>OY970272.1:1432500-4947970 GCA_963715725.1 uncultured Pseudomonadota bacterium | reverse complement strand
TCCGACCCTTTCACCAGCTCGCGCTCGCCCTCGGCTTCATCCTGCTCGCCGCCGGTCTGGCGGCTCCCGGCCGGCTGGCCGCGGCCGCCAAGCCGCGCCAGATCCTGATCGACGCCTCGCACGACGGCGGGTCCTGGTGGGCGCCGCAGCGAAAAGATTTCTCTTTCGGCTTGCCGCACCAGGGCAAAGCCCTCGCCGACCATCTCCGCTCGCTCGGCTACCGGGTGACCGAGCTCCCCCGCGACACGCGGATCACGGCGGCGCTCCTCGCCGAGGCCGATCTGGTGATCCGCGACACGGGATTCGGTCCCTACCTCCCGGCGGAGATCGATGCCTACGACCACTGGGTGACGACGGGTGGCCGTCTCCTGCTGCTCGTCGAGCATCATCCGCAGGATGCCCTCGCGGAGCACTTCGGGCTTCACTTCCAGTCGATCGCCCGCATCCCCGGCCCCGGCCCGCACAACACGACGGCGCGGCTCAACAAGTTCGCCCCCGATCCGCTCACCCAGGGGGTCGAGCCGTTGAATTACCTCGGCGGCAGCGGGCTCACCGCGCAGCCCGCGGAGGCGAAGATCCTCGGCTGGCTGTCCACCGAGGACTACCTCGATCTGAACGACAACAACGTGAAAGATCCGGACGAGCCCGTAGGGCCGGCAGCGCTCGGCCTCCTCCCCTTCGGCCAAGGGCGGATCGTCTTCTGCGGCGACTCGAACCTCTGGGAAGCGGTGCCGAAGCGGCTGATCAGGAACACGTTGAGCTACCTGACGGCTCCCTGAGGCGGGTTTGGAGCCAACCGGGCCCGGAGTTCTTGAAATGCTCCGATCGCCGGCGGCCGAAGATCGCTCAGGACTCGCAGGTGCGGCTGTGGATGTCCCGCGTCAGCTCCTGGACCCGCATCGTCAGCTCCTGGGTGGTGCGGGTCAGCTCGGTGTTCTGCTCCAGCAGCTTGACGATCAGCTCCTGCTGGCGTGCGGCGAGCGCCTGCCGTTCGGAGCTGGCCGCGGCGAGCGCCTCGCGATGCTGGGCGTCCGCCTCGGAGAGCGCCTTGTCGCGGTCCGCCTGCCGCGTCTGAGCGAGCAGGATCAGCGGCGCCGCGTACGCCGCCTGGGTGCTGAACGCCAGATTGAGCAGGATGAACGGATAGGGATCGAAATGCGCGAGCCCCCAGATGTTGAACGCGATCCAGACGCCGACCAGCACCGTCTGCGCGATCAGAAACACCGGCGTGCCGAAAAAGCGAGCGAACCCCTCCGCCTTCCGCCCGAACCAGTCGCCGCCGAAGGCCGAGCTCAGGTGGACGTGGGGAGCGTGGAAACGCAGGTGATTGCCGGGGCGCTGCGGCGAGTTGCCGGCCGGCGCGGACGGGTCTGAAGCCATGCTCACTCCTTTTTAGGTTCGAAGGATCGCGGGTGGCCCGCGCCTTGAGGTGATGCTAGCAGGACTGCAAAAACACCGGGCTGACAGCGAGCTACCGGTGCTCCGTCACCCCCACCTGCCGGCACATCTCGAGCACCGGGCAGGTCGAGCGCTTCGGACGCACGCCGGTGCAGACGTGCTTGCCGAAGGGCACCAGCAGGCGGTTGATCTCCACCCAGTACTTCCTGGGCAGCTTCGCCTCCAGGGCGGCCATGGTCTTCTCCGGCGTCGTCGCCGCGACGTAGCCCCAGCGGTTGGTGACCCGGTGGACGTGGATGTCCACGCCGATCCGCGGCTCGCCGCAGGCGATGCCGAGCACCAGGTTGGCGCACTTCGGCCCGACGCCGGGGAAGGAGAGCAGCACCTCGTCGGTCGCACGGCAGCTCGCCGCCGTGCTCCGCCACGATCCGGCGGGCGATCTCGCGGATCTGCCGCGCCTTGGGCTCGTGGAAGGTGCTGAGGGCGATCGCGCCGGTCGATCCGCTCGGCGGGAGCCGGCTCATCGCCGCCGGCGTCGCGGGCGAGCTCGAACAGCCGGCGCGCGGCGGACCAGGGTGGTCTCGTCGCGGGTGCGGATCGAGATGATGCAGGCGACCAGCAGCTCGAACGGCGAGTCGAACCCCTCGTCCGCCAGCTCGAACATCGCCGCCTTCGGAAACGGCTGGACCGCCTCGCCGATCTTCTGCATCGCCCGGTCGATGTCGAAAGGTTGCTTGCTCACGCGTCTCCGTCCCCGCGAAGTCGCGGGAAACGGGAACATCTTATGAGCTTCGGCGCCGCGCGCCAAGGCTGGACCGCGAGCCGCGGTAGGATCCGCTGTGCAGAAGGAAAGGAGGTCGGCCGATGATCACCAGGATCTGGCGCGGCTGGACGACACCGGAAAACGCCGACGCCTATCAGGCGCTGCTGCTCGAGGAGATCTTTCCCGGGATCGCGGGCCGGCAGGTCCCCGGGTATCGCGGCATCTCGCTCGGACGGCGAGAGGACGATGGCGAGGTCGAGTTCGTGACGATCATGTGGTTCGACTCGCTGGCCGCCGTGCAGGCGTTTGCGGGGGAGCGCCACGAGGTCGCGGTGGTGCCCGCCAAGGCGCGGGCCGTGCTGTCACGATTCGACGCGCGCTCGCTCCATTACGAGACGGTGGTGCCGCCACCAGTGGCTTGACACCCTCGATCCAGATGAACAGGTAACCCCTCAGGCCTCGCCGGGGCCGGCGCGGTGGGCGGTCGGCGCCAGGCGCTCGAGCGACTGGGTGAGGAAGGCCGCCAGATCGGGGTGGCGGCTGGGGTCCCAGTCCGCGGCGAGGTCGGAGAGGTGGGCGCGGCGCGCGGCGGCGAGACGGTCGAGCACGTCGCAGCCCGCCGGGGTCGGCGTAGGGGGCTTGGGGGAGGCGCCCGTGTGTTCCGCGATCAGCCCGCGCCCGCGCAGCTCCTCGAGCGCGAGGTGCACGCGCTCCGCCTCGACGCCGCGCTCGCCCGCCGCCGCGAAGGGGTCGTGCTCGGGATAGCGCTCGAGGCGGGTGAGCAGCCAGGCGGCGAGCGGCGTCAGCGTCTCTCCGGCGCGGGCGACGATGCTCTCCATGTGGCGGCGCTGCACCGCGCGGTCCGAGAGCGCGGACAGCGCCCCGTAGATCTGCGCCTCCGCCCCCTCCTCGCCGGCGGGGCGGGCGAAGGCCTCGCCCGCCTCGTTGCCCGCGTCTCGCCGGCCGACGCGGCGAGGGTGGCCCGCAGCGGGCGCTCGGGGAGGAGCCAGGTGAAGGCGAAAGCCACCGCGCAGACGCACGGCGGCGACCAGGAAGACGGTGTTGAGCGAGGCGGTGAACGCCGCGCCGTAGGCCGCGCGCACCGCGGGCGACATCGCGGCGAGCGCCGCGGCGGTCATGCGCCCCGGCGCCCGGCGGGGGAGAGCCGCGCGGCTGCCGGCGGGCAGCAGGCGGGCGAGGTTCGCCGTCAGGCGGGCGGCGAAGATGGCGCCGAGGATCGCCGTGCCGAGCGAGCCGCCGATCGAGCCGGAACAGCGTCGCGCCCGAGGTCGCGACGCCGAGGTCCCGGTAGTCGACCGCGTTCTGCACGGCGATCACCAGCACCTGCATCACCATGCCCGACGCCGAGCCCGAGCAGCAGCATGTAGGCGGCGATCAGGTCGAATTGCTGTCGATCGCCAGCCGCGAGAGCAGGAACAGCCCGACCGGTCATGATCCCGGTGCCGAGCGACCGGGAACAGCTTGTAGCGCCCGGTGCGGCTGATCAGCTGCCCGGAGATCACCGACATCGAGCAGCAGCCCGCCCATCATCGGCAGCATCTGCAGGCCCGACGCGGTCGGGCTCGCGCCCTTCACCACCTGCAGAAAGACCGGCAAGATAGGTGACCGAGCCGAACAGCGCGAAGCCGACGATCAAGCCGACCAGCGAGGTGATCGCGAACGAGCGCTCGGCGAAGAGGCGGGGCGGCAGGATCGGCTCCTGCGCCCGCCGTTCGACGAAGGCGAACACGCCAGCAGCCGACGACGCCGACGGCGATCAGCCCGAGGATCGGCGGCGACGACCAGGCGATAGATGCCGCCGCCGAGGTCCGAGAAGAGGATCACCGCGCTCAGGGCGCCGGCGAGCAGCGCGGCGCCGGCGTAGTCGATGGCGTGGGCGCGGCGCTCCGAGCGGCGCGGGGAGGGTGAGCGCCGAGCACCGACCAGCGCCACGACGCCGAGCGGCAGGTTGATGTAGAAGATCCAGCGCCAGGAGAGGTGCGTCGTGAAGTAGCCGCCGAGCAGCGGCCCGGCGACGCTGGCGAGGCCGAACACGGCGCCGAAGATCCCCTGGTAGCGGCCGCGGTCGCGCGGCGGGATGATGTCGCCGACCACCGCCTGCGAGGTCACCACCAGCCCGCCGCCGCCGAGCCCCTGGAGCGCGCGGAAGACGATGAGCTGCGTCATCGTCCTGGCGAGGCCGCAGAGCGCCGAGCCGGCGAGGAAGAGGACGACCGCCGATCTGCAGCACGATCTTGCGGCCGTAGAGGTCGCCGAGCTTGCCGTAGATCGGCGTCACGATGGTCTGCGCGAGCAGGTACCCGGTGACCACCCAGGACGAGGTGCTCGAGCCCGCCGAGCTCGCCGACGATCGTCGGCAGCGCCGTCGAGACGATCGTCGAGTCGAGCGCGGCGAGCAGCATGACCAGCACCAGGCCGCTGAACACCAGCATCGCCTGCCGGTGGGCGAGCGGCTGGGCGGGTGCGACGGCGGCGGAGCTCGGGGAGCGAGGTCGTCATCGGCGCCGCGATTCTACTCGGCGTCCTTCTCCGGGCGACACCGGCCGCCGCAGGATGGGCAGGAAGGTCACCGTCCCCAGGCTCGGGTCGTCCGCGTGATCGAGGATCAGGCCGGGGATCGCCGCCGGGTTCGTGGTCCCCCAGTAGTTGTTGGTGGCGTTGACGCCGAGCGGCGCGCCATCTCGTTCGAGAACGCGAGTCTCGGCAGAGGGTGGCGCCCCCCGGGCGGCAGATGAGGTCGTTGTTGTTCACGATCACGCGGGGACTGCGCCCGCCGACGCGGAAAGTGACGAAGGAGTTTTCCGCCAGGCGGTTGCGGGTCACCGTGGCGCCGGCCGTGTTCTCGATCGACAGGCCGACTGGTTGAGGGTGATGGTGTTGTCGTGGATCCGTGTAGTCCGCCGAGGGGCAGCTCGCCGCCGCAATCGGGCCACGGGCAGGTGGTGTCCGCCGCCCAGAGCCGGATGCCGAGGGGTTTTGCGTCATCGTATTGTGATCGATCTCGTTGCCGTGGCCGTGCTCGATGGCGATCCCCGCCGAGGCGTTGGCGGCGATCTCGTTGCCGGTGACCCGGCTGTCGTGCGAGTAGCCGAGCCAGAAGCCGTAGTCGCTGTGGTCCGCCCGGTTGCGGTCGAACACGTTGCCGCTGGAGAAGGTGGCCTCGAAGGCGTTGTGGGGAGAGAACGAGCCGTCGTTGCCGGAGACGAGGTTGCCGTCGCTCTCGCGGGCGCAGGAGTTGCCGAGGAAGAAGCCGTCGCCGCTGTGGGTGAAGGAATTGCCGAGGATCTGGTTGCGGTCGGCGCCGGCGACGAGGAGGATGCCGGCCGAATCGCCCGAGCTGAGCCCATAGCGCTCGCGGTCCACGAAGTCGGCGACGTTGCCGCGCACCACGTTCTCCGTCGAGCCGTCGAGGCGGAGGCCCCAGCAACTGTCCTGCCGGGTCTCGTTCCCCTCGGGGCCTTCCGAGAAGAGGTTGCCGGTGACCGTGTTGCCGCTGCCGCCGATCACCTCCAGGCCGGTGCTCTCGTCGGTCAGGGTGTTGTCGCTGCACCCGCGAGCCGCGTCACGTTGCGGAGCAGGATGCCGCCGCCGTAGCAGCCGCCGCAGCCGATGTCGAGGAACGTCCGTCTGGGTGTCCTTGCGGTTGCCGGAGACGTCGTTGTCCTCGATCGTGACGTTGGCGGCGTTCTCGATCGAGATCCCGTAGTCGAAGCCGCGGATGGTGAAGTTGCGCAGGGTCAGCCCCGAGTGCCCGTTCATGCGGATGCCGAAGCCGCGGAACCCCGTGCCCTGGATCACCACGCCGGTGCCGTCCAGCGTGACGTTGTCGGCGGCGATCTGGATCACCCCGTCGCCGTGGACGTCGTCCACGGTGTAGGTCCCGGGCTTGAGGACCGTGTTGCCGTGGATGACCAGATCGTCGGTGACCGGCGACCTGGGCGCCGCGCAGGGCGGGAGCTCGAAGGGCAGGAGCGCCTCCGAGCAGGAGGACGAACGGACGGGTGGGTTCTCATACGGGGTCTCCTTGCATGCAGATGATTTCAGAGGCCGATCGCAGGATCGCCTTCGGGCCTGAACGTCCTTGAAGTTGCGCTGAGTGACTCGCGATTCCCGCTTCCGATCGCCCGCCGCGCCGCCTCGCGCACCGGATCGTCGTCCAGCGGGTCCATGTAGGCGAGGTGGTGCCCGGCCGGAAGACCTTCCGCACCCACGCCGCGTCGCCGCCGATCCCCCAGAGGTGATCGGTGTCCACGATCACCACCTTCCGGCCGTCCGCCGGGGGCGGATTCCTGCGCCAGCCCCCCTTGTTGCCGGGGGAGATCCAGTCGGCGGGGCTCGCGGAAGAGGTCCTCGTTGCGGTTGCCGGGGAAGGTGGCGGTCATGCCGATGGGGTGGCGGTGGGGATCGATCGCCCGCAGATAGTGGATGAAGTGGTATTGCCAGGCGACGGACTCCCGCGGGCTCTCGTTCGAGATCTCCCAGAGGACGTGGTCGAGGTCTCCCACGGTCGCCACGACCTTGTCGACGTAGGCCTCCTGGAGACGGGTGATCGCCGGCACGCGCAGGGTGTGGACGTCCGAGCCCTCGCCGCGGGCGTCGGGGTCGCCGTCGATCCGGTGGAGGTTGTTCTCGCGGTTGAAGGGGTGGCGGTCCCAGGGGTTGCCTTCGCCCTTGTTGTGGATCGACCAGCCGTTGAACAGCATCACCGAGACGTGGAAGCCCCGCTCGCCGGCGCGGACCACGCGGGCTGCGGAGGCGCTCGAAGTACTCGGGATCGAAGCGGGTGAGGTCGAAGCGGGGCCGGCCGTCGAGGGCGCGGCCGGGGCCGGGGCGGAGGTAGACGCGGGGGTGGAGGTCGTGCGTCCAGGCCTCGTGGGTCCACAGGCGGATGAAGTTGTGCCCCCAGCCGTCGAGGCGGTCGAGGTAGCGCTCGAAGTCGAAGCCGCCCGGGCGCTCGGCGTTGTCGATCAGGTTGTCCCAGTGGTGGGAGCCGGCCAGGACGACGGGGCGGCCCTGGGCGTCCTGGAAGAGGTTCGGGTGGTCGGGGTGGAGGCGGAGGGGCATGGCGGGGACATTGTGGCATGGCGGGCGGGCCCTCATCACCCCGGCCCTCTTCTCCCAGCGCTCCCCGGCCTCCGGGAGAAGAGGGGCGCTCCGCTCGAGGCCGGCCGCTCTGTAGTAGCATCTCCCGTCCGCTGGAGACGCGACCCTTGCCGTTCAAGCCCTCAAACCCTCTGGATTTCTCGTCCTCCGCCCTCCTCGCCCTGGCCGGCTGCCGCGGCAAGGCAGGCGGCGGGGAGGTCCGGCGGACCCGGGCGCATCCTCCCCGGCGGGTGTTCTTCATCACGGTGGACACGCTGCGGGCCGATCACATGAGCCTGTACGGCTATCCGCGCGCCACCACGCCGAGCCTCCAGAAGCTGGCGGCGGGCGGGGTGACGTTCGACCGCGCGATCACCCAGTGGCCGAAGACGGGGAGCTCGTTCGCGGCGATGTTCACCGGGCTCTATCCGCACTCGACCGGCCTCACGCACAAGGCGGCGCTGGGCATCCCGGCGCCCTACCTGACGCTGCCGGAGTTCTTCAAGGAGCAGGGGTACAAGACCTTCGGCGTGGTCTCGAACGCGGTGCTCGCCGCGAAGCTCGGCTGGAACGCGGGCTTCGACGAGTTCCAGGAGACCTGGGGGGGCGGCGACTTCCCGGACGACCCCAAGCAGTTCCGTCCGCTCGCCAGCGCCCCGCGGGTCAACGCGCTCGCCCTGCCGCTGCTCCGCAAGTACGCCAAGGCCGACCGCCTGTTCGCCTGGATCCACTACACGGACCCGCACGCCCCCTATATGCTGCCGGAGGGGGCGAGCGATCCGTTCCTCGGCGACGCCCTGTTCCACGGCCCCGGCGACCGCGACGATCCCGCAACGGATGGTGGCCAGGGGATACACCCTCGACGGCCACACCGACCTCAAGTACTACGTGGCCCAGTACGACGCGAACGTGCTGGTGATGGACTCCGCACATCCAGAAGCTGCTCGACGAGATGCGCGCGCTGGGGCTCCTCGAGGACAGCCTGATCGTCTTCGCCGCCGACCACGGCGAGGAGCTGGGGGAGCACAACTCCTGGTTCGAGCACGGGCCGCTGCCGTACAACACCACGGCCCACGTGCCGCTCTTCTTCGTGACGGAACGGCCTTCGCCGGCGGGCGCCGGATCGACCGGCCGGTCGAGCTGATCGACATCTTTCCCGACCCTGCGCGAGGCGGTGGCGCCGGACCGCCAGGTCCCCGGGCTCGAGGGGCACAGCCTGTGGCCCCTGATGAGGGAGAAGCCCGGCGGACGCCGCGCAACAAGCGGTCTTCCGCCAGGCGTTCTCCGAGGCGGGGCACCGTCCGAACCTCTACCAGAGCGTGCAGGAGGGGGTCTGGAAGCTGGTCTTCAACACCGGGCGGCCCGCGCTCGCGCGCCGCCGGTTCGCCGACCGGCGGCTTCGAGCTCTACAACCTGGCGGAGGACCCGCTCGAGCAGCACAACCTCGCCGCTACCCGCACCGAGGAGGTGCGCCGGCTGCGCCGCGACCTCGTGGCCTGGATGCGCAAGGCGCGGCTCGAAGGGGACGACGAAGAGGTGAACGGCCAGACGGAGCGGGCGCTGCAGGCGCTCGGCTACGTGAATTAACCGCGGTAAATCAGCCGAGGATTCTACGGCGTGGTGCCCGGCGCCGACTGGCCGAAGTTGGCGGCCAGGATGGCGAGGTCGAGGCCGTCGATCCTGCCGTCGGCGTTGAGGTCGGCCGCCGCCGAGTAGTTGGCGGTCCCCTGCACGGGCGCCGAAGTGGAGGCCGAAGAGGATGAGGTCGGCGCCGTCCACCCGGCCGTCGTCGTTGATGTCCCCCTGGAGGCTGAGCGGGGAGCCCTGGATCTTGAAGCTGGCGATCTGGCGGTCGATCGGGTTGGGCGGCGTCGCGAGGTCCTGCGAGCGCAGGCCGACGGTCACCGTGCCGCTCAGCGGGGCCGGCGGCTGGTAGGCGAGCGTGGCGTGCCGCGCCGTTCCCTGCGGCGACGGCGGCGACGACCTGGCCGTTGACCAGCAGGAAGGTGTTCGCGAGGTCGATGCCGGTGCCGAAGTCCCAGACGTCGACCTGGATCGCGGCGCCGGGCTTGACGTTGACGGCGCCGTTGGCCGGCCTGATGATGCCGGGGACGGGGGAGACGGCGTCGATCCCCTGGATCACGTTGAAGAAGACCTTGGCGAGCACGTCGTAGCCCGCGGCGTTGGGGTGCCCGACGGGATCGTCCGGCAGGTTGCTGTAGAAGCTGCCGAAGAGGTTCGGCAGGTTGCGGAAGACCTCGTTGGGATCGGCCTCGCGCCCGGCCGCGCTGGCCCGCGAGGTTGCGGATGCGGCCGTTGAGCTGGTCGGTCAGCACGTTGTCGGAGTCGACCTTGGCGTCGGGCTCGCGCGGGATGACCGTGGCGTGGATCACCCCGAGCCCGAGCGCCTCGGCCTGGCTGGCCATCGTGTCGAGGTTGAAGATGGTCGTCTCGAGGGAGATCGACTTGCGAGATGTCGTTCGTCCCCTCCATCAGGATCAGCACGTCGCCCGGCTTTGCCGGTGGCGAGGACCTGGTCGATGCGGGACGAGCCCCTCGGGGGTCTTCTCGCCGCCCACGCCGTAGTTCGCCACCGTGGCGCTCACGCCGACCGTCTGGAGGAGCGCCTGCAGGCGCGGGGGGTAGCCCGGGCTCGGCCCGCGTCGGGTCGTCGCCGACCCCGGCCGTGATGCTGTCGCCGAAGGCGAGGTAGGTCTTCGGCAGCCGTCTGCGCGGCGGCGAGCGCCGGGAGCAGTCCCGCAAGCGCCAGGAGGAGGCGAGGCGAGCGGCGGCGAGACGGGCGGCGGCTCACGGGACGCTTTCCAGGGTCGCCGCGGCGTTCACTTTCTCGGCCGGCCAGCGCATCCGGACCTGGGCCGCCGCGAAGGCGACGGCGGGGCGGTCCAGCGCCGAGGCGACCGACGCCCTGGCCTTGACGCGGCCCTGCGGCGTCGAGGTCGAGGACCGACCAGCCGCGGGGCGCGGCGTCGAGATAGAGGAGGCGCGGCCGCCGAGGAAGGTGGGGTAGAGCGAGCCGGACGGGCGCGGCGGCGTGCTCGCCGCGCCAGCGTCCGCCGCCGGCGCGGTCGAAGCGGGCCATCCGCAGCTGCGTAGCCGTGGCCGTCGAAGCGGCTCCAGGCGATCAGGGCGCCGCCGTCCGCGGTGGCGGTGAGGGCCGGGGTGATGTCGGGCACGGAGTTGTCGGGGTAGAGGCGCTTCACCGGCTGCCAGGCGTTGCCGGCGCGGCGGCTCCAGACGATCTCGTCGTCCTGGCCGTCGAAGGCGCTCCAGGCGAGCAGCCAGGAGCCGTCGGCCAGCACGGCGCCGGTCGAGCGCGAGCTGGCTCCCGGGACCGGGGAAGGAGACGCGCTCGGGCGCCTGCCAGCCGCTGGCCGGTCCAGACGGCGGCGCGCACGGAGAGGGAGCGGTCGTCGTCCCCTTCCAGCCAGGCGAGGCCGGCGAGCCGGCCGCCGTCCACCAGCAGCACCGGGCCGCGCCGCTGCCGGCTCTCCTGGCCGGGGGGCGCGGGCGAGCGGGCGGGAGGTGCGGTCGTCGCCGCGCAGCAGGAACAGCCGCCGGCCGCCGTTCGCGTCCGGCGCGCTCCCGGCCGCCACCCAGCCGCCGTCGAGGGCGGCGAAGGCGGAGACCTCGGCGCGCGTCCGGCAGGGGCACCTGCACCGTCGCGCCCGCCGGGGAGCTCGATCGCGGGCGCCGCCGGCCCGCCGGGGAGCAGGGTCAGGAGCTGGCCGTCTCGCCGTCGCGGAACGCCTGGCAGCGGCTCGTCCTGGCCGCCGCACCGAAGGCGGCGGACGGTGAGCGAAAGGAGGAGAGAGGAGGACTCCTCCGAGCGGGCGGACGGATCGATGCGCGCACGTGGGGTATCCTACCGCAGTTCCGGAACCCCTGCCGGAGTGGAGAAATTCCGTCTTGTCCTGCAAAGATCGCTACCGCCTGCCGCTCCCGATCGCGCTCTGCGCGCTGGCCCCGCTGGTTCCGTTGGCCTGTCATCCCTGGCTGCGCCCGCCGCGCAAGCCCGGGCCGCCGCCGCACCGCGGCCCGATCGTGCTGATCACCATCGATGCCCTGCGGGCCGACACCGTCGGCGCCTTCGGCGGCTCCCCCAAGGTGATGCCGGCGCTCTCCGGCCTCGCCCGGCGAGGCCACCTGGGCGGGCCGGGCGGTCTCGCCGTCGAGCTGGACGGTGCCGTCGATGGCGGCGATCTTCACCGGCTTCCAGCCCTGGCGGGTGCGGAGCTGGGCGAGCGACAGCGCGGTGCTCGACGACCGGTTCGTCACCCTCCCCGAGTCGCTGAAGCAGGCGGGCTACCGCACCGCCGCCTTCCGCTCCAACCACTGGCTGGACGCCCAGTTCGGCTACGCCCAGGGGTTCGACCGCTTCGGCTACCTGCGCGAGGGGGGGCGGGCCGAGCGGTTACCTGGCCGAGCTCAAGGGGGGCGCGGACTTCGTCTGGATCCACATCCTGCCGCCGCACGCGCCATACGTCCGCCGCGATCCGCTCCTCGACCGGCTGGACGAGATCCCGCCCGACCTGCCCGAAGCAGGTCCGCCCGCTCGACCTCGAGCCCTACTTCGATCCCGCGGTGAAGCTGCCGCCGGACAGGAGCGGGTCGTTCCGGGCGATGTACCGGCTGAACGCCGCCTACGCCGACCAGATGCTCTCGCCGCATGCTGGCCTCGCTGAAGCAGAGCGGCCAGTGGGACAAGACCCTCCTCGTCGTCACCTCCGATCACGGCGAGGAGTTCGGCGAGAACGGCCAGATCGCCCACGGCGGCAACCTCGGGCACGTGCTGGTCGAGGTGCCGCTGGTGATCAAGCTGCCGGCGGGCTTCCCCCGCAAGCTCGCGATGCCAACGGCGCGGCCACGTGGCGAACGTGCGGGTGGCGCCGACGCTGATCGACGCCGCCGGGGGCGAAGCCGGAGCCCGGCACGGCGCCCAGCCTCTTCCAGCCGTTCGACCAAGGGGGCGCTCTCCGAGCTCTACCTGGGCAACGGCGTCAACCGCTTCTCGCTGGTGGACGGGGATCTCCAGCTCCTCTGGGAGAGCCACTTCGCGCCCCCTGAGCCGGACTATTACCGGGCCCACCTGGCGGGGATCGGCGGCAACCCCGTGCCGCCGCTCGACCGAGCCGTTCCAGGCCGTCTTCGACCGCCTGCAGCACGCAGTTCGAGGACGGCGCTGCCGCTCTCCGGCCGGCGCGGCGATCCGCCGCGGCTCACCCTGGTGCGCTGGACCGCGGGCGGCGCCCAGCCGGTGAACGATCCGCGCGAGATCGACCGCATGGCGCGCGCAGCTCAAGAACGCCTGGCTGGCCGCCAACGGCGCCGAGGCGCCCCCCGGCCGCTCCACGGGAGCCCAGCCGCAAGCTCACGCCGAAGCAGAAGAGAGGAGCTGAGGGCGCTGGGGTACGTGGCGGGGGGGAACTGAGGGGCACATGTGGTGCTAGCATCGACGGCATGGGACATCCGAAGATCAAGAGCGAGGCGAAGCGCCTGGTCGAAGACTTGCCGGAGGACGCGACCTGGGACGACTTGATGTACAGGATCTATGTCCGCCAAGCGGTCGAGGCGGGTCTTCGGGACAGCGACGCTGGGCGGACCGTCAGCGTGGATGAGGTCAGGGCCAGGTTCGGGCTGCCGACGTGAAGGTCCACTGGACCGACAATGCCATTTCACATCTGATCGGCATTTACGACTACATCGCCCGAGACTCGGCTTTCTATGCTCAAAGAATGGTGGACCGCCTGACGAGGCGGTCCCGGCAGATCGGTGAATTCCCCGTCTCAGGACGCAGGGTGCCCGAGTATGAGGCCCCGGACGTTCGCGAGGTGATCGAAAATCCTTACCGGATCATCTATCGCGTCAAGTCCAATCAAATCGACATTCTCGCCGTGGTCCACAGCGCGCAACTCTTACCTCTCGAGCTTTGACCTCGCTCCCCCTCGTCGGCCTCATCCCCGCCGCCGGCCGGGCCGAGCGCCTGGGGCCTCTGCCGTGCAGCAAGGAGCTGCTGCCGATCGGCTTCCGGGAGACCTCCGCGCGGACCGGCTCCCAAAGTGGCGGGGCACTACCTGCTGGAGCGGTTCCGGGCGGCCGGGGTGCGGCGGGCCTTCATGGTGCTCCACGAGTCGAAGGGGGACGTCGCCGCGCTACTTCGGGACGGGGGAGATCGCGGAGCGTGGCGCTCGCCTACCTCTCGATCCCGGGATCGCGCAGCGTGCCGGAGACGCTCGACCGGGCGTTCCCGTTCGTGGACGGCGCCATCGTCGCCCTCGACTTCCCCGACGTGATCTTCGAGCCCGTGGACGCCTACGCCCGCCTGATCGAGCGGCAGGCGGCGACCGGGGCCGACCTCGTCCTCGGGCTGTTTCCCGACCGAGCGTTGCCGCACCACCGACATGGTCGAGCTGGGGGCCGGCGGCCGGGTGGTCCGCGTCGAGGTGCGGCCGGAGGTCACGGCGCTCCGGCTACAACTGGCTGATCGCCGTCTGGAGCCCGGTCTTCACCCGCTTTCTCCATGAGGCGGTCCACGAGGCGGTGCGGAGCTCGCCGGCGGGGGAGGGACGAGGGCGGAATTCCAGATCGGCGCCGTGGTGCGGTCCGCGGTCGCCGCCGGCCTGCGCGTCCAAGGGGTGGAGTTCCCCGGTGGCTCCTACCGCGACGTGGGGACTCCGGCGGAGCTGGCGGCGGCGATCCGCGAGCACGCGCGGCTCCCCTCAGACCCGGGCTGAAGGGCTCCGGCAGCCTCTGGTAAGATACGCCGCCGCTCCGGCGTGCCAACCCCGTTTCTCCATGACGAAACCGAATACCTCCAAGGTCCGCCTCGCCGTCATCGGCTGCGGCGCGGTAGCGCAGATCCACCATCTGCCCGCCATCGCCGCTTCCGACCGGGTGGAGGCCGCCGTGCTGGTGGACGCCGACGAGAAGCGCGCCCGCGCGCTCGCCGAGCGCTTCGGCGTACCCGAGGTGGCGACCGATTTCCGCGACCTTCCGGGGTGGGTGGAGGCCGCCGTCGTGGCGCTGCCGAACAGCCTGCACGCGCCGGTCTCGATCGAGCTGCTGCGGCGGGGGGTGCACGTGCTGGTCGAGAAGCCGATGGCGACGACCGTGCGCGAGTGCGACGAGATGATCGCCGCCGCCGCCGCCGGGCGGGCCGTGCTGGCGGTGGGGCTCGACTTCCGTTTTTTCGATGCCTCGCTCTTCGTCCGCAACCTGCTGCGCGACGGGCTGCTCGGCGAGATCCGCCGCTTCGACCTGCGCCAGGGGGTGATCCCCCGCTGGCCGTTCGCCACCGACTTCCTGCTCAGGAAAGAGATGGCGGGTGGCGGCGTGCTGGCCGACTTCGGCGTCCACGTGCTCGACCTGCTGCTCTGGTGGCTGGGCGACTGGACGGCGGTCGAGTACCGGGACGATGCCCTGGGCGGCGTCGAGTCGGACTGCGAGATGCGCCTGACGCTGGGCGCCGGCGTCACCGGCGACGGTGGAGATCAGCCGCACGCGCAACCTGCGCAACACCTGCATCTTCGAGGGCGAGCGGGCCACGCTCGAGGCCGGCATCTGGGACTCCGACCCCGAGATCCGCCTGTCGATCGCCGACCGCGAGGTGGCGCTCGCCGGCCACGCCCGGCGGGACGGCGGCTCCGGGCTCAACTTCGCCGACGTCTTCGGGCGCCAGATCGACGACTTCGCCCGCGCCATCCGCGGCCGGCGCGAGCCGTTCGTCCCGGGGTCCGAGGGGCGCCGGTCGCTGGCGCTGATCGAGGCCTGCTACGAGCGCCGCCAGCCGCTGGAGCTCCCCTGGTCGATCATCCCGATCGTCCCCGTGCTGAAGGACCGGGCGTCGTGAGGGCTCCCCAGAGCGATCCGATCGGCCAGCTCGGCGGCGCGCTCGCCGGCCGCAAGGTGCTGGTGACCGGCGCCGGCGGCTTCATCGGCGGCCGGCTGGTCGAGCGGCTGGTGCTCGAGCACGGCGCCGAGGTGCGCGCCCTGGTACGCAATCTGGCGGGGGCGGCGCGCCTCGCCCGCTTCCCGGTGACCGTGCTGCGCGGCGACGTCACCAGCGCGCCCGACCTGGCGGTGGCGATCCAGGGGTGCGACCTGGTCTTCCACTGCGCCTACGGGACCTCCGGCAGCCAGAAGCACCGCGCCTGGGTCAACCGGGAGGGGACGCGGCGGGTGCTGGAAGCGTCCCGGGCGGTGAGCGCGGCCCGCATCGTCTACCTGAGCACGCTGATGGTCTACGGCCAGACGGCGGACGGCGACCTCGACGAGACCGCCCCCCGCCGCCGCTTCGGCAACGCCTATTCGGACAGCAAGCTCGAGGCCGAGCGGATCGCCCTCTCCTCGGGCCTGCCGGTGGCCGTGCTCCAGCCGACGGCGGTCTACGGCCCTTATGGCGGGGTGTGGACCGAGGCGGTGATCCGCGGGCTCAAGGCCGGCCGCCAGATCCTGGTCAACGGTGGCGATGGGCTGGGGAACGCCGTCTACGTGGACGACCTGGTGAGCGCCATGCTGCTCGCCGCGGTCAAGGACGCCGCGGTGGGGGAGGCGTTCCTGATCTCGGGCGAGGAGCCGGTGACCTGGCGGGAGCTCTACGGCCGCTTCGAGCGGATGCTCGGGGCGGAGCGCCGGACGGTCGACATGACCGAGGCCGAGGCGCTCGCCCACTGGCGGCGCTGGAAGCGGGCGCAGCCGCGCGCCGTGGGCGAGGCCCTGCGCATCCTCAAGTCCGAGCAGCCGATCCGCGAGCGGATCGAGCGCACCCGCGAGGGGGTCTGGCTGCGCGAGATGGCGAGCACGGTGCTGCCCGAGAGCGTGCAGAAGCGGATCAAGTCGAGCCTCGGAAGCGGCGGCGGCCGGCCGTCCGCTCCGCCGGCGCCGCCGCCGAGCTGCCGATCCACCCCCTGACCCCCGAGATGATCGGCTTCCTCCGCCCCCGGACCCGCGTCCGCATCGACAAGGCGAAGCGGCTCCTGGGCTACCGGCCGGCCTTCGACTTCGAGACCGGCATGGACCTCACCGAGCGATGGGCGCGCTGGGCGAACCTCCTCTAGGCGAGATGTTCGCTCCCGCTCCTCCGGGAGACGGGAAGGGCACCACCGAGCAGCGGGTCCTGCGCTCGACCTTCGCCTCCTACGCCATCCAGCTCGCCCGGCTGGGGATCAACTTCGGCGCCAAGCTGGCCCTCGCCCGCCTGATCCTCCCCGAGGGGCACGGCGTCTACGAGCTGGCGCTGCGGATCGTGACCCTCGCCTCGGCCGTCCGTGACCTCGGCCTGCCCTACCAACTGGTGCGCGACAAGCGCCGCCCCTACGGCACGGTGCTCGCGATCACGACCGCGCTCGGCGCCCTGATCACCCTGGCGCTGATCGCGGCGGCGCCGGTCTTCGGCCGCCTGTCGCCGGAGGTGCCGTCGGTGCTCCGGGTCTTCGCCGTCTGGGTGCTGCTCGACGGTCTGGCGGGGGTGCCCAGGGCCTTCTTCGAGCGGGAGCTGACGATCGGCAACCTGATCGCTCCCGAGATCGGGCGCGGCGTCGTCATCGCCGCCGTCTCGGTGGGGCTCGCCTGGCTGGGTTGGGGATACTGGAGCCTGGTGATCGGCGACCTCGTGGGCGCCGCGCTCCTCGCCGGCTACTCCTGGGCGAAGGTCTGGGGGAAGGTCTCCCTGAAGGTCGAGCCGGCTCTCGCCTTCGATCTCGTCCGCCGGAGCTTCTTCCTGTTCCTGATCTGGCTCACCCTGCAGCTCGTCAACTACATCGATATCTACATCGTCGACTGGTTCCGCGGCACGACCACGGTCGGCCTCTACTCCCGCGCCTACATGATCGTGTTCCTGGTGGCGACCCTGGTCTACCCGCGGGCGTTCTTTCCGACCCTGATGGAGTATCTCGGGGACCGGCGGAAATTCGTCGAGTTCTTCCGGCTCAGCACGGTCCAGCTCCTCGGCTGCCAGGTGGTGGCGAGCTACTTCCTGTTCTTCAATTCCGAGCGGGTGGTCGCGATCATCCTGGGGAGGAACTGGCCGGCGGCGGCGCCGATCCTGCGGGTGCTCGCGTTCATTCCGTTCTTCGACCAGTTCACCATGCTGGGCGGCGAGATGCTCAAGGCGGAGCACCGGGACCGCAAGTGGCTGGCGATCGAGGTGCTCAACCTGGTCTCGCTGGTGGGTTTCGGCATCTTCCTCACCCGGCGCTTCGGCGCCGCCGGCATGGGGGCCGCGAACTATCTGCTGGTGGGGAACCTCGTCATGGCCTGGGAGGTCGCCCGGCTGTTCGGCCCCCGCTTCCGCACCCTCCTAGGCGATTTCGCCCTGCTGTACCTCGTCCCCCTGCCGTTCTTCGGCCTGGCGGCGTGGCTGGGTCGCGCCGGGGAGCTGGGCGCGCTTCCTCGCCTCCCTGCTGGCCGCCGCGCTGGCCGGCGGAGCGCTCGCCGCGCGGTACTGGCGGCCTTTTCGCGCCTTTTTCGTGGCCCCGCGCAGGGGCGTGACAGAATAGCCGCTCAAGGCAGTATCGACAATGTCCGAGCTCCACCGCCGTCCTCGCCGTCGTCTCTCCCGCGGTCTGACCGTCCTGCTGCTCGTCTTCGGGCTCTGGGCGGGGTGGTTCATCCACCGCTCCTCCTTCGAGGTCGAGGGGCAACGCTACTTCTGCCTGTTCGACGACTCGATGATCTCGATGACCTACGCCCGCAACCTGGTCCATGGCTACGGGCTCGAGTGGGCGCGGTGGGGCGAGCCGGTCGAGGGGTTCACCCACCCGCTGTGGACGTTCCTGATGGTTCCGGTCAACGCGCTGCCGATCCCCCTGCGGGACCGCAGCCTGGTCGTCCAGATCCTCTCGCTGCTCACCCTCGCCGGTACGGTGATCGCCGTCCGCCGGCTGGTGCTCGACCACTTCTCACCCGCGGAGGCCGGCGCCACCAGGGGGCTGCCGGCGGCCGTGCTCACCGCCTTCTACTACCCGCTCGCCTACTGGGCGTTGATGGGCATGGAGACCGGCCTCCAGGCGCTGCTCGCGGTGCTCGCCGTCCAGCTCGCGCTCTCCGCGGTCCACTCCGGGCGCGACCGCCACTTCGCCCTGTGGATGGTCTGCACCGCCGCCTTCCTGCTGCGGATGGACATGCTGCTCCTGGTCGTCGCCGTCCAGCTCTACCTCCTGCTGCGCAAGGGCCTGCGGCCGGCCGGGCGGCCGAGCTGGCTCGCCGGCCTCGCCGTTTTCTGCGGCGTCAGCCTGGCCTATGGCGTCTTCCGCTGGGTCTACTACCACGACCTGCTGCCGAACACGTACTACCTCAAGCTCGCCGGCGTCCCTCTCGAGTGCGGCTGCTGCGAGGGATTGTCGGTTCTGACCAGCTTCGCGCGCGACCACCTGGCCCTGCTGCTGGTCGCCGGGCTCGGCACCGCGGCCTTTCTGCGGCGCAACGGCCGGCTGCTGCTGCCGGCGGTGGTCTTCGCCCTCTACTGCGCCTACAACGTCTACGTCGGCGGGGACGCCTGGGACGGCGACCTGCCCATCCGGGCGAACCGCTTCCTCGCCTTCGTCATGCCGCTCCTCTTCGTGCTGTCAACGCCACGCTGAACGAGGCGCTCGCGCTCTGGGCGGCGCCGGCGGGCGCGAGAGCGGGAACGCCGCGGCGGACGATCCGGCCGGCAGGCTTCGTCCTCGCCGCCGCGACCGCCGCCGCCCTGCTGATCGTCAACGGGCTCTGGTTCTCGACGGAGGCCGACGGCCGCCTGGCGCGAGCTCGCCCTGACCGACCGGCCGCCGATGACCGAGCGGCACCAGCGGGTGGTCGCCGAGATCGTGACCCTTCCGGCGGCATCGTCCGCCCCGGCGCCGTGGTGGCCACCGCCTGGGCGGGCATTCCGGCCTACTTCTCCAATTACAGGATGATCGACATCCTGGGCTACAACGACCGCACCGTCGCGCACATGCAGCCGGTGGTGCCGCTCGACGAGGACCACTTCGACACCTTCCGGCCCGGCCACGCCAAGTGGGACGAGCAGCGGCTGCTCGGCGAGCAGCGGCCCGACGCCTTCTTCCAGATCTGGGGGGTGCGCCCTGGGCCGGGTGGCGGAGGTGCTGCCGAGCTACGGCTACCGCAAGTGGGAGGTTCTGGATGCGCGCGGATTCGCCGTACATCAGTGCCGGCGCCGGCGCCGCCGCCGGCCGAAGGCGACCCCGACCCCGCCCCCCGCCGCGCCGCCCGCGCCGGCCCGCCGCACCCCCGGCGATCCGGCCCTCGAGCCCCGCGCGACGCCACTCCGAAGCCGTGAGCCGCGCCTCAAGCTCTCCTCCTCGCCGGCGGCAGCCTGGCGATCGGCCTGCTGGTGAGCGAGCTGGCGCTCCGTGATCGCGGGCTTCTCGTACCATCTGCGGCCCGAGCAGATCCAGTTCGGCTGGCCGCGGTCGCTCGCCTCGCTCGGCGACGAGTACCGTACCGATCCCGACCTCCTCTGGGTCCACACGACTACGCGCAGACCCTGGCGAAGGCCCGCGCCGACCGCCCCGTGTTCGCCTTCCTGGGAGATTCCTGCACCGACTACAGCCGTTACCCTGATCCTGCTCGCCCAGCTCGCGCAGCGCCGGCCCGGTGTACGCTGGACCGGCGTCAACCTGGGAACGGCCGGATGGACCACCTTCCAGGGGTGCGGCAGCTCCAACGCGATGTCCTGCCGCTCCGCCCCCGGGTGATCACGATCTACGACGGCTGGAACGATCACTGGATCGGCTTCGGCCTGCCGGACCCGGAGGTCGCGCGGCTCCTGCGGCGGACGGGCTCCCGCTGGCAGGACGTCGCCTGGTCCAACTCGGCCAGAAGGCCTGGGTCGCCCTCCACCGGTCGGACGACAACCGCCGGGTCCCGCTCCCCGATTTCCGGCCAACCTCCATGCGATGGTGACGGGCCCAGCGGCGGTGCCGAGCCGGTGCTGATCACCGCCCCCACCTTGCACGAGAAGGGGCGGAGCCGCAGTACCTGAAGGGCATCTGGATCCGGCGTCTGGACGACCTGGTGCCGCTCCATCAGCAGTACGTCGAGGCGGTGCGGGGCGTGGGCCGGGAGGACCGGGCCGTGGTCTGCGATCTGGCGGGGGAGTTCGCGGCGATTCAGGCGGAGCGCCGCGTGGGATGTTCCTCAAAGATGGAATCCACCTCAACCACCGGGGGCGCAGCGGGCGGCGGCGATGTTGGTGGGGTGTTTGGAGGGGGCGGGGGTTGGGGGGCTATAGCCCGCTAGCTATAGCTAGTCGCGGATCGGCCCCTGGGCGTTGGCCTACCATCGGAGCGCGGGGCGGGGAGAAAGTTTATTGCAGCAAATCTGTGTCACTGGCGAGCAAGCTCACAAGCTCTGGGTCGACATCCATCAATCGCACAATCGTTGGTCGCTTGGTTGGCATTCCAAAAAATCTGAGGAAATGTACCAACCTCTCTAAGGCTACATTCTGCAATGAGTCTCGATGAGAAGCTATAAAATAAAAAGATCAGAATCTACAATCCGAGATCCCTTTCGCTAGTAGCAAAGCACTCGCTGTGGTCTGCCTGAGAGCGTCAGGTGCCTCAAAATCTCTTCATAAGGAGAGGGATCCATCTTGCCTTGCCCAAAGGAACGAAATGATTGCACTCAGCCGCCCGACTCGGCCTTCGTTTTGCTGCGGTCAGTCTTGCCGGGCAGGACTCAAACCTGCCGAATCTACTACGTATGTTTCAGGTCCCGTCTAATGCATGTTTCTTCCTCCCTTTACCAGGCTTGGTTTTATGAGGGCATTTTCTTCGGTGCTGCGGGCATTTGTTCTGTTCCGCAACTATCAGGGACTGACATGTGATCTGAGGCCAGGTCTACGCTTGCGTGCGACGATGACCATATTGGTTGGCGGAAATGGAAGTACGCTTCCGGAGGAATCACCTACTGAAAATATTTTGATACACTCTCGTAGCCGCCTCTCGACGATCCAGGAGTTCGTAAACACTCTCGATCCCTCGAGAACCTCAAAGCCGCCTTCTTCAAGGGCACTCACCCAGTCAGAAAAGCTCCAGAAGCAGAAGCTTTCCTCATTTCCGCCTCCCAGTTGTCGATGTACTTTTTTGTGGCAAATTCCCATGCGTCCCTGAGCGACAATCTGACCCGGGAACCATATCCTGTAGTCTCGGCGGTATGGCCCAGTGCATAACCTTCTGCACGACGGTAGTCGGAAGCGAATAGCTGAAAGCGCTTGAAAGTCGATAAGTCTCCAGTAGCTATCTTAGTTGCAGTGAGGTTGTCTACTATCCCAACCTCACAATCAAGGGCGCCATCCAGGCGATCCGGGTTGCACGGCCGATCGCAGTTAATCAGACGCTGATCGAGAGCTGGACGTTTCGCCTGCTCGGTGCTCCCGATGAGCTGCTGAAGCGGACCACCACTTACACGCGCCTCATCAATGCGCCTACCTCCATGGTGGGTCACGATGATCTGCATTGCTATCGCTCGATCCAGGAAGGTTTGAGCTCGCTGGCGACGCCTTGGGTGAATCTGCAGTGTAACTATCGCGAGGCAGAGTCGGCAGGCATCGCGGGGACGTATGGCGCAACCAACGAAATACCCATGCGCAGCCAGTACCGTGCCTGGCTGGATTTCATGACGCGTGACAGTGAGGCCGCTCATGAGTGAGGCCGCAGCTATCGAGTTCGTCTACCGCGAGGCGCGGCGCCTCGATGAGAAGCGCTTCGATGAGTGGTTCGCGCTGTTGACCGATGATGTCCGTTACTGGATGCCCCTGAGCCGGAACCAACCGGAGGGGAGCTGCATACCTCTCTGTTCGACCAGGACCGACTGCTGTTGCAGGTTCGTATCGAGCGCCTGCGCCACCCGCGTGCGTCCCGCAGCAGCAGCCGAGTTACTGTCAGCATATCCTGCAGCAGCCGCAGCTCGAGACGGCCGGCGCGGCCGCCGGCGAGCTGCTGGTGCGGACACCGTTTCTCTATGTGGAGGCACAGTTCGATCGGCAGCTGATTCTGGCTGTGGGGGCGTATCATCCCAGTTCCAGAACGAGAGCGGATTACGTCTGCGGCACAAGAAAATCGAGTTGTTGAACTGCGATGCGGCCTTGCCTTCCATTCAACTGTTGCTGTGAGCGGCGATGACGGCGGAGTCGACGGCATCAGCGTTGAGGACGGCAAGCAGACACGAGCCGGCACGGGTGTATGACGTTTTTGTGCGCGCCGCCCAGCGCTACCCGAGGCACGACTTTCTGTGCACCCTGCCCGAGACGGCACAGCGATACGGTATTGCGCCAGTCACCATTACGTATCAGCAAGCCCTGCAGCAGGTCGACCACTTGCAGCAGCGCTATCGTGAATGGGTGACAGCGGCGGCAGCGCGTCGGTCTGCTGCTCGAAAACCGTCCCGCCATGTTTTTACATTGGTTTGCGCTCAACGCGCTCGATGTGTCGGTGGTGCCGATCAATGCCGAGTGGCGGCGTGCCGAGCTCGAATATCTGCTTGGGCACTCGGAGATCGTGTTGGCGGTGGCGGCCGAGGAGCGGTTCGAGGACTTTCGGCAGGCTGCGAGGGCGGCTGGACGTGCTCTGCCACTCGCGACAGTGGGCCTGGAGGGGCTACCTGCGGGCTCGCTGCGGGCGCAGTGGCCTGAACTGAATGCCCCGCATGCGCTACAGCGTGAATGCGCCCTGTTGTATACCTCCGGCACGACCGGAAAACCCAAGGGCTGCGTGCTGAGCAATGATTATTTCCTGACTTCCGGTCGCTGGTACCTCGAGAGCGGAGGGCTGTGCGAGGTGCGCGCCGGAGAGGAAAGGCTGCTCACACCGCTGCCGATGAGTCACATGAATGCCATGGCCTGCTCCACGTTGGCGATGGTACTCAGTGGCGGTTGCGTGATCCCTGTCGACCGCTTTCATCCGCGCAGCTGGTGGGATAGCGTACGCGCTGCACGTGCCACCATCATCCATTATCTGGGGGTGATGCCGGCCATGCTGCTGGGAGCGCCGCCCGGCGCTCAAGATCGCCAACATGCCGTGAGGTTTGGATTCGGTGCAGGCGTCAGCGCTCGACTGCACGCAGCCTTCGAGGAGCGATTCGGCTTTCCGCTGCTCGAGGCCTGGGCCATGACGGAGACTGGGTGCGCTGCCGCCATCATTGCCAACCGCGAGCCGCGCAAGGTGGGCACGGCCTGCTTTGGCAGGCCCGCGCCACACATGGACTACCGCATTGTCGACGCGTCGGGCGGCGATGTTGAGGTCGGGACACACGGTGAGTTGCTGGTGCGCGCTCAAGGGGCGTTGCCGGCTAAAGGGTTCTTCACCGCATATCTGAAGGATCCCGAAGCGACGGCGGCCGCGTGGGATGGAGGCTGGTTTCACACCGGAGATGTGGTGTATGCCGATGTGGACGGCGACCTGCACTTCGTCGATCGCAGGAAGAATGTCATCCGCCGCAGCGGTGAGAACATCTCGGCGGTGGAGGTTGAGGGCGTCCTGCTGCAACATCCAGCCGTGGCGAGCGTCGGTGTGAGCGCCGTGCCCGATGAGGTGCGGGGCGATGAAGTCATGGCGTGCGTCGTGCCACGGGGTGGACGGCACCTCGGGACGGCTGCCTTGGCGCAGGAGATACAGGCCTTCTGTCTGGCGCGGCTCGCGTATTTCAAGGCTCCGGGTTACGTAGGCTTCTGCGACGCATTGCCTCTGACAGCCACGGAAAAGATCCAGCGCGCGCGCCTGCAGGAGCTGGCCTGCAGCCTGCTCGGTACCGCATCCAGCATCGATCTGCGGTCACAGAAGAAACGACCCGGACCCTGATCATGGCGGCGCACCGTACCTACCATGAGGCAGTCGTTTGTGTACCGGTGACCATACCGTACGTCCGCTACTCGGTGCGAGGCGCGCACTGGTTTATCGCCCGCGCACTACATGCGCTGCTCAAGGACAGCGGCCTCGTCAAGACCGATATCGATGGGCTCTGCGTCTCCAGTTTCACACTGGTGCCCGACTCGGCGGTCGGACTGACACAGCACCTGGGTTTGTCCCTGCGTTGGCTCGATCACATTCCCATGGGTGGTGCGGCCGGAATCGTAGCTTTGCGGCGCGCATTGCGCGCGGTGCAGTCTGGCGATGCCAACATCGTGGCCTGCGTGGGCGCCGATACCAACCATGTTGATTCCTTTCGCGCCACACTCGGCAGTTTCAGCCAGTTCGCGCGCGATGCGGTCTATCCCTATGGCTCAGGCGGACCGAACGCGAGCTTCGCGTTCCTGACCGCCTATTACATGCGCACCTATGGTGCCCGACGCGAGGATTTCGGCAAGCTGTGTGTCGCGCAACGGGAAAATGCCCGACAGTTTCCGCATGCGCTGTTCAGGAAGCCTCTCACCCTGGATGAGTACCTGAAGGCCCGCACCATTGCTGAGCCGCTGCACCTGTTCGATTGCGTCATGCCCTGCGCTGGCGCCGAAGCCTTGCTGGTCATGCGCCGTGAGCGTGCGCAGGAGCTGGGCCTGCGGACCGCAACAGTGCTGTCAAGTCTCGAGCGTCACAACTCATTTCCCGATGACCCCATCCAGATGCGTGGCGGCTGGGCGCTAGGTCGCGACGAGCTGTTTGCCGAAGCGGGAGTGTCGCACTCCGACATCGATCTGCTGCAGACCTACGACGACTATCCCGTTATGACGCTCATGCAGCTCGAGGATCTTGGCTTCTGCGCCAAGGGTGAGGGTCCGCAGTTCGTGCGCAGTCACAGTTTCACCCTTGAAGGCAGCTTCCCGCTCAACTCTTCGGGAGGACAGCTGTCGGCTGGACAGGCGGGCGCCGCGGGCGGCTTTCTCGGTTTGAGCGAGGCCTTGCGGCAGGTGACGCAGGCGCCGCTTGGCGGTGTCGTGCCCGATGCGAACATCGCGTTGGTCAGTGGCTTTGGCATGATCAACTATGACCGGGGCCTGTGCTGCGGCGCGGCCATACTTGCAGGGGACGGAGTATGAGCAGCACAGCCGGCCGCCCCAAGCGCAAGAATCCCATTCTGCGTACTCGCGTGCCGCTGCTGCCGGCGGCTGGCAGAAGTAGGGTGGCGCTCGGACTGACGGCCGCCGCGGCTGAAGGTCGGTTTGCCCTGCAGGTTTGCCGTGACTGCAAGGCTGTGCAATATCCGCCGCGCGAAGCGTGTCATCGCTGCCTGGGGTTGCGGCTGGAGTGGGAGCGGCAATCAGGCGACGGTGAGCTCATCTCCGAAACGACCCTGATGCACAGCCACGATGAGTTCTTTCGCCAACGTCTGCCGTGGCGCCTCGGCATGGTCCGGCTCGACGCCGGACCCATTCTGGTGGTGCACCTGCATGGGAAAGTTGCAGCGGCGCCGGCGCGCGTGCGTGTCAGTGCGCGCCTTGACCGCAGCGGCCAGGCAGTCCTGATCGCGCTGCCAGTGGAGGAGTTGACAGAGATGACCGATGACAAGCAACTGCGCGAGATGACGTGTGATCCGCGCTCACGCAAGATTCTCATCACGGACGTCAAAACGGCCACCGGCCAGGCATTGACGCGCGCGCTGCTCGCCGCCGGCGCGGCTGCGGTCTGGGGCGGTTATGCCGAGCCCTGGAAGAAGACACCCGGTGTGAATGAGCTGCAAGGCCTGGCGGGCGTTACGCTGGTTCCCCTTGACCTCAGTAACTCCGAGTCGGTGCGCGAGCGCGCGGCAGAGCTCGGAGCGAAGATCGACATTCTCATCAACACCGCGGAGCTGCACCGGACCTATGGGATCAGCTCGCGACAGGGTATCGAGAGTGCGCGCGCCGAGATGGATATCAACTACTTCGGTCTGCTGCGGCTTGCGCAGGAGTTCGGCCCCGTCATGCGCTCCCGCGCCGCAGATGGATTAGCCAGCGCAACCGCATGGGTAAACGTGCTCTCGATCTACGCACTGGCCAACTTCCCAGCGCACGGCACCTTCTCAGCCTCAAAGGCCGCGGCACTCTCGCTGTCGCAATGTCTGCGCGCGGAGATGCAGCGAGCCGGCGTGCGCGTCCTCAACGTCTTTCCCGGTCCCATCGACGATGAATGGAATCAGGAACTACCGCCGCCAAAGTTGGCACCCGCAGCTCTCGCGCTCGCCATCGTGAAGGGACTTCAGGATGGCATCGAGGACCTGTACCCCGGCGATCTGGCCCAGGAATGGCTCGTGCGCTGGCGGGATAACCCGAAAGTGCTCGAGCGTGAGCTGGCGGCAGCGGGGTGAGCTCATGATGTCCAACCCTCTTGAAAGCCTCGTCGGCGAGCTCGCCTCGGGCCGCATCCGCATCGTCGATCTCACGCAAACGCTTTCGCCGGACGTTCCACCCATCGTCCTGCCACCCGAGATGGGGCAGGCGTGGCCCTTCCGCCTGGAACAGATCTCACGCTACGACGAGCGCGGTCCCGCCTGGTATTGGAACAACTTCTCCTGCGGCGAGCACACCGGGACCCATTTCGACGCTCCAATCCATTGGGTGTCGGGTCGCGACTTGCCGTACAACGCCACGGATACCGTGCCGCTCGATCGGCTCGTGGCGCCGGCCTGTGTCATTGACTGTTCGCGCGAAGCCGCCGCCGATGCAGACTTCCTGCTTACCGTCGATTTCGTGCAGGCCTGGGAGAAGATCCATGGGCGCATAGCCCCGCGCTGCTGGCTTCTGATGCGCACGGACTGGTCGAAGCGCAACGATGCGATCGCCTACCAGAATTTCGATGAAGAAGGACAGCATACGCCGGGACCCGACGCTGCGGTGGTGCGCTTCCTGATCGACGAGCGGGACATCGTTGGCTTTGGCACCGAATGTATCGGCACGGATGCAGGGCAGGCTGCCCATCTGAAGCCACCCTATCCCTGTCATTCGTACATGCATGGGAGCGGGCGCTACGGCCTGCAATGTCTCGCCAATCTGGATCAGCTGCCACCGACCGGTGCAGTACTGTTGTGTCCGCCGCTCAAAATTCGCAAGGGCTCCGGCAGCCCGTTGCGCGTGCTGGCGCTGGTGCGCAGTTAAAAAGCGCTCATCGGCTGCGCCGCACCTTGCGGCGGGCGGAGTGCGGCACTGTCGCGCTGCTCTCTGCGACATCCACTCCCGCAATGCGCATGGCCTGAGCGAAGGCACGCTCGATGAGCCGATCCGCTTCTGGCGTGCCTGAGGGCTGCGGGCCGCGCACAACCATCAGTCCCTCAGTGAGCGCGGCGATGAGCGTGGTGCGGCGGGCAATCTCATCGGGATGCAGAGACGGATCGACGGCAGCCAGAGCTCGTCCCAATTGTGCGATGTTGATCGCATACAACTCGCCCAGCAGTCGCCCCGAATGCGCATCGAGCTCATTGAGCAGTGCCCACAGTTGCACGAATAGCGCGCGAGTCTCGGGTTTGTAGACATCCTCGAGATTGAAGCGGACGATGGCCAGGAAGCGCTGCAGCGCATCATCGCCTGCCTCGGCCATCAGCGCATCGTAGGCTCGCTGGTAGCGTTCCCCGGTATCCGCGATGAACGCGTGCACCAGATCTTCGCGGGTAGGGAAGTAGTACTGCACGTTGGCCAGATGCAGGCCTGCACGACTGGCGACGTTGCGCATCGACAATTCGCCGGCATCTGCATGGGTCAGAATGTCACGTGTCATGTCGAGGATCCGCGCGACGGTGGCTCGACCCTCCGCGGTTGTTGCAGTGCCCCTGCGAGGGCCAGCAGTCTTTGTCGTCACCTTGGGTGGCATACCCGGATACTCCGTCGAGCGCTGCGACAGTTGACGTGTTCCAGAGGAGATTGTAGCGTATTGGTCACCTGACCAATACGACCCCGTGGTGTCGTAGTTGGATTCCAAAGGAGATGACTGATGCGCTGCCTGGTGGTGCTGGCACTGTTAATGACTCTTACGTTGAGTACGGCTGAGGCGGGGACGCCCGGCTCAGCGGCGGCCGCCAGGGCAGCAGCCTCTCCCGAGACTCCGGAACTGACCGCCTTCCGGCGGGCCATCCGTGCCCGATACGCCATCAAGGAACGGGCATTCGCCGATCACGACGCGGAAACGATTGTGACGCAGTTTTACTCCCCCGATGTCATCTCGGTCGGGGAGGGTGAGGGCATCTATATGGGCCGCGATGCCATCCGGCCCTTGTATCAGGATGTCGTCAAGAACAATCGTGTCAAGATCGATTCCGTGTATTCCTTCGTCAAGGGCGATGCCGGCTGGGATTGGACGGACTTCCACGTGCAACCCACCGACGGCAAGACAGCGCCGTTTACTTTTGTCATCCTGTTCCTGTGGACGAAAATCGACGGGGTATGGATGTGCAAGGGTGATTTCTTTGTGAATGGAAGTTTACGCAGCGGCAAGCTGACACCGGCCCCGGCGCCGGCCGGCACGGAGGGGCAAAGCCGATGAGCGAAGCGGCGATCGGTCAGGCCGAGCACATCGCTGGGGTCACCCGCCGCGACTTCGTCGGTGGCACGCTGGTGGGCGCAGGTGCGGCTCTCCTGGGGATGGCTGCGCCGGCGGCCCTACGCGAGGCACGTGCGCAAACCGTCAGTTCTCCAATGACCGGGCTGGGCCCAGACTGGACCGGTCCGGGCGGCATCGGTGACTACGCGCACTCCAACGGCAACACACATGAAGTAGTAAATGCAGCCCACGGCGGTATCCGCAATCAGCAGTGGGACCGGATGTTACGCGCAGCTGCGGACACCGGCGAACGCCCGGACGTCGTGATCGTGGGTTGCGGCATGGCCGGCCTGTCCGCCTGTTGGGCCTACCGCAAGGGACGTCCGCAGGCAGAAGTGCTGATGCTCGATCAGCATCCGATCTTCGGGGGTGAGGCCAAACAGAATGAGTTCGAGGTCGATGGCTATCATCTGACGGCGCCGCAGGGCGCTACCGGCATCGTGGTGCCCTTCAACAAGGCCAAGGATGCGGGCATGTGGACGCACTTCGCCACCGATCTGGGATTCCCCGACGAGTTCGTCTATCAGAAGCCTACCGGACTTACGAAGGACATCCTCGTGCCGGAGGATTGTTGGTCGCCCATGCACATCGCCTGGGAGCGCTCCGATACGGGATTCTATTACGAAGGCAAGGGCTGGGTGGTCAATCCCTGGCGTGATGGCTTCAAACATGCGCCGCTTGCCGAGTCGGTGAAAAAGGCGCTGGTGGAGATGGACCTGTATCGCACCCCGCCGCGCCGTGCGGACTGGGAGCGATGGCTCGACGGCATGACGTACCTGGAGTTTCTCCGCAACGTCGTGGGCATCAGCGACCAGGACCTGCCGGAGGTCACCCGGTATCTCAATCCCGTGACCGCCGCGATGGGATGCGGACTCGGCGCCGATGTCATATCGGCGTACTCGGCCTATAACTTCATCCAGCCAGGCGTAATCGGTTATTACCGCTACCAGAGCGGCGGGGTGGACCCGTCCGATGAGGTTTATCTTGCGAGTTTTCCGGGCGGCCACGCTGGCACCGCACGGCACTTCCTGAAGAAGATCCTGCCCGCAGCGCTGCGCGGCGAATATCGCATGGCCGACATCCTCAACAGTCCGGTGCAGTGGGATCAGCTCGACAAGCCCCATGAGCCGGTACGCATGCGGCTCGCCGCGACCGTCGTGTCAGTGGTGCACGAGGGTGAGCCGAGTTCTGCCAAAGGTGTCGTGGTCACCTATTCCAAGGCGGGGAAGCTGTATCGCGTGCACGCCAAGGCGGCGATCCTCTGCGGGCAACAGCATGCCAATCGCCACATCTGCCACGACATCTCAGCCGAGTATCGTGGCGCGATGAACGGCTTTCACCATGCGCCCATGCTGACGGTGAATGTCGCGGTGCGAAACTGGAAGTTCCTGGAGAAGCTCGGCATTGCCTCGGCGCGCTGGTTCGACGGCTTCGGCTGGTGGCTCAGCCTGCGCCGCAATCTCGAGATCCCGGGCCAGGTCACCCAACCTCTGGATCCCGCCAAGCCAACCGTGTTGACTCTGTACAACCCGTTCCCATTGCCAGGCGTGCCTTTCCCGCAGCAGTGTACGGCGGCGCGCATGCAGCTGTTCAACATGAGCTATGCGCAGATCGAAGCAGCCGTCCGCGCACAGTTCACGAAACTGTTTGGCGACCACGGCTTCGTTGCCAACCGCGATATCGCCGGCATCATCAGCAACCGTTGGGGCCATGCCTATGTGGTGGATCCGCCGGGATTCTTCTTTGGCAAGGACGGTCAGCCAGCGGCCAAGGACATCCTGCGCAAGCGTTTCAACCGGATCTCTTTCGGACATTCCGAGCTCTCGGGCGCGCAGATGTGGGAAACGGCGGCGGAGGAGGGGGAACGCGCCGGTCAACAGGCGCTGGAGATCACTTAGACGACGGGGCGCCCTGCGACTTGAACGCGCTCGCAAGCTCGGTAGCGGCGCGTACCAACAGTGTGGTGTCCACCCCGACTGCCACGAACTGCGCCCCCGCTGCCAGGTAGCGGTGTGCGAGGGCGACGTCGGCAGTAAGTACCCCAGCGGCCTTGCCCGCACTGCGCACGGTTGCAATTCCATTAACGATCGCCTGCTGAACCTGCGCATCAGCAGAGCGGCCCAGCAGCCCCATCGATCCTGCCAGATCGGCCGGACCAAAGAACACCCCGTCTATGCCCTCGGTCCGTGCGATGGCGTCGAGATTGTTGAGTCCGACGACGGACTCCACCTGAACCAGCACGCAGATCTGCCGCTCACAGTGCTGCAGATAATCACTTACCTGATTCCAGCGCGAGGCGCGCGCCAAGGCACTGCCGACGCCGCGAATGCCACGCGGCGGATAACGCGTGCTGGCAACGACACGCGCGGCCTGTTGGGCGCTTTCGATCATCGGCACCAACAGCGTCTGTGCGCCGATGTCCAGATATTGCTTCAGCAGTGCTGTGTCGTCGGACACGGTTCGTACGACCGCCTCCACCGGATAAGGACTGATCGCCTGCAGTTGCGCCAGCACATTGCGCGGGTCGTTGGGCGAATGCTCCGCATCGATGCAGAGCCAGTCGAAGCCGGTGGCGGCAAGCAACTCACTGACGTACGGGGCGAACACACCATGCCAGAGCCCGATCTGAGAACGGCCGTCCTTGAGAGCCTGCTTGAAGGTATTCACGGGAAGTTGCATGACATCGATGCTCAGGTCAGACGGAAGGAAACCCCGCCCAGCGGGCCGTAGTCGGCGTGCAGCACATCGCCACGCGTAGCCGTAGTCGGGCGAGTGAACGAGCCGGCGAGTACAAAATCTCCGGGATTCAGCTGCTCGTCGTAGGGTGCGATCTTGTTGGCAAGCCAGGCAACGCCGGTCGCGGGATGGTTGAGCACCGCTGCCGCAAGACCGGTCTCCTCGATCACGGCGTTTTTGTACAAAAGCGCACCGACCCAACGCAGGTCCAGTGTGTCCGGGCGCACGGGCCGGCCGCCGGTGACCACACCGGCATTGGCGGCGAAATCGGCAATCGTGTCGAACACCTTGCGCGGCGCGCGGTTGTCACGGTCGAACTGCTCGATGCGCGCATCGATGATCTCGAGCGCTGGCACGACGTAGGCGGTGGCTTGCAGGACATCGGTCACCGTTACCCCGGGACCCCGCAGCGGCTTCTCCAGAACGAATGCCAACTCGACTTCGACGCGGGGTGCGATAAAGGTCTGCGCCGCGATGTCCGCGCCGCTTTCGAAAAACATGTCGTCCATGAGGGGCGCGTAGTCCGGCTCGTTGATCTGCGAGGACTGCTGCATCGCTCGCGAAGTGAGCCCGATCTTGCGACCGCGGATGCGGTGTCCGTCCGCTAGCTCGAGTCGCACCCATTCGCGCTGGATGCTGTAGCCATCCTCGATGGTCATCTGCGGATGCTCGCGCGAAAAATGCCGCAGCTGCGTGCGACTCTTGCGCGCCTCGTAAAGACGCTGCGCGAGCTGGGCGATGAGGGGCTGTGGCAGCATGGCTCAGCCTCCGGCGAACAGCGGATGGATTGTGCCGTGCTTCGCATCGAACACCGGCTGCCCCTCATCGATCTGCAGGGTCAACCCCACATGGCGCGCCTCGAACAGCGATCCGAGATGGGCTTTGGCTGTGCTGAGCAGAGCCTCACCCAAGCTCTGTTTCGCTGCAGTGGAACGGCCGCGAGCGATGCGCAGATTCAGGTAGATGAAACCGTAATCGCGTTTGCCATCCGCCACGGCAAAATGAGTTGCCGGGTAGGCGAACACACGCACCCCGCCCGGTGGACATACCGCCTTGCCGTTCTCATCACGCACCAGGAGGAGGGCATCAGCGAGCTTGCGGCACAGGCCGCTCATGTCGCTCTGTGACTCGAGGTTGCCGGTGTAGAGGATGACCAGATGCGGCATATGTAACTCCCGGACGGCTACGCGGCGATCTCCATGGTCGCTACCGTGCAGCCCACTGCGAAGATCGGAACCGGAGCGTAGTGCGCCAGGTGTCCCCGCCCACGTGCCGCGGCGGCCACGCTGATAAAAGTGCGGATCTCGAACCCGCCTTGTCCCGCCTCCCGATATGTCTCGGCGTCCTTGTAGGCCAGCAAGGCTGCTTTGTCGTTGCGCACCCAGCGATCGAGCAGCTCCCGATCCCAGGGCTCGTTGATGCGACCGGAATCCGGCGTGGCTGGCCAGTGCGAGATGCCACCGGTGCCAAGCAGCGCGATCCGTTCTGGAACGGCGTCGGCGGCGCGGCGCACCGCCTCCCCGAATGCCCATACGCGGTGTAACGGCGCAAGCGGCGGCCCCTGGCAGTTGATATTGACCGGGATCACCGGCAGATCAAAGTCTGGCGTCACGAAGCTCAGCGGCACCATGATGCCGTGATCAAATTTCCACTCTTCCGCGAAGGCGACATCTACGCTCTGCATGATGCTCTGGATGAGGCGTTGCGAGAGCGCCGCATTGCCTGGTATCACGACGCGCGCAATGCGCAGCCACGCGGGATCCTCGATGGGTCCGTGGTATTGATCCGCCATGCCGATGGCAAAGCTCGGCATGTTGTTCATGAAGAAGTTGGCGAAGTGCTCGGCCGCCACCACGATGATGGCGTCCGGCCGGGACTCGCGCAGCTGCTCGCGCAGCTGGCCAAATGCGGCATACAGCGGCTCCCGCAGCGCAGGCGTTGCCATGTTGGCGCGCCCGGTAATCCCCGGCGCATGACTGCAGATGCCGGCAAACACGAGACTCATACGCCCGCTACCTTCTCATCCAGGGTGGTCGTCATGCTGTAGATGCCGGCACGGACCGGGCCGTGCCGGCGCACACCATCGCGCATCGCGTCGATGTAGTCCGGCCACGCCATGCCGAGAAAAGCGGCAAAGTGCATCAACAGCTGACCGTTGGCGCCCAGCACGTACATGAGGCCGATGTCGCCCGAGGCAATCGCACTCCGCTCCTCGGCCGCGAGCGTGTAGCGGTTCAGCAGATTGTCGCGATCGCTGCGGTAGTCGCGCTGCACCCCCGGGTCGCGATTGAGCTCGAACAGGAATTTCTGCAGCTGATAAAGACTCATAGCATCTTCCTGCCCTGCTCATTGTCCCCAGTGGGGTATGTGATGCGAGCCGAGGCTGACACAGATGTTCTTGGGCTCGAGGAACACCTCATAGCTCCAGGTGCCGCCTTCCCGACCGACACCCGAGGCCTTGGTACCGCCAAAGGGCTGGCGCAGGTCCCGGACGTTCTGACTGTTGACGAAACACATGCCCGCTTCGATCGCAGCGGCGACGCGATGTGCGCGCCCGAGGTTCTCGCTCCAGACGTAGCTGCTGAGACCGTAAGCAATGTCATTCGCCTGCGCGATGGCATCGGCTTCATCATCGAAGGGAATGAGACATGCCACTGGCCCGAAGATCTCCTCCTGGGCAATGCTCATGTGGTTGTTGACATCTGCAAACACGGTGGGCCACACAAAGTTGCCTCCGCGCAGGGCCGACGGCAGCTCGGCGGCGTAGGACGGCCGGTCCAGTCCACCGCACAGCAGGGTCGCCCCTTCCTTTGGACCGCGCTCGATGTAGCCGTGAACCTTGGCCAGGTGGGTCTTGCTCACCATCGGTCCAATGAGGGTTGTCTCCTCCAGCGGATCACCGACACGCAGCCGGCGCGCGCGCTCGACGAAGCGGGCTACGAAGTCTGCGTAGATGGTGCGTTGGATCAGAATGCGCGAACCGGCGGTGCAGCGCTCGCCGTTGTTCGAGAAAATCATGAAGAGCGCGGCATCCAGCGCACGCGGCAGGTCTGCGTCGTCAAAAATCACGCATGGACTTTTACCGCCGAGTTCCATGCTGAACTTTTTCAACCCCGCGGTGCGTACGATGCGCTCGCCGGTGGCGGTCGAGCCGGTAAAGGAAATCGCACGCACATCAGGATGCCTGCACAGCGCCTCACCGGCATCCCGGCCGTAGCCATGCACCACGTTGAGCACGCCGGGGGGGATGCCAGCCTCCAGCGCCAGCTCGCCGAGGCGCGCGGCGGTGAGCGGCGAGAGCTCGCTCATCTTCAGGACCGCGGTGTTGCCAAAGGCAAGCGCCGGTGCCGTCTTCCAGGTCGCCGTCATGAACGGCACGTTCCAGGGTGATATGAGCCCGCAGACCCCGACCGGATGGTACAGGGTGTAGTTCAGGTGTGTCGGGGTCGGATAGGTGTGCCCGTCGACCCGCACGCACATCTCGGCGAAGTAATAGAAGTTGTCGGCCGCGCGCGGCACGAGTTGTTTACCCGTCTGAGCGATCGGTTGGCCGGTGTCCTGGGTCTCCGTGTGCGCGATCTGCGGAACATGCTTCGCGATCAGATCGCCCAGCTTGCGCAGCAGCGCGGCCCGCTCGGTAGCCGGCCGTGACGCCCACGCCGGGAAAGCCGTCTTGGCCGCAGCTACGGCCGCATCCACTTCTGCGGCTCCGCCAGCGGCCACTTCGGCCAACACTTCCTGCGTCGCCGGATTGATCGTCTCGAAATAGCGCTCGCCTGCCAGCGGCTTGCCATTGATCAGATGGTTAATTCTCATGCGCGTGATCCCGCGGTCAGCGACCAAAGGCCGCATCGGCTACCAAAGTGTTCTGCAGACGCCCGAAGCCATCGATCTCGCAGACGACTTCATCCCCGGCCTCGACATTGACGATGCCTTCCGGCGTACCTGTCAGGATCACATCGCCAAAGCTGAGTGTCATAAAGGAGGTCAGATACTCGATCAAGGCCGGAATATCGGTGATGAGATCGCGCGTGTTGCCTCGCTGTATCAGCTTGCCGTTGACGAACGTCCGCAGCTCGAGCTGCCCAGGATCGGCAACATCGTCGGCATCCACCAGCCACGGGCCGAGCACGGTGCATCCATCGCGGTTCTTGACCCGCAGGTTGGGCCGGTACCAGTTCTCCAGATAGTCCCGCACCGCATAGTCGTTCGCAATGCAATAGCCTGCCACGTGCTGCATGGCCTGCGCACGCGAGACCTGGTGCGCGGTGCGGCCAATCACCACGGCCAGCTCACACTCAAAGTGCATGTACTGCACAGCCGCGGGCCGGCGCGTTACCCCTCGATGGCCGAGGAGCGTGCCGGGACCCTTGAGAAACACCAGCGGCTCTTCCTGCTGGCTGAAAGCGAGCTCCTTGGCATGATCGGCGTAATTGAGCCCGAGCGCGACGATCGTGCCTGCCGCGATCGGCGGCAGCCAGATCACCTCATCCTCGCGCAGTCTGCGACCGTCGGCGAGCTGCAACCCCTGCTGACCGTCGGGGAATTCATAAGGTTGCGCCATGTGGAGTGCCCCCGCGTAAGCGACGCGAGCCTGTTTCATGCCGGCTCTCCCCCGTTTCCCGCAAAGTAGGTCTCGAGCGTGCCGATCGGTTCGATCGTGATGCTCACCCGCTGGCGCGCGCACACACGTGGTGCGGGCGCCGCTGCGCCGGTCGCCAGGATGTCACCCGGTGACAAAGTCATGAACTCGGAGACGTCGGCGAGCAGTCGCGCCACGGGTCGTACGAGCTCGGCGGTGCTGGTGGTCAGACATACAGTCCCATCGACACTGACCTGAATCCGCAACGCATCCGGATCCGCCACGAGGGTCCGCCCAACGACGCGAGGACCCACCGGGCAGAAGCCATCACGTGCCTTGAAGCGCACGGAAGGACGGTAGTACGCCGGGTGCGGGATGCTGATGTCATTGACGATGACATAACCGGCAATCACCTCGAGGGCACTGTGTTCTGACAACCGGCATGCGGTTCGGCCGATGACCACGCCCAGGCAGGCGCCCACTTCGAGCTCGGATACATCCGGCGGCACGGTGACCTGCGCATGGTCACCTGCCAGGGTATTTTGCGGCTTGATGTAGAGCACCGGAGCTCGTGGTGGGGCTTTATACGGCGGCTGGTTGACACTGTCACCGAGCGCCGCTAGCGCCGCGCGATGATTCAACAACGCGCCGTACACCCTGCCGGAGAGTCGATAGGGGGCGACATCCATCGGCACGGCAACGGGCATCAGAGAGGACTCCAGGTCATTCAAGAAGGGCGGTTCCCAAGAGGAATTCGCTAATAGATTAGCAATCTAGTCACTAATATGTGAGTATGTCAATCATGGAGGAAGCATTATCGTGAGTTCCCGTGCCAGCAAGCTGCGGCATCGCAATCTGCCCCTGCTGTTGTTGCAGGCGCGCGAGCGGGTGATCTCGCATTTCCGACCGCTGTTGAACGCTCACGGCATCACCGAGCAGCAATGGCGTATCGTGCGGGTACTGCTGGAAACACCGGCTCTCGAGCCGCGACAGATCGGCGAGCTGTGCGGCATCTCGAGCCCGAGTCTGGCTGGCGTGCTCGAGCGTATGGAGCAGGGAGGATTGGTCGCGCGGCGACGGGTGGCGAGCGATCAGCGTCGGGTGCGGGTTTCCCTGACCGGGCAGGCGCGTGAGCTCGCTGCGGCCATGGCGCCGCAGGTCGATGCGACCTATCGCCGACTGGAAAAAGTGCTGGGAGCGGACTTCATGCGGTCCGTGCAGGACAGTCTGGATCATCTGCTGGCCAGCCTCGAGCCTGGGTACGAGCAGCCCGTCGCCAAGGCGCGCACGGTCAGCTGAGACTTACTTGCTCAGGTGTTCAGCGCACCGAAACGTTTCGACAGCTGTCTTGCGGTACGCAGGACGGCAGCCGAGATCGTGTCCATCGCGGCGTCGAACGGCTTGCTGTAGCCAAGGGCCACGACGGCCAGAATCATTGCTCCGGAGTGCTCGAATACCGGAGCTGCGATGCCGCCAATTCCCGGAATGAAATCGTTGGTCCGGGCGTGGCCGCGACGCTGGACCTGGCTTACCAGCTGCTCGACCTCTTCCCGGTCGCCGGGGCTCAAACCCATGCGGATATTTTCCGCGAGCTCCCTTTTGAGCAACGATGCGGTGGTCTCAGGCGGCAGGAAGCCGAGAAAGGCCTGGCCTGTTGCTGATCTGGTCAGGGGCATGACCGCGCCCACACGCAGGCTCGCGGACACCGGCGTATCCGTGCCCATCCACCTCACAATCGTGGGTCCATGATTGCCCCAGACCGCAAGCGCCACGGTCTGTTTGATCTCGGCGCATAGCTCATTCATCGCGGGGGCCGCGAGAGTCACCGGCTCCAGGCGTGCTACTGCACTCAGGCCCAGCTCGAGTGCGAAACTACCGAGGTCATAAAGTCCCGTCTCGCTTTGCTGCTCAACCAGTCCCATCCGTCCAAGGCTCACCAGATAACGGTGCGCTTTCGCCGGCGGCATCTGCGCTGCCGCGGCCAGATCGCGCAGCATCATCGGGCGTGTTGCCTGGCTGAGCGCTCGCAACAGGCGCGCACCCACTTCGATCGATTGCACACCTTGTTGGGACCGGGTTTTACGTGCGCCCATGGAACCGGATTACGATCCGAGTAATTGATTCTGGATATCGTAACACAACTGAGGTGCTACGGATGAAGTTGCAGCCGCAAGCGCGCTACTCATCGCGCCAGCGAGCCGTTCGCCAGGCCAACAGCAGTGCGGTCACACTGCCCAGGACCAGCAACGGCAGGATGTCGAGCAGAAGTTGACTCGCAGAATGGCCGGCAGCTTTGAGGGCACCGCCGAGCTTTGGACCGACGATCGAGCCAAGACGACCCATCGCGATTACCGCCCCCACCCCCATCCCGCGAATCATGCGGGGATAACAGCGCGGTGCGGTGGCGTAGATAAATCCCTGGGCTGACACTACGGATGCACCGAGTCCTAACACTGCAAATACCACGAGCGAGAGCCCGACGTGCGGCATGCTCAGTAGCAACACGAACACCGGACCGCACACGAGGGCAGCCGTGACGCCTGCGTTGCGAGCCTTGCCTTCGAGCGATTGACCCAGCAGCCACGTTGCGCCAGCCCCTCCCAGATTGAGCATGATCTGCACACCCGCCGCCTGGCGGTTGCTGAAGCCGCTGCCCATGAGCAGCGTCGGCAGCCAGCTCAGCAACAAGTACAGTGTCAGCAGCTCGATGAAGGAGCTGACCCACAGGAGCGCCGTGGGTATTGCACGGCCCTGAGCGAAGATCTGCAGAAAGCTGCCGGGAGCGAGTGCCGATCCCGCGCCTGAGTGCTCAGGCGAAACGGGCAGGTGAGCTTCGGGTCGGAGAGGACGTGCCGTCCGCAGTCCCCACCCCAGAACAGGCGTCAGGAGCAAGGGCGCGACGCCGCCGCAAATGAAGATGAGTCGCCACTGTTCCTGAGCGATCAGCATGGTCACAAGGCTCGCTACCGCGCCGCCAAAAGGCATTCCCCCGTAGGCCAGTGCCACATTCGCATTGCGCCGGCCGGGACTGCTGGACTCGTTGACGAGTGCCAGAATGTTTGGAAACGCGCCGCCCAGACCCGCCCCTGTCAGCAGGCGTCCCCAGGATAGGGCGGTGATGCTCTGTGCTGTGGCCGTGAGCAGCGAAAACGCGCCGAACAGCACCACGGACAGCAATAGCACGCGCACCCGGCCGAAAGAGTCCGACAGTCGGCCTCCCACCAGCGCGCCGGCAAAAAGTCCCAGCGTGCTGGCACTGAAGAACGTGCCCAGTTGATCGGGTGTCGGTCTGAACTCTTTGGCGATCCCACCGGCCGCGACACCTGCAGCCTGCAGGTCGAATCCCTCGCAGAAAGCCACCAGCAGGCATCCGACGATGACCGCAGTGGACCCGACGCTGGGCCGCATCGCAGTTCGAGATTCGATGGCTGATCCCCCGCATTGCCATTGCAAGCCTGCTGAAGGCCGGAAGCGGCGCTCACCACCAGCAAGGAGCGGGCATTCTCTTAGCGCGCGCGTCTCTGATCAATACAATTACACCGTCCGGCGGCTGAGTTGCCGGCTCTGCATCAGTGCCGCTAGGTGAAGCATCAGGAACAACGGCACGAGAAATGCCGGAATCACCAGCAGCGGCAGGGTCGCCATCGGAGTGGTGTTGATCTCCCCCGGGGCGCCGCTCGCGAGCATGGCGGTCACGGTTGCGATGCTGACGGCGGTGACGAGATCCAATATCCCGAGCAGATTCCAGCGGACGAATGCGCCACTGGCGACGAACTCCGGCTGACGCGAGAGCGCCAGGATGATCCATGGCGCCGTAGCACCAATCGCCATGTCTCCCAGACCGGCAGTAAGCGCGAACGGCGCGGGGAGCACGTTGTACGCATACAAAAAGAGGAAGCCCAGGCCCGCCCAACGCCAGGCCTGAATTCCCGCGATCAGACGCAGATCAACCGACAGCACCAGCTCGCGGAATGATTGCGAGAGGCGCAGGCAGGCAAGAAAGACTAGCAGGGGTACTGCGATTCCCATCGCGATGGCCAGGGGTGGTTTGCCAGGCGGGCCGACGAATTCTCCGGCGACACCCAGTGACACCACGAGCAGGAACCAGCCAGCCACGACAAGGGTGACCGCCGCGCGAATGCCGCGCTGCCCATCGGGCTGAGACTCAGCTGGCCGGGGAAGAATAGTCGTCGACATGTTACCCTCCTTCCATGACTTGCATTTTGCAAGTGAGTCGGCAACGTAGCACAATGACTTGCACTCTGCAAGTTACTGAGGTCCGCCGAGGTTGACGCGAGGCCAGTAATGAGAACAAAGTTAGTGAGAACAAATATGCATTCCGCGAGACCCTTCGCGCGCTCCGCCTGTGCGGTCGCCAATTCGCTCGATATTCTGGGTGACAAGTGGTCGTTGCTGGTCGTGCGCGACCTGCTGCACGGCAAGCGCACCTATGGGGAGCTGGCGAATTCGCCTGAGCGCATTCCGACCAACATCCTTGCGGACCGGCTCGGGCGCCTGCAGGGGGCTGGCATCATCAGCAGCACTCCTTATCAGGAGCGTCCGGTGCGGTACGCTTACACGCTTACCCCGAAGGGCAGCGCCCTGGGCGATGTGCTGCTGGCATTCGTGCGTTGGGGCAAACAGCACATACCGGGGACGGTCACACTGAATCAGGATCCAGCAGTCGGAGGAGTCGAGGCTGCGACGAAAAATGCGCGCCGCGCGCGCGCAAAACGCGGTAGAGCCAGAGGCGAGTAACGTGGTACGTCGGGCCCGTCGCATTCAATCGAGGTCATTGGCTGTGCTCAGCTGTTACCGGCCGTTTCAAGACCAAGTCGCGATGCGAGAGTCACGAGTTCGGGCAGGGACCAGTGCTGACCGGGAGCCGTGTCGTTCTTTCTTGCAACCCAATGGATCTTCGCCATCTTGGCTCCGTCGGGGAAGTGCTGGCCCTTGTCAGGAATGCCCGCCTTGTAAGCGTTGATCATGGCAGGGTTTCCCAGGATCACGGCCAACATGTTGCCGTTGTGACTGATGGAGATGACCTGCCAGAGCTCGTAGCCTCTGAATTCTGAGAACGCAAGCCCGTTCGGCACCTTGACGCTGTATCTGTCTTGTGCAGCCATCGCAGCGGCAACGGCGAGGGCGGCGAGCGACAACGTGATAGTGACTCTGAACACATTGTTGCGTTTCATCGCAAGCTCTTACCTACGAGTAAAGAGACACTGGCATGGATTGGGCCATGGCTGTGGCATCACATCCATTGCACGATGGTATTGGTTGAATGCGACATCGCTACATAGCTGGCGAAGGCGCCGGCACCAGAACCGGTCAATTGTCGCCACCCATGCAAGGCAAGAAGAATAGAATGCGCCTTTACTGCCGCCTTGCAATGAAGTCCCAACAAAGGCGAGAGGGGTATGTACCGATATTTCTTGACTGCAGTTGCCGGGGTTGTTCCAGACCTGCGGGGTATGGGTCTGTCGGCGCATCCGGATACCGGCTATACGAAGAAAAACCAGGCGCTGGACATCATCGGGGTCATGGACGTTCTCAAAGTGGACTCGGCGTCACTCGTCACCCACGATATAGGCAATATGGTCGGCTACGCGCTTGCCGCGCAGCATCCGCAGCGCATAAGACGCTGGGTGGTGATTGATGCGCCGCTGCCGGGGATTGGCAACTGGGACACGATCGTGCGCAGTCCCTTGTTGTGGCACTTCAACTTCCGCGGTGCCGATGTCGAGCGCTTGGTACAGGGCCGCGAGCGGATCTACCTGGACCGATTCTGGAATGAGCTCTCCGCGGATCCAAAGAAGATCGATGAGGGAACACGGGAGCATTACGCCGCGCTTTACGCGCGGCCGCATGCCATGCACGACGCATTCGAACAATTTGGCGCGTTCACTCAGGACGCGGCCGATAACAAAGCACTGCTGGCGAGCGCCGGTAAGCTCAGGATGCCGATATTGGCACTTGGCGCGGAAAAATCATTCGGCGACGGAATGGCTACTGAACTCAGGTTTGTCGGCTGATGACGTGCGAGCCGGAATCGTTCCGGATTCGGGGCACTGGATCATGGAGGAGAACCCGCGCGCGACCGTAACTCTCGTGGGCAAATTCGTGCGCGATTAACTATTACCGGCCCGAGCGGTCGAGGACTGCCAACGCTGCTTGCACCCATTCCTCAGGCACGAGCAGTTGCACCCCGGCCGGCCCGCCTTCCATGGTGATTCCTACGCCCACCACTGTCGAGGGCACACCGGCGGCATCCAACTCGATTTTGGCCAGATCAGCCTCAACTGTCGTTGCGTAGCTCTTGATCGCCTTCAAGATTCTGTGCTCCAGCTATTGGCTGCCGATTGCGCTACCCAAAGGTGAAGTCAAACGCTGCGACACCTGGGTCCAGAAACTGAATCTCAAAGAGCTGATCGGCGATGTGTCCCGATTTTCGGATGAGCTGGTACATCCTGGGCTCTGTGACAGTGCCGCTGCCCTGGTCGTCGACATCCGAGCCGTGTGCGGCACCGGGCGCCGCACCCTCGATGAGCACGCGGAATCTCACCGGGTGGCCGTTCGCTGCAGGACTCATGATCAAGTTTACGTCCCGTGCGTGAAAGCGGTAGATGAGACGCCCATTCGCCTCGTTCAGCTTCACGGAATCGTCTTCAACCGTCCAGTTGCCCGCGAGGTCCCATTGATTCAGACGCAGCTTGGTTGCCGGTGCGTAAACTTGCGCCTTGGATCGCGTTGCGGTGCGAGGGGCAAATCCGCGGCCAGTTTGGAAGCCGAGATAGGTCTCAGGCGATTTGAGGTGTGCCCAATCGGCGGCAGCCTCAGCCCCCGCAGGATCGACTGTCACCACCCCCTTGGGCACCGCAGCACGACCCGCCTCAGCCAACAGCTGCTGGATCACGATCTCTGAGTTCTCGTAGTCCCCTTCTCCGAATTGATGGTGCCGTAGCCGGCCCCGCGCATCGAAAAAGTACAGTGCGGGCCAGTATTCGTTACCGAATGCGCGCCATATCGCCTGGTCACTGTCGATAGCGACGGGAAAGGTGATGCCGATTTCCCTGATGGCGCGGCGCACATTGTCCGGACTTCTCTCGAAGTTGAATTCGGGCGTATGTATGCCCACCACTATCAGCCCCTGCGGTCTGTATTTCTCCGCCCATGCCCGAACGTAGGGTAGCGTGCGCCGCCAGTTGACACAGGTGTAGGTCCAAAACTGGACGAGCACCACCTTGCCTCGAAGCTCAGCGCCTGTCAGCGATTGAGTATTGACCCAATCGGTCGCGCCGTTGAGCGAGGGCAGGGTGCCCTCGACGAACTGAGGGGCAGTAAGTGTTGCGTCATGGCCGTCTGTCTCTGCGACAGCGTCCGTACTGATAGTCATAAGGGCAACCATGGCGGCGCCGATTAGCCGGCGATGTTGGCCCCTAGAAGACGAGCTGCTGGCCGCCATCGATGTCGTAAGTCGCGCCCGTGAGAGCAGTATTACTCATGATATGAACCGCGAGAGCAGCCACATCGGCCGGTTTGACCACGCGACGGATGGGGAGCCTGGCGCGCAGTTCGTCGCGTCGCATCTCCAGGTCGGGGCCAAGAAGTGAGGCCGACAGCGGCGTGTCCACGAACCCGGCGGCTATCAAATTGACACGCACGGGCGCCAACTCGAGGGCCAGGTTGGCGATGAGCGCCGGGAAGGCTGTAGTGGCGGTAGAGACGATCGCGAGCCCGGCTCGCGGTCGGCGCGCGCCCGTGCCGCCCATGAAGATCAGACAGCCGGGCGGCTTCACCCTGCCGACGGAGTTGCGTGCTATTTCGAACGCAGACAGTAGATGTTCCGTCAAGGCGCGCCTGGCCTCGTCCTGTGTCATGGAGAAGGGAGGTGTGTAGCGAGGCGCGCCCGCCGTAACCATAACGTGATCTACCTGGCGCGGAAGGTTTTGGAAGAACGATTGCAGTGCGGCAGTGTCGTTCGCATCGAAAGCTGCGACTGACACGGCTCCTAGCTCGCGTCCCGCTCGCTGCAGACGCTCAGGATCGCGTGCGGTCAGGATGATGTCAGCGCCTTCGCCACGAGCCCGGCGGGCGGTCTCAAGCCCGATCCCTGAAGTGCCGCCGATGACGACGACGGTCTGGCCAGAAAGCGCAGGTGTGTTGCTCATCTCGGTAGGGGTTTACCGGATTGCGCGCTGACCATGTACTCGGCATACCAGTCTCCAGCCCAGGTTGCCATAGAAACGTTTAGCGCGATCGACATCCGACACTGGGATAAGGGTGACTTCGAGCTTCATGCTGATTTCCGCGCTTGCGAGGGAAGGACAGTCGGGTCGCTGCGCACTGGGATACTGCTCATGTATGTCTTCCAAGGATGTAGTGACCATGCCCGATGCATGGATGAGAGCAGAAGCGGGGATGCCGATCGATAGCACCATGGTATCGGCACCAGGTGACAGATCTGACTCGACAGAAGCTAACCGTTACCCGAGGCTCGGCGGCTACCTGCGTGCCCGGGTGTGTCCTCTACGTTTCATGCAGTAAGGAGCGCCAGTTGTCCGGGACACGTCCCTCGGGACCCGGCACAGGTTGATCGGCTGCATGGGAACGTGGTGGCGCCAACTCCGGCCCCTCAAAAAACACGTCCTTCTCATAGTCGTAGAACCAGCTTTCGCCCGGCTCAAAACTGGCAATGACCGCATGCCCCGTACGCTGAAAGTGCTGCGTGCCATGCTGTCCCGGCGAATTATCGCAGCAACCGATGTGTCCGCATTCGGCGCAGCGCCGCAGATGTAGCCACCAGCCGCCCCGGGCGAGGCATTCAACGCAACCCGCTCCACTTGGTTTGGCTTTGGGGTTGATACCCCGAGTCAGTTCACGGCCGTTCCTCACTGCACGCTCTCTGCTGTATCCCGCTGCTGATTCTAACGCACCAGGGTGCGCTCAGGTCGCGGGACACTCGTCCTCGAAACCCTCCGCTTGTTGGGTCGGCGCATCCGGCGGCGGGTAAGTTTCGCGGAACGTGAAGGCCTCGGGATGAGGTCCCTTATGGCGCAGGAGCTGAAGCCGCGCGATCGCCTCCTCGACCGTAGGCAGATGCTGGCGCGGTACCCACCACAGCACCAGGATCGCCTCGCTCATTTTCTCGAACCACTCGCGCCGCCGGCGCAGTATGTCGGCATGGGCGCTGCGGTAAACGAACTTGCGGAGCGATTCCGCGTCCTCCCATACCGACATGTTGATGAGCATGCTCTCATTCTCGAAGGGGCGGATCGCCGTCGCGTTGCCTTCCGGGGTTTGCAGTCGCCACACGAAGCCAGCGGAGCGCTCGGCGAGCGCGTTGATACGCTCGAGGTTGGCCGCGAACTCGGCCATGATGGGCGAGTTCATCGGTCCTCTGATGATGCCTATGTTCAATTGCGCGAGCTGATACGCAGACATAGCTGCCTCCCCCCAGAGCCCACGCGACCTTAGCAGATGCCGGCTGTCTTGCCCGAGCGCTGCCATTGCAGCCGCGTTCCCGACATGTAGCAGTGCGATCTGAACTGTACCAGGCGACGCCCGAAATTCATTGCGGCATGGCCGCTATGGGCGAGAATCCCGTGGGGCGCAACATCAGAGGTATGAATATGAGCGAGCGTAAAAAGGTCGCCGTTGTGACGGGCGTCGGGCCGGGGATCGGAGCGGCTCTCGCGCGGCGCTTCGCAGAGGCGGGCTATGCCGTGGCGATGCTGGCGCGAAATCGCGCTGCGCTCGATGTGTTCGAGCGCGAGATCGACGGCGCCTGCGGCTATCCCTGCGACGTCGGTTCCAGGGACTCAGTGGCACATGCCTTCGCCGCGATCCGGACCGATCTCGGCCAGATCGAGGTGCTGCTGTACAACGCAGGCTCAGGAGTGTTCGGAGATGTCGAGCGCATCACGCCAGAGCAGTTCGAAGCGTCCTGGCGGGTGAATGCGTACGGTGCGCTGTTATGCGCGCGCGAGGTGATCCCCGCGATGAAGGGGGCTGCGAGTGGTTCCATCATATTCACCGGCGCAACTGCATCGCGTCGCGGGGTGCCGCGCACCGCCGCTTTTGCTCCGGCCAAGGCAGCCCAGCGCAGCCTCGCAGAGTCGATGGCGCGGTCGCTTTGGCCTGCAGGCATCCATGTCTCGTTGATCATTGTGGACGGGGTGGTCGATCTAGCCAGAACGCGCCAGGCGATGCCCGACAAACCTGACAATCACTTCGTCAAGCCAGCCGCCGTCGCGGAGCTAGCCTTCCAACTTAGTCGCCAGGATCGCAGCGCCTGGAGCTTCGAGGTCGAAGCCCGGCCCTTTGCTGAGCACTGGTGAGGAATGCCATCGACGCGTTCCGGCTGTTACCCGCTGTCGACACCGATTCCTACCGCGGCCGTTCGCTATCCATGTGCGCAAGCTGCGCCTCCGGATAGCGCGCCCCTGCGGCAGCGTCTGCGGGAACGGCCCGCTCGATCTCGACTAACTGTTCCGGAGACAATTTGAGGGACAACGCCCCTAGCGACTCGCGCAGACGATCCCGTCGCCGCGCGCCGATAATCGGAACGACCGAAACCTGCTGGGACCCGCCTCGGGCTCTGACCCAGGCGATAGCCACCTGGGCAACCGAAGCACCGATCGTGGCAGCAACAGTCCGGATCTTTTCTACCAGTGCCAGATTGGTATCCAGGTTCGCTCCCTGGAAGCGGGGTGCTCGGGAGCGGAAGTCTCCTTGCGGGGTGTCCTTCTGCCAGTGACCACTGATCAGGCCACGCGAGAGCACGCCATAGGCCGTTATACCGATACCCAGTTCGCGGCAGGTCGGCAAGATCTCACGTTCGATGCCACGTGAAATCAGCGAGTACTCGATCTGCAGATCCGCGATCGGATGAACTGCCTGCGCACGCCGGATGGTGTTTGCTCCGACTTCTGAGAGCCCGATATAGCGCACGTACCCTTGCTTCACGAGTTCTGCAATCGCGCCTATCGTATCCTCGATGGGAACACCGGGATCCAGTCGCGCCGGACGATAAATGTCGATGTACGCGACGCTCAATCGTTTCAGGGAATACGCCACGAAATTGCGGATCGCAGCCGGCCGGGAATCGTACCCGTGGAACTCGCCGGGGCCAGGTCCGCGGAGTGCCCCGAACTTGACGCTCAGCTGGATTTGACCGCGATTCCTGCCCTTGAGCGCCTCACCCAGGAGCATCTCGTTGTGTCCCATTCCGTAGAAATCGCCGGTGTCGAGGAGGGTAATGCCCTGGTCCAGCGCCTCATGGATAGTCGCAATGCTCTCCGTGCGGTCCGCAGGGCCGTACATGTCGGACATGCCCATGGTCCCAAGTCCCAGCACGGATACGTTCGGCCCCTGGGAGCCCAGCTGCTGATACATCACTTTGAGTTCTCCGTGAAGTCGGCCGATTGCTCAAGCAGCGGCACGCCTCAGTGCCACTGAGTTCGGGAATCACCGTCACTGTCGTATGCTGCTGGCGATTTTTAAAACGCGTGCCTGCCGTGAAAGGCGCGGATGATACCAATAAGCCCATTTGCTTTGCCCTTGAAGAGCAGGCACGCAAAATAGTTGTCCGGCGACGCTAAGGCCGAACGTCTTAGGAGCGTATGTGCACCACCTGAGGAATCTTTATGAGTGAATTTCTTTACGTGTACCGCGGCGGAAACCCTGCCGCACTCTCTCCGGAGCAGATGCAGCAGGTCATGCAAAAATGGATGACCTGGATGCAGGGACTGGCCGAGAAAGGGCACCTCAAAGACCGGGGCAACCCTCTGGAGGCGGCCGGGAAGCTGGTGAGTGGGCGCAGCAAAAACGTGACCGATGGGCCGTATGCCGAGAAGGACCTGGTAGGGGGTTACAGTCTCATTGAGGCCCGGGATCTGCAGCAGGCCGCTGAGCTGTCCAAGGGCTGCCCGATCCTTGAGCGTGACGGATCCGTTGAGGTACGGCCCATAATGCAGATGTGACCGATGGATTCAGCGACGCGCAGTTCAGTCTCGCGCGAGCCAGGAGGCAGTGACCTGGCGCGGCGCGATTCCCTCGACCATCTCTTTCGACGCGAGTCGGGGCGAATGATAGCCGCCCTGACCCGCGTGTTTGGGGTCCACAAGCTGGCGCTGGCGGAGGACGTCGTTCAGGACGCCCTCTGCCGGGCTCTGGAGGTTTGGAAGTTCCGCGGAATGCCGGAAAATCCCTCGGCCTGGCTCATCACGACCGCCAAAAATCGGGCCGTCGATGTGCTACGCCGCGAACGCAGGGCGCGCGCCTTCGCTCCCGAACTGGAGCGGCTGCTCGAGGCGGAGTGGGCCTGCACACCCTCCATTGAGGAAGCTTTTGCAACCCACCTCATCAGGGATGATGAGCTTCGCATGATGTTCTCTTGCGTAAATCCGCGCCTCGCCGAGGAATCTCAAGTGGCGCTGATCCTGCATATACTCTGTGGGTTCAGTGTCAGCGAGATTGCGAACGCATTCCTCAGCAGCACAACGGCGATCGAGAAGCGCATAGCGCGCGGCAAAAAAGTGTTGTCCGGCTCGACACGACTGTTCGAGCTTTCTGAGAGTAAGGATTTTCAGACCCGACTGTCGGCAATCCAGCGCGCGCTGTATCTTCTGTTCAATGAGGGCTACCACGCATCCTGTGCGGACAAGGTGGTTCGTGTTGAGTTGTGTCGCGAGGCCATGCGTCTCACGGCGCTGTTGGCCGAGCATTCGCTCGCCGCTATTCCATCGACGCAAGCACTGCTGGCGCTGATGTGCCTGCACGCGGCCAGATTGTCTACTAGAGTCGACGAATCGGGATCCCTCAGTCTCCTGGCGGAGCAAGACCGCTCGCGATGGAACACCGAGCTGATTGTGCAAGGACAGGAATTGCTGGAGTGCTCCGCTACGGGTGACGACCTGACCGAATACCACGTGGAGGCGGCCATCGCCTGGTGTCACGCCACGGCCTTGAGCGCCGGGGACACCAATTGGGGCCAGATTGTCTACCTCTATGACAAACTGATGGCGATAAGGCCGTCACCCGTTATCGCGCTCCACAGAGCGATAGCCATCGCACAACATCATGGGCCCGAGCAGGGTCTCGCAGCGCTCCACGCAATCACCGACCGCGAGCGGTTGGGCACGTATCCTTTTTATCCGATCGCCTTGGCCGAGTTTGAATGGCAATGTGGCCGCCACGCGGTCGCCCGGGAGCACTTTACCGTGGCCTTGTCGCTTGCCCGCAACCTTGCGGAGCAGAAGTTCATCGAGCAACGTATCGAGCTCTGCAGCAACGAGCATTCGCCATGATGATCACCTCACGGGAGCTGCTGGAAACCTCGATCGCTCAACTTCAGACGCTCGCCTGTTTTTTAAGCGATCAGCTCAGCGAATCTGTCGATGACCCTGCCGAACTGGAAGCAGACGCCTGTAAGCAAATTCTGCGCGCGCTCGGTGAACTTATTCGGAATCATCAGATAGAACATCACCCGAGCTGAGCGGCTCTTGTATGCGGGCACGACACGTCCGGCCCTGAGCCGGGTTATCGTTATTTGCGCTTTGGAGAGTACTTGAATTTCTGTCCTGCCACGGTCGCCTGGTACATGGCGCCGCCCTTCACGATCGTAAAGACCGCCACGCCCTTGTAGTAACGTCCGGCAGTCGTGGCGTCTTTTTCGCCGCCACTCGCGCCGGCACTGGCTCCAGCGGTTCCGGCGCTCGCAGAGGCCGCAGCCGTAATCGCCACTGCGGCGACATCCGCTCCGAATTCGAAGTTTCCGGCGGTAAACTCTTTGAAAGCCCGCTCATCTTCAAAGAAGATGATTTGACTGTAGGCCTGCCCACCGGCCTGAAACCCGACACTGACCTGTGTCATGGAGACATCGCCAACGTCCTTTCCGTGTTCGTACACCCGGCCGTTGCCATGAGCGGCTCCGACAACAAGCCCACCCTTGCCGATAGTCGGAAAAACCGCGTAGCCATAACAGCTATGGAAGAAGCCCGCGCTCTGCCCGGCGTTCTTGAAGAGCGCAATCGTGTCGCCGTACTCATCTGCCACACAAATGCCGCAGCACAGCAGCAGAGATGCCGCCAACCAGCGAGTGGAACGTTTCATTGCATGCCCTCGTGCAATTGAAAGCCGCTCTTCCCCCGAGCGCCCCAGTTATGCACCTCAGATCTGGGAATGGCAAGCAGCCGATACCGCGTGCGTATCGTGCATAGATCCCGTTGCAGCGCGGCATTGGCATCGGTTCGGTAAGCAGCAAAAAAATCGTCGCTGAAGGTCAGCTACCGCGCGGGAACGCCCAGACGACGAAGCGCAACGTCAGCTGCAATCACGTCTTGCGCACCAATACCAATCAGCTTGGCGACCGTGATATCAGATGCAGAGATTCGACCCATTGCCCTTCCCAGGACTAGATCCCCAATTTCTCCGGCGAGAAGATCAATGCTGTATTGGCCGATCGAAATGGCACGCGCAACATCTCCGTGGGTGGCAGTGCTGCTACGCGAGTCGACGAAGACACGGGCACGCCGGAGGACACTGAAGTGCAGCTCACATTTGGAAGCATCGTCCGCGCCCACAGCCGTAATATGCTGACCAGGATGGAGCATGTCGGCGTACACGATGGGCTCGCGAGCGAGGGTTGTGGTGAGGATCACGTCGGCGTCCGCTAACGCGGTGCGCAAATCGGACACGCAGTCGATGGCCACCGAACGCAGCTTGCTGCCGAGTTGTTCCGCGAGGCGTCGCGCGCGATCAACATGACGAGCCCAGATCGTCAGCTGCCGGAACGGGCGCTCGTGAAATAGGGCCAGCGTCTGCCAATACGCCTGACTGCCGGCGCCCAGGACAGTCGCCCGTCCGACCGCCCGTGGTGCCAGTAGCCGCGCAGCGAGAGCCCCCGCTGCCGCGGTGCGTATATCCGATAAATAGTGTTCGTCTTCGATGAGCGCTAGGGTTCGACCGGTGTGCGCGTCCAGAACCGCAATCAGGCCGCCCTGCGGCGCGCCTTGTTCTACGTTCACGCGAAACCAGGGAGCAATTTTAACCACGCACACGTCACAGCCTTGCACCGCGCCGGCCTTGACGAGGATGTCGCCTGATTCGTGAGAGTGTCCCGGGTACAGTACCAACATGCCGTTCTCGGCTCGGCCTGCGCTCGAATCGCTGAACGCCTTGCCAACCGGCTCGATGAGATCTTCAAATCGGACCCGGGTGCGAACGGTGGCCGCTGCTATGAGCTGCACGCAAGACCCTCCCCGCGCCCCGCCCGACTTCGCACCATCACGGCAAAGTCTCCAGACAGCCGCTGCCCACGAAGGCAACCTCGCCACCGACTTTCACATTCACGCTGTCGTGGCAGTCATACTCTGCTTGAACGCGAAGAATGCTTGGACGGCCTGTGAAACGTCCCTGGTGCAGGTCGAACTGCTCGCCGGACGAGCACAGCCGGTGTTTGACTCGGTACGCGCCAATAGTCCCAGCGGCACTCCCAGTAGCCACATCTTCGACCATACCATCGTTGGTCCAGTGACGGACTTCGACCGCCTGGTCATCAAAGAGCACCGCAAATTCCGCTTCGAACCCGGCGAGCAGCCGCGACATGTCGGCCCGGATGCATGCCTTGGGCAGTGCCCCGGGCGCGACCGGAACGATCAGGTAGCGCAACCCCGTGCTCACGACTTCGAGCGGCAGGCGCGCATCCAGGTCCGCTGCGCAAAGGTCGAACGCGCGGGCAATGGCATCCCGAGCGTGGACAGTTCCAAGGAACTGTGCAGCACCCTGATCCAGCAGCCCGTAAATACCGCGAGGCGTCGCCTGAGTGTCAACCGACACCGTTTTCGCCGGGAGTGAGATGCGCCAGGTCGAGCGGCCGCTCGGTGTCGCCAGGCGATGCAGCACCGCCGCCGCGCCGATTACGGGGTGACCGGCAAAGGGCAGCTCCTGCATGAGGTCGAAGACACGCGCATCCACCGCGCCTTGGCAGGGGACCGACTGCAAAAAGATCGTCTCAAAGTGCCGCAGTTCCTGCGTAATGCGCAGCATCTGCTCCGGCGTGAGATCGGGCGCACTCGGAAACACTGCCAAGCTGTTGCCTCGAAACGGTGCCGGGGCAAACACGTCGACGTGTACATACGCGACTTGCATCAGAGCCTCAAAGATGCTTGCCAACCGACCGTGCAAAACGAGCGATCCCGGACTCATTTCGGCGATAAAACGTCCAACCCTTCTTGCGCGTTGCAATGAGGAGATGCGCATGAACAAGCAGGCTCAGGTGCTGAGACGCCGTTGCTGCGGCGATTCCCAGCTTTTCACGAATGAAATCGGCGCACACACCGTCCTTGACCGGGTCCCCATCCACCTGTGGGGGGAAATTGCGTCTGGGTTCCTTGAGCCACGCGAGGATCTGGAGTCGGCGCGCATTAGACAGCGCCTTGAGGGTAGGCACGTCAAGCACGCCTACGGATTCGTCGTTTCGCATAATAACGAAATCATACATCACTGTTGCCGATTGGAAAAGGGACCGAAGGGCAGGGCTCTCGGGGCGGGTGGTGCTCGAGCCGCCGATGAAGCTGTGCGGGATCTCCCCCGCCTACATATACTCCCTGTTCGGATGGGCCGACCAGGGAAGCCCCGGTACATGGGCAGGCAACGAATGTTTCGGAGCACGCCAATCTGCATATGAACGAAACTAATACATCAAGGAAAAGCCGCTCAGGGGGAACCACACGTGCGATCGGCCGCGACAGCCCACGGGACCCACGATACAAGCGGCTGCCGCGCGATTTAGGAGTCCAGTGGCAGCGTACGGCTCTCTTCTTGGCTCTACTCCTTCCTATGTCACTCGCCGCGGAGGTGACCTCAGAATTTTCTGATGTTCATATCGGCGCTTTCGATGCGGATGCGTGGAACGGCATCGTGTTCGAGTCCAAGGCATATGGACAACGAGTGCCCTTTGCGATTCGCATCGGTTCGAAGACCGATACCTTTTTGGACGGGGAGCGCATCTTCGATGCCGTCAGCCTGGTTGGAGCTCATGCGCCAGACGGGTCTTACTCCCTCTTGGGTTGGCGACACCGTCCCCGCGCAGCAACCATCACACTTGAATGGTCTCGCATTGACGACACAACAGTGGTGGGAAGGATCAAGGCTCCGCAAGATGTGCAGCTGGTGCTGGAGGCCTATAGTCCGGGCCCCGGCGATTTTGCAGGAACATATAGCGTCGCCGCAGTAGAGGGTCAGATTAACGGGGAGTATTTCATGGACGGCGTGTTCGACAGGGCTGCCCAGTTCGTGGTCGCTGTGGATCGCCCTGTGGTCGGCGCCGGGCTCTTTCCCGAAGTAAAACAACTGCGCAAAATGATGGATGCCGGCCAGCTAGCCGGCCCCTCGAAGGAGCACAAGGCAATAGTTGGCATTAAATCCGCTGTCGAGGGCCAACGGTCGCATGCGGCGGCAGGCCTTCAATTTATGGCGTCAGTCAAGTCTGGCGCACATTTCGTGGCCAAGATCGGCTGGAATCCAGGCGCGATGTCGCAGTACGCCCGTCAGCTGCTGACGTCTGGGCAGATCGACTCGATCCTTGATCGGCAGGGGGATTCTTATGCCAGGGGTCGGCCTCACATCAATGGGCTTTTTGCAGGCGCGCCGGAAGCAATCGGAAATTCTCTCTTCTGGAATAGCCTGTATGTCACGTCCCTCGGCTTAGAGTTCCCCAGTATTAGTCGCAATTGGGCTCACGGCTTTGGAGGATGGGTTGTTGGTGAGTGGGACTGCTTTTTTGGATCGCTTCTGACCGCGCTTGAGGATCCACTACAGACATCCGCCGGTGTGCGGGCAATTCTGCTGGCTCAGTCGCCGAACGGAGTTGTCCCCAATGTCGATGCCGCTAACGGCACGAGTCCAGATCGGTCGCAGCCGCCGGTCGGTGCCTACATCGTATTGAAGAACTATGAGCGCAAGGCCGACATCGAGCAATTGCGGTGGGCGTACCCCAGACTGAAGAAGTGGCACGAATGGTGGCTGGCTAATCGCGGCGACGGACAGCCTTGGAGGGATGGCAACCATGACGGGCTGCTTGAGTGGGGCAGCGACCGGGGCGCGACGTATTCTGTAGGTGGCCGTGGCTTTCTCGTTCAGGCCAAGTGGGAGAGCGGGATGGACGACAGCCCGATGTACGACGACGTCGCCTACAATCCCAAGACGTACACATTGGAACTGGACGATGTCGGCCTCAACTCTTTGTATGCCCTGGATGCCGAGTGTTTAGGCAAAATCGCTGCGATTCTCGGCTATGAGGATGACAACCGGCGTTTCTTGGCTGAGTACGACAGAGTTAAGAGCCTGGTGCGCAGGCTCCTTTGGAACGAGCAGGACGGCATTTTCGAAAACCGACATTGGGATGGCCATTTTTCCAAGAGACTGTCACCGACGAACTTCTATCCGCTGCTCGCAGGTATCGCCACACCCGATCAGGCAAGACGCATGGTGCGTGAACATTTGCTCAATTCCGAGGAGTTCTGGGGGAAGTACGTTATCCCGACGATTGCCCGGAACGACCCGGCATTCCAGGATCAATACTACTGGCGGGGCGACATCTGGGGCCCAACAAACTACCTCGTCTATCAGGGAATCAATCGCTACGGCGAAGACGAGGTAGCGCTGGAGTTCGCCGAGAAGAGCCATCGCCTATTTATGGAGGACTGGCAAGCACAGCAGCGAACCAACGAGCAGTACTATGCGTGGGGCGGCAGCGCAGGAGGAGACGTTCACTACACGTGGGGCGCTCTCTTGTGCCTCATCGCAATAGAACAATTCATTGACGAGAATCCCTGGGACGGGCTTCGGTTTGGAGCGCTACAGCCGCCGCGCGAAGGTCAACTGCTCGGTGTCACGTGGCAGCAGCACCGCTATGATGTGACGATCGGCCCCGCTCGCACTTCGGTTAAGCGCGACGGTGAAACTCGCTTCGAGGCAGATGCCGGTGTGGTTGTACGGAGCTATATTCTTAAGCCCGATGGCCTATCATTTTCGATAAAGACGGCTCGCGCTACGCAGGTAGCGACCATGGAAACAAGATCAGGTGCCGTTTCACTAAGCGTTGATGGGGGTGTCACTCGTCAAGTTCCCGTACAGAATGGGGTTGTGACATTCACGGTTCCCGCCGGCAGCCACACCATTGGGGAAACATGGGCCGATCGGCCCTGAGACTATTGCTTTAAGCAGCATCGCGAAGACGGAAGCTACCTAGTCGTATGATTCACGACCTTTCTGTCGAACATCAGCCTGTCACTTCGCTCTTTCCTGCTGATCGAATGAAGGCAAGGTACAAGCTACCCCTCAAGCAGGTCGATTTCTTTCATGAACATGGCTACTTGAGCGGAGTGCGCATTCTCTCCGACGAGCAGGTGGACAGCCTCACAGAGGAGCTAAGCCGCTTGCTGGATGCGTCAGCGGAAGAGCGGGGCCTGTTTTACGAATACAACTCGAATGAATCAACCGATCCCAGTCATGTGCTGTTCCACGCGCTCGGTGCCTGGCGCATCGCACCAGGCTTTCACGACCTGCTGTGGCATCCGGCATTCACCGTTCCGGCGGCACAGCTGCTGGATGGCGCTGTTCGCTTCTGGCACGACCAGTTGTTCTGCAAACCCGCTCGTCACGGCGGAGTTGTTGCCTGGCACCAGGATTACTCTTACTGGACCCGAACTCAACCACTAGCTCACCTGACTTGTTGGATTGCTCTCGATGATTCGAATCGGGAGAACGGCTGCCTGCACTACATCGCTGGGAGCCATCTCTGGCCGGATCTGCCCATCACTGGACTGGCGGGAGATATGACCGCTATCGATGCGGTTCTGAACGAGGACCAGCGATGCGAATTCTTACACCCTGTCGCGGTTGAACTGAAGAGAGGCGAAGCCTCGTTCCATCATCCACGTCTGGTGCATGGATCATTTGCGAATTACTCTGAGCGTTCCCGCCGCGCGACTGTGATAAATGTCATGAAAGATGGAGTGCGCTCTGCAAGCGATGATCCCTTGCTGCACGGCATCCCGGCGATCCCAGCGGGCCAGAAGGTGGAAGGACAGTTCTTCCCGCTGCTATATGCGCCGGGCGCGCGCTTCTGAAGAGGCTTGCGTGGAGGATAACGTCTAATGACGCGCATTCGTCGCTCGGACGCTGCCGAGCGTAGGATGAGTCACCGTGATCTCTTTTTGGAGGCAAGCATGAGCGAACTTTATGCCGACACGCACCGGATATTCCATGACCGGCACGACACCCGGCGTCTGGCGGATCGGCTGGAAAATCTGGCTCACTCGGAGTTCGATCCCAATGACCAGGCTTTCATCACCAGCGCCACGTTTTTCTTTCTGAGCACCGTGGATCCTAAGGGACGGCCCACGGTGTCCTACAAAGGTGGCGCGCCGGGCTTTGTGCAACTCACCGGCCCCTCGGACTTGGTATTTCCCGTCTTTGACGGTAACGGGATGTTCCTGACCCTCGGCAATATCGAGAGTTCGCCCCAGGTCGGACTGTTGTTCATCGACTTCGATTCGCCGCGCCGGCTGCGGGTTCAGGGTGTTGCCCGGGTGCTCGCCAATGAGGGGCCTTCGCGGACTCCCGGCGCACTGTATCTCGTGCAGGTCACGGCGAGCCAAATCTTTGTCAACTGCGGCCGCTATATTCACAAGCTCGCCCAGCAAAAACTATCTCCGCACATCCCCGACGAAAGTGGCCGCCAACCCTTTCCGACCTGGAAACGGATCGACGTCATTGCCGATTCTCTATCAGAGCGCGACCAGGAAGCAGTGAGCGCAGTCGGCGGACCCATCCCGTTGGGTGCTTATCGGGGGGAGGATTTCCTGGAGCCGGATCCGCCTGGAAAGTAGGGGCAGCAGCCCGCCGGTACGCAAACGCCGGCGCCCACTGACGGACGAACTGCTTCGGCGGATAGGCATCGTCTAGATAGCTCGACAACCGACTGGCTCACGAAACCGTGTCATTCTCCTTTCGGCATGAGGAGCGTCTCGCACCACACGTCATTGCATGAACCAACCATGGCTCACGATCAAGGATTGCCCCGTGAGCGCATTCGACTCAAACGAGGCGAAGAACAACGCCGCCTGGGCGACATCGCGAAGCGTGGTGAATTGCCCATCAGCCGTGTCTTTGAGCATGATGTCACTGATGACGGCTTCCTCGGAGATGCCGAGCTTCTGCGCCTGCTCCGGAATCTGCTGATCGACGAGCGGCGTGCGCACGAAGCCCGGGCAGATGACATTGGCACGCACACCGTGCTTTGCACCTTCCTTGGCGACAACCTTCGCAAGTCCGATCAGGCCGTGCTTGGCGGTGACGTAGGGCGCTTTCAACAGAGACGCCTCTTTTGAATGCACCGAACCCATGTAGATGATGCAGCCGCTGCCTTGCCGGTACATGTGCTTGAGCACCGCACGCGTGGTCAGGAATGCGCCATCTAGGTGGATCGCCAGCAGGCGTTTCCAGTCGGCAAAGGGCAGCTCATCTAACGGTGCGACAATCTGGATCCCGGCATTGCTGACGAGGATGTCGATGCGGCCGCAGGCTGCCATGACATCTGCCATCCCGGACTCGACGTCCGACTCACTCGTGACATCCATCGCAATGACGAGGTTGCGTTGGCCGCCACTGCCCACCTCCTCTGCGGCTTGCCGCGCCGCTGCAGCGTTGCGATCGGCGATCACCACGGTGGCGCCGGCCTGAGCAAAGGTTCGGGCGATCTCCTTGCCGATGCCGCTCGCAGCGCCGGTGATGACCGCGACTTTGTTATCCAGTTGCATTTGAGTTCCCTCCTGATGGTCGAATGATATGAGCAGCAAATTCGTGGCCGCAGCTCATTCACGCCCGTTCTGCGTGAGGTCAAAGCTCATGACACCCTCGTGATTGTCGGCTGGCTCGAGCACCTCGGGGTGACGGAGCGAAGTACATCTCATCCGCGCGGCTCTGGTCATAGGCGGCGGATTACTTATCCGCTGATCCACGGCCTGGAGGCAGTGGCAATCGGCGCTCATTCATAGATCACGCTCGGCCGGGCGATTCAATCCCGCCCTTGTTGCCGGGTGGCTGTCCATGTGTCTTCTCTGATCGGGCGCACTCTGGTCCATCTGAGCTGCGCTTCTCGAGCGAGAATTTTACTGGCCGCTGGCAGTCTCTTCGGAAAAGGCCTGATGGGTCCGGGGAAGGAGGATTCGTGTACCTCGAATCCCTTCAGTGCGACTGAGCCTCTGGTGTTGCGAGCGGTGGGCCGGTGAATTCCGCTTCAATCGAGAAGTCGATTGAATCTCCAACGCCCATCGTAGTACCGGGCGCCGGCACGCCAAAGGCGATGCCAAAATCCGAGCGCTTAAACGAGCCGTGCGCGGAAAATCCAATACGCGCCTGTGGGTCCATCTTGGGCATCCCGGGATAGCCCCCGTTGTAGGTTGCCGTAAGGACAATCGGACGTGTCACGCCGTGTAGCGTTAGCGTGCCGGTGATTTCCATCGACTTCTGCCCTGTCATTCGCACGCTCTCAGACTTGAAGACGATTTGGGGGTACTTTGCCGTGTCGAGCATCTGCGGCCCCTTCATGATGTCGAGACACATCTGCGGCGCGGCGTCCATTTCGAACGAAGATGTGTCAATGGTCGTGACCACCTTAGAGGCCGGCAAGTCCTTCGGGTCGAACGTCAAATCTGCATCGAAGCGGCTAAAGCGCGTTGTGTAGGTCGAGAATCCCATGTGACTCGCCCGCAGCACGATGCTGGCATGGGCCTTGTCGAGCTTGTAGGCGCCCGCCGGGGGCGCCGTCACAGGCGCCTTCGCGGGCGATACGGTGGGCGCGGCAGCCAGCGATAACCCGCTATCCAAGCCCCACGCGGCAACCATCACCACGGCGGCAAGAAAGCGTGGTGCGGTCAGACCTGTGCGGATTCCGCGACTGCAGTATGGGGTGGGCGCTTTGCTGGACTGAATCGTCATCGGGGGCTCTCCTTTGTCAGTGGTCTAGTGTGGCTCCGGCTGTTCACGAAAGCGACGAGTAGGGGCGGAGCCAAATCGACACGACCAGCCACTATTGTCCACGAGCCTTTACGCACCTCGCTGCTCCAGAGTCTCTGAGCGCAAAAGGGAACGGGCGTCTAGCTCTCGCGTCCCAGCTCGCGTTGCAGCGCTTCTTCCCGCGCATCCTCGACAGCCAGCAAGACCGCGGTGGCATCCGCCGCAATTTCGTCGCGCGCGAAGACCCCCGTAAGCTTGCGGTCGGCGGTCAGTTCACCCTGCTCAAACTGCGCCCACATCTCCCGCGCAAACTCGGTTTCCAGTAGCTCGGATGCGTAGCGCCCGAGCGTGCCGCGAATGTTGTTCACGTCGCGCTCGAGCATCGCGAACGCGCTGTTGTTGCCCGCGGCATTGATCGCCTGCGGCAGATCGATGATCACCGGCCCCTCAGTTCCGACCAGGACGTTGAACTCCGAAAGATCCCCGTGGATCAGTCCGATGCTCAGCATGCGCACGATCTGCCCGATGAGGAACTGGTGATACTCACGTGCGGCCTCGGCCGACAGATCGACCTCGCCGAGCCGTGGGGCCGGGTCCCCGGCGGCATCGGTCACGAGCTCCATGATCAGCGTATCGTTGAAATATCCGTAAGGCTTGGGTACGCGCACGCCAGCGGCGACGAGTTTGTAGAGTGCGTCGACTTCGGCATTCTTCCAGGCCGCTTCCTGCTCTTTGCGCCCGAAGCGCGTGCTCTTGGCCATGGCGCGCGCCTGACGGCTGCCACGCACCCTGCGCCCCTCCTGGTACCGCGCACGTTTCTGGAAACTTCGCTGCGCCATATCGCGATACACCTTCGCGCAGCGTAGGTGCGCTCCGGAGCGCACCAGATAAACCGTGGCCTCCTTGCCGCTTTTGAGCGAACGGACGACTTCGTCGATCACACCATCATCGATAAGGGGTTGCAGGGCAGCCGGTGTCTTCATGAATCCTTGTGTACGTCACCGCGGAACTGTCGGGTCGAGGGTCCTGTCTGATTGCTGACCCCCCGCCACGACATCTATAAAGAGTGGGTAGAACCCACCCGCGGACGGTCCCGAGCGCTAACGCTCGGCCCGCATCATCCTCTTCGGCGATGCGGACAAACACCTCCAAAAAGAGAATCCATCAACGCTAACTTATTGTTTTTACTGGCGCCCAGGACCCCAATCCGGCGCTGCGGTGTTACGGGGTGGGACCGCATGAGCCAGGCGGTCTTTGAAGTCACTTCGGAAGCTATATCGCGGCGGGTAGTAGAATCGTCACATGAGCAGTCTAACCCCACAACAGGCTCACGCATATCTTGAGCGTTGGCGACTGGTCGGCGAAATGGAGGCGGCGGAGCTGCGGCGTACTCCAATGGAAACCAAGCTGCGGCAGTTGGCGGCGCTCATGCAGGCACGTCGTGTGTTCGGCGTTGAGCCCAGCCGAGAGATGGAAACGGAGGCGGTCCGCGAACGCTGGGCACGTATCAAGCGGGCGATAGGTGTCTGAGGAACTTCCCGCATCTCTCCTGGCCGCGTTGGCGGACCTGACGAACTGGTTCACCGGCGAACGCATCCCCGCGATGGTTATTGGCGGCGTCGCGGCATCTGTACTCGGCCGACCGCGACTCACCCGGGACATCGATGCACTGGCGGTGCTTCCTGAAGAGGAGTGGACGCGAGCTGTCAACGGTGCGGCGGCTTTCGGTATCGCTCCACGGATCTCCGACGCACTGGCGTTCGCGCACCGTAGCCGCGTGCTGCTCATGAAGCACACCAAGTCCGGGATCGATTTGGACATCACGTTCGGCGTTCTGTCGTTCGAACAGATAGCGGTCGAACAGAGCCAGTCACACGATGTAGCGGGTATCTCCGTCCGACTGCCGAGAGTCGAAGACTTGCTGGTGATGAAGGCAATCGCTCACCGGCCCAAGGATATCGAGGATATTCGCGGATTGTTGGCCGCACATCCAGATGCAGATGTTGTGGCCGCCCGACGTTGGGTGCGGGAGTTTTCAACGGCAATCGGTATGTCGGACATGCTGGACGAGTTCGACAAGCTAGTGGCGGGGCAGCGGTTAAAGAGCTGATGTAACTCGGTGGCGCGCGGAGTTTGAATTGCAATGCGGCCACCACCCGATCGCTAGGGAACACTCGTCGGCGCAGTTCAGGTAAATCACTGCTCGCTCAAGCATGGGAATGGCGGCTGCAAGCGGCGCAGCGATCGTGCCGTGATTCCAGAAGCACAGGAGCACCTACCGGTCACCGAGAACATCAGGGCATTGCGTGCCGCGCTCACCCTTGGGGACGGCGTTACATCGTGCTGCGTCTCGTAGACCTGTTGATCCCGTGCGAAGGTATCACCCGGTGATTGCGCAATGCCACTCCTCGAGCTTTTGGAACCCGGATGCTCGACCAGCGTCGGAGTGTCAAAGCCTTCGGGCGCTTCGGTGGGCGACGGTGTCGCCTGTGCCGGCAGCGGGTTCTGTAGAGCGATCAGCGCGATAACAGCAAGAGTTACCTGCTCATGATGGGTCAGCCTCCCTCAGGATCGTGTGCCGAGCGACGACGCGCTGCGAATCGGCAATTGCGTGATCTCTAGATCGCAGCGGTGGAGGCTTTATTCCCGAAGAGTGGCAGGACGCTGTTCGCTCGCGTTCCCGGGCAGTGGCTCGTGGAGTTTGTCGGCTACCTTGTTTGATGCGCGCTGTGGCGTCAGAGTGCGTTTTTCTGCTCCTAGCAGCGCGCGCGCTCGCCGCCGGCGCATTGGGACGTCACCTGAGGCGCCAGAACCGTACCATTCCTACTGCGTAGTCATCAGGGAATAGTGATTAGCCACCAGTTGCCAGCGCCCGTCCATCATGATCCAGACGCGCGTGAAACGATTTTCGCGCGGAACGGCCTTGCCCCTGTCCTGTCCGACCATCGTGGAGCGGCCGGTTTCCACCGCAGCATTTCCATAGACGCGCACGCGAACCTCGGCGGTCGTGATGGATTGGTACGTCAGCGTGTGCGATGTGAAGTCGGCGATGACCTCTGCCTTGTTGCGCACGACACCGGTCGGTCCGATGCCGAAAAAGTTATCGGCGTAGATCCGGCGAAGCGCGTTGGTGTCGGCGGCGATCTGCGCACGAATCCGCTCTTGATCCCGCTGCTGAACAGCCTGCTCGGAGCTCGCCGCATCTCGTGTCCGTACGCTCTGCTGTTGCGCGATGGCGGTCGAGAAGGTGGATAGCACGAGCGCGGCGATGATCGGCGTTCGTTTCATTAGATTCTCCAGAGGAGCCTGACCGTAAGTTACTGCGGGAGACTGCGTCAAACGACCGATAGTGTGCTTTTGAGCTACGCGCCTGGCAAACGATTCGTAGTCGCCCGGAACCGAACTTTCTATTACCCCGCTTTTACCCGCCGCGTGGACCCACGGACCTCGAACCTAACGGACGACTGTGCGTTGCATGTAACTCTAGTGCGGGGTAGTATCGCGTTACATGTAATGCAAATGGAGGTGCTTTGGCATGAGTTCAACTCGGGTCCGTTCGCGCTCAACTGTTGCCGCGCGGGTACGCAAACATCGCGAGGCTTTGCGTGCTGCGGGTCTTCGCCCCATACAAATTTGGGTGCCCGACGTGCGTTCGAAACACTTTGCGGCGCAGGCACGCCGGCAGTCGCGGGCGATCGCTCGGAGCACAACGGAGCAGGACGATCTGGCATTCATTGAATCGATTGCGGATTGGACCACTACGTGAGGCGGGGTGAGATCCGGAGCGTGGCGGGTGGCCGGGACGATACGGGCACGCCACGCCCAGTCGCGATCCTGCAGGACGATCGATTCGAAGAGCTCCTGTCGGTGACTTTTTGCCCCTTCACGACCAATTCAACACCTGCCCCCTTGTTCAGGGTGCCTGTCGACCCGACGGAGCGTAATGGGCTTAAGGAGCGCAGCAGCCTGATGGTCGATAAGGTCACCACGGTCGCGCGCACAAAGGTCGGGAAGCTCATCGGGCGACTCGATGACGAGCACATCGTGCAATTGAATCGCGCTATCGTGGTGTTCCTAGGGCTAGCGGGCGCAAGTCCGGAGCCGTAGGCCGAAAAGTAATGCATCAATGAAAGTGCGCTGGAGCCGCGAAGATACCTGTCATCAGGGTCACTGAGCACATCGGATAGCGGGCAAACGCTGGCGCGCGCTGACGGATGACACATACGTTCAAACGCTGCGCTTGCGCACTAGTGGTTGGTATAACGGCCATCAAACACGACTATCACGCACCTTTACCGTCGGCCGACTCCCTAAGCGGATTTATTGCCCGCTGTTACGGCGAGGGACAGCTCCCTGGTCGAGTTGCTCACCTGGCTGACATGGAATCTGACTCGAAGATCTCCCTGTCCTCGCCGGTCGGATTAAGAAGCCAGGGCAACTACTTAAGTGATTGTGGTGCGAATCCACTATAGTTCGAACCCAAACTGCGAGGAAATCTGGATCTCGAACGATCCTAGGAAGATATTTTATTATTCTGATAAATAAGGAAAATCTGGTGCCCGGGAGAGGACTCGAACCTCCACGGTGTTACCCGCTAGTACCTGAAACTAGTGCGTCTACCAATTCCGCCACCCGGGCAGGCGTTCGGAAGGTCAATGGAAGGCGGCGCAATGTACGCACGGGGTGGGGGACTGTCAATTGAAAGCGCGGCGCTCCAAGTACGGTACTGCCGGGAGGGGTGCGCGGCCGGCAGGCAAGGGGCCACGCTCCAGTCCGAAATCGTCCCCGCGCGGCGATTCGTCGCCAACGTCATCTCCCCGCGGCACTCGCCATCCGGCCGGCGCCACCCGGAGCCAGTCGCACTCTCCCAGGCGAGACCTGAAGCGGGGGGGCGGCGAACAGGTGCCCCGCAGGACCGGTGTTGGTACCGAAAGCCCGGCCATTCGGCCCGGTACGGTTGTAGATGGAACCGTGAGTGCGAATCGTGCTGGTTATGGATTCTTGCGCGTCGAAGGAATGCGCGACAACGTCTTCATCCCGCCAAAGGACATGCGGGGCGTGATGCATGGCGATCGGCTGAAGGTGTTGTTGGCGAAGGATTCGAGCGGCCGCTGGTCCGGCTCGGTCCAGCAAATTCTCGAGCGGGGTGTCCATTCATTCCTCGGCACGGTGGACGTGCACGGCCGCACTGCCTGGGTCAACGCTGTCGATCGACGTCTGCAGCTGCATTGTGCCGTTGCGCATGGCGATTTAAACGGCGCCCGCAATGGTGACTGGGTAATCGCCCGCATCACTCGCCATGCCACCTCGTTCGCTCCTGCGCTCGCGGTGATTGCACAGCGCCTGGACCCGGATCGTCCCGTGGAGCTGGCAACTGAGTCGGCAATAGCACGCTTCGATCTACCGCATGACTTTCCATCCGCTGCGCTGCGCGAGGCGCAGGCGTGGGGCAGCCAGGTGGATCCGGCCGAAGCGCGGATCCGCGAGGATCTCAGGGACCTGCCGCTCGTGACCATCGATGGCCGTGACGCGCGCGATTTTGATGATGCGGTGTATGCAGAGGAGCACCCGGACGGCTATCGGCTGATCGTCGCGATTGCTGATGTGAGTCACTACGTCCGACCCGGAACTGCACTGGATGCTGAGGCGCGCGAGCGTGGCACTTCGGTCTACTTCCCGACACGCGTGCTGCCGATGTTGCCTACAGCGCTGTCCGATCATTTGTGTTCGCTCGCCCCGCACGTCGACCGGTTGTGCTTTGCTGCCGACATGGTCGTCAGCCGCAACGGGTTACTGAAGCAGGCGCGCTTTTATCCCGCCGTCATGCGCTCAGCGGCGCGGCTGACCTATACACAGGCGAATGAGGCGCTGTTTGAAAGCCGCCTCGCAACGCGCGAAGAGTTGGGTCCGTTGACCGAGAAACTTCTGGTCTTGGTTGATGTGTACCGCGCATTGCATAAGGCGCGCGCGCGACGCGGCGCGCTCGACTTCGATGCCGCCGAGGCCGAGTTCGTCATAGATGCCACCGAGCGCGTGAAGGCAATCGAGCTGCGGATGCGCAACGATGCTCATCGGCTGATCGAGGAATGCATGATCCTCGCGAACGTCGCGGTGGCCGAGGAGCTCGAAAAACGCCGGGTGCCGACGCTATACCGCGTGCACGCGCAGCCGGATGATCAAAAGCTCGATCGGCTGCAATCAACTCTGCAGGCGCTCGGGATCGATGCATCGATTCCTGAGACAGTAACCACGCGGGATCTGCAGGCGATCACGCGACGCCTCGGTCACTCCGAAGCCCGGGCGTTCATCGAATCGCTGATCATCCGGGCCATGGCCCAGGCAGTTTACCAACCAACCAACATCGGCCATTTTGGGCTGGCACTGACGCACTATGCTCATTTCACCTCTCCGATCCGTCGCTACCCGGATCTGGTCGTGCATCGCACGCTGAAGTCTATCCTGCAGGTGAGCGGAGGGGCTGCCGTGAGGTATGAGGCCGAGCAGCTTGCGGGGCTCGGTGAGAGCACCTCGAAGCTCGAGAAACGGGCAGACGAGGCGGATCGGTACGTCGCAACCTTTTTGAAGTGCACCTATCTGCGCGAGCGGGTGGGCCAGACTTTCCATGGAATCATCACGACGGTGGTTGAGTTTGGGTGCTTCGTGCAGATTCTGGCGGTCGCGGTGGATGGACTGCTGCACCTCGACAACCTACGCGACGATAGCTACGTCATGGCCGACGATGGACACGCCTGGATCGGTAAGCGTCACGGGCGAGAATTGCGGGTCGGCTCCAAGATCAGCGTGATCGTCACGGCGGTCAACCCCATCGAGGGGCTGATCGATCTGGAGCTGGTCGAAGATATCGCCGGATGAGCTCATGAAACCCATACAGATGGTGTATGGGGTCCATCCCGTACGCGCGCTGTTGTTGCGCCATCCGGCACGGGTGCGTTCGGTGCACCTCCTGGTACGACGTGATGATCCGCGTTTTCAGGAGTTGGAAAGACTCGCGCGCGAGCACGGCACTGCCCTGCGGCGTGTCGATGCGCAGGTGCTGCGCAAGCTGGCGGGCGAAGCTGTTCATCAGGGCGTGGTCGCAGAGGTAGAGCCTTTGCCGCCCTGGTCAGAAGACCAATTGTTGGATGCGCTTCAGCAGGTCCGTAATCCGTTGATTCTTGCCCTGGATGGAATCCAGGATCCACACAACCTGGGGGCATGCCTGCGCAGTGCGGATGCCTGCGGGGCGCTTGCGGTCATCGTGCCGCGCGATCGGGCCGTGCAGCTGACTCCAAGTGCGCGCAAGGTGGCCGCAGGCGCTGCCGAATCGACCCCCGTGGTACCCGTGACCAACCTGGTGCGTACGCTCAAACTGCTCAAGGAGGCGGCGCTCTGGGTGACGGGCGCAGATGCCGCGGCTCCCGAGACCAGAATGCCCTGGGAAGTGGATTTCACCGGCGGCAGCGTCCTGGTGATGGGTGCCGAGGGCCCGGGGCTGCGGCAGCTTACCCGGCAGAGTTGTGACTGGCTGGTGCGTCTGCCGCAGTTCGGTACCGTGGAGAGCCTCAATGTCTCGGTGGCGACGGGAATGCTGCTATACGAGGTCATGCGGCAGCGAACCGGCTGAGTCATGCAGCGGACCGGCTGACCTACGCCGCAAAATTGTGTATTCTTCGCGACCCCGCGCCGGTACCATCCGGCGTCTCCTTGCCGCACCTGCGCAGCGCCTCGCGACGGGCGGCTTCTTAACCCGTAAGGAGCACACATGAGGCATTACGAGATCGTTTTTCTCGTCCATCCCGATCAGAGCGAGCAGGTGCCCGCCATGATCGAGCGCTACAAGGGCATGATTGCCGCCGGTGAGGGGCGCGTGCACCGCCTCGAGGACTGGGGCCGTCGCCAGCTCACCTATCCCATCACCAAGGTCCACAAGGCGCACTATGTTCTGATGAACATCGAGTGCGATCAGAAGACGCTCAATGATCTGACCGGTGCTTTCCGTTTCAGCGATGCGGTGTTGCGCCACCTGGTCGTGAACATGGAAGAGGCGGTCACCGAGCCCTCACCGATGGCGAAGGCCGCGGATGAAGAGGGTGAAGGCGGACGCCGACGTGAACGACGTGAGGACGGTGACGAAGAGGGCGAGCGGCCATCGCGTCGGCCGCGCGAGGATGCTGCAGTCGCATCACCCGAGGATGATGACAGCGGCGCTGGCGAGAACGCCTGAGGAGGATCAGAACATGGCAATGAGCAGAGATCGCTCCGGTAATGGCGGCGGCGGTGGTGACCGAGGTGGTGGTAGCAGCGGCGGGGGTCGGTTCTCCCGGCGCAAGAAGTTCTGTCGCTTCACGGCCGAGGGTGTCAAGTACATCGACTACAAGGACCTCGCTACGCTCAAGGGCTATATCACCGAGACGGGCAAGATCGTTCCGAGCCGCATTACCGGCACCAAGTCGTTCTATCAACGGCAGCTGGCGGTGGCGATCAAGCGCGCCCGCTTTCTGGCGCTGTTGCCCTATACCGACCAGCACTGAGGGTTGCACTGATGGAAGTCATTCTTCTGCAGAAGGTCGCCAACCTCGGTAACGTGGGTGATCGCGTCAAGGTCAAATCCGGTTTCGGCCGCAATTACCTCCTGCCGCACGGCAAAGCCACAGTTGCGACTCCTGACAATGTCGCACGCTTCGAGGCGCGGCGCAGCGAGCTCGAGCGCGCGGCTCGGGAGCACCTGTCCACCGCGGCGGAGCGGGCCGAGGCGCTGAAGGAATTCAAGCTGACGATCCCGGCGAAAGCGGGCACCGAAGGGAAGCTGTTTGGTTCGATCGGTACCAGTGACATTGCCGAGGCGGCCACGCGCACCGGGTTCAAGATCCAGCGCAGTGAAGTGCGTCTGCCCAACGGCGCACTGCGGACGCTGGGCGAGCATTCGGTGATGCTGCACTTGCATGCGGACATCGACGTCCCGCTCGCGGTGATCATCGTCCCCGAAGAATAGCGGTACCCGGGCCGGTGGCTGGTCCTGTCAAGGCACGGCGCGACACGGGCATCAGCCCGCTCGCGGACGCACCGCTCCCGCCACATTCCGTCGAAGCCGAGCAGGCCGTGCTCGGGGGTCTGATGCTGGATCCAGCGGCCTGGGACAATGTCAGTGATGTCATTGTCAGCGAGGACTTCTACCGGCCCGATCACAAGCTGATCTACGACGCGATCGGTACCCTCGCCGGTGGCGGCAAGCCGCCGGACGTCGTGACTGTGGTGGGTGAGCTCGAGCGACTCGGCCAGCTCGAGGCCGCAGGCGGGCTGGCTTACGTCGGTTCGTTGGCGCGGGATACGCCGACCGCCGCCAATGTGCGCGCCTATGCCGATATCGTGCGCGAGCGCTCCATCCTGCGTCAGCTGATACACGCCGGCAGTCAGATCGCATCCTGCGTATTCAATAATGACGGGCAGACGGCGCGTGAGCTGGTGGACAGGGCCGAGCAGTATGTTTTCGAGATCGCCGAGCAGGGATTCCGCGGCCGTCAGGGCGCCACCGCCGTGCGTACGCTGCTCCCGGGTGTCATCGACCAAATCGATGACGCTTACAGCAATCCCGATAAGCTGCGCGGACTTGCGACCGGCTTTGCAGATTTCGACAAGATGACGGGCGGCCTGCGGCCGGGCGATTTGGTCATCGTCGCGGGCCGCCCCTCGATGGGCAAGACCACCCTCGCGGTCAACATGGCGGAATACGCGGCGTTGCATCAGCGTCAGACGCGCGCCTCGGTAGCGATCTTCAGCCTGGAGATGCCCTCGGAACAGGTCATCACCCGCATGTTGTCGTCGGTTGGCGGTGTGCCGCTGGGCAACCTGCGCAGTGGCCGCATTTCCGACGATGACTGGGTCCGCATCACCAGCGCTACGAGTCAGCTTTCCGAGGCAAAGATATTTGTCGATGAGACTCCGGCGCTCACTCCCACGGAGCTGCGCGCTCGTGCGCGGCGCGTCAAGCGCGAGCACGGGTTGGATCTGATCGTCGTGGATTATCTGCAGCTCATGCAGGTACCCGGTACGAAAGAGAACCGTGCGACTGAGATCGCGGAGATCTCGCGGGGCCTCAAAGTGTTGGCCAAGGAGCTGTCTGTACCGGTCATCGCGCTGTCGCAGTTGAATCGCGCCGTCGAGCAACGCGAGCACAAGAAGCCCGTGATGTCGGATCTGCGGGAATGCGTGACGGGGGACACCCTGGTATGTCTTGCCGATGGCCAGCGTATACCGATCGCGGACCTGGTTGGCCAACAGCCACAGGTCTGGTCCGTCAACGATCAACACAAGCTGATGTCCGCCCGATCCGACAAGGTTTGGAAAGTGGGGCGCCGGCCGATATTTCGGGTTCGGCTTGCGAATGGTCGTACGATCCGGGCGACTGCTCAGCATCGACTGCTTGCCGCTGCAGGATGGAGTCGTGTCTCCGAGCTGCGTTGTGGTGACCGGATGGCGACCTGCGCTGCGATCACCCGGACGATTCCCGAAGAACGCTATGCCTCCAATCAGCCGCACATCGCGCCCTATGTACAGCTGGGCCAATCGCCTCAGCTTGCCCAATGCGCAACCTCCGATATCTTCTGGGATCGCATCGTCAGTGTTGAATGTTGTGGCGAGGAAGAGGTGTTTGATCTGACGGTTCCGCAAACTTCGTGTTGGTTAGCTGACGGAATTGTCAGTCATAACTCGGGTAGCATTGAGCAGGACGCAGACATGATCCTCCTCATCTATCGCGAGGAAGTCTACGATCGCAACACCACGAAGAAGGGAATCGCCGAGATCGATCTGGTGAAGCACCGCAACGGCGAGATCGGCACCTTCATTCTGACATTTCAGGGACAATACACGCGCTTTGCCAACTACGTTCCGGACTCGTACGCGGAAGGCGTGCTGCGTTGAATCGCCTGATCCGGGCCGTGATCGATACGCATGCGCTGCGGCACAACTTGCGCACGATTCGCGAGCGTGCTCGCGGCGCGCGCGTCATGGCCGTCGTCAAGGCAAATGCCTACGGACACGGCCTGATTGCCACCTCACTCGCGCTTGCCGATGCGGATGCATTTGCAGTTGCGCGTCTGGATGAGGGGTTGGCGCTGCGCGCCGCCGGTGTCACGCAGCCCATCGTGCTGCTGGAAGGCGTCTTTGCACCCGAACAGCTGCTGGAGGTCGGTCGCCACGGGTTCGACCTCGTGGTGCACGACCCGTTGCAGATCGAATTGCTGGAGGAGTACTCCGGCCATTGCCGATTTGTTCTGTGGGTGAAGATCGACACCGGCATGAACCGCCTGGGCTTTCGGGCCGAGGACTTTCCGGCAGCTCTCGCACGTCTTCAGCGGCTGCAGCCCGCGCCGCTCGAGATCCGTGTGCTGACACATCTGGCGCGGGCGGACGAGCGCGACGACTCGATGACGCGTGAGCAGGTCAAACGCTTCCGCAGTGCCGTGCAAGGACTGAACTATTCCCTCAGCATCGCCAACTCGGCCGGACTGTTCGGCCAGGTAGCGCTCGACTGCGACTGGGTGCGACCAGGACTCGCGCTCTACGGCGCATCGCCTTTTACGGACCGTACAGCCGCCGAGTTGGGTCTACACCCGGTGATGCAACTGGAAACCTCAGTCATCGCGACTCGCACGGTGAAGCGTGGCGAAACAGTAGGTTACGGGGGCTGCTGGCAGGCCGCACAGGACTCGCTCATCGCCATTATCGCAGCCGGTTATGGTGATGGCCTCGCGCGCAACCTGCCGGCCGGCACACCCGTGCTCATCGATGGTCAGCGGGCACCGGTCGTGGGGCGCGTGTCCATGGACATGATTGCTGTAGATGTCACGACCCTGAATGGCGTGCACGTGGGCACGCCCGCGACCTTGTGGGGAGTGGGTTTGCCCGTGGAAGAGGTGGCCCGCTATGCAGGGACCATTCCTTACGAGCTCCTCTGCGGCGTTAGTCAGCGGGTACCGCTGGAGCTGCGGTAGGCGCAATGCCCAACGCTAGCAGCGGCGCCCTTCAGCCGACGAAGAATCCCATCTTGACGCCTGCAAGCTGAATGACATCGTTGTCGGCGAGGCGCTTGGCCTGCGCGCCGATGGCGGTGCCATTGAGCAGCGGAAAGTCATTGTCCTTGCCGCTGTCGACGTGAACGATGTAGTAACCCTCGGCGCGTCGCGTGATCGCGGCCACCTGTACCCCGGGGCGACCCAATGTAGTGAGCGCCTTGTTGAGCTCGAGCTCACGGCCGGCAAACGCACCGGAAAGCACCTGCAGCTTGGCTTTCTTCAGTGCGGCGGCTTCGTGCAGCGCGCGGGTCCGGCCGGTCGCTGACGTGTTCACTGCGGCTGCGGCTGCGGCTGCGGACGGGGGCGGTGGCGGCGCGATGCGGTCAGCCGCCTCGCTTGCCGCGCGGATCTTCTCCACGGGACGCGAAGAGGGCTGGATGACCATCGTCTTTTCAAATTCGTCCTGGGCTTCGTCGTCCTCCACGAAGCGTAGCTGGTGGTGGCCCACGGTAACCACGTCGCCGTGCTGCAGGGCATGCTTCTTGATGAGCTTGCCGTTGACGTAGGTGCCGTTGGTGCTGTTCAGGTCCTCGAGGAACGAATCGTTGAGGATGTTGATGATCAGGGAGTGGTGCCCGCTCACCGCCGCATTGTCGATGCGGATGTCATTGTCAGGCAGGCGGCCTATCGTGTACCGCTCCTTGTTCATGTTGTATTCCGCCATTACCTGGCCATCCAGGCTCAAGACCAACCTTGCCATGTACGTCGCCTCGCTCAGCCGAACCAGCCGAGAATCTTGTCGAATATCCTCGTACGAGCCGGAAACGCATCGAGGACGTGTGCCATTACCACTGAGACATTGTCCCGGCCACCATTGTCATTCGCGAGTTGAATCAGTTGCTTGGCAACCGTATCCAGATTATCACCAAAGGTATTTATGGTTAAGTGTATATCTTCGTCCTCAACCATGTCGGACAGACCGTCGGAGCAGAGCATGTAGGCATCGCCCTTCTGCACCGGCACTTCCTGAATCTCGACCTCGACGTTGGGCTCCACACCCAGCGCGCGTGTGACGTAGTTCTTGTTTGCGGCCCGTTGCGCTTCTTCCTGCGAGTAGAAGCCGCGGTCGACCAGCTCCTGCAGCAGCGAGTGGTCCATCGTGACCTGTTCGAACTTGTCGCTGCGCTGGCGGTACAGGCGCGAGTCGCCGACGTGCGCGATCGTCACCCTGTTGTCGAAGAATAGCGCGGCAACCACCGTGGTTCCCATGCCCTCGCACTGCGGCTGGGTACGCGCTGTCTGGTAGATGATCTTGTTGGCGCGGTGTATGGCATCGCGCAGGATGATGCTGGGACGCGACAACCCGGACTCACGGTCCTGGCTGTTCAGATCCTCACGCCCCACCTGTTCGCGAACGAGATTGACGATCGTCTTCACTGCGATGCCGCTGGCGACTTCACCGGCGTTGTAGCCTCCCATGCCGTCGGCAAGAACGAGCAGACCGATGTCCGGATCGAAAGCGATCGTGTCCTCGTTGTGCTCACGGACCTTGCCTGTGTCGGTCACCCCGACAAAGCGCAGCCTGCTTCTCAGGGTCATGCTATGCCCTGACCTGCAAACGGTCCGCAAAATGTGATACGCGTCACTTTCTCGTCCCCGACTCGAGCGGGCATAAGCTAGCATTGCCGCCAGGGCAATGCAGGCGGCTGGTCACAAACCGGCCAACTGCCCCTCCCGATGCGCATCCTAACCAGTTGAAACCAAAGCGCCTAGATGGCTCGCCTCAACCCTGTCTTTGTCTGCAGCGCCTGCGGCACGGAAACTGTGAAGTGGCAAGGGCAGTGTCCCTCCTGCAGTGAATGGAACGTGCTGGAGCAGCGCATCGTCAATCCGCGTGCGGCAACGCATGGCGCGCGGTCTGCCGAGGGCGCGCAGCTGCTGTCCCTTGCGGCGGCTCAGGCGTCCCTGACAGAGCGGTTGCGTGCAGGCCACGACGAGCTCGATCGGGTAATGGGTGGTGGCATCGTGCCCGGATCCGTCACTCTGTTGGGAGGCGACCCTGGGATCGGCAAGTCAACGCTGCTCCTGCAGGTCGCTGCGCATGCCTCCGTCACGCAGCCGGTGCTCTATGCGAGCGGGGAGGAGTCGGTTGCCCAGATAGCCCTGCGCGCGCAGCGTTTGTCTGTCAGTGCGCCGCGTCTGGAGATCGTGGCGGAAACCGCCCTGGAGAATGTGCTGGCACTGGCTGTCGAGCGGCATGCGAGGCTTTTGGTCATCGACTCGATCCAGACCATCCAATCGGCACAGATCGCCACCAGCGCTGGCGCGGTCACCCAGCTGCGCGAGTGTACTGCCGAACTCGTGCGGTTCGCCAAGTCGAGCGCTACCGCCGTCCTCATCATCGGGCACGTGACGAAAGAGGGGGCCATTGCCGGGCCCCGCGTGCTCGAGCATCTGGTGGATACAGTGCTGTATTTCGAGAGCGAGGCGGGCAGCCGTTATCGTATCGTCAGGGCCACCAAGAATCGCTTCGGAGCGGTAAACGAGCTCGGCTTTTTTGCGATGACCGAAGGGGGGCTGAAGGAAGTACGCAATCCGGCCGCCATCTTTCTTGCGCGGATGCCGCAGCCGGCACCCGGCAGCATCGTCACTGTGACCCGGGAGGGTGGTCGGCCGTTGTTGATCGAGCTGCAGGGACTCGTTGATCGCATGCGCTTCGGCGCGCCGCGCCGTATTGCACAGGGACTGGACGCCAACCGCCTCGCCATGTTGCTCGCGGTCATGAACCGCCATGGTGGCGTCTCATTGCAGGAGCACGATGTGTTTGCCAATGTCGTGGGCGGGATCCGTATCGGCGAGACCGCCTGGGACCTGCCGATGGTCATCGCCCTGGCCTCGAGCCTGCATGATCGGGCGGTGAGTCAGTCGCTGATCGCATTCGGTGAGCTGGGGTTGACCGGAGAGGTACGGCCGGTTGCCTACGGCGAGGAGCGCCTGCGTGAAGCGCACAAACAGGGCTTCCGCATTGCGGTGGTGCCGAAAGATAACGCGCCGCGCAAGCCGCTCGAAGGCCTGCAGCTCCTCACCGTGAGCCGAATCAGCGAGGCGCTCACCGCGGCCTTCGAGGCCGGCCCGCAGATGACTCGCTAAGCCCGTTTCAGGCCGCCGTGACGGTGTTCTGCGCCGGTGCAAACACCCGCACGGTGCGGATGGCATTGTCCGCTATCGCCAGCACCTCGAACTGATAGTCACCGACTTTCAGCGCGGTGCCCGGATCGGGAATCGTCTCGAGCCGCTCGAGCAGCAGGCCGTTCAACGTTTTCGGGCCATCGGTCGGTAGGTGCCACTGCAGCGCGCGATTCAGCGCACGAATGGTGGCGCTGGCATTGACGATAAAGACACCAGGACGCTCAGCGTAGATATCCTTGTAAGTGACGGTCGCCGGATCGGTTGTGAACTCTCCGACGATCTCCTCGAGAATGTCCTCGAGTGTCACCAACCCTTCGATGTCGCCGTACTCATTGACGACAAACGCCAGCCGCCGGCGATTGCGCTGGAACTGTGTAAGTTGCACGGTCAGGGGCGTGCTCTCCGGCACGAAGTAAGGCTCGCGGCTACTGGCCACTTCGATCAGCCGCTCGCGGGTCAGCGTGCCGCGCGCGAGCTCCTGCGCCACGCGCTTCATGTGCAGGATTCCCAGCAGCTTGTCGAGCTCACCGTCGAACACCGGCAGGCGGGTATGCGCTGTCTGGCGCAACTGGTCGAGAATCTCGTCCCAGTTCTCCTGTACATCGATCGCTGAGATTTCCTGCCGCGGGATCATGATGTCGTTCACGGTGATCTGCCCCAGATCAAGGATGGACAGGAGCATCTGGCGATGGCGCGCCGGGATCATCGGGCCCGCTTCAGCGACCACCGTGCGCAGCTCCTCGGTGTTGAGAGCCTGGCTGGCGCGCGAGCCGCGCCCCACCCCGAACAGTGCAAGAAAACCGTAGGCAAGTGTGTTGGTCAGCCATAAAGCCGGGCGAGACACGAGCACGAGCGCGCGGTAGATGCGCGCGGCATTCATGGCGACCGCTTCCGGATGCGTCGCCGCGTAGATTTTCGGCGTCAATTCACAGAACACGATCACCACGACGGTGAGCGCAACACCGGTGATGGGAATGGCATACGTATAGCCGCTGCGTTGCGCAAGAATTGTGGCGATGGCCGAGGCAAACACGCTCGCTGCGGCGAGGATGACCAGGTTGGCGCCCAGCCAGTCATCCGGCTTCTGCAGCAGGCGCTCCAGCAGGCGTGCGGTCGGCTGGCCCTGTTGCGCGCGATGTTTGATCCGGTAGCGGTTCACCGACAGCATCGCCACCTCGGTGCCGGAGGAGAAGGCGATGATCAGCAGCAGAAACAGCAGCGCACACAACAGGACGACGGTGGAAGTCTCGTTCAAGACAGCATTCCTCGGGCGGCTCGGGCGAGGGCCCCGGACAGTGCAGCCCCGCCGGGTGACTGCTGTCTAGCATAGGTGCTTGCCTCTGCCCAAGCGATGACGGTCCGAAAGGCCGCGTGCCTTCCCCTATAATGCCGGCCATGTTTGAAAACCTCACCGCTCGGCTGAGCAAGACGGTCGAGAGCCTGCGCGGCCGCGGGCGCATCACCGCAGAGAACGTTGCGGAGGCCATGCGCGAGGTCCGTGTGGCCTTGCTCGAGGCGGATGTGGCGCTGCCGGTGATCAAGACCTTCATCGAAGCGGTGAAGGCGAAGGCGCTGGGTGCAGAGGTCGCATCCAGTCTGACGCCGGGGCAGACATTCATCGCCATCCTGCAGCGGGAAATGATCGAGCTGATGGGTGGCGCACGCGCCGGCTTCAATCTGCGCGTGCAGCCGCCGATAGTGGTGCTACTGGCCGGTTTACAGGGAGCGGGCAAGACGACCACCGCGGCCAAGCTCGCCCGCTGGCTGATTGAGCGCGAGCGCAAGCGTGTACTCCTGGTCAGCACCGACGTGCGTCGTCCGGCAGCCATGCTGCAACTGGAGCGGCTGAGCGGCCAGGTGGGCGCGCAGTACCTCGCGGCGGATCCCAAGACCGCGCCTGCAGAGATTGCCCGCCAGGCGGTTGAGGCAGCCCGGCGCGGGGTTTTTGACGTCCTGATCGTGGATACCGCCGGGCGCCTGCACGTGGACGAGGCGCTCATGGATGAAGTGCGCGAGATCGATGGCGCCATCAACCCGGCAGAGCGGCTGTTCGTGGTCGATGCGATGGCGGGACAGGATGCCGTCAACGCCGCACGCGCCTTCGGTGCGGCGCTCAATCTCACCGGGATCGTGCTGACCAAGGCCGACGGCGATGCGCGTGGGGGTGCCGCACTGTCGGTGCGACAGATCACCGGCAAACCGATCGTGTTCCTCGGCGTGGGCGAGAAGACCGAGGCGCTCGAGCCGTTTGATCCAGAGCGCATGGCCTCGCGCATCCTCGGCATGGGCGATGTGGTCAGCCTGGTCGAGCAGGTCCATCGTCAGGTGGATACGCAGGAGGCCGAGCGCCTGGCGCGCAAGGTCGTGAAAGGTAAAGGCTTCGACATGGCCGATCTGCGCAGTCAGCTCGAGCAGCTACAAAAAATGGGCGGGGTGGGAGCCCTCATGGACAAGCTGCCCTCTGCTGCAATGCAAAGGAAAAGTGGCGGTGTGTCTGCGGAGCAGGGCGACCGCGACCTGCGCCGTCAGATCGCCATTATCAATTCCATGACGCCGCGTGAGCGGCGCAACCCGGGAATCATCGACGGCTCGCGCCGGCGGCGCATAGCCGGCGGCTCCGGTGTGCAGGTGCAGGATGTCAATCGCCTGCTGAAGCAGTTCCTGGAGATGCAGCGCGTCATGAAGAGCATGAAGGGCGGCAAGATGCGCCAGCTGATGAGCGCCCTGCGCGGCGGCGGCATGCCCCCCGGATTTCCGGGGCGCTGAGCCTCGTGCTGTCAGGGTCCGCGGCCGCTCCGGTCGCAGGCCTTTCGGACGGCCGTAAATATCCGTAGAATCCGCGCTCTTTTGGGCCGGGCCCGGCCCCGTAGCGAACGAGAGCATGAGAGCATGGTAACCATACGCCTGACACGGCGCGGCGGGCGCAATCAACCTTTCTATCACGTGGTGGTGACCGACAGCCGCAAGCGGCAGGGCGGCCCCAGCTTGGAGCACGTGGGTTTCTTCAATCCCGTAGCCCGGCGCAGCGAGCCAAAGCTGAAGCTTGATCTGCCCCGCATAGACTACTGGCTGAGCAAGGGCGCGCAGCAGTCTGAAAGAGTGCAGCATCTGGTGGCCTCCTACCGGAAGCAAGCCACGGCCTGAGTGAGCTGGATCGAGCTCGGCCGGATCGGAGCGCCCTTCGGGGTGCGCGGCTGGATGCATGTCGACTCGTGGACCGAGGTTCCCGAGGGACTGCTCGGTTATCCGGACTGGGTGTTGCGATTGGTCTCGGGAGAGCGGCAGACACGTCGCGTCGCCGAGGGGCAGCTGCACGGCGAGCGCCTCGTGGCGCGGCTCGAGGGAGTCGAGGATCGCGATGCCGCCGCAGCTTTTACTGGGGCGGTGATTGAGATTGAGCGTGCGCAGCTGCCGCGGCCCGGAAAGCGGCAGTATTACCACGCCGATCTGCTCGGGTTGAATGTGGAGAATCTCGAGGGAGTGCGGCTGGGCACGGTGGCTCGGTTCGTGGACGCACCGTCGGGAACCGTGATGGTGGTGCGGGATGCGCAGCGCGAGCACTGGGTACTGGCGCTGCCGGAGTACCTGCGCAAGGTGGACATCGGTGCCGGCCTGATCCAAGTGGATTGGCCTGCGGAGCTGGACTAGGGTTACAGCTGTGAAGATCGAAGTCGTCACGCTGTTTCCGCAGATGATCCACGCCGCGTTGCAGTTCGGTGTCCTGGGCCGCGCGCTGGAGCGAGGCCTGTTGAGTGTTGGCACGGAGGATCCGCGGGCCCACACACACGACGTGCACCATACGGTGGACGATCGGCCGTACGGGGGCGGACCCGGTATGGTGCTCAAGCCGGAGCCGATGCTTGCCGCGATCCGCGCCGCGCACGCGCGCGTACCGGCGGGCAGTCCGCGCATCTACCTGTCGGCTCAGGGAGAGCGCTTCGGTCAGCGCCGTGCACAGGAGCTGGCGGCATTGCCAGGCTGCGTGCTGGTGGCGGGACGCTACGAGGGACTGGATGAGCGCGTCCTCGAGCTCGCCATCGATCACGAGCTGTCGGTGGGCGATTATGTGTTGTCCGGTGGTGAGCTGCCGGCGCTGGTAGTGATCGATGCGTTGGCTCGATTGCTGCCGGGCGCGCTGGGAGATGAGCGCTCGAGCGCGGAGGATTCCTTCGCCGCCGGGTTGTTGGATTGGCCGCATTACACGCGACCTGAGATGTTTGAGGGGCTGGCCGTGCCGCCCGTGCTGTTGTCCGGCAACCATGCGGACATTCGCAGCTGGCGCCTGGCGCAGGCCGTGCAGCGCACCTGGCGCCGCCGGCCTGATCTGATCGCCGCACAACCGCTCGCGGCAGAGGCGGGCCGATTGTTGAATGAGTTTCTCGCCGTGCGTACGGCGGAAAGATCCGATCGAGGATGACGAACATGAGCAGCAAGATCGTTCAGGACATCGAAAAGGCCCGCATGCGACGCTCGGTGCCGGACTTCAAGCCCGGCGACACCGTCGTCGTGCAGGTGAAGGTGGTGGAAGGCGACCGCGAGCGCATGCAGGCGTACGAGGGCATCGTGATCGCGATCAGCAATCGCGGTCTGAACTCCTCGTTCACCGTGCGCAAGATCTCGCATGGCGAGGGCGTCGAGCGCGTCTTCCAGACTTACAGCCCGGCCATCAGCGACATCGTCGTGAAGCGCCGCGGCAGCGTACGTCGCGCGAAGCTGTACTACCTGCGCGATCTGTCGGGCAAGGCTGCCAGGATCGAGGAAAAGATCTGAACGTCTGCAGCGGCCGTCCGTGCTCACTGCCCGGCGGCCCGTCAGGTCTGGCATCTGAATTGGCCGGCGCTGCGGCGCGGCGGTAGGTCTCATGGCGCGTTTGCGTTCCATCCTGTATGGGCTGTGGCGTGGGCTCGATGTCCTGCGCCGCTTCCTGCATCTGATCCTGCTCGTGGTGTTGTTCGGCTTCGTGTTTGGCGCGCTGCGGGTGTCCCTGCCCACTGTGCCGGCGAAGGCTGCACTGCTGGTCGCGCCGGAAGGCGAGCTGGTGGAACAGCTTTCCGGGGCACCTCTGGAGCGTGCCCTACAGGAGGCGCGGGGTCAGGGCAAGGCCGAAACGCTGTTGTGGGACATGGTGGATGCCATTCATGCGGCCGCCCGCGACCGCCGCATTCCGGTGATGGCCATCGACCTGGAGCACCTCGACAGTGCCGGCCAGCCTATGCTGGAGGAGCTCGCAAAAGCCATCCGCGAATTCCACGCCGCGGGCAAGAAGGTCATCGCCTTTGGCACCGAGCTGACGCAGGAGCGCTATTACATTGCCGCGCAGGCGGATGAGATCTATCTCGATCCGCTCGGCTTTGTGCTGCTGGACGGCTACGGCCGCTACCGCATGTTCTTCAAGCAGGCGTTGGACAAGGTCGGGGTGGACATCAATGTGTTCCGCGTGGGTGCCTTCAAGAGCGCCGTCGAAAGCTACACGCGCACCGACATGTCGCAGGAGGACAAAGAGGAAAGTCTCGCCTACCTGAATGCGCTCTGGAGCAGCTATCAGTCTGCCGTGACGCGCGCGCGCAAGCTGCCTGCTGATGCGGTCGCGAATTACGTCAACACCGTGGCCCGGACCATTCCGGCTGCCGGCGGCAACGCAGCCCAGGTTGCTCTGCAGGCGGGCCTGATCACCGGCATCAAGTCCCGCCAGGATGTGGAGCGCCGGCTGATCGACATCGTGGGTGCGGATGAGTCGGATGGCTCGTTTCAGTCGGTACACGCGCGCGACTATGTGCGTATCGCCCACGCTGAGCGCAAGTTGCATGGCGATGGCAAGAAGCGGGTCGGCATCATCGTCGCCGCGGGCGAGATCCTGGACGGCGATCAGCCACCGGGCACGATTGGCGGAGATTCCACGGCGCGCCTGATCCGTCAGGCCCGACTCAACAAGGACATTGCGGCGGTGGTGGTACGCGTCGACAGCCCTGGTGGCAGCGTGCTCGCTTCCGAGCATATCTACCGCGAGCTGCAGGCACTGCGTGCTGCCGGCAAGCCCGTGGTGGTATCGATGGGTGACTACGCCGCCTCCGGCGGCTACTACATCTCGGCACCCGCCGATGAGATCTGGGCGAGCCCCGCAACGCTCACCGGTTCCATCGGCATCTTTGCCATCATCCCGACCGTCGACAAGACACTTGGGAAGATCGGCGTGAGCGTCGATGGTGTCGGTACCACGGCGCTCGCATCCCAGCTGCGCATCGATCGGCCACTCGGTACCGAAGCGCGTGCGCTCCTGCAGGCCGAGATCGAGCGTGGCTATGATGTTTTCCTGGAGCGGGTCTCCTCAGGCCGCAAGAAATCGCGCGCGCAGATCGATTCCATAGCACAGGGTCGTGTCTGGGCCGGCATCGATGCCAAGCGTCTCGGGCTGGTCGATGGACTGGGGGCATTCGAGGACGCGACCCGCGCTGCCGCCCGGCGTGCGCATCTGACCGACTATGAGATCGAGTTCATGGAGCCGGAGCTCTCCTGGGCGGAGCAACTGGTGCTGCAGATGAGAACCCATGTCGCGCACGCCATGTTGTCCTCGGATCCACAACTGACCGCGCTGGCGCGCGCGGCAGCACGCTTTGATCCGCTCACTCGTGAGGTGGAGCGGCTGAGCCGCTTCTCAGAGCCGAACCGCGTGTACGCCTACTGTTTCTGCGCCGTGCAGTAGCAGTGTCTCGCAACTGCCGTGCGGCAGCTACAGGGTCGCCCAGTCGAGGATGACCTTGCCTGACTTGCCGGAACCCATCGTCTGGAAACCCTGCTGGAATTCCTGGATGGGAAAATGGTGAGTGATGATCGGGTCGAGCTTCAGTCCGCTCTGCAGCAGGCTCGCCATCTTGTACCAGGTCTCAAACATTTCGCGTCCGTAGATGCCCTTCAGGGTCAGGCCCTTGAAGATGACCTGGTTCCAGTCGATGGCCGTCTCCTCAGGAGGAATGCCGAGGATCGCGATCGAGCCGCCATGATGCATGGTCCGCAGCATCTCCCGAAACGCAGCGGAATTGCCTGACATCTCCAGCCCGACATCGAATCCTTCCTGCATGCCGAGGTCCTTCATGGTCTGATCGAGGGACTCGCGCTGCACATTGATTGCCCGTGACGCGCCCATGCGGCGTGCCAGTCCGAGGCGGTAGTCGTTCACGTCCGTGACGACGACGTGGCGCGCGCCCACGAAACGGGCGATGGCCGTTGCCATGATGCCGATCGGGCCTGCGCCGGTGACCAGGACATCCTCGCCCACCAGATTGAACGCGAGCGCAGTATGGGTGGCATTGCCAAACGGATCGAGAATGGCCGCGATGTCATCCGGTATCGAATCAGCAAGTCTGAAGGTGTTGACCGCGGGAATGGCCAGGTACTGCGCGAAGGCGCCGGGGCGGTTCACGCCCACCCCGACCGTGTTGCGACACAGGTGACGGCGACCGGCGCGACAGTTACGACAGTACCCGCAGGTAATGTGTCCTTCACCGGATACGCGGTCGCCGATGCTCAGGCCGCGCACTTCCGAGCCGATGTCGACGATCTTGCCGCAGTACTCATGGCCGACGGCCATCGGTACCGGAATCGTCTTCTGCGCCCAGGCGTCCCAGTTGTAGATGTGCATGTCAGTGCCGCAAATCGCGGTGCGGGCAATCTCGATCAGCACATCATTGTGACCGACGCTCGGCTCGGGCACCTCTTCGAGCCAGATGCCCGGTGCGGCCTCTTTCTTGACCAGTGCTTTCAATGAATGACTCCGAGTTCCCGGCCGACGCGCACGAATGCCTCCAGCGCCCGCTCGAGCTGCTCCCGGCTCAGCGCAGCCGACATCTGCGTGCGGATGCGCGCCTGTCCCTTCGGCACGACCGGAAACGAAAATCCGATGACGTAGACGCCCTGCTGCAGGAGGGCGTCCGCCATACGCCCGGCGAGCGCCGCATCGCCCAGCATGACGGGAAGGATCGGATGCTCGCCAGGCTTGAGCGTAAAGCCGACGCGCTGCAGCCCCTCGCGGAAGAACTTCGTGTTGGCAAACAGTTGGCTGCGCAGCTCTGGCGAGTTCTCCAGCAGGTCGAGTACCCGCAGGCTCACTCCTGCCACTACCGGAGGGATGCTGTTGGAAAACAGGTACGGTCGCGAGCGTTGCCGCAGCCAGCTGACAACTTCGCGCGTGGAGGAGACGAAACCTCCGCTGCCGCCGCCGAGCGCTTTGCCCAGCGTGCTCGTGATGATGTCAACGCGATCAGCGACGCCGCACAGCTCCGGTGTGCCGCGGCCCCGCGAGCCCATGAAGCCCGTAGCATGGGAATCATCCACCATCACCAGAGCGTCGTAGCGGTCGGCAAGCTCGCAGATGCCCTTCAGGTTGGCAATGGTGCCGTCCATGGAGAACACTCCATCCGTGGCGATCAGGCGCGTACGCGCTCCGCGGGCGTCCTGGAGGCACTTCTCGAGCTCGCGCATGTCGTTGTTGGCATAGCGGTGGCGCTGTGCCTTGCACAAGCGGACACCGTCGATGATGCTCGCGTGGTTGAGCGCATCGGAGATCACAGCGTCCTGCTCATCCAGCAGCGTCTCGAAAAGGCCGCCGTTGGCATCGAAGCAGGAGGAGTAGAGGATGGTGTCCTGCTTGCCCAGGAAGCTGCTGAGGCGCTCCTCCAGTTGCTTGTGCACGCTTTGGGTTCCGCAGATGAAGCGCACCGAAGCCATGCCATAGCCGAAGCGATCGACGGCACGATGCGCGGCCTCGCGCAGCGCCGGGTGGTTGGCAAGCCCGAGGTAATTGTTTGCACAGAGGTTGATGACGTCGCGCTCTGCGGTCCTGACGACCCCGCCCTGGGGCCCGGCCAGCACGCGCTCACTCTTGAACAACCCCTGCTCGGTGAGCCCCTGCAGATCGGCACGCAGCCGTTCAGTAAAAGCTGGATTCATGCTTCAACTATACTCGCGCCGCATGGCTGAATCTGCCCGTCACCCGGATGCCGGCAGCGCTAACCTGCATGGATAGGCGCCGCCGGTCCGACGAGGATGCGCCCGGGGCGAGCCGCATCGACCGCTGGCTGTTTGCGGTGCGGCTGTTCAAATCGCGCGCGGTTGCCGCAACCGCCGTGAGTGGGGGCAAGGTGCATGTCAACGGCGCCCGCGTGAAGCCGGCCCGCAGCGTACAGCTTGGAGATTCGGTAACCTTCGTGCGTGGCACGGTCGAGTTCGAATGTGCCGTACGGGCCATCCCGCTGCGCCGCGGACCGGCCAGCGAGGCCGTGAAGTGTTATGAGGAAAGCGTGGCCAGTCAGGAGCGTCGCGCCCAGTTCGTCGCGCGGATGAAGACGGCGACGGCCCTGACCCCGCGTCCCGAGGAGCGGCCGGATAAGCATGAGCGGCGGCTTCTGAGGCGGCTGCGCGGGCGCGATTGAACCCGTGCCCGGCGCTTGAGCACGTGCCGGCGCGATTGAACCCGTATGGCCGCGATCGAACGTGCACTGCGGCGATTGAGCATGCCGAATGACGCATTCGGCCAGAGCATAGAGGTAAACTTCCCACGCATGACGCTCAGCGTTTTTGACATTTTCAAGGTCGGCATCGGGCCCTCGAGCTCGCACACCATGGGACCCATGCGTGCGGCGCGGGCTTTCGTGCTCGGGCTGAAGAGCGCCGCGCTGCTGGAAGCCACGCGTCAAGTCGCGGTGCGGCTGTACGGCTCGCTTGCACTGACTGGCGTGGGGCATGGCACCGACCGGGCCGTCATCGCGGGGCTCGAGGGAGCGGATCCGGAAACGGTAGATCCCGACAGCATCGAGCCTCTGATGCAGCGGATCGGGCAGAGCGGCCGGATCCGGCTGCTCGGCGAGCATGAGACTGTGTTCGATAAGCCCATGCAGCTGCTGTTCATGCGTACCGAAAGGTTGCCCCGGCACTCCAACGGCATGCGCTTCACCGCCTTGGGTGAGGGCCTGCGGGTGCTGCGCGAGGAGGATTATTACTCCATCGGCGGTGGCTTCATCGTGCGCAACGATGAGTCGGAGGCCCCCGAATCGGTGGCACATGCCTCGCCGCGCTACCCCTTCAACTCGGGCGCCGAGATGCTCGCTCTTTGCCGGGAACACGGACTGGAGTTGTACGAGCTGGTGCTGGCCAACGAACTCAGCTGGCGCACGGCCGAGGATGTGCGCTCAGGGCTGCTGCACATCTGGCAGGTCATGCAATCCTGTGTGGAGCGCGGCTTTCGTCAGACCGGCGTGTTGCCTGGGAGCCTGCAGCTGCGACGTCGCGCACCCAAGCTCTATGGTGTGCTCAAGGAAAGCCAGAACAGTACCGCGTTTGATGCCATGGACTGGGTCAATGCCTACGCTTTGGCCGTGAACGAGGAGAATGCCGCAGGGGGCCGTGTCGTGACCGCGCCGACCAACGGCGCCGCCGGGATCGTACCGGCTGTGATGCATTTCTATATGCGTTTCGAGCCCGGCGCAAACGAGGCGGGCATTGTGCGCTTTCTGCTGAGTGCGGCAGCGATCGGCATGCTCTACAAGACCAATGCTTCGATCTCGGGCGCTGAGATGGGTTGCATGGGCGAGGTGGGCGTCGCCTGCTCGATGGCGGCGGCGGGCCTGGTCGCAGCCCTCAATGGCACCAACGAGCAGATCGAGAATGCTGCCGAGATCGGCATGGAACACAACCTGGGTCTCACCTGCGATCCCGTGGCGGGCCTGGTACAGATCCCCTGCATCGAGCGCAACGCGATGGGCGCGGTGAAGGCGATCAACGCGGCGCGCCTGGCGATGCGCGGCGATGGCTCGCACAAGGTTTCACTCGATCAGGTCATTGCCACCATGCGCCAGACCGGCGCGGACATGCAGACCATCTACAAGGAAACGTCCCAGGGCGGGCTTGCGGTCAACGTGCCCGAGTGTTAGGTGTTTGCCCGGCGCTTATGGCGTCTCAGCTCGCCCACAGGGCGGCAAGGCGGCGGGCTGGTGGCAGCTCGACTTGCGCATCCGCTAACGTCTCCGCGCCGATCGTCTGCCAGCTGCGGGCGTCGAAGGTCAAGGAGCACACGGCGGCCGTGCCGAGCGCCTGCAGCTCGGCGCCGGGCGCCATGAGTTGGGCCGCCTCGGTGATGCCAGGGTTGTGGCCCACGACCATCACGTGCGTGATGCGCGGACCCAGAGCCTGTACGAGACGCAGGATCTCCGGGGCCGCAGCCAGATACAGCGATTCCTCGCTGTGAACGAGACGAGTGGCCATACCCAGCTGCCGTGCGACGATCTCTGCCGTTTGCTGGGCGCGGCGCGCCGTGCTGGTCAGCAGAACCGCCGGCACCAGGCCGAGCTCGCCGAGGCGACGTGACATCGCCTCGGCTTCGGCGCTGCCCCGACGATTCAGGGGCCGATCGAAATCTGCAATGTGCGGATCGCGCCACTGCGCATCGGCATGGCGCATCAGGGTGAGGCGCTTCATTCCGGGCTCTCCACCAGGATGCGGCCGTTCTCCATGCGTACCGGATAGGTCCTCAATGCCTCATATGCCGGTGGCGTGAGCGCCTCTCCACTGCGCACACAGAACCTGGCGCCGTGGCGCGGGCAGATGATCTGGCACGCCTCGACTTCCGCACCCTCCAGCGGTTCGCCATCATGGGTGCAGCGGTCCTCGATGGCGTAGAGCTCCCCGCCGCAGCGTACAACCAACACCGCGCTGCCATCGACTTCCGCTGCCAGAGTCGCAGAGTCGGCAACCGAATCCGCGCCGCCGACGTCCTGCCAGATGCCCATAGGGAGCTCTGCGCGCCCTCAGAACATTCCGGTTTGCAGTCGCGCTGCCTCGGACATCATCGACTGATTCCAGGGCGGATCGAATGTGAGCTCGACGCGGGCCTGCTGGACGGTGGGGATGCGCTGCACTTTGTCCTTCACGTCTTCCACCAGCACCTCGCCCATGCCACACCCGGGTGCGGTGAGCGTCATGGTGATGTCGATGTTGCGCGTACCGTCTGCATTGGAGGTGACCGCGCAGTCGTAGACGAGGCCCAGGTCCACGATGTTGATCGGGATCTCAGGGTCGAAACAGCTGCGCATCTGATCCCACGCCAGCTGCTTCACGTCCTCCTCGGTGGCATTCGGCGGCAACTCCGGAGCCCTCACCGCTTCCTTGCCAATCGCATCGGCGTTCTCGCCCGCGATGCGGAAGAGGTTGCCCTCGATGTAGACCGTGAAATTGCCCCCCAGGGCTTGTGTGATGTAACCCGCCTGCCCCGGCTTGAGTTTGACCTCGACACCGGCCGGCACGATCACCGCGGGCACCTCGCGGTTGACGAAGAACGGCTCATTCTCGTGCGCGCGCATCGCTACTCCGTGGACACGGTACCGCCCCGGTCGAGGGCAGCATTGAGGGTATGCCAGCAGAGGCTTGCGCATTTCACCCGCGCCGGATACTCGCGTACCCCGGAGAGCGCCGCGAGCTTGCCGAGGCCCGGATCCGCCGCCGCGTCGTGCTTCGTGAGCAGCTTGTGGACGCGCTCAAACAGCGCCTGAATGTCATCTTTGCTTTTGCCCTTGACGCTCTCGGTCATGAGCGAGGCAGAAGCAGTGGAGATTGCGCAACCCTTGCCCTCAAAGCGGACGTCCTCAACACGGTCATCCCGCAGCTTCAGAAAAACCGTGAGGCGATCGCCGCACAAGGGATTGTGGCCGTCCGCCTGCGCATCCGCTGCCTGCAAGGCCCCGAAGTTACGAGGGTTACGGTTGTGATCCAAAATCACATCCCGGTACAGATCCTTCAGATCCATCAGCTGAATACCTCCCGCGCCTTGCCGACCGCGGCCACCAGTGCCCGAACGTCCGCTTCAGTGTTGTAGCAGCCGAAGGAAGCACGCACGGTGGCGGGTACGCCCAGGAAGCTCATGAGGGGCATCGCACAGTGATGCCCGGTGCGCACCGCGACGCCCTCGTGATCGAGGATCGTGCCGAGATCGTGGGGATGTACACCCGCCATGGTGAAGGAGACGATGGAGGCCTTGTTGGCCGCCGTGCCGACGAGCTCGATACCGGGCAGCTTCGCCAGCTCGCGGCTCGCAAGCTCCACGAGGCGATGCTCGTGCGCAGCGATCGCGGACAGCCCCAGCCCTTCGACATAGTCCAGGGCTGCAGCAAGCCCCACGGCCCCGGAGATGTTAGGGGTACCGGCCTCGAATTTGGCCGGCAGCTCATTGTAAGTGGTCTTCTCGAACGAGACCGTCAGAATCATGTCGCCGCCGCCCTGCCACGGTGGCATCTGCTGAAGCAGCTCCTCGCGTCCGTACAGCACGCCGATGCCGGTCGGGCCATAGACCTTATGACCGGAGAAGGCATAGAAATCGCAGCCGAGCGCGCGCACGTCGATCTGCAGGTGGGGGGCCGCCTGCGCGCCATCCACCAGCACTACGGCTCCTACCTGATGGGCGGCGTCGACCACGCGTTTGACCGGCAGAATGCTGCCCAGCGCGTTGGAAACGTGGGCGATGCCGACGAGGCGTGTGCGTGGGGACAGCAGCTTCGCGTACTCCTCGAACAGCAACTCGCCGCGGCGATTGATGGGCGCCACCCGCAGCACGCAGCCGGTCTGCTCACAGAGCATCTGCCAGGGCACGATGTTGGCGTGGTGCTCAAGGGCGCTGATGATGATCTCATCACCAGGCTTGAAGCGCGGCCGGCCGTAGGCCTGTGCCACGAGATTGATGGCTTCGGTCGTGCCACGCACGAAGATGATCTCGCGCGTGGAGCGCGCGTTGATGTACCGCCGCACGCGCTCGCGCGCGCCCTCGAACGCTTCGGTGGCAGCCTGGCTGAGCGCGTGCACGCCACGATGGATGTTGGCGTGCGAGTTCATTTCGTAGTCATCGACAGCGCGGATAACCCGCAGGGGCCGCTGCGAGGAGGCGCCGCTGTCCAGGTAGACCAACGGCCGACCGTTAATGGTGCGCTCGAGAATCGGGAAATCCCGGCGGACGCGCTCGACATCCAGTACCGGGCCATGCTCAATCGGCGTCTGCGGGGCAGTCGCTGCCATCAGAGTAACTCCTGCAATGCGCTGGCTTCATCAAGCTGCCCGACGAGACTGTGCTCGATCTGGCGGCGTAACTCGGGTACCTCGATCTTGGCTACGACATCCTCGAGAAAAGCCCATTTGAGGATGCGCTGGGCGCTGTCACGATCGAGGCCGCGCGACAGCAGATAAAACAACATGTTTTCATCGAGCTTACCGGCGGTAGCACCGTGACTGCAGCGCACATCATCGGTATAGATCTCGAGCTGCGGCCGCACGTCGATCTCGGCATCTTGACCTGCGAGCAGGCCTCGCAGCGACTGCTGCGAGTCCGTACCCTGGGCGGTGCTGCGCACCACCACCTTGCCGTTGAAGCTGACACGGGCACGGCCACTGGCGATACCCCGAAAGGTCTGGCCGGAACGAGCGCCTGCAGAAACGTGCTCCACCAGCGCGTAGCTGTCATGGGTTTGGGTCCGACCGCCCACTGATACATTGAACAAACCGATCTCGGCGTTCCTGCCCTGCAGCCGCACGTGCAGCGTCGAGCGGGCGAGCTGTGCGCCGAGCCCCACGCCATAAACCTGATAACTCGCGTTCTGCGCCAGGGTCGCAGTGAGGGTGTCGAGGAAAGTTGCACGGCTGCCACTTTGCTGAATGCGAAAATGGCGCATCCGCGCATCGCGCGCTACACGAACCTGCACCGCGCAGTTCACAAAGCTCGCCTCGCTCAGGGCACTCACGTGTCGTTCGATCAACCCGAAGTCAGCCCCTGCAGCGACCTCGAGCTCGACGCGCGGATAGCTCGCGGCGCTCTTGCCTTCGGCTGTGGCGACGAACAGCAGCTCGATGCACGCCGGGCACTCAGTGCCGGGACGGATCTGGATGCGTGCGCCATCGGTGGCAAATGCATCATTCAGCAACGCAAAGCGCAGATCGGCAGGCAGCGATGTCAGGTAAGCGGGATCTTTGTCCGCGATCTCTATGTCCGCGGTCTCCGTACCTTGCGCAAGCGAGCTGATGAGAACCCCTGCACGCGCGAGGGGCGCCGACAGGGCAGGGCAGAGCACGCCGTCGATGAAGGTATAACGCGCGTAGCCCTCGATCGCTGCCGGCAACTGGTCGGGCTGCAACACGGGAGCAGGCTGCTGCGGCGGTGCGAACCGCAGCTTGTCCAGTGAACGCAGATTGACGTACTTCCAGTTCTCGTCGCGCCCGCCGGGCAGGCCGCGCGCGGTGAGCTCGTCCATAGCCTCTTGACGGCGTGGCAGACGTGCCGCTTGCGGAACCGACGCGAAATCAGCCGCGATTTTCTGTAACAGCGCAGCGCTCATCCGTGCCCTCCGGTGCTTTGCGGTGCGCGCGATGGGGCCGACTGCCGCGTCGCTGCCGCCGCTGTGCTACGCCCGGACTGTCCGTCGTCCTCGCCGAGTAGCCAGTCGTAACCGCGCTCCTCGAGCTCCAGCGCCAGAGATTTATCGCCGCTGCGCACGATGCGCCCGCGCACCAGCACGTGCACATAGTCCGGCACCACGTAATCCAACAGCCGCTGATAGTGGGTCACGAGCACCACCGAGCGTTCCGGTGCGCGCAGCGTGTTGACGCCGTTCGCCACGACTTTCAAAGCATCGATGTCCAGTCCCGAGTCGGTCTCATCGAGGATCGCGAGCCGCGGCTCGAGCACCAGCATCTGCAGGATCTCGTTGCGCTTCTTCTCACCGCCCGAGAATCCCTCGTTGACACCACGCGACAGAAAACTCTCATCCATCTTCATGAGCTGCATCTTGCTGCGCACGAGATTGAGAAACTCGAAGGCATCCACCTCGGGCAGGCCGCGATGCTTGCGCGCGGCATTCAGCGCCGCCTTGAGCAGATAGACGTTATTGACCCCGGGGATCTCCACCGGATACTGAAAGCCGAGGAACAAGCCCTCGTGTGCGCGATCTTCGGGCGCGAGCGCGAGTAAGTCACGTCCATCGAAAGTGACACTCCCGGCCGTGATCTCGTAGCCAGGTCGACCGGCCAGCACATGCGCAAGGGTGCTCTTGCCCGAGCCGTTTGGCCCCATGATGGCGTGCACCTCCCCGCTGCGCACCGCGAGCGACAGTCCGTTCAGAACCTCGTTGTCGCCAATGGCGACGTGCAGATTGTCAATCTTCAGCATATTGCTCAACCCACTGCCCCTTCGAGACTCACGGCGAGCAGCGCCTGCGCCTCGACTGCAAATTCCATTGGCAGCTCCTTGAACACCGATTTGCAGAAGCCGCTGACGATCATGTTGACCGCATCTTCCTGCGAGATGCCGCGCTGCAGGCAGTAGAACAGCTGATCCTCACTGATGCGTGAGGTGCTGGCCTCGTGCTCCACGATGGCGGACGGATTCTTCACCTCTACATAAGGGAAGGTATGTGCGCCGCACCGGCCGCCCATCAGCAGGGAATCGCATTGCGTAAAGTTGCGCGCACCGGCGGCCGTCGGCAGGATCTTCACCAGACCGCGGTAGGTGTTCTGGCCGTGACCTGCGGAGATGCCCTTCGAGACAATGGTGCTGCGGGTGCCGCGGCCGATATGAATCATCTTGGTGCCGGTGTCGGCCTGCTGATAATTGTTGACCGTGGCGACGGAGTAAAACTCACCGATGGAGTTCTCGCCGCGCAGCACGCAGCTCGGATATTTCCAGGTGATGGCCGAGCCGGTCTCCACCTGTGTCCAGGAGATGTGCGCGTTGCGTCCGCGGCAGTCGCCGCGCTTGGTGACGAAGTTATAAATGCCGCCGATGCCCTGAGCGTCACCTGGATACCAGTTCTGCACCGTGGAGTACTTGATGTAGGCATCCTCGAGCGCAACCAGCTCCACCACTGCGGCATGCAGCTGGTTCTCATCACGCATGGGGGCAGTACAACCTTCGAGATAACTCACATACGCGCCGTCATCGGCAATGATCAGCGTGCGCTCGAACTGACCAGTCTTTGCAGCATTGATGCGGAAGTAGGTCGACAGCTCCATGGGGCAGCGCACACCCTTGGGTACGTAGACGAACGAGCCATCGGTAAAGGCCGCGGAGTTCAGAGCTGCAAAGTAGTTGTCAGTATGAGGTACGACGCTGCCTAGGTAGCGCTCGATCAGTTCAGGGTGGGATTGCACCGCCTCGGAGAACGGGCAGAAGATCACGCCCGCAGCCGCGAGGCGGTCCTTGAACGTGGTGGCAACCGAAACGCTATCGAACACGGCGTCGACCGCCACGCCCGCCAACCGCGCGCGCTCGTGCAGCGGTACGCCGAGTTTCTCGTACGTCTCGAGCAGCTTAGGGTCGACGTCGGCGAGCGACTTCGGGCCGTCCGTCTTCGCTTTTGGCGCCGAGTAGTAAGAGATCGCCTGATAGTCGATGGGCGCGATGCGCAAATGTGCCCAGTGCGGCTCGGGCATGGAAAGCCAGTGCCGCAGCGCCCTCAGGCGCCACTCGGTGAGAAACGCAGGCTCGTTTTTCTTGCGCGAGATGAAGCGCACCACATCTTCGTTGATTCCGGGTGGTACGGTGTCAGACTCGATGTCCGTGACGAAGCCGTGCTGATAGCCGCGCGCCATCAGGCTCTGCAAAGGGTCTGCTGCTTCTTTGATCACGCTGTCATTCATGCCGATTCGCTCCGCAGCGGTTTGCTGCGCGCATTCAGTTTCACTTCCCGCTCCAGCGCCGGTAGGCGCACCCCATTGAGGTCGAGTCCGGCGAGCTGCGCCAGGCTGACCTCGTACAGCGAGCGGCGGATCGCAAGATTCAGCCGCTGCCATACCCGGCTGACCCGGCAGGTCGCCTCGATACCGCAGTGGCCAAGTCCCGCCGAGCAGTCGGTGAGTGTCACCGGCCCCTCGAGCGCATCCAGGATGGCCGCGGCACTGATCTGCGTTGCGGGGCGCGCAAGCTGATAGCCGCCATGCAAGCCGCGCGTCGATGCAACGAGCTTGGCGCGCTGCAGCTGCTTCAGCAGCTTGCTGACTGTCGGCGGCGCAATATGCGTCTGCTCCGCCAAAGCCGTGGCCGTGCGCAGCTCTCCGGGCGCCTCGGCCAGCGCGGCCAGAATGACCGTCGCGTAATCCGTTAACTTACTAATTCTGAGCACAGCGTTACCCGCAAGGCAAACTAGGACCATTTTAGTACTGATTGCACCGCAATCCAAGCGCAGCCCAGGCGGTAGCACTGCGAGTCAAGCGCCCCCACAGACGGTCACGCTTCGCAGGTAGTCTCACCGCCGCAGGCCGTCCTTCCCCCACCGCAGGCAGTCCCGCCGCCGACGCCAGGACCTTATTTGGTATCCTTGCCGGCCTGAATCAATACGGAAGGAGCGTTCGATGAACCGCGGTGAGCTTGCGCGCACGGCCCGTGCAATGGTGGCCAGGAACAAGGGAATTCTCGCGGCGGATGAAAGCTCCGGCACCATCAAGAAGCGCTTTGACAGCATCAAGCTCGAGTCCACCGAGGAGCATCGGCGTGCGTACCGTGAGATGCTGTTCACCGCACCCGGCGCCTGCGAAAACATCAGCGGCGTCATTCTGTACGACGAGACGATCAGGCAGAAGACGAAGGACGGCACGCCGTTTCCGGAGTATCTCAGCAAGCATGGCATGATCCCGGGGATTAAGGTCGACCTGGGTGCGAAGCCGCTGGCGGGGTTCCCCGGGGAGACCATTACCGAGGGCCTGGATGGATTGCGCGAGCGGCTGATCGACTACCGTAAGCTCGGCGCTCGATTCGCCAAGTGGCGTGCCGTGATCGACATCGGCGAGGCCATTCCAACCTCCTTTGCCATTGAGGCCAACGCCCACGCGCTGGCGCGCTATGCGGCGCTTTGCCAGGAACAGGACATCGTGCCGATCGTCGAGCCGGAGGTGCTCATGGATGGCGCGCATTCCATCGAGCGCTGCGAACAGGTCACCAGCGGGGTCCTGCAGACCGTGTTCAACCAGCTGTTTGCACACCGGGTGGAACTCGAGGGCATGGTACTCAAGCCCAACATGGTGATCTCCGGCAAGAAGGGCTCGAATCGGGCAGGTGCGGAGCAGGTTGCTGAAGCCACCGTGCGGACGCTGAGGCGCCACGTTCCCCCTGCAGTCCCGGGCATCGCGTTCCTATCCGGCGGGCAATCTTCCGAGGAAGCGACGCTGCATCTGTCGCTGATGAACAAGGCCGGCCCGTTACCCTGGGGCCTGACATTCAGCTATGGACGGGCGCTGCAGGATCACGCGCTCAAAGCGTGGGGCGGTCAGCAGGCAAACTTCGCGGCGGGACAGAAAGAGCTCGCCAAGCGTGCGAAGCTCAATGGGCTCGCAACGACGGGGACCTATTCCTCGGCGATGGAGAGCCAGGCTGCCTAGCACGCCCCAACCCGGCGTCTCCGCTAGCGCACCGAACGGCCCGTCAGCAGAGGCGGCGGAGCCGATCGTCGAAGTGCGTGATGTGGACTATGCGGTTGAAGGTCGCCCGATCTTCAAGTCCCTCGACATCCGCGTGCGTCAAGGTCGTATCACGGCGGTCATGGGGCCCAGCGGCACGGGCAAGACGACTCTGCTGCGCCTGATTACCGGACAGGTGTTCGCCGACCGGGGCGAGGTCAAGGTTTTCGGACAAGACATCGCCAAGGCCAGCGGCGGGGAAATCTACGCGCTGCGCAAGCGGATGGGCATGCTGTTTCAGAACGGCGCACTGCTGACCGACATGAGCGTATTCGAGAATGTCGCCTTCCCCGTGCGCGAACATACCGATCTGCCCGAGCCGCTCATCCGGCGCCTGGTGCTCACCAAACTGCAGTCGGTCGGCCTGCGCGGCGCCGCGGAGCTGATGCCGAGCGAGCTGTCCGGTGGTATGGCGCGCCGTGTGGCGCTGGCACGCGCGATCGTGATGGATCCGGAAATTCTCATCTACGATGAGCCATTTGTCGGGCTCGATCCCATCTCACTTGGCATGATCCTGCGACTCATCAAGCAGATGAATGAGGTCCTCGGCATCACGAGTGTCGTGGTGTCGCACGACGTGCAGGAGCTCGGCACCATTGCCGACGACAGCTATCTGCTGTCAGGCGGTACGGTGGTGGCGCGCGGCTCGCCCCAGGAGCTCGCGCACAGCGATTCGCAGGTCGTAAAGCAGTTCATGACCGGAGCCGCTGATGGTCCGGTGCCGTTTCACTATCCTGCTGCTGATTACGCGCAGCAGCTGCTCGAGGCGGAGCCGCCGTGAGCGAGACGCGCTCATGAGTGTGCGTGAGGACAGTTTCGTGCTCGGCGGTATCCGGCGGATGGGCGCGGTGCTGCTGTTCCTGCTGACGTTGCTTGCGCAATGCATCCCGTCGCTGGCGCGTCCGCGCTTGTTCGTGCTGCAGGTCTACAACGCCGGTGCGCGCTCATTGATCATCATCATGCTCTCGGGTCTGTTCGTTGGCATGGTGCTCGGGTTGCAGGGGTTTGAGCTGCTGCGACGTTTTGGGTCCGAGGAGGCACTCGGGAGCGCGGCCGCATTGGGGTTGCTCAAGGAGCTCGGGCCCGTCGTGACGGCGTTGCTGTTCGCCGGGCGGGCGGGCACTGCGCTGACCTCGGAGATCGGACTGATGCGCGCCACCGACCAGCTGACCGCGATGGAGATCATGGCCGTCGATCCGCTGCGCTATGTCGCCGCGCCGCGCTTTCTCGGCGGTGTCGTCGCCATGCCGCTGCTGGCGGCCATTTTCAGCCTGATCGGGTTATTCGGCGCGCAGCTGATCGGCGTGGAGCTGATGCATGTCGACAAGGGGGCGTTCTGGTCCCAGATGCAAGGCTCCGTACGGTTGCACGATGTCACTGAGGGCGTGGTCAAGAGTGTGGTGTTCGGCGTGCTCTGCAGCCTGATCGCCGTGCACGAGGGTTATCACGCCGAGCCGACCGCCGCAGGTGTCGGCCTTGCTACTACGCGAACCGTGGTGGCCTCCTCGGTGCTGGTGTTGCTGCTGGATTATGTACTGACGGCTTTTTTTCTCTAGCCTCGAGGACAACCTCGCGCGAGGGCTCAAATGCGTGCCAATCGAACCTTGGAGATCGGAACTGGTCTATTTGTATTGCTGGGCTTCGCGGCGCTGTTTTTTCTGACCACCCAGCTGCCAGCGACGGGGCTGAGGCTTGGCCGTAGCAACACCGGCTATCATCTCACCGCCAGCTTCGACAACATCGGGGACCTCAAGGTGGGTTCGCCCGTTACCATGGCTGGCGTGCGTATTGGCCAGGTGGATGCGATCCGGTTCGATTCACGACAGTACCAGGCGGTGGTGGGCTTGCGCATCAACAAGCAATACAACGAAATCCCCGACGACAGCTTCGCCAGTATTCAGACCGAAGGCTTGCTCGGCGGGAAGTACGTCGGCGTGAGTCCGGGCGGCTCGGACACTTATTTCAAGGATGGCGGACATGTGGACCAGACACAGTCGGCGATCGTGCTCGAGAGCCTGATCAACAAGCTGTTTGCGAGCTTCGCCAACAAGAGTGGCAGCGGCAACGGTTCCGCCGACAAGGGATCGGGCGAATCGGGCGAAAATGCGGCCGGCAGCCAGGGCTCAACCCAGAACAAACAAGGTAGCAAGAAATGATGACTGTGAATCGGCCGATGGGCAGGGTGCGACAAGGCAGCGTGCTGCTGCTGCTCGCGACCACTGCCGCGTTTTCCGTAGCGACGGCGCTGCACGTCACGACGGCTGCGGCGCAGAACGCCGCCTCGAGCGCGCCTGCGACCGCGGGCGCTTCTGACCAGAATCCCAGCGATCTCGTGCAAAGCACGGCGCAAGGTATTCTCAAGGATCTCGATGCTAACCGCGAGGCGTACCGCAAGGATCCCAACAAGGTCGGGCAGCTCGTGGATAAATGGCTGTTACCGCACTTCGATACCGAGTACGCCGCGCGGCTGGTGCTGGGTCGCTACTGGCGTGACGCCAGCGCTGACCAGCGGCAGCGATTCGTCGACGCCTTTTATCATTCGCTGCTCAATAACTACGGCACCGCGCTCGCGGAGTTTACGGCGGACCGGCTGAAGGTATTCCCCTCCAAGCCTGATCCGAGCGCGACCAATGCGACCGTGCGTAGCGAGGTCAAACGTGACAACGGCGACCGGGTCGCGGTGAATTATGAGCTGCGCAAGACGCCGCAGGGCTGGAAGGCTTATGACGTCAATATTGATGGCATCAGCTACGTGAAGAGCTATCGCGAGGACTTCGGCGCCCAGATTCAGCAGCAGGGCATCGACTCAGTCATCACACGGCTGCAGAAGGGCGAGAAGCCGGCCGATATCGGCAAAACCACGGGCAAAGGCTGATCGTGACCACCGAGCTGAGGGCCGATTGCGTCGCGAACCGCTCGGCGGTGGCCCTGGTCGAGGATTCACCAGGTCGATTCAGCGCGCGCGGGCGCATCACCTTTGCCACGGCGCGTGCCGCGCGCCAGGCCGGGATCAGCGCCTTTGACACGACGACCCAACAGCAGATCCATGTTGATTGCAGCGGCATCAGCGCTTCGGACAGCGCTGGCATGGCCGTGCTGTTGGATTGGCTCTCCGCAGCCCGCCGCACCGGGCGCTCGCTGCAGTATCAGAATCTGCCGGTGCAGGTGCAGGCCATCGCGCGCATCAGCGACGTGCTGGAGATGCTCGAACGCGGCGTGTGACAACGCTCAGCGCCGCGGTGGTTCCTGCCCTTCGGGTTGCGCCGGCTCATTCGGGGGCCGCAGCTCATCCTGCCGCGGCTCACCGGCGGGTGCTGAGGTCTGAGGAGGTTTGGCAGCAGGGGGGTTAGCGGGCGGCTGGTTGCCGCTGCCGTTGTCGGAGCCGCCGTCCGATTCTTCCAGGATCTTCTGCTCCTCTTCGTACTGCTGCTGCTCGCGTTCCTTTTCGGACCCCTTGCCAGTGTTGATCAGATAAGCACGGCGCTGCAGGTAGGCGTTGCGCAGGAACGCATATCGGTCATAGGCAGAGTCCAGCAGGTAATCCGACGAGAGCAGTCGCGCCCGCAGGTCGATGACATCCAGGCCCCAGAGCGGCCAGGAAATCCAACTGTTCTTGATGTAGTGGCGCGGATCCAGCCAGATGTCCCCGACCCGTCCCAGTCCGTCGCGGACATCCGAGGGGCCGAGGAAGGGCACGACCAGATAGGGGCCGGGACCTGCACCCCAGTGACCGAAGGTCTGGCCGAGATCGTTCTCGGTCTTGTCCAGACCCGAGCGGCTTGCCACATCGAACAGTCCGCCGATGCCGACGGTCGAGTTGACCAGAAAGCGGGTGGTGTCGCGGCCGAACCGCGGGAATTTCAGCTGCAGCAGGTCATTGACGATCGTCACCGGGTAGGCGAGGTTGTCCATGAAATTGGAAATGCTGGTGCGCACGGGCAGTGGTGTGATCCTGACATAGCCCTTGGCTACCGGGCGGTAGACGGCCTTATCGAAACCATCGTTGAATTTGAAGGTCGCGCGGTTCATGCGCTCCCATGGATCGCGCGGATCGCGCTGCGCGTTCGGGGGCAGGCTCGCACAGCCCACAAGGCTCAGGCACAGCAGCAACAGCAGCTGGAAACGGGCAGGCTTCGACATCGTGGCTCGTGCCTTCAAATGCGGGGACGCGCATTGTAGCAGCGTAGTTAGGTCCGCTGCCGCACTGCAGCCGAGGCGCGCCGCGATCGCGCCGCCCGGCCCATGGTGCGCTGTGGCCGGCCGTTCGTGCGCAGTGCCGAGCGGTCGCTACGGGTTGTTGCTCACCCGGCGCAGCCGGGTGTGCTGCAGGTACTCGCGCACTTCTTCCAGGCGGGCCTGGTAACGGGCGCGTTGGACGCTGCTGAGATTTGGCGCGGCGAGAGCCAGCTGCAGCTGTTGTGCGGCCATCGGCAGGTCCCCACCGGCAATCTGATATTCGCCCATGTAGAAGTACGCATCGCCCGCATCGCCGGCAGCACTGGCGGCGAGTGCCGTGAGACGGATCTGATCCGGAGTCGGCGGCGCATTGTTGAACAGGTCGAGCAATACGGAGTGTGCCTCTGCGGGCCGGCCGGCTTTCATCAGCGCTTCGGCATAACGCACGGTGACCGGCACGTTGCGGGGAAACAGTGAGACTGCATGCCGCAGCGAGGCCACACCGTCGTTGGTCTGCCCGGCCTTGATCTGCGCCTGGCCGAGTGCGGTGTACAGCAGAGTCATATCCTCGTGCTGCTCGAGCAGTTTGTTGAGGATCTTCTCCGCTTCGACTGGTTTGTTGTCAGCCATCAGCGCCAGCGCATCGCCGTAATGGGTGCCGATGTCATTGATGCCCTTCGAGAGCTTCTGCGCATACTGCTGCTCGATGTCCTGATCCCCGGGTGCGTTGAGCACCCGCACGCGCTCGCGGATGAGGTTGTAGCTGAGGGACTCCTTCACTTTCTGCGAGCCGAGCTGAGCTGCGCGTGCGCGCGCCTCGGCGATACGCACCGAGGTCACTGGGTGATCCTGCAGCATCGCCGGGATGTAGGTTGCAGCCAGTCCTTCCATACGACCGATGGTCTCGAAGAAGTTCGCCATGGCGCGCGTGTCAAACCCGGCGCCGGCGAGAAAACCAATGCCGACGCGATCCGCCTCGGCCTCGTTGTCGCGCGTAAAGTTGATCTGCTGCTGTACCGCAAGACCCTGCGCCGCCGCGATGCCACCTTCGATCGCCTGGCCGCCGCCACCCCCGATCGCGCCCAGCAGAATGGCGGCGAGCATCGCTGCCGCCGTAGTCATGGCCTGCTGACTCTGTGCCTTGATCTGGCGGGCAATATGGTGTTGAGTGACGTGCGCCATCTCATGCGCCATCACGCCGGCGAGCTCTGATTCGTTGCGCGTTGAGAGGATCAGACCGTAGTTGATGCAGATGAACCCGCCCGGCAGCGCAAACGCATTGATGGCTGCGTCCCGGAAAGCAAAGAACTGAAAGTGCGGTGCGCCGTCAGGTGCCTGGGTGGCAAGCCGGGCTCCCAGAGCGTTCAGATACTCCGTGATCTCGGGGTCCTCCATCAGAGCATTCTGTTGACGCAGCTGGTGGATCACCATCGCGCCCAGCTGATACTCGTCGCTCCCGGAGAGCACCGCCGCCGCCGGACTGCCGATGTCCGGCAGATCAGGCGCAGCGGGTGTGGAGGTCGGCGCTTCCGCGGCCACCACGCTGGTGGCGGTCATGAGGGCGGCGAGCAGGCATAGCAGCAACGGGCGCATGGTTGGGTTCGACCGCACGGGGCGAATGTAGTTTCCCTTTCTTTACAGAAGCTTACAAAGTGTCGGAGGCAAAGTCGGCGAGCCGCGAGCGCTCTCCGCGCACCAGCGTGATATGGCCGGAGTGAGCCCAGCCGCGGAACCGGTTAACAGCATACGTCAGGCCCGACGTCATTTCCGTGAGATAGGGCGTGTCGATCTGCGCGATGTTGCCGAGGCAAGCTACCTTGGTCCCGGGTCCGGCGCGCGTGATCAGAGCCTTCATCTGCTTGGGTGTGAGGTTCTGCGCCTCATCGAGGATGATGAAACGATTCAGAAAGGTTCGCCCGCGCATGAAGTTGAGCGAGCGGATCTTGATGCGATTGCGCAGCAGGTCGTTCGTGGCGGCGCGACCCCAGGTGCCGCCTTCCTGCGTACCCGTGAGCACCTCCAGATTGTCCATGAGCGCACCCATCCAGGGCTCCATCTTTTCTTCCTCGGTGCCAGGAAGAAAGCCAATGTCTTCCCCGAGCGGGATGGTCACGCGCGTCATGATGATCTCGGCAAACCGATTGGTTTCCAGCGTCTGCATCAGACCGGCAGCGAGCGTGAGCAGAGTCTTGCCTGTGCCCGCAGGGCCCAGCACGGTGACAAAGTCCACCTCTGGATCCATGAGGAGGTTGAGGGCGAAGTTCTGCTCGCGGTTGCGTGCCGTGATGCCCCAGACACTGTGGCGCTCACTGCGATAATCGCGCAGCAGCTCGATCGTCGCCTTCTTCCCCGGTGATTTGCGCACGACGCCTTCGATGCCCTCGGGAGCGTCCTCGTAAACACCCTGGTTGGGTTGCCACTCCTCTACCGCCGGACCGCTGACCTCGTAAAAGGTGCGATCGCCTTCTTTCCACGAGCGCATGTCCCTGCCGTGCTTCTCCCAGAAATCAGCTGGCAGGGCAGTCATGCCGCTGTAAAGAACATCGCTGTCTTCGAGTGTCTTGTCGCTGTAGTAATCCTCGGCGTGCACGCCGAGCACGGCGGCCTTGATCCGCAGGTTGATGTCCTTGGACACCAAGATGACGCGTGCGTCGGGCTGCTCGTTCTGTAGCGCGAGCGTCTGCGCGAGGATGGCATTGTCGACACCCTGCCCGGTAACCCCGGGCGGCATCGCTGCGGTGAGCTGACGCGTCTGGAAGAAAAGTCTGCCCGTCGAGGGCTTCTTGCCGTGGTTGCCGGAGAAGCCATTCGGCAGCGGCAGACCACGGTCGATGTGCTCCTTGGTGGCGCCGCGCATCAGGTCATCGAGGAAGCGGCTGACCTGGCGCACGTTGCGCGAGGCTTCCGACAGTCCCTTCTTGTGCGCATCCAACTCCTCCAGCACCACCATCGGCAGATATACGTCGTGCTCCTCGAAGCGGAAAATCGATGTTGGATCGTGCATCAGCACGTTGGTGTCGAGCACGAACAGGCGGCGCCCGTCGCGCGGTCGCACCCTGGCGTCGCGCGCCTCGGGGCTGGAGCTCTGTGCCATCGCCGGTCCGGGATCAGAGAGACTGCGCTGCTTCAAGTACTTCCTCCGCGTGACCTGGAACCCTCACCTTGCGCCACTCGCGCCGCAACACGCCGCGGCCATCGAGCAGAAACGTGCTGCGCTCGATACCGAGGTACCGGCGGCCATAGAGACTTTTTTCCTGAATGACATCAAACAACCGGCAGAGCGCCTCGTCCGCATCGGCGAGCAGCACGAACGGCAGATTCTCCTTCCTGACAAAGCGCTCGTGCGAGCTGACGCTGTCACGCGACACCCCCACCACGATGGTGTTGGCCGTGCGGAAGCTGCCGTGCAGGTCGCGAAAGTCCTGACTCTCGCGGGTGCAGCCGGAGGTCATGTCCTTCGGATAGAAATACAGCACCACATTGTGGCCTGCAGCATCGGAGAGCTGCCAGGAACCACCGCTGCTCGCGGCGGCCGAGAAATTCTTGAGCTTGGCGCCGATGGCGGGGCGCGGGTGCGCGCTAGGCATGTGTCAGGATTTGACCGGTTCGAGGATGGCGTCCAGGTTGAGCGAATCGCAGAACTCCATGAACTCCTCGCGCAGGTGCGCGACATGGATACGGCTCGGCACATTCACGATCATCTGCACCGAAAACATCGGCGCGCCGGTGTGCGCCGCCGGATAGCTGCGCGTAGATACCTCAGCGATGTCGATGCCGCGGCTGGAGAAGAATCCAGACAGTCCGGAGACGATACCGGTCTGATCGAGGCACACCACATCGATCGAGTAGGGCAGCATATCCGTGCGCGCCGAACGGGGTTCGGTGCGCTTCAGATGGACGCTGAGACTGCTGGTCTCGGCGAGCCGTTTCAGCTCGGTTTCCAGCTTGGCGAGCGCGTGCCAGTTGCCCGACACGAGCAGCAGCATCGCGAATTCCGTCCCGAGATTGGCCATGCGGCTTTCGCTGATGTTGCCGCCGCATTCACTGATCACACGCGTCAGCTCGTGAACCATCCCGGTGCGGTCGCCACCGATCGCCGAAACGGCCAGGTGCTGCTTCATTCAGCGAAGTGTACCAGTTAAGCCCAGAGCGGACAGCTTGGCCAGGCGGCTTGCCTGGGCTGCGCGCGGCCTCGTAACATGCGCGCGTAAACAGTGAGACGGTCAATGTTTTCAGGCAGTCTGGTCGCGATTGTGACGCCCATGCGGCCCGACGGAGCGCTGGACCTACCGGCCTGGGAGCGGCTCATCGAGCTGCACCTGGCCAGTGGCACTGCAGCCATCGTGGTGGGCGGCACCACGGGCGAGTCCGCGACCTTGAGCGACACCGAGCTGCGGCAACTAACCGAGCGCGCCATCGAACTCGCACGCGGCCGGCTGCAGATCATCGCCGGTATTGGTACCAGCAGCACCGCGGCCACGGTAGACCGCGCGCGCCAGCTGTCCGAGCTGGCGCTCGATGCTTTTCTGGTGGTGACGCCCGCGTACAATCGGCCGGCGCAGGAGGGTTTACTGCGGCATTTCAGTGCCGTGGCGCGCGCGAGCCGGCCGCCGCTGATTCTCTACAATGTGCCCTCGCGTACCGCCGTCGACCTGCTGCCGGCAACCGTACGGCAGCTGGCGCAACTTGCCGGGATCGTGGGAGTCAAAGAGGCGGTGGCGGATCCGGGGCGCGTGCAGGAGCTGATCGCCCTCTGTCCGCGGGATTTCGCGATTTTGAGCGGTGATGATGCAACCGCGCGCCGCTCGGTGCTGGCCGGAGCGCACGGGCTGATCTCGGTAACGGCGAACGTCGCGCCGCGCGCCGTCGCCGACATGATCGCCGCTGCGCGCCGCGGCGATGCGCAGGCTGCCGAGAATCTGGACGCGCCGCTGACGCTGCTGCACCGGAACCTGTTTCTGGAAGCCAATCCGATCCCGGTGAAATGGGCTCTGGCGCGCATGAGGTTGATCGAATCGGGCATCCGTCTGCCGCTCACCGAGCTATCGGTGGAGCATCATGCTGCGCTACTGGCGGCGCTCTCGGCGGCGGGCGTGTTGAGCTGATCAGATGAAGAGACCAAAGGTTGTAATGAAAAAGTCTGTCATAGTGCCGGGATTGTTGTGCGCATTGCTGAGCGCGAGTGGCTGTCACGGTTTTCATCTTCGTGGCGGCACCGCATGTCATGAAGCACGCCCCTATCTGAAGGCCACGAGCGTCGCACCCCTGAAGATACCGCCGGGGCTGGATACGCCCGATCGTACCAACGCGCTGCATATCCCGGCACTCACCGAGCCCGCGCCGCCGCCGCGCTCGGCGAAAGATCCCTGCCTGGAAGAGCCGCCGCCGTTCAAGGTCGCGAAGCAGGCGCCGCCTCAGGCGTGAGGGTGTATCATGGCACGCGCCCGCGGCAGCTCACAGCACGGTGTTGGGGCCACGGCGTGTTGAAATCGGAGAGGTGGCCGAGCGGTCGAAGGCGCTGGACTGGAATTCCAGTAACATCTTCACGGGTGTTCGTGGGTTCGAATCCCACCCTCTCCGCAGCTTCTCGACAGAAGCAATCAGCGGGCCAATATCGTTCCTCCTGCGGACGATGCGACGGGGATAACGCCCGAGGGTACGCCAGCCGGTTCGCGTTGTATCGCGAGGCGAGGTGGGGCAGAAGCAGTCAGAGCGCCGATGACGCCTGACAAGCCGCGCTTCGCATTCGTCAACACCTATGCGCATCTGACGCGTTCGAGCGTCGAGACGATGCTGGCCGAGAGCTTTCCGGAGTTCGCGATCGATCACTTCTCGATCGTCGAGATCATCAAACAGCACCCGGCATGGATCGCGCCCAACCTGCTGTATACCTTCGGTGAGTCGGGGCGCGCTATGCTGCAGCGGCGTCTGACGCTGCGGGAAGCGTATCTCACCACGACGTTTGCATTCCGCCGGCTGCACGTTGCCATGCGTGATCTGATCGTGCCTGGCAGACATGCGTTTTCCTTCCAGATGCAGTCGCTGTACGACACCAGTGTGCCCGGCGTGCCGCACTTCGTTTATACCGATCACACTCACCTGTCCAACCTGCACTATCCGGATTTCGATCGCCGCCAGCTGCGCTCGCGCGGATGGCTGCGGCTGGAGCGCTCGCTCTATCACAACGCAACCACGGTGTTCACCCGCAGCACCGACGTAGCCGCCGATCTGAATCGCTTCTACGACGTTCCCCCTGACAAGGTGGAGTGCGTATGGGCCGGCAGCAACGTAGCGATTGATGCGCAGGCCCGACGGCAGAATGATGACTACTCCAACCAGCGCATCCTGTTCGTCGGCATCGACTGGGAGCGCAAGGGAGGGCCGGAGCTGATCGCCGCCTTTCGCGAGGTACTGCGCAGCCATCCGCGGGCGCAACTCGTGATTGCCGGCGCGGCGGTCACACCGGACGTGCCCAACTGCACGGTGCTGGGGCGAATCAGTGCAGCGGAGCTGGCGCGGCACTATCAGCAAGCCTCAATTTTCTGTCTGCCGACTAAACGCGAGCCCTTCGGCATCGCCTTCGTCGAGGCCCTGCAGCACCGCTTGCCGGTCGTGGCAACGCGTGTGGGCGCCGTACCCGACATGGTGAGTGAGGACGTCAATGGTTATCTCGTCGCCCCCGGCGAGATCGCGCCTCTGACCGAGAGGCTCAACCGCTTGCTTGCCGATCCGCAGCTGTGCCGCACGATGGGTGAACGCAGTTACGAGCAGGCGCGGGATCGATATGACTGGCGACGCGTCGGCGCACGCATCCGCGCGAGGATCGTGCCGTTCATCAGGCTCTCCACCGGCGCCGAGCCCATCGCGGATACGAGCGTCCTCAGCCGCTCCGCCTCGACCACGGGCACGGACTCAGCCGCCGGCTGAGTGTTGCAGTGGCGTGTGCTAGGATCGCCGCCCGCAGCCGCTTTGTGGTGGCTCGCATCGGCTTCTCCGCGACGACCAGCCGTGAACCCCGTCAGGGCCGGAAGGCAGCAGCGGCAGCGGCGATGTCGGGTGCCGGAGCCAAGGCTGATGCGAGTCATCTCCTGTTGGTAGGCCCGCGCGGCCGTGAAAGTTCACGATCTGGCCACACATAGAAGGTCATGGCGTATACAGCGTTAGCGCGTACCTGGCGCCCCAAAAATTTCACCGAGCTCGTCGGCCAGGAGCATGTGCGCCGCTCGCTGGTGAATGCACTCGAGAGCGGCCGGGTGCATCACGCGTTTCTGTTTACGGGTACACGCGGCGTGGGCAAGACGACAATTGCCCGCATTCTGGCCAAGTGCCTCAACTGCGAGCGCGGCGTAACAGCTGAGCCCTGCGGCACGTGCGCGGCTTGCCGCGAGATCGACAGCGGGCGCTTCGTTGACCTGCTCGAGGTGGATGCGGCGTCGCGCACCAAGGTGGACGACACCCGCGAGCTACTGGACAACGTGCAATACAGTCCGGCACGCGGCCGCTACAAGGTGTATCTCATCGATGAGGTGCACATGCTCTCGGTGCACTCCTTCAACGCGCTGCTGAAGACGCTGGAGGAGCCGCCGCCACATGTGAAGTTCCTGCTGGCGACCACCGATCCGCAGAAGCTGCCGGTGACCGTGCTGTCACGCTGCCTGCAGTTCAATCTCAAGCGCCTGCCGGTCGGCCTGATCGTGGAGCGCATGCGCGCGATCCTGCAGCAGGAGCAGATAGAGTTCGACCCAGCCGGGTTGCGGCTGGTGGCGCAGGCCGCCGACGGCAGCATGCGTGATGCGCTCTCGCTGCTCGATCAGCTGTTGGCTTTCGGCGGCGGCCGCGCGGGAGAAGCCGAAGCACGCGCCATGCTGGGCTCGATCTCCCACGATCAGGTCATTCGCCTCGCGCAGCTGCTGGCAGCACAGGATGTCCGTGGTTTGCTCGAACATGCGCGCGCACTCGAGGAGTGGGCTCCCGATTATGCGCAAGTGTTGGATGCGCTCGCAGCCCTCCTGGTGCGCGTAGCAAGCCGGCAGGCAGTCCCGGATTTCGAGGGGGACGATCTGTATGCGCCGGAGGTGATTGCGCAGCTCGCCGCGGCCCTGGGCCCGGAGGACGTGCAGTTGTTTTATCAGACCGCGGTGACGGGTCGCCGCGATCTCGGACTGGCACCTGATCCGCAGGCCGGTTTTCAGATGACCCTGTTGCGCATGCTGGCTTTCCGACCTGAGGAGGAGAGCGGCCAGTACCCCTCATCGCAGGCACCGGCCGCGCAGCTCGCCGCCGCACAAACCGGCCCCGTGGCCAGCGTCTCGGGAGCCGCAGCGGCGCGTACCGCCGCGCAGACCGCTGTTTCGCGCAAGCGCGCAGCCGAGGTCCCGCAGGACTGGCCCGCGATTGTGGCGCAGCTCGAGCTGCAGGGCGCAGCACGCCAGCTGGCTAACCAGTGTGTCCTTGAAGGACGCGAGGGGGCCGTAGTGCGCCTTGCACTCGATGCGCGCAGCCGTAACCTGCGTACCGCCTCCGTCGAAGAGAAGCTGACGCAGGCACTGAGTCGTCATTTCGGCGCGCCAGTACGCCTGGAATTCTCACTGGTGAGCGGCGCCCTCGACACTCCCGCACAGGCGGAGCGGCGCGCCTCGGCGCAGGATCTGGATGCTGCCCGCCAGGCATTCGAGTCAGATCCGGCCGTTCAGGGTCTGCGCGAGCGCTTCGGCGCTACCGTGCTGCCCGATACGGTGCGCCCGGTGAAGTAGTCCCGCCCAGGCCCACCACTCTCAACACCATCTTAGGAGCGCCCCATGCGCGGCAATTTCGGCAACATGATCAAGCAGGCGCAGGCGATGCAGGCCAACATGCAGAAGGTGCAGGCCGAGATTGCCAGCATCGAGGTGAGTGGCGAGTCCGGCGGCGGCATGGTCAAAGTCACGATGACCGGCAAGCACGAAGTGAAGCGGGTCCAGATTGAACCCACGGTGGCCGGTGAGGACCGCGAGATGCTCGAGGACCTGATCGCAGCGGCGATCAATGACGCCGTGCACAAGGTCGAAGCGCAGGTGACTGCCAAGATGGCAGCCGTGACAGCGGGTCTGCAGTTACCGCCGGGCATGAAGATGCCCTTCTGAGTCCTGCTACCGCCCACATCGAATGAAGCATCCTCCCAGCCTGACGCAACTGATAGACGCGCTGCGGACGTTGCCGGGCGTGGGTCCCAAGACCGCGCAGCGGATGGCCTTCTATCTGTTGCAGGAGGGACGTTCCGGTGCGCGCGTCCTGGCAACCGCCCTGCAGACCGCGCTACAGGCCGTAGGGCGCTGCAAGCGATGCCGCATGTTGACCGAGTCTGAGCTGTGCTCCATCTGTGCAGCTGAGCAGCGCGATGCCACGCTGCTGTGCGTGGTTGAGTCGCCGGCGGACGTTGTGGCTATCGAGCAATCCGGCAGCTATCGCGGACGCTACTTCGTGCTGATGGGGCATCTGTCGCCCCTGGACGGCATCGGTCCCGAACAGCTCGGCATCCGCGAGCTGGAAGCGATATTGGGCGAAGGGACGGTGCGTGAGCTGATTCTCGCGACCAATCCGACAGTGGAAGGCGAAGCCACGGCGCATTTCCTAGGCGAGCTTGCCAACCGCCGCGGCATCAGCGCAAGTCGCATCGCGCACGGCGTGCCAGTCGGTGGCGAGTTGGAATACGTGGATGGTGGCACGCTCGCACACGCTCTGGCGGGCCGACAGACGCTGAGTTGACTCCTGCCAGCACGGCATCGGCGCGTCCGTCCTGTTGAACATTCCGCGTCCGAGCAGTTGATTATCGCCGCCCGCGATGCTGCGGACCGCGTGCGGCATGCAGGTCCTCGTAAAGCCGGCGCAGTCGACGGTAACTTTCATAGCGACGCGCATGCAGAGCTCCGCTGCTCACCGCGGCGATGACGGCGCATCCGGGCTCGCGCATGTGCCGGCAGTCGCCGAAGCGGCAAGCTGCGGCGCGCTGCGCCACTTCGATGCAACCCAGGTGGGCTGCATCCAGGCGATCGATTGCCGGTGCGAAATCGCGCACTCCCGGGGAATCGATCAGACTGCCGCCTCCGGGCAGATCAAACAGTCGCGATGCAGTGGTCGTATGCCGGCCTTCCTCGGCGCGTACCAGCGCGCCGATTCCGATCTGCGCATCCGGCACGAGCCGCGCAATCAGCGAGGATTTACCGACGCCGGATTGCCCCACCAGGGCCGTGGTCGCATGCTGACAGGCCGCCTGCAGCTCTGGCAGCCCCTGTCCGGTACGCACCGAGCAGGCCATCCAACCATAGCCAGCCTGACCATAGGCAGACAGCTCGGTATGCAGGGCAGGGCCGATGCCCAGCTCGCACTTGTTGATGATGAGCGTCGCGGCGATGCCCGCGGAAGTCGCCGCGGCAAGGTAGCGGTCGACGACGAACAAATCAGGCACGGGATTGACGGCCAGCACCACGAACAGCTGCGACAGATTCGCAAGGATCGGTTCCGAGTGGCCGCGCAAGTTGGTCCGGTAGAGCGCATTGCGCCGGCTCAACAGCTCGTGGACGTGAGTTTCGCGGCTACGCGGGTCCTCCTGACAGCGCACCTGGTCGCCACAGACGATGCTCAGATTGCGCCCAAACGGACGCGCCTTGCGGTCCACTCCCGCGGTATCCCGTACCAGCAGGTGGCGTCCGAAGGTCGCGATGACCAGAGCCGTGAAGCTGTCGTCCATAGTTATTGCGCGCCGGCAGTGCCGGACCCGGGCAGCGTAGCCTCTGGTAGACTTGCTCTCAACCTATAGGGAATGACATGCCGAGTCGCGATAACCTGATCTGGATCGATCTGGAGATGACAGGACTGCGGCCGGACAGCGATGCCATCATCGAGATCGCCACGGTTGTGACCGACAAGGAGCTGCACATCCTCGCGGATGGTCCGGTGTACGCCATTCATCAGCCCGATGAGGTGCTGGCGCGCATGGACGAGTGGAACCAGCGCCAACACGGCTCCTCGGGGCTGACGGCGCGGGTGCGTGCCAGCACGGTGACCGAAGCGGAAGCCGAGAGCCGCACGCTGCAATTCCTGGCGCCGCTGGTCGCCGCAGGTGCATCGCCCATGTGCGGCAACAGCATCTGTCAGGACCGGCGTTTCCTGGCCCGATGCATGCCGCAGCTGGAACGTTTCTTTCATTACCGCAACCTGGATGTCAGCACGCTGAAAGAGCTGGCAAGGCGCTGGGCTCCCGGGGTAGCGGCAGGATTTGCGAAGCAGGGCACGCATCTGGCACAGGCCGACATCCACGAGTCGATCCGGGAGCTGCAGCACTATCGCGCTCGCCTGTTCGCGCCGGTCTATGCGGGATCGTGATGGCAGCTGTCCCACAGCCAACATTTGCGGATGTCATCGCAGCGCATGATCGCATCGGCGCGCGTATCGTGCGCACGCCTGTGTTTAGCTGCGCCGCGGTGGATGAACAACTCGATCGCCACGTGTTCTTCAAGTGCGAGAACCTGCAGATCGGCGGCGCCTTCAAGTATCGCGGCGCCCTCAATGCAATCCTGCCGCTGGCGGCCGCCGGCACCACCATCGTCGCCACGCACTCCTCCGGCAATCACGGGAACGCGGTAGCCCTGGCAGCGCGGGCCTGCGGGCTGCAGGCCCACGTCGTCATTCCGCACGACTCAGCACGCCCGAAGATAGAGGCCATTCAGCGGGCTGGCGCCCACGTGGTGTTCTGCGAGCCCGGGCTCGCGGCGCGCGAACAGGCGCTGCGGGAGTTGCTGTCACGCGTGCCCGCGCAGGTGGTGCACCCATTTGATGATGCCCGGGTGATCGCTGGGCAGGGCACGGCTGCCCTGGAACTGCTGACGGACCAGCCTCAACTGCAAGTGATCTGTGCGCCGGTCGGCGGCGGTGGGCTGATCGGCGGCACGGCACTGGCAGCGCAGGCGATGGTCCCGGGATGTCGCGTGATAGCAGCCGAGCCGGCCGCAGCCGACGATGCCTACCGTTCGTGGCGCTCGGGCACGCGCCAGGGCGTGACCACACCGAGTACGATCGCGGACGGGCTGCGTGGCTCGATCGGTGTGTTGAACTTCGAGCTGCTGCGGGAGTTGGTGCATGAGGTCGTAACGGTCGATGAGGCTCAGATCGTCGCGGCACTGAGATGGACTTTGCAGGAGCTCAAACTGCTGATCGAGCCATCCTCGGCCGTTGCAGTCGCGGCGCTGCTCGCAGGTCGGCTGGGCAAATCGGGCGAGCGCGTAGGGATCATCCTCTCCGGCGGCAACGTGGATCTTGAGAGGTGCCCGTTCTTACGCGGCGCCGTGCACTGACTCCATGGACGCACTCACAATCCACCGCGGCGGCTGTCATTGTGGTGCCGTCGCCTTCGAGGTAGACGCTCCAGCTCGCCTCACGGTCAGCGACTGCAACTGCTCGATCTGCCGCAAGAGCGGCTATCTGCACCTCATCGTGCCCGCCGACCGCTTCAGGCTGGTGCGCGGTTCGGCAGATCTGAGCGAATATCGTTTTAACACCGGCATGGCGCGGCATCTGTTCTGTCGCCACTGTGGCGTCAAGTCGTTCTATGTGCCGCGCTCCAACCCGGACGGCTACAGCGTCAATCTGCGCTGCCTCAATCCAGGCACCGTGCAGCATGCTGAGATCGTGCCGTTCGATGATAATCAGCGCGAGACTTCCGAGGCTGCGATCCGCCATCTTTCCCGTAGCTGACGTGCCTCAGCTCTGTGCCGGCTGGGCGAGGAACATCCACGTCTCGACCACCGTGTCCGGGTTGAGTGACATGCTCTCGATACCCTGATCGACCAGCCAGCGCGCCAAATCGGGATGATCCGAAGGTCCTTGGCCACAGATGCCGATGTACTTGCCGCGCCGCTTGCACGCCGCAATCGCGAGCGCCAGCAGCTTCTTCACTGCCTCGTCGCGCTCATCGAACGCTCGGGCGACGATGGAGGAATCCCGATCAAGACCCAGACACAGCTGTGTCATGTCGTTCGAGCCAATCGACATGCCATCGAAGTGATCCAGGTACTCATCGGCCAGCAGCGCGTTGGTGGGTAGCTCACACATCATGATGACTTTGAGATCGGCGTCGCCGCTCTTCAGTCCGTTGTCGGCCAACAGCTGTGTGACCTGGCCAGCTTCCTTCAGGGTGCGCACGAACGGCACCATCACCTGGACGTTGGTGAGTCCCATCTCCTCGCGCACTTTCTTCAGCGCGCGGCACTCCAGCTCGAAGCAGGGGCGGAAAGTCTCATCGACATAACGCGAGGCGCCGCGGAAACCGAGCATCGGATTCTCCTCGTCCGGCTCGTAACGCGAGCCGCCGATGAGATTCGCATACTCGTTGGATTTGAAATCCGACGTGCGCACGATGACTGGCTCCGGAGCGAAGGCGGCGGCGATCTGCGCGATCCCCTCGGCCAACTTGTCGACATAGAAGCTGACCGGGTCGGCGTAGCCTGCCATCTGCGTGCGGATCTGCTCCTGTAGCTCACCATCGAGCTGGTCGAACTCGAGGAGCGCGCGCGGGTGTACGCCGATCATGCGATTGATGATGAATTCCAGCCGCGCAAGTCCAACTCCCTTGTTGGGAATACCGGCGAAATCGAAGGCGCGGTCAGGGTTGCCGACGTTCATCATGATTTTCACGGGGATCTTCGGCATGGCGTCGAGCTCGATCTGCTTGCGCTCGAACTCGAGCAGCCCGTCATATACGTAGCCGGTATCGCCTTCCGCACACGACACCGTCACCTCCTGACCCTCGCGGATCCGAGCGGTTGCGTCACCGCAACCCACGACCGCCGGAATACCGAGCTCGCGCGCAATGATGGCCGCGTGACACGTGCGGCCACCCCGGTTGGTCACGATGGCCGCTGAACGCTTCATCACCGGCTCCCAATCCGGATCGGTCATGTCGGCAACGAGCACATCGCCTTGCTGTACGCGCGCCATCTCGGCCGGATCGCGGATGACGCGTGCCGGGCCGGCACCGATGCGCTGCCCGATACTGCGCCCGGTGGCGAGCACCTTGGAGTGAGACTTGAGCGAGAAACGCTGGATCGTGCGCCCGGCGCGGCTCTGCACGGTCTCGGGCCGCGCCTGCAGGATGTAGATCTCGCCGCTGGCGCCGTCCTTGGCCCACTCGATGTCCATCGGGGTCTTGTAGTGCTCCTCGATGAGCAGTGCCTGGCGCGCCAGCATCAGAATGTCTGCATCGCTCAGGCAGAAGCGCATGCGATCCTTCTGCGCAACATCGACGGTCAGCACGCGCTCGGCGGAGCCCGCCGGCGCGTAGATCATCTTCACCGCCTTGCCACCGAGATTGCGACGCAGGATCGGCAGCTTGCCGGCCCGCAGGGCTTTCTTATAGACGTAGAACTCATCCGGATTCACCGCTCCCTGTACCACGGTCTCGCCCAGACCGTAGGAGGCGGTGATGAACACAACATCCCGGAAACCCGAGTCGGTGTCCAGCGTAAACATGACACCGCTCGCGCCCAGATCGCTGCGCACCATGTGCTGCACGCCGGCCGCAAGCGCGACCGCCGAGTGGTCGAAATTGTGATGGACGCGATAGGCAATGGCGCGATCGTTGAACAGCGAGGCAAACACCTCGTGCATCGCCTTGAGCACGTTGGCCTCGCCGCGCACATTGAGAAAGGTTTCCTGTTGACCTGCGAAGGAAGCTTCCGGCAGATCCTCTGCGGTGGCCGAAGAGCGCACCGCCACGGCGATCTCGCGGCCGCCGCTCATGCTGCGCAGCTCGCTGCCGACGGCCTCAGCCAGCGCGGGCGGGAACGGTGTTGACATGATCCAACCGCGGATCCTGGCGCCCGTGGCGGCAAGTGTGCTCACATCCTCGACATCCAGCCGCGACAGCTCCTTGCGGATGCGCTCATCGAGGTTGCCCTGTTTCAGGAATTCGCGATAGGCAGCGGCCGTGGTGGCAAAACCCCCCGGTACGCGCACTCCGGCGCCCGCCAGCGAGCCGATCATCTCCCCCAGCGAGGCATTCTTGCCGCCGACCGTCTCGATGTCGCGCATGCCGAGACGCTCGAAAGGAATGACGTAAGTATTCAAGGAAACTCCTCGGCTTCAGCCCGGATCGACGGCGCTTGCTACGGTGATGTCACGGTGAAACACTCGCAGCCCATTACAGGCGAACGAGCTGCGCACGGTGAGTCGTCGAACCGTTTTTTTCGTTTCGGACCAGACGGGTGTGACCGCAGAAACCCTGGGCCACAGTCTCATGACGCAGTTCGAGGGTCTGGAATTTCGGCCGATCACTTTGCCATTTGTGTCGAGCATTGACAAGGCGCACGATGTCGTACGGCGCGTCAATCGCGCTGCGGAAGAGGAGGGCATTCGCCCCATAATTTTCAGCACCCTGGTGCAGGACGATGTACGGGACATCGTCATGACGGCGCATGGCCTGTTCCTGGATTTCTTTGCCGCCTTTGTCGGACCACTCGAGCGCGAGCTCAACACCCGTAGCACGCATCGTGCCGGGCGCGCGCACGGCATGGCCGACACGGCGGCGTACACCGCACGTATCAACGCCACCAATTTCGCGCTGGCCAACGATGATGGCACTGGCGGTGACTACGGACACGCCGATGTCATCCTGATCGGCGTGTCACGTTCCGGCAAGACACCGACGTGCCTTTACATGGCACTCCAGTATGGGGTGTTCGCTGCCAACTATCCGCTCACCGAGGAGGATCTCGAGGCGGGCAAGCTACCGAAACGTCTGGAACCGCACCGGCGCAAGCTGTTTGCGTTGCAGATCCGCGCCGAGCGACTGCAACAGATCCGCAATGAGCGCCGTCCGGAAAGCCGTTACTCTTCGCGCCAGCAGGTGCTATACGAGATTCGCGCCGCGCAGGCGCTGTTCACGCGCTATGCGATTCCCTTCCTCGATACCACTGAGTGCTCGATCGAGGAGATCGCCAGCCGCATTTTAAACACTTCCGGAATCGAACGCCGCCTGCGACCTTGAAAGTTGGGCCGACGGGCCCAGAAGAGGCGTTCATGGCACGATTCGTGCGTGCCGGAATGCATAGCGGAATCGCATCTTTTCACAGGAAAACAGTAGACGCACGACTTGCGCGAACGCTGCGCTGAGTTATAGTCGGGCCAATGCTCATCGATGACACACTGGCTGTAGTTTCCTGGCGCGCGCGTCCGCGTAGCTTCGTCGCGCTCATGGGACTCTATGAGAGCAACTACATTCGCCTGAGCTGGCTGACCGGGCCGCTGCAGGCGCTGTGCGGTGCGCACCGTTCCGTGGTGCCAGGTGATTGTGATCTTCTTCTCACTATCACGGCGCGCTCTGCCTACACCAGTACGCTCAATCTGACTTATCGTCTGTCCGATGCGAGCGGCACGGTATCGGTGCCTGACATGCGTGTGCGCGTCTATCACGATGCGCGCCTGGTCGAGGCGCAGGAGTGGGCCGGAACGCATTCGCAGACTGTCCTGCGCGCGCTGCGGCAGCACGCGGAGCGTGAACTGGATCAGCGCTGGGCACGCAACGTGATGTTAAACAAGTGGCTGGAATATTGTGTGGAGCGAGGTCATCGCTTCTCACCGGCTACGAGAGTTCGTCGCCGGATAGTGAGAAGCGGCGGGCTTCCGCCGCAGCTCGCATGAAGGCCTTGCGACAACTCGGATTTCTCAAGCTCAACTTCCGTCAGGAGAGCCCGCCCCCCGAAGAGGAGGGCCGGGTGCTCGCCCTGTTTCGCAACCGTGCCGAGCTGAAAAAGGCTTACGGTGAGCTGCAGGACGAGATCTTCCGTCTCAAGGACCGCATCAAGCAGCAGGAAGGTGCCACGCAGCGCGTACAGGAGATGCTGAACGCGCTCGAGACGCGCCTGGGGCGCCCCGACACCGGCTATCCGGCACTGGTGTTCTATCAGCTGCGCAGCCTGTGGCAGTGCGCGCGTGAGCTGCTGGAGCAATTCGTGGCCGATCTCGCCCGCCAGCAGGAAGAGCGCGCGCGCCGCCAACACCTGGCTGAGCACAACCGCCAGCAGTTCGGGCGGCGCCAGGCCGTTGAGAAGGAGTTGCGCGCTGCGGAGCTGCGTGCCGCTCGAAGAGGCCAACCATGTTGCTGAACTCGAAAGCGCGCGCGCGCGCCTGCAGCGCTTTTGGCATTACTTCAAACGCCGCGCCCTGGAGCAACGCATCGCCGCGGCGGTGACCGGAGCGGTCACGGCGAATTCGGCTTTGAACGAGGCACGGGCGGTGGCCGCAGCTCTGGAGCAGGAGCCGGTGCCGGAATTCCCCGGGCTGTCGGTCGAAGCGCGCCGCGCCATCAACCTGGCGGCGATCGCCTATGCCGAGGTGTTATGTCAGAGACTCGCCAAGACCGACATCGTCGCCCTGGCACGCGAGGCGAGCGGACGTCGCGAGGTCGCCGATGAATACGGTACGCCACAGGAGTGCGGGGCGCTGATGCGTGACATCGCCCAGGCCCTGTCGCTCATCCAGGTGCGCGGCAATGTGGCGTCGGAGATCACGCAGCGCGTCGAGCGGCTCAAGCAGCTGGCGCGCTACCGAAGCACGAGCGACACCTGCCCGGTTGCCGAGTCCACCTCCGTGACGGAAGGCGATGTGCTCACGGCAGAGCCCGTGGGCGCCAGCGCTGCGCGACTGCCCAATGTGGTCGCGGCCGATATCTTCGATCTGTTCCGCGTGCTGCTGCGCTGACCTCCAGCAAGGTCTTTGCTGCGGTTCGCGCTAGCCTCGTGTTGCGGCGCTGACCCCTAGCCGCGCCGCGCTGTCTTCTGCGCCGGTGTGGCAGGCACACGCGCACCGGTCACCATGTCTGCCATGATCTCGGCGGCCTGCGACAGCACCACATCCGGCAGCAGGTTCTTGTCCTTATCCATATCCTCCGTCGATTTCAGCGGCGGCAGATTCTTTGCGGCGCGGCGGCTGTTCTCGCGATCGAGCCGCTCCTTCTCGAGCTTCGCGCGCTCCTCCTTGCGCTCCTTGAGATTGAGCGACACGGAGTGTTGCTCGCGCACCGAGTCGATGGCTGCGATGTCCGACACCAGCCAGCGATAGTCCGGATCGTGCTGTGAGCGGGTGTCCTCATCGGAGGTCAGTGCCGCCACCGAGCAGCGTGCCACCGGGCGTGGCGCTCGCCTGGAAAGGTACGCCGGCAATGCGGTCCCAGGGGAGTGCGGCCTCGAGCGAGCTCTCACCGACCTCCTTGATGTCGATGGGGGAGGGCAGCGCCACATCCGGCTCGACGCCGCGATGCTGCGTGCTCTCGCCGGTGACCCGGTAGAACTTGCCGATCGTGACCGTGAGCTGACCGCTGCTGGGCTTCTGCGACCAGCGATCCAGCGGCACCAGGTTCTGCACTGTCCCCTTGCCGAAAGTGCGCTGTCCGAGGATTACGCCCCGATGGTAGTCCTGGATGGCGCCGGCGAAGATCTCCGATGCCGAGGCGCTGAAGCGGTCCACCAACACCGCGAGCGGCCCATCGTAGGCAGGCGCCGGCTGCGGATCATCCAGCACTTCCAGACGCCCGGTGGTGTCCTTGAGCTGCACGACCGGTCCATGATCGATGAACAAGCCGGTGAGCGCAGTCGCCTCGGGCAGATAGCCGCCGCCATCGCCGCGCAGATCAAGCACCAGGCCGTCGATGTTCTCGCCTTTCAGCTCGTTGAGCAGCTTGAGCACGTCGCGCGTGGTGCTGCGGAAGTTCTGATCGCCGGCATTCTGGGCGGCGATGTCCTGATAGAAGCCGGGCACGGTGATGACGCCGATCTTGAGCGCACGCCCGCCGCGCTGGATGTTCTTGACCTCTTTGTGTGCAGCCTGCGCCTCGAGAGTGACCTTGTTGCGCACGAACTCGAGTGTCTTCTCCTTCGAGCCCGGGGCCGCCCCCGCTGGCAGGACCTGCAGCCGGACCGTCGTGCCGGCTTTACCACGGATGAGCTGCACGACATCATCCAGGCGCCAACCGATCACATCCTTGAGCTCGCCGTCCTTACCCTGCCCGACCGCCGTGATGCGATCGTTGTGATTGAGGGTTGCGGCCACCGCGGCCGGCCCGCCCTCGATGACGTTCATGATCGTCACATAGTCATCGACGAGCTGCAGCGAGGCACCGATGCCCTCGTAGTTGAGGCTCATCTGGATGCGATATTCCTCGGAATTACGCGGCGAGAAATAACTTGAATGCGGATCGAAGGAGCGCGCATAGGCGTTCATGAGGTTCTCGAACACGTCCTCCGGACTGACCTGATCGACGCGCTTCAGCACGCGCTCGTAGCGCTTGCGCAGCAGGTCGGTCGCATCGGACCAGCTCTTGCCGGTGAGCAGCAGCGACAGCGCATCGTTCTTGACACGCTTGCGCCACAACTCATTCAGGTCCGCCTCGCTCGGCACCCACGCCGCTTTGGTGCGGTCGAAATCGAAGGTTTCGTTGACGGTCCAGTCGGGCTCGCTCTTCAGCAGCTCGATGGCGTGTTGGATGCGATCACGATTGCGCTGCTGGAAGCGCGCGAAGATGAGATAGGCCGGGTCGATCTCGCCGGTGCGGATCATGTCATCGAACTTCAGCCGGTACGCCTGGAACTCCGCGATGTCGCTCGCCAGGAAGTAGCTGTGCTGCGGATCGAGGAAATCCAGATAGCGCTGGAAGACCTGCTCCGACATCTTCTTGTCGATTGGCGCGCGGCTGTAATGCGCCTCCTCGAGGATGCGGCCGATCTTGCGCGCGGTGGAGCGCTGCGCATCGGTGGGAGCAATCGCGCCCGGCGGCAGGATCGAGGGGCTGGCCGGCGCCCGCGCAGAACCCGCAAGGCTCAGCGCAAGCACGGAAAGGATGGCCAGGGCGGATGCCGCGAGCCATCCGGCCGCGCGGCGATCAGGGTTACGCATCATTCACGACGCTCACAAGTTTTGGGAAGCATTAAACTGTTTATCGATGAAGTAAGGCTAGGGCGTGCCGTTCTGGTCAGCAAGTGCGGGTATTCCCGCCCGGGTTTGGTAGGAAATGCGTCCTTTGACCATACTTCTTGGCATCCTGATGGGCTCAGCGGTGTCGCTGGCCGTGGGTCTGATCGGCACCTGGATCGTGATCCTGCTGCTGCCGCGGCAGGCAGCACGCTTTGCTCCGGAGCAGGTTCCGCTCCTGCAGGCCATCGCGGTATTCACCGGGCTTGCCGCGGCCAGCGCGGCAAGCTTCTACGGCGAGCTGCGCAACCGCGCCTGGCGGCTCGCGGCCCACGGGCTGTGCCTCGCGCTCCTGAGCATCACAGTATGGGTCTACTGGCCGAAATGAAAGCCGGGGAGGCAGCGCTGCCTTGGCAGCGAAGCGGGCGAGCCTCGGCTGCAGCAGTCCATCTGAGCCGAGGCAAAACGAGCGGGTGCCGGGACGAGTGATGATTCAGGCCCTCTTGCGGGTGCCACTCCAGGCGCACGGGGGCTGCTCCAGAGGGGTGTTGTACGGATCGTAGCCCTTCTGGCTGCTCTTGTACTTGTCCCGCATCACCCGTTGGATACGGTTGCGGGCAGCTCCCGGATTCACGCCTGACCCGGCGTGCGTCGCCTGAATCTGCGGTTGAATCGTGATTGTCATGGTCCTACCAGCCGTTCTTCTTTTGTTGTTCTGGTCGGCCCCGGACGTCGCGGGCGCCCTTGAGGCTTTGGTCAGAAGCTTGGCACTGAGCGACGCGCGACGGTATGACGCAGATCACACTCTGCCCGATGAGCGGGACTCGGCCGAGGAGGGCGGCAGGGGTTGGCCCCATAAGACATAAAGCATGAACCGCAGCAGATACAGAATGACGACCGGACCTAGGGCCACCAGCCAGCAGGCCACAGAGCCTGCCGCAAGCGCCGTGAAGTAGTCATTCATGAGGGCGCCGGGGCCTGCATGGGTGTTCGTGCCGTGCGTATACGGTCCCAGCACGCGATTGCCCACCAACCAGATGAGCAGGGGCATCAGGATGAAGCCCAGAAAGAGGGCAAAGCCGAGGAAGGCGCTCTCACGCACCCAGGGCGAGGTGGCGGACCAGGAGCGGCACGCGCGGGCGAACAGGTCGAGCAGGGGCTTCTCCGGAGTCTCGCGGCGCGGGCTGCGCACCGGGTTACCATAGGCGACGGCCTCCTGCGGAGGCAAGGTAAGAGCGCACGGATCAAAAGGTCACATGGTGTATGGATGGATAAAGTGAGGGCAGCCGTCATCGGCACCGGATATCTGGGCCGCTTTCACGCACAGAAATATGCGCAGAGCGCCGATTGCGTGCTGCTGGCCGTGGTCGATGCAAAGCCCGAGGTGCGGGCGCAGCTGACTGCCGAACTGGGTGTGCAGGCGCTCGCGGACTATCGCGAGCTGCTGGGCAAGGTTGACGCCGTAAGTGTCGTGACGCCGACACCTGCGCACTTTGCGATTGCGCAGGACTTTCTTTGTGCCGGCGCGCATGTGCTCGTGGAGAAGCCTATTACCGAGACGGCCGAACAGGCCCGCGAGCTGATTACGCTGGCGCGCAGTCGCGAGCGCATCCTGCAGGTTGGACACCTGGAGCGCTTCAACGCTGCGATCCTCGCTGTCGAGCCTTTCCTGAAGACACCACGCTTTATCGAATGCCAGCGCCTCGCGCCTTACCGCGAGCGGGGTACGGACGTCAATGTGGTTCTGGATCTGATGATCCATGACATCGATCTCGTGCAGACGATAGTGAATGCGCCGCTCACCAGCATCGACGCCGTGGGCACTCCGGTGTTCTCCGACGAGATCGATATCTGCAATGCGCGCCTGCGCTTTGCCAACGGCTGCGTGGCCAACGCCACGGCCAGCCGCGTCAGCATGAAGACCGAGCGCAAGATGCGCGTCTTCGAAGACGACGCATACCTGTCATTGGATCTGCAGCAGAAGATTGTCACCGTGATCCGCAAGCGCACCGGCGCCGGTCCGGATGGTCTGCCGGTCACGATCGAGGAGCAGTCGCTGGAGCCAGGGGATGCGCTCAAAGCGGAAATCGACAGCTTCCTGGATTGCATCCGCCGCGGGCGGCCCGCCGTGGTCGATGGCGAGGCCGGACTGATGGCACTCGAGACGGCAACTCGCATAACCGAGCAGGTGCATCGCTCGCTCGCCGAGCGCCGCAGCGCACACAGCAGTGCAGCCGGCAGTGCAGTGAAGGAGCGGCATGAGCAGTGAGCCGCAGCACTTTCGGCGCGAGCCGCGACCGGTGACCGTGGCTGCGATCCAGATGTCGTGCGACTGGAATGCCGAGCGCAACATCGCAACCGCCGAGCAACTCGTACGGGCAGCGGCTGCGCGCGGCGCGCAGGTCATCCTGCTGCCCGAGTTGTTCGAGACGCCATACTTCTGTATCGAGCAGGATAACCGGCATCTCGCCCTGGCCCGCAGTGTGGCTGAGAACCGCGCCGTACAGCACTTCAGCTCGATCGCGCATGAGCTCAGCGTCGTGTTGCCCATCAGCTTCTTCGAGCGCGCCGGACCTGTGTTCTACAACTCCATCGCCATCCTCGATGCGGATGGACGCAATCTCGGCATCTACCGCAAATCGCATATACCCAACGGCCCCGGCTATCAGGAGAAGACCTATTTCAGTCCTGGCGATACGGGGTTCCGGGTCTGGGAAACCCGCTATGCCCGCATCGGGGTCGGCATCTGCTGGGATCAGTGGTTTCCCGAGACAGCGCGCTCGATGGCGCTCATGGGCGCGGAGCTGCTGCTGTTTCCGACCGCGATCGGCACCGAGCCGCCGCCGGCCCTGCCGGTGAATTCGCGCGAGCACTGGCAGCGAACACAACAGGGGCACGCAGCGGCCAACCTGATGCCCCTGGTCGCCTCCAACCGCTTCGGGCTGGAGCGCTCACTGCAGGACCCCGAGCAGCTGTACATCCGCTTCTACGGCTCCTCCTTCATCGCCGACCCCATGGGAGCGAAAGTGCAGGAAGCCGGCGAGTCGGGCGATGCCGTGCTGGCTGCCAGCTTCGATCTGGAACAGATCGATCAGCTGCGCAACAACTGGTTCGTGTTCCGCGATCGCCGGCCGGATCTGTACGGCGCGCTGACTTCGCTCGACGGTCGGGCGCCGCTCAGTGAGTCCCAACCCACCGGGCCGCGATACTGAGATCGGCGACGAAGCGCCGGTATTCGGCTCGTTGCGCCTCCCGGTCGGTCATGCGCAACAGGTAGGAGGGATGGATCGTGACCAGCATGCGCGTGTGCTCGCCCAGCTGCAGGAGCTTGCCGCGCGTGGCCGTGATGGTCACGATGCGTCCCAACAATCCGCGCGCCGCGGTGGCGCCCAGTGCCACCACACCCTGCGGCTCGAGCAGGCGCAGCTCCTCTTCCAGCCACCATCGGCAGGCCTGAATTTCGCTGCCGGCGGGTTTGACATGCAGGCGACGCTTGCCACGCGGCTCGAATTTGAAATGTTTGACGGCATTGGTGACGTAGACGCTGCGGCGTTCGAGGCCGGCTTCCTCCAGTGCTCGGTTGAGCATCGCTCCCGCGGGACCGACGAACGGCTGTCCCTGCAAGTCCTCGGAGTCGCCCGGCGCCTCGCCGACCAGCATGATGCGACTGGAGGTAGGACCTGCGCCCGGCACCGCCTGCGTGGCCGCCTTCCACAGCCCGCAGCGCCGGCACGCATTCAGCGCTGGTCGCAGTGCGGTGAGCGATCTTACGTGTGGAGCGCTCGGCGCGTGTTCATTGGCCTTCGGCTTAGGATGGGGTGTGGCAGGTTGCGCCCGAGCCGCGCGACTGCGTGATGCTCGCGGTAGATCTCCGGCTTTCATACTAGGCAGATCAATGCATCGGGCATGCCCCGGTTCCAGCTAGCGTCGAGGACCGAGCGATGAATCCAGACTGGGGGTGGTGGGCGTTGTCGATTGCCCTGGTGCTTACGGGGGTAGCCGGCACCTTTCTGCCCATACTCCCCGGTGCCCCGCTGGTGTTTGCAGGCATGTGGCTCGCTGCCTGGATCGAGGATTTCCAACGTATCGGGTGGGTCACCCTTACGGTGCTCGGCGCGCTGACTGCCCTGGTGCTGATTATCGATGTGCTCGCCGCGATGCTCGGCGCGAAACGCATGGGCGCCAGCCGCCTAGCCCTCGTGGGGGCAGCCCTGGGTACGCTCTTAGGTATGTTCTTCGGGCTCGCGGGTCTGCTGATCGCCCCGTTCCTGGGCGCTGTGGCAGGGGAGCTCATCACCCGGGGTCAGCTGCTGCCTGCAACCCGAGTCGGCTTTGCCACCTGGCTCGGCCTGATGGTGGGCGCGCTGGCCAAGATTGCCGTCGTGCTGGCCATGCTCGGCGTGTTCCTGACGAGCTACCTCATGCACTGACCGCGCGAACCCAATGCCCCCGGCCATCTGCCGGGGCACGGAGATGGGCGTTTCGCGGATGACAGCCGGGCTTCAGGGCTTCAGCTGGCCGCGGATCTCACCGGGTTGGTGCGCTGCGCTGTGGACGTTCACGTAGAGCTTGCCGCTCTTGAAGCTCGAGAGTTGCTCGTCCGTCAGCTTCGAGGATGCCGGCACCTTCCACAGCCCATCCGGGCCCTGGGTGAGGGTGATGATCGGTGGACCGGCTTCTCCGGGTGCGCCGAGGTGAATGTGAGCCGCCGTGCCCTCGATTCCCTTCGTCTTGATATTACCGGTGACGGTGCCATCGTCCTTGATGTGGAAGAGCGCCACGCCGCTTGCGTCAGTGGTGACCGGCGGGGTCTCCTCGGCTCCTGTGAGTTTGACCTTGACGTCCTTTGCAAGAGCAACACCTGCACCGACAGCAAGCGCCGCGGCGGTGAGCGAGGTCAGGATTCTTGTCTTGAATGCGGAGGTTGAGCGCATCACAGCTCCTCAGTGTTAGGTTTGAAAATGCAGCGCGCTGGCCTTGCGGCCCCAAGCCAGAGCGGAATGGTGGAGGCGGGGGGAATCGAACCCCCGTCCGCAAGCGCTAGACTCCAGGATCTACGTACGTAGCTGTCTCTTTAGTGTCTCGCGTCACGCTACCCGAGAAGCAGGGAAAACGCTTCGCCAGCGACGGTAACTCTTAACGCTCCAGCCCGTCGCACGCTGGCACGCGATCCTATGAGCGCTACCCCTGATTCAGTCGCATAGGCACAAGCTGGTCAGAGGTCAGCTGCGATTAGGCAGCTAGAGCGTAGTTGTCGTCGTTGGCAACTATGATTTGCAGCATTATTTACGAGGGCACTGCGCCTCGGTACGCCCCTGAAGGTTCACAACCCACGTCGAAACCGGTCGCCCCCTTCAGCCGTCGTAGCATACCACACCGGGCTCAGCGGCCGCGCAGGATGCGGGCCTTGTCCCGCTGCCAGTCGCGGTCCTTCTCCACCGCGCGTTTGTCATGTTGCTTCTTGCCCTTGGCAAGTCCCACCGCGAGCTTGGCGCGGCCACTCTTCCAATACAGCTCGAGCGGCACCAGCGTATAGCCTTTGCGTTCTACGGCGCCGATCAGCCGCGACAACTCACTGGCATGCAGCAGTAGCTTGCGGGTCCGCGTGGGATCGGTGATCACGTGGGAAGAGGCCGAATTCAACGGCGAGATGTGCGCGCCAAACAGGAACGCCTCGGCGTCGCGCACGAACACATAAGCTTCTTTCAACTGCGCGCGCCCGGCGCGCATGGCCTTGACTTCCCAGCCTTGCAGCGCCAGCCCGGCTTCGTAGCGCTCTTCGATGAAATAATCGAAGCGCGCCTTGCGGTTCTCGGCAATCAGGCGCTCGGCATTTTCGCTTTTCGGCATAGGTCCAACAGGGCATTCGCGGGGTGTGATTGTAGCGCGATCGCCCGTGCATCGAGCCGCATGCGACAATCGCGCTATGCGGGAGATCACCCAGACAGCTTTGGTCGCCCAGCCGCCGGCGCGGCTGTTCGAGCTCATCAATGACATCGAAGACTATCCGCGCTTCATCCCCTGGGTGAGGCGCGCACGCGTGCTCTCGCGCAGCGCCACCGAGATTGTCGCAACACTTGCGGTGCAGCGCGGGCCGTTGAGCAGCGAGTTCACCACCCGCAATGAGCTCGAACCGGAGCGCCGCATCCTCATGCACCTGGTGGACGGCCCCTTCAGGATGTTGGAAGGCGAGTGGCTGCTGACACCCATCGAAAGCAGCACGGTGGCCGCGGGCGGAATCGGCTGTCGGGTGCAATTGTCGATGCAGTTCGAGTTCCGTAACCGACTGTCCGCAGCGCTGTTCGAGCAGAAGTTTGCCGAGACCGCCGCCTCGCTGGTCGATGCGTTCGTCGCGCGCGCCCGCAGTGCGCCGCGCTCCTGAGCAATGAGCAGCATACCGCGCTCATGAGCAGTCCGGATCGCGGCAGTCACGAGCGCAACCCTTACGGGGGCAAACGCTGCATCGTGGTGTACGCCACGCCAGGACGGCAGTTTCAGTGGTCAGTCGATCTGCCGAACGCTGCGACCGTCGCCGATGCGTTGGCGGTGGCCCGTGCCCAGGCCAACATGGCGGAGCTGCCCTGGGACACTGCCCCGGTGGGAATCTTTGGCGAGCGCTGCGAGCGCACAGCGATGCCGCAGGATGGCGATCGGATCGAGATGTATCGAGCGCTGCGCAGCGATCCACGTGCGCGCCGCCGGGCGCAGGTGCAGCGCGAGCGTCAGACCCGCGGCAGATAATCGCTCAGATGACCGGAAATTTCTGCACCGAAGGACCCTGCTCGGGGGTCTGGGGCGGCTTGTCCGGCACGTTGATCTTTTCGATCTTGTCCACCTTCTCCTCCTTGAAAAGCACGATCAGGTGACGTTCTTCGGCGCGATGCCAGCGGCCCTTCTTGAAGTAGTAGAGGTAGTCCCAACGCTCCTTGTCGAAGGCATCGGGAACCATCGGTGTGCCCAGAAGATAACGGACCTGGCTGCGCGTCATGCCCACCTGCACCTGATCCACGGTGCGGCCCTCGAGGAAATTACCCTGCTGGATGTTGACGCGATACACACAGCCCGCCGCGGGCAGCAACGCTACCGCACAGGCCACGGCGAGGAGCGCGGGTGCCACGCCGGTGATGCGGCGGCGGCTGACTGCGGTTTTCCTGCTAATCTGGGGTCTCATTCCGGTCCGGTTAGCGCGATAATGGGCGCGGATCATACCTGAAGGCGCATTGTGGAAGGCAAAGACCTCCGTAAAGCCGGACTGAAGGTGACGCTGCCGCGCCTGAAGATCCTCGAGATTCTCGAGAGCAGCGCGACGCGGCACCTGTCGGCCGAAGACATCTATCGCACGCTGCTCGAGTCCAACGAGGACATCGGGCTTGCCACGGTGTATCGCGTGCTCACCCAGTTCGAGGCGGCCGGGCTCGTCACCCGTCACCATTTCGAGAATGGCATGGCGGTGTTCGAACTCAACCAGGGCACGCACCACGACCACATTGTCTGTCTGGACTGCGGGCGCGTGGAAGAGTTCATGGACGCGGGCATCGAGGAGCGCCAGACCTCAGTGGCCCAGCGCCTGGGGTTCACGATCCAGGATCACTCGCTCATCATGTACGGCAACTGCCGTCGCACCAACTGCGCTTTCCGCAAGCGCAAGGTGAGCTGAGCGCTCGCCGGCCTGCGGGGGCGCAGTCAACGCCGGCGCGCTGCCGGCTGTCGTTCCAGAGTGCCTTCAGTTCCCGCAGAGGCAGGCCGGGCCACTTTGAGCATCTCACGCGCATGCTCGCGCGCCTTGGCGGTGACTTCCACTCCGCCCAACATCCGCGCGAGCTCCTCCACGCGCTCGTTGGCCGAGAGCTCCGTGAGCGCCGTACGCGTCGTCCTGCCATCGGTCAGCTTGCTGACTCTGAGATGATGATGTCCCTGCGAGGCGACCTGCGGCAGGTGCGTCACACACAGGACCTGGCTGCGCTCTCCGAGCGAGCGCAACTCACGACCGACGATCTCCGCAACCGCGCCGCCGATACCTGAGTCAACTTCGTCAAACACCATGCAGCGCGTCTCGCGCGCAGCACTGGAGACCTGCACGGCAAGCGACAGACGTGACAGCTCCCCGCCTGAGGCGACCTTCGCCAGGGTACGCGCCGGCTGACCCGGGTTGGCCGTCACCTTGAAATCGATCTGGTCCACGCCGTGTTGGGTCGGATCAGTGGAGCCATTTTGTGTGACCTCCACATGGAAACGACCGCCGGCCATCCCCAGTGTCTGCATGCGCGTCGTGATGTCCTTGGAGAGCGCCCGCCCGGCCGTGCTGCGCTTGGCAGAGAGCTGTGCCGCCTGCGTGCGATAGTCCTCCAGCGCCGCGCCGAGATCCTTGCGCAGCATGGCCAGATCCAGGTCCGCACGCTCGAGGGTCTGCAGCTCCCCATCGAGAATGGCGCTGCGGCCGGCCAGCTCCATCGGCGTCACGCGGTGTTTGCGCGCCAGCTCCTCGATGGCTGCCAGGCGTCGCTCGATCTGGTCCTGGCGGCCGGTATCGGTTTCCAGTCCGTCCCGATAGCGCTCCAACTCCCGCGCCGCTTCCCGGATCTGAATCGCCGCGCCTTCCACGAGCGGCAGCACCGACCCGAGCTGCGCATCGATCCCCGACTGCGCGCGCAGCATCTGCAGGGCACGGCTGACCGCGCTGTAGGCGCTGCCCTCATCGCTCTCATAAAGCAGCTGCAGCGCCGTGGCGGTGGCGCCGGCGAGCTTGCCATGATTGATCAGCCGCGCGCGCTCCTCGCCCAGCTCGGCAAACTCTCCTTCCTTCAGCTGCAGGGCATGCAGCTCGGCGACCTGATAGCGCAGCAGGTCGAGCCGTGCATCCCGATCGCGTGCCTTGCTTTCCAACTCCAGCGTACGGTTGAGCAGCTCCAGCCACACGCGGTGCGCGATGCCGACCTGAGCCGTTGCGGGCTCCAGCCGGCCGTAGCCATCCAGGAGCTCGCGCTGCGCGGTGGGGCGCGTCAGCGACTGAAACTCGTGCTGTCCGTGGATATCGATCAGGATGTTGCCGGCCTCGCGCAACTGCTGGACTGCGACCGACTGGCCGTTCATGTAGGCGCGTGAGCGTCCGTCGCGCGAAATCACGCGGCGGATGGCGAGCTCCTCAGCCGCGGCGATCGACTGCTCTTCGAGCCAGCGTTTCAACTCCCGCGGCGAGCGGCTCAGGTCGAAGCTGCCGCTGATCTCGGCCCGCTCGGCGCCGTGGCGCACCACCTCGCCGCCGGCGCGACCGCCGGCGAGCAGCTGCAGAGCGTCCACCAGGATCGACTTGCCGGCACCGGTCTCGCCGGTGAGCACGGTCAGCCCGGGCCGCAGCTCGATCTCCACGGCATCGATGATGGCAAAGTCGCGGATGTGCAGATAAGTCAGCATGCTTCAACGCTCGATTTCGCCGCGTCCCCAGTGCAACTTGGAGCGCAGCAGGCGGTAGTAGTCATAGCCCTCGGGATGCAGAAAGGTGATCTTCTCCGCAGCGGTGCAGATGCGCAGGCGATCGCCGGGCACGAACTGACCTAACACGGTGCCATCACAGGTGATCTCGGCCCGCAACTCCGCGCGTGGCAAGAGCGCGACATCGATCTGCGAGCGCGCCGCGACCACGATCGGCCGGTCCGAGAGGGTGTGCGGGCAGATGGGCGCCACCACCAGCACATCGAGCCAGGGCTCGATGATCGGACCTCCGCAGGAGAGAGCATAGGCGGTCGAGCCGGTCGAAGTTGCTACCACCAGGCCATCACCCGAATGGGAGTTCACGAAGCACCCGTCGAGGTGAGTGGCGAAATCCAGCATGCGGCCGGTTTCCAACTTGTGCATGACGACATCGTTGAGCGCGAGGGCCCGGGATGTGCTGCCGCTGGCATGCTCCAGGACCGCCGACAGCAGTGGACGCTCATCCGGCTGCAGCCGGCCGAGCAGGGCCGCGTCGATGCACGGAAACATATCCTGGGGCATGACGTCAGTGAGAAAGCCCAGGCGGCCGCGGTTCACGCCCAGGAGCGGAACTTTGTGGCGGGCCACGAGCCCTGCGGCGTACAACAGTGTACCGTCCCCCCCGATGGCGATGACCAGATCCGCCTGCGTGCCGATGTCCCGCTCTGCCACCCGTACGACATCCCCGTCCCAGGCGGTGGCGGGGTTGGTGGCGCTGATCAGAATGCGCACCTGCCGGGCGCGCAGATGCGGCACCAGCAGCTGGACGGATTCGGCCACACGCGGGTCGGTGAATCTGCCGACCAGGGCGCACGCTCTGACAGGAAAGGCCATCAAAGAGCCTCACGAGGGCCTCGCGACGAGGCGGGCGTCTTTGTAGCACGAGCCCGCAGCAGGGCCAATGCGCTGCCGGGCCCCATAACGGGCGCGAGTTCACAGTTAAGTCCAATCGCTTGACGGCCGGGGGCCCGCCTCGTTAGCTTGGACGCAAGTTGGCGCCTCGCCGCGGGACGGCTCGCCGACCCAAGAGCTCATGGCGCACGAAAATCGGGATAACGAGCCGCTCGGCGATCGGGCCCAACACCTGTTGCGGGTACTCGTCGAAAGCTACATCCGTGATGGCCAACCTGTCGGCTCGCGTGTGCTATCGCGTGATTCGGGTCTGCAGCTGAGCTCGGCGACCATCCGCAACGTGATGGCCGATCTCGAGGAGCTCGGCTTCGTGGCCTCGCCGCACACCTCGGCCGGGCGCATCCCGACCGATAAGGGCTACCGCTTCTTCGTGGACTCGCTGCTGCGCGTGCGACCCCTCGACGAGGTGGCGATCGCCGAGATGCGCCGCCAGGTGGGATTACGACGGGAGAGTCCCAAGGATCTCATCTCCAGCGTCTCGCAACTGCTCTCCTCGGTGACCCAGCTGGCCGGCGTCGTTACCGTGCCGCGCACCCAGCAGGCCTCCATCACTCATCTGGAGTTCGTGCCGCTGTCGGAGAACCGCGTACTGGTGGTGCTGGTGTTCAATGATCGGGAAGTGCAGAACCGCATCATCCAGCTGGAGCGCTATCACTCCCCCGATGAGCTCAAGCGCGCGGCCAACTATCTGAATGAGCAGTTCCGCGGGCGCACGCTGCCGCAGGTACGCGAGGAGATCCTGCGCCAGCTGTCGGAGACTCACGCGCACATGAATCGCATCATGCTGGATGCCATCGCATTCGCGCAGCATGTGTTCGAGGCCGGCGAGGGCGAAGAGCAGCTCGAGTACGTCATCAAGGGGCAGACCAACCTCATGGGCGTGGCCGAGTTGTCCAGCGTGGAGAAGCTGCGACGGCTGTTCGAGGCCTTCAACGAAAAACGCGACTTCCTCAACCTCCTCGACCACAGCCTCAAGGCCGAGGGCGTGCAGATCTTCATCGGCCAGGAATCGGGCTATCAGATTCTCGATGACTGCAGCGTCGTCACCGCACCCTACGTCGCCGGCGATTCCGTCGTCGGCGTGGTCGGTGTCATCGGGCCTACGCGGATGGCCTACGAGCGGGTGATTCCGATCGTGGACATGACGGCCAAACTGCTCGGCGCTGCCTTGAACTCGCGGCGCTGAGCCGCCAGTTAGCCCCCCAGCGTCATGCCGGCGGGGCGCTCTGCGACTGCAATCCTTTATCCTGTCGCCCAGCCATGCGGCTCGTCAGTTCTTGCATCGCTTAAGAGATGCGGTGGAACTATTTGATTTAGGAGGTTTTTTCTGATGAACGGCAACGAGGCAGCTGAGCGCCAGCAGGCCGAGACAGGCGACGACAGCGCAGCGACGGCTGGCGAGCTAACCGATCCCGGCCAGTTGCAACAGGCGCTCGCCCAGTCCGAGGAGCGGGCCCGCAGCAACCGCGAGCAGTATCTGCGCGCGGTGGCGGATCTGGAGAATGTCCGCAAGCGCGCCCAGCGCGACATCGAGGCGGCCAATCGCTATGGCTTGGAGAAGTTTGCCGCCGAGCTGCTGCCGGTCCAGGACAGCCTGCAACTCGCGGTAGAGAATGCCGGCAAAGGGGATGTGCGCAGCCTGATCGAGGGCCAAGATGCGACGCTGAAGCTGCTCACCCGCGCCCTGGAGAAGATCGGCGTGCGGGTGATCAATCCCATCGGGGAGCCATTCGATCCGGCCCGGCACGAGGCCATGCTGGCCCAGGAGTCCTCCACGGCCGAGCCCAATTCGGTGCTGCAGGTGGTGCAGCCCGGCTACGAGATCAATGGGCGGCTGCTGCGGCCGGCGCGGGTCATCGTGGCGAAAAGCTGACGTTTTTGCGGTGCGCTCTACTTGAATAGGCAGGGGCGCATACCCACCAAGAGCGATAACACTGAACAACTGATTTTTGCGGAGATTTCCACCCATGGCAAAGGTAATCGGCATCGACCTCGGGACCACCAACTCCTGTGTGGCCATCATGGAGGGCGGCAAGCCTCGCGTGATCGAGAACAGCGAGGGCGATCGCACCACACCTTCGGTCATCGCCTTCAGCAAGGATGGCGAAGTGCTGGTCGGTCAGCCGGCCAAGCGCCAGGCGGTCACCAATCCGCAGAACACCCTGTTCGCCATCAAGCGCCTGATCGGCCGTAAGTACGATGACGAGATCGTGCAGCGGGACATCAAGATGGTCCCCTACAAGATCGTGCGTGCCGACAACGGCGATGCCTGGGTGGAAGTGCAGGGCAAGAAGATGGCCCCGCAGGAGATCTCCGCGCGGGTGCTCATGAAGATGAAGAAGACCGCCGAGGACTATCTGGGCGAGCCGGTCACCGAGGCGGTGATTACCGTGCCGGCCTATTTCAACGATTCACAGCGTCAGGCGACCAAGGACGCCGGCCGCATCGCAGGACTTGAAGTCAAGCGCATCATCAACGAGCCCACGGCGGCCTCGCTCGCCTATGGCGAAGACAAGGCCGGCAAGGATCGCAAGATCGCGGTGTATGACCTGGGCGGTGGCACCTTCGACATTTCCATCATCGAGATTGCCGAGGTCGACGGCGAGCGGCAGTTCGAGGTGCTCTCCACCAATGGCGACACCTTCCTCGGTGGTGAGGATTTCGATCTGCGCATCATCAACTTCCTCGCCGAGGAGTTCCTCAAGGAATCCGGCGTAGACGTGCGCAAGGACCCGCTGGCCATGCAGCGGCTCAAGGAAGCAGCCGAGAAGGGCAAGATCGAGTTGTCCTCCACGCAGCAGACCGATATCAATCTGCCGTACATCACGGCGGATGCCTCGGGACCCAAGCATCTCAACATCAAGCTGACACGCGCGAAGCTCGAGTCGATCGTCGAGGATCTGGTGCAGAAGACCATCGGCCCGTGTCGCATCGCCATGAAGGATGCCGGCGTGTCCGCAAGCGACATCGCCGAGGTGATCCTGGTCGGTGGTCAGACGCGCATGCCTCTGGTGCAGAAATACGTGAAGGATTTCTTCGGCAAGGAGCCACGCAAGGATGTCAATCCGGATGAGGCGGTGGCCGTGGGCGCTGCGATCCAGGCAGGCGTGCTGGCCGGGGAAGTCAAGGATGTGCTGTTGCTGGATGTGACGCCGCTGTCGCTGGGTATCGAGACCCTGGGCGGGGTCATGACCAAGCTCATCGACAAGAACACCACGATTCCGACCAAGGCATCGCAGACCTTCTCGACCGCCGATGACAACCAGACGGCTGTGACGATTCACGTGCTGCAGGGTGAGCGCGATCGGGCCCAGGACAACAAGTCGCTCGGCAAGTTCGACCTGAGCGAGATTCCGCCCGCGCCGCGCGGCCTGCCGCAGATCGAGGTGTCATTCGACATCGATGCCAACGGCATTCTCAACGTGTCCGCCAAGGACAAGGCGACCGGCAAGGAGCAGAAGATCGTCATCAAGGCCTCGAGCGGACTGAACGAGGATGAGATCAAGCGCATGGTGCGCGATGCCGAGGCGCATGCTGAGGAAGACAAGCGCTTCCGCGAGCTGGTGGATGTGCGCAACAAGGCCGACGGCCTGATGCACGCGGTGGAGAAGTCTCTCAAGGACCTCGGCGACAAGGTGGATCCGACAGAGCGCGGCCGCGTGGAGTCGGCGGTTTCCGATCTGCGCACCGCTCTGAAGAGTGATGACAAAGGGGCCATCGAGAAGAAGACCGATGCGCTCGCGCAGGCCTCAACGGCCATCGCGCAGCGGGCCTATGCTTCCGAGCAGACCGCCGGTGCGGGTGCGACGGGAGCGCAGGGTGGCCCGGGTGCGGGCAGTGCCGGCGCCCAGGGTGGTGCAGCGGGTCGCGACGATGTCGTCGATGCCGAGTTCGAAGAGGTGAAGGACAAGGACCGCAAGGCCTCCTGAGGAGACTTTGTTGGCCGAGCGGGTCGCAACCCGCGCGACGCTCCGCTCGCGCGGGCTGCCGGCCGATGTAGTATTTGCTCCGGGCGAGTGCTGGATCCCGGATTGCCGGCGTGGTTTGCGTGTCTAATTAACTCATGTCCAAGCGTGACTACTACAAGGTACTCGACGTACCGAAAACCGCGACCGAACCCGAGATCAAGAAGGCCTATCGCCGCCTGGCGATGAAATACCATCCGGATCGCAATCCCAACGACAAGGAGGCGGAGGACCGGTTCAAGGAAGCCAAGGAGGCCTGTGAGGTCCTCACTGATCCGCAGAAGCGGGCCGCTTATGATCAGTACGGTCACGCCGGCGTCGAGGCGGCGAGTCGTGGCGGGGGTCGCGGGTTCTCCGGCGCCGATGCGTTCAGCGACATCTTCGGGGACGTGTTCGGAGACATCTTCGGCGCGCGTCGTGACGGCCGCTCGCAGCAGTTCCGGGGCGCGGACCTGCGCTTCGAGTTGGAGCTCGATCTGGATCAGGCCGTGTTCGGCTACTCCGCTGAGATCGAGGTGCCAAAGCTTTCGGAGTGTGAGACCTGTCATGGCAGCGGCGCGGCCAAGGGCAGCCACGGCTGCCGCCTGCGACACCTGCGGTGGTTCGGGCCAGATCCGCATCTCGCAGGGCTTTTTTCAGCTGCAGCAGACCTGTCCGCGCTGCCGCGGGACCGGCACGATCATCAAGAATCCCTGCGATACGTGCCTCGGACAGGGGCGGGTTCGCAGAACACGCACGCTCGTCGGTGAAAGTACCGGCGGGTGTTGATAACGGCGACCGCATCCGGCTGAGCGGCGAGGGCGAGGCGGGCCGCAACGGCGGGCCACCTGGCGACCTGTACGTGGAGATCAGCGTCCGCGAGCATCCGATCTTCGAGCGCGACGGGCGAGCATCTGAGTTGTGAGGTGCCGGTCAGCTTTGCGACTGCCGCGCTGGGCGGCACCGTCGATGTGCCCACGCTCGATGGAGATGTGACACTGAAGGTCCCCGCGGAGACCCAGTCCGGCCGCGTATTCCGGCTGCGCGACAAGGGTGTCAAGCCGGTACGCGGTGGCGCGCGCGGGGATCTGTTCTGCCGGGTGGTCGTCGAGACACCCGTGCATCTGTCGGCGGAACAGCGCGAGTTGATCCGCACGCTCGATGAGACGCTCAGATCCGATTCCAATCGGCATGCACCCCGCGAGCAGGGTTTCTTCGAGGGCGTGAAGCGCTTTTTCTCCAGCGGCTCACACTGACATGACGCGGATCGCGGTGATTGGTGCAGCCGGACGCATGGGGCGGACGCTGCTGCGCCTGGTGTTGAGTGATCCTGATATCACACTCAGCGCGGCGATCGTCTCGGCGCGCAGCGGTTGCGCCGGCGAGGATGCAGCGGAGCTCGTTGGTCTGCCGCCAAGCGGCGTGCGGCTGAGCTCGCAGCTGCGTCCCGCGCTTGCCGCGGCGGATGTGGCATTGGACTTCTCCTCGGCAGCATCTGCCGAAACCAACTTGTTGGAATGCGTTGCGGCCGGCAAGCCGTTGCTGCTCGGGACGACCGGATTTGCACACACTCTCGAATCACACTTCAGCTGCCGCGGGGAGTCGCATCCCGCTGCTGGTCGCTCCCAACACCAGCGTCGGTATCACCATGCTGCTCGAGCTGGTGCGCACCGCTGCCGCCGCTCTGCCTGCCGATTTCGATATCGAGATCCTCGAGGCCCACCACCGCGCCAAGCGCGATGCCCCTTCGGGTACCGCGCTTGCCCTGGGTGCGGCTGCTGCGGAAGCGCGCGGACTTGAGCTGCAAGCAGCGCGGGTGGCTCACACAGATACGAGCGGCGCGCCCCGGCGGGGACAGATCGGCTTTGCGTCCGTGCGCGGCTGGGGACATTGTCGGGGAGCACCAAGTGTGGTTCGCAGGAGAGGGTGAACGGCTCAGCCTGAGCCACCAGGCGACGGACCGGGCGGTGTTCGCCCGGGGGGCCCTGAAGGCTGCGGTCTGGCTCGCCGGCCAGGCGCCTGGTCGCTATTTCATGCGCGATTTTGTTCTTGCAAAATCATCGGGTTGAAGCAATCGCTGCGGGAATTCGCCGGTCGCAGAAAGTCGCGGCGATGGCGAGTTTTGCCATGGACACATCGCACCGTCCGCCCGTAAAATTTCCTCCTAATCCGAGTTCGGGTTAGTCCAATGCAAGGCGGGAGGATGTTCGCAAGAACTCCTCCCGCTTTGTATATCTGGCCTGAGGAAGTATTCGGGGACACAATACGTGAGCGTAACCGCGGTGCTGGCGCTGGCGGATGGCACCGATCTTCCGCGGCCAGTCGATCGGAGCCAAAGGCAACACCACCGGCGAAGTCGTTTTCAACACTGCGCTGACGGGCTATCAGGAAATTCTCACCGATCCCTCCTACGCGCGTCAGATCGTCACCCTCACCGTTCCGCACATCGGCAACACCGGCACGACTCCCGAGGACCTGGAGTCGGCGCAGATCTATCCCGCAGGACTCGTCATCCGCGATCTGCCCATCCTGCGCGAGCAGCTGGCGCAGCAACGAATCGCTCGCCGAGTTCCTCGAGCGCGGCCGCGTCGTCGCCATCGCGGGCATCGACACGCGCAAGCTGACACGTATCCTGCGTGAGAAGGGCGCGCAGGCCGGTTGCATCATGACCGGAGAGCAGGTGGACCAGGCCGCGGCCATTAAGCTTGCGGGGAAGTTTCCCGGCTTGAAGGGCATGGATCTCGCCAAGGTGGTGAGCGCCAAGCGCCGCGTTTCAATGGAATGAGGGCAGCGTGTGGCCGGACAGCGGCGCGCCCTGCCATCCGCTCGCATCAGCGGCTGCACGTGGTGGCGTACGACTTCGGTATAAAACGCAACATCCTGCGGATTCTCGCCGACCATGGCTGTCGCATGACCGTGGTCCCGGCACAGACCAGCGCCGAGGAAGTGCTCGCCCTGAATCCCGATGGCGTATTCCTGTCCAACGGGCCGGGCGATCCGGAGCCGTGCGATTATGCAATCAGTGCCACGCGGCGTTTCCTCGAGACCGATCTGCCGCTGTTTGGCATCTGCCTCGGTCACCAGATTCTCGGGCTCGCCGCCGGCGCGAGCACCATCAAGATGAAGTTCGGCCATCATGGCGCCAATCATCCGGTGCAGGACCTGGACTCCGGACGCGTCTTCATCACCAGTCAGAATCACGGCTTTGCGGTGGATGAGAGCACCCTGCCAGCCAACGTGCGCGCCACGCACCGCTCACTGTTTGATGGGTCGCTGCAGGGGTTGGCCTACAACGATCGCCCGGCATTCAGCTTCCAGGGTCATCCCGAGGCGAGCCCGGGGCCGCACGATCTGCGCCCGCTGTTCGAGCGCTTCAATCATCTGATGCTGCGACGGTTGCAAGGACAGCTGAAGCTCGCCGAGGAGCAGGCCCGGCGCCACAGCCAGAGCGCGGGGCGCGCCGCTACGTGAGGTCGGCAGCGCGGCGCGGCGCCTGAGCGCGAAGATCATGCCCAAGAGAACCGACATCCAGAGTGTCCTGATCATCGGTGCAGGACCGATCGTCATCGGTCAGGCGTGCGAGTTCGATTATTCCGGCGCACAGGCCTGCAAGGCACTGCGCGAGGAGGGCTACCGCGTCATCCTCGTGAACTCCAATCCGGCGACGATCATGACCGATCCGGAGATGGCCGACGCCATCTACATCGAGCCGGTCAATTGGCGCACGGTGGCGCGCATCATCGAGAAGGAGCGACCGGATGCGCTACTGCCGACCATGGGCGGGCAGACCGCGCTCAACACCGCGCTCGATCTGGTGCGCGAGGGCGTGCTGGAAAAATACGAGGTCGAGCTGATCGCCGCCTCTCGCGCCGCGATCGATATGGCCGAGGATCGCGAGCTGTTTCGCAATGCCATGCGCGAGATCGGCCTCGAAACGCCGCGCTCGCAGATCGCGCGCAGCCTGGAGGATGCGCTCGACGGTGGTCGCCGAGACCGGCTATCCCGCGATCATCCGTCCGTCCTTCACGATGGGAGGCTCGGGCGGTGGCATCGCCTACAACCGCGAGGAGCTCGAAGCCATTGTCGCTCGTGGCCTGGATGCCTCACCCACCCGCGAGGTGCTGCTCGAGGAGTCGGTCATCGGCTGGAAAGAATTCGAGATGGAGGTGGTGCGCGATCACAAGGACAACTGCATCATCATCTGCTCGATCGAAAACTTCGATGCCATGGGCGTGCACACCGGCGATTCGATCACCGTGGCGCCGGCGCTCACCCTCACCGACAAGGAATATCAGCGCATGCGCGATGCCTCCATCGCCGTGCTGCGCAAGATCGGTGTGGATACCGGCGGCTCGAACGTGCAGTTCGCCGTCAATCCGTGCGACGGACGCCTGCTGGTGATCGAGATGAATCCGCGCGTGTCGCGGTCCTCGGCGCTCGCCTCCAAGGCGACCGGCTTTCCGATCGCCAAAGATCGCCGCGAAGCTCGCCGTGGGCTACACGCTCGATGAGCTGAAGAACGAGATCACCGGCGGTGCCACGCCGGCCTCTTTCGAACCCTCCATCGACTACGTGGTCACCAAGATTCCGCGATTCACCTTCGAGAAGTTTCCTGCGGCGAACGATCGGCTGACGACACAGATGAAGTCGGTCGGCGAAGTCATGGCCATCGGGCGTACTTTCCAGGAGTCGCTGCAGAAGGCGCTGCGCGGGCTGGAGACCGGGCTGGACGGCTTCCACGAGCAGTTGACACTGCCGCTCTCCGATGAGATGCAGGAGCGGCTGGCCTACGAGCTGCGTGCGCCCGGTGCCAATCGCATCCTGTATATCGCCGATGCGTTGCGCGCCGGTTGGAGCGCTCGAGCGCATCGCTACGCTTACGCACATCGATCCGTGGTTCCTGGCCCAGATCGAGGATCTGGTGGGGGAGGAGGCGCGCGTGCGTGAGGCGGGCCTTGGAGCGCTGACGGCAGAGCGGCTGCGGCTGCTGAAGCGCAAGGGCTTCTCCGACAGTCGCCTGGCGCGGCTGGTCGACATGTCCGAGAAGGCGATCCGCCAGAAGCGCCATGAGCTCGGTGTGCTGCCGGTGTACAAGCGGGTCGATACCTGCGCGGCCGAGTTCTCCACGTCCACCGCCTATCTGTACTCCACCTACGAGGAGGAGTGCGAGGCCAACCCGACCGCACGGCGCAAGATCATGATCCTGGGTGGCGGGCCGAACCGCATCGGGCAGGGTATTGAGTTCGACTACTGCTGCGTGCACGCGGCGCTGCAGCTGCGTGAGGACGGCTTCGAGACCATCATGGTCAACTGCAACCCGGAGACCGTCTCGACCGACTATGACACCTCGGATCGGCTGTATTTCGAGCCGCTGACCCTCGAGGATGTGCTGGAGGTACTCGACAAGGAGAAGCCCGAGGGCGTCATCGTGCAGTTCGGCGGCCAGACGCCGCTGCAAGCTGTCACGCGCGCTGGAGGAGGCCGGCGCGCCCATCATCGGTACCTCGCCCGACTCGATCGATGTCGCCGAAGATCGCGAGCGCTTCCAGTCGCTGGTAAAGAAGCTCGGACTGAAACAGCCAGCGAACGCCACGGCGCGCAACGAAGAGCAGGCAGTCCGGCTCGCTCGCGAGGTCGGTTTCCCGCTGATCGTGCGTCCGTCCTACGTGTTGGGTGGTCGCGCGATGGAGGTCGTGTTCAGCGAAGAGGATCTGCGCGCGTACATGACTCAGGCCATGCGCGTGTCCAATGACAGTCCGGTGCTGCTGGATCGCTTCCTGGATGTGGCGATCGAAGTCGACGTGGATGCGGTGTGCGATGGCGACGACGTGTTGATTGGCGGCATCATGGAGCACATCGAGCAGGCCGGCGTGCACTCGGGTGATTCCGGATGCTCGCTGCCTCCCAACAGTCTCAGCCGCGGAAGTGCAGGCAGAGCTGCGCGAGCAGACCTGCAAGCTGGCGCGCGCGCTTAACGTCGTCGGACTGATGAATCTGCAGTTCGCCATCCAGAACGGCATCATCTACGTGCTGGAGGTCAATCCGCGTGCCTCGCGCACTGTGCCGTTCGTTTCCAAAGCAACGGGCCTGCCGCTGGCGAAGATCGCGGCGCGCGTCATGACGGGGCGCAAGCTGGCAGAGCTCGGTATCGACCGAGGGGGTGATCCCGGCGTATTTTTCGGTCAAGGAGGCAGTGTTTCCTTTCGCCAAATTCCCGGAGGCCGACCCGATTCTCGGGCCGGAGATGAAGTCGACCGGTGAGGTCATGGGCACCGGCAGGACCTTCGGCGAGGCTTATGCCAAGGCGCAGGCGGCTTCGGGCGTGACGTTGCCGCGCAAGGGCGTATGCTTCATCAGTGTCCGCGATCGGGACAAGCCCGGTGCCGTCGAGTCTGGGACGCAAGCTCATCGAGCGGGGATTTGAGCTGCATCGCGACCGACGGCACCGCCCGCGCGCTCGCGCGCAGCAGGCATCGCCTGCCGGCGGGTGAACAAGGTGCGCGACGGGCGTCCGCACATCGTGGACATGATCAAGAACGATGAGATCGATCTCATCGTGAATACCACGGAAGGCAAGCAGGCAGTGCGCGAGTCGAACTCCATCCGTCGCGAGGCGGTGCATCGTCGCGTCACGTACTACACGACCCTTGCTGCCGGGCTTGCCACTTGCGACGCGTTGGATCACGTCGATGACGTGGAAGTCAACCGTCTGCAGGACCTGCATCAAGAGGCTTTACGTGCATGAAACGCACACCCATGACCATGCGTGGCGCCGAGGCATTGCGCGCTGAACTGCGCAAGCTCAAGTCGGAGGCACGTCCGAACGTCATCAAGGCGATTGCCGAGGCGCGCGGCCATGGCGATCTGTCCGAGAATGCCGAATACCACGCGGCGCGCGAGCAGCAGGGCTTCATCGAAGGGCGCATCAACGAGATCGAGTCCAAACTCGGCAACGCCGAGATCATCGATCCGAGCAAACTCGTGAACAACGGCAAGGTCGTATTCGGCGCCGTAGTCGAGCTCGATGATCAGGATGATTCCCACCGCGTCGTGTACCAGATCGTCGGCGAGGACGAGGCTGACATCCGCGCGGGACGCATTTCGATCACCTCGCCTATCGCCAGGGCGCTGGTGGGTAAATCGGAAGGGGACGTGGTGGATGTGTCTGCGCCCGGCGGGGTGCGGTCCTATGAGATTGTTGCGGTGCGCTACGGGTAGCGGCGCCGACGCAACACTGCGTGCCCGCGTTAGACCGGCGGCACATCCGGCAGGATGATCCGGGACAGCCCCGGGTTCGGGCGATACAGCACCGCGACATTGCCGATGCGATGAATCAGGGCACTGGCGGTCTGCACCGCCAGCTCCGCAAAGGCCGCGTCGCGCGCCTTGCGATCGCCTTCCCCCGTCGCTTTCACCTTGATCAATTCATGATCGCGCAGCGCGCGGGCCGTTTCGGCGGTCACCGCAGCGCTTAGACCTGCGTTGCCCAGCCAGATGACCGGCTTGATCCCATGAGCGAGACCCCGCAGGTGGCGCCGCTGCTTCTCTGAGAGCGCGGGCGGCGAGGGCAGCGCGCCAGTCGTGCCGGAGGATGCTGACGTGACCGAACCGCCTTTGGCCGAACCGCCTTTGACCGAACGGGGTGCGCGGGCCGAACGGGGTGGAGGTTTGCGCGGATAGCGGGCGGTCATGGGGGTCCCCGATCTGACGGCTGGGATGGCGGTAGAAGCGGCAATTGTAGAGTGGCAGGCGCAGACATATTCAGGGCAGCGCACTTGAACGCCGTGGGGCTGCCCTGATCAAGTCAGGAGGCCCGGTAACGCGCGCAACCAAGCCGTGGCGCATGGTGTGCGCAGACTGAAGGTGAGGCTGGGCGGCCACCTGCCTCACGGTCCTGCAATCCGGGCCGTGTAATTGCTGGCTTAGGACTTTACGATGGTGTAGGTTGCTTTTTGGCCACCCTTCGTGCATGTGAAGATCGAGGTCGAAACCCTTGAACGACTTGACTAAAAACATTCTCCTCTGGGTGGTCATCGTGCTCGTGCTGCTGGCGGTTTTCAGCCGCTATATGCCCACGGTCGGACAGCCGGAGGAGGTGCGCTACTCCACCTTCCTCGATGACGTGAAATCCAATCGCGTCGACTCGGTCGTCCTGCAGGGCGAGATGATCTACGGGGTCAGGAAGGACAAAACGCAGTTCAAGACCTTCAACCCCGAAACCGACTACACGGCGCTCATCGGCTCGCTGCAGAAAGCCAACGTTGCCATCGAGGGGCGGCCGCCGAAGCAGCCGAATTTCCTTGCGCAGCTGCTGCTGCAACTGGCCCCGGCGCTACTGCTCATCCTGGTGTTCGTCTACATGCTGCGGCAGATGCAGGGGGCCTCAGGGGGTCGCGGCGCCATGTCTTTCGGCAAGAGCCGCGCTCGCCTGCTGGGTGAGGACCAGGTCAACGTGACCTTTGCGGACGTCGCAGGCGTAGACGAGGCCAAGCAGGAGGTCTCCGAGATCGTCGACTTCCTCAAGGACCCCGGCAAGTTCCAGAAGCTCGGCGGCAAGATTCCTAAAGGCGTGCTGATGGTCGGCTCGCCCGGTACCGGCAAGACGCTGTTGGCGCGAGCCATTGCCGGAGAGGCCAAGGTTCCGTTCTTCACGATCTCTGGCTCGGATTTCGTCGAGATGTTTGTAGGCGTTGGCGCCTCCCGCGTTCGCGACATGTTCGAGCAGGCGAAGAAGCATGCTCCGTGCATCATCTTCATCGATGAGATCGACGCGGTCGGCCGCCATCGCGGTGCCGGTCTCGGCGGCGGTCACGACGAGCGCGAGCAGACCCTCAATCAGCTGCTCGTCGAGATGGACGGTTTCGAGGGCAATGAGGGCATCATCGTCATCGCGGCCACCAACCGCCCCGATGTGCTCGATCCAGCGTTGCTGCGTCCAGGCCGCTTCGACCGCCAGGTGGTGGTCCCGCTGCCGGATGTACGGGGGCGCGAGCAGATCCTGCGTGTCCACATGCGTCGGGTGCCGCTGGCTGATGATGTGAAACCGGGACTGATTGCACGCGGTACGCCGGGCTTCTCCGGTGCCGACCTGGCCAACCTGGTGAACGAGGCGGCACTGTTTGCCGCGCGTGCCAACAAGCGCATCGTTGGTATGGACGAGTTCGAGCGTGCCAAGGACAAGATCATGATGGGCGCGGAGCGCCGCTCGATGGTCATGAGCGAGGAAGAGAAGCGCATGACCGCCTATCACGAGGCCGGTCATGCAATCGTTGGCATGACGGTTCCCGAGCACGATCCGGTCTACAAGGTCACCATTATTCCGCGCGGTCGGGCACTCGGCGTGACGCAGTTTCTGCCCGAGCAGGATCGCTACAGCCTCTCCAAGCGGCGTCTCGAGAGCGCGATCGCGACACTCTTCGGTGGACGCATCGCCGAGGAGTTGATCTTCGGACGCGAAGGGGTCACCACGGGTGCCTCCAACGACATCGAGCGCGCCACCGAACTGGCCCGCAACATGGTCACGAAGTGGGGTCTGTCGGACAAGCTCGGGCCACTGACCTACTCCGAAGAGAACGGGGAGGTGTTCCTGGGCCGCAGTGTCACGCAGCACAAGGTGGTGTCCGATGGTACGGCGCACGCGATCGATGAGGAAGTGCGCAGCGTCATCGAAAGCAACTTCCAGCGCGCCAAGCAGATCCTGGTGGGCTCGCTCGATAAGCTGCATAACATGGCCGATGCGCTCATCAAGTACGAGACCATCGACGAGGAGCAGCTGAAAGACATCATGGCTGGCAAGGTCCCGAAGCCACCGCGCGATTGGGATGAGACGCTGTCGAGTCGTCCGCCCAAGGCCCCTCCGGCCGAGGGTACGCCAGGCGGTCCGATCGGCTCGCCCGCCGGACAACATTGAGGCAGCGGGTCGCAACCGCTTTTCAGCTCAGCACCCACCGACCGGCAACGGCAAGGCGCGCATCCCACCCACTGCAGGGGCGGACAGAGTGCAACTGCGCTGCGGCTCGAAGCTGCTGGATCTCAGCCGCCCAGTGGTCATGGGCGTTCTCAATGTCACGCCCGATTCGTTCTCCGATGGCGGCCGCTTCCAGGATGTCGGGCACGCCGTGGCGCATGCGTTGGAGCTGCTCGCGCAGGGCGCTGCGATCATCGACATTGGCGGGGAGTCGACGCGGCCGGGCGCGCCGGCAGTCGAGGCCGCCGAAGAGGCGCGCCGCGTCCTGCCCGTGATCGAGCGGCTGCGATCACAGACTGCCGCGATCATCTCCGTCGATACCAGCAAACCCGAGATCATGTCGGCGGCCGCGGCAGCCGGCGCCGACCTTATCAATGACGTCCGCGCATTGTTGGAACCGGGTGCCCAGCAGGCGGCGCTGCTCAGCGGCTGTGCGGTGTGCCTCATGCACATGCAGGGTGATCCGCGTACCATGCAAACATCGCCGAGTTATCGTGATGTGGTGCAGGAAGTCGGCGCTTTTCTGAACGAACGCGCGCAGAGTTGCCTGGCGGCGGGATTTGCGGCGGATCGGATCGTGGTCGATCCGGGTTTCGGATTTGGCAAGACCGTGGAACACAATCTGCAGCTGCTGCGGCAGTTGCAGCGTCTGCAGCAGGTGTCGGCAGGGCCCGAGCGGCAGGGGTGGCCACTGTTGGTGGGTTTGTCACGCAAGTCGACGGTCGGCCGCCTGACCGGCCGGGAGCTGCATGGGCGCATCGCGGGCAGCGTGGCACTGGCGGTCATTGCGGCGCTCAACGGCGCGCACATCGTGCGTGCACACGATGTCGCCGCGACGGTCGATGCGCTGAAAGTGGTTGCAGCTGTGAAGGAATGATCTTGGGACGGCAATATTTCGGCACCGATGGGGTCAGGGGCCGCGTGGGCGAGCACCCGATGACCGTGGACTTCGCGTTGCACCTGGCCAGCGCGGCGGCGCGCGTGCTGGCACCCGAGGGCGGCACGGTCCTCATCGGCAAGGACACCCGCTTGTCCGGCTACATGTTCGAATCGGCACTGGAAGCGGGATTCGTGGCCGCCGGCGTGAATGTCATGTTGATCGGACCGCTGCCAACACCGGGCATCGCCTACATGACGCGCCGCTTCAACTGCGGTTTCGGCGTGGTCATCAGCGCCTCGCACAATCTGTACGACGACAATGGCATCAAGTTTTTTGACGCCACCGGCGCCAAGCTCTCCGATGAGCTGGAGGAGCGTATCGAGGCCGAGTTGCAGCAACCGCCGGTCACGCGCACCTCGCGCAATCTTGGCCGTGCCACCCGTGTGGACAAGTCGCGCACCCTCTACCAGGAGTTCTGCGCTGCGAGCATCGACTCCGGGGTGCAGCTCGCGGGATTGAAGATCGTGGTCGACTGCGCGAACGGCGCAGCCTACAAGGTAGCACCGCGGGTGCTGGCCGATCTTGGCGCGGAGATCGTTCCTATCGGATGCTCCCCTAACGGCCGCAACATCAACGACGGATGCGGCTCGACTGCACCTGATCTGCTGCAGCTCACTGTGCCTGGCGTACGCGCGCACGTTGGTCTGGCGCTCGATGGTGATGGCGATCGGCTGATGATGGTCGACCACCTCGGCCGCATCGTCGATGGTGACCAGCTGCTGTACATCATCGCGCGCGCCCGCAAGCAGGCGGGTACCTTGCAGGGACCCGTCGTGGGTACCGTCATGAGCAATCTCGGTCTGGAGATTGCGCTGCAGGCGGCGGGCATCGAATTCCGGCGCGCGGCGGTGGGCGATCGCTATGTGCTTGCGATGTTGCGCGAGGGTGGGGGCACGCTTGGCGGGGAGACGTCCGGGCACATTCTGTGTCTGGACAAGACGACCACCGGGGATGGGCTGGTCAGTGCACTGCAGGTGCTGCAGGTGATGCGCCAGTCCGGTCGTTCGCTGGCGGAGCTCGCGGCCGGGATGCGCAAGTTTCCGCAGGTGCTGCTCAATGTGCGAGTTGCCAAGCGCTTCGATCCGACTGCGGTGCCCGCGGTGCAGCGCAAGGTCGAGGAGATCGAGCAGCGCATGGGCGGCAATGGTCGCGTGGTCCTGCGCGCCTCGGGCACTGAGCCGGTCATACGGGTGATGGTCGAATGGCAAGAGGAGGCGGCGACGCGCGCGGCGGCCTCGGAGCTCGCGACGGTGGTGAAGTCGGCCGCCGAATGACTGGCGCACCGCGCCGGTGCTGGCTATCATCGCGCGCCCGCGAGCCGGGTCGCTGCGTGGGATGAGAGGCTCAACTTCCGTATGCGTCGCCCGATCGTCGTTGGAAACTGGAAAATGCATGGCTCGCGTGTCGAGAACACGCGGCTCATCGAGGAGCTGACTGCCCGGTATCCGGCTGCTCCGGCAGCGGATTGTGCGGTCTGTCCGCCGTTCGTCTATCTGCTGGAGATCGGACGCGCCTTGCGTGATGCGCCCATCGGCCTCGGTGCTCAGGACGTGTGCGCCGACCATCAGGGCGCGTTCACTGGTGAAGTCTCCGCGGCCATGCTGAAGGATGTCGGCTGCGAGTATGTGATCGTGGGACATTCCGAACGCCGCCTGCTCTATCGCGAAAGCGAACAGCTCGTGGCGCGCAAGTTTGCTGCCGCCCTGGCGCGAGGCCTGATGCCGATTCTGTGTGTCGGCGAGCAGCTCGCCGACCGCGAGAGCGGCCGTACCGCGGAGATCGTGACGCGCCAGCTCGATGTCGTGCTGGAGCTCTGCGGTGCGGAGTCTTTCAACCGGGCGCTGGTCGCCTACGAGCCTGTGTGGGCCATCGGTACCGGACGCAACGCCTCACCTGAGCAGGCTCAGGAGGTGCACGCACTGATCCGGGCCCGGATTGCTGCGCGGGATGCTAAAATCGCAGACGGCGTGCGGATCCTCTACGGCGGCAGCGTCAAAGCCGGCAATGCGGCGGAGCTGTTCGCCATGGCCGATGTGGACGGTGGTCTGATCGGCGGTGCCTCGCTGAAGGCAGATGAATTTCTGGCCATTCTCAAAGCAGCCAGCTAGTTGTTCCTATGTTGCGCATTGTACTGACGGTCATCCAGGTCTTCTCGGCGTTCGCTATCATCGGGCTCGTACTGCTTCAGCGCGGCAAGGGCGCGGAGGCGGGTGCCGGGTTTGGTGCGGGCGCCTCCGGCACGGTCTTCGGTGCGCGTGGCGCGAGTACGGCGTTGTCGCGGGCGACGGCCATCTTCGCTGCGATCTTCATGCTCAACAGTCTGGCCCTCGCCTACATGGGCACCAAGGCGAGCGAGGCGCAGAAGACGATTCTCGATGTGGCGGGTGAGAAAGCGCCGAAGCCGCCGGCCAGTGCTCCAACCCCGGCGCCAGCGCCTGCACCGGCTGCGGGCTCTGGAACCATACCGCCCGCATCAGGTACTGCAGCGCCTGCGGCGCCGGACAATGGCGGCACACCACCGCCGAAGTGACGGGCACGGTTTCGACAACACAAGCCGACGTGGTGGAATTGGTAGACACACTAGCTTGAGGGGCTAGCGCCGCAAGGTGTGGGAGTTCGAATCTCCCCGTCGGCACCAAATCTCCGTACGCTGCTACAATAGGCAGCACGCGCGCTGCTAGAATGCGCAGCTATCAAAAGACGGGGGCAGGGCGCATGCAGGTCCTGTCCTTTTTTATGTGCTGCACCGGAGTTTTGCGGCTGCAACATCCGCAGCGGCGCAGCGGATTGATGCGGCGCAGGCGCGCCGGCGGCCAGCGGAGTACCAAGCGGCGTGTTGTTGAACTATCTGCCCATCCTGATCTTCCTCGTCATCGCCACGGCGCTGGCGACGGTCATGATGGTGCTGGGAACCGGCCTCGGCCGCTTCTTCGCGCGCTTTCACGATGATAAGGCCAAGCGCTCACCCTATGAGTGCGGCTTCGATGCCTTCGAAGACACGCGCATGAAGTTTGATGTGCGCTACTACCTGGTAGCGATCCTGTTCATCGTCTTCGACCTGGAGATTGCCTTCCTCTTTCCCTGGGCGGTGGCGCTGCGCAAGCTCGGCGGCTTCGGGCTCATTGCCATGGGCATCTTCCTCGCGATCCTGGTGGTGGGTTTCATCTACGAGTGGAAGAAAGGAGCGCTCGAGTGGGATTAGTGGCGAGTGCCGAGGAGCGGTCGGCGCAGGATTTTGCGCAGCGCGGCTTCGTCACGACACAGCTCGATAGTCTGGTGAGCTGGGCGCGCACCGGCTCACTGTGGCCGATGACCTTCGGTCTCGCGTGCTGTGCGGTCGAGATGATGCACGCGGGCGCCTCGCGTTACGACCTCGACCGCTTCGGCGTCGTCTTCCGGCCGAGCCCGCGCCAGTCCGATGTCATGATCGTCGCCGGAACGCTGGTGAACAAGATGGCGCCGGCGCTGCGCAAGGTGTACGACCAGATGGCCGAGCCGCGCTGGGTTATCAGCATGGGGTCGTGCGCCAACGGTGGCGGTTACTATCATTACTCCTACGCCGTCGTGCGCGGCTGCGACCGCATCGTGCCGGTGGATGTGTATGTGCCCGGCTGTCCGCCGACGGCCGAGGCGCTCGTCTACGGCATCATTCAGTTGCAGAAGAAGATCGCACGGACCAGTGCCATCACCCGTACGGCCGCCATCGCGCAATAGGAGCCAGACGGTGACCGCAGCGATCGAAGCACTCGCGCTTCAGGTTGAGACGCACTTCGGCGGCAAGCTGCGACGTTTGCCCGCACTCGCGGACGAGCTGGCCTATGAGCTGACCGAGGCGCAGCAGTTGCTCGAGGTCTGTCGCAGCCTGCGTGATCAGGCCGAGCTGAAATTCGAGATGCTGGTGGATCTTGCCGGGGTCGACTACCTGCACTATGGCCGGGATGAATGGCAGACCACATCGGCCACTCATACGGGCTTCAGCCGCGGGCGGGTGGCGCGACAGACGACGCCGGATCCGTACATGGTCGGACGCTTTGCCGTGGTCTATCAGCTGCTGTCCATCACTCACAACCGGCGACTGCGCCTGAGCGTGCGCTGCCCGGATACCAACGAGCCGGTGGTCGACTCCGTGATCGGCGTCTGGGCCTCCGCCAACTGGTTCGAGCGCGAGGCTTTTGATCTGTTCGGGATTCTCTTCCGCGGCCATCCGGACCTGCGGCGCATTCTCACGGACTACGGTTTCATCGGCCATCCATTCCGCAAAGACTTCCCGCTGAGCGGCAATGTCGAGGTCATCTACGACGTCGAGAAGCAACGCGTGATCTACCAGCCCGTCAGTATCATTCCGCGCGTGCTGGTGCCGAAGGTGATCCGTCACGACCACCGCTACGAGCCGGCGCTGCGGGACACCAAGGACTGAGGGCATGAGCGAGATTCGCAACTACACGCTCAATTTCGGTCCGCAACATCCGGCGGCGCATGGCGTGCTGCGGCTGGTACTCGAGATGGACGGCGAGACCATTCAGAAGGCCGATCCGCACATCGGACTGTTGCATCGGGGAACCGAGAAGCTCGCCGAATCCAAGCCGTACAACCAGTCCATCGGCTACATGGACCGGCTGGATTACGTGAGCATGATGTGCAACGAGCATTCCTACGTGCTCGCCATCGAGCGGCTGCTTGGTATCACAGCTCCGGAGCGCGCCCAGTACATCCGCGTGATGTTCGATGAGATCACACGCGTGCTCAACCATCTCATGTGGCTCGGATCGCATGGCCTCGACATCGGAGCGATGACCGTGTTCCTGCTGTGCTTCAAAGAGCGCGAGGAGCTCATGGACCTGTATGAGGCGGTGTCAGGTACCCGCATGCACGCCACCTACTACCGTCCGGGTGGGGTGTATCGCGACCTGCCCGAGAGCATGCCGAAGTACCAGGTCTCCAAGTGGCGCTCGCAGCGCGAGGTAGACCGACTGAACGAGGCGCGCGCGGGCACGATGCTGGATTTCGTCCGTGCCTTCACCGAGCGTTTCCCGAAATCGATCGATGACTACGAGACGCTGCTGACCGACAACCGTATCTGGAAGCAGCGCACGGTCAACATTGGCGTGGTCTCACCCGAGCGGGCGATGCAACTCGGGTTCACAGGTCCAATGCTGCGCGGCTCGGGCATCGCCTGGGACCTGCGCAAGAAACAGCCCTATGAAGTGTACGAGCGCATGGACTTCGATGTGCCCGTCGGCGTGAACGGGGACTGCTATGACCGCTATCTGGTGCGGGTCGAGGAGCTGCGTCAATCGACCCGCATCATCCGCCAGTGCGCCGACTGGCTGGCGGCCAATGCCGGTCCGGTGATGAGCGATGACCGCAAGGTGCGTCCACCGCGCCGTGAGCGCATGAAGGACGACATGGAATCGCTCATCCATCATTTCAAACTATTCACCGAGGGGTACGACGTTCCCGCAGGCGAGACCTATGCCGCGGTGGAGGCTCCCAAGGGCGAGTTCGGTGTCTACCTGATCTCCGACGGCGCTAACAAGCCGTATCGTCTCAAATGCCGTGCCCCGGGCTTTGCGCATCTCGCGGCGCTCGAGGAGATGTGCGTCGGACACATGCTGGCCGATGTGGTGGCGGTGATCGGCACACAGGATATTGTCTTCGGGGAAATCGACCGTTGAGCACTGACAGCACCGCGCCCGCCGGCAGCGACAGCAGGATCCGTCTGCTGAACGAGCATACGCGCCGCGAGATCGATCATTGGGTGAAGAAGTTTCCGTCGGGCCGGCAGCGCTCGGCCTGCATCGCAGCCCTCCGAGCCGTGCAGGAGCAGAACCAGGGTTATCTGACAGCAGAGCTGATGGATGCCGTGGCCGAGTATCTGCACCTGCCGCCGGTCCAGGTGTACGAGATCGCCAGTTTCTACTCGATGTTCGAGACCCATCCCTGCGGCCGCCACCATGTCAGCATCTGTACCAACCTGTCGTGCATGCTGAATGGCGCCGAAGCGCTCGTGGCTCATGCGGAGAAGAAGCTCGGTATCCGGCTCAACGAAAGCACTCCCGACCGACGCATCTTCCTGAAGAAGGAAGAGGAATGCCTCGCGGCCTGCAATGGGGCGCCGATGATGATGGTTGACCACGTGTTTCATGAATATCTGACGCCGGAGCGGCTGGATCAGATCCTGGATGAGCTGAAATGAACCCGGCTGCGCAGAGCGCCTATGACGAGCGGATGCGGCAGTACGCCGAGCGGCTGAACCTCGTGCTGTTCGAATCCATGAAGTACGAGCGTCCCTGGACGCTGGAGACCTACCGCAAGATCGGGGGCTATCAGATCTGGGAGAAGCTGCTCACGGAGAAACCCACCCGCGACTCCATCATCGATACGCTCAAGGCCTCAGGGCTGCGCGGCCGCGGCGGCGCTGCCTTTCCCACCGGCACCAAATGGAGCTTCATGCCGCGCAACTCGCCGGTGCAGAAGTACCTGGTGTGCAACTCCGATGAGAGCGAGCCCGGCACCTGTCACGACCGCGATATCCTGCGTTTCAACCCGCATGCGCTCATCGAGGGGCTGGCGATCGGCGGCTATGCCACCCACTCCACGGTGGCATACAACTACATCCGCGGCGAGTTTCTGGGCGAGCCCATTCCGCGCTTCGAGGCGGCACTCGCCGAGGCGTATGAGGCGGGACTGCTTGGTAAGGACATCCGCGGCAGCGGCATCGATTTCGATATCCATACCTTCGTGGGTGCCGGGGCCTACATCTGCGGCGAAGAGACTGCGATGCTGGACTCGCTCGAGGGCAAGCCGGGTAAGCCGCGCTTCAAGCCACCCTTTCCAGCCAACTTCGGTCTCTACGGAGCGCCGACCACGATCAACAACACGCAGAGCTTCGCCTCGGTACCGACGATTCTGCGTAAGGGACCGGAATGGTTCGTAGCTCTCGGGCCGAAAAATGCTGCCGGCACGGTGATCTTCTCGGTCTCGGGACATGTCGAGAAGCCGGCGAATCTCGAGCTGCCGCTCGGCATCCCGTTCAAGGATCTGCTCGATCTGTGCGGTGGCGTGAAGGGTGGCCGCAAGCTGAAGGCGGTGATTCCCGGCGGCCTGTCGGTGCCCGTGGTGCCCGGCGAGGTCATGCTGAAAACCAACATGGACTACGACTCACTCAAGGCCGCAGGTTCGGCGATCGGCTCGGCCGGAATCATCGTCATGGATGAGACGACCTGCATGGTGAGGGTGCTCGAGCGCATCACGCGTTTTTACAAATCCGAATCGTGCGGGCAATGCACGCCCTGCCGTGAGGGCACCGGCTGGATGAACCGGCTGGTGAACCGCATGCTCGCCGGCACTGCGCGTCGCGAGGATCTGGGACTGCTGCTGGATGTTGCGAACCGCATCGAGGGTCACACCATCTGCGGGTTCGGCGATGCCTCGGCCTGGCCGGTGCAGAGCGCGCTGAAGCACTTCCGTCACGAGTTCGAATACATGATCGACCACGGTGGCCGCAGCATGGTGAGCGACAACCCCGGAGCGCAAGCGGCATGAGCGCCGAAGAATTCGTCAACATGGAGATCGACGGCGTGCCGGTGAAGGCGCGCAAGGGTGAGATGATCATCCGCGCCACGGACGCCAGCAACGCCTACGTGCCGCGCTTCTGCTGGCACGACAAGCTCACCGTCGCCGCCAATTGCCGCATGTGTCTGGTCGAGGTCGAGAAGGCGCCCAAACCGCTGCCCGCATGCGCCACGCCCGTGGCCGAGGGCATGAAGGTGTTTACCAAGTCGCCGCGCGCCATCGGCGCGCAGCGTGCGACCATGGAATTCCTGTTGATCAACCATCCGCTCGATTGTCCGATCTGCGACCAGGGCGGGGAGTGCGAGCTGCAGGATCTGGCCATGGGTTTTGGTCGCGAACTGTCGCGGTACCACGAGCGCAAGCGCTCGGTACAGGATGAGAACCTCGGGCCGCTGATCGCTACTGACATGACACGCTGCATTCACTGCACGCGCTGCATCCGTTTCACTCAGGAGATCGCCGGCTATCAGGAGCTCGGCATGATCGGCCGCGGCGAGCAGATGAAAGTGCGCACCTATATCGAGCAGAGTGTGCATCACGAGATGTCGGGCAACGTGATCGATCTGTGCCCGGTGGGCGCACTGGTGTCAAAGCCGTACCGCTTCAGTGCGCGCGCCTGGGAGATGACCTCGCATCCGCTGATCTCGCCCCATGATGGCGTGGGCAGCAACCTCTATGGACATGTGCTGCGTGGCAAGCTGATGCGGGTGATCCCGCGCGAGAACGAGGCCATCAACGAGACCTGGATCGCCGACCGTGACCGCTTCAGCTACGAGGGCGTCTACAGCGCCGAACGGCTGGAGCGGCCGATGATCCGCAAGCCAGGGACGCGCGGCTCAGCCAGCGTAAGCGAAGGGGAGTGGGTCGAGACCGATTGGCAGAGTGCGCTCTCGCTGGTGGCCGAAGGACTCAAGGCGCGCGCCGAGAATCTCGGCATCCTGGCAAGTCCCTGTGCCACGCTCGAGGAGCTGTATCTGCTCAACCGCATCTGCCGCGGACTGGGCTCGAACAACATCGATCATCGGCTGCGGCAGCGGGATTTCCGCGACCAGGCTGCCGATCCTGCGTTCCCCAACCTCGGCATGCGCATCAGCGCGATCGATGCCCTGGATGCCCTGCTCGTCGTCGGCGGCAACCTGCGGCGCGAAGCGCCGATCCTGGCGCACCGGGTCAGGAAGGCAGCACTGCGCGGTGCCAAAGTGATCTCGCTGAGTCCGGTCGCCGTGGATTATCTGTTTCCGGTGGCTGCGGCGATGGTTGCAAGTCCTGCGCAGCAGCTGCACGAGCTGGCGGCCATGTTGGCCGTCGCCGCGGAGCGCACCGGCAGTGCCGTACCCGAGCACCTGGGTGCCGCCGTGCGCGCCGCCCAGGTGGCCGATGCGCATCGCGCAGCCGTCGCGGCGTTGCTGAACGGCGAGCGCCGTGCGGTATGGCTGGGCGCGCTCGCGCTGCGCCATCCGGCCTATGCGGACCTGCGTGCGCTCGCTGCGGGATTGGCTGCCATGGCGGGCGCAAGCTTTGGGGTGCTGGCGGAGGGCGCCAATGCCGCTGGGGCCTATATTGCGGGGGCCGTGCCGCACCGGCAGGCGGGCGGGGAGAGCGTTGCCGCGAGCGGCCTGAGCGCGCTCGAGATGTCCCAGCGCACGTTGCGCGCCTGCGTTCTGTTCGGTGGCGTCGAGCCGTGGATCGATCTGGCCGGACCTGACAGCGCGCGCCATATCAGCAAGGCAGAGCTGGTGGTGGCTATCACGCCCTTCGTGAATGAGCAGCTGCGCGATATTGCGCATGTGCTGCTGCCCATGGGCTCCTTTGCAGAGTCCTCGGGCACCTATGTCAACCTGGAAGGCCAGTGGCAGAGCCAGGCGGAAGCTGCGCTGCCGGTGGGTGAGTCGCGCCCCGGCTGGAAGATCCTGCGCGTGCTCGGCACGCGGTTGAATCTGGACAATTTCGAGTACCAGTCCTCCGAGCAGGTGCGCGATGAGTTGCGACGACGGTGTGCCGAGAGTGCGCTGCCCGGCTACGCCGGCACGCACCAGCTCGCCGCTACCGCGCCTGAAATCCGCGAAGTGATCGATCTTTCGATGTACCACGTGGATGCTCTCGTGCGGCGCGCGCCGTCGCTACAGAAGACGCGTGAGGGTCGCATGCTGGCAGTGAGTTACTGACGGGCCGTGATGTGTTGAATTCAGTCGTCAACTACTGGAATGCGTTACCGCCCTACGGGCGCGAGACTGTCTGGACAACCATCTGGACCATCGCGATCACCATCGTGCTCATCCTCTGCGTCGCCTTGCTCACGCTGTGGGAGCGCAAGGTTATCGGCTGGATGCAGTTGCGCCGCGGCCCCAATCGTGTGCGCATCCTGGGTCTGTTCCCGGGCCTTGGTCAGCCGTTTGCGGATGTGGTGAAGCTGCTCACCAAGGAGGTGATCATTCCGCAGAACGCCAACAAGATCCTGTTCCGCCTGGCGCCGATGATCGCCCTGATTCCCGCCTTTGCAGCCTGGGCGGTGATTCCGCTGTCACCCACGGTCGTGGTTTCCAAGGCCAACGCTGGCTTGCTGTATCTGTTATCCCTGAGCTCCATGGGCGTGTACGGGGTGATCATCGCGGGCTGGGCGGCCAACTCGAAGTACGCATTCCTCGGTGCCATGCGCTCGGCGGCCCAGATGGTGGCCTACGAGATCGCCATGGGTTTCGCGCTGGTCGGGGTGATCCTGGCCTCCCAGAGCCTCAATCTCGGCGACATCGTGCGCGCGCAGCAGGGCGGGATTCTGGCCTGGAACTGGTTCTGGCTGTTCCCGCTGACCGTGGTGTACTTCATCTCCGGTGTGGCGGAAACCAACCGCGCGCCCTTCGATGTGGCTGAAGGTGAATCGGAGATCGTGGCCGGCTTTCACGTGGAGTATTCCGGCATCGCCTTCGCGCTGTTCTTCCTGGCCGAATACGCCAACATGATCCTGATCGCGGCGCTGACGGCGGTGTTCTTCTTCGGCGGCTGGCTGTCGCCGGTCGCCGGCTGGCCCTATCTGGGCGACTCGCTCCTGGGCGCACCCAGCATCCTCTGGCTGCTGCTGAAGATCTTCATCGGACTGTTCTTTTTCCTCTGGTTCCGCGCCACCTTTCCGCGCTACCGCTATGACCAGATCATGCGGCTCGGCTGGAAGGTGCTGATTCCGGTGACGATCGTGTGGATCGCCGTCGAGATGCTCATGGCGTGGTACCAGGTCGGCCCCTGGGCCAAGACGGCATTGTTTGCTTCCTAGAGGGGTAGCTGCGCTCATGGCCGTCAATCCGATCAAAACGCTGCTGCTGACCGAGCTCATCAAAGGTCTGGGGGTGACGATCCGGACTTTCTTCCAGACCAAGTACACCCTCAATTACCCGGAGGAGAAGACCCCGCAGTCGCCCCGCTTCCGTGGCCTGCACGCACTACGGCGCTATGCGAACGGCCAGGAACGCTGCATCGCCTGCAAGCTCTGCGAGGCGGTCTGCCCGGCGGTGTGCATCACGATCGACTCGGAGGTCGCCCCGGATGGCACGCGCCGCACGAGCCGCTATGACATCGACCTGTTCAAGTGCATCTATTGCGGCTTCTGCGAAGAGGCCTGTCCGGTGGATGCGATCGTGCTCACCCGCATTCACGAGTACCACATGGAGCACCGGGGCGAGAACATCATGAGCAAGGACAAGCTGCTCGCAGTCGGTGAGCGCTACGAATCCATGATCGCCACCGACAAGGCGGCGGATGCGCCGTACCGCTGAGGCGCAGCGACACTCATGTTAGTCGAGATTCTGTTCTATCTGTTCGGCACGATCCTGGTGCTCGCAGCACTCGGGGTGATCACCTCGCGCAATCCGGTGTACTCGGCGTTGGCGCTGGTGCTCTGTTTCATCACCTCGGCGGCGATCTGGCTGCTCCTCGAGGCGGAATTCCTCGCGGTCGATCCTGGTCCTCGTGTACGTCGGTGCCGTCATGGTGTTGTTCCTGTTCGTGGTGATGATGCTCGACATCAACCTCGAGGAGCTGCGCCGGGGCTTCACCCGCTACGCCTGGCTCGGCTGGCTCACCGCGCTCGCGGTCATTGTGGAGATCGTCGGGGTGGTATGGGTGCGGGGTTTGGGGCTGGATGTCACGAAGTCGCCCACGCCCACGAGGGTCGATTACAGCAACACCCTCGATCTGGGCAACGTCATGTACACCCAGTACGCCTATCCGTTCGAGCTCGCGGCGGTGCTGCTCCTGGTGGCCATCGTGGCGGCGATCTCGCTCACCATGCGGCGGCGTCCGGGGCTCAAGGTGCAGGACATCGGCAAGCAGGTAGGGGTGCGCGCCCAGGATCGTGTTCGCATCATTAAGATGGAACCCACCAGGGCGGTGGCTGCCGTGGCCCCCGAAGCTGCAGCAGAGCCGGTCGCGGCTGGGCAGCCTGCCGCGCAGGCGGCAGCTCCAAGCAGTGCTCAGGCGTCAACCCCCCCCAGCGCTCCGGCAGCAACAACTGGCGGCGGCCAGGCGGCGACACTTGCCGCCGTGCAACCGGGTACCCCTGGCGGGAAGCAGCCGTGATCACACTGGCGCAGATGCTGACGCTTTCGGCGATCCTGTTCGCGCTCTCGGTCGCCGGCATCTTCCTCAACCGCAGGAACGTCATCCTACTGCTGATGTGCGTCGAGCTGCTGCTGCTCGCCGCCAACTTCAACTTCATTGCCTTCTCGCGCTACCTGGGTGACATCCACGGGCAGGTGTTCGTGTTCTTCGTGTTGACGGTCGCCGCCGCCGAGTCGGCTATCGGCCTCGCCATCCTCGTGGTGTTGTTCCGCGAGAAGCGCAGTATCAGCGTCGACGATATGAGTACGTTGCGAGGCTGAGAGCACTGCATGAATCCGAACGTCTTGATTGCCATTGCAGTGCTGCCGCTCATCGGCGCCGTGATCGCGGGACTCTTGGGCCGCTGGATCGGCAGGGCTGGTGCACACAGCGTGACCATCGCAGGGGTTGCCGTTTCCTGCGCACTGTCCGTGTACGTGCTCAAACAGATCTATCTCGATGGTGTGCCGAACTTCAATGCTCCGGTCTACACCTGGCTGGTCAGCGATGGCGTGCATCTCGACGTCGGTTTCCTCATCGACCGCCTCAGCGTCCTTATGATGGTGGTGGTGACGTTCGTATCGTTGTGTGTTCACGTCTACACCATCGGCTACATGAGTGACGACCCGGGTTATACGCGCTTCTTCAGCTATATCTCGCTGTTCACCTTCTCGATGCTGATGCTGGTGATGTCGAACAACTTCATGCAGTTGTTCTTCGGCTGGGAGGCCGTGGGCATGGTCTCCTATCTGCTCATCGGCTTCTGGTACACACGCCCGAGCGCGATCTTTGCCAGTCTCAAGGCCTTCATCGTCAACCGTGTCGGGGATTTCGGCTTCGTGCTGGGCATCGCCGGTGTGTTTTATTTCACCAATTCGCTCGACTATGCCGACGCCTTCGCCGCAGCCCCGAAGCTAGCTCATGCCGTACTGCCGCTCACTTCCAACAGCGGCGTGGAAGCTATCTCGCTGATCTGCATCTGCCTGTTCGTGGGCGCGATGGGCAAGTCTGCCCAAGTGCCGTTGCACGTATGGCTGCCGGACTCGATGGAAGGCCCGACGCCGATCTCGGCGCTGATCCACGCCGCCACCATGGTGACTGCTGGGATCTTCATGGTGGCGCGCATGTCGCCGCTGTTCGAGCAGTCGGAGTTTGCGCTGTCGTTCGTGCTCGTGATCGGTGCGACCACCGCGTTCTTCATGGGGCTGCTCGGCATCGTCAACAACGACATCAAGCGGGTCATCGCCTACTCCACGCTGTCACAGCTGGGCTACATGACCACGGCCCTCGGCGTATCGGCCTATGGTGCCGGTATGTTCCATCTGATGACGCACGCCTTCTTCAAGGCGCTGCTGTTCCTCGCTGCTGGCTCAGTGATCATTGCCATGCATCACGAGCAGGACATGCGCAAGATGGGCGGGCTCGCCCGCTACATGCCGATCACGGCGGTAACCAGCTGGATCGGGGCGCTGGCACTGATCGGCACGCCGTTTTTTGCCGGCTTTTATTCCAAGGACACGATCATCGAGGCAGTCGGCGAGTCGCACCGCTATGGGGCGAGCTATGCGTATTTCTGCGTGCTCGCTGGCGTGTTCGTCACAGCGCTGTACACGTTTCGCATGATCTTTATGACCTTCCACGGACCTGAGCGCTTCCGGGACAGCCCACACGAGGCCGCCGCGGCCCGTCATGAGGAGGAGGGTCATTCGGTCGAGCCGCACGAAAGTCCTGCGGTCGTGACGCTGCCTCTGATCGCGCTCGCCATTCCCTCGGTCATCATCGGCTTTCTCACTGCAGGGCCGGTGCTGTTCGGTGGCTATTTCGGGGATTCGATCCGCGTGCTCGAGAAGAACGATGTGCTGCAGGAGATCGGCCGTAACTTCCAGGGGCCGCTACAGATGGCCCTCAGGGGTTTTGCCGGGGCGCCATTCTGGCTGGCGCTGGCCGGTGTGCTGAGCGCCTGGGCCTTTTTTCTGCGCTGGCCGCAGCTTGCGGAGCGCAGCGCGCGCGCACTCGCGCCGCTGCGCAATCTGCTGCTCAACAAGTATTACTTCGACTGGTTCAACGAGCGTGTGCTCGCGGTCTTGGCACGCGGCGTGGGCATCACGCTGTGGAAGGCCGGGGATCAGGTGCTGATCGATGGGGCACTGGTCAACGGTTCGGCGGCTACGGTGGGTTGGTTCGGCAGCGTGGTGCGGCGCGTGCAATCAGGCTATCTGTATGCATACGCTTTCTGGATGGTCATCGGCCTGGCGGTGCTGCTGGGCTGGTATCTCGTGCGTTAGTCAGCTTAGCGGCGGTCCGACATGCAAGGTCTCCTGTCTGTTCTGATCTGGCTGCCGATTACCGCCGGGGTGTTGGTACTGCTGCTCGGTGAGCGTCGCATCGGCGCCGGCCGCTGGCTCGCTCTGGTCGCAGCCGTCGCCACGCTGATTCTGTCGCTGCCGCTGCTGGCCCACTTCGACACCGGCACCGCGGCCTTCCAGTTCGCGGAGCAGCTTCCCTGGTTGCCGCGCTACCAGGCGTTCTATGCGGTTGGACTCGATGGCATCTCGCTGCCACTCGTCGTGTTGACAGCGTTCGTTACCATACCGGTGGTCATCGCCGGCTGGTCGGTAATCACCGCGCGCCCGGCCCAGTATTTTGCGGCCTTCCTCATCATGGAGGGCCTGATGATCGGCGTGTTTTGCGCCACTGACGCGCTGCTGTTCTATTTCTTCTGGGAAGCGATGCTGATTCCGATGTTCCTGATCATCGGCATCTGGGGCGGACCGCGACGCGTATACGCCACCATCAAATTCTTTCTGTACACCTTTCTCGGCTCGGTCTTCATGCTGGCGGCGCTCATCTACATGTACGTGAAGGCAGGCAACTACGCCATCGCCAGCTTTCAGTCGCTGCCCCTCACTCTCGTGGAGCAGCGCTGGATCTTCGTCGCCTTCTTCCTGGCGTTCGCGGTGAAGGTGCCGATGTGGCCGGTGCATACCTGGCTGCCTGATGCGCACGTCGAGGCGCCGACCGGCGGCTCGGTAATCCTGGCGGCCATCATGCTGAAGATGGGAGGCTACGGCTTTCTGCGTTTCAGTCTGCCGATCGCCCCGGATGCCTGCCGCGAGCTGGATCTGTTCATCATCGCGCTGTCGCTGATTGCGGTGGTGTACATCGGCTTCGTGGCGCTCGTGCAGCAGGACATGAAGAAGCTGATCGCCTATTCATCGATTGCGCACATGGGATTTGTGACCCTTGGGGCGTTCATCGTTTATCAGATCGTGCGCGACACGGGTGGCCTGCAGGGCGCAGGCATGGGGATGGATGGCGCCATGGTGCAGATGATCAGCCACGGCCTGGTATCCGGTGCACTGTTCCTCTGCGTCGGGGTGTTGTATGACCGCATGCACAGCCGGCAGATCGCCGACTACGGCGGCGTGATCAACACCATGCCGATCTTCGCCGCCTTCGTCGTGCTGTTTGCCCTGGCCAACTCGGGCCTGCCGGGCACTTCGGGCTTCGTGGGCGAGTTTCTCGTGATCCTCGCCAGCTTCAAAGCGAGTTTCTGGTATTCGCTGCTTGCAGCGACGACCCTGATTCTCGGCGCCTCCTACACGTTGTGGCTCGTCAAGCGCGTCATCTTCGGGCCGATCGGCAATGACCGGGTGGCGGCGCTGACCGACCTGAACGGCAGGGAATTCGCGGTGCTGGGTGTGCTCGCCATCGCCGTGCTGCTGGTGGGCGTCTGGCCCGCGCCGCTGCTGAAGATCATGCAGCCCACCATTCATCACCTGGTCGACCAGGCCGTGGCCAGCAAGATCCCCCTCTGAGCCGCCCAACACCCGGACTGCAGCATGATGTTGACCTCCCACGATGTGAGCCTCGCGCTTCCCGAGATCTACCTCGCCACGGTGATCTGCGTGCTTCTGCTGGTCGATGCGTTTGCAGGTCAGACCCGGCGAGGCCTTACCCCGACGCTGACACTTCTCGCCCTGGCTGGCGGCGCGGCACTGACGGTGTACGCCGGCTATGCGCCGCAACGCACCCTGTTGCTCGACGGGATGTACGTCGCAGATCCGCTGGCATACGTTCTGAAGCTCGCGGGCTTCCTGATCGTTGCGGTCGGATTGCTGTATTCGCGCGATTACCTGCAGGAGCGCGGCATCCAGCGGGGTGAATACTACGTGCTAACGCTTACCGCGCTGCTGGGCATCTTCGTGCTGGTTTCGGCCGCGAGCCTGGTCACGGTATATCTGGGCGTCGAGCTGCTGGCGCTCTCGGTGTACGCGATGGTGGCATTCGACCGCGACTCGGGCATCGCGGCCGAGTCGGCGATGAAATATTTCGTGCTGGGAGCCATTGCTTCCGGGGCGCTGCTGTACGGCATGTCGATGATCTACGGCATGACTGGAAGCCTCAGCCTTGATGCCATCGCGGCACGTTTGCACGAGCCGCTGAGCTTCGGCGTGCTGATCGGCGTGGTGTTCATCGTCGTGGCCGTGGCATTCAAGCTCGGGGCCGTGCCTTTTCACATGTGGTTGCCAGATGTTTATCAGGGCGCGCCGACCAGTGTGACCCTGTTCATCGGCACTGCCCCGAAGATCGGCTACTTTGCCCTCGCGCTGCGGCTGCTGGCCGGCGGTCTGCATGGAACCGTGATTGAATGGTCTCAGATGCTCGGCGCGCTGGCCGTGCTCACCCTGGTGGTCGGGAACGTCGTTGCCATTGTGCAGACCAACCTCAAGCGGCTGTTGGCCTACTCGACGATCGTCAACGTGGGCTTCATCCTGCTCGGCTTCGTGGCCGGTACCCCGGATGGCTACACCGCGGCGTTGTACTACACGCTGATCTACATCCTCGTCGCCCTCGGTTCTTTCGGGGTCATTCTCATCGCCAGCCGCAAGGGTTTCGAAGCCGATCAGCTGGATCACTACAAAGGCATGTACAAGCGCGATCCGCTACTGGCGCTCGCCATGATGATGCTGATGTTCTCCACAGCGGGCGTGCCGCCGTTCGTGGGTTTCTGGGCAAAGCTGCGCATCTTCCAAGTGCTGTGGGAGACGCAGCATTTCTGGCTGGTCGTCGTCGCGGCTGGGATGTCCGTGGTCGGCGCCTTCTACTACCTGCGCATCATCAAGCTCATGTATTTCGATGCGCCACCGGAACACTATCCACCGCCGCAGCATTCAGCCGGCGTGCGTATGACTCTGGGCATCAATGCCGCAGCGGTACTGATCCTGGGCGTGCTGCCAGCGCCACTGCTGGATCTCTGCTCACGCCTGATTCGCTAGGGCACTCGGGCGGATCAATTCCCCTCGACATCCGGCGACAGGACGCTCAGGTGCGGCGCTCCGGATCGGGCTTCACAGGGCCCGTCTCATCCCAATCCCCGAACGGCGGCGTGTTGCGAACACGGTCCTGACTGCCGCCGGTGCGCGCCGTCTTATCGGCATCGGCGATATCTGGTTCGACACCGACGGGCTCACATCCGGTGCCGGTGTCGTTGAGGCGCTGCTTTGCGGCGCTGCGCTCCTCGGTCTCATTCGGGTAGTGCTGCTCGCGGTCCAGGGCCCGGCTGCGCGGTGAGGCGTCCGGCACGGGCATGCTTTGCCGAGCGGTGTTGATGCGTGAATCTCGATCTTCGGCCACGGTTGTGCTCCTTGACCCGGTTGCGGTCAGCCTACGGGCCACCATGGGGGAGCACAGTGGGCGCACTGCGCCGCCTGCCGTCAGCGCCGTCCTACAGATCGCTGGGTCGGGTCAGCCCGGTTGGGCGACCCAGCGCGCGCGCGAACCCCGTCCGGCGAACAACACCGCGACCGCGGTCGCGACACACAGGGCTCCGGCGAGCCAGAATGCCCGGTCATAGCTCCCGGATGCGGTGCGCACGACGCCCGCCACGGAGGCCGCGAGCGCCGCACCGATCTGATGTGCGGCCAGGATCCAGCCGAAGATCAGGCCCACTTTCTCAGCTCCAAAGGCCTGGCGGGTCAACGCCACGGTCGGCGGCACCGTGGCGATCCAGTCCAGGCCATAGAACACGGCGAAGACTGCGAGTCCGTAGCCTTCGGTGATGAAACCGAACGGCAGATACAGCAGGGACAGGCCGCGCAAGCCGTAATAACCAAACAGCAACAGCCGGTTGTCGAAGCGGTCGGACAGCCAGCCCGAGCCGGTGGTGCCGATCAGATCGAACAGGCCCATGATCGCCAGCAGTCCCGCCGCGCGCACCTCAGGGATGCCGTGGTCCATGCAGGCAGGTACGAGGTGAGTGCCGACCAGCCCGTTGGTACTCGCACCGCAGATGAAAAAGCTGCCGGCGAGAATCCAGAACTCCCGCGAGCGGCTCGCCTCACGCAAGGCCGCGATAGCTTCCAGCAGCGGATTGCCATGTTGCGGCACCGGCGCGGCCATGCCCTCTGGCAAGCCGAGGGGCTCGAGGTTGCGGTCGCGGGGCCGGTTGCGGACCCACAGCAGCGCGATGGGGGCCATGAGAAACACGAGAGCAGCCATACTGCTGGCCGCCGCGCGCCAGCCGTCCGCTTCGACCACGCGCGCGAGCACTGGCAACAGCAACAACTGTCCGGTCGCGGCGCTCGCCGTCAGCAGCCCCATCGCCAGTCCGCGATGCACGAAGAACCAACTCTGCACCACGCTTGCGCCCAGCACCGGCGCGACCATGCCGGTACCGATGCCGACCAGCAGTCCCCACAGCGCGAACAGCTGCCACGGCTGCTGCACCCAGCGCGTGGCGAGCATCCCGGAGCCCAAAACGACGGCCGCCCAGACGATCACCCGGCGCGGGCCGTAACGATTGATGAATCCCGCGGCGAACGGTCCGACGAGCCCGTACAGCAGGATGTTGAGTGACACGGCGAAGGAGATGGTCGCCCGCGACCAGCCGAACTCCCGCTCGAGCGGCACGATGAGGATGCTCGGACTTGCGCGCGTCGCCGCCGAGATCAACAGACAGACAAAGACCGCTGCCAGGATGACCCAGGCATAGTGCAGCCGGGAGGGATTAGGCCGTAGCATCGGTCCAGTGTATACGCTGCCCGCAGCCGGATCGGGCGTGACGTGCGGGAATGGCCGGATCAGAGCGTTGCATGACCGCTTATGAGCGCTGCTGCTGCTGCGCACGCGATCAGCCGCGGTGCGCCTTCGCCTCGCGCCGATAGCGTTCCAGGATGAACTCCGTGTAGCCATTGGGCTGCCGCACCCCTTCGAAAATGAGCGCGCGCGCGGCGGCGAAAGCCGGTGCATCGTCGTGCGACAGCAAGGCGCGATACTGCGGATCGCCCGCGTTCTGGCGATCGACCACGGCTGCCATACGCTTGAGGGCCGCGCGTACTTCGTCCGCAGTCACCACCCCGTGCTGCAGCCAGTTGGCAAGGTGCTGTGAGGAGATACGCAGCGTGGCGCGATCCTCCATCAGGCCCACGTCGTGGATGTCCGGCACTTTCGAGCAGCCGATGCCCTGATCAATCCAGCGCACCACGTAGCCCAGGATGCCCTGCGCATTGTTGTCGATTTCCTGACGGATCTCCTCCGCCCGGTAAGCGCGGGTACTGAAGGGTGGCGTCAGCAGCGCGTGCAGCTCGGCCTCGTTATCTCCTGCGAGCTGCCCCTGGCGCTCGAGCACATCGATCTCGTGATAATGCAACGCATGCAGCGTCGCCGCGGTGGGCGAGGGCACCCAGGCCGTATTCGCGCCGCTGCGCGGGTGCGCGATCTTCTGCTCGAGCATCGCCGCCATTCGATCCGGCGCCGCCCACATGCCCTTGCCGATCTGCGCACGCCGATGCAACCCGCAGGCAAGCCCGATACGCACATTGCGTCGCTCGTACGCCTGCAACCACGCGGTGGTGCGCATCTCTTCCTTGCGCACCATCGCACCACCCTGCATCGCCGTGTGGATCTCATCGCCGGTACGGTCGAGAAAGCCGGTGTTGATGAACACGAGCCGCTCGCGCGCGGCATGGATGCACGCGGCGAGATTGGCACTGGTGCGCCGCTCCTCATCCATCAAACCCAGTTTGATGGTGTTGGGTTGCAATCCCAGTACCGCTTCCACGCGCGCGAACGTCCGTACGCTGAACGCCACCTCATCCGGGCCATGTAGCTTGGGTTTCACCACGTAGATCGAGCCATGCCGGCTGTTGCGCGTGCGGCTGGGCGCGCGCACATCGTGCAAAGCCATCAGACTCGTGAGCAAGGCATCCAGTATGCCCTCTGGGATCGGATCACCGGCGCCATCGCGTACCGCCTCGGTGTACATATGTAGCCCGACGTTTCGCACCAGCAACAGTGCCCGGCCCGGCAGGCTCAGGCTCTCGCCGCGTGGCCCGCTGAAGCTGACATCCCCGTTCAATGTGCGGTTCACCGAGCGTCCACCCTTGTCGAAGCGCGCGCTCAGATCACCTTTCATCAAGCCCAGCCAGGTGCGATAGGCTGCCGTCTTGTCCGCAGCGTCCACGGTGGCCACCGAGTCCTCGAAGTCCACGATGGTACTGACTGCGGATTCGAGTATCACATCACCGATGCCGGCGGGATCGGCGCGGCCGGGCGCGGAGTCGGGCGCGAAGCGCAGCTCGATGTGCAGTCCGTGATTACCCAAAAGGATTGACTGTGGCTGCGTCGGGTCGCCGCGCAACCCGATGAGCTGAGACGGATGCCGTAGACCGGTCAGCTGCTCGCCGAGCGCTACCTGCAGTTTGCCGTTGGCCACCTGATAGCGCGTCGCCTGTGCATGACTGCCCTCCGCGAGCGGCGCCGCCGCATCCAGAAATGTCTTGCTGCGCGCGATGACCTGCGCGCCGCGGGCCGGATTGTAACCGGCGCCGGCGCCCGGGCCCTGCGGGATGACGTCGGTGCCATAAAAGGCGTCATAGAGACTGCCCCAGCGTGCATTCACGGCATTGAGGACATAGCGTGCATTGGTGACTGGCACCACGAGCTGGGGACCTGGGATCTCGCTCAACTCCCGATCGACATCGCGCACGTCGATCGTGAAAGGAGCGGGCGCTGCGACCAGATAGCCGATGCGACGCAGCAGCTCGCTGTGTTCCTCGGGGTCCGGCGGCACGGGGCCCGAGCCCGCGCGTCCCTGGTACCAGCTATCGATCTGCTGTTGCAGCTTGGCGCGCTGGGCGAGCAGCTGCCGATTGACGGGCGCCAGCTCTGCCAGCATCCCCGCGAGCCCCTGCCACAGATCCGCGGCCGTGACCGCGGTGCCCGGCAGCGCTTCGCGTTCCACGAATTCCAACAGACAGGGGGCAATGGCAAGACCGGCACGGGTGGCTGTATTCATCGGCAAGACAGCTCGGCGTAGCTATGACGCCGGCATTGTTAGCAATCGCGCCGGGAAGCGCAAATGAGCTGGCTAGTCGAGTCCGGCGAGCGCCCGCGAGTTGCGCCGATCGCGGAAGATGAGCGGCTTCTCCTGCACCGCGCGCGTCGGCTGCGCAGCCGCAGTGGCCGCAGTCGTCGCAGTGGCCGGCAGCGGCGCATTGGCGCGTGCCACCATCTCGGTTACCAGCTGATGGTGCGGTGACAGATCGCATACCGGATCGGTGTTGGCGGCATCGCCGGTCAGCAGATACGCCTGGCAGCGGCAGCCGCCGAAATCTTTGCTCTTCTCCGGACAGCTGCGACAGGGCTCCTTCATCCACTCATCGCCGCGATAGCGGTTGAAGGCTTCGGACTTGCGCCAGATGTACTCGAGCGAATGCTCGCGTACGTTCGGGAATGTGAACCCGGGCAGCATGCGCGCCGCGTGACAGGGGAGCGCTGTGCCATCGGGTGTGAGCGTGAGGAACACGGAGCCGAGCCCGTTCATGCAGGGCTTGGGACGCCGCTCGTAGTAGTCCGGCACGACGAAGAAGATTTTCATCCGCTCGCCGTACTGCTCCCGGAAGCGATTGGTCACCGCCTCGGCCTCTTCGAGCTGCGCGCGGGTCGGCAGGAGCTGCTCCCGGTTGTGCCAGGCCCAGCCGTAGTACTGCGTGTTGGCGAGCTCCACGTAGTCTGCCTGCATCGACTGGGCCATCTCCAGAATCTGCTGCACATGATCGATGTTCAGTCGATGCAACACGACATTCAGCACCATCGGGTAGTCATGGCGCTTGATCAGCGCTGCGACCCGCGATTTCAGCTCGAAGGTGCGCGTGCTGCTGAGAAAGTCGTTGACCTCGCGGGTGCTGTCCTGAAAGGACAGCTGGATATGATCCAGGCCTGCCTGTTTGAGCGCTTGGATACGCGACTCATTCAGACCCACCCCGGAGGTGATCAGGTTGCTGTAGTAGCCGAGTTCGTGCGCTTCGGCCACGATCAGCTCCAGGTCATCGCGTGCCAGGGGCTCGCCCCCTGAGAGGCCGAGCTGCACCGCGCCCATCTGCCGTCCCTCGCGCAGCACGCGCAGCCAGTCGTCCGTGCTCAGCTCATTTTCGTTGCGCGCGAAGTCGGTGGGGTTGTAGCAGAACACGCAATGCAGCGGGCAGCGGTAGGTGAGCTCGGCCAGCAGCCACAACGGCGGTCCGGGATTTCCCGCAACCCGGCTCACCGAGGCAACGGCGCTCACGGACGAATCTCCAGCCAGCGCTTCTCGAGTGCGAACTTCATGAATGCATGCACCTCGCGTGTGAGCTCGGTGGCAGAAAAGGCGGCCTCGAGCTCGGCGATGATCTCCGTCACGGTGTGCTCACCGTTGCAGCGACGCAGGATCTCACCCGCGCTGGTATTCAACTTCACCATTCCTTCCGGATAGAGCAGCACGTGCGCCTGCTGTGCAGGCTCATATTGCAGCCTGAATCCCCGTCCAAGCACAGGACGGACGCTGCCGCTCACCTCAGAGGCAGCCTCGCTCATGCATTCACTCCATAACGCTGCTGCATGGCATCGTTCATCTGCCAGAGAATGTCGAGCTTGAACTGCAGGATCTGCAGGGCACGCTGCTGCTGTTCACGCGAGGCAAACCAATCAAGCGTCACGGCCAGCCCGAATTCAACATCGCGCCGCGCGAGACTCACGCGGCTCTGAAAATAACGCAGGCCTTCGCGATCGATCCAAGGATAGTGCTCGGGCCAGTTGGCAAGGCGCTGTTTGTGAATTTCCGGCGCGAACAGCTCGGTGAGCGATGCACAGGCGCCCTCCTGCCAGGGCGCGCGCCGCGCGAAATTCACGTAGGCGTCCACTGCGAACCGCACCCCCGGCAGCACGTCCTGCAGGCTCTCGGTGTGCTCGCGCGTGAGACCGACGGCCTCGGCGAGCTTCAGCCACGACTCGATCCCGCCGGGATCATCTCCATAGCCATCGTGATCGAGAATGCGCTGCACCCAGGAGCGCCGCACGGCCCGATCCGGGCAATTGGCGATGATGGCGGCATCCTTGATCGGAATACTGATCTGGTAATAGAAGCGATTGGCCACCCAGCCGCGGATCTGCTCCACGCTCGCCTTGCCCGTGTTCAGCATGACGTTGAACGGGTGATGGATGTGATAGGCGCGACCTTTCTCGCGCAGCTGCTGCTCGAATTCGGCACGGCTCCAGGGGCTGCTCACAGCTCGATCTCCAGCCCGTCCCACGCAACTTCCACCGCGCGGCGGCGCAGCTCTGCGGCCGGCTGCGAGTCCTCATCGAGGATGGGATTGGTGTTGTTGATATGAATGAGAATGCGGCGCACTCCGGCGGGCAGTCGATCGAGCCACTCCAGCATGCCGTCCGGGCCGCTCTGCGGCAGGTGGCCGATCTCGCGGGCGCGCTTGCGCGAAGCTCCCAGGACGATCATCTCATCGTCGGTCCAGAAGGTGCCATCCACCAGCACGACCGCGGCAGACAGCATGTATTGCCACAGCTCGGGGTCCATGCCTCCCAGTCCCGGTGCGTACACAGCACTGCGGCCGCTGCGCTCGTCGGTCAGGACCAGGGCCACATTATCCCCGGGGTGAGGATTCTCGCGATTGGGAGAGTAGGGAGCCGGCTTTGCCGGTGACGGGCACGGCCCGCCACTGCACCGTCTCCAAGGCCCGACACCCGGAACGGCGTTCCATCGATGGCGATGCGCTGACGCTCAGTACCGCAGAAATGTCCGAGCACGCTGAAGATCGGGTTGCCACGCGTGAGATCCGCATGAACGTTGTCGGTACACCAGATATTCCAGGGACGCTGCGCTTCCCGCAGCATGTACAGGCCCGTCGTGTGGTCGACCTGGCCATCCACCAGCACGATGCCGGCGAGTGCGGTATCGCGTAAGGCCCGCGCGGGCTGCAGGTCGGGGTTCGCCTGCAGCTGCGCAGAGATGTCCGGCGAAGCATTCACCAGAGCCCAGCTGCCCGCGTCGTCTCCGACCGCGATCGAGGATTGCGTCCGACGCCGGGCGCGCAGCGTACCGGCGCGCACGCCGCTGCAGTTACGACAATTGCAGTTCCACTGGGGGAAGCCGCCGCCGGCGGCAGCTCCCAGTACCCGGATCTTCACAAGTCGGAAAGACGCTGCCCGCTTGCGCGGGCAGGCGCCAGATCGCGTTTAGCGATTGGAGATGTACATCGTGATTTCCATGCCGAAGCGCATGTCAATCGCGACAGGGGTTTCCCACTTCATACTCAGCTCCTCAAAGATGGTTGGCCGTAAATGGCCTCCCAACCCCATCATCCGCCGATGGGCCGGGCTGCAATACGGGAGGATCATGAAAGCCGCCTCATGATTTTCATGAGCCGTGCGGCGCTAAACTGCCCAGCATGCGACTGCGCACCCGCTTGAACCTCATCGTGGCCGGCCTCACGGCCATGTTCGTGGTGGTCCTGATCAGTGCCGAGATCCGCGATGCGCGCTCCTCCGTGGCAGAGGAGATGGAAGCAGCCAATCGGGTCGGCTCGCAGCTGCTGGGGCGCCTGGCGGCGATCTACTCGCGGGCGGGGGGACCCGAGGTCGTACAGCAGTTCCTGCAGCAGCTAGGCAGGGTCCGCGCGAACGAGGTGACCCTGCGCCGGGTCACGGGCGAGGTGCTGTACCGTTCGCCGGCGGCAACCTACAAGGCTGGACGGGAGGCACCGCGGTGGTTTACGGAGCTCATGGCGCCGCAGATCTGGCGCAGCACCTTCCTGCTCCCCGGCGGCGTGCAGCTGATCGTGGAGGCCAATCCATCGCGAGCCATTCTCGATGCCTGGGACAATCTCACGCGGCTCTTCGTGATCGGCGCACTGATGTTGATCCTCGTCAACGGACTCGCCTTCTACCTGGTTGGACTCGCGCTTGCCCCGTTCCCCGTCATCGCAGCGGGCCTCGAGCGCATCCAGCAGGGAGATCTGGCGTTCCGTTTGCCGCAGCTCGCGGGAGCCGAAGCGAACGCCATCGGCGCTGCGTTCAACCGTATGGCGCACGCCGTACAGGAGAAGGTCGAGGCCGAGCGGCAGGCGCGCGAGGCGCGTCTGCAACTCGAGGAGGGGCGCGAGCTCGCACGTCTGGTGGAGCAACGTATCGAGGAAGAGCGCCGTCTCATCGCTCACGAGCTGCATGATGAGTTCGGCCAGTCCGTTACCGCCATCCGCTCGCTGGCGATGGCGATTGCCACGCAGTCGCAAGTCAGCGCGCACAGCGAGGCCGCGCGGCTGATCGCCGATGAGGCCGGAAGACTCTACGATGCCATGCACGGTCTGATCCCGCGACTGGTGCCGCTGTCGCTGGATACACTGGGACTTGCGGACACGCTCGAGAACCTGATGCACGATTGGCAGTCACGCTATCCGGATGTCAAGCTGTCCCTGCACCAGGAGCTGGCGGGCGAGGTCGGGCCAAGTGTGGCGCTGACACTGTACCGCGTGGCCCAGGAGGGGCTGGTCAATGCGCTGCGCCACGCCCAGGCTGAGCACATCGCGATCGATCTGCGCGGCACGGCGGAGCGTATTCTGCTGACCGTACGCGATGACGGCGTGGGGCTCGCACCAGACTGGGCGCGCCCCGGACGTTTCGGATTGCGGGCGCTGGCTGAGCGCGTCGAGCACGTGGGCGGCCACTTTTCCGTGGAAAACAACTCAGGACGCGGTATGCGGCTTCAGGCAGACATTCCGTTGACGACATGATCAGGGTTTTGCTCGTGGATGACCACGCGGTCGTGCGCACGGGTTTTCGTCTGCTGCTGCAGTCCCACAAGGACATCGAGGTCATCGCCGAGGCCGCATCCGGCGAGCAGGCCTGTCAGCTCTACAGCGAGCTGGCTCCCGATGTGGTCGTCATGGACCTGGGCATGCCGGGTATGGGCGGGCTCGAGGCGCTGCGCCGCATCCGCGCGCGCGACCCCGAGGCGCACATTCTGGCGCTTTCGGCCCACGATGATCCGATGCACGCCCGGCGTGCGCTGCGCGAAGGAGCGCTCGGCTTTCTCTCCAAGCGCAGCGCGCCGGAAGCCCTGATCGATGCCATTGCCGCGATTGCGACGGCGCGTCGCTACATCGATCCTGCCATTGCGCAGAAGCTGGCGCTGGCTGACATCGAGGGGGTGTCGCGCTCGCCGCTGGAGCAGCTCTCGGAGCGCGAGTTCGAGGTATTCCTGCGACTCGCTGCCGGCGCCACGGTCCAGAAGATCGCCGAGGATCTTAAGCTCTCCGCCTCCACCATCGGCACCCACCTCTACAACATCAAGCAAAAGCTGGGCGTGGCCAATCAGTCCGAGCTGACGCTGCTTGCGATCCGGCACGGCCTCATGGAGGCCTGAGCCAGCGCGACGCACACCTCACTGGCTCAGCATCTTCTTCAGGTTGTCGAGCCCGCCGTCGTACACGCCACTCACGAACTTCTTGACGCCGGCATCGCTCTCGGCCTCCGGCGGCTTGTCGGAGCTGTTCTTGCGCTTGAAGGTACCGCGCCAGGTGATACGCGAACCGCCATTGGCAGCCGGCTGCACCGCGATGCTCGACTTGTAATCGGTGATAGGCAGCGGCGATTCGATGATCCGATAGCGATAGGAGTGGTTGGCTTCGTTGAACGCGAGCAGTTCTTCGGTAAAGGTCGGCCCATCCTTCACCGTCAGGCGACGCACCGCGCCGACCTTGTTGTTGCTGCCCTTGATGATCTCATCCTTGGCAAAGCCCGGATGCCATTTGTTGAGCGAGTCGAAATCCTTGACGGCGGCCCATGCCTTGTCCACCGGGGCTGCGACCGTCACCGACTTCACCACCTTGAGAGTCTGCGGTGCTTCCGCCTGCGCCAGGGCACTGCAGGTCAATGCCAGCAGGGTGCCGGCCATCAAAAAGGCTTTCATGAATTCGCTCCCCTTTGCGGCGCGCCGCATTGTTGGTCGTTGCCGGCATCAATATAGCTCAAGGGGCGCGGCTGGTACCATGCCCGCCAACGACAGAGCGAGGATCGGGCATGCGAGTCTGGGGTGTAACAGGGGTGGCGGCCCTGCTGCTGTTCGCAGCGGCGGCAGAGGCGGCAACGGACCGACAATCCGATGCGTTGGCGCGGGACATTTTCCGTCAGCTGGTGGAGATCAACACCACCGGATCCTCGGGCAGCGTGACGGCCGCCGCCGAGGCCATGGCCCGGCGGCTGCGGGCGGTGGGTTATCCAGCGGAAGACATTCAGCTGGCAGGTCCCGTGCCGCGCAAACACAACCTGCTCGTGCGCCTGCACGGCAGCGGCCGGCACCGTCCGCTGCTGCTGATCGGGCATCTGGATGTCGTCGAGGCGCGTCGGGAGGACTGGAGCACCGATCCGTTTCAGTTCGTGGAGAAGGAGGGCTATTACTACGGGCGCGGCACGCAGGATATGAAGGACGGCGATGCTATCATGGTGAGTGCCTTGATCCGGCTGAAGCAGGAAGACTTTCGCCCGAGCCGCGACATTGTCCTCGCGCTGACCGCAGACGAGGAGGGCGGTAGCGACAACGGGGTGCAGTGGCTGCTGCAGAACCGGCCTGAGCTGCGTGAGGCGCAGTTTGCATTCAACCATGACGAAAACTCGGTCGTGAGCGAGCATGGCAAGCCACAGTTCTTCGAGATGGACGCCACCGAGAAGTTGTATGCGGACTACCGGGTGACGGCGGTGAACCCCGGCGGGCACAGCTCGCAGCCGGTACCTGACAACGCCATCTATCAGCTTGCCGCTGCTCTCGGCCGACTCAGTCAGTTTGCATTTCCCTTCGAGTTGAATACGGTCACACGCGCCTACTACCGGCAGATGGCGGATATCGAGAGCGGACAGCGCGCCAGCGACATGCGCGCGATCCTGCAACCCATACCGGATCCTGCTGCTATCGCGCGTCTCTCCGAGGATCCGAAGGACAACTCCATGCTGCACACGACCTGTGTCGCCACGCGCCTGGACGGTGGCCATGCCAACAACGCGCTGCCGCAGCGGGCGAGTGCCAACATCAACTGCCGCATCCTGCCGGGTCACTCGCCCGAAGAGGTGCGCGAGACCTTGGTACAGGCGATCGCCGATCCCGGTGTCCAAGTGCAATATGTGGATTTCGATGGCTCCGTGCGGGATCGCGCAACCGAGCGGCGCAGCTTCAGTCCACCGCCTCTGGCGTTAGAGGTCATGCAGCCCTTGCAGAAGGTTGTCGATAGCATGTGGCCGGGACTGCGTGTGATTCCAACGATGTCGACCGGCGCAACGGACGGGGTGTTCACTACTGCCGTCAACATACCGACCTACGTCATCGGCGGCGTGCAGGTGGACCGCGACGATGTACGTGAGCATGGCCGCGATGAGCGCCTCGGCATCAAATCCTTCGAGCGCGGCAACCAGTTCTACTATCGCTTCCTCAAGGCGGTCTGTTCCAACTAAAGAGAATTATGCCTCTGCAGGGCATGGATCCGGCGTCACGTCCGTTGCAACTGTGCACTCATGAACAGCTGCTGGCGCGCTTCGCCGCGGCGGTCGCGGCGTCGGACGGTGCAACCGGGGCACATTGTATTCATGAGCTGTGCATGCGCGGCGAATGGCCGCAGCGGATCGAACAGGCCCTGCAGCTACTGTGGCAGCACGCGGCCGCCTCGATTCCCGACTGGCTACCCATGCGCTACATCCACTGGCTGCCGCTGGCTTATGAGGTGGCAGGGCAGTTTCGCCGCCATCGCGCCGGACGCACACACGTGTATCTGGTGCTGCTGGATTACAGCGACCGCCGCGGCGATCCGTACGGCGTCTATGTCGGTATGAGCCACTACAGCCCGGCGGTGCGCTTTGATCAGCATAAGGCGGGCATTCGGGCCGCCGGCAGCGTGCTGAAGCGCGGCATCGAGGTGCTGACAGGACCCACGATGCATCTGCAGTACCTGGCGCGTCCCGAGGCCATCCGCATCGAGGCCGCATTGGCGCGCGCTTTCGAGGACAGCGGCCTGACGGTTGAGGGCGGGCACTAGCTACTGAGACATCAGGTCGCGCAGCGTGGGCAAGAAATGTCCGATCAGGAGCAACAGCGCGAGGGAGGCCAGTATCCAGGACAGATCCATGCGCACGGGCTCGCGCCGGGCGAAGCGCGGATCGCACATGGCACGCAGCAGTGCAGCCGGCTGGTCGAGGTGCGCGTAGTCAAACCCGACCTGGCGCGCCAGATCCTGCAGATGAGTGGCACGCAATGCTGACAGGTGCTCATCCGGCGGTCGCGCGGAGCCGGCAGTCGTCTCCGGGCGCTGAATCACCTCCTCGGACTGCCAGTAGCCCACCCGATTGCCGTCGTCGTCGCTCTTCGGGATGCGCCGCGGCACGGCCCCCCCGGCCCCAAGTAGCCAGCCGTGGACCTGTCCCGGTCTGAGATCATCAAACATTGGCAACGGATAGCGCGGATCGAGCGGCGGAGCCTCCTGGCCGTCGCTGATGAAGATGACATTCGGACGGCTGCCGAGCTGCTTCGCGCCGCGCAGCGCCCAATAGACGCCCTTGGTGATCTCGCTCGCATTCTCCCAGCGCATCTCTCCATTCACATTGGCAAGAGAGCTCAGCAGATCGGCGTAGTTGGCACACACCTCGACCGGCGCCAGCAGCAGCAGCGTGCGATAGCCAGTAAATGCGGCCCAGCCAATGCGCGAACCACACGGCAATTGCCGCAGGGCATCGCGTGCCGCCGCACGCGCGTACTGCAGACGGCTAACGGGATGTCGACTCAACTCGTAGTCCTCGACGTCCATGCTCTGCGTGATGTCGAACACCACGATGTCATCGAATGCATAGTGTCTGAAAGGCACCGGCGGCAGAAATATTGCAATCAACAAGAGCAGCAGTGCCAGCAGCCACAGCCGGCTAGGAAGATCGAGCACGTTTGCAAGCCGCTTCATGGCAGGTCGATGCGCGCGCCCTGCACAGTGCTGGCTGCATGCTCGGAGTGCGTGGGCGCCTGATTGCGCTGCAGTACCGGGTCGTCATACTCCGGTGACAGCCACAGCGCCCGCTCGAGGTTATACCGCGCGTCCCAGTCTTGCGGGTCCTCGCGCAGCACATCGCGGTAGCTCTGTTTGGACAGTTCCACGAGCGGCAGGGCGCGCTGCGCGTCTTCTGCGCCGTTGCGCAGGCTTTCGCGCAGGTTGAGATTTCCCAAGTCATAGAGCGCGGTCAGGCGGATGCTCGCGCGCTCGCTCAGCAGTGCTTTAAAGGTCTGCAGTGCCTGTTGATAGCGACCGCTGCGGCTCAATGCAACCGCATGGGCCAGAACGGCCTCCGGCAGCGCCGAATCGAAAGAGACAAGTCGCGTAGCGCGCCCGGGTGTCGTGCCACCGGGTGTCGCGCCACCGGGTGTCGTGCCGCCGCCCGGACACGAGCGCCGTCGCAATGGCGGCGACTGCGCGCCGGGCATGTTGCCATTCAATCGCAGCCTGCAGCATGCCGAGCACGCAGATTACGCTCAACGCCGCGAAGACTAAGCGCACGCGCGCGGGGCTCATGGCCAACTCCTTACGCGCCACGCACTGAGACCCAACAGCGACAGACAGGCGAAGGCGGCCGCTGCAAGGAAACTGCGGCTGTAATCCTGTCGCGGCACCTCCTCGAAGAAATCGAGCGGGAAGTTCTGTTGACGGCCGACGTCCTCGACGGCATGCGCGAGCTCTTCGGGAATCTCCGCCTGGTAGGCGCGGTAGGGGGTATGAAGCGTCTGAAAGAACGCATGCAATGCGATCTCGGGCGAATTCACCCGGTCGGCCTCATCCAGCGTGGGCCCGCGAAACGAGCGCAAGTATATCCAGTAGAGGGCCACCCGATTGCGCTCAAGCCCGGCACGCAGCTGCGCGCGCGTTTGCTCATCGAGGAATGCACCTCCATCGGAGACCAGCAGGATGATGCGGCTGCCGGTGTAAGGACGGTGGTCGAACTGTGCATTCGCCGCGAGCAGGGCGCGGCCGGCCTCGGTGTTGGCGAGGCCACGGCCGATGTCGCCAGCGGCGATTCCGGCCTGTACGACATCCGCATGTTGGGTGAACCCGACCACCAGGAGCGGCTTGGTGCTGAAGAACATGACCGCGAAGCGATCGTCGGGCCGTTGCGCGACGAACTTTGACAGCAACTCACTCGCCGCCTGCGCCTTGGGCTGTCCGCGGGAGAGATCGTGCCACAAGGGGAGTCGGCCGAGTTTGCGCCAGTCGCTCGGCAGCATGTGCTCGTCCATGCTGCGGCTGCGATCCATCAGCAGCAGGATTTCTGCCCCGCGCCCGACGCGGGGCACCTGCGTCTGCGGCCTGCCCGGTCCGGTGAGCGCGAGGATGATGCATGCGATGCTGAGGCCCGCAAGCAACTTCCACAGCAGCCCGAAAAACTCGCCGAGCCGGTCGCGCGGCAGCCAGGCGAGGGAGGAAAACGGCAGGGCGTAGCGCGGCACCCGCAGGAAGGGTAATGCAGCCAACGGCAGCAGCACGAGCAACCAGGGATGCAGCAGGTTCAGGGTCGATCTCACGACTGGCGCCTCTCGATCTGCCGCAGCCGCGCGCACAGCTCGCGCAACCCGATGGGTTGCGGGTCTGCGCCAGCAAAGAAACGCGCATTCGATGCGTTGTAGAAGCGCGCGATCGCGGCACGTTGCGGCTGCAGGTATCCGGCCGTGGCAAATAGCACCTCCAGGTTCTGCAGCTGCACGCTACGCCCGGCGACCCGGTCGAAGGCCTGGTGCATCGCAAGCCAGGCTGCCGGACTATCTTCGCCGTGCAGGCGGATGCGTCGCGCGGCCTCGGCAAAAGGTCGCTGTTGATCGTGACGCAGGAGCCTTGCGCCCTCAAAGAGCAACCAGACCAACATCACCGCCGCGAGCGCCGCCGACCAGTACTGCAGCCGATGCAATGGAGCTGCGGGATCTGGGGCGGGCACGATGCGGTCCGGGCGCAGAGCCTGCAGCGCTCCCTGATGAAACACCTTCCGCGGTGTAAGCGGCGCGATGCTTACCGGCCACTGCGGCACGGTGAGCACACCGGAGTGTCCCATCCCGGTTAGCCGCAGGCCCGGCAGACTGATCGTCATCAGCTGCTGAGGTGCATTGATGAGCTGGTAGACGATCCGCAGCCAGTGTCTGCCATCGCCACGCGATTCAACGTGAACCTCTCGGCGTGTGAGCCAGTTGCCGCTCTTCTCCAGAGGCGGCATCGAGTCGGGTGCGAAAGTGCGGCCGTCGATCTGCAGCTCGATGCGCTGGACGAGCAGATCGCCGAGCACATAGCCGAAAGCCCGCGGCTCCTCGACGACCGCGACGTGTTCGGAAAGCTGCGCCGGTCGCACGGGCGCCGCATCCGGTGCGACCACCTGGGCGACTGCGCACGCCGAGAGTGCCATGATCCATACCGCGATCAATCCGAAGTAGACCCGTTTCATCCGGCAAGCTCGAAGAAGTAGCGTGACAACGCCGCGCTGTTGAACCGATCGATGACATAGAAGGGACGAAGGCCGCGCGGGTGAAAAATCGCCGCGAGCTGCTCACGGCGGACGACGACGCTCGCGCGCCACTCCGAGCGCAGCTGTGGCCGGATCCAGAGCGCGCGTCGCCGTCCACTCTCCATATCCCGTAGCGGTGCAAATCCGTCCTCCGCCGGGGGCTGCAGCTCTGCGGAACTCCACAGCACCAGTGGAACAACGAGGCTGTGGACCAGCGGATCCAGTGCACGCCTCAGCCCCTGAAGCGGCCAGTGGAAGTCCGATAACAGGAACACGAGTCCCGCTCGCCTCATCAGTACACTCGCGTCCTGCAGCGCGCTCCCGTCGCCGGCGGCGCCGCGACTCTCGAGCACCTGGCGCGCCATCATCTCCCCCGTGCCGCGCCCGCGGAGCGGCGCGACGTAGAGGTCCGTGCGCAAGCGTGAGTCAAAGGCGAGCATGCTCAGCATGTCCCCGGCCCGAAAAGCGCTGTTTCCCAGCGCTTTGAGGAACTCGGCGGCCATGGCGAGCTTGCCACCATTGGGGCCGAAACTCATGGAGGCGGAGACATCGACGATAACCTGCACATTGATGCTGGCACGCTGGCGGGTGGCGCGCACCAGCCACTGGCGCTCGATATTGGCAAGACTGGCGCGCAAATCGAGACGCCGCGGATCCGGGCGGTCGTACAGACGCTCATGGGCAATGAATTCCTGACCCGAGCCCAGACTCGCGCCCCGATGTGAGCCCGGGCGCCAACCCGGCGTGCGTCGCGCTAACCGATAGTGAAATTCGCGCGCCACACTCAGCCCATTCGGGGTGTGGGAATCCGGGCCAGAACCTGGCGCAACAGCTCATCCGCAATCTCGGCGTGCCGCAGCTCGTACACCGGCGCAAAAAAAATACGATGCCCGAGGGCCGGCTGGGTCATCGCCACGATGTCATCGGGTGTAAGGTACGAGCGACCCGCGAGCCATGCCACGACGCGTGCTGCGCGCACCAGCGCCATCATGCCGCGAGGGCTGGCACCGGCCAGCACCAGCTCGTCGATGTCTACATCCGTAATCTGTATTCCCAGCCGTTGCGGCGTGTGTGTTGCTCCCCAGATATCAAGTACGTAGCGCTCCAGCGCCTCGCTGGCGCGCACATGCTGCTGAATAGCGGCTGCAACGGCATTGAGCTGCTGCCAGGGAAGCACTTCGGCAGCTACGGCCGCAAGCAGCGCATCGACGTCATGAAACAGCGGGTCGAACACGAGATTGCGCCGCACCGCAGGCTCGCCCGGCACGGGCATGCGCAGCTCGAGAAGAAAACGATCACGGGCTGCCGAGGCAAGCTCGAAGGTCTCTTCCCGCTCGACGCGATTGCGGTCGGCGAACACCAGCATGTGTGGGAAGCGATGCTCACGGTTGAACGCGGTCAGCGTCCGTTCCGCCATCGCGCGTAGCAGCAGGCTTTGCACTTGCGGACGGGCACGGTTGATCTCGTTGAAGAAGAACGTAACCAGTCGCTCGCCATGACGCAGCAGTGGCCCAGGCTCGATGCGCGGCGTGCCGCTCGCATCCACATAGGTGTGGTACACCAGATCGCCCGGCATCAGGTCGATCGTACCCTCGACACGCTCAAAATCTCCGCCGACCGCGCGCGCAAATGCCCGCAGGATCGTGGTCTTGCCAACACCAACATCGCCTTCGAGGAGTACGTGGCCGCGGGCAAACAGGGCGACATTGATCAGCCTGATGGTCGCCTGCTGACCTATGAGTGCCTTACCGACCTCCTGCTCCAGACGCTGCGCCCGGCGGCGCCAGTCTTCCAGCTCCTCATCCGTCATTTGAGAGCCAGCTCCACCCGGACGTGATCGGCCTCTGCCGGTGGCTGCGGCGCGTTGCCGATGACAAACACACGGTCAGCGGCTATCTGGCCCTGAAGCAGTGCCTGCTGAATGGCCTGGGCGCGCTGCTTGCCCAGCTGTTGCAGCTCCGTGTCCGGGACGTTGATGTCCGCGACCAATTCAGACTGCAGCGCGGCGTTCGCGGCCGCGAGATCCGGGGGTGCCGTCGCCTTCTTTGGTGGTGATGCCATCGCCTGGGCCGCATCTGGCAGTGGGGCATCCTTGCCGCGTGCCGTGCGGTAGGCCCGCAACAGCTGCTGAAAGCGTGCCTGCGGATCCGGCTGGCCAGATGGCGAGGCCGCATTTGCGTTCGCCCGGCCTTTCTGATCGGGCGCCCGCAGCTGCTCATCGAGGTGTGCAGCGGCGAGCGCCGGCCCGTCCAACTGCGCAGAATAGGCGACCGGTACATCCAGCTGCAGCTTGTCTTTCGCCTGCAATGCCTGCGTCAGTGAGCGCAGCTTGTCCTGCGCAGTGGCATCCAGCGTGGCAGAGCCAGGGGCAAAATCGATGTAATTGAGCTGCTCGCCACCGCCAAACATCCGCCCGAGTACGGCGAAGGGCGCCGTGGCGATTTTGCCCAGCAGGCCGACGACCGCTTTCCAGATGAGCGGGGCGAGACTGAACTTCGGGTCATCGAGGCTGCCGCTCACCGGCAGGTTGAGATCGATCACGCCGTTGCGATCCTTCAGCAGGGCGACGGCGAGCTTCACTGGCAGATGTACCGCATCCGGACTGTCAACCCGATCTCCGAGCTCGAGCTCTTCGATCACCATGTGATGGCTCGCGGTGAGCTGCCGATTCTGGATCTTGTAGTTGATGTCGACCGTCAGCTTGCCCTTCTCGATTTTGTATCCGGCAAAGCGTCCCGAGTAGGGCGTCGCCGAGGTCAGCTCCACTCCCTTGAAACTCAGATGCAGGTCGGTATAGCCCGCGGCGGCCAGGGGGTTGCTCACGCCCCAGATGTGCGCCGGCGCATAACGGTCGACCGAACCTTGCAGGTCGATCTTCGCGCGGGACTGAGGGCTCGAGGTCAGCCCCGTGATCGATCCCTTCAGTGTCTGGATACCCAATGCGAAGTGGGGTTGAATCCAGAAGTCGGTATAGTTCGCCGACCCATCGACAATGTTGATCGAATCGATGCTGACATTCATGCGGCTACCGCGCTGTGAAGTCGGGGTTGCGGCTGCCTCGGGACTGGCACCTGTCTCCTCTGTACCCGAGCCCAGAGGCTGATCGGCATCCTTCGTCTTCAGTACCTTTTTCACATTGATCGTGCGGTCCGACTCGATGATCACCCGCGCGTAGGGGGCGCGCGCCAGCACCGAGCGGATGCGTAGAGTAGCCGGAGCAGACTGATAGCTGATGCCTCGGATCTGCAGGCGCTCGCATTTGATGAAATCCTGCTTCAGAGCAGTGTCCACGGTGCGCAGGTGCGCGACCTCGGCCTCGCCCGCCGCATTGAGCTTGCCGTCCCCGCCGCGCTCCACATCGAGCCGTGCCGAGAGAATCCCGGAGGTGAGCGACATGGCCGTCTCGGCGCTCACAAACGGTTGCAGCGCTGTCAGGTCGAAGCCGGCAAGTTGGATCTGACCTTTGAGCGCGCTGAGCGCAGACGAGAGCTGCGCATCGACGTCAAGCTTGCCGGTGCCGTTGACCTTACCCGCAAGCCGTACGGCGATCGGATCGCTGCCTGCAGTGGAGAATCCGCTCACCTGCGCATGGAGCTCATCCAGTTGCAGGACTGCCGCGGGCTGCACCATGCGGTCTTCCACTGCAACTTTCACAGCCTCGAGAACCACGTCAGGCACCGAGATTGTCCAGGCACCCGCTGCTGTCGTGCTTTGCGCCGGCTGGGCGGCCACGGTGGAGGATCGTGTTGCCAGCAGATCCTGCAGGTTGACATGGCCCGCCGCATCGAGCGAGGCATGCACTTCGCCGCCGTTCAGCCGCACGCGTCCGAGGTTGATTGTGCGTCGGGTCAGATCGGTATGTGCGTCGGTGATCTGCAGACTCGAGAGGCGGATGTTATCGTCCTGCGAGCCTTTGGGTCGCACTGCCAGATCGCTCAGACTCAGATCATGCACGTCCACCGTCAGTTTGACGGGCGCCGCGGCAGCGGAGAAATCGTATTCTCCGTGGAGCGTGAGCAGTCCGCGAGGCAGCTCGAATCCTACGCTGTCACGGATATAGCTCCAGATTGTCGCGGCCTGCAGTTTGCCGATCTCGAACCGTCCATGAGAGGCAAGCGGTGCGGTCTGCAGCGATCCTGACCATGCGAAGCGCTCGCCGGCTTCTGACACGCCGCTCAGGGCATAGGCGCCGCTGCCAGCGCCGGTCGTGGTGAAATTGCGCAGCTCGAAGGTGACCGGTTTGATCTCGGCCGTGAACTCACTCGGATGGGCATGATCCTCGAGCGCGAGACTCCCTTCGCGGATGGCCAGACGATTGATGAACAGGCGCGCCGGTTTGCTGGCCGGCGCCGCGGCAGGCTGCGAACGTGGTAGCGCGAGCTCACTGAGGTTCAGTGAGCCGTTTGGCCTGATGACCACGTGCACATAGGGCTGTTGCAGCAGGATGGCTTCGAAGTCCGGCGCAAAATGCCAGAGGCTGGCGACCGTCAGATTGACGGACAGAAACCCGAAACCCAGCATCGGTCGCCCGTTCTCATCGGGCAGCGCAAGTTGACGGATATCCAGGCGCAGCGCGAAGGGATTGCAGCGCACCTCCCCGAGCGCGAGTTGGCGATGATAGTGCTGCTGCACGAAATCGCTCGCCGCTGAGCGCACCAGCCGCGGTACGAGGTAGAAGCCGAGCAACGCATACACGGCCAGCAGTACGCTCAGCGACACTGCGACCCACAGCAGCGCTCGACGGACACGTCCTGACATCATTCGACAACCTTAGCCAGTTGTGCTCGTGGGCTCCAGACCGGTGCGTACCACTGCCGAGCGCTGCGGTACGGTCCCGGACGGTGCCTGCGGATGAAGTGTGCCACAATAGGGCATGAGCGGAGTTCCGGGGTCAGAGCCTGCTGCCCGCGCGGCGCTCGAGTACCAGCGCGGGTTCGGCAACCATTTCAGTACTGAAGCATTGCCCGGCGCCTTGCCTGTAGGGCGCAATTCGCCGCAGCGCTGCCCATATGGCTTGTACGCTGAGCAGTTTTCGGCGACAGCCTTCACGGCTCCGCGCCATTCCAACAGACGCAGCTGGCTTTATCGGATACAGCCTGCCGTGGTGCACGAAGTATTCGAGCCGCTGGCAGCGCCGCTGCTCGTCAGCCGGTTCGATGCCGTGCTCGCCGCGCCGAACCAATTGCGCTGGAGCCCGCCTCCCGTGCCGCAGGAGCCGACCGATTTCATCGCAGGCTTGCGCACCGTGGCAGGCTCCGGCAGTCCCGAGCTACAGACCGGATGCGCCGTGCACTGGTACCTCGCGAATCGTTCGATGCAGGGGCGCTTTTTCTTCGATGCGGACGGAGAGCTGCTCATCGTGCCGCAGCTCGGCACGCTGCGCCTCGCGACCGAGCTCGGGCTGCTCGAGGTGGCCCCACAACAGATCGCAGTCATCCCGCGAGGGCTGCGCTTTCGGGTCGAGCTGTGCGATTCGCAGGCGCGCGGGTACGTCTGCGAGAATTTCGGCGCACCTTTCAGACTGCCGGACTTAGGTCCGATCGGTTCCAACGGGCTCGCCAATCCCCGCGATTTTCAGAGCCCGGTCGCCTGCTTCGAGGAGCTGCGCGGTGACTTCGAGCTGCTCGGCAAGTTTGCCGGGGGGTTGTGGTCCGCACGCATTGACCATTCGCCGCTGGATGTCGTCGCCTGGCACGGCAACTGTGTCCCGTATCGTTACGATCTGCGTGATTTCAACACGATCGGTTCGGTGAGCTACGATCATCCGGATCCCTCCATCTACCTCGTGTTGCAATCGATCAGTGACACACCTGGTGTGGACGCGGTCGACTTCGTGGTGTTTCCGCCTCGTTGGCTGGTCATGGAGGACACGTTCCGGCCGCCCTGGTTCCATCGAAATGTGGCGAGTGAATTCATGGGACTGATCACGGGTCTGTACGACGCGAAGGCCGAAGGCTTCGAGCCCGGCGGTGCCTCGCTGCACAATTGCATGAGCGGTCACGGACCTGATGCTACAACCTTCGGGAAGGCCAGTAGCGCCGATACGAGTCAGCCGCAGCGCCTCAGCGATACGATGGCCTTCATGTTTGAATCGCGCGGCGTGCTGCGGCCCACCCGCTTCGCCCTCGATTCGCCGCAACTGCAGGCCGACTACGCCCGTTGCTGGCGGGGCCTTCGTAGTCATTTCCGTCGCGATCGGCCGTGAGCGCGCCGGCTCTGAATGAAACGCATGATCCGGCGCCCCGCAGCTGGGTCGAATCGGCCAATCAGCCCGATAGCGACTTTCCGCTGCAGAATTTGCCGCTGGCGGTCTTCCGTGCCGGCTCAGCACAGGCCTTTCGTGGCGGCGTGGCTATCGGCGATCAGATCCTGGATCTCGCCGCGCTCCACGAAGCGGGCCTGTTGACCGGCTCCGGCGGCGATGTTTTGCAGACCTGTACGGCGCCCACACTGAATGCGCTTATGGGCTTGGGAACGGACGCGTGGTCTGCGTTGCGACGCGCGGTATGGGAGCTGCTGCGCGCTGGAGGGCGGTACGCGGGCCAGCAGACCGGTAGATTGCAAGCGTTGCTCGTGCCGCAGAAGCAGGCGCAATACACTGTCCCCGCGCACATCGGTGACTACACCGATTTCTACGCATCGATCCATCACGCGACGGCAGTGGGTAAGCTGCTCCGTCCGGATAATCCATTGCTACCCAACTATCGCTGGGTGCCGATCGCCTATCACGGACGAGCTTCCTCGATTGGCGTCTCCGGCCAGTGCGTGCCGCGTCCGCGCGGTCAGATACTGCCTGCTGGAGCGGCTGCTCCGGAGTACCGTCCCACGGCGCGGCTGGACTATGAGCTCGAGGTCGGGATCTTCATCGGGCGGGGCAACCGCCGCAGCGAGCCGATCCCGATCGCGGAGGCTGAGCAACACATCTTCGGCTTGTGCCTGCTGAATGACTGGTCGGCGCGCGATGTGCAGGCGTGGGAGTACCAGCCGCTGGGTCCGTTTCTCGCCAAGAATTTTGCGACCACGCTGTCACCCTGGATCGTCACGCTCGAAGCATTGACGCCGTATCGTGCGCCCTGGAGCCGGCCGGGCACAGACCCGCAGCCGCTACCCTATCTGGATTGCGCGCAGGTGCGCGCGACCGGCGCCATCGACATGCAGCTCACGGTGTCACTGCAGACCGAGCGCATGCGGGCCGCGGGCCGCGAGCCGCAGCGGCTGTCGCAATCCAACCTGCGGGATTGTTACTGGAGTATGGCGCAGCTGGTCGCGCACCACACGAGCAACGGTTGCAATCTTCAGCCGGGAGATCTGCTGGGCACCGGCACACAGTCCGGTCCCGAGCCGCTGCAGGCGGGCTCGCTGCTCGAGCTCACGAGCGGGGGCAAGCGGCCTTTGCTGCTCGGGTCCGGAGAGACGCGCACATTTCTCGAAGATGGTGACCGCGTGATTCTGCGCGGCCGCTGCTGCCGTTCCGGTCATGCCACCCTCGGGTTCGGTGAGGCGAGCGGTACCGTGTTGCCCGCGCCGGCTCAGAACGCGAAGTAGGGTCCGTCACCGGCAGCGGTGGTATGCGCCTCAAAGGCTGTATAAACGGTGCGGCCGTAGTGAAAGGGCAGGCCCCAATCAAACACATCCATGACCCCGAAACCGCTGCTGCTGGTAATGGGTCCACCCAGGTTGCTCAGCGCGGCAATCACAGTAGCGCCAGAAAACAGACTATCGGCATTGGCGATCGAGAATGGCACGACGGCGCTGGTACCGTTGCTGCTTTGAATCGTGGCGCTCAGATTTTGCGTGGCGCTCGGGCAGAAGAAGGCGGCGTTGTCAGTACACGCCGGAATCGACGTGTCGGCAAAGAAGTAGGCGTTGGAGCCACTGTCGAAATAGCTATGCGTCAGTGAGGCGCCGGCCAGAACGGTCGTGAAGGCACCCGAGGACGGATCGATGTCATACACCTTGGCATTACCCAGGCCATTGTTGCCCTGCGTGCCGATCCCGAACACGAGATAGCCGGTCACCGAAGCGGCGCCGCTACTTCCAACCGCAGGCAGCAGGATAGCGACCCCGTTATTGTCGGTCGTAAATGCCGCTACTGGGTTGGCTACCTGTGCCGTAACAGCGACTGTGGTCTGCGTGCAGCTGGTGCTGGCGGTGCTCGTGCAAACGTAGTAGGGACTACCGCTGACCTGCGTGGCACAGCCGGTGCCGCAGTCCTGGATGAAGGGTCCGATGCCGAGAATGCCGTTGGCACCGAAGGTGGCGACCGTGTTCTCCTGGGTGCCCGTGCAACTGCTCGGCACCCCCGGGCCCTGCGGATCGCCGATCACCTGAATGACCTGGGCGGGAGCGATTTCACCGCCGATCTTGATATCGGCCTTGCGCAACGAACCCCAGCTCGAGCCATCGACGAACGGGGTGCATTCGGCGAGCACGTGGTTACTGCTATCGGTGACAGCCGGCAGACTGACCGCGGTCAGCACCGAGCTGATGATGCGCAGCCCGTAGGAGCCCGTGTCGACCTGAATGTGATCGATGGACTGGCAGGTGCTGGAGTTGGGCTCACATACGAGGATGGTGGTGTACAGCGTGTTGACGGTCGGAGTGCTCGCGGCCGTGGAGGCAGGCCCGTTATCCACGATGACCTGCTGGACGTTGGCTCCGGTTGGATTGGCAGGAACGCCGGAACCCGATCCTGAGCCCGGTCCCAGGCCTGAGTTACCGCCTCCGCCGCCACCCCCGCACGCCACCAGCAGCAGCATCAAACCAACTGGTACAGATCTGCGCACGCCAGCGCTGCTCATTTGATGTCGTCCGGAGTGAGGTTGGCAGGCAACAGCGCTGGAACATAGGCATAGCCGTAAAACGCTCGCATGTGCCCGGCGGAGCGGATCACGACATCGGAGCGACTGACCTGCAGGTGACGATGGCCCTGATGCGGAGCAGCGGCTGCCGCCTCGTAAGCCTGGTAGTAGCTTCCCAGCGTCTGCTGCAAGTCCGGCAACAGCGGTCCGTGCCAGGAGACCGCGAAGACCAGATCGGATGGGGCGACGTACTCACGCACGACAGTCCCCATCGGCGTCGTGATCTCATGCACGGTGTATCCTTCGGGCGCCGCGGTGACACGCAGCTGCGCTTTCATATGTGCCCGATCGGCCTCTACCGAGTCGATTTTGGCACCGAGGGCAGCATGCGCGGGCAGGCTGACCCACTGCGCCAGCAGTGCGTAGCCGAGCAACCGCAAAGCAAGTACCGTTATCGGCGACTTTCGCGACATAGCGCGGGGCAATCTGGGCGCCACAGCGGGGACAGGCATTCGATCACGATCGGGCTTCACGGCGGTCCTTTTTCGGCAGAGCCACTATGTTACTTAAGCCAGCATTCGGTACCGTCACCGTACACCGGGCCCGCGGTTCAGACTGATGAACCGCTCACATAACCGGACCGCGGGCTGCTCTGCTGGACCGCGGGCGGCGCTATTCGCTCTCAGCCGCGCCGCTTTCCGCACCAGGGGGTGCCGCCGAACTGGCTTCCATCCCGCCGGGATGCTTTTGCAACCACAAGGCCCGCCGGCTATGGGCCTTGGCTTTCATATCGGCCAGCACCTGGGGAAGCTGTGCCTTCTGCTCGCTGGTCAACAGGTTGTAGATCTGACCCTGCAGCTCGATCTGCTGCTGCCAACGCGCAGCTGCCACGCTCTTGGCCGCCTGAACGGCTGCCGCATAGTTGGGATCACCGGGATTGCCCAGCACCGCAATGTCCGCAGTGCCGCTGCTCTGATTGCGGCCATGCGCCGCGCTCAGCAATGACTTGATCTGCGAGCGCTGCTCAGCTGTCAGGTTGAGCTGCCGCAGCGCGTGCAGGGTCACACCGACCAGCAGCCCGCCACGGTGGTGGCGCATGTGTACGGCAGCGGTATTGCCTGGCGCGGTTGTATCGGCGGTGACGCTCGCAGTGGTAGGCCCTGGTGACACGGCCGCCAGGCCAATCCCGGAAGTGGCGGCCGCGACCGCCATGGCCACGAGTGTCGCCTTGCTGTTGAACTTCATACGTCGCCTCTTCGTGAAAGCGTGAACACTGGGAACGAGAGCGTTCCAGCGCTTCAAAGGTTGACGGAAGTCATGTAACAAAAGGTGACAGAGTGCGACAAGGCGGTCGCAGAGACTCCTGCCAGCGCAGCTATTGAACCGGCGCGACGATCCGCCAGGCCTGCGCCGGGTTGCGGATGGCCCACCACAAGGCGCCGAAGCCGCCCGGTACGTCAGGCGTGTTGGAATCGCCCGCCACCTGGACGGTGTTGGTCTCCTCAGCCGCATTCTGCTCTGTGGGGGTTGGCAGCGGCTCCTTGAGCTCCTGCATCGGCACGACCGAGCGCACGTCCGGTGCATTCAGATTGAGCGGCTGGGCCTTGCCTGTCTTGGCATCGGCCGAACTGTTACCGCGGGTGCTCTTCCCCGACGCAGCCGCGCTGCTCTGAGTTTTGCTGTCGATGCAGTGGGAGGTCAGCTTGAAGCAGACCGGAGCTGCAGAATCGGACGCTGTGGCATCTGACGCCGGGGTGTCTGACGCCTTGGTGTCTGTCGGGGCGGTGCCGGACGCGCTCGCCACGGACGCGCTCGCCACGGACGCCTTGGGCGTCCCATCCGACGGGGCATTCATTGCTGCGTGCGTGCCGGCCGTGTCCTGTTCTGCGGCGGCGACCACACCGGCCTGACAGAAAACAGACAAACCCAGTGCCAGCGCCGTGATACGTGTCACGTGCCCCGTTGTCTGGTGTGGCCCTGAATTAGCAGCTCGACGCACTCGGTTTTCCCGCTGCACGCCTGTGGAGCGCATTCCGAGGCTACGCCGCATGTCTCAGGCGGGCAAGCCAAGGAACTGGAATTGATGAGGGCAGATTGTCTTACACGATGCACAGGCGACGTGCCGTGCAGGCCACGGGCTGCGGCCCGGTCCGATATGTGTCTGCATTCACGCCGGTTCCATTTACCTGACGTTTGTAACGTCGCTGCAACAGCGTTGCGATATTTCAGTCACGCCGACATCCAGTTGCCATAGGAACCACTATGCCAAGTTTTTCGCAGAATCTGCAGACGCAACGTTGGGACGATCACCGCTACTACCATCACAGTCGCATCAACCAGTCTTTGCATCTCGTCAGTGCGGCAAGCTTTGTGTCCGCCTACGTCATGGTTTTTCGCAGCCCGGTCGCCGCTGCCATGATCGGCTGGCTGCTCGCCATGGTCAGCCGTCAGGCCGGTCATTTCTTCTTCGAGCCGAAAGGCTACGACGAGGTCAACCAGGCCACTCATGAGCACAAGGAAGCCATCAAGGTGGGCTACAACCTGCGCCGCAAGGTCGTGCTGATGACGATCTGGGCGCTGGTACCGGCGGCCTTGTGGGCCGATCCGCGTGGTTTCGGTCTGTATCCTCAGGCCACGGCGGCGGATCTCCTGCGCCACACCGGTCAGATCTGGCTGGTCGTCGGTGTGGGCGGTCTGCTGTTCCGCACCGTGCAGTTGTTCTTCATCAAGGATCTGCAAACGGGCCTCGTCTGGGCGACGAAGATCCTGACCGATCCGTTTCATGACATCAAACTTTATTACAAATCGCCGCTGTACCTGCTGCGCGGGGAGTTGATTGCGCCTTTGCACCGCGCCAGCGCGCTCGAAGCATCTCTCTCAGCACACGATGCCTGATGGCGCGGTTGCCGAGACCGGCAGGTGCGGCCCACCAGCCCGCGCGCTGCATGGCCGCGGCGGCCGCCACGAAACGGGCGGCCACCGCGGCGAAATCGGCATCGGAGTAATCCAGGCTGAAGATCAGGCGGCCCGTGCCAACCCAGCTCAGCGCAAGCCCCTCAGCCCGCAGGTAGTACTGCAACATCCAGTTGTAACACGACGGCTGCAGATAACGGACGGTCCAGATCGAGGAGAGATTGCTGACGCGCACCGGCAGCCCGGCGCTTTGCAGCTGGTCATTGAGCTCGCGCGCGCGTCTGTTCCAGCGCTCATCGAGATCACGATAGTGCTGCCGGAGCTCCTCGGTTTGCAGTCGCTGCAGGAACTCGTACATCGCACCCATGACATAGGGGTGGGAATTGAAGGTGCCCCGCGCAAAACAGATATCAGCCGGCCGATCTTCGCGATAGCGCTGCATAAGGGCGTGACGGCCGCAGACCGCACCCACCGGCAGGCCGCCGCCGAGCGTCTTGCCGTAAGTCACCATGTCGGCGCGCACGCCGAAATACTCCTGTGCGCCGCCGGGGGCCACGCGGAAACCGACGAACACCTCATCGAAAATCAAAACGATGTTGCGGGCGCTGCACACTTCCCGCAGCTGCCTCAGCCACTGCGCGTAGGCGCGACGATCGAAGTGGGCACTACGGCTGCTGTCGAGCAGGGCAGAATCGCCTGGCGCCGCGTGATTCGGATGCAGGGCCTGCAGCGGATTGACCAGCACGCAGGCGATGTCCCGGCGCGTTCGCAACACTTGCAGCGAGACCGGGTCCATGTCCTTGAGAGTATAGGTGTCGTAGGCGGTGCTGGGATTGCCCACCCCCGGCTGCACGTCACCCCACCAGCCATGGTAGGCGCCGCAGAAGCGCACGATGCAGCGGCGGCGGGTGTGATAGCGCGCCAGGCGCACCGCCTGCATGACCGCTTCGGTTCCGGACATGTGAAACGAGACTTCATCCTGGCCGGAGATCTCTCTGAGCCGGCGCACGTTGTAGGCGACGAGCGGATGCAGCGCGCCGAGTACCGGGCCGAGGTCATGCACCCGAGCACTGCCGCGCTCGATGCAGCCCTTGTAGAAGTCGTAGCCGAACACGTTGACGCCATAGGAACCGGTCAGATCATACAGCTGGTTCCCATCGGCATCGGTTACCAGCGCACCGGCGGAGGCGACGAGCACCGAGCCGCTGCTGAGATTCTGGCTCACGCGGCGGCTGAACTGAAACGGTACCCGATAGCGGCCGGTGAACTGAAGATCCGACAGCTGTTCGCGCAGCTCCGCGGTAAGCGTCGTACTGTTCGGGAAGCGCGCCGCAAACAGCTGTGCGAGGCGCTGAAAGCCTGCCTGACGATGCAGTGCGACGTCCTCGGGCGCACCGTCCACGCGAAAGAAAGCGCGCTCGTCATACTCATAGTAGGGAATCAAAGCCGCCAGCCGTCGTGCCCAGCGGGCATGACCCGCGAGGGAGCGGTGCTTGGCGCGCGACAGCAGCAGCCGCGCTCGCAGTTTGCCCAGAAGCGCGATCAGCAGCGCCGCGAGCAGCAGGCAGGTGATGACAGAAGTTGGATTCATACGGGGCCCTCGCGGGCAATTTATTGCAGATTGGTGACGTCTACATGACGGTGCGCACGCTGATCAGCCGGCTGTCCGCCCACGAGCAGCTCAACTTCCTGCTGACCAACCGCGTGCCGCGGCGCTGGCTCACCTTGCTCGTCGGACAGCTGAGTCGCATCCGGCAGCCACTGCTGCGCGATACGCTGATGCTCATCTGGAGGCTGTTCTCCGATCTCGATCTGCGCGAGGCGCGCAAGCAGCGCTTTGAGAGCCTGCACGATTGCTTCACGCGCGAGCTGAAGGAGGGCGCGCGTCTCATCGATCCTGACCCGACGATACTGACCAGCCCGTGCGATGGCATCGTGGGGGCTGCAGGGCGGGTGGTAGACGGAATGGTGTTGCAGGCGAAAGGGTTTCCTTACCCGCTTGCCGATCTGCTTGGTGATGCGCAGCTTGCCGCACAATATCGCGGGGGCTGCTATGTCACCTTGCGCCTCACCGCCAGCATGTACCACCGCTTCCACGCACCTTATGACTGCCGTGTGCGCCAGGTGACCTATATTTCCGGAGATACCTGGAACGTCAATCCTATCGCGCTGCAGCGCGTGGAACGGCTGTTCTGCAGGAACGAGCGTGCCGCCATCCACTGTCACCTGCAGGGCAGCGAGCATCTCATCACGCTGGTACCCGTGGCGGCCATTCTGGTGGCGAGCATTCGTCTGGCCTTTCTCGATGTGCGGCTGCACCTGCGTTACCGCGGGCCGAACCTCATCCACTGCGATGCCGGGCTTGCGAAGGGGCAGCAGATGGGCTGGTTCGAGCACGGATCCACCATCATCCTGTTTGCGCCGGCGGGCTTCAGAATGTGTCCACGGTGGCAAAGCGGCGATGTGGTGCGTGTCGGCCAGCCTCTTCTGGATTTTCCCTCTGTGACGCAATCTTCGGATCCCGTCGGATCGCGCAGTACCGCCGACCGCGGCTCGTGATGCGCCCCTCATCTTTGCCCCTCAACGTGTCTGCGGCGCACCGTGCGGTAGTAGAATTAAGGACCTGCCACACCAACCCGAACGCGCGATGTGGGGTCTTCTTAAGCAATACCGCCGCCTCGCGCTGGCAATCAGCATCTGCGTCGCGGCGCCCTGGTGCCCCGGGGCTGAACGCTGGGCCACACTATCGGACCCGGTGTTCCTGCATCTGGCCCATGATGGCGAGCTGCCCAGCTCCGCTGTGCCCACGGCAGTCGCACAGGACGGAGAGGGTTTCCTCTGGATCGGATCCCAGAACGGGCTCGCGCGCTGGGACGGCTATCACTTCCGCATTTACCACTCCCATCGTGGCGAGGCGGGCGCGCTTCCCGAGAACTTCATTCAGACACTACACGTGGATGCGCGCGGCGCATTGTGGGTCGGCACCACGTCCGCCGGACTTGCGCGCTTCGATCGCGAGCACGATCGCTTCGTGGTCTATCCAGTAGGTCCTGAGGGCCTGAGCAACGTCAGCGCCCGCGCGATCGTTGATGACGGCGAAGGCGGTGTCTGGGTTGCCACCGAAGGCGGATTGGATCACCTGCTGGCAGGCGCTGCGGGGGTTGAGCATTTGCGCCACGTCGAAGGCGATCCGGGCAGCTTGCCGGGTAACCGCATTCAGGGAGCGCTGCGCGATCGGCATGGAACTCTCTGGATCGGCACGGCCACCGCACTGGTGCGTCTCGAGCCTGGGTCGAAACATTTTACTACCGTGCCTCTTCCGGCGGCAGATGGCCGCGTCGCCTCCCCATGGACGTTTCTCGAGGACAGTGCCGGACGCATCTGGATCGGTACCGTCCGGCAAGGCGCATACGTGCTCGATGCCGGCGGCGGCAGCGCGCGCCCGGTGGAGGAGACCGGCAGCGGCAATGTGGCTTTGCGTAACGAGGGCGTCGATGCGCTGATCGAGGCGAGTCCGGGCCGCATCTGGCTCGGCACCCTCGGCGGGGGCATCGTCGAGGTGGACAGCAACACTGGCCAGACACGCCGCATCCGCCACGATCCGATGCTGCCTGACAGTCTGGCCGATGACAGTGTACAGGCGCTATTCAAGGACCACGCGGGCCTGATCTGGGTGTGCACCACGCGCAGCGTCAGTCAGTACGATCCGGCCCAATCGGCCATGGTGACGGTGTTTGGCGCGTCGAGCCGGCCGAAAGGCGTGTCCGACTCCAACGTGGACTCCATCCTGCCGCAACGAGACGGGCGCATCTGGTTGGGCCTGGACAACAAAGGCATCGATGTGCTGGATCCGGTGGATGAACGTGTCGCGAGCCTGCGGCCCGATCCGGCGCATCCCGCGACGGCGTTACCGGACGACTACGTCAACGCGTTTGCTCCGGAAGCGGACGGCTCGGTGTTCGTCGGAACCGAGCAGGGCCTCTATCACGTAGACCGCGACGCCCATGCCGCTACGAGAATCGAGATCCCAGGCCGCGATGCGGCAGCTCAGGTATGGGTGCTTCACCTGAGCGCGGGTACCTTGTGGGTCGGTGGCTTTGATGGCCTCTGGTCGCTCGATGTCACCGGCCGCAGCGCCGGGCCCCGCAAGGGCGCGTGGCCGGAGCATGCGATCGCACTCGAGCAGCTCTCCGATCAGCGGGTCACGGTCATTGCGCCGGGCAACGATGAGGTGCTGTGGGTCGGCACGAAGAATGGTCTGAATCGGATCGATCCCAACTCCCAGCAGATCGAGCGCATCCTGCCTGCGCCGGCGGATCCCACGGCCCTGGCAGCCGGGTATGTGACCTCGGTGCTCACCGATTCCCGCGGACGGGTGTGGGTGGCGACCTTCGGCGGTGGCATCAACATTTTGGAAGGGCGCCGCGCCGACGGACGACCGCGCTTCCGTCGCCTTGGGCTCGCTCAGGGGCTCAGTAACGAGAACGCCAACAAACTGCTGGAGGACTCGCGCCACAACATGTGGGTAAGCTCCGACGACGGGCTCGCCGTCATCGATGAAGAAACGTTCGCGATTCGTACCTTCCACCGCGCGGAAGGCTTGCCCATCTCGAATTACTGGGTAGGCGCCGGTGCCGTCACCGCGCAGGGCGAGCTGTTATTCGGCGGTGTCGGTGGACTGACCGTGGTGCGGCCTGAGCGCTTGACGGCCTGGAGCTACCAGCCTCCGGTGGTCATCACGGATCTGCGTATCGGTGGCAAGCCGGTGGTCCTCGGCCGGCTCAATCACGGGGGTGCGGCGGACCCCTTGCTCGTGTCCGCGCGGGCCAACAGCCTGGCGGCGGAATTCGCCGCGCTGGACTACTCGGCGCCGTTGCGCAATCGCTATGCGTACCGCCTGGATGGCTTTGATGCCAGCTGGGTGGAAACCGATGCCGCGCATCGGCTCGCCGCCTATACGAATCTGCCCCCGGGCGAGTACACGCTGCGGCTGCGCGGCTCCAATCGCGACGGCGTGTGGAGCGAGCGCACGCTCAATGTGCCGATTCATGTGTTGCCCTCGTGGTATCAGACCCTGGCCTTCCGCGTCGGGGCAACGGTGACGGCGTTGTTGCTGATCGCGCTGCTGGTACAGGGTCGCACTGTTTACCTGCGCCGAAACCAACGCCAGCTGGAGCACCAGGTCATCGAGCGCACCCGCGAGCTGCGCGAGTCGCAGCGGCAGCTCGAGCAGATTGCCTACTATGACACGCTCACCGCGCTGCCCAACCGGCGCATGTTCAGCGAGGAGATCCGCGAGCTGCTGGTGCTGGCGCGCATGCAGCAGCAGATGTTCGCGCTGCTGCTCATCGATCTGGACCGCTTCAAACGGGTGAATGACTCGCTCGGGCACGATGCCGGCGATGCGCTGCTCGTGGAGGCTTCACTGCGACTGCAGGCGGCGGTGCGCAAGTCCGACTGCGTAGCGCGCATCGGCGGCGATGAATTCGCCGTGCTGGTAGCCAACAATCCGGCCGCCACCGACATCGAGAGCATCTGTCAGCGCATCATCGAGAGCTTCAAGCGCCCGGTGCCCATCGGCACCAGCAGCGTCATGAGCAGCGCCAGCATCGGAGTGGCGGTGTTCGGCCATCACGGCACCACGCTCGATGCGCTGTACAAATCCGCCGACCTGGCGCTCTACGAGGCCAAGCGAGACGGCGGCGATCTGTATCGCTGGTACCGGACGGTCGGCGCTGCGGGCAGCCACGGCGCCGCCGGCAGCCCCGGGGTCTCAGATGATGTGACTGGTATGCGAAAAAAGTCCCAGCAACCCGATCAGGATGAGATATAGGGCGACGATGTAGTTGAGTAATCGCGGCATGACAAGAATCAGTACGCCGGCGATCAGGGCGATTATGGGCCCGACGGACACGGTCATGGTCATGGGAGCCTCGCTTGGACTGATGAGTGGCGGCGCAGCTGCGCGACCCGTACACCCGCAGGGAGACTACGCGTGACGGCGGTTACTGGTTCCCAGCTGCGTGCAAAAACGGCGGATCCGCTTGCAGGCCTCATCCAGCACGGCTTCATCGGCCGCAAAGCAGATACGAATGAACCCGGCGGTCGCAGCACCGAAGGCGGCTCCATCCATCACACTCACGCGCTCCGCTTCGTACAGTGCCCGCATGAAGCGGTAGGCGCTCAGGCCAGTGCTGCGAATGTCCACTAACATGAACATGCCGGCCTGCGGCACGAGCGGGCGCAGCCCAGCAATACCCTCGAGTCCCCTGGCGAGCTGAGCGCAGCGCGAGCTGCAGAAGCTGCGGATGTTGTCCTGCGATTCCTCCGCCATCGACAGCGCCGTGACCGCCGCCTCCTGGATGAAGCCCGGCATGCCAAACAGCATGCACATGGCCAGCGATTCCACATGTGCCGCCAGCTCCTCCGGCCCGACCAGCCAGCCAGCCCGCCAGCCGGTCATGGCGTGTGACTTGGACAGACTTCCCAGCGTCACCACCCGTTTGGGCAGCTGCGCGGCAAGGCTCGGGACGCATCCGCCGGGGGCCAGCCCCGCATACACCTCATCGGACACCAGCCAGAGGTCGTGACGTATGGCCAGCTCTGCGATGACCGCGAGCTCCGCTTTACTGAGAATGACACCACTTGGATTGTTGGGTGTGGCCCAGAATAGTGCGCGCGTGCGCGGCGTGATGAGTGCTGCCAGCGCGTCCAGGTCCGGACGGAAGTCATCGAGCGCCGGCACCCGCAGCAGCTGCGCACCGGAGACTTCGAGTGTCGCTGGATAGGTGGCGTACAGCGGATCGAAGGTGAGCACCTCATTGCCCGGTCCGGCCAGGCACAGGGACGCGGCAAACAGGGCATTCTGGGCACCGGACAGAAACACGACGTTGTCCGCGGTTACGCTCTGGCCGCAGCGCCGCTCATGCAATGCGGCGATGGCGGCACGTACCTCATGACGGCCGCGCGCGGGCAGGTAGTGAGTGTCCCCGGCGCGCAGACGCTCGATTGCGCGATCAACCACCGATGCCGGCGTCGGCAAATCCGGATCGCCGACCGACAGGATGATCACGTCTGCGCCGCGTTCCTGGGCCTGCACGGCTTCGTAATGCGTAAGCCAAGCGTCCGCGCCGTCGCCGGTAAAGCGTTCCACCAGAGGCGAGAATCTCATTGCTCTGCTGCTTGCGTGATGGCCAGAGGGCGCTGCATATTGGAACACATGCCAGGCACGGTCGGGCAATACATCGTCGGATTACTCGCCGAAAACGGTATCGACACCGTGTTTGGCATCCCCGGCGTACACAATCTCGAGTTGTATCGTGGACTGGCGAGCAGCGGGATGCGCCACGTGCTCGTGCGCCACGAACAGAATGCCGGCTTTGCCGCTGACGGGTTTGCAAGACGCAGCGGACGGCCAGCGGCAGCATTCGTGATCTCCGGCCCGGGCGTCTCCAACATTCTGACGGCCGCGGCTCAGGCACGCTCCGATTCGGTGCCGATGTTGATCGTCGCGAGCACGCCGGTGAGAGAGTCGCTCGCCAAGGGATGGGGCGTGCTGCATGAGCTGCCCGATCAGCGCATGCTCGCCGCGGGCGCCTGCGGCATTGCCCGCACCGCGCTATCCGCGGCCGATGCGCGCGATCATCTGCGCGAGGCATTCGCAAGCTTTCAGCTGGGACGACCGCGTCCGGCGTATCTGGAGATTCCCCTGGATCTGCTGGCCGAGCCGACCGACCTGCAGCCGGCTCCCTTCATGCACGTCGGGGGCTCGATACAGCCGGCCGCCAGCGCGGTGGAGCACGCCGCCGAGTTGCTGCGCGGTGCGCGCCGGCCGCTGATCATCGCAGGCGGTGGGGCGCGCGGCTCGGATGCCGAGCTGCGTCAGCTCGTTGAGATGCTCGATGCCTATCTGATCACCACCATTGCCGCCAAGGGCGTACTCGCTGAGAGCCATCCAGCCAATCTTGGCGCGGTGCTGCAGTTTGCGGCTGGCCGCGGGCAACTGTGCGAGGCTGATGTCGTGCTGGCAATCGGCACTGAGCTCGCCGAGACGGATTTCTATTCGGTGTCACGCCTGCAGATCGGCGCCACCCTGATTCGTATTGACATTGATGCCAGCAAGCTGGCGGATCACTACGCGGCGCAGGTCGGGATCTGGGGCGATGCGCAGGCCAGCCTCGCGGCCTTGCTGCGCCAAAGGCTCGCCAGTTCCGGCTGGCGCACTCGCGAGCCGCAGCTCGCTGCACGACTGCGACGGCAGATCGAGCAGGAGCTGACTGCCAGTCAGCACGCAGGGCTGCGGCTCCTGGCCGGATTGCGGGCCGGGCTGCCTGCGGATGGCGCGGTGTTCTCCGATATGACGCAGGTGGCCTACCTGGGCAATTACGCTTTTGCTGTCGAAACACCGCTGTCCTGGTTTCATCCGGCAGGCTACGGCACACTCGGTTATGCGCTACCTGCCACCCTGGGCGCGTTGATCGCAGCTCCTGAGAGGCCCGCCGTCGCACTCGCCGGAGATTTCGGCTTGCAGTTCACGCTGCAGGAGCTGGTAACAGCGGTGGAGTTGGAGTTGAGCCTGCCTATCGTGCTGTGGAACAACGCCGCGCTAGGCCAGATCCGTGATGACATGCAGGCGGCCGGGATTCCCGCCGTCGGGGTGGTGGGCCGCAACCCGGACTTCCAGGCTCTGGCCGCTGCCTATGGCGCTCAGGCGCAACGCGTACGCTCACCTGATGAGCTCGCCTCGGCGCTACAGCTGGCACTGCGGCGCCCCGGACCGACCCTGCTGGAGGCTAGGCAGTCAGACTTCGCCGCCTAACCGCTGGCCCCGAAGTTGCGGACGGAGATGCCAATGGCGTTCCGCGGCCGGATCTGCATCTCGCGCATACGGTAGTCGATCACCAGCACATCGAAGGAGCCGAGCACATCCATCCCCAGCAGCAGCGTGGGGTCGCGGGTCAACTGCAGGTGCTCAAAGAGGAACATATCGGCGAAGGTAATGTGCGCGTTCTGAATCTGCATGGTGCCGATCTCGATCGGCGGTGCGGCGACCATATCGCCGCGCTGCCAGTCGAGGGTAACCCCTTCGATGTTCTCCACCACCGCGTTTCTCGGCGGTCGTTTCATCAACGCCTCGCGCAGCGCGAGGTTACCCACGGTCTGCTGGCCGCCTGTGTCGATGATGGCGTGGGTACGTACCGATCCGATGTAGACGTCGGCTGACAGGAGGCCTTTGAGGAGCTTCAGGGGCACGCTGATGAAGCCCGGTTGTGCGCGCTCGCGGTGCGAGTGCGAGATGATGAGCCGATCGTGACGGAAGTCGGCGAATATCCGTTTATCCGGCAGCCCTTCACGGCCCAGGACCCCTTCGGCACCGCCGAACACATCGGCTACTATCGGCAGCGTGCTCGGCTCAATGAGCAGCTCCCCCACTTCCATGCGATTGACCTTGATGACCGGCACGACTGCCGAGCCGGTCACACCGCGAACCGTGATCTGACTGGCATCCGCAGAGATTCCCAGGCTCTCCGCGACGCGGCTGATCACGGCTGAATGGCTCGCGCCGGTGTCCAACACCAGTCGATAGGGGCCCTTGCCATTGATCATGACAGGGGCCCAGATGCGCCCGATACGATCCCGCAGCGTTGGTGCGACATATTTCGGCTCGGGGGCCTCGACGATGATGTTGGCCATCGCCGGATCATCTGCAACCGCGGGTATCGGAATGGGATTGGCGGGGTTCTCGGGCTGCACCTGGGCGGTTGCAAGTCCGACGAACAGGCTCCATGCCGCCAGCACGCGGATGCCGTCGCCGGTCCGGGCGCAGGACCCCGCGCGCATTGAACTGCGCGCCCCGTTGATGCGGATCGCCACGACCGCAGTGTACGTCGGGCGCAGCCGTCCTGCACCTTTACCTGCGCACACTTCCGGCAGGCTCGAAAGGAGTCGTTAAACTCGCGTTCCGTGCTGCAGTCGGGCGGCCGAGGGCCGTGGGTCATTAACTTATGAGTTGGCGAATCTGGCTGGTGTTTGCGCTGCTGGGTGTGCTGTGGGGACTGCCGTACCTGCTCATCAAGCTGGCGCTGCCCGAGATCTCACCGGCAGGTATTGCCTGGGGCCGCATCGCGCTGGCCGCGGCCATCCTGCTGCCGCTTGCCTGGCGGCGCGGTGCGCTGCGTTTGCTGCGCGCTCACGCAGGCGCCATCTGCGTGTTCGCTTTCGCCGAGCTCGTCGGTCCGTTTTTCCTCATCGCCCTCGGGGAAACCTGGATTGGCTCCTCGCTCACGGGCATCCTGGTGGCCACCCTGCCGATGCTCATCGTGCTTATCGCGCCTTTGTTTGGGATTCCGGAGAGTCTGCCGCCGCGACGGTTGCTCGGATTGGGTGCGGGACTGGCAGGGGTGATCACCCTGCTGGGACTGGGCTCGCTGCACGGTCTGCTGCAGTGGCTGGGTGTGGGCTGCGTGCTGTTAGGTGCCCTGGGCTACGCACTCGCCTCGATCGTGGTGCAAAAATACCTCGCCGGCGTCGATGAGCTCGGATCACTGGCGGCAAGCCTGGGCATTGCTACCGTGGCGCTGTTCCCGGCTGCCTGGTTTACGGCGCCGACTCATCTGCCATCCAACCTTGCGCTCGGCTCAGTGCTTGTGCTTGGTATCGTCTGCACCGCGCTCGCGCTGCTGATGTACTTCTATCTGATACATCGCGCCGGTGCAGCGCGCGCTGCCGTCATCACTTACATCAATCCAGCGGTCGCAGCGACCCTCGGTATCCTGGTCCTCGATGAGCCCTTTGGTATCGGTGCAGCCGCTGGCCTGGCGCTGATCCTGTTGGGTTCCTGGATGGCCAACACTGCGACACAGGTTGTCTAGTTGCCTGCGATGTTCAGCAGGAGCGCGAGGCGCCACGGCTCGGTGAGAGCGACGAACAGTATGCCGGTGAGCGCACCGAAGAAGTGAGCGTCGTGGTTGATTCGCCCGCGCGACTGGCGCGCTGAATACCACGTGTAGCCGAGATACAGCAGCGCCCACAGGGGTCCCGGCAGTGGGATGGGCAGTGGCCACATGATCAGGCGCGCGTGCGGAAAGTACACGATCGCCGCAAACAGCACCGCCAGGATCGCACCGCTCGCGCCCAGAGCTGCATAGTCCGGATCATTGCGATGCTTGAGCGTCGTGCCCAGGTTGCTGATCAGTAGCCCGGCGAAATACAGAATCACCAGCTGCCGCGTGCCGATGGCACGCTCGAGCGGCAAGCCGAAGGAGTAAAAGGTGATCAGGTTGAAGATGAGGTGCGTGGTATCGGCATGTACGAAACCGCTGCTGAACAACCCCGCATAGCTGCTGCCGCGGGCGATCCGGTACGGACGCAGCAGCGAGCGCTCGATCAACGATGGGCGCGCAAAGCCTGCGACACTCACGATGACGATCAGGGCCAGAAGAGTCAGTGTGCCCACGCGGCGATGCGCTCCTCAGAATGGCAACTCGGCCTGGCGCGCATCTCCGCTCAGCGCCTCGAAGCTCAGTCCCAGGGTGGCGAGCACCGGCTCGGCCACCGGCCGCAGCTGCTTGGCCACATAGTGCTCCCGGTCGATCGGATGACGGATGTTATCGGTGGGCTCAGGACCTGCGGTGGTCATCACGTAGCGGACCTCGCGCCCGGCGGGCCGGGCTGATTTACGTGCTGCCTGCACATGCGGTGGCGTCGTGGCCGTATAAGCTTCGGTACCCTTGCGTAGGTTCTTGCGGTAGACGAGCTGATCATCCAGGTGCCCGGCACGCAGCTGCCGCACGACCTCACTCAGATAGTGCTCGAGCGGTTGCTCGGTGAACAGCCGCTGATACAGCTCGCGTTGCACCTCGCGCGCGAGCGCAGTCCAGTCACTGCGAACCACTTCCATGCCGACAAACTCAACCTGCTGGGCAGCGCCATGTTGCACGAGTCCTGCGTAGCGCTTGCTGGCACCGCGGCTGCCGTGACGCACGGGCGGCAGGAACAGCCGCAGGTAAGTCTTCTCGAACTCGAGCTCCAGGTGACTGTGCACGTCCCAGCGCGAGCGGATATAGGCCGCGAGCCCCTGGTTGAGCGCGGCGGCCAGTTGCGGACCTGAGTCGGGGGCGGAGGGCGGTGCGCTGCCGGCGCCAACGAAGAGGCTGTCGGTGTCGCCATAGAGCACCCTGAAGCCGGCTTCTTCGAACCAGCGCTTCGACCAGAGCAGTAGCTCCTTACCCGTACCGGTAATGGAGTTGGCCAATGCCGGATTATAAAAACGGCAGGCCGGTGTGCCGAGCACACCGTAAAACGAGTTCATGAGGATCTTGATGGCATTCGCAGCGACAGCATCCTGCGCGCGACGTGCCGCTTCGCGGCGCGGGAACAGCTCATCGAGCAGCGCCGGCAGGATCGCCGGCTCCCGGCGAAAGGCACCTCCCGAGGTCACAATCGCCTGTTCGCCCCAGGCCGCTGCAATCGCCGGCGCAGCCGCTGCGGACTCTGGCGCGGAGCCGGGAATGAACGTCAGCGGATCGATGTTGAAGGTGCGGATAATGTTGGGATAGAGACTCTTGAAGTCGAAGAGCCAGACGTTGCGGTGCAGACCGCTCACCGCTTCGAGCACATGGCCGCCAGTTTGCGCAGCGTGCACGCGCGCATCGCTGGAGCGCACGGTGGGGGCGACCACCTGACGCTTGTGAAGCTCGGTGAGATATACGAAATCGAATGAGGCGATGCTGGCAGCGACCCGATCGGGCATCATGCCGGTGAGCTGACTGCGCGCGAAGGCGAGGCGGATGAGATCGAGCTTGTGCACGATCTGCCAGGCGAGGCGCGCGTCCGTCCGCGCATACAGCGCAAAGGCCGGCAGATCTACCCGGTAGTTGTCGAGTATCTCCGCCAGTCGCTCGTGCGCGGGCCCGCGCATCGCTTTGCCTTCCCCGAGCACCTCGCGGGATACGGCATCCAGCGAATAATCCTCCATGCGCACGAAGGCACCGCGCAGCAGATCGATACCATCGAGCACCAGCCGTCCCGGCACGCTGGCCTGGCCGCTGCCGAAATAGCCCTCCGCGCGCCTCAGTCGCAGCTCGCCCGTATCACGTCCCAGCTCCAGGGGATGTTGCAGCCGCGCGGCGATCCGCTGCAGCACGGTGAGGTCGAAGTCGATCGTGTTCCATCCGGTCAACACGTCCGGATCCAGTTCCCGGATGCGCTGGCAGAAGCGGCTCAGCGCCTGCCGCTCGTCATGACAACGGATGGCGTGCTCGGGCATGGGACGATCGCGATCGTCAACGATGAGCACCTCATCGACGGCGTGGCCGTACAGTGAGATCGCCAGTAGCCGCTGCGCGTGCGGGTCGGTTTCAATGTCGAAGGAGACTACTACCGGTTCGATCTGAGCCACGGCCGGGCGCAGCTCGGGATTGTGAAAAACCCAGCCAGACCCCGTGCCGGGCTGTGCCTCGCCTGCGATTTCACAGCTGCCCTTGATACCGCGCTCGATCAGAAAGCGCACGGGGAAACGCACGTCTGCCTCGAAGGTGTCGATGCCGTGAGCATGCAGGCGCTCACGTATGTCCGGTACGTCCGCTGGCACGCTCACCTCGATGCGCGAGCCAGCGCTCCCATCGAAGGTTGTCATCGCAGAGGGGCGCGCCTCGCAGCCACAGACCTGCCGGGCCCGGACGGCGTCGGTCGTACGAATGAAGAAGCACGGCACCTGCCGATCATCGCGTACCAGGAAGGTTGCGCCATCGTCCAAGCGCCCATAAAGGTGCACGACCGGCCCGCGCCGCCCCGTGCGGGATGCGACCCGATAACTGGCCTGCAGGATCACGCCACGTCGAGTGATTAGCATGCGCTGTCGCCGCGATCGGCAAGCGGCACAACAGCCACTTCAGGGTCTCGCAGTCTGAGCGGCGAGTGTGGAGGGTGAGACCTGGGGCAGCAACACCGCCAGCCGTGGCGGCTCGGCATCCCGTACCCAGGCGAATGCCACGATGTGCTCGATGATGCGCTGTACGTAGTTGCGAGTCTCGCTGTAGGGAATGTTCTCAATCCAGATATCGGCATCCAGGGAATGGACGGGCAGCCAGCGCGCCACAGGCACCGCACCGGCATTGTAGGCGGCAAGGGTCAACCCGAGCTGGCCATACCGGTCAAGCAGCTCGCGCAGATGGGCTGCGCCCCGCTCGATGTCCGCGACCGGGTCGGCGCCGCCATCCCGCGGAGGTGCAGGCAGGTGCCAGCGCCGGGCGACGGCTGCGGCAGTGGTCGGTTGCATCTGCATCAGCCCGCGCGCACCGGCGCGCGAGACCGCATCATCACGAAACAGACTCTCCTGTCGCATGACCGCGAGAATCCAGTCAGTTGGCAACTGAGTGAGTTTGCTTGCCTCGGCAATAGCATCGGTGTAGGGCCGCGGATAACGCATCCGCACGTCATCGAGTTCTCCCAGCTGCGAAAGCGTAATGATGGATTGCGAGTACCACCCCCAGCGTGCCGCGAGATGCGCGGCCTGCAGCCGGACTGCCGGATTGGCGCTGCTTACCACGGCTGCCCATTCGTAGCTGGCCTCTTCCTCCATATCTGCTTCAAACAGTGCACGCGCGCGAATCAGGCCGGGATCGGCAGCGAGAGTCGCCTGCACCGGCATATCGTCCGCGGATGGCCGCGCATTCAACATGTAGGGGCGGTGCAGCCGGTCAGCGGCGAGATATCCATAGAAGTCCCGCAGGCCGGCGAGTTCCTCATAGAGCGGGTTTGCCGCCTCTTTGCCCGAAGTAGCCTCGACACAGCGGCCGCGCCAGTATCTCCAGCGCGGTTGGCCGGCCAGCGACTGCGGCAGCTGCCCGATCCAGCTCAGGGCCTGCTGCCAGTTGCCCGCCCAGAGGGCAGCACGTACGCGCCATTCCTGTACGTCGACGTCTGCTGCACTTTCCGGCAAGGCCGCGAAGGCCTCCACCGCTCCGGGATCACGACCGAACGCCGCACCCAGTGCCTCGGACTTCCGCAGGCGCAGCTGCATGGCGGGAGTGAGTTCCGGGCGCTCGAGCAGGCTCGGCAGGAGTGCGGCAGCCGCCGCGGCATCCAGACGGGCAAGCTTGTCGAACCCAGCGAGAAGCGCAGCCGGCTCGACACTCAGGTGAGGGTCCGCCGCCACGTCCTGCAGCGCTGATTTAGGCGCTTCCAGCAAGTGCGCCCACAGCTCCAGGGCTGCCGCCTCCCCCGATGGCACCTCCGCCATTACCTCGCGAGCCAGACGCGGGTTATTCGCCTCCAGAAGTGCCCGCACCCGGGCCTCGGCCAACTCCGGCGTAATCAACTTCTGGACGCGCAGCCATGCGAAAACGGGGTCACACTCAGGTGGTTGCCTCTGCGGCGTGCTCCAGCGCCTGAGGCCTTCGGCAGCCAATGTCCGCGTATCCCCGGTTGCCAGGTAGCCGGCGAGGCGCGAGCAAACAAGTGCCGGGGCGGTTGCATCCGCCGCGCGCGGCAGGAACCAATCCCATCGAGCGCGTTTGGCGAGGCTGGTTAGCCAGTCCGATTGCAACTCGCGCGTGACGGGGGACGCTGCGTGAGCCTTGAGAAAATCATCGATTTTTGTGTCCAGCTCCTCGGACGGGTCGCTCTGTAGCTCTCGCCTCAGACGGGCAGCGAGCAAGTAGTCATAGATGACATACGCCCGCAGCGCGGCGGAGTCAGTCTCATCGGGCTCGTGCAGCCGCAGCCGCTGCATAGCGAGCTGAAACTCCTGAGCCGGGGTCGTGCTGTGCAGGGGAGGGACTGTCTGAGCGGGGGGAGCTGCCGCCGTAGCAGACTCCGACCAACAGCATCCGAGTGCGCTTAGCGCAATCAGTGAGGCAGCCACTCCCCACGCTTGCCGTGGTTGCATCCCCTCATTATAGAAAAAAACAGTATGCCCGCACGAGGCGGGCATACGTCGCCAAACGGCGAATTAATCAGCAATGATCAGGGCAGGGTGTCGTCCTCGCGCCGTTCTTCCCGGCGCTCTTCGCGCCGCGCGTCTTTCGCCGCATCGCGTACATCCTCGCGAACGTCGCCCACGGTGGCCTGCGCCGCGCCGAGATTCTTGTGCAGGTTGCCCTTCACCTGCTGCGTGGTGCTGCCAGTCATCTTGCCGGTTACTTCCTGGATTTTTCCGGCAGCCTCTTTAACGCGTCCGTTGACCTGATCTTTATTGATACCCATGCGATTCACCTCTTGGCGTGCACACCGCAGTCAGCCGCAGTGCATTACGAAGCCATTCTAAGCAGCGAAAGCACGCAGGCCTGTCAGCGCGGTCGTCGACATGTTGTAGGAGGGAACCGGCGGTCTGTCGATTCTGCCGCGGCTTGCTTCACGGCGAAGCTTGGTCTTAAGGGCTGCGTGGAACCAACGGCGCGCCGGTGAGTTCATGTGGCAGCGCAGGCTTTGTCATGTCGAGGAGTTGCAAATGAAAAAGGTCATGACCTCGGTTTTGCTGATCGCTCCGCTGCTGGCGTTCGCCGCCGACAAGAGCCCGGATCAGTCTTTCTACAAGAATCTCGCAGAAGGCGGCATCTCCGAAGTAGAAGCCGGCAAGCTGGCTGAGAGCAAGGGCAGCAGTCAGGCCGTGAAGGATTTCGGCGCCATGATGGTGAAGGATCACAGTGCAGCTAATGAGAAGCTGAAGAGCCTTGCGAGCGGCGAAGGCATCGATTTGCCGACGACCTCGAGCACCTCGCAGATGGCTGCGAAGGCAAAACTGGAGGTATTGAGCGGCGAGAGCTTCGATAAGGCTTACATCAAGAATCAGGTTTCCGCGCACGAGCAGACGGTGACGTTGTTGAAGAAGGAAATTTCCTCCGGCCAGGACGCCAAGGCGAAAGCCTTCGCAACCGAGGTGCTACCCACGGTCAGTGGGCATTTGAAGAAGATCGAGCACATCGCCTCGGAGGCCGGCGTAAGCACCAAGTAAGGTGCACGCCTGTCGAAAGACAGCGTTACGGCTGATGGCAGTGCGGCAACAGCGGTTGCCGCACTTTTCGTGGAATTTGCCCTGTCAGGTCGAGATGCGGCGGTTGTAGGGATCACCCGCCCAATCGCTATCGGCCTGGGCTTCCGACTCGAGGCTGAGATGCCCGGGCGCATCCAGAGTCGTCAACAACTCAGAGACGGTCTTGCGGGCCAGAACGCCCGTAGCCAGATCCCAGTCCCAAATCGCGTTGCCGCGCTCATCATGAGTGACCCGACCGGGCGCGCGCTCAGCCGGGGCGGCGGCGCCCTTCACCAGCTGTAGTTTCCGCAGACGACTGTTCGACATGTATGGCTTCCCGTACCGAATTAGGTTGAACGCTGGATTAGGTTGCATGTTCGGTGCCAGCTGCGCCTAGCGGTCACCTGCAACGAAACTGTGCTTGAGGTCTCGGTCGTGCCGTGGCTCGCATCACGGAAAAGTATGAGTAGCAAGCCACGGGAGTAGTGCTGAGCCACTGACCGGCGAACGCGTGCCGCGACTGCGGCTGGGGGTTGCCGCCCGGGGGCGGGCGGCCCGCTGGAGGGGAGCCCGGTGCAAGCGAGTGAACAGCTCGGCTGGAGCTTAACGGGCGGGTTTGCGTTTGCGTTTGGTTTCGCTAAATGTCGGTGGAGTTTAAGTTGCCGCGGAGCCGTGCCCAGGGGATAGCAAGGATTACCGCGGCAGTTGGCGCGCCCCTTGTAGGACAACGAAATAACTTGTGTCCGCCTACCTCCTACACGGCAGCGATAATAGTGGGAGCGCTCCTACAAATTCTGTCGAGGAGTGCCAACCACGGCCGTTACCAAGCGCCAATTGTGACAAGGCGGCTTTGCGCTCACGCTATGGCCTCACACGCGCGAGGTCACGCATTAGCTTTGGAGGGTAAGGTGAAGGGCGGCTGGCGCAGCACAGGTTTCCAACTCGTGGCGACATCGTGTGCCGCGTTGTTGTCTGTGACTGTCAACGCTGCGCCGCCAGCACCTGGAGGACTGGCACCCCGCGCTCCGCAGGTCATGCTCTACTTCACCCATAACCTCGGCGGCGGCGCGGGTACCGCTTTTGGCAAACCAACCTTCGGCCTGCGTATTCAGCAGATCCGTCAGGCGGGCAACTCCGGAGATCCGGAAGCCATGAATGACCCGATGTCCCATCGTGAACTCATCGATTGGCAGCTGCAGGGGCGCAGCAATCTGCGGGTAAGTCTCGGACACCGCCTCAGCTACGATGTCACCAACCGGACTTTCGGCAAGCCCTCGGAGCGGCGGCCCATCATGGCATTTGCGGGCTCACGGTTGCGCAATGCGGTCAGCGGCGGTGGCGGACTGAGTGCTGCCATAGGCAATGCCGCAGTGGGCAACGCTGGCTTGCGTAATGCCGGCATGGGTAATGTCGGCATGGGTAATGGCTCAAACCGGGACAGCTTCAATCGCCCCGAGTCACGCCTGGCCGCGTTCCCAAGCAGTGCATTCCGCGAGCAGGGGGTGCGGGATTCGGGTAGCCTGCACGAGATTGCCGCCGCAGCCGTTGCCGCGCTGAATCCCGCGCGCTTTACTGCACAAGCACGGCTGCCGGCGCCACGCGCGGGAATCGCGGCGCTGCGGGCCAGCACGGGGCAATCGCGAGCTAACAACTAACAGCCAACAATAGTTGAGGTGATACATGCCCCTGGCGCGCATTGACATCCCGGCGGGCAAGTCGCCGGACCATCGCCGCAGCATTGGTGAGATCGTGTACGAGGCGATGCTCGCCACACTCAACGTACCGCAGAACGATCGTTTCCAGGTGATCGCCGAGCATCCCAACACCTCGTTGCTCATCGATCCGAGCTATCTCGATATCGAGCGCAGCCGCGATGCCATCATCATCCAGGTAACCCTCAACGAGGGGCGTAGTGTTGAGTTGAAAAAGAACTTCTACAAAGCGGTGGCGGATGGGTTGCATGAGCGCCTCGGCATGCGACGCGAGGATGTGGTCATCAGCCTGGTGGAAGTCAGGAAGGAAAACTGGTCATTCGGCAACGGCATCGCCCAGTACGCGCCCTGAGCCGCTACCGCGAGCGCACGCCAGACCTGCCCGGGTCGCTACCTTTGACATAAGCGCTGTCTGTCGATTCCGCAAATAACCCGCAGTGCGACGCACCAACTGTCTTATGTAACTTCCAGGTCATCTTCTGTCACATCGCAGTGGCTCGGTATGCCGCTTATGTTGACTCGCATGACACATAACTGTCGTTACAACGAGACGGTTTGAAGTTAGTTTGAAGTAGGCGTTTACTTACTCTCAGAACGCAAGGGCAAACCCGTCGTGAGACGGGGACGCAAAGCCTCCGGTCTCGAGCACAACCAGCTCGAGATAGCGGGGTTGCCGGCAACCTGCACACAGTACGGGGGTTGTCGTCGAACCGAGCATGCGCTGTCCCAACTGGGCGTGCGCACGCGACGCTTGGCTGCCCTGGCGACCGTCGAATCGCTTGCCAAGGTGGCCCGCATGATCACTTCCCTGCCTGTTGCTGCAACTGCGCGCTGCGCGGTGCTGTTCGCCCTCTTGTCAGTTGCTTTGGTTGGTTGCGCGGCGGACGATCCCGCCGGCGCGCCCTCCTCCGTAGGTGCCCGCACCGGCACGATCGTGCCGAATACCGGTAGGATGCGCCCGCCCGTCGCCACGCCGGTGACTCCGCCGGTGAGCGTCGTGAAGGCCGGGCCTCCGACCATCAGCGGCAAGCCGCTGACGGCCGTGAACGCGGGAGCTCACTACCAGTTCGTGCCCACGGCCTCGGGGCCGCATGGCGCCGTGCTGACGTTCGCCGTGCAGAACAAGCCCGAGTGGGCGACGTTCGATAATGCGAGCGGCATGCTTGCCGGAACGCCGACTGCGGCCAACGTGGGCACGTACACCAACATCGTGGTGTCGGTGAGTGATGGCGAGCACTCGGTGTCGCTCGCGCCATTCGCAGTCTCAGTCAACCAGATGTCCGCGGGCGCTGCGGTGCTCGACTGGACTGCGCCGACCGAGAATACCGATGGCTCGGCACTCACCGATCTGGCGGGCTACAAAGTGTACTACGGGACCTCTGCCAGTAATCTCACCGACTCGGTGAAGGTCGCCAATCCAGGCCTCACGAACTATACGATCGGCAATCTGACCCCGGGGAAATGGTATTTCGCGGTGACCTCCATCACTACGGCTGGGGTCGAAAGCGCGCCGTCCGGCGTCGTGACTGCCTCTCTCTGAGAGCTACTGCTATCGTTACCTCCTTGAGTCGTGCCTGGGCTGATCAGGCACGCCGGGAGGTAAGGCCGTGCTCGCTATCGTCAGCGCTATGCCCGAGGAGATTGCCGGGGTACTGGAAGCCCTGCAGCGCGCTGAGTTACGCACCTACGGCGGGCGACAGTTCCATCTGGGCACCTTTCATGGCCAAGAGGCGGTGGCCGTATTCTCGCGGCTGGGCAAAGTGGCTGCGGCGGCGACCGTCACCCAGCTCATTAGCGCATTCCCGGTGTCAGAGCTGATCTTCGGCGGTGTCGCCGGAGCCCTGCAGCCGGGCCTGCACATCGGCGACATCGTCGTGGCATCCGCGCTGATCCAACATGACATGGATGCGAGTCCGATATTTCCACGCTACGAGGTGCCGCTCCTGGGCAAAGCCCGTTTCGTGCCGCCGCCGGCGCTGCGCGTTCGGCTGCTGAAGGCGGCGCGGGAGTTTGCAGCGCAGGACCTGCGCACGACCGTCGCTCGCGAGGAGCTCGAGTTCTTCAATATCGTCACGCCTGCGGTCCAGCAGGGTCTGATCGCGAGCGGCGACAAGTTCTTTGCAAGCGAGGCCGAGATCACCGGTCTGCGGCAACGGCTGCCCGCGGCCGCCTGTGTCGAGATGGAAGGGGCTGCGGTCGCCCAGGTGTGTGATGAGTATGCGGTGCCCTACGCGGTGCTGCGGACGATCTCCGATGCCGCGGATGAGAGTGCGGTCGATGAATTTCCGCGCTTCGCCCGCGAGATCTCGCATCACTACCTGCGCGGTATCATGGCGCGCTATCTGGGTCAGCCATGACAGCTGGCCGGTGTAACCACCCCTAGCATGCAGCCAGGGCGCGGCGCTCTTAGGGTTCTGCCGATGGCAGCCGCGCGAACAAGCGGCGCTGCCGCGCCGCAAGCTCCCCGACGATGCCGCGCCGGAACATCAACACGCACGCCACGAATACCGCCCCGAGAATAACAGTGACCCAACCGCCAACACGGTCGGACAGATACTCCTGCAGAGTGACGACGAGCGCCGCACCGATGACCGGACCGGAAAACGTGCCGGCCCCCCCGATGAGTGTCATGAGGACCACCTCACCGGAGTTTGCCTGCAATACATCCGAGAGCGTAACGAATCCGAGTACCAGGGCTTTGAGGGCGCCGGCCAAGCCGGCGAGCGCGGCTGAAAGTACAAACGCCAGCAGCTTGAACCGACTGATCTCGTAGCCGAGCGAGACGGCGCGGGTCTCATTCTCGCGAATCGCCTTCAGGATCTGTCCGTAGGGGGAGTGGACGACGCGGCGAATGAACAGGTACTGGCCGACGAACGCTGCCAGCACGACGTAGTACATCGTCAGGTCAGAGCTCAGTGGCAGCAAGCCGAGCAACCTGCCGCGCGCAATGCCCTGCAGCCCATTCTCACCACCGGTGAAGGGCGCCTGCAGGCACACGAAGTACACCAGCTGCGCCAGCGCCAGTGTGATCATCGCAAAGTAGATGCCCTGGCGGCGGATGGCGAGCGCGCCGATCAGCAGTCCGAGCAGGCCGGATACGAGAACGCCTGCGAGCAGCGCGGTCAGCGTAGCGCTGCCATGCACCGCGACGAGCCAGCCTGTGGCATAGGCCGCGGTGCCAAAGAAGGCCGCATGTCCGAATGACAGCATGCCACTGAAGCCCAGCAGCAGATTGAATGCGCAGGCAAACATCGCGAAACACAACAGCTTCATCATGAAGACGGGATAGATGCCCAGCAGCGGCACGCTGATCAACAGCAGCAAGGCGAGCAAATAAGCCAGCGTTGTGCGCGACACGGTCATTCCCTGCCGAACAGACCGGCTGGCCGCAGGATCAGTACCAGTGCCATGACGATGAACACGACGATGTTGGAGGCCTCGGGGTAGATGACCTTGGTGAATCCCTCCACCACGCCGAGCCCCAGCCCGCTGAGGATGGCGCCCAGAATCGAACCCATCCCGCCGATCACCACCACGGCGAACACGACGATTACCAGCGAGCTGCCCATGGCTGAGCTCACCAGCACGAGCGGTGCTGACAGCACTCCCGCAAGAGCTGCCAGCGCCACTCCGCAGCCAAAGGTGGCCGCTACCAGCAATGGAACGTTGACGCCTAAAGCCTGCAGCAGCGGGGCGTTCTCGGTCGCGGCTCGTAGTGTGCCCCCCAGGCGGGTGCGCTCGATCACAAACCAGGTGGTGAAGCAAACGGTGACTGAGAGCGCGACCACCCAGACGCGATACGTCGGCAGGATCATGAAACCCACATCGATCGCGCCTGTCAGGGCGGTCGGTACGGGATAGGATTGTCCGGATGCACCGACCATCTCGTGCAGTGAACCCTCGATCACCAGGGCCAGGCCGAATGTCAGCAGCAGCCCATACAGCGGATCCAGTCCGCGCAGCCGGCGCAGCAGCAGCACTTCGCTGAGCACACCGAGGAGCCCCACCGTGATGGGCGCCAACACCAGGGCGAGCCAGTAGTTGAGCCCGAACCATTGCATGCCCAGCAGTGCGGCGAAGGCGCCGAGTGCATAAAACGAGCCGTGCGCGAAGTTGACGATGCGCAGCAGACCGAAGATGACTGCAAGCCCCAGACTGAGCAGCGCGTAGAACGAGCCGTTCACCAGCCCGAGCACGAGCTGGCCCAGGATCATGCTCGCCGGGATGCCGAAGATCTCGGTCACGCAGCCCTGCGCGCGCGGCCGGCGACGCTCACTTCCTCGCGAGCGGGCACAAAGCCGGTGACCGGTCCGAAGGCTGCCTCGCCCGACATGACCCTTACCACCTGGTAATAGTCCCAGGGAGTCCGCGACTCCTGCGGGGATTTGACCTGCATGACGTACATGTCATGGACCATGACTCCATCGGAGCGCACGTAGCCTGAGCGCGTGAAGACATCATCGATGCGCGCTCGTTTGAGCTCATTCATGACTTTGTCGGCGTCCGTGGTGCCGACGCTGCGCACTGCCTTGAGGTAAGTGAGGGTCGCCGAATAGTAGCCCGCCTGATCCATGGTGGGCATGCGTTTGACCTTCTCGTAGAAGCGCCGGCCGAAGGCGCGGGTCTGATCGTTCAGATCCCAGTACCAGGCGGTCGTCAGATACAGGCCCTGCGCCGTCTGCAGCCCGACGCTGTGGATGTCCGTGATGAAGGCCAGCAGCGCCGCCGGACGCATCTTCTTGGTGATGCCGAATTCGGTCGCCGCCTTGAGCGAATTGCTGAAATCGCCCCCCGCGTTGGCGAGGCCGAGAATCTGCGCACCGGAGGCCTGCGCTTGCAGCAGGAAGGAGGAGAAATCGACGGCAGCCAGCGGCACGCGCACCGTGCCGATATTCTTGCCGCCATTCGCCTCGACAACTTTGGCCGCGGCGCTCTGCAGCTGTGCGCCGAAGGCATAGTCGGCCTGAAGGTAGAACCAGGTCTTGCCACCCGCTTTGACCACTGCGGTGGCGGTGCCGTTGGCGAGCGCCGTCGTGTCATAGACGTAATGGATGCTGTAGGCGGTGCAGTCCTCGTTGGTGAGCGAAGCACCGCCGGCACCGATGGCGAAGAAGGGTAGCTTCTTGGCGGCAGCCACCTTCGCCATCGCGATGCTGACACCGGTGTTGGAACCGCCGAACAGTACGCTGAGTCCATTCTGATCGGCCCATTCGCGGAACTTCGAGGCGCCGATGTCTGGTTTGTTCTGGTGATCGGTCGTGAGCAAGGTGATTTTCTTGCCAAGAACCGTACCACCGAAGTCCGCGATGGCCATGCGGATGGCTTCCACGCCGCCCGTGCCGCCGGTATCGGCATACACCCCGGAGAAATCATCGATATCGCCGATGACGATCTCATCGGTCGCAGAGGCCGGCGACACACCCTGGAGGACTGCCAGGGCGGCGCTGCCGATCAGCGTTCTGGTCCATCGCATGGTAACCCCCGGTGAATTCTGGCTCGGCTACACACCCAGAAACTGGCGCAGCCGCGGTGTGTTCTGCTGCAGTTCGGCGGCTGGGAAGCTGTGCACGATAAGGCCGTGCTCCATCACGTAGAAGCGGTCTGTGAGCGGAGCTGCGAACCGGAAATTCTGTTCGGCCATAAGGATGGTATATCCCTTTTGCCGCAATGTCTGAATGACGTGGGACAGCGCCTGCACGATCACCGGTGCGAGGCCTTCCGAAACTTCATCCAGCAACAGCAGCCGTGCACCACTGCGGAGGATGCGCGCCACGGCGAGCATCTGCTGCTCACCGCCCGAGAGCCGCGTACCTTGAGTGGCGCGACGCTCCCGCAGATTGGGAAACAGCGTGTAGATCTCCTCGATCGAAAGCCCATCCTGGCCGATTCGCGGTGGCAACAGCAGGTTCTCTTCGGCCGAGAGGCTTGCGTAGATTCCGCGCTCCTCGGGACAGTAGCCGACACCCAGTCGCGCGATCCGGTGCGGCGCCAGCTCGATGGCATCGCGCCCAGCGATGCGAACACAGCCGGTGCGCCGCCCGACCAGCCCGAGAAGTGCCCTGAACGTCGTGGTGCGGCCGGCACCGTTGCGTCCCAGAAGGGTAACGACCTCGGCAGGCTGTACCTCGAAATCCAGGCCGCGCAGGATGTGTGACTCACCGTAATAGGCATGCAGTCCGGCGACCTGCAGCAGCGGCGCGCTCACGCGTGAGACGCCTGCAGCGCTCTATCGGCCGTGCCCATGTAAGCCTCGAGCACCGCAGGGTTGCGTGCAACTTCGGCATAGCTGCCCTCGGCGAGCACGCGGCCGCGCTGCAGCACCGTGATCGTATCGGCAAGGGAGGCCACCACATTCATGTTGTGCTCCACCATGAGCACGGTGCGCTGGCTGCAGGCCTGGCGGATCAGCGCCGCAACCTTGCCGACATCTTCATGGCCCATACCCTGTGTCGGCTCATCGAGCAGCAGCAGCTCCGGGTCCAGGGCAAGCGTAGTGGCGATCTCCAGGGCACGCTTGCGCCCGTAGGGCAACTCGAGAGCCGTACGTTCGGCGAAGCCGCTCAGGTCCACTGCAGCCAGCAGCTCCTGGGCGCGGCCTTGCAGATTCCTCAGGCTGGCCGCCGGCTTCCAGAAATGAAAGGTGGTGCCGAGACGCCGCTGCAGGGCGATGCGCACGTTCTCGAGCACGGTGAGGTGCGGAAATACCGCCGACATCTGGAAAGAGCGGCCGATTCCGAGGCGTGCGACCTCCGCAGCCTGCAGCCCCGTGATGTCAGAGCCTTTATAGAGAATCTGCCCTCGCGTCGGGGCGATGAATTTGGTGAGCAGGTTGAAGCAAGTGGTCTTGCCGGCGCCGTTCGGCCCGATGAGCGCATGGATCGAGCGGGCGCGGACCCGCAGATCGAGATCGCAGACTGCAAAGAAGCCGTTGAACTCCCGGCTCAGACCCCGCGTCTCGAGAATGTAGTCGCTGGGCATGGCCGCCGACGGCGGGTCGTCAATCCTTGGATTTCAGCCGCTCGTTGTTGGCTTCGATGAAGGCCCGGATCTCATCGGACATCGCCAGCAGCTTGAGCCATTGCTCCTTGTACAACGTCACGGGGAAGCGCCCCATGCCATATACTGACAGCGCACCCTTCTCGCTGACCTTGAGTGCAACGCGGCCGCGGCCGCTGCTCTTCAGGCGCTCATTCTCCGCTCGCAGACGCTCGAGCTCGGCTTGCAAGTCATCGGACATCTTCATTTCCCGCAGTGGCAGCGGGTCGCAGTATGCCCGAGGAGCTGCGCTCAGGGGAGGCACCGTTGCATCAGAAATCGGGCCCGTACACACCGGCCATCCGCGGATCGCGCCGCGACCGCTGGGTACCGCTGGTAAAATTGCGGGGCGCCACCAGGAGCCCCTGCAGCACACCGTGACCCGGCTTACCACCTGTATTCTGTTGACCTGGTGCTGCCTGCCACATTGCAGCGGCGTACGTGCTGCCGCGGTCCTCGTCTATGCCGCAGGCGATGTCGCGGAATGCGGCGCAGCTCCGGAGCGTAGTCCGGCGGCGCGCACCGCTCGGCTCATTCCTGCCGATGCGATCGTGTTAGTGGCGGGCGATACGACCTATCCCACTGCCGATCGGGTTACGCTTGCGAGGTGTTACGCGCCGACCTGGGGACGCTTCCGGGATCACACCTACGCCGTACCGGGCAATCATGACTACGTGGGCGGGTCCGCTGAGGATTTTCTGCAGTATTTCGGGGCGCGTACGCCCGGTCGCACCTGGTTTCGCGCCCTGGTGGGCGACTGGTGGATCATCGGGCTGGACAGCAATCTGGCGGGTCCGAAGCTCGCCGAGCAGCAGCAGTGGCTGCAGGAACAGCTGCAGGCCATCGAGGGTGACGGACGTTGCCTACTCGCAATGTGGCATCACCCGGTCGTCTCCACCGGCCTGCGACGTAAGGACGGCGCGCGCATGCGGCCGGCGTGGCAAGCATTGGATGCCGCGAAAGCCGACGTGGTGGTGAATGGACACGAGCATTTCTACGAGTCGTTCGATCCCCGGGATGGCGCCGGACATCGGCAACCCGATGGCATTCGCGAGTTCATTGTCGGTACCGGCGGCGCGCATCTGTATGATTTGTCGGTGGTCCGGGGCTACCACAGCTTCGCGCGGCGTTATGGCGTGCTCGAGCTGCATCTGGAGCAGGATCATTACGAGTACAAGTTCCGCACACTGGATGGTCGCGCCCATGACGCCGGCGCAGCGCAGTGCCGCAGGAGCCGCGAGGGACCGCTACAATAGGCAGCTTTCCGCCGCCGTTTCACGGAATGTCATTATTTTCACGCTTCTTCCGCCGGCCATCGCAGGTCGTACGGCCGCCTGACCCGCCCCTGGCAGCGTCGGCTGCGGCGTCGGCGCCGGTGGGTTCCCCGCCCTCTGACCGCGAGCAGCGCGCGGCTGCGGAGCACGCGCAGCTGCAGGCGGCAATCGCAGATGGGGATCGCCAGGTTGTTGGAAGGCTGGTGGTGAGCGGATGCTCGACCCGGATCCGACAGGAGGCGGCTCGCGCCGTCGAAGAGCCGGAGCAGCTGCGTGAGCTGATCAGGCAGGTCCGCGGCGGCAAAGATAACAATGTCTATCGGATTCTCACCGCGAAACGTGACGCGCTGCTCGCTCGTTCGCGCGTTACGGAGCAGGTGCAAGCGGAGATTACCACCGTGATCGTGGCGCTCGAGCGCCACACCCATCGGCCCTACGATGCGTTGTTTGCACCCACGCTTGCGCAGTTGGAAAAGCGCTGGCAAGCGACGTCAGGCAAGGCGACTGAAGCTGAGAGTGCGGCAGCTGCCCAGAGTGCGCAACGCTGCCGTGAGATCATTGCGCAGCACGAGCGTGAGCACGCAGAGTTCGAGGCACGGCAATCCGCGCAGCTGAGCGCTGCGGCCGCGGAACGCGAGCGTCGCGCGGCAGAGTCCAGCGCGGCTGCCGCTGCGGCAGCCGAACGTCAACGTGTGCTGGCAGAGCAGCGTCAGGCGGCGGAGGCAGCAGAGTCAGCACGCCTCATCGCGTTGCGCGAGATTGCGGCGCTTCTGCGCCAGGCGCACGCCGCCCTAAACGGTGGGCGCACGCGGCGTGCGGCTGACTTGCGCGCCACGCTGGCCGAGCGGCTGCAGTCATCGTTGGTCCTGCCGACGCGGCTGGCAAACCAATTGCAGCAGCTCGATGAGCGACTGCAGGAGGTCAAGGACTGGAAGAGCTTTTCCGTCGCGCCGAAACGCACGCAGTTGCTGAACGAGATGCAGTCACTGGTGGGATCGCAACTCGAGCCGGCGTTGCTTGCCGAGCGGATTACCGGGCTGCGTCAGCAATGGCGCACGCTCAACCGCGGCGCGGCCGACGAGGTCGTGCCGGCCGAAGAGCAATTGTTTCACGATGCGGCGGAGAAAGCTTACCAGCCCTGCCGCGACTATTTCGCAGCGGAGGCGCTGTTGCGCAAGGAGAATCTGGAGCGGCGCGTCACCCTGGTGGCGCGCCTGCAGAGCTTCCGGGATGCACACGACTGGCAACAACCGGACTGGAATCTGGTGAGCACCGCACTGCGTGAGTCACAGCAGTTGTGGCGTGCGGCATCGCCGGCCGAGAAGGCAGGCAGCGCCGCGGTCGTGCAGCAGTTCCAACAGCTCACGGCCGAGCTGCAGGGGAGATTCGACGCCGAACAGGCGCGCAACACCGAGCGCAAGCGGCGTCTGATCGAGCAGGCGCGCGGATTACTCGGTCGCGAGGACAGCTGCGAGGCGATCGAGATGGCCAGGTCCCTGCAGCAACAGTGGCGCCAGATCGGGCCTGTGCCGCGCGCCACGGATCATGAGCTATGGGACGAATTCCGCCAGCAGTGCGATGCCGTCTTTCAGAGGCGGCAGCAGGAGTTTGCCGAATATACCGCGGCACTCGAGCAGAACCGGGTAACGGCGCTCGCCGTCTGCGCGGAGCTGGAAGCGCTCGCGCCACTGCCCGCTGAACAGCTGCTGTTGCAGAGCGACCGCGTCCCGGAGCTGGCAGGGCGTTTTGAGGCAGCCGGCGAGTTGCCGCGCCCGGTGGCGCGTGGTCTGCAGCAGCGTTTCGAGCGCGCCATGCAGCGATGCGAGCAGGCACAGGAACGTGCGCGCCGCGAGCAGACAGAGCGGGGATGGCTCAACGTGTTAGGGGCCGCGCAGCAGCTGCAGGCACTGCGGTGGGCGCAGGCGCATGGCGCGGCCGCTGAGGAGCAGTTGCGACTGCGCACGCAAGCCGATGCCTTCCTGGCGAGCGCTACACCGTGGCCAGCAGGCTTCGTACAGATCCTGCGCACCGAGCTGGATCGCACCACCTCGGACAGCGATCCACAGGCGAATGAGCGCGCGCTGCGTGAGTTATGTATTCGCGCTGAAATTCTGACCGATACGGCAACTCCGCCGGAGGACCTGCCGCTGCGGCGGACGTATCAGATGCAGCGTCTGGTGCAGGGGATGGGTCAGAGGTTGAATGCCGACCCGCACGAGCTCGATCGGATGGTGCTCGAGTGGCTCCGAGTCGGACCCGTGGCGGAACAGCTCTACCAGCCTTTGCTCGCGCGCTTCAAGCAATGCCGGCGCATCGCCATGGCTACACCGGAGCGCCCATGATCGGGGCCGGAGGCAAGCCACTGATGAAAGGGGCGTAACGCCTGGGCGCCTGGGCGCGGGAGTTGAGACGTCGTGCCCGCAACAGCCGGGTACTGACGATCGGCGGCACGAGCGTGCTCACGGGGCTGTTCTTCGTCGGCTACTTCTATGTCCAGAATTTCCCGCTGCGTGCTGCGACAGTCATGCCGCTGACACGCCTGGATCGGCTCATCCCCTTCCAGCCCTGGGCACTGCTCGGCTATGTCTCGCTCTGGGTGTACATCGGTGCCGGGCCTGGATTGCAGCCCTCGCGTGCTGCCATGATGCGCTATGCGCTCTGGATGTGCGGGCTGTGTTTGACCGGCCTTGTCATTTTTTATCTCTGGCCCACACGTACCCCGGCAATGCCGCTGGCTGCAACAGATTTCCCCGGCATCGCACTGCTGCACCGGGTCGACCGTGCCGGCAATGCCTGTCCGTCTCTGCATGTCGCTGCCGCCAGCTTCACGCTGGTGCGGGTTGCCGGGGTTCTGCGCTCGATTCACACGCCGCAATGGCTGCACGGCCTCAACATCGTCTGGTTCACGCTCATCGTCTACGCGACGCTCGCCATCAAACAGCATGTCGTCTGGGACGTCGTGGCAGGAATGCTTCTCGGACTGACGTTCGCCTGCCTCAGTCTGGGCGTCAATTCAAGGGCGAGTGACCTCTGACTCATGAGTGATCTTGCACGCGCTTTGCCTGCGGCTGAAATCCGCATCGGCCTGGACACTGGCGGCACCTACACGGATGCGGTCGCGCTGGACGGCGGACGTCATGTGCTGGCGAGCGCCAAAGCTCTCACCACCCACTGGGACCTGACCCAGGGACTCGGCGCCGCGTTGCGGCTGCTGCTGGACAAGCTGCCGGCTGGGGCGCCAGCACGGATCTCGCTGGTATCGGTGTCGACTACACTTGCCACCAACGCCGTCGTGGAGAATCGCTTCAGTCCTGTCTGCACGATCCTCCTCGGTTTCGATGAGCGCATGCTGGAGCGCTCGGGGCTGCAGGCGGACCGCCGGGCGGTGCGCGTGCGCGGCGGACACGATGCAACTGGCCAGGAGCTCGAGCCTTTGGATGAGACCGCCATCGAGGCCGCCGTCCGTGAGCACGGCGCGCACGTGGAAGCCTTTGCCGTGGCGGCGTTGTTTTCGGTACGCAATCCCGATCATGAGCGCCGTGCGCGGGAACGCATCCGCGCGCTGAGCAGTAAACCGGTCACCTGCAGTTATGAGCTGAGCTCACAGCTCGATGCCCCGAAGCGCGCGTTGACGGCGGCGCTGAATGCGCGTCTGACCCCACAGATCCGGCAGTTGCTCACCGCCTTGCGACAGGTACTGGAGCAGGAATCGATCTCGGCGCCGCTGATGATCGTCAAGGGAGACGGAACGCTGATGCGGGCCGAGATGGCGCTGGAATATCCGGTCGAGACGGTCCTGTCCGGGCCTGCGGCGAGCGTGGTGGGCGCCGGATTTCTGAGTGCGCTGCGCGATTTCGCCGTGGCTGACATGGGCGGCACCACGACCGATGTGGCGATGGTGATCGATGGGCGCCCCATCGTGCGCGCCGAAGGCGCGGTGATCTCGGGGTGGCGCACGATGGTACAGGCCGTTGAGGTGCATACCTCCGGTCTCGGTGGTGACAGCGAGGTGGCACTGGATCGCGAGCGCCGCTTGCGCGTGGGCCCGCGCAAAGCCATGCCGCTGAGTCTGCTGGTGGCGCAATTTCCGCAGGTAGTGGAGGATCTGCGCCGGCTCACCGCGGCGACTCACCTGCCCGCATTTGCCGCGCAGTTTGCCTTTCGCAATCCGGGACGCGCGCCGCCTGAGCATCTGGATCGCGGGGAGCAGCGCGTCTGGGACGCACTGACAGCTGCGCCCCAGGGCGTTGACCGCATTGCACGCTCGGCGCCTGGTATGGAGGCGCTGCGCCGACTCGTTGATCGGGGCCTCGCTACCCTCTCAGGCTTCACGCCAAGCGATGCCATGCATGTTCTCGGCCAGCAATCGGACTGGAATGTCGAGGCAGCCCGTCTGGGCGCGCTCATTCTGGCAGCGGAGGAGAGCCGTGCGAATCCGAGCCAGGATGCAGACGGCGCGCAGACCTTCTGCGAGCGGGTCTACCAACATGTTGTCAGACAGGCGACGCGCGTGATCATGGAAAGCGCCCTCGCGCAGGATCCAGGAATCGAGGCCCATCATGGTCGCTGGGGTCCGCTGGGGGCGCTGTTGGAAGCCACCTGCGCGGGTCGACACTTCTCGCACCTGGTGGCTGCGCAGCTCGGTCTGGCCATGCCGCTGGTCGCGATTGGCGCGCCGGTGGGCGCTTACTATCCGGAAGTCGCGCGGCGCTTGCACGCGCAGCTGTGTATCCCGGAGCACGCGGCGGTCTGCAATGCTGTTGGGGCAGTGGCCGGCGTGGTGTCGGAGGCGAGCGAGGTGCTCGTCAATCAGCCGGTACTGAATGTCTTTCGGGTGCATGATCCTGCCGGTAGTCGTGACTATGCGGATGCGCAGGCCGCAATCGAGGAAGCCAGGCGGGTCTCGCGCGAGCTGGCACTCGCGGCGGCCCAGCGCGCGGGCGCGACCGATCCGCATGTCGAGACGACCGTCAGCGAGCGAGCGGCGCGCCAAGGGGGCGAGGCCGTCTATCTGGCCGAGGCGACAGTCGTATCGAGAGCGACCGGCCGACCGGCAAGCGGCTCGGTACGCTGAGCGAGACGAGCTCACCACCCGCGCTCTGTCGTTACAATACGCGCTGTCTGCCACGGGGAAATTCAAGGGACAAGATGAAGCTGAGGTTTATCGTTCTGATCAGTTGGGTGGCGACAGGCGTGGTGCTCGCGCAATCACCCGTCAGCCATGAGAAGACGCCGGCGAGCGATGCGGGCGTGATGACCAGGGTGGGCGATACCGCCTTCGTGAAGGTGGAGGCGGACAGCTTCCGCAACCTGACCGCATCTCAGCAGGCTCTTGCTTACTGGTTGACGCAAGCGGCCATCGCCATCGATCCGATCGTCTATGACCAGCTGTCAGCATCGGGTCTGCGCATAAAGCGCTTGCTGGAGGAGATTCTGGCCCACCCGGCGGGCATCCCGCCGCAGCTGCGCCAGTCGCTCACCGAATACACGGAGTTGTTCTGGGCCAACCGCGGCAATCACAATCTGACCACCACTCACAAATTCGTGCCACAGTTCAGCTTCGAGCAGCTGCGCGATGCTGCCGTGGCCGCGCAGCGCGCCGGCGCCATGAAGCAGGCGTATGGCGATCTGCCGTCACTGGCGACTGCCGCGCAGTTGAACGCGGAGCTGCAGGAGCTGCGCGCAGCGATCTTCGATCCGCAGTTCGAGCCCATGTTCGCGGCCAAAACGCCCGAGGCCGGCAAGGACATCCTGCAGGCGAGCTCCAACACGTTCTATCGCGGCCTGACGCTCGCCGATCTGAATGGCTTCCATGACGTGCATGCGCTCAACAGCCGCGTAGTGAAGGACAGACAGGGTCATCCGCAGGAACTCGTCTACCGGGCCGGAACGACCGATGGCAAAGTGCCGCCGGGGCTGTATGCCTTCTACCTGCGCAAGGCGATCGATTGCCTGCAGAAGGCTAGGGGATATGCCGAACCGGCGCAAGCACAGGTGATCGGCACGCTGATCCGCTACTTCCAGACGGGCGATCCGCAGGACTGGCTGACGTTCGATGCCGACTGGGTGCGTAACGATGCACCGGTCGATTTCTCCAACGGCTTCGTGGAGGTCTACCGCGATGCGCGCGGCACCAAGGGCAGCGCTGCGGCGTTTGTTTCGGTGACCGACACGCAGCTCTCGGCCAGCATGCACAAGTTGTCCGAGCAGGCTGGGTATTTCGAGCAGAAGGCGCCATGGGACGCAAAGTACAAACGGCAGTCCTTTAGGGCGCCCGTCATCAAGGCGATCGAAACGATTGTGGAGACCGGTGATTTTCACGTCATCACGGTTGGGGACAATCTGCCGAACGAGAACGCCATCAAGGAGCGCTATGGCACCAAGAACTTCCTGTTTGCCAGCAGCAGCCGCGCCTTGAATCACTTTCAGCTCGGCAAGCAGGTGCTCGAGGAGTTCGGCAGCTCACCGGCGATGATCGCCCGCGGAGTGAAATACAACGAGACCGCCTGGGACCTGCTGGTGGCGCTGCACGAGGTGATCGGACATGGGTCAGGCAAGCTCAGTGAGCGCTACAAGGCAGGTAGTGAGTCCGCTCTCAAGGAGTACTTCTCCACCCTGGAAGAGGCGCGCGCCGATCTCATGGCCCTGTGGAACGTGTGGGATCCGAAGCTGCTCCAGCTGGGCCTCGTCAAGGATCAGGAGGAGGTCGCAAGGACCATGTACGATCTAGAGACCATGATGAGTCTGCGGCAACTGCGCAGTGTGCCCGTCGGCGACCAGCTCGAGGAGGATCATGCGCGCGACCGCCAGCTGGTGATTCATTACATCATGGACAAGACGAAAGGCATCCGCCAGTTCAAGCGGGACGGCAAGACCTATATCGAGGTGAGCGACTACAACAGCATGCGTCAGGGCGTCGGTATGCTGCTCGCCGAGTTGATGCGCATCAAGGCTGAGGGCGATTACGAGGCGATCAAGGCACTCGTGAACCGCTACGGGGTACATTTCGACCCGGCGCTGCGGGATGAGATCGTGGCGCGCTACGCCAAACTGGACATACCGCGCTATTTTGCCGGTATCTATCCAACCCTGCAGGCGCAGCCAGATGCGGTCGGCCATGTCACCGCCGTGCAGTTCAGCTACCCCGTTGATCCTGTCACGCAATACCTGAATTTCGCGGCAATGTATGCGCCGGATCTGTTGCCGAAACACGCAGGAGTCGTACGATGAGCACCCGCGGATCGAGCGCCCGAGTATCTCGCCCGCTTGCGGGCTGGCGGCCCGTAGCCCTCGCCTTGAGCGTGCTGGTCTGTGCAGCGTGCGCGGGCACCTCGCATGTCATGATCGGGCGTGCACGGCCTGCCATCTCGCCTGATGAGGTGCAGGTCTACTATCGTCCGCCGACGGGCTACTACGAGGAAATCGCCCGCCTGGAGACCTCCAGCGGCGGCTCCTTCTCCTTTACCGCGCAACGCAAGACGGATGCGGTCATCCAGCGCCTCAAGGAGGAAGCCGCGAAGTTGGGCGCCAATGGCGTGTTGTTGGAAGGCATGGCAGATCGCAGCTCCGGCTCCATCGGCACCGGTGGCGGCAGTGAGTCCTGGTCGCGCTCCGGCTCCGTCGGCGGCGGGGTGGGGCTCAACTTCGCCATGAACAAGAAAGTCGGCGCTGGCGTCGCTATCTTCGTGGGTTCCCAGCAGAGCAGTCCCTGAGATCCTTCGACCTTCAGCACGCTGCCGGCTACGGTAGCGCGTTGCCGGCGATCCGGATGGCAAGCCAATAAGCGGCAACGCTGCCGATCAGCGCAGCAGCCCAGGGCATGAAGGTTTGCCTGTACAGCCGTGTGTGACGCAATGCGAAGGCCAACGGCACGAACGTCGACACGATGACCAGCTGCCCCGTCTCGACACCTGCATTGAAGCCGACGAGCGCCAGCGCCAGATCGACGCCATGCAAGCCCAGGTCCGCCAGCACCGAGGCGAACCCCATGCCATGGATCAGTCCGAAGAGAAAGGCCACGATCCACAGCCGCTCGCGTACGATGGGATACAGGTTGTTCAGCGCGCCGAGCAGCACGGTGAGCGCGATCGCCGATTCCACCCAACGGGCCGGAAGGGCGGCGAGGTGGTTGACGGCCAGGGTCAGAGTCAGCGAATGCGCCGCAGTGAATGCCGTGACGACCTTGAGAACATCCAACAGGGAATCTCGTAAGGAGCCGCTGGCCTGCCAACGTCCATCGCGGTAGCGGACCACTGCCGGCAGCAGCAGTGTCAACAGGAAAAGGATGTGATCGTAGCCTTTCCAGATGTGCCAGACCCCTTCGGCGGCGAAACCGAGGAACTGCTGTCCGCGCTCAGGGGCGTCCAGGTGGATCAACGCATCGGGCGCGCTGCTGTTGAGAGTCAAGGCCTGACTCACACCGGCGGTGCGCGCCTCAACGAGCGCCCGGTGATTGGGATCCAGATCGAATAGCAGATGGTAGTGCAGCGCCAGCTCCGTGGGACGCAAGGGACAGTCGACCTCGAAGCGGATGACTGCATAGCCACCATCGCTATGCCGATCGACGAGCAGCTCGCGCAGACGGCTGGTGCAGGTCGCGCGCTCGCCGCGCGCGAGTGCCTCGATATCCAGATGACCGAGCGCATAACTTACGGTGGCAACTTCTCGGGCGCGCAGCTCTCCCCAGGTGATGGTGCCATCGCCATTGAGATCGAGGCCCAGCGCATGCTGCAGATCCCGCAGCGCAATGTCCCACTGTCCCTCGAGCTGCGGACCTGCTGGCGACTGGATGAGCGTCAGATAGCTGTTGCTGTTCTGATGCGCCTGACACACTGCGCTCGATAGACTCAACCCGATCACGAGGGCGCAGATCACGAGCGTCCGCTGCAGGCACAGACCTATCATTGCCGCACCATCGTCGGCTGACCGATGGCGCTGCGGATGCTGACATCTTCATAGCCGGAGTGGCTGACCCATTCGAGTGCCGGGCGGGCCAGCTGCAGATCATGCTGCGCCAGGGCAGCCCGAACGAACAGCTGGATGTCCGCCGGCTCGTGCTGGACGTTCCAGTTCTGACGCGCAAGGAGCAGCGCGGCAGCGCTGTCGCCGCGGACTTCGAGCAGAAACTGCGCCTGCTCGCGCAGATGGGTGGCATCGCCGGCGCGGCGCGCGGTCTCGTAACGCGCCTGGAATTCATGGCTCCAGCCTGCCGCTTGCGGCACATTCAGTCGCGTGCCGGCAATCGCCAGACGCAACAGGAGATTATCCTGCTGCTCCATGCCATGCAGAAGCTGCAGCACTTGCGGATAGCGCTGCTGCGCGAGCAGCAAATCGGCATAGGCGGCCTGCACGAACGCATCCTGCGGCGCCAATTGCAAAGCCGTGCGCAGATCATGCTCGGCCTGGGCTGAATTGCCAGCGCGACTCGCCATATCCGCCAGCACGCTGAAAATCCAGGCACGCAACTCGGCCGATATCGCGGGATCATTGCTGAAGGCACTGCGCAGAGCTGCCTGACTCTCGGGTAACCGGCCGTTCAGACTGTTCACACTCGTTACACACGTCAGCGCAATCAACTGTCCCGCCGCACGCAACAAGGGCCGACAGGCCTCGCGCGCCGGCTGCAGGCGTCCCTGCACTTGGAGGATGGTGGCCTTCATCAGCCACGCCTCTGCGTTCAGGGGCTCGATCGCCGTCGCGCGTTCCAACAGTGCGAGGGAGTCGTTGAACTGATGAAGGTACTGCAGCGCGGCCGCCTGCAATGTCAGCACGGCCGCGTTGCGCGGCTGGGCAGCCAGCCACGGCGCGAGAGTGGCTTCGGTATACGACACCAGGCGCGGATCGCCGGTCGACCTGCCGAGGGTGAGATAGCCGTGCGCCAACGTGAGGGCGCTCTGGAGGTCAGTTGGCCGCGTGGCCAGGCTGTGGCGCATCGTCTCGAGCGCTCCGATCTGCGCCGCCGCTGGCACCGTTTCCAGCACCTCACCGTCACGCTCTGGCCGATGCGGCTGCGCTTGCGCGTTGAGCGCGCCGAAGGTCGCGAGCAGCGTCGCGACCATCGTCGCAGCAGGTCTCACGGGCGACCGGGTATGCGCCCGGCCTCCCGCATAATGAGCTGCTTGCGGCGTTCGAATCACCGCTGCGCCTACTGCGCGCTTTGTGGTGAACCCGGCAACGGCGTGTTGAGGTAAGGGAACGCGTCAAGGTAGGTATCCGCGGGATTGATGGAACCGGTCACCTTGACGGAGCCCGCATCCGCACCCGCAGCGCGCGCACCGTCGGTGTAGGGCGTGCCATGATTGGGATCAGCGGTCTGCGTGCCGCAGTTGCCGATCTTGCCGCACAGAGCACCCTCCACGACCCGCAGTGAGATATCCACTACATCATCGTAGGGGCGCCGGCCGTTCGGAAAGCCGGCGGCATCGCCGCCCAGCACTCCCAGATCATTCTGCGCAGCGGCCGCAGTCGGTGGGGTGGAAGTATTGAGCCGCAACTCTTCCGCCGGGGTAACCTGCGCGGGCTGATTGAGGCCTTTCACGCCTGTCAGGAACGTAGCCACGAGATCTTCCCGTGGCGTGCCGGGAACCTGCGCCGCGTTGCCAAAGAGTGCGTTGAGCAGCACCGGCAGCGTGGGGTTGGTCACGTAGGTCAGAAATTGGCCGTCATCCCGGGGAAAGCTGTTGTTGAATTTGTTCTTGTCCGGCAGACCGATGACGACTTCGTTCACCAGCGGGCTGCCAAGCCTGGAGACCTGCCTGAACCTGCCCAGGTTGCCGCCGGCAGAGTCCGGCAGAGCCGCGGTGGTGTACGCCCCGATGACTGGGTCTTTGCCGCGCGTGAGACAGCTGATCGGCATCTCCAGCGCCAGCGAGGTGATGTTCTTCCCGCTCAGATCATTCCTCTTGCCGTCCCGCGCGCCGACCGGATTCAGGTTGACGAGATCGAAGATCTCGCCCACGTTGATGAAGAAGCTCTCCTTACGCTGGCCGACGAATAGCTTCCCCGGTGTAGCGCAGCCGGGGATGTTGATCGAGTAGATGAAGTGAGCGGCGTAGGCAGCGTAGTCGGGAATGGATTTGACGCCGATATTGTCGACCGGTTTCCAGAATTGCGTCGCACCCGTCGTGGCATCGCTCACTAACTCACGCGACGCTCCCCGCACCACCGTCACGTTATAGCTTTGTTGCACGTTGAGCGTCTTACCGCTGGTATCGACTGGTCCGACGTTGATGAGAGGCACGGCGACCTTGGCGCCGCCTGCGGAAACCTTCAGACCCTTATCGACGGTGCTGAAGCGAAACTCGAATGACAGCTCCGGTCTCGCGCTGCCGTCATTGTCGATATGAATCGCATAAAAACCATGCGTGTCAAGCGGATAGAAGTTGGGTCCACCCTGTGGATCCTGGAACGGTATGTAATTGGCGATGAAGGTGACGTAGCCTGCGCGTCCGGGCTCGTAGCTGCGGAACATGTAGAAGTCGGTGCCATCCACCCGGGGCGTGCCCCCGATGTCGGGCGCTTCCCGGTGACTGGATGCGAAGCTCAGCAGCGGCGCGGTGAGCGCGAGCAAGGTGGCGGCGATTCTCGTGCAAGGTTTCATGACAGACACTCCTGGCGGTGGGGACGGATCCCCTCTATACGAGTGCAGTCTTGAGTTGGATGCAGCGGAGCCGATTTTTTATGGGGTGCACGTCGCCGGCATGGGTTCCCGAGTGCGCAGGTGCACAAACGAATCAGCGTGGGTGCGCGATCTGCGCCAGCGCTGAGTCGATATCCGGGTATTGGAAGTGGTAACCCAACTCGAGGGCTCGAGCCGGAACCACACGTTGACCATCCACCAGCAGCTGCGCGAGCTCTCCCAGTGCCAGGCGAATCGGCCGTGCCGGCACACGCAGCCACAAGGGCCGCTGCAAGCTTCCGGCGATCGCCTGCTGCAGCTGTTCCTGCGTCACCGCATGGGGTGAGGTGGCATTCACGGCGCCGAGCATCGCGGCGTCCCGCAGGGCCAGCTCGAACAGACTGACCACATCCTCGATGTGGATCCAGGAGATCCATTGGCGACCACTGCCGAGAATGGCACCCAGACCGAGGCGCGCCGGGCGCAGCAGCTGGGGCAGCGCACCTCCATCGCCCCCCAGCACCACCCCGAGCCGCAAGCGGGTGACGCGCGTGCCGAGTGATTCACAACACATCGCCGCCTGTTCCCATTGCTGGCACAAGATGGACTGAAAATCAGTCGTGGGCGCGGCGCGCTCGTCCACCAGTTCATCGCCACGTACGCCGTAATAGCCAATGGCACTTGCGCTCACGAGCACCTCGGGTGGCTGGCTGAGTCGAGCTGCCAGGGCGACCAGGGCATCCGTGGTTGCGATCCGGCTTTGCAGCAGCAGCCGCCGACGGGCCTGCGTCCAGGGAAAGCCCATGATCGGCAGCCCGGCGAGGTTCACCATAGCGGCGAGGTGAGTTTCCGGCTCGAGCTCTGCAAGGCTGCTCAGGGCCCGCACACGTGTGCCAAACAAGGCGCGGCACTTCTGCTCGCTCCGGGTGTAAACAATGATGCCTGAGCCCATCGCGAGCAGGCGCGCGATCAGGTGGCGTCCCACGAACCCGGTCCCACCGCTGACAAGAATCCAGGGCTGCTTCAAGTCTGGGGATGTTGCCTGTTGCTGCATCGCCGTCGCGCCGTAGCTGCCGGGTATACTCTACGCTGTCATAGAGGGCGGGAAGAGCCCTCGTTCGATCGGAGAATGCCGTGACCAGCTCGAAGCTGATGATTGCCCGCGAAGGCTCCCTCATGCGGTTGACGCTCAACCGCCCCGATCGCGGCAACGCCCTCGATCAGGAGTTGGCAGACGAGTTGCTCGAGGCCGTCAGCGAGTGCGATGGCGACAGCCGTGTACGTTGCGTGATGTTGACTGGATCGGGCCGGCTATTTTGCGCCGGCGGTGATATCACAGCGTTCGCCGAGGACACGCAACGCATGCCGCAGGCACTGCGCAAATTGGCGGGCACGCTCCACGAGTCCGTGATCCGCCTGGGCAACATGCGCAAACCGTTACTGACGTTGGTCAATGGCCCGGCGGCGGGCGCGGGCATGAGCCTTGCCATCATGGGCGACGTGGTACTCTGCGCGCGCTCTGCGCACTTTACCGCGGCCTACGGTGCCATCGGACTGACACCGGATGGCGGCATGACCTGGTCTTTGCCGCGCCTCATCGGAATGCGCAAGGCGCAGGAGCTCGTGTTCACCAATCGGCGCGTGCCGGCGGCTGAGGCGGAACAGATCGGGTTGGTCACCCGTGTGGTTGACGATGCGGCATTGGCGGAGGAGGGCGCGAAGGTCGCGGAAACTCTGAGCGGCTCGGCCATTGCCGCGCTCGCTGCTGCGCGTACGCTGCTGGCTAACTCCTACTCCGCCGCGCTGGCTTCTCAGCTCGAGAGCGAGGCACGGACGATCGCCGCGATGTCGCGCGAGCCAGAGTGTCGTGAAGGTATTGCCGCATTTCGTGACAAGCGCAAGCCTGATTTCCATTGACGTGAGCGACAAACTCCGTATTCTTGCACGCGGGCCATCCACTCCCACCGGTGGACGCCCATCTGGAAGGATGGGAGTACGATTGCATGATTCAGCTCGCGAAGCCGGCAACGCGCCCGGTTGATCCCCGATTCTCTTCGGGTCCCACGAAAAAACGCCCTGGTTGGCAGCTGCAGGCTCTGGCGGCGGCTGCGCTCGGCCGCTCACATCGCTCCGCAGCTGGCAAGGCCAAACTCAAGGAAGCCATAGCGCATACCCGCGCGCTCCTGAGCGTTCCGCAAGACCATCGCATTGCCATCGTGCCGGCATCTGACACCGGCGCGGTGGAGATGGTGCTGTGGTCGATGCTGGGCCCGCGGCCTGTCGACGTGTTTGCGTGGGAGGCATTCGGTGAGGAATGGGTGGAGGATGTCATCCGGCAGCTGCGGCTTGCGGATGTTCAGATTCACCTCGGTCGCCCGTATGGAGCGCTGCCCGATCTGTCCCGGGCCCGGCGCGAGGCGGATATCATCTTCACGCAGAATGGCACGACCTCGGGGGCGCGTATCCCCGGGTTCGACTGGATCCCCCGCGACCGGGGCGGCATCACCATCAACGATGCGACCAGCGCCGCCTTTGCGCAACCCATCGACTGGTCAAAGTGCGACGTCGTGACCTTCTCCTGGCAGAAGGTGTTGGGAGGCGAGGGCGGACACGGCATGCTGGTGTTGTCCGCGCGCGCGGTGCAACGTCTCGAGAGCTACACACCAGAGCGGCCGTTGCCCAAGATCTTCCGCATGACACGCGGTGGCAAGCTCGATGAGGAGCTGTTCGAAGGGGCCACGATCAACACCCCTTCGCTGCTTGCCACCGAGGACTACCTGGATGCGCTGCAATGGGCCGCATCCATCGGCGGCCTTGCGGCGTTGCACGCGCGCGCCACGGAAAACTTCAACTGCGTTGCCGAATGGGTGGAGCGCACGCCCTGGGTGCAGTTTCTGGCGCCCGATCCGGCCACGCGCAGCAATACCAGCGTATGCCTGCAGGTGGCCGATGACAGAGTCCTGTCACAGCCACCGTCCAGCCAGGCGGCCTTTGCCAAAAAGCTGGCCGGAAAGCTGGAGGCCGAAGGCGTGGCGCTGGATGTCGCGGCCTACCGCTCCGCACCGCCGGGGTTGCGTATCTGGTGCGGAGCCACCATCGAGAGAAACGATCTGCAGGCGCTCACTCCCTGGCTCGACTGGGCCTTCGCCAGCTGCATCGCTGAGCTGCCATGAGGAGCACGCGCATGCCTAACGTTCTGGTAGCTGACGAGCTCAGCCCAAAGGCCCTGGAAGTATTCAGCGCACGCGGTGTTGAGGCGACGATGCAGGTGGGGCTGAAGAAGACGCAGCTGCTGGAGATCATCGCTCAGTACGATGGCCTGGCCGTGCGTTCGGCCACCAAGGCCGACAAGGAAGTCATTGCTGCCGCTCGGCGCCTCAAAGTGATCGGGCGCGCCGGTATCGGCATCGACAACATCGATGTGGCCGCTGCCACGGCGCATGGCGTGGTCGTGATGAACACGCCGTTCGGCAATTCCATTACTACTGCCGAGCACGCCATCGCCCTGTTGTTCGCCGCCGCACGACAGCTGGGCGCTGCAGATGTCTCCACGCAAGCCGGCCGCTGGGAAAAGACGCGCTTCATGGGTGTCGAGCTCTACGGCAAGACCCTGGGTCTGATCGGCTGCGGCAACATTGGCTCACTCGTCGCAGAGCGGGCCCTGGGGCTGAAGATGAATGTCATCGCCTACGATCCGTTCCTGTCCGCCGAGCGCGCCGTGCGGCTCGGAGTGCAGAAGGTGGAGCTCGAGGAGCTGCTGAGACATTCCGATGCGATCTCCCTGCATACACCGCTCACCGAGAAGACGCGCAATATTCTGTCAGCGGAAGCGTTGGCCAGCACCAAGCCCGGCGTGTTGATCGTGAATGCCGCACGCGGGGGCCTGGTGGATGAGGCCGCCTTACGGCAGGCGCTGGAGAGTGGCCACGTCGGGGGTGCCGCTTTCGATGTGTTCACGACCGAGCCTGCGCGCGAGAACGCGCTGTTTGGGGCGCCGCGCTTCCTTGCCACCCCTCATGTGGGGGCGAGTACCAACGAAGCGCAGGAAAACGTGGCATTGCAGGTGGCGGAGCAGATTGCCGATTTCCTCAACAAAGGCGCTGTGACCAATGCCATCAACGCCGCATCGGTGACCGCAGAGGAGGCGCCGCGGCTGCGACCCTATCTTTCCCTGCTGGCGAAGCTGGGCGGCTTCGCGGGGCAGATGGCCGATGGCGGAATCGAAGCGATCGAGATCGAGTACGAAGGAGAGGTGGCCGGTCTCAATCTGCAGCCGCTTACCGCCACGGCACTCGCCGCGCTGCTGCGACCGCTGCTGCCCGACATCAACATCGTGTCTGCCCCGGCGGTACTGAAGACGAAGGGAACACCGCTGGCTGAATTGCGGCGCGACAGCTCGCCCGTGTTTGGCTCGTTGATCCGCATCCGCGTCCTGAGCGCGGGCGCCTGGTTTACCGTTGCGGGAGTGCTCATGGGGGGTGCGCCCAAGATCGTCGAGGTGCGCGGCATGCCCCTGGAAGCGGACTTCCATCCGGTGATGCTGTTCGTGAACAACCTCGACAAACCGGGATTCATCGGTGCACTGGGGACTATTCTGGCCGAAGCGCAGATCAACATCGCAACCTTTCATCTCGGGCGCGAAGCAGCCGGAGGCGAGGCGGTCGCCATCATCGGGGTCGATCAGGTCGTGCCCGAGTCGGTGCAGGCGCGGCTGCGGACTTTGCCTCACGTGCGGTTCGTCAAGGTGCTGACCTTTCGGGACAGCTGAGCGTTCATGTTGAACGAGGAACTTGCCGCAGCACGCGAGGCAGCAGCCGCAGCCGCTGAGGTCATCGGACCCCTGTATCGGCAGAACCTGCGCGTGCAGATCAAGGAGGACGCCACACCAGTCACGGAGGCCGATATCCGTGCCGAGGAAGTAATCCGCGAGAGCCTGCAGCGGCGCTTTCCTTCCTATGGGTTCTATGGCGAAGAAAGCGGCCGGCATGCGGCGAATGCGGAGAATGTCTGGCTCGTCGATCCACTCGATGGCACGAAATCGTTCGTGCGCGAGTGCCCATTCTTTTCCACGCAGATCGCCCTCATGCGTGGCGGTGAGCTGGTTCTGGGAGTCTCGAGTGCCCCGATTTACGGCGAGGTCGCCTGGGCGGCTGTCGGCAGCGGTGCATTTCTCAATGGAGAGAGCATACGGGTGAGTCAGATCGGCCAGCTGGCTGCATCGATCCTGTCAACTGGCAACATCCGTTCGCTGGCGGGCGATGCGCGCTGGTCGCAGCTGGGGAGGATGATCAGGCAGGTGAGTCGTATCCGCGGTTACGGAGATTTTTTGCACTATCACCTGCTGGCGCGCGGCTCGCTGGAGCTGGTGATCGAGTCGGACGTGCACATCCTGGATGTGGCTGCGCTGAGCGTGATCGTGCGCGAGGCCGGGGGTTGCTGTACCGACCTGCAAGGTGGTCCGCTTGGCCTCAACACCACCAGCATCATCGCCAGCAACGGCGTGCTGCATGCACAGGTGCTGCAACAGCTAAGCCTGCAGCAGCTCACCCGTTAGCGGGCGAGCTGCTGCAGGAGGAGACTTCGGAGATCCTTTCCGCAGTCACTTCAGAGGCTCGGTTTCAGAACTTCTGTCCGAATTGAATGGCGAAAGTACGCGGCTGTGATGGAATGATGTAGGGCTGGTCGCAGATATCGACCGTACACTGCACGAAGCGCGTCAGCTGCGCGCGACGGTCGGCGACGTTCGTCACGATGAGATCGATGTGCGTGTTGTCCTTCACCAGTCCGGCGCTCAGATCGAGCAGGCCATACGCCCGCTGAACTCCCATCACCTGCGAATTATCCACACGCAGAGAGGGTGTTGACTGGTTCTGGTAAACCCAGGAGGCCTGTCCATATGGCTTCCAGTCAGCGACGGCGTCAAACGTATAGCGCGCCACCATGTTGCCCTTGAATTTCGGCGAGATCGGCAGGTTGGTACCGCGTGGCGCAAGAGGCCCGTTGAGCACGTTCGGATTGTTGAACGGAATGGACGCCTGATCCGTCGGGCAATTGGTCACCCCGAGCTCGAGGCAGTAATTGTTGGTTAGGCGCGGATCGAGGAAAGTGAAGTTGGCGCTCAGTGTGAAGCTGGTAGTAGGTGCCCACAGCAGTTCGTTCTCAATACCTTTGATGCGCGCATTACCGGCGTTGGCAATGATGGTCACGCTGTTCGGCCCGAGGAAGGAGAACTGGAAGTTGTTCCAATCCTCTTTGAAGATGGAGCCGTTCCAACGCAGATGATGATCGAACCACTCGGTCTTCCAACCAAACTCGTAGTTGGATAGAAAGTCTGCCTGGTAGGGCCCGATACCAGCCGCGGCAGTGCGGTTGACCCCGCCCGGACGGAAGCCCTTTGACCAGGTCACATAGATCAAGGCATCAGGGGAGAATTTATAGGTCAGATTGACCCGCGGGACCTTACCCGTGCCTTGCACCTTGTTATTCAGGTCCTGGCAAGGCGCGAACGGCAGCGGCGAGCTGCTGAAGCAGTTGACCATGCCGGAGGAGTATCCGGAAAGCGCATCGTACGCGGCCGAATATCCGAAGAAGCCCTGCAGGGTGTTCTCATATTTGAAGTAGCGCAGTCCACCGTTCAGGGATAGTCCCTTGTAAAGATCGGCAGTGCCCTGGAAGAACACGGCTTTGTCGCGGTCGACACGCGACTCGTCAGTCAGCCAGATCGTGTTTGCGAGGGTTGGAATGGACAGGCTGCTGGCAAAGCCGGCTGGGTTCGGGGTTGCCGAGTTGGGGTCGCCGTGTGGATTGGTAAATCCGAAGCCCGGCATGACGTACTGCTGGAAAATATCGTGCAGCTGGCGCTCGATGAATACGCCGACAGTGCCACGTACCGGCAGATCCTGCGGCGTGGTCAAGCGTAATTCGTGGCTCCATTTCTGAAAGTAGCCTTTTTGATTGACCAGCTCCTGCGGCATGATCGGCAGGCCATTGTCGCCCTGCCACAGCGCTCCGGAGCCATAGGCCCGGTCGTAGAACTCCGAGTAGTCACTGTAGTCGGCGATCGCGTGCGTCGTGCGCTTCATGAAGGCGCCGGCGTACACCACATCGAAGTTGCTGAACTTGCCTTCCGCGGTAAAGGCTGCCTGAATCCACTGATCGTCCGAGCTCTCAGGTCCGAAGTGCGTTACCTGCAGGTCGCCTACCTGCGGGTCATAGGCGAAGAAGCCCTCGCTCTTGATGGACTGGCCCATCACGCTCGGAGTGAGCGTCAGGAAATCGGCAATGTCCAGCTTGAGCGCCGCGCGCCCACCTTTGGTATCCGCAGTGTTGTAGTTATTTTTGCGGTAAGCGGCATTGCTGATTGCGCCTGCACCGATGACACCCGGAGCAGGACAGGGCATCGGCGTTGCCGTAGCCTGGCCAGACCAGGTTGGAAAGGTGCGCACACCGTTGATGATACAGGCGCGCGCATCGGTGCCGGCGACGTTGTCGATGTAGCCCGCGTCGTGCTGATCCCAGGCTACCAGTCGAATGGCCGCAATGGGAGACAGGGGGAAGTTGACGAAGCCTTCTGCCTCCCAGCCGAAGCCGCCGTGCTGCACCTTGTTGCCTTGCACGTCATAACCGGCTGCGAACTTGGTCGGGTCCGGCTTGTTCGTGATGATGCGGATGGTGCCGGCCTCGGAGCTCGCACCGTACAGGGTACCCTGGGGGCCCTCCAGCACCTCGATGCGCTGGATGTCGTAGACATGTATGTCGGGTGTGCCATCGATGGTCGTGACCGGCTGCTCGTCGAGGTAGGTGCCGACGCTCGGCTGCGAGCCCGAATGATTCTCATTGGCGCCGCTCACCACACCGCGCATGTAGACGTGCGAGGCCCCCGGCTGGCCATTGCTGCCTTGCCCCTGTCCGCGTGAGTAGGCCACGCTCGGCATGTACTTGACGTAGTCATCGAGATTGGTAATGGCCAGCTCTTCGATCTTCTGGGAATTGAGCACCTGGATGCTCACCGGCACGCTCTGTACGTTTTCCGTAACCTTCTGTGCCGTGACCACCACTTCGGTGAGACCGCCCGTTTCCTCCGGCGTCTCGGCCTGCTGCGAGTACGCCAGTGGCGCACCGGCGAGTATGGCACTCACCGCCGCAGCGACCGGCGTGCGCCGGAGTGTAAGGTGGCGTGGAATGTCCGACAGAGCTGCCGGCATGGCTGTCGGTGAGACTTGCTGATGCGCGCGAGTGACCGCCCTACGGTGCTTCATTACTAACTCCCCGAGATTCAAAGTTTGTTCGACGATCCGCAGCGTTCCCTGCCGAAACGTATCCATGGCCCTTCAACATGCGGTTGCGAAGACAGGCACCTCCGGATAGCAGGTGAGCACCGGGCCGAGTGCCGCCTTGAGACTATCGAGCCATGGCTCGTAGCGCCGCCAATGGTCCAGCCCTGCACGAAAGATCGGTTGGCGTACCTGCTCGGAGCTGGCCGTGCGCACGGCGCGCGTGTTCTCATGGAAGCGCAGGCAGTTCGCCTCGAACGGCAGCCCACAGTACGCCAGCAGCCGTCGCACTTGCGTTTCGGTATCTTCGATCAGCTGTTCGTAAAATACGCGATGGACCTGCCCGGGTGAAACGCGGTCAAAGTGAGCCATCAGCCGCACGTAATCGTGATAGTAGCGCCCGAGGTCGGTCAGCGAGTAGGCGAAGTTCTGGCCGCGGGCGAAGTGCTGCTTGAAATTGGAGAAGCAGCACGCGAGCGGGTGGCGCCGTGCATCGATGATGCGCGCGTTCGGCAGGATGATCTGCAACAGTCCCGTGTACAGGCAGTTGTTGGGCATCTTGTCGATGAAGTAGGGCGCGGCGGTTTTGCGGTGCACCCGCGTGGCCTCGAGATAGCGGTCGCCGAGCACACGCAGCTCAGCGGGAGACAACGAGCCCAGCAGCTGCAGGTAATCTTCCTGAGGTGATCGGCCTTCCAGTTCCAGCACCAGCGCAGGCAGCGTGGGGAGCTCCATCGTGCCTTCCACCAGCGAGTGACTGGCAAGAATCTGCTCGAGCAGCGTCGATCCTGAACGCGGCAGACCGACGATGAAGATCGGGCCTGCGGCGGGATTGCCGTGCTCGCGATGTGCGTCCAGGAAGTCGGTGCTGAACATTTGCATCGAGCGCTCGATGAAGGCGGAGTGCTCATCCGCATCGTACGCATGATGGCGCCGTCGGATATCGTTACCACGGGTGTAATGACCGAAGGATTGCTGATAGTCGGCGGTGTCCTCCATGGCCTTGCCGAGCGCGAACTCGAAGTGCAGGCGGTCATCATCACTAAGATCGCTGCGCTCCAGCGCAGCCCGCATGGCCGTGACATCTGCCGCCGTGAAGCGCGCCGTCTTCAGATTGGCGAGGCTCCAGTACGCTTCTCCCAAAGTGGGCTGCAGGGCAATGGCGCGCCGGTAGGCATCGATAGCCTCGGCGCTGCGTGCAGCGGTCTTCAATGAATGCCCATAGCTCATCCAGATCCGCGGCTGCTGCGGGAATTCCCGCAGAAAGGCCTCATACACCCTGATGGAGCCGACGTAATCACCGATGTTGGCGAGGAGGGCGGCATGCAGGGTCCGATAGCCGGGGTTACCGGGCTCCGCAGCGAGCAGTTGCTCGACATGCGGCAGGGCTTCCGCGGCTTTGTGCTGCCGATTCAGCACGGTGGCGAGATTGTGGCGGGCGGCGTTGAAGCCCGGGGCGAGTGCAAGACAGCGCTCCAGCAGCGCCCGGGCATCCGGATAGCGACGCAGCCGCGCGGCCACCTCTGCCAGCATGCGCAACGCGGCAACGTCGGTCGGGGCCGCCGCCAGATGTGCGCGCAATCGCGCTTCGGCTTCGGGCAGTCGGTTGGCCACCAACGATGCCGCAGCCTGCATCAACCGCGGGTCCTTTGTGACCGCGCTGAGATGTCGGGCTCGGGCGAGCTCGGCCGCTTTTCTGTCCCCAAGCGTATCCAGTTGGTCGGCCAACACTCGCCACGCATCGGGGAAGTCAGCCTCCGCCGCACGTTTTAACGCGGCGATCGCTTCCTGTTCGCGTCCGACCAGCCCGAGGGCGATGCCGTATTCCAGCTGTGCCGCAGCAGACTGTGGCTGCTCCTGCACCAGGCTCTGCAGGAGGGCCAAGGCAGCCAGGGTGCGACCGCTGAGGCGTTCGGCACGTGCCAGCAGCAGCCGTCCCTGCGGTAGTGAGGGAAACTGCGCCAGAATCTCGCGGGCCTGCTCGGCCGCCAGGCGGGGGTCGCGTGCCAGCAGGCGCGCTGCATGCGTGAGGGCCACATGCAAGGTCCCGACAGGTTCGCAAGGCGACCCTGGATTCGGAGACTGCGCTTGGCGCCGCTCACCATTGGGCATGAGATGCGGACCCACCCTTTGTCGCTCACACGCAACGCGGGTGAGCTTATTGAAAAGTCGTTCAAATGTAGAAAACCTCGCTCTGCCTCGTCAAGCACGGTGGGGCGAAAAGCTCGTCTGGCGGGACAGGATGAGTGAGGAGAATTTGCTTGCGCGCAACGAAGGCCGCGCATCCGGGTCGGCCGGTTGCCGAACCGGGATGCGCGGGCAAGTGAAGGGCTGCTGAGGATTTAGCCGGTCGGATCAATCATCCGGGGTGACCCGCCAGACCTCGGTTCCCCAGTTCGCCAGTCCGCCGTTGGCGGGAGCCCCGAAAGTGTCTATCGGAATCATCTCTGTACGCCGCGCTTGGATAGTAGTCCGGTCCCATGATCGAGGCCGTGCAAGACCTGTACGTATGATCGCTCCCTATGAGGTTATTGTTTGATTTGCGATGTCTGAACGGGCAACGCCGCGCAGCCGGCAACTTGTTGTTCGTGGGCAGCTGCGAAGGCGTACGTGGCGAGCACCGTATCCCAAAGCTCAGCAGAGCGTCAAGCTTACGCTCAAGTCATGAAGGAGCAGAGTGTGGCTACAAAAAGCGCTCGTCTACCGCCACATCGAGCGCGTTCACGAGCCGGTTGGTCTCGTTTGCGAGTCCTACGATTGCAAGTAACTCGGAATACTGAGCCTCGGTCATGCCTTTGCTACGCGCGGCGAAACCATGCGAGGCGATGCAATAGCGGCAGCTGTTGCTGGCACTGACGGCCAGGTAAAGCATCTCCTTCACCAGTGGGTCCAGGTCACCGGGACCCATGACCTCCTTGATGTTGCCCCAGATACGCTTCAACGCTCTCGGATCGTGGGCGAGTACCTTCCAGAAATTGTTGATCCAGTCGCTCTTGCGCGTGGCCATGATGTCATCGTAGACCGCGCGCACCTCCGGTGAGGCATCGGCATATTCGATCGGCTCGCGTCTGGCCGCCATCGGGGAATCTCCTAATTGCAGCAGTGCTCTTCAATTCAAGGCAGAAGCACGACGGCGCCGCTGGTCGCACGGGATTCCAGGGCTACATGCGCTTCACTGGCGCGCCGCAGCGGTAGGCGCAGTCCGATCCGGGCCTGCACGACACCAGCTTTCACCGCCTCGAAGGTTTCGTGCGCGATCGCCTCGAGAGAGGCGCGGTCCCGGATGTAATGAAAGAGATAAGGACGCACGAGCGCATTGGATCGGGTGGCAAGCCGTGATACCTCGAACGGTGGCACCGGACCGGAAGACTGCCCGAAGTTGATCAGCGTGCCGAAATAGCCGAGACATTGCAGCGAGCCTGAGAACGTATCGGCGCCCACCGAGTCGTACACCACCTGGACGCCCTGGCCCTGGGTCTCATCCATCACGGCCGCTACGAAGTCCTGCTCGCGGTAGAGGATGACCCGGTCGGCGCCGCATTCACGAGCGATTGCCGCCTTGTCCGCAGATCCGACCGTGGCGATGACCTTGGCTCCGAGATGCTTGGCCCAGCGCACCAATGGCTGCCCGACCCCTCCGGCCGCGGCATGTATAAGGAGTGTGCTCCTGGGCTGCACACGGTACGTATGCCGAAGCAACATGCAGGCGGTGAAGCCTTTGATGTTGAGGCAGGCTGCCGCCTCATCGTCCAACCAGTCAGGCAGCCGCACGGCGAGGGCTGCGGAGAGCAGCCGTGCTTCGCTATAACCGCCGTAGTGTTGATCGATATAACATATTCTGTCTCCGGGTCCGAAGCCTGATACCCCAGGTCCGACGCCCTCCACCACGGCGGCGGCCTCGATACCCGGTATCCCGGGCAACGGCAGGGTGGTGTAGCTGCCGGAGCGCACGTAGGTGTCGTGGAAATTGACACCGATGGCGCGCTGACGGATGCGCAGTTCGCCTGGGCCCGGCTCGCCAACTTGCACACTTTCCCACAGCAGTTTCTCGGGGCCGCCGGGTTCGCGAAGAACGATGGCGTGGGTCATTCGATGACCTGTATCCAACCAAACGGATCAGGCGCCCGACGCTCCTGGATGGCGAGCAGGGTTTCGCGCAATCGCGCCGCCACGATGTTGACCTGCCGGGTCGCGTGCTGGCTGCCATCGGCATCCACCAGAGCTCCGATCGGCATGACGATTGCCGCCGTGCCGCACGCGAAGATCTCGCTGCACTCTCCAGAAGCTATCTGTCCGAGCAACTCGTTTACGTCCATCAGCCGCTCGTGCACCGTGAATCCGAGGTGCCGGGCAAGAGTGATCAGCGAGTCACGCGTCACACCGGGCAGGATGGCGCCATCCAGCGTTGGAGTGTGCAGCTCGCCGCCGATCACCGCAAAGAAGTTCATGCCGGAGAGTTCCTGAATCTGCCGGTGGGTCGCTGCATCGAGCCACAGAGCGACCGCGTGTCCGGCTGCGACCGCTGCGGTTGAGCCACGCAACGCTGCGGCGTAATTGGCCGCGACCTTGGTCGCTCCAACACCACCCGGTGCCGCGCGCACATCGTGGCGCTCGATCGCTACCGTCGGTGCGCCGGCGGCATACGCCTCTACAGGGTTGGCAAGCACCATGAAGCGGAAGGTTTGGGAGTTGCGTAGCAGGTAACCGCTCTCGGTGCCAAACAGAAACGGGCGCAGATAAAGCGCCTGGCCGGAGCGGCCAGGAATGAAGGGCTCGCAGGCGCTGATCACGGCATGCAGTGCGTGAAAGAACAGGGTCTCCGGGACGGGCGGCATCGAGAGCCGTTGCGCTGAGCGCTGCAGCCGCAGGAAGTTCTCACGCGGCCGGAACAGGTTGGCGCGGATCTGGCCGACCTTGTAGGCCTTGAGTCCTTCGAAAGCCAGCTCCGCGTACTGCAGGGCGCGCGAGCCGGGCCAGATCTCGATCTTGCCGTACGGTAGCAGCTCACCCTCGCTCCAGTGCTGCTCGGTCCATTCGGCACTGAACATGACCGGTGCGTTGACCGCACCGAAACCCAGCTGGGCGGGCAATACGAAATGACGCAGCGCCTCGGCCGCTGCCGCCGTCAGCGCAGCTCTGCTCATTAGCCTCTCAGGTAGGCATCACGGCCGGACAGCCAATCCTCGCGAGGCGGGCAGAAGATATCGACATCGAGCGTATCCTCGAGGGCCCGGGCGCGATGCGGCAGGTTGGAAGGAATGACCACCACCTCGCCGGCGCGCACGACCATTTCCTGGGAGCCATCCGCACCAAACCAGAATTGCAGTGCGCCCTGCAGGATATAGGTGATCTGCTCATTGTCATGGGAATGCTGCGGAACGTCGTCGCCCTTCTTGAAATACACGTGCGCGATCATCGAGCGTTGGCCGCTGATCAGCTTGCGCGACAGCGTGCCGCGCAGCGGCTCCGGCGGAATCTGATCCCAGCGGAAGTGTGAGGCCGCGGAAGGGTTTGCGATGGCGATGCTTTTGTTGCTCATGACACTCACTTTGCGCAGAAGGGGCGCGGATCAGGAACGCTGCGGGTCAGGGCAGGATCGCAATGACCCGGGCGGGAAAGCCACTGCCGTTCACCGGCTTGGGAAAACTCACCATCACCAGCGCGCCGGACTCGGGCAGCTGGTCGAGATTGGCGAGCATCTCGATCTGATAGTGATTCGTGCCGAGCACGTACGACTCCAGTGAGTAGTCGTCCTTGGTCGTGGCCACACCCGGGTCGGTATCGGTCGTCTCGTGCCCTGATGCCGCGATGTGACGCTCTTCATAGAGCAGTTTCAACACCGGCATGCTCCACCCCGGGTAGTGTGCGGTGCCGGCACGATCGCGGTTCTGCATGGCTGCATCGTCGGGCCACTTGTGCGACCAGTCGGTGCGCATCGCCACGAAAGCATGCGCGGGGATCCTGCCATGACGCTGCTCCCAGGCGCGCACATCATCGAGCGAGAGCACATAGTCCGGATTGTGGGCCACCTTATCGTGGACATCCAGCACCACCAGCGGCAGCAGCATGTCCTTCGGGTCGATCTGGTCCACGCTTTTCAGGCCGTCATGGAAATGCGCTGGCGGGTCCACGTGGGTGCCCCACTGGCCCACGTGGCAGAACTCTTCCACGTGAAAGCCCGCCTTTTTGATCGTATAGAGAGTGCGGATCTTCATCTCGCCGAAGCCTTTCCAGTGCGGCGTATCGACGCCGAAGGAATGCGTCAGGTCGACGAAACGCTTGCCGGCGAGAGTTGCGTAGACCGACATGAGACTGTCTTTGTCCGCCGTCGCGCTCGCGCTGGAGGCGCGCGCGGGAGCGGAGGGGGTATCCTCCGCCGCCGCGAGCGATGTGGCCAGCATCAGCGTCAATACTGCGCACACCGTCCGGTATTGCTGGAGTGGTTTCACAGGATGCATGCCGTGCCTTAGAAGTGATATGTGATGTGCGCTTTCCACCAGCGCGGATTGCCGGGATAGAGTTGTGCCAGCCCGTTGATGCCGGTGTTGTCGAATCCCATCACGCCGTAATGTTTGTTGAAGACATTCTCGACAGAGGTGCCCACCTCGTACTTGCCACCCGTAGGTGTCCAGAAGAGACGTACGTTGCCGACGCCGAAACCGCCCTGCTCGACGACCGGAGTGTTGGCGAGGTTGAACCAGAAGTGTGTCAGATAGTTGCCGTCGAGCTGCATGGACAGCTGCCCTGGGCCGAGCGGCAGGTTGTAGCGGGCCAGTGCATTCGCGCTCCAGCGTGGCGCGTTCGGAGCGGTGTAGTTCGCAGGAACCCCGGTGCCGCGCGAGTCGACATTCTCGACGACGGCATCCACGTAGCTGCCCCCGAGCGCAAAGCGCCACGAGGCGTTCGGTACCCACTCCAGATCGAACTCTGCGCCTTTGTGCTTGGCGTTGGCGTTGACGATCAACTGCTCGAGCGCCACCGTGTAGATGAGGGCCTGGTAGTCATGGTAATCGTAGTAATACGCAGCGCCATTGAAGCGCAGCGTGTGATCCCAGAATTCACTTTTGAAGCCCGCTTCATAGGAGGTGAGCTTTTCCGGACTGAAGCGCAGCGGCCCCGTGTCGCTGATCGTGTCGGGGAACAGCGGCGCCGTGAAGCCGCCGCCTTTGACGCCCCGATTGACGCTGACGTAGGTGAGCAGATCGCTGGAAATATGAAAATCCACCTGTGCCTTGCCGCTGACGAGCGTATCGGACAGGCTGTTGCGATAGTCGAACAGATCGTTGCCGACGCCCGGAATGACAAAAGGTGTCAGGATCGAGACGGCGCCGTTGGGGCTGGACGGAAATGACTCGAATGGATACCAACTGAAGTGATAATCCTTCTGATCGCGGGTGACGCGCGCGCCGAGCGTGAGCCCGATCAGGTCCGTGACGCGATATTCCACCTGACCGAAAGCCGCGTATGACTTGATGAGCTGAGAGTAGGGTGAGCGGATTCCGGGTACGCCCCCATCCGGGCCGGGTACGCCCCCGGTGCGGTAGTACGCAGTGCAATCGCCAAACGGCCAGGCGCCGGCCGGTGGGAAACAGGCATTGTTAGGATTGCCCGGAGAGTTGAACTCCTGCGCGGAGAAGAACGCAGGTCCATAGTAACCCTCGTAATAGTCGCCATGGATCCGTAATCCGTACAGGCCCGCTGTCCAGTTGAACGTCTGATCGCCGCCATCGAGCCGCGCTTCGAGCGATTGCTGGTTGACCTTGCTGCCGTTGAAGAACTCGAACAGCGTCAGTGGCGAGGCGTCCGAGTCTTCCTGGTAATCCTTCTGCAGACCGGAATAATCGGCGATGACCGTCAGATGCGCACCGCCCAGGTCCTGCGTATATTTGCCGGTCACACCCGAGGTCTTGATTTTGGCGTAGCCCGCACGATTGTCGCGCGTGACGAAGGGGCCACTGGCCAGCAAGCCGCTCGCGTTGCAGCCATTGCACGTCCCATAGGGATTGGCGTCCGCCGGGATGAAGTCATCGACGCCGGGTGCGACATTATGGATCGGACGCTGCTCCCAGGAGCCCGCGTGCACATCCTGGCGGGCATACCGGCCCGTCATCAGCAGCTGCGCATCGGCCGGCAGTTTGAACAGCATCTCGCCGCGCAACGCCCAGTCATTGCCGTTCTCCGCATCCGGAGCACCACCGCTCAGATTGTGGAACAGTGGATCGTAGTGATTCGACTCGAACGCGAGCCGCGCGTCGATGCCATCGGTCAGGGGCGAGTTGAAGGCACCCTCGACGCGCACGAGGTTACGCTCGCCGAAAGTGACATCGACGTAGCCCTCCTGCTGGTCGCCGGGCTTGCGAGTGATGAAATTGGCCAGACCGCCGGTGGCGTTGCGGCCGAACAGCGTACCCTGGGGTCCGCGCAGCACCTCGACCCGTTCCATGTCAAAGAGCGAAAAAGCGAGCCCGGCCATCTGGCTGACGTAGACATCGTCGATATAGATGGCGGCCGGACTCTCCTGATGGTCTGCGAAGTCATTCTGGGTGACGCCGCGGATGGAGAGCGAGAAGGACGATGGCCCGTTCGGTTGCGTAAGCACTACGGCGGGCATCGATTTGGTGATGTCGGTCGCCTCCACGGCCCCGAGGGCCTGCAGATCCGCGCCGGAGACGGCCGAGATCGAAATTCCCACCTCCTGTGCGTTCTGGACGCGCTTCTGTGCGGTCACCGTGACCTCTTCCAGGGCGGCACCGGGTGGTGGGGGAGCTTCTTCTGCCGCGTACGCGTGTTGAAGAACCGGCACTACTGCGAGCGCTACGAGCAACCCGCTCATTCTTCTGACCATCAGCGACCTCCCCGCAAGCTCGAACGCGCGCGGGCGCGTCAAGGGGAGAGACAATACTTCGAGGAGTGCGGGTTCTGTCAACCCCGCCCGTCGCTCAAAAGCCGCACACCTTGACAACCAACATTAAAGAGGTCTAAACAGGCCGTACACAAGGGCGGCTTGCACGATCAGACAACGACTTACGGGGTGCGCCGGCACTGGTGCGTTGCGATGCACCCCGCAGCCGCTGATTGCGCGAAAACAACAAGAGCCGGCTGAGTTGTGTTTTAGGGGAGATAAACATGGGCGCGATACGCTTGGGTCAGCGGCTTACGATGGCGGGATTGTTGGTGATCGGCTCATTGTCGTCCGGGCAGGTGCCGGCGCAGCAGGCGGAAGAGGCCGCACCGGGTATCGAAGAGGTGATCGTTACCGCGCAGAAGCGCGCGGCAAATCTGCAGGATGTGCCGTTTTCCGTCTCGGCAAGCAGCGAAGCGCAGATCCGCGATTCAGGCAGCGAGAACATCGTAGACCTGGCGCGCAACATTGCCGGCTTTGCCGTCGCCGACCTGGGGCCGGGGCAGAGCCAGGTGGCCATCCGTGGCATCAGCTCCGGACAGGTGATCCGGGATCAGCCGGGTGTCAAAGAGCAGGTCGGCGTCTACCTGGATGAATCGCCCATTTCCGTGGCATTGTTCACCCCGGACCTGGAGCTGTTCGACCTCGATCGCTTTGAGGTGCTGCGCGGCCCGCAGGGCACATTATTTGGTTCCGGCTCGGAAGCCGGTACGGTGCGTTACATCACTCGCCAGCCGCAGATCGGCAAAGTCGAGGCGATCACCGATGCACAATTTGAGGAGGTCGCCCATGGAAGCCAGGGCGGCTTCGTGCGCGGCGCGATCAATGTGCCGATGGGCGATCTGGCGGCGGCTCGGGTCGACCTGTACTGGCATCATCTGCCGGGCTTCATCGACGCGGTCCAGCCCGGGGGCGGGCTGAAAAAAGACGTCAATGACGGCGATCGCACCGGTGCATGCGGCTGGCGCTGCTATTGAAGCCGAACGATGAGCTGTCGTATCACCCCGCGTCATCGTCTACCAGAACCTGACCACGAATGGCTATCCGCGCGTCGACCTGTACAACATTCTCGCCAACCCCTTCACGCCGCGGTGCGCCCGGTAGCGCATCGGCGGTCTGCGAGCAATACACCCAGCATCGCGAAGGGCTGCTCGATCAGTTCGTCCTCACCGATCTGAAAGTCGACTAGAACTTCGGCCCCGCCACGTTGACCTCGATCAGCTCCTACACCCATCGCGAACGTGCGCGTGCTGCGCGACGCCACGCAGCTGACCGGGCAGCGTCACCGTGGACGATTCTGTCGGCCGAGCAAATGATCGAGCGCGATGCGCGGATCAACTCACCCCTCTATGATCGCACCGGCCTGAATGTGCTCTCCGAAGAGGTTCGGCTGGCCTCGAACGGCAACGAGCTGCATCGACTGGCTGGTCGGCGGCTTCTTCCAGCACGTGACCGCCACTACGGCCAGAATCTGCCGACCGCGGGCTATGACGCGCTGATCGGTGCGCCGAGTTCGAGCTACCAACGCGCCCGGTCGGACACGCCGTTCTATTCGGATCTGAGTTACCGGCTCAAGCAGTACGCCGGGTTCGGCGAGGCCACCTGGCACATCACGAGCAGTGGGCACTGACCGCCGGGCCTGCGCTATTACAAGTTCACGGAGGACAAGAACGTACTGTTTGGGGGAGTGTTCGCTTTGTCCAGATAAGGTCCCTGGCGAGACGTGTTTCAGTACGGGGCCGAGACACCGAACCCACCCGTTCCGCAGTGACGCCAGCCTCGACGGATTCGAGCGGCGCCTCACCGCGCGGCATCGTCAGTTACAAGCCCATCGACGACGTGCAGCTCAACGCCCAGGCTGCGCGTGGTTTCCGCCTGGGTGGAATCAACGATCCGATCAACCTGCCGCTCTGCTCACCCACGGACCAGCGTCGTATTCGGCAACAGTCAAACTGGAAAGACGAGAAGACGTGGAACTACGAGCTCGGGGCCAAGATCCCAGTGGCTCGACAAGCGCGTGACTTTCAACATCGATGGCTTCTACTCCGATATCAAGGATCTCCAGGCAACTACCACCGCCGGCACCTGTTCGTCCCGCGTCGTGTTCAACGTGCCGACTGCGCGCAGTGAAGGCGTGGAAGTGGAGCTGTTTGCCAGACCCAACGCAAGCTGGGATTTCGGCGTCAGCGCATCCTACATCGACGCCAAGCTGACCTCGTCGGTGACGTCGACCATACCGGCGCCGACGGGCTCACCGCCGGGCACCCCCTCGACGGTAGTCGTCGTCGGTGGGCTGGCGGACGGCAACCGACTGCCCACCGCACCTAAGGAGCAAGCGGCGGCGTTCGTGGGCTATACGCAGCCGGTGAACACGGGTAACAGGATTTCTTCGCCAATCTCACGGTTCAGTACGTCGGCGCATCGTTCTCGCAATTCGAGAACGAGCAACCGGGCTGGGGCCAGATCTGCAGCGGATGCCCCGGCAATCCGGGCACGCCAACTGCCGAATGCCGCGCGCCTGGACGCGTTCGGCGGACCGCTTTCCACCAGCTCGTTCATTTTCAATCCGGAGCTGCCGAGCTACACGATCGGCAACGTGCGGGTGGGCCTGAGGAGCGAGCACTGGCAGGCAGCGTTCTACATCAACAATATCTGGGACGAGACGGCGCACCTGGCACTCGACTACGAGCGCGGCCGCACCGCGCGCGCTCGGGTACCTGACCAACCAGCCGCGCACCTATGGGCTGTATGGGCGGTATGACTTTCACTAGCCGAGGTGCGGCCGGGCCAAGTTGGGGTGTGCAGGTTAGGGCTGTGCACCAGGGATGATGGGATAGCCGGCTTCACGCCAGGCTTTCATCCCTCCATCCAGAGCTACGGCTCGCAGATATCCCATCTCGCGCAAGGTCGCGGTGGCCAGAGTCGAGATACGCCCAAACTCGCAGCAGGCGACGATCCGCCGCGTCGGGTCGGGGAGCTCCTGGTTGACACGCAGCTCGAGCTGACCGCGAGGCAACAGCCTGGCACCCGGGATGTGGCCCTGTTCATAGGCCTCGCGCTCGCGCACATCCAGCACCAGCAGATTATCTGGATTTGATGCGATACGCGCCTTGAGCTCCTCCAGCGCCATGAACGGCACTTTGGCCGCTGCCTCGGCCAGCATCTGAGCGACCGTCTTGCCGCCGTTCATGTTGGTGCGCAGCGCCTCGGTGACGTGCGCAGGCATGCTGAGGTTGAGATTGCGCATCATCTCGACGAACTGCGCCCGATCGCGGTTCTGCAGTCGCGGATTGCCCGCCAGCTCCTGCCCGATCGTGGAGTGTCCGCGTCCTTTGTACTCATGCGCAGGATGGACTCTGAGCGCAGGCTCGAGCCTCAGCAGGCGGTTGAACAGGCTGTCATGCAGCGCTTCAGGATCCCCAGTCGGCAGATCCGTACGACCGGTTGCACCGATGAGGAGGGTATCCCCGGTAAACACCCGATCCTCCACGCACAGACACATCGAATCGCGCGTGTGTCCGGGCGTATGTAATACCTGCAGGCGCAGCTTGCCGACGACCAGCATCTCACCATCATCCAGCGCCAGGTCGATACCGGGCGCTGGACTGGCTCGATGCATGGCCACCGGGACTTGCAGTTGGTGGGAAAGGTGTCGCGTCGCCGAGAAATGATCCGCATGCGTGTGTGTGTCGATCAGATAGCGGATGCGCAGCCCGTCGCGCGCCGCGAGGGCCAGGTAGCGGTCGGTCAGACTGATCTCCGGGTCGATCAGGACTGCGGCACAACTCTCCGCACAGCCCACGAGGTAGGACTGGCAGCCGCCCGCGCTCAGTTGCTCGAAGAGCATTGCTTCCCCCTGGCTCCCCGCTATGCCTCGACCCGCTGCTATGCCCCTGACCCGCTCGTGCCTGGCCGCCGAAAGCCTGTCAGTCGCGCGGTTGTTGCACGATCCGCAGGTATGGCTTCAGCGTCTTCCAGCCATTGGGGAACTTCTGCTTGGCCTGTTCATCGGAGACCGCCGGCGGAATGATGACATCCTGTCCGGGACGCCAGTTGACCGGTGTAGCCACGGAGTGCCTGGCTGTCAGTTGACAGGAATCCAGCAGGCGCAGCACCTCATCGAAATTCCGGCCAGTGCTCATCGGATAAGTCAGCATGGCCTTGATGCGCTTGTCGGGCCCGATGATGAAAACGGAGCGTACCGTCGCGTTGTCAGCGGCTGTGCGTCCATCGGCAGCGGTGCCTGCACCTTCGGGCAGCATGTCGTAGGCCTTGGCAACCTTGAGCTCCGGGTCACCGATCATCGGATAGTTGACCGCGTGCCCTTGCGTCTCCTCGATATCCTTGGCCCAGCGGGCATGATTGCTGACCGGATCTACGCTGAGGCCGATGATCTTCGTGTGGCGCTTGTCGAAGTCCTTCTTCAGGCCAGCCATGTACCCCAGCTCGGTCGTGCACACCGGCGTGAAGTCCTTCGGATGCGAGAACAGGATGGCCCAGCCATCTCCGATCCAGTCATGGAAGGAAAGCTTGCCCTCGGTGGTATCGGCGGTGAAGTCCGGGGCTATTGAATTGATTCTGAGTGACATCGGTCTGCTCCTGTCAAGGAGATGGAATTGAACCAAGCAGCTTCGGCCGTCGCGCAGGCTTTGTAAACACCCCTCTGCTTTATGCGTCCAGCTGCGTGAAACTGTCAAGACAAAGATCGGCCCGCAGCAGGGGTGTGCAATTCGCGAGCAGCACGATCTGGCGCTGCTGACAGCCAGCTCGGTAGCCGCCGTGGTGTTATGTGAGCGGATCAACCCCTGCCCGGAATCGATCGCGCGCGGAGCGACGTCACATTCGGCGCATTCCGGATAGCCGTTTCGCCGTGACAACCGACCTGCTTTTTTCCTTTTAACCCTGGGCATCGCATACTGGCTGGGCATCGCATATTGGGCTACCGCAACGAGCTCGCTCACACGCGATCGAGCCTAGCGCCCGTGGCTCGCCGAAGCACGGCACGTCCGCGCCGGCGGAATTGGAGGGGATTCATTGCAGCTCAGCATCAGCCGTGATCATGCCGAAGTGGCTTCGCTCGCACACGGTTGGGTCGCGCTCGCAGCTCATGCCCGTCCCTTCCAGGAGTTTGGCTGGTGTAACGCGTGGCTGAACACGATTGGCCGCACTGGCGGCCGTCGACCGCACATAGTCGCCGCCTGGCAGGACAATCAGCTGGTGGGCGTGTTGCCGCTCGTGGTGCGCCGGTATAAGGGCGTGCGCCTGCTCGAATGGATCGGCGCTAAGGCGACGGACTATTGCGATGCCATCGTTTCGGCCGACGTACCGGCGGATGTCACGCTGCAATCGATGTGGAAGCACCTGCGCGCCGCCGGCGGGTTTGATGTGTGGCGCATGGGCCAGGTGCGGATGGATGCCAGGGTGCGTCCCTTGCTGGCACGACTGGATCCGTGGATCGAAACCCGCGAACAGGCGTTTTCCGTGCCACTTACCTGGAACGACAGCGAGAGTTGGCTGAAGGCGCAGTCGCCCAAGAGCCGCGCACGCGTGCGCCGTGGGGTGCGCCGCATGAGCGAGCTGGGCTTGACGCTGCGGGTCTGGAAGCAGGGCGAACCGCTGGAACCTGTGCTCGAGCAGGTCATTCAACAGAAGCAGCGCTGGATCGCGCACCGGCAGGCTGATAGCTTCCTGATCGAGCCGCAGGGGCCGCAATTCCTCCGCGAGCTGGCAGGACAGCTTGCGCAAAGCGGCTCGCTGCATTTGAGTTGTCTGCAAAGCCGTGACGGTACCATCGTTGCGACACACCTTGGCTTTTTCCGCCATGGCACCTTTTATTACTACATACCGACCTATGATGCGGACTATGCGGCGCAGGGTGTTGGCACGCTGCTGCTGGACAGCCTGGTGCGCTGGTGTTGTGACCGGGGCGCAAGCCGTTTCGACATGTTGCTCGGGGCTCACCCGTACAAGAGTTCCTATGGAGCTGAACCGGATGAAGTGCAGACCCTCGTCCATGGCCAGGGACTGCTGGGCAAGGTCGCCGTCACCTTCTATCGGGTGACGCGCCGGGCCGCATCGCGCAGCGCCGGCGCCGAGCAGGTGCAGATGGAGTCGGAAAGCAGTAGCGCACCATGAGCCAGCCGGATTCACAGCGAGAAGCTCTGCTGCCCCGACTCAACGGTGCGCTGCTCCGTGGCGCCCTTCTCCTGACGCTGGCATGCAGCCTGGTGTCCCTCGGCGGATGCGCATATTTTGCGAAACACACCGCGGACGGGGCGTGTCCGAACGATCTGGGCTCGCCGATACGCAACTTTTGCGTCGAGGCTCCGGCGTTGTGGCGTGGAGAGCGGCCGAGCCGCGATGACGCGAGTTGGTTGCTGCAGCACGGTGTACGTACCGTGGTGAATCTGGAGGTCTTCATCAGCGACCGCTACGCATTTGATCGCACGCATGCACCGGCAGGAATGCAGGAGGTGCAGTACTACCACATACCTGACTTTGAGCCGGTGCATCTGGTCAATTGGTCGTTGCTTGATGCACATGTGGCTGAGTTCATTGCCATCGTCAAGCGGGCGCCCAAGCCCGTCTACGTGCATTGCCTCGATGGGCTCGACCGCACCGGCGTCCTGATCGCCGCGTATCGGGTGTTGATAGAAGATGTCGATTCGGAAACCGCCATAGCCGAGGTAGCCCGATACGGCACGCCGTGGATACGGGTGGATGGACGCTATATCCGTTCACTGCAACACGAGCGTCGTGCTGCGATCCTGCGCCGTGTTGCCGAACGCGAAGCACACCTGCAACCCGCTGCGGTCATCCATTGCAACGAGGGTACGTGCCGCTACGCGAGGAGCGACTCGCGCTCGTGAGTGAGCAATGTGGCGTAAGCCTCTGGCAGCACACCGCGGCTGATGCGCCGGCCACGTCGCGCCTGGAAGCATCCCTGCGAGCAGATGTTGCGATCATCGGCGCAGGCTTCACCGGACTTTCCGCAGCGCTGCAGCTGGCGCGGGCCGGCGCCAAGGTGGTAGTACTCGAGGCGCAAGAGATTGGATCCGGCGCGTCCGGACGCAACGTGGGTCTGGTGAACGCAGGTCTGTGGGAGAGCCCGCAGGGCGTTATTCAGCGCCTGGGACCTGACTACGGACAGCGGATGCTTGCGCTGCTCGATGCTGCTCCAGGCCTGGTCTTCGAGCTCATTACGCAGCACGGCATCGAATGCGAGGCCTCACGCCGCGGTACCTTGCACTGCGCACCGGATGAGAGGGGGGAGGCCGAGTTGCGCCGTCGGCAGGCGGAATGGAGACAGCTGGGCGCGGCGCTCACGCTGCTCGACGCAGCGGAGACCGGGCGCCTGACGGGCAGCCGGCTTTATCGCAGCGCGCTCCTCGATCGCCGCGCAGGAACCATTCAACCGCTGGCCTATGCACGCGGGTTAGCTACCGCGGCCATGAGGGCTGGAGCGTTGATATTCACCGCATCACCCGCGCTGTCATGGGAGAGAGCGCAGAGCGCCTGGCGCGTTCCGGGCGCTCGCGGCGCGGTCACGGCGGATTGGATCGTGGTGACGACCGGCGCCTATACCTGTTACCTGACAAGCCGTCTGCGCCGGCAGCAGATCCAACTGCCGTATTTCAACTTTGCATCAGAGCCCTTGTCTGACAGGACGCTGGCCCTAATCCTGCCGGAGCGGCAAGGAATTTGGGATACCCGTACCGTCCTGCGTTCGTTCCGGCTGGACCAGAGCGGCCGCCTGATCGTCGGCAGCTTGGGCGCTCTGGGCGGCTGGCACGGCTGCATACACCGTGACTGGGCAAGACGGGCAGTGCTGAGGACGTTTGCACAACTGGAAGAGGTGAGCTTTCCGTTTGCCTGGTACGGCATGATCGACATGACCTCTGATCACGTGCCGCACTTTCACAGGCTGGATACGCAGGTAATTGCCGTGACCGGATACAACGGCAGGGGAATTGCCCCCGGAACTGCATTCGGACAGCAGCTTGCGCATCACGTGCTGGGCAAGCTTCGCGAGGACGAGTTGCCGCTGCCGGTAACGTTGCCCACTGCACCTGCTCTGCAAGGCCTGCGGGAAACCCTCTTCAGCCATGGATCGGCTATCGTTCACCAGCTCGGCGAACGATGGTGAGTGGCGGCATGCGAATTCTGACTGCAGCGGATATCGAGAAGCTGTTACCCGCGGCAACTCTCGTGAACGCGATTGAGGATGCGTTGCATGCCACTCTGACCAACGAGGTGAGCGTTCCGCTGCGATCACAGGTTCAGTGCGGTGGTGGGACTCTGCTGCTCATGCCGGCTGTCGATGCGCGCGCTATCGGCGTCAAACTCATCTCAGTGATTCCCGGAAATTCTGCCCGTCAGATGCCGGTGACATCAGGGACCATGATTCTCTTGGACGCCGCAACGGGCGAGACCACGGCACTGCTGGATGGCACGACTCTGACGGCGCACCGTACCGGCGCCATCGGCGCGACCGCATTGAAGTGGATGACACCTCCTGATCTGTCTAGCCTGGGAGTCATAGGGATTGGCGCGCAGGGCACGTGTCTGGCCATCGCCGCCTGTGGGATCCGGCCCTTGAGGCAGATTTGCTACCTCGCGCGCTCAGCAGCCAGCGAATCGCGGTTCCGGCAGAGATTTCTGGCGAGTGTGAAGGACGTCGAACTCATCGCCTGTACGCGCGGCAGCGACCTGCTGAAGCGCGTTCGGACGATCATTACGGCCACCACCTCGTCACAACCGGTTCTTCCGGATGACCCCGCTCTGCTCGAAGGCAGGCAGATCTTCGCGTTCGGTTCCTTCACCCCTGAGATGCAGGAAGTACCGAGTGCCCTCGCGCGGCTGGCAGGAAACATCGTGGTCGATGCGGATGCGGCGCGAGCTGAGAGCGGCGACGTCATTAATCCGCTGCAGCAAGGTGCGCTTCAGCCGGGCGACATCATGCATCTCGGTGAGATCGTCGCGGGTCGGAAAAAGCTCCGGAACGCTGCGACCACGCTGTTCAAGAGCGTAGGCATGGCCGCCTATGATCTGTTCGTTGCGAGGCTTATCCTGCAGGAAGCCAATTCCCGCAATGCGGGCGTCAGCGTCAACCTGGCTAACGGCAGTTAAGCGCGAAGGGTTACGACCGAGCGAGCCGGGATGCCGACACCGAGCTCGGCGGCCCGGGAATTCGTGCGCTGCCGGCTTCGACCAGCATCGCTCGACGCTGGCGTTCACGTAAGGCAGATCTTGCGGATCGAGAGAATACATCCAACAGCTCGCCTCTAATTACGGGAGACATGTTGCTACCGTCATGACGTGCGCTGCTTTTAAAAAATGTAAGGACATATAAGGGCGGCCAGCCCCGAAGCATCGATCCGTCACAGAGCGCTGCCTTCGACCGCGCCGGCGCTACAGCCATTTAGCGGGCGCGTCACTCCACGTTGATCCGTGGCAGGACAGCTGCGGCCGATGCCCAAAGCAGGGCTTCCGGGCAGCGGTGCAGCCGTTTGAGTGGGTCCGCCATTGCTCTTCAGCTCGCCAACCTGCGGGTTGCTGAATATCGTGCCTGAGGTGCAAGCCCGATCCGCGTTGCTGCACACCGCATGCGTCGCAGGCCACTGAAGATTGTGCAGTCCGCTGCTGCTACCGGCGGAGCAGGCCATCGGTGCGCCACAGTCCCGCGAGGTGTTCTCGGCGAACAACGTATTATTGATACCCAGCGAGGTACCGCCAGCAATCGCTGCGCCGAAATATCCGGAGCCACCCGCGGCCTGATTGGCGGTGAAGGTTACATTCTGCAGCGAGCCACCGTTGCCGAAGAGCAGGATGGCGCCGCCGAGACCGCGCTCGGCAATATTTGCAGCGAACGTGTCGTTGGTGAACCCCAGGTTCGAGCCATCCGCGAACAGCGCGCCGCCACCTGCGGTGGCGGTATTGCCCGATAGCGTGGAGGCGGTGATGATCAGGTTTGAATTGTGAAAATATAATGCGCCACCGTTCGGGGCGGTGTTACCGGCGAATGTGCTCCGGTCAATAGAGGTTTTCTGTGTCGCGCCATCGGGGGTGCGAAACAACGCGCCGCCGAAGGCGCCCGCACCGGCTGTGTTGCCCGTAAAGGTCGCACCGCACACGTTCACGGCGTACGCCTCGGCTCCGTCAATGACTACTGCACCACCGTTGCCGCCGCTGCCAGTCTGGCCCCCTTTGACCTTGCAAGCCGAACTGACGCCGTTGGCGCCATTGCCGGTCGCCTGGTTGGAGGCGAACTGGCTGTTGTAAATACTGAGGTTGCCCCACAGCGATCCCACCGCACCTCCATTGGAGGCGCGGTTGGACTGGAAGGTGCTCCCGACGATCGTCGTACCCAGCGATCCAACAGTGTAGATCGCTCCGCCGGCGACGTCGGGTCCGAGCGTGGCACCCTCGTTGGCCCGGAAGGTCGAGTTCCAGACCCGCAATATGCCGTCGCGGACATAAATGGCGCCTCCGCTGCCGTCGGTATTAGTACCGGACGAGCAGGGCGGCGATGCTGCAGGGATCGAGGTGCCGCTCGCGGCGCCGTTTTGCAGCGTGAGATTCTGAAGGGTCACGGTAGTTCTCGTGGCCTGAAAATTCGGTGACGAGAAGTACAACAGGCGGGTGGTGCCGCGGCCGTCCAACGTGATCATCCCCTGGCCATCCAGAGTGGTATCGACATCGGTGCGCAAGACCTTCTGGGAGGTTAGCGTGATCTTCGCCGGTCCGCCGCAGTTGAAGCGAATCACGCCTCCCTTGGCGAGCGCATGACTCAGCGCGCTCTCTGTGCAGCTGGCGGCACTGCCGCTACCGACGGTGGTCGTCGTCGGCCGATTATCACCGGTGAACGGCGCCGTGCACACCGCGGGCACGTTGGAAACGCACAGCACAGGTGTCAGCAAGAAGCTGCCGCCGCCGAGAAACATTTTTGTCAACACCCCTCTGCGCACGCTCTGAGTCATGCCTGAACACCTCGCAGGATGATTGATTTGCTGCTAGCCGCGACGCGAGCGCATCGCGGATGTCGTATCTATGCGCGATCCTCGCACAGCGTGGCGTGCGACTCGACATGTCGCAGATCGCCTACGGTCGCGATACGATGGCGCAGCAGTTGGAGGAATGCACCTTGGCGCGAGTGCTCGCTATCTGTCTCGACGGTTATGAGGAATCCATCGGACGTCTGCTGATGTCGGAAGGACAGATGCCAGTGTTGCGCGCGCTCACGGAAGACAGCGCGCACTTTTGGCTCGATCACGGCTCTGCCCGCAGAACGGGGTTGGCCGGTGAGCATGTTGCAACGGGACTTTCACCTACGGCTGCGCAGCGTTGGTCGGCCGTGCGGTTCGATCCGGCGAGTTACCGGGTGCGTCAGGAAGGTACAGCTCTGACACCGTTCACGCATGCCCTGGGCTCCCGGGCCGTGGTGTTCGATGCGCCGTATTTCGACCTGACGCGAGTACCTCACACGCGTGGGATCGTTGCCTGGGGAGCTCACGACCCGGGCGTGGCTTGCGCGGCGAATCCAGGCGAATTGCTCGCTGAGGTCGAAGCGAAATTCGGTTCCTACCCTGCGCGCAAGTGGCTCTATGCGACGCCGTGGAATTCGCCGGTAGCGACGCAGCAGATGGGCGCGGGCCTTAGCGAAGCGGTGCGCTTGCGCACCCGGGTTGCGCGCTGGCTTTACGCAGAGCGATTGCCCGATTGGGAACTCGCACTGCTGACCGTCAGCGAGGCGCATTCAGCGCTGGAGGGTCTGTGGCATGGCATCGATCTGACTCATCCTCTGCATGCATGTGCGTCAGCCGAGGGCGCGGCGGCCGGCATCCGCTCTGTCTATGCAGCGATCGACGCCTTGATCGGGGAGCTTCAGCTCGGATTCCCTGACGCTACCATCGTGGTGTTCTCGATGCATGGCATGGGCCCGAATCGATCCGACGCCGCCAGCATGTTGCTGCTCGCTGAACTGCTCTACCGTCGCGCGTTCGGCAGGGGTTACTTCCACCGAGACATCGCAACGTCCGCGACGCTCGACGGACAGACGGTCATGACCGAATCGGAGTCTTGGGGCAACTGGGTTGCTAGGGGCTTTCCGCCTGAACAACCGATGGTTGGTGAGCCGCTCTGGCGGCGACTGCCGCGACGACTCATGCCTGCACCTGCCAGGCGCAGCCTCAAACGGATGTTAGCCAGCATGATGGTCGAACCGGGCACCAGGCTGCGTTTGCCGATTGATTGGATGCCGGCTACGCGCTACAGGCGGTTCTGGCAGCGGATGTCCGCGTTTGCGCTGCCCTCGTTCTATGACGGCCGGATCAGAATCAATTTGCGGGGCCGCGAACGCGACGGTCGCGTTGATCCGGCCCGCTATCGCGCATTTCGGGATGACCTTGTCGCCACCCTCCGTGCATGCCGGGACGCCATTACCGGCGAGAGCGTCATCGAAGAGATCGAGTATCCTGCCGCGGCCGATCCGATGGAACTCGGACCCACTGAAGCTGACCTCGTCATTCTGTGGCGCGGAGCGCCGATGGGACTCGACCATCCTGAGCATGGCCGGATCGGGCCGCTGCCGTACCGTCGCACCGGCGGCCACACCGGCGGGCCGGGGTTCGCTCTGGTCAATGGCGCAGACATTCAGTCGGGACACTACGGTACCCGCAGCGCCTATGACGTGGTGCCGACGTTCATCGAGTTACTGGGCCTTGCTCCAATCGCAGGGCTGTCGGGCGCGAGCCTCGTGAGCTGTGTGCGCAAGGCGTCCTGAGGTGCGCATCACGGTGGCGGTCTGCACCTGGAATCGGGCCAGGTCGCTGCAGCGCGCGCTGACTTCAATCGCCACGGCGGTGGAAGCCTTTGGGCACTCCGTGCAACTCGTGGTGGTAAACAACAACTGCACCGATCACACCGACTCAGTCGTCGAGCTGCTGGCAAAGCGCATCGCCGTGACTTATGTCCATGAGCCGCGCGTTGGACTTGCCAACGCCCGCAATGCTGCGATCCGCGAGACGAGTGGCGAGTACATCATCTGGACGGATGATGATGTGGTCGTGTGTGCTGGCTGGATCGCGGCGTACGCCAAGGCGTTCGTCGAATATCCCGATGCCACATTCTTCGGGGGACCGATCCGGCCGCTCTTCGACATGGCGCCGCCGGCGTGGCTTGCTGCCGGCTGGCCCAAAATAGCCGGAATCTACGCGGTGCGCGATCTGGGTGAGCGGCCGGTACGTATCAGCACGTGCCGTGATTTGCCCTATGGTGCTAACTTCGCTCTCAAGCTCGGTCAGCCAGGACCCATTGAGTTCGATACGAGGTTGGGTCGGCAGCCCGCGAATTACTGGCTCGGCGGTGAGGAGGTGCAGGTACTGAGCACATTGCTCGAGGAGCGCTGCGCAGGCCAGTGGGTGCCGGATGCGGAGGTGCTGCACTGTATTGCGAAAGATCGCCAGACACTCGCCTATATCGCCCGACACGCATTCGGCAGCGGTCAGAGCAAGGAGCTCAGGCAACCGACGGTAGGCGGGTGGTCAATCTGCGGCCGACCGCTCTCGCTGTGGACGCGCTGGCTGCGCGCTTTGAGTCGCATTCCCGGCGCTGTGATGGGCGGGAGAGCGGCAGAGTGGCTACCAACCCTTTATCAGGCTGCCGAGTGGAGCGGCAGGCTCTATACCGGTCCGGGCAGAAGCTCAAGACAAGCGAATCAATAACTTAAGAAACGAACTGCAAGGCTATTCTCAGGTACGGGTTCAGGCGCAGCACTCCCTGGCCGGAGCGGTAGTAGCATAGGGTCATTGCTGAACGCTGCGCACAGCGTTCGGGCCGGCAGCTTGAACCGCAGAGATCGCCAACAAAACTCACAAGTACGCCGAGGATGGAGAGTGTCATGCGAATCAGTCAGATTCTGGCGCTTAAGAGACTGGAGATTATCAAGGTCGCCCCGTCAGCATCGGTCGCGTCGGCGATTGAGCTCATGGCGTCCGAGGGCGTGGGCGCCGTGTTGGTGATTGATGAAGAGGGACAACTGACAGGGGTGCTCTCCGAACGCGACGTCGTCCAGGGCCTTGCTTCCCATCCGGCCGGCCTGCTCAACCGCCGTGTAATGGAGATAGCGACCACTGGTGGCCCAGTCGCCTCACCGGAAGACAGTGTGCAAAAGGTCATGGAGCTCATGACAGTCACCCGGGCTCGTCACGTGCCTGTGCTTCAGTACGGTGAGGTGATCGGCATTGTCAGCATCGGGGACATCGTGAAGAGTCGTCTGGATGAAAAGACCCGCGAAAACACGGTGCTACAGGAAATCGCACGCTCACAATTCTTTGCCCACTGACCCGCGCAGACATCTTCTTCCCCTACAGGCCTGACTCCAGGAGGACAGCGGCACGCTGTATGAAGCCGCTGCTGGCAGCCCTCTGCTTGCTGTTCGCGACCGGCGTCTCGGGTCGCAATCAGTGGACGGCCGCCGAAGCGAACGCCTGGTATGCCCGACAACCCTGGATGGTTGGCGCTAATTACATTCCCTCCTCAGCGGTCAACCAGCTCGAGATGTGGCAGGCCGCAACTTTCAATCCGCAACAGATCGATCGCGAGCTCGGTTGGGCGCAACGATTGGGCATGAACACCATGCGCGTGTTTCTGCATGACCTGCTGTGGGATCACGATGCCGCAGTGTTCCGGGAGCGGGTTGCGGCATTTCTGGCGATCTGCGCCAGGCATCATATGCGGGTGCTGTTCGTGCTGTTCGACAGCGACTGGCAGGCCGAGCCGAAGTTAGGCCCGCAGAATCCGCCGATCCCAGGCATTCACAACTCCGGATGGGTGCAGAGTCCCGGACTGACTGCGCTGCGAGATATCGCTCAGCAGAGCCGGCTCGAGGGCTACGTGCGAGGTATCATCGGCGCGTTCGCCGCAGACGATCGCATCGTCGGCTGGGATCTCTGGAACGAGCCATCCGGGACGCAATCGCAGGTCCGTAATCGCGTCGAGGAGTTGCTTCCCAAGGTCTTCGCCTGGGCGCGCAGCGCTAACCCCACTCAGCCGCTCACCAGCGGTGTTTTCCAGGATGCAGGCTGGGCGCAGGGCCAACCCTCGGCAATCGAAAAGGTTCAACTCGAGCAGTCGGACGTGCTGTCGTTCCACGACTATCACTGGCCGGAGAGCCTGGCCCGGAAGGCCTCGATACTGCTGAGACGCGGCCGACCGGTGTGGTGCACTGAGTACCTGGCACGCGGCGTGGGCTCCACGTTCGACGGCTCCCTGCCGGTCGGCAAAGAGCTCCACGTGGCGATGATCAACTGGGGTCTGGTCGATGGGAAAACGCAGACTCGCTTCCCGTGGGACAGCTGGCAGTTGCCGTATGTCAATGGTCGCGAGCCCGCCGTCTGGCACCATGACATCTTGCATCCGGATGGCACTCCCTATCGGCCAGCAGAAGCGGAATTGATTCGCGCCCTGGCGAGCGCGCCGCGCGGGGTGGTGCCTGGGCGCGAGCCTGCGAGTACGGAGCGGGGCGGTGCCAAGTCAAAGGGGGTACCGCAGAAGTAGTACCATCGGGATCTACCCAGATCAGTGGCGCCGTATAGCTTCCCGAGGAGCCGCCGTGGAACAAAGAACGATTGACGTACGCAGCGACACGGTTACCCGGCCGACTGCCGCGATGCTCGAAGCAATGATGCATGCCGAAGTCGGTGACGATGTCTACGGGGAGGACGACACGGTCAACGCGCTGCAGCGCAGGGTTGCCGAGATGTTCGGCAAGGAGGCGGCGCTTTTCTGCCCGACCGGTACGATGACCAACCAGATCGCCATCAAGGTCCATACGCGGCCGGGTGATGAGATCATCTGTCACGAGCTTGCGCATATCTATCTCTACGAAGGCGGGGGTATAGCGGCAAACTCCGGGGCTTCAGTGCGGCTGCTGAAGGGTGGCAGCGGACGATTCACCGCTGAGCAGGTGCGGGAGAACATCAATCTGCGTGACGATTCTCATTTGCCCTGGACCCGACTGGTGGCAATCGAGAATACAGTGAATAAGGGAGGCGGTTGCTGTTGGTCTGTCGAGGAGATCGAGCACATCCGCGCCGCCTGCAACGAGCATGCTCTTGCGCTGCATCTGGATGGCGCTCGGCTCTTTAACGCACTGGTGGCGCGACAGCAATCACCGCGTGATTTCGGTCGCCTGTTCGACACGATCTCAATATGCATGTCCAAGGGACTCGGAGCGCCCGCTGGATCGCTGCTTTTGGGGTCGCGGGAGCTCATCTCCCGGGCGCACCGTTATCGCAAGGTTATGGGTGGCGGAATGCGGCAGGCCGGGTATCTCGCGGCGGCCGGTCTGTTCGCGCTCGAACATCATGTACAGCGGCTGCGCGAGGATCACGCCCGCGCGAAACTGCTGGAAGCCGAGCTGCGGTCGCTGCCGTACGTGGCGGCGACATTACCGGTAGAAACCAACATCGTGATCTTCACGCTGAGCGATGCGCTGACCACCGAGGCTTTTCTACGGAAGTTGCAAAATCAGCGCATCCGTGCCTCCAGCATGGGTGTCCAGACTATTCGGATCGTGTTCCATCTGAACGTAACTGATGCCGACCTGGACGAGCTCGTCCGCACGCTGCGGGGCATCGCGCCGTAGGGATGCGCTCGGCGTCGCTCACGCCCTCTCGATTCGAGCTGCGTAACAGCCCGGTTTGGCATAGTGCGCCTGCAGATACGCGACACGGGGGTCGGATAAAAATTGCAGTACGAGATCCTCGAGCACTTTGCCGTCCACCACATCGGCGGTGACCATTTGGTGTTCCGCATCGAAGGCCCGCAATGAGATGAGCCGGGTGCGCATCACTTCGGGGACTTCGTCGATCCGGTCATAACGCTGGCGGGCGGTCTCGAGTACGAAAATGGCATGACTGGCCCGGTAGGGGGTGAGGGCTGGCTGATGCTCGTAATTGAGAAGCAACAGGCGCTCGCCGATCCCGGCGTCCCGCAGCTCGATACGGTCGGGGAATGCGCCTTTGCGGTCTGCGATGCAGCGCCGCACCCCACGCGCAGCGAGTTCTGCGTCGCTCAGTCCGAAGTAGGATTGGAAAGCGCTAGGCTCAAGGCCGGTTACCCGAAAACTCATGATGTGCTCCGTCGTCAGATCAGGAGCGACATCCTTGCAAAAGGACGGGCGGCGCACACTCCGTTTGTTGTGCTTACATTGCCCTGGAGGCGCGCATTGGCTGACAGGCCCAAGCCCTGCCTTTGACAATCTCCGCCTGGCAGCGCTTCTCTCGCGCTGTCGCACCCGTTGGCCAACATAGCATTAAACAAAACAGTCATGACTGTTTTATTCTGGGCTGGATGCTCGGACAACTTTGCCTGGCCAACCAATGGCCCTGAGCATCTCTCGACGGGGTAGGATGTGAGTCAGATGGGGGGTCACGTTCGCCCAAACCGCGGCGGATAAATGAGGGCGCATTGAACGATTTGGAGGAAGCGGCCGGCTGCCCGGTGTTGGGACCCGCCGGTGGGGGTCCGGAGTGCTCTGCAGCGCAAAGGCAACGTCTGCCTTCGGTAACCGATTCCTCGCGCGAAGCGCTCGTTGCACGCAGGCAACGGCTGCGCGCGGCGGGCTACCAGATCGAGCGGATCAGCGGCGAGGGAGGCGAGGTGGAACCCGAGCTGCTCAAGGGCAGCATTGAGGGGTTCATAGGCTTCGCGCAGGTGCCGCTGGGTATCGCCGGTCCCGTGCGGATTCGCGGTGCCGCCGCGCAGGGCGACTACTTCGTCCCTTTTGCCACCTGCGAGGGGACCTTGGTTGCTTCCTTTCAGCATGCCTTCAATGCGATGAACCGCAGTGGTGGCGCCGCGGCGGCGTGCACGGATCAACAGGTAGGTCGCGCCCCGTGTTTTGAATTTGCCACTCTTGGGGCGGCGAACGAGTTTGCCTGTTGGCTTGCTGCTCGCTTGACACTCTTGCAGGAAACGGCCGCTGCGACATCGCGCTATTGCCGTCTGATCGGCTCGCGCGCGGCGGTTGTCGCGAATACCGTCTACGTTCTGTTCGAATACACGACCGGTGATGCGGCCGGTCAGAACATGGTAACGCTCGCCACCCAGGCAATCTGCGAGCGTTTGCTGCATGACATGCCGCAGAAGCCGCTTTCCTGGTTGATGGAATCGATGGTCTCCGGCGACAAACACGCAACGCCCATGGGTTTTCGCGCCACCCGAGGTCGCAACGTCAGCGCAGAGTTGGTACTACAGCCGAAACAACTCAGCCGCTATTGGCGGTCGGACGCCGAAAAGATGGAGCGCGCCTGGCGTCAGGCCGTACACGGCGCCGTACAGACAGGCACGATGGGCCTGCAGGGCAATGTCGCGAACGCGCTCGCGGCGCTATTTATCGCCTGCGGTCAGGATGCAGCATGCGTAACGGAAGCTGCCACCTCCCTGACCCGCATTGAACGGACCGGGGCTGGAGAGCTGTACGCATCCGTTACGCTACCCAATCTCATCGTAGGCACCGTCGGTGGCGGCACCTATCTGCCCACTGCCCGCGAATGTCTCTCGATGCTCGGCTGCAACGGTGCCGGCTCCGCGCCAAAGTTTGCGGAGATCTGTGCCGTCGCTGCGCTGGCCGGTGAGCTTGCATTGGTTGGAGCTATGGCCAGCGGTCAATTCGCGCAAGCGCATGCTTCGGGTCGTCGGGTGTCCTGCCCGGCGAATGGCGGTGTGGAGCCTTGAACGCTCCGACTCCGGTTGAGAACAAGCGCAAGCACCCCGTGCGCAAATTCGTGGTCCGCTGGCTCGGACCGCCGCTGGCGCGATGCGTGTACCGTTCGCTGGGAATGTCCTGGCACTACACAACGGAGAACGAAGGCGCGCTGCTCGACCTGTTGCAGGGCGATCGCCCCATCGTGGGTGCTTTCCTGCACGCGCGTACCTTTCAGCTGCTGTACTACTTCAGCCGACCAACTCGGGGCAGATGGATGCTCATGTGCTCGCGCAGCAGTGATGGCGACGTGATGACGAGCCTCGAGGAGAGCTTGGGCTATCGAGTTGCCCGTGGCTCCTCCGGATCGGGCGGCGCACGCGCGCTGGCTGAAATGATCAGAGCGCAACGGGAAGACCCAAAGCTCAATTCGTGTCTGGCGGTCGATGGGTCGCGCGGGCCCCGAGGCGTGGCGCAACTCGGGATTGTCACGCTTGCTCGCAAAACCAATGGCATCCTGCTTCCGGTAGCCGCTTCCACCGCGTCATGTTGGGTCAATCGGGGATCCTGGGACCGCACGGTCATCCCCAAACCGCGTGCCGCAATTCGCATTCTGATCGGCGAGCCGCTGCAGATTGCGCCACAGGCGAGCGAGTCTGAAATCGAGAAGCTGCGTCTGGAGCTGCAACAACGCCTGCTGGCAATGCATACCGAACTGGATGCGCGAGTTGGCTTCAGCGATAGTGAGCCGCTTCTGTCATCGCCTGAACGGTCTGCCGTTCTGCCAGCGGTAACGCCGGTCTGATCCCGAGTCCGGCGGATGTATGGGGCCGGGCAGATGTATGGGACCGGCCAGATGTCTACGTCCGGCGCATGTGTGGGGGTGGATCCCGCGGTGCGGGCAGCAAATATTGACGAAAAGTTGCGCAAACTCCTGTATCCTGCGCGGCGGCTCGTAATCTTTTCGGCTTGTCCGCCGTGGCCTTCGGCGCCGTTATGGTGCCCCATCGACCACTGAGTCTCACCCTCGCGAAGCTTAACGGACCATAGAACAGATGCGTCCGGCTTCCATTCATGTCGTTTCGGAGTAATTCATTGTGACCAAGCTCTATGTAGGCAATCTTCCTTTCACCGCGACCGACGATTCCGTGCGCTCGCTGTTTGCAAAGCACGGCACCGTCGAGAAGGTTTCCCTGATCACGGATCGGGACTCTGGACGGCCGCGTGGCTTCGGTTTCGTGGAGATGTCGAATGCCGATGCCTCGCGAGCCATGCAGGCTCTGAATGGCACTGAGCTGGAAGGCCGCGCTCTGAAGGTCAACGAGGCACAGGATCGCGACAGGTCCGCGGGCGGCAATCGAGGGCCGCGGCGCTACTAACGATGCAAACGGGCGTCTGCTGCCGGCCATGGGTCTACGGCATTCTCCTCAGCCGCCCCGCAGCTCGCGGAGAATCCGATAATGAGTGACCGTCCGCTGTCGGGCGATCTGATCAAATCTCATGGCGAGCGCCTCGCCGAGGAGCAACGGGAGCGCGCGAAGAAACGTAGCCTGGAGCTGGCTGAGCAGCGCTCGGACCTCAATCCTCCGGAGCAACGAATTCGCGCCTGGGAGCAGATGCACGGACTGCGTATGCCCTCCGACCCGCAGCATCCGATATTGGATGTGATCGCGGTCAGTACCCGTCTGACACTTGCCGAAGTGCAACAGGAACAGCGGTCACGCGTGGAGCGAAGCACCCACAGAGGTCGGCAGTGAAGCTCGCTTCCAACAGCTCGGCCACGACCCGGGAGGGGCGCCTCGAGCAGTTACGTCGCGAGCGTGCCGCCTGCCGCGCCATTCGTGAAGCATTCCCTGAGGTGCGCCAGCTTCGTATCGAGCTGAAGTTCGAAGGTTCGCATCCGCACATGCCAACATCGCAGCTGCACGAGCTGTATCCGCCGGCGCGTGCGTTCTTTGCCTATCCGTGTCCCTATGCGGGCTGCGACGGGCACTACGACCTGAGTGCTGCCGTACGGACGGCGATCGAAGGCGAGCCGCACGTCGTCGACGGGATGGTCGAATGCGGTGGCTCACGGCCACGCGACCCTACCTCCAGACAAAGCTGTCTGTTGCAACTTCACTATCAGGTTAGGGCGCAGTGCGAAGAAAAGCCACGCAGCAGGACAAGAGGGCGGGACGCCGAGGCAGTCTGACGTGTTAGGCAGCGGCGTCAGTTACTGAGCCGCCGCTTGGAGGCCGGTCGGGCGCCGGTCTGTTGGCTCTCCCAGGGATAGGGAGTCTGTTGCAGCAGGCGTATGGGGCCCCACGCCAACCGGTGAGCAGGAAGCCCCCCGGTACCGTACTGTAGATCCCTCCCTGACTGGCTTCCTGCCAGGACGAGCGGTAAGCTGAAGCACCATAAGTCTTACCCGAAGAATCTATAAGTCGGGGTGAGACCACACTGCCGGCCAGCAACGGGAGGGGGCAATCGTGGAACTCAAGATGCAGCGTTTCGCTGCAGCTATCCTCGTGCTGTGCGCGTCGCGGGTGAGCGCCCAGGTCGACGTCACGACCTATCACAACGACAATCTGCGTTCAGGCCAGAATACGCATGAGAGCTTCCTGACGCCTGCCAATGTCAACAGTACGCAGTTCGGCAAACTGTTTACGGTTGCAGTCGACGGCAGCGTATATGCGCAACCCCTGGTGGTCTCCAATGTCACCGTGGCGGGCGCCGCTCACAATGTCGTCTACGTAGCGACACAGCATGACAGCATCTATGCCATCGATGCGGATTCCGGTCGGGTTTACTGGCAGAAGAGTCTGATTCCTGCGGGTGGCACCACCGTCAGCAGTGGTGCGGATCTCAATTGCGGCGACATCGCGACCGAGGTCGGTATAACCGGCACGCCTGTCATCGACACGTCGACCGGCACGCTCTATGTGCTCGCCAAAGGAAAGGCTCAGGGCGTCATCTCGCAGTATCTGCACGCCCTGGATATCAGCACTGCTGCGGAAAAATTCGGCGGTCCGGTCAAGATTCAGGCGAGCGTTGCGGGCACCGCGAGTGACGGCGATGGCAGCATGGTCAGCTTCAATTCCAAGCTCGAGAACCAGCGTTCAGCACTGTTGCTCGAAAACGGTCATGTGGTCATCTCCTGGGCCGCACACTGTGACATCGCCCCATGGCACGGCTGGGTAATGGCCTATGGCGCCACTTCGCTGCTGTTGGAGGCGGCTTACAATTCTTCAGCCAACGGTGCCAGCAGTGGTTTCTGGATGGGCGGCAGTGGGCCGGCTGCCGATGCTAGCGGCAATATTTTCGTCGCTAGCGGCAATGGCAGCTGGAATGGGACTACCAATCTTGGCGATAGCATCATCAAGCTCGGGCCGCCGACGAACAATACCTTTCCGGTTCTGGACTATTTCACGCCCTACAACCAGTCAACGCTATCAACCGCCGACGCCGATGTGGGTGCCGGCGGGCTGGTGCTGCTGCCGGATCTGAGCTCGGGGCAGCAGCTGCTGGCCCTGATCGGCAAAGAGGGCAAGCTATATCTGGTCGATCGCAACAACATGGGCAAGTTCTGCGGCACGCAACCAGGCTGCACCTCCAGCGATCCAAACATCGTCGAGGAAATTCCAAACGCCTTTAGCGGATTATGGGGTAGCCCCGCCTACTGGAACGGGTCCCTGTTTTGGGCGGGAGGTAATGATGAAACGGGAGCAGCGGAGGCGCTCAAGGCCTTCTCGTTCAATGCAGGCAATAGTGGCCTGGTCTCGAAATCGCCCATCTCATCGAGCGCCAAGGCGTTTCGCTTTTCAGGGCCGATCCCTTCCGTTTCCTCTTCCGGGCAGTCGAACGGAATCGTCTGGGGCCTGGATGACAGTGCCTATTCCTCAACCTGTTCGGGCAGTACCGGTTGCCAGGTGCTCTATGCCTACGACGCCACCGCCCTGGGTACGCTTCTTTACAGCAGCAGCCAGGCCGCGGGAGCACGCGATGTGCCGGGCAGCGCGGTCAAATTCGCAACGCCTACCATTGCCAATGGCAAGGTATATGTGGGCAGCAAAGGTGCCGTATCGGCATTCGGGCTGTTGAGCGGAGTGCTGCCGACAGCCACCGCGCCCACATTCCAGCCTGCTGCCGGGACTTACACCAGCAGTCAATCCGTAGCCCTCTCCGACTCGACGCCGGGCGCGGCCATCTATTACACCGTGGATGGTACGGATCCAACTTCGTTATCCGCGAAATACTCCAGTGCGGTGCCGATCAGTGCCACCACTACGATCAAGGCGCTGGCTGCCGCAACGGGGTTCACCAACAGCCCGGTCAGCAGCGCCACGTATGTCATTGCAGCGCCCGGCACCGCACCCGTGAATCTCGCTTTTGGCTCGGCAGCCAATGTGACGGCCTTGGTCAACGACGGCGCCGCGATTGCCAATGGTGGTCTGGATGGATCCGGAGATGCGTATTCCGCCAATCTGCTCGGTTCCTCCGTGGTGTGGTCCGGATCTGCATTCTCACTTGGAACTCCAGGTCAGGCTGACGCGGTCTCCGGTGGCACCGAGACCGTGCCGGCCGGCAACTACTCGGCGTTGAGCATTCTGGCCACCGGGGTTCATGGCAATCAGCTCAACCAGACCTTTCGCGCCACGTACACCGATGGCACGACTACTTCGATCGTGCAGAGCCTGAGTGATTGGTTCACACCGCAGAACTATGCCGGCGAATCCAAGGCCGTGACGCTGGCTTACCGGTTGACGGGCAGTGGCAAGGGCAACGGACCGTTCTATCTGTATGGCTACACATTCGCGCTGAATTCGGCCAAGACGCTGAAGAGCATCACCTGGCCTGCCAATCGCAATGTCATCGTGCTGGCTGCAAACCTGGTGCCATCCGGAACAAGTCCGCCGCCGCCACCTCCACCACCCCCTCCACCACCACCACCGCCTCCGCCTCCCGGCGGCTCGACGCCGGTCAGCCTCGCGGGCGCTGCGAATGTATTCGCGATATTCAATGACGGTACCCCTGTCAGCAACGGGGGGCTCGACACGTTCGGGGATGCGTATTCCGCCAAGCAGCTGGGCAGCGCGATTACCTGGTCCGGAATTTCATTCACACTGGGCCCGGTGGGCGCGGCCGATGCAGTCAGCCGTAGCGTTGTCACGCTGCCGGCTGGGAGCTACTCGTCGTTGCTGTTCCTCGCCACCGGCGTGCATGGAAATCAACCGAACCAGACTTTCCTGATCTCCTACACCGACGGTAGTTCCTCCACTGTGACGCGAAGCCTGAGCGATTGGCATACGCCGCAAGGCTATTCCGGTGAGTCTCAGGCGGCGACCACCGCTTACCGGCTGCTCAGTAACGGTACAACCGGCACCGGACCGTTCTATCTGTATGGCTACCAGATAACGCTTGATCCAACCAAGACCGTCAAGAGTCTTACTTTGCCCAGCAATCGCAACGTAATCCTGCTGGCGGGATTCCTCCAAGCTTCCAGCAACCCGCCGCCGCCACCACCTCCGCCTACCGGTCCGACAGCCGTGAACCTCTCGACGATTGCGAATGTCCGTGGCATTGGCGCCGATGGGAGCGCGGTGGCCGCGGGGGGGCTGGATGGCTCTGGGGATGCCTATTCCAGTAGTCAGCTGACTGCTTCGGTAACCTGGTCCGGCACCACATTTGCCTTCCTGGGGGCGGGGGTGGCCGATGCGGTCAGCAACACCGCCGTTCCGCTGCCCGCCGGAAGCTTTTCGACGCTACAGCTTCTTGCGACCGCCGTTCATGGCAACCAACTCAACCAGAACTTCGTCATTACTTACACGGACGGCTCGAGGAGTACCATGCAGCAGAGCCTGAGTGACTGGTTCACGCCGCAGGGTTTTTCCGGTGAAGCGAAGGCTGCGACGACTGCGTATCGGCTCCTCAGCAATGGAAGTAAAGGGACGGGTCCGTTCTATCTGTACGGATACGCCTTCGCTCTCGATCCACACAAGACGGTAAAAACTCTGACCTTACCGGGCAACCGCAATGTAGTCGCACTCGCGGCGGAGCTGCTGCCCTGATGCAGCGCGCTTCGGCCCCACGCAACATCAATCGGCGGTTCACGGAGTCATCGGCTTTGCGATGCCGCAGCCGAGGTGTTAACGGAAGTGATGCGCAGTTGATTCTTCTTGCCATCCATCCGGATGCCGAATGAGGAAGGATGAGTGGGTCTGCCGTTGAGGAAATACGTAGTGTTGGGTGAAGCTTTGTCTCTCAAATAGAAGCTCCACCCGGCGTCTTTAGCGCCGATATCATAGATGACGCCTTTTGCCGTTTTGTAACGCGAGAGGGAAATCACGTTGTTGCCGATCGGAAGTTCCTTAATACTGAATATCTCCCATCCGGAGGGAAGGTGAGGCTCGAACGCGATCGTTTGATTGGCTGCGTCGGGTTGGATGCCGAAAACATGTTCGATCAGTGGCAGCACGATGCCATAGCTCGTCCACGCGATCGCGAAGCAACCATAGTCCGGCATCATCTCCGATATCGATCCTGGTGATACACGGTTGAAGGTTTCCACGATCTTGTCGACGTACCACATCGATTCGTCAGTGCGTCCGTAGTTGGCTTCTGCAACGGCTTGCACTCCCGTTGAGATGGTCATCATGGCCCGCCGTGCGACAGCAGACAGATAAGGGCCATATTCGCCGCTATTCTCGCGACGGATCTTGTCCAGAAGCGCTATCGCCCGCGCCCGCGGAGCGATGCCGGTCTCCATCGGCGTTGCGATGATCCAGTTCCTATTGGTGATCCAGGCTCTGTCTCCCTCGGGCTGTGCTGCAAAATCGGCCTTGAGTTGCTCGTAATGCCCGATCAAATCCTGGTCCTTTTGGTCCAGCGCGCCGCTTTTGAGGCCTACCTGCTTGATCGCGCCTTCCGCCGAGGCGAGTGCCTGCGATCTGCTTCCGTAAAAATCGCCGTATGTGGCATCCGCATCAATCCAGAATCGTTGATTGATCTGCTCTTTCAACTCTGATGCGCCATTGCGGTATTGGATTTCGGCCTGCTTATCGTCCATGACTGCGGCGATGCGTGCTGCGGCTTCCAAGGCCTGCTGCGTATACACCGCGACATCAATCACGCCGGCGTTCAAACCGTAAATTTCCGTGATTCCGTAACCTTGGGGGAAGGGGTTGTGCGGATCCCTTCTGCTCAGGAGCCAATCGATACCCCGCTGGACGGCCGGATACATCTCTTTTGCGAAATCGCGATCTCCAGTCCATTGGAACAGCTTGCCAACGGTCATGACGAACTGCGCCGTCTCCTGGGTGTTGCCCGGATTCGCTACTTGTCCGTCGGTCGTGATCTCATGAACGATCCGACCATTGCCGTTTACCTTGTAGGACTGATCGCGAAGCAATCGCAGAGTCTGTTTGGCCAGCTCGAAATCACCGGACGCCGTCAGCGCTTGCAGGGAGTAGGTCTCCGTGCCAAACCACCAGGGATACTCCATGAAGCCCCCGCTGAGACCGCGACCCACGCCTGGAACATCCCGAACCAGCCACTCCATATTGATGCGTGTCCAGTTGTAAACCTCCTGCAGGCGCCGATCGGGAATTGTGATCTGGGCGCGGTTGATGATCGAGCCATAGTGCGCCACTTTCTCAGCCTGAAGCGCGCGATGGTGCGCCGCCAAGTATTTGAAGGCATCGACTGCCTCGCGCTCGCTGGTGGCAGAGCCTGCGATGACGAAAGTGAGGGTGGAGCTGGCATGCGGGCCGATGATGATTGTGTGCCTGGATGCGGCCGTGACACCGAGGCCTCCGGTTTGCAACGCATCTGGATGTTCAGCTCGCCTGGCATCGGCAGGGGACACGGCCCCCCACACGCAAAACCAAGAGTTACTCACGTCTCTCGCGATGAACGTGCGGCTGTCGGGACGCCAATCGACGATATCCTGCCCATCCTGCACTCCAATATGGTCCGCATACCATCCGGGTCGCAGATCCGTTTTGACAGACCATTGAAGGCGCAACCGACGAGCACGATCTGCCGCGTTCCGGAATCGATATTGGACGATCAGACCCTGGTGATGGTCTGGAGCGAACTGAAAGCGATCGACATCCACATCGTCCAGTACTCGGCCATATGCGAAGAGATTACCGTACGGATAAGTGACCATCTCGGTGCTTTCTGCAAGCGGCAGCTCCTTGCCGGTCTGCACATCCCTGAGCCGTGCCTGGAAGCCGTCGAGAAGTTTGATCGGCGGCAGCCACAAGCCAGCCATCTCTCCCGGTACGTGATGACCCATGTCAGGGAAATTTCCGTCCTGCGTGCCGATGAGGTAAGTCCTGTCGCCGGCGGTCACGTAGGGTTGCTGCTTGTTGCGCTTCTGATTACGCACGCCGGCGAGCACGGCCGACGCATAATCATTCGTGGCGTGGGATAACGGAACCCTCTCATCGGGGGTATGCCTCGCAGCGCTGGTGTCGGCAGCGCGGGCAGTAACCATAAGAAGCGCCAGAACTCCGGCGAGCAATGGTCTTGTCATCCAAGCTCCGGTCAGGTCCTCTACGTGCACCTCGCCATCCCGCGAGGAGAAGCGGTACGCCATGGTGGCACTATAAAGGGAAAATGGGGCACGCAGCCGGATCCGCAAAGCGGCCGGCACTGAGTTTCGCAGGTGGGATCCGACGATACGATCTCGGCGAGGGACATGCTGCTCGGACGCCGCATGTCCGATCTCGATCTAGTGGCTGCCAACGGGCCGCTGCGGGTATTCTCGCTGCTCCACGATGGCCGGTCTACTCAATCTCGGCCCGGCGGCTTCGACATCACCCCCTGGCACGCCTGCATCGCGCGGACTTGGGACGGCGGGACGATTGAGCGAGCAACGGACTTCTGAACAACGGGCAAATCAAGGGAAAGCACGATGAGAAACCCAACTCTCCTGTTTGCCGTGCTACTGGTCTCGGCATGCAGTGTCTATTCGCCCGACGCAGGGCACGAGGTTGTCTTGATTGAGAAGCCCTGGTTTTTCGGGCACGGCGGTGTAGACCCCAACCCGGTGAAGCCCGGGCGGACGTTAACGGCGATCACTACTGAGGGCGTCGATGTCTACATGCAGCCACAGAAGTACGACACCGAAATGCACGACACAATGACCTCGGACGGTGTGCCGATCAGTTTTCACGCGATCGTCGTGCTGCAGGTGATCGATTCCGTGTCGCTGATCAAGGATTTTGGGCCGAGGTGGTACGCCAACAACCTCGAGGAGCAATTCAAGACGATGGTGCGTCAGGCGGTGCGGAAGCGCGGCATGAACGAAACCGCAATCAGTACCACCGCACTGGATGCCATTGACGCCGAGATCCGCGACGGGCTGCTGGCGTTCATCAAGGAAAAGGGCTTGCCGGTCAAACTCGTGACGATGACCGTCGGACGCGCGAACCCTCCCGACGCGATCAAGAATCAACGCATCGAGACAGCCACTCAGGAACAGCGGGTACAGACTGAAAAGCAGATCAAGCTTGCGGAGGAACAACGCAAGTCAGCGGAGGAAGCGCGCGCCGCAGCCGACAATGCTTACCGCCAGGCAATTGGGCTCTCTCCGGAACAATACGTGCAACTCAAGCGCATCGAAATGGAGCGGGCTGTGTGTGACGCGGGTAAGTGCACATTCATCGTTAACTCAGGCGCCGTGCCAGCGTTTAACGTGAGATAGCCAACGATGCCCCGGCGAGCCGCCGCCCAATCGTCCAGACTTGGCTCAACCTGTTCGGCCGCTCAGGACCCTCTTACCAGCCAGAGTCTTGGTGCTGCGTGAGTCCGCAGCTCGGGTTGAACCATCGACGGCACCTTGAAGCTATGGGATTTAACGGTTTCCGGCCCTGGGATCGGGAATTCACTTGGTGCGAACAGTTCCAGACTTGTCGATATCGAAATTGACCGTCTGCCTGTCTCGATTGATTGCCGAGCCAACCCAGTCAGCTCCGTTCTTGTGCAAACCGGTGATGTCCGTATAGCCCTGTTCGGTAAGCAGGCGGCCGATCTGCTGCTGATCCATGGAGCCAGTCCCCATGTATGCTGAGTGGATCTTCTCGGACGGGCCGCCTCCAAACATCGAGCAGGCGCTCAAGAACGGAACCAGAAAATAAGCGGGCGAGGAAACGTTGCGCATGCCAGACTCCATCCGGTGCATCCGGGTTTATACACCGAAGTAGCAAGTTCCAGGCCGAGCCCCGGCATGCTGTCTGAGGTTGTCAGCTAGTCCCTGGCGGCCGTGTCGGCGTTATTTGTGTGGAAGCGCACAGACGGAGGTAAGCGAGAGGGTCAGGTTGCTCACAGCGGTCGGGGGATTGTCGATGCCGTGCGCTTGTTTCGCGGGGACCAAGCTGGGGACAGCTTGAGTCCTTATGAACTTCTGTGCCGGCACAGCTACGGCATAAAGGAGCGACCTTGAGAATCCGGTCAGGGCGACGAAGCCTTTCAGCGCTAATTCTGTGCGCATGCGCGGGTTTGCTTCTGGCCGTGACCAGCATTTCTTACTACACCGCTCGCACGGCTGCACCGAAGAACCATTCGGAGTCAGCTACGCACACTCGCACGTGCAGCCGTGGATTTCGCGACGACGGCAACTCCTGCGTTGTCGTGAGACTGCCCCTCAATGCATCCCTCGTGCGGGCTGGTGACGATTGGAAATGCGACGCTCATTTCGTCAAGCGGCACTCGGCTTGTGTAGCGGTCCAGCGGCACGCAAACGCTCTTCCAGATTCGAGAGGTGCCGACGAAAACTGTGGTGGCGACTCGGCGCGCCAAGATTCGCCAGCGTGTGCTGCACACTCTCCCGCCCAGGCATCCAGCGCGATCGCTCTTCTCACGCTAGCCGCACTTCGTTCTTTCCCACATTGAGGGAAGCGCCAGCCACCCGCCACCACATCCGCTACGGTGCGAAGGTGAATGACCCGCTGGCCAAGTTCGTCTATCGCATCGCCGCTACGAACTTCCGCTGACGGTTGGTCCTTTAGCGAGTTGCTTCCGCGGATTCGGCTGCCGCCAGCCTCTTCACGAATTCATGATTCTGCTCAAGCGTCGGTAGCGTCTTACTGGCGAATTCCCGGAATTGCTTATCCACTAGATCCGATTGTGCCGCAGCTTCGAATAAGGCGATCGTCTTCTGATGATCCCGGTGCATCTGCTCGATATACGACGAATCGAAGCTCAGCCCCGCCTTCGCCTGCAGCAGCGTAATCTCACGTTTTTGCGCCAAATCCGTATCGTCCGGAACCTTGAGATTGGCAGCCTGCGCCAAAGCTCCAAGTCCTACATCGGTATTAATGTACGCATCGATGGTTCTTTGAGCGAACTGCCGCACGTTTGGATTGTTTGATCTACTGAGTGCCAGATGTGCAATCTTGATCTCAGCCAAGCTCCCCTCTGTTGCCTGCGTAACGAACTCCTGAGACGTCATCCCCGAGGACGTATCTCCGACAGCCCGAATGGAGGCAGCGCCGTGATTTGTCGGCACATTGCGCACTGCATCCTGTGACATCGACGGAGCTACAGGCGCTTGCGCACAACCGGCCAGAACAGAACCAAGTACGATCAATGTGGGGACCAACGTCGAATTCGACATACCAGCCTCCAGCGTTCGGCCCCAAAACCCCGCCCGGCGAGGCGGACACGGCCGACTCAGTCTGTCCTAGTCGTTTGGTAGCACTGGATATTATTGTAGCAGGGAAACCCATCGTGGACTTTCGCCGAACCCTGGCTAGCCATTCAATAGCTTAGAAGGGAATTGATAGGAGTAGAAGTGCCCGCAATGGTGACAGCATTACATCGGAAGCGGCGTCTTTGAGTCAGCGCAATGGGTGATGATCCATGACGCTTCCACAGCAGCAATTGCTGCGTCGCAGACCGGGATGCCTCGGACATTGACGCCTCAGCCGAAGTTCACTAGCCTCACGCGTCTCGCAGCAGCTGCCAGCGCTCGACCAGCCGGGCATCGCATTCTCGTCACACTTTACCGGATCTGCTGTTGCGCGATTTCATATGCGCCCTTTCGTGAATGCCTTCATCGGGGTTAAGTCCAAAGGAGAAACTCATGGCCAAGTATCTCATTGAGGCGTCCTATACTGCCGAAGGCTTGAAAGGCCTACAGAAGGATAAGGCCAGCGGTCGCAAGCAAGCTGTGACGAAACTTCTCGAGGGCCTCGAGGGGAAACTCGAGGCGATGTATTTCGCAATGGGGGAGCACGACGTCATCCTGATCGTCGACGTGCCTGACATCGTCACTGGAGCTGCACTGTCACTTGGTGTGTCGGCCACCGGTCTGGTGCGAACCAAGTCCACCGCGTTGCTGAGCGTCGAGGAGGCCGACCGCGCGCTGGCAAAGAAAGTTCACTACCGCGCTCCCGGCGAATAACCATTGCACGGCCGCCGCATCCGCGAAAGCGGTGGTCGCCTGATTATCCAGATCGCCGAGGGAACGTCCTAGAGGCCGGTCACTCGGGAGCGGCACGTCAGGTCCTTCCGTGCTAGGCGTTTGCTGTTGCACCGCGCTGAGACGGGATCATGCCTCCTGCGGGCCAGTTGGCGTAGGCACGGGCATGAACTCGATTCCGTGCCGCCGGCCGATTGCAGGCACCTTGGCCAAGTCATCAGGAATCGCGCGGACCTCGCGATTTACATCTTTGAAGAACGCGGAAGAATGGGCAGGCACAGCAAAGATAAGCACCCGTGCAGGAGACGGCGACGCTCCTTTAAATGCATGCACAGTATTGCGAGGCAAGTAAGTGAAACCGCCAGATTCGACGCGCACCGGCTTTCCGTCTATCTCGAAGTCGAGCGTGCCCTCGACCACATAGTAAGCCTCGTCCCAGTCGTGCCGATGGGGTGGTGGGCCGAGGCCGACCGGAATCTTCTCCTCCATTAACGACCAAGCTCCCTCAGTGTCCTCCGCACCGCAGAGAAACCAAAGTGGCATGCCGAGGACGTTGAGTTCGTTGACTTCGCCAGCCTTGACGGTGAAACCAGGCATTGTAGCCCCCTAGTCAATCGCTCCGGAAAGGTTGCGCTGCGAAGCGGACGATTTCAAGTGATGAGGGAACAGGATTTCGGCCGTGCTGGCGCAGTAGGTCTCACACCGCTTGGCGTCTTGTAGCCACACCTCCGCCGTTACTCCCACTCCGGCACCGCAGGGACAGCTGCCTGTTCTGGGACTTGCAAATTGCGAGCGCAATGCCCCTAGGCATCCTCTGGCAGGAAACCCAGGGGCATGATAGGTATACCCCGGTCCCGGCCGGAGAGGCTCTGCACTTAGGCTCTCGCGCCGCAGCGTGCGAACGTGGGATAGCATCCGACCAGCACGCTCTTCAGCAAAGGAAACGTACGTGGATCCATCCAATATCTTGCAGCTGGGCTTCGGTTTCTGGTCGTCGAAGGTTCTTTTGAGCGCGGTAAAGCTTGGGGTCTTTACCACACTTGCCAAAGAGCCGCTGACGGGCAAGGAGCTGGAGAGGAGACTCGGGCTTCACCCTCGTGCCACCTATGATTTCCTCGACACTTTGGTAGCTCTGCGGCTCCTCGAGCGCGAGGGAACCGGACTCGGGGCGCGCTACCGCAATACTCCTGAGACCGCGCAGTTTCTCGATCGAGAGAAGCCGACCTACGCCGGAGGAATCCTCGAGATGCTGAATGACCGTCTGTATTGCTTCTGGGGTGACCTCGATACCGCACTCAAGACCGGGAAACCTCAAAACGAGACAAGCCGCGGAATGAAGCCCATGTTCGAGGAGGTCTACAGCGACCCGGTGCGGCTGGAGCAATTCATGGCGGCGATGCGCGGCATCTCGGCGCCCAACTTCGCAGCGTTCGCGGAGAAATTCGATTTTTCGAGATTCAAATCACTGTGCGATGTTGGCGGTGCGACCGGAATCCTCTCGACCCTAGTAGCGCGGCAGCACCCACACCTGCAGTGCCAGTCATTCGATCTCCCCGTGGTTGAGCCCATCGCCAGGAAGTCCATCGAAAAGGACGGAATGGCCTCGCGCGTGCAGGTCATATCGGGGGACTTCTTCGCAGATGAGCTGCCGAAAGCCGACGTGATCACGATGGGAATGATCCTGCACGACTGGAATCTGGAGAATAAGAAGAGGCTGATCCGCGCGGCCTACGAAGCTCTTCCAGAGGGCGGTGCGTTCGTGGCGATCGAGAATTTAATCGACGACGCGCGCAGGGAGAATGCTTTCGGTCTGATGATGTCGCTCAACATGCTCATCGAGTTCGGCGACGCCTTCGATTTCACATTTCAGGATTTCAAGCTTTGGTGTCAGGAGGTGGGCTTTAGGCGATTTGAGGTACTGCATCTCGCCGGTCCATGCAGCGCCGCGATCGCATATAAGTGAGACCGCTCTACTCTAAAGGCGCTCATGGGGCGGCGCCTTGGCGCGGTGCTGATCCGCAGTCCAGAAGCGTCTGCGCCACGACATCACGCACCAGCACCCCGTTGATCCCAGCGGTGATGGCCGCAAAGGCAAGCGCCCGGCGCCACAGCAATCCAGATGAAGGTCACCAGCACGCGCTCGCCATGTCGCAGCGCGGTGGTCTGCAGCTTGGGGGATTGGAACTCGCGCCGCCGTTGCCGTTGCACGGAAACAGCATCGCCCTATAACGAGGCAACACAAGGCGAGCAAGAAAGCAGAAGCTTCAATCTAGCGGGGACAGCCAGCGCAACTCTTCCGCTAGAGAGATCGCAGGAATTCGACGATCGCCTGTTGGTTTGCGGGGCTCAGCGCTTCGAAGTGCTTTGTCACGTCGCTGGCTTCGCCACGGTGGCGCAGTATAGCGTCACGAAATGTCAGCGAGGCGCCGTCGTGCATCAGCATTGGCTGAAAGCGTATTCCCCATAACGGAGCGGTGCGCATTCTGTTGGCACTGGAACGGCAAGACTCAATTGAGAACCTATCCCATTGTGTTTTGTACATACGCTTGCTGTAGTGCTCGTCGATGGCGATGACGATGCCATCGCCGGTGCCGACGTCGTGTAGTAGGTAGTCACTGTAAGGGTGAAATATTTTATTCCCCAGCGCTTCCGGAACGCCGTACTTCCCGCCATTCATCAGGGTGCCCGCAGCCGCGGTGGTCAGAGTCGGGACATGGCAAATATCGCAGCCGATCTTGGCGAACAGCACTTCGCCAGTCCTGGCCGCGGCGGTCGCAGCCTGCTCAGCGTCGCGCGCGGGAGCTTTGGTCGCGCGTATGAAGCGTGCGAAGTGATCAATGTCAGCAATGCCGTCCGCGCCTGGTTTATCGTTCGGCTCGGCGACGGTGTTGCACAGATTTGTCACTTCATCGGGAAACAGGGAGTTCGTAATCCCAACTTCATTCAGGTAAGCATCGCCGGAGAACGACAGCAGGCTGGCATGCTCGTTCTTCCAACCGAAGCGGCCGACCCGAGTACTACCGGGAGACTCAAGGATGGGAACGTAGAGAACCAGGCCGCAAATCTTCCCGTGCTCCTGCTTGCACTGCTTGTCCGCAATATTGGTGAGCGTTGAATCGGCAATCACTTCCACGAATCCATCGCCGAGAACGCTTAACGATCTGCGAAACGTCCGAATCGTTTCCGACTCTGGCACGCTTTCCACAATCTCGGTGGTGCGGAAGTCGGCGCTGGGACAAATTGCGCGTAGGTTGACGAGCGTTCGTCCCTTGATGATCTCGGATCCGTGATTGATCGGAATCTCTGCGTTTTGAAAGGTGCCGTTCGCCCCCTTGTGGCCTACCCGTAGCTCCATAATCTGACTCGAGCCCCCGGAAACCGGGCTCTGATGACACTCCCGGCAAGATTGCGCGTTGTATAGAGGACCCAGGCCGTCTCGAATGAGTTCAAACGCTTCGAACCTGGCCTGATCTACTTGGTGTGTCGGCTCGTCTGTAACTCCGTTACTTCTGTTGTCGAAGCCGGCGAGCGCTTGGCTCACTTGCGCGGCAGTGTCGGCAGGCGGTGTCTTCGATGCGGCCAAGGGCGCTCGCGGGCGGGTCGAGCACCCGATGGCATAGAAGGTGACGCAGAGCAGCACAAACCCCTTAAAGAAATTCATGGCACTCTCCCCGGGGCAGATTTTGCCTCAAATCTATGCCTGTTCCGTTAGCACGGCAAACCTGCAGCTTGGCGAGCAAGTGCTGGAAATGGCTGGGATCGCCCGCAAGGCGCCGTCTGATGGCTCAGGCGTCAGGGCTGGGATAGCGGGGGCGAGATTCTTCTTGCAGAACTCGACCGCTACCCGCGACCGTCAGCAGCTGGAGTGGGGCGGCCAAGACCGTCGATCCACCTGAACGATACCTTTGTGCAATAGCCGTGAATCGACAGTCGTGGCCTCATGAGCGCTAACGTCGACTAACAGTACGAGAGATCCTCAAGGAACTTTGCCGAAGGCGGAACACTAAATGTTGTATCACGCTGATTTCCGCATCGAATATCCGGCATCCATGTCGCAAAGTGAATTCTTCTCAATCTGGGCCCGCGAAGCAGAAACGGCTTTGGGTGCAAAGAAGGCGGGGGTGGTTGTCGACATCTGGAAATGTGCAGGCTCGCGGCGTGTGCTGGCCGTCGTCGATGTGGATGGTCCGGACACGCTCGACCAAATCCTGCTCGATCTGCCGATCATGAAGGAACATGGCCAACATGTGCAGGTCGATGTGACTCCTCTGCGGCGATTTGAGGACTTCGCGATTGATGTGAAAAAGCGGCTAGGGTAGCGGGGGCCTGATTTCGTTATTTCCTACTGCGCACCGGTTGTCGTTAGCGCGCTGAATTCATAGGGTATCTGACGCGGTTGTCAGCGGGAGACCTCGACCCAGAACGGCTTTCTCGGATCGACCTGCGTGGTTGAGCCCGGGCCATCACCGATAATTTGCACCGTGACGCTCTCGTTGCTTGCTGAACCGTCCCAGTGGGGAGCGCGGGCGGGATGCACCATCAAGCTGCCGGGGGGTAAGGGCACGGCACGTGCGAGATCGAAACTCTTCCCGGTACCGGTGTACCAGGTCCCCTCTAGGACCGTCACGTAGCGCGCGTTCGGGTGCCAGTGCGGTACATCCATGACGTGGGGCGGGAACTTGACCCGTATGACGTACAGGCCGAGTTTGTCAGGATCACCCACAAGCGTTGCCATCTGCACGCCGTGGCCGTCTGGATGAGGTCACTTCCGAGAAACCCCTGCATAACCTACTACCGCATCAAGCAGTGTCAATGACGGATGGGAAGGCCGTCGTCCTTTACCGCATTAGCTTTGCTCCCCAGGGAGACCAGGATTCGGTCGTTGATGGCCCGTGGACCGGCGGCGGTATTGACCACATATTTCGGCCTACGCAGCTGTATTTGTCTGCGGCGCCGTGAGCCGACGCTTCCGCGGCCGTACAGCACGTTCGATTTTCCGATATCGACTGCGGTCGTGTTAACGGGCTCGCTGCTGTTCCTAATGGCCGCAGTCGCGCGGGACAGTCGCTCTGCGATGAGTGTTGCCGGATTGTTCATCATATCTATCCCCGCCTTTGCGTTAATTGCGCGCAACCGACATCTGGCGCGAACCGCAATGTGAAGCCAAAAAAAAGCTGACGGTCTGTCCACTTTGGGTCGAAAGGGTGCATTTGGCAGCGGTTACAATCGCATCGGTCGCCTCCCGGTCAAGAGCGGACGCCGGAGTGCCGGAAGGAGGGCTGTTATTTCGCGATTGGAGTATCGGAACTCCATCCGTCGATGGCCACCCGCCATTTTCCGTCGGTGCCCCGTCGGAAAATGTTGATGCCCTTGCCTTTGTCAGTCGTGACCGCGCCCGTTTTCTTGTCGACATTCGTCGATTTGTATTCGTAGCGCTCAAATGCCCAGTCGTCAATGACCGTAAATCCGATCGAAGTCTTCTCCCACGTGGTCCGATATGCGTCGAAATATCCCGCCACCCACTTGCGGACCGCGTGTTTACCGACGATCTCGGGTTCACTCGGTGCCTGATAGACGATGTCGTCGGTCAGATCGGCCATAAGCGTTTCGGTGTCGTTGCTGTTGATCGCGGCCACATAAGCGCCATGCGCGGCCGCTTCAACGGACTTTTTGTTGGTTGGCGCCGCGCGCGCTGACCAGGCACCTAAGCTAACTGCCACGGCGGCAATCACCGCAATTCTTTGCATTAGTGCTTCCTTTCTCCTCCCAACGACCCAGTCCGATGTGGGAACGGACATCTGTTAATTCTGAGAGTCTTGTGTTTTGCGGTACCCGGCAGCGCTGCCGCCGTCCGGAAAACGGCGCAAGGACAATGCCCGAAAAACTCTAAACCGACCCACTGCTGAAGGCGGGAGAGACATCGATGGCGTGCGAGTCCACGAGGAGCCCGCAGCGTCTTGCAGTCCGGCCCCCGGCTCGGTGGTGAGTGCGTTGCCCTCTCCTGCAATGCCATACATGAACATGGCTCAAATTTGGCCTGTTCGATCTCAGTACTGGGAGGCCGGCAAACCCGGCAATTCGAAGGGATGCAGGCGAGGGCGTCCATACCTATCAGGTGCCACTCTTCGGACAGGTGAACTCCTTGGTGGCACCCTGCTTCTCAGTGATGCGCTGCCATCCGGGCGGGATGTCGAATTGCGAGGCCGGAACCGAGCCGGTGACGATCGATGTGGTCTCGATCGTGAATTGAACGGCCTGTACCATTCCGGCAGGAATCGCATCAGGGGCGGCTGCGGCCTGGCTCGGGGGTGCCTGGGCAGTGCCGGCTTTTTTCTTGGCGAACAAACCGCCCACGAGCTTGTTGCCGAACGCGTTCGCTGCAGACCCCAGGACCGAGCCCGCCACGCTGTTACCGGCAGCATTGGCCGCGGCGGTGCCCGCCGCCGCGCCAGCAGCGCTAGTGGTCGCAGCGGCCGCCGCGTCGCCCGCGGCCTGGCTCGCATCGGGAAGCGGGCTGGCGCCGGACGCGCTCTGCTTCGCGGAACTGCACTTCTCACCGCCGAAAGCGATGCGCACTCGCGTCTTGAGCGGATAGCCCCTCAGCTCAGCGGACTTGCTCGCGAGCTGCTGTAGGCTGTCCTGATAGGGGGCGAGAAACTGCTTCATCTGCTGCTGGGTCAGTGCGCTCTGCGGATCCAATCCGAGCTTCTTGAGGTAGGCCAATCGAAACGCCTTGTCCTCATCCATACCGGCGATCTGATCTTGCGTAAGCCAGATATCCATTGCGATGACGAATTTGCATTCATCGCCGGTCTCACGATTTCTGCAACTCTGAGTCATTACCATCTGAGTCAGCTTCGCGTCGTGGCCGGCAAGCGTGGCATGCGACTCTGTCGCCTTGACTTCAAAAGTGGGTGTACTCATCTCGCATTTGGAGGTGTCCGGTGCGGGCGCCGTATCACGTGGCGCCACCGGGCATTGCTTCATCTTCTCCATCGTCTCGCGTAGTTGCTGCTGCGCCTGCTGGCGCTGCTCCGGTGTCGGGAATGACGTTTCCCGGTACTGTTTCTTCTTCGGGTCCAGCGTCCAGGTGAGGTCGCGATCGAGGCGCAGTATCTCGCCGCTCTGGCTGTTGCCGCACAGCAACGACATGAACCCCTCGCAATGGAACTCCGAGTCGCGTCGCTGCTTGTCAGCGGTCGTCGATTCGGTCGTCGCGCCATGCGCCTTGATGAACGCGAAATCGAAGGTCGACTGCTGCTGGATGATGACATCCGCACAGCTCACGCGCGACAGGCCGATGGCGATCAATCCCAGGAAACACAGCGACACAATCCGATCGAGGTGGTGCTTCGTCATTTTTCTCCCCTTTGCGGGGTCACGCCGGTCGGCTGATTGCCTTCGGCGCTTGTCCCGGCCCGCCCTGCAGAGTGTATTGTGCAGGCGCGCCCGAGGGAACTAGAGCCTTGTGGCACGCCTTACAGGCTTGCGTCCACCATGCCGGCAGACTTCCTGACTCACTGTGGAAGCAGAAGCAGCCGGGGCGCAACTTCGTGCAGCGGCAGGCGAAGTTCGATCACGTCATGACTGCTACAACTTTGTCATGGTCATCGCCTGTGGGCGCATCTGCTGGCCGACGCAAGGTCAATCTAAGCCAGGTGTTTGCAGGTCAGAAGATCGGCATCTGCGAGGTGAGCGAGAGGATCTGGCTCGTCAACTTTGCGCACTATGACTTGGGGTTCTTCGATGAGGAGGCCGATCGAGTGGAGTGCGCCGAGAACCCCGTCGGTGCTAGGGTGCCACCCATGTCTCCGGTGGAACATCAAACATGTCACCGGAATAGACATGCTTGGATTGGGAGCGGCGTCGCGCCTTGCAATTGCGGTAGAGCTGACGGTAGCGCTGCCCGTCGTCCCTAGAGCGCCGTAGGCACGGATTTTCGCCGACGGGGCCTTCGTCTGGGAATCCGGTTCGGCCGTTTATTAAAGGGAGTCTGGCTTTGCTTTAATAGCGCGTTGGGCTATTAAGCTCGCTTTAAGATGGGGCCTCCGTGAAGCGTGCCGGCTTTGGCACTACATCACTTCGGTTGCGGGCAGCGAAGAAGTCCGCGTTCGTGCCCGCTCCACTGGTGCCCCTTCCGCCCTTGAGATTACCGGCGGGATGCGAGCTTCGCTCGACCACGCCCTGCTTGCCCTCGGCCGGCTTGATGGCGCAGCCGCCACTCTGCCCGATGCACATCTGCTCCTCTATACATTCGCGCGTAAAGAGGCTGTCCTGTCATCCCAGATCGAGGGAACCCCGTCGAGTCTGAGCGATCTGCTGACTCACGAGCTCGGTGAGAGCCCTGGTGTACCTATTGAAGACGTCGCCGAAGTGTCGCGATACGTTGCAGCGATGAGTCATGGCCTGGAGCGTCTCAAGGGAGAATTTCCCCTCTCGAATCGGCTGCTGCGCGAGATGCACGGAATTCTCCTGGCCGCAGGCCGCGGCGCGGAACAGACGCCGGGAGAATTTCCTCGCTCGCAGAATTGGATCGGCGGTACTCGACCTGGAAACGCGCCCTTCGTACCGCCGCCACCCCAGGAAATCAACACCTGCAATTCGAGACCATACATCCGTTCCTCGATGGAACGGTCGCATCGGCAGATTGCTGATCACCTTGCTGTTCTGCCACGAGGGCACATTGCGTGAGCCGCTCCTGTATTGCAGTTTGTACTTCAAACAGCATCGGCAGGAGTATTACTCGCAGCTCAATTCCGTCAGGGAGACGGGTGACTTCGAACGTTGGATCGAATTCTTCGCAACCGGGATTCGCGTGAGCGCGCAGCAAGCGACACTGACCGAGTGTTCGCGGTCTTTCAGGAAGATCGAAACCGGCTGCGCGAGCTCGGGAGGCTGGCGCCTACATCGCTGCTGGTGCAGGAAATGTTGCAGTCGAAGCCGCTTGCGACTATCGCTACGTTGACGAAAGCAACCGGTCTCACGACGCCCACAGTGACACAGGCACTGCGGGAGTTAGAACGGCTTGGAATCGTGCGAGAGAACGCGTCGCGTCCGAGGGCGCATCTACAGCTACGCGCGATACCTTGATGCGCTGAACGCGGAGACCGCAGTGAGTCTGGGTGCCGAAAGTGCCCATCACGACCGCGTCTAAATGGTAGCGGGGGAGGGCTCCGGTACTCGGCGAAGCCTGTGCGAGTACCTCTCATGTTCGCGCGTTTCGCTTAAGCGAGATGACCCGTTCCGGCGATGGAGCAGCCGCCCAGCTGAACCGGGAGGGCCGATCTCTAGAGCGTTGACTTCATGAAACTGACTCCGAGCGCGTTGAGGCTTGCAACTCAACGATGTGCCCACATATTAGACACATGCAGCGATGCCTTCATAAGACGAAGCTCAAATGGCTGCTTTGATGTCCTATTCTTCTGAGGAGATGCTGCTATGACACTTGTACGCTATGAACCCTGGCCCATGTCGCAATTGCAGGACGGGATCAACCGCGCCTTCAGCAGCGTCATGGATACGACCAACACCACCAGCAGCAGCGCAACCGCAGACTGGGCTCCCCCGGTAGATGTTGCGGAATATGCGGATCAGTTCGAGTTGTTTATCGATCTGCCAGGCGTGGATCCGAAGACTGTCGAGATTAGCCTCGATAACGACGTGCTGACTCTATCGGGCGAGCGACTTTTAGTGAAGCGGGCGGGCGACAATCACCAACTTATAAGCGAGCGCACTGAGCGCAGTCAGGGACGATTTCATCGCCGCTTTATTCTTCCCGATACGGTTGATACGGATCGCGTCACAGCCAAGGGTCGTGACGGTGTCCTCGAAGTAACCATTGGTAAGCAGGCTAAAGCGCAACCGCGGCGGATCAAGATCGCGGCGTAGTAACGCCATTTCGCCAAGGGGCTGGACGGCAGGGGGGTGGAAACACACGCCTCCGCCGCCTCAGTGCTTCAGCGATAGGGCCACTCAATGGCGATATGGAGCTGCCCCGTTTCGATGGATTAGGGGCTTACCCTAGGCCGCTTGGACAAGGGCAGCGGACAGCGGGGCGACGGGATGACCCAGGCGTTCGACGTGGCGGATGTCGAAGTTCGAGCGCGACGGCTCATTGCCATGCGTCTGCTGCCTCTTGCCTTCGTCCTTTACGTTGTCGCCTACATCGATGCGACGGCAATCTCTTTCTTCCTTTGTTCATTGTCGGCGCCGGCCGATAGTCAGGCTGCTTCGCAGAAGGTCTCGCGCTCAATCGCGGACGTGCAGCTTGGGGCGCCGATTTACTACGACTACAGAGGCGATTCCTGGGACCCTACCTGGGCCCAAGACGATCGACTCTACGCCGCGGTCAACGATGGCGCGGGCTTGGGAACGGTGAATCGAAATATCGCGTTCAACCAAATATCGGGAAGCGATCCGCTGACGCTGACCGGACAATTGCAGAACCTCATGGATGACTATGGCGAAATGAACGCGCCGGTCGCGAGCGATGGCCGCAACTGGAAAAGCGGCGGCAGTATTTCCATCGATGGCGTGCTGTACATGTCGGTCGGCATGGATCGGTATGTCGACCCCAACTATGGCGGAAGGCAGACGCGGATCAATGCGAGCATCATCAAATCCAGCGACCATGGTCTGCACTGGATGCGCCCGATGCAGGACAACCTTCAGCGCCCGATGTTTCCAGGGATGCGGTTTGCCACGCCGTTTTTTATTCAGTACGGCAAAGAATATGCTGCTGCGACGCGGGACAACGCTGATCGTTATGTCTATGCAACGTCCAACAACGGGTTGTGGGATAACGGCGACAACTATATTTTGGGGCGTGTCTTGAGATCGAAAATCGGCGCGCTGAAAGCGGCGGACTGGACCTTCTACCAAGGCGGTGACGGAATGTTCGATTCGAGTTGGAGCGCAGAGATGACCAAGGCCGCCCTCCTCATCGAGGCGCCCGGACAGTGCGGAGAAACTGGTGTGACGTATCTGCCCGCGCTCAAACGATATGTCATGGTGGCCTGGTATTATCCGATCGGCAACGGTCATGCCGGGAAAATCGACACGACCGAGTTCGCGTTTTATGAATCCGCGAAGCCTTGGGGAGCATGGAAAAAGATCAAGACCATTCTGATCCAGCCACAGGGGTGGTACATACCGAGAGTATTGGCCAAATTCCAATCGCCCGCTGGGCAGGACCTTCAGGCTTTTATCGCAGTGGCTGGAGACTGGCGAAATCCCACGTATTATCGGTATACCATGGTACCGGTTAAGTTCTTGACCGCGGCATCGTTGCGCGTAGCAAGCCCTGCACCAACTCCGGCACCAAATCATCCAGGTCCGTTCCGAGCACATCGGTAACGATTACCCCGGGCACATGAGTACATTTTTGCACCGTAGAGTTGACGGGCATAAGGCGTAGGGGCGGTGGTCGTAGTGCCCGCGTCTCCCTCTCGAGGTGTGGCTATACCAGCCCGGTGGCCGGAACCGGCCACCAACGGAGGATCGCTTGGGGAATGATGACAATTGTACGTAATGGTGCGATGTTAGTTCATCGCGTGCCAACTAGAGGTGGGTGTCCGAAGTGGCTAGCCTAATTAACCAATTACAAGGACCAAGAATCATGAATCGCAAGACCTCTGACATTTATGCACTGGCAGTTGCTGTAGCGTGTTTGAGTTTACCGGCCTCAGCGGCGGATCTGCCCAAGAGCGGAAAGTACTCCGGGCACTATGGTTGGACCTTCACCGGGCAAGTGCAGAAGCTGGGAGCAGACCGGACTGTCTACGCTGGTATGGTGCCTGGCGTCATGTTCAATGACGAAGGCAAAGGCTTCATGCACAAAGCCCGAGTTGATTGCACGCTCTTTAACGATGTCAATAAGGGACATGCCAGTGCGAATGGGACGTGCGTGGTCACGGACGCCGATGGGGACAAAGTCTTTGTCGAGTGGAAATGCGCGGGTGTGATGCCTGCGTGTCCAGGTAGCGAACGCTTTGTGGGAGGGACCGGCAAATACAAAGGTATAAGCGGCGACCAAAAATTTCAGGGTAACTTCATAGGCGACACTGGCGCGGGCTGGTCTGATTGGAACGGAGAGTACAAACTGCCCTAAGCCTCGGCTCATGAGGAGCACCAACAGCTGGGCTGTAAACAATCGCCTGTTGGCCAGATGCGGCCAATTGATGCGATCTATTTGTCGCAGCAAACAGGTCGCTGGAGTTACCCAACTGTACAGGGTACGTGCTAGATTGGGACCGTTGGCACGCAGGAAGCGCCAATGATCGCAATAACAATTAGTCCGGACGCGAGCTGAGGGAAGCTGCAATGTCACACATGCTTCGGGCCCGCTTATCCGCCCCGACCGGGACCCGCACGGGGTTCGTCGTGGGCGTTGCGCTTCTGTGCGCGAGCCTTGCGGGCTCGGCAATTGCCGCTGAACGAAAAGTCGAGGCGGGATCGCACATCGATGCGCGGCGGCTGCAAGCGAACCTCGAGCATTTGTCCGAGATCGGACGCGATCCCGGCGGCGGCATCACGCGGCTCGGGCTCTCGCAAAGCGAGCTCGATGCGCACACCTACGCGGTCGGTCTCATGAGGGAGGCGAGGCTCACAGTGCGCATCGATGCGGCCGGCAACGTGTTTGGCCGGCGTGAGGGCTCGGTCAAGCTGCCTGTGCTGCTTTTCGGCTCACATCTCGACTCGGTACCGCACGGCGGGGCATACGACGGCCCGCTCGGCACAATCGGTGCGATAGAGGTCATCCGTGCGCTCAATGCCGCACACATTCAAACACGGCATCCGCTCGAGGTCGTCGTCTGGACCAACGAAGAGGGTCCGCACTTCGGCATCAGCGCCTTCGGTTCGAGCGTCGCCGCCGGGAGCGTCGGCCCAGAGGTTCTCGACCGCAAGGATGAGCAGGGAGAAACCGTGGCCGACTGGCTGCGCCGGTACGGCCAGGACCCGGGGCAGCTCGCGAGTGCCCGCATCGCGCGAGGGTCGCTAGCCGCGATCGTCGAGCTGCACATCGAACAGGGACCGAATCTGGAGGAGGCCAAGGTTCCAATCGGCGTCGTGCAGGGCATCGTCGGACTGAGGCGCTGGAAGTGCGTCGTGACCGGCGTTGCGAACCACGCAGGCACGACGCCGATGAATCGGCGCCACGATGCGCTCGCAACGGCGGCGCGCGAACTGCTGGCGGTGCGCGACAGTGTTCGCGCAGAGGAAGGTCGCCAGGTCGGCACGGTTGGCTATGTGAAGGCAGAGCCTGGTGCGCCAAACGTAATTGCCGGACGGGCGGAGTTTCCATACGAGCTCCGCGATCTCGAGGCCGCGAAGATCGAGCACATGCGGGAGGGGACGCTGCAGCGTTTCGCCGACATCGACCGTGAAGAAGGCACGACGACCGTATGCGCAGAAGTCAATCACATTGAGCCCGCCCTCGGCGATCCCGGGATCCAGGCCACGATTCGCGCCGCGGCGCGTTCGGCGGATCTTGCGACTATGGATCTTCCGAGCGGCGCCGTGCACGACGCCGGGGAGATCTCGCGCCTCGCGCCAATGGGCATGATCTTCGTCCCTAGCCACGCCGGCATCAGTCACGCGCCCCAGGAATACACGGCGCCCGGCGATGTCGCGAACGGCGTCGAGGTCCTATATCGCACAATCCTCTTGCTCGATAAGAAACTGGACGCGAAGTGACGAATTCTGTCGCGGTCGGGGAAGTCGGAAACAGACGGTGCGATACGGCTCAGTTGGATCGATACCTACTGTTTAATTTCTACCAAGATTGCTTCGACATCATCAAGCGCTTCGTCTGAATGCGTGACAGGCGGCCGTAATAGCGCTTCACCGGTCTTGAGTTCGGCAATCTTCGTACTGCCGTCCGGCATCTTATATTTGACTCTGCCCCCTTTGACCACATACACCACGGCGGACGGGTGGGAATGCATGGGAGTCTTGTCTCCCTTGGAAGGCGCGTACCGTAACACTCGTACTTTCTGATCCTCGGCGAGGACCGTCAAATGCTTTACATCAAATTTCATCGCATCTTGCCCGAAGAGTGTTGGGCAGGAAAATAACAGGATCAACAAGCTTAGCGCGGCGACCTTATTCATTTGAATATCCCTTTATGGCTGGAGAACCCATGCTACGCGCCGCGTTATGCATAATCATCAACCAGCCCCGATAGCGGCCGTCGATGCGGGCTGCTTCGGGTCTGACCTTGTCCCCGAATTCCGGACAGTTTGAACTTGGACTGATATGGCCTACTTCTGGCAAGAGGAACAGGCGTAGTCCTCGTGTATGGAAGATGTTACGTCATGCGGTTGTTCCTCGATGATCTCTGCGCTCCCGTACATGGTGAGGGGCTGACCTTGCTCGATCCTCCACATAAAACCCACGAGTTCCCGAGCGATCGCCACACAGATCTTGTTGTGTTGTAGCCCACGAGCTCTGAGGTCTTTGTAGCGATGGAACAGACACAGTTGCGCACGCCAGGCGACCGCGCGGATGGTCGTGGGCAACTGCTCCTGGCGCTTTTGCAAGGCGTAGTTCAGCCGTGGCGGGATGGTGTGTTCCGGTTGATGGGTCGCATAATGGTTTGGACCGACCCGATTGAGAGTCGGAATCTGTACGCAAGGCACAGTCGACTCCGGGAAGGCAAGCTCTTGGTAGGCCTCACCAGGAACTTATTCGAGACACCAGCAGTTGAGACTCACAATGTTTGCGTCGACATGCAGATATCAGCGCTGCAGGGAGATGTCTCCGCGCAGCACGGCCTCGACTTCCCGAACCGTGGCAACACTGAAGTCTCCGGGAAGGGAATGCTTGAGGCAGGCAGCTGCGGTAGCAAACTCGAGGCTTTTACCTAACTCGAGTCCAGTCGTCACGCCGTGCAGAAACCCGGCCGCAAACGTATCCCCGCTGCCGATGCGCTCAACGACCGTGCCCAATCGATAGGTGGTGGTGGCGTACGGCCCGTCTCGGGACATACAGATGCCAGATAGCGACTGCCGTTCGGGTGTGTCCTCGCGCACAGTAGAGGCGATACATCGCAGGTGCTCGAATCGGGCGAGTGCACTGAGTGCAGCGACGGAGAAGTCCTGCGGTTCGATGGTAGCCGCTCCGGAATCTTGCACAGCGGTGTCCGATGGCCTCGGCGTCCGATCGAGGATTAAGCGAAGATCCCGGGTACTGGCGAAGAGCACTTGAGTGTGGCCGACGATTTCGCGCAGGATGGCGCCCGCATCCACCTGTCTGCGGCTCCAGATTGAGGCGCGATGATTGCAGTCGAGGGAGACTGGGATTCCTAGGTTATCAGCGGTAGCGACGGCCCGTGTGACGGTTTGTGCACCCTCGGAACTCAGTGCCGGCGTGATGCCGGAAACGTGCAGCCAGGAGGCACTGGCGAGCAAGTCTGCCCAGCCGGCCGGTTCGCAGAGAGCGGTCGCAAAGGCCGATGACTCGCGGTCATAGAGCACTCGTGTTGGACGATGACCTGCTCCCGTCTCCACGAAATACAGCCCCATCCGACCCGGCGCGAAGCGGATGCCGCTCGTGTCGACGCCGTAGCGGCGCAGCTCCGCGAGGCAGGTACGTCCAAGAGCGTTGTCCGGCAGCACGCTGATCATCATGGCTGCATGACCGAGCTGCGCGAGGGCGATAGCGACGTTGGCCTCGGCACCCGCCACCTGCAATCGCAGCGCGTGGGCGCGCTCGATCAGCTCATGTCCCGGCGGAGAGAGGCGGATGAGCAGCTCGCCGAAGCAAGCGATTGACCGGCGCTGGTCTGCCGAGCGCGTACTATGCACGGCGATCGCCAGATCGAATTGCCCAGCTATTGGGTACGATACATGAGCTCGAGACGCCACATACGCGGATGCGGCGTAACGCGCACGCCCCCAAAGCCGAAGTGATCGCCAGTGCCAGTGTAGTAGTCCTTGTCGAACGCATTATCTACTGACGCGTCGAAGGTAAGCCCGCGGACGGTGACACCGGCATGCAAGTTGGTGACTGCAAATGACGGCATCTCGAAGGGGAAGTTTGGCAGTCCAAGTAACGAAGCCCCGGCACCCTCCAGGTTCGCAGTCGAAGACGACCGGTACGTCTCCTCCGCGCGTACGTACCAGCTGCTGTCGGCGTTGATGGCGGCAAGCCATTGAGCAGTTGCACTTCCGGTCCAGCGCGGCGCCTGGGGAAGGGTCCGTCCGCTCATATTAACCGGAACGCCGTAGATGACGGCGGTCGGAAAGGAGCCGAAGGTGGCGTCAAGATACCCGACCCCCAGGCTGAGGGTCAGGGGGCTAAGAGGCCGTGCCTCGAATTGGACGTCTGCGCCCTTGCTGGTGGCGCTTGAGGCGTTCTCCGTCAGCTGCACCGCGGAGCTGATGTCCTGGGGGTTGACCAGGTAGTTCACTTCCGACTGGAGATCTTTCCACTGGAGGTAGAACACCGAAGCGTTCAGGATCGCACGCCGATCCAGGAACTGCGCCTTGTAGCCGACCTCGTAGTTCCACACCTTCTCCGGACCGAAGGGCTTCACGTGCAGAGGCAGGGCGCCATTCAAGTCGTTGCCACCCGCCTTATAGCCGTGGGAAATGGTGCCATACACGTCGGTATTCGCATCGAACTTGTAGCGCGCGGCGAAGCGTGGCGAGAAGTCGTTGAACGAGGAGTTGCCCGCAAGGTCAGGCTCCTGCGTACCGAACTGGACGAGTCCGGTCACCGTGTCGTCGATGGCATCATGCGTAAAGCGGGCGCCGGCGGTGAGCGCCCAGCGATCAGTCGGATGCCAGGTGCCTTCGGCATAGACCCCGGTACTCTTGTCCACGTAGCCCGTGACGTTTTCATTCACGGGCAGATCTGGGAACGGGGGAGCAAGACCAACGGTCTCGCCCGTATCGGGGTACGTGTATGAGAACTGCGTGCCCAGCGCGACGAGGTTGTAGAGCGCAACCTTGTCGTGCGCGTAGAGAACGCCAGCGACCCAGTCGAAGGTCTGAGTTCCCTTGGACTGTATGCGCAGCTCCTCACCCCAGGACTCCGCCGTCCACTCGTTGTGCCGGTAGATCGTGTCGGGGCTGGTCGCATCCTCGTCGAACATGCGCGAGTTGGTGGACTTGATGTCCCCGGTTATCGACTTCACGACGAAGTTGCCGAAGTCGTAGGTAAGCCGCAGGTTGGGTGAGCGCAAGTAGTTGCGGTTCCACTCAGGCCGTGAGTGGTTCACTAGGTTCTGGTTCTTAGGGTAAAAGCCCAATCCATCGCTGATCGGCCGGAACGTCGGGCCCTCGATGCCAATGGTGTCGTACTCGAGCACACCGGTGTTGACGTCGGCATCGAGGCCACCCGAGTCGTGCGTGTAAGTGTAGGAGAGGTCCGCTGTGAACTGTTCGGTGATCAGCCATCGCGCAGACAGGCGTACATCGGTTTGGTCGTAGCCGCTGTTCCGGGTACCGTTGGGATTGACGTTCTTGACGATCCCGTTACTACTTTCGACAGCCACGGCCGCTCGGACGAAGAAATTGTCGGTGAGCGGAGCATTGCCGATGACCCGGGCACCGTCCGTCCTATAGTTGCCGCCGTAGATGGCGGCCTCCCCGAACCAGTGATTGTCTGGCAGGTTGGTGGAGATATTGATTGCGCCACCCGCGGAGTTGCGTCCGAAGTAGGTTCCCTGCGGCCCACGCAGCACCTCGACCCGATCAAGGTCGAGGAGGGTAGGGTTGATCGTGCCGTTTGCCACCGTGCCAACGTTGAATTCGTCGATGTAATAGCCAATAGCATTCGGTACCGCCCGGTCGCCGAGCGAGATGTTGCTCACGCCGCGGATAGCGATGCGGATCGAGCGATGGCCGGTCTGGCCGTCATCGGCGAAGCTCACGTCCGGTGACAGCTCGAGGTAATCCCGGGCGGACTCCATGTTTGACCGTCGCATATCCTCTTCGGTGAAGGCGGTGATACTGATGGGTACATCCTGGATCGACTCGGCGCGCCGCTGTGCGGTCACGACTATCTCTTCCAGCTGAATCGCGGAGTCATGGCTGTCGGATGTGTCAGCAGCGTGGGTTAAGGTGGCATATAAGCCCGCAGACACTGCAGCGCAGAGCGGCAGCGCAGTGGTGCCGAACAAACGCGTAAGCCGCATGTGAGTCCCCCGAGAACAGTTGTGATTGGCATTCGGTCCCGGGCGGATCCTAGCCAAGCAGCCCAGCGCCACCACACTGATTCTTTTTCATGCGGCCCATTAACTGGGCTTATACGCGTGGGGCAATCCGGTCTCACCGCAGGAGCGCGGCGACACTTACCCCCACGAAGTTGCCTACGATGTGGCAGAAGATGCCGGTCATGACGGCAGGACTGACCATCGAATGCCAGCCTTTGCCGGCCACCACGGCCACGGTGGCGGCGGGGCCCACGATCGCGGCACCGCAGCCGGTCACCGCCTCGGCGAGATCGAGTTTCAGTGCTCGCGAGAGCAGCAGCGAGACAATGATGCCGATGGCGAGCAGGATAATCACATAGAAGAACAGGCTCAGGGCATTATCGAGAAAGGATACGATGTTGGTGCCCAGTCCGATCACGCCGAAGAACAGATACATGAGGAGCATGCCGAGGTCGAATTCACCCTCGAGCCTTTGCAGAAGACGCGGCACGAGGTTGGCGATCAGGACTGTCAGGGCGGTAACATAAAGAATGGTGTAGGGACCTTGATCGTGGCCCGTCAGATGACCGGCGAGCTGCGCAAGCCCGCGCGCGAGCGCGCAGATGGAGAAACTCAGCGCGAGGGCGCCGGCGATGTGCGTAAGGCGAAAGGCCGGCGGAGCTGCAACCGCTGCGTTGGGCGCAACGCCTTCGGTGTGATCGGCGCGTGGCTCTGGCAGCAGGCGCCGCACGATTCTCAGCGTCGGTAGCGACACCAGGGCCATGAGCCCGAGAACACTAGGAATCATGCTCGCGCCGGTAACGGAGGCGAGCTCGCTCGCAGTCAGGCGCAGGGCATTAGCGACGGCGACCATGCTGATGGTGCCGCCGATGAACGCCCCGGCATAGACCCCTGCGATAGATGCCGGCACCTGCCAGGGTTTCAGCAGCAGATATCCCACTATTACGCCCGTCACCACGCCGACGCAGGCTGCCGCAAAGCCAAGCATGACCCGACCGCTCTCGACGAAGATGCGCTTCAGGTCCGCTTTGATCATCAGGAGCGGGATGGCGGCGGCAACCACATTCTCACCGATGAAACGACTCGCTCCCGAGTCAAAGGGAGTGATGTGGAAGTTGGACAGCAGTAAACCGAGCACGAGAATGCACGGCACGCCGGGAACGGACTTGCCAAGCCTAGAGTTGTCTACAACGAAGCCCAGCCAGGCGAGCGCAAACAAAATCGCGGTCAACGTCACTGCATCATCGGGGTGGATGTAGCTCATCACGCTCCGCCGGCCGCGGCAGGCCGGCTGATCTGTTTCGTCGAAGGTGAGGGTAATCCGGGCCGTGCGTTGCGCCTATGACCTTTTCTAATACCATGGATCATAAACTCTCATTTGGCGTGCTCAGCACCGTGACTTAGGCTCCGGGCGACTCCCGGATCGGTTATTCGACCGGGTCTTCCATACTAGTTAGGTACCGGAGCAGACCTACTCGATGCCAAGGTGTTCGGGAGCGATGGCCCTCATCGAGGCGCTGGTCGCGCATGGGGTCGAGACGGTATTCGGACTGCCGGGCGGGCAGCTCGATCATCTTTTCGATGCGCTCTATCAGCGGCGCGACCGCATTCGTCTTATCCCATCGCGCCATGAGCAGGGTGCCGCCTACATGGCGTTCGGGTATGCGCGCTCGAGCGGACGAACGGGAGTCTACGCTGTGGTTCCGGGACCGGGCGTGCTCAACACGGCGGCGGCACTCTGTACGGCCTATGCCTGCAACGCGCCGGTGCTGTGTCTGGCTGGGCAGATCCCCTCCAGTAGCATCGGCAAGGGCTTTGGAGAGTTGCATGAGCTGCCCGACCAGCTCGCGACACTCAAGACTCTCACACAGTGGGCGGCGCGCATTGAGTCCCCTGCGGCTGCTCCCGAGCTCGTGGCGGAGGCATTCTCCAGACTCAGGAGCGGGCGGCCACGGCCGGTCGCCCTTGAGATGGCTCCCGACGTGATGGCGTGCGAGGACGCAGTCCAGCAGGTCCCGCCGCGGATGATCAAACCGCGCGCTGCCGTGCCGGCGCAAATCGAACAGGCGGCGGAACTCCTCGCCCGAGCCCGGATGCCGATGATCTATGTAGGTGGCGGCGCGCTCGAGGCTGCCCCGGCAATCCGGCAGCTCGCCGAGCTCCTTAGCGCCCCAGTTGTGTCCTTCCGCGCCGGCCGAGGTGTGATGCCCGATGCGCATCCGCTGGGACTTACACTCCCCGTCGGCCATCGGATCTGGCGGCAGGTTGATGTGGTGGTGGGCATTGGGTCACGTATGCTCGAGCCCTTGCGGCACTGGGGAACCGACGGCGATCTCAAGGTCATCCGCATCGATCTTGATGAAGAGGAGATCCAGCGTTTAGGCCGGCCCGAGGTGAGCCTTTGCTGCGATGCCGTCTGCGCCCTGAACGCACTGCTTCCGGAGGTCGAGCGGCGGCTCACGCAACGGGTGGACCGGCGCGAGGAGATGGCGCGCGCCAAGGCGGCTGTCGCAGCAGAGATCAGCGCCGTGCAGCCGCAGCTACAATATCTCCAGGCGATCCGTGATGTCATGCCAGATGACGGTTTCTTCTGTGACGAGATCACTCAGTGTGGCTTTGCCTCCTGGTACGCCTACCCGGTGAGCCGGCCCCGCGAGCACATCAATTGTGGTTATCAGGGCACGCTCGGTTACGGCTACGCGACGGCTCTCGGAGTTAAGATCGCCCACCCCAGTGCACCCGTCGTCTCCATTGCCGGAGACGGGGGCATCATGTTCAATCTATCGGAGCTCGCGACCGCCGTTCAATACCAGATCGGAGTAAAGACGGTCGTCTTCAACAGCGCCTCCTACACCAATGTGCAACGGCAGCAGCGCGACTGGTTTGGCAATCGGCTGATCGCCTCCGATCTGCGCAATCCCGACTTCAAAGGGTTGGCCGAATCATTCGGCGCCGCCGGCTACCGCGCGCACACGCCTGATGAACTTCGCAGCGTGCTCGAAGGCACATTGGCCGAGCCGGGGCCGGCGCTGATCGAAGTCCCGGTCGGTGACATGGCGAGTCCCTGGCCGTTTATATTGTTGCCGCGCAACCGAGGCGACGCTGCCGCGAGGGTTGGCGCATGATCAGTCGCGCGCCACGCCCCAAGGTAGGCGTGCTGCGCACTGCTCCCTATGTACCAGGTGCGCGCGCGATCGACGGGTTGAGTCAGGTCGTCAAGCTTTCCTCGAATGAGTCCCCGCTTGGGCCCAGTCCGATCGCACTAAAGGCTTATCACGATGCGGCCGCCACGCTCTTTCGCTATCCCGATGCGACGCAGCGTGGGTTGCGCTGCGCGATCGGTGAGGTCTATGGGGTAGAGCAGGATCGAGTCGTCTGTGGCAACGGCTCTGACGAGATTCTCTCGCTCCTGATCCGCGCTTACGCCGGACCGGGTGACGAGGTGATCTTAAGCCAGTATTGCTTTGCCATGTGCTTTACCAATGCACATGTACAAGGTGCAGAAGTGATCACCGCGCCCGAGCCATCATGCCGGATTTCAGTTGACGAGATCCTTGCACGGGTCACCTCGCGCACTCGCATGGCGTTGCTCGCCAGTCCGAATAACCCCTGCGGCACGTACCTGCCAGCTCCCGAGCTTGAGCGGCTGCATCGTGAGTTACCGGATGACGTATTGCTTGTACTAGATGCAGCTTACGCAGAGTACGTGACGCAAGACGACTACGACAGTGGCATCAAGCTTGCGCGTACTTCGCAGAAGGTTGTCGTGACGCATACGTTTTCGAAGCTCTATGGGCTAGCTGGGTTGCGCATCGGCTGGGGCTACGGTCCAGCCCCGATCATGGAGGTGCTCAACCGCATCCGTACGCCTTTCAATGCGAATGCCGCCGCGCTCGCAGCGGCCGAGGCTGCGGTACGCGACCGGGAGTACGCCGCAATGGTGCGCGATCACAACAGTCACTGGCGGGACCGCCTGACGGCTGTCTGCCGTGAACTTGGGATCGACGTGGTTCCAAGTGCCACCAATTTCATCCTGATGCTGCATGCGGCGGGTCAGAAGAACGCTGCCGCCGCCGCAGCGCACCTGAAGTCCCGGGGAATCATTCCGAGGCCACTCGGGGCGGGCGGCCCGGACAATGCATTGCGCATCACCATCGGTCTGGAGTCTGACAATCTGGCCGTCATCAGCGCGCTGCGCGAATTCATGGGTAGCCGATGAGCCCTGCTCATTCACTCAGCGCTCACTCACTCAGCCAAGAGACGCGAACGTTTCTGGCGCGGCCTCATGGACTGCTGATTGACGGGCGCTGGCAAGGCGCGTCTTCCGCTGGACTCGTGAGTATCAATCCCACAGACGGGCAGCCGATTGCGGAGCTCGCAGCAGCCGGTCCGGCAGACATCGATCAGGCCGTCGGCGCCGCACGCACTGCGTTCGAGGAGGGGCGCTGGAGAAGGCTAGCACCTGAGAAGCGCGCGAGCGTGCTGTGGCGGGTGGCCGAGCTAATCGAGCGCGATCTGACTGTACTCGCCGAGCTCGAGGCACTCGATTGCGGAAAGCTGCTCTCATCCACACGCAGTATGGAGGTGCCGTTCGCAGCCGAGGTGTTCCGCTATCACGCGGGCTGGTGCACTAAGCTCGAAGGTCGCCAGCTGGCCGTCGGTCACGGTGAGCACACCTTTCAGTGCACCATGGTGCGCGAGCCGATCGGCGTGGCGGCGCTCATCGTGCCGTGGAACGGGCCACTCACGATGTCAGCCTGGAAGATTGCGCCGGCGCTCGCTGCAGGCTGCACGATGGTCATAAAGCCCTCGGAGCTGGCGTGTCTGTCGGTCCTGAAGCTGGGCGCCTTGCTCGAGGAAGCCGGCGTGCCACCGGGTGTGGTGAACGTCCTTACTGGGACAGGACAGCTGGCCGGAGCAGGACTGGCGCGACATCGCGGGGTGAATAAAATCTCTTTTACCGGCTCGGGGCGCACAGGGCGCGAGATCGTGCGCGCTGCGCTGGACCACCTTCCGAAGTTGACGTTGGAACTTGGGGGTAAGTCGCCGGTCATCGTCTGCCCCGATGCTAACCTGGATCAGGCCGTCGACAGTATCATCGGCGGTATCTATGGCGGGGCTGGCCAGATGTGCGTGGCGGGATCTCGCCTGTTGGCCCACGAGCATATCCAGAAGGAGCTGCTTGAGCGGCTGACGGCCAGGACGCGTGGGCTGCGGCTCGGTTCGGGGCTCGATGCCGACACGCAGATGGGGCCGCTGATCTCGGCCGCGCATCGGGAGCATGTCACGCAGCTCGTGCAATGTGGCGTCCGCGAGGGCGCAACGCTCCTCACCGGGGGGCACGCACTGCAGCGTCCGGGTTTTTTCTTTGAGCCGACGATCCTCGCTCACTGTACCCAGGAAATGACTCCAGTCCGCGAGGAGATCTTCGGTCCGGTGCTCACCGTGCAGTCGTGGCGCACGCTCGATGAAGTTATTGCGGCGGCCAACGACACCGAGTTCGGCCTCGCTGGAAGCATCTGGACCCAGGACATACGCCGTGCGCAGTTGCTCTGCGCGCGCGTGCGAGCCGGACTTCTCTGGGTAAATGCGCACGCGGTTCCTCACCCTGCTGTGCCGTTCGGCGGCTACAAGGCGAGCGGCTGGGGCCGCGAGCAGGGACGCGATGCGATTGAGGAGTTCTGTGAGCTAAAGTCAGTGATGGTGCGAGCATGAAGATCACTGCGGCGCGCGTGATCATCACGTGTCCGGGACGCAATTTTGTCACGTTGAAAATTGAAACCGACCGGGCCTTCTACGGCGTCGGAGATGCCACGCTCAACGGTCGCGAGCTCGCAGTCAGTACCTATCTTAGCGAACATGTCGTGCCATGCCTGATCGGTCGCGATCCGCAGCAGATTGAGGATATCTGGCAGTACCTTTACCGTGGGTCATACTGGCGACGGGGTCCTGTCACGATGACCGCGATCGCCGCGGTTGATACGGCGTTATGGGACATCAAAGCTAAGCAGGCTGGCTTACCGTTGTATCAGCTGCTGGGGGGGCGCAGTCGACGCGCGGTTCTCGTCTACGGTCACGCAAACGGTCGCGATATCGATGAGACGGTGCAGGAAGTCGGCCGCTATATCGCCCTAGGGTATCGTGCCATCCGAGCTCAGTGCGGGATTCCGAACCTCGCCTCTACCTACGGCGTCTCGGGTGACAAGATGTTTTATGAGCCGGCGGATGCCGATCTACCGAGCGAGAATCTCTGGTCGACTGAGAAGTACCTCGAGCACATGCCCGAACTGTTTGCCTCACTGCGGGAGCGATATGGTCGCACGCTGCACCTGTTGCACGACGTGCACCACCGGCTGATGCCCATCGAGGCAGCGCGTCTCGGCAAGAGCCTCGAGCCGATGCGCCTCTTGTGGCTCGAGGACCCGGTTCCAGCGGAGAACCAGGAGAGTTTCAGGCTCATCCGGCAGCACACGGTCACGCCGCTTGCGGTCGGTGAGGTGTTCAACACTCTGTGGGATTGCAAGCAGCTGCTGGAGGAGCAGCTGATCGACTATATCCGGACCACGGTCGTGCACGCTGGCGGAATCACCCACCTGAAGCGAGTTGCGGATTATGCGGCCGTCCACAACGTACGCCTCGGCTGCCATGGGGCAACGGACCTTTCGCCCATTTGCATGGGAGCCTCGCTGCATCTGAATCTGACCATCCCGAACTTCGGGATTCAGGAATACATGCGGCATACCGCCGAGACGGACGCTGTGTTTCCGCACGCTTACCGATTTGCCGACGGAAGCCTCGAGCCGGGAGAGGCTCCCGGGCATGGGGTTGATATCGATGAGCAGCTGGCGGCCGCATTCCCGTATCGCAGGGCCTATCTGCCGGTGAATAGGCTGGAGGACGGGACGCTGTGGAACTGGTAAACGCACATCCAGCGGCTCGGAATGCGTGACTAACCGATTAGATGCTATTAAACCGATGAACCAGCAGTACGACATTGTGATTGCGGGGGGCGGTGTGAACGGCCTTGCCTGCGGCACCGTGCTCGCGCGCGCCGGGTTGAGCGTATGCGTCATCGAGCGGGCAGCCTGGGTCGGCGGCGGTGCGGTCACCCGGGAAGTCACCCTGCCGGGTTTCAAACACGATCTGTACGGCTCGTCGCATGTTTGGATCCACTGCAACCCAGACTTTGTTGAGATCAAACGCGAGCTCGAGAAGCACGGACTACATTACATCCCGTCCGAGGATCAGATCACTGGGCACCCGGATCAACACGGTGGTCCCGGTATCGTGATCTATCGGAGCATCGATAAGACAGTCGCGAGCATCGCGCAATATTCAGCCAAGGATGCCCAGCGGTATCGGCGCATCCACGATGACTTCAACCTCGTGCGCGATGGGTTCCTAAAGGCCTTCTTCTCACCTCCCGCACCCCCGTCGGCAGTAGCCCAGGCGATGGAGAAGAGCCGCGAGGGTCTGCGGCGCTTACGTGAGTTTTCCTTGAGTGCCCGCGCTTGGGTCGAGCAGAACTTCCACCATGACTTCGTACGCGCGGTGATGCTCAACTGGGCGCTCGCCCCGCAAATCCTGCCGGAGCAGGAAGGCGCCGGACAATCCTTCTACATCATGATCCCTGCCGTACACGTCTATGGCCAGTCGATTCCTCGCGGTGGCAGTCAGCAGCTGCCGCTCGCCATGGCGCGCTACATTGAGGCGCGTCAGGGAGCGGTGCTGACGCGCGCCCCGGTGCAATCCATCCTAATCGAGGGCGGAGAGGCGTGCGGTGTGCGACTCGAAGACGGCACGTTGATCCGTGCGCGACGTGCGGTAGTATCGGCGCTTGATCCCAAGCAGACATTCCGGCGCTTGGTGGCTTCGGAGCACTTGACGGATGACTTCCTGGAGCTGGTCGATGCCTTCAGCTTTGGACGCATCAGCATTTGCCGGGCGCACCTTGCACTTGCGGAGCCGCCGCGATTTAACAACGGCGCCGTCATGAGCTCATGTCCTTTCCACCGTATCGTAGACTCCACCGCGCAGATGCTCAAACAATACGCAGAGATCGCGCAGGGCATTCCTCCCAGTGACCCAAGCCTCTGGAGCGCTTGTTGGACGCTCATGGATCCGAGCCGTGCGCCGGCAGGCCGACACACCCTTATCGTCGATACGTTCGTATCAAACTGGCTCGCAGACGGGCGCAGCTGGGAGCAGATCAAGGAGTCGTATACTCGCGAGGTACTGCTGCCGAAGCTTCGGCAGTACGCGCCAAACATGGGCGGAAAAAATATCCTGGGGTGCTATGTGGACGCACGTGAGAGTCTCGAGGCGGCCAATCCGTCCTTCGTTGACGGAACGACCAACGGTGGCGAGCGTGTGCAAGCACAGCTTGGCTATTTCCGACCCTTCCCTGGCTATGCTCACTATCGCTCCCCGGTCAGGCGGCTGTACATGACCGGTCCGCATTGCCACCCAGGCGCCGGGATCTCAGCGGCCGGAACGATTGCGGCAAAAGTTATGCTGAACGATCTTGGGGTTCAGCGCGCAGAAACTTGAGATCAGGTGTGCAAGGAGTAAACCGTGACTGAACGAATTGATAAGTACACCGCGCTCGTCATTCAGCCGCATGTGAAGGTCGCCGAGCAGCGCTCGGACATCGAGCAGAACCTCGAGCGGGTTTGCCAGATGATCGACTTTGGTGTCGGTTATTTCTGGGAGCTGCCGGCGCGTCTTGTAGTGTTGCCCGAGTATTTCCTGCAAGGCGTCACCACACCGGGCAAGGGCGAGCACGGGATCGATTCCTTCATGAAAAAGGCGATCACCATGGATGGTGCGGAGATGCGCGCGCTCGGGGCAAAGGCGCGCGAGTACCAGCTCTACATTGCCGGCGGTGGCATCATCGAACAAGTCCCGCAATTCCCGGATCGCTGGTTCAACTCGGCCTTCATCATTGGGCCGAGCGGTGAGGTCATCCTGCGCTATCACAAGTGGCACATCCCAGCCTCTATCGGGCTCGGCACCAGCCCGCACGACATGCTCGACGAGTATCGCAAGGTGTTTGGCACAGATATCAGCACCCTGTTCCCGGTCGTGGATACGGAAATCGGCAAGCTCGGCACTATGACCTGTCACGATGGGTGCACGCCGGAGGTTTCACGCGCCCTGGGATTCAACGGCTGCGAAGTGCTGTGCCATCCGTCGGCGCTCCAGGAGATAGAGGGGGTGAGCGAGCCCTGGGATTTCTGGCGTTTTACGCGCCGCACGCGCGCGCACGACAACATGTGCTACCTGCTCGGCTCGAACTGGGGCAGCGTTGACTACACCTACTATCCGCGCGCCTTTTGTCCCGGCGGGGGGCTCATCATCGATTATACGGGGATGATTCTGCGTGAGGCGCCCTATCCCGCCGAACAAGTCATCGGGGCGACGATCGACATCCAGTCCCTGCGCGAACATCGTTCGCGGTGTAACCACAACACCTGGGTCGATGTGCGCACCGAGGGTTTTCGGCAGATTTATGAAAAGCCGATCTACCCACCCAATCAGTTTCCCGTGGGCCGACCGCCACGCACGCTGGCCGACAAGATGGGCCCTGTCCAACAGGTGTTCCGCGATCTCTACGGACGCGGGCAGTTCATGCCACCTGCGGGGCTTCGCGCCGAAGATATGCCGGAACAGCACGCCAAGCGGATCCGCCGCGCGCAGGAGCGCGGTGCTTTGCGCAAGAGCTGATAGCGGACCGAGCGCATGCGTGTGGTGAGTGCATTGGCGGACCTCGAGCTAGAGATTGCCTCGATCCACCGCCAGAAGGAGCAGGTCGTTGTTGAGACCGCCGCAGGCACCGCCATCGAGACTCGAATAGAGCTCGGACCGCGTGACGTGGCTCACCTCCTCAAGCTCATCCTACACAGGCCGAGCCTGTGGCTGTACGTGCTGGCTCTCCCGCGACTATTGCGAAATGCGCCCGCGCGAGCTGATCGAGATTTGAATAATCCCTGGAGTGGCCCCTGAGTGCCTGTCGCAACAGGAGCGGTCGATGTCTGATGCAGCGAGACGCGTCGCCCTGATCACTGGTGGTGCGACCGGCATTGGTCGTGCCTGCGTCGAATGGTTCTTGCGCGAGGGCGGCGCGGTCGTCTTTACGGATATAGCGCGGGACGATGGCGAGCGCATGCTTGAGCAGCTGGATTCCAGTCTGCAGCGGCTCGCGTTCATCGCGGGCGATGTGCGCAGCCGTGAACTGCATGAAAGTGCGGTCCGCAAAGCAATCGAGCAATTTGGCGCCTTGCACGTCGTCGTGGCGAATGCCGGAGTACAAACGCCTGACCGAGTGTTGGAGAGCGAATCGGTCAGCTCGCATAACACGTTGGAGGTCAACTTCTCAGGTGCTGTGCGCCTGTGTCAAGCGGCGCTTCCGTCCATGCTTAAACAGGGACATGGCGCAGTGGTGGCCGTGTCTTCTGTGAACGCCTTCGTGGGGGTTCCCGGAATGATGAGCTACGACGCATCGAAGGCGGCCTTGCTCGCGCTCGTGCGTCACATCGCAGTCGAGCACGGGCGCAACGGCATTCGCGCCAATGCAGTTTGCCCGGGCGCCACGCTCACTGACTATCACCTGCGACGGGCTGCGGCTCGGGGTCAGAACGCCGAGGCACTGCGCGCTGCTACTCGCGGCTATGGTCTTCTGGGACGGGCGGCCGAGCCTGCCGAGATAGCAGAGGTGGTCGGTTTCCTCGCCAGCGACCGGGCATCCTTCGTGACGGGCCAGGCGATTGTGGCTGATGGGGGATACTCAGTCTGGGGCGCCCGGCCCACATCATGAACGAGCAGGCAGCGATACGCTGGGGCGTTCTGGGCACCGGGCGGATGGCCGCGACCATGGCTGCCGAGATTGGCGCACTCGCAGGCGACGGCTTATCCATCACCGCCGTCGCCTCGCGTACGATCGGTGCAGCCGGCAAGTTTGCCGACCGTTTCAACATCCCTCGTGCTTATGGCAGCGAGGCAGACCTGGCGCGTGATCCGTCAGTCGACGCCATCTACATCGCCACACCCCCTTCCGAGCACGCTCGACAGATGCGGTTGTGCCTGAAGGAGGATAAGGCCGTGCTCTGTGAAAAGCCCTTCACCTCTAGCTTCGAGGAGGCACGGGAGGTCGTGCAGCTTGCCAGGACCCGGCGGCTCTTCCTGATGGAAGCCATGTGGACACGCTTTCTCCCAGCGGTGAGTGCACTTAGGGGTTTGCTCGCGGAGGGGTTGATCGGCGCTCCGCAGTTGCTCATTGCGGGAGGCGCGTTCATACCTGCGGTCGCGCCCGAATATTACTTGTATTCGCGTGCTCTCGGCGGAGGTGTGATGAATGATGCCGGGGTGTACCTCATCTCCATGAGCGCCATGCTTCTAGGCCCGGCTCTCACCGCGTGCGTAAGTGGCGATCTCGGTCCGACTGGCGTCGACGAGCAGGCAGCGATGATTCTCGAGCACGCTGGAAGCGCGCGGGCGCTGCTTTATGTGTCGCTGCGGACACGGCGAGCGCCGGATCTCGAGCTTCTTGGTACGGAGGGACGAATCCATGTCGCTGCCCCAGTCTTTCGGCCTGAGTGTCTGACGCTCACCGATAGGCGAGGAATCTCGAGCACCCGGGAGTACCCGATCGCGGGCACAGGTTACAGCTACCAGCTGCGGGAGGTGGCACAGGCGATGCGGGCCGGCGAGTGTGAAGTCAAGGCGATGTCCTGGGCTGAGAGCCTCTCGGTCATGGAAACATTGGATCGTATTCGGCGAGATCTGGGATGCGCTCAACCTGGTACCGGCGCGGCCTGATCTCGATGCGTCAGGGAAGACTCCGTCGGGTCGGCAAGGCGATCGAGAGCGCGCTGGCTGACGACCCCCTCCTGGATTACCCACTCCTTGAACGCGACAACCAAAGAATCGGCGGTCGAGCGATGCAGGGTGGCGACGTAGTATGCAAAGGGAGTGGGCAAGGCGAGCTTGAAGGGACGCACCAGAGTGCCGCGCGCGAGTGCATCCATGACAAGTGCGCCGCGCCCGAGCGCGACGCCTTCGCCCATCTCCGCCGCTTGGAGGACGAGGTTCGAATGATTGAAGCCGGGTCCCCGCTCAGGATCAATATCGGTGACGCCTGCGGCACTGAGCCAGTCAGCCCAACCAGTGGGCATCACATCATGAAGAAGGGTGTGATGCTTCAGATTTCGCGGCTCGCACAGGGGGTGCTCTCCGCGCATCAACGCGGGGCTGCAGACGGGAAAGACGCTCTCGGTCATGAAGCGCACTGCGTCGATCTCGGACCAGCCTCCGGTACCGTATCGGAGCTCGATCTCCGCCTCACCGCGCAGCAGGCTATCCTGCTCGAGGGTCGCGGAGGAGATGCGCACATCGGCATTGGAGTTTTCGCGGATAAAGTGTCCGAGCCGCGGCAGCAGCCAGCGGGAGCCCAGCGAGTCAAAGGTTGCGATGCGCAGGGCGCGCACCGGGCGAACTCGTCGCACGAGATCCGTGCTGACCCGGATGGCCTCCAGCGCCGAGGCGATCGCGGGGAGGTATTCGCGACCGGCATCAGTGAGCACCAGGCCCTGTCCCCGACCGAGGCGGTGGAACAGCGTCACCCCGAGGTGGTCCTCGATGGACTTGATTTGATGGCTCACAGCAGCCTGGGTCACGTGCAGCTCTTCGGATGCGCGCGTGAAGCTGAGGTACCTGGCGGCGGCCTCGAAGACCACTAACGCATTGAGGGGTGGTAAGCGACGAGCCATGGATGTCATTACCTCGTCAGACAGTATAAGTCAGCCGGACTCAACAATCTTGCCCCGAGACAGGCCTCACCTACCAAGGCAAAGCGCATGAACCCATCCCAGGTCGTCCTAATCTCAGGCTGCTCCAGCGGAATCGGGCTCGCACTTGCGCAACGGCTCGTGGTAGCTGGCGCAACTGTCTACGCGGGCCTTCGGGACCTTCGTCAAGCCGATGCGTTACCCGGAGCAAAGGCCATAAGGTTGGATGTGACGCGCCCCGAGGAGATCACTGCGGCGGTTGCGCATATCGAGCAGGAGGCCGGGAGACTTGACACACTCATCAATAATGCAGGGGTTCATGCGATCGGCCCGTGGGAGGTGGTTCCGACGCAGATTGTGCGGCAGGTGTTCGAGGTTAACTTCTTCGGCGCACTCGAGCTCACCCGCAGTGTCCTGCCCGTCATGCGACGACAACGTGAGGGCATCATCGTAATGGTCTCCTCTCTTTCTGCGCAGGTAGCTTTGCCCGGAAGCGGCGTCTATTCGGCAAGCAAGTTCGCCCTCGAAGCGTTTGCTGAGAGCCTTGCTTACGAGGTTCGGCCGTGGAACATCCACATCAAAATCATGAGTCCCGGCGGATACAGGACTGGGCTCGATGCCAGAGCTTGGCGAAGCGCTGTGGCTGATGGACCCTATGCACTCATGCAGGCGCAGTTGATGCAGCCAGGTGGCTCTAGTTCGGGGGACGCCGAGGATGCAGCCGAACGGATCATACAAGCGCTGCAGGACAAGAGCGAGCAGCTCCACTATCCGCTGGATGAGACGGCGCGTCTGGTATTTAAGACTTTGAAGCATGACTCAGAGAGTGAGCGCGAGCATCTGTTGCGCGCCGCGTCGGGCCTAGGTTGGTGGATCGACCGGCGAGAGTGATGCCAGGTCAGCAAATACAGTAGCCACAGAAATGCGGCGGCGTGCCGGCAGCGCCCTCCGCGGGATCTTCACCATCATCTCTTCCGTAAATCGGGCCTTCTTCATGGCTCCTAGCTCCCCGAGTCCCCGAGTCGCCATTTTTTGAAGGTTTCAGCTGTTACGCAAATCGCCTAGCAGGTCAGTGCTTCGCGAGAGGTTCCCCTGACAATATAGTCAGGCAGGCCGATGAAACCGCGAGGTTTTTATGGGCCCGTTTTCAAGACGGAGTGGGCGCTGCGATCCTAGGTCACGAGGACGTCAAAACATGCGCCGGGGCTGCGGTTGCTGTGGCGGATCGCTGCGGCATTGCGACTGCGAGCGAGTGAACTCCTGAAGATCGCCGAGTGGCGCTGCTAGAGCTTGCCAATTCGCCTGCCGTATCGTCCTGCGCGGCCTGTGATAGCTACATACGCGAAGATCGCCGCTCCGGCGAATGTACCAACGAGGCTGATGAAATCCCAAAATCCAACTTCCGGCAGCGCATGGAAATTTCGCAATGCCTTCCAAATGGCAATGGGTGCCATGAGTGTGAAGAAGATTGCGAAGCCCCGTACCCAGCCGTGCATCTTGTCATTTGGCTTTGTGGGTTGATTCACGCGCAGTCTCTCGCTGATCCGCTTTGTCCCGCAAGGAAATGATGTTATCCGGCGGGGTGGCTTCCCGCCAGATCAACCGAACCTCACGGCCGTAGGCTCCTCATTTCTTGCACTTGAACCGCTGACCGTCCAATACCGCGCCGGATCATGGCGCCGTGTGCCCGCAGCGCAGGCAATGGATGACTAGGACGGCTTGTGGCAGAGGAGATTCTGTAGGGGTGGCCGATGGACTACTGGCGCACACACTTCTGCGGTTGCTTTCCTTGTGACAACACAATTGCGCGAACGCTGTGCCCTTCATGGACGTTTCTCTCGCCGTCTGATCCGTGGTGATGTAAGAACGAACCATCCGAAGGCTCCGCAACCCGCGCCGACGGCAGCGACCATACGATCTCAAAGACCACTACATGTCCGAGGAGAAACAAGACGAACTCTCTAATCGCTTTCATGGCGCTGCGGCTGCGTCAGTTGAGTCGTCAAGGTGTTTGCGAACCATATTGCCGAGGGAATGGCGATCAACAGAGCGGTGTTGACGCTGAGTGCAAAACGTGTCAGAGCACGCGGCACCGGCGGGTCGGAGATGCCACTGCTGCAGCCGCACGTAAGGCCAGTGCTGCAGCGAGTGCGGTGCTGGATAGGCAAAAGCCTGATGCCATGGGAAAATGTCACCGTGGATCTTCAGACAACACTTTTCTACGAGTTCAGCACGATTGCCCAAGCGCTTGCAGGTGCGCTGGGGCTTATGGGTGCGTTTGTGCTTTTCGCGCTTCAAGGGGTGGAAAAAACCTTGACCGATGCGGAGATTCGGTTACGTGATTCGCCTTATGGAGATGACCTAAGCAAGCCCGAAATCATGGCACTTGCAATTGCGGGAGACTGGCAGGGCTGGCTGTCGGCGTATGAACGTACTAAGGATAAGTGTGAGAAGCAGTGCGCACCAAATCCGCTTTTCAGTCCCGGCGATGAGCGTATCGCTGCAGACCAAAGGTTACGCGCCGCCATTAGGCAGCGAGAACGCTTGCTGTTAGGCGTTAGGCAGGCCATGTGGTCCACTGCGATTGCGATAGTCGGCTCGGTGGCCATCCTCGCCACAGCGAGCCTGATTGCACGATGCACAGCGCTATCAGTCGTGGTGCTGTGTGCCGGCGCGGGTGGCACGCTATGGTGCGTCTACACCTACTACCGTGTCCTGGCGACATCTATCCCGATCAGAAAGGGGCGAGGGGGCCCCCTGGCGCGGCTCTTGTCAAGGGCTGCGGCGCAGCTCTTCTGATTCGGCTCCTACCCCTCGGGGTCGGGCCGGGGAGTGCTAATAACGGCGAGAAGAGGCCTCCTGCAAAAAGCTCGGAACCAACGAGATCTAATGTCGTTAGACGACATCCACACTCTGTGGCGCAAAGTAGCATCGGCGTATGTTGCTAGTCTCCGTCATGCATCAATGGCTCAGCTCCAGCGTCATTTCGCGCAGCATCACAAAGCTGCAGGATCCATTGGTCCTATCCCAATATGGCTTGCTGGCTTACAGCGCGGCGACAACGGCGTTTGTAATCTGGATCGTGCAGAGCGCTCAGGTGTAGATGCTCGGCACCCCGCGGGCAGGCGAGGGCGTTCCTCGAGCGAACTCGGCGGTGCGCCATTGGCTTTTACGTCATCTGCGCGGCAGCTGCACCACATTTGTTGGGCGGATCGCTTGCCGCCCAGATCAATCGAACCGTGCCAGTCGGGCGCCGATTCGCGAGGATGCCTCAGCCTCCGGGTGGCATCGAACTGATAACCTGCGGAGCGAAAGTACCCCGAATCCGGTGACTGGCCCTCGTCCTGTCACGGCAAGGAACTCGAGTAGGTCTTCAGTACAGAATCGACGGTAAGTAAGCACCGGCTGGCTCGTGATAGAGGCCAGTGCTCATCAACGTCATCTGAAAGACCAGCTTCAAGTTGCAGTCCAGGCACCATTTGACAACTTCATGATTGCGCGTCGGTAACAGAAATCCCGGGCCGGAAAATTCTGTTGCCGCGCCAATTAGAGCCTTCAAATCGCGATTTGTCCGTGCAACGGCGTGGGCAAAAAATCCAATCGCTGTCGCATATCCCGTAACCTCTTTGAGATGTTCGACCACACTTGCCGAGCGCGCGCGAATCGCATCGCGTAGCTCGCGATCCCGGTCAAAGCCATGAACTTGGCGGCACAGCTTATTGCACCCTTCAAGATCGCCCTCCTCAGCTGCTCGGACATTGTAACCGGCGAACTTCGTATTGAGCTTGGGTCCTTGCAAAAGCGACAGCGGTTCGCGGGTGACAAATCCAAGCTTCGTGTAGAGGCAGATCGAGCGATTGTGATAGCCCGCTTGTACCAGGCGGATTCCTACGGCTTTCTGTGCCGCGGCCCGATCGAGTGCGGCATGCATCAGGCGTCTACCGATAGCGTGGTTTTGCACTTCTGGAGCGACAGAGATCGGACCAAGCCCAAAGATAACTGAGCGCTCGTCCATGAAGTTGCTCCCGACAATTCTCCCGGCCTCTTCCGCGACTACACCGTAGAATCCTGGATCGCCGATTAGCATCGACGCGACACCCGTCGCGACTTCGGGAGAAGGAAAGTCTGGCGGGAAGTTGTGTTGTTCCGCGAGATTCTTGAAAGCTTCATACAGGATACGGCCACACACCTGCTCATCAGCTTTCCTAACCTCGCGAATATTCATGATTGACGCCCATGCCCGGCCGAACCGTAGCTCAAAATGTTTCTTTCAAAATAGCCCAGAGTGAGAAGTGGATGTGTTCCTTCGATTTAGGCCTCTGGAGGTACTGAAAGCACATGGAACGCGAGCGGGCCCCGTGTTTGTACATGGGATTCGCAACGCCCAAGGCCGCTCCCGGACTCTTGCCTCCATGCATCCGACAACGTCCATTTAGCATAGCAGGATCGCGGCAGGGCGCTCCCGTGGTTCGCCAGTGGGCTCCGCAACACATCCTGGTACCAGGACTTGATCGAGAACCCTTCGCGAACGCCAAAAGCTTCGATGTCGTGCCGATGTGCTGCGAGCCCCAAGCCGCTGCGGCCCTGTTCCTGAGTGCTAACTCTCAGGTAACCGATTGCTGGTTGCACTTCAGAGGCTTACGCAGCTGATGACTTCCGATCTTTGCCCAAGCGGCAGCCTGCAATTCCGCCTGCACGCCGATCACAGCGTGCAGGCAGACCCCGGTAGCTATTTTTGAGCAGGCGTCGTCGATGTCGCGACGATTTGCCATGTGCCGGACGCTTTGGACCATACGTGTAGGCTGTAATGCGCGTCTGCGCCTTTCGCGCTGTGCGTCATGACCGCTATCTCGGGTGTCAAGAACGTCACCTTGTAATCGCTTGCCTCATAGGACGCGCCCGCTGGTGCGGCCTTCAAGGCAGCGAGACTTGCTTGTTTTCCTTCGACGCCGTTCTCCGAGACTGAGACCACCTTATCGGCGAGCAACTTAGCCGAAACGGCCTTGTCGCCCTTGACGACCGACTCGCCCCATTTCTTGTCCAAGGCAATGAGCGCATTCGTGTCATCGGCGGCAAAGACCGACCCCGATGCAGCGAACGTGGCTACCAGAACGACTGCGGTGATCAGAGTGCGTTTCATTCCAGCTTCTCCTAGTGGTTCTTGCTGCGGCGAGTATATCTGCTGGCTCTGGATCCCACAGCGCCAGAGATGCAGCGCCTGGGCTTGGTGTATTGCTCGGGCGGCAGATGACGGCTATGCCGGCACTTGGCGCACCGGATGATGACTTCGTACGACATGCGACGAGCGTGCCACCCGTCGACGCGTTCGTCGATTAGTGCTGAAAGGCAGAAATACTGGATAGGCACGCCGCTGATTGGGCGCCGCAGCGCATAGTGATGACCTCATTAGCCCATTGGACGCGAGCGTGCCAGCCGGTGGCCAGCAGCGTTCATTCAGTGCAAAAGGGGTGGGGTGTGCCGGATAGAGCGTGCGGGCGCTACTCCGGGTATTGAAGATCTACTTTTGTACTCAGCGACAAACTGCATCGTGCTCAGGATCACGAACTGCTCGGGGGCCGCCCTTTAGAAGCTCCACGTTGCAGTAAGTGTAGTCATTGCGAGACGGGCATCCCCGGTAGCGAAGCGCTCGTATTCGGCGCGTAGCGCCAGATGCAACAACTTCAGCTGAGCTCCGCCGCCCCAGGCAGGACGGCTCACCGTGCGATGGTCCTGGAACGCGCGACAGCCCAGAGCATCAGGATCGAAGAAGCAGGTGTCCACGCCGACGACCCGGATCGCAGCGGTGTTCTCCTCGATGCGCAGCCGGCTGACGCCCAGCTTTCCGTATATATCCAGCACCGGCACTGGCAGCGGCAGATAAACGAGTCCGAAAGCTGCAACTCCATGGACGCTCGCAAAGGCCGGCACGCCCACATGAGCGGACGTTGCCGCGCCACTCAGGGTTTCGCTGAGATGTCCGAGATCGACATACTCGATCTCTGCCCCGACCCAGGGCAGCGGCTGCAATCCCAGCAGCGCCTTCCACCCGGTTGCGTGCCGGTCGAAGCTGACGGGATCCGATGCGCTGGCGGGAAAAGCATCGATGGCCACATCAGAGCGGCCAGCGCCGGCGCCGACATAGAAGCCAAGAGGGTCAGCATCCACTGGCCATGCGAGCAGAGTGCCAGCCCCGACTGCCATCACTCGTAACGAGCTGCTAAAGGACATACCATCGCTTTAGCGCGCCGGCAGCGGAAAGGTTGACGGCGCCGAAGGGATCCAGGGGGATCAGCTGCCCGGAATGGCCGCTACCGGCCACGCCTGCACGCCGAGCGCATCCGAAAAAAGATTGCACCATTGCAAAAGATTGCACCATTGCGGCAGTTAAGGCCGCTGCCGTCAGGCATGTCAGGTGCGTGTCGGTTGGTATGACGGCGGCGTGAATACCGATGTGGTGGCCCGGTCCGCCTGATGGTGTTAGAACTTGTTTCCACGACCTCCAAGTGGGATAGCAATACATATCGATAGGGTGGATCCCCTGTGCTCTGCCGGAATAGCAGCGCGAAGTAATGAGCGCTCATTCCCGCCACTGTGGCGAGCTGTGTGATCATACGCTGTGTTAGACAATCCGCATTTGAACTTATTGGGGCGCGAGCTACCGATGGTATCTCATCTCGTGGCTTACGATGCCGTTGCGCTTTGATAAGCGACTAGTGGTAAGCGGGAACTGCTGCGCGAGGATGAAGCCCAGCGACAAATCCAGAGTCGATATCTGCATCGGATACGTGATGCGCCCTGCACTGATCATGGGTTCGACACAGCTCCCTGTTTCGCCGAGGCATCCCCTGTGCGCGAGGCCGACGTACCCGCACACAACGATTTCCTCCATAATTCCTCACTCGACCGTCGATGCGGCCCTGTCGTACTCCTCATCGGTGACTTTTTCCATCCAGTCGACTACCTTGCCGTCGAGCGCTTCCTGAATGGCAATGTGTGTCATGGCGGTCGTTGGCGACGCGCCGTGCCAATGCTTCGCGCCGCACCGACAGGTGATTACATCTCCGGGACGGATTTTCACAATTGGACCGCCCCAGCATTGTGTAAGACCTACACCCGCGGTCACGATCAACGTCTGTCCGAGCGGATGCGTGTGCCATGCGGATCGTGCTCCGGGCTCGAACGTCACACTCGCCCCACGAACGCGTCCGGGCGCGAAAGCCTCGAACAGCGGATCGACGCGCACCGACCCTGAGAAGCATTCGGCAGGGCCCTGCACAGAGGGCTGGGAACCCGCTCGTTTAATATTCATGTTTGAATCGTTCATTTGCTTAAGGTCTCTATTTGGTAATTTCCAAATATTGGATGGATCTATGGGCGGCACACTGTCGATTGAGAAGATCAAGGCATCGACGGTGAGCGCGCAACCGCTAGACTCGAACATCGCGCACGGAGGCTCATAGCGACCAACCACCGTCGACGACGATCGACGAGCCGGTGACGAAGCCGCCGAGATCGGACGCCATCCACAGAACCGCCTCGGCGATCTCTTCAGGCTTGCCGAGCCGCCCGACCGGCTCCAACTCGATCGCTTTCTCAATGTCGCCGCTGGTGAAACGCTCCATCATGGGCGTATCGATGTTGCCAGGCAGAACCGCGTTCACGCGGATGTTCTGTTTGGCATAATCGAGCGCCGCCGATTTGGTCATGCCGATGATCGCGTGCTTGGACGCGGCATAGGAAGCGCCGCCCGCCACGCCGCGGATGCCGGCCCCCGAAGACGTATTTACCACAACGCCGCCGCCCTGGCGCACCATCTGCGCGATCTCATGCTTCATGCAGACGAAGGTGCCGCGCAGGTTGATCCCAAGTATGCGATCCCACTCGTCCAGCTCGATCTCATGCAGCGGCGTTGCCTTGTTTTCGACGCCGGCGTTGTTGAAGGCGACGTCGAGGTGGCCGAACCGCTCAACGACCTGCTTCACGGCCGCCTCGACCTGCTCGGGCGACGCCACGTCACACGCGATCGTCAGCAACTCCGCGCCGGTGTTCCGGACAGCCGCCGCCGTGGTTTTCAATGAATCCGGGGTACGATCGAGGATGGCCACACGTGCTCCCTCAGCTGCGAACGCGGCGGCCGCAGCACTGCCGATGCCACTGGCGGCGCCAGTCACGAGGACAACTTTGCCGGTAAAACGGTCAGGCTTCGACATGATGCTTCTCCTTGTTGTGGTGATTGACGGTGAGGCCCTCAACGACGGGCTGCCTTGGTCCGCTCACTTCGCTAGAAACCAGGTCTCGTGGAACAGATGCTAGGCTGGCCTATCATTCAGAAAAATGGCATATAGGTTCACGAAATATTAACCGGGAGTTAATAATGAACCAGAATGCGCTTGATGGCCTGGTGGCGCTGAAGTTAGTGGCGGAGAAGCGGAATTTTACCGCTGCAGCGGATGAGCTTGGCATTTCGCCTCCCGCAATTAGCAAGATCATCAAGCTACTCGAGCATCGACTCGGCGTCGCACTGCTAAGTCGAACAACGCGGAGTACGAGCCCTACCGAGGCGGGGGAACGATTCTTGAACCAGGTGGCTCCGGCTGTCGATCAGATCGTCACCGCGATGAAGGATCTAGGAGTTTATGCCACCAAACCGTCGGGACTCCTTCGACTCAACTTACCAAAGTTCAGCTATGCGTCTCATCTTGCCCCGCTCATTGCGAGCTTCGTTGCTCGATATACCGATGTGTCAGTCGAGCTGTTTTTCGAGGACGTCGCATCCGATGTCGTCGACAAGGGATTCGACGCGGGAATTAGGGATTCAGATATTCTTGCCAAGGATATGGTCGCGATCAAGTTATTTGGACCCATTCGTTTTGTGATCATCGGCGCTCCAAAGTATTTTAAAAGGATGGGGCGCCCCAAACATCCCAAGGAACTCCTACGACATAACTGTATCCGTGTGCGTGTGGATGATGATTGGATTTACGACAAATGGGAATTCCAACAAAAGGGGAAGGCATTTCAAGTCGAGGTCAAGGGATCTCTTATTCTGAATGATGCGCTTTTCGCATTGAAGGCAGCTAGCGACGGCCTGGGACTTATGTACATAACCGAGAATGTGGCTCAAGAACAACTAGCATCCGGGAAGCTCGAAATCGTATTGAATGAATTCGCGGCCACCAGCGATGGTTACTATCTCTATTATCCGCGCCGCTCGCAGGTCCAGCCAAAGCTTCGAGCATTCATCGAACATCTAAAAAAGGAAAGCGGAGCACAGAGCTAGTGCGTTGCGTGTCGTCGCAAAGCGAAACAATTCTGCGATTCAATATGAGGTTGCTCAAACATCGGTGAGGAGGCCGGCAGCGCACTACCGGCCCTTTTATGATCCTGAGGCGCAAGTTCGGGTTCACCCGAGTGACCGCTCGGCGACGTGTGCGGTGACGCTGCTGACGCGCCGGCCAGCATCCAGTGTCTGTGTCGCTGGCCGGCGCGGTCCGCGAAGTGGGCGCTGTTGCCACGAAATCGGCCTCCCCCGGCTCAAAGTCTCCTCAGCCACCGTGTAAGCTCAGTGCCATGCCATCGGAGGCGACAGCTGCAGCTACACCGAGCGCATGGGGAAACACCTGGGCCAGTGCCTGGCGCTTGAGATCGAGATCTGCGCGAGCGTACCGCATGGTTGCTGTTACCTGGCATGCCCGAGCAGCTGACTGATCGTCGCGAACTCGACACCGGCTTTCAGCATATGTATGGCCGCCGCATGGCCAGGCGCTTCACCTGCGGCGCTGCGGGACCCGGACGCATGAGGTGCGCTCGGTGTGAGTGGAGGGCAGCCACCGGGGAACGTGGTCAGGCTTGCTCATTCGAGAAGCACGCATGAGGTGCAGTGAATGAGCAGGTGTTATTTGTACTGGGCAGTAATCGCCACGACAGGTTTTCATGATTTGTTGGCTGAAAGCTGACCTACAGCTTTGCGTAGTTCATCGTCCTCGCGCAGCACTGCATCTGCACGTAGGGAGAATCTGTGAAGAACCAAGCGGATTACACGAGAACGATCTAGGCATTCTTCGTCCGTGTATTCGTGCAAGCCATCGCCACAAGCGTCATACAGCAGTTGGAATGGGGAAATGAACTTGTCAGATCAAATGGGTACCGGAGACCAAAAGCGCATGTAGCATTTCTGTAGCACCGGGAATGTCGACGCACGGGAGAGGACTCGAATCCGAGGCGCAACCGATTGAGCAGTAAGCCGGAACTCGCCCGGCCGCTGCGACTCACCCGATAACCTACACATGGATATGCGAGCTGTGATGGCACGTGATGCACATACACTTCCGCACGCTGAACGGGGCTCAGTGCGGCAGCGGCTCGATCAGCTCCGATTCGATCAGGGCGAACGGTATGGTGCCCGATCGATTGAAATGGGCGAAGAAGTCCGCCAGGTTGAACGGCTTGCCGAGCGCTTCCTGCTGATGTGCATAACCGGCCATCAGCCGTTCGAATTGCAACTTGCCGACGATATAGCTCGCACCGTAGCCCGGCTGCCGCAGATATAGCAGCTGCTCGAAGCCCACCAGGTCGCTGTTTGGATCGGACCAGCCGCGAGGAGTCCAGCGAGCGTGGAACTGGCCGGCCTGCTGCAGCGTCATCTCGTTTGCCTGCACGTACAATGACGCAAGACCGCGAGCTGCTCGATTAGCCAGCATGATCCACACAACCTCTCTGCCACGCGGATTGTCAGCGTACAGGCCCATTTGCATCAGAGTCTCCTCCATAGCGGTGGCGAGACCCTCAGAACGGGCATCGAACATGTTGTACAACGAGGGCAGGCGACGAATCGCGCTCTGATTGGGCTCGTACAGCATGCGCGCGAGCTCTATCCAATGGTAGTCGTGCGAGTACAGTGCCAGGGGTTCGACTGCAACCCCTTTGAGAAAGAAATTGCGTTGTACAGGTGGCGTGTATTCCAACGCCTGCTTGGCCATCGCATCGCGGTAGTAGTCTTTGTCGGGCACGATACCGGTACGGATCAGAAAGTCGGTGATCTTGCTCATCCGTCCGACGCTTAGATCGTGGAACGCCTCGGGCGTATCGGCGGGTATCAGGGGTGGAAGATCGCGATTGCGAAATTCCTCGGTCTGCAGCGCAGACAGGGAGCGTTCCAGCTCGCGCCGCAACAGAGTCTCCTGCTCAGCCCAATCATAGGGAATTAGGTGAACCTTCTGCTCGTACCAGTCGTAATTCTCCTTGCCAACCCCCGAGGGCCCGGTTTTGGAGTCCGCCTGCGAGTTCAGCCACTCCATGAAGGCGTCGGTCGCCCGGCGTGCATGCTGTATGGCGTCCAAGAGCGTGCGGCTCGCACCCCTCAGGTCGGCGTGATTCGGCCCTTCCAGAGTCCGCATGATTAGCGTGCCGGCTTGCAACTGGTTCAGGACCTCACCCTGATCATGCAGGGTTCGCACGCTGTAGACCCACAGATCACGCGCGTTACTGTCGCGCAGATTCACCTTGGCCTGCTCGAACAACGCGGAGATTCCCTCGAGCGAGCACGTCAGACTTCTCTGATCGGCTGGCGTCAGCGGAAAACGGTAGGCGTACAGGTCGATACTGGGAGCGGCCGTATCACCTTCGTGCTGCGGGACATCGCTGCGCTCGCCGATCACCGTTGCGTAGAAAGATGGATCGCGGGCCCAGGGACGGCGGATGTGCAGGTCGAAATCCAGACCGTTCATTTCCGCTTCGACCAGCCTGTAGTCGACGCTTTCGGCGGACGACCAGCCTTCCGTGGATAGACTCTTCAAGCGCGCGCGCAACGCCGGCAACCCAGCCGCTTTCGCACTCATGGATGCAGCGCCGTAATCCGGAACGCAACGCGTGACCGCGGGCCGCTCGAAATCGCGCCAGTCTCGAGCCAGTTTCACGAGCGCCGCGTAGTCGCCGGCTGCTAATGCCGGCAGAGGGCAGGCGGCCAACACAAGCCAGAAAGTCTTCAGTGCAGTTCTCATTATTCGTTCTTGTGAATTCAAAGCGAGGTCTCTGGTTTCGGAGCTAAGCCTTCAATGATACTGCCATCCGGGATCACGGCTGCGCTTCTACTCAGTGACATCGCGGCGCCTGTCGCCGCGTACCGCCTGATTTCGCTATTGGGTGTCTGCGGTGGAGTCTCACAGAGCTGAATCTGCCGGCGCACCACTTAGCGGCCTGCGCGAGCGCACTCGGAAGCGAGCGGCGTTCAAGAATCACGAGGGCAGCGTGCCAGACGATCTGGCCATTATCGGGGCCACGCTCGATTTCGCTAACGGGAAAGGACTCTTGCTCGATGAGCCCCCGGGCTTTGCCCCGCTCGGCGCGGATGGTCGCCTGCAAGGTGGCCCATCGGTGCTCGCGCGGCTGCCGGAGCTGCTAGCCGTATCTCGGCACGGGGTTCCCGAGGCTCGCGAGAGAGGGAATTCCGCCTCTCCCTGTCAGTGGCGCTTTTTTTTGAGCACCACCTCCAGGAACAGACGGCTCAAACACTACGGGAGATCATGGCCGGCGGCGGCCGGCTGAAGATCGATCCGAAAGTAACTGATATTGAGCGCCTCGCGACCAGTGCGTCAGTGGACGATTTAGCAGGGCTCGCTGATGGGGTGCTGGGTCGCCCGGTTGTGAAGAAAGGGCGCATTGCGTTTCATCTGTTGTTTTGGCGACGATTGGTCGCGAGCCGTTTGCGGGCAATGCCACTCGTCCCCTTGATGTCGATTCTAGTTAATTCTCAGATTATGGCCGTCACACTAAGTCTTAGACTTGGCCGCTACTCTGTGAACGGCGCGGGGAATGTATTCTCAAGCCGCTGTCGGCATGCAGAGCTTTTTGATTCTTTCGCTGAAGACGCTTGGCTTGGAGCTGGTGAGAAGCAGTTCGTGTGTGGCCCGTGTCATCGCCACGTATAACAATCGCGCTTCGTCGGTCTCAGACTTGAAGGGCCAGAAGCCTATGCCGGCGATCACGGCAATCCGATACTGGAGGCCCTTGCTGCTGTGAGGCGTCATCACCTTGACGGTGGAGCGCGAGGGATCGAAGGACTTGGATGCCTTGTCCCGTAGCCAGTCAAACGGCACCCCGACTCGCACGAACGCCGCGGTGAGCTCATCTGCAACGAAGGGTGCCGTGTAGAACACGGCTATGTCGTTCCAAGGGACGCCTCGCGAATGCAGGGCCTTCAACTCTCGCGCGACACAGTCAGCCTCCGATGTGAGGGACTCTAGCTGCACGAAGCGCGGTCGTGCGCCGTGGCGGCCACCCGCCTCGGGAAAGATGAGTGGAACGTTGTCCTCGTCAGCGTCAACGGGCGATAGCAGTCGCTTGGCAAAGCCACGCGCGCAGGCCAGGATCTCGTCGGTATTGCGATAATTGCGCTTGAGGATTTTTGTTCGACCGCTGGCAGATATGCCAACACTGCGGAATGAGAAAGAGCGAGGTCGGCGGCGTCCATAAATTGACTGCGCATCGTCATACAACAGCAAAAGTGAGTTGCTGTCTGCATCCAGCATCTGTACTGCGAGCTTCAGCCAGGCGGGCTCGAAGTCGTGAGCCTCGTCGATCAGTACTGCGCCATACTGTGCGCGCGGGATCTGGCCGCGGTCCACGGCGAGGATCACGGTACGGACAAGTTCGTCATAGCCAGAGTCAGGCGGAGCGGGCACGTGATACAGACGTAGTTGATCGGAGCACCAGCCGTGGAAGGTTCGGACGGTGATCCGGTCTTCCAGACCTTGCGTCGCAAACTGGTGACGCAGCCAGGAGGCAAGCGATCGGTTGTATACCAAAACTAAAATGGGCCTTTGCAGTGTGCGCGCAAGTAGCTGGCAGCGGTAGGCCAGGATCAGCGTTTTCCCCGAACCAGCAACGCCATGGATCACGCGATGTCCCTCGCCTAGTCCGCGTGCAACTTCCTCCTGCGCCAGGTCCATTACCCGAAGAGCGTTATCAGGTGCCGGGTCATTGCCGGCTCGCGGAACTTCCAGTTCGAGCGGGGCCTCATGGATGCGAAGTTCAGGAAACAAACACCACCGGATCCGTTCCACCTGCGGCAGTGTAAGCTTGCTCTCGAAGCGCACATTGAACATCGCCCATAGACGCGCCTGAAACTCCTCGGCCTGCGCAGACTCAGTCATCTCGTCCTTGCAGATGATCAGGTGCGACAGAAGAATCTCGGCAAGTCCGGAGCTCTCGAGTTGGGGACGCGTAATGTTAGTCAGAACCGCTCCATAGCCGTAAGGGAAGAGCAAACGTCCCTCGTGGGGCGATCCCGCCGGATTCGTGAGCTGAGCGTTCCGTCGGAGCACCTCGACTACCGCATGTGAATATTGCCGCGCCTGCTGAAGCGGGTTCGCAACAACTTTGTGTCCTGAGCCTGTATCGATGGTAAAGCGCACCGTGTCAGCGGCTGTAATGGTCTTGAGATGCCAGTCCTTTACCTCCAGGACTAGCAGACCCCTGCCCGGATGTAGTAACAGGAAGTCGGGGTGCTGGTGACGCGGACCTACCGGTACGTCGTACCAGCACAGGTAGTCGTCCTCCAGCAGTTCGCGCAGCCTCTCGGCGAAGCGGCGCTCGCCTGGGGTGGCCCGTTTGCCTGCCGAGGCCGGGTTGGTCAGAAAGGTTGCCACCCGAGGATCATCCTCGTGTAAGGCGGGCAATTATGCCGCGGCGGTCACAGCTCCTTGTTGCGCTTGACCTAAGCCCGAGCTGACAGCGGCGCAGTGGCTCATGGGGGGGCGCTTTACAACCGCTTTTGCGCACACTGTCACGTTCTGGGACGTGGCGTGCTCTGGGAGCGAATTACCGGCCGTTTGGCCAGTGCCGTCTGGCAGGGCCGGGGCTGCAGAACACCTCGTTCCCCGATATCACGCCTTGATTCGTTTCATGCCGGGATCAAACAGCGGGCGCAGTGACACGAGTGCGGGATACCGCTTGCCTGCGATCTCCACTTCCCACTTGCCGCTGTTGAGGTAGGCAGCATCGACCGGAACCTTCGGCTCTATCATGGCGAGGCCCACCGCGCCTCCCAGAGAGTGTCCGTACGATGCGGCCCGGACGTATCCAACCGGGACTTCATCGTGCAGCACAACTTCGGCGTGATACATGAGAGGTTCCGGATCTTTCACAAAGACCTGCACGAGACGGCGAGTCAGAGGTCCTTTGTTTCGGTGTGCCAGTACTGCTTCCTTGCCGATGAACCCACTAGGCTTATTCAGATCCAACGCGAAGCCAAGACCCACCTCATCCGGCACATCCGTGTTGTCGATATCATGACCGTAATCGCGGTATCCCTTCTCCATGCGCAGGCTCCCGAGCGCCTTGAGGCCGGCATGCACGAGCCCCATATCCCGCCCCGCCTCGATCAAACGGTCATATACGTGGGTGGCTTGCTCGGCAGGGATGTAGAGCTCATATCCCAGCTCGCCTAGATAAGTGATCCGGATGCAGAGAGCTCGTGCAAATCCAATGTCAATCTCACGTGCGGTGCGGAATGGAAACGCGCTGTTGGATAGATCAACTGTCGTAAGCCTCTGGAGAAGCGCCCGGGACTTCGGCCCTTGGACATTCAGCTGACCGTATGCAGAAGTCACATCGGTTACGAATGCATGTGCATTCTCGGGAATGTTGCGTTTCATCCATGTCTCGGCGTGCCGTACCATGCTGTCCGTGACGACGACCAGGAACTTCTCGTCCGTGAGTTTCGTGACGGTGAGGTCCGCCTCGAGCGTGCCGCGCTCGTGCATCCATTGCGTGTAAGTAATAGTCTCCAGCGGGCCATCGACACGATTTCCGGAAATGCGCTCCAGGCAGCGCCCCGCATCCCGTCCCTGGACCATGAATTTCCCCATGAAGGACATGTCCATGAGAATCACGCCTTCGCGCGCGGCGCGGTGCTCGCGTTCCCAGCGGCCAAACCAACTGGGCCTTCCCCAGGTTAGTGGACCTGGATCGGGCTTCGCCCCTGGCTCGCCATACCAGTCAGGGCTTTCCCAACCGCTGACCTCCTTGAAGTAAGCCCCAGCGGCTGCCAGGCGATCATGGAATGGCGACTTACGCACATTACGCGCTGTGGTCAGGGACAGCGAAGGGTAGTGGCACTGGTATACCAGTCCCAGAGATTCCACCGTGCGCTGCCGGCGGTACTCGGGATTCGCCTGATAGGAATGCAGCCGGTCGATGTTGAATCCGGTTACGTCAACGTCCGGATGCCCGGTGGTGATCCAGTGCGCCAGCACTCGGCCAAGTCCACCGCCCGTCAGGATGCCGATTGAATTCAGGCCGGCGGCAACGAAATAGCCCCGGAGTTCCGGCGCCTCGCCAACCATGGGGCGCAAGTCAGGAGTAAAACTCTCTGGCCCACAGAAGAGCTTTTTCATGCCCACTTCGGCGGTGATTGGAACGCGCGACATGGCGCGCTCCAGGAAGGGGGTCATCCGCTCCCAATCGGGCGGCAGTTCAAGGAACGAAGAATCGTCCGGAATGCCCTCGACCTTCCAGGGGGCGCATACCGGCTCGAACAGGCCGACCATGAGCCCGCCGCCCTCCTCGCGGTAGTACCCGTAGGCGCCCGGGTCCTCGAGCACAGGCATCTTTGGCAGTCCCTTTATCGGCTCGGTGATGAGGTAATAGTGCTCCGCCGCCTGATTGGCGAGCGTAACGCCTGCCATCGCCCCGAACTGGCGGGCCCACATCCCGGCGCAATTCACGACAACTTCCGTTTTGATGTCACCGAGAGCCGTGCGAACCCCTGTGGCTCGCCCGCGAGTTTGCAATACACCGGTCGCGGGCGTGTCCTCGAATATCTGGACACCTTTCATTCGCGCGCCTTTGGCGAGCGCCATGGTGACGTCGACGGGGTTCACGCGGCCGTCCTCTTTGACGTAGAAGCCGGCCTCGAGGTCATCCACGTGGGCGAGTGGAAACAGCTCCTTCACTTCCCGCGGTGAAATCTCGTGTACGTCGATCCCGCAATAGCGATTAAACGCCGCCACTCGCCGATATTCCTCAAGCCGCCCCTTGTCTGCCGCGACCTCGATGAATCCAATCTGTGCAAGCCCCGTGGATTGGCCCGTTTCCGTCTCAATGCGCCGGTAGAGATCACGCGAGTATTTGCGCATCTCCGTCGAGGTCTCGGACGTGGACCCGAAGGTCACCATGAGGCCGGCGGCGTGCCAAGTCGTTCCCGAGGTCAGCCTGTCCCTCTCCAGCAGGACAATGTCCTTCCAGCCCATGGACGCCAGGTGGTAAGCAACGGAAGTTCCGATGACTCCGCCCCCGACGATGACGACACGGGCGTGCGATGGAAGGGCGGCCTGGGGGTTCATAGGGAGAGGTCCTCATTGATAAGACCGCCATTTTCCCATGAAGGCTCCGGGCACGTCAGACTGCTAGTGAACGCACGTACCAAGTGCGACCGCAGGGTGCAGCAGCAGGTTGCGTCCATATTCAGACGTCACTCACCGGCAGCTCCCGGAGAAGATGCGCGCGTATCCTGAGTAGGTGCGACGAGCAGCGCTGGAGACACCGTGCAAGCGGGCGCTGGTTGCCTCCCTGTTCGATATTTCTTAGATGCGTGTGCCGCCGGTGACCTGGATAACTTCGCCAGTGACGTACGCCGCGCCGGCGCACAGATACACGATTACCTCTGCGTAGTCTTCGGGCTCCCCGACCCTGGCCAAAGGTACAGTTTCGTGGGCGGCAGTTGCTACATCGCCAAATGAGCATTCCCAGTTGGAGTTGACGTAGCCAGGCGCGATGCCGTTCACGCGCACGGCTGGTGCCAGACCGCGCGCCAATTCACGCGTCAGTCCAGCCAGTCCCGCCTTGGCGGTGGCATACGCAGCACTGCTGCCGCCGCCGCCGAAAGCAGAGGACGCAGACGAGCCGGAAACCTTAGCGGACGACGGCGCACCAGATGCCGGCGCACAGCAAGATGAGCAAGCCCGCGGGCTGCGGCGCAACGGCCCTGCGCTGCTACAGGGCACATGGCCGCACGCGCAGAGCATCGTCGATCCAAGTAAGTCAGACGAGAGCGTGCACGCGATCAAGCTCCCGCTAGCCGTTCCGCGTCCGCTGATCCCTGGCGGCTGACATGCCTATGGCACGTACTCCCACAGATCGTTGGCGACAAAGTTGCCGCCCTCGACTGTCGTGCCTCCGAAAAACCAGAAATTACCTTTTCCGTCCACCCAGGTAGTCGCGTATGTCCGCGGTCCGGGAGTATTGGTGCCGTTGGGGATGTTGAGAGTGCCATACACCGCTGTGTCGCCGCCGCCGGGCACTGCAGTCCACGTCCCCCCGCCGCCTGAGGTCGATGTGAATTTGGAAAAGACCCCATCTGTAGGTGAGGCGCCGGCTTGCGCACCATAGTACCAGCCGCCATACACCCACAGGGCACCGGATCGATCGGTCCAGTTTTCCGGAAAGAGGGTGGAGCCGGGAGATGAGCCCGACACCTGGGGGGCCACTTCCCCGGTCCACACCGACCCGTTGAAAGACCAGACGGTTTCGGCATCAGGAGGCGCCGATCGTACGAGCGGAATTTCGGCCACACCACCAAATATCAGAGCCTGCATATCGATGGCGTCGTAACCGGCCGCAGGTCCGAGGCGTGGGTATGGCCGACTGGTGATCGTAGCGGGGGAGTTAGCCGTAACTGCGGTCCAGAGTCCTGTCGATTCCGAATATGTCCAGACGATACTAACGCCATCAAGCAGCCAGAAGTTTCCCATGCCGTCCTGCCAGAATCCAAACCCATAGCCTGCCCCAGGCGTCGTGGTGTTCCCGGGTACGCCCGGTGTGCCATAAACCGGGTTTGAGTTGGGCTGATCGGACCCACTCACCCAAGTCCATTGCCCGTTCGCGATGTCGTATTTCCAGAGATCGCCGAAGGCCCTGTCAAATAGCGGCGTTCCTCCGAAGAGCCATAGATTCCCAGAGCTGTCTACCCACGTCGCTGCAGCCCCCCGGGCACCCGGATCATTGGAGGGCGCGGCCATGCCGCGGCTCCCGTAGGAGGGCGCTGCATCCATCGCCTGCGAACCGCCTACCCAAGTCCATTGCAGAGTGCCTGCGTCGAACATCCAAAGATCGCTAAGCCTGGCCCCGCCATACATCCATAAGCGACCATTTGAGTCTGTCCATCCCAGCGCTGCCTCACGCGCTCCCGGCATGGCACTAGGCGAGGCCTGCCCCTTGGTCCCGAATTGGCTAGGCATGTTCGGCGTCTGAGATCCACCGCGCCAAACCCACTGCCCATGCACATCAGCGCAGGTGATCTTGACTGAGCTCACGTTGGCATTCTGCATGGTCCCGCTGCCACCGGAGATGCTGCAGAGCTGAGTGGGCTCGTAAGGATCAGCTTGAACCTCCACACTGTAGGCAGTGCCGCTGGCCACAGTTGTGGGGAAGACGAAGGAGGTCGCACTGGCAGGTATGTTCAGCTTGTCCTTGCCGTTAATCAGAACCAGTCCGGGGCCCACTAGTCCGGAAATCTGACCACCCACGCTGTAAGTGGCTGCAGGGCCCGTGCTGCCTCCGCATGCGCTCAGGCATTCGAGAGCACAGCCCATCAACGCCCAAACCCACCTTCGCGCATTGGTCATAACATCCACACTTCCTTGAGGCCTACGCGCTGCCTTGACTTTATCATGTGGAGACAGAGGCACGCGCATCTGCAAACCCACCCTTTGATATTGGCGGTTAGGATCTGGCGATCTGGCCTGTCCTCTTGGCCCACCCAATTCGCTCCGTCGGCCTGATGTGTTCGTCCTAGAGCTTTCTACTTAACGCATGCATGGATCGCTTGTTGACACGCCACGGTCTTTGCATCATCCCATAGCGCGGCCGAAGAGTTTGCCCGAGTGCTCGCGCTGCGCTCATATCGTTCCCACTTGGCAACGCCATGTCAGAGCCCGACTGCCAGGGAGCGCGAAATGGCCTTGCCGCCGACATCGCCGAGCCCTTGCGACACAGCCCGGGAGTCCCGGGATCCGGGATGCACACTGGCTGACGGGGTTTGCTGCGCGCGGCACTGGCCGTCTGATCCACAACATCATCTCGGCCATGTCCGCGGCCACGAGTGGGCGTGCGGGTGTGGGAGCGGCGGCGCTGGCGTTGTGCAGTGGCATCAACTCCGCGGCGGGCGGTATGTGTGTTAACGAGGACCAGCTGGCGATGTCCATAAGAATGACGGTTCTGCTGGCGCGCTTTACCGCTGGTCTCACCTCGATGATCAACAATGCGACAACGAACAATTACGGTGACAGCGGGCCGCGCGACAACGTGATATTCAATCCATCCGAGGGAGTGATGGCAGTCACCGGATCTCCGAGGACGAGCTGCGCTCGAATTTGGTGAAGATCGGATATAAGCTCAAAATTCCTCGGTAACCCTGCATATCCAGCCGCCCGGGACCTCCGGTACTGGATGGACTGCGCGTCGCTGAACTTTTTACCCTTGGCGATATGCGCGTACTCCCGCACGTCGCCCGGCTTGACGATCAATTTGGCCGCTACCTCTTAGACATCACCTGCACATGCGGTCACAAACGCATCGTGCCGCCCGCCGCACTCGCCGCACTAGCTGGGTGGACCATCACCCTTCAGGAGTTGAAACAGCGTTTGCGGTGTTCGAGGTGTGGCCTCAAGGGACAGACGACATTGACGGCGCACGCGGAGCCGCGTCCGCGCGGCTACAACACCCACTGACGGTTAACATGACTTCGAGTTGCGATCTGTCTACTAGATATCGCATTAATAGGTCCTCTCGGTATATCTAACCTGAGGAGGGCAGCCCAATGGTAACCAATGGGATGGACGCCCCCACCCTGTAACGGCATCGATGTGCCAGAGTGGAAGTGTCATCGACCACTCACAACGGGGTAGGAGCGTCCGTCATGGATATTACGACCGTCGGTATTGATCTGGCGAAGAACTTCTTTCAGATCCACGGGGTCAATGGGCGCGGCAAGGCTTTGCTGCGTAAGCAATTGCGCCGGGAGCAGGTGGAGGCGTTCTTTGCGAATTTGCCGCCATGCTTGGTTGGTTTGGAAGCTTGCGCGAGTGCCCACCACTGGGCGCGTAGGATCCAAGCGTTCGGCCATACTGTGAGGCTCATGGCTCCGCAGTTCGTCAAGCCGTACGTCAAGAGCAACAAGAACGATGCGGCCGACGCGGCGGCGATTTGCGAGGCGGTAAGCCGAGCGTCGATGCGCTTTGTGCCGATAAAGAACGTTGAACAACAGTCGGTGCTCGCGCTGCATCGTGTTCGACAGGGCTTCGTCAAGGCGCGTACGGCGCAAGCGAACCAGATCCGCGGGCTACTCGGTGAGTTTGGCCTGATCGTGCCCCAGGGTATCGCGTACATCACGCAGCGTGTTCCGGCGCTCCTCGAAGACGCCACCAACGATCTCCCGGATGCCATGCGACAGTTGATTGAGCGGCTACTCGAGCATCTCCGATTGCTCAGCTGCCAAGTCGATGAGATCGAAGAACAGATTAAGGCATGGCATCGGGCAAACGAAGCCAGTCGACGGCTGGAGAAGGTGCCGGGTATCGGTCCGATCACAGCCAGCGCACTGGTAGCAACCCTCGGTGATGCCAGGAACTTCGACAACGGCCGACAGCTCGCTGCATGGTTGGGCGTGGTACCGCGGCAGCACTCCAGCGGCGGCAAGCCGACTCTGTTGGGTATGAGCAAGCGAGGTGACGCGTATTTGCGGACGATGCTGATCCATGGCGCCCGATCGGTGATCTTCAGGGCCACCCAGAAAGCCGATCCGCGGAGCTGGGTCTTCAAGGTCGCCATGCGGCGTAACAAGAACGTTGCGGCGGTCGCACTGGCTAACAAAAATGCCAGGATCGTCTGGGCACTCTTGGCCCACGATCGCGAGTTCCGGCACGGTTACACACCGGCCGCGGCGGCCGCATAGTCCAAACTGCAGGAGCCACTTCTCAATCGCATCAAGATCTCACCGCCGATTGCTCAGGCGATCACACAGTGATGGCAAGACAGGTCAGACCGTGGTTGGCACAGCCCGCGCCGGACGAGGCACCCAGAGTGCGTGTAACCGATCGAGGCGCCAACCAGCTGAACCCATCAGGGACAGCGAGTTCGTCTCGCAGCCAAAGTCCGAATGTACGGGTGCAATCTAAGCCTTCGTACCATCACGAACCGATCGCTTGGCAAAGTGGGGGTGTCCATGTACGTCCGGTCAGGGCGCATTGACTGCCGCATAGTTCTCGATCCATCGCACCCTTCGGACTGACAGGGTATCGCGCGGTACCCAGAAACCGAATTCGGTGGCCCAGGTATAAGTCCCATCTGCTTCGCTCAGTGTTAGGTAGACCTTCCTCACGATGCGCCCCTCAACAGAGATGCAATCCTGATTAGGTCCACTGCGCTTGAGCGTCTAGACGCACAGGCACCGCGCTGCGTAACGCCAACCTGTCGGACGAGGTACTGGATGCGGCGCTAGCCGCCGTAGAACGTCAACGCGAGGCGCTGCGCGATGCCGCTAGATGAGTCGTAGACCAGCGCAAAGTCCGCGCACGCGACATCGCAGCAAAGTTGTCGTCCTTCACGACAGGCTGGCAAAGCCATTGAGGCAGCCATGAAGCCCCTAGCGGACTAGTCCGTTACGGCGTTACGGCCGCGCGCGAAGCCATTAAGACGTTGCTGGAGGATGGGAAGATTGTGATTGGCCCCGATGCCACCCACAGCGGGTGGAGGGGGAGCTGGTGTTCAAGGACTTGGGGCAGCACGTCCTCGAAGTCGCCGGACTCCAGCGGAAGAAGTGTAAAGACCAAGGTAGAGACAGGGAATATATCTCTAGTGGTAGCGGGGGCGTGATTTCGACTAATAGTTCTGTCGTTGTTCAGTTTCCTGCCATCGATTGGCGCCAGAAGATTGAAGGGCGCCAGCCCCCAGAACGATGTGGCAACGGACATCTGCTTAATTCTGAGAGTCTTGTGTTTTGCGGTACCCGGTGGCGATGCCGCCGATGTGGCGCGGAGCGTGCCGCCCGCTTTCGGGCCGAAAAAGTGGTCTAGACCAGTGCGGCTTGGTCGACTCCAGCTGGCGACTTTTTGATGGACTGGACGAACTTTGAGCGAAGCCTGCGTAGCTAGGGTGTTAGGAGGGCTAAAGTCCGCGTCGCCTTTTCGTAGCAACTGGGAAAAAGCATAGGGTCGAGGCGGCTTGGCTATGTCTCAGTCACTTCACCAGTAGGTTGGTTGGGCGAGCGGCGGCTGGGGTTGCGTCCGTTTCCTTGCATGGGGTGCAAGGGGTCCCGGCGCTCCGACCAATGAAAACAGTGAGTTACTGAAGCGCCACGCGGGCCTAGATCTTGCTAGGGGCAGGACGGGGGGCAAGTGACTTCTTTCGGGTGGGATCGAAAAGGCCCTGGCTGACTATGCCGGAGGGCTTGGAGGTTCCCTCCGATACAGAAGCCAGGGCACAGGCGGGGAGGCTCATAAAATCCGTTCAGATCCTCAGCACCTAACAAGGATCATCCAGATCCCTTCACTACAACCCGGTAGGTAGCTTGAACATTTGGAGCAGGCGCGAACATAGGAGGAGGTAGCGTCGTAGCGTCAGCCTGCGAGTGCCATGTTGTAGGAACGGCGGCTTAATTTCGATTAGTTGCGCCCGCCCTCGAGCCGGCCTCTCGGCAAACATCGCGCTACCGACCCGTGCTCCACGCTAGGGTCATTGTTTCAGCAGAAAACCGTGGACCACACCGCTGGAGGAGATAGCTTGTCCCGTGATCTGCCCCCAATAGTTGATGCTAACGGGATTGGTGCCACCAGCGGCGCGCGGAACATCAAACGCATGCATAGAACCGTCCGCCGCACGCCAAAAACCATGCAATACACCGTCCGCGCCCGAGTAGAACCCCGCGACGGCGCCCCCCACGTTGGATCCGGACGGGACGGTACCTTGGAAGGCGCAGTCCGCGGGCGGCGCCGCAGTGCAGCCGCCCGGAGCATCGAATGTGGTGAAAGAGCCGTTCCGAGCACGCACGAAGCCGTGACTCACATAGTTCCCATCGCTGTAGGAACCGGTAATTTCTCCCTCGGCGTTGATGCCCTGGGGGAAGGTGCCCTGGCCATCGCCCGTCCCCGCGCCTGGAGCGCTAAAGGTCTGGATGGCACCGTTTCGGGCGCGCATGAAGCCATGCGCTACGCATACGTCGGGACACAGCCAGTAGGCCCCCGTGATCTGGCCCGCATCATTGATGGGGGAGACGAAGGGAATGTCAGTTTCCAGCGAGCCCGGCGGGTCAAAATCCATGATGACGCCGCGTGGACTGCGCACGAACGCGTGGTACTGGTCGTCCCTCTCGTCAACGTAGTTGCCGACGGACGTCCCCTCGAGGTTGATGCCCTGCAGATTCCCGCCCAGAGTGTTCGCATGGTCAACCGTTGTGAATGTGCCGTCCGGTGCACGGATGAAGCCGTGATCCAGATCGTTCGCGTCCCGGTACGTTCCTACCACGGCCCCTTCAAAGTTAAGAGCGGCGGATTTAGTACCCTGGAAGGGGCCTGTACCCGCATCCGGATGACTGAATACCGTAAAAGTACCGTCCAGAGTGCGCAGGAAGCCGCGGCGCACATCATTCTGATCACGGATCGTTCCGACGATGGTTCCCCAGAAGTTGATCCCGATGCCGAAGCTGCCCTGCCCCGTAGCTCCGTTTGTGCCACCACCGGGGGCGTTGAACGTCTTTATGTCCGGCCTAGCCGCACTCGCAGAAACTAAGTCCACGGTCGCCGCATGGGCATAGTCCGCTAGCGCCGCGCAGCTCGCCGCAAGGACGGCCAGTTTTTTGAATCGGCTCATCGGTTCTCTCCTTAGGTATGGCGGGAGGAACGTGGCGGCGTGCGAGGATGATGGATAACTTCTCACCCTCCAACATATGTCAGTCGTGTCGCAGCCTCTGTGCGGTATCGAACACAGCGATGCGCCTGCGCGACCCGGGGCTCGAGAGCCTGAAGACCGACCCTCTCATGCATCCGCTACGAAACGAGCCGTGTTTTCTGCACACGGAACGGGAATAACAACGTTCAGTAGTCTTATCAATGGACAGAACGAGTTAGTCTGGTCGCTATTCTCCGTCGAGTCACCGAGGCGGGACCGGCAGGTGCAATACGTTGTCAGGCGGATAGCCCTCCCGCCAGAGCAGGCGCACGGTGCGTGTGAGCTCGCCGCATTCCCAGCAGCGGAATCGCTGACCTGCTCGATATCCCGGGTCGCGCGTGCGCATGACTCAACATCGCGTCCCCGCCCGCATACCTGCACCGGTTTGCTCTGGCGTCACCAAACCGGGGACGTAGCAGCAGGCTGCCGATGCAGAGACCAAACGGGAGAAGCGCCTTGCCGCAGCGGCACAGGCCCAAGCGGCGGCAGGAGTTGGAAGGCGAAAGTGTGCAATCTGCGACAGCGCCGGTCGGACCAACAAGGTACTGAACCGTCGGCTTGATGCGTTCCGCAAGAGTCCACGCTTTCCACGGCACAACGGCACGCCGAGAATTGCCGCATCACCGACGGCCGGACTTGACCCTGAACGGACGGTTCGGTAATCCCATTAACGGACGTTGAAAAGCGACAGACTGGACGACCGCTGCCGCGCAAGGAGGCAGTGTGACCGCGGGCGACTGCCTGAAGTGCTCCGCGACGTGCCTCGCCTGCGAGCGCCCCGCAGCGTTTCGACTTTGGCCGATCTCTCAGCCCCCGCGCACGCTTTTGTCAGCCCCCCGAGTCATCGGCCGCGGCCCGACCTAGGGCAGGGAGGTACCGACCGAAGTTCAATTCGAAGTCGCTCGGAACGCCATAACCGAGATTACGGACTTTGGCACGGCGCGCCTGCGCACTGGGCCAGGCAAGGGTTGGAAAAAACAGGTCGTTGCTCGACTGAAGCTCGGCGGCTGTCGGCATCCCGAACCGATTGATCTGGGCCTTCGCCACGGCTAACGCTTCGCGTTCAAACGAGGCGAGACGCTTCACGAGCGTATCCACAAACGAATCGAGGTGCTCTTCGTCCAATGCGCGATTCACCCAGCCATAGCGCTCGGCGACATCAGCGTTGAAATCGTCGCCGCTGAGCACGATCTCAAGCGCCCGCGAGCGACCCACCACGCGCGGCAGCCACTCCAGCCCTCCGCCGCCCGGGACCAAGCCGACGCCGATCTCGGGTTGGCCGAATACGGCGCTTTGCCGGCTGGCGAAGCGCATGTCGCAAGCCAGAACGAACTCGTTACCGATGCCGCGCGTGCGGCCACGAATCTTGGCGAGGCTCACGACTGGCGCGGACGAGAGGCGTAGCACAAAGTCGCGCCAGAGGTCTAAAACGCCTGGGCGTTCAGCTGCCCTCGCGACGTCGAGATGAGCGATGAAAAAATCGGGATCCGCGGACTCGAAGACTACGACCTTCACGGAAGTGTCCGCTTCGAGGTCGGTCATCAGCGCCCCCAATTCGACGATCGTTGTGGGAACAAACATGTTGATCGGCGGGTTGCTGAAGGTGACCATCCAGCGGCCCGGATGGGCACGGTCGATCTTGAACTGCAGAGTGTCAGGCATGGCACATCTCCTAGGTCGACAACAAGAAGCCCGCAGATGCGTCTGCGGGCTTCTGTTGGTGCGCCCGGCAGGGCGCACTCTCTTGGAGGTGAAAGTCCTCTACATACCCGACACGGGGAAATGTTAGCTGCACGGCAAGGGTTTCCCGGGCGACTGGGAGTCTGAAGGAAGCCGGAGGCAAAGCGCTGGCGCGACGAACAGGAAGCGGATAGAGGCGGCACCGTGGGGTGAGCAGGCCAAAAGATGCAAAGCCCGATACGTGTCCGGAACGCGGTGACGTATATCCGACGCGCATAAGCGTGACAGAGGGTGCGCAATACCCGGGGAGATCTGCACGGGTGCCGCTGTGCTACGAGGATCGAGAGGTCCTCGGAGGCCTGTGCAGAAGTCAGCAGAGGCCATAGTAGGCGGCAACGCCGAAGGGCCGAACAACAACACCGAGAGTAGGACAGATGATCTCGATGCGGATCGGTGAGGCAGAAGCTCCCGCAAGGGGGACCGAAGCGCAAGGTGCGGGCCGGAAGCTTGGCACGCGGCGAGTCGGCGCTGAGATCTGCGCGGCGACATCTGAGCGAACGAAATCGGAGGATCACCTGATGGAGCAGGTGGTCGAACGCAGCAACGTGTGGTCGGCGTATCAGCGAGTGGTCCAGAACAAAGGCGCCCCAGGGGTGGATGACCTCACGGTGTCGGAGTTCAAAGACTGGCTCAGGATGCACTGGCCGAGTGTGAAGGAAGCGCTGCTGGCGGGACGGTACCTGCCCCAGCCGGTGCGCCGAGTGGATATCCCTAAGCCCGCGGGCGGGATACGCACACTGGGTGTACCGACGGTGTTGGACCGGCTCATCCAGCAGGCGCTGCAACAAGTGCTGCAGCCGCTTTTTGAGCCGACCTTCTCGGAGGGGAGTTTTGGCTTCCGTCCGGGTCGCAACGCTCATCAGGCGGTGCGCAGAGCGCAGGTGTACATCCGTGCAGGTAAGCGCTGGGTGGTAGATCTTGATCTGGAGAAGTTCTTCGATCAAGTCAACCACGATGTGCTGATGGCGCGGGTCGCACGCCGGGTCAATGATGTACGAGTGCTCAGGCTCATCCGACGGTTCCTGCAAGCCGGGATGATGAGTGAGGGGTTGGTGCAGCCGCGTACCGAGGGAACGCCGCAAGGCGGACCCCTCTCGCCGCTGCTATCCAACATCCTGCTCACAGATCTGGATCGGGAGCTGGAAAGACGAGGACTTGCCTTCTGCCGCTATGCCGATGACTGCAATATCTATGTGGGCAGTCGCGTAGCGGGCGAGCGTGTCATGTGTGGGATCAGGACCTTTCTCGAGAAGGCCTTGCACCAGCGCGTGAACGCTCAAAAGAGTGCGGTAGCGCGACCTTGGGGACGCAAGTTCCTGGGGTTCAGCTTCACCGCTCAGCGCCAGACCCGACTGCGGATCGCCCCTGAGAGTGTGCAACGGCTGACCGCGCGGATACGCGAACTGCTACGCAGTGGCCGCGGACAATCGCTTGCCCAGACGATCGAGACTCTCAACCCGCTGCTGCGAGGCTGGATTAGCTACTTCCAGATCACGCAAACGCGGGGTGTGTTGGAGGACCTTGACGGATGGGTACGGCGACGGATGCGTTGCCTTCTGTGGCGGCAGTGGAAGCGAACCCGGACTCGGGAGCGAAAGCTCTTAACCCAGGGTCTGGATGCTGAGCGTGCCTGGTGCAGCGCCGTGAATGGTCGGGGTCCGTGGTGGAATGCTGGAGCGTCCCACATGAATCAGGCCTTTCCTGCGCTCTTCTTCATGCGCTTGGGGCTGCTCTCGTTGCTGCGCGAGCAGCAGCGGCTCCAGTGTGTTCGTTGAACCGCCGTATGCGGAACCGCACGTACGGTGGTGTGGGAGGGCGGCGAGCGTAAGCTCGCCCCCTACCCGCTGTGAAGATCGAAATCGCTGAGTCTGTTGTGGTCAATCGCAGGCAGCGTCAGATCGTTATCTGTTCCATTGCAGCGGCCGGAAGCCGGCGCGAAGCTCCTCTACAAAGAGCTTCGGCTGTTCCCAAGCCGCAAAATGCCCGCCTTTGGGGAGACGGTTGTAATGCATGAGTTTGGGATACGCCTCCTCTGCCCAACTCCGCGGAGCTTGATACAGCTCGTCCGGGAAGACGCTCACGGCGACCGGAATCTGTACTCCTTTGACGCCGAAGAACGAAACCCCACTCTGAAAATCCTCCCAGTAGAGACGTGCCCCAGAAATAAACGTGTTCGTCAGCCAGGTAAGTGTGACGTTGTCCAGCACATCGTCTCGTGTAAGGCCTTCGGGCTGCCCGTCAAACACCCGTGAGATCAGTGCCAAACTGTGCGCGTCGTGATCGAGGAAGTAACCGGCTATTCCGACCGGGGAATCCGCAATCCCGTAAAGGGCCTGGGGGCGCAACCCCATCTGGTAGCCGTAGCCGATGCCCTTCGAGTACTCCAAGACCAGCTGCTCGTACGCGAGTTTCTCGTCAGCGGACAGACCTGATGGCGTGGGAGCGCCCGTAACAGCAAGCTTGTCAATGTCGGGTGGAAAAATCCCCGGCATGTTCGAGTGAATCCCAAGCAGTCCCGGGGGCTTCTGTGAAGCCATCACGTCCGTGATAACCGCGCCCCAATCGCCACCTTGTGCCACGAATTTTTCGTATCCAAGGCGCTTCATGAGCTCGGCCCAGGCACGCGCGATGTGAGCCGGCCCCCAGCCTTTGGTCGTCGGCTTTCCGGAAAACCCGTAGCCCGGTATCGACGGGATTACCAAATGGAAAGCATCCGATGCGCTGCCGCCATGTGCCGTGGGATTCGTCAGCGGATCGACAATCTTCAGTTGCTCGATGATAGAGCCGGGCCATCCATGCGTGACGATGAGCGGCAATGCGTTTTCATGTTTTGAACGAACGTGAATATAGTGAATGTCGAGTCCATCGATCTCGGTGATGAAATTCGGCAGGGCGTTCAGTTTCGCCTCCACCTTGCGCCAGTCGTACTCGGTCGCCCAATAGCGCGCGAGTTTCTGGACCGTCGCAAGCTGGGGGCCTTGGGATTGATCATCGACCGTTTCGCGATCGGGCCACCTAGTCGCGTCGATGCGCCTGCGTAATTCGACAAGTTCAGCTTCGGGAACATTCACGTGGAACGGTCGAATGGAGTTCTTCGCACTGCTTGTGTGCACAACGTTAGTCATAGGTCAGCTCCCTTCTGCGATACCGGGACGCCGGCGCTCTCACAGAGACGGTTGCCGCTGCGAGCGCCGCGAGCCCGACGGCGAGTGAGGCCGCAGGCTCTTGAATACGATCTCCTTAGCCAAGAAGCGATGGTTGGGCAGGGGGACGTCATCGACGCCGGGGGTGAGGATCACAACAGATTCGGAAACCCGCTTCAATCGCGCAATGCGATGACAAGCTGGTATCGGCAGCACTACGACGAGGCCAGTCAGAGATGCTCGCTACTTCTTCTGCGTTGCACAATCGAGTCATCGCCCCTGCGATATCAACTCGGTATCGCGCTGAGGTTATGCACAAGGAGGATGAGTTTGCGAAGTCTTCGGCCGCGGAGACAGGGGCGGTCGTAAACCCCGATCAACTGAAGATCTATGCCGGGTGCCCGCGCAGTACCATCTGAGCTGCGAGGATAAGTTCGAGAACGGCAGTTTTTGGATCGGGACAGGACGGAGCGGCGGCACGTGGTAGCGACTGGATACGTTTGGATTGGGAAGGAGGCCAATGCCGCGCTGTAACCTTCAATTTTGCCTATGGTGATCAGACGACTGGCGCTGTGACGGTGAAAGAGGAGCGCCAGCCGCCTATGTGATCTCCTCAGGGATCGAAAGCTCGGGTTACTCAGTCGACGAGCTCGACCAGCGGTTTGCCCTTTTCGACGACATACGTTGCAAGCTCTGCGGCGTTGTCGTTGCCAACGTTCTTGGCGGTATGCGGGACTCCCGCCGGAATGAAGAGGACGTCGCCCTCCTTGAGCGTCACCGGCGGGTTACCGTCGAGCTGATACTCCACCCGCCCTTCGAGCACATAGACGATCTCCTCTCCGGGATGCCTGTGTTTGGGCGCAGTCTTCCCCGGATCGATGTCGACGCGCGCCTGAACCACCTCGCGTCCGGGGATGCTGAGGTCGTGCTGCTGCAGATCGGTGCGGTGAGTGCCTGACAGCTGCGCTGGTATAGATGGCAGCGCCAGAAGGCCTGCGAGCGCTGCGAGGCTCAATGCAGCGGCAACGGTTTTCAGAGCGGGTTTCATGTTGAACTCCTTTTGAGCCAATTCCGCGAACGCTCCCCAGGCTGATAGGTCGAGCCTCGACGTTTGGCGATTACACCCTCAAGTCGTGCGCTTCTCACCGCCTCGACAATGGACTGAACGGAGCCGGGCAGCGGTTGGGAGATCTTGATCCGCCCCTCGTCCGGAACGAGGGTCTGCAGTTGAGCCCGGCGTGAGTCGAGCGATTCGCCAGTGAGATCGCGACCTTCCAGGTGCAGCAGGTCAAATGGATAGAACACGATCAGATGTTCCGGATGCTCCCCGCGATGTTGCAAGGCTTGGAAGGAGGGTCGGCCGTGCTCGTCCAACGCGACTAGCTCGCCATCCATCACTATCTGCACCGCCTTTAAGCGCCGGGCAGCTGCCACGATACTCGGGTACATCCGGGTGAGGTTCTTGGCGTTCCGGCTAAGGATCGAGATTTGGTCGTCGTCCTTGATCACCAAGGCTCGATACCCATCCAACTTCAGTTCATAGAGCCACTCGGGTCCTTCCGGCAGCTCTCGGACCGATTGGGCGGCCATGGGGACAACAAATTCAGGGCGTGTTCTTTTTGTTCTGGCCACCCTGCAATGATACATGCCCGCAGCGGACATTCGCCCTGGTCAGCCGGACGACGTTCGCACGTGGCGGGCCCTCAACCCAGACCGACCGCACCTCATGCGTCCGCGTACCGCAGCGGCGGCACACAAAGCGTCTGGGCTTGGTGTAACACTCCGGTGGCAGATGCCGCGTATGCCCGCACTTGGCGCAGTGCACGGTGATGATCTCGTAGCCCATGCAGCCTAGCCTGGCAGTCGCTGGCGATCCCGTCGATTCAGTGCCGAACGGGCAGAAATACTGGATAGGCAAGCTGCTGATCGATGGCGAGAATATGTTATGACTAAACGGACACCGCTGGGCGCTGCCTTCGCTGCGACTCTCGAAGAGCCGCGCGAGCGCGCGGGCATGACCAGTGCCGACCTGGCCGCCGCCAGCGGCATTCGATCGTTCTTGAGGACCCCAGTCAGTCACACTGCGTGTCAAATCCGCTTCGCTTGCCATCGAGAAGTTGAGCATGGAGGGCGTCTGGGGTCCGAAATCGTTCACAACCAACAATACGGGACCCTTTACCGAGCTTGACCCCAAAGCGATTGGCGATCCAAGTTTGTCGCTGATCCTGCGACGAGCCTGCTCGACCCCAAGCTAGGTCTGATATGGTCGAAATTGGATTTACAGCTTTTGGTTCTAAGACAACAGTAGGATCGAGAGTCAATTCTTTCCCCATTCGATTGAACCAAACTGGAGTCGAGACATGACAGTACTCGTGCCTCGACCCCGAATCAAGTCAGGCCCTCTCGTTACTTCAAGCCCAGGGCGGCGGCGCACCTGGGTGCCGGCTCATCGGTGCGCTTGTTGGATCCCGCCGGCACCACAGCCGGAACGAGATAGGTGACTATGAAGTGAGCGTAACTTGAGCTGTTGTTGACAACATCATGCAGTTTGGTGCCTTCGGTCCAGGTATCTCCGGCCCTGTAGGTCACCTTCCCACAGTGCGCATCGTACCAATCCACGGATCCTGAATCGGCAGTGAGGGTTAGCAGCACAACGCCCGGATGCTTGTGCCAGCCAGTGGTGCCCCCCGGTATGAACTCCACGTCCTGCACGACGACGTTGGACGCCCCAAACGTATTGACCGCTGCAGTGAAATCCTCGTCCGCCAGCTGGACGAAACCGATGGCATGCAGGTCCTCGTCGGCAAGGCCAGCGGACAGGATTTTGTTGTTCACGGCTCCGACGGTCGGTGTCGCCACGGCTATGCCGCTCATGACACAGGCTACCGAGATACCAAGTACCAATGCCTTTACTTTCGCGCTCATTATCTTACTCCCGCTAGTGATATTTCATGATCAGTTTCTACTGGTGATGTCCGGGCCGAGTTTCAGCCGACCGCAGTGAAGGAGAGCCGGAAAGGACCCGGTTGGCATCAAACGTACCAACGCTATCGATCCAGGGTGGCTTCGGTTTATCGGCAACGGCCGGTAACGTTATCAACAGCGCAAGCGCCATGATGGAGTTCTTCATAACCAACCCGTTGGTGTTCACTGAACCGACCCGAAGGGGCATCTTGCATAACCGAATGGGGGAGGGTCGGTACGGTACCGCACATGCCTCGGGCGGTCCGGCGCCCACGTTGAGCTCTAGAGAGGGCCGTGGCGGACGATGACCCTTCCGCACCTCTGGCGCTTAGCCAAGCATTCGGACTGCGGCCGAGTTTTCTTCCGAGCGGGCGAGTTGGGCGCTATACCTAGTCCTCAATGGAGTCCCAATCGTCTTGCCACGTTGAGTACCGACGATGCGAAGCCATCTGGCGACCCGGGAGAGGCAACACCCGAGTCTCTGCGGAGGGCTGCGGACTGGCAAACCACGCTGATGCACGGTGATTACCTAGTAGCCCATGCCCCCCAAGCGTGCCAGCCCGGAGTCACTTCGTCGATTCAGATCTGCGACGGCAGCAATACTGGATAGCGTCGAGCTCCATGGAGCAGGACAATCCGATCCATGTCCAAAACAAAACCACTGGCGAGCGCGTTCGCTGTAACGCTAGAGGACCTGCGCGAGGGCGCCGGCATGACGACTGCGGACCTTGCCGCCGTCAGCGGGATCGATCGGCGCTACCTTGAGAAGCTCGAGCGCGGAAACATCTGCCAGGGCTTTCAGTTCTATGGAGGATCAGCCGTGCGCTGGGCCTTTCTCCTAGTCACGTTGTTCGGGTCATCGAGCAACGCACCGAAGCTTGATCAACGAAGTCACGTGCGTAACGAATTGGTGACGTACCACGTGGCCGCGCTCGGAAACGTCGTGGGCTTCGCAGGTTGGGTGCTGTTGATGCCGAAGGTCGCACCGATTCGCTGCCCTGCAGGCGTTGCCGCATCGCACACCGCGGCTGCATAATCAGGATGCTCACTCGCGTCATTGAGCGGCGCATCCGGCGCAGGCAATCTGCATTTTGATGGAGTTTGCGTAAGCCACGACCTGGCTCAGCATCCCACTCGGTGCGCCGGTAACACTGCTAGCCTGTGCAACCTGGATCAGTTCACTGAGCTGACGACAGGTATCGGCGGCATCGTCCGCCTCATAGAAGCGCTGCGCAGCACTCACTTTTTGGAGCAACGTCGGCGTCGTTTCCAGGCCCAGGACCAGGTGGCGCAAAACAAAGAACAATCGGGGTGGTTCCGTCCGGGGGATGCGCGTTGCAAAAGGGACTGGAACGTTCTCTCTCTGTACTGAAGCTGCCAGCCCGAACCCGTCTACCAGATACTGAACTCCATAGAATTCGTTGGGACTGACTTGATTGCCCAGATTGTAGCCGTAGCAATCGGTCAGCACCCCGTTCGGAGTGCACACCTGACTGGAGACCACACTGGCAAAGGCATCTGGTTCGGTGCCCAGAACCAGCCCGGCCGGGGTCGCCGTGACCTCCTTCCAGGCAAAGCCATCAACATTCAAGGGCGTGAGTGTGTAGGCGCTCTGAGTCGTTTTGGACCAGAATGTGATGTTGAAATCCACGACGTCCGCGGGCGTCGGCGCGGCTGCGCCATCGGTAGTGATGGTGCCCCAGGTCTCGTAGCCGTCTATGACGGGAAGATTCAAGTAATACGTGATGTTCGCGGCGCTGGCTGCAACGGGTACCCAGGACATCACGAAACCACTCAGCACGCATGCAGCGATAGATTTCATGTCGCCTCCTCCCTCGGCTGGCGTCGGGACGCGCCCAGATAATCTCAAAGTTCACCGGGTTGCCGCGCGGGCGGCTCGAAGGCGAGCGCCGGCGCACCGTCGAAACGTCGGGAGCTCAAACAGGCCATTTGGGCGCTGACGAGTTCGAAGAGCAAAGACGACGATGAAAGCGCTAGCAGGCGCGCCGCACACGAGCAGACTACGCCACGGCAAGCTTGTCAGCCCGTCCAAGGCCCTTAGTCTGGTAAATTCTAACCTATGCCTCGCGTCAGGCGAAAGCGCCGAAAAAGACCAGCGTCCAGACAATTATCGACGTGCCGAATATAACCCTATGCCGTATGTATTGCGGCATATATCGGCCCTGGGCCTGGTAAGTTGTACTACCTGATCGAATTTTCACTGTGGCGCGACACTGGCGAATAGGGCGCTTGCCGCGTCTTTCACAGTGCCCGGCAGCGAAGTTACCATCGCCCGTTGCGGGTGAACACCCATTCAACACAACGCAGCTGCCGACTTTCGAAAGACCTGGGTCGTCGCAACGCGCTGCGACTACTCGCCGCCGGCTCCAACTGAAGGTCCGCAACCACGCCTCTGGCGTGCGGCTGATGCGTCCACGACGAGGATCTCGGAGGCGAGACCTCGCTCCCCGATCGCGCCCGCACCAATTACCGCCACCTTGCGACTCGACATGGGTCTCCGGATTGAAATACTGGCTAGCGTCCACCGGAGCCGCGTCGCGTCGATTCAAACAGAAACCAGGTCCGCCGCTCGGTCTCGTCGATCCATGCTTCGATGAGACGCGCTGTCGCGCTGTCACGATCGTCGGCGCATAGGTCGTGCGCTTCCCGGAAGTGAGCCGTCAACGTCTTATTGTCTTCGGCCAGTTCAGCGAGCATATCGAGCGGCTCGACGTAATCCGCGTCGTTGTCGCGACAGCGTTGCAGCCGGCTTGTGCCCGATCGATCTGAGCGTCGAGCCTCCAAGCTTTCGAACACGCTCGGGCAATCGGATCGGTCATGGCGAAGATCTGATCGGCCTGCTCATCGAGGAACGAATGGTAGTCGCGGAAATCAGGCCGGCTCAGATGCCAATGAAAAGTTTTGGTCTTCAGGTAGAGCGCGCAGAAATCCGCCAGCAGCGCATTCAAGCCCCGCTGATATCGGTCCTCGCGGATTCGGAAAGGTCCGACGGTGTCCGCAGCGGCGCCTTGCGTCTGGCGCGAAGTCCTTCGACTTCTTTCTTCACAGCACTTGCTCCCGGATCGTGACCCATCAGCGGATCTGAATGTCTGGCTCGCCTGGCTTTTCTGCCCAATCCGTCCTTCGTTGCCGGTCACTGTTTCGAATCGAGGGATGGGTCATCGGCGCCACCGGCCACCGGAAGACGCCAGCCACGCCGGATCGCTATCATTCTCATAGCGAAGCAGCTCAATCCGCCGCACAGTGCAGCGATGAGGGGCGGCCAATTCAACACGCCACCGCCCGCAACGATAGCCGCCCCTACCAACGCAGCGACCGCATAGAGATCGGATCGCAGCACGCCCGGTATCTCCGCGAGAAGTACGTCGCGAGCGATGCCTCCGCCAACGGCAGTTATCATCCCCAGTAAAGCGGCCATGAGGGGACTCAATCCAAAGGCCAGTGCCTTTTGCGTGCCGGAGACAGCGAAGAACGCGAGGCCTGCCGCATCCAACAATCGCACCGGATTGCGCAGTCTCTCGATGAGAGAGGACCAGAGGAAGGCGATCGTTCCGGCGGTCAGCGAGACGGCAAGGTATCGCCAATCCACCAGCGACGCTGGCGGCGTTGCGCCGATGAGCACATCCCGTGTGATTCCACCAAAGCTGGACGCAGCAAACGACAACACCAGAACGCCGAATACATCGAGCCGTCGCCTGATCCCCGCCATGGCTCCGCTCAGTGCAAAGGCGAGCGTCCCGCACAGATCGAGAACCAGAATGAGCGTCTTTCCAAGCTCATGAGGTGCGTGAAAATCAGCCATAGAACGATACACGCTGATGCGTTTTCATCGCGCCCTATTCCATGCCATCGCTGCGGTCACCATGGCTTCGACCCCGGTCTGCAGTGTCGGATGCAGCACCGGCGCAAATTTCGGACTGTGGTTGACAGGCAGTTCGTTGATTCGACCTTCTGCCTTTACCTTCTCATACACCGCTGGATCGGTGCCGCCGACAAACCAGAACACCGACGGGGCATGCCACTCCGTTCCAAAGCAGCCGAAATCCTCACTCGCCGGGGCCGGACCTGTATGCCGGACCCGGTCGTTCGAGAAGTGCGCGCGGAAGGCGTCGGCAACGCGATCACTCGCCGCCTTATCGTTTACGTTGAGCGGATACCGATCGAGCGGTGTGATCTCGGGGGCCCGGGTAGCTCCCGATGCCTGTGCTTCGGCGTTGACGATGCGTTTGATCGCTTCGAGCATGCGCCTGCGCACGCCGGCATCGAAGGTTCGCAGGTTGAGCTTGATGAGCGCTTCATCAGGGATGACGTTCTCCTTGGTCCCCGCCTGCAGCACGCCGATCGTCAGTACGGCAGCTTCGGTGGCGGCGATCTCGCGGGAGACAATCGTCTGCAATCGAAGGACTGTCGAGGCCGCCATTACAATAGGGTCGATGCTCGCCTGGGGCATTGAGCCATGCGCGCCGCGCCCGAACAGACGAATCTGCAGGCTGTCAGCCGCTGAAGTGATGGGGCCTGCGCTACCGGCGACGGTCCCGGCGGGTCCGACCATGACGTGCTGACCCAGTACGACCTCGGGCTTCGGGAAGCGAGCGAACAGGCCGTCGTCAATCATCGCGCGGGCGCCCTGCGCCGTTTCCTCGCCGGGCTGGAACAGCACGAGCAGTGTTCCCTTCCACGCATCTCGGGTTCGGGCGAACAAAGTGCTCGCCCCGATGAGCCATGCCACATGCATGTCATGACCGCAGGCGTGTGCGGTGGGCACCGAGTTTCCGAGGGAATCCGTCATCACTACTGTACTTGCGTAGTCAACACCGCTCGCTTCACGGATCGGTAGCGCATCCATGTCCGCGCGCAGCATGACCGTAGGACCTTCGCCGTTGCGGAGCACACCGACGACCCCCGTCTTGCCGATACCCGTTGCTACTTCGTAACCGTTGTCTCGGAGGTGTTTGGCGGCGATGCCCGCCGTGCGGGTTTCCTGCATCGATAGCTCAGGATGGGCGTGCACATCCTCATACGTCGTCTCGAGTGTCGGGAGGAGATCGGACAGGCCGATGAGAAGCCTTCCGATCGGGTCTGTGTTCGAAGTATTCATGCGGCGCTCCTCAAGTATTTGAATAGCTGGCCCTTACCCCGAGCCGGTGTCAGGGTGCGTCGTCGGACCCGACGATGCCACCTTCGTTTTCCAACCGGCCGATCTGTCTAACCTCCTGACGCGCGAATTTCAGCCTGACACCTGCGCCCATTCCATCGGATTCACCCAAGACAATGAGCCCAAAAAGTTCGAGGCCTCGTTCGACAGCCTCGAGGTCTTTTGCCGACCGCAGCCAAGCGCTACCACTGGCCTCCATGAGGAGTAAGCTTTCAAGGAGAAGTCCGGCTGCCGCTGCAAAGTCAGCCTGACTGATGCCGGCAAGGGTGCGGGCTGCCGCAAGCACGCGCCCAGTCATCGGGATCTGGGCACCCATCTGAGTTCTCCACTTCCATTCGCGCCATGTCCGAATCTACTCATCGCGCCATCCGCCCGTGCGAGCATGACGGCGCTCACGACTAGTGAGATGCGAGTGCGTAGATGACGATCGCAGCAGGCCCTGAATCGGTCTTCATGATGGCGTTTTTCATCCCCGCTGCCACCGCGACGTACTGCTGGTCGCCCACCATGTACGTGCTGATGCCTCCACCGATCGGGCCGCCCGTTTGACGCTTAAGCAGTTGCCTGCCGGATGTCGCATCGAAGGCGAGCAGGTTGCCTTCCAGATCGCCGGTGAACACCACACCTCCGGCGGTCGGGGTAATCCCGGCTACGAGCGGCAACGACGCGTGATACTTCCACAGCACCTTGCCACTATCGGCATCAACAGCGGTGAGCCATCCGGCCCGCTTATTGAGATCCGAATCCCCGAAGGCATTGCTCGATCCCAGGAAGGGCGTTCCGTACGCGTGCTCGAGCTTCTCGGTTTCGGCGAGCTTGATCACAGTGCACCAATCGATGGAGTTCACATAGATGGCGTTCTGCGGCGGAGAATACGCCGGACCGAACCAGTTAACACCACCCTGGGTGCCCGGGCAGAAGGGCGTGCCCTGTGTGGTCAGTGGCGCGTCGACGTTGTCCATCGTCGTCACTGCCACCTGATACGCGACCTTCGATAGCCCCCTGTCCAGAGCATACAGGTAGCCATCCTTCCCACCGACGGCCACCATTTTGTGGCCGGCGCGTGAAGTGAAGAGGATCGGACTCGCAGCGATGTCCCAATCATGGGTATCATTCTTCACGAACTGGTGGTAGGAGCGCAGCGCCCCCGTACGCGCATCGAGCCGAACGACAGAGCTCGTGTAGAGATTGTCTCCCTCCCGATAGTGGCGCGCGAAATCCGGACCCGGATTGCCCGTGGGCGCGTAAAGGCTGCCATCGGAAGTGTCGAGCGCATAGGAGCTGTACATGCCTCCGCCGGCCCGTACCTTGCCCGCGTCGGAAGGCCAGCTATCCGCGCCCGCACCGGTCAAGGGTACGACATCGAAATTCCACAACGTCCGTCCGTCCTTGATGTCGAACGCCCGGATGTGGCCAACCGCTCCAACATCACTTCCGGCATTGCCAAGATAGATACGGTCCTCCCAGACAAGCGGCGCCGCCGCAATGTATTCGCCCTTCCCGGTGTCAAAAGCCACCGCATCCCAGATCAGTTTGCCACTCTTCGCATCGAGTGCAATGAGGTGTGCATCCGGTGTGCCGCGATACAGGCGGCCTGAGAAGTACGCGGCGCCTCGAATCCCGGTGCCCAGACCCATGCTCTTCGGCTCATATTTGTGAGTCCACACGGCCTTCGCGGTACTTGCGTTGATCGCATACGTGGAGGTCGCGGTCGTGACGAACAGGGTGTCGCCAACGATGACAGGCCCGGATTGAAACGACGTCGTCTCGGGCAGCGTGAAGCGGCCCACCTCTTTGAGCGAGCCTACATTGTCGGGCGTGATCAGCTTCGCTGTCGCGTATCGTTCACCCGTATAGGTCCCGTTGTACATGTGCCAACCGGCGTCTGCGTTCTTTTCCGCCGCGCAAACGGGCAATGAAGTTGGGGCGCCGAGCGCGGCGAAGATCAGCAGCGCTACCGGTATGCTGCGCCTAAGTGATCCAAGATACGTCATGAGGTTCTCCTTCAAAAAGTCCTGCATGCTGAAGCCCAAGTGATCCGTCTCTCATTCAAAGTTCTGGAGACGCTACCCGAGCCGCGAGCCCCAAGCCGTGCCTGTTCTAATATCCGACCGTAAAGCGCCTGCGCGTGTGCCTCGGTTGTTCGAGCTCGTCGACCAGGGCGATTGCGAAATCCTCCATCGAAATGTGACTTCTGCCGTCTGCGTCGGATAGCAATTGGTCGTCGCTGACCCGGAAACGCCCCGTACGCACCCCCGGAGCGAAGTCTGCGGACGGTGAAAGGAACGTCCAGTCGAGGGCAGTTTCCGATCGAAGTCGTTCCAGAAAACGCGCGCCGGCGGTCGCTTCGGCTTTGAACGCTTCGGGAAATCCGGGCGTGTCGAGTAAGCGCCTACCCGGGTTCACTTCGAGGCTTGCCGCTCCGCCAACGACGAGGAGCCGCTTCACGCCGGCGGCTTTGAGCGCAGCGATCAGCGCGTTCGCATCCGAGGTCACGAACCGCGATGCACTGATGACCGCATCGTGCCCTTTCAGACTCGGCGCAAGGCTCGCGGCATTGGCCGCGTCCGCCTGCACGATCGGAAATGGAAAGTGCGCTTGGTTCGGAACACGCAGCGCGATACCGCTCACGAGGTGGCCCCGAGACATGAGCTCAGTCGCCAGGCGCGAACCGACCCGCCCGGTCGCCCCAATCAAAGCAATTTGCATGTACGTCATCTTCAATGCCGCAGCAACCTTTTACGGAGGGACTTTCTCAGCTTTCCAGTCGCTACTACTTGAGGCCGAGCTGCGTCATCATGCCGACGACGTCATAGAAGAGGTTCTCTTCGACGATCTGCCCCTCGTGCCAGCGAGCCACGGTGCAGAAGTCGACCTCGAACCGCTTGCCGTTCGGCGGAATCGTCTTCTTATCACCCATGAGCATCGGGCCCTTCATGGTGCCGTGGAACCGAGCGATCGAGCACGTCCAGTCGCCGCTCGCGAAGAAGACCTTATAAGGGCGGTTCTCAACTCTGTTGTCCGGGAACGTCTTGAACATCTGCTCACTCTCAGCACGATGATTGTGAACACCATGTGTTGGGGGTTGCGCAGGCCATCGCACGACGGTGTCAGTCTTGTGGCGCTTCTCGAAGGTGTCCCAGTCTTGGTTGTTCCAGGAATCATCCAGCGTCTGCATCAGTTCCATATTCGTCTTTTCTGAGCTCATCTTCGTGTACTCCTGCTAGCGGGTGCGCGTTCGAAGACTATAAACTGCTCATGTGAAGCCGCTGGTGAGCAGAACGTTGAGCAGCTCGGCCATCGTGGGAATTGGTGAGAATCGCATCGCAGCTCGCGCGGCCCTGAGCACCGAACTCGCGCGAAGTTCTTCAGATGGATGGCGATCGGAACGTCCACCATCTCGCGCTTGCGCCGGCGAGCGACTTCCATGTCCACCGTGGCGGCCTTCGACAGGCGCCGTCGGGCCCGAGATGCCGGCATTGTTGATCAAGACATCGAGGCCGCCCAATTGCGATACCGCGTCCGCGGTCATGCTCTCGATCCGTTTGCGGTCGCCCACGTCGCATTGGCCACCCTTGAGGCCTGGCATCTCCCGTGCCGCCGCATCGAGCGCAGTCTGGTTGATATCGCACGTGTAGACGTTGTCGCCGGCGGCGAGAAAGGCGGCGACGATCTCACTGCCGATACCGGACGCTCCTGCTGTAGCCAGACCTTGCGCATTATGCCCTCCATGCTCATTTAGAATGGAGCGATCAAGCGAGTTTGTGCCGCTGGCAGTGGCGTCCCGAAACTACTAGCCAGGTGGCATACTCGGGATTTTATCTGATGCACCAAGCCAGTCATTTAAACTGGCTCGTAGTGCGGTGATCAGGGTCCTGCATGCACTGGGGGTTGGACGCGGTGGTGATCGCGAGGAAAGTAATAGTCGCGGGAACAAAGCTGACTGTGCCCGCCCTTTCCTTGCTGCCGAGTATTGGCGGAAGGGCGTCGTTCGAGCCGAGGGTCAACACCGTTCCGTTGAGCTTCACATCGCCGGATTGGAGTTGGTCGGCGGATAGCGTGAACCGATCGCTCGCACTAGGCACCGCAAGCGTAGTCGTTGTCGAACGGCTGTTGTTGATCGCGAGCAGGGCCACGCCTCCAGGCTCGCCTCTCAGACAATGTGCATAGATGTGGAGGCCTTCGCGCGAAGCGCCTGCGTCGAGCACTGAGCGGCCCATGATTCGTCGCCACAGCAATGCTGCCCAGTAATTCGGCCGTGGCTTGAACGTACTCGCCTCGATCAAGCCGTATTCGCTCGATGCGAGTGTGTTGTGAAAGAGAACGGCAACGCCTTGTTTGGCGAGACGACCAAGCGTGTCGGTGTAGCGAAAGCTGTCCAGGAAGGTTGCCGCCCATGGATTTCCGCCGCACGCGGCGTCCGCGATTTCCGTGACCCACACAGGCTTGCCAGCCTCATAACGGTCTCGGAGCTTGACATAGAAGTTGTTGCTCAAGTCGGGGCGGCTCAACCACTCCTCCGACAATGCTTGTGAAGCAGAGGTCTGGGTCGCCTCGCCCATCGAGGCACACCGGATCGAAGCAGCACCGTAATGATGATAGGAGTAGATGTCCAAAACGGGGCGCGGCCGAGCACTCAACAGATCGTCGGCGGTAATCATTCCCGGCAGGCTTCCCGCGGTCAGCATCGTGGCTTCGCCTACCGAACCCGGACCGACGATGGCCATGTCAGGAGCGGTTTGCTTGGCAAACTTGCCGAATACCGCGAAGTCGCGTGCATACGCTGCTGCGTCATATCCTTTAGGCGCGCCGCCAGCAGCCGGCATCGTAGGTTCATTGAAGAATTCGGCCGCGCTGATCTTGCCTCCGACCGCTTTGGTGTAAGCCAGCCATCGGTCGGACTGCTTCGGCGTCCACAAGCCTTTGCCATCGCGGACACCAGTGCTGATCGGGAACGACGAGACGAGCTCAGCGTTGGCTGCCCTCGCAAAATCGATGGCGCCCCTCCATTGCGGACGGGTCAGGATTCCATTGAATCCGGCAGGCGCCTTGGGTGGAGGAGATGAATCTGAGTCGTAGAAGTAGACCGAATTCGCCCACGTGCCGCTCACTCGGACATAGGCGGGCGACAGCGCCGCCGCCAGTTTTCGAAGCCTCGCATTGGCGGTATCGAGCGGTGGTAGCTTTTGATAGAGGTTGGGGTCATCTCCGGCAACACCTGAACCCAGCGCGTTAGTCGGCCTCGCAGCGGTACCGTCGGGACCGTACGGCTTCCAGAAATTACCGCCGATGATCTCTGCCATCTCTACGTTGTAGGACTGAAAGCGGTCGTCGATCATTCCGACTCGAATCAGCTTGCTCGGCTGAACCGAAGAGACTCTTCCTTCCGCCTCCTGAGCGGCTGCCGGCATGGCTGTCGTGAGGACACCCCCTATCAAAATCGGGAAAGCTGCCGCTACTCGCAACCCTGTTCTCATGAATATTTCGGGAACCAACTCATTCGTTCGATTGCCTTGTGTCTGCTGGTAGTGGACTGTCGATGATCTCTCTCGCCACAGTCGTTCGCCGAGTCGCGCAAAAAGCTACCGCGCGCAATCGCAGGAGTCTGTACGGTACAGCACACAAAAGTTGAGGGGCCCACCCGAAGGCGAAGTTCGATATTCGGATGGCTGTCGAGTTCCGCGAGCACGCGTTCGAGTCCACTTGTCTGCGTTCGAGTCCACTTGTCTTGTTGTCATCGAGCAAAAGGCGCACGCGGACGCCGCGGTCAGCTGCGTTTCGCAGTTCTTCAAATAGCAAAGTGCCCGACAGGTCGTAACGCCAGATGTAATACTGGACATCCAAAGCACGCTCAGCCTGCCGCGCCAAGAGCACGCGTGCGGCGAACGCGTCCAGGCCATCCAGCAGCGGGTAAAGGCCCGATTGCCCAGGATGAGAAGCCGCGATCGGTAAGAGCACCCGTCCCAGCCGCGTAGCCGCAGTGCCGGTGATCGCGCTCGAGGCGGGGCGCGGTTCAATCGAAGGCAACGTGCTGCATGTGCCGATGGCCAGGGCGCAAGTCCCCCGAAAGGGCAGCCCAGCGTTCTGGGGCATGTTTATGGCAATGAAGCGCCCTTCGACAGGGCCGCAATAACTCTCCAACAATGCCTGTCGGAAGCCTTGAAACAGAATTTCTTCGAGCTGCATTAAATCGCATGCTCGATTGTATTCCCAAGGGGGTTCAATGCCGGCAAAGGTCTGCCGCAGACGTTGTGTCCAGTGTCTCGCGTTGCAGCCGGTCGGGCTCTACTTAGAAAGGCGTACCGCACCTTGGTGCTGAGGGGCTCATTTGGTGCCGACAGTTCCACTGGTTCGCTGCTAACGACGGATCGCTCGACAAATGACGCTAGAGCGACGGTGCGTAAAGATCTTTCGTCCCGCAGCCGACATAACAGAGCAACCCCCACGAGTTACTGCGGACAGCCTCCCGCCGCTATCGGTTCTGAGCGTCAAGAGGTCCAATCGCCTCGACTAGCGCGCCGACTCATCCGTCCGCGTTGACTCACACATTCGTCTCGTCAGACGGAATGATCACCGGATTAGGAATCATAGCCGCGGGTTCGCGATCGTTCGGATTTGCCGAACACTTTGCATCGAGCGTGTAGGAGGTCATTGACAGCGATCCAAGCGCGTATCCGTCGATCAACACTCGTGCTGGACGCGCGGCGGCCGCGGCTAGGCCGGCGAAGTACAGCGCCGGAATGAAATGATCGGGTGTCGGCACGGCCCGCGAATAATCCGCATGGCTTTCAAGTTGAGCCAGCTCGGCCGGCGTGCCCGTGAGCGCTGCGCGGGCGGCATCGTCGAACCGGTGCGCCCAGTCAAAGCCAAGGTCCGGCGCGTCCCAGCGCACCGCGCGCAGGTTGTGCACGATATTGCCGCTGCCGACGATGAGTACGCCGCGCTCACGCAGTGGCGCAAGCCGCGCGCCGAGAGCGAGGTGATACTCGAGCGGGCGCTCGGGCATCGATCGAAAGCTGTACGACGGGGATGTCCGCGGCTGGAAAGACGTGGACGAGCACGGACCACGTTCCGTGGTCGAGTCCCCAACTGTCGCCGTCAAGTCCCACGTACAGTGGCTTTGCGATCTCCGCAACTTCCTTCGCCAGCATCGGATCGCCGGGCGCGGGATACTGAACTTCGAATAACGGCGGCGGAAAGCCATAGAAATCGTGGATCGTTCGCGGCCGTGGCATGGCGGTCACGGCCGTAACGTTCACGTACCAATGCGCCGAGATCACGAGGATCGCGCGCGGGCGCGGTATGCACTCGCCAAAGGCGCGCCACGCCTTCGAGTACCGATTGGACTCCAAGGCATTCATCGGGCTGCCATGCCCAAAAAACACGGCCGGCATCAGCTCAGGTCTCGTCACCGTTCAGGCCTCCGGTCATGTTGGCGTGCTGCAATGGGACCAGACGCAGCCTTCAGGTTCCCACACATATAAGTGCGGCCGAGTGCGAAGTATAAGCTCTCCAAGCACCTGGGCTGTAATACAGCGCTATCCAGTAGCGCGACCCGCTCGGCACTGAATCGACGCTGTTCTCGACGAGTGCCATGCTGGGCGACATGGGTTACGAGGTCATAACTGTTCGCTGCGGCGCCTGCGGACACATTCGGCACTTGCCGCCGGAGAAGTACGCGCGGCCCAGGCACTTCGTGTGTAAGCGCTGCGAGACCAGGACACATGAGGTGCGGAGTGTGTGGGTTGAGGGTGGGCCGCCGGATAACGTGGTGGCAACGCGGCGGGGAAGGGCGTAAATAGCAGCGCGTACCCAAGGAGGGCAGCGGTATGGCCGAGGGGTCCGCACCTGAACAACCACAGGCGAGCGGGGCAGAGCAGCTTCAGCGTCTTAAGGTCGTGGTCAGCCACCTGCGCCGTTCGTGGGCATCTGTACTGCAGCGTCGCGTGTATCTGAAAGCCTTGTCAACAAGGGCTGACTTGCATGCAGCGCTTGAGGAAACCTACGCGGCGCAGGTAACTAACGCCGTGCAGAGCGTTCTGATAATGGACCTGCTGCGCGAGATTGGCGCGCTAGTTCTTGACCGAAATCCCAAGTCAGGCTCAGTTGAGACTGTCGTAGCAGCCCTGTCAAACGATGAGGTAATGCGCGCGTTGCAGGCTGAGTACCGAGTGGAGTCAGCGCCACCAAGGTTCTACGGCGATGATTCCGAAGAAGTGCGCGCCATGGCAATCAAAGTTGTGAGGGCTGCCGACCGAAGACGCAACGAAGATGAGTTCACCCGACTGCGCGCAGCCGTCGAGAAGATTGCAACGGATACGCTCGCCGCAGACATCGCCGGGCGTATTTGGACGGTCCGCAATAAAGCCGTTGCCCACTATGATGTGGTCCAGGAAGGAGAGCAGTGGCGAATGTGGTTACAGGGGCAAACGAATATCACGCAGGAGGAAGTCGACCAGTTCGTAGACCAGTGCAGCGTCGCCATTGACGTCCTGTCGCAATTCGTGGAGCGAACCGGTACCTCATTCGAGAGGACCGAGGAGATAGCGCAGAAGTATTCCGGCGAATTCGTCGAGGCCCTCAAGATCGGGCTGAGCAGTCAACGGGCGGAGCGTGAGAAGACGCGAGAGGCGCTACGTCGCAGGTTTGAACAAGGTGGCTAGGCTGCGATTGCAATGAGCTGACCGCGGTTTTGGTACTGACGAAACTTTGTCTTGCCCAGGCGCCGGGCGCCTACCAGCAGCCAACCATGCATTCCGTTGACCGGCTTCTCTGATGGTGCGCGCTCGAGAACCAGCAGCAGCCATCGCTCCATATCTGCGGTGTATCCAACGAGAATGTGGCGGTCCTGGTCAGACCCGGCCATGACATAGCGCGGACGCGGGACCGCGTGGGCGCAGTGCTGAAAGATGAAGGCGGCATCGCCGAGTCGTTCCTTGGTGATATGCGCGCGAGTTCGGGCAGTGCTGAAGACAAGCGCAACTGGCGTATGTAAGCGCATTGCCGCGATGGTGGCGGCAGAGAGCTCGCCGTAATGATGGTCTGCGAACAGCAGCAGGAGCGCCGAGTTTCTTGCGCGTGTCTGCGCATCGAATTGTCGCTGTAACTCCTCGCTCTCAGCGTAGTGAGCGGCAATGAGCTCCATCACTTGGCGTTGACGCCCCTGGCTATGTGCCTGGAGTGCGATGAACGTGACCTCATCATTGGTGCGAAGGGGTGCGCTGGGTTCGTCCATGTACGGGGCCACCGTGGCATTAGGGTAGCCCAACCCCGGAGCCGCCCAGCGACTCATGGAGGCTTTACCAATATAAGCCAAAGCGATACCGTGGCAGTAAGGCTCAGCTGGAGGGGAAGGCTCCTTGGGCTGGTGCACGCGGAGGAGAGCGTCGTCTTGCGACAGCTGCTGTGCAATGACAACGATTCAGCGCGTCCGCGCGGTCGCGAACGTTCGCCGTCCCGCAAAAGGCACGAGAGTGGTTCCGCGGGACGCTTGCGGGACTGTTCAATGCCTTTCCATGCCCTTCTGGGCTCGACGTCTGCAACGACCGCTCCGCCCAGGTTTTTTGACACTCAATTAAACAATGACTTCCGAATGCTCACTTTGCTAACCGACAGCGCCTTGAGGGCTTCTCTGCTCTTACAACGCGACGCTTGCGTGTTCTGAGAGGGACTCGGATATTTCGCGCACCCGACCACTCTCGAACATTTTCCAACGATCTTCTAACGTCCCGCCGGCCGCGCGCACAGCTGATGCGCTACGTCACTAGGCTCAGTCGACAAATCTAGTGCCGAGTTGAAATCACCGAGTTGTAGCGAAACTCGTCAATTCAACAACCTTGAAGTGAGTGGTGCCCTGTCGGACTCTGGGCGCAGATCATCTCCTTCAATGGTTTTAACAGCCAGCCCGCCATCCGCCTGCATGCGACCGGAGATTGCAGTTCTGGTAGAGCTGATCGCGCGATCAGTATATGAGCGTTGGAAAGCGGGTGAGCGTGTACCCGGAGCACCTTCGGTGCCGACAGAGCAACTCAAGAAAGAGCAGCCACCGGGCCCACCTGCAGTAATATAGGACCTGGTCAACCCGACGCAGGCAACCGATCGGATGCCAGTCTACACGTACGCCAGATACAGCACCGACCGCCAGACCGAGGCTTCGATCGTGGACCAACAGCGGCGCTGCCACGATTATGCGGGTGCACGCGGATGGCGCATTGCAGCAGATTTCGCTGACGAAGGGATCTCGGGCGCTGCTCTAGGTAATCGACCGGGTTTCCAGCTGGTGATGGCAAGACTGCAAGCGGGTGATGTGCTGCTTGCGACCGATCTAACACGGGTATCACGTAGCCAGGAACTGGCGCCTTTACTCGACAGATTGCGCTTTCGCGGGGTCCGCATTATCGGCGTGCTGGACGGTTTTGACAGCGAAAGCCCTCAGGCCAGGATGCAAGCCGGACTGTCGGGTCTGATGTCCGATGAGTTGCGCGCTGGAATAAGAGCGCGAACACACTCCGCCCTCGAGATGCGAGCGATCGACGGTCGTCCGACGGGCGGCAAAGTTTACGGCTATAGCAGCAACGGCCAAGTCGTTCAGGCCGAAGCAGACATCGTGCGCGAGATCTTCGGGCGATTCGCGGGGGGTGAATCAATGAAATGCATCGTGCGCGATCTGAACGCACGGCGCATTCCGTCACCGGGAGCGAATTGGAAACGGTCGGTACGGCGCAAGGATGGCTGTTGGCTGATTTCTACGCTCAATCCCCTTCTGCGGAACGAGCGCTATGCGGGGCGCGTGGTTTGGAATCGCTCCACCTGGATCAAGGACCCGGACAGCGGTCGACGCGCACGACGGGCGCGGCCAGAAAGTGAGTGGGTCGTGACGGAATGCCAAGCGCTGATCGAGCCCGAATTATGGGGCAGGGTGCAGCAGCGGATGGGGGAGCGCCGCGCCACGGGCCAACGCTTAGGGCAGCCTCGGCGATACCTGCTCTCGGGTCTGTTGGTGTGCGAGCACTGCGGCGCGCGGCTCGTGATTACGTCGAAGCCAGCGCGCTATGCATGCGGAACGTTCCTATATGGGGGACGAGCCGCGTGTCCGGTGGACGTCACGGCAAAACAGGCCGAAGTGGAAGACGCTATTTTGGCCCCGGTTCGGGCGGCACTGCTGACAGACGAAGCCGTAGAACGATTCTGTTGCCTGATCAGGGACTGGTATCGACGCGAGGGCGAAGTGTCGATGTCGGGTGGTAGTGCCGCGGCCTCCGAAATCGGCGCGGAGATCGCTGATTTAGAGGCGCTGATCGCAGAGCGGCCAGCACGTGCCGCGGTCCTGCGGGTAGCCCTTGAGGATCTGCGACAGAAGCGGATCAATCTTGAGCGTGCGACGTGGCGTCGCAAAGGCGATGCCAAGGCCGCTCTGCCGGCCGAGAGCGCTTATCGAGCCGCCGTCGCCGACATCAATGGAGCCTTAAAGAGCAGTAACGTCGAGGCCGCGCGGGCAGCGTTGCGCAGTCTATTGGGAAATATTCCGGTATTTCGGGAAGGCCGCCACTTAGCAGCGCGGCTTTCGATGAATCCAGCAGCGCTGCTGCGTAACCCAAGTACCGTACTATTAGTTGGTAGCGGGGGCAGGATTTGAACCTGCGACCTTCGGGTTATGAGCCCGACGAGCTGCCAGACTGCTCCACCCCGCACCAGGAGAGCCGCCGATTATACGGGTCCAGGCCATCGCCCAGCAACGGCCCGGATGCTCAAGGGTCCACAGCGCCGCGAATTCGAGTGGCAAGGGCTTGCAATTCCGCAGGATCAAGGGTCTTCGGCGACCAGCCGATGTCCAAGCCTTCCTGAGGATTCGGCCTGGGAATGATGTGGAAGTGCACGTGGGACACAGCCTGGTGAGCGACGGCGCCGTTGTTCTCCAGCACGTTGTAATGCCTCACACCGGTCGCCGCGATGACGGCGCGGCAGAGCCGCGGCAGCACACCGCCCAACGCGGCGGCAGAGTCATCCGAAAGTTGATCAAGCGACTCGGCCGGCTCCTTGGGGATGACCAGCGTGTGGCCCCGCGTCAGAGGGTTGATATCGAGGAAGGCCAGCACTTTGTCGTCCTCGTAGACCTTGTGACAGGGGACAGCGCCCGAGATGATCTTGGCAAAAATGGTGTCGGCCATGGGAATCCTACGCGCGCAACGGAACTATCGGGGGGCGCAAGTTTAAACCGCCGGGCAGACCTGCGCGGTTGCGACCGCCGTCCCGGTGGCCCCGTCGTCTCAGCGACGCGCGCTCTGACGAGCCGGGAAGGAGATACCCAATCGCCGCATCTTCCGATACAGCGTATTTCGGCCGATGCTCAGCTTGCTTGCCACCCGGCTGATGTTGCCGTGATGCAGATCAATCTCGCGCAGCAGCGCCGCTCGTTCGGCCTTCTCCAGTGGATTCAGTGACTGCGCCTCGGGAGAGCACTCACGCGCCTGTGGGTCGTTGACCGGCAGACCGATGCCATAGTCCGCCGGAAGGCTGCCGGCATCCAGCCGATCACTGGTACGCATCGCAATCATTCCGCGCAGCACATTGCGCAGCTGCCGGATGTTACCTGGCCAGGAGTGGGCGCTCAGCGCATCGACCAGGTCTTCACTCAAGGTCACCGTGGGAGTCGCTGCGACCTCCTGCGCGAACAAGTGCCGGATCAGCGCCGCCTTGTCCTTGCGCTCGCGCAGCGGCGGCAGTGCCAACACCAGTCCCTGCAGGCGATAGAACAGGTCTTCGCGGAATTCGCCGCGCCGTACCTTCTCCTGAAGATTGCCGCGGACCGCACATACCAGGCGGATATCCACCTTGATGGCAGCCTCGGCGCCGTGAGGCATGACTTCCCGCTCCTCCAGCACGTGCAGCAGCTGCGCCTGTAGCTCGAGCGGCAGATCGCCGACATCATCTAGGAACAACATGCCGGCGTTGGCCTGCACGATGCGGCCTCGGTCCGCTTCACTGCCGCCACCGCCGGCACGCCCGAAAAGCTCACCCTGCATGAGGATCTCGGGCAACGACCCGCAGTTAACGGCAACGAAAGGCTTGTCGGCACGCTCGCTGGCCGCGTGCAGTGCGCGCGCCAGAAACTCTTTGCCCGTGCCGGACTCCCCGACGAGCAGCAACGGGATATCGCGCGATTCCAGTCGCTTCGCTGCCTGGATGTTGCGCCCCATTACAGGATCGCCGAGATCGAGCTCATCGAGGATGCTGCGCGTGGCGGCGGGCAGCGGACGCTCCTCGTCCGCGGGTAGCGGCTGCTTGCCGTTCGTGTGTCGCTTGGAGTGTGGCGCCTGGGCGATGGCGAAGAAGCGACCGCCGTGCCGGGACTCGTAGATCGGCAGAGCGTGGAACGATTTTTTCTGACTCCTGCCAAGCAGGGCAGACAGCGAGATGTTGAATACCCGCTCCAGGGGAGCACCGATGAGCTCGCCGGCGCTCTTGCTGCTGAGCTGGAACAGTGCGTTGCGATCCAGAGCGATGATGGCGCCCGCAGGATCGAGCGCAATGATGCCTTCGCCCCAGGTGCCGACCAGCTCCGGTCGGCTGTGGAAACGCACCACGAAGGCGTCCCTGAAGCGATGCAGGAACAGCCGGTTCTCGATCATCTGTGCCGACATGTTGACCAGCACGAGCGTATGTTGCTGCGCGCGATCCGATTCACCGGAGGCATCGAGCACGGCGACCAGCTCGCCGCGATAGTCGAAGATCGGTGCGGCACAACAGGTGAGACCGATGTTGCGCGAGAAGAAATGCTGATCCCGGTGGATGATCAGGGGTGCCCGCTCGATGAGGCAGGTTCCCATCCCGTTGGTACCGCCGTGCTCCTCGCTCCAGACCGCGCCTAGCACAAGGCCGGTGCGGAAGGCTGCGTTGCGGAAGCTCAGATCGCCGTAATAATCCAGCAGTACGCCGTCATGGTCGGTGAGGATGATGGAGTAACCGGAGCCGGCCAGCTGATGATAGAGATGCGCCATTTCGGCGTCGGCGAAAGAGACCAGTTCAAGGTTCTGTTCTTTCCGGGCCAGCCGCTCTTCGCGTGGCAGGACGAACGGCTCGCGCTGCGATTGTGGATCGAGGCGGTACTGGTTCAGACACCTGACCCAGGACCGCTTGACGTAGTCAGGCGTACTCGCGCTGTCCTCCCGCGAGGTACCCCGGAGCACGGACTGTATATAACGGGCGTGGCTGCCTATTGGCTGGAGCATTGCCTCCCCCTCATTGCGGCGGAGCTCCCGGCTGTACGCGGCGCTCTGTAACTGTTCCACGAGAGTATGCCACGCGCCCGTCGCCCGCGGTCACTCGAGCATCGAATTCGATACACCGCCCCGCCGCAATGCTCCCTTTTGGAACACTCGCCGGCTTCAGGAGGGTGGCGCGCCGGCCCTTATTGCTCCGCAGCTGCGGCTGTATAGATTCGGGCGTTGGACTCATCGCGGCGATGCGCGCAGACTGCGCGCTCCGCCGGAGCGCACAGAGTCGTCAAGCAAGTCAGTCTGGAAACGTCACAGCTATGAAAACCAAAGCCGCCATCGCATTCGCAGCGGGCCAGCCACTGGAAATCGTCACGCTCGATCTGGCAGGGCCGAAGGCCGGAGAAGTACTGGTCGAGATCAAGGCCAGCGGTGTCTGTCACACGGATGAATTCACCCGCTCCGGGGCGGACCCCGAGGGTCTGTTTCCGGTGGTCTTTGGCCACGAGGGCGCAGGCGTCGTCGTCGACGTCGGACCCGGAGTGACCACGCTCAAGAAGGGCGATCACGTCATTCCGCTGTATACGCCGGAGTGCCGTCAGTGCAAGTCGTGCCTGTCACGCAAGACCAATCTGTGCACCGCGATCCGCGCCACGCAGGGCAAGGGTGTGATGCCCGACGGCACCAGCCGTTTCTCACTCGACGGCAAGATGGTCCACCACTACATGGGCTGTTCCACCTTCTCGCAGTACACGGTGTTGCCTGAGATCGCGCTCGCGAAGATCCGCGAGGACGCTCCCTTTGAGAAGGTGTGCTACATCGGCTGCGGCGTCACCACAGGCGTGGGCGCCGTGATCAATACCGCCAAAGTGGAGCCGGGCGCCAATGTCGTCGTGTTCGGTCTGGGCGGCATCGGCCTGAATGTCATTCAGGGCGCCCGGATGGCGGGCGCCAACAAGATCGTGGGCGTTGACGTCAACCCCAAGCGCAAGGCATTGGCCGAGAAGTTCGGCATGACGGATTTCGTCAATCCGAAGGAGGTAAAGGGCGACCTGGTCGCGCACCTGGTTGCCGTCACAGATGGAGGAGCCGATTACAGCTTTGAGTGCGTCGGCAACGTGGACCTGATGCGTCAGGCGCTGGAGTGCTGCCACCGCGGTTGGGGCGTCTCCGTGATCATCGGCGTGGCCGGGGCGGGACAGGAGATCAAGACACGACCGTTCCAACTGGTAACGGGCCGCGTCTGGAAGGGCACGGCATTTGGCGGCGCACGCGGCCGCACGGATGTGCCGAAGATCGTCGACTGGTACATGGACAAGAAGATCAATATCGACGACCTGGTGACTCACGTGATGCCGGTGGAGAAGATCAACGATGCATTCGATCTGATGCACAAGGGCGAATCGATCCGTTCGGTCGTCACCTTTTAATAGAAGCTAACTAGCAGCTTACCGGAGAAAGGAAAAAATCATGGCTGTCAAAATTCATCCCGCTGTCGACAATGGCGTCAAGCAGGGCACGCCTAACTTTGGCGGCGGCACTCTCACCTGCAAGTGCAGCAGCTCGCCGGTCACGGTGAGCCTGAAGGGAAACGTGTCCTTCAATCACATCTGCGGCTGCACCAAGTGCTGGAAGCCGGACGGAGCCACGTTTTCCCAGATCGCTGTGATCGGGCGCGACAACGTGAGCGTGACCTCTAACGCACAGAAGCTCAAGATCGTCGATCCCGCTGCGGCGATCCAGCGCTACGCTTGTACCGGCTGTGGCGTACACATGTACGGTCGCATCGAGAACAAGAACCATCCCTTCTATGGTTTCGATTTCGTGCACACGGAACTGTCGAAGGACAATGGCTGGGCGGCGCCTGAGTTCGCAGCGTTTGTCTCCTCCATCATCGAGGCGGGTACCAAGCCTGATCAGATGGGTGCCATCCGCGCACGGCTGAAAGAGCTGAAGCTCGAGCCGTACGACTGCCTGAATCCGCCGCTGATGGATGCCATTGCAACTCATACGGCGAAGCAGAAGGGTGTGCTAGCGGCCTGATCGCCTCGTCATCGTGAGCGCTCGCTCGCAGTCTGCTGCGAGCGAGCTACGGCGCCGCTGAAGCGCCCCGACGCGGTTTCCCAGGCGTTCGGGGACTAACAAAACTATGTTAGATTTCTGTCCATAGCTATCTATAGACAGGGGGGCGGCTTTTGGTCGCAGACCGTGACAGTCCGGATACTGACGACCGTGAAGCGCACCTGCGTAAGCGCATTCAGGAGTTGGAACAGGCCGTCCTGGCCCGCGATGAATTCCTCTCCATTGCTGCGCACGAGCTGCGCAATCCCATGCACTCCTTACTGCTGCAGGTCTCGGCGGCGGCTCAGGTGGCGCGTCAGCATGGCGACGGTGCCTTACAGCGGCGCCTCGAGAGAGTGCAGCAGATTGTCGATCGCTACATAAAGCGAGCTTCGCTGTTGCTGGATGTCGGGCGCATGAACGCTACCCGCCAGCCTCCGCACGCCGAAGACGTGGATCTCGCCGCCCTAGTACGGGAGATCATCGAATCCTACCGTGCCGAAGCGGCGTTCAACCACAGCACATTGCAGCTGCACCTTCCTGCCACGCTGCTGGGGCGTTGGGAGCGCCTGTCCATGGAGCAGATCGTCTCCAACCTCATCTCCAATGCGATCAAATTCGGGGCGGGCCATCCGATCGATATCACCCTGCAGTCAGAGCAAGCGAGGGTGCGCCTGCTGGTCCAGGATCGCGGCATCGGAATTGCGGAGGTTGACCAGGGACGCATCTTCGGTCGTTTCGAACGACTGTCGGCTGGAACAGGCCATCCAGCCGGAGCGGGGGTTGGTTTATGGTTGGTTCGGGGGTTAGTTGAAGCACACGGCGGCAGCATTACGGTCCACAGCGCGGCAGGACAGGGCGCGCTGTTCGAGGTTCTCCTTCCGTTGCACGCCGATACCACGCTGGAGGGTCGCGATGACCGAGCCTGAACAGAGACCGCTCGAGCTTGGCCGGCTGAAGACCGGGGTCCAGGGCCTGGATGAGATTCTGCGCGGCGGTTTCCTGGAAGGCGGTGTCTATATCATTCAGGGCTCACCCGGGGCCGGCAAGACAATTCTCGCCAACGAGATCTGCTTTCGCCATGCCAAAGTCGGTGGACGTGCGGCCTATGTGACCCTGCTGGCTGAGATGCACACGCGTCTGCTGCAGCACCTTCGGCCGATGTCGTTCTTTGACGAGTCGGTCATCCCCGAATCCCTTTACTTCATCAGTGCCTTTCGCATTCTCGAGGATAGCGGGCTGAAGGGCCTGATCGATGTCCTGCGGCGCGAGATCAAGGGTCAGCGGGCTGATCTGTTGGTCATCGACGGCCTGGTGGCGGCACAGGAGACGGCGCCCAACGATCAGGAATTCAAGAAATTCATCCACGAGTTGCAGGCGCACGCCGCGGCCAGTGGCTGCACGGTGCTGCTGCTGACGAGTGGTCGGCTGCGCGCGGTAAGTGCCGAGCACACGATGGTGGACGGTGTCCTCGAGCTCGACGATCAGCTGTTCGAGTTTCGCACCGAGCGCAGCCTGTTGGTGCACAAGTTCCGTGGCGGCGGCTATCTGCGCGGCCGTCATGCCTTTCGGATCACCAGCGAAGGGGTGAAGTTTTTTCCACGCCTGGAAGCTGAGTATGCCAATGCGAGCCATCGCGATGTGCCCAGCGAGGCCAAAATCAGCGTAGGCGTAGGTCAACTCGATCAGATGCTCAACGGCGGCCTGCCTTGCGGTACCTCCACCGGCCTGATCGGCCCGAGTGGCGTCGGCAAGACCACATTGGGTCTGCACTTCCTGTCAGCAGCCAGCGCACACGAGCCCGGGCTGTTGTTTGGCTTTTTCGAGACGCCGGAGCGATTGTGCCAAAAGGCCCGGAGCCTGGGTCTTGAAGTCGGCGCTGCGGTCGAGCGCGGTGACGTCGAGCTGCTGTGGCAGCCACAGCGGGAAAACGTGCTGGACGAGCTGGCGCATCGGCTGTTGGTGGCGGTGCGCCAACGCGGCGTGAAGCGGCTGTTCATCGATGGTTTGGGGGGCTTTCTTGAGTCGGCCACCTCGCCGCAGCGGGTCAGCCGCTATTTCTCCTGCCTGGTGAACGAGCTGCGCGGCTTGGGCGTGACCACGCTTTTTACGATGGAGGTGCCCGAGATCTCCGGCGCAGTGGTGAGGGTGCCGGTCAACGGGGTGTCGGCGCTGCTCGAGAACCTGATTTTCATGCGCTTCGTGGAGCGCGGCTCGAGGCTGCATCGCGCAGTGGCGGTGCACAAGGTGCGCGACAGCGATCATGACGCATCGCTGCGTGAGTTCTTCATCAACAGCCGCGGCATCTCGCTGGGGGAGCCTTTCACAGGTGTCGAGGGGGTCACGACCGGCGTCGCCCGTGCGCCGGCGGGTATCGATCCTGAAGCGGGCCGCAAATAAGCAGCGCAGTCGGCCACCGTGCAGACCATCCTTGTAGTCGATGATGAGTTCGGGGCGATCGAAGTTGTCGCCGCCGCACTCGAAGACGAGGGATATCGCGTTCTCAGCGCGGCAAATGGCCGCTATGGGCTCGAGCGTCTGGCCGAGGCCACAGTCGATCTCGCCGTGGTCGACTTCATGATGCCGCTCATGGATGGCACAGTGATGGGACGCACCATGCGCGCCGATCCGGCCTATGCGCACATCCCGATCATCCTGATGAGTGCGGTGGGCGAGCCGGTGGTACGCGAGCGCTTCCCGGACTACGACGCATTCCTGCGCAAGCCATTCCGCATCACGACCTTGCTGGATGCCGTGCGCCGTTTGTTGAACCAGCGTTAGCCGCCCGTCCTCGGGCCGCCAGCTGCTCGCCGTGAGTGACTACTCGCGTAAGTCGTAAGTGGCTACTGGCGCACGAAGTCTACCCGGTGTGCGGTGAAGATGCGGTTGGTTTCATTGTAATGACCCACCGCGACCACCTTCTGTACCGGCTTGCCGGAGTTCACCAGTCCATCGAGTCCCGTCGCAAACGGCGCGAACGAGTTGAAGATGCTCATGTTGCTCGCCGGACTACCGTACGCCAGGATGTCATGAGTGGTCGTGTCCGGCACGATCGTCACGTTGCCGCCGGGATTGGTCAGATCGATGGAAGTCGGTCCCGTCAGTACCGCGTGCGAGCTGCCGAGGTTGGGATCGGACAGGTTCAGCACCACCTCACCGGTCGTGATGTTGGCGAACGCAGCCTTGCTGCCACCGTTGATCCAGTCGACAACCAGTATCTGATCGACCGCTGTACCGAGGGTGACCGCTGTGGCATCGAAGTCGGGCGGGGCGGTACCGAAGGGGGTGACATAGCCCTCGGCGCGTGCCAGCGTACCTGCCGGTGCACCTGCCAGAGCGGGGCCGGCCGTGGTCGTATTGACGATGTAAGCAGTGGGCGTGGCATCCATCCCGACCTGGCCGGTGCCGGTGAAGTTGAACACGTTCGGCTCGTAGTCGCCGAGGCTCAGGAGATTGAAGGAGGCCGAGCTGCCCTGGGCACCGGCATTCAGAGCCCCCCAGAGCGGAGTCGAGGTGAGCCGCAGGTACCCGTTCGTTGCATCCAGGTTGGCGGGCTTGGCGGAGCTACTGGCGACCAGATGGCCCGCACTGTCGTTGAGATTGCCGCCCACGTTGATACGCTGACCGACTGAGATAGCGGCCACAGTCAATGTGGCTGCGGAATCGTCCTGAGTCACGACGGTCGCACTGCCGACGGTCATGGTCAGAGAATCCTGGAACAGCGCAAGACCGGTCGTCAGCGCCCCCGGCCGGGTAAACATGCTCGCGCCGTGCAGCACGATGGTGTTGCCGCTGCGCGAGGCAACGACACCGGTGACGCGGTCCTCGAGCTCATCGTCCTGACTGAAACCGACCAGGACCTGGGTAGCCGTGAGCGTCGGGGTGATCGCCCCGAGATTGCTCAACGTGCCGTAGGCCCCCACGTTGGTGTTGATCTGCAGTTGTTGCATCGCCTGCAGGCCCGCTGCGCCCGTGTAGTTGACGCCATTGATGGCGAAGACCGTGCTGTCCGTGGTGGCCACGTTGAAAGAGCCATACGGCGAGGGGGAGAGGATGTCGTTGAAAGGACGCGAATTCAGTACGAAGGTGTTGGGCACTCCCTTGGCAGTCACGAAGAGACCGCGCAGACGCATCGGGCCGGCATATTGTGGCTCGGTGTTGAGCGTCAGGAAGGCACGCGTGACCACCGTCTTGTTGGAGAGATTGATGACTGAAGAAGCTGCCAGATCGAAATTGATATCGAGTGGTGTCGACACGCCCTGCTTGATGACCAGCGGCGCGGACGGATCGAACGTGACGGTATAGCTCAGCGTTGTCATGGCGTTGCCCGAGCTATCGTGCGGCGTGAGCTGCACGTTCGTTCCATTGACGTCGGTGAAGATTGCCGCGTTCGTGTAATTCATCAGAACGGTAGCCGAGGTATAGGTCCCTTCCGGCAGCGCCGGAGCGCCAAAGATCTCGGTATGGTCCCCGAGCTGCGTGAAATCGACGGTCTGAGGTATCGCCGTGCCGCCCGAGAGACCCACGGGGTAGACCACGACCCCATCGCTGCGGGTCAGCGTAATTTCCTGCACCGCGACCACGTAGCCGCTGAACGGGCCGGGCGTGCTGGAGAAGGTGATGACTGAGGTGCCGTACGTGTACAGGGTGTTGTGGCAGCCGAACATGAAAGCGCCGGCGACCACCACCATGGCCAGGGTGCGCAATACCGAGCCGCTGCGCCTGGCGCGACCGCAATCAACTGTCATCAAAGATCTCCCTTGTCGAGCCCACAGCGGGCGCGCAGCCCGTATTCGGGTATTAGAGGCGCCCGGCAGCGATCCGTTCGCGCGCTTTACAGTTTGTCACGGTAAAAAGCGCCACCTTGGCGGACCGGCCGGCCGCGAGGGCGCGACATTGTCAGTCGCAGCCCGCTCAGTCAATCTTTATGGAGTAGCCGCTGATGCTGCCGTTGCGCAGGTCTGCGGGCGCGGGGTAGGTCTCGCGGTTCAGCGTCCCGGCCGGATCGGCGGTATTCCAGGTGCGCACCGACACGTCATACAGCCCGGCCGCAAAGCTGGTCGAGCTGCTGCCGCCGGGCAAGCCATCCAAGGCCACAATGCCGCCGCCGGCCTGGGCGAGCACGGTATCGAGCGCGGTCGTCGCGACAATCGCGCCGCCGCGGCTGATCAGCAGCTGCCCCGCATTGTATTTCCCAGGTGTGCTTAGACTGAGGTCGATGGACAGTGTGTCGGCGCTGGCGCCACTGGCGACGGGCGGTAGAGGCAGCGTAAACACCACCGGTGTGACTGGCGCAGGGCCGACCACGCCTGACAGCTCCCCTGGGGCAAACAGAGGCGCATTCACCGCTGCCCGATAGGCGGAGGTGCCTTCCACCGGTGTGACCGCCGTCAAGGCGACCGCTGCACCGGAAACAAAAGTACCGAACTGCAGCGCGCCGGCGGAAAGCGCCTGATCAGTCGCGAACTTGCGGCTGAAGGGATCAATGGGCCGCTCCTCGATCAAGTAGGGCACCTCTGCGGCCAGCGGCAGGGTTTGATAGAAGCCAACGAGCGCGCCCGCGGGTACGGCCGGCGCATCGCTCAGATTCACCACCAAGGCTCCAGCAGCCCGCGGTGCGATCGTGCCGATCGATACTGGCGTCGTGGTGGTCGGATCGCCGGCTCTGACCGGAACGGCGCGAACGATCACGGTCGTGATGCCCGAGCCATGGATCACCAGATCATAGGTGGTCGAGGACGAGCCGCTCGGCAGCGGATACAGCACGAAGCTGCCATTGCTGGTGACCGCGGCGCTGTTGACGGCGACATGCCGCGTGCGATCGGTACTCAACAACTCCGCAGTGACTTCGATCGGCAGGTGACCATTGGAGCTGGTGACACCCGGCAAAGCGCTCAGGGAGATGGAACCCTGGATCGCGCCGACGCCGGCGGTGTTGTAGGCACTTGCGTGAGGATTCATCAGAATGGCGCTCGTGCCGCTGTAGTTGAAGAACGCCAGATCGCGCGCCGTGTCGATGTTGATCGCAATCGTCAATGGAGTCAGCGTGGTGCTGGAGGTCGCAGCAGTGGTGAGGGTGCCAGTCGTTGCGGAGCCCTGCTGAGTCGACCCCAATATCGTGGTACCGGTGCTCGCAGTACCTGCCTGGATCGCGCCGGTACTCAGGGTGCCGGTGAAGAAGCCGGTATCGGTCTGCGTCGTGCCGCCTGTCGTCGCGGGACCGGCCGCGACTGATGTCGTGGAGGTGTTGATACTCGCGCCGATCGTGAAGTTCGCTGCAATACCGATGCCTTTGTCGGGGCTCTGCAGTTCCAGGGGTGACTGGTGGGTGACGCCGGCGCTGTCGGTGTAGTCCACCTCCGCATTGAAGCGCGCCCCGAGTGCGCTGGCTGACGATGTGAGTGCGGCCGAGGCGTCCGCAGGAATCAGACGCAGCTGCGCGTAGCTGCCGGCGCTCACACCCAGTGCAGTGCTGAGACGGGCGACGGCGCCGTCGGAGGCGTTGAACAGATCGACCGTAATGGGCGCACGCAGTGGAAACTTCTGCCAGCTGTCATCGTCGGGGCCAGCGGTCGCACTGCTGTTGAACCAGATCTGCTGCGCTGTCAGGTACACATGGTTGTACTGGGCCGGGACATTACCGGTCGCCGAGACATTGGTTTTCGGCGAGCAGGCCGCTAGCGCCACCAGCAGCATCGCCAGTAGTGCCGCTGCGGGCCGCTGATGAGCAGTCCAGAGCTGTCCTGTCCCCGTTCCTTCCATGAGCGAGATTTTAAAACGGTTCGGCTCCGCCACCACTGCGCCAGCTCAATTTATTAAGCATCCGAGGCATCATTATGTAATAAGCCCTTGATTATTCAGCACGTATATTTGCGGACTCCAGCTGCTCCCAACGCGCCAGCTGGCTGGCGAGCTGTGCGTCCAGCTCTTGCGAGCGACGGTGATCGGCGCGGATCTGATCGGCCCCCCGCAGGTGATAGCCTGCCCCGCTCATGAGAGCCAGCAACTCGCGCTGCTCGCGCTCCAGAGCTTCAATCAACTCCGGAAGGGCCGCGAGCTCGCGCTGTTCCTTGTAGCTCAGGCGATTGCGAGCGCGTGGCGCCTCGGTCGACGCACGTGTGGGCTGCGGCTTCGCCGCACTGCTCGCGGGCGCCGGTGTTGGTGCAACAGTGCGCTGGCGCAACCAGTCACTGTAGCCGCCGACATATTCCTGCCAGCGTCCCTCGCCCTCAGCGGCAACCGTCTGCGTGACAATGTTATCCAGGAAACGCCGATCGTGACTCACGAGCAGCAGTGTTCCGCTGTATTCCTGCAGCTTCTGCTCGAGCAGCTCGAGTGACTCGATGTCCAGATCGTTGGTCGGCTCATCGAGCGCTACGAGATTAGCCGGCTGCGCAAACAGACGTGCCAGCAACAGTCGATTGCGCTCACCCCCGGATAGCATCCTGACGGGTGCGCGCGCACGCTCCGGTGCAAACAGGAAATCCTCGAGGTAACTCACGACATGCTTCCTGCCCGGCCCGCTGCCGACCCAGTCCGAGCCGGGACTGATCGATTCGCCCACAGTCGCTTGCGGATCCAGCTCGGTACGCAGCTGGTCGAAGTAGGCGATCTGCAGCTGCGTGCCGCGTCGCACCTTGCCGGAATCGACTGGCAGGGTTCCCAACAGCACCCCCAGTAGCGTTGATTTACCAACACCGTTGCCGCCGATGAGACCCAGCCGATCACCACGCATGATGCGCAGCGAGAGATGGCTGATGATGGCATGTCTGCCGAAGCTCTTGCTGACATCCTCGAGCTCGGCGACGAGCCGGCCCGAGCGCTCGCCCGCGTCGAGGTTCAGCCGCATGGTACCTAGCCGCTCGCGGCGCTGCTCGCGCTGCTCGCGCAAGCTCTCGAGCCGCCGTACCCGGCCCTCGTTGCGGGTGCGCCGGGCCTCGACTCCCTTGCGGATCCAGACTTCTTCCTGAGCCCAGAAGCGCTCGAAGCGTCGGCGCGCGAGATCCTCAGCCGCCAGCTCGCTCTGCTTGCGCATCTCGTAGGCGGCGAAGTTTCCGGGGTAGGAACGCAACACACCTCGATCCAGCTCGACGATGCGGGTGGTGATGTGGTCGAGAAACTCGCGGTCGTGCGTGATCACGATGCTCGCGGGGATCCGCGGCAGCAGCTCCTCGAGCCGTTCGATGCCCTCGATGTCCAGATGGTTGGTCGGCTCATCCAGCAGTAGCAGTTCCGGCTGCAGGGCAAAGGCGAGCGCCAGCGTTGCACGTTTGCGCTCCCCGCCCGAGCACGTACTGGCAGAGTTCGAGGCGTCCAGCTCGAAGCGCTGCAGGAACTCGGCCAGGCGCGCTTCGATCATCCAGCGCTCACGCTCATCGGCATAGGCGGCTGTGAACTCGGGACTGAGCCTGGCGCGAGTCAGCAGGCTCTCGCGCAGGCTGGCCGCTTCCGGCAGCTGCGGGTCCTGTTCGATGATCGCGATCCGCAGTCCGTCACGCCGTTGCAATTCGCCATCGTCCAGCTGCACGAGTCCTGCGATCACCCGCAGCAGTGTGGACTTTCCAGTGCCGTTGCGACCGATCAGCCCGAGCCGCTCTCCGTGGGCCAGACTCATCTGCGCACCATCGAGCAGCGGCCGATCGGAATAGGCGAGGTGGGCGTCCGAGAGTGTGACGAAAGACATGTCCGGCATTGTGCCCATTGGACGCCGGCAGGCAAATTCTGTAGAGTGCGCGCGCCTCCAACAGGTGCGCGGTCAGCGCCTTACAGGCCAGTTTCCTGCCAACACTATCCCTCGCAACTGACCGCTGCAGTACCGCTGCGTGCGAGCTCAACGAGAGGTTTCCATGTCTTTTGTCGATCTCGGGCTCAAGCCCGAGCTGCTGCGCGCGCTGAGCGAAAAAGGTTATCAGGCGCCGACGCCGATCCAGTCACAGGCGGTTCCGGCCATCCTTGCAGGTACGGATGTCCTTGCTGGAGCCCAGACGGGCACCGGCAAGACAGCCGCATTTGTGCTGCCGATCCTTCAGAGATTGATTAATGAGCCGAGCGGGGTGGCACCCCGTGCGTTGATCCTCACGCCGACACGCGAGCTGGCCGCCCAGGTGCTGGACAGCGCCCGCTGGTATGGACGCCATACGCAAGTGCGCTCGGCGGCGGTGTTCGGCGGCGTCAATATCAACCCGCAGATCGCCGCGATGCGCGCAGGTTGCGACCTGTTGGTCGCAACGCCCGGGCGTCTGCTGGATCTGGTCGGACAGGGGCTACTAGAGCTCACTGCGATTCGCTATTTCGTGCTCGATGAGGCCGACCGCATGCTGGATATGGGGTTCATCCATGACATCCGCCGTGTGGTCAAGTTGTTGCCGGTGCAGCGGCAGAATCTGCTGTTTTCGGCGACCTATTCGGAGCCGATCCGGGCTCTTGCTGCGCGCATCCTGCGCACCCCGACTCTCATAGAGGTGGCGCCTCGCAATGCCGCCGCTGATCGCGTGGAGCAACAGGTGTTCCATGTCGCGCGTGAGCGCAAACGCGACCTGCTCGCTCATCTGATCAACACTGGCAACTGGCATCAGGTCCTCGTATTCACGCGCACCAAGCACGGTGCCAACCGTCTGGCCCAACAGCTCGCCGCGGCGGGCATCCAGACTGCCGCCATTCACGGCAACAAGAGTCAGGCGGCGCGCGTGCGCGCGCTGGCAGACTTCAAGGCCCTGAAAGTCACGGCGCTGGTCGCTACCGAAGTAGCCGCGCGCGGCCTGGACATCAAGGACCTGCCGTTCGTGGTGAACTACGAACTGCCGAACGTACCTGAAGACTACGTGCACCGTATCGGACGCACGGCGCGGGCCGGCGGCGCCGGCACCGCAATCTCGCTGGTGGCATCCGAGGAAACCGGACAGTTGCGGGACATTGAGCGGCTGCTGCGGCTTCGACTGCCCGAGAGCGCCTTGCCGCAGTTTGCGTCGCTAGGCTCAATGCCGCCGGCGCGCGGCAATGCCGATACGACGCCCGGCGGGAGTCGGGGGCAGCGGCCGCCACAACGACACGGCGAAGCCCGACACGGTGAGGCACGACACGAGGTGGCGCGACGACATCACGCGGCACCACGGCACCCTCAGCCGCGACGGGGTCGCGATGCGCGGGCAGCACAAACCTATAGTAAAGTGCATCGCGCGCGCTGAACCTCAGGCCGCTCGTCCGCCTGCGCGGCTCATGCGCAGAGGAGAACGGCCATGAGATCGATGCGATCGCTGCTCGGCGTGTTGTGTGTCAGTTATGTTGGGTACGCGCTGGCCCACGCGCATCTCGAGAAAACGATTCCTGCAGATGGCGCGACACTGCACGTCGCGCCGCGGGAGTTCCGTCTGCAATTTGCCGAGCCGGTAAGGCTCACGGCGCTGACTCTGCAGAAACAAGCAGGTGAATCGCGCAAGCTACCCTTGCCGGGCGGAGATGCACTGCGTGAATTCACACTCGCAGCGCCGAATCTAGCGGCCGGCCACTACCAGCTGCGCTGGCGCGTACTGAGCGATGATGGTCATGTGATGCCGGGGAAGATCTCCTTTACGATCAGTCCGCAGGCGCACTGAAGAAGATGCTCGCAGTCGCGCTGCTGCGGGCTGCTTCCCTGTTGCTGTCACTGCAGGCCGCAGGAGTGGCGCTGTTCACGGCGCTTTTCACCGGCATGCTGGTACAGAGCCGGGGGGCGCTGCGGCGCGGCGCACTGCGGCTGACCGGCGCTGCGGTACTGGTGATCCTCGTTTGTTTGGCAGCGGAGCCGGTGCGCCTCGCCGGGGATCTCGACGGAATGACCGATCCGGCTCTTTACCGCATGGTGTTGCATTCGACGCTGGGCGTCTCCTACGGACTGCGGCTGCTGGCACTCCTGTTTGCCGGTATGGCGTTGTGGCTGTCGAGAGATGCGGCTTCGGCCGTTCGGCCTACTCCGCAGGTAGCTGCCTGGCTCGCGGTAAGCGTTACCCTGGGTGCGTTTACCCTGACCGGACACACCGTCGATGTGGGCTATCGTGCGCTCGCTGCCGGATTGCTGGCTGTGCATCTGCTCATTGTGATGTTCTGGCTCGGGTCATTGTGGCCACTGCTCTGCGTCACCCGCTGCGAGCAAGCGGCCGCAGGGCAACGAATCATCAGCCGCTTCTCGTCGCTGGCCAGCTGGAGTGTGCCGGTCATCGGATTGGCCGGGCTCGCTCTGGCGATCCTGCTCCTGCCGGATTGGGCCGCACTGGCTCGACCCTATGGTCTGCTGCTCCTGAATAAGCTCGCCTTGTTCCTGCTTCTGCTGCTCTGCGCCGCGACCAACAAATGGCGGCTCGGGCCCGCCGCAGTGCAGGGCGGATCCGCGGCAATCGCCTTCCGTCGCATGGTTATGCTGGAATACGCGCTGATCGCGCTGGTGTTGGTGGCAACCGCGCTCATGACGACGTTTTATTCCCCTGCGCCTGCATGATGGCGCGGCGTACGTCCGCCAGAGGGGCGTCATCGCGCAGGATCACCTCGTTACCGTCGCGCTGAGCGCCGAGTCGTTGCCACAGGCCTGCCAGATCAGGTGCCATAGGGTGATCCTTCATCTGCACGTAAAGCTCCTCCAGCACGTGAGTGCCGGTGGCCGCGTCAGCCGTGGCGAGTACCCGTGTGATAGGCCAGTCGGCCATCAAGCCACCGCTGCGCTCGAGCACGGCACGCAGCCCATCCTGCAGACCCAGGCGATTGCCGGTTTGCTGGTGAATCTGCACATCCGCCAGGAAACAGAACATGGCGCCGCCCCAGTAAGTGCGTCCCCAGGTGTGTGTGTGATCGAGCCCCTGGTCGCCACTCTGTGGCATTCCGCGCGGCATCGCTCGGAATTGCTCGGCGAACACATCCTGCTGGGTGCGGTTGCCGGCCTGCACGCGTGCAACGCCTTCGACGTAGACAGCCGCGCCTTCTGACAGCCACGCATGCTCCTCGCCAACGTCCGGCAAGGCCAGATGAGTCATCTCGTGGACCAACACCCAGTCGTTGAGCAGCTGGGCTTCGGTGACCTGCCGTCCGATGTTGATGCGGATGAAGCCGCCGCCCCGTGCCCAGGTTTTGCCTGTTTGCACGCCACCGCCGGGCTCGGCGATCAGTCGAATCGCGAGCCGGGTGGTGGGAAAACGCCCGTAATACCCACTCACAATCTGCTCTGCACGTCGGACCCAGCTGACGATGGCGCTCGTACCGACGCCGTAGTCCGCGCTGCTCATCTCCAATTGCACCTCAACCCCGTTCAGTGTCAGGCGTTGGCTCGACGTCTCAGCGGCGGTTGCGGCCCGACAGCCGAGCAGCATTGCCAATAACAGTACAGGTCGGAGCGCTCTTACCAACCGTGGCATGACCGTGGCGCGTTGCATTGGCATGGCTAGCTGCGCCGAGGCACGGGTGCGCCGACGGCCCGCTGCACGATGCGGGGCCCGCGTTCCAGCACGAAGGCGCGAAATGCTGCGGCGATGGGCGAGAGCTGCTTGTCCCGCAAGTGGATGAGGTACCAGTCACGCACGATCGGCAGCCCGACCACATCCAGGCAGATGAGCCGGCCCGCCGCGAGCTCCAGTCCAACGGTATGCGCCGAGATGAGGCTGATTCCCATACCCGCCATTACCGCCTGCTTGATGGTTTCATTGCTGCTGACTTCCATCGCCGTCCGGAAGGGTACCTGCCGCTCGCGGAACACGTACTCCATCGAGGCTCGCGTGCCCGAGCCCTCCTCGCGGATGATGAATTGCTGCGAGCTGAGCTGCCTGAGCGCAAGCCGGCGCCGCTCGGCGAAAGGATGCTGCGGCGAGGCGATGATCACCAGCGGATTTTTGGCAAAAGGCTCGGCGATGGTGTCCAGCTCGCGCGGCGGGCGGCCCATGATGACCAGATCGATCTCGTTGGCCACCATCTGTTTGATGATCTCCTCGCGGTTGCCGACGTCGAACTTGATGGTGACTTCGGGATAGGCGGGGGTGAAGGCCGACAGCAGCGAGGGCGCGAAATACTTGGCCGTGCTGACGGCGCCCAGTTTCAGCACTCCGCGTTTCAGCCCGCGCATCGCCGCCAGCGATTCGGCAGCTTCGCGCAACAGCTCGATGGCCTGGTGCGTATAGCGCAGCAGTTCGGCGCCAGCCGGGGCCAGCTGTACGCGGCGGCCGATCTTCTCGAACAGCGGCAGGCCGACTTCCTGCTCGAGCAGCTTGACCTGCTGGGAGACCGCGGGCTGGGTGAGGTGCAGCTCGCGCGCCGCGCGCGTGAACGACAGGTGCCGCGCCACCGCGGCAAACACTTTCATCTGCCGCAGGGTCACATTACGCAGGCCGTCGGCCATGCGGGTGTCTCGCATATCCATAAGTCCTGGCTTATGACTGGGCCAATTATATCTAACTGGACCTAATATGAGCTGGCGGGCCAGCATCATGGAAAGCACAAGGAACTGCGGCAGGCAGACCGCCGGCGCCGGCAAGGTTCCAGTCCGCCACCGATGAGGTTGTTCAGTCCCCCAGCAGCTTGAGGCGCTATGACGATGCGAGTGACAGCAGACACCTTTTCCTTCCTGCCGGAGCTGAGCGACGAGCAGATCAGCCGGCAGATCGGCTACTGCCTGAGTCGTGGCTGGGCCGTCGCGATCGAGTACAGCGACGATCCGCATCCGCGCAACAGCTATTGGGAGACTTTTGGAGCGCCGCTGCTCGAGTGTCACGATGCCGCCGGAGTGATGGCCGAACTGCATGCCTGCCGCCGCAGCTTTCCGCGCCACTACATCAAGGTGAATGCGTTCGATTCCGCCCGGGGCCGCGAGGCGCTGCGCCTCGCCTTCATCGCCGGTCGCCCGGACTGGGAACCGCTCTTCTCGGGCCCGTCACAAGAGACACAACAGGGGGCGGCTTGGCCTGCACAAAGACATTTACGCCCAGGACACTGACGCGCTTCCTGATCGAGGAGCAGCGGCGCTGCAACCACGCCACCGGGGGATTTACCGCCCTCATCAATGATGTACGCCTCGCTTGCAAGCGCATCGCGCGTGTCATCGGCAAGGGTGCGCTGGGCGATGTGCCGGCAACGCCGGGCGGACACGGCCCCCTGCCGGAGCCGCAGATAAAGCTCGCGGTGCTCGCGAATGAGATCTTCGTGCGCACCAATGAGTGGGGTGGGCAGCTGACGGCGATGCTGTCGGCACACATGCCCTCGCCGTGCCCGATACCCGCCGAGTTCCCCCGCGGCCGCTACCTGCTGTTGTTTGATCCGCTGGACGGCTCATCCAACATCGACGTGAACGTCTCGGTAGGCAGCATCTTCTCGGTACTGCGCGCACCAGCGGAGATATCCGAGCCGACCGAGCGTGATTTCCTGCAGCCCGGAGCTGCACAAGTCTGCGCCGGCTATGCCATCTACGGACCCTCCACCATGCTGGTCCTGACGACGGGGCGGGGCGTGAACGGTTTTACGCTCGATCGGGAGATCGGCGAATTCATGCTGACGCATCCGGACATCACGATCGAGCCTGAGAGCGCGGAATTTGCCATCAACGCATCCAATTCCCGCTTCTGGGAGCCGGCCATCAAGCGCTACGTGCGCGAATGTCTCGCCGGGCAGGCCGGTGCGCGTGGCCGCGATTTCAACATGCGCTGGATCGCATCGCTGGTTGCCGAGACCCACCGCATTCTGATGCGCGGCGGCGTGTGTCTCTACCCACGCGAGCGCAAGGACTGCAGCCAGCCAGGACAGCTGCGGCTGCTGTACGCCGCCAATCCGATCGCTTTCCTGATCGAGCAGGCGGGCGGTCGGGCGAGCACCGGGCAACAACCGATCCTCGAGGTGCAGCCGCAGGCCGCACACGAGCGGACCTCGCTGATCTTCGGTTCGCGCACCGAAGTCGAGCGGATCGAGCGCTATCATCGCGATCACAATGATTTCGAGTTCGAGGCGCCGCTATTCGGCACGCGCGGCTTGTTTACGAGCCAGGCCTGAGGGGCGATGTCAGCGAAGCATCCCATCGTTGCCGTCACGGGGTCCTCCGGTGCCGGCACGACCTCTGTGAAGCGCACCTTCGAGCAGATCTTCCGCCGCGAGAATATTGAGGCCGCCTACATCGAGGGCGACAGCTTCCATCGTTACGATCGGGCCGAGATGAAGCAACGCCTGGACAGCGCCATAGAGCGGGGTGATCACAGCTTCAGCCATTTCGGCCCGGACGCCAACCTGTTTGCGGAGCTTGAGGAGCTGTTCAGTGCCTATGGTCGCGGCGGGCACGGCCGGGTGCGTAAGTATCTGCATGATGAGGCCGAGGCGGCTGCGTATGGCCGACCCTCCGGGACGTTCACGGCCTGGGAGGATGTGCAGCCCGGGACCGATCTGCTCTTCTACGAAGGCCTGCACGGCGGCATCGTTACCGATGAGGCCAATGTGGCGCGGCATGTGGATCTGCTCATCGGCATCAGCCCGGTGGTGAATCTCGAGTGGATCCAGAAGCTCCATCGGGACAGGGTGACGCGTGGCTATTCGGCGGAAGCGGTGACCGATGTCATATTGCGGCGCATGCACGATTACGTGCACTACATCTGTCCGCAGTTCTCACGCACGCATATCAATTTCCAGCGGGTACCGGTGGTCGATACCTCAAACCCTTTCGTGGCGCGCCACATTCCCAGTCCCGATGAGTCGTTTCTCGTGATCCATTTCTCCACCCCGCGTGGCATCGATTTTCCTTATCTGCTGTCGATGCTGCACGACTCGTTCATGTCGCGCGCCAACACAATCGTCTGTCCTGGGGGCAAAATGGACCTCGCATTGCAGCTCATCTTTACGCCGATGATCTGGCGCCTGATGGAATGCCGGCGCGAGACTCTGGCGCGGGGCGCCGCCATCGTGGGCAGATGAGCGGCAGATGCCTTGCGGCGCATCGAGACGAGGAGGGGCTTCATGCCTCAGCTGACTGAGCATATCCGTGCGATCGCCTTCGACGTAGACGGCACGCTCATCGACACGATGGGCGATCTGGCGGAGGCGGTGAATGTCACGCTCGGCAGTCTGAATGCTCGCCGGTTACCTGAGGAAAGCATCGCGGCGCTGGTGGGCAACGGGGTCGAAGCGCTCGTGCGCGGCGCACTCAAGGAGAGCACCGGCCAGGTGCCTCCACCGGAGCAGGCGGCGGCTGCCCTGGCGCTATTCCGGCGCCAATACGCGCGAGCCCTGTTCAAACACAGTCGCGTCTATCCGGGAGTGCGCGAGGGTTTGTGCGCTCTGAGTGAGCTGCCGCTGAGTCTGTGCTGCATCACCAACAAGGAGAGTCAATTCACTCTGCCGCTGCTGGAAGCGGCTGGGCTCAGCGCCTTCTTCACCTTCACGCTGTGCGCCGACCGCCTCGAGGACCGCAAGCCCGCGCCATCGATGCTGCTGGCAGCCTGCTCACGGCTGAGCATCGCGCCTGCGGAACTGCTGTACGTCGGGGACTCGGGCTTGGACGTGGTGGCGGCGCGCGCCGCCGGCTCACCCGTGATTGCAGTGACGTATGGCTACGGTAAGGCGCGTTTTGGAGAACGCCGACCCGATGGAGTCGCGGGCAAACTGGCGGACCTGCCGCAGATGTTCCGGCGTTCGGCGGACGCGCGCGCGGGCCTCACCTGGATGCCATTGGGTACGACACCCTGAGCCGCAGGCTCAACTCGGCTTGGGGGCGGAAGGGGGCTCGCTGCCCTTGTCGCCGCTGACCTTCAGCTCGTTTCCGGACCGCGGCACCTCATCATCGAAGTACAGGTTGCGCGAGCCTTCGCCCGTGTTCGGCTCGACGGCAAACAGCAGATCGGACATCTCATCTGCATGCTCTTCCTCGACAGCCAGGATGCGCTCCATCAGCCGTTTGGAGGTCGGATCCTTGTCACCCAGGAACTGGATGATCTCGCGATACGATGCGATGGCGATGCGCTCGGCGATCAGGTCTTCGCGAATCATGTCCGTCAGCGAAGTACCCTCCTTGTACTCACTGTGACTGCGGCTGGTGAGGAGGGCGGGATTCATCTCGGGCTTGCCGCCGAGCTGTTTGATGCGCTCGGCAATCCAGTCGGCATGCTCCTGCTCCTCGCCGGCATGCTCCTTGAACTCCTCCTTCACCGCCTGCGAATGGATGCCCGAGGCCATGAAGTAGTGGAACTTGTAACGCAGTACGCACACCAGCTCCGTCGCCAGCGCCTCATTGAGAATGCCGATGACCTTCTCGCGGTCGAGCCCATAGTCGGCGGTGACCGCACCGTCATTGATCTGCTGGCGCGCACGGTCGCGGATCTCTTGTATCTGCTTGATATGGCTCATCTTACTCATCCTCTCGCCCTGCGGGCGGATCGCTTCGCGTATGGCCTGTGAAACGCTGAGCGGCAGCAAGAAACGCACCTATCACAGGATGCGCGCGAGGCTGCGTAGTACGATGCCAACTTCTGCGCACCGCCGTTGACGAACGATTCCGCATGAGCGCCAGTTTTCCTGATGCCGAGCCGCAGAGCCGCTTTCTGCCACCCGCGTGTGCGGATCCTGCACAGACGGTCGCGAGCCTTCGTGAGCACGGCTACGCGTTGCTGCAGCCGCAATCGCTTTCAGCGGTGCTCGATGTGCACGTGCGGCAGCTGGTCGCACTGCAGCCCTACTGGGATGAGCTGCCACGGGATGAGTATTTGCGCGATGGCGGACGCTATCGCTCCAGGCGCCACTCCTGTTTTATCCAGTCCCTACCGGGGCCGCCGGGTCTCGCTCTCCAGCGTGCGCACTGGCAGCCGACGTCTTACAACGCCCTGCACGGAGGGATGCTACGTTGGTACCAGCCGATCGCAGCCCCGGTGCTGCAGGCTCAGGTGTGGCGTCAATTGCTGCAGTCGCTCGGCAATCTGTTCTCGCAGGCGCGCGCAAGTCCAACCTGGTATATCGAGGCTCACCAGTTTCGCATTGATACCGCCGGGGGGATCGGTCGTCCCACGCCGGAAGGGGCACATCGCGACGGCGTGGACTTCGTGGCGCTCGCCCTCGTGCAGCGAAGGAACATCCGCGGCGGCGAGACCCGTGTGTTTCAGGCGGACGGATTCATGGGCCTCCGCTTTCTCATGGCGGAGCCGTGGTCACTGCTGCTGTTGGATGACACTCGCGTCATCCACGAGACCACGCCCATCCAGATGGAAGCTCAAGGAGGTGGGATGCGCGACACTCTGGTGCTGACCTATCGTGCGGAAGGCTTTCAGGCACCCGTAGGTTGAGGGCAGGGTGGCGCGACCTGCGGTGAGTCGGGGCCGTCGGGCTCACCGTCGATCCAACTTCCAAGAACCTGCAGATCCTCGGTCGCAAGTACCAGGTTGGCCCGGTAGCCCGGCGCGATGCGTCCGAGCTCGTGGTCCAGGCCGAGGAACTCAGCCGGGTAGAGCGAGGCCATGCGTACGGCTTCAGCGAGGGGCAACCCGAGCAGATGCATGGCATTGCGGATACAGCTCGCCATGTCGATGTTGGAGCCCGCGAGCCGGCCGTCCTCGTCCACGCACACGTTTCCGGTGACGGCGATCTGACGCCCCTGCAGGTCGAAAGAGCTGCAGTCGGTGCCTACGCTCGGCATGGCATCGGTGACCAGCATGAAGCGCTCGTGGCGTTTACAACGCAGCGCGAGCCGCAACACCACAGGGTCAGTATGCTGCCCGTCTACAATGATTCCGCACCAGCTGTCCGGATCATCGAGCGCGGCGCCCACGACCCCGGGCTCCCTGCCGGTCAGCTGGGACATCGCATTGAACAGGTGCGTGAATCCGCTCAGACCGTGCCGCAGGCTTTCACTGACTTGCGCGTAGGTGGCATTGGAGTGGCCTGCGGAAACCACGATGCCGGCCCGCACCAAGGTCTGGATGAGTTCGGGAGTAGTCATCTCCGGAGCCAGCGTCACCAGCGTACGACCGCCACGCATCGAGGTGAGAAGCCCGATGGCGCTGGCATCGAGCTCGCGCAGCTTCGCAGGGTCATGGACGCCCTTGCGCTCCACGTTCAGGAAAGGTCCTTCAATGTGAATACCCAGCACACCGGGCACGCCCGCCTGTAGGGCGGCCTGAACGGCCGCGATGGCGCGTGCCACGACATCCAAGTCGGCGCTGATCAGCGTGGGTAGAAACCCAGTCGTGCCGAAACGTCGGTGCGCTTTACCGATAGTACGGATCACATCGACGCTGGGTGCGTCGTTGAATAGCGCGCCGCCGCCGCCGTTCACCTGCACGTCGATGAATCCTGGCAGCAACAGATGGCCGCCTAGATCAGCCCTGTCCGCCTCGCGACAGCGGACATCAGAGGATGGCACCACATCGACAATGCGCCCGCCATCCACCAGCACGCACTGACCTTCGAGCAGGGCGTCGCCGCTCAGGACCCGTGCATTACACAGTGCCGTAGTCATCAGACGGTCTCAGTCACTTTACGCAGGTGAGGCGGGTGATCCGGATCCATTCCCCGGGTTATCGCGAGCTCATTCACGAAGCGGTAGAACGATTGGATGAGCAGCAGCGGTTGTACCGCAGGATGCGCAGCGACGGAGGGCAGCTGCACGGCACCTTCGACCTGTGCGCCCGCAATCAACACCCGGGCGCCACGGCCGACCAGCTCAGTCGCCAGCTCACGCACGCCCTCATGTGTCTCATCATCCTGCGCAAACATGAGCACGGGAAAGCCTGGCGTGACCAGCGCCATCGGCCCGTGGCGCAACTCGGCAGCGCTGAGCGCTTCGGCATGCACGCCGCAGGTCTCCTTCAGTTTCAGCGCCGCTTCCTGGGCGATGGCCAGGCCCAGGCCGCGCCCGACGACGTACAGATCGCGCTCGCTGGCGAGAGCCGGGAGCGCCTCCTGCCAGTTATTCGTCCACGCCTGTTGCAGCTGTGCCGGCAGGCATTGCCAGGCTGCGCGCAGCTCAGGGTCCTGTGACCACACTGCCGTCAGCTGCAGGATGGCGGCAAGCGAGGCGATGTAGGATTTTGTTGCCGCTACACTGCGCTCGGGCCCGGCGCACAAGGGCAGGGTGCAATTCGCGGCCCGCGCCAAGGGGGAGTCCTGCACGTTGACGGCCGCGACGACGAACGCGCCTGCCTGTCCTGCCCGTTGGACGGTGGCGAGCAGGTCGGGACTCGCCCCCGACTGGGAGATTGCGAGCAGCAGCGTGTCTTGCAGTTGCGCTTGCGTTGCATACAGCGAGCTGATCGAGGGCGCCGCGGAGGCCACCAACACGCCGAGACGTGTCTCGACCAGATACTTGGCGAACGTGGCGGCATGATCGGAACTGCCGCGGGCACAGGTGATAAGAGCCCGGGGCGGCTTCGCGCGCAGCCGTTGCCCGAGCTCGGCGAGCACCGAGGCGTTATGGCGCAGCTGCTGTTCCACGCGCGCCGGCGCCTCCGCGGCTTCACTGAACAGCGCGGTGTTCGCGGCAGAGAGCGTCACGGCGTGCTGCTCATGAGGACATGCTGAGCTCGGCCACGAAGTCGTAGATATCGCCGCGATAGTAGGACTGCGTGAACTCGGCGGCACTGCCGTCCTTGAGAAAGCCGAGCCGCTCGACCAGCAGGCCAGCGTCGCGCTCCTTTGCCTGCAGCAGCTTGGCCTGCTCACCGTTGAGCAGTACTGCCCGCAGCCGCTGTAGCGCGCGCACCGGCCGGTTGCCGGCACGCTCCAGTGCTTCATACAGCGAAGATTCCACCGACTCCAGCGCCGGCAGACAGGACGCCAGGATGGTTGCGTACTCCAGTGACATGGGGGCGTCATTGGCGAAGCGGATACGATGGAAGCGGAATACGGGCGTACCGGGACTGGACCTCAGCGTCAACGATTCTTCGGGAGACACCGTACCCGCCGAACGTTGCAACCAAACGCTGTGCGGCGTGCGTCCCCGGGCACGCATGTCTTCGGAAAACGAAGTCAGTTTGGAGAAGTTCTTCTCCACACGCGCCAGAACAAATGTGCCCGAGCCCTGGCGCCGAACCAACAGCCCCTCGCTGACGAGGCCATCGATCGCCTTGCGTACCGTGATGCGGGAAACGGCGAATTCCACCGCCAGGTCGCGCTCGGCGGGCAGAGCGTCATCCGCTCCCAGCAGGCGCTTCTCGATCGCCTCCCGCAGCGCACGCTGCAGTTGCTGGTAAAGCGGCTGGCTGCTGGAGTCATCCAGCGGCCCCACATGCTCCGAAAGCCTCAATCCGGTACTCCTGCTCTAGTTCAATGCGATATTACCAATATCGTACCAATTGGCGAGATGGGCTAGACCCGGTCCTTACTATGTCGCTGAAAGCTAGCACGATTTAGGCTGTGATAGCCCATTGGTCAGCATCCTCTTGGCGTTTATACATGATTGGTATTATATTGGCACTTAATTGGTTTGGTAGAGGCCACCAGTAGGTCACGGGGCTCTCGCAGCAGTCGGGCCCGCCCCGCGAACTGGCAAGTGAGAGAAATAACACGGGGTGAGCAAGCTATGAGAATCGCAAGGTCTACCTTGGTTGGAACAGCAGTAGCCATGGCACTGTTCGGACGTAACGGCGACGTCCGCGCGGACGCGGCGGCTGACTCAACCGATGCTACCAACACTTCGCTCGAGGAGGTGGTCGTGCATGGCTACCGCGAAGCCCTGCAGGCTTCGATGCAGACCAAGCGGGACGCCAATGATGTCGAGGATGTGCTCACGGCGGAGGATGTCGGCAAGTTCCCTGACAAGAACGTGGCCGAAGCGCTGCAGCGCCTGCCCGGTATCGTGACGCAGCGGGATTTCGGCGAAGGTGAGCGCATCAATGTTCGCGGCACACTGCAAACTCTGACCAAGGCGACCCTCAATGGACACTCACTGTCCACGGCCGACTGGTTCATTCTCGATCAGCAGAATGCCACGCGCAGCTTCAACTACCTCATGCTGCCTGCCGATCTCATTGGCCGGACGGAAGTACTGAAGACCGCACGCGCCGATGTCGAGGAGGGCGGCATCGGTGGCACCGTGAACATCCAGACACGCAAGCCGCTGGACCTGGAGCGCTTCACGGCATTCACATCGCTCGAGGCGGCTCATACCGAGCTCTCCAGGAAAACCGACCCCTACCTGACCGGGCTGGTGAGCTTCAAGGATGCCGACAACACGATCGGCCTGCTGCTTGCGGCCATCTACCAGGAGCGCCACATCCGTCGCGACGGCTTCGAGACCCTCGGCTACGTGCCCGTCTCTACCACCGATTCGCGGCTGATGCCGCTCGCGGTCAACTCGGCACTGTTCCAGCAGGATCGCATCCGCAAGGGCGGCAATTTCGACATGCAGGTCAAACCGAACGAACAGCTGGAATTCAACTTCACCGGCCTGCTATCGATCTTCGATGCGGAGAACACCAACCAGAGCATGTATGGTGATCTGCAGCGCGCAGTGGGCAACGGCGGCACCCTCAGCAACTGTGTGAACATCAGCGGTACCTGCGTTGCGGGCACCGTGGCCTCCGCCAACGGCGGAGCCGGCGATGTCGCCTATTTCTATGACTCGTTCCATCGCATCGCAAAGTCCACCAGCCAGAATCTGGACCTGAACGTGAAGTACACGCCGAATCAGCAGTGGACCGTCACGGGCGATGTCGGCTGGACCTCGGCGAGGGGCGCCACGGACCCGCAGTACTTCGCCGAGTTCGATGCGCCGGGCGTCTTCAGCTACAACATGCGCAACGGCTTCGAGCTGACACCGCTGGCCAACTCCAACGGGACGACGGTCAGCTTTGCCAATCCCAACTCCTGGGGATTCGATTTCGCCAACGACGATATATTCACCAATGACGACCGCGAGACCTACGGCTACCTGGATGCCGAGATGAAGCTCGATCTGGGGGTGCTGAAGTCCATCAAGTTCGGCGGCAAATTCACCAACCACGAGCGCGATGCCGCGGGCAATTTCACCACCTATGGTGCCTTCTCCGCACCCATCCTGGCGCAGGGCATCCCCACCGCCTCATGGTCCGGGGGACTGACGCCTTCGGACTGGCTGAGCAACATCGCAAGTCCCGGCTCGCAAAGGAGCAGCTGGGTGGTGAATCCGGTGTTCTCCCAGCAGGTGCTTGCGGCACAGGAGCTGGTATCCGGACGCGTGCCCTACCCGATTCAGGGATTCTCGATCAACGAGAAGACGTCGGGCGGATACGTGATGGGTAATTTTGCCGGTGACCACTGGCGTGGCAATGCCGGTGTGCGCTTTGCGCACACGGTCGAGAATACTGCCGGCGCGCTCTCGGTTGCCGACCCGAACACCCCCGGCGCCATCGCCAATCCATTCGGTGCGTTCGTGCCCGCTACCAGCAGTGTCAACTACAACGACGTGCTGCCCTCGCTGAATGCGAGCTACGATGTCACGAGCGACTTTCTGGTGCGCTTCGCGGCCGCCAAGGTCATGTCGCGACCGGATTTCATCGCAATGGTGCCGCTGGTCAGTCTGAATCCGGGCGCGCTGAGCGGCACTGCGGGCAACCCCAACATCAGCCCGTATCGCGCCTGGCAGGAAGACCTCTCGTTCGAGTGGTATCCCAACCAGAACACCGCCTACACCCTGGCGCTGTATTACAAGGATCTGAAATCGTTCGTCGTCGATCAGCCGCAGCAGCAGATTCTGCCCTTCAGCGGCCAGACCGCGCCGTCTGCGAGCTGTACTACGATCGGCCCGAACCTGTTCAACTGCCCGTTCACCATCGACCGCAAGGCCAACAGCAATGGCGGCACGCTGAAAGGTGTGGAAGTCGGCATTACCCAGTCGATCTGGGGCGGGTTCGGCCTGCAGGCCAACTACACATATTCGGATGCCACGCTGCGTGACGGCGAGCCGTTCCCCGGCAATTCCAGGAATACCTACAACTTCACGGCGTTTTTCGAGAATCAGCTGCTGAGCGCGCGCGTATCGTGGACGCAGCGTTCCAACTTCTTCGTCACTTTCGACCGCAACTCCAACCTGGACGAGGGCGCGCTGACTTCGCTGGACGTCGCGGCGTCGTTCAACTTGACGCAGTACGCGGCTATCACCTTCGAAGCACAGAATCTGACCGACGCAAAAGTCATCCAGTACGACAACACGCTCTCCAACCCGCGTGCCATCTACGATAATGGGCGGGTGTATTTCGCCGGCGTCAAGCTGCGCTTCTAAATCGGCACCGGGAGTACCCCGCGGCCCGCGCGGGGGTACTCACTCGTAGTCGTAGTACTCCAGCAGCGGTTGCAGCCGCGGCAGGAAGGGCTGCAGAAACTTGGTGTAGTGCCGGTGGCGGTTGACGGCACCGCCGTGGAGCTTCTCGGTGATCTGTGCGTAGCTCGGCGTGGGCGCATAACGAGGGTTGTCGTGGAAGCGCAGACAGGAATCCTCGAAGGGCAGTCCGAGATAGCCGAGCAGCCGTTCCGTCTCGCCGCGCTGATCGGTAATGAGCGCCTCATACTTCAATACGTGGGGCTGCTCTTCGAGCACACTACGATAATGCCTGGTAAGAGCGAACACGGCGGTCAGCTGGTGCACGATGTCTTCGATGCGATAGCCGCAGGCAAAGCCGTGCGTCATGTTGTTCGACATGATGGAGACGCAAACATCCAGCGGGTGTCGGATGGCATGGATGACCTTCGCCTGCGGGAAGATCATCTTCAGCAGCGGCAGATTGATCTCATTGAATGGCATCTTGTCGGTGAAGAATGCCTTGCCGGCCCGCAGCAGTCCGGCCTGCTCGGCACGGGCCAGGTAGTAGTCCCGCAGCAGCGAGGCGACGTAATGGTGATCGGCGGTCCAGCTTTGCGCGAGATTCTCGGGATAGCCCTCCGCGTCGGGCAGCAGCTCGGTGCTGAGCCGCCGCAGGTCACCCAGGAAGGGCAGCTCGCCACCGGCGCGCACCGCGGAATGACTGCACAGGATCTGTTCGATCAGCGTCGTGCCGGAGCGGGGAAAGCCCACGATGAATATCGGCTGCGGCACGTCCTGGCGCAGCGGCGCCTTGGGCAGCAGTGCCATGTTGGCGCTCGTGAAGAACTCGCCGAAGCGCGTGAACAGCGTCTCCACCGCATCCTTCTTGTAACGCAGTCCGGTCCCTTCTTCGACCAGGCGCCGTTTGCCTTCGACAAAATCCTGCCACGCGGCCTCGTAGCGACCCAGACGGTCATTGAGCCGCCCGCGCTCGAGGAACCCTGCGCCGCTGAGCTGCTTGAAGCCATCGAACACCGCCATGGCCTCTTCCGGACGTCCCACGCGCGTCAGATAACTGGCGCGCAGCAGGCTGATCTGATCTGCAGAAGATACCGCTTCCGCCTTGCTGAGCAGCTCCTGCGCCCGCTGCAGATCGCCGCGACCCTCATAGAGAGTCGACCAGTAAGCGAGGGTGCGATGGTCATTGGGATCAAGCGCGTGCGCTCCCGAGAAACAGCTGCCCGCCTCCTCGACGCGGCCCTGTTTCATGAGATTCAATCCGAGGTTCATGAGAAACGGCGCCTGTGGACCTGCAAATTCGAGCGCCTGGCGAAAGTGCCACTCTCCCGCGGGCAGGTCGTTCATCTCGGAGAGGATGTAGCCGAACAGGTTGTGAGCCTGGGCGTTGGCCGGGTTGGCGCGCAGCGCTGCACGTGCGACCTTCTCCGCATCCGGCAACTTGCCATGCGTCATGAACAGCTGGATGAGATCGTTGAAGGCCCAGTCCGCACGCCGATCGATGCCAATGACGGTGTCGAGTGTGCGCGCGGCCTGCCCAAACTGGCCGCGCCGCTGTTGCACCAGTGCACGGATCTCGAGCGCGCCCACATCGCGGCCGGCGGTTTTCAGGCGCTCATCGGCGGCAGACTCCGCCACACGCAGATCTCCCCGTTCCAGAGCTTCACGCGCCTTGAGCACGAGCGGATGGACGGTTGCAGACATTGCAGGACCTCCGGAGTCGGACAACAACACCGCCGCCACCGACAGCGGCGGCAAGAACGCGCAGGCTACATGCGGAACTCATCCGATGCGCTGTGATCGGACGACGATCATCATCTTCTGTGCGGGCCTGTTGAGCGCAGTAACTATTGTACCTGCGGCAGCCTCAGCTCCGGGTCCTGATGTCATTCCCGCTCCAGCTCACGTTGAGATGGCGAGCGGCACGTTTACCCTTCGCGACGGCATGACGTTCGCGATACCCACCGAGCCGACAGCCGCGCGTGCGGCGGTGTTCCTGGTCGAACTATTGCGCACGACCCGCGGTATCCGGCTGAAACCGCTGCGTTCTGATGTGGATGATGCGGCCGCACCCTTGCGCTTCAGGTTGCTCGGCGCGCAGTCATCGCGGGATCACGTATCAGACGAGCTGCGTGACCCGGAGTCCTACGCCATCGACATCTCACCAGAGGGCGTCACCATCTCGTCCAGCGATGCGCGCGGGCTGCTGTACGGCGCGGTGACGGTCTGGCAGTTGTGTGGGGCAGACCCGGGGATGGGTGGTGCCGTGATACTTCCGGCAATGCGGCTGACGGATTGGCCGCGCTTCAAGTGGCGCGCTCTGTTGCTTGATTCCGCGCGTCACTACCAGTCGCCCGCCTTCATCATGCAGCTGCTCGACTGGATGGCGCTGCATAAGCTCAATGTGCTGCACTGGCACCTCACTGATGATCAGGCATGGCGACTGCAGATCAGGAAGTATCCACGCCTGACTGACATCGGGGCCTGGCGTGTGCCGGCAGGCGCAGCGGCCGCAGCCGACATCGACCCTGCGACTCACCGACCCCGGTTATATGGCGGCTTCTACTCGCAGCAGGTGGTTCGCCAGATCGTGGCGCACGCCGCCGAGCGCAACATCACGGTTGTTCCCGAGATCGAGATGCCAGGACATGCTACCGCGGCGCTCGTTGCCTACCCGCAGCTCGCAACCGACCAGCCTGCACCCACGGCCGTGCCCTCCGACTGGGGTATTTATCCGAACCTCTACAATGCGGAGGAAGCAACGTTCCGCTTTCTCGAGGACGTTCTGACAGAAGTGATGGCGCTGTTTCCCAGTCGCTACATCCACATTGGCGGCGATGAGGCGCTCAAGGATCAGTGGCAGGGTTCAGCGCGGATCGGGCAGCGCAGGCGGGAGCTCGGGCTGTCAGATCCGGACGCCCTACAGGGCTACTTCGTCAGCCGCATGGGCCGCTTTCTCGCTGCCCGCGGCCGCCGCGTGATGGGATGGGACGAGATCCTGGCCGCGCAGATTCCTGCGGACGCAGCGGTCACCTCATGGCGTGGGGTGCAGGGTGGGATCAGTGCGGCGCGCGCCGGACATGAGGTCGTGCTGGCGCCCGAACCGCAGCTTTACTTCGACTATCGTCAGGGCGACCTACCGGATGAACCTCCCGGACGTGGGCGCATCGTTTCGCTTGAAGAGGTGTATCGTTTCGAGCCGCTGCCGCAAATTTTGGCGCCGCTACGGTCGCACGTACTCGGTGTGCAGGCCAACATCTGGACGGAGCACATGCGTACTGAGCAGGAGCTGCAAACCATGCTCTTCCCGCGTGCCGCGGCGCTTGCCGAGATGGGCTGGTCGTCGCCGGCCAATCGTGACTGGACCTCCTTCAGCGAGCGTTTGACGACAATGCAATCTCGCTATGACCTGCTCGGAATTCGCGCCTCGCCTGATGCATTCGCGGTGCGCATCGATGCGCGCCTCGGCGAATCCGTCGATCAGGCCGAGGTAACGCTCAGCAAGCAGGCGGCCGCCGGTGCCATCCATTACACGCTCGATGGCCGCGAACCTACGCCGCAGTCCGCGGTGTACACCCATTCGTTCAGCGCACCGGTACGCGGCACGGTGCATGCAGCCGTTTGGGTGCAGCAACACAGACCGGTTGCCGCCACGGCACGTGCACTGGATCCAGAGGGGCTGCTCACCCGCAGCAGCGCGCAGCTGCGCAACTGCTCGGATAAAGTGTTGTTGTATCTGGAGGATGATGCACCGAGTGAGGGACCGCGGGCTAAATTTCTGCTCGACATCCTCGATCCCTGCTGGATCTTCGGCGGCGTGAATCTGACTCACATCCGCTCCATCAGCGCGACCGTTGGCCAGTTGCCGTTCAACTTCCAGCTGGGGGCGCAGGCGCATGCGGTTGTCCTCAGCCCGGCACGCCAGCCCGCAGGGGAGCTCGATGTGCGACTGGATCGCTGTGATGGCGAGATCGTCGCAAGTCTTTCGCTGCAGCCGGCCCAAGACCATCCCGCAGTGACACAACTTCCGCCGGCAGCTCTTCGGGCGCAGGGCGTCCATGACCTGTGCCTGAAGTTCTCACGTCCTTCACCGGAGCCAACCTGGGCGCTGGATCGCGTGACCCTGCTTGGGGCGGATGTAAACGGTGTGAGCGCTGCACGACGATGAGTGAGTGCACGCCCGCAGGTCTGATCCTCAGAGCGCCGCTGCGTGGCTGGAGTACGCCGCTCGAAGAGGCACCCGATCCGGTGTTTGCGGCCCGGATGCTGGGTGATGGGATTGCCATCGATCCCACTGGTGACACGCTGTATGCACCCTGTGATGCGATCGTGACCGCGGCGCCACCCTCCAGACATGCGGTAAGCCTGCGCGCGCCTAATGACGCCGAGCTGCTACTACACGTAGGCATCGATACGGTCGCCTTGGGGGGCGCCGGGTTCGAGTTGTTCGTGGCCACGGGCGATGAGGTCCGTACCGGTGACCGGCTGTTGTCCTTCGATCTGGATTCGCTGGCACAACGTGCGAAGAGTGTGCTGACACCGGCGATCGTGACGAACAGTGAGCGGTTCGCATTGCAGCTACTGGCGGTCAACCGCGCGGTGCAAGTGGGTGAGCCCTGGCTAGCGCTTACAGCGCGGAACGAGGGCGCTGCGGCCGGTCCCGCGGAGAATCCTGCCAAAGTCCCAGGCCGAGCCGTGATCAGACGTCAGGTGGTAGTGGCGCTCGAGCACGGCATCCATGCACGACCCGCTGGGTTGATGGCGAAAGCTCTGAAGACGTTAGCGGCGGAGGTCGAGATCGTATTGCAACAGCGGCGCGCGAATGCCAAGAGCCCGATCGCTCTGATGGCATTGGGCGTTCGGCATGGCGATGGGGTCGAGATCGCAGCCACGGGAGCTGATGCTGCGGCAGCAGTGAGCGCCATCGAGGCGCTATTGCGAACTCCGCAACCCGCTACCGCTGCGCGGCCGCCCAGGCAGAGCTCTGACAACGTGTTGGGACCCAGCGGCGGTAACACGGCTGATGGCAGCAGGATCAAAGGCGTGATTGCGAGTCCCGGATTGGCCGTGGGAGAGACCGTGCGTCTGGCGCCTGAGAGTGTGGTGATACAGGAGGAGGGTGGCGGGCGGGAATACGAGTTTGGGCAGCTGGACGGTGCACTGGAAAGCGTGCGGCGGGAACTGGAGAGCCTCGCCCCCAGTGGATCAGGGCAGACCGCATCTGTATCTCAGGAGGTCGCCCTCGCGCATCTCGAACTGCTCGAAGATCCGCAGCTGGCCACTCAGGCACGTGAGCTGATCGTTGCCGGCAAGAGTGCCGCATTCGCCTGGCGCGCGGCCTTGAGCAACAGCATGGACTGCCTGCGTGTGCTCGATGATCCGCGCATGCTGGAACGCGAGGCAGATTTGCGCGACCTGGAATCGCGCGTGCTGGCCGCCCTCACGGGACATCGGGCGCGTACACCCGAATTGCCGCCGCGCTCGATCGTCATTGCCGAGGATCTACTGCCTTCACAGTGGAGCGAGCTGCGGCTCGAGCACCTGGCGGGCGTGTGCCTCGCCAATAGCGGGCCGACCTCCCACGTCGCGATCATCGCCGCCTCGACCTCCGTGCCGATGTTGGTCGCCACAGGTCCTGCGGTGCTTCAGATAGCTACGGGAACCCCCGTGGTGTTGGATGCCGAAGCGGGTTGTCTGGAGCCCGCGCCGAAGCCTGAGCGGATGGCAGCCATACAACAGCGCCTCGAGCGGCTGCGTGGCCGCCAGATGCGCGAGCGGACCTACGCGCAGCGGCCGGGCATGACCGCTGATGGGCGGCGGGTGGAAGTGTTTGCGAATGTGGGATCGGAGGCCGAGGCGTTGCGCGCAGTAGAGAACGGCGCTGAGGGTTGTGGCTTGTTGCGCACGGAGTTTCTGTTCCTCGAGCGCCACAGCGCACCGGCTGAAGACGAGCAGACGCAGCTTTATCAGGCCATTGCAGCAGCCCTCGGGGATCGCCCCCTCGTGATCCGCACGCTCGATATCGGAGGCGACAAGCCCATCCCCTACCTGCCACTTCCTGCAGAAGCCAATCCGGCGCTGGGTCTGCGTGGCATCCGCACGAGCCTCTGGGAGCCGCAGCTGCTGCGCGCGCAGTTGCGTGCGATTCTGCGGGTCCGTCCTGTCGGGCAGTGCCGCATCCTGCTGCCCATGATCAGCGAGCCGGGGGAGATTCGCGCCGTGCGTGGGCTGTTGCAGGAGCTGCAACGCGATCTGGCCTGCGAGGCAGCGGTCCAGTTGGGTGCGATGATAGAGACGCCTGCAGCGGCCGTCATGGCCGACTGGATCGCGCGCGAGGCTGATTTTCTTTCGGTGGGCACCAACGACCTGACGCAGTATGTGCTGGCCATGGATCGCGGCAATCCGCAGTTGGCGGCGCGCGTGGACGGATTGCATCCCGCGGTGCTGCGGCTGCTCGATGGAACCATACGGGCTGCACACCGCCATGGCCGGCCCGTGGCGGTGTGCGGGGGTCTGGCTTCCGACCCGCTCGCAGTGCCCCTGTTGATTGGTCTTGGGGTGGATGAGCTGTCAGTAGTGTCTGGTGCGATCGTGCGCCTCAAAGCATTGCTCGCCGGCTTACACAGCGAAACCTGCAGACAACTGTCCATGCAGGCCCTGGAGTTGGAAACCGCAGAGGCCGTGCGCGCCCTCGGCCGACATGCCGTTGCGGGGGCTGAAGAGTCTGGAACGCCTGCGGAGGAGTCGCAATGAAGGGCGGCATCACAGGTTTGCAGCGCATCGGCGGCGCGCTGATGCTGCCGATCGCGGTTCTGCCAATCGCCGGATTGCTGTTGCGACTGGGCCAACCGGATCTGCTCGACCTGCCGAGCATGGCCGCCGCCGGCGAGGCCATCTTCGCCAACCTCGGCCTGTTGTTTGCGATCGGTGTCGCGGTGGGACTCGCTCGGGAGAATCACGGCGCGGCTGGCCTGGCAAGCGTCGTGGGATACCTGGTCACTACCAAAGGCGCCGAGGTGTTGATCGCCGTACCGCCTGGCGTGTTGGCCGAGCTGGGTGCAGGCCCCGCCGCGGCGAGCGGCGCGGCGCGCGATCTGGCAGTGGCCGCATACAAGGCACATGAGCTCGCCAAGCTGACGGTGCCGGCCGGAATTCTTTCCGGCCTCATTGCCGGTGCGCTCTACAACCGCTTCAGTGATATCCGCCTACCGGCGTATCTGGCGTTTTTCGGTGGCCGGCGCTTCGTACCCATTGCAAGCGGTATGGCAGGGCTGCTGCTTGCCTGGCTGTTCGGTCGCGAATGGCAGCCGCTGGAGGCGGCAATGGACCAGCTCAGCCGCTCAGTGCTGCACGCCGGCGCGTTCGGACTGTTCGCCTATGGAGTCCTCAATCGCGTGCTGATCGTCACCGGGCTGCACCACATCATCAACAACATCGCCTGGTTCCTGCTCGGTGACTATCACGGCATCACCGGTGACCTGAAGCGCTTCTTCGCCGGTGATCCCAGCGCAGGTGCCTTCATGGCCGGGTTTTTCCCCGTCATGATGTTCGGCCTTCCAGCAGCATGTCTGGCGATGTATCACACCGCGCGGCGCGAGCGCCGCGCCGCGATCGGTGGCTTGCTGCTATCGATCGCACTCACCTCGCTCCTGACGGGCGTGACCGAACCCATCGAGTTTTCGTTCATGTTCCTGGCACCGGCGCTTTATGCAGTGCATGCCGTGCTCACCGGTCTTGCGTTCATCGTGATGAACGCGTTGCAGGTGCGCCTCGGGTTTGGGTTCTCCGCCGGGCTGTTCGATTACCTGCTGAACTTCAGCAAGGCTACCCATCCGCTGCTGCTGATTCCGGTGGGGTGCGGCTACTTCGCTCTGTATTACGTGTTATTCCGTCTCACCATCGTGCGCTTCAACCTGCCTACACCGGGTCGTGAGCTGACGGAGGTGGTGGCTCAGAGCGAGCCTGCCGCGGCGCAGGGCAGTGCGCGGGCACCTGCCTTGATCGCAGCCCTGGGCGGGGCTGACAACATCGTTTCGCTCGATGCCTGTACGACACGTCTGCGCCTGGTGATCGCCCGGCAGGATGCGGTCAATGTGCCTGAGCTCACACGCCTTGGCATGCGCGGTGTCGTGCGGCCCTCCGCCGACACCTTGCAGGTGGTGGTGGGTCCGGAGGCCGACCAGCTTGCGGGACAGATGAAAGGCGCTCTGCGGAGTCCGCAGGGAAGTGCGGCCGCGGCAGCCCCCACAGCGCTTGTCGGTGCAGCACCGGCAGCAACCGCCGCCCCAGCGCTTGCGGCTGCACCGCAAGCCGCAGCGCCTGCCGCGCCGTCGGCCGCCGCACCTGCCGGGCCCGCGGCGGCCGCACTCCTGGACACTGCGGCTCTGCTGCGTGCTCTAGGCGGACGCGCAAATGTGCGCGAAGTGCACACAGCTGCCAGCCGCCTGCGGCTCAACATTGCCGATGCTCGCGCGGTGGACCAGTCTGCCCTCATCGCCATCGGTGTGCGCGATGTTGTGTTACCCCGGCCGGACTGTCTGCATCTGATCATCGGGCCGGCAGCCGCTGCAACCGGCGCAGCCCTGCGGACGCTGCTGCCGCCGAGCGCGGAACTTTCCCCGCACGCCAGCCGTTGATCTGACGCCGCCGGGCGGGCGGTGAGTCGGCGGAAGAGGTCTGCCATGGCGCGTGCATTCTGGAAAGGTGCAATTTCCTTCGGACTCGTCTACATCCCGGTGGAGATGTATACGGCTGCGCACAGCGGCACGATCGATCTGGATTTTCTTGACCGGCGCGACTTTTCCCCGGTCGGCTATCAGCGCTACAACAAGCGCACCGGCAAGCCCGTCGAGTGGAAGGATATCGTGCGCGGCTATCAGTATCAGAAGGGCAAGTACGTCGCGCTGTCCGATGAGGATTTCCGCCAGGCGAACGTCAAGGCGTCACAGACGATCGAGATCAGCGCATTCATCGATGCCGGCAGCATTGGCCCTGAGTACTTCGAGAACCCGTACTACCTTGCGCCCCAAAAAGGTGGTCAAAAGGTATACGCGCTGCTGCGGGAGGCCTTGGAACGCACCGACAAGATAGCTATCGCGAATGTCGTGGTACGTACACGCCAGCATCTGGCTGCGGTGCTGCCCGCAGGGAATCTGTTGACCCTCAACACCCTGCGGTTTGCCGAAGAGATCCGTACGCCAGGTGACCTCGGCATCGAGACATCCACGGCTAAATCAGCCGGAGTCGGTGACAAGGAGGTGGCGATGGCACAGCGCCTCATCGAGGAGATGGCTGCCCCATGGGAGCCGCAGAAGTATCACGACACGTACCGTGAGGATCTCATGAAGCGCATCAAGGAAAAGGTGCGTAACAAAGAGACCCACGCGCTGCCGGAAACCGAGAAGGCCGCCAAGCCCCAGAAGAGTGCCGAGATCATCGATCTCATGGCGGTGTTGAAGCAGAGTCTCAGTCAGTCCGGCGGCGGCTCTGCGGGGCGGCGCCCGGCGCGGCGTGCCACGCGCGGCGCGCGCGGCAGCCACACCGCGCATCACGCGAAAGTCGGCAGAAGAAAAGCCGCCAGATCCTGAACCGCAGCGGTGCGGATGATTGCAGCTGCCACGCTGATATCGTGCGCGAGCAGGCGATCCTGAGTCGCAAAAGGAACCTGCGCCCGCAATGCAGCGTGTGCACCCTGCAGCTTCTCGGAGGTACGCAGGGGCTGCCGGAAATCGAGGCCCTGACACGCCGCCAGGTACTCGATGGCAACGATCTGCTGCAGGTTGTGAGTCATGGTGAGCGTGCGTCGGGCGGCGTGGGTCGCCATGCTCACATGGTCTTCCTGATTTGCAGAGGTCGGTATGCTGTCGATGCTGCCCGGATGAGCCAGCATGCGGTTCTCGGCCACCAGTGCGGCAGCGGTGACCTGCGCCATCATGAAGCCCGAATTGACGCCGCTGTCCGCAGTCAGAAATGCAGGCAGGCCGCTCATCTTGGGATCCACGAGTAGCGCGATCCGCCGCTCGGCGATCGAGCCGACCTCTGCGCAGGCGAGAGCCAGCACGTCTGCCGCGAAGGCCACGGGCTCCGCGTGAAAGTTGCCGCCCGAGATGACTTCTGCGGTGCCTGCAAAGATCAGCGGATTATCCGTAACCGAGTTGGCCTCGATGATCAGGGTCTGCGCACTCTGTGCAATCAGATCGAGGCAGGCACCCATGACCTGCGGCTGACAGCGCAGCGAGTAGGGGTCCTGCACCCGCGGGCACGTCCGGTGCGACTCGCGGATAGCGCTACCGTGCAGCAGTTCGCGGAACGCCTGAGCCACCTGCCCTTGACCTGCGTGATTGCGCAGCGTGTGGATGCGCACATCGAAGGGTGAGTCACTGCCCTGCAGCGCATCGAGCGACAGCGCGCCCGTGACGATGGCCGCAGCGAATCCCTGCTCGAGCTCGAACAGCGCACCCAGCGCAAGCGCGGTGGAGATCTGCGTGCCATTGAGCAGGGCGAGTCCTTCCTTCGGTCCGAGCTCCAGCGGCTCAAGACCTGCGGCCGCGAGAGCGGGCGCAGCCGGTTGGATTTCGCCGCCCGGCCCGCGCACCGTGCCCAACCCAAGCAGCGGCAGTGACACATGCGCCAACGGCGCCAGGTCCCCGGAGGCGCCCACTGAGCCTTGCGCCGGTACGCACGGCAGCAGGCCGCTGTTGATCAGCCGCTGCAGCCACTGAGCAAGTTCCGGACTGATGCCCGAAAAGCCCTGCAGCAGACTTGCGAGCTTCAGCACCAAGGCGAGGCGTACGATGTTGTCATCCAGCAGCGGTCCGACACCACAGCTGTGTGACAGGATGATGTTCTTCTGCAGGAGCGTGCGCTGCTCCGGCGGGATGCGCGTCTGGGCGAGCAGCCCGAACCCCGTGTTGATGCCGTAGGCAGGTGCATCCGCCGCGGCGAGCCTTGCGGTGGCATCGTGTGCCTCGCGCACGGCCGCAAACGCATCGTCGTCGATCGAGACCTGTGTCGGCGCGGCATAGATGCGGCGCAGCTGCGCGAAGGTGAGCGGGCGTGTGCCCAGCTGCATGGGCTCAGGGGTGATCATGCGATGATCTTACCGGCCCGCACGCTCTGGCGGCGCGGATTGAATCCGATCCAGTAACCCAGCTCGGCCAGGGAGCGCACGTTCCAGATGACGAAGTCGGCCGCGAGTCCTGCGCTGAGTGAGCCGCGCACCGCGCCTTCGCCCAGCGCCAGTGCGGCGTGCCGCGTTACCCCGGCGAGCGCCTCCTCGGCGGTCAGGCCGAACAGCCGCGTGGCCATGCTGAGCGCTAGCAGGAGTGATGTGCCCGGAGCGGAGCCGGGATTGCAATCGCTTGCCACGGCGATGTTGGTCTTTGCCGCACGGAATGCCGCCACGGGGGGCTTGCGGTTTTCACCCAGACAGTAAAAGGCGACCGGCAACAGCACCGCGACCGTGCCGGCCGCTGCCATCGCCTCGGCATCGGCGGCCGTGGCAAATTCCAGGTGATCGCACGAGAGGGCGCGATAGCGGGCGGCGAGGGCCGAGCCGCCCAGGTTGGAGAGCTGCTCGGCATGCATCTTCACGGGTATTTCCAGACGGGTCGCTGCCTCGAACAGCTGTCGCGATTGTTCCAGGTCAAAGGCGATGCTTTCGCAGAACACGTCGAGCGCATCCACCAGCCCTTCCGCGTGCAGTGCCGGCAACCACTGCGTGCAGATGAGCTGCACGTACTGCGCGGCGCGGCCGGCATATTCCGGCGGCACCGTATGTGCCGCCAGCAGTGTCGTCTTCACGGTCACCGGGAAAGCGCGTTGCAGCGCCCGGGCCACGCGCAGCATTTTGGCCTCATCCGCAAGGGTGAGTCCGTAGCCGGATTTGATCTCTACGGTCGTGACGCCCTCGGCAAGCAACGCCTGCAGGCGCGGTGCACTCTCATCGAACAGCTGTTGCTCGGAGGCGCTGCGCACGGCGCGCATCGTGGAGAGGATGCCCCCGCCGGCCCGGGCGATCTCCTCATAGCTGCGGCCACGCAGCCGCTCGGCATATTCATCGGCACGGGTGCCCGCAAATACCAGATGCGTGTGGCAGTCGATGAGTCCCGGGGTCACCCAGGCACCGGCGAGATCACGCACCTCGGCGGGCGATCTGAACTGCGGCAGCGCAGTCTCTGACCCGAGCCACTCGATGCGCGAACCACGGGTCAGCAGAGCGCCGTTGGTAATGATCCGGTTGGCGGCGTCGCAGGTTGCGAAGTGACCATTGCGCCAAAGAGTGAGAGCCTCAGCCATGCGTGACGCTCAGCCTTCCAGAAACGGCAGCTGCAATGAATGCTCGCGCGCGCAGCCAATCGCCTCCTCATAACCCGCATCGGCATGCCGCATCACACCACTCGCCGGATCGTTCCACAGCACGCGCTCGATGCGGCGTGCCGCAGCCGGCGTGCCATCGCAGACGATGACCACACCTGCATGTTGCGAATAGCCCATTCCCACGCCACCGCCGTGATGAATGGAAACCCAGCTCGCGCCGCTGGCGGTGTTGAGTAGCGCGTTGAGCAGCGGCCAGTCCGCTACCGCATCCGAGCCATCGCGCATCGCCTCGGTCTCACGGTTGGGACTCGCGACGGACCCCGAGTCGAGATGATCGCGGCCAATGACCACCGGTGCGCGTAGCTCGCCTTTGGCGACCATCTCGTTGAAGGCCAGTCCGAGCCGGTGACGGTCGCCGAGTCCCACCCAACAGATGCGCGCGGGCAGGCCCTGAAACTGAATGCGCTCGCGTGCCATGTCCAGCCAGTGATGCAGGTGTTTGTCGTGTGGCAGCAGCTCTTTGACGCGGGCGTCGGTGCGATAGATGTCCTCGGGATCGCCGGAGAGCGCTGCCCAGCGGAAGGGGCCGATGCCGCGACAGAATAACGGCCGGATGTAGGCGGGGACGAAGCCGGGGAAGTCGAACGCATCCTTCACGCCCTGATCGAAGGCCACCTGCCGCAGGTTGTTGCCGTAGTCGAACACCTGAATGCCCAGGCGTTTGAACTCGAGCATGGCTTGCACGTGTCGCGCCATGGAGGCGCGCGCGGCACTGCTCACCTGCGCGGGATCCTCCGCGCGCAGCCGGTCCCATTGCTCAAGCGTCCAGCCTTCCGGCAGATAGCCGTTGACCGGATCGTGCGCCGAAGTTTGATCGGTGACGGCGTCCGGGCGCACACCCCTGCGCAGCAGCTCCGGCAACACCTCGCAGGCGTTGCCGCGCAGCCCGACGGAGATCGCGCGCCCGCTGCGGCTTGCAGCGCCGAGCAGCTGCAAGGCCTCATCCAGGTTGGCCGCTTCGGTATCCAAATAACGGGTCTGAAGGCGTTTGGCGATGCGCTCCGGCCGGCACTCGATCGCGAGCATCGACGCGCCCGCCATGGTCGCAGCGAGCGGCTGCGCACCACCCATGCCGCCCAGTCCGGCCGTGAGAATCCACTTGCCGGTGAGGTCGCCACCGAAATGCTGCCGACCCAACTCGACAAAAGTCTCGTACGTGCCCTGCACGATCCCCTGGCTGCCGATGTAGATCCAGGAGCCGGCCGTCATCTGGCCATACATCATGAGGCCCTTGCGATCGAGCTCGTTGAAGTGCTCCCAGTCCGCCCAGCGCGCCACCAGGTTGGAGTTGGCCAGCAGCACCCGCGGGGCATCCTCATGAGTGCGGAACACACCGACCGGCTTGCCCGACTGGATGAGCAGTGTCTCCTCCGGGCCCAGTGCACGCAGCGCACGCACGATCTGCTGGAAGGCGCGCCAGTTGCGCGCAGCCTTGCCGATGCCGCCGTAGACGACCAGATCCTGAGGGCGCTCAGCCACCTCCGGATCGAGGTTGTTGAGCAGCATGCGCAGCGCCGCCTCAGTGATCCAGTTCCGGCAGCTGAGCGTCGCGCCGCGGGGGGCGCGTAGGGCGTTCTGGGGAATGTCTGTCACAGGGCTCTCCTGCAAGGCAATGCGGGCACGGGTCAGGTGCCGGTCTGGAAAACACCGGCCAGCTCGTAGCGCGAGCCGGGATGGTAGAGATCGGCGACCGTTGCGATGCGGCCGCCAGTCCAGGTACGTCGCCGGATGAGCAGGCACGCATCGGCGCCTTTCAGCTTCAGCATGCGACGCGTACGGCTGTCCGGCATGACGGCGCGCACCGTGTGCTCCGCGCGTTGCAGCGGCGCGGCCTGCATGAGGAACTCGTGCGGCGTCATCCGGGTGAAATCGTTACGCAGGTAGCCCGCTACGATGGTGGGATTCACGTAGCGGTCCTCGATCTGCAGGGGCACCCCTCCTTCGGAGTGCACCAGCAGCGAATGGTCGAGGCGCGAGCCGACGCTCACGCCACAGCGCTCGCTCACCTCCCGTGTGGCGCTGATCGAGCCGAGTGACACCACCCGTGTCTCAAACTGATGGCCGCGCGAACGGATCTCATCGGCGATGTTGCGCACCTCGAGAGGGTGCGAATGCACGCGCTGCTCGGCAACGAAGGTACCCACGCCCGGCACGCGCACCAGCACGCCCTCGGCAGTCAGTTCGCGCAGCGCCCGGTTGACGGTCATGCGCGCAACGCCAAACTCGCGCACCAGCTCGTTCTCCGAGGGGACACGCGCCCCTGCAAGCAGCGCACCGGCGCGGATCCGCTCGAGAATGTACTGCCGGATCTGCAGATAACGGGCTGCCGGGACGGTGGGCTGAAGCATGGCGGCTAGCTTCGCATTCCGGTCTGTTCCTGTCTAGACAGGTCTAAGCCGGGAAGTGCCCTCCGGGACGGTAATTAAATGCAGCTTCCGGGTATCGCCCGCGGGCGGCTTTGGGTAGAATGCGCGCCCCCATGGGCTCGGCCGCGGGGTCCGGAAAAGCCCCTGCGCGGGCTTTTTGTTTGTCCAGGGGTGGTGATCGATGGGCCTTGCGGGCCCATTTTTATTTGTTCACACGGGTGGTGGTTGCGATGACGGTGACCTTGCGTGAGCGGCTCATCGCCCTCATTGAACCGGAGCTTGCCCGCCTGGGCTTCGAGCTGGTGGAGCTCGAATATGCCGCAGGGCGCTCACAGGCGCTGGTGCGCCTGTTCATCGACCGGCCCGAGGGGGTGACGGTGGACGATTGTGAGCGAGTCAGCCGCGCGACCGCAGCGCTTCTCGATGTCGAGGACCCGATACCGACGGCGTATACGCTGGAGGTGTCTTCGCCCGGCTTCGATCGTCCCTTGAAGACCCCGGCGCATTTTGAGCGTTTCGTCGGCTCACGGGTGTTCGTGGAGCTGAAGCTGCCCCGCGAGGGGCGGCGCCGCTATACCGGACTGTTGCAGTCAGTCAGTCCCTCGGGTGTGCAGTTGGAGGTGGACCGCCAGAAGGTCGAGGTGCCCTTTGGCGAGATTGGCAAGGCGCGGCTGGCGGGTTGATCATTTGAACGTGCGGCGGCGCGGGGCGCTGCGCACGCTGTGAGCGGTGGGCTCAGGCCCACGAGGGTAGCGAGAGTGAACAAGGAAATACTGATGGTGGTCGATGCCGTCTCCAACGAGAAGGGCGTCGACAAAGAAGTCATTTTCGAGGCTCTGGAAGCCGCATTGGCCTCGGCTACCCGCAAGAAACACGGCGAGGAGTGGGACGTGCGCGTCGCCATCGACCGCAAGAGCGGCGACTACGAGACGTTCCGCCGCTGGAAGGTATTCGCCGACGATTCCAAGGAGCTGGAGGTGCCCGAGCGCGAGCTGCGTCTCGAGGACGGCCACGACATTGATCCGCAGGTCCAGGTGGGCGGTTTCGTGGAACAGCCGATGGAATCGGTGGCCTTCGGACGCATCGCCGCCCAGCAGGCCAAACAAGTCATCGTGCAGAAGGTGCGCGAGGCCGAGCGTGCCCAGGTCGTGGATGCGTACCAGGACCGTGTCGGCCAGCTCGTGAGTGGCGTGGTCAAGCGTGTCGATCGTAACGGTATCTATGTTGATCTGGGCAGCAATGCCGAGGGCTTCGTGCCGCGCACCGACATGATTCCGCGCGAGCAGGTCAAGCCCCAGGACCGCATCAAGGCATACCTGAGAGAGGTGCGGTCCGAGCCGCGGGGTCCGCAGCTGTTTCTCACCCGCACCGCGCCGGAGTTCCTGATCGAGCTGTTCAAGCTCGAGGTGCCGGAGGTGGGTCAGGGCTTGATCCAGATCCTGGGTGCTGCGCGTGACCCGGGCATCCGCGCCAAGATCGCCGTGCGCAGCAACGACCCGCGCATCGATCCAGTGGGCGCCTGCGTCGGCATGCGTGGCTCGCGGGTGCAAGCCGTTTCCAACGAGATCGCCGGTGAGCGCGTCGACATCATTCCGTACGATGAGAACTCGGCACAGTTCGTCATCAATGCCATGTCTCCTGCGGAGGTGATGTCCATCGTCGTGGATGAGGACTCCCACAGCATGGACATCGCAGTCTCCGAGGAGAAGCTGTCGCAGGCCATCGGTCGCGGTGGCCAGAACATCCGGCTCGCAAGTCAGCTGACCGGTTGGGATCTGAATGTCATGACCGAATCGGATGCCGAGGCCAAGAGCGAGACCGAGGCCAAGGCACTCGTGCAGAACTTCATGAAGCAGCTGGATGTTGACGAGGACGTCGCCACCATTCTGGCTCAGGAGGGCTTCTCCACCATCGAGGAGATCGCCTACGTGCCGCAGGCCGAGCTTGCGGCGATCGACGAATTCGATGAAGACATCGTCAAGGAGCTGCGTAATCGCGCTCGGGACGTGCTGTTGACCCAGGCCATTGCCAGTGAGGAGAGCCTCGATCAGTCGATGCCTGCGGATGACCTGCTGCTGCTGGAGGGGATGAGCCCCGATCTGGCGCTCGCGCTCGCGCGCCGTGGCGTGCGCACTCGCGAGGATCTTGCCGAGCAGTCGGTTGATGATCTGTCGGATATCGACGGGCTTGCTGCCGAGGAGGCGGGCAAGCTGATCATGACGGCGCGCGCTCCTTGGTTCCAGGCGGGCCAGTGAGGAAGCCCTATGGCTGAAGTAACCGTTTCTCAATTCGCAGAAGTGTTGAAAGTGCCGGTGGACCGGTTGCTGGTGCAGCTCGATCAGGCCGGCATCAAGGTGGAAGGGCCTGACGATCGCATCAGCGATGATGCGAAGCTGGAATTGCTCACGCACCTGCGCCGCAGTCACGGCAGCGGTGAGGATGCCGATGCTGCACCTCGCAAGATCACGTTGAAGCGCAAGACCCAGAGCGAGCTGAAGCTCGCCAGCGGTCAGGGCCGCGCCCGCACGGTGAATGTGGAGGTGCGGCGGCAACGCACCTACATCAAGCGTGACGTGCTCGAGGAGCAGGCACGTCAGCAGCAGGACGAGCTCGATGCCAAGCGGCGCGAGGCCGAGGAGGCGGTGCGCCGCGAATCCGAGCGGCTCGAGAACGAGCGTCGCGAACGCGAGCGCGTCGAGAACGAAAACCGCCGGCGCGCCGAGGAAGAGCAGGCCCGGAAGAAGGCGCAGGAAGATGCGCGTCGCGTAGCTGAACAGCGTGCGCGCGAGGACGCGGAACGGCGCGAACGCGAGCGCGAAGAGCATGCGCAGGCACAGCTGCGTCGCGTCTCAGAGCTCAACAAGGAGCGCGCCAAAGCGGCGACTGTCGCCGCGCAGGTCTCATCAGCGCCCGCCAAGACCGCCCCGCAGCGACCAGAGACACCTGTTGCGCGCGAACGCACTGCCGCGCCCGCAGCTCCAGCGGCAGGCCCGGATGACAAAGCGACGCGCTACGGCCGGCAGGAGTTGCATGTGGCAGGCGACGTCAGCGCCCGCTACAAGAAAAAGCGTCGTACCAAGTCACGCCCACTGGCGGCAGCGACAGAGGGCCGGCATGCATTTGAGATGCCGACCGCACCAGTCGTGCGTGAGGTCAGCATCGGCGAGACCGTCACGGTTGCCGAGCTTGCGCAGCGTATGGCCGTGAAGGCCAACGAGGTCATCAAGGTGCTGATGAATGTCGGCGTCATGGCCACGATCAACCAACCCATCGATCAGGATACCGCCGTGCTGGTCGTCGAGGAGATGGGCCATACGCCGAAGGTGCTGAAGGAGAATCAGCTCGAGGATGACCTGCAGGGCCTCGCCGGCACGGATTCAGCCGACCAGGCCGAGCCGCGTCCGCCGGTCGTGACCGTCATGGGTCACGTCGATCACGGCAAGACTTCGCTGCTCGACTACATCCGCAGTACCAAAGTGGCCGCTGGGGAGGCGGGCGGGATCACGCAGCACATCGGCGCCTACCAGGTGCAGACCGGTAAGGGCAGCATCACTTTCCTGGATACCCCCGGTCATGCGGCCTTCACGGCCATGCGGGCCCGTGGTGCCAGAGCCACTGACGTCGTCGTGTTGGTCGTAGCCGCCGACGATGGTGTCATGCCGCAGACCGTCGAGGCGATTCAGCATGCGCGCGCTGCGGATGTGCCGATCGTGGTGGCCGTCAACAAGATCGACAAGAGCGATGCGGACCCGGACCGGGTGCGCACCGAGCTGTCCAAGCAGGAGGTGATTCCCGAGGAGTGGGGCGGTCAGAACATGTTCGTGAATGTCTCGGCGCGCACCGGCCAGGGTGTCGATGCGCTGCTCGATGCCATACTGCTGCAGGCGGAAGTTCTGGAGCTGCGTGCCCCGCGCAGCGGCCTCGCCTCGGGCGTGGTGATCGAATCGAGCGTGGAGAAGGGCCGCGGCGCGGTGGCGACGGTGCTCGTCAAGCGCGGTACGCTGCGCATGGGAGATCCAATCCTCGCCGGTACCGAGTTCGGTCGCGTCCGCGCGATGTTTGATGAGGCTGGCCGGCAGGTGCCGGAGGCTGCGCCGTCCATGCCGGTGGTCGTGTTGGGTCTGGCGAGCGCCCCGAATGCGGGCGATGATCTGTTGGTGTTGGAGAGCGAGCGCAAGGCGCGGGAAGTCGCGCTGTATCGCCAGGGCAAGTTCCGTGACGTGAAACTCGCGCGCCAGGCCACCCGCGCCGAGGACGTCTTCTCGCAGATGGGCGAAGCCAAGGCAGGCATCGTGTCGGTGCTGATCAAGGCAGACGTGCAGGGCAGTGCCGAAGCCTTGCGCGAAGCTCTCGACAAACTCTCCACCGAAGAGGTGCAGGTCAAAGTTCTCGGCACCGGGCTGGGTGGCATCACCGTGTCGGATGTGCAGCTGGCGGCCGCTTCCAGGGCGCTCATCATTGGCTTCAACGTGCGCGCGGATGCTGGCGCCCGCGATGCGGTCAAGGAGACCGGCGTCGAGGTGCGCTACTACAGCATCATTTACGAGGCCATCGATGATGTGAAGCAGATGATGTCCGGCATGCTGCAGCCGGAGATCAAGGAATCGATCGTCGGTGTGGCGCAGGTGCGCGAGGTGTTCCGCTCCAGCAAGTTCGGTGTCGTGGCGGGCTGTCTCGTCACCGAAGGTGTAGTCCGGCGCAACAATCCGATTCGCGTGCTGCGCGACAACGTCGTGATCTTCGAGGGCTCACTGGAGTCGTTGCGACGCTTCAAGGATGAGGCGAATGAGGTGCGCGCCGGGACCGAGTGCGGCATCGGTGTGAAGAACTACCAGGACGTGCGGGTGGGCGACCAGATCGAGTGCTTCTCGCGCGTCGAGGTCGCCCGTACGCTGCAGTGAGCGGGCGGGTGTCAGGAGATGGCAGAAGCACAGCGCAAGCGGCGACTGGAAGCTGAGATTCAGCGCGTGCTGGCTGAAGTGATCCAGCGTGGCCTCAAGGACCCGCGGGTCGGCAACGTCACGGTCACGGCGGTGAGCGTGGCCGCCGATATGGGCTCGGCCCGTGTGTACTTCACACCCTTTGCATCCCGGCACTCGCCCGAAGAGGTGCGCATCGGGTTGACACGGGCCGGCGGCTTCCTGCGTGGCGAAGTGGGGCGGCGGCTGCAGCTGCGACACGCACCCCGTCTCGAGTTCCTCTACGACGACACCGTGGCTCGCGCCAGCCACCTGAGCGGGCTGATCGACAGCGCGGTACGACATGACCGTGCGCGCCACGAGGATGACAAGCCAACACCGGACGGCTCTTCATCGACCGACAGTTGATGCAGCTGATTGCAGCCAACGGCTGATGGATACCGTGAACGGCATCTTCCTGTTGGATAAGCCCGCGGGACTCTCCTCCAACGGAGCGCTGCAGCGCGTGCGCCGCCTGTTGCGCGCGCGCAAGGCAGGCCACGTGGGCAGTCTGGATCCGCTCGCCACAGGAATGCTGCCGATCTGCCTTGGGGAGGCAACGAAGATCGCGGGTGACCTACTGTCGGGCCGCAAACTCTACCGCTTCGATCTGCAGCTCGGCACGCGGACCGCGACGGGCGATTGCGAGGGGCAGGTGCTGGAGTCTGCGCCGGTGCCCGAGCTCGGCGTCGCGCCCATCACTCGAGCTCTGCAGCAGTTTACCGGGGAGCAGCAACAGATTCCGCCGATGTACTCCGCACTGAAGAGGGACGGACAACCGTTGTACAAACTGGCGCGGGCCGGTGTACACGTCGAGCGCGCGCCGCGGCGCATCGAGATCCATTGCCTGCGGCTGCTGACCGAGCCGAGCAATCCGCTCAAGCTCGAGGTGTTGTGCTCCAAAGGCACCTATGTACGCACGTTAGGCGAGGATCTGGCGCGTGCTCTGGGAACTCTCGGTCACCTCGTGCAGCTGCGCCGGGTTGCGGTAGAACCCTTTGCCGAAGCGAGCATGCAGTCCTTCGAGGCGCTGGAGTCGGAGCTGTCAGCCGGGGGGACGGGGCGCGTACTGCCTGCGGACACCGGTTTGCAACATGTGCCTGCGGTGCTGTTGGATGCCGTGCAGACACAGCGGCTTCTGCGGGGTCAGAGCGTCGCGCTACCGACCCCGAAGGCTCCCGGCCGTGTGCGGCTGTACGGTCCCCAACACGTGTTTCTGGGAATGGGCGAGACCGACCCGCAGCAGCGCGTTCACCCGCGGCGTCTGTTCGCGGTCGACGCCTTGCTCAGTGGCCCGTGATCCTTGGGTCGAGCATCTTCAAGGCAGCTCCCGGCTCAGTCTGGCCGGTCTGCTGCAGCTCCTCCGTGGAGTAGCTGGTGCCGGGGTAGCGGCAGTTGGCAGGTCCCGGCAGACGGCTGGCACTGCCTGCGCAGTTGGCGGTGTTGACCTTCGCCTGGCTGTTTACATCGGCCTCACGTGCGCTGGGTCGGGGGCCCGAGGTACAGGCGCCCAGCGCCAGTCCCATGGCGGTTAAGAGCAGCAGTTCTTTGAGCATGACAGTCTGGCCTCCTGCGATTGATTGCTTAGACACCGGCGCACCGGGTAGAATTCCGCGCTTACCCAACGGACTCTCAAGATTAGCATTCAGGTGTAGTGCGCAATGGCTTTAACCAGTGAAAAGAAGGGCGGAATCGTCGCGCAGTTCCGCCGCGATGCAACGGATACGGGTTCCCCCGAGGTGCAGGTAGCGCTCCTCTCCGAGCGGATTAATGGGCTCGGCGAGCATTTTACCGCACACAAGCGCGATCATTCCTCGCGCCGCGGGCTGGTGAAACTCGTCAATCAGCGCCGCAAGCTCCTCGATTATCTGAAATCGACGCAGCCGCAGAAGTACCAGGAGCTCGTTGAGCGACTGGGTCTACGCCGCTGAACCATTGGACTCCAAGGGCCGCCCATAGCGGCCCTTGTGTTGTCACCCCCAGTTTTCCAATTCGAGGATTGAAGCTTGAGCGCTGTCAGTAAGTCTTTCCCATACGGCCCGCATACCGTCACGCTGGAGTCCGGTGAAATGGCCCGCCAGGCCGGCGGCGCCGTTCGCGTTGCGATGGGCGATACGGTCGTGCTGGTCACCGCCGTCGCCGAACACCAGGCGCGTCCGGGACGCGACTTCTTCCCGTTGACCGTCAACTATGTCGAGAAGACCTATGCCGCCGGGCGAATCCCGGGCGGCTTCTTCAAGCGCGAGGGACGGCCGACGGAAAAGGAAACCCTCACCTCGCGACTGATCGACCGCCCGATTCGTCCACTGTTCCCGGACGGTTTCTACAACGATGTGCAGGTCGTGGCGACCGTGGTGTCCGTCGATCCTGACATTGATCCGGATATTCCCGCACTGCTGGGCGCCTCCGCCGCGCTTGCGATCTCCGGCATACCGTTCAACGGTCCGATCGCCGCCGCGCGCGTGGGCTGGAAGGACGGCAAGTACCTGTTGAATCCGGGGGCCTCGGAGCTTGCCGAATCGCAGTTGCATCTGGTGGTAGCGGGCACCGAGCACGCGGTGCTCATGGTTGAGTCCGAAGCGAAGGGACTTTCAGAAGAGGTGATGTTGGGATCGGTGGTATTCGGCCACGAGCAGCTGCAGGTCGCCATCCGTGCGATCCGCGAGCTCGCCTCCGAATGCGGCAAGCCCCGCTGGAAGTGGGAGCCTGCGCCGGAGAACGCTGATCTCTCGAGCGCCGTGGCCCTGCACGCCCAGGCGGCCCTCGGTCAGGCGTATTCCATTACGGAGAAGCAGCTGCGTCATACGCGTCTTGCGGAGATCAAGGCGCAGACGCTGGCAACGCTGACGGCCGGAGAGACTGCCAAGTGGACCGCCGAACAGGTCGAGGGTGTGCTCTTCAAGCTGGAAAGCAACATCGTGCGCCAGCGGATACTCAATGGCGAGCCACGCATCGACGGTCGCGACGCCCGCACGGTTCGCGCCATCAGCGTCAAGGTTGGAATCCTGCCGCGTACCCATGGCTCGGCCCTGTTCACGCGGGGTGAGACTCAGGCGCTGGTAGTCACGACCCTCGGCACGACGCGCGATGCACAGATTATCGACGGGCTCGACGGTGAGCGCCGCGAGCCCTTCATGCTGCATTACAACTTCCCGCCATTCTCGGTCGGCGAGACCGGAATGATGGGTTCACCCAAGCGCCGTGAGATTGGTCACGGTAACCTCGCGCGCCGCGGCGTCAACGCCGTCATGCCTGACATGGCGAGCTTCCCTTATGTCATCCGCGTGGTCTCCGAGATTCTCGAGTCGAACGGCTCGAGCTCCATGGCGAGCGTCTGCGGGACGTCGCTCTCGCTGATGGATGCCGGCGTGCCGATCAAGGCGCCCGTGGCCGGCGTAGCGATGGGCCTCGTGCTCGAAGGCGGCCGCTTCAAGGTGCTCACCGATATTCTGGGCGACGAGGATCACCTGGGCGACATGGATTTCAAGGTCGCCGGGACCCGGGATGGGGTCACCGCGCTGCAGATGGACATCAAGGTCGAAGGCGTGACGCCGGAGATCATGCGCGTGGCACTCGATCAGGCGCGCGAAGGCCGGCTGCACATCCTGGGAGAGATGGCCAAAGTCATCCAGCAGCCGCGCAGCAAGATGTCCGAGTGGGCGCCGTCCATCATCACGCTGAAGATCGATCCGGAGAAGATCCGCGATGTCATCGGCAAGGGCGGTGCGGTGATCCGGCAGATCACCGAGGAAACCGGCACCACTATCGACATCGAGAACGATGGCACGGTGAAGATCGCCTCGGTGAGCGGCGCCGCGGGCCGCGAGGCACAACGACGCATCGAGCTCATCACCGCTGATGTCGAGGTGGGTCGCATTTACGAGGGCAAGGTGGCACGCCTGATGGATTTCGGGGCGTTCGTCACCATCCTGCCCGGCAGAGATGGTTTGGTACACATCTCGCAGATCTCCAACGAGCGTGTGGAACGGGTCAGCGACAAGCTCAAGGAGGGAGATGTCATCCGGGTCAAGGTTCTGGAGGTTGACCGCCAGGGCCGCATCCGCCTCTCCATGCGGGATGTCGACGCGGCCTGATTACACGCTGTCTGGTCACACGCGTCGAATCACACGCGCGCGCTGTCTAACGCCGGCTGATCACCCGCGTTCTGATGCACGCAGCATCTAACACCGTGCGTGCCGTGTTGGCGCGGCGGGCAATATAACTTGCTGGCGCCTCCGCCCTCGCGGAGGCGCCGACTTTCAGGCGCGCGTCAGGTAGCACTCATGAGCGTGCGGTAGATCTCCTCCTGCACAGCGCGCCACCGCTGGTAGTTGCGCTGGGCGAGGTGATTGATGGCCTCGGCAGTCTCGTTGTCCGCGACGCCCTTGATACGCTCGCGCGCATCGCGTTGCTGGTTTGCAAACAGCTTGAGACTCTGCTCGAGATAGCTGCCGATCACGCCCTGCATGGCGCTACCGTAGGAGCGGATGACCTGCGAGAGGAAATCACGGCTCATGAGTGGCTCGCCTCCGTGCTCCTGTTCGGCGATGACCTGCAACAGTATGGAACGGGTGATGTCTTCCTGGGTCTTCTTGTCGATCACCACGAAATCGATTCGATCAATCACCAGCCTGCGGATGTCAGCCAGGGTGATATAGCGACTCTCTACTGTGTCGTACAGCCTCCTGTTAGGGTACTTTTTAATCGTTCGCGGTTCGCTCATTCTCGCGGCCCTCATGTCATGTCAGGACGTTCCCAGTCCCAGGGCGTCAGGATCGGCGTGCGCCCGGCTACCTTAGTCCATAACGGCACGCAACCCAACTTATTTGAGGACGCAGGTCTCCGCTCTGTCAGGTGTCGGCGGGCGGGGCGAGCACGCTGGTGCGCCGGTGCGCAATCCGGGGCGGCCAGCTTGTACAGGCCCAGGCGAGAAGCTCCGCGGGGCCCGCACCCTGCAAGTCCGCCGGCGGCTGCAGATCGAGCAGCTGCAGCACCGTGCACAGCGTGCTACCCGCGCAGGTCGGGCTGATCGCGATAGACTGCCGCGATTTCGAGAGTTTTTCCCCGTTCCGGGCCACCACCAGGGGCAAGTGCGCATACCGAGGTGGCAGCAACCCGAAAGCCCCATGAAGGGCAATCTGCCAGGCCGTGCTGGACTGCAAATCGGCCCCGCGAACCACATCCGTGATGCCCTGGGCCGCATCATCGGTCACCACCGCCAGCTGGTACGAAGGGATGCCGTCCTTGCGGCGAATGACGAAATCGCCGAGCGCGCCCAGGTCGAAACGGCACAGCCCTTGTATTCGATCGTCAAATAGAACTAATAGGCGCTCATCGACACGCAGGCGGGTGGCGAACGGACCCGGGCGCGCGGGGCCTTGCCGGCACGTTCCCGGATAACCGGACTCCTCCACGGGGGGAAGCTCGCGGCGCGAGCAGCTGCACTGGAATGTCAGCTCCGCGCGCTGCAGAGCGAGAATGGCGTCCTCGTAAGCATCACGTCGCGTGCTCTGGTAGAGAACCGGACCATCCCAGGTGAGTCCGAAATGCTCCAGCGTGTGCAGGATCTGCCCTGCACTCCCGGGGATGACGCGGGCCGCATCGAGATCCTCCATTCGCACCAGCCATCGGCCGGCGCAGCTGCGCGCATCAAGGAAACTGCCGACCGCGGCGAGCAGCGAGCCCAGATGCAGCTCACCGGTGGGGGAGGGAGCAAAACGGCCGACGTACGCAGGCGCTGCTACGCGGCGGCCGCCAGAATCAACGGTAGCGGTCGTCGCGGTCGCCGTATTGCCGCTCGCGCCGTTCCCGTCGTTCCTGTGCTTCGATGCTCAGGGTTGCAACCGGCCGCGCCTCCAGACGCTTGATGCCGATCTCTTCGCCGGTCTCGAGACAATAGCCATAGGAGCCGTCATCCACGCGTTTCAGCGCCTCGTCGATCTTGCGGATCAGCTTGCGCTCGCGATCGCGCGTACGCAGCTCGAGGCTGAACTCCTCCTCCTGCGTGGCGCGGTCATTCGGATCGGGAAAGTTCGCCGCCTCGTCCTTCATGTGCGACACGGTGCGGTCGACCTCCACCATGAGGTCCTGCTTCCAGTTCTGCAGAATCTGCCGGAAATGCTCCAGCTGCTCCTTGCTCATGTACAGCTCACCGCGCTTGACGATGTAAGGCTGTACGTTGCGCGGGCCCGCCAGCAGGCTGCCCGGCTCTATGGCGTCACCGTCATCGGAATCCGCGGCAGCCAGCGCAGGAGCGCTGATGCGGGGCGGCATCGTAATCGTATTGGAAGCACCAGGCGTCGGGGTCAGCGGCGACTCGGGTGCCGGCGCTACAGCCTTCGGCATCTCGTTACTATCTTCCGTCGTAGGGGTGGATCGGTGCGGCACCGCCTTTTTGGGCGCCACCGCGCTCTTGCGCACGTGTGCCGCTGCGGCGGCCTTCACACGTTCTGCGGGCTTGCGGGCCACCAGCGTCGTCTTGCGCGCCGGTGATCGGCTTGCCGCCTTCTTACCCTTCGCGGCCTTGGGCGCGGGTTTCTTGGCCGGCATCAATCGCTCCTCAAAAGCAGAGCCGTCGGAGTCTCACCGGACCGAACGCGCGATCCGGGCCGCCTGCCGGTCCTCTGGGAGGCTGCCCGGCTAGGAGGACGCGGGATTATACCGGCGGAGTTTGCGGTGTCCATTATCGCCAGTCGGCGACGGGAAAACCCCCAAAGCCGCAGCTGTAACGCCAGCCAGCCGCAGGGTGCAGCGCGACCAACCGTTGCCGCCTCAGGGCAGCGTGACGACTGCCGCGGCGCGCCAGGCCGGTTGTCGCCGCTCGACGACGACCGAGGTGCAGATTCCGCCGCGCACATTGAAGCGCGCGGTGAGCCGAAGGAAGCGCGGCTCAAGCGCGCGATTCAGATGTTCGGCGATCTCATTCGTGACCGCCTCGTGAAACGCGCCGCGCTCGCGAAAGGACCAGATATACAACTTCAGCGATTTCAGCTCGACGCACAACCGGTCCGGAACGTATTCGAGATCGAGCGTTGCGAAGTCAGGCTGGCCGGTCTTGGGACACAGACAGGTGAACTCCGGAATCTGCATGCGGATCGTGTAGTCAGCACCGGCCGGATTGCTGAAGGTCTCGAGTGCCGTTGTCGGTTTGGTGGACATACGCAGTTCGGTTTGGCAGTCATTCGGAATCGCTCATTCGCCGGCGTTACTTTACACTACGCGCAGCTATCCTGGCCCCGAGGCAACGGAGTCAATCAGTGCGAGACCGAGTTACATGCGGCTGACCAAGATCAAGCTCGCCGGTTTCAAGTCCTTCGTCGATCCCACCCAAGTCAGCTTCCCCAGCAATCTCACCGGAGTCGTCGGTCCCAACGGCTGCGGCAAGTCCAACGTCATCGATGCCGTCCGCTGGGTGATGGGCGAGTTGTCTGCCAAGCACCTGCGCGGCGACAACATGGCAGACGTGGTGTTCAATGGCTCGGCTGCACGCAAGCCGGTGGGCACGGCTTCCGTCGAGCTGATCTTCGACAACTCGGACGGCAAGATGGGTGGACCGTACGCGAGCTATAACGAGGTCTCGCTGAAGCGCCAGGTGTCGCGCGACGGGAATTCCGGCTATTTCATCAACGCCACGCGCTGTCGCCGCAAGGACATTACGAACCTGTTCCTCGGCACCGGTCTCGGCTCGCGCAGCTACGCGATTATCGAGCAGGGCATGATCTCGCGGGTCATCGAAGCGAAGAGCGATGACATGCGCGCCTTCATCGAGGAGGCGGCCGGCATCTCGCGCTACAAGGAGCGCCGCAAGGAGACCGAGAGCCGCGTGGCGGAGACGCGCGAAAATCTGGAACGGTTGCAGGACGTGCGCGACGAGATCGAGAAGCAGATACGCCACCTGCAGCGCCAGGCGGCGAGCGCGCGCCGCTACCAGGCTTTCAAGGAACAGGAGCGGCGGCTCATCGCAGAGCTGCTCGCGCTGCGACTGCGCGATCTGGACAGCGGGGCTGAGGTGCATGACAGCGCGATGCGTGAGCGCGAGCTCGCCATGCAGGCGGCTCTGGCGGACCAGCGGGCCGCCGAGGCTGCCATCGAGAAGCAGCGCGCCTTCCACACCGAGCAATCGGATCAGGTCGCAGCCGTGCAGGGCCGCTACTACGAGGTCGGCGCGGACATCTCGCGTCTCGAGCAGAACATCCAGCACATGCGCCAGCTGCGCGAGCGTCAGCGGACTGATCTTGCGCAGGCCGGAACGACACGCACCGAGCTCACGGCACACATCGAACGCGACGAGCTGCAGCTCACTGGGCTGCGCGCGGAGATTGAGCGCCTGGCCCCCGAGCTGCAGGCAGCTCAGGCAGCGGAAGCGGCTGCCGCCGGAGCCCTGGAGGATGCGGAGGCGCAGCTGCAGGACTGGCAGCAGCGCTGGGAACATTTCAACCGCGCCCTGGGCGCCGCGGCACAGACGACTCAGGTCGAGCGGGCCCGCATCGAGCAGCTGGAGAATCAGCTGCGGCGGCACGTGACCCAGGCCGACCGCCTGGCGCTCGAACGGGACGCACTCGCGGCCCAGGAATCCACCGGTCAGCTGCTCGATCTGGGGGAACGCGAGACTCAGGCGCGCGGTGTACGCGATGAGCTCGCACAGCAACTGCAGGCTGCGCTCGAGGAGGTGCAGTCGCTGCGCACGCGACAGCTGGCTACCGAGCAGGAATTGGAAAGTGCGCGTACGGCGCGCGAGCGGGCCCGCGGTGAGCTGACCTCACTCGAGGCGCTGCAGAAGGCAGCCCTCACCCATGACGCAGGCAGTGCCACCGAGTGGCTGGCGAGTGCGGATCTTGCCCAACGACCGCGGGTCACCGAGAAGTTGGATGTGCAGGCCGGGTGGGAGCGCGCGGTCGAAACCGCGCTTGGTGATTACCTGGAAGCGGTGTGTGTCGAAGCTCTCGATGAGCTGGCCGAGCCGCTTGCGACCCTATCGAAGGGTCGTGTGGTGTTGGTGGCTGCGCAGGATACGGCAGGCGTGTCTGTGGCGGCGGACTCAACGGCTGCGGCGCCGAGCGAGATCACGCTTGCCGCGCGGGTGTCGGGTCCGGGGGCCGTGATCGAGCCGCTGCACAAGGTGCTCACGGCGGACACGCTCGCAGATGCACTCAGCAGCCGTGCGGCGCTCTTGCCGGGTCAGTCGATCATTACACGCGCCGGCGAATGGGTCGGGCGCGGCTGGCTGCGCATCAGCCGCGGCCCGGATCATCATGCCGGTGTGATCGAGCGCGAGCATCGTCTGAAGGAATTGCGCGCGACAGTGGTTACGGCGGAATCCGGCGTGGCGGAGCTGGAAGCGCAGCTGACGGCCGTGCGCGCTGCATACGCCGCAGCGGAGGCCCGTCGCGATGGGGCTCAGCAGGGTATTCAGGGCGCACAGCGCAGGCATGCGGAGCTGTTGAGTCAACTTGAGGCCACGCGCGCACGGGCCCAGGAGTCCGCCTCGCGCCGACAGCGGCTGGAGAGCGAGGCAGCCGATGTGGAGCGCGAGCGCAAGGCTGCGGCGCAATCCCTGGCGCGGGCGAGCTCCGAGCTGGATCGAGGCCTGCTGACGCTGGATGAGCTCGATTCGCGCCACCACGAGCTTGAGAACGAGCGCGAGGAACGCCGCGAGGCGGTCAGCGCTGCCCGCAGCCGTGCGCAAAGCGCGCAGGTGGGAGCGCGCGATCTGCTCATCCGAATCGAGGGTCGCCGCTCGACGGAAAGCTCGATCGCCGTAGGCTTGGGACGCATGAGCGAACAGCGCGCGCAGCTCATCCGCCGCTGCGAGGAGCTCGAGGCCGAGCTCGCAGGGGGCGACGAGCCCATCCTGCAACTCGAGGCGCGCCTGCAGGACAGCCTGGCGCGCCGCCTCGAGATCGAATCAGATCTGTCACAGGCACGTCGGGCGCTCGAGGAGGCCGACAGCGAGTTGCGCCAGTTGGATGAGAAGCGCGTTGCGGCAGAACAGCGGGTCAGCGCTGCACGGGAGGCAATGGATGTCGCGCGGCTCGCAGCCCAGGAGACCCGGGTGCGGCGCGAGGGGATCGCGGAGCAATTCGCGGCGACCCGGTTCGAGCTGAGCGAAATACAGCAGGGTCTCACGGCGGAGGCCAACGTGCTGCAGTGGGAGGATTCACTCGTGCAGGTGCGCGCCGACCTGGAGAAACTCGGCCAGGTGAATCTCGCCGCCATCGATGAGCTCAAGGAGCAGAGCGAGCGCAAGGAATATCTCGACCGGCAGTTCAGCGATCTGACCGCGGCACTGGAGACCCTGGATCAGGCCATGCGGCGCATCGACAAGGAGACGCGCACGCGCTTCGAAGAGACGTTCGAGCGCATCAATGCCGGTTTGAAGGAGAAATTCCCACGGTTGTTCGGCGGCGGGCACGCCTACCTCGAGCTGGTGGGCGAGGAGATCCTGACCGCAGGGGTTGCGGTCATGGCACGGCCGCCCGGTAAGAAGATCAGCACGATTCACCTGCTGTCCGGTGGCGAGAAGGCGCTGACGGCAGTCGCGCTGGTGTTTTCGATCTTCGATCTCAACCCGGCGCCCTTCTGCCTGCTCGATGAGGTGGACGCCCCGCTCGATGAGCACAACGTCGGCCGCTTCTGTGACATCGTGCGCGACATGTCCGCACGCGTGCAGTTCATCTTCATTACGCATAACAAGACGACCATGGAGCTTGCCTCGCAGCTGGTCGGGGTGACCATGAACGAGCCGGGCGTCTCGCGTCTCGTGGCCGTGGACGTTGATGAAGCGATGCGGCTCGCCGCAGTCTGAGCGCAGGAAAGTCGCATGCCTGAGCTGCGCTGGACACTGCTGATCATCGGAGTGGTGTTCGTTGCCGTGCTCGCCTGGTGGGAGCGGCGTAAACCGCATCAGGCGGCGCGTGATGCGGGGCAGGTGCGCCCGAATCTCAGCGAGCCGACCTGGGGACCGGAGCCCGAGGCACCAGCGGTCCGCACCTTCCGCGAGCCCACGCTCACCTTGCCCGAAATTCGCCCACGCGAGCCCGTTGCGGTGCGCGAGGTGCCCGTGTTGGAGATTACCGATGACTCGCTCATCGGCCTGCGGGTCGATGGCGATCCGGTGGAGCAGCAGGTAGCCGCTGAAGAGGCCAGCGCCGCCGAGCCGGTGGCTGAGGCGATCGTGCCGATTGCCATCGAGCCGCCGCCTGCGGCGATCGCGGAGCCACCGCCCGAGCCGCAAGAGCCGATCGAAAGCGAGCCGATCGTCGACTGGCCTCCGGAGGACAGCCGCAAGCTGCTGGGTTTGCGCCTCGTCGCTCCGCAGCCAGAGCGACTCGCCGGTCGCGCCGTGCGCCAGGCACTCGCCGCCGAGGGCTTCGTGCTCGGCAAGTACGGCATCTTTCACAAGCCGGATGCCGAGAACCGTGCCGTGCTGAGCGCTGCCAGCCTCACCAAGCCCGGCACCTTTGACCTCGAGACCATGGACAGCCAGCGCTTTATCGGCCTTAACCTGTTTGCGGTGTTGCCCGGGCCGAAGCCGCCGCTGAAAGCCTTCGATGAGCTGCTCGTCACGGCGCGCGCATTGAATGAGCGACTGGAAGGTGCGTTGCAGGACGATCGCGGCGGCCCGCTAACGCCCACACGTGCCGCTGCGCTGCGCAGCGCCCTGGAGGCCGAGGCGCGCTCGTGAGGCCCGAGGCGGAGCGACGCATCGCCGAGTTGCGTCAGCAGCTCTCGCACCATGACTACCGTTATTACGTATTGGACGATCCGGAAATCCCGGATGCCGAGTACGACCGCCTGATGTTGGAACTGCGGGCGCTGGAGAGTGAATACCCGGACCTTGTGACGCCCGATTCACCCACTCAGCGCGTCGCCGGCCAGCCGGTGGCGACTTTTGGTGTCGTCACACATACCGTGCCAATGCTATCGCTCGACAACGCCTTCACGGATGAGGACGTGACCGCATTCGATCGTCGCATCCATGAGCGGCTCGCCGCGGATGCGGACAAGACACTTGAATACGTTGCCGAGCCGAAACTGGACGGCCTGGCCGTCACGGTTATCTACCGCGACGGCGAGCTGCAGCGTGCCGCGACCCGGGGTGATGGCGCGAAGGGAGAGGATGTCACGGCAAACGTCCGCCAAATCCGCAAGGTGCCACGTCGGTTGCGCGGCAGCCCTCCATCGCTGCTGGAGGTACGCGGTGAGGTCTTCATGCCGATTGCAGGGTTTGAGCGGATGAATCGTCTGGCGCGTGAGCGCGGCGAGAAGGTCTACATCAACCCGCGCAACTCCGCCTCCGGCAGCCTGCGGCAGTTGGATCCGGCGATCACCGCACGCCGACCGCTGGACATGTTTTTCTATGCATCCGGGGCGGTGGAAGGCGGGGTCCTGCCAGATACTCAATGGGGTCTGCTGCAGGCCTTCGCGAGTTGGGGACTGCCCATCTGTCCGGATGCCACCACGGTCGCCGGAGTGCACGGATTGCTCGGCTACTTCCAGTCGATGTCGGCCAAGCGCAGCGAGCTGCCATATCAGATCGATGGTGTGGTCTACAAACTCAACGACCGCCGTGCCCAGGAGCGGCTCGGCTTCGTCTCGCGCGCGCCGCGCTGGGCGGTTGCCCACAAATTTCCTGCAGACGAAGCCGTGACCACCGTGGCGGCCGTGGAGTTCCAGGTCGGCCGCACCGGCGCGCTTACCCCCGTGGCACGCCTGGAGCCGGTGTTCGTCGGTGGCGTGACGGTCAGCAACGTGACACTGCATAACATCGATGAGGTGCGTCGCAAGGATGTACGCGTGGGCGACACCGTATCCGTGCGACGTGCCGGTGATGTCATTCCGGAGTTGGTACGCGTCATCAAACACGTGGCGGAGGACGCGCCGCTGGTGCAGCTGCCGGAACACTGTCCGGTGTGCGGCTCGCGCGTGCTACAGGCCGAAGGGGAGGCCGTGGCCCGGTGCTCTGGCGGCTTCACCTGCCGTGCGCAGCGCCAGGAGGCACTGCGGCATTTTGCCAGCCGGCGCGCGATGGACATCGAGGGTCTGGGCGACAAGATCATCGAACAGCTCGTCGAGCGCAATCTGGTGCAGTCGCCCGCCGACCTGTACTCACTGGACGCCGCTGCACTGCTCGAGCTGGAGCGCATGGGTGAGAAATCGGTGCAGAAGCTGCTGCAGGCCATCGACCGCAGCCGCAACACGACCCTGCCGCGCTTTCTGTATGCCCTCGGTACTCGCGACGTGGGTGAGGCCACGGCACTGGCCCTGAGCCGCCATTTCGGCAGCCTCGAGCGGCTGCTCAGCGCCGGCGAGGCCGAGATCCAACAGGTGCCGGACATCGGGCCCGTCGTCGCGGCACATGTGGCAACCTTCTTCGGCTCCGCCGAGCACCGCAAGGTGATCGAACGGTTGCGCGCCCAGGGGGTGACATGGCCCGAGGTCGAGCGGCCTGCCAGTGGCAGTCAGCCGCTCGCGGGTGTGACCTTCGTGATCACCGGTACGCTTGAGACGATGAGTCGCGATGAGGCGCAGGAGGCGTTGGTCGCCCTGGGTGCGAAGGTGGCCGGCAGTGTTTCGCGCAAGACCGGTTATGTTGTCGCAGGCGCCAACGCAGGTTCCAAGCTGGACAAAGCGGGCGAGCTCGGGGTGCGCATTCTCAACGAACAGGAGTTTCTGCGCCTGCTGCAGGCGCCGCCGGGGCGCTGAGAAAGCGCCGGTGGGATGTGCTCCCACCGGCAGAAGGTTGGTCGATTGAAGGAGATGCCGATCGAACGGGGTGCGGCGAGTGATGATTTAGCGGGAGCTGTAGCCGCGTCCGTCCAGACACGCATTCATCGCCCGCCGATAGTCGGTCGCATTGCCGCCCTGCGAAGCATGCGTGGGATCAAAGCCACTTTGCGACACGGCCCACTTGTGACACTCATAGCGATCGGTTGCCGTCTGCTCGTCCGACTGCCCGTTCTTCGGATAAACGTACACATCCCCTGCTGAGCCGCCGCCAGCCGCCGCATCATCCGGTGGAGTGTTGTCTCCCGCGGTCGTGCCGTCATCCACCGGCGGCGGATCCGTCACAACATAACCGTTGTATCCCGAGTTCCAGGTGTAATAGACATCGTTCGCGTAGTAGTACGGAACTCCCGCCCACCAGTAGGTCGCGTACGCCACGGGCAGCGCGGCGAGGAACCACGGATAGTCCCACCCGTACCAGGCGCGCGGCCAGTACCCACCACGCCAGTAGCCACCATTCCAATACGGACGGTGGTAACCAAACCCACCGTGGCCCCAGCCGGGTCCATAGCCCATATGCGCACCGGCGTAGCCGTGGCGGGCATCGCCACCTGTCCAGCGGGTTGTGGGTCCATGGAAAGCGGCGCCGGCGGCGTTGCCATGGAATGTTTGGCCTCCGAAGCCGCGCGCCGCCGCGTAGCTGCCGCCGTAGGTGCGCGGAGTACCATAGGCTGCGCCACCGTGATATCCATAGTTGGCGCGCGGCGCTGCGAAGTGAGCACCGCTGTAGGCATGGCTGGATCCCAAGCCGAAATGGGCGCCACCGGAGACGTGGCCCGCGCCCGAGGCGTGGCCCCCGCCGAAATGCCCGCCGCCGCCACCACTGAAATGCGCACCACCGCCGCCGGAATGTCCGCCGCCGTGAGACTGCGCGAACGCAGGTGCCCCGGCCACCAGCGCCGCTAGCGCGCCGATCGCCCAGATACCCCGAAAGCCCTTGGTGTTCATAATCGTTACTCCGTCGCCGGGCGAGCCTTGCGGATCTCCGGCGCGGCCATGTGGCCGCTCTGATTAGACCTCCGTCGCCTACCTCCGTTCAAGCCACCAGGCCGCGGATCGCAAGGGGAGGCCTTGCCTAAAGAGCAAAACGCATTCCGCCGCCAAAGGGTGACAGCACATGTCAAATCGGGCCGTCACAGGAGGCGTCAACGGCGCGCCGGTCGTTCCCACCACTACGCGGCTGTCGTTCCGCATAAACAACTGAATGGGGGCGTCACACGGTCGCCGCAAGCGTGACCCACGCCTGCCGTGGGGCACGCTCGAGGCCTCGGTGCGGAAACTGAGAACCGGGCTTGGAACTACTGAGCCGGTTTCGGCGCTGGGCCCGAGGCGGGCGCCGCCGGGGAATTCGACTCAGGTCTGGGCGCAGGAGCTGCGCTTGAGCTGCCCGCAGCGCTCGCCGGCGCATTCTCTGTTTTCTTGTCGATCTTGGCGTCGCGCAGCCATTCGTCAGTGTTGGCCTTCACCTTCTTTGACTGCACCACCTGCTCCAGGCGCTGACGCACGCTGTCATAACTTGGCGGCTGCAGCGGTCGCGTCTCGACCAGCTGGATGACATGCCAGCCGTATTGCGTCTGCACGGGCTGATGGGTGTACTGCCCCGGTTTGAGAGCCTGTACCGCCTCGGCAAACGGTTTGACCATCTTGTCAGCAGTGAACCAACCCAGATCGCCGCCATTGTCCTTGGATGAATCCATCGATTCCTTCTTTGCCAGATCCTCGAAGCGTTCGCCTTTTTCCAGGCGCGCAACGATCTTCTGCGCAAAGGGCTGAGTGGCGAGCAGAATGTGCCTGGCGTGAAATTCCTCTTTCGAGAGGTGCGCCAGCTGGGTCTCGTATTCCGCGTGCAGATCCTGATCGGTGATCTTGTTGGCCTTCAATACCTGATCGGCCACCGCCTGCTGTAATACGTTGAGGCGCGTGAGCTCGATGAGGGCCGCCGTGTCAGGATTCTTGTCCATTCCCTCCTTCACGGCGTGCTCGCCGACGACTTCTGCGCGGATGAGGTTATCGAGCGCCTGATCGCGCTGCTCGGCGGTGAGATCCGCCGAGCCCTTGCCAGTGATGGCCTTGATGTATGCATCGAAGAAGCCACGCGAGATCTTGATGCCATCGACCGTCGCCAGCGTCGGGGAATCATCGGTCGCGGCGACCGGCGTGCTGCTCTTGGGCTGACAGGCCGCGAGGTCGAGGAGCGCGCACACCCATAGCAATCGTGAAAATTTCATTAGATCTCTCAATGTGTTATGCAACGTTTCAAAAGTCATTCCGCCGGCAGCGGCTCATCCGGCGCATACGCGCGAATGCTGAGCGCGTGCACGCCATGCGCCAGCAGCGGCGCAACCGCTTCATAGACCAACCGGTGCCGCTCGAGTTGCGAGCGGCCCCGAAAGGCCGCGGCGACGATCGTCACGCGGAAGTGGCCGCCCTCGCGTGCTCCGGCATGTCCGGCATGCTGCGCGCTGTCATCCCGAATCTGCAGGCTGCCGGGCAGCAGCGCGGCCTGCAGCGCCTCGCGCAGCTGGGAGAGTTGGCTATCGGAAGCGTCCGTCATACCGGCGCGGAGCGTTCACCCGCATGGTCCTGTGAGCGACGCGCAAGCCAGGCGACCTGAATGCCCACAAAGACGAGCGTGACCAGTGTGAGGCCAAACACTTTGAAATTGACCCAGACGCGCTCGCTCGCGTTAAAGGCCACCACGAGATTCAGTACCCCGAGTGCTGCATAGAAGAGCACCCAGAGTGCATTCAGGCGCCGCCACACCGCTTCGGGTACCACCGCGGGGTCGCTGAGCGCTGCGCCCAGTAACCGCTGCACGAGGGTCTGCCGGCCGATCCAGAAGCTGGCGCAGAATGCGATGCTCGCCAGCCAGAAGAACACCGTGGGTTTCCACTGAATGAAACGCTGGTCATGCAGCAGCAACGTCGCGCTGCCAAACAGGAACACGAGCACGGCACTGAGCGCATGCATCGCCGGAATACGCCGCCCGCGCAGCAGATCCACCCCCAACAGCAACGCCATGGCTCCCATCAGCACCGCGGTCGCCACATAGAGGCCGGCCGCGTAGTAGGCGCTGAGAAACGCGGCCAGCGGCGCAAATTCGAGCAACTGCTGCATGATTTACGTGATAGGGGCGCACGAGGCGCAGCGTGGAAAAATGGCCGCGTATGATACTCGATAGCCCGTGCGTGGGCGGAAGGATTCAATGGCGAGCGCTGAAAAGTGAGCAGTCAGTACTTCGAGCTTCATCCGGTTTCACCGCAGCTGCGCGCCATCCGTCAGGCCGTGGAAATCGTCCGCAACGGCGGGGTCATTGCCTATCCGACCGACTCCTGCTACGCCCTGGGATGTCATATCAACGACAAGAACGCCCTCGAGCGGCTGCGCGTCATCCGCCAGGCCAATCGCCATCATCACTTCACGCTGGTGTGTGCGAATCTCACCGACGTGGGACGCTATGCGCGGCTCGACACCTGGCAATTTCGTGTGCTGAAAGCCTGCACGCCCGGCCCCTACACGTTTCTGTTGCACGCCACGCGAGAGACGCCGCGCCGGCTGCAACACGAGCGCCGGCATACCATCGGCGTACGCATTCCCGATCACCCAGTACCGCACCTGCTGCTCACGCAACTGCAGGAGCCGCTGATGAGCTCCACGCTGATATTGCCGGGCGAGCCACAGCCGCTGACCGATGGCAAGGAGATTCAGCAGCGGCTCAGCAATGCGGTCGATGCCGTGCTGGACGGTGGCGATTGTGGTATCGAGCCGACCACCGTCGTGGATTTGTCATCCTTGCCAGCAGTCATCGTGCGCGAAGGAAAGGGGAGCCTCGCGCCCTTGCTGGGTACAGCGCGGCAAGCAGCGGCGTCGCGTGCGCTATAATTACGCCCTGCTGCTATCACCTCTGGGCTACATGCGGACATGATGCACGAGCGAGTTCTGGGCGGCCTGCTCGGGGAGGCGGGCGCGGTGCCAGCCGCTCCCCGCTGCAGTAGGGTCATCCGGGGTATGGTTTGAGTGCGGTGGCGCCGTCGCGGCGCGTCCTCTCGGGCATGCGACCTACTGGCCGTCTGCACCTGGGCAACTATCACGGAGCACTGAAGAACTGGCTCAGCCTGCAGTATGAGTACGAGTGCTTCTTCTTCGTGGCCGACTGGCACATGCTGACTACGGGCTACGAGGACACCAGCAAGCTCCCGCAGCAGGTCCACGATGTGTTGATTGACTGGCTGGCCGCCGGTCTGAACCCGGGTGTTGCAACTCTCTTCGTGCAGTCACACGTACCGGAGCATGCCGAGCTGCACCTGCTGCTGTCGATGCTCACGCCGCTCGGCTGGCTCGAACGCGTGCCCAGCTACAAGGACCAGCAGGAGCAGCTCAAGGAGCAGGACCTCGCCACTTACGGTTTCCTCGGCTATCCGCTGCTGCAGAGCGCTGACATCCTGATCTACCGCGCCGCCTTCGTGCCGGTCGGTGAGGATCAGGTCGCGCATGTGGAGATGACGCGCGAGATCGCACGGCGATTCAATCACCTCTATGGGCGAGAGCCGGATTTCGAGGAGAAGGCAGAACGCGCGGTGCGAAGTTTGGGTGGTCGAAATACCACTACTTACAAGCAGTTGAGACGTAAATTTCAGGAATCAGGAGATGTGGAGGCGCTCTCGCGTGCCCGGGCGCTCGTGCAGAGCAACACCCGCATCACGGTTGCGGACCGCGAGCGTCTGCTGGGATTTCTGGAAGGTGTTGGCGTGACCATTCTGCCCGAGCCGCAGGTGCTGCTCACCGCCACGCCGCGCGTCCCCGGGCTCGATGGTCGCAAGATGTCCAAGTCGTACGCCAATACCATCGGCCTGCGCGAGGAGCCGGAAGCAGTCGCGCAAAAGTTGCGCGCGATGAAAACCGACCCGGCCCGAGTGCGCCGCACCGATCCAGGCGATCCGGACAAATGTCCGGTGTGGGATCTGCACCGCATCTACTCCGATGATGCAACCCGGGCCTGGGCGAGCGAGGGCTGTCGCTCGGCAGGCATTGGCTGCCTCGATTGCAAGCAGCCGGTCATCGACAAGATCGTGGAAGAGGTGACCAACATGCGGCGGCGCGCCCAGGAGTTCGACGAGAATCCTGAGCTGGTCCGCGGTATCGTAGCGGAGGGTGCTGACAAGGCGCGGGATGCCGCGCGTGAGACCCTGGATGAGGTGCGTCGTACGATGCATCTGCGCGTGGAATGAGGCCCAGCTGTTGCGCATGAAAAACCGACCTGAGCTGAAGATCGTCGTCTCCAACACGGCGCCCGAACCCGCGCCCGAGCCGCAGCCGCAACAGGTGGAGATGCCGTTCGCCGTCGTGAACGGCGAGCCGGTCACACAGCTGCCGCGCGATCTGTACATCCCGCCTCAGGCACTGGAGGTGTTTCTCGAGGCATTCGAGGGCCCGCTTGATCTGTTGCTGTACCTCATCCGCCGCCAGAATCTCAACATCCTCGACATCCCGCTCGCCGAGATCACCCGCCAATACATGAGCTACATCGAGCTGATGGCCGAATTGCAGCTCGAGCTCGCCGGCGAATATCTGGTGATGGCGGCAACGCTTGCGGAGATCAAATCCCGCATGCTGTTGCCCCGTCCCAAGACGGACGCTGTCGGTGAAGAAGAGGATCCACGCGCGGAGCTGGTGCGCCGTCTACAGGAATACGAGCGCTTCAAACGCGCCGCCGAGGGCATTGATGCGCTGCCGCGTCTGGAGCGAGATACCTGGAGCACCTCCGCCGAGCTCAAGGATCGCAAGGTGGTGCGCCTGCTGCCACAGATCACGCTGCAGGAGATGCTGTTGGCTTTCAAGGATGTGGTGGTGCGCGCGGAGATGTTTGCACACCATCATGTTCAGCGCGAGCGGTTATCGGTGCGCGAGCGGATGGGGGACATCCTGGCGACGCTCGAGCACTCCAGTTTCGTAGAATTCGCGCAGCTGTTCCGACCCGCTGAGGGGCGGATGGGGATCACGGTGACCTTCGTGGCGATCCTCGAGCTGGTGCGCGAAGGGCTCATCGACATCGTGCAAGCCGAGCCGTTTGCACCGTTGCACGTACGCGCCGCCACGTCGTCGCGGACGTTGCGTGTCGTGTCCTCGGGAGAAACAGCCGACAGCACGGCCGTGGCTTCCGGCGTGCGCGAAGACATTGAATTGCCCATCGAACCGCTGCCCTCCAACGAGGACACTCATGAATGAGTCTCACCTGCGCAATGTGATCGAGGCGGCACTGCTCGCCGCCGGCAAGCCGCTGCAGCCGGCCGAGCTGGCCGCGCTTTTTGAGGAGAACGTGCGCCCCTCGATCAACGAGGTGCGAGCCGTGCTTGCCGTACTGGGTGAATCCTACGGCGACCGAGGCATCGAGTTGAAAGAGACCGCGGCCGGCTACCGCATCCAGGTACGTCGCGAGCTTGCCAATGAGATCTCACGTCTCTGGCCCGAGCGCCCGGCGCGTTACTCGCGTGCGCTGTTGGAGACGCTGGCGCTCATCGCGTATCGGCAACCCATCACGCGCGCCGAGATCGAAGCGGTCCGCGGCGTGGCCGTCAACCCCAACATCATCAAGACGGTCATCGAGCGCAATTGGGTCCGGGTCGTCGGGCACCGGGATGTACCAGGTCGTCCCGAGCTGCTCGGGACGACGCGCGACTTTCTCGATTATTTCGGGCTGAAGAACCTGGATGAGCTGCCCCCGCTTGCCGAACTCAAAGCCCTTGACGACATCAAAGTACAGTTCGAGCTCCCCGACGGACTTGAGAGCGCAGCGGCAGGCCAGCTGGCCGCCACCGCGGCAAGTGCCGGGACCGACGCCAGCCACGCCCCCGCAACCGATGTGGCGGCTACAACGGAAGGCGCCACCGCCGAGCTCTGCGGCGAGGAGGGCGGCGATGGTGAGGATCGCGGACGAGGACAGCGCAGACGAGGATGAGCTTTCGGCCTCCGGTCGCACATCGAGCGAGCTGGTCGCCGGACCACGTTACCTGGATGAGTGAGCCGGCGTTGAGTTGAAAGGCCGTACCGTACCGGCAGGTGGACGTCCGCCCCGACGCAAGAAGTCTTCCGCGGGGGCGCCCGCGCGAGATCCCGAGCGGCTGCAGAAGGTGCTCGCGCGCGCAGGACTCGGGTCGCGGCGGGAGATTGAAAGCTGGATTCGCGCGGGGCGGCTGACGGTCAACAGCGTCACCGCGGTACTGGGCCAGCGTGTCAGCCCCGTGGATCAACTGCGCCTGGATGGCAGGCTCATCCACCAGCATCTACATAGCCCCAGCACTCCAGTGTTCATCTGTCATCGGTCTCCCGGGGAGCCTTTGCAACCTCCGGAACCGGGGGAGGCAGCCGAGCCGGATGCGGTCGCGGCTTCTGTGGTAGAGCGCCTGCCCCGACGGGCGGGCCGGCGGTTCATCGCCATCAGCCCCATGCCGCGTGCGGATGGTGGGCTCGAGCTGTTGACGGCCGACGGGGATCGCGCGGTCACGTTGCAGCGGGCGATGCGTCAGCTCGATGTTGAGTTCAGCGTGCGCATTCATGGTGCTCTCAGCGATCAGGGCCTGCGGCGTCTGGCTGCCGGTGAGCTCGATGACGGACGCACACTCCAGATCACCCAGTGCTCTGCCGCGGGTGGCGAAGGCAGCAACCGCTGGTACTCGCTGGTCACCCGCGGAGCCAGTGGTAAGGATGTGCGGCAGCTGTTCGAACGACAGGGCGCACTCGTCAGCCGCGTATTGCGCACGCGACTGGGATCGCTGGTGTTGGATCGCAACATGCCGCGCGGACGTTTCCGCGAGCTGAGCGCCGAGGAGTGGCAGAGCCTGCGTGCGGCGGCGGCGAGCGAGGTGCGCTGAGCGCTCAGCTCGGTGTGTCAGCTCGACGTGCCGCTCGGCGTGCGCGGCTGCGGTTGCGCGTCGAATGTTCGTCCCGTCACCCCGCGACCTGCCGGCCCAAGCAGCGCGATATAGGCAGCGGTGAGCTCCTCGGGCAGCGGTAGCGTGTTGATGTCCTCGGCCGGATAGGCCTGGCGACGCATCATGGTGCGTGCCCGGCCCGGGTTGAGCGAGTTGACACGGATCGACGTGATATGGGTCTCTGCGGCCAGCACCTGCATCAGCCCTTCGGTGGCGAATTTGGAGACGGCGTAAGCGCCCCAATACGCTCTGCCGTGGCGTCCGACCGAGCTCGACGTGAACAGCACGGATGCGTCGGTCGACTTGCGCAGCGCAGGCATGAGAACCTGTGTCAGCGCGAAGGCAGCGGTGACATTCACATGCATGACCCTGACCCAGGTGGGCACGTCGTGATGCTCGATCGGCGAGAGTACCCCGAGTATGCCGGCGTTGTGCAGCAGTCCGTCCAGCCGACCGAAGCGTTCCAACACAGCCTCGGCAAGCTGATCGTAGTCGGGCGCCAGGGCACGCTCGAGGTCGAGTAATGCGATAGTTGCTTCCGGCGCCTCCGAGCTGGCGATGCTGGCATGGACTTCCTCCAGCTTGCGCGCATTGCGCCCGATCAACACCAGCTGTGCGCCGTAGCGCGCACAGGCGAGCGCCACGGCGCGACCGATGCCGCTGCTCGCGCCGGTGACGGCAATGATGCGACCGTCCAGCTCCCCGGGTGTTGGCCGGTGAGTGGCCGGATCGAAATCAGCCACGCTCGTCATTCCAGCTCCTCAAGTCCGTGCCGTGCGCTCAATGGTAAAACGCCCGGAGCTTGCCTGGCGCGCAGCCTGCCAGGCGAGCCAGCTGTCAGCCAAGGCGGTCAGGCCACTTGAGCGGTGCAGCGCCGGCAGCGCCGACTGTGCCCTGCTCGAGGCGCGCAGGCTGAGTACGACCCAGACCAACAGGCCGCGCAGCCTCATCTGCAACCTGACTTCCAGTGCGGCGAGCGTGGTTGTCATCACGGCCCTCAGCGCCTGGTGTCGTTGCGCCAGCAGCTGCGCCAATGCGGGTGGATAGGGTTGCTGCGTCGCCTCCGAGGCGCGCGCACCGCAGCGCTCCAGATCCTCGAGCGGCAGACGTAGTCTGCCTGAGCGGGCCTCGTGCGCAAATGCCACCAGCAGCTCCAGTTCACATAGCGTTGCGCCCAAAGGCCGCAACTTCTCGAGGGCTGCCAACGGTATCAGCGGCTCGATCATTGCCGCGGCCCAGCGCTCACAATATGCAAGCAGCTCGGCGCGCGTGTCGAAGGTCGCCAGGGCCAGATCCCAGATGTTGGTTGCTACCAGTCCGGAGAGTCCCGTGAGTTGCCTCGGGTCTTCGCTGGCCGCTACCAGTTGGCGCGTCAACGGGTGCAAAGCCTCCCCGCGCACGCAGCGAGCGCACTCATCGGCCCACCACTGCAGGCGTGTGTGCGCCACCTGATGATCGATTCCGGGGCGCAGACTGGCGCCAGTTTCCGCCTCAATGCCGAGCAGCGGCTCGAGTAACGCACGGCTGGCCGAGGGTGAATAGAGGCGGGCCAACACACGGCGGCGCTGCGCATCAACCGTTGGCAGCATGGTCGGGATCATCGGCGCGCGCGGCTTCGGCTTCCGGCGCCGCCTCGGCTTCCGGCGCGACAGCCAGAGGCGCGCGCGCCAGCTCATCAATCGTATCGAGCTGCGGCAGAGGCGCCATGTCGGTTACACCCAGCTCGGTGAAGCGTCGCGCGTGTGGCAGAAGCTGCCGCTCGAGTGCGCCGACCGCGCAGTTGTAGGCTTCGACCGCCGCGCCGAGCTGCTTACCCGTGCGCCCCAGGTGTGTGGTGAACTGCCCCAGGCGACGATACAACTCCTGGCCGATCTCACGGATCTGCGCGGCGTTCCGGGCGACTGCGGACTGCCGCCAGCTATAGGCCGTGGTTTTCAACAGCGCCATGAGCGTGGAAGGTGTGGCGATGATCACGTTCTGACGCAAGGCATTATCCAGCAGCTCCGGCCGCTCGGCGAGTGCCGCAGCCAGGAACTGGTCACCTGGAAGAAACAACACCGTGAACTCCGGACTGTGCGCGAATTGTTGCCAGTAGCCCTTCGCGGCCAGTTGACGCACTCGCGCCTCGACCTGCTGCGCGTGGCGGCGCATCTCGCTCTGGCGGCGCTCTTCGGTGCCCGCCTCGAGCGCGCCGAGAAACGCATCCAGCGGCGTCTTGACATCGACGATGATGTCGCGGCAGTCCGGCAGATGCACGATGAGGTCAGGACGCAGAGCGCCGTCCGGTCCTGTCACCTGCAGCTGCTCGGCGAAATCACAGTGCGCTGACATACCGGCAAGCTCCACCAGGCGTCGCAGCGTCAATTCACCCCAGCGGCCGCGCACCTCGGGCCGGCGCAGTGCCGTCACCAGGTTGCGCGTTTCCTGCTGCAGCAGCGACTGACTGCCTGCCAATGCCTCGATCTGGGACCGCAGGCTTGCCAGTGCGTCGCGTCGTTCCCTTTCCAGCGCCTGTGCCTGCTGATCGGTCTTATCCAGCGCCATCCGCAGTGGTGCCACCAGTTGCGCGATGGCCGCTTCAGACTGCTTCAGCTCACCGGCGGCTACCGCCTGATCCTTGTGCAGGCTCTCGCGCGCCAGACGCAGGAACAGCTCGCTGTTAGTGCGCAGCGACTGCGTGGCGAGCGAATCAAAGGCAGTGCGCAGCTGATCCTGGGAATCCTCCAGCCACAACGCACGCTGCTGGCGTTCGCTGCTTTCCGCCTCAAGGCGCACGTGCGCTGCTTCCAGCTCGACCCGCAGCTGTTGTACGTGGCGCGCCGCCCGCAGCTGTCCGTACAGAAAGCCGCCGAGCGCGCCGAGCACTACCGCAATCGCGCCCAACAGCACTGCGGCGCCGGCGGACAGGTGCAGGAGCTCAGCTGACAAGATCGGGACTGCTGAGGTGGGCCAGGTAGTTGACCTGAGGCCTGCCGCTCAGCCGGCAGGCAGCGGTCAGCGGGTTGAAATCGATGCCCGCCAGTTCCCGCAGCGACAAACCCGCTTCGCGCGCCCAGCGATGCAGCTCCGAGGGTCGGATCAATCTGTCGTACTCATGCGTGCCGCGCGGTAGCAGTCCGAGCAGGTACTCCGCTCCGACGATCGCGAGCAGGAACGATTTCAGATTGCGGTTCAGCGTGGAGATGAACAGACTGCCGCCCGGTCGCAGCAGCCGTGCGAGCGTGCCCAGCATGGCCGCGGGGTCGGGCACATGTTCCAGCATTTCCATGCAGGTGATTACATCGTAGCGCTCGGCGCGGTCAACGAGCTGTTCGGCGGCGCTCACCTCGTAATGGATGGCGAGCTGCTGTTCGGCGGCGTGCAGCTGCGCTACCTCGACCATGCCGACTGCGAGGTCGATGCCAGTGGCCCGGGCGCCCTGACGCGTCAGTGATTCACACAGCAGTCCGCCGCCACAACCGACATCGAGCACGTGTGCACCCTGCAGCGCCACCCGCTCGGCTACGAAGCGGGTGCGCAGTGGATTGAGGAGGTGCAGGGGCCGGAAATCGCCGCGCGGATCCCAGAAGCGCCGCGCCAGTGATTCAAACTTGCCCAGCTCGCTGTGATCGGCATTGAGGCGCTCGGCGCGCTGGGCGTCGCTGCCGCTGCCCGCGGCATCCGTGGTGTTCATGCATTCGCTCCGGGATAAAGACGTCGTGTCCAGCTCTCGAGCAGCGCATCGAGTTGCTGTGCATCGAATCCAAGCAAGTTACCTGCGCTCAGCGCCGCCCGTCCGGAAGTCCACACATCCGTTACCTGCCGCGAGGTGCTGTCGTAGAGCAGCGCTTCAGGCACGCGATCCGCGCTCACGGCTCCCCCCTGCAGTTGCAGACAGGTGAGATCTGCCATCTTGCCGACCTCGATGGAACCGATGCTGCTGCCCCATCCAAGGGCTTGCGCGCCACCCAGCGTGGCCATGCGCAGGGCATCCGCTGCCGGGAGAAATTCTGAGCCGTTGCTCGTGCCGCTGACGAGCAACGCGGCCATACGCGCCTCGGCCAGGACATCAAACCCCCCGGCGCTCACCGGATCGCCACTCCCAAATCCAACGCTCACGCCTGCCTTGTCGAGAAGGTACACCGGACTGGCGCCGCTGCCGAGCCGCAGATCCGCCTGGATGCAGGCGATGACTTGAATGCCGTTGCGCGCCGCGAGCGCGCAATCCTGCGGCAACACGCGCGTCATGTTGATGGCGGCAAAACCGGGCCGGAGGAGGCCAAGATCCTCCAGCCGCTGCAACGGCCGTCGCCCGTGGCGCGACAGGCAGTCCAGCACCATGAGATCACTTTCCTGTACGGGCATGGCGATGCGAGCGTCGAGCTCATCGGCGATGCGGCGCACTCTGGTCAGGGTCTCGTCGCTGATGTCGTTGGCATCCTGGGGCGCAAAATACAGCGCGACCCAGGGATGAGCGCGGTAGCCATCCCAGAGACGCTCGGCCTGCGCAAGGTAGGCGGTGGCACTGTCGGCCGCACGACCCGGCACATCCGCGATGGGCAGACCGATCGCCACGCGCATGCGCATCGATGCCGCCGCACGCGCGGCCTCCTCGGGAAACTCATCCGTGTCGGCAAACGCCGTAATGCCTGCGCGCAGCATCTCGGCCATCGCCAGCAACAACCCGTCTCGTACCAGATCCGGGCTCGAATAGCGTTGCAGCAGCGGGTCCACCGTCTCACGCATCCATCGCGCACGCGGGGGCTGCACCGGCAAGGCACGCAATGCGGTCAGTGCGCAGACGCTGTGGGCATTCACGAAACCGGGCAGCAGCGCATGGTTTGGGCGCCGGATGATCTCCGCGGCACGCAGGCGCTGCTCGAGCAAGGTCACAGGTCCCAGTGCAACGATGTGGCCATCCCTGATGGCGACCGCATGCTCCATGAGGACGGTGTTGACTGGCGCAATCGGCAGCACCCAGCGGGGCACTATCAGCAGGTCTACAGATTCGGCAGGCATGTGCGCAAAAAGCGCCGCAAAGGTGAGTGCGGGCAGTATATAGGCAGATGTCGGTGCATGTCCGGCGCGCGGCCCGCATAGGGCACCTCCCGGTGGGCGCGGTGCGGGATCGGAGCAGCGTCGTGTGTTAAGATTTGCGTTTGCACTAAGCCCTGCCACCGTCACCGGTGGCGTATTTTCCGCATGGCCGATATTGCACGCGAAATTCTGACCGTCAGTCTCGAAGACGAGATGCGTCAGTCCTACCTTGACTATGCCATGAGCGTGATTGTCGGGCGTGCCCTGCCCGATGTGCGCGATGGGCTGAAGCCCGTGCACCGGCGCGTGCTGTACGCGATGCGCGAGCTCGGCAATGAGTGGAACAGGGCGTACAAGAAGTCCGCGCGCGTCGTGGGCGATGTCATCGGCAAGTACCACCCCCACGGCGACACCGCCGTGTATGACACGATTGTGCGCATGGCGCAGCCGTTCTCGATGCGCTATCTGCTGGTCGACGGACAGGGCAATTTCGGCTCGGTGGACGGCGACATGCCCGCGGCCATGCGCTACACGGAGGTGCGCATGTCGCGCATCGCCGGCGAGCTGCTGGCCGACATCGACAAGGAAACGGTCGATTTCACCCCCAATTACGACGAGTCGGAGCACGAGCCGACGGTGCTGCCGGCGCGCGTTCCCAACCTGCTGGTCAATGGCCAGACCGGTATCGCGGTGGGCATGGCGACCAACATCCCGCCACACAACCTCACTGAGATCGTCAATGCGTGCCTCGCGTTGCTGGATGACCCGGGCCTCGCTCTCGCGGGGCTGATGCAGCACGTACCCGGGCCTGATTTTCCCACCGGCGGCATCATCAATGGCGCCCAGGAGATCGCCACGGCCTACCGCACTGGTCGCGGGCGGCTGTCGGTGCGGGCGCGGGTGCAGATCGAGGAGGTGGGTCGCGGCGACCGCCAGGCGATCATCGTCACCGAGCTGCCTTTCCAGGTCAACAAGGCGCGCTTGATCGAGCGCATCGCGCAACTCGTGCGTGAGAAGCAGCTCGAGGGTATTGCCTCGGATGGGTTACGCGATGAGTCTGACAAGGACGGCATGCGCGTGGTCATCGAGCTGAAACGGGGCGAAGTGACCGAGGTCGTGCTCAACAATCTGTACGCGCAGACGCCGATGGAGACGGTGTTCGGCATCAACATGGTGGCGCTACAGGATGGCCAGCCGAAGCTGATGTCGCTGAAGGAGATGTTGGACGCCTTCATCCGCCATCGGCGTGAGGTCGTGACGCGCCGTACAATCTTCGATCTGGCCAAAGCGCGCGAGCGCGCGCACATCCTCGAAGGTCTGGCCGTCGCGCTGGCCAACATCGACGAGATCATCGCTCTCATCAAGGCGGCGGCCTCGCCCCAGATCGCCCGGGCCGGGCTGCTGGCGAGGCCCTGGCCAGCGGGCATCGTGCCGCAGTTGCTGGAGCGCGCTGGGGCAATCTCCACGCGCCCGCCCGGACTTCCTGCCGAGATCGGCTTGAATGGTGCGGGCTATCGGCTTTCCGAGGATCAGGCCCAGGCGATCCTCGATATGCGCCTGCATCGGCTGACGGGACTCGAGCAGGACAAGATTCTCAATGAATATCGCGAGCTGCTCGAGCGGATCCGTGACCTCGCGGACATCCTGGCCCGCCCCGAACGCCTCACCTCTGTCGTCCGCGATGAGCTGCTCGAGATTCGTACCGCCTATGGTGATGCGCGCCGTACTGAGATCAACCGGGATCATCTCAATCTGACCACCGAGGATCTGATCGAGCCGCAGGACCTGGTCGTCACGTTGTCGCATGCGGGCTATGCGAAATCCCAGCCGCTCACCGAATATCAGACGCAGCGGCGCGGCGGACGCGGCAAGACCGCCACCGCGGTGAAGGACGAGGATTTCGTTGAGAAGCTGTTCGTGGCACACACTCATGACACCGTGCTGTGCTTCTCCAACCGCGGCAAGGTGTATTGGCTGAAAGTCTATGAGTTTCCGCTCGCCGGCCGTAATTCGCGCGGCCGTCCCATGGTGAACCTGCTGCCCCTGGGTGAGGGTGAGAAGATCAACGCGCTGCTGCCGATCAAACAGTACGACGAGCAGCACTTCGTCTTCATGGCGACCAGTCAGGGGACGGTGAAGAAGACGCCTCTGAGCGCGTTCTCACGGCCGCGCTCGAGCGGCATCATCGCAGTGGATCTGCACGACAACGATCGCCTGGTGGGTGTCGCACTGACCGATGGCGCGCGCGAGATCATCCTGGTTTCCAGCGGTGGCAAGGCGATCCGCTTCCAGGAAGAGGAAGTGCGTCCGATGGGACGCGAAGCAGCCGGCGTGCGCGGCATCAAGCTCGGCGAGGGGCAGGAGCTCATCGCACTCATCGTCGTGGGCGAGGGTCATGTTCTGACGGCCTCGGCTGCGGGCTACGGCAAACTGACACCGCTTGGCGATTTCCCCTCGCACGGCCGCGGCGGGCAGGGCGTAATCGCCTTGCAGACCTCCGACCGCAATGGCGACACGGTCGCGGCACTGCAGGTGAGTGCGGGACAGGAGATCATGCTGATCAGCTCCACAGGCACGCTGGTGCGCACCACCGTGGATGAGATCTCGGTCCTTGGACGTAACACCCAGGGGGTACGTCTCATGCGTCTGGCTGACGGTGAACGACTCACGGGCATCGAGCAGGTGGAAGCGCTGGTGGGCGAGGATGAGGCCGACGTAGCGGCGGCGGCGGTGCCGGAGCCGCCGGCGGATACGCCCGAGGGAGGTTGATTGGCACGTCGCAAGCGGGTCGCCGCTCCCGCGAAACGCGCCGTCGGTAATTCGCCCTCACGCGACGGTCCCGCAAGCCCCGGACATGCGCCGAAGCTGGAAGCAGTGCGCACCCAGATCGATGCCATCGACGAGCAGATCCACGCACTCATCAACGAGCGCGCCCGCCTGGCACAGCAGGTGGGAATCTCCAAGACTCGCGACGGCCGCACCGTGGACTTCTATCGTCCCGAGCGCGAGGCGCAGGTGCTGCGCAGGGCGCGCGCCCGCAACCGGGGTCCGCTGCGTAACGAGGAGATCCTGCGGCTTTTCCGGGAAATCATGTCGGCCTGTCTCGCCCAACAGGAGCCGCTCAAGGTGGCCTACCTCGGCCCGGAAGGCACCTTTACTCAGGCGGCGGTGCTCAAGCACTTCGGCCACTCGGTGCGCGGCCTGCCACTGAGCTCGATCGATGAGGTGTTCCATGAGGTGGAGGCGGGCAGCGCCGATTTCGGCGTCGTACCGATCGAGAACTCCACCGAAGGCACGGTCAATCATACGCTCGACCGCTTCCTCAACTCGCCGCTGAAGATCTGTGGGGAGGTGGAGCTGCGGATCCATCAGTCACTCATGGGACTGATGGGGTCGCTGCAGCGCATCGAGCGGGTCTGCTCGCATCCGCAGTCGCTCGCACAGTGCCGTGTATGGCTCGATGAGAATCTGCCGGCGGTCGAGCGCGTGGCGGTGGCCAGCAATGCCGAGGGTGCGCGCCGCGCGCGCGATGAGAAGGGCACTGCGGCGCTCGCCGGCGACACCGCCGCGGAAGTCTATGGATTGAAGATCCTGGCGGCGGACATCGAGGATCGTCCCGACAACACCACGCGTTTCTTTGTGTTGGGTCGCAAGCTCTTCAGTCCGAGCGGCGAGGATCGCACGACGCTGTTGGTATCCATCGGGCACACGGATGCGCCGGGGGCGCTGTATCGGCTGCTCGAGCCATTGTCGCAGCATCAGGTGAGCATGACTCGTATCGAGTCGCGACCCTCCCACCGCCGCAAGTGGGATTACATCTTCTTCATCGATATCGAAGGGCATGCGCAGGACGCGCACGTCGCCCGGGCGCTGGAGCAATTGCAGCAGCGCGCCTCGCTGTATCGGGTGTTGGGCTCCTATCCCAAGGCCGTGCAGTGAGCGCCTGCCGCTTTATCGCGCAACCGGTGCGGGCGGTGCAGGGGGAGCTCTGCATCCCGGGCGACAAGTCGATCTCGCACCGCGCCCTCATGTTGGGCAGCATCGCTGCCGGCTGCACCGATATCCGCGGGTTTCTTGCCGGGGAGGATTGCCTTGCAACCCTGCACGCGCTGCAGCAGCTGGGTGTGCCCATCGATCGGCCGACCGATGAGCATGTCATCGTTCATGGCCGCGGTGGCTCTGGCCTGCAGGCGCCCCGTGAGCGGCTCGACATGGGCAATGCCGGCACGGCCATGCGCCTCTTCATGGGACTGCTCGCCGCGCAGGCGTTTACCTCTACGTTGGTGGGGGATGCCTCGCTCATGCGGCGACCCATGGAACGCGTCGCGCAGCCCCTGCGGCTCATGGGCGCGCGCATCGACACTGTTGCTGGCAAGCCGCCGGTTACAATTCAAGCCGCCGCGGGCTTGCATGGCCTCGATTACCAACTGCCGGTGGCCAGCGCCCAAGTCAAATCGGCGCTACTGCTCGCAGGCCTGCACGCCGAGGGCATGACTCGCATCACCGAGCCCGCGCCATCGCGGGATCACACCGAGCGCATGTTGCGGACCTTTGGCGTGGAGTTGCAGCAGCAGGCGGGCGTGATCTCGCTGCGGGGCGGACAGCGCCTGCAGGGTGCAGTGTTGCAGGTGCCAGCGGATTTTTCCTCGGCCGCGTTCTTCCTGGTCGCAGGCTGCCTGGCGAGCCGGGGCGAGCTGCTGCTGCGTGGTGTCGGTGTCAATCCGACGCGTACCGGATTGTTGGCGCTGCTGCGGCAGATGGGAGCTGACATTGAGCTGCTGCCGCGCGAGGTGCCCCAGGACGCTGAGCCGTTGGCTGACATTCGCGTGCGCCCGAGTGAGCTGCGCGGTATCACGGTGCCCGCAGAGTTGGTGCCGCTGGCAATCGATGAATTTCCGGTGTTCTTCATCGCGGCAGCCTGTGCCCGCGGGGATACGCATCTGAGCGCTGCCGCAGAGCTGCGCGTGAAGGAAAGCGATCGTCTGGCCGGCATGGCTGCCGGGCTGACCGTGCTGGGTGTTGAGAACGAGTTGCAGTCCGATGGCCTGCTGATCCGCGGCGGCGCGGGTTTTACCTCCGGCACGGTGGACAGTCTCGGCGACCACCGCATTGCCATGGCCTTTGCCGTCGCCAGCCTGCGGGCGGCGGGACCGATCCAGATCCTGGATGTGGCCAATGTGGCAACTTCTTTCCCGGCATTTCTCCACACCGCCCGCCAGGCGGGCTTGCAGATCGACATCGGCTGACCGAGGCTGCCGGGCATGCGCCGCACACCGATTGTGACCATTGACGGCCCCAGCGGCTCGGGCAAGGGCACCATCAGTCGCGCCGTAGCGAGCCACGTCGGCTGGCATCTGCTCGACAGTGGTGCTCTGTACCGCCTCGTGGCCCTCGCCGGTATCAAGGCGGGACTGGCTGCGGAGGATGCCGACGGCCATGCGGCACTTGCCGCTGCCATGGCAGTCAGCTTCTCCGCCGATGCCGCCGGCGGCGAGCTCGTGACCCTGAGCGGGGCAGATGTTACCGCCGAGCTGCGTACCGAGTTGGCCGGGCAGGGCGCCTCCCGGGTGGCGGCGTGGCCCGCAGTGCGGACCGCCCTGCTGCAGCGCCAGCGAGCCTTCGCCAGGCCTCCCGGGCTGGTCGCCGATGGCCGCGACATGGGGACGGTGGTGTTCCCCGCCGCGGACCTCAAGATATTCCTCACGGCAAGCCCCTCGGAACGGGCCCGGCGTCGCCATAAGCAGTTGAAAGACAAGGGGTCCGATGTTAGCCTTGCCGCCCTTTCGCGCGAGATCACCGAGCGCGACCAGCGGGATTCGACCCGCTCGGTCGCCCCCTTGAAACCCGCGCCCGATGCGGAGGTGATCGACTCCACTGGCCTGTCCGTCGAGCAGGTGGTCGAGCAGGTCATGGTCTCGGGACGCCGGCGCTCGCTGTGGCCGTGAAAGGATCCGGCGGTCTGCTGCCTCGCAGCGCCGCTCGCTGCTTTTTCCTGTGACCTGCCGACGTGGCGGGCACACGTGGTGCGTACATGGAATGTGCGCGCCGATTCAATCTGCCTGGACTGCAGCGGATGTGAGTCCAGTACATGCACGGCAAGCCGTGCGAGTGAAGGTATGACAGAAAGTTTCGCTCAGCTCTTCGAGCAAAGTCTCGCCAATCAACGTATCCGCCCCGGGATGATCCTCACCGGACTGGTGGTGGATGTCACCGCCGATATCGTCATCGTCAATGTCGGTCTGAAGTCGGAAGCCGTGATACCCCTCGAGCAGTTCAAGAATGAACGCGGCGAGGTGGAGGTCAAGCCCGGCGACGAGGTGGAGGTGGCACTGGATTCCGTCGAGGACGGAACCGGCGAGACGCGCCTGTCGCGCGAGAAGGCCAAGCGCGCCCGCACCTGGACGCGGCTGGAAACGGCCTTCAACAATTCCGAGATCGTGACGGGAGTCATCACCGGGCGCGTCAAGGGGGGCTTCACCGTCGAGATCGACAACGTGCGCGCCTTCCTGCCCGGCTCACTCGTTGATGTACGCCCGGTGCGCGACACCGCGTACCTCGAGAACAAGCCGCTCGAATTCAAGGTCATCAAGTTGGATCAGAAGCGCAACAACGTCGTCGTGTCGCGGCGTGCCGTCGTGGAGCAGGAGTTCTCCGCCGAGCGCAGCGCGCTGATGGACAACCTGCAGGAAGGAGCGGTGGTACGCGGCTCGGTGAAGAATCTCACCGACTATGGCGCCTTCGTCGATCTGGGCGGCATCGACGGCCTGCTGCACATCACCGATATGGCCTGGAAGCGCGTCAAGCATCCCTCCGAAGTGGTCAAGGTCGGCGACGAGATCGATGTGCGCATTCTGAAGTTCGATCGTGAGCGCTCGCGCGTCAGCCTCGGACTGAAGCAGCTCGGGGCCGATCCGTGGGAGAACATCTCGCGCCGCTATCCGCCGCATACGCGCGTCTTCGGCAAGGTCACCAACATCGCCGATTACGGCGCGTTCGTCGAGATCGAGGACGGCGTGGAGGGTCTGGTGCACGTCTCGGAGATGGACTGGACCAACAAGAACGTCAATCCGGCCAAGGTCGTGCACACCGGCCAGGAAGTCGAGGTGATGGTGCTGGATGTCGACGAGGAGCGCCGCCGCATCTCGCTCGGCCTGAAGCAGTGCAAGGCAAATCCGTGGAAGGAGTTTGCCGAAAACTACAATCGTGGCGACAAGGTCTCCGGGCAGATCAAGTCGATTACCGACTTTGGCATCTTCATCGGCCTGCCGGGCAACATCGATGGTCTCGTGCACCTGTCGGACATCTCCTGGGATCAGCCGGGGGAAGAGGCGGTGCGCAACTATCAGAAGGGCCAGCAGCTCGAGGCCATGGTGCTGTCCATCGATCCGGAGCGCGAGCGGATTTCGCTCGGCATCAAGCAGCTCGCCAAGGATCCGTTCTCGGCCTACATCGCCGAGAATCCCAAGGGCACGGTCGTCAGAGGCACGATCAAGGAAGTGGATGCCCGCGGCGCCGTTATCGATCTGGGCAATGGTATCGAGGGGCAGCTACGCGCCTCCGAGTTGGGTCGTGACCGCGTGGAGGATGCCCGCACCGTGCTGAAGGTCGGCGAGCAGGTCGAGGCGAAGTTCACGGGGGTAGATCGCAAGTCGCGCACCATCTCGCTGTCGATCAAGGCGAAGGAGATGCACGAGGAGCAGGAAGCAGTCCAGAGCTATCGCTCCGAGACCTCGACCTCCGGAACGAGTCTCGGGGATCTGCTCAAGGAACAGATCGGATCGGACCGCGACTAACGTGGCCGACGTCGTGACCAAGTCGGAACTGATCGAGATCATCACGGCGAAGCAGAAGCACCTGCCCGCCAAGGATGTCGAGCTCGCGTTGAAGCAGATTCTCGAGATCATGAGCGATGCGCTCTCGCAGGGAGAGCGCATCGAGATCCGCGGTTTCGGCAGTTTCTCGCTGCATTTCCGGCCTCCCCGGCAGGGACGCAATCCCAAGACGGGCGAGGCCGTGGCGCTCTCCGGCAAATATGTCCCGCATTTCAAGCCCGGCAAGGATCTGCGCGAGCGCGTCAACGACGGCGCCGATCGGCCGATTCGCGACTGACACGTGCAGCGGTTGTTAGCCCGCTGCCAACGCGTTCGACCCAGTCTAATTCGTAGCGTCTGCCGCTGTAACACGGGCGTGCTATCGTCCCCCGGTGATCGAGCTGCCTCCACTTCTGCTCGCGCTGGCCTTCGTCGCCGTCGGCTGTGCCGCCTGGGTTCTCGGCCGGCATAACGGTGTCTCACGCACCGTGCGCCTGCCGCGCGATTACTACGTCGGTCTCGACCACCTCATCAACGACCGGTTTGACCGTGCCGCGGAGATCTTTGCGCGCATGGCGGAGGCGGACGGCGATGCGGCTGAAATCCAGTTCGCGCTCGGCAGCCTGTTCCGGCGCCGGGGCGAGGTCGACCGTGCCATTGCCATCCATTCCCGGCTGCGAGAGCACGGCGCTGTCAGTTTGCGGGACAAAGCGGCATTCGCGCTGGCGTTGGATTATCTCGGCGCCGGACTCATGGACCGCGCCGAGCGCCTGCTCGAGGAGCTGACCGCCTCGCGTGAGTATCGCAATGCGGCGCTCGATCACCTGGTGCGCATCTACGAGCAGCAGGGTGAGTGGGCGAATGCCCTGAAAGTCTTCCATGAGCTGCCCCCTGCACTGCAGGTGGAGCGCCGCACGGTCGCCGCCCACTACCTGTGCGAGCTGGCCGAGCATGCTTTGCTGCAGGGTGACATGGAGCGGGCGCGCACGTTGCTGCGCCAGGCACGCACGCACGATGCAGAATTGCCGCGCGCTCAGATTCTCACAGCGCGCATGACCGAGCTCGCCGGTGCGCCCGGTGAGGCACTGACGCTCTATCTCACTGCCCTCGAGCTCTTTCCTGGTCTGGCGCTCGAGATCATCCCACGGGTACTGAGGCTTGCCAGCCTGGCCGGTGAAGGTGATGTTCTCGCTCAACTGGCGCGCCGCTTGCAACGCAACGGGCGTGTCAGCGGTCGGCAGCTCGCATGGCTGCTCGCTACAGCGCTGCCGGCGCAGGATGTGAAGCGTCTGCCAAGCGTGACCTGCGAGTTTGGTGCCGGTGTCGAATCAGCGGCCGATGCAGTCTCCCTCGGTGCGCTGCTCACGCGGATCGGTGATGCCGGGGGCCGCTATCAGTGCGATGACTGCGGCTTGCACAGCGTGGGCTGGTACTGGCACTGCCCCAAGTGCCGCTCCTGGGACAGCATGCGCCCCGCGGTGTTCAAGTGGGCAGAGCGCACGGATGAGGCGGCGCGCGCGATGTGAGGCGCCTTGCGCAGACGAGGCGGTACGCGCGCTGTAATGCGCCTTGCGCGGCGGTACTACATGGCCTCGTGGCGAGCGCATGTTGGAGGGCATTGGCATATACTTTGCTTCGCGTAGGCGATAGCGCCCTGTATCTGCACGAGAGCGCGGGAGAATAAACTTGATGAGGATGAATCCGAGGTCAGCCATCCGCACGGCGGTGTTTCCCGTAGCCGGACGCGGCACGCGCTTTCTGCCTGCTACCAAGGCGAGCCCCAAGGAGATGCTGCCGGTGGTGGACAAGCCGCTGATCCAGTATGCCGTGGAGGAAGCCCTCGCAGCCGGCGCCACGCGGCTCGTGTTCATCACCGGTGCCTCCAAGCGCGCGATCGAAGATCATTTCGATTCCGACCAGGAACTCGAGCATATGCTCGAGGCGCAGGGCAAGAGCGATCTACTCAACCAGCTGCGCAGCGTGTTGCCCTCCTATGCTTCCTGCATCTATATCCGACAGCCGGCACCTCTCGGACTCGGTCACGCAGTGCTTTCTGCCCAGCCTGCGGTCGGTGCGGAACCGTTCTTCGTGCATCTGGCGGACGATCTCATCAAGAGTGAGGTGGCGTGCCTGCGGCAGATGGCAGAGGTCTACGAGGCGAAGCGCGCCAGCGTGTTGGGCGTGCAGGTGGTGCCGCGCAACGATACCGACAAGTACGGCATCGTGGCGGTTCAGGCGGACAAGTCGGCCACCAGCCGTGTCAACAGCATCGTCGAGAAGCCCAAGCCGGCAGCTGCCCCGTCAAACCTCGCAGTGGTAGGCCGCTACGTCCTGTCACCTGCGATTTTTGCGCATCTGGAGCGGGTAGGTCAGGGTGCCGGCGGTGAGATCCAGCTCACGGATGGGATCGCCGCGCTCATGAAGGAGGAGGCGGTCTATGCGCACCGCTTCACCGGCAAGCGTTATGATTGCGGCAGCAAGCTCGGTTACCTGCAGGCCACCGTGGAGTTTGGTCTGGGTCATCCGCAGCTTGGCAAGGATTTTGGCCGCTACCTCACCTCGCTCAGCCGCCAGACGATCAACTCGATCGCGGCCCGCGGCAATGACTATGTCAGGACCGAGCGTCGCGCCGCCAATGGTGGGGGCACCACGGCGAGCGCCGCGGCCGCGTCAAACGCCAGGACGAGCGCTGCCGGTAAGAATTCCGGACGGCGCAAAGGAAAGGCTGCGCGCCAGTCGCAGTCCGCTTGAACATCACACAGGAGTAAGCGATGGCCACACGCCGTCCCCCCGATAGCCCACGCACGCCCGATAGCCCAAAAGTCGCCAAGGAAATTCCGAACGTCATCAAAGCGGACAAGCCGGTAGGTGCTGTTGCACCGGGCGTCGGTGCCGCAGCAGAGAAGAGCGCCGCCCCGCGAGTGCGCAAACCTGCCGCTCCATCGCAGGTACGCGTGGAGGTCTCCGAGGATGTGCGCAGGAGCATGATTGCCGAAGGTGCCTATCTGCGCGCCGAGCGCCGGGGATTTGCGACGGGCCACGAGGAAGAGGATTGGCTCGCGGCGGAAGCGGAAGTGGATCGGTTGCTCAAGGCTCGTCACGGCGGCACCTCGCAGTAACTGCGAGGGGGTTGCACCGCTAGTCCCGCATGCGGACGATCGGTGGCGCCGCGACCGCTCCGCACGCTGCGGCCGCGCAGAGCGCCCTCGCCATACTGCGTGAGGGTGGCAATGCCGTCGAGGCGATGATGGCTGCGGCGGCCACCATTGCGGTCGTCTATCCTCATATGAACAGCATCGGCGGCGATGGCTTCTGGCTCATCGCCACCCCCGGTGTGGAACCCTGTTGGTATCGAGGCATGCGGCGCCGCTGCCAGCGCGGCGACACTCGAAGCGTATCGGGCGCAGGGACTGACGCAGATACCCGTTCGAGGGCCATGGGCTGCCTGCACCGTGGCAGGCACAGTCTCCGGCTGGGCACATGCGCACGAGTATTCCCGCACGAAGCTGAACGGGCGACTGCCCCTCAGCCGTCTGCTCGCGGACGCGATTGCCTATGCGCGCGGTGGCATAACAGTCAGCCGTAGCCAGGCTGAAAGCGTGGCGGCCAAACGCGCTGAGCTCGAGCAGCAGCCGGGTTTTGCAGCGACGTTCTTGCCAGACGGCCAGCCGCCCGACGAGGGAGCGCGTTTTACCCAGCCACGGCTCGCCGCCGTCTTCGAGCAGCTGGTGCGTTGCGGGCTGGACGATTTTTATCGTGGCGAGCTGGCGTGCAGCATGGCCGCGGATCTGCAGCGGCTGGGCAGCCCGGTGGCACTGATTGATCTTGAACGCCACGAGTCGCGTCGCCGCAACCCGCTGGTACTGCCTCACTCCCTGGGCACGCTCTACAACATGCCGCCGCCATCGCAGGGCCTGATCTCTTTGTTGATTCTCGGCATGTTGGATCGGCGCATGCATCGCGACATGGACGGCTTGGGGGCACCCTACGTGCACGTGAGTGTGGAGGCAACGAAGCTCGCCTTCGGGATCCGGGACCGGTATGTCACCGATCCGGACTACATGTCGGTCGATCCGTCCGGGTTATCGAGTGCGGCGGCGCTGGATGCGCTGGCTGCGCGCATCAACATGGACGCCGCGGCGCCGTGGGGTGCGGCGGCTGCTCCGGGTGACACCGTATGGCTCGGTGTCATTGACGAGAACGGCGTAGGTGTCAGTTTCATCCAAAGCATCTACTACGAGTTCGGTAGCGGTATCGTCCTGCCTGAGAGCGGTATCACCTGGCAGAATCGCGGATGCAGCTTTGCGCTGAATCCTTCGGCGCGCAATCCGCTGCAACCGGGCAGACGGCCGTTTCATACCCTCAATCCACCGCTGGCGCGCCTGGCCGACGGTCGGCTCCTGGTCTACGGCGCGATGGGCGGCGATGGGCAGCCCCAATTCCAGAGTGCCCTTTTCTCACGCATCGCTGTACTGGGCTGGCGCGTGCAGGCGGCCATCGATGCGCCGCGCTGGCTGCTGGGAAGAGCCTGGGGTGAGTCCAGCGACACGCTGAAGCTCGAACCACGCTTTCCTGAGGCAACCTGCGATGCACTGCGGCGGCTTGGCCACGACCTGGAGCTGGTGAAGCCCTATGACGAGCTGGTAGGGCACGCCGGAGCGATCGTGCGCTACCCGGATGGGACTCTCGAAGCAGGCAGTGATCCGCGCAGTGATGGCGCTGCTCTCGGTTGTTAGCCGATCAACGTTGTGCCGGCCGACCTGAGGGCTCGCCGGGCTTGGGCGGCTGCAGGCCGTTGGAATACAGGATCCGGCCATCGGGGGTAATGAACACCGCATCGTATTCAGGCATGCGGTTGATGATCTCCAGCGCCTTCTCCGGCCCAAGCACGAATGCCGTCTTGGACATGCCGTCCGTCTGCGTGGCAGTCGGTGCCAGAACCGTCGCGCTGCGCACCTTGCTGGCGGAATGGCCGGTCCGCGGATCGATAATGTGATGGTAGCGGATGCCGTTCTCATCGAAATAGCGCTCGTAATCACCGGAGGTGGACATCGCTGAGTCCACCAGCGGGATGCGGGTCACTACCTTGTGCTCATCGTTGGGATCGCGGATGCCGACCAGCCACGGCCGCCCCATGTGATCCCCAATGATGCGGGTATCGCCACCGGCGGTGACGACTGCGTGCTTGAATCCCCGGGCCTGCAGCAACCCGATGCAGCGGTCGACTGCGTAACCCTTGCCGATGCCACCCAGGTCGATGCGCATCCCGGCACGCTCGAACTTTACCGTGTGCCGCTGCGCATCGAGTCGCATGTTGCGCCAGTTCACCCCGGGCAGTGCTTGCTTGATCTGCTGCTCATTCGGACGCACGTGGTGTGGGTAGTCGTACAGATGCCCGACGCTTGCGTAGGTGATGTCGAACGCACCCTCGGTAATCTCGGAATAATGAGTGGAGAGCTTGATGAGATCGAACAACTCCGGATCCACGGCGACTGGCTCCTCGGCCGCGCGCGCGTTGATCCGGGAGAGCTGACTTTCGGGCTTGTAGTGACTCATCAGCTCATCGATACGATGCATCTCGCCCATGACTGCATCGATCGCGGCTTCTGCCCTGGCGGAGTCATCGCCCCACAGTTCCACGTAGATGCGCGTGCCCATGATGTTATCGGTGCGCCGGTACCAATCGGCGTGAGCGGTGGGTGAGAGCAGTGCGCCGAGGCACAGGCACATCAGTGCAGCAACGCAGCGAGGTCGCAGGCGGGCAGGGCAGCCAGTCATGCGGCTAGCATGCCAGAAGGCTGCGGCAAATTCGCCACGGACTGTGAGGCCCAAGGTTGTATGATGATTACTTCGCCACACCGGTATCGTCTATGACAGAGCATCTCTCGCGCCGCCGCCTGCTTGCGATCATGGGCGCTGCCGGCAGCACGGCGACACTTGGGCTGCTGGCGCCCACGCGCACCGTACTCGCTGCGAACGCCGCACCTGCATCGCAGGATCCAGCTCCTGCATCACAGGATGCCGCCACCGCGCCGCCGGTGGATGAGAAGGACTCCCTCGCAGTCGCACTCGGGTATGTAACGGATGCCAAACGTGTGGATGCAAAAGCCAATCCGCAGTACCAACAGGGCGCGAGCTGCTCAGGATGCTCGTGGTATCAGGGCAAGCCGGCGGATGCCACCGCGCCGTGCACGTTCTTCCCTGGCAAACGCGTGAACGGGCAGGGGTGGTGCCGGATGTGGAACAAGAAAACCTAGAGGCGGGCGCTCGGGCTCACCTCTTCAGGCTGCTTTGCGCGCGGCACTCTCACCGTGAAGCGCGTGCAGCGGTGCTCGCCGGATTCAACTGCCACGCTGCCCTGGTGAGCCAGCACGATCTGCTGCACGATATACAGCCCCAGTCCCAGACCCTCATTGCGGCCTTGGCGCTGCGCGCCGCGGAATGGATCAAACAGCTGCGGCAGCAGATCGGCCGGAATCGTCCCCGCGTTGGTCACGGTGAGGGTCACCTCCGCCGGATGGCTGCCATCGGCGGCAACTTGCACCGGTTGACCCACTTCGCCGTGCTGCAGGGCATTGCCCACGAGGTTGGATGCGACCTGCGCGAGCCGCTCGGTGTCCCACTCACCGGTAAGATCGCCCTGCTGTGAGACCGTGACGGTTGCCTGTGGATAGGCAGTGCTCACCTCCGAGACCGCCCGCTCGAGCAGTGGCGCGAGGTCCGCCGGCTCGCGCCTGAGGGGAATGCCGCCTGCGAGACGTGCGCGCGCCAGATCCAACATGTCCTCGATCATGCGCGCCATGCGCCTGGTGCTCGTCAGGATGCGCTGTGCCACCTGCTGCACCGGCTCTTCGGTGGAGCGGCGCTGGATCAACATCGCTGAGGTGAGTACTGCGTTCAGCGGACTGCGCAGGTCATGACTCAACATGGCGACCAGCATCTCGCTGAGGTGCAGGGTCTCGGTGCGCTCGATCAGCTGCTGTGCCAGCTGATGCTTCTGTCGATACAGCTGAAAGAACACGTCCGCCTTGTTGCGCAGGATGTGTGGCTCGATCGGCTTGAAGAGGAAATCGACTGCGCCGCGTTCGTATCCTTTGAACAGCCGGTACTGGTCGCGCGCGCCGGCGGTGACGAAGATGATCGGCACCTGGCGGGTGCGCTCGGTACCGCGCATCAGCTCGGCCAGCTCGAAGCCGTCCATCTCGGGCATCTGCACATCCAGAAACGCAAGCGCCACATCGTGCACCAACAGCAGCTCGAGGGCCTCGCGGCCCGAGCGCGCCGTCAGGATGACGATGTCCGGCCGCTGCAGCAAAGCCGCCAGCGCCAGCAGGTTTTCCTCCAGGTCATCGACCAACAGGCACTTGACTCGGGGCTCCATTGCGTCGTTCGTCCTTACCATGTCAGGGTCCAGGGCCTGCCGTGGCCAGCGGCAGCTCTGCCAGCAGGCGCGCCAGCTGGGCAAGCGTTAGCACGAAGTCGGCCGGTGCGCGCTGCAGCGCTGACCTTACCATGAGTGGCACGAGCGCATCCTCGGGCTGCTGCACGACCGTAACACCGCCGGCGGCGTGCACAGCTTGCAGCCCGTCCGCGCCATCCTCGTTCGCACCGCTGAGGATGATGCCCAACAGTCGTTCTGCGTACACATCGGCCGCCGATTGGAACAGCACATCGATCGAAGGGCGCGAGTAGTTCACGGGCTCATCGGCAGAAAGCGCGAGCTGGCCGCCCGCTTCGATCAGCAGGTGGTAATCAGGTGGCGCGAAATACACCGTGCCTGGCGCGATTGGCTCCTTGTCCTCCGCTTCCTTGACGCGCAGCGCGCAACGCCGCTCGAAGATCTCGACCAGCAGGCTCGACCGCTCACGCGGCAGATGCACGACAATGAATACCGGCATCCGCAAATTCTGCGGCAATGCCGGCAGCAACACCGACAGCGCCTGGATGCCACCGGCCGAGCCGCCGATGACTACCGCTTCGATTCGACCCTGGAGCAGCTCGGCGTGCATCAGTAGTCCCGCTTCTGGTAGATGCGTTGCTCGCGTGCCAGCTCGGCGAACGAGGCCGCATGAGCCGAGAAGCGCAACGACTCCTTTGAGCCGATGCCGAGAAACCCCTTGCGGCACAGGGCATCGCGGAACAGGCCGACGGCCCGATCCTGCAGCTCGCGATTGAAATAGATGAGCACGTTGCGACAGGAGACCAGCTGCACCTCTGCGAACACGCTGTCAGTCGCGAGGCTATGATCGGAAAACACCACGTGCTCGCGCAATGACTTGTCGAACACGGCGCCGCCGTAGGCGGCCGTGTAGTACTCCGAGAGCGAGGTCCGTGGCGCCAGCGTGGCGATGGTTCTCGCTGAAGCCTGCGATGCGCTCCACGCCATACACACCAGCCGCCGCTTTTTGCAGCGTGTGCGGATTGATATCCGTCGCATAGATGAGACTGCGGGCGAGCAATCCTTCCTCGCGCAGCAGGATCGCGAGCGAGTACACCTCCTCGCCGCTGCTGCAGCCGGCTACCCATATTTTCAGGGACGGGTAAGTCCGCAACACCGGCACCACGAGCTCGCGCAGCGCACGGAAGTAGGAAGGGTCGCGGAACATCTCGCTCACCGGGATGGTGAGAAAGTCGAGCAGCTCCGGAAATGCCGTCGGCTCGTGCAGCAGCCGGTCCTGCAGCTGGGAGAGTGTCTGCACGTGGAAATGCGTCATGGCTGCCGTCATGCGGCGTTTCAACGACGCGCGCGCGTACTGGCGAAAATCATAGTGATACTTCAGGTACACCGCCTCGATGAGCAGCTCGCAGCTCGATGTCTTTGTCCTGTGTCACGCAGCCCTCGCCGCCGCGGCTGCTCTCAGGCGACGCTGGGTTTGGGCATCCACACCCGCACCAGCGACAGCAGCTTCTCCACATCGAGCGGCTTGGCAATGTAGTCATTGGCGCCCGCAGCCAGGCACCTCTCCTGATCATCGCGCATGGCCTTCGCGGTGAGCGCGATGATCGGCAGCCGCCGCCATTCCGCGCGCTTGCGGATCTCACGCATCGCGGTGAGTCCATCCATTTCCGGCATCATGATGTCCATCAGCACGAGGTCGATAGGCGCGCCGGTCCCGCTGCCGTTGCGCGCGAGGGTTTCGATGGCTTCGCGCCCATTGCGGGCGATCTCGATCTTCGCCCCCTTCGGCTCGAGCAGGCTCGAGAGCGCGAAGATGTTGCGCACGTCATCCTCCACCACGAGGATGCGGCGCCCCTCGAGCGCTGCGTCCCGGTCGCGCGCCTGCTGCAGCATGCGTTGCCGCTCTGCGGGCAGGCGCGCTTCCACCTGGTGCAGAAACAGCGTGACCTCATCCAGCAGGCGCTCCGGTGAGCGTGCATCCTTGATGATGATGGATCGCGAGAAGCGACGCAGACTCTGCTCCTCATCCCCGGTGAGCGAGCGTCCCGTGTAGACGATTACCGGCGGAAAGGCGACATCGTCGGCATCCGCCATCCGCTGCAGCAGCTCATAGCCACTGACATCCGGCAGATTCAGATCCATGACCATGCAGTCGAAAGTGATTCGTGCGCAGGTTGCCCAACGCATCGGCGGCATTGCGCGCAGCGGTAATGTGCACATCCTCGTTCTCCAGCAGCTGCCGGATGCTTTCGCGCTGCCGTTCATCGTCCTCGACGACCAGCACGCTGCCGCACGCGCTGGGAAAACTTGGCCTCCAGCCGGCGCATGGCCTCCATCAGCTGCTCACGCCTCACCGGTTTCAAGGCATAACCCGCAGCTCCCATTGCGAGGGCCTGCTGCGAGTAATCCTCCACCGACAATACGTGCACGGGAATGTGTCGCAACCGCGGATTGCGCTTGAGCTGATCGAGCACACTCAGACCGGGGTGATCCGGCAGATGCATGTCGAGCAGGATCGCCTTCGGATGATAGGTCGCCGCAGCCGCGACCCCGTCATTGGCGGTATGCGTGATGATGCACTGGAAGCCGAGCTCATGCGCCGTGTCACGCAAGATCGTCGCAAAGGCCGGATCATCCTCCACGATCAGGATCAGCGGCGCATCGGTACGCAGCGTCTTGGAGTCATCCTCGATGGCTGGCGCGGCAATCAGTGCCGGCTCGGCAACGGCTGCCGGACGGGCGAGGTGGGCCGCATCCTGAATGGTGGGCGCAGGCGGCAGAGGCGAGATCGGCTGCGGCTTCGCGCCGCTGAACACCGTCGGCAGGTGTCAGGGTGAAGACACTGCCTTCTCCCGGAGTGCTCGCGACAGTGATGTCCCCGCCCAGCAGACGCGCGAGATCCCTGGAGATCGTGAGCCCGAGACCCGTGCCGCCGTACTTGCGGTGCGTGCTGCCATCGGCCTGGCGGAAGGCATCGAAGATGATCTCGCGCTGGTGCTCGGAGATGCCGATGCCGGTATCGCTGCACCGCGAAGTTGACTGTGTTGGCCGGACCGGCGGACACCCGCAGGGTGACCTCGCCGCGCTCGGTGAATTTCAATGCATTGGAGATGAGGTTGCGCAGGATCTGACCCACACGCTGGCTATCGGTATGCAGCTGCCCGGGCGCCCCCGGCTCAACGCTGAGGGAGAGTGCGAGATGTTTCTGGTTCGCAACAGGCTGGAACTGCTTGTGCAGGTTATCGAGCAGATTGCCGAGATTGACCGCCTCGGGGCTCAGCTCGACCTTGCCAGCCTCGATCTTCGACAGGTCGAGAATATCGTTGATGATGGCCAGCAGATCGTTGCCGGCGGAGGAGATGGTCTGGGCGAAACGCACCTGCTCGGGCGTGAGATTACCCGCGCGGTTGTCAGCGAGAATCTTGGCTAAAATGAGCGAGGAGTTCAGCGGCGTGCGCAGCTCGTGGCTCATGTTGGCCAGGAACTCGCTCTTGTACTGATTGGCGCGCTCCAGGTCCCCCGCCTTCTGGGTGAGCACGGTCTGGGCGGTCGGACAATTCATCGCTTCTGGTGCTCGAGAATCTGCGCCTGCTCCTCGAGTTGCGCATTGGTCTGCTCGAGCTCGGCCTGCTGTGCCTGGAGCTGCGCCTGGGACTCCTTGAGCGAGCGCGCCTGCACCTCCAGCTCCTCGTTACTGACGCGCAGCTCTTCCTGTTGCGTCTGCAGCTCCTCGCCCTGGCGCTGGGTTTCTTCCAGCAACTCCTCCAGGCGTGTGCGGTCCTTCGAGCTGCGGATCGCGACAGCCAGGATCTCGGATACCCGTTCCAGCAGCTCCTCATCCTCACTCTGGATGGTGCGAAAAAAACCGAGCTCCAGCACGCCCTGCACCCGGCTGTCGATGCTGGCTGGCGCGATCAGCAGCTCGCGCGGCTGGCTGCGTCCCGTCGCCGAGGCTACGGGCAGATGCTCCGCAGGGAGCTGCTGCACGCGCAGCGGTCGGTTCTCCTTGGCGGCCTGCCCCAGCAAGCCATCCCCACCACGCAAACTCCGCGGTGCATCCGCAGGCAGCGCGTAACCTGCGATGAGGCGAAACAGATCGGGTCCGTCCGCCAGGTACACCGCGCCCACCCGCGCTCCCATATACTCGGCGAGGAACTCCAGCACATTCTCACCGAGCTTATCCAGGCGCTGCTCCCCCTGCAGGCGCCTGCCGAGCGCCATCTGTCCGGAACGGATCCAGATCTGCGATTGCGATGCCCGGTAGTCCCGCGAGGTTGCGAAACCTGCAAACGCAATCAACAACAGCAGCAGTGCCGATCCGCCGAAGGTCACTCCGGTCGAGACCTCCTCACTGCTCTCCCATTCCTGCTGCCGCTGCGTGAGCTCGCGCTGCTCAGTGGTCAGCATCTGCGCGGCGATGTTGCGAATGCGGTCCATGTAAATTTTGCCGCGATCGGTGCGCACAGTGCGCAGGGCGGCCGCGGTATCGCCGTTTCGACGCTGCTCGATGGTCTCGCGCAGCTCGTTCAGCTTCAGGTCGATGAGCTGTTGCAGGCTCCCCAAGCGCGCCAGCTGCTCGGTGCGGCCGCTGAGCAGTACCCGGGTGTTGTCCAGCTCACCGCTGATGGCTGCCCGCGCCGCGGTAAAGGGCTCGACGTACGTTTCTTCTCCGGTCAGCAGATAGCCACGCTGACCGGTCTCCGCGTCCTTCATCAAAGACATCAGCGTCTGGATCTGCTGAATGACCCCCAGCGAGGCGGTCACCTGCCGGGCAGCGAGCGAACGCACCTCCAGGGCGCGCCAAGTCAGCAGCGCGATGAAAAACACTGCTGCGACCGCGACGACGAACCCCAGCAGGGGGCCGGGCGGCAGCGGCGCACCGCCGCGCGCGCTGGGGGGAAGCTCATTCGATCTCAAGAGCGCCATTTAAAGGTTCCGTGCTGGGCCAGGGCCTATCGTGGGCCGGGACCTATCGTGGGCCGGGGCCTATCTTAATGGTCGGAAACCCGGAATGCGCTCGGCGCTCCCGGGCCTGGGGGCGCAGGCGCAGGCTGCGGGCATCCTTGCGGATATGTTTTTTCGATGGGGACATGCCAATTTTTCCCTGCACACGGTCGCTGCCCGCTGTCAAACTCTGCTTATTCTTTGGCCACAGGACGAGCACACCTCATGCCTGACGACGAACCGTGTCCTCAAGGATCCGCGACCGCGCTGCCCATCGGGGAGTCGGCACGCGCTTACGTGGCAGCGCTGTTGGACTCACGGCGGACCGGGTACGCGCTGCCCGGGGCCTTCTTCCGCGATGAGCGGGTGTTCGCAGCCGACATGGAGCTGATTTTTGCGCGCCATTGGCTGTTCGTGGCCAGTGAGCCGGAGATCCCTGAAGCCGGGGATTACCGCACCTATCAGATCGGGCCGTACTCGATCTTCATCCTGCGCCAGGACGATGGCTCCATCGCCGCCTTTCACAACATCTGCCGTCACCGCGGCTCGCGCATTCTGCAGCAGCCAGCAGGCGTGGTCGGCGCGCGCATCGTCTGTCCTTATCATCGCTGGTCGTACGATTCAGCGGGGCAGGTGGTGGATTGCGGACCGGGCGCCGATGTGCAGGCCGCGCACGGGCTGAAACTGCAGCCGGTGCACCTGCGCAACCTGGCGGGGCTGCTGTTCGTGTGCCTCGCTCCTGAGCCGCCGGCAGACTTCGCGGACATGAACACGCAGCTGCTGCCCTATCTCACGCCGCATGCCCCGGTGCGTACCCGGATTGTCAGGCAGATCGATCTGATCGAGGACGGCAACTGGAAGCTGACCGTCGAGAACAACCGCGAATGCTTTCATTGTGGCGGCCATCCGGAGTTGCTGAACTCACTGTTTCACTTCCTGGGGGATGTGAATGAGGTATCACTGTCGACGCAGGAGCGCAGTGCCTATGAGCGCTACCTGCAGGCCAAGGAGCTGACGCGCCAGAGCTGGGAGCGCGCCGGCCTGCCGTGGCAGCGGATCGAGCGGCTGCATGGTCGGGCGACCGCGTTTCGCACCGAACGCCTGGTGCTCGAAGGATCCGGCGAGTCGATGACCCTGGATACGCGGGTAGCCTGTCGGCGTCTGCTGGGCAACCTGACTGAGGCGCGGCTCGGCACGTTGCATCTGCACGTTCAACCAAACGCGTGGTTCCACTTTCTCAGCGATCACATCATCACCTTCATGGTGTTGCCGGTGGATCGCGAGCGCACGCTCGTGCGTACGACCTGGTTGGTCAACGCTGAGGCAGAAGAGGGCAAGGACTACGATGCGGAGAATCTCGCCCGCGTCTGGCAGGCCACCAACGCTCAGGATGCGCACTTCGTCGAGGAGACACAGCGGGGTACGGCGAGTCCGCAGTACATCCCCGGGCCGCTGAGTTCCACCGAGTTCATGGTCGACCTGTTTCACCGTTGGTACGATGAGCGCATGCGCGAGGGACTTGGTCTCTGAAGGCTGCAGCCCGCTGCGGCCACGGCAGACCCGCGCCTGGCTGAATGGAAGCGCTGAGCACGCGTGGTGAGTTATATCCGTCGGTGGAGCCCCATCGCAGCGGACGGCTCACCGTGGACGACATTCACACCGTGTACTGGGAGGAATGCGGCAATCCGGCCGGCGTGCCGGTGGTGTTTCTGCACGGCGGCCCGGGCGCGGGATGCTCGCCCGAGCATCGGCGGTTTTTCAATCCCCGCGCCTATCGGATCGTACTCTTCGATCAGCGCGGTGCCGGCCGCTCGGCTCCTGCTGCCGAGATCCGCAACAACACCACTGCCGATCTGATTGCCGACATGGAGCGTCTGCGGCAGCTGCTCGGTATCGGCAGCTGGCACGTGTTTGGCGGCTCGTGGGGCTCGACGCTCGCACTCGCGTACGCCGAGAAATATCCACAACACTGCCTGAGTCTCACGCTGCGTGGCATTTTCCTGCTGCGCCAAGTGGAGATCGACTGGTTTCTGCATGGCATCCGTCAGTTCGCGCCCCGTGCCTGGCGCGCCTTCACGGAATACCTGCCGCCGCAGCTGCGCAGCGATGTGCGCGAGGGTTACTGGACGCTGTTGACCGACCCAGATCCGCAGGTCCGACAAAACGCCGCCCACGCCTGGGCGTCCTTCGAGGCGGGCTGCGTTTCACTGCGGGCATCGGCGCTGGGTCAGGCGAATCTCGCCAACGCCGTGCGGCTCGCGACGCTCGAAGTGCACTACATGCGTAACAATCGTTTCGCACCCGATGATCTGCTGCTGCAGCAAGCCTCGCGGCTGGCCGGCATTCCGTGTGCGATCGTTCAGGGCCGGTACGATCTGCTGTGTCCGCCGGTTACCGCGGTCGCATTGCACGAGGCACTGCCAGGCTCCGAGCTGCACATCATCGATGATGCCGGACATTCGGCGTTCGAGCCGGGGATTCGTGCTGCACTCATCAACATCATGGACCGGCGTGCTGCAGAATCTCCTGCAGCGCTGTGATGACCCGATCGACGTGTTCCGGCAGGAAGGGCAGGGGCGGGCGCAGCTTGAGCACATTGCCTTGCGGACCGTCGGCTCCGCTCAGGATGCCGCGCGCGCGCAGGGCGTTGAGCACTCCGCGCGTGAAGTGGGCGGGGTTGAGCCCGCCAGGAGCGCCGAGCTCGGCACCCAACAGCAAACCTGAGCCGCGGATCTGACGCAACAGCGGTTGTTGTGCAGCCAGCTCACGCAAGCGCGCGAGAAAGTAACTTCCGGTGCGCTGGGCATTCTCCATGAGCCCCTCTTGCTGTACGACCTCGAGGACCGCCATGCCGGCTGCGGCGGCGATCTGATTGCCTCCGAAAGTGGAGAAGAACCCGGTATCGCGCTGGAACGGCTCCAGCAGCGCGCGGCGCATGACGACGATGCCGAGTGGATAGCCATTTGCGACTGGTTTGCCGAGCGTAACGAGATCAGGAACCAGCCCACGGCGCTCGAAGCCCCACAGGTGCGAGCCGCAGCGGCCGAGGCCGATCTGCACTTCATCGGCAATGACCAGAGCTCCAGCGCCATGCACCACGTTGCTGAGCAGCGCACCCCAGGCGGGCGGCGGGTCGTACACGCCACTGCTGGTCATGGCACTGTCGATCATCAACGCAGCGAGTGCGCAGCCGCGATCTTGTAGCTGAGCGATGAGTGCGCCGGCTGCAGCAACCCCGCCCTCCGCATCAGAGGTGTGGCGCGGAGGTTGCAGCTGCGCGACGTGCGGGGCAGGGTTGCGCCGGATCGCGGTGGATAGCGAGGCCACGGAGTCAGTAATGCCGTGATAGGCATGTGACATCACCAATGCACCACAGTTACTCGTGTGCGCTTTGGCGATCTGCCAGGCGACATCGTTGGCCTCGCTGCCGGAATTGACGAACAGACAGGTATCAAGATGTGCGGGAAAAGTGGCGAGTAACCGCTCGCTGTACTCGATGACGCGCTCATCCAGGTAGCGGGTATTGCTCGCGACCCGCTGTGCCTGTGCGGCAATCGCCGCCGCTACGCGGGGGTGGGCGTGGCCGACATGCGGGACATTGTTGTAGACATCGAGCAGACGCTCGCCCGCTGCGGTATGAATCCAGACCCCCGCGGCATGCGTGATGCGGACCGGTTGATCGTACGAGAGCTCAGCGAAAGCGCCCAGCGTGCGGTGGCGCCTCGCAAGCAGCTCATCCCGGTCATGCATCGTTCACCTCATCCGTTTGCCGGTGCTGTTTCGATTGCATCGACGAACCGGTGCACCCAGCCGCTGCGCCCCTGACACAACAGCTTGTCTATGGCCTGCATGGCGGCGGCAGGCGAGCCTGCATCCGTGGCATCCACAGGCACCTCACCATCCGCGCGCCAGCCACGCATCAACTCCATCACGCACAGGCGGGCCAGCAACAGTTCGTAGAGCGCGTGACATTCGGGCCTGCGCAGCGCCTGCGTCTGCCTGAAGCCGCTCAGAAGCTCGACCACGTCATCGTCCGAGGCGACGCCCACCGCCAGCGATTCGGCGACGGTCACTGCGATCTCGAGGATCACCGGTGCGTGGATGAGGTCACCGAGATCAATGATGCCTGTACAGCGAGCAGTCGCCGTGCTGACCAGCAGATTGCCCGGGTGGCAGTCGCCGTGAATGGCCTGACTGCGAAAGGCTGCAAGCCTGGGCAATATAGCGAGTGCCGGCGGCAATGCCGCAGTCAGCAGCCGGCGCGCCTGCGGATCCGCAAGCCGTGGCAACAGTGTGGTGAGCCGCGGCAATTGACGGATGTCCCAGGCGATCTGCTGCGCGAGCGCCGGGTGTGTGAAGTTCTCGAGCGCGCCATCGAGGACCCCGATCTGCCGGCCAATATCGCGCAGCAGTGTCCGCTCAGGATGCACATGCAGGAGCAGCTCACCTGGCAGGTAGGTCACGAGCCGCACCCGCCAGCGTCCGCTTGCCGTGCGAGTCACGCCCAGATCCTGCCCCGCAAGTGTCGGCAGCAGCCGGGGCAGGGGCAGCTCACAGTTTGTAGCCAGGTGTCTGAGGACCGCCGTCTGCCCGGCCACGATCGTCTCGCTCGCCGTCACATCGAGGAATTTCAGAACGCACGGGCCCTGATCCGTCATGAGCCGGAAGTTGCGATCGCGCTCTCCGGCAAGCGGCTCGGCAGCGCCCTCGATGCCATACAGCCGGCGCGCCACCTCCTCGGCTTCGCTCGTCGTCACCTCAGCCGGCGGGCCCTGCAGGGCAATGAGCCCGTGCAGCTCACTCATGCCGTGGGTTCGGGCCGAGTACGGCGCGGATGGCAGGTGCAGCTGCCGGTACGGCTTGCCGATAGTCCTTGCCGACGAAAGCCGCAACGGTTGCGGCAATCTGGGACTGGGTGACCGGTTCGGTCTGCGTGCGCTCACCCAGCGGCGGTGTGTCCGGCCCGATCACGGCGATCCAGACGTTTTCCGAGCCGGGCTGCGCGACTCCGTGTTCCTTCCATTGCACGAGGCCACTGCCGCGGCCGTGATCGGCGGTGATGATGAAAGTCGTCCGCTCGCGATACTGCGGGATCGACTGCATGGTTTCCCAGAGCTCGCGCACGAAGGAATCCATGCGTTGCGCGCTGGCGAGCACCAGATCGTAGCGGCCCTGGTGCGCCCAACCGTCGGTCTCTCCGTAGCCGACGAACAGCACCCGAGGTTTGTGGGCGCGGACATAATCGAGCAGCTCCACCTGCAGAAGGGCGCAATCCAGGTCTTCCTCATCAAAGCGGGTGGTGGTCGCGAGCAATCGCGCCAGCAGGGCGTCGTGCGATGCGTCGCCTGTCGGCGGCGGAGTCTTCCAGCCTGCCTGGATGACCAGATGGCTGCGCCGCTCATTGAAAATCTCGGTATACGTGGCCCAGGTGCCGTAGATGGCGACCTGACCCTGCAGCTCCGGCAGATTATTCAGCCATTCGAAGACGCTGGCATTGGGATTCGGACCGAAACCATTGCTGTTGATGTTCTTGTCGGGATAACCCACCGACATCTCGTTATAGCCCGGATACGAGAACGCACGGCCGTTGGTGACATGAGCATCGCTGCCGCGGGTGCGGTTGCCGAAGATCTGGCCGTGCCGGGCCACCGCGCTCCAGATGAAAGGGAACAAAAGCTGACGGCGTTCGGCCGGATCGGGCCGCCAATAGCGCTGCCGCAGCTCTTTCTCGCTGACCCAGTTACCGCCCGTCTCGGGCTTCAGCAACTGGGCATCCGCGCCCGTGAACATCTCCTGCCAGCGCAGCCCGTCACTCACGATGAGCACGACGTTCTCGGTGTGGCGTGCAGCGGCGATCGTGTGTGCCGCGCCGCCGGTGTCCGGCTCAGCGGCGCCCGCCAGCGCCAAGGAGGGCTGCCACGTATAGCAGAGCAGCCAGGCCAACAGCGCCTGCAGCAGTCGAGCGGCTGGAATTGCCACGATGGCGGCGGCACACTGCCTTGGCTGCAACATGGAGAAACCTATGATCAGGGTCTGCGTACTATATCCCAGCGGCGCCGGAATCCGCTTCGACATGGACTACTACACCCGCAATCACATGCCCATGGTCATGCGAAAGTGCGGGCCCGCCTGCCGGCGCATTGGCGCGGATCTGGGCGTGAGCGGCGGTGCTGCGGGAATTCCTGCGCCTTACATTGCCATCGGCTATCTGGAATTCGACTCCGTCGCTGGCTTCGAGAGCAGTTTCAATCCGCATACCCGGGAGATTCTCGCCGATATCCCGAACTACACCAACGCCGAGCCTCTCGTGCAGGTGAGCGAGACCAAACTCTAAGTGGACGGCCTGCGTTGGGTGTTGTAGCGGGCGCTGCGGCCTGCTCAGGGCGCAAGGCGCTGCGGTCTGCATGAAAATTATCGCCATTACCAACATCAAAGGTGGTGTGGGCAAGACGACCACCGCGGTGAACCTGGCTTATCTCAGCGCCGCCGGCGGTCAGCGCACACTGCTATGGGATCTCGATCCGCAGGGCGCTGCCACCTGGCTGCTGCGTTGTCAGCCCGGCGAGCGCCCATCGGCGAAGAAGCTTCTAAGTGGCAAGCGGGAGCTGCATGAGGTCACGGTGAGCAGCGGCTATCCGGATCTTGAGGTGCTGCCGGCGGACTTCTCTTATCGTAACTTCGATGTGCATCTAAGCGAGCGTAAACGGCCGACGGAGCGCTTGCTCAAGCTGATGCGACCTCTCTCGGAAACCTACGATATCGTCTTCCTCGATTGCCCGCCCGGTATCTCGCTGCTCTCGGAGAACGTGTTGCGTGCGGCGGATACGATTGTCGTGCCGCTGCTGCCGACACCACTGTCGCTGCGGATGCTGGAGCAGTTGCGTGACTTCGTGCAGGCCGAAGGATGGGAAGATCTCGTGCTGGCACCCTTCTTTTCCATGGTCGACCGCCGCAAGTTACTACATCACGAGCTCATCGCGACAACCCGCGCCGGTTGGCCCAACCTGCTTACGACCGAGGTACCGTACTCGAGCGAAATCGAGCGTATGACGTTGCGGCGGGCGCCACTGCCGGCGTTTTCTCCGGGCAGTGCCGTGGGCCGACTTTATGCGACGCTCTGGCAGGAACTCGTTGCGCAAGCGGGGCTGGCGGTGCCCGTTCAGGCCTGAGAGGCGCCATCGCAGGGCGGCGCCACTGCCTCGCTCCGCCGCAAGCGGATCGGAATGGATTTAGCAGCCGGCACCTTGCTGCCGCGGGCATGATGCCACAGTGGGATCAGCGGATTGCATTCCGGGTAATAGCCGGCGGCGCAGCCCGCCGGGATATCGAACTCGACTACCCGCAAACCGCGCACCGCGCGTGCGATGCCGTCATCCGCCACGGTTTCAGCCGTCACTTCGTTCCCCGCTATCAGGCCCAGACGGCGGATGTCGTTCGCATTCATCAGCAGCACCATGCGCGTGCCGTAGATGCCCCGGAAGCGGTCGTCCAGCCGGTACACGGTCGTATTGAACTGATTGTCACTGCGCATGGTTTGCAAGCGCAGCACCTCGGGCCCGGCAGCCGGCATGTCAGGATCCTCATCGAGGCCCTCGGGTACGATGAAGTTGGCCCTGCCCGTGTCGGTCTTCCACTGACGCTGCGCGGCGGGCAGCGGACGACGGAAGCCTCCCGGAGTCCACATGCGCTCGTTGAAGTCGTGGAAGATTTCGGGGTAGGTCGCGGCAATCGCATCGCGCACGCGAGCATAGTCTGCCACCCAGCCATCCCAGTCGATGCGTGGATTGATCGGCAGGGTTGCCTTGGCCAATCCGGCAACGATGGCGGGTTCCGAGCGCAGTGTGGCCGCCGCGGGCTTGGCTACACCGCGTGAGCCGTGCATGTGGCCGGTACTGTCCTCCACCGTCACGGCTTGGGGGATTCCGCCCTGCTCGTCGATCTCGATGCGCCCGAGACACGGCAGCAGATAGGCGACCTGCCCGTGCAGCACGTGGCTGCGATTGAGTTTGGTCGCTATCTGCACTGTCAGTGGCAGCTTCCGCCAGGCGCTCTCCATCAGGCGGGTCTCGGGCACGGCGCGCACGAAGTTGCCCCCCAGGCTGACAAAGGCGCGTACGCTGCCATCGATGATGCCTTCGCAGGTCTCTACGGTGTTGCGGCCGGTGCTGCGGGGCGGCTCAAACCCGTACAGCTCGCGAAGCTTCTCGAGCGGCGCAAGCTCCGGTTTCTCTGTGATGCCCACGGTCCGCTGGCCCTGGACGTTGGAATGGCCGCGCACGGGACAGATGCCAGCGCCAAGCCTGCCGATGTTGCCACGCAGTAGCAGAAGGTTGGACACCATCTGCACGTTCTCGACGCCATGTCGATGCTGCGTCAGGCCCATCCCATAGATGCCGATTACGCATTTGGCACGTGCATATACCGTCGCTGCCTCGGTCAGCGCAGCCCGTGACAACCCCGCTTGACGTTCGAGCTGCTCCCAGCCGGTGGCGCGTACGAACTGCGCAAACTGGGTGAAGCCATGAGTCTGCTCGGTGAGGAATTGCACATCGAGTACGCGCTCGGTACCCGAACGCACGGCGGCATCATCCATCTCCAGCAACGCCTTGCAGATGCCGGTGATCGCCGCCAGATCGCCACCCACCTTGACCTGGTGGTATTGCGTGCTGATGCGGGTCTCCCCGCCGGTCAGCATCTGTGTGGGAGAGAGCGGATTGGTGAAGCTCACCAGACCGCGTTCGCGCAGCGGGTTGAACGTGATGATCGGTACGTCGCGCTGGCGTGCCTCCTGCAGCAGGTGCAACATGCGTGGACTGTTGGTACCGACATTCTGGCCGAAGAAAAAGATTGCGTCGGTGTGCGCAAAGTCATCGAGCGACACCGTCCCAACCGGCACACCAATCGTCTTCGGCAGGCCGACGGAGGTGCTTTCGTGGCACATGTTGGAGCTGTCCGGCAAATTGTTGTTGCCGTACAGGCGCGCGAACAGCTGATACATGTAGGCGGCTTCCAGCGACGCGCGCCCTGAGGTGTAGAACACGACCGATTCCGCAGCAAGTTCGCGCAGCTTTGCGCCAATCGCCGCAAAGGCCTCCGGCCAGCTCACCTCGAGATAGCGGTCGCTGCGCGCATCCCAGCGCAACGGTGTGGTCAGACGTCCCTCGGCCTCGAGCTGCAGATCGCTCCAGCTTTCGAGTTCCTGCAGCGTGTGACGCAGGAAGAAATCCGGGCCCACGCGCCGCGTGGTGATCTCCCAGCTGGTTGCCTTGATGCCGTTCTCGCACGCCTCGATCACGTGCGGGTGCGCCGGCTTCGCCCATGAGCAGCTTACGCAGGCGTAGCCCTCGGGCTTGTTGTGATGCATGAGGATGCGCGACCCTTCAAGCAGCACATGCTCCGCACCCAGTGACGAGACCACCTCCTTGACGGAGCCCCAACCGCCGGCCGGCGGCTTGTGCTTCTCGACGTGCGGTTCCTGGCTCATGGGGTGTCCTCGAGACTGTCTCGGGCAGCTGCGGTATCTGCGATACAGAACGTCACGAGCGCGGCCGCGTTCCCTGGGCACGCCCTTTGCGCTCGCACAGCGATGCGACTGGTGCGCGGTGAGCCGCCGCCTTTCTTGCTTCCGACGCGGCTGCTAAGGTGATCGGTTCTGATCGCAGGAGTGAGTTATGGCCAAGCCAGCTTTGGCATCCGACGTGATGATCAAGACCCCTGACGGCAGCTGTGATGCCGTGTTGACCTATCCGGACGGGGGTGGAAGCTGGCCCGGGGTCATCCTGTACCCGGACGCGCTCGGACTGCGTCCTCTGATGCGCGAGCTGGCGCGGCGTCTGGCGGATGAAGGTTTCTGTGTTCTCACCGTCAACCAATTCTACCGCTCGACGCGGCCACCGGTGTTGCCGGCGAATTTCAGCTTCCAGAACAAGGATGACTTGGCAAAGCTCGGCGAGTTGCGCGCACCCCTGACGCACGAGGCCGTGACGCGTGATGCGCACGCCTTCGTCTCGTTTCTGGATGCGCAGCGGGCGGTCAAGACGAGTGCGCCCCTGGGCGTGTTCGGCTATTGCATGGGCGGCCCGATGACGTTCCGAGCGGCAGCGGCGCTGCCGGAGCGCATCGGTGCGGGAGCATCGTTCCATGGCGGCATGCTAGTTACGGAGCAGCCCACAAGCCCGCACCGGCTGCTCGGTAGCATCAAGGCGCAGTACTACGTGGCGATTGCCGCGAACGACGACGAGCGTGAGCCTCAGGCGAAAACCGAGCTCGCGCGTGCTTTCGAGGCCGCAGCAACCCCCGCACGAATGGAGGTCTATCCCGGAACCCTTCATGGCTGGTGTATCCGGGACATGCCCCCTGGTCCGGGCGGCGTGCAGATTTACGATGAGGAGCAGGCCGAGCGGGCCTGGCGGGAACTCACCGGCCTGTTTCGCCGCGTATTGATCTGACCTCGAGCCGCCGCGCTACTGCGTCGAGCCGGACTGCAGTGACTTCACTTTGCTCTTGACCGCCTCATACTCCTGATCAGCACCGTGGCGGCAATTGCGCTGAGCATCGCCTGCGAGGCTCTCGCATTTTGCATAGGCTACTTTCCGGTCACCCTCAGCCTCGGTGAGGATGGCATTGGCGGCGGCGTCGGCGGTCTTGTCATCGGCTTTCTGCTCGGCTTTGGCCATGTCACGATCAGCAGCATTGTCGGCTGAGGCGAGTTTGTCGGTGGCCTTCGCATCATCCTGCGCGGCCGTGGCGCTCGCGCTCTGGACATCCTTGCGCACCTTGTCCGGCGATTTCGCCTGATTACATCCTGCTGCCAGCAGCAGTGCGGCCATCGTCAGGGTCCACAACATTTCCCGTCTCATGCAACCTCCCGCTCGTCTGGATGACCGCAGAGGTAGCAAGGCACACTCCCGCCAGAGCCCAGGGTGTCGGACAATTCCCACGTTGGAAAGCGACAGCCTGGCCTGTTGGGATTGTTGGCGGCCTGTATAAGGGAGCCGTGCAATCAGCGCGAACGCGGCCCGAATTACCTCGCGTCGCCGCATGCGGAGGTGGATGATGGACCTGCTGTTGATACTGATCCTGTTGCTGCTGTTGTTTGGCGGTGGTGGCGGTCTGTACTGGGGACTGGGCGCCGGGTGGGGCCTTGGGCCCATCGGACTGATCGTCGTGGTGCTGGTCGTCGCGTGGCTGCTGTACGGCTATCGCGGCCGCCGTGGTCCTCCCCTGTAGCCCGCAATCTTCCTGAGTAGCGACTACCCGGACCGGGATGAGGTCCGGGTGTCTCTGGCTGGCGTGCGCCGCGCACCGCGCGGTACCCTTCCGTTTTGCCATCCCGATCTGCAAGACCGGTACAGGATGGCTCCGCGCAGGGGGGTTTTGATGAAGTCGCCACACATCCGCACCGAGCTGCCCGGCCCGGCCGCGCGCGCTTTGATGGAGCGCGACCGGCCGGTTACCTCGCCCTCCTACCCGCGTGATTACCCGTTTGTCATGGCCCGGGGCCGGGGAGTCGAGGTCTGGGACGTCGATGGCAACCGCTTCCTGGATTTTGCATCCGGCATTGCGGTCTGCAGTACCGGCCACGCCCATCCCGAGGTGGTACAGGCCATCAGGCAGGCGACTGACGATTTCCTGCACATCTCCAGTGACTACTGGCATGAGCGCATGACCCGGCTCGCCGAAAAGGTCAATGCGCTCGATCCACTCGGTGAGCCGGTGCAGGTGCTCATTTGTCAGAGTGGCACCGAATCCGTCGAAGGCGCGCTGAAGCTGGCGCGCTATGTCACGGGTCGGCCGCGGTTCATCGGTTTTCTCGGCGGCTTCCACGGACGCACCATGGGGTCGCTGGCATTCACAGCCAGCAAGTACACCCAGCAGGCCGGTTTCTTTCCCACCATGCCCGGTGTCACACACGTGCCGTATCCCAACACTTATCGGCCGCTGTTTGCAGGAGCCGATCAGGGGCGGGCGGTACTCGATTACATCGAGAATCAACTCTTCCAGTGCAACCTACCGGCGCAGGAGGTCGCGGCCATCCTCGTGGAGCCGATCCAGGGGGAGGGCGGCTACCTGGTGCCGCCGGCAGGATTTCTCGAGGGCCTGCGGGCGTTATGCGACCGCCACGGCATTCTGTTGATTTTCGATGAGGTGCAGGCGGGCATCGGGCGCACGGGCCGGATGTTCGCCAGTCAGCACTGGGGGGTGCGCGCCGACATCATGACTCTGGCCAAGGGGCTCGGCTCCGGCTTGCCGATCGGACTGGTGGTCGCCCGACGCCAGCTCATGGAGAAGTGGAAACGCGGCGCGCATGGCAATACCTTTGGCGGCAACCCGCTGTGCTGTGCCGCGGCGCTGGCCACCCTGGAACTGGTGGAGCGCGAGTACGCCGCGAACGCTGCGAACGTCGGGGAATATTTCCTGGGAAAGCTGCGTGAGCTGCAGAAGCGCTTCAACTGCATTGGCGATGTGCGCGGGCGCGGGCTGATGATCGGCGCCGAGCTGATCAGCGACGTCACATCACGTAAGCCCGATCCAGCACTGTGCCAGCGCTTGCTTACGCGCGCCTATCACAATGGACTGCTATTACTGTCCTGTGGCATCAGCACCGTACGCTTCATTCCGCCGCTGATGATCACGCGCGAGCACGTGGATGAGGCGATGACGCTGATCGAAACGGCGCTGCAGGAAGCTTTGGTGGCGCATTGAGCGCAGCGGCGCGTGCGCTCGGGCTGTGGATGTCCACGGCCCTCGTGGTGGGCAATGTGATTGGCATCGGCATTTTCGTGATGCCCGCATCGCTCGCCCCGTACGGCCTGAACGCGATCGTCGGTTGGCTGATCACCGTGCTCGGCTGCGGGATGATCGCCATCAGCTTCGCCTCATTGGCGCGCACTTTCCCAGAGGACGACGGGCCGTACACTTACACGCAGCGCGTGTTTGGTGAGCCGACCGCATTCATCGTGATGTGGTGTTACTGGGTCTCTACCTGGGTTACCAATGCGGCCATCGCCATCGGACTGGTCGGCTATCTGTCGGTCTTCATACCGGTGCTCACCCAACATCGCTGGCTACCCGCGGTTACCGGAGTGGGGCTGCTGTGGCTGTTCGTGGTGGTCAACATGCGTGGCGCGCGCACCGCAGGCTGGTTTCAGGTGCTGACCACTGTGTTGAAGCTGCTGCCCCTGGTCGGTGCGATTGGACTTGGCCTGTGGATACTCTGGGTGCACCCTTCCGCATACACCGAGCACGTGCCCACCAACCCCATCTCCATCGGGGGACTGAGCTCGGTATCCACCATTGCGCTCTTTGCCATGCTCGGCATCGAGTGCGCCACGATCCCCGCCGGCCGCGTCAAGGATCCCGAGCGCACCATTCCCCGCGCGACCGTGTTGGGAACCATCATCACGGCACTGATCTGCCTGGGAGTGTCGGTGGTGCCGGTGCTGCTGATTCCGCAGCCGGAGCTGGTGGCTTCCAACGCGCCGTTCGCGGACCTGTTCGCGCGCATGCTGGGCGCAGATGCCAGCAGGGTGATTGCGCTGTTCGTGATCATCAGCGGCCTCGGGGCACTGAATGGCTGGACGCTCATGATCGGCGAGATCACGCAAGGTGTTGCCCGCCATGGTCGCCTGCCCCGGCTGCTGACACAGGAGAATGCGCACGGCGCGCCGGTCCGGGCGCTGGTCGTTACGGCGGCGGTCTCCAGTCTGATGCTGCTGTCGAACTACAGCGAGTCGATTGCCAGCGGCTTTGCATTTCTCACCGTGGTGGTGACTGCTGCGAATCTCCCGATCTATTTTGCCTGTACGCTGGCGCTGGTGGTGTTGGGTACACGCGGCAAGCTGCGGGCGAGCCGTGTTCAGGTCTGGTTTCTCAGCGCCTCGGCAGCGTTGGCGTGCGCTTACTGTGCCTGGGCGTCCATCGGAATTGGCGCACGGCCACTGTTGTGGACCCTGGCGCTCGGCGCGATCGGCGCGCCGGTGTATTGGGCATCGACGCTGCGGCCGCATGGCGCTGTGCACGTTACAGCGTCGCGGTAAGTACAGGAGATTGGCAATGCAGGTGAGTGAGGCTCTCGAACGGCGTATCTCCATCAGACAGTTTCTCTCCGACCCGGTAGATCGCCAGCAGGTCACGGAGATCCTGAATGTCGCGCGCCGCTCACCCTCCGGAGGCAATCTGCAACCCTGGCGGGTGATTGCGGTCGCCGGGGCGGAGCGGCAGGCCGTCATTGAGCTGGCGCGCAAGTCACTGGCACCGGGTGCGGTGGAGTTACCGGAGGAGCGGCCGATATATCCGCCGAACCTGTGGGAACCGTACCGCTCGCGTCGCTACAAGCTCGGTGAGGACATGTATGCCCTGCTTGGCATTGCGCGTACCGAGCGGGATCGACGGCTCGCGCAGTGGGCGCGCAACTATGAGTTTTTCGGTGCGCCGGTCGGTCTGTTTTTTGTCATCGACCAGCGCCTCGGACACGCACAGTGGGCTCATCTGGGTATGTTCATGCTCGGTGTTGCGCTCGCAGCCACCGAGCGCGGCCTCGGCAGCTGCATGCAGGAGGCATGGGCCGCCGTGCGGCCGCAGCTGAAAGCGCATTTCGGCCTGCCGGAGGAGGACATGATTTACTGCGGCATGTCCCTGGGTTACCCGGACCTGAATGCGGCGGTGAATCAACTGCGCGCGGAGCGCGCACCAGTCGACGCCTTTGCGTCGTTTCGCGGCTTTGACTGACTGACATGGCATGGCCAGCTACGGGGGAGTGCGGCTCCAACTGCCGCCCAAAGCCTTGATGAGCAGCACCGTTGCATTGATCCGTCTCACGAGGATGTCAGTTGCCGACAATCGCGCCGAGAGTGCCGTGTTCTCGGTGACGACGACCTGCAAGTAGGTGACCAGGCCACCGCTGTATTGAAACTGGGACTGCCTGAGCGCTCCGCCCGTGGCCAGCACGGCGGCCGCCTCGCTGCTGCTCTCCGCCTCGAGCTGGCGCAATGCGACCAGATTGTCCTCGACCTGCTGATAGGCTGTGAGTACGGTGCCTCGATAGCTCGCCACCTGCTCCTCGTACGCTGCGTGCGCCTGCGCAGACTGCGCCCGGTGACGGCCAGCATCGAATACGGTGAGCACGGCGCTCGGTCCGATGGCCCAGAAATGACTTGGCGCGGAGATCAGATTGGACGTGATGGCGCTCTCGTAGCCCGCCTGAGCGCCGAGTGAGAACACCGGAAAGTAGGCCGCCCGCGCGACGCCGATCTGCGCGTTGGCCGCAGCGACGCGGCGCTCCGCCGCCGCGACATCGGGGCGACGCTCCAGCAATGCGGAGGGCAGGCCCGGATCGATCGCAGGCGGCACGTAATCGAGGGCAAGAGGCTGCGGCGGCAGATGATAGGTCGAGGGTGATTCGCCGATGAGCACGGCGATCGCGTGCTCAGTCTGCGCGCGTTGCAAGCGGATGTCGGCAGCCTGGGTCCGGGCAGCTTCCAGCTGCGCGCGCGCCTGATCCACATCTCCCTGCGCAGCAGCGCCCCCTTGGAAGAGAGTTTCCTGCAGCTGCAACGCCTGGGCGTAGTCGCTGACCGTCTTGTCCAGCAATTGCTGCTGCGTGTCCTGCCCGCGCAACGTGAAATAGTCGCTGGCGAGCTCCGCATGTGTGCTCAGATCGAGGCTTGCCAGATCCGCAGCGCTCGCCTGCTCACTCGCCCTGGCGGAGGCCACTGAATTGCGCACCCGGCCCCAGACATCGATCTCGTAGGACAGGTCGGCACCGAGAATGAAGTCATTGGCGCTCACCCCACCTGCTGGCCCGGAGTAAGTCGGGGAATGCACCGACGGATGCGTCCGCGTGACAGAGGGGTCGAGGTTCAGGGTTGGAAACAGCTGCGAGCGCACGATGCGGGTCTGAGCACGCGCCTGCTGCAACCGGGCGAAGGCCGCCTTCAGGTCCTGGTTGGCGGAAGTGACCCGCTGCTGCAGCTCATCCAGTGCGGGGTCGTTGAAGATCCGCCACCAGAGACCGCGGTCCGCGAAGTCCGCAGGCTCGGCGGGCTTCCAGTCGCCGGCTTCCTGGTAAACAGGCGGCGTGGAAGCCGTGACCGGCCGCTCGTAGTGAGGCGCAAAGGAGCATCCCGCCATGCATGCCAGCATGAGGGTCCAGCCGAAAACGACAGCTTGCCGCCACATGCGCAGGGCTACGGCGAGGCTGCGTGCTCGGGTGCCGAAGCCGCGTTGGGAGCAGGCGCGATGCGCACCTCCGCGCCCTCGCTGAGCGAATCCGGTGGATTGATCACGACCCGGTCATCGTGGCCCAACCCTGAGAGCACCTCCACAGTCGTACCGAAGTCGCGCCCCTCGGCTATCTTGCGCAACTGGATTCGGTTGTGCTCCGCGAGCACGGCCACCTGCAGTCCCTCGGCCCGAAAGATCAGCGCGGTGGCGGGCACGAGCAGCCCGCCGGCATTGCCTGGCAGCTTGAAATGCGCCTCGGTGTAGGCGCCGGGAAAGAGCTCGCCACCACTGTTGTCTTCCTGAAGTTCGACCTGCAGAGTGCGCGCAGCCGGATCCAATGCCTCTGCGGTGCGCACCAGCGTGGCGGAGTAGTTATGTGTCGGGTGCTCGTTGAAATGCAGCTCGACCTCGAGGCCAGGTTTCATCAGCGCGGCGTACGGCTCCGGGACCTGCACATAGATGCGCAGCTTGCGCGTATCGGCCACGCGAAACAGCGAGGCGGCGGCGCCTTGGCCGGCAGTGATGAGGGCGCCGATGTCCGTATTGCGCGCGGTCACTACGCCATCGAATGGCGCCACTACGCGTTTGAAAGACTCGAGCTCCTGCAGGCGCGCCACGTTTGCCGCTGCCGAGGCTGTGGTAGCTTTGGTAGCGGCCGCCTCTCCGGCACGCGTGTCCGCATCCTGCTGCGACACGGCGTGGTTGGCCAGCAGTCCCTGCCAGCGCTCGTTGGTGCTTTGCGCCAGATGGGAGTTGGCTTTGGCCGTGGCGAGATCGGCCTGCGCCTGGCGCAACTGCTGGTCGACTTCCGGTGTGTCGATCTCCGCCAGTAGCTGACCTTTGTGCACACGTGCGCCGATATCCGTGTACCAGTTCTTCAGATAGCCACTGGTGCGGGCATAAATAGGAGCCTCCACAAACGCCTGTACGGAGCCCGGCAACACGAGCTCCTGCGTGCCGGGACTGGTGGCGGGACGCTGCACGATCACTGTCGGAATCGCCTGCTCGCTCGTCTGCCTGCCCAGGCGATTGCGTGCGGTGACCCGGCTCCAAACGCCCCACACGGCGAGCAGCAGTGCGCAGATCAACGCGATCAGGGCATAGCGCCTGATGCGCTCGATCGATGGAAGCTCACGCTGCGAAGCATCCCGACGACTACCGTCCGGCTGCTGGGGCGCCATTGGCATCTCCGTCATCAGGCCTGTGTCGCGGGGGGCCGGTGTTGCCCGCATTGCCCCGCTGCGCCCCGCGTCCGTGGATCAGTGTGAATACGGTCGGCACGAAGAAGAGCGTGGCAATGGTCGCAAACAGCAACCCGCCGATGACGGCTCGGCCGAGGGGGGCATTCTGCTCGGCACCTTCGCCCAGGCTGAGCGCCATCGGAATCATGCCGATCACCATGGCAAGTGCGGTCATCAACACCGGGCGGAAGCGGGCATGCCCCGCAGCCAGTGCCGCATCGAAGGCGCTGTCGCCATGGTCCAGGCGCTCGCGGGCGAAGCTCACCATGAGCACACTGTTCGCCGTCGCGACGCCCATGCACATGATGGCGCCGGTCAGCGCCGGTACGCTCACGGTTGTATGCGAGAGGAATAACATCCACACGATGCCCGCGAGCGCAGCGGGCAGCGCCGTGATGATGATCAGCGGATCGAGCCACGACTGAAAATTCACGACGATCAGCAGGTACACCAGGATGACCGCAGCCCCCAGTCCGATCAGCAGCCCGCGGAAGGAATCCTGCATGGTCTTCACCTGCCCGCGCACCACCACATGGGAGCCGTGCGGCACACCCCGGTGGTTTTCAGCCACGATGCGATTGACCTGCGTGGCCACGAAGCCCAGATCAACACCCTGTGCCTGTCCATAGATGTCCACCACGTTGGTCGCATCGTAGTGGCTCACGACCGCGGGGCTTGCGCCGCGCTCGAACGTTGCGAGGTTCGACAGCAGCTGCGCCGGTAAAGCGCGGCTGCCTCCGGTGATGGGCGTATTGGCGAGGGAGTTGATGGATTCGAGCTGCGCTTCGGGAGTCTGGGCGGCGACGTTGTACTCGGTGCCGGTCTTCGGATCGATCCAGAAAGAGGGCTGCGTCTGGAAACTTCCAGACAGCGACACCAGCAGGTTGGACGCCACATCCTGCTGCGTCAGCCCCAGCTCGCGCGCCTTGGTGCGGTCGACATGCACACGAATCGTGGGGTAGTCGCTCGCCTGTTGCACGCGCAGGTCCACGGCCCCAGGTATGGCCCGGAACTGTTCGAGCAGTTTGTAGGCATACTCCAGATTCGCGGCGACATCGATGCCCACGACCTGCACGTCGATCGGGCTCGGTAGTCCGAAGTTGAGCGTCTGGCTGACGATGTCGGCCGGCAGGAATGCGAAGGTCACCGATGGAAACTCGCGGCTCAGCAGACTGCGCAGCTGTGCCACGTACGCAGCGCTTGCATGATGATGGGGCTGAAGCGCGACGAAGATGTCGGCGTCACTCGGGCCCACCGGGGCCGAGGTGCTGTACGACAGATTGATGCCGCTGTAGGGCAGGCCGATATTGTCGACGATGCTCTGCAGCTCATCCGCAGGAATGGTGCGCCGGATGAGCGCCTCCACGCGGTCGCACAGCGCTGCCGTCTCCTCAATACGCAGGCCGGTGCGCGCGCGAAAGTGCAGCTTGATCTGTCCGGAGTCGACCACCGGGAAGAAGTCCTGGCCCAGGCCGGGCAGATAGCGCCCCAGAGGAAACGCGAGAATAGCTGTTGCCGCCATCGCACCGAGGAAGATGGCCGCGAACTTCGTGCCGCCGCGCAGCGCCATCTCGAGCCATGCATCATAGCGCTCGCGCGTGCGCTCGAAACCGCGCTCGAAGCGCAGCTGCCAGCGACGCAGCAGGCCAGCATGCGTCGCCGTGCCCACGGCATTCTCGTGCTCATGCTCGGTCAGCCAGTATTTCGACAGGGTTGGTACCAGAGTGCGCGACAGCAGGTAGGAGGCGAGCATCGCGAATACCACCGCCTCGGCGAGCGGCACGAACAGGAATTTCGCGATGCCGGCGAGCAGGAACATGGGTACGAAGACGATGCAGATGGCGAGCGTCGAGACCAGTGCGGGCAGCGCAATCTGCTGCGCGCCGTTCAGGATGGCGTTCTCGACCTGCTGCCCCTCCTCGAGGTGCGAGTTGATGTTCTCGATGGTCACGGTGGCGTCGTCCACCAGGATGCCCACCGCCAACGCAAGTCCGCCCAAGGTCATGATGTTGATGGTTTCGCCGAGGGCGGCGAGACAGGCAATCGAGGCGAGGATCGACAGCGGTATCGAGATGGAGATGATGATGGTGCTGCGCCAACTGCCGAGGAACAGGAGAATCATCAGCCCCGTCAGCACGGCAGCAATGGTCGCCTCGCGCACGACTCCGGAGATGGCAGCGCGCACGAATACCGACTGGTCGCCGATGGCTTCCACCTTCATTTGCGGCGGTAGCTTGGATCTGATCTGCGGCAGCTTCGTCTTGATGGCATTGATGACATCCAGTGTCGAGGCATTGCCCAGTTTCAGGACGGTCATCAGCACCGCACGATGTCCCTCCAGGCGCGCGATGTTGGTTTGCGGAGGATAGCCGTCGCGCACGTGTGCGACGTCGCGCACGTACACCACGCTGCCATTGGAGACTCCCACCGGCAGATCGTTCATCTGCTCGATCTCGAGCGGGCTTGCGTTGATGCCGATGTAATACTCCAGACTGCCGATCTTCTGGGTGCCCGCGGGCAGGATCAGGTTCTGCTCCGCGATCGCCGCGGTCACATCGTTGCCGGACAGACCCTTGGAGCGCAGCGCCTGCTGGTCGAGATCCACCTGCACTTGACGCTGCTTGCCGCCGTAGGGGTAGGGGATGGAACACCCCGGTACCGTGGCGAGCTCAGTACGGATGATGTTGTTTCCCAGATCGAAGATCTGCGATTCCGAGAGCGACTCGCTCGAGAGCGCCAGCTGGATGATGGGTACGGTGGATGCATCATAGGCGAGGATATAGGGCGGCGTGGTACCCGGAGGCAGGCCGCGCAGCGCGGTTTGCGAGACACCGGTGATTTGTGCGTACGACAGCACCTCATCGGCGTGCGGCTGGAAGAAGTACTTGACGACTGAGGTGCCGTTCAGTGACTGCGACTCGGTGTGCTCGATGTTATTGATGGTGGTCTGCGCGCTGCGCTCGGTCTGCAGCACGATGCGATTGGCCATGTCCTGCGGCTGCAGGCCCGTGTAACGCCAGATGGCCGCGACTACAGGTATCTTGATACTCGGAAAGATATCCGTGGCGCTGCGTACGATCCCGAAGGCACCCAACAGCAGAATCAGAATGGCAAGAACGATGAAGGTATAGGGTCGCTGCAGCGCTACTTTGACGATCCACATGCCGTGCTTACCCGAGACTTTGCGACCGCCGCAGCATGGCGGACCTCCCGGCACGGTGCGGATCGACAGGCGCAGCACGAGTCATACCCGCGCAGCCGCCTGGCTGTCGGGACTGTGCCAGCGAGTTTGCATACGCGCAATCCTTGCGCGGAAGCTCGCTTGCCTGGGCGGCTGCAGGGCTGGCAGGTGAGCGTCGAGCAGCGGGCGGCCGCGTGCCTCAGAGCTGCGCGGCAGCAAACGTGTCGCACGAATCGATCTGACCGGAATCGACCCCGCGCTTGAACCATGAAACGCGCTGCGCGCTCGTGCCGTGGGTGAAGGATTCCGGCATCACGACACCGCGCGAGCGCCTCTGCAGCGTGTCATCGCCGATCTGACTTGCAGCATGCAAAGCGGTCTCAATATCCCCCGGATCCAGGCGCCAGCCGTGCTGGCTCTGTGAACGTGTGGCCCAGACGCCCGCAAGGCAATCTGCCTGCAGCTCGAGACGCACGCTCAGCGCGTTGGCCTGCGCCTCGCTGCCGCGTTGCCGCTGCTCATCCACGCGACCGAGAATGCCGAGGAGATTCTGTACGTGATGGCCCACCTCATGAGCAACGACATAGGCATGCGCGAACTGGCCCGGTGCGCCGAGCTGTTGGGTCATGAGGTCGAAGAAACTGAGGTCCAGATAGACCTTACGATCATTGGGACAGTAGAACGGTCCGGCTGCCGCCTCACCCTCGCCGCAGGCCGTCCCGTCAGCGCCGCGATACAGGACGAGCGTCGTGGGTCGATAGCTCTGGCCGCGCTCCTGAAAGGCGGCGCTCCACACGGTCTCGGTACTGCGTAGGATCTGGGATGCGAACTTCCTCTGCGCCTCTTCCTCCGGGGTGCCCACATAGGGCTGACCGGGCGCTGACTGTGGTGTCGATTGGGGCGCGGAGACGCCGCCACCGCTCAGCAGGCTGAGAATCGTGAGCGGATTGATGCCCAGGAGCCAGCCGCCGATGAGGGCCACCGCGAGAGTGCCGAGGCTGATGCCATGAATGGGCCGGAAGCCGCCGCCAGTGGATCCGCGCACGTCTTCAACATTCTGGCTCTCTTCCTGATCATCCATCCGCATGGCGATGTCTCCGGCGAGTCGGACCAAAGGTTGGCAATTGTGGCGATTCTAGCCGTTGCCCGCCGCCGCGGCCTGAGCATCTCTGCGACAAGACGACGCATTCATCGCGGGAAACTGTCTGACACGATTCAGGTCTATTGGCTGACGGAGCTGTGCAGTGTGAACACGCATACTGCCCGTACGTCGGAGCACGGCGGAGGGATCACATGAAAGTATTGTTTCCACTGCTTCTGGCCACGCTCGGAACCATCGCGGTCAGTACCACTGCTGCCGCGCAGACCGCACCGAATGAGCAAGGCGATAAATCTGCCAGCAAGGCGACTACCACCACTGGCGCCTCCGACAAAGTGCCGCAGCATGCGACGGTCACTGGCAAGACCAGCAAGAAGACGGATGCCGCCAAGGCCCGCACCGATGCTCGTGCGCCACAGACATACCAGGGCGCCGCGGGCAAGACCGACAACACGAGCACAGCGTGCAGTACGGCGCGGACCAAAGCCAATGGCAGGTTGGACTGCGGCACGGGCGGTGAAGGGGCGACCCCGGGCAAGGTACCGAAGTAGCTGGCGTCAGCTCAGCCTCAGCGACTGGGTCCCAGACAGGCCCGGTACCGCCCATCTACCCGATGGGCATACCAGTCCGTGGACAGATTGCGTGTGATCTTTGGCCCCTGCAAACGGATGGCTGGTATCAGCGCGCGCGGCAGCACGTGACCAGCCGACTTTTCGGCGACTTCGAAAACCCGTGCGTACAACGTCGTTCGCTCAAAATCGGCGCTCTTGCCCTCGCCCAGAGCCCGATGGATCTCACCGGGGTCGAGATCGAGCCTACTTGCGCTGCGCGTGAGTGCCGCTTCGGTCGCACCCGGCTGCTGTCCGGCATCGTGCGGCAACAAGGCGCCATCAGTGGCGAGGTGTACCCCTGAGATACGGGCCACCGCCGCCTGGAAGGCGGCGTTGCGACTCGCGTACTGACCGGCGTTGTAATCCGCAAAACGGTATAGATAGCGGTCATACGGGGCGCGGTAGCCAAGCAGGTGGGCGATCCCGAAGTAAACACTGCCGCGCCGCGTGAACAGCTCCTCAGCGAGTGAGCTCTTGACCGGATACGGATAGCGGTCAGCGGCGGGTGCGTTTTTGACGAAGGCGACGTTTACCTGCATGGGGCCGCGGGTGCGGATCGGATTGCGATCTTCGAACAGGGTGCGTCCCAGCGGCACCGCGCCGATGAAGTCCTCGAAGATGTCGCTGAGGTCCCTTTCGGTTTTCGCCTGATCGATCCGCTCGGCGTAGCTGTGGCCATTGGGTGAAGTCAGATCGAGTGCGCCGTGCACGAGCAACCAGGGCACTCCGGCGTGGCTGGCGCGGGTACGAATCTCTTTCCAGGCAATGGACGGCAGACCGGGAATCACCGGATTAACGGCGAAACTGGACTCCTGTGCGATGACCGCAACGACCGCGCAGACGTTGCTGCGCGTCGGCTCGATAGACTGTGCTCTGAAACCTTCGTAGATGTCCTGCACCCAGGCGCTGCGCGCAGCAATGTTGGCTGGAAGTGCCTGCTCGATGTAAGTCTGCGCATCCGCAACTTCGACATGCGCAGGCTGTGGGCCGCGCTTGCTTGCGCAGCTTGCGAGTAACACAGCGATCGCGGTCAGGATTGCAGCCCGGTTGCCGTGATTGCGCACCGAGCGGCGCGCAGGCGCAGGACTGTATGCTTTCCGCAAACGCGCGTTCCGGTAAGTCAAGGTGAGGCCAACTCAACGGCTGCGCGGATCGACCTGCAGCAGGCGCCGATACTCGTGCAGGCGTTCACGATAGTGACTCGTGGCATGACGGATCATCGCCACGTCGCGCTCGGTAATGGGTCGCACGACTTTCCCGGGCGAGCCCATGATCACGGATCCATCCGGGAAGTGTTTGCCGGGTGTGATGAGCGACCCGGCTGCCACCACGCAGTTGCGACCTACGCTTGCGCCATCCAACACCATCGCGCCATTACCGATCAAGGTATCTGCGGCGATCGTGCACGAATGCAGCAGCACGCGATGTCCGATAGTGACATCGTTGCCGATCGAAGTGGGTTCCCCGCTGTCGGTATGGATCACGGTGCCATCTTGAATGTTGGTGCCATCGCCGATGCTGATCCAGTCGCTGTCCCCGCGAATGATGCAGCCGAACCAGACGCTGCTGGCATGTCCCAGCCGCACCGAGCCGATCACCTGAGCATCCGGCGCCACGAAGTAGTCATCGCCTGCGAGCTCAACCCGCCGCTCACCAAGAGAGTAGATCAAAGGACACCCACTGCATTGCCGAATCCCCGAAGCGTTGCGGGTGAGGAGTTCCTGCGCCACAAGCGATCGACCAAACCGTTATCCTGCAACCCCAGGGTGCCATTACTATACGTCAGAGTGTTCACGTATCGGACCGGCGGGGTCCCAGGCTCGAACGCGGCCTGTGATGGGACCGCATGCGAGGGCTTATGACCGACGAGCTGCCTCTGGATCAGGAAGAGCTCTTCCGGCGGATCAGCCGCGATCTTGCCGATGGCTTCGATGAAGAGCTGGAGATGGAACTCGAGGACCGCCAGCCGGTTCCGGAGCTGCCGCGGACCTTCGATGAGGCGGCGGAAAGGGCCTATCGCAGCAGCTATTTCCGGCAGCTGTTCCGCCTGCAGGCAGAACTGGTCAAGCTGCAGGATTGGGTGGTCGCCACGCGCGAGAAGGTCGTCATCATCTTCGAAGGCCGGGATGCAGCTGGCAAAGGTGGCGCGATCAAACGCATCACGCAGCGGCTCAATCCGCGCGTGTGTCGCGTTGTGGCGCTGCCCGCACCGAACGATCGCGAACGTACCCAGTGGTACTTCCAGCGTTATGCACCGCATTTGCCGGCTGCCGGTGAGATCGTGCTGTTTGATCGCAGCTGGTATAACCGCGCCGGCGTCGAGCACGTCATGGGCTTTTGCACACCCGAGGAGTACGAGGAGTTCTTCCGCAGCGTGCCGGATTTCGAGCGCATGCTGGTGCGCTCCAACATCAGGCTGCTCAAGTACTGGTTCTCCATCACCGACGAAGAGCAGTACCTGCGATTCCTGGCGCGTATTCATGATCCGCTCAAACAGTGGAAGCTCAGTCCGATGGATCTTGAATCGCGCCGTCTCTGGGAGGACTACACGAAGGCAAAGGAGGTCATGCTGCGGCGTTCTCACATACCGGAGGCACGCTGGTGGGTGGTCCAGGCCGTCGACAAGAAGCGCGCCCGCCTCAACTGCATCGATCACTTGTTGCGCCAGTTTCCTTACCGAGAGGTGCAGAAGTCACCGGTCGTGCTGCCGGAGCGTGAACGGCACGAGCACTATTCACGTCAGGCGGTGCCACCCGAGATGCTCGTGCCGGAGATCTACTGAGGCGGTGAGGTCACTTGCTGGCTGCCCGACTGCGCGGTAACGTCGCTACGGAGGTGACGATGAGCTGCGCGAAACGAAGCCGGTGGCACACGCGAATCCGGTTCTCTCTGCTGGCCGCGTCCCCGCTCGCAGGGAGCTACGCTGCTGATGTCAGCGCGACGGACACTCACGATGCGCCCACGACGATTACGCTCCCCGGCGCACAGATGTTCCCGGAAAGCATAACCTCGACATCGGACGGCACGGTGTACATCGGGAGTCTCGGACAGGGCGGCATACTGCGCGCCGCTGCTGGTGCACGCCATGCGGTGCCGTTCATACATCCGGGAGCCTTCGAGAGTCACTCCATATTCGGCCTGCTGGCCGATGAGCGTAAGGCGACCTTATGGGCCTGCAGCAACGATCTGAGCGAGCGCGGCATCCGGGTCGGCAACCCGGCGCCGGAACCGGCCCAGCCACCGAAGCCATCCGCTGCGACAGAATCGGCTCAGTCATCGGCAACGTCCTCATCTAGTGCTCCAGCGGGTAGCAGTCCGCAGACAGGCGCTAGTGCGCTACTGGCCTTCGATCTGAAGAGCGGTCACGGCAAGCTGCGGGTCGCGCTTCCCGGCGAGCATCCCCTCTGCAACGATGTGGCGCTCGGTCCCGATGGCTCGGCATATGTGACAAACATGCTCGCCGGTCAGATCCTGCGCCTGAAGCGCGGAGCCCACGCCTTCGAGGTCTGGTCCGCTGATTCCCAATTCCTGGTCGACGGCTCCGGCAGCCTGGATGGCATCGCCTTCGGCGGCGATGGCAATCTGTATGTTGATACGTTCACTACCGGCAGGCTGTATCGGATCGCCACGCACAACGGCGTCGCGGGGAAAGTCACGCGGTTGACGCTGTCACGTCCGCTCGCGAACCCCGATGGGCTGCGTCTGATCGCAGGTGACTCTTTCGTGCTCGTCGAAGGTGCAGGACGCCTGGACCGCGTGCGGGTGAACGATGTTCACGCCGTCATAGATACCATTAAGGATGGATATGCGGGCCCGACCGGGGTGACGCTGCAAAGCGGTACGGCATGGGTGTCCGAGGGGCAGCTGGCCGTCATCTTCGACCCCGCGCACAAGGGGCAAGCACCGCACCTGCCGTTCAAGGCTTATGCGGTCGATGTCGTGCAGTAGCGCAAACGTAACGGAGCGGATTAATGACCCACGCGATCCACGATTGCGCTCAGCGGCTTTCAAACTGGGTGCTGATGATGGCTTTGGCCGCGCTTGCCGCGATCGATACCGCAGGTGCAGCCGGAAATACGCCCGCATCCCCGGGGTGCGCCGCTGACAATGGCGGTATCACGCTCTCAGCTGGTTTTTGTGCGTCCGTGTTTGCTGACAAGCTCGGCCATGCCCGGCATCTCGCGGTTGGTGCCGACGGCACGCTCTACGTGAACACCTGGAGCGGCCGCTACTACGAGAACGACAATCCTCCCCCTGGAGGCTTTCTCATTGCGCTGCGGGACAACCACGCTGACGGCCGTGCTGATGTCATCGAGCGCTTTGGCGATGGTGTTGCGGAAGGCTCGGCGGGGGGTACCGGTATTGCGGTGTTTGACGGACATCTGTATGCGGAGCAGAACGACCGGATCATCCGCTACGCGCTGAGTGCAGGTTCGGTTATTCCACGAGGCAAACCGGAGACAGTCATCTCCGCGCTGCCGCTCACGGGCGATCACCCCATGCATCCGTTCGTGATCGATGCGCAGGGTAATCTCTTCGTGGACCTCGGCTCCGCCACCAATGCCTGTGAGGTCAAGAACCGCTTTCCGCAATCTCCGGGAAACCGGCCGTGTACCGAACTGCAGACGCGCGCCGGTATCTGGCGATACGACGCGAGGCGCCTGGACCAGAAATTCTCACCCGCCGAGCGCTATGCCACGGGGATTCGCAACGGGGAGGGAATGGCTTTCGATCGCGCCGGCAACCTCTATGTGACCCAGCACGGCCGTGATCAGCTGGGAGAGAACTGGTCATCGCTCTATACCCCGGAGCAGGGACACGAGTTGCCTGCCGAGGAAGTTGTACATCTGCAGAAGGGCGGGGATTATGGCTGGCCGGAATGTTACTTCGACGGTGAGCGCAAAAAACTCGTGCTCGCCCCGGAGTACGGCGGCGACGGCGGCAACAAGATCGGAGAGTGCGCGCACAAGCAGCCGCCGGTAGCCTGGTTCCCGGCTCACTGGGCACCCAACGATCTGTTGATCTACAGCGCCAGTCTCTTTCCGCGCCCGTATCAGGGTGGTGCTTACATCGCCTTCCATGGCTCCTGGAACCGCGCTCCCGGGCCGCAGGGCGGTTACAACGTTGTCTACCAGCCGCTGGCTGACGGACACGCTGCCGGACCGTTCATCGCGTTCGCCGATGGGTTTGCAGGGGCGGAAAAGGCGCCCGGTCGGGCTACATTCCGGCCCTCCGGGCTGACCGTGGCACCCGACGGCGCTCTGTTCATCTCCGATGACGAGCAGGGTCGCATCTGGCGTGTGATCTACACCGGCCCGAAGGAGATCAACTCGGTTAGCGCAGCGCCAGCGCCGAAGGTTAACAACCGTGGCAGCAATGAGAGTGCGGGTCCGCCGGAGGGCACGCATGCGGATGCTGGGCGGCAGGTCGCGAACTTGCCTGTGCCGCCCGGAGCGACACGCGAGCAGGTGACGCTGGGCGATCGCATCTTTCATGGCGAGGCGGCGGGAGGCACCTGCAGCGGCTGCCATGGTTCCGATGCGCGGGGCAGTTCGGTAGGGCCAGATTTGACCAGCGGAAAATGGCTTTGGGGTGATGGCAGTCTAGCCGCCATTCGCAAGACCATCGCCAGTGGGGTGCCGGCGCCTAAACAGTCCATAGGGGCCATGCCGCCCCTGGGAGGCGCGAAGCTCTCCGAAGCGGATGTCTCGGCCGTGGCAACTTACGTCTGGGCGCTCGGTCATCCGAAAGGCTTTCAGAAGTAAGTCATTTCCTACAGGAGATTGCGCTAAATAGCTGAAATCTCTGGGAGCTCAGCGTGGCCGGAGCACGGAACCGGGAGCGGCATGGCGGCGTTGAAGCCATACCATGGACGCGACCCATTCGAGAATCCGCTGGGACCGTGCGGGCCGGAGACGGAGCTGGGGCTTTGCCGGGATTTGCATCACGGTGGCGGTGCTCGCCGTCCCGACAGCGGCGCGCAACACAGCGGAGACCCGTGCCGCAGAACGTGCGGCTCATCATCCCGTAGACCTTACCGCCAGCCCGCGCGTGGGTAACGCCTCCTTCTACGCCAAAGAGTTCTTTGGCCGAAAAATGGCTGATGGCACTCCCATGAATCCGCACGGTAACAATGCCGCGAGCAAGACGCTCCCCCTCGGTACGACCGCCGAAGTCACTAACATCGAGAACGGCAGGAGCGCTTTGGTGACAATCGAAGATCGAGGACCTTTTGTGCCGGGCCGCATCGTGGATCTGTCTCCCGCGACGGCGCGCCAGATTGGCTTGAGCACGCGGCAGGGCGTCGCGAAGGTCAAAGTGACTCCCATTGCGGTTCCACTTCCCGGCGGAGGCTTGAAACTGGGACCGTCGGCAGCAAACCGCCTTGCAGCGCGCGGCAAAACGCCGGTTCTCGCCATGGCCTTCAACACCCGAACGGTCCTGCGCTGAGGAGATCTCGGCTCAACTCGGTCTCGGCTTAACTCGATCTCAGCTCAACTCGATCAGCAGCTCGTTGTCCTCATCCTGCAGGAGCTGCTTCACCTCCGACATCGCCACAATCGCCGCCCCGCTGCGATGCGGGTTGGGCGCGCGGTCAAATGAAAGCGCGTGTCCATTGAGGCAACCCGAGGAGACCCCGCATCCCCGCGCTCCAATCGTGTAGCGCAGCGTGAACGAACGTCCGAGCAGATTCATCCGCACCGCAAGGCCACTGAGGCTTGTCGGAATCACCGGGTCGACCAACAACCGCTCGCTCTGGCAAGTCACTCCCAGAAAGTGACGCACGATCAGAGCAAGGGCAATGCCGGCACCGCTCGAGTACACGCGCCAGCCGCCATCGAGCGCCACCGTCCCCGCGGCAACCCGCGCATATTCACTGCTCGCCTGATAGCGGTCCTGGAAGCGCGCATCGGAACTCGAGTAGTAACAGTTGGCCTGCCGTAGGCTCGCGGTCGGCACGACCGAGGCGAGCGCGATGGGGTTGGCCTGACTGAGTGCACGCAGGAAAAGCTCGGCCTCGCCCAGATGCGCGAGTGCCTGGGCATAGCGCAGGTGCGCGTGGGTATACATCAATCCGATCTCACGGCCGAAGAAGGTCGCGGTCTCGGCGCGCTGAAAGATGCGCTGCTGGCCGCCGTGATAAGGCAGCGGCTGATCGAACAGGCGTACGCCATCAGGTCCGCTCAGCTTCGACTCGATGATCTGCAGATGCTCGCGCGCCTGCTCCGGAGTGAATACGTCCTCGAGCATGGCATGGATCATCGCGAGCGCGCTGTATTTCACTCCGGTGGTTGCATCCTGCGGATGCAGCAGGTACCGCGGTGGGCCTGCCTTCTCGAAATGCGCGTACCCGGTCAGCACACCGTCAGCGAGCAACAGGCGCTGAAAGTCCGCTCGCACGCTCTGCGCCCAGCGCTCCAACTCATCGGCTGGCGCCGCCCGATCGAGGCTGCGCAACGCTTGCGCCAGGGTACACAACGTCTGGTAGTGCAAGGTTACGGTCCACGCGCTGCACATACTCTCCCGCAAGGCCGGATCGGCCGGTTGCAGCGCATCGTTCCAGTCACCGTGCCCGTATGCGGCGAGCGCTGTTCCGGGTATCACGCGCTTGCGCATCAGCTCCAGGGCGCGCTCGGCATGCTGCCAGATCGTTGCTGCTTCACCGGACGTGGCATCCCGGGGATCGAAGAAGCGCACTACCTCATCCAACACCGCCGCATCGCCAGAGGCCAGCAGGTACTGTGCAAGCACCAGCACCGGCCAGAAGACGATATCCCCGTGAGAATCACCGGCACGGATGCCGCGCTCGCGCTCAAAAAACATGAACCACTGCGGCCAGTCGCCATCCGCATTCTGGTTGCTCATTACCCGCAGCAGCAGATCGCGGACCGCGCCCAGTTCCCCCAGAGCCAGTAACAGCTCTACCGGACCCTGACACACGTCACGCGTTCCCCAGCCGCCGCCGGAGTACTGCTCGAGACCGCGCGGCGCGAGGTAGTGGACCCAGGCGTTTTGCGCCAGCCAGGGCACCCACTCCCCAAGACGCATCGCCTCGACGGCACGCGCGGTAACCGCCGAGGATTCCGGGCGGGTGCCCGACCCGTCAATCCTGATGAGAGGTGTCAGGGCAGCCTCGTCGGAGGTGCGCAGCGGTTGCTGCGAGTTGGCATCGACCAGGTCGGCGCGCATGCCCAGCGTAGCTGCCCTCGTCGCTGCCGTGACGATGCAGAGGTACGGCTGGGCGCGCGTCTGGCCGTCGAGGAACAGCAATTCATCACCTCCGATGTTTTCGACCTGGCAGTCTTGATGCAGCACTATGCGGAAGGAGCCATCCGGGAAGCGGCGCCCCACATCGGTATCAGGGGGCGCCAAGATGACAATCTCCTGCCCCTGCATCCGCCATCGGACAGCACCGTCCTGATTGCCGTCATCGCCATTCAACGCGATGTGCAGGGTTATGAGAAACCGCGCAGGCGTGCCCTCTGGCACCGCCAGTCGCAGGCTGAGCTCGTGAGGATCCGAGCGCGCCTCGCTGCACACCTCGATGACCCCTTCTGCATGTTGATAGATCCAGCGGCAGCTGTGCGCATTCATCTCGAATGCCGAGGGCATGTTCAGCAGCTGCCAGCGGCCCTCGATCTCGGCAAACACTCTCAGGCCATGCGAGCGGAACAGGCCAAGATAGCTGCGCACGGTGGAGAGAAAGCGATTGATACTGACGTGGCCCTGCGTGACCATCGAGTGGAACACGCCGCTCATCCAGACGGTGGAGGTGAGCGCAGTCTCATCGGGAGTCAGATGCCGGCCGGTCCGCAGCAGGTGACCATGCGGCCGCAGCACGCGCAGCTCCTTCTCCTGCAAAACCACGTGACTGTGCGCACCTGCAAAGAAGGAGAGCAGGCGGCCTTCGGCATCACGCTCCTCATGTCGGTAGGGCCCGGTGAAATGGCAGCTCCGCGCGCTATCATCAAAAACGCGCGTGGCAAGCACGGGTGCGTGACTGAACAAAGTTGCGCCGGTCGACACGGATTGCGGGGCGGCCGTCGGCGCTGCAGAGGGATCGCGCTCGATGGCAAAGCTCGGCTGAGCCGCGGCCAGCGCAAAGATACCCGGCAGTCGCTCCAGGTCGCGACTGGTAGTCGCGGCCGCATGGTCGGCATCGAAGCAGCCGAAGAACCCGGATCGTGCCGTGGCGCCCGCGGGCAGGTGGATGGCCGCATCGCGGATGATCACCATGGAATGCTCATGTTGGAGGCGGTGAGCGGGAAGCTCTCCCGCGACCCCGGGTGACGGTAGGGCGGCGCGCGCCGCGGTGCCATGGAGCTGCAACGCATCCGTGGCATAGGCGCTGCCGCGGCCGAGCGCGCCGATGAGGGACCAGGGATAGCGCCCTTCCGCAGCCTGGTTTTGCCGCGAGGCGATGAGTACGCCCCGGCGCTCCTCGGTGAGGGGAGTGTGATCGATGTACTGGCTGACGTAGAACTCGTTCATCCGGATCGCCCCGTAGGGTGCCAACGCCAGATCCTGTGCATAAGTCAGATCGAGCGTGAGATCGGTCCGGCTACGGTTGGTTAGCTCGATGTGCCAGAACCAGACGCACGCATCGTGGGCGAGCAGGAGCTGCAGCCGATACTCGAGGCTCTGCCAGCTTCCCACCCCCGTGAGCTGCTGCGTGTCCTGGTGAAAGCGGGTTGCACTGCCGGGACCGAGCAATGCAATCCACGCCGGGTGCGCCGCGGCGTCCTGGGCAGCTCGCAGGTACAGATTCGTCGCACCTCCTTCCACTTCGTTGCCAGGAAAGAGCGCGATGGAGATGTCACCGCAATCGAAGCGCCGGATGGCGCCCGTTGCGCTGAGCCGAGCGGCAAGCCCTCGGTTGTTTTGCAGCTGAAAGCCGGGGAGGGCGGAGGCACGCGGCATCGGGAGCGTCCATCGGCAAAAAAAGCACGATAGCCGGTTTTGGCCGTAACCGTGCAAATGAGTACTGTGTCAACATCTGGCGGCGCAAATTGAGCAGCGCATCCCCCAGATCAGCGCCTCACCTGGCGGCGCCGCCACAACTACGCCTCGGCCGTTCGGCGGTGCCCGGTCCGCTTTACGCCGCTGCACTTGAGTCACAGTGCAACCTGGACGCTTTTCCTAAGATCGACATCTGATGGAGCAATGCGCCTGAGTGACACGTTGCGCGACTGCCGCATGAATTTGCCTCGCCTCACCCGTTTCGGTTGCGGAATGCTGCGCACCATGATGGTGCGCGCCTGCATGCTCACCGTGGCGTTGTTTGGCCTGATTGCGCAGGCTCCCGCGCAGCAATACAGCTTCCGCCACTACACCCCCGAAGACGGTCTCACGAATCTGGCTGCGAGCGCGCTGGTGCGCGCGCGCAATGGCGATCTGTGGATCGGCACCGACGGTGGGTTGTATCGCTTCGATGGCACCTCGTTCACCGCGCTCGATACCCAACAGGGCCTGCCGCCTGACCAGGTCGGCGGCCTGGATCTCGACCCGTCCGACCGGCTGTGGGTAAGCCTGGTGCGCGGACTGTATGTGCAGGAGGGCGAGCACTTCTCTGCCGTGCGCACGGCGGCGGGTCCGGTGGCCGGAGATTTCCGCGCCGCGCTGGCCTTCCTGGAGCCAGGGCGGGTGCTGATGGTGCGCGGCGGTCACGTGCTCGAGCTGCAGCAGCGTGGCGCGCTCTGGACCGAGCATGAGTTCCTGCGTGGAGCGCAGATTGCCGGCACGCCCGATCTGGCGAATGTGCGCCGGCTGTTCCGCACTCGCAATGGGGCGCTGTGGCTCGGGTGCGGCAAGCAGTTGTGCAGTCTGGTCGCAGGTCAGATCCGCGAATGGGGTCACGCCGACGGCGTGCCTGCAGAGGACTGGAACAGCTTTCTCGAGGACAACCTGGGTCGTGTGTGGGTGCGCAGCCCACGCCATCTGATTGTGAAGGAGGCAGGGGCGCGCACGTTCGAGATGCGCGATCCGCCCGCCGCCGAGCTCGATGAGCTGCGCCACAATCCCACCCTCGTCCTGGATGCGCAGGGCAGGCTGCTGGCGCGCACTGGGCTCGGGCTGGCGCGCTGGGAAGGCGACCGCTGGAAACACTTCACTGCCGAGAACGGCCTACCCACGACCTCGATCGCCGGCGCACAGCTCGATGGGGAAGGCAACCTGTGGCTTGCCATGAATGGGCTGGGGCTGTGGCGCTGGCGTAATTACGAGAATCTCGAGTCCTGGACGCGCGCCCAGGGGCTCATCTCCGACAAGATCTGGAGCATCGAGCGAGATCCCACCGGGCGGCTGCTGCTAGGCACGAGCAACGGCTGTCAGATGCTCGATGAGCTGGCGGATCGCGCAGTCAGCTGCCCCGTAGAGGGTCTGCCGCATCTGACCATCACCTCGATGGCGGTCGACAAGGCGGGCGGGCTGTGGTGGGGCATGGTCAATGGTGAGATCTGGCATGCCGCAACCGGCGAGAACCGCGCGCATCTCATGTTCGGTGAGGCTGCGGAGCGCCCCGAGATCTCGCTCATTCGTTTCGACAACACCGGTATTGCCTGGATCGCGTGCTTGGATGGCGGCTTGTTCAGACTCGATCCCAACACAGCCGATCTGCAGAAAGTTGCGCTGCCATCCGGTCCGGGTCGGATCTATGACGTCACTCAGGATGCGCGCGGCACGTTGTGGGTGGCAGGCGCAGCGGGTCTATTTCGGCGCGAGCGGGGCGAGTGGAGTCTGGTGACCGCGCGCAACGCCGACGGCAACGTCGCGGTGTTTGGCTCCGTGGCGGCGACGCCGGATGGCTCGATCTGGGGCGGCCCGGACGGCAAGGGCCTGCTGCACCTCAGCGGCAACAACCCGCAGCAGCGCAGCTGGGTGCAGGCGGACATCGTGACGCGCGCCTCCGTGTATTTCGTGCGCGCTGACGGGCGCGGCTGGGTGTGGGTCGGCACGGACCGCGGTGTCATCGTGTTTGATGGCCAGAGCTGGCGGCGTATCGATGAGGACGATGGACTTGTCTGGAACGACACGCAGGTGTACGGCTTCCTGGCTGACAGCGACGGGTCGATCTGGGTGGGCACCTCGGCTGGCATGACCCACATACGCGACCCACAGCAGCTGATGGGAACGCCGCGACCCCTGGATTTGAGCATCGCCACCGCGCGGCTCGGCAGCGACCGCCTCGATGCCTCCACTGCTAATACCGTCGGCTGGCATCCCAATGCAGCCTTCGATGTGCGCTTCGCTTCGCACAGCTATTCACGCTCTCCGCAGACCGAGTTTCGTTATCGGCTGTTGGGACTGTCATCCGACTGGTTCGGCTCACGCAATCCCGAGCTGCATCTGCCGGCACTCGATGCGGGCGAGTATCGCCTGGAGGTAGTCGCCATCGATGCGCCGCATGTGCGCGTCTCGCCGACGATCGTCATGAGCCTCGAGGTGCTGCCGCCGTGGTGGCGTACCTCGGTGTTCCGCTTTGCAGTCGTGCTGTGCGCCACCATCCTCGTGGCCCTAGCCTGGCGCTGGCAGTACAACAAACTGCGCGCGCGGCGCCTCGCACTGGAGTCGGAGTTCCGCGAGCGTCAGTCACTGCTTGAGCGTGCCACCCGCGATGCGCTCACCGGGCTGTGGAATCGAGCGACGATCCTGGACGTGCTGGCACGTGAGACGGTCCAGGCGCAACGCAGCGGCACCGCACTCGCAATCGGCATCATCGACGTGGATCATTTCAAGCAGATCAATGACACGCATGGCCACCCCGGAGGCGATGAGGTGCTGCGCATCCTCTCGCGCCGCCTTGGTGCGGAGCTGCGCCAGTGCGACTGGCTCGGCCGCTACGGCGGCGAGGAGCTGATGATGATCCTGCCGGGGCTGGGTCGCGGTGAGCTCGAGAATCCCGCCGAGCGCCTGCGCACCGCCGTCTGCGATCTGCCTTTTGACGTGAACGGCCGCGAAGTCTGGGCGACGGTGAGCATCGGCATCGCCCGCTGTGAGTCACCCACGGAGTCGGTTGACAGCATCGTGCGCCGCGCCGATGGTGCGCTGTACGAAGCCAAGCGCGCCGGCCGCAATCGCGTCGTGTACTCGATGGATATCGATGGGCCGCCGGTAGAGTCTGGCGGCTCCCGCCGCTATCTCGAGGATCTGTTGGAAAAGGTCAAGCAGGAGTCACAGCGCCGCGATCGCGCGGCGAGCTTCAAGTGATTTCCTCATTCCTCGTCCGCCGCGTTGGGATCGCCGGTTGGCGCGAGGTCTGCGCGGATCGGCGGCTGGTGTGCCGCGTGCAGCGATTGATTGAGACGAGGTAGCTGTTGCTGCAGCTGGCTCCAGAGCTGCAGGAGCTCTGTAGCGCGTGCCGTACTGGTTTGCGCTGCCTGCTGTTGGCTGGCAGTGGGCATGGCATCCGCCTGGATGACTTCCTTGTAGAGCGAGTCGAGCTGAGTGGCCAGTTTCGCGAGGGTGATTCCCGGTTCCGGCTCGCTCGCCATTTTTTCTACCGCGGCGGTATCGAGCAGCACCGACAACTGCTGCGTGTAGTCCCGTACCACCTCGGTCGCGGCGGCAGCGCTGCTGCGGGCGTGCAACTGTTGCTGCTCGGACTGTGCCACCCGCAACGCCTGGGATGTCCTCGACAGCAGCTCGCTCAGCTGTCGGGCGAGCCGCAGCTGCTCATTCAGCGCGCCGGTCGGCAGCACGATGCGCGGATCGGCTCGCACCGTGAGCAGTTGCTCGTAGTGATGGGCATCCACATTCAGCTGCACGCGGTACTCGCCGGGGACGACCAGCGGTCCGACGGGCTCGCGTGGTGTACGGTGTGGAACAGCCGAGATGGGAAACCCATGGACAATCGATTGCGGCGCCGGGTAGCGCAGATCCCAAATCCAGCGATGTAGTCCCGCGGTACGCGGCAGGCTGTGCTGCGGTTCGAGCCAGTAGCGCGGAATGAGTTCCCGGTCCAGCTCGGCTGCTGTCATGCCCGGCGGATCATCGCTGCTATATCGGCGCACGAGCTCACCGCGAGCATCGCGTATCTCGAGCGAGACACGCCTGGCATCCCGCGGCAGAACGAAATCGATGATAGCGCCTGAGGGCGGATTAGCTGCGAGGGGCTCATCTGCAGGGATCGGGGTATCCGTCCAGCTGCTGCGTGCAATCCGGTGCGCCGGTGCAGGTTGTAACAGCGCGGATGCGCTCGCGGATTGCGACAACTCCCGCAGCCAGGAGATGTCGTCGAGGATCCATAGCGAACGGCCGTGCGTGGCGAGCAGCAGATCATCCTCGTGCACGGCCAGATCGCGCATCGACGTATGCGGCAGATTGAGCTGCAGGGCTTGCCAGTGTCCGCCGGCATCCGCCGAGCTCCATACGCTCGTCTCCGTCCCCGCAAACAGTAGTCCCTGCTGTTTGACATCCTCGCGTACGGTGTTTACCGGTGCGCTCTCTGGCAGACCCGAATTGATCGACTGCCAGTGCTTGCCGCCATCACGCGTGCGGAACAGATACGGCCGCAGATCATCAACGCGCATGCGGTTGACCGAGAGGTACGCGGTCGAGGCGTCAAAGTGCGAAGCTTCGATCTGCGCAACTTTGCTCCAGGCCGTGATCTCGCGCGGAGTCACATTTTCCCAGTGGCCACCCGCATCGGTAGTGAGCCACACGAGGCCATCATCGGTGCCCGCCCACAGGATCTGGCCATCCACGGGCGAGACACTCAGCGCGTAGATGGCACCCCGTTGGTGCTCCATCCCCTGCAGATGCAGGTTGCCTACGCTTGCGGGAATTCCCGGCTGTTCGCGCGTCAGATCGGGACTGATGGACTGCCAGCTCGAGCCGCCATCGCGAGTGCGATACACCTTGTTGGCGGCGTAGTACAAAGTGTGTGGATCGGCAGGAGAAAACAACAGCGGCTCCGTCCGGTCGGCCCGGTCATCCGGACCCTTGACGGCCACAGGCGTGACGTTTTCCACCTGACCTGTCGACCAGTGATACTTTGACACCTGGAAGCGACCTGCGCCGTAAATGATGTCTGCATCCACCGGATCCGGGGCCACGTAGCCGTATTCGATTACCCCCACGGGGTGCCAGTCACGTTGCGTGATCTCACCATCATTGCCGCGACTGAGGATGCAAACCGAGCCGCTCTCCTGCTGTGCGGCGCACACCCTGTACGGAAAACTCTGCGTGGCGATCACGTGATAAAGCTGCGCGGTGGGCTGGTTGAACCAGGAGCTCCAGGTGCTGCCGCCATTCACGGTGATGAGCGCGCCCTGGTCGCTGACCAGCGCGATGGTTTCGGGATGGTTGGGGCTGATCCACAGGTTCTGATAATCATCCCCTCCGGGAGCGCCACGCAGCGGCTGCCACTGCCGCCCGCCATCCACCGACTTCATGGTGACCACACTTGCGCTGTAGATCACATCCGGGTTGCTGGGATCCACGCGCAGCACGGGCAGATCGCCTCCGCCGATCCGCAGTGCCGGCCTGGGATCCGTGGTGATGCGCGTCCAGCTCTCGCCGGCATCATCGGAGCGGAACAGACCCAGTCCTGCCGCGGAGGAATAGCTGCCAGGCTCGGTGGTCGCAACGATGGCATAGATCCGCTCCGGCTGACTCGCAGCGACGCTGATGTTGACCTGCGTCAACTCGGACGGCAGCCCGTTACGCAAGGGACGCCAGCTGTTGCCCCCGTCTGTGGACTTGAACAGACCTCCGGCGGTGCTCTGGTATTCATTGCGGTCCTCCCAGGGGCCGAGCCGGTCCTGCCACAAAGCCGCGTAGACGATGTCCGGATGGCGCGGATCGAGGGTCACAGCTGATCCTCCGGTGTCATTGTCCTTGAACAGCACCTGCTGCCAGGACTTGCCACCGTCTACGGAGCGGTAGATGCCCCGCTCGGCGCTCCCACCGTAGGGGTGGCCGAGCGCCGCGGCAAACAGCCGGTTGGGATCGCGCGGATCGATTGCCAGCTCGGGAATCTGCTCGGAATCCCGCAATCCGAGATGCTCCCAGCTCTTGCCCCCATCACCCGAACGATAGATGCCATCGCCGACGGAGAGATCGGGCCGATGCAGGCCCTCGCCGCTGCCGACATAGATGATGTTGTCATCTGAGGGCGCGACCGCAATGGCACCGATGGATTGCGTCGGCTGAGAGTCGAACAGCGGATGCCAGGTGCGGCCGGCATCGTCGGTCTTCCACACACCACCATCTACCGCCCCTACATAGAAGACATGGGGTTGCGAGGGCACACCGGTCACGGCACGCGTACGGCCGCCGCGGAAGGGGCCGATCATGCGCCACTGCAGCTCACCGCTCGCCGCCGCAAGCGATGTGGCGGAGGGCGGCGGGGCCTGGGCGGCTAGCGCGGGTGTAGAGCCGAGGAGTGTCGTGAGCGCGAGCCCGGACACGAACGCCGAGGTGTGAAGGATCGGGAGTTTTAAGAGGACAGGTCGAGTTGCAGTCATTCCGCCATTGTAAAGGAAGCCGCAAACTCGCTACGCGATCCTCGCGCGGCAGACAGCGCTCAACGCATTGCCACGAGCCAGGCACCCGCCGCGATGAGTAGCACGCCGGCCCAGTTCAACACCGAGAGCCGCTCCCCGAGGAATGCGACGCCGAACAAGGCAACGAGCACGACGCTCAACTTGTCGATGGGCGCAACCCGTGCCGCATCGCCGATCTGCAAAGCCCGGAAATAGCATACCCACGACGCGCCAGTAGCAAGGCCTGAGAGCGTGAGGAGGGCGAAACTGCGTCCGGGCGCCGTGTGCAGGCTGCGATATTGCCCGGTGACAAGCACGATGATGCTGAGCACGACCAACACCACGCAGGTGCGTACCAGAGTCGCAGCATCCGGATCGATGCGCGCCACACCCGCCTTCGCAAACAGAGCGGTCAGTGCCGCGAAGCAGGCCGACAGCAAGGCCCATAGCAACCAGCTGGACATTGCAGCATTCTACGATACACGCACCGCCAGCCGGCTGCGGGCCTTGAGGTCGTAATGCCGTGCACCGCATCCCCCGTCTGGCGGTGCTGCGAATGGCAACAGCGGTCAGCGGCATCAGTTACCGCCGGAGCTCGAGGACTCTTCAGTTCCCTGCTTCAGCGTCATGTCGTTCTTCACGGTGCGAACGCCACTCACGCCCTCCGCATCCTTCTTGGCGCGCTCGATGTCAGTTTGCTTTTCGACAAAGCCACCCAATCGCACTTCGCCCTGCTTGACCGTTACGTCGATGTGTTTGGAGAGCAGGACCTTATCGGCTTTCAGCGCAGCCTCGACATTGGATTTGACCGATGCGTCGTCAGTCCCGTTGCCCGCATAGACAACGGTGGTCAGCGCTGCGAGCGCCGACAGCAGAAGAGATGCTGCTGCGCGGCCACCGCAGGGTCTGGCCTTCTTGTCGGGATGAACCATCGTGATTGCTCCTCAAGTGATCTGGCATGGTTTCAACCGACATCACAGAGAGAAGTTCCAGGCCGCGCCTCCCGTCGGCACTGTGTGCCCTGCAGAGTCTGCCCGCGGGGTCCTGACCAGCCCAAAGCAGGTCCGTCCAAGCGCGAGATTGAGCGTTGCCTTTGTGCAACATCTCCCGCCGTTGATCGCCGCTGGTCGTGCCTGAACTAACTTCAGACAACCCTGCCGGGTTGACTCTTTTTTAATTGACTACTGGAAAAACCTAATATATATGATATACCAGCAGCCTAGAAAATCCGAACAATTGGTGTTGAATCGGAGAGGGGACCGATATGCGATTGCGTCTGATAGCTGCCACAGGTTGCCGCGGGCACGGCCCTCCTGAGCAGTGAAACAGTCAAGCCGCGCGTTCCACGTGATCCTGCGGAATTCAGCCCATGGAGGCGGTGCCAGCTGCGGCACCTCGACGTGCGCGGAAGGATGCCGGCCGGAATCTGCTTGTTTGATTGGCACGGAGGCCGGGTGCTTGCGAATCTCGGCATCAAATCTTCGAAGGGGGAAAGTTCCATGACGATCGGCACAAAAGTGCTCTGCGCAAGCCTGGCTGCGGTCGCGGCTCTCGCGGCGGTTCCGGCTACGACCCAAGCTGCTGATGACGACGCCAAGCTGCGCGCGTTGCAGCAGCAAATCGAGGATCTCTCCCGACAGGTTCAGGAGCTGCGCCAGCAACAGGCGCAGAGCGCACAGGCTGTCCCCAAGCCGAAGGACAAGGAGGCCGCCAAGGGAAAGGAAGGCAAGGAGTCGCTGGAAACCCGCTTCGACAATTTCATGAAGGGCTTCTACGGAACCCTGGATGCCTCGGTTGACTACACCACCAAAGGCATGGACGGGCTGGTCGCCTACCCCTACAACTATGCGACGGGCGCCCCCGGTAGCCCGTATGTCATCAGCGGTCCGCAGAAGGGACCACCCTTCGGCAAGGTCGGCTGGATCGGCGCCATGTCCAGCAACGGCTCGAACATCGGCTATCGCGGCACCCACCATATCGGCAAGTCCGGCTTCGACTTTATCTATCAAGTCTCAACTTCGCTGGATATCGTCGCCGCTCCCGGGCTGAACAACACCTGGACGAAGTCCTCCAACACCGTGCAGGGCGCAATCGGTCTGGGTGACACCTATCTGGGATTCCAGAACAAGTCCTGGGGTAAGTTGAAGTTTGGCGAGATGTACGCGCCTTACAAGACTGCCACCGACCGCCTCAACCCGTTCTCCGGTGGATTGGGTAATTACTCCGTGGTGCTGGGTAATACCGGTGGCGACAACCGCGTCGAGTTCGGCACGCGCATGGACCATGTCGTGATGTACAACTCCCCGACCTGGGCTGGCGTCAGTTTCGATGCGGCCTACGCCTTCGGGCAGAACATTGATCCCTACAACAACATCACGCCCCTGGGATCGCCGGACTGCGCAGGCTCCAACGCTCTGGGAAGTGGCAACCTGCCGCTGAGTTGCGATGACGGTGGCTTCGATGATGCGTACAGTGCCGATATCAAGTTCGAGATGCACGGCCTCTATCTCGTCGCTGCCTATGAGCTGCACAAGCGCGTCAACCGCAGCAGTGACGGCATCGGTTCCAACCAGCCGCTATACAACTACTGGCTGAGCGAAGGTCCTAACGGACCGGATGCACGCTACCTGAACTGGAACGATTACCTCGCTTTCGCGGCGGAAGCTCCGGGCTACGCGGGCGTCGCCACACCTGAATACGCCCCCAACTTTGATACCGCTGACGAATGGGCCATGAAGTTCGGTGGCCAATACACCTTCGACTTCGGCCTCTCAGTCTCTGCCCTGTGGGAAGAAATGAAGCGCAAGTTGCCGGCGGTGATGCAATTCCAGGACGAGCGGCAGCGCACCAGCACCTGGCTGGCGATCCAGCAGGAGTTGAACGGCGGCAAAGACGTGTTTGCCATCGGTTGGGCACATGCCGGTGCGACCGTTGGCGATCCGGGTGGACAGCACAACTTCAACCCGAACGCGCTTGGTAATAATCAGGCGAACATGTACACCGTGCAGTGGTGGCACAAGCTCGACAAACAACTGACCCTGTATGTCGATGTCGCGAAGACCATCAATGATCAGAACGCGCACTTCGACATCGGCGCGGGTGGTCATGGCATCAAAACCGATTGCCACGATGCCAGTCATTTCACCTTCGTCGACTATAGCGGTGCAGGTCCCACGACGTGGGGAGCATGTCAGCCGCTCGGCATCTCGACCGGCGTGAACTACAAATTCTGACCGGCAGTGCCCTTGCGTCTTGCGGATGCAAGGGCATTCCCTGGCGGATGAGGCGGGATAGCGGCGATGGCCATGCTATCTTGTCTCGCGCCGGGGAGGACTTCAGGAGGATGTGTCTTGTTCCTGATCAAGAAACGCGGCTCGGCGCTTTCTCTGGTGCTCCTGACGGCAGTAGTTGTGTCCGCGTGCGCCTCCGGGCCTCGCAAGTCCGACGCCCAGCGCAATGAGGACACGGCAACCGTCGATCGGGTTCAGGCGGCGCTCGAGGCTGACCAGCAGCTCTACTCGAGGCATATCACCGTAAGTGCTGACAGCGGAGTCGTAAGTCTCGGGGGCTATGTCTGGACGCAGCCTGACCTGGAGGAGGCGCTGCGCATCGCCGAAGGAGTCCAAGGCGTCAGCCGGGTGGTGAACGACCTCGAGCTCGAACGCGGCGGCATAAGCAACTCACCCGTCAGTCGCTGATCACCACGTTACGTTGAGTCCCAGCAGGACCCCGCCCCCCTGGGCCGGGGCGACGGAGAGATTCCAGGGTTGCTGCCGGCTCTGGCGCCGATTCAGCGTAAAGCCGGCGGTGGCGATACCCAGTGCGCCCCCGGCGACGGTGTCTGACAGCCAGTGCTGATTATCCTTCAGGCGCAGGTAGACGGTCGCACTGGCCATGCCATAGCCCAAAAACCGGCGCAACCAGCGGTAGTCATCGCCGCCGGACTCGGCGAGTACCGTGCCAATGGCGAAGGCGGCGGTAGCATGCAGCGAAGGGAATGAGTTTCCCCCCTTGCGCCAGTCATTACTGTCGAGTGTCTGGTCAGGCCGCAGTCGGCCGGCCGCGAACTTGAAACCTTCGGCGGTGATGCTGCTCAGCGCCGCGGCCTCCAGCATGGTGTACGCCTCGATGCGACCGGCCCGCTCACCCTCAAACTCCGCGAACAGCCAGGTGCCCGCAGTCACCGCGACAGCCGGAATAGCATCGCGGGTGGCATGGGTGTCCTTGCCGGTGAGAGGCGGGTTCTTACCCGCAAAATGGTTGCGGGTCGGGCCATCCAGAGCATGGCTGACCGCCACCAGCGCTGCGACCTCGCCCACCCGAAACCAGTCCTGCAGATCCCAACGCAGCGGCGCGGTGAAATACAGCCTGGTGTCGGTGAGCACATCGGTCGCACCGAAGCTCTCCTGCGTCGCGGCAGCTGGCAGGCTCACCCAGCCGGCCGCGCAAATGCAGGCCACACCGATGGCTTTTGTTGCAGGCATCACGTACTTTCGCGCGCACTGACGGGCGGATAGCTGCTGAATTGTCATTCTGCGCCGATGAGCTCCCAGAAGAACCAGTCACTGCTGCGTCGCATGGGTTTTGCGCTTACCGGTCTCGGCGTCGCCTGGAAGTCCGAGCGCAGCCTGCGCTTACAGGTCGGCACGTTCGTGGTCCTGGTTATCATCCTGCTGGCCGTTGGCCTCGAGCCGCTGTGGTGGGCCATGGTATTGCTGACCAGCAGTGTGGTCATTGCCGCGGAGCTTTTTAACACAGCCCTCGAGCACCTGGTGGATCATTTGCATCCCGAAACACATCCACGCATTCGCATCGTCAAGGATTGCGCTGCGGCGGCCGTGTTGATCACCGTCTGCGGCGCCCTGGTCGTTGGGCTCGCGCTGGGCCTGCATCTGCTACATCGCTAAAAGCGCTTCTCGAGTCCGACCGACACACCGCGTGGCAACAAGCGCACCGACAGGGGTGTTTTCCAGCTCGTGCTCCAATAACCCACGGCAGTTCCGAGCGCCCAGCCTGCGATCACATCGGTCTGCCAATGCGCGTGGCTTTTCAGACGCGCTTCGGCGTCATAGATGGGCAATGCTTCGAGCAGCCAGATCCACGGATGCTCGCGTGCATAGTTGGCGATGAAGGGCGTGACGAAGCTCGCCTGCAATGTCACCTCCGCGCTGGGAAAGCTCTCGCAACAACTGCCGGCAAACCAGTGATTTGGATCATTACCCTGAGTCGGGCGGGCGCGACCAGTAGCCCGCTTCAGGATGTTGGCCGTCACACCACTGATGATCGAGGCATCGATGGTTTGCCAGAACGTGTGGCCGAGCTCATTGTCATTGCCGAACCACAGCGCACCAGCCACCTCCACGACGATGGTGCCGGTCTCCAGACCGGTCTGATATTTACGCGCCCAGATACCGTTCTGGTCGAGCGCTATCTCATGATCCAGGCCGGCGGCGGCCGGGCCGGGACATAGCGCCATGACCAGCAAGGCGAGGTAAGCGAGGGCAGAAACTCTACGCAGGATCGGCACGCTTTGCAGTGTAAAGTACGCGCTCGCCACCGACAATCTGCCGCGCAAATGCGCCCGATCGCCGTAACCCCTATACTGAGGCCGCCACCGGCACCCAGGGTGCAGGGTGCCGAGACAATTACGCTGCGGGGAGAGCGTCATGAGTGAGCTGCGTCAGGCGCTGGCCGAGATCAGTGCGATTCGCACTCAGGTAGCCCGCGATACGCAATTTCGCGGCTATGGGCCGCGCTCCATCGCCGCGAGTGGCGCTCTGGCCTTTGTCGTTGCCAGTTGGCAAACAGTGCTGATGGGCGGCACAGAGCGTGCGGTGCCGGGCTATCTTGCGGTCTGGGTTGCCACCGCTGCGATTTCGGTGGCGCTGTCCGCGTGGGAGATGGTTGCGCGTTCCCGGCGTGTTCACTCCGGTTTCGCTCGGGAGATGATCCACGCCGCAGTGGAGCAGTTCATGCCATCGGTGGTCATCGGTATCCTGCTCACCGCGGTACTGGTCAGCGCGGCACCGCGGCAGCTGTGGATGCTGCCGGGGCTGTGGCAATTGCTGTTCAGTCTGGGCATCTTCGCCTCGTGCCGTTTTCTGCCCCGACCGATGTTCGCCGTGGGCCTGTGGTATCTGACCTCGGGGCTGGTGTGCCTGATGCTGGCCAGTGCAACGGGCAGCCTTTCCCCATGGTACATGGGCGTCCCATTCGGCCTCGGGCAACTGCTCGTAGCCGCCGTACTCCGCTATGGATCTGAGGACTACGTTGAAGTCAGATAAACGCAAACTGCGGACGGAAGCCCCGTTCGCTTATCAGGGATTGGATCGGGTCATTCACGAGCATGCGCGTCTGAGTCTGCTGACCTCGCTGATCACGCATGCCCAGGGGTTGGCCTTCGGTGAGCTCAAGCAGCTGTGTGCACTGACCGACGGCAACCTCAGCCGACATCTGCAGGTGCTGGAGGAGGCCGGTCTGATAGCAGTGTTCAAGGGCACCGAGCACAATCGTCCGCTGACGCTGTGTCGTGTGACTGTCCAGGGGCGCCGCCGGTACATTGAATACCTGGGTGTGCTCGAGCGAGTGATTCTGGATGCCGAGAATGCGGTCAAAGGGGAGACCTCGGTAGGGCGAGGTCAGAAACCCGCGCCGGCCTGAACGTTGCCGGTCAGATCGCGAAAGCCACCGCAACGCACGCCGGTTGCGCGAACCGCTGCCTGCACCCGCGGGCTTATCAACATCTGATATTCCTCGCCATGGCGATACTGTCCCATCGATCCCGCGATCGGTTGCAATGTGGGCAGGGCCGGATGCATGTATATCTCGCTCAATCCCCCGGGCAGCCGCGCCAGGATCGCCAGCATGATCTGCTCTGTCAGCGCGCCGCTGCAGGAGATGCCGAAGATTCGGTCATTGCAGGTGATACCGGCGCGTCGCAGGCGCGACCTCATCAACCGGTTCCACGGAGCGAGCAGAGCCGTCGCGGTCGCAGCGCCGAGTCCTGAGCGCTGCGCGAACCAGAGCGGCTCCTGCGGCACACGCATGGCACGTAACCCGAACTCACAGCCGATCTGCAGGATGAGACTGAGCGTCACCGGATGCAGGTGCAGGTGTTTATGGGCATTGACGTGATCCAACTTCAGGCCGGAGGCGGCAAATGCCGCGAACTGGGCGCGCAGTTCCGCAGCCACTTGGCGTCGCACCTGCGGTCGCAGGGCAAGGCGGAATGACGCCGCGACGATATCGTCGCGGAAACGTCCCTGCGAATCGACCAGGTCAGGAATCTCCTCAGGGGGAAGCGTGGCCCGCCCGTCGGCGAGAACCAGATGCAGACCCACGCGCAGCTGCGGCAGCGCGTGCGCGATGCGAATGGCGTGACCTGTGGCGGGCGCACTTACCATGAGACTTGCTGCCGTGAGGACGCCCGCGCGCGCCCCCTCGGCCACGGCCTCATTGATCGCGGCGTGCAGCCCGAAATCATCGGCCGTGATAATGAGGCCACCGGTGCTCATTCGGGCTGTCCACGGGCTGCGCCACGCAATCGGCGCATCTCGAGCCATTGCCAGGACAGCAGTGCCGGCAGGGCGCATAGCACTTCGCGCATGCGTTTGGCGAGTGACAATGCCAGGGCCAGCTCGGCATTGATGCCATAGGAGTGACCGAGCAACATCAGGCTGCCTTCCTGCACTCCGAGGCCGCCAGGAATCACGAATGCCAGCTGCCGCGCTGCGACGCTCAAACCCTCCATGGCGATCGCTGCTGCGAGATCGACGGGATGTCCCAACAGGCGCAGTACGTACCAGTTCTCCAGCGATCCGGACAGCAGGGCGAGGAACTCGAGCAGGCCGGCACTGCACAGCGGCCGCAGGCGGCCGAGGCAGGCGCGTAGTTCCGTATCGAGCGATGCTGCGCCGGAGCTCAGCCGGTCGAGCCCGCTGAAGTGTTGCAGATGTCCGGCAAGACGACCAAACACATCGCCGCGACGCAGCCACAGCACGAGAAACGCCGGAATGAACAGCCCGAGGACCGCAGGAACCGCCAGCCGCAGGCCCGTGGCGGCGTGCCACTGCTCGCCCGTGGCGAGCGAGTGCTCGACCAACAATGACAAAGCGAGCACCATGAAAAGCCATAGCGAGAGCAGCGTCAGAAGAATCTCCACCACGACGGTCGCTGCCGCAGGGCCGCTTGCAATCCCGCGCCAGCGTAGCAGCCGCACGCCGATAACACTCCCACCGACACTCGCCACCGGCAGAAGTCTGTCGATCGACTCCCGGACCGCGCTTACCCAAAAGAGATAGCCAACACCTGCGCGGCGCTCGGGATCATAGGGCTGCAGCAAGGCGCGCCAGCCGATCGCATACAGGAGAAAGAACAGCACCCGATAGGGTACGAGCCAGAGCAGCTGTGCGCCACCAAGCGATAGTGCCTCCAGCAGTTCCGGGAGATCGGCGCGCGCGATGAGGCCAATGAGCAGCACCAGCCCGAGCAGAGCCGCGATATAGGCCGTCGTTTTCAGCTGACTAACCCGCTCAGAGCGGACGGGGCTTCAGGAAGGGCTGCGCATGATCCCGCGGGCGTCGATCTGGAATTTATTGTCGCGCCACACCAGCCGCGAGGCGAAAAAGCCGCGCCACCAGATCCAGACCAACAACAGATCGCGCACTGGCAACAGCCACAGATCGCGCAACGACAGCCGCCGATCCTGCCACCGTACCAACACGAACAACGCCAAACGCGCTGCGACCGCGATGCCAACCAGTATCGTCGCCCACGAGGTGGCAAATCCGGGAGCCCGCAGCGCCCAGCCGACGGCGGCGAGCGGCAGCGTAAAGCTCAGAAACAAAAACGTGAAACTGGTCGGTGCCAGCACGCGCACGGTGCTCATCCAGCGCAACTCATGCTCGGTCAGCGCTTCGCGATCGGAATCGTACTGTACCGCCTCGGGCAGATAGGGAGAGAGCACGATGCGCTGCTGCAGCCGGCGCACCTGCTGGCCCAGCTGGTAGTCATCAGCCAGATGGTCGGCAATGCAGCGCAATCCGCCCATTGCTTCCAGCGTGTCGCGCCGAAATGCCATCGTCTGGCCGGAGGCGTATTCGCGATGTCCAAACAACCACGCGAGCAGCACGGAAGGCATGTACCAGTCGTTCACGTACATGGCACCCAGGCGCGGCCAGATGCCACGGGTTGGAACGCTGCGGAACAGAGTCGTGACGAGGCCCACGCTCGGCTCGAGCAGCGGTCCTGTGACCGCCTCCAGATAACCCTTGCCGACCCGTGCATCGCTGTCGGCAATGATCAACGCCTCGTAACGGGCCTTCTCCAGCATGTTGATCAGGTTGCTCACTTTGCGATTCGAGCCATGCTGCACAGGGCTCACTACGATCTGCATGTCCAGTTGCGGGAACTCGCGTTGCAGCTGCTCGGCTACTGCGATGGCCGGATCAGCCGGATCACGCGTACCGAACACGATCTGGTAGCGCGGCGCGGCGATGAGGCAGAAGGAGCGCAGATTTTCATACAGGCCGGGCTCCGCGCCACACAAGGGCTTGAGCACGCTGACGCCCAGCAGCGGACCGGCAGGCAACGAGGGTGGCCGCCGCAGCTTCCAAACCAGGACTGCGAGAAGTGTCAGGATGGAATGAGTCGCGGCGATGCCGAGCAGCACCATACCTGCCACCGCGAGAAGCTGATGGGTCACCGACGGCTACCCGCGTGGCGCAGATCATGAGTGGCAGGCTGCATTCCGGGCGGCTCCATCAGGCAGCGCGTGCCCGCAGGAAGCGGAAGAACTCGACGCCTTCACGCAGCCGCCGCCGCATCATCTGTGGACTCAGCAGCATTTCGCGCACGATTTCCCAGATCTTGCCGGGGCGGAAATAAAAGCGCCGGTAGAACACTTCCATGCTGTCAAAGATCTCCTGACCCGACAGGTGCGGGTAGCTGATGGCTGAGAGCTGCACGCCCTGCTCGTTGACCAGGTTGAGATCCGAGTTCTCGCGCAACCAGCCGTTCTCCAGCGCCTGTTTGTACAGCGCCGTCCCCGGGTAGGGTGCGGCCAGAGACACCTGGATGGTGTGCGGGTTGATCTCGTTGGCGAAATCGATCGTCTTCTCGATGCTCGCCGCGGTCTCACCCGGCAATCCGAGGATGAAGGTGCCGTGGATCACGATACCGAGCTTGCGGCAGTCGGCCGTGAAACGGCGTGCGATCTCGGTGCGCAGGCCCTTGCGGATGTTGTGCAGGATCTGATCATCGCCGGACTCGTAACCCACCAGCAACAGTCGCAGCCCGTTCTCTTTCATGACTTTCAGCGTGGCATGCGGCACGTTGGCGCGAGCATTACAACTCCAGGTGACTCCGAGTTGCCCCAGTCCCCGAGCAATCGCCTCCACCCGCGGCAGGTTGGCCGAGTCCGTGAAGGTATCGTCATCGAACATGATCTCCTTCACCTCGGGCATGTTCTCCTTGATCCACTTCACCTCGGCAATGACGTTCTCGACCGAGCGCACGCGGTAGCGATGCCCGCCCACGGTCTGCGGCCACAGGCAGAAGGTGCACTTGGAACGGCAGCCGCGGCCGGTGTACAGGCTCACATACGGATGTTGCAGATAACCGATGAAGTAGTTGCGGATGGTGAGATCGCGCCGGTACACGGGCGCGACGAAAGGCAGCTGGTCCATGTCTTCGATGATCGGCCGCGGCAGATTGTGGCGGATGCTGCCATCCTCGGCGCGCCAGGAAAGACCCTTGATCGCGCTGAGCGGCAGGCGGGCAGCGACATCCTGACACGTGTAGTCGAACTCCTCGCGACACACGAAATCGAGTGCGCGAGTGGCATTGAGCGAGCCGTCCGGATCGATCATGACCTTGGCGCCGACCAACCCGACCAGCACCTGCGGGTTCTGCTGCTTCAGCAGCTCGGCAAAACGCGCATCGCTCGGAAACGACGGCGTGCTGGTGTGCATGATGACCAGCTCGTACTCGCGCGCGATCTGCAGAGTCTGCTCGACCGACAGATCATCCGCTGGCGCATCGAGCAGGCGCGACCCGGGTACGAGTGCTGCCGGCTGCGCCAGCCAGGTTGGATACCAGAACGATTTGATCTCGCGCTTCGCCTGGTAACGCGAGCCCGCGCCACCATCGAACCCCGCGAAGGAGGGGGCTTGCAGGAACAATGTCTTGTACGGGTTGGCAACCATGTGATCAGCGCTCATGCAGACTCCGGCAGTGACAGAGCCGGGCGCAGCCCGGCCGGCAATCCTGCAAGCTTAACAAGCCTCCGCCGTGCTGCACGAACTTTGTCTTGCAAAGTAACGGGGTGGCAGCGGGGATGCAAGCCCTGCGACCCGCGCGACGGCAGGCTCAGGGCGGCAGGCTTTCGCGAGCCTTTCCAGGAACGCCGCGCACGCTCGACCTTGGCGGTCGGATTGCTGCGCGACAGCGCTTTGTTGCATCGCCGCTTGCTAAGTTGCGCCTAAGTGTCGCTGTTCACAATGCTGGCCAGACCTGGGGCCATCCTTCACCGGGACACCGAGCCTATGAATACGACTCTCAGCGAGCCGACAACTCCGAGCGCGGACTGGCAGAGTAAAGTTCCGGCCGTCACCGCCGGCTTCTGGGTCATCAAGATCGCCGCTACCACGTTGGGTGAGACGGGCGGCGATACGGTTTCGATGACGCTCGATCTGGGTTATCTGATCGGCACCGCCATCTTCCTGACGCTCCTCATCATCCTGGTGGGGCTGCAGATCATGGCACGGCGCTTTCATCCACTGCTTTACTGGGCCACCATCATTGCCTCCACCACGGCAGGCACTACGCTTGCCGACTTTGCCGACCGCTCCCTGGGTATCGGTTACACCGGCGGCACGATTCTGTTGCTCGCGTGCGTTCTTCTGTGTCTGGGTCTGTGGTATCGATCCGAAGGCAGCGTGTCGGTCAACACGGTGAACACGCCGCGCGTCGAGGCGTTCTACTGGACAACCATCACGTTCTCGCAGACTCTCGGCACGGCACTCGGAGACTGGGCGGCGGACTCCGGGCTGGGCTACCTGGGCGGAGCGGTGGTGTTCGGCGCGGCGTTGCTGGTGCTTGCGGCCGCTTATTACTGGACCCGCATCTCGCATGTGCTGTTGTTCTGGGCTGCCTTCATTCTGACTCGCCCGTTGGGAGCCACGGTGGGGGATTTCTTCGACAAGCCGCATGCTGAGGGCGGGCTTGCGGTCAGCCGCCCGATCGCCACGGCCATTCTCGCGGTTTTCATTCTGCTGTGTATCTTTCTGATTCCACAGCGGGCCGGCACCCATCCGGTGGCAGATCGTCGCTGACTTTTGCGCTACAGTTCTCCGCGGCGGGCCTTGATGAGGTGGCTGTGGTCGGGAAGGTATCCCTCGAGCGGGCATGCAGTCGGGAACATGTGGGCTGCCGATGCGGCTGCTGCTAGTCGAAGACGACTCCATGATCGGCGAGAGCCTGGTGAGGGGGTTGCGGGATGACGCCTACACAGTCGACTGGGTGCGTGACGGCGCGACCGCGCTGAGTGCCCTGCAGGATGCACAGGCCGACTACGCGCTGACTATCCTCGACTGGAACCTGCCCAAGCGCGACGGGCTCTCGGTGTTGAAGGCAGTGCGGCAGGGCGGCAACCTGGTGCCCGTCCTGATGATCACCGCACGGGATGAGCTCGAGGATCGCATCAGCGGTCTCGACGGCGGCGCTGATGATTACCTCGTGAAGCCCTTCGCGCTCGGCGAGCTCAAGGCGCGTGTGCGCAGCCTGTTACGTCGGCGCCAGGGCCGCGCCACATCGGAGATGATTGCCGGTGCGCTGGTCCTCGACCCGGTGAAACATAGCGTGACACTGCGGGGCGTGCCGCAGTCGATCACGGCACGTGAATTCGCGCTGTTGCGCATTCTGATGGAACGGCCGGGCGCCGTACTGTCCCGGGCACAGATCGAGGAGCGGTTGTACGGCTGGGAGTACCAGGTGCAAAGCAACGCCGTCGAGTTCACGATTCACAGCCTGCGGCGCAAGCTCGGTACGGGACTGATCGAGAACGTGCGCGGTGCCGGCTGGAAGTTGGCCGTCCTCAGTTGAACTCGCTGCGCGCAGGTCTGACGATTCGCATCTGGATAGTACTGGCCGCGGTAGGAGGGATTTGTCTGCTGGCCGGGACGTGGCAGGCCCACCGCGAGACCCAGGCGCAGATGGATTACCAGATGCAGCAGATCGCGCGCATCGTTGCTGCGCAGCCTCTGGGATCGGGGACTCATGACGTCGAACTGACGGCGCCTCCGCTGTCACCGCAGATTTCCATCCGCCATGACGAGGACGACGACGTCATTGTCGTCGTGCGCGATCTGCGCGGTCAGGTGTTGTACGCATCCACATCCAACCGGCAGTTACCCGACAAGCTGCTGCCGGTCATCGCCGGCAGCGGCTTCCTCAATGTACGGCTGGGCAGCGATGCATACCGGGTCTTCGTCGCACGCTCCGGAGAGCGGCAGATTGAGGTCGCGCAATCGGCCGAAGCGTTGCAGGAAGCGGAGCAGCAGGTGGCGCTCGCGACCCTGCTCCCCTTGGTGTTGCTGCTCCCGGTGCTGGCGATCGTCATCGTGTTCACGATAACGCAGCAGCTGCGCCCGGTGAATGAAGCGACTGCCACCATTGCGAGCAGGGCAGCACTGACCTTCGAGCCCATCCGGCTCGAGCAGCTGCCACGGGAAGTGCGACCGCTCGTCGAGGAGATCAACCGCCTGCTCGCGCGGCTGCAGGTAGCGGTGGAGCGCGAGCAACGCTTCGTGAGGGATGCCGCGCACGCTTTGCGTACCCCGCTTACCGCATTGCAGCTGCAGGCAGACGTGCTCGAGGGCGGTCGCGATTCCGACGATCGCGTCGCGCGCCTCGCGGAGCTGCGTGCCGGCATCCAACGCGTCATCACCCTGTCCGAACAGCTCCTGACGCTTGCGCGAACTCAAACGGCGGCCGAACTGAGCGCGGAATGCAGCGAGCTCGATCCCATGCTGCTGGACATCGTGACCTTCTACCACGCGGCCGCTAGCGCCAAGGGCATAACCCTCGAGGCCGACGCTGACTCGCACGCCCAGGTTCGGAGCAGTCGACGCAGGCTGACACTCGTGCTGGGTAATCTGATCGACAATGCGGTTCGCCATACGCCGGTCGGTGGCGCGGTATCAGTACGGGCGCGACAACTGAACGGGCATGTATGCATCGAAGTACGCGATGGCGGAGCGGGGCTGCCAGCGGAAGAACTCGAACGGGTGTTCGAGCGCTTCTATCAGGCGTCTGCGGATGCGGATGGCGGCAGCGGTCTCGGGCTGGCGACCGTGGCAGGCCTGATCAAACAAGTGCAGGGCGAAGTTGAGCTGCGCAATCGCGCGGACCCGCCCGGCCTCATCGCGATAGTGCGCCTGCCGTTGGCAACCCGCTCCATCCCCACTGAGTCTGAGGTGTTATGAAAGTCAAACTAATCTTCCAGCGCAACCACAAACTCATCGCCGTGCACAGATATCAGCGCAGACCCGCAGCAGGTGGCGTAACTTTCGCCGCCGCCATTCTGGCGATCACCGCCGTCCTGGGGATGCAAGGCTCCCGGGCAGCCACGTCGGCAGCAAGTGGACCCCGATACGCCCAGAGCAAATCGGTGCCGCTAGGGGCGCCGGAGCGCTGGGACTATCTCACTTACGACCCAACGTCGGGACGGCTGTACGTGACTCACAGCAGCCGCGTGGATGTGCTCGACGGCCGTACCGGCAGCAAAATCGGCACGGTCGCGGTTCCGGGAGCGAATGGTGTGGCCGTGATTGCTGCGGCGGGCAAGGGCTACGCCGGCAGTCGGGATCACAAGAGTGTCATTGTCTTCGATCTCAAATCCCTGCAGGTCATCCGTGAGATCGCCGCCGATGAGGATACCGATGGCGTCGTTTACGATCCCAGGAGCAAGCGGATATTCGTCATGGAGGGCGACCCTCACCGCGTGCTCGCCATCGACAGCAGCAAGGATGCGGTGCTGGGGCGCATTGACTTGGGTGCGTCTCCGGAATTTGCCACGGTCGATGACAACGGCAAGCTGTACGTGAACCTCGAGGATCAGCGCGCGATAGCACGTATTGACACGGCGTCGCTGAAAATCGAGGCCCGCTGGCCCGTGCCTGCTTGCGAAGCACCTCATGGCCTCGCCATCGACATCAAGGCCAAACGTCTGTTTGCAAGCTGTGTCAACGATCGCATGCTCGTGGTGGATGCTACCGACGGTCGCGTAGTTGCGCAGGTCCCGATCGGGCACGGCAGTGATGCGGCCGCGTTTGATGCCGAACGTAAGCTGGCGTTCAGCTCGAACAACGAAGGCACGCTGAGCGTCATTCAGCTCGGGAGCGCGGATCACTATGAGCCCCTTGCCAGTGTCACAACCGTGCCGAGCGCGCGCACAATGGCGCTCGATCCCGAATCGGGGCGGATTTATCTGACCTGCGGCGAGCGCATCGAAATCGACCCGGCGGCGACGAACCCTCGCAAGCGTTACGGCATCAAACCTGGGTCAGTACGGGTACTGTTCCTCGACCCGACCCAATAGCCAGGCCTTAGAATGGCAGTCGGGGGAATGACCGATGGCTGCCGAAAGCGCTTCTTCCCAGACCGAGGTTCTGATCGCCGGTGCCGGCCCGACCGGGCTGGTGCTCGCGCTCTGGCTGACGCGGCTCGGCGTCGCCGTACGCATCATCGACAAGACGGCCGAGCCGGGCACGACATCGCGGGCCGTCGCAGTGGCCGCCCATACCCTGGAGCTGTACGAACAGCTGGGGCTGGCGAGCGCGGTGGTTGCGCAAGGCCATGCGGTGCGCTGCGTGCACCTGTGGGTCAAGGGCCGAGCGGCGGCTGAGGTGTCGTTGCAAGACATCGGTCGTGGGCTCACGCCGTTCGACGCGATGCAGATCTTTCCCCAGGATGCGCACGAGCGGTTGCTCGTGCAGAGGCTCGAGGCGTCCGGCATCCACGTCGAGCGCTGTACGGAGTTGATCAACCTCTGCGCAACAGACGCTGGCGTGGAATCCCGCCTGCGCACTCGCGAGGGCACGGAAGAGCGCGTCTTCGCGAAGTTCCTGGCAGGTTGCGACGGGGCGCATTCGACGGTCCGGCACCTTATCAATGCAGGCTTCGGCGGTGGTACCTACCGGCAGTTGTTTTATGTAGCGGACGCGGATGCCGACGGCGCGGCAGCCAACGGGGATCTGCACATCGATCTGGATGAGGCCGATTTCCTTGCGGTTTTCCCGTTATCTGCGCACGGGCGCGTGCGGGTCATCGGCACCGTGCGCGATGAACGCGTCGCATCCGCACAGACTCTGACCTTTGAGGATGTCAGCCGCCAGGCGCTGCGGGATTTCGATATCCGCATCCGCAACGTCAACTGGTTTTCGACCTATCACGTGCATCATCGTGTCACCGAGCGCTTCCGTGTCGGGCCGGTATTTCTGCTGGGCGACGCCGCGCATGTGCACAGTCCGGTCGGTGGACAGGGCATGAACACCGGTATCGGCGATGCCATCAATCTGGCCTGGAAGCTGGCAGCGGTAATCGGCGGCGGGGCGCCCGATGCGCTGCTCGACAGTTATTCCATCGAACGCAGTCGCTTCGCGAAGCGCCTGGTGGCCACCACCGACCGCGTCTTCACCCTTGTCACAGCCGACGGGTCGCTCGCGCGCCAGGTGCGGACGCGTGTGGCGCCGCGCGTGGTGCCCGGGTTGTTCAGAATGCACCCGGTGCGCAAGTTCCTGTTTCGCACTGTCGCGCAGCTGTCGCTGCAGTACCGTCACAGTCCCTTGAGCGAGGGAGTTACCGGCGCGGTCCATGGCGGCGACCGGCTGCCCTGGGCAGGCAGCGACGCGGACAATTTCGCGCCATTGCGGGATTCACGCTGGCAGGTCCACGTGTATGGGACCGCGACAGCGGCTCTCACTCAATGGTGCCACGATCACCAACTGCCACTGCATGTGTTTCCGTGGCAGCCTGCTTATGCGGCATGTGGACTGACGGAGAATGCTCTGTACCTGCTGCGCCCGGATACCTACGTGGCGCTCGCGAGCGCCGAGGCCACCCCGGCGCTGCTCGATACCTACTTCCGGGGACAGGGCATCCGAGCGCAACAACCGGCAGCAACCGTGGCATGATGGAGTGACCTTTCGCAGGCGGAGATGCACGTGGCGGGGCTCTATTTCGAGCAGTTTCATATCGGGCAAATCTTCCGCCATGCCATCCGTCGCACGGTCACCGAGGCCGACAACGTGTTTTTCTCGGCGCTCACCCACAACCCTGCAGCGCTGCATCTGGATGCGGAATACTGCCGTACCCAGACCGAGTTCGGTCAACGCATCGTCAACAGTGCCTTCACGCTGGGCCTCCTGGTCGGCATATCCGTCGGCGACACGACACTCGGCACGACCGTCGCCAACCTGGGATGGGATGAAGTGCGCTTTCCCAAGCCGCTGTTTCATGGCGACACCGTGCACTGCGAATCAGAGGTGCTGGAGCTGCGCGACAGCCGCTCGCGGCCGAATAATGGTATTGTCGTATTCGCCCACCGCGCATACAACCAACATGATGTGCTGGTGGCGCACTGCAAACGCTCGGCCCTGATGCTGCGCAAACCGGCAGGGGCAGGCTGACACTTTCGGAGATCGCACTCGATGGCTCTGATCATCCATGCTTTTCCGCCCAGTCCCAGATCGTTCAAGGTGCTGCTGGTGGCGCAGCATCTGGGCCTCGACTACCAGCTGCGCTTGGTAGACCTGCAGGCGGGCGAGCAGCGCTCCGCCGCCATGATGAAGCTGAACGTGAACCAGCGCATGCCGGTGCTGGAAGATGACGGCTATGTGCTGTGGGAATCGAATGCGATTCTCGAGTATCTCGCCGGACTGCGTCCCGCTGCGAACCTGTTGCCGCAGGAGTTGCGGGCGCGGCTGCAGGTGACCAAGTGGTTGTATTGGGAAAGCGCGCACTGGGATCAGGCGTGCGCCATCTTCATCTTCGAGCGCGTGGTGAAGGGACGCTTCAACCTGGGTGACGAGAATGCAGTCGAGATCGAGCGCGGCACCAAGCTACTGACGCGTATTGCACAGGTGCTCGATGGCGAGCTGCAGAAGCACCCTTATGTGGCGGGCGAGCAGCTGAGCGTTGCAGATTTCGCGCTGGCTGCGCCGTTGTGTCTGGCGGATGCCGGGCGCTTGCCCTTGAGCGAATACCCGGGCATCAGCCGCTGGCGTGCACGGATCACGGCGCTGCCCGCTTGGTCCAGCACGCTCGCCCTACAGAAGAAGGAATCCGCCGCCGCGGGCTGATCAGTCCGCCAGAGCCTCGCGGATGGCCTTGAAGCGCGCCAGAAACGGCGACACCTGCGCCTGCAGGCTTTCCTCATCCAGACCCAGAGTGCCGAGCGCCTCAGGCGATGGCGCGGCGCATCCGGTCTCGAGCGAGAACGTCACTCCGTTGCTCACGGCGAGATAGCTGCCCAGACAGGTCAGGGAGCAGAGCTTGCGATACTCGGCGGGGGCGCACTCCGGGCGGTGGTGAAACGCCGCCGCGGTGATGAGAGCCTGTGGCAATTGCCACGCGTCGAACAACGCCGCCGCGCAATCCTCGTGGGACAAAGACACGTGACGCTGTTCCAGGGTCCTGATGGCAACCTCCGGTTCCGTCGCACACGCGCGAACCAACATCTTGACACCCGCCGGATCGAGGCAGCCTTGGATCAGAACGCCCGTGTTGTGGAGCAGCCCGGCAACGAATGCCTCGGCGAGCAGGGCGGGCGCGGTTAGACGGGCGAGGGTCTGCGCGGCCACCGCAGTCGCTAGGCTGTGAACGAGCATCGCGGGCAGATCCGGCAGGACTCCTTTCATGCGGCTCGTCAAGGTGCGATCGATCGAGATCGCCGTCGCCAGGGCGCGCACCGCATCGAGCCCCATCAGCATGATGGCACCGCGAACGGTGGTGACTTCCTGCGAGTGCCGGTAATAGGCGGAATTCGCAACGCGCAGTATCTGCGCGCTGAGCAGGGCCTGTTGCTCGATCAGCTCGGTGACCTCGCACATCCCGGCATCGGGATCGCAGAGGGCGGCCAGCAGGCGGCCAAAGGACTGGCCTTCCGTCCCCAGCAGACCCAGAGAGTCTGCGAGGCGCAGCACCTGCGCGTGCTCGAGTCTGGCTATCTCAACTGTTCGGGTCGCCATGCCCGGGTTATCGGCCCCGGCCCGCTGCCGCCGCGTGAGCCGGATCACAGTTCGCAATAATGGAGTCCGGTTGGTAAACCGCTAACGGCCGCCAGCTCGAGCGTGTCGGCTGCCCCGGCGGGCCTGCCGCGGTAGGCCTCAAGTCGCGGTAGGCTTCAACCCGCGGTAGGCTTCAATGATGCAATCGGGTCTCGCGGGACTGTACAGCAGCTCGCGCGCGCTCTATCGGTGGGCTACGGGTGTAGGATGGCTCGGCAGCGAGGTTCGGGCAGCACACAACAAAGGGGGAAGCATGGAATCGAAGAAGCGGATTGCGCTGGTGACGGGCGGCATGGGCGGACTGGGAGAGGCTATCTGCATCAAGCTTGCAAACCTGGGCGACAGGGTGGTGACCACCTATTCGCCGCAGAACAGCAAGTCCGATAAATGGCTCGGCGAGATGCACGCGAAAGGTTTCGAGTTTCACGCCGTTCCCTGCGATGTGGCCGCGTGGGACTCCTGTGTCAGCTGCGTCAACCGCATTACCCGCGAGATTGGTCCCATTGATGTGTTGGTGAACAACGCCGGCGTGACGCGTGACATGACATTTCGCAAGATGGACCGGGTCAACTGGGATGCGGTCATGCACACCAACCTCGATTCCTGCTTCAACATGACCAAGCAAGTATGCGATGGCATGGTCGAGCGCGGCTGGGGCCGAATCATCAATATCTCCTCCGTCAACGGACAGAAGGGAGCCTTCGGCCAGACCAATTACTCTGCCGCCAAGGCGGGCATGCATGGCTTCACCAAGGCGTTGTCTCTGGAAGTCGCGCGCAAGGGCGTAACGGTGAACACCATCTCGCCTGGTTACATCGGCACCAAGATGGTCATGGCGATTCCGCAGGAGGTGCTGGATAGCAAGATCATTCCGCAGATACCCATGGGACGGCTGGGCAAGCCGGAAGAGGTCGCAGGACTGGTGGCCTATCTCGCCAGCGAAGAGGCGGCATTCGTGACCGGGGCCAACATTGCGATCAATGGCGGCCAGCATATGCACTGAGCGCGGCTCGCCGGGACTACGGCGATGATCACCGCCGCAGCTCCGTTTGCGATGGCGGCTGAGTTGCGAGCTCGTTGGCAGCACGCCGCCCAGACCAGGCATGCGGAAAGAGCGCCTGAGCATTGCGCCGGTAGATCTTATCGAGGACCGCGGCGGGCAGGTGCAAGCCCTTAAATGCTGTAGCGAACTCAGGCGAGCGTAGCGGCTCTGTGGTGGCAAGAAAGCGCCAGTCCATCAGCCATTGCTGATGCACCTCCTGCACCGCTTTGAGATCATCGTCCGCCGGACCATAGCTGGCGTCACTACCGTAAAGAATTCGATCCTGATAACGGAGCAGGAAGCTGCGCACTTTTGCCGGATCCTGCGCCGCCTGGTACTGCAGGTGGGACATGCGTGCGGCAACATCGACACGGGCGTCGGGAAATTCGTTCAGGAAAGCGGCGATGCGGGTCACGTCCCACTCGAGTGATGCCAGATGCACCGCATCGAAATGTAGTCCAGGATGGGCGCGCAGCATGCGATCACGGGCACCGAGGATCGCTTCGTGTGATGGCATCTCCGGGTGACGGTACATGTAATACTGGGGGTGTTCCTGGAAGTATTCGCGATCCGACCGCACGGTCATCTGCTGCAGTGGCAGCCAGCAGTTCAGTGGCTCCGCCTGGTGACCGAGCAACACGATGTGGTTTTGCTCCAGATGGTCGAACACAGGAGCCAGACGTCGATCGTCCGGCATGACGTAACTTCCGGCGGAATCACGGACGCTCATGCCGACATTCTTCCAGAGCTTTACACCCACCGCTCCGCGCGCGACTGCCGCATCGATCTGCCTGTTGCTCTTAGCAGCCCAGTCCGGTGACTCGAAATGATCCATACTGAACGTGGTGACAAAGGCTGCCTGTGCCGGGTAGCGCTGCAGCAGCGATTCCGCGGCCCTCTGTTGTTCGCTCAAGGGCGGGTAGTCAGGGTAGTCAACGTTGATGGTTAGCAGGGCGAAATTGTCCAGCAGCGCCTGCGTCATGAATCGCTGTGCCCGGCCATGCAGGTGCACGTGCGCATCGATTTTCGGTACCCGGGAGAAATCGTCCGCCGCGTAGTAACGGACGGCTTTTCCTGCATTGACGGGCGTCATGAGCGCCGTATCACCGGTCGCAGTGCTGAGCGCTGTTTCGCCGGAGATAGTGGCAGGTGCTGGCAACAAGCCAAGGCTCAGCGCACAGGCTGCCAGCTGACAGGCTTGTGCTACCTGCCGTTGCCAGGCGCTCATCAGACGAGTTGCACCTCGAGGCCGCGTTGCCGCAATTCCGTGATGACCTCGGACGGCGCCGCCTGATCGGTGATGAGCAGATGAATCTGTTCGACCCTGGCGATCAGTGAGATGTTTCGGCGCATGAGTTTGGAAGAGTCAGCGACGACCACCACCTGACGCGAGCAGCGGATCATCTGCGCATTCAGCTCTGCTTCCTGAACGTGCGGCGTCATGACCCCCACCTGCGGATCGATGGCGTCGGCCCCGAGGTACAGGCGATCGGCCTGGAGTTTCGCGAGGGCGGCCTCGGCCATGGGGCCGGACAGTGAGTTGGATTCGCGCCGGAGGATGCCTCCCGGCACGATCAGGCGCACGGCAGGCGCGTCCATCAGCAGCGCGGCGACATTCAACGCGTTCGTGATGACGTTGATCGATTTCAAGGCCGCCTTGTGGATTGCCCGCGCGATCTCCGCGGTGGTGGTGCCCGAATCCAGGATGATGGTCTCACCATCCTGGATTAGCGCCGCCGCTGCGCGCGCGATGCGCACCTTCTCCGCATGATGCTGCAACTGCCTGATCTGCAGCGGCTCGTCGGTTTGTGCCGTGACCGGCAGCACCGCGCCGCCGTGCGTGCGCGTCAGTGCCCCGGCGGACTCAAGCGCCGAGAGATCGCCGCGGACGGTCACCTGCGAGGTTCCGAAGCGGCTCGCCAGCGATTCCACCGTTACTCTGCCATCGGCGCGCAACAGCTCACAGATACGACGACGGCGCTCTGCGAGCAACAGGCCGCTCTCACTCGCCTGTAACATCAGACGGGCACCGCTTCAAGCACCAGGAAATCCTGGTAGCTGATGGAAAGGCTGTTGCGCGCGGGCGAGACTTCACCGAGCTCGTGATTGTTGAAATAGTCGCGTACCCGATAGCGTGCCGCAGTAAGCCCGCGTAATGACACAGCGCCGCTGAACTTCGGTGCATAGAACGCGTAGTAGAAAGTACCCGCTTTTTCGACTACATGAGTTTCGGGCTTATCGAAGCCGATGTCATAGAGCTCACCGCGATAAATGCCACGCGGCAGCTGACGCTCATTATAGAGTGCGATCCATTTGCGCCATAATTCCTCCTTGACTGGCGTCAGCAGGAAGGAGTCCTTGGGCTTGGGATCCCGCGGCCAGGTGAATTTGGTCGAGACGATGCCGCCGATGCCGACCGTCGAGGCGAAATCGCGGCCGCCGGCGCTGAGCTCGACGTGGTCACCAGCGAACGCAGCATTGGGCCCCATCAGGGCCTTGAGCGTCTTGCCTTTGTGGCGGACCTGCCAGGAGGACTCGGGATCGGAGGCGGGAGCTTGATTGAAAGAGCGGAAGTTGAAGAACGAGTATGACGTGCCGCACGGGCATAGCTCCACGACGGCCTGTGGCTTGAGTTGAGTTGCTGTGCCATAGACCGCCAGGAGGAAGTCCTGCAGTTTCTCGACGGATTCCTCCGGGCGCGCGTGCCGATGCGCCGGGTTGTAGCAGGGCGCCACGGCGTTCAGATGCTGACCGTCGATCTTGAGCCCGTCGAAATTCCAGTCACTCATGAAGCGGCGGACCAGGCTCAGCATGTAGTCCACCGTGGGCGCGTATGCCGGGCAGAGATAAAAGCAATTCCACCAGGAGATCTGCTGTACCGCGCCGTTGCGGTCGAGGAGCAGCATGTCCGGACGAGCGTGCAGCAGGTCGGCTCCGGGCGCGACAGCCAGTGGTGCCCACCACAATCTCGCACGCAGGTTGCGTGATTTGATCGTATTCACGAGACGCTTCATGTCAGCATCGCCAGCCGGATATTTGGCGTGGTCCAGTTGCCAGTCGCCCACGTTGGATTGCCAGCCGTCATCGATGACGGCCCAACGTAATCCGAGGTCCTGTACCTTGGGCAGGGTGTCCTCGATCAGCTGCACCGTGCAGCTTCGCTCGTAGCCGTATGCACACCAGATAGGCTCGTAGGCGCTCTCGGGAGCGGCCGGCGAGCTGAGCCCGCGCGCGCCCATGATGCGCCGGTAGCGATCCAGGACACTGAAGTAGTCGCCGGAGTGGGTGGCAATGAACGCCTCCGGAGTGTTGAAGGTGTCACCGGGCTTCAGGTTGCGCCTGAGGGGCGCGGTCATTGCGAGTGTGACACCAGACTCGTCGCAGCTGACTGGTAACGAAAGCAGCTGCGGCACCGTCTCCAGGTGTCCCACCGCGACACCGCCTGAGGGGCGCCAGACGTCCGCGATGGGCGTGCCGCCGCCATAGTCGGACGCCGACATTCCCATGAAGTTCTCTTGGGAAAAGCCGGTGTTGACGCGTTGTACCCAATCACGTCGATCCGCGTGGGTGCTCCCACAGAAGCTCCAGAAGGGCGGATCGACAACAGACGATCCGTCGTTCGCCTGCAGCCGGGGCAGACGCAGCTGCGTATTCGTCCAGCGTCTCAGGCTGATCGCCTGCGGACCCAGGTTGCGATAGCGCACGCGATAGAGGGCGAAGCCGGGATAAGCATCGAGGAGGTGGACTTCGATGCGCTTTTCCAGCTGCTGTGACGACACTCCCCGCAGCACGAGCCGCTGACCGTGACCAAGTGGGGTGGCGACCGCGCTAGTGGACTGATCGTGCAGGGCGAACTGCGTCGTGCGTTCACCCCCCGCCGTGCGTTCACCCCCGCCCAGGGTCAGATAGTCGGCCGTCGTCCACGGCACCAGGGCCTGCGCGTCGCTGGCTGTTGGCGTGGGCAGGTCCCAGACGCGCAGCTGCATCTGGTTATCAAACTCGAGCCGGATGGACCTATCTTCGAGCTTTGCGACCGCTCGCGAGTGCCCGGTGCCCGCCATTGCTCCAGACTGAGTTCCGGCACGCAATGGCGCCGCGGCGCCAAGTCCCCCCGATGCAAGCCCGGCTCCGGCGAGCTGCAGGAAGTGACGACGTGTAGTACGCGGCTTTTTCACTTGGCTTCGTCCCGTGCGGCATTGAGTCTACCGACTTAACGACCGGCTGCCTTCGCCGTCGAAGGCTTCTTGACAGATTCGAAGATATCCGAAATATTGGTAGAAACAAAACGCAAGAGGTAGCGCTGCTCGGGAGCTTGCGTTTTCTTTCGAATTACATAAGGTTGGAAGCCACATGAGCATCAACCGGTTGAGGGGCAGCGCCGGGCTGTCAATGCTCCTGGGGGCGTTGGGGCTGGCGGTGCGGCTGAGCGCGGCTGCGGATAATCCCGCAGCGGCCGAGCCGGCTGCTGCATCCGGCGCACCGCTCGAGGAAGTGGTGGTTACCGGCCTGCGCGAGAGTCTGGGCAAGTCTCTGGCCCTCAAACAGGACGCTGCCATTGTCGAGGATTCGATCAATGCCGTAGAACTGGGCCGCTTTCCAGATGACGACGTCGCCGATTCGTTGCGTCACATCACGGGCGTGACGATCACGCGCACGACGGGCGGGGAGGGGCAGTACGTCAGCGTGCGTGGCCTCGCGCAGCAATACAACATCGTCACACTCAACAATCGCATTCTGGCGACGGACGACGATGGGCGTGCGCTCGCCTTTGACATTCTGCCGGCCGACGTCATCTCCGGGGCTGATGTGCTCAAGTCGGCGCAGGCCTCAGCGCTCGAAGGCAGCATCGGCGGCACTGTCAACATGCGCTCGGCGCGTCCTCTGGAAAACCCCGGCCTGCATGGCGCGGTACGTGTCGAGGGCAACTACAACGACATGTCGAAGTTCTGGGGCAAACGGGGCTCCGCCTTCGTGAGCGACACGACTGCGGATGGCACCCTCGGGCTGCTGCTGGGCGGGGTGATCTCCGATACCCGCACACGCACCGACTCCCTCAACTACAACACGTACGATAGCGCCAATCCCGGTGTCTGGCCTCTCAGCGGACCTGACAGTCAGGCCGTGATCGCGGAATGCTGTATTTCCTTTGGCTCCGTTATCGATGAGAAAAAGCGCACAGCGATATCCGGTACGCTCGAGTGGAAGCCGAATGATGCCCTGCACCTGGCGCTGGATGGGCTCTATACACGTCTGAATGACCCGCAGGTGGCGTATAACCAGGCCTACTACCCGGATTTTAACTACGATGCCAATGGCAACCCCGAGTGGTCCAACGTGGTGGTGAATAACGGCTACATCACCTCGTTTACCGGCAACACCTTTACACCGGAAATCGTCAATCAGACGATCGATCGCCAGGTGACGACATCGCTGATCGGATTGAACGGCAGATGGCAGGTCAACAGCAACTTCGCTGTGGATCTGGATGTGTACCGCTCACGGGCAAATCGCCCGGAGGGTGGTCAGGATGCGTTTGTTACCGCAGGACTGGAGTCACCGACGCCGTACAATCAGAACATCATCAACTGGCGGAGCAACCCCGGAGGGCTGCCCAGCATCAGCGTGACCCTGCCGGACGGCACGGATTTCGCGCACGCGCTGGCGGCGGGCTTGCTCGACAACAATCACTGGACCGCGCATTACACCGGTCTCAGTGGTTTCTCGATTCAGGACAAGGTGACAGGCGCCACACTCGATGGCACGCTGAAGTTCGACGCGGCCGGGCCGCTGCATCAACTGCAGTTCGGTGTGGCTGAGACGCAGCGGCGCAAATCACGGGCTGATGTCGACAATGACTGGACCGGAGGCTCGAGTCAGTACGACTTCTACACGACGCCGGTCGGAGCAAACCCCATTACCTTCGGCTCACTCGGCGCGAACGTGATCTCCACGCGCACCTTCCCCAACTACATGCAGGGCGCCGGCGGGCAGTTTCCGACGACCATCGCGGTGTTCAACATTCCCACGATGCTCAATGCGCTCAAGTCTCTCAACGGTCAGCCGAACCTGTACGTGCCGGGTGCGCCCAACTACGACTTCAATGCCACGCTGCCGCAGTTCAACGCCGTGAACTCGTATGAAGTGCGTGAGGACACCACGGCAGGCTATCTCGAGGCGAGCTTCGCTGCCGAACGATGGGCCGGCAATCTGGGCGTACGGCTGGTACGTACCAAAACAACCGCCAGTACCGCCATCGATGAGATCCAGTCGGTGACTATTGCCAATACGGCCAATCCAACCGACCCGGCAATCGTTGCCTATTCCGAGCCGACACCGGTTTCCGCATCCGGCTCATACACCGAGCCGCTGCCATCACTTAATCTGACCTACCGTTTCCGGCCGGACCTGCAGCTACGCTTCGGCGCTTCCGAGACCATCACCCGCCCCGAGCTCAACCAGTTGGCGCCCACCCGCACGGACAACTCGCTGAACCGGGTCTATCAGATCACCTATGCCGGCAGTTCGGATCTCAAGCCCATCAAGTCCTATGGCGCCGATCTGTCCATAGAGTGGTACTACCAGCCGAAGTCGGCGCTCACCCTGGCGGTGTTCGGTAAGGACATCAGGGACTTCATTACCACGCGCACGCTCAACAATGTCGACCTTGGCGTGCAGGGCTTCTTCGATGGCGCCACGACGCCCGTGCCGGTGCTGTACACCATCTTTCAGCCGGTGAATGGTGACAAGGGTTATGTCGAGGGAGTCGAGTTGGGCTTGCAGCACATCATGGACAACGGTTTCGGCGTGCATGGGCAGTACACCCGCACCTGGAGCCGCGCCTATGTCGAGGGCCAGTATGTCGGGCAGCTGGAAGGGGTGTCCTCCAACAGCGCAAGTCTCGGAGTGCTATACGAAACGGGACCAGTGAGTGCCAATGTCAACTGGGATTACGACGGGAACTCCGTGGCCCAGACATTCACGGAAATCGAGGGCGTCTCGGCATATCAGCACAGCTTCTCCTGGATCACAGCGCAACTGTCCTACGAGTTCGTGAAGGGCGCCAAGATCTATTTCGAGGGGAAGAATCTTGCCAATGCCATCGCCCGAACCTATCTCGGCAATCGCCCTTACGCGGTGTGGAGCGCCGGCACGACCGGCACATCGAGCAGTGTCGGACAGGGCTACAGCGCTTACGGTCGCACCTTTACGCTGGGTGTGAGCTATCGATTCTAGTGGCCGCCGCGGCGCGACTGGTATTCTCACCGTGATTACAGGCAACTGGCTGCGCTATGCGCTCGTGACCACGGCCATGTGGGGAGTCTGGGGCGCCTACACGTCGCTACCGGCCGAGCACGGATTTCCCGACACCCTAACGTACGTGGTCTGGGCACTGACCATGATCGCCCCCGCTTTCTGGGCACTACGCCGCAGCTCGCTGGTGGTGCAGCGCGACCGTCGCTCGTTGCTACTGGGATTGGCGATCGGGCTGCTGGGTGCAGGCGGACAGATGCTGCTATTCCGCGCCGTAACTCTAGGTCCGACCTACCTCGTCTTCCCGATCGTGTCGCTCTCACCGGTGATTACCATTCTGTTGTCGCTGCTGTTGCTCGGCGAGCGCACCGGGCGGGCAGGCTCGGCGGGCATCATTCTCGCGGTAATCTCACTGCCGCTGTTCGATTACTCAGCCGAGCCGGGCGCGCCGCACAGTGGCAATTGGTTCCTGCTGGCACTTGCCGTGATGGTTGCATGGGGACTGCAGGCGTATTGCATCAAGCTCGCCAATGCCACCATGAGCGCGGAAAGTATCTTCATGTACATGATGCTCACGGGGCTGCTGTTCATCCCTGTGGCCGTGCTGCTGACGGACTTCTCCAGACCGGTGAACCTCGGCTGGTCCGGCCCCGGGATCGCAGCTGTCATCCAGATGCTGAATGCCATCGGCGCACTGTTACTGGTGTACGCATTCCGCTACGGCAAGGCGATCGTGGTGTCGCCCCTGGTGAACGCGGGCGCACCCTTACTGACAGCGCTGATAGCGCTGGGCATCGCAGGTTCGCTGCCCGGTCCCTACAAGCTGACAGCGATCATGCTCGCCCTGTCAGGCGCCCTGCTGCTGTCACTGCAGACCGACTGAGCCGGGGGACCACCTGCAATGAAAGCACTCCTTGCAATACTCAGAGCGCATCGCGCAGGCCAGGGCGGAGGCATCTGTTCGGTCTGCTCCTCGCATCCACTGGTCATCGAAGCGGCACTACGCACGGCGGCGCGCGCCGGACAGCACGCACTCATCGAGGTGACCTCCAACCAGGTCAATCAGTTTGGCGGCTACAGCGGCATGCGCCCGGGCGATTTCCGGCAGTACCTGCACACGATCGTGAACCACGTGGGCTTCCCGCAGGAGCGGGTGCTGCTCGGCGGCGATCATCTGGGCCCCTACTGCTGGCGATCAGAACGCGCGCAGGTCGCGCTCGAGCGCTCGCGACAGCTCGTGGCCGACTACGTTACCGCGGGATTCCGCAAGATCCATCTGGACTGCTCGATGAGTTGTGCGGATGACCCACGCGCGCTGGATGACGAGGTAATTGCCTCACGCGCGGCGCAATTGTGTCGAGCCAGCGAAAAGGCCTGGCAGCAATGCGGCGGGGAAGCGCCGGTTTACGTCATCGGCACGGAGGTACCCACTCCTGGCGGAGCTACCGAGGAGCTCGGGACACTTGCCGTGACGACACCGGCGGCCGTGAGCGCGACCCTCCACGCCCACCGGGAAGCCTTTGCCGGGCAGGGCCTGCAGGGCGCCTGGGAGCGAGTGGTCGCCCTGGTGGTACAGCCCGGAGTTGAGTTCGACCACCATAGCGTAGTCGACTATGCGCCTGCGGCGGCGCGTGAGCTTTCACAGCGCATCGAACAGGAGCCGCGCCTCGTGTACGAAGCGCACTCCACGGACTACCAGGCTCCAGCGGCGCTGAGCGCGCTCGTGCGCGATCATTTTGCAATTCTCAAGGTCGGACCGGGGGTAACCTTTGCGCTGCGCGAAACGCTCTGGGCGCTGGCGGCGATCGAGGCGGAACTCGGGATTGCGCCTGCGGTCGCGCTGAAAGACGTGGTGCTGACTGCCATGCGTCGCGAGCCGCAACACTGGGCCGCATACTACAGCGACCCTGCGACCCAGCCGCTGGATCTGCAATACAGCCTGAGCGATCGCATCCGCTATTACTGGACCGTGCCCGAGGTGCAGCGAGCCTGTGGCGCACTGCTGGAGAATCTGCGCGCGCAGCGGATACCGCTGACGCTGCTCAGCCAGTACCTGCCGCTGCAGCACGCGGCGTTGCGGGCAGGACAGCTGCAGAATGATCCGCACTCGCTGCTGATCGAGGGTATTGCGCTAGTACTGCGAGGCTATGCCGATGCCTGTGGGGTCCGCAACGGCAATAAAAACGGAGTGCAGGATAAGTGATGGACGTGTTTGGGTTGGATGCGGCGCAACTCGCTGCAGCAGGTGCGACATGGACGGCGCGCGAGATTCTGCAGCAGCCGGCCGCCTGGAATGAAATCCAGACGTTATTGACCGAGCGGGCCGAGCAGCTGCGCGAATTTCTGCAGCCGCTCACAAACGAGCGCGGCTTGCAACTCATATTGACCGGCGCCGGAACCTCTGCGCATGTCGGTGCCTGTCTTGCTCCCGCGCTGCGGCGCGGCGCGCTCTATAGCGTGGCTGCGGTGCCTACGACCGATCTCGTGGCCTCTCCCGAGAGCTATGTGAGCTTTGCTGCAACTACGCTGCTGGTTTCCTTCGCCCGCTCAGGCAACAGTCCGGAAAGCGTCGCCACGGCAGAGCTCGCTGATCGCTACCTGGCTGATTGCCATCATCTGCTGGTGACGTGCGATGCCGATGGTGCGTTGTACCGCCGCTTCTCTACTGCTCCCAATGCGCGCGCAATCCTGCTGCCGGAGAAGGTCAATGACCGCAGTTTCGCGATGACCTCCAGCTTTAGCGGCATGCTGCTCGCCGCAGGGCTCGCACTGGGCGCCTGGCCGCAGCGTGGGAGTGTGGGCCGCGCCGCATCCCGCGCCAGTGCGCTGCTTGCTGAACGCGGGGCACTCCTGCGGGAGTTGGTCGATGCGCGCTACGAGCGCATCGTGTATCTCGGCAGCCGCGAGTTTCAGGGGCTCGCCCGGGAAGGTGCGCTCAAGATGCTGGAGATGACCGACGGTCGAGTGGTGGCGGTCGCGGAATCAACGCTGGGCTTTCGCCATGGACCGAAGACCATCCTGAATGAGCGCGCGTTGGTCGTCGTGTTCGTCAGCAATGACAGTTATACACAGCACTATGACTGGGAGCTGGTGCAGGAGCTGCGGCGCGATGCGGTAGCGGGCCGTATCATTGCTTTGTGTGGTGAGGCCCCCGCCACTGCGCATCCTGACGATGTTGCGATCGGGGGGCAAGCTGACGGTCCGTCGCATGATCTGGAGCTCTGCCTGCCTTATATCGTCTTCGCACAATTCCTGGCGCTGCTGCGCGCGATCTCGTCCGGCGTGCCGCCCGACAGTCCCAACGCCGCCGGCACAGTCAGTCGCGTGGTCAAGGGCGTAACCATTCATCCATGGCGCAGGTCGATGTGAAGCACTTCCTCGGAGTCGATGGAGGCGGAACCAAGTCCGCGTTCCTGCTCATCAATGACAGCGGGCAGATCATGGGCGCGCACGCCGAGGGACCTGCGTATTACCTGGAAGTCGGCTGGGACATGCTCAAGGCGCGGCTCGCGCACGGCATTCGCGCGGTCTGCCAGCAGGCGGGACTGTCACTTTCCGATGTGGACTATGCTTTTCTCGGGCTGCCAGCGTATGGCGAGGACAGCTCGCTGTTGACAGCCTTCGATGGACTGGTCGCATCGGAATTGCCGCGAGCGTGTTTCCGCTGTGGCAACGATGCGGTGTGCGGATGGGCTGGCGCGCTGGCCGGCGAAGATGGCATCAATCTCGTGTGCGGCACCGGGTCTATGGCCTATGGTGTCTATCGTGGTCAAACGGCGCGCGCTGGTGGTTGGGGCGAGCTGTTTGGCGACGAAGGCTCCGCACACTGGGTATCGCGTGAAGGGCTGACGTTGTTCGCCCGTATGGCGGATGGCCGCACCGAGCGCACGGCGCTCTATGAACGTATGCGGCAGCATTTTCGGCTGCACACTGATCTGGATCTCTGTGGGGCGGTGTACGGCAAGGGTGGTGCGCAGCGCAGCGCGGTGGCGGGCCTCGCAGCGCTCATCGCGCGAGTTGCGCTCGATGGCGATCCGCACGCGCAAGATATTTTCTCGCGCGCCGTGGCTCAGCTCACGGAGCTGGTGCATGCCGTGCGAGCGCGTCTGCAGATCCCTGTGCAGGAGGTTGTCAATGTTTCCTATAGCGGCGGACTGTTCCAACAGGTGGGGCTGCTGCTGAAACCTCTACAGACGCAGCTCAGCACAGATACGCGCAGGTACAACGTGGTTGCCCCCCAGCTGCCGCCGGTCGCCGGGGCCGCGCTGTATGCGGCGTCTCTCAGCGGCCATTCGCTCGGACTGGAGGCCCGGCGCCAGCTGCAGGCCCGTTGTCGATTGTAAGCATCACTGTGCAGTGCGCTGACGGAGATTGCGCCTGCGCCGCAGCAGACTTAACAGGGATATCGGTGTGAAGGCGCGTAGCAGGCTGGTGACAGCCTGCGCACGCCATACGCTTTCTGGCCACGCATAGCGGGCACTGCCCAGCAGTGACCTGACCAGGCGCGCCCGCTCGCGCCCCAGTGAGAAAGCGCGCAGCCGGCTGGCAGCAACACGTGCGCGGCGCCGGCGCAGCATCCGATCCAAGTGAGGCGCGTGACCTGCGGCCAGGGTTTTCAACAGCACGCGCTCCAGATCGTCCAGGGATTGCACGTCGGAGGCATAGTGCTGGCCATGGCGACGTACATGAACCAATGGCGCGGCGACGAACCTCGGCTCGGCGCACGCGGCGAGCCGGATCCACAAATCATAGTCACCGCAGACCGGCAAGCGCTCGTCATAGCCACCGGCGCGCAACAACAACTCGCGCTCGATGAGGACGCTCGACTGGGCAATGTGCGTCTGCTCGGCAAGCAGCTCCTCGATGAGGCTCGACGTGACAGACGGACACGATCTTGCGTGCGGACCGGCCCGCGGGGTGCCCTGGGCATCGACGAGCTGAAAGTCGGTGTAACTCCAGCGGGCCGTCGGGGCAGCGCGCAGCTGTTGCACCTGTCGTGTCAACTTGTCCGGCAGCCACAGGTCGTCCGAATCGATGAAGGCCACGAATTGCGCTTCCGCGGCCTGCAAAGCGCGGTTGCGCACCTGTGGCGGATTGCCGCAATGGGGCAGCCAAAGGACGCGCACCTGCGGCGTGCTCGTCAGGTGCTGCAGATACTCCCGCGTTTCCGCATCGTCGGAGCCGTCATCCGCGACCAGCAGTTCCCAGTCACCGAAGCTCTGCTGCATGACGGACTCGACGGCGGCGCGTAGATATCCCACGCGGTTGAAACAGGGGAGGATGACGCTGACGAGGGCGGGCATAAGACTGGCTTGGGACGGTCGCTGGCCGCTATTTTAACGCAGGCGCTTGAGTGGTCGGGTCCTGCGGTATGCTTGGGAACGCACACGAGGTAATCCATGCTCACACGCCGAGATCTCCTGCAGGGTTCTGGCCGCATTGCGGTTGCATCAATGCTGTCGGCAACCGGGCGGGTACTGGCTGCAGAACCGGGAAGCGAGGCAGTGAGGCTGGAAGCATTGCGCGGCAAGGCGCCGCTGATTCGGCATGCGCTGCGGCCTCCCAACTATGAGACGCCGCTGCCGGCGCTGCAGGATGCCTTGACGCCGAACGATCGCTTCTTTGTGCGCTGGCACCTGGCGAACATACCGCAGGTGGACGCGAAGCAGTGGCGACTCAGTGTCAACGGCGATGCGTTGGCAGATGCGCGCAGTTTTAGTCTCGAGCAGCTGCGGCGTGAGTTTCGGCCCGTGGAACTCGTCGCGGTCTGTCAGTGCGCCGGCAACCAGCGCGGGCTCGCCAATCCGCGTGCTGCGGGCGTGCAGTGGGGCGTGGGCGCCGTCGGTAATGCCCGCTGGCGTGGCATTCGCTTGCGGGAACTCCTCGAGCGGGCGGGATGTCGCCAGGACACCCTCGTCGAAGTGGCATTCAACGGTGGCGAGCGTGCCGTACTCGATGCCACGCCCGATTTCATCAAGAGCCTGCCCGCCTGGAAAGCCCTGGATGAAAATACCCTGATCGCCTACGAGATGAATGGCGCCCCGTTACCGCACTGGAACGGTTTCCCGGTGCGGCTGGTGGTGCCCGGATGGGCCGGCACATACTGGATCAAACAGCTCGTGGCGATCGAGGCGCGCACCGAGCCGCTCGGCAATTTCTGGATGAAGAGCGCCTATCGGGTACCGCAGGGCAAGTATCCGGATACCGACCGCTTCCTCACACAGGAGGCCGACGGCAGCTCGCCGGTCACCAACATCGATGTCAACGCGCTCATTACCAATGTGCGGCACGGACAGACGGTGCGCGCCGGGCACCCGCTGATGTTGCAAGGTATAGCCTGGGACGCGGGCCGTGGTATCCGCACCGTTGAGATCGCGACCCAAGAGGGCGGAGGCTGGCAGGCGACACAGCTTGGCCCCGATCTTGGACGTTTTGCCTTCCGTCAATGGCATGCGCGGCTTGTGCCCGCTCGGCGGGGCCCCGTGACCGTGCGCGTTCGCGCAACCAACCAGGCCGGGCTCAGCCAACCCGATGTCTGGATCGCCAATCCTGCCGGTTACCATAACAACATCGTCCAGCAGACGTCGATCGAGGTGATATGAGTCTGCCGCGCAGATCCGCGATATGGGCCGCAGCCGTGCTGCTCAGCATCGCCTCGCTGTTGGTCGGTGCGACCGCGGAACGTCTCGGCGAAGAGGGGAGTATCCGCCTGCGCCCTGGGGCAGGCTCCGAGCAGGTGCAGGCGTACTGTTCTATCTGCCACAGCCTCGACTACATCCAGATGAACGCCGGGTTCCTCGACGCTGCAGGCTGGGACAAGGAAGTACGCAAGATGATCAAGGTCATGGGCGCACCCATCCCCGAAGATCAGGTAACGCCGATCGTCACGTATCTCGCAGGCGCCTACGGCAGGAGTACGGCGGAGCCGGTTGTCGAGGAAGGAAAAGCTCACCCCGCAGGGCGCTAGGTGCTGTTGGGTCCGGCCCATCCCGGCAGATAGTCCGCCAGGTCGCTGCGTGCAAGCTTGAGGGCCTGCTTCAGGGCGCGGTCGAAATCCTGCTCCACGAGCTTGCGCCTGATGTGCCGCCGCAGAAAATCTCCCCACAGAAATTCGGTGAACGGAATGGTTTCCTTGGCATAGCCGCCGGCGCGGCGCAGCTCTCCGGCCAAGGAGCGGAACGGATCGTCGCGCAGACCCTTTACCGAACGCGCCAGGGCGGTATGCGAGCGCCGCCGGCCCCGCTCATCGTATGGATGCAGCCAGCCCCGATTATCCATCACGAACCAGAATGCGTCCGGCTGCAACTTGCGCAGATCGGCGATGACTAGCGTGAGCACGCTCTTCACGCCCTCGTCATACAAGGCCCGCGCGAGGTGATGATTGTCGATCAGGTAAGGATGGCCGTTCGGTCCCAGTATGACCGGAACCATGTGGCGGCCGAGAAATTTAGCCGCGCTCCGGTCCTTCCTTTTGCGGAAGATCCTGCGCCGCGACTGCACCTCGCGCAAACCGACGGTGAGTTGAGTCGGGCGCAGATCCTCGATCGCAACGGGCTTGACCAGCGGTCGCAGTTTGGTGTCCATCGCTACAGATCATAGCGCGGCCACCTTGCAATCGCCTTGCGCTGCTATACCTGGCAGGTGCGTGCGCGGCTAGGGACGCGCCTCGAGTACCAGGTTGAACGGCGTCTCGGTTGCACGGCGAAAACGGGAGAAGCCGCCACCATTCACGACGATGTCGCGCAATCGCGCCTCACCCGCCTGCGCGCCCAGAGCAGGACCCTTGCGCGCCAGAGATACCGGCACGCAGATCTGCGTAGATGCGCCGAACATCACGCGCCCGACTGGATTCAGATTGTCCTGCAGCGAGTCGTTGGCGAAGGGTTCCACGATCATCGCAGTGCCGTCCGCACGCAGCGCCTGATACGCATGCCTCGCTGCGCCGACGGGATCTCCCATGTCATGCAGGCAATCAAAGAAGGCGATCAGATCGTACTTGTCGGCCGGATAGGAGGCCGCATCGGCCACCTGGAAGCTGACGTTACGCACGCCCGCGGCCGCGGCCCGCTCACCTGCAACCCGAATGGAATCGGGATGATAGTCGTAGCCTACGAACTGCGACTTGGGATACGTGCGGGCCATGAGCACGGTACTGGCCCCGTGGCCGCAGCCAATGTCCGCGACGCGAGCGCCCTGAGTGAGCTTGTCAGTCACACCCTCCAGCGCCGGCAGCCATGAAGAGACGAGGTTGGCGTTGTAGCCGGCACGAAAGAACCGTTCGGTGCCGTGGAACAGACAGGGGTGATGCTCGCCCCATTCCTTGCCCTTGCCGGTGGCGAAGTTTGCAATCGTAGCCTGCAGGCCATGAAAGACCGCCTCGACGATGTTGTAGGCGCCGGGCAAGTCCACAGGTCCGTTCGGATCGGCGAGGCACAAAGCCTGTTCGTCGCTCAGCCACCAGCGCTCACTCTTAGGGTCATAAGAGACGTAGCCACCGGCAGCCTGGTTCGCCAGCCATTCACGTACATAACGCTCGCTGGTGTTGGTGCGGGACGCCAGCTCGGTGGAGCTCAGGCGCTCGCCCGCGAGCGCCTTATATAATCCCAGCCGATCGCCGACGAGCATCAGAGTAGCGCTCATCGCAGCCCCGAGATCCGTGACTGCCTTGCCCAGAAAATCATTGAGTCGCGCCTCATCGAGTGCCATAAGCGCCTCCCCGTTTGCAGTAAGCGATCTTGAGAGTTCTTAAGGGTAATCCTGCGACCCTCCCGAGGGCAAACACGGCGCCCCTGATCATGAGGGAGTTGTCAGGAAGTAAGGCTAAGTAGCTGAGTGCATTGGAACCGGGCGGGGCGTTATAGTGTCGCACTGCACGCAGGAAAACGGCTGTTGTCATGACTAGTCGCGCCGAGAAATTCGATCGCTGGATCCGGACGGATTTCGTGCAGCTCAATACGCAGCTGGAGGAGCTCTACTTCACTAGGATGGACCGCGCCGATGTGATCGGCGTCGGCTCGGAGCTGAAGACACAGCTGCGCGAGCAGGGTCATGCCTACGTGGTCGAGCTGCTGAAGGAAGGCAACACGGGCGACGGCTTCGAAAGTGGCTTCGGTGTACTCGGCAATGTCGGCATGTACCTGGCGGCGCTGCGCCGGCATGAACTCACGAATCCGAGCCGTGAGGAGCGCTCTCCTTTTCGCGAGGCCTCGTCGCTCGCGCTGCACGTGGGGGCCTCTCTTGGCATGGCACCGCGGTTTTCGACCGCACATCTGGCCAATTACAACCGGGCGGTGGCGGGACTGCGTAAGAGCTTTACCTCGCTGCCGGATGAGTTCCTGTTCATCGACGAGAATACCCGCGGCATTTTGTGTCTGCAGACAGCTGCCGACGCGCTCAGTCGCATCGTGCCGCTCGGCGCATCCAGTCCGGTCGCCGATGTGTTGTTCGTCTCAGCACGCGATGCGCTGTGCGAGGTGCTGCGGGCCAATGAGCGGCTGTTCGCGCAGCTGGATGTCGAGCGCTTCTTCTACTGCGTGCGTCCGTATTACAAGCCATACCGCGTCGGCCGGCAGGAATATCGTGGCGCCAACGCGGGGGATTTCTCGGGCATCAATGAAATCGATCTGCTGCTCGGGCTGTGCCGCGCCAACGATCCGTACTACGCGCAGCTGCTCGTCGACAAAATGTTGTTCATGCTGCCACAGGACCAATCACGACTGCGCGAGTGCATGACGCGACTCAGCCTGCTCGATGAACTGCTGGCGCTCGCTCCGCGCTATGCGCGGCAGCCTTGGTTTCAGCGCAATGCGCGCGCATTTCTCGAGCTGTGTGACTTGTACGCGCGCATTGCCGTACAGCATCACGACAACCTGGTGAAACGATTCATCGAAGAGCCTGCGGCGCAGATGAACGCGAGTCACCTCGCTGAGATCACCGCCAGTGGCCCACCGCTGCCGGTGCTGCTGCGCTCGCTGGAGATTTTGCGGGATTTGCGCTGTGGCGCCGACCGCGAGGATATCGTGTCCCGCCACGCGGACCTGGCACGCCTGCGCCAGCTGCTCACAGATCCTCCGCCAGCGGCCGCGGCGTCATGAACGATTTCGCAGCGCTGCGGCGCCGCTTCCCGATCTGCGCCAGCAAGACCTACCTCAACAGTGGCTCCTGTGGGGCGCTTGCCGAGAGCGTGCAGGCGGCGGTGGGCGCCTATTTGCAGGAGCGGCTGCGCTGCGGCGCGAGCTGGGATCAGTGGGTTGCGAAGCTCGAGGCCGTGCGCGGTTTGCTTGCACAACTGTTGCGCGCCGACGCGCAACAGATCGCCATTACTGCTTCGGCCTCTGCGGGCCTCAACGCGCTCGCCAGCGCGCTGGATTTCAGCGGCCCGCGCAACAAGGTCGTGACCACCGAACTGGAATTTCCGACCGGCGCGCAGATCTGGCATGCGCAGGCAGGTCGCGGTGCGCGCGTCGTGCACGTGCCGGCGGATGCGGAAGGCAACGTTCCCCTGCAGCACTTCGAGCGCCACATCGACGCTGCAACTCGGCTGGTCGCCGTGACGCACGTCTGCTATCGAAATGGTGCGAAGCTCGATATTGCAGGCATCGTGCGACTGGCGCGCGCGCACGGCGCCCTGGTGCTGCTTGACTGCTATCAGTCGGTTGGCGCGCTCGAAGTCGATGTCGGTGCTCTGGATGTCGATTTCGCGGTGGGCGGAATGGTGAAATACCTCCTGGGGACCGCCGGTATCGGCTTCCTGTACGTGCGACGGGACCTGATTGGAACACTGACGCCGACCAACACCGGGTGGTTCGCGCAGGACGACATCGCGGCCATGGATATCCATGCCAACCGGCCGGCGGGCTCGGCCAGGCGCTTCGAGGCCGGCACCCCGCCCGTGATCAACTGTTATGCCGCCGAGGCGGGACTGCGACTCATCACCGAGGTCGGCATCCAGGCCATTCAGCAGCGCATCGCCGGCTTGACGCGGCGGTGCATGGAGGGCCTTGCAGAGCTCAACTGGCCCAGCACCACGCCTGCGAAGGATCATCAGCGCGGTCCGATGGTGTGCATCGGCGCAACGGACGCAGCCGAGCTGGTGCAGCTGCTGGCCGCCGAGCATATCGTGTTGTCCTGCCGCGACCAGAACCTCCGCGCCATGTTTCATTTCTACAATAACGAGGCCGACGTAGCACATCTGCTGCAGGTGTTGGCGGCGCGCCGCAGCCGTTACTGCCGTGGCTAGCCTCGGCTGGCGCGGCCTGCGCCTGGTCGGGCCGCCGCATTGAAGCCCGGCGGCATTGCGATTATGTTGCGACGGGAGAGCTGTAGGGCGGGTCTTGCATGTCAGTGACACTAGCGGAAATACGCATCGATGCCGACCGCCTGTGGAGCAGTTTGCAGAGCTTCGCCCGGATCGGTGCAACCGAACGCGGCGGCTGCAACCGACAGGCGTTGACCGACAGCGACCGCGAAGGACGCAATCTGTTTGTCGGCTGGGCGCGGGAGGCCGGCTGCTCCGTGGCGGTGGACCAGATCGGCAACATCTTCGCGCGACGCGCCGGCTCCGAACCAGACGCCGCACCGGTGCTCATGGGCAGTCATCTCGACACGCAGCCTACCGGCGGACGCTTTGATGGCCTCTACGGCGTAATGGCAGGTCTGGAGGTAGTGCGCACGCTCAACCAGCAGCACATCGCCACCCGCAGGCCAATCGAGATCGCGAGCTGGACCAACGAGGAGGGCTGCCGCTTCGCCCCGGCAATGCTGGGATCCGGGGTGGTCGCCGGCACTTATCCGCTCGAGTATGCCTATGAGCGCACGGACCGTGAGGGTTTGAAGCTCGGCGATGAGCTGGTACGCATCGGTTATAAGGGGACGCTGCCAGCAGCCCCCCGGCCGTATCGAGCGATGTTCGAGGCGCATATCGAGCAGGGCCCGATCCTGGAAGCCTCTGCCACGACCATCGGCGTGGTGACGGGTATCCAGGGCGCATTCTGGCTCGATGTCACACTCGAAGGGGTCGCCGCCCACGCCGGACCCACGCCGATGCAAATGCGTCGGGATCCGTGGCGCGTAGCCTGTCCCCTGATCGAGAAAGCATTCGAGCTAGCCGCGCTCAACGCCCCCTGGGGACGCGCGACGATCGGCGATCTGAAAGTCAGGCCGGGCTCTCGCAACACCGTGCCAGAGCAGCTCGTTGTGAGCGTGGATCTGCGCCATCCCAGCCAGCCGGTTCTTGCCGCCATGCTGGAGGCCTTCCGCGGTGCCGCCGCGGAGCTCGCTGCCGCGCACCGCATCGGGGTCAGCATCGCCGATGTGTGGCACATGCTACCTACGGCGTTCGATGCCCGCCTGATACAGCTTATTGAGGATGCTGCCGGGCAACTGGGTTACTCCAGGCAGCGCATCGTCAGCGGCGCGGGCCACGATTCGCTGCACACAGCGCAATTTGCACCCACCGCCATGATCTTCGTACCCTGTGCCGGTGGGTTGAGTCACAACGAGCAGGAGTCCGCGACCGCGGCAGACCTGGCTGCCGGCGCCAATGTGCTGCTGCAGGCTGTCGTGCAGGCTGCGCAGAGCTGATCCGGGACGAACCAACAGGACATGACCATGCAACTATGCACACGAATCCGCGGCGGTGGCACACGTAAGCCCGAAGGTTGGGGAATCGACAGCGAGTATGGGCGCTTGCGTGACCTGCTGGTCGGGCCGATCGATCACTACGCCTGGCAGCCCGACAGCAATGCCATTGCCCAGCGCTCAGCGCGCATCGGACTGAAGTTCGAGCGCGAGACGGCGATCGCGCAATACTCGCAGGTGATCGCGGTCTATGAAGAAGCGGAAGTCAAGGTACATCGCCTGGCGCCCGATGCGGGCCTGCCGTATCAGCTCTACGCCCGTGACAGCAGTGTCATGACGCCCTGGGGGGCGGTGATCATGCAGCTGCGTAAACCCTATCGTCGCGGCGAATATGCCGGTTGCCTGCGGTTCTATGAGGAGCTCGGCATACCGGTCTACGACATGATTACCGCCGGGCAGATCGAGGGCGGGGACTTCATGGTGCTGCAGCCCGGAGTGGCATTGTGCGGTTACTCAGGCGATCGCTCCTGTGAGCCGGCGGTCCGTCAGCTGCAGAGTTGGTTCGAAGCGGAGGGCTGGGAGTTCCGCACGTATGCCTTCGATCCACATTTTCTGCACCTCGATGTACAGGTCGGGATGCTGGCAAAAGGCTTGGCTGCCGTGTGCGTCGAGGCCGTGGAGCCCGAGCTGATCGAGTGGCTGCGTGCCCGGCGGATCCGCATCATCGAGGTGAGCTACCACGAGGCGATGCGCATGGGTTGCAATCTTGTCTCGCTAGGTGATGAGCGCGTAGTCATCCCCGCATCCAATCGCAAGCTCATCCAGGCGTGTCGCGCCGAGGGACTGAAAGTATACGATCCGGACGTGAGTATGATCGATAGCGGCGGCGGCTCATTGCATTGCATGTGCCAGGCTCTGCGGCGCGACCCCGGTTGAATGGCGCGCCGATCCTGCCGCGCAGCGGCTGAGGCCACGCTCTATGATGTCTTGGCCCGAGATCTCGATTCATAGCTGCGCGAGATAATCCGCCGGCTCGCTGCAGATATCTGGTGATGGGTATGAGACGTTGAAACGGGGGCTTCGATGTCGGGCAGCAGGATGAAGGTGGCGCGGACCGCGCGCGAGGCGGTACAGCAACGCATTCTCACATGGATTCGCGCTCAGAGCGGTACCCAGCAGGCGCTGTGTAAGCGCCTCGGAGTGAGCGTGTCGCAGTTGCACGCCCTCGTCAATGACGGTGCGGAGCGCTGCTCGCTCGAATATCTTCTGGATGTATGGGAGCGCTGCGGCGGCAGCTATGAGCTGCTGCTGACCCGGCGGGAATGACTGCCGCCGCGGAGCAGTATTACGGCACTGCAGGGGTGGTAGCCGGCAGCAGGGCACGATAGCGCCCTAATTCGTTTTTCAGCCACGTGCTGGTCGATAGGTCTGCGCCGTTGCGGCATCTCACCCGGTATTCCTGTCCGCTCACACTGCTGCGACTGGCAGCCTTGGTAATGAAGTCCTCGGTGCGGGTGATTTGACCGCGCTGCTCGAGATAGTCGTACTTCAAGCGCATGTGTTGGCCCGCTTTTTCACCCGGGTACCAACTGCCATTGCGATAGAAGCGGCAGCCGGACTGCTGCACGAACTGAATCAGGTGCGCCACCTCGCGATCGACATCGCCGCTAGCGGCCTGCGCGGGAGGCTCCGCGGCCGGTGCCAGCAACATGACGAGTCCCAGCGAAACCAGCCACTTCACCTGCAAGTGCTCCGTCCTGAAACCAGTTGCGGATGCTAACAGCTGCACCAGCTTCTCGCGCCAGCCAGCGGCCGGGACACCAACATCGCGCTGGGCAGTCAGGGTTCGATAACCGCGCATGAGCCTGCGCACGCGCCTATTGCGCATGGACCTGATGAAAGCTGACGAAAGCTTTATCCCGGCAGCGCGGGACGCAGTGGACAGCCAGCTTGAGCCAAGCGTACTGTAAGCGCCCTCCGCCAACCCGCTGAGGTTGGTTGCCGGCATTCCTACACTAACGAACGAGGCCGTTTATGCGCAGAACTGTACTGCTGTGTGCGATGGGGTTGATGTTTGCATCGGGTGTTGCCTTCGCAGACCTGGAACCCTGGAAGGATTACAGTCTCAGTGAGGCCGTCTGGTCGGTCACGACCATCAAAGTACATTCCAACATGGACGATGCGTATCTGGAGGGCCTCAAGCAGACCTGGGTGGCTTCCAGCGAGCTGGCGAAGAAGCTCGGACAGATCGAGGAATACCACATGTATCGGAGTGACCTGGCTGACAGCGGCGACTTCAACATGCTGCTGGTGGTGAAGTTCAAGAATGACGAGATGCTGGGACCGAACAAGGCCCGCTATCAGGCCTTCATGAAGGAGTGGGGCGCTGAGCGCAACAAGCGCACCACCGAGAAGGCGCAGAAAGACTACCCGGGCATGCGCGATATCACCGGAGAATATCTGATGCGGGAGATCACGCTCACCAAGTGAGCACGAGCACACGATGGTGCCCTGGCCGACCTGCATCGGCCGATGCAGGTTTGGCCAGGGCGAGGCTGATCAAGACCTGGTAAGTGCTCGCCTACTCGTGGCAGTGCTCGTCGTGCTCCACGCACTCACGCCACTCGTGCTCATGCCACCACCGGTGATGTTCACGATCGTAGTAGCCCTCGCGATAGCCCTGATTGTATCCACGGCTATCATGCTCCGTGGTGCGCACCACGCATGCGGACAGCAGAGACAGGCAGCCAAATAGCAAGCTGCTGCCCAACGTCAATCGAGAAAGGTTCACGGTATGCTCCTCCTCACGCCCTTTTAGAGCGGACTGGTTATCCGCTCATCGAGCGGACTGGTTATCCGTTCATCGGATGTGCTGCTTCAACGCTTGGGCTGAGCATAGGGTTCCCGCACATCGGGTCTTCCCATGGCAGCGGGCTCCGCAGCGGTGCCAAGCAAGCCTCAGCTGCCGCTCAAGGCGAGTCCAGCAGCGCGCGGTCGGCACCGCGAACCGCTGTGCAGCCGGTCAGAATCATTGCGACTTCGAGTTCGGCGCGCAGCGTGGCCAGCATCCGCGTTACACCCCGCTCGCCGCCCGCGCCCAAGGCGTAGGCCCAGGCCCGCCCGATGAAACACGCTCGAGCTCCAAGGCTTACTGCCTTCAAGACATCAAGCCCTGAGCGAATGCCGCCATCCATGAACACGGCGAGGTCATGGCCGACGCGATCCGCAATCGCCGGCAGGGCACTGATCGAAGACCTCACGCCGTCCAGCTGTCGGCCGCCGTGGTTGGAGACCACGATGCCCTGTACACCCATCTGCACGGCCTCCCGCGCATCTGCCGGGTCCAACACGCCCTTGATGACGATGGGCCGGGTCCATTGAGCGCGGATCCAGTCGAGGTCTTTCCAGCTGACCGTGCGATCGAAATTCTGCGCCGTCCATTCGAGGAAGTCGCTGGGCGAGCCGCGCGGCCCCACCGCGGCGGCGATGGAGCCGAGCGAGTGCGGACGGCCGCGCAACCAGACGTCCCAGAGCCATGCCGGCCGCGAGAGCCCGTCCTTGATCTGATTCAACAGCGATGCCATTCCCGTCAGGCCGCGAAAACCCGAGCGCACATCACGATAGCGCGCTCCGGGAACCGGCAGATCGACTGTCAGCATCAGCACTGGACAGGCTGCGGCATGCGCCCGCATCAGCAGCTCACGCATGTAACCGCGATCCTTCAGCATATACAGCTGAAACCACGGCGGTCGGCTGCCCCGGCTCACTTCTTCCACCGAGCAGATGCCCATGGTCGACAGGCAGAATGGAATGCCGGCCTGCAGGGCAGCACGCGCCGCCTGAGTCTCCCCGCGACGGCGATACATACCCGCCATGCCGACTGCCGAGAGCGCCACGGGCATCGCAAACTCCTGTCCCAGCAGCTGCACACTCAGGTCAAGCCGTGACATGTCATGCATGACGCGTTGACGCAACGACACTCTCTGCAGATCCTCGACGTTGCGCCTTAGCGTGACTTCGTCGTACGAACCACCGTCGATGTATTCGAACAGCATGCGCGGCAGCCGTCTGCGCGCAGCGCGGCGAAAGTCCTCAATAGAGGCCGCGCGTCGCAGGCTGCTCATGCATCTCTCCCGTGCCGGTCTTCGTGTCACGAATGTAGCGCTCTGCGAGCGCAGGCAACACCAGCAGATTGAGCAGCGTCGAGGAGAGCAGACCTCCGAGTACCGTCACTGCCATGGGACCCTCGATCTCCTGTCCGGGCTGATTGAGGCCGGCCGCAAGGGGCGCAAGACCGAGCGCCGTGACGGCCGCGGTCATCAGTATCGGAATCAGCCGCTCGTTGGCGCCACGCATGACGAGCTCCGGGTTCCAGGCCGCGCCCTCGATCTCGACCAGATGCTCATAGTGCGCCAGCTGCAGGATCGCGTTGCGGGCGCTGATACCGAAGACCGTGACCAAGCCCACCACGGTGCCGAGCGAGATCCCAAGCCCAGTGACCCAGATCGCCAGCACGCTGCCGATCAGGCTGAAGGGCAGATTGGCCAGCACCAGCCAGCTGTTGGTGCGCCAGTGGAAGGACATGAACAGCACCAGCAGGATCAGGCCGAGTGCGAAGGCGGAATACAGGATCAGCTCATTACGGGTGCGCTGCTCGGCCTCTGCAGCTCCGGTGAACTCCAGGTAGACCCCACGTGGCAAAGCCACTGAACGTGACAGCACCTGCTGCGCCTGCGAGACGATGCTCTGTAGTGAGGAGCCGCTGGTGTTGAAGGTCACCGTGACGAGGCGTTGGCCGGCATCGTGTTGGATCGTGTAGCGGTCGGTCGTGCTCTCTACCGCCGCGATGCGCGACAGGGGCACCGGGCCAAGTGGCGATGGAATCATCAGGTTCTGTACTTGTGCCGGCTGATGACGCAGCTCATCGGGTAGCAAAGCGACCACATCAACCGTGCGGGTTCCCTGGAATGTCTGCCCGACGACGGCGCCGGCATAAGCCGCCTCGATTGTGTCCAGAACGTCCGCGACTTTCAGGCCGCTCGCTGCGAGCGCGCCCGGCATCAGGTGGATGGCGATCGTTGGCGTGCCGCTCTGGCGCTTGAACTGCAGGTCGACGATGCCTTTCACCTTTCCGAGTTGCGCGGTGACCTGGTTGGCCGTGCGATCCAGGGCATCCAGATCGTCGCCAAAGATCTTGATAGCAACCTGCGCCGTCTCGCCACTGAGACTCTCGCTGATGCGATCGCCCAGAAAGGTCACCACTTCGCTCTGGATGCCGGGGTAATGCTCGAGTATGGCGCGCAGCTGCTGCTGCGCCTGCTCCTGATCGACGTGGGTATCGGACTTGAGCTCCACATGGAACTCGCTGCGGTGGGGTCCCCAGGTATCTTCGCTCAGCTCCGCGCGCCCGACCTGCTGCTCGATGCTCTGCACATAAGGCAGGGCCAGCACTTCGCGGCTGATACGCTGACCGAGGTCGAGCATCTCATCGAGCGATGTGCCGGTGATCGAGCTGGACACCTGCATGACGAAGTGACCTTCGCGGAAGTCGGGCATAAACGTGCCACCGAGGAAAGGCAGCGCCACCACCGCACCGATCGCGAGGACCACCAGGATGACGACGGTTGTCTTCAGATGCTGAAAAATCCGCCGGATGGTAGAGCGCTGTCCCGACTTCAGGCGCACCAGCCAGGCAGCTTCGGGGCGCCCTTCCGGTTGACGTAACAGCAAGGCGCACAGGGCCGGAGTGGCAGTGAGCGCAACGAGCAGCGACGCCACGACGGCGAAGATGAAGGAAAGCGCCAGCGGTCCGACGAAATGTCCCTGCACGCTGGTCGTGAACAACTCCGGCAGGAATACCGCGATAACCACCACGGTTGCGTAGATTACCGGTCCGCGCACTTCCAGGGAGGCATCGCGAACGACTTCGAGCCGCGGGCGCGGGCTGCGCGAGTGTGCGTTTTCGCGCAGCCGCCGCATGATGTTCTCGATGCCGATGATGGCATCATCGACCAGTACACCCAGCGCAACGGCAAAGCCCCCGAGCGTCATCGTATTGAGCGTCATGCCAAGGTGCCGCAGCACTGCGACTGCTGCCAGCAGCGACAGGGGAATGGCGAGAAAGGCGATCAGCGCAGCGCGCGCGTTGCGCAGGAAAACGTAGAGTACTGCGAGGATCAACACCGCCGCGATCAGCAGCGATTCCTTCAGATTCTGTAGTGCCCGCTCAATGAAGGTGGCCGGCCGATGCAGGCTGCGGTAGAGCTGAATACCCTGTTTGGTGAGTGCGGGCTGCAGGCCATCCAGTGCCTTCTCCACGTCCATTGTGGTACTGAGGGTATTGGCGCCGTACTGGCTCGCAAGCGATAGCAACACGCCGGGTTTTCCCATGATAAGTGCATCGCCGAAGCGTATCGCCGGGGCAACTCGTACCTCGGCAAGATCACGCAGCAACACAGGTGTGTTATTGCGCACGGCTACGACGGCCTGCGCGACCGCTGCGGCGTCCGGTTGTGGCGTGGGCGATTTAAGCAGGATACGCTGCGCGGCCGTATCAACGAGTCCCGCTCCGCGCAGTGGCAGAGCAGCCTTGGCGGCATCAGCGACCTCGGCAAAGGTCACACCGAAACCCGACAGCTTGCGCATGTCAGGATAGATCTGAATCTGTCGGATCGCTCCACCGAATACGATGACATGCGCCACGCCGGGCACCGCCAGCAGACGCGGTTTGATGATCCAGTTGGCGGTATCGCGCAGCGTGTAGGCATCGACCCTGTCGGACAGCAGGCCGATTTTCAGCAGGTCCATGGTGCTCGACACCAGTGGCGATAGTTTGGGCGGGCCTACGCCTGCGGGCAGGGCGCTGCCGATCTCGGACAGCCGCTCCGAGATACCCTGTCGCGCGACATGCACATCGATGCCGTCGGTGAAGGTGATGGTGATTACCGAGAGTCCGGGTATCGATTCAGAGCGCATCGTGGCGATGCCCGCCGCACCGTTCACGGCATTCTCGACCTGGCGTGTCACCAGCTCCTCGACCTGCTGCGGGGCGAAGCCAGGCGCTTCGGTCTGAATGTCTACCTGGGAGGGAACAAACTCCGGGAAGACATCGAGGGGTGCCTGCATCGCTCCCCAGCCGCCAAGCACCAGGACCATCAGCGTCAATGCCGTGACGGCGGCGTAGTGCCGCACGCACCATCCGACCAGCGAGCGCATCATGACTATTCCGGTTCCGTGCTGGGGTTGGTCTCGCGAGCCAGCAACTGGCCGGCGGCAGTCGTGACAATGCGCTCACCCGGCGAGACGCCTTCCCTGACGAAATATCCTTCAGGCGTAGAGCGGCTGGCATCGAATCCCGTGCGCACGAAGGTGCCCGTTTGCTTCTCGATGTAGCACCAGAACTGTCCCTGGCTCATGACCGCGGCGGCTGCCGGAATCAGTACGCCCGGCTCTGGAGCGCCCACCGGCACCCAGGCCATGAGGTGCTCGCCCTCGCTTGCTTCGCCCGATTCCAGTACGGCAAAGAAGCTCCGACCCGGCACCGTCGCATCGGCAGGGGCGCTCCACACGCCGCGCGCCTGCCAGCTCTGTCCGGCCTGAGACGCCCCGAGGTGAGCGAGGCGCACCGCAGCCGGCAATTCCGCGCCCACCGCGCCCAGCGGAAAAGTCACGCGTACCAGCTTCTTCTGCCCGCTGGAGAGTGCGCGCAGCTCAGGTGTGATCTCGCCATGAGCCCAGCGTGGGTTCTGCCCGAAGGTGGACGACAGGCGCTGTCTGGCAAGATCGAGTGTGGCCTGGTCCGCCGCGGCTTTTTCTTCCGCGCCTTCCACGGTTTCAGCCGGCATGGCGCCAGGTGTGCCCGCGAGGCGTTTGACGCGCCCGAGCGCCGCCTGGCTCTGACGCGCCGCGGCCGCTGCAGTGCGCAGCTCGGCCAGAGCCTGCGCGATCGTTTCATGCGCGAGCACCACCGCAAAGCCCGAAGCCTCCGGCGCGTTGGTGACTTGCTGCGCCGGAGTTGTTTGAATGCCGAGCTTCTCCACTTCTTCGGGCTTGAGAGCGACCCCTTCCGAGGATTCCTCCGTCTGGTCCGAGGAAGGCAGAGGCCTTGTCGCCCGATGGCGCCGCCTTGTCAGCGGACGCGGCCGGCTTGTCGCCGCTTGCCTTCTCACCCGAGGCATGGCAGCCACACAGCAGCAGTGCTACAGCCCATGTTGCAACAAGTTTCATGAGCCTGTATCCCGAAGCGTTGTTGGTGTTGAGTCTGATTTCATTTGCGACTGCGCCCAGCCGCCTCCCAGGGCCTTGCACAGCCCCACGAGTGCTTGCAAACGCGCCAACTTGTACTGTATGAACTGATCACGCGCGCTGTACAGGGCGCGCTGCGCTTCCAGCAGTGTCAGAAAGTCCGCCGAGCCCGCCTGATAGCGCAGTCTCGCGCCCTCGAAGGCGCGCTCAGTCTGACTGAGATTGTCGGATTCGAACTGACGCACCTGATTCAGATGGCTGAGAGCGGCGAGCGCGTTCTCCACATCCACCAGAGCTGCGACGATGGAGGCGCGATATGCCGACAGCAGCTCCTCGTTGCGGGCCTGCACCTCGGCACGCTGCGCGGTCAGCCGCCCGTGATTGAAGATGGGCTGCACGAGATTGGCGCCGAGTGCAAAGGAGGGGCCTGCACCGGGGATGGTGAGCACCGTAGCGGGCAGTGCCGGGTTGGCCAGTCCGCCGCCGGCCGTGAGGCTCAGATTCGGGAACATCGCCGCGCGCGCGGCCACCAGATCGGCATGCCCCGCCTGCAGATTGGCCTCGGCGAGCACAATGTCCGGACGGCGGGTGAGCAGTTCGGACGGCAATCCGGCCGCGAGTTGTGGTTCATGCAGACTGTCCAGTGGCTGGCCGTGTACCTCGAAATTCTCCGGCGGCCGGCCCAACAACACCGATAGCGCTGCACGCGCTTCGAGCTCCGCCTGCTGCAGGTCTGCAATGGCGATCTGCGCGGTATCGAGTGCGGCCTTCTGGGTAGCCAGATCGATGGGACTCGCAGCTGCCGCGTCGTAGCGAGCCTGTATCACCGCAAGCAGCTGCTGCGCCACGTCACGGTTGGAGAGAGCTACCTGCAAGCGCTCGCGCAACGCGAGCAGTTGGAAGTATTGGTTGGCGACCCCTGCAAGCGTCGTAAGCGCAAGCGCGTCCCGGTCCGCACGCGAGGCACCGGCGAGCAGTCGCGCGGAGGCGGCGGTGGCGCGGTTCTTGCCCCAGAAATCAACTTCATAGCTGGCCGACAGCAGCGCCGACCAGTCCAGCTCGTGTCCGCCCCCCTGGGAGGAATGGCCGGCCAGATAATTCGCAGTTCCCTTCGCATCGACCGAAGGCAGAATGGCAGCGCCCGCCTGACGGGCGCGCGCATCGGCTTGCAGAACCCGGGCGCGGGCGCCTGCCAGATCGGTATTTGCTTGCACCGCGGCCGCCACGAAGCCATCGAGCTCCTCGCTACCGAAGTCCCGGTACCACCGTTGCGAAGGCCAGGACCCTGCAGCGGCGCCACTGTGCTCAAAGGCGGGCGGTAGGTCGGGCAGGTGCGGAGCCGGGAGTTGTGCGACGCACGCGCCTAGAAGCGCGGTGAGGATGAGAATTACAGGCGTACGCGTCGCGTTCATACTGTTGAATGCCGACTGCAGGGAAGGCCCCGCGCAGCAGCTCGAGCGCACCCTTCTGCCAGAGGGCTCCGCACTGTAGTAGCGGAAACTTAGCACAGAATTAGCAGCAGAAAAAAACAAGCATGACTGTTTGTGTTGTCCGGCGTACACTTTACTGAGCACTAAGGCTTGCATCAGGGGGCTTACCATGACGACGCCGATGCTGACGCGCATTTCCCGCGAGCAACTGGAGCCCCGCTGGCGCGGCGCTTGGGACAAGCTGCACGAATTGACGGGATCGGCAACCTTCGTCGAAGTGTTCGCTCAGGCTCCCCAGGCGCTCGAGCTGGTGATGAACCAGTTCTACATGGGCCTGTTCTTCGGCGGGCAGGTCAGCCAGCGCTACAAGCAGCTGGCACGGCTGAAGCTGTCGTTGTTACATGGCTGTCGCACCTGCAACCTGCAGAACATTCCGGGTGCGCGCGAAGCGGGCTTTTCCGCCGCGCAGATCGATGCGCTGATAGCCAGCAACAGCGCACCTTTTTCAGCTGCCGAACGCGCCGTGATCGCGTACGCCGAGCAGGTGGCTCTGACCAACGCTGAAGGCGAGCTCACTGCGCCGCTGTTTGCGCAGCTGCGGGCGCACTTTTCCGAGGCGGACATCCTCGAGCTCGGCACCTGCATGGCGATCATCTCCGGCATGGCAAAGTTGTCGTTCGTCCTCAACCTCGTCGAGAAGGAGCCGTACTGCGCGTTCGGGACGCGCGCCGTGGCGTGATCGAAGCGCTGCAGGCGAGCGGGCCGCTGCACCCGGTACAGATGGCCTATCACGTGCCGGATCCTGCCGCGGCAGCTGTCCGGCTCGCGCACGATTTTGGCTGGGGACCGTTCTTCCTGCTCGAGCACATACCGCTCGAGAGCTGTGTGTTTCGTGGCCGCAGCGCCACGTTCAATCACACTTCCGCCTATGGACAGGGTGGCGAGCTGATGATCGAGTTGATCACGCAGCATGATGACCAGCCCTCGGTGCTCAGAGATATGTACGGCGGGGCGCAGTCCGGCCTGCATCACGTCGCCTGCTTCGTGGCCGACCTCCCGCTGGCCATCGAGCACTGCACTGAGCTGCAGTACGAGATCGCCCTGGATGCCACCACCGCTGGCGTGCGTTTCGTGATGATCGACGCGCGTGCGCAGCTGGGCCACATGCTGGAGTTGTACGAGCCGGGCGCGCAGCTCAAGCGGTTTTACGAGTTCGTGCGGCGCAAGTCGGTCGGGTGGGACGGAGCGCAGCCGCTGCGCCGCCTCGTGCCGCGCTGAGCGGCGTTTACTTTTCTTTGGATTTCCGCGTGTTCGGGGCTTTGCGGGGCGGCAAGCCGGCCAGCTCGCGGATCTTCTCATCCAGATATTCGATGACGCGCTTGTCGCGCTCGTTTTCCTTATGCGTGAGGAAGGTAATGGCCATCCCCTCCAGCACATAGCGCGCCAGGTCGAGCGCCAGGTCGAACTTCTCCCCCCGCCCGCGCCACTCCGGAAAGAGGTCCACGGCAGCCTGATACCATTCCCGCTCGAATGCTTCCTGGGCCGGACGCAGTATCTCGGCCAGCTCCTTATCGGTGCGGGCCGCCACCGCCAGCTCAAAGAACGCAACGAAGATCGGGTGCCGCACGTGGCCCCAATAGGCCTCAACGCTCTGGCGCACATGGTCCCCGTCCACCAGCGGCTTACTGACTGCCTTGCGGAACGCGCGCAGCCGTTTGGCGTGCAAATATTCCACCGCGGCGCGCACTACGGCCAGTTTGGAGGGAAAGTGGTGCAGCATGGCACCGCGGGAGAGCCCGGCCTTCTCGGAGATCAGCGTGGTGGTCGTGCGGGAATAGCCCGACTCGATGAAGCAACTGATCGCCGCTTCGACGATCTGCGTCCGGGTCGATGCGCTCTTCTGGGCCTGCCAGCCCAACGTTTCATCGTTCTGCTCAGGTTCGCTGCCGAGGCCTCGTGCGGGTTTGTTCATTGAGAATTCCTTTTTCGCCACCAGCATGTGGCCGCTGCTTGAAAAAGTCAAAGATGATTGAAACAAGCTCTCCTGACTGCTAGCGTGTGGCCGTCGGCTGCGGGGGTGCCATGACGAAACGACTCGAGGGAAAGGTTGCCATAATCACCGGCGCGGCCTCCGGGCTGGGAAGCGCCGATGCACATGCCATGGTGCACGAGGGAGCGCGAGTGCTGGTAACGGATGTGAATGAGCCGGCCGGCCAGGAACTCGCCGCCGCCTTGAATGCCGCTCATTCCGGCTCTGCCAGTTTCGCCGCCCACGACGTCCGCGACCCGAACCGCTGGGAGCAGATCGTCGCCGAGGCCGTCGGGCGCTTCGGTGCCCTGCACGTGCTGGTGAACAATGCGGGGGTGGTTGTCGTGGCGACTCCGGAGAGCACCACGCTCGAGCAGTTTCGATTTGCCAACAGCGTGATGTCCGAGGGCGTGTTCCTCGGCTGCAAGGCCGCCATTCCAGCCATGCGGCAGGCCGGCGGCGGCTCCATCATCAACATGTCCTCGGTGGCTTCGCATCTCGGCTATCCGGTGTTTTTTGCCTACAGCGCCGCCAAGGGCGCGGTGCGCGCCATGAGTAAGGCCATCGCGGTGCATTGTCAGATGAATAAATATCACATCCGCTGCAATTCGATTCACGCCGGTGCCATCGACACACCCATGGTGCAGCAGGCGAACGCAGCGCTCGGCATGACCATGGCGCAGCACGAGGAGACGCCGTGGGGATTGGGCAAGGCCGAGGACGTGGCCAACCTGGTCGTGTTCCTGGCCTCCGAGGAATCGCGCTTCATCAACGGCGCAGAGCTCGTCATCGACAACGCGCTCACCATCCAGTAGCTGAAGCGGCCCGCGACATGCGCTACTACGAGGACCTGGTGGAAGGCGAGGAGGCGTGCTCAGCCCCTCGCAGCGTGAGCGAGCAGGAGCTGCTCGATTTTGCCCGGGTATATGACCCACAGTATTTTCATGCCGACCCGCAGGCTGCGAGCCGTTCAGTGTTTGGCGGCATCGTGGCCTCAGGGATCTTCACTATGGCGATCTGGCGCCAGCTCGACCACCAGATTGCCCATGACATTGCCTGGATTTGCGGGGTGGCATGGGATGAGGTGCGGTTCCCGCATGCCGTGCGCGCCGGGGATACATTGCGGGCGCGTGCCCGTTGTGTCAGCAAGCGTGCCTCGCGCACTCATCCCGAAAGGGGCGTGGTGGTGTACGAATATGTGCTGCTCAATCAGCGTGAGCAGGTGGTGTTCAGCTGTCGCAGCACCAATCTGATCGAGCGCCGAGCGGCGGCCTGAACGGAGCATCTGCCATGAACCAACTTGCAGGCAAAGTGGCCGTGGTCCTCGGCGCAGCCGGGGTCAACAACATGGGCCAGGTCATCGCGCGGCGCTTTGCCGCCGAAGGTGCGCGCGTGATGGTCGCGGGCCGAGCGGCAGAGCCTTTGCACACACTGGCGGCAGAGCTCCGCGGCAGCCATGCGGTCTGCGACATCCGCCGCAAGGCGGACGTGGAATCGGTGGCGCGCGCCGCCGCCGGGGAATATGGTCGGATCGATATCGCCATCAACTGCACCGGATGGGGTCTCATGGCGAGGTTGCGCGACACCACCGAAGAGCAGCTCGATCAGCTGATGGATCTGCAGTTCAAGGGTACGTACTTCTTCCTGCAGGTGTTCGCCGAGCAGATGGCGGGCAGTGGCGGCGGCTCCCTGATCACCATCTCCTCGGCATCGGTATACGCGCTGCTGTTCAATCATGCCGCCTACATCGGCACTAAGGCGGGCGCCGACGCCCTGATGCGCTGTTTTGCGAACGAATATGGCGCACGTAAGGTGAAGGTCAATGCAATCGCCCCCGGGCTCACCGCAACGCCGATGACACACAAGGAGATGGAAATGCCGGGCCTCGAGGCCGCTTTCCTGAAGGAATATCCGCTCGGGCGCATCGGCACGGCGGAGGATGTGGCCAACGCCGCCGTCTGGCTCGCCGGCTCCGAGAGCTTCATGACCGGGCAGGTGCTGCAGGTGAACGGCGGGCTGACATTGCGCCGCAATCCGCTACCGCGGGAGATCAACGCCAGCCTGGCAGCCGCGGCGGAAAAAAACAGTCAATCCTGATTGTATTTTGGGGGTCACCGCCTATAATTCCGGAAAGTGTCAGGCCGCGCTGCGGCGGGCATGGCTTTAGCGAGGGGTAAGCGATGGATCTGGGACTGCGGGGCAAAAAAGCCATCGTCACGGGTGCCACCAAGGGCATCGGTCGCGCCATCGTGGAGCTGCTGGCGAGCGAGGGGGCGGATGTTGGCCTGTGCGCGCGCACCGCCGATGAAGTTGAGGCGACCGTGCAGGCGCTGCGGCAGCGAGGCGTCAACGTCGTGGGTGAAGCGGTCAACGTTCGTGACGGTGAAGCCTACAAGGCATGGCTCGAGCGTTGCGCGCAAGCACTCGGCGGCTGCGACATCTTCATACCGAATGTCAGCGCCGGCGGTGGTTTCGATAGCGAGAAAAACTGGGTCAAAAACTTCGAAATCGACGTGCTGCATACGGTGCGCGGCTGCGAGACGCTCATGCCGCATCTGGAGAAAAGCGGCAGCGGCTCGATCGTGATCATCTCCTCGACCAACGCACTGGAGACCTTCGGGGTGCCGCAGGCCTTCAATGCCATGAAGGCGGCGCTGATCACTTATGCCAAGCAGCTCTCCCAGCATGTCGGCAAGCGGGGCGTGCGCGTCAACTCGATCTCCCCCGGGCCGATCTATTTCGAGGGCGGTGCCTGGGAGCTGATCAAGGGCACCATGGCCAAGCTGTTCGAGTACGCGCTGCGGCAGATCCCGTCCGGACGGATGGGTACGCCGGAGGAGGTTGCGCGCATCGTCGCCTTCGTTGCCAGTCCCGCCGGCAGTCTCATCACCGGTTCCAACATCGTGGCGGACAACGGCTTCACCAAGCGCGTGCAGTTCTGAGCAGGAGTGCGCCCGCAGCGCCGCAAGTGCGATGAGCCCACAGGATGATTTCTGGGAACGATCGAAAGCACCCAGCTACAAACGGGTGCCGCGGGTCAGACCCGAGGACAGCCCGCACACACCGGTCGACAAGGCGCCTGACCCCGAGTTGGGTCACGACTGCATCGATCCCCGCCGCTACACCTGCACCGAGTTCATGCAGCTCGAGTGGCAGCGGCTGTGGTCGAAAGTGTGGCTGCTCGGCGCGCGCGAGCTCGACCTCGCCGAGCCGGGAGACTACGTCGTTACCGAGATCGGCGCCGAGTCGATCCTCATCGTGCGCCAGCAGGATGGCGCAATCCGCGCCTTCTACAATGTCTGCCAGCATCGCGGCAACCGGCTGCGGGCCTGCGGTCTGGGCACCACCGGCCAGTCGTTGTCCTTCAAGTGTGCCTATCATCACTGGGAATACGAGCTGGACGGATCCTTCCGGCGGATCCCCGATCTGGATACTTTCCCGCAGGGACCCCCACCGGCGGCGATCCCCGCGATCCGCTGCGATACCTGGGGCGGATTCGTGTGGTACACCCTCGATCCGGATGCGCCATCGCTGCAGGAATTCCTGGGGCCGATTCCGCAACACCTGGACCCGTACAATCTCAACAGGATGGTGCAGACCCGCGACATCACCGTGGAGTGGGACTGCAACTGGAAGACCTCCGTGGATGCCTTCAACGAGAGCTACCACGTGCAGGGCATCCATCCGCAGCTGCTGTATTACCTGCACGATCTGGATATACAGATCGACTGCTATGAGCGGCACAGCCGCTACCTGATTCCGTTCGGCACGCTCTCGCCGCGCGTGCGTCAGCCGCCGTCGATTCCCGAGCCGATGAAGACCATCATGAAGGCGGCCGGCATGGATCCTGCCGACTACGATGAGCCCATCGCCAACATCCGCCGCGACGTGCAAAAGCAGAAGCGGCTGCACGGCGCGAAAGTGGGCAAGGACTACTCGCGCCTGAATGACGATCAGCTGACCGATGACTATCACTATCTGATCTTCCCGAACCTGTCGCTCAATGTGCATGCGGATGACTTCTGGATCTTCCGTCAGCGCCCGCATGCCAGCGATCCGGACCGGATGTTTTACGACATCATGACTTTCGAGCTGGTGCCCGAGGGGCAGGCGTGGCCGGAGCGCGCCGAACATCGGCGCTGGCGTCACGGGGACAAGGGCATCGGGCTGGTGCTGGACCAGGATGCAGCGAATCTGCCCGGCGTGCAGGCCGGCATGCATTCCAGGGGCTTCAAGGGGCTGTGGCTGGGAAGTCAGGAACTGCGCATCCGCCATTTCCACAAAGTGTTGGATAGCTACGTGTATGGACCGGGTGGCAAGCCCGCCGGCGCTCCCTGAAGCGTAAGTCAACAGGTGCTCAAATGGTGCAACTGACACAAACAGAGCTGCGGCGAGCCTATCGGCTCATGAAGACCATTCGCGAGTTCGAAGAGCGCCTGCACCTGGAGATCGCGACCGGTGAGATTCCTGGATTCACACATCTGTATGCCGGACAGGAAGCCGTGGCGGTCGGTGTATGTACGGACCTGACGGATGAGGATTACCTCGCAAGCACTCATCGCGGGCATGGCCACTGCATCGCCAAGGGTTGCGACATCATCGGCATGATGAAGGAGATCTATGGCCGCGGCGATGGGCTGTGCAAGGGCAAGGGAGGCTCCATGCACATCGCCGACTTCAGCAAAGGTATGTTGGGAGCGAACGCCATCGTCGGGGGCGGACCGCCGCTGGCCGTAGGGGCAGCACTCGCCTGCAAGCTGCGGCGCGCCGGCCGTGTCAGTGTGGCGTTCGGCGGTGATGGCAGCTGCAACCAGGGCACGGTGTTCGAGGCGATGAATCTGGCGGTAGTACTGCAGGTTCCGGCGATCTTCGTGTTCGAGGACAACGGCTACAGTGAGCACACCGGAGTGGCCTACGCGGTGGGTTCGAAGGACATCGCCGCGCGCGCGCGCGGTTTTGGCATGCCGGCCGAGAAGGTGGACGGCTCGGACTTCTTTGCCGTGCGCGCCGCGATGCGCCGCGCGCTGGAGCATGCCCGCAGCGGTCGCGGTCCTGCGACGATCGAGGCCAGCACCACGCGCTTCTTCGGGCATTTCGAAGGCGATCCGCAACGTTATCGTGCCCGCGACGAGGTGGCGCGGCATCGCGCGACCATGGATTGTTTGAAGAACTTCCGCGCACGCATCCAGGCCGAGGGGCTGATGCCATTGGCGGATCTCGATGCGATTGATGGCGAGGTGCTCGCGGAGATCGATGCCGCGGTCACGGCCGCGAAGCAGGCATCAGCACCCTCGACGGCGGAGCTGACATCCGACGTCTACGCGAGCTACTGACTTCCCAAACTACTGACACCCCGAACTACTGACATCCACTGACGGCTGCACCACGGATCCCCCATGCCTCAGCTTTCCATGCGCGACGCCATCAACCAGGCCCTGCATCAGGAGATGGCGCGTGATGAGCGCATCATTGTGCTCGGCGAAGACGTCTCAGGAGGAGCCGGCGGCAGCTCGGGTGAGCGGGAGGCATCCGGTGGCATCTTCGGGGTGACCAAGGGACTGTTGCCGCGCTTCGGCGCCGATCGCGTGATCGACACCCCGATCAGCGAATCTGCCATCGTCGGCGCAGCCGCGGGCGCCGCACTGGCAGGCCTGCGTCCGGTCGCCGAGATCATGTTTGCCGACTTCGTCGGCGTCTGCATGGATCAGCTTTATAACCAGATCGCCAAGTTCCGCTACATGTTTGGTGGCAAGAGCGCCTGCCCTGTGGTGATCCGCATGGCGATGGGCGCGGGCATGAACATGGGTGCACAGCATTCGCAGTCGATCTACGCCCTGATGACCGCCGTGCCTGGTCTCAAGATCGTGGTGCCTTCCAGCGCCTATGATGCCAAGGGACTGCTGATCCAGGCGATCCGTGACGATGATCCGGTGTTGTTTTTCGAGCACAAGGCGCTGTATCCGCGCAAGGGCGAAGTGCCGGAAGAGGCGTACGCGCTTGCATTCGGACAAGCGAACGTGCTGCGCGAGGGCGATGATGCCACGGTCGTGGCATTGGGGCGGATGGTACCGTTTGCCGAGAAGGCGCTCGATGCGCTGGCACGGGAAGGCATCCGCTGTGATCTGATCGACCTGCGCACCACCTCCCCGCTCGATGAAGAGGTCATTCTGGAGAGCGTGACGAACACCGGGCGACTGGTGGTGGTGGACGAGTCGCCACCCCGTTGCAGCATTGCAGCGGACATCGCAGCGCTTGCCGCCAGTCGCGCGTTCGGTGCGCTGCGCGCACCGGTGATGCAGGTCACGGCACCGCACACCCCGGTACCGTTTGCACCGGCACTCGAGCGCGCCTGGGTGCCGGGCCCGCAGAAAATCGAAGCGGCGATCCGTCAGGTGTTGGAAAAGCCAATCCTCAAAGTGTTGGAGAAGCATTGATGCCAGAGCAGATCAGCGCGGTAACGATGCCCAAGTGGGGTATTGAGATGACCGAGGGGACCATCAACCACTGGGCCACGCGCGAGGGCGAGCACGTGAAGAAGGGCGCGACGCTTCTGGAGGTAGAGACCGAGAAGATCGTGAACACGGTGGAAGCACCCGCGAGCGGTACCTTGCGCCGGATCATCGCCAACGCCGGTGAGGTCAGGCCGGTCGGCTCGCTGATTGCAGTGTTGGCAGATGCCACAGTGAGTGAGGCCGAGGTGGCCTCGTTCATCGCACGCTTCGAGGGCGCGAGCGTTTCTTTCGAGCCCGACAGCGATCCGGTCCCTCAGGCGCATGCCGGCACCGAGGCAGCCGCGTCAACCGCAGATGCGCAGGCGACGCTCCGCGAGCCGGCCCCCGCCACGGATGCGGTGCAGACGGAGGTGCGCGTCAGTCCGGTTGCACGTCGCCTCGCCGAACAGCTCGGCATCGACATCAAACAGGTGCGACCGTCGGGCGGCAATGCGCGCATCACCAAGGAAGACGTGGAGGCGTACGCGGCGCGACGACCGAGCGCCCCAGCAGCTGGATCAGTCGGCAGTGGCAATCCGGTGACCCGGGTGCCGTTGTCGGCGACGCGGCTCACGATCGGCCGGCGCCTGACCGCTGCCACCCAGGCGATTCCCCACTACCGTGTCACGGTTGAGATTGATGCAGGGCCGCTGCAGGCCCAGCGCCGCGCGCTGGCGGCACAGGAAGTGAAGCCATCGCTCAACGATATGGTGCTGCGCGCTTGTGCGCTGGCGTTAGTGCGCCATCCGGCGCTCAATGCGCAGTTGCAGGGAGAGGAGGTCCTGCAGTACGCGCATGCCGACATTGCCATCGCCGTCTCCACCGACACCGGCTTGCTGACCCCGATCGTACGGGCAGCCGATCAAAAGAGTCTGGCCGAGCTGGCGCGCGAGACGGCCGCACTCGCACAGAAGGCGCGCAGTGGCGCCCTGACGCGTGAGGAGATCAGTGGCGGCACATTCTCCATCTCCAACCTCGGCATGTATGGTGTGGCGCAGTTCGATGCCATCATCAATCCGCCGCAGGTCGCGATCCTCGCGGTCGGGGCGGTGCGGCCCGCGGTGGTGGTGCGCGACGGGACCGCAGTAGTCGGAGAGCTCTTGATGCTGACGCTGTCGGCGGACCATCGGGTGATCGATGGTGCGCAGGCTGCGGAATTCATGCGCACCGTAAGCGAACTGACGGGCACGCCCGGCAAACTTTAGCCGGCAGGCGCATGCTCATCCGCCATGGGTTAGTGCTGAGCGCCATCCTGTTGGCCAGCACGTTGGCGACGGCTGCCGTGCCGCCGTCCACACCGCAATCCACCTCGCTCAAGGATCTGAATGAGCTCGAAGCGCGGCACCTTGCCTCGGATCCTGAGACCTGGCCGGGAGCGGCGGTTTATCGCGAGATCTGCAGCAAGTGCCATCAGGGACAGGTGCCCAAGGCACCGCACAAGATGTTCCTGCAGATGATGAGTCCGGAAGTCATTCTGGGTGCGCTCAACGACGGCGTGATGCGCGCACAAGGCAGTCAGTTGCAGCCGGAGCAGCGTCGACAGGTGGCCGAGTATCTGGCCGGAACGCCACTCAGCGAGACGGCCAAACGTCAGCCTGCGCCGCGCTGTTCCGGCGCGGCGTTGCAGTTTGATCTCGGGCAGCGCCCGGCCGCGGCAGGCTGGGGATTCAACAACGACCGCTTCATTGCCGCCCAGCTGGCAGGACTCGACCGTGCTCAGGTGCCGCAGCTGCAACTCAAGTGGGCGCTGGAATTTCCTGGCGCCATCCGGGCGCGTTCACAACCTACCATCGCCTACGGCGCCGTGTTCGTTGGCAGTCAGGATGGCACGGTGTTTGCGCTGGATCTGCAATCCGGCTGCGTGCGCTGGAGCTACCGCAGCAGCGCGGAAGTGCGCACGGCGATCGTGCCCGAGACCGGTACAGCGCCTCGGCTGTATTTCGGGGATATAATTGCGCGGGTGCATGCGGTGGATGCTCTGAGTGGCAAGCTGCTCTGGACCACGAAGGTAGATGAGCATCCGAATGCCACGATCACCGGCACGCCCACACTGCATCAAGGTGTGCTGTATGTGCCGGTGTCCTCGCTGGAGGTGACTACTGCGGCGGATGCGCACTACGAATGCTGCAAGTTTCGCGGTGCGGTGGTGGCTCTGGATGCGGCCACCGGCGCGCCGCGCTGGAAGGCGTACAGCATTCAGGAACCGCCGCATCCGGTGAAGACTACCACCCTCGGCACGCGCATCTTCGCTCCTTCGGGGGCGCCGGTGTGGAACAGTCCGACCATCGACAGTCGGCGGGGGTTGTTGTACGTCGGCTCCGGAGAGAACTATTCCTCGCCCGCCAATGACCGCAGCGATGCCGTGCTGGCGTTTCGATTGCGTGACGGCGCGTTCGCCTGGTCCCGCCAGATGCTCGCCGGAGACGCCTGGAACGTCGCCTGCATGATGCAGAACAATCCGAACTGTCCGGCGGAGAATGGACCTGACGTCGATGTCGCCGCGGGCACCATCCTGACAACACTCCCGAACGGACATACGCTGCTCATTGCGGGCCAGAAAAATGGCTGGGTCTACGGCCTGGATCCCGATGCCGGCGGCCGGCTGCTGTGGAAGCGCCAGGTCGGACGCGGCGGCATCCAGGGCGGGGTGCACTTTGGCATGGCGCTGGCGGAGGGTCGCCTGTACGTACCGATCAGTGACATGCGCGATGGACACGATGGGCGCAGCTATGACAGTCCACCGCGGCCCGGGTTGTATGCGCTCGACCCGGCGAGCGGCTCGCCGCTGTGGTCCGCGCCCGCGATCGACAGCTGTCGCGGCCGCCCGTTCTGCGATCCCGGGATCTCGGCCCCCGTGACCGCGATTGCGGGCGTTGTGTTTGCCGGACACATGGACGGGGTGTTACGCGCTTACGATGCCGCAAGCGGCAAGATCAGCTGGTCGTATGACTCGACGCGCGAGGTCCGCACGATATCCGGTGTCATGGCGCATGGCGGCTCGTTTGGCGGGGCAGGGGTCGCCGTGCGCGCCGGGTATGTCGTGGTCAATTCAGGCTACGGCCTGTACTTCCACATGCCGGGCAACGTGCTGCTGGTGTTCGCCGCGCCGCACTGAAGGCGCTACGCTCAGGCGAGCCAGTCGAAGAACTGCAGCTCCATCTGCTCAGAAAGACTTGCGAGGATGCCTGGCACCAGCCGCTCATGCGAGGCCGCGTGCATGTGCGCCTGGAAAGCCTCCTCGTTGCGGAAGCGACCGTAGACGACATAGCTGTTGGGCTCGGTTCGGTTTTTGATGAAGTCATAGACCAGCGTGTCGGGCTCGTCCTGGTGGGTCACCTGAGCCAGCTCTCGCTGCAGTTGCTCGAATTTCTGCCGATGTTCCGGGCGCACCACGAGGCGCGCTATGAAAGTCGTCGACATGATGCCCCCTACAGACCCAGCTCGCGCACGAGTTGCTCGCGCAAGCGGAATTTCTGAATCTTACTCGATGACATGGGCCAATCCGACACGAAACGGATGTGTCGTGGCACCTTGAAGCCGGCAATCTCGCGCCGGCAGAACTCCGTCAGAGTCTCGGCACTGACGCTCGCGCTGGGCTTGAGCTCCACGAACGCAGCAGCGACCTCCACCAGCCGCGCATCGGGAATGCCCACCACCTGGGCCAGCTTTACCGCCTCATGACGCTGCAGACAGCTTTCTATCTCCGCCGCCGCGACATTTTCGCCCCCGACTTTCAGCATGTCTTTCAGGCGGCCATGAAACATCATGGTACCGGCTGCATCGATGGAGCCGATGTCACCGGTGTGATACCAGCCCTGGGCATCGAGCGCCTCGGCGCTCTTCTGCGGATCTTTGTAATAGCCTTCGAGCAGGCAGTAGCCGCGCACCAGCACTTCACCGCGGCCACCCGGTGCCGCATCCTGACCGGTCTCGGCGTCCACGATGCGCACCTCCAGGCCTGGCAGGGGCTTGCCCAGTCGCCGGATGCGCTGCTCGAGCGGGTCTTCGAGGCGACTGGTGGTGACGGTCCCGGCCGTCTCCGTCATGCCGAACGTACCCACATAGGTTGCCTGCGGCAGGGACTTCAGCATCGCCGCTGCGATATCCGGCGGCTGTACCGCGAAGTTGGAATTCATGAGCGTGATGCGCGACAGATCGGTCCGGGCAAAGTCCGGGTGATAGATCAGCTCTGACATGATCGTCACGAAGCACGGATAGGTGGCCGTGACGCGCTCCTGCTCGAGCATGCGCAGCGCCTTGCCGGCGTCGAAGTACATCATCGTGGCGTACGCGCCCCCGACATCGAAGGTCGCACACATCGGCAGGATCGCCGCAATGTGAAACATGGGTAGCGGCGACCAGAACACATCCTGGTGCCGCAATGCATAGCGGTGGCGTCCAAGGGCGATGGAATTGCGTACGATGGCCTCGTGCGTCAGCAGGCAACCTTTCGGGTTGGCCGTCGTTCCTGAGGTGTACAACATGATCGCCACATCGCGCAGCCGCACGCGCAGGCGGCTGATGTGCACCCGTTCCTCGTCAGACTGCTCGCTCAGGGCCTCAAATTCCGGCTGCGAGACAAATCCTGGGGCGTCGCCGGTGCCGAGCAGGATCAGATTGCGCAGCCGCGGCGCCTCGGCCAGCTGCAGTCGTGCCGCCAGCCGCCGCAGGGGCCGACACCGGAGCCGGCGCGCCCGCCGGCACCGGAGCCGGCGCACGGGCCAGTGATGGCAGCGCGAGATTCAGCCGCTCGACGAAGTTCACGTGATCCGCGATGCGGTCGGTAGTGATGAGCGCCACCAGATCGCCGTTCGCGATGACGTAGCCGAGCTCGTTGTGTCTGTAACGCGCGTTGAGCGGCACGGCGACCGCACCGCATAAGGCGATAGCAAACAGATATTCGACAAACTCGATGCAGCTCGGCAACAGCAATCCAACGTGCTCGCCGCGGCTGACACCGAGGGCCTGCAGAGCACGCGCGCGCGCCACCGCGCGGCCGGCAAGCTCTGCGTAGCTGAGGCGCTGTTCGGGCAGGATCAGCGCGGGAGAGTCGGGATAGCGATCCGCGGCGCCGAGCAGCAGGTCGCCGAGGGTCGTGACCTGAATGCGCACATCGCGCAGTGACTCACTTTGCAATGTCATCCAACTCATCCAGGTATTCGCGCACCCAGGTGCCCTCGAGGCAGGCAGCGATCTTGGGGCCGAGGGCAGCCAGGCGCGCCGAGCTCATATGGCGATGCTCCACCGCCTCGTCAGGAAAGCTTTCCAACACCGCGTAGCGGCGCGGCTCGCGCAGCCGATAGAACTCGTACTGCAGCACCTCGGGCTCGTGCGCGCGCACGTGTTGCTGCAGCTCCCGGCAATAGCCGATGAACTGCGGCTCGCATCCCGGCTTAACCGTCATGCGGGCAATGAAGGTGATTTTCCCCATGCCGCGATCCCCTCACACACGCAACGCTGCCAGATTCGATGGTACCATCGGCGTCCATGAAAAATAAACAGTCATTCCTGTTTGTTTTCGACGGCCTCAGCGCCGCTGATCGAAGCGCCGCCCCAGCATGGCGCCGGCGATGTTCACCTTCTGGATATCGATCGCACCGCCGGCGATACCCCATCCCCAGGCATCGCGCAGACGGCGCTCCATCGGAAACTGTCTCGAGTAGCCGTAGCCACCCATCAACTGCACCGCATGGCCGCACACCTCGCGCGCGATCTCGTTCGCGAAGCACTTCGCGGTGGATGATTCGAGCACCTCAGGTAGCCCGTGCTGCGCATTGACCGCCGCACGCCAGATCAGCAGGCGCGCTGCCTCGACCTTCATGTGCATCTCGGCGAGGCGCAGCTGCACCGCCTGGAAATCGGCCAGCGGCTTGCCGAACTGGCGCCGCTCCTGGATGTATTGCGCGACGTCCTCGAGCGCGCCGCTTGCCTGCGCGAGCCCCATGGTGGCGTTACCACAGCGCTCCAGATCGAAGGCTTCCATGAGGCGGCGGAAGCCACCGGCGGGTACGATCAGGTTCTCGAGCGGTACTGCACAGTTGTCGAAATACAGGTCGCTGCTCGGTACACCGCGGAAGCCCATCAGTTCCTCTGGCGCGCCGAAACTCAGGCCCTTTGCCTGCCGTTCGACATAGACGGCGCCGATGCCTTTCGCGCCCGGCTCATCACTCAGCCGGCAGTAGACGACGTAGCCATCAGCGTGGCCACCTCCCGAGCACCAGCGCTTGCTGCCGTTCAGCACCAGCATTGCGTCGCGCTGCTCGGCGCGCGTGGTGAGATCAGTCAGTGCCGAGCCGGCCTGCGCCTCGGACATCGACACGGCCACCACCAGCTCACCGCTGCAGACGCGCGGCACGACCCGCTGCCGCAGCGTTTCATTGGCAAAGCGCTCGATGGCGCGTACCGGTCCGACGCACGATTCGAACACCGGAAACGCCAGCGCGGCGGAGCACTTGGCAAACTCCTCGATGACCAGCAGAGCTTCCAGATTCCCCAGTCCGAGCCCCCCGTAGCGGGGTGCCACATTGATGCCGAGGAAGCCCATCTGACCGTATTCTTGGACAAGCTCACGGGCGGGCGGTGCGCCGCTGCGCTCGGTCTCGGCGGCGAGCGGCAACAGGCGCTCGCGCGCATAGCGGCGCGCGGCGGCCTGCAGGGCTGACTGATCCTCGTTCAGGCGGAAATCCACAGGCGCTCCTTCCCGTGAGGGCCACAGGTGATGCGATGACGGTGCTCGGTGATATTCGGGTGTTGGACTTCGGACGCTACGTCGCCGGGCCCTACTGCGCGACATTGCTCGGCATGCTCGGTGCGGAGGTCATCCGTATCGAGCGCTGTGGCGGCGGAGAGGATCGCTTCATCGCCCCGGTAACCGCGAGCGGGGAGGGTGCGGTGCTGTTTCAGACCGCCTGCAACAAGCGCTCGCTGACACTCAACTTCAGCGCGCCCGAAGCGCATGAGATCGTGCAACGTCTGGTGAGAAGCGCCGACGTGGTCGTGGCGAATCTGCCGCCCGCGGCGCTGCGGTCGCTGCGGCTCGACTACGCCAGTCTGCGCGAGTTGCGACCCGACATCATCGTCGCCACGCAGACCGCCTTCGGTGATCAGGGGCCGTATCGGGACCGTGGGGGCTTCGATGGCATCGGCCAGGCGATGTCCGGTGCGATGTACATCAGCGGTACACCGGGAGCCCCAGCCAAGGCGGCCGCTCCCTATGTGGATTATGCGACTGCGGTATTGTCGGCCTTCGGCGTGCTCGCGGCGCTGCGCCATCGTGACCGCACCGGCACAGGTCAGGAGGTCAAGGCGTCGCTTCTGGGCACCGCGCTCGCGGTTTTCAACTCGCATCTGATCGAGCAAAGCGTCACCGGCATCAACCGCATTGGCAGCGGCAATCGCGTACAGACTTCCGCCCCTTCCGATGTGTTTGCCACCCGCGACGGCCATGTGCTGACGCACGTGGTGGGTAACGGGCTGTTTCGCCGCTGGGCCCAGCTGATCGGCGACGAACAGCGCTGGCTCAGCGATCCGCGCTACACGACGGATCAGTCGCGAGGCGATCACAGTGCCGAGATTCTGCAGGCGATGCGCAGTTGGTGCGCGCAGCGCACGACTCGCGAGGCGCTGGAGACGCTCGAGCAGGCGGGCATTCCGGCAGGTCCAGTTTACAGCCCTCAACAGGCACTGGAGGATCCCCAACTCGAGGCCATGGGGTGGTTGTCGGCGGTGCGGGACTATCCCGGCCTCAGCCAGCCGGCGCTCGTCAGTGGCTTGCCGCTGCAGCTCACCGCCACGCCGGGCAGCCTGCGCACGCCGCCGCCGCAGGCAGGGCAGCATTCGGATGAGGTGCTGGCCAGCCTGGGCTACTCGTCCGAACAGATCGCTACGTTTCATGCCCGCGGGGTGACCGGGTAGCCTCAAGGTAGGCGATCTTAGCGCAGCCCGGTGAGAGAAAAAAACAGTCAGTACTGTTTATTTGCAGGCAAGCTTCTTATAATCGTTGCTCACCCCGCGAGGATCCTCAGATGGACACGCAGACCGTGCAGCGCTTCCTGGATGGGATGAAGTTCGAGTCGGAGCGGGTCGGCCCGCCCGCCGACTTCCCCCAGTTGCCGGACATTCCGGCGGGACGTTACATCGATGCGGAGTTCCTCGCCCTGGAGCAGAAGCATCTGTGGCGCAAGAGCTGGCTGTATGCCTGTCATGTGGATGAGCTGCCCAAACCGGGAAGCTTCATCCTGACGCGCAGGAGCGGCTCGCCGATCATCGTTGTGCGCGGCAAGGACAACGTCGTGCGCGCCTTCTACAACACCTGCCAGCATCGCGGCGGGCCGCTCGCCAAGAGTCCCTCCGGCTGTGTCGAGGGTTTCGTCTGTGGCTACCATGGCTGGACTTACACCCTGGAAGGCAAGCTGATCAATCTGCGCGACAAGCGCGACTTCGTCGGTCTCGACACCAGCAAGCGTGGGCTGGTCAGCGTGCGCTGTGAGCCCTTCTACAACTGGATCTTCATCAACGAGGACCCGGATGCGGAGCCGCTGATGCAGCACTTTGCACCGTTCGGCAACTATTTCGAGCAGTTTCAGCCGGAAAGCTGGCGCTACGTGGCGCAGCAGGGCTTTGACGTGCAATGCAATGTCAAGGTGCTCATGGATGCGTTTCTGGAGGTCTATCATCTGAAGTCGATCCACACCAACACGGTGGATCGTTTTCTCGATCACCGCGGCACGACGATCGCGCTGTACCGCCGGGGTCATTCTCTGATGGTGACGCCAAATCGACGGCCTGACTGGCAGGATCCCGGCACCCGCGGCATGCGCCGCGTCGAGTCGGCGACCGTCGTGTCAGCGAAGAACAACCCCTCGTTCAACTTCTATCCGAACCTCGTAACACCGGTCGATCCCACCGGCTGTCCGTTTCTGCTGTTCTGGCCGACCTCAGCTGCCAGCATGCGTATCGAGTGTCATTGGTTTGCCCCGGACTGGGGTGGTGGACCACCACCGGAGCTGTGGGAGGTGCGCATGCGCAATTTCGAGCGCATCCTCGCTGAGGATCTGCAGTTTGCCGAATCGATCCAGCAGTCGATGATGTCGGCCGGCTTCCGCGGCATGCCGCTCAACTACCAGGAGCGACGCATCTATCACTGGCACGAGGAACTCGACCGGCGCATCGGGACGGACCGCATCCCGCCGGCACTGCGGGTGCAGCCCAGGCTCGAGCGGTTCTGGGAAAACTGATGCCCCGGCTCTGGGAAAACTGACATGTCTGAGGTGTTGGCCCGCATTCAGGCCAGCGGCGCTTATGTGCCTCGGCTGCGCCTGCCGCGCGCCCGCATCCAGGAAGCGATGGGTTGGCTCAGTCCACCCACGAATCGCGCCAGCCGCGGCGCTCGCGCGGTGTGCAACTGGGATGAAGATGCGCTGACCCTGGCGGTCGAAGCAGCGCGCGACTGCCTGCTGCCGTCCGGTGCGATTTCAGCCCGATCCGTTGCAACGGTGATCCTCGCATCGACGACCCTGCCATTCTCTGATCGCAGCAACGCCACGATGCTGTCTGCGGCCCTGGATCTGCCGACCTCGGTCGCGACACTCGATGTAACGGGTACGCTGCGCTGCGGGGTTGCGGCCCTGGTGCAGGCTGCCCGCAACACCGCGGGTGAGACCCTCGTGGTCGCCGCGGATGCGCGCCTGGCCCGGCCGGGAAGCGTGCAGGAACAGGAATTCGGCGCGGCGGGCGTGGCCTATCTGCTCGCCGCCGGCAGCAGTGACCGTCAGGGTGAGCGTCCGGCCAGTCCTGTCCTGGCTGAGATCCTCGCCACGGCGCATCGCGCGGCGGATTTCGTCGACCACTACCGCATGAGCGGCGAGACATTCGACTACGCGCTCGAGGAGCGTTGGGTGCGTGATGCGGGCCTGTCCAAGCTTTTGCCGGAGGCTATCGCGGCTGGGCTGCAGGCCGCAGGACTAGCGCCGGAAGAAATTCACCATGCGGTGTTGCCCGGTACATCCGCAACGGCTCAGCGCCTGGCGCAGGCAGCCGGTCTCGGCGGCAGTCAGTTGCAGGACAGCCTGCGTGCGGACTGCGGTGACTCGGGAGCCGCACACCCGCTGCTGCTGCTCGCTGCCGTGCTCGAGGTCGCGACGCCCGGCCAGAACATTCTGCTCGCATCCTTTGGCCAGGGTGTCGATTCGATAGTGCTGCGCGTTCCAGAGCAGCAACGCGATGAGGCATCGCAGGTCAGCCGACGTCCGGTCGTCTCAACTGCCCTGCAGCGCCGCTGCGAGGAGACCAGTTACACCCGCTATCTGACCCACCGGGGGCTGCTGCATGCCGATTTCGGCATGCGCGCCGAGCGCGACAACCGCAGCGCGCACAGCACGGCATGGCGCAAGAACCGGCAGATCACCGGCTTCATCGGCGGTCGCTGCGCGCACTGCGGCACCGTACAGTATCCGCGCAGCAGAGTGTGTGTGAGTCCTGATTGTCGGCGTGCGGACACCCAGGAAGAATTCCGGCTCGCCGAAACGCACGGGCGCGTGAAGAGTTTTACCGAGGACTGGCAAGCCTACTCACCGCGGCCGCCTGCCATCTACGGTAATGTGGAGTTCGAGCCCGGCGGCAATCTGCTCATGGATTTCGCCGATGTCGAAGCCGGCGAACTACATGTCGGTGACCGTGTACGCTTCGTCTTCCGCATCAAGGATTTCGATCGCGCCCGCGGGTTTCGTCGCTACTTCTGGAAGGCCACGGGCGCTACTTCACCGCGAACTTGAAGCCGACCTCCGCGCCGACGAACAGCGGCTCGCCGTAGAACGCCCAGACCCAGAGCGGGTCGACATCCTGTCCCGATTCCTTGTAGATCTTGTTGGTCAGATTGCGACCGTAGGCGCGCACGAACCAGCGATCATCGGCCCCCGTGTAGGTGACTGATGCGGCCAACAGCGCGCGTGCATCGGCATAGGTCTGGGTGTAGGGCTGATACGGCACGGCGATCGAATAGGTGTCGAGATTCTTCGATACGTAATTCTCATTCACATCGATGGTCAGCCGTCCGCCGCCAATGGGCATCGGTATCGTGTAGTTGACATCGACCGTGGCAGTCACCGCCGGGCAGCGATTGACCGGCAGATGCGACAGGTCGGTACCGTTCGAGGAGAAGCTGTTGTACTCGCAGTGCTGGAAGCTGAAGGGCACGCGCAGCATCAGGTTCTCGGAAAGCTGCGCCGTCAGCTCATTCTCGATTCCATAGGCCTTCATACTGGCCGCATTGGCAAACAGGGTCTCCTCCCCGGCCTGACCGTTGGCGTTGGTGATCGGCTCGACCACCTGACGGATCAGGTCGATGTATTTCACGTAGAAGAACGCCTCGTTCAGGCGTACGCGCCGGTCGAGCAGCTCCATCTTCGCGCCCAGCTCGAAGGAGTTGGCCTTCTCCGGGTCCGTCGGCTTTCTTTCATCGGCCGTGATCGGCGTGCCGCCGGTGCCCACCTGGTCGTTGTAACCACCGGCCTTGAAGCCGTGCGAGAAGTTGAAATAGGCGAACAGGTCGTCGCTGAACTTGTGGGAAAAGATGGCCCGGTAGGTAGGCTGCGTCCAGGTATGGCTGTCGCTCACCACGCCGAACGGATAGAGCGCAAAGTTGCCCGCGTTCATGAGACCGCCGAGCTGGGGCCAGGTGAATCCGGGCACGATGGCGCCGACCGGCGAGGGCAGCTGCTGCACGAATACCTGCTGACGGCCGATCCAGTCCTTGCTGTCGCGCGTGATGCGCGCCCCGAGCGTCAGGGTATCGGCATCGGTGAACTTGAAATTCATCTCGCCGAAGATCGCCTTGGAGCGCTCGGTCTGGGCGTTGCAGAGAGTCTGCGGGTTGTTGTTGTATCCACCGGGCTGCGTGCCGGGCGGTGCGGGCACTCCGAACAGGTCGTAAATGCCCAGAACCTGAGCGACACAGAACGCCGTGCGATCATGCTGATAGAAGCCGCCCAGCACATAGTTCCAGCGCCCATAGTCCTTCGAGGCGAATCGCAGCTCCTCCTGCCAGGTCTTGCGGCGATCGGAACGATTGGCATCGAAGACTGACAGCGGGCCGACGAGGCCGGTGTAATCCGAAGGCAAGCTCGAGTCCTGGGATCGATAGCCCTGTACCCAGGTGAAAGTGCCCGGATCGATCGTCCAATCCATGTTGAGATGCTCACCGCCCGCGGTAACGCGGTGGCCGCGCTGCTCGTCAATCAACAGTCCCTGGCGGTTGTCGACGCCGGCATTGTTGAGCGGACTGGGGCCGGTGTAGCCCGGCAGCCCGAGCAGCGCAAAGACGAAGTAGGGCAGGTTCGAGTTCGGCCCATTGTTCGTGGGCGTGACGTTGACGGAGGCCGGAGTCTGCGAGCGGTCCTGCAGTAACTCGTACGTAAACTGCGCCTTGAAGTTGTCCAGCGGCTGCCACAGCAGCTTGGCGCGTCCGGTGACGACATTCGTACCGCCGACGCGCTCGCCGTCACCGGTATAGGTCACTCCCATGATGCTGGTACTGGCGCCATCGCGCATCCAGCCGTCTTCGCGCTCCAGGCTCGCCACCACGCGCAGGGCAAGCTGATCCGGGATCAGCGCGACGTTAATGGCACCTTGGGCGTTGAATTCATTGAACTTGCCGCCGCCCGCCTGCGCTTGCAGCGAGGTCTCGTTGAGCACGGGCGCTTTGGTCCTGACGACCACTGCGCCACCGGTGGTGTTCTTGCCGAACAGCGTTCCCTGCGGACCGCGCAGCACCTCCACCTCCTGGATGTCGAACGGGTCCAGCAGCTGGGTCTGGGTGCTCGGCATCACGAAGTCATCGATCAGCACCGACACGGGCGCTTCGTTATAGACGATGATGTCGGTGTTGCCCACGCCGCGCATCGCGAAGGAGGCGGCGTTGAAGCCATTGATCTTGTTGGCGGAGAAATTCGGCACCAGAGACGCCAGATCCTGCAGCGTCCGCGGTTGCAGGGGCGTCATCGCCTGCGCATCGATCGCGGTCACGGCGATCGGCGTGGTCTGCAGATTGGACTCGCGCCGCTGCGCGGTAACGGTGATCTCCTCGAGTCCGGCCGTTTCCGGACCCGTTGCCGGGGCCGTATCGGCCTGACACGGCAGCGCTACAAGTCCGCCCAGCAATACACAGACAACCCCTATCCGGCCGGTCGTAACCGCCTGCGCGGCGCACTTTATGAGCTTCATACGGCTGCTGACCCCCCTCGAAGTCGCGTGGACGCTACATAGATCCCGCTGGCGGGACTTCCGTGGGTCGAAACCTACGCGTGGTGCGCAAAAAAAACAAGCATGATGGTTTTTTTAAATCCGTGCTGCAGGTAGCCGACAGCTGCGCCGGACAAGCGGCTGCACACCCGCTTGCCCGCGGGATTGCCGTCGGGGTGGGAGGGATGTTACAAAAAAACAGTCACGACTGTTTCTTTTGAGGTCGGTTGCCCTATACTGCCCGCTCAGTCACGAGGAACTATGGCCAGCGGGATCCGCGACAAAGTAGCGATCATCGGTATGGGCTGCTCGAAGTTCGGCGAGCGCTGGGACTGCGGCGCCGATGATCTCATGCTGGAGGCGTGCAGCGAGGCACTGACTGATGCCGGCATTGAGCGCGATCAGCTCGAGGCCGCCTGGCTCGGCGTGTTTTTTGACGAGCAGAGTATCGGCAAGTCGCCGCTGCCGCTATCCATGGCTCTGCGCCTGCCGCACATTCCCGTGACGCGGGTCGAAAACCTCTGTGCCACAGGAACCGAGGCGCTGCGGGGGGCTGTGTATGCCGTGGCTGCGGGAGCCTGCGACATCGCCATGGCCGTCGGCGTCGAGAAGCTCAAGGACAGCGGTTATTCCGGTTTGCCCGAGCGCACCAAGGGATCCTTCGAAGATCTGTATCTGCCGGGCAGCACGGCACCCGGCGCGTTTGCGCAGCTCGCCAGTGCCTACGCGGCCCGACACGGCTACAGCATGGACGAGTTGCGGCGGGCGATGGCGCACGTCTCCGTGAAAAGCCATGACAACGGCGCGCGCAATCCCAAAGCCCACCTGCGCTCGCGCATTTCCGTTCAGCAGGTGCTCGATGCGCCGTGCGTCTCCTATCCGCTCGGGGTGTTGGATTGTTGCGGCGTGAGCGACGGGGCAGCGTGTGCGATCGTGGCCAGCCCGGATGTGGCGCGCTCGCTGGGCAAGCGCGACCTGGTCACCGTCAAGGCTCTGCAACTGGCGCCCAGCAACGGGGTGGAGATGGGTCATCGCTCCTGGGATGGCAGCCATACCCTGACTACACCGCTTGCGGCGCAACGCGCCTACCGGGAAGCCGGTATCACCGATCCTGCCGAATCGCTCGATCTGATCGAGGTGCATGACTGCTTCTCCATTACTGAGCTCGTGCTCATGGAGGATCTAGGTCTGTCGGCGCGCGGGCGGGCACCACACGACATTCTCGATGGGCGCTTCGACCGGGACGGTGCCATTCCCTGTCAGATCGATGGCGGCCTGAAATGCTTCGGACATCCAATCGGCGCGACCGGGCTGCGCATGACCTATGAGATCTATCTGCAGCTGCTGGGGCGAGCGGGGGAGCGGCAGCTGGCGGCACCGGCGCTCGGCCTGGCTCACAATCTGGGCGGGATTCCCAATCGCAACGTAGCGAGCGTCGCCATATTCGGTCTGGCGAGCTGAGGAGGCGATCATCGATATTCCGCAAAAACCCTGGGGAACGCCCGAGGCCGAGCTGTTCAGCAAGCCGCTGGTGTTCCGCGATGACCTGCTGCGCGATCAGACCTTTGTGATCTCCGGAGGTGGCACGGGCATCGGCCGTGCGATTGCCTTTGTGTGTGCCCGTCTGGGGGCGAACGTCGTGATCTGTGGACGGCGAGCCGAGAAGCTGCAGGAAACCGCCAGCGCCATTCGTACCTGTATCGGCCGCGATGTGGTCGAGCCGGTGCCGATGTCCATCCGCGAACCCGCAGCCGTCGCAGAGCTGTTCAATCGTACCTATGAGCGCTTCGGGCGTGTGGATACGCTCGTCAACAATGGCGGCGGTCAGTATCCGCAGGCGGCCATCGATTTCTCAGTGAAGGGCTGGCTCGCAGTCATCGATACCAACCTGAACGGCACCTGGTACATGATGCAGACGGCGGCGCAGCGCTGGCGAGCGACCAACACCGCAGGCAACATCGTCAACATCGTCGCCAACGTCTGGCGGGGCATGCCGCAGGTGGCGCACACCTGTGCGGCACGCGCCGGTGTGATCTACCTATCCAAGACGGTCTCGACCGAATGGGCGCCACTGAATATCCGCGTTAATTGTGTATCGCCGGGCTCGATCGACAGCGAGGGCCTGAATGTTTACAAGTGGCGCGATGCCGACCGCTTCCGCTACTCGAACCCGATGCATCAGCTCGGCGATGCGTTCGATATCGCGCAGGCCGTGGTGTATCTGTCGGCTCAGACAGGCAAGTTCATCACCGGCGAGGTACTGGTGGTCGACGGCGGCAACAATCAATACGGGGATGTCTGGCCGAGCGGCGTCCCGGATTACTTCAAGCAACCGCAGCCCTGACTCAGGCGCTGCACCGGATCGAGGGGAATTCCATGGCAGTCAACTACAAAGTGCAATGGCCCATGTCGCTGGGAGCCGGGCGGGAAACACTCGAGGCCAAACAGCCCGACATCGACAACGGACTGGATGTCGTGGATCCGACGCGGTACTACTCGCGCGAGTTCATGGCACTGGAATGGCAACGGCTCTGGCCGCGCGTGTGGCTGCTGGCAGGGGTGGCAAGCGACATTCCGGAGCACGGTGATTACTTCACTTTTGCCGTGGGCGCGGAAGAATTCATCCTGGTGCGCCAGGAGGACGCCAGCATCAAGGCGTTCTATAACGTCTGTCCGCATCGTGGCAACCGGATCGCGCTCAATGAGCACGGTACACTGGCGCGCTTCACCTGTACCTTCCATGGCTGGCAATTCGGTTGCAACGGCCACCTGGAGCGTATCACCGATGAGGAGACTTTCAACCCACGGCTGATTGCCCATCGTCCGGGTCTCACCGAGGTGCGTTGCGACTCGGTCGGCGGCATCCTGTTCATCAACATGGATGGCAAGGCGCCACCTCTCAGGGAATATCTGGGTTTGCCACCGGGATATATCGAGCAGTACCAGATCGAGCGTATGAACGTGGTGCACCAGGTACGCAGCGAGTGGCGCGCCAACTGGAAGACGGGCGTGGACGCGTTCTATGAGACCTACCACCTGCCATACGTGCATCCGCAGACCCAGGGGGTGATGGAGGATTTCAGTCAGTACGATCTGTATCCGAACGGTGCCAGCCGCATGATCGTGCCGATCTGCGTCAAGTCGCACCGGGTGGCGGACCAGGATACGGTCGATCCCTATCTGAGCTTCATGCTGAAGGAGGGTGGCATCGATCCAGCCTCCTATCAGGGTACGGCGCGCGACGTGCGTACGGCGATCCAGCGGTCCAAACGCGAGCGCGCGCGGCGTGTCGGGTTGAAGCACTATGAAGCACTGACGGATGGACAACTCACGGACAGCTGGGCCACGGGCCTGTTCCCGAACGTGCAGATGGGAATGCATCCGGAGGGCGTATTCATCATGCGCTTCCTGCCGCACGCGACCGATCCTGAGACGTTCTTCTACGACACCATGATCCTCTATCGCCACGTGGATGACCCGGACTACACCGTGCCGGCGTGGATGGGATTGCCGGCTGGCATCGATGTAAGTGGCGCCACGCGTCCGCAAACGGTGCACGTGCCGGTGGGCCAGAAACCCAACCTCGGAGATGTCCTCGACCAGGATTCCGAGCTGCTACCGGTCCAGCAGAAGGGGATTCGCTCACGGGCCTTCCGCGGCCCGCTATGGGGCGAACAGGAGCAGCGGGTGCGGCATTTCCACAAGGAGCTCGATCGCTACATCAACGGGCAGAAGTAACTTGGCCGGACGGCTCAACGTTTATCTTGTCGTCGGCGGCCGTTTTCACGATTTCGACTTTGCTCGTCTCGAGCTCCTCAAGCTTTTGCATGTGCATGAGCACTTGCGCGTGCGGGTGGCGGAAAGCTTCGCGGATGTCGCAGCGCTCGCAGCTGCCGATGCGTTGATCAGCTACACGTGTGATGTGCGCCCCGATACGACACAGCAGACCGCGCTGTCGCAGTTCGTCGCATCGGGCCGGCGCTGGCTCGCCCTGCACGGCACCAACTCCTTTATCGACTGGCTGCCGGATGGCCGTGTCTCGATCCCGCGCAGCGCACCGCAGTTCATGGAGCTCTTGGGGAGCCAGTTTGTCGCGCACCCGCCGCTGCAGCCGTTTCGCGTGCTCGTGACCGACCCGACTCACCCGCTGGTCGAGAACATAGAGCCCTTCACGGTCACCGACGAGCTGTACCTCTCGGAGCTGCATGGCGTGCGCCACACCCTGCTGCACACTCATTACAATGGCAAAGCCCAGCGTGGCTTTGCGGACCGGGAATGGTTTTCCGACGAGCCGCGGCCGGTGCTGTACCTGCGCGAAGCCGGCGCCGGGGCGGTGTTGTACTTTACTCTCGGCCATTGCCGCGGCCGTTACGATATGCAGCCGTACATCGAGGAGTATGCGAACGTGGAGCGCTGCAGCTGGGAATCCCCGGTCTACTATGAGCTGCTCGCTCGCGGCATCCGCTGGGCGATCCGCTCCGACGTCTTTGGCAACTGACAGCGGGCACGCGCATGGACAGAGTTTTCGGTCCGGTTATGCAGAACGGCTTTGTCGTCGATGATCTGGACCGCGCGATCGCGCACTGGACCGGGCGCATGGGCGTGGGCCCGTTCTTCATCTTTCCACGGATCGACTTTGCCGAATGCTGGTATCGGGACAAGGAGGCGCTCGATATCGATCTGACCGTGGCGATCGCCTACTGGGGGGACCTGCAGATCGAGCTCATTCAGCAACGCAATGAGGCACCCTCGATCTACAGTGATTTCACAGCGCGCGGACTCACCGGACTGCAGCACATGGGTGTCATCTCGCAATCCCTGGATGCCGATCTGAGCTCGCTGGCACAGCGCGCTATCTATCCGGTGCAGCATGGCCGAGTCGCCGGTGGGATGCGCTTTGCCTACGTCGCCACCGATTACCATCCCGGTGGCATGATCGAGCTGATCGAAGCAGGCAGCAAGGGCCTCGCATTTTTCGAGAAGATGCGCATCGCCGCGCGCGACTGGAGCGGCGAGCCGGCGTCGCATCTGCTGCCCTGACAGCGGTGGTACGGACACCGCTCGTAGCGGCACGCAGCTGCGCTGCTGCACACCAGCGACCCGAGCGTATAAGGTTCTTCACCGAGCATCGCACGAATGGCTCTTATGGACGGTTTGCTGCGCCAGTTCATCCATGACCACCCGCGTCTGTTCATCCTGACCGGGGCAGGTTGCAGCACGGATTCCGGCATACCGGATTACCGCGATACGGCAGGTGCATGGAAGAGTAGCCGGCGGCCGGTATCCTTTCAGCACTTCATGGCCGACGCGACGACGCGCAGCCGCTACTGGGCGCGCAGTATGGTCGGCTGGCAACGCTTCCGGCTGGCGCACCCGAACACCGCACATCGGGCACTGGCGCAGCTCACGCGCAAACGAGCTGATACAGCCCTCGTGACACAGAATGTCGATGGATTGCATCAGCTTGCTGGCAGTGCCGGGGCGATCGATCTGCACGGCAGGCTCGATCAGGTCCGCTGCATGGGCTGTCCGGCACGTCTTGGCCGGGAGGAGATGCAGCAGCGCCTCCTGGAACTGAATCCCCACTGGATCGGATTGCAGGCTGCAGATGCGCCGGATGGCGATGCCGAGCTGGAGAACATGGATTTCGGCTCGCTGCGGATCCCCGCATGCAGCCATTGCGGTGGGCTTCTCAAACCCGACGTGGTTTTTTTCGGGGAAAGCGTACCGCCTGCCCGCGTCAGCGCTGCCATGCAGGCGCTGCACGCCGCCACGGCAGTCCTCGTGGTGGGCTCATCGCTGATGGTCTACTCAGGCTATCGGTTCGTGCAGGCGGCCGCCAGGGCCGACAAGCCTGTCGCGGCGGTGAATTTGGGGCGCACGCGGGCTGATGACATGCTGGTGTTGAAAGTCGATCAGCCCTGCGCCCAGGCACTCGCGTTCCTGCTGAATTGGTAACGCAAAGCCCCGGGCCCAGCGGTTCGACGCTCTGTCAGCCCGTGCTGCGCGATGCGTGCGCTCTCATCTTGTCAGGACCATGACACTGTTGCTGTTGTCGTCATTGAAATAGACCAGCGGGTTGCCCTGCGCATCCTGGGTTGCGAGGATACCAAACAGTGCACCGGGACTGCCCGCATCGAGTTGCACCGCCTGGCCGACGAAGCCTCCAGGCAGCGCCGGCGAGATCTCCGACACCAGGTTGGGCATATCGCCGCCGCCGAGGTTGATGTCAGCGTTCGCGACGAGCAGATCGCCGTCCGGTAGCAGAGTCGCGCTCAAGGGTGAGATGAGTGGCGCTCCGTGCGCCAGGACGCGCACCGCACTGGCGGCAGGTCCAGTGAAGCTCGGTGTCGGCGTGGGGGGCGCGGCGACTGCGGCACATTGCCCGTCAACGACGACGCCCCCTGCCGGAATGGTCGATACGTTGGCGATGGCCACTACGCTGTTCGAGCTGGTATCAACGATGTAAAGCGCATCGATCGCCGGGTCGTATGTCAGGCCTGCAGGTGCAAAGATGGCGCCCGGTTGGCCGCTGCCGCAAAAGCCCGTGACAATCTTCGCGAAGCCGACCTGACTGTCACCGGCGAGAACGATGCGATCGACACTGCCATCGACGTTGGATACATACAGGGCGGACGGGTTCTGGCCGCTGCCCGGCGCATAGACGGCACCCCAGGGACCGGCGAACGCATCGGTACCGAAGGGGTTGGTGATGAAGCCCGCTGGGCTCACCAGGACATCTTCGTTCGCGGAGAATGCTGCCGCGACAACGCTGTCATCCGGCAGCAAAGCGAGCGCATCGCATCCCGCAAGGGCGGCCGATTGCGCGATCCGATAGGGCTGTGCACCTGCGGTCGGATGCAGGCCGACGATGGTCGTACCCATACCCTCGGTGTTGCTGGCGCCGTCATTGAAGTTACAGACGATGAGATCGCCCGCGCTGATCAGACCTGCGCTCACCGGCGCGAGGGCGAGTCCATAGGGGTTGCCGCCCCTCTCGATCGGATCGACTGTGGAGCCAATGGTTGCGATGCGGGCGACTGCCAGGCTGTTGAGGATTGAGGTGTTCACGGTCACCGCCGCCGTCGAGGCCGTAGTCATGCCACCGTATCCGGTGCAGGTCAGCGTGTAGGTGACCGTGCCGGTGCCGGTCGGTGCAACGGTTGCCTTGCCGTTGACCGGCTGATTGCCGCTGAAATCCCCACCGATCATGCTGGATGCTGCCGCGGTGCAGGTGTTGGCGCTGGTGGAAGTCCATGCCAATTTCACCGCCTGCCCAAAGTTGATGTCCGAAGCTTGTGTGGGTGATGTAAACATCACCGTTGGTTTGGGAAAATGATAGTCGGAACCACCGCAGCTGCTGAGCAGCACGGCCGCCAAGGCCGCTGCCGTGTTGAATGTATAGCTCCTTGCACCCATGACCTGCCCCCCATTCGCTACGCGATAGCAGTAGGTCGTCAGAGGCGCCTCCAAGGGTTCGGTTAGTAGTGAATGTTGCCGTTCCTCCTGCAGCGGCGCTGCCAGGTTATGGCAGCGCTATACGGCCGACGTGCGAGCAATGCCGTCAACAGTGAGATTCGATCATGACTTCGCCGTGCCCGCTTTCAGGGAACATGCAATGCGGGCTACGTGCTCGCCCTGACAGCGGCAGAGTGTGAGCTCGAGGGCCGTGGGCATGCGCAGCTCGGGTCCGGCGCCCGTGACGCAACTGGCGCCATAGGGCGTACCGCCGGTGATCTCGCGCATGGTCGTCAGTTCAGGGAATGTGTAGGGCAACCCCACGATGATCATGCCATGGTGCAACAATGTGGAATGAAACGAAGTCAGGGTGGTCTCCTGTCCACCGTGCTGGCTGGCGGTGCTGCAGAAGGCGGAGGCGATCTTCCCCACCAGCGCGCCGCGGGTCCACAACGCACCGGTCTGATCCAGGAAGTTGCGCATCTGCGCGGCCATGTTGCCGAAGCGGGTGGGGGTGCCAAAGAGGATAGCGTCGTAGTTCTCGAGCTCATCCGGCACGGCAATTTCGGCACGCTGCTCGAGTTTGAAGCCCGAGCTACGTGCCACCGGCTCGGGAACGAGCTCGGGAACACGCTTGACGCTCACCGTAGTGCCTGCCACGCGGCCCGCGCCCTCGGCCTGCGCATACGCCATCTGCTCGATATGTCCGTAACTGCTGTAATAGAGGACGAGGATCTGGGCCATACGAGGACTCCGGTTGGTCGTTAAGTTGAGGAGAAGAACCGCTGCAACTGGGAGTTGTAGGCGGCACTGTTGTCGAGATTTGCGAGGTGGCGGGCGCCTGGGATGATGACGTGCTCGCAATGGGGCAGGGCCGCCGCGAGTGCCGCGCCGCCGAGCAGCCTTGTGGGCGTATCCAGCATGCCGTTCAGGATCATTGCCGGCTGCTGGATAGCCTCGACTGCGGGTTCATCCTCCGATGGCGGGGCATTCACATCTGACAACAAGTCCTTTCCGGCATAGCGGCAGAGAATCCGCTGCAGCAGTTGGTGCCGTTCGGGATCTTCGCTTGCAAGCGCGGTCAGGGGATGTCGGCACCATTCGCGGCGGAAAGCCTGCATCCCGCTTTTACGGGCGAGCTTGCGCAGCGCTGCATAATCGAGGTCGGCCGGCATGGCGTTCCCGCGGCCAAGTAATCCCGGGGGGCCGTCCAGGACGAAGCGCCGCAGGCGCTGGGATTGCCGGCGTGCCAGAGACAACACGATACGCGTGCTCTGGGACATTCCCACGCAGCCGAAGGACCCGATATCCAGGTGCTCGCACAACGACAACACGTCAGTTGCATCCGCCTGCAGATCCGGTGTTCCCGATGACAGGCCAAAGCCACGGCGGTCGCAACGAATCAGGCGAAAGCTCTGCTGCAGATCTGCCACCTGCGGATCCCAGATCTCCAGATCGAGCGTCCAACCGTGTAACAACACGATCGGCGGGCCGGCGCCCTCATCGCGATAGCGGATCCGGACGCCGTCTGTGATCAGGTATTGATCGCAGCCCATGCGATTCACCCGCTGCGGGGCCAGAATTTCCTGCTGGCGAGCGCGGCACCCTGCGCCAGTGCTGCCAGTTTGGCCCACACCACATCCGGATCGACGCCTCCGGAGCCGACGTGGATGCTGAAGCCGCAATCCGTACCGGCCATCACGTTGTCCCGGCCCGCAAGGTGAGCGTATCGGCCGATACGCTGGGCCACCAACTCAGGATGCTCGATGTAATTGGACTGCACCTCGATGACGCCGGGAATCAGCACCTTGCCCTCAGGTAGCCTCAGGTCCTCGAATACCGCCCACTCGTGTGCGTGGCGCGGATTGGCCGCCTCGAACTGCACGGCGTGCGGCTTGGCCTTCCAGACCAGATCCACGATATCCCGGAGAGGGACGTCGCAGTGGTGCGGACCGGGATAGTTGCCCCAGCACAGATGCATGCGCACCTTCTCAGCGGGGATGTTGGCCAGGGCGCGATTCAGGACTTCGATGTGCAGCTCCATGCGAGCGCGAAACTGTGCAAGGCTCAGCTGCGCATACTGCGAATGTCGTCCCATGGCGAGATCCGGGCAATCGATCTGCAGCATGATGCCCGCAGCGACGATCGCTTCGTACTCGGCCCGCAGCGCCTCGGCCAGTGCGAACAGGTAGCTTTCGTGGTCCGGGTAGTACTCGTTGCGGAAGAAGTAACCCGTGACGCCCGGCGAGGCTGCGCTCATGAAGGAACCGGTAGCGCCATGCTTTTTTACCGCAGTCTGCAGAGCAGCGATGTCGCGCCGGAGTGTCGTCGTTTCCTTCACCGTGATCGGTGCATTACAGGCGGGTGTTTTGCGATGCTTGCGGCCGGGATCTGCCAGCACCCGCGCCTTGGTGCGTGGGAAGTCCTCGATGTCCTGGAACACGAAACTGTTGCCGCTACCACCGAAACCATTGAGCCGATCCTTGATGTAGGTTGCATAGCTCGGCTTGGGCCACTCACCGTCGTTGACGATGTCGACCTGTGCACTTACCTGCCGCGCCACGGCGTCATCCACGGCCCGCTCCATGCGCTGGGCGAGCGCCTGGGCATCGATGGGAATGCCGTCCTCCCGAGCAAACATGATCTCGATCAGATCATCGGGCCGAGGCAGACTTCCAACATGTGTAGTCAGGAAACGATTGGCAGTGCTCATGGATGTCCTCTCGTAGCTGGTCCCTTCCTGCGGCGGCCCGGCGTCAGGTCTGTGCGCTCAGCGATAGCCAGGGTACGACCGCCAGATCTTTGGAGATCTCGCCACTCACTCGTTGCAGCATCGACAGCCGTTCGCGAACCAGTTTTGTCCGGCTGATGCGGCGGGAGTGACTTGAGGAGTTCAAGGCCGCCACGACCCGTCCCTGATGATCCACAACCGGAACGGCCATAGCGATCACCCCGTAGGCGAGCTCGTCCTCGACCGCCGCATAGCCGGTACGGCGGCACTCGTCGATCAGGGAACGCAGCCGCGCGCGGTCGGTGACGGTGCGATCGGTCAGCGCCTGAATGTTTGCGCTCTCGAAGTAATGTTGCAGTCGCTCGGCACTGACTCCTGCAAGCAGAACCCGACCGGTCGAGGTTGCGTGCGCGGGAAATCGGCTGCCGACGTGAGCTTCCAGACGCAGCAGCGTGCGCACGGAGGCACGAGCGACGTACACGATGTCCGCACCGTCCAACACGCACAGGGCGGCCGAGTCGGAAGTGTTTTGGGCGAGCTCTTCGAGGTGGGTCTTGGTGAGGCGCTCAATGTTGAGTGACTCCAGGTACGCGGCCCCAAGCTCGAGCACCCGCGGTCGCAACAGAAAAGTGCGCTGATTGCGCATCACATAGCCGAGCGCTTCCAGAGTCAGTAAACAGCGGCGCGCGGTCGCAGGCGGAATGCGCGCAGCGCGGGCAATGTCACTGAGGGTGAGCGCGGGATGCTCGCGGGAGAAGGCGCGAATGACTGCGAGACCTTTCTCCAGACCGCCCATCGACTCGCGGCGCGCTGTCTTGTTGCGATCGGGCATGGCTGTCAGGTTATTTCGATATACGAAAGGCGCGAAACCCGTCGCGCGCACGGCTTGACGAATTATGCGCGTCCAGTCCAGTATGAAACAGCATAGCGACAATGATTTCGATATGCGAAAGGTTCTCGAAGGGGGCCAGGCGGTGAAGATCGGGCGGCAGGACCAGCATAGCTCGGCGATATCCACCTCGAATGCGCAGACGATTGTGGTGCGCGGCCGCGATCTGGCCGCCGAGCTGATGGGCTCGATCAGTTTCACCGACCACTTCTGGCTGCTGCTTACGGGCGTGCTGCCCACGGCGGCGCAGCGCCAGGTGCTCGATGCAACACTGGTCGCCATTGCCGAGCATGGTCTCGTGCCGAGCGTGCAGGCCGCGCGTTTGACCTTCGCTGCAGCCCCCGAAGCGCTACAGGGCGCCGTAGCGGCGGGTTTGCTCGGTTGTGGCTCCGTGGTGCTGGGATCTGCGGAAGCGGCGGGGCATTTTTTTGCGGCCATCGAACAGCAAGCAGCCGCCGGCGAGCAACTCGACCGGGCAATAGGCGTGGTCGTGCAACAGTATCGTGAAGCAAAACGCGCCATACCTGGCTATGGCCATCCGCTGCACAAGGGATTCGATCCACGTGCCCGACGGCTGTTGGAGATCGCGCAAGCAGCGGGGCTCGCGCCTCACTATGTCAGGATCGGCGCTCGCGTCGAGAAGCTGTTGCCACAGCTGATCGGGCGGCCACTGATGATGAACGTATCCGGCGCGATTCCTGCGGTGCTGCTGGATGCCGGCTTTCCGCTTCTCGCCCTGAAAGGTGTACCACTGCTGGCCCGCACGGCGGGTCTTGTGGCGCATTTGTTGGAGGAGCAGCAGCGCGCCATTGGATTTGTGATGTCACACGCCGCCGCCGGGGCGATCGATTACGACGGCGAGCTGCCTTCCGGATTCCAGCCGAGCACAGACGGCTGAGAGGCGATATCCGCATGCAATCTCTGCAAGGGATCCGGGTCGTCGAGCAGGGAACGTTCATCACGGGTCCATGCGCCGGGATGATGCTCGCGGATCTCGGCGCTGATGTGCTGAAGATCGAAAGCCCCGAGGGCGATCCGTATCGTGCCTATCAGGGAGGCCGATATTCACCCCACTTTCAGGCCTACAACCGTAACAAGCGCAGCCTGGTGCTGGATATGAAGCTTACAGCGGAGCGCCAGCTGTTCGAGGGACTCATCAGCCAGGCGGACGTGTACATCCAGAACTTCCGGCCGGGCACGGCCGAGCGTCTGGGGGCCGGCGTCGAGCATCTGCAGAAGATCAATCCGCAGCTGGTGTACTGCTCGATCAGCGGTTTCGGATCCAGTGGCCCTTATGCGGACCGTCCGAGTTATGACTCAGTAGCTCAGGCGCTGAGCGGCTTCCTGAGCGTAGTGGTGGATTACCAGCGGCCACAATTTCTGGGGCCCGCGTTGGCCGATGCCATCACCGGTCTGTATGCCGCGCAAGGCATCCTCGGCGCTCTGGTGCAACGTGGCCGCACATCCCGCGGCAGTCACGTTGAGGTGTCGATGCTGGAAGCCATGGCGCATTTCGCGGTGGAGCCTTTCGCAGCCTACTTCGCGCTTGGGCAGATGCCGACATCCGCCGATCGGCCGCGACTGGCGCAGGCCTATATCCTGCGCACCGCTGATGAGCGGCTCATCGCGATTCACCTCTCATCGCTGGAGAAGTTCTGGCAAGGCCTGGTTGCCGCTCTGGAGGCACCGGAGCTGGCAGGCGATGCGCGCTTCAATCCGCGTGAGCGGCGCGTCGCTGAGTACGAAGCCCTGCGGCTCGAGCTCAGTGCCCGCTTCGCGCGCCAGCCGCTGGAGCATTGGCTGCGCCGCCTGCAGGCCGAAGACGTTCCTTACGCGCCGGTGAATCGGATCGATGACGTGGTGCGCGACCCGCAGGTCGCCCATCTAGGGATCGTCGTCCCGGTCGAATCGCCGCACACCGCGACGCAGGCGGTACGCCCTGCGGTGCAGTTCGATGGCGTACGCGCTAGCTCGGTGCGCGCCTGCGCCGCTTCTGAACCAACATGGTGATGCAATTCGTGCCGCGCTGAAGCGCGTCAATTCCTGGCCGGAGTGCGGCCCGCAGCCGCCACTTTGAATTTTGTGGGAGCAGCTTCTTAAGAAGAGTTCAAGAGAAGGGGAGTCTTATGCTCAGTCCGATGCGCCGCAACCTGGCGGCTCTGGCCGCCGCATTGGCAATTGCCCTGTTCGCCGAAACCGTGTGGGCGCAGAGTGTATCGCCAACCGTCGAGGAAGTCGTCGTAACCGCGCGCAGACGCGACGAAACCTTCCAGAACGTGCCAGTCACGGTCGATGTATTCACCTCGCAGCAGATTCAGTCTGCGGGCATCGAGACGCCGCGCGACTTCGTGGCGCTCGTACCCAACATGACCCTTGTAGAGGTGCAGAATGTCGGTAACTCCTTCATTACCGTGCGCGGCATCTCCCAGGCCCGCAACAGCGAGCCGTCGGTAGCGGTGCTGGTCGACGGTGTGCTCGAGACCAACCCGTACCAGTTCGACCAGGAGCTCACTGACATCCAGCAGATCGAGGTGCTGAAAGGTCCGCAAGGCGCACTGTACGGACGCAATGCGATCGGCGGTGCCATCATCATCCATACGGCCGATCCTTCCGATCACTTCGAAGGCAGCGGCAGGGTGGGAGTCGGTAACGGCACTTCCGAGAAGGCCCAGCTTGCCGTCACCGGCCCGCTCGACCCGAACGGTACGCTGCGTTATCGCGCCTCGCTGAATTTCTACAACACCGACGGTTTCCTGCAAAACAGCTACCTCAACCGAAAGGCCGACCCGTACCGCGATTATTCAGGCCGCCTGCGCCTGCTGTGGAAGCCTGCTGATGAATGGAGTGCCGACCTGCGTGTATTCCGGGACCGCGTCGAGACGACGGCGTACTACTACATCATTCCCCGCGATAACGAGGCGAATGTCTTCAGCACGTTTACGACCCTTCCCAATGCCAACGATGTGAGCAGTCCGATTCAGGACAATAACCTTGGCATCGACAACCGTGACGTGCTGGATACGGCACTCAAACTGGATTACAACCCCGGATTCGGCACCTTCACCTCGACCACCGACTACAATCACACCAAGGAAATCGACACCGGCGATGCCTATGATTTCCGTCCCGTCGCGACCTCGATCGCTTACAACGTGTTCTTTGCGGGCATCCCGGCAGCCCTCGGCGGACCTCTGGATGAGAGCCAGAGCCAGTTCATCGACGTGACGACCGAAAGCGAGGAACTGCGCTTCACCTCCAACAAGGTTGGTGGGTTCTCGTGGATTGCGGGCGCCTACTACGTGCATACCGAGCGCTTCATCTCCACCGACAATCTCGTCGACCGGGGGGCAGGGGTACCGCGCGTCTATCACGATCCGCTCGTCGATCCGAACAATCCCTTTGCCACCAATACCAACGTCACCTTCCTTGCAGATTCGCAGAACAACAATGCGTGGGCGGTGTTTGGCGATGCCACCTATGAGTTCAATCGCCAGTTGGAGCTCGACGCGGCGATGCGTTACGATGAGGATTCGCGTCAGAACACCACCGATACCCCGCAGCACTTCCTGCCCGATCCCACGGCTTCCAGCGGGGAGGTCCGCAAACACACGTGGACCGAGGTGCAACCCAAGGGGACGCTGCGCTACAAGCCGACCGATGATCTCACCATCTACGGCGGTTGGAGCCGCGGGTTTCGCAGCGGCGGATTCAACCAGACAGGCGTAGGCGCGGTGGCGCTCGCCTCCGGTCACCTGGGAGTTCACGATCTGTTCAACGCGGAGGTCGCCGATACCTGGGAGGTGGGTGCGAAGAGCCAGTTCCTCGAGCGGCGCCTGAATGCCAACCTTGCGCTCTACCACACCAAGTCACGCAACGGCTATTGGTTCTACTTCGATGCCACCACATCCACCCAGAACCTGGGCAATCTCGATGCGACCTACAAGGGAGCCGAGCTCGAGCTCACCGCGAAGGCAACCGACCGTCTGGATGTCTACGCCAATTTCGGTTACACCGACGGCAAGATCACGCACATGGAGGATCCGACCGTCGTTGGCAACAAGCCGCCGCTGCTGACCCGGGATACGATCGGGGCCGGCTTCCAATTCCACCAGCCGCTCGCCGAGCGGCTCAATGCGACGCTTCGTCTTGACTATCGACAGATCGGGCGTACCTGGTGGGATCCCTACAATGTGACCTCACGCGACCCGGTCAACCTCGTCGATCTGCGCGCCGGGCTCGAAGGCGAGCAATGGTCGGTGACCGCCTGGTCGAAGAATCTCACCGACAAGCATTACAATGCTGAATTCTCCCCGGGAGGCTTTCTGTGGAGAGCTCTGCCGCGCCGCTACGGCGTCGATTTCACTTTTAGGTTCTGATGCCGAGGAGTGCACCATGGCCCAAACAAATTCGCTTCCCATCCGACTGCATCACAACGCTTACGTCACGCGGGACCAGGAGAAGACGCGACAGTTCTACGAGGAGATCGTCGGCATGCCTCTCGTCGCCACATGGTGCGAGTCCGACGAGCTGTTCGGTAAAGTGCGCACCTATTGTCACACCTTCTTCGGCATGGCCGACGGCGGGGCGCTGGCATTTTTCCAGTTCGCAGATCCCAAGGATCAGGAGCAATTCGGGCCGGAGATGCCGCCCTCGCCATTTCATCACATCGCGTTGGCGGTCGATGCCCAGACGCAGGCCGCGCTCGAGAAACGCATCGCTGCCGCCGGCATCCAGCCGCCGGATACTTTCGTGCTCGAACACGGTTATTGCCGCTCGGTTTATGTCAGGGATCCGAATGGGTTGATCTTGGAGTTCACGCTCGATCATCCGGATGCGGATAAGATTGCACGCACCCGCCGCGCCGATGCCCATCAGGAGCTCAAGCGGTGGCTGGCAGGCAACCATCAGTCCAACAATACCTATCGTTGAGCCCTCAGCTAAGAGCGCCGTGATGCATGCCGTGCTACTGCATGATCACGGCGGATTCGAGCAGCTCGAGTTCCGCGAGGACGTGCCACGGCCCGCGCCGGCAGCCCACGAGGTGTTGATCAGAGTTGGGGCAGCAGGCGTCAACAATACCGATATCAACACTCGCATCGGTTGGTACACACAGACCGCGACGGATTCCCCCTCCACTGCGGCCGCTTCCCTGAATGGGAGCCAACAGACTGCCTGGACCGGCGCGCCGCTATGCTTTCCCCTGATACAGGGTGCTGACGCCTGCGGTTACATCGTGGCTGTGGGTACTGACATCGACAGTTCCCGGATCGGGCAGCGCGTTCTGATCGACCCCGTGCTTCGCTCCAGTACGGGTTCGGCCGTCGGCTACCTGGGATCGGAGCGCAATGGCACCTTTGCGCAATTCCTGACCGTACCGAGTGCCAATGCCTGCCCGATCGTCAGTGCACTGAGCGATGCAGAGCTCGCCTCATTCCCGTGTTCGTACCTCGCGGCCGAGAACATGCTGACGAGGGCGGCAGTGAACGCGGATGATACGGTGCTGGTCACTGGCGCCTCAGGTGGCGTCGGGTCCGCCGTAGTACAGCTGGCGAGTCGGCGGGGCGCTCGCGTCATTGCGATCGCCGCGACGGGCAAGGCAGAGGTAGTGAAGTCCCTCGGCGCTAGCGCAGTATTGCCACGCGACTCCGACTGGCTGACACACCTGGGCCGCAACTCGGTGGATGTCGCCATCGATGTCGTCGGCGGACCCCGATTCGGCGAGTTGCTCCACGCACTGCGCGCAGGTGGGCGCTGCGCGATCGCCGGCGCGATCGCCGGCGCGACGGTGCAGCTCGATCTACGCCCCCTGTACCTGAAGGATCTGCGCATCCTGGGCTGCACTGTCCCGGAGCCCGGGCTTTTTACGCGACTGATCGGCTACGTAGAACGCGGTGAAATCCGGCCGCTCGTTAGTCGCAACTACCCTCTGCAGGCCATCGTCGCCGCACAGCAGGACTTCCTGAGCAAGCGGTATCCCGGCAAGTTAGTGCTCATCCCTTGAGCACCCGACCGGCTGTCGGCCGGATGCGCGCCAGTCTGCATGCGCCAGCGCTTCGATATAGAATTGGTTCAGGTTTGCGCAACCGAGTGCGGATCTGCACCCGGTGATGTGAGGATCGGTAGCCACATGCCCAGCGTCGATGAGTTGAATCGGCTCGGCGAGGGCCATTTCCCCGGTTATGTAGGCATCGTCTTCACTGCCGCCAGCCGGGACGAGGTGCGCTCCGAATTGCGGGTGCGGCCGCAGCTGATGGCTCCCAATGGTTACCTGCACGCCGGCTCCATCGTGACGCTGGCGGATACCACGGCAGGCTATGGCTGTCGATTATGGATTTCGCAGGATGCCACGGGCTTTACGACCATCGAGCTGAAGTCGAACCATGTAGGAACCGCGCGCAGCGGGACTATCGAGTGTGTCGCGACTCCGCTGCACATAGGCCGCACCACGCAGGTGTGGGATGCCGTGATCACGCACCGAGACTCGGACAAGCGCATCGCCTTTTTCCGATGTACCCAGATGATTCTGTACCCGAAGTGAGGGCGAGCTACCCGCCGCCGGGGTCCTTACTCACCACTAGGCGTACTACTGCCGCGCTCGCGGCGCTCAATTGCAGCGTCAGCGAGGTGCCGGCCGGTAGCTCGTAGCGCAGTATCTTGTGAGGCGTGCTGCAGCCATGGCGCCCCTGAAAGTCCTTTGGTTGCAGCACGGCGCCATCGTTCACGACGTCTACCCAATCGGGCTCGCTGAGTGAGATCCGCCAGGTCCCGGCTGACGGTAGTCGTATCTGCGCAAGTCCGCCGTAGGTACCTTGTGATTTCGAGTGCCGGCCGAGGGGAGAAACCGGAAAGCCGACCTGCGCCGCCGGTATCAATCGCAGCTCATATAACCTATCGGGTGCCACGGCAGGTGCAGCGTTGTTGGATTTTGCAGCGGTCAGCATGCTGGGAGACTGCGAAAACATCGCGCGTTCATGGCGTACATCCCAGGCAAACTCGCCACAAGGATCCCCTGCAGCGGCGCATGGCGCGGCTGCGGCTAACAACAGCCATCCGAGGAAAGTTCGGAACAAAGGTCGATAAGGGCGCATAGGTCCATCCTAACCCGCTGCGGGCCGGGAGGCATCATGGCAGGCTGAGCAGCTGCGCGGCGGCCCGTGATGAGTGTGCTCGGCGGCGAGCCTCGCATGGCAGTCCCGGCAGAAGCTATGAAAGGTCGTCTCGCTCGAATGGGGTAGATCGCTGCGGCGGCTCCGATGGCATTCGATGCAGGCGGTCGTGCCGCTCTTGTCGAGATAATTGTGATGGCAAATGACGCAGCTCACGCTCGTATGGCGGTCATGCGGGAAATTCACACTGATCGCTGCAGGACGCACGGGAGGTTCGAGCAGTACGCGCGTGGCGAGCGGTATCGGCAACAGCAACAATCCTGCACCCGCGGCGAGATGGGTTCTGTGGCGCCAGGCGTGGTGCGCGCCTGGGCTGATGCGGCGACGGAGCGCAAACCAGCCCAGCGGCAATGCGAGCAGCAGCAGCAGGGTAGCTGTCTTCAGCCACCCGGCACTCAGCTGTCCACTTGCGCAGACATGTGCGCCCAAGGTCAGCAGCAGTACCGGACTCACCAGCAGATGCATGGTTGAGAGGCGGAACGATTGATGCCGCCGCAGAGCGACGCGCGCACGCAGACCGGTTTGCACCAGCAGCATGGCGCTGAGGAGCGCGAGCACGCCGCTCCACATGTAGAGAGGAGCCGATGGCAGCAGGTACCGGGTGCTCAGGGGCTCGACGCCCAACAGGATCCCGACGTGCAGCCCGCAGAGCGCAAGCAGCCCCCAGCCCAGGAGGCGATGTTGCGACAGCCCGATGAGGCGCGCATGGGGGAGGCCGTCGGCGCGCACGGGGTAAATGTAGAGGCACAGCAGGAGGACGATGGAGGCATATCCACAGGCTATGCCGGCGTCCCACAAAATGCCGCCGGAAGCTGCCGGCGGACAGATGAGCCACGCAGTAGCAAGCAGGGCGGCGGTGCCGACGCGACGCACAGTGCTACGGATGATCACGGCAGTAGGTATTACGCAGCCCCATGCTGCCCCTTGCTCCGAAATCATACGCGAAGCCCGGCATCTGTGGCTGGCCGGGCTGTGAGGCCCTTGGAAGTCAGCGCGTGGAACTACTCGTGGGACTACGGTTCAGGCGCGGCGAATCGCCGCCAAACTCATCACGCTTCGCTGCGCTCGAACTCCATGATCCAGTTCACTTCCCAGCTGTTGCCGCTATCGGCCGAGAAGGCTTGTTCCCAACGCGCGGTTCGCGCGGTGATGTCTGACCAGATGAAACGCACCAGGATGGGTTGGCCCGCGTAGCTGTCGTGTGCGAAGAATGTACCGATGCGATGTTGAAACTTGCCGACCAGAGGCGGGTCCAGAGTCGCGGGGCGTCGCGAATCGAGCCACCAGATGGACCACTTGCCGGTGGCAGGATCGAAGGCTCGCAGTGTTATCGCCCGATAAGGCAATGCGGCCAGATCGAGCACGTTGTCATCTACGATGGCCTGGCCGCCCAGGTAGGGCCGCGCCGTCATGGTACCGGTAAACGTTTCCCACTCGTCATTCCGCGCGAGTCGATACTTGAGCCGTCGGTGCTTCACATACCAGTGGCCGACAAGGAAGTCAAAGTCGTGCACGCTCGAGCCGCCAGCCTGGTCGGCCATCACCGCAAAGGCGAGCGCACAGTGGGCTCAAGCCGCAGCCGCTCCGCTTTGCGCATGAAGGCCGGGAGCAGTGACTCGGGTGCCCGATCCCGCCAACCCGATACCGTAGACCAGCGCCGCGCACAATCTTCTTCCTCCGCAACCGAATGCCAGCGCGCCAACCAGACAAACACGGTTTCATGCTCCCGAATGGGCAGGCGAAAATTATTGGCGGCGTCGTGCGATATGAGCTGCGCGATCGGCTGTGCACCCATCTGGGCGAAGTGGGGCAGCACCGCCTGATTGAAGTAGCTGGCGAATTGCCGTGCATCAACTGAGCCCAGGTAATGGATACGGGCACCGATGATGGGATGCGATTCGTGCGGCCCGTTGCCAGTCGCTGCAAAGCCCTGATCCGCCGAGAGCGGCCGCAGCATCAGGACATTGTCTGAATCCAGCATAGTGAGGTTGGCAGCCTGCCGGTTGGCATGCCAGACCGGGCCTCCATAGAACGCCTCGAGGGATCGCTGCCGCGTCTGCATATCAGAAAAACCGCGAATCCAGACGAAGCGATCCGGATCGTCGACATCGCGAAAGGTACCCACGATGTGTGCGCCCAGGGCATTCTGCGGCTCGATGAAGTGTTGTTCGAACATGCCGATCAAAGTATCGCGCTGGCCCTTGTGCAGGGTGTACTGGCGTAATTCGATGACCCCCAGGCCTTGGGTTGCGGTTGCGGGCGTGACCGCAGGTCTCTGCGATCCACGCGCTGCCAATGCGGTCCCAGCGGCCGCCACCACGAAGCTGCGCCGGGTCAGATGCATCGCGGACCAACCAGTGGGGAATTCATGCGCGCTCCTAAACAGACCGGATGACCTGTTTTTGCTATCGTCGCAATGCGTGTACCATTTGTCAATTCGAGCAGCGCAACCCTGGGGACGGATTGATGGCGAGCAGCGCAACCTTGAGAAGTGGCCGCACGAGACGGCGGAATGACCCGGAGGGCCTGCGAGGTCGCATTCTGGATAACGCCGCCAGGATGTTTCAGGAACGCGGCTATCACTCGACATCAGTACACGATCTGATACACGTGAGCCGCGTTTCAGCTGGAGCGCTGCATCATCACTTCCCAACCAAGAAAACGCTGGCGCTGGCCGTCTTGGCGGACCGCGTGGGACCCGTGGTGCGGGAAGCCTGGATCGATCCGGTGCGCCAGGCATCGACGCTGGGACGAGGCATCGCAGCGGCCTTCGCAGACATCATTGGCGGGATGCGCGAACGCGGCTCTGTCTTAGGCTGCCCGCTCAATAACCTGGCGCTCGAGCTGGCTCTGACCGATGCGGATCTGCGCAATGCCGTCGAGGGTATTTTCGCTGAATGGCGCGCCGTCCTCATCGAGAGAATTGCTGCAACCCGCGGGGGCGCCCGCCTGGACGCAAAAGAGCGCCTGGCAGCTGCCAACTTCGTGATTTCTGTTTATTCGGGCGCGATGAATCTGTCCAAAGCAACCCAGAGCAGCGCGCCACTCGCCGACGCGGCCCAACTGCTCGCCCATTGGGTACGCGACCATCAGCTGGCCGCCTGATTCGCCTCAACGCTCACTGCACAAGGGCTTTGCTCGCCAGCTCTTCAGCGCGCTAATGGCCCGTTCTTAGCATCCTCGACGATCGTCCGGGTCGCTGCACCCAGGTGCGCAGCCGCCCAAAAGCCCGTCGGTGCAAGCATCAGCAGCGCCCAGCGCAGGGAGTCCGCACCGGCCTGGAAGCGCAGATTGAACTCATCGCTCAGCAGTCCGATCAGCTGAGGCGCAATCACGAGATTCGCAATATTGGCAGTAAACAGCAGCAGAGCGCAGGTGGTGGCGCGCATCTGCGGCGGCACTACGTTCTGCAGAAGGCCGAGAATCGGGCCAATGAAAAAATACACGGCCGGTACGAAAAACCACAGGAATGTCTCCGTGAGTGCAACCGAATCGGTGCACAGCAGCGCAATGGAGGGCAGCGTGGCGAGAGCGGTGACCCAGGCAAGCAGACGGGTGATATAGCGAGGATCGCGCGCTGCGGGCTGGCTCATCAGCACACTCGCGAGGATCGTACCTGCCGTGCCGGCCAGCAGGTGCATCCGGCCCAACACGCTGCCTGCCTGGCCAATAGTCATGTGATGAGTGCGCTCGAGGAAAGTCGTCATCCACCACATCAGCCCCCAGCTCCATAGCGTTGCAACCGAGCCTCCCACCAGCAGGTGCAGGGCACTTCGGTAATGCCACACATGGCGAATGGTCGCCCGCATCGAGGGCGGCTCGTGGTTGATGGCGGGTTGATCGAACTGCCCGCGTGCAGGCTCGCGCACGGTCAGCCTCAATAGAAACGCCACCAGCAGTCCAGGAACGCCCAGAGCGAGGAAGGCTGCACGCCAGCCGTGGTGCTCGGCAACTTGCCCAGCCACTGCCGAGCCCAGCCAGGCTCCCAGGCAGGTTCCAAGGGCGTAGATGGTCAGTGCCATGGGACGCATTGCCGCGGGAAATTTATCCGCCAGGATCGAGGTCGAAGGTGGGGTGCCTCCGGCCTCGCCAATACCGACGCCAAAGCGTGCGAGCAGCAGCTGGATGTAGTTCTGCGCCAGCCCGCACAGAGCTGTCATGCCGGACCACAGCACCAGTGCGACCGCCAGGATGTTGCGCCGGTTGGCGCGATCAGCCAGCAATGCGACGGGAATCCCGATGGTCACATAAAACATCGCCTGTGCGACGCCGGTCAGAAATCCGACCCCGGAATCGGACAGATGCAGCTCGAGGCGGATGGGCTCGATCAGTGTGGAGATCGAGAATCGGTCAGCGATGTTGAGCGCATACACGAGGGTCAGGAGACCGAGCACGTACCATCGATCCCCGTTCCGCGGCACTGTGACCTCTCATGGCTGATGGCGATTGCGGCCCCTGGGCTCGCGGTTGATGCATATTAAAAAATCCTGCGCTGGCGCGCCAGAAACACCGCTTCGGTGCGGGATCTTGCGCCGAGTCGCTCCAGGATTGCCTCGACGTGATGACCTACGGTCTTGGGCGAGAGGAACAATCGTTTGCTGATCGTATCGTTGCTCATGCCCTCGCTCAGCAGCAGTAGGATCTCGTGCTGTCGTCGTGTCAGGTCGGGCGAGCTCTGCTGTGGCGGCTCCGCATGGCTCCTGACACCTGACTGGCGGGCCTGTCGCCGCAGGCGCTGAATGAGCGGCGTGGCACCGAGCTGTTCGACTAATTCGAGCGCGTCATCCAGCGCCGTGGCATCCGCCACATCGAGCAGCGCGATGGCTCGCTCGTACGGGCAGGCAAGAGCGTCCCACGCCTGCGCGGCACCCCGCGGGTCGCCGCGCAGGTGCTGAGAAAACGGCGTCGCGTCCCGAGGCTCCAGCGCAGCCTTCCCGAAGGCGCGCCAGGTCCAGAACGCGAGCTCATCGACGGCCCAATGCTCTCCCGGGGTGCGCGCTGCCTGCAGCACTTCAGCACTCGGCTGCCCGAACTCGTCAGGCGCAAGTCCAAGCCAGGTTGCTTCAGCCGCTGCACATGCAATGGGCCCCAATCGTTGCAGCTCGCCGGTGGCACGAGCGAGCTCATGAGCCTGAGTGAGGAGCGCGAGCCCCGAGCGTTGCCCGCGCCGGATACGCACGCGCGCGGCGACCACGAGAGCCGGTATCTTGGTGACGGCAGGCAGATCTGCGAGCTCGAGCAGCCCGCTGGCGCGGACGAGAGCGCGGTTCCAGTCGCCTTGCAGGAGCGCTGCTTGGGCGCGCAGGGCGTGACAATAAAGCCCGGGAAAATCCAGATCCAGGCGTTCGCAATAGGCGATCGCGCGCTCACAGGTCGCCTCCGCCTGGGCGTGCTTACGATTCACGACATAACGGGAAGCCAGATTGCAGAAGGTACGTGCCGCCTGCTCAGTGAGGTTGTGGTCCAAAGCAGTGGCAAGGCTGAATTGCAGGTCCGCCCATCCAGATTCGTCACAGGCTCCGGTTTTGGCCGAGCCGATGTTGTTCATCGCGTGCGCGAGAGTTTCCCAGTCCTCGAGCCGCCGGGCGAGCTCTACGGCTCGAGAGCCGTGCAGGAGCGCCTCATCCGTCTGGCCAGCGAGCATGGCAAGCATCGAACGGTTGCTCAGCGCGGACGCCAGTTCACGGCTGTCGGGACCCTGCTCCAGGCGCTCTACAGCGCGCTCGGCCATCTGTTCTGCCAGGGGTCGGTTGCCCATCGCCCAGGCGATGCGTGATAGCCAACGGGCGTTTTCACCGATACGCAGCCGATCCTGCAACGAGACACGCAGCTCGAGCGCGCGTTCGCGCATCCGCTGCGCCTCGAGGATCTGATTGGTGAGATACAGCTCGTACGCATAGGCTTCGCTGTATTCCGCCTTCTGCTCATCGCCCAGCCGGGTGCCGTATTCGAGCGTGCGACCCCAATGGGCTGCAGCCTCCCGGTGTGAACCGATCGCGGCAGCCTCGCGTGCCGCCTCGACCCCGTAGCGGGCGACCAACTCAGCGCGCCCCGCTGCGGCAGCATGGTGCACGATCTGTCCCAGATGTTGTTCCGGGTTGTTCGCGAGCAGGCATTCCAACACCCGCTCGTGACAGCGCCGGGTCATCCCGGCGGCCATCGACTCGAGTACCGAGCGACGTGCCAATTCGTGGCGAAACTGCAGCTGAGATGCTGCAGTGACCAGAAACCCGGCATCGAGGCACTCTGCTACCCCGCGCATCGAAGCGGGCCAGAGTGCTTCCACGAGCCATGCCTCCAGTCCACCGGGCACAACGGCGCTGTGCTCCAACACTTCTCGCCCCGCCGACCCGAGCTCTGCAACACCGGCGAGCACTGCATCACGAATCGATCCGGGAAGTGTCGTACCTCTCGAGTGCAGCAGCTCGGAGACGAAGAAGGGATTACCGCCTGTCATAGCATGCAGACTCTCAGGCGGTCGATCCACGGAGGAGGCCCACGCGGCCACAGCCGCGGGCGAAAGCGGCTGCAGCGCGAGTGTTTGTACCGTGCCGCTCGGCAACCCACTCACGATGTGGCTGAAACTACGACTGCTTCTTGCATCCTGGTGACGCGCCGAGACCAGCAGCAGGCAGCGACGCTCGCGCAGTCTGCGCCCGAGAAAGCGGATCAGATCGAGGGTCGCCTCGTCGGCCCAGTGGGCATCCTCGATGACCAGCACGGTCACCGTCTTTTCCGACGACACGGTTGTCAGAAGCGTTTCAAACACGGCATCGCGGCCGGCCTGGAAGCTCGCTTCCAGTTCGCCACCGATGGTGCGCGCGATATCCCGGATGGGGCCCAGCGGCCGTGGCGTAGAGAGCGAATCACACAGGCCACGCAGGATGCGCGCCTGGCGCTGTCTGCGACAGAACGCGTTGATGAGCGCTGTTTTACCGATACCCGCTTCGCCCCGGATGGCCACCACGGAACCACGGCCTTTCGCGGCCAGCTCGAGCGCCTGGACGAGCGCGCGCAACTCGCTCTCGCGCTCGAACAAGGGTGCAAGTGAGGCTTCCCGCGATGCAGTCATGGGCTCGAGAGCTCCGCGGCGCTCGAGATGGCCGATGAATACCCGCCCGGCATCCGCTTCCGGACGGGTACCGTAATGTCATCTTGCACCCGAATTGCGCGTCGCGACCAGAATGGGTGCTGTGCGTCCCGAACGCCGTGCATGCAAGTCAGCCAATGCTGCCGAGTGTATCTGTGCAACCGCGCCATCGAGCGCCGATGCGACGCAACGCATCCAGGCGATGTGGCTACCCAGGTCCCGTTGATCGGGCGCCCGTCCACATACGGTCTGTGCAGCGGACTGCAGTCGGGCATAAGCGCTCGCAACGCCTTGTGGAGTATGCAGGTTAATGTCGCCGATGACGACTCGCATCTGAGTTGGACTCTCCGCGCCGAATGCGGCGATCGGGGACGCAATCAGAGCCGCGGCAAGGGTGAGAGAAAACCAGTGTGATCGAGACCTGTTCATGATCCGTGACTCCTCAGAGTAGTGCTACCGTTTGTGGCGGGTCCCAATGACTGCGCCGCGGAGGGAAGTTTCCGCAAAGGCAGCACACCCCGCATGGGGAGGATTCCCCAAATCAAGCGGCTCGGGAGCGGGCAGCGTCAGGTGCGCCGAGGGAAGGTTTGGGAACGGCGTGGGAACGGCTGAGGGAATTTCTGGGCAGCGATGCTGCGAGGCAGGAGTTACTTGATGATGGCCTTCAGCTTCTGAGTTCGCGAGCTGTCGCGGTGCTCGTGCAGTCTACGCAGCAGGTCACCTGCCTCATCGGCTGGCAGCGCCTTGCTCAACAGCAGACCCTGCGCGTCGTGGCAGGCGTGCTCCTGCAGAAACATGAGCTGCGGAAAACTCTCAACGCCTTCGGCCGTGACACTGATCCGCAGCGAACGAGACATCGCGATGATCGCCGCCGCAATCGCGCGGTCGTCACTGCCGTCGCCGATGCTGGTGACGAATGAGCGATCGATCTTCAAACGATCCACGGCAAAATGACGCAGGCGTCCGAAGCTCGAGTACCCGGTACCAAAGTCGTCGATGGCGAGGGAGATGCCGAGCTGCTTCAGATCCGTCAGCGCCTTTTCTGCCCAGCTCTCATCGGCCATCACCACCGACTCGGTGATCTCCAACTCCAGTCTGGACGGATCAAGTCCGGTCTCGCCCAGGATTCCGGCAACCTGCGCCGGGAACTGTGACCATGCGAACTGCCGCCCCGATACGTTGACCGCCATTCTCGCGATGGGCAGCCCCGCGTCCTGCCAGGCCTTGGCCTGCCGGCATGCGCCCCGCAGGACCCACTCACCGATGCTGAGAATCAGCCCGGTTTCCTCGGCCATGGGGATGAACTCCGCTGGCGGCACGATACCGAGCTCGACGCTCGTCCAGCGCAGCAGTGCCTCCATGCCCGAGACGCTGCCAGTGCTGAGATCGAACTGCGGTTGATAGTTCAGGGAGAATTCGTTGCGGGCAAGCGCACCTCGCAGGCGATCCTCGATCATGAAGCGCTGGAGTGCGGCCGCGTTCATCGCCGGGTCATAGTAGGCGAAGGTGCCCGGACTCTTGCGCTTGGCGTAATACATCGCTAGATCGGCATTGCGCAGCAGCGCCTCTGCGTCGGCGCCGTCCTGCGGGTACAGGGCAATTCCAATGCTCGGAGTGACAACCAGCGCATTGCGTGCGAGGTGCACAGGCTCGCGCAGCGCCTGAATGAGCCTTGCGGCCACTGCGCTGGCATCGGCCGCGGAGCGCAGGTTAGGTAGCAGGACCAGGAACTCATCACCGCCGAGTCGTGCGAGATCTCCCGGCCGGTGCCTTGCATCGCTGCTGAGCCCCGCCTCATGATCGTAACGCAGCGAGTCACGCAAGCGCCGAGCCACCTCGCGCAGCAGCTCATCGCCAACCGCGTGACCCAGTGTGTCGTTCACTCTCTTGAAGTTATCGAGATCCAGATAGAGCAATGCCAGCGTGCGCTGTTGGGCCTGGGCGGCCTCGATAGCCGCGAGCAGGCGGGTCTGCGACTGCTGTCGGTTCGGTAAACCCGTCAACGAATCGAAATAGGCGAGCTGCACGATGCGTCGCTCGGCGCGCCACTTACTGCCCAGCGCGATGGTCATCTGCCGCACTTCATGCGGATGGAACGGCTTCTGCAGGTATGACAACTTGTCTTCCGGTGGCACGAGCCCACCGATCTCACCCGGATCGACGTCGGAATAGGCGGTACAGATGACGATCTCGATCGCGGGGTCGAGTTCCCGGATCTGCGTCGCTGCCCAGACGCCGTCGCGTCCAGAGGGCATGCGCATGTCGAGGAAGGCGACACCGAACGGCTGGTCCTGCGCGAGCGCTGCGCGCACCGCCTCCACCGCTGCCTCTGCCCCATCGCAGAAAACGGTATCAAACGTCGCGGCGCGTGGCGCGGGCCTTGCGGATGGCGCATCCTTCCTCGGGTTCTTGAACAGCCGGGAGCGCAGGTCCCGAAACGCCGCTACATCCTGACTGACTTCCGTATCGAGCAGAATCTGGCGGTACGCATCCCGAACGTCAGCTTCGTCATCTACGACCAGTACCCGAATCGCTTGTCGCTCTGGCTTATCCATGGGGACCTCATGCCGCTCCGACGACCAGCGCCTGTCGGGCTGGCAGTGGCAATACAACGTGAATCGATGCACCTCGGCCGCGGCCCTCGCTGCTTGCCCACATCCGCCCGCCCAGGGCGCTGATGGCATTGGCGCACCAGTGCAGTCCGATTCCGCTGTTGGTTTCGCGTGACTTGGTTGAGAAACCCTTGTCGAATATCCGCTCCAGATTCTCTGCAGCGATGCCGACGCCGTCGTCCTTACAATGCAGCCGCAGCTGCTCGGCCGGGCCGTCGCGGACAATCTCTGCGCGAATGCGCAGACGGCCTTTGTTCCTTGCGCTCTCGCCGACCGCATCCGCCGCATTGATGATGATGTTCTGCAGAACGAGGCGCAGCACGGTGCGGGCAACGTGCACGACACCAACTCTGCGCAATGACTCGTCGGCCTGGATGGCGAGCCGGGCGCGGGAGACATCCGGAATGATCTCCAGCGCCTGAGTCAGCAGCTCTGGCAGCCGCACGGCTTCAATGACATGCTCGTTACGCGCAGCGCGCCGCTGCTCGGCCAGTATCGACTGGACCGCGGTGGTTTGACGGCTCATGATCTCCACATCAAGCGTGGCGGCGCGAATGGTCGCGGCCAGCTCGCGGGAGGCCAGGCGGGTGAACTCCCGCAGCTCCTTGTGGCGTTGTGCATCGCTGACCGGTCCTTCGAGCTCTGTTGCTGCCTGATCTGCTTCATCAACAGGTGCCGTGCGCAATCGATCGCGCAATCCGGCCAGTCTCACGCCGATCGGCGTCATGGCATTGCCCAGATTGTGCAGCACGCCTTTGGCCATCTCGGCATGGCCGGCTTCGAAGGAGCGGTCCACCAATTGTCGCCGGGATTCGGCGAGGCGCGCCACCATGCGATCGAGCTCGAGGGCCAGCGTGCTCATCTCATCGCTGCCGGCGAGATTCAGCTGCATCGTCAGATCCGTGTCTTTGCCAATCGCAATGGCGTGACGGGTTACCCGGTCAAGGGGTCGAAGGATGACGCGATTGAGCACGAGGACGAGAATGATCAGCAGCAGCAGCAGTGCGCCGATCAAGTAAGCCGATGCATACGTTACCGCTGAACGGCCGCGCTGGGTGATTGCACGCGGTACGTCCACCCGCACCGTCAGAATCGGTTTTGCATAAATGTCTCTGACCAGACGGAAAACCTGGGTCGCGGTATCCGTCTCGCTGAGCTGCTGCGCGTCGTGCTGACTGCGAGGCGGCTCGATGGCGAGTTGTGCCTGAGCCTGGGAGCCGAGGGCCTCCACCTCATCGGCCGACAGCAGCCGGCCCATCAATATGGTGCCCCGGACGGGGCCGCCGCCATTGCCATCGAGTATCGGAGCAGCCGCGAACATGAAGGGACCCCGGTCGCTGTTCACGAACCCTTTGAGCGACTGGCCCAAAGACAGCGGCAGGTGCCAGGGAAAATGCTGTGGCAGCATCTGCGCTGACAGCTCCTGCACATGTGCGGGCGGTGAATCTGCCTGGGGCAGTTCCTTCACCAACAGCAGATGTCCCGCGAGGTCGGCTACGGCGAACGCGTCGACCTTGAGCTGCCGGAGCGCAAAGTCGGTGGCGCTCTGCGTCGCGTAGGCCGCATTGCGATCCTGTACGAAGTGATAGGTATCGGCCCAGTTGCCCCAGTCTTTGGCGCCGGCCGCCAGCCGTTCCAGCCGCATGTCGAGCACATAATTGATGCGTTTCATGGCTGTGCGGGCATCGGCATGCTCGAGCTCGACAAAGCTGGGCATGAGCACCCGCTGTTCCACCAGGATCTCAGCCGCACCCAGAATGGCACAGACGATCGCGATGGAGGCGGTGACTTTAAGGCGTATGTTCACAACATAACCTTAAGTCCAAGGGGGCCCGGGCACCCCCCACGATGTCTCAGATCTTATGGATGGCTAGGGGCGCGCGCCGATAGAGTGACCGTCGTCACACAAGCCGGTGTGGGCGGCCGATCGGCCGATGCCGCAGCTGTCCGCTACCGTCCCTCGTCAGCGCGCTTCGAGCATTCGTCCTGCCAGACCTCATGGCAGAGTACGTGGAACCGTAACAGTGCCTGCTTACCTTCCCCCGGGTCGCATTCCACTTCGTACTCGACTTCCTGTTGCGGAATTTTGCGGTTACAGAGCGAACAGTGTTTGCCGTCACCAAAGCCTGCGTACGTGGCGCGCGGCGAACAGCGCGGCAACACGCCCACCGCGAAGCGGACTTGCGCGATCCGTTGCAATTCCTGCTGCAAATGCTCTGAGGACATCCCTTGGGCTCCAGACTGCACACACCCAAAGCCTACGCGTGTAGCCCGCGGCAGGCGTTGCAATCGGATCCAGATGGGTTACATCTGAACGGGAACGACCCTTGACAGGGGACACCTGGCGGCAGAGGAGGGAACTGCGTGCTGGAGAGCCCAACCCCGCTTATAGCGCGATCAGCAAGGTGGGAAGCACGGTGCCGATGACCACCAGCATCCAGCCAATACGCTTGTGCCGTATATGCGTGAGCCCGATCCACAGTCCAAGACAAGTAGAGGTGGTGAGGGCTACAGCGACGATGAGGAAGTACCACTTGAGCAGCACAGTGCCAGCGTTGCCTTCGTGTTCGTGCTCCTCGTCGCCCTTCGCGCCCTCGTGATCAGGGTCGGCGTCGCCGCCCTCTTTGGCTCCCGCCGGCGCGTGATCCCCCGCTTGCTCATGATGCTCGTCCGGCGCGAAGACCTGGTCCTTGTGCACCCTGGACAGCTTCTCCAGCAGCAGTGGCGGCTGATAGTCCCCGTGAGCTTCATGAAAGCGGAAGATCTGCAGCGCCCCGCTGAGAGCAAAGAACAGTATGCTGGGAGCGATGAGGAGACCGAAGTAGGTATGCCAGGTTCTGATGTTAGCCATGGAATCAGCTTAGCAGCGGCTCACTGCGGGGTCGAATCATACGCGCGACAATCTATGGTTAATTGCCGCTAAATGTCCGGCATTGGAGGTTCTTGTGATGTGTCCTGCGCTCATTTCCGCATACAATTGCTTACAGCACTTTCGCACTGAGCCTGTGCGTACCTTACGATCTACACAGCGGTGGCATGCTTGATCACGAAGTTTGATGAAAGAACGGCGTTGCTGGTTGTCGATGCTCAGATCGGTGTCGATGTTCTCGAGCACTGGGGCGGTCGCACCGGGCGGCGCAATAATCCACAGGCGGAGGCCAACATCGCGCACTTGCTGGAAAGCTGGCGTGAACGGCATTACCCCGTGTTTTTCACCTTGCATGATTCGCGCGAAGCTCGCTCGCCTCTCAGGCTGTCCCTACCCACAGGGCGTCCGAAGCCCGGACTTGAGTCCAGGCCAGGCGAGGTGGTCATCACCAAGGACGTCAACGGTGCCTTCATCGGCACGAAGCTGGAATTACAGCTGCGGCGCGCAGGCGTGGAGCGATTGGTAGTGACCGGATTTTTTACTAACTTTTGCGTCGAGACCACGGTGCGCCACGCGGGCAATCTCGCCTTTGATACGTATCTCGCCCACGATGCCTGCGCAACGACCAACCGTATCGGCCTGGACGGCACCGATTACGAGCCAGCGTTGGTCCACTCAGTGGCCGTCGCCAGTATGCATGGAGAGTTTTGCACGGCCATCGCTACGCAGGATGCGTTGGGTCTGCTCGAAGGAGACAGCTCGAGCTTGCAACGTGTGCAGGGTAACGAATGAGCTGACGCTCACCGCAGGCTTTCAAGTCACCGAGGGGGTTAACTTCCCAATGCCGGCTGGCGCGCGGCGATGCGCGACTGCACGAGATAGACAAGGCCGCTGAGAGCGATCAGTGACATGAGGCCGAGAATCTCCTGGCGCGAGGCGAGCAGAATCAGCCCGAGCATACTGCTGATGCCGATTGCTGCAGCCACACTGAGAAAACGGAAGTTCAAAGGTGGGCCCGCGATCGCGACCCCGCGACGGGCAAGCAGCCACGCCGCCGCACAGCCGGCGGCATATAGAGCCGCGAGTCCGAGTGTGGCGAGGACTACCAACTCGCCGAAGGTACCGGTGATCGCCAGCACGACTGCCGCGGCGGCGTAGCACAGCACAGCAACATAAGGAACGTGGCTGCGCGGGTTAACCCGCCCCAGCAGACGCGGCAACTGCCCATCCCTCGCGAAGGCAAATAGCTGCCGCGGGCTGCCCAGAATATCGCTGCTCATCCAGCCGAACATCGACAGGGCGGTGCCGGCGAGCATGAGCGCGCGCAACAGCGGATGAACGCTTCCCATGGCATCCGCCAGGGGCGCCTTCGAGTTGGCGAGCGCGGAACCCAGGATTCCCTGAGCGACGGACTGGATGGCAACGTACAGAGCCGTGGTCAGCAGCACCGCGATGATCAAAGCGCGCGGAATTGTCCGGTTGGGCTCTCTGACTTCGCCGCTGACGCACAACGACCCTTCCATACCCAGAAGTGAGAACACGGCGAGGGTCAAAGCTCGGCCTAGGTTCTGTGCGTCCGGTTGCGCGGCATGCGAGAAGTTCGCGGCGTGCACCGCGCCGGCGCCGACCACGACAAAGATGATCAATGGGACGAGCTTCAGCGCCGTAGTGGCGCCTGCGAGCCGAGCACCTTGCGCGACGCCAGCAACATTTACCAGAACGATGGGGCCAATTACCGCGATGATGGCTGCGATGCGTACCCATCCGACCGTCGGCCAGGGCAACAAACTCGCAATCAGATCGGCCAGGGCTCCGGTCACTCCGCCGGCGGCGAGCAGGCAGGACACCCACAGCAGCGTCCCGCTGATGTAGCCCACCAGAGGTCCGAATGCGGCTTCAACAAACCCATAGACCCCTCCGCTGGTCGGAATTCTGCTGCCACCCTCGGCGAAGCAGAGGGCTACGGCTCCGATACCAAACCCACACGCCAAGAAGGTGAGAGGAGCGTAAGGACCCACTGCCGCAGCCAGCGCGGCAGGTACGGCGAAGATGCCGGCACCGACGATCATGCTCACGATGCTGGCGGCCAGTGTCCAGACGCCCACGACGCGGATCAGCCCCGCGTCCCGCTTGTTGGCGTGCATGATGTCCCCCACCGGTGTTCCGAGCTGCACGGTCGATTCTACTCCCGCACTGGTTGCGCATCGGAAAGTTGTCGCGTCGCCTCGAGCATTGACTGGCCATTCTGCTTGTAGATCACGCCTTCCTTCATCACGAAGCCCACAGTCTCTAGTACCCGGATATCGGCCAACGGGTCGCCTTCGACCGCAATGAGGTCGGCCGAGCGGCCTGCTTTGAGGGAGCCCAGGAGCTCCGGATGGCCGATCAGATCGGCGGCGTTGATCGTGGCAGCCTGTATGGCCTGCATCGGGCTCATGCCGTACTTCACCATGAAGGCGAACTGGCGCGCGTTGACTCCGTGCGGACACACGCCTGCATCCGTGCCGAAAGTCATCTTTACTCCCGCGCGAACCGCCTTGTTGAAGTTGCGGCGCTGGGCTTCGGCCAGCTCGCGGTCGTGCTCGAGGAAATCTGCCGGGGTCGACGCAGAAGACTGGATGCACTCCTCATCGTAGATGTCCATATCGAGATACGTACCGTGCTGTTTGGCGAGCGCGATGCCCTCATCGTCAATGAGAGTCGCATGTTCCACCGATGCAACCCCGGCACGAATGGCATTTTTTATTCCCTCTGCAGCATGGGCATGTGCCGCCACCTTGAGGCCGAAGTGGCGCGCTTCGTCGACGGCGGCCTGAATCTCCTCCGGTGTGAATTCGATCGACTTCGGGTTGCTACCGTGTGTGAGCACCGCGCCGGTCGTCAGGATCTTGATGTGATCCGCTCCGCGGTGTGCAAGCTCGCGGATCCTTTCGCGCACCTCCCACGGGGAGTTCGCGACGCCGAAGCGATAGTCAAGCGGCAACTGAATGTCTGGCGGCAGGCCGGTCATCGCGCCCGCACCCTCACTGATGGTGATGTAGGCGCCCGCGACGTACATGCGTGGTCCCGGAAAGATTCCGTCCGCAATGGCATCTTTCATCGCGACATCGTTGAAGGCTCGGTAGACCCCAACATCCCGAACCGTGGTGAAGCCGGCGAGCAGGGTCACACGCGCGTTGGGAATTGCAGCATAGGCGGTCTCGACAGCCGACTTGCGCAGCAGCGACAGGGGCTCGCTGTCGGCAAGATCGGCGAGATGCGTATGGCAGTCGATGAGACCGGGCAGGACGGTCATCGCCGACAGGTCCACCCGGCGCGCCCCGGCAGGGACCGGCAGGTCGCGGCCCACCGCCTGGATCCTGCCACCGCGGATGACAATCATCTGTTGCGTCAAAGCGCGGCCTGCCTCGACATCGATCAGGCGGCCAGCCTGAATAACCGTTGCCGGCGCTTCGGCAGACTCGGCAGCAGCCGGCCCGGAGAGGGCCGGCAAAAGAACCAATATCAGCAGTTGTAAACCGCGCGCGGTGATCGCGCGGATGGTCGCGACATCGATCAGATCCATCATGCCACTCCCCTGGGCAGCCGTTCGGTCGGCGCCGGTCTTTAGTGGAGTGCATCTTAGTCACTCTCACGGACGTATGCTGCAGCACGGCAGTAAACGGCGGCGGCCTGCGGAATTTGATCTGTGATCGAAGCCACAGTCTGTTTTGCAGTTTCTGGGGCGCTGGCGACACTTGATCCACACTTGGCACGGATTTAAGTCCAGGGAGGTGCCCGTGGAACGCAGCAGAACTCCGCTCGAGGAATTCGTCTCTGCGGTCGAGCCTCAGGCTCTGCGCGGCGGGGATGGTATCGACAAGGTTCTCCGTGCCGTAAGAACGCATCTGCAGATGGATGTCGCGTTCGTTGCGCAGTTTCGCCGCGATGATCGCGTCTTCAACCATGTAGATGCGGCGGGTCGCAGTCCGATCAAGGCGGGAGATGCGATCCCGCTGGACCAGGGATTCTGTCAGAAGGTCGTGGACGGGCGGTTGCCGGAGCTGATTGCCGATGCGCAGAGTTTTCCTGCCACCGCGACATTGCCCGAGACGCGGGGGATTCCAATCGGCTCACATCTCAGCGTTCCCATCCGCCTGAGGGATGGGCGGATATACGGAACCTTCTGTTGCTTTAGTTTTATCCCGGATCACTCACTGACCGAACGCGATCTGCAGATGATGCGCGCTTTCGCCGAATTGGTTGCGGATCGCATCGACTTCGATCTGGAAGCTGCGAAGCAGCGCGAAACCGAGACGCGCCGCATCCAGAGAGTCATGGCGGAGGGTCAGCCTTCGCTCGTATATCAGCCGATTTACGACTTGCATACAGGCCATCTGGCAGGGGTTGAAGCGTTGTCCCGATTCCAGTCGGTACCAACGCTGCCTCCGGATGTCTGGTTCAAGGCAGCGGGCGCAGCGGGCTTGCGCACGGCGCTCGAGGGCCGCGCATTGGATAGCGCCGTTCAGGCGATGGCAGCACTGCCGGCGCATGTCTACATGAGCGTCAATGCATCGCCGGAACTCATCATCAGCGCCAGATTGACGGAACTCCTCGCGGACGCCGATGCGGGCCGGATTGTCCTCGAGATCACCGAGCATGACTCGGTGGCGGATTACGCGGCCCTGGCAGACGCACTCGCGCCGGTGAGAGCGATGGGAGTACGGATAGCCATTGATGATGCCGGCGCAGGCTACGCAAGCATGCGGCACATCCTGAGTATCGAGCCGGAATTCATCAAGCTGGACCTGACCTTGGTGCGAGGAATCGACAAGGATCGCAAACGCCGCGCGCTGGCTGCAGCGCTCATTGCCTTTGCCGCCGAAACGGCTATCGGGGTAGTAGCGGAAGGGGTGGAAAGCGCAGCTGAGTTGCAGACGCTATATGCCCTGGGTGCCGAGAAAGTGCAGGGGTATTTCCTCGCGCGGCCGATGGCACTGACCGAGTTGCACCGGGCCATGGCACTGAACGCCACCGCAGCGGGCGCCTGCCGGGGAATCCCCCGGCCGGCCAGCGCACGCACGCGCAACCGAAGCTGACTCCGGCCGTTTCCCCTCCTTTCCCGGCGCTCGCGCGCGGGGTGCTCACGCTGCGTCGCAACATTAGCTGCAGCGCGTTTGCCATCAAAGCAGCGTATCGTCCAGGCCTGGCGCTACCTCTGCGCCCTCAACAACACAACAATTCGAGGCAGATCCGCTATGAGAATAGCAGCGTGGCTATTGACACTCCTTGGCGTCGCACTTCTGCTTGGCTACTCGCCGCCAAGCTCGGCCCAGGAGCCCTCCACCTTTACGGTGGTGGCTTCAAAACTCAATGCTCCGCGTGGGCTGCGTTTTGGGCCGGACGGTCACTTATTCATCGCCGAGGCCGGTACGGGCGGCTCGAATCCCGGAGGCAAATGTCAGCAAGTGCCCGAACCCGTAGGTCCCTATACGGGAGGCAGCACGGGGCGAGTATTGCGACTCAACCACAATGGAACATTGACGGTGATTGCCGATGGCTTTCCGTCCGCCCAGGATGCGATGGGGGACCTGATCGGGGTTGCGGATGTAGCGTTCGTGGATGGCACCCTTTACGCCTTGGTGGCCGGCGGAGGTTGCTCTCATGGCAATCCCAAAAGTCCCAGTGGCATCGCCAAGGTGGATCTCAGATCCGGCAAGTGGGCACTCATAGCCGATATCGGCGCCTGGTTGAAATCGCATCCGGCCCGGTATGAAAGCCAGGATGATTTCGAACCGGACGGCACCCTCTACAGTATGATCGCGGTCGGCGACAAGCTGTACGCCGTCGAGCCGAATCACGGCCAGGTCCTCTCCGTCACTCGCAGCGGCGAGATCAGTCAGGTGATCGACATCTCGGCGTCGGAAGGTCACATCGTTCCGACCGCCATCGCCCGTCTGGATGGACAGTTCTACGTCGGCAACCTCAATCTCTTCCCGATCGATCCGCAGTGGGCACGCGTGCTGACACTTGCCAAGGGCGATACCGATGACACTGAGCTAGCGCCCGGTTTCCAGCCTGCGCCCGGCTTCCGAATCGCAAGCTCCAAGGCAGGTTTCACGACCGTGGTGGCGATCGACTTCGGTCCGGATCGATTGCTCTATGTCCTCGAGCTGTCCGATGCGCCCGGCAATCCCGCTCCGGGACAAGGCAAAGTCGTCCGGGTCAAACATTCCGGCGACATCGAAGAGATCATTACCGGATTGACGGTGCCGACGGGCATGACGTTCGGTCCGGATGGACGGCTGTACATTTCAGACCTGGGAGCGGTGCCGGCCCCCGGTTTTGGCGCAGGCAGGATCCTCCGCTTCGATATCTCACCGGCCTGGTGAGACACAGGGGCTCGGTTGCTTGACGCTGCGGCTGAGCCCTTTTCCTTCAGGGATTCTCACGTACATAAGGGTACCGACCCCGAATGTGCTCGTTGAAGAACTCGCCCTTGGCACGCGCGGCTTTCAGGCCAGCGTACGTGGCATTGGGGACGCACATATAGCGGTAGCGTCTGCCGGATTGAAAAGTCACACGTAACTCAGCACTTGCGTGCAGATATTCGTAATTGCGTATGACTGCGGAGGGCATCAGAGGCTCGTGAGAGCAGCTGTCTTCACTGTTGTAACCGACTCGGCCGCGAGGAGTTCCGCGGACCACGCAGCTCCCGAGGCATCTGCCGCACCGTCCGCCCCAGTTGATGTGGCATTAGCGCAACGGAAGAAAGCAATCATTGCAACAGTACGCCGCACCGAAACGTGCATCCTGACGCCATGCATGTGGACTGGTGCCTGGCTTTCGTGTGGCTGATCGTCGCGCCTCTCACCGCAGCCGTCTCGGGAGTAACCTACGCTGCAGGGATCCCGAGCCTCGAGAGTGCCCTCATGGCCTTGCGTGCAGGGGATGCGGATCGCGCCGCAGGGATCCTGACTACTCTCAGTAATGAGACTTCGGGGGATGCTCGAGTCTGGCGCGCCCTCGGCAGCGCACAGCTGCAGCGGCACCGGCCGGCTGCGGCCGTCGCTGCGTATCGACGTTCGCTAACACTGGACCGCGATGCACCGCAGGTTCTCTTTGGCCTCGGCGCGGCGTATGCAGCGATGCATCAGCGCCCCGAGGCACTCCATTGGCTGAAACTTGCGCACGCCTCCCATCGGTTTGACATGAGCGAGATGACCGTCAACCCGCACCTCGCGGTCTATCGCGACGAGCCGGAGTTCAGGGAGCTGCTGCCGCACGAGGCCGACTTCGCGGATGCGTTTGTCGAGCCCGTGCACGTCATTCATGAGTGGCGCGGCGAGGCTGCAGAGGATCAATTCGGCTGGATTGCCCGCAACATCGGCGATGTTGACGGCGATGGTATCAATGACGTGGTGGTCTCTGCCCCTACGCATGGGGCGAAGAGCTCGCATGCCGGCCGCATCTATGTCTATTCGGGCAAGTCCGGACAGTTACTGTGGTCCGCCGATGGGGCACAGGGGGATGAGCTCGGTACCGGTGTCGAAGCTGCGGGCGACACGGATTGCGACGGAATTCCCGATGTAGTTGCGAGTGGCCCCTCGGCGAAGGGTGTGGCTTATATCTATTCGGGCCGCGAGGGACGCGTTCTTCATAGGTTTCACTCCGTGAATCCGCAGGAATCCTTCGGCAATCACATCTCCGGTGCCGGTGATGTTGATGGCGATGGCTGCGCCGACATCATCGTAGGCAGTCCGGGAAAGCCAGGGGAGGACAAGTCCCCGGGACATGCATACGTGTACTCCGGCAAAAGCGCAGCACCGCTGCTCTCCCTTGCGGGCGAGCGCAATGGCGATGAGTTCGGCAGCACGGTCGCGGGTTATTCACGCGGTAACGAGCACTACCTCGTGGTCGGCGCGGCGCGGGGCGGTAGCGCTCGTCATGGTCGGGTCTATATCTATTCTGGTGCGCAACCCTCGCTGCGTTTCACTATCGACGCCGACACCACCGGAGTTGCTTTGGGGGCCATGTTTGTGTCGGTTCCCGGGGATCTCGATGGCGATGGGCTAGTAGACATCTACGCTGCAGATTGGTCCAACAACGCTCATGGCGTGTCAACAGGGCGCGTTTACGTGCACTCCGGGCGCACCGGCGAGCGGCTGCTGGCCTTGAGCGGCGAGACCGAAGGCGAGGGTTTCGGTACCAGTCCGGCCGTTGCCGGGGACGTCGATGCGGATGGTCATGCCGACCTGATCGTTGGAGCATGGCAGTACGGCAAGGCGGCACTCTCCGGCGGACGAGCCTATCTGTACTCCGGGCGCGAGGGCCGCCTGCTCAAAACATTTACCGACAGGATTCCTGGCGACACGTTGGGCTTCGATGCAGTCGGACTCGGGGACGTGGACGGCGATGGCACCGTTGATCTCCTGCTGACAGCTGCCTGGAGCGCGGTACGCGGCCACCATTCCGGGCGCGTCTTTGTCATCTCGAGCGGAGTGCTGCCTCACATTCGCCAGGAATAGCTCACGTGAGCCCAAAACGCTGTCTTGCTCTTCTGCTCGGGTGTGCCTTTCTCGATGCAACCCTAGCGATGCCTGCTGCGACGCCTGCCGGGCCGCCGGGCTTCCGCATTGTTACGGTTGCTGAGCATCTCAATCATCCCTGGAGCATGGCATTTCTTCCCGACGGCGACCTCTTGCTGAGCGAGAGAAACGGCGGCTTGCGGATCGTGCACAAAGGCCATATCGAGCCGATCCCGCTGGCGGGAGTACCGACGGCTTTCGCGGAGGGAGATGGAGGGTTGTTGGGTTTAGCGCTGCATCCGCAGTTCAGCGCCAATCATATCCTTTATCTGTGTCTCACGGTCGGTTCGCAGACGGCCAACGCCGCCGCGGTCATTTCGGCAACGCTGGCAGGGCGAAAGTTAGTCGATGTGAAAACCTTGTTTACGGCCACGCCGCTCAAAGCGGACTCAATGCACTTTGGTTGCCGGCTGATGTTTTCGCCCGATCACAAACTACTGATCACTCTTGGTGATGGCCGGTGGTATCCGTATCAGGCACAGGCTTTGGACAATGATCTCGGTAAGATTGTGCGGTTGAACGATGACGGGACGATTCCGCAGGATAACCCCTTCGCCAACCACTGGAGAGCGCGCCCGGAGATCTACACGTACGGCCACCGGAATATCCAGGGTATTGCGATTCGGCCAGGCACAGAGGAGGTCTGGATCCACGAGCACGGTCCCAAGGGCGGAGACGAGATCAACGTGCTGCGCGCAGGGGCCAACTATGGCTGGCCCATGATCACCTATGGCATCGATTATTCCGGCGCGATGGTGTCGGACAAGACGGCCATGGACGGCATGGAGCAGCCGATCTATCAATGGACACCCTCGATTGCACCCTCCGGGATGGACTTCTACGCCGGCGATCGATTTCCGCAGTGGCGCGGAGACCTGTTTGTCGGCGCCCTGGCCGCCAAAAATGTGCATCACCTGCACATTGTCGCCGGCAAGATCGTATCCGATGAGGCTCTTCTCGGGGAGCTGAAGAAGCGGATCCGAGAGGTGCGCAGCGGCCCCGACGGATTTATCTATCTCATGACCGATGAACCGGATGGCAAACTTCTGAGGCTCGAGCCCACTAGGTAACACCCGGGCGCAGGGTTCTGAACGTTATCGAATAGCGCAGCTCCTTGGTAGGCGATATGGCGTGCTGCCAGCTCCATCGGGCCACTCCGCGCATCGCATACGCCGAACGAGGCGCGAGCTCCAGCGCGTGCGTGAAGCGCTGGCCCGGTTTTGGCGGATACGGACGCAACCGCATTCGCGCACGACCTGCAAGCGAGACACCCATGATCTGCTCGAAGTTGGGTACGTCGCGGTGCCACCCCAACGCCGTGTTGGGAAGGTACTCGGCAATCATCGCGTGGTGGATCTCAGATGGCGCAACACCTGCCCATGTGGCGATTCGCTCTCGCAACGGGTGCAGAAATTCTGGGAGGGGCGGAGCATCGTCCAGCGCATGATGCGTGAAATCGTACCGGCCGCCGAAGCTCACGATGCGCCGTTTTGCCTGCCACTCGCGGTAGGTTGCCTGCGCAAAGGTCAACGTCTTGATGCCGGCGAGCAGGGCGCTCTCCTCCTGTGGAGTCAGGAATTCCGACTGATAGTGAAGGCCCGGGGGCAGGTCTGTCGAGGGACCGAAGAGTTCCGCTTGTGTCACCCCCTCAATATGTGGATGAGCGCGGCAATGGCAAGAGCTGCTCAGTCCCGGGCCGCCGCTTACGGATCGAAGCGTATCCACTGGCCGTTTGCCAGGGATTCCCCGGTCAGCGCCAGAATGAATGCCCAGTGAGTGATGACCAGCGTGTGAGCATGATCGCTTCGCGCAGCCATCGTCGTGCGAAAGCTCGCGGCGCGCGCCTCTGTCTCCTCGGCAGTCTCGATGCTTTCGTGCCACCAGCGTGCCGGAAGGTGCGAGAAGTCATGCTGCGGAAAGCGGCGCGCCAGTTCGAGTGGATGCGACCCGATGTCGCAGGTGAAGGCGGTGCGCTCGCGCACCTGCTGCTCGATTCTCGCCGATAGCGCTAGTCGATCGAGAACATAGCCTGCGGTCTGCAGGGTACGAGTGTAGGGGGAGATAATGAGGTGTCGCACCTCCAAGCCTTGCAGACCTGCCGCGATCGAGCTGGCGTGCGCATGTCCATCGGGTGTCAGTTCGGGATCCTGAATACCCGGATCGCGGCGGTCGCGGTTGAAATGCAGGTTGAAGAAGCTCTCGCAGTGGCGCAGCAGATACATGCTCGTGAAATGGAAGGGGCTTAGGGAAGATATTTGATGTCGAAATTATAGCAGCCGGCATTTTTTCGGTAGCATGGTCCGAAATTATGGTGTGGAAGGGCATCCATGACTGACTCAGGCACGCGCCGCGCGCGTCGTCGCTCGCCGTCGGAGGCCACCGGCGAGGGGCGTAGTGCTTCCTACCGCCAGCTGCGCTCGCCCTTCGTGCCCTGGCGCGTGTTCTCGGATGACCGCATCGAGGCTCTGCATCAGGCCGCTCTCGGCGTCCTCGAGGAGCAGGGCCTCAAGGTCCTTTCCCCCGCGGCACGGGAGCGCTACCGTGATGCGGGAGCAGCCGTCCATGAAGATTCTGCGACGGTGCGCATTGATCGCGGCTTGGTTGCCGAATGCCTTGCCAAGGCACCGCGATCCATCACGCTGCATTCGCGTAATCCGCAACGCCATGTGCCGCTCGAGGGCACTGCGGTCTCCTTCGCGCCCGTGTCAGGACCGCCTAACGTCATGGATCTCGCGGGAGGACGCCGCGCCGGGACGCTAACCGACTATGCCAATGGCGTGCGTCTCTGCCAGAGCTTCGATGTGATTCATGTGCTGGGTGCATTCACCGAGCCGCTGGATGTCGCGGTGAACTGCCGCCAGCTCGAGATGGTGCATGCACAGCTGACTCTGTCGGACAAAATTCCTCATACGTATTGCCGGGGCGGTGCCCAGGTGCGTGATTGCCTGGAGCAGGTGCGCATCGGCTGCGGCCTTTCGGAGGACGCGTTCCGCAACACCCCCTGCACGTACACGATCATCAATACCAACTCGCCGCGGGTCATTGATGTACCCATGGCGGACGGCATCATCGATTTCGCGCTCGCAGGCCAGGTGCAGATGATCACGCCGTTCACGCTTGCGGGTGCCATGGCGCCGGTGACCATCGCAGGGGCGCTCATGCTTGCGCACGCCGAAGCTTTGGGAGGGCTGGTGCTGGCTCAGATCACGCGCGCGGGAGCGCCCGTCGTTTACGGCAGCTTCACTTCGAATGTGGACATGAAATCCGGCTCGCCCGCCTTCGGTACGCCGGAGTACGTCAAAGCCCAGATCGGCGCCGGCCAGATGGCGCGCTTCCTGGGACTGCCGTGGCGTTCCTCGAATGCTTCCGCCTCCAATGCGCCGGATGTGCAGAGCGCCTACGAGTCCCAGATGAGTCTCTGGGGTGCCCTGACGGGCGGTGCCAATTTCGTGCTCCACGCCGCGGGCTGGCTCGAAAGCGGGCTGACTGCGAGTTATGAGAAATTCATTCTCGACATCGAGCAGTTGCAGATGCTTGCCGAAGTGATGCAGTCGGTCGGCGCCAGTGACGAGGACTTCGGGGTTTCGGCCCTGGTCGAGGCGGGCCCGGGCGGACACTTTTTCGGTACACAGCACACGATGGCCCGCTACCGCAATGCCTTCTATGCGCCGTTGGTCTCCGATTGGCGCAACTATGCTGTCTGGAGTCTCGACGGCGCGAAGACCGCAACCGAGCGGGCCAATGCGATCTGGCGCGCCACTCTCGAGGCCCATGTGCCTCCGCCCATGGATCCCGCGATCGCCGAAGAGCTCGAAGCCTATCGCTGTCGCCGCATCCAGGAAGGGGGCGCGCCCCCTGCGGGATGAGGCCTATGAAGAAGCCACTCGTCAAAGCGACGCTGACCGACCCTCAGTTCTGGATCCCAGTCGTGGTACTCGCCATCGGTATCACGCTCCTGGTAGCACTCGCGTGAGTGCGGTCACAAGGCAAGGTTCGCGTCATTCCCTGCATTCCGTGGGTGTGGTCTGCGGTCTAGTCGCGGGAGCCTGGCTTGGTTCGGCGGAAGCGCCCACGAAACTGGTCGCTGTCGGCTTCTCACCGTTCCTCGTCTCCCTCGGCATGGTGATGGGCGTGTTCGTAGCGCGTTGGACGCTGCCCGTCGCACTCAAGGGAACGAGCTACGTCTGGCGGGATTTACGCGAGAAGCCACACCTCATCGTGTGGGCCATCGTGGCGGGTATGCTGTGGGCGGTTGCCAACACACTCACGGTTTTCGCGATCCGGAATGTTGGATTGTCCATCGCGTTTCCATTGTGGAACGTCAACAGCCTTGTTGGCCTCTTCTGGGGTTGGCTCCTGTTCAAGGAGCTCCGTGGTGGCACGGGTAGCGAGCGACTTAAAGTGCTGGCGGGAGCCGCGGCGATTGTGGTCGGCGCATGCGTGCTTGCGTACGCTACGACGACAGATGTCTCCCAGGTCAGGCGCGGAGCAGCACTCGGTGTCCTCGCTGCCCTGGGTGCTGGCCTGCTGTGGGGTACGATGTACATTCCATACCGCAAAGCCTACATCAGCGGAATGAATCCGCTCTCGTTCGTGACCGTGTTTACTTTCGGCGAACTCGGCACGGTGTTCGCACTGGCCGCGACTTTCGATGGCGGCGTCGCCAATGTGTTCCGCTCCCTCGACCACGCCCGTTCGGCGCTGTTCTGGCTATTTTTGGGCGGATTCTGCTGGGTCCTTGGCGACCTGTTCCAGCAGTATGCGGCCAAGTACATCGGAATCAGTCGTGGCATTCCACTCTCCAACACCAATCAGCTGTGGGGTCTTGCGTGGGGTGTACTGGTGTTTGGTGAGCTTGCAAATATGACCGGAAGCGCCAGGGTCCTTGTCGTCACAGGCTCCCTGATCATGATCGCTGGCGCAATTGCCATCAGCCTCGCTGAGGCCCCGGCAGCCGAGCAGTCCCAGTGGGATCGGGCGATGGAACGGGAGTGTGTGCGCTACGGTCTCGATCGTGAGCGAGTTGGCGCTGCCGTGATGGGGTCAGATCCCTCGGGCACCGTGCGGGGTTCGTGGCGGTGGTGGGAAATCCTGATCGTCGCTACGGCTGCCACGATATTTATTTGGTTGGCATTCGAGGCGAAGGTGCAGCCCATCATGGTTGATTTCCGCTGGCTGGTGACTCTCGCCGCTGCGTCCCTGGGGCTGCTGCTGGCAGGCGGAGTCTTTCTCTGGAGACGTACGCGGTTCTGCTGATGATCTCTGTGAATGGTGCAAGCGCTCGTTGATCGGAGCAGGCATGGATACGGAGCTGGATCTCATCGCCATTGGCCGCGTGAGTGTTGATCTGTATGGTCAGCAAATCGGCACGCGATTGGAGGATGTCTCCACTTTCGTCAAAGCGGTAGGAGGATCCCCAGCAAATGTCGCAATCGGAGCTGCGCGTCTGGGACTGAAAGCCGCGTTGATCAGTCGTGTAGGCAACGAGCCCATGGGGCGCTTCGTCATCGAGCAGCTGGCACGGGAGGGAGTCGAAACGCGCTGGGTTCGTACTCATCCACAGCGCCTCACCTCGCTGGTGCTGCTCAGCGTGCGCGATCAGGAGAGTTTCCCGCTGATCTTCTATCGCGACAATTGCGCCGATAGCGCCCTGTGCGAGGATGATATCGACGAGGCATTCGTGGCCTCGGCGCGCGCGCTGCTAGTGACCGGGACGCACTTCTCCATTGCTGACGCCGCCAAGGCACAGCGCAAAGCAATAGCCATTGCCAGAGCTAACGGTCGCAAAGTCATTCTGGACATCGATTACCGCCCCAATCTATGGGGCATCGGTGGGCACGATTCCGGTGAGAGCCGGTATGCACCCTCAGCAGAAGTGACGAAGGTCCTGGGCTCCGTGCTGCCGTGTTGCGATCTGATCGTTGGCACGGAGGAAGAGTTACACATCGCAGGGGGTGCCGAAGACACACTGGAGGCGATCCGACGCATTCGCGCGCTGTCGAATGGCGTCATCGTGTGTAAGCGAGGGCCCAAGGGTTGTGTCGTGTTTGACGGTCGCATCCCGGGTCGACTCGAAGAGGGGCAGGTCGCCGCCGGGATGGCAGTCTCGGTGTACAACGTCCTGGGCGCGGGAGATGCCTTCCTGGCTGGATTCTTGCGGGGCTATCTCTATGGCGAGGGCCATAAAACGAGTGCGCGGTTCGCCAATGCGTGTGGTGCTATTGCAGTCTCGCGGCTGTTGTGCTCCCCAGAATTTCCTACTCTGACCGAGCTGAATCACTATCTGGCAAACGGTAGTGCTCACCAGGCGCTGCGACAGGATGACTGGCTCAATCACCTGCACTGGGTGACGACGCGGCAGCGCAGTCCAAGCGGAATATTCGTACTCGCCATCGATTATGGAGCGCAGCTTGAGGCGACGGCGGAACGCCTCGCAACGCCCGTAAGGCGGATTTCTCAGCTCAACTTGCTTGCTGTCGAGGCAGCCGCGCGCGCCGCACGAGCGCGGGAGGATTTTGCATTGGTGCTGGAGGGCACCTATGCAGCCCCGGACCTCAATCGCGCCGCTCCAAAGACGCTGTGGCTCGCCAGATCAGTGGAGCTGAGTGGCTCCAGACCTTTGGAGTTTCGTGGCGGTCCTAGCTTGGCGACGCAACTCAATGAGTGGCCAGCGAATGTCACAGTCAAATGTCGATGCTTGTATCATCCGGATGATCAGGCCACATTGCGAGACGCTCAGGAAAGGGAGCTGCTGCGACTAGCTGCCGCCTGTCGCGCGCAACGCCGCGAGCTGCTGCTGGAAATCATCGTAGTCGAGGACGGTGAGCTGATGAGCGGGGACACGGTGGCCCGCGCGCTGGCGCGCCTGTACGACATTAAGGTGCGGCCGGATTGGTGGCAGCTCCAGCCGCAACCGAGCGCTGCGGCTTGGAACACTTGTGCCGCCGTGATCGCAAGTCAGGATCCATATTGCCGCGGAGTCCTGGTCGCAGGGCAGGCTGACTGCCTGGATGATGTAAGCCGTTCTCTGCGCCTCGCTGCCGCGCATTCCATCGTGCGAGGCTTTGCGGTGGGGCGTACGATATTCGCCGGCTCGGCGGAAGCGTGGCTGTCAGGCCGGATTTCCGATGAGGCCGCAACCGAAGAGATGGCCGAGCGCTTCAGAGCAATCGTTGATTTGTGGAGCTCCGCTCGTGACCCCCGTTTGGATGGACTTGAGGGGAATCCCGCGTGATTGCAAACCGGCTGACCGTCGCGCAAGCGCTGGTCCGGTCTCTGGCCGCGCAGTGGACCGAGCTCGGCGGTAAGCGAGAACGATTGTTCGCAGGCGTTTGGGCCATTTTTGGACACGGAAACGTGGCGGCGCTGGGCGAGGCTCTGTTTGATGTCCGAGAATCTCTGCCCACCTACCGGGCGCACAACGAACAGGCCATGGCGCACGCTGCAGTGGCTTTCGCCAAAGCCTGCAACCGCCGTCGCATCATGGCATGCACCACCTCCATCGGTCCTGGCGCGACCAACCTGGTTACCGCAGCTGCAGTTGCGCATGTCAACCGCTTACCGGTGCTGTTGCTCCCCGGAGATGTGTTTGCCAACCGCGCGCCCGACCCCGTACTGCAGCAGCTGGAGGACTTCGGTAACGGCCTGACCACCGCGAATGATTGCCTGCGGCCGGTTTCCAGATATTTCGATCGCATTACTCGACCCGAGCAGCTTGTATCGGCGCTGCATCGGACCTTACAAGTGTTGACCGACCCTGCGACATGCGGTCCTGCCACACTGTGTCTCTGCCAGGATGTACAGGCCGAAGCCCTCGACTGGCCCGAGGACCTGTTCGAAGAACGCGTGTGGATGCCGAGGCGTGCACCGGCTCCGCGGCAGGAACTCGCTGAAGCGGCAAGAGTCTTGAGCGCCGCGCAGCGACCACTCCTTGTCTGCGGTGGAGGAGTGCTGTATTCCGAAGCGACCGTTGCCTTGCGCGAGTTCTGCGATCGGCACGGCATTCCGAGCGCGGAGACGCAAGCCGGCAAGTCGGCTTTACCCGGGAATCATCCCCTGAATCTGGGCGGCATCGGAGTTACCGGCAGCAGTGCCGCCAACAACCTGGCCGCCGAGGCCGACGTCATCCTTGCGGTCGGTACGCGCTTGCAAGACTTCACCACAGGTTCCGCGACGCTGTTTCAGTCCGACGGGCAGCAGATACTGGGTCTCAACGTGCAGCCATGGGACGCCTACAAGCATCGAGCTCTACCGTTGATTGCAGATGCACGGGAAGGATTGCGGCAATTGAGTGAAGCGCTGCAGGCGTGGCGCGCTCCTGATAACTGGATCAGCCGGGCCCGGGTCGAGCAGGCGAAGTGGCGCGCGACGAGTGCGTCCATAACGAGAGACGAGGGCAAGGCGCCACCGAGCGACGCCCAGGTGATCGGCGCCGTGCAGCGAGCCTCTCAGGTCTCCGACATCATCGTCAGCGCAGCCGGTGGGCTTCCGGGGGAGTTGCATAAGCACTGGAACGCCGAACAGCCCGGCGGTTATCAGCTCGAGTATGGCTTCTCCTGCATGGGATACGAGATTGCCGGCGGACTCGGGGTCAAGCTGGCTCACCCGGACAGGCAGGTCATCGTCATGGTGGGCGATGGCTCTTATCTCATGCTGAACTCGGAAATCGAGACTTCGGTGAGAATGCACGCCAAGCTCATCATTGTGCTGCTTGATAATGGGGGCTTCGGCTGCATCGAGCGGCTGCAGCGCTCGACCGGCAATGCCAGCTTCAATAACCTCTTTGGCGCCGGCTCCGGCGGACGCGTAGATTTCGTTGCGCACGTGCGCAGCCTTGGCGCCCTTGCCATCAAAGTGGCAGGTTGTGACGAAATAGAGGCGGCGATGGCGGAGGCCCGCAAGGCGGAACGGACCTCCGTGATCGTGATCGAGACAGACCCGCGTTCGAGCACAGCCGCGGGCGGTCACTGGTGGGATGTTCCGATACCGGAAGTGTCGGATCGCACAGAAGTGCGGGCCGCTCGCCAGCGCTATCGCGCCGCGCGGCAGCTTCCAAAAGGTAACTAAGATGAGTGTGCGCATCGGCGCCAATCCCATCATCTGGTCAAATGATGATCTGCGCGAGCTCGGTGCGGAGATTTCCCTGGAAACTTGTCTCTCGCAGGCGCGGCGCATTGGCTTTCAGGGCATGGAGCTCGGGCACAAGTTTCCTCGCGAGCCTGCAAAACTTGCCGCCGTCCTCGATCGCTATGGTCTGGAGTGTGTCTCGGGGTGGTACTCGGCCCAGCTGCTCGGGCGGGACGCGCTTACGGAGTTAAGTTTCCTGCGTCCCCACCTCGAGTTGCTGAAGTCCGTGGGCAGCACGGTATTGGTTTGCGCGGAGACAACAGGTGCTATTCACGGTGACATCGAAAGGCCTTTGACGCAACGGCCGCGGCTCGCGGCCGGTGAATGGCGTGAGTTTGGACGTCGTTTGAGTGAGCTGGCCCGAATGACCGCGGAAGAGGGTGTGCAGTTGGCATACCATCACCATATGGGTACGGTGGTGCAGAGCGGGGCGGATATTGACGCTCTGATGGATGTCTGCGGACCTGAAGTCGGGCTGCTGCTGGACAGCGGACACGCCGATTTTGCGGGCGCGGATCCGGTACGGCTCGCAAGCACTTACGCATCCCGAATCCGACATTTTCATGCCAAGGATGTTCGTGCTGCGATACGAGACCGGGCGCGCGCTGGCGAGTGGAGTTTCCTGCGCTCGGTACTGGAAGGAGTCTTCACCGTTCCCGGAGACGGCAGCATTGACTTTGGGTCGGTTTTGCGAGCCTTGCGCAGCTACTCCGGGTGGATCGTTCTTGAGGCCGAGCAGGATCCGAAGCGAGCGGATCCGATGGCGTACGCCTCTCTTGGCTATGCCAACCTCGAGCGACTGATCGCACAGGAACTGCAATGATTTCTCCATTGTTGGTCAAGCCGCTGCAAGCCGCCTCGGACGGGCAGGTGCACCACATCACACCGGAGCGGGCGGGGTGGCGCTATGTGGGTTTCGAGGTGTTCGATCTGAGCCCGGGGCAGGAGCTCATCAGGGACACGCCCGCGTGCGAATTGTGCCTGGTGCTCTTGTCCGGAGTCGCCTCAGTCAGTGCGGCAGACCAGAATTTCGCGAGCATCGGGGGGCGATCCAATCCGTTCGATGGCAAGCCTTTCGCGGTCTATGTACCGCCGCGCTCACGTGCCTGTATCCGGGCTGAAACCGCATGCGAGCTCGCTGTGTGCTCAGCGCCTGCGCAGGGCCGCTTCGGGTCGCGCCTGATCCGCCCGGAACAGATGGGTGAGGAGGTGAGGGGGACGGGCACCAACACCCGCTATGTGCGCAACATACTGCCGCAGAGCGAGCCGGCGGAGAGATTGCTTGTCGTCGAGGTGCTCACGCCCGGGGGGCATTGGTCGAGCTATCCGCCCCATAAGCATGATTCACAGGAGGGCGGTGAGACTCAGCTCGAAGAGACTTACTATCATCGTTTCTCGCGGCCCGGCGGTTTTGCGTTTCAGCGGGTCTACACGGAGGATCATTCGCTGGATGAGAGCATCGCGTTCGAAGACCGCGACGTCGTTCTCGTGCCACGTGGATATCACCCGGTTGCGGCGCCGCACGGTTTCGACTTGTACTACCTGAACGTGATGGCAGGGCCGGTGCGGCGCTGGCAGTTTACGAATGCTCCCGGCTACGACTTTCTGTCACCTCCCCGCTGACTAGCTCAACGGGAGCAGCACCCTGAGCGAGCTGGGCTCTGCCGGCTGGAGACCTACATGATCGGTATGGCTGTCATTGGTTGCGGACGAATTGGTCGCGTACATGCGAGAAATCTCGCGCGCCATCCACGTGCCAGGCTCATCTACGTCTACGATGTTGCCGCAAAGCTCGCCACCCAGATAGCAAGCGAGCTGAGCGCGAAGGCGGCGGCGTCCCTCGAGGACGTACTGGCCGATAACAACGTGGACGCCGTGCTCATCGCGAGCTCCACTGCCACACACATTCCCCTGATCAGTGCAGCCACAAAGGCCGGTAAGGCGGTGCTGTGTGAAAAGCCCATCGACCTGGATCTGGAGCGCGCGCAGGCCTGCTGGCGCGAGATCGCGCCGCATCGCCCGGCGGTCATGATAGGGTTTAACCGGCGCTTCGATGCTTCATTTCGCAGTCTGCGCGAGCGCCTGCACGACGGAGAGATCGGCAAGCTGGAGATGGCCGTCATTACCAGCCGCGATCCTGCACCTCCCCCGGCCGACTACATCAGGAGCTCGGGCGGGCTGTTCAAAGACATGAGCATCCACGACTTCGATATGGCCCGATGGCTCGCGGGCGACATCGTCGAGGTGCAAGCGTTTGGCGCCAACCTCATCGATCCGGTCTTCGCTCAGCACGGGGACATCGATACCGGCGCGCTCTGCCTGCGAGCGGCCTCGGGTGCCCTGATACAGATCAACAACAGCAGACGCTGCGCCTATGGCTACGATCAGAGAATCGAAGTTTTCGGCTCAAAGGGCATGCTGCAGGCCGGCAATCAACGTGGCACCTCGGTAGAAGTGTGGAACGGCCAACATACCGCCGCACAGGACGTCGTCCTCGACTTCTTCATCGAGCGCTACCAACAAGCATACGATGCAGAAGTCAATGCGTTCATCGCCGCAGTGCAAAGCGGTCACGCGTTGAGCCCCGGATTCCCCGATGGGGTTGCGGCCCAGCGGATAGCGGTCGCCGCAGAGGAGAGTCTGCATACAGGTCGAGCTGTCAGGCTCGCCTCGGACTAGCAGCTCGCAAAGACAACTCTGACTGACACATTGCACTGCAGCGGGTCCGGCAAGTTCTACAGTATATGCGTCAGCCTAAGGAACACGCAGCAATGTTGATGCCGACGGAGCAGCAGTTCGAATCCATCAGCAGTGGATATCATCCCGACCCGTCACGGTCGCTGTCGTTAAGGGCTGAGGCGTATACAGACCCGGTCTGGTTTGCCGTCGATCAGCGCGAAATCATCTCGAGATCCTGGCAGTGGATCTGCCATGCCGAGAAGGTCCGCGAGCCGGGTAGCTATACGACTGCCGATGTCGGGGGCCATCCGATCGTCGTCATTCGCGACCAGGAAGGAACTCTGCGGGCGTTCTACAACGTTTGCAAGCACCGCGCTCATCCTGTGTTATCAGGCGAGGGCAAAATCCAAAGGATTGTCTGCCCTTATCACGCCTGGCGCTATCGCCTCGACGGGCAACTCGCTGGCGCACCGCAGACGGCCGACCTCAAGGACTTCGTCATAGAGGACATCCGGCTCAGCCCTGTTCTAGTTGAAGCGTTTTGCAACTTCATATTCGTAAATCTTGATACCTCGGCCGCAGCCTTGCACAAGGGATCTGGTGCCCTGGAAGAAGAGGTACGTCACTGGGCACCAGATATTGGCGAGCTGACGTTTGCGCATCGGTTGACTTACGACATCAGGTCTAACTGGAAGAATATCGTCGATAATTTTCTGGAGTGCTATCACTGCCCGGTAGCGCACAAGGATTTCTGTACGCTGGTTGACATGAAGACTTACAAGGTCGCGACGTACGGCATGTACTCGAGTCACATGGCTGATGCAGGCCGGACGGACAATTCAGCTTACGACACCTCGAGCGCGAAGGTCCGCACCCATGCAGTCTGGTGGCTCTGGCCCAATACCTGTCTGCTGCGATATCCCGGGCGTAGCTCGATGATTGTCCTGCATATCGTGCCAATCGGGCCGGATCGGACCTTCGAGACGTACGACTTTTTCCTGGAGACCGGCGAGCCCGATGATCTCGAGCGCAACGCGATCCACTATCTGGACACTGTCCTGCAGGTCGAGGACATCAAGCTCGTCGAGAATGTTCAGCGTGGCATGTCAACCCCGGCGTTCACGCAGGGCCGGATCGTCCATGACCCATCTGGGTCAGGCAAGTCAGAGCACGCGCTGCATCACTTCCACGGGCTCGTGCTGGAAGCGTACAACCGCACGGCATCGTCGTGCATGCCCGGGGTCCACGCCCGCACCATGCCAAACCGTGCCTGAGCGAATCAAAGAAGCGCCACATGGAACGTGAACCTCGCGACAGGCGTCGGCGTAGGGCGGAGGCGCCCACTCGGGTAGCGGCGCCTTATGTGACCCGGAGGATCCCTTACTACGCCTTCCTCGATGAGGAGCCCTTGACGCGCATCGAGCGGCAGGCGTTCAGACTCCTGCAGGAGACAGGACTCGAGTTTCGCGAGGCACCCGAGGCACTCGCGCGCTGGAGGAGCCGGGGTGCAGACGTGCGCGATACGCGTGTGCGCATACCCGAAGGGCTGCTGCGTGAGTTGCTCGCCAGCGCGCCGGCGGAGTTCACGCAGCGGGCGCGCAACCCGGCGCGATCTGTGCGTATCGGCGGCTGCAGCCAGGTATTCGCACCCGTCTACGGTCCACCCTTCGTGCGTGATCTCAAAGGGGGCCGCCGTTACGGCACGCTCGAGGATTTCAAGCGCCTGGTGAAGCTCACGCAGCGACTCGATCCGCTGCACCACTCGGGCTTCGTCACCTGCGAGCCCTGCGACGTTCCGGTGTCCAAGCGACACCTCGATATGTTACTGGCGCACATGACGTTGACCGACAAGCCCCATCTGGGCGCGATCACTGCGCGCAGCCGTGCCGAGGACAGCATCGCGATGGCGCGGTTGCTGCACGGGGCAGCTGCCTTCGAGTCCAGCTGCGTGATCATGGCGAACGTGAATACCAACTCACCACTGCTGGTCGATAAGGTCGTGACGGACGCGGCGGACGTGTACTGCGGGGCAGGGCAAGGCCTCATCGTCGTGCCCTTCATCCTCTCCGGAGCGATGGGACCGGTGACGACGGCAGGAGCGATAGCCCAGGCCCTGGCCGAGGCGATGGCTGTGGGCGCTTACACCCAACTTGTGCGTCCTGGCGCACCGTTTATTTTGGGTAACTTCCTGTCCTCCATGAACCTGCGCTCGGGCGCACCGACCTTCGGCATGCCCGAGCCGCTCATGTCGAACCTCGTCATTGGTCAGCTCGCACGCCGCCTGAAGTTGCCGCTGCGCTGCGGGGGCGCACTGACGGCATCGAAGCTCCCTGACGCGCAAGCAGCCTATGAAAGTGCGGACTCGATGCTCTCAACCGTGCTCGGCGGGGCGCATTTCGTGCTGCACGCGGCCGGCTGGCTCGAGGGCGGACTGGTCACCGGCTATGAGAAGTTGGTGTTGGATGCGGACCGGCTCGGCGCATACGAGGTCATGCTGCAGGGCTTTGCCACCGACGATGATGCGGTGGCACGCAATGCCTATGCCGATGTTGAGCCAGGCGGACATTTTCTGGCGTCTTCCCACACTCTCGCGCACTACACGACGGCCTTCTACGAGGCTGCGTTGTCGGATTCCAACAGCGTGGAGCAATGGGAGGAGCTGGGGGCGAAGGATGCGGCACAGCGGGCCTTCGATCGTTGTCAGCGGCTGCTCGCCGAGTACGAGCCACCGCCGATTGACCCGGCGGTGCGAGAATCTCTCGAGGACTACGTCGTGCGCCGCAAGGCCGAGCTGCCCGACGCCTGGTACTAGAGGAAGTTCACTGCGTGAGATCACCGGCGCCGACCAGCCAGGTCAGCTGACAACACGAAACGCAGCGGGCCGCCGGCACTGATTGCATCGAACGGATAGCAGGTCACCAACGTGAGCCGCTCCTGCACCTGCGCACGGCTCGTAAGTCGCGCGTGCTTGCGCGCGCTGCTGGATTTGCCCGCGTATCACGCGCTCCCCCCACGTGCATCTCGAGTTCATCGACGGCAGCATCAACGGATAGCGGAAATACGTACAAACCCTCCATCCAGTCGTCGGATGAGTTGATGAACTGTTGGCTCACGTAGACGCGGGCCACGGTGCCTGTGACCTGCGCGTGGAAGCTTGATGAAAGGCGCAGGGCCTCGAGGGGCGACGCATCAATTGAACTCTTCATGAGGAGCGTGCCGGATTGCTTCTCATACGGTGCGGCCGCATGGGATCCGGAAAAGGCGCAGCCGAGCGAGAGTAGCACCAGTAAGCTCAACCAATTGCAGATCGTCTCGCGGCGGTGGCTTGCAGAGGGAATCGACTTGGCGGACATGACGGCGCTCCCTGAGGGCGATGCCAGTCATCTCAACATCCAATGTGCTTCCCGGAGAGGCAGCAAACGGGGCCAAGCCGTGACGAATTGTGATGAAAAATGGATGGCCAACCGCATAAGTCGCTAAACTGCGCTGACAAAGAGCACGAGATCCGCGCAATGACAGTTGGAACCTTACCGCGACCGGGGAGGGATGTTGCACCGAGCAGGTTCCGCGCAGCGTGCCGCACATTCAGGACAGTGCTGCTATGCCGCACGCGGCGACTTGTCATATCGTCCGAACCCTACTTCGACGAGGCAGGCAGCGCTTACTTCCGCGAGCGACTTGCGCAGACGCGAAACTACCTCGAGTACGGCAGTGGTGGATCCACGGTGCTGGCCAGCAAAATGGTGCGAATACTGGTGAGCGTCGACAGCGACGCGCATTTTCTTGGGGCCGTGCGGGCCAAACTCGCTGCTAACGCTGCTCGCGAAGGGCAACCACGCAGTCCGGTCACGATGCTCATGCATGTGAACATCGGGCCGACCGTGGAGTGGGGAATGCCCGCGCTCACGCGGCCGACAGCGCGACGCATCAGACGCTGGGAGGCCTATGCGACCGCGCCGTGGAACTACTTCCGCACCATCGGGCAGCAACCCAACCTCATCCTCGTGGACGGCCGCTTCCGGGTTGCCTGCGTGCTCGAGAGCCTGCTCAATCTCTCATCGCAGAACGATGCGGAAATACTTGTGGACGACTACAGCAGCCGCGCCTATTACCATGTAGCGGAACGCTTCGCTGACGTGCGTCTCGTCGGGCGAGTGGCGATCCTGCGCCCCAAACAACTATGGGACCGCGATGAAGCACGCCGGGTGTTGCAGCAATACCGTGGCGATTATCGTTGAGCAGCACAAAGCTGGGATGACCGAACTACTGATCGACGGTGAATGGGTAAGGGCGCAAGGGGCAGGCATTCACGAGTTATTCGATCCAGCCCATCAAAGGTTACTGGAGCCGATTCAATGTGCGGGTCACGCACAACGGCAGCGGGCCGTCGCTGCGGCTCAAGGTGCGCTCGGGAGCTGGGCCCAACGCGCGCTCGATGAGCGAGTCGCATTCGTAGCAGCGATTGCCGATGAGATCCGACAGGTTGCCGGCGCCTTGGCCGAGCGGCAGGCGATCGAGTCCGGTCAGCCGTTGCGCGAATGCCAGGATCTCGTGGCAAACGCTATTCGGCGCTTACGCAGCCGAGCCGGGCACAGTCATGAGGTTCCGCAAGCTCAAATACGGCGGTTACCACGGCATCGCCTGTGGCCGTTTTGGGAACACGCCTTAAAGGCGGTTGAGGCGGGGTCGGCGCTCGTTTGTGAACTGCCGGCAGATCGCGCGCTGACAGCCTTGGCTGTCGCGCACTGCGCCGAGCGGCTGCCGCCGGGAGTGCTGAACGTCATCACTGTCGAGATGGAAGCAGAACTGTCACCGTCCACCGACGACGCTACGGAATTCGTGTTCGTCGGCCAAGATGCCGATGTCGACGTCGCGGTTGCCGGAGCCGCGGCCTTACGTCTGTATAACACGGGCCAGCGGATGGGGCAGAGCACGAGGATCCATGTCGAGGCGCCACTGGCCTACCGGTTTGCGGACCGCTTGCACGAATATCTCGCGTTTCTCGAAGCCGGTGATCCCAGAAAGCCCGTCACCGATCTGGGACCGCTGCAGTCGCAAGCCGCACTGCAACGGGCGATAGAGCAGATCGGCATCGTTCTGAGGCAGGGCGCGCTTGTGAAGTTGGGCGGTCGCCCCTATCAGCCGTGGGGGCTGACAGGTTATTTCCTACAACCTACGTTGTTGATTGAAGGATCCGGAGTCGAGCGTGCGCTCTACGAGTCCATTGCGGGACCGGTCGTAATCGTTGCACCCACCACCGACATCGGTGCGTCTCTGCGGCAGAGCGTCGGAGTGACGCATCCGCTGCTGCGGCTTAGCGCGTTTACAAGGCAGGCGCAGAAACTTGAGCAGTCTTTACGAACTGCGGGGTTCGTACCATGTGCTGGCCGATACACTGTCCTGGTCGAGCGAGCCTGGAAGCCCCAATTCGCAGCAGAGAGGACAAATGAGACAGTGCAGATCGAATTCATTGAAGGACCGCAGGTGGACTGGTTTCCCTACAAGAATCGCCGCGGGTTGACGCTTTGATGGCCACATACACGGAACTGGAACGGCGAATCGAGTCCGTTGGCTTAGCCGCGCGCGGAGGGTTCCATCCGCAGCTGAGCGAGGGAATATCGGACCTTGACGGCAGACCAGTGCTGACCCTGATCATGATCGGCTTCACGGGCGTTACTCACTGGGCGAGGTTCGCGGACAGTCCGGAATATCGCGATGACCTTCCCAATCCGCTTGACCGCTGGTCGAAACGGATTGTTGATGCTTTGGCTGACGAGTTCGGTGCCCGGGCACTGTACCCATTCGGTGATCCGCCGTGGTGGCCCTTTCAGCGCTGGGCCCGGCAGGCACTGGCTCTGCACGTGTCCCCGCTGGGTGTGTTGATCGATCCGATGTTCGGACTGTGGCATTCGTACAGAGCGGCGCTGGCCCTGACGACAGATGTAGCATTGCCCGCGCCGGTGCCATGGCCGGATCCATGCGGGCCCTGCCAGTCAAAGCCCTGTTTGCACACCTGTCCTGTCGGAGCCGTGCAGCAGGGCTCGTATATGGTCGATGCCTGTCGTAGCTATGTCCAGGCGGTGGAGAGTGACTGTCGAACGGCAGGTTGCCTAGCTCGTCGGGCCTGCCCTGTCGGCGTGCAATACGCCTATCAGCCCCTGCAGGCCGCCTTTCACATGCGCGCCTTCGCCGAGAGAAATCGTGTAAATAACTGATTCCGCGACATTTGTTGGCGGAATTCCCGTGAGCTGCTCTTAGGTATCGAAAAGGTTCGCTGCCGAACAGGCAGGCAACCTGAGGAGTAAAGTTGTGGAGCGTCAGGTTATCTTCTGTGGCGTCGCGTATCGCGAAGGCGTGCCGCCAAAATTGGATCACAGGGGAATGCAAGTAATTGGGGGCGTGCGCGATGATCACCTGTGTCGTGGACTATGTGATCGACCCGAAGAAAATAAGCTTCTTCGAAGAATTCGCAAAGCGGTGGATTGACCTAGTGAATCGCTACGGCGGTCGGCATCATGGATACTTTCTTCCGTCTGAAGGTGCAAGCGACCGGGCCTTGGCACTATTCAGCTTTCCGAGCCTCGCCGCCTATGAGAGGTACAGAAGCCACTTTGGAGTCAATCCAGAGTTTATCGATGCAGACCGCATTCGAGATGAGAGTGGTTGTGTACTTCGCTATGAGCGCTCTTTCATGCGCCCATTGCTCGAGGCAGAGTAGTGGCGGGGCGGGGTTCCTCGAGAGGTTGGAGAGGTCAGGACGAGCGCAATCTATGACTTTCCAATCCCGGCTCGCTGCAGCGTTGTCGCGCACCCTCAATGGGCCGGAACACCGGAGAACACGCCGTCGGCAGCGTCATCCGAGCCCAGCCGCTCGCTCCAGCAGAGGAACGACCGCAGCCAGATTCTGGGCGAGCTCCGCGGACAGGCTGTGGCGCTTCACGATGTAGTCGGGAGCATTGTAGGCAAGCCAGGTCTTGCCGATGTTGTCCTGCCAGCAGATCGCCCTCAGCGGAAGATCCAAGGCGGCAGTGGCGCTTGCCACCATCAAGGGCGTACCAGCCTTGGGATTGCCGAAGATGAGCTGCTGCTCGGGCAGCATGGAAAGGCCCGCTTTAGCGGCATCGCCGCTAAAGTCAATTCGCGCGAAGATCATTACACCGCGTTCCTTGAGCAGGGATTGCAGGCGGTCCAAGGTCTGCGCGACGCTGTGAGAGGAGGGCAGTCGGACAATGCCTTGAGCTTGTTCCTGCGGAATGTTCATGGATGAAGTCCGATCAGGTTCTGGTCGCTCAGGAAGTTCTGCGTAGTTGCGCGATGCCGAGGAACGCTGCCCCGGCCTCGCGCATACGGACTCAGTCCTATGATTTGATGAACGCCAGTAGTTCGGCATTCACAGTCTCAGCTTGCACAGTGCACATCCCGTGGGGGAAACCTGCGTAGGTCTTGAGCTTCGAATTCTTGATGAGCTTCGCGCTCAACGGAGCAGAGTCTGCGTACGGCACGATCTGGTCATCATCGCCGTGCATGATCAGCGTCGGTACCGATATTTCCTTGAGATCGGAGGTGAAGTCGGTCTGCGAGAACGCCACGATACCATCGTAGTGCGCCTTCGCGCCTCCCATCATTCCCTGGCGCCACCAGTTCATGATGGTGCCGTGGGATACCTTTGCACCAGGGCGGTTGAATCCGTAGAACGGACCTGCGGCCAGATCCCAATAGAACTGGGATCGATTGGCCGCTAGCTGTGTCTGCAGAGCATCAAAGGCTTCTTTGGGTTGGCCGCCGGGATTGGCTGCTGTCCTGACCATGATAGGTGGCACGGCGCTGATGATGGTTGCTTTTGCTACGCGCCGCGCGCCGTGCCGCCCTATGTAGTGGACCACCTCACCGCCGCCGGTCGAGTGACCGACATGGACGGCATCCTTGATGTCCAGATGTTCCATCAAAGCGGCCAGATCAGCAGCATAGTGGTCCATGTCATGACCGTCAGACACCTGAGACGAACGACCATGTCCGCGGCGATCGTGCGCAATTACCCGAAAGCCCTGGTTCACGAAGAACATCAGCTGCGCATCCCAATCGTCGCTCGACAGAGGCCAGCCGTGTGAGAAGACGATCGGCTGACCCTTCCCCCAGTCCTTGTAGAAGATCGTCACGCCGTCGCGTGTAGTGATGGTGCTGTGTGTGGGTGAGCTGTTCACGTGTTGGATTCCTGTGTTGCAATGAAGGTCAGAGGGCAGCGCCTGTGCGGCCGGTTGTCGAATCTAGCATGGCCGGCCAGTCCTGCGCTGGGCTAGTGTCAGCCCATGACTACTTACAGAACTGTCAGTGCGACGCTTTGCTGGTGGTGGCACTGCAGCAATGACTCTCAACAGCGCAAAACAACGATCGCCTTGCTGCGACCGCTGGCGAGGGTCTCACTGTCTCACTGCTCAAACATACAGCGTCAAAATAGGTGCGTGAACAGCCAATAAAGACCGCCCGATAATACGATCGCCATCAGCAGCGTCAGTATCCAGGCCATAAGCAGATTGCGGATGGTACCCCATTGCAGTCCCGAGCGATTCGCCGCCGTCGTGCCAGCAACTCCGGAAGAAAGTACGTGCGTCGTTGAGACGGGCAGCCCCAAATATCCGCGGCGCCAATAGGCATCGCGCGATTCAGCGCGTGAGTGAGGGGGTACGGTGCCAACCAAAATCAGCATGATCAGTCCCATGCCTTTCTGTCCATCATTCGAGCCATGCGCGAATGACACACCGGTACAAGTGAGCACAAGGACGCTGCGGATCCACCAGGGAGGTACACTGCCTCTGTTCGGCTCTTCGTAGAGATCCTTGCGCTTGATCAAGGCCTTGAGTGCGAGCAGCAACAGCGCCGAAGCGACGAATCCGAGCAGGGGTGAAAGTAACAGTGAGTAGCCCACTTTGGTTGCTTGTGCCCAGTCCACGCCGCTCGTACCGTCGCGACCGTGCATGAGTGCATTCGCGATGCCCACCCCGATAATCGAGCCGATCAGCGTATGCGAGGAGGACGCCGGCAGTCCCAGCCACCAGGTTCCGAGAGCGGTGCGCGCATGACACCCGAGAACGGTGCTTCCAGAACACCGCAAGGCCTTGCCGAGGCGTGCTAACTGGCCAATGCTCGAGACCTGAACCTCACCCGAGGGCGTTGAACGCAGAGACTAGCTCACATGGCAACCAGTCGCCCGCTCAAGTCAGTCGCGCCCAAGCATGCCCGGACTCGCACTTGGATGGATGGAGACGCCTTCCTAGCGCTATCTGTTGCCGCCTCCGGTAGCGACCATTTCTGCTGCCGTGAGAACATGTTTATGGGTAGGGTCAGTGTTCATCAAGTCGAATAGTTTGTCGTTGTATGTCATCCATTCTTCGTGTGTTATCCAACCGTCCCCATCCGCGTCAATTTTGTGCGCCAGTTCAGCGCTACGCAAGCCGTTGGCATAGCCTCCGGTCGCAAAGGAGCCGATACGAAGCTCCGTACGGCTCGCGAATATCCTTGTACTCAACTTACCTCGTTTGTGGGTATCCAGAGATGAAAACACTCGCTCCTGAAACGCATCCCACTCGGCTCGTGAAATCGTCCCATCGCCATCTGAATCAATCTTGTGCATCATCTCCTTGGTACGCAGGCCAGCTGCATAGCCACCGGTGGCGAATGAGGCCACCTCGTCGGCCACAGCATTTACAGACAGGGTCAGCGCGACTATAGCCGCCGCAAGCACCGCAAAACCATCAAGCGCGTCAACGGTTGTTTTCATCTCTGATCTCCTCTTCGAGCGTTTGGCGTGCCAACACACGGCTCAGTCCTAGAGATGGCGATCGTACTAGTCGTGCTAGGCGCAGTCATTTGCACTTAGGTATCGGTGCTATCCAGAGAGTTGCGAAGCAGGTCACCGGGGGGGGGCGTGTCGCACTGCATCGCGAGCGGAGTGAGCCGCTGGGACACCACCTGAAAGTCTGGCGGATGGGTCCGTCGCGGCCCTACTGCACCGCGTTCGGAACAGATGGGCGCAGAGGTCGCAGGGTCGCGGCGCTCGCCCGGGTCAGAGAATGGCGAGCGAGCCGGCAGCACCGGCGTCGAGGCGCACCAACCGCCGCCCTGCGTGAGCGCGTCGGCAATCAGCGCTGCGCGAGAACAAAGGCCAGTGGGGCCGCGCGCTATCAACGCCTGCTCCTCCTCAGCAACCTGCCTCTAATGACATCGCTGTGCCTCGCTTGTTGGGAGAAAATCGCGGTAACGGCAATCATCCCAGCCGCCCCCGAGCGCCTTATATACGGCGACCAGTGAGGTGGCTGTCTGAGTGCGGCTTTGTGCGAGACTATCCTGGACGCTCAAAGCTTCGCGCTCGGCATCCAGCACGTTGACGAAATCGGTCAGGCCACCCCGAAATCGCTGACGCGCAAGGTCCGCGGCCTTCTCACTGGCCTGTGCAGCCCGCGTCAGCAATTCACGGCGACTTTGTGCGTGGCCGTAGGTGGTCAGGGCACCCTCTGTCTCTTCGAGCGCCTGTAGTACCACCGACTGATAGGAGGCAAGATCAGCCTCAGTGCGGGCGCGCGCGATGTTGATCCGGGCACGGACCCTGCCCAGATCGAATGCTGCCCAGGAAATTGCCGGTCCGACGCTGTACGTGTCGGACCCGGTTTTACCGATTCCAGAGAAGCTGGCGGCATCAAAACCTATGGCACCCACGAACGTGACTTTTGGGAAGAGATCGCTGATGGCGACACCAATTCTCGCCGTAGAGGCAGCGAGGTTGCGCTCCGCCACGCGGATATCCGGCCTGCGACGCAGGAGCGCCCCCGGATCGCCGACAGAATTGAGAGCCGGAAGCGCAGGTAAGGGCTCGCCTGGCAGCAGCTCCGAGGAGAGCGCATCGGGCAGCCGGCCGGTGAGTACCGAAATCCGATAGATTGTCGTCGCGATCGAGGACTGCAACAGCGGGATGCTGGCGAGAGTAGTCTCGAGCTGCGCCTCGGCGCGGGCAGTATCCAGTTCGGTGCCGCGTCCGGCATCGAGGCGCGCCTGGGTGACTCCCAGAGTCTGCTTCTGATTGTCCGCATTGCGTGCTGCCACCGCGAGTTGTTCCTGCAACCCCCTTAGCACGAAGTAGTTACGCGCCACTTCGGCGGTCACGGTCACCTGCACATCCCGCAGGGCTGCCGCGGCCGCCTGCTCATCCGCGCGTGCTGCCTGGATGTTACGTCGGACGCGGCCGAAAAAATCCAGCTCCCAGAATGCATCGAAACCAACATCTACATCATCGAGAGTACGTTCCGGGCTGATGACCGCGGGTAGCTGGCTTCTACTCTCGCGCAGATGAGTGTAACGGCCGGAGGCCGTTACTTCCGGGAACGCATCGAAGCCTGCCAGGCGTCTCGTGGCACGCGATGCCCGCAGGTTCGCCAGAGCTCGCTTCAGATCTTTATTTTCCAGCAGCGCATCGTTGACCAGGCGGTCCAGCCTCGAGTCGCCGAATACGGTCCAGAATTTCGCCTCCACTTCGGAGGCAGCGAAGCCCGGCTCGGCGATGTTCGCGAACTGAGGGTTAACGGCTGTAACCGGCCGATGATAGTTTGGACCGACCGCGCAGCCGCAGAGCAGGGCCGCGCTCATACCAGTCAGAAGTTTACTCATGGCCCTGCGCTCTCGTCAGCTCGGCGGCTGCCATGCTGCACCAGTCTCTGCGGGAGGTGTCACCGATGGAGCCGCGGTCGTCTGCGGAGTCGGAGGGCGCTGGCCGCCCAGAATCGTCTCGATCGTGACGAAGAAGACTGGCGTCAAGAACAGCCCGAAGAAGGTCACGCCGAGCATTCCGGAAAACACCGCCAGGCCCATCGCGTGTCGCATCTCGCTGCCGGCGCCGCTTGCGAGCACCAGTGGCACGACACCCATGATGAACGCAAAGGACGTCATCAATATCGGCCGCAGGCGCAGCCGGCACGCTTCGACAGCCGCCTCGATGACCGCGGCACCTTGATCATACCGTTCCCGCGCGAACTCCACGATCAGGATCGCGTTCTTGCACGCGAGGCCAACGAGCACGATGAAGCCGATCTGAGTCAGGATGTTGTTGTCGGAGCCAGTGAGCCAGACGCCGGTCATCGAGGACAGCAGGCACATGGGCACAATGAGAATGATGGCCAGCGGCAGCGACCAGCTCTCGTATTGTGCTGCGAGGATAAGGAATACGAGCAGCACGCACAGCGGAAATACCAGCACGGCGGTATTCGCCGTGGACTTCTGCTGGAAGGTCAGCTCGGTCCACTCATAACTGTAGCCATTCGGCAGGGTGGCCTGCAGCACCCGCTCCATCGCCGCCGTTGACTGTCCGGAGGAGAATCCCGGCGCGGCCTGACTGTTGATGTCGGCAGCCAGATAGACGTTGTAGTGCGCGACACGATCCGGGCCGGTGACGAACCTGACAGTCGCGATGGCGCCGATAGGCACCATATCCCCGCTGGCGTTGCGAGTCTTCAGGTTCGCAACGTCCTCCGGATGAGCCCGGTACTGGGCGTCCGCCTGTGCATAGACGCGGAAGGTGCGGCCGAACTTGTTGAAATCGTTGACGTAGGTGGAGCCTAGATAAGCCTGCAGGGTACTGAAGACGCTTGAGAGTTGGATTCCCTGACGCTTGGATTTGTCACGGTTGACATCGGCATATAGCTGCGGTACGCCATTCTGAAAGGTGGAATAGGTAGCCAAGCCGAACAGCTCGCGCTGCTTTCTCGCCTGATCCAGGACATCGGCCGTGACCTTTGCCAGGTCGTCGTAGCCGCGGCCACCGCGATCCTGCACATACAGCTTGAAGCCGCCTGTCGTGCCCAACCCCTGCACTGGGGGTGGTGAAACGACGAGTATGGTGGCATCGCCGATCGCCGCGAATTTCCTGTTCAGGGTGGTGGCAATAGCCGATGCCGCAAGGCTCCTGGTAGTGCGCCTGTCGAAGTCAGTCAGCGGCAGGAACATGACTGCCGCGTTGTCAAGGTTGACGAAACCATTGGCTGACAGCCCCGGAAAACCAATCGCATGCTCCACGCCCGGTGTGCGCAGTGCGATTTCTGACATTTGCCGCACCACCTGTTCGGTGCGGTCGAGCGACGCTGCCGGGGGTAGCTGCACGACGCCAACCAGATACTGTTTGTCCTGGATGGGAATGAAGCCGCCCGGAACGATCCGGAATATCAGCCACGTCAATCCTAACAGCAGCACGAATCCCAGCAGAATCACGCGCCGATGGCCCGCCGCGAACACGACATTCTCGCCATAACCTTTGGACAGCCGGCCAAACGCCCGGTTGAAAACTCTGAACGGCGCGCCCAGGAAGCGGTCGATGAGGCGCTGGAATGCATCCGGCGGCGCATTGCGGCGGCGGAGCAGAAGCGCGGCGAGTGCCGGCGAAAGGGTGAGTGAGTTGAACGTAGAAATGATCGTCGAAGCGGCGATAGTGATCGCAAACTGGCGGTAGAACTGGCCCGTGATGCCGCTCAGAAACGCGACGGGAACGAACACCGAACAGAGCACCAGCATGATGGAGATGATCGGCCGGGTCACCTCGGCCATCGCTGCATGCGCTGCTTCCCTCGGAGGCATGCCATCCTCAATCTTGCGCTCGACATTCTCGACGACCACGATCGCATCGTCGACGACGATTCCCGTCGCCAGCACCAGGCCGAACAGCGTCAACGAATTGATGGAAAATCCCAGCAGCAGCCACGCCGGCATCGTGCCGACGATCGCGATCGGCACGGCTACCAGCGGAACGATACTCGCGCGCCAGGTCTGCAGAAAAACTACCACGACCAGCACTACGAGGATGACTGCCTCGAAAAGCGTGTGCACGACTGCTTCGATGGAACTGCGCACGAAGACCGTCGGGTCGTATGCGATGTCGTAGGTGATACCCTGAGGAAAGCTCTTCGCCAGTTCCGCCATGGATTTGCGCACCGAGGTGGAAAGCGCCAGGGCGTTCGCGCCCGGCAGCTGGAACACGGGGATGCCAACCGCCGGTTTCGCATCCAGCATGCTGCGCAAGGCGTAGGATTCGGGGCCCAGCTCGACGCGTGCGACGTCACGTAAGTAGACGACATCGCCGCCGGCGCCGAACTTGATGATGATGTTGCCGAATTCCTGCTCGGTTTGCAGCCGTCCCTGCGCGTTGACGATATATTCGAACTCGGTGCCCGGAAGCGCCGGCTGCCCTCCGATCTGTCCCGCTGCGACCTGGGCGTTCTGCTCTCGGACGGCATTCAGGACATCGTCGACCGTCATGTTCCTGGACGCGACCTTTCCCGGATCGAGCCATATCCGCATGGCGTAGTCACCGGAACCGAACACTCGGACATCGCCCATGCCAGGCAACCGAGCGAGCACGTCCTTGACCTGGATAACTGCGTAGTTGCGCAGGTATAGCGAATCGTAGCGTCCATCGAGCGAGCGCAGGAACACGACCATAGTCAGATCGGGTGAGCGCTTCTGAGTGACGAGCCCGATCGCGCGGACCACGTCGGGTAACCGCGGCTCGGCCTGACTCACACGGTTCTGTGTCTGCACCTGCGCGATGTCGAGGTTAGTCCCCAGCCGGAATGTCACCGTAATTGCGAAATTGCCGTCCGGCGTCGCGGATGAGTTGGTATAGATCGCCTGCTCGACCCCGTTGATCTGCTGCTCCAGCGGCGTGATCACCGTCTCCGCAATGGTCTTTGGCGATGCCCCGGGATACTGACCGCTGATAACCACGGTGGGCGGGACGATCTCGGGATACTGGCTGATCGGCAGGAGTGGGATGGAGACCAGGCCCGCGGTGAGAATGAGGATGGAGACGACCGATGCGAAGATCGGTCGGTCGATGAAGAAGGGCGAGATGTTCATGGCGAGTCAGTTTGACCTGGCGCCGTCGCGGCCGGGGCGATCGTGGTCATGATAGGGGTGACCTGCGCGCCGGGGCGTACCCGCTGCAGGCCGCTGACCACGATCGTTTCGTCCGGCTTCAGTCCCTTACGCACCACCCGCAGGCCATCGATCAGCCGGCCAAGTTGCACAGGCCGATACGCCAGCTTGTTGTCTGGGCCGAGAACCAGTACGAAGGTCTGGCTCTGGTCGGTACCCACTGCCCGATCCTCGATCAGGCTCGCTTCGTATTCTCCGCTGCCGAGCAGCTGCACGCGGGCAAACATGCCCGGAGTGAATAGCCCCTGCTTGTTCTCCAGTACGGCGCGGGCGCGAATGGTGCCAGTATGGACATCGAGCTGATTGTCCACAAAGTCCATGTAGCCTTCGTGCGGGAAGCCTTGTTCGTTTGCCAATCCGACTCGCACCGGATTCTTGACGTCCCGCGAGCTCGGCCGCTCACCAGCACGCGCGAGTTGGTTGTAGCGGAGGTAGGCGTTCTCATCGCCTTCGAAATACACATAGATCGGATCAACGGACACGATCGTCGTCAGCAACGTGCCCCCGTTGTTCCCGCCGGTCACAAGGTTGCCACGGGTCACCTCCGCGCGGCTGGTACGCCCGTCGAACGGCGCGCGTACCTTGGTGAAGGACAGCAGGAGTGCCGCCGTGTCGAGGGTCGCCTTGGCGCCCCCAACGGCCGCCCGCTGCTGATTGAGGGCACTCAGCCGCTCGTCGAGCTCTTCGCGGGATACCGCGCCTGAATCCTTCAGGCGCTGAACACGCTCGGCCTCGAGGACGGCGAGCTCGAGCTGCGATTTCGCGAGCTGCAAGCCGGCCTTCGCCCGGTCAAAGTCTGCCTGATAGGGTCTGGGATCAATGATGACCAGTACGTCGTCCTTCTTGACGAATTGTCCTTCGTGGAACAGTACCTGCTCGATGTAGCCTGAGGCGCGGGGCCGCACCTCGATGGTATCGATGGCTTGAAATCGTCCCGTGTACTCGTCCCATTCCTTGATGCGCCTGCTGAGCACCTTGGCGACGGTGACTTCGGGCGCCGTAACCGCCGGCGCCGGCGCCTTACCGCATCCGTCCATGCTGAGCACGCTGAGCAGGATGAGGAGGATGGGCGAACGTCGCACCAGGTCTCGCCTGAAGCGCAGACAACAATCGGCCAGTTCCGGTCGACTGCTGAGCGTGTCAGCTGGAGTATGCAAGTGCATCACAGCCTGCCTTCATCTGTTGCGCCGCGCCGTGGGTCCATACTTATGAGAAAGGATGATGCCCGCGCCCGACCAGGCTCTGCCAAATGCGGAACTACGCAACCGTCGATGAGAACAAAGTGCGGAGGTCGGATCTATCACACTATGGTATCGAGACCCCCCGACGGCCCCATGCGCACATCCTACCTGAGGCCAAGCTTACGCATCGAATGTTTCAGGCAGGTCCGTAGACCCGTTCGGTGGGAAGGACCTCGGTAAGGCGCAAGGCCGAATCAGCAGCGAGAAAGGCTTCCGCCTGGTTGCGGTCTGCACCTGGGGGGGTGCAAAGCGATCGGAGCGCTGGGTCTACCCCATGTGTCATCCATCGATGACTTCTTGCAGCCGACACTTTCACAGCGATGGATAAACACATACTGGGGGTTGACTAACACGCGCGCCCTAACTCGACCGGGCAGTCTGTTACCGTACGAGCGCGGTGCTCGACTGGCTGTCCGGGCAAGCGCTTGATCCACCCGGAGTTTGCTCATCGCGGCGGTGGGGGCAATCAGATTGTCTCTGCTTTTTTCAAGCGAACCTTGGTGTCGCTGACATCCCTGCGCCGTCCGATCATCACAACCCGGCCATTGGCTGCGATGTTAATGATGCGGAACTGGATGCTCTCGATGCCTGGCGCGCCCGGACGGATGAACGAGGCGATGTTGTGCGCGGTGGCCGTCCTACCGGCATTCCGCAGCGGCGCGCGCGCCAATTCACCAGGCATGTCCGATCTAGTGCGTACGCTCGATGAAGGCGATATCGACGCAGTCGCGGCATATCTCAACGCAGCCCAATAATCACTCGTGCCAATCGACATGCCATTGCCAAAGCCACCGGGGGATATTGGTTGCAGCGTGTCTAAGTCGCAAAAGTCGACTAAGATACAATATTGGGCCAAGCGTTAGGTGAACATCCGGTTTGGGAGATTACAATGCCAGAGAACGTATATAAGGTAATTGAACTTGTTGGAACGAGTACCGAATCTTGGGAAAAGGCTACTGCCGCCGCGATCAGCCGTGCTAGCAAGACGCTACGGGACCTTAGAGTCGCGGAAGTTGTAAAACTTGACGTCCAGCTTAAGAACGGGAAGGTCGAAGCCTACCGATCACGCATTAGCGTGTCATTTAAGTACGAGAGCGATAAGTAATTTCATCCATCGGCCTTTACGCGACGGCATTCGCTGCCCAAGATGACGAAATGTCGACGTCTGTTCCGGGCTTGCTGGGCGACGCAAGTTCGAAGGAGGTCATGTTTGCGCTGTCTATGATCCTCGAGTGGCTCGTCACCTAGATGCACGTCGCGTTGTCGGAACGACCCCAAAGGGATAGATGACCGAGTGTGTTCACTGTTTAGCTGCGCGTAGTTGCTGCACTGCGGCCGGTGATACGCTGTGCTGCCGGACTGCCCTCGGTTGAGTCGCGCCTCCTCCTGCAGCTTCAAGGCCCAAGGAAATGTCGCTGACGCAGCAACAATACAACGGAGTACGACAGACGTTTGCCTCCGTGTCGATCGACGTCAGTAGTCAAGTTCTGGAGGTCGTGCGCAGAAGTTACCGTTTAGGAGTCGATCTCCGATGGGAGCATCTGCATTTCAATGTGAACTCACTCCATAAGGTTGCGCATCTTATCGAGAATGGCAGGATCCTAACTTTGCACATCCCAAATCCCTCTCGGGTGCTGGGTCAGAAACTGAGTCAATTCAGGCTGGCAGCCGACGAAGCTCTTTACTTAGACAGCGCAGATGTCTTGCTTGTCGGCTCAAGACACCTTCATTTGCCGTATCCGCGGTCCATGGTTCTGCACGAGCTGGTACATGCGCGGCTCGATATGAAAGGGAAGCCAGCACGCGATCTGACGAGTGAAGAGCTGGCGCTCATCTACCAGTTTATGTACTTGCGCAAAGCCAATTTTCAGCCACCGAACAATGAGAGACTCGCAGCGGCGCTATTCAAAGTTGCGGATAGCTTCCTCGCTGGCAGTAGGCCAAGCTCGGCAGACGTGTTGTCCCTGCACAACCTTGTGCGCTCGCATCCGACTTACGCGAAGCAGTTCCAGCTCAGCCGGAATATGCGAGCATATGACGGGATACGCCACTAGCTCCTCAACCGCGCGCCGAATCCCTCCGAGTCCTTACCGGAATCGGTCGGCGGATCGTGCACACGGATGTCCGGCGACGCAATCGATATGGATGTGGTATTAGACGCTGCACCCTCTTGCCGGTTAGGGTTGGGGTCGAGTCGATACCGCACCGCGTCGGCATCCTGCTCCCGATCCAACTGCCCGTCAGCCGGTCAACAGATCACGATGCGGCGCCTCGGCCACCTTCAACCGACAGCATTCAGCATCCAAAAAGGTGCGTGACGCGTCCCCTCGCGAGCGCTCTCCGCTCTCTTCGATGGACATGGCCTTTGTCTCCACATCGGGCCCTGCGGATCGAGAGGCAGACAGGCGCGCCGGTCATCGAGTGTAATAGCCCACCCCGAGCACGAACCGATCGCCGACTTTCTTCACAAAGGAATGCTTGTTCTCTACCTTATTCGTAGAGTAGTTGAGCCACATGTAGTCCACGGTTCCCTCCCCGTGGGTGGTAATGACTTCCATGATGTTTTTCCCAAAGGGCCGGCCGGAAGCGTCTCGTAATTCGCGCAACGATGTTCCTACTAGAGTCGGCGCGGCACTGTGAGCGAAGTAAACACCATCCATGTTGATGACAAAAACATACAGAGGCCCGGCGTGGAATGACCCGGCCGGATCATTGAACGCGCAAAAGGACTTTGCAGGGCCCTCCTTTGCCATGTAATCCACCGCTTTCGTGAGCAGACTTTTCGCATCTTCAGCACCGGCGGCTTCCGTCGACTGTCCAGGGCTTGCAATAAAGAGCAGCACAATCGACAGTGCGCCGACGGAGAAGAATCGATTGTTCATTGTCAGATTTCTCCAATGGTTGCAATGGGGCGCTCTTTTGGAGGTCAGTGTAGATGCCAGCGCGCCCACTGGAAATCATCCTTTGGTATCCCTGTCAACCCGTCCCGTTCGCGGCCCGCGATCTCAGGCTGCGTCTTCGCCTTGACCTCAACTTGTTGGCTCTCCGCGCGGGCTGGCTTTGCGTGGCTCCAGGGACCTCCGCCTGAACGACGATCGCCAGCTGACTGGTCCGTCAGATTGATTCAAGGCGCTGGATCCAACGCGACTCAACCGGTACGATTCCCGCTAGGTGCTCAGCGCAAGATTAGGAAAACTATCACTGCTGGGCCCCGAGGGATCGAGAGCGACGCTAATTCTTTATGACGCCTGTCCCGTTGCCCGCCGCTGACGTGTTGGTCACGTAGCTGAACTCGTAACCGCCCGCAGGTATCGCAGCTCCATTGTAGTCGTACGAGACCGTTGACCCGTTGCTCGCGACCTGTTTATTTGAAAAGCCGGGCGCTGGATCTGTCGGCACGAATTGAAAACTTATGAACGTACAGTTGCCGCTGGTACCGAAGGTGATCTTGTCCGGAATCTGGTTGACCGTATTGTTTCCGGCATTGCCGTTGCACGGCACGTTGACTCTCGCAGGCATTGGCCAGCCCTCGTTGTTGTTTTGAGATGCCAAGACAGAGTCGTGATTGTGTCACAAAAAGTGACACGTGTTAATGAATTTCGTCGACACGGATCGCCGCCGCCCCATTGGCGCAGCGCAGCGCGCCGCGCGGTGTCGGGTATGATTGTTTCGCTTTTTGCAGTAGCGCGTCGAAATCGGGTGTTTGATAGCCCATCGTGGCAAGCTTCTGCAGCACGGGCTGCGCGGGCCTCGTGTCGCCGAGCAATACTAGTGACCGGGCCCAGACCGCCAGGAACTCAGGGTCCGCGCCAACCTGCGCAGCGGCGGCAATGGTGTCGCGAGCCTGCTGCCACTGCGCTCGGGCTGCTACTGCATTGTCCCGTTGCGCAGCAACCTCTCCCAGAGAAATCAGGGTCTCTGCCTCATAGAGCTGCAGACTGCGATTGACGCTGCTGCCGGGCCGCTCGGCTTGGAAAGCCGTGCGCGCCGCATTGAGCAGCCCTTCGGCCCCGGCGACATCGCCCGTGGCCAGGTGAAGCTGCGCCCACTCCATCTGCGCACGGGCCAGCTCCCTGCGCCATGTGGTGTTGGTTTTGTCCATGGCTACCAACTCCGTGAGGGCTTGTACGGCATCGCGATCGGCCTTCGCCGCATCTTCGAAGTGGCCGCCGCCGCGAGCGATGCGAGCCACCAGACTGCTGAACTTGCCGAACTCGAGTCGCCAGTCGCCCTGCGTCCGATCAAAGCGCACCAGCTCGCTAGCGAGTCGCACTGCTTCGCGGGTGTACTGTGCGGCAGCGTTCTGGTCACCGCACAGCGCGAGCGTGCTGCCCAACGCCGCGTCGGTGATCAGCAGGTTCTCCTGCGAGTCGCGGTCGCTCGGGCTTCTGGCCATGATCTGATTGCGGATCTGCGATACCTCACGGTAGCGGGTCACCGCCTGCGACAGCTGACCCTGCTCTTTGGCGACCTTGGCGAGGCTCTCAGCGGCGTCCGCCAGGTCTGACTGCCAGCGAATCTCTCCAGAATGCTTCGTCGACAGGTTGCTAAAGGTCGCCAGCACAGCCTCATAGAGTGATTTCGCTAGGGCGAACTCTCCGCGCGCCTCACGAACCCGCCCCTCATTGATACGGGCATAAGCCAGTACCGCTGACCCGGTATCCGAAGGGCGGACGCTCTGCGCCCGCTGCAGCAGTGCAATGGCCTGCTGAAAGGATTCGAGCGCACGGTTGAGATCGCCCTGGAACCAGTACGCATTGCCGAGATGGTGCAGCGTCTCCGCATACGCGCCCTCCCGATCCGCGTCGCCGGGGCTCCGCCGCATGAGCTCGGCCGCGCTAGCGGCGGCGGCGTGGTATGCCTCCATCGCCGCCGGAAGCTTGCCCTGATCCTCGCGTACGTTGCCTATCTTCTGTAGCGCTTTGACCTGGAGCGCAAGCGTCTGGTCGGAGAGCTCCCTGCTCGGGCGCGCTAGGAAGTACGCCATCGCTTGATTGTCTACGGCCTCGAGAATATCGAGACGTTGGACCTGACGTAGCTTGTCGTTGAGGTCACCCAGCATGAAGTCGATCAGGGTCTCGGCCTCTCGTTGCCGCTGCTCGGCTGCATGGCGCGCCTTGTATGCATAGATGGCAAGTCCGCTCGTGATCAGCATCATGACTAGGGACAACGAAGTTGCGAGCGTCAGGCGCTGAATGCGCCGGCGTTGCTCCCGCTGCTTGAGCACGTCGAAACCGACGTCCAACAGCCCGGAAAGGATCTTGAGTTTGACGTTGCTTTTACCGTCCCCGCCGGGGCGCGCGTCCGCGGCAATCGGCTCGATCTGCTTTTCGGCCAACTCGCCGACCGCCGCTGAGCGTAATGCCGGCGGGAAGCATTCTTCGGCCTCGTGCCCAGGGACTGCGCCTGCGTTCGGCTCGCCGGTCACAATCACGCAGAAGATGCGGTCGCCGCGTCCGAGACGGCGGAAGGTAACGATCTCCTCGTTCACCCAGCGCGAGGCCCTCGCATGGGTTGAGCAAATGACGATGAGATTGGCGGAGTCCCGCAGGGCGTTAGTGATGGTCTCGCCGAGATCGGTGGCAGCCGACACGTCGCTGCGATCGCGAAAGACCTGTGCGAGCCGCCTTGAGAGAGGGCCGAATGCCGTCTTACGGCCTATCAGACGCCTTGGAACCCGATAGCGCTCGAGCGCGGACTGCAGCCATTTTGCCCAGCGCTCGTCTTCGTGACTGTAGCTGATGAATGCGCTGTATCTGCAGGGGGCTTGGGTCATCGAGGCGCTCATCGGTGGTCCCGTAAGCTACCGCACCGCGCGCACCTGCCGTGCCCCACGGCGGCCCGCACCGCCAGTGTGTCGTCTCGCGAACTTCGATCAGAAGAATGTGCTCGGCAAGTCGCATGTCCGTGCCCGGCGGCAAGGTGCCAATCGCCGATAGCTTCGTGGTTGGCGTGGTTTGGCATCGAAGCGGTTTGCGCCATGGCGACTCAAGCAGAAGCGACCAGCACAGGGTCTGTTGTCAAATTAAGAAGGCGTTTCATCACGTTCCTGTTCTTGTCGCATTAGCATGAAGGCTGCCGCGAGCCTGATTATGCATCGCGCACACGCGCCAGACCTGCCACCTGCGAAGATGGCAGAACTCGCGGGGCTCGCCAGCGTGGGAAACATTCGGGAAACAAGTGACTCTGTAGAAAGTGAAGAAGTAGAGGTAAGTTCTTGTTCTATTAGCTCCCCGGGTTGGAATCCAACTGGAGACTAACCGTTTGATCCCAAAAGCGTTCTGTGGGCGCGGTTTTGCCCATACCCCAATCACACCGGCGGCACCTTTGCGCCGTGGTGTGTGGACGGTATTACTGGCGTCTTTGCAGGGGCCCCGCGCTCGGAACTGTGCCCGGCCGCGACGGTCAGCAGATCGAGGTGTTGGAATCGTGCTCCGGTAAGGGCAGCGATAGCTTCGACTCCGTATGCCGCGCGGTCGCGCTGTGCGACCAACACCGGTTGAGCCGCCCAGTGCCCCAAGCACGGTTCTTGATCGCGGCAATTTCCTTCGCCACGGTTTCAGCCGTGTATCTGCTCCCAAACAGCACCGCCGAATTGGTCACGAAGTGCACTCGCGCGGCAAGGCGCTGCAGGCGCGGCGCGGACGCCTCTATAACGGGGGCGCCCTAACTGGCGCGCATCACGAGGAACACCGGGCCAGGCGCAGCGGAACAAGGCGCGGGCGTAGGGTCGGCGCTACGGCAACGTAACGGCAACCAGAGTTTGGGGGCAAGAGCGGCACCATCCAATGACCCTATAAATCTTTGTTTTTATTGGCTCCCCGGGTTGGAATCGAACCAACGACCAACGGATTAACAGTCCGACGCTCTACCGCTGAGCTACCGGGGAACACGGTGGGAGGATCAAGGGCGGCGAATTCTCCGCACGCCGCCCTCTGCAGTCAAGGCAGCCAGATTACGCGACCGCACGGCCCGAGATGAGCACGCTGTCCATGCGCTGGATAGCCTTCTCGAGAGTCTGCATGCTGCAGGCAAAAGAGATGCGCATGTGCCCGGGCGCACCGAAACCGGAGCCGGGAACCACAGCGACGCCGCCCTGATTGAGCAGCAGCTCGGCGAATTCGTTGTCATCGCGGCAACCCATGCCGGTCATCGCCTGCGAGATGTCCGCGAACGCATAAAAAGTACCGGCGCCGGGCAGACAGCTCACACCGGGCAGCGAGTTCAATCCCGCAACCACGAAATCGTGCCGGGCCTTGAACGCCTCGTTCATCTTGCTCACGCAAGCCTGATCGCCCGCCAGGGCAACCGTCGCCGCCTTTTGTGAGATGCTGGAAGCGTTGGAGGTCGACTGCCCCTGAATCGTGCTCATGGCGGTGATGAGCTCCTTGGGCCCGCCGCAATAGCCAATGCGCCAGCCGGTCATGGCGTACGCTTTCGATACGCCATTGATGGTGACCGTGCGGTTGTATAACTCCGGCACAGCCGTCAGCAGACTGCAGAATGGCTCGCTGCCCCAGTAGATCTTCTCGTACATATCATCGGTGCCGATGATGACGCGCGGGTGCTCCAGCAGTACCTCGCCGAGCGCACGCAACTCGGCCCGCGTGTAAGCAGCGCCGGTGGGATTGCAGGGGCTGTTGAGAAGGAATAGACGGGTCTTGGGTGTAATGGACGCGGCGAGTTGCCGCGGCGTGATCTTGTAGCCTTGGGCCGATCCTGCGAACGGCATGACTGGCAGGCCATCGGCGAGCATCACCATGTCCGGGTAAGAGACCCAATAGGGCGCCGGGATCACGGCCTCATCGCCCGGGTCGAGCACCGCCATGCAGAGGTTGTAGATTGTCTGCTTGGCCCCTGAGGACACTAGAATCTGCGAGCGCTCGTACTGCAAGCCGTTGTCGCGCTCGAACTTCGCGATGATGGCGTCCTTCAGCTCATTGATACCATCGACATTGGTGTAGCGCGTGAAGCCACGGCTGATGGCATCCACGCCTGCCTGCGCGATGTGCGCCGGTGTATCGAAGTCGGGCTCGCCGGCACCCAGTCCAATGACATCCTTGCCTTCCGCCTTCAGACGGGCGGCGCGGGCGGTTACGGCAAGCGTAGGCGAGGGCTTGACGCGCTGAACGCGCCGTGCAACGGGTAGGGCCACTAGGGTTCCTGTAATCGCTTTAAATCCGGGGGCGTGGCTATATTACGGGATGAGGCCGGTGCCGACCATGCGCGGCTCGGCACTTCGCCGCGCCTCCCTCCAGGACTAAATATATTGTCTGCCGAGAAACCGCCTGCATTGATGGATCCGATCCCCTTCAAACTTGAAGCCGGCTTTCACCCCTCCGGGGATCAGCCGCAGGCTATCGAGCGCCTGGTGGAGGGAATCGGAGAAGGTCTGGCGCACCAGACCCTGCTCGGCGTCACCGGCAGCGGCAAGACGCACACCATCGCCCGCGTCATCGAGCGCGTGCAGCGCCCCACGATGGTGCTTGCTCACAACAAGACCCTTGCGGCCCAGCTCTATGGCGAATTCCGCGAGTTCTTTCCGCATAACTCAGTGGAGTACTTCGTCTCTTATTACGACTACTACCAGCCTGAGGCGTACGTGCCTTCGTCGGATACGTACATCGAGAAGGACTCCTCGATCAACGAGCACATCGAGCAGATGCGCTTGTCCGCGACCAAGGCTTTGCTCGAGCGGCCCGACTCGATCATCGTCGCGACGGTCTCTTCGATCTACGGGCTGGGTGATCCGCAGGCATACCTCGCGATGATCCTGCATCTGGTGCGCGGTGACCGGATCGATCAGCGCCGGCTGCTGCGCCGGCTCGCCGACATGCAGTACACCCGCAACGAGCTCGATTTGACTCAGGGCACGTATCGGGTGCGGGGGGATGTCATTGACATCTTTCCGGCCGAGTCGGAACGCGAAGCGGTGCGGGTCGAGCTGTTCGACGATACGCTCGACTCCATCACCTTATTCGATCCGCTGACCGGCGCCATCTCGCGCAAGGTGCCACGCTTTACCGTTTATCCCGGAACCCATTACGTCACGCCGCGTGAGCGGTTGATCGGTGCCGTGGACCAGATCCGTGAGGATCTGCGGGCGCGGCTGCTGGAGCTGCGCGAGGCGGGCCGGCTGCTCGAGGCGCAGCGGCTGGAGCAGCGGACCATGTTCGACATGGAGATGATGAAAGAGGTGGGCTACTGCGCCGGCATCGAGAACTATTCCCGCTACCTTTCCGGGCGCGCTCCGGGGGAGCCCCCACCGTGTCTTTTCGACTATCTGCCTAAGAACGCGTTGCTGGTCATTGATGAGAGTCATCAAACAATCCCGCAGCTTGGCGCCATGTATCGCGGCGACCGCTCCCGTAAAGAGGTACTGGTGGAGTACGGCTTCCGCCTGCCCTCGGCACTGGATAACCGTCCGCTGAAGTTCGAGGAATGGGAACAGCTTGCTCCGCAGATGATCTTCGTGTCCGCCACGCCGGGAGGCTATGAAGGCAGTCACTCGAGCCAGGTGGTGGAGCAGCTCATCCGTCCGACCGGCCTCATCGATCCGGAAGTCGAGGTGCGCCCGGTGGGATCGCAGGTGGATGATGTTCTCTCAGAGATCAATAAGCGCGTCGAGCTGAACGAACGGGTCCTGATCACGACGCTCACCAAACGGATGGCAGAGGATCTCACCGAGTATCTGCACGAGCATGGCGTGCGGGTGCGCTATCTGCATGCTGATATCGAAACGGTCGAGCGTACCGAGATCATCCGTGACCTGCGGCTTGGTAAATTTGACGTGCTGGTGGGGATCAATCTACTGCGCGAAGGCCTGGATATGCCGGAAGTCTCGCTGGTGGCGATCCTGGATGCCGACAAAGAAGGTTTTCTGCGCTCGGACAACTCGCTGATTCAAACCATCGGGCGCGCGGCGCGCCACATCAACGGTCGCGCCATTCTCTATGCGGATACCATGACCGGCTCCATCCAGCGGGCAATAGAGGAAACCAACCGACGCCGTGTCTCGCAGGTGGCTTACAACACCGCGCATGGGATCACCCCTCGGGGTATCCAGAAGTCGGTGGCCGATATTATGGAAGGTGCACGCGCGCCCGGAGCGCCGGCCGGGACAGCTCGCAAGCGCGGCAAGGGCACTGAGACGGCGTCGGCGGACCTGCGACCCGAAGCAATCGTTAAGCAGATCAAGAAGCTGGAAGCGGAGATGTTCAAGCGTGCGCGCAATCTCGAGTTCGAGCAGGCGGCGAAGCTGCGGGACGAGATCGAACGCCTCAAGGAGCTGGAACTCGGCTTCCCTCTCAAGGCCGTGGGTTAGGCGCAGCAGCGCGGCACGTTTCCTGCGGGGTTGGGTCGCATGAATGGCCGAGGCCAAGTCTCTGGAGCGAGCCGCACGCTCCTGAGTATCTTCATCGTCGTCGCGGCGTTGCGCCTGGCACAGGAGGTCTTCGTGCCTCTGGCGCTCGCCATCCTGGTCACCTTCCTGGTGGCGCCGCTGGTGGAGATGATGGTGCGGCGGCATGTCAATCGCGTCGTGGCGGTCGTTGTCTCCATGACACTGGCCCTGACGTTGAGCGGCGCGCTGGGCAGTCTCGTGTTCAGCCAGTTTGCAGATGTGGCCCGCGACATGCCGAATTATCAGAAGCAACTGCGCACCAATCTTGCGCATTGGGGCGGTGCGTTGCAGGGGGGTGTCGCCGATACCACGAAGGCATTTGAGGAGCTGACACGCGAGATCGAGCGCGTAGCGCCGACAGATCCCAAGTCGCGTGGTGTAGCACGCGTTCAGGTGGTGACGACACCTACTGCCTTTACGACACTGCGTGAGGTGATCAGCCCGGTCATACGGCCGCTGAGCACGACATTTGCCGTCATCGTGCTCGTCACCTTCATGTTGCTGCGGTTGCCTGATCTGCGCGATCGCGTCCTGCGATTGTTGGGGTCCCGCAACCTTTATCTCACCACCGCTGCGCTGAACGATGCGGCGAGCCGGGTTAGCCGCTATCTGTTGATGCAGATGCTCATCAATGGCTGGACGGGGCTGTGGGTGGCTATCGGTCTGTTCGCCATTGGTGTGCCCAGTGCGGTGCTGTGGGGTGTGCTTACGCTGGTACTGCGTTTCATCCCCTACGTGGGCATTCTGATGGCCGGCGCGGTACCACTGTTACTGTCGTTTGTTGTGTTTGATGACTGGACACGGCCAGTGATGGTCCTGGGATTGTACGGCGTGTTGGAGGCCTTCAACTACATCGTACTCGAGCCGTGGCTGTATGGATCTCGCACCGGAGTTTCACCCGTGGCTCTGCTGTTGGCCGCGGGCTTCTGGGCGTGGCTCTGGGGCATCGCAGGGCTGTTTCTCGCCGTCCCCATGACCGTGTGCGCGGTCGTCATGGGCAAATACATTCCACAGCTGAAGTTTCTGCATCTGCTGCTGGGGGATGAGCCTGCGCTCGAGCCACATGAACGACTGTACCAGCGGCTGCTGGGAAGCCGGCCCGATCAGGCGGATCCGGTCCTGGAAGCGGCGCTGCGCATAACCTCGCTACTCGAAGTTTGCGATGCCGTGATCGTGCCCACGATGCTGCTGGTGGAGGAAGACTACGATCGCGGCTCGCTTACCAACGGCAAGCGGCAGACGATCCTCGAGCACATCAACCAGTGGGTGGATGAGCGCCTGGAAGGGATCGAGATCAGTGGACGCGTCAGCACCGTACTTCCTCCAGCGCGCGATCTGGCCGCGCAGCTGCCGCGGTCTGCCGTGCCTGATCTGCCGGCCTCGCATGCACAAGGCGCCGTGTTGTGTGTGCCAGCCTCCGACCGTGCCGACGAGATCATCGCGAAGCTGCTCGTGGCCTCACTGTTGGAACGGCAGGTGGATGCCCGTTTAGCAAGCGCCCGCGATGCCGCGGATCTCGCCGAGGCCGGGACACTCGCCGCAGCGATCGTGATCTCGGCGCTGCCTCCCGAGGCGGTGACTCCCGCGCGCGCGGTGTGTAAGCGCCTCAAGGCCAGTGTGTCTGCTGCACCCATCATTGTCGGCCTGTGGAAGGCGGAAGGAGACCTGGAGCGCTCGCAAGCTCGGCTCACGACCGCCGGCGCAACTCGTGCGGTGACCACCTTCGCCGAGACGTTTGCGCTGATCGAGGCGGCGCGGCAGTCGGGCGATGTCGCGGATCTCGATCTCACCGCCGTTGCCCCGCGTCAGGACAAGGCCGCCGGTGGGGGCGTCCCCAGTGCGGCCGAAGCGCGGCGAGAACAGCGACGGGAGGAGTCGCGCGAGGACCGGTGGGAAGCACCCGCTCGCCATGATGAGGCTATACCTGGCCGTACCGACCAACGTCGCACTGAAGACGACGCCGCCTTCGATGCATCAGATCGCCGACGGGGATTGAAGGACCGTCGGGGTGACATCGATGACCGCAGGTCCGATGAGGCAGCGCCCGAAACCGAGGGTGCGCCGCGCCGCGCCGAGTCGACCGACGCCGGATGAGCTTTCTGTTCGCGCACGGCCTAGTTTCGCTGTAAGTCTCTGGTGCAATTGAGGTTACCTTGCTTCGCAGGGTGACCTCTTGTATCGTTCGCGGCCCGCAGCAGGCGCGTAGCTCAGTGGTAGAGCACCACCTTGACATGGTGGTGGTCGGTGGTTCGATCCCACTCGCGCCTACCATTTCCGCGCCCACCTGATTGCTGCGCTATCGCCCTCGTGAAGCGTCTGCAGGTAAGCTGAGCCCCTGAATGGCAGCTCAGCATCGCGCCCGCAATGATGATATCGAGGCCCTGCGTGCAGTGGCCGTGCTGTTCACCCTGGCTTGTCATATCAACACACTGCTCGCCTGGAAGGGACCGGCAGGCGAGATGCTCCAACATTGGGGCTTCTGGGGCGGAGTTGATTTGTTCTTCTGCATCAGCGGCTACGTGATCACCGGCACGCTGCTGCATCAGCAGCGTGGTAACTCGTTCAGCGATTTCGCGCTGCCTTTTTATGTCCGACGTATTTTCCGCATCTGGCCTGCTGCGCTCCTGTGGCTGATTGTGCCGCTGCTGGCCGCGCGCTACTTCAATCAAAGCGGTGTATTCGGAAACCTGTCCTCGGATGTACCGGCGAGCGTCGCGGCGGCGCTGCAAATAGAGAACGTGTACGCAGCGGTCTGCGGGCACGGCTCGACTACACCCTGTGGCCAGGCAGATGTGTACTGGAGTCTATCGCTGGAGGAGCAGTTCTATATCCTCTTCCCGCTGCTGTTGTATCTCATGCGCCGCTCGCGGCTGAAGCGCGTGTTGCTCGGCGTGGCCGTGCTGCAGCTTTTCCTGATACGACCGTATGAGGGACTTATCTGGAGTCTGCGCACCGATGCGATTTGCCTGGGCGTCCTCATGGCGTTGTTGCAGAGTGAGGGTCGGCTGCAGCTTAAAATCCGGACGGCGCGTGAACGAATCGCCTACGGTGTAATCGCGGTCGGACTGCTGGCGCTCATCGCTATCATCTCGGTAACGCCCGCGCTGCGTTTCAATGCCGGGATGCTGGCGCTGGTATCTGCAGCATTGCTGCTCATAGCGAGCGCGGATGCGGATTTGATTCTCCCCTGGCCGGGCGTGCGTCCTTTGCTGATGTGGACGGGTTCGCGCTCCTTCGCCATTTATCTGGTGCACAACCCGTGTTTTCGCGCGACGCGCGAGCTCTTCGCGCGGCTGGATCTGCTGCCCTCTAATGGCGGGTTTTCATGGCTCATGCTGGTTTCCGCGCTGCTGTTGATCGCCACGGTAGCTGAGGTGACTTATAGAGTGGTGGAGATGCCGCTGCGCATGTGGGGCCGCCAGCTCGCTCGCCGCTGGCCAGCCGCACCGCCGAGTCCCTCCACAGCCCAGCTTGGCGGAGACCCTGATGACCACGCCGCGAACCCCGCTTTGAAATCAGCGGGCGGATCTGTATCCTTACGCGCCCTTAAGTCGCTGAATTCCGGATAGAAGCACCACTAGCGAGGCGCTCCGTGGTGCATGGTCCGCACCGGGCGGCTGGTATCTTCCGCAATCAACCCCATTCCAGGTCGATTCTCCAGGAACGTTTCCGCATGCCCGTCGTCACCCTGCCGGATGGCAGCCAACGCCACTTCGATCACCCCGTCACCGTCGATGACAGTCGCCGCCTCGATCGGGGCCGGGCTGCGCAAGGCGGCGCTCGCTGGGCGCGTCAACGGCAAATTGGTCGATACCTCGTATGTGGTTTCGGACGATGCTAGCGTTGCCATCGTCACCGACAAGGATGCCGGACGGCATCGACATCATTCGCCATTCCACCGCGCACCTGTTGGCACAGGCGGTCAAGCAGCTGTTCCCGGAGGCTCAGGTCACCATCGGGCCGGTGATCGAGGATGGCTTTTACTACGACTTCTCCTACAAGCGGCCTTTCACCACCGAGGATCTCGCGGCGATCGAGGCGAAGATGAGCGAGCTCGCCAAGGCGGATCAGAAGGTCACGCGGCGTGTGCTGACTCGCGATGAGGCGGTGAGTTTCTTCAGCAAGCAGGGCGAGATCTACAAGGCCGAGATCATCGCCAGCATTCCGGACAAGGACGAGATCAGTCTCTACGGGCAGGGCGATTGGGTCGATCTGTGTCGCGGACCGCACGTGCCCTCAACCGGCAAGCTGAAGGCGTTCAAACTGATGAAGGTGGCCGGCGCCTACTGGCGCGGGGACTCGCGCAACGAGATGCTGCAGCGGATCTACGGCACCGCCTGGGGCGACAAGAAGCAGCTCGATGAGTATCTGCATCGGCTGGAGGAAGCCGAGAAGCGCGATCACCGCCGCATCGGCCGCGAGCTCGACCTGTTCCATCTGCAGGAGGAGGCTCCGGGTGCGGTGTTCTGGCATCCGAAGGGCTGGAGCGTGTTCCAGACGCTGATCAGCTACATGCGCGAGCGGCAGCGCGGCGGCCGGCTATGAAGAGGTGAGCGCGCCGGAGCTGATGGACTCGGCGCTGTGGCAGCAGTCCGGCCACCTGGAGAAATTCGGCGAGAACATGTTTCTCACCAAGACGCCCGATGAGCGCACGTACGCCATCAAGCCCATGAACTGCCCGGGACACGTGCAGATCTTCAAGCAGGGCCTGCGCAGCTATCGTGAGCTGCCGGTTCGCCTCGCCGAGTTCGGCAAGGTGCATCGCTACGAGCCCTCGGGCGCATTGCACGGGCTGATGCGCGTACGTGCCTTCACCCAGGACGATGCCCACGTCTTCGTCACCGAAGAGCAGATCACCGCCGAATGCGTCGCGATCACGCAGCTCATCCTGGATATCTATCGCGATTTCGGCTTCGAGGACCTGCGCATCAAGTTCGCTGACCGGCCGCCCAAGCGTGTCGGTGGGGATGAGATCTGGGATCACGCCGAACGGGCCCTGGTCGCTGCCGCGCGCGCTGCCGGCATCGAATACACCCTGAATCCGGGCGAGGGCGCCTTTTACGGTCCCAAGCTGGAATTCGTGCTGCGCGATGCCATCGGGCGCGACTGGCAGTGCGGCACGCTGCAGGTCGATCTGAACATGCCCGGCAGCGCCTTGGGCGCGTATTACATTGATGAGCACAGCGCGAAGCGCACGCCCGTCATGCTGCACCGGGCCATCTTCGGCTCCCTGGAGCGCTTCCTCGCCATCCTGCTCGAGCATCATGCGGGCCGGCTGCCGGCCTGGCTCGCGCCCGTGCAGGCGGTGGTCATGAGCATCACCGACCGGCAGGACGAGTATGTCCGCGCAGGTTACGGAAATCCCTGAAAAATCAGGGGTTTCGCGTCGAATTCGACTTGCGAAACGAAAAGGTCGGATTTAAGATTCGCGAGCACACGCTGCAGCGTGTGCCGTATCTATTGGTGGCGGGCGACAAGGAAGTGGCCGCAAATCTAATTTCAGTGCGCACAAGAAGCGGCAAGGATCTGGGCACGATGTCCCCGGAGACGTTCGCGGAACGTCTTCGCATCGAGCTCGACAGCCGCGGGCGCCGGACGTTGGAGGGTTAACGCATCGCTAGTGCAACGTAAGCGCGTTCGGCGAAACGACGACATCACATCACCGCAGCTGCGAGTGATCGCGGCGGACGGATCGCAGGCCGGTGTCATGTCACGGTACGACGCGCTCCAGATGGCGCTCGCAGCTGAGTTGGATCTGGTAGAAGTGTCGCCGACGGCCGAACCGCCCGTCGTGCGCATCATGGACTACGGGAAATTCCTGTTCGAGGCGAACAAGAAGGCCCACTCTGCCAAGCGCAAGCAGAAGCAGATTCAGGTCAAAGAAGTGAAGTTTCGTCCCGGTACGGGAGAGGGCGATTACCAGATCAAGCTGCGTAATCTCATCCGCTTCCTGACCGAGGGTGACAAGGCCAAGGTGACCTTACGGTTCCGCGGCCGCGAAATGGTGCACCAGGACATCGGCCGCCGGCTCCTCGACCGGGTTTCCGACCGATCTCGCCGCGCACGGCGTGGTCGAGCAGAACCCGCTCATGGAAGGCAAGCAGATGGTCATGGTGTTTGCACCGAAAAAGAAGTAACGGCTCGTCAGGTCCGCTGCGGACCTCAAGGGCCGTTCGCCCGCAAGCGGATGCCAGCATGGTGCCGGCATCTTGTGAGCGGTAGCTACAAACAGGAGTTGGATCGTGCCCAAGTTGAAAACCAACCGGGCCGCGGCCAAGCGTTTTCGCAAAACGGCGAAAGGCTTCAAGCAGTACTCGGCCAATCGTCGCCATAACCTCGGTCACAAAGACCGCAAAGTGAAGCGCCATGCGCGCTCGGGCGGCTCGAGCCTCGTCCACGAAAGTGATGTCGGGCGTGTCACCCAGCTGCTACCGCATCACAAATAAGGGGACGATCATGGCACGAGTAAAACGTGGCGTGACGGCCGGGCGCCGTCACAAGAAAGTTCTGGGCAAGGCGAAGGGCTACTACAACGCCCGTCGCAAGGTATTTCGCGCTGCCAAGCAGGCGGTCATCAAGGCCGGCCAGTACGCCTACCGCGACCGGCGTCAGAAGAAGCGCGAGTTCCGCGCGCTGTGGATCACCCGTATCAACGCGGCGGCACGTCTGCACGGGCTGTCCTACAGCGTGCTCATCAACGGCCTGCATGAAGGCCGGAGTGGAGATCGATCGCAAGATGCTGGCGGATCTCGCCGTGCATGATGCCGAGGCGTTTGGCGCGATCGCGCCACAGGCGAAGACAGCACTCGGCATCGCCTGACAGGAGGGTCAGGTCATGAACGACCTGACCTCCCTCATCCAGCAGGCGCTGACGGAGGTCGACCGGAGTCGGCGACCTCGCGGCGCTCGATGAGGCGCGTGTCCGCTGGCTCGGCAAGAAAGGGTACGCTCACCGAGCAGTTGAAAGCGCTCGGTGCATTGCCCGCGGCCGAACGGCCGGCGGCCGGGCCAGAGAATCAACGAGGCCAAGCAGAGCGTGCAGGCGGCGCTCGATGCGCGCCGCGATGCGCTGGAGCAGGCCGCGATCGACAGCGCAACTCGCGGCCGGCCGCATCGATGTCACCGCTGCCCGGTCGGGGCGAGGAGCGCGGCGGCCTGCATCCGGTCACCAAGGCGCGGCTGCGCATCGAGAAGCTGTTCCGCCGCGCCGGCTTCGATGTCGCCTCCGGGCCCGAGATCGAGGACGACTTCCACAACTTCGAAGCGCTCAACATTCCGCCCGATCATCCGGCGCGGGCGATGCACGACACCTTCTATTTCCCTGACGGTCGTCTGCTGCGCACCCACACCTCACCGGTACAGATCCGCGCCATGCTGGCCCACGGCGCGCCGATCGCCATCATCGCGCCGGGGCGGGTCTATCGCAGCGATTACGACATGACGCACTCGCCGATGTTTCACCAGCTCGAAGGGCTGGTGGTCGGTGAGAACGTCAGCTTTGCCAACATGAAGGCGGCGCTGCATCGGCTTCCTGCAGGCATTCTTCGAGCGCGACCTGGCCATGCGCCTGCGGCCGTCTTATTTCCCGTTCACCGAGCCCTCCGCCGAAGTCGACATGTCGTGCGTGTTCTGCGAGGGCAAGGGCTGCCGCATCTGCAAGCAGACCGGTTGGCTGGAGATCTCCGGCTGCGGCATGGTGCATCCCGACGGTGTTGCAAGCCAGCGGCGATCGATCCGGAGCGTTACACCGGATATGCCTTCGGCATGGGCATCGACCGGCTCGCCATGCTGCGCTATGGCGTGAACGACCTGCGGCTGTGCGTTCGAGAACGATCTGCGCTTCCTGCGGCAGTTCCGGACGTTCTGATGACATGAAAGTTCCCTATTCCTGGCTGAGCGACTGGGTCGACGTGCCGTGGGAGGCGCGGGAGTCGGGTCGCGCCTGACCATGGCGGGCTTTGAGCTCGATGGTCTCGAGCCGGCCGCGCCGCCATTCACCGGCGTGGTGGTGGCCGAGATCCTTTCCGCCGAGCGTCATCCGCAGGCCGACAAATTGCAGGTTTGTCGGGTGGCCTTCGGAGCTGGCTGAGCCGGTGCAGATCGTGTGTGGCGCCGCAATGCGCGCGCGGGGCTGAAGAGTGCGCTGGCGATGGTAGGCGCGCGGCTGCCGGGCGAGCTGGACATCAAGGCGGCAAAGCTGCGCGGCGTGGAGTCGCTCGGGCATGCTGGCTTCGGCCAAGGAGCTCGGCCTTGCCGAGACCTCTTCCGGCATCCTCGAGTTGCCGGCCGATGCGCCCGTAGGTCAGCCGTTGCGCGAGTACCTGGGGCTGGATGATCCGGTGTCTGGATCTCGCCGTCACGCGCGAATCGGGGCGATGCGATGTCGGTCCTCGGCATTGCCCGCGAGGTGGCGGCGCTGGCGGGCACAAGTGTGCACTCGGTCGCGCAAGTGCCCGTGGGTCCTCCTGCCGGGCAAACGCAGGCGCGCAGCGAACGTGCGGGACGCGATCGCGTCGCGGTGTATCTGGATGCTGCCGCGGCTTGCCCGACGTTCGCCGGATGTGTTGTGCAGCGATCAACACTCGATCTGCAACGCCCTGGTGGATGCGCGAGCGCTTGCGCCGTGCCGGCGTGCGCTCGATCAGTCCGGTTGTTGATGTCACCAACTACGTGATGCTCGAGCTCGGGCAGCCGATGCATGCCTACGACCTCAGCAAGCTCCGTGGGGACATTCACGTGCGCTTCGGCACGTCCGGCGAATCGATCACGCTGTTGGACGGCAAGCACGGTCGAAGGTACAGGACGGATGTGCTGCTCATCACCGATGAGCGAGGGCCCGATAGGAGTCGCCGGCATCATGGGCGGCGCAGCGAACCGCGGTCAGCGCCGACACCACCGATGTCTTCTTCGAAGCCGCCTTCTTCAGTCCTCGCGCCGTTGCGGGTCGCGCGCGACGCTGGGGACTGGTTACGGATGCGAGCCAACGCTTCGAGAGGGGGGTCGACCCGACGCTGCAGGACGCGCGGTGGAGCGCGCCGTCGCGTTGTTGCAGCACATTGCTGGTGGACAGGCCGGAACGATTCACAACGCCCGCTCTGCAGCAGCATCAGCCCGTGCGCACAGCGGTGCGGGTGCGCAGCTCGCAAATCCGGCGTCTGCTGGGCGCCGACTATGCCGATGAGCGCATCACTGCAACGCTGGTCAGCTCTGCAGATGAACGTCGATGCCCTGCGGATGGGGGATGGCAGGTCACACCGCCTGCCCACCGTTTCGATATCAGCGATCGAGCCGGATCTCATCGAGGAAGTTGCGCGCATCATCGGCTTCGAGGCGATCGAGAAGCGGACGCCGTCGGTCCGCAGCGCGTTCCGCGCCTTCCCGAGGAGCGCGTTCGCCGAGCATGTGATTGCTCGAAGCCTGGCCATGCGCGGCTACCAGGAAGCCATCACCTTTGCCTTTGTCGATCCGACACTGCAGAAGACGCTTGTTCCCGCAGCAGCAGGGATTGCCGCTGGCCAATCCCATCGCCAGCGATCTGTCGGTGATGCGGCGTGTCGCTGTGGCCAGGCCTGATCAAGGCGGCTCTCGAAAACCAACGCCGCCAACAGGATCGCATCAGGCTGTTCGAGCACGCTGCGAGATTCGAGCGGGTGAATGGGGGCACACGCGAAGTGGACTCGCTCGCCGGTATTGCGACGGGTCCGCGGTTGCCGGAACAGTGGGGGGTCGCGCGCGCGCCGGTCGATTTCTATGATGTGAAAGCCGATCTGGAAGCGCTGCTCGCCGGCACCGGTGAGCCACAGGCCTTCGTTTTCCAGGCGGCCGACACACCGCTGGCCTGTCTGCATCCTGGCCGTGCCGCGCGCATTCTGCAGAGGTAACGTGCCGGTAGGTTGGTTGGGGGAGCTGCATCCGACCCTGGTGCGCGAGCTGGATTTTACATATCCACCCGTGCTTTTTGAGCTCGATGTGGCCGGTTTGAGCGTGGTAAGACCTGCCTACCAGGAGATCTCGCGCTTTCCGCAGGTCCGGCGCGACCTCGCCGTGGTGGTCGATGAATCCGTCGCTTTAAGTGCCCTTGCCGAGCGTGTAACCTTAAGTGCGTCCAGCCTGTTGAGCGAACTCCGAATATTTGACGTTTACCGCGGCCCGGGGGTAGAAGCCGGTCGAAAAAGCGTCGCTTTGGGCTTGATTTTTCAGGACATTTCTCGCACTCTTACCGACGACGATGTGGAGCGCCTGATGGCCTCCATCGTCGCGGATCTGCGTGCGAGCTTGAACGCAAGAATACGAGAATAACGAGATGGCCCTGACCAAGGCGGAGATGGCGGAAGCGCTGTTCAATCAGCTCGGGCTCAATAAGCGCGAAGCGCGCGAGCTGGTCGATCTGTTCTTCGAGGAAGTCCGGGCGGCCCTGTCGAACGGGGAGCAGGTGAAGCTGTCCGGCTTCGGTAATTTCGATCTGCGAGACAAAAACCAGCGTCCCGGACGCAATCCGAAGACGGGCGAGGAGATTCCCATCAGCGCTCGTCGCGTGGTCACGTTCCGTCCGGGTCAGAAGCTGAAAGCACGGGTCGAAGCCTATGTTGGAGCCAAAGAATAACGCCCAGCTGCCGGCGATTCCCGGCAAGCGGTACTTCACCATCGGCGAAGTCAGTGACCTGTGCGGGGTCAAGCCGCACGTGCTGCGCTATTGGGAGCAGGAGTTTCCACAGCTCAAGCCTGTGAAACGGCGCGGCAACCGCCGCTACTACCAGCGCCAGGACGTCATTGTCATCCGCCAGATCCGCAGCCTGCTGTACGAGCAGGGCTTCACGATCGGCGGCGCGCGCCAGAAGCTGACCGGCGAGGAAGCCCGCACGCGATGTCAGCCAGAGCCAGCAGATCGTCAAGCAGATGCGCCTCGAGCTTGAGGAGCTGCTGACGCATCCTGCGACGCTAGGGGAAACGGCGTATCATTTTCCACCTTGCACGGCTGGTCCCCCGTCGTGCTCGAGCCTGCCAAGAAGAACAACTGAGTCGGAGCGTGGCGCAGCCTGGTAGCGCACTTGCATGGGGTGCAAGGGGTCCCGAGTTCAAATCTCGGCGCTCCGACCATATAAAGCAGAAACTTACGGAATCCCACTGAAAGCTTCGGGGCATCGGGTACACACGGGGAACACTTTCGCCGCTGACGGGCCTCAAAGGTCTGTCGGTTTTTAGTCTGCAGAGTTGGGTTCAGGCCAGGGGTGCGTGTTGGAACGGGAAAGTGAGCCCGATGAACCTGCTTTGTGCGACCGGTGCTGGAAGGCGACGCGTTGTGCAACCGGGTTCGAGGTTGCTCGGCGCCGCGCCGCGGCATCGCCGACAAGCGCCTGGGGGCAGAGGAGCCAAACCAAAAAAAGATCCCGAGTAGAGGTCAGACTGACATGGCCAGTACGAAACCTGAAAGCGAGTTGCATGCCATCGCGCGTACCCGAATTAAGGATGGCACATTACCTCGTGAGGTACCGCCAGCCATCATCGCCGGATATGGGAGCGGAAACAGTTGCGGCCTCTGCGACTATCCCATTACACCGACCGATGTCGAGTACGAAGTTCAGAAATGGGGACCTGGCGGCGGCGCCAGTTATAGTTTTCACATCTCTTGCCAGTCCATCTGGCTTCGGCCGAGCGGCGCGCTTAGTCCCGGTCTTCGTCCGCTGCGCGCGAGATAATCATCGCAACCCGAGCTCAGCGCTGATCGTCAGCCTTGCACGGCTCACAAAGGCTGGCCGTGGTCCAGCGTCTCTCCCAGACTCGGCCAAGGCGCATCCGCTACCTCCTTCCCGCACTCCGGACAAAGACATTCGTACATCGCGCCGCGCGCGAACGGCGTGCCGGCGTGCGTCTCGCTACCCATTCCGGACCAGCCGCAGGGGCATGTCAGCTTAGTGTTACGAAACTGACCGTAGGTTGTGAACGCAGCCATAGTCAATGGCTAACACCCCGAGCTGGTGATCCATAGCGCGGCATCGCCTCGCGGATGAGCCAGAGCTTCGTGAGCAGCGCCTCGTGCAGCGTTTTGATCGCGTCCTTGTTGACGTCTGCGAACTGCATGAGGCAGGTAACGCAGAGTCTGTAGCAGAACTCAGTGTCGTTGCTGGCGTGAATTCTAAAGACGCGATTACCGGGAGTCGGATTCTCGCACATCACGCAGCCCGCAACGCGGATGGTGGCAGGCGGTCCCCGGTGCTCGACATGGGCGGCGTTCATCCCAGAGAGCCTCCCTCGCTCAAGGGCGAATTGCGAGTATAGGCACCTACGTGAGGGGATAGCCAGCCCTCGCCAGGTCGAGAGTTGATCCTTCAGTCCTGACTCTCACCGATGCGCGGCCAGGGAGCCTTCGCCAGGGGCTCCCCGCACTTGGGGCAGTGGTACTGGGTCATGCGGGCGGTCTTGGTCGTCTCACCGAACTCTGTCTCACGTCCCTGCCCACGCCAGTTGCACTGCTGGCACGTGAGCCTCGCGGCACGGAACTCTTTATAGGTCGGATACGACAGCATTAGGAACCTTCCTCAGTGACTCTCGAGCAAAACGGTCAGGATCCTCTCGAGACCGGCGTTGGCAGCGTCACCACAGTATCGGACGGATAGCCCTCCCGCCAGATCAATCGAACCGTGCGCGTCAGCGCTCCGATCCATGAACGGCGTCTATGTTCCGATTCTGATGAGCGTTGCGGGCGTGGCCTGTTCATCGTCACAGCCTGACGGTGCGCTGCCAAGTCCGGATCGGTTTCTGCTATGACGAGAGACAGGGTGATACGGCGACATTCCCGTATGCAACACATCTGGATGTCTGGATGTACTCTGTTCGGCTTGGAGTGATCCAGGCATTGGAGGACCACAGTGTGGTGTTGGCAGGCGACTGAGTGGCGTAGGGCCAGCCCAGGCTTGCATAGCGTGTGGGCAGTCTGGCAGCCGGGGTTGTATACGAGACCGCCTGCCTGGTAGGCCGACAGACATGTCCCTGGCCGAAGGCCTGCCGAAAAAGGTTTCATCGACTTCAATTGCACCTTCGGATGTTGCCGATCGCGCGAAATCCAGATGCTTGGGTCTTGAATCAGCAGGTCGTATTTAAGAGGATTGGAACTGCACACGGGGGGTGGGATGACGGAAGGTCTGTTGGGTGGACTTTTGGGCAGCGAGCACGAGCCGCTCGTAACGGAGCCTGCAGAGCCGCTAGCAAGCGCGGAGGCGTTTGCTTCAGCCGTGGCCGCAAAGCTTGCCGGTAATGACCCGGGAGTGGCTCGCAAGACCGAGGAGTTCCTGCAAAACCAAGCGGATCTCTTGCGGGTTCAGAAGAAGCATCTCGAGGACGAGCATGAACTGCGGATAGCACACTTACGCAACCAGCTCCGTGAGGAATGGGTTCGGAGAGCAGGCTTGTGGCTACGCGTCGCGTTCCAGGTTGTCCTTGCCATGGTGGCAATCGTGATTGGCGCCGGAACTCTGGTATTGCTGCGCGACGCGTTCACCTCGCGAGAGGTTGTGGTCGAACCCTTTGAAGCGTCGCCTGCTCTTATCGCGCAGGGAGCGACCGGCAAGGTCATCGCAGCGGGCCTTCTGGATGAGTTGCGTCGACTACAGAGCGCAACGCGTGCCGATGCCTCCAAGCGCAATCTGTCGAACGCCTGGACTGGACAGATAACGCTGGCAGTGCCCGAGGCCGGCATCTCTCTTGGCGAGTTGTCCAGGGTGCTTCGTGCTCGCTTCGGTCATGACTTGCATATCGAGGGTGAGGTCGTTGAGACGGCCGAGGGCCGGCTCGCACTCACGGTTCGCGGCGATGGAGTCCCGGCGAGCACGTTCATGGGCAAGGCAGCAGACTTCGGCAAGCTCACGAGCGATGCTGCGGAATATGTGTATGCGCAGTCAGAGCCCGTTCTGTGGGCCTATTACCTGACAAATCGTGGTCGCAACGACGAGGCTATCCGCTTCAGCCGGGTGAGTTTCAACAAAGCTGGCAACCTGGATCGCCCTTACTTACTCAACACCTGGGGCAATGCCACTGCTAATTCCGGTAACGTCCGCGAAGCGCTGGAACTCTATGTTGCAGCCCTGAAGCTCAAACCGGACTACTGGATCGCGCACAACAACGTTATCAATGCGCTTTGGGCGCTTGGTGACGAGGAGGGTGCGTGGAAAGCTGGCGAGAACTTACGCCGCGCCGCTGGGGGTCGACCCGGGCGGGCGCCGGAAACCTATTATCAGAATGTCGATGTCTTAACGTGGAATCTGGGCCGCTGGCGAGACGCTACGGTCGCGGACGCGGACGCCACAGGTGGTGTCGGCTCAAACGTTGCTAGCTCAGCAACCGTCCCACTTACCGATATTGCAATCCGACTCCACGACCTCGCGACTGCGAAAATCCTGCTGCAAACACTAAGACCTGATGCGAACGATCCCAGTAGCACCATCATGGCAGCCTTCCTGCGAGGACGTCTGGCGGCTGAGTCTGGCGACATAGCCGCCGCGGTGCGGGAGATGGAGGCGTTCGGAGCTGCGTACGTCGATCCTGCAGTCATCTTTAACTTCCCTGGCTACAACTGCTGGATAGCGCCGGCGGAGGAAGCTGCAGGGCATCCCGACAAGGCCGACGCGGTTCTCAATGCAGCCGGGAGGTTCGTCGACTGTTATCGGTTCCGGGCAGACCACTTAGACGGCCGGGGCGACTGGGGACAAGCTCAAAAGGCGTACGCCGAAGCCGTCGCGCTGGCTCCAGATCTGCCAGCACCGTATTACTCGTGGGGGTTGGCGCTTGCCCGTCACGGGGATCTAGCGGGCGCTGAGGAGAAGCTGCAGGCGGCTAACAGGCGCGGTCCCAACTGGGCTGATCCGCTCGAAGCCTGGGGCGATGTACTGGCCAGACAGGGCCGAACAAAACAGGCGCTGGCCAAGTACGCTCAGGCGCTCAGACTTGCGCCCAACTGGACGCAGCCAAAAGAGGCGCGGGAGGCGTTGCTCAAGCAAAAAGTTCGGTCGAGAACTACCTACTGACCTGCTCACTAGGCCCGAAGGCGAACAGGAATAGCCGCCCTTCAGTGATTCTGGCCACAAGTCTGACGTCATTGAGCACTCGTTACGGTTGAGCCGCTGCTCGCCATTCGGCGTTGAACCCGAACGCGGCCATGATGGCTTGGATTCTCTTGGCCGTGAGCATGACGCATAGCGGCCAAGCGGCCTGTCAGGATGCCAGCCGGTCAGTGCTGTTCGGCCAGGTAGGCGATGACGTCGGCCCGGTCCTTCTCGTTCGGCATGGCGAAGAACATCTTCGTGCCGGGTACCAGCGTCTGGGGATTGGTCAGCCAGCGATCCAGCGTTGCGCGGTCCCAGACGATGCGCGAGTTCTTGAGGGCCGGTGAATAGGCATATCCCTGTACGGATCCGGCCACGCGTCCCACCACACCCCGGTGCCGTGGTCCGACATCGTCATCGTCCAGCGAGTGGCAGCCCATACACACCTGGTAGAGCGCCTTGCCATGAGTGGCATCCCCCGCTGCCGCAGCAGGGGATGCAATGGCACACACAGAGTCGGTCGCGACAATGACGCTCGTTATGCAAAGAAGGATCGTGGGCAAGCACTCTCGGCTTGTTGATTGCATCGATTTCATCATCAGGCTCCCTGAGCGAGTGGCACGTTATCGAGCGCCAGTGAACGCGGACGCGGCGACACGGAAACACTGGTGATGCCCAGATAGCGCGCCAGCTCATCCGTTGGCACCTTGAGCGGCCCAGGCCCGGGACCTTCGCCAGGTGCCGGTTGTGGGTAGGCCGTTGAGGGCGCCGTGTGGAAGGTGATGTTGCCCTCGATCTTCTGCACGATCTGATGGATGTGGCCGTTGAGGACCAGGACCGACCCGAAGCGCCGCAGCTCCTCGACCAAGGCATCCGAATCGGTAGTGCGCCACCCCCAGGGCTCGTAGATGTTCCACAGCGGCATGTGCGCAAATATCACTATCGGCGTGCTTGCGGTGCGACCCCGCAGATCCTTCTGCGCCCACGCGAGCTGCTCCGCACCGAGCGAGCCTGCGCCGCCATCCGCAGCGTGCATCACATTGTTCAATGCCACGAAGTGCACACCACTGTGATCGAAGCTGTAGTAGCCCTTGTTCTGCGAGGCCTTGCCGAACCTCTGGAAGTACTCGCTGAGCGTGGCATCTGCGATGTCATGCTCGCCGGGTACGGTGTGCAGTTCGCTGCTGCGCAGCGTTGAGAGCAGTTGCTGCGCCGTATCGAACTCCTCCGGCTTTGACAGATGCGTGATGTCTCCCGTGTGCAGCACCAGGGCCGGCTGCGTCGGCAGGCGGTTTACCAGGTCGATATTCGCGCTCAGGGTGCCGTTCACATCCTGATTGGCATCCTTGTGGAACCCGATATGGGTATCGCTGATCTGGACGAAGAGGGGTGTGCCCACAGACTGGCCGGCGCCCCGGCGCGCTGCGCCAACCGCGAGATCGATGGGCGCCAGGACCCCTCCGGTGAGGGCGAACAGCGTGCCGGCGCCGCCGAAGGCCATGCACTGCAGGACGCGGCGGCGTGAAAGGTGGGATGAGGTTGTGGTCATGTGAACTCTCCGTGGGCAACGATGCAGGTGAAGACTGCGGCCCAACCGGTTTTATTCCCGCAAAGCGTGCTGAGTGAAGCATCAAGCGTTTCAGCCGCCGGAAGCCTCCTTATACGGCCACCCGGATGCATGGGTGTCCGGGAACAACATTTACGCCACGACCTGCCGCAACGCACTGGCCCCGCGGAATAATTCGGGCGCTGCGCAAGTCCTCCTTGCAGTCCGGCAGTTGTGAACCAACAGGCAAGTCGCAGCACATTGAACTGTGCCGCACCGGGCTCGTACTCACGGAGCTGCTTCTTACCCAATGAAGGAATGTCATGATGAACAGAAGATTCGACTCAACCTGCAGCGCGCTGCGCGCACTCGCATGTGGACTCGCACCGCTGCTGCTGGTTGCGTGCGGTGGTGGTGGCGGGAGTACGAGCACCGGCGGCGGGAGCGGCAACGGCGGCAGCGGTGGCTACGGCGCTCCGCCTCCTCCTGGCAGCAGCGCGTATGTTGCGAAAGCGCTCGTTTCCAACGGCATCGCGACCGCGAAGACGACCGACGCGGCGCTGGCCAATCCCTGGGGAATCAGTTTCGCCCCGGGGAACCTGGTTTGGACCGCTAACAACGCTTCACAGACTTCGACACTCTATGATGGCAACGGTGTGAAGGACACGCTTACTGTGACGTTGCCACCCGGCAGCAATGGTCCAGCCAACCCCACCGGCATCGTCTTCAACCCCGGATCGGCGTTCCTGGTCAGTAATGGAGTCAACTCGGCGCCGGCGCAGTTCATCTTCGCAGGCGAAGCAGGCACGCTCGTCAGTTGGTCCCAGGCGGTCGACATGCAGCATGCGCTGACCAGTTATGATGACGGGGCGGCTGGCGCGGTCTACAAGGGACTCACCCTGGCGACCGATTCAGGCGGCGCGACGCACGTGTATGCCGCGGATTTCCACAACAACAAGATCGATGAGTTCGACGCCACCTTCAAGAAAGTAACGCTGTCGACTGCAGCCTTCTTCGATCCGCAACTACCCTCAGGTTACGCGCCTTTCAATATTCAGGCTGTGACGGTTTCCGGCACCACTTCACTGTATGTGACTTATGCCAAGACGCAGGGGCCCGATAATCGCGATCCGGTGCTCGGTGCCGGGCTGGGCCTCATGGACGTGTTCGACACGCAGGGCAACTTCAAGTCGCATCTGGTTCCCACCGGCGGCAAGCTGAACGCCCCGTGGGGTGTGGCGTTGGCTCCCGCTGGCTTCGGAACTTTCAGCAATACGCTGTTGGTGGGGAATTTCGGCGACGGCTGGATCAATGCCTACGATCCCGTCAGCGGAGCTTTCAAGGGAACGCTCGCTGACACCAACGGGCTGCCGATTGTCAATCCGGGGTTATGGGGTATCGCGTTCGGTAACGCCGCGGACAGCCAGCCGGCCACCACGCTGTTCTTCGCTGCCGGTCCGAACAATGAGGCGGACGGCATTTATGGCCGTATTGATCTGATGATGTGAGCCTGCGTCCATACGGCGGGAAGGGCGGAGCCGCGTTGCGAGGCACGGTTCCTGCCCATTCCACCCCCACGATTCGCCACTGGAAGTCGCTAGCGCGAGCAGCAATTGCGCGAACTTAATCCAGGTTAGTAAGGCAGCGCTGACGCTTCTGTCGCAGGTCAGCTATCGTCGCTTGCGCGATCTACAAAAACGAAAGTGCCACCCGGAGGGCGTGCATGCCTTTGACTGGCCTGGAGGCGCAACTGCGGCCGATTGCGCGCGAGCGCATTGCCCAGGGGATCCTGCCCTGCGACGTGCCATCTCGGCTCTGGGCAGGTAAGGGAAGCGGCAGGTGTTGCAACCTTTGCGACCAACCCGTGGCTGCGGATGAGGTGGAATACGAGATCGAGCACCTGGATGCCCACGCCCGACGCCGCGTGTTTGTGTTTCACATCGTCTGTCAGTCGATCTGGCAGCTCGAGTGCGCGCGCTATGATCTCTTGAAGAAACAACAGACCGCGAACGTGCCTTAGCAGCCTGCCGGTCGCGATGCCCAGGAAAGACCAGCGGAGCCCTGGGCCGCGCGGTCAGGAGCCCTGACGAGAGATCTCTTCGCTGCGCGGCAGTGGGAACCCCGCCCGCGAGAGCGCGTTGCACTAGCTCTATCCGACAGCAGAGCAGCTCTCATGCGCGATCCAAAATCCAACGACCCGAGACAGGTCACCAAAGATGCTGCGGATCTCGCCGAGAGCGCAGCTGCCGTGGCGAACCCTGGAAACTCAGCGCTGAGCCGAGCTACCAGCTCCGTGACCGGAGTAACACGTCTGATCAAATTCCTGCCGGCACTGTGGGGAGTCGCGAGACGGCGCCCCCTCCTAGCCGTCCTCGCGGCGGCTACCGTCGCCACGGCCATTTACTGGACTCGCCCCAGCGCGCGCTCTCTGCGCCTCTGAGAGCCCGCGCGAGCATGAGAGGCGATGGAGGGTGCGCATGGCGGCCAAATCCGCAACTTATGACACGAGAGAGGATGCACGCGCCGTAGAAGAGCGCGGCAGTCGTGGGAGCGGCGGTCGCAGCGATGCGGAAGCAACCCGCGGCCGCACCGCGCGCAAACCTGAGGACATCCCCGCCAAAGGATGGTGGGATATCGCCTGGCGCGTCTTCAAGCGCATCGGTACCGACAATGTGACTTTGGTGAGCGGCGGGCTTGCGATGTACGCGCTGTTATCGGTGTTCCCCGGACTTGCCGCCGCGGTATCGATCTACGGAATGTTTGCAACACCTGGCGACGTCATCAAGCATATGAGTGCGTTCTCCGGTGTGTTGCCCCCCGGAGTGTGGGACATCTTTCAACAGCAGCTGCAGAGTATTACGCAGCACGAACAGCGCACGCTGAGCATCGCAGCGTTGACTGGTGTGCTGATCGCGGTGTGGAGCGCGCGCTCTGCCATGAGTGCGCTGATGACCGCCACGAACGTCGCCTATGGAGAGCGCGAGAAGCGCGGTTTTGTGCGACAAGTGCTGACCTCGTTGGTGCTGACCCTGGGTGCCGTGGTCGGTTTTCTGGCGATGCTCGCGCTGGGAATTGTCATCCCGGTTGCACTCAAGGTCATCGGCTTGAGCAATCCGGCGCAGTGGGCCGCAGACATACTGCAATGGGCCCTGCTGTGGGCATTCGCCGCGGTGGGTCTGGCTTTCGTGTATCGCTACGCGCCGGCCCGGCAACCCGCGCGTTGGCGCTGGGTCAGCTGGGGATCTGCGATCGCGTCCACCTTGTGGTTGGGTGCGAGTGCCCTGTTTGCAGTTTACGTGCGGGCATTTGCACATTACGGACAGACCTATGGCGCCCTCGGTGGCGGCATAGCCCTTCTAATGTGGTTCTACGTCTCCAGCCTCATCGTGGTGCTGGGTGCTGAGATCAACGCGGAGATGGAACGACAGACCGAGAAGGACACGACCGAGGGTCCGGCCGCACCGCTTGGAGAGCGTGGTGCATATGCGGCCGATACCGTAGGGCCAGCCGCCAAGGAGGGCGGTGATCCCCATAAGGACGTAAGCACTGGGCGCGCGAAATCAGGCTCTAAGCTTGCGCAACAGTAACCTCGGGTAGCGGCCTCGGGTAGCGGCTGACGGCCCGCGGCTCGCACGTCGGCAGGCGCGGGATCAACTTTCAGGCGGGTCCGGCGTACGGCACGCGGCGAGCAATTCGCGCAGCCTGTCCCGATCCGCGATCTGCAGGGTGTGGGTGTGCTCGGACTGCGTGAGCAGCTCACGGGCGATGCGCACTTCCTGGCCGTTTGAGGCCATCTGCTCGATTCGTTCGCGTTGGCGCGCGAGGCGGCGTTCCCCCTCGGCAACCTGGCGCTCGGCCTCTGTCAGATGTTCGAGTATCTGCTCCCGGTCCATGCGTTCTTTACTGCGCTTAAGCAGCTCGCCGTTCGGCGCCTACCACCGAATGCAACCCATGCAGGAATGCCTCGACCTCGGGCTCGGTTCCGATCGTGATGCGGCACCAGGTCCCGAACGGAGGGAACAGCCGTCCAACCATGATGTTTTTTTGGCGCATCTGCTCGTTGAACTGAGCCAGTGGCATGCCCGTATCGAAATACACAAAGTTGCCCTGCGGCTCTGCAAAGGTCAGACCGAGCTGCCCCAGCTCAGCGGTGATGCGCTTGCGGCTGGCAAGGATGCGACCGCGGCACTCGCTGAGAAATGTCCGATCGCCAAGACTTGCACGTGCGGCGCGCACAGCAAGGATGCTGGGTGAGCTCATGCGGGCACTCGCAAGCTCAGCTGCAATGTCGGGTCGCGTGATGGCATAGCCGCAGCGCACCCCGGCCATGCCATGTATCTTGGAGAAGGTGCGCAGCACGACCACGCGGCGACCTTCCCTGACGAGGTCCACCGCCGATTGATATCCCTCGCCGTCGGCGAAATCCATGTAGGCCTCATCGATGATCGTGGTGATCTGATCGGGTGCCGAATGCACGAATGCACGGATCGCCGCCGCTGTGAGGGCGGTTCCGGTGGGATTGTTCGGATTGCATAGATAAATCGCGCGGGTGCGTTCGCCGACTGCAGAGCGCATCGCAGCCAGGTCATGACGCAGCTGGGAATCCACGGGCACGAGCTTCAATGCCGCACCGGACCGCTTGGCATAATCGGTCAGTTCGGCGTAGGTCGGTTGCGCGGCGATGATCTCGCCGGCATCGCGCCCATAAAGCATGCCCAGCGCGCACAACAGCTCCCCTGACCCGGTGCCGATGACGATGCTTTCGGATCCGGTGCGCTCATGTCTGGCAAGCTCGTCGATGAGCAGCTGGATATCGGCATCGGGATAGCGGCAGGACTCGGCAATAGTGCTACGCAGGGCGGCGCGCGCCGCCGGACCGGGCCCATAAGGGTTTTCATTCCAGCACAGCACCACGGGGCCGGAGCTGGCGCTCGCCTTGGTTGCGGGGGCTGCGGCCAACACGCGCTTAGGTGTGCTCAATACCAGCGCGGATGCAGCCAGCAGGTCACGGCGGCTCAATCCCATGGCACGACTCCCAGGCAGATCAGGACCGGCCCGCATTGTGCACTGGGTCCGGCGTCAGTACGAGATCACGCTGCGTCCTGGTATCTGCCAGCTCCTGCAGGCTGATGGGCTGCAGCTCACCATCCACGAAGCATTGCGCCTGCAACCCGGCCTCCGAGAAGCAGTCCACCATTGCAGCAGCCCTTTGACCGGCGAGCTGCAGTGCATCCGGCGTATATTCCAGCACGAGGCAGGCGCAGCGCTTGAGCAGCTTCCCGGCGCCTCGCAGCGCGAAATACTCGTATCCCTCCACGTCGATTTTCATGAATTTCAGCGGCCGGCTGCCCAGTTGCTGCTCCTCCCAGACGTGAACGAGGGTATCGATCGAGACCTGCGCGATGCCGCCTTCGCAATTGCCACCAGCGAATAACGTATGGCAGCCGTTGTTCTTGCTGTTATAGCGCTTCAGTTCCGCGGTGCCGGGCACATCGCCCAGCGCCACGTTGAGCGCCGTCACGTGACTTGTACGATTCAGCTGTAGATTCTCCTCGAGCAGGCGGAAGCTCTCCGGATCGGGCTCGAAGGCGAGAATTCGTGCGCCCGGCAGGCTCAAACGATCCAGCAGCACGCTGTACCAGCCGAGGTTGGCGCCAATGTCGAGCGCGACGTCGCCAGGTCCCAGACGCACGTGTTCGAGCACGTAGCGCGTGACATGCGGCTCATGGGCTCCGAGACGGAAAATGTGACGGGTGATGCAGTCTGCCGCTGGTCCCCGGAAAGTCAGATCAAAAGGGGCGGCGCGCGCGGCCACATAGCCGTCGCGGGTTGTCATGCGGGCGAGCCAATACTGCACGCTACGCAGAGCGCGCTTCGGCAGGGAGTGGTGTAACGGGACGGCCGTCATCTCAGCGCGCGCCTGCTAAAACGTCGGTAAAGCGTCATGCAACATTGCGCATAATGCTGAAGCTTATCATCATCACGATGGACACCGGGGGCGGAGCCTCGAGTCGCGAACGGAAAATAGACAATTGAAGATCTGTCATGGGAGCGTGATCGCGCGTCTCGCGGTGCTCGGGGGCGCGCTGCTGGTGTTTGCCGATGTGGCTGCTGATGTTGCAGCCGCGGACGCGTTGCGTGCCGGGGCAGTCGCCGCGCCCGATCGATACGGTGCGCACGCTGCCGAGACAACCATGCGTGCCGGTGGCAATGCCGTCGATGCGGCCGTCGCAACCGCATTTACCTTGGCCGTGAGCTATCCGGAGGCCGGCAACATCGGCGGCGGCGGCTTCATGACGCTGTTGGTAAACGGCCGGGCGTATTTTCTGGATTATCGCGAGAGCGCTCCGGCGGCTGCTACGCCGGGCATGTACCTGGATCACGAAGGCACCCCGAGCAAACAGAGTCTTGTCGGCAATCTCGCCATTGCGGTTCCCGGAACCGTGCGTGGTATGTGGGAGGCACACCGGCGTTTCGGGCGACTCAGCTGGCAGCAGGACCTCGCGCCCGCCATTGCCCTGGCGCGCACCGGCTTCATCGTGCCGCAGATGCTGATCACAGAGCGGGACGCGGCTGCCACCGATTTTGCCTCTGATACGAATTTCGCCGCCTGGTCCAGCCGCCTGCGTGCCGGCCAACTGTTTGTTCAGCCCGAACTGGCCGCGACCCTGCAGCGCATTGCGGCACGGGGTGCGGATGAGTTTTACACCGGGGTTACCGCCGGTCAGATCATCCAGCAGATGAGCCGCGGGCCCGTGAAGGGACTCATTACGCGCGCCGACCTGGCTCAATATCGGGCGATCTGGCGTGATCCCCTGCAGGGGTCGTGGCGCGGATTCACGGTAGTTACCGCTCCGCCGCCGAGCTCCGGAGGTGTGGCGCTACTGCAGATGCTGCAGATGAAGGAGGACGCCCGGCCGCTGTTTGCCGGGCTGCCGCTCAACAGCGCGCGATACATTCATCTCGTGGCGGAAATAGAAAAGCGCGTGTTTGCCGATCGCGCCGCCTACCTGGGTGACCCTGACAGAGTCACAGTCCCCGTGCAGCGCTTACTCAATCCGGACTACCTGTCGCAGCGCGCCGCCCAGATCGATCCCGACCGCCCGAGCGCGACTTCGGCCATGCAACCCGGTCTCGAGAAGCCCCAGACGACGCACTTCTCCGTACTGGATCAGTCGGGCAACGCGGTGTCCAACACCTATACCCTCAACGGCGACTTCGGTGCAGGCGTGCTGGTGGAGGGTGGCGGATTTCTGCTTAATGACGAGATGGACGACTTCGCAGCGAAGCCGGGCTCACCGAACCAGTTTGGGGTCGTGGGAGGCGAGGCCAACGCCATCGCGGCTGGAAAGCGACCGCTGTCCTCCATGACACCGACGATCCTCTTAAAGGCGGGCAGGCCGCAGATGATCCTGGGCACGCCGGGTGGCTCGCGCATCTTCACTTCGGTGTTCCAGATACTGGTAGCCGTGTATGAATATCAACTGCCGCTGGCGCGTGCGCTTGCCGAGCCCCGCTACCACCATCAGTTGTTACCGGCAGATACCATCTTCTGGGAGCCCTACGCGGCACCCCCGGCGGCACTGAGCAGCCAACTCGAGCGACTGGGTTACGCTCTCAAACAACAGGATTTCAATGGTGATGTCGCCGCCATTGAGATCCTGGCAAACTCACCGCAGGTCGCTCCTGATCCGCGCGGGCGCGGCGTGAGTCTCATCGTGTCAGGGCGCTGATCAAGCGATCACAACCCGCACGTTGCCGATGGCGCGGCCACTTTCACGGCAATATGCGCCTGCGCCGTGTCGGCAAGCGTACGGCGCGCCGCGTGTCCCGACGCTGCTTTCATAGGCGCATTTATGACAAATGCCGCCCATGGCATGCAGCGAGGGAGTTAACGTCCGGGATGCAGGACGTTTAACAAATCAGCCGGGCTGCGACCGGCGAGGGGATAAGAATGCGAGCCTCACCCACCCTGAGCACGATCGTTGGCGTGCTGGCGACAGTCTCGATGCCAGCTGTCCCGTCAGCTGCACAGTACGTGGTCACGACAGTTGACTACCCGGGATTCGCCGGCTACACGATGGTCAACGGCATCAATGATGCCGGCCGGTTGGTCGGTGACTTCTCCATTCCCGGCACCCAGCTGACGTACGGGTTCTCGCGTACCGGCGCTCCTTTCTCCCTGCTGCCCAGCCTGCCCTGCACCACGGCGGTATGCGAAACGACGCCGCTGGCGATCAACGCGCACGGCGATGTCGCCGGAGAGTTTTCCAACAACGCAGCGCATCGCCAGGTATTTCTGATTCATGCAGGCGTGCTGCAGCTCATTGCCATTCCGAGTTCAAGTCAGCTTGCGCTGTTCGGCGGACTGAACGAGCACGGCGACGTCGCGGGCTACTTCCAGACCAACCGCGGCGTGATTCACATGTTTACCTACAGCAAGTCGATCTTCACCGACATCCCGGTGCCTGCCGACTTTGTCGACGTCACCGCGACCGGTATCAACAACGGCGGCGACATCACCGGTGCCTATGATGACGCGCGCGGCTTGCACGGCTTCATCGACAAGAAGGGCCACTTCACGCGAGTCGATTTCCCGGGGGGCATCAACACCAGTCCGGAGGCCATCAACGAGCCTGGCGATATCGTCGGTAGTTACGCCACCGGAGCCGGGGGCGCGATCCGGCACGGGTTTCTGTTCAGCCACGGCAAGTTCTCCAGCATCAATTTCCCGGGCGGCGTGAACACCATGCCGAGCGTCATCAGCAACGATCAGACGATTGCCGGGATGTATCAGAGTCCGCAACTGGCAGCGCCGTTCAACACGCGCGGCTTCGTTGAGCAGAAGGGCAGCTACGTCAGCTTACCGCTGCCAGGTGCTGCGGTGGCCATCAGTGGCATGAATGCGCACGGCACGATTGTCGGTAGCTATTTCGATCCGAGCTGCCCGGTCAACTGCAGAGTGCATGGCTTCCTGGCGACCCCGACTGGGAAGAAATAATCAGGCGCGCGCAGCCCCGGGGCGCTGCGCGCCGCCTGGTGTTAGTCGCGTTCGTGGTCGTGTCCGTGACCGGATTCCCTCTCACGTTCGTGCTCATGACCATGGTCGCGTTCATGAGCAAACTCCTGTCCGTGAGCGCGCTCATGCTCGTGGGAATGCTCATATTCATGCGCCCGTTCATGCTCGTGGCCGCGCTCGTCACGCCGCCACTCGTGTCGGGGCACGTACACGTCCTGGTACCAACGCTGTGACACGAAATAGACCGGCCGCCCGCAGGCGTCGTACTCGCGACAGTGCCGTGCCCAGTGCTTCTCGTGTCCCGGAGGCACATGCAGATAGAGAGGCTCTGCGGGCGGCGCCGAAACGGCGACCGCCACGGGAACTGCGATGACGGGCCTGGGCAGCAGGAGCTCAGGCGGCGGCAGCTCGCCAATGCTGACTTGTCCGTAGATGCCTGGCACGTTGACATTTACCGAGACACCTACGTCAGCAGCGTACGCGGCGGGACAAAGCGCTAACAGCCCGACCAGCGCACCTACGTATCTGGATCTCACGATTCGCTCTTGCATTGCAGCTCCTTCGAAAGCCCGGCGCCGCAATCGGCCCGAGTTTGGTACCTGAATTGCGCCGCGGCATGACTGACGACTGCCGCAGCTGGACCGACGCGATCTTAGGAGGAGCGGGCGGGGGATTAGGCTACCGCTATCACAAAAACATAGGCCCCGGGGGTGACTTGACAGGTACATCACATAAATGAAATAGATGTCGTATGACACCGACAGCAGCGAAAAGGGCCGTGCTCACCGAGCAGGCACGGGTGACAGATGCAGGTGCAGCACACCGGCTGCCATCGCCACAACAGATTGCCGACATGCAGCGCCACGGCTATCTGGTGGTGCGGCAGTTCCTCAGTGACGCGGAGCTGCAAGCAGTGTTGGCATGGACGAGCGAGCTCGAGCATGCCCCGGAGATATCCGGGCGCCACTGGGTCTATCACGAGGACAGTCTGACCCGGCCGGGACAGCGCCTGATTCAGCGCATCGAGAATTTCTGTCCTTTCCACCAAAAGTTCGATGGTTTCGTGCGTAGTGCGGCAGTGCTGGGCTGGGTTGGCGCTCTCATGGGCGGTCCGGTCGTGCTCTTCAAGGACAAGATCAATTGCAAGCTGCCCGGGGGCGATGGCTTCAAGGCGCATCAGGATCAGCAGGCCGGATGGAGTGCGTATGGCCCGCTGTTCGTGACCTTGATGCTGACGCTTGATGCCGCAACCCTGGAGAACGGCTGCCTGGAGATCGGCAGCCGGCGCGAGGTCGGGCTCATCGGTGAGGAGTGGCGGCCACTGGATGCGGGAACACTCGAGTTGCAGCCGGTGCCGACGGCGCCCGGCGATGCCATCTTTTTTGATAGCTACGCGCCGCATGCCTCGCAGCCGAATCTCACCAGCTCGCCGCGGCGGGTGTTGTATCTGACGTACAACCTGCGCCGGGATGGCGATCATCGGGCACGGTATTTTGCCGACAAGCATGCCGCCTTTCCGCCGGACATCGACCGTCGGGGCGACCGGAAATATGTCTATCGCGTCTGAGCGCAACCCGACCAAGGCCCGGCTCAGCTCGCTTCGGTTGGGATCCTGGCTGGCCCTCGCGCTCGGTCTTGGCCTCGCCGGATGGACGCTGCACAGTTATGGCACCACGCACGTGCTGGCTCTGCTGGTGCGTACCGGATGGGCGGGTGCGACGCTCATCGTCTTGTTTCATCTATTGCAGATGGCATGTTCGGCCTGGGGCTGGCGGGCCATCCTGGATCAGCGCAGCGAAGTCCCTGGGCGGCGCCGCTTTCTGCTGCTGCGCTGGGTGCGCGAGGCCGTCAACAACATACTGCCATTTACGCAGATCGGCGGTGAGGTTGTCGCGGTTCGTCTCCTGTGTCGGGCCCGCTTGCGGCTCAGCGCCGGCATCGCCGCCACGGCGATCGACCTGGGCGTCGAGGTGGCGACCCAGATTGTTTTTACGTTGGCGGGGCTGGTGTTGTTGGTGATACTCGTAGGTCCGAGCGCATTCAGCGCGTGGTTTGGCAAGCTGTTGCTGTTGGTGTCACTCGCCTTCGCCGCCGGCCTTATAACTGTGCGACTCGGAGCTGTGGGCTACATCGAGCGTTTGCTGTTGAAGTGCAGTCGCTCGTGGGGTTGGTCGGTAGACCTGGAAGGCCTGCACACCGCAACAGCTGCTTTTCTCGGCTCGCCGCGCCGCCTGAGCATCGCGGGCGCCTGGCATCTGCTGTCCTGGCTACTGGGTGGATTCGAGGTCTGCCTGATCCTGCACTTCTTCGGTCACGACGTCGATCTCACTCAGGGGTTGATTCTGGAGAGTATCGGGCAGGCATCCAAGGCACTCGGCTTTGCGGTGCCTGCGGCCCTGGGTGTGCAGGAAGTCGGTTACCTGCTGGCCGCGCAGCTGCTTGGGCTGCCCGCCGAGCTGGGTCTGGCGCTCTCACTCATGAAGCGCATCCGCGAGGTGATCTGGGGCAGTTGCGGTCTGTATCTCTGGCATCGGATGGAGTCGGCTGACTCCCGTGCCGCGAGGCTTCCTTCGGGAAGCACACTCCTGGGGCGCGTCGCGGGCACATCCTGGACACATCTGTTGGCACGTCCGTTGGTTCGACCCCTGATCGGCACCGGGGTACGACCGAATCACCTGACGGCATTGCGTGTGCTGACGGGTGTGGTCGCCTGCGTGGAGTTTGCGCGGGGTGACCACAGTAGCGTGGTGTGGGGCGGCATCTGGTGGGTTGTTTCCGCCTTCCTGGACCGGGCTGACGGGGAGCTTGCGCGCCTGGGCGACATGAGAAGCGTGCAGGGTCACCGCTATGACTACCTGTCGGATGTCACGATCAACACTCTGTTCTTTGTTGCGATCGGGATCGGCCTGCGGGACTCCTGGCTCGGGGCTTGGGCTATCCCGTTGGGCGTGCTCAGCGGGCTTGCCATCTGGATAACCGGCCTGTGTGCCGAGTGGCTCGAGTCGCGCAGCCCGCCGGGGACAAAGGCTTATGCGGGGCGGTGGGGTTTCGATCCAGATGACGCGCTATACCTGATGGGGCCATTCGCCTGGCTGGGCTGGCTGGCACCGGTGCTGTTCGGGGCGAGTGTCGGGGCCACCACCTTTATGCTGATCACGGGCTGGCGGGTGCTGCGCGTGCGGCGGGAAGCGCTGTCCACCGACTCGACCGGGCCCGCTTGCTGATATATCTACTACAGGAGACCCTGCTGCGGTCATGCCGGACCGCAGCAGGGCTGGCCACAATCAAGAGGCCGATCCTGACTCGGTAAAAGATCGTGGTCATATAGCCTGACGTTGCGCCGCGGAAAATCCGCTAAGGCAGCAGGGAAGCTCTCCGTGGGCGGGCGTTCCCGGGTAGACTGAAGGCATGCTCGGGCTGACGATTTCAACGATATTGTCCATCACCGCGCTGGCCATCCTGGTTGGATACGCGCGCAATCTTCGCTGCGACTACGGCTCCATCCAGGCGGCCGAGGTCAACCCTGATGTGGCCGCCGGCGAGACACTGCTGCGTGAGGCGCTCCTAGCCGACGGGAGCAGCGAGTAGCCCCTCGCGACGGGCGGAGCCGTCCCCGTGAACGACCGAACCTCTGCGCTCAGCAAAGCTGCAATTGTCGGTCGAGAATTTCCCGCTCCACATTCAGCAACGGCAGCTGCTCGGCCAGACAGGAAAAGATGCGCGCTCGCTCAGCCTCCCGGGCCGCTACGCGGTCGGGTACCCACGCCGTGATCAGCATGAACGGCAGGCGGCGCTCTTCGGCATACAGGGCACGCACCCACTCGTAGAGCGGCCGCAATTTCGGCGATTTGACCCACCAGGGACGACTGTCCGGAATCCAGACCTGGGCTGCGTTGCAATGCTGCAGCAGGCGCCGCCGCGGATCGGAGCTCATCCCGACATAGCGGATGGCGCGCAAATCCCGGGGATCCGCCAGTGCATAAATGGCATACCCGTCCGCGGCCATGCCTGAGTCATCACAGAGTTGGCCATCGATGCGCGTACGCGTGTCGCGCGCGAACTGCGACCGGGTAATGTAGCTCGCGTGCATTTTCCGCTGCTTACCCTCAGTTATTGCTTGTCCCAGACGGCCACGTCCTCGTGCTTAGCGCCCGAGCCATCGGTGTATTTCGTGGTAAGGGTCATCACCTTCCCGTGAGCGGATATCGAGCGGGTGGAATGGCCGACGACTTTGCCGTTCTTTTTCAGCGTGCTTTTCACGGTAGACCCATTGACGCGCTTGACGGCAAGGGCGTCCCAGTGCGCCGCGCCGCTGAACGGATAATCCTTGCCATCGTATTTGTACGTGCTCTGCTGGGCGATCGCCGACCCATCGGCCGCAGTCCCCTTCACCGTCAAGGAAATCTCATCGCCCCTCTCCGCGTAGGTGCGCGTGAGGGCCTTAGGCGCCGGAGCGGGGCGATACTTGGACTTGGCGACGTTCAGATTCCAGGTACCGACCGCCGGGTCAGCCGCGGACGCGGTGACGTGTGCCGTGATGGTGAGTAGCGCAAGCAGGGTACTGAACAACAACTTTCTCATGGTTTTCCCCGTGTCTGATTGGTGTTGGTCCGGATGCGCAAAGGCAGGCGCGGACGCTGCAGTATGCCCACGCCAGGCTGGCAGACTCAACGCATGGCCATTCAGGCAACCCGCTGCGGCGTTGCAATTTTTGCGGCAGACGGTTCGTACCTGGGGATAACCTCTGGAGTTATCCTCAGGCCGAGGGCATGTTATCCACCAGTGCATGCCGTTATTACAGGGTCGGTTTGCAAACCATGCCGTTTTTTCAAACAGGTCAACCTGACACTACAACACGACTCGAGTGTCAGCCAGCGGCCGACCCGCATGTCCAAGCCAACTCAAGAACCTTCGACGAATCAGTACTTTAACTGCTACTATCTCGAAACGACATGACCGCCTCTGGGGCAGCCAGATAGAGACTGTCGCCGGCCGAGGCGCAGACATTCATTCCACCTGTCAGGCTTCCAAACGATGGCAGCACCAGGTGCCCGGGCCGGCGCCAGAACACAGGCACCCGCGCCCCACCGTGGCGGCGTTGCATCCGCAAAACGGGATGCAGATGCCCGGCGAGCACATAACCCTGCTCACTGTCTGCCGGGTGGTGTGCCAGCAGGAACGGCGACTCATTTACGACGGCGGTATGCCAGCGAATATGAGCTTCCCAGCGCTGCCGGTTCTCCCGCCTGTCGTGATTACCAGCGACCACTTCAATGGTGAGTTGCGCATGCGCGCGCCTCCAAAGCGCGAAAGCATGCGGAAAGTCATCGCCGCTGCGGGTGGCTCCGTGCACGAAGTCGCCCAGCACGATGAGACGCTGGCAGTCATAACCCCGGATGAGCTCGCTCAGGCGTTGCAGGTCAGCGATGGCCGGACCGCGCGGCAACGGTATGCCAGCGCGCCGGAAAACATCATCCTTGCCAAAGTGTGTGTCGGCGACGATCAGCGTGGCGCGGGCTGGCCAAAGGAGCGCCCGGGCCGGATGCAGTACGACTCGCTCTCCCCGCAGGGTGAGCTCGAGTGTTCCGTCCATCAGGCCGAAGCGGCCAACGCCTGGTCCGGCGGGGCCTGCCGTTCGAGTTGACGTGCCATGCGCTCTATGCGCTGCTGCCAGGACTCGGTGGACAGCATCTGTGTCTGCAACCGACCCGCCCAGATCGGAAAGGCCAGAGGCGTGAAGCGCCGGGGCTGTGTAATGAGCAGTGTGCGCATGGCCAGCCGCTTCAGTGCAGCGGAGACGCGGCTGAACTCGAGTTGCGCCTCCAACACCTCGAGGCGCGCCTGACGCAGCAGCAGGTTGTCCGGGTCATAGCGTTGCAGCACATCGAACAACAAGCCGCTGGAAGCCTGCAGCTGCCGTGTGCTCTTGCCCTGTCCGGGAAATCCCTGGAAAACCAGCCCGGCGATGCGGGCGATGTCCCGGAACTGGCGCCGGCTGATCTCGCCGAGGTTGACGCTGGCCAGCAGATCCTCGGCAAGGTTCTCCGCGCTGAGCGCCGCCGCCAGGCGTGCTTCGCCAAGTGTGATCTGCGTGGGCGAGAGCAGCTCGAAGCCATAATCATTGGTGCTGATGGAGAAGGTTTGCGGCTGCTCGCGCGCCCAGCGCGCTGCCACGAGTGTCGCAATCCCCTCATTGGCGAGTCGCCCACAGAACGGATACATGAAGACATGAAATCCTTCGCGACTGCGCACCTGTTCGATCAGCATCTGGTGCGGACCGGGCAGCGCTGAGCACTTCTCCTGCAGAGTCAGAATGGGAGTGGCGAGCTGCATCTCCGGATGGGTTTGCCAGTCGCGGCGGTCCGCTAACAGCGCGAGCACCGCATCGGCCAACTCGACCGACAGGGGCAGGCGGCCGCCCTGCCAACGCGGGACCCGGGTGGGACGCGCCACCGACAGGCGCACATACGCAGTCATATCCTTCACCTGCACCAGCCTGAGCACGCGCCCTGCGAAGCCGAACTCGTCACCCGGTTTCAGGCGTCCAATAAAGGCCTCCTCCACGGAGCCCAAGCGGGTGCCGTTCAGCCATTTCACCGTCATCTCGGAGTCGCTGGTGATCGTCCCGATGGCCGTGCGATGCCGCCGCGCGGTGCCGCCATCGGCGATTGCCATCAGCCCGTCGGGCCGCGCAGCGACGCGACGATACTGCGGATACCCCTGCAGGGCATGGCCACCGCGGGTGATGAAATCCAGCGCCCAACGCCACTCGCAATCGCTGAGCTCAGCGTAAGACCAGGTCCAACGGACCTCCTCGAGCAGCTTGCCGGCATCAAAGCCCGGACCCGTGGCGAGCGTGACCAGGTGCTGGATGAGTACATCCAACGCCCGGCGCAAGGGCCGGCGGGGTTCGAGGTGCGCCGCCTGTGCGGCACGTCGGGCGGCAGCGATCTCGACTAATTCCCAGGCGTGCGTAGGCACGCACAGTACGCGGCTGATGCCACCAGGACGATGACCACTGCGGCCGGCGCGCTGCATGAGGCGCCCGATCCCCTTTGGGCTGCCCACCTGAATCACCTGTTCGACCTGGGGGAAATCCACACCGAGATCCAGCGAGGAGGTGCATACCACGCAGCGCAGCTGACCCTCTCGCAGCGCCAGTTCGATGCGCGCCCGCAGACGGCGATCGATGGAGCCGTGGTGCAGAGCCAGCGACGTCAGCCAGTCGCGGCGCTGCTCGATGAGTGCCCGATACCAGATCTCTGCCTGCGCACGAGTGTTGGTAAAGAGCAGCGTACTGCGCGCGCCGTCAATGGCCTGAATTACATCCGGCACCAAGCTCGCGCCCAGGTGCCCGCCCCAGGGAAAACGGCTCACATCACGTGGCAGCACGGCATCGACGACCAGCTGCTTGGGCTGCATGGCGCGGATCAGCCGGCCTTCACCGGCGCGTCCGAGCAACGTCGCCATCGCCTCATCGAGATTGGGCAAAGTGGCGGATAGTCCCCACGTACGCAGCCCCGGACTGATGCGCCGCAGATGAGCCAGTGACAACTCGAGCAGCACGCCGCGCTTGCTCCCAAGCAGCTCATGCCACTCATCCACGACGACGGCTGCCAGATGTCGCAGCTGCTCATGGGAGCTTTCGTAGCTTAGCAGCAGAGATAGACTCTCGGGCGTGATGATCAGCGCGTCAGGCGGTCGCTCGCGTTGGCGTCTGCGTACTGCCCCTGGGGTGTCCCCCGTGCGAATCTCGACGCTCCACGGCACCTGCAGGGCGGCTAGCGGCTCCTGCAGATGGCCGAGCAGGTCATTGGCGAGCGCCCGCAGCGGGGTGATCCACAGAACCCGTGGTGCCCGCAAACGCGCCGTGTCTTTGAGTCTGTGCCGCGCTTCGAGTACGGGACCGAGCCAGGCGGAGAGTGTCTTGCCGGTGCCGGTGGGTGCGTTGATGAGCCCGGACTCGCCGGCGAGATACGCCCGCCACGCTTGCTGCTGAAACGGAAAAGCGTGCCGTCCGAGCTCGCGCAGCCATGCTTCAGCTGCAGCCAATTCCGCACCAGCATTCAACATCGACAAAACGTGGCGACGGGGCGGGACTTTTGCAAGCGGTGCACCCCGGAGTCGGCATTCAGCGCAAATAGCGGTCAAACCACTGCAACGTGCGCTCCAGCGCGTCGGCGACATGTGCCGGATCGCGCAGTGAGTGGCCCTCATCGGGATAGATCATGATGGCGGCGGGCACACCCTGGCTCTTGAGCGCGCGCCAGAACTCGAGCGTCTGGGGTGCCGGGCATTCCAGATCGCGTTCACCGACGTACGCAAACGTCGGCGTGCGCGCCTGAGTGATGAAGTTGATCGCCGAGGAGCGCGCGTAAACCGCCGGGTCGTTGTATGCCGAGGCGCCGAAATACGGCAGCATCCACGTGTCGATCCCGTTCTCACCGTAGTACGAGATCCAGTTGCTGACACCCGCCGCCGCCACCGCTGCTTTGAAGCGCCGCGTCTGAGTCACCGCCCACATCGTCATGAATCCGCCGTAGCTGCCACCGGTGATGCCAAGGCGCCCGTCGTCAATCGGCACTGCCTTTTCCGCCGCATCGATGCCAGCGAGGATGTCCCGCAGGTCCCCGTGTCCAAAATCACGGTAATTGGCGAGGGTGAAGCGCTCCCCCTGGCCGTAACTGCCGCGGGGATTGGGTCGCAGCAGCGCATAGCCCCGCTCGAGCAGGGATTCGATGAGTCCCGGACCTGAGAAGAAGGGTTGCGCGGCGGAAGCGGGCCCGCCGTGCACGAGGGTGATCAGCGGCAGCTTGCCGCTTACATTCTCCGGCAGCAGCAGCCAGCCCTGCACATTGAAATGATCACTGACCCACTGCAGGCTGCGTACCTGGGCATGCAAGCTGAGCCCACTATTGGCCGTCGTGATGTCGTGCCATTGCCCAATAGGCCCCGCTGCGATTTCCGGCGGCTGAGTGAATGACTCATGCACCGTTGCCGTAAGTCCCGGCTTGCATGCGCTGGACAACTGCGCCTCATCGCCAGCGAGCGTCTCGGCAGCGCTCCACAACACGTGGCTCTGTGGGGCGCCCGGCAAACCCAAATCGGTCAGCTGCGTGCTGTCGCCGGCGAGAAACGAGACGAGCAGGTGACCGTTGCAGCCCCAGCTGAGCGAGGTCGCGGAAGCCAACACACCCGGAGTCAGATTGGTCGCGCTGCCGCCTGCAATCGGCAGGGTGTAGACATCACCGCCAGTCACCCCGAAATCGCTCATGATTCCCGCGATGAAGGCGACTGTGCGGCCGTCCGCGGATACCCGTGGATGTGCAAGCTGCTGATGAATGTCAGTCGGGGTATAGATGGTACGGACGGGCTGGGTTTCACCCGCGAACTGATAAAGCCGCGCCAGCCACCAGTTCGCATCCCCGTCGCCGCTGGCAGCCGTGCCGACAAAGATGCGGCCGCCCGGCAGCCAGTCGTACTCGTACACATACAGTTCCGGCGGTGACTGCCACTGTAGGCTGCCATGATCCAACACCGCGAGGCGCTGTACGGGCGGCATCTCATCCAGATCTCCAGCCAGCGGTGCCGCAGCCTCCGTCGCGCCGGACTCTTTGCGGGCCGCCGGCGTGGCCAGCATCGCAAGCCGTCCATCCGGCACCATTCTGAGATCGACGATAGTGCCATCGAAATCGAGCACCTTGAGCGGCTCGCCGCCCTCGATCGCGGTACTGTAGATGGAATAGCTGTGCTGGCCGGGTGTGCGCAAAGTGAAATACACGTGGCGACTGTCGGCGCTCCACGCCGGTGATCCGGGCCAGCATTCGCGCTGTTTGCCACAGGCGAGCGGCACATCAAGCAGCGCCTTGCCGTGCAGCGGGTGCAACACGAGCGCACGTATCGGTGGAGATGCGCCGCCCGGCGGCGCATCTCCCTCGACAGCGGCAACCCATTTGCCGTCGGGGGAGATCCGGGTACTTAGATACCGATGCACGAGCCGTGTCGGAGGGGCAGGGCTCGACGTATTGTTGGTTTGAGCGGGCACCGCAGCCTTGTTGGCTTGCGCTGGATCTGCAGGGGCCTGTCCCGCCAGTGCCAATCCAGTACCCACTGTAGCCAGCGCCACCGATGCAAGGAGAGCACGTCGCAGGCTGCGCGAACGTGGAGCTACCGAAGCTTCGACGCCAACTTCCATAGTTGTAGTTGCTCCCGAAGGCGGCGCATTAGCTGTGGCGGGGAATCTCCAGTCCTCTGATGACAGCGGGTCGGGCCAGGAAGCGCGCCAGCGCCCCCTGGACCTGCGGCAGCTCATCGAGCCCGACGAGATCGCCGGCACCGTAAAAGACCACGAGTCCTCGGATCCAGGGGAAGACTGCGATGTCGGCAATCGTGAATTGCGTGCCCATAAGCCACTCCCGCCCGGTGAGTCGTTGTTCGAGCACCTGTAGCAGTCGACGGGCTTCCCCGATATAGCGCTCGCGCGGTCGCGGGTCTTCGATGTCTTTGCCCGCAAATTTCACGAAGAAGCCGACCTGACCAAACATGGGACCGATGCCGCCCATCTGGAACATCAGCCACTGGATAGTCTCGTAACGACCGGCGGCGTTGCGTGGCAGCAGCCGTCCAGTCTTTTCCGCCAGATACAGCAGTATCGCCCCGGATTCGAATAACGCGAGTGGCACACCGTCCGGACCTGCCGGATCGATGATCGCAGGGATCTTGCCGTTGGGGTTGAGTGCACGAAACTCGGCGGAGGATTGCTCGTTGCGCTCGAAGCTGACCAGGTGCGGCTCATACGGCAGCTCCATCTCCTCCAGCGCAATGGAAATCTTGACCCCGTTCGGGGTCGGCAATGAGTACAGCTGCAGACGCTCCGGATGCTGCGGCGGCCATTTATGGATCACGGGGAAAGCGCTGAGATCCACCATTGAGACTCCTCGGAGATTTCTGCAGGAGCGACCCAATCACCCCTAGCGGCGGTGGTCGCGTCAATCGATGCGGAGTATCTGGGCTTTACCGGCACGCAGCAAGCTGCAGGCTGCAGCGCACAGGACACACGCAGCGCTGGCAAGCCATAACCAGAATCCCACCTGTCGGTGCACGGTGTGCGTGGCTGGATGCGCCGTCCAATGCAACGGCCCACGGCCGAGGAAAAGCAACATCAGTCCGATCGCTGCCAGCGCTAAGGCAAACGCGGCATACGGGCGGTGCCGCACGACTGCCAGCCAGCCGAGCACCAGCAGCGGGTTGGCCAGCCATTCGACAAACCCATCAGCGAGGCCGCGCCAGCCTTGCAACAGCAGGGTACTTCCCAACGCGACACCGCCGGAATCAACCCGCAGCGCCGGCGTGAGGAGCGCCGCTGCATAAAGGAGCGCGCTGGCGATGATGCCAGAGCTGCGACAATTGCCGAGCCAGGATCGATGACCCATGTCACTTCCTGCGGTTGTTTTTGTCCCGGTCCTTTTCCTTGTCCTTGTCCTTGTCTTTCCCGGTGTCTTTGTCTTTCCCCGTATCCTTGTCTTTTCCCTTGTTCTTATCCTTGTCTTTCCCGTTCTCTTTATCCTTCTGTTTTTCCTTGCTGCTGCCCTCAGCAGCATCCTCACGGTTGGTGAAACGCCCATTGCCGAGCCCCGTGCCGATCGTGAGGACACCCCAGTGCTGGACATCGCGCATGAAGGGCAACTGGCTCAGGCCCTGAACGACGGCGTCGTTGTGCATGACGACCACAGTATCGTGATCGCCGATCTTGCCCAGCGCTGCACGCAGCAGGTGCGGCAAGTTGAATGACTTCGACTCCCAGTTGCCTGGCAGATTCTGTCCTCCGCGATCAATGGTGCCATCGGCGCGGATGACCCCCGGACAGCCGACGCCGATGAACGGCGCGAGATCGTAGCCGTCCTTGGCGCCCTTACGGATGAGATCCTGCAGGATCGCGATCAGCCGCTCTACGGCATCCTCCCGTTTAGGATTGTCATCGGCATGACGCCACAATTCCAGGCGCGCCACTACAGCTTCCGACAGATCTGACTTCTTGCGGCGGCGCAGATCAACGATTCCGGCGCGGATGTTGCTGCCGCCAATGTCGACAGCGAGGATGCTGTCGTGTCCTCCGAGCATCCACGAGGGGACCAGATGCACGCTGCCGATGAGGCCGGCATGATCGGGATCGTGGCGAATCGGGTGCAGGTCGATCTCGTAGCCGGCTGCCTTGAGGATGACCGCAGTCCGTCCAATGGCCAGCTCTCCGATGCGACTCTGGCGCAGGCCGCCGCCGACTACGATCCGTTGCGTGTCCTTCCAGCTCTTCAGCCGCAGCAGGCGACGTATGACACCGGCAAATTCCTGCGAGAACTCCTCGATGGCGCCGTGGATCACGCCAGCCGCTTCGGCATCCCCCTGCGTCAACACCCTGTCGAGCTCCTTTTTGCTGATCTCATCGCTCGGGTCCTCACCAAAGGGATCCTCGCCAACCTTGCGGATCCGCTCGCGCCAGTCCTCGAGAATTGCCTGGAAGGCGCGCTTGCTGGCGCGATCGCCGATGAATCCTTCCGAAGAGCGCAGCTCGGCGTTATAGGCGTCGACCGTGACCAGCGAGAGATGCTCAGCGCCGTGGGCGAGCAGGGGGGTTTCGGGAGTATCTGCCATGGGTACCATCCTGTGTGTGCTGCAAGCAAAATGTATGGGCCGAGCTTCCGTTCCAAACTGTGCGGCGTAATGAGGCGGGAGGGGGGCGCAAACTGATAAACTGCCCCCAGTGCTACTGAGAACAGGGTGGATGGCGGACGATGCCCCGGCTTCGACCTGAGTTACAGGCCGGCAACAGCAGATGAAGTCGAGTCACGGGACATTTGCGGCGGTTGTCTGGATCAGCGCCGGCGCGCTGTTGTACAACACGGAACCCGAGGCGCGCCTGTTCTCCTGGCAGACTCCGATTTACTTTCTGCCTGGAATGTTCATCGCCGCGGCAGTGCTCGGCGGTCTGTCCTACGCAGGCGTTCGAGGACTGACTCACGCCCTGGTAAGCGCACGCATCGTCACGGCGCCCACGCGTCGCGCCGCCATCGGGCTCACGGTGGCCAGCTACATCATCTTCGCTATTCAAGGCGCGCTCATCTACATCGTTGCGCGCTGGACCATCCGCGCGATGTATCAGCTCTCCGGAGCATTCTGAGCCACAGCGGAAAAAGCCAACACCAGGAAGTTGTGTAGATGCCGCGGGCCGTTCAGCCGGATGGCTTCGAGCGTGCGCGTTCGATGGCTCGCGTGATGTATTCCTGCGCCTCGTGCGCATCACCCCAGCCGGTGACCTTGACCCATTTGGTCGACTCGAGGTCCTTGTAGTGCTCGAAGAAATGCTGCACCTGACGAAGCGTAATTTCTGGCAGATCCGTGTAGTTGTAGACCTTCTCGTAGCGCCGCGTGAGCCGCGGCACGGGCACCGCGATGATCTTCTCATCCCCGCCGGCCTCGTCCTGCATCTTCAGCACACCCACCGGCCTCACCGCGAGCACTGCCCCTGGGATGATGCCGCGTTGATTCGCGACCAGCACATCACAGGGGTCGCCGTCCTCGGACAAGGTATGCGGAATGAAGCCATAGTTACCCGGATAGCGCATCGCCGTGTAGAGGAAACGATCGACGATCAGAGCCCCTGACGCCTTGTCCATCTCGTACTTGATGGGCTCGCCCCCGACGGGCACTTCAACCACCACGTTCACTTCCGCCGGTGGATCTCGTCCCACCGACACCGACTCGAGGCTCATGAGATCTCCCGCTGAGGATGCCGGCGAGGCATGCGTGATTCCTGCCAGCGGTCATCATCCTACCAAACAGCACCCGGCGGTGTTGCGCGCTGCTGACGGTTAATGGCAAAGCTGGTAGCTTGCCGCTCATGAGCGCCGATGGCAGAGCGAGCAAACCGCTGGCATTTCTGGCGGGCGGGGGCGAGGTGGGGTTGCGCATGCGCAACCTCGACTGGCAAGCGACCGGTCTCGGGCCGCCGGAGCACTGGCCGCAGTCCCTGAAGACCATCGTGCGAGTCATGCTGGACTCGCGCTATGCCATGTGGATGGCGTGGGGTCCCGAGCTCACCTTCTTCTGTAACGATGCCTATCTGCCAACCGTGGGCATCAAGCGCGACTGGGTGCTCGGTACGCGCTCGGAAGAAGTCTGGAAAGAGATCTGGCCTGACATCGGCCCTCGCATTAAGCACGTGCTCGTCAACGGCGAGGCCACGTGGGACGAGGGACTGTTGCTGTTCCTGCAGCGCAGTGGCTTTTCGGAAGAAACCTATCACACCTTTTCCTACAGTCCGGTCTACGACGATGCGAGTCGCATTGCGGGGATGCTGTGCGTCGTTACTGAGGTAACCGAACGCATCATCGGCGAGCGCCGCCTGCGCGTGTTGCGGGATCTTGCAGCACAAGCACTTGGCGTCGAAACGGTTCCTGACAGCTGCCAGCGCGCCATTCAGGTCCTGGCGCAACATCCGGCCGATGTTCCCTTCAGCGCCCTGTATCTCATGTCAGCGGATGGCGCCAGCCTGCAGCGTTCGGCGGTCAGTCGCGAGTTACCAGCGGATTGGTTTCCGGAGACCCTGCAGCTCAGTGACAGCGGCTGGAAACTTGGCAGTCTGCAGGGGCATCTGCAACGGCAAGTAGCGCCGCTAGCGCCGCTTGGATTACAGATCAGCGCCGGCATATGGCCTGATCCGGTGCAGCAGGCAGTGATTCTGCCGCTCAAATCCACGGCCCATGAGAGGCCGCTCGGCTTTCTGATTGCAGGTGTCAGTCCGCGGCGCATGTTCGATGAGGCGTACAGCTCCTTCCTGGATCTGGTTGCGAGCCAGATTGCCTCGGCGATTGCGAATGCGCATGCCTATGAAGCAGAACGCGAGCGCGCCAGCGCATTGGCGGAAGTCGATCGCGCCAAGACCATCTTCTTCTCCAATGTCAGTCATGAGTTCCGCACACCCCTCACCCTCATGCTGGGGCCGGTCGAGGATATGTCCACCGATGTCCAGCTGCCCGAGCAGACGCGTTGGCGCCTGGAAGTCGTGCATCGCAACTCGCTGCGCTTGCTCAAGCTGGTCAACTCGTTGCTGGAGTTTTCACGCATCGAGGCCGGCCGCGTGCAGGCGAGTTTTGAACCGACCGATCTGGCGCTGCTGACGCGGGACCTGGTCAGCACCTTCAGCTCGGCGCTGGAGCTGGCCGGCTTGTCATTCGCGCAGCAATTGCAGTCGCTGCCCGAGCCGGTGTACGTCGACCGGGACATGTGGGAGCGCATCGTCCTGAATCTGCTCTCGAACGCCTTTAAGTACACCTTGCAGGGCGAGATCGAAGTACGGCTGTCGCAGCGGGAGGACCGCGTGCAGCTGAGCGTGCGCGATACCGGCATCGGCATACCCCCGGAGGCGATTCCGCGTCTCTTCGATCGCTTCTATCGGGTCGAGGGCGCACAGGGACGCAATCACGAAGGCACCGGTATCGGGCTCGCGCTGGTGCACGAGTTGGTCAGGATTCACGGCGGTGTGGTGAGCGTTGAGAGCCAAGTCGGTCGCGGCTCGACTTTCATCGTACAGCTGCCGCTGGGGCGTGCTCATCTGCCTGGCGAGCGCGTCATTGCCGCGCGTCCCCATACGCCAGGCCCACGCGCCGCACGCGAATACGTGCAGGAAGCGTTGCGCTGGCTGCCCGCTGCGCGGGCGCACGACACGGGGATTTTCTTGCGGCGCTCCGAGGGAGCGCTGGCGCGCAACATGCAGCCAGCGGGTGTGACTGCGCGCGTGCTTATCGCCGATGACAACGCCGATATGCGCGCCTACGTGCAGGAGTTGCTTGAGGGACAGTACAGCGTCGAGTCTGTGTCTGACGGTGAGGCGGCGCTCGAGTCGGCACGCCGCGCGGCCCCCGATCTGATCGTGTCCGACATCATGATGCCGCGCCTGGACGGCTTTCAGCTGTTGCGCGCATTGCGTGCAGACCCGGAGCTGCGCGACGTACCCGTGATATTGCTCTCGGCGCGCGCCGGCGAAGAAGCGGTAATCGAAGGTCTGCAGGCGATGGCAGATGATTATCTGGTCAAGCCTTTTTCAGCCCGTGAGCTGCTGGCGCGTGTTGGCGCCCAGCTGCAACTCGCCTCATTGCGCCGCGACGCTGCGGCGCGCGAGCAGGCGCTGCGCCTGCAGGCAGAAGCGCTGCTGAATGAATCTCCGTTGGGTGTTTTCGTGGTCGGGGATGATTTCCGCATCCGCGAGGCCAATCCAACGGCGCAGCGTGTGTTGCACAATCTTCCGCCTTTGATAGGAATGGACTTCACGACATTCGCGCAGGAGCTCTGGCCGCCGCATGCTGCTGAGCAGATGGTCTCTCAGTTCCGTCACACCATGGCAAGCGGCGAGCCCTACCGCGAGCCGCCACGTAACGAGGATGGCGGGGCGGCGAAACTGGCCGGATATTACGAGTGGCGTATCAGTCGCATCCCGCTACCCGCAAACCGATATGGAGTGGTCTGCTATTTCACCGATGTGTCAGCACACGTCGAGGCCCGCATGGCGCTCGAGGCGGCGGATCGACAAAAGAATGAATTCCTCGCCATGCTCGCGCACGAGTTGCGCAATCCGCTCGCACCCATCCGCAACGCCGGTGAGATCCTCTCGCGCACGCTGCCTATGGATTCGAGCGCCCAGGCCGTGATCGGGATGGTGCGCCGGCAGGTCGGCCAGCTCACGCGCCTCGTGGATGATCTGCTCGATGTCTCGCGCATCACGCAGGGGCGTGTCGAGCTCAAGTGCGAGCCCCTCGAGCTGGGCGCCGTCATCTCGCAGGCGGTGGAGATGGTCGAGCCGTTGTTCCGCGAACATCAGCATGAGGTTGAGGTCGTCTCACGGCACCGCGCTCTGTTCGTCAACGGCGACATGACGAGACTCGTGCAAAGTGTGGTGAACGTGTTGACCAACGCCACCAAGTACACCGATCCGGGCGGCCGGATCGGCGTGCACAGCTACGCCGCCGATCGGCACGCGGTGGTTGAGATCTCAGACAATGGCGCAGGTATCCCGCCTGAGCTCTTGCCACGGGTCTTCGAACTCTTCGTTCAGGGTGATCGCACGCTGGATCGCTCTCTGGGCGGACTCGGCATCGGTTTGTCGGTGGCGCGCCGGCTCATACAGATGCATGGCGGGGAACTCACGGCCGCAAGCCCAGGGCCCGGACAAGGCTCGGCTTTCACGCTGCGGTTGCCTCTGATTGAGCGCGTCAGCTCGCCTGCCGAGGAGCGTCCGCCACCGGCGTCATTCCCGAAGCGCGTGCTGGTGGTCGATGACAACGTAGATGCCGCGGATTCGCTAGCGTTGGTTCTCGATCTCGACGGGCATACCTGTGAGTCGGTGTATTCGGCGAGCGCAGCGCTCGCACGCGCGGCCGACTTCAACCCGGATGTCATCCTGCTGGACATCGGCCTGCCGGAGATGAATGGGTACGAGGTTGCGCGGCGATTGCGTGAGTTGCCAGCGCTACGCGCGACCCGTCTCATCGCCCTGACAGGGTACGGGCAGGCTGAAGATCTGCACAGGGCCCGCGATGCTGGCTTCGACGATCACCTCGTCAAGCCCGTCGACTTCACGACGCTCGGTCGATGCGTCGCCGGCTCGAACGCCGGCGGGTTGGGACGGCTGAATCGGTGAATTAGCTGTTAGCGACGGCCCTCCGCGTGATGCGGATCGCCATGGGGTGTTCCCTGCGCGCGCGGTTCAGGCTGCGCAGGTGCGGCGCGTTCCGGGGCGGGCGCGTGTCGCGTGACAGCTGCCCGCTCCTGGACCGGCATCCGCTGCTGCTGGACCGGCATCCGCTGTGGGGTGCTGCGCTGCTCGCCACCACCCCGCAATTCCCCACGCGGTGGCTCGTGGTACGGCGGGCGCGCCGCTCCGGCCTGCGACGCGCCGCTGTCACGATGTGGCGCTGCGCTTTCATGGTTCGGCACCGGCCGGGCGCGATTCGTCATACCGGTCCCGGAATTTGGCCCGGGCTGATTGCCCATAGCTGCGGGAGGTCGGGCCAGGGCCGTCGGCGCATTGTGCGGCTGCAAGCCAGGCTCGGCGCGGCCGTTGCCCACCGCCCCCGGTGGTCGGTCACTGCGTGAAGCCGTGGGCACATGCTGCTCGCGCGGCTGCGCAACAGCGGCGCGGGATGGGTTTCCACGCAATTCGGTGCCGCGCGAATCAGTGCGACGCGCTTCGCTACCGCGCAGTCCGCCGTGCGATTCGCCGCCGCCGGCGTTCACGTTTCGCGTCTCAGAGTGTACAGGACCACCGGCTGCGCGCGCAGCGATGACGCCGCGGCCGGTGAAGGCCGTCGGACGTGCCGTCGCCGCAATTCGCGGACGACCTTGGTTCACGGAGGCGCGCAGGTCGCGATTGCCGGCAGCCATGTGCTCGTGTTCGCGCTGTACCGGAGTGAACTCGACATGGTGCTCCCGCTCGGCGGCAAGCTCGCCGGCGCGCGGTCGGGCGCTGATACCGCCGTTGCCACCGTTGTAGCTGACGCGGTTAACGACCGTGACGTTGTTTACCACCGTCCTGTTGTAAACGTTGGTGACGTGCACTTCCGACAGGTTCGATACCGAACGGTTGTAGTAGAAGGCATTTCCTCGCCAATAGCCTCCCTCGTAACCTTCACCGCCGTAACCGTAGCCATAGTTGACGCCGCCGTAGAAACCAACATGGTGGCCCCAGTAGCCGGCGTGCCAGAGATAAACGCCCTCGTTCCAGCCCCAATAGCCGGGAGTCCACAAGTATCCGACCTCCGGCGGTGCAACCCAGGTACCCGGCACCCAGTAATAGTCCCCGTCCTCCCAAGCCCAGTAGCCGGGAGTCCAGATCCAGCCGACTACGGGACACGGCGGCTGCACGTACACCGGCAGCGGCGGAGGGGCAACGTTGACCGAGATACCGACCGAGACGAAGGCGAACGCGCTCAGTGGCAGCAGTGCGAGTAACACTGTAGCAATCCAGCGACGATGATTTTTTCCACGCATGTCAGTCTCTCCGCGATGGCTGGCTGAATGACAGCTGAATGTCAGCTGAATGACCGGCAGACCCGCCTCAGTGGTCGTCACCTTAGCTCAAGGGAATGCAACGCGAGCTGAACGATAGCGTTGACTTGGGGGTGAATCGCGGGCACTGGCTGCGGCGTGGGCTTGCCGGCCGAGAAGAGGGGGACGGAACGGTTATTTGCTGACGAACGCGCGTTCGATGACGTAGTCACCCGGCTCGCCGATATGTGGCGAGATCTCAAAGCCGCGCTCATCGAGCAGTGCACAGGTATCCGACAGCATGCCGGGACTGCCGCAGACCATGACCCGGTCGGTCTCGCGGCCGAGGGCAGGAAGGTCGAGATCCGCAGCCAGACGCCCGGAGTTGATGAGCGTGGTCAGCCGCCCGTGATTGCGATGCGGCTCGCGGGTGATGGTCGGGTAATACAACAGCTTGGTCCGCACCGATTCGCCGAGATATTCGTGTGAGGACAGCTGCTGAATGGTGTGGCGCACGACGGCCGTCTCGCGTTCCCAGCGTACCCCGTGCACCAACACGATCTGTTCGAAACGATCGTAAACTTCCGGATCCTTGATGACGCTCATGAAGGGCGCCGCGCCAGTGCCGGTGCTGAGCAGATACAGCCGCTGACCGGGCTTCAGATCATGCAGCACCAGAGTGCCGGTCGGCTTGCGGCTGATGAGGATCTGATCGCCGCAGCGGATGTGCTGCAGGCGCGAGGTGAGGGGACCATCGGGAACCTTGATGCTCAGGAATTCCAGGTATTCCTCGTGATTGGCACTGGCGATGCTGTAGGCGCGCAACAGCGGCCGCTCATTGACCTCGAGACCCACCATGACGAACTGCCCGTTCTCGAAACGCAGTGCGTCATCGCGCGTAGTGGTAAAACTGAATTGGGTATCCGTCCAGTGATGGACTTTAAGGACGCGCTCGGTTCCTATAGCTGCCAAGGCTGAGTCACCTGTCAAACGAAGCCGGCGGGCATGTTACTAAAAGAGCCGGCGCGTGCCTCCGTATTAGCTGCTATGGATAAATAAGTGTCGGTTATGACCTGAGGGGCTCGGGGCCGGCGGGCTGCGGTGTAGCCCAAGGGGGAGGGACAGCATGGTGGAGCATTTGCAGTCGCTGGCGGGGCGTACTCTGTTTATTACCGGGGCCAGCCGCGGCATTGGTCTGGCCATAGCCCTGCGCGCCGCGCGCGATGGTGCGAATGTCATCGTCGCGGCCAAAACGACCGAGCCGCATCCCCGGCTGCCGGGCACCATCCATACCGCGGCCCGTCAGATCGAGGCAGCAGGCGGGCAGGCACTGGCTGTAGCGGTAGACGTTCGTGATGAGCAGCAGGTGGCGGCGGCGGTCGCCAAGGCCGTGGAACGCTTTGGCGGCATCGACATTCTCGTCAACAATGCCAGCGCCATCAGTCCGACGCCGACCGCGGCGACGGACATGAAGCGCTACGATCTCATGCAACAGATCAACACGCGCGGCACATTCCTGTGCACCAAGCTTTGCCTGCCGCATCTCCTGCGGTCCAGCAATCCGCATGTGCTCATGATCTCGCCGCCGCTGAACATGCAGGAACGCTGGTTTGCACCGCACGTCGCGTACTCCATTGCCAAGTACGGCATGAGTCTTTGCGTGCTGGGATTCGCAGGCGAGCTGCGTTCGCAGGGCGTTGCGGTCAACGCGTTGTGGCCGCGCACGGTGATCGATACCGCCGCATTGCAAGTGGCTCTGGCGCAGCAGCCTGCTGCGCTGCGCAGACGGGTGCGCAAGCCAGAGATCATGGCGGATGCCGCCTGGCTCATCCTCACGGCCCGCAGTCGGGAATTCACCGGCCAGTTCTGCATCGACGAGCAACTGCTGCGCGAGGCGGGTATCACGGATTTCTCCGCCTATCGTCAGCCGGACGTTCGGGAGGATGAGCTGCTGCCCGATTTCTTCCTGTGATCAAGGCAGGCGTGCGCTTATACCAGCGCGATGCGCTCCTGCAGGTCGATCTGCGCAATCTCGAAACCTTTGCCGAAATCGCGGATGTGACGGGCCATCCAGGTGCGCGATCCCTCGACATCGCGCGCCACCAGCGCCTCATGGATGCGCCGTTGCGCGGTCGCGATACGACTGCGTGCCTGCGGCACTTTGTCGATCATGACCATCAATGATGGCATCAACAGCTGCAACAGCGGCTCCTGGGCAAGCCCCAGCACCTGGTTGTGGGTCGCCTGACAGACGCTGCGGAAGAACTCGACGGCGCTCTGCACGGCAGCCTGCGTTTGGCGATTGCCGCTGACGAAACACTCACAGGCGCGCGCGATCCGCTCCAGGTCCGCCGGCGAGCACGCCTGGGCAGCGGCCGCGGCGATCGGCGGCTGCAGCAGACTCAGAGCCTGCCAGACCTCGTGGAACGTGACATCGTGTAACAGCAGCGCGCGGCTGACTCCTTCGGCGATATCGATCTGATGCGGCCGGCTGACCGACATGCGCCGGGATCCGGACTTACGCATGACGAGACCGTTGCTCTCGAGCTCGCGCAATGCTTCCCGCACGGTGGAGCGGTTGACGCCGAACTGACGGGCCAGCTCGAGCTCCGGCGGCAGCCGCTCGCCCTCGCGCAGACTGCGATCCAGAATGCGCTCCTCGATGGCCGCCGCTACCTTGCGGTAGGCGGGCTCCATCCGGATCTGTTCAAAGGGCTGGCTCATGCAGCCGTTTCAAACAGCTCGCGGCCGATGAGCATGCGGCGGATTTCCTGCGTGCCGGCACCGATCTCGTAGAGTTTGGCATCGCGCAGCAAGCGCCCGGCAGCATAGTCATTGGTGTAGCCGTTGCCTCCGAGGGCCTGGATGGCCTCGAGCGCGCTGCGCGTTGCCTGCTCGGCTGCAAACAGAATGCAGCTCGCCGCATCGCGCCGTCGCACGGTGCCGGCATCGCACGCCCTGGCGACTGAGTAGACATACGCACGGCTTGCGTTCAGCGCAGCGTACATGTCGGCGATCTTCGCCTGCATCAGCTCGAAGGTGCCGATCGGTTGGCCAAACTGCTTGCGCTCCCGCACATACGGCAGCACCAGGTCCAGCGCCGCGGCCATGAGTCCCAGCGGACCGCCGGCCAGCACCACACGCTCATAATCCAGGCCGCTCATCAGCACCGCGACGCCGCGATTCTCCGCGCCGAGCAGGTTTGCCGCCGGCACGGCGCAGTCCTGAAAGACCAGCTCGCAGGTGCCCGAGCCGCGCATGCCGAGTTTGTCCAGCTTCTGGGCGGTGGTGAATCCGGGACAGTTGCGCTCGATGATAAAGGCGCTGATACCGCGCGGCCCGGCCTCCGCATCAGTCTTGGCGTACACCACGAAGACGTCGGCGTCCGGGCCGTTGGTGATCCACATCTTGCGGCCATTCAGCAGGTAACAATCACCGCGCCGCTCGCGCGCGCAGCTGCATCGACACGACATCGGAGCCTGAGCCCGGTTCGGACATGGCGAGCGCGCCCACGTGCTCGCCGCTGACTAATTTGGGCAGATAGCGATCGCGCTGCGCGTCGTTACCATTGAGGCGCAACTGGTTCACGCATAGGTTGGAATGCGCGCCGTAGGAGAGGCCAACTGCACCGGAGGCGCGCGAGATCTCTTCCATGACGATCACATGCGCCAGATACCCCAGTCCCGCGCCACCCCAGCGCTCCGGCACCGTGATACCCAGCAGGCCCTGCTCACCCATCGCCGGCCACAGATCGCGCGGAAATTCATTGCTCTGATCGATCTGCGCGGCGCGCGGGGCGATCTCGGCATCGGCAAAGCGCCGCACCTGCGTCCTGATTTCCTCGATGCCGCTGTCCAGCCCGAAATCGCCGTCGGCTATGGCCATGGTCTTGCCTTTCGCTAATGTACGATCGTATGATTGTCCGACAAACCGGCAATCGATGACAAGTATGCCCGCACTGAGCTCGCGCATCGACGTCCATTCGCAGGAGTTCGCCGAGAACCAGCGGCAGATGGCCGAGCTCGTCGCGGATCTGCAGCGCCAGGTACATCGCGCGGCACAGGGAGGCTCGGCCGCTGCGGTCAAGAAGCACCGTGCGGGCGGTAAGCTGACCGCGCGCGAGCGGATCCGCACGTTGCTGGATACCGGCAGCCCGTTCCTGGAGTTCTCGCAGCTGGCAGCCCATGGTCTATACGGCGGGGAAATTGCCGGCTGCCGGCATCATCACCGGCATCGGCCGGGTGAGCGGCCGGAGTGTGTGATTGTCGCCAATGATCCGACCGTCAAGGGCGGCACGTACTATCCCCTCACCGTCAAGAAGCATCTGCGCGCCCAGGAGATCGCGCGGGACAATCATCTGACCTGTGTGTATCTGGTGGAGAGCGGCGGGGCGTTCCTGCCCGCCCAGGATGAGGTCTTTCCCGATCGCGAGCATTTCGGGCGGATCTTCTACAACCAGGCCACCTTGTCAGCTGCTGGCGTGCCGCAGATCGCGGTGGTGCACGGCTCCTGTACGGCAGGCGGCGCGTACGTGCCCGCGATGTCCGATGAAAACGTGATCGTACGCAATCAGGGACGCGTGTTTCTCGGCGGGCCTCCGCTGGTGAAGGCTGCAACCGGCGAAGACATCGATGCGGAAACGCTCGGTGGCGCCGATGTGCATTGCCGCGAGTCCGGTGTCTGCGATCACTATGCCGAGAACGACACGCATGCGCTCGGCATTGCCCGACGGATCGTTGCTCATCTCGACTCAGAGCGCCGACGCGGCCGCTCCGCAGAGTCTGCGCGCGCCGCAGTTCGACCCGGCAGAGCTCTATGGTGTGGTGCCCGCGAACCTGCGCAAGCCGTACGAGGTGCGCGAGGTGATCGCACGGCTGGTGGACGGCTCCGAGCTCGACGAATTCAAGCAGCTCTACGGCACGAGCCTGGTGTGTGGCTTTGCGCACATCGGCGGCTACCCGGTGGGTATTCTGGCCAACAACGGCATCCTGTTCTCCGAAAGCGCGCTGAAGGGCACGCACTTCATCCAGTTGTGCACGCGCGCCCAGGTGCCGCTGTTGTTTTTGCAGAACATTACGGGCTTCATGGTGGGCCGCCGCGCCGAGGCCGGCGGGATTGCCAAGGACGGCGCGAAGCTGGTCACTGCGGTGGCGTGTGCGAATGTGCCGAAGCTCAGTGTCATCATCGGCGGCAGCTATGGCGCGGGCAATTACGCTATGTGTGGTCGCGCGTATTCGCCACGTTTTCTGTTCCAGTGGCCCAATGCCCGTATCTCTGTCATGGGCGGCGAGCAGGCCGCCAGCGTTCTGGCAACCGTGAAACGCGACCAGATGCGAGCGGCCGGCACCGAATGGGAACCGGCGGCCGAGGAGACATTCAAACAGCCGATCCGCAGGCAATACGAGCTGCAGGGTCATCCGTACTATGCCTCGGCACGGCTCTGGGATGACGGCGTCATCGATCCAGCCGAAACCCGTCGCATCCTGACCCTGTGCCTCGCCGTATGCCAGCAGGCTCCTGCGGAGCCGACGCGCTACGGCGTGTTTCGCATGTGAGAGCGATGACGCGCATGATTGACAGCCTGCTGGTGGCCAACCGCGGAGAGATCGCCTGCCGGATTTTCCGCACCGCGCGGCGTCTCGGCGTCCGCACCGTCGCGGTGTTCTCTGAAGCGGATGCGCAGGCGCGTCACGTGCGCGAGGCCGACGAGGCCGTGCTGTTAGGTCCAGCGGCGCCGGCGCAGAGCTATCTCAACATCCCGCGCATTCTTGCCGCCGCGCGGGACTGCGGCGTACAGGCCATTCACCCGGGCTATGGCTTTCTTTCGGAGAACGCTGATTTCGCGCGCGCCTGTACGGATGCCGGTGTTGTGTTTGTAGGGCCGCCGGCGCAGGCCATCGCGGCGATGGGATCGAAGATCGTTGCCAAGGCACGCATGCGGCGTGCAGGGGTGCCGGTGCTGCCAGGTTATGAGGGTGAGCAGCAGGATCTCGAGCATCTGCAGGCAGAAGCGCAGCGTCTCGGCTTGCCGCTCATCATCAAACCTGCAGCGGGTGGCGGCGGCAAGGGTATGCGTATCGTGACGGCATCCGCGGAGCTTCCCGAGGCGTTGGCGGGCGCACGGCGGCTCGCCGCCAGCGCATTCGGCAGTGAGGCGTTGCTGCTCGAGCGCTACCTGGCTGCGCCCCGACATATCGAGGTGCAGATCTTCGCCGATCAGCACGGCAACTTCGTGCACCTGTTCGAGCGCGATTGTTCCATCCAGCGCCGGCATCAGAAGCTGCTGGAGGAAGCTCCGGCACCTGAGCTCTCGGATGACATCCGTGCCCGGCTGCGCAGTGCGGCGCTGCTGGTAGCGCGTGAGATCGGTTACGTGAGCGCCGGCACCGTTGAGTTTCTCTTCGATGGCGGCGAGTTCTATTTCATGGAAATGAACACGCGCCTGCAGGTGGAGCACACGGTTACCGAGGCGGTCACCGGACTCGACCTGGTCGAGTGGCAGCTGCGCGTGGCATCCGGGCAGCCCCTGCCGCTCCAGCAGGCGCAGATCTGCTGTCGGGGGCATGCCATCGAGGCGCGCATGTGCGCGGAGGATCCGGAGCGCGACTTCCTGCCGAGCGCGGGCAAGTTGAAGCTGCTCGAGTGGCCGGCCGCGCGCGCCCGCGTGGATGCCGGTTTTGATAGCGGCGATGACGTGCCAGCAAACTACGATTCATTGCTGGGCAAGATCATCGCGTGGGGAGCGACTCGCGACCTGGCACGCCAGAGTCTCATCGGAGCGCTGCAGCACACCTATTGCGCGGGAGTGCATACAAATGAACGCTGGCTCAGCCGCGTGCTCGCCAGCGACGACTTCGCAGGAGTCCGCCACAGCATCGCCTTCCTCGCGCAGCACGGCGAAGAGTTTCGCCGCAGGGGACCGCCGCCGGTCGCAGCGGTTGGACTTGCCGCCCTGGCGGTGCTGGCCGAAACGCGCGCCGGCACGAGCTGCGATCCCTGGGCTGCAACGGATGGCTTCACTCCAAACCTCGGGGCAAGCACTGAGCTCAAGCTCACCCGAGCCGGACAGATCGCCACCGTGCGGATCGGATATCACCACGAACGCGCTGTCAGTCTCGAGGTGCAGATGCCCGATGGACCTCGCGGCACCCCACTGCAGGTGTCCGATGCAAGTTGCGAGGAGGGTATCGTCGCCGCTGTCATCAACGGGCGACGACATCGGCTGCGTTATCTCTGTGCGGGCGAGCGCGTCCATCTGTGGGATGCCGACGCACACTACGAATTTCACCTGGACGATCCGCGCCGGCATCAGTTCTCAGCTTCCGGTAGCGCCGGCGGACTGACGACGCCACTGCCCGGCGTGGTCGTCGCAGTCAAGGTCAGCATCGGACAGCAGGTGAGCGTCGGGGAAGTGCTGATGCTGATCGAAGCCATGAAGATGGAACACAGCATCCTGGCGCCCTATGCCGGTACCGTGGCCGCCATCGGTTTTGCGGCCGGCGACCGTGTTCCCGAGGGCAGCCAGCTGCTGGAGCTCACACCGCAGGAACAAAAACCGGCTGCGAGCTGAGATATTCGTCCGCCTCCCAGCAGTGATCCCTGCGGCGGTTACTGTCGTTTGCGTGAGAGCGTTGTCGAGCGGCCGGCGTCGAGGGATTGCGGATCGCCGTCCGTACGATAGGGACCTAGCGTTTCTTGGTGCTTGGGACCGGAATGGGATTCCCCCCAGGGGCCCGATGGCAGGCGACAGTAACTGCCGTCACGTCCTTAGCGAGAAGGGCGTGAAATTAGTCTTGCGGTCATAATAATCCTCGTTCTCTACCCGCTTCAGAAATCCGACCAGCCGGTAGGTCGCCGGCGTCATCACCACCTCCCAGGCCGACTTCAGCACATACTGGGTCAGGGTCACCTGCACGAGCTGCGCCGAAGTCCACACCCCGCCGAACGCTATCGTATAGAAAAGGACCGAGTCGACCGCCTCACCGCACAGGGTCGAGCCGATGGTGCGCGTCCATAGCCAGCGTCCCGCTGTTAGGATCTTGAGTTTGGCGAGTACGTAGCTGTTCACAAAAGAGCCCGACCAGAAGGCCACAATGGAGCCGGCAATGATGCGCGGTGTACTGCCGAATACCTGCTCCACGGCCGGCTGCCGATCGCGCCAGAAGTCTGCTGGCGGCAGATGCACGACGACCGCCGACATGCCTGCGGCAAACAGCAAAGCGCCGAATCCGCTCCACACCACGCGGCGGTCGCGCGCGTAGCCGTATACCTCCGTCAGGACATCGCCGAAGAAATACGAGAATGGAAAGAACAGCACGCCGGCGACGAATGTCACGCCCCCCAATCCCGGCACCTGCAGCGTGCTCACCTTGGCAGGTCCGATGAGATTGGCACATAACAGCACGCACACGTACGCGCCGAGCAGCAGATCGTAGTACTTGTATTGTCGCATTTCGTGCCAGAGCCCCGTCTCGCGCCGCCCCGGCGCAGCCGGGCGGATTATCGCCCAATGAGCGTAGCCGGATCAGTGCGCCGACCGCGCATCATGGCGGGTGCAGTCGACACATACGCGGAGGCGCGATCGAAGAAGCGCCATCGCTTCCGGGCCCAGACACCGGCGTAATCCACACCGATGCGTGCGCTGCTGCCAATGCGTACGCGCGGTGCGGCACTCGGCGGGTGCTCGAGCCACAGCCGCCGGCCGGTCAGATCCTCGCCGTTGAGTGTCCGATCGAGGCCCATCGCGCGGCACAGCAGGCCGGGGCCCCAGGTCTTGTCCTGGATACCTGCGACCGGCTCGAGCGCCCGCAACAGCACGGCATGTGGAACACCGGCACGCGCCGTGACCACATTCATACAGTTCCAGAAGCCATAGATGAAATAGATGTATGCATGTCCGGGTGGCCCGAACATCACATCGGTGCGGGGCGTACGACCCCGCGCGGAGTGTGCGGCGAGATCCTCCGGCCCGAGATAGGCTTCAGTCTCGACGATGCGCCCGACACGACGTGTGCAGCGGCCGGGCTGTGGATGGGCATGCACCAAGTGCATGCCTAGCAGCTCCTGGGCTACGAGCAGAGTGTCAGCGCGGGCATAGAAAGAACGGGCGAGCTTGCGCGGCATCTGGCTACCGGACGGCGCGCACTCCCTGGGCGCGCCGTCCACAGACGCGATTTACTCCTGCTTAGCTTCGCCGCGCTCGGCAGTCGCAAGCCGCGTCGCGTTTTTCACACTGGCAACGCCGGGTACCCGCTTGATGTCATCGATGGCACGGCTGACTTCCGCTTCATTCTTCGCCACGCCGGTCAGCGTCACGTTGCCCTTGTAAACTTCGATGTTGAAATCGCTGGCCGATACCGTGCTGTCTTTGACGAGCGCAGTGCGCGCGCGCGCTGACAGGGTTGCATCATCCACGGCTTGGCCGGTGGTCTCTTTGCCCTTCATCAGGTTACAACCTGAGGCGAGCACGGCGGCCGCCGCCAGCGCCGCTAATCTGATGGTGGGGTGCATGAAATCCTCCAATAGCATGGGTACCGTGCGAGCTGCAGCAAGAGCGGTACCCGCAGGGCAGCACGCGGGCAGCAATTTGTCTACAATGCGTGCGGCCAACGGTGGTGGTACGTCGAATTCATGATATTCAAAGGCTTACGAGCTCAGCCGCAAATCAGACTGAGATCCGGGCTTGGCGGCAAGCAGCGCCCAGGCGGCCGACATAGGGCCATCCACGTGGGACTGGCCACGGCGTTCGTGCTACTTGGGCCGCTGGCAGGGCACGCCACGGTGTACGACCTGCCCGAGAACGGTACTGCGGTCTTCGGGACCGATGAGCGCATCAAGTCCACCTACCAGGACACGCTGCTGGATATCGCCCGACGCTACAGCCTGGGCTACGAAGAGATTATCCGCGCCAACCCTGGCGTTGATATGTGGCTGCCCGGCGAGGGCAGCGACATCCTCCTACCGGGCCGCCGCATTCTGCCGCCGGGGCCACGCGAGGGTGTGGTCGTCAACCTGCCCGAGCATCGCCTTTACTACTATCCCAAAACCAACAGGGGCGAGAAGCCTGTCGTCATCACCTACCCGGTGAGCATCGGCAAGATGGACTGGCACACGCCGCTGGGCGAGACCCGCATCATCGCCAAGCAGAAACATCCTGCGTGGTTCCCTCCGGAGTCCGTGCGCAAGGAGCACATCGCCAATGGTGATCCGCTGCCGAAGGTCGTGCCCCCGGGGCCGGACAATCCGTTGGGCGACTTTGCCATGCGTCTCGCCGTCGGCGGTGGCAGCTACATGCTGCATGGAACCAACAATCCGATGGCCGTTGGCATGGCCATCACTCATGGATGCATCCGCATGTATCCGGAAGATGTCGCGGCGCTCTTCCCGCTGGTTCCCGTAGGTACCAAGGTCTGGCTGATCAACGAGCCCGTGAAGGTGGCCTACGTGGATGGGGAGCTGTTGTTGGAGGTCCACCCTCCGGTCGATGCGGAGGGACAGACAACCGATCCTGACCTCGACACACTCGTGCATCTGCTGGACAAGGCAGTCGGCCATGACACGGCGGCCATCAACTGGGATCTCGCCCGACAGACGCTCCAGGCTGCCAACGGCATGCCCGCGGTGGTGGGACTGCAGGCAGATCTGGATGCCGCCCCGCAGCCTCCCGGCGCTACGCCGCAGCAGTCACCGCCTGCAGCGGTGAATCAGATCTCGCCAGCAACGCCGAAACCGAGCACCGCGCCTGCCACGGATCCCGCCTCCGCGACGACGGCAGCACAGCCTGCAACGGTCGTTCCGGCCGTTGCAGCTGCGCCCGCCAGTTCACCGCGCCCCTGAGCGCTGAATTATTCGTGGACTTCCGCGGTTGTACCGCGTGCGCGCCGGGCGGCTCTGAGGCCGACATACAGCGCGCGTACCTGCGCGATGAGACGCAATAGCGAGGTCGTTCGCGAGGCGAGCGCCATGATTCCCGCTGCCCAACCAACTCCCGGCACGATCCTTCGGGCCCCGCCCTTCTTCCTTTTACGACGCAGCATCATCAGCATACTGGCGACACCCAAGACCCAGGCGAGGGGGTTGGGGCCGCCGCCGCTAGCGGCACGACGGCGACTCCAGGCGGTGAGCTGCGCTCGCGGACGCAGTTGAGAGAAGCGATAAGCCAGCTCCAGCCGCTGCTCCTCACAGCGACCGAGCAGAACCAGACGACGCGCTTCCAGCGCTCGCAACCGCGCGCTACTCATGTGTGCCACTCACGCGACGTTGATCAGTTTCCAGCTGGGTGAGCGTGCCTTCGAGCAGGGCGGGTCGCCCCCGCAGGCTGCGGCTGGCTACCAGTGTGAATACCAAGGCCAGGACCACGAAGAAACCGGTGCCGCCCAACAGGCCGGCGATCCGATGGGTATCCCACAGCGCCGCGATGATCGTCACGACCCCAAACATCACCGCGAGCAGTGCGCAGGCGAGTGCTGCCAGAGCCCACAGCAGCAGGCTGAGCAATCGCAGCAGGAAGATCTCAGCCTCGACGGTGGCCAGGTCCAGGCGCGTCTTGAGCGCCGCAATAAGGCTGGTTACCAGTCCGCGGATGACCCCCACCCGATGCGCATGGTCTGCACCCTCGGTGCTGGAGCTGCCTGTCACTTGCGGCCCATGAGCAGGCCGAGAATCAATGCAATCCCGCCAGCGACCGCGATCGCCTGCCAGGGATTGTCTTCAACATAATCGCCGACCACCCGCGCGCGTCCACGCAGATCGCGTTCCACGCTCGCGAGCCGGGAGCGCACCGCCCGCAGCGATTCTTCCGCGCGCTCCCGCGCCTCGCTGGCCTTCTCACCGGCGCTATTGGCGGTGGCCCGCAGCAGCTCTTCGGCATCGCCTACCAGGGTTTGCAGGTCGTCTGCCAGTTTGCCAACGTTGATTGCAGTCATCTTCCGCCTCCTCAAGCAGCTTGAACTAAATGCTCGCGTTTGTGCAGGCAAGCATCGTTCCTGAGCCCTGCGCTGACAAGCGCCCCCGGAACCCCAGCTGCCGAGCTCAATGGCGGCGGACGCACCGCTGGGCGGCGCGGACCAGTACGGACTCCTCATCGGTGGGTATGACATGCACAGCCACTGCCGATCCGGCTGCGCTGATGCGTGCAGCATCGCCGCGCGCTGCCCCGTTTGCCGCCTCATCGAGCCGGATGCCTGCCCACTCCAGGCCTTGCAGAATGCGCTGCCGCACCGCCGGCACATGCTCTCCGATGCCGCCACCGAAGACGATGCCGTCGCAACCCCCGAGCACGGCCAGGAATGCGCCGATCGCCTTGCGCACCCGGTAACTGAACAGCTCAACGACGAACTGACACTGCACGGACGGATCGGCAGCCAGCTTGCCCAGATCGGTCTGTCCCTCCGCCATACCGGAGATGCCTGAGCTCTTGTTCAGCAGGTCAATGATCTCATCCGAGGTCATGGCAAGCCGCCGCTGCAGGTAAGGCACCACGGCAGGGTCCACATCCCCGGAGCGCGTACCCATCATCAGTCCCTCGAGTGGCGAGAAGCCCATGGTGGTATCCAGCGGTCGGCCCTCGCAGATGGCCGTGGCCGAGCAGCCCCCACCCAGCTGCAGGGTGATGAGTCGTCCGCCGCGGGTCAGTTGCGGATGCAGCGGTATCCACTGATGGCAAAGTGACTCATGCGCGATGCCATGAAATCCGTAGCGCCGCACGCCCTCATCGACACCATAGCGCGCAGCCAATGCGTACTCGGCCGCAACGCGCGGTAGCTGCGCAAACCAAGCGGTGTCGAACGCAGCAACCTGGGTGACTTGCTGCGGCACGCAGCGGCGTGCCACACCGATCCATTCGAGCGCTTTGGGATTGTGCAGCGGGGCAAGCTCGGACAACTTGTCGATCTCCTGCACCACGCTCTCATCGAGCTGCACTGGCGTCGTGAAGCGCGTGCCGCCGTGCACCACGCGATGCACCATCACATCGGGCGCAGCACCCAAGCGCTGCAGAAATGCCCGCAGAATGACCTCGGGTTGCAGCTGTGTGCCCGATTGCTGCTCGTGCGCGAGCCGCTCTGCAGCACGGCCGCCAGCAGCGCGCCAGGCCGCAAGCTTGATGGAGGTGCTGCCACTGTTGACCGTCACCACCATGAGTTTGTCATCGGAATGATTCATGCTGCATCCTGCCTTCCCCGCCGGCTGCCGCAAAGTCGGCCTCTAGCCTCGCCGCATGGAGTGTGCCGATGTCTGTTACCGATCCTGCACGCAAGAGTGCTGGCCGAGCCGCCGGTCCGCTGAGCGCTGCGCAGGCGCAGCAGCTCGATGCTTGGTGGCGGGCCGCCAACTATCTCGCGGTCGGGCAAATTTATCTGCTAGCCAATCCGCTGCTGCGTGAGCCGCTGACGCTCGAGCACGTCAAACCCCGCCTGCTCGGACACTGGGGCACAACACCGGGAATCAATTTCATCTATGCACACCTGAATCGCATCATCAAGGAGCGCGATCGAGACATTCTCGCAATCATCGGTCCCGGTCACGGTGGACCTGCTCTGGTAGCGAACACCTGGCTCGAGGGCAGCTACAGCGAGCTGTATCCGGATGTCAGCCAGGATGCCGAGGGCATGCAGCGGCTGTTCAAGCAGTTTTCCTTCCCGGGCGGCATCCCGAGCCACTGCGCACCGGATGTGCCGGGCTCAATCAACGAAGGCGGTGAGCTCGGCTACTCACTGGCGCATGCATTCGGCGCGGCATTCGACAATCCGGATCTACTGGTGGCATGCATCATCGGTGATGGCGAGGCCGAGACCGGCCCCCTGGCCACCGCGTGGCACTCCAACAAGTTTCTCAACGCGGCGCGCGATGGCGCCGTGCTGCCGATACTGCACCTGAATGGCTACAAGATCGCGAATCCCACGGTGCTGGCGCGAATTCCGCGCCATGAGCTCGAGAGCCTGCTCACCGGCTACGGCTGGGAGCCTTTCTTCGTCAGCGGCTCGGTCCCGGAGGCGATGCATCAGCAGATGGCGGCTACCCTCGATGACGTGATCGAGCGCATCGATGCCATCCAGCGCGAAGCGCGCTCGCACGGAGTCACGACACGCCCGCGCTGGCCGATGATCGTATTGCAGAGCCCGAAGGGCTGGACGGGGCCGCAGATCGTGGACCACGAGCAAGTCGAGGGCACCTGGCGCGCCCACCAGGTTCCGCTGGCGGGGCTGGCGGGCAATCCGGGCCACCTGCGCATGCTCGAGGACTGGCTGCGCAGCTATCGTGCGCAGGACCTCTTTGATGAGCAGGGCCGCCCGGTGCAGCTGCTGCGCGAGTTCAGCCCGCGTGGCACCCGGCGCATGGGTTCAAATCCGCATGCCAACGGCGGACTGCTGTTACGTGACCTGCAGTTGCCGCCGATTCGCGAATACGCCCTGGAGGTGCGCGAGCCCGGCGCGAGGGTGGGTGAATCCACGCGAGTGCTGGCGGGCTGGTTGCGCGATATCTTCAAACAGAACGCGGCGACCGCGAACTTCCGCATGTGGGGACCGGATGAGACGGCCTCCAACCGGCTGGATGCCGTGTTTGCTGCCACCGAGCGCACCTGGGTTGCCGAGCTGCGCGACAACGATACGCATCTCGCCATCGACGGCCGCGTCATGGAAGTGCTGTCCGAGCATCAATGTCAGGGCTGGCTCGAGGGCTATCTGCTTACCGGGCGGCACGGCCTGTTCAGCTGTTATGAGGCCTTCATTCACATCATCGATTCGATGTTCAACCAGCATGCCAAATGGCTCGAGGCCTGCAGGCACATCCCCTGGCGCCGCAGTGTCGCCTCGCTCAACATCCTGTTGACCTCGCACGTCTGGCGCCAGGATCACAACGGCTTCTCGCACCAGGATCCCGGCTTCATCGATGTAGTCTGCAACAAGAAATCCAGTATCGTGCGGGTATACCTGCCGCCCGATGCCAACACCCTGTTGTGTGTGGCAGACATCTGTCTGCGCAGCCGCGACCAGGTCAATGTGATCATCGCCGGCAAGCAGCCTGAGGCCCAGTGGCTCGATCTGGAAGCGGCCATGCTGCATTGCGCGACGGGCATCGGCATCTTCGATTGGGCGAGCAACGATGATGATGGCGACCCGGATGTGGTCATGGCCTGTGCGGGCGATGTGCCTACCATGGAGACGTTGGCGGCGGTGAGCCTGCTGCGCGAGCATGCACCGCAGCTCAAGGTGCGGGTGGTCAACGTGGTCGACCTCATGACGCTGCAGCCCGCCGAGGAGCATCCCCATGGTCTGAAGAATCGCGAGTTCGATGCGCTGTTCACCACCAATAAGCCGGTGATCTTCGCTTTCCACGGTTATCCGTGGCTGATCCATCGGCTGACCTACCGGCGGCGTAACCACGAGAATCTGCACGTACGCGGTTATAAAGAGGAGGGCACCACCACGACTCCGTTTGACATGGTGGTGCGCAATGATCTGGATCGCTTTCATCTCGTCATGGACGTGATCGATCGCGTGCCCACACTCGGGTATCGCGCCGCTGCGCTACGGCAGCGGATGCGTGGCAAGCTGACCCGGCACAAGGCGTATGTCGAGCAACGCGGCGAGGATATGCCTGAGGTGCGCGACTGGGTCTGGCAGGGCGGCAAAGCTCCCGGCCCACCGGAATGAGGGCTCGCATCGTGGCAAAGGCCGAGGGACAATACCGCGTCCGCATCCGACAATGCAGGTGATGACTGTGGCGACTAACCCATTGCTCGAGCTACACAAACTCGGTCAGAGCGTATGGCTCGATGACATCGGCCGGCGCATGCTGAGCGACGGCAGTCTGGCGCGGCTGATCAGCGAGGATGGTATTGCCGGCGTCACATCCAATCCCTCCATCCTCTCCCACTCGATAACCACGGATCCGCAATATGCCAAGGCGATAACCGAGCTGCTGCCGAAGGTCTCGAGCAGCATGGCGCTGTACGAGACCCTCGCCATCGAGGATCTGCGCGCAGCGGCAGACCTGTTCCGGCCGCTGTACGAGCGGCTTCAGGGCCGTGATGGGTTCGTGAGCCTGGAGGTGTCGCCGCATCTGGCCTTTGACACCCAAGGCAGTATCGCTGAGGCGCGCCGGCTATGGGATCGGCTGGACCGACCCAACGCCTTCATCAAGATCCCGGGCACCGAACCGGGCATCGCTGCGATCCGCCAACTGATCACGGATGGCATCAATATCAATGTCACACTGCTGTTCTCGCCGGAGCGCTATGCGGCCGTCGCCAATGCGTACGCGGAGGGACTGGAGGCGCGCGTAGCTGCCGGCAAGTCGGTTCAAAGGGTAGCCTCGGTGGCGAGTTTTTTCCTGAGTCGCATCGACAGCAATGTCGATCCGCAGCTCGATCGGCTGGCGGCTGGGGGTCAGGGCGCCGCGCGCACACTTCGCGGCAAGGCGGCAATCGCCAATGCCGCACATGCGTACCAGATCTACGAGGAGTTGATGGCGGCCACCCGCTGGCAGAGGCTGACAGAGCGTGGAGCGCGCAGCCAGCGGCTGCTATGGGCGTCGACCTCGACCAAGGACCCGAGCTACAGTCCGACCAAGTATATCGAAGAGCTGATTGCACCGGACACCGTCAACACAGCGCCGCTGGAGACCATCAACAAGTATCGCCAGACAGGTCAGCCGCAATTGCGCCTGCAGCGTCACCTGGCCGACTCGAGCGATGTACGCACCGGTCTGTCGCGGCTGGGTATCGACCTCGAACAAGTGGCGCAGCAGCTGGAACAGGAAGCGGTGAAGAAGTTCGTCGAGCCGTTCGACAAGCTTCAGGGCTGGCTGGAGGAACGGCGCGGTCGCAAGACTTCCGGCAACTGAACGCAAGTCCCTGCGGCTGGCTTCCGCCTCTGAGGCGTCCGTCACGGTCGCGCCGGGTAGCACCACTGATTCCTCGAGCACTGATCCGGACTCGACGCGCACTCGGCTCGAGAGAACGCTGCGGAGCACACGCCGCGGATCGCATCGCGAATGGTGCGTTCGCTGAGGGCCGCGGGTGCCGGTACGCAAGTTGACAGTCTGCGTGGATGCGAACATGTTCTGGTCAGCCTGCAGCAACCTGTTGCGACATGAATGCATTCAAACCCTGCGGGGTCATCACCATCACGACGGACTTCGGCCATCAGGGTCCCTTCGTCGGGGTCATGAAGGGCCGTGTGCTCAGCCGTTTCGCCGCCGCGCGTATCATCGATCTGACCCATGAGATCGTCGTGCACTGGCCGGCAGAGGCCGGCTTCTGGCTCGCCCGATCGTTCGAGTATTTTCCCGCCGGTACGGTGCACGTCGCGGTCATCGACCCGGGCGTTGGGACCTCCCGCGAGATCGTGGCAGTAGCCGCCCAGGAACATGTATTTCTGGCGCCGGATAACGGACTGCTGGCGCCGATTGCCAATCGCTACCCGGACGCGCTGCGGATCAAACTGGACCTGGCACGCCTCAGCCGGCTCGGCGTGCAGCGGCCGAGCGCCACCTTTCACGGACGGGATATCTTTGCGCCGGTGGCCGCCGAGCTGGCTGCCGGACGTTGCGCCCCCGAGGAGCTCGGCACCGAGATTCCCTCGCTGGTTCCTGCCTGGGTCGATGAGCCCACCGTGGAGGCGGGGAGCGTGGCCGGCGTGGTGATCACCATCGATCACTTCGGCAACCTGATCAGCAACATCGATGGGGCGTTGCTGACCCGCTTCCGCCAGCCCCTCGTGCAGGCGGCCAGTCATACATTTCCGCTGCTGCGGACGTATGGCGACACGCGGCCCGGGGAATACCTGGCGCTCATCAACTCCTTTGGCGTGCTGGAGATCGCCCGGGCGGAGCAGAGTGCCGCGGACGGCTTGGGCTTGAGCCGGGGTGCACCAGTGGTGGTCCGGGAAGGGACCCGACGCAACTGATAGCGGCCGCCGGGGTTGATCCCGGACGCGAATCGGATATAGTTCGCAGCCCTGCCGCGCATGCGCGTCAGCACCTTTGTCCTTGATATAGCTACAAATTTAGTCCCCAAAATGTCGGAACGAGACAACGAGAACTTCGATCTCGACGATGAGTTTCTGAGCGGCCCGCCGGAAGACGGCACCGACTATGACCGTCTGCTCGATCGGGTAGACAAGCGGGTGCGCAACCAGGGCAAGCGGGGCAAGGCGGCCTGGAGCCGCCTGGAAGAGGTGCTGGCGGACAAGAAGCTCAAGAAGGACCTGCTCGATTTCGACGACGACGAGCTCTGAGCACATCGCATTGCGCGGGTCTGCACCCGCTCGAGAACAGACTCCTGTGACCCGCCCGTCTTCGGCCTGGATCGTTCTGAAGTTCGGGGGGACAAGCGTCTCCTCGCTAGCCAACTGGCGCAACATTGCGCACGTCACCTCTGAGCGGCTGGCGGCAGGAGCACACGTACTCATCGTGCACTCCGCGATCAGCGGCATTACTGACCGGCTGGAAAAGCTGCTTGATGCCGCCATGGCTCGCGCGCACGAGAGCGAGCTGGCAGCGATTGAGGAGCGACACGTGCGCTTGGCGCAGGAGCTGGGCGTGCCGCTCGGTCCCGAGGTGGAACGATGCCTCGCGGAACTGCGACAGATTGCCGCAGGTGTTGCGCTGGTGGGCGAGGTGAGCGATCGCACCCGCGCTCGCGTCATGGCGAGCGGGGAGCTGATGGCGACCGTGCTGGGGGCGCAGTTCCTCGCGCAGCAGGGTCTGAGCCCACAGTGGGCTGACGCTCGCACTATGCTGCGCGCGGAAGACCGTCGCGCCGCGAACGTCAAGTCGAGCATTCTCTCGGCCACGTGCAATTTCGCACCCGATGAGGCCCTCGAGCATCGTCTGGATGTGCTCGGCGCCCTGGTGGTCACGCAGGGCTTCATTGCCAGTGACGATGACGGCAATACGGTGTTGCTCGGCCGTGGCGGCTCGGACACCTCCGCCGCCTATCTGGCGGCGAAAATCCGGGCGCGCCGCCTTGAGATCTGGACCGACGTACCGGGAATGTTCAGCGCCAATCCGCGCTCGACGCCCACGGCCCGGCTGCTGCGCGCGCTGCACTACGATGAGGCCCAGGAGATCGCCACGAGCGGTGCCAAAGTCCTGCACCCGCGTTGCATTCTGCCGGCACGTCAGTACCGCATCCCATTGCACGTCTACGCTACGCAAGCACCACAGCTGCACGGCACGGTGCTGAGCGCTGAAGGCGATGAGGGCAGTGCGCAGGTCAAGGCCGTGTGCACGAAGAAAGGTCTGACGCTCATCTCACTCGACAGTCCGGGCATGTGGCATCAGGTGGGCTTCCTCGCCGATGCCTTCCAGGTATTCAAGGAACACGGCATGTCGGTGGATCTGGTGTCCACCTCCGAGACCAACGTCACCGTCTCACTGGATCCCGCGGCCAACACGCTCGACAGCACGCAACTCAATGCCCTGGTCAGCGGATTGTCGCGGCTCTCCCGGGTACAGGTCATCGGTCCGTGCGCCTCGGTGAGCCTCGTGGGGCGCAACATCCGCGCCATCCTGCATCAGCTGGGCGATGCTTTCGAATTCTTCGAGGAGCAGAAGATCTATCTGGTAACTCAGGCGGCCAACGACCTGAATTTCACCTTTGTCGTGGATGAGAACCAGGGGGACCGCCTGGTGGAGCAGCTGCACGAGCTGTTGATCCGGCCGGTTCCCGCCGACCGCGTACTGGGGCCAACCTGGGAGCAGATCTTCTCCAAACCACAGCCCGAGGGCACCCGCGTGTTGCCCTGGTGGCGGCGGAAGCGGCAACAGCTGCTCGCGGCGCTCGGCTCGCAGGAGTCCGCCTATCTGTACGATCTGCAGAGCATCCAGGAGGCGGCACACGCGCTGCGTCGCCTGCAGGCGGTAAGTCGCGTGCACTACTCGATGAAGGCGAATCCGAGTGCGCGCATTCTGCAGGCGGTGCAGGCGGCCGGGGTCGAGTTCGAGTGTGTCTCGCGCGGCGAGGTCGAGCTCGTCTGCCAACTGTTTCCCGACCTGGCGCCGCAGCGGATCCTGTACACGCCTAACTTCGCCAGCCGCGAGGAGTACCGCTGGGCGTGCGAGCGCGGCGTGCAGGTCACGATCGACAACACCTACGTACTTACGGCCTGGCCGGAGATCTTTCGGGAGCAGGAGATCTTCGTCCGCGTCGATACCGGCGTGGGCCGCGGACATCACCAGCACGTACGCACCGCGGGCACCCGTTCGAAATTCGGCGTGCCGGTGGGCGAGTTGCGGGAGTTGGGGCGTCATGCGCAGCTCAATCAGACACACGTCACCGGTTTGCAGGCGCACATCGGTAGCGGCATCTTCGATGTCAGCAGCTGGGAGCATACCGCGCGGCAGCTCACCGCGATCGCGCCACACTTTCCCGAGGTCCGCATCATTGACGTCGGCGGTGGTCTGGGCGTTCCGGAGCGCGTCGATCAACCCGGGGTCGATCTGCAGAAGCTCGACACGCTGCTCGCCGCGGTGCGCGCCGAGCATCCACACCTGGAATTCTGGATGGAACCGGGGCGCTACCTGGTGGCCCAGGCCGGCGTGCTGCTGGCCCGGGTCACGCAGCTGAAATCCAAGGGTGGCTTACGTTACGTCGGCGTCGCGACTGGAATGAACTCGCTGCTGCGCCCGGCACTCTATGGTGCATATCACGAGATCGTGAATCTGACGCGCGCGGACGAGGCGCCCACCGAGCTGGTGAATGTGGTGGGACCGATCTGTGAAAGCGCGGACGTGCTGGGTCACGATCGGCTGCTGCCGCCGACGCGGGAGGGTGATGTGCTGCTGATCGCCAACGCCGGTGCCTATGGGCGGTCCATGAGCTCCCGCTACAACCTGCGCGAGCCGGCACCGGAGCTGTTCCTCTGACAGTCACGGCCACCTGGCGGACACTGTGGCGTGTTCTGCTATTGGCGCTGGGCGTGCTGCTGCTCGCGATCGCGCTTTATGCCTGGCATCTCGATCGGCTGGTGACGCGACAGTTCGAAGGCCGGCGCTGGAGCCTGCCGGCACAGATCTATGCCGCGCCGCTCGAGGTGTACGCCGGACTGCAGTTGTCGCCCAGCGAGCTCGAGCACGAGTTGCAACGCCTGCAGTATCGCCGCGTCGAGCGCATCGAGCGTACCGGCACCTATCGCCAGCAGGCGGGCCGCTTCCAGATTGCACTGCGCGCGGCCCAATTTGCCGATGAGACACGGCCGGCACTGAATCTGACACTCGTTGCCGATGGCAAGGGCATTCAGAGCCTGCAGGATGATCACGGCAAGGAGCTGCCCATCGTGCGCTTCGAGCCGCCGCTGATCGGCAGCATTTTTCCGACCCATGGCGAGGATCGCATCATTGTCAAGCCCGCGGAGGTGCCGCCGCTGTTACCGCGGGCGCTCAAGGCCGTGGAGGATCGCAACTTCGATAGCCATCATGGCGTCGATCCTGGAGGCATCCTGCGTGCCCTGTGGGTAGATGTACGGGCTGGGCAGATCGAGCAGGGTGGCAGCACGCTGACCCAGCAGCTGGTGAAGAGCTACTTCCTGGATCCCCGCCAGACGCTGTCTCGCAAATTACGCGAGGCCGTGATGGCGCTCGCCCTCGAGGCGCATTTCACCAAGACGGATCTCATGAATGCCTACATCAATGAGATCTTCCTCGGGCAGGACGGTGACCGTGCGATCCATGGGTTCGGACTCGCCAGCCAGTTCTACTTCGGCAAGCCGCTCTCGGAGTTGGATCTCCCGGAAGTGGCATTGATGGTCGCCATCGTGCGCGGCCCGTCCTATTACGACCCGCGCCGCCATCCCGAACGCGCGCGGCTACGCCGCGATCTGGTACTGAAGCTGATGGCGGAGCAGGGCATCGTGCGCGCCGCGGACGCCCAGGCAGCTGCCCGCAAGCCCCTCGGTGTGACGCTCAGAGCTTCGGGCAGCTACTATCCGGCCTACCTCGACTTCGTTCGGCGCACTTTGCGTCGCGATTACCGCGTGGAAGATCTCACCGGCGAGGGACTGCGGATCTACACCAGCCTCGAGCCCCGCGCGCAGCAGCAGGCTGAAGGCGCGCTCGAGCGCGAGCTGGATCGGCTCGATCACACCCACAAGTATCCCAACGCTCACCTGGAAGGCGCCGTGGTGGTGACCTCCGCGCACAGTGGCGATGTGATCGCCGTTGTGGGCGGCCGCAATGTGGGTTATGACGGCTTCAATCGCGCGCTCGATGCGCGCCGCCCCTTCGGATCCCTGGTCAAGCCCTTCATCTATCTCACTGCGCTCGAGTCCGGTCGCTACAACGCCGCGACTATCGTTCAGGATGCGCCGGTCAGCATCCCGCTGGTGAATGGCAAGCTGTGGCAACCAGAGAATTTCACGCATCAAACCAACGGCCCGGTGCCGGTGGTGAAGGCACTCGCGGAGTCGCTGAATCTCGCTACCGTGCATGTGGGAATGGATCTCGGCCTCGCCAAGATTTCCGAGACGTTGCAGCGCTTCGGCCTGCCGCGCCCACCGCCACAGGTGCCAGCGATGCTGCTGGGCGCGATCGATGTAACACCCATGGAAGCTGCCCAGATGTATAACGGGCTCGCGAACGGTGGCTTCAGTACGCCGCTGCGTGCCGTGCGCGCCGTCATCAGCGCTGATGGAAACAACATCCGCGCGTTTCCGCTGCAGGTCACCCCGGTGGCGACGCCGGAGAATGTCTACGAGATCGACCGCATGCTCGAGCAGGTCATGGAGCGCGGCACCGGCAAACCCGCCCGGGCGTTGTTGCCTGCCAAGCTGGTAGTTGCCGGTAAGTCAGGCACCTCTTCGGACCTGCGAGACAACTGGTTCGCCGGCTTCTCCGGATCTCACCTGGCGATCGTATGGGTGGGCTATGACAGCAACCTGCCGACGGGATTTACCGGCTCCTCCGGTGCGTTGCCGGTCTGGGCGCGTCTCATGTCAGGACTTCAGACCACCTCGTGGGATGCGCCCATGCCTGAGGAGCTGGCCGAGACTTTCATCGACTATGCGTCGGGCGAACAACTGGCGGCGGGCTGCGCTGGCGATGCCACGCCAATCGCCGTACCTGTGGGCACGCAACTGCCGGTTAAACCGGGGTGTGGCGCACGACCGAATGACAACGGGCTGGACGCGGTCGTGAAGCGCGCGGGTGAGTGGTTGCGGGATATCATGCACTGAGGCTGAGATCCCTGCAGGCGGTAGAGTGTGTTGCGAGCCGTAAGTGCCGTGAGATCCATGAAGAACGTGAGTGGCGTGAAGCGTGTCGTGGCAGCTATGGCAAGCGTGGCGTGCGGGGCGCTATTGAGTGGCTGTCCCTCCCTGCGCTCACCGCCGCCGTTCCCGCAGAATGCGCCCGTCCAGGAACCGGGCACCGCGCTGCCGCCTGCCCCGGTGCCACCCGCACGTCCTGCGCGTCAATTTCACCTCGGGCCGGCGGCGAGCTCACTGGTTGCGCAGGCCCACAAACAAAGTGCCTCGGGCGATTACGGACTGGCGGCAGCGACGGTCGAGCGCGCCATGCGCATCGAGCCGGACAATCCCTTGCTCTGGATCGAGCTGGGCCGCGTCAGGTTGACCGCTGGTGACAACCGCCAGGCAGAGAGCATGGGCCGCAAGGCACTCGCCATGGCCACTGGAGATCCCCGGGCACAGTCTGCTTCCTGGCGGCTGATTGCCGATGCCTTGCGGGCGCTCGGCCGCAATGACGAAGCCGCACAGGCCGACCGGCACGCGAGTGCCGTCGCGCCCCACTGAAGCTGCGCGCAACCGCTAGCGCGCCCTATGGCGCGACTGCAGCTCGGACGCCACCTCATCAAGACTCAGGTTGCGGCTCTTCAATAAGACCAGAAGGTGAAACAAAAGATCCGCTGACTCGCTGATCAGCTCCGCGTCACTATCTGCCACCGCTGCGAGCGCCACCTCGAGCCCTTCCTCGCCGACTTTCTGCGCCATGCGGCGCGGACCCTGCGAGACCAACTGCGCCGTGTAGCTGCCAGCCGGCTGCTCGATGATGCGTTGCTCGATGCTGCTGGCGAGGGTGGTGAGAAATGTCAGGGGCTCTAGAGTGCCGCGCGGCGCGCTGGCGGTTGTAGTGTCTTCGACGCCGAAGCAGGTGTGGGTACCGAGATGACACACCGGACCGCGCGGCGTGGCTCTCACCAACAGCGCATCACGGTCGCAGTCGGCGTGCACGTCATGAAGATCCAGGCTGTTTCCCGAGGTCTCGCCTTTTTCCCATAGTCGCTGCTTGCGGCGACTGAAGAACACCACGCGTCGCCGGCTCAGAGTCTCGCGCAGCGCTTCGCGGCTCATGTAGCCGAGCATGAGGACTGCGCCCGTGATTGCATGCTGCACGATCGCGGGCAGCAGTCCATCCATGCGCTCAAAAGCGAGCGACTCGATCTCCGCAGCTGTCACAGTCTGACCTCGATGCCGCTCGCGCGCAGCGTTCGCTTCAGTGAGCCGATCTCCAGCGCGCCGGAGTGAAACGCGCTCGCCGCCAGCGCCCCATCCACGTGCGCAGCCGTGAACACGGCTCGGAAGTGCTCAGCCGTGCCGGCGCCACCGGATGCAATCAGCGGCACCTGGCAAACCTTGCGCACCGCGAGCAGCTGCTCGATGGCATAACCCTCGCGTACGCCGTCGCTGTCTATGCAGTTGAGTACGATTTCTCCCGCGCCACGCTCCTGCACCTCGCGCACCCACGCGAGCACCTCGCGACCAGAGTCGCGGCTGCGCTGCGCATCGCCGGAGAACTGGAATGCGCGGTAGCCATCGGCCGTGAGCTGACTGTCGATTCCCACCACCACGCATTGCGAGCCGAAGCGGCGACTCAGGTGGTCGATCAGGTAAGGATCAGCGAGCGCCGGTGAGTTCACGGAGATCTTCTCCGCGCCCGCATTCAACACAGCTTCGGCATCTGCTACCGAGCGGATGCCACCGGCGACGCAGAACGGGATGTCGAGTATGCGCGCTACCCGCTCCACCCAGCTGCGATCGACCGAACGGCCCTGGGGACTCGCTGTGATGTCATAGAAGACCAGTTCGTCTGCGCCCGCCGCGCAATAGCGTCCGGCGAGCTCAATGATGTCGCCCGCGACCTGCAGATCGCGGAAGCGCACGCCTTTTACGACCTGATCGTCGCGAACGTCGAGGCAGGGGATGATGCGTCGTGCAAGAATGACTGGAGCTCCTCGATAGTGATGTGGCCCTCGAGCAGGGCTCGGCCGCTCACGGCAGCATCAATACCCAGCTCTGCTAGAGCATGCAGGTCAGCTGCGTTGCGGATGCCACCCGAGGCCTGCCATTGCAACTGGGGGTGGCGCCGCTGCGCTTCTCGATACAGCTCGATGTTCGGCCCCTGCAAGGTGCCATCCCGCTCGATATCCGTGCAGAGCACATGACGTATGCCCGTAGGAATTCGCTGAGCAAGCGCATCCCATAAGGTAACGCCACTGTCGCGTTGCCAACCGCGCGTGCGCACGTTGGGAACACCACAAGCATCGCAACGCACATCCACGGCCACGCAGAAGCGCGTCGCACCATAGCGTTTGAGCCACAGATGCATCCGTTCCGGCTGCTCGATGGCAGCACTGCCAATCACGACACGCGCAACGCCGAGCTGCAGCAACTGCTCAACCGTTGCGGCCTCGCGCACGCCACCACCGAACTGCAGGCGCACACCCGGGATGACAGCCAACGACGCGATGAGATCTGCATGCGTGAGTTCTCCGTGCCGCGCGCCGTCCAGATCCACGACGTGAATCCAACTAGCGCCCAGCGCCCGGTAGCGTTGCACGCGCACAGTCGGTTCGAGTGGATACTGAGTCTCGGCTGCGAAATCTCCCTGATAAAGACGCACGCAGCGCCCACCGCGCAAATCAAGCGCAGGAATCAACAGCATGACGCACTCTTCGGAACCGGCGCGAGCACTGTTGCCTGCTTCATCGGCGACCGCTCACAGGCTCAGGAAGTTGGCGAGCAAGCGGGCGCCGGCGGCTGCCGAGCGCTCGGGATGAAATTGCGTACCCCAGAAATTATCGCGCCGGACCACGGCGGCGAGAGGTCGGGCATAGTGGACTGCAGCGAGCGTGTAGTCATTGACGGCCGCTGCGTAGCTGTGCACGAAGTACAGGTGATCCTGCGCGCTCAGATTCGCAAGCAGCGGATCGGCACGCAACTGCGCGAGCTGATTCCAGCCCATGTGAGGTACGGGCAGCGCCGGCTCGGCTTGCAAGCGAGACACGCTGCCTGGCAGCACACCCAGGCAGGACGTGGCGCCTTCTTCGGAGTGCTCGAACAGCAGCTGCATCCCCAGACAGATTCCGAGCAGCGGTTGCCGCAGATCCGGCAGGAGCCTCGCCACGCCGCTGGCGTGCAGTCGGCGCATGGCATCGGCGGCCGAGCCGACGCCCGGCAGGATCACGCGCGTCGCCGCGGCAATCACCGCAGGGTCGCCGGACACCTCAGTGCGTGCCCCGAGACGCTCGCAGGCAAACTGCACGGAAGCGAGGTTCGCGCCGCCGCTATCGATGATGACAGCTGCGCAACTCACAGCACCCCCTTGGTGCTCGGCAGTTCATCGCCCTCGCGGCGCAGCGCCTGGCGCAATGCGCGGCCCACGGCCTTGAAGCAGGCTTCGATCATGTGATGGCTATTCTCACCGCGCACGCTCACATGGATCGCCGCCCCGAGTCCCTCGGCCAGCGAACGGAAAAAATGCGCTACCAGCTCGGTGGGTAAGCCCCCCACGCGCTCGCGCTGAAAGCGACCCTCGAACTGCGCTACAGGCCGGCCGGACAGATCGATGGCCACCTGCGCCTGGGCTTCGTCCATCGGCAGCAGGAAGCCGTAGCGGCCGAGGCCGGCTTTCGTGCCGACTGCCACCCGCAGCGCCTCGCCAAGGGCCAGTGCACAATCCTCGACCGTGTGGTGCTCGTCGACCTGCAGGTCCCCCTGACAGCGCAACTGCAGCGCAAATCCGCCATGTTTCGCCAGCTGCTCGAGCATGTGATCGAAGAAGCCGATGCCTGTCGTGATGGCGACCGGCTCGGACACATCCAGACCCACCTGCACCTGAATGTGGGTCTCACGTGTCTGGCGTGAAACGGCAGCCTGCCGCGCGCTGAGCGTTCGGGCAATCGCGGGCCAGCTTTGCCCTGGCGAGCCATGCAGCCGCAGCAGCACGCCGCGGATTCCCAGGCGCCGGGCAAACTCGAGATCGCTGTCGCGATCGCCGATCACCGCACTGCGCGCAGGATCGATGCCCGGCGTGCTCAGGTAGTCCTGCACGAGCCCCATTTGCGGTTTGCGGCACGCGCAGCCATCGCCAGCCAAATGCGGGCAGATAAAGACCGCATCGAACTCGATATCCTGCGAGGCGAAAGTCTGCAGGATGAAATCCTGAGCCTCTTCGAAGGCCAGGTAGGGAAAGGCGGGGCTTCCGAGCCCATCCTGGTTGCTCACCATCACGAAACGAAAGCCACGCTGTCGCAGCAAGGCCAGAGCCGCAAACACGCCGGGCATGAAGCGCACCTTGGCGAGCGAATCGACTTGTTCATCCGGCGGCTCCTCGACCAGCGTTCCATCGCGGTCGATGAAGAGAGTGGGGTGCCCGCTCATTGCAGGGCTTCCAGCAGGCGAGTGTTTTGCCCCGGATCACCTACGGTGATGCGCACGCACCCGGCGAGCCCCGGATAACTGCGCACGTCACGGATCAGCAGTCCCGCGGCTTGCGCACGTTGCAGGGTGTTTTGCGCATCCGCGCACTCCACGAGCACGAAGTTGGCATCACTCCTCCAGACGCGCTTGATACCGGGCACTACGGCGAGTGCTTGCTGCAGCCGGTCGCGCTCGCGCGCAACACATTGCAGCCGTTGCTGTGCTACGGCCAGTTGTGGCGGCGTGAGGGCATCCAGTACGAGCTCGATAGTAGGTTGCGTGATGGCATACGGCGCGATAAGTTTGCGCAGCAGGCAGACGAGCTCAGGGGCAGCAAGCAGGGCTCCGCAGCGCGCACCGGCGAGTGCATAAGCCTTGGAGAGGGTGCGCATCAGCGCGAGCTGCGGTGTTTGCGCCAGATATCGGCTCAGTCCGGAACTGCCTGAGAATTCGACGTACGCCTCGTCGACCACCACGAGCGCTCTGCCCACCAGCCGTTCGGTCAGCTGCAACACCGATTCCGCGTCCAGCAGGTTGCCAGTCGGATTGTTAGGCGAGCACAGGAAGAGCAGTTTGACCTTCGGGGTGCAGAGTGCAAGCACCGCCTCGATATCGAGGCTGAATCCCCGCTGCGCCCGCAGCGGTACCTGGACCACTCTCGCCCCCTGGATGTGCGCACAGACCGCGTACATGCCGAAGGTCGGAGGACAGATGAGCACGCTGTCGCGATAGGCGCGGCAGAAGGCGCGCACCAGCAGGTCCATGACCTCATCGCTGCCGCGACCCAGCAGCACGCACTCGGACGGGACCTGATAGAGCGCGGCGAGCCGTTCGATGAGGCGCGCGGGCTGCGGCTCGGGATAACGATTCAAACCGGCTGCGGAGTAATCGGTCAGTGGCCGCCAGGGCAACTCGTTGGCATGCAAACGCTGCAGCTGCGGATCCCACCGCGCGTGCTCGTAAGGTTGGAGCGCGAGGATCTCCGGGCGCGCGAGCTCAGCAAGCCAGCTCATGTGTGCGCACCCGAGCTCAGGGCCCGCAGTCGCTGGTTAACGGCGCTGGCGTGCGCATCGAGCCCTTCGAGGCATGCCAGCTCCACCGCGGTCGGTCCCAGTGCGCGCAGACCCGCAGGCGAGAGCTCCTGCACCGTCATCCCGCGCACGAAGTCCTGCACGGACAAACCACTGTAGGCCCGTGCGTAACCGTAGGTCGGCAGCACATGGTTGGTACCCGAGCAGTAATCCCCGAGCGGCTCCGGCGACCAGCTGCCCAGGAACACCGAACCGGCGTTGACGATGTCTGCCAGCAATCGTCGCGGTTCGCGCACCTGCAGAATGAGATGCTCCGCGGCGTACTCGTTGGCGACATCCACCGCACTTCGCATGTCCGGGACGAGGATGCAGCGGCTGCTCTGCAGGGAGCGAGCGAGAATGTCCTGGCGCGACAGGCGCACGCTCTGCTGCGACACCTCGATGCTGACCGACTCTGCGAGGTTCTGCGAGTTACATACCAGCAGCGCCTGTGACTGCGGATCGTGTTCGGCCTGTGCGAGCAGGTCCGCCGCAACGAAGTCGGCGCGCGCGGTTTCATCGGCGAGCACCATGACTTCCGAAGGTCCTGCCGGCAGATCGCACGCGGCCCCCTCGGGGTCGCTGGCGACCAGCTGTTTGGCGGCGGTGACGTACACATTGCCGGGTCCGAAGATCTTCGCAGTCTTGGGGATGGTTGCGGTGCCGTAGGCGAGTGCGGCAATCGCCTGTGCGCCGCCCACCTTGAAAACTTCGGTTACTCCACAGAGTTCGGCAGCCACCAGCACGGCAGCATTCGCGCGGCCCGTGCGCTCCGGGGGTGTGCACAACAGCCGCGCCGCACATCCTGCAATGCGCGCAGGGATGGCCAGCATGATCACCGTAGAGGGCAGGGGTGCCGAGCCCGCCGGCACATACAGACCCACGGCGGGAATTGCACGAATCAGCCGCTCGCAATGCACCCCCGACATCGTCTGCATGCTGAGCGGCTGCGGCAGTTGCGCGGCATGAAATCGCTGCACATTATCGATGGCGCGCTCGAGCGCGGCATGCTGCGCGGTGGTCAGTGTGGTGCGCGCATGCGCAAACTCCGCGGGCTTAACGGCCAGGGCCTCAGGCCGCACGCCATCGAGCTGTTCGGTCAGGATTTGAAGCGCGCCATCGCCGTCCCGCCGCACGGCGGCGATGATCTCCTGTGCGGTGCGTGCCACGTCCTCGCGGTTGCGCTGCGCTGGGCGGCCCAGCGCCATCTTCCGTTCACTCGCCGAGAGTCGGCTCCAATCGTAGATCTGCATCTCAGGCCAGCATCTTTTCCACGGGCAACACCAACAACGCGCTGGCGCCGGCCTTCTTCAGACTCTCGAGGGTTTCCCAGAACACGTTTTCCCGGCAGACCGCATGCACCGCCACTTTCTCGGGCGAGCCTTCGAGTGGAATGATTGTTGGCGATTCGCTGCCGGGCAGCAGGCGACGGATCTCGGCCAGTGCTGCCCGCGGCGCGTGCAGCATGATGTATTTGCTCTCCTTGACCTGTTGTACGCCCTCGATGCGCATCAGCAGGCGCTCCACCCAGTCGCTCTTTTCGTGCGCCAACTCGAGAGGCGTGCGGATGAGGACCGCATGGCTCTGCAGTACGGTCTCGACCTCGCGCAGATGATTGGCCTGGAGCGTCGAGCCGGTTGAGACGAGATCGCAGATCAGGTCCGCACGGCCCAGTCGCGGCGCGATCTCCACCGCGCCCGAGAGGGTCACGATGTGCGCCGCGACTCGGCGCTCGCGCAGGTAGTGCTGGAGCAGAAAAGGGTAACTGGTCGCGATGCGCTTACCGCGCAGCGACGCCGCGCCCTCGTATGGCACGCCCTCAGGCACCGCCAGCGATAACCGGCAACGCCCGAAGTCGAGGGTGCGGATCTGCTGAAAGCGTGCCGTCTCGCCCTGCGCGCGCAGTTGCAGGCGCTTCTCCTCGAGGACATTCAGGCCCACCAGACCCAGGTCGCAGACGTCCTCCTGCACCAGATCCGGGATGTCGTCATCGCGTACGAAGAGCACATCAAGTGGCATGTTCTCGCCGTAGCCCATCAGCTGATCCTTGCCGCGCGAGAGCTTCAGCCCGCAGCGCTGGAGAATGTCCACGGACGGATCGGTGAGTCGGCCGGACTTCTGCACCGCAATTTTCAGTCGCAGCTCATCCATGCGAGCCACCATTGCCCAGGCGGCGCACCGCGGCTGCATAGCCGCCATTGCCGGAAGCCAGAAAGCGGGCCACACGGCCGATCGTGGTCACGCTCACGCCGCTCAGGCGATGAATTTCCCGATAGGGCAGCCCGCGCTGCAGATACTCCACCACGCTCCAGCGATCGGCCATGGCCTGGATCTCGGCCGGCGTGCACAGATCCCGCAGGAAGGCGCGGCATTCCTCCAGCGTCTGCAGCGCGGCGAGAGCTGAGTAGAGGTTGCGCTCGGCCAGGGCTTCCTGCCGGGCGCTCAGGTGACGATGGGCTTTCATGGTCTGCTAATGTAATAACATGCTATTACATTAGCACGCATCGGGAGCGCGGCGCGAGCAGCAGGAACGCGCCATCGCCTTGACCCTGATGCCCCCGCACCCTAGACTTGCGTGAGACTCATCGAGACCGGCTGAGGGATAAGGCCCTTAGACGCCGGGGCAACCGACAGGCTTAACCACCCTGGGAAGGTGCCAACTCCTGCGATCCGCAGCACGCAGCGGCGGATCGACAGATGAGCGGTTTGCGTAGCTTCGCTGCCTTGCGGTGTGCGAAGTCGGGCGCAACGAACCCGCCGTCACGGCGGGCGCTCCGCGGAGGCCGGTGAGTCCGTGCCATAGGTTTGCGGAGCGTGTTGATGAATGCCTCAGTTGAATTTCTTCCCGGCGCACACGTGGGCCCGACCCGCAGCGACGCACGGGTCAGCTCGCCCAGCGCATTCGATCGACCCACCCCCATTGATCCGGCGTCCCTGATTCGGTTGCAGGATGGTGTGCTGGATGTGCCGGGCGTGCTCGAGCTGCGCCACGGTGCCCGGCTGGAAGGGGTACGCATTGCCTGGCATCTCGCAGGTCCCGCTGCCGCACCCGTGATCTGCGCTCTGGGGGGCATCTCGGCGCACCGCCGCGTCTGCACATCCGAAGGTGGGCAGGTCGGCTGGTGGGCGGACACCGTCGGCCCCGACCGACCGCTCGATACGCGGCGCTACCGGATCCTGAGTTTCGATTACCTGGGAGGCAGCGGTGATACCACCGGCCCGACAGGTGCGGGGAGCTTCCCCGCGCTATCGAGCTACGATCAGGCGCGGCTGCTGCTGCTCGTCCTCGATCATCTGCAGCTGCGCTCGCTGCGCGCTTTCGTGGGTGCCTCGTACGGTGGCATGGTCGCGCTGGCCTTCGGCGAGTTGTACCCAGATCGCGTCAGTCAGCTGGTCGTGATCGGTGCCGCCGACCGTGCGCATCCCATGGCAACGGCGTGGCGCTCCGTGCAGCGACGCATCGTTCGCTTCGCCATCGATTCAGGGCGGCCCGGTGAAGGACTGCAACTTGCGCGCGCACTCGCCATGTCCACCTACCGCAGTGCCGAGGAGTTTGCCGCGCGCTTCAGCGCACCTCCACTGCGCGAGTCGGAGCAGTTCGTGTTTCCGGTGGAGAGTTATCTCTTCGCCCGGGGCAGTGACTACGCGACGCGCTATCGGCCCGAATCCTTTCTTTGTCTGTCCGAGTCCATCGATCTGCATCGGGTGGACGCCAGCCGGATCTTCGTGGCGACCACGGCGGTGGGGGTGCGTGAGGACCAGCTGGTGCCGCTGACGGACATCCGCGCCATGGTGGCGCGCATGCCCACGGCGCGCCTTTGCGAGCTGTCTTCCGTGTACGGCCACGATGCCTTTCTGAAGGAAACTGAGCAACTTCGCCGCATTTTTGCCGCGGCGCTGGAGAATGTGTCTTGAGCGAGCGACCGAGCCAGATCACGCAAACCGTGCGCGCGGGTCTGGAGAGCGACGAGGTCACAGGCGCGGTGGTACCTCCCATTCACCTGACCTCCACGTTTGCGTTCCGTTGCTTCGGTGAGAAGCGCGGCTACGACTACACCCGTTCCGGCAATCCGACCCGCGAGCTGCTGGCCGATGCGCTCGCGGAGCTCGAGCAGGGTGCTGGCGCTGTCGTGACGGCAACCGGCATGGCCGCCATCACGCTGGTGGGCTATCTGATCCCTGCAGGTGGCCGGATCATCGCCCCGCACGACTGTTATGGCGGCACGTACCGGCTGTTCGACGCCTGGCGCAAGCGCGGCGAGCGGCAGGTGGAGTTCATCAATTACGCCGACGAAGCAGCCGTGCGCCTGGCGCTCGCAAAGCCTGCCTCGTTGTTGTGGATCGAGACTCCCAGTAACCCGTTGCTGCGGATCACCGACATCGAACGGTTTGCGGCCTGGGGACGTGCCAGCGGCGCGCTCACCCTGGTGGACAACACTTTCCTGTCTCCCGCCTGGCAGCAGCCGCTCGGCCTGGGTGCGGATCTCGTCCTGCACTCCACTACCAAGTACCTGAACGGTCACAGCGATGTGGTGGGCGGCGCCGTGGTGGCTCGCGATCCGGCGCTCGTGGAGCAGCTGACCTGGTGGGCCAACTGTCTCGGCGTCACCGGCGCACCGTTTGACAGCTTCCTAACATTGCGTGGTCTGCGCACGCTGCACGCCAGGCTCGATCATCACGGTCGCAACGCCCTCGAGCTTGCACAATGGTTGCAGGAACAGCCCAACGTACGCCGGGTGTTCTACCCGGGCCTGCCATCACACCCAGGGCACGAGCTGGCGAAGCGCCAGCAGCGCGGCTTTGGCGCGGTCGTCAGCGTGGAGCTGGAGGGCGGGCACGATGCGGTGCGCGAATTCGTCTGCGATCTTGAATGCTTCTCGCTGGCCGAGTCACTCGGCGGCGTGGAGAGTCTGGTGGCCCATCCGGCGACGATGACGCACGCGGCTATGGATTCCATCGCGCGACAAAAGGCCGGCCTGGCGGATGGCCTGGTGCGCATCTCGGTGGGTATCGAAGGACTGGAAGACTTGCGGCGCGATCTGGCTGCGGGACTGCAAAGAGCGGCACGCACCCTGGTACCCCTGAAGCAGGCGATCTGACCGGCCCTGCAGCCGGGCGGGCGTCGCCAGCGAGCGGGGGAGTGCTGTCGACCAGGAAGCTATCGATCGCAGAACGCTAGCGCCCCGGCAGGGCGCGCAATACCGCTTCGCCCGCTTCGCGTGTCGAGGCCACCTGGGAATCGGAGCTGGCCAGATCGGGCGTCCGCGCGCCACGGCGAAGCGCCTGAGCCACCCCCGCCTCCAGCGCGTTCGCCTCCTTGGTGAGCTGCAGGGAGTGACGCAGCAGCATCGCCGCGCTCAGGATCGCACCCAGAGGATTGGCGATACCCCGACCTGCAATGTCAGGTGCCGAACCGTGAATAGGCTCGTAAACCCCGCGTCGACCCTCGCCGAGCGATGCGGAGGGTAACAACCCGAGTGAGCCGGCGAGCATGGAGGCCTCATCGGTCAGGATGTCGCCAAACATGTTGTCGGTCACCAGCACATCGAAATCACGCGGCCGACGGATGAGATGCATGGCGGCCGCATCCACCAGCATGTGATCGAGTGCGACTTCCGGAAACTCGGCACGCATCACCCGCGTTGTGACCTCGCGCCAGAGTCTGGAGGTTTCCAGAACGTTGGCTTTATCAATCGACGTCAGCTTGCGGCGCCGTTCGCGTGCCAGCCGGCCGGCGACGCGCACGATCCGCTCGATTTCGAACACGCTATAGCTGCAAACGTCGTGAGCACCCTGCGCGTCGCGTCGCTTCTCGCCGAAGTAGATGCCGCCGGTCAGCTCGCGCACGAACATGAGATCCGTGCCATCAAGCACGTGGGGTTTCAGGGTCGATACGTCGATGAGTGCGGGGTGCAGTTTCACCGGGCGCAGGTTGGCATAGACACCGAGCTCCTTACGCAGGCTCAGCAGTCCCTGCTCGGGGCGGACGCTTGCCTCGGGCGCCGACCATTTCGGGCCACCGATGGCGCCCAGGAGTACGGCATCGGCTTCGCGACAGGCCTGCAGAGTGGCAGGCGGGAGCGGGTCACCGCTGTCATCGATCGCAGCGCCCCCGAACAGGTATTGCCCGAACTGGAACTCGTGACCGAATGCGTTGCCGATGGCCTGCAGGCAGCGCACCGCCTCGGTCGTGACTTCTGCTCCGATGCCATCGCCGGGTAAGACCGCGATACGCGCCTTCATGCGCGCTGCCGCTCGTAGGCTTCGATCTGCGCGTGCCGCTCGAGCAGGAATCCCAACTCATCCACACCATTCAGCAGGCAGTAGCGCGCGAAGCCTTCCAGCGGGAATGACACGCGTGTGCCATCGGGCAGACCGAGCGTGGCAGAGGCCACATCAATGTCGAGCCGGGCCCCGGGATGAGCCAGCAGCCAGCGGCTGGTTTGCTCGTCGACCACGATCGGCAACAGTCCGTTCTTCAGCGAGTTGTTACGAAAGATGTCGGCAATCTCGGTGCTAATGACCGCCTGGAAACCGTAGTCGAGCAGCGCCCAGGGCGCATGTTCGCGCGAGGAGCCACAGCCAAAGTTGTGACCGGCCACCAGGATCCGGCAGCCCGCGGACTCGTCGCGGTTCAGCACGAACTCAGGCCGCGGTGCGCCGCTTGCCTCGTAACGCCAGTCGCTGAAGAGGGCGCGACCCAGTCCGTCGCGCGTAGTCGTGGTGAGAAAGCGCGCCGGAATGATCTGGTCGGTATCGATGTTGCTCGCCGGCAGCACCACCGTGCAGGAGCTCAGCCTGGCGATGGGTTTCATGACAGCAGCTCGCGGGGGTCCGTCACCCGACCGCGCACGGCGCTGGCTGCCGCGGTCAGGGGACTCGCGAGCAGGGTGCGCGCCCCGATCCCCTGGCGCCCCTCGAAGTTGCGATTGCTGGTGCTGACGGAGTAGTGACCCTGGGGGACCAGATCACCATTCATGCCCAGACACATCGAGCATCCGGATTCGCGCCATTCCGCTCCGGCCGCGATGAATACACGATCCAGGCCCTCCGCCTCGGCCTCGCGTTTGACCTGTTGCGAGCCTGGAATCACCAGCATCTGTACACCCTTGGCGACCTTGCGTCCGCGCAGCAGCAGCGCGGCACTGCGCAGGTCCGAGATGCGACCGTTGGTGCAGCTCCCGACGAATACCACCTGCACCGGCTGATCCTTGATCGGCGCCCCGGGCTCGAGTCCCATGTAGGCAAGCGACTTGGCGAACACTGGATCGCTGCCGCGAGCGGGTATGGCGGCGCTGATGGGAATCACCATCGCCGGGTTGGTGCCGTAGGTGATCATCGGTTCGAGCGCGGCGACGTTGAAATCCAGCTCCCGATCGAAGCGTGCGCCACCATCGCTGGGCAGGGTGCGCCAGTGGGCGAGCGCCCGCTGCCACTCGTCTCCTTGTGGCGCCCGTGGCCGTGCGCCCAGGTATTGGTACGTGACGTCGTCGGGGGCGATCATGCCTGCCCGCGCGCCCGCTTCGATGGACATGTTGCACAGGGTCATGCGCTGATCCATGTCGAAAGCGCGGATCGTCGCGCCGCGATATTCGATGACATGACCGGTGCCGCCGCCTACGCCGATGCGGCCGATGATGGCGAGAATCAGGTCCTTGGCCGTAACCCCCGGACTGAGCTCGCCAGACACATTAATGGCGAACGTCTTCGGTTTTCGTTGCAGCAGACACTGCGTCGCCAGTACATGGCCCACCTCCGTGGTGCCGATGCCGAAGGCGAGGGCGCCGAGCGCACCATGCGTGCTGGTATGGCTGTCGCCACATACCACCGTCTTGCCGGGCTGCGTGATGCCGAGCTCCGGGCCGATGATGTGCACGATGCCGCGCTGCGCGTGCCGCAGGCCGAACAGCTCCACGCCGAACTCGGCGCAATTCTTCTCCAGCTCACGCACCTGGCGCGCGGCCGAGTCAACCGCAATCGGTGCGCCGCCAAAGATCTGCTCGGTCCGTGTCGGTGTGGAGTGATCCATGGTGGCGAGTGTCAGATCGGTACGTCGCACCGGCAGCTTGCGCTGGCGCAGCAGCGCGAAAGCCTGCGGGGAAGTGACCTCGTGCACCAGATGCAGATCGATGTAGAGAATTGCCGGCGTATCGACCGTCTCCGCGACCACCTCGTGCTGCCGCCAGACCTTCTCGAACAGAGTCGCGGGCGGGGCGTTCATACCGCAGCCTGCGCAATGCGGGCCGCCTGCAGGCGCTCATCCCGCGCGCGCAGGCCGGCCTGAGCCAGCTCGATGCGGTTGATCACCTCGAGAAAGGCGCGCGTGCTGGATTCGACGATGTTGGTGCTGACACTCGAGCCGCGGTAGGTGCGCTGGTTGTGCTCGACATAGAGCACGGCCTCACCTTGCGCATCCTCACCCGCCGAGACGCTGTGCACCTCGAACTTGCGCAGCATGATCCCGATCCCAGTGGCTGTTTCGATCGCTTTGAAGGCGGCATCGACCGGTCCATCGCCCCGCGCCTGGCGCTCCACCACGCGTCCGTCGGTATGCTGCAAACGCACCACCGCCTCGGCTGCGCTGTGACTGTCGGCAGTGATACGCAAATCTAACAGGCTCCAGGGGCCGCTCGCCGAGCCTGCCGCCCGCAGCACGAGCGCCTCGATGTCGCCATCGAACAACTCCTTCTTCTTGTCCGCCAGCGTCTTGAACTCCTCGAACAGCCGGTCGAACTCCGCTTCGTCGAGCTCGAATCCGAGTTCCCTGACGCGATCGCGCAGCGCGTGGCGGCCACTATGCTTGCCCAGCACGAGGTGACTGCGTGACAGCCCCACATCCTCCGGTCGCAGGATCTCGTACGTGGAGTGATGCCGCAGCATGCCGTGCTGATGGATACCAGCCTCGTGCGCGAAGGCATTCTCTCCCACGACCGCTTTATTGCGCGGGATCAGCATGCCGGTGATGCTCGAGACCAGCCGCGAGGTCGGATAGAGGCGGGTGGTCTGGACGTTGGTGCGCACGTTGAAGAAAGCCTCGCGCGTCTTGAGCGCCATCACGACCTCTTCGAGCGAGCAGTTGCCCGCGCGCTCGCCGATGCCATTGATGGTGCACTCGATCTGGCGGGCGCCGGCCACCACGGCGGTGAGACTGTTGGCCACGGCCATGCCGAGATCGTCGTGGCAGTGCACCGAGAGTCGCACCGCATCGATACCACGCACGTTCTTGCGCAGATAACGGAACAACTCGGCAAATTCATCCGGCACGGTGTAGCCGACCGTGTCCGGGATGTTGACCGTGGTCGCGCCAGCCTCGATCGCCGCCTCGACCACCTGTGCCAGAAACTCAAGCTCGGTGCGCGAGGCGTCCTCGGGCGAGAATTCCACGTCCTCGCACAGCTCACGCGCCCGGCGCACGCCGGCTTGTGCCGTGCGCAGGATCTCTTCCTGCGCCATGTTGAGCTTGTACTGGCGGTGAATGGCGCTGGTGGCGAGAAACACGTGCAGACGGCGGCGCGGTGCCGGCGCGAGCGCCCGCGCGGCCAGTTCGATGTCCTCCGGATTGCAGCGCGCCAGAGCACAGATGGTCGCGCCCTGGACCTCGCGTGCGACGGCCTGCACGGCTTCGAAGTCTCCCCTGGAGGCGGCAGGGAAGCCGGCCTCGATGACATCGACACCGAGCTCTGCCAGGGAGCGCGCCACGCGCAGCTTTTCCGGCTGGGTCATGCTGCAACCCGGGGACTGCTCCCCATCGCGCAACGTCGTGTCGAAGATCAATACACGGTCTGGATCAGGAGCCATGGCATTCACCTGTTGTGTCATCGCAGCCGCAGCTACGCGCGTCGATCGTTCAACCAGGGCATGCGCGCGCGCAAGGCCGCGCCCACCTTCTCGATCTGCCGGTCGGTATCCTCATCGAGCAGTCTCTGGTAGTTCCTGCGGCCGTTCTTCTCATTCTCCGCAATCCACTGCCGTGCGAACTTGCCGTTCTGCACTTCCTTGAGAATCTTGCGCATCTCGCCCTTCACCCGGTCGTTGACGACCCGCGGGCCCCGGGTGAGATCGCCATACTTGGCAGTCTCGCTGATGAACTCATGCATTTTGCGCAGGCCGCCTTCGTGGAGCAGGTCCACGATCAGCTTCAGCTCGTGCAAACACTCGTAGTAGGCGACTTCGGGCTGATAGCCCGCCTCCACCAGCGTCTCGAATCCTTTGACGACGAGCTCGGTCGCGCCGCCGCAGAGCACGGCCTGCTCTCCAAACAGATCGGTCTCGGTTTCCTCGCCGAACGTCGTCTCCAGTACGCCGCCGCGGGTCCCGCCGATGCCGTGGGCATAGGCGAGCGCCTTGGCGTGCGCGTTGCCGGTCGAATCCTGCGCGACCGCGAGCAGACACGGCACGCCGCGCCCCTGCTGGTACTGGCGACGCACCAGATCGCCCGGCCCCTTGGGGGCGATCAGCACCACATCCAGATCCCTGCGTGGCTTGATCTGTTTGAAATGAATGTTGAAACCATGCGCGAACAGCAATGTCGCTTTTTTGGCCAGCTGCTTCTCGATCTGCTGGTACAGCTGTTTTTGCGCGAGATCCGGCACCAGCAGCGCCACCAGGTCCGCTCCGGCAACGGCCTGCAGCGGTTCGGCGACGGCCAGGCCGTCCTTGCGCGCCTTCTTCCAGCCCGTCCCGCCCTTGCGTACGCCGACGACGACATCGAAGCCGCTATCGCTCAGATTGAGCGCATGCGCACGACCCTGGCTGCCGTAACCCAGTACTGCGATCCGTGCTCCCTTGAGAGCTTTCCTGTCGACGTCTTTCTGCCCGTAGAGCCTCATCGCATTCTCTCCAAACGGCCTTCGGCCGCAGTACCCAACGTAAAAAAAACCCCGCAGCGGCGCTCGGCCGGTGCGGGGTTGGTGTTCTGCTCGCTGCTGCCCGGTGATCAGCTCAGGCGTACGAGTGCCCCGCACTACAGCTCCTAAGGAGCAGCAGGCCAGGCAGTACCCGCAGCAGGGGCACGGCGGCCCGAGCGGAGGATGCGAGCTGACAGGAGATGACTGCGTCCATCGGCAAGTCGAGTGCGGGTGAAAACGAATTCTGCAAACCAAAGATGTCATCACACCGGCGACGGCGTTGTCAACGCGCCACCTTTCGGTAAGACTCCCGCCGTGCCGCAGGAAAACGTGTTGACCACCCGCAGCTCCGGGAGCTGCCCCCTGTGGCTTCTGACCGAGGAGTCGCTGCCGCGCTGGCTCGCTGAGCAGCCGGCTGCCACCGCCGAGTGGGTCCGTTTGCACGGGTTCGCGGCGGAGAGGCACCGTGTGCTGAGCTTGCCCGGTGAGAAAGGCGCGATCGGCGGAGCCGTGGCCGGACTCGGGGCTCTGCGCTCTGCCGATGAGATCAAGCTCTGGCATGTCGCGGGACTCGCCGACCGGTTGCCCGCGCGCAGCTGGCACCTCGCCGAGTCACTGCGCGAGCCTGCGGCCACGCACTTCGTCCTGGGCTGGCTGATGGGTGCCTATCGCATGGGACGCTACCGCAGCGCCTCACCCGCGGCGCGGGCGGTGCTGGTGACACCTGTGAATGCGGACCTGCGCTACGCGCACGCTGCAGCAAGCGCCTGCGAAATGGCGCGTGATCTCATTAACACGCCGGCCAACGATCTGGGTCCGGCCGAGCTGGCAGAAGCGGCCACGGACCTGGCAAGACGCTGGGACGCGCAGTCACAGGTGCTGGTGGGCGACGAGCTGCGCAGCCACAACTATCCGCTGATACATGCCGTGGGGGCGGGAAGTCCACGTGCACCGCGGCTGATCGATCTTCGCTGGGGCAGCGGCTCGCGGCGCGTGACGCTGGTCGGCAAGGGCGTGTGTTTCGATACCGGCGGCCTCGATCTGAAGCCCTCCGCCGGCATGCTGCTGATGAAAAAAGACATGGGAGGCGCCGCCTGTACGCTGGCCCTGGCGCAACTGCTGATGCAACTGGAGGTGCCCCTGCGCTTGCGCGTGCTGATTCCGGCGGTCGAGAACAGTATCGATGGCAATGCGTACCGGCCCGGCGACGTCCTCGCCTCGCGCAAGGGGCTCAGCGTCGAGATCGGCAACACCGATGCTGAGGGTCGCCTGGTGCTCGCCGATGCACTCTGCGAGGCCGACAGCGAGCATCCGGATCTGCTGATCGATGTGGCAACCCTTACGGGAGCTGCGCGCGTAGCTCTGGGGCCGGAGCTGCCGGCCGCTTTCTCGAGCGACGACCGCCTGCTTGCCTTGCTCAGGCAATGTGGTGAGGAGGAAGCGGACCCGTTGTGGCCGATGCCACTGTGGTCCGGTTATGAGGAGGAGCTGGCCAGCAAGATCGCGGATCTGGGCAACGTCTCCTCAAATACTTTCGCAGGATCAATCATCGGGGCACTTTTTCTCAAGCGCTTTGTCACTCAGAGTGCACACTGGTTGCATCTGGATATCTACGCCTGGAATCCGAAGGAGCGGCCAGGTCGACCCGTAGGAGCCGAGGCGCAGGGTGTGCGCGCATTGCATCGATTGATCACGGCTCAATGAGCTGCGCGTCGGGATGTCAACGCGTCACACCACAGAGGATCTACGCTAACGATGGCCGCAAGAGTCAAAAAGCAGCAGCAGCGTGACCCGCGTGCCAGCTCGCGGCTCGTCGTTGACGGCCTGAAGCAGACTCCGGCGCGCGCGATGTTGCGTGCAGTGGGCTTTGAGGATGCGGATTTCGGCAAGCCGCAGATTGGCATCGCATCGACGTGGGCGAATCTGACGCCCTGCAACATGCACATCAATGAACTGGCGCGTGAGTCGGTGCAGGGCGCGGATGCCGCCGGCGGCAAGGGCGTGCTATTCAACACCATCACCGTCTCCGATGGCATCTCCATGGGCTCCCCCGGGATGCGTTACTCACTGGTGTCACGGGAGATTATTGCCGACTCCATCGAAGCGGTCGTTGGCGCCGAGGGATTCGACGGTTTCGTCGCCATCGGCGGTTGTGACAAGAACATGCCTGGCTGTGCGATGGCCATCGCGCGGCTCAATCGACCTGCAGTGTTCGTCTATGGCGGGACCATTCGTCCGGGCGTGCAGCGCCGCGATATTGTCTCGGTGTTCGAAGCGGTCGGCGCGCGCGCTGCCGGACGCATCACTGATGCGGAGCTGCTGGAAGTGGAGCGCACGGCGATTCCAGGGCCCGGCAGCTGCGGCGGCATGTACACGGCCAACACGATGGCATCGGCACTGGAAGCCCTGGGCCTATCGCTGCCGGGAAGCTCGGCACAGGAGGCCGTCAGCGAGCAGAAACGCGATGACTGTCGTCGCGCTGGCGAGGCGGTCGTTCAACTCGTGCGCGCGGGCGTGCGGCCGCGCGACATTCTGACGCGCAAGGCCTTTGAGAACGCCATCACCGTCTGCATCGCACTCAGTGGTTCCACTAACGCCGTCCTGCATTTGCTGGCCATCGCCCATGACGCCGGCGTGAAGTTAGGTCTGGACGATTTCACGCGCATCGGCAGGCGCGTGCCGGTACTTGCGGACCTCAGACCGAGCGGGCGTTATCTCATGTCTGAGCTGATTGCGATCGGTGGTATCCAACCACTGATGAAGATGCTGCTCGAGGCGCAGTTGCTGCACGGTGAATGTCTGACCGTGACAGGTGAAACGCTCGCTGCAAACCTCGCCAAAACGGGTATGTATCTTGCTGGACAAGACATCGTGCGGCCGCTGTCGGATCCAATCAAGAAGGACAGCCACCTCGTGGTGCTGTACGGCAATGTGGCTCCGGAAGGCGCGGTTGCCAAGATCAGTGGCAAGGAGGGACTTGCATTCAGCGGCGTGGCGCGTGTCTTCGACGGTGAGGAACGGGCGACCGAGGCCATACTCGCCGGCGCGGTGCACGCAGGGGATGTTGTGGTCATCCGCAACGAAGGGCCCAAAGGGGGCCCGGGCATGCGCGAGATGCTGAGTCCGACTGGTGCAATCATGGGCCGCGGGCTGGGGGATAAAGTGGCACTGATTACCGATGGGCGCTTCTCGGGCGGCAGTCACGGCTTCGTCGTTGGACATATATCACCCGAGGCCGCCGTGGGCGGCCCCATCGGTCTGTTGCGCAACGGCGACCGTGTCACGATCGACGCGCTAAAGCGCTCAATAAGCGTTGACCTCTCAGCAACAGAGCTGCGCAGGCGACGCTCGGCATGGCGTCCGCGCAGACCCTATGCCACCGGCGGCGTGCTGGCCAAGTACGCGCATCTCGTGGGCAGCGCATCCTCTGGAGCGGTCACCGCGCCGCGTGTGGCGAAGCGTGTCCGCTCCTCGACCTGAGGCGCAGTTGTCAGTGATTGGCACGCGGGTTAGAGTTCGGGACGTATCAATGACGTGCGCTGCTATCGTGTCGTGGTTCTGCAAGCGCGCGTCGCGATCTTCGAACGATTACAGGGGATATGAGCTTGCTGCGCGCCGCGGCCCGGCGCTGGGGTGCGCAGCCATCCGGATGCAGACTGCATACAGGCGTTCAGCACATGCCTGCCGGGCGGTTTACTCCAGCTTGCGGGCTGCGACAAAGCCGGCTACTTTGCGCTGCTTGCGAGTGGAATTGAATTAGTACCGAAAAGTAACAACCATCGCATTACCACATGACTGCATACGTACACGATTCGAATTTTTTCACGCGCCGCACAGCCGTGCTGGCTGCCATCATCGGCCTGCACATTCTCATCGCGTGGGCGCTCGCCACCGGGCTTGCGCGTCGCGCCATCGAGCTGGTCGCACCTCCACTTCAGACCGAGATCGTCGAGGAAGTGCAGAAGCGCGATGAGCCGCCGCCGCCTCCACCGCCGCAGCTCGAGCGGCCGCCGGTGGAAGTGCCGCCACCGGATGTATCCATCGAGGTGCCAGTGGAGTCCACCTCCACCGCCATCGTTGATGTGACGGACAAGAAGGTCCAGGCGCCGCCGCCGCCTGCGCCGAAGGCCGTGAACCGGGTCGCGGGCGGTCCGGCGAAGGGCTTCCCTAACAGTGAAGACTATTACCCGTCGGCGTCCAAACGCCTGGGTGAGGCGGGATCGGCCGCTGTGCATGTCTGCGTTAACACGGGCGGCAAGCTGACCGAGGACCCGACCATCCAGACCACCTCGGGCAATCCGCGCCTGGATGAGGGTGCGCTGAAGCTCGCCAAGGCGGGCTCAGGTCACTATCGTCCGGCCACCGAGGACGGCAAGCCGATTGATGGGTGTTTCGCATTCCGGGTGACGTTCTCGCTGAAGAATTAGAACGAGTATTCAATGCCGGGCACAGCCCGGCTTTTTGCGATCCGAGGAAACTATGGAAAATCAAGCCACCGCAACCGTCGATAATCCTTACGGCCTGCAAGCTTTGTGGGCGGGAGGCGATCCGATCGCCCGCTCCGTGCTCATCCTGCTGCTGATCATGTCGCTCGCTTCCTGGTACGTGATCCTCACCAAGCTCTGGGATCAGAGAAAACTCAAACAGTCAGCGCGCGCCGCGGAGAAGCAATTCTGGACCGCGCCCTCGCTCAAGGACGGAGTCGAGCGCCTGAAGAAGGGCGACGATTTCCGGTTCGTGGCCGAGGACGGGTTGCGTGCCGCCTCGCATCACGACGGACGCCTCACCGACCGCATCGATCTGCATGAGTGGATCACCATGTCGCTGCAGCGAGCGGTAGAGCAGGTGAACAGCAGGCTGAACACCGGTCTCGGGTTGCTGGCGACGGTGGGCTCGGTGGCGCCGTTCGTCGGGCTGTTCGGCACGGTGTGGGGCATTCTGAACGCGCTGGTGGGCATCGGTATCGCAGGTCAGGCCAGCATCGACAAGGTGGCAGGCCCCGTCGGTGAGGCGCTGATCATGACCGCCCTCGGTCTGTTCGTCGCTGTTCCCGCGGTGATGGGCTACAACTGGCTGCTCGGCCGTAACAAGGCCATTCAGGATGCGCTGCGGAACTTTGCCAGTGACCTGCATGCCTATCTGGTGAGTGGCGCGCGTGTCGGCGGCGAGGCGGGTGGCGCGCGCCCGGTTGCGGCGCCCGCTGCTGCGATCCGCAAGTAACACGGATCAGGTGCCGTCGCGGCAGCGGCGGGACCCCCGCTAGTGGCGCCACTGACGGTGTGGCGCCTGAGGTTTGTGCAATGGCAATGAGTGTTGGTACCCCGGACGAAGAGCCGTCGGTGATGGCGGCGATCAACACCACGCCCCTCGTGGACGTGATGCTGGTGCTGCTCATCATCTTCCTCATCACCATTCCCGTGATCAACAAGACGGTGCCCGTGCAGTTGCCCAAGGCTGTGAACCAACCGACGCAGACGAAGCCGGAGAACATCACAGTGGCGGTGGACAAGGATGGCAACATTTACTGGAACGACAAGAAAGAGCCCAATCGCGATGCGCTCATCGGCCTGATCAAGGACGCGGCGGTGCGCAAGCCACAGCCGGAGATCCACATCCGTGCCGACAAGGAAGCCAAGTATGAGAGTGTCGGCCGGGTGCTGTACGCGATTCAGCGCGGCGGCGTCGTGAAGGTCGGATTTCTCACCGAGCCCGATCACGGCATTCGGGGCAGCCGCTAAGCGGCAGCCAGGAGCAGATACATATGGCAATGAGTGTAGGCGGTGCGGCCGGCGCACCAATGTGCGACATCAACACCACGCCCCTCATCGATGTGATGCTGGTGCTGCTGGTGACACTGATCGTCTCGCTGCCCATCATGACGCACGCCGTCAAACTCGACATGCCCCAGCCCAACCAGCCGCCCCCGCCACAGGATCAGCGGCCCGAGGTCATCGACCTGGAGGTCGATTTCGACGGCACAGTCGTGTGGAATGGCAACGTGGTACAGAACCTGAACCAGCTCGAAGGCTACTTTCGCGAGGAGAGTGCCAAAGAGCCGCAGCCGGAGATTCACCTGCGCCCCGACCGACGCGCCAAGTACGACTACGTGGCGAAGGTGCTGGCCGCGGCACAGCGCAACCGCATGAAGAAGATCGGCTTCGTCAACACGGCAGAATTCAGCTCCTGATGACCTACGGCCCCTTAACGACTTGAGATGACGACCTACATGAATGCCAAGAAAGCTCTGAGTACGCTGCTCCTGTGCGCTGCGATGACTGCCGCCGCGGGTCTTATGCCCAGCCACGTGGCGCGTGCCGCCGATGAGAAGGAGAAGAAGACGGTCAGCAAGGATCTGGCGAAGCCGCTGAAGGCGGCCCAGGACGCCTTGACGCAGAAGAAGTACCAGGATGCGATCTCCAAGTTGAAGGAAGCCGAGGGCAACCCGAAGAAGACGCCCTACGACCAGCACATCATCAATCAGCTCGAGGGCTATGCCTACGCGCGCACCAACAATTATCCGGAGGCTGCCAAGGCATTCGAAGCTGAGCTGAATGACGGCTATATCGATCCGAACGAGGTGCAGAGCCGCGTCAAGGCGCTCGCCCAGATCAACTATCAGCTGAAGAACTACGACAAGGCCATCGAATATGGCAACCGCGCCATCAAGGGCGGCTCTGCCGACGAGGAGATGATGACGCTGGTCGGTCAGTCCTATTACCTGAAGGGCGACTGGAAGGGCACGCAGAAATTCGAGGACAACCTCATCGACCAGAAGGTCAAGGCCGGCAAGACGCCGAAGCCCGAGGAGCTGCAGCTCGCCCTGAGCTCCTGCGTCAAACTGAACGATGCGGAGTGCCAGACGCGCGAGCTTGAGCGCCTGGTGGCCTACGATCCGAAGCCCGAGTACTGGTCGAACCTGCTGGCCTCGCTGCGCAATACCCAGGGACTGTCAGATCGCAACACGCTGCAGGTCTTTCGGCTCATGAACGAGGTCGATGCGCTCAAGGAGCCGAGCGACTACACCGAGATGGCGCAGCTCGCCATCGAGCAGGGCTCCCCTGGCGAGGCACAGCAGGTACTGGAGAAGGGACTGCAGAAGGGCATCTTTGCCGACAAGCGCTTGGAGGACAAGAACCGGCGACTGCTGGACTCCGCCAAGCGTGCCGCGACCACCGACCAGGCCGCCCTGACGAAGGCGGAGTCCGAGGCGAATACCGCGCCCACCGGAGACAAGGACGTGGCGGTCGGGCTGGCCTACCTCGGCTACAAGCAGTACGACAAATCCGTGGACCTGATCAACAAGGGGCTCACCAAGGGCGGTGTGAAGAGTGAGGCGGAGGCGCGTCTGCTGCTCGGTATTGCGCAGCTGAAAGCCGGGCACAAGGACGACGCCATGAAAACCTTCCATGCGGTCAAGGGCGACCCGAATCTCGAGCGGCTGGCGAATCTGTGGAGCCTGCACGCCAAGCAGGCCTGATGCGCAGCGCCTGACGGGGGCTGGTCTTACTTGTAGTGAGAGGCCGGGGGAGCGATCTCCCGGCCTTTATCATCTGGCGGGGCCGCGCGCTGACGCGCGGTGGTTTACGATACCGCCCACGTCGCATTGCTTCTGTTCAGGAGAGTTTCTATGACCATCAAGGCCGGGGATCGCATGCCTGCGGGCAAGCTGAAGACCATGACGAAAGAGGGCCCGAAGGATGTGACTACGGATGAGCTCTTCAAGGGCAAGAAGGTCGTGCTGTTCTCCGTGCCAGGGGCGTTCACCCCCACCTGTGATGCCAAGCATCTGCCGGGATTCGTACAGCTCGCGGATCAGATTCGCGCCAAGGGTGTGGATACCGTCGCCTGCATGGCGGTGAATGATGTGTTCGTCATGAGCGCCTGGGGCAAGGCCTCCAGTGTCGGCGACAGGGTTCTCATGCTGGCCGACGGCAACGCGGACTACGCGCGCGCCCTGGGACTGGAGATGGATGCCAAGGGGTATGGCATGGGGACGCGTGGCCAGCGTTTCGCGATCGTCGTCGATGACGGCGTAGCCAAGTACGTCGATGTCGAGGCGCCGGGCCAGTTCAAGGTCTCGACCGCGGAGAACGTTCTCAGCCACCTCTGAGCGCTGGGACGGGCGCAACCCGTGCACAACGCCGGCGATCGCAATCAGCGGATTCTCTTCCGGCAACGGCCGGTCGGTACGCCTGCACCCGCAGATTTTGGCGCGGATGTTACCGCCATCCCCACGCCGGGGCCGGGACAATTCCTGTCTCGCACCGTGTATCTGTCACTCGATCCTCACTATCGCGGGACGATGCAGGGGGACGCACAGCCTGCAGAACGGCTGAACCCGGGCGATGTCATGAGCGGCGAGACCGTGGCGCAGGTGACGGAGTCGCGCCATCCCGATTACCGTCCGGGCGAATATGTCGTGGTGCGCAACGGCTGGCAGCAGTTTGCGCTCTCGAGCGGGCAGGGCGTGCGCCGGCTCGATGCGCGCCGCGCACCGATCTCCACCGCGTTGGGGGTGCTCGGCTGGCCGGGACTGGCCGGCTACACCGGGCTCATCTATGTGGGCCAGCCGCGCCCGGCACAGACCGTGTTGGTTTCAGCAGCGACGGGTCCCGTCGGCAGCACTGCCGGGCAGGCCGCACGCATCGTCGGCGCGCGGGCTGTGGGCCTGGCGGGCTCTGCGGAGAAATGCGAATACGCGACGCGCGAGCTGGGATATGCAGCCTGCATCAACTATCGGGCGGGCGAGTTGGATGCACAGCTGCGGCGGGTGTGTCCCGACGGAGTCGATGTCTTCTTCGACAACGTGGGCGGTGTGGTGTTATCGGCGGTGCTGCGCTGCCTTACGCCGCACGCGCGCGTCATTCTGTGCGGTATGAGTGCAGCCTATAACGAGGACGTGCCGCCTCCCGGGCCATTCCTCGGCCCGGTGATCAGCGCGCGCGCCACCTTGCACGGCATCGTGGCGCAGGATCATGTGCAGCGCTTTGCGGAGCTGGAAAAAGTGGTCGGCAGCTGGATCCGCGCCGGCCAGTTCCATTACAAGGAAGACATCGCCGACGGGCTGGCGAGTGCGCCTGAAGCCTTCTGCCGCCTGATGCGCGGTGAGAATTTCGGCAAGGCGCTCGTGCGCGTCGCGCCCGAACACCTCTGAGCTGGCAGCACGGCTCAGCGGGCGATCAGCCGCTCGAGCTCCGGAACGACCTGGAACAGGTCGCCGACCAGACCGAAGTCGGCAATCTCGAAGATCGGCGCTTCGGCATCCTTGTTGATGGCGACGATCGTGCGTGCATCCTTGATGCCCGTGAGGTGCTGGATCGCACCGGAGATTCCAATGGCGACATACAGCTCTGGCGCGATGATCTTGCCGGTCTGTCCGACCTGCAGCTCGTTCGGGGCGTAGCCGGCATCGACGGCGGCCCGTGAAGCTCCCACAGCGGCATTGAGCTTATCGGCGAGGCTGTAGAGGATCTTGAAGCCATCGGCGCTGCCGAGCGCCCGCCCGCCGGAAACCACCTTCCGCGCCGTTTGCAGATCGGGGCGGTCGCTCTTGGCGGCCGATACGGACACGAAGCGGGTGGAGGTGGGCAGTTCGGCTTGGATCGAAGCCTTCTCGATGGCAGCCGATCCGCCGCCACCGGTCCCCTCGAACGAGGCGGTGCGCACGGTCGCCACAATCTTCGCAGCCGGATCGCTCTCGACTGTAACGATCGCGTTACCGGCGTAAATGGGACGACGGAAGCGCGTGGCGCTCTCGACGGCCATGACGTCACTGATTTGCGCACTACCCAGCAGCGCCGCCACCCGTGGCATCAGGTCTTTGCCGAAGGTGGTCGATGGACCCAACACATGCGTGAAATCCTTCGCGAGCGCGACGACCTGTGGGGCGAAGACCGCCGCGAGGGGATGCTCGTTGGCCGCATTCTCCACGGTGAGCACCCGATTCACGCCGGCGAGCTGCGCCGCCTCGGCGGCGACCGCTGCGGGGTTCGCTGCCAGCACGGCAATGGTGATCTGCGCGTCGGCGATGCCGCGTGCACAGGTGACGCACTTGGCGACGCTTGCATTGAGCTTCGTACCGTCGTGCTCGGCAACGATCAGAACCTTGGCCATCACAGCAACCCCTTCTTCTTCAACGCCTCGACGAGCTCACCGGCATCTTTCACCCGCACACCTTTCTGACGCTGCGCGGGTGGCTCGAACTTCATAAGCTTCAGCATCGGTTTCGAGTCCACGCCGAGACTTGCCAGCGGCAGGGATTCCAGCGGCTTTTTCTTGGCCTTCATGATGTCCGGCAGTTTCACGTAGCGCGGCTCATTCAGCCGCAAATCGGTGGTGACCAGTGCCGGCAGATCCACCTCCAGGGTTTCGAGCCCCGCATCGACCTCGCGCGTGATGCGCGCCTTGCCCTCGCTCAGCTCAATCTTGGACGCAAAGGTCACCTGCGGCCGGTTCCACAGCGCCGCCAGCATAGGTCCGGTCTGGCTGTGATCATCATCGATGGCCTGCTTGCCCACGATCACCAGGAAGGGCTGCTCCTTCTCGATCAACTTCAACAGACAACGCGCCACGCTGAGTGGCTCAAGGGGTGCGTCGGTCTGCACGTGCAAGGCACGGTCGGCTCCCATGGCAAGCGCAGTGCGCAGCTGCGGCTGACAATCCGGGGCACCTACGGTCGCGACCACCACTTCCTCGGCACCGCCCCGCTCCTTGATGCGCAGCGCTTCCTCGAGCGCAATCTCATCGAACGGATTGATGCTCATCTTCACGCCGTCGGTAATCACCCCGCTGCCATCAGGCTTGACCCGGATGCGCACGTTGTAGTCGACCACACGCTTGATTCCAACCAGAATTCGCTTCATTCGCCCACTCCGCCTCTGTCGCCGCGGGCCCCAGGGCCGCGTCCGGCGAGTATAGCGGGCGCCGCCGCTGAAGTGACCGGCAAAGCCTCCGCCGTATCGCGGGACTTCAGCGCATGGGTGTGGCGTGGTATACCCCGCGCTGCTCGCTGCCAACAGGAAACGTTTGATGCTGCACTATGCGGCCCGGCGCCTGGCCGGAACCCTGCCGACACTGTTCATCATCGTCACTGCGTCGTTTTTCATCATCCGTCTGGCTCCCGGCGGGCCGTTCGACCAGGAGCAGACCCTGAATGCGCAGGTGCGGGCGAATCTCGACAGAGCCTATGGGCTGGACCAGCCGTTGCCCGTGCAATACCTGCGCTATCTGCGCGGACTGGTCCATGGCGATTTCGGGCCCTCCTTCAAGCAGCGCGACTTCACCGTCAGCGAGCTGATTGCCCAGGGGCTGCCGGTGAGTATGACGCTCGGTGGCGTGGCGCTGTTGCTCGCGCTGCTGGTGGGTTTGCCACTCGGCATCGCGGCCGCCATCCGCACTGGCAGTGCCGTCGATGTTTCGCTCGGGACGCTGGTGGTGTTAGGGATGGCCGTGCCGTCGTTCGTCGTGGGGCCACTGCTGGCGCTCCTGTTCGGCGTCTACCTGCAGTGGCTGCCGGTCGCAGGCTGGGAAGAGGGCGAGGCGCGCGACGTCGTGCTGCCGGCGATCACGCTCGCTCTGCCCGTCGCCGCCCTGATCGCACGGCTGATGCGCGGCAGTCTCCTCGAGGTGCTGCGCTCCAACTACATTCGTACCGCCCGGGCCCGAGGCTTGGGGCGCTGGCTCATCCTGTGGCGTCATGCGCTGCGCCCGGCGCTGCTGCCGGTCGTGAGCTATCTGGGACCAGCCGCGGCCTTTCTGGTGACGGGCTCGCTGGTGGTGGAGACGGTGTTCGGCCTTCCCGGAACAGGCCGTTACCTCGTTCAAGGTGCCATCAATCGTGACTACACGCTCGTCATGGGCATGGTGATCGTGTATGGCGTGCTCGTATTGCTGTTCAACCTGTTGGCCGATCTGTTGTATGGATGGCTCGATCCCAGAGTGCGACACGGATGATCTTCGGTACCGGATTGTGGGCTGACGCCCGGCGCAGGCTCGGCGCCGACCTTGGCGTCCGGTGGGCCCTCGGGCTGCTGGGGCTGTTGGCGCTGCTCGCTGCCGCCGCGCCGCTGCTGAGTCCCTTTGCGCCTGATGCCCTCGATTGGCAGCACCTGGCCACGGCACCCTTGAGTGTGCCGGCGCACTGGCTGGGTACGGACCGGCTGGGCAGGGATCTGTTCGTGCGCACGCTGCAGGGACTGCGGCTGTCGATCTTCATCGGCGTCGTCGCCACGGCGATCAGTCTGTTCATCGGGGTCATCTGGGGAACGATCGCCGGATACGCCGGCGGTCGCCTCGATGAGCTGATGATGCGCTTTGTGGATGTGTTGTATTCATTGCCGTACCTGTTCATCGTCATCATTCTCAGCACGCTCGTGCAGCGCGGCAGTCTTGCGGCCTTGTTTCTGGCGATTGGCGCCGTCGGCTGGCTCACCACGGCGCGCATCGTGCGGGCACAGACGCTTACCTTGCGCACCCGGGAGTTTATCGAGGCCGCGCGCGCGGTTGGGCGCACCACGCCCGGCATCCTGTTACATCACATCGTACCGAACCTCGCCGGCACCCTGGCAATCTATGCCACCCTCACACTGCCGCAGATGGTGTTGTTCGAGAGCTTTCTGAGTTTTCTCGGTCTGGGCATGCAGGAACCGCAGGCAAGTCTCGGCAGTCTCATCAATGATGGCGCCCAGGAGATGCAGACCGCACCGTGGCTGCTGCTGATCCCCGCGAGCTGCCTGATCGTGCTGCTGGTGTGCTGTAACCTGCTGGGCGATGCGCTGCGCACCGCGTTGGATCCGCGTGAAGAGTGAGGCGCCAGCGGACGATGCGGTGCTGCGCATCGAGCATCTGCAGGTGTGCTACCCCCATGCTGTTGTGCGAGCTCCGCCATACAACTCTGCGAGTGAGACGGTAGCGACGTATGCGGTACGGGATGTCTCGCTGACGGTGCGAGCTGGCGAATGCCTGGGTATCCTCGGGGAGTCAGGTGCCGGCAAAAGTCAGATCTTCCTCGCAGCGCTGGGATTGCTGCCGGCGAGCGCCCGCATTGCGGGACAAGTCTGGTTTCATGCACAGCCTCTGCTGGGCCGGCCGTCTGCTGAGCTCGACCGCATCCGCGGAGCGCGCATCGGGATGGTCTTTCAGGATCCGCTGACATCCCTGACACCGCATCTGTTGATCGGGGATCAGATCGCAGAGCCCCTCGTGCGACACAGGCTCATGGGCTGGAGTGAGGCCCGCAGTGCAGCGCTTGACCTGCTGCAGCAGGTCGGTGTGACCGATGCACCGCGGCGCCTGCGCCAATATCCGCACGAGCTCTCCGGTGGCATGCGCCAGCGCGTGATGATCGCCATTGCGCTCGGCTGCAAGCCCACATTGTTGATCGCCGATGAGCCGACGACGGCACTGGATGTCACCACACAGGCGCAGATCCTTGCGCTGCTGCTGGAGCTCAAACAGCAACGGCGCATGTCACTGGTGCTGATTACACACGATCTGGGCGTGTTGGCGGGCGTTGCCGATCGCGTGGCTGTCATGAAAGACGGCGGGATCGTGGAGAGCGGCGATATTCGCGAGGTGTTGCGCCAGCCACGCGATGCTTACACACGCATGTTGCTGGCGGCGCTACCGCAGATCACCGACTCCGTGGCCCATGAGCCGCAAGACAGCCTCGCTGCGCACCCCCATGAGCTGCGCCCCGCATCAGGCGAGGTCGCATCCGCCGCGCTGGACGTGCAGGCCCTCAGTGTGAAGTACCGGGTGAAGCTGCTGCCGTGGCAGAAGGCCCGCAGCCTCGCGGCCGTGGGTGAGGCCAGCCTGACACTCCGCAGCGGCGAGGCCCTGGGGATCGTGGGGGAGTCGGGGTCGGGAAAGTCCAGTTTGGCGCGCGCGGCACTGCGGCTGATTCCGGCCGAGGCGGGGCAGGTTCTGTGGCTGGGCCGGCCTGTGGCAGCAATGCGCGCTGCCGAGCTGCGCGCCGCGCGTGCCGGGGTGCAGATGGTATTCCAGGATCCGCTGGCGAGCCTGGATCCGCGCATGACCGTGCGCGAGATCGTGGCGGAGCCGCTGGCCGTGCATCGGCCAGACCTGTCGCGGGCTGAGCGCGCCGCGCTCATATCCAGTATGTTGAACCGTGTTGGACTGGATAGCAGTCTCGCTGCGCGTTTTCCGCATCAGCTGAGCGGCGGACAATGTCAGCGGGTGGGCATTGCGCGCGCCATGGTGCTGCAGCCGCGCGTGCTGGTATGCGATGAGCCCGTCAGTGCGCTCGATGTCACCATACAGGGTCAGATCATCGAGCTGTTGCGCGAGCTCAAGGCGCAATCGGGGCTGGCACTGCTGTTCATCAGTCACGACCTCGCCGTCGTGCGCCGCATTTGTGATCGTGTCCTGGTGTTGTATCTGGGCCGCATGATGGAGCTCGCGACGAGCGCTGCGCTCTTCAGCGCGCCGCTGCATCCGTATACCCGTGAGCTGCTGCTGTCAGCTCCCATCGCCGATCCGGACCTGCAGCCTGAGCGGCTGCGGCGTACCATGCCCGGCGAGGCTCCCTCACCGCTGCAGCCGCCGAGCGGCTGCGTTTACCGGACCCGCTGCGTGCACGCCACGGCTGTGTGCAGCACGAGCCGGCCAGCGTGGGACTGTGGTACCGGCGAGCAGGCGCATTGCGTCGCCTGCCACCACTGGCGCGAGCTGGCGTCACAATTCAAAGAGGGGAGCGCAGCACGCTGAGAGCTGCTGGGCTATCCTTGAGCATCATGAAAACCGAACTCCAGGTGCGCCCCAGCGAGGCGCTGCGTCAGGTCCGCTACGAGATCCGCGGCCGGCTGGCGCGGCGCGCCCACGAGATGGAGCGGCTGGGCTACGAGATCATCTCGCTCAACATCGGCAACCCTGGCGCGTTTGGGTTTCGCACTCCGGAGACCATGCGCCTGGCGATGATCGAGAATTTGGGCAACGCCGAAGGCTACTGCCATCAGAAAGGCATCTTCCCGGCTCGTGAAGCGGTGGTGATGCAGCAGCAGGCGCGTGGCGTGAGTGGCGTCACGGCCGAGGAGGTTTTCATCGGCAATGGCGTCAGCGAGTTGATCGACCTCGCGCTGCGCGCTCTGCTGAATGAGGGTGACGAGGTGTTGGTTCCGAGCCCGGACTATCCGCTATGGAGCGCCGCCGTCACGCTCAATGGCGGCCGGGCGGTGCACTATCCCTGTCGTCCCGAGCACGGCTTCATTCCCGATCCGGGAGAAGTTGCCGCGCTCCTGGGGCCGCGCACGCGCGCGCTGGTGGTGATCAATCCCAACAATCCCACCGGGGCGGTGTATCCGCGGCCGGTGCTGGAGGCGCTGGTACGCCTTGCTGAGGAGCGGGGTCTCATCATCTTCAGCGATGAGATCTACGACCAGATGACTTACGACGGCGCCGAATTCGTGCCGATGGCCACACTCGTGCACGATACGCTGTGCGCGACGCTCTCCGGACTGTCCAAGGTGTACCGTGCCTGCGGCTACCGCGTCGGCTGGGCGGTGTTTTCGGGTCGCACGCGTGCCGCTGCTGATTATCTGAACGCCCTGGAGCTGCTGAGCTCGCTGCGGCTGTGCAGCAGCGTGCCCGCGCAATGGGCCGTGCAGACCGCGCTCGGTGGACATCAGAGTGTGCGCGAGTTGGTTTCCCCCGGAGGCAGGCTGTACGAGTCGCGTAACGCCATCATCAGCGGCGTCGGACAAAGCCGTTTTCTGCGTCTGCAACCGCCTGCGGGTGCCCTGTATGGTTTCATCGGGGTAGACACACGCGAGCTGCCGGATTTCGATGATCAGCGCTTTGCACTGGATCTGCTCGAACAGCAACATGTGCTGATCGCACCCGGTGTCAGCTTCAATGTTCCGTATCGCACGCATTTCCGGATCACCAACCTGCCCGATGCGACGATGCTGAAAGAGGTGTTCGCGCGAATGGAAGCGCTGCTCGGTAGCTACGTGGCGGGCGGCAGCGCTGCTGTCGGCCGCTTGGGCCCTGGCAGATCGCAGGCCAGCGGCTCGACGGCGGACGCCCGCGTGGTCGAGGCGGGAGCGCGCTTCAAGTCCTGAGCGGCAGCTCGCATAAGGGATTGTATTGATCAGACTTCCAGAGGGGCTTGCGGACACCTTAGGCGCTGGCGCCACCCTGGTGGTCCCCTCGCGCCAGCGCGCTCACGCCGTGCGCCTCGCCTATGCCGCCCGCCAGCTGGCGGCCGGCAAGCGGGTCTGGAAGAGTCCGGATATCCTGCCGTTTGAGGCCTGGTGCGTACGCGAGCGACAACCACGCACGCACGTACTGGACGCGAACACGCTGCGCCTGCTGGCCCCGGGCGAGGAGTGGCTGTTGTGGCGCGAAGCGGCGGCGGAGGCGGCTCGTCATCTGGAGCTGCTGCAACTCGAGGCGCTGGCTGAGGGTCTGCAGCAAAGCTGCGCCCGGGCGGACGAGCTGGCCATCGATCTGAGCAGACTGCCTCGCGATTCAACTGTGGAGTTTCAGGTGCTGCGCGCGGCCTGTGAGCTCTTTGAGCGCCGCTGCCGCGAGTTGCAGGCAACGCGGTCCTCCGCCGTCACGATACCTTTGCCACCCGCCTCCGGCACGCCGCTGCTGTGTGCGGGGTTTGCGCAAACGCCAAGTCCACTCGCGGGCGCGATGCGAGTGCTGGCCAACGCGCCAGCCGATTCGCGCACGCCCCGTGTAGCCTTGCTGCCCACAGCTCAGGATGAGGCGGAGCAGATCGCCTTGTGGTGTCGTACCCGGCTGGCCGCAGACGCACGGGCTCGGCTGCTGGTCATCCTGCCCGGCTCTGAGGCCGCGCGCGAACGGCTCGCGACACTGGTGCGACAGGTGCTGTCGCCGCGGGAGTGGCTGCAAGTGGCGAGCTCAGCCGATAGGGACCTCGGCGACGAGCGCACCACATCTAAGGTGGCCGCCGTAAGCATCGAAGGCGGGCGCTCACTGGCCGAGTTCAGCGTCATCGCGCACGCGCTGAGTACGCTGCAGCTGCTGGCCGGCATCGAGCTTGAATTCGCGCCGGTAAGTACGTGGCTGCGCTCTTCCTGTTGGTCCAACGGGGCCGCTTTGGCCCGCCTGGATGTGTGGCTGCGCGGCTCACACTCAACGCAAGTGAGCAGCTGTGACTGGCCGCAGGTACTGCGCGCGGTGCCGGCCAATCTGCTACCGGCGGCTCACGACCTCGATCAGTTGCTCGGTGCTGCTCGTGGCGCGCTGGCCGGCCCTGCCGCGGCACCCCGGGAGTGGTCGGAACGCTTCCGCACTACGCTACAGTGCATCGGCTGGCCGGGCCGCGTGGCGCGCGACAGCGACGAGCAGCAGACGCTCGTGCGCTTTCATGAGTTGTTGGATGAGTTCGGACAGCTCTCAGCCGTGACGCGCCGGCTCACCACGCACGCTGCCGTGCAACTCCTGACACAGCTGGCGCGGCGCACCGCTTTCCGTCCCGCGGAGTTGGATGCCGCCGTGACCCTCTCGGGCATGTGGGCCGATCCGATCGTGGCTTACGACGGTATCTGGGTCGCGGGATTACACGCCGACACGTTCCCACGACCGGTGCAGCCGGATTCCTTCATCCCGCTGCCGGCGCAGCTGCAGGCCGGATACCAAGCCGCGAGCGCGGAGGGACGTCTTGTCGAGGCGCACGGCTTGCTGCACGCGTGGCGCGTCTCGACGGTCGATCTGGTGTTGAGCACGCCGCTGCGCGATGGCGATCTGGAACTGTTGCCGAGTCCGTTGCTGCAGCCCTGGCTGACGACGCGCGATACCGGAAGGGCACGCCGCAGCGAGCCTGCAGGAAGTTACCGGGCCGAGCTCAGCGCATTTACTGGCGGCGCAGGAGCCTGGCTCGCACTGCGCATGCATCGGGACAGTCTGCTCGAGAGGGTCGAGGACACGCGCGGCACGTCCTGGTCGCCGCTCGAAACGCTGCCGAACGGCACCCGCAGCCTGGAGCTGCAGAATCTGTGCGCCTTTCGCGCCTATGGTGAGCTGCGGCTCGGCGCTTGTGAGCTGGAGGAGCCGCAACGGGGTGTGCCTGCGGACCGGCGCGGCCAACTGCTGCATGCCGCGCTCGAGGGACTGTGGCAGCAGCTGCAGGACTCGGCAGCGCTCGCGGCTCATTCGCCCGAGCGGCTGAGGCCCTTGATTGACTCGGCGGTCGAGACGGCGGCATCTGACTTGTGGGGTGCACAACGCGCAGCAGAGCCGCCGCTCGTGCGTGAGAAGCGGCGCGCGGCGCGTCTGATTGCCGAACTCTGTGAGCTCGAGCGCCAGCGGCCCGCGTTCACGGTTGCCGCTCGCGAGCAGGAGTTCCAGGCCGAATTCGCGGGCGCGCGACTGCGATTGCGGGTCGATCGGATTGACCGCCTGCAGAGCGGTGCACGCGCGATCCTCGATTACAAGAGCGGGCAGCCGCTCAAAGCTGACTGGTATGGGGAGCGACCCTCGCATCCGCAGCTGCTGGCATACCTGGGAGCGCTACTGGCTGACGGGACGGGCCAGCCTGTCGATGCGTTGGCCACTGTGAACATCACAGCACGCGATGTGCGCTTCGCCGGTGTGGCACGCCTGCCTGGGCTGCTGCCGAAGGTGGATGTCGTGCAGGCCCCGGCTGCTGCGGCGATCGGAGCCAACATCTGGTCGCAGCGTAGCAAGGAGTGGCTGCAACGTGTCGCGCAACTGACGCGTCAGTTCCTGGCCGGAAGCGCCGAGGTGGACCCGAAGGAGGGGGCGTGTGATTTCTGTCATCTCACCAGCCTCTGTCGCATCGCCGACCGCGGTCTGGTGACAGTACAGGAAATGGTCGAGCGAGCAGCCCTTGTCCAGTCTGAGTGACACCGTGCGCATTCGGATGCTCGCAGCCGTCGCCCAACCGGCAGCGCCATCGGATGAGCAGGCGCGTGAGCGCGCCACCGACCCCGCCCTGTCCGTGCTGCTGCAGGCACCGGCCGGATCCGGCAAAACGACGGTGCTGACAGAGCGGTTGCTGCGGCTGTTGGCGGTCGTCGAGCGGCCCGAAGAGATCCTTGCCATCACCTTTACACGCAAGGCGGCGGCGGAGATGCGCGCTCGCGTGTTGCAGGCGCTGCGTGGGGAGTTGCCCGCGCGCAGTCCGCAAGAGCAGCGTCTGCGTAAGCTCGCGGCAGCGGCTCTAGCGCGCGCCGAGCAGCGCGGCTGGCAGCTGCAGCAGGATCCGGGGCGGCTGCGGATTCAGACGATCGACTCCTTCAACTTCCGGCTCGCCAGCCAGCTGACCATCTCGGCCCGCGCCGGCGGCACATTGCAGGTGACCGAGCGCGCGGCGGAGCTCTATCGGCGCGCAGCCGGCGAGGCGTTGGCGCAGGCCGACCGCGATCCGCAGCTGGCCGCGGATGTAGGGCTGCTGTTCGAGCGGCTCGACAATCGCTGGCAACGCGTGCAGGAATTGCTTGCCGACATGTTGCAGCGGCGGGGTCACTGGTTGCGCTATGTGCTGAGCGCTGATCCGGACAACCTGTGCGCCCGTGTCAGTGAGAGCCTGCGCAATATCGCCGCGGATCATCTCGAGGCAGCCGCCCGAGCATTGCCTGCCGTGGTGCGGGCGCAAGCGGCCCAGTTGCCGGGCATGGGTCCACTGACGGCGCGAGCTGAGGGTCTCAGACGCTGGCAACAGCTGAGCAAACTGCTGCTGACGAAGACCGGCGAGTGGCGCAAGCCCAGCGGCCTCAACAAATCCCTGGGCGCGGGGTTCGAGACCCGCGCCGGCAAAGAGGCGTTGCGCGCGCTGTTGGCACAACTCGACGGCCTGCCCGCGGCCCGGCAGTCGCTCGTGGCGATTTATAACCTCCCGGGTTACGAGCTGTGCGGAGCGGATGCCAACGCGCTGCGGGCGCTGGCGGGTATGTTGCGCGCCGCTGCCGGGCACCTGCAGCTGGAGTTTGCCGCATCCGGACGCGTGGATCATACGTTTGTGGCCGGCGCTGCGCGTGCGGCCTTGACTGAGGAGAACCTGCCCACCGATCTGGCACTGCGTACCGGGCTTTCGTTGCGGCACATCCTGGTGGATGAGTTCCAGGACACCTCGCTGGCGCAGTTTGATCTGCTGCAGGCACTCACCGCCGGATGGGAACCCGGGGATGGCCGCACGCTGTTCATCGTCGGCGATCCCATGCAGTCGATCTATCAGTTTCGCGAGGCCGAGGTAGGGCTGTTCCTGCGAGCGAGCGCTCATGGGATCGGCGCGCGTGCGCTCGAGCCACTGCAGCTTCGCCGCAATTTTCGCTCTGTCCGTGCGCTCATCGAGTGGAACAACCGGGTGTTTGCCGGCCTGTTTCCCTCCGAGGACAACCTGCGCGAAAGTGCTGTCGCATTTACCGCGAGCGTCGCAGGCCGGACTGCCTCCGCGGCTGACAGTGCGCTGCCCGCGCAAGCGGATCTTTTCACCGCCTTACCACCGGCCGCACCGCCACCTGCAAGCATCCTGCTGTTCGACGATGCCCGTCCCGGGGCGGAGACGGATGCGATCGTCGCTCGCATTCTGGAGCTGCGGCGCAGTGATGCCACTGCCACCATTGCTGTGCTCGTGGCAGCCCGGACGCATGCCGCACCGATAATCGCTGCGTTGGAGCAGCAGGAAGTTGACACCGTCGGCGTTGAACTCGTCTCGTTGCAGGAGCTGTCGATCATCCGTGATCTGGTGGCTCTGATCCGTGCCTTGTTGCATCCGGGCGATCGGACCGCGTGGCTCGCGGTACTGCGTGCACCCTGGTGCGGCGCCTCGCTGCACAGCCTGTCACTCCTGTCCCGGCGCGGCGATCAGCGGCTCGTATGGGAAGCGCTGCAGGAGGAGAGCTGCCTCGAGCGTTGTGTCCCGGAGGATCGCAGCCGCTTGCGACGGGTTCGCGAAGTGTTCGCCGTGGCGCTTGCGACGCTTGATCTGCATCCGTTGACCGAGTGGCTCGAGCGGACCTGGCTGCAGCTCGGAGCGGCTGATTGCTACGAGGCGCGAGATCTGCGGCACGCGCGCGCCTTCTTTACCGCTCTTGGCGAGTTCGTCAGCGGTGGCGAGTGGCGGGATGTGCAGGATCTCGAGCGCCTGGTCGCCGATCTGTATGCGCAACCGCAACCGAGCACGGCGAACCCCGTGCAGATCATGACCATCCACAAGGCCAAGGGCCTCGAGTTTGATCACGTGCTGGTGCCAGCGCTCGGCCGGCAGCTCAACCGCGGTCAGGAACCCCTGTTGCGCTGGCTGGATTTGCCTCGCAGTACTGGGGGGAGCGATCTGGTGATGGCTCCCATGCCGGCTATCGGCGATGACAATGGCGGAGAAGTGACGGCGTTTCTCAAGCGGCTGATGCGCCAGCGAACGCTCAATGAGCAACAGCGCCTGCTGTACGTTGCAGCCACCCGTGCGAGGCGCACGCTGGTGTTGTCCGGCACGCTGGAGGACCGTGCTGACGGCGAGCCGCGACCTCGCGGCGGCACGTTGTTGGATGCACTCTGGCCGCTGCCCGCGATGCCCGAGGTCAGCTACCTGATGAGCGAGAGCGCCGAGGCCGAGAAGAACGTGCCGGCGCCTCCCAAACTGGCGATCCAGCGGCTGAGGCAGCCGTGGTCGCAGCCGGTGCTCGAAGCAGCCCCGGCTATCGAGCCGCTGCCGCTTGCACGACGCGATCTCGCACCTCCTGAGTTCAGCTGGGTCGGTGAGACGCGGCGTCACATCGGCACGGTCGTCCATGGCGCTCTGGAGGCCCTTGCGCGCGAGAGTGTGCTGCCTTCGCTCGCTGAGATTGAAACCCGCGCTTCCCGTTACGCGGCGCTGCTGCGCTGGCACGGTGTGTCGGAAGCGGATCTCGCGCGGGCCACGCGCGATGTAGTCGAGGCTGTCACCCGCACCGTGACGCACGAACGCGGCAGATGGCTCTTCTCCTCCACGCACCACGAAGCGGGCAGCGAGCTTGCCCTCACGGGACTTGCCGACGGTCGCCTGACCAACATCATCATCGATCGCTCGTTCATCGACGAGCAGGGCACGCGCTGGGTCGTCGATTTCAAGACCAGCCGACACGAAGGCGGTGGCCGGGAACAGTTTCTGCAGCAGGAAATGGAGCGTTACCGCGCGCAGCTGCGCACGTATGTGTCCCTCGCAAGAGCCCTGGGGCCGGAGCCGGTGCGCGCTGCGTTGTACTTTCCGCTGCTCGGGGAGTTTCTGGAGCTGGATGACTGATCAGAACGTGGCGGCGAACGAGAACAGCCGCCGCCCTTGGGCATCCGGTGAGCCCAGGAATTGGATTTCCTGTTGCAGCTCGGCGGCCGCCGTGGGTCTTGCGGCCACGAAGCCTTCCACGCTGACTCCGGGTTCCGGAGTGAGCCGCAGCGAGCCATCCACGGAGAGCGGTCCGCCCAGATCGCGCAGGTGGCCGACCGGCGGCCCGTTGGCACCCGGCGGAAACTCCAGCGAGTAGCTGCCGAGCGCCTGGGCAGCGGCCCCGGCGCCCTGGATCAGATCGTGCACTTCGATGCGTCCCTGCAGCGCCTGCACCTGCTCACCGTGCAGCACCAGCAGGGGCAGCTCGGCGTGCACACTGCCATGCAGATCACCGGGCATCTGCGGCAGCAGTGTGGGATCAAGCGGCAGATCGGCCAGTACATTACGGGCGGTAACGTTCCGTCCGAAACCTGCATCCACCAGGGCCCGGGCGCTGCCAGTCCCGCGTACCAGAACGACAGAGGCACTCAGCTTGCCGGCCAGCAGCCCCAGCGGATGCACCTCCCAGCTGAGATCACCATAGGTCTGCCGGTAGGCCGTGAGTCCCGTGCAGGTGCCGCTCCACACCGTTCCATCGATATCAGCGCAGCTCACCGCCGCCTTGGGGCCGGGTGCAATCCAACTGGCAGGCAAGCGGGCAATGATGAAGCCGAGAAAGGCCAGCAGCCCGATCACAACCAGCCATAGCGTTCTGCGCATGGATGGAGAATTTGCGGCGGAATTCTTCAGCGCGCCTGCAGGGTCAGCGACGCATTGACCATACCGGGACTGCCGGCCGTATCGATACTGGCCGCCTCGACCCGAATGCCATTCTGCTGCGCAAGGCGCGCCAGCCAGCCGATGATGCTGTCAAACGGCGCCTTCTCGAGCCGCACGCGCAGGCCATTGGGACCGGCGGGCTCGCTGCCCGAGAGGGCACTGCCCAGACCTGACTCGCGTGCCGAGCGGTCAACGATCACGATCAGCGACTCGCCGCTGGTGGACCCCTGTGCAGTGTTGGCGAGCAGTACCGGCGTGACGTTGCGCATCCACTGCAGATCGGCCTGCTTCTGCCCGATGCGCGTGCGGGCTTGGGTCACGCTGTGATTCAGTGGCAGCAGCACACCGAACAGCAACACGAGCAGCGCGATGATGGCGCAGATGAGCACCATGCGGCGCTCGCGGGCTGACAGAGTCTCGAAGGAAAATGCCATGGCGTTCCGCCTTCAGTGCGATTTGATCTGGATGCGGCCTTCGTAGCCGGAGCCGACGGTGTTGCCCGAGGTCAGCTCGGCATGCCAGCCGCTCGAGCTCAGGGATTGACTCAGATGATCGAGCGTGGCCGCATCGGGCGCCGAGACTTTCAGATCGATGGCGCCATCGCGGAAGCTCATCGCCTGCAGCAGCATGCCGGGCGCCGTACCCTTCGCGTCGACCAGCGCCTGCAGGGCTGGCAGGAAACCGCCGACGTCGCCGCCATTGCGGATCGCGTTGAGGCGCTGTTCCAGACGGCGGCGCGCATCCAGTGCGTTGCGCTCGCCAGGCATCGCCTGGCGAAAGGTCTCGCCGATTGAGGTGTCCAGTTTTCTCTCATTGCGTTTTAGCAGCGTGAGTTCCGCCGTCTTGCCCACTACGTGCAGGCCCACGAGACAGACCAGCAGGATGGCCGCCACGCGCCAGGCCTGCAATCCGACTGCACGGGTAGTCTTGGGAGCGTAGGGGCCTTGCAGCAGGTTGATGCCTGCAGCAGGCGGCAGCTGCTGGACAAAGAGAGCCAGCGGTCCATTGGTCAGCAGCTGGATCTTGATCCCATCGAAGCGCTCGCGCAGCGCTTCCACCTGGGCCGAGTGCCGATGCCACTCGGCAGCCCCGGTATACAACACGAGACCCCGCGTACCGGTGGCCGCCAGCTCAGAGCTGGCAGCCTGCTGCGCGGGGGGCTGCTGGGCGATGCTCAATGCCTCGGAGAGTGCATCCGCCGGCAACGTGACCGGAGAGGCGAGCGGCGGCCGTACCACCACCGTGTCCTCCTCGAGCAGTGCGACCGCCTGGCCGGGATTTTGCGGCAACAGGTCGCTGTCAGCGTACATGGACTCCGGCTCGATGCCGTTGCCACGCAGCGTCGTGAGCCACTCATCCAGCAGCGAGCGGCGCACGACGGCCACCGGAGTGCGCGCCGAGTCGCCGGCCCGCTTGCCGAGGGCGAAATGCAACTCGTCGATGTCATCGGCCAGCTGCTCCTCGAGCGCATACGGCACCACCTGCTGCAGTTTGGCGCCGGCCTTCAGCGGTACCTCCGGTTCCACCAGCAGCACATCCGAGCCGGGCACGAGCACGCAGACATGACGTGTGGCCGCGCGCGGTGCGGCGAGCGACAGCGGACCGCTCTGTGGGGGGCCGGAGGGGTTGCCCCGTGAATCCGCGGTGATCCAGGTTGCGCCCTGGTCGGCGCTGCGGGGCAGTCTGATCAACAGCCACTCAGCCATGGTGGGGTACTGTCCGGGTTGATGGGGGGACGTTCATGGTCAATCGGGTGTGAAGGAGCGCGTCAGCACATGCACCCGCTGGCTCGAATCCACGTACAGAAGACTGTACAAGTTGAATTCGGCAGTGCCAATAGTTACCAGGCTCGACAGCCGGAAGTAGGGTGAGCTCGTGCCCATGCTGAGCCCCTGGGGACCGCCGTTGGTGCCACTGACCTTGGTTTCGTAAGTCGCTGCGGGCGGGAAGCACCCTGCGGCCTCAGCGCGCAGCTTCTCGAATCCGGCGACGTCGGCGCTGTATTCTTCTTCCTTCGTGAAGGCATCCAGCAGCTGGGGCGGTGCCGTACAGATGTTGAATTTGCTGTTGGGCGGCAGCGCGGTGACATACGGCGCCAGCTTCTCGAAGCGCTCACGGCCGAACCCGGGCAGTGCCAGGAGCTCACTTGCGCTGGTGATGAACTGGTTGGCGGTGAGATACGGCGGGTTCTGGCCGAGATAGGCGCTGTCCTCGGCGCCATCGGGCAATGGGGTGGTGTTCTGGTCGATCCAGTCGACGATCATGTCGGTCCATTTCGGCTCGATCTGCAGCCGGGTGAGCAGCTGGTTGAAAGCCTTCACGGCAACCGGGTTGGGCTGGTTGTTGATCTGCAGTCCCAGCCAGTTGAGATTGAAGCGCCCCTGCAGATCCTCGAGCCGGCCTTCGACCATCACGCCGGGGACGATCTCGGTCGGCGGCAGTGGGTTCGCCCACGCCTGCTGCGGGGTGATGTCACCACCGCCGCTTCGGCCGCTGCTGTTCTGCTGGAAAAACGCCCGCAGCCCGTAGGCAGCGAAGGCCTCGATACCCTGGTCCACCACCAGCGCTTCATCGAAGGCGAATGTAGAGGTCGAACGCCGCGCCGCCATGGCACTCTCGTACGCCACGGCTGCTGCGATGATCGTGCCGAGCGCCACGAGCAGAATCGCGACCAACATCGCCATGCCGCGCTGGCGCTGCGGCAACCACCCCGAGCGATCCGCAAGACGCAATGCCGGCATGCTGGCGCCGACGCTCATCCCGGAATCTCCACGACCCGCACGATCTTGCCCCAATCCTCGGTGTCGAGTGTGATCTCGACCGCGATGGGACGGCCGCGCAGATCGGTGCTGACCTGAGCACGGGTCATGGCAGGCCATTGCGTTTGCCAGGTCTTGCCGGCATCCATGTAGCGCAGCGTGACCGACTTCAGGTGCGAAAGCAGGTCGCGGCGCTGTGCAACACTGCTTTGCGTCGGATCAAGCACGTTCCAGTGCTCGCGCCGCAGGGTGCCGTTCTCGAAGAAGTACGCCACCCGCTGCAGTGTCGGCCGCTGCAGGCCGCTCGGATTGGCCCAGCCGTTGCGGGTAAGCGCAGCTAAGGGCTGGGAGGTGGCACTCGCCACCAATGCGCCTTGGAGCTGATCGCCCACGGGCTGACGGATCGGACGGGGCGCGAGCTGGGCGAAGTCCTGCTCCATGACACGCACCGCGGTCTGCAGCGCCGCGAGTTTCGCCTGCTGGTCTTGTAGTCCGGCGCGGCTCTTCAGCGCCTGGTTCACCACACCATAGCCCATTGCGAAGATGATGGCCGCGACAAACATCGCCACCAGCAACTCGAGCAGAGTGAAGCCGCAGGCTTTGTGCAGGCCGTGCATCAGTTGCCGCCTGTGTTGGGCGGCGGCGAGCCGAAGTTGCCGCTGCCGTTCACACCCGTGCCATTGGTGGTGGTGTTCGGCGTGCCAATATTACCGGTGCCACCGGTATTGCCGCTCCCTCCAGAGCTGCCCAGACCGGTAGTGCCAGAGCTTCCCAGACCCGTATTACTCGGATTCCCCAGACCGGTGTTACTGGAGGTGCCCAGTCCATTGTTGGTCCCGGAACCGAGCTGCTTACCGGGATTGTTGCCGCCGGGAGAGTTGTTGGCGGGCGCCGTGTCCCACAGCGCACCCACGAGAGTTCCTGGACCTGCCAGCGCATCTCCGGTGAGGCCGCTCACCGTGACGTACCAGCCGTCGTCCTCGCCGCCCTTGGCCTCCTTCGGACGCACCTTGACATCCAGGCGCATCAAACCCTGGATGGCTGTCGCCAGCACGTCCTGGCGCCAATGCCAGCTGCGCCCCGCAAAATCGATATCGCCGTCCGTGTGCCCCTTCTGCGGCGTCTGACCTTGTGTGAGCTGCAGACGAAAGGTGGCAATCTGGTTGAGCGCGACCCATTCGGCGAAGGTCTTATCGCGCATGTAGGAGACGGTGTTCGCGGAGGAGCTGAGGGCACTCATCAGTGCGGCCATTCCGAAGGCCACGATGACGAGGGCTACCAGCACCTCGATCAGGGTGAAGCCCCGCTCGCCGCGGCCGGCGACGCTGCGGTCGTCACGCAGGCTGAAGCCGCTGTCGGCTCGGCAGCTCACAGCTTGCGCTCCACGAGGGGTTTCTCGATGACCTGGCCTTTCTCGTCGATGGCGAAGGTGACGCTGCGCAAGCCGCCATCACGCTCCATCGTGAGCTCGAAGGAGCTCAGATCGCCGTTGGAGAAGATCATGAGCTGCGGCACGGGCGGCTTGTCCTCATTCAGTGAATCGCTGAAATTCCCGAGCGCGCGGCCGGTGCTGACCCCTTCCTTGAGCTTGCCGGCATTCTGCGCCTTGAGCAGCTCCTCGAGTGTCTTGGGTTTGCCGCGGGAATCCTGGCCGGCCTTGTCCTGGTCCTTTGGCTTACCGGCCGGCTTCTTCGCCGTGTCGGTGGGTGTCAGGATCACCGGTCGCGCATCCACTAGTAACCGGAAATCCAGACCCGCAGGCAGGCGCCGCTGCCGCAGCGCATCGTCCTCGTAGACCTCGCGCCAGATACCGCGACGGCTGTCATAGGCTACGAACTGATAACTGTCATCGTGCACGATCACGCCGTACTCGCGGGTCTGCAGTTCGGCCTGCTCACGGGCATAGTTGACGAGCGCATACAGGCGGTCGCTCTCACCCTCCAGCTCGCGATCGCGGCCGGTGAGGCTGACCGACAGCAGCACGCCGGCGCTGATGATCCCGATGATGACGACGACGACGAGGATCTCGACCAGCGTGAAGCCGCTGGCGCAGGCGGTTGCCGGCCTCCTCGTCACAAAGCTCACTGCTCCCCGACGTTCCAGTTGCCGATGTCGGCATTGACGCCCTCGCCGCCAGGCTGGCCGTCCGCACCCAGGGTATACAGGTCATAGTCCTTGCCATGCGTACCCGGGAAAACGTACTGGTAGTCATTGCCCCACGGATCCTTGCTGACCCGCTGCAGGTAGCCCCCCGGCCGCCAGTGCCGGATCGACGGATCGGTGGGCTGCTGTATCAGCGCCGCCAGGCCCTGATCGGTCGTGGGATACTTCGAGTTATCGAGCCGGAACATGGTGAGCGCCGTCTCGAGCCCCTGGATGTCCGATTTGGCCTTGGCGACCCGGGCCTCATCCACCTTGCTCACGACCTGCGGGACGATCGACCGCGGCCAGCAGGCCGATGATGATGACGACCACCATGATCTCGATCAGGGTGAAGCCCCGGCTGCGCCGCACACCGCAGGGCAGGTGCCGCAATCTGATAACCTGTCTGTCGTCCCGGAGTTGCTGCATGTTCGAGTCCTGATGGCGCGACATAGGCCGTTACGGGCGGCGGATCATAACAAAAGGGCGCGCTGCAGCCTGTGAACCGGGTTAGACAGCTGCTCACGTCTCTCAATTGCGACGGCGCTGCAGGTGTGGCGCTGCTGCTCGCCTGTGCATTGCTGCTGCTGCCGGAGCTCGGCGGCGATTCGGGCCGGCTGCTGCTGCGCTACGACCGCATCGGCCTTGCCGCGGGGCAGTGGTGGCGGCTGCTGAGCGCGCACGTGGTGCATCTCGACTTCGAGCATGCGCTGCTCAACAGCCTCGGGTTGGTCCTGATGTGGGCACTGTTTGCCAGCGACTATCCGGCCCCGACAGTGGCTCCTGATCCTCACGGGCGCCATCGCCGCAATCGATGCCGGACTGTGGTTACGCGATTCGACCGTGCTGTGGTACGTGGGTTCCTCGGGTGCGCTGCATGGAGTCATGGCTGCGGGTACTCTGGCGCACGTGCGTCGGCGCGATCTCGACGCCTGGCTGCTGGGCCGTTTCTGCTCATCAAGCTCACTTATGAGCAGCTCTCCGGTGCGCTGCCATTGGTGTCCGCCCCAGGTGGCGTCGTCGTGGATGCGCATCTGTACGGGGCCCTGGGAGGGCTGGCGGTCGCATTGCTGCTGCGGCCGCGGCGCGAGCCGCCGTAAGGCAGGGGCGTTCGCACGTTGTCTATAATCGCTGGATTTTCCCGGAGTGCCCATGGCCTTTGCATTCGTCTTCCCAGGACAGGGCTCGCAATCGGTCGGCATGTTGGCGGGCCTTGCGGACCGCGCTGACGGGGTTCGCACCACGTTCGACGAGGCCTCCGGCGTGCTGGGCTACGACCTTGTGGCAGCTGGTGCAGGAGGGACCGCGCGAGCAGCTCGACGCTACCGAATGCACCCAGCCGGCGATGCTCGCTGCCGGGGTGGCGACCTGGCGACTGTGGCTGCAGCGCGGCGGTGCAGAACCGATCGTCGTGTCGGGTCACAGCCTGGGGGAGTTCACCGCCTTGTGTGCGCCGGTGCGCTCGAATTTCCGCACGGCCGTAGACCTGGTGCGTTTTCGGGGTCAGGCTCATGCAGGAGGCCGTGCCTGCGGGGCAGGGCGCCATGGCGGCGGTCCTCGGCCTGAACGACCCTGAAGTCGATTGCTGCCTGCGAGGAGGCCGCCCAGGGTGAGATCGTGGAGGCGGTCAACTTCAACTCCCCCGGCCAGGTCGTGATCGCCGGCCAGTCAGCTGCGGTGCAGCGCGCGCTCGAGGGGGCCAAGGCCCGGGGCGCCAAGCGCGCCATGCTGCTTCCCATCAGTGTGCCCGTCCCACAGCAGCCTGATGCGCGGGGCGGGCGAGCGGCTCGCGCAGAAACTGGAGCAGGTGCGCATCGCCACCCCACGCATTCCCTACATCAGCGCGGTGGATGCCAAGCCTCACACGGAGCCTGCGGAGATTCGGCAGCACCTGGCCCGTCAGCTGGCCCGTCCCGTGCGCTGGTGGACCCGGACCGTGCAGGCGCTGCTGGCACAGCCCGTATCAGCAACTGATCGAGTGCGGTCCTGGCAAAGTACTCACGGCGCTGAACCGCCGGATCGAGAAGCGCGCCGGACTCGAGCTACTTCGCGCTGGAGGATCCAGCGTCCTTCGATGCAGCCCTGAATGCCACGCGCGGCGGCGACGGAGGAGCACATGCCTGAAGCGCGCATGCTTGAAACTGAGGTGGCGCTGGTCACTGGCGCCTCACGCGGCATCGGCAATGCGATCGCGCTGGCGCTCGCTGAGGCCGGGGCCACGGTCGTCGGCACCGCCACCAGCGAAGCCGGGCGCCGAAGCGCTTCCGCGAGCTTGCGTCGCATCGGATACAACGGCCGCGGTGCGGTTCTGGACGTGGGCGATGTCGCCTCCATCGACGCTCTGCTGCACGACGCTCGAGGCGGCAGGCCAGATGCCGACTATCCTGGTCAACAACGCCGCCATCACCCGCGACACCCTGCTGTTGCGCATGAAGCCGCGAAGACTGGGACCAGGTGCATTGCGACCAACCTGACCTCGGTGTTCCGCCTGTCCAAGGCTTGCTTGAAGCCGCATGATGAAGGAGCGGCACGGCCGCATCGTCAACCTGACCTCCATCGTCGGCCTGACGGGCAATCCGGGGCAGGCCAATTACGCGGCGGCCAAAGCGGGTATTCTCGGCTTCACCAAGTCTCTGGCCCGGGAGGTCGCCTCGCGCGGCATCACCGTCAATGCCGTCGCGCCGGGATTCATCGACACCGACATGACCCGCGCGCTCAACGATGAGCAGCGCACAGGCGCTGCTGGGTCGCATTCCCGTCGGACGGCTGGGCGCCGCGGCCGACATCGCGGCGGCGGTGCTGTTTCTGTGCTCGCCCGGCGCGGCTACATCACGGGCGAGACCCTGCACGTGAACGGCGGCATGTACATGGCCTGAGCACGCCGCGTGCGCGCATTGATGAGACGGCTGAACGTTGGAACGTTGGATCAGCGCCACAGCGAGGCGCCGAGCGCTTCGTTACAAGGGAACATCGCGAGAAGTTTCGCGAGAAAAAACAATCACTCGCAGCCCGCTTTGAGTGGCAGCCCTGGGGGTGTTCCCCTACAATACCGCGCCCGCGCCGTCGGCCTACGCCGAGACACGCGGCCGCGGGCGCTACGAGTTCAACGACTACAAAAGGACAATGCGCTAATGAGCACAGTTGAGCAGCAGGTCAAAGCCATCGTTGCCGAGCAGCTGGGCGTCAAACAGGAACAGGTCACGAACGATGCCTCGTTCGTGGATGATCTGGGAGCCGACTCGCTCGATACCGTCGAGCTGGTCATGGCTCTCGAAGAGGAATTCGAGATCGAGATTCCGGATGAGGACGCCGAGAAGATCACGACGGTTCAGCAGGCCATCGAGTACATCAACGAGCGTCGTACCAAGGCCTGATTGCACCCGCAGCGGGACGGTCCGGTCCGGCGTCGGCCGCGACCGGCCTGCAGAGTCCCGCGCCTTTCAATTCCCCGATTCTTCATACAGGTAGCGTGTGAGCAAGCGTCGCGTCGTCGTTACAGGCCTCGGCATCATCTCGCCTGTGGGCAGCACCGTGAAGTCCGCCTGGGAAGCCATCCTGCGGGGCGAAAGCGGTATCGGCCCGATCACCCGATTCGATGTGTCCGCCTTTCCCGGTGCGCTTCGGGGGCGCGGTGCGGGACTTCGATGTGGCGCAGTACATCACGCCTAAAGATGCGCGGCGCATGGATGAGTTCATGCAGTACGGCGTCGCCGCCGGCATCCAGGCCATGTCTGACTCCGGGATCGACTGTAGCAAGGTCGATCCTGACCGCTGCGGCGCCGTATGCGGCGCCGGCATCGGCGGCCTGGGCACGATCGAAGCCGAGTACGCAGCCTACCTGAAGGGCGGCCCGCGCAAGATTTCGCCGTTCTTCGTGCCGGCCTCCATCATCAACATGATCGCCGGCCATCTGTCGATCAAGTATGGCCTGAAGGGACCCGAACCTCGGCGTGGTCACCGCCTGTACGACCTCCACCCATGCGATCGGCCTGGGAATGCGCACCATTCAGTATGGTGATGCCGACATGATCATCGCCGGCGGCGGCGAGATGGCCACGACGCCGCTGCGGTCTCGGAGGCTTCGGACAGGCGAAGGCGCTGTCAACCCGCAATGAGGCGCCGAAGGAGGCGAGCCGTCCGTGGGACAAGGACCGCGATGGCTTCGTGTTGAGTGACGGCGGTGGCGCTTTGATCCTCGAGGAGCTGGAGCACGCACGCCGTCGCGGAGCGAAGATCTATGCTGAGCTCGTGGGCTTCGGCATGAGCGGCGATGCGCACCACATAACCGCGCCGCCGGAGGACGGCGAAGGTGCGCGGCTGGCCATGGTCAACGCGCTCAAGGACGCCTCCCTCAATCCCTCGGAGGTGCAGTATGTCAATGCGCACGCGACCTCCACGCCTCTCGGCGACAGGGCGGAGACGCTTGCGATGAAGGGGGCATTCGGCGAGTCACGCCAGCAAGCTCGCAGTCAGCTCAACCAAGTCCATGACCGGGCATCTGCTGGGCGCCGCCGGAGTGGTCGAGGCCATCTTCTCGATCCTCGCGATCCGTGACGGTGTCGCCCCGCCGACCATCAACTACCACACGCCCGATCCGGACTGCGATCTGGACTACGTGCCCAACACGGCGCGCCAGATGAAGATCGAGGTGGCGTTGTCGAATTCGTTCGGTTTCGGCGGCACCAACGGCTCCGTGATCTTCCGGCGTTTCACGGGCTAACGTGATCTCTGGCCCTGGCGGCATCTGACACAATACCCTTTGACTGCGAGCTCGAGCGTGCCCGCCGGCGCATTGCGGCGCCTCGCCGCGCAGTTTCCCGAGCGCTATCCGGTGCTGTTCGACAGTGCCGCCGACGGTCCCGCTCAGCCGCCACGAGCATCCTGATCGCAGAGCCGCGCGCTGCACTCTGGAGCGATCGCAACGGCGCGGTGCATTCGCACGGTTTTCGGCACGATGGAGCTCAATTCCTCACGGCGCTCGAGAACTGGTGGCTCGCCGAGCGCATCGCTCCACCCCCGGCCGTCGCGCACGAGCTGCCCTTTGCCGGCGGCTGGGCCGTGTTCCTGAGCTACGAGATGGCCCAGGAAACCGAGCCGCGGCTCGTGCTGCCGCGCTCGGGGTTGCCGTGGCGCGCATTTGCGCTGCGTGCGTCGATCGCGTTGATCCAGGAGCGCGAGAGTGGGCGCGCCTGGCTGCGTGCCGAGGAGCCGGATGAGCGTGCCCTGCAACGGATTCGGGCCGACCTCGATGCGCTGCGCTCCACGCACAGCGCGGCCGACGCGAGCCAGCATCTCGCAATCGAGCGCATCGTGGAGGAAGACCCGGGCGGTTATCTCGGGCGCGTGGCGCGTGCCAAGGAGTACGTGCGCGCCGGGGATATCTATCAGGCCAACCTGTCGCGACCGTGGCAGGTACGAGTTCGCTCAGGATCCGCCGCTCGCCGCTCTGTACGCGCGACTGTGCGCCGCGAATCCGGCGCCGTTTGCCGCATTGGCACAGTGGCGCGGTGTCGGCATCCTCAGCTCCTCGCCCGAACGGCTGCTGCGCATCCGTCGCCGGCGGATCGATACGCGACCAATTGCGGGCACCCGGCCTCGCAGCCGCAGACCCGGCGATGACTTCGCCGAAATGCGCGAGTTGGCGGCGCATCCGAAGGAGCGCGCCGAGCACATCATGCTGATCGACCTGGAGCGCAACGATCTCGGCCGGGTGTGTGAGGCCGGTACGGTGCACGTCGATGAGCTGATGACCATCGAGTCCTACGCACATGTCCATCACATCGTCTCCAACGTCACCGGGCAACTGCGCGCGGATGTCACCCCCGTGGCCGCGGTGCGCGCACGTGTTTCCCGGCGGCACGATCACCGGCTGTCCCGAAGTTCCGCTGCATGCAGATCATCGCGGAGCTCGAGGGTAGCGGGCGCGGTGCCTACACCGGCTCGCTGGGCTTTCTCGGGCGCGACGGCTCGATGGACATGAACATTCTGATCCGCACGATGACGGTGATGGGGCGGCACGCGGAGGTGCGCGCCGGCGGCGGCATCGTCGCGGACTCCGATCCGCAGCGGGAGCTGGAGGAGACACGGGCCAAGGCGCGAGGGCTGCTCGCGGCGCTGAGTACCGAGCCCGGCGGCACCAGTGGGGCCTCACCGTGAGTCAGGGCGAGCTCGTGTGGATCGACGGTCAGAGCGAGCCCATCACCGCACTGGATCGCGGACTGCATTTCGGGGATGGCCTCTTCGAGACGATTGCCTGTGTGCGCGGTGCGCCACGGTTTCTGCTCCGGCACATGGAGCGCCTCACGCTCGGCTGTGCCCGTTTGCACATTGCGATGAAGGATGCAGCGCCGATCGCTGCGCGCGTGCGTCACCTGGCACGAGCTAGCGATCGCAGCATCGTGAAGGTCGTGGTCACTCGCGGGGCAGCCTTGGCACGCGGTTACGCCTACAGCGGCGCGGAGAAGGCGAGTTGCATCACATTTCAGTATCCGGCGCCGCAGGATCGCAGCGCTGTGGCGGACAATGGCGTGAAGGTGCAAACGCTGCAGTTACGGCTAGGTGAGAATCCGGCGCTGGCAGGGCTCAAGCACTGCAATCGTCTCGAGCAGATCCTAGCGCGCGCCGAATGGTCCGATCCTGAGATCTTCGAGGGCTTGTTGTTCAACCAGTCGGGTCATCTTGCCTGCGGGACGATGAGCAACGTGTTCCTGGTGAAGTCCGGTCGGCTCCTGACGCCCACCGTGGATCGTTGCGGAGTTGCAGGGGTGATGCGTGCCGTGGTGTTGGGCATCGCGCGACAGCTGGCGCTGCCGGTGCAGGAGTGCACCCTGAATGCCGGGGAGCTGCGGCAGGCGGAGGAAATTTTTCTGACCAACGCTCGTATCGGCATCCTGCCGGTCGCAATGTTGGATGAACGCGCGCTGAGTGTCGGACCGATCAGCCAGCGGCTGCGTGCCGCGCTGGCTCCGTTGCTCGAGGAACCGGTTGATGCCTAGCCAACGATCGGGTCGGGAGCTCCTGCTGCTGCTGAGCCTGCTGTTGCTGTCCGCCGCGGCCGTAGCGGCGACCTACTACTTCGCGCGCCACACTTTCGTCAGTCCAGGGCCCTCGCAAAGCATCACCCGCATCGAGGTGGAGCAGGGCGCCAGCATGCGCGCGGTACTGGCCGCCCTCGCGCGCCAGGGCGAGTTGCGTTACCCGCGCCTGATCGAAGCCTACCTGCGCCTCTCGGCGCATCTCACGGGCCAGCCGCTGCGTATCCAGGCCGGGACTTACGAGATCCCGGCGGCCGCGAGCCCCGCCGAGATCCTGGAGCTGCTCGATCAGGGCAAGGTCGTGCTCGAACAGCTCACCATCGTGGAAGGCTCGAGATTTGCCGACTTCCGCCAGGAGCTCGATCGGCATGCCGCGGTCACGCATACCCTGCGGGACAAGAGCACCGAGGAGCTGATGGCCGCGATCGGACATCCGGGTGAGCATCCCGAAGGTCGCTTTTTTCCGGACACCTACCGCTTCGCTGCGAAGACAGCGGATGTCGAGATTCTGCAGCTCGCCTACAACGCCATGCAGCGTACGCTCGAGGAGGCCTGGCAACACCGGGGTGAGGGTTTGCCTTTCACCACGCCCTACGAGGCGCTGACGCTTGCCTCGATCGTGGAGAAGGAAACCGGACTACCGGCCGAGCGACCCAGAATTGCCGGTGTGTTTGTGAGCCGCCTGCGCAAAGGCATGCGACTGCAAACCGATCCGGCGGTCATTTATGGCCTGGGTGCAAGCTACGACGGCGATATCCGCACGCGCGATCTGATAACCGACACCCCATACAACACCTACACCCGCGCGGGTCTGCCGCCGACACCGATTGCGCTGCCCGGACGCGACGCCATCGAGGCTGCGGTGCATCCTCAGGAGACCGGCGAGCTGTACTTCGTGGCCACCGGAGAGGGCGGACACCACTTCTCCAAGACGCTCGAGGAGCACAACGCGGCGGTCAAGGGCTATCTGGAGCACTTGCGCGCCCAGCAGCGAGCTGCGAGAAAGACCCCATGACACCGGCAAGGTTCATTACGCTCGAGGGTATCGAAGGGGCCGGCAAGACGACGGTCGCGCAACTGGTCCGCGCTTGGCTCCAAGGCCGGGGCGTCACCGTCTGCCTGACGCGCGAGCCGGGCGGTACGGCACTCGCGGAGCGCGTCCGGCAGATCGTGCTGGAGCGCGGTCCCGAAGAGGTATCGGGCGTCACAGAAACATTGCTGATGTTTGCCGCGCGTCGCATCCATCTGGACAACCTGGTACGACCGGCTCTCAGGCGCGGCGAGTGGGTCGTCTGCGATCGCTTCACCGATGCCACGCGCGCATACCAGGGCTATGGCCGCGGCATCGACCATGACTGGATCGAGACTCTGGCGCAAGCCGTGCACGGCGATCTGCAGCCCGACTGCACGCTATTGTTGGATCTGCCCGTGAGTGTCGGGCTTGCACGGGCGCGCGCCCGCTCGGGTCACAGTGCGGATCGGTTCGAGACCGAACGCGAGACCTTCTTCGAGCGGGTGCGCCACGGCTACCTGCAAATCGCTGCGGGTGAACCCACTCGAGTGCAGATCATTGCTGCGGGCGCAGAGCTGACTTGCGTACGCGACCAGGTGATCGCAGTGCTGGAACGGTTCGCGTGATGACTCTTCCGTGGCTGAGCGCAGAGCTCGCAACGCTACGCGCGGCACACAGCGCCGGACGTCTGGCGCACGCGCTGTTGATTCACGAGGCGCCAGGTGCTGGTGGTGACTGGCTTGCCCGCTGGTTGACGCAGCTGGTGTTGTGCGAGCGTGCCGAGAGCGCACCTTGCGGTCTTTGCCCGGCCTGCAGCCGGGTCTCTGCCGGGCAGCATCCCGATGTCATCCGCGTGGGTTTTCTCGAGGAATCGCGGCAGCTGCGCATCGAGCAGGTCAGGCAGCTGTCCGAGGAGCTGGCGCTGACCAGTCATCAGGGCGGCTTCAAGGTGGGTGTGCTTTCACCGGCAGACGCCCTGAATCGCTTTGCCGCGAACGCGTTGCTGAAGACGCTGGAGGAGCCCCCGTCACGCACGTTGCTGCTGCTGGTCGTGACCCAGCCCTCCAGACTGCCGCCCACCATCTTGAGCCGTTGCCAACGCATCCGCGTACGGGCACCGCAGCGAGCCCAGGCAATCGAATGGCTGACGGCGACCGCCGGCAAGGCGGACTGGGGCGGCGTGTTGGATGTGCTCGGCAATGCGCCGCTCATCGCCGCGGCAGCCGATCCTGCCCTTGTCGTAGAGGTGAACAAGGAAACCCGCCAGGCACTGGATGAGGCGCTTTCCGGGCGGCTGGACCCGACGGCCACAGCCGAGCGCTGGGCGCGCGCGGAGCCGGCGCTGCACCTGCGTTGCTTTGAGAACTGGCTCACGGAATGCATCGCTCAGAAATCCGACGCGACGGCCTTTTTGACAGAACTGCGCGCTGGCCCCTACTTGCCGCAGGCCCAGAACGTCTTGAATATACGGCGGCTGTTCGAGCTGCTGGATGCGGTTCGCGAACTGAAGTTCGAGCTCGATATGCCGATAAATCGAGGGCTGGCGTTCGAAGCATTGCTGCGCAGCCTGCAGTCCTCAGATGCAAAAGGTTGGCGAAACGCGGGGTAATGAGTTGCGTACGGGTGGGAACAAGCCGGGTCTGCTCACGCTGACCATCAAGGACAAGAGCGCGCTGTATCTGGCCTACATGCCTTTCGTGCGCAATGGTGGGCTGTTCATCCCCACCAACAGCAACTACCGGCTGGGCGATGAGGTCTTCATGCTGCTCAACCTCATGGGAGAGGATGAGAAACTGCCGGTCGCCGGGCGGGTGATCTGGGTCACCCCGAAGGGTGCGCAGGGCAAGCGCACGGCAGGCATCGGTGTGCAGTTCAGCGACCAGGACCGCGGGCAGACGCAGAAGAAGATCGAGACATACCTCGCCGGGGCGCTCTCCGGCGATAAAGCCACCCATACGATGTAGCAGCCGGGCTGAGGGCACGCGGGCAGCGCTTGCGCTGCAGCGGGTGCGGTGCGATCACAGGCCCGTGCGCCTCGCGTGGGCGGGAAGCGCCTTCGCTGCAGAACGTCATCTCACTGCCAAGGCGGGCGCGGTAAAATCTGACCAATGGCAGCCAATAAGAAAACCACGCGCCGCGGTCCGCGAGACGCCAACGAGATTCTCTCCATGCAGATCCGCGCGAGCGAGCGCCATCGCGAGCTGCTGCACGAGAGTCGTGAGCTACTGAATGCAGGCAAGGTGAGCGAAGCGCGCAAGCGTCTGCGCCAGGCCGAGCGACTGCACGCGCAGATGCAGGCTTTCGACGAGCAGCGCCGGAGATCTCCGAAGCCGGACCGCTGAGCTATTCAGCAGTCGGTGACCGGCTCAGGCCCGGGCCGCGACGCGCAGCATGGCCTCAAGACTGCGTTCCACAGCGGCATCCGTAGTCGCCCAACTGCTGACGCTGATACGCATCGCCGTGCGGCCCTGCCACACCGTCGCGCCACACCAGCAGCTGCCTTCCTGTTGCAGCTCCGCAATCACCCGGCGCGTCCGCTGTGCGTCACCGAACGCAACCAATACCTGATTGAGGACCACGTCGTTGAGGATCGTATGTCCGGCGGCGCGCAATCCCTCGGCAAAACGCTTTGCCTGGCGGCAATTGCGCTCGAAAAGTTCCGCAAGGCCAGTCCTACCGAGAGAGCGCATGGCAGCCCATATCTCGACTCCGCGTGCGCGGCGTGAAAGCTCCGGCGTGAAATCTGAAGGGTTGCGGTGCGGGCTTTCACTCGGCAGGTATTCGGCCGTGATGGCCATCGCCGCACTCATCGCGTGCGCGTCCCGGCAGAAGGCGAGGCCGCTGTCATAAGGCACATTGAGCCACTTGTGCGCATCGGTCGCCCAGGAATCGGCTTGTTCGAGCCCGCGGGCCAGATGCGCCCTTGCGGGTGCAGCCTTCGCCCACAATCCGAATGCGCCATCAACGTGCACCCATGCGCCCATGCCATGGGCCGCCTCGATCAGCGGCTCGAACGGATCAAACGCGCCCGTATTCACGTTGCCGGCCTGGACACACAGTATCGCCGGCCCGTCGAGGCGCGGCAGTGCATTGGCCCGCATGCGCCCCTGCGCATCGGCGGCTACTCGCTGAACGCGATTGCGTCCCAGGCCCAACATGCCGAGAGATTTGAGCAGGGTGGGATGTGCTTCCTCGCCGGTGACAATGGTGATCGGCGGTGCGCCGAACAAGCCGTCTGCTTCCACATTCCAGCCCGCACGCGCGAGCACAGCGTGGCGCGCGGCTGCGAGTGCCGTGAAGTTGGCCGTGGTCGCTCCGGTCACATATCCCGCTGCCGTGCCGGATGGCAGCTGCAGCAGCTCGATGAGCCATCGCAACGTAATCTCCTCGAGACGCGCCACGCCGGGCGTGACCTCATATAACGCTGCGTTCTGATCCCAAGCGCTCGCCAGCCAGTTGGCGGCCAAGGTCACGGGTAATGATCCGCCAATAACGAACCCAAAGAAGCGCGCACCGGCCATCGCCATCGTGGCCGGAGAGACGATCCGATGCAGCAATGCAAAGGTCTCCGCCGGGTCGCTCTGCTGTGCTGGCAGCGGCTCCTCGAGCTCGCGCAGCGCCTCGACTGCCCTGGCATCGGGCACGACGGATCGGGAATCCAACGAATCAAGATACTGTCGCGCGGCGCGCGCCGCCTCCTCGAGTAAGCTGTACATGGAAAGTCTCCCTGCTATGCACCCACCGATACCCGCCGCATCTGGGTGTTAGTATCTTCCCCAAGAAAGCCGCCGCTCTGCCGCGCCCACAGACGTGCGTAGAGCCCCCCGGCGCTCAGCAGCTGCGCGTGAGTGCCCTGCTCAACGATAACCCCCGCATCCAGCACCAGTAATCTGTCCAGCGCCGCGATGGTGGAGAGTCGGTGCGCAATGGCAACCACCGTCTTACCGCGCATCAACGTCTCGAGGGTTTCCTGAATCGCCGCTTCGACTTCCGAGTCGAGTGCGCTCGTTGCCTCATCGAGCAGCAGGATCGGTGCATCTTTCAACATGACCCGGGCGAGTGCAATGCGTTGGCGCTGGCCGCCAGAGAGCTTCACACCCCGCTCGCCCACGAGCGCTTCGTACCCGCGTCCGCCGCGAGAATCGCTGAGTGAGGCAATGAATTCCTCCGCATGGGCACGCTTGGCGGCTGCTTGAATCTGCGCATCGTTCGCATCCGGGCGACCGTAGATGATGTTGTCGCGCACTGAGCGATGCAGCAACGAGGTATCCTGGGTCACCATACCGATCTGCTCGCGCAGGCTTTCCTGGGTCACGTGGGCGACATCCTGCCCATCAATGAGAATACGACCTGACTCCACGGCGTAGAAACGCAGCAGCAGATTGACCAGAGTGGACTTGCCGGCACCCGAGCGACCCACGAGACCGATCTTCTCGCCCGCCCTGATCGTAAAGGACAGATCATCGATCACACGTTTCGCAGCGCCGTAGTGGAAGCGCACGCGCTCGAACGTAATCTCACCGCGGGTAACACGCAGGGGCACGGCGTCCTTGTGATCAACCACGGCGATCGGCCGTGTCACGGTATTGAGGCCGTCCTGCACCGTACCGACATTCTCGAACAGGGAGGCCAGTTCCCACATGATCCAGTGCGAGATGCCATTCAGACGCAGTGCCATCGCTGTGGCGGCGGCTACGGCTCCCAACTGCACCTGACCATGCAGCCACAGGTATACCGCGATGGCCGCGGTAGCGGCGATCAGCAGCATGCTGAGGCAGTGATTGAGAATCTCGAAACCGCTGACATAGCGGGTCTGCTGCCGCGCCGTGACCAGGAACTCATCCATCGCGCCGCGCGCATAACCGGCCTCCCGGCTGGCATGGGCAAACAGCTTGATGATCGAGATATTGGTATAGGCGTCCGTGATGCGGCCGGTCATGAGAGAGCGGGCATCAGCCTGGCCGGCAGCGACCCTGGAGAGACGGGGTACGAAATACAGCATCGCAGCCGCATACGCGCTCACCCAGGCGACGAACGGCAGCAGGAGCCAGAAGTCGAAGCCCGCGATGACGGCCGCCACCGTAATGAAATACACCACGATGTACACGAGAATATCGGCCACCGTGATCCACGTGTCGCGCGCAGCCAGGGCAGTTTGCATCACTTTGGCTGCGACTCGTCCGGCGAACTCATCCTGAAAGAAACTCATGCTCTGCTCGAGCATGCGGCGATGGAAAATCCAGCGCAGTCTCATCGGGAACACGGGCTGAATCGTCTGGTATTTGAACCAGGCCCCGAGCGCGACGATGATCGGGCTCACGGCCAGGATGACGGCGAGGACGATCAGCTGCGCGCGATGGTCCACCATGAAGCGTTGCGGTCCGGACTGTGTCATCCAGTCAATCAGTCTGCCCAGCATGAAGAACAGCAGCGCTTCGAACGCTCCGATGGCGCCGGTGAGCACCGTCATCGCCAACAGATAGGGACGCAGTCCCTGACTGCATTGCCACAGGAAGCGCAGCAGATTTGCCGAGAAGCCGTGATGAGCGGTGCCCGGAAAGGGATCGACACGATGCTCAAACCAACGCAGCACTGCAGACTCCGTGAGGCAGGGCGATGCGCCACGCTAAAGCATGGAGCAATCGGATTAGCGTTTGGGCAGACGGCCGCCGGAAGGCGACACCGGTATTGTAGCGGCAATGAGGGCGCCGCGAAGAAGGGCCGAACTGCTACGCAAATCGCCAGGTGGAACCGCATTACTGCAGCAATCGCCGGGTGTTCTGCAAAATGACATCTCAAGTAAAAGATGATGAATATGACGTATCCATATGATTGGATTATTAAAGAATCCTGTCTCCAAGCTATCTTCGCAGCGTCTGAGAAGCAAGCTCACGCACAGCGGTCGGCAAGGCGACTCATGGCCGAGACTGACTGTGCCGCACGGCCGGTCGGTTCCGGGCACATCGATGACGCCGCTGTGCGTAGCGCGGCTGCGATTTTGCGCGCGTCCCTCCTGAAGTTTATCAAGAGGCGTCACGCACCTGTCGACGCTCGCCCCATATGATTCATTGATGTGCGCAATTGCGGGAATCTGGCGACGCGACGGCGGTCCGATGGACGCAGCCGTTCTGAGATCCATGTTGGATAGCCTCGAGCATCGGGGTCCCGACGGGGTTGGTCATCATCTTGACGAGCGCCGCGGTATCGCGCTGGGTCATCGTCGCTTGGCGATCATCGATCTCAGTGACAACGCGATGCAGCCCGCGTGGCTCCCGGACCAGTCGTTGTGCATGTTGTTCAACGGCGAGATCCACAACTACCTCGAACTCGCCGCGGAGCTGCGTGCAGCGGGGGCAAACTTGCGCGCGCTGAATGACACGGAGGTGTTGTTGTGGGCGTATCGCATCTGGGGTGAGAGTTGCTTTGAGCGACTGAACGGCATGTGGGCTGTCGCCTTCTGGGAGCCGGCGAGCCAGAGATTGCTGTTGTGTCGCGATCGGTTCGGCATCAAGCCGCTGGTTTATTCGGTGCGCGGCGAGCGCGTCGCCTTCGCCTCCGAGGCGAAGGCCCTGCTGGCGGGCTGTCCCGAAGAGCGCCTGCCGGATCTGGCCCGCGGTCGCGACTTTGTCATGGGCCGGTTGCCCGACCCGGATGGCGGGCAACGAACATTTTTCCGCAACATCCACTCAATACCCCCAGGAGAGCTGCTGCGTATCGAGCCGCGGGGTGAAAGCCGGCAGCGCTACTGGCAGTACCGGCCCGGTACCGAAATCTCGCGATCCGATGCCCCGGACGCCTTCCTCGCTCTGCTGCGGGATTCGGTGCGGCTGCGGCTGCGCAGCGACGTTCCGCTAGGCGTGACATTGAGCGGCGGCCTCGATTCCAGCTCGGTCGCGAGGCTAGCCGCCGAGCAACTCAACAGGCCGCTGGAGTGCTTCTCGCTACGCTATGAGTCGAAGCGCTTCGATGAAAGTGCGTACGCCCGTGCCGTTGCCGACGATGGCACGCGCTTTCGCATCCACTGGGTCACCCCATCGGCTGAGCAGCTGCTGCAGACCATGGCGGCCATCGTGTGGCACCACGATGCGCCCACCCCGATGCGCGGCCGCTATCCCCAATGGCATGTCATGCAGAGCGCACGCGAGTTCGTCACCGTGTTGCTGGGAGGGCAGGGGGCAGATGAGCTCCTTGGAGGTTACGATCACTTCATCCTGCCATTCCTGCGCGACCGGCTCGCACGCGGTCTGCCGCGCAGACCCAGGGGTGTACCCCTGCTCTGGGAGCTGCTGAGGTTGGGACAGATCTCCGCCGGCATCCACCGGCTGCTGCCGCCCGTGTTGCTGGCGAGCGCCGTGCGACAGATGCACAAAGTGTGCTCCGCACGCCCGGCAAGCCCGCTTGCTGCTGCAGTCGAGGGCGAGCCGGTGGAGCGCCCGTACCGCAGTCATCTGAACAACGCCCTGTGGCGCGAGTTCCGCTATGTCGGATTGCCGGAACTGCTGCATGCGGAAGATGCGCTCAGCATGGCCTTTTCGCTCGAATCGCGTCTGCCCTTTCTGGATCATCGCTTGGTCGAGTTCTGCTTCGGCTTGCAATACGATGAGAAGATCAGCCAGGGATGGACCAAATGGCTGCTGCGCCGCGCGACGCACCAGCTGTTGCCCTCGGGGATACGACTGCGGCGCGCCAAGTTGGGTTTCCCGGCTGATATTGCCACGTGGCTCAGCAGTGGCCGGGCCCTGGATGGCGTACGTGAGCTGTTGTTGGATCCGAGGAGCCTGACGCGCGGCGGCCTCGAGCCGCGCTGGTTGCTGCATACCTTCGGCAGCTCGCGCGAGCAGGCGGGTCACTGGATCCGCCGCAATCCCAGCTGCACCTGGCGCGCCACCACCTTCGAGCTGTGGTGCCGGCAGTTCATCGATCAGGAGCAGGGCTTACGTCCTCACGGCTCCCGACGGTCGTTGCCTGGCTGCCAACTGCAAGTCGCCTGAGGAACGCCCCATGCCCGAAACGCCTGCGCGAAACCTGCACCTGGGGATCTTTGTCGGTCAGACCCGGCTGGATCTGGGTCCGCATTTCTTTATGGACGTGATCCTCGAATGCTTTCGAGACCGTGGCCATACGATCACCGTCATCGCTCCGGACGCCCCGGTACCTGCCGAGCTCGATGCAGGATTGCTGCACGTCGCCGCTACAGTCGTGCCCGCTGCGATCCTGGCGCGGCTGCCACCGGAGCTGCCGATCATCAATCAACGCGTGCACGATATCTCCAAGCGCCGCGTCAGTCGCATGCTGGTGGAACAAGGCGACGCCGTCAGCGGCCCGGTCATCGTCAAATCGGATGCCAACTATGCGGGACTCAACGATTACGCGCGCCAGGGACGTCTGCGGCGCAGGTGGCGCAGGATTACCACGCTTCTGCGACACGCCCGGTTGCGCCACGCGGGGATCCCCTATGAGATCTATCCATCACCCGAGGCGGTGCCACAGGAGGTATGGGGCGACCGCGCCCGCGTTGTCGAGCGCTTCGTACCCGAAAGGCTCGACGGTCGCTATTGCCTGCGCAAATGGGTTTTTCTGGGGGACGCTGATCAGCAGGTTATCAGTGTCTCGGATCAGCCCGTGATCAAAGCCACCAATGCCAGGCACACCTTCACTCATGAGCCGCCGCACAAGGCATTGGTCGAGGAGCGCCGTCGGCTGGGCTTCGACTACGGAAAATTCGATTACGTGCTGCTCGAGGGCCGCCCGGTGCTACTCGATGCCAATTCAACACCTGGCATCAGTGCTCGCTCGCCGCAACTGCTGCAGTCGGCGGGGCTTTTCGCCGAGGCTCTCGAGCGCTGGGTTCTGCGGCGTCTGAAGCAGGCCGCTGGGGTGCAGAGCGAACGATGCGCCCCCGCCTGACGTTCGCTGACGTCTCGCCCGAACAGGCGGTGGTCTCGTTCCGTCTCCACGAGGGGACCGGGGCTTGGTTACCGGTCGATGCGAGCACGCTCGAGCTCATGGCCGGCACCCCGCTCGTCTATGCGGGCTCTTTGACGGTGCTCTGTCACCGCGGCAGCGCAACGCCTGCCGTCCGCGAATTGCTGAGCAGCGCCGGCCATCACCTGGCGGCCTGCAGGACCTACGCCGATCGCCTCGAGCTGGCAAAGCTGCTGCAGGAATTCGAACAGCAACAGCGCCCGATCGTGGTCTCGCATATTCCCGGCGCGGGCCTGGTCAAGCCGCAGGCTTATGTCGTACCCCCTGCATTGTTGGTCGAGTTGAACCATAAGGCGAACCTCCATCACTTCGTACCGGCGCAGTACGTGCTCGCGCGCTACTCGATCCCCCTCGATGACTTCCTGTCGGAAAACCATCAGAGAATTCAGCTACCCACGGTGCTCAAGGCAGGTACCCGGCTGCCAACAGGCGCAGGCTTCGATGTGATGATCTGTCGGGACGAGGGCGAACTCGCCGGGGCGCGGCAGGCGTTCGCGAAGCTCGGGACAAGCGCCGAATGCGTGGTGGTTGAGCAATATCGGGATTTTCAGCGCAGCTGGTGCGCTCAGGTCGGCGTGAGCGCCACATCACTGCGCTACCTCGGTGCCGCCGAACAAGTCTGCGGCGCAGACGGCCGCTGGCTTGGGAACTATGCGGGCTCAGGTTACGACCCACCGGCTGCGCTCGAACCGCTCGCCCTCAGTATCGCGCGTGCAGGTCAGGCGCGGGGCTATACCGGATTCTGCGGCTTCGACATCGGCATCGACCCGCAGGGTCACTACTGGGTGTTCGATCTCAATTTCCGGGCCTGCGGCTCTCTGGTGCAGCTGCTGTTGCAGCAGCAGTTATGCGCCGGCAGTGCGCGTGCCGTGAGTCGCAATGTGCGCTTTGATTCGTGCCGGCCCATGGAGCAGCTGCACAGCTTGGTGCGGCCGTACATTCGCTCGGGCAACTTCGTGCCGACCGCGGCTTTCGATGGACTCGCGTTGGCCGGTGCCGCCTCGTTGCTTGCCGGCTATCTTGTGGCAGAGAACGCCGTGGAGATTGAAAAGCTGCGCACGCACTTAGCTTCCAGCCTGGTGCCGCAACCGCACGGCGTGCAAGCGTGAATGCCTGTCAGCGCCTGAGGATCCAGAGGATTTCGTTGGCCGCTACTTCGATCGAATGGTGCGCACGAAAAGCCCGTCGTAAGCTCTTGCGAATGTCCAGACCGGCTGACCCGGATGTCTCCCACATCTCCACGCCATCCCGCTGCAGCAGGTCGTGCACCGAGCGCTGATAGCGCCGCAGGAGAATCCGTCGCAGTAGGGCAAGACAGCCCATCGCAAACAAAATCAACCCGAGTAGCTTCCAGCTCAGCGGATTTCTCCCTGACAGCACGCCTGTCCCAACGCGCTTTCCATCGGACACGGCTGGAACAAATCTGCGCCCGAGCCCAAGTTCGAGCAATGCGGTTTCTACTTATTCCATCGGGAGTACTGCACAGCAGCATCCGGCTGCCGTGTGGCCGTTAGCAGCCGCCGGCGGGCTAGCTGATCAGTTCGAGCGCCGCAGCGCGATGCTGCTGTTGGTGAGGCCGCCGGTCAGCACATAGGCCTCGAACCCGCGCTCGACGAGAATATACGCACCGGCCGAGCTGCGGCGGCCCGTGTCGCAGTACACGACATAGGGAATCTTGCGGTCGAGGGTCGAGAGTTTCAGGCGGATGAAATACAGGGGAATGTTGAGCGAATTTTCGATCGCCATGTTCTGGTGCTCGCTCGGCAGACGGACGTCCAGCCAGCGGCCACCCCGCTGTACGATCTCGCGCGCCTGGTCATAGTTCACCCATTGCAGCAGGGGCTCGTTCATGAGCTCGCGGAAGTCCTGCTTATTGAGGCGCATCAGCACCCCATCGGTGAGCATGGTCACCGTGGCATTGCGTTTCGCCTCGGCGATCAATGCCTCCTCGCCAAAGGTGTCACCGACGCCAAGCTCTGCCAGCTTGATGCCGTCGCGGTTGAGAGGGGTCTCGCGAGTTACGATGCATTTGCCGCTGACGATGATGTAGAAATAGTCGCCCTCATCACCCTGCTTGATGATGACATCCCCGGCGCGCATCGGAGCGCGCTGCAGGCGCATGAAGATGGCCTGTATGTTGGCCGGCGGAATGCGATGAAACGCCTTCGTCTGCAGCAGGGTAGTCATCCAGTCATCGCCGCCGGTACCCTCGATGGACTCCTGCAACTCGGCAACCTCATAGCTGCCGGTCTGATCCCAGGTGATCATCACATCGAGCAGATCGCTGTCGATCGACAGGTAGCTGATCTCGTCCACGGCTCGCGCGGTGACCGTGCGCGGCGTGCGCGGAAAGAGCGGATTGCGTGCCTCCGCTGTGCCGCCGCGTATCATCGCTATCGTGCGCTCACCTTCCTTGATCTCCACCATGCCGCCGACGAGCCAGATGGTGCGCTTGTCGCTTTCACCTTCCTTGAACAACACGCGGCCGGCCGGCATCGTTTTGACGCTGACCTTCTTGGAGAGCGCCGCGAGGTTATCCCGCTTCAGACCATCGAGCGGTGCGAACGACTTGAGTAGTTGAACGCTGGCTTCGCGTTCTTCCGGCATTTCATCGGGCCCGACGCAGTAAAACCAGGGTTGGTGCGTCGCAATCCGCCGGATGGTAACACATGCGCTCGGAGGCGCTTAAACCCGTGTCACTCTTTGGCTAGCGCGGCGAACTGCGACCAGCCCGCATCAGGGCGGAAGCGCTCGCCGTAGCGGCTCGCCAACTCATCGAGCCGCTGCACCGTCGCCTGCGGACCGCGCTCTCGCGCGTACTGCAAGGGCCCGCCCCGAAAGGGGGCGAAGCCAGTGCCGAAGATCACCGCGGCATCGATGAGATCGGTATCGGCGGCGATCTGCTCGCGATAACAGGCAACACATTCGTTGACCAGTACCAGGATCAGCCGATCCTGCAGGTCAGCAGGGGCCGGCGCGGTGCTCGCAGTTTTTTCGGGCTTGCCATGCCGCCACCTATAGAAACCCGCGCCGCTCTTGCGGCCCAGCTTGCCAGCGGCGACACGCTGTCTGAGGTCGCGCAGGTCCGGTGGCGCTCTTTCCAACTCCTCCGCGATGATCTCCCCCACGTGCGCGGCGACATCGAGGCCGACTACATCCGCAAGCTCGATGGGTCCCATCGGCATGCCGAAATCGACGGCCGTCCGGTCGATCAGCGCAAGCGGCAAGCCTTCCTGGGCGGCGAACATCGCTTCGTGCAGATAGGGCATCAGCACGCGATTCACGACGAAACCCGGCGCGCTGCGACAGGGCAACGGCAGCTTGTCGAGCTTGCGCGCAAAGCTCACCGCCGTCTGCACGCAGGCCTCGCCAGTCTGAGCGGAACGGACGATCTCCAGCAGCGGCATCTGCGCCACGGGGTTGAAGAAATGCAGCCCGACCAGCTGCTCGGGCCGCGCGAGCTGCTGGGCCAGCGGTTCCAACAGCAGACTTGAGGTGTTGGTGCCCAGCAGTGCCGTCGGCTTCATGCGCGGCTCGAGGCGCGCATACAGCTCGCGCTTGGCCTGCAGGTTCTCGAAGATTGCCTCGATGACGACATCAGCCTGTGCGACGCCATTGCCTGCCACGTCGGCTTTGAGACGACCGACAGCGGCATCCACCTTCTCAGCCTCACGCAGGCGCTTTTTGAAGAGTTCGCCGGCGCGCTGGATGGCCGGTTGCACGAGCTCGGCCGAGCGATCCTGCAAGGTTACATTGCAGCCGCGCAGCGCAGCCCAGGCCGCGATATCACCGCCCATGACACCCGCGCCCACGACGTGCACGTGCCGGATGTCAGCTCCGCCTTTTCCGCCGAGTGCCTTGAGCCGGTCCTGCAACAGAAACACGCGCACCAGGTTGCGCGAGCTGCTGCTGAGAAACAGCTGCGCAATCGACCGGGCTTCAGCCTCGTAGGACTTACCGCCGGCGGCCCACAGATCGATGATCGCGTAGGGCGCGGGGTAATGCTCACGGCGAGCCTTGGCGGCCACTTGCGTGATGAGACTCCGCTTCACAAACGGACGCACCGGCGCCCAGCTGAGCACGCGCTCGGCAAACGGCGCGCGCCGCGCCGCAGGTGGCGCCAGCGCCAGCTGCCGCGCGGCGCTGCGCAGCTCCGCAGCGCTCGTCAGGCGGTCGACCAGGCCCAGACGCAGCGCCTTCTCGGCGCGCACCGGCTTGCCTGTCAACATCATCTGCATGGCAGGGCGTACCCCGAGCAGCCGCACCGTGCGCACCGTGCCCCCGAAGCCGGGATGGATGCCGAGTTGCACTTCCGGCAGACCCAGCGAGAGCCGCTCATCCTCTACAGCGATGCGGTAGCGACAGGCGAGGGCCAGCTCAAGACCCCCGCCCAGCGCAAAGCCGTGCAACGCCGCAACGGTCGGACACGGCAGCGACTCAAGCCCGTTGAGCACGTCCTGACCGGTTCGGATCAGCCGATAGCCCTGCTCGAGATCGCGGATGGCGGTGAATTCCTTGATGTCGGCGCCGGCGATGAAGCCGCTCTTCTTGCCGGAGATCACGATCACGGCCCGCGGTGGCGTGCGGCGCAATGGCCCGAGGAGGCCATCGAGCTCCTGGAGCACGGAGCTCGAGAGCACATTGGCCGAGGTGCCCGGTTTGTCGATCGTCAGCCAGGCGATGCCGTCCGCATCCGTCTCCATGCTCCAGGCACCCTGTGCACTCACCGGGACACCTCAGGCAGCCGTGAGGCGCGCCGACGCCCCGGGCCGAACGTGAAAATCACAGACCAACGGACGATGGTCGGAGAAGCGCACATCCGGCACGCGAAAGTCCGTCACCTCGATCCCCTCACTGACCAGAATGAAATCGAGCTCCACACGCGGCACACGAGCGGGGAAGGAGGGCAGGCCGGCGGAGTTGGCGCTGCGCAGCCCGGCTGCGCGCATGAACAGATAAATCTCGTGATTTCCCCAGAAGGTATTGAAGTCGCCGGCGACGATAACCGGCTTTGGCGATTGCATGATGAGATCGTGCAGTGAGCGCAACTGGTATTGCCGATGCCGGAACTTCAGTGACAGATGCACGAGAAAGACGCACACATCATCGAGCTCCAGCTCGATGATGAGCCGCTTGATCCCGGTATCGAAATAATGGAAGCGCTCGCCATGCACGTGCGGGGCGGAGAGGAACGCGTTCGCCTGTTTGCGCACGATCGGCACCAGGTTGTTGATCGAGCCGGTACCGTATTTGCACTGGAAGGTCGAGTAGTGACCCAGCGAGCCGGCAATGTGCTCGGCCTGGTTCAGCATGCCGGTGCGGATCGAGCCGGTATCCACCTCGATCAGCCCGACCACATCCGGATGCTCGGCGCGGATGAATTCGGTGATGCCCTGCAGAACCCGGCGATTGCTGCGCAGATAGCCCGCCCCGGGCAGCGGCAGGTGAAAGGAGGGGCCAGTTCCGGTGGCATAGCGAATGTTATAGACCAGCAACCGCACTTCTCGCCTTCCTCGTCGCAAACTACACATTCTATAGAACGCATGAAGGGCACGGGGAGGCTCGCGGTGTCGCCGTCTGCACACGGCGCCCGAGTTTCGCTGCGGCCGCGCTTGTGCGAGACTCGCGGCTCATCCGCCCTGGGGTTTGGGGCTCGACATGTCGCAGGCCAATCCGATTCGGCTGTTCGTCACGCACCTGTGGGAAAACAGTGATGATTACCTGCGGGTGTTCGAATACCTGGAAAGCTCGCGCAACTTCTTCTATCGCAACAGCAGCAAGCCCGAGAACCGCCCGCAGGGCGGTGACAAGGAAGCGCAGAAGGAAGAGTGGCGCAAGCAGATTTCTCCGGTAGAGGTCGTCATCGGACTGGCCTCGCTACACCAGCAATCGCAGGACCTGCTGACGTTTCAGCTGCTGTACGCGCAGGCGAGCCAGAAACCGGTGGTGCTGATGAAGCCTTTTGGCTCGCAACAGCCCATTCCCAAGGCTCTCGCAGACCTTGCCGATGAGGTCATCGATTGGGACGAGCGTGCTCTGGTCGATGCCATCAAGCGTCAGGCGCGTCACGAGGACACCACGCGCTGGGACACCATCGAATTCAAGATGGATTAGCAGCGGTCCTGTCAAGAGAGAGTTTAGCTCAACTGCCGAGCGTAACTCCTTGAGTCAGCGAGCTCTCTTTCATCAGGGCCTGCCTTTCCTCTGCCTGCCGCCATCCGCCGCTAGGGCAGTCAGCTTGCGGATGAACGGAAGTTAACGTCTCGCCCATCGGGTCGAAAGCCGCCGCGAGTAAGGTGGCGACATTCATCTTCTTTCGACGCCATGGCGACACAGTGAGACATTCCCCGAGCAGGGGAGCCGGGCAGCAGGCAGCGGGGCGCCGACCTGCTCGAACAGCCCGTCCCGTATGCACGCGCACGCTGGGCGTGCTCGCCATGTGCGCGCTCTCAGCCTGCAGTCTTGGGCCCCGCTACCATCGCCCCGACATTGCACCTCCGAAGGCGTGGCGCACCGACATGATTTCTACCGAGTCCGAAGCTGGTGCAACGCAGGCGGCGACGGCGGCCATTGCGCACGAAAGGGCACAGCCGGCAGCGGACTCGGCGTCCGCCGCAAATCCCTCGAATCAGCCCCCAGGGCGTGCGCCTGCGGCTGCCGCGGAGTTCAACACCGGCGCTGTAGTGGCCTGGCCATCAGCGGACTGGTGGCAGGGGTTTGGCTCGGCCCAACTCAACGAGCTGATGTCGCAGGCGCAGCGCGCCAACGATGACATCGCAGCGGCGGTGGCTCGCGTGCGGCAGGCGGAGGCTCAGCAGATGATTGCCGGCGGCGCATTGTTTCCCGCACTCTCAGCGAACGCCGGTGCTACACGGAACAAACAGAAGCTCTCATCACTGACTCCTGGTTCTCCAACGGTCACGTTCAATCAGTTCAGTGTGCAGGCTAACGCCAGCTATGAGCTGGACTTCTGGGGCAAGAACCGCGCACTGTTCAACGCGGCACGCTTCGCTGCCAACGCCAGTCGCTTCGATCGGGCAACCGTGGCACTGACGGTGATGAGCGCGGTCGCGACGACCTATTTTCAAGTGCTGGAATTACATGATCGGCTGGATGTGGCGCAGCGCGATCTCGCCACCGCGCAGACCCTGCTGAAAGACCTGAGCCTCGAGGCGACGGTTGGCATTGCGACGGCACTCGACGTGGCGCAACAAGCCACCACCGTCGCCAACGTCAACGCCACGATTCCTCCGCTGCGCCAGCAGTTGCGGCAGTCGCTGGACTCACTGGCGGTTCTCATCGGAAAGATGCCGCAGGATCTGGACACACTGGCCGGCACGCTCAACGAACTCTCGGAGCCGCAGGTGGGTCCGGGACTGCCCTCGGAACTGCTGATACGGCGCCCGGATGTGGCCGAGGCCGAAGCACAGCTGATGTCCGCCAATGCCAACATCCAGGCGGCCCGGGCGGCATTTCTGCCCAGTATCGATCTCGCGGCGGCCGGTGGGTTCGTCAGTACCGCTCTTGCAGGGCTGCTGACTCCGGCGAACCAGGTGTTTTCCTTGAGCAGCAGTGTGACCCAGAGCATCTTTCGTGGGGGCGCGCTCGTGGGCGGCTACCGCCTGGAGCAGGCACGTTACGCCGAGCTGCTCGCCGACTATCACAAGTCGGTGCTGTCGGCCTTCGGCAATGTGCAGGACGCGCTCGGTGCCACGCAGCAGACCGCGGAACAGTACCGGCGTGAGCAGGACGCCGTCGCCAAAGCGCGGCGCGCTTACGAGATGACCGAGATTCAGATGCGCGCCGGTATTGTGAACGTGTTGACTGTACTCAACACGCAGACGGCCCTCTTCACCGCTGAAGATGCGCAGGTGCAGGCGCGCTTTGCGCACTTGCAAGCGCTGGTACAGCTTTTCAACGCGTTGGGCGGCGGATGGCAGCCGGGCACGACGCCAGTGGACAGGAGTTCGAGTTGAGTATTCCTTGGCGGGATTTCATGGCGCGCCGTAGGCGCCTTCGCACGATGCTTATCGCGGTAGCAGCGCTTGCCGTTGTCTGCGCAGCTTTCGCCTTTCTGACCTCCCGCACTGCTGCCGCGCCCCCCTCTCACTCCCAGGAGCGAATCGCGGTCGATGCCACAGCAGCGACTCGCGGGGACGTGCCGGTGTATCTCGACGGGCTGGGCACGATCCAGGCTTTCAACACGGTGACCGTCACCTCGCGCGTGGATGGCCAGCTGCAGCAGCTCGGGTTCGTCGAAGGCCAGTCAGTGCACCAGGGTGACTTGCTCGCGCAAATCGATCCGCGACCCTTCCAGGCGGCGCTCGGTCAGGCGCTCGCCGCCAAGGCGAAAGATGAGGCGCAGTTGCGCAGTGCACGTGCCGATCTCGAGCGTTTCATCCAGCTTGCGCCGGAGAATCTTGCCAGCAAGCAGACCCTCGATGCGCAGCGCGCTACGGTTGCCGGCCTCGAGGCGCAGCTCAAGGGCGACCAGGCCAACATCGACAATGCCCGCACGCAGCTGGAATACGCCCGGATCACCTCGCCCATTGAAGGGCGCACGGGAATTCGCCGGGTCGATGTCGGTAACAACATCCATGCCACGGACACGAGCGGCATTGTGGTGGTCACTCAGCTGCAGCCGATTGCCATGATTTTCACGCTGCCCGAGGAGGTGCTGCCGGCGATCATGGCAGCGATCAACCAGGGTGAGGTTGCAGTGTCTGCGCGTGCTCGCGATGGTAGCGTCGAGCTTGATCGCGGCACGCTCGCCCTGGTGGATAACCAGATTGACCAGAGCACTGGCACGATCCGCCTGAAGGCTGTCTTTCCGAATGCGCGCAACACGCTGTGGCCCGGCCAGTTCATCGATGCGCAGGTCCTGGTCCGCACCGAGCGCAACGCGCTCATCATTCCCAGCTCGGCATTGCAGCGGGGACCGAATGGCCTGTTCACCTACGTCGTCAGACCCGACGCTACGGTCGAGGCCCGACCGCTACAGGTGGGCGCCGACAGTGGCACCCAGGTCGTCGTTCATAAGGGTCTCAACGCAGGCGAACAGGTCGTTACCAGCAACCAGTACCGCCTGCAACCGGGTGCTCAGGTGCGCGTGAGCGCGGCGGTCCGCGCGTCAGACCAGCCGGGATCGTCACGGGCCGCGGCCGGGGCGCCGCTCGCCGAGCTGACCGACAAGCGCGCTGGTGGAGCGGGCCACGCGGCCGGCGCGGCAACCACACGCCCATGAATATCTCCAGGCATTTCATCGAGCGGCCGATTGCCACCTCACTTTTGATGGCAGGCATTCTGATGATCGGCATCGTGGCCTATCCCATGCTGCCGGTCGCGCCATTGCCGCAGGTTGATTTCCCGACGATCCAGGTGAGCGCCAAGCTGCCCGGTGCGAGCCCCGAGACCATGGCCTCCTCGGTGGCCCAGCCCCTCGAGTATCAATTCGCCGCCATCCCCGGTGTGTCGCAGCTGACCTCGAGCAGTGTGTTGGGAACGACGCAGATCACGGTGCAATTCGATCTGAACCGCAACATCGATGCCGCAGCCCAGGACATCCAGTCGGCTATTGATGCCGCGGGAGGTCAGCTGCCGAAGAATCTGCCCTCGCCACCTTCATACAGGAAGGTCAACCCCGCTGACTCACCGATCATCATGCTCGCGGTGCACTCGGACGTGCTGCCGCTCACGCAGGTCGATGACTACGCCGAGAACATCCTGGCGCAGCAGATGTCACGCATTCCCGGAGTCTCGCAGGTCTCGCTCGGTGGTCAGCAGAAGCCGGCGATCCGCGTGCAGGTCGATCCGGCCAAGATCGCAGCTCTGGGCATTCAGCTCGAGGATATTGCCGGCGTCATCAACGCAGCGACCGTCGATGCGCCCAAGGGCTCCATCAATGGGGTCACTCACAGCTTTGCAATCTACGACAATGACCAGTTGCTGAAGGCGGAGCCCTGGAACGACGTCGTCGTGGCGTACCGGAATGGCGCCCCGGTGCGCGTCCGCGACATTGGCCAGGCGGTGGACGGTCCGGAAGATCAACTGCAGCTTGCCTTCCAGAATGGCCAGAACGGCATCCTGCTGATGGTATTCAAGCAGGCTGGCGCGAATGTCATCGAGACGGTGAAGCGCGTGCGGGAGCAGTTGCCGAAGGCCATGACTGCGGTGCCTCCGGCACTCAAGGTCGACACGGTGTTGGATCGCACGACGACCATCCAGGCCTCGGTCCACGATGTGGAGTTCACGCTGATGTTGACCGTTGCGCTGGTCGTGTTGGTGATCTTCCTCTTCCTGCGCAGCTTCTGGGCGACCGTGATTCCAGGGGTCACGGTACCGCTGGCTATTCTGGGTACCGCGGCGCTCATGTATGCCGTCGGCTACACGCTCGACAACCTCTCGCTCATGGGTCTGACGATAGCGGTGGGCTTCGTGGTCGATGATGCCATCGTGATGCTGGAGAACATCTATCGACACATCGAAGGGGGTATGAGTCCCAAAGAGGCGGCTCTGAAGGGCTCAAAGGAGATTAGCTTTACCATCATCTCAATCAGTCTATCGCTCGTGGCCGTATTCATCCCGCTGCTGCTGATGGGCGGCATCATAGGACGGCTGTTCCGAGAATTCGCCATCACCGTGACCATGACGATCTGCGTGTCGGCCTTCGTGGCTCTGACCCTCTCGCCGATGATGTGCGCGCTATTTCTGCGCGATGAGAAGCACCGGCGGCATGGGCGGTTCTACATGTGGATCGAGCGCGGCTTCGAGCGACTCCTGCAGGGGTACACGCGGGGACTGGACTTCGTGCTGCGACACCAGCGTGCCACGCTGTTGGTGTTCTTAATGACGGTGGCGCTGAGCGGCATCCTCTACGTGTTCGAGCCTAAGGGTTTCTTCCCGCAACAGGACACCGGCGTCATCGCAGGCGTTTCAGACGCCTCGCAGGATGTATCTTTCGGACAGATGCTGAGTCTGCAGCACCAGTTGATGGATGTGGTCAATCAGGACCCTGATGTGGAGAGCTGGGCCACAGGGTTGGGCGGATCACGCCCGGTCAACAACGGCTACGTCGTGATTTCTCTCAAACCGCGCAGCCAGCGGACATCCACCGCAGATGAGGTCATCGCCCGGCTGCGTCCCAAGATCGCGCAGATCAAGGGTGCCACACTCTTTCTACAGGCGGCACAGGATCTGAATGTCGGCGGACGCGTATCGCGTACGCAGTACCAGTACACGCTGCAGGACGCTAACCTGCAGGAGCTCAACCAATGGGCGCCGAGGGTGCTGACGCAGCTGCAGCATCTGCCGATGCTGCGCGATGTGGCCTCGGACCAGCAAACCAGCGGTTCGCTGCTGTCGCTGGTCATCGACCGTGACCAGGCATCGCGCTTTGGCATCCTGCCGTCAGCGATCGATGCAACCCTGTACGATGCGTTCGGTCAGCGCCAGGCGGCGCAGTACTTTACCCAGCTCAACTCCTATCACGTGATCCTCGAGGTCGATCCGAAGTTGCAGCAGGATCCGGAGACGCTCAACAAGCTGTACCTGAAATCCTCCACCGGTCAGCAGGTGCCACTGTCCACCTTCGTGCACTACGACACACAGCACACGGGCGCCTTGTCCATTTCCCACCAGAGCCAGTTTCCGGCAGTGACTCTGTCGTTCAACCTCGCTCCGGACACAGCGTTGGGCGATGCGGTAAATGCGATCGAGCGCGCCACGACGAGCATCGGCATGCCGGCATCCATCACGCCCACCTTCCAGGGAACCGCCCAGGCGTTCCAGTCCTCGCTGAAAAGTGAGCCCTATCTGATCCTCGCAGCCCTGGTGGTGGTCTACATCATCCTCGGCATGCTGTATGAGAGTTATATTCACCCGCTCACCATTCTCTCGACGCTGCCTTCTGCAGGGGTCGGCGCGTTACTGATGCTGATGGGGTTCCATTTCGATCTGTCGGTGATCGCCTTGATCGGCATCATTCTGCTCATCGGTATCGTCAAGAAGAACGGCATCATGATGGTGGATTTCGCCATCCAGGCCGAGCGCGAGCAGCATCTCACCCCTGAGCAGTCCATCCGTCAGGCCTGCCTGCTGCGCTTCCGCCCTATCATGATGACGACCATGGCGGCGCTGCTCGCAGCGTTGCCGCTGATGCTCGGTCATGGGACCGGCTCGGAGCTGCGCCAGCCCCTGGGATACACCATGGTGGGCGGCCTGCTGCTGAGCCAGGCGCTGACGCTCTTTACTACCCCGGTGGTGTATCTCTACCTGGATCGACTCAATAACCGCTTGCCACGGAGATCACCGGAGGAGGGCGGCCATACCGTCCCCGAGGCGCATGGCGCACCGGGAGTTGCCACATGAAAGTGCTGCTGGTGGAGGACAACGAGCGTGTCAGTCGCTTCGTAGTCAAGGGCCTGCAGGAGGCCGGCCATGTTGCGGACCATGCCGACAATGGGCGCGATGGCATGTTTCTCGCCGCCAGCGAGCCCTATGATGTCATTATCATGGATCGCATGTTGCCTGGACAGATTGACGGGCTGGCCATCATCGAGGCGCTGCGCAAGTCTGGCAACCATACACCGATCCTGATTCTGAGCGCGCTGTCGGATGTTGACGAGCGGATCCGCGGGCTCAAGAGCGGAGGCGACGACTATCTCACCAAGCCGTTCGCCTTCGGCGAGCTGCTCGCGCGCCTGGATGCCCTGACGCGACGCGCCCAGGGAAGCGGCACGCAAACCAGTCTCAGGGTGGCCGACCTGCACGTTGACCTGCTGTCGCGCAAGGCCATGCGCGGCAACCGGCCGATTGCACTGCAGCCGCAGGAGTTCAAGCTGCTCGAGTATCTGATGCGCCACGCAGGCCAGGTGGTCACCCGCACGATGTTGCTGGAAAATGTCTGGGATTATCACTTCGATCCGCAGACCAACGTGGTCGATGTCCATATCAGCAAGCTGCGGCAGAAAATCGAGTCCGACTCCGAGCGCCCGCTGCTGCGGACGGTGCGCAACGCCGGCTACATGCTGACCGCGGATGAGTAGACCGCGATGAATCGCTTCATGCGCTCTTCAGCCTTCACGCTCGCGTTCAGCTACACGGCGTTCGGCCTGATAGCACTGGTGTTGTTCGCGGTGCCCTTATGGTACGCCTGGCAGGTGACCGTACAGGACGGGCGGGCCGAGGTGCTGCGCACCGACATGCAGCGGCTCTCGGAGGTCTTTCACCGCGAAGGCCCCGCAGGGCTGGCAACTTTTATCCAGACGCGCGTCGGTATGCAGATTGCCAACGAACGGCTGCTGCTGCTGACCAACGATCGCATGCAGCGGATGGCCGGCAACCTGCCGGAGTGGCCGCGGGGTCTGCCGCTGGAAAGCGGCACTGCGGTGCGGGCCGTGGCGATCGCCGGAGTGCCGACACAGGCGATGTTTGCACATACCGTGCTGCCTGGAGGCTACCACCTGCTGGTGGGCCGGGATCAGCTGCTGTTTGCATCGCTTACCAAGCGTTTCTGGTACGGGCTCGCAGCGGCCGTGGCGGTACTGCTGATCGCAGGCCTGCTGGGTGGCTTCATGATCCGCCGTGCCGTACTGCTGCGGGTCGATAACATTCAGCAAACAGTGCTTGCCATCGTGCAGGGCGACTGGAGCCACCGCCTGCCAACCCGGCAGAGCAGTGATGAGCTGGATACGCTGTCGCGAACCATCAATGGCATGCTCGATCAGATCGAACAGCTGCTGCACGGTGTGCGCGACGTCTCCAACTCCATCGCGCACGACCTGCGTACGCCGCTGGCGGAGTTGCGCTCGCGTCTGGAGGAGCTGGTACTCACGCGACCCGCTCCCGAGGAAACCTTCGCCGAGATCGATGCGGCGGTGGTGGACGTGGATCGCGTGATTCGCATCTTCAATGCGCTGTTGCGACTTGCCGAGATCGACACCGGAATGCGGCGCTCTGGATTCGTGGCCGTCAATGCCGCCGAGCTAGCACGGCAGGCGGTGGATTTTTATCAACCGGCGGCAGAGCTCAGAGGCATCACCTTGAGCTACCAGGGCAGTGCGCCCGCATCCCTGCCGGGAGATCCTGTGCTGCTGGCCCAGGCCATCGGCAATCTCATCGACAATGCGCTGAAATACACGCCTGCCGGCGGCAGGATTCGTGTCGAGGTCGGCACGCTTGATCATGAACGGATGCACATCAGCGTGATCGACAACGGTCCGGGAATACCGGATGAGGAAAAACCCAAAGTGCGCGCACGCTTCTACCGCGGCGATGCGAGCCGCGGCACTCCCGGGGTGGGCCTGGGCCTGAGTCTCGTAGATGCGGTAGCCCGCATCCATGGAGGTACGCTCGAGCTGGCGGACAGCGAGTCGGGTGCCAGGGCATGGGGCCTGCGCGCGCAAATGATCATCGCCACCAATCCGATCTGGGGTGCAGCGCTCGGCGGCGAGCGGCCGGCCGATGCCGTGTCCGGCAAAGAGGGCACGGCACCGATTCCAGCCTGACAGCAATGCCTCAGCCGGTACTTGCCGCCGTCAGGCGCCGAGCGAGGGCACCGGCGCGAAATGCGCGGTTAACTGCCGACAGCACCGCCAGCAGCGATGCGGTGATGATGTTGGAGTGGCGGCCGACGCCGAACAGCTCTACTCCCTGGCTGACGGAGATCTCCACGTAAGCCACCGCGGTCGCATCGCTTCCTGAACCGCAGGCATGTTCGTGATAGCCCACCACATCGATCGGCAGATCCAGCGCCCGCACGGCCGCATCAATAGGTCCGGTGCCGGTTCCATGCAGTGTGAGGGACGTCTTACCTTCCAGGACCTGCAATGCGATCCGCTCGCGGTCCGCTCCATCGCCTGAGATCGACAGCTGGTGCGCGCGATAGCTCAGCGGACCTGCCTCCGCAAGATATTCGGCCTCGAACAGCTGCATCAGCTCCTGTGAAGTGAGCTCCTTACCGCTCGCATCCGCGGCGCTCTGCACGATCCGACTGAACTCGATCTGCAACTTGCGGGGGAGCAGCAGCTGGTAATCCCGCTCCAGCAGGAAGGCCACGCCGCCCTTGCCGGACTGGCTGTTGACCCGGATGATGGACTCGTAGGAGCGGCCGACGTCGGCCGGGTCGATCGGCAGGTAGGGAACTTCCCAGTGAGCGGCCGGCTCGAGAGCGGCCAGTCCCTTCTTGATTGCATCCTGGTGTGAGCCTGAGAACGCCGTGAAGACCAGCTCGCCCACATAGGGATGCCGCGGGTGCACCGGCAGCTGCGTGCAGTGCTCGGCACAGCGCGCGATGGCGTTGATGTTGGAAAAATCCAGCTTAGGATCGATGCCCTGGGTGTACAGATTCAGAGCGAGGGTGACGATGTCGACGTTGCCCGTGCGTTCGCCATTGCCAAACAGGGTGCCCTCGATGCGTTCGGCCCCGGCAAGCATCGCCAGCTCGGCAGCGGCGACGCCCGTACCGCGGTCATTGTGCGGATGCAGGCTGATGATGACGCTGTTGCGACGTTGCACGTGCCGGCAGAACCACTCGATCTGATCCGCGTAGACATTGGGCATGGCCATCTCGACCGTGGCCGGCAGATTCAGAATGACCTTGCGCTCGGGCGTCGGCTGCCATGCGGCCGTTACCGCATCACAGATCTCCACCGCGAAGTCCAGCTCCGTACCGGTAAAGCTCTCCGGGCTGTACTGAAACTGCCAGTCAGTCTCCGGCTGCTGCTGCGCCAGCTCCCTGATCTGCACCGCGCCGGTGACCGCGATCTGGATGATGCCGGCACGATCGGTCTTGAACACGACGCGCCGCTGCAGGGTGGAGGTTGAGTTGTACACGTGCACGATGGCGCGACGGACGCCGCGCAGGCTCTCGAACGTGCGGCTGATGAGCTCGGGACGCGATTGCGTCAGTACCTGCACGGTGACATCGGCAGGGATAAGCTGCTGTTCGATCAGCTGCCGCACGAAGGCATACTCGGTCTGCGAGGCCGCCGGGAAGCCGATCTCGATCTCCTTGAACCCGATCGCTACGAGCTGCTCGAACAGGCGCAGCTTGCGTGCAACGTCCATCGGCTCGATCAGTGCCTGATTGCCATCCCGCAGATCCACGCTGCACCAGGTCGGCGGCATGGTAGGGCTGCGCGTGGGCCAGGTGCGATCGGGCAGGTCGATGGATTTGAAGGGTCGGTACTTGGCGGCGGCGTCACGGAGCATGGCAACTCTCGACAGTTGAATCCTGCAAAGCAGGCGAAATCCACCGTTTTTGCCGGCGGGACCTGCGGGTTGGGGTTCTGTCCGGTCTTGTTGGCGCCGACCGTTAGCGCATGGAGTTATTGCGCCGGGCGGCGCAGAAGCAGGAGCGCAAGCGACAGCGCCAGCGGGGTGCCGGGCGGCAGGGGGTCGCGGTGGGCTACGAAGCACATGGCCTGACCGTAGCATCGGCCGCATCCGCTGGCAAGACATCCGCTGTGACTGCCGCCGCAAAGCAGGCAAGCCGGCGCACCTCATATAAACTGCCTGTCATGCGACCTGAAGCCGATACCAGCCTGCGGGAAGATCCGACACCACCGCCCGCGCGCCAGCTGATCCTCGCCCTGGAGACCCGGGTGACCTGCCCGAAATGCGCCAGCCGGTTCAGCCTCGAGCAGGGGTTTGCCCGCCAGGCGCTCGAAGAGCTCGAGCACTCCACCGCCGGCGCTCTGGAAACCCTGCTGGAGGGCGAGCGCGCCGAAGCCCGTCGGCATGCGCAGCAGTTGGCGGCGCAGCGCGCCAAACTGACAGAGCGCGAGGCGCAGCTTGCAACCCGCGAGCAGCAACTCGAGATGCGGGTCAGTCAGGAGGCACAGGCCAAGGCGCGTACCCTGTTTGCCGCTGACCGGCAGGCGCTCGAGCAGCAGCTCGCGCAACAGACGCGACAGATCGCGGAGCTGCGCTCGGCCGAACTTGCCCTGCGGCGGGAGAAGTCCTCGCTGCAGGATCGCGCCGCGGCGCTCGAGATCGAAGTGGCTCGCAAGCTCGATGCCGGGCGCGCCGAGCTCGAAGCGCGCGTACGCGCGCAGGAACGCGAACGCGCCGAGTTGGATAAGGCTGAATTGCAGAAGCGTCTGGAAGATGTCAACACGCAGCTCGCCGAGGCGCAACGCAAGAGTCACCAGAGCTCGCAGCAGCTGCAGGGTGAGGTGCTGGAGCTCACACTCGAAGCTGGACTTGAGAAAGCCTGCCCGTTGGATGTGATCGAGGAGGTCAAGAAGGGCGCGCGCGGCGGCGACATCATCCAGCACGTCATGACTCGCGCGGGCCAACAGGCGGGTGTGTTGTTATGGGAGGCCAAACGTGCCAGGGACTGGAGCGCGCAATGGGTGGCTAAGCTCAAGGAGGATATGCGCGGCTGTCAGGCTGACATCGGGGTGTTGGTCATCACCGGCACCGCGCTGCCGAAAGACTGGGACGAGGGACAGCAGTTCGGACTCTACGAGGATGTGTGGGTGAGCTGCTGGACGACCGCGTTGCAGCTGGCGGCGGTGCTGCGCGCCGGGCTTCTCGACATGCACAAGCAACGGCTGATCTCAGCCAACAAGGGCGAGAAGATGGAGGCGGTGTACGACTACCTCACCTCTTCGCAATTCGCTCACAAGTTGAAAGCCGTGTATGGCTCCTTCTATCGCATGCGCCAGGAGCTGGAAGCCGAGAAGAGCCAGACTCTGCAACGCTGGGCGCGCCGGGAGAAACAACTGCAGAGCGGCATCGCCGAGCTCGTGGGCGTCGCCGGCGACATTCAGGGGCTGGCACAGCAGGACTTGCCCTTGCTCGAGATGGCAGAGCCGGAGCAATCCGAGCCCCCTGCAAGGGACGCCGGCGGCGGCGCGCAACTTGGCTTGCAGATGGAGCGCGACTGAGTGGGTTGAGCGCTCAGGCCGTTTCCGGCAGAGCAGCGGCATTCCGCAGCAACCACTCCTGCAGCGCCCGGATCTTGGGGAGCTGACCGCGCTCGGGCGGATAGATCAGAAAATAGGAGACTCCCTGATCGAGCACCAGATCGAAGGGGGCCACCAGCACGCCGTCGCGCAGGCTTTCCTTCAACAGGTTGAGATCCCCGAGTGCTACGCCCTGGCCGCGCGTTGCGGCCGACAGTGCCAGCTCGAGGGTGTCGAACGTCTGACCCTGGCGCGGGGGAATCCACCCTACGCCTGCTGATTCAAGCCAGCGGTTCCAGGTCTGGATGGGCGGGCAGTGCAGCAGGCGTACCGAGGTCAGATCCGCGGGCTGGCGCAGGCTCTTGGCGATCTCGGGTGAGCACACCGGGGCCAGACGTTCGGGCATCAGCCGGATACGCTCGACGTCGGCCCATTCGCCCCGTCCATGGATGATGGCGGCATCGACATCATTACCTTCGAAGCGCGCATCCCGGGCATCACTGCTCGTGATCCGCACCTCCATATCGGGCATGACGGTGCGCAGGGAGGGCAGGAGGGGAAGAAACCACCGGGTGGCGATGGTCGGCGGCATGCGGATCGTCAGTACCTGACCGGCGCTACGCAGACTGTCGCACATGCGAACCAGTCGAGCGAAGGCGTCCTCCACCACTGGTAAAAGTGCTTCGGCCTCGGCGGTCAGGCGCAGCCCGCGCTTGTGGCGGGTGAAAAGCCGCAAGCCCAGATGCCGCTCCAGCTGCTGGATTTGACGACTGACGGCGCTCTGGGTGACCCGGAGCTGCTTTGCGGCCTGGCTAAAGCTTCCGCAACGTGCTGCGACCGCAAAGACACTCAGCGCGTGCAGTGGCGGTGGCCGCGCGGCCAGCTCACTGTCCGGAGATCCATGATCCAAAGTTATAGATGTCATGCCGAAAGATTGGATTTTCTTTGAGAAACCAATGGCGTATCTTCATCTGCACAGTAGCCATCCCCCAATCTAATTCACACATCGTTATTACTCAATTCCCATGATCGATCGTCGCCTGGACATTCCCACCCTCGGGGTCGCGATCGCGCTGTACGCCGGCTTCCTGGCGTTGACCTGGTTTTATAATCAGCTTCCCTGGTGGGTCATTCTTCCCCTCGGTGGCCTGCTGCTGGCTTGGTGGGGATCTTTCCAGCACGAAACGATTCATGGTCGGCCGACCCGATCGCGCCGCATCAACACGTGGCTTGCCGGCGCGCCGTTGAACCTGTGGCTGCCCTATGAGGTCTATCGCGACACGCACCTGCGCCACCATCGGTATGGCGGCCGCTATCTCACCGACCCGCTGCGGGATACAGAGTCCTTTTATCGTACCCCAGGCTATCTGCGTAACGCCGGGACTGTACGTCGCGCCTTGTACGCCGCCAATTGCACTTTGGCGGGCCGCTTGGTGTTCGGGCCGCTCCTCGGGGCTCGCAATCTCTGGGTGAGCGAGTGGCGCCGGATCCGCGCGGGGGATCGGCGTCGCCTGCTGCTCTGGTCGGGGCATTTCCTGGCCATTGCGCTGCTGCTCGTCTGGTTGGTGGGTGTGTGCAAGATCCCGCTCTGGAGTTATGTGCTGCTGGTGGTGTATCCCGGCTCATCGCTCACGCAGCTGCGCTCCTTCATCGAACATCGCGCCGGTGGCGATCCACGCTCGCGCACCGCGGTGGTCGAGGCTCACCCGCTCTGGGCGCTGATTTTTCTGAACAACAATCTGCACATTGTCCATCACGCGCATCCGCGGCTGCCCTGGCACCAGTTGCCGGGCATATGGCGGCAGATGCGCGGGACCTCGTCGGGTGCACGCGCGATCGCTGACGGGCTCGTGTTCGAAGGGGGCTATTTCCAGATCGTGCGCAAGTATCTTTTCACACCTGCCATTCCTATCGAGCATCCGTACGCCGCCGACGCGGGGATTCCCTGACGCCTGAGCCCGATCCCACGAGTTGCACGCGCGCGCAACTCACCGCCGGCCTGCCCATGTACGAGTTTCCTTACGTGGCGGCGGCTCACGACTCCTTGTGGAATGGCCTTGCCGCGCGCCTGCGCGATCTGGGCCTCCTCGGCGTGCCTGCAGGACTGACGCGCGATCGCGGACATCTCCAGCTTTGGCGGGACCCCTGTCTGCTATTCGCGCAGGCTTGCGAGTATCCGCTTGCAAAGGGCCTCGGAAGAGAGGTGCGCCCGCTGGCGACGCCGCGCTATTCGGCTGCCGGTTGCGAAGGCCACAGTTATCGCAGTGCCGTCGTGGTACGCGCCGCGGATCCAGCACACTCGCTGGCCGCGCTGCGTGGTCGACGTTGTGCCGTGAACGAGCCCGATTCCAACAGCGGCATGAACCTGCTGCGCGTCAGCATCGCTGCGCTGGCTGGCGGTCAGAGATTCTTCAGCCGCATCAGTGTGAGTGGCTCGCATCGGGCGAGCGCCGTCATGGTTGCCGAAAATGAGGCCGATGTCGCGGCACTCGACTGCGTAACTCTGGCGCATCTGCAACGTCAGCAGCCCGAGCTGACCGCCGGCTTGCGCGTGCTTTGTTGGACCCCCTCATCGCCGTGTTTACCCTTCATCACCTCACGGCACCATGGGGAAGAAATCGTGCAGGCGTTGCGCCGTGCGCTGCAGGACGTATTGGCGGATCCCGCGCTTACGAACGTGCGTGCGCAGCTGTTTCTCAGCGGCGCGGACTTCGAGGTGGATGAGAGCTACCAGCGGGTCATCGGCTACGAGCGGCGCGCCGCCGAACTGGGATACCCCGAGCTCGCCTAGCATTCCGCGGCCACAGCCAGGGAAATCTGCCGCACAGCAGTAGCCGTGCGCGCTTGCAATCAGTAGGCTTCATCGCACAGTCGGATCCGACGACAGGTGCGCGCATTTCCGGACATCTCCAGCTGCCCCAGCTGCTTGTGAGCGCCCACGCGGCCGCAGGTTTTCGGCGTCCATGCCGGGGCGTGCTGGCCCTGTTGCCCGCCGTGCTGCTGCTGTCGGCAGCCGCAGCCCAGGCAAACTGCGGCTCACGGCCGGTGATCGTGCTGGCGGGGCTCAACTGGGCGAGTGGCGAGTTCGTCACCGCCGTAACTCAGGAGATTCTGGAGCGCGGCTTTGGGTGCAAAACCGAAACCATCCCCGGCAACACGGTCACCTTCGAGCAGGCACTCGCGAACGATGACCTGCAGATCATTGCGGAGGAGTGGACCGAACGCAGCGCGGTCTGGCAGAAGTCCGAGGACGCAGGCAAGGTTCGCCCGGTCGGCCACACGTTTACCGGCGCAACGGAGGGGTGGGCCGTTCCTGAGTACGTGGTATCCGGCGATGTGAAACGCTCGCTGCCTGCCCTGGCGCCTGAGTTGCACAATGTGGCGCAACTGCCCGATGCACGCTACGTGCACCTTTTCAAGGACCCTGAACAGCCCACACGCGGTCGTTTCCTCAACTGTCCCTCGGGCTGGACCTGCGAGGCCGAGAACAGCCGCAAACTGCAGGCCTATGGACTCGAAGGGCGCTACGTCGACTTTCGCCCCGGTACCGGGCCCGCCATGGATGCGGCCATCATCTCAGCGTACATGCAAGGCCAGCCGCTGTTGTTCTATTACTGGTCACCGAGTGCGATCGCCGGCCGCCTGCATTACCGCGCCTTACAGGAGCCGCCGTACACGCCGGACTGCTGGGACAAGATGGTCGGCACGCCGCCGCATCCGCAAGGCTGTGCGTCGCCGCCCTCCAACGTGGTGTATGGCTTCTCGAGTGCCTTCGCCGGCGCTGCCCCCGAGATCGTGGCCGCCATCGGCAAGGCAACGTTTCCACTGAAGGAGCTCAACGCCAACCTTGCCACCATGGCGCAGGAGCAGCGGTCGGCGCGCGTACAGGCTGTCGACTTTCTACGCCACCATGCAGAGATCTGGCAGCCCTGGGTGGGCTCTGACATCGCCGCACGCATCCGTTCCGGGTTGGAGGGCTCGCAGACGCGTGCGGATCATCCCGGAGCGGAGGATGACAAGAGGCTGTTCCCGCAGCGGTTCGTCTTTTCGATCCGGCGTCCCGTGAACGATGCCGTGGCGGCCGTGGTATCAGCCCATGGCGCAGCCTTTCGCAGCGCTTCGCACGCGGTGCTCGCCCTGATCATTGCCATTGACAATGTGCTCAATGCGATTCCCTGGTGGCTGCTGATCGTCATCTTCATGGGATTGGCGTGGCTGGGCACCCATCGACCGGTGCTGACGCTCGTGATCGGTGTGTTGATGTTCGTCGTGGGAGCGCTGGGACTGTGGTCACTGATGCTGCAGACGCTGACGCTTATGTTGGTCTCCAGCGCACTCGCGCTGGTGATCGGCCTGCCGATCGGCATCCTCACCGCTAAGTCGACCGTGGCGCGCGCGGTGATCCTGCCGGTTTTGGACATCATGCAGACCATGCCGAGCTTCGTGTATCTGATTCCTGCGCTCATGCTGTTCGGTCTCGGCAAGGTGCCGGCGATTCTCGCTACCGTCATTTATGCATTACCACCGATGATCCGGCTTACGGCCCTTGGCATCGAACAGGTCGATGCCGAGATCAAGGAAGCCGCGACGGCATTTGGCGCCACGCCGGCACAGATGCTGATCAACGTTGAGTTGCCGCTGGCCCGCTCGAGCATTCTGGCCGGAGTCAATCAAACCATCATGCTGGCGTTGTCGATGGTGGTAGTCGCCTCCATGATCGGCGCGCGCGGTCTGGGCGAACAAGTCCTGAACGGCATCCAGACCCTTGATGTCGGACAAGGCCTGGAGGCGGGCATTGGCATCGTGATCCTTGCCGTAGTGCTCGACCGGGTGACGCAAGGCTTTGGGCGGCGCACGCCGGGCGCGACGGGTCCGGAGCCGGGAGGGCGCCGTGGCTAAGATGGAAGTCCGGCATGTCTCGAAGGTGTTTGGACGCGAGCCGCTAGCGGCGCTCGCGCTCGCGCGTGACGGCGTGGACAAGCTGCAGATTCTCGAGCGCACCGGCTGCAGCCTGGGACTGAACGATGTCAGTCTGTGCATTCCCGCCGGTGAGATTTTCGTCGTAATGGGCCTTTCCGGCTCGGGCAAGTCGACACTCGTACGCCATCTGAACCGGCTGATCGATCCCTCGAGCGGCGAGATCCTGTTCGATGACAAGGACATCATGCGATTTGATGCCCGCACCTTGCGCGAATTTCGCCGTCGCTCGGTGAGCATGGTGTTTCAGGGGTTCGGCCTGCTGCCTCACCGCACCGTTCTGCAGAATGTTGCTTTCGGCCTCGTCACGCGAGGCGAGGCGCGCGGGGCGGCCTATCCGAAAGCCATGCGCTGGATCGAGACCGTAGGGCTGACCGGCTACCACGCCAAGTACCCGTCCGAACTGTCCGGTGGGATGCGCCAGCGGGTGGGACTTGCGCGGGCGCTGGCATCCGATCCGGATGTGATTCTGATGGATGAGGCCTTCAGCGCACTCGACCCGCTCATCCGTCAGGAGATGCAGGGGCTGCTGCTCGAGCTGCAGCGATCGCTACACAAGACCGTGGTGTTCATCACGCACGACCTGGATGAAGCCGTACGCATCGGTTCCCAGGTTGCCGTGATGCGCGATGGTCGCGTGGTGCAGGTGGGCGCACCGCAGAGCATTCTGCAGAATCCTGCCGATGAGTATGTTGCGCGCTTCGTGCAGCGTCAGAACCCGCCACGCACCGAGCAGGCCGGCGCCACTGCCAATGACGCCGGAAGTGTGAAGGACGTCACTGACCCTGACGGGCGGTAAGCAGGCCTCCGCCGCTGGCGCGGGGCTCTTATCAACACTGTTCGGCCAGCTGTCGGAAATCGCCGACAAAGGCGACTTACGCGCGCAGAAAGGCGCGCAGTGTGACTTGCGGCGGGTCACATCCGGGCTCGTGCCGATACCCTGCGCCAAGTGTTACATCCTTGAGGCGCAGACAATGGCGAGCTCGAAAGTCAGACGGCCTTGGATCTTGCAGCGCAGCGGCACCCCTCTGATGGTGATCACCATCGCGGCACTGCTGGGTGGTTGCGTGGTGCGGGTTGCATCACCGCCGCCTCCGGAGCCGCCGGCGCCGGCCTACAACCCGCCGCCACCCCCACCGGCCGAACCGGTTACCGATGAGGAGGTTCAGGCCTCTGAAGCACCTCCGCCGCTACCGGATTATGAGCAGCCGCCCTGTCCGGGAGACGGGTACCTGTGGACCCCGGGTTACTGGCGTTGGTATGCCGGGGGCTACTACTGGGTGCCGGGCACCTGGGTCATGCCACCCACCGTGGGCGTCTACTGGACTCCGCCGTACTGGGGCTTCGTTGGTGGTGTCTATGTGTTTCATGCGGGCTACTGGGGACCGCACGTCGGATTCTATGGCGGCGTCAACTACGGATACGGCTATGGTGGAGTCGGATTCGTAGGTGGCCACTGGGCCGGAAACTCGTTCGCGTATAACCGTGCCGTAGTTAATGTCAACACCACCGTCGTTCACAACACATACAACACCACCGTCGTAAACAACGTTAGGGTGGTGAACCGCGTCAGTTACAACGGTGGTGAAGGTGGACTTAGGGCCGTGCCGACTGCGCAGGAGCGCGTCGCGGCGCGGGAGTCTCACGTGTTGCCTACGTCTCTGCAGCAGCAGCATGTACAGCAGGCCGTGCGCAACCCCGATCTGTCAGCTCACGCCAATGGCGGCCGTCCGGCAATCGCTGCCACGGTGCGGCCAGCCGCGTTCCACGGCCCTGAAGTCGTGGGTGCGCGCGGCGCGGCACCTATGGCCGCAAACGGTGGGCGTGGTGCGGCACCTAAGGCCGCAACCAACCCCGCCGCAGCGCAACGGCCCAACACCGCATTCAATGCGCACAACGGCGTGAATGCCGCGAATAACACACCGCCGGGTGCACGCCCGCCGGTGGCCGGACAGGGCATTGCGGGGCGACCAGCAGCCAGATACGCGCCGCCGCCGCGCACTCCGGGTAATTCTGGGAATGTGCCCACCGCCACTCCTCGTGTTCCAGCCAACGGCGGCGGTACCGCTGCGACTGCCTACAATGCCAAAGGCTCGGGCGGTTACGCCCCACCTCGGCAGCAGGTGACTCGCGGCAACAACAAGCCTCCCGCCGGCAACCGCGAGCACGACCACGAGCGCTGAGCGAAAGGTCAGGCACGACTGAAAGAGAGGGTCGCGCGTCCGTCAGGGGCGCCGATCCTCTGCCTGCATCCAATCGCGCGCAGCGAACTCGAACGTGGCAGCATCTCGCTGCCAGGTCACACTGGCGGCCTTCACCGTCAGCAGCCAGGTTTGCCTCTCCAGCGGCTCGGGGGGCTTGAAGCATTGTGGGCGCAGCACTGCGCAAGCCGTTCCGTGTTCGCGATCGCGCACTGACTCATAGCGGATGGCCCCCAGACCCGCTTCGCGGGCGATGGCAGCAAACTGCTGAGTGCCCGTATAGCTGACGGGATCGGTCCATACGCCGCGTTCCGTACGAAAGGGTGTGCGAGTGAGATCTGCGCAGCGCGCGCTGACACTCGCCATGAACAGCGTTTGTGGCGAAGGTCCGAGAGATTCCAGGCCAGCACTGTCGAGCAGGAAGCGCCAACGCCAGTAACCCAGCTCGGCACACGCAGTGCGTTTCTGCTCGGCTCCATACCACACGCCTGGATCCACGCTCGCGCGAAAGCGCGAGCCCGAAGGCGAGGGGTAGCGAAACGGTGTTGCCAGCAGGTAATGCAGGTGCAAAGCCTGCGGCGGGACCTCGGGCTTGTTGGCTTCGAGAATGCGCTCGAGGAGCAGTTGCTCGTCTACGCTCTGCACCAGACGTAGGGTGGAGGCGATGTGCTGAGCTTCCACGGCGCGCCACAGGCGGCGCCTCAGGCGGATCGCCTCAGACGCGACCGCGCGCGGCGTCCAGGTAGTGGACGGCACGAACCAGTCCCTCTGTCGTGCGGATGATCTCGCGCGGAACTCCGCCCAAGCCGAGATTTTCACTGCGCAACCAGGCGCGGGCGGCCGCGTCGTTGGATCCCACCAGCGCATCCAGAGACCGGAACAGGCGCACGAACAACGCGGCGAACTCCCATTCCTTCTTGTGCTGATCGAGCAGGTACGCTCCGTTCGCCATGCGCGATACCGTGGGAGCACTTAGCCCCAGTACATCGGCAAGGGTAGCCTGATTGAGACCAAGCAGGGTTGCGGCCCGCAGCACCGCAGAACCCAGCACGCGCGCGGGCTGTTCCTGCGGGGCGGTAGAGGTGCGGGTGGTCATTATTCCATTAGAAACAAAAGTGGAAATTTCATTCTATTGAAACCCGCTTCATTCTATTGAAAACCCGTGGGGTCACGCAACCGGACCGTCCCTGGCCGCGCTCGGGCGCGAGCGCAGCGCATACGAGCTGATATATCAGGGTTTGGCAGCCGATGGTCGACTCCGCACCCCGGCAGCAGGCTCTGCCGCAGTGCACGAGCTGTGTTAGTATGCGCACCGCTCGCAATAGCAGTCTGTCCGGAGAGAATCCGCCCCGTGCGGATCGCCGAAGGCGTAAGTTTCCGCCCGGAAACGCTCAGGCACCCAGACGGCAGACTCGGGAGACGAACCCAGGCGGGCTCTGGAGAGCGATGGTGCAGGCCATCCACCGAAGGGGAGCGACGCGACGCGTCTGATCTCTCAGGTTGCAGGACAGAGGGGCGGCAGATGCGAGAAGCGTCTGCCGCCTTTGTTTTGCGCAAAGCGGTGGTTCGTTCGGGGCGCTGATGGCGCTTCGCGACGCGTAGTCGTTCGCCCAGGAGAATAGATGGCCCGCCGCACCCCGCTGTTCGAAGTGCACCGCTCTCTCAACGCCCGCTTCGTGGACTTCGGCGGCTGGGAGATGCCGGTCCAGTACACCTCGCAGATCGCGGAACACCATGCCGTGCGTCGCGCAGCCGGCATCTTCGATGTCTCGCACATGTGCGTACTGGATCTGCAGGGCGTGCAGGTTGGAGCCTTGTTGCGCCATCTGCTTGCCAATGACATCGACAAACTGAAGCAGCCGGGAAGTGCGCTCTACAGCTGCATGCTCAACGAGCAGGGCGGCGTAGTCGACGATCTCATTGCGTATTTCCTGGCTGCAGATCGCTTCCGTGTGGTGCTGAATGCCGGTACCCGGGACAAGGACTTGAGCTGGATCCGCCGTCACGCTGCACCCTTCGCCGTGCAGATGACAGAGCGCACCGACGTGGCGTTGTTGGCAGTTCAAGGACCTCAGGCGCGCGCGACGGTCGCCAAACTTCTATCCGAGCAACACGCCGCCACCGTGCTCAAGCTGGCTCCTTTCCACGCCGCGCAGGTGGATGAGTGGTGGATCGCTCGCACGGGCTACACGGGCGAAGACGGTTTCGAGCTCGTGCTGCCGGCTGCAGCAGCCGAGCGCACCTGGCGCAGCCTGACGGAGCGTGGTGTCGTGCCATGCGGGCTCGGGGCGCGCGACACGCTGCGCCTTGAAGCCGGGATGAACCTGTACGGGCTCGATATGGACGACACGACCCATCCGTATGAGTCCGGATTGGGCTGGACCGTTGCTCTGGAGCCATCGCGCGATTTCATCGGGCGCTCCGCGCTTGAGGCCATACGACAACAACTGCCCGCCAAGAAACGGGTGCAGGCCGGATTGCTACTCGAAGAGCGCGGCGTGCTGCGTGCGCATCAAATCGTACACGTCGGTGGCGGAGCGCAGGGCGAGGTGACCAGCGGCACGTTCTCGCCGACGCTCGAGCGCTCCATCGCGCTCGCCCGTCTGCCGGCGCTGCATGGGCCGCAAGTGCAGGTCGATATCCGTGGCCGGCTGCTGCCAGCCCGCATCGTCAAAACACCATTTGTTCGTTTCGGAAAATCCATGCTCGAACCGACGGAGAAAGTGCAGTGAGCCAAGTTCCGCCCGATCTCAAGTACACCAAGACCCATGAATGGATCCGCAGCCTGTCTGACGGCAGTGTCGAAATCGGCATCACCGAGCATGCTCAGGAGGCACTCGGCGAGCTGGTATTCGTCGAGGTCCCGGCGGCAGGCCGCGTGCTTGCGGCAGGAGATGCGTTCGCAGTGGTCGAGTCGGTCAAAGCAGCCTCGGACGTGTATGCGCCGATGGCCGGCGAAGTGCTGGCTGGCAACACCGAGCTGAGCACTCAACCGGAGAAGGTGAATGCAGAGCCCTACGGCGCGGGATGGCTGATGCGCTTGCGCCCGACAGCTGATGCACCTCCTGAGGGACTGCTGTCAGCGGCGGACTATCAACGCTTCCTTGAGAGCGAGGGCTGATCATGGCCTTTATCCCGCACACCACAGCGGACGTGGAGGCGATGCTGGCACGCATCGGCGTGCACGGCATCGAGGATCTGTTCGACGAAATCCCGGCCTCGCTGCGCGTCGAGTCCCTGAATGAAGTGCCTGTCGCGCTGAACGAGATGCAGATCGGTCGGCTGATGAGCGAGCGCGCGCGGCGTGACGGTCGCCCGAGCTGTTTCATCGGCGCGGGTGCCTATGAGCATCACATCCCTGCTGCCGTCTGGGCACTGACGACCCGCGGAGAATTCTACAGCGCCTATACGCCATATCAGGCAGAGGCGAGCCAGGGCACCCTGCAGCTCATCTATGAATACCAGACGATGATGGCAAGCCTGACTGGAATGGAGGTGTCGAACGCCTCGCTGTATGACGGTGCCACGGCAGTCGCCGAATCTTGCCTCATGGCCGTGCGCATCAACCGGCGCTCGCGGTCGTTGCGCATCCTGATGCCGACCACAGTGCATCCTCATTACCGCGATGTGGCGAGCAACTCCACTAGTAATCAGGGGTTGCGTTTCGAATCCATTCCGTTCAACGCCCTGCAGGGCCGGTTGTCGCTCGATTCGCTGGCTGCCTATGAAAGCGCGGATCTGACGGCGCTCGTGATCCAGCAACCGAATTTCTTCGGTCAGCTGGAAGATGTCGATGCCCTGACCGATTGGGCGCACGCCCATAACATGATCGTCATCGCGGTAGTGAACCCGCTGTCATTGGCGTTACTGAAGCCCCCTGGGGAATGGGGTCACAGTGGCGAACATGCCCATCGTGGCGCCGATATCGTGGTGGGGGAGGGGCAGCCTTTCGGCGTGCCGTTATCCGGTGGCGGACCGTACTTCGGCTTCATGACGACGCGCCTGGAACACGTGCGCAACATGCCAGGTCGCCTGGTGGGTCGCACCCTGGATCTGGATGGGAAGCCAGGCTTCACACTGACGCTGCAGGCGCGTGAACAGCACATCCGCCGCGCCAAAGCAACTTCCAACATCTGTACGAACCAGGGATTGCTGGTCACGGCCGCCACCATCTATCTGTCGCTCATGGGTCCGGTCGGGCTCGAGCGTACGGCAACAGCCTGTCATGCGCGCGCAGCTGAGCTCGTGCGGGCATTGAGCGCGGTGCCCGGCGTGCGCCGTGCCTTCGATGGGCCGACTTTTCACGAGGCGGTGCTGCAGCTGGACCGACCGGTCGCACCGGTGCTGCGCAGCCTTGCGAGTCAGAACATCCTCGGCGGGTTGGATCTCAAGCCCTATTACCCCAGTCTCGGCGATGCGCTGCTCGTGTGCGCAACCGAAACCAAGACGAGCGGCGACATCGAGCATTACGCGACTACTCTGCGCAAGACGCTGACAGCTGCGCGGGCCGCGTAAGCCCAGGCAGAGCAGAACAGGAAACCATCATGCGAGCAGTCCAGAAAGTCGTATTCGAGCAATCCCGACCGGGACGTGGCGCCTCAGATCAGTGGCCCGCAGCGGAAGCGGACAGTGCGCTTGCGGATCTTCCGGCGGAACTGCGCCGCCGGCACAAGCCGTTGCTGCCGGAGATCAGCGAACTCGAGACAGTCCGTCACTTCACCCGGTTGTCCCAACTCAACTTTTCCATTGACACCCATTTCTACCCGCTCGGCTCCTGCACGATGAAATACAACCCGCGGGCCTGCAACCAGTACGCCATGCTGCCGGAGTTTCTGAGCCGCCATCCGCTTGCACCGGAGAGCGGCGGCCAGGGATTTCTCGCCTGTCTGCATGAGTTGCAGGAGATGCTCAAAGCCGTGACCGGCATGCACGGAGTGGCCTTGAGTCCGATGGCCGGGGCACATGGCGAATTCACCGGCGTAGCGATGATCCGCGCCTATCATCGCGCGCGCGGCGATCTGAAGCGCAACGAGATCATCGTGCCCGAGGCAGCACATGGCACCAATCCCGCCACCGCCACCATGTGTGGCTGCCTAGTGCGGGAAATCCCGGTGGACAGCGAAGGGGACATTGACCTCGAGGTACTGAAGGGGGTCATTGGACCCAACACGGCCGGCATCATGCTGACGAACCCGTCCACACTGGGCGTATTTGAGCGGCGTATCGAGGAGGTCGCCCGCCTCGTGCATACCGCCGGTGGCCTGCTGTACTACGATGGCGCCAACCTCAATGCGATCCTGGGCAAAGTCCGCCCGGGTGACATGGGCTTCGACGTCATCCACATGAACCTGCACAAGACGTTCTCCACCCCGCACGGTGGCGGCGGACCGGGCGCAGGGGCGGTTGGGGTCAGTGCGCGCCTCGAACCGTTTCTGCCCATTCCTATCGTGGCACGCGCACCTGCTGGTGCTGACGGCCCTGCTGACGCATATCGATGGCTCACCGAGCAGGATCGTCCGCAGAGCATCGGCCGCCTGTCGGCTTTCGCGGGGAATGCCGGTGTGCTGTTGCGTGCGTATATCTATATGCGCCTCCTCGGCAGGGAAGGCATGAGCCGGGTAGGGGAATTCGCCACGCTCAATGCCAACTATTTGCTGCGGACCCTGCAGGCGGCAGGCTTTGAAGCCGCCTTTCCAAACCGACGCGCCAGTCACGAGTTCATCATTACGCTGAAGCGCGAGGCACGCGAGCTGGAGATCAGCGCCATGGATGTGGCCAAGCGCCTGCTTGACTATGGCTTTCACGCGCCGACGATGTATTTCCCCCTGTTAGTGCCGGAGTGTCTGCTTATCGAGCCCACTGAGACCGAAACTCGCGATATGCTCGATGCCTTCGCAGCGGCCCTCATACAGATCGTCAAGGAGGCCGAGCAACAGCCGACGCTGCTCACCTCAGCGCCACACACCTTACCGGTGAAGCGTCTGGATGATGTGCGCGCCGCCAAGAAGCTCGATCTCACCTGGAAGCCTCACACCGGTGCACCGACGTAGCTCATGTTCAATTCTGTCCGCGAACTTCCGATTCCGCTCCTGCTTTTGGTGGCCACGACGCTCGAGGTCAGCGGCGATGCTATCGTGCGCCTGGCTCTCTACAACCATGCCGGCCTCGGCCGGATGGCGTTCCTGGCAGCTGGAGCCACCTTGCTGTTGGGTTACGGCTGCTTCCTCAACGCCGCGCCGGTGGAGTTTGGGCGGATCGTCGGGCTGTACATTGCGACTTTGTTCGTCATCTGGCAGATCATCAATTTTATCGTCTTTCGTTCGGTACCCGATCTGCCGGTCTGGATCGGCGGCGCGCTGGTGATCGCGGGGGGCCTGCTGGTCAGCTTCTGGCGTGCCACCTGAGGCATGACCCGCGGAGCACAGTGCTTGGAGCACGCCAGGAGGCTATGTGGGATCGTCAACCTTTGTCGTTTTGTTTATCGTGATACTCGCGGCGTTTCTGGTACACCGGATGCGAAAATAAAAACCGGGTGGCCGCGACGGCTGCCGTCCGTCCGTGAATGACTTACACCGAAGACTCACGTCAGAAGAGTGTACGACGGGCGAGGGAACGTAAGTGTTCCAGGCGCTCAGCTGTGGGCGGGTGGCTCGACAGATAGCCTCCTTGCGAGCCGGGATGCGCAGCGATGAGCTTTTCAAGAATGTCTGCGAGCAACTCGGGTGACATCCCATTCTGCAGTAGCAGGCTAGCGGCATAATCATCGGCTTCACGTTCCAGGTCTTGAGAGTAACGCGCCTCGACGAGAGCCGCGGGCGCTGCAGCCAACAGCTGGCTCACATCACCGATATAAAAGGACCAGAACGCACCCACAGCGGAAGTACGCAGCAGCAGCTGCAGGCCGTGGCGACCATGTGCGTGCCCGAGCTCATGCGCCAGCACCGCAAGCACATGGGTATCATCGCCCGCAGAGTCGATGAGATCATCCAGTACAACGAGCGTCCCATCGGGCAAAGTGAATGCATTGGCTCCAAGTTGCGGTGACTTACGAAACAGCAGGACGGTATGCGGATGCCCGCCGTCTGGCAGACGCAAGCGATGCAACTTGTCAGTGAGTGTTTTCTGGTGCTCAAGGTTGATCCTGCTCGGCTGCAGAATTGCCGCATCGAGGGTTTTCAGTGTCTGAACTGATAAGATCTTGACGATCGCGGCAGGCAGTCGACGAGCGCCGACCTCAGCCGCCCACGGCAATGCGATTTTGTAGGCGACCCATGTCAACAGTACGCAGGCGGCCAATGAAACGAGCACGAAGGGCAGGCGGCGCTGCATACGATCCACGCGGCCCTCGCGATGGGAACTGAACGAGAGCAACGTATCTAGTGCTGCAAGGTCGCGAACTTCACAGAAACTGCCATCGGGCAGTCGCAGGCGGCGCGGCGCCCCGCCGAGGCGCTCATCCACCTTGACACTGGCGAAGGGAACGCGCCGGTCGATGTCTGCGGCGGAGATGACCAGCTCATCTCCCATCAAGCTCAGGCTGACCGGGTGCACGCGAGTCGACCTGCCGTCGAAATAGCTCGCGGGCACCACGCTCAAGCCGTTTACAGTGCGATATCGAAAACGAAGAGGGCAGCCGCTTCTTCGCCGACCGCCACGGGGCTCTCGGGCGCCGCGTCGACAAACTCCTGCAGGTCGCTGGCGGGAAGCAGGCGCACGGACTCCGCCTGGTAGCGGGCCACCCGGACCATGGCCCAGGGAATAAACAAACCCAGAGTCAACACCACGAGGACGACATTGCTAAGGCTGATCCAGATGAACCTCAAGGGTGACATGCGGCACTCGAGACGATGCTCACCCAGAGTTGTATTGCTCCAGACAAGATTGGCGATCAGTACCCGGAAGGTCGGCCCTATGGAGACGAGCATCAGCAGGAAGGCGCCATAGATAAGGACGAGGGCCCGCATCACCAGGCCGGGAGCGTTACGACCCCCGTGCTTTTGTACCTGGAAGATGGCACTCAACACACTGCCAGCACCGGCCATCGCCAGCAGGACCAGAAAAGCCAGAACGATCGCCAGCACCATCAGATAGACCAGGTAGAACTGTCCGGCGCGCGCGTGAAACGAGAAACGGGTCTGTCCGAACCAGCTGTTGCCATGCTGGTAAGCCTTCAGCCGCTGATGCATGAACGGCGCCAGCGCATACAGCGTAATGACACTGAGGAAGCCATTCAGCAGGAACACCCGGTAGGCGCTGGCCAGGCTGCCACGAAAATGGAAACGCGTGCCGCGCCAGCTGGCATTGTAGAGCCGGAAGCGAAACGAATTGCGCAGCAGCCAGGGCGTGACGAGGCCGAAACCTATGAGAATCGCTACCGTCAGAGGCGAGTGCATGCGCACCGAATAGTTATAGAGTACTAACAGCACCAACGCCACCGCACGGCCCACCAGGATACGCACAGGACTGCCGTGAAAATCAAAGCTCGAGCCGGCGAGCTCGGTGTGACGGTAGAAATACTGCAGCCGTCGGACCTTGGCCCACGCGGAATAGATTCCCAGCGTGACAATAGTCAACAACGTGTTGACAATCCAGATACCGAAGTACTCACGCCGCTGCCTGTGAAACGCACTTGTTGGGGCATGCGCGCCGAGTAGGCCGGCGGCGACGCCACGGCTCCGGAAACCTCTCTCATGGAGCTAACTCCCTGTTCTATAGTTGGAATGAGGCTAGCAGAGGCAGTTTTAGCGCCACGCGGTGCCGGTCACATGGCTATCAGAGCGGGCGGCAATGCCCGCGGGGTGGCAATCACCTCAGCGCGCGCAAGGTGACATATCGCCTTCGCACAATGATGATGATCAGCTCAGGCGCCGGTCGTGGCCCGTGCGGGGTGTCATGCGGGTTACGGCGCCCTCAGAGCGGATCTCGGCGTCGGAGCACTCGTAGCGTTGTGCGATCACAGCCATTTGCTCATACCCGGCTGCGATGCTGTACATCACTTGTTTGCAGCCGACGTCACTCAGTTGGTCGCCAATTGCGTGTGCTTCAGCTGCGCGTACGCGCCAATACTCCGCTGGGTTTTGCTCGGTCATGCGCCTATCCAATCCATGGCTGTTCAGCGTCAGTTCAGCAAGCCTCGTACCAGGGAAACCCCTACACAGGTCCGTAAGCTGCAGGGAAGCGTTACGGTCACGCGAACTGCCGGTTACTGCGCCTGCCTGGGCGTACGGTCGCAATCACTTTGCTGGTGGATCTGGCAGCCTGGGGCCGCTAAGCGGCGATACATCGCCGTTAGCCACTGGTCAGGTAATCTGCGTCATGAGATGCGCATAATGTATATTATGTTAAATTACGTGTCGTTCGGGGCGCTTGGACTGGACATTGTTTAGCACCTGTCAGGCGCCCCATCGCCGTCAAACGGGGTCATCGTAGTTGCGCTCTCCTATCGAGGCAGCACGGTATACAGAGGAACCCCCTGAATCGCGCGCGGCCGCCCCGGATGGGCTGTCCCGTCAGCTGGTAGTGCGGGAATCGAGCCAGGAAGCGCTCTATAGAAACGGTGGCTTCCAGCTTGGCGAGATTCATGCCGGAGCAATGGTGAATACCTGCGCCGAAAGCGAGGTGGTGGTTGGGTGTGCGCTCGATGTCGAAGCGCTCGGGATCCGGGAACCGTCGCGGATCGCGGTTGGCGGCCCCGATACACAGTGTGACTTGTGCGTTGGCGGGCAGCGGCACGCCGCTCAGTTCGACCGCGCAGGTTGTAATTCGATTTCCCAGCTGGTTGGAACTCTCGAAGCGCAGGATCTCGTCGATCGCCGTCTTGATCAGCGCCGGCTGCGCGATCAGCCGCTGCATCGCCTCAGGATGACGTGCCAGAGTCACTAAGCCATTGCCGATCAGATTGGTCGTCGTCTCATGGCCTGCGTTCAGGATGAATATGCAGTTGTGCAACAGCTCGCGGGGCGTCAACCGCTCACCACTCTCTTCTCCCTGGATCAGCCTTGCCAGCACGTCACGTTCCGGATTGGCTTGCTGGGCCGTCCGCTCCGCAACCAGCTTCTCCAGGTATTGCAGGAACTCCGACACGGCTCGATTGCCGCGCGCGGCGGCTGCTGAGTCGATAACCGGCTCGAGCGCCCCGAGTATGGCCATTGACCAGCCGCGCAGCGGTCCCCGTTCAGAGTGCGGAACCCCGAGCAGGTTGCCGATAATTTCCACCGGGATTGCGGCGGCGAAGTCTGCTATCAGATCGACCCGCTGCGCGCCCGCCATGTTCTCCAGGAGCCTGTCCACAAGCGCTACCAGACCCGGCCGCATCTCTGCGATGGCCCTTGGCGTCAAAGCGCCAGCGATGAGGCGGCGTACCCGCGTATGCAGTGGCGGGTCGTTGAACACCAGACTCGTAGTGTGATGGTCATACAGCGGGGAATCACCGTACTTCGGGCCGAACTCGCGCTTCTTGTCCGAGCTGAAGAGCTTCGGGTTCTTGTAGACGAATTCGCAGTCATCGTAGCGGGTCAGGAAATAGCTGCCATCAGGAAGATGTTTGATCGGCTCGTGCTCGCTCAAGGCGCGATAGTACGGGAAGGGGTCGTCGTAGAAGTCTGACGGCAGCTTCCTGAGATCGAATGAATGCGCGAGCTCGCGGGGGTCAAACAAGGCACGCGTCATCGGCTACTCTGCGCCACACCAACGCGATACTTCTAACGACCGCATGTGAGCTTCGAAAAGCTGCACGATTGCATCGGGCGCTTCAACGTGAGCGTTGTGACCCGCGGTCGCGACTTCGTGCACCTGATCGCAGAAGCGGAGCAATTCCGCGGTACTGACCATCGTATCGTGCTCGCCTCGCGCAAGCAGGAGTTGAGTCTGAGCACGCGCGACGAGGGGGGCGAATGAAGCGCCTACCACCTCGAATGTACGAGGATCCTGCGACAGCCGCCAACCCGCTTCCTGGGGAACGACACCGTGGCGGAGCCACTCATCACCCGGTGCAATTCGAGAATCGAGACCGGACACGCGTCGATAATAGTTCCAGGCTTCTTCACTGCCGGCATACCAGCGAACCGGCCGCGTCGCGAGCTGCTGCGCGAATTGGACGTCGGCGGGCGGCCACGAGACTTTGGGGCCGAGCCCCAATACGCCGCGTATCTGCACGCCCAAACTGCCGCTCGCGAGGGCGAGCCCGAGGTATGCTCCCAAAGAATGTCCAATGACGAACAGCTCCGGCTCCTCTCGGACAAGACCTGCAAGTTCCGCGGCAAGCCCGTCGATGCTGTATTTAGACAGACGATCGGAGCGGCCGTGCCCGCTGAGATCGGGCGCTATCCATCTGCCGACACGTCGTTCTTCCAGCACGCGCTGGACACCACTCCAAACACCAGAAGTGGCACCCAGGCCATGCAGGAGAAGGATAGCCCGCGTTCCGATACCGCCTCTTTCGTACCAGAGCATCTATGGTCCCGGCTAAAACACGCCGTCAAATTATGCTCCAGCTGTAGGTGCGGGAGGGGGGATCCGCGCCCCTTGCGGTTCAGAGCCGAGATATTGTTCATCGTCGCGCTGCCCGCTCTCTTGAGCGGGGCGGCGGGTGCGGCCACACCCTACCCCTGGGAAAGTCGTCTTCACGGGGATGAGATCGTGCTGCTGGGTGAGGTTCACGACAATCCCATTCAGCAGCATCTGCGGCTCGAGGTATTGACGCGAGCGCTCTCTGCCGGCTGGCGGCCGGCTATGGCGATGGAGCAGTTCGACCGCGAGCATCAGGATGACATTGAGGCGGCACGCAAAGAACGCCCGCTCGATGCGAGCTACCTCATAGAGAAAGCCGCGCCCGCGCAGGGCAAGGCAGGTACCGGGTGGAACTGGGACTACTACCGTCCTTACGTTGCGCTAGCGCTGGAATATCAGCTGCCATTACTCGCAGCGAATCTATCCCGCACCGATGCCGAGAAGGTTGTTGAGCATGGCTATGCCGCAGTGTTCGATGCTGACACGATTCAGCTGCTGGGGCTCGATGGTGAGTCAGCGCCGCGGCTTGCGGCGCAGGAGAGGGAGATCGATATGGGTCACTGCCATACCCTGCCCAAGGAGTTGTTGCCTGCCATGGCGCGAGCGCAGCTGGCCCGGGATGCCTGGATGGCATCGATCCTCCGCATCCATTCAGCACACGGATTCGTCTTGCTCGCCGGCGATGGGCATGTGCGTCGTGACATCGGCGTACCCGCGTGGTTGGACCCGCCCCTGCTTAGACATGTGTTCACGGTGGGTTTTCTCGAGCGTGGCGACTCGGCGCCCGTAAGCTCGCGCTTCGATGCGGTGCTGGTCACCGATCCGGTCTCGCGGCCGGACCCGTGTACGGCACTGCGGAAACACCGGTCATGAGCAGTCTATTCGCGGATACCCACTCCGCGAGCCAGGAGAGCCCAGGCGCCCAGCAACAGCACCACACCCGCGGCTGACAGCAGCGACATCGATAACCCGATGGGTACGTCTGACTCCCCCAGCAGGCCGTAGCGGAAGGCATTCACCATATAAAACATCGGATTTGCGCGCGATAGGGTCTGCGCCCATGGCGGCAGTGTCGAGAGGGAATTGAAGACGCCTCCCAGGTACATCAGCGGCGTGAGAATCAGGCCCTGGATCATGAACAACTGATCGAAGCTTTTTGCGAACAAGGCTGTAATGAGGCCAGCTAGCGCCGCCACCGCTGCAGCCAGTGCGACGGCCGTCAGCCCCAGCGCGACTGAATGAACATGCACCTGAGTGAAGCACAGCGTGATGACGGCCGCAGTCATCCCCACCAGCATTCCACGCGTCAGCCCTCCGAGCACGTAACCTGCCATGATGACCCAGTGAGGCAAGGGTGATACCAGCAATTCCTCGATGTACTTGAAGAATTTGGCTCCCAGCAACCCGCCCGCGGTATGGCCAAAGGAATAAGGGATGACCCATAACACGATGACGCCGGGCGCCATGAACTCGATGTAATCGAATCCATCGATCGAGCCGATGCGCTTGCCGATGATTTCTCCGAAGACGATGAAATACAGCACGGTCGAGATGGCGGGCGGCGCGAGTGTGACGCCCCAGAAGCGGACAATCACTGCGCACTCACGCCGCAGCAGAGTTTTTAATCCGATCCAGCGCATGTCCGCTCCAGAGCGGCGAATTCCCGCCGCTGTGAAGCATGCTGCTGGCCGGCCCTCCGGCAGTTACTTGGGCCGCAAGACCGCGAGCTTGCTGTAAGTTCGGGATGCGAAATCCTCGCCGCTTGCTGCCTGTCCGGCAACCTGAGATTTCTGCAGCAGAGCAGCGAATTCGCCGCTCGGCACCGCTGGACTATAGCAGTAGCCCTGATACTGATCGCAGCCCAGGTTTCTCAACAGCTCGCGCTGCTCGGTGGTCTCCACCCCTTCCGCCACGACTTTGAGGTGCAGGCTGTGTGCCAGCGAGATGATCGCCGTCACGATGGAGACGTCGTCAGGCCGGGACATCATCTCGCTGATGAAGCCGCGATCGATCTTCAGCTTATCGATCGGGAAACGCCGTAGGTAGCTCATGCTCGAGTAGCCGGTGCCGAAATCATCGACGGACACGACCACTCCCATGCGACTCAGCTGTTCCAGTATTCCGACGGATTCCTCGGGGTCGCTCATCAGCGCGGTCTCGGTAATCTCCACCTCCAGACAGCGCGGGTCGAGGTCGGCCGCCTGTAATGCCTCGCTGATCATGCGTGGCAGATTGCCATGGCGGAATTGCAGGGCGGAGAGATTGACTGCCACACGTGTTGGTTGCGCACCGTCCACCTGCCAGGTGCGCGCTGCGCGGCAGGCCTCGCGGATGACCCAGGCGCCGATGGACTCGATGAGCCCGCACTCTTCAGCCATGGGAATGAAGTCGATCGGGAACAGCAGGCCGCGTTCCGGATGGCGCCACCGCACCAGAGCCTCGGCGCCGCGAATCGCACCCGTGGCAGTGTCGACCTTGGGTTGATAGTGCAGCTCGAACTGCTGCAATGCCAGCGCTGCGTGCAGATCGCTTTCCAGCTTGACACGCTCCTGGGTCACCGCATTCATGCCGGGTGCGAAACACTGAATGTTGTTCCGGCCCCGCTGCTTGGCACAGTACATCGCTGCATCGGCATTGGCCATCAGCGCCTCGACACTCTTGCCATCCTGTGGGTAGGCCGCGATGCCAATGCTGGCCGAAGTTCGCACATCGACGCCGCCGAGGTTGATAGGTGACTGCAATGCCTCGACCGCACGTTGTGCCACGTGCTCGGCATCAGCTCGCTGCGCAATGCGGTCCATCAACACGACGAATTCATCGCCACCCATGCGAGCCACCGTATCGGTGCTTCTAGCCACGCTGCCGATGCGCCGTGCTACCTCTTTCAGGAGCTCATCGCCGGCATGATGGCCGAGCGAGTCGTTGACGACTTTGAAGCGATCCAGGTCGAACACGGCCAGCGCAAAGGAGCGGCCGTCACGCTGCGCATGCGCCAGCGCCTGCGCCAGCCGGTCATCCAGCAGGATCCGGTTCGGCAGGCCGGTCAGCGCATCATGGCTGGCCAGGTGCCGCAGCTGCTTGTTGGCGGCCTCTAGACCCTTCGTGCGTGCCTCCACCACATCCTCGAGTGTCTGGATCTGCCCGCGCACAAACGACTCGTTGTCCCACTTCCGGGTGAGCGCATTGGCTGATTGCAGCACCTCGATGGCCTCGAACGGCTTCTTGATCACCAGCAGCTTATCGGAGTAATCGAGCCGCCGGATGACCTCGAGCCAGTCATAGTCGGAGTGTGCCGAGCAGATCACGACCTGAACATAGGGATCAATCGCCCACAAGCGCTCGATCGTCTCCAGTCCGTCCCATCCCGGCGGCATGCGCATATCGACGAACGCCAGCGCATAGGGCCTACCCTCCTCCAGCGCCTTGCCGACACGCGCTACACCCTCCTGTCCCTGCAGCGCCGAATCGATTTGAAACTGGGGTCGCGTGCTCTGGCGGCGTGGCGGCTCCTCCCCGAAGAGTGCGCGCTCCGCGGCCAGCAGCTCGTCCTGCTCTTCGGCTTCGCCCGCGAAGATCTTGCGGAAGTCCGTGTGAATCGCCTCGTTATCATCGATGACGAGGATCCGATGGCTGATCGGTAGGTCGTACTTAGGCATAGGGATTTCTAGGGTGGTGTGACGGGTAACTCCAACACAAACGTTGCTCCTGCGCCGGGTCCGCCGCTGTGAGCGCGCAGCTCACCGCCCAACTCCCGGGCAGCCAGCGCGCCGCTGTGCAGACCGAACCCGTGTCCGCTCTTCTTGGTGGTGAAGCCGTGATTGAAGATGCGGATCATGTTCTCATGTGGTATGCCCACTCCGGTGTCGGTCACCGCGACCTCGACGCCACGTGCGCACTGCGCTACGCGCACAGTGACGCGTTTCATGACATCTCCGGCAGCCTCGCAGGCGTCCTTGGCATTGCGAACCAGGTTGACGAGGATCTGCAGTACCTTGTGCTTGTCCACGGTGATCAACGGCACGCGCTCGAATTCGCGCACCACTGCGATGGCACGGCCTTCGAACGCGCTGAGATTGATACGCAGACTCTCATCCACCAGATTGGTGAGGTCGAGGGTCTCGGTGACGCCACCCACGGCGATCTTCGCGTAGCGCTGTTGCATCGCGACGATCTCCTTGATGTGAGCGATGTTCTTCTTGAGCGACTCGATCTCGTCGAGCGTCTTATCCTGGTCGTTGCTGAGTTGCTTCGACAGTTCAGCCAGATAAAGCGGCAGATGGCGACCGCGCGGGTCGCGGTCAATGAAGCTACCCAGATCATCCGGATGCTCCTGCACCAACGACACCACCCGCTGCAGCCCTGAGAGGCGGCTGCTCCTGAGATTGCCGACGACGATGTCTGCAGAGACGTTGACACTGTTCAGTACGTTCCCGACGTTATGCAGCACGCTGGTCGCGACTTCCGCCATGCCGGCATGGCGCGAAGCCTCGCGGACCCGCTGTTGCAGGATCTGCTCGCGCTCCTGGGCTGCCACCCGCTCCGCGATGTCCAGGTCAATGCCCACCAGGCGAGGCTGCGAGTCGGCGGAATCGGTGGTCACCGCGGCCAGGGACTCGACGTGGCCTACGGTTCCATCAGGCCGCAAAATGCGGTACTGAGTCCGCAAGGCTTTGCGTTCGCGCAGGGCCAGGTTGATCCCCTCCTCCGCCGCCGCGCGATCTTGCGGATGGATCAACTCGAGCCAGCTGGCCAGCGTCGGGCGGAAGCTCTCGGCTGACTGGCCGTACAGCTCATGCATCATGTCGCTCCACCAGACGCGCTTGCTCTGCTGCTGTATCTCGTAGACCCCGGCGCGGGCGGCTCGGGTAGCCATGCCGAAGCGGATCGAGAGCCTCTCGAGCTCGGCCCTGCGGGCACGCTCGATGTCGGCCTCCGCATCGAGCTGGCGTCGCAGCCGGATGCGGGCAGCAAGTACGAAGACAATGGTCAGCAGCAGGCTGATGAGCAGGGCGAAGATGACCTGATGCTTCTGGCGTATGGCGGATTCAGCCGCGTCGCGTGCTACCGCGGCATCACGATGCTCGAAGAATTCATCGATCTGACGCGTTTGTCGGTCCAGATCTGCGATCCGCTGGCGCAGCAGCATCAAGCTACTCAAGCTGGCGCCGCTGTGCACCTGCGCGGCCAGCTCCCCTGCCAGGCGTGGCGCATCGGCGAGCGCCACGGCCTCACCCTGGTTGGCGAGCTCCTGGAGCAATCGAGCAGACGTCTGCAGCGCCTCCGCAGACTGATGGCCGAGCGTACCGGTGTCGACCGCATCCGCAGCGCCGTTGGTGAAAGTCCGATAGCTGGCGCGAATGTCATTCGCCAGGGTGCGCAGGGGGCGCGATTGCGCCAGGGCACTTGCCCGACGAACATCCGCCATCATTTGCGCCAGCAAAACGAAAGCGATGGGCACGACCACCGCCAGGAATTGCAATGCAATCAGGCTATCGGTCGAGCGTTTCACACCGGCCGGCTCCGTTTGCCGTCGCGCGCTCGGACTGTCGGTACAGGAGCGGAGGTCCCTGCGGTTTGCTCGCCTGGGGCAAGCTTGAAGACCCCCACGGTTCTGACCAGTGAAGCCGCCTGATCACTCAGGCAATTGGCCGAGAACGCGGAGGCTTCCACGAGTTGCGTATTGCGTCGCGTCGCCTCATCAACCTCGGTGATCGCACGACCGACATTGTTGATGTCCGTACTTTGGGTCTGACAGGCCGATGAGATCCTGCCGATCAGGTGGGTCGCCTGCTGCACGGCTGCGACTACCTCGTTCATGGTCTCCCCTGCAGAACCTACGAGTGTCAGGCCGTTGGCCACGCGTCCGGCTGACTGACTGATCAACATCTTGATCTCGCGTGCCGAAGCTGCTGTGCGACCGGCCAGGTTGCGCACCTCGGCAGCCACCACGGCGAACCCGCGGCCCTGCTCTCCCGCTCGCGCAGCCTCCACGGCGGCATTGAGGGCGAGCAGATTGGTCTGAAAGGCAATCTCGTCCACCACCCCGATGATCTGCGCGATCTTCTTGGACGCTTCGGAAATCTCGCCCATGGTACTGACGGCCTGTGTCATGACCGTGCCGCCGCGGCTCGCCACGCTGGCCGCTTCGGCCACAAAGCGCGCAGATTCCTGAGCGTCGTCGGCGTTCTCGCGCACCGTGCGCGAGATCTCGCGCATCGCCCCGCTCGCTTCACTCAGACGCGTGGCCTGTCGTTCGGCATGCAGGCTCAACTCGGCGCTGCCGCTAGACAGCTCCGTCACGGCCGCCTCGATGGTCGCCGCGGTCTGCTTGATCTCGCCAACCATCTCGTGCAGGCGTGTGACGGTGAGATTGGAATTGTCTTTCAGCGAGGCAAGCGTTCCAAAGTACTCACCGCTGATGCGTTCGGTGAGATTCCCCTGGGCCAGGGCCTGCAGCACGCGAGCGACATCCGTGAGTCCCGTGCTGCTCGTTTCCAGCAGACGATTGATGCTCGTGACCAGCCGCGTGATGAATTCGTGCTCACCGCTCGCCTGCCGGGTGACATCCATCGAGATGCGCTGCTGGAAGTCTCCGTTGCTGGCCGCTTCGACAATGCGTGCGACCTGCTCTTCGAGCGCCTCCTCTTCCGTGCGATCTTTCCATTCGAGCACATAGCCGACGGTACGCCCGCCCGCATCGGCCACCCGGTCCTCAGTGACATAGAACTTGCGGCCGCCTAAGGCAACACGCCGGCGCCGGCCTTCGCCTTGTGCCCCGGGGAAGGCATCCAGAGATGTGCCGATCAATCCGCTTGCCGACAGCGCCCGTGGCGCCGCTGTGGAGTGCTCGAGCGAGCGCTGCAGCCGCTCGATAAGGGACGAGTTCGCATACACGATGCTGTGTTCGGCATCGGTCACCATGATTCCGATACTGCAGTTGTCCAGCGCGTTCTTGATGCGCAGGTTGACTGCGGCGACCTGTTCTTCGGCAGCGAGTCGCGCACGCATGCGCCGCTGCATTCGTAGCACCAGCACCGCCGTCAGGGCGATGCTGAAAGAGATAGCAACCGGTACCAGTACCTTCTCCAGTGCTGCCGATCGCAGCGCGCCGCTGAGTACTTCCTGGTTCTCGGTCGTCAGCGTGCCTTCCAGTTCCTGAGTCAGCTTGTCGGCGAGCCGAATCTTGTCCCTCAGAGGCAAAAGCTTGTCCAGCGCGCTGCCGCGGGGCGCAGCAACCGCCAGATCCGCCAGCACCTGAACGGTGTCCTGAAAGCGCTTGCTTGAAGTGAGCAGATCCCGGCTGCGCTTGGCGGCCTGGGCGAGCGCATCGGCGGCCTGGCTGCCGAGCGCTCCGCTGTCTACCGCATCCGACACCCCATTCTGAAAAGTCTTGTAGTCAGACCGCACCTCGTGGGCGAGCGTCTCCAATGGGCTCGAGCTCGCAAGGGCCGCCGCTCTGCGGGCATCGGCAATCGTCAGTCCAATGAGAACCAATGTGACCGGCAGAACCACCATCAGGAACTGCAAGGCGACCAGCCTATCTGTCCAGCGCTTCATGTTCTGTCCGTGGTGGTTGGCTAGTAGGAGGCGACGGTTAGTACACCGGCCGCCGGCTGAGAGCCTACGTAGCTGCAGGCACCTGGCGTGCGCTTCACATACTCGAGCGCCTCAGCATCGCTGCCCTTGACGGGAGGCGGATTTGCCCCTTCCCGGAAGGATTTCTTGGTCCATGCGACCGAGTACTTGGAGGCGTCCATCTTCAGCACCTTGCTGAGGAAAGCGCCCTGCGCTGTCGAATTGTCCGCGGGCAGCAGCTTTACCGGTCCGGCAAACTGCTTGTCGCCCATGAAGACATCGCGCACGTCGGTTGGCGCAAGCGTCACGCCGGAGTTACAGATGACGTACAGGTCGGCAGCCCGGGCAATATTCAGGGCGAGAAGCAGCAGCAGCCATCTTGTCTGTTTGAGCATGATGGCCCCCTAGAAGCGGATGGCATACTGGATGAGCGCCTCACCGAAGTCGGTGCGGCGCCGATCTGTAAGCTGGGTATTCGCGAACTCCACCTTCAGGGCAGATTTCACGTCGATATCGAAACGCAGACCCAGCGCTTCCCGGTAATATGACTGGCCGAAGTGTTGCGCCGCAAAGTACGGATCGGACTGCTGCAGGGCGGCTCGCTCATAGCGTATGTAGGGGATGTAGCGTCCGGCGCGGTAACCGAGCTGTGCAAACCCGGCATCGCTGCGGTGGGTGCCGGTGTGGCCGCTCAGGTCCTCATTGTTGAAGAGGTAGAACTCCGTCAGCGCTTCGAACATGTCCGTATCGTAAACCGCGTAGATCCCATAGTTCGTCAGGCGCGTAAACGCCTCAGGCGCGACGTCCTGGATTTCGACACGGGTGCTGAAGGCGCTGACCCCCAGCTTCAGCCCATCCAACGTGCCACTTGGCAGCCAGCCCACGTTGCCGCCAACGATGAGTTTGCCGTCGGTGTTACCGGGATTGCGCATGTCGATCGAGCCATCCGAGATGGCCTGGCTGTTACCGGTGAAAAGATCGTAGGTGACCTTGCCGTCTCCGAGGCGCTGGTAACCGGTCAACCAGGCGCCGACCGTGTGTGCCGGCATGACACCGCCATGATCCTCGAATTCCAGGAACCGCGGCCGGCGCAGTGACGTAGCAATCTCCTGGCCATGATGAAATGCGGTGTTGTAATAGCCAAACGGCGTGTGGAATCGGCCCAGCCAGACGGTAGCCGAATCGGCAAACTGGTAGCCAATGTGCGCACGCTCGAGGTCGACACCGACACTGCCGTCCTCGCCCACCTCGAAGTTCAACTCGAACAGCGCACGCGTGCGCGGTCCGAGGCGCGGGGTCAGAAAGAAGTCGAGCTCTGCAATGTCAAAGCCCTTGTATTCCGGGAACTGAGCATTGTGGTTGCCCGCGCCGACGTCAGCGAACCCGTGCGTCGGCAGGCTTGAGTCATCGCTCGGCCGTGCCGCGCCGGCTGCCATCTGGCTGACCTCCTGCTCCAGTGCCGCAATGCGCGCAGCGCTCTCGTCCGACTGCGGACCCGGTGCCGCCCCCTTGGCACCGGCGGGCGGCGTGGCAGCCACCTGCGGGTTGCCGGCTGCGGGTTGCGAGCCGTTCGCCACCTGGGTCTCCAACTCCTGCACCCGCGTCGAGAGCTGGCGAACCAACTCCAGGGTCTGATCGAGCTTCTTCTCCAGGACGCTGATCCGATCATCCGGCGCGGCCGCATGCGCAGCCACACACTGCAACAGTGCCAGCAGCGCGAAAGCGGGCAGACGCCGCCACTTCGAACCGCAGCGTGTATCCAGAGTCATCAACATGCGTGCTCCATACTCAGTCATTCTGTTATCGATGCTTGCTGCACGCCGGATCCCGGATCCAACTGCAACACTCCCTGCGGGTCGAGATACAGGATCCGCCCGTCATGCATGACATGCTCGTCCGCCTTCCAGAACTCGAATCCCAACACGCGGGCAAACCGGGAAACCTGCTGCGTTGAGCCAATCAGGAAATGCCAGTTCGCTCGCGTCAGGTGTCGCGTACGGCGGTAGCGGCGCCAGGCTGCGGCATCGTCGCTCTCGGGGTCATAGCCCACGACCACGAATTCCGCTCGAATCTGCTGCGCGTCGAAGCGCTCCTGCAGCTGCTGCAATCTCTGCATGGTCAGCGGACAGATGCGGTGACAGGAGGCGTAGGCCATGGTCAGGACCACTGGATGGCCGCTGAGTCCGTGCAGGTTGAAGACGACCCCATCCTCGTCGCGCCAAATCTGCGGCAGAGAATCCAGTAGCGGCGGTCCTGAGTCAGCGTGGGCAGCTGCGACCGCCGTCACAAAGGCAATCAGTACGGCGCACGGAAGGTATATCCCGCGCGGTCTCTTCGGCCTGCAGAAGTTGACGGCTGTTACCATAAGCCGTCGCATGATCGGGTAAACACGCCAAGCTTTCGGCGTGCGACTCGACACCTTTATCGTCTGCCTTTGACATCTTGTGCCAATTGGGACTCAGCTCTCAGTATGCCCCTGAGATGGTCAGGTTAGATCCGCCGCGCCCCCCGGTTGTTGGGTGTTGGTCTGATTTTCAACCGCGATGGAGTGAGCAACGGAACCCTCTCGCGTGCGCTGGACTCTCACGCTGCGATGCGCAGTCATGCTGGTTTGTGTTGCCACAAGGGCTGTGGCAGCGGACTTCGATTTTGCGGCGCTACGCTCCCTGATCGAAACGCGGCACATCCAGTCGGTGGATGAGCTGCTAGCGGCTCTGCCGGGCCCCCTGCGTTACCGTTACACCCTGGTGTTTGTCAGTCGCAGCCTGCAGCAGGCCAGCTCTCGCGATCCGCGCGTGATTCTCTACGGGACGGATGCCCGCCTGGTGCTGACCTTCAACGGGCAGCCCACACAGCGCGGCTACGAGGTGCTCGAGGCTATTGAGTTCGGGGCCGACAAGCGCTTCCGTCTGCGCGAGATCCGTTTCCCCTCGCCGGGTTCATCGGCTGAGGTGTTCTTTTCCGAGCCCAACCCGGCTACCTGTCAGGCATGTCATGGGCATCCCGCGCGCCCGATCTGGGACAGCTGGCCGTTGTGGCCAGGGGCCTACGGCCAGCGCTATGACACACCTCTCTCAGCGTCAGAGCGCGCCGGGCTGGAAAGCTTTCTCGCTGGGCAAGCCTCGCACCCCCGGTACCGGCATCTTCTGGGCGTGCAGCGACTGGCGGATCCGCAGACATTCCACGCGAGCAGCAGCCTGCGTTACGCGGGCGCTCAGCAGGAGCCGCCCAACGCAGAATTCTCGGCGCTCCTGGGCAGTCTCCTCGCCGAGTCGCTGGTGCGTGAGATGCGCGAGCAGCCACGTTTTGCGGAGTTTCAGTACGCCCTGCTGGGCGCAGCGGGTGGTGACTGTGGATCGCTGGGCGACTTCCTGCCCTCCGCTGCGAGAGGCGCGGCGCAGGCGGGCTTGCGACGACTCTCGAGCACGAGCGAGATCGCGAACCGCTGGGCGGCGACACTCAAGGAAGAGCGCCTGCGAGAGGCCGGTGCCTTCACCCCTGTCACAGCTTTGCCCACGCAAAGCGTGCAGCCGGCGGAATCAGCGAATGCCCTCATACCGCTGCGCCTCGTTGCCGAAGTGGGCTTAGGCATGCGCACCGACACCTGGACGCTGGCCCTCGAGAAGGGAACCTACGACCTCACCACGGCGCCTGGGGCGGGATCCAAGCTGCGCGATGCGCTTCTTAGTGAGATCACCCCCCAGGACCCGTCTCTGGCCGCGCTCAGCTCCTACGCAACTTCCGTGGATGGCGATCGCTACTGTCGTTATCTGCGCCGACGCAGTGAGGCTGAGCTGAGCTCCCCGGCCAGGACTGCACTGGACTGGAGCCTGTCCGAGCCGACACCGCCGGCTAGCCCTGCACCTTCTGCAAGCCGGCTGCCACCCGCGGAACTGCTGCGTGTCTGTGCCGCCTGTCACGACAGTGCAGGCGCGCCGCGCATCCCTTTCCTGGAGGAACCCGCTCTCAAGGAGGCCCTGCTGAGCGGGACCACCCGGCATGGACGGCTGCTCGAGGAAGTGCTGTTCCGCCTCTCGGCGGACGCCGGCTATCGGCGCATGCCGCTTGGGATTGCCATCTCCGATGCGGATCGCGGCGAATTGCAGCAATACTTCGTCGCCCTCGGTGCGCACGCACCCTAGGCGCGAAGCTCAATGCAGCGCGACCGAAGTCAATTCAGCGCTGCGACCTTATCGATGTTGTCCTGGTGGGCTTCCAACATCTCGCTCAGGTCGGACTGCAGGCTCGCCTCCTGAATGGCGGGCAGCGATTCGCGCAGTTTGCGAACCACCCATGCCTGTCCGCGATTGAGGAATGCCATCCGCTCGCGCAGATCCTCGATCGCCATGGCTTTGGCCAGGAAGGGGCCTGCCTCGGACGCCGGCACGCCGCCCAGGCGCTTGATGTGGCGGGTGAGCAGGTCGCACCAATGCGCCTCATCGCGATGAATCTGCGAGAGCAGCGCTCCGTAGGGCTCGCTCGCTGCCCGCGCGCTTTGCAGGCATACGCGTGCCCCGGCAATCTCGCCGGCAAGCAGCTCCTGCAGCAATGACAAAAGCTCGGCTGCGCTCAAGCCAGCCGGCCGGCTGATCTGCGGCCCCTGCTGGCTCAGCACCGTCCCCTGTTGAGAGTGGACCGGCGCGTCGGAACCACCCTGACGCTTCTCACCCATCGTGCCTCCGGTACTGCGCACGGCGGATTATATCATGCTGTGATATAACTCGGCCGCGCTGCAGCGGTAACGGAGCATTGGAGTGACCCGGGAGGATTACCTGGCCTTATCAACCTTCCGCTTCGAGCTGGCACGCTTCCTGCGCTTCAGCGAGCAGACCTGCCGGAGCGCCGGTATCACACCCACGCAGTATCTGCTCATGCTGCACATCCGTGGCCACGAAGGACGACTGCCCGCAAGTGTCGGGGAGCTGGCGCTGCGGTTGCAGGCAAGCCCCCACGGAACCACGGCGCTCATCGCGCGCAGCATCAGGTCAGGCCTGGTCGGCAAGCGCCGCAGTGCGCGCGACCGCCGCCGTAGTGAGGTATTCCTGACTGCGCGCGGCTTACGGTTGCTGACACGCGTCGCCTCGCGACACCGCGTACAGCTCAGAACCTTCAAAGAGGTATTCCGCATCGCCCATGTCAGCTGAACCCGCATCGAGGCTGCCAGCCACCGAGGCCGGCGATTTTGCGGCCCGCACGCACGAGGAGGACAGCCAGCGCCAGCGGCTGCTGGGTTGAGCAGCCGATCGCCCACCGGCAGTGCAGCAGCGGCGGACGGTGATTCAGTACGGTGCGTCCCGAGTCGAGCGCGGCTGCGCAGGCGGCGGAACGCGGCTCGATCGATGAGCTGCAGAGCTCCAAAACACGCGAAGATGATGCCGCAAGTCTTTGAATAACAGTCTTCGGGTGGCTGGGCTTGAGCGGCCTATTGTCCCTGCAGGATCGCCGCTCACGGCCCTGGCACGGCGGCTGCATTATTCATGGCGTCGGGTGTTCATTTGTCCGATAGACGCCGCCGACGCCCGCTTCGTGCCCCCTCGCGAACGGCCCGGCGGCGTTTTTTTAGCACAGCGAACCGTATACGGGTCGGTACGCAACTCGTTCGATATGCGCGGCTACCTCCTGCGGTCGAGGCACCTGTGCCGCCTGCTCCGCGAAGATATGCTCGGCGACACGGGTCGCCACATGCAGCGACGACTGCAGAATCTGACTCTGGGGCGGAAAGATGAGACCACTTGCGAGGCTCTCTTCGTTGACCTGTTCGGCGACCGCTTTGGCGGCTTCGATGAACATGGCGTCGGTGACACGACGCGGCTGCGTTGCATAGATCGCCATACCGAGAGCGGGAAAGATGTAGACGTTATTCCCCTGCCCCGGGATGAGCGTCGTGCCATTGATCTCTACCGGCGGAAACGGACTGCCACTGGCGAAGATTGCGCGGCCTGCGGACCAGCGATACGCCTCCTCAGCCGTGCACTCGGAGCGCGAGGTGGGATTGGAAAACGGGAAGATGATCGGTCGTGGGTTGATCTCGGACATAGCCTCGATCACCGCCTGATTGAAAAGTTTCGGAACCGTGCTGACTCCGATGATGCCGGTCGGCCGCAGCTCGCGCACCGCATCGAGGAAACTTCTGACCGGCGGGTGCTCGATCACAAACGGGCGCTGGAATTCGGCGAGGTCCGTGCGCGAGGGGACCAGCAGGCCGTTGACATCAAACAGGATGTTGCGGCGACGCGCAGCTGAAAGCTCCAGACCCTCCAGTGCCATCGCCCGACTGATCAGCTCTGCGATGCCGGTAGCCGCGGAACCGCCGCCGAGAAACAGAAAGCGCTGCTCGGTCAGCGGCTGCCCGGTGATGCGCAGTGCAGCGAAGATGCCGGCTAAAGCCACTGCCGCGGTGCCCTGGATATCATCGTTGAAAGTGCAGAGCCTGCTTTTGTAGCGCTCGAGGATGGGTACCGCGTTGATGTTGCCGAAATCCTCCCACTGAATGCAGCAGTGGGGGTAGAGGGATTGCGCCGCGGCCACGAATTCCTCGATGAACGTGTGATATTCCTCCCCGCGTGTGCGCGTCATGCGCAAGCCGAGATACAGCGGATCTTCCAACAGCTGTTGGTTATTGGTGCCCACATCGAGGGTGACCGGCAGGCAATACTGCGGCGGTACACCGGCGCAGGCCGTGTATAGCGCCAATTTCCCGATGGGGATGCCCATACCGCCCACGCCCAGATCCCCCAGGCCAAGAATTCGCTCGCCATCCGTCACGACGATGAAACGCACGTCCTGCTGCGGCCAGTGGCTGAGCAGCTCGCGCAGCCTGCCGCGCGCATTGATGGGCAGGTAAATGCCGCGGGCGGCCCGGAAGATATGATCGAATTTCTGACAGGCTTCGCCGACGGTCGGGGTGTAGACGATCGGCATAAAGGTGGCCGGGTCAGACATGATCACCGCATAGAACAGCGTCTCATTGCGCGATTGCAGGTCAGAGAGCAGCAGATACTTCTGCAGATCGTTCTCGAGCTTCGCCAATGCTTCATGCGTGCGCGCCACCTGCAGCTCGAGAGTGCTGACACCGGGGGGCAGGAGCCCGGTGAGGCCGAGCTCATCCCGCTCCGCCTGCGTAAAACCGGTACCACGATTCTGCCGCGGGTTACGCAGCAGATCGTAGCCGCGCAGCGTTAGCCTCTCTGTCACGGGCGAGCCTCGGCGCGGTGACTCGCGATGCGGCCGGGATCAGCCGCTGGCGTCTCGGAGAGCAATCGCACCTCCCGCTGCGGGAACGGCATGGAGATGGCGTGCGCACGGAACGTGTTGAGTACCGCCGCCATGATCTCTCCGGGCGCTGGCACGTAGTCCGCCACCTGCACCCAGGGTCGGATGACGATGTTGATGGTGGAATCACCCAGCTGCAGCGCCTGCACCACTGCCGCAGGATCCTTCAATACCCTCGGATTGGCTTGCAGTATCTCGCCGATCACGGCAATGGCGCCATTGATGTCGGTGTCGTAGGCCACCCCGACGGTGAGATCGAGCTGCCGGATCCGGCCATAGTTATGCAGGATCTCACCGACGATCTTGCGGTTCGGAATGATCACGCGGGAGCGGTCCGTGTGCAGCAGCGTAGTGCTGAAGAGCGTGATCGTGTTGACCATCCCCTCTTCGCCCGCGATGGAGATCCACTCACCCACCCGGAAGGGCTTGGCGAAGATGATCGACAGCCCCGCGACGAGATTCGCCAGCACGCCCTGTGTCGCCAGCGCGATCCCCGCCCCCGCCACGCTGATACCGGCGATGAGCGGCAACAGCTCGACGCCGAGGTTCTGCAGCGCCATGATCAGGAACAGCGCAAAGCTCAGCACCCAGGCGATGCGCGCGAGCAGCGAACGCACCGGCGGCTCGAGCTCGATCCGCTGCAAAGCCTTCAACAGCCAGCGGCTCACCCAGCGGCTGACGAACACGCCAGCCACCAGGATCAGCACCGCTACCACCACCTTGGGACCGAAGCGGATTGCCAGATCGATGGCGGTATTGCGGATTTGGTCGATGCTCGCCAGTTGGTTGTTCATCTCAGGCGCTCAGCGGGGAAAAAAAGCCGTACAGATGGTGCGCGCCGACACGGGGTGCTGCAACCTGCAGCCTCATCCCTGGCCACGGGGCGCATGGGGCAGCACCTCATAGCCGGCCGCCTCCGGCTCGTCATCCACCATCTGAGCCGGAAAACCTTCCCCGAGGACGCGCACGCCACAGGGCTCCTCAACACGCCGGATGATGTTGGGGGAGAATTCCCGCGGTCCGAAACGCCGCTGACCATCCTTGAATATGCCGAGCACCAGCGGAGAGAGCTCCACGGGTACCTTGAGCTCGTGCGCCAGGGCATCGAATAGCCCCACATCCTTCACCACCAGATCCATGGTGAAGCTGATATCGCGACTGCCATTGAGAATCACCTGGGACTCGGTCTCGTGCACGAAGGAGTTGCCCGATGAGATGCGGATGCCTTCGTAAGTCACATTCATGTCGAGACCGGATACTTTTGCCACCGTGAGCGCCTCCGCCAGCGCCGCAAGATGCACGGTACACAGATAGTTGGTGATCACCTTGAGAATCGAGGCTGAGCCGAGCGCACCGGTATGCAGGATGCGCCGGCCCAGAACCTTGAGGATCGGCAGCACTTGTTCGAAAGCTGCGCGCTCGCCGCCTGCAAAGATGGAAATGTTACCGGTCTGGGCCCGGTGACAACCGCCGGAAACCGGGCAGTCGAGCGCCAGGCCACCGCGCGCCGCCACGAGCGCACCGAGCCGACGCACTTCGGCCGCATCGGTAGTGCTCATCTCCAGCCATACCTGCCCGGCACGCAGGCCGCTGAGAACCCCGTCCGCTCTCTCCATCACCTCTGCGGAGGCTGCCGGCGAAGGCAGGCAGGTGATCACCACGTCCACGGCCTGGATCATGTCTCGAGGCGACGCCGCTCTTGAAGCGCCGCGCCGTACGAAGTCTGCTTCCAGCTGTGGGTTTAGATCCCGCACGCTCAGGGCCATTCCCTGGCGCAGCAGGCTGCCGGCGAGCTTGCCGCCAACGTTGCCAAGGCCGATGAAGCCGATTTTGCTATTGTTCATGGTGCGCAGGTCATCCAGAAGATCAAGGGGGCTCTCTGCTCGAAACTGAATCGACGCTGCCGGCCACGCTGCGAACGTCCGGCGATGAGAGCATAACAGCGCAGCAAGCCTCCCCGGCGCTGCGCTGGTATGTGCTGATCATGATGTCCTTGGTCTACACGCTCAGCATCGCCGACCGCTATGTGGTCTCCACGGTGCTCGAGCCGATCCGCATCGAGCTGCGGCTGACCGACTCGGGAATCGCTTTCCTCACCGGTGTCTCGCTGGCGCTGTTCTACGTCACGTTCGGCTTTCCGATCTCGTGGCTGACCGACCGGCGCAGCCGCCGCAACATCATCAGCATCTCGCTCATCATCTGGTCGGTGATGACGACCCTCTGCGGCCTGGCCCGCAACTACGGGCAGCTGCTGTTTGCCCGCATCGGCGTGGGCATCGGCGAGGCGGGCGGCACGCCGGCGGCCAACTCGATCATCTCGGACTACTTTCCGGCGGCACGCCGGCCGATGGCCCTGTCGGTCTTTTCGTTGGGCGCCCCGCTGGGCGCCTGGGTGGGCTACAACATCGCCGGAGCGATCGCCGACCGGTTCGGCTGGCGCGCCGTTTTTCTGGCATTGGGCCTTCCCGGAGTGATCACCGGGATTGCCGTGTTCCTCACGGTGCGCGAACCCCGCCGCGGTTGTCTGGATGCAGCGAATGAGGCCGCCGCGCCGTCGTTCATGCACACCATGGCTTTTCTATGGAAACAGCGCGCCGCGGTCCATGTCATGGCTGGCAGCGCGCTGAGCGCGTTGTGGGGTTGGGGCCTCACATACTGGACGCCGGCCTTTCTGATGCGCAACTACCATATCAGCGCGGGCGAGGCGGGTTCGATCACCGGTAATGCGCACCTCGTGGGAGGCACGCTCGCGACCATTCTGACCGGCTGGTGGGTCGCGCAGCCCTACATGACCTCCGATCTGCGGCGCGTCGTGCGACTGCTCGGCTGGGTGACAGCTTTCGGGACACTCGCCTCCGGTGTGGTCTTTCTCACCCACTCGCTGTTCGTGGCGAAGACCATGTTCTGGATCTTCATCCCGACCATCTACTTCTACCTCGGGCCCTCCTTCGGTCTGGTCAACAATCTGGCGCAATGTCGCATGCGTGCGATGTTCTGTGCGACGACGCTGTTCGTGGCCAATGTCGGTAACCTGGTGATCGCACCGCAGGCCGTCGGCTTTCTGAGTGACTGGTTTGCCCCGCAGCACGTTCCCAACGCGCAGTCGCTGCGGCTCGCGCTGCTATGCCTGGTACCGACCGGGCTGTGGGCGGCACTGCACTACTTCCTGGCGGCCCGGGACCTGGTCGCCAACTGCCGGCGGGCGGCGGGCACAGCAGACTAACGCGCATGCGCAGTATCCTGCTCGCCCTGTCACTGCTCGGCCTTCTGTGTTCCTGCGGACGGGTGGACAACAGCAAGCGCCTGCGCATCATTACCTGGGCGGATTACGTGCCGGCGGATGTGGCCGCCGATTTCGAGAAGGAAACCGGCATTCACGTCGAGCTGACTCTCTCGAACAACGAAGAGATCATCTCCAAGCTGCATGCGACCGGCGGCGCGGGCTTCGATCTGGCGCAACCCTCGCAGGATCGCCTCACCGGTGTGCAGCGCGAATTTGGTCTGTACAAGCCGATCGACCTGCGTCAGATCAACCTCGCGCAGTTTCGCCCGGAGATCCTGGAGATCACGCGCCGAACGGCGACGCTGGATGGTCAGCTGTACGCATTGCCTTATCTGTGGGGCACCGAAGGACTGGTGGCAGACACGAGTAAAGCCAACGATCCGCGATTACGGAGATCTGTGCCGGCCGGAGCTGAAAGGCAAAACCTCCATGCGGCTACGGCGGCCGACGCTGATGGCCTTTGCCTTCGCCCTGGGACAGGATCCGTTTGCCCTCTATGACGACCCGAAGGCCTACGAGGCCCTCATGGCAGCGTGTTGGCCAGACGCTGGCAGCATGCAAAGCCGTGGTGCGTTTCTTCTTTGACAACCGCGACCAGTTGCTGAACGCCATGCGCTCGGGCGAGGTGGTCGCAGCGATGATGTGGGATACCGGAGGCTGGGACCTCAACCGCGAGAATCCCGACATGCACTACATTGTGCCCGCATCCGGAGCACTCGGTTGGCTTGACACCTTCGCGCTGCCGTACAAGGGTCGCAACGATGCGGGCGCTTACAAGTGGATCAACTTCACCATGCGCCCCGAGATTGCCGCACGCATCACCCGCAAGGTCGGCAACTGGACCGCGGCGCGCGGCACGGAGGAGCTGGTGGATCCGGTCATGCGCGCGCAATTCAACGCGAGCTTCCCGCAGGGCGTGTTCACCGGCATCAAATGGTACCCGGCGATTCCGCCCGGGCTGGAGGCCATGGAGGGTCGCATTCTCGATCGTGTAAAGGCCGCCGAATTGAGTGTCCCCGCCTCTCAAGCCACACCCGATCTCCTCGTGCAGTCGGTGGTGAAGAATTTCGCCGGCCATCGCGCGGTGAACGATCTGTCCTTCAGCGTCAGCCGCGGCAGCTTCTTCTCCATTCTCGGACCCTCCGGGCTGCGGCAAGACCACCCTGCTACGCATGATCGCAGGGTTCAGCGAGCCCGATAGCGGCGACATTCTCATCGGCGGCCGCAGCATGCGCGGCGTGGCGACCCAACCGCCGGCCGGTCAACATGGTGTTTCAGCAGCTCGCGCTGTTTCCGATGATGTCGGTGGGCGAGAACGTCGCCTTCGGGCTGGCACGCCGTGGCGTCGGACGCGCCGAGCGCATGCGACGCGCCGCTGCGATGCTGGAGCGCGTGGGACTCGCAGGCGCGGGCGCCAAGCGGGTCGACGAGCTCTCCGGGGGCCAGCGGCAGCGGGTCGCCATCGCCCGCAGCATGGTGCTCGAGCCGACCCTGCTGCTGCTGGATGAGCCGCTCGGCGCGCTCGATCTGAAGCTGCGCGAGCACATGAAGATCGAGCTCAAGCAGCTGCAGGCGGCCTTTGGCACGACTTTCGTCTACATCACGCACGATCAGTCCGAGGCGCTGGTGCTGTCCGATCATGTGGGCGTCATGAACCAGGGCCGCTTCGAGCAGCTGGGCACTCCGCAACAGCTTTACTACGAGCCGGCCACGGCCTTCGTCGCTGCCTTCGTCGGCGCCAACAATCGCATCTTCGGGCGTCTGCTGGGAAGCGACAGGCCAGATTGGCGAAATTCGAGACCGCGGACGGCTGGCGTGTGCATGCGCGCATCGGCGGCCCCGTCACGGCGGGCAGCCCTGTCGAGGCCTTCGTGCGGCCGGAGGCGGCAGCGCTCGAGCGCGACGCGAGCCGCTTGCCGCAGAATCAGCATCACTACGTGGCGACGGTGCAGAGCCTGCTGTTCGATGGCGCCAACTCCGCAGTGCTTCTGCAGGAAGAGCTGACGCGTTTCGAGTTCCGTGTCGCCCTGCCCCAGACCGGACGTTTCGCCGATCTCAAGGTCGGCGAGCGGGTGCATTTCAGCTTTGATCCGGAACGGGCCATCTGCTTTGCGAGCCCCGGAGCACCGCATGGCTGAGGTGGCGGAGCCCGGTATGCGGATCATGGCGCCCCCTCCGGCGCTGCGTCGCTCCGACGCGGCCCAACGGTTGTGGCAGCGCCGTCTCATGTTGCTGCTGCTACTGGCGCCTGCCCTGTTGTGGCTCTTCGCACTCATCATCCTGCCTCACCTGCAGCTGGCCATACTCTCACTGCGCGAGCGCATAGCGCCGCACACCTATCAGCCGAGCCTGGACCAGTTCCGCACGTTCTTTGCCGAGCCGCTCTACTGGCAGGTCTTCGTGCGCACCGCGCTGATCTCCATCGTCGCAACCGCTCTGACGTTGCTCGTGGCTTTCCCCATCGCCTGGGTCATCACGAAAGTCGCGCGCGGCCGCGCGAGCGCGCTGCTGTTTGTGGTCTGCCTCATCCCTTTCTGGGTGAGCGAAACGGTGCGGGCGCTGGGCTGGCTCATTCTGCTGCGCGAGTCGGGTGTGCTGCCGGCGCTGCTGGTGAAACTCGGACTGACCGCAGCCGCCGCCCGAGCTGCTGTATCACGATGCCACCATTCTCACAGGCCTCGTCTATACCTCGCTGCTGTTCATGGTGGTGCCGCTGGTGAGCAGCCTCGAGAGCCTGGATAACTCGCTGATCGAGGCGGCCTACGATCTGGGAGCGAGCGGCTTTGCCATTCTGCGTCAGATCGTCATCCCGCATGCTGCGCCTGGGATCACGGCCGGCTGCATCGTGGTATTCATGCTGACCTTGGGCAACTATCTGACGCCGAACCTCTTGGGCGGCAAGAACTCGCAGTGGTTCACGGAGCTGATCTACACGCAGTTCATCGTGCGCTTCAACTGGGAACAGGGTGCCGCCTTCGGTTTCCTGCTGCTCGGTCTCTCCACCGCAATCGTGGCGATCGGCCTGCGCCTGAGTGGCCAGCGGTTCGTCGATGTCATGAGGCGCTCATGATCGCCTCGCTGCCGCGTCCAGCCTGGCTGCGCGTCTCGACAGTAGTCTACGTCGCAGTGTTTCTGCTGTTTCTGTTCACGCCGCTGATCGTCGTCGCGGTGTTTGCCTTCAACAACGCCAACTACCCGGCGCCGCCGTGGCGCGGTTTCACGCTCGACTGGTTCACCGGCCATGATCTGCGCGCTCGGGTCGGGCTGTTTCATGACGCCGACCTCCTCGGCAGCATCTGGACCAGCGTCGTCGTGGCATTCTGGGTCACACTGCTGTCGGTCAGTGTCGGCACCGCCAATGCCTTTCTCATGGAGCGCTTCCAGTTTCCCGGCAAACAGCTCTTGTCGGTGCTCATGCTGACACCGCTGGTCATCCCCGGGGTCATCCTGGGCATCTCCATCCTCTCGTTTTCCAGCCGTGTCGCGGAGCTGGCCGATGATCTGTTCGGGCTCGATCTCGATTTTCTGCGCCCTGGCTTGCCCCTCGTAGTGCTGGGACAGTTTTCCTACATCGCGACCATCGCCACGCTGATGATCAGCGCGCGTCTGAAGCGATTCGACCGTACTCTCGAGGAAGCCGCCCTCAATCTCGGCGGCTCGCATGCGGCCGTACTGCGCACCATCACCGTGCCTTATCTGCGGCCTGCGCTCATCGGCTCGGCAGCGATCTCGTTTCTCATGTCCTTCGAAAATTTCAACACGACATTGATGCTCGCGGGCTCGGAGACACCGCTGACGATCATGATGTACGGCCGCATGCGCGAAGGCGCCACCCCAGTACTGAATGCCGTCAGCCTGTTTCTCATGCTGGCCTCGGCGGGGCTGGCGTTGACGCTCATGCGCGGTGGCTCGCGAGCGGGATCGGCAGCCGGCTGAGCGAGGCGGCACATGAAACTCGTCGATATCAGAACCTTCGTCGTGGGCAATCCGCCGCCGCACTATGGTGGCCGCTATTTCGTGTTCGTCAAGCTCACCACCGATGACCGCGTGCACGGATTCGGCGAGGCCTACTGTGTGCCCTTCGACCCGCATCTGGTCGCGCAACTGCTGCAGGATGTGTTCGCCCGTTTTCTACTTGATGAAGACCCCCACGACATCGAGAGCTTCTGGCGCCGGGCCTATTCCGCAGGTTACACCCAGCACCCCGACCTCACGCTGATGGGAGTGATCAGTGCGCTGGAGATGGCCTGCTGGGACATCATCGGCAAGCAGGCCGGGCGACCGATCTACAAGCTCCTGGGCGGGCGCGTGCACGAGCGCCTGCGCACCTACACGTACATTTACTCGCGCCCCGGGGATTGCACCGATGTCTATATGGACCCGGATCTGGCGGCCGAGCGCGCTGCCGAGTACCTATCGCAGGGCTTCACGGCACTGAAATTTGACCCAGCCGGCCCCTACAGCGCCTTTGATGGCCGGCAGCTGGCTATGGCCGATCTGGACCGATGCGAGCGCTTCTGCCGACAGCTGCGCGCAGCTGTCGGCTTGAGGGCTGATCTGTTGTTCGGCACACACGGCCAGATGACGGCAGCCGGCGCGATCCGGCTGGCGCGTCGGCTCGAGCCATTCGAGCCGCTGTGGTTCGAGGAGCCCGTGCCACCGGATGCGCCGGAGGAGATGGCCCGGGTGGCGCGGGCCACCACGATCCCTATCGCAGCCGGAGAGCGTCTGGCGACCAAGTACGATTTCGCGCGGCTGCTGCAGCTTGGAGCGGCAGCCATTCTGCAGATGAATCTCGGCCGCGTGGGCGGACTGCTGGAAGCGAAGAAGATCGCGGCCATGGCCGAAACGCAGCACGTGCAGATCGCACCCCATCTGTATTGTGGTCCGATCGTGGGCGCCGCCAACATTCAGCTTGCCACCTGCAGCCCGAACTTCCTCATTCTGGAGGGCATCGAGCGCTGGGACGGCTTCCATGCACAGCTGTTGCAGCGAGGCCTGCAGTGGGAAGCCGGTTACCTGATCCCGCCTGCCGAGCCCGGCCTCGGCGTCGAGCTGAATGAGGCCGTCGCGCTCGCACATCCATACAGCGACGCGCCACTCCATCTGCAGATGGCCGCGAAGCCCGTCGGCTGGAACGCTTGAAATCGGCAGTCTCGCAGGACCGCCGATCCAAGTCTCAGCCCGAAGCCTGATCTTCGAGGATCAGGTCAGCCGCCTTCTCCGCGACCATCATCGCGGGCGCATTGATGTTGCCCGAGGTTACGTTCGGGAAGATGGATGCATCGGCAATGCGCAAGCCGCGCAAACCGTGTACCTGCAGCCGTGCTGACACGACACTGCGTGAAGGATCGCTGCCCATCGCACAGCTGCCACAGAGGTGATAGATCGAACCGGCTTCCTCACGGAAGTACTGCAGCATCTCGGCATCACTCTGGACGCGCTCGCCGGGTCGCACCTCCTGCGCCGTGACGGCACGCAGCGCGGGCGCCTCGAACAGTCCTCGCACGAGACGGCTTGCCTGCACAACCTCCTGCTGATCGTGTTCGCTTGCAAGGAAGTTCAGGCGGATGAGTGGCGCATCCTGCGCTCGGGGCGAGCCGATCTGCACGCTGCCGCGGCTGCGCGGGCGAGAGGGCGAGAAGGCGACCAGGAAGCCCGAATACGGCTCGGGCGCGAGGCTGTTGGAGCCATCGCGTGGAATGCTGTAGGACAGCGGATTGAAATACAACTGAATGTTGGGAAAGCTGGCTTCCGGTGTACTGCGAAAGAACCCTCCGGCCTGATTGACGCTGAGCGCCAGAGGGCCTGCCCGGAACAGCAGGTAGCGCAGCCCGGCGCGCACTTTGCCGGACCACGCGCCGAGCTCATCGTTCAAGGTCGTACGCCGCGCCCGATAGTAGTAACTCGCACATACATGATCCTGCAGCTGTTGGCCGACCGCGGGTGCATGGTGAACCACGGCAATACCGTGCGAGCGCAGCAGCTGCTCGTCGCCCACACCTGAGAGTTGCAGCAGTTGTGGGGTGCCTACCGCACCTGCGCACAGTATCACCTCGCCCGAGGCTGAGCATTCGAAGCGGCCGTCCCGCCCGTTGGAAATGACACCCCTCGCGCGCCCGCTGCCATCGAACAGAATCCGCTCCACCAACCGCTCGCGCTCGATGATCAGGTTGCTGCGCCCGGCAGCGCGGCGCAGGTACGCGCGACTGCTGGAATCGCGCAGACCATTGCGCGTGTTGATGTCATAGATGCCGCCGCCTTCGAACTGAGCGCCGTTGAAATCCTGCGTGAGGGGATACCCCAGCTGTTGGCAGGCGGTGAGGAAATCGTTACATAGCGGATGCGCCTGGGGGCGCATCGGCGTCACGCGAATGGGACCGTCCCCGCCGTGCCATGCGGATGCGCCCAGTGCGTGCGACTCCATGCGGCGGTAGTAAGGCAACACCTTCTCGAAGGACCAGTCCGTGCTGCCGGCCGCGGCGCTCCAGTCGGCGAAGTCCCGTGCCTGACCCCGGATGTAGATCATCGCGTTGATCGAGCCGCTGCCCCCCAGCACCTTGCCGCGTGGCACGTACAGCTTGCGGCCATTCAACTGCGGCTCGGGCTCGGAGTAATACATCCAGTTGTGCTGCGGATCGTAGTACGTATAGACGTAGCCGATGGGCACGCGGAACCGCAGGGCGGCGTCATCGCCGCCGGCTTCGAGCAACAGGACGCGATGGCGACCGCTGGCACTCAAACGGTCGGCCAGGATGCAACCGGCCGAGCCGCCTCCCACGATGATGAAGTCGTAGTTCAACGCTTGGGATCCGGCCGGCGCAGGATTCGATCGAGGATCACGGCCAGCAGCACGATCGCGACGCCCGCTTCGATGCCCATGCCGACCTGCACGGAATTCAGCGCCCGCACGACCGGCACGCCCAGTCCGCCCGCTCCTACCAGGGCGGCAATCACCACCATCGACAGACACAACATGATGCATTGACTGATGCCCGCGAGAATCAGCGGCGCAGCGCTCGGCAGCTCGACTTTGAACAGCAGCTGCCAGCGTGTCGCGCCGAAGGCCTCACCCGCTTCGCGTAAGGCCTGCGGCACACCCGTGATGCCGAGCTGGGTCAGCCGCACCGGGGCGGGCAGCGCAAAGATCACCGTCGAGATCAGGGCGGGGACACTACCCAGGCCAAACAGCACCAGTGTCGGGATCAGATAGACGAACGTCGGCAGCGTCTGCATCAGATCCAGTACCGGCCGCAACCCCGCCGCAAGGGCGCGATGATGGGCTGCGACGATACCGAGCGGCACGCCTATCAGGGTGGCCACAAGTGCCGCCACCAGCACCAGTGCCAGAGTCTCGAGAGTCTGGTCCCAATAGCCCTGATTCATGATCAGCAGCAGCGCGAGCACGACGAACAGCGCCAGCGGCCAGGAGCGCTGCAGATGCCAGGCAGCGAGGGCTGCGATACCGACGATGAGCAGCGGCGGTAGCTTGCGCAACACCCAGTACACCGCACCGATGGAGGCGCTGATGCCACCGGAGGTCAGCGCGAACACGGTAGCGCCATGCGCTCTGATCCACTCGATGAGCCGAGCCATCCCATCGCCCACCGGCAACTTGCGCGCTTGCAGCCAGTTCTCAAAACGCGGACCGAAACTCACAGCCTCGCGACCTGCGAGCGCCAGACCATGCTCCGAGCCGACATATCTTTGCACACCCTGCAACCAGCGCTGCTGGATCTGCTCATGAGCTGCGAGCCAAGCCGCCGCCGCCGCCGGCGGCGTCGCATGCGCCTGCAGCATGGCGGCCATCACCTCGCTTTCACCGCGCGTTGTGAAAACCAGATTGCGCAGCAGCTGCGCGACATTCGGGCACTGCTGCTGGTAGCCTGCGCGCACCACCGTGAGCACGCGCGCACCCCCGTAATTCGGTCCGAAGGTCGCATCGCCACCGCTCAGATAACGCAGATCAAACTGCATGTTCATGGGGTGCGGATCCCAGGCGAGAAACACGATCGGAGCATGCGCCGCGACCGCGCGCGCGACTTCAGCCAACATCCCCTGCTCACTCGACTCGACCAGATGAAAGCCGCCGAGCCCGTAGTCATTGTGCTCGATCATGCCAAGGATGTGATGATTGCCGTCGTTGCCCGGCTCGATGCCGTAGATGGTGTGGTGCAGCGGCTCTGCAAAGCGCTGAATAGCGGCAAAATCGCGCAGGCCCGCCTCATATGCGTACGCAGGTGTTGCGAGGGTGTATTTGGCCCCGGTGAGATTCTCGCGAACGATCTCGATGGAATGGTCATCGAGGTAGGGCTGGCGATCACGCGTCTGGGCGGGCATCCAGTTGCCCAGAAACACATCGATGCTGCCGCCTTTCATGACCGAGAAGGTCACCGGTACCGACAGCAGGGTGGTGTGCGGCTGATAGCCCAGCTGACTCAGCAGCTGACTCAGGAGCGCCGTCGTCGCGGTGACATCGGTCCAGCCGACATCCGCGAGCCTCACGGTGCGGCACGCCGCAGGGTCCGGCGCGCCCCAGGCGCTCTGCAGGCTGGCCAGCAACAGCAGGAGCGCGCTCAGCTGTGCGCTGCGCTCAAGCCAGGCGCGGGAAGCGCGCCATATCCTCGAGGTCATTGAGCGACTGGTCATTGCGGACATAAAGCCGGCTGGCATCGCGCAGTGGCTGGTAATCCCACGGTTGATAGCGGCCCTGCCGTAGCGCTGCGTACACCAGATGTCGCCGGCGCTGGCTCGCCAGGACCTCCTCGTGCACGAGCGGCAGATTCCAGCGCCGCCCGATTTCGGCGCGAAAGGCCTCGACCATGTTCGCGCACGCGCTCTGGCTTGCAAGGTTGGTGCGCTCATCCGGATCTGCGGCCACCTCATAGAGCTGATCAGGGTCCACCGGTGTATGGATGAACTTGTAGCGTCCCCGCCGGATCATGACGCAGGGGTGCGATCGCCCCCTCCCCCAGATATTCCCCCAGCACCTCATCGCGTTCCGCGGTCCCCTCGAGCACCGGCAGGAGGTTCTGGCCATCGGGCGCGGCGGCATATTCCGGTTCGCTACCGCCGTTAGCCACCGCGGCGAACGTCGGCAGCAGGTCAACCAGTGAGGCCGAGCCGCTCACACGCCGCGCCGCGAACCGACCCGGTGCGTGCACGATACAGGGGATGCGGCTCGCGGGCTCGTAGAAGTTCATCTTGTACCAAAGGCCGCGCTCGCCGAGCATGTCGCCGTGATCTGCGATCAGCAACACGATCGTGTTGCGATCCAGCTGCGCCTCCCCCAGCGCGGCGATCATCGAGCCGACCTGATCATCCACGTAAGACACCGCCCCGTAATACGCGCGCCGAGCCGCGCGGATCTGCGTGGCGGTGGGTCTGGCGAGATCCAGACCGACGATGTGCCGCAGACGCCGCGCATGAGGGTCGTCCTGCTCGGCCAGATCGGGCACGCGCGGCATGTCGATTTCCTCGTCGCGGTAGCGGTTCCAGTATTGAGTTGGGATGACGTACGGATCGTGCGGGTGGGTCATCGAAACGAGCAGACAGAAGGGTCGACGGTCGCGGCTGCGCGCGAGGTCGAACAGCTTCTGGCGTGCCGCGCTGACCACCTCATCATCGAAATCGATCTGATTAGTGCGGGTGCACGGACCGGCCTGGGTGACTGAATCCATCACGTGATACCAGCTGGGACGCGGCGTAAAGTTCTGCCAGTCGGGTGTCCAGCCGAAGTCAGCCGGATAGATATCCGTAGTCAGGCGCTCCTCGAAGCCATGCAGCTGATCGGGTCCGCAGAAGTGCATCTTGCCGCTAAGGGTCGTCTGGTACCCGAGATGGCGCAGATAATGAGCGAAGGTCGGAATCTGGGCCGAAAACTCCGCGGCGTTGTCGTAAGCGCCGATGCGCGACGGCAGCTGACCGGCCATGAAAGAGAAACGCGACGGCGCGCACAGCGGGCTGTTGCAGTAGAAGGAATCAAACACCACGCCCTCGCGCGCAAGCGCATCGATGTGCGGTGTACGCGCGACCTGCCCCCCATAGGCTCGCAGGACGCGGGGGGTGAGCTGATCGGCCATCAGGATCAGCAGATTGGGTCGGGCAGGTGCCTGCACCGCAGACCTCGCGCAGCGTCGGTTCCATTCAAGCTACCGTGCGCAGATGCGCACAAGCTTGTACCGGGGCGACGCGGCGACAGACGGTCGCGTCAGTGCTGAGGTGCGCACCGGCGAGTAGCTCAGCCCGTCGGCTCCGGGCGCTGCTCCTGGCGCTGCTCCCAGGTCCCGCCCAGCGCCTGATAGAGCGCCGCGGTATCAGCGAACCGATTGGCCTTGGCCTGCGCCACGCTGAGCAGCGCCTGCTGATACGTCTGCTGCGCATTCAAGAGCGCGAGATAGCCGACACTGCCTAACTCAACGTTGCGCCTCACCGTCACGAGGCTGTTCGCCGCCGCCTTCTGTGCGCGGCTACCCGCCTCCACAGCGGACGCATCCAATTGCAATGCGCTCAGCGTATCGGCGACATTCTGGAATGCGGTGAGAACCGCGGTCCGATACTGAGCACCGGCTTGGTCGAGCGCCGCGCGCGCCGCCCGCTCCCGGTGCAGGAGGGTGCCGCCTGCAAAGAGAGTCTGCGTCAGCGTAGCGCCGCCACTCCAAAAGGTGTTGCCAGCGGCAAACAGCTGACCGAGCTGCGTGGCCGCGCCCCCTGCTGAGGCCGTGAGATTGATCTGCGGCAGCATGTTGGCAATCGCGACGCCCACCTGAGCGCTGGCCGAATGCAGCTGTGCTTCCGCGGCAAGCACATCGGGCCGGTGACGCACCAGCTCGGCAGGTACGGTCAGGGGCAGCTCCTGAGGCAGCGTCAGCGCGGTGAGCTCGAATTGCGGTTGTCCGGGCTCACCTGGAAATACACCGGTAAGCACCGCCAGGGAGTGCCGTGCCTGCTCGAGCTGCTTCTGCAGCCCCGGCAGCGTCGCCTCGGTGGTCGCGAGCGTCGCCTCCTGCGCCATCACGTCCGTCATGGCAATGGAACCTAACTCGTACTGCCGCTGCAGAATCCGCAGCGCCTCCTGTTCAGCCCCAACGATATCGCGCGTCGCCTGCAGCTGTGCGCGAATGCCGGCCTCCTGCACGGCGGTGGTCACTACATTCGCGGCAAGACTGAGATAGGTGGCGCCGAGCTGGTATTGCTGCGATTGTGCCAGTGACAACAACGACTCCGCCTGCCGGCGCGCGCCGCCAAACACATCCAGCGCATAGGTCACACTGACCTGCGCGGTGTGCAGATCGAAGATGGACTGACCGGAGCTCAGGGTTGGCGAGAGTGTGCCTGTGGCATTGCGTGCGCGCTCGAAGGAATACTGCGCCTGTACGGTCGGGTAGAACGCTCCGCGCGCGGCGAGGAAATTCTCCTGCGCCTCGTGCAAGGCCGCCTGAGCCGCGGCAATCGTCGGACTCTTGTGGAATGCCGCCTCGATGAGATCGTCGAGCTCCCGTGAGCCAAACAGCTGCCACCACTGCTGCGGAACCGGGAGGTCGGCCGCAAAGTGCTGCCCAGCGGATTGATCGGCGTCCCGCTTCCCGGCTGCGATGGGCTCCGGCAGATAGCTCTGCACCGCAGGGGGGGCCGGGCGCTGATAGTTTGGACCCACTGCGCAACTGCCGAGCAGCGCAGCCAGCATGGCGATCGAGACCTGACGCCTCACGGGGTAGCCTCGGCCGAGATCATAGTCTCCTCAAGCGGCACACGGCGGGAGAACAGCAGCATAAGCACTGGCAGTACCAACAATATGAGGAGCGGCGCGAGCAACATGCCTCCGACCACTACGAGGGCGAGCGGGCGCTGCACCTGTGAGCCGATACCGGTGGAGAGCGCCGCAGGAACCAGGCCGACACACGCCACGACGCAGGTCATCGTTACCGGGCGCATCTGCACGCGACAGGTCTGCAACAGCGCACCGATCCGATCAAGGCCATCTTCCACCATGCAGGTTGTAGTAAGAGAGCACGATGATGCCGTCCATGGTGGCAATGCCAAACAGCGCGACCATGCCGATGGCCGCTGAGACGCTGAAAGGCGTGCCCGTCAGCGCGAGTGCGAAGATGCCTCCAACCAGCGCCATGGGGATGACGCTCACAGCCAGCAACACATCCACCAGGGAGCCGAAATTGACGAACAGCAGAATGCCGATGAGGGCGATACTCGCCGGGACAGCAATCGCAAGCCGATGCAATGCCTCCTGCAGATTACCGAACTCGCCCACCCACTCGAGGCGGTAACCGCCGGGTAGCTGTACCTGCTCGGCGGCTTTGCGTTGCGCTTCCAGCACCGCGCTGCCGAGATCGCGTCCCCTGACGCTGAACTTGATGGGCACGTAACGCTCCTCGTGCTCGCGGTAGATGAAGGAGGGTCCGGAGATCAGCTCCACGCGGGCCACATCGCCCAGCGGCACCGGGACCGTGGCTCCCGCACCTGAGGGGTCCGGCGCACCGATGCTGATGCGCCGGATCGCCTCTGGATCGCCGCGGTACTGGCGGGCGAGTCGCACGATCATGGGGAAATGCCGGTCGCTGCCGCCTTCGTAGAGATCTCCAGCGGCCTGGCCACCGATCGCTGCCTGCAGGGTCGAGTTGATGTCTCCCGGAGAGAGCCCGAGTCGTGCGGCGCGGGCGCGGTCGATGTCGATGCGCACCGTCGGCTGGCCGAGGGGATTGAGTACCGCAAGATCGGTGATGCCCGGAACCGTCTGCAGCACATTGCGAATCCTCTCTGCCGTTGCGGCCAGTAGGGTCGAGATCATTGCCGAACAGCTTGACCGAGTTTTCGCCTTTAACGCCGGAGGCGGCCTCTTCCACGTTGTCCTGGATGTACTGCGAGAAGTTGAATTCAACACCCGGAAACTGGGTCTGTAGCGCCTCGGTCAGCTGCCGCGTCAGCCCATCCTTGTCGAGCCCTCTCGGCCAGGTATCAAAGGGCTGCAGCGGCACGAAGAACTCGGCATTGAAAAAACCCGTGGCATCGGTGCCATCATCGGGCCGGCCATGCTGCGAGATCGCCGTCTGCACCTCCGGGAAGCTGCTGATCGTGCGGCGCATGCGGTTGACGTATGCATTGCCCTCCTCGAGCGAGATGGACATCGGCATGGTGGCGCGGATCCAGAAGTTGCCCTCCTCGAGCTTGGGCAGAAATTCCAGTCCGAGTCCATGCAGCGCGATGGCTGCCAGTGCCAGCAGGACACCGAGCCCGCCCAGGGTGATGACCCGGTTCGCCAGCGCAAACTCGACCACCGGCTCGTAGGCACGGCGCAGCGCGCGCACCAGGAAGGTCTCCGTCTCCACAATGTTGTCCGTCAGCAGCAGCGCACTCAATGCCGGGGAGATGGTGAACGTGGCCAATCAGCCCACCCGCGATCGCGTAGCCGTAGGTCTTGGCCATCGGACCGAAGATGTGTCCCTCGATGCCACTGAGCGTGAACAGCGGCACGAAGCCTGCAATGATGATGGCCGCGGCAAACAGGATTGCCTGGTTCACCTCGGTCGCCGCATTGCATGATGACGCGGAACTTGCCGCGGAAGGCATCGCTGCCGCGCACCATGTGCAGCAGCGGCGAACCCGTACGGCGCGCTTCCGCGCCTTCGCTCAGATGACGGAAAATCTCCTCGACCATGATCACCGAGGCATCGACGATCAGGCCGAAATCGATGGCGCCGACCGAGAGCAGATTGGCGGATTCGCCGCGCAGGATCATCAGCACGATCGCAAATGTCGAGCGCGAAGGGAATCGTGCAGGCGACGATCAGCGCGCTGCGCAGGTTACCGAGGAACGCCCATTGCAGCAGAAAGATCAGCGTGACACCGGCGAGCACGTTGTGCAGCACCGTGTGCGTCGTCAAGCGGATGAGATCCGAGCGGTCATAGATGCGCTCGATGCGCACGCCCGGCGGCAGCACGCCGCTGCGGTTGATGACATCAACCTCCGCCTTGACCCGCTCGATGGTGGGCATGCTCTGCTCGCCGCGGCGCATGAGGACGATCCCCTCGACGACGTCGTCATCCGCTGTCTTGTCCGGCGATACCGAGTCGCGGAGCGTGCTCGACGCGGACCTGGGCCACATCACCGATGACTTACCGGTATGCCGCGGCTCGAGGTAATCATAGTCTTGCGGATGTCATCCATGGAATGGATCAGTCCGACCCCGCGCACGACTGCGGATTGGGGACCGATGTTGACCGTCTGTCCCCCGACATTGACGTTGCTGTTGTTGAGCGCCTGCAGCACCTGTGCGAGCGACAAGTCCGTACTGCACCAGACGCCGCTGATCCACCGTGATCTCGTAGGTCTTGGTCTTCCCACCCCAACCGGTCACATCGATCACGCCGGGCACCGCCTTGAAGCGCCGCTCGAGAACCCAGTCTTCGAGCGTCTTCAGATCGGTTACCGAGTAGCCGGGCGGACCCGTCACGCGGTAGCGATAAATCTCACCTATCGGGCTGGTCGGGAGAGATCTGGGGCAGCGCGCCATTGGGCGAGCGTTGGTAGTTGCGCCGAGGCGGTTGATGACCCACTGCTCGGCCTGTTGATAGGTGAAGTCGTAGGTAAATTGCACCTTGACATCCGAAAGCCCGAACAGCGAGATCGTGCGTACGGTCGTAACGTGCGGGATGCCCGCCATCTGCACTTCGATCGGGATGGTGATGTAGCGCTCGATCTCCTCGGCCGACTGGCCCGCGCTCTGGGTGACGATGTCCACCAGAGGCGGTACCGGATCCGGATACGCTTCGATGTTGAGCTGGCGAAAGCCGAGAAAGCCGCCGATAAAGATGATCGGCAACATCATCGCCAGCAAGGTGCGCCTCTTGAGCGCAAATCCGATGAGGCGGTTCATCCCAGGGCCCGACCCCTCACTACACTGCCGTTCATCCGGGCTGTGCAGCGCGATCGATGAACAGGCTGCCGCGCGTCACGATGTGCTCACCGGCGTGCAGCCCATCCAGCACCTCGACCATGCCGTTGGAGATGCGGCCGATGCGGATCTGACGCAGGCTGAGTTCGCGATTCTGCTCGATGACCCATACGCGCGCGCTCTCGCCCTCGCGCACCACCGCCTCCTCCGGGACCGCCAGCGCTTCGGACTCTTCGCTGGTAATGATGCTGAAGGTGGCGAACATCTGCGGTTTGAGCTTGCCGTCAACGTTATCGATCGTCGCTCGCACGGGCACGCGGTGGGTGACCGGGTCTACCGATGAGCCCACCGAGGTGAGCTTCGCGTGGAAGGTCTTGCCGGGCAGTGCCAACACCCGCACAGCCACTTCCTGTCCCACTTCGATCAATGGCGCATCGACTTCCCGTACATCCGCAACCAGCCATACGGTCGCAAGATCGCCAATCGTGTAGACCGGTGTGGCGCTGCCGGATTGCAGATATTGCCCGGGACCTACCTGTCGGTCGGTAACGAAGCCATCGATGGGTGCACGCACCTCGGTCACCGGGTTGGGAACTTGCGCGTGCTCGAGCGCGCTGATCTGCTCGCCGCTCTGTCCGAAGATGCGCAGTCGATTGCGCACGGCATCCACGCTCGTCTGTGCCGCCACCAGGTCAGCCTGCGCCTGCTGCCAATCCTGCAGCGAGCCACCCTTGCTGTCGTAGGCCGCGTGCCGACGTGCTTCGCTGATGCGCGCCAGTTTCAGCTGCGAGAGCGCGTTGCGCAGATCACTTTGCGTCTGGGCAAACTCCGAGGCTTCGATGCTGAAGAGCGGCGCGCCGCGCTTGACATGCTCGCCGATGCCGGCAATCACCCGAATCACCCGTCCCGAGTAGGGTGAGAACACCTGTGTCGCGGTATCGCTGTTCAAAGCAATGCGTCCGTCAGCGGTTTGCTCGGTGCGAAATTGCAGACTACTGACGGTCGCAACCCCAAGTGTGGCGAGTTGCGGCGCGCTCAGGCGCAGCTGACCATCGGCGGCAATACTCGAAGCCGGTTCGGGCCGTGTCGGTGCAGCACGCAGGTGGGAGGCGCCCCAGCTGATCGCGATGATCGAAGCTGCCGCAGCGACCGTGAGCAGAACGATTTGTGCCTGCCGGCGGGGTGGCAACGCACGCCCTTGCAGACGTTCAGAAGCTTGAGGCATAGGGATGTGCATTCCGCGGGACGGGCGCAAGTGTACTTTTGCAACGTTTCCCGCAGCTTTCCGCTAACTTTCGTCAAGCTTGCGCTCGGTGGACTAGTGCGCAGATTGGTAAGGAAGTGTCTCCCGCGCTCGTGTGGTGAGACGGCTTAATGCGTGTTAGTCGATATGACAATCAACAACGATCAATCTCAACAGCGGCAGTGGCTCAACGCAGCAGGCTAGCTGACACGACACGCCTGATGCAGAAACTGATTTCCGTCAGTCGCGTGTTGGTCTGCGAGCAAAAATTACCGCGCCCCTGATTGCAGCTGGCAGATTCGCTCAGGGGCTGGTGGGCTAGGGAGCTGATGAGCTCAGGGCTGATGGACTTCCGCGGCTGGCGCGCTCAGAGCCGCGACGTGCGCGAAGAAGGTGCACGAAGAAGGAATGTTGATGTTGGAACGCATTGTCGCAGCGCGACAGCGAAAGCGTCGCCGTTCAGCGACAGCGTAAGCGTTGCGGCCCGCGCAACTTCTGCAGCGTCCAAGGTAAACTTTGCAAGGATCCACCCACCGCCAAAAGGGGTGTCTTGCGGTCTGCCTGAGGCAACGTGCGCCTACCGAGGTAGCGCGCACGTGCGTGAGTCAGATCTTCAGCGCAGTCCCGCGGTTCAGGCCTCGCTCTGCTCGGAACGCGAAGTCTTAGCGTGACCTTCAGCGTTCGCCGTGCTGTTACCGCCACCATGACTCGCCTGTCCACCCTTGCGGCCGGCTTCGGCGGCGAGCTCGGGATTCTGCGAGAAACTCCGCTTCTCATCGGGAACGCTCTGCCCGCCTTTACGGCCCGCGACGGCGGCGAGTTCACGATTCTGCGAAAAACTGCGCTTCGAGCCAGGCACGCTCTGTCCGCCTTTGCGACCGGCCTCCGCGGCGAGTCGGCGGTTCTGAGAGAAGCTGCGCTTCTCATCCGGGACAGCCTTGCCGCCCATGCTGGCGATCTGCCGCTGGCGCTCCTGGTTCATCGAGGCGAATCCTCGGTTTGACGTGCGGCCGTCCTGACTGGGTACGTGAGCCATTACTAAACTCCTCCAATAAGCTGAATCGGTCTCGCATCGTAAGCGCGAGCACACGCTGAGGAGGCAGCAAGAGCCATGCCGGCTGCAAGTCAGCCCTGGCAGGGGAGGAAAATCAGGGGGTCAGCCGGTCGATCGTGACCTTGATGAGTCCGTCATGGCCGACCTGGTAGCCGACCTCACCGAAGGGGTCGCCACTGGCCCCGATGGGATTGCCCGAGCGCGCGATACGCGCCACCACCTGCACTTTCTGGCCGGCCGTGATGGCTCGACCCGGCATCATGGAATCAGCAGCGGACAGCTCGACGGTCTGGGGAAAGCGGCTTTCCAGGCGTTTCACGGCCAGCGGCGGGCCGGGGCGCTGCGGATCTCGCACAAATACAAACAACGGTGATTGCGCGCCTGAATCCGCACTCACATTGGGGGCCAGAGTCACCTGAACGCGCACAGTGGCGGACGCTGCGGTAGGACTGGCGTTGCCAGCTGCCGCCGTGCCCGCGACGGGCATCGTGTTGTTTGCACCCGGGGCGCCGCGAGATACCTCGCTGGGTTGCGCGCCGCGTGTCAGTTGCTGATCGATCGCTGCGATCTGCTGTTGCAGCAATGGCTTCACATTGGCTGGCGGATCCATGGCGAGCAGCTTGCCGAAACGCTCACGCGCAAGTGGCAGTTGCCCGCGGCGCATCGCGGCGGCGGCACCGAAGAACAACGCCTTGCCCGAATCCGGATCGATGGCGAGCGCCTGCTCCACCAGCTTGCCGGCGCGCCGGTCGAGCTCGGTCTCATCCGACAGCGCGAGCGCTTCCGCTTCGCCCACCAGTGCGTCGGCGTTGCGGCCACCGGCCAGGCGGTCAGCACGTTCAAAGGCACGTACGGCCAGCGGATATTGCTCCAGCACGGTATACGATCGACCTAACATCAGCCAGCCGTTGAGATCCTCCGGATGCTGCTCGAGCTTACGCGCGAGACCTGCCACCATGGTCTGTGGGCTGTCGGCGGATGTGTTGGTGTGCCAGCTCCAGTTACTCCAGGAGACATACAGGATCGCAGAGCCGATGACCAGCACCACCGTAGCACCGAGCGCAGCCCAGGGCGCCGGTGACAACGCGAGCGGTGACTTCTTCAACAGAGGCACCGCCATTAGCACCACGACGGCCGCGGTCAGCACCGCCGCGAGCAACACAAAGCTGATCATGTCGGACGCAGGTCCTCTTCCACCGGGTCATTGTCATCGCTCACCAGACGGCTGCGTTGCCGCACGATGCGCACAGCCACGAGGGCACCGATGACCAGCAGCACTCCGGGGCCCAGCCATAGCCACGCATTGCGCGCGGAGAATCGCGGCCGAAACAGAATGAAATCGCCATAGCGCGCTACCATGTAGTTGCGCACATCCTCATCGGACTTGCCGGCCTGGAGCAGCTCGCGCACCTCGCGGCGCAGGTCGGCGGCCAGATCGACCGGGGAGTCGGCGATCGATTGGTTCTGACACTGCATGCAGCGCAATTCGTGAGTGAGTTCCAGGTAGCGCGCCTGCAGGGCTGGATCCTGCATCTCGATGGGATCCACCGCGAGAGCGAGTGTGCTGCCAAGCGCCATGCAGCACAGCACGGCGAGCAGCCAGCAGCGCAGGATCGCAGTCACAGCCGTGCGTCCCGGCGCGCGGGCAGCCGCGGCAGGAACTCGCTCTGCCAGGCGGCAAGCGTCAGAGGTCCAATGTATTTGTACACCACCACGCCTTGCGGGTTCACAAGGAAGGTTTCGGGCGCACCGTACACACCATAGTCGATGGCCGTGCGACCTTCGCGATCGACGGCGACAGTCTCGTAGGGGTTGCCGAGCTCGTTCAGCCACTGCAACGCCTCGGCGTCCGAATCGCGCCAGTCCAGACCGATCACGGGCACCAGCGCTGTCTTCTGTATCTGCAGCAGCGTGCTGTGCTCCTGGCGGCAGCCGCCGCACCAGGTACCCCACACATTGAATACATACCAGCGCCCTCTGAGCTCCGAGGCACGCAAAATACGGCTGCTGTCGGTGAGCACCGGCAACGCGAAGTCCGGCGCAGGCTTACCGATCAGCGGCGATGGGATATTGCCCTTGTCAGGGGAGTGCTTGATGCCAATCGCGAGCACTACCGCCAGCAGCACAAACAGGGCGAGCGGCAAAATGAAGCGGGCGCGATTCACGATGCGCCCCCTGTGGCCGCCCCTGCGCCTGCGCCAACAGGGACTGCACTGGCTGCGGCCGCGGTGCGATAGCGCCGATCGGTGGCAGCCACCGCCCCTCCCACTGCCATGATGAACGCACCCAACCAGATGAAATTCACCAGCGGTCGAATCTGCAGGCGCACGCTCCACTTACCGGCACCGAGCTCATCGCCAAGAGCCACGAAGACATTACTGCCATGGTGCATCTCGATCGCGGCCTCGGTGGTCACCGAGCGCTGTACCCAGTACTGACGCTTCTGCGGATACATCGTGCTGGTGGGCACACCGCGCCGGCTCACGAGCGACGGTACCCTCGACACCCTGATAGTTGGGACCTTCGATGGGCCGGACGCTCGAGCAGCCGGAACTCGTAATTGCCAAGCACGCTCGAGCCGCCAGGTGCCAGCGCCACATCACGCTCCAGCGTGAACGACTCGACGCTCGTAACCGAGAGCACGAATACACCCAGACCGATGTGGGCAATGGTCATGCCGATCACACCGCGGGACAGAGACAGACCGCGCCGCAGCCGATCGATCGGATCGAGCAGCGAGGAGAGGATGATCCAGACTCCGAGCGTTGCCGCTACCGGACTCAACACCTTGCCGTGCGAGTACACGGCGAATACCAGGATGCAGCCGGCGATCACTGCCATGATGAACGTCAGCAGCAGACGCCGGCGCGCGTCGCATAGTCGGCCGCGCTTCCAGTTGGCCTGAACGCCGACCGACAGCAACGCCAGCAGCGGCAGCATGGACAGCATGAAGGTCGGATTGAAATACGGGTGTGCCAACCGACAGCGTTCCGAGCTTCAGCGCGTCGGCGATGAGCGGCGCCATGGTGCCGCCCAACACGGTTGCGGCCGCGATGACCAGCAGGATGTTGTTGAACAGCAGAAATGACTCGCGCGCGCTCAGCTCGAAGCCGGCCTGCGATTTCAGCAGCGGGGCGCGCCAGGCATACAGCGCCAGCGCGCCGCCGATCATGACGATCAGGAAGGCGAGGATGAAAATACCGCGCGTCGGGTCCGCTGCGAACGAATGGACGGAGACCAGCACGCCCGAGCGCACCAGGAACGTTCCCAACAGACTCAGTGAAAAGGCCAGAACGGACAGCAACAGCGTCCAGCTCTTGAACAGACCCCGCTTATCGGTCACGGCGAGCGAATGAATGAGCGCGGTACCCATCAGCCAGGGCATGAATGAGGCGTTCTCGACCGGATCCCAGAACCAGTAGCCACCCCAGCCGAGCTCGTAGTACGCCCACCAGCTGCCCAGCGAGATGCCGACGCTGAGAAAGGCCCATGCCGCGGTCGTCCAGGGCCGCGTCCAGCGCGCCCATAACTGGTCCATCCGTCCTTCCAGCATGGCGGCGCAAGCGAACGCGAACGCCACCGCGAAGCCGACGTAGCCCGTATACAGAATCGGCGGATGAATGGCGAGCGCCGGGTCCTGCAGGATCGGATTGAGATCCCGACCATCCGGCGCGGGCGGATCCAGGCGCAGAAACGGGTTGGAGGTGGCGAGGGTGAACAGCAGGAAGCCGAAACTGACGACGCCCAGTACCCCCAACACGCGACCTGCGAAACGGCGCGGCAGTCGAGGTGACCAGAGCGCCACGGCCACCGTCCAGCAGCTCAACAGGAAGATCCACAGCAGCAGCGAGCCTTCGTGCGCGCCCCACATCGCGGCAACCCGATAAAACAGCGGCAGTGCAGAGTTGGAATTCTCCGCGACATAGGTGACGGAGAAATCGTTGCTGATGAACGAGCTGATGAGGCAGGCGACGGCCGTGGCCACCATCACGAACTGGCCGGCCACAGCCGGGGTCACTGCAGCCACCCAGCGATCGCGTCCGAGCGCAGGGCCGGCGATTCCGAAAAATGCCTGCAGCGCTGCGAGCAGCAGTGCGAGGATCAAAGCGAAGATACCGAGTTCCGGCAGCATCATGCGCCCCCGGGTTGTGCGCCCACCGTGGCGTGCTGCTTCAGCGAGCGTGCCACCTCGGGAGGCATGTACTTCTCATCGTGCTTCGCCAGCACCTCGTCGGCCACGAAGGTGCTTCCGGACATGCGACCGTGGGCGACGACGCCCTGCCCCTCGCGGAACAGGTCAGGCAGCACACCGGTGTAGCTCACCGGGACCTCGTGCTTGAGGTCGGTGACCACGAAATGCACCTCCAGACTCCCTGGGGTGCGTTGCACGCTGCCCTTCGTGACCATGCCGCCAAGACGGAAGCGCTCGCCACTGGGGACCTGCACCTGCGAGTACCTGGGTGGGGTCGAAGAAAAAGGTCACATTCTCCCGGAACGCGCTCAGCGCCAGTGCACCGGCAACGCTCACGCCCAGCACGATGCCCAGCACCAGAGTCATGCGACGCTGTCGCGGTGTCATGTATCGCCCCGCATTGCCAGGCGCCGGCGCGCCTCTTCCCGCGATTTCAGCAACAGGCGCCGGGCCCAGATGATGTTCAGGATGATGACCACCAGGGTGAGGCCGTATGAAGGCCACACATACGCGGCATAGCCACCCATGGCGAGGAAGCCGGTCACGATGCCAGGGCCTCGCGGATCCAGCTGGCGGAGCGCTCGCGGTTGAGGATCTCGGCCCGCAGCCGGACCAGCAGCAGCGCCGCAAACATCAACGTGAACCCCAGGAACATCATCAGCAGCGGAATCAGCATGGCTGCCGGCATGGTGGGGCGCCCCAGCTGCATGACAGACGGCGCCTGGTGCAGAGAGTTCCACCACTGCACAGAGTAATGAATGATCGGCACGTTGACGATGCCCACGACCGCAAGAACCGCGCTGGTGCGATCGGCACGCTGCACGTCATCAATCGCTGAGCGCAGGCCCATGTAACCCAGGTACAGGAACAGCAGGATCAGCTCCGACGTCAGCCGCGGATCCCATTCCCAGTACGTTCCCCACATGCGCTGCCCCCAGAGCGAGCCGGTCACCAGCGCCGCAAACGTGAAGGAGGCACCGATCGGGAGCACAACTCGCCGCGACCGCGTGAGCGACCTTGATCCGCCAGATGAGACCGACAGCCGCCGAGATGGCCATGGTGCTGTACACCATCAGGGACATCCAGGCGCTTGGGGCATGCACGTAGATGATCCGGAAGTCATCGCCCTGCTGATAGTCCGGTGGCGCGAGCACCAGTCCTCCGTAGAGGCCTGCGAGGATCAGCAGCGCTGCGCTCCAGGCGAACCACGGCGTCAGCCGGGCAGCGAGCCCGTAGATATACGGCGGTGAGCCGAGACGGTGAAACCATGTCCAGGTCATTGTGAGATCGCTACTCCAGGCTGATGCGCACCGCCGCCGCAGCTGCCAGTGGCGCCAGAGTGATTCCCAGTACCGCGACTGCGCCCAGCAGATACAGCGGCGCCGCGTAGCTGTCACCCTTGATGGCCAGCTCCGTCGCGCGGGCGCCGAAAATCAACACCGGCATCGACAGTGGCAGTGTCAATAATGACAGCAGCGCGCCGCTGCGCTTTACGCCGAGGGTGAGTGCCGCGCCGATGGAGCCGATCAGGCTCAGCGCCACGCTGCCCAGGGCCACTGAAATGACGATGCCGTCGATTGCGCTCGCGGGCACGCCGAGCGATAAACCGGCCAAAGGCGCCATCACCGCGAGCGGCACACCGGTCAGGAGCCAATGCGCGACGGTCTTGGCAAACAGCAGCCACGTCAGTGACTGTCCCGAGAGCACGTGCTGCTCGAGCGTGCCGTCCTGCGCATCATCGCGGAACAGAAATTCGAGCGCGAGCAAGGAGGCCAGCAAGGCGGCAACCCACAACACACCTGGCGCAACTTCGCGCAGGCGCGACAACTCGGGCGAGATACCCAGAGGAAACAAGCGTTGTCACGATCGCGAAAAATGCGAGCGGCTGTACCAGCTGTCCGCGTTTGCGCAACGCAAGCCGCAAATCGCGCGCCACCATGAGACGTGCCGCCTCGAGAGCGGGACTGTCATCTAGCCTGTCCTGTCTCACCAACGTGTCCATCACGTTGCAGACAGCTCAAGAGTGCGGACGGTGTTGTTTCTGATCGGCAGCTCATAATGGATCGCCGCTATGACCACACCACCCGCGCGCAGCTGCTCTTCGATCAGCGTGCTGACGAGGCCCTGGCCTGCTGTATCCAGGTTGGTGGCCGGCTCATCCAACAGCCACAGCGGCGCAGCCGCGAGCAGCAAACCAGCGAGGGCCACCCTGCGGCGCTGGCCGGCCGACAGGGTCCGTACGGCACGCTCGAGGTACTCACCGGCACCCACTTGCTGCAGCGCGCTATCGAGGGCTTGCGGCGCGACCTTGCGCCGGATACCGATCCAGTAGCGCAGGTTCTCCCGCGCGGTCAGGTCGGCTTTCAGGGGCGGCTCATGCCCAAGGTAGCTCAGCCTGCCCTGATATCCGGGGAGGTCATCGCGGATGTCCTGTCCGGCCCAATAGATCCGGCCCTCCTCCGGATGCATGAGACCCGCCAGCGTGCGCAGCAGACTCGTTTTGCCCGCGCCGTTGCCGCCGCTTACCTGCAGGCATTCCCCGCCTCGCAGCGTAAAGCGCAGGCCGCGCAGCACATGGTGATCGCCGCGCCACAGGTGCAGATTTTCAGCTTGGAGATGGCGTTCAAGCATCGGGAAACGACTGCAGGGATCCGGTTACGCCAGCGACAGGGCGTGATGGCGCGCGAGTCTCGCAAATTCAGGGGCTTAGCGCCAGAAGCGCGGCTGTCCGCAGATGGCGTCAACCCGCCCGGGCGTGCCGTAATTGTGATCCAGGTACTGCTCGGGGAGTATGGGCTGACGCCCAAAAGGTTCTTCAATGGCTTCAGTCTCTGCCCCCTCCGGTAGAATCCTGCGGCCCTGCCCTGCCCGGGTGGCGAAATCGGTAGACGCAAGGGACTTAAAATCCCTCGGGGGAAACCCCGTGCCGGTTCGAGTCCGGCCCCGGGCATCACCAATCTGCTTAATGGGCGTCTAACTTGGCTATCGCCGCTTGGCTGTGTCCGCCACTGAGGCCTCATCGTCGAAGTTAGCCCTTTCGTTGTCATTGAGCAGACGATACAAGGCAGGAATTGCTTCATGGGCATTGAGTTGCTCGAGCGCGTGGATCGCCAGCACACGCATCGATGGATTCTTATCGGTGAGCGTCTTGATGAGTCCGAGTGCGGCAAATATGTATGCCGCATTGGCTCGCTGATGCCTATCCTCATCGTTTCAGGTACCTCGCAGGACGTGGAAGAACGCTGCGATCCTTGAGAGCAACAATCCCCCGAGCCCGATCGTCAGATGCCGTCGCTTGGTGCGCGTCGGCCCCGTATCGAGCGGCCGTAATGGGGATGCTTGGCAACGGCGTTGCGCATCCGACGCATCTGATGGTGCGTGACGCTGTATCTGCCGCGCGATGAGAGAATGCTTCGCGCGATCTCGAAAGCGGGCGGTCCCAATATCGGATCATGAGGTGCCGTTCGTCCACTACCGATCAGGTAAAGTGCCTGCGCAATGAACCCTATCGCTTCATCCTCACTTCGGCTTAACCCACGTCTTGGACTCAGATGCATGTTATCTATCAACGCATGCGTCAGTTCATGCAGGATCAGCGCGTCAGCGTCAAGGCTTCCCATAACAAAAAGCGGATGAACCCCTAGGCTATTACTCTCGGCGTGGTAGCGAGCCTGGTGTGGGTCGATTGAGCGGTCATAGACGATCCGGATTTGGCCACTCGCAATCTTCGGGATCAGTTTCTGATAGCCGGCGCCGGTGATGGGCACACCCTCAGCGACGAAGTCGATATCCGTGACCGGTGGTCCTGCCAGGAGATGGGTCAATTGTTCTTTGGTCACCGCCATTTGACTGCACCTCCAGCCCTGGAAGTCACTTTGCGTACTTTAGCCCCAGCGCTTCGGGCGTGCCCGGAGGTCGCACGATGAACACCGAAGATTCTCTGAGCAGACGGCTTCTGTAGCGACGGCGCTGGTGAGCATGTCCAGGGCTGCTGTCACCCTTGCTGAATCCACGGATGCCGAGGTGAGTCTGCCGTGTGTGGGCATGACACTCGCTCGCGCCGTCCATGAGCCATTTCAGCTTTACACCGCCAGCTGGAGCTTCACCCATTCAGCGAGGAGCACTTACGGGCTGCCGGTTGAAGTGCTGACGGGCGAGCATGCACAAACGCCGAACCTGCCTCCCTGGCGATGCCGCGACTATGTCGTGTGTTTTCCAGGGAACTTTGTGAGGCTGGCTGGAGTTTTCTTCAGCAACCATTAACACGACGGGTCTCTACATGCTCAGAATGCTGATGCGCGCCGCGCTTGCTTGTGGCGTTTTCGGGCTCACGGCGTGTGGTGGCGGCGGTGACAGTTCGGTCCCCCCGCCTACCAAGATTGTGACTCAGATTCTCAGCGATCCAGCTATCGACGGGGATATCGAACAAACCAGCCAGGATACGTTTACGATCACGCAAGGTATGTCTCCGACCGTGCAGAGCGTGCTGGCCGGCATCGATCCTGTGGCCCAGACTGAATTCAGGGCGTTTCTGTCCTTCCCCTTGACGGGTGCAGGAGGAGTTCCCGGCGATGCGATCATCGACTCCGCATTCCTGGAAGTTTTCATCGATGACTTGCAGCCGGCCAGCGGTAACCTGCCGATCCTGATCGACCTCGTCAGCTTTCAGCCGCCGACACTCATCTCGACCGACTTCGATCGCACGCTACAGCCGGCGCTCGCCTCCACGACTATTTCCCCACCCATCGGCAGTTCTGATGTAGGGACATACGTCTCTGTCGATGTCACGGCACTCATGGTCCAGGCCCAAAGGTTAGGGCTCGCTGACTTCCAGGTACGTATCATGGAAGATGTAGGACCGGCTATCGCTGTACTGATGAGCATCGATGACACAACCGGCGCAAACAGATCAGCTCGCGCCCCCGTGCTGACGGTGACCTACCTCTAACCGCCATCCGCAACAATACGTGTCAGCCCTTCTAGCAGGGTGCTCGCTTTGTTGCCATTGAGGGCTTCCTACGTACACCGTGAGGGGTGATGCCATCGAGGGAAAAGTGAGATGCCAACCGTATTCGCCGTGATAGGTTACTTGCTGGCGTTCGGCGCAGGCGTCAGCTTCGTCTGCCAGCAAGCCGTTAACGCAAGGCTTAGCGCAGAAATGGGATCTGCGTGGTGGGCTGGATTCATCAGCTACTTGGGAGGGACGGTCGTCATGCTGGCGATCGCCACGGCATTGCGCGAGCCCTGGCCCTCTGCAGCACTCGCCCAAGGTAACCACTGGCTATCGTGGACTGGCGGGCTATTTGGTTCGATCTACGTCGCTGCGTCCATCCTGTTGATCCCGCGGTTCGGAGCTGCGGTCGTTATCGCTCTCATCATTGCCGGCCAGATGGTCGGCGCTTTGCTATTTGACCAACTCGGACTGCTGAGCATCCCCACACACCCGCTCAGCGTTGCTCGCTTCGTCGGCGCCGTACTGCTCGTGACAGGCGCAGCATTGGTTGTACGTGCCTAGATAACGCGCGCGTCTTCTCATCGATGCGCGAGGAAGCGTACGGTTACTGCAGGCCAGGGCCGCCTGGAGGACGCGGGTAACCTCGCCCAGCCGCCCTACTATTGCGACTGAGGATCCGAGGTCTGGCGTTCCGCAGTTGAGGGAGGTGTAGTCGCTGGCGTCTGCGTGGCGTTCCCCGGCTGCGCGGGCGGCGGCGGCGGCGCGGCGTCCGACGCGCTCGGCGCTGACTTCGTTGCGGCTTCGGGCGCAGTGTTGATTTCTGGCCTTGCCGGCGCCGCGGTTAGTTCCGCCGGAGCGGTAGGAAGCCTGTTTGCCGCGGGGGCTGCGGAACTCTCCCCTTCGGAGGATGCCGTGCGCATAGGCCCGGCACCGCTCTCCGCGGAGTTGCCGGGTGCTGGGGCGGAACCTGCGGGTGAGGTAGAGCCAAGTCTCGGCGCAGCGGTGCCCTCGGTTGCCTTTGAGCCAGAACTCCCCGATGCCGGTGCGCCTGCATCTGCGGCCCGCGATCCTGCGGCAGTTGCAGCGGCAACATCCGTTGGCGTATCGCCGACCAAAATACCCGCCGTACCCTGAGTCAGCTGCGTTGCGTAATCGGGAAACAGCTCACGTCCTGAAGCCAGCAGGCTGTTCGCCACGCTCGGCCGATTGGCCGCCCGTTGATCGGCAATGCGGTTCGCGAGCGTCTGCGCAAACATCTTCTCTGCGGCCGCGTAGTCCTCGCCCTCTGTCGCACGCAGCTGCTGCAAAGCCAGCTTCTTCTGCGTCACGTTGAGAGTGACGGCACTCGCCAGCGTGTCGTAGAACTCTCCAGCACTGGTATAACGTTGCTGCAGAGTCTCCAGATCCTCCGAGCGCGGGACCTTGCGCCTACCGGCCTGCAATGTTGTGAGCGCCAGGTCGACGTGCCCCTCGGCAAACTGTCGTCGTGCGAGATTCTGGTAGGCGCGCGATAAGATATCCGGAATATCGTGCGCGACAAACACAGAGCCCGGCATGGCTTTGGCCAACTGCTCTGCGCTCGTGTTGGCGCCCACGATATCACCTGCAAAGGCCTGTTCGATCAGCTTGTCCTTCAGTGTCTCAGCAGCGATCTGGTTCTTGAGACTCTGATCCGGTGAGCGCGCAACCCGGCTGTCGCCCTTGGTTCGCTCGCGATTGAGTGCCTCCGTCTCCGCTGTTACCTCGGACGATTGTGCATCAAACGACTGCGCCGTCGCCAAAAGATCCGTGGCTTGGTTGTAGTCCTTTCGTTTGCGGGCCTCCGCGGCAGCCTGAGCAAAGGTATGTGCGCCGATAGTCTTGGCCTGCGCGATGCGCGGGTCGGCCCCAGGCAGGTGAGAAAGTTGGGCCATCACCGTGCTCTGCCAGACGGACGTTGCCTCCGGATGCTGCAGCAGCTCCGCGAGCTGTCCAGCATCCGGATTCTCCGCAGGTGAACCGGGCGCAGCGGTTCCGTTCAGCCGCGCCTGCAGCGCACGCAAGTCCTCATCGTCGGGGAAAAGATTCAGACCGGAGGTCAGGATTTCCTTGGTCAGCTCGGGCTGATTGCCCTCGATCGCAGCGCTGGCGCCACGGGCATACGCCTTGGCCACGGCCGGGTCGAGGAGCGCGCGGTTGGAGGGATCGAGTCTGGAGATGCGCAGCGTCAGGTCAGTGACGTTCGCCTCGCCCTGACTGGCGACCATCACAGTCTTGCCAAGCGCTGCATCGCGTTCGGCCAACAACTCCCTGACCTGTTGCCCCCTCTGTTGCTCCAGTCTGCGCGTGAGCTCCGTAGCCGCAGGTGCAGTCGGCATCAGCGCACGCAGTTCCCGCAACATGGTTGTGGCCTGAGCGTAATCACCGGTGTCGATAGCTTGGGCAGTCTGCGTCCGGAAACGCTCGGTGAGCGCCGTACTGGTGGCATCATCTGCCAGCACCCAGTCCAGAAATAGTTGGGGATAGCGGTGCAGATCAGCCAGCAGCTGTGGAAAGTTGTTGGAATCGGCAGCCAGGATCCGCTGCTGCACAGTGTGATACTGCCAGAACGCAAGCTGCGCACCGGCAGCTGCCAACCCGATCAATAATATCGACGCCGCCAGGCTCTTCCACATTAATGGTCGACGGCTTTTCTGGGTCAGATTCTGAACAAACTCAGCGGCGGTCGGTGTTCGCGCGCTACGCTCGAACGCGAGGCCACGACGCAGGCCATGCCATTGCGCCCGTGACAGCCCGCGCACGGGCGCCGGTTGCAGCCGCTGTGCGGCCGCCTTGGCCGCATCGATCCGATTGAATGGATGATGACCGGTCAGTAATTCATAGGTTACGCACGCCAAGGCATAGATGTCGTCCCGTGGATCCGGCTCTGCTCCCTGCAGCATCTCGAGGCTTGCGTAGGCTGGCGAGATCGCGCCGAGCTGTCCGGCGTCGAAAATGGTTTTCTCACCACGCTCCACCTGCGAGGGTGCCGCGCGTGCGATGCCGAAATCCAGCACCTTGACGCGATTGTCCTCCGTGATGAAGGCGTTGCTGGGCTTGAGATCGGAATGAACGATGTCCTGTTCATGCGCATAGGTAAGCGCTGATGCCAGCGCCCGCACGATGTCCAGCGCCCGCTTGACGGACATGCCGCTGCGGGCCTCACCGTTGATGACCTGGTCCAGCGAGCGCCCGGAGAGGTACTCCATGACCATGTAGACGTTGCCGCGGTCGCGATCGAAGTCGTAGACCGTGACGATGTTGGGGTGTGCCAGCTTCTGGGCCTTGCGTGCCTCGCGTTGCAAGGCACGCACCGCAAGCGGATGGCGCTTGAAATCCTCGTTCAGCACCTTGATGGCGACAAACGGATCGCGCAGCTCGGCCCGGGTACGATCATAGGCCTTGAAAACGACACCCATGCCACCGCGTCCGAGCTCATCGGTCAGCTCAAAACGCTCGCGCAGTACCGCCCCGGGGAACAGCGGCTCGGCGACCTCGGTGAGGCGTTCGACGCTGTCCCACGCCGAACCATTGGTGCCGCTGGTAGTCCGACCCGTCGTCTGCACTCCCGTGAGCCCGGGGGGTTGGCTCGGGTACCGATTGGAAACCGGTAAGCCCGGAACGCGGTGCATAAGAGTTGTCTGCACCAGCGCTCGCAGGTGGAGGCTGTTGCCAGCCGGTAGGGTCGACCTGCCCGGGGGCACCGCGGCGAAACACCGTTGCACCGTTGGGATCGAAGGCCGTGCGCATCTGGGTGTGCGACGGAGGGAGATCGGCGCTCGGCCCAGGGGAGCGAATGCGGGTCCTGGCGAAGCGGGGACCCGTCACCTCGGCTATGTCGGAATTGATCACGGACTGCAGTCCGGCATCGATGACATTGGCGCGACGGTAGGCTTCCGCAAGCGCCACGTAAGCGGAGGCCAGTAACGGATTCTGGCCCAGTGAATTGCGAATGGTGAGCCGCAGTTCGTCGGCAGGGATCTCGCCTGCGCCGTAGGCGGTAAAGCGCCGGCGTACTTCTACGGTATCCATGAGGTTCGGTCTCACCTGCTGCGAAGCGGGCGGCGCGATGGGCTGCCACTTCGGTTTTTGGAAAATAAATCTACTGCGGCAAATTCCCGCACTTTTCAGCCAAAACTACCACAATGCGCGACCGCACTGGTTACCGAATCAGCCAGTGATAGCGGCTGCCCAGCACTGCGATCAACAACAGCGCGAGCAGCGCTGCGGCTACCGTCCAGAACCGGCTGCCTCTGCCTCTATGTTGCGTTGCGTCCGTGGCGGTCGCACCGCCCCCGCCTTTCGTCTCGTCCGAGCTACCGGACCCCGTAGCGCCAGCTTCGATCACTGGGATCAGCGGTACCGCTGCACCCTCCGGGCTCGCCACAACTGCGACAGTCCCAGCGGTAAACTGCGGCCGCGTGGTCACCGCCTCATCGAACTCGACCCCACCCCGCTCCACCACCAGGAAATCCAGAAGCGGCGCGCGCAACTTGCGATAATCGAGCAGCCCGAGACGCCCATCGGAATAATCGCGCGCCAGCTGACGCAGCCGGCCGGCAATATCTTCGCTCATATACTGGCCTGCGATGGCAAGGTGCGGTCATCGGCCAACGGCCGGGAACCCTCGCCGGTACGATCAAAGTACACCACCACCACGCTGACGTTATCCATACAGGCCCCGGAGAGCGCTGCGGACATGAGTCCTGTGCAAGCCTCGGCAGGATCATCCATATGCAGCTGCACCGCGAGCTGACCATCACTTAGTTCGCGGTACAGACCGTCAGTGCAGAGCAGATATTTGTCCCCTGGTGAGAGTTTGCGCAACTCCAGATCCAGGAATAGTTCCTGTGAAACCCCGACGGCGCGCGTGATGACATTCTGTGCCTCATGCTGCAGAGCATCGCTTGCGGTGATGGCGCCTTCGTCCAGCAACGCCTGCACCTCACTGTGATCGTGCGTTACGCAGACCAGCTCATCACCCTGCAGGCGATAGATCCGGCTATCGCCGGCCCAGATGCTCAGTGAGTACCCACCGAACGCGAGCAGGACCGCTACCGTACTGCCGCTGAGGCCCTGGCCTGCCTCCGTCGCCTCGCGGAAGAGTTGCTCATTGACCCCGCGCAGACAGTCTTCCACTTCGTCCAGGAACTCGCTGGGGCTATGACGCGCCTGCACGCGTGTGAGCGCCTCCACCACCATACCGCTGGCCACATCGCCACGGTTATGGCCTCCCAGCCCGTCAGCCACCGCCCACAGGCCGGCGTCCGGGAGCTCGAGCACCGCGTCCTCATTGTGGGCGCGCACGTTGCCGCGTGCGCTCGCGCTGGCACTGCGCCAACTGTAGGAAGCCTGCGACTCTGTGATAGTAATCATGGGCCACCTATCCTTTATGCTCCGTGAGGAGCAGTTCATCGAGTGCGCGGTGGTAGGCCTGCTCAAATGCCTCACCGAAGAGGCGGCGAAACCCGCCTTCGGTATGCACTGACAGCTTGCGGAAGCTTTCCCGGTACAGGTCCCAATAACGGGAACGCTGTGCCGTACCAAAGCTGCCCGCGTACTGACTGTCGAGCAGCTCCGGATTTAAACGCTGCAACATCGCGTCGTAGCCGGCGCGAATTCCCGCCAGCATCGCGAACTGGTGCGGATCCAGCTCAATGGCGGTGGGATCGATCCCGAGAGCGAGCAACAGACTCACCGCATCCTCCGGTGTCAGCGATTCCTCCTCTGCTGACATCGGGGGCTCAGCTGCAGGTGCAATTGCGGCGTGAGCCGCAGGAGTTGCGTGCGGATCGTCCGGCAGATTCCGGAAGCGGGTAATTTGCCAGTCTGTGGGAACGGCGACGGCACCCTGTGCCGACCCAACTGCTGCGCCGGGTGGCTGGGCCCCATCGCTTACCTGTGCGTAAACTTGATCAGCACGCAGGCGTGTAAGGCCCATGGGATCGGTTGGATCTCGAACCGCACGCTGCGGGTGTTGCTGCCGAGCGGCGTGACCAACCCGGGATGCGGCCTCCCCATGTACTTCTCGGGGCGGCTCGCCCGTCTCCAGGGCCGGAATGCCGTCATCGATGATCTGCACGAGGATCTCGTACTCCCCGATGAGGAGGCGCTCGCCGTCCGCAAGCCAGTGCCCTGCATCGCGCTCGATGGGCTGCTCCCGTGTGTTGATGAACGTGCCGTTGGTACTTAGATCCTGGAGGAAGAAACCGCCGGACGCGAACTGAATCTGCGCATGACAGCTCGAGACAATCTTCGCCGGGTCGGGCAAGGACCAGTCATTCGTGTCCAGGCGGCCGATCGTGCCGCCTCGCTCATCGAAGATCTTGTAGGCAGTTGGACCCATCCCCGCCCCGTGTGCGCTGACGACGCTCAGTGCGAGTAACACGACGCGTACTCGACAGCGGCTGCGGTGTTGGAGGGATTGCGAGCGATAACGAGGATGCCGCGCACTTCGTCGTGGCGCTCGTGGCGCAGTATTCCCGAGCCAAGCGTCACCAGTTGCAGCCCTGCCTCCATAACCATGCGGCTGACATAGTCGCGCGCGTGTTGATAGCGCCCATGCGGCTGCAGGATGAAACCGTCAGGTGCCGAGGTGCCCACCGCGAACTCTTCCAGAGAACAGGCGAACACGCCACCGACGCGTAGCACCCTGCGCACGTTAGTAAAAGCCTCCCGCAGATCACCGAAATAACACAGGACATCTGCGGCCAATGCCAGATCGAACGTCGCTTCACTCTCAGCCAGCCAACGCGTCAGCTCGGCGCAGTTGAGCTGATCGTACATGGCCCGCAACGCTGCCTTGGACAGCATGTTGGGAGACAGATCCAGGCCGACGAGGCGATGCGCGCGCGCGCGCCACAACGGGCCACACAAACCCGTACCGCAGCCCAAGTCCAGGACGGCCAACCGATCAGCCTGCGGCAGCGCACCGCAGTCCAATACCGCATCGAGAAGCAATTGCGGCGCGCGATAACCAAGCTCCTCCAGATTGCGGTCGAAGCAATCCGCGAAATCATCGAACGTTGCCCGCACATAGCCGTCCGACGCACGCGAGGGACGCTCCGCGCCTCCCAGTGCCGCCAGCATGTGCTGGGGAATGGGATCATCCGGCATGCGGCTCAACCACCGCGCATAGAATTCGAGCGCATCGGTGCGCCGGTCGAGCCGATACAGCAGGTGTCCGTACGAGATTGCGACGTTGCGCATCCCGGGTTGCAGATCTAATGCTCTACCCCACGCGAGTAATGCCTCCTCGAGAGCATTCCGGGCGCGCAGTGTCATTCCAAGGTTGGCCCAGGCGTTGGCGAACTCCGGCGCAAGCTCAAGAGCCTTGCGCGCGCAGAACTCTGCCCGCTGTAGATCCCGTTGACGAAAGTAGGCAACGGACAGATTGCTCCAGGCGTCCACATATGTGGGATCAGCCTCGAGCGCAGCCACCATCAGTTTGACGGCTTCATCGTACCGATCCTGATGCGTGCGCAGCAGCCCCAGAAAGTGCAAGCCCGAGGGGTCGTTGGGATGCTCCCGCAAGTGCTGACGGTAATCCGTTTCCGCGGCAAAATGATCCCCCGCGCGATGCTTCGCGATGGCACCCTGGAGCAGTTGTGCGCCACTGCTCATGCGGCGGGAGCCTCGCTCGCTCTGATATCCACGATGAGCGCCGTTACATTGTCACTCGCGCCGGCCTCGCGCGCTGCTCGGATGAGCGCATCGCAGGCATCCTGCGGCGCGGGCACTGTCAGTCCCGCGATGAGCTGTTGCTCATCGAGTGTCGTGTAGAGTCCATCACTGCAGAGGAGGAAGCGATCGCCGGGAGACACGAGCTCCGAAATCTGATCCAGCTCAAGTTCGTCATGGCCGCCGACCGCGCGTGTAATTTCACTTTGCGGGCCTGACACCAGATCGGCAAGCGTGGCGGCTTCTTCCTTGTGATCGCGCGTCAGCTGCTGCAGGGAATCCGAACGGAACACATAAGCGCGGCTGTCTCCAGCCCAACAAACACCACATTCGTTGCCGCGGATCGCCAGCGCGACTACGGTCGAGCCGCTGTCTTCGCCCTCCGCCGTCAACGCCTGCCGACGCAGGTCGGAGTTGACGCGGGTGAGTGCCATGGTCATGGACTGCAGGCAGGCACTCAGACTTGCGACCGGCTCGACCGCCTGGATCGCATCCACCACCATGCGACTGGCGACTCCTCCGTTGCTGTGTCCACCCATGCCGTCAGCGACCGCCCACACTCTGTTGCCATCGCCGAGCGCGTAGTTATCCTGATTGTCTTGACGGACCATGCCGGGATCAGTCGCTGCAGCACTTTGCACTTCGAGTTGCACCTCGGCGAGGTCCTCCGGGGGTCGCTCCGGCAGAGCACGCACCTCGCCTTCCCAGCGGCCGTCGTCCCAGGTTCCTGCCAGCAGTGCTGCAAAGGAATCCGGCCGGGGTAATGCCCTCACCAACAGCACACTCGGACCTACGAGCTCCGACCCTTCCGTCCACCACATACTCATGGGCCGCAACGCGGACTGAGCCAGCTGCATCAGCGGGGAACTCACTGCCTCACCAAGGGTTTCGATGGAGCGGATCGGCCAGTGCCACTGCGCGGCCCGCCCGGGGAAGCTTTCCCTGACTGTCAGCTGGTCGGCCCCTTCCAGCTGCCTGCCGCTCTCCTGCAACAGTGCATCGAATTGCGACAGATCGAAGTCGGGATTCTGCAGAGCATCGCCACAGAGTTGCTCGACGGTAGCGAACCAGCCTTCTGCCCGCCGCGCGAACTCCAGCGCCATCGTTCCAACCGGCAGCTCCGCCACCACGGTAAACGGAAAATAGCGTCCGACACGGTCGACACTCGGCAGCAACACCCCCGCGTAGCTCGCCGAGCCTGCCACCCCGTCGCTCAGGAAAAAGCGCCAGATAGGGCTCGTGAGATAGCAATCGAGCCAGCGCCCCCCGAGCTCCTGTTGGCTCTCGTACATGCAGCGCTGCATCCACTCATCCCAGGGGTCACGGAATCCGCCGCTCAGCCGCCGCTCGATAAAGTCACCGTGACTGGGCAGCTTGCCGAAGAATCCGATGTTGGCTCCCCACATATGCAGTGTTACAGGCGGGTCAGACGCTGCAGTGGAAAGCGCGCAGCTCATTGCGCGAGAACGGATTACGCACCGAGGCCGCCTCGAGCAGCAGGCGTGCGCTGTGCCCGCCGGCACTGACACCAACCTGATAGCGCACATCCGACTGTGGAGTGACGGTCGCTTCATCCAGGAGATGAAACAGGGCCCAGGGGCCAAGATACGCGCGATTCGGGCCCGCACCGCCGCCCTCCTCGAACAGCACACTCGCCTGTCCGGGTGAGGGCCCGGGCCATGCCAAGGCCTGAGTGCGTTGTGGTCCGTGACGATATTCGAGCACCTGGCCGTCGATCTCGATCGCCAGCCGGGGAACTGCGCCATCAAGTCCCGTCGGGGTCAGACTGAAGTGCAGCGTGGGCAGCTGGGCGCCGGGCGGAAAATACATCTGGCGGATCCGGTCCGCGGCCTGGAACTGGGGCAGCAATGCGGCGGATCCTGCGATACCGGTCGCACCCTCCTTCCAGCGCCACGGATTGGTCGAGGTGTCGACAAGGGGGGCCAGACGTTGGCGAAAGAAAGTGTCAAAGACACCGGCGGGACCAAACATTCGCGCGAAATCCTGCAGCGCCACATCGTTGGCAGCGTGCGCGGTAAAGGGGTAACGACCCGAAATCAGCTGTTGGCACTCGGTCGCTACTTCAGTCTGATAACGCCGTGACAGTTCGGCACCTGCCTCGGTCTTTGCCACGGTCTCACCCTTGGTTCCGACGGCTGACACGATGCCGGATACCGGCGCGGGCAGCCCCCGCGCGATCTGACTCAACTGCTCCATGGCACTCACCTGGCCCGGTGAGGACACACTGTCGAGCGCGCTCGTGTCGCCCAGTCCGCCCCCGATCTTGCTGACCTGCTGCTGCACCTGGGAGACCGCCCCGAGCGCGCGATCAATCGGGGCACTCCCGGGTGGTCCCTCGATGAGTTTGTTCACGGTCTCGAAGTGCTTGGTGATGCGCACGCCGGGTTTCTCCACCGCCGGAGTACTGTTACCTAGCATCTGCTGCAACGGTGCCAGTTTCGCGGCGATGGCCGCGGTGGCGCCAGCCGCCACCTTGTCTGTCGGATCCGGCGGCGCCTTCTCCATGTTGGTATTGGCATCGACAACGGTAAGCAGGCTCTTGAGAGGAGAAGTCGGGCCGGCGAGAGCAGCCATGACCTCACTCAGATCGCGTGTGCTGTTGGTGGGCCGAACAACGACATCGGCCAGTACGTTGTCCCAAACTTTGATGTAGTCATCCTCGTAGATACGCAGCATGTCCGCGCTCAGTCGCGGAATATCCGCAACTGAGCTGACACCCTCGCCGAGCACCCAGCCGTCGGCGAGAAAGTCACGGGCCACTTCCAGTTTTCCGGTTCTCGCAATCTTCATGAACACCGGACGTGTGTAGAGGGAGGGCACCGGCTCGGTCAGTGGCGCGCCGTTGCGCCTGACGAGCACCCGATCGCCGGCCAGACCCAGCGCTTGATCCAGATGCAGCGCATGCTCGGTATCGTTGGCATAATTGAGTTTCAGGCGGCTGTAGATGAGCACCGGCAGGGAGGCCTGGCGCAGCGAGACGCGCGCACGCTCGACGATATCGGTGTCCAGGTTCTGCGGCTCGACCCGGCTCTTGTCCTGCAGCAGAGATGCCACATGGATCTGCAAACGCTCGATGATCGAGGGATCGGCCTTGTAGCGCTGCCGCCATTCCTGGTCCGTCACGAACTGCATCTCCGCCGGCACCAGCCGCTCCGGCGATCCCAGCATGAGATAGATTTTGAGGTACTCGTAGAGCTTGTCCGGCTCGGTGGCGAGTTTGGTGATGCGCGTGCGCAGCATGCTGGCCACCGCGGGCATCAGTGCGGTGTTGAGCTCGCGCAGATAGGCGTCCTGCGCTGCCCCACCCAGCGAGCCCCCTTGATAGAGGCCGGAACGCATGGAGAAGGGCACATTGCCCTGATGCTGATTCGCCACGACCATCACATCGTGATAGGCATCCAGACGCGGCAACTCCGCCGCCAGCGCCTGAGGGCTGGCCGGCGGCAGATTCTGCAACGGATCCACCGCCGCCCGGATCTCCGTCAGATACGCTCTGTTGCGCTGATAGCTGAGCGCCAAAGCCAGTATCCCCAGGATCGTCAGCACGGCGATGCCGACAAACAGGGCGGCCTGGGTGAGGATACGGCGTACTTCGGTACTGCGATTGACGCCGGCAAGACCGCTTTCCTGAAAGACAACATCGAGCAGCAACCGTTGGATGAAGAACGCCTTGCCGCGGCCGCTCTGACTGCTGATAGCACGCATCCCCAGCCCGAAGGTGCGCGCGAGTGACCCCAGCATGCGATCAACCGGCGTACCTTCCTGAGTACCGCTTGTAAAATACACACCACGCAGCCAGACCCCGCGTTCGCGAGCTGACTCACCGAACGCCTGAGTGACGAACTCACCCAGAGCCCGCCGTGTGCCCGCCACCTCCCGGGGAAAACCGAAGATCAGGGCGCGACGCTGCACGTCGCGCTCGCTTTCCATCCGTGCCAACACCCGGGTGTTAAGCCGATCCAGGAGCAGCGCGAACTCCTCCTGGAAGTGCTTGGCAGCCTCGCCGGAGCGCGAGGCCTCCAGCGCGAATGTCGTTCCCCACACCTGTGCGCGCCCATCCTGATGCAGATCGTCAAAGAATTCATTAAATCCCGCCAGCAGGTCGCACTTGGTCAGCAGCAGGTAGACCGGCAGGCTGATCTTGAGCTCGCGATTGAGCTCCTGCAGGCGCGCCCGCACGGCCTCCACGTGCCGCATCCGCTCAGCCTCCGACTGTGTCGCGAGATCGACCACGCTGATGGCGACGAAGACCCCGTTGATGGGCCGCCGTTTGCGATACTTGCGCAACAGGCCCAGGAAGCCGAGCCAGCCGGCCGAATCGCTCGACTGATCCGAATCCTGGGTCGTGTAGCGGCCAGCCGTGTCGAGCAGAATGGCCTGATCGGTGAACCACCAGTCGCAGTTACGCGTACCGCCTACTCCGCGTAGCGCGGCCTTACCGAATTTCTCCGAGAGCGGAAAATTCAGGCCCGAGTTGTTGATGATGGTGGTCTTGCCGGCGCCCGGCGGGCCGATGATGACGTACCACGGCAGATCGTAGAGGCTCTTGCGGCCCTTGGTGCTCTTCTGCAGCGTTTCCGTCGCTTCGTTGAAGCGCTCCTGCATCTGCTTCGCATCGGCCGAAGCCCGGGCGTCGGTCGGGTCCTCCTGCTTGACGACCGCCTGGGCCAGATTGCGGGTCGCCAGCACGGCCTTGAACTCGCGCAACAGCGCGCGCAGGCCCCAGAAGACCACCAGCACCACGATGGCAATCGTGCGGGCTCCTTCGGAACCGAGTGGTGCGTAGTTGTTAACCGCGACGTATGGACCACCGAACCAGATGACGAGCGAAAAGAAGATCAGGGCCAGAATGACCAGAATCCATCTGGCTCCGAGCAACGCTTTCAACGAGCACTCTCCGCCTGCAGCAGCTGAATGATCTCGACGCGACGATTGCGCGCCCGATTCTCAGCAGTGTCGGCCGGCTTGTAGCGGGGCTGCGTCGAGCCGGCGCCCTGCCACTCGAGGCGCCCGGGGGTCGTGAGTCCCGCTTTGAGTTCGCTCGCGATAGCGACGGCACGGTCGCGTGACAAATCGAAATTATCAGCATATTTCAGCGAATGAATCGGCAGGTCATCGGTGTGCCCGACCACCACCACATGACCGGGCACCTGGTTCAGGGCCATCGCGATGGCATGCAGCGTCGGGAAGATGGCGGGATTGGGCTGCGCGCTGGCGGACTTGAAAAGATCCGTTGAGTTGAGCGTAACGACGGCCTTGGTGCCAAAGTCTTCCACCGTCAGGTGTCCTGCTCGCGCTTCGGGCGCAAGCAATTCCTTTAGGCGGCTGACGCGCGGCGCCGCAGCGGGCGTCCGGGTCGGCTCCGGGTAGTCAACAGTTTCGACCGTCCCGACGAGGCCCGCCTTGATGGGCTCGGCCTGCAGACTGAGCCGTTCGCGCATCAGGATGAAGGCACCCGTTAGCACCAACAGACCAACACTGGCAAAAATCCACCAGGGAACATAGCGCACGATGGGATTGCGCCGGTCCTCGACACCACGCCAGTGAGGCGCGAGCTCCTCATCACGCAACTGGCGGTGCTCGCGAATGATCCGGTACAGATCGTGCTGCAGGTCAGCCAGGTGGGCGGCTCCGCGTGGGTCCTGACCGTAACGTCCTTCATAGCCTAAAGAGAGGCAGATGAAAGCGAGCTCGAGCAGGTCGATGTAGCGGTTGGGATCGGAGCGTAAGCGGGCAATGATCTCGAAGAACTTCTGGCCGCCGGAAACTTCCTTGTGGAACATGACCAGCAGCGACTGACCGGCCCATGCGCCCTGTGAGCCCCACGGTGTCTGGGCAATCGCGGTGTCGACAAACGTGCAGAGCATGTAGCGGGCGACCAGACTGTCCTCGGCTGGCACCTTGTCGGCGCGCAAGCGATCCTCAAACGCACGGATCTCCTGCACCGCCTGTTGCCGCAAGGTGGCAATGTTGGCTTGTTGGATCGAGCTCGCCAGGCGAGCGCCCAGGGTCAGCAACGGCGCGCCGGCCTGCACGATGGGGTTACGCGCGCCGATGAGAAAATCGGCGATGCGCGCGTTGCCGGTGCCGTAAGTCGTAGCGGAGCCATGGCTCGCCTGCGAGCCTGACAACAGCGTGCGCCCGGCAGGTGGCTGTGAGGCGCCGAAACCGGCGGATCCCTCAGGAGCGGTGCCACGCCGGCCAGCTCCAGGCCTCGGCCTGAGGATCGTGCCATCCCGCGGCGGAGCAAAGGGATCGTCAGAGGGCGGGTCTGTCATGGCTACGCTGCCCTGATGGCCCACAGTTCCATAGCCAGCCCCGGAAAGGATTCCGGTACGTGGATGGCAATGGCACCGGAGGGTTTCAGTTCACGAAACAACGGACTGGCGCGATCCAGCTCGAAGTAGGTAAAGCCGGCATGGAACGGGATCTGCCGGGGCACGACCGACAGTGGCTGCAACGGCACGCCCGGCAGGTGGTAGTTGACCTTGTTGGCGATGTCATGGGGAGTGGCAATGGTCGCCTGCGAGGGGAACCCTCGCCGCACATCCTCGGCGGTCAGATCCGCCCGCGCGGCCAGCACGAAAGCCGAGTCGTCGAACAGGGTCTTGTCATTCACCACGCCCACCGAGATATTGAAGCGCTTCTTCTCGAGTGCGATAGCCACTGCATTCTGGCGCAGCACCACGCTCAGCGAGGCGCGCAGAGCGACCATTAGCGGCTCAAAGCTGACGCGCAGGTCCTCGTGCTGATACGCCGGCATGCGCGTCAGGCGACGTGAAGTCGTCGTCAGCGTGGCCAGATCACCGGCGATCTCCAGGCACAGGCGGTAGAAGTCCTCCGGATGTACCAGGCGGCTTGCCATCACGTGATTGACCAGCGGCTCATAGCGGTTGACCGTCTGCAGCATGAGAAAATCTGCAATTTCCGCAGCGCCGCCGCGACCCGTGGCCACAGTCAGCGCGGCGAGCGCCTCGCCCTTCTGATGCAGCATGCCCTGCAATTCGCTCATGAAGCGCGCCAACCCATTCGCCTGCTGGGCATTCAGAACCGTCGGCAGAAAGTTCTCATCCAAACTGATCAACCGGTCAGCGCGACATTCTTTGATATAAGCGAGCGGCACGCAGGCAAAATCCTCGCGTTGCTCGCTCTCGAGCATGAGCCGCGAGCGCAACGCACCAACTTCCAGGGCGGCGGTCGCATTGGAATCGGAAGTGACATCGCGCGCATCAAAGTCCTGGGTGCGATACCTCACCACCGAATCTGTCTGCTCGCGGCGGTCTGAATCGCGGGCGCTTTCACGTCGCAGGGGAATCGCCAGATACACCCGTTGCTCGCGCACCTGCGAGGACAGCTCCAGTGGCGCAGGCAGCGGATCATCATCGGGCATGGCGAACGGCGTACCATCCGGAAACACACCAGCGGCCCGGCGCAGCTGCAGGCGCCCGATGTTGAGAAAGTCCCGATCGAGCTCCAGGGACGTAAAGCCCCACGAATGCGAGCGCAGCTCACGGCTGCGGCCTTCGATGTAGCGTTCGAGGTGACGCTCCTGCTGCTGGAAGTGTTGCGGCCGCAGGAACAGACCCTCCGACCAGACGACACGATTGTTAGAGGACATGAAGAACCTTCGTTTGCATCTATTTGGCGGTCATGATGGTCACTGCGGACTGCCCCACCGCGATGGTCGGTTTGTGCTTGCGGACAAAGTTCGCAAGACTAGCCTCGGGCGCATTGGCCACAGCCTTCCAGCGCGAATTGTTGAGGTCCCGATAGCCAGCGATGACACCCAGCACACGGGCTTCGGCCGGGATCTGCAGTTCGAGCTCGCGCGTGGCGCCCGGCTGCATCTCGTATTCCTCGCGCGACACCAGGCTGCTGCCGAGCGATTCCGACTCCTTGTCAACCAAGGCAAAATAGTTTGCATTGGCGAAGGCGCCGCCTTCCTTGAGTTGATAGATCCGGATCACGATCGGTGAAGGACGACCGTCGCTGTCCGGATTGGCATCCGCACTGACCGTCAGCGTCGCCAGCGTCGGTGGCAGCGGTTTTGGCGGTGGTGGCGGTGCGGGAGTCTTGCTGCGGCAGGCCACGAGGCCCAGCGTCAGCAGACCGATACATAGCGTTGTTCTGATCACGCTCATTGCTCCCCTGCTTCTTCCCCTCGACCCACCGGTAGCGCCGTCGCGCGGCTCGGCCGATGTCAGTTCTTGGCGTTCTTGGTTTCGAGCGATTTGAGTCGCTCGAGCTGTCTTTCATATGCCTCAGCGAAATCGTTACCGAACAGCTTGCGGAACATATCGTCCGGATCGCTGCCCAGCTCGGCGAAGTGCTGCGCGTACAGGTCCCAGAATTTCGACTTGCCACCGCCGAAACCGCGCGTGCGTTTGCCCGAGCGCTCGAACATCGCCTCGAGCTCCTTCGGATCAAAGCGCTTCAGCATCGCCTCGTAGGCAAGCCGGACGCCTTCCAGCATGGCCATCTGGTGGGCGCGGATATCCGCGAATGCATCTTCGAATGCCTGCCGTGTGCCCAGGTATCCTGGGTTACGCTGCACGAGCAGAATATTCAGTGCGCCTTCAATGTTGGGTGCGTGTTTGAGCGGATTGTTCTCCGTCGCCTGGATGCGCGTCATCGGCATCCGGAACTGCGACTTGATGTCCGCGCGCGCCCGCAGGACGTCCATCACACCCTGTACGACGATACGGAATACCTCACCCAGCTCGCGCATCGTTTCAGGTGCAAGCTGCTTGTCAGATAGCCCCGCACCTTGCATGAACTGCATGAAATCGGTTTGCGGCGCGGTGAGCGCTGCGGGCATGCGGCCGCCGGCGCGTAGCTCGCAGGGAGCGCGGCGCTAATGGCTTGTGTGGCACTCGCCGGCAGGCGCAGCAGCAACAGGGGGCGAGGCGCTGGTAAGCGATGCGGCAGGCGGCGGCGATAGAGGTGGCGGCGTGGCGGCATCCCCCGCGCAGGCAGCGGCGCTGACGCCGCACGCGGCTTGGGTGGAGGCATCTCGCGCACCGGTGCGCGCCCACCCCCCGGGCTCGGTCGCACCGCCGGCGCGGCGCGAACTTCGTTGCGGGCTGGTGCGGGTGTTGGTCGGGGCTGCGCACGGGCCGCGGCATCAGCCTGCATTCGCGTAAAGTTGGTCTTGTTAAAGTTAGTCTTGTCCCAGTTGCTCGGAATCGAACTACCTGAACCGCGCGGCGCGGGCGGCGGAGTTCTGGATCCCGATTGCGAAGGATCGAGCAGATCTACGGGCCTGGCGCCCGACCTGGAAGCAGGCACCGGCGGAGGTGCGAAATGATCTTCCAGGACTGAGCTGCGATTCCAGTCGACGCCGGGCAGGCCTTCAGGTTTCGGTGGTGGCGGACCACCGCCGATAGCCTTGAGCGGATCCAACACGTCAGTCTCAACCATGCCGCTCAAAGAGTCCGGCCACGAGCCGGGGCCACCCTGGCCGCCGGGTTGCGTGATCACCCCTCGGGCGGGAGCTGCGTTGTCAGCAAGGACGGCAAAGGGATCCATGGCATCAGGTGCTACTACGCTGCCACCCAGCGCTCCATCGGGGATCATGCCCACGGGCGCGTCACCCTGCATGGCCGTCACGACGATCTCGTATTGATCGATGAACAGGCGGTCGCCATTTTTCAGAGGCTGCGGCTGATGACCGGGAAGAGTATTGCCTGCATGACCCAGGGCAATGGCATTGCGCCCAAGTCCCTCAACGAAGAACGCACCATCTGTGTAGGTGATGCGGGCGTGCTGCTTGGAGACATAGGGATCGGGGAACACCCAGTCATTGCCCGGCAGGCGCCCGATCGTAAGTCCGGCAGTCCCCACGACCCGCCGTCGCTCCGTGCCGAGCGAGGCAGCTTGGGGACTTACGACTTCTAACGTCAGGTACATGTCAGCTCGCCGGTGCAGTGCGACACGCCACTCTAGCAGCCACCGCTAACGATACCGGTACTGATGAGCCAGGGTATTGAACGAGCGCGGCGCGCGCTCCGGGCGGAACAAGGTGGGACGCTGCAGGGGATGCCCGCTGGGCACGCCAGCGCACGAGATTCCCCGGCAGGCCCGGCGCTGAACGGGTTCGCGAGCTTAGGCGGGTAACTCCACCAGACGCAGGCAAGCCTCCTCGTCCCGCGAGAAGAAATACAGCCCGTCCGTGTCCTTTCCCTCGGCAATGATGACCGCATCGGGCTTTTCGAACTTCTGCCGGGCGATCGTGAAAGAGGCTACTTCGTTGATCCCGTGGGCTTTTACATATTCCGCCCAGCGGGGATCCTTCTTTTCTATACGCTGGCCTGCATTGCCCGCGCGCCGCAGCAGCTCGGTGAACTGATAGTAGTCGCAGGAAACGATCTTGGCCCGGGCCACGCGAACACTCTAAGCTTAAGGTTTGCTCGTAAGTACCTGAAAGTAGCAGGGAATGCAAGCGACCAACCGAGCCGCCGTCGGGCTTCGCGGCTGCGGTACGCCATCTGCTGTGTTCGTTCAATGCCCCTTTGCCCACCACGCGGCAAGACTCACCAACGCGAAGATCGAGCCGATGAGGAACCAGGTCCGAGCCGCCGGTCCCACGGTGCGTTCGCGCAGCGATCGCCACACGGCGAGACCCAGGAATAATAAAGAGAGCCAACCCAGGATGCGCGTCGCGCCCATGGTGCACCTCATGTGCTTTAGCAGCATGAACGGCCGCGTTCATAGATTCGGATCCAGAGTTACATCGCCGTAGGTCACGCCTGGCTTGGCGCCGTGATCCGTACTGTCGTCGAGTTCCTGCTGTCGCTGCTGCATGCGCGCATTCGCATCGGTCACCATCTGCGCGATCTCAGAGATGTCCTTCCCAACCAGATCCTTCGCGAGCTGATCGGCCTCCTCAACTGCAATGGCGACGTGACGATCCTCGTGCGCGGCCAACTTCGAGATCATCCGATCCCACTCCGTCTTTACAGCGACCGAGGCTTTGGCGTACCCCGTCCAGGTCGGCATGCGCCGGACGAGATTGGCATGCAGCTTCACGGTCAGGTTCGTTGAGTTCCCGGGCGGTATCTTTTCGGCGCGTAGCTTCCCACCGCCCTCACCCCATTCGGACTGGCGGTTGAGCGCATTGAAGGCATCCGTTAGCGTCTTGCCGCCAACGGTAATAACCGGAGAGGTCCGCGGGTTGGGCGGATCCCAGTCCTTCTCCACCTTGGCGATGGTGCGAGATATGTCGTCCAAGGGGATGGCGGGCTCTGTACCGAGAATGCCCGGCGGGTCGCCACCACCGAAAACATCGAGCAGCAGGTCGCTGTCCCGATCCGGGTGAGCTGCACCTTCTGTGCCGAATATGCCGTCCCGTACACCGCCCATCATGACATTCCTGCAAGTTGCCGCTGCTGGCGCCAGGCCGGCGCGCGCCATTCGAACAAAGGTGTACCGGGATTCAAAAGAGAAAGATGCAGCGCGGCGAGAATCCGTTGGCGTTGATATCCATGGGAGAGAAGCCCGAGGCAAGACTCACGAGTCAGCGGTACGCCGCCAAAATAGCGAACGCCCATTCGGAACCGTGATGAGTGGACGTGCCACCACGCTTTAAGTCTCTCGACATCGAACCACGGCAAGCCCTCGTCCTCGTCTATAGCAACATTGTCATCTTTCGGATCATCCATGGGCCCCAACTCCCGATGCACAGGACGCCCCTCTTCGTACGGAGCATGGTACAAATCTACTCCAGTAATCAGACTGAACGCTTCGCCCGCCCGTCGCTTCAAATCATCGTCATCCATATGCGACAAGATCCACGGTACGTAACTTGGATCACCAGTAATCCCTGCACCGATCAGCAGCCACCTCAATTGCGAAGCATCTCTGGCAAGATGCCGAAGATGCTCGCGCGCAACCGCAGGAGACATCGCAGCAAGTGCAAGTTCAAAAGCCCGATGCTTGAACAAACCATCACGCAACGAGCTAGCGACCAGGTCTCCTAGACACTGTTCACGGTCCCCCAGAAGCACACTTGACCATGCAGCCCAGAATCGACAGGCAGCATCGTGCTCGGCGCTGGCGCAGCCGGCCAGCGTCGAGACAAGCGCTCTCTTTCCTAGTTCTCCCGCAGCGCGATAGGCGCGCGCACGAGCCAAAGCATCAGGATCATCAAGCCTGCGCGCATCTCCCAGGCCGGGATCCACTCGATGCATGGCACATGCAGCTATGGCCGCCGTTCGCTCGCAAGCATTTCGCGACGACAATAGCCCCTGAACCACTCCTCGCAGGTGTCTGGGCTCGATCCATCCAAAACCCGCAAGAAATTCGCCCCTACGGGTGCCATCTTCATCGCACGACCTAACTGCCCTTCGATAAAGCCCATCGTCTCCGTCTTGAAGCGCCTCAACAGTGGCTACAAATGTCGCTCCAACATTCCCCCGTTGCAGCGCCTCTTCACAAAACGCATTTTTTTCACTGCCTGCCACGGCAACTCCGTCAAGATGCGCAGCGAGCCTGTTGTCGTGCCGGCGCAGTCCGCCCAGCTTTATACCTGGAGCCGTCAACATAAATCTCCGGGACGTGAACAGGGCCGCCGCCTCATTTACATGCGTACCGACGATACCTGGAACAATTGGCACAGCCTCACACATGCGACCCCGAACTTTTAACGCTGACCCGACCTCATCTCTCATGTCAGTCAATCAACACTTCGCTGATAACAGTACCCGTGCCCCAACATGTTCCCAACATGTTAAGCAAGACGTGCCAGCCCGTCTCACTGGCTTGGTACCGTCTCACCGTGATCTCCACAGATCGTTCATCAAACAGCGTGACGTCATCGCGAAATGAACGAACTTCGTTTGGCCATCCTACTGGCCGCGCAAAAGCCCCCATTTCCAGCATGTCATACCAGGGAGTAATCCAGTCTCTGATCTGAGCGATGTGCGCAGCCTCCACCGCCACTGACAGACTGACAACGAATCGGCGCATCTTTCCGACTTCCCCCTCTTCCGCGCGCATCGTGAACGGCACCCGCGACGACACAGCAGGATACGACTCAAATTCATTTTCTTCATTCGGCTCCGGCTTACTATAGGTCGCGTGCACTTTGCTTGAGTCATCCACGCTTATTTGTCGTATCACAGAGCGTTCGTCTATCTGCATCGCCATGTTTCTAATGGCTTCGAAGCTGGACAGATCCACCCTTTGCAGCGACAGATCCCACACAAGCGCCTCAGCTGCTCTGCCTACCGGATTGATCTGCCGAATCGCTGACCCGAGCGGAGCCACGTGACTCGGCGGATACGCCCCTCTCCGCCCGGCCTGCACGAAGATGTCCACGGCATACATAAGCTCCTTCGCTATACTGTCTTCCAGCAATCCCGCACCTTCCATGGTAAGTGAGTAGATCCCATCGCCATCCGGAGTATTTGGCAGCATGAGCCGTGGCGCGCGTCTCACGCGCTCAACCTGGTATACCACTCGGCTGTTTTTTCCGCATTGTCGGCATCAATCCGAAAAAACATTGTGCGCTTTGCCGCTCGCTCAATCAAAGGCTCAACAACCTTAAAGACCGCTCTGTACAGAGGCAGCAGGTCATTCCTATTGACGTCGCCTAACTCGGGAACTGGTCCCGCCTTGATGATCGTCCCGTTCTTTGCGTTGATAAGTTCGACTTGTCTTGGCAGCTTTCGAGAGACACTCTTCGCGCCCCCTAACTCTTCTAACGCTCGCGGACCCAAAATGGTCAACCAATTGACTCCTCTGACTCCATCCACGCCAGCCGCCTTAGTGTCTGCGGGTAGTCGGACAATATCAGTACCAACATGACGCATCGACGCTCCCCAGGCATAAGTCTCCGCGGCGGTCTGCATATAGGGGGTACGCTCAAATGAGAATCCCGCCAGTCCGGATGTTAGGGGAAACAGATCACATAAGTCCTTCACTAATCCAAGCATATCCTCGGTTCTTTCTAGGGCCCAAGCCGCAGGAAATGCGAGAGACAACGCTTGCGCACGCGGTGTGCCCACGACGCACCACATGTGATACTTGAACTGAGGCGCATCTTGGTAGGCCTGCCCTGATTTGATCTCCAATACAAGATATTCCTTTCTTGGTGCACCTGGCTTCAGCCATGTTGCGGGCATATTGAGCACGCGTGCGGTCACCGCCTTGTGTGCGCGCATGGTCTCGGTTGCATAGAAGCGGGCTTGATCTGGCGGACATCTGCGCTTGAACTGCTCGAGTGCGTGCAAGATTGCGCCGGGACAGTCATAAAACGCGACCCCCGTGTACAGATTGATACCGAACGTGAGGGCGACAAGCTTGTAGCCATCTTGGGTCTTGTCGAGGCTGGCAAGGAAATCAGTGTCAGACATCTACGCGCTCCCAAAGTTACTTGCGTGGCCTTACATTTTGGTAGCCACCGCCCCGATGGCAGTCGCAATCTGCGCATTTCAGCTTCTTCATCTTTTCGCGGGCCTCGTGCGGGCCCACTGCTTCCGAGTCTTGAATGCCCTCCTCGGCTATGCCTTCTCCCTGTATGTCCATGTATAAATCGGCTTCCTTGGATTTCGGCATGGTGTGCCAACTTTCATCCGCTGATCGATGGCTCTCGAATCTCAGTGGCGCAGGGCGCGTCGGCTCCTTCGAACAAGGGAACTTCGCGTCGATTACGTGGTTACCATTAACAATGATATCAGGGATAACGTCCTTTCCTCTCGCCTTCAGTCCAGGAGGACTCGCTCTAATATTGTCGAACCTGTTAGTGGTCGTAAGGTCATGATTGGGGCCCGTGGCTTTTCGTAGGCTCCGGAGCACGCAAGAATGCTTTGTAGTACTCAGACTCCTGCAATCCTGCTCCACTCCACTGATGGTATCGCCGTTCTTGTCTGTCACTTTCTTGTGTTTCTTTTTTTGATATTTGGCTTCATCGCAACAAATAATGGCGCAACACACATAACATTGTGGCTCCTCCTGGCTGACGAGCACCGGAAATTGAAATAGCCCAGCGAGATCCGCCGCGTTTTCGTGATTTTGCAGCTTCTTATCTGTAAGACGACAAGCATTCTGGCCCTCGATTTTCACATCGAAGGAATAGAGCACCCACGTTGACTCTTTCATGAACGTGCTGGATTTGACGCCCCCTGCGACCCCGGGATTGTCGCCATTGGAGATTGAGAATTCCGAGCCTTTGACCGCTATCATCATGCCGCCGTCAGCCTTTACGGTGCTCGTCCCCTTATCTAGGGTCGCGGATTGAGAGATATTGGGATAGGGTATCGGCACCGGGCCACCCGGCGAAGGTGTCTTGCAGACGTCGGGCACGGTGGCGACCGAAGTTCCGCTGCTACCCTTATGGCAGAGGGAATTCGACGTGCCGTTCACCTTAACGGTTACCGGCATATCCCTCTCCCCGTTGTACGAAGAGTAGCGTCGCGCCGCGCTCACCACCTTCAGAACTGCCCCAGACGAGTGCGGTCAGCCCGTTAGAATAACCTTTCATCCCTGCGATCGAAGCCAGTGACAAATTCAGCGGTACGCTGGCCGCCGCCACGTCACCCCAGCAGTCTGCAGGCGCGACGAATCCCGATAGCGACGTGAAGTATTCTTTGGTCCGGAGTGCAGTGAAGCCGTATTCATCTGCTCGATATGGCTCACCATTCATGTCGCAATACATATCCGTGACAACCTCGCCCGCGGTCAGCGGTTGCAAGGCTGCACGAAATGCGTCCGTTAACCCCTTACCGACGCATACGGTGTCAGTCTTAATGCAGCACAACTCTTTTGCGGTGCCGATGCCAGCTACATGTGCGAGCACAGTGCCGCGAACCTGCTCCGCAACCGCTTTCCCCACGATTAGGATAGCTCCAGCGCCTTCTCCCGGAATAAAGCCCCACGCATTGTTTGATTCCCCGCCACCGTGCAATTGATCGCAGGATTCTAGCCACTCCAATGTTTCGGGCTCGATGTAAGAATCGACTCCGGCCAAGACGCATGCATCGACGTCACCTCGGGTGAGCTTGCGCATGCCCGCGCTCAACGCAAAAGCACCTGCGGCATGACCGTTCGGAAATGCCGCTGTGGCAACGAACGTGGCGGGATAACGGGCTACCAAATCGCCGAGCAGAGTTTCCCCGAGACCTGCGTGCACGCCGGGTCGTTTATCGGGGAGTGCGAGCGCCAAGGCCGTCCGGGCGTGAGGAATTCTTCGGGTTCTAAACTCTAACACCTGATCCATCGCCGGGTAGAGCAGCGCTTTGAAGCGCTCGACTCCAGTCAAGCCGAAATTCAACCACGGGACGGGAGCGACAACCATTCGCTGACCTGCGGTGTCGATCATGTGAGGATGTCGCGTATGCCCGCCGATCCCAGCTCGCACAGCCGCCGCGCTTGACCAAGCGTTACGTCCGACGGGGGTTGAGGCACCAAGTGCGACGATGTGCGCGTGCACTATCACCCCTCCTTCAGCCCATCTACCGCCTGCTCGGAGTTGAAACCGACATCTTCTTTCAGCGCAATGATTGTCCTATCTAGCTTTTGTACCTTGGAGTGACAGGGAAGTGAGGTATGCCAAACGAGTGACACTCGAGGCAGGTCGGGCTCCAGAATGACGGTGTGAAGGCTACGGTTCTTATGCAATTCACGCGTTCCATCAAAAAAGACCGTCTCAAAGCCAGGGAATACCCGTGGCAGTTGAAATCGGAGCGCTCCTGCGTCGCGCATACCGAGTAACACTACAGGCTCACCTCCGTGCAGGAACGCCGGTGATTGTTGATCGACAGGGGCACACTGAAAGAAACGATCGTCAAAGTCATCCGGCAACAGCGGCTGCCTGTCCGACATCCATCGATCGTCATATGTTCCGGCATGTCCCGCGCGCGGTTGCCAATGGCCGGCGATTGCACCCAGACCGGCAGGCTCTGGCCGATCATTCCACGCACTGATCAACTCGCTGGGATATTCGCAGTTAGCCACGCGCAACCCTTTTATGTTTTCCTTGGTTACTGCGAATCCCGTCCCCACCGGGTTACGCCATTCCCAATCAGTCTCGGGAGTCGCGGAGCGCCTATCAGTGCCACCAAACGCTCGTTCGTAAACCAACGGCACCGCGATAAAGTGCTGCGACGGCGAAGGTCCGAGACCATCCCATATCCGATCGCCGAAGACCCGAATTATCTTCCGTACCGGTCCCACACAGAATCCGACATCGATCTGATGCACTGGCTGTCCGCGCGGAGCACGAGCATGCCCTACGACGTAGATATCCGTCGTGCGCTTCCTGAGCACCAGATCTGACTCGTATTTGATGCTGCTTTGTCCTGGCTCACCATTCCACTCTGGAGCACGCAAAACAGGAGGCTGATCTTCCGAGACCTGAAGCGTTCCATCAGACGCAATGTCAAACGTGCATTTGAGTGCCACCAGCCAGATTTCTGCACCGTCACGATCACGTACCCAGCCACGCTCTGCGGCAAACGGCGTACGATTTTCGATCTGCCACATCTGATCACCTAGTTGATGTCGACAGCGGCACCTTTGATTCTGTTATATCCGCTGGAGCAACTGAGAACGTACTTGCCTCGTATCAGCACCTTGCCAGCCCGGGTCAGCGTGATGCTAGCGTCCCCGCATCGCAGCTCAATCTCGCGCTCTGCAGTAAGCACCAATCGCTGCACGTCTGAGCGAACGGAAAGCAATTGCTTGTCGGATTCGACTGGCGCCGGGCCCGGATGACAAAAAACTCCCGTTACGATTGGCCTGCGGGCTTCTCCATCTTCAAATGACACAAGCACCTTCGCGCCGATCTGCGAACGCATCAACGGCACGGTCGCTTGCGCCAACACGATTTCTCCGGGCAACCCTGGCAACCCGGTTACCAAAGGGCCATCATCCAGGTTGAAACCGCAAAAAGTCGCGGTAATCGCCGTTGGCAACGATGTCTGAGCCTCTTTGAGCGTGACCAATTTGCGCACCAGCGACTCAAAGCCGGCAGCTGTCGGCTGAGAGAACTCCATGCTTTCTGAACCCGCGACTGGCTGAAACGGATCAGCCTCGCTCACGGACAAGGATTCCTCGATCAGGCTCGTCTTCGCGTCTTTGCTCATCAGTTGATCCCTACCTTGCTGCCCTTTATCGTTACGTCGCTCGAGGCATCGATAGTTATCTTCCCACTCCCCTGAATGGAAACGTCCTTCCCCTTGATAAGGATAGTCCCGTCTTTCTTCATTGAGATCGTTGCGTCTCCCGTCGCAATAGTGATGGAGTCGGCAGCATTAATTGTCAGGTTCTTACCGACTGACAGGGTCTCGTCCTTACCGACTGAAATAGATCGCAAACCGCTGACTTCGTACTGCTCGTCGCCTGCTACCGATACGGCTCCGTTACCACCGATCGTAACCGCCTGATCTCCACCGACATCGATGGAGCGATTGCTGCCCACGTTCGTTGTCTGATCCGCCCCCACAGTCGTCGCCTGTACCGCCCCCACCGTGATCGTCTGCGCCGCCCCGATATTGACTTCCTGCGCCGCCCCGACACTTATAGTCTCGTTGATACCGACGTTGTGCGTGCGCTGGAGTGCAACCGACGCGGTCTCGCTCGCGCCGACGGAGATCGTGCGATTGCTGCCGATTGTGATCGTCTCGTTGCTGCCGACATTCTCGACCCGATTAGACCCGATGGTGATCGTCTCATTCACACCGACCTTCTCGGTGCGGTTGTTGCCGATCGTGATCGTCTCATCATGGCCCACGGTTTCCGTACGATCGTGTCCGACCGACACTGTCTCGTCGTGTTCGACCGTGACTTCTTGGTCCTTCTCCGCATGAAGGGTGAGCATCTCCGAGCCCTTCTTGTCCTCGAAGCGGATCTCATTGAAATTCGCCTCGCCTCCGCCCTTGCTGCTGCGGCTCTTGATGCCGCTCTGCGTCGCATTGGCCGGCAGCGCGTAGGGTGGCATCGAGTCGCCGTTGTAGACCCGTCCCGTGATGATGGGTTGATCCGGATCGCCTTCCAGGAAGCTGACAATGACTTCCTGGCCAATGCGGGGAATGTGAATGCCGCCCCAGGCCTTGCCGGCCCATAGCTGGGAGACGCGCACCCAGCAGGAGCTCTTTTCGTCCTGCTTGCCGTAGCGATCCCAGTGGAACTGCACTTTCACCCGGCCGTACTTGTCGGTGAAGATCTCCTCACCGGACTTGCCCACGACCATCGCGGTCTGTGCCCCCTGCACCACGGGCTTCGGCGTCCGGCGCGCCGGCCGGAAGGGCGTCTTGAAATCAATTGCCTCGATCGCTATCGAGAAGTCCTCTCCGGTGTGCGTCCCGGTTTCGAACGCGTCTGCCGTCATGGAATACCTCGCCATGGTGGTGAGGTAGTCGATGTTGAGATCCTTGCGGGGGTACTTATCGAGCGTGAACTTCCAGCCCGCACCGAGTCCCGCAGCATTGCCGTCGCCCCTGGCAGTCAGGTAAGCCGTCTGCAGCTCCTGGATGCGCACCTTGGCCACGACTTCCGTCTGGCTCGATTCCATCTTGCTGAGCTCGGCCGGGTAGTCGAAGACCTCGAAATCCGCACGCGCATGCTGCCGTGCCACAGTATCGCTGCCGCTCAGTGACTTACGTGGTTTCTCGAAGTCGAAGTCATCCGTAGCGTAGGTGCCTGGCTGGACCGATTTCGTCCACAGCCAGTTCTCGAGGTGATCCCGTTCGCGCTCGTCCGCATTGCCGCCGGGCGCATAGTAGGGAACCTTTTCGTATCCGGGCCAAGCCTGGTGTTGGCTCGCATCATCGACCAGCATCATCGTGTGCTTGTCTTCTTCATGCACGAAGAAGTAATAGATGCCTTCCTGCTCGAGCAGACGGCTGAGAAAGTTGAAATCCGTTTCGCGATACTGGACGCAGTACTCCCAAGGTTCATAGCTGCCCGAGAGCTTCAGCTGGTAGTCCGTAAGGCCGTACTGCTTGACCACTTCCTCGAAGATCTGCGGGACCGTCATCTCCTGGAAGATTCTGCAATCGGCGGTGCGCGTCAGCAGCCAGAACCAGGGACGCACGATGGCGCGGTAGGTGGAGTAGTTCTGCACCCATGCACCGGTTGAGAACTCGCTCACGAAGCCATGAAACCAGCGCTTCTTTTTGTTGGGCAGCGTCATGCCCACGGATATCTTATTTCCCAGCAGGTCATCCGGGTTGATATCACCCTTCTCGCTCAGCATCTCCAGCGCCCACTCAAACGGATAGCTTAGCGCCTCGACACCACGCAGGGCCTGCAGCAGCAGGGCATCCTTGCCGAGCGGCGTCTCGAGCTCGAAGAGCCTGGAATCCTGAGTCGCGGGCGCCACGTTAAGGGGTCCTAGGTGAACTCGTAGGCGAATTCGCTGTCCCTGACGGAGACACCGATCCGATTGGTGGGCTGGGCGTTTGCCATCCGCTGCAGCAACTCGCGACTTACCGCGGGCAACAGTCCGTTCGTCAGGATGGCGTCGATCATGCGACCTCCGCTCTCCGGCTCGGAACAACGCGAGGCGATCAGCCTGACGACTTCATCGTCATAGCTGAGTTCAGCGTCGTGATTCTGCCTGATGCGCTTCACGATCCGCTCGAGTTGCAGCCGGATGATGGAAGACAGGACGGCATCGCTGAGCGGGTAATACGGAATGGTGATGATGCGGCCTAACAGCGCCGGCGGGAAGGTCTTCAGCAGCGGCGCACGCAGCGCCTTGGCGATCCCCTCCGGCTCCGGCAGCAGCTCGGGGTCGCTGCACATGCCCATGATGAGGTCGGTCCCGACATTCGTCGTCAGGATGATGAGCGTGTTCTTGAAATCGATGAGGCGCCCTTCCCCATCCTCCATCACTCCTTTGTCAAACACCTGGAAGAAGATTTCATGAACATCCGGATGAGCCTTCTCGACCTCATCCAGCAGCACCACGCTGTAGGGGCGACGCCGAACGGCCTCCGTCAGCACGCCGCCCTCGCCGTAACCTACATAGCCGGGAGGCGCCCCTTTCAAAGTGGAGACCGTATGCGCCTCCTGGAATTCGCTCATGTTGATGACGATCATGTTCTGTTCGCCACCGTAGAGCGCCTCGCTGAGAGCGATCGCGGTCTCGGTCTTGCCCACACCAGAGGGACCGGCGAGCATGAACACGCCCACGGGCTTGTTGGGATTCTCCAGCCCCGCACGTACCGTCTGCACCCGTTTGGCGATCATCTCGAGCGCATGATCCTGGCCGATGACCCGCTTGCCGAGCGAGCTGGCGAGATTGAGTACCGACGCGACTTCGTCCTTGACCATGCGACCGACCGGAATGCCCGTCCAGTCGGCAACCACGGATGCCACCGCCTGTTCGTCGACGCTGGGCAACATGAGCGGTCGCTCACCCTGTACCTCGGTGAGCTTCGCCTGTAGCGTCTTCAGCCGCTCCCGCAGCTCGAGTTGCTGAGTCGTGGACAGCGCGCCGGGCTGGGGCGTTTCGCCTGCGGTGGCCGATGCTGCGACGGCCGAACTAGCGGCAGCAGCTGCGCCAGGAGTGCCTGATCCAACGACGCCTGCACCGGTCAGCGGCGCCGGCGGCAGCGCGCAGCTTCGCCCGCAACGCCAGGATCTCGGTAACCAGCTCCTTTTCCCGCGCCCAATCCTGCTGCAGCTGGCTGAGTCGCTCTTTCTCCTGCTCAAGGGCAGCATCTACTCTGAGCGGGCGCTCCCCGACTTCCACACCCACCGCGCGCTCGCGCGCAATGATCTCACTCTCTGTGGTCAACGCCTCTATGCGGCGCTGACAGTCTTCCACTTCGGCTGGCGTTGCATGATGGCTCACGGCCACTCGTGCGCAAGCCGTATCGAGCAGGCTGACGGATTTGTCCGGGAGCTGGCGATCGGCGATGTATCGGTGTGACAACTTGACTGCGGATTCCAGTGCCGCATCCAGAACCTGGACCTGGTGATGCTTCTCCATTGCCGAGACGATGCCGCGCATCATCAGCACCGCCTTGTCTTCCGAGGGCTCATCGATTTTGACGGTCTGAAAACGACGTGTCAGGGCCGGATCTTTCTCGATGTGCTTCTTGTATTCCGCCCAGGTCGTAGCTCCGATGGTGCGCAGGGTCCCGCGTGCCAGCGCGGGCTTGAGCAGATTGGCGGCATCACCCGTACCGGCGGCACCTCCCGCTCCTACCAGGGTATGCACCTCGTCGATAAACAACACAATCGGGCGGGTCGATGCCTGAACTTCATCGATCACCTGGCGCAGGCGCTGTTCAAACTCGCCCTTCATGCTGGCGCCGGCTTGCAGCAGGCCGACATCGAGGGTCAGTAGCGAGACGTCCTTGAGCATCGGTGGCACGTCGCCCGAGGCAATGCGGCGCGCGAAGCCTTCGACGGCTGCCGTCTTGCCCACCCCCGCCTCACCGGTGAGGATCGGATTGTTCTGTCGCCTGCGCATCAGAATATCAATGATCTGACGGATTTCGTTGTCACGCCCGACCACCGGATCGATTTTCCCTGCCTTGGCCTGCTCGGTCAGGTTCACCGTGAAGCGCTGCAGCGCTTCCTGTTTGCCCATCTGCGCCGGCGCCATCGCGGCGCTCGCCTCACCGGGCTGCGCCGCGTCGGTCAGCGACGAGCCGTCCTGAGCTGCGAGATCAGCCTCTGGCGAACCGGAGGTGAGCTGTTGCAGTTCATCGGCGAGTTGATCTGGTTTGATTCGCTCGAATTCGCGCGACATGTTCAGCAGCACGCTGCGTAAGTCCGGAGTCTTGAGCAATGCCAGCAGGACGTGTCCGGTGCGGATTCGCGGCTCGCCGAATTTCAGCGTGGCCCACACCCATGCGCGCTCGAACGCATCGGTGAAGTGGTGTGATAGGTCCGAGATGGCGGTCGCGCCGCGCGGCAGACGATCCAATGAGGCCGTGATGTCGCGCGCGAGCTTCGCGGCATCGAGTTCCAGATGGCGCACGATCAATTGCAGATCTGAGCTCTGTAATTGCAGCACCTGGTGGACCCAGTGCACCAACTCCACGTACGGATTGCCACGCAATTTGCAGAACACCATGGCACTCTCAACAGCCTTGTACGCGAGCGGATTCAACTTGCCGAAGAGAGCCGCTTTGCTGATATCACTCATTTTTGGTTTCCTCAGGCGTCAGCCCGACAACGCAGGCTGCGACCCTTCAATCAGGGCATCGCGGGCGATCTGGGTGCGCGACCCCAGCCAGCTGGTCCAACCGAGCCAGCCCACTTCTCCCAGTTTCATGGGCGGCACCTGCTGCGGCTCGAGGAGCAAGCGCACGTGCCAAGCCCACTCTTCGTTGGTATACAGCCGTACCAGCGCCTTCAGTTGTGCCAGGCCGCGCGCGCCCGGCAGAAAGTTGACGAAGTCGGTGATGCTCATCGGACCGAGTGCCAGCTCGAAGCGCGACTGGCTCTGCCAGGTCGCAGCTCCCAGTGTCGCGCCGACACCAAGCGTCGCATGCTCCGGAAGCACTCCCAGCCGGCAGCGCGAGTCGGCGGGGATCTGCAGCCAGCCACCGACGAACGGCACCACCTCTGCCGCTAGATCAAAATAGTCCGCGATGATGAGCTCCAGTGCCTCCGCCGATCGTGTCTGGGGTGCAAACAGGCCTACCCGGCTGAGCTTCGCGTAATCGAGCACGGCGTCGCGATCCCGCGCCGACTCTGGCCCTATGCCGATCAGGGCGCCGACAAATAGCCGGAATGTATCCTCCTGCGCACGATCGAAGCTCGCACACGGATCGGCGTCGGCCCAGGCCCGGTAAAAAAGCGATGCGAAGCGATGCTGGAAGGTGTTGACGAAGTCACTGAGGGCCGGATCGTCGGCCTGCTGTTCGCGTGCCTGGGCCAGCTCGGTGAGATGCAGGGGCAACGCGCCGTTGGGTCCGAAGACACCAAATCCATGTTGCTCGAGGCGCGGCGCGGTGTCCCGCGTCGCCTCGAATGAAGCCACGTCTGCGGGTGCGAAGTACAGATGCGGTTTCTGCGCGATGCGTACGGGATCGTCCGCCAGTCGGCGCGATTGCCCGAGCCGCGGGCGATGGCGGTACTCCTGCTCGATCCGCCGCAGTGCGCTGAAGAGGGAATAGCGCTCGGGCCGGTTGTGCAGGTCATCCAGCATCACAGCACATGCCTGCTGCCGATGCGCACCGGCCACTGTTTGATCTCACCTCGCGTCGCAGACTGCAATCGCACCTGTGTGAAGGAGTTGAGACTGACATAGCGGCTGAAGAAGCGCTCGAGAGCCGCCCCCAGGGGCAACAACCCGGTCCCCTCGAAGGCATCATCATGCAGCGTCACCGTGATGGACAGTCCCCGGCCGTAGCTGATCGGACCGGCGATCGGCAAGCGGCGCACGACAGGCTGCATATCAATAGCCTTCAGTCCCTCGATTTGTCGCGTCGCTACACTGTCATTAGGTCGCGCATACAGCGCGAGGAAGTCACGCAGCAGGTTGAGCCCCTCTTTCTCGATGGACAGATAGTTCAGAGACAGATGACTGATCACGCGCCAGCTGCTCTCACCCCATGCGGGAGCAGGCCGGGGCGAGGTGGGATTCACCACGCAGCGAACACAATCGACCGGTGCACCGGTGTCCAGCACGAAGTCCGTGCGGCCCTTGCCAAAGGTGGCCAGGATCGGCAGATCGCGATTGGTGCACAGGGCAACGATGTCGGCATGCAACGGCGATCTGCCCTCGAACCGCTGCGCCGTGTCAGCCACCGAGATGAAACACTCTGAACCGAGATAGGTGGTGCGTTCACCCGTGCGCGCCTGACGCATTGAGGTCAGTCGCGGACGGCGTTGCAGGGTATAGTAGGCGCGATCCTCGTTCGCTGCCGAGCGATGCGAGGCTGAATAGAACGGTGCGATGCGGAAGTTGTCCGCACCGTCGCGGCCGATGCCCGTAACCTCGGTGACGTCATAGACCTCGAAGTCCTGAGGTCGGTTGCGATCTGGCAGGATGTGGTAGTCGACGTCGCGTCCGTGAAGTTCGATGCGGCCGCATGATTTGCGGAACAAGTTGATCACGGGTGTGCAATTCAAGCGGAAATTGCCTGCATCAAGCGCGTTCTCGAGCACCTTTTCGATGCGGTCCAGCAGCAGCGTGATCTCCAGATCCTGGCCCGCAGTTGCCGTCACGGCAGGGCCGATACCTTTCAGTCGGAAAAACATGAAGCGTTCGGGCAGGATGAAGTACTCCTGCAGCAGCCGGAAACCGCCAAACCCGGTGCGGGTCACCGGCAGCATCGCGGAGGCGTCGTCGAACCCGACCTCCTCCACCGCAGTGGGCCCTAAGCGGGTCTCTCCGATTGCGGCAGCGGCCCGTATACGTACACCGACACAACTCGAGTGGATCTGCTCATAAATGCGCGCAGCGACTCCAGGAGTTCCTTTCACGAAGAAAGTCAGTGATTCGAGCGGCAGTGAGGCGAAAGGCATGCCTCCGACAGTGCTCAGCCGCAGACGGATGGCTGCCTTTGCCCGTGACTCCGCCACGCTGCCGTGCTGGGTAATGGCGCCTGTACCAGACAGATAACTGGCCTCGCTCACCTGCACGGGCCACATGACCACATCCTGGGCGCTACGGAATTCGCATGGCCGCTCCCCCTTCACCGGAGGCGTCCGAAAAGCGCTGTTACGAGCAAGCAACACGCCGCTCTTCAGCGTGCTCTCTTCCAGGTTGGGCGAGAGCTCCACGATCGCGGCGGACGGGATCGGCGCCAGCAGACCGGGATACACCAGCTCCATGAGCTGTTGTGTGAACTGCGGATGCCGCGCATCGAGCTTCAGCTGTACTCTCGCGGCCAGAAACGCGAAGCCTTCCAGCAAGCGCTCCACGTACGGGTCCGCACACTCCATCTCATCAAGTCCGAGTCGCGCAGCCACGCGGGGATACAGACGCGCAAACTCAGCGCCCGTTTCCCGCATGAACTGCAGCTCCCGCTGGTAATACTCGAGCAAGCGCGGATCCATCTAACGCCCATCCCCCGAGCGCCGCCCTTCGGTGACCGCAATGTCTCCGGAGATCGTGTCGATGCGTGTCTGCAGCTGCAACTGCTGCGGCGACGGATAACCCCATAGCTGCGCTTCGATATCGAACTCCAGGGTGCCGTCACCCTGTCCATCAGGCACCGGGACGGGACGTACGCGTACGCTACTCAGGCGCGGCTCGAAAAACTCGATCGCATGACGCAGACGTTCTGCGGCCTCGGCCGGATTGATCGAGGAGCTGGCGCGGCCGGCGAATGAGGGCATACCGAAATTCAGCACTGAGGCCGCCACGTGCGGCAAGTGCTCGAGCGATTGCGCGGAATCGAGCGACAGCGAATTGAACAGCCAGCCCAGATCGCGCAGCACACATTCGCGTAGCTTGCGCATCGACAGCACGCGCCGGTCGGCGGATTCCAGCTCGCGATTAGGGATTGAGCTGTACTGCACGGTCGCCAGACTCTGCAATGGCACGGCAGTTTTTGCACCGGGCGGTGTCAGCATGAGCGCCCTTAACTGCGCCGGGCTCGCATGCGGCCGCGTTGCGGTGAAATGCAGCTCCAGCGCTGCATCGCCAATGCGCTCCTGCTGGAACCTGAGGCCCTGTTTACTCAGAGCCTCGATAACCAGCTGCGCTGAAAGGTCGTGCTGCTGTAGCGCCTCCGCGTCGACGCTGATCACAAACAGTGCTACGGAGCGTTCGTCATCCAGCAATCGGTCCAGCAGCGCCGGTTGCAGACGTTCGTTGAAACCGGAATCTGCCATGGCCGTGTTGCTTCAAGCAGCAGCCTGCAGCAGCAGCTCCCGCGTTTCCAGTAACGGCTTCTCTTCGGCACTTGTGGTCAGCACGCGCTGACCGCTGCCGGCAAACGCGTCCGCGCCTATTTCGGACCATTCCGTCCTGCGGCTGAGGCGCAGGGCCGGGTCGTTTCCCGCATGGCTACCCGCATAGCGGCTCGGCACGAAGCCGACCGCCTCGCCGCCATTGCTCCAGGTAAATTGCGCCGGCATCCAGACCAGATCCCGCAGGTCAACAGGTGCCTCGAACTTGATAGCGGCAATGCGCGTGAACGGCACCCAGAAATACGAGCCGTTGAGAAAAACCTCCAGCATCGGCCCTAAGCGCGAGTCTGCATCGGCAATCCATTCGAACTCGACGCCATCCAACTTGCCCGCAGTTGGCGGCGCGTCGGCAAAGGCTTGGGCGCGCAGCGCATCCGCCTGCTGCGGTTGCCCCGCAGCCAAAGCCGCGGCCGATTGCACCAGGAGTGCCATCCAGGGTTCGGGCGAACCGAAAATCATCGGCGAGCGGCGGCCTTGCAAGACGCTGTTACGCAGGCGCTCGCAGGCAATCGCCGCGGTATAGGTGCGCGCCATCGCGATGGAGGCGGCATCCATCTCGGAGACGACTTTCAGCTGCTGGATGGCGCGGTCCCAATCTTCCATCACCATCAGCAGCTGCGCGAGAAAGATACGCGATCTGCTGTCTCCGGGATTGCGCCGGACTTCTGCCTGCAGGTCCTGCAGACAGCCCGCCAGGTCACCTTCGCGAAGCCGTGTTGCCGCCTCGGTCATCGCGCATCCTAGTACTTGACGTTCTTGGCAACATCCCAGGAGAAGTTGGCATTCTCTCCTTTGGCACCCTTGTCGCTCTGCGTCCAGTATTCGGTCTTGATCTTCGCAAAATTGATGGTGACCGACTCCGAGGGAGTCCCACCGCCACCACTGCCAGAGACCTGATAGCCGGAGATCAGTACTTGCTCCAGGTCGACGGTGAAATAGTCGAGTGGATTCTCACCGGCCTTGCGCACGGTGAGCTTCCCCTTGGCAATGTGTTTGCCGTTGGCGCACGCCAGCTGCAGCGTCGGTGAGGACTTGTCGACGTTTTTCATGACGGTGAGGTCGCCTATATCGACCTTGCCGGTGCCAAGTCCTGTGCTGCGGTTTCCCGAGCCGGTCTGCGCGAGACCCCATGAGAACGATTCGATGTCGATTTCTCCCTTGTGCTTGTCGTCTGCTGATTCGCCCTTGATGCCATCCAGCATGAGAAACATGTCAACGGCCATAACCCGCTCCCCGCGCTAAAAGAATGAAGAATCCCCGCCCGCCCTGCTCAGGCGGCCCTTTGTGAGGGCAGCCGCGAAACCAGGCTCAGCGTCACATTGACTCCCTCGAGCTGGTAATGCGGCCGCAAATGGAAATGTGCGCTGTAGTAACCCGGATTGCCTTCGATCTCCTGCACCTTCACCTCTGCTCCCGCAAGAGGTTTCTGCGCCTTGAGGGTATCGCCCGCATCCTCGGGATTGCCCAGCACATAGCCCTTGATCCAATCCGACAGGTAGCGCTCCATGTCGGAGCGTTCCTTGAACGAGCCAACCTTGTCGCGCACCATGCATTTCAAGTAGTGAGCAAAGCGACAGCTGGCGAACAGATAAGGCAGGCGGGCCGACAGGCGCGCGTTGGAGGTCGCATCCGGGTCGGTATATTCGGTTGGCTTCTGCAACGACTGCGCACCGATGAACGCGGCGACATCGGTGTTCTTGCGGTGGATCAGCGGCATCAGGCCACAGTTGGCCAGCTCCGCCTCGCGACGATCGCTGATCGCGATCTCGGTGGGGCATTTCATATCGACGCCGCCGTCGTCGCTGGGGAATGTGTGTACGGGCAGCCCTTCGACCGAGCCTCCCGACTCCACCCCGCGGATCTGCGAACACCAGCCATATAGTTTAAAGGAGCGGTTGATGTTGACGGCCATCGCGTAGGCTGCGTTCGCCCAGGTGTACTTGCTGTGCTCACCGCCCGAGGTCTCCTCCTCGAAGTCAAACTCCTCCACCGGGGAGGTTTTGGCTCCGTACGGCAGTCGCGCCAGAAACCGCGGCATGGCAAGTCCCACGTATTTCGCATCGTCGGACTCCCGCATGGAACGCCACGCGGCATAGTCCGGTGCACCGAAGATCTTGGCCAGATCGCGAGGATTGGCGAGCTGCTGCCAGGATTCCATTCCCATGAGAGAGGGTGCCGCACCGGCGACGAAGGGTGCATGCGAGGCTGCAGAGATCTGCGCGATCTGCCCCAGCAGCTCAACGTCCGGAGGCGTGTGATCGAACTGGTAATCCCCCACCAGACAACCGAACGGCTCACCGCCGAGCTGCCCGTACTCCTCCTCGTAGAGCTTCTTGAACAGAGGGCTCTGATCCCAGGCGACGCCCTTGTATTTCTTCAGCGTCTTGCCCAGGTCCTTCTTCGAGATATTCATCACGCGGATCTTGAGCATCTCGTCGGTTTCGGTGTTGTTGATGAGATAGCTCAGACCACGCCAGGCTCCCTCTACCTGCTGGAAGCGCTCATGGTGCAGGATCTGATTCACCTGTTCGGTGAGCTTCTGATCGATCTCCGCAATGATCGCCTTGATCGTGCCAATCACATCGTCGGAGACGACCGCGGTATCCCGCAACGCCTGTTCGGCCAGGGTACGCACCGCCGTCTCGACCTCCGTCCGTGCCCGATCGGTCTTCGGCCGGAATTCCGTCTGCAGCAACGCGCCCAGCTGATCTACAGCAACTGCTGCGCCCCCGGTCGTTTCTTGTGCCTTTGCTTCAGCCATCGCCCTCTCTCCCGTTGCTGTTCAGTTATGCCTGCGGCTTCGCTGTCTGGTTATGCCTGCGGCTTTGGTGTATCCGCCAGCGACTTCAAGAGCGCCGGGTCATTCAGTATTTTAGATATCAGCTCCTCGGCGCCCGCCTTGCCGTCCATGTATGTCAGGAGATTGGCGAGTTGCGTACGGGCTTCCAGAAGCTTATTGAGCGCGTCGACCTTGCGCGCCACCGCCGCCGGCGAGAAGTCATCCATGCTCTCGAAGGTAATGTCGACACTCAGCTGTCCTTCGCCGGTCAGCGTGTTGGGAACGCGAAAGGCGACCCGCGGCTTCATCGACTTCATGCGCTCGTCGAAGTTGTCGATGTCCACTGCCAGAAACTTGCGTTCCTCGACGTTTGGCAGAGGCTCGGCTGCATCGCCGGAGAGATCCGCCATCACTCCCATGACGAAGGGTACCTGGACCTTCTTCTGCGCCCCGAACAGTTCGACTTCGTATTCGATTTGCACACGAGGAGCACGGTTGCGTGCAATGAATTTCTGACTGCTTGCTTTGGCCACCTTTCGAACTCCTCTAGTGTTGGAAACCGATCAACCTATTGCGCGGCGTCCCTGTCCTCGGCGACGCCGCCGATCAGTCGCGCCTGACCCAGACTGTCCGGCACGATGTCCTGCAGGACTTCCATGAAGCTCTTGTCCACCAACCGCCGCGCCCGCTCGAGAAAAAGGGGTACCGGACTGGAGGGTTCATGCAGGCGAAAAAAGGCCGCCGCAGCGTCAATCGCGCAGATGGCTTCCTGACGGGATGTTATGGCACCCGTTCTTACAGAATAATTACCGGCGAGCACGCCATTGTCCAAGGACGAGCCCGATACCGCTTGCGGACCCCCACCATTCGCTTTGCCGTTGGCGGCCACCTCGTGCGAGGTGGGAGCCACGATGTCCGTCATCAATGTCTCCAGGCGCAACAGCGGCAGCAGCAGCGGCTCAAAGTCCGGCGTGGATTGCACATCGGCCTGGCGTTGCATCATGTCACTGATGTTACGCAAGGCCACAGTCGTGTTGCGCACGGTATTCAGCATCGCATCCTGCTGTTCCGCTGGCAGCGCTTTGATCGCTGCCTTGATCTGCTCCAAATTCGGACGATTGGCATCTTTGTCCGTGGGTACGATCTTCCCGCACGCAAGCTCGACATCCCGCAGCGTGATCGTACCCAGTTGTCGGTGCGTCAGGAGCGTAGCGCGCCGCACGGCATCCACAACTGCCAGGCGATCCGCGAACAAATTCAGGGCGTTCCTACGCAGCAGCGCATCTTCGTCCACCACGGGGAACACGCGATCCCAATGCTCTTCCAGCCAGCGCGCGGCAACCTGCACTAACTGCGAGAACGTAACCAGGCCATCAATCCGGACAACTGCCGCTGCCAGATACGCCAGCAGGCGCAGATCGCGGCTACGCTCAAGCGCCTGAAGGGAACGGTTTCTGACCTCCCGCCAGTCGATCTTCCGCTCCCACTCTGGATCCAGTTGACCCCAGATCCGGAACCCATCGAAGCTCGCCATGAGCTGTGTGCCATCCAAATCGACGCCGCACGGAGCATCGGATGCCATGGGATCGAGAAGAGACTGCACTTCCAGTGGCATTGTTGTTTGATTCCGCGAGATCGCTGCCCGCGCCCGCCCTGATGATGCCTGCCCTCATGATGGGCCCCTGAACCTTCAATTGTGTTTCAATTTGCTCAAATCTTCCACTGCAATCGCACCGAGCTTCACTGCAACCGTAACGTCCTAATGCATAACAACAATATGAGCTCTGCGACCTCTAACATCGATTTACACGTGCAACCCAAGATGCAGAAGTTGGTTGTCGATGTCGCGCACATTCAAGGGAAATGCGACAGCGGCGAGGTCCGGGAACGCGCGTTCCGGGCTTTTGTCGCGGCGCAGCAGTCACGCCATGACTGCGTCAATTGCCTTCGGTTGCGGGCGATGTTTTCCCGTTCTTTCCCGATGTTTCTTTCACGTGCAGGCCCTGCAGGAAATCGAGCGGCAGGACCGAATCAGCCGGATGAGAATCTCCGCCATCCGCGCCGCTCGAAAAACTCACGACCAGTGAGCGCGGGTTCGGGACCATCGGGAAGAACACACTACCGCTCTTTGTCTCTCCGGCTGCGAGCGTCAGCGGTAGAGCAAGCCGGCGGCGCTGGAATTCCTGGGTGATGGACTTCTTGTTGTGGATGTTCATACCCAGCATGGTTGCGCCGTATACGGGCACGGCGACTGCCGTAGCCGTGGCTACTGTCGCGGCGCCGGCTCCGGCGGCTGCCGCGCCTGCAGCGATGGAAGGCTGCGCCGCAGTGGCCAGCACACGTGGTGCCGCAGCTCGCACCACGGTCATTCCCGTGTCTTTGTATCGTTTGGCGAGGCTCTTGCTTTCCCGCTCGAGTTTCCAGGGGTCATCTCCAGGTGCTTGCGACGTCCCGGCAAAATCCACCAACTTCACTGAGCCCACCTGCAGCGGCTGATCACCGGCGTTGTGCAAGGTCAGAACATACTCATCCCAGTAAGCTTCTTTTTTCCATGAGCCAGGCCCGTTGGAAATAATGACCGTGTTAAGGTTGGCCTCCAGAGATGCGGGCGGGAATTTTTTGTCCAGCGTCACCGCGGGCGGCGTTTTCTTGCTGGCATGCCTGTAGCGCGGCGACAGGCAAGCCGTCGTGAGACACAGCGTCGCCGCCATTAAGGCGCCAGTCAGCCAAATCGTTTTCGGGGAACGTCTCGGTGCGCGACCAGTTTGGCGGCTGTGCTGAAGTTGTAGCGCCTGGGCAGTCACCACCAAGCAACGCGGTGGCTCCGATGAGGTTCCCGCCGGCGGCGGCCGGCTTACTCCGCCTTGGTGGCGGCTGCGCCGGCCTCCTGGGGTAGGTACTGGTCGAAAAACGCCGCGGTGCGACGCTGATATTCCTGCGGCGCAAAGTTGTAGAGATCGACGTGTCCGGCGCTCTGCACCTGCCAGAGCTCCTTCGGACTGGATGCCGCTGCAAAGATCCGCTGGCACTCCTGCGGCGGGGTTACCGGATCGCGCGCGCCGCAGATCACCAGTGCGGCAGCCTGCAGATGGCCGAGTTTGTCTATGGGCCGCAGCCGCTCGGGGTTCAGCGGCAGACGCGATCTGGCCTCAACATACATCAGCGGGGTCAGCACGGCTGCCAGCGGGCCGACTCGCCTGCGCACACGCTCCGCAATGGCCTCCTTCAATGTCGGATAAATGGAATCCAACACCACGGCATCCACATGTTCCCGGTCTTGCGCGAGCACGAATGCCGCAGCACCCAGCGAGACCCCCAGTATGCCAACACGCTCATCCGGCAGCTTGTAATGCAGATACTGGATCGCGGCGGCAACGTCCCGCGATTCCAGCTCACCAAAGGTCTGATTCGCGCCGCGGGTTTCACCGTTAGCCTGGAAGTCGATCATCAGCACGGTGTACCCCAATTTATGCAGATACTCTGCCCGCGGCACCATCGCACGACGATCGGCGCTCAGTCCATGCAGCAGAAGAATGACGCCATGATCGGCAACTCCATGCGCCAGCCAGCCATGCACGAGATGCCCTGCTGAGCTCACCATGGTCACGTTCGAAGCTTCGAGATCCAGCGGTGGCCGGCCGATGTTGTGCAGCATAGGTTCGGACAGTTTGCCGGCAGCGAACCATGTTGCGCCGATGACCACGATCACCAGCGCTGCCAGCCCTGTGGTGACACCAAGCCAGACCTGCCTCACGCTGCGCACCGACTCAGGTCTCGAAGGGGGCGGCGCTACTCGGCCGCATCGCCGATCTGCGACTGACAATAGTTCTCGATACCGATGCGACTGATGAGATCCAGCTGCGTCTCGAGGAAGTCGATGTGCTCTTCTTCAGACTTCAGAATGGCGCTGAAGAGCTCACGGGAGATGAAGTCCGAAAGTGATTCGCAATCTGCAATCGCGGCACGCAGATCCGTGCGCGCAGCCAGCTCCAGTTTCAGATCGCACTCCAGACACTCTCTGACGTTCTCGCCGATGAGCAGCTTTCCCAGATCCTGGAGGTTGGGCAGTCCGTCGAGAAAAAGTATGCGTTCAATCAACCCATCGGCATGCTTCATCTCATCGATGGACTCGTCCTTCTCCGTATGCTCGAGCCGCTGCAGTCCCCAATGCCCGAATAGACGCGCATGCAGGAAATACTGGTTGATGGCCGTCAGCTCATTTTTCAGCACCCCATTCAGGTGCTGCAGGATCTTGGGGTCGCCCTTCATAGCGTGGCTCCGGCGCGTGCGGAAGGCGGATCTTGGGCGAGCCTCGTCGCGAGCGCAACGCGGTAGAGCAGGCGCTGCTGCTCAGCAGCGAATCGAGCGTTAGTGGTTCCAGCCGATTGATGGAGCCGTAGAATCAGGCCGCAACGAGGCAGGGGTCGGCAAGACGCGCCACAGCAGCCCGCTGAGCTTTGCGCAGACATTCGTTGATCACGGCCTCGGCAGTATCGCCGCAGCGACCGCAGCAGCTTGCGACTGGAAGCTCGTTTTGCAGCTCAAAGAGGCATGACGCCCCGCGATCGACCGCCTGACGGATGTCTTTGTCGGTCACGGCATTGCAGATACAAACGTACATCGGCCCCTCGGATTCGCACTGACAAGCGAATGCTAAATGGTAATGAGAATGATTGTCAATTGCATGGGAGCCCGGAGCCCAGGAGCTGCAAACCCCGTCACGCTCCGCGGTCGGCCGCGGTGATCATCCGTTGCATGGTAATCACGCTCAGCCAGCGATCTGCCTTCCGCCCGACCTCGTGAAAAGTGCCCACCGGCTCAAATCCAAGCCGCGCATGCAAACGCACGGACGCCTCGGCGAGCGAGTCAATGTGGGCGATCATCGTATGTTTGCCAGCCTGGGCTGCCAGAGGAAACAAGGCCTCAAGCAGTTTACGGCCGAGTCCCCGACCGCGCTGTGCGGCTCGGACATGCACGCTGTGCTCCACGGTGTACCGATAGCCCCAGCGGCTGCGCCACTCCGCAAAGCTCGAGAACCCGGCGATTCGACCCGCCTCCTCTGCCACCAGTACCGGCCACCCGCCTGCCATCCGGCCTTGAAACCAGGCCTCGCGCTCCGCAAGCGTTGAAGGTCGCTCGTCATAGATCGCAAAGGTCGTCTCGACGATCTCGTTATAGATCTCAAGGATGTCTCGGAGGTCTGCCTCGGTGGCCGAGCGGATGTGCATGGGTGGAATCCTTGCAGGCCTCGCGGGCCCTCTCTTATAGTGTACGGATGTCTACTATAGTCGACAAGATGACACCGGCTCTGGCGCAGCGCATCGCCGCGGAGCGTGCGGACCGCGGCTGGACGCTGGCCGAACTTGCCGAGCGTTCCGGGGTTTCGCGGGCGATGCTCAGCAAGATCGAGCGGGGCAATGCCAGCCCGACCGCCGCGCTGCTCGGGAGGCTCTCGGGGGCCTTCGGCCTCACGCTCTCCACACTGCTGGCGCGGGCCGAGCGATCGCAGGGACGGCTGTTGCGCGCCGCCTCGCAGCTCACTTGGCAGGACCCGGAAAGTGGCTACATCCGCCGCCAAGTCTCGCCTCCTTCCGAGCTGCCACTCGAACTCATCGAGGTTGAGCTGCCCGCGGGCGCAGAGGTCAGCTTTCCTGCCTCGTCCTATGCGTTTATCCGCCAGATCATCTGGGTCATGCGCGGGCGTCTGCTCTTCGTGGAAGGCGCGGCACTGCACGAGCTGGGAGCCGGCGATTCGCTGCTGTTGGGCGCACCGAGCGACTGCACGTTTCGCGTGCGCGGCGACGAACCGTGCCGTTACCTCGTGGCCGTGCTCAAACAATAAGCCGGGCGCGTGACGGCGCAGCATGCCGGCGTGCGTATGCGCTAAATTGCATTCCGCCCGCATGCTGCGGGCGACACGGCAATTGCAGGGTGCAGCGTGGCGAAAATTCCTCCTGGCGTCGGTCCGCGATATCCGCAGGTGGTGGTGTTGTTTGGCGCGACCGGCGACCTGGCGCATCGCAAGCTGCTACCCGGTTTGTTCTACCTGTCCAGCGCCGGTTTTATACCCGGCTGCCGCATTGTGGGCGTATCGCTCGATGAGCTGAACGCCGACAGCTTCCGCGAAACCTGGCGCAAGGCATTGCACGACTATTCCAGCCGCACGGTCAGTGATGCGGCCTGGGAGTCTTTTGCCAAGACGCTCGACTACGTGCCCCTCTCTGCAGGTCCACCGGCACTCAGAACGGCGGTGCTGGCTGCGGAAGCGGCGCTCGGCGCCGAATCGCGTCGGCTGCATTACCTGAGCGTGCCACCCAATGCCGCGTTGTCTGCCGTACGCCTGTTGGGCGCTGCGGAGCTGGTGGCCAACTCGCGCATCATCATGGAGAAGCCATTCGGCACCGACCTGGCCAGTGCCGTTGCGCTCAATGCACACCTGCACGAGGTATTCGCCGAGGATCAGGTATTCCGCATCGATCATTTTCTCGGCAAGGAGCCCGCGCAGAACATTCTCGCCTTCCGCTTTGCCAACGGACTCTTTGAGCCCATCTGGAATCGCAACTTCATCGACAACGTGCAGATCGACGTACCCGAGAGCGTAGGTCTCGGCACACGAACCGGCTTCTACGAATCGACGGGCGCCTATCGCGACATGGTCGTCACCCATCTGTTCCAGATCCTGGCATTCGTCGCGATGGAGCCGCCGACCGCACTCGAGCCGGTGCCGATCAGTGAGGAGAAGAACAAGGTGTTCCGCTGCCTCGAGCCCATTCAGCCGAGCGACGTGGTTCGCGGCCAGTACAGCGGCTATCGCAGCGAGCCGGGTGTCAATGCCGAGTCGGAGACGGAGACTTTCATCGCCCTGAAGTGTCATATCGACAACTGGCGTTGGGCGGGCGTGCCCTTCTTCCTGCGCACCGGCAAGCGCCTGGCGGAAGGCCAACGCATCATCTCGATCGCCTTCCGTGAACCCCCGCGCAGCATGTTTCCGCCGAACTCCGGCGTCGGGGCGCAGGGTCCCGATCACCTGACTTTCGACCTTGCGGACGCCTCCAAGATGTCTCTGTCGTTCTATGGCAAGCGACCTGGCCCCGGCATGCGACTCGACAAGCTCAGCCTGCAGTTTGCCATGCACGATACGGGCTTCATCGGTGACGTGCTCGAGGCCTACGAGCGACTGATCCTGGATGCGATGCGCGGGGAGCGCACGCTGTTCAACACGGCTGAGGGCATTGAGCGCTTATGGGCCGCTTCGACCCCGTTACTGGAGGCCCCCCCGCCCGTGCGCACTTATGCCCCCGGTTCCTGGGGGCCCAACGCCATCCATCAGCTGATCGCACCTCGGGCCTGGCGGCTACCTTTCGAGCGCGTCTGGCGCGATCCGAACAAGGTCGGCGCATAATACTCGAGCAGAAGCTAGGCCGTTCAGCCCAATGCGCGTGCTACCAGCAGTCGCACCGCTTCGCGAAGCTTCTCGGCCCGCTGTGCTTCCAGATCAGTTACCGCTACCGCAGTCTGCGCATCGCGCAGCTGAGTAAAGAGATGGCGCGCAACCCGTAAAGCTTCCGCTGGCGTATTGCCCACGCCGGTGCACTGGGGATAACCGGCAAGCTCCGCCTGGTACACGGTCTCGTCCGCGCTGACGCATTGCACTACCTTGTGGGGTGGCAAGCGGGAATTGAGCGCCTCTTCCAGATCCATGCTCATACCCTCGCAACAGGCTGGACATAACATTAGCGCAGGTCACGGCAGCAGTATGTTAAGTACTTCTCGCAACCGACGGCTTTCTGCCGGAGTATGCGCCGCGTAGGGCCGGGAATGCACAAACATTGTGACGGACATAACACGGCGACGCAACAGTGCCGGTTGTGTTGTGTTAGTCCCCTAACAGCTCGGCCGCGGGTGTTTGTTGCCGGGCGCCGGGATCTTCAGTTCCGCTCGCGCGGATTGGCTGCGCGCCGGCGACGTTGGCAGCGCATAAGCTGATCGGCGTGCGTACGCTGCGCGGCGCGTGCAAGCGGCTCAGCCCGATGGCGTCGGTGACGATTACAGGGGGCGAACTGGCTCGGCCTGCGAAGCCAGCGCAAGCGTGCGCAGCTCACGGCGATGGTGTCCGGCGCAGCGGCAACCTTCGACAACAGCTGGTGAACAGGTCCCGCACGATTTTTCTTCTTGCTGCTGGACGAGATCTGATTGTAGGACGTGCCAGCGGTCGCAGCAACCGGGCTCACCGCGGGCGTCTGCCTGACTCGCGAGGTGTGCGGCCGTCGGCCGCACACCTCGCGCTTGGCTCAACCTTTGAGACAGGTGCTCATGAAGGTTTTGCGCTCATCACCCTTCAGGCCCTTGCTCTTGGCATCAGCGTTACATTGTTTCATCTTCTGCTGCTGCGAATTCAACCCGGAATCATTGCTGGCCGGCTGGTTCGACAGGCAGGTCTTCATGAAGGACTTGCGGCTGTCGCCGGCCAGGTTCTGTGCCTTGGCCTCCGTATTGCACTCCTTCATCTTCGTCTGTTGACTGTTTTGCGCCTGGGCATGCAGGGCCGCGCCGGCCAGCGCCACAGCCAGGATCAGTGAATACGTCTTCATTCGACGAGCTCCCCAGTTGCTTATGGTTAACACGCGCACCCTAGTCTAGGCCTGAAGCGGATGCCAACGCTACGGAGCAAAGGCGGTGACGCTGCGGTAGCCATTCGCCGAGACGCGCACGCTCTGCCCGGAGTTGACGAGCCACCCCTGCGCGTGGCCCACCTCGGCCTTGCTACCTGCAGCTACTACCAGGACGAAATCGCGCGCGCCGTGCAGCGTGTCGTCCCGGAATTCGACCATGAGTGACAATTGTTCGTTGCTGGTGTTCTGGAACGTGGCGACCATCCCCTGCCCCATGAAGGCTGGCCGAAAGGAGACGCGCACGGGTAACTCCGGCAGCGTCGCCTGCGCAAGTTGCGCCTCCCGGGTCGCCAGCGCCGCATTTTTCTCCTGCACAGCGACCTCCGCAGCCGTCAACTGCTCGCGCAGCTCAAGGATGCGGTGCTCCTGATCGCCGAGCTGGGCTCGCAGGTGCGTCCGCTGTTGCTCGAGCTGGCGCGCATACAGACCTATCCCGACGGCCGCGAGCACTGCCACCAGCAGCGCGCCCAGCAGGCCGCGCGAGCGCGCCGGTGGAGTGTCCACCGCACCCGTGACAGAGAGCTGCTCGTCCTGATCTGCCATCAGAATGGATAGTTGATGCCCGTGAACACCGCTGCGCCGTCGCTGCCGTAACCGATATCAACGTAACCGACCACCGAGGGGCGCGCGATACCGCGGAATCCAACCCCTGCCACTTTGTGCAGCGCCCGGATCGGCAACTCATCCGCATGATGGAACACATCCCCGACGTCGATAAAGGGAGCAATCTCGAGCTCGACATGCGAGATGGCATCGAAGGTGAACCAGGTGTGACGCAGCTCGGCACTCGCGGAGAACGAGTTGCGGTCGTAAAAGCGGCCAGAGCCATAACCGCGCAAGGGTTGTTCTCCGCCGACCACGCTCTCACCGCCACCGACGCTGCTCAACGCCCAGAACGGCAGGCGATGATAGGTCGGCAGATAGCGCAGGGCGACGTGGGTCGCGAGTACCGTGCTGGCATCCAACGGCAGGAAATGACGCCCGTCGATTCCCACTTCGCTATAGAGCGAGTCATTCAGTACCCCCTTGCGGCTCGCGGCGCCCCCGTACAGAACCCACGCCATGCCCTGGCGGGGCGCAGTAAAGTTGTCGCGCGAGTCGTACACGATGGACAGCCGGTTGAGCTGCTCGTAGTTGGTGCCGATGCCGCGCAACCCCGGGTAAGCCTCCGTAAGCGAGGCGATGCGTGTCAGGGTGCCGGGCAGTACATCGATGGAGCGCAACCGGGCGGTCAGCAGCAGCTGCCACTGCGGCGAGAAGTTGTAGCCGAGCTGCCCCTGCAGCAGCTCCTGCTGTTCGGTGTAGTTGGATTCCGCGCGGTGCGGCGAATTGTTGCCAATGCCGAAGAAACGCGGCTCACCGGATCGCTCGTAGATGGCGCTGCCGATGAAAGACCATTCATGTTGCCGCAGACGGCCGAGCTGGTACTCGGCATCAACGATGCGTTGCACGCGCTCGCTGACGCCCGTGATGACGGACCACTGCCGGTCCTCAGACGGATAGTCGTAGATGCGGCCATGGACCCCTGCGCCGAAGTTGGGGTTGTAGATCAGATCCGGGGCCACGATGCGCCGGATCTTGTGCTCCTCGTCAGTGGACAGCCACACCGGCAGGATGCCGAGTGTGAGACCGCTATCCGGATCCTGACCGATCTCCGGCACCGGCAGAAACGGCAGATTTTCGGGGTTATACCAGTGCTTGTTGGCGAGCACGGGACTGGGCGCGGTCGGCTGTACACCACTCGCATCGGGCGTGGGTACATTGGGCGCGGCTTCCGCCAGCACCGTTTGGGCACCCAGCACGCACAGACCGCACGCAAGCGTCAGAGCGAGGCGGCGAAGCATCGGAGCAGACGTTCGATATCGGAGGGTGTCACTCGACCCATGGTAGAGATACGGAAGAGCGTCTTCGCAAGCTCGCCTTGCCCGGCGTAGATCACGAAACCCTCGCGCTTGAGCGCATCGTGCAGTTGCGGATAACTCACCCCCCGTGGCAGTCCGTAGGCGCGCAGCACGACCGAGGATTGCTGCGGGGGAATGAACGCAGCAACGCCGAGGGCCGCCAACCCCTCTCGTACCTGCTCCGCCAGTTGCAGATACGATTGGTGCCGGGCCTGGCGGCCGCCCGCATCGGCGAGCTCGCGCAACGCCTCAACCAGAGCATAGTAAGCATGCACAGCCGGTGTGAATGGCGTATTGCGCTGATCCTGTAGTTCCAGCTGGCTCCGCAGATCCAGGTAATAGGCACGACGGGAGGCGCGGGCGAGGCTGCTGCGGCTGGCGATCACGAAGGCAAGTCCCGGGATGCCGTGCAGGCACTTGTTCGCCGTAGCCGCGACTGCGCACAACGCAGGTTCGCTGAAGTCGAGTGCTTCGGCCCCAAAACTGCTAACGGCATCGACCAGCACCTGCACGCCGCGCTCGTTGCAGATCTGCATGAGCTCGCGCAGATCATTCAGCCGTCCGGTGGTGGTCTCGTGATGAACTACCGCAAGCTGGGTAAAACGCTGCCCGTCCAGGCGCGCGGTGAGTGCCGGCAGATCCAGCGGTTGCAGCCAGTCCCCGCTGTGCCGCTCGTGCGCGATGCCATAGCGGGCACAGATCTGCGCCATGCGCTCGCCGTACACGCCGTTCTCGGCAATCAGTACGCGTCCCGCCTCGGACACCATGGCCGCGATCATGCTCTCCACCGCGGCCGTGCCTGAGCCGGTCAGCAGCACCGCGCACCAAAGCTGCGGATCCAGGCCATACACCGCCAGTAGCCGAGCCCGGGCCTCGTCCTGCAGGTCGAAGAACTCGCTCTCACGGTGGCACAGATCCGGCTGCAGCAGACTGCGCCGCACACGCTCACTGAGCGTGACGGGTCCGGGATTCAGCAGCAACATCGAGCGGCACACTCAGGCATGGAAGCCGAAGTGTTGCATCAGACGCGTCCTGACGTCGATAGGAGTAAGAGCCGGTCGCGGTAGTGAAGCGCTGACGCCTGGTCGGACGAGCAGCCGCGCAAAGCGCGTACCGCTGGCATCGGCCCGCTCGAGCCATGCGCTCAGCTCGTTCAGATCATCGGTCTCGAGCGCAGAAGCGTAACCGCAGGCGGCGGCGACCCCGGCAAAACAGATGTGCGGCGACACCGTGGCCTGTGCCCCGGTTGAGTCATGTACACCATTATCGAGCAACAAATGGCGCAGGTTGGCTGGCCGGTAAGCACCTGTCGTGGCCATGGCCCCCAGCCGCATGAGCGCCGCACCATCGCCATCGAGGGCGAGCACACGCAGATCGGGCCGAGCCAGTGCCAGACCCAACGCCAGTGGCAATATGCACCCCATGGAGCCGACCATGTAGAGTTGATTGGGGCGATCGTCGAGGGCGTATAGCTCGCGTCCGCAGTAGCCGGTGGAGGCCAACACTACTGTCTGGGCCGCAGGTGTTTTATCGACTACCAGACGCAATGCTTCGCTGCGCGATGGCCGGCTGCCAGAGGATGCAACACGTTGTTGTATCTCACAACTGCCGGATCTGTGCTCCCCGCCGGCCGCTGCATCGCCCTGCAGGGGGTAAGGGGCCACAGTGTTCTTCTGCATCACCAGCGCATAGGGGCGCTCCGCCACGTTCATGTGCTCGACTGCGCGCTTGAGAGCCGCCGCGATCTCGGCGGTGCGTGTCGGAAAGAGCTCCCAGGGTATCTGCATCGTCCCGAGCAACGCCGGGGTAATGGGCCCCATCAGGGCATGCTGCGGCTCATCGGCTACACCAGGCTGTGCCCGCCAGGTAATGATCAGCAGCTGTGGCAGGCGGAACGTCCAGGTGAGTGAGGTCAGGGGGTTCACCGCATTGCCCAGGCCCGAATTCTGCATCATGGTAATGCCACGACCGAAGCGACCGCGCGCGACGATGCCCGGACCTGGTGGTGCGACGCCCGGTCCTGCCAACGCAACGCCGGCAAGCAGCGCCACGGCATCGCCCTCATTGGCGGCAGAGACGTAGCGCAGCGACTTGTCCTGCAGCACGTAATTGATGAACGGTGTCAGATACGAACAGGGAACGCCGGCATACCAGCCAAAGCCGAAGGTGCGCGCGCATTCGACGAAATCGCGCGCTTCAATCATGTCGCATTGTGTCCGCGCTCATTTCCCTCCCGACCTGCGTCTGCGCGTGCGCAAAGTCCACGGCGTGCCGGAAGTCCTCGAGCTTGCACGGAGAATGAGGCATTCATGATGCAACACCTGGTAAGGGGGGCAGCTGGGGAAGCACCTCGCGTGCCGCGCGCGTAATATCCAGCGGGAAGTCGATTTCAATCCACGGCCAGTTGCTGACATCGGCAACATCGAAAGTGGCGCCGCTCTCCCGAAGTACATCGCGTACGGCCTCCTCATGGGGCAGATCCGCGCGTCCGCTGGCCACGTAGTCAGCGACCCGAGCGACGAGACGCTGCGCGACCGCGGCACTGAAGCGAAAGAAGCCCACCGACTCACCGATGGTGTCATAGCGCAGCTCAGCTGCGACCTGCTTGCGCAGCTCCACCGGCACCCCGGCACGCAGACACAGCTTGACCGGCTCATCGCCGGGCTCGAAGTGCCGATCGATCAGTACGCGGTTGACGGGTGCCGCACCGGCCACCAGCGCTTGCATGATGCGCTCGTGATAGAGCACGTCGGCATCCATCAGAAGCACATCGCCACCCTGGGTGAGCGCGCCCGCGACAGTATGTACGGTTAACACGCTGCCAAGTTCGAACTCTGGATTCAGAACGATGTACGGCCGGGGGTGCCAGTCGAGCCGATCGAGCTCGGCTTCCACGAGCTGATGTTGAAATCCCAAGGCGAGTACCACCTCGCTGACATCGCTGGCGCGCAGCAGCCGCAGGTGGCGCTCGAGGAGAGTGCGATCGTCAAACCGCAGCAGACATTTAGGCAGCTCCTCTGTCGGTGTTTGCTGCAGGCGTATGCCGCGACCGGCGGCGAGAATGATGGCGCGCATAATCTCCTCAGGAATCCAGCATTGAGCTCACGGGGGCATCGCGACGTCCGGCGCGCTCGGAATGCTGCAGGTACAACAGGCCCGGGACGCCGAGCAGAACCTCGCGTGCTCGCTTGGCGAGGGAAAGCGCCAGCGCGGTTTCTGGCGCGAGAGCCGCCAGCGGCGCAAGCAACAGGTAGCCGCCCTCCTGTACTCCGAGGGACGCCGGGATGGCAAACCCGGCGGCCCGGATCGCCTGCCCGAGGCTCTCCAGAAGTAAGGCGTGCTCCCAGTCTACCGGCGTGTGCAGCAGATACAGAATTAGGTAGACCTCCGCCGTACCAATCAGCCATGCGATCAGGCTCAGTACAAAGCTGACTGCAACTGCACTCCGACGGCCGTAGGCCTCAATCACGGCCTCATCGATCGCCTCGGCCTGAGTCATGAGCTCTGACCAGTCCCGCTTGCCTGCCAGGCGCGCCGTGAGGCGCAGGAGCTGCGCAAACAGTCCGCGCCGCTGCATGAGATAAAACCCGGCCAGGCAGAAGGCGAGCACCGCACCCGCCATCAGCAACGGTGTAAGGACTGCGCTTTGCGAAGAGTGACTGGTAAGCATGCCGAGCAGCGCAAGCCCCAGCAAGGCGAAGATGACCTGGGCCAGCGTTTGCATGGTAGTGCTGACCGTTACGGCAGCCGCCGCCTCCGGGGTCGGCATGCCGCTGCGTGCCAGAAAACGCGACATCACGACCGGACCCCCGATAGGGCCTGCGGGAAGGAAGCTGTTGGCAGACTCACCGAGCCAGCGTGCGATGATGGTCTCGCCTGCCGAGGCGCGAGGGGCGCGGCCGCGGAAAAGCACACTGATGGATGCGGCATCGAGGATGACAGGCAGCAGATGTAGCAGCGCCAGCCACAGCAATCCCCAGCCGGCGACGGCGAGGCTCGCCATCACGGCTGATACGCCCTGGGAGACCAGCACAGCGGCAAATAGCAGCACGCCAGCGGATAACAGCCAGATCGCCGCGCGGCTCATGAAGAGGCCGCTGCGCCAGGGGATGATGCGACGATCGTTGCCGCGGCTGATTGCGCAATTGTCGCTGCGGCAGTTTCCGCAGCCGTCTCGCCGGCCGCCAATCTGCGGCGTCTGCCGAATACCTGTCGCACACCGAAATACCCGAGCGCATCCTTGAAATTGGAGATCAGCCGCCAGCCGCGGTGCATGCGCGCATCCGTCACATACTCGAGCGTGAGTGACACGCGCTCCTCGCCGTCAGCGAGAGGCGAAATCCGATGCCGCAGCCGATCGCCATCAAATACCACGAGGCCCCCAGGAGGAATCTGCACCGAGCCGTTGACGACGGTTACGCCAGGCTCGCGCGTATGTAACTGGTAATCCAGACGGCAGGTGGAGCGATCTAGCACTCCGAGCAGCACGGTGTAACGCCGCCCCAGGTAGTAGGAGGTGTCATAGTGCCAGCCGATGTGATCACCCGGACGGCTGTAGTAGTAAAGCGCATAGGCATGCGGATCATCGGGCGGTGCCAGCTGCAGCCGCTCGCCGCAGATCGCCTGTAGCCAGCCGATGAATGCCGCGGAACGATACAGCGCGGCGATCAGCGGAGCGCGCTCGTCAAGCAGATAGCGCGAGACGCTGCCACCCTGCTTGTGTCCTGGCAGATAGTTGCGATGGACGAAGGGGATGAGCGCGCGCGCGTAGTCGACCAGCTGCGCCGTCACTTCCGCTGTCAGGCAGTCGGGCAGATATATAAAACGGCCCTGCTGCATGAATTGCATACGCAACGATTTCGGATCCAGCTGCTGCAGGTGCGCATCGAGCGACCGCAAGGCTTGCCCAGCAGGCCGCGAGGGCTCACGGGCGCTCTCTGCTCCCGGGCGTGATCCCTGTGGCGGTTGGACCGTGGGCGAAGTGCTCAGACCGCCCCCGAGGTCGTCCCGGAGCCGAGTGGCTGACGAAAGATGCGTCGATAATCCGCGATGACCCAGAGTGCAAACAGCGGCGCACCGATGGCGGCTGCCACCAGGAACACTGCGGTGCCATTGACCAGCGTGATGAATGGCAACAGATACAACACGTCCTCGGACTCGAAACCCATCGCGCGCCGCTGCCGGCTGGCCTGCTTGCCGGCCCGCTCCTCGATGCGCATGCGCAGGAAAAAGATCAGCGCCGTGGCGATTCCGGCCAACAATCCGAGTGGTAGCGGTGGCAGGGACAGCAGCAGCTCGGCCTGCATGCCTACGCCATATCCAATCGCCGCAAACAGCACGACCGTGACCAGCGCATCGCAGGTAAGGTCATAGTAATGACCCCACAGCGTGCCCTTGCCGGTCAGGCGCGCGAGCTCGCCATCCGTATGATCCAGAAAGTTGGACAATACCAAGAGCAGTGCCGCCGCATTACTCCAGCGATAAGTGCCAGGCAGGAAGGCGAGTGCCGCAGCCAGACCACTCAGCAGGCGTAATGTCGTCAGATGGTTGGGCGTGACTTGTGTGTGGCGCAACGGCATGACCAACCAGCGCGCAAGCCGCGCATCCCACGGACGGCCCGCGTGATCTGGCAACGTATCGAGCGGAAACTGTGGCTCCGGCATGAGGCTACTGCTGATGCAAGGGTGACAACGACGCACGCGAAAGCCGCGCATTTTACGCTCTCCGCCGCTGTCATCAAAATGCAACGCGGCTGCTGCGACAGTCCTCAGCCCAAGGCTCCCTGCTCGCGGAACCACGCGATCGCATCACGCAGCGCGTCCGATGGGGGCCGCCAGCTGTAGCCGAGCTCGCGGATCGCTTTGGCACTCGAGAAATACATGCGCTTGCGTGACATCTTCACGCCTTCGACGGTGATGCGCGTGCTGCGGCCGCTGACGCGAGCGAATAACTCCGCACCGTGTGCGATCGGCAGAATGAGGGCTTGCGGCAATCTCACCAGAGGCGGCCTGCCGCCGGCCAGCTGCGCAATGCTCGTGAGGATCTGACGCAGGCTCAGATCCTCGCCACCCAGAATGTAGCGCTCTCCCACGCGGCCGCGTTGCAACGCAAGCAGGTGACCCGTCGCGACGTCATCGACGTGCACGATGTTGAGTCCGGTGTCGACATACGCCGGCATCCGGCCCGCTGCGGCATCGAGCACCAGCTGCCCCGTCGGGGTCGGCTTGACATCACCGGGGCCGACCGGAGTCGACGGGTTGACTATGACGACGGGCAACCCGGAGCGTGCTGCATCCCGTACGACCTGCTCCGCGAGAAACTTCGAGCGCTTGTAGTGGCCGATCATATCGGCGAGTCCGACCGGTGTGTCCTCATCACCCGGCATGCCATTGCCCGGTATGCCCATCGTGGCGACACTGCTGGTGTAGACGATGCGCTCGATGCGCTGCGAGCGGCAGACCTGCAGCAGATTGCGGGTGCCATCGACGTTGGTTTCATAGAGTTGCTCGGGGTCCGGGGCTCCCAGCCGATAATCCGCCGCCACATGAAACACCGCAGTACACCCCGCGACGGCGGCGGACAACGAACCCGCATCGCGCAGGTCCCCTTCGGCGATCGTCACGTCAAGCGACTGCAGATTGCGCCGATCCGAGCCTTTGCGCACGAGCGCGCAGACCTGCCAGCGCTCGCGTAGCAAAGCGCGGGCCACCGCTGCGCCGACAAATCCCGTCGCTCCGGTGACCAGCGCCTTCACGTGAGTTGCCCCCTGCTCTTCACGTCCACAAAGGCAACCGTATTCGGCAGGTCCAGCCTCGCCAGGCCTGCCAGAATACGGTCTGCCGTGCGGAAACGGCGCCCGAGTCGCGCCACTGCAGCGAGCTGCATCGGGGTGCGGGCCAGTGTCAGAAGCAGACGTCCAAGCCGCAATTCGCCATATTGATCCGCCGCCCGCCGGATCGGCGCGGGCAGCTCATCTGCAGCGGTGTCGATGATCACGCGCAGACAGACGAACGGCAGCGCGTGTTGTTGTGCGATTTGCGCCATGATGAAACTCTCCATGTCAACGGCAGCGGCGCGGCTGGTGGCAAACAGCCGCGCCTTTTCCGCTGCGGTAGCAATCGCAGTCGAGCTGGTAAGCAATGCACTACTGATGTGTCGATGCCGAGGGCCGAGCGCCTTCTCCAGACCGCTGCGCCAACCTTCGCTCACCGCGATCCGTGCACCGACTGTGTTGAGCACCTCCGCTGGCAGCAGCACTGCCCCGCATTGGAGGCGTGGGTCGAGCCCGCCCGCAAATCCCCATCCGAGGATAGCGTGTGCGCCCGCTGCAATCAGTGCCCGGGTGCCCGCGGCAGCCGCAGTGGGGCCCATGCCGGACACACTCAACAACATCCCGCTCGCCAGCTCGGTGACCCCCACGGAAATCTGCGCGGCGCGCCTGAAGTGCCGCGCCTCGTCGCGCAGCGCGCAGACGATCCCGATCCTTCTTAGTGCCAGTGAGCCGCGCCCGGACGTGCGAGATTGCGATAAATGGCCAGCGCCCATAGCGGAAAGTATGCGCAATAGCCGTGATAGCGCAGATAGAACACGCGTGGGAAGCCCGGCGCGCGTGAAATTCGGATCGCTCCACAGTCCGTCGGTCTGCTGGGTGCGCAGCAGATATTCGATTCCGCTGCGTACCACCGCGGAGGCGGTCTGTCCCGCAGCCATCAGTCCGAGCAGCGCCCAGGCGGTCTGATAAGGCGTGCTCGCGGCGCGCTCACCGCTCTGATGTGCCGTACTCGCCGAACTTCCTCCGAGGTTTGCCGGATACAGGTAGCCGTCGTTGCTCTCACCCCACCCGCCATCCGGATTCTGCTGCTCGCTGAGCCACTGCACCGCACGACGCACGCTCAGGTCCTCAGCGCCGATGCCTGCATGGGCGAAAGCGGTGAGCACCGACCAGGTCCCGTAGATGTAGTTCGTACCCCAGCGACCAAACCAAGAGCCGTGCGGGGTCTGCTCGGCCCGCAGATAAGCGATCGCACGCTGCATGGCAGGCCGATCCTGCGGCGCGCTGCGTGATGGCCATGGCGGTAACCACCCGTGCGGTGACATCGCTGGTCGGCGGATCCAGCAGAGCGCCATGATCTGCGAATGGAATATGGTTCAGGTTGTAGTGCGTGTTGTCGACATCGAAGGCCGCAAATCCGCCGTTGGCGCTTTGCATGCCCGCCAGCCAGTCGAGCGCGCGCTGCAGACTCTCGCTGTGCCTGCCATCGGTCGTTGGCCCGCTGCATTGCCCAGGCAATCACCGCGGTGTCGTCCAGATCCGGGTAGTGTGCGTTGGCAAACTGGAACGCCCAGCCGCCACCGCGCAGATTGCGGGCGCTGCACCTGCCAGTCCCCGGCTCATCCGTCAGCTGTTTGCTCTTGCAGCCACGTCGAGCGCACGCTCGGCAGCTGCGATCGCCTGCGGGTCCCCGCTCTCCTGCATCGCCAGTGCCGCGAGCGCCGTATCCCAGACCGGCGAGACACAGGGCTGGCAGTAAGCGCTGGTGCCGTTGCTGACCACCAGCTTCTGCAGGGCGCGTTTCGCGGTCACACGGCGCGGGTCATCGCTCGGATAGCCCAGCAACACCATCGCTTCGAGCGCATTGACCATTGCCGGAAATATCGCGCCCAGGCCATCCTCACCGTTCAGCCGCTCGAGCAAACCACTCCTCGGCGCGCCGCGTGGCGCGGCGACGCATCGACCTTGGGAATCAGCGGATCCAGTACGCGAAAGATCCGGTCGATCGCCAGGAAGGCCTTGACCAGCGGCGCCGAGCGCTCCGGTCCGAAGCGGAAGTAATGACGCTCCCGCTCGGGCGGCGACGGTAAACAGCTCACGGATGCCGACGCCGCGCGGATTCTTCGCCGGCGGCTTGTAGGTGCAGAGAATGAACAGCGGCACCATCACCGTACGCGACCAGTAGGACACTTTGTCGAGATGGAACGGAAACCATCGCGGCAGCAGCATGATCTCCACCGGGATGTACGGCACCGCCCGCCACGGAACCTGGCCAAACAGCGCCAGTGCGATGCGGGTGAACACGTTGGCACGCGCCGCGCCGCCATGCGCAAGAATGGCCTCGCGGGCCCGTACCATATGCGGAGCATCCGGACTGTCGCCGGCGAGCTTCAGCGCGTAGTACGCCTTCACGCTGCAGCTGATGTTGAACTCCCCACCGTAATAGAGCGGCCAGCCGCCATGCTCTGCCTGATGCGCCCGCAGGTAATGCGCGATCTTCGCCTGCAGCTGCAGGTCGATCTCGTCCAGGTAGTGCATCATCAGGATGTACTCGGCCGGAATCGTGCAGTCCGCTTCGAGCTCGAACAGCCAGTAGCCCTGCTCGTGTTGTAACCTGATCAGCGCATCGCACGCAGCGCTCGATCGCGCGTTCCAGACTGCCCGGTCGCCGCGGCGCTCGAGCTCTGCCGAGAGCAGCTCCTGGCGGCCGGAGCGCTTGCCTACGATGCTTTCAAGAGCGCTTGAGTAGCGGCTCACAGGCGCGGATCTCCCTTCGGATCGACGGATGCCCCGCTCCACGGCACGGTGGCGCACGGGTGAGGTGTATTCAGTGGATAGCGCAACCGCGCTCAACGCCGGCGGCGTGCGCGCGAGACACTGCAGGAGCGCAGCGGCAGGCCGCGGGCTGCTGCATTGAACAACTGGCGCAGCATCGAGTTGCTGCGCAGCGTCAGGTTGGTCGAGATGCGGGTCGCAGCCACCGCCGAACGGCGGACCTTCACCTGCTGAGCCGCTGGTGAATCCCGGGTTGGCCGCGATCTTGCGCAGGGTCAATACCGCAAGTCCGATCGCCCACAGGCAGAAGCGACGGATACCGGTTTCGTGGGCCGGGATCAGCAGCGTGTAGCTGAGTGCATTGCGCAGGTGAGCGTGCGCCACCCCAGTAGCTCGCGCATACCCGCATCGAAACCCACGTCATTCCGGCCCGGGGCAATGCGGCGCCAGATCGACGCCGTGGCGGCTGAAGACTTCCTGCGGCAGCCAGCAGGCTCCGCGGCTGCGGTCCTCCCAGACATCCTTCAGGATGTTGGTCATCTGCAGACCCTGCGCGAACGACACGGCCAGCTCGTTCAGCTGCGCCACGGTGCTGCTCGATGCGCGGGGGAGTAACTGCAGAACAGCTCCGTGAGCATCTGGCCGACGACACCTGCGACGTAGTAACAATAATCATCCAGGTCGGTGAGCCGCGGCAGGCCACGCAAACTCGCGGTCTGCTGGAACTGGTGCATGCCCGAGCACATGATCTCGACACAGCGTTGGATGGCGAAGCGCTGCGCCTCGGGCAGGCGAGCGGTCACGCGGACGACCCGCTCCATATTGCCGCACCAGATCGCGCTCGGCGGCCAACGTCTGTTGCGACAGATGTGGGAGCAGATCGCGCGCCAGTGCAGACGCCGATTCGCGCCCTGCGAGCACGGCAACGAAGCGGTTGCAGATACACCAGAGTGGCGTCCGCGGCGAGCGCCGGCTCGTCCTCGATCGTATCGGCGATGCGGCACAGCAGGTAGGCACTGGTGACCGAGGTACGCAGTGCCGCGGGCAGCTGCGGAATGGTCAGCGCAAAGGTACGCGAGACATCCGGCAGGATGTGGTCCTGATACGCCTCATCGGCGGATTCGCGGGTTGTTGTCAGGGGGTCTGCCGGCATCGTCAGACTGAAGCTCCGGAGCGCGGCGACCGGCCGCCACTGAGGTGACTTTAACATGCAATCAAGTGGTTACGCTTCAACCCGGCCACCCATGCCCGCAGAGCCGGTATGGGTACATCTCAGTAGTGTCGCGACAACAGCCAATCAGCGAGATGGCGCAGTCATCCGCACGGCTGCCGAAGACGGCTAGTGCCTCGATCGCCTGCGCGTGCAGCAGCGCACCCGCTCCTGCGAGGCCTCGATGCCCATGATGCGCCGGGTACGTGGGCTTGGCGCGCTCACTGTCCGCACCGGTGGCCTTGCCGAGGGTCGCGACATCACCCAGCACGTCCAACAGATCGTCCTGGATCTGAAATGCCAGCCCGATGGGTTCAGCGAAGCCGCGCCAGCGCCTCGTGCAGCGCTGGCATCCAGCGACGGGCGACAGGCCGCCGCCATCATCACGCTCGCCCGGATCAAGCGCGCCGGTCTTGCGGGCAGTGCATTTCCTCGACCTGGGCCAGATCGAGCTGTCCGTCCCTGCACGGCCAGGTCGATTGCCTGGCCGCCGGCCATGCCGAACGAGCCACTCGCCTCGGCCAGCAACTCCACCAGCCGCAGTCGGACCGCGGGAGACGCCGGCAGCGCCGGGTCCCGGGTCAGCACCTGAAACGCCAGTGTCTGCAGGGCGTCCCCACCAGGACAGCGGTCGCCTCGTCGATAGGCTTTGTGACAGGTTGGGCGGCCGCGCCGCAGATCATCGTCGTCCATCGCCGGCAGATCATCGTGCACCAGTGAGTAGACGTGAATCAGCTCGATTGCGCAGGCGGCCGCCTCGACCTCGCTCTTCGGCCAGTCCAACGGCACGCGCGGTGGCAAACACCAAGCGCGGGGCGGATGCGTTTGCCGCCGCCGAGCACGCTGTAACGCATTGCTTCGTGCAGTCGCGCCGGGCTCGCGACAGGTTCGGGCAGCCGCGCTCCGAGGGCGCTCTCCATGCGCCTCTGCCACGACTCGAGCTGTTCGCCGAATCCGTTCGGATGCGTCGAGCCCAGATGCGCTTTGTGACCGAGCTGCGGGGCGCTGCTCACGCGCGGCTATCCAACACCAGCGGCTCCAACAGCATCATTGCGTGCTGGAAGGCTGTCCCGCAGGCGCGCGGCTCGAGCGCTTGATCTCGGTCACCGGCAACACTTGCCACCGCGCCGCGACGCCGCTCGCCATCGCCGTAGAGCACGGGCAGATCGGGCGCCATCGGCCCGCTGAGTCGCGGACCACGCAATGCGGTCTTCAGTGCCTTCAGCGGATGCGAGAACGCATCGTCCACAGCGGTCCCCTCGAATCCGCAATGGGCCATGCAGTTGTCGCAGGCCGGGTTGCGTCCGACGCCGTACTTCTCCCAGGCCGTGTCCTCCATGAGCGACTGAAGGTCGGGCGCGTAGCCTTCGTCGGTCAGCAGGTAGCAGGGCCGCTGCCAGCCGAACAGGTTGTAGGTCGGGCGTGCTCCAGGGCGTGCACTGGTAGGCCTGGTTGCCCGCCAGAAAATCCAGGAACAGGCCCGGAGTGGTTGAAGGACCAGCGGCTGCGAGTATCGCGTCTTGCCTGCACTCGGTGCGCGCCGCGTTTGAAGATCTCGCGGAACAGGCGCTTGCTGGCGCTGCGGCCGAGGAACACATCCTGCCGCGGCGCATGGTGATAGCTGTAGCCCGGCGAGACCATGATGCCTTCGATGCCCAGCGCCATGGCCTCGTCGAAGAACGCGGCGACGTCGTCCGGGTTCTCACCGCTGAACAGCGTGCAATTGATGGTGACGCGGAAGCCCTTGCTGCGCGCCAGCGTGATGGCCGCGACCGCCTTGTCGAACACGCCTTCCTGCAGACCGACTCGTCGTGCCGCTCACGGCTGCCGTCGAGGTGAATGGAGAACGTCAGGTACGGCGACGGCTGTGTATTCGTCGATGTGCTTCGGCAGCAGGATGGCGTTCGTGCACAGATAGACGAACTTCTTGCGGGCCACGATGCCGGCGACGATCTGCGGCATCTCCTTGTGGATCAGCGGCTCGCCGCCGGGGATGGACACCATCGGCGCGCCGCACTCATCCACCGCGCGCAGCGCATCCTCGACACTCACCCGCTTCTGCAGAATCTCCTTCGGATAGTCGATCTTGCCGCAGCCCGGCGCAGGCCAGGTTGCACTGGAACAGCGGCTCCAGCATCAGCACCAGCGGATAGCGCTTGACACCGCGCAGCTTTGCGGCCGGCGATATATCGCCCCACCCGGTACGCCTGAATCAGCGGAACGCCCAAACTCATCACTCCTATTGCAGAGCGGAACAGCTCGGCGCGGTGATCGCGCCAGATCCGCTCCCACTCCATGATGAACCACGGCGTGAACCGCCCGGCTGCCGGTCCGGCCAGCTCGGCCTGCAGCGCGCTCGGGACTGATCCAACGCCAGGCCTGCACTCTCCTGCGGATCGACCCGCACCGGCTCCGGCGCAGCGGCCGATGAACACGGAGCACAGCTCCTGCTCGGCGCCCGCCGTCTCGAACTGCGCCTGATACTGGAACTTGAACAGAAACTGCAGCGGACAGCGCAGACCCAGCTCCTCGTACAGGCGCCGGTGAATCGCCGTTTCCATGCTCTCGGCGCGCCGCGGATGGCTGCAGACAGCTGTTGGACCAGTACAGCGGCCACAGCCGCTTCGCCGCCGCGCGCTGCTGCAGCAGCAGCTCGCCGGCGTCATTGAAGATCAGCAGCGAGAAGGCCCGGTGCAGTACGCCGTGTCCATCGTGACACCGCGCCTTGCCCAGATGCCCGACTTCGCGGTCGGCCTCATCCACCAGTATCAGCGAATCGGATTCGGTGCCCGCTACGCTGCCGCCTTGCCAGCTCTCGTCAACCGTCAATGCAACTCCCGCTGTTCGGTTCGTCCCAGTGCACATAATAGCCGGCTGTCGGCCATCCGCCACAGCATTATTAAGCTTCCGGTCCCGGCCATGGTCCCCCTTTAGAGCCATTGACGCATATCTGTGGGCGGCGGCGCTTTGACTAACTACGTTGCGCGGCGGGATCTCGAGCTTCGGCAAGGAGCGCACCCCTGCGATCGGCGGGGGTCGGGGTTACGGCACATTGTCGATCCGCGTGACCTCCACCGTAACGTGCGAAAGCGCCGGAAAATGTCGCAACTGGCTGCGGTAGTACGCGGCGTCCCGGCTGCTGAGCGTGGCGACCTCAATCACGGCCGCAAGATGTCCCGGTCCAACCCGCCACATGTGCAGATCGACCACCCGATCACCATCACGCTCGACAGCATTTCGCAGCCGCTCGCGCGTGCGATCGTCCGGACAGACATCGAGCAGAATCAGGCTCGTGTCGCGCATGAGGCGATACGCCCAACTCGCGATGACGAGCGCACCGATGATGCCGGCGATCGGATCCATAAACAGCCAACCGTGGCTGCGGGCAAGCAGAAGGCCAACGATCGCGACGACAGAGACTGCCGCATCCGCCACCACGTGGATGTAGGCAGAGCGGATGCTGTTGTCCTGATGCGCGGCTGCCGCCAACACGTGATGCTCATGCCCCTCATGAGCGCCATGCCCCTGGTGAGCCCCGGGTACCTCGTGCCCGGACACAGGCGTCGAATGCGAATGGGCATGATGCGACAGACCATGGTCGTGCCCAGGGTCACTGCCACTCAACATCCACGCACTCACAATGTTGACCCCCAGTCCGACCGCCGCGATCGGTATGGCTTCGGCGAAGGCGATCGCCACAGGCGACAGTAGCCGCGCGATCGCTTCGTACGCGATCAGCACCGCGATCAGGGCAAGCACGATGGCGCTGGTAAAGCCTGCGAGGTCGCCGAGCTTGCCCGTGCCGAAACTGAATCGCGGATCATCCGCGTGGCGGCGCGCGTACGTGTACGCCAGCGCTGCGATGAGCATGGCGCCGGCATGCGTCGACATGTGCAGTCCATCTGCGATGAGCGCCAGAGAACCAAACAAGACGCCGCCGACGATCTCCGCGACCATCATCAGGCTGCAGAGCGCGATGACGCCCCAGGTCTTCCGCTCAAATTCTTCGTGCCGGGAGCCCAGGAAAATGTGGCCGTGGCCGGCAGCTCCGGCCGCCTTACCCATGGATTCCATCTCTTTATACTAGCGCCACCATGAGCCTGCGGCGCAGCTGTAGTAAGATCACCACTCGTCCTGGGCTGTTAAAAGACACACGCGTTACGACGCTCAGGCTGATGCCGCGCCCGCGTGTCCGCCGGGGGAAGCTGATGTCGAGCATGCGATTTGCGGCGCTGACCGCGCTGCTGCTGTCGAGTGTTGTTCCGGGAGTTCGCGCTCAGGCGGTCGCGGACCGCACGGCGCCGTGCAGCGGCTCGGATCCGGAGCCTGCGCGCAGCGGTATGTGGCGGGTCGCCTTCTGTAATCGCACTGGCCACGACTTGGTGCTGGAGTTCCGTGACAATGACTGCCCGGCTCAGGACTGGAGTCACCGCGGGGATGTATACCGGCGCAGCATGCGGCGCGATGAGTCGACCGTTTTGCCGCTGTGCTACGCCAATGAGCGCCAGGCGACCTCGCCAGCTCCGGGTATCCCGCAATTGCGTATGCCTGGAGGCAAAGGCGTCGTGACGACATGGAACATCGTCGGCGACTGCGGCGAACACAGCACGCCGCTTTACCTGGACGCCCGTACCTTCTACGACCGTGGTGACTACCAAAGCGGTATCACCCTCCTGCAGTACCCGGCCGGGGCCGGACATTGCGCGCCGGGTGCCGCGGAGACGTCGCCCTCGAGCTCTACTACGATGTCCAGTACGGCGCACGGGTCAGCTGCGGCCCCGGCTTCCGGCGCAACACCATCGCCCGCTAAACCGGCGCCAGTACCGTCGCCCGCGCCGGCCTCGGCACCATCAGCAGCGCCCCCATCACCAGTATCATCCGCCGCGACAGCATCCCAGGCCGGTGAGGCACCGCACCTGTACGCGAGGATCGATAGCAAGGATGTCCTGTCACGCAGCGTGCAGGTTTATGGGAGCAATGGTTCTACGGAAGCGGTGTATCAGTGCAGCTTCACGCTCGTGCTCGGCTTCTCTGATGGCGGGAGCTATCAGGATCACGTGAAGAGCGCTGACGTCAGGCCGGATCAGCAAGAGGCCGTCGTCATCACGCGGAAATACTTCAAGTCTGTAGTCAAGGTCGACCTGGCGGCGCAGCGCTGTAAGGCACAATGACAACCCAGCAGACGTTATGACTGACAACCGTCCATGAGCGATAACACCCTTTTGCGGCGCGTCGCTGCTGAGCGGCGCCGTTACCTGACGGTTGATGTTTTCACGGATCAGCCTTTCGGGGGCAACCCCCTGGCGGTGGTGCTGGACGCGGAAGGACTGACCGCGGCACAGATGCAGGCCATCGCAATGGAGTTCAATTACTCGGAGACCACCTTTGTCCTGCCGCCCGAAGATCCAGCGCACACGGCGCGGGTGCGTATCTTCACCTCTCGCTCCGAGATGCCCTTCGCCGGGCATCCCAATGTCGGCACCGCGGCCGTGCTGGCATGGGAGCTGCAACGACAGGGGCGTACGCTGCCTGAGCGCCTGCTGTTCGAAGAGCTCGCGGGACTCGTAGCCATGGAACTACTGCGTGATCGCGATCGTGTCGTCGGCGCTGAGCTCACTGCCCCGCAACGCCTGAGCGTCGGGGCAGAGTGCCCACTGGAGCAAGCCGCCGCGTGCCTGTCACTGCCCGCGAGTGCCATCCGTGCGGAGGTGCATCCCCCCAGAATACTTTCCGTGGGCCTGCCGTTTCTGGTTGCCGAGTTGGTATCCCGTGAGCAGCTGCAGCGAGCCAAGCCTGATCTGCGCGTGCACGAATCGGTGCTGCCACCGCTGGGCACCGATGGTGTGTACGCCTACTGCCGGGGTCCAACCCCGAATGAGCTGCATGCGCGCATGTTTGCGCCGCTTGACAACACCGTCGAGGATCCTGCCACCGGCAGTGCCACCGCCGCCACGATCGCACATCTGGCCAGCTTTGATCCCCAGCTGATCGTGCACTGGCGTATCGCCCAAGGGACCGACCTGGGCCGCCCCAGCCTGATTCTCGGCACCACGGAGAAGCGCGGCTCAGATCTCGCCGCAGTGCGTGTAGCCGGCCATGTCGTGCCCGTGATGCAGGGGAACTTGCAGCTCTTCAGCTGAGCCGCGCCGGCGGCAGGCGGTCCGACTTGATGATATCTTCTTCCGACAATGCGCCAGGGCGTGGTAGTGCGTGAACTTCGAGGCACGAAAAGCATCGCTGGTTGAGGGCTGGAGCCAGTTCGAGGGACAGCTCGTCGATGGCGTCCATCCTTTGCGGCGGTTTCTGGGCGCCTCGGGCCACAGCGCCGTATTCCTCACCGAGACCCGGGCTGAGGAGTTCCTGAACGCGGCGATCAAGCTCATACCGGCAGAAGGCTGCGCGGCAGAGGTCCAGCTCGCCCAATGGCAGACTGCGCAGTCACTTACGCACCCCAACCTACTGCGGTTGCTGAATTGCGGTCGCTGCGAGCTCGGCGGCACTGCCTTTCTGTACGTGGTGATGGAGTATGCGGACGAAACACTCTCGCAGATTCTCCCAATCCGGGCACTGGATCCGGAGGAGGTGCGCGAACTGCTCAAACCAACTCTGCAGGCGCTCTCCTATCTGCACCGTCAGAACCTGGTGCACGGCCAACTGCGCCCTTCGAATTTCCTCGTTGTCAACGACACCCTGAAGCTGGCCAGCGATACGATCCGCGGCATCGGTCAGCCCGCCGCGCGCCCCAAACCCCAGACACTGTATGACGCGCCCGAAGCGGTCGATGGGCGCATCGCAGCCGCAGGTGACATCTGGGGTCTGGGCATTACGATGGTGGAAGCGCTTACGCAGTACCCCCCCGCGACGGTGGAAGAACGCTCAGACGTCGTGTCACTGCCGGCGAGCGTTCCACCGACGTTCGTTTATGTCGTACGACAATGCCTGAACCGCAATCCCGCCGATCGTCCGACCGTCGCTGACCTGGAAGGTCAGGTCACGCGGGCTGCGGCGGCGGCCACAGCGGCGCCTGCGGCGGTTGCAGCGCCAGTCATCACACCCAAATCGGGCGATGGCCGAGCGTCAACGGGCATGCCACCAGAACGTACCGGCGGCGGCATTTTCCGCGTGCTTATCGTGCTCGTGGCGCTCGCAGCCGGAGCCTGGTTTCTGTGGCACCGCTACTCGCCATCGTCCCCCAGCAGTCGCATTCCCGAGCAATCGAATGAAGAGCTCAATGCGGCCGATTCAGCTCCCACCGCACCCTCCGTGGCGGAAAACGTGGCGCCAGGGGCTACATCAACAAACCCGACAGCGTCGCAAACGCCGGCAACCTCCGCGGCATCCTCAACACCGCTGGCACGCAGCAGCTCGCCCCCGAGCGCACCTGTACCCGTAACTCCCGCCAGCAGCCCACCTGCTCCAGCTGCGGCTGCTCGGACAAGTCCTGCGGCGGCAGCGAACAATCACACGCCGCAGACTGCTAGCAGTAGCACCAACAACCCGAACGATGCCAGCGGCTCCGGAGTCCTGCATGAGGAGATGCCGGCGCCTTCGGCCAGTGCGCGGGATACCATCCATGGACACATCAAGATCTCGGTGCTCGTAACAGTAGACACGCGGGGCAATGTGACTGATGCGGTGTTGCAGGAGCCCGGACCCAGTCAGTATTTCGCCCGCCTGGCCGTGACCGCAGCGAGCAAATGGAAGTTTGCTCCGGGCGGCGACTCCCGCCAGTGGCTGCTGCATTTCGACTTCAGTCGGGACGGTGTCAGCGGGCACGCTACGGGTGCCTGACCTGCCTGCATCCGCCGAGCCGCAACCTGACCATCTCTCGATGGTCGTGACTCAGAGCGCGCTGACGCGCGTAGATCAGCAGCAGCACAACCAACTCCCAGAGTGAAAAGCTACCTCCACCGCCGCCTGAACTTGCAGGGGGTGCGCTCGGCGCAGCCGGCTCATCGCCATTCACCGTGACAGTCATCGTGGCAGGCGCAGAGCGGCCGCCCCCATCGACCGCCGCAACGGTCAGTTTCACGGCACTACTCGCCCCATGAGCGGTGGTCACCACCAGACTGCAGCTCAGGGTAAAAGAACCGCAGGTGGAGGGCGTGATGGTGACGCCAGGGGAGCCACTGCTGACCAACGCACCCGGGATCAACGTGGCGTTGCTGCTGGTTACGCTGAAGTGCAGCGTCCCGGTCCCTGATACGCTGAACGGATAAGCAGGACTGCTCGAGGCCGCACTCAGCGTCGCATCGGGCAACGAAGTCATCGTGGGCCCGGGCACAGTGTTGAGCGCACCCTGCGCATCGATGCGACCATATCCGAACGCGGGGTCCGGCACGGTGCTGCCGAGCTGCGCAGCTCCCTTCTGCAGCGCAGATAACACCTGAGTTGGGTTGAATTGTGGGAAGGCCGCACGAATCAGTGCAGCCACCGCGGCGGCGTTTGGACTGGATGCCGAGGTGCCATAGAAATTGCCGTCCGGGAACAAGTACGGTGTGAAGTAGGTCCCCGCGGCATCTACAGAGATGCCATCGGGCGCGACCAGAGTCGGTGCTTGGTATTGTGCTGGCGACGGATATTTCACCGTGATCGGACCGACGCTACTGAAGGACTCGATGTGATTGCCGATGCCGTCGGAGCCATTGACCGCCCCGACACTGATTGCTGCGGTTGCATACGCCTGTGGTGTGACCACACTGCCCGGGCTCGCCACGGAAATCGTGGTCAGACCGTCACCACCAATCCACAGCTTGATGAACTTGCCCGCTGCGGATGTGTCCGGTGTCGCGATGAGCAAGCGGTAGCTTCCGGCCTGAAACGCAACGTTCTGCGCGATCTGGCTGCTGCTGCCAGAACTGCCGGAAAGACACCCCCGCTGCACACCGCTGGCGGCATCGAACCAGTACAGATCGAACTGACTGGCGTTCTTTCCGGGGGGGTCCGACCATGTCAGATTGATCGGGAAGCTGCCCGTCTGCGACACCGTGAGCTGCTGTAGCGTCTTACCGTCGAAGGTCGTTGCGTACTGATCGCTCTGCGCCGGGCTGGCGGCATTGCAGCTGAGCGTCGCGACTCCCAGCGAGGTGGCGCTCACGGGTGTGTAGGTACCCTGCCAATAGCTGCCGTTATAGTTGCCGGCTGCGGTAAATAACATGACCGCAGGATGAGCCGTCAGGATCTGATTCACCGCCTGAGCCTGAGGACTATCGCTGGACAACAGCTCGCTGGCAGGAAAGGCCACATCGTCGGCCAGGATCGTTGCGCCGGCGGCGATGAGCTGGTTGAGACAGGAGGTGTATTGGACGAAGGTACCCGGTCCGCAGTACGCAAGCGCTGCCCCCGGAGCCACCGCGTGCACTTCCTGCATCAGGATCGTGCCTTCATCGGCGAGCTCGGCGCTACTAGAGCCGCCAGCGGGATCGACGACCTTCACGGGCGGCAGCTCGCCGCGCGATTCGATGAGGGCGAGGCTCGCAATACCTGCCGACTGCACGCCCACTCTGACCCCAGCGCCAGTGACATGGCTCTGCGCCGCGAACTGATCGGCATGCATGATCACAACGCCATTGAGGTCGATTCCGTGATCGCTTGCAGCCTGGATCTGGGCGCGACGCACCTGCGAGTTGATGTTTGTGCTGGCAACGCCTGTTTGTCGCGGCTGGTGAGGCGTGGCGTAAGTCGGCAGCTCTACCCGCTCAACAGCTTCCACCGCGGCGACCGCCGCGAGATCAGTTGGCCTGAGCCAGCCTTCAACGACGCAGAACGTGCCCAGATGCACCGCATCAGCGATATCCACTCCCGTAGCGGCCAGCGCAGAAGTGGGCGCAGCGCGCGAACAGTCGTACCAAATGTCGATCTGCACCCGGCCGTCGCTGTCGATGCGCAGGGCTGCGCGATCGATGCCCGGGATGGTGAGAGTCGAGGCGTCCCGGGCCTGAGTCTGCCTCTGTGGTGCGCTCAAGGCCGCCTCATAAATCGACAGCAGTGGAGCGGTGAGGTGCCCTCGCCAGCCAACATCTGCTGGGGCCGAAGGCGAATGCCATGCACCCGTCGCCGCGATCGCGCACAGGCCTAACAACCGGCTGCTCACCCCTCCCACGGCGATGCGTTCACGCTCGGATCACTTCGACTTACTGTAGTCATACCAGACGGCCTCAATGTTGTTGCCGTCGGGATCGTAGACGAACGCGGCATAGTAACCGGGCCAGTATTCGCGATAACCCGGGCCACCATTGTCCCTGCCACCGGCTGACAGCGCCGCCTTGTAGAAAGCCTCCACCTGCTTGCCGTCTTTGGCCTCAAAAGCGACATGCACGGGCGTGACCGAACCGGCCTTGCTGATCCAGAAGTCGGTATTTTTTCCGTCGTTGAAACCCGCCGCTTCGCCGTACTCCATATTGTTGGAATAGCCGAGAGGTTCGAGCGCCTTGGAATAGAAACTCTTGGCCTTCAGATAGTCGCTAACGGACAAAGATGTGTGCGCAATCATGTGCAGTCTCCTTCACAGAGCATGCACTCATGTTGCCGGGAGTGCCGCTGATGTGCAAAGGAAGGATTGCCACGCTTGCCGCAGCACGCCGGACGGCTCGAAGCCCGCAGCGCCTCAGGAATCGTCGCGCGGCGCGGCAACCGACGGGTGGTTCTGGGATTCCTCTTCCAGAGCAGTAATTTTCTGGTGAAGCTCTTGGGCTCGCTGCAACAACTTGCGCGCCTCGCGCACCTTCCCCGCAGCCAGCAGGTCTCGGCCCTCCTGCAGCAGCTCGCGATGTCGCACCGTAGCCTCCATATGCATGACCAGCATCTGGGTAATGTCAGACGGAGCGCGGGGCGTCCGGCTCGTCGGTTTATTCTTTGCAGCCATGGCCAAAGCATAGCACCAGCAGCGGGATGCGAGCATCTGAGCGCATGCAAATTGCTGGGCAGGGTACGTCCAGACGCGACACAGGGAATCGGCTGCCGTGAGCGGTTGCGTCTGGATTGCTCGGGCGCGTATTGTGCCGCGTCGCGCGTTCGGGACAACTAACGAGACGAGACACGATCCGGCGCGCGCTTGACCAACGATCATCGGGGAGGGTCTTTGGTGGTGCGCGTTCATCGGAACTGGCGAGCCGCGTTGTGGCTAGCAGGACTGGCCGTTTCCGTAACAACTACGGCCTCGAACGCTCCCTATCCGGCGAGCTCGGTGATTACCGCGAGCTGGGACCTGTCCTCGCTCGGTACCTTACGCAAGGCGCCGGGGAGTGACATCTGGCCTGTGACCTGGGGTGCGGATGGCAACCTCTATAGCGCCTGGGGCGATGGGGGCGGTTTCGCCGGGACGAACAACGTTGGGCGTGTCAGCCTTGGATTTGCCCGCATCAGCGGTACGCCCGCAGATGCTATCGCCAGCAGCTTTCTCGGCACGAACGTCTGGGGCGCTGCGCCACAGTACGCCGAGAATCCAGCGACCTTCGGCGGCAAAGTCGACGAGCTGATCTCAGTCGGCGGGGTACTGTATGGCGTGGGCGGATTGTGGACCGCGGACAATTGCGGCTGTGACCCCACGCAGCAATCGGGCGCAGGTCCGCTGCGAAAGCTGGCGTGGTCTTCCAGTCTGGGCAAGAGCTGGCAAATTGCACCCTGGAGCAGTTCGATCGATCCCGGCACCTTTCTGCAGTTTGGCCGGGACTACCAGGGCGCCTGGGATGCAGCGCACGTTTATCTGTACTACCAGGGAGACGTGAATGCCGATCCGACACATATTTATCTGCGCCGCATAGCGGTCAGCAACATGACGGAGGATCCCGCCACGCCGGGACACTTCGAGTACTTCGCCGGTACCAATTCGACGGCGCTGTGCTCTGGACCACTACGCAGGGTAATGCGCAGGCCATTTTCCAGGACGGCAATGTGGCCGCCGGAACCTATTCGGTCAGTGGCGCGGTCTATGACGTCCCTCTCGGTATCTGCTGGTCACCTTTCACGGGAGGTACGGGCCAACCGAGTATTTGAGGCGCCGGATCCCTGGGGACCCTGGGCCACGGTCGACTACGAGGACGACTGGGACGGACTGAACGAGACTGCCGGGCCCGGCAACGGACTGCAATTCCCCACCAAATGGATCAGCGATGATGGCAGGACGCTTTGGGCGGTGTTCTCCGGAGTGGGAACATTCGACTCATTCAATGTCGCTGCGCTGAACCTGAGCACGAGCAATTCGATACCGCAGATCACCGCGCCATCGTTGAACAGTGTGCTGTCTCCAGGCGCGACGGTCATGGCTACGGGCACAGGAGATACGCTCTCGTGGTCAGTTGCCTACGTCGGTGGTGCAGGTATCGCCACGGGCGGCGGCTCAGCCTTGACGTTTATCGTGCCCGTCGACGCTCAGCCCAACCAGCTGATCCGCATCACGCTGACAGATTCCGTCGGCCAGATCTATCGCGACTTTGCCGTTGGCAATGCCACGTTGAGCCCCGCTGCCACACCCGCATTTACTCCAGTTCCCGGCAGCTACTCCTCTGCGCAGTCGGTGACGATCACGGACTCCACTGCGGCGGCGACGATTTACTACACGGTAGACGGTTCCACGCCAAGTACCAGTTCGACGGTGTATTCCACGCCCGTCAATGTCACTGGCACAGAGACCCTCAACGCGATAGCGGCAGCTCCCGGCTACACCACCAGTGCGATGGGATCGGCGACCTATACGATTTCTATTGCCGCCGCCGCAACACCGCGCTTCTCGCCCGCTGCGGGTCCATACAGCAGCGCTCAGTCGGTGCAGTTGAGTGACTCGACTCCTGGCGCCACCATCTACTACACCATCGACGGTTCGACGCCGACCGACGCATCACCGGTCTATTCCAAACCTATCAGTGTTAACACCACAGAGACGCTACGTGCCATAGCAACAGCGACGGGATATTCGACGAGTGGAGTCGGCTCGGCCAGCTACACCATTTCGCTGCCGAGTGCGGCAAGTCCCTCATTCTCTCCAGCGGCGGGCACGTACAGCGGTGCTCAGTCGGTCGTAATCACGGACAGCACGCCAGGGGCCGTCATCCACTACACAACGAACGGTTCATCCCCGACGTCCAACTCGCCGGTTTACTCCGCCGCCATCAATGTCAGTTCGTCTGAGACGCTCAAAGCCCTGGCCGTCGCCACGGGATACAACAACAGTGCCGTGGCTTCCGCCCTGTACACGATCAATAGCGGCACTGCACCGCTGGTGAACTACTCGACCGGGTTCCCCTCCTCGGCCGGATTGAGCCTCGTCAAAGCGACCGTCAAGGGTAGTGCACTCGTGCTGACCGATGGGGGACACAGCGAGGCGCGTGCCGCCTGGTACGGCACTCCGGTGAATGTGCAGTCCTTTAGCACCAGCTTCACCTTCCAGGTGACCGCGGGTAGCAACATCGCAGATGGCTTTACGTTCACGCTGCAGAACGCTCGCGGCGGCGCGGGCTCGGTCGGCGGCCTCGGCGGGTCTCTGGGTTACGCGGGTATCGCTGCCAGCGTTGCCGTGAAATTCGATCTGTACAACAATGCCGGCGAAGGATCCAACTCCACCGGCTTCTACACCAAGGGTGCCACTCCGGAAAAACCGTCGTTGGATATGACATCGTCAGGAGTAAACCTGCACAGCGGCGATATATTCCTGGTCCGTCTGACCTACGATGGCGCCACGCTGCGGATGAATATTACCGATACCAAGACCTCTGCCAGCTTCGCTACCTCGACGGCGATCAACCTACCCGCGATCGTCGGTGCGAAGTCGGCTTATGTGGGCTTCACTGCCGGCACCGGTGGATTGGGCGCAACACAGAAAATACTGACATGGGCGTACTCGGTCCCCTAAGCGCGCCGGCGGACTGGTCAGCAACTACACTCAATGGAGCGGCCCTCTCCTCAACTCGCCGCGTAAAGCCCAGCCTAAGTCTAGGCTCTTGTGCGTAGATTTACGACAAAAGCGGCTAATTGCGAGTAGAATTGCGACAACGTCCGGGCCGCTTGGCGGCTTTATGCGGAGATTTGCGACATGGCGCTCATGATCGCCACGCAAGACAAGGCGCACACCCGCAGACTCCAGCGGCTGGCGGCGGCAGGCAAGCTTCGCAGGCTACACGCGGGAATCTACACGGACGACATGCTCCAGGCGCTGGACTCGATCGTGCGCAGAGAGCTTTTCGCGCTGTGCCCGCTGGTCGCAGCTGGAAGCATCATCTCACATCGTTCAGCCCTCGAAGGAGGTCGTCCTACTGCCGCCGGAAGTCTCTTTCTCACCGGACCCCATCGGCGGGACTTTGAACTGCCAGGCGTAAAACTGCGAATGACGCAGGGAGCCGGAGCACTCAGCTCCGATATTCGAATTCCAACCTTTGCAGGCGATGCCTTCATCTCGAGCCAAGCTCGTGCCCTGCTGGAGAATCTGACATCCAGTCGTGGCGATCCAGCGGAGCGTCGAACGTTGGGCGCCGAAGGAGTCGAGGACTGGTTAGCCCGTTTCATCAGTCGCGACATTAATGACGCCACCAACAAGATACGGGACACAGCACGAGAGGTTGCCGGGCCCCTCGGATTGAAATCCGAACTCGAGAAGCTCGACCGGATCATCGGCGCTCTTCTTGGAACACAACGGACTCGTCTGACGGCACCGGCCGCCCTTGCCCGCGCATCGGGGAAGCCGTATGACGATGCTCGCGTCACGCTATTCCAGACTCTGGCCACCGAGCTGCAGGCGGACCCCTTGCAGGTACCAACGGCAGATCGAGCCACCGACTTCCATTTGCAAGCGTTCATCGAGACGTACTTTTCAAACTATATTGAAGGAACCGAATTCGGGATCGAGGAGGCTCACGATATCGTCGTGCAGGGTCGCCCGCTCAGGTACAGAGAGGACGACTCGCATGACATTCTTGGAACGTATCGTGCGATCCTGGAATCGAAAGCCAAGCCCGTCATCCCACAGCACTTTGAGGACTTCGCGAAACAACTTCAGGTTTGGAACCAGCAAGTCATCGAATCACGGCACTCAAAGAATCCAGGTGAATTCAAAACCGACAGCAACCGTGCCGGTAACACCGTGTTCGTTGCGCCCGATCTCGTTCTCGGCACCCTCGAGAAAGGCTACGAATCGATAATGAGTGCGGCGACACCCGCGAATCGCGCAGCGCTTGCGATGTTCGTCGTCGCGGAAGTTCATCCGTTTACAGACGGCAACGGGCGCACCGCGCGTCTGGCGATGAACCTGTTTCTAACCGAGGCTGGACTGATCCGAATCATCATCCCTACGGTCTACCGGGACGATTACCTGTCGGCTCTGAAAGCGATGTCGATCAACTCGCTGCCAACTCCGCTGCTGCGGATGCTCGGCAGAGCAGCCCGCTTCAGTCGCTGGGTTGATATGACTTCAAAAGCGAGCGCATTCGCCAAACTCAAACAATCGAACGCCCTGGGCCGGCCGGAAACAGAAAAACTCACGTTCGATGCCCATGTTCCATCGACGCAGCACGCCGAATAGCGAACATCAGCGCAACCTGACTGGGTCCGGTCCGGACGCGGCAGGAAGAAGACTGCGGACGCCGATGGTCCCGCCGATCATCCCATCATCCACATGGAAACCCTCAGCGCGCGCCAGGGGCTTGCCGTACTGTCCGCGTACTGTCCGCGCTGGCCTACGCATACAGAGCCGCACAGGCGGCCAGGAGGAACGCGTGAGCGGCACCGTCAGGAGCGCCCTTGACTGGGCAGAGCCAGCGGTGTCGCGACAAAGGGCTATGCGAAAGCCCGGCGGGATCGCATCACAAGGAACGAGTCGGGTAACCGCTCAAGAACTGCTCAATCGGATCAGTGAGCGCGGGAGCGTTAGCACAGCTGACGATCGGCAGTTGCTTGCCTTGGTTAGCCAATGACTCAAAAAGGAACCGGAGGTCCGCAACCACTCGCGTCGCCTCGTCGAATGAGCGGATCTCGATCTCTGCGGACCCGTGCAGCATCTTAAGCATGATGTAGCGCCCGCGCGTCGGCGCAAGGAGATGTTCAACCGCTGTCAGTTGGCGCGAATTCAGCCGCACTAAAAACGAGCGCAAGTGGGGAATGGCTTGCGGGCACTCATGGTCCCAAAGGACCGCCATGCCGCCACCGGGCACTAAATCTTCCCCCATCCCCGCTCCCTACACTGGCGTTGGTCTCCGCGCCGTCCATTTTACGCCAACGAGCTGGACGCTGGACTGTACGGTAGCGCACATACGCCGCAACGACGCGATTCCGCTCGCCCCGTACGCCGAGACTGATGCGCCTTGTTGGATCGCATCGCGTGTGGCAGTAACCTCGCATCGCCGGCGGCCCCACTTGCGGCGGCCTTCGCCTGCTCCGCTGCGATGTAGCGGGCCTCACCCATCACGATGTTGCGGATCATGTTTTGGAGGATCTGCTGCCCGACGTTCTGCAACATCCCGCGCAGCGTGAGTACCGGCCAACATCTTGTCTATCATGCTCTGAAAGGGGCTCGTCACGCCCTGGCCAATCGCTTCCAGTGCCGCTGGTACTCTGCGGCGATGCGCTTGTTGAGTGCGATCTCACGGTTGTTGATCTGGGTGCGCGGGCGGGAGATCTCGTTGCTCAACTCAAGGCCGGTCTCCTCGAGCGACATGATGGTATCTCGGACTTTGACTTCATCGGCAAGATAACGACGTTGGCCGCGATCTGCTCGTTGATGACGCGCATCTTCGCTGTAGGAGCTGCACCTTGCGCGCTGAGTTGGCTACCGAAGGTCGGCGAAAGGCTCTGCTTGAGGCTAGGGTCGGAATCGAACCGGCGTAGACGGCTTTGCAGGCCGCTGCATGACCACTCTGCCACCTAGCCATGAAAACCGAGAAAGCCCCGGGTGGGCAGACCTCCGAGGCTCGCAAGTAGGTTTGAAGTCCGTGGCCGAGCGGGCCGCGAGGGACCTCGAAGCGGCGGCGATGATACAGAAAAACCCCAACCCGGCACAGGGCGGAAGTGCCGCGCCGGCACCTGCGGAATTTTATCGGCAAAGCGTTCTAAGTACCGGCAGACGCACAAAAAATTCTTAATACGACGGGCTGCTTTCCTTGACTTCGCGCCCTACGCTCTTACAATCCCCGCTCGCTTGCGCGAAATGCGGGAATAGCTCAGTTGGTAGAGCACGACCTTGCCAAGGTCGGGGTCGCGAGTTCGAGTCTCGTTTCCCGCTCCATCTCTTCATCGTCTGAGCTCCGGCCAGGCTGCGCGCAGGTACGCCACCATGGAATACAGCGTGGCGACAGCTGCGATCTCGGTCAGCACGACACCGATGCGATAGATCGGCAGCTCGAGCAGTGGCAGCCGGAACAGCATGAATGACAGTCCGACGATCTGCAGGATCGTCTTGTATTTACCTAGCTGAGAAACCGCGACCTTACGCCGCTGACCGATCTCCGCCATCCATTCGCGCAGCGCCGATATGGTGATCTCACGGCCGATGATGACGGCCGCGGTGAGTGCAATCAGGGCGCGGGGGTCTTTGCTGACCAACAGCACGAGCGCGACAGCGACGATGAGCTTGTCGGCCACCGGATCGAGGAACGCGCCCAGACGCGAGGTCTGTCCCAAGCGACGCGCCAGATATCCATCGAGGGAATCGGTAATGCCGGCGGCGGCAAACATCAGACCCGCGGCAGGGTCCGCCCACCAGTAGGGCATGTAGAACAACACGACGATCAGCGGCACCGCGCCGATGCGCAGCCAGGTCAGCGTGTTGGGTACATTCCAGGGCATCACACCTTCGCAGTCGATCGCACGTTGACGCTTTCGCGGAGCCTGCCGGGCGATCGACCTGCAGTGCACCGTTCCGTCATCGCTTGCGATGAGTGGTGCGTGGCAGTTCAGGCGCCCGGGTGCAGATGATCATAAAGGCTCCGTGCGAGCGCCGCCCCGATTCCGGTGACCTTTTCGAAATCAGCGACGCCTGCACGCATCACCCCCTGCAGTCCACCGAAATGCTTGAGCAACGTGCGACGCTTGGCGGGTCCCAGACCGGGAACCGTCTCGAGCACCGATTCGTTGTAGCGCCGCGCGCGTTTGCGACGGTGTCCAGTGATCGCGAACCGATGCGCCTCGTCCCGGATCCGCTGCACCAGACGCGACGCAGGCGAGTGTGCCTCGGGCACGTGCGGCTCGTCCTTGCCATGAATGAACAGCCGCTCCTGACCCGGCTTGCGATCGGGCCCCTTCGCGACACCTACCAGCACGAGATCACCGAAGCCGAGGGCTTCCAGTTCCCCATGGACCTGATTGATCTGCCCAAGGCCGCCATCGATCAGCAGCAGGTCCGGCGCCGGGATCTCCCCATCGCGGATACGGTGGTAGCGCCGCTCGAGCGCTTGCCGCAAGGCCCCGTAATCATCTCCGGGCGCGACGCCTGTGATGTTGAAGCGACGATACTCCTTCTTCAGGGGGCCTTCGGGTCCGAACACCACACACGCGGCGACGGTGCCCTCGCCGCCTGTGTGGCTGATGTCGAAGCATTCGACGCGGCTGGGCACCTCGGGTAAGTCGAGCTCCACCGTAAGTGCGGCAAACATCTCATCCAGATCCTGTTTTTGCGACAGCCGCATGCGCAGTGCTTGCGTGGCATTCTCCTGCGTCAGCTGTACGTAGCGTACGCCCAGGCCCCGCACCGGACAGCGCACCTGCACACTGTGGGCTGCGCGCTCGGCGAGCGCCTGGGATAACGCCTCCGCATCTTCCAGCTTGCGGCCCACCAGCACCTCCGCAGGCGGCTCCTGCGAGGCGTAGTACTGCATGACGAACGAGGACAGCGCTTCTTCGGGCTCGGCGAGCGTCGCTCGCGGAAAATAGCTGCTCGTCCCAAGATTGCGCCCGCCACGCACCAGCATCACGCTGACCGCGTACTCTCCGGGCTCGCCGACGATGGCAAACACATCGACATCGCGCTCACCTTCGGCGGTGACGATCTGCTGTGCGAGCACACGCTTCATGGCCGCGAGCTGATCGCGAATGACCGCGGCACGTTCAAACTGTAACTGTGAGGCCGCTTGTTCCATACGGGCCTCGAGCTGTGCGGTCACCTCCTCGTCTCGTCCCTCGAGTACCTTCACGGCAGCATCGATGTCCTGCGCGTAGCTCTCCTTACTGATCAGCCCGACGCAGGGAGCCGAACAGCGGCCAATCTGGTGCTGCAGACAGGGGCGGCTGCGATTGGCAAAGAAATTGTCACGACAGTTGCGAATGCGAAACAGCTTCTGCAACTGGCGCAACGTGTCCTTCACCGCGCCGGCACTGGGGAACGGGCCGAAGTAACGGCCAGGAGCCGAGCGCGAGCCGCGATAAAAGGCAAGTCGCGGAAAGTCGTGCGTGTCCTGCACCTGTATGTAGGGGAAGCTCTTGTCATCGCGCAGCACCACATTGAAGCGCGGCTTGTGCGCTTTGATGAGGTTGTACTCGAGCAGCAATGCCTCGGTCTCGGAGTTCGCAACGGTGACCTCGATAGCGGCAATCTGGGCGACCAGCGCCTGCACTTTCGGATTGACATTGCTCGCGGCGAAATAGGTGCCCACCCGGTCCCTGAGATTGCGCGCCTTGCCGATGTAGAGCACCTCATGCTCGCCGTTGTACATGCGGTAGACGCCGGGGCGCCGGGGCAGCGACTTTACAAACTCCTTGGCATCGAAGCGCTGCGCGGTCATGGCAGATCCGCCAGCTCGCAGGCACGCTGTATGACGCTGGCGAACATCGCGGCCGTGAGTACCCGTGTCTGCGTGTTGTAGCGACTGCAGTGGTATGAGTCGAGCATGCGCCGTTCCCCGGGCAAGGCATGCTCGCGTCCATGTGCGAAGGGAAAGTGACTGCGCTTCAATCCCAGTGCCAGCAGCACGCTGTCGTGCGCAATCCGTCCCAGCGCGAGCACGACGCGCACCGAAGGTAAGCCCTCCAGTTCCGTCTTGAGATAGGCGTTGCAGCGGCGAATCTCATCGGGCAGCGGTTTATTCTGAGGTGGCACGCATTTGACTGCGTTCAGGATGCGCGCATGGCGCAGTTTCAGACCATCATCCATGGCGACTGATTCGCGCGCGCTCGCGAGCCCATGCTCATGCAAGGTCTCATACAGCAGGATGCCGGCGTAGTCGCCGGTGAACGGTCGTCCGGTGCGATTCGCCCCATGCATTCCGGGGGCAAGCCCAATGATGGCAATGCGCGGAGCGGCCGCGCCGAACGAGGGTACCGGTCGGGCCCAATAGTCCGGATATCGTTGATGGGTCTCGGCCAGAAATTCGGCAAGCCGCGGGCAGCGCGCGCAATCCGGATCATAAGCGGCCGTTCGCGGCAGCTTGGCGGGACGGGAGCCCTCAGCCATGACCGCGCAACGAGTCGCAGCGGCGGAGCGCTTTTCGACCCACACGACCTCCGTTAGGAGCGGCTGCAGGGATATGCGCCGACGAAATCAGCGTGGCGGTTCTGCGCTCGCTGGCTTGCGCGCCGAGCGGCGGCTGCCGCCGGCCTCGGCAATCAACATGGCGAGCTCCAGTGCCTGTTCGTGATTCAGACGCGGATCCACGCTCGAGCGGTAGGCACGTTGCAGGTCATTGTCGGTCAGACCGCGCGCGCCCCCGGTACATTCGGTGACATCGTCCCCGGTCAGCTCGATATGCACGCCTCCCAGGTTTGAACCCATCTCGGCATGGATGCGGAAGGCCAGCTGCAGCTCGCGCAGGATATTCTCGAAGCGCCGGGTTTTGAGTCCACCAGTGCTGGTCTCGGTGTTGCCATGCATCGGATCGCACACCCACAGCACGGTGTGTCCGGTCTCCCGCACGGCCTCGATTGCGCGCGGCAGAGCCGTCTCGATGTCCTTGGTGCCAAAGCGATGGATCAGCGTGAGGCGTCCCGGCTGATTCTGCGGATTGAGCGTGCTCACCACTCCCTGCAGCCAGGCGGGATCCATGGCCGCCCCAACCTTCACGGCAATAGGATTGGCGATTCCACGGAAGTACTCGACGTGCGCGCCATCGAGCTTCGCCGTGCGCATGCCGATCCAGGGGAAGTGCGTCGAAAGGTTGTACCAGCGGTTCTGTCGTGGAATGAAACGAGTCTGCGCCTGCTCATACAACAGATGCAGACCTTCGTGACTGGAGTAGAAACTCACCAGCCGGGCATCCTGTACCGACTGGCCGCTCATGCCTTCGAAGAAATCGAGCGCATCGCCGATCGAATCGACGATGCGCTGGTAGGCATCCTTCAGCGGTGAGTGCTTCACGAAGCCGAGGTCCCAGTACTCCGGGTGATGCAGGTCCGCGAAACCGCCATCCACGAGCGCACGGACGAAGTTGAGTGTCAGCGCAGCTCTCTCATAGCCACGCAACAGCAGCTCCGGGTCCGGCGCGCGCGCGGCGGCGCTGAACTCCGGCCGATTGACCAGATCGCCGCGATAAGCGGGCAAGGTAACGCCGTCGCGCGTTTCAGTGTCGGCGGAGCGCGGCTTGGCGTACTGACCTGCCATCCGCCCTACCCGCACGATCGGCTTCTTCAGACCGTGCAGCAGCACGATGCTCATCTGCAGGAGGATCTTCAGCTTCTTGGCAATCTGATCGGACTCGCAGTCCGCAAAGGCCTCAGCGCAATCTCCGCCCTGCAACAGGAACGCCTGCCCGCGCTGGGCCGCCGCCAGCCGCTCGCGCAGCGACTCGATTTCCCAGGACACCACGATAGGCGGCAAACGCGACAGCTGCGCCACCACACGTTCGAGCGCCAGAGGGTCGGCGTAAACGGGTTGCTGCATTGCAGGCCGGGTCTGCCAGCTGGCGCTGTGCCAGGAAGTCGTCTCGTGAGCTCTCATTGAGCAAAGGGTAACATCCGCGGCCCGGCTTACCCAAACAGATCCTGTTAAATCCGGCGCTTGCAGCGATCTTGCGCAGCTGCAAGGCCTGCTGGATGGGGTGGCATTGTGAGGCTCTTAAGGAGAGAATGCGCGCCTTTTCGGGCGCTCCGGTTTCGGCCGGCCGCCCTCTCACTAGAGGTTTTCCATGCACCGCGTACTCATACTCGGCGCCGGCAAGATCGGCGCATTGATTTCCGGCCTGCTGGCTGAGTCCGGCACCTATTCCGTGCAGCTTGCGGATGTCGATGGCGCAACCGCGGAGGCAGTCGTGCGGGCACACGGGACCGCCAACCTGCAGTCCTTTGCACTCGATGCCAGCAGCCAGCCGTTGCTGCTGCAGCACCTGAGCGCGCATCCGGTGGATGCTGTGATCTCCAGCCTGCCGTTCTATTGCAACGTCGCGGTCGCCGAGGCGGCGCGCAAGGCCGGAGTGCATTATTTCGATCTCACCGAGGATGTGGAAGTCACGCGCGCCGTGCGCGCCATCGCCACGGGATCGGACCGGGCCTTTGTGCCGCAGTGCGGGCTTGCCCCGGGCTTCATCAGCATTGCGGCCGCAGAGCTGATCACGCACTTCGATGAGCTGCGCAGCGTGAAGCTGCGCGTCGGCGCATTGCCGCAGCATCCCAACAATGTCCTCAAGTACTCGCTGACCTGGTCGACCGAAGGCCTGATCAATGAGTACGGCAATCCGTGCCAGGCGATCGTGGAGGGCCGCATCCAGGATCTCGCCCCGCTCGAGGGACTCGAGGAGATCGAGATCGATGGCACGCTCTACGAGGCTTTCAACACCTCCGGAGGACTCGGCTCGCTGGCCGACACGCACGGCACTCATTGCGAGCACATGAACTACAAGACCATCCGCTATCCGGGACACTGCGAGCAGATGCGGCTGCTGATGAATGACCTGAAGCTCAATCAAGATCGCACCACTCTCAAACGCATTCTAGAGAACGCCGTCCCACAGACGCTGCAGGACGTGGTCATCGTCTACGCCGCGGTCACCGGCAAGCAGGCCGGGGAGCTGCGTGAAGAGAACTATGTCAACAAGGTCTACCCACAGGTCATTGCGGGCCGGCTGTGGTCGGCGATCCAGGTGACGACGGCTGCCGGCATCTCAGCGGTGGTCGATCTGGTGCTGGAGCACAAGGGCGTCTTCAGTGGTTTCGTCGCGCAGGAGCAGTTCCGGTTGACTGACATCATCGCCAACCGCTTCGGCCGCTACTACGCGCCGGGCGGCACCAAGGATCTGTCCGGGCAGGTGGTGGTCTCTGGCAAGGCCGGCACGCAACGGCGTCTCAAGGTGGTGGCCTGATGAGCGCTCCTGACCTCAGTGCGTTGCTGCGCCGATTGGGACTTTCAGATCTCAACGCCGGCGCCTGGTCTGGCGAGGGCGGCTGGGCCAAAACCCAGGATACGACCGTCGTCAGCGTGCGCAATCCGGCCGATGGATCGCTGCTCGCGCAGTTCCGCCCCGCCAATGGCGACGACTATGAGCGGGTGCTACGTTCGGCGAGCGCCGCCACGGCACGCTGGCGCGCGGTGCCGGCGCCCAAGCGCGGCGAGGCGGTGCGACTGCTCGGCGAGGAGCTGCGCCGACACAAGACGGATCTAGGCACGCTGATCTCGCTCGAGAACGGCAAGATTCTGGCAGAAGGCCTGGGCGAAGTGCAGGAGATGATCGACATCGCCGATTTCGCCGTCGGCCAGGCGCGCATGTTGTATGGGCTCACCATGCACTCCGAGCGGAGCCAGCATCGGATGTACGAGCAATGGCATCCGCTGGGCGTGGTCGGAATCATCTCCGCTTTCAACTTCCCGGTAGCGGTCTGGTCGTGGAACGCGTTTCTGGCGGCCATCTGCGGCAACATCTCGGTGTGGAAACCCTCCCCCAAGACGCCACTCACGGCACTGGCGGTGCAACAGCTTTGCAACAAGGTCATGGAAGAGCACGGGCTGCCGCCAATCTTTCAGTTATTCATCGACTCGGGCACCGAGCTCGCCACACGGTTTGTGGAAGATCCACGGGTCGCGTTGGTCTCGTTCACCGGTTCGACGGCGGTGGGCCGAAAAGTCGGCGAGCGCGTGGCGGCCCGCCTGGGCAAGAGCCTGCTGGAGCTGGGTGGCAACAATGCCGTGATCGTGGATGAGACGGCCAACCTCGATCTTGCCGTACCCGCCATCGTATTTGGCGCAGTTGGTACCGCCGGCCAGCGCTGCACCACGACGCGGCGCGTGCTGGTGCACCAGGCGATCCGCGCAGAGCTGCAGCAGCGTCTCGTGCACGCGTATCAGCAGGTCAAGATCGGCAATCCACTGGATCCGACGACGTTGATGGGCCCGATGATCGACCGCAGTGCCGTCGAGCGCTATACGGTCGCCGTCGAAGAGGCGCGCGCCAGCGGCGGGGAAGTGTTGTATGGCGGCAAGGTGCTCAGCCGGGCCGGCAACTTTGTCGAACCGACGATCATCCGGGCGCGCAATGACTGGCCGATCGTGCTGACGGAGACCTTTGCCCCGATCCTGTATCTCATCGAGGTGTCATCGCTGGAAGAAGCTATCATCCAGCACAACGCCGCTCATCACGGACTGTCTTCGGCGCTCTTCACCGATCGGCTGCAGCGCGCGGAGTTGTTCCTGTCGGCGGCGGGCAGCGACTGTGGCATTGCGAACGTGAATCTCGGCACCTCGGGGGCGGAGATCGGCGGTGCCTTCGGCGGCGAGAAAGATACCGGCGGTGGCCGCGAGTCGGGCTCGGACGCGTGGAAAGCTTACATGCGTCGCCAGACCAACACGATCAACTGGAGCCGGGAGCTGCCACTCGCCCAGGGCATCGAATTCAAGGTCTGATCATCTGCCCGGCAGCCGGATGCGAAAGCGCGCGCCGCCAAGCGGCGAAGCGTCGATCACGAGGCTGCCGCCGTACATCTCGATCGTATCCTGCACCATGGCGAGTCCGATGCCGTGTCCGGGCACCGTCTCATCGGTGCGTACGCCGCGCTGGCCGATGCGCCTTCGGTCTGCCGCGGAGATCCCGGGCCCATCATCTTCGACCATGAGGAGCAGTCGCTCACGTACCGGATAAGCAGGATCGACGCTCGCTTCGACGCGTACCAGGGTGCGGCACCATTTGCAGGCATTGTCGAGGACATTCCCCAGCAGCTCCGTCAGATCGCCGCGGTCGCCGTTGAAATGCGCCGGGCCGGAGGCGCTGATTTCGATCGAGAAGTCTTTGCTCGCATACACTTTCAGGAGTGCCGCACGCAGCTCAGTCAGCATCGGAGCCACCTCGACCGGCGCCTGACCGAGCAGTGCGCCGCCGGTGGCCGCGGCACGTTTCAGCTGATGCTCGATAATGCCATCCATGCGATCGATCTCCGGAGCAAGCGGTGTCGCGCTGCCAACACCGCCTCCTGAGATCGCCGAGCGCATCACCGCGAGCGGAGTCTTCAGACTGTGGGCCAGATTGCCGAGAGTGTCTCGATAACGCGCCACGCGCTTGCGCTCTCCGATCAACAGCGTGTTGAGGTTACTGGCGACTCCGCTCAGTTCGCGCGGATAGCCGCTGCCGAGCTGCTCGCTCTGCCCCTCCTCCACCTCGTGGATCTCGCGCTCCAGGCGCCGCACGGGAGCGAGAACCCAGCGCAACAGCGCCGCAAGCACGAACAGCAATAGCAGCATCAGGCCAATGAACCAGCCAAACAGCGAGCGGCGGAAACGCCAGAGTTCCTGCTCATAGGGGGCGAGGCTGGCGGCGACACTGAAGGTGAACTCCCAACTGCCCTGCCGGTCCTCGAACTGAACACCGCGACTTTCGATGGCAATGCGCTCATTAGCGCTGCGGTCATACACCACGCGGCGGGCGCCCGGATCCAGGGGCGCTCCGAAATCAATCGGCGCCCCCGCGGTGGAAGGTGAGCGCCAGACGGATGTGCCGCCGGCGGAGCGGATCTGCGCGTACAGGCCGGAGCGCGGCGTGCGCAGACGCGCGGCGAGATCGCTCGCAGGAGGCGCATAGCCGCCATTGGGTTGCGGTTCGGCGGAGGCGATCAGCGCCACCACCTGCGCATCGAGCAGCTCCTGCAGCGAGCGGTCGGAGAGCGCCCGGAAGCTGGTATCGAGCACCACAACCATGACGCCGAAAAACAGTGCCAGGGGCAGCGAGACCGAGATCAGCAGCCGCCGGCTGAGCGAATGCACGGCAATGTGTCAGGTGGTGACGGAGCGCGCCAGCGCGAAGCGGTAACCGCGTCCACGCAGCGTTTCGATCGGGTGCAGGCGCTCCTCCGGATCCAGCTTGCGCCGCAGCCGCCCGACCAACACCTCGATCACGTTACTGTCGCGCTCGGACTCCTCGTCGTACAGCCGCTCGGTGAGCTCCGTCTTCGAGATGACCTCGCCCGCCCGCAACATCAGATGCTCCAGGATGCGGTACTCGAAGCTGGTCAACTCGACCGGGGCGTCGTTGACCTTCACCGTCTGTGCACGCGTGTCGAGTGCGATCGCACCGCAGATCAATTCCGGGCTCGCCCAGCCGCCGGAGCGACGCAACAGCGCCTGCACGCGCGCCAGCACTTCTTCGAAATGAAACGGCTTGACGACATAGTCGTCCGCACCGGCCTGCAACCCCTCGACCTTGTCCTGCCAGCGATCACGCGCAGTCAGGATCAGGATCGGATAGCTCTTGCGCTGCCCGCGGGTGCGCCGGATCACCTCGAGCCCGGAGAGCTTCGGTAAGCCGAGGTCGATGATGGCGACATCGAGCGGCAACTCGGTGGCCGCGAACAGGCCCTCCTCACCGTCGGCCGCGACATCGACCGTAAAGCCGGCCTCCTGCAGGCGACTGCGCAACTGTTCGCGCAACGCGCTCTCGTCCTCGATCACCAGAGCTCGCATCGCTCAGACTCCTACAACAGGGCCCCGTTGCTGGCATCGACGCGCACCGTCCACACGCGCCCCGCTCATTCAACATGCGCAGGACGTAAACAGGATGTTCACCACTGTGATCAGCCTCAGCGCGCACGACGCGCGCCTTGAAATGCTGTTCCGCCATGCGCACGGCCTGCTCAATGTGACGGGCCTGGCAGCTCGCGGCGCAGCGGGATGTACCGGCGCTGCGGCTGCAGGCACTGCTGTCGACGGTACCGCTGTTGGAGGCATGGCGGCAGTAGGCATGGCGGTTGGAGGTGCGGATGGCACCGCTGCGGCGCTAGCCGCGCCACCCGGAGTTGCGGGCGGATCAGCCGTGGCAGCCGCAAGGAAAATACTGGCGCACAGCGTGCCCAGCACTATCCCCAATGTCAGCAATGCTCGCGGCGGGGGCATGTGCAGCAATTTCCCGGAAACTTCGCCTCACCCTAACGGAGTTCGCGTGAATGCGGACTGAACCGACGCACCTATCCCTGTTTGGCCTTCATCCACAGCGCGTCCCACTCGGCCGGCGTCAAGCTCTCCAGGCTCACCCCCTGCGCCGCCGCGCCGGCTTCCATGTGCCGGAAGCGCCGCTCGAATTTGACATTCGCCGCGCGTAGCGCCTCCTCCGGGTCGACGCCCAGATGCACGCTCCAGTTCGCCAGCGCAAACAGCAGATCGCCGAGCTCTTCGCTGATCTGCTCCGGCTCCTCAACTGCGAGCGCGGCGTCCACTTCCTGCAACTCCTCCAACACCTTGTCGCGCACCTGCGCGGGTTCCTGCCAGTCGAATCCAACTCGCGCGGCGCGCCTGCCGATCTTCGCCGCCCGGCTGAGCGCCGGCAGTGCCTTGGGGATCCCGGCCAGCACGCTCGCATCGCTGCGGGTGGCATCCGCAGCGGCCAGCGCGCGTTCCGCGGCCTTCAGCTCCTCCCACAGGCGACTTTGGCTCTGCGCATCCGCAACCTGCGCTTCACCGAACACATGCGGGTGGCGGCGCACGAGCTTGTCGTGAATGGACTGCGCCACCTCGGCGAAGTCAAACCAGCCGCGCTCCTGCGCCATCTGGGCGTGGAACACGACCTGGAACAGCAGATCGCCGAGCTCGTCGCGCAGCTGCCGGGGATCGCCGCGTCGATCGCATCGGCAACCTCGTAGGCCTCCTCGAGCGTGTAGGGTGCGATGCTGGCGAAGGTCTGCTGCAGATCCCAGGGACAACCGTGTTGCGGGTCGCGCAGTCGCGCCATGAGCTGCAACAGGGCCTGCAGAGCGGAGGCGGGATCAGACATTCGCCGCTGGACTTGCCACGGTGCAGATCTGGTACAGATTGAGCAGCATGCCGGCCGTGGCCCCCCAGATGTTGCGTCCCTTGTACTGAATGTCCCACACCTCCAGTTCGACGCGCGGTCCCGAAGCGGCGGCGCCGCGAGCGGTGATTGGCGGGCTCGAAGATATGACTCAACGGCACCTCGAAGGTATCCTCCACCTCCTGCGCATCGAGCAACAGCTCGAAGCCCGGCTGGACGAAGCGCGACCACCGGGGTCACGCGAAATCCGCTCAGCAGAATATGATCCGGCAGATAACCCACCACCGAGACGTAACGCTCGGCGAGCCCGATCTCCTCGTGCGCCTCGCGCAGCGCCGCGGCCCGCGGATCGGCATCCTCCGGCTCGATGCGCCCGCCGGGAAAGCTGATCTGGCCGGCGTGATTTTTCAGCTGACTGGCGCGCTGCGTGAGCAGCACGGTCAGCTCCTGCGGCCGCTCGACCAGCGGAACCAACACTGCCGCAGGGATCGGCGCCGGCGGGAAGAAAGCGCGGTTCGCACGGCTCTGCTCGGCCGACAGGCCGGGAATCAGCCAATCCTCGACCGCGTGGCGCGGCTCGCTGTGTGCCAGGCGCTCGATGATGCACGCTCGCCAGTCAATCCGGCGCGGTGGCTCGCTGTTGCCCTGTACACCTGTCTCCGGCATCGGCCCGGTCAGCCCCCGCCGCTCGTGCCGCCCTTGATGCCGCCGCGCGTCAGCTCCAGCGGATCGAGCAGCCGCGCCAGCTCCTCGCGCGGCAGATCGGTCATCTGTCGCCGCCACCTCGCGGATCGGCCGGCCTTCCGCGTAGGCCTTCTTGGCGATCGCCGCGCCCTTCTCGTAACCGATGACCGGATTGAGCGCCGTCACCAGGATCGGATTGCGATCGAGCGCCTCGGCGATACGCGCCTCGTTCACCTTGAAGCCGGCGATGGCGCTGTCGGCCAGCGCACGCGACACATTGGCCAGCAGCCGGATGCTTTCCAGCAGGTTGTAGGCGATCACCGGCAGCATGACGTTCAGCTGGAAGTTGCCCGACTGTCCGGCGATGGTGATGGTGGTGTCGTTGCCGATCACCTGCGCGGCCACCATGGCAGTGGCCTCCGGAATCACCGGATTGACCTTGCCCGGCATGATGCTGCTGCCCGGCTGCAGCGCCGGCAGCGCGATCTCGCCCAAGCCCGGCCAGCGGACCGCTGTTCATCCAGCGCAGATCGTTGGCAATCTTCATCAGGCTGACGGCGATCACCTTCAGCTGCCCGGAGAGCTCGACCGCCGTGTCCTGGGATGACAGCGCCTCGAAGTAGTTGCGTGCCGCGGTGAAACGCCACGCCCGGTCAGGCTCGCTGAGCTCCTGCGCAGAAGCGCGCGCCGAACTCCGGATGCGCATTGATCCCGGTGCCGACAGCGGTGCCGCCCTGGGCGCAGTGCCTGCAGCCGCGGCTCGACGGCACGCCAGACGCTCGAGTCCCGTGCTCGATCTGCGTGCGCCAGCCCGACAACTCCTGCCCGAGCGTCACCGGCATCGCATCCATCAGATGCGTCCGCCCGGTCTTGACGACGCTGCCGACTTCGCGCTCCTTCGCGCGCAGCACATCGCGCAGATGCTCCAGCGCCGGCACCAGCTCGCGGCGCACGCTGCAGCGCCGCGCTCACATGGATGGCTGTCGGAATCGACGTCGTTGCTGCTCTGACCCATGTTGACGTGATCGTTCGGATGCACCGGCCGCCCGAGCCGCCGCGTGGCCAGCGAGGCGATCACCTCGTTGGCATTCATGTTGGTGCTGGTGCCCGAGCCGGTCTGAAACACATCGATGGGAAACTGCGCATCGTGCCGGCCGGCGGCCACATCCGCCGCCGCGGCATCGATCGCCTGCGCCACCGGCGCTTCGAGCAGCTCGAGACGGGTGTTGGCGCGCGCCGCGGCCTGCTTGACCAGACCGAGCGCGCCGATGAAGGCGCGCGGCAGCGTGAGGCCGCTGATCGGGAAATTCTGCACGGCGCGCTGCGTCTGCGCGCCCCAGAGCGCATCGGCGGGCACCTGCAGCTCGCCCATGCTGTCGCGCTCGATCCGAAACGAATTGGTCATGAAGGCACTCCGCAAGGTCGTTGCGTTATCATGCAAATCGTAGCACTTCGAGGCACCGCAGACGCATGACGGCTCCATCCCGCGACGCTTTGCCAGCACGTCGAGGCACTTTCGCCCCTGGATGGCCGCTACCGTGCGGCGACGGCAGCCGCTGCGCGCCGATTCTGTCGGAGGCCGGTCTCATCCGGGAGCGCATCCGCGTCGAGGCGCACTGGCTGCTGCACCTGGCGGCGGCCGCGCCGCAGCTCGCCGGTGCATCGCTGCAGCCTGCCGTGCGCGAGCGCGCCGAGGCGTTGATCGCGCGAGCCGCCAGTGCAGGCAGCCGAGGCGGTCAAGCAGCATCGAAGCCCAGCATCAATCACGATGTCAAGGCTGTCGAGTACTACGTGCGCGAGCAGCTGCGGGCGGCCGGCGCCGCCGAAGCAACGCTGGAGCTGGTGCACTTCGGCTGCACCTCCGAAGACATCAACAATCTGAGCTACGCGCGCATGCTGCAGAGCTGCGCGCGGCAAGCTGCTGGAGGTGCTTGCAGGCGCGCCGTGCGGAGCTCGTCGACGTTCGCCCAGCGCTACGCGGATCACGCCGATGCTGGCGCGCACGCATGGGCAGCCGGCCAGCCCGACGACACTCGGCAAGGAGTTCGCCAATGTCGCGGCGCGCCTGCAGGCGCGCGCGCGCAGCGCTGGCAGTGCGTCAGCCATCCTGGGCAAATGGAATGGCGCCGTTGGGCAATTTCAACGCGCACGTGGCGGCGCTTGCCCGATGTCGACTGGCCGCGCGTCAGCCGCGCGTTCGTCGAGTCTCTCGGACTCGAGTGCAACCCCTACACGACACAGATCGAGCCGCACGACTGGATCGCCGAGTACTGCGATGCGCTCGCCGCCATCAATGTCATCCTCATCGATCTGTGCCGCGACTGTCTGGGGTTACATCTCGCTCGGTTATCTGCGCCAGCGCGCGGTGGCCGGCGAGGTGGGCTCCTCCACCATGCCGCACAAGGTGAATCCGATCGACTTCGAGAATGCCGAAGGCAATCTCGGCGTCGCCAACGCACTGCTGCGTCACTTCGCGGACAAGCTGCCGATCTCGCGCTGGCAGCGCGATCTCACCGACTCCACCGTGCTGCGCAACGTCGGCGTCGCGCTCGGGCACACCCTGATCGCCTGGAGCGCTCTCGGCCGCGGACTCAAGAAAGTCGCAGCCGATCCGGCGCGCATGGATGCGGATATCGGCAGTGCCTGGGAAGTTCTCGGCGAAGCAGTGCAGACGGTGCTGCGCGCCTCAGGGGCACCGGGCGGCTACGAGCGGCTGAAGGACTTCACCCGCGGCCGGGCCATCGATGCGGCCACGCTGCAGCATTCATCGATACGCTGCCTCTGCCGCCGAGCGAGCACGAGCGGCTGAAAGCGCTGCGGCCCGAGACTTACGTCGGTCTCGCTGCGCTGCTGGCACGCCAGATCGAGGACTAACGGCCATGGGGTGAGTGCACCACCAACCAGTCCCTTGGAAATGAGCCGCCCGTCTCAGCGCTGCGCCGAGGAAACGTGACCGGTTCGACACGGTCCTTGCGGCTCGCCTCTCTAAGATCCCCCTTGCCTGCGTTTGCGCAGGCGTAGCCGGCAGTGCCGCGTGGACATCATCGGGGAATTAGACGCTAAACAGCACTCTCGCGCAGCTCGCCAACGCGCGCTATGCACCGAATCGGGTGCGGGCGCAGAGGCGGGAAATTCGGGCCGTCAGGGCTCGGAAACGCTGAGCGTGCTGACATCGGTGGCCGAAGTGCGGGCCGCCGTCAATCGAGATCGCCTCGGGCGCGCGCCGGCTGATCTCCATCTATACCCCCGATCTCGAGCCGGACCTCTACGATCAGACCGCGTTTCCTCGAAATCATCAAGCATTTCGTTCTCACCCGCAGCTTTTCCAAGGTGCGTGTGCTTCTCGCGGAGCCCACACGGGTCATGCGCGACAGCAACCGCTTCGTCGCGATGGGTCGGCGCCTGTCCAGCTGCATCGACATCCGCTATGTCGCCGCTCAGGCCCCGCAACGCGCCTCGGCCTACCTCATCGCCGATGACCGCGCCATCATGTACCGCATGCGCGCGGACACCTGGGACGGCATCGCCGACATCAACAATCCGCCGGTCGCGCGACTGTATCTGCAGGAATTCGACAGCATCTGGAATGCCAGCGCCGTGGATCACGGCCTGCGGGTCGCCCGCCGCGGCTGACGGGTGTTGGCTATACTGCCCGTGTGAGCAGTCATGGCACGCAACCTGAGATCACCGTTGCCGCCGTCGCGGAAAGCGCCGGCCGCTTCCTCGTCGTCGAAGAGCGCATCAATCAGCCGTCTGGTCATTCAACCAGCCCGCAGGCCATGTCGAGCACGGCGAGATCCTGCTCGCGGCGGTGGTGCGCGAGGCGCGCGAAGAAACCGCCTGGCGCTTCGAGCCCCAAGCGCTGATCGGCGTCTATCTCTGGCGAATCCGCGTAACGGGTCAGTCGACGATGCGGTTTGCCTTCGGCGGCACGGTGGCCGATCACGATGCCGCGCAGCCACTGGATCGCAGGCATCGTGCGCACCCACTGGTTGTCCCGCGCAGAGCTGCTGCAGCGTCAGGACCGGCTGCGCAGTCCGCTCGTCCTGCGCTGCATCGATGACTATCTGCAGGGCAAGCGCGCCTCACTGCAGGACGTAGCGCATCTGGACTTGCTGAGCGCCGGGTCATTTGACTCGGTCGAGGTTTGATGTCATTGCCCGCTGGCGCCTGCGGGCGCAAAGTCATTGTCGGCCTCTCGGGCGGCGTGGATTCCGCGGTGGCCGCTCTGCTGCTGAAGGAGCAGGGCTGGGACGTGCAGGGGCTCTTCATGAGCAACTGGGACGAGGAAGACGAGCTACTGCACTGCGGCCGCAGGACTTTCAGGATGCGCGTGCGGTTGCGCGAGGAGCTGCGAATCCCGCTGCACCGGGTGAGCTTCGCCGCCGAGTACCGCGCAGCGGGTCTTTGAGTATTTCCTGCGCGAGCAGCGCGCCGGCCGCACGCCGAACCCCGACGTCCTGTGCAACCGTCGAGATCAAGTTCGGCGTGGCCCTGCGCTACGTGCAGCGGCTCGGCGCGACTCATTTCGCCACCGGCCACTACGCAACGTTGCGATTCGGCCCCGAGGGCAGTCGAGCTGCACAAGGGCGCCGATGCCAGCAAGGATCAGAGCTACTTTCTGCATGCGGTGGAGCAGTCACAGCTGCGCGCGGTCGCTGATGCCACTGGGCGGTTTGCTCAAGAGCGAAGTGCGCGAGCGCGCCCGCCGCGCGGGTCTGCCGGTGTTCGACAAGCCTGACAGCACCGGCATCTGCTTCATTGGCGAGCGGCCGTTCCGCGAGTTTCTCGGCCGCTTCCTCGAGCCGCAGCCCGGGCCCATCGAATCCGCCGATGGCGAGGTGCTCGGCACGCATCAGGGACTGGCGCTTCTACACGCTCGGCCAGCGCGCCGGGCTGCACATCGGCGGACGTCGCGGCCGTGCCGCAGCAGCCCTGGTACGTCGGCGGCAAGGACAGCGCCCGCAACGCACTGATCGTCGTGCAGGGGCACGACCATCCGCTGCTCTACGAGCACGGCGCTGCACACCGAGGCGCTGCACTGGCTCGTGAGTCCGCGGACGCTGCGCGTTCCGATGCACGGTGAAGGTGCGTTACCGGCAGTCCGACCAGGCTGCATGGCTCGAGCCGCACGAGGATGGCACGGCGCAGATCCGTCTTCGATGCAGCCGCAGCGTGCCGTCACACCCGGGCAGTATGCGGTCGCTCTACGAGGGCGAGTCGCTGTCTCGGTGGCGCAGTGATCGCAGCCACCTCAGGTCTGGCATCGGGTGCAAACCTGGCATCGGGAGCGAGCCGGGCATCGGCCGCGAGCGCCACGGCGTCCGACCCGACGCAGCTCCCCACGACGTAGCTGCAGTCGCGATCCGCTATAATTGGCGGTTGTTCCCCAGGACACTGAGTATCAGCGGAGTCAGTTTACGGCTCGCTAGGCTCTCATCGCGGAGGATTTCATGACGAACAGCTTCAAGGCGCGCACGGCACTCAGTGTGGCAAATCGCTCTTACGAGATCTGGAGCCTGGCGGCCTGCCGCAGACAGAGGTGGCGCGCCTGCCCTACTCGCTGAAGATCCTGCTCGAGAACCTGCTGCGCTTCGAGGACGGCGTCAACGTCACGCGCGCCGACATCGAGGCGCTGCTCTCCTGGGACCCGCAGGCCGCGCCTTCGTATGAAATCGCCTTCACTCCCGCGCGCGTGATCCTGCAGGATTTCACCGGCGTGCCCTGCGTCGTCGATCTGGCGGCAATGCGCGATGCGATCGTGAGGCTCGGCGGCGATGCGGAGCGAGTCAACCCGCTGGCCCCCGCGGAGCTCGTCATCGACCACTCGGTGCAGGTCGACGAGTACGGCACAGCCCGGCGCGCTCGCGGCCAACACCGCAATCGAATTTGCGCGCAACGGCGAGCGCTACTCATTCCTGCGCTGGGGCCAGACCGCGTTCCGCAACTTCGAGGTCGTGCCACCCAACACCGGCATCGTGCACCAGGTCAATCTCGAGTACCTTGGCCGCGTGATCTTCGACGACGAGCGTCAACGGCGCGCGTGCGCGCCTATCCGGACACCCTCGTGGGCACCGACTCGCACACCACCATGATCAACGGCCTCGGCGTGCTCGGCTGGGGCGTCGGCGGCATCGAGGCGGAGGCGGCCATGCTCGGCCAGCCGGTCACCATGCTGATTCCGCAGGTCATCGGCTTTCGCCTGAGCGGCAGGCTGCGGCCGGGTGCCACGGCCACCGACCTGGTGCTGACGGTGACCGAGATGCTGCGCAAGAAGGGCGTGGTCGACAAGTTCGTCGAGTTCTTCGGCGACGGACTGGCCAATCTGCCGCTCGCCGACCGCGCCACGATTGCCAACATGGCGCCGGAATACGGCAGCACCTGCGGCATTTTCCCGATCGACGAGGAAACCATCCGCTACCTGGAGCTTTCCGGGCCGCCCGCGCCGAGCGCATCGAGCTGGTGCGCGCCTATGCCAAGGCGCCAGGGCCTGTGGCGCAACAACGGCGATGCGCCTGCCGATTACACCGATGTGCTGGAGTTGGATCTGGGCACGGTCGAGCCGAGTCTCGCCGGGCCGCGCCGGCCGCAGGACCGCGTGCCGCTGACCAGACGCCAAGTCGGTTTACGCAGAGCAATGCCAAGAAGACTGCCGAGTGAGCGGACGGCGCAAGACTTCCGCGGGCCAAAGGCAGTGCCCCGCTCACACTCGACGGCAAGAAGTTTGAGCTGCAGGACGGCGCCGTGCTGATCGCCGCCATCACCAGCTGCACCAACACCTCCAACCCCTCCGTGATGCTCGGCGCCGGCCTGCTCGCGCGCAAGGCGCGCGCACGCGGCCTCACCTCCAAGCCGTGGGTGAAAACCAGCCTGGCGCCGGGCTCGCGGGTCGTGACCGACTATTTCGACCAAGGCCGGCGTGCTCGGTGATCTCGCATCGCTTGGCTTCGACCTCGTCGGCTACGGCTGCACCACCTGCATCGGCAACTCAGGGCCGCTGAAGCCGGAGATCTCTGCCGCGGTCAAGGCCGGCGACATCACCGCCTGCGCAGTACTGTCCGGCAACCGCAATTTCGAGGGCCGCGTGCATCCGGAAGTGCGCATGAACTTCCTGGCCTCACCGCCGCTGGTGGTCGCCTACGCGCTGGCCGGCACGCTCGACATCGACCTCACCACCGAGCCGCTCGGTACGGACAGCGACGGCAAGCCGGTGTACGCTTGCCGACATCTGGCCAAGCGACCAGGAAGTGCAGGAGGCGCTCGCCGCAGTCCATCGACTCCGAGATGTTCCGCAACAGCTATGCCAGCGTCTTCACGGGCGATGCGAACTGGACCAGCATCAAGGTGCCCGCCGGCAAGCGCTACAGCTGGGATGGCAAGTCCACCTACGTGAAGAACCCGCCCTACTTCGATGGCATGACCATGACTCCGGCGGCGCTGGCGGACATTCACGGCGCTCGGGCGCTGGCGCTGCTCGGCGACTCGGTCACCACGGACCACATCTCACCGGCCGGCAACATCTCGCACAGCTCAGCCCGGCTGCGCGCTATCTGATCGAGCAGGGTGTGCAGCCGGTGGACTTCAACTCCTACGGCGCGCGGCGCGGCAATCACGAAGTCATGATGCGCGGCACGTTTGCCAACATCCGTCTGCGCAACCTGCTGGTGCCCGGCGTCGAGGGCGGCGTCTCTATCCACCTGCCGAGCGGCGAGCAGACCTCGATCTACGACGCCGCGATGCGTTACAAGAAGGAAGGCACCCCGCTCATCGTGATCGCCGGCCGCGAGTACGGCACCGGCTCCTCCCGCGACTGGGCCGCCAAGGGCACGATGCTGCTGGGCGTGAAGGCTGTGATCGCCGAGAGCTTCGAGCGCATCCATCGCTCCAACCTCATCGGCATGGGTGTGGTGCCGCTGCAATTCCTGCCCGGCGAGAATGCGCAGTCCCTGGGTCTGACGGGCCATGAGGTCTTCGACATCACAGGTCTGCGCGATGTGGCGGCGAAGCAGGTCACTGTGACGGCACGTTCCGCTGAGGGCAAGACCGATCAGCTTCAAGGCGCGGGTGCGCATCGATACTCCGAAGGAGCGCGAATACTACCGCCACGGCGGCATCCTGCAGTATGTGCTGCGCCAGCTGGCCGCTGCGGGGCGCGCGGCCTGAGAACCGTCGCGGCGCAGTCCGCAGTCGAGCTGGCTGTCTTCGATCTGGACGGCACCATCACGCGCCGCGACACGCTCGTGCCCTACGTTTTCGGGTTCCTGCGCCGCGCCCCCTGGCGGGCCTCGGGTTGCTGACATTTCTGCCGGCGCTGCTGCTGTTTGCACTCGGCTGGCGTGATCACGGGCAACTGAAGTCAGCGTTCATCCGGCACACGCTGCGCGGCTGCCTGCGCGCGCAGATCGAGCTGTGGAGCCGCGAATTCGTCGACCGACTGTTGGCCGGTCGCGCCGCCGGCGGTGTGTTCCGCGATGCCCTCGAGCAGCTCGCGCGCCATCGCGCCGCCGGTGCGCGCCTGATCCTGCTCAGTGCGAGCACCGATCTGTATGTTCCGGAGATCGGCCGCGCATTGGGATTTGCGCAAGTGATCTGTACGGGTGTGCGCTGGGACGGCGAGCGACTGGATGGGCATCTGACGACGGCGAATCGCCGCGGAGCTGAGAAGGTGCGCTGCTTCCTCGAGCTGCGGCAGCAGTATCCGGATTTTGCTGCCGCGGCCTACGGCAACACTGCGACCGACCTGGCCCACCTGCGGCTGGCCGACCGGCCGCTACTGGTCAACGGCTCAGCGCGGGCACGTCGGCAGGCAGCGCTGCTGGGTGTGCCCTGCGCGAGCTGGCACTGAGACTACATCGAAGTCCGCACCTGCCACAGCTCCGGGAAGAACTTGAGCTCCAGCGCCTTGGCCAGATAGGAGACGCCGCCGGTCCCGCCCGTGCCGGGCTTGTAGCCGATGATCCGCTCCACGGTCTTCAGATGATGGCAGCGCCACAGCTGGAATTTCTGATCCAGATCCACCAGCCGCTCGGCGAGCTCATACAGGTCCCAATCCTTCTCGCGCGTTGTGATAGACACCGAGCCAGGCGCCGGCCACCTGCTTGCTCGGCACATAGGGCTCGCGTGAAATCGCGCGCCAGGTACTCTCGGCGGAATTCCGTAGCCGCGGCGGCTCAGGAGACGCAGGACCTCGTCGTACAGCGAGGGCGCCGTCGAGGGCGCGCTGCAACTCAGCGTACCCCTGCGGATCGCGCTTGTGCACCTCGATCAGCTGCGCGTGCTTGTTGCCGAGCATGAACTCGAGCATGCGGTATTGCAACGACTGGAAGCCCGAGGAGCGGCCGAGGGCGTTGCGAAACGCAGAGTACTCGAACGGGGTCATGGTCGAGAGCACGTCCCAGGTCGCGATCAGCTGCGTCCTGCACGCGCGCTACCCGCGCAGCATCTTGAAGGATGGATCCAGATCATCGCGGCGCACGCACTCGAGCACGCCGTGCAGCTCGTGCAGCATCAGCCGCATCCACAGCTCCGAGGTCTGATGCACGATGATGAACATCATCTCATCGTGCTCGTAGGTCAGCGGCTTCTGCGCATCGAGAATCTTGTCGAGCTGCAGATATTCGACCGTATGAAAGCGAGGAGCCGAGCTCCCAGTGGATCGGCTCGTCGGAAAGATCCAGACGACCGCTGTCCGGCTCGGTGGGCTTGCTCATAAGTTGAAAGCTGTCCGGCTCATGAAAGCTGTCTGGCTCATGCGTCTGCACTCGTCGCTGAATACCCAGGATGGCACGCGCCGCCAGCCATCCAGCAGCTCCCGATCCAGGCGCCGGTAATCCGGGCAATGTCTGGCGACGCTCTGCCAGAAGCGCCGCGAGTGATTCATCTGCACGTGTGCGACAGCTCGTGGACCATGAGGTAGCGCACCACCGCGGGTCGCTGAAACAGCAGGCAGCAGTTGAGGCTGATCGTGCCGCGGGTCGAGCAGCTGCCCCAGCGCGTGCGTTGCCGGCGGATCAGCAGGCGTCCGAAGCGAAAACCCGAGCTCGCCGCGCAATGCGCTGCAGCTGCGGTGCCGAGCACCGCTTCGCCCGTTGCGTCAGCCAGCGACGCAGCGCTTTACGCACGGCCCGGGCATCGGTCGCATCCCCGCTGAGCGCCAGCAATCCGGCAGCCGTGCCGTGCACGCGCACGCGCCGAGTAGCTCCCGCGGCGAGATAGATTCGCCAGCTCTCCTCACAGGCGGCGAGATCGATCGCGCCGGCGGAAAGGGCGTCGCCGGAACCGCACGCTCTCGCGCCTCCTCGCGCTTACGCTCGATCCAGTGACGATGGCGCTCGAGAAAGCGCTCGACCGTCAGCTGCGAAGTGCGCGAAGGCACGACGACTTCAACGCGACCCGTGTGAAACACACGCACGGTGAGACGGCGAGCGCGCCTGCTCTCGCGAACTACCCATCCCTGCACGCGCTCCTTGTCAGACCACAACGGCAACTGGGACGTAACCATACCTGCGCGTACCGCATGATGCACCGTACAGACGTCCGTAGATCGCGGTGACGATCCCATTCTCGAAGGCTGCGATCTCGTCAAGCAGTACCCGGCCACGCGACGCGCGTCGATGGCGTCTCACTGCGTGTGCGCCGACGGCATCTGCTTCGGCCTGCTCGGACCCAACGGCGCCGGCAAGACCACCACCATCGAGATCATGGAAGGCATTCTGCGCCGCAACCTCCGGCGAAGTGCGCTACCGCGGGGCGCCCCTCGGCGCGCGCTTCCGCGAGGAGGCCGGCATTCTCTTCCAGAAGACGGCGCTGCAGGACTTTCTCACCGTGCGCCAGAGCATCACGCTGTTCCGCGGCCTGTACGAGCGCGGGCTGGACGTCGATGAGGTCATCCGCCTGTGCGCGCTCGAGAAGCTCGCCGGGCGTGACAACCGCAAGCTCTCCGGCGGCCAGCAGCAGCGGCTGCTGCTGGCGATCGCGCTGGTGAACGACCCGGCGCTTGCTGTTCCTCGATGAGCCGACCACCGGCCTCGATCCGCAGGCGCGCCGCAACTTCTGGGAGCTGATCCAGTCGATCAAGGCGCGCCGCAAGACCATCATCCTCACCACGCATTACATGGAAGAGGCCGAGCTGCTGTGCGATGAGATCGCCATCATGGACAGCGGCCGCATCATCGCCCAGGGCGCACCGCGTGAGCTGCTGCGCGAGCACTTCGAGGAAGTGCATGCTCGAGCTGCCGCACGCAGGATTTCCCGGCCGCGGCGCGCAGCCTGCCGCTGCGTCTCATCGAGGTACGCCGAGCGCGTCGAGATCACCACCGACTGACCTCGACAGTACGCTGCGCACGCTGATCGATGCGCACGTGCCGCTGGCCAACCTGCGCATCCGCCCGGCCAATCTCGAGGATCTGTTTCTGGAGCTCACCGGCAAGGAGCTGCGGGCGTGATGGCCCGGCTGCTCGCGGTATGGCACGCCCGCAACCTCGAGTTCGTGCGCGACCGCCCGACCCTGATCTTCACGCTGCTGCTGCCGGTCATGCTCGTCATCGGCATGAGCTTCGTGTTCGGCGGCCCGGAGCGACCGTTGTTCAAGGTCGGCGTGCTCGGACAGCGTGCATCGACGCGCAGACGCACCCCTTCCTGCAGGAGCGCTATGTCGACTTCGTGCCCATGCGAGAGCCTCGCCGAGGCCATGCGCTAAACTCACCCATCAACAGATCGACCTGCTGGTCGACCTGCAGGGCGAGGGCCGCTACTGGGTGAATACCGACTCGCCGCAAGGGCTACATCAGTCGAGAAGCTGCTGCTCGCCTCTGCGCCGCACGCGCAGCGGCAGCCGGTGACTGGGGCTGCGATGCGCTATGTCGACTGGCTGTTCCCGGGCATCCTGGGCATGAACATGATGTTCAGCTGTCTGTTCGGCGTCGGTTACGTCGTGCTGCGCTACCGCAAGAGCGGCTTTCTGAAGCGTCTGCACGCCACGCCGCTGACGCGCCTTCGAGTTCCTCAGCGCACAGGTGCTCTCGCGCCTGGGGCTGATCCTGTTCGTCACCTGCGTGCTGTACGGTGGCGTCAGCATCATCTTGCATTTCCACAACGCGGGCAGCACGGCGCTGCTGCTGCTGCTGACCGTGCTGGGTGCACTGTCGATGATCGCTCTGGGTCTCACGATCGCTGCGCGCTTCTCGAGCGAGGAGCTGGTGGGCGGGCTGCTCAACCTGCTCACCTGGCCGATGATGCTGCTTTCCGGAGTCTGGTTCTCGCTCGAAGGCTCACCACGCTGGGTGCAGTGGGGCGCAGATCTGCTGCCGCTCACTCACCTGCTCAGTGCTGCACGGGCGGTGATGCTCGATGGCGCGCGCATTGCGCAGGTAGCGGGCGATCTGCTTTATCTCGGCGCGACCACCCTGCTGTTTCTGCTGCTGGGCGCCTGGTCCTTCCGTTGGCGCTTTGATTGATGGGAGAACAGAGTGCGTTTCTACAGTGACAACACCGCAACTATCGCACCGGAAATCCTCACGGCGATTGCAGAAGCCAACCGCGGCGTCGCCATTGCCTACGGCGATGATCCGTGGACGCAGCGTCTTGATCCGCTGTTCAGCGAATTCTTCGGCACCGCGGTGCGCGCCTTCGCGGTGCTGACCGGTACCGCCGCCAATGCGCTCATCCTTGCCACCCTGAGTCCCCCTTATGGCGCAATCTTCGTGCATGAGGAAGGGCACATCGCAGTGGACGAATGCGGCGCGCCCTCATTCTTCACCGGTGGTGCACAGTTGATGCTCCTCGGCGGGGAGCACGGCAAGGTGACGCCCGCAATCCTGCGCGCGGCGCTCGATGCGCATCCGCCGAGTGTCCACTCGGTGCAACCTGCCGTGCTCTCGCTGACACAGGCCAGCGAGCTCGGCACCGTCTATCGCCCCGATGAACTCGCGGCGTTGTGTCAGCTCGCGCATGCCCGGGGACTGACGGTGCACATGGATGGCGCGCGCTTCGCCAATGCGGTCGCCTTTCTCGGCTGCCATCCGGCGGATATCACCTGGCGAGCGGGCGTCGATGCGCTCTCATTCGGGGCGACCAAGAATGGTGCGCTCGCGGCCGAGGCCGCGATATTCTTCAACCCGCAGCTGGTGCGCGATTTCGAGCTGCGTCGTAAGCGCGCCGGGCATCTGCTGTCCAAATCGCGCTTCGTCGCCGCGCAGCTGCTGACTTATGTCGAAAGCGGCCTGTGGCTGCGCAACGCGCGCCGTGCCAACTCCCTGGCGCAGCGCATCGGGACCGCGGCAGGCGCCGCGCTGCTGCACCCGGTGGAGGCGAATGAGGTCTTCCTGAACCTCGGCGATGCACGCAAGGTGGCTCTGCGCAGGCAGGGCTTTGAGTTCTACGACTGGGCAGCAGCCGATAGCGGCCATGCGCGGGTGGTCGCCGCCTGGGATCATCAGGAAGCGGATGTGATTGCGTTATGCAAAGCGCTCGCCGCTGCGTGTTAGCCCCTCTGCAGGCTGCGGGTTAGTCTCCGTAGCGACCCTGACCGCACGCCGATATCATCTGCCTGCCGGGATGCCCGATGGCATCGCCGCTGCACTCGCGACAATAACAACACCAAGCAGAGCTGCAACGCGTGCGCGCTGTACCGACCCGTGTGGCTGGCCTCGGCCCCTCTTGCTATCGGCTGTCATGCCATCTGCTTGCGGCAGCAGCGCTGGCCTGCGCATCAGCGACTGCGCTTGCCTCAGGCAACAGCAGCCCGTCCGAGACGCTGCAAGTCGAGCTGGAGCCGCTGATTGCCGCAGCCGCCGCACATCCGACTCAGTTTGCCGTCAACATCCCACACCCGGTGTCCGTCCTTACGCAAGGCAGCTGGGAGCACGACGCGGGGCGCTCCCGCTGGCACTACACACTGCGCATTCCATCGGCGATCTCCTTATCGCTGCACGCTGCGCATGTGAGATTACCGGCCTCCGCGAACCTGACTGTATCCACCAGCCGGGCCACGGCCACCTACACCGCTCGCGAGATCGGCCGCGACGGTCTGTGGACGCGCCCGCTGCTCGGCGATGTTCTGAGCATCGACGTTGCCTTGGATACGGCAGACGCGGCCGAGCTGACCTTGCAGATCGAGTCGTGGCAGGCGGGTTACCGCGCGCTCGGTGGCGTCGCCCCCGATCATCCCTATTACCGGCGCCTGCATGCGCAGAGCCAGAGTGGCGCGGGCGGCTGCGTAGAGAACTATGCCTGCGTCAGCACCCCTGCGAACGAGGGCGCAGCCGCTGCGACCCTGGCGGTGGTGGTCTCCAATCTCTATCAGTGCACCGGCACCCTCCTCAACAACACCCGTAACGACAAAGCGCCGTATGTACTCACGGCGCGCCACTGTCAGACGGGCAGACTGGGCGGCGGTGACCCGGACGCGGCGGCGCGGTTGACTGTCTACTGGGATGCGGTAACGGCCTGCGGCACCACATTAGGCTCGATCTATGATGACACCGCTCTCTCCCAGACCGGGGCCACGACGCTGGTTGAGCAGCAGGACGCGTGGTTGCTGCGTCTTGACGCGGCGCCTGTGGCCGGTGACGCCGCCTATGCAGGTTGGGATGCCACCGGTGGCAGCTTCGTGGACGGCTACTCCGTGACTCATGCGCTCGGAAACGACAAACAGTACATCGGCTGGTACGGTCAGCCGGTGCTGCAGCATCTGAGCGGGCAGCAGCTCCAGGTCGGCTACCAGTCGACTTTCTGGGGCCTCGTCAATCAACTAGGCAGCAGCGGTGGCGGTGCGTCCGGCTCAGCGCTGTTCAACCCGGACAACCGTGTCGTCGGTAGCGCCAGTCTCGCCGTACTGCCGGATGGGGATGGCAGTGCGGGCCTATGCCCGGCGGCGACACCCGCTGCTCCCGCGGCCAACACCGTCACTGCGCAATACACAGCGCTCGCCGCGGTGTGGTCGTCCCGCAGTGACACCACCAGTCTCACCGCCGAGGCAACCCTGCAGTCCTTTCTTGATCCGGCCGGAACCGGGCAGCTCGTGCTGAGCGCCTATGGTCAGCCACCAGCCACCAGTACTTCCTCGGGCGGCACGATCGATACCGCAACCGGCAGCGGCAGCGGCAGCGGCCGAGCGGGCGGCGGTGGCGGCGGGAAATTGGATGGGCTGATGCTCGCCGTGCTCGCTGTAACCACCGCTGCGGAGCGGCTCTCGCGGCGCAGACTTACGACTCGCGCAGACTTGCGCTCACCGGCAGGCGCGCCGCGCGCAGCGCGGGCAGAAGCCCACCGATCATGCCGATCAGGAGCGCGATGACCAGGCCGCGCAGCACCAGTTGCGGTGTCACACGGAAGCTGAAAACCACCTGGGTGAAATTCTGGCCGAGCGTCGACACAGAGAGATTGTTGAACAGCAGATAGGCGAGCATCGCACCGAGTAGCCCGCCGAGCAGCGCGAGCAGCATGGCCTCGATCATGACGGACACGACAACCGGTGTGCCGCCAAAGCCGATGGCGCGCAACGTTGCGATCTCCTTGCTGCGGCTCGCCACGGCCGCATACATGCTGTTAAGCGAGGCGAAAGTGGCCCCGAGCGCCATGATGAAGGTCACAACGCCTGCGAGTAGTCCGATCGTCTTGCGGAACTGCCGGGTCTGCGCGCTGAAGTAGTCCTGCTGGGTCTTTACATCCACGCTGAGACGCGGCTCGGCAGCCAGGCTGGCCTGCAGCTTCTGGAAGCCTTGCGGTCCCTCGAGCGCCACCAGCACCGAGCTCGAGCCGCTGCGCCCGAAGGTGCTGCGCGCCACGTTGACATCGGCCCACAGCTCGCTCTCGTACGCATCGCCCGACTCGAACACGCCGACGACCATCCAGTCCGAGCCACGCATGCGCACCACCTGACCGATCTCTGCGCCTTTGAACTGCTGCTGCACACCCCGACCGACGATGAGCTCCCGCACTCCACTCGCAAAGCGCCGTCCCGCGACGATCCGTACCTGAGGGCGCAGCTCGAAGCCCTGCGGCTCGATGCCTCGCAAGGTGATGTTGGCGCCGCTCTTCACATCATCGCGGCGGATCAGCTCGGCAATCACCATCATCTCCGCCGAGGCTAGTGGCCTGCCATCACGGCCCGTGCGTATACCCGGTGCCTGCTCGATCAGATCGGTTGCCTCACGCTCCAGCCCCGAGTTGAGCTCCACGTCCGAGCCGCCGCGCAGCACGATCGCCTCGTCCGTGCGTCCGGTGGCTTCCAGCGTCTTCTGAAAACCCGCCGCCATCGCCAGCAGCGCGGTGAACACGGCCACGACGCCGGCAAGACCGATGATGATGACGAGTGAGATTGCCCAGCGCTGCGGGATGCTGCGCAGACTGATGCCCGTGATCGCTGTAGCCTGATTCAACATGCAGCAGCGCGCTCAGCGCCCGGCCAGAGCATCGACGATGCGCAGGCGCTGCGCGCGCAATCCCGGCAACAGTCCGACGACGAGGCTCATGAGCAGAATCGAGAGCACGCCAATCGTCCACACCCACGGTGTGGCGCGCAGCTGGAACTGCCCGCCGCTCGCCTGCTCCACGAACGCGCCGAGGAGGCTCGCGAGCGTGAGACCGACCAACCCGCCGATGAGACACAGCGCCAGCGCCTCGGCCAGCACCAGCAGCAGCACGCTGCGATCGCTGAAACCCAGGGTCTTCAGCACCGCGAGCTCCGGCACACGCTCGCGCACGCTCTGCGCCATCGTATTACCTACGACCAGCAGCAGCGTGAAGAACACGGCGAACAGAATCCAGCGCACGATCAGGCCAATATCGCCGATCTGCTTGAGAAAGCTGATGTTGAAATCCTTCTCCGTCTGGGTTTTGGTCTCATCCGGTGAGTTCTCGAACATGGCATCGACCGTTCTGCTGACGGCCTGCGCCTGCGCACTGTCCGTAAGCTTCAGCGTGAAGAAGTTGGCGCGTCCGTGGTAGAACAGGTTCGCCTCATCGAAGTAGCCGAAGTTGATGAGCGACTGGTTGGTGCGGCGCTGCCAGCTGTCATCCTTGCCATCGAAGATGCCGACCAGATCGAATTGCCACGACTTACTGCCGCCCTTTTGCGGGAAGATGTTGGAGCTGATCGGAACCTTCTGGCCGATGCGCCAGTGATACTGCTCTGCCACCTGCCGGCCGGCGATCATGCCGGTGCGCGTGCGGGCAAACGCCTGCCACTGCGCCTCAGGCAGCACGAATTCCGGATAGGTGTCGTGGTAGCGCTGTGGATCCACGGCAAACACGAACAGCGGCGTGTTCTCCTGCCACACCCCGCCGAACCATTGCGAGTACGACACCCGCGCGACGCCAGGAACTGCCTCGAGCTTCGGTACGATGCCGATCGGCAGCGGCTGGGTGTAGGACACGCGTGCCTGGGTGATCAGGCGTGTCGCGCCGACGAAATCCGCGCCGGCGCTGAAGACGCTGTCGAGCGACTGCAGCAGCCCGAACAGCAGAAACGCCATGATGACTGAGAGCAGTGTCAGCACGGTGCGCGTCTTGCGGCGGAACAGGTTTGCGATGACGAAGCCGGCCCGGGTCATCGACGTCTCAGGCGGCCTGCTCGAGCAGCTGGCCTTTTTCCAGGTGCAGCGTACGGTTGGCGAACTCGGCCGCCTTGGGATCGTGCGTAACCATGACGATGGTCTTGCCGTGTTCGCGATTCAACACCTGCAGCAGGCCGAGAATCTCATCGGCGGTTCTGCGATCCAGGTCTCCCGTAGGCTCATCGCAGACCAGCAGCTGCGGATCAGACACGAGCGCGCGAGCGATCGCCACCCGCTGCTCCTGACCGCCGGAGAGCTCCTTCGGTTTGTGACGGGCCCGGTCAGCGAGACCTACGACCTCGAGCGCCACCGCCACGTTCTTCCGGCGCTGCGCCGCGGACAGTCGCGTCAGCAGCAGTGGCAGTTCCACGTTCGCCTCGGCAGTGAGCACCGGCATGAGGTTATAGAACTGGAATACAAAGCCGACATGATTGGCCCGCCAGCGCGCGAGCTGTCCGCTCGAGAGCTGGTCGATGCGCGCGCCGCCCACCGTAATCTCACCCGCGGTCGGCTGGTCGAGGCCACCGATGAGATTGAGCAGGGTGGTCTTACCCGACCCGGAGGGGCCCATAAGCGCCACGAAGTCACCCTTCGGAATATCGAGGGTCAATCCGTGCAGCACCTCGACCTTCTGCTTGCCGCGCTCGTAGATCTTGGTCAGGCTGCGAACCGCCACCATGGACTCGGTCATGTCATTCCCCTGCTCTGCCTCATGCGTTCGTTCTGTCGTCTTACACCAAGGTCGGTCACTGCACGACGCTGACGCGTGCACCGTCCGTCAACGTTGCGGGCGGATTCACGATCACCACTTCCCCGGCTGCAAGGCCTGCAAGCACTTGCTGTCCCGACGTTAGTGCGGCACCGATGGTTACCGCGCGACGCCGCGCGGTGTTGTCTTTAACCACGAACAGCGCATCGTGCCCACCATCCTTCACCAATACGCCGGGTGGCACGATGACCGCCGAGTTGGGAGAGTCATGTCTCACCGGCTGCTGCGCCTCCAGGAAAGACACACGCACGCCCATGTCCGGCACAATCCGCGCATCCTTCTGGTCCAGGCCGATGCGCACCTTGACAGTCGCCTTGGCGCGGTCAGCGGTCGGAATGATAGCGATGACATGTGACGGAATACGCCACTCCGGGTAGGCATTCAATATCGATTCCACCCGTTGCTGGGGTTGTACCCGATTGATGTACGCCTCGTTCACGTCCACTTCGACCTCGAGCGATTCCATATCGACCAGCGTACCGATACCCGTACGGGTGAACCCGCCGCCGGCGGAGAACGGTGAGACGATCTCGCCCACCTGTGCCGCCTTGGCGATGACTACGCCGGTGAAGGGTGCATGCACGGTGCAGTATTCCAGCTGTACCTGAGCCGAGCGCACGTTGGCTGCGGCCACCTCGATCTGCCGGCGTTGGCCTTCAACTTGTGCGACCTGAGTGTCGACCAAGGTCTTGGCCTGCTCAACGGCCTGCGGTGAGACGAGCCTGCGGTCAAGCAGATCTTCAGCTCGCTTCTCATCACGCCGACTCTGCGCGAGCTGGGTCTGATACTGGGTCAGCAGCGCCTGAGCGGCGTGCAATTCGGCCTGTGCCTGCGCAAGGGCCGCACGCTGCGAGGTATCCTCGAGGCGTGCCAGCACCTGGCCTTCCTTGACGTGGTCACCCTCCTCGATGAGCACCGCGGTGAGCGTCCCCGTGATCTGCGCTGATACCGTGGCGCGGCGCTGTGCGGTCACATAGCCGGTGGCATCCAGCACGGAGCTGCTGGCTGCGCTCGGACCGACCGCTTGGGCACTCGCCACGTGAACCTCCAGCGGGCGTCGTGCGAAGTGAAAGTAAGCCCAAGCGGCGCCGAGAAGCACCACGAGCAGCAGCAGCGCACCGCCCAGCCAGCGCGGGCGGGTTGGTGTCGCAACACCTTGCGGGTCGCGATGCTCGCGATCGATGCGTAGCTGGCTCAGCAGCCTGACTTTGTCGCCGTGGTCGGACACGTGCTCCTCGCGCACTCTCAGGAGGTGAGTTTCGACATCAGCTGCCGGGCTTCGAGATACTCCGGGGCCAGCAGCAGTGCCCGCTCCAGCGCATCGCGCGCCTGCAGTGCAGCCCCTTTCTCGAAGTAGCCGCGGGCAAGGTACACGTAAACCTCGGCTGCACCCCAACCCGGCGTGTGCTCGGGCTGCTGTCGCTCATCCTCGAAAGCCGATGCCGCGCGCCGGAGGCCATTCAGCGCCTGCTCGCGCGCCGGCGTGCCCGGCTTGGCATGCTCATAATCAGCGACTGCTGAGAGCAGCAGCGCGCGCGGATTGTGAGGGGCGAGCTGTTTGGCCCGCTCACCTTCCGCACCACTGCGCGTTGCGGCGAGCGGCGCCCGCCAGGCTTCAAGTCCGGCCAACCACTCGAGACACGCAGCGTGCAGTGCCAGCGCGTCAGGGTCATCCCGCTGTGCTTGCAACACCTGATCGAGGCTCGTGACACACTGCTGTGCCGCCTGCTTGGCCGCCGCGCGGTCGCGCGTACCGGCGAGCTGCGTCAGCCGATAGTTCGCGAGCCCGTTATAGTAGCTTCTGTCACGGCCGCCGCCTTCCGCCGCCGCGAGCAGCGCCGCCACACTCTGCAGGGCGCGTGTGTCCTGGGTGTAGTAGGCATACTGAATGCGACTTTCGATATCGAGCCAATTGAACTCGGTGGCTGCCAGCGCGGGAGCGTGCCAACCTGCGCAGCTGATTGCAACGCCGACGGCGAGCCCGCCGCAGAGGAGGCGCACGCGGGGCTTCCGCCACGAAGCAGCCGCTGCCACAGGCACCTGACCCCTACCGTGGCGCGCGCAGCGCGGAAGCTCACGGACCTTGTGATTGCTGTCCATCGAATGTTGATGCGCCTGTAGAATCATGCGCGCATGGTCAAAGATATCACAGGCGGCAGCGCCACCATCGCCGCTGCCGCCGCGGGCGGTCCCGCAGCTCTCATCGATATCGGCGTCAATCTCACGCACGACAGCTTCGATGCCGATCGCGAGGCCGTCATGCTGCGCGCCGCTGGAGTGGGTGTCGTGCAAATGGTCGTCACCGGATCAGACGTGCGCTCCAGCCAACAGGCCATCGGACTTGCGCGGGCTCATCCCGCCCGGCTGTTTGCCACCGCCGGCCTGCATCCACACCATGCCGCCGAGCTCGATGCGCCACTCGAGGAGCAGCTGCGCCAGCTCGGACAGCGTGCCGAAGTCGTGGCCATTGGCGAGTGCGGATTGGATTACTTCCGCAATTTCTCCCCACCGGCGGCACAGCGGCTCGCCTTTCAACGTCAGCTGCAGCTCGCCACGGAGCTGCAGAAGCCGGTGTTCCTGCATCAGCGCGATGCGCACGCGGACTTCAGCGCCATGGTGCGGGAGTTTCGCGGCCAGCTGCGCGACGCTGTTGCTCATTGCTTCACCGGCACGCAGGACCAACTGCGGGGCTACCTGGAGATGGGACTCGCCATCGGCATCACCGGATGGATCTGCGATGAGCGGCGGGGCCGGCATCTGCTGCCATTGCTGCCGGAGATCCCGGCGGGACGCTTGATGCTGGAAACCGATGCGCCGTACCTGCTGCCACGTGATGTGCAGCCGCGTCCGTCCTCGCGACGCAACGAGCCTGCCTGGCTGGCTCACATCGCAGCCACGGTGGCGCGAGCACGTAACGAATCATTGGCCAGCATCGCCGCCAGCAGCACGGCCGCTGCGCGGGCTTTTTTTCAGCTGCCCAGCCCTGCCCTGGTGTCACCCTGATCCGGGTATCCTAAGAGGACGTATGCAAACCGAGCGCCTGCACGCCGACATCGCCGCCAGATGGCGCGACTCCATCCTGCCGGAGCTGCAACGCTACGTGCGCATTCCCAACAAATCGCCCGACTTCGATGTGGACTGGGAGCGCCATGGGCACATGGAGGAGGCGATCCAGCTGATGGCGGCCTGGTGCCGGCAGCAGCCTCTGCCCCGTGCCCGTGTCGAGATCCAACGGCTGCCCGGACGTACCCCCGTCCTGTTGGTGGATATACCCGGCGAGCTGCCAGGCGCGGTGCTGCTGTACGGACATCTCGACAAACAACCGGAATTCACCGGCTGGCTACCCGGCCTTGGGCCATGGCAACCCGTCGTACGCGACGGCAAGCTCTACGGCCGCGGCGCCGCGGATGATGGCTACGCTGTGTTCAGCTCGCTCGCCGCCATCGCCGCGCTCAAAGCGCAGGGGCAGCCCCTGGCCCGCTGCGTGGTGCTGATCGAGGCCTGCGAGGAGAGCGGCAGCGTTGATCTGCCCGCGCATCTGGAAGCGCTGGGTGAAGCCATTCCCGAGCCCTCGCTCGTCATCTGCCTGGATGCCGAGTGCGGCAACTACGAGCAGCTCTGGAGTACGACCTCATTGCGCGGCTATGTCTCCGGAAATCTGCGCGTGCGCGTGCTGAGTGAGGGCGTGCATTCCGGTATGGCGACGGGCATCGCTCCCACGCCCTTGCGAATTCTCGCCCAACTCATCGCACGTCTGGAAAACCCCGTGACCGGGGACATTCTGCTCGAAGAGCTGCACGCCACCATTCCACGCGACCGGCGCAGCCAGATCACGGCCGCAGCGCAGGTGTTGGGCAGCGCCGTTGCCGGCAAAATTCCTTTCGTGACGGGTGCCGGTGCCCTTTCCAACGATCCCGCGGAGCTACTCATCAACAGCACCTGGCGCCCCACGCTCGCCGTCACCGGTGCGGATGGGCTGCCGCCCATCGAGTCCGCCGGTAACGTGCTGCTGCCTGAGGTCGCCCTGCACCTGTCCCTGCGGCTTGCACCATCCACCGATCCGCAGCTCGCCGCTCAGGCCGTCAGGCAAGTGCTGGAGCGTGATCCGCCCTACGGTGCGGCAATCAGCTTTGAAGATCTCTCGTGCGCACCCGGCTGGAATGCGCCGGCACTGGCGCCGTGGCTCGAGCAGTCGCTGCAGCGCGCCTCGCACGCGGTGTATGGCCGCGATGCCATGTACCTGGGCAGCGGTGGCTCGATCCCGTTCATGGGAATGCTGGGCGCCCGATTTCCCAACACGCAGTTCTTGATCACCGGCGTGCTGGGCCCGCACGCCAATGCGCACGGACCCAACGAATTCCTGCATCTGGATTACGCCAGGAAGCTGACGGCGTGCGTCGCCATGGTGCTGGCGGATCAAGCCCGGAGCAGCGCCGTCGGGGAATAGCCAGAGCTCGCTCAGCGCATGTTGCGCCATGTAGCTCGGCGTCACCGCTGCCTTCAGTTTCGCCCAGCCTTCGTTGAACTGTGCCAGCGCCGAGGCACTCGCCTGCTCGACACTCGGAAACTCGGCACTCAGCGAGTCCACCATCAGGGTGCACTTCGGCAGACCCTTGGGGAACTTGCCACGCCGGGTGAAGACGATGCGGCCCTCCACCGGCACTCACCCGCCACCGCGCGCACCGCGGCGATGCGATCATACAGCGCGCTCTGCGGATTGGTGAAGGTCGTAGCGCCGCGGGCCGTCCATGACCGTCCAGTCGGCCATCTGGTCGCCACCGAAGATGTTGCCCTGCACGTCGCGCAGATCAATCACCAGGATGCCGCGGGTCGTGAGCAGCAGGAAATCAACGTGAAATCCGCCGCCCATGCCATCGGGCACCAGCATGTCGACCAGATGATCCGAGCCGGCTGCGGTCACCGCGGTGCGTAGCGCGGCGCGCAGGCGGTACTGGCGATACCAGCGCCACAGCCAGGCGGCGAGGAAACCAAACACCGCGGCGGCAGCAATCAGTGCCCACGCGGTCGGTGGCAGCTTCTCGAGCTCCTCCACTACACTCTCCCGCGCAGAGCGTTGCGCAACGCACTGAGCTGCGGCTCGATCTGGATGCACTGAGTCGGCCGCGCCAGCAGTGCAGCCAGCGACTCGGGCACCGCGACTGGCCGTCCGATCAGCGGCTCGACAATCTCCGCGAATTTGGCCGGGTGCGCCGTGGCGACCACAATCCAGCGTCCGTCCCGGATCAGGCCGCGGGTGCGCAGCCGCGCAGAACACCTCGGCAGCGGTGGCAGTATGCGGGCACCAGATCTGCCCGTACGCTCGAAGCCCCTGCGGATGCGCTCCCGGATGGGCTCATCATCCACGCTGTCCGCACTGACTGCCGTGCGCAGCTCGCTGAGCTGCGGGAACAGCGCCCGCAGCCGCTCCATGTTGCTGGGTTGCCGACATCCATTGCCGAGGCCAGAGTTGCGATGCTGGCACGCGGCTGCCACGCGCCGCTCTGCAGAAAATCAGGCACCGTACGGTTGGCGTTGTGCGCGAGCACGATGTCGGCGATCGGCAGGCCCACTTGCCGCGCCCAGATGCAGGCGAGCGCATTGCCCAGGTTGCCGCTCGGGATCACGAAGGAGGCGCGCTCGCCATAGCGCTGCCAGCACCTGCAGACTCGCGGCGGCGTAGTACACCGCCTGCGGCAGCAGTCGTCCCAGATTGATGCTGTTGGCCGAGGACAGCTCGCGTCTGCTCGCCGCCAGGTCGCATCCAGGAAGCGCCTGCTTCACCAGGCGCTGGCAGTCATCGAACGTGCCGCGCACGGCGAACGACTTAACGTTGTCGCCCCAGCAGGTGAGCTGCCGCTCCTGGGTCGGCGAGACCAGTCCTTTGGGAAACAGCACGCCGACTCTCGATCCCGGCTCGGCGGTGAAAGGCGGCGGCCACCGCACCGCCGGTGTCGCCGGAGGTTGCGACCAGGATCAGTCAGCGGCGTGTGCCGCGGCGGCGCGCAACCGCGCAAAGCACGCCGCCAGAAAGCGCGCGCCGAAATCCTTGAATGCCGCGGTGGGGCCGTGAAACAGCTCCAGCACTGACAGCGCCCGTCGGCCTCCAGCGTCGATCGAGGGCGCGGGAAAGTTGAATGCCTCGGCAGCGATCGGCGGCAGCTGCGCCGCGCAGCGGATCACCAGCCACGAAACGGCGTCGAGCAACGTGCGAGCGCAAGTCGGCCAGCCGACTGATCGCCGGCGAACTGCCGGGAGCTCGAGCTGCGGCCAGCAGGTGCGGCACGTACAGTCCGCCATCGGGAGCCAGGCCCTGCAGCAGCGCCTGCGCAGAACCGGCACGCGCGCTTGAGGGTCGCGCGTGCTCTGGTAGGCAGCGGCAGCGTCGCGGCCGTGACAGGCATGGAGCTCACGCGATCACCCGCGCGCCGTTGATCTCGATCGGCACGATCCACTCATCAACTTCGATGCCGCGACTCGCAAACTGCTGGCGCATCGCATCGCGCACGGCTGCTGCATGCGGTGCGCCGCGCCCAGGCGAACATGGTCGGCCCGGCACCGGAAATCGAGCAGCCGAGCGCGCCCGCCTCCATGGCCGCGTGACGCACCTCGCTGGAAGCCCGGGATCAGCGCCTGGCGCTGCGGCTCGATGACGACATCCTCGAAGTGAGGCGCGGATCATGTCCAGATCGTTGGTATAGCAGCCGGAGATGAAGCCGGCGAGGTTGGCCGTCTGCCAGACGAAGTCTGACATCTCCACGGTGCGCCGCAGGATGGCGCGCGCCTGTCTCGTCGACAGAAACATATGCGGGTGCACGATCACCGCGCGCACCTCCGGCGGCACCGGAATCTGCTTGACGCGCGGATGATCGATGCCCACCGTGAGCACCAGCCCGCCGAACAGCGACGGGGCGATATTGTCAACGTGCAGCGAGCCGCTGGCCACCGCCTCGCCCTGCATCGCGAATTTCAGCAGCTCGAGCTGGCTGCACGGCTGCGCCAGCAGCGCATTGGCCGCGACCACCGCCGCCACCGCAGAGGCGGCCGAGCCGCCCAGACCGGAGCCCAGAGGAATGCCCTTGTCGATCTCCATCGCGAAGCCGAAATCCAGCTGCAGCGCCTCCTGCATGGCGAGCAGCGCCTGACCGGCCGTGTTGCGCTTCGGGTCGCGTCGGCAGCTCCCCGGCAACGCCGCTGATGCGCCGTGATCGACCACGCCTGGCTCCGGCACGCGCGCCACGGTGACCCGATCGCCGAGCGCATCGACGGCGAATCCGAGGATGTCGAAGCCGATCGCGACGTTGCCCACCGAGGCGGGCGCGAAGGCGGTAGCCTGTGATAGCTTGCGCTCGCGGAGCCGCTGCAGCATCAGGTGCGAGCGGTGCTCACAGACGCGCTCCCAGGTAGGCAGCCAGGCGCAGCAGATCGGCGAACACGCCGCCGGCAGTGACCTCCGGGCCGGCGCCCGGGTCCCTGCACGATGAGCGGATTGTTGCAGTAGCGGCGGGTCGCAAAGCGCACCACGTTGTCGGTGAGCGCGATGTTGGCGAAGGCATGCCGGCATCCGAGCTCGACCACGCCCACGGTCGCCTTGCCATCGGCGGTCAGCCGCCCGACGTAACGCAACACCTTGACCGCGCGCGCGCGCGCTCTTCAGCCGCGCACTCATGGCGGCATCGTGCTGCGGCAGGCGGCCCATGAACTCGCTCGATGGAGCCGCTCTCCAGGCCCGGCGGCACCAGGCTTTCCACTTTGACATCGGCCATCTCCAGATCGAGTCCCATCTCGCGCCCGAGAATGATGAGCTTGCGGGCGACGTCCATGCCCGAGAGGTCATCGCGCGGATCGGGCTCGGTGTAGCCCCGTTGCCGCGCATCGCGCACGATCTCGCGAAAACGGCGTGCTGCCGTCATAGATGTTGAACAGGTATGCCAGGGTGCCGGAGAAGATCCCCTCGACGCTGCGGATCTCGTCGCCCGTCTCGCGCAGGTCGCGCAGCGTCTGCACCACCGGCAGTCCCGCGCCCACCGTGGTCTCGTACAGATAGTGAGCGCCGCCGGTGCGTCGCGCCGCGCGCAATGCGTCGATAGAAGGCCAGGTCGCGCGCTGTTGGCCTTCTTGTTGGGTGTGACGATGTGGATGCCGGCGGCGCAGCCACTGCGGGTAGCGCTTCGCGACCTCGCCGCTTGCGGTGCAATCGATGAGCACCGTGTGCGGCAGGTAGTCCACATGCACGTGCTCGCATGAAGCGCTCGAGATCGGCCGCGCTGCTGACTCTGCTCGCAGCTGCTGCATGCCAGCTGGCAAGCTCAGCGCCGCTGTCAGACGAGCAACATGCGCGCTGAGCTGAGCAATGCCGCGCACGCGCAGATCGAGCTTGAACTGCTCGCGCAGCCGGGGGCTCTGCGAGGCCAGCTGATCGAGCAGCACCCGGCCGACTGTACCCGGGCCGATCACGCCGATCGAGATGGTGTGCGGTGACAGGTACAGGCCCGCATGCACCGCGCGCAGCGCGCGGGTCGCCATGCTTGCCCTCGACCACCACGGAGATGTTGCGCTCGGAGGCGCCCTGGGCGATGGCGCGCACGTTGACCGCGCGTTGCTCCGAGAGCATTGAACACTTTCGCGGCAATGCCCGGCGTGCCGGCCATGCCATCGCCGACGACCGCGAGAATGGCCAGCTCGCGGGTCGATATCGACGTTCTGGATCTGTCCTTCCTTCAGCTCGCGCTCGAAGGCGCGACGCACGATGGTGGCAGCGCGCTCGGCCTGCTCCTGCGGAATGGCGCAGCAGATCGAATGCTCGGAGCTGCCCTGCGAGATCAGGATCACCGAGATGCCCTCTTCGCGCAGCGCGCCGAACAGACGGTGCGCCGTGCCGGGCACGCCGATCATGCCGGCGCCTTCGAGATTGATCAGGGCCACCTGCTCGATGCTGGTGATGCCCTTGACCGGCAGGCTCGACTGCGGCCGGGCGCAGATCAGGGTGCCGGGCTTTTCTGGCGCGAAGGTATTGCGGATCCAGATCGGTATCTCGCTGCCGACCGCCGGCGCCATCGTCTGGGGATGGATGACCTTGGCGCCGAAGTACGCGAGCTCCATCGCCTCGTTGTAGGAGAGCGAGTCGATGACGGTGGCATCGGGGACCCGGCGCGGGTCGGCGGACAGCACCCCGTCCACGTCGGTCCAGATGTGGATTTCGCGCGCCTCCAGAAGCGCGCCGAAGATGGAGGCAGAGAAATCGCTGCCGTTGCGGCCGAGCGTGGTCTGCACGCCGCGTTTATCGGATGCGATGAAACCCGTGATGATGAGTGTGCCGCTGTACTCAGCAGGCACCAGTGTACCCAGACGCTTGCGTGATTCCTGCCACTGGATGGCCGGCCCCAGGGGTCCCCATTCGACGATGACAACCTTGCGCGCATCGACCCATTGGAACGGGTCCGCGGCGGCCCTGGCGCTCCTGCATGAACTGATGGAACAGCGGGTAGACCAGATCTCGCCGTAGCCGGCGATCAGGTCGCTCACGTTCGAGGCGGCGGCCCGGGTCAGTTTGACGGTGTGCAGGATGCCCTCGAGGTCATGGCAGTCCCGATCAAAGGCAGCCAGATACAGCCGAGCCGATTCGGCACTGAGAAGCGACTCCGCAATCGCCGCATGACGTGCGCGGAGCGTCGCGATCTCGCGGATATAGCCATCGTCCTGAGCCTCGGCCAGCGCCACCAGCCTCAACAGCGCATCCGTCACTCCGCGACAGGCTGACAGCACGACACCCAGGCGCGCGCTCGGTTGTGCGTCCAGAATGCTCGCCACGCGCCGGAAGCAGTCCGCGTCGGCGACGCTCGACCCTCCGAACTTGTGCACAACCCAACGTCCGGTCTTATCCATCTTCAATTGATCACGGGAGCCCGCAGGGCCAGGTTACTGATCTCAAAGGCCGTGCGACTGTACTGACGCGCCCGGGCGCACGCAATGACCGAGTTCTTAGGTCCGCGGCACTACCCGAGCCGGCCTGATGTTCGAAGGTGGCATAATGCCCGCCTGTGGAATCGCTTCTCGACCCTCTTCTGCCGCTGTTCAAACGTGAGCGCGCGGCAGATCGCCCTGTCGCCCTGGGCGTACTGGTACACACGTCTGGTTCGACGTACCGCAAAGCCGGCGCGCTCATACTGGTCGCTTCCAACGGGGAGTATGCGGGCCTGCTGTCCGGCGGCTGCGTGGAAGGTGACCTCGGCCAACATGCGCGCGAGGTGATCGCTTCGGGCCGCGCGCGGCTCCTGACCTACGATACCCGCGGGGGCGACGATCTGATCTGGGGCCTGGGACTCGGCTGCGAGGGAGCCATGCGCATCCTGCTGCTGCGGGTTGGGCCCATCGAGGACTGGCAGCCTCTCGGGCATTTGTGCGAGGAGCTCATGCGCCGGCAGCCTACGGCGGTAGGCATCGTGTCGTCCTCGGTCCGGCCGGATCTGCCCGAGGGCACCCTGCTGCTGCCCGACGGACGTGCCCAGCTACCGGGCGGAGACGCCCTGGCACCCGCCGCACTGAGCGCACTGCGCGGTGCCATGGCCGCACTGGGCACGGCACAAGCAACCGGTCAGCCCGGCTGGTTCTCTTCGGGAGACCCCGAGCGCGCGGGGGCCCAGTGGACGGTGTTTGCCTTGCCGCTGACGTTGCCGCCGCAACTGCTGCTACTGGGCGCCGGCCCTGATGCGGCGCCCCTGGTCGAGTTCGCAACCCGGCTGCACTGGAGGGTGACACTCGCGGACCACCGGCCGGTATATGCCCAGGCCGCGCACTTTCCGGCGGCCGACCGCGTTGTGCTCGCTCGCACGGATGAGGTTCTGCAGCATCTGGATCCTGCGCCATTCGAGGCGGCGGTCATCATGAGCCATCACTTTGAGTCGGATCTCGCTTATCTGCGGGCGCTCACCGGTACCTCAATTGGCTATGTGGGCCTGCTCGGGCCGGCGGTGCGGCGCGAGCGGCTGCTGAGCGCGCTGGGGCCCGAAGGCGACAAGTTGCGCGGGCGCCTGCGCGCACCGGTCGGACTGCCACTCGGCGGTCGCTCGCCTGAAGAGGTGGCGCTTGCCATTGCTGCGCAGATCCAGGGCTTTCTGCACGAGGTCCGGGCCACCGCACGCGGGGATGCCCGGGCGCGACCTCTCCCGGGCGCCGGCTGCCTTGAGAGCGGACTCCCGAGCGACTCGCCCGAGAGCGCGCTGACGAGCGACCCCCTCCCGAGCGCGGGCTCACGAGCATGAATGAGCTCGAGCTCCTCCGCGACCAACTCGACACCGAAATGCGCCATTTCAGCGCCGTCAGCTGCGCCTGTAGCGAGATCCTGCAGAAGTCAGGCGGCGGCAACGAGGCATTCGTGCGCGCCTGCCTGGAATATCTGGCTTTTGCAGCGGAGCGCCTGCAGGGCGAGCGGGACCCCGAGCTGACGCAAGCCTTACGCTCAGCGCAGGCATTGACGGGCGCTGCGGCAGCCAGCCATTGGCAACGCTTTGCCGCCTTGCTCGAACGGCAGTTGCAGACACGGCGGGCAGCAGTCAAGGCTGCAAGGGAGCGCGGTGCCACGATCGCTGAGTGGCGGGCACTGGCGCGACTGGATGCCGACAGCATCGTCCGCGAGCGCGAGCAATACCAACTGCTGAGACGTGCGCAACCCACTCTGACGTCGGAGCTGGCATGAGTGAAGGGCTGCTTGAGGGGCTGCATGGCATCGTGCTCGCTGCCGGGGCTGCCACGCGCTTTGGCGCGCTGAAGCAACTCGTGCGAGTGGCGGGCCGGCCGATGTTGCACAACGCCGTAGCCCGCGCCGTCGATATCGCTGGCAGTAGCGTCATCGTGGTGCTGGGTGCTGAGGCAGCTGCGCTTGCGCCCCTACTACGCCATACGCCGGCCACGGTGATCGTCAACCGCGAGTGGCGCGAGGGGATGGCGAGCTCGATTCGGGCGGGTGTTGCGCGGCTGCCGCCGAGTTGCACCGCGGTGATGATCACCCTGGCCGATCAACCCGCGGTGACGACCGAGGACCTGCGTCGGCTGCGCAGCGCCTGGCAGCGGCAAACGGATTTCATCGCCGCCGCATTTCATGAGGCCACGGTGGGCGCTCCGGCGATCTTCCCGCGTTCCATGTTTACCGAGCTCAGCGCGTTGCGGGGTGATGTGGGAGCGCGACAACTTCTGCAGCGCAATCCCGATCGAGTCGTGCGCGTTCCCATGGCCAGTGCAGCCATCGATGTGGATACCCCGGAGGATCTCCTGTCTCTGCCCGGCGGGCGTGAACCCGATCACCCGTCCTGAGCGGGCGTAGCCTGCCTCAGGATCCTTTCTGCCTGCACCAGATGCGGCCGGTCGAGCATCTGCCCATCCAGACTGACCACTCCGGCGCGCTTTGACTGCGCGAAGGCGGCGATCACACGCCGGGCCCACTCGAGTTCGGCAGCCGGGGGCGCGAACGCTGCATGAATGGTCTCGAGCTGTGCCGGATGGATCGCGAGCTTGCCGGTAAAGCCGTCGCGGCGGGCACTCTCGGCATCGCGCCGCAGTCCCTCGGTGTCGCGGAAATCCGCGTAGATGCCATCGATCCCCTGGACCCCGAGCGCGCTGGCGACGACCAAGCACAGCGAGCGCGCCATCTGGAAGGTGAAAGTCAGCGAGCCATGCCTGTCCACCTTGTTCGTGATGCCCATGGCCGCGGATAGATCCTCACCGCCCCAGGTGAGCCCGGCGAGCCGTTCGCGCGCCGGCGCATGCTCCGCCAGGACGTGCGGATAATCCCGCAGTGTCAGTAGCGCGCGCGGGGTCTCGGTCGCAATGACGATCACGCGAGTGGCGAACTGGGCCCGCCCTTCCCGCGTTTCGAGAGCCGAGAGGTAATGGCACAGCTCCACGAGCTGTATGGGTGATTCGGCCTTGGGCAGCACCACGCCATCGGGTGCACCACTGATGATCGCGGCCAGATCCTCGAGCAGCAAACCGCTGGAGAGTGCATTCACACGGACCCAGAGCTGTTGCCGGTGGGGCTGCGTCCGGGATTGCAGCAGCTCGCGCACCCGGTTGCGTGCCCCGCCGCGCTCCTCTGCCGCGACCGAGTCCTCGAGGTCGAGAATCAGCGCATCGGCCTCGCTTGCGAGCGCCTTCTGCTGTTTGCGCTCACTGTCGCCGGGCACAAACAGCAATGAGCGCAATGCCGAGAGCTCCGAGCCGGCAACGCTCACGCCGACCTCTGCGCGATCTCATCCGCGGCGTCTGGCAACCAACCATCGCGTATGCGACCCATTTTGAACCCCCTTAACGCTCCGGCAGCGTGATCCCTTCGAACATGGCGGTGACCTCCTCCGGCGAGGTCGCGCGGTGCGCCCGATCTACGAGGCGACGTTCGAGATGCGGCGCGAGCAGTTGTGCAAACTCGTACATGTAGCGACGTAACAGAGTACCGCGCCGGAAGCCGAGCCAGGTTACGTGCGCCGGAAACAGGTGCGATGCCTCGATGGCCTTCAGATCCCTGTCATCATCATCGATGGCCATATGCGCAACGATGCCCACTCCCAATCCGAGTCGCACATAAGTCTTGATGACGTCCGCATCGCGCGCGGTGATCGCCACATTCGGTGTCAGGCCGCCTGCGGCAGAACGCCTCCTGCAGCGATGAGGGACCCGCAAAACTGAAGGTGTAGGTGATGATGGGGATAGGCGGCAAGATTCTTCAGCGTCAGCCGGCCCGCGCTGGCGAGCGGATGCTCGCGCGGCACGACCACCGTTCGATGCCAGCGATAGCACGGCAACAGAGTCAGATCGGTGAACAGCTGATCGTGAGCCGGTGGCGATCGCGCAGTCGATGCGATCGTGCGCGACCATCTCGGCGATCTGCTCGGAGGTGCCCTGGTGCAGGTTGAGCCGCACATTGGGGTAGCGGCCGCGAAACTCGCGAATCACATCCGGCAGAACATAACGCGCCTGTGTATGGGTGGTGCCGATGGACAGGCTTCCCCGCCCCTCATCACGCAGCTCCGTGGACAGATCTTGAATGCTCTGCGCCTCCTGCAGGATGCGCAGAGCCCGCTCGATGACCTGCTGTCCGGCGGGCGTGATGCGGGTGAGATTGCGGCCCTCGCGCACGAAGATCTGAAAGCCGAGCTCATCCTCCAGCAGCTTGATCTGCTTGCTGACGCCTGGCTGCGAGGTGTGCAGCTTCTGCGCGGCGGCCGTGATGTTCAGACCGCTTTGCGCCACGGCAGCCAGATAACGGAGCTGATGCAGTTTCATGCTGCAAGCCTAGCGCAACCTTGCGCGCTGCGGGTACGCGCCGCGGAGGTCCGCTGGCTCGAGCGACCGGGCTGTGATAGGGGCGTAACCCGTTTATAACCGCAGCGGAGTGCTTCAGAAGCATTGCTTCGTTCTTTGAACCGGCCCCCCCGCCCTATAGTCGATTTCACCATGGGAGCCGTACCTTCGCTGGAGCTGGAACAGACGTGCGACCGCAGGTGCGTGAGCAGCTGGCCGCGGCGCGCGAGCGCTTCGGTCGCGTCGTGTATTCGAACAGCCTCGGCGCCGAGGCGATCGTGCTGACCGACATCATCTGCAGCTCATGTTCCTGGCATCGACATCTTCAGCATCGATACCGGACGGCTGCACGAGGAGACCTACGAGTTGCTGGAGAAGCTGCAGCGCCGCTATCGGAACCGTGTGCGCGTGGTGCATCCGGATGCGGCGCAGCTGGAAGCACTCGTCTCGGGCCATGGCATCAATGGCTTCTATCACAGCCTGGACGCTCGCCTCGCCTGCTGCCGGATCCGCAAGGTCGAGCCCTTCAAGCGCGCGATTGCGGGCTACAGTGCTTGGATTACGGGGGTGCGCCGCGAGCAGTCAGCCACCCGCGCACAGGCCAGGCCGCTCGAGTGGGACGCGGAGTACGGACTGCAAAAGGTCAGTCCGCTGCTCGAGTGGAAAGAGGAACAGGTCTGGCAGTACATCCGCGCGCGCCAGCTGCCGTACAATCGTCTGCACGATCGTCAGTTTCCCAGCATCGGCTGCTCACCCTGCACACGGGCGATCCAGCCGGGCGAAAGCCGGCGCGCGGGTCGCTGGTGGTGGGAACAACCCGAGTCTCGTGAATGCGGTCTTCATCCCAAAGCTCGCCAGGTGAGCGCCCAGGCCTGAACGGCCACCGACCCGGTATGGACTATCTTCCGGTTTTCCTCCGCTTGCAGTCTCGACCCGCTGTAGTCGTCGGCGGCGGTCGGGTGGCGGCCCGCAAGATCGAGCTGCTGCGGCGCAGCGGCGCACAGCTCACGGTTGTGGCACCGGAGCTCCTGCCCGAGCTGTGCGAATTACGCTCTCGGGGTGAGCTGCAACACATTGCCGCGCGGTTCGACCCTGCTCATCTCGATGGGGCGGCCGTCGTGGTCGCAGCGACCGGTACTCGTGAGATCAATCGCGAGGTGTCCGCAGCCGCGCGGGTGCGCAGCATCCCGGTGAATGTGGTCGACGATCCGGATGCTTCGACCTTCATTTTCCCCGCGATCATCGATCGCTCGCCCATCATTGTCGCCGTGAGCTCCGGCGGGCAGGCGCCCGTGCTCGCCCGCAGCATCCGCGAGCAGATCGAGGCATTGCTACCCGACAGGCTGGGAACTCTCGCGCGCTTCATGGGAGCACGGCGCGAGGCAGTTCAGCAGGTCTTGCCCGCAGCGGCCCGACGGCCTTTCTGGGAGCGTGTGGTCAGTGGATTGGTAGGGACACGGCTGCTTGGCGGTGACGAAGTCGCAGCAGATGCTGCGTTTCGAGCGCGAGCTGCGCACCTCGCAATTGACGCTCTCCGCCGCCACTGGCGGGCGCGCGTCTGGGCGAGTGCTATCTGATCGGCGCAGGCCCGGGAGACCCGGATCTGCTCACGCTGCGTGCCGTGCAGCTTCTGCAACAGGCCGACGTGATTCTCTATGACCGGCTCGTGCCTGAGGCAGTGTTGGAGCGCGCCCGCCGGGATGCGGAGCGGATTTTTGTCGGCAAGGAAGCCGGTAATCACACGGCGCAAGAGCACATCAACGCTCTGCTGGTGTCCTATGCGCGCAAGGGATTGCGCGTCGCGCGCCTGAAAGGCGGCGATCCCTTCATTTTCGGCCGCGGGGGTGAGGAAGCCGAGGTGCTTGCAGCGCATGGCATCCCCTACGTGGTCGTTCCGGGTATCACCGCCGCGCTGGGTGCTGCGGCTGCAGCCAACATCCCGCTAACCCATCGCAAGCTCGCGCAGAGCGTCACCTTCGTGGCCGGGCAGGTGTTGGACGACAACTCACTCGACTGGCAGGCGCTGGCGCGTCCCCATCAGACGGTCGTCTTCTACATGGGTGTTGGACATCTGCCGCAGATCGTCGCGCGCCTGCGCGCCGCCGGCGCAAATGCCGCTCACCCTGCTGCGGTCGTGGAGCGCGCAACGCTGCCGGACCAACGTGTCCTGCGCGGGACCCTCGCGGACATTGCGCAACGTTGCGAAGCTGCCGGCATCTTGCCTCCTGCATTGCTGATCGTAGGCGAGGTGACGGCATTTTTGAGTGACGGCGGCGCGGAATGTGAGCAGCGCCTGCCGGCTGGTTGGCCGCATCTCGCCGAACAGATCAGCGCATGAGCACCGACGGATTTTCGGCAGCGGTGGGTAACACACCGCTGATCCGGCTGCGCCGTCTCAGCGAGGAGACCGGCTGCGAGATCTTCGGCAAAGCCGAATTCATGAATCCGGGCGGCTCAGTGAAGGATCGCGCCGCCCGCGCGATCGTCACCGCCGCGGAGCAACGCGGGGAGTTGGCTCCAGGCGGCACGGTGGTGGAGGGCACAGCCGGCAATACCGGCATCGGGCTCGCACACGTGTGCAACAGTCGAGGCTATCGCTGTGTGATCGTGATGCCGGATAACCAGTCTCCCGAGAAGTACCGGCTGCTGGAGACTCTGGGTGCCGAGGTGCACAAGGTGCCGACCGTGCCCTACAGCAATCCCAACCAGTATCAGAAGGTCGCGCAGCGGCTCGCCGCATCGCTCCCCAACGCGATCTGGGCCAACCAGTTCGACAATCCCGTCAACCGCGAAGCGCATCTGCAGACCACCGGGCCGGAGATCTGGGCCCAGACCGGTGGCCAGATCGATTGCTTCACGGCCGCCACAGGCACCGGCGGGACCTTTGCGGGGGTGTCGCAATTTCTGAAGTCGCAACGTGCCTCGGTCCGCTGCGTGCTGGTCGACCCTCCCGGAAGCAGCCTGTATGAATACGTGCGCAGCGGAACTCTGAAGGCGACGGGCCCAGGTTCGATCACGGAGGGCATTGGGATCGGACGCATCACGGTTAACCTGCAGGATGCACCTATCGATGCCGCGGTTCACATCGAAGATCAGGACACGGTGCGCTTTGTCTACCGCCTGCTGCGCGAAGAAGGTCTGTTCCTTGGCAGCACCAGCGGAATCAACGTCGCCGCGGCGGCGCGGCTGGCCCGTGAGCTCGGCCCCGGCCACACGATCGTCACCGTACTGTGCGATGGCGGCGCTAAGTATCAATCCCGGCTCTTCAACCCGGAGTGGTTGAAACAGAAGGGCTTCGAACCATTCGTCGGCGCACCGCTCGAGCGGCCGCCGATCAGCCTGCAGAAGGCGCTCATCGGCTGAACGGTTTACGTTCGCGGCGACTTACGCGCGCGGTTGCTGCTCCGGCCGCTCAGCACGCCCCGTGGGCTTGGCGCGGCTGCGCGTGACCGGACGTTCAGTCGGCTCGGTTCCGCCCTTGCCGGCTTCCGCTGGGCCGAGCACCGCCTCCAGCGCTTCCGCGACGTGCTCCACCCAGATGAACTCGAGCGCCTCGCGCGCACTCTGCTGGAATATCCTCCAGATCGCGCCGGTTGCGCGCCGGCAGGATGACTTTCCGGATGCCTGCCCGCGCCGCCGCGATGGTCTTCTCCTTGATGCCACCGACCGGCAATACCACGCCGCGCAGACTGATCTCGCCGGTCATCGCCACGTCGGCCCGCACCGGCTGATTGCGCAGCAATGAGGCCAGAGAAATAAACATCGCCACACCAGCACTCGGGCCGTCCTTCGGAATCGCCCCGGCGGGCACGTGCACGTGGATGTCACTGCGTGCGAATTGCCGTGGATCGATGCCGAAGTCCGCCGACTGTGACTTCACGAGGCTCAGCGCCGCCTGCGCACTCTCCTTCATGACATCACCAAGCTGACCGGTCAGGATCAGCTTGCCGTTACCTGGCAGGCGTGCCGACTCAACGAACAGGATGTCGCCGCCTACAGGCGTCCACGCCAGTCCAGTTGCCACACCCGGCACCGAGGTGCGCTGGGCAACGTCGTTCTCGAAGCGGCGCGGTCCGAGGATCTGCGGCCACATCTTCAGCATCGATCGTAACCTTGCTCACCTTGCCCTCGGCGATGCGCATGGCTGCATGGCGCAACAGCGCACCGATCTCGCGCTCGAGATTGCGGCAACCTGACTCGCGCGTGTACTCGTGGATGATCCGCTTCAGGGCCGCATCGGTAACCTCCACCTGCTCAGCCTCAAGGCCGTTCGCCTTGAGCTGCCGCTGCACGAGATAGCGTCGTGCGATCTGCAGCTTCTCCTCCTCCGTGTAACCGGTGAGCTGAATGATCTTCCATGCGATCCCGCAACGGGCCCGGGAATGGTCTCGAGCACGTTGGCCGTGGCGACGAACAACACGTGGCTCAGATCGAACGGCTGCGCGATGTAGTTGTCGCGGAAGGTGCCGTTCTGCTCCGGATCGAGCACCTCGAGCAACGCCGAAGCCGGATCGCCCTGGTGGCTCGCATTCACCTTGTCGATCTCATCGAGCATGAAGACCGGATTGTGCGTCCCCGCCTTGCGCAGCCCCTGGATGATGTTGCCCGGCAGCGCACCGATGTAGGTGCGCCGATGGCCGCGGATTTCCGCCTCATCGTGCACGCCGCCGAGGCTCGCCCGCTGAAACTTCAAACCCAGCGCGCGCGCGATACTCTGCCCGAGAGAAGTCTTGCCCACTCCCGGCGGTCCGACGAAGCACAGAATCGGGCTGCGACCCTGCGGGTTCAGCTTGCGCACCGCGAGGTACTCGAGGATGCGACGCTTCACCTTGTCGAGTCCGTAGTGATCCTCGTCCAGGATGCGCCGCGCGCGCTCGATGATCGATGTCCTCGACATCGGACTTCGCACCACGGCAAGGCCACCAACCAATCGAGATAACTGCGCAGCATGCCGTACTCGGGGCTCGCCTCGTTCATGCGCTGCAGCCGCTTGAGCTCCTTGCGGGCGTGCTCGGCCACTTCCGCCGGCATGCCGGCCGCCGCGATCGGCCTTCTCCAGCTCAGCCGACTTCGCTGTCCGTGTCATCGCTGTCACCCAGCTCCTTCTGCAGCTGCCGCAGCTGCTCGCGCAGCACGGCCTCACGCTGTCGCTCCCCAAGCGCCGTCTGGGTCTGCTCGGTGATGTCGCGAGTGATCTTGAGGACCTCGAGCCGGTTGGCGAGCAGCTGCAGGACCTTGTCGAGCCGCTGCTGCAGATCGAGGGTCTCGAGCATCTCCTGCTTGTCCTGCGGCTTGACGTCCATGAAGCTCACGATCAGGTCGGCCAGCTGGCTGGCGGAGTCGATCGACTGAATGGTACGGGTCAGCTCCGCCGGCACCTGCGGCAGCAGCGACAGGGCCTCGATGGCGCGCGCCTTGAGCACGTCCATGCGCGCCTCGACCTGCGGGCCGCTGGTGTTGGTTTCGTGCAGAACCTCGATCCGCGCCGCCAGGTAGGGCTTCTCGTGCATGAACTGCAGCGCGCGAAAACGGCTCTCGCCCTTCGCGACGAGATGATGGGTGCCATCCGGCGCCGTGACATAGCGCACGACGCTCGCGAGGACACCGATCTCATGCAGATCGTGCGCCGTGGGCTTCTCGACGGCCGGATCGTGCTGCAGCAACAGGCCGACCTTGCGGCCGCTGCGCACCGCTTCCTGGGCTGCTGCAATGCTCTCCTCGCGACCGAGTGAGACCGGCACCACGATGCCAGGAAGCAGCACCACATTGCGCATGGCAATGATCGGCACAGCATCCGTTGTCGTCGTTGGCTCTGCGCCAGGCGTCGCCGGTTGTGCTGTGGCAGCCGGCTTGCCCTCGTTCGGTGCGGCAGCGTCAGCTCGCAAAGATGCGGCAGTTGTGTCAGCGTCGTGTATTTCGGACATGATTTACTCGCGTTCCTGAGAACCGGCACGGATCAGCCGGATCTCGAGGCAACCATTCACATAACGGGTATCGGCCAGCTGCAGCGCCGCGCCGGCGAGGGCAATGCGGCGCCGGAAGCGGCCATGAGGGATCTCGAGCCGACGTATCACTGATCCCGGACCACCCAGGCGCGCGGGCCTCACCGCGGCGACGCTCAGCGCGTTGTGCTCCAGGCGGATATCGATGTTGGCCGGGTCAACTCCCGGGAGCGCGAAGACGAACTGCAGGCCCTCTGCGGTCTCCTGGATGTCAACGGGCGGCTCCCACACGGACGCATCTGCATCCGGACCCACGTAGCGCACGAATTCGCGCTGCATGCGGTCGGCTCGGTCCAGCAGCTCACAGGCCTGGGTCCACATCCAGCCAAACTGGCGATTGCTACTCATATCAGGTCAGCGCCCTAGCTTCGCGGCGGTCGCGGGTTGCAACCGCACCGGCAGGGCCGCCGCCTAGCGGGGAGGGCCCGTAGCACCGAGGTGTGGGCAATCAGGTGGTTGTCAAGGCTCTGGCCGCCTGCCGGTGTGGCGTGCGACATTGCTGCGTCATGCGCAACCCTGACCCTTGCCGCATCCGACCACCATGGCCGACCCCCTGACCCCGGCAGAGTGGGATGCGATCCGGCTGAGCCTGGACGTCGCTGGCCGCAGCGTCTTCTTCAGCCTGCCGGTGGCCATCCTGGCGGCGTGGTTGCTGGCGCGCGGGCGCTTTGGCTGGCGCTGGCTGCTCGATGCCCTGGTGCATCTGCCCCTGGTGCTGCCCCCCGTAGCCGTGGGCTACCTGCTCCTCGTGCTGTTCGGCAATCGCGGCCCGATTGGCGGCTGGCTCTACGAGCGGCTGGGAATACAGCTGGCGTTCACCACCGCCGGAGCTGCACTTGCGACTGCGGTGATGGGATTTCCGTTGATGGTGCGCGCTATTCGGCTTGCGCTGGAGAATGTCGATCCCGGCCTGGAGGCGGCCGCACGCACGCTGGGCGCGCGTCCTTTCGATTGCTTCCTCACCATCACCCTGCCGTTGATGTTGCCCGGGATCATCGCAGGGGTCGTGACCGCGTTCGCGGCCGGGCTGGGCGAATTCGGGGCAGTCATCACCTTCGCGGCCAACGTGCCCGGTGAGACGCGCACCATTCCCCTGGCGTTGTACAGCGCCATTCAATCCCCAGGGGGCGATGCCGCAGCGCTGCGTCTAGCTGTGCTCTCCTTCATCGCTGGGCTTACCGGACTGTTGCTCGCCGAGTTGCTGGCGCGGCGTGTGCGTCACTTGCTGGGTCGCTAATGCTGCGGGTCGACGTACGCAAGAGCCTTCCCGGCTTTGAGCTGCAGGCTCACTTCGATGCACCGACGCCGGGAGTCGTCGCGCTGTTCGGTCGCTCCGGTTGCGGCAAGACGACGACCATCAACCTGATCGCCGGACTGTTAGGAACGGATACGGGAAGCGTGCAGCTGGACGGGGAAGTGCTGGCGGATTCGCACCGCCGCATCAATCTGCCCCCGGAGCAGCGCCGCACGGGTTACGTGTTCCAGGATGCTCGCCTGTTTCCCCACCTGAGCGTAGTCGGGAACCTGCGGTATGGCGCACGACGAGCGCGCACCAACAGCCACGCCATCGATTTCGATCACATCGTGACCCTGCTGGGCCTGCAGCCCCTGCTGCAGCGCCGGCCCCATCAACTCTCCGGGGGAGAGCGGCAGCGCGTCGCGCTTGGCCGAGCGCTGCTGTCGCAACCGCGGCTGCTGCTGCTCGATGAGCCGCTGGCCTCGCTCGATCTGGCGCGGCGGGACGAAGTGTTGCCGTACCTCGTGGCGCTACGCGATGAGCTCGCCATTCCCATGGTGTATGTCAGTCACCAGTTTGCAGAGGTGTTGCAGCTGGCCACCTATGTGGTCCTGATGGACGCCGGCCGGGTGGTTGCTCAGGGCGATGTGCGGCAGATCAGCCTCGCCCCGGCTCTGCGCCACATCGTCGGCGGCGAGCAGGTAGGTGCCGTGCTCGATGGCGTCGTGACTGCAGCTGACCGTGCCGCGGCGCTGGCCGTTGTGCAGATCGGTGATACCCGCATCACGGTCAACGTGCGGGACACGGCGCCCGGTGATCGCCTGCGCCTGCAGCTGTTGGCGCGTGATCTCGTCCTCGCGACCGAGCAGCCCCGCAAGCTCAGCTTGCACAACCAGCTGCACGGCACGGTCACGGCGATTACCGGGGACGAGCCCGATGCGCTGCTCGTGCAGGTGGATGTCGGGGGTGCAGCGGTGCTCGCGCGGATCTCACACGACGCGGGCCGCGCGCTCGCACTCAGCCCGGGCATCCCGGTATGGGTGCTCATCAATGCCCTCTCTACCCGTGGCCATGTTTTCAAGCTCGGCGCGCAATGACCCGGCGCCCGGCCGCGCCTCCGATCAGCGCTCTTTTTTCCGGTCGCGGATCGCCTGCAGTCGCTCGCGTACGTCGCCCAGACGGAAACCGAGAAACTCCAGGGCCAGCGATGTATCGAAGGCCGGGCCTGCGGAACGCAGCCAGTTATTCAGGGCATGTTTGGTCCAGCGCACTGCGGTAGGGCTGCTGGCGGCGAGCCGCCGGGCGGCACTGAGCGCTGCCGGATAGACCTCCGCATCATCGACGCAGCGCGCCACCAGGCCGATGCGTTCCGCCTCCTCTCCCGAGAGCGGCTCGTTAGTGAGCAAGTAATAGCGGGCCTTGGCCAGACCGCACAGCAGAGGCCAGATGATGACCGCATGATCCCCAGCCGCGACACCGAGCCGCGTATGCCCATCGAGAATCCTGACATCGCGCCCGGCGATAGCGATGTCAGCCAGCAGCGCCACCGCAAGTCCGGCACCAACTGCGGTGCCGCGGATTGCCGAGACCACGGGTTTGGAGCAGTTGATGAGGTTGTAGACCAGGTCGCCGGCTTCCTTCCACACTCGCACCAGCGTTGCCTCATCGCTGATCATGCTTTCGATGAGCGTGAAGTCGCCGCCGGAGCTGAAATGCTCACCCTCACCGCGCACCAGGGCCACTTGTACCTCATCCTCGACATCAATCGCGCGCCAGAGCGAGGCCAGATCACGATGCATGGCGGCGTCGGCGGCGTTTAGCCGTTGCGGATTACCGATGACAATCTCGAGAATCCCGCGCTCGGGCTCCAGAAACTGCAGGCTCGGAAAGCGCTGCCGGAAACGCTCGGGCAGCGAGCCCGCCTCCGGGCCGGACCCTGGCGCAGCATTGAAGGTGGATTCAGTCATCGCGCCTCAACTGAACTCTCGTCGGTAGCATCGGGGACGCTATGCTCGCTGACCATGGTGAGGACGTCATAGAAGGCGACGGTCTCACCATCCTGATTGCTGATCTCGGTGTCCCAGCGAACCTCGCCATAGCCCTGCCCGGCCCGGAGCGACTTCTCCTTACAGGTCAGGCGCACGCGGATCTGGTCGCCAGGCTTCACCGGCTTCATGAAGCGCAGCTGGTCGATACCATAGTTCGCCAGCACCGGCCCAAGAGGCGGATCAACGAACAGTCCGGCCGCGGCGGCGATCAGGAAATAACCGTGCGCGACACGTCCGCCAAACAACGGATTGCGCCGGGCGGCCGCCTCGTCCATGTGCGCATAGAACGTATCGCCGGTGAGATGCGCGAACTGCTCGATATCCTCCAGGCTTACGGTACGCGCGCCGGAGCGGAAGGTGTCACCGATGCGCAGTGCACCGAAAGTCTTACGAAACGGGTGCACACCGGGATCGAGTTCGACCGCCCCACGCACCCACCGACCGCTCACCGCGCTCAGAACATCGGGCGTACCCTGCACCGCCGTGCGCTGCATGAAATGCAACATCCCGCGAATCCCTCCCAGCTCCTCGCCTCCACCAGCGCGGCCCGGGCCGCCGTGCACCAGGTGCGGTAACGGCGAGCCGTGACCGGTGGATTCCGCCGCGCAATGCCGGTTCACCACCAGCAGCCTGCCGTGCCATGGCGCAAGCCCCAACAGCAGACGGCGGGCGACCGCGTTGTCCTGAGTGAAAATCGAACCTGCCAGGCTGCCTCCCCCCTGTCGGGCGAGAGCAATCGAGCCATCCACATCGTCATAGGGAATTACTGTACAGACCGGCCCGAAGGCCTCCACCACATGGACCGCCCGTGCAGCGGCGGGATCCTCACAATGCAACAGGGTCGGCGAGACGAAGGCGCCGCGCGCGGCGTCGGCTTCCTGCAGCGACTGCACGCCATCGCCCCCGAATACCACAGCCGCTTCCTGCCGCAAGAGCCGCAGCTGCTCGTTGACTTCGCGACGTTGTGCCAGTGAGGCGAGCGGGCCCATCTGCACAGTCGGCAGGCGTGGATTGCCGACCGCGATGGACGCAAGAGACGCGCGCAAGGCCTCGAGCACCTGGGGTGCCAGAGAGCGCGGCACGATCGCCCGCCGGATGGCGGTGCACTTCTGCCCGGCCTTCACCGTCATCTCGCGCACCACCTCGCGCACAAACAGTCCGAACTCGGCTTCGGCCGGGCTGCCATCCGGCCCGAGGATGCACGAGTTGAGCGAATCGGTCTCAGCGGTGAAGCGCACCGCATTGGCGAGGATCGTGGGATGGCGGCGCAGCTGACTGGCAGTCGAGGCGGAGCCGGTGAAGGCGACCGCATCCTGACAGGTCAGGTGCTCGAACAGATCACCCACACCTCCGCAGATAAGCTGCAGCGCGCCGGCGGGCAACAATCCAGAAGCGACGATACGGCGCACCACGCGCTCGGTGAGATAAGCCGTGGCGGTCGCTGGCTTTACGATGGTGGGGACACCGGCGAGGAGTGCCGGGGCAAGTTTTTCCAGCATTCCCCACACGGGAAAGTTGAAGGCGTTGATCTGGACAACGGCGCCTTCGAGCGGTACGTAGATGTGTTGTCCTACAAAGCGCCCGGATTTGGAGAGCAGTTCCAGGGATCCGTCCACATACACGTGCCCATTCGGTAGCTCACGAACGCCCTTGCTTGCGTACACAAACAGGGTGCTGATGCCACCGTCGATATCGATCCACGAATCGCTACGGGTTGCGCCGGTGGCATAGGACCACTGATAGAACTCGTCCTTGTGCTCGCCCAGGTGCTTGGCCAGTGCCTTGATCAGGGCCGCCCGCTCATGAAAAGTCAGCGCACGCAGATTCGGGCCACCGACCGCCCGGGCGTGCTCCAACATTCCGCCGTAGCTGAGCCCGCCGCGTGCCGCGCGCGCGATGACCTCGCCACTGGTGGCATCGCGCAGGGCAACCGACTCACCGTGGCCGGCCTGCCACTTGCCCGCCGCGAAACTTTCCAGTTGCATACCGAGCGATGCGCTCATCCTTCACTTCCCGCTGAATTGAGGCGAACGCTTCTGCGCGAAGGCAGCGACGCCCTCGGCATAGTCCGCGGTGAACCCCAGTTCCCGCTGATAATCCCGCTCGAGATCGAGCTGCTGCTCCAGTGTTTGATTCCAGCTCTTCTGCAGCGCCTGCCGTGTGCGCGCCAGGCCTCGGGTGGGCGCGACAGCAAGTTGTCGTGCCAGCTTCTCGACGCCCGCAGCAAATTCCGCATCGGGCAGGCATTGCCAGATCAGTCCCCACGCGGCGGCTTGCTCGGCGGAGAGTTTGTCGCCCAGCAAACTCAAGCCCGTGGCGCGCGCCGGCCCGACAAGCCGGGGCAGAAACCAGGTGCCGCCGCTGTCCGGAACCAACCCCAGTTTGCAGAACGGTTGCACGAAGCTGGCCGATGCCGCAGCGATGACCAGGTCACAGGCGAGCGCGATGTTGGCGCCCGCGCCGGCCGCGACTCCGTTGACCGCGGCTATAACCGGGATGGGCAGGGCACGCAGGGCGAGCACCAGCGGTTTGTAGTGCTTCTCGATGGACTCCCCCAGATCAACTGCGCGATCACCCGGCGCTACCGCCCGGTCGCCCAGATCCTGCCCGGCACAGAAGCCGCGGCCTGCGCCGCTGATCACCAGTACACGCGCACCCGAATTCTGCAGGCTCTCGAGCGCCGCGCGTACCTCACCGTGCATCGTGGTATTGAAGCTGTTGAGGCGATCAGGGCGGTTCAGGGTAAGACGCGCAATGCCATCCCGGACTTCAAACAGTATGGTGTCGTAGCTGTGCACGGCGCGTCCCCTCAGCGTTCGTCGTAATCCAGCTCGAGATCACGGCTCTTCACGCGTGACTGACACGCCAGCACGTAGCCTTGCTCGAGCTCCCAGTCCTCCAGCGCATAGTTCTGCGCCATCTCTACCTCGCCGCGCACTACCTTGGTCCGACAGGTCGAGCAGACTCCTGCGCGACAGGAGAACGGCAGCTCCAGCCCCGCCTCCCCGGCCGCATCGAGGATGGTCTCCTCGTTCATGCGCATGGAGAAAGACCTGCGCCGGCCATCCATGAGGACGGTAACCTGCGCCAGCTGCGGATCAACCACGGCAGCGGCTGGGGCGGGGGTGGCAGATGGCGTACTGAGCGCACTCGGCGATGTATCACCCTGCGCATGCTCATCCGCGAGGACCGTGAAGTGCTCGCCGTGAATGCATTCGGACGCAGCTCCCAGCGCACGCAAGGCCCCTGATACTGTCTCGATCATGTCGCCAGGGCCGCATACGAAATACTGGCTTACCTCTCGCGCCCGAAACAGGCTCTGCGCCACCTCACGCACCCGCTCAGCATCGATGCGACCGTTGTAGATCTCAACCTCCTGCGGCTCGCGACTCATGATGAAATGCAGCGCCAGGCGCTCGAGGTGCTGATTCTTCAGCCCCTGCAGCTCCTCGAGACACATCGTGCGTCCGCTGCCCGTATTGCCATAAAAAAGGATGAATGCGTTGCCGGGGTGGCGCCGCAGCACTTCGCGGGAGATCGCAAGCACAGGAGTGATGCCACAGCCGGCGGCAAAGGCGACGTACAATCGACCCGCTGCCGCTGCCGCTGATCTCTCGTGCAGAATGAGACTGCCATTGGGAGGCAATATATCGAGATGCTGTCCAACCTGGAGCTCGTTCGCGAGATAGCGCGACACGAGTCCGCGCTCGTGCACACGCGCCACGATCCGCAGCGGCACTTCACCTGGCAGGCTCACCAGTGAATAGGTGCGTCGCTGTTCCGCGCCATTGATGGCGGTGCGCACGACGACATGCTGACCCGCCTGCCCGGTGAACTCGTTACGCAACTCCTCCGGTACATCGAACGCGATCGCAACCGCATCCTCGGCCTCGGGCCGCACCTCTGCTACGCGTAACGAATGAAACTTCAGCATGGCGCCCGTCGCAATTGCATCTTAGATGCACTTGAACTGATCGAAAGGCTCGAGACACACCTGGCAGCGGTAATGAGCTTTGCAGGGGGTCGAACCAAACTCACTGATCCGCTCGGTACGAGCGCTCGAGCAGCGCGGGCAGAGGACCGCGGCAGGCTTGAATAGATGACGCACCCGGTCCACCGTCCGGTCCGGAGGTGCGATACCGAATGCGCGCAGTTTCTGATGGGCACTCTCGCTCAGCCAGTCGCTGGTCCATGCAGGAGCAAGCACTTCGTCCAGCACCACATCCCTATAGCCGCGTTGCCGCAAGGCGCTATACACAGACCGTCGGATGACCTCCGTAGCCGGACAGCCCGAATAGGTCGGCGTCAGACCTACTCGCACCGCTGCAGGGCCGTCCCCGCGCGGCTCACACTGCACGTAACGCACTACACCGAGATCTACAATGCTCAGGATCGGAATCTCTGGATCCATGACTTGCTCGAGCACGCTCCACACCTGGCGCTCCACGGCAGGGCGTGGCAGCGCCGTTGCAACGATTTCGTTGCATATCGGCGCTACTGCGGGCGGATCGCGCAGACAGCTCACCACTGCACTCCCGGATAGGTACGCTGCATGTGTTGCATCTCCGTCAACAGATGACTGAGATGCTCACTGTGCACGCCTTGTTTGCCATACCATTGGTACGGCACGGCCTCGGGACGCCGCAGCGTGGCGCTACGCAGAAGTTGATCCATATACTCATCCCAGGAACGCTGCACCAACTCGAGACTTGGGGCGACACCCGCCGAGGCCAACTCCCCGTCGATGGCATCGGCCGTGAAGAGCTCGATGGTGTACGGCCATAACTGAGCGAGAGCCTCCTGCACGCGCCGGTGACTCTCCTCGGTGCCATCTCCCAGGCGTACGAGCCAGCCGGAACTGAAGCGAAGATGGTAGGCGGTCTCCTTCAGCGCCTTAGCGGCAATCCCGGCAAGCTGCCGGTCGGTGGAAACCGCAAGCCCCTCATACAGCTGCAACTGCCACGCATCCAACAGCACCTGGCGAACGATCGTCCTGCCGAAATCGCCGTTCGGCTGCTCAGCCAGTGTGACATTGGCGAACGCCGGCGCATCGCGCAGGAAGGCGAGTGCATCCTCATCCCGGCCCCGTCCTTCGAGCCGACCTGCGTAACTGAGCAGCAGTCGCGCCTGACCGATGAGATCGAGCGAGATGTTGGCCAGACCGAGGTCTTCCTCCAGAGCGGGTGCATGGCCCACCCACTCGGCCAGCCGCTGTCCGAGGATGAGACTGCTATCCGCCAGCCGTAACACATAACGCAGGTGGGATTCCGTGCGCACCCCGAATCCGGCCGAGCTACTCGCCGCTGCTGCGCTCACAGATTCTTCACCTCATCAGGAATGCTGTAGAAGGTGGGGTGCCGATACACCTTGTCCCTCGCCGGCTCAAACAGTGCATCCGCCTCCTTCGGGTCAGAGGCAAGCACATGCGCTCGAGCGCACTACCCAGATGCTCACGCCCTCCTGGCGGCGCGTATAGACATCGCGCGCGTGCTCGAGGGCCATCCGGGCGTCGGCGGCGTGCACACTGCCCACGTGCCGATGCTCCAGACCGGAACGCGAGCGGATGAAAACCTCGAACAGCGGCCACTCGTCCTTCGTGTGCACACCTGAGGTCGTGCGTTCCGCCATCGCGCCCTTACCCGCAGTCATGCTGCCGCCCGCGCCTGTTGTTTGGCCGCATACGCGCTTGCCGCCTCGCGCACCCACGCGCCCTCCTCGTGCTGCGCGCCGCCGCGCAGCCAACCGCTCGCGATTGCACGGGCCGTGCCCCTGCAGGACGGCCTGGAATTCCCTCCAATCGATCTTGCCGAAGCGGTAATGCTCCGATGCGGCATCCCACTTCAGATCAGGATCCGGAATCTGCAGGCCCAGGAACTCGGCCTGGGGTGCGGTGACGTCGATGAACTTCTGCCGCAGCTCGTCATTGGAGAAGCGTTTGATCTTCCAGCGCATCGATTGCGCTGAATGTTTGGAGTCGCTGTCGCTCGGGCCGAACATCATGACCGACGGCCACCACCAGCGGTTGAGCGCGTCCTGGGCCATGGCGCGTTGCTCAGCGGTGCCACGCGCAAGCGTGAGCATGATCTCAAAACCCTGCCGCTGATGAAAACTCTCTTCCTTGCAGATGCGCACCATGGCTCGGGCATAAGGCCCGTAGGAGCAGCGACAGATCGGGATCTGGTTCATGATCGCAGCTCCATCCACCAGCCAGCCGATCGCACCGATATCCGCCCAGGTGAGGGTCGGATAGTTGAAAATACTGGAGTACTTGGCGCTGCCATTGAGCAGCTGAGCCAGCATCTGGTCGCGGCTGATGCCGAGCGTTTCCGCGGCGCTGTACAGGTACATGCCGTGGCCGCCTTCGTCCTGGACCTTGGCAATCAACACCGCCTTGCGGCGCAGCGTGGGCGCGCGCGTGATCCAGTTGCCCTCGGGCAGCATGCCGACGATCTCTGAATGCGCGTGTTGTGAGATTTGCCTGATGAGGGTGCGCCGATAGGCTTCGGGCATCCAGTCCTTGGGCTCAATCTTGTCATCAGCGTCGATGCGCTGCTGAAAGTGCTCCTCGAGCCTAGCGGTATCCGCGCCCGGCGTATGCACGCACTCCTTGCCGAGCGCATCGAGTCCCTGGGTGTACATGTATGACCCCGCTTGCTATGTGCCTGCTAATCTGACACAGAAATGAAACCATCGCAAATATTTGTGTGTCAGAATGCGCCATGGCCCGAGATGACTCAAAGGCGCGACCGGCACGGCGCGTGGCGATTTTGCTGGCGCATTTTCACGAACAGAAGCCCATCCGCGCAGGCTCGCTGCTCGTCAGTATTTTTGGCGACGCCATTGCGCCACGTGGTGGCGCGGTGACACTTTCAGGTTTGATTGCGCTGGCAGCGCCGTTTGGAATCAGCGAGCGCCACGTGCGCACGGCGGTCGGACGCCTGGCCCAGGAAGGTTGGTTCAGCGCCCGTCGTGCCGGTCGACTCGCCGAGTATCGGCTTACCGAGCTTGGCGCTGAGCGCTTCCACCAGGCAACGCAACGAATCTACGGTCGAAATCCTGCCAGCTGGGACCGGCACTGGAGCCTGCTACTGCTCGGCGAGGGCGCGCGGCGCGAGGATGCGCGGCGTCAATTGCACTGGCTCGGCTTCGGTCAGCTTCAACCCGGCGTTTTCATTCATCCGAACAGCGAGCTCACCCAGCAGCGGCAGTGGCTGGAGGAACTGCGCCTCGACGATAGCTTGTTGCTGCGCAGCCGCAGCGAAGGTCTCGATGCGGATCGCCGACTGGTAGCACTAGGCTGGGATCTGCAGCAGCTCGCGCGGGGTTATCGGCGCTTCGTGAAGGCGTTCGCCCCTTTGCAAAGCCGCCCCGCGGCTGCCCTCTGCCCCCGCGAGCACTTTATCGTGCGCACGCTGCTGATCCACCACTACCGCAAGATTCATCTGCAGGATCCCCTGTTACCCCCCAGCCTGCTGCCGCAGGACTGGGTTGGCAGCGCGGCGTACGAGCTATGTGCCGCGCTTTATGGCCGGGTATTTTCGGGCGCCGAGGAGTTTCTGTCCGCGACGGCCGGGACGATTACTGAGCCGCTGCCGCCGCCGATGCCTGTGACCTACCAGCGCTTCGGCGGACTCACCGTCAGCCGGGCGGTGCCTGCAGTTTTTGCACGAAGGCCTGCAGAAAGCGGTTCGCCCGATGGCCATCCATGACCCGATGATCGATGGTCAACGTGACGTAACAGCGCGGCTGTATCCGAACTTCGTCCTGTGCGCCGCTGTTGACCACGACGGCGCGCTTCTCGAGCTTGCCTACTCCGAGAATCGCTGACTGCGGCTGGTTGATGACAATGGGAGCAGCGAGCAGGCTGCCACTGACGCCGTGATTGGAGATGGTGAAGGTACCGCCGCGTACATCGGCAGGTGCAAGGCTGCCACTACGCGCCTTGCTGACTAACTCCTGCAAGCCTGCCGCGGTCCCGAACAGGTCCAGCGACTGCGCATCATGCAGTACCGGCACCACGAGTCCGGCATCGGCCGCAGTGGCGATGCCGATATGCATGGCTTCGAACAGTTGCAGGGCGGTGTCCGTCCAGCGGCTGTTGGCTTCAGGCACTGCCTGCAACCCAGCGACCGCAGCCTGTACGAAATAAGCCGTGAGGGTAAGCGCCACGCCGCGGCGGCCGAAATCGGCCTTGAATTGGTCACGATGGGTCAGGGTGTTGGTCATGTCGACATCAAACACCGTGGTCACATGCGGTGCGGTCTGCAGCAGACTCTGCACCATGTGCTGCGCAACGCGTTTGCGCACCGGCGTGTGCGGCTGCCAGCGGCTCGGAGCTACGGAGTCCGTAGCGCTGACTGCAGACGAAGAATCCGTCGTGACGGTCGCGTTGGCGGCACTCGAAAAACCCGCGGCGGCGGTCGACATGCCGGCTGCTGCAGTCAACGGGCCGGCAGTCCCACCATTAGTCGTCTCGCGCCGTTCACCGTGGGCGAGGACATCCTTAACGGTGATGCGTCCATCCCGGCCACTTGCTGGCACGTCCTCGGGCCGCAGCCCATACTCACGCAACAATCGCATTACCGCGGGGCTCAGTTGATCAGGGCTGCGAACCACATCAGACCGCGGGGTGGCCACTTGGCTGACCGCTCCTGGCCGCGAAGCCGTTGCTGCCGCCGAAGTGACCGCCGCGGATGCCTGTGCGGCAGGTGTCTGAGAGCTCTGGCCCGCGAGGGCGATGCGTCCGAGGAGCTCTCCTGGGGCGATCTCCTCCTGTTCGGTCTTGAGAATCTGCTGCAACACCCCGGCACTCGGCGCTGCGACCTCCACGGTAACCTTGTCGGTCTCGATCTCCAGCAGCGGCTCGTTCTCGGCGACCGGGTCGCCCACTGCTTTCAGCCATTGCAGCACGTGCGAGCGCGTGCCCTCGCTCTGGTCCGCTGGCGCGCGTACTTCGATTTCACCCGCCACGATCAGACGCTCGCCAACATCTGGATGGTCTCGGTAATCTGCGCAACGCCCGGTACGGCTTGCTGCAGCAGTACCGGACTGTGCGGACTGGGAATATCCGGCATGGTCAGTCGCTCGATCGGCGCATCCAGATCGAAGAATGCCTCCCTGGCGAGCGTCGCTGCAATCTCTGCACCGAAACCGGCGGTCAGGTTGTCCTCATGCACGATCAGGCAGCGCCGGGTCTTGTGCACCGAGTCGAGCACCGCCGCTTTATCCCAGGGTGACAGGGTGCGCAGATCTAACACTTCGGCGTGTACCGCGGACGCGCTCGCCGCTTGCTCGCAGCGCTCGACCATCGCGCCCCAGGTGACTACGGTGAGCTCCTCGCCAGAACGAATCAGACGCGCCTTGCCGAAGGGCACGACGTACTCATCGCCTGGATAGGGTCGGCGAGCCCAGGCGCCATCGAGCATGGCGCGATGCTCGAAGAAGATGGTCGGATCGTTGCCGCGTAGCGCGCTGCGCAGCAGGCCTACTGCATCCTCGGCATTGGACGGAAAGGCCAGCCGCCACCCAATGCCATGAGCCCAGGTGACCTCGCTGGTCTGGCTGTGCCACGGGTCGCCACACTTGAAGAACCCGCCGGGCATTCTTACCACGACGGGCGCGGCGAACCGATTGTGGGTGCGCCAGCGCAGGGTACCGCAGTCGGTGAGCTGCTCGGCCGCCGGTTCGGCGTATTTGCGAAACTGGATCTCGGCCACCGGCAGCAGGCCGGCAAGTGCCATGCCGACCGCCCGACCGATGATGCCCTCCTCGGACAGGCTCGTATCGAAGACACGTGACCTTCCGAACTTGTCCTGCAGGCCGACGGTCGCCCCATGGACACCGCCCTTAGGTCCGACGTCCTCGCCAAACACCAGCATGCGATCGTTAGCTGCCAACTCGACCTCCAGCGCGCGGCGGATCGCCGTCAGCATGTTGATGCGCACGCCTTGCGGGACGGCCGTGGTGCTGGAGCGCGCGAAGCGGTGACCCCGGGATGCAAGTCCGCCTTGGGCCGGCAGCCGCGGGTCTGAATCATCGCCTTCAGCAAACACGTACCGGGTGAGCTCGGTGGGATCGGGTTGGGGGCGCGCCATTGCCTGCTCGACAGCATGCTGGACGTCTGCCTGTGCCTGCTGTGCGAGAGCTGCCCACTGGGTCTCGGCCCACAGCTCCGGAACGAGGAACGCCTGCAGACGCCGCAGCGGATCGCGGGACTGCTCGCGAACGATGAGCTCGGCTGACTTGTAGGCCTGGGTATCCTGCCCGGAGTGGCCGGAGAGCCGCGGAACCGTAAGACGCAGCAGGACTGGTGTGCGCTCGTTGCGTACCTTCTCGACCGCACGCTGCGTCAGATCGGCAGCCTGTGCAGGATCGGTGCCGTCGCCTTCCAGGATGTGCAGACCGGAAAACGAGCGCAGGTTGGCGGCAATGTTGCCGCCCGGGGTTTGCAGCTGCGAGGGCACCGATATGCCGTAGCCGTTGTCTTCAATGTAAAACAGCACGGGCAGGCGCTGCGTGGTTGCAATAGTGAGCGCGGACCAGAAACCATTAGTGGCGACGGAGGCGTCCCCGCCGTGCACGACCGCGATACTGCGGTCATAACTACTGTCCTTGAGCACTTCGCTGTGATACCGAATGGCCTGAGCCCATCCTGCCGTGGGGGTGTATTGCGTACCCACGCCGCCACAGGCAGGCAGCACCGTCGCTCCGCCACGACTGGGCATGTTGAATACCACGCCGATGTCACGACCGCCGCTGAAAGAGCCGGCGCGCGCCAGCGGTCCAGCCGCAGCATCTTCCAGGCTGATCCCGAGTGACAGCATCAGCGGCCGCGAGCGATAGTAGACGCCCACGCCGTCGTGTGGATTGTTGAGATGCAGGCCGAGAAGAATCTGTCCGAGCTCATGCCCACGCGCACAGAACTGATACAACACCTTGCGTTCGGGCAGCAGGCGCGTCTCTTCCAGATCATCGAGCGCGCGCGAGCTCAGTAGCAGGTAACTGACGTGTTGCCAGTCGATGTTGCCGTCCGGCTTGAGCGCCGCGCGCACAGCCGTTGCTGCCGGTGCCACCATCTGCATCCCCTCGCGAATGTGCCACCCGCGCGTGCCGTGAATGTGCTGCCCGTAGCTCGTGGAGCTCCAGGACCCTTTGGCGCACAGTCTATGCTGCTCACGCGGCAATAAGCTTGCTGGCATTGCCGCATTTGTGGTCTCCTGCGCAATACTATTGCTTAGTGGAGAGTGTGGGTCGTGAAAAAGCTGGATCGACTGGACCGGCGAATTCTGGATGAGCTGCAAGGCGATGCACGCATTGCCAATCAGGAGCTCGCCAAGCGGGTCGGCCTCTCACCAGCTCCCTGCTGGCGGCGGCTGCGCCGGCTCGAGCAGGAGGGTTTCATAGCCGGCTATGCGACGCTGCTGGATGCGCCGAGCGTGGGACTGCCGATCCTCGCCTACGCCCTGGTCTCACTCGAGAACCATCACCCCGAGACGGTGCGCGAGTTCGATGCCCTGATCAAGGAGAGGCCGGAGGTGTTGGAATGCCACTCGATGAGCGGACCTAACGACTATCTGCTGAAGATCGTCGCCGCCAGCATGGAGGCTTACGAGCATTTCATGTCTGCGCGGGTGTTGCAGGCGCGTGCGGTGCGCTCGGTGAATACCAGCTTCGTGCTGCGCACGAAAAAGCTGACCACCCGCCTGCCGGTGTCGTGAGCTATTACGGCAGAAGGTGTCGTGCGCGCAGCTCTTCGGCAATACGGCGCGCGGATTCGGCGGGCGCCGTGCTGCGCGTATCGATGACGATCTCCGCATGCTCCGGCGTCTCGTAAGGGGAGTCGATACCGGTGAAGTTCTTTATCTTGCCCGCGCGCGCGCGTGCATACAGCCCCTTCGGATCGCGTCGCATGCACTCCTCCAGCGGTGTGTCGACGAAGATCTCGACGAACTCACCCTCGTCCACCAACTCGCGCACCATCTGGCGCTCGGCACGGAAAGGGGAGATGAACGAACACAGCACCAAGAGGCCGGCATCCACGAAAAGCTTCGCGACCTCACCCACCCTGCGGATGTTCTCGACGCGATCGGCGTCGGTGAAGCCCAAATCGCGATTCAGGCCATGGCGGACGTTGTCTCCATCGAGCATGTAGGTGTGCGCGCCGAGCGCGTGCAACTCGCGCTCGAGTAGGCTTGCGATCGTGCTCTTGCCCGAGCCGGACAGTCCCGTGAACCACAGGATGGCAGGGCGATGCCCGTTGCGATGCAGGCGCGCCGTCTTGTCCACCAGCACACTCTGGCGATGAATGTTGGTGGCGCGCCGCAGGGCGAAGCTGATCATGCCCGCGCCGACCGTGGCATTGGTAAAGCGATCGATCAGGATGAAGGCGCCGGTGCTGCGGTTCTGCTCGTACGGATCGAGGGCGACTGGGGTCGAGGTCGCGAGGTTACAGACGCCGACATCGTTCAGTGCGAGCGTGCGCGCGGCAATGTGCTCCAGCGTGTTGACGTCCACCTTGTGCCGGAGGCTCGTGATACGCGCCGGCACGAATTTCGTGCCGATGCGCAGCAGGTAGGAGCGCCCGGGCAGCATCTCTTCATCCGCCATCCACAGCAGGTGAGCGGCAAATTGATCCACGACCTCCGGACGATCTTCCGGATGAGCCAGCACGTCGCCGCGAGCAATGTCCACTTCTTCTGTGCAGGTCAGCGTCACGGCCATCCCGGCAGTTGCCTCAGCGAGATCGCCGTCCGCGGTCACAATGCGCGCTATGGTCGTCTCCTTGCCAGAGCCTGCGACCACCACGCGCTCGCCGGTCCTCACCGCGCCAGAGGCCACGGTTCCTGCGAAGCCGCGGAAATCCGGATCGGGACGATTGACCCATTGCACCGGAAAGCGCAGCGGCAGCACGCCCGCGCTACTGGTGACATCGAGGGTTTCAAGCTGCTCGAGCAGGGTGGGACCGTCAAACCAGCGAATACGCTCGGAGCGCTGCGTGACGTTGTCACCGAAGCGCGCCGAAACCGGGATGGTGACTATCGAGCTGAAGCCCAGCGACTGGGCAAAGCCGAGGTAGTCGGCCACGATGTGATGAAAGCGCTCGCCGGAAAATTCTACCAGGTCGATCTTGTTCACCGCGACGATGACATGGCGAATGCCGAGCAGCGCGCAGATATAGCTGTGGCGTCGTGTCTGGGTCAGCACGCCACGGCGGGCATCGATCAGAATGATCGCGGCATCGGAGTTGGACGCGCCGGTAGCCATGTTGCGGGTGTACTGCTCATGTCCAGGCGTGTCGGCTACGATGAATGAGCGGTGTGGAGTTGCGAAGAACCGGTACGCGACATCGATGGTGATGCCCTGCTGCCGCTCGGCCTCGAGTCCGTCCACGAGCAAGGCGAGATCGATGTCCGCGCCGGTAGTGCCGTGCTTGCGGCTGTCATGCTCGAGGAGCTCGAGCTGATCCTCCATGATGAGCCGGGTGTCGTACAGCAGTCTGCCAATGAGGGTCGACTTGCCATCGTCCACCGAGCCGCAGGTCAGAAAGCGCAGCAGCCCCGCGGACATCAGAAGTATCCTTCGCGCTTCTTGCGTTCCATGGAGGCGGCTTCGTCATGGTCGATCAGGCGACCGGAGCGCTCGGAGGTGCGCGTGCTCAGCATCTCCTCGATGATCTGCTCCACGGTCGCCGCCTGACTCTCCACTGCCGCGGAGAGCGGATAGCATCCCAGCGAGCGGAAGCGGACGGTGCGGGTCTCTTCGAGCTCGCCAGGCCGCAAGGGCATGCGCTCATCGTCGCGCATCAGCCAGACTCCATCGCGCCGTACGACGCGACGCGGCGCGGCGAAATACAGCGGCACGACCGGAATGTCTTCCACCCTGGTGTATTGCCAGATATCCAGTTCAGTCCAGTTCGACAGCGGGAATACCCGAATGCTCTCGCCGCGGTTGATCTTCGTGTTGAACAGCTGCCACAGCTCCGGGCGCTGGTTGCGCGGGTCCCAGCTGTGACCCGCCGAACGGAATGAGAAGATCCGCTCCTTGGCGCGACTGCGTTCCTCGTCGCGACGCGCGCCACCAAAGGCTGCGTCGAACTTCCATTGGTCCAGCGCCTGCTTGAGCGCTTCGGTCTTCATGACCTGGGTATGCAGCTGCGAGCCGGAGGTGATGGGATTGATGCCGCGCGCCACCCCATCCATATTGGTATACACGAGCAGGCGCAACCCGTAGCGCGCCACCACCTCTTGCCGATGCCGGATCATGTCGCGGAATTTCCAGCCCGTATCCACGTGCAGCAGCGGGAACGGAGGTTTCGCGGGATAGAAGGCCTTCATGGCCAGGTGCAGCATGACGCCGGAGTCTTTCCCGATGGAATACAACATCACCGGGTTGCGAAATTCCGCCACCACTTCCCGCATGATGCCGATCGATTCGGCCTCGAGGCGACGCAGCTGGGCGGTGCTCATCGGCTTACGCTGCCAGCGGCCGCGGCACGAGCGTCCCCGTGGCGACGAAGTTGGAATTGCGGAATCCGGGCTTGCCGTAGCGCAGCGGCTGTCCGTCAGGCGCCAGCACCTGGCCGCCGGCCGCGACCAACACCGCATGCCCCGCCGCCGTATCCCACTCCATCGTCGGCCCAAGGCGCGGATACAGGTCCGCCTGAGCGGCAGCGACCAGGCAGAATTTCAGTGATGAGCCTACCGAGACGCGCTCAGCGACCCGATATCCGGCGAGGTAAGTGTCCGTCTCGGGTGTGGCATGCGAGCGGGAAGCGACCACGGTCAGACCGCAGCTCGGCACGCTACGCACGCGAATCGACTGGCGCGCCCCTGCCAGCGGCTCCTCGGGATCCTGCTGGCTGCAGAGCGCCTGGCGTGCCATGACGTCACCCGCGTACAGACTGTCGCGTGCCGGCGCATACACCACCCCAAGCACGGGTTCACCCGCGCGAATCAAGGCAATATTTACAGTGTAATCGCCGCGGCGAGCAACGAACTCCTTGGTGCCATCGAGTGGGTCGACGAGAAAAAACTCGCTTGCGATGGCGGGCACGCGGCCGGCGGCGACTTCCTCCTCCGCCACGACTGGCACATCGGCTACTGCTCGGGCGAGATGCTGCAGAATAATCGCCTCCGCGGCGTGATCAGCCGCGGTCACCGGCGACTCGTCGGCCTTGCGGTGCACCTCGAACTCGCCCCGATAGATATGCTGGGCGGCGCGCCCCGCTGCCAGGGCGGCCGTCATCATAATTTCCAGAAGTGGATTCAACGTCACCGCAGCGCGAACGGATCAGCCGGTGCGGATGCCTTCCACCTGGATCTGCAGTTTGACTTCCTGATTGAAGCCGTACTTGTCCCCGTAACTGATGCCGAAGTCGCTGCGGTTGAAGGTGCCGGCGGCATCGGCCCCGCACACTTCCTTTTTCGACATCGGATTGATCATGCACTTGAACTGCCGGATGGTCAGGGTCACAGGTTTAGTCACGCCGTGCAGCGTGAGTTCGCCCTTCACTTCCGAGGGAACGCCTGCTTTGAATTTCTCCAGCGTGCCTTTGTAGGTGGCCTCCGGAAACTTCGCCACATCAAACATCTCCGCTGAGCGCGCATGGTCATTGAGCTTCGGGTTGCCGAAGTCGATCGACCCGGCATCCACCTTGATGGTCACCGAGCCCTTGCCGGCATCCTTGTCCAGTACGATCGTGCCGGAGCTCTTGTCGAACTTGCCGCGCCACACCGACAGGCCGTTGAAGTGATCGGCCTCGAAGCTGGGAAAGGTATGACTCGGGTCGACCTCGTAGGTGACCGACGCGGCCAACGCCGGGCCGGCGGCAAATGCCAGCATGACAGCCGGCAGTGCATATCGCATCTCATTTCCTCCAGTAAAACGACACATTGCGCCCTATCCGTCGGCCCGTGCCGCATAGGATGGCGTGTGCCTAGCGTAGCGGCAGCGGGCGGCAGCCTCCACTCCCCTTTGAGAGAGGCTGCCGTGGCAGGGTCGGAACCGAAGCGACCTGCCGGTCAGCGTACCACCGTCAGCGCTGGCGGATGCGCATCGAAGCCGAGTGCGCGTGCGACCACCTCGTGAGTAATCTCACCTGCGTGCACGTTCAGGCCCGCGGCGAGCCCTGCATCGCGCTTCAACGCGGCCTGCCAGCCGAGGTCGGCCAGTGCCCGCACATAAGGCAGGGTTGCGTTGGTTAATGCAAAGGTGGAGGTGCGCGGCACCGCCCCAGGCATGTTGGCGACACAGTAGTGAATGACGCCATCGACTACGAAAGTCGGATCGGCATGCGTCGTGGGGCGGCTGGTCTCGAAACAGCCACCCTGATCGATCGAGATGTCGACCAGCACCGCCCCGCGCTTCATCGTGCTCAGCATCGCACGCGTCACGAGCTTCGGTGCGGCTGCGCCTGCAACCAGCACGGCTCCGACCACGAGATCGGCATCGCGCACCAGGCGCTCGATGGTCTCGGTGGTGGAATAGGCGGTCAACAGGCTTGCGCCGAAACTGCTCGACAGCTCGCGCAGGCGCTCAAGATTGCGATCGACGATAGTGACATCGGCGTGCAGGCCAACGGCCATCTCCGCTGAGTGCCGGCCAGCGACGCCGCCGCCCAGAATGACGACCTTGGCCGGCTGTACACCCGGCACTCCGCCGAGCAGGACGCCAAAGCCGCCATTCGCCTTCTGCAGACAGGCGGCGCCGACCTGAATGGACATCCGACCAGCCACTTCGCTCATTGGCGTCAACAGAGGCAGCGAGCCGTTGGGAGCCGTCACCGTTTCATAGGCTATGGCGGTCGCGCCGGACTTCATCAGGCCGCGCGCCTGCACCGGATCGGCCGCAAGGTGCAGGTATGTGAATAACACCTGACCTGCGCGCAGCATGGCGCACTCTGCCGGCTGCGGCTCCTTGACCTTGACGACCATCTCGGCGCGCTCAAACACTTCCGCAGCGCTGCTGACAATCGTGGCGCCCGCCACGACGTAAGCGGCATCTTCGACACCGATGCCGGCGCCGGCGCCCGCTTCCACCACGACCTGGTGGCCGGATTGTGTGAGCTCGCGGACTCCCGCCGGCACGAGGCCAACACGATATTCGTGAACCTTGATTTCCTTCGGCACGCCGATGCGCATGAGCAGCTCCTCGCAGGATTGGGGCGTTCAGGGGGTCTGTGATGGACCTTCGGGGCATTAGCGGCAGCTTATGGCGAGCCCCTGCGTGCGCTCTTGCAAAATCTCCTGAAACACGCCTCGCTGTGGCAGAATCTGCCAGTAATCCAGGTATCCCTGCAGGAATATTGCGCCTATGGATCTCGATCGTTATGACCGTGCCTTGTTGCGCCTGCTGCAGCAGGATGCCCGGCTGACAAATACCGCGCTCGCCGAGAAGGTGAACCTGTCTGAGTCGGCCTGTCTGCGCCGGGTGCGCGCACTCGAGCAGAGTCGGTTTGATCCAGGGCTACACCGCCCTCATCGACCAGCAGAAGGCCGGCTATCCGGTGAACGTCTTCGTCAGTATCACCCTGGACCGGCAGAGCCAGTCAGGCCTCGAGGCTTTCGAGAACGCCGTGCACAAGGTGCCGGAGGTCATGGAGTGCTATCTCATGACTGGCGAGCACGATTACCTGCTACGGCTGGTGGTCGCCGACCTGGCAGACTTCGAGCGTATTCACAGTCAACACCTGACGCGGCTACCCAGCGTCGCAAGCGTGCAATCGAGTTTCGCCATGCGGACAGTCACGCGCGCAACCGTGCTGCCACTCAGATGAGCCATAACGGCCAACGGCTCTGCGCGCCAGCCCTGGTTAGCCGTGGCTAGTCCTGGTTAGTGCTGGTTAGCCCTGGTAAGCCAGAAAACCCGTACGACCGGGCACCGTGCCGGCAACCAGCGGGCAGCGCGGCAGTTGCGCCCGATTCAGGCTCGCAGCGTAGTTGGCCATATCCATCAAGCCGACTCCCTCGGCCTGCCAGCCGCGCAGCAGCCGCTCGAAAGAATCGCTGAAGAGCCCGCCCTCGAGCTCGGCATGCAGGGTGTAGACGTGATCCCCGCCAGCGGAGTTGGTTGTGCGCGTCAGGGCCAGCAGATGGTCCACCGGTTCGACACCGTCGAGGTCCTCGCGGCCGACTAACTCATCGAGGGTCGGCAGCGTGGTGGGCAGCTGCGGCACCGGCACCTCAACACCGTGTACCAGCGGCATGAACGGACCCACGCCGCGGGCGTCCGAGGCGTACTGAAATCCGAACTCCTGCTCGAGCTGCGGTACGAACTCATTCACCTGCCAGCCCGCAGCTCCATGCACGAGGGGCGCGCGACCGAAGATGTGCGTGAACTGATCATGCGCCAGCTGCAACTCGCGCCGTGTCCAGGCAACGTCGGCGCACGCAACGCCGTCCTGCCACCTGACGTGATTGTAGGTATGGACACCCACTTCGAAGCCCTGCTCGGCTATGGCCCGCATCAGCGCGGCACGTCGCCGGCCGATATGCGGGCCGGGCCAGAGTGTTCCATACAGCAACGTGCGCACACCGTAATGCTTGACGACAGAGGTGCGGCGCACCTTGCCGAGAAACCCGCGCCGGAATGCGCGTCTGATAGCGCGCCCGGTCTGATCAGGGCCGAGACTGAAGAGAAAAGTAGCCCTGACATCGAGCCGCTGCAAGAGATTCGCAAGTCTTGGGACCCCCTCGGCCGTACCCCGGTCGGTATCCACATCGATCTTCAGAGCAATGCGCGTCATGGATAACGCTCAGCTCAGCATGACAGGCTTGCGTTCCAACTCGGCGGCAGCCTGCTCGAGATCGAGCGCTCCCGCAATGGTTGATACTGACAACAAACGCAGTACGACACCATCGACACAGCGCACGTAGCATTTGCCATTGCTGGCGGTGAGGCGGGCACGAGTGCCGCCGGCGGCGCTGGTGTCCGCGCCGGAAGCGAGCTGCACGCCGGGTTCTATGCAGGTGCGGTTGATGCACCAGCGTTGCCCGCGGATCTCGGTAAAAGCCCCCGGAAACGGCGGCGCCACCGCGCGCACCAGGTCATGGATCTGTTGCGCCGGCTTCGTCCAGTCGATGCGGCCATCCTCGGCACGCCGGCGGCCGAAATACTGTCCAGGCTGCAGCGTCTGCGGATGACGCGCAGCCGTACCGGCCAGCAGTGCCGCCAGCGAGCGGGCAAGAATCACCTCAGCAGCGACAGTCACCTTCGCGAATACCTCCTGCGCCGTGTCATCGGCCAGGATGGGAACGGCGAGCTGATCGACGATATCGCCTGCGTCCGCTTGTTCGACCATGTAATGCAGTGTCGCACCCGTCTCACGCTCGCCGCGCAGTATTGCCCAGTTGACCGGCGCCCGGCCGCGATACTTGGGTAACAGCGAGCCGTGGATGTTGAGCGCACCACGGCGCGCACAGCGCAGCAGCGAAGCGCTGAGCAGCGAGCGGTAATAGAAGGAGAATATGAAATCCGGCTGCAGCGCCGCCACACGCTGCTCGAGTCCGTCGCCCGCTTCTTCCGGCATCGTCACCGGAATGTTGTACGCCGCTGCCGTTGCCGCGACGCTGGCGAACCACAGTTGCTCAGCCGGATCGTCTGCGACGGTGACCACCAAGGGCACCTGTACCCCTGCAGACAGCAGTGTCCTCAGACACCGCACCCCAACATCATGATAGGCAAACACCACCGCAGTGGGTGCGCTCACCAGCGGCTCTCCGAAACCTGTTCGGGCGACCGGCCTACCTGGTCGGATTCCGCAGCCGGCTCGAGGGCGGCCGGCGGCAGCAGTGCCGGCCGTGGCTGCTCGGCGACATCCTGCTCCAGCAATGCGGCCACGGTATATCGGGGGCGCTGCCTGACCTGCTCATAGATGCGGCCGACGTACTCACCCACCACACCCACGCCCATCAGCAGTACGCCGATCAGAAAGAAGGCGATGGCAAACAGCGTGAACAGACCTTCGGCTTCCGGACCGACCACGAAGCGTCGGATGGCCAGCCCGACGAAACCAACCAGCGAGACGAGCGAGATGGCCATCCCGGCCATCGAAAAGAACTGCAGCGGCATCACCGAGAAGCCGGTCATGAGATCGAAATTCAAGCGGATCAGCCGATAGATCGAGTACTTGGATTTGCCCACCGTCCGTTCGGCGTGCGCGACCTCGATCTCGACCGGATTGCGCGCAAAGGTGTACCCGAGCGCCGGCACGAACGTGCTCACCTCGACGCAGCTGTTGATGGCGTTCACGATCGCGCGGTCATAGCCACGCAGCATGCAGCCCTGATCGGTGATGCGAATCTGCGTGGTGCGCTCGCGAAAATGATTCATCAGCCGCGAGGCAGCCTTGCGCCAGTAGACATCGTGGCGATCGCGGCGCACGGTACCGACGTAATCCGCGCCGCCGTCCATAGCGGCAACGATCTTGCGCGATCTCCTCCGGCGGATTCTGCAGATCGGCATCCAGGGTAATGACGTAATCGCCCCGCGACTGCGCGAAGCCTGCCATGATGGCCATGTGCTGCCCGACATTGCGCGCCAGCACCACCACGCGGGTCGCATCGGGACGACGGGCAAACTGCTCGCGCAGTACCGCGACGGAGCGGTCGGAGCTGCCATCATCGACGAAGATGACCTCATAGGGCCGTCCCAGCTGGTCCAGCACCGGGTACAGCCGGTCAAACAGATGCTGCAGACCGCCCTCCTCGTTGAATACCGGAATGATGATGGAAAGCGAACGGCTCACCGCCATGACTCCCGGATGATCTTCGTGGCCGTCTCGACAACACGGTCCACGTCGCTCAGCTCCATGGTCGGGAACAACGGCAAGGTGACTGTCTCGCGCCCGATGCGCTCGGCATTCGGAAACTGACCGTCGCGATAGCCGAGTCGCCGATAGGCGCTGAACAGATGGATCGCCGGATAATGGATACCCACGCCGATGCCCTGCCCGGCCATGGCTGCGATGAACTCGGCGCGCGAGAGTCGTATGCGCTCGAGAGGCAGCAGCGGCGCGAAGATGTGCCAGCTGTGTCCCTCATCACCCCGCTCCGGCAGTCGCAGCGGCGGGTTGTCGCTCCACAGTGCGAAGTAGCGCGCCACCAGCGTGCGGCGCCGTGCATTGAACTCCTCGAGACGCGCTAGTTGACCGATGCCGACCCGGGCCGCCACATCCGACAGATTGGCTTTACCGCCCGCGAACAGCGCGTCCACGTCGACGCCCTTCTTTTCCAGTCCATGGAAACGATGCAACTCGAGCGCGTGCACTTCCTCTGGAGCACCGCCGCTCACCGCGCCACCCTCGATCGTGGTGATGTTCTTGTTGGGATGAAAGCTGAAGCAAACGAGATCGCCGAAACTGCCGATGCGCTTGCCGCGCCATGCCGAGCCGATGGCATGCGCTGCATCCTCCACCACACGCAGCTGGCGCTGACTTGCGATGTCATACAGACGGTCCATGTCCACCGGCAAGCCCGCAAAATGCACCGGCAGGATGGCACGCGTGCGGGGGGTGATGGCGGCCTCCACCTGCGTCCAGATCGATGTTGCGCGTGTCCAGGCCGACATCGACGAACACCGGCCGCGCGCCAGTCCGCACGATCACGTTGGCGGTTGCCACGAAACTCAGTGCCGGCGTGATGACCTCGTCACCCGCCCCAACCCCGCAGGCCAGCAGCGCCATCTCAAGACTCGCGGTGGCCGAAGTCTGAGTGCGCACCGGCCGCCCGCCGAGATACTCCGACAGGGCAGCCTCGAATTCTGCGACCTTGGGGCCGCTGGCAAGCCAGCCCGAGCGCAACACCTCGACCACACCCTGAATGGTTTCCTCATCGAGTGTGGGGCGGGCAAAAGGCAACATCTTCTTCATGGCAGATGCCTCACGAGCGGGCGACCAGAACGACACCGGCGATGATGACCCCGATACCGATGACCCGCTGCGCGTTCGGAGCCTCGCCCAGCAACCACCAGGCCAGCCCGATGTTGAGCACATACCCCATCGAAAGCATCGGATATGCCTGTCCCACCGGTACGCGCGATAGACCCACTAGCCACACGACCACGCTCAAACCATACGCGGTGAGCGCCAGCCACAGCGAGGGGACCGTGAGCAACTCGAGTGCGCGGTTCAGAGTGTGACCATCCGGCGCCACGAGCGGGCCGTGACACGGGTAGCGGCTTTGAGCCCCAGCTGCGCCAGCGCATTCAGCAGCACCCCGAACAGCAAAACGGAGAAATCAATGGGTCTCATGTACGACTCAGCACCACCGTGTCACGATCTGCGCCTATTACCCGCCCCGCCAAACCTCGCTGTCGCCAGCTCTCCAGCAAGCGCGGGCTGAGGAACGCGACCGCATCATGCGCCGCGTTCCAGCGCGCGAGAAACTCGGCATCGCTCAGCGCGGCGGAGGAATTCAAACTCAATCCGAAAGCCAGCTCACCCTCGAAATCCACGAGCGTCAGTGTCCTGCCTAGATACGGCGAGATGGTTTCCCGGTACTGCCCTACGCTGAACAGCTCGGTCTGCGGATGAATCTCGTGGCGTACGGTCGCCACCAGTGCAGACGCCGAGCGGGAAGGCAGCTCCGCAAACGCGCTCAACAGGCATTGCCAGCCGAGAATGGACAGAGCCATCGCCGCCCACCATTGCCGTGTCGCTGCGCGGCGCCGGAAGCCGACACTCACCGAGCCGATAGCAGCTGTCACCACCGCCCCGACCAGCCAGGCCGCCGTCGCCACCGACACCTGTGCGTAACGATGCATCGCATAGAACCACAGCCCTACGGCCAGGACCAGCAGCAGCATGGCGACGGATTGTGCCGTGAAACGCATGAAACCGGGATGTCGGCTAGCGTGGACACCGATCGCCACCGCAAGCGGCGGCATGATCGGCAGGATGTACGAGCCCAGCTTGGAATCGGACAGCGAAAAGAAACAAAATGTCACTGCACAGAAAATAACGCAGAATTTCAGCGACTTGAAAGACCTATTTGGGTTTGATTCGAGGTAGGCGGCGGCAACCCCACCCGGTAGCCAGCGCAACCAGGGAAGCGCTGCGAGCAGCAGCAACGGCCCGAAGTACCACCAGGGCTCCACCCGCTGATGCACGGTCGTGAGGAAACGCGCGAAGTGCTCGTGCACGAAGAAGAACTGCGGAAAGTGACGGATTGCGCCGACTGACCGCACGAACCACGGGACGCGACGATCAGGAACAGCAGTGCGAGGCCGGCAACGAGATGCAAGCGACGCCATGGACGGGTATCTCGCTCGAGCAGGCTGTAGAGCACCAGCGAGCCGCCGGCCAGCACGCCCGACCACGATTCCTTTGCTGAGTACCGCCAGCGCCGCAGCGCACCAGACAACCAGCATCCAGCGTCTCTCAGCCGCTGAGCGCTCCGGTGCCGACTGCGCCAGTGCAAAGGCAAACACGGTGAGCGCCAGCCAGAAGGAGAAACCGGCATCCAGCAGGTTCAGATGTGCCAGCAGGGCGAAGTACGGGCTCGCCACCAATGCCAGAGCTGCCGTGGCCGCAGCATCCGCTCCATACAGGCGACGCGTCCAGCCAAACACCAGCGGCAAGCAAAGGAAACCGAGTCCCACCGTCCAGAGCCGCGCGGTCCATTCGCTGAAGCCAAACAAAGAGTAAGCGACCGCCGTGCGCCCAGTATTGCAGCGGCGGCTTCTCGAAGTACTTCAGTCCATCCAGACGGGGGGTGAGCCAAGTCGCCGCTGCGCCAGCCATCTCGCGCGGAATCTCCGCATAACGTCCTTCGTCCGGGTCGAGCAGCGGACGCCAGGGAACGGCTGCAAACCACAGGAGCGCCAGCACGATCCACGGCAACCAACCGGAGCGGGTCGTGCGCCACAACTCCTGCGCAGCTCCGGACGGCATCACGAGCAGCCGATAGCGCTCTAGATGTTACTCACGGCCCGAGTGCCGAAACCTTCCTGGTTCACGTAGTACTCGATCGTGCGCCGGATGGCCGTGTCCAGATCCGTCGTCGGCTCCCAGCCGAGCTCGCGCCTCGCCGCCTCGATGGCCGGCACGCGCACCTGGATGTCCTGGTAGTACTTGCCGTAGTACTCGCCGGCCGAGACATCGATGATCTCGGTCGCCCTGGCATTCTCGCGCAGTACCGGAAATTCCTGCGCAATGCGGATCGTGCGCTCGGCAAGATCGCGGATCGACACGCAGTTGCCGGGGTTGCCGATGTTGAAGATGCGCTGTGAGGCGCACTGGTCCTTGTTCTCCAGGATGGTCAGCAACGCCTCGACCGCATCGTCGATGTAGGTGAAGGAACGCTTCTGCCGGCCGCCGTCCACGAGTTTGATCGGTCGCCGTACAGCACGTTGGAAAGAAACTGCGTGAACACCCGCGAGCTGCCCTCTTTCGGCTCCTCGACGTTATCGAGATTCGGGCCGATGAAGTTGAAGGGGCGGAACAGCGTGTAGTCGAGATTGTCGCGCACGCCGTAGGCGTAGATGACCCGATCGAGCATCTGCTTGGAGGCTGCGTAGATCCAGCGCTGCTTGTTGACCGGGCCGTACACGAGCGGACTGCTCTCCTCATCGAGCACACTGTCCTCCGACATGCCGTAGATCTCGGAGGTCGAGGGAAACATCAGACGCTTGCTGTACTTCACGCAATGGCGCACCACGTCGAGGTTCGCCTCGAAGTCGAGCTCGAACACCCGCAGCGGATGGGTCACGTACTGCGCAGGGTTTGCGATCGCCACCAGCGGCACGACGACGTCGCACTTCTTGACGTGGTACTCGACCCATTCCTTGTTGATCGTGATGTCGCCTTCGACGAAGTGGAAGCGCTCCGTATGCGGGCAGATCGCTCGAGCTTGTTGTCGGCCAGATCGATCCCGTACACCTCCCACGAGCGGCGTCGCGCAGAATCGCGTTGGTCAGCGCGCTGCCGATGAAGCCGTTCGCTCCCAGGATCATGATTTTCAATGCCATGGAGATACCCTGCCCGGAGGGTGTTTGCGGGGGGCGCAGCTTACCATGGCCGCCTGGTCGCTTCCTCGGTACCCTTGCGGTCCGTAAACCCTGCCTGGAGCCCTGTTGATGCGGTCCCTTCCCGGTCGCGAAGCGCTGTTCAGCCTCGGCGCCTTGCTGCTGAGCGTGATCATCATCCAGACGATGTACGCCACGGTCATCCGTCCACGTGCCGCGGCGATACTCGCATTGCCCGACTCTCGGGAGCGTGCCCCCGCGAATACCGCGGCTGGGCGACCGCCAGCCAGCCGCAATCTGCGATCCGTATTCGTGATTCTCAAGGACTATGAGCAGGAGACCGCGCTGATCCTCGCCTGCTGGGCTCTGGCATTGATTGCTCGTCAGGCACAGGCGACCGCACACAATCGCCGACTGCTGCGCAAGGACTACGTGGGTGTGGGTGAGGGCTACGTGGTATTGCCCGAGGACGCACGGGCGTACGCGCGCCCGCTCGAGAGTCTGCCGCGCGAGGAGCAGGACATGTTGCTGCCGCGCGCGCTGTTGGTTGCGCTCAACCGCTTCGGTGCCACCCGCAGCGTACAGGACTCCGCCGAAGCAGTGCGCGCCGAGTGTGAAAACGAGCTGGACCGGCTGGACGCTCAGCTATCCATGGTGCGTTTCACGGCGTGGGCCATTCCCGCGGTGGGTTTTGTTGGCACCGTACGCGGCATCGGGCGCGCCCTGCAGGAGGCACAGGGCGCCCTGCAGGGTGACATCTCGGGGGTGACACTCGGGCTCGGAGTCACTTTCAACGCGACGCTGACGGCGCTGATAGCCTGCATTCTGGTCATGTTCTTCCTGCACCAGCTGCAGCAGGCACAGGATCGGCTGGTGCTCGATGCCCGCATGTACATCGACCGCCGCCTGATCCGGCACATGCGTGTGCCCTAGACCAACAGCTGTTTGAGCGCTGCGCGATAGCGAGCTGAGATGGCATCACGGCGGATGTGGCGACCGCCACTCACCACTTTCTCGCCGGCGCGCCACACGCAATCCACCGAACGCTGTCCTCCGGAGAACACCCAACTGTCGAGCAGCGCATCGCGTTGCCGCTGACTCAGGATGGCCTGACCCGCCTTCAGACTCACCGCATCGAACCAGTTGCCGCGAGCCAGGCCACTCGTGCAGCGCAACGCCTGTGCTCCGCCAGCCAGCGTCTGCTCGAACAGCGCGCGACCTGTCGACTGGTCGGGGCCGCCAGCCAGTACATTGCGCCCGCGCAGTGTCAGACGTTGGCTGTATTCCAATAACCGCAGCTCCTCCGCGGCATCGATCAGCACGTTGGAATCCGAGCCGACCCCGAAGCGACCGCCCAGGGCCAGAAACGCCGCTGCAGGAAAGATTCCATCACCAAGGTTAGCTTCGGTGACCGGGCACAGTCCCACCACCGCGCCACAGCGCGCCACGTCCTGCAATTCGGCCTCGGTAGCATGTGTTGCGTGCACCAGGCACCAGCGCCCATCCGGAGCGGCATGTTCCAGCAGCCATTCGAGCGGGCGTCGTCCGGACCAGCTCAGGCAATCGTCGACCTCGCGCACCTGTTCGGCAATGTGAATATGCAGCAGCGTGTCGCTGAAGACCGCGGCGAGCCACTTCAGCTCCTCAGGAGTCACCGCGCGCAAGCTGTGCGGTGCGATCCCCACGCTGGCGCCGCGCAGCGGCTCCACAACGCGACGACAGCTCTCGACGATGGCTGCAAACCTGTCGCGGTCGTTAATGAAGCGTGCCTGGCGGGGCAGCGGTTCGCGGCCGCCAAAACCACTGTGTGCATAGAAAGTCGGTAGCAGTGTCAGTCCGATGCCGGTGCTCGCGGCGGCCGCCACGATGCGATGGGCAAGCTCACCGGGATTGTCGAATGGCGCGCCGCCTCGATCGTGGTGCAGATAGTGGAACTCACCCACATGCGTGAAGCCGGACTCGAGCATTTCGGCATACGCCAGTGCCGCGATGGCCTCGAATTCCTCAGGTCGGATCCGCTCGACAAACTGATACATCAGCTCTCGCCACGTCCAGAAGCTATCGCCCTCAGGGCCACGACGTTCAGTGAGACCGGCCAGCCCGCGCTGGAAAGCGTGGCTGTGCACGTTGGGAATACCTGGAACCGCTACCGCGTAGCGCTCATCGCCCTCGGTGGGATCGACATCGATCGCCACTTGCGTGATGCGTCCTGCGGTCAGACCGAAGCGCACGCGGTTGGCCCAGCCCTGCGGCAGCAGGGCTGAGTCAAACCAAAGCGACAGATCGGGAGCTGTGTCCATCGGCGATCCGCTATTCTACCTGGGTGAGCACGGTATCCTACCCACCCTGGCTGACCATCCGGCGCGGTGAGCTGCCACTGATCGCGAGCATGCCGCATACCGGGACCGAGATCCCGGCAGACATCGAGGGCCGGCTGGTCTCAGCGTGGCTCGCCCGGAAGGATACCGATTGGTGGATCGATCAGCTGTACGCCTTCGCTCAGGATCTGGGCGCCACCGTTGTGCGCACGGCGATCTCGCGGACCGTCATCGATGTGAATCGCGATCCGAGCGGTGCCTCATTGTACCCCGGGCAGGCGACCACCGAGTTGTGTCCGACCACGACCTTCGATGGCGAGTTGCTCTACGGCGGCGGAGAGAATCCCGATGAGGCGCAGATTGCCGCGCGGCGCGCGCAATACTTCATGCCCTACCATGACGCGTTGCGATCTGAGATCGCACGCTTACGGACGCGCCATCCGTGCATCGTGCTGTATGACTGTCATTCCATCCGTTCACGTATTCCGCGGCTGTTCGTCGGCGAGCTGCCAAACTTCAACATCGGCACCAACAGCGGTGCAAGCTGTGCGCAGCTGCTTACAGATGCCGTCGAAGACGCATGCGCTGCAAACGAGTTCACCCGTGTAGTGAATGGTCGCTTTCGCGGTGGGTATACTACACGGCACTATGGCCACCCACAGCGGGGAGTGCATGCGGTGCAAATGGAACTCGCCTGCCGCGGCTATCTGCGCGAGCCGGAAGGTGCGGTGAGCGAGGCTAACTGGCCGGTACCGTTCGATGCGCGGCGCGCGCTGACCCTGCAGCACATCCTGCAGCGAGTCCTCCAGGCGTGCCTGCGATTTGCAGCCTCGCCGGGCTGACCGCCGCTAACTTCTGCGGCGTAGCCGCCTGCGAACTGCCCCGGTAATTTCCTGCAGCTCAGCGATGCCGCTGGCGCTCGCCACCGCGATGAAACCGCCGCCGGCAACGGCGATGGTCAGCAGCAGCGCTGCCAGCTTGGACCAGAAGGGTTGTGAGGCCCAATCGGCCAGAAGATAGTGACTGCCGAGCCAGCAGAGTCCGGCGAGCACTGCAGCCCCCGGGACCAACCGTACCAGCAAGCCTAGGAACAATCCGGTATGCAGCCGACGCAGCTCGGCGCGCATGAGAATGTAAAGCAGCAGGAAATTCGAGGTGGCGAGGCATGCGGTCGAGAACGCCAGGCCCCGATGCCCCCAGCCGAGCTCGCGCGTGAACACCCAGTTGAGCAGCAGATTCAGCGCTACAGCGCTGAAGCTCACAAACATCGGGGTCTTGCGCCGATCGATGGCATAGAAGGCATTGACCAGAACTTTGAGTGCGGCGTAGGCACTCAGTCCGAGTGCGTAGAAGCGCAGCGCCGCGGCGGCCTGCGCCGCCTCCATTGCCCCAAATCTGCGGTGTTGGTACAGCACGGAGATGATGGGCTCGGCGAGCATGATGAGACCGATACGTGGCCGGAATGGTCATAAGGAACGCGAGCCGCATGCCCTTGGCGAGTTCGTTGCGAAACGCCGTCATGTTGCCGGCGGCTGCCATGCGCGCCAGCAGCGGCAGCGCTACGGTCCCCAGCGCCACTCCGAAGATACCCAGCGGCAGTTGCATGAGACGGAAGGCAATCGACAGCCAGAACGTCGGGCCATCGCCCAGCTCGGAGGCGAAGATGGAGTTGATGAGCACGTTCACCTGAGTCGTGCTCGCGGCAATCACCGATGGCCCCATCAACTGCAGAATGGCCTTGACGCCTGGATCGCGCCAACGCAGATCGTACCGGTAACGATATCCGGCGCGTCGCAGCGCCGGCAGCTGCACGCCCAGCTGCAACGCACCACCTATCAGCGTGCCGATCGCCGCGCCGAGCAGCGCCCTGGAACCGAAGCCGGGGTCGAGGTACCACCCGAGCAGTACACCGCTCACGATCGAGCCGAGATTGAAGAAGCTGGAGGCCATCGCCGGGACACCGAACACATCCCGCGCGTTCAGCATGCCCATGACCAGGGCGGCCAGCGATACCAGCAGGATGAAGGGATACATCACCCGGGTCAGGGTGATGGTGAGTTCGGCCTTGTCGCCGGTGAACCCCGGCGCCAGCACGTGCACGAGCCAGGGCGCGAGGAGGATGCCGATCACCGTAAGGGTGCTGAGTACGATGGCGGTTAGCGTCGCGACCTTGTCGGCGAGACGCCAGGCGGCGCGGTCGCCCTCAGCGGCGATCGTCCGGCTGAAGACAGTCACGAACGAGGTGGACAGTGCGCCTTCGGCGAACAGGTCCCGCAGCAGATTCGGGATACGGAACGCGATCGTGAAGGCATCCATCAGCCGCCCGCCGCCGAACAGCGCCGCGAAGATCTGCTCGCGCGCCAGCCCCAGGACGCGGCTGCACAGCACCGCGAGTCCCACGATGCCCGCTGCCCGTGTATTGAGCTTTTCGGCGCGAGCCTGGCGTGCGGCGGCTGCTGCACTGCCGGGGGTGTCATCCGCTGTCTGCATGCCGGGACGGTAGCACGTCACGACTATGCTTAGACCGCGGCGATGCTATATTATTACCACCATAATATTTAAAGCGCACCGCCGTAGGCCACCGAGGTACTTATGAATCCCGAAGTGATGATCACCTGCGCCGTCACCGGCGATGACACCAAGGTCACCAAGAGTCCGCATTGCGCCATCACTCCTGAGCAGATCGCCAGCGACCGCGGTCGAAGCTGCCCAGGCGGGCGCCGCCATCGTGCATATCCACGTGCGCAATCCCGAGACCGGCGTGTTCAGCATGGAGACGCGCTATTACCGCGAGGTGGTGAAGCGTATCCGCGAGAGCGGCGTGGATGTCGATCGTCAACCTCACATGCGGCATGGGCGGCTACATCGTCGCCGGCGAGAAAGGACTGCAGGATACGCCCGGTCCCGGATCCGACTTCTGCAGCCAGGAAGATCGCATGCGACATGTGATCGACCTGTGTCACGAGGGCAAGTATCGCCCGGAGATTGCCACGCTCGACTGTGGCAGCCTGAACTTCGGCGATGGCAACCGGGCCTACGTCTCGACCCCCAACTATCTGCGTCAGGGTGCGGCGATCCTGCGCGATCTCGGAGTCAAGGCGGAGCTGGAGATCTTCGATACCGGCAATCTGTGGTTCGTCAAACAGTTGATCAAGGAGGGATTGATTCCCTCCCCTGCCCTGATTCAACTGTGCATGGGCATCCCCTAGGGAGTGCCGGCAGATGTCGGTCATCTGCTTGCGATGGTCAACTCGCTGCCTGCGGATGCGATCTGGACTTCGTTCGGCGTCAGTCGGATGCAGATGCCTTGGGTTGCGCAGTCGGTGCTGCTCGGCGGCAATGTGCGGGTCGGGCTCGAGGACAACCTTTATCTCAGTCGCGGTGTGTATGCCAGCAATGCGCAGCTGGTACAGAAGTCGCGCGCGATCGTCGAGGCGATGGGCGCTCGCATCTTGAGTGCCGCGCAGGTGCGCGAGCGGCTGAAACTGGGATGATTGCGCCAATCATCTATCGCACGGGCATTGATCCGGCGTGGATTGACTACAACGAGCATCTGCGCGATGCCTACTATGGGCTGATCGTCAGCCTTGCCGTCGATGCACTGATGGATCGGCTGGGTCTGGACGAGGCCTACCGTAAGCAGACCAACAACACGCTGTTTACCCTCGAGCTGCACATGCATTTCCTGCGCGAGGTAAAGGGCAGTGAGAGGCTCGAGGTGAGCGTGCGTATCCTGGGGTTGGACCGCAAACGACTGCATGCCGCTTTCGACCTGCGATGCGCCGGCCACCCGGAGGTGGTGGCGACTGCCGAGACGATGCTGTTGCATGTGCATCAGGGCGCGACGCCCGGTGCAACGCCGTTTCCTTCTGAGATCTTCGCGCAGTTGAGCGCGTTTGCCGAAAGCTCGCGTGCCCAGAGTACGCAAGTAGCCAGCGCTGTGCCGCCCGGCTCGCGCCGAATCGAGCTACGCAGCCCCTCTTCATGAGCCGCACCCACTCTGCGAGCGGTCCTGACGCTGCGAGCGGTCCTGACGCGGCGCGTGGGCGCAGATCGGCCATCGAGCGCCTGTTGGCGCCCCGCACGCTCGCGCTGTTTGGAAGCGACTGGGCCGATGCCGTTGCCGCGGCGGCGCGCGTGATCGGCTTTCGGGGCGAGATCTGGCGCATCCACCCGAGCCGCGCCTCCACCTCGCAGCAGCATTACTTCCGCTCGGTCGGGGAGCTTCCCGGCGCACCGGATGCCTCGTTCGTGGCAGCGCCGGCTGTAGAGGTGCCGCGCATTGCCGGTGACCTGCGGCGCTGTGGCGCGGGAGGATTTGTCTGCTTTGCCGCGGGGTTTTCCGAGCTGGCAACGCCAACGGGCCGGCAGCTGGCCCGGCAACTCGTAGTGCAGGCCGACGGCTTGCCGTTCTTCGGTCCGAACTGCTATGGCTTCATCAACTTCTTTGACCGGGCCGCCCTCTGGCCCGATCAGCTTGTCGGCGGCGCGCTCGACCGCGGTGTCGCGATCATCTGCCAGAGTGGTACCCTGGCACTCAACCTGCTGTTCAATCAGCGTTCCGTTCCGCTCGGATACGTGTTGACGGTCGGCAATCAGACTTGTCTTGCTGTGGAGGACATGTTGAACCTGCTGGCCGATGATCCGCGCGTCAGCGCCTTTGGCCTGTACGTCGAGGGCGTCAAGGATATCCAGGCCTTTGCAGCAGCGGCGACAAAGGCTCGTACCGCTGGAAAACCGATCGCGCTCGTCAAGGCGGGACGCACCGAGAGCGCTGCGCGTACCGCCCGCACCCACACCGGATCGCTCGCCGGCGCCGACCAGGTATTCGACTCCTTCTGTCATCAGGCCGGCATCGCCCGTTGCGAGTCGCTCGCAACGCTATGCGAAACGCTCAAGGTATTGCATACGGGCGGACCGCTGCGCGGACGACGAGTGCTCGTTATGGGCGCATCGGGCGGTGACATGGCAATGACCGCGGACGCGGCCCGCGAGCTGCAGCTGCAATTTCCGCCGTTTCCGCCCGGCCCCGAAGGCGAGCTGCGCGCGCTGCTCGGCGAGCGGGTCACCATTGCGAACCCCTTCGATTTTCATACGCACATCTGGTTCGACATCGCTGCGATGCGCGCAATGTTCAGCATCGTCAATCGCGCTGGCTTCGATGCGACCGGCTTCATGGTGGATTGTCCGCCGGAAGGCGATCCCCGCGCCTACATTGATGCGATCGATCAATATCTCATCGCCCACCCGGGTCCGCCGGTACGCAGCGCGCTGATCTGCTCGCTTCCGGAATCGATGGCCGCCACCACGCGACAGAAGTGCCTGGATGCAGGCGTCATACCGTTGCAAGGGCAGCGTGAAGCGCTTGAAGCACTGCACCTGGCGGCCGGCATCGGTGAGGCGTGGGATACGCAAGCCCCTCTGCAACTGCGAATCCCTCGGGTGCAGGAGCAGCCAAACGGAGTACGCAGCCTTGCCGAGCACGAGGGTAAGGCCGCTCTGGCCGCCGCAGGTATAAATATCCCCAAGGCAGTTCTGGCCGCGCCGCATGAGGCGGTTGCCGTCGCGCAGCGACTCGGCTTTCCAGTGGTGATGAAGGCGAGCAATGCACGCCTGGAACACAAGAGTGACGCGGGGGGCGTCATCGTCAACATCCGCAGCGCCAGTGAGGCAGCCACCGCGGCGCAGCGCCTGAGTGCCCTCTCGCAGGAGCTGCTGATCGAGGAGATGGTGAGCGACGGCGTAGCGGAGCTACTCGTCGGCATCACAGTGGATGCGCAGTTCGGTCAGGTGCTACTGCTCGGCTCAGGTGGCGTGCTGGCGGAACTCCTGCAGGATAGCGTGACCATGCTGCCGCCTTACACCGTCGACACGATTCAGGCTGCGTTGCAGCGGCTGAAGGTCCATCGTCTACTGTGCGGCTACCGCGGCAAACCGGCCGGCGACATCGACGCGTTGGTCCGTGCGGTGCTGGCCTGCACCGAATACGCTGAAAAGAACATCGAGCGCCTGACCGAGCTTGACATCAACCCTATCATCGTCCGCCCTACAGGCTTTGGCGCGGTGGCGGTCGATGCTCTGATTCGCCTGCGTGAGGATCACTGACATGTCCGAACTGCAATCCACACGGGACGGTGTGCGCACGGTGTGCGATGGCGCCATTCTCGAGGTTACCCTGGACCGACCCAAGGCCAATGCCATCGATCTGGCCGCCAGCCGTCGGCTGAACCGTGTCTTCCAGGCCTTTCGCGACGATGCCGAGCGGCGCATCGCCATCGTAACGGGGGCCGGGGAGAAGTTCTTCTCGCCGGGCTGGGATCTCAAGGCGGCAGCCGACGGGGAGGCCTCGGATTCGGACTGGGGCGTGGGCGGCTTCGGCGGACTCAACTATCCGCGTAACCTGAACAAACCGATCATTGCCGCCGTCAATGGCATCGCCTGTGGCGGCGGTTTTGAGTTGGTACTCGGGACCGACATCATTGTCATGGAGGAACAGGCACGCTTCGCGCTGCCGGAGATCAACGTTGCGATACTGGCGGACGCCGCGACCATCAAGCTGCGGCGGCGCATTCCTTACCACGTTGCCGTGGAATTTCTGATGACGGGGCGCTGGATGGACGCTGCCGAAGCAAAGCACTGGGGCCTCGCGAACCACGTCGTGCCGAAGGGACAGGCCTTGGTAGAGGCGCGGGAGATTGCGCGGCAGCTGGCTGAGGGCCCGCCTTTGTTATACCCGGCCATCAAACAACTGCTGCGCCACTCGGAGATGGTGGCCGAGCACGAGGCGTTCGAGCTGCACGACGCGTTGCATGCCGTGCAGCAAGTCATACGTTCCGAGGACCTGCGCGAGGGCGCCCGCGCCTTCGCTGAGAAGCGCAAGCCGGTCTGGCGCGGGCGCTAGACCCTCAACCCTAAGCGCTCAACCCCCCAGTGGTCGCAGCATGGCCCTGGAGATGATGTGCCGCTGCACCTCGCTGGTCCCTTCCCAGATTCGCTCGATGCGCGCATCGCGCCAGATGCGCTCGAGCGGCAGATCAGCCATGAGGCCCATGCCGCCGTGGATCTGCAACGCCTCATCCGCCACCATGGCCAGCATCTCGGATGCTTTGAGCTTTGCGATCGCCATGTCCATGTCGGTGGCCTGGCTCTGATCCATCTTCCAGGCCGCCTGCAGCGTCAGCAGCTCGGCCGCCCGCAGCTCGACCGCCATATCGGCCAGCTTGAAGGAGACACCCTGGAACTTGCCGATCTGCTGACCAAACTGCACGCGATCCACTGCCCATTGCGTGGCGAGCTCGAGGGCGCGCTCGGCCCGCCCCAGACAATTGGCGGCTACCTGCAGGCGTGTGGCTCCCAGCCACGTGTTGGCCACGTCGAAGCCCCGGTGCAGCTCCCCGAGCACGGCTGACTGCGGGGCACCCGGCAGTCGTTGAATTCCAGAATGCTGTTGGTGTACCCGCGGTGTGAGACGTTGCGATATCCCGGCTCGCACGACGAAGCCGGGTGTCCCCATGTCGATCAGAAATGCCGTAATCAGCTTGCGCCTGCCGCGCGCGGAATCCTCCTCCCCGCTGGCCGCGAACAGAATGACGAAGTCTGCATGGTCGGCGTGGCTGATGAAGTGCTTGGTGCCATTGATGATGAAATCATCGCCATCTGCCACGGCGCTCGTCTTCATGCCGCGCAGATCCGAGCCAGCCCCGGGCTCGGTCATCGCCAGGCATTCCGTGCGCTCACCGCGCACGGCCGGCAGCAGATAGCGCTCGCGTTGCTCGCCCTCACAGGCCAACAGAATGTTCGAGGGCCGCGCCACACAGCCGTAGTGCAGGATATAACTCGTGCGGCCCGAGCTCCTTCTCGTACAGAATCCACGTGACCGTATCGAGGCCTGCGCCGCCGACCTCCGCGGGCATGTTGGCGGCGAACAGCCCGGCCGTCGATCGCCTTGGCTGCGCAGCTCGCTGGCGCACTGCCTCGTCGAGCTCGCCGGTCAGCTCGACCTGCTGCTCGTGCGGATACAGCTCGGTCTCGACGAACTCCCGCGTGGTACGGACGATCAGCTGCTGCTCTTCGGTCAGGGCGAAATCCATGAGATACCCCTGCTGCCGCTTCAGGCGGCGGACGCACCCGGGCTCGACACTTTCCTGCGAGCTTTTTCCGTCGCGGGCGGCGCGATTGTGCCGGCCGCCCAGGCATGCAGCAGCTGCAGCTGCAGACGCAGTTGCTCGATCTGTCTGGCCGCCGGCCAGTCGCTCGGACTGGCAACCGCACTCGCCGTGACACCGTTGATGAAGGTCACGACCGATCGCAGCACCTGCTCGCGCGCGGACGCCGCAAGCTGCGGCCAGATGCGCCAACCCTCCGCCAGGCAGCGCTCGAACAGCCGCATGTACTCGCGGTGCACCCAGGCGTTGATGCGCTTCAGACGCTTGTCGGCGGACACCTGGCCCCAGAAGGCAGTCCAGAAGGCGCACTCGATGAAGCGCTGCTCATCGATAGGCAGGGCTTCGGACAGCACTGTGAGCAGATCGGCCTGCGCATCTCCCGAAGGGCGTGTCAGGCGCTCTTCGATGCGGCGCAGGATGAGGCGCAGAGCCGCGATGATGATGTCCTGCTTCGTGTCGAAATAGTGCGCCACCATGCCGGTCGTGTAGCCCGCCTCGCGGGCGATCCGCACGATGGTGGCCTGATCGAAGCCATGCTCGGCCACCACGCGGCAGGCGACCAGCGCGATCTGATCGCGACGCTGATCGTGATCGACGATCTTCGGCATGGTCGCTCCCGTCAGTCTCTCGCCATGCCCACGTAGCGGCCCTTCTGGGGCGGAACCGGAAGGTCGGCGTGCGCTGCCTGCAGATGCCTCCAGTCTGGCGACGCAGCGCCGTATCCATACGCGGCCGCCTTCCCGGCCGCCGTGTCGACGTGCAGATAGATCTGCTCGCCGGTCGCCACCAGAGCGTCGTCGCGCTGGCGTCGCAGCGCAGTGAAACAGTGCACCCGCTTGTCATCCACGCTCAGCACCTGAGTGGCGACATACAGCGGCTTCGAGCGCCTTCGCCTCGGCCTGATGAGTCACGTGTGTCTCCACGGTGTACAGCGCATGTCCGCCCTTGCGGTAGCTTTCGTCGATTCCGACCTGACGAAAGAGCGCATCGGTGGCATCACCGAACACCTGCAGGTAGCGCGAGTCGGTCATGTGTCCGTTGTAGTCGACCCATTCGGCCGCACCTCGGTTTCCACCAGGCGCAGCGGCCCGCTGTCAGTCTGGCCTTGGTGCCCGATTGCGCGCTCGCGGCCGCATCCTGGTACAGGCGCTCCTCGAGCGCCCGCAGCGTGGCGCCGGCACCGATGTCATAGCGCCGCAGCACCTGTTGGATGTCCACCAGATAGTCATCGCGCAGCCGCTCGAGCTCGCGGATCGAGCGCCGCGCCGGCCTGCGCCTGCGTGCCCGCCACCATCCGGTCGATCAGCTGCTCGGTCAGCTCCGGCGCCTCGAGCTTGGTCCAAGGCCACTTCAGGCACGGCCCGAACTGCCGCAGCATGTGCCGCATGCCGGGCTCGCCGCCGGCCAGGTGATAGATCAGGTTGGTGCCCATGCCGGCCCAGCGCAGGCCGGGACCGTAGATGATGGATTCATCCAGCTCGCCCGTGGTGGCCACGCCGTCGTTGACCAGATGCAGGATCTCGCGCCACAGCGCCTCCTGCAGCCGATCGGTGAGGTGACCTGGGACCTCCTTGCGGACGTGCAGCGCATGCATGCCGATGTAAGTGTAGAAACTTCGCGGCCGCCTCGATCGTCGTGGCGGCCGTGTGCGTTCCACCCACCAGCTCGACGAGCGGCAGCAGGTAAACCGGGTTGAAGGGATGCGCGACCAGGAACCGCTCCGGCGCGTGCATGTAGCGCTGCAGATCCGACGGCATGAGACCCGAAGTGCTGGAGGCGATGACGACATCTGGCGGCGCAACGCCGGCTCACATCGGCGAGCACGCGCTGTTTCAACTCGAGCTGCTCGGGAATGTTTTCCTGGATGAAATCCACCTGGCGCGCCATCGCAGCAGGTCGGTCGTGAACGTCAGCTTGCCCTTGCGCAGGCAGGGGCGCCAGGGTCAGCGCGACAGCGCGCCCTCGGCGTTGCGCACGGCGCCGCGGATCCACGCTTCCATTTCCGGCTTGACGTCCGCGGCGATGACATCGATGCCGAAGTGCAGCGCTCGCGCCGCCCAGCCGCCGCCGATGACGCCGGTGCCCAGCAGTCCGAGTGTTCTCACCTGTCGCATTGGCTGCACCCGCGTTCGCTTTTATAATGTCGTCGTCATAATATAATAAAAAGACTGCGCGCGGTGGGCCGATGGCAAGCGGCAAGCGCATCGAGAAACGCTCCATCGACTATGTGCCGCTGGCCGAGCGGCACGGCAAGGTGTGGCACCTGTGGCCGGTCTGGTTCTCGGGCGATGCCCACCTCGCCACACTCGCAGTGGGCATCCTCGGCATCACGCTCGGCGGCAACCTGCTGTGGACCGCCATTGCCGTCGTGGCCGGCTGCGCACTGGGCACCTTCTTCATGGCCTTTCATTCCACCCAGGGCCCGCAGCTCGGCCTGCCGCAGATGATCCAGTCGCGGCCGCAGTTCGGCTACATCGGCGCCCTGCTCGTCTGGGTCGTCGCGCTGATCGCCTACATCGGCTTCAACGCTTTCAACCAGGTGCTGGCCGCGCAGACGCTGCACCAGCTGTTTCCTGCGGTGCCCGCCAACTCGCGTGCGGTCATCGTCGCTGTTCGCGCTACTGGCACTCGCCCTCGCCGCTGCTCGGCTACGACATGATTCACCTGGCGCAGCGCGCCTTCGCCTATCTCATGCTCGCGATCCTGACGGTGTTCTCTCTGGGCGCCGTTTTCACCCTGCAAGCTCTCACCATCGCAATGGGATCCTGCCGGTTTCAAAGCTCGTGCCGTTCCTGACCGAGCTGTTCGCCGCTGCTTCTTACCAGCTGGCATGGTCGATCTACGTCTCGGACTATTCGCGTTACCTGCCGCGCGATGTCGGCGTGCGCGCGGCATTCTGGTGGACGTACCTGGGTGCCTTCATCGGCGGCACCTGGATGATGCTGGTGGGCACCGTGGCCGCCGCGGCGGCGCCGCGACTCGAACGTGGCCGCCGCCATGCAACATGCGGCTGATGCGGTTTTCCCGGGCTTCGGCCTCGTGCTGCTGATTGGCGCCCTACTCGGCTTACTTACAATCTCCGCGCTCAACTTCTACGGGGCATCGCTCACGTTGTTGAGTGTGGCGGACACCTGCAAACCGCTGCAGTGCACCGTTGCCAAGCGCATCGTCAGTCTGCTGGTCGCGGGCATTGCCGCCACAGTGATCGCCATGAACGCCTCCGGCAGCTTCGTCACGGCCTTTGGCAACTGGCTCGCGCTGCTGCTGTACCTGTTCACGCCCTGGACGGCGATCAACCTGGTCGACTTCTACTGTGGTCCGCAAGGGACACTATTCGATTCGTGAGATCTTCAATCCGCGTGGCATGTACGGCAGCTGGAACTGGCGCGGCCTGCTTGCCTATGCGATCGGTTTCATCGCCATGATTCCCTTCTTCAGCGTGGAGGGTTTCTATCAGGGCAGCGTGGCGCGGGCGCTCGGCGGCGCCGACATCGCGATGCTGGTCGGACTGCCGGTGGCGGCTCTGGCCTATGTGCTGGCGTGCCGCTCAGTGGATCTCAATCTGGATCGGCAGATGGCCGCTGCAGCGGACACCGGACTTGATCCGGCGCTGCCGCAGCAGCCCTGAGCCAGCCGCAGAGGTCAGCGGGATGCGGTCGCTGTGTCCAGGTCATCGGTCCATTGCAGGTACGAGGGCCGCTGACGGCGATACTCCTTCACCACCGGCTCGGTCACCTTCCAATGGCGCGGCAGCGCATGCAGCCTGGCAATTCTTACCAGGCTCTGCAGGCTCTGCTCTCCGGATTCTTCCAGCTTGTCATCCGAGGCCGTCCACCGCCGGATGAAGTCAGCCTGGGTGATGAGCGTTGCGCGCAGCCGCTCGACATAACGCCGCTCGTCTGCACCGCCGTCGCTGCGCACACTTTGATCCGCTTCCCGCACGAACTCAGCTATGCAGCCCGGCGTGAGCGGGATGCTAACGCCGCAGGCTCCCAGCTCGTCACGGAGCCAGCGTTTCGGGACGCCGCGGGCCAAAACGATTGCACGAGTCATGGAATCGAAGGTCTTCATGGACGTCTCCCCGTCTCCTTAACTTTTTTCGGGTATCAGGTGTTGACCACGGTAAGACTGTTATGTCATTCCGCGACCGCGCCATCCTGAGTACCCAACCGTCGATCTGCAGGCTTTATGCCAGGCGCCATGAGATCGTCGTGGCAGCAGTCTACTGCCGGGGAGGATGGGTCAGACAGCAACTCAACTTATGAAGGCGGGCTCTGAGCAAATCGCGCAGCGCGTCGTTGTTTCTGCGCATCACGCTGACCGCGATTCAGACTTCAGCAGCAATGGGTTCATGCGATCCGGCGGCGCCGCGTTGCCAATAGCCCGCCGCCTTGATCCAACGTTTGTCCGACGCGCGTTCATTGATCAGGTATCGGCGGATGGCGCGCGCGGCCTGGGATCCTGTTGCCACCCAAACGAACACCTGACCCATTGGAAAAGTCACATCACGCAGTGGTTATAGGGTGCGGGTTGCACGGTCGCGCGCAGTTTCGCGAAACCCGTCGGGCCCCGGGCAGAAGGACCAGGTCCTGGATGCTCACCCCAAAGCAGCTCCACGGACCTGCCGTGACGCAAAGCGCGCACATTCATGCCGGCGAGCGAAACACAAACCGAGTGGAAGAACCTGGTCGGGGGCAGAGGTGCTCCGAAGGCGCGCTCTATCAGCGCCGGGGCGCCGGGTAAGTTATTGATCCTGAGCGGTTATTTGGTGGGCCGTGCGCGGATCGAACGCGCGACCAACAGATTAAAAGTCTGCTGCTCTACCGACTGAGCTAACGGCCCGCAGGGATCCCACATTCGGACCGGCGGCGGCGGTCGCAAATGCGGGCGCGCATCATACTACAGCGCCACTCAGCGCGGCGCAGGCGTCGCAGGGATCCGCTTGAGCCGGTCTGCGGCCAGTCGCGCCGCATCACTGTCCGGATACTTCTGCATCACATCCTGCAGCGTCTTTTTCGAATCGGCGTAGTGCTTCTGCTCGAATTGCGTGAACCCCAGCTTGAGCAGTGCGTCGGGTGCCTTGCGTGATTCGGGCCACTTCTGCAGCACCGTATGAAATGCATTGGTCGCGTTATCGTAATCGCGGGTGACGTAGTAGGCCTCACCGAGCCAGTACTGGGCGTTCTCATCCAACGGGCTGTTCGGGTACGACGACAGAAAATCCTTGAACCCCGTGATGGCGACGGAATAACTGCCGGCCTTCAGCGCATCGAAAGCCTGGTTGTAGACCGCCTGCTCGACTGAGGAACCCGCTACCGGCGCGGGGGTGCCGATAGCGCCGGCGGCCGCTCCGGCGCCTGCTGCCCCTGCAGCACCGGCCGCACTGCCCGCGCCGAGGCGTTTCTCCAGATCGCTGTATAGATCGCGCTGTTGCTTTTTCAGCACCTCGTTGGAATTCTCGAGCTCCTCGATACGGCCACGCAGCTGGCGTACTTCGCCCTGCGCCGTATCGAGGTTCTGGGAAAGCTCGACCAGGCTCTGATTGGCTACTACGCGCTCGATGCGTGCGACCCGCGCATCGAGGTCGCGCAGTTTGAGCTGAGTGGGATCATCCTCTGCCGGCGTGGAAGCACAGCCACCGAAGCATGTCAGCAATGCACTGGCCGCGGCACCGACTGACAACCGCAGAGCTGCACGCGTCATCGTCGTAGCCATAAGTGTCACCTTGGTTGGTTTGCAGGCGCCGCGGCGTTGGGATTGAGATACACAATCTCCACGCGGCGATTCTTGGCCCAGGCGCCCTCATCGCTACCCACCACGGCGGGCCGCTCGGCGCCGTAGCTGACGGTCGTCAGCTGGGCTTCATTCGCACCTTGAAGCAACAGCGCGCGCCGCACCGCCTGTGCCCGGCGCTCACCCAGGCCGATGTTGTACTCGCGTGAGCCACGATCGTCCGTGTTGCCCTCGAGTCTGATCCTTGAGCTGGCATGATTGGCGAGGTACTTGGCGTGCGCTGCCACGATATCGTTGCCTTCACCTTTGATTTCACTGCTGTCGAAGTCGAAGTAGATCACGCGCTTGGCCAGCAACCCTGCCTGTGGGCCTGCGGCCTCATCATCAGAGCCCACCGTGCCCGCGTTCGCGGCGTCTGTACCGGCCCCCGAGGTATCCGCAGCCCCGTTGTCGACCTGAGTTTGTGACTGAGCCGGGCCGGGTTTGGGTGGCTTGTGTTTGCAGCCCACGCTGGCCAGTGCGACGGCCATCAGCATCACGATCGCTAGCTTTTGCATATCTTCTCCACCCTTCAGCCGCTCGAGCGGCCATCGATTTCTATTGCGTGAACGGACCCCAGGCTGGCTCCCTGACCTCACCGGATTCCGACTTCAACCTGAGCCCGGTGAGTCCATCGACGGACACCGTTGCCAGCGACGCATGACCGCCTTCACGTTCGGAATACATCAGCGTCGCCCCATTGGGAGCGAAGCTTGGTGACTCATCCAGGTGCCCATGCGACAGCACGCGCACGCTGCCATTGCCGAGGTCCTGGACCGCAATGCGGTAATTGCCGCCGTCGAGCGTCACCATCGCCAGTTGCGTCCCGTCAGCCGAAATCCGCGGCCGCGCATTGTAATTGCCCCCGAATGTAATACGTTTCGGACGGTCACCGGGATTGAGCCCGATGCGGTAGATCTGCGGGCCCCCGGCGCGGTCCGACGTGAAGTATAGAGACTTTCCATCGCTCGCCCATGCCGCCTCGGTGTCGATGGCGGGGTCATCGGTAAGGCGGGTCAGGGCTTGTGTCTGCAGGTCCAGCACGAAGATATCCGGATTGCCACCGCTGCCACCCAGCGTCAGCGCGAGTTTGTGTCCGTCGGGGGACCACATCGGGGCGCCGTTGATGCCCGCGCGTGCCGAGACCTGACGACGCTCACCGGTTCTGACCAGTTGCACGTAGACGGCCGAGCGTTTGTTCTCGAACGACACATATGCAAGGAATTGACCATCCGGCGACCATGACGGGGACATCAGCGGGAAGCGCGATTCGAGTACCAGATGCGGATTCTCGCCATCGGCATCGGCCACGATGAGCTGGAAGCGCTGAGCGGGCGGCTGGCCCTGCACCGAGACGTAGCAGATACGGGTCGCGAAGGCTCCGCGGATGCCGACGATCTTCTCGTAGATCACATCACTCACGCGGTGCGCCGCATTGCGCAGCGCACCGGGGGTGCCGATGAAGCGCTGTCCGGCCACATGCTGGCCTGTCAGAGTATTGAGCAGATCGAAATCCACGGCGATGTTGCCAGCATCCAGTGGCAACACGCGTCCCACGACGATGTAATCCTGACCTGCGTTCTTCCAGTCGGCCAGCACTACCGCGGCCGGCTGGGTCGGAGTTGCGGGCATCTGCTGGCGCTGCAAGGCGCGGAAGCGCCCGCTGCCCTCGAGATCGTGCTGCACGACCTGGGCCACATCGAGGCCGTTGCCAAGCTGATTGGCGTTGGCAAACGGGACGATGGCGATGGGAACCGGGTCAGAGACCCCGGAGGTCACTTCGATTTTGAGCTGGGCACGCGCTGCCGGAGTGACAGCAAGCGAGCCGACAGCAAGCAGCGCCGCCGGCACCAGCCGCGCAGCGCGCAGGAATGAGACTTTGTTGCTTATCATGGCCTTACTGTTGGATTGTGACATCAATCGGGCTTGAATGTGATTTCCAGATTGCGCTCGAACAAAGACGGATCGGGCGGCGGCGGCAGCGGCGAGGCGCGGTAGGCGGCCGCTTCAATCGACTCGCGTACCGCCTGATCACCGTTACAGGATCCGATCTGCACGTTGGTGACGGCGCCGCCGGGCACCTGAGTCACATGCAATACGCATTGGATACCCGAACGGGCTGATGGCGGGCGCAGCCAGGCGCGCTGGATACGCGCCGCGATCTGTTGCTGCCAACTCGCGAGCGCCCCACTGTTGCGGACCGCGGCGGCATGCGCCTCAGCTTCCAGGTCGCTTTTCAGGTCGGCTTCGCGCTCCGCGAGGGCGCGGGCGTCTGCTTCACGTTGGGTGGCCTCGGCGCGCCGCTGCTCGGCCAGTCGCTGCTCCTCGCGTTTGCGGGCCTCCGCAGCCTTTCGGTCAGCTTCAGCCTTCTCCTGCGTCTCGCGCTGGTGTTGCTGCTCCAGGCGCTTCTGCTCGGCTTGTTTCTGAGCCTGGGCACGTTGTTGTGCCTCGAGCTTCTGTGCCTGCTCCTTCGCCACGCGGTCTTTCTCAATCTGCTCGGTCTGCAGCTGCTGCCGCTGGGCTTCCTCCTTTGCAACCTGCTCTTTGGCCGCCTGATCCTTGGCGGCCTGCTCGCGCTGCGCCAGCTCCTGCGGCGATGGCTCAGGTGGCCCGGTGGGCTCGACGGGCTCCGGCGCAGGTGCAGGCGGCTGAGGTTGCGGTTTGGGCGCCGGCGGTGTGGGCTTGGGCAGCACACCGCTCACGGCGCGCGCATCGACCACCGTCGCCTCGATTGCCAGGGTCGGCGTCGGTCGGGTCTCGCGGTAGAACAAGAAGCCGTAGACCAGAGCACCGATGAGAGCCGCATGCAGGAGGATCGACAGCGCCGCGGCCACATAGCCGTCACTGCTTCGCTCATCTATGTTACGTGGCAACAACAACTCGCAGTCAATGTCCACGCTGCGGGGGTTGCGGCAGCGGATCGGTGACGAAGCCGACCTTTTTGGCACCCGCCTGTTGCAGGATCACCATCGCCCGCACCACGCTGCCGTACTCCACATGAGTGTCTGCCTTTACCAACACCTGCCGCTCGGGATTGCTCTGAAGCGCATTTCGGGCCCGTGCGAGGACGGCATCAGGATCGAGGATGGCCTTGGGGTCGCCACCGACATTCAGGGACACGCGGCCGTCACGATCAATAGACAGCACCAGCGGCAGCGAGTTCTCGGGCTTGAGCGGCTCCGCCCCGGCCTTGGGCAGCTCCACCTTCACTCCCTGGGTTAGCAGCGGCGCCGTGATCATAAAGATGATCAGCAGCACCAGCATGACATCGATGTAGGGGACGACGTTGATCTCACCCATCAGTCGCCGGCCGCGAGACACACTTGCCATCGAGGACTCCTGTGTTGGCCTGCGTTACAGGGCTGCTGCCGCGGCCGAGACGGGGGCACCGCCCGTGAGACCCCGGGACGCATGGCGCTGCAGGATGGTGGAGAACTCTTCCGTGAAGGCGTCATAGCGCATCTCCAGGCGACTCACCTGGTCGGCAAAGCGGTTGTACGCAACCACCGCCGGGATCGCTGCGAAGAGGCCGATGGCCGTGGCGATCAGTGCCTCCGAAATACCCGGCGCGACCATGGCAAGCGTGGCCTGCTGCACGTTACCGAGTGAGGAGAACGCACTCATGATGCCCCACACGGTGCCAAACAGACCCACATACGGACTGGTCGAACCAACGGTGGCGAGTGTCGCCAGACTCGCCTCCAGACGGTCGATCTCCTTCAGCTGGGCGACGCGCATCGCACGGCGTGCGCCCTCGAGCAACGCATCGGCGGCAATGGTGCCCTGCTGACGCAGGCGCGCAAACTCCCGGAAGCCAAACTCGAAGATGCTCGCCATGCCGCTAGCTCCGCCACGCTGCTCGATCGCCCGATACAGCTGCGCGAGATCCCCGCCGGACCAGAAACTGTTTTCGAACTGATCGGCACTGCGACGCGAGCGCCCGATCACCAGGCGCTTGCGGAAGATGATGGCCCAGGATGCCAGCGAGGCCAGCAGCAGGATGGCGATGACGACCTGCACGGGTACGCTCGCGCCGGCAATGATACGAATGATCGAAAGCTGTTCACCCATTCACGCACGCTCCTGGTTGACCGCGAACGCTGCAGCACCGTCGCGCAGCAGCACATCGCTGAGAAATCCGGGCAGACGACGCGGCCGCAAGGTGCGCGCATCGATACAAGCGACCTGTAGCTGAGCCCGCACCAACAAATTCCCGGGCGTCACAGCGCCGCGATAGACGTCCTGCTCAAACAGCAACCGCACCTGCCCGATGGGTTTTGCGCTGCAACTTACCTGCAGTTCGTCATCCAGACGTGCCGGACGGCGGTACTGCACCGTGACGTTCACCACGGCAAATAAAACGCCCTGCTCCTCAGCCAGTGCACGTTGGGAGTACCCCAGCGATCGCAGCCACTCGGTGCGTGCCCGCTCGAGAAAACGCAGGTAGCTCGCATAGTAGACGATGCCGCCCGCATCCGTATCCTCCCAGTACACGCGTGTCGGCCACGTGAACGCCCTCACCGGCCATCCTCGAACAGCTGCAATGAGGCTGCCGGGCGATCCGGAGCTCGCAGGCCAAAATGCAGGTAGGTTGCCCGCGTCACCATGCGGCCGCGAGCCGTGCGCAGCAGATAACCCTGTTGGATGAGAAAGGGCTCGATCACATCCTCGAGGGTGCCGCGCTCCTCGCCGATGGCCGCAGCCAGACTGTCGATGCCCACCGGCCCGCCGTCGAAGCGCTCGATGATGGTCGTCAGCAACTTGCGATCTAGGGTGTCGAAGCCGATCGGATCCACCTCGAGCATGTCGAGTGCGGCCTCGGCGATCCCGGCATCGATGTGCCCCTCGGCCTTCACCTGTGCGTAATCCCGTACCCGACGCAACAACCGATTGGCGATGCGCGGGGTACCGCGCGAGCGCTGCGCGATGCGGCGCGCGCCTCCTGCATCGGTCGGTGTTCTCAGAATCGATGCCGAGCGGTTCACGATGCGTTCCAGATCATCGACCCCGTAGAACTCCAGGCGCTGCACGATCCCGAAGCGGTCACGCAGCGGCGAGGTCAGAAGTCCTGCGCGCGTGGTGGCGCCGACGAGTGTGAATGGCGGCAGGTTCAGTTTGATGGAACGCGCCGCCGGCCCCTCCCCGATCATGATGTCGAGCTGATAGTCTTCCATCGCAGGATAGAGAACTTCCTCCACGACAGGCGAGAGCCGGTGAATCTCATCGATGAACAGCACATCGCGCGGCTGCAGGTTAGTGAGCAGCGCGGCCAGGTCGCCCGGGCGCTCGAGCACCGGACCTGAGGTCTGCCGTAGATTGACTCCCAGCTCAGCGGCGATGATGTTTGCCAGCGTGGTCTTGCCAAGCCCCGGAGGGCCGAAGATCAGCACGTGATCGAGCGGCTCGGCGCGCTGGCGCGCAGCGCCGATGAAGATCTCCAGCTGCGTGCGCACGGGCGCCTGCCCCACGTAATCCTGCAGCCGTTTGGGCCGGATGGCACGCTCGACCGCCTCATCATCTGCAGCCCCACTTGCACTGGTGAGACGTTCCGCCTCCATGGTCATAGCGCGCCCTGCAGAGCCCTGCGGATGAGCTCTTCGGTCGAGTAGCTGCCGGAACCCGCGCCCTTCAACAGCCGGGTTGCCTCCGCCGGTCGGTAACCCAGAGCCACGAGGGCACCGAAGGCTTCTGCCTCGGCACTGGCGGCAGTGGGCTGCGCCGACAGCCCAGCGGAGATTTCCGGACTCGCCACCCGATCGCGCATCTCCACGACGAGCCGTTCAGCGGTTTTGCGCCCGATGCCGGGTACCCGGGTTAGTGAGCCAATATCCTGGTTCTGCACACACAGCGCAAACGCCTCCACGCTGATCCCGGACAACAACGCCAGTGCGATCTTCGGTCCCACTCCGGATACTTTGATGAGATTGCGGAACAGCCGCCGCTCATCCTCGGTAGCAAACCCGTACAGGACGTGTGCGTCCTCTCGCACGACCAGGTGAGTGAGCAGACGCACCTCCGCACCGATCGGCGGCAGCGTGAAATACGTCGACATCGGCGCCTCCAGCTCATAGCCGATCCCCGCGACCTCCACGGTGAGCTGCGGAGGCATTTTGGTCGCGATCCGCCCCTGGACCGATCCGATCATCGCGCTGTCGAGGCGGCGCCGCTGCCGCTGCCAGCCTGCGCGTGCGCCAGTTGCTGCAGGCGCCGCGTATGGGCGTGGCAAACCGCGATCGCGAGTGCATCGGAGGCATCGGTCTGCAGGGCGACGGTCAGTTGCAGCAGCGCGCGGATCATGTGAGTGACCTGGGCCTTGTCTGCACCTCCGGAACCCACCAGTGCCAGTTTGACGGCGCGCGGAGCGTATTCAAACACGGGCACCCCGTGGGGCACCGCGCACAGGGCGGCACCGCGCGCCTGACCCAGCTTCAAGGCACTGTCGACATTGCGATTCACGAACACCCGCTCGATGGCGATCTCCGCCGGCGCATGCTCGCTCACCAGATTCTGCAGGGACTCGAAGATGCAGCGCAGCCTCTCGGCCATCGCAAGTCCTGCCACGGCAATGCATCCATGTGCGATGTGCACGTAGTCCGCGCCGCGACACTCGATGATGCCAAAGCCGGTACGCTGCGAGCCCGGATCGAGTCCAAGGATGCGCACCTGCACTGCTGTGACCGGTCGCGGTGCGACCGCCGTGGGCAGCGGGCGCTGCAAATCAAATGCTCGCCAGGAGCGTGTCCGATATCTCGGCATTGGTATAGACGTTCTGTATGTCAGTCAGTGCGCGCAACTCCCGCAGCAGCTGCTGCAGCCGGTACGCATCCTCACCCTGAACCGGCACCAGCACGGCGGCCCGCCAGGTGATCTGCGCGTCGGTGGCAGTGTATCCGCCCGCACGCAGTTCCGATTCGATCCGTGCGAAATCCAGCGGATCCGTCAACACCTCCATTGAACCGTCGCTGCGAGTCACCACATCCTCCGCCCGAGCCTGCAGGGCGCGATTGAGCAGGCGCGGCCCGGCTTGAGAGGGCGAAAAGCGCAGCACTCCCACATGGTTGAACAGATAGCTCACCGAACCTTGTGCGCCAGGATGTCCCCCCCAGGCGCGGAAAATCTGCCGCACCGTCGTGGCCAGTGCCTCGTTGGCTGCGGCTGCCACCAGTACCGCCGTCCCTCCCGGGCCATAGCCCTCGTAGCGGACTGTGTCACAAGCTTCCGGCACCGGCCCTCCCGTGAGGCAGCTAAGCTTCGGCACCGCCAAGGAAATCAGGCAGGTATGATAGCGGCAAACCCTTTGCGGGGACATGCCGCCGGCGCTGACACCCGCCGCTGAGCGCGCAGAAGGCCGGCCGTGCAGACTCATCAGCTGTGTCCGTCACCGATTCGACAATCTATCGCGAAGCTGCGCGAGGAACTGGCGCAGGCCACGCAGATCGAGCCCCAGCGGCTCGCGCTTGGCGCTGAGGCAGCGGAAGTCATCGGCGCTCTCACCGGCGATGAGGTGCTCGCCAGCGCGTTGATGGCCCAGTCAGCTGCGGATGCCCCTGGCCTGACGCCCGAGAAGCTCACGCATGTGGTGGGCGCCGACGCAGTTGAAACCGGCCATGCGCTGGCCCGGCTCGGGGAACTCGGACTGCCGCAACATTGGTCGCCCACCGACGGCCTGAATCCACGCCAGGCCGAGATGCTGCGCAAAATGCTGTTGGCCGTGGTCAGTGACCCACGCCTGGTCCTCGCGAGGCTCGCCGAGCGGCTCGTCCAGTTGCGGCATGCGCGGGGGCTTCCCAGTGCGGAGCGCGTGCGCCTGGCGACAGAGACCCGCGTGGTCTTTGCGCCGCTCGCGAACCGACTCGGTGTCTGGCAGCTGAAGTGGGAGCTGGAGGATCTGGCCTTCCGCTATCTGCAGGCCGACGAGTACCGCGACATCGCGGCAGCACTCAACGAGCGGCGTGAGGATCGCGAGCGGTACATCGAGGCGCTCTGCCGCTCGCTGCGCGCCGAGCTGCTGCGAGCAAGCATCAGCGCCGAGATCTACGGGCGTCCGAAGCATATCTACAGCATCTATCGCAAGATGCAGCGCAAGCAGCTCGCCTTCGAGCAGCTGTTCGACGTGCGCGCGGTACGCGTCATCGTCACCACGATCCCTGAGTGCTATGCCGCTTTGGGAATCGTGCATGGGCTATGGCACTACATCCCGGGTGAGTTCGATGACTACATCGCAACTCCGAAAGGCAACTTCTATCGCTCCATCCATACCGCCGTAATCGGTCCCGGCGATCGCAGCGTCGAGGTACAGATCCGTACCCGCGAGATGCACGAGCATGCGGAACTCGGGGTGGCAGCCCACTGGACCTACAAAGAGGGCGGGGGCCGCGATTCGCAGTATCAGCGCAAGATCGAATGGGTGCGGCGGCTGCTCGAGCCGCAGGACAGCTCTACCGACGGCCTGCAGGCCGATCGCGACTTTCTGGAAAGGATGCGCAGTGAGCTGTTCGAGGACCGCGTGTATCCGCTGACGCCGCGCGGCGAAGTCGTGGACTTGCCTCACGGCGCGACGCCGCTGGACTTCGCCTATCAGGTGCACACCGCCTTGGGTCACCGCTGCCGCGGCGCCAAGATCAATGGCCGCATCGTGCCTCTGACCCACGCACTGCAAAATGGCGAGATCGTCGAGATCATCACGAGCAAACAGGAATCACCGAGTCGCGATTGGCTCGCACCCGAGCAGGGCTATCTGATCTCTCCGCGCAGCCGGGCGAAGGTGCGTGCCTGGTTTCGCAGGCAGGATGCGACTGACAATCGAACCGCAGGTCGTGTCATTGCGGAGCGCGAGCTGGCGCGGACCGGAGTGCGCCCGGAGCAGCTGGCTGCCGTTCTCGAAACGCTTGATGTGAAAGACAGCGAGCAGCTCTATCAGCTGCTCGGCGAGGGTGAGTTGACGGTGACCCAGCTGCAACAGGCTGCTGAGCGCGTCGCTGGAGCCGCACCCGAGCCGCCGGTACGCGCACCGCGCACGCGCGCGGCTCGCAGCGACTTCCCGGTAGAGATCGAAGGCGTAGGCGATCTACCGGTTACGCTCGCACGCTGCTGCGCGCCGCTGCGCCCGCAACCCATCGTGGGATACGTGACACTCGGTCGCGGCGTCACCGTTCACAACGCGCACTGCGCGAGTCTGCTGCGCATGCGCGCCAGCCGACCGGAGCGGCTCCTCAAGGTGCAGTGGAGCGAGCGTGCCAAGAGCGGCGTGCGCGTTCAACTGGCCGTCACCGCCATGGACCGGCGCGGACTGGTCCGCGATGTCACCGATGTACTCGCGCTCGAGCGGCTCAGCATCGAGTCGATGACCACAACAACTGACAGCGGCGCGGGCACGGCCGCCCTGTCGCTGACCGTTTCTGTACATAACCTGGACCAGCTCGCACGCGTGCTGCGCAGGTTACATAGCGTCGCAAGTGTGATCCATGCACGGCGTGTGAGCTGACCTGTTGTGTCAGCTCCGGCACCTGCCGGTGCCGCAATATGGAAACGTGATCTGCCGCTGCGCCGGAAAGCACTCCGAAACGTTTACTACCGGGTCATGCGCGTACTCGTCGTCGACCAGGATTCCACCAGTAATCTGGCGATCACCCGCTCGCTACGGGATCGCTATACGGTCGATGCTGTCGGCAGCAAGGCGGCTTGCCTGGACCTGTTGCGCTCCAACACTTTCGAAGTGATCGTCGCCTGCGAGCGCCTGGAGGATGGTTCAGGCCTCGAATTACTCGGTCAGGTCGCCAAGCGCTGGCCGAGCATGTTGCGACTGTTCGCTGCAGACCGGGAGCGGCTGAAACTTCTCAGGGGCAGACTTGGACCCTTCGAGCTGTTTCAGACGCTCCCCTATCCCATCGATCCGGAACGTTTGGGCAACGCGCTGGGACGCGCTGAAGCCGGCGGTAAGGCGGAGGCCGAGCCCACAGCCGAGGTGCTGGAAGAGCAGGAGCAGAATCCCTTCCCGCCGCCGCAGCCAGCACCGCGAGTTGCGCCCGCCGCCGCCAGCCCGCCACCCCGACCAGCGCGTCCCCGCCCGCGTGTCGGCGGCCGACGCATTCACTCGCTCCCGGTCCCCGCATCGCAGCCCGCCTCCGGCGACTCGGATAGGGGAACCAACGTGCGTGACCGGCCGCGCCAGTCGAGCGTGAAGTTTCCACAGATCGAGCTGCCTGAAAACACAGTGGCCGCTCCGGTGTTTCTCGGCAGCGGCTCACTGCGCCGCAAATCCAACCAGCCGGGTGGCGTAGTGGCGCTGGGACGCGCCGCGAGCTCGCTACCGGTGCGTGCCGGCTCGAATCTCGAATCTCCTCGTCTGCCGTGGCTCGTTGGCGGCGTGGTCGCCGCATGTGGCGCCATTCTCATCGGCGTGGCGATGTTTCGGCCGCATGTCGCCCCGACCGTGCAGATATCGACGGCACCGATAACCAGCGCTCCAACTGCGCCTCAATGGAGTGAGCCACCCCCGTCACCTGCCACGAGCGCCCCTGCGGCGCCCGTGGAGGTGCGTAAAGGTGCGCACCCCATTGCTCATTCGGTCGGACATGCGAGCGCAAAATTGCCGAGGCCACCTTCTCCGAGCCCGGCGTCTGCGTCGGTCTCTACGTTGGCTGCTTCGCCAGCCTACGCGCCTGGCACATCGTCGGAAACCGTGGCCGCCACGCCGCAGCAGGCTTTGCCTCCAGAGACCCCGGCCGGCTTCACGATGATCCATGCACAGACATCAGGGGCCGCGTCAGCGTTGTCTGCAGCGACGTCACCAAGCGGCGCTGCAACCGCGATGATCTCCGGTGCCAGCAACTCTCCCAAGGGGGCAGCAGCGGCTGAATCGAGCCGGCTGCATGATGTGCCGAGCGCACAGACCGCGGCCACGGCCCCGAAACCATCGCGCGCCGCCGCGGGCGAGCCGCCGCCGGTGGTACGCGAGGCGAAGCTCATTCGCCGTGTCAGACCCGATTACCCCTCTGCCGCACGGCGCGAGAGCATCGTGGGCTCTGTGGATCTCGATGTCACGGTCTCATCGCGCGGCGAGGTCACCAACATCGCCGTGCTGCGTGCCGACCCACCCGGCGTGTTCGAGAAGTCCGCTGTCAATGCCGTGCGCAAGTGGAAGTACGATCCACAGTACGTGGATGGACTTCCCTCCGATGCACATCTGAACGTGCATCTGGATTTCAATCCCGGCTGATTGGGACGGTCGCCTCAGCTTGCGCTAAGCAACGCGACGATCTGTTCGCTGTGACGACGCCGTGCCGTATCCAGGGCATCGATGCGGTCATTGTTGCGCAACCGTGCATCAGCTCCGGCGCTCAACAGAAGGCGGCAAACAGCGGTGTGCCCTTCGCGCGCCGCAACGATCAGTGCGGTATTACCGGCACGGTTACGCGCATCGAGGGTTGCGCCACCCTCAGCCAGGATACGCACCATGGCCTCATCTCCCAGGGCTGCGGCGGCTATCAAAGGTGTGTCTTGTCCTGCGCCACGCACGTTGGGGGAAAGTCCTTTATGCAGCAGGTGCTCCAGCATCGCAGGCTGCCGGGCCTGGACGGCCGCGAACAGCGGTGAAGACTGACGGCGGTTGGAGTCAACGGGCGCCCCTGCACTCAACAGCGCATCGGCGGCGGAAGCATTGCCCGCATCGGCGGCAAACCACAGCGCATCCCGATCCGTTCGGTCCTCGAGCTCAACGCGGGCTCCTGCCTTGATGAGCGCCAGCACCAGCTGCGGATCCGGACGCGTAGCAGCGAGCATCAACGCGGTCATCCTCGCGCTTGAAGTCGCATTAACGTTGGCGCCGGCCGCCAGCAGCTGCTGCACTGCTTGCAGATCGGATGCGCGGGTCGCACGCAGCAGCGGCGGCTCCTCCTGAGGTCCATGCGTGTCAGGCGGCACGGCTTGGCCAAGAAGTTCCGCAAGTACCTCGGCTTCGCCATGAGCGGCTGCGTACGCAAGCGCAGTCTCACCCCGCGCATCGGTGAAGGCGGGATTCGCGCCCGCCTGCATCAGTGGCCCTATGACCTTCGCGGCTTGATTTTTGACCGCAATCAATAATGCCGTGTCCCCCTGGGCTGTCGGCTCGTCGGCCCGGGCGCCGTGACTGAGCAGCTCGCTCACCCAGTGCCGGTCAGCACGACTTGCAGCAACCGCCAGCGGCGGCCAGCCACGATACAGCTCGCCGCGACGGGTTGGATCCAAGCCTGCACTCTCGCCCGCGATAACGGCTTTCGTATGAACGGCTCCCGCGCTGGCGAGCAAACGAGCCGTCTCGGGCTGTGCGCTGCGCAAGGCAACATCCAATGCCGTCCAGCCATCCGCATTGACGACGTTGATAGCGGCGCCTGCCTCGAGTAGATGCTGCACATTGCCAGTGCGTCCCATTCGCACGGCATAGAAGAGTGCTCGGTTACCAGCCTGGTCGCCCGCATCCAGTTTGACCGGGGGCTGAAGCAACAATTCCAGCACGCCTTCACTGTCAGCCTCGGCCGCGAGCATCAGCGCAGTTACGCCATACTGGTCCGCATGTTCGCGATCGGCCCCCGCCGCCAGTAGCTGGCGCACAGCAGATTCCGCGGCCTGCATCGCTGCACGGGCCAGCGGCGTACGGCCGAACTCATCGGCGCTATCTATCGGTACTGACTTGATAAGCCTGTCGAGGAGGACATCGTCATGATGGCTTATGGCCCACAGCAGCAGTTCGCGGGCCAACATCTGATCGCCGCCGGCATCGCGGACTGCTGACAGGGGCAACTGCTTGCTGTCGCGCAGCTGTGCGGCGAGTGGATGACCCTCATTGGCAGCCTGCTCGAGCCAGCGCCGTGCCTCGGTGCGGTCCTCGCTCGTGCCCATGGCAAGTAATCCGGCTAAGGCATAAGCCGCTGCGGGGTTGGCCTTGTCAGCTGCCGCTTCGAGCCAGCGGCGCGCTTCAACGGGCGAAGGCGGCGCATCCGGGCCTGCCGCATAGATCAGTCCCAACAGATACTCTGACTGCACATCTCCTCGACGGGCTGCCGTCTCGAGAGCCTCCCTCGCGACACTGAACTGCTTGTTGCGCACGGCTGCCTTGGCAACCGCCGCCGGCTCGCTGTCGTAAGGATAGTGGACTGGCTGAGGCCGCGCGTGGGCTACCACGATCTGGCTCATCAGCACGCCGGTCATCAGAATGTCGATGAGTCTCATGCGGTGCCGAACTTGCTCTCGAGTTCAATACCCACGCTCTGCAGAAAGTCGGTGGGTACGACGCCGCCTGCGGCAACAATAACGCTCTCATTGGGAATGCGCAGCAGCTTGCCGCGCTGCTCAACTACCACGGCCTCCGGCCGGATCTCGCGTACATTCGAGTTCATGAGCGCATGCAGGCGGCCACCGCGCCGCGCCGCCTCGAGCCGTTGGCGATTGCGGGTCTTGGCGCGGATGAACGATGCGCCACGGTAGCAGATTGCCACTCTGGCATCGGTCGCCTCCGCGATGTCCGCGGCCATTTCGAGCGCCGCATCGCCGCCACCGACGACCAACACACGTTGACCGGTATATTGCTGCGGATCGATCAGGCGGTACACCACCTTGGGCAGATGTTCGCCCGGCACACCCAGCTTACGGGGTGTGCCCCGCCGACCGATCGCAAGCAGTACGCTCGCCGCCGCGTAGCGCGTCCTGGTCGTCTTCACAATGAACCCGCCGTTACGGGCTTTGATGCTCTCCACGCGTTCCTGGTAGCGGATTGCAATGCCCGTGTGCCGCTCGGCGCGCTGCCAGAACTCCAACAGCTCTTCCTTGGAGGTCGAGGTCAGTCGGAGTTTGCCCAACAGCGGCAGCTCGACTGGCGCGGTCATCACCAGCTTGGCGCGCGGGTACTGGAAAACGCAACCGCCCAAAGATTCCTGCTCGATCGTGACGTAGCTAAGCCCGAGTGACTGCGCGGTCAGCGTGGCGGCGAAGCCGGCAGGACCTGCCCCGACGATCAGCACATCGGCCATACCCTCGCGCCGCGGCCGGCGGCGCGCGATCGTCTCCGCGGCCTGCACCCCCTGTGCGAGCGCGTTGCGGATCAGTCCCATGCCGCCCAGCTCACCTGCAATGAAGATACCGGGCACGTTGGTTTCAAAATCCGCCGTCAGCACCGGCAGCTCGACGCCGCGCTGTGCCGTGCCGAATACGAGGCTGATGGCCCCTACAGGACAGGCGGCGCGGCAGGCGCCGTGCCCGATGCAATCACCCGGAGTAATGAGCTCCGCTTTGCCATCGACCATCGACAGAACATTGTTGGTGGGCGTCTCGGGGCACGCCTTGACGCACTCCCGGCATCCAACACATAGCGCCGCGTCGATCACCGGATGCAGCGAGACGGGCTCGCCCGCGGCTGGCGGCTGTGCCGGATCATCTGTGGCGGTTGCCGCCAGGGCGCGGCGTCGCGAGCGCAGATACCAGCGCCAGATCAGCAGCAGCGGCAATGGGTAGACAATCCAGGTCCAGGCAGTCATTGACGCAGCTCACAATCGGGCCCGGGATGGGCTGGCGGCTGCAATACAAGTTACCTGCTGCAGTGGGCATGACCAAGCCGTCGGATCACACCGACAGCGCCACCGCTCATGAGTGTGAGGCGCCCCGCAAATTTACCGTCGTCGGCAAAAGGCGACGCTCGAACCCATTCTGCTTAGCGGCCCGGGACTGTTCAATCAACAGTCGGCCACTCACGTCCCAGCCTATGTCACATCGCGACTCACCCATGCAACAGGCCCGCTCCCGCGTAACCTTCGAACAGCTGGTCTTCGCAGGCTCGGCGCTGGTACTCGTGGCGGGAATGCAGCTGCCGATGGCGCACTATATGAGCCCCAAGAGCGGGCTCGGCTACGCCATCGGCATCGTCGGCGGCTCGCTTATCCTGATGCAGCTGCTGTACGCGGTGCGCAAACGCGTGCGCGCCCTGCGTTTCCTTGGCAGCGTCCCGCGATGGTTCCAGACGCACATGCTGTTTGGCATCGTAGGTCCGGTTTGCATCCTGCTGCACTGTGGCTTCAGTCTCGGCGCCACCAACAGCAACATCGCACTGTTCTCGATGCTGGTCGTCGCCGGCAGCGGCATTTTCGGTCGCTATTTTTATTCGAAGATTCACCATGGCCTGTACGGTCGCAAGGCCACGCTCGCTGAGCTGCAGCAGCGCGCCCAGGAGCTGCGTGAACGGGGCACCAAGATCATAATGCTACCCGAGCTGGTGGCACAGCTCGAGCGGGAAGAGCGCCGCCTGCTCGCTATCGGTAGCTGGAATGCGGGCGGTACGCTGCTGGCACCGGGGTTCATCGCCGCTCGGTCCGCCGCCTCCTCTGCGCGGTTACGCCGCTACGTGCGCGCCGCTGTCAACATTACCGCACAGCGGCATAAGGCCGTCGCGAAGCAACGCGAGCGCTTCGAGCGTGTAACGCTTGACTACGTAACCCGACGGATGAAGGCGACCCGTCAAGTCGTCGAGTTCCGCATCTACGAGCGCCTGTTCTCGGTGTGGCATGTCTTGCACATGCCTCTGTTTCTCATGTTGATCGCGGCCGGCATCGTGCATGTGATCTCCGTTCACGTGTACTGATCCCCCGATTGCATGCGCGCCTCACCATTCTGTGCGAAGGCGCTGCTCTCTTTGCTGATCGGTTGCCCACTGTTGCAGCCCGCCAGCGCTGCCAGCATCGAGAAGCTGATCATGCCTGGACCTGTGACGCAAGCGCACGCCAAGCTGGAAAGCGATTGCGGCCTGTGTCATGACCGCAGCAACCGCGATGCACAGCGCGCACTGTGTCTGGATTGTCACAAGGAGATTGCCGCCGACATCCGCACCACTAGCCGCTATCACGGGCGCATGGCGGGTGCGATGCAGGGACAGTGCCGCGGCTGTCATACCGAGCATCTCGGGCGCAGCGCCGACATCAACAAGCTGAGTCTGACCGGCTTCAGTCACGAGCTCAGCGAGTTTCCCCTGCGCGGTGCGCACGCGCCGCTTGCCTGCGTGAGCTGCCATGCGCCGGCGCAGGCCTACCGCAAGACACCGACCAACTGTGCCGGCTGCCACCGCAAACAGGACGTGCATCGCGGCAATCTCGGCAGTGACTGCGCTGCCTGTCATGAGGTGGCAGATTGGCTGGTGACCCGCTTCGACCATGGCAGCACGCGTTTTCCCCTAACCAACAAGCATCAGACCGTGAGCTGCGCGGCCTGCCATGCGGGCGAGCATTACAAGGGCACACCCGAGCGGTGCGTCGGTTGCCATCAGCCCGATGACGTCCATCGAGGCAGTCAGGGCAGCGATTGCGGTAGCTGCCACACGACCGCGGACTGGTCATCGCGGAAGTTCGATCACGCCCGCGAGACCGGTTTTGCGCTTCTGGGTCGTCACGCGCATATCTCCTGCGCCGCCTGTCATCGCAGTGGCGATCTGCATGCGCCCCTTGCCAAGGACTGCCACGGCTGCCACAGCGCCGATGATCGTCACGCCGGCCGCCTGGGTCCGAGCTGTGATGACTGTCATGGGAATGATGTGTGGAAAGTGGCGCACTTCGATCACGGTCAGCGCTTCAACTATCCGCTGCAAGGCGCCCACGCCACCATCGACTGTCACGCCTGTCACAGCGCGGTAGCCAGCCAACAGCATCTCGGCACGGCCTGCGCAGGTTGTCATCGGGCCGCGGACTCGCACGGCGGCAAGCTCGGGGCTCAATGCGAGCAGTGTCATACGGTGACGCGCTGGCAGGAGTTGCACTTCGAACATGACCTGACTGATTACCCGCTGACCGGCTTGCACGTGATGGTGAGTTGTGCGCAGTGCCACTTGAGTCAGCGGTTCAACGACGCAGCCCGTGATTGTCATGGCTGTCACGCCCGGGATGACGCGCACGCGGGCGCGCTGGGTGAAGCCTGCGCCCAATGCCACAGTCCCAACGGCTGGAAGCAATGGGACTTCGATCATGCTGCTCACACTCGTTTCCCCTTGCTGGGCGCGCATGCACGCGTGGGTTGTCCGGACTGCCACCTGCGGCCCCAGAACCGCGTGAAACCGTCGATGGTCTGCGGCACCTGCCATGCGGGCAATGACATTCATCAGGGCCGCTTCGGCCCGAATTGCCAGCAGTGTCACGAGACGGCGTCATTCCGACGCCCGCGGACGCGGTGAGAGTGCGATGACCAGCGAGCCCAGGCACCGCGCTGCATCCGTCAATCTGTGCGCCCTATTGCTCGCACTACTGGCGGCGCTCGGGGGACCGCGCGCCAGCGCGGTGCAGCTCACTCAGTTCGACCATCTGACCACCGGCTATGAGCTACGCGGGATTCACCGCGACCTCTCCTGCGAATACTGCCACGTCAACGACATATTCAAAGGCACTCCGCGCAGTTGCTCGGGTTGCCATACGCTCGGCACGCGAATCAACGCGACGCCACGACCCATCAGGCACATCGCCGTCCATGACCAGTGCGAATCCTGCCACACCCAATTCAACTTTCTGCCCATCGTCAGAATGGACCACTCACTGGTGATCGGCAGCTGCTTCAGCTGCCACAACGGTGTGGTCGCAAAGGGTAAGAACCCAGGACATATCCCGAGCAACAATGACTGCGACGCCTGTCATACCACCAACGCTTTCAACCCGCAGCGGGTTGAGCACACCGCGCTGCTCGCGGCCGCGACGACCTGCCGAGCTTGTCATAGCGGCGTGCGTGCCCAGGCGGTACCGCGCAGCCACCTCGCCACTGCGCAGCAGTGCGGTGACTGCCATTCCACGCTCACCTGGTCGCCAGCGCGTCTGGATCATGCCGGCCTGACCGCCAACTGCAGGGGCTGCCACAACGGCCAGACCGCCACCGGTACGCCGATCGCGCACATGGCAAGCTCGCGCGACTGTGGCTCCTGCCATCGCTACCCTCGATGGAGTGCCGCAGGGTACGTCCACAGCGCCGCCTCCTATCCGGGTGAGCATCGCGGCGCACTGCCCTGCAGCGCTTGTCACAGCGCGCTCGGCGAGCAGGTGAGCTGGAAGTCTCCCGCGTTGCAATCCTCGTGCGCCGGCTGCCATGCCAGTCTGTTCCGTTCACAGAACCATCCGAAGACCGTCTCCGGACTGACATACAACCTGAATGAGCTCTCGAACTGTACGGGCGCCTGTCATGTCTATAGTGATGCGCGTATGACCGCCGTCGCGCGCATGCGGCCCGCCGGTCATCACAAGGTGAGTGATGGTGCGTTCCACTAGCGCGCTCCTCGCCGCACTCGCGCTGCTCTGTTCGCCCGTAGCGGATGCACAGCTGCGCGGCATCCTCCTGAACGCGCCTTCCGCCGGAGTTCCACCGACCCGTAGCAGCGGCCCCCTGGCCGCGCCAACACCCGCGCGTCTCGTGGAGGTCATCGATGTGGATGAACGGGATAGTCAGATCGATATCACCGTGCAATTCAGCTGCTCATTACACTACGCAGGGCATGCCCCGGCGAGTGAAGGCTCGGAGCTGCGGCTGCGGCTGCGACTGGACCGGGATTGCGGAGCTGCGACCGGGGCGGCCGCGCAGGGCGGTTTTGCCGCGGAGATTCCACCGGTGTCCGGGCCGCACGGCATCATCGATGTGGCACATCTTGATGGCTCACTGGGCGGGGAAGTGACACTCACGCTCAGCTGGGCGCGCCCCGAATCCTTCGTCGTCGCTCAAGGGGCGAGCGCCACCGGCCTGCACATCCGCCTGCTGCGCGCGCACGAGGAGCGGGCGCGCATTCTGGTCGCCGACCGCGGCGACATGGCAAACAACTTTGCGGTCAATCTTGAATCGCAGCGACAGCCTTTCGATGGCGCGGCGCTGGAACGCGCCGCCAAACGCCTGCAGACCGCGGCGTTTGTTTCCGAGATCGAGGTGGGGGATGAGAAGTGGTATCGACTGCGCGCCGGCCCTTTCGACCAGCGCGCCATCGCGGAGAGCGTGTTGCGTGCCGCGGCCCGCGACTATCCGCGTGCCTGGCTCGCGGTGGGCGATGACTCGGTCACCAGCGATCCCAACTCGGTGATCGCCGCTCCGGCGCTGCCTGCGGTCGCACCGATCGGTAGCGACCCTGACCTGCCGGCTGCGGAGCGCGCAACGCTGCTCGAGGAAGCGCGGCAGGCCCTCGCGGCGCGCGATTTCACTGCGGCTGTACAACGGCTGACCAAGCTACAGCGCCAACCCGAGTACCCGCAGCGTGCAGAGGCGCAGGAGCTGCTGGGCCTGACACGCGAGCGGGCGGGCGAAGTCGCCCAAGCGAAAGCTGAGTACGAGGAGTATCTGCGCCGGTACCCTCACGGGCCTGCGACGGAGCGCATCAAAGAGCGGCTCAGGATGCTGCAGGGGGCCGCCGCCACCGCTCGATCCGGGGGCCTGGATGCGGCCGGCAGCGCAGATCATGGCTGGAAGATCTCGGGCGGCGCCTCGCAGATTTATCGCCGCGATAGTTATGGCACGGATCTGAACGGGCCGCTGTATTCCACCATCGTTGAAAATGCCGTATTCACCGACGCCGATGTGTTCGTGCATCGCAACGGCGAGCGCCTGCTCACCTCGTTTCGGTCGGACTTCGGTTATGCAAAAAACCTGCTGCCCACGGATATCCAGGGCGCGGATGACCGCGTGCGCATCACCACGGCGTATCTCGACCTGGATGACCGACTATCCGGTCTGCGCGGCCGCATCGGCCGCCAGCTCTCCAGCGGCGATGGCATCTTCGGGCCGTTCGATGGGGCCGTAGTGTCCTATCAGTTCGCGCGCGCCTGGTCCGCGCGGGTGATAGCCGGCCTGCCCGTCGAGGATTATGGCCAGGGAATCAGGACGACGCGCCACTTCGGGACGGCCGCCATCGAATTCTCGCCGTATCTTTCGCACTGGGATGCCAGCGTCTACTTCACCCAGCAGCAGTTTGATGGCATGCGCGATCGACGCGCGTTCGGTACCCAGGTGCAATACGCTGCGCCGCGTCTGAATCTGGTGAGCTTTTTGGATTACGACACGGCCTACCGCTCGCTCAATGCTGTGGCGCTGACTGGCAGCCTGCAGCTGCCGGCACGCTGGCAGCTGACGGCCGATGCCGAGCGTCGCAACTCACCGCTCCTGAGCACGCGCAACGCCCTGATCGGGCAGCCGGTGGCCTCGCTCCAGGAACTCGAACAGATCTACAACCTGCAGCAGATCTACACGCTCGCCCGTGAGCGGACCCCTCAGCTTACAACGTACAGCGTCTCGGCACTGAAGCAGCTCGCCGAGCGCTTTCAGCTCATCGTGGATGTATTTGATACCACTCTGTCGGCGACTCCGGCCTCGGGCGGAGTCGCCGCCTACCCCGGCAGCGCAGGACACGATCGCTCATACCAGTTGCAGCTGCTCGGTGAAAGCCTGCTGCGCACAGCGGATTTTCAGCAGGTCGTGCTGCGCTACGACACCACCCAGGAGTATCACGCGGTTGGTACGCAGCTCATCAGCCGCTATCCGTTGTTTGGCGCCTGGCGCTTCGGCCCGCGGGTGCTCATCCAGCGGCGGCAGACCGACACCGGTCTCACCCAGTATGTGTACACACCTTATGGCCGTCTCGACTGGCAGCGCAACGGCCGCCTGCTCGAGCTGGAGGCCGGCGCCGAGCTGGGACACAACCCGCCGGCGCTGCAAATCGGCAACAGTCAGCGACTTTTCGTCAGCATCGGTTATCGGATCAACTTCTAAAGATGCGTCCTCTCACCCTCAAGCTGTTTTGGGTCCTGTGCTGCGCACTGTGCGCCTGCAGTAGTGGCCCGCGCGCTGCCGATGAGTATCTCGATGCCCAGACGGGTGCGACCGTGGCTCATGTGCGCGCGCCGATCATCTTCGCCCGGGCACATCCGGATGTGGCCGCCAATGCCCGCCAGTACGTCAACCTGGTAGCGGTGCGCATCAACCGCGGCGGCCGCTATGAGTACCTGCTGCTCGTTTACAACTGGACGACGGTGGATCCGCGGCTGGGCGCGGGGCGGCGTTCGGGAGACAGGCTGCTGTTGTTGGCGGACGAGCGGCTCATCGGGCTGCATCGTGACAGCCGTAGTCTGCATGAGGCAGGACTCGAGCGGCCGCCCCTGATGCCGCTGCACTACAGAGGCCAACCCTGGTTATATGTTGCAAGTGAAGACGAGTTGCAGTTCATCGCACATGCCCGACGGCTGCGACTACAGTTCGATGCCGACCCTGACAAGCGGCCATTTGACATATGGAAGGATGGTCGTCGGGCCCTCGTCGGGCTCGCCGTCAGCTCCAACTGAGGTCTGCTTCATGAAATACAGTGTCATTGTGGCTGCCGCCCTGCTGCTCGGGGCAACCTGGGGGAGCGCAGAGGCCATTCCGCCGCATCAGCCGGCCCCGCATGCATCGGTCAGCCGGGTGCGGCAGCCTGCGGGTGCTCCGAGCAAGGCCAGCAGCTTCGTACCGCACCAGCTCAATACCCGCGTGTTCGGCGCTCCCATCCAGCCGCCAATCCTCTTCAGGTCTGCCGCGCGCCGCAACGGACCCAAAGACTGATTCTGGCGCTTCTAAAGACGCTGCAACTCCAGCAGATAGTGATCCGCCAGCTGCGGCAGCGGCCAGCAGCGCTCCACGGCACGCTCGAGTCGCTGCAGTCGCCTCAATGCGCCCTCCTTCCCTACCCAGCTCGCCTCCGTGTATGGCGGCGGCATCAGCGCACCGATCGCAGCCACCCGCAGGGGATGGAAGTACGGCGCGAACGCGCCGCGGGTGGTCGAAATCGAATGATAGTGAATCTCGAGACCGCGCCAGCGCCTCGAGTGCCGCAGCCGCCGCAACGCCCGGCCCCAGTCTCCGCGTGGCAGAAACCACAGCCATTCCCAGGGAACCAACGGTCCCATGATGCACAGCACGGCAACCGCACCGGGCCTCAACTTCGCAGCGAGTGCACGCGCAGCACTGGACAGGTCCGCTACACAGTTGAGTCCGCCAAAGTTGGAAAGCGCGCCGTCAAACCCGTCGTGCTCCAGTGTGTGCAGCTCTTCCCACGCCAGGCAACGAAACTGCGTGCGCACCGCTGGAGCCCCCGCGGTGGCAAGTTTGCTCTGCGCAATCTGCAGCATCCCGGGCGAGATATCGGTTGCCAGGACTTCGATGCGTTGCTGTGCCAGCCAGAGCGCATCCTCGCCCGTGCCGCAGTTCATCTCGAGGACGCGCGAGCCCGGAGCAAAACGAGCCGCACATCTAGCCCACACCGCCTCGCGCATCATCCGTCCAATGCGCGAGTGCGTGAACTGTTGATCGTAGTCCGCAGCCAACGGATCAAACGTCCGCACCAGAGCTGGTTGCAATGGCTGCTCGATTTCGCAGTATGGTGGGCTGGAGCTCACGCCTCGGTCTCGCCAGCGGTAGTCGCCATGTCCTGTCGGGCTCGTGCAGCGGCCTCATAGCGCAGCGCAGCGCCCGCCGGGTCATGACCATGCAGGCGCGCAGCTGCCACCTCGTTGTGTAACCACGCGTCGGCGTGCCGGTAATACGCGCGCGAATGGCGGCCGCGAATGCGGTAATCCCGATCCGTCGCCTCGTGCCAGGGCCGCTCGCTGACGATGTCCGCCACGGCATTCCGGAAGAAACCGGTGTTTTTGATGGGATACGCCACGGTCGTCAGATAGATGTCCGGCTGACACTGTTTAACGAACTCAACAGTTGCCGCGATGTCCTGCAGTTGCTCGCCGGGGTAGCCCCACATGAGGAACAGACCCACCTGAATTCCATGGCGACGTGCGGCCGCCGCCGCCCACAGCACCTGCTCGACTTTGACGCCACGTTCCATGCCGTCCAGGATCCGCTGACTGCCGCTCTCCGAACCGATCCATATGCGGTAGCAACCCATCTGCGCCAGCGTCGCGAGCACCTCGTCCTTCATCATGCGATCGGCACGCGAGATGGTCTCGAAGGGCACGCGTAGATTGCGCCGCTTGAGCTCCTGCGCATAGCCGTAGAGCCAGGGATGACTGATGGTGAATACATCGTCGGCGTACCACACCTGGTCCGGTCGATACACTTCCACGATATGGGCCAGCTCCGCTGCGCAGTCCATGTAGTTGCGGCGGCGATGGGTATAGCCGAAGACGGCGTGGGAGCACCAGTTGCAGCGGTAAGGACAGCCGCGCGCGGTAATCATGTTGACGCTGCCCATGCCGTGATGGTCGCGCCAGACCTGGACGTAGCGTGCCTGGTCAATGCGCTCACGATCGGGCCATGGCAGCGTATCGATGTCAGCAATGAGCGCGCGCTCGCCGGTGACGATGACCTTGCCGTCGTCATCGGTGAATGCGATGCCTCTGATGTCATGCAAGAGGTGAGCACCATGCTTTGCCAGTGCCGGCAGCAACTCGGCCAGGGCTGCCTCCCCCTCGCCGCGTACGACTACGTCGGCTCCGGCGAGCAGATATTCCTCAGGATAATTGCCTGCCTCGGGACCTCCGAGAACGACGGTCCAGCCGCTGCGTTTGGCACCGCGTATGATCTCCAACACCGGGCCGCGGGTCATGAGGTTGGTGTACAGACCCAGAACGCCGCGACCGCCGGCCAGCCGCGCGAACAGCTGCTGACGTTGCGCAAAGGTCGAATCGAAGATCTCGACTGCAAATCCCCGCTCGCGCAGATAGGCTGAGATGTACAGCAAGCCGAGCGTCGCATAGGGACGCATGATCTGCTTTTCCTTCTCGTCCTCGAGCAGGAAATAGCCATGAGTCAGCAGGATGTCACTCATCTGTTACAGTTTAGATGAGTGCTGAGTGCCGCAGCGCGGGAACGCGCTGCGGGGAACGGCAACCTTACGCCTTCAGCGATTGATGGAATCGATGGCCCGCTTGTCGACGGCGAGTGCCGCTTCGTGCACGGCTTCCGCCAGGGTGGGATGGGCATGGATGGTTCGCTGCAGATCCTCGCTGCTCGCCGAATACTCCATCGCCAGCACGGCCTCTGCGATCAGCTCGCCCGCCATGGGGCCAATGACGTGCACCCCGAGGATCTCATCATTGTCCTGGGCCGCCAGGATCTTGGCGAAACCCTGTGCTTGCTCGAGCGCGCGGGCGCGACCACTGGCGAGAAACGGAAACACGCCGCTCTTGTACGGACGACCAATCGCCTTCACCTGTTCCTCGGTCTCGCCAACCCAGGCTATCTCCGGTGCCGTGTAGATAACAGAAGGTACTACCTTGTAATTCACCTCGGAGTAGCGGCCTGCGATCAGGTCAGCGACCATTACACCCTCCTCCTTGCCCTTGTGAGCCAACATCGGCCCGCGGACCACATCGCCGATGGCCCAGATGCCATCCAGTCCGGTGCGACATTCCTGGTCGACCTTGATGAAACCGCGCTCATCGAGTTGCACGCCGCTATCCGGCGCGAACAGCTCGCGCGTGTAGGGGCGGCGGCCGATAGCGACCACGAGTTTGTCGACGGTGATGCTCTGCTCCGCCTTGGCATCGGTATAAGTCACGTTAACCTCAGCGCCCGTGGGGCGCGCGCCGGTCACCTTAGCCCCCAGGCGGATGTCCAGGCCCTGCTTGCGGAAGTGACGCAGTGCCTCCTTGGCGAGCTGCTGGTCTGCGATGGCGAGGAAGTCCGGCAGGGCCTCGAGGATCGTGACCTCACTTCCCAGCCGCCGCCAGACACTACCCAACTCCAGGCCGATCACCCCGGCGCCAATCACACCCAGACGTTTCGGTACGGCATCAAGCTCGAGAGCACCCCAGGAGTCGACAATGGACTTGCCATCAAAAGGCGCCGAGCGCAGCTCCAGGGGCGCTGAGCCCGAGGCGAGCACGACGTTGCGCGCTGTCAGCTCGCGCCGCGTCCCATCATGCGCGGTGTATTCGACACGGCGGCCTGCTAGCAGCTTGCCATGACCCTGCAGCGGTGTAACTCCGGCTGCCTTGAACAGGGCCAGGATGCCCTGCGTCATGGCTTTGACTACGCCCGCCTTGCGCTTCTGCATCTGCGCCAACTCGAGGCTGACACCACCCAGCTTGATGCCATGCACTGCAAATTCGTGCTGGGCGCGATGCAACAGCTCCGAGGACTCGAGCAGCGCCTTGGAGGGTATGCAACCGGCGTTCAGACACGTGCCGCCAAAGGCGCTGCTGCCATCGTGATTCTTCCATTCATCGATGCAGGCGACGGAGAGTTTGTTCTGTGCTGCGCGAATCGCGGCCGGATAGCCGGCGGGGCCGCCGCCAATGACGACGACATCGAACGAATCAGCCATGTGAGCCCTCCATCAAAGCAACGTCGGAGCGTAACGCCGTCGCCGCTGGCGCGGTCTCAGATCCCCAGCAACATGCGGCCTGGATCCTCCAGGCACTCCTTCACGGTCACCAGGAACTGCACCGCCTCGCGGCCATCGATGATCCGGTGGTCGTAAGTGACAGCCAGGTACATCATCGGCCGGATCGCGATCTGTCCGCTGACGACCATGGGGCGCTCCTGAGTCTTGTGCATTCCGAGTATCGCGCTTTGCGGCGCATTGACGATCGGGGTGGACATCAGCGAGCCGAACACTCCTCCATTCGTGATGGTGAAGGTGCCGCCGGTCAGATCCTCGAGCGCGATGCTGCCCTCGCGCGCCTTGCGGGCGTACTGCGCAATTTCCGTCTCGATGGCAGCGAAGCTCTTGGTGTCGGCATCCCGGATGATCGGTACCATCAGACCACGGTCGGTGGAGACGGCCACACCGATGTCGTAGTACTCGTGATAGATGATGTCGTTGCCATCCACTGATGCATTCAAGGCCGGGAATTTCTTCAGTGCCTCGATGCTCGCCTTGACGAAGAAGGACATGAAGCCGAGCTTGACGCCCAGCTCTTTCTCGAAGCGCTCTTTGTGACGTGCGCGTAGCTCCTGCACCGCGGTCAGATCCACTTCGTTGAATGAAGTCAGCAGTGCCTGAGTCGACTGCGCTTCGATCAGTCGCTGTGCGATGCGCTGGCGCAGCCGGGTCATGGGCACCCGTTGCTCGTTACGCGCAAGACCCGGTGTCGATGCCGGAGATCGCGTTGACCGCGTCGCAGCCGCAGGTGGCGTGCTGACTGAGGTCTCACGGCGCGCTGCCGCCTCCGGGGCCGCCGCAGGCGCAGAGCTACCACCGTTCCCTTGCCGCCCCAGAAAGTCCACCACGTCGGATTTGGTCAGTCTTCCATCCTTACCGGAGGCGGGGATGGTGCCCGGATCCAGTTTGTTCTCCTCGAGCAGCCGGCGTACCGAGGGACTGAGTTTGCCGGCAGATGCGGCCGCCGCCGTCGCATTGGCTTCGCCCGCCGCCGTCGCATTGGCTTGCGCTGCGTCGGCGCGCTGGCAGCCCCTGGCGTTGCGGCCGCCCCGGGTGGCACCGCGGATGCATCGTCGATCACAGCCAACAGCTGGCCGGGGGTTACCGTGGCACCGCTTTGAATCAGAATTTCGCGCACTATCCCATTACGCGGGGCAGGTACTTCCAGAACGACCTTGTCGGTCTCGAGATCGGCGAGGTTCTCGTCGCGGCTGACCGCATCACCGGGATTCTTGTGCCAGGCCACCAGGGTGGCATCGGCGATTGATTCGGGCAGTTGCGGAACACGGATTTCAATACTCATGAGCTCTTTCTCTTCACCGGGGCCGGCGGTGTGACGGCAGAGGCCGCAGCCATCCCGGATCCCACCTGTGCGGCAGAAGTGCTGACCGGCACGGCTCCCGTGAGGCGGGTGGTCTCCCGCGCGGAATCCTCGGTTGCCGTCGCATTCAGCGCCGCATCGATCAGCAGCTGCTGCTCGGCTTCATGGATCTTGGCAATGCCGGTTGCCGGCGCCGCCGCCGGCGCGCGACCGGCGTACAACACCTGGTGCCGCGCTCCGAGCAACTCCTGCAAGCGGTGGCGGATCTGGTACCAGGCACCCTGATTCTGCGGCTCTTCCTGGCACCACACGAATTCCCGAGCGTTCGGATAGCGATTCAACACCACTTCGTACTCCTCGCTGGGGAAGGGGTACAGCTGCTCGATGCGCACCAGTGCGACATCCCGCTGCCCCTGCTTGCGACGTGACTTCAGCAGGTCGAAATAGACCTTGCCGCTGCAGAACACGAGGCGCCGCACCTGTGACGGCGGCAGATCGTCGACCTCGCCGATCACCCGCGCGAAGCTGCCACGGGTGAGCTCCTCGAGAGCGGAAACTGACATCTCGTGACGCAGCAAGCTCTTGGGAGTCATCACGATCAGCGGTTTGCGGAACGGTTGTAGCATCTGACGCCGCAGCATGTGGAACATCTGCGCCGGCGTGGATGGCACGCACACCTGCATGTTCCATTCGGCACACAACTGCAGAAAACGCTCCAGACGCGCGGAAGAGTGCTCCGGACCTGCCCCTTCGTAGCCGTGCGGCAGGAACAATGTCAGGCCGCAGAAGCGCTCCCACTTGGCCTCGCCCGAGCTGATGAACTGATCGATGATGACCTGCGCGCCGTTGGCGAAATCACCGTACTGCGCTTCCCAGACGACGAGCGCATTGGGCTCGGTGGTGGAGTAGCCGTACTCGAAGCCCATCACGGCCTCTTCCGAGAGCACCGAATCGATCACCTGCACGCGCGGCTGATGCTCACGGATGTGCTGCAGTGGTATGTAGGTAGCGTCGCTATTCTGATCGTGAAGCACCGCATGCCGATGGAAGAAGGTACCGCGCCCGCTGTCCTGGCCTGAGATGCGCACCGAGAAACCATCATCCAGAAGCGCTGCATAGGCCAGCGTCTCGGCACAACCCCAGTCCAGGGGCTGCTCGCCTGCCATCATCTTCTTGCGGTTCAGCAGCAGCTGCGCAACCCGCGGATGTAGGCTGAAGCCATCCGGATAGCGGGTGATCCGCTCGCCAAGATCGCGCAGCCGGCGCAACTCCACGCCGGACTGGATCCGCTCGGTCCAGTCGACCTGTGAATAGGGAGTCCAGTCAACGGTGTGCTTGTTACCGATCATCCCCAGCGCCGCGCGCGCTTGGGGCCGACCCTCATCCAGACCCGTGCGATATTGCTCCATCAGTCCAGCCGCCTCATCCGCCGATAACACGCCCTGGGCAATCAGCTGGTCCGCATAGAGCTTGCGTGCCGTTGGATGCTGCCGGATGACCCGATACATCACCGGTTGGGTTGCCGCCGGCTCATCCGCTTCGTTGTGGCCGTGACGGCGATAGCACACCAGATCGATGACCACGTCCTTGCGGAACTTCATGCGGTATCGCAATGCGAGCCGCGCCGCGAACACCACGGCTTCGGGATCATCGGCATTGACGTGAAAAATCGGCGCCTCGAGCATCTTGGCTACATCGCTCGAGTAGATCGTGGAGCGGGTATCCCGCGGGTCGGAGGTGGTAAATCCCACCTGGTTGTTGATGACCAGGTGCACCGTGCCGCCGGTCGAGAAACCGCGCGCCTGTGATAGCTGCATGGTCTCCGTCACCACGCCCTGCCCGGCGAAGGCAGCATCGCCGTGCACCAACACCGGCAGCACGCGTGCGCCCTGATGATCGCCGCGCCGCTCCTGGCGCGCCCGGACGGACCCTTCAACAACAGGGTTGACGACCTCGAGATGCGAGGGGTTGAAGGCGAGCACCGTGTGTACGTTGCCGCTCGGCGTGCGCAGGTCAGCCGAAAAGCCCTTGTGGTATTTGACGTCGCCCGAGCCCTTCAGATGGCTGAGGTCATAGCGGCCTTCGAACTCCGAGAACAGCGCCGCAGGTGCCTTGCCCAGCAGGTTGACCAACACATTCAGGCGGCCGCGATGAGCCATGCCGATGACGACCTCCTCGATGCCAGCGGCTCCGCTGCTTTGGATGAGGTCGTCCATCAATGGCACGAAGGAGTCGCCGCCCTCCAAAGAAAAGCGCTTTTGACCCACGTAGCGGGTATGCAGGTAGCGCTCGAGACCTTCGGCTGCCGTCAGCTGCCAGAGAATGTTGCGCTGCTCGTCAGGCAGGAAGCGCTCTGTGAGGCGGCCAGCCTGAAACTGATCCTGCAGCCACAGTCGCTCTTCGGAGTCGGAGACGTGCGCAAATTCGGCGCCGATGGAGCCGCCGTAGATCTGTTCGAGCTGACGCAGGATGGCACGCAGTGGCATCTGCCGCGGCACCGCATCGATGCGACTGCCAGTAAAGAACTCTGTGTCCAGGTCCGCATCCGACAGGCCGAAATAGGCGAGCTCCAGTACTCGCGGGCGCGGACGGTTGAGCAAGCCGAGCGGATCGACTTTCGCGATCAGGTGGCCGCGATTCGTCCAGATCTGCGTGAGTCGCGAGACGGCGGCCTGCTTCGCTCCGCGCCCATCGTCTCGAGCTCCCCCTCCGGCCTCCTGAGCCCCGCTGCCATTACCCACCTGCCGGTCAGCTGACGCCACAGGCAGGCGCGGAGCCCTCGCGCGCTGAGCCAGGCTGGCCTGAAGGGCCCGGCGGCTGTGCTCACCCGCCGGAGGAGCCAATTCATCGAAATAGCGCCGCCAGCGCCCATCGACACTGGCCGCATCGCGGAGGTACTGCTCGTAGAGTTCTTCGAGAAGCTCGGCGTTGCCGCCGTACAGGGGTGTGGGTTCAAGCATGGGGGGCCGGGACAGCGAGGGTTTAGTTTAACAGCACCAAGGAGATATGGCGCCACGCCCCGTGAGGTCAAGCCGGCGGCAGAATCTCATTCAGCAGCCGCACCTCATAAATTATGAGAGCGCCATAGCCGGCAAGCACAATGTAGAGCATCAGGCTGACCGGTATTCGCCCGAAAGCCCGCAATCGTGCCAGCAGCGTTAGCATGACGACCCCACCCGCGGTGAGCCCGATCTTGACGATCGTGAAAGCAAGTGTGGAATCCCCGATCAGCGGCGCCATGAGCGGATTGACCTCGTACGCTCCGTGCGAGACCAACACGAGGGTCAGCGCCGCATCGATACACGAGAGCACGATGATCAGCATCCCCACGGCCAGCCACTGCGGATGGTGCCAGTCCAGATCGCGCAACCTCACCGGACCGCTGCGCCGCATATGCCGGCGGCGGGGGTTGAAGCTGCCATAGAGAATGGAGCGCACGGTGCGGATGCGCCGGTCTGAGCTCAGGCGGCGCTCTTCGTTCTTCTCGATGGTCACGCAGTCCCTCCCACAGCCATTGTACCGATGCCGCGGGCAGGCTGGCGGGAGACGGTCGTGACCCCAATCACACTCCCAGCCGGCACGCGTCGCGGGCGTGAAACGCCAGAGGGCATCCCGCGACGGCCGCGGCAATGCGGAACCGCTTGAGCTGGTAACCGTTGCCTGCTTAAGGAGGCCCTTATGACACCAGTAATCGTGGCGCTATTTGACGATTTCGGGGTGGCAACTCGCGTCCGCACGGAACTCGTCAGGGATGGGTTCCCGACCGACCGGGTGGAATTGACCTCCCGGGCCGAAGAGGGCCAGGCCGACGCCGAGCCTGGCGAGTCCTACTGGCAGCGGGTGTCCAACTACTTTCACGCGATCTTCGATCAGGCGAACGACGGCTCAGCTGCAGACGAGTTTGCCGCGCGTGTGCGCCAGGGCGACTCCGTGATCACCGTGCATCCCCGGAGTGACGACGAGATCGACAGCGCGCGCACCATCCTGCGCCGGAACGGAGCGGCGCAAGTTCGAGAGCATTGAGAGACCCTTACCGCGGAGTGACAAAGGGCGCCCGGCCCGGCGTGCCACGCAGCTGCCGAGTGTTAGCATCGCGCCGATGCTGGTTGCGACATCCGCTGAAGTTCACCTCTGGTTCGTCTTCTGTGACGAGGTGCGCGATGGCAGCCTACTCGCGCGCTATCGCGACGCCCTGCTGAGCCGCACTGAAGCCGATCGGGGATTGAAGTTCCAGCGCGTTGAGGATCGTCACCGCTATCTGCTCACGCGGGCAGCCATCCGCTGCATCCTGTCAGAATATGCACCGATCGCGCCGGCTGAGTGGATGTTTGTCAGCGATGAGCGCGGTCGTCCACAGCTGAGCGATGCGCCCGCGTCGGCACGCCATCTCAGCTTCAACATCTCACACACCGACAGGATCATCCTCGTCGCCGTTACCGGCAACGCCGCTTTGGGCGCGGATGTCGAATGGCATGATGCCAGGACCCCTCGCATGGCGCTGGCCGAGCGCTACTTCGCACGTACCGAGATTGCCAGCCTGCGCGAGCTGTCGGCCGAGCGGCAGCTCGCCGGATTCTTCGATCTCTGGACGCTGAAAGAGGCGTACATCAAGGCACGGGGTTTCGGTCTCAGCATCCCGCTGCGCCATTTCGCCTTCGCGGTAGAGGATTCGCACATCCATTTCGAGACAAATCCGTCGATCGACCCCGACGCATCGCAGTGGCGTTACTGGCTGTTGCACCCCGCTGCAGACCACAGCGCTGCTGTCTGTGTCAGCGGCGTTGGACCGCACCGCCTCGTAGCGAGAAAAATGATTCCCCTCGGGGGTTATCAGCCTTTCCTGTGTATACCGCTGGCTGCTTCAGACCCCGGCGTAGGCTGAGAGCAATCCCACGCGCTGCATCAGGCGGGCTGCCCGGTCCGGCATCACCGAGCGCAGAATGTCGCGATCCGATCCGGACAATGCCGGGGTGCGCACATACAGCAGCGCCGCTGGCACAAACACGGCCACTCCGACGGTGAGCCGGATCAGTGCCGAGGGTGGCAGGAGCCACTTGGTAGCTTCACATACCGCAACCGTCGCGGCCCACAACGCCGTACTTGACAACAGCGAGGCGCGGGCGTTCAGCCAGCGCGCGCGCTGTCGCACCCGCCACCAGATGAACAGTGTCTTCAGCGTCTGTGCGCTGCCGCTGGCGATCGCCGCGCCCAGGATACCGAGATAAGGCACCAAGGCCAGCATGGCGAGCACGTTGTAGCCGGCGAACACCTTGCTCACCAATAGCGTACCCGCCTTCTCCTCGTACTGCGCGACGAGAGTTACCGGATCAGAAACGGTATTGCATAGGCCCACCAGCATCAGCACTGGGAACAGCCAGGAATGCTCGACAAACTTGCCGTGAAATACCAGCTGTACCAGTTCGCGGTGGTAGGCGACGCTGAAGGCGAACGCCGGCCATAGAATCAACAGGTTCATGTTGAACAGAAAGGAAAAATAACGCGGGATGTTGCGATCAGCCTGCTCCGCAGGGATCGAGAAGAACAACGGCTGCACGATGTTCTCGAACTGTTTCGCGGGCAGCGCGTTGAGTACCATCTGCCGCAGGCGCGTATAGAACGAGAAAATGCCCACGGAGACGGTATCCAGGAATGCCGCGATGAAGAAGTTGTCCATCGTCGAATAAAGGAAGAACACGCCGGCATCGTTGAAATTGTTCAACAGCCCATAGCGCAACAGCCGCTTGCGCTCTGCGGGATCGGGACGATAGCCGCCACGTGCGTCCTCCGTCAGACAGCGCCTGTTGTACATGAGGCGCATGGAAAGATAGGCGCAGGCGTAGCCCAACAGATCCGCTGCTATGGCGCTCTGCAGCGAAAGCTTGTGAGTGAGGTACAGGACGGCGTACACCAGCGTCTTGACGATCGTCAGCAGGCTCATGGAGCCGACGCTGAACCGATGCATCATGTGCGAGCCCAGCGCGAGCTGCAGGATGCGCGCCTGGAAGTGCAGCAGGATCAGAATGGCGAAAAATGCAAACAGACCCCGGTACGGAGTCAATTTGAACAGCGGCGCGATCCAGCCCCAGCACAGCAGCACGACCGCTATGACCACCACGTTCGCCATGAACCGACCGGAGGCGATGGTGCGCATGAGCCATGCTGCGGCCCGCTTGTTGCCGTGGCGCAGGTACTCGGGCTGATAGCGCTGCAGCACCTGCTCGAGGCCAAGGGAAAGCAGCGTACCGACCACGGAAATGAAGGTGTACAGCAGGCTATAGACTCCGAACTGCTGCTCGGAGATGCCGCGCACCAGGATCACCATGCCAAGCATGGTGGCCAGCTGCGAAAGGACCCGGAACGAGACGGTATCGATCAGGGACCGGCGCGCGCGACCGCGCGTATAGATAGTGGTATCCACGCCGCCGAAATTACACGATCAGATCAGGGGTCACCTGTCCGGTAAGATGAGGGAGCGTACGCCGTTGTGGCGGGCAGGCATCGGCTGCTGCGCCAACGCGGTCGATTGACATATTCCTTCATCCGCAACTGCCATGGTAGTCAGGCTAGAGTAGAACGGCTATGCTTGCGTCCTGGCTGATAACAAGAACACCAAGGCCATTGAGATGTCTGACTATCAACTGCACACAGACCTGCAGGAGGCGTTGGCGCTGCATTTGAAGGCCAGCCACCGGCGGGACGAGCTGCTCTCACGAGCCCAGGCATTGCATCTGGCCGGCGAGCTTCGAGTGGCGGGCGCACTGACCCGGGAAGCGCAGACCATCCAGCGCTGGTTGACTGCCCTGGAAGGCAGCTTCAGGGAGGGGCGTCGACCCAGCTAAGCGGTACCAGGGATCAGTTCTGGTACCGGCGGGTGATGATTTCGTCGACCTCAGCCTCGGCAGCCAGCCAATCCGCAACGTCGCCCCCCGGCGCGAACTGCCGCGCTTCAGCACGGCGATAAGCCGCCTCGCGAATCATCTCCAGGCGTAGTGCGGTGGGAATATCGGTCATCCGGCGGCCCACCACCGCAACAACCGTCGGCTTGGGGAACGTAGATTTGCGTCGTTCAGTCGAAGGACGCGCAGGCGCAAACCGTCCTGTTGGGCGAACTCGTGCGGAGTCAGCGGCCATCACACTCTCCCAGCTCCATCATGGAGCATCGGAGTCTAGTCGCAAGATTCGTTCCCAGACTTCGCCGCAGACCGCCTCTGACCGTCCGTCAACCAGGCGCCGCGCGGCGGGATCCCCAGGGCTGAAGCATGTAACGCACGAGCTTTCTGGCTACCAGGGATCGGAAACTCGGGTCGCGCCAGATACGCTGCAGCATTCCGTTGTAATCAGCCTGTTGCCTGAAGCGCTCGAAATCGGTTACGGCCGCAAGGCGTCGCACCGCTCGCCCTCGCTCGCGCAGACGCGCCGCCCACAAAGGGTTGCCACGCACGCGTGGATCAGAAAGCAACGCCCGCGTATGCCGGTACATCGCATGGTAATCGAGTCGACTGCGCGACAGATTGGAGCTGCGAGCGGTATAGAGGTAACCCGCCTCCCTGACCAGGAGATAACAGGCACCGCAGAGAAAGGCGTGCGCCAGCAGCAGGAAATCTTCTCCATGCCGCGATTCGATGGGGTATCGCAATTGCTGCTGTCGCAGGAACTCCGTTCTGAACAACGGTTTGAGCAATCCCCAGTCCACCTCACCGGTGAACGGACGCGCGTGCGCGAGAAATTCGGCGAACGAGATCTGCGATACACCGCTGCCGACTCCCAGGACGGGCGGCCCAGTGATTCCTGATACGGCGTTGTAATAACAGAAGTTGTCGACTACGACGTCAGCATGGACCGGCAGTGCATAGCGCAGCAGCGTTTCCAGCCGCCCCGGCACGAACGCATCGTCCGCATCCAGGATGGCAACCCACTCACCGCGGACCTCGGCAAGCCCGACGTTGCGAGCAGCCGCGGGTCCGCCATTCTCCCTGCGCCGCACCAGGCGAATGCACGCATCGCGGGCCATCAGCTTGCGGATGACCGCCACGGTGTCGTCGGTAGACGCATCATCCACGATGATGACTTCCAGCGGAGATCGGGACTGCATGAGCGCTGAGTGCACTGCGCGCTCCAGAAAATCCGCCGCATTGTAAGCGGCAATGAGCACGCTCACTGTCGGCTGCCATGGCGAGTAGAGGCCTTGCGTCATCCAACTGCCTCGATCGCTTGCGGATAGCCGAGTGTCAGGTGGTCATAGAGCCGCTCGAGCTCGCGGGTGCAGCGGCGCAGATCGAACTTCGAGTCAATGTGACGGCGCCCGGCGCGCCCCATCCGCTCCGCTGCTGCGCCATCTCGCAACAGATACAGAAGATGCCGTGTTAAAGCATCGACATCTTTCTCGCGGAACGCGAAACCCGTGACGCCGTCGATGATGCCTTCATCCGCTCCACCGCGCGCCGAAGTCACGACCGGTACGCCGCAGGCCTGGGCCTCGAGGATCACGATAGGCAGCCCCTCCGCATCGCCATTGGCAGCCGTCACGCTCGGCGAGCAGAACACCCGCGAGCGCTGCAGCTGACGCTGCACCTCGTCGCTGCTTTGCGCGCCGAGGAAACTGACCGGGACGTTCAATTGCGCGGCGAGCTGCTGGAGGCCGGGACGCAAGGAGCCCTCACCGATAATCACCAGCTCAGCGCTGCTCAATTGGTTCTTAACCTGCGCAAAAGCACGGATGAGGTGTTCTACCCCTTTCTTCTCGCTCAACCGCCCGGTAAAGAGCACGGTCGGGCTGCGTTCCTGCAGCGGCGGTCCAGTGCGCCGAAAGAGGCGGCTGTCAACACCGATGTGCCGCACCGAGATGCGCTCGGGGGCGATGCCCCATTCTGCAGCCCGACGCGCGATGGATTGACTGACTGCTACAAAATGCACACGCGGATCCGCGGCTATCTGTAGCAGGCGCCCTGGATAGCGACGCCGTGAAGGCGACTGCCCGGGATCCTTCCACCAGCGTCTGCTGATATTGATGTCATAGCCGTGGAGCGTGACAACGATGGGGACATCGAAGGCCCTGATCCAGTCCCAATGATCCACGGCATCGGTGCCGAAGTGCACATGAATCAGCGACGGCGATTCACCCAGCAGGCGCCGGCGAATTCCCGGAGGAGGAATCTGCAGCGAGCGCAGTACTTTTCGATATGCACGGGCTGCAACGGTGCGACTACTGGGCAGGAGCCTGACGCGCAGATCTTCGGTGGGCAGTCCGGCCACCCGCTCCAATCCGACGAGCACCGGGCGCCAGTCGACATACGAGAGAACCTGCTGTCTGACGAACGTCTCTGAGTAACGCAGCAGCTCGGAGCGCACCACGAGCACCGTCCTCGAGTTCAATTGTGGAAGCGCATTCATGATGTCGTGATCGTTCCTCTTTCAAATACCTTTCAGCTATCTTCATGGGGCAACACGAAGAAGAACGGCACCGTGGCTCGCAAATAACAGTCCCGGCGCGTCGCTGGGTTGCGACATTGAAGTGGCCTGGCACGCGCGTTGCGAAGAGGAGCAGTAGCAACCTTTGCCGCATCTGTGACGTAGCGATGGATGATCTGACTGCTGTGCCAGTGCCCGGTTCCACGCCTCGTGGCGCCGCAGATGATGCAAGGCGCGTGGTCAAGCTCGGACTTCTTTCTGCTGCGCTCTACCTTGCAACTGAGTTGCTGCTGTCCAAGCTGGTGCATCTGGGCACCGCAACGGTGCAGCCAGCGTGGCGGACGCAAGCTCTGCCATGGCTCATCCTGTGTTTGTTCGGCTATGTCGCAGCGGTTCTCGTTACGACCTGGGCCTATGTCGCCGTGGTGACTCTGGCAAAGCGCAATCGGCTGCGCTCGCAGCGCGCGCGGCTCTGGGCGTTGGCGCTACCTGTTGGTTTGCACGTGTTGTTGCTATGTTGGCCGCCACTGCTGTCGCAGGATGTATTCAGTTACATGGGCCACGGGCTGCTGGCAGCGCTGCCTGGTGGCAATCCCCTGCGGCAACCGGTGCAGGCCATCCGCAGCAGTGCATTTGCGGCCGCTTTTGCAGCCATGGGATGGAACACCTGGCCGGGAATCACCCCTTACGGAATTCTGTGGACGCGTCTGGAGATCGCGGTCGCGACGCTGTGTGGCACGCATGTGCTCGCAGCCGCGTACGTGTTCAAAGCGATCGCGACGCTGGCAAGCCTGGCGACCGGCCGCATGATTTGGGATGTGCTCGGTCGGCTGCGGCCGTCTGTTCAGCTGCAAGGCACGCTGTTGTATCTTTGGAATCCGTTGGTACTGTTCGCCTTTGCAGCGGAAGGTCACAACGACTCGCTGATGATCCTGCTGTCCGTTACAGCGCTGCTGCTGTTGATCAGAGCTCGGCTCACGGCATCATTCTTCGTGCAGCTTCTCGGGGCGATGACGAAATACTACTGCATCCTGTTCATGCCGACGCAGCTGGCGGTATTGTGGCGCAACCGTCGGCAGCTGCGACATCCGGGACTGCAGGTCGCAGCAGCTTTTCTGGCCGCGGCCGCAGTGTTGGTGGCGCTGTACGCGCCGTACTGGGAAGGAACACGCAGCCTGCAGGGAGTTCTGGAGCGCGGCTATCCCCACGGTTCGATCACGTTCGTCGGTGTGGTGCGCTGGTTCGCGCGGCGCGCCGATTTGCAGCCGATTGCGGATCTGGTGGCGCAGGGGATCGCAGCGTTGGTGCTGTTGGCATGCATCTTCTGCTGGACGCGCCGTGTGCGCACGCTGCCTGACTACGCGACGAGTTGTGCCTGGATTGCGCTTGCCTTTGCTCTCGTGTTCTCACCGGACTACTGGTCCTGGTATGCCTGCATGCCGCTAGCCTGGATAGCCCTGGGCGAGCCTCGCCGCCTGCAATGGCTCGCGGTGCTGTTGACCGTGGGCGGACGCCTTACCGATCCGTTGAATGTCCTGCGGCTGCAGGGTTGGGTGAGCTGGAATGTCTCCAAGGGCTTGACGACAGCACTCGGCGCACTGTTGCCTTTGATGATTTTGTTGGCCTGGAGCGCCCGGCAGCGGTGGCTCTCAGGTTCACCGTCACTGCGCGGAGCCGTGTGATGGCGGGTGTCGCCCGCTTACCTGCGAGCCATGAGCAGTTACTGGCGCCAACTGCGCGACTGGAGCGCGCCTGGCGAGTATGGCTTTTGCTGGGCGCTTACGCTGCACTCAACTTCTACCTGCAGCGATCACTTTGGCACGCCGCGGCGCAATATCAGCACCTGAGCACCCTACTCGTCGTTGCCGTTTTCATCGCGGCCCTCGTCACGGTCGCCGCGACCGCACGTCTGGCGCCCCTGCTGCTCGAGCAGCTCGGCGCATCCTTCGGCACACTCGTGAGGCGACATGAGCGATTGCTGGCAGCCGCTTTGGTGGCGTGCGCAGCGCTCCTGCCCGCATTGATTGCAGGCCTTACGCTCGACGGCTTTCCGAATTCCGGTGACGAATATGCTTACGCATTCCAGGCAGAGCAGTTCGCGCACGGGCGGCTGTGGGCGCCTGCTCCGCCGCTCGACTACAGCCTGGTTGCCTACCGCACGTGGATCATCGGTGACAAATGGGTGAGTCAATATCCGCCGGGTTGGCCTGCTTTTCTGGCGCTCGCTTTTCGACTACACCTGCCCGGATGGGCGGCTAACGTCACACTTGGAGCCCTCAGTGCGGCATTGCTGCTCGCGGCGTTCTGGCACACCAGCCGGCCAGCACTGCGCATGGCCGCAGCCGGTGTCTATGTGCTGAGCCTCTTCTATCTGTTGAATGCGGCATCCTTCTACTCACACATATTGTCGGCCGTCCTGATCACGCTGCTGTGTCTGACTTGCATCTGGTATCAGCGTAACCAACGCACCCAGGCGCTGCTGCTGTGTGGGGCCCTGCTCGGCCTGATCGCCATCACGCGCTACTTCAGTCTGGTGCTGCTGTTGCCGGCCTTCGGTTGCTTTCTGGTCAACCAGCGCAGGCGCCCGGCACAGCTCATCGCGCTCATCGTTCTGGGCGCGCTGCCGTTTCTTGCCGCATTACTGGCGTACCAGGATGCCATTACCGGCGACCCACTGCGCAGCAGCTATTCCGTGATGGCCGATCGGGACATCGCCCTATCATTGCAGCCGCAGGCTGTGATGCGCGGTCTACGCCTGAGTGTGCACCAGCTCGCAGAGCTTGGCTTGTGGAGCACGCCCCTCTTGCCAGTCGCGCTGCTCGTCTGCCTGTCCGCCAAGTGGCAGAGCCGTTCGCTCGCTTTTCATGATCTGATCTTGCCGGGCTTCGTCCTGGGGTATGTCTTCTTTGCCGATCTCGGCGGCAATCGTTATGGGCCCCGCTACTATTTCGATGCCTACCCACTACTGCTGGTCACGCTGTTTTCGACACAACCGCTGCGCCGCGGCTGGACGGCACGGCTTCTGACCGCGCCAGTCGTCGTGAGCGCTGTGCTGGTCAGTGCGATCTACATGCTCATTGCCATACCACTGGCATTGGGAGAGTACCACCAGCAGGTTCTGCGGCGGGCGGAGGTCTATCGCCTGAGCACCCAGCAGGGTCTGCGGAATGCCATAGTCATCGTCGAGAATTCCGTCAGCCGCGGGCTGCGCGCCGTGGACCTGGCGCGCAACGACGCTCAGCTGAACGGTAGCGTGCTGTATGCACGACCGGACGCCTCGGTAGCCGAGCTGCAGCGAGCGTTCCCGGAGCGATCAATTTGGGCCTACCGTCACGACAAGACCCGAGCTTACCTCTGGCAGCTCGCTCCCCCCATCCGCTGAGCTCCCAAGGCGGATTTCGTAGCGAGTTCGCCGGACCACTCGCCTCATCACTGCAAGTTGAACCGCACAGTGCCCTCAGGGCACTCACGCTGCAAGCGCGCAAGCATGCCTGCTGCCGCAGTGGATCCTCTATGCTCTCGATCCTGGTTTGCCACTCATATTTTCTGCAGTTCGATCCCAAGCAGGCGGCGCGCGGCAAGCCGTATCCACCACTCGCCACCTTGCAGGTGGCAGCGCTGCTGCGCGAGGCGGGCCATCGGGTGGAGCTTTTCGATGCGATGCTCGCCACCGGCCTGGCCGATTACTACGACACATTGCGTACCCGCCGACCGCAGGTCGTGGTGATATACGAGGATCATTTCAACTTCCTGAGCAAGATGTGTCTAGGCCGGATGCGCGAGGCCGCATGCCGGATGATCTCTACGGCGGTCGCAACGGGTGCCCGCGTCATCGTTGCCGGCCCGGATGCCAATGATGCCCCGGCGCCCTACCTGCATGCCGGTGCCGATCTCGTATTAATCGGCGAGGGCCTTGCTGCGCTCAGCGCTGCGCTCGCGAGGCTGAACCAGGAAAGCTATCTGCCGCCCCGTGAGCTGCTGACGGATCTGCCCGGCGCGGCCGCCCTGGTGGATGCCCGAATCGTGCGCAGCAGCGGTTCCGGGACGCCACCTGCGGATGTGCAGCCCGCCGCGATGGCGGCGTGGGATCTCGTCGACATCGAGCGCTACCGCGCCATCTGGCTGCAGAAACACGGCTACTTCAGTCTCAACATGGCGGCCTCGCGTGGCTGCTCGTTCCGCTGCGCCTGGTGTGCCAAGCCGATCTGGGGCAATCGGTATCTGCAGCGGCCGGCGTCCGCGGTGGCCGCCGAGATGGGCTACCTGAAACGCACCTTCGCACCGGACCATCTGTGGCTCGCGGATGACATCTTCGGCTTGCGTGTCAGCTGGGTGAGCGAATTCGCGGCGGCGGTCGCAGCCAATGATGCGGGCGTGCCGTTCACCATCCAGACCCGGGCGGATCTGATCAGCGTGCGCATGGCCGAAGCACTCAAGGCGGCCGGTTGCCGCGAAGCTTGGCTCGGCGCTGAAAGCGGCAGTCAGCGCGTGCTGGATGCCATGCACAAGGGCACCACTGTGGAGGAGATCCGCCTGGCACGCCGTCGACTGCAACAGGTGGGCATCCGCGTCGGCTTTTTCATACAGCTGGGCTATCTCAATGAGCAACTCGTGGACATCCTCGCTACGCGGATGCTGCTGGAGTCGGTGCGGCCGGATGATGTGGGTGTCAGCGTCTCCTACCCCCTACCTGGCACCCCTTTCTATGAGCTCGTCAAAAGCCAGCTTGCGGCGAAGACGCACTGGCAACACAGCGGTGACCTGGAGATGATGTTTGCTGGGACGTACACCAGCGAGTTCTATCGAGCCGTCCGCGATCTGATGCATGCCGAGGTGTCGCTGCAACAGCTCGAGGGCGCGAGTCCTTCCCCGCAGCATCGACGTGCCCGACGTGCGCTCGAGCGCCGCTGGACCCATCTGCTCTCGCGCGAGCAGGACTTTCTGTCGCCCCGAGCAACCTCGAGTGCAGCGGCCGCGACCGTAGCAGCTGCGATCGGGTGAGCTGTGGAAGCCGCTCGCATCCACGCTGACCTGGGTGCACCGTCCCCGGCGAGGATCCGCAGCATCTTGCGATGCACGACCGAGCGGCTCGCGCAGCAGCTGGCCGGCGTAGAAGCCGGCCGGCCCGACTGGTCAGCTCTGGAATGGGACGTGGCCCGTGCCGTCGCTGCCATGCACGGTATCTCCGCGCTGCTGGCCACCCGACTGTCATGGCGCGGACCGCGTTCCTGGCAACACTTCCTCGGCGATCAAACACTGCAGATCGTGCGCCGCCACTCGCGCATGCAAACCTTGCTCGCCCAGCTGGATCACGATGCGCAGCAGACCGGGGTAGCGCTGGTTGCGCTCAAAGGCGCAGCGCTCTATGCGCGCGGACTTTACGCCAATGGACTGCGCCCGATGGCCGACCTCGATCTGCTCGTACGCGGATCACAGCTGAAGCTTGCCAGCGTGCTGCTCGAGAAGCTGGGATTCCGGCAATGTTTTGTCAGCCAACGCGAGCGCATCTTTATTCAGGGTAGCGCCCGCGCGGCGCCCCTCGGTGAGCACGCAGACAACCCTTTGAAGATCGACCTGCACGAGCGGGTCGGCGAATGTTTGCCGCGGCGCCGTATCGAACTGACCGCGCAGATCCTTGCCGACCAGCTGCAGCCGGGAATCAATCCATACCGCTCGACCGCTGTCCTCATGGCGCACCTGCTGCTACACGCTGCGGGGGCCATGATCAACCGCACTCTTCGCATCCTGCATCTGCAGGACATCGCTTTGCTGGCTGCGCAGATGAGCGCGGCCGACTGGGAGGAACTGCAACACTACAGCGGCCCGGTGGCTGGTGACTGGTGGCCCGCGCCTCCGCTGCAGGTCACCGCCCGCTATCACCGGGACGAACGTCTGCTCGAGGCGCTCCGCGCTTTTAGCGTGCGCACGCCGCGAACAGCTCGCTGGCAGATGCAAAGATGGCACATCACGGATCTGTCGCTGTCCAATCCCCGCATCTACGCATTCCCCGGAATAGAATGGTCGTCATCGATCGCAGACGCGGCGCAGTATGCGTGGCAGCGGTTGCGTCCGGATGCACAGCTTCTGGCGCAGCGCGAGTATCTTGCCAGCACCGCAGTACCCCTCGCGGCCAGCTCCTGGTCGACGCTGTCCCAGCGGCGACGCATGCTGCGCTGGCTCACGGGCCGGGCGCTGCGGCCTGACACGCTGCATGCAGTGGGCGCGGTCGGCGCGGCGCTTACAAGCCCGCGAGCCGGGGATCCCACAGTCGGATGAACTTGCGCGCTGCGTTGAGTTCCCAGGGCTGCCCGTAGCGGCGATACCGATAGCGCCAGGAGGCAAGCCCGCGCAATGTCACCTTGCCCCACCGCGGTGCACGGATATCCGTCGCGGTAGGAAACCGGCACCCCAGCACCGTCGTGAAGTCGTGTATGCGCTGCCGCAGCTGCGGTGTCAGCCAGGGCACATCCCGGTGGCACCAGTAATCGATCCACTGCCGATGCGCCCACTCGCTTGCCGTCTCGGGAAAGCTCAGCGGCGCGCCGCTGCCATCGCGCAGTTGCGCGAGGCTTCGCTGCACATGCGGACTCGGAGAGCCGGGCGCGGCAGGCAGTGGCGAGTACACGTACAACATGATCTCCGTAGTCGGGTGGGCGCGCTTTATCTGGTGAATGTAGGCAAATGTCCGCTCGGTCTCCCCTGCCGGGTCCTGTGGCGGAGCCAACATGAAGGACAGCTCGGGGATCACGCCATTACGCTGACAGAGCTCCACCGCGGCGGCCGTCTGGTCGCGGCGGGTGCCTTTCCTGACATCATGCAGCAGCCAGTCGCTGGGCGATTCCGCCCCGATGTAGGTCATGCGCAGCCGGCTGCGCCGGATGAGTGACCAGGCACGTTCCGACAAATTCAACAGCGCATCGGAACGCGCAAAGCACCACCAGGGTAGCCGATGGCGCGCCAGCACCTCGAGCAGGGGCAGCGTGTCCTCTTCGCGATCGAAGAAGTTATTGTCATAGAACTGCACCGAGTCCACACCGTACAGTCGCACCAGCCTGCGCAGCTCCTCGTCCAGGTGCTGCTCACTGGGAAGCGCGGTTCTGCCGCGAAACATTGCGGCCACCCCACAGAACGTACAGCGAAAGCGGCAACCGAGCGCCGCCTGATAGCCAGCGGTGCGCGCACCGAGAAAGGTGCGCTGCAGATAAGTGCGGGGGTCGTAGCCCAGTCGCTCGTACGGCACCGGACGCTGCGCTCCAGCAGCCGAGAAGGCGCGCGGCGCGTTGTGAGTAATCCGTCCGGCCGCGCGCCAGGACAAGCCCGCAATCTGCCGCAGCGTTGCGTCGGGGTTTTCTGCAAAATGAGCCGCGAGCAGCTCGCGCAAGGTATCCTCACCCTGGCCGCGAATCGCGTAGTCCACGAAGTCCTCTTTCAGAGCAGGTTCCGCGCAGATCGTCGGGAAGTGACCGCCCCAGATGATGGGCTTCTCGGGAAAATGCTGACGAATGGCTCGCGATGCCGCGATCGCCGTCGGGAGCTGCGGACCTCCCATCACCGAAAGTCCCACCGCATCGATCCTCTGCTGCCCGAGCAGGCCCAGCGCCGTATTGATGAAGTCGCGATCCACATTGCCATCGATGATGGTGGAATCGTGATGTCCATCGAGCGCGGCGGACAAATTGAGCACGGCCAGCGGAAAGCGCGCGCTGCGCCGCGGGGCGATCGTCGGGTTGATGAGCAGCATGTGTCGGCGCGATATGGTCATGACTAAGAGAGCTTTTGTGCGGGAACCAGCCAGCGGGTAAATAACATCTCGACCGGCCAGCGGTAGTAATTGCGCTCGCAGCGCAGGCGCGCCAGCTGTTGCAACGGCTGCGTGCTGCGAGAGGTACGCTGCCAGGCCAGCTCATGGAAGAACTTGAAGCGTTCGATGAGCCGGAACTTCTCCGGCGTGACCCACGGTCCGGGTAGTCCGGCGACGAAGTCAAAGCCCGCCCAGGCCTGCAGCGTCTCTGGCAGGCGGAAGCCGCGGGCGACGGCCTCACTGACCAACTCGCTGCCCGGATAGGGTTTGAAATAGAAGATCGGCGTCTGGAAGTCAGCGCTCATGGCGCGCAGTCGCTTGGCGACATCGAGACTGGCGCGCACGCTGGCGTCGCTCTCCTCCGGAAATCCGACGATGAAGGGGAAGCTGCCGGCGATTTTGTGGCGCAGCATCTGCTCCGCCGTGGCAAACACCTGCTCGATGCGGATGTCCTTGCGGATCCGTCGCAGCATCTCGTCCGAGCCGGATTCAACGCCGACCAGCAGCCGACGCAGGCCCGATTCCTTGCATCGTCTCCAGATCTCATCCGGGAGACGTACGCCCTGGTCGGCTCGCATGGTTGCGGCCCAGGTAAATCTCATGTCTGTAGCCAGCAGCTCATCCGCGAACGCACTCACGCGCTCGCGACGGGTGAAGAAAGTCTCATCCTGAAAGTTGACGTCATCGAATCGATAGCGCTCCCACAGCTCGCGCAACCGCAGTGCCATGCGCGCAGGTTCGAGCCCTACCCATTTGCGGCCATAGACGAAGGGGTCCGAGCAGAAGGCACAACGGAAGTTGCAGCCCTGTGAGGAGATGAAATCGAGCTGCGCTTTCCCCTTGAGGGCGAAGTAGCGCTCGACTGGGATGAGCCGGTAGTCGTGCGCACGGAAGCGCTCCACGGATACGAGCGCTCGTGGCGGATTCTGCAGGATGCGGCCGCTCGGCTCGCGCACCGTGCAGCCGGCGCAGCCCTCCAGAGTCCGTCCGGTTGCCAGCCGTTCCACGATCTCGGCAAATGTCAGCTCGCCCTGTCCTTGCACGGTGACATCGACTGCCGGCTCTTCGAGACATTCACGCGCAAACATGGAAGGGTGCCAGCCTCCCCATACGACCGGCAGCGCCGGGTGGGCACGCTTGGCGGCTCGCGAGATTTGCAAGGCATCGGCTATCGGCGCGCCGGTCAACACCGTGACACCCAGGCACAGGGCGCCATCCAGCTCCTCGATCACCCGTCGCTCGGCGTCCGCGCCCTCCAGGCGGGCATCGATGATGACCACTTCGTACTGCTGCGGATCCAGCTCTGAGCCGATAGCGAGCAGCGCCAGCGGCATCGTGAAAAACACCGCCTGCGGGTTGTAAAGCACTATCTTGGAGCGCGGTCGCGCCAGCGTGCTCATCAGGCCGCCCTCCCATCCGACAGCCGCATCTCGAGTCCCGGCTCCGCCACAGATGAGCGCATCAGCGCAGCCACTATGCCCGCAGGTAACAGCTTCGCCAAGCCATCCAGCTCGATGCGGCTCCAGTACGATTTGCAGGCGAGCTGAGGCGCGTACTCCTCATCCGCATACATCGGTGCGCCCCCGATTACGACCAGACGGATGGCCGAGCGAGGCGCGTGGCCGAGTGCCTTGCCTGATGGCAAAACCAACAGATCGGCGCGATAGCCGGTGCGCAAAGCGCCGCAATCTTTCAGGCGCAGCAGTTGCGCAGCCGTGCTGGTCACCAGCTGCTCCAACTCGTGCTGCTGCAAGGTGCAACGCCGACGGGCGATCTGTAACTCTTCCAGCAGATCGCGGGCCCCGCTGAGACGCGAGTCCGTACCCAGGGCAACCCGACCGCCAGCGGCGAGCTCGTCCACCTCGGCCGTCCGACCGAAGAGCGACTCATTGGAGCTCGGGCACCAGATCAGAGCGGCACCGGCCTCAAGCAGGCGCGTGCGCTGAGCCTGATCGAGCGCCACGCCGTGCACCAGCAAAGTACGGGTGCCGATGCACCCGAGCGCATCCAGTGTGTCGAACTCCTCCGCCGCATCGCGAGACACCCCTTCCGCCACGTGGATGATCCAAGGCTCCGCCTCGCGCGTTGCCACGTAGGAGTTGCGCACCGCCCCCGCACCATCGAGATACAACGAATGCGCCCAGCCATACCGCTCCAGCACCCGGATGGGGAACTGCGGCTGCAGCAGCTCCGGATACAAGGGGTCGTGATGCGCAACGGTCGTGACACCGCTGAGCAGATTCTTGATTCCACCATGAAAGAGTCGTTGTGCCCGCTCGACGCCTACGCACAGCTGAAAATGCCATTCACTGCGTCGCCGCTCGCTGGTCTCGGCGATCCACTCGCGCACGTGGCGATAGCGGCGAGTTGGCGCAGCGCCCGGCATTGAGTTGAGCCCGAGGTGGTCGTGTGCATTGATGAGCCCGGGGAGCAGCCGATCGCCATGCAGGTCAACCACCACATCTCCACGCCGCGGCGGCTCGTTTACCGCGGCGATGGCTGATCCCCGTATGCGTACCGCATGCACACCATCGCGGCCTGCCGAGCCGCCAACGAAGCAGACGCCTGGGCCGCTCCCCGCTCCGAAGCATGGATGCGCGATGTCAGGCTTCATTTGCACGCGCGCATCACCTGAACGATCGGCAGGCCATGCCATTGCCGGTAAAACGATTCGCTGCCGGGGAATGCCTCGCACAGCTCCCTGCCGATGCGCACCTCATCGATTCGATCGAGCCTGAAGCCGGCGCCGGTGGCGGCTCGCCGCTGCGCCGCCAGCTCGTGTATGTGATGGGGAACCGTACAGCTGATGCCGCGCGCATCCTTGAAGCTGCGTGTCATTCCGGCTCGGGCCGCCTCGGGGTGAAAGTCGGAGTACAGCAGCTGACCGCCGGTCCGCAGTATCCGATGCATCTCGGACATCCAGTTCTGGAGGGATGCGGCGTGGCCAATCGCGAGCCCGCAGATGATCGCGTCGAAGGTCTGCTCCAGGAATGGCAGACACATCATATCGGCGCATACGCGAACCGCACCTGTGAGCTCTACGTGCCGCAACATCGCAACGCTGAAATCGGCCGCCACAACCAGCTCCACGCCCTCTTGAGAGAGCCTGCGAGCGTAACGTCCGCTGCCGCAGGCGAGATCCAACACGCGCTGCCCTCGCAGGTCCGGCCAAAGGCGCGACATCGCCGCCTCTTCGGCGCGCATCAATGGGTTGTGAGCGACCGGCGGATAGCACGGCGCCCAGCGCTCATACAGCGTGCGAGTCGGATTCGGCTCGCGGTGCAACTCTGCACTCACCACCGCAGGTCACGCTCAAATTCGCCCGGCCCCCGATGCAGGGAGCACACGCATGTCAGGCACTCGGGTCGATCCCCATCGCGGATGCGAGAGCGCAGGTCGAGCATGGCATCGCTGTTGAGAGTCTCAGCAAGCGCTTTGCCAGGGGGCGTCGGCGGACCGGGGATGAAAAAGCAGGGCTGTAGCTGCCCGTGTGCATCCATTACTGCAGAGAACTCCGGTGCATTGCATTTGACAGCTGGATAGGGCGCCAGTCCCTGAACCGCAGCGAAGTACTGCGACATGCGGCGCAGCTTGCCGGGACTTTGCGCGATAAAGCCGCTGCTGAAGTCCGCCGCCCGGTTGCGCTCGAGATCCGCGATCAGGCATTCGAAGATGGGCAGATCCTCCACACTCAGGGCCAGATCGCCGCATTGCCGCTGCATGCCACCAAAGGCGTGCGGGTTCGCGACATCAACCGTGAGAAAGGAGATCTCGCTGACCGCGAGCTCGTGTGCCAGCGCGACGAACTGATCCAATTCGCGGTAATTGGCCCGCTGCAGGGTGACGCGCAATGTGACACGTACGTGCTTCGCCACGACCGCTCTGATGCCGCGGCAAACGTGCGCATAAGCATCCACGCCCCGTATCGCGGCATAGGTCTGCGCATTGGCTCCGTCCAGGGAGACGGTGATGACATCAAACAGGGTGGCGGCCTGTTCGGCGTGCTTGGCCAGTGCCAGGCCGGCGGTCAGCAACCACACCTTCAGGCCGCTACGGTGCAAGAGTTGCGCGATGCTTGCCCATTCGCGATGCAGCAATGGCTCGCCGCCGGAGAGCACTACAAGGCGGGTCCCCAGTGTTCGCAACTGCGGCAACAGCCGCCTAACCTGTTGGAGGTCAATGTCGTCAGTACCGGTACGCCAGTAGTCGCAACTGACACAGCGTGAGTTGCAACGCTCGGTGAGATAGAGTGTGATCAGAGGCAGCTGCCGCAGGGTCGCCCCCCGTTGCGCCGGCAGCTGCAACGCAGTATTCCCGAGCAAACTGTACCCTCCGCCACGCGCGGCTACTCGCGCCACAGGCAGCTTGCATCAACTGAGGCAAGTGGCCCAGTTGCGGGAACATGAAGATGAGTCCAATCGCTTGTGGCGATGTTCCGCCAGGTTTCGCGAGCTATTCCTCGGAGCTTTCGCGAGCTATTCCTGCGAGCACCGGCGGCGCGTGCCCATGCCGATAGTCTTCCGCGGGAACCGCAGCGTCCGCAAAGGTACGTAACGGCAGCACGCCAGCCCAAACCGGCCAATCCAGATCGCCCTCCGGATCGTGGGGGCCGCCGGTGCGAACTTTGGCAGAGGCCTCGTCGATCGGCATGCGCAGCACACGAGTGGCAGCCATTTCCTTTTTGGTCGGCGGGCGCAGACGCGCCCATCTGCCGGGCAACCAATGCTCGAGGAAGTGCCTCAGGGCCTGCATTTTTTCCGTCGCGTCCGTGATCTCCTGCGGATGACCGAAGCACATGACGGAGCGATAGTTGATGGAATGATTGAACCCCGAGCGCGCCAGCACAAACCCGTCAATCAAGGTGGCCGTCAGACAGACTTCCCCGCCCGCGGCATGCGTGGTGAGCATGCGGCTCCCGGCGCTGCCGTGCCAATACACATGGTCAGCATGCCGCCAGTGCAAAGTCGGCGTGGCCACCGGGCGCCCATCGATCAGGTGAGCAATATGACAATGTGTTGCCGCGTCCAGGATCGCGTAGAGACTCGCGGCATCGTAGCTGCCGCGCTTGGGGAGCCGGCGTACCTGCGTGAAGGCCGTTGGTCGCCGCACCGACGAGGCTTTCTCCATTGTTCGTTTTTCCTTACTCACCCAGCTCCTCCATATAAAGCGGCGGCTAACAGTCTTCCAATCGTTGCGCCCCATTTCCGGGCATCATCCGGCAGCAATGAAAACAGATACTTAGCCTTTCCTCAATCGCACCCACCGCTGACCGTTCTTGGCGGGACATACAAGCCGATAGACGGCGTAGACTCTCGTTGGAGGGAAATAGGCCATGAACACACCTGAGTTGATTACCGCCGCTGCCGCAATCGCTGGCCCCCTTGCAGCCCGGGCCTTCGATGCCGGTCAGATGGACGGAAGGCGGCACCAGGAAATCGCGCGCACCGCCGTACAGATCGTGCTGGAGATCGAGAAAGAGGCGCGCAAGGCCCTCACCGGACAGTAGGTACGATTGCGCCGGTCAGCTGAATCGGTCCGTCGCTCGAACGAGTTCGCGCGCGATGCCATGCTCGAAAGCTGAATGGCCAGCGTCGTCCACCACTCTTAGCTCCGCCTCAGGCCAAGCGCGGTGCAGCCTTCCTGATCTTATGCGTGCTTGCAGCGTTCGCAGTGCGCTGGTGGCAACGTCGGGACGATCGCGCAATCGATCATCTTGCGCGTAAGGCGCGGGACAGGGACTAGCACTCGTAGCGAGAGGGAGCAGCAATGACCAAGTTCAAGGCACGCCAGGCGCCGGCCTCCAAGGTGGCGCATCCAAACTCACCTCGCGTTGAGATCGCGCTGGAGACGACTGAGGCCGGTAGCCTGCTGTGCGGCTATCGGGGTTCGGACGCCGAGGTAGACGCGGCCATCGATGAACTGAAGGCGCAGCTCGAGCGGGTGCGCCAGGACGCGAAGCTGCTTCTCAAAGGCTGACGTCGCATCCGGTGGGTCCTGTGGGCCGGTCCTTGCGATCCCCGCCGGTGGGTCTCATCGGCTAAGAAGCATCACATCAGCGGGCATCACTGAGGAGCAACGAAATCACAAAGTCATGCGTTCCGACGTTCGTCCGATTGTGCCTCGATCTTGGCGGGACGTTAGACGTCTTGTGACTCGCATCTATAGCGCCATGCCACCGTCGATGGTGAGACTGGAGCCGGTCATGTAGCCTGACTCCGGGCGGGCGAGATAGGCGACCAGACCGGCAATCTCGTTAGGATCTCCGGCGCGCTTGAGCGGAATAAGCGGCTTGATCGCCTCGATATGATCGAGCGTCATGTCCGTTACCGTTGGTCCGGGTTGGATGTTGTTGACAGTAATGCCACGGCCGGCCAGGTCAACGGCAATACCTTTTACCATGACGGCAACTGCAGCCTTCGTCATTGAGTAAACGCTCGAGCCGGGATGTCCGCTTCGCACCGCCGTGTTGCTGCCGATCGTAATGATCCGGCCACCGTCAGTGAGATGCCGAGCCGCGGCCTGGATGGCGAGAAAGACACCACGCACGTTGACGTTCAGCATCCGGTCGAGATCGCCCACACTTACGGTCGCGACGTCACCAAGCAACAAGATGCCAGCGTTGACAACCGCAATATCCAGTTTTCCGAACTGTTCCACGGTCTGCGCAACGGCTGCTTTAATGGCAGCCGGATCCGCACTGTCAGCCTTGATTGCTAGGCCTGTCCGCCCTGCAGCCTCAATCGCCGCAATCGTGTCCGCGGCTCGCTCCGGCGCCGACACGTAGGTCAACGTTACATCGGCGCCCTCTTTTGCCAGACGTCTCGCTGCGGCTGCGCCGATGCCTCGCGAGCCGCCAAAGACAATGGCAATCTTTCCCGTGAGTCCGCGATTCTCGTTCATCAAGCATCTCCGTTGTTGACAGATCAGTCCATAAACGGGCGCGCGTCAACCACGCCAGTCTCTCGTTGTCTAGCGCGGTCTAAAGCGGTTGACAGCAAATCGGGCTAGTGCGCGCAGACTCTTACTGTCACCCCCCGCACGGGCGCCGAGCTGAATGCCTTGCATCGTCATCTGCAGAAAGGCGGCGGCCTCTCGGGGGTCGAGGGCGGCATCGACTTCCCCACATGCCTGCCCCTCGCGGATGCGTTCAACCAAGCGCCTGAAAAGTCTTGGGCCCACTTTGCTCCGCAGCATCACAAGCTCCGGATCAGCAGCCCCAAATTCACTGATTGCGCCGACGCCCATGCACCCCAGTGCTCGCGCGCTGTCATCTTCGGAAATGAGGCCCAGCAGAAGCGCCTCGATGCCGCCTAGCGGTGATGCGCTGCCAGTCAGGCGCTCCAGGTGGCTCGCACCGCTTTCCCGTTGATATCGCTCTAGCGCTTCAAGGTACAGCTTTCGTTTGTCACCGAACGCGTTGTAAAGGCTCTGTCGCCCGATGTTCATGGCAGCGAGCAGGTCCTCGGTAGAAGTCGAGGCGAAGCCTTTCGCCCAGAAAACGCGCGTAGCGCGGGCGAGCGCCTCGTCTCGATCGAACTCTCTAGGTCGAACCATGCCTGAAGGATATTTGTTATGGACTTATCTGTCAATAATGACTGCCAGAGCCCTCGGACAGCGGGGGAAGTTGCAACTCGTGAGCAGCACCGAGCGTAGTGAGGAGGACCTTGGACTCTTTAAACGTTCGTCCTCAGAGCGCACTGGATGTTGATGCAAATGGCGCCCCCGGCCGGAGTTGAACCGACGACCTACCGCTTAGGAGGCGGTCGCTCTATCCACTGAGCTACGGGGGCACTGAACTTAGAAGTCTACCGTCCGGACCCGCATTATGTCCCCCTGGTGCTGCGCCGCGCGCTTGTGTCTCGCGCGCGGTGTTTGCCCGACTGGGCGAGGCGCCGCCCACCGGCCAACCCTGTGTCCATCGTCCCGTCGCGTGCTGCCAGCCGTCACCTGCCGGGTGGCACGTGTCCGCTGGGACGCGCCGTCAGCATGATCACATTAACTTAAAGCGCACAGTTCCGGCTCGCGGATCTCGCAGTCAGCCCAGTCGCTGCGCATAAGTTTGCAGCGCAAAGCATCGTTCCTGTGCGGCCCCCGACAAGCGGCAAACCCCCGCTGGAGGGGGTAATCACTTTCACTCGCACTTCACACAAATCTTTGCACAACCGGATTTCCCCGCTGATTCAGAGCAGTGCAGCACATAGCCCTCCAACGGCTCAAAAAGTGGGCTGGACGGTACGCAACTTGCGAGTAACCTGTAGCACTAACACTGCGTGCGCCCCTAAAAAACACCCGGAAAGTCAGATGAAAGGCATTACCGGTCACACGTAGCCAGGAGTCGGCAGCGATGCTCATACACGATGTAGGCAAGCTTGAAACATCAAAGCGCTCACGCAAGGAGAGCCCACGGCCGACCCAGGACTACCTGCAACGTGCACCCATGGTACGGCTGCTGCACAGCATGGGACGTCTGCTTCCGGGGGAGTACCTGAAGACCGCGTTTTATCTGCACTGCATCGATCGTCCCCGGCGCTTGTTGCGCGATATGTTGTTCTCCTTCTATCGGTACGACCACGTCTATGCGGTGTTACGCGAGTTCGCTGAAATCCCTCATGGCGACTTCTCGGTGCTGGAATTCGGCACCTCCGATGGCTACTCCTTCATCAAGCTGCTGTACGCGACGCGCTACTTGCGTCTGGAAAAGCGCGTGACGGTACATACCTTCGATAGCTTCGAAGGTATGCCGGAAAGCAATGATCTGCGCGATCGGGATTTCGCGACCGGCGATGACTGGGCACCCGGGCAGTTCCGCGGTAACTATGAGTCGCTGCTGGCTTACTGCGCCGAGCATTACTCGAACTACCAGATCCACCGCGGGTATTTTGAAGACTCGATCGATGCGCCCTTCCTCGCCTCGCTGCACGATCGGCCGCCGATCCTCATCTGGATCGACTGTGACTACTATTCCTCGGCCAAGACCATCATGACGCGCCTGATCGATCGCATCCCGAATGGCGCCGTCATTTATTTCGACGAGTTCGACAATCTCAACTACGGCTCTCGCCTGACGGGCGAGGCGCGGCTGGTACACGAAATCAATACTGGCTTGTTCGGTGACAACGTGGAGCTGATACCGGACACCCGTTTGTCGCTGCACTCCCGCCGGATCTATCGCTTCATGCGCATTCCCCCGAATCGCATTGTGCGCCAGGTGATCGAGAGCAACAGCGGCGAGATGGTTCGGCACCGCTCCGACGGCTCGCCGCTGCCTTAGCTGCCCTTAAAGCCCGGGCAACCAGCTCGGAGTGCGGCATCGGTTGAGCCGCTCACGTAACTCTTTGGGCACACAGCGGTTGGAACACTCCTCGGGAGTCATCCCGCCGTGCGGCTCCTCGCACTGTACTGCACACTTTGTGGAGGCCGCCGACATCTCCTCGATGTCTGCTTGAGCCCGCCCCTGTGCGCTGCTCACCGCATGCACATCCAGATGTTTGAGGCGGGGAGCGAGGAAGGCCTGGAGTCGATCCAGTGCCGCATGACGTGCCGCGATCGCCTTAGGCAGCTCCTCCTGAGTCTTGCGCAGTGCCGTGAGGATTTGCTCGCGTACCTGTGCCGGCAGATCGTCCGGATGAGCAAGCCCGGCATCGGTCGTATCCAGCATCTGTTGTAGCAAGCGCAGATCGTTCTGCAGCACCGGCTCACAGTACGCGGCCTGCAACTCGATCCGATCAGCGGACTGCTCCTCGGTCGCACCCGATACCGATAAGGGCGCCATCGTCATCTCACACAACAGAACAGCCACGCCTACGCCACGGTACCACCAAGGCCCCCTCCATCCTGCCCGACTGCGCCGACGTGCTGATATCAATTGGCGATGAGACATGCTGATCCTTGCTCTTTAAGCGCTTCTGCTGACTGGAACCGACAATCTGCGGCCACGCCTTTCCTCGCGCTGACGGCATCGAGCCAGTTATCGTGCAGATGAGAAGCCGGGCGGGATGTGGAGCGGAAGGGAATCGAACCCTCGACCTTCGCATTGCGAACGCGACGCTCTCCCAACTGAGCTACCGCCCCCCAGACAAGGGGCGCGATTCTAGCATCGGCGCGATGGAGGCGTACTAGAAAGGACTGCGCTGCGGCTATCATGGCAACAGTCCCCGCCGGGCTTAAGGAGGATGCTCCATGCTGCCCATTGGCTCGCGCGCCCCGGAATTCACCCTGCCCGATCAGGATAATCGGCAGGTGTCTCTCAGCAACCTGCTGAACAGCGGCCCGCTGATTCTTTACTTCTACCCGGCGGATTTCACGAGGGGTTGTACGCACCAAGCCTGTATGCTGCGCGATCTGCACGCCGACATTGTGAGTTCAGGGCTGAATGTGGCCGGAGTGAGTCCGCAGTCGCCCAAGAAACACCGCGAGTTCCGCGAGAAGTATGCCCTGCCGTTCACGCTCCTCGCCGACCGCGCTAAGGAAGTTATCCGGATGTACGAGGTGAACGGTCCGCTGGGTTTTGGCGTGCGGCGCGTGACGTATCTGATCGATCCGACGCGCAGCATTCGCAACGCTGTGCTGGCAGACTTCCGCATCCGGCGGCATCAGGAATTTGTACAGAAAGCTAGCGCCCTGAGCGGTAGCACGCGCAGCCGCAGTCCCTGATTCGATAGTGCTCGGACTCAATACTGCATGCGCAGCAGGTTGGCGTGGCCGAAGCTCGGGACACTAACCACGTACAACGTGCCGTACTCGTCCTCAGCAATCGGCGCTACCTCAATCGAGGCCAGCTCGCGTATCAGCGCGGGCATCGTATTGCTGTGCCCGATCACGAGCACCGTATCGCCACGATGCTCGCGCAAGATGCGCGCGGCCGTAGCCCTCACATCCCCCTGCTGCAGGGGCAATAGCGGTTTTCCAAGGCGTTCGGCGAGCGGGGCAGCGGTTTGCTGCGTGCGTCGCGTCGGGCTCACATAGATCGCATCCAGATGCCCGGGTCCGCCGCCGCGCGCAAAGAGCTGCGCGAGACGCTGAGCCCGCCGCTCGCCGTCCTCGGAGAGCGGCGGATCCTGGATGCTGTTGATTTCTTTCTCTGCATGGCGGGTCAGCACTACGACAGTGGTGCTGGCAGAGCGATAAATGAACAGCGCAACGACCGCAACGACGAGTAGTGCGAGAAGCGCCGCAAAGGTCAGCCACACCGGCAGCAGAAACGGCCTGCGGGCACGGGGCAGAACAGGCGGGGCTTCCATGGCGCGAAGTTTACTCGATTGACTGCCGGGTTCATCGCCAGCTGCGTGGCGAAACTTCGCGCACTCCAATGCAACCCCTTGGCACACTTGCCGCTTTGCGGGCAGGCCGGCTCACTGTCCACATGGTTATGCACAAAGAATGTGGATAACTGAGATACCCGCCTCGGCTTGGGGCCGCAGGTGGCCCCGCCCGTCACGCGGTGGCAAGCCATCTGACGATGTGTGAGACTGCCGCCGAGACTGCTTTGCGTGCGCAACCATGAAAAAAACAGGTCCTGACACGCCGTCCGCACCCGAGAACGACGAGGTTCCGATCGGCGATCCGTCTCCCGAGTCCGTGGAGCGCGCTCGATTGCAGGCCGACGTCGCCGCGCAGCGGGTGCGACTAGCGAAAGATGAACTGCGACGCGCACGTAAACGGCTGAAAGAGGCCAAACGGGACGCGAGACGTGCGCGACGCGAAGCGAGTCAGGCGCGTAAGGCCTGGAAACGCACGCGCCGACGGGATCGCCGCAAGGGGCGAGACACACCTGCCGTTGTACAATCCCCTAAGCTGCCGCTTCAGCGAGCGAAGAGCCCTGCCGCTCGGGGAAACGCGCCCCGAGCCGCGAAGCGGCGGAAACAGTCTGCGGCACGTTCCATGCGGCGCAGGAAGAAAAGGGCACGTGGGAGCACTTCCCGCGCTTGAGCGATGTGAGTCCAATCAAGGAAGCTGCATGCAAGACCTACCCCACAGCCAGACGGGAGCCTCCGGACAACGATCCGAGTCGGGCACCCTGCCGTCGACCTCGCGGATGATGACCAACTATCTGGCGGACATCGAGCATCTGCTCGATTCCCAGCGCTGGGATCTGGCGCGTCGGGATGCCTTGGAGCTCCCCGGCATCGCGGTGGCGCTGGCTGATACGCAGCTTTCCGTTTCGGCGGCGCGTGCTCGGGACTGGTGCGAACGCTGGCTGCCCCAGCCGCAGGCCACGGACGATCGGGCTGAGCGTGAGTCGATCCTTGCAGCCGTTGCGGCTCAGGCACAGACAGTCCCAACGCCTCAGGCACAGACAACTCCAGCATCTCTGGGCGATAGTGCGTCGTCGGCTAGCCTCGCTGCTGGCTCAACCGCAACCCGAGTGCCGTCCCGCGCTTTGCGAGGCCTGCGGCTGCGACGGTATGCGCGCGCACGCCCGCGAGGGGTAAAGCTCCGCTTTGGCAGCGGTTCGGGGCATCAGGCGGCCGAGACCATCAGAATCTGCACCGCATTGATCGAGGCAATTCGGCACTGGTATGCCCACTCCGCGGTCCACGACGATATCGTGCAGCGCAATCTGGCCCGGCTTGCCGTGCTGCGGTGAGATTGAGCAGGGCGTTGCGATCGCTTCGCCGCATTTCACTGAACAGGCATTCAATCGCGCCCAATGGCCCGTGGAGCTAGGGTGCGACTCCGCAATTCCTTCCTATGCGATTGAAAATGCAACGGGCGTGATTCGTTACGCTTTGGTTCTTGCATCATAAGAAGCCTTAGGGGAATATAGCCGCGCGAGGGGGGCTCCAACACATTGAGTGCCCGTTCAATGGCCCAATCAAACGGTTCGCAGAAACCCGTGTCGAGTCTCGGTAATCACCGTGCGCCGCTGCGCGTGGGGATTATTCTGTCTGAGCACTTCACATTGTCCGCGTTCGCCGTGTTCATCGACCATCTGCGTCTGGCGGCCGACGAAGGCGATCGGAGCCGGCCGCTGCACGTGCAGTGGTCAATCATGGCTTCGCGCCACAGCTCGATTCCTGCCAGTTGCGGCGTAATGATCGAGCCCACGGGTGGCTTTTTGAATGCCGACGCCCTCGATTACGTCGTTGTCGTTGGCGGGATCTTGCACGCCGGTCCGCAGGTGGATGAGGCAACGCTGCGTTATCTGCGCGAGGTTGCGGCGATCGGTATACCGCTGATCGGCATCTGCACTGGCAGTTTCATTCTCTGCCGCGCCGGCCTGATGAAGGGTCGTCGTTCCTGCGTCAGCTGGTATCACTATCAGGACTTCCTCGAGGCCTTCCCCGGCCATGATGTCGTGGCCGACCGTCTGTTTCTGGCCGATGGGCCCCGCATTACATGCGCCGGCGGCGCTGGTGCTGCCGCACTTGCGACGCATCTCATCGAACAGCACCTTGGCCGCGCAGTGGCGCAAAAGGCGAGTCAGGTTCTGCTGTTCGATCGCGAGCGCTCCGGTAGCGATGCACAACCGCACCCACCGCTGTCTGAAACCGTGCGCGAGCCACGCGTGCGCCGCGCGCTTCTGCTCATGGAGCAGAATCTGACACGGCCGGTCGCGATAGCGGCGATCGCGGATGAGCTGGGCGTGTCGGTGCGTCAACTGGAGCGGGTATGCCGCGAACATGTCGGCATGGGACCCGCATCGCTGTACCGTCAGTTGCGCATGCGATACGCGCACTGGCTCGTCGAGAACACCGACCGCTCGGTTACCGAAATTGCGATCGAGGCAGGGTTTGCCGACTGCGCGCACTTCTCGCGTCAATTCAAAGACGCCTACGGTCTGTCGCCCTCTACGCGTCGCCTGCAACCTAACCGTACAACCTACGGTGACGCCGCCCGCGCACGAGTCTTCGAATAGCTTTATTGCGCGAGCCTCAACCGCGGTGCCGCAGCTCCGAGGGGGACGCATCCATCACAGGCGTATGGCGCCTACGTTCAATCAGCGACAGATGACGCCGGAGAAAAATCCTGGCGACAAATTATCGCCGTGGGTGCGACCGTGTTCGACTGGCGCGGCGCCGGCGGTGTGCAGACAGGAAATACAACAATGCAATCCAAGGTCTCTTATGCGGTCGCGGCGATTCTGGGGACGGCGCCATTCGCTGCAGCGCCGTTGGTTCGCGCGGCGGATGTAAGCGAGAGCAGCTCGAGCGGCGGGCTGGAAGAAGTCACCGTGACTGCGGAGCGCCGTTCGCAGAGCATTCAGGATGTGCCGATCGCGATGCAGGCGTTCACCGCGGAGAACCTGCAACAGTTGAACGTGCAAACGTTCGATGACTACATCAAGTTCCTGCCGAACGTCACCACGGCAAACAACGGCCCCGGTCAGAACGAAGTGTTCATGCGCGGCCTGAGCGCAGGCTCGCAGCCGAGCCAGGGAAGCGCCTCCACCGGGCTTTGGCCGAATGTCGCGATTTACCTGGACAATCAATCCGGCCAGCTGCCCAACCGCAATCTGGATATCTACGCCGCCGATCTCAACCGCATCGAGGTTCTGGAGGGCCCGCAGGGCACGCTGTACGGCGCCGGCGCGGAAGCGGGCGTTATCCGCTACATCACTAACCAGCCGAAGCTCGATGCCGTCGAGGCGACCGTGAAAGCCGGCTATAGCGCCACGGCGCACGGAGACCCGAACGCCGATGTCACCGCCGTGCTCAATGTACCGCTGATCGCTGGCACTCTCGGGGTGCGCGGCGTGATCTATGACGATCATCGCGGCGGCTATATCGACAATGTCCCAGCGACGTTCACCCGCAAGAACACCGATATCGGCATCCACTACGCCAACTACCCGGCGGTGAACGGTCAGTGCCCCGACGGCCTGCCGAACGCCGGCTTCTGTGTCCCGCCGGGCAGTCCGTCGATCAACAATTACAACGTAGCCGCGAACGCCATCAACCCGGTCACCTACAAAGGCACGCGCGTCGAGCTGCTCTGGAAAATGAATGATGCCTGGGACGCGCTGCTGACGCAGTCCTACCAGGACATGAACTCCCAAGGCGTGTTCTATCAGCAGCCCAATGCCTCGGATGGTCAGCCCCTGCGGCCACTGGAGGTGACCTTATTCAACCCCGCATTTGACAAGGACCGCTTCGAGAGCACCTCGCTCACGATCGATGGCCAGATCAGCGTGCTCAAGGCGGTATACACGGGCGGCTACTTGGTCCGCAAAGTCGAGCAGGTAGGCGACTACACCAATTATGCGCGTGGCGTATACGCTGACTATTACCAATGTTATGGGCCCACGGCTTATCATTCGGGGCTGACCCCCACCTGCTTTTCACCGAGCGCTACCTGGCGGTCGGTGGAGCGTAACGTCCACCAGCAGCATGAGTTTCGCCTGAGTACGCCGGATGATTGGCGCGTGCGCGGCATTGTCGGCGCGTTCTGGGAGAAGAACTCTCTCTACGATCAGAGTGGCTGGAACTACAAGAACGTGCCCACCTGTACCGCGAACGTTCCGCAGGATACCCCCGGCAACACCGGCTGCTTCGCGAATGTCGGCACCATTCCCGGCTCGAGCGTCGTCAACCCCGGCGTGCAAGGGGACCACACCTCGTTCTATCAGGACACAGTTCGGAGCATCAAGCAGACTGCCTTTTTCGCCTCATTCGACCTGGACGTGATCCCCAAGGTGCTGACGATAACCGCTGGCACGCGTCACTTCCGCTTTGACTACTACTCTGCCGGCAGCGTGCTCGCCAGCTTCGGTTGCTTCGAGGGCGGTGCCCCACCGACTGGCTGCCATGTCACGCAGGACTCGGTGGCTCCCGGCAGTCCCTATTACTACAGCTACAATCTCAATGCCGCCAATCTGCGCAACACCGAGTCCGGGTTCAAGAGCCGCGTCAACGTCAGCTGGCATGTCATCCCCGACGCCATGCTCTACTACACGTTCTCTCAGGGTTATCGCCCCGGCGGCTTCAACCAGAACGGCAGTTCGCAGCACGCCTTCACCCCCGCCATCGTGGCACAGTATCTCATTCCGACCTCGTACTCCTCCGACCGGCTGAGCAACAATGAGATCGGCTGGAAGACGGAATTCTTCGATCATCGCCTGCAATGGAACGGCGCGCTGTATCGCGAGAACTGGGACAACGTGCAGGTGGCGTTCTTCGACCCGGGTGTGGTCGGCAATATCTTCTTCAATACCAACGGCCAGAATTTCCTCATCAAGGGCATCGAAACCTCACTGATGGCGCGAGTGGTGAGCGGCTTGACGGTGCAGGCCGCCGCCTCGTGGAATCAGAGTCGCCAGACCAATTCGCCGATCCTGTTCAACAACAACCCGGCGAGCGCGACCTTCGGGCAGCCAATCACCAACGCGTGTAACTCCTTCGGCGGCAACTGTGCCCCGGTGACGAACCCGTTCGGACCGGTTGGCTCCCCTAGCGCGGATGCGCCGCCGATGCAGTTCAGTGTGCGGCTGCGCTATGACTGGGCGCTCGGCAGCGGCTATCTGCCTTTCGTGCAGGCCAGTGCGACACACAGCGGCCATTCGTTCACCCAGGCAGGTTCCAATCCAACCATCGCCGAGGCCGGCTCGGTATCCACCGGCAGACTGCGTTTCGAGAATCCGGCCTATACGACCTACGACGCCTCGATCGGTGTGTCCAAGGACAGCTGGACGCTCACCGCTTACGGCGAAAACCTCAGCAACTCCAACAAAAGTGTTTTCGTGAGCACGGACCAGTTCATCGTCGCGCAGACACCGCTGCGACCGCGCATCCTCGGAGGATCGTTCAGCTACAAGTTTTAAGTCGGCTCAACATTCCAGGAGCACGGCGGCATCGGCTGGCCAGCTGACGTAGACCTCATCGCTCCAATCGATCGACCACTCCGAGGTGCGGCGCTCGTTCTGGGCGAATACCGTGACGAGCTTGCCCGTCGTGGTCTTGATCTGATAGGTGGAGCGATTGCCGAGATAGCCGAGCTCCCAGACCATCCCCTTGAGCTGATTCACCCCGGGCGTCGCCGAGGGTTGCTTGCTCAGGCGGATCTTTTCCGGCCGCAGCGCCACCCACACCCGCTGACCGGCAGCAAAGCGCCCGCTGGCATCGACCAGAAGATCGCAACCGGTCTCGGTACAGCTGATCCGGGTCAGGCCCGCGGCGCGATCTCCCACCTGGCCCTCGAACAGGTTGGTGGTGCCGACAAAGTCCGCCACGAAGCGGCTTTGCGGGAATTCGTAAATCTCGGCGGGTGTGCCCACCTGCACCACCCGCCCGCGGTCCATCACGGCGATGCGTGTCGCGAGTGCCATCGCCTCATCCTGATCGTGGGTGACGACGATGAAGGTGATACCCAGCTGATGCTGCAGATCCATCAGCTCGAACTGGGTTTTCTCCCGCAGTTTCTTATCGAGAGCCGAAAGCGGCTCATCCAACAGCAGCACTTTCGGACGGCGGATCAGCGCGCGCGCCAACGCCACACGCTGCCGCTGACCGCCGGAGAGTTGGTGCGGCTTGCGATCCCCCAGGTGACCGAGCTGTACCATATCCAGCGCTTGCTGCACTCGCTGACGCCGCGCGCTGCGCTCCAGGCCGAGACGCTTGATGCCATAGTCCACATTCGCCGCCACACTCATATGCGGAAACAGCGCATACGACTGGAACATCATGTTGACCGGCCGCTGGTGGGGCGGCACTCCGGCCATTTCTGCCCCATCGATGGTGATGCGGCCGGCACTTTGTGTTGCGAATCCGGCCAGCAGGCGCAGCAGCGTGGTCTTGCCGCAGCCGGAAGAGCCGACCAATGCAAACATCTCGCCCCGATAGATCGAGAGCGTAACGTCATCGACCGCGGCGAAGCCGCCGTAGGCCTTGCTGACCCCCTGCATCTCAATTTGAGGTCGGGCGCTGGCGTCGAGCCAGGGTCGCTCCGCCACCGGCTGCTGCGGGCTGCTGATCATCGGTTGGCTAGAAATCTGCCGGCGGTGTAAGTCTGCGGCGTTCGGGCGCAAAGAACGGGCGCTCGACAACCGTGGCGCGGATCATGCGCCGCTCCCAGACCAACTCGCGATTCAGATAGATCTCTGCCCACAGCCGCGTTCCGCTCTTGAAGTATGGCGCATCCAGCAGGGCGAGCGCGATATTGCGCTTGGTCGTGGGCGACCAGGTGGCCGAGGTCACACTGCCGATCTGACGACGGCCAGCGCGGTCGGCATACAGCAGCGCGTTGTGAGCCGGGTGGTTTCCGGCAACATCCAGGCCGACGAGACGCCGCGCCGGCCGGGCGGCCTTCTCTTTGAGCAGCGCGCGCCGCCCGGTAAAGTAGGCCTTGTTGAAATCCAGCAGCCACTCGAGTCCCAGCTCGATCGGCGAACGAGCCGTCCCCGGCCGCTGCGTATGCGCACTCGAGATGAAATCGACATGCGGCATCAGGAAACCTGCCTCGAGGCGTGCCATGTTCAAGGCACGGTGGCCGATGGGTCGGATACCTCGCGAGCGCCCCGCACTCATCAGTAGATCCCAGATCCGTTCCGCATGCTCCGGATTCAGCCACAGCTCGTAACCGAGATCGCCCGTGAAACCGGTGCGCGAGATGGTCAGATCGCACTCGGCGATGCGGTATGCGCCCACACCAAAGGGCTTCAGCCGCTCCACCGTCGGTGCCCCCGCGGCGCGCAGCACCGCACAGGATGTCGGTCCCTGCATTGCGAGCGCCGCGATCTGCGCGGTGACCTCCTCGATTTCCACCGCAGTTGGACCTGCAAACCCGACGGCGCTGGTCAGTAACCAGTCCAGCTGTCGTTCAGCGGTGCACAGGCGGTACTCGTTATCCCCGAGACGAAAGAGCGTACCGTCATCAATCAGACAGCCGGCATCGTCGCACCAGATGCAGTAGCTCACCCGTCCGACCGGCAGTGCCGTCACATCCCGCGTGAGCAGCCGGTTCAGATAGGTTGTCGCGCCAGGACCTGCGATCCGATATTTGACCATCGGTGTCAGGTCGTACAACGTGGTCGCATTGCGGATCGCGAAATACTCGTGCTCCACCTGCGAATAGACATCGACGGTGGTGTAGCCTGACCAAGGAGTGAAACTATCGAGCTCACTCGCCTCGCGGGCCCGCGCATGGAATGGGGTCTGCAGCAAGGGCTGACGGTAATGGGACGCCTGCGGCTGCATCGCAGTCCCGACATTGCGGATCGAGCCCACGGGACTCGACTCCAGCACTGATCGTTGCATCACGCAGCATTCTCCAGAATCTGCCGCGCCGCGTTGCGACCTGCCGTTCCCATGACCCCTCCTCCGGGATGGCAGCCTGCGCCACAGAGATAAAGACCGTCTACTGGCGCGCCGTATTGCGTGGCGCCGGGCACGGGCCGCAGGATGAAGAACTGGTCCAGCGCCAACTCTGCATGATGCCAGTGTCCACCTGAGATACGAAACTCACGCTCGATGTCCACCGGCGTCAGCAGTTCTGCCGCACGCACCATGCCACCGATCCCCGGAGCATGCTGCTCGAGCACGTTGAGCAGCACCTGCAAGAAGGACTGTCGTGCCGTCTCCCAGCCGCCAGCCAGATCATACGGCGCGTACTGCACCAGCGCCGACAGCACATGCCGGCCAGGAGGCGCGAGGCCCGCATCATTCACCGTGGGCACGGTGATCTCGAGCGCCGGCTGCATGGAGTATTCACGGTACTTCGAGTGGTTGAACGCGCGCTCCAGGTAGTCCAGCGAGGGAGCGATCAGCAGCCTTCCGCCGAGCTCCTGCAGCGTAGTTCCGGGAAATGACGGCAGATCATCCAGTGCCAGATGCAACTTCGCGCACAGGCCTCGGGTGCGCAATTGCGCGATGCGTCGCGTGAAGCCGGCATCCAGATACTCGGCACGCAGCAGCCGCAGGAACGTGGTCTGCGGATCAGCATTGGAAATGACGATCTCTGCGGCAAGCGTCTCGCCGCTCGCCAGGCGTACACCCGTTGCCCTGTGATTCTCGACGAGGATCTGCTGCACGAGGGTGCCGGTGCGGATCTCAGCGCCGGCGGCAATGGCTGCCTGTGCCAGCGCGGCGGCAATGCTTCCGAGGCCACCGACGGGCTGCATCAGACCGCGGGGGCCGCTGGCCCCCGTTGCTCGATGACCCGTTGCGAGCCGGTAGAGAAGCGTAAACACAGATCCGGGCGAGCGCGGTCCAAAGTTGGTTCCCAACACCGCATCGAAGGCGAGCGCTCCCTGCAGCAGCGGGGTCTCGAAGTGCTCCTGCATGAGATCGTACATATTCATGCCGGCAATGCGCAGCAACTCACGTAAGTCAGCGCGGCCCAAACGCCTCAGCTGCCATCCGAGTCGCATCCAGGCCTGCCGATCAGCCCACCGACCGCTGCCGAGCCGCGGCGGCACACTCAGTAACAGCGGCTGCAATGCAGCCGCGAAACGATCCAATAGGCGGGTATATTGCAGGTACGCTGCCCCATCACGCATCGAGTACGCGCTCGTATCGCCCACCGGCGTCCGCCCCGACGGCCCGACAGGTAGGTGCGGTCCTCCTGGCTGTAGCGCCGTGGTCGGCAGCTCACTTGCTGCCACGCGCAGACCGTAGTTCTCCAGGCGCAGATCCTCAATCATCGCAGCGGACATCGGCTGCAGCAGATGCGCACAGGCGGACACTTTGAAACCCGGTGCAAACTCGCGCGTCACTGCGGCACCGCCGACCTGTGGGCTGGCCTCGAGCACCAGCACCGTACGACCGCTCCGTGCGAGGTAGGCGGCACACACCAGCCCGTTGTGTCCGCCGCCGATGACGATGCAGTCATAGCGCATCCGTGAGCTCATCAGGCGACGGCTTCGAGATGCTGAGTGCGACCCAGGTCGCGCAGCACCGCCGCGGCCGCATTGAAGCCGGGTGCACCCATCACCCCCCCGCCCGGATGTGTGCTCGAACCACAAAGGTACATTCCCGACACCGGAGTGCGGTACTGGGCGTAACCGGGAATGGGACGATTGAATAGCAGCTGGTCGAACGTGAGTTCACCCTGAAATATGTTGCCCTCGCTGAGGCCAACTTCATTCTCGATATCCCAGGGAGTGCGGACCTCGGCATGCAGGATCAGATCGCGGAAGTTCGGGCTATGGCGGGCGATGGTGTCGATGACGGTGTTGCCGAAGGCGCGCCGCCTCACATCATTCCACTCCCCCTGGGCAAGCCCGTAGGGGCAATATTGCACGAACACCGACATGTAATGTTTGCCATCGGGTGCCATGGTCGGATCGATCTGTGACGGGATGAGCATGTCGATATAGGGCGCGCGCGACCAGCGGCCCTCCTTCCAATCATCGTAGGCGCGTTCGAGCATGTCGATAGTGTCCGTGACATGCATGTCACCGCGTGTGCAGGGCGAATCCGCTGGTATCGCCGGGAAGCTCGGCAGGCCGTCCAATGCGATGTTGAGCTTTCCGGAAGAACCACGGATCTTGAACCTGCGCACCTGCTGCAGAAACTCAGCCGGCAAATCGCTGGCGGCCATCGTTCTCAGAAACGTGCGCTTGACGTCCATGTTGGACAGCACCATGCGCGCGTGCAACTCCTCGCCGCTCGCTAGCGCCACCCCGCTGACACGTCCATGGCGCACCAGAATCTGATCGACCGCAGCGTCACAGCGGATCGTGCCGCCACTGGCTGCCAGTGACTGAGCCAGAGCTGCGGTGATCGCACCCATACCGCCGCGGGCGAAGCCCCACGCGCCCACCGTACCGTCGATGCTGCCCATGTAGTGATGCAGCAGCACATAAGCGCTTCCCGCAGAGCGGGGACCCAGTGCAGTGCCGATGATGGCGCTGCCGGCGAGATGACCCTTGACGATGTCACTCTCGAAGTACTCCTCCAGCATATCCGCCGCACTCATGGTCCAGAAGCGCACGGTGTCATACATCTGCGCCTCGCCGAGCTGATGGAAGTGCCGCCCGAGATACAGCAGCTCCATCAGGTCGCGGGGTTTGAAGGAAGTCGGATCGGGTGGCTCGCGCAGCAGCAATGGCTTGATGAAGCGACAATGGCGCAGCATGTCGCGCGCGTAGCGGTCATAGGCCTCGGCATCACGCCGCGAATGCCGCGCAAACTCGCGGCGCAACGCATCGTGGTTGTCATAAATCGCCAGATGTCCGCCGTCGCGCATGAGCGTGCAGCCGCCTTCGTACGGAATGATCTGCAAGCCGTAACGCGGCAACTCGAGCGCGCGGATGATCTCGGTGCGCAGCAAGCTGCATACATACGAACAGTTGGAGTAGGTGAAGTCCTGATAGAGCCGGCGGCTGACCGCGGCGCCGCCCACGAAGCCATTGCGCTCGAGCACCAGTACATCCAGCCCGGCACGTGCCAGGTAACAGGCGGCCACGAGGCCGTTGTGGCCCGCACCGATGACAATGGCGTCGTATTTGGGATGCGCTGCAGCCATGGGACCTCAGGCCGGTACTTTATGCGTAGTCTTGCTATTACGCAGCGTCGTGTCGATGGCCACCTCGAATGCGGCCAGCGTCTCGCTCAGGCAGGACTCATCGTGTGCCGCGGACACGAACCACGGCTCGCGTGAATCAGGCTCGCAGAGAATATGCTCATCGTGCAGCACCCGCGCCGCTGCGTCGTAGAAGGAGTAATCGCTGCTCTTCCAGTCGCGGTAGTTACGCGGCGGGTCATGCGCGAAATACAAGCCGCTCATCGAGGGATGCCCGACGAAGCTGTGCGCGATACCGCGCGCCTTGAGAATCGAGCTCATGCCGCTGCGCAGGCGGGTTCCATAGTTGGCAATCCGCTCGAGCGCGTCAGTCTCATCGAGAATCTGCAAGGTCCGCTCCGCTGCCGCCAGTGACACCGAGTGGGCGGTGTAGGTACCGCCATGAGCCACGCCGCGTCCGATCTTGCGCATGATCGCCTCCCTTCCTGCGAGCACCGCAATGGGATAGCCGTTCGCTACGGCCTTGGCAAAAGTGCACAGATCGGCCTGCACGCCATACAACTGCTGCACGCCCCCGCGCGCCACGCGAAAGCCGGTCTTGACTTCATCGATGATCAGCACCACCCCGTAGCGATCGCACAGCGCGCGCGCTGCACGCAGGTATTCGGGGTCGGCAGCGATGCCCAGACAGTTGCCCATGATCGGCTCGATCAGCATGCAGGCGATGCGATCAGCGCGCCGCCGCAGCACGTCTGCCAGCTGGTTCGCATCGTTGGCCTGCACGAAGTGTGCAAAGCTGCGGGTGCTGACGGGAACGCCTTCGCTGTAGGGCCGCACTTCGGGATCCCCGACCTGTGACCACTTGTCCATGGGCGTGTACCACATGGCCGCATCGAACAGACCGTGGTAGCTGCCCTCGAGGATGATGTAATCATCGCGGCCGGTATAGGCCCGTGCCAGGCGCAGCGCCGCCATCACCGCCTCGGTGCCGGAGTTGGAAAAGCGTACCAGCTCGGCGGCAGGCACCATCTTCGCAATCTGCTCCGCGACCCGCAGCTCGCGCTCGGTCGAGAGGGCAAATACGCCGCCCACCATCATGCCCTCGCGCGCCGCTTCGTCCACGCGCGGGTCGGCATAGCCCAGGATGGCCGGTCCATAACCTAATCGATAGTCGATGTACACATTGTCATCAAGGTCGGTCAGCCGCGCGCCGCGACCGTGCTTGACGTAGATCGTGCGTTCCTCGCCCCAGTAACGGAAGTTGGATGCGACGCCAAGCGGCAGGCGCTGCAGCGCACGCCGGAAGTGAGCATGATTTTTAGTCATGGTGCGGGACATGACACGGGCTCCGTTCAGGGGGTTTGCGCACACCCTACCACCGGTGGCAGCAGCAGTCTATATGACCATATAAATTTTTAGGCTATACTTGAATGGTCATATAAATGGAGAGCACGCCGTGAATGCCGAACTTCTGCAGTCCGTCAGTGCGCCACCGACGGCAGCCCCGCACGCTCTGCCCGCCTGGGTTTATGGACATCCGCAGCTGCATCGCCTGGAATACGAACGCCTGCTGCGTCCAAGTTGGCAGATCGTCTGTCACGTCAACTCGATTCCGCAGCCGGGTGACTTCTGTACTTTGGAGATCGGCACGGACAGCGTGGTCGCGATCCGGACTTCGCGCGGGGACATTCAGGCCTTTCACAATGTATGCCGGCATCGCGGTGCGCGACTCCTGCAAGGCAGTGGCAGCTGTCCAGGAGCGATTACCTGTCCCTATCACGGCTGGTCCTATCGCCTGAGTGGCGAGCTCATCGGCATGCCAGTACGAGAAAGCTTTCCCGGACTGGATCGCAGCCAGCACCCGCTCAAGCCCGTGCGCATGAGCATCTTCTGCGGCTTTGTGTTTGTTTGCCTGGCGGGCGAACCTGCGCAGCTCGAGAATGTGTGGGGACCGTTCGCCGAGGATTTCCGCATCCATCAGTTCGAGACACTGCTGCCTCTGGGACCGCTGTACCTGGAACATTGGGACGTGGACTGGAAGATTGCGATGGATAACTACCTGGAGTCCTATCACGTGCCGATCGGCCATCCCGGGCTGTTCCGCATGTTTACACCGGACTATGAGGATCAGACCAATCTGCCGGGAGTGGTGCGCGGCATCAGCTGGCTGCGCGAGCGTCCGTCACCCCGCTGGAGTGAGCGCATGTACCAGCAGATGATCGGCGGTCTCAGTGAGCACCTGCCTCCTGAGCATCGCCGGCGGTGGACCTTCTACAGCATGTTGCCGAATCTGGGCATCGACGTGTTTCCTGACCAGATGGATTTTTTCCAGGTGCTGCCCCGTGGGCCCGGCAAGTGCACCATCCGCGGCGGATCCTTTGCCCGCCCTGACAGCCGCCGCGAGATGAAGGTGGCGCGCTACCTGGCGGCGCGCATCAACCGTGCGGTGCAGCGTGAGGACGAATTCCTCTGCAGGCGCGTGCAGCAAGGCCTCGCCTCGGCCAGCTATGAGCCGGGACCGCTCTCGACCCTTGAAGGGTGCATGCTCGAATTCCATGACCTACTGCGTGAGCGCATTCCGGAGGTGCGGCTGGCAGCGCCGCCAGCGCAGTTTGCCTGAGCGGCCGCTTTCAGCGCGCAGGGTCCGCGCTGTTGGACAGCAGCGCCGCGATGGCGCGGCGGAATCTCAGCAACTCCTCGGAAGGTGCCACGGCCTCTGCGACTTCAATCGCACCGGCCGCGAGTCCCTTCTGCATGGACTCGGCCACCTCGATATCCTGGCGGATCCAGGCCGCCAGCGTGTCCGTCGCCGGAGCGCGTCGGCTCGCACCCGGCTCCTTCGTGACATAACTCAGCACGCGCAGATGGCAGCTCTGCGGCGCATCCGGCAGCACCTGCAGAATCAACGCGCGTTCGGGAGCGAACTGCAGCAGTTGGTTGGGATGCAGAAAGGTGCTGTGATCGCGTCGCGCGGGCGCATCGAACCACTGCTCGACGAGCAGCTTCCAGTTGGCTGCGACCGCCACGAGCTGCGCCTGCCCCGGCTGCAGGCTCTCGGGCAGATTCCATTCAGCGCCCGGTGTTGGCACGTCGATGAGACTTCCGGGGGCCCGCACCAGCAGAAAGCGCCCGGGATGCTCCAGCGCAAGAGGTGCAAGAGCGCTGCCCGCTGCGCTGCCGGCTGCAGCGTCGGTGTCTGGAGCGCCACACGGCTCGCCATCCAGCCCGTATGTGAGCCCATGGAATTTGCATTCAATTGCCCCGGCGAAGTGGCCGCGTGGCTCGGTGACGAGAGCGTGCGGTCGGCGTCGGCACAGATTGCGAAAGGCGTGGATGCGCCGTTCGTTGTCACGCACTACGAGTGCCCGCTCCCCCGGAAGGTCAACGGCGAGGAAGTCGCCTGCGTGTGGCACATCGGATTCGTGGCCGACGATCTGCCAGGCGCCGCGAAAGAGCTGTTCACGCTCGCGCACGAGCAGCGACGCATCGGTATACCAGAGCTCGGAAGGTATGCTCGCCGGCATCCGCTGCGGCGCTGCCGGTGCAAACTGGCGCGGAAATACCGAGCGCAGATAGGCCAGCGAGCGCCGCTTCGCCCCTACCCGGTCGATGTCCTTTTCCGTGGTAAAGGCGATACCTTGCCAGAGCACTTCCAGTACCCCGATCAGCCCGAGTGCGATGGCATCCGCATCGAGGTGCATCCCTCCCGACACCTGGATGGTGCGCTCGATCAGATCGCGCACCAGGGCTGCGAAGTCATCGTCCTTCTGACCGCAGATCTCCAGGTATTCCTGGCGCGAGCTGGCTTCGCCCCAGAACGAGTACCAGACCGACACCTTGCGCGAGCTGGCGATATCGGCATCGAGGTACAACTCGACCAGCGTCTCCAGCGCGCGCACCGGTGTGTCCTTCAGCCCGGCGACCGGTACCATGACGCGCGTCTCGAATTCCTGCGCCAGGTAGGCGAGCGAGGCCAACAGCATGGCGTCCTTGGACTCGAAGTAGAAGCGCACGATGCCCGGTGACATGTCGGCCAGCGCCACCACCTTCTCCACCGTGGTGTGCGAAGGACCATGGATGTGCAACGCCGAGATGCACGCCTCGATGAGGCGTTGTCGCTGCCGCGCCCGACTCGCCCGCTCCCGGGGTGGCGGGGATGAGTTACCGGGACGCGTGCTTTTTCTGCGCGGCACGGTAAAGGACAGCCTCTCGCCTCAAACGGGGGTGTGAAGGTGATGCACGCCGTGCAGTGTATCGCGCACAATAGGCAACAGACACCCTGCAGATGCGCCGCATGAGACCGTCAGAGCGTCCGGGTCGCTGGCTGATCATCCTGCCACCGCTGCTGTTTCTCACCATCTTCTTTCTGGTGCCGTTCGCTTTTGCTCTCAAGATCAGTCTCGCAGAGACCGCAGCTCATGTGCCGCCGTTCACAGACCTGCTCACGCGCGCAGCCGATGGCCACTGGCATCTGTCTCTCAGCTTCGACAACTACCGCTACCTCTTCAGCGACGAGGTTTATGGTGTTGCCTATCTATACTCGCTGCGCACGGCCTTCTTCGCGACGCTGATCTGTCTCGCGCTGGGATATCCGATGGCGTACGCGATCGCGCGCGCCTCGAAAAGCGCCCAGAGTCTCCTGTTACTCATCATCATTCTGCCCTTCTGGACCTCCTTCCTGCTGCGGGTCTACGCGCTGGAAGGCATCATCCGTGATGGCGGTCTGCTCAATTCGGTCCTGCTGCATCTCGGGCTGATATCTCACCCCCTGCGGATCATGCGCACCGGCACCGCGGTCTACCTCGGCATCATCTATTCCTACCTACCCTTCATGGTGCTGCCGCTGTTCGCCACGCTTGAAAAGCTCGACCCCACCCTGCTCGAAGCGGCGGCTGATCTGGGTAGTCCGCCGTGGCGCGCATTTCTGGATGTCACCGTGCCACAGTCGCTCCCGGGTGTGATTGCCGGATGCATGCTGGTATTCATTCCGGCGGTGGGAGAGTTCGTGATTCCCTCGCTGCTCGGCGGTCCCAACAACCTCATGATCGGCCGCGTGCTCTGGGATGAGTTCTTCGGCAACCACGACTGGCCCGTGGCGGCGGCCGTGGCAATCGCATTCCTGGTGCTGCTGGCGGGACCGCTTGCCATCTACCAGTACTATCACGTGCGGCAGCTGGAGGGCTGATGGAGCGGCGCTTCTCGCCCGTGCTGTTTGCCGCGCTCTGCCTCGGCATCGCCGTGCTGTACGTGCCAATCCTGGTGCTGATCGGCTATTCGTTCAATGCCTCACCTCTGGTCAATCTCTGGGGAGGCTTCTCGACACGCTGGTATTCCGAGCTGTTCCACAATCGCCAGGTATTGCAGGCAGCCGCCCTGTCGCTCGAGGTAGCGGTCACCGCCTCCACTGCCGCGGTACTGCTGGGCACGCTCGCGGCTATCGCCTTGGTGCGCTTCGTCCGATTTCGGGGTCGGCTGTTACTCACCGGAATGGTCAACGCCCCGCTGGTGATGCCTGAGATCATCACCGGCATCACGCAGTTGCTGCTGTTCGTCTCGATGCTGCAGATGTTGGGGTGGCCACATCGCGGCTTCACCACCATCGTCATTGCCCATGTTGTCTTCTGCACGGCCTACGTGACCGTCACCGTGCAATCCCGACTGACGGGCGCCGACCGCTCGCTGGAGGAGGCGGCCATGGATCTGGGGGCCACGCCCACACAGGCATTCGTGGAGATCACCTTGCCGATCATCTCTCCCGCATTGATCTCAAGCTGGCTGCTGAGCTTCACGCTCTCGCTCGATGATCTGGTGATCTCGAGTTTTGTCTCGGGTCCCGGCGCCAGCACACTGCCGATGGTGATCTACTCGAAAGTGAAACTCGGCGTCAGTCCGGATATCAACGCCCTCGCCTCGCTGATCATCTGCGTCATCGGGCTGTGCATCATCGGGGCGGGCTACTCCATGCGCCGCGCAGAGCAGCAGCGGCAGCTGGAAATACAGCAGGCCGGACGCGCATAAACAACCAGACCAGCAATCAGGCCGGCAATCACGTCCCAGGAGCGTCGTTTTGCTGCGTGTAGCGCGGATCGTGTGCCTTGCGACTGAAGATGCGTTGCACGTACGGCTCGAATGTCTCGAGCGGCAAGGTCGGATAGTCTGGATCGAATGAGGTTTGATCCCAACGGTGGCAGAAGGACGCGCATGCCTCATACCACTGGTGATCACGGTATCGGTCGCGCATGAAGCGATCGCCGCCCTGGTGATGAACGTAATAGTAAGTCTGGAACAGACCGTGCTGCTCGACGATCCAGCTGACCTCCGCGCGCACATACGGGCGGATGATTGACGCGGCGAGCTCAGCGTGATTGTAGGGAGCGAGCTCATCGCCCACATCGTGGATGAGCGCCGCCACGATCAACTCCTCATCGGCACCGTCGCGCAGTGCGCGCGTCGCGGTCTGCAGTGAGTGGGTGAGGCGGCTCACCTGATAGCCCTGCAGCGCGTGGTCCATGCGGCGCACGACTTCCAGCACCCGCTGCGGCAGTCCCTGGGCATACTCGCGCTCGTAGCGATCGAGCAGCTCGTAATCCTCCCGCGTACCGTCCTCCATGCGCCGGAAACTGACGAGCTGTCGTGCGTTCATGTGCTGCTCCCGTTGGCGGCCAGCCGCCGCCGCAGAACCCGGTACTGACTGCGTGGAGAATCCAGGTCTATGTAGCATCCCTGCAAATGCCGCAACCCCTCGCTCGGATCGAATCCGGTGCGCCCGTGCAGCAGGCGCCGGTTGTCCATCATCATCAGATCGCCCGAGTTCAGCAGAAAGCGGATCTCGAACTGCGGCGAGCGCAGTAGCCGGTCGAGCGCACGACGGGCGCGGAAGAACGCACTCAGCTCCTCAGGCGGTTTGAGGGGTACGTAATCCAGCCGCGGACTGAAGTTCACGGCCTGCACGCGGCCGGCCCCATCGACCTCAATGAGCGGAGCACTCGCCACCATCTCCGTGCGCGCATCGCGAAAGCGAAAGCGGATCGGCGTCTGCGCGAGGATACGAAATGCCTCCGCATCGGTCTCGCGCAGCCGGTGCGCGGCGGCAAAACCATCTACCAGGGTGGAAAGCCCGCCGCGCGTCTCGTTGATCAGGCAGTGTAGCAGCTGCACGCCAGGAACCGGCGAGCGGTATGGGTTGTCAGTATGCGGATCGAGCGGGATCGAGGTGTAGGCCAGATCGTTGGCATCCGGAACCGAGCGCACATCGAAAAGCAGTCCGAAGTTGGTATCGCGCGTGTAGCCGAAGGCCGCAGCTACTTTCAACAGCGTTCCAGGCGCAGTGGGTACGCCCTTGAAGATGATGAATCCCAGCTCGAGAAACTGCCGCAGCCAGGCCGCTTTCTGCTCATCGCCGGGGGTTTCTGTCCATGCTGCCCGGGGCGGCTCGCCCAGGCTGGATGTCCAGAGCTGCGCCGCGGGACAGTCGTGGTCTCCGGGTGGCAATGCGGCCTCGAGAAGGATCTCGCTGCCGGCAAACTCCGCTGCGTGGCCATCCGAGAAGCTCACGCGGAACCGGCCCGGTGCGATCTCCTGCACCGCGGTGAGGGCGAGCTGCGGATCCCAGTCGGAAGGGTCCTGCCAGCGCTGGCCCGTTTGCAGATCGATCGTTTTCGCATCCTGACAGCGCTCGCGCAGCCAGAGCGGATGAATGGCAAAGCGCTGGCCCCCGGCGAGCTCGATACTCAACTCGTTTGCTGCGGTCACCTGCAGGCGTGGCATGAGAACCTCTTTGGTCAATATGCAGTCTTGATGCGTGTCCAGGTGCGGGTCCGGATCCGCTCCAGCGCCGGTGAGACTTCGGCTGACGGATATAGCCTCGCCTGCACTTGCGGTGTCGGATAGACCGCCGGATCGTGCAGGATACGCGGATCGACGAATGCGTTGGCAGCGAGATTGTCGTTGCCGTAGTGAATGTAGTTGGTCACTGCGGCGATGACCTCCGGCCGCAGCATGAAATTCAGGAACTTGTAGGCGGCGTCCACGTGGGGGGCATCGACGGGAATCAGCAGGGCATCGAGCGAGCCGTTCGCACCTTCCCTGGGAATGGTGAACGCGAGATTCACATCCGTGCCCGCATCCTGCGCACGCGCCCTGCTGGTAGCGTAGTCGCCGGACCAGGACATCGAGATGCAGAACTCTCCGTCCGCAAGTCCATTCATGTATTCGCTCGAATCGAACGCACGCACGTACGGACGTACCGTCATCAACAGCTTCTCTGCCTGGCGATAGTCTGCTGCATTGGTTGTGTTGGGATCGAGGTGCAGATAGTTGAGAGCCAGCTGCAGCACATCCTCAGCGGAATCGAGGAACGTCACGCCGCAGTCGGCGAAGTGCGCAATGATCTCGGGCTTGAACAGCATATCGAGACTGTCCGTCGGCGCATTGGCCAGACGCGCCTTCACCAGATCCACATTGTAGGCAAAGCCGTTCACGTGCCGCAGATAAGGCATCGCGTGCCGGTTTCCCGGGTCGGCGCGGGCTTCGAGCGCCAGCACCTGCGGGTCGAGATTCTTCCAGTTGGGCAGACGGCTGCGATCCAGTTCCTGGTAGATGCCGGCCTTGATCTGGCGGCTGAAGTAGTCGGTTGAGGTGCTGACGATGTCATAGCCCGAATCACCCGCCATCATCTTCGCTTCCAGCGTCTCATCCGCATCGTAGGTGTCATAGACGACGCGGATGCCGGTTTCCTTTTCGAACTGCGCCAGAGTCTGCTTGCCGATATAGTCAGCCCAGTTGTAGATGTTGACCACCTGCTCGGACCCGCCGGACTTCGCGCTGCAGCCGCAGCAGCCGAGCACGACTCCCAGCGCGATGCAAGTGCGCACCCGCCTGCGTGCCGTCATGTCATGACCTCGCCGCGACCACGCTGCGGATATTATTGGCGCGATAATAATTCCGTTGCAAGGCTGAGTGTCACTTGCGGGGTCGCTCAGCGCTGGCTGTGCTGCCAATCCGGGGCGAGGTAGCTGGGCGCCTGCGAGGGTGCGAGCAGTGGCTTGCCGAGGATGTGATCGGCGGCCTTCTCCGCCAGCATGATCGTGGGAGCGTTGAGGTTGCCATTGGTGATGGTCGGCATGATCGAGGAGTCGACGACCCGCAGTCCGGCCAGTCCCCGCACGCGGGTGCAGGGATCAACGACCGCAAGGGGATCATCCGCATCGCCCATTCGGCAGCTGCAGGAGGGATGATAGGCGCTTTCCACGTGCGCCCGGACCCACTGATCGATCTGCCCATCCGACTGTACGGCGCTGCCGGGCTGAATCTCACGCCCACGGAAGCGATCGAAGGCCTGCTGCGCGAACACCTCGCGCGTCAGGCGCACGCAGGCGCGCATCTCCACCAGGTCATCGGGCTGCGACAGATAGTTGAAGAAGATGCGTGGCGGATCGCGGGGATCGGCCGAGGCCAGCCGTACCCAGCCGCGGCTCTTGGAACGCATCGGTCCGACATGCGCCTGGAAGCCATGCTCGCGCGCAAGGGATGAGCCGTCGTAACTCACGGCCATCGGCAGGAAGTGAAACTGAATGTCTGGGTAGCGTATGCCCGGGCGGCTGCGGATGAAGCCACCGGCCTCGAAGTGGTTGGTTGCCCCCAGGCCGGAGTGCGTCAGCAGCCAGCGCGCGCCGATCCAGGCCTTACCGAGCGGATTCATGTACCGGTAGAGCGTGATGGGCTCGAGACAGGCCAGCTGGAAATAGAACTCCAGATGGTCCTGCAGATTCTCACCGACTCCGGGCAGGTCGTGGACCGGGCTGATGCCATGCGAGCTGAGCTCCGCTTTGGGACCGACGCCTGAGAGCTTGAGCAGGTGAGGCGAATTGATCGAGCCGGCACAGAGAATGACTTCACGCTTCGCGCGGACGGTAAGCTCGCGGTTAGAGTGCCGGTAGACCACGCCGGTCGCCTGCTTGCCTTCAAACAACACGCGAGTCACAAAGGCGTGTGTCTGCACCGTAAGGTTTGCGCGCGACATGGCCGGAAGCAGGTAGGCTCGGGCAGCGCTGCAGCGCCGTCCGTGACCTACGGTCATGTCCATTGGCGCGAAACCCTCCTGCTGGAAACCGTTCATGTCATCAGACAGCGGGTAGCCGGCCTGCCGTCCCGCTTCGATCCAGGCTGGATTCAGCGGGTTGTGGAGCGTGCCAGTCGTCGTGTGCAGCTTGCCGCTGTCGCCGCGATAAGCGTCCCCGCCTGCGGCGCGCCGCTCGGCGCGACGGAAGTATGGAAGCACATGCCTGTAAGCCCAGCCCTGCGCGCCGCACTCCTCCCAAGTGTCGAAATCCAACGCATTGCCGCGCACGTAGACGAGCCCGTTGATGGAGGAAGAGCCGCCCAGGACCTTGCCTCGCGGTGTGTGCAGGCGCCGGCCTCCGAGGCCCGGCTCCGGTTCGGTGTGGTAACCATAGTTGTACTTCGGCATGTTCATCGGAATGGACAATGCCGTGGGCATCTGGATGTAGATGGAGCGGTCGGAGCCGCCATTCTCGAGCACGAGCACACTTACGGTCCCGGACTCACTGAGGCGGTCGGCCAGTACGCAGCCTGCGGAGCCCGCACCAACGATGATGTAGTCGAAGCTGTCTGGCAGCAAAGGCGACCCCCTGTCAGTACGGCGAGTCGACGTCGCCCATGGCGACATAGACGCTTTTTAGTTGCGTGTAGTGCTCGAGCGCCGCGCGGCCATTCTCCCGCCCGATGCCCGAGAGCTTCATGCCGCCGAAAGGCAGCTCGATGGGTGTGATGTTGTAGTGATTGATCCAGCAGGTTCCGGCCTGCAGTTGCGCAATCATGCGGTGAGCGCGGGTCAGATCATTGGTGAACACCGCCGCCGACAGGCCGTAGGGGGTGGCATTCGCACGCTGCAAGACCTCGTGCTCGTCCTCGAAATCGAGCACGGTCATCACGGGGCCAAAGATCTCATCGCGCGCGATCGCCATGTCGTCGTGGCAGTCATCGAAGATCGCTGGCGCCACAAAAAAGCCTGCCGCCAGGTCGCCAGTTGTCACCCGTTGACCGCCGAGCAGGAGGCGCGCGCCCTCGGCTTTGCCGCGCTCGATGTAACCCAACACCTTGTGCAGATGCGCCTCGCTGATGAGGGCTCCGACCTGGGTGCCCGGATCGAGTGGGTTACCGATACGCAGCGCGGCCGTGCGTTGCACGAGCTGCTCGAGGAAGGCCGCCTTGATGCTGCGATGAACGAATACGCGCGTACCGTTCGAGCACACCTCCCCCGCTGAATAGAAGTTACCGAGCAGCGCGCCGGAGACGGCATTGCGCAGGTTGGCATCGGCGCACACGATGAGCGGTGACTTGCCTCCGAGCTCCAGAGTGAGTGCCTTCAGGGTGGGCGCCGCATCGGCCATCACGGCCTTGCCTGTCTGCACGGCGCCGGTAACCGAGACCTTGCGGATCTGTGGATGGCGCGTCAGCAGGCGACCGGTGTCGATCGGCCCCTGCACCACCTTGAACAGTCCCTCCGGTACACCCGCTTCGGCCATCACCTCCTCAAGTTTGGTGGCAGTCAGAGGGGTCAGGTCAGCGGGCTTGAAGATCATCGCGTTGCCGCAGGCGAGCGCCGGGGCGCTCTTCCAGCAGGCAATCTGCAGCGGATAGTTCCAGGCGCCGATGCCGGCGACCACACCCAACGGCTCGCGGCGCGTGTATCCGAAGGCCTGCCGACCGAGATCGAGGTGCTCACCTGCGATGGTCGCGGCGATGCCAGCAAAAAACTCGAAACACTCAGCGCCGGACGCCACATCGACCACGTTGGTTTCCTGGATGGGCTTGCCGGTGTCCTGCGTCTCGAGTCGCGCCAGTTCGGCATTGCGCGCGCGCAGCAGATCGGCCACCCGCTTCAATACGCGCCCGCGCTCGGCGCCGGTCAGCTCTGCCCAGCGCTGCTGGGCCGCCAGTGCCCGCTGCACAGCGCTATTCACTTCCGCGGGCCCATCGATTGGCAGCGTCGCGAGCACTTCGCCAGTGGCTGGGTTGATCGTGCGGAATGTGCCACTCGCAGCGGCCGGTGGCGCGATTGAGCTCGTCGAGGATGTGGCCGAGGTGATGACGGCACTTTCCTTCAGGCGCGCATCCACAAAAGCGGTAACGAGCGCACGCGCCCCATCCGCGTCAGCCTCCGTCCAGTTGGATAGCGCGGCACGCAGATAGACCCCGTCGATCATCGCTGCAATCATCGCCGCGAGACTGCGCGCCTCGCTCGTGGGGATGAGCCGCTTCAGTGCATGTCGCAGGTTGGACAACGTGCGCTTCTGATAGACATCCTGGACGCGTTGTAAGGCGTGCACGTGCGGCAACTGTCCCCAGAATGCGAGCCAGGCCGTCCCCGTACGCTGCGTAAACTCAGAGGGAGCAAGATAAGTGTCGATGATCGCCTGAATACGTCCGCGCGGGGTGTGCGCCGCGCGCAGCTGTACGCGCACGCGCTCGGCCAACATGCGTCCAAGCGTGCGAAATGCTGCCTCGAAAAGCTGGTCCTTGTCTTCGAAGTAATGCGCCACCAGGCCCGCAGACACGCCGGCTCGCTGTGCGATCTGCGCCAGCGTGCTGCCGACATAGCCGACTTCGGCCAGACTGTCGATGGTGACCTCGATCAGCTGGCTCCGGCGCAGCTCTTCCAGCTCGTCGCGGGGTACACCGGTGGGGCGTTCGCGGTCCCGACTGCCCCCCTGATGAGGCGTTGATTGCTTGTTCAATATGATGCTCCGGACGGCCACGGCGGGGGCCCCCGGTGCTGCACCTCACAGGCCCGGTAGACCCCTTTCTTTCATAGAGTTGCCAACTTGACCGGGTCTCTGTTAAACGTCTATTCAAGACCCGTTGCAGAATGATGTCGTCGCACTCGCAGGGGGTCAAGTCCACTGTCTGCGCCGACTCATTCCGGAGCTCGCATGTCGGCAGACAATCTCAGCCTGTGAAGGTCCCACCCCGCCTCCGGCCCGCCCGTTGGGTTGCGGCCCTGTGGCTTGCCGCCCTCGGGGGCGGGCTGCCGATTACCGCTCGTGCAACCGCGGCAATCGCGGCAACCGCTACACCCAGCGCTGCGACCCGAGATCCTGCCTCTGCGACGGTGCGCATCGCAGACATCGGCTGGACGGATGTCACCGCCACTACGGCGCTATTTAGCGCGCTGCTGCGACAGCTGGGCTACCGCCCGGAGGTGACGCTCCTGTCGATTCCCGTGATGTATACCGCCATGAAGAACAACGACATCGACGTGTACCTGGGCAACTGGATGCCCACGATGGCGGTGGATCGCAAACCGTATCTCGAGGACGGCTCCATCGAGGTCATCGGCGCCAATCTCGTCGGCGCGAAGTTCACGCTGGCAGTGCCCGACTATACCTATCAGGGGGGGCTGCGTAATTTTGCGGATATCCAGCGCTTCGCCGCGCAGTTGCATCACTCCATCTATGGCATCGAGCCCGGCAACGATGGCAATCCTCTCGTGCTCTGGATGCTGCAACAGAACCTTTTCGGACTCGGAGATTTCAGACTCATCGAGTCCAGTGAGCAGGGCATGCTGGCGGAAGTCGAGCGAGCCACGCGCAATCACGAGCCGATCGTCTTTCTCGGCTGGGATCCGCATCCCATGAACATGCGCTTCCGGCTGCGCTACCTGCAAGGCGGCGACGCGGTGTTCGGACCCAATTCCGGTAGCGCCACGGTGTATACCAACACCCGCGCCGGCTATTCGGCCGCGTGTCTCAACACCGGACATCTGCTGCGAAACCTTACCTTTACCCTGCAGGGAGAAAGTCAGGTGATGGACGCGGTCCTGAACCAGCATCAGCCGGTGCAGGCTGCGGCGGATGCCTGGTTAGGAGCCCATCCGGAGGTCGTGCACACCTGGCTGCGCGGTGTGCTGCGGGCCGACGGTCGCGACTCTCTCGCAAGGCCGGCCGGCCAGGGTAACAACGCATCGCACCACTTCGAGCAATGGATAAGCGAGCACAAAATACCCCTCGGCGGCGCCGTGGCAGCGATGATTGAATTCGTCAAGGCGCACGGCCGTTTCGCATTCGATGGCATCTCGGCCGTGATCCGGGGAAGTGTCGATGGACTGACCGCCGGACTGCGCGCAATACCCTCCCCGGTGCTCGTCGTACTGCTGGCCGTTCTCACCTGGCTGCTGCGACGCTCGATCGCCCTGACCGTGTTCGTACCCGCCGCCCTGCTGTTCATCATCAATCAGGGGTATTGGGACGCGACCCTCGAAACGCTGTCACTGGTGATTGTGGCGGCGGCGCTCGCCGCTCTCATCGGTGTGCCCGTGGGGATCGCCGCAGCGCACCGACCGACCCTGTTCGCGGCGCTGCGTCCGGTGCTGGATCTCATGCAGACGCTACCGACTTTTGTCTACCTGATTCCAACGCTGGTGCTGTTCGGTCTGGGCGTCGTCCCCGGATTGATCTCCACCATCATTTTTGCGCTACCGGCTCCCATCCGTCTGACCCACCTCGGTATCAGCTCAGTGCCGAAGCCGCTGCTGGAAGCGGGCGAAGCCTTCGGTGCGACCCGCACTCAGATGCTGCTGAAGGTTGAGCTGCCGAGCGCCGCTCCGACCATCATTGCCGGCATCACCCAGTGCATCATGCTCAGCCTCTCGATGGTGGTCATCGCCGCGCTGGTCGGTGCCGGTGGCCTTGGCGTGCCGGTAGTGCGGGCGCTCAACACCGTGCAGGTCGGCATGGGATTCGAAGCCGGCTTTGTCATCGTGCTGCTGGCGATCATCCTCGATCGGGTCAGCCGACCCACCGATCACTCTTCGCAGAACCCCTCATGAACACCGCGCTCGAATTTCGCAACGTCGACATCCTGTTTGGCAATGGTTCCGGACGGCGTGCGAGCACACTCATGCAGAGCGCACTGGCAGCACTTGATGCAGGCAACAGCCGCGCCGAGATCGCCGAGCGCACCGGCATCGTCGTCGGCGTGGCGAATGCCAACCTGCGTGTCGAGCGCGGTGAAATCTCGGTGCTCATGGGACTGTCGGGCTCCGGCAAATCCACCCTGCTGCGCGCTGCGAACGGCATCACTCCGGCGACGCGCGGCCACGTGCTGGTCACCGACGGCGAGACCTCCGTGGACATCGCCACCTGTGATGCCGCAACGCTGCGGCGCGTGCGTCGCCTGCGCATCGCGATGGTCTTTCAGCAGTTCGGCCTGCTGCCCTGGCGCAGCGTGCGCGACAACGTGGGCTTCGGACTCGAGTTGCGCGGCGAGCCGCCAACCACGCGACGCCGCATCGTTGAGGAGCAGCTCGAGCTCGTTGGCCTGTCACAGTGGGCCGACCGTCAGGTGGGCGAGCTCTCCGGCGGAATGCAACAGCGCGTCGGCCTGGCGCGCGCTTTTGCAACCAACGCCGATGTGTTGCTGATGGATGAGCCGTTCTCGGCGCTCGACCCCCTGATCCGCCGCAAGCTGCAGGATGAGCTGCTCGCGCTGCAGGCGCGGGTGCGCAAAACCATACTGTTCGTCAGTCATGATCTCGATGAGGCGCTCAAGCTCGGCGACCACATCACGATCCTCGAGGGTGGCCGCATCGTGCAGACCGGCACCGCCGAGGACATCGTGGTACGGCCCGCCAACGACTATGTGGCCGAGTTTGTCACGCACATGAATCCGCTTTCAGTGTTGACGGGCATGATGGTAATGCGGCGTTGTGCGGAGTTGCCCCGTGAGCAGCACGCGTTGTGGCTGGATGAGCAGCAACGCTACCAGGTGCTGCTCAATGACAACGATGAGCCGCGGGCGTTTGCCATCGACGGGCAGACGCAGCCGCTTGCGCATATCGCGGAGGGCGAGAGCTGGACGTCCCAACAATCGGGTCTTGCGGTAACTCCTGCCTCGAGCCTGCTGAGCGACATCATCAGGCTGCACACCGCAAGTGGACATCCGGTGCTGCTGGTGGATGAGGGTCGGGCCTGCGGGGTATGCGGCGAGCTGGAGATTCTGCGCGCCCTGGCCGGGGAGCGTCGCAACAGCCACTGACACTCCCTCACGGGCTGTCGCCCGATGTCGTACTTGTTCAAATGTCGCGGCGTGCCGGTGCTCGTGGAGCCGCGGCACCGGGGGGCATGATGCCGCCGCGCAATCCCAGCAGGTACTCCCTTGTATGCAGCGTTTTTCGGCCCTGTCACTGCTCAAGCGGGGCCTGTCCGGCCAACAGGGCTGGCAACCGCAGTGGCGCCGTGCAGAGCCGCGCAAGGGTTACGATGTCGTGATCGTCGGCGGGGGCGGCCACGGCCTGGGTGCGGCCTACTATCTCGCCAGGGAGCACGGGCTGCGCGCTGTGGCCGTCGTGGAGAAGGGCTGGATTGGCGGGGGTAATACCGGCCGCAATACTACGATCATCCGCTCCAATTACCTGTTTGATGAGAGTGCGGCGATATACGACCACGCGCTCAACATGTGGGAAACGCTCTCACAGGAACTCAACTACAACGTGATGTTCTCCCCGCGCGGCGTAATGATGCTTGCGCATACGGTGCACGATGTGCAGGTGTCGAAGCGACACGTACACGCGAACCGCGCGAATGGTGTCGACAACGAATGGCTCGATGCCAGGCAGGCGCAGGAGTTCTGTCCACCGCTGAATATCAGCGACATTCGCTACCCGGTGCTCGGAGCTGCCCTGCAGCGGCGCGGCGGTACCGCGCGGCACGATGCGGTGGCGTGGGGATATGCGCGAGCTGCGGATGCCCTCGGCGTCGACATCATCGAAAACTGCGAGGTGACCGGCATCCGCCGCGACAGCAACGGTGCTGTCGCAGCGCTCGAGACTACCCGCGGTGTGATCGAGGCGCGACGGGTCGGGGTAGCGGCCGCCGGCAATACGAGCGTGGTCATGAAAATGGCAGGCGTCAACCTGCCGCTGCAGAGCTACCCGTTGCAGGCGCTCGTCTCGGAGCCGGTGAAGCCGGTATTTCCCTGCGTGGTGATGTCCAACACCGTCCACGCCTACATCAGCCAGTCGGACAAGGGGGAGCTGGTCATCGGCGCGGGCACCGACGCTTACAACTCCTACACGCAGCGTGGCGGGCTGCATATCAGCAGTCATGCTCTGGAGGCCGTCTGCGAGCTGTTTCCGCGCTTCCGCCGTCTGCGCATGCTGCGCAACTGGGGTGGCATTGTCGATGTCACGCCCGATCGCTCCCCGATCATCGCCAGGACGCCGGTCCCGGGACTGTATGTGAACTGCGGTTGGGGCACCGGCGGCTTCAAGGCCACGCCGGGCTCGGCGCATGTATTCGCCCACACCATTGCGCACGACAGCCCGCATCAGATCAATGCGCCCTTCACGATCGAGCGCTTCAGCTCCGGCAATCTGATCGACGAGGCTGCGGCGGCAGCCGTGGCGCACTGAGGCTTCGCATGCTGCTCATTGCCTGCCCCTATTGCGGGGAGCGTCCGGAGCTCGAATTCCAACATGCCGGCCAGGCGCACATCGCGCGCCCGGCGAAGCCCGCTGAGACTGACATCGCCGACTGGACACGCTTTCTGTACCTGCGCGACAACACTCGCGGCCTGTACCGCGAGCGCTGGCGTCATGCCCACGGCTGCGGCAAATTCTTCAATGCCGTTCGCGATACGACGACTGATCATTTCGTGCGCACCTACCGCATCGGCGAGCAAGCATGAGCACCTCCCTGCAGCCGCGCACGGCGCCGCGGGTCAACGATGTGGGCCCGGAACATGAGCCGGGTGGTCACGTCCCCGCAGAGACCTTCAGTGCCCTGAGCAGCACGGGAGGCGTATGCCGCACGGCAACCGGCGGCCGCATCGATCGCAGCCGGGTGTTGAACTTCACGTTCGACGGGCAACATTTCACAGGTCTGCAGGGTGACACGCTCGCCGCGGCGCTGCTCGCCAATGGTGTGCACCTGGTCGGACGTTCCTTCAAGTACCACCGTCCGCGAGGCATCGTCTCGGCGGGAGCGGAGGAGCCTAACGCGCTCTTGACCGTGTATCGCGATGCGGCGCGTTACACGCCCAATCTGCGCGCCACGCAGATCGAACTCTACGAAGGGCTGCAGTCCGAAAGTCAGAACCGCTGGCCGAGTCTTGCCTTCGATGTCGGGGCAGTCAACGACCTCCTCTCGCCCTTTATCCCCGCCGGCTTCTACTACAAGACTTTCATGTGGCCGCGCAGTGCCTGGCACGCCGTATACGAGCCGCGCATCCGTGCCACAGCCGGCCTCGGGCGCGCGCCCTCCCTGGCGGATCCAGATCGCTACAGCAATCGCTTCGCCCATTGCGACGTGCTGGTGGTCGGCGCCGGGCCGGCCGGTCTGAGAGCTGCGCTCGCCGCCAGCCGCAACTCGCAGCGCGTCATTCTCTGCGACGAGCAGGCCGAGTTGGGGGGCAGCCTGTTATCCGAGCCTGCCATGGGCGGCGTATCGATCAACAGCGAGGCGGCAACTCAATGGATCCAGAACGTCGTCGGTGAGCTGGCCGCAAATCCGCGCGTGCTGCTGCTGACGCGCACGACGGCTTTCGGTTATTTTCCACACAATCTCGTTGCGCTCAACGAGCGCGTAACCGATCACCTGAGCAGTGCTCCGCAGCATCTGCCGCGGGAACGCGCCTGGCAGGTACGGGCGCGCGAAGTGGTGCTCGCAACCGGCGCTATCGAACGCCCACTCGTGTTCCCCGGCAACGATCGTCCGGGCGTGATGCTGGCCGGAGCAGCACGCACTTACGTCAATCGCTACGGAGTGTTGCCGGGCCGCACCGCGGTTCTCCTAACAGCGCACGATGAAGGTTATCGGGCGGCGCTCGATCTGCATGCTGCGGGCGTGGACATACGGGGAATTTTCGACGTGCGTGCGCAGGCAGACGGTGAGCTACCGAGCGAGGCGCGCAGCGCTGGCTTGCCGGTGCAGACGGCGACCACTGTCGTCGGCACGGGCGGCCGGCTGCGTGTCAACAGTGTGCAGCTGGCGCGCATCGATCCGCGTGGTGAGGTGTCCGGGGGCGCCGACACGGTCGTCTGTGATCTGTTACTGATGTCAGGGGGGCTCACCCCCAGCGTCCATCTGTTCTCGCAATCTCGCGGCAAACTGCGCTGGGCTGAGGATCTGCAGGCGTTCCTGCCCGCGCAGCCCGCGGAGTGCACGCGATCGGTGGGCGCCTGCGCTGGTGAGCTGGACCTCGCGACGGTGTTGGGCGAGGAGCATTTCGTGCGCACACTGCGCAGCGCCCGTCAGGGTCTGGTCGGTGCCCTGCCCACCCGCCGCGACGCCACCCAGAAGGCCTTCGTGGACTGGCAGCACGATGTCACCACTCGCGACCTTGCGCTGGCTACGCGCGAGGGCTTCCGCTCCATCGAGCACATCAAACGCTATACCACCACCGGCATGGCCACCGATCAGGGCAAGACCTCCAATCTCAACGCGCTGGGTGTGGTCGCCGCGCAGATCGGCAAGCCGATACCGCAGGTGGGCCTCACCACGTTCCGCATGCCTTACACCCCCATCACCTTCGGCAGCTTTGCGGGGTTGCAGCGTGGTCCGCTGTTTGATCCGGTTCGCACAACACCGACACACGGGTGGGCCACGACCCGAGGCGCGGTGTTTGAGGATGTCAGTCTGTGGAAGCGGGCGCGCTACTTCCCCCGCGGCGGCGAGGACATGCACGCCGCAGTGGCGCGCGAGTGCCGCGCCGTACGCTCAGCCTGCGGGCTGTTCGATGCCTCGACACTCGGCAAGATCGAAGTGGTCGGCAGCGATGCAGCTACTTTCATGAATCGCATGTACGTGAACAGCTGGTCCGCTCTTCCGGTCGGCAAGGCAAAATATGGCGTGCTGTTACGTGACGATGGCTTCATCTACGACGACGGCGTGGTGGCGCGCACTGCGCAGGACCGCTTTCACGTGACGACTACGACCGGGGGTGCGGCGGGCGTGCTGGGCCTGATGGAGGATTATCTGCAGACCGAGTGGCCGGACCTGAATGTCTGGCTGACCTCGACCACCGAGCAGTGGGCGGTGATCGCCGTGCAGGGTCCCAATGCCCGCAAGGTTCTCGAGCCGCTCATCGAAGGAATCGAGCTGTCCGCCGCAACCCTGCCGCACATGAGCGTGGCGCGCGGCCGCATCTGTGGCGCACCACTGTTGCTGTTCCGCGTGAGCTTCACCGGCGAGCTCGGGTTTGAAGTCAACGTCCCTGCAGACTATGGACTGTCGGTGTGGGAAGCGATTCATCAGAGCGGAGAGGCGCACGGCATCACCGAATACGGCACCGAGTCCATGCACGTATTGCGCGCCGAAAAGGGTTACATCATCATCGGTCAGGATACCGATGGCACCGTGACTCCGGATGATGCAGGACTCGCCTGGGCCATCGGCAAGACCAAGGACGATTTCCTCGGTAAGCGCTCGCTGCTGCGTCCGGCGATGAGCGCCCCGGATCGCAAGCAGCTGGTGGGCCTGGCGACGGCAGACCCGCACGTGGTGCTGGAGGAAGGCGCGCAACTCACTGCCAGCTCTGGGCAGAAGCCGCCGTTTCGTCCGCTGGGGCACGTCACCTCCTCCTATCACAGTGTGGTGCTCGGGCGTTCGATTGCACTGGCCATGGTCGTCGGCGGCCGCGCCCGTCAGGGTCAAACGCTCTATGTGTCCATGCCCGACGGTGACATCCCGGTGCAGGTGGTCACGCCTGTGTTTTACGATCCCAAGGGGGAGCGGTTGCATGGCTGAGCTCGCTGCCCGCCGTTTACCTCCCCCGCTAACGTTTGGTCCGTTACTGCGGCTCTTGCCTCCCAGCGGGCGTTTTACCCTGCGCGGTACAGGTGAAGTCACCAAGGCGGCCGGCGATGCGCTGGGATTCGAACTAACACAACAAGCCTGTCGCAGCGTCTGTCACGGGGAGCAGGCAGCGCTTTGGCTGGGGCCGGATGAACAACTGCTGCTGCTGCCGGAGTCGCAGTCCGAAGCGACGATTGCGCGACTGCGAGCGGCACTGAACGGCATGCGCCATTCGCTGGTGGACATCAGCCATCGGCAGCTCGCCCTGCAGCTCGAGGGCGTACCAGCCGCGCTCGCCTTGAATGTCGGCTGTCCGCTGGATCTTGATCCGACGGCTTTTCCGGTCGGAATGTGCACGCGTACCATGCTGGGCAAAGCCGAGATCGTTCTGTGGCGCACCGCTGCGCACGCGTTTCATATCGAGGTCTGGCGCTCTTTTGCCGACTACGTGGTGTGTTTCCTGAATGAGGCAACGCGCGAGCTCGCCTGCTGAGCCCGCTCGCCCGCCGCAATACAAACGGTGCGCTGCACTGGCGACGCCCCGCATACATACGGAGAATGTGCTCGTGAAGACTCATGTTCGGGTGTTGGTCATCGGGGGCGGCGTCGTCGGGGTGAGCACGCTTTATCACCTGACGAAAAAGGGATGGAACGACGTGGCGCTCATCGAGCGCAGCGAGCTCACCGCCGGCTCGACCTGGCACGCTGCAGGCCTCCTGCCGCTGTTCAACATGAGCTACACCGTAGGCCAGCTGCACAAGTACTCCGTTGACCTCTACAAGAAGCTTCCCGCTGAAACCGGCCAGGACGTCAGCTTCCACGTGAGCGGCAATCTGCGCCTGGCAACGAGCCACGCGCGCATGGACGAGTACCGCAAGTATTGTGGGACGGCCAACACTATCGGTGTCCCCTTCGAAGTGATCTCGTCCGCGCGGGTGAAGGAGTTGTGGCCGCTCATCGAGCTCGGCGGTCAGGGCGATACTCCTGCCATCATCGGTGCCCTCTACCACCCCGATGACGGCCACATTGCCCCCGCCGATCTCACTATGGCGCTGCGCATCGGCGCCCGGCGTGCGGGCGCCGAGATCTACGAGCAGACCGAGGCTCAGGCAATCGAGCGCACCGCCAATGGCGAGTGGAAAGTGCGCACCTCCAAGGGTACCGAGATCGTGGCGGAGCACCTGGTATGCGCCACCGGCAACTATGCGCGCCAGACCGGAGCGTTGCTCGGCATCCACGTGCCGGCCATTCCGGTGGAGCATCAGTACATCGTTTACGATGAATCGGCCGAGCTGCGGCAATACCGCTCCGGCGGCGGGCGCGAGCTCGCGGTACTGCGCGAGTCCGATGCGTCCTATTACCTGCGCGAAGAGCGCATGGGTTGGATTCTGGGTCCCTACGAGAAGGGTGCACCCGCACGCTTTGCCGATGGCGTGCCGGACTGGTTCGGCAGGAGTCTGTTTCCCGGCGACCTAGATCGCCTGTTGCCGCACGTGGAAGCGGCGCAGCGGCGCGTACCGCCGCTCGAGAACTGCGGCATCAAGGACATCGTTAACGGACCGATTTCCTACACACCCGATGGCAGCCCACTGATCGGTCCCGCCTGGGGACTACCCAATGTCTGGCTGAACGAAGGCCACAGTTTCGGCATCACGGCGGCGGGCGGCTCGGGGTGGCAGCTGGCGGAATGGATCGTGGAGGGCGAGCCTGGCATCGACATGCTGGCGGTGGATCCCCGTCGCTACGGTGCCTACACCAGCAAGCGCTACACGGTGTTGAAGAACGAGGAGACCTACCGCAACGTCTTTACCATCCATTTTCCCGACGAAGAGCGCGAAGATGCGCGGCCAGCGAAAACCAGCCCGGTGTACGACAAGATCGATCGCATGGGTGCCGTTTGGGGTCAACGCTATGGCTGGGAACGCGCCAACTGGTTTGCACCTGCGGGAGTCGAGCGCAAGGATCACTGGAGCTTCCGCCGCACCAACTATTTCGAGCACGTCGGCAACGAATGTCGCCTGATGCGCGAGCGGGTCGGCGTGATCGACCTCGGACCGTTCACCAAACATGAGGTGAGCGGTGCGGGCGCCGAGGCGTGGCTCGACCAGCTGGTGGCCAACAAGGTACCCGGCCGCACCGGTCGCATCGCACTGTGTCATGCCCTGACGCGACGCGGCGGCATCCGCTCCGAATTCACCATCACCAAAACCGGCGAGCAGCAGTTCTATGTGGTGAGTGCCGGTGCGGCCGAGCGCTACGACAGCGACTATCTGCAGAAGCAGCTGCCGCGCGATGGCTCCGTCAGCTTGCGCAACATTACCAGCGCGCGTGGCTGCTTCGTGGTGGCAGGGCCGCGCTCACGGCAGCTGCTGGCGAAACTGACTGACACGCCGCTGGACAACGACTCCTTCCCGTGGCTCACGGGTAAAACCATCGAAGTCGGTCTGGCCGTGGATGTGCATGCGCTGCGCGTGAATTTCGTGGGTGCTCTCGGCTGGGAGCTGCATTATCCGATCGAGTACGCGCATCACATCTTTGATGCCGTGTTTGCCGCCGGCAAGGAATACGGCATCGGCATGGTCGGCATGCGCGCCATGGAATCGCTGCGGCTGGAGAAGTCCTACCGCATGTGGGGCAGCGACATGACGCCGGACTACACACCTTTCGAGACCAGTCTCGATCGCTTCGTGCGCATGAAGAAGCCCCATTTCATCGGCAAGTCGGCCCTGGAGAGCCAACTGGCCAGTGGCGTCCCGCACCGCTTCGTGACGCTCGAGGTGCATGGCGTCACCGATGCGGACCCGCTCGGAAATGAGCCGCTGTTTGCCGACAAACGCATCATCGGACGTGCCACCTCGGGATATTACGGACATTGCGTGCGCAAGAGTCTCGCGATCGGCTATGTGAAGCCCGACTACATGCAGCCGGGTACCGCGCTCGAGATCGAGATTCTCGGCGAGCGCAAAAAGGCCAGCGTCATCGCGGAATCGCCCTACGACCCTGACAACAACGATCTGCGCTCGTAGGCTGCCGGTCAGGCGTGCTCGGAACTCTCCAGAGTGGGGCCGTCCACGACCTGCAGCTCCGGCGCGCGGGAAAGTGCCTCGCGTAACGCGAGCAGCATGCGCTGATCGGTCACCGCCGCCTGGGTGGGCTCCACTGGATATCGTACGGTGCACTGCAATCCCTTAGCGGTCAGCCGTGCGTAAACTTCCGGGCGCGGCATGGCCGTTTCGAAATCGATGAAGCGCTGCAGCGCTGCGTGCTGCCGCTCGATCACGCCCCGATAATTCTCGTAAACCGAGTCGGCAACCGCCGCCAGATGTTTTTCCGCCGCCGGTACATCGACCGTGCCGGCCAGCGTGAGCGTCAGGGTGTGATAGTCGTAATTGCTTCCCGGCATCTGTTTGAACAGTGCCGAGGGCTGGAACAGCACGGCGTTGGACAGCACGACCATGCGTCCTGAAGGTCGCAGCTGCGGCCCGGTGAGCTCCATCAGATAGAGGCGCACCAGGCCTATCTCGACCACCCGGCCGGTGACGCCGGCGAGGGTGATGTGGTCGCCGACGCGCACGCCATAACGTCCGATCAGGAAGAAGTACGCGACCACCGCCAGAATCACGTTTTGCAGCGCCACGGCGAGACCTGCGGTGATCAGCCCGGCATAGGTCGCAAGCGAGCCAACTTCCGAGACCAGTCCGAAAAGCACCACCAGCGTCAGCGCGATGCCGACGGCGACCCGTCGCAAAGCGAGAAACTGCTGGCGGCGACGCGCATCGTGCAGATAGCGGAAGGTGGCACGGCGCCATATCTCGGAGATGAACAGCACCACGGCGACCGAGCCCAGGAGTATGCCGAGCCGCAAAGCAAGGAAGCGCGCCACGGAGGCATCGCGCGCCTCGAGTGAATCCCGCCATTCCCCGAGGATGCTGCGCGCATTGGAAACACTGATGCCCTCTTCGCCGATCGGTACGAGCAGCGTAGAGAGTTGCTTGAAGCGCGTGACGGCTGCATCCAGTTGCTGCTTGGCCTGCGCCAGCTGCGTGAGATCCATGTTTGAGCCGAGCAGATCCTGGCGCGCGAGGATGCGGGCATCCTGAGACACGTCGGTACGCAGGCTGTCGAGCTCCTTCACGAGACTGTCGGTCAGTTTGATGGCATCCGTCAGCTGCCGGCGGTTGCTCTCGAGCGAAAACCACTTACCCACCAGAGTGATGACACCTGCGGACTCAGGCCGGAAAGGCGCTGCCGCCGGAGCGGGTGCCGGGGCACTCGATCCGGATGCCGGCGCCGGAGTGGAGGCGGAAGAGGAATTGGCTGCGGACGAGGCAGGGGATGCCGACGAGCTTGCATTGGGCGACGCTGCAACAGTGTTGGCCGCCGTGGCCGCAGTGCCCGACGCAGCGGCAGTGCTGCGCGTGCCGCCGTGATGCGCTTCCGGCACCAAGCGCTCCAGGTCCGCAATCTGCGCGGCGAGACCGCTGCCTGCAGCACTCGTCGCCGTCTCGGCATTCTCTTCAAAGCGCTCGATCTGCTCCACCGTCCCCTGCACTTCACGGCTGAGATCCAACGCCGCCGCCACCTCTGCGCGTTGCGCCCGCAGGGTCTGCCGCTCTCTCGCCGGGGCGCGCCCCAGCCGCTGGTCAAGATCTGCCACCTGCGACTGCAGAGCGGCTACCCGCTGGGCGAGGCGGTCCGCGATGCGATCGAGCTCGCCCGCCTCCCCCTGGGCCCCCTGGGCACTGCTGCTGCTATTGCTGTCCTGATTCGCTGTCCCCGGAGTCGATTGGGGGCCTGCAGCAGCGCCGTTCGCCGGCGCGCCGGGCGGCGTCTGATTCGCTGTGGCGGTCGCCGCCTTGCTCTGCAGGACGGCCGCGGCATGGCCAAAATCGAAGGCGAGCTGCACTCCCATCAGTGCACTTTTGTTGAGGCGATCGCGCGGCACCACGTCTTCGGCATCAGCAGGCAGCTGCTGCAAGGCGCCCATGCGCCGGTACCAGGCGATGGCATGCGTCACGTGCTGCACCACCCGATCGGCGGCAATCGGCAATCCCGCTGCAGCGCCGCGCGCAGCTGAGGCGGCCGAGCTCGGATCCGCAGGGCTGGCAGAGGCCGTCGCCTGAGCGGTCTGCCGCCACGTAATGTCTGCCTGCAGGCTCATGGCCGCGAGGAGTACGAAGATGGCGCGAAGAAACCGGGTAGATTGGTTCACTGCCCCATTAATGGGATTGCCCTCACATCGTTCCACGTCCGCCACCGTGCGCACCCGCGGTGAGCGCCTGAAGCTACTGTAAACACTCGATAAGTTGAAGTCTCAGGTGCGCACGCCTGCGCGCCACCGGACTTAGGCGCTAGGATGCGCAGATGAACTCCGCGACAGTCGACGCCTCGACGAGCAAGGGCTCGCAGGTAGCCCTCGCCCCCTCCGCCCGCGAACTGGAAGCGCGGCGGACCCGTGTGGCGACGGCGCTGCGCGCGATTCTTCCCGACGGTTGCCTGCTCACGAGTCCTGCGGAGCTGCAGCCCTATGAGTGCGATGGTCTGACAGCCTTTCGCCAGCCGCCTCTGCTGGTCGCCCTGCCATATACCGAGCAGCAGGTGCAGGATGTGCTGCGCATGTGCCATCGACTCGAGTGCCCGGTGGTGGCGCGAGGCTCGGGCACGGGATTGTCGGGCGGGGCGACGCCGCATGCCGCCGGCGTGCTGCTCTCGCTGGCTCGACTGAACCGTATTCTCGAAATCAACACTCTGGCACGTTGCGCCCGCGTCCAGCCCGGCGTCCGTAATCTGCAGGTCTCCGAGGCGGCCGCGCCGCACGGGCTTTATTACGCTCCCGACCCTTCTTCACAGATCGCCTGCTCGATCGGCGGCAACGTGGCTGAGAATTCCGGCGGGGTGCACTGTTTGAAGTACGGCCTCACGGTGCACAACGTCATGCGGATCCGCGGCTACACCCTTGACGGCGAGCTGCTCGAGCTGGGCTCGCACGCGCTGGATAGTCCGGGACTCGACCTGCTCGCGCTGGCCATCGGCTCGGAGGGCTTGCTGCTGGTCGTTACCGAGGTCACCGTGAAGCTGATCCCGCGGCCACAGCTCGCGCAGCTCGTGATGGCTTCCTTCGACGATGTCGGCACAGCCGGCGATGCAGTCGCCGCCATCATTGCAGCCGGCATCATTCCGGCAGGGCTGGAGATGATGGATCGCAAGGCCACGGCGGCCGTCGAGCCCTTCGTGCGCGCCGGTTACGACCTGAATGCCGAGGCCATACTGCTCGCCGAAGCGGACGGCACACCCGAGGAGGTTGCGGAGCAGGTGCTGGAGATCGAACAGGTGCTGCGGGATGCCGGGGCCACTGCGGTGACCGTATCCCGCTCCGAAGAGGAGAGACTGCGGTTCTGGTCAGGACGCAAGAACGCATTCCCGGCAGCCGGCCGGGTATCGGCGGACTACTACTGCATGGACGGCACCATACCGCGCAAGAACGTCGGCCGCATGCTGCGGGCGATCGAGCAGATGGAGCAGAAGTACGCTCTGCGCTGTATGAATGTCTTTCACGCCGGCGATGGCAACCTGCATCCGCTGATTCTTTTCGATGCCAACATCCCGGGACAGTGGCAGCGAGCCGATGAGTTCGGCGCGGAGATTCTCGAGTTGTGTGTACAGCTGGGAGGCACGATCACCGGCGAACATGGCGTCGGCATCGAAAAGATCAATTCCATGTGCGTGCAGTTCTCGCCGCGCGAACGGGATGCATTCTTCGGCGTCAAGCGCGCCTTCGATCCGGCCGGCCTGCTCAATCCCGGCAAGGCCATTCCCACACTGGCTCGCTGCGCCGAGTACGGCAAAATGCACGTGCGCGCCGGGCAGCTGCCGCATCCGGAGCTGCCACGCTTCTGAAGATCATGGAGGAGGAAGTTCTCAAGCTGCGCGAGCAGGTGCTCACCGCCAGGCGCACGCGCTCACCGCTGCGACTGCATGGCGCGCGAACCAAGGACTTCTACGGCGAGACGACGGCTTCAGGCGCGCCCCTCGATCTGCGCAATTACCGCGGCATCATGGATTACGAGCCTTCCGAGCTGGTGCTGCGCGCCCGCTGCGGCACTCCTCTTTCGGAGCTCGAGACGGCGCTCGGCGAGCATCAGCAGTTTCTCGGATTCGAGCCGCCAGGTTTTGGCGCCGATCCGACCCTGGGCGGCATCGTCGCAAGCGGGCTGTCCGGTCCGCGCCGCCCGGCAGTCGGAGCGGTACGCGACTTCGTGCTAGGCGCGACACTCATGGCGAGCGATGGGGAAGTGTTGCACTTCGGCGGACAGGTGATGAAGAACGTGGCGGGATTTGATGTTGCGCGGCTGCTGTGCGGCTCGCTCGGGATTCTCGGTATTCTGATGGACATCTCGCTCAAGGTGTTGCCACGCCCTCGTGCCGAGGAGACGCTGCGTCTGGAGATGACTGCCGCGCACGCCATCGAGGCCTTCAACCGCTGGGCGGGACGTCCTCTGCCGGTTTCCGCCACCGCGTGGCATGAAGGCGCCGCGTGGGTGCGGCTTTCCGGGGCCGAGCCAGCGGTGCGTGCGGCCACTGCTGAGCTCGGCGGGGATCGGGTATTTGGCGTACTCGCCAGGAAATGGTGGGACGCCTTGCGCCACCATACTCATCCCTCGCTGACCGATCCGCGGCTGTGGCGCATTGCGGTACCCCAGACCACCCCGCCGCTACCTCTGCCCGGTGAGCCGCTCATCGAGTGGGGCGGCGCGGTGCGCTGGTACGCGGGAGACGTTGGTAATGAGCGGCTGGTCCGTGAAGCGGTGAGCGCTGTCGGTGGGAGCGCCTTGCGCTGGCGTGGCCCGTCCGCCAGCACGCGCTTTCATCCGCTCGCGCCGGCAGTGCTCGGGATCCATCGCCGGCTGAAGCAGCATTTCGATCCGGAAGGGATCTTCAATCCCGGCCGGCTGCTGGCGGAGCTGTAGTGGAAACCCGTCTCGCAGACTGGGTCCGCGCAAGTCCGGACGGTGCCACGGCGGACAGCATTCTGCGGGCGTGCGTGCACTGCGGTTTCTGCCTGGCCACCTGTCCAACCTATCAGGTGCTGGGTGACGAGCTCGACAGTCCCCGTGGGCGAATTTATCTCATCAAACAAGTGCTCGAGGGCAGCACCGCCACGCGCGTGACGCAGATTCACCTGGATCGCTGCCTGACCTGCCGCAGCTGCGAGACCACCTGCCCCTCGGGTGTCGAGTATGGCCATCTCGTTGACATCGGCCGTGCAGCGGTCGAGGCGCAGGTGCGCCGGCCACGGACGGAACGACTGTATCGCTGGTTACTGCGCGAAGGTGTGTCGCGGCCAGGCCTGTTTGGCGCCGTTATGTGGATCGGGCGGCGGATGCGCTGGGCGCTGCCGGCAACGCTGCGTGTCAAGCTCGGTGTTGGTCGGCCTTCGGGGTCATGGCCCGAGAGGCGACACGACCGCAAGGTGCTCCTTGCCCGCATCTGCGCGCAAACGGCCCTGTCGCCGTCGATCGATTTCGCCACGGCGCGGGTGTTGGATCGGTTCGGCCTGCAGACTGTGGTGATCGAAGCGGCCGGATGCTGCGGGGCCATCCATCAACATCTTGCGGATCATACCGGAGCCCAAGCCCGCATCCGCGCCAACATCGACGCCTGGTGGCCCTGCATCGAATCCGGCGATATCGAGGCGCTCATCGTCAATGCCTCGGGCTGCGGCGCGATGATCAAGGATTATGCCCACCTGATGCGCAATGACCCGGCATATGCGCAGAAGGCCCGCCGGGTGGTCGAGCTGCTCCGCGATCCGGCGGAGTTCCTGCCCGCCTGCCTGGCGAGCACCACGGCCCCAGCACCCGTCAGCGCGGCCACACCTGTCAGCGCGGCCACACCCGTCAGCGCGGCCCCGGCACCCGCCGGCGCGGCCCCGGCACCCGCCGGCGCGGCCGCGAACCCGGCGATGAAAGTTGCCTTCCAGTCACCATGCACCCTGCAGCACGGCCTGAGGATACGCGGCGAGGTGGAAAAGCTGTTACAGAGCCTTGGCGCCGAGTTGGTCCCGGTCGCCGACGGTCACCTGTGTTGCGGCTCGGCGGGCACCTACTCGCTACTACAACCGCAGATGTCAGAGACCCTCCGCGCGCGCAAGCTGGCATGCCTGCTCGAAGGACAGCCGCAGATGGTGCTATCCGCGAACATCGGCTGCATCACCCACCTGCAGCAGGCTACGGCGGTGCCCGTGCGACACTGGATCGAGTGGGTGGATGACACCCTGGCACGGCCGCCGTGAGCCAGCGCACAGCGCGGATATGCGGATGTCGCAAATAGATAACCAGGAGTATCATGGGCAGCCGTGCCCGATACTAAGAGCCGCTTTGCGTTCCTGACGTTGCCGCGCTATTCCATGATCGCGCTCACCAACGCGGTCGAGCCATTGCGCATGGCCAACATCCAGACCGGCAAACCGGTATACGAGTGGTGCATCGCTAGTCTGGATGGCAGTCCCACCGAGGCCAGTAGCGGACTGCAGCTCACACCCACCGTCGCCCTAAGCACTATCAAATCGGTTGACATCCTCTTCGTGTGTGGCGGTGTCGAAGTGCAGTCGGCGGTCAACCCACAGCTGTTAACGGCATTGCGGCGCTTTGCCGAGCGCCGCATCCCGCTTGGCGCCCTATGCACGGGCGGTTATGCCCTTGCCAGAGCCGGGCTGTTGGATAAGTATCGCGCCAGCATCCACTGGGAGAATCTCTCGGCGCTGCGTGAAGAGTTTCCGCGCATCCTGCTGAACGACCAGCTGTTCACCATCGATCGCGACCGTTTTACCTGCTCCGGCGGCATCGCGCCGCTGGATCTGATGCTCAATCTGGTGAAGGCGCGCCACGGCGCGCGCATCTCGCAGTTGATTTCCGAGCAGTTCATCCTCGACCGCGTGCGCAACGACCGCGATCGGCAGTATGTCCCGCTGCGTGCACAGATCGGCGTCAGTCACGAAACCCTCATTCGGGTCGCGCAGATCATGGAACAGAACATCGAGAAGCCGCTGTCGCTCGATGAGATTGCCGCGGCGACTGAGCTGTCACGTCGGCAGATCGAGCGGCTGTTCAAACGACACCTGAACTGCGTGCCGAACCGTTATTACCTGCAGCTGCGTCTGCGACGCGCCCGGGAGCTGCTTTTGCAGACCTCGATGCCGATAATAGACATAACTACGGCCTGCGGGTTCCAGTCGCCGCCGCATTTCTCCCGCTGCTATCGCGCCCAGTTCGGCTGTCCTCCGAGCGCCGAGCGCCTCATCCGCCCGACGCGGCATGTCGCCGGCGGGCATGCCGTGGTCGCGAAGCAACCACTGCAGGAACAACCCCCCACATACCATCGCGGCGACGTACCTGGAGATTGAGCATGGCAGACGGGCCCGAGGCCGAGTTCAATTTACGCGACCTGAACGATCAGGAGTTGGTCGAGCAGGTTCACGACGATCTGTACAACGGCCTGAAGAGCGAGGTCGAGGAAGCCACCCACCTCTTCCTCGAGCGCGGTTGGAGTGCGGAGAAGGTACTGAACGATGCGCTGGTGGAAGGCATGCGTATCGTCGGCATCGATTTCCGCGATGGCATCCTGTTCGTCCCCGAGGTGCTGCTGGCGGCCAACTCCATGAAGGGCGGCATGGAGATCCTGCGTCCGCTGCTCGCAGAGACCGGCGTCGAGCCGATTGGCAAGATCGTCATCGGTACGGTCAAGGGCGACATCCACGACATTGGCAAGAACCTCGTCTCCATGATGCTCGAGGGTGCAGGCTTCGAGGTCATCGATCTCGGTATCAACAATCCGGTGGAGAAATACCTGGCGGCGCTCGAGCAGCACAAGCCGGACATCCTCGGCATGTCGGCGCTGCTGACCACGACCATGCCGTATATGAAAGTCGTGATCGACACGATGAAGGACAAAGGGATTCGCAACGACTACATCGTGCTGGTTGGCGGCGCGCCCCTCAATGAGGAATTCGGCAAGGCCGTGGGAGCGGACGCCTACTGCCGCGATGCGGCCGTAGCCGTTGAGACCGCCAAGGGGCTGCTGGCCGCCCGGCGCGCGGCGCGCGCCCACTGATGCGAGCTCTGCGTGGACAAGCCAGCACGCGTCCTGATCATTGCCTGCGGTGCGCTCGCGCGCGAGATCGCCGCGCTGCGTCGGCTGAATCACTGGTCGGCAGTGGACGTTCAGTGCCTGCCGCCGGAGCTGCACAACCGGCCTGAGCGCATCGTGCCCGCGGTGCGCGAGCAGATCCGCAGACAGCGTGCGAGCTATGAGCAGATCTTCGTGGCCTACGCCGACTGTGGCACCGGCGGACAGCTGGATGCGCTGCTTGCCGAGGAACAGGTGCAGAGGCTGCCCGGCGCGCATTGTTACGAGTTCTTCGCCGGTCGCACCAACTTTGCCGAGTTGCACGAAGCGGAGCCCGGGACCTTCTACCTGACCGATTTCCTGCTGCGACATTTCGAGCGTCTGGTCATCGAGGGGCTGGGTCTCGACCGCCACCCGGAGCTGCTGCAACAGTATTTTGGTAACTATCGGCGTCTGGTGTATCTCGCGCAGGCGCCTCAGCCGCATGCCATCGAGGCGGCGCGCGCAATCGCCGCGCGCCTGGGTCTCGAATTCCTCTACCGGGAAACCGGTTACGGCGAGCTGGGCTCGACCCTCAGCGCCTTCATCTCATCACCGCCGTCCACTGCCGCATGGCAACGCTGAGCGTCATTTCCTGGCGCGATATCCCCGCGCAGGTCGTGGGCCGCCGGGGTCGCGTCACGGCCAAGGTGCAACTGTCGGCGCGCTTCCAGGAGGCCGTGGACCGGGCCGCCATGCGCGCCGGCCGCGGCAGCTCGGATGCGTACCTGGCCGACTGGAAACGCAGCGAGCCTGCGCCCTGCGACGACAATATCGAGGCCGCCGTAGCGGCACTCGCCGCGGACCTCGAAGCGCGTTACTCCGACGCCGACCTCGAACGTCTGATCAAGGCCAAAGGCTTGGATGATGCAGCCGCTACAGCGGGCAGCAGCGCGCCGCCATCCCCCGAACCAACAGGTCATTGATGTACGCCCTGCGCCGCTGGTCGGTGCGACATGCCCGCGGCTTGAATGCCTTCTACAAAGGCTTCGAGGCTTTGCTGGTGCGCTTGCACCCGTTGTGGAGAAGGCTCGGGTACGAGCGCCTGGAGCGGCCGGTCGCCGCCACCGAACGTGTCGTGAAGGGGCTGCTGTTTGACTGCCGCATGTGCGGACAGTGTGTCCTGAGCTCGACCGGCATGTCCTGTCCCATGAACTGTCCGAAGAATCTGCGCAACGGACCGTGTGGTGGGGTACGCACCAACGGACGTTGCGAGGTCCGTCCGGAGATGCAATGTGTCTGGGTCGAAGCGGTTGCCGGTAGCGCTCGGATCCCGGGCGGTCGCATCGCCCTCGATCAGGTGCAGCCCGCCGTTGACCGCCGCCTGCAGGGGCGCTCCTCCTGGCTGCGGGTCGCGCGCTTGCGCAACCGGGAAAACGCGTGAACTTCGAGGACGAACCGGTCCCCGGCTATCCCCTTCCCATCCTGCCGGGACACACCTCACCCGGAAGGTTCGAGCGCGTGCTGCGTGCCGGACAGTTTGCCGTCACCACCGAGCTCGCGCCACCGGACTCCGCAGACCCGGAAGAAGTCTACGCACGCGCGCGGATTTTTGATCGCTACGTCGATGCCATCAATGCGACCGATGGCAGCGGCGCCAACTGTCACATGTCGAGTCTGGCCGTTTGTGCCCTGCTGACCGGGGTGGGCTACGCACCGGTGATGCAGATCTCCTGTCGCGACCGTAATCGCATCGCCATCCAGGGGGACATCCTGGGCGGCGCAGCCATGGGAGTTTGCAACCTGCTGTGCCTCTCGGGCGATGGCGTACAGGCGGGTGATCATCCCCAGGCGCTACCGGTGTTTGATCTTGACTCACTGTCGCTGCTCGCGACCGCACGCACCCTGCGGGACGAGCACCGCTTCCTGAGCGGTCGCAAGATCACCTATGCGCCGCGGGTACTGCTCGGCGCGGCGGAGAATCCCTTCACGCAGCCGCTGCAATGGCGCGCCCAGCGCCTGGCGAAGAAGATCGCGGCCGGCGCCCAGTTCATTCAGACGCAATACTGTTATGACGTGCCGCTGCTGCGCCGGTTCCTGACACAGGTTGAGGATCTGGGTCTGCTCGGGCAGATCTTCATTCTGGTCGGTGTTGGCCCGCTGCGCTCGGCCAAGGCAGCAGAATGGATGCGCACGCATGTACCCGGACTGCACATCCCCGATGAGGTCATCAAGCGCATGGCCGGCGCACGCGATGCCGCGCGCGAAGGCCGCCAGCTGTGCATCGACCTGGTGCAGGAGATCCGTACGCTGCGCGGCGTGGCCGGCATCCACCTGATGGCCTATCGTCAGGAAGAAAGCGTCGCCGAAATCATCGACCGTTCCGAGGTGCTGGGAGGCCGCATTCCCTGGTACCCGGGACGGGACAGCCCAACAAACCTCAGCAGGATCCCCGCATGACCGACACCATCATCAGCTCCGCCAGCCGCGAGGTCGTCATTGGCTTCGAGCGGCCTTTCGTCATGATCGGCGAGCGTATCAACCCTACCGGACGCAAGATACTCGCCGCGGAGATGGCCGCAGGAGACTTCAGCCGCGTGGAGTCCGATACGCGCGCGCAGGTCGCCGCGGGCGCCCAGATGCTCGATGTGAATGCGGGTATTCCGCTGGCCGACGAGCCGGCGATTCTGGCGAAGGCCGTGCAACTCGTGCAGTCGATCACGGATTTGCCCCTGTCCATCGACTCCTCCATCGTTGCAGCTCTCGAGGCCGGCCTTGCGGTCTACAAGGGCAAGGCGCTCGTCAACTCTGTCACCGGTGAGGAAGAGCGCCTCGAGTCGGTGCTGCCGCTGGTCAAGAAATACGGCGCAGCGGTCGTAGCCATCTCCAATGATGAGACCGGCATTTCCGAGGATCCGAACGTGCGCTTCGAGGTTGCGAAGAAGATCGTGCAGCGCGCAGCGGACCACGGAATCCACCACAGCGATGTGGTGGTCGACCCGCTGGTCATGCCAGTGGGCGCCATCAATCAGGCTGCGGTGCAGGTCATGGCGCTCGTTCGCCGCTTGCGCTCCGAACTCAAAGTCAACACGACCTGCGGTGCTTCCAACATCAGCTTCGGCCTGCCTGCGCGCGAGGGCATCAGTGCCGTGTTCCTGAGCATGGCGATCGGCGCGGGCATGACCTCGGCGATCATGAATCCGCTGCATACCGAGATCGTCAAGGCGTGCATGGGCGCTGATGTCATGATGGGACATGATCCGGACTGCGCTCGCTGGATTCGCCGTTTCCGGGAGGTGCCGCCCCTGGCAGCCGGCGGCGGAGCAGCGCCGGCAGCGGCCGAAGGCGCCGCACGTGGCCGCCGCGAAGGCGGACACCGTCGACGCACCGCCCCGTCCACATGAACGATGCCCTCGTAGTCTTTACTCCCTCGGGCAAGCGCGGCCGTTTCCCGCGCGGTACTGCGCTCCTGCAGGCAGCCCGTGCCCTGGGCGTAGATGTCGATTCGGTGTGTGGCGGCCGCGCGCTCTGCGGCCGATGTCAGGTTCTCGTCATGGAAGGCGACTTTGCCAAGCATGGCGTCAACTCTCGAGCTGGCAATCTCTCGGGAGTGAGCGCTGCGGAACAACAGTTCGCGAGTCGCCGCCCGCTTGCGAGCGGCCACCGGCTGTCCTGCCAGGCCCTCATCGAGGGCGATCTCGTCGTAGATGTGCCGCCCAGCAGTCAGGTGCACCGGCAGGTCGTGCGCAAGGCCGCCGACGGGCGTGCCATCACGCTGGATCCCGTGGTACGGCTGCACTATGTCGAGGTGCAGCCGCCTGACATGCACGACCCTGCCGGCGATCTGCAGCGTTTAGCCGGTGCACTGGAGAAGGAATGGGGTCTGCGTGATCTCGATTGCGACCTGCGTGTGCTGCAGGGTCTGCAGATCGCGCTGCGTGCTGGCGACTGGAAAGTTACGGCGGCCGTGCATGCCGGCTCCGGCATCATCGCGGTCTGGCCGGGACTGCACGAGGATGTGTACGGGCTTGCGGTCGATGTCGGCTCGACGACTATCGCCGCTCATCTGTGCAACCTCGAGTCCGGTGAGGTGGTCGCCTCCAGCGGACTCATGAACCCGCAGATCCGCTTCGGTGAGGATCTGATGAGTCGCGTCTCCTATGCCATGATGAACCCGGGCGGGTCGCAGCAAATGACGGCGGCCGTGCACGCCGCGCTCAACACGCTCGCGGCAGAAGTTGCGCAGCAGGCCGGCATCACCGTGCAGGAGATCCTCGAGATCACTCTCGTCGGCAATCCGATCATGCATCACCTGTTCCTCGGCATCGATCCGGTGGAGTTAGGTGGCGCACCCTTTGCGCTCTCCACCGATGGCGCCGTGACGATCTGGGCATCCGAGATTGGGCTGCGGCTGCATCCCAACGCGCGTACCTACGTACTGCCGTGTATTGCGGGCCATGTAGGAGCGGACGCGGCCGGCATGATCCTCGCGGAGCGACCCGACCTCGCAGACGAGCTGACACTGCTGGTGGATGTTGGCACCAACGCCGAGATCGTGCTCGGCAACCGGCAGCGACTGCTGGCCTGCTCGAGCCCCACCGGGCCTGCGTTCGAAGGTGCGCAGATCAGTTGTGGACAGCGCGCAGCCCCTGGTGCGATCGAGCGCGTGCGTATCGACCGCAGCACGCTCAGCGCACGCTTCAAAGTAATCGGCTCCGAGCTCTGGTCCGATGAGCCGGGCTTCGAGGCAGCCGTCGCCGAGACGGGCATAACCGGCATCTGCGGGTCGGGAATCATCGAAGTGATTGCCGAGATGTATCTGAGTGGCATCATCAATCAGGACGGGGTGGTCGATGGCGAGCTCGCCGCGCGCAGCGATCGTGTCGTTCCCACCGGCAGGACCTTCAGCTACATCCTGCATCGCGGCGCAGTGCCGCTGCACATCACTCAGAATGACGTGCGTGCCATTCAGCTCGCCAAGGCTGCGCTGTATGCCGGCATCAGACTGCTGATGCAGCACCTGGCAGTGGATCATGTCGACCGGATTCGCCTGGCCGGCGCGTTCGGCAGTCACATCGATGTGAAATACGCCATGCTGCTCGGCATGATCCCGGATTGCGATCTGACGAAAGTCGGCTCGGCCGGCAACGCGGCAGGCAGTGGCGCGCGGATTGCGCTGCTGGACAATACGTCGCGCCGCACCATCGAGCAGCTCGTGCGTCGCGTGGAGAAGATCGAAACGGCCATCGAGCCGCGTTTCCAGGAGCATTTCGTCCAGGCGATGGGTATCCCGCATTCCACGGCACCGTTTGAGAACCTGCGCAAAGTCGTGGACATGCCGCCACCCAAGGCAAGCGCACCGCGGACTTCAGGTTCCCGGCGCCGGCGTCCCAGCTGAAAGCCAGCCGGCTGTCGCGCGATCCGGCAACGCGCGTGATTCTTCTGACTCGCGCGACTCAGACGTTGGAATCGGCGGATGAGCTCTTGCGGCGCTTGATGAAATCGAGCAGCGCTTCATCCACGGCGGGATCGAGCGCAGGAGCCTCGTATTCGGCCAGCTGCTTTTTCCACAGCGCATTGGCGCGCTTGTTCATGTCAGCACTGCCCTCTGCCTCCCACTGTTCGAAGCTATTGTTGTCCGCGAGGGGTGAGCGGTAGAACGCCGTCTGGAAATTGGCCTGCGTGTGACTGCAGCCGAGAAAGTGCTTGCCCGGACCGACCTCACGGATGGCATCCAGTGCCTGGCCGTTATCCGTCAGATCCACGCCGGCGAGCAGTGTGTGCATCATGCCGGCCTGGTCCACATCCATCATGAACTTCTCGTAGCCCATGGACAGGCCGCCTTCCAGCCAGCCCGCGGTATGCAACACGAAGTTGACTCCCGCCAGTACGGTGGGAAGCATCGTATTGGCCGATTCATAGGCGGCCTGCGCATCGGCGATCTTGGAGGCGCACAAGCCGCCGCCGGAGCGAAATGGCACACCCAGCCGCCGTGCCAGCGCCGCCATCGAGTACAGCACCAGCGCAGGTTCCGGCGTGCCGAACGTCGGCGCTCCGGATTGCATCGACAGTGAGGAAGCGAAGCTGCCCATCACGACAGGCGCACCCGGATTGATGAGCTGCGCGAGTGTCATGCCCGCCAGCGATTCGGCCAAAGTCTGGGCCACCGTGCCGGCGACGGTCACCGGCGACATGGCGCCCGCAAGTATGAACGGGGTGACGATGGTGGCCTGGTTGGCGCGCGCGTAGGTCTTCAGGGCGCCCAGCATCGTCGCATCGAACGTGAGCGGTGAATTCGCATTGATCAGACTGATGATGCAGGTCTTCGCCTTGCCACTCGCGGCATCGATGAATTCGTCGCCAAACAGGATCCGAGTCATCTCGATCGTATCCTGTGCCCGCTCCGGATGCGTCACTGAGCCCATGAAAGGCTTGTCGCTGTACTTCATGTGCGAGTACACCATATCAAAGTGCCGCTTATTGACCGGCAGATCGACGGGCTCGCAGATGGTGCCGCCGGAGTGATGCAGCGAGTTGGACATGTAAGCCAGCTTCACGAAATTGCGGAAATCCTCGATCTTCGCGTAGCGACGGCCCTCATCGAGATTGCGCACGAATGGCGAGCCATACGCTGGGGCAAACACCGTACGATTGCCGCCGATGATGACCGAGCGGGCAGAATTGCGCGCATGTTGCGTGAACTCCCGGGGCGCGGAGCTGCTGATGATCTTGCGGCACATGCCGCGCGGGAAATGTACGCGCTCGCCGCGAACATCCGCGCCGGCCTGCCTGAACAGCTGCAGGGCCTCGGGATCGTCGCGGAAGTCAATACCGGTCTCCTCCAGAATCGTATCGGCATTGTGCTCCATCAGCTCGAGGCCCTCGGTCGTGAGCACCTCGTAATAAGGAATCCCGCGGGTGATGTACGGCACGAAGGACACGCTGCGCGCCGTACGGGCGGCTCTCTTGGCTTCGCGTCCGCCCGCGCGGCGTGTCCGCGAGGCCTGACCCAGCTGCTCCTCCATACACAATCTCCCCGGTAAATGCCGAAACGGGAACACCCGCGGTGATTATGGGAGTGACCCGGGAAGGCGACTGGCCAATATGCGCCGTGGACTTGCGCGGAAACGCCGGGTTCAGACCCGGCCGGCGTCAGTCTACCCGGATTGGGGGTGCTCGGCCTGCGGGACGCCCGCCGTCGGACCCATATCGAACAGGCTAGTCGCGGTCATCTCGAGCACGGTCAGCTGCTGCTGGTTGGTCAGCACCCAGCGCGAGCGAATCACGCCCGTTACACCGTTGCGTCCGAGCCGTTTTTCCAGAAATTCTACGAGCAGGGTTAGCTCATCGCCCGGTCGCACGGGATTTACCCACCTCAGCTGGTCCACCCCGGGGGAGCCAATGGATTCGGACTCACCGAGGACCAGCGCGACCGCCAATTCCATCGCTATCGCACAGGTCATCCAGCCGCTGGCGATCAAGCCCTTCCAGCGGCTGTCACGGGCGCGTGCGGCATCGATATGGAAAAACTGCGGGTCATAGCGCGATGCGAAAGCGATGATCTCTTCCTCGGTCACGCGGCGCGCACCCGACTGGAGGCGGTGTCCGACCTGCATATGTTGGAACAGCATCCGCTCAGTCCTTGCCGGTAACGTCTTTGCTGTGAGTGTGGTTACCGGGCGCAGCAGCTGCGGGCTTAGCCGTCTCACCGAGGGCCATGGCCTGCTGTATCGCGTGCCGCGCGAGCGGCTCCATCACGGCATAGGCCTCACTGTTGGGGTGCACGCCGTCTGCCGCGAAGGTCTGCTTCATGGCGTCGCGCTCATCGGCCAGGACTTCGTGATAATCGACATATACGAGACCCCGCTCGTGCGCGAAGCGGCGCAGCCAGTGATTGAACTCGACGATCTGCGGCGCCGGATCCGAGACGGCGGGACGCCAGGGGAAGGCGCCGGCCGGCGGCACCGAGCCGAGAACCACCCGGATGTCGTTGGCTTCGGCAAGCTCGACCATCGAGATGATGTTGCTGCGCACCGCCCCCACCGAGGTGGGTCCGCCGTTACCGGCGAAGTCATTGGTGCCGCCGAGGATGTGCACCACCTGAGGCTTCAGGGCGATGACATCCTGGCGGAACCGCACCAACATCTGCGCCGTGGTCTGACCTGAAACACCACGGTCGACGTAGCCATCAGTGAAAAAATCAGGATGCGTCGTTTTCCAGTTCTCGGTGATGGAATCGCCCAGGAAAACCACGCGGACGGGGCCGGCGTGGTGCACGGTGCTGTTCTCCGCCTGGTAGTGGCATAGACCCGCCCAGTCGTCGTGTTGCGGGTCGTAAGCCGCACACGGCTGCTCCACCACGCCCGTGGCTCGCTCGCCGGAAGTGTGTCCGGCAGCAGCCAGCGAGCACAGACCCAGCAGCGTTAGCAGCGTTATCGGGAGCGATTGTCGGATCGTCTTCACGGACACCGAGACTACGGGAAGCTTGCCGCAGCGTACAACTGCTCCGCAGCAAACGGCCGGCGGCCGCGCGGACGCAGGGGTCCGGGGCGGCCGCCGGGGATGGGCTGCTCAGAATCGCGCGCTCAGAATCGTCCGCTCTGAAAGTCGCTGATCGCCTGCAGAATCTCGGCGCGCGTATTCATGACGAACGGTCCATAGCGCTCCACCGTTTCGCGCAGTGGCCGCCCAGCCACGAGAATCAGCCGTGACTGCTCGCTCGCTGTGCCGCTCAGAATGACGGTCTCGCCCTCTCCGAGCACGGCCAGACGACCAGCCGCGAGGCTCGAGCCGGTCTGCGCGTCACCCACGCGCACCTCGCCTTCGTAGACGTACAGAAACGCCGCCTGCTCAGCCGGCAACACGTGTTGGAACGTGGCACCGGCCTGCAGCCCGACATCCAGATAGGTCGGCTCGGTCGCGGGTTGCGAGATTGGTCCGATAACCGTGCCAACCGTACCGGCGATGACTTTCACATCGACACCCGGAGCTGGAGTCGCGACCGGTATGCTATCGGGACCAAATTCCTGATACTTCGGCGCGCTCATCTTGTCGCGAGCCGGCAAGTTGAGCCAGAGCTGGAAGCCGCGCATCGCGCCCTCCTCCTGCTCGGGCATCTCGGAATGCACGATGCCACGCCCGGCGGTCATCCATTGCACGCTGCCGGGTACGAGGATCCCCTCGTGGCCGTGGTTGTCGCGGTGGCGCATGCGCCCATCGAGCATGTAAGTGACCGTCTCAAAGCCGCGGTGCGGATGCGACGGAAAACCGGCGATGTAGTCACCGGGGCGATCCGTGCCGAATTCATCCAGGAGCAGGAACGGATCCAGCTCCGGTAGCTGTGGTTGGCCAATGACGCGGCGCAGTTTGACGCCCGCGCCATCCGAAGTTGGCATGCCCTGGACGGTGCGAACGACTTGGCGGATGGCGGAGGACTCGCCTGGACGGGTGGACACGACCCTCTCCTGTAGTTGCTGGTCGTCGCAATATTGGGCTGAGCTACCCAGTATCAAGCCGCCCAAGGTTTGGGTCGGCAGAGCCTTCCCCGCGGTTATTGCCGCGGCTCACCTGGCGCCGCCGCAACGATATGCTGCCAATTGATGATGGCGTTCCACAGCATGCGCTGATCGCCGCGGTTCAGATCGCGATGCAGCGGATTGAAGTTGAATGCGATGACATGGCCGCGTCCTGCGGGCAGATCGAATATCGCCGGTCGTCCGATGAGATTCTGGGCACCCCAGGCCTGACCGCTGACGACCAGGGGCGCGCCATCCGAGTCACCCCACTCGAGCACCACGCCGCTCGGGTCAACGGGTCCGTCAAGACAGGTGGTGCAGTAAGCCATGCGCAGCCAGAAGCGCGGCTCGCTGTACAGCGGAAAGTTCTGTCTGAACACGTGCGTGTGTGCGTTGTAGCCGTAGGCGATCGGATGGTCAGACCGCACGAACGTGACGCGTAGGTGTGCCCCAGGGGTTCGGGTGACTGCCTGTTGGGAGGCCGCGGCAGAGGCGATTCCGCCACCTTGTGAGCTGCGTGGCACTCCGCCGGCTTCACGACGCACACCGCGTACGATTCCGCCCTCCAGAGGCAACATCGAGCCGCTGCCCAGCGAGATCAACAAGCCGCCACTCTCGACGTAACGCTGCAGTTCCGCGAGTCCCTGACCGCCGATGCCGCCGGTAATGTCGTCGGACTCCGCCGGCGTGCCTAGACTCGGGGTTGCCTTGGTCTTCTTGAATGCCATGGGACCCCAGTGGCGCGGCAGCCCCTGAATCTGTTCCGCCAGCTCCAGATCAACATGAGGGTACAACAGGACGTCGAATTGACCGCGTAGCCGACCGACGCGGATGTCTTCGTCCCTGACATATTTATAGGGAATGTGTCGCTGGTCCAGCGAGTAACGCGCCCAACCGGCGGTATCCGTATCCGCCCAGGGAATCCACACACCCAGCCGCGGAAGCGGGGCGGCATGCGATTTCACCTCGGGTACCGTGCTGACGCCTGTGAACTCAAGGCCAAGATCTGCGGCTGCACTGCGCAGCGCCTCAACCAGCCCTGCCTGCGCAGGCAGAATCCAGGAGCCGCGCGGATAGTCCACCGCCGTCAGCTTGAATGGCGCTTCGGCAATGCGAATGCGAAAGTGACTGAGCCGGAAACGTGCCTCGAGCAGTCCCTCCTGCCCCGTGTCACGTAACAGGTAAGCCGTGCCCGTACCCCGCAGCTCAGCAGACAGCCGTGGCGCCTCGCGGAGTTGCTGCAGATCGGCCGAGCGAACCTGGGGATCCGCTGTTGGAAACACCGCGAGGTGATAGTGCGCCGGCAGCTCCCACGAGACGTCATCGTAGGGCTCGCCACCGTCCTCCGGATAGTGTTGCGCGCTGAGCAGGTCCACAGCGTAATTGCGGTACGGTTGATCGAGTCGCACCACGTAGGTGCCGGCCGGATAGCCGCCATCAGTCAGAGTGAGCGCTGCGGTCGCCCGATGCACCTCGATGCCCAGTGCCAGGAGCCGGCTCACGAGTTGCGCGACGCGCACGGGATCGCCCTGTCCATCGGGCAGAATGTAGGCGTACGGCGCCTCGTCCAGACCCTTGCGCCAGGAATGCAATCCCTTTTGATAGAAGTCCCCGAGTAGCACCTTGGTGCGCGATGCCGTCTCATCCAGTGCTGCGAGCGCAGCCGTCTCGTTGTAATTCACATTATCGCGAGCTGACCAGCGGAAACGTCCCGCTGGCGGCGGTGCAGGTCGGTACCACTCGACACTGGTCTCATCGGAGGGCGCGGACACCATCATGGTCTCCGCGCTGCCATTACCGAAAGTTTCGTAACCGCGACCCATCGCATTGTGGTTGAGCCCGATGGAGTCGAGGAACAGGTGCGCAAAATCATCGCCGAAGTTCCAGGTCCACACCCCAGGCATGCCGAGTCCCGTCAGCGTCTGCACTTCGCGAAAACTCAGTACCATGCGCTCATCGTAAGAGAGAGGATCGACATGCTCGTTGATCGGGCCCGTGCCGTTCCAGGTGAGCAGCAGAGCGACGCTTTCGTGCAGGTCGTGAATCACAATGGGATGCCACTCCAACATGACGCGCTCGACGGCCTTGGTGGTCTCGTGCACCAGTTGATGCGCATCGCGGTTGATGTCCACCATCGCGTATTTCGACCAGTAGGGCGGTGACTGCCGGGGCAGCTGCTCGAGCACGGTATGACCCTTGAGGTAGCGGTAGAACCACTCCACCTGCTTGTCGCGGCCGTCCGGGTTGGAGACCGGATTGATCAGCACCACCATCTCTGAACGGATGCGCTGGATCATCGGCTGTTCGGATACGGCAAGCCGATAGGCCAGCTCCAGCATGCTCTCGGTAGAACCGGTTTCGTCCGAATGCAACGCCGCATTGAAGTAATAGAACGGCCTGGCGCGGCGTACGATTTCCCCAGCGGCTGTGGCATCGGTCTTGCGCGGATCGGCGAGCGCGGCCGCATCGGCACGCAACCCCTGCAGGTTGCGGATACCCTCCCCGTCCGCAATGGCCAGCAACAGAATCTCGCGGCCTTCTTCCGATCGGCCAATCGTAAAGACTTTCACACGCGGTGATGCGGCCGCGAGTGCGCGACAGTAGGCGTACGTGGTTGCACTGTTGACGAGCTCGCCCGGTGCACCTGCAATGCGGTGCAGGAATGTGCGCGGGGATGGCACCGAGGCGGACGCGGGTACGTAGGCCACCCAAGGCGATAGAAACCGCGGCTCGGTGGTCGCCTGAGCGATCTCCTCGCTGGAGAATGGCTCCGCGGTGTCGGGCGCCGGCCCGGCGTCTGCTTGCGCGGGCTGTACCGCTTGCGGTCGTATCGGCATGGGTTGCACCGCCCCGGGCTGCTGTACCGACTGCGGCACGGGTTGAGCTCGTGCAATCTGCAGGATTCCTGTCATGATCGCAGCGACCAACAGGAGTGTTTGCAGCGCGACTGCGTTGCTGCGTTGCTCCCGTGCGGGCTGGGTCATGACTTGTGTGCCAGAGCTTCGATCACCCTGAGGAGTCGCGCGGCCTCCTCACGCGTGTTGTACATGGAAAATCCAACCCGGACCAAAGCAGCGCCGGGTACCTTGAGGATGCTGACCGGCCGGGGTGCGTAGAAGTTGCCGTCCCATACACAGATACCGACCTTCCCCAGTGCGCGGGCAATCTCTGCGGCATCGTGACCGTCGAGAGTGAACGAGACGGTCGGGGCGCGCTCCCGCGTGTCGAAGCTCTCACCCCACAGACGCACTCCCCGGATTGCACCGAGCGCCGACCATAGTGAGCCGGCTACTTCGTGTTCATACGCAGCGATGCCCGCCATAGCGGCGAGCAGTGCTGCGCGCCGCGTGCTGCCCCGGCCGAACTGCGCCAGATAATTCACCGCCGCCGCCACACCCTCGATGGCCGGATGATTCAGTGTGCCGGTCTCAATTCGGTACGGCGCCTCATCCTCCTGGACGATGAGCTTGTCAGTGCGCAGTGCCTCCAGGGCACCGGCTCGGGAGTACAGAATCCCCACATGCGGCCCGTAAAACTTATAAGCCGAGCACAAGAGGAAATCCGGGTCGAGTGCCGTGACGTCTACGGGGAAATGCGGCGCATAGTGAACGGCATCCAGGATCAGCAGCGCACCGGCCGCACGCGTTAGCTCGCGAGCCAGCCGCAGATCGTTCACGGTGCCGATGGCATTGGAGGAGCAGCCGAGCGCCAGCACTCGCGTCCGAGGCGTGATCAGCCGGCGCATGGCCTCATAATCCAACCGGCCGGTGGGCAGCAAAGGCACCTCACGCACGACGGCGCCCTGTTGCTCCAGTAACTGCCACGGCCCCCGGTTGGCCTCATGATCCAGCTGTGTGATCAGGACCTCATCGCCGTTACTGAGCTGCCGGCTGAGCGCCCGTGAGAGCGCGAAAGCCAGCGTCGTCATGTTCTGACCCAGGGAAATCCGCTCTGGGCCGCTGGCGCCGAGAAACTCGGCGACCGCCGCGCGCGCGCTCAACACCGCCTCGTCGAGCTCTTGCGAAGGCGGGAAGTTGCCATGGGTGTTGACATTATGGCGCCGGTAGCTGTCCGCAATCGCCTCGATGACTGCATCCGGCACCTGTGTGCCGCCCGGGCCATCGAGAAACGCTACCGCCTGACCCCCGAAGGTGCGCCGCAGAGATGGGAAATCTTCGCGACAGCGGTAGCAGGCAGCTTCATCAAACACCTGCGAACTTTTCAGACCTGACATACTCTTCCCCTGCTTCTTTCCGGCTGAAGTATTATGGCTCAAGGAGCGGCCACGGCTGCCACCACCCTGGCTCCTCCCAGCTGTCCGGTGATGCTGGCCTCCGCCTGTGCCAGGCCCTCCGACCAGCGGATCTGCAATGAGCCGGAGGCCGCCGGCGGTCCTCGCAATTGCAGCTCGGCACGCCCCGCTCCGCTGCGCCCCGGCCAGTCAACCTCACCCGACACGCGCAGATCCTCGACCCAGCGCACCTCATGCATACTAATGTGATAGCTGGCGCCATCCGCCACCAGCGTCGCCCCGGGTTGCGGCTCCGGTCGTGCAAGGCTGAATGCTCCACCTCGCAGTCCCACACCGCGGCCCGACGTGTTGGCATCGAGGCGGTCAATAATGTCCGCGATCGTGAGCACGGCGGCCGACGCCGCGCGCAACTGCGTCTCGCTCGCGCTGTTGCCGGTACCCGCGGTCGCAGGCGGCAATTGCTCGAAGCGGCGAGCGAATTGAGGAAGCAGACGGATCTCGGGAATACCTTGCAGGCAGCGCGTGTCGCCGGTCTGACCGGTCGCTATGAAGTGACGCGCGATCTCTGCAGGACAGCCACTGCGTGCGTGAGGCAACGCATTGACATGCAGGCCGTTCGGAACGACGACTTGTACACCACGGCGAAAATTCGCGGTTGCGAGCGCACCGTCTGCGACGGGCGTCATGTTGTCGAGGTCTCCGGAGATGACCAGCGTCGGTATGTCGGGCATGGGCATGCGTTGCACATCCTGCGGCGAGCCGCTGCCACCGGGCGGCACCGGCGGCCAGCGTGCGCATTCATCCAGAAACGTGTAATCCAGCGGCATGCGCCGGTACTCGGTAAACGTAAAGGGCGCATACAACTGCGGTTGCAGGCGGTCGCGCTGTGCAATGAGCGCATCGCGGTGAGTGATACGCACCGCTACCGGCTCGCTCATGTCATAAATCTGCGGCGCATCGTGACACATCACGACCGCAGCGAGCCCTGCGCTGAACTGCGCCGGCGAGCGAGTCGCATCGCGCGAGTCGACACTGACCTGCGTCTCCGCCATGAGACGCAGCAGAGGCAAGCGGTCTCCATCGATAAACGCGCGCCCCGCCGCATCCAGCTCGCGCACGCTCGCGTAGGCCGGAGCGCTGCCAAACATCACGATCGCCAGCTGCGTTGCATTCGCCTTGAAGTGCACGGGCTGGCCGTCCCCCGCAGCCGCTGTGGCCTCGAAGGCGTTACGGCGCAGGATCGGCAGCAGGCGTTCCAGCCGCTCCAGCGCAGTGCCGGGCAACCCGCGGCAGGCGGCGGAGCGCTCGCAGGCCAAGTTGAACTTGGCCCGCATCGCAGGCGCATAGTTGGGATACCATGCATAGTCCTGCGCATTGAGTGGATATGCACCGTCCAGGACCAGGGAGCGCACGCGCCTGGGATGCCGCACAGCAAACATCTGGGCGAAGAAAGTGCCCGAAGAGTCACCGTACAGATCGATCGGTCCGAGCTGCAAGCCATCCAACAGCGCCGCCAGATCGTCGGTCGCCATCGCGTCACTGTAGAGAGCGGCACGCTCCCCCAGCTGCGCCCCGCACGCTTCGACATTCTCCTCAGTGATGGCCGGATCGGTCTGCAGTGGCCTGCAATCGATCGGTGCCGAGCGCCCGGTGCCACGATTATCCATGAGCAACACATCGCGGCTTGCCCGCAATGGAGCGAACAGCGCCAGGTACTCCTGGCGCGATTCCGTGGCCGGAAATCCCGGGCCACCCTCGGTGGCTACGAGCGTACCCTGCGCGCGCCCCAAGGCCGTATGGGGATAAAATTCGAAGTAGATCTGAATGCGATCCGGCAGGCGTCCTGTGGGATCCAGCGGCCGGTCCAGCGAGCCACACCAGGGCGCAGGTGTTGAACAGCGTTGCAGCGTCAGCGTGCCCACGCGCAGCGTCTGCGGCGAACTCCCGGCATTTCCAGCCGGCGCCGGCATGGGAGCGGTGGGCCTGACCCCCGCTCGCGCGGCCGCGAGATGCAGCGCCAGGATGACGAGCAGGACCGCTTGATGCCGGACCATTCAGATTCCCTGTGGCTCGCTGAGGGGCATCGCGGGAGGTGCCTCGTCGCTGACGGCCCGGGAGGCATCGATTCCCAGCCACGCCAGTGCGCCGAGCAGCGCACTTGCGGCGCCGATCACAAACGCCGCCGACCAATGGCCGTGTCCGGACAGATACGCGACAATCGGAATGCCGATGAGGCCGCCACCGTTGCCGCCGGTGTTGAGTATGCCGCCGGCGGCCATGGCATCACGACGGCCGAGCTGCATCGACGCCGCCCAGAAGGGCCCCTCGCTCAATTCCACGACCAGATACGCAAGTGCGAGCGCGCCAACCGCGGCATACGCGTTAGCCAGATGTATCGTGATCAAGAGCAGCAGGCCGGTCGTGGGCAGTGCGACCATCGGCACGAGCTGGAAGCCGCGACGCTCGCCATATTTGCTACAGGCGCGCGTCACGAGCGGACCGCCCAGACCCGAGCCCACCCCGGCTGCGAGCGGCGGCAGAGTCGCAAGCCAGCTGCTCTCCAGCACGTTGAAATGTCGCTCCTGTACGAGGTACAGGAAACACCAGTTGGAGATCAGGTAGAAAACATAGTTCATGCAGACGTAGGAAAAGGTCAGCAACAGGATCGAGCGATCGCTGAGCAGACGACGCAGTCGTATCCAGGTCAAGGGCGTGGGCGCGACCGCATGGCTGCGCTGCAATTCCAGAAGTTCTTCGGTGCTGACCCGCGGATGCTCGGCTGGCGCGTTGCGTCCATACCAGGCCCAGAGTCCCACCACCAACAGTGCTGGCAGCGCCGGCCAGAACAGCGCTCGCTGCCACCCCCAGCGCAGCATGAGGTAACCCACCAGTGGCGGCGTGGCCGCCGCCGCAAACTGCAACGCCGCCGACTGAAGTCCCTGGATCAGCGGCCAACGCTGCGGGCGAAACCAGGCTTCCATGACACCGGAGCTTACGGGGAAGATCGGCCCCTGGGCTACGCCGACCAACACCTGCAGCAGCAGTAGCGTCGTATACAGCGCCATGCCGCTGAGCGCGATGGGTGCGAGTGGGGTGAGAATCGTTCCGGCGAATGCCAACAGCCCGATGATGACGAACGTACGGCGCGCTCCGAGTGCCTGTCCAAGAACTCCGCCCGGAAACTGACAGGTTGCGTAACCGAGCACGAAAGCCCATTCCAGCCAGCCGATCTGCATCTGGTTGAGCTGCAAGGCCGGCATCATCTGCTGGGCGGCGACCGTCAGCCCTTTCTGCTGCACGTAGGCGATGAAGCCGAAAGCGAACAGGAACGCGAAGATTCGCCAGCGAACCCGATGGGTCAGCGAGTGCAGCGCCGTGACGCCGGGACTGTTCACTTCGCGGCTGTCAGCCGATCCGCTTCCGCGCCCAAACGCTCCTTCACATAGCGGCGGATATCGAGGCTGAAATCCTCCATGGGTGCATAGTAGCCGTGCTGATGCACCCGGCTGCTCATGCCAAGCTGCACCGATTCGCAGATAGCCCAGTCCTGGCGGTTGGTGATGTCCCAGAAGCTGACTGTATCCATCGGATCAAATCCAGGCGCGCTGATCTCCTCTGGCTCGAACAGGAAGTGACAGATGATGTCCGTCTGGACCGCGCTGCGCGGCTGAAGGATGAACACCGCGGCGTGATCGCACGCAAGACTGAGGAACAGATTGGGATAGATCACCTCTCCCTTGTGACGCACCCGTTCGTCCGCGTCGAGCCCAGGGAAAGCGCGCCGGCTCGTGGTTCCGCTCGCAGTAAACGTATAAGCCCCCGCGCGGTGCGGAATCCCCCGGAGCCAGTCGAGCCCCGCCCCACCGCCTTCGCGGAAAGCCGGGACCACGGCGCACAGCTCAGGATGTACACCGCCGCAGTGATAACACTCGTTGTAGTTTTCACAGATGGCCTTCCAGTTGGCAGCAACCCTGTAGTGGATCGTATGACCGATGCGCAGCGAAGTGAGCGGATAGCGCTGGATGCGGCCGGGGATCTCACCCAGCTGTTGCTCGAGTGGCACTGCATCCTGTGGAGTCAGATTGAGAAACACGAATCCGCCCCAGCACTGCAGCGCCACCGGGTAGAGCTGCACACGGCTCTTGTCGAAGCCAGCCGCGCCGGCGAGGTGCGGCGCGGCACTCAATCGACCGTCGAGATCATAGGCCCACTGATGATAGGGGCAGATGATCGAGCGGCCACCCACCACCCCGCCCTGCACCGCAAGCCCGATGGGCGGAGCCGCAGCTTCGCGGCACAGGCGCGCGCCACGATGGCGACACACATTGTAGAAAGCCCGCAGTGCTCCTTCGCGATTGCGCACCAGCAGGACACTCTCGCCGAGAATATCGAGCACGCGGTGATCGCCGGCACGCGGCAGCTCCTCCTCGCGCGCTGCACAGATCCACTCGCGACAGAAGATGCGCTCTTTCTCGATCTGGAAGATGTCGGCGGACCGATACCACTGCGACGGCAGAGTCGGCTCCAAGCCCGGGATCAACGCTGTGTGCACGGCCGTCATAGCAGCTGCTCCTCTCGTCCCGGATCGTAAATTGACGGGGCGCTCTCCACAATCGGCGCATCGCGGTGATACAGCGCCTTCCCCGGGTCCGCATCCAGCTCGCGCGCGAAGCGATGCGCGTGGTAGACCGCGTGCGCAATAGCTCCCGGCGCGAGCGCATCGCCGATGCGGTCGACGGATTGGATGCCGGCTCGCTGCAGATCATCCGTCCGCGCAGTAAGTGCCTGGTACAAATCGTTCCGCGCGAGCCGTGCGCCGACGATCACCAAGGAGCGGCAAGGAAGGCGGCGCGCGGCACCGGTGAAGAGATTAGCGATGAGCAGCTCGCCGTCCTCGAAGCGCACGACCTGCGACAAAGTGTGCAGCTCGATCTGCGCAGCGGCCAGGGCCCGATGCACCTGCGGCTGCTCATTGGTCATGATGGTCCAGGCGGAGGCATGGCCCGCGGGCGTGACGTAGCTGACCGAGCTGGTCGTGGCGAGCTGCAGCGCCAGCGCGCTGCCAAGGTAGTAATTGTCGAAATCAAACACTACCACAGGACCTGCGGGCTGCGCACCGGTGGCGAGCTCATCAGGGGTGTACACATTCGGCGTCTCAAGCTCGCCAACCGGCAACTCGAGCGTGGAATAAAGCATGCGCGTCCAGCGGGCACCGGTTGCGATCACGACGCGCTGGTGCTCGAGTCCCAGGATGTCATCCACGGACAGCTCATTGCCCACATACAGACTGACATTGTCGAGCTGCTGCAGCTGGCCCAACCGCCAGTCGAGCACGCGTCCCCAGCTCGCCAAGCCAGGCAGACGTGTCTCGAAACGCAGCCGGCCACCGAAGCGCTCGGCAGCGTCGGCGAGCGACACCTGGTAACCACGCCTTCCCAGGGTGAGTGCGCATTCCAGGCCGGCCGGACCACCACCAACGATCAGCACGCGGCTGGTGCTGCCCGCCGGCGCAACGCGCTCGGGATGCCAACCGCGACGCCACTCCTCACCGATGGTCGGATTCTGGGTACAGCGCACCGGGACGCTGTCATGCCAGCTCGCGATGCAGATGTTGCAGCCGATGCACTCGCGGATATCCTGCTCGCGTCCCTGCTCGATCTTGTGAGGCAGGAACGGATCGGCGATTGAGGGGCGCGCCGCGCCGATCAGATCCAACACTCCACGGCGGATCTGCGACACCATCGTGTCCGGTGAGGTAAACCGGCCGACGCCGACCACTGGCTTGCGGGTGATCTGCCTGACGAAGTCGATCACCGGCTCATGGCTGGCTTCGGGACTGAAGCGCGACGGCGCGCAGTCGGTCGGACTGGAATCCAGCTTCACATCCCAGAGATCGGGCACCTCCGCAAGGAGCTCCACCACCTCATGCGCTTCAGATGCGGCGTTGTCGCTGCGTCGCGCGCGCAGTTCCTCGAGACTGATGCGCAGCGCCACCGCGCAGCTTCCTGCCACTGCCTCGCGAGTGACCTCCAGCAACTCACGCACGATGCGCACCCGATTCCTGACCGAGCCCCCGTAGGCATCGGTGCGATGATTCCACTCCGGCAGCAGGAACTCGTAGGGCAGATAGCCCATCCCGGCATACACGTAGATGATGTCGAAGCCGGCGCGCTTGGCTTTACGAGCCGCTTCGGCCTGCCAGCGCAGCAGCTCGCGCACATCGGTGAGATCCATGGCCCTGGAGCGCTGGTTGCCCATGAAACCGACATGCGTGGCCATCCATGACACGCCTGAAGGAGACAGCGGTGGCAGTCGACTCGTCTTGTTCGACACCGAGCCACCTCCGTGCCAGAGCTCGATACCCGCCAGAGCACCGTGACGGTGCACCTGGTCAGTCATCAGCGCATGCGCCCGGACGTCGTTCTCGTCCCACAGTGTGGCATACGGCAGTGGCGAATCGTCGGCACTGGGGTGGATTGACACATAGCCCGTACAGACGACGCCCCAGCCTCCCTCGGCCTTGGTACCTCGGAACCCGGCGCGCATCCTCGGCATCGTGTTGGTCATGCCGCTGGCATGGGGCACCGCGTAGAAGCGATTCTTTGCCGTGACCGGACCGATCCGGACCGGCTCGAACAGGATGTCGAATCGGGAATGCCGCGCCATGAAGACCCCCCTGGCTCGACTCAGAAATATAGGGCCTGCAACGGCTCGCGTCACTATTTATCGATCGTTCAACAAGGCTGAGCGGGCCCCCCGCCCTTTTGCATAACTCAGCCTAAAATGGCGGCATGCAACCCCTGGCATCCCTGGCCGATGCTCTCGCTGCCGGTCGCCTCACGAGCCGTGAGCTGGTGGATCACTACCTCGAGGGCGCCAGTGACGTCGAAGGCGCCCGGGTCTTCATCCGGCTTGGCGCCGCGCAGGCCCGCAGCGCGGCCGATAGGTGCGATGCCTTGCGCGCCTCCGGAACAGCTCTGCCTCGTCATGCCGGCATTCCGATCTCGGTGAAAGACCTCTTTGATCTGGCCGGTGAGAGAACCCTGGCCGGTTCTGTACTGCTGCGCAACGCGCCGCCAGCCTCGGAGGATGCGACCTGCATTGCACGGCTGCGCGCCGCCGGATTCATCGTTCTCGGTCGCACCAACATGACCGAGTTTGCGTTTTCAGGCGTGGGACTCAACCCTCACTACGGCACGCCGCTCAATCCGTGGGATCGGCCTTCGCAGCGCATTCCCGGCGGATCTTCATCGGGGGCGGCGGTCTCCGTTGCCGCGGACATGTGCGCTGCAGCTATCGGCACCGATACCGGCGGCTCCTGTCGCATTCCGGCCGCGCTGTGCGGCATCGTAGGCTACAAGCCGACCGCACGGCGCATATCGACAACTGGCACTTATCCGTTGTCGACGACTCTGGATTCGATTGGTCCACTGGCGCACAGCGTTGACTGCTGCGCCATCCTTGATAGCGTGATGTCTGGCCAGCCAGATGCCGCTTGCGCTACGGTCGCAGCCTACCCGGTAGGCGCGCTGCGACTGGCAGTCCTCGATTCCTATGTTACCGAGCAGCTCGATCAACAGGTGGCGGCGGCGTATAGCCGTGCGCTGCAGACGCTCGCCACAGCGGGAGCACGGCTCACTGACATCAGAATCGCCGAACTCGAACAGCTACCTGAGATGAACGCGCGCGGCGGCATCAGTGCAGCAGAAGCACTGGCGCAACATCAGCATCAACTCTGGAACCATAAAGACCAGTACGATCCCCGCGTGGCGGCACGGATCCTGCGGGCACGGGAGATGAGCGCCGTCGAGTATGTAAGCCTGCTGGCTCGTCGTGCGGCCTTCATCAAGGCGGTATCGACACAGATTACAATGTTTGATGCGGTGTTGATGCCAACCACGCCCCTCGTAGCACCGCCGCTCGCGGAACTGTCTGCTGATGAGGGTTATTGGCGTATCAACTCACTCATGCTACGCAACACGAGCATCGTCAACATGCTGGACGGCTGCGCCATCTCGCTGCCCTGTCACGACCCCGGCTCCGCCCCTGTGGGGCTCAGTCTGTTTGCGGGCGCACTGCAAGATGCACGGCTATTCGCCGTGGCGAGGGCAGTCGAGGCATCCCTGAATACTACCACGCGTCGCTGACGCGCTACCCTGGCTACAGTGCCAGCGCGAAATATTGCGTGTGCGGCACCGGATTGAAGCGGTAAGCGGCGATCGGCCTGAAACCCAGCGCACGGTACAACTGCTGCGCCGGCAGCATTGTTGGTAAGGTATCCAGATAGATCTGCCGGTAGCCCGCTGCACGGCCTTCCGCACAGACTCGCTCGGCGAGTTGCCTTCCGACATCCCTGCCGCGCGCCTGCGACCGAACATAAAGACGCTTCATTTCGCAGATGCCTGGAGCGAACGGCCGCAAGCCGACGCAGCCCAGCGCTGCTGATTCCTGCCAGGCCAGCAGCAAGCGGCCTTGCGGAGGGGCATAGACTCCGGGCAGGTCCTGCAGCTCAGCCTCGAAGTTTTCGTAATCAAGACTGATGCCGAGGCCGGCGGCGTACTCCTGCATCAGTTGACGTATCTGCGCCAGATCTGCGGCAGAGCTCACTTCTCGAATCACCGTCACGGTGGTACCTGCATACCCCTACTTGCCGCTGCTCATGCAGACGGCGTATGGTTTCTTATCAGCGCTGGAGCGGCGCGTGCCGCGAAAATATGGTTAATAATAATAACATTAAGTCCGCAGTCCTCCTGCTGCATATCGATTCCAGCGAGAAGGAGCTGCTGATGGCTGCAGCTGCGCGTGGCGGGAAAACCCTAACTGAGTTCGTGACGGGCGCAGCGCTCCAACAGGCACGCAGCAGCGAGTGCGCATCGCTTGCTCCCGTGCGCGACGGTGTCCCCGGTTGGTTCCGGGACTTGTGTGATCGCGGCACGCTCGGTGGTGCATACGATTACGCAACCGCAGGCTTCGAGCTGGTAAGCGCTCTGCTGGCTGCTGATGAGCGTATCGAACGGCCGCATCATTGCAAGAGTGATAGTGAGTGGCAGAAGCAGTTAGGCGAGCTGCAGGGGATGCTGCGCAATCACATCAAGGCATCGGACCGGCGCACGGAGATCGGCAGCTGGCTCGAGAGGTATCTGCCAAATTACATGGCGCTGATACCGGAACGCCGCCACGTCGCATTCATGACCGGCGTTTTGTTATACAGCAAACAGTATGGCCGTTGCGTGCCCTAGTACGAGCCGAGACAACGATCCCGACGCTGCGTACCTGCTTGCAACCCGCCTCAGTGTTGCGCACTCAGGAAGCAGGCAGTTCGAGCTGCCAGATACCCTGGCATGCGATGTGGAAGCGATAGGTCACGGTGCGGTCTGCGCACACCTCGTGAATCTCGTACTCAACCTCAGTGCTCGTGATGGACCTGTCACAGAGGTCACACGGTTTTCCGCAGCCCCAGCCGGCCAGAATCTGTCGTGGCCGCTCTCGCGGTAGCACCTTGGTCGCGATGCGAGCCCGGGCCACCGGTCGCAGCTCGCGCTCCACGCTCGAGGTTGACATAGCACTTCCTTGCCACAGTTTTGACGCTGCACCGTAGCACTGCCCCGTGTATCGCTTTGTAATTCAGCTTGGCGAAAAGCCCGCTCTGCAGTGGGCGGCTTGACGTTCCGCGATTCGCGCCTGCTGAAGAATCCTGCCGCAGTACCGGCTTCTGCGGCGCATCCGCCACTTTCGTGGTAAGCGCATAGAAAAATCGGTTGAAGGCCGCGGCCGCCGCAAAGTCAATGGGCTGCCCCATGTCATCCTGCGGCCGGTGATATCGGATGTTGTACCACTCGCGGTAACGGCGCTCCGCATCACTATCCCGATCGTACGCAAACACAAAGGTAGTGGCGGGTATGCCCGCCTGCAGAAACGGCCAGTGATCTGCGCGCTGCAGCAGCCCTCGCTCAGGCTCCCGGTCAGGACGAATCTCGATATGCATGGCCTGGCCCACAGACTCGGCGGCGTCCGCGAGTGTGGAGCGGTCTCTGGCCAGCATGGTGAGGGCCTTTAGGGGAAACAGCGGCCGCAGCATGTCGAGGTTGATGTCTGCCACCAGTCGTTTCTGCTCCACGGGCGGGTGCCGCACGAACCATGTCGAGCCCAACAGACCCTTCTCCTCGCCAGCGAAGGCGCCGAACAAAACGCTGCGCTTGAAGCCCTGGCCATGACGCTGCTCGGCAAGACGAACCAATGTCGCTACATACGCGGCGTCGTCAAAGGCACCGTTGTAGAGCGTGTCACCCGCGACCGGCGCCCCATAGCCGTAGCCATCGAGATGAGCGGAAACAACCAACACTTCATCCTTGAGCTGCGGATCGGCTCCGGGCAGGAACGCCAACACATTGGCTGCGGAGTAAGTGCTTTTCGACAGCCGCAAGCGCGCAGTAAAACGTCCGGGAATCGCGAAGCTGCGCAGCGGCCGCCGCGCCGCACCGGCATCGAGCACCTTAGCGGCATTCAGTCCCGTCCCGGAGAGAAGCTTGACGAATCCGGCACTGCTGAGATTGAACACGGCCAGGTCATCTGCCGCTGCCGGCGGATCTCCGGCGATGCGCACAGAGCGGGCATAGGCCGCGGGCCAGCGCGCCGGCTCAATGGTAAAGCCCGGATCATCAACACAGATGATCGCGATCGCTCCAGCCCGGGAAGCAGCGCTGATGCGTTCGGCCTGGGTGGGCAGACCCTGCCGTCGGGTCGCGAAACAGACTGCGATTCTGCCTTTCATGTCAGGGTCGAGCTCGGCGCCCGAACAGTAGCCATGAAAGCTGAGTGGACCTTCTATGAGCGCCGGCAGGCGATCCGTGGCCCGCACCGTAATCTCGTGGAGAAACTCAAACTCTATCGCTGCGGCAGCTTGCCGACTCACTTGAACCGCGCCTCCGTCAGCCTCCACCTTCACCTCGACTAAGGGGAACGATTGCAACCAGCCGCCCTGATCGCCGATGGGTTGCAGACCCGCCTGCTGGAAATGCCGTGCGACGTAGCTCGCAGCCCGCTTATAACCGCCGGAGCCCGTGTCACGCCCCTCCATCGCATCGTCCGCCAACGCTGCGGTCGTCCACCACCAGGCGCTGGTATCTGCATCCGTACCGGAAGGGGGCGATGGTGCTGAAGCCTGCGAGGATTGCACGGCAACGCACACTGCGGCGGTTGTCAGCACGAGCGTGCGCAGCCAGTTGCAGATTTTTCGCGTGAACATGAATGCTGGTGGCGGAGAGGGTGAGATTCGAACTCACGAGCCCCGTGAAGGGCCTCCGGTTTTCAAGACCGGTGCAATCAACCGCTCTGCCACCTCTCCGTTTTTTGTGGAATCAGAGACTTGCCAGATATTCTGCCCTACTCAAACGGCACTTGCAGTGACCAATGTTTCTATTTTGTCTCCAACCAGCAGGTTTGCAGCGCTCACTTTAATCCGGCTCCGGCGCGAACTGCACTGCTACTGGCACCTTCGTCGGAAGGATTCCCTTGCGCCAGCAGAACTAGCGCAAGGGAATCTTAGACAGACGCTTGGCGTTCGATACCGCCGTGCGATGTATGGGTGCCAAACCCTTGCCGAGTATGGTTCCTATTGCATGCTGCGATTGAGCCACGGCGGCATCCATCGACTGGGTCGTTAGCGAGAAAGGCGGGAAAAACGCCCGGAACAGTGTGGTGGTGAGTTGTAGGTTTACGCGAAACATCTGCAATGCCATTTCCCAGTAGGCTTGCGTGAAGGCCGCCTGCTTTTCGCTCACCATTCTCTGAAATTCGCGGCGGTCCCGCTCCGACATGATGGGACCTGCAAGCGCCCATCGTGTGGCCCGGTGCGCCACGACTTGCGGGACCGCAATGGCGAGTTCCGTGTATTGTTTTGAAATGGCCTTCGCTCTGCGAAGCCGTCGAGTTGTCATACGCGCTCCTGTCTCAGGGCATCCCTCACACGCCGACCCGCATGGTAAGCGGCGCGTCCGTCGCTGTCCGCGTGATTCGGTGGAGATGGAGATGTCTGCGGGAGCTGAGTAAACCCGACCGCCGCCCCGCCAGGTGTAGGAGAATGTGTCAAACGGTCTTCGGTATCACGCATTCGGTCGGCTGTGATGGCGATGCTTTTTCGATGAGAACCCAGCGCGTTCGCCCTGCGGGAGGATTGCCAGTATCCTCCGGAAATCTAACTCGCCGCCGCCCAAATGATGGCAAATGCCGCCGGGCGTCGCTTTCCTCTCCAGGCGCAGCGCTACGCGTCGCCCACCGGACCGTCACTGCGCACCTTGCCAACGCGGGTTTCGCGACCTTGCCCGCTCCAGGCGCATTTTGGACATCTCAGCATAGCGTTGCGGAACGCGGAACAGCTCTGGAATGAAAGCGTGGAATGCACGGCACACAAAAACGCTTTGCAGAACAAAGTACGCGGCTTTTACTTACTTCTCAATGCTTCAGGACTGATTATTGCTAGTACTTCGAGGTTCAGGGAGAAGGGGATGGGGTGAAAGCCGTGTCCAACGAAGACGCACACCCACCGGAGTACTGGCTGTCACTCGCCAACGAAGCCTTGCGGGCGGCGCAGTTCCTCACAGATGCCGAATGCCAGCGGATGCTGTACACCGTCGCTGCGGCCTATGAACGGATTGCGCAGACTGCGCCTCACCTTCGACAAGCCAATGAGCTGGCCGCATCAGTAGTTCCAAACACGCTCAAGCCGGACGAGCTGCGCGGCGCGGAGTTGGCGGGTAGGCATGGCCAAGCCGCAGCGGACACTCGCAGCCAAGGATAAATGGAGCGCGTGGCTGCGCTTTGATCAGTGGCCGACCTTGCCCCACGGCCCGGGGCTGTACGAAATTCGCCATCGTGGCAGGCTGCTCAAGGTTGGCGTTGCCCGGGATCTTCAAGGGCGCTTGCAGAAGCACGCGCGCTCGCTGCAGGCGCGGCTGCTCGGCAAAGCGCCCCCACCATGGCGCGAGCCCAAGCAGGTTCGATCCAGTGAATCGGTCCTGGCCAAGCACCTGTATTTCGATCGCTCCGTGGCCCCGGCGTATGATCTGCGCACCGAGGCTGGGCGAGTGCGCTTCCTCAGCCGCGAGTGCCGTTTTAGATACGCCACCACTCCCACGCGCAAGGCGGCGCGTGCGATGGAAGTGAAGTTGGAGCGATCCGGCGTGTATCGTTACATGGGCTACGTGGTCAAACGCTGAAGCTGCGTCCAACACTTAGTAAACGTTGCCGGCGCTAGCGGGGACGGGCGAGCTTAGTTCGTCACTTGCCTTTCGCGTTTGCGCTTTATCTCTTCGCTCAGCTTGCGCATATCATCCAGTGTTCTGCGCTTCTTCGGTTCCGCTGGCAGCGCAATCGGCACACTGAAGGATTGATGCCGGCAGGCGGCGCAGGATGATCTTCCTTGAGCGTCACGCCCGCTCCTTCCTGAAGTTGCTTCAGCCGTTGTGTATCGATTTGCCGACTGAACGTACCCTGGTCCACCCGCCATTCCCAAGTCGATTGGCCGCGGTCATCGAAAGTCACGCGTCCTGATTTGTGGGGCCAACGGTATCGGCGTTGGCTGCCATAAACTCCTGCAGACGCCGACGCTGCCGGTAGACGCCCCAGAGCAACCGCACGGCCAGGAAATACCCGAACGCGAGGTAGTCGATCGGCGCGAAGAGTACCTGCCAGACCGCCGTCGCCACTGTGTCCCAGTCCATATGCTCTCCCCCCGTCAATGTAGGCGTTTGAGCTGACGCAGTGCCTCGGCCTGTTGCAGCCGGTGCTGCTCGACGCGAATGGGATCGCGCCGCAGGCCCTCTGCGATTTTGGCCACGGCCTTGCGGAGCGCGTCGCGCAGCTGCTTCCTGTCGCTCATGGCCGCGGAGTCTGCGCGCCTGTGAGTGCCGGCTACCGGGACCCGCTACGCATTTCCGCAGATTACATATCTAAAGAGGGCTACCCACCCGACAACATGCAGCTGGCGAGCATCATTGGTTCGACTGCAGCTGTCGTGGGCTAGAGCGATACGGCAAACGCTTGCGGAAAGCCGCAATGCCGGCAGGCCGCTGCGCGCGTAAGCTGCGAGGCGGGCAGCCGGAGGAGAAAAGCAAAGGAGCCGGCTGCAGGTTGCAGCAAACTCCGCGCCGGGAGGCAGCACGAAGCTTCGCGATGTCATTTAACTTTAATCCAGTGGCAGCTGCTGTTCGATGGGCAAACGGTCTGCTCGGTCGGCGCGCCGAAATGGCCTGCAGGATGCGTGAGAAGCTGGAAAGCACTTTGGCTGCGATCGACGACGACCTGCACTCATTGCCGTCCTCAATTCTGACTGCCAATCAAGTCCGCCAATCCGTGGCAGCCACTGGCCAGCCGGGGCTGGCGGAGGCGATCCGGCAACAGTGCGATGCGGATCTGGTGCTGGTCAGACAGCTCGCCTTTGCGGTCACCGGTCTGCGCTCACTCCCTGAACATGCCGACATCGAGCTGCTGGAACAACGCCTCAGGGAGGCTACGGCACTCACGGACCGGATCAGGCGTATGAAGCGTCGCTATGAGCTCGTCAGAGCGCAGGAAGAGCGCGAGCGCGAAATGATCGCACAGCAACGCGCCTGCGCGCTGACGGCAAAACAGACCGAATAAGAGTCGGCGCCCGATCTCTCAACTGCCTGCACTGCTCTTCTGCGTGGCGACTCGCCTAGCTAAGATGAGTGCTCAGAATGCCCGAGAACATCTCCACGTGGAATCTGATCGCCAGCGCTGATCCGACGCTGACCGGAATTGTCTGGCTGTCTCTGGGCATCAGTCTGAGCGCCACACTCTTTGCGACGCTGCTCGGCGCACCGCTGGGTGCAATCCTCGCACTGACGCACTTCCGCGGTCGCGCGGCGCTCATCGTGCTGTTCAACGCCTTGATGGGACTGCCACCCGTCGTTGTCGGGCTTACCGTCTATCTGGGTTTGTCCCGATCGGGCCCTCTTGGATCGTGGGGCCTGCTCTTCACGCCGAGCGCCATGGTGATCGCACAAACGCTGCTGGTCACACCGATCATCGCCGCACTGACTCGCCAGACGGTTGAGGATTACTGGCTCGAATACCGGGAGGAACTCGCCGCCATGGATGTCGGCAGATGGCGGCGCGTCATCACATTGCTCTGGGATGCCCGCTTCTCACTGGTGACGGCTGTGCTGGCGGGATTCGGGCGCGCCGCTGCCGAGGTGGGCGCGATAATCATCGTTGGCGGCAACATCGCAGGCTATACCCGCACTATGACTACTACGATCGCGCTGGAAACGTCCAAGGGCAATCTCTCCCTTGCCATCGGTCTGGGGATCGTCCTCATGCTGGTCGTGCTCACGGTGAGCACGCTGGCCTGGGGTATCCGCCGCCTGGGTGAGCGACTGGCGGGATGAATGCGCACAACGCGGAACTGCCGATCGAGCTGGCCAACGTCTGCCTCGCTGTTGGTGCCGTGCGCATCCTGGAACACGTTTCGCTTACCTTCGCTGCAGGCCCTCCGACCCTGGTGCTCGGGCCCAACGGTTCGGGCAAAACCACGTTGTTGCGCCTGGCGATGGGCCTGATCGCGCCCTCGAGCGGCCGTATTTCCTGGGGCGGTCGACGCTCGGCACGGATCGGACGCCGCGCGATTGTGTTTCAGCGCCCGGTGTTGTTGCGACGGAGTGCCCGCAACAATGTTCGCTACGCGCTCGCCGCTGCGCGCGTGGCGCGGTCACTGCGAGGAGCGCGCACGAACGAGCTCCTCATCCGGGTCAACTTGCAGGCTGTGGCTTCGCGAGCGGCCAGGCGGCTGTCGGCCGGCGAGCAACAGAGACTCGCGCTGGCCCGGGCTCTGGCACGCGATCCGCGCGTGTTGTTTCTAGATGAACCCACCGCCAGCCTGGACCCGGCCACCACCAAGGCGGTGGAGGACATCGTGCACGAGGCTGCGGCTCGGGGCGTGAAAGTCGTCATGGCGACGCATGATCTGCATGCCGCAAGAAGGCTGGCTGGTGAGATTGTGCTGCTTCACCGCGGTACCATCATTGAAGTCGGCATGGCTACGCAGTTCTTCACACAGCCCAAGACAGCCGTGGCGCAACGGTTCCTGGCAGGCGAACTGCTGCTCTGACCAGGAGGACAAAATGCAAGCCCTGAAGTATCTGCTGCTGTGGCTGATCGCCGCCACCGCGGCAGGGGCGGCTGCTCAGCCGGAACAGTACATCGTGCTCGCCTCAACCACTTCCACTCAGGACTCGGGCCTGTTCGATTACCTGCTACCGCTGGTGCGGAAAAAGACCGCAGTCACGGTGAGAGTGGTGGCTCAGGGTACCGGGCAGGCCCTCGATACTGCGCGCCGGGGCGATGCTGATGTCGTGCTCGTGCATGCCAGGGACGCCGAACTGAAGTTCGTGGCGGACGGACAAGGTGTGAAGCGCTATCCCGTGATGTACAACGATTTCGTGCTGATCGGCCCGCGCAGCGATCCGGCGCAGGTGGCGGGCATGGCTGATGTGACTCAAGCCCTGCGCATCATCAGCCGCCGCCATGCTGCCTTCATCTCCAGAGGGGACCGTTCGGGGACCCACCTTGCGGAGCTCTCTCTGTGGAAAGCTGCCGGGGTGGACATCGAACGCGCCCAGGGCGGCTGGTACAAAGCGATCGGCCAGGGCATGGGGGCGGCGCTGAACTTCGCCGCGGCGAGTCCCGCCTACGTCCTGTCCGATCGCGCTACCTGGCTGCATTTCGTCAACAAATCGGATCTGCAGATCGTGGTCGAAGGCGATCGGCGCCTGTTCAATCAGTACGGTGTGATCCTGGTCAATCCGGCGAAACACCCGAATGTTCGTGCGGGGCTGGGACAGAAGTTCATCGACTATCTGATTTCTGCGGACGGGCAACACGATATCGGCAACTACCGGATCAACGGTCAGCAGCTTTTTCATCCTGACGCTGATAATCCCGAAGCCTGAAGCGCCCCCACTGCACGGCGGTGCTACGTCAGGCGCGCAGGGTGGGCGCGCGGCGCGGCTACCTTCAGGCGGCAAGTCCGCGTGTCATCGACCAGTCGAGCGCCTTGCTGAGCCAGCCACCGCCGAGGCTCGCGCCAGTCACCTGATCGAGCCGATACGGCACATTCTCGAGGATCGCCTCGGCCGCGCGGATGCCACTGCGAACGGCAGGCCCAATGCCCTCGGCCATGTCCCGCGTCGCGAGTCCGGCCGCATCACCGGCGATAAATGCATTGTCCCGCCGTACCACCTCCACCCGGCCGCGCAAGTAGTAGCTGTAGCCGGTGGGCTCGTAGTGCGCCCCGGGAGCCAGACTTTTCTCAAGGGTAGCGGTGAAACGGCTCCAGTGCTGTTTGATATCCGCTCCGCTGCGCTTCATGCGCTCGGCCATTCCACCAATGCCGACGTTAAGCCAGCCATTCTGCTTGGGCACATACCAGGAGTAGCCCGGCAGTCCCCGCTCGAAGAACCACAGATGGCAGGTTGGATCCTTCCAGTCGTATTCGAACTCGTGCTCGAGAGTTACGGTCTGCAGCTCGACACTGCGCGGATTCAACTCCCGAAACAGTGAGCGATACACCGGACAGCGCGTGCCCCCTGCACCGATCAGATACCTGCAGCGGAACTCGTCATCGACCACATACCCCTGTCCCTCTGCACGGATGTTGCGCACCGTGTGATGCACGACGGGAGCCCCCGAGCGCGCGAGCAGCCATTGATCAAACTCGAAGCGGCGGATCGAATGCTGCACACTGGGTATGCGGAAGCTCAGTCCCTTGATATGGATGTGCAGCCGCTCGAAGGTGAGAAAGCGATGCGGATAGCTGGCCGGGTCCATCTGCAGCTCATGCACCACCTCCGGCGTGATCCATCCGGCGCACAGCTTCAGCCGCGGAAAGGTCTCCTTGTCCAGCACGAGGGCGTCTACCCCGCGCTGCACGAGCTTGCGGGCGGCCGCCGAACCTGCCGGTCCGCCACCGACGATCAGCACCTCACAGCTGCGCACGCACGCTCCGCTCGGTTGTCAACGCGCGTAGATGTAGTCCCGCGTCCACGGGACATCGTTGCTGTTACCCGGAGCAAACACCACCTGGAACAACTGCAGTGTGCCGGTGGTGAACGCAGCGACAGAGCCTGCCAGGTACAGCCGCCACATACGCACGAAACGCATGTCGAACATCTGAGCCACACGGTCACTGGCGCCCTCATACAGCTCTGTCCAATGCTGCAACGTCCGGGCGTAGTGCAGCCGGATGTTTTCCACATCCAGAACGGACAGATTCCAGGGCTCGAAAATCTGCATCATCTCGCTCAAGGCAGGCGGATGCGCTCCCGGGAAGATGCGCTTTTCGATCCAGGGGTGCATCGCCGCGGGACGGTTACGGCCGATGGAGTGAATCAGGCCACGCCCGCGTCCGCCGAGCACTCGATCAATCACTCGGCCCAGGCCGCTGTAGTGCTCAACACCGACGTGCTCGAGCATGCCCACGGACACGAACGCATCGTAGTGGCCGGAGATGTTGCGGTAGTCGTCTTCGACGTATTCGACCTGCGAGGCCAGACCCTCGCGCTCGGCTTTCTCGCGCGCATAGGCAATCTGCTCGCGGGAGATGTTGAAAGCGCGCACCTTGACCCCGTACTGACGAGCCATGTGCAGTGCGAGCGTACCCCAGCCACAGCCAGCCTCGACCACGCTTTCACCGGGCCTCAACCGCAGTTTGCGACAAACGTGGTCCATCTTCGCGACCTGCGCCTCATCCAGCGATGCCGTGGGAGTGGGGTAATAGGCGCACGTATACGCCATCGTCTTGCCCAACCACAGCGAGTAGAATGCATTGCCGATGTCGTAATGGTGATGGATGTTGTCCCGCGAACCCGGCATGGTGTTGACATGCCGTCGCCGCATGCGCTCCACCAGCCGGCGCAGCAACGAGGAATTGCGCGAGGCCTGGGTACCGGAGCGATAGACTTCCTCCAGCAGTCGCACCAGATCCCCTTCAACCTCGATGCGGCCCTCGCTGTAAAAGTCCCCGAAGCGCACCTGCGGATCCGCCACCAAGCCGTAAAGTGCGGCCCGATCCTGAATGCGGATGCGCGCCACCGGCTCCGCGCCGCTCTGCGGAATGCGCTCGCCATTCCACAGCACGAATTCGATGGGGGGATTGCCGAGAAGACGCAGCAGCCGCTCGAGGAAGCGGGCGTCCATCGACTGACGGGCGCGAGCATCCGGGGCCTGCAAGGGTACGGATGCAGGCGCAGGATGCGGCTGACGCAGACGTCCCGATTCGGACGCCACGCTATCTTCAATGGCATTCACCGGTCACACTCCCTCCACCCAAGTCGCTAATTTAGCAATGAATGGGCCCGCCGTAACGTCCTTCCGCACCGGGCAGCTGCCACGGGTAGTCCAGCGGGGTCTACGCTTCCGGCGGGAGGTTTACGCGACGGGCTACAGCCGCTCCAGCCCGCCCATATAGGGCCGCAGCACTGCGGGAATGCTCACCGAGCCGTCCGCCTGCTGATAGTTCTCCAGTACCGCTACCAGCGCGCGGCCCACGGCAACGCCCGACCCGTTCAGGGTGTGCAGCGGCTCCGGCTTGCCGCTCTCCGGGTTGCGCCAGCGCGCCTGCATGCGACGCGCCTGGAAAGCCTCGAAGTTGGAGCAAGAGGAGATCTCGCGGTAGCGATCCTGGCCGGCCAACCAGACTTCGAGGTCATAGGTTTTAGCGGATGCGAAACCGACATCTCCCGCGCACAACGCAACCACGCGATAGGGCAGCTGCAGCCTCTGCAGCACTTTCTCGGCATGTGCTGTGAGCTCCTCGAGGGCCTGGTAGGACTCGGCGGGTCGCACGATTTGCACGAGCTCGACCTTCTCAAACTGGTGCTGGCGGATCATGCCGCGCGTGTCCTTGCCGTGCGACCCGGCTTCGGAGCGAAAACACGGCGTGTGCGCAACGAATCTCATGGGCAGCGCGCGCGCCTCGATGATGGCCTCGCGCACGAGATTGGTCACCGGAACCTCAGCGGTCGGGATCAGGTAGCGCACCCCCCCACTGTCCGGCTCGGCAGCGGCAGTACTAGCCGCTCTGAACAGGTCTGACTCGAACTTCGGCAGCTGACCGGTACCCTGCAGCGCCGCGGCATTCACGATGTAGGGTACGTACACCTCGTGATAGCCATGCTCGCGCGTGTGCAGATCCAACATGAACTGGATGAGCGCGCGGTGCAACTGCGCCAGCTGCTGGGAGAGCACGACGAAGCGCGCGCCGGAGATGCGGCTCGCCGCTGCAAAATCCATCATGCCCAGCCGCTCGCCAATGTCCGTGTGATCACGCGGCTGAAAGTCGAAGTGGCAGGGCTCGCCCCAGCGTCGCAGCTCGAGGTTTGCCGTCTCGTCACGCCCCTCGGGCACCGATTCGTGCAGCAGATTCGGCAGTCCGAGCTGCCACTGCTCGAGCTCTTCCTGTACCGCCGTGAGTGACTGCTCGGCAGCCGCCAGTTCCTCCGCCAGTCCCTCACTGCGTGCGATGAGCGCCGCGGTATCCTCGCCCCTGCCCTTGGCGATGCCCACGGCCTTGGCGTTGGCGTTACGCTCGGCGCGCAGCCGGTCTGCCTGCACTTGAATGGGCTTGCGCCTTTCCTCGAGGGCGCGCAGCGCGGCCACATCGAGCCTGAAGCCGCGGCGCGCCAGGTTCTGCGCCACCCGATCCGGTTCCGCGCGCAGCAGTTTCAGATCGATCACAGCCTCTTCCTCCGCTCAGGGTTCACGAACTCTCCTTGTTGCCAGGCGTGTCCGCATTGGCGGCAGCAGCACCGGGCGACGCGGAGCCCGCATCGGGTGCAGCGGCGGTCGCTGCATTCTGACTGCGCATCCGCGCCAGGGCCTCACTGATCCGGATCTCCAGCCCGCGCGGCACCGGACGATAGTAATGGCGCTGCGGGATCTCGTCCGGCAGATAGCGCTCGCCGGGTACAAAGGCTTCCGGCTCATCATGTGCATAGCGATAGTCGCGACCGAAGCCGAGATTCTTCATCAACCGGGTCGGCGCATTGCGGAACCGCAGTGGCACATCGAGTGTGCCGTACTTCTCCACATCCGCCATGGCCTCGGCCATCGCCACATACACCGCATTGCTCTTCGGTACGCAGGCGAGATACACCACTGCAGTGCCCAGCGCCAGCTCGCCCTCGGGGCTCCCCAGCCGCTCGTAAGCCTCCCAGGCATCGAGCGTGATAGCGAAGGCACGCGGGTCTGCGAGCCCGATGTCCTCGCTCGCCATGCGCACCACCCGCCGTGCGATGTAAGACGGGTCACAACCGCCATCGAGCATCCGGCACAGCCAGTAAAGCGCGGCATCCGGATCGCTGCCGCGCACTGACTTATGCAGCGCGGAGATCTGGTCATAGAACTGATCGCCGCCCTTGTCGAAACGCCGTCGCCCGCCGCTGGCGACTTCCTGAGCGATGGTGAGCGTCAACGCCTTGGCCGACCCCTCGGCCTCGGCGACGCCGGCTGCCAGTTCCAACATGTTGAGTGCGCGTCGCGCGTCACCATCGGCAGCGCGCGCTATGAGCTCCAGCGCATCAGGCTGCGCATCGAGCTGCTCCCGCCCGAGCCCGCGCTCCTCGTCCTCGAGCGCCTTGTGCAGCAGCGCAACGATGTCCTCGACGGACAAGGCACGCAGCACGTACACGCGCGCCCGCGACAGCAGCGCGCTCACTACCTCGAAGGAAGGATTCTCGGTCGTTGCGCCCACGAAGGTCAGCGTCCCATCCTCCAGAAAGGGCAGGAAAGTGTCCTGCTGAGCCTTGTTGAAGCGATGTACCTCATCCAGAAAGAGCAAAGTGGGTTTGCCGCTGCTGGCGCGCGCGGCACGCGCGCTCTCTACCGCGGCGCGGATGTCCTTGACCCCGGCCATCACAGCCGACAAAGCGATGAACTGGGCATCAGCATGCTGGGCGATGAGCCGTGCCAGAGTGGTCTTGCCGGTGCCGGGTGGACCCCAGAGGATCAGCGAGTGGAGCTGCCCGGTCTCGATGGCGCGTCGCAGAGGTTTGCCTGGACCCAGTAGCTGCGGCTGACCAACGAACTCGATCGAGCGAGCGCGGCCGCATGCGATCAGCGAGGGGCCGCAGCGGGTTCATTTCTGCGGCGTACCGATGACATCCACTCCCGGAGGCGGCTGTGAAGCTCACCTCCTCCGGCGGTATCGGGACATTGCGCTCCACGTGATCGAATATCACCGTGGCGGTCTGACCCAGCTTGTCCTCGAGAATCATCCGCTTCAGCTCTTTTGCCTGAAAGCCGAGCAGTGCTTGGCGGAAGTCCGCTTCCGTGCCATGCGGGCTCGACCAGCACCCAGTCGAGCCCGTCACGGCGCGGAGCGGGAGTGATGTCGAAATTCTTGCGGAAGTCTCCGGTGCCGGACAGCAGCATCGCAGGCGTAGCTGACAACGCCGCATCGACCGGTTTTACCGTCACCTGCTGCAGATCGCGGTCCAGGAACCAGAGGTTACGACCGTCCGCGACCATGAGCTGCCCGGCATCCGATTGTGATGCCTGCGGATGAATTTCCCAGCTGAACTTCCGGGCCGCACCACGATCAGCACGCCACTCGAGCGATCGATCTGCTTCCCATGCGCATCCACCAGCGTCTGCACGAAGCTGGCACGCAGCGTCTTCAGATCATCCAGATAGGCATCGAGTGGAGTTTGCGCTGCTGCCGCGGCGCCGAGCGCGAGGCCGGCCTCGCCGGCCAGCAGCATCAACGGCAGGCCGGCGCGCAGGATGTGGCGCACGCCTCTCACCCTTCCGGGGGCGCCGGCGCCAGCACCTCGCGGGCGCCGTTGGATTGCAGCGGACCGACGAGTCCTGCTGTCTCCATCGCCTCCAGCAGACGCGCGGCACGGTTGTAGCCGATCTTCAGACGCCGCTGCACATAGGAGATGGAGGGCTTGCGCTCGGTGGTGACGATCTTGACGGCCTCGTCATAGAGCGGATCCGCCTCCGGATCATCCAGCAGGGCGCCCCCCTCGCCTTCCTCAGGCGGCAGCCCCGGGATCGGCGTCTGCGGACCCGACAGCACCTCCTCGATGTAGTTGGGCGGCGTCTGGGTCTTGAGCAGCATCCACTACCCGATGCACTTCCTGGTCGGAGACGAAGGCGCCATGCACGCGTGTCGGCATCGAGGTGCCCGAGGGCAGATAGAGCATGTCACCATGCCCCAGCAGGGTCTCGGCACCCATCTGATCCAGAATGGTGCGCGAATCCACTTTGGCGGAGACCTGGAAGGCGATGCGGCACGGGATGTTGGCCTTGATGAGGCCGGTGATGACATCCACCGAGGGCCGCTGTGTCGCCAGGATCAGATGGATGCCCGAGGCGCGCGCCTTCTGCGCGAGCCGCGCGATCAGCTCCTCGACCTTCTTGCCCACGATCATCATCAGATCGGCGAGCTCGTCGATCACCACGACGATGTAGGGCAGCGGCGTCAGGTTCGGGAATTTGCGATTGATCGATGCGTCGGATCGTTTGCAGCCGCTGAGCATCATCACCGGATCGAGGATCGGCTTGCCCTCATCGATCGCGTCCTTGACCCGCCGGTTGAAGCCGGCGATGTTGCGGACGCCGAGCGCGGCCATGAGCTGGTAACGGCGCTCCATCTCCGCAACCGACCAGCGCAGCGCGTTGGCCGCCTGCTTCATGTCGGTCACCACCGGCGCCAGCAGATGCGGAATCCCTTCGTAGACCGACAGCTCGAGCATCTTCGGGTCGATCATGATGAGACGCACGTGCTCGGCTGTGGCCTTGTAGAGCAGCGACAGCACCATGGCGTTGATACCCACCGACTTGCCGGAGCCGGTGGTGCCAGCAATCAACAGGTGCGGCATGCGGGCGAGGTCCGCCACCACCGGCTGCCCGCCGATGTCCTTGCCGAGCGCGAGCGCCAGGGGCGAGGTGAGCTCGTCGTAGGCCCTGGACCTGACGATCTCTCCCAGGGTCACGATCTCGCGCTTCTCGTTCGCGATCTCCAGACCCATCACGCTCTTGCCCGGGATCACCTCCACCACGCGCACGCTCAGCACCGACAGCGCGCGCGCCAGGTCCTTCTGCAGACTCGTGATCTGGCTTGCCTTCACGCCGGGCGCGGGTCGCAGCTCAAAGCGGGTCACTACCGGACCGGGCTGCACCGCCACGACCTCGGCGTCGATGCCGAAGTCCTTGAGCTTCATTTCAACCAGGCGCGAGAGAGCCTCCAGCGCTTCGGCCGAGTACAGCGGCTCGCGCGGTGGCGGATCATCGAGCAGCTTCAGCGGCGGCAGCTCATTGGCGCCCGGTGGATCAAACAGCGGTACCTGCCGCTCCTTCTCCACCCGCTCGCTCTTCTCGACGATGGGCTGCGGCGCCTCGATGCGCGGCATGGAACGCGCCGGCGGTCTTCTTCTGTTCGGCCTTGACTGCTTCCTTGCGGGCCTGCCTTGCGCTCGCGTCCCTCAGCCACTTCCCGCTTGGTGCTGCGCCAGTCTGCGCAGCCAGCTCGACGCCGCCCCATACACCGGCGCCCAGGCGGTCCATGATCGTGAACCAGGAAACGTGAAAGGCGAGCGACAGCCCAGCCATCCAGGCGGCGAGCAATAACAGCGTCGCGCCGAGAAACCCGAGCCCCGTGCTCAAGCCGACTGCCGAGGCGCTGCCGACAACGCCACCTGCCGTCTGCGGCAGGCTGCCCGGCGCCCAGTGCAGCGTCAGTGAGCGCGCAGCTCGCCATCAGCACCAGCAGAAAGCCCCCGATGCGCACCGCCGTATTGGCGCGCGAGGAGTGCTCGCTAGGACCGCGGCGGAACAATGCCCAGCAGGAGAGCGTCAGCAGGATCGGGAACAGGAAGGCGGGATCGCCGAACAGGAAGAAAAACATGTCGGCGAGCCAGGCACCCACCGGCCCGATCCGGTTATGCACCGTGACGGAATCGGTGGTTGATGAGAAGCCGCGGTCGCTCGGGCTGTAGGTGAGCGAGCGCCACGAACAGCACCAGCGCCACCACGCCGATGGCGATGAGAGCGCTCTCCCGCAGCCCGCGGGTAACGGCGGCGGTAAAACGCACGGAATTGCGCATCTGCGCGGATTGTTCGGCCAAGTCCTGCGAGCTCCGGCTGCTGCTGGGTGCGATCCCCCATTATAGTCCGCTGTGCTGCAGGTCCGGCACAAGGACGGCGTGCCACGCATCCGCTACCATGCCCGAGGGTACTCAACAGGATAGGCTTCTAAGGTTGCGGGCAGTCCATGGCATCACGACATCACCGCCTGATCATCGTTGGCTCAGGGCCCGCCGGCTACAGCGCGGCCGTTTATGCAGCACGCGCCAACCGCGCGCCGCTGCTCATCACCGGTGTCGAGCAGGGCGGCCAGCTGATGACCACGACCGACGTGGATAACTGGCCCGGAGATGTCGAGGGCCTGCAGGGTCCGGCACTGATGGAGCGCATGCGCCGCCATGCCGAGCGCTTTGCCACGCAGATCGTCAACGATCACATCCAGTCGGTCGATCTGTCGCGCGCGGCCCTTGCGACTGCATGGGCGACACGCACGCAGTACACCTGCGATGCGCTGATCATCGCAACGGGCGCGGCTGCCAAGTACCTGGGTCTGCCTTCGGAGGAGAAATTCCGCGGTCGCGGCGTCTCGGCGTGTGCCACCTGCGATGGATTTTTCTTCCGCGGCCAGAAAGTCGCGGTGGCCGGCGGCGGCAATACCGCGGTCGAGGAGGCACTGTATCTGTCGCACATCGCCAAGCATGTGACCCTGGTCCATCGTCGCGACAAGCTGCGCGCCGAGAAGATTCTGCAGGACCGACTGTTCCGCGAAGTCGACAGCGGCAAGATGTCGGTGATCTGGAATCACACCGTCGAGGAGGTGCTGGGCGATCAGCAGGGTGTCAACGGCGTGCGGTTGCGCGCGGTCGAGCGGCACAGGCCAGCGTGAGCTGCCAGTGACCGGCCTGTTCGTCGCCATCGGGCATTCGCCGAACACGGCGATGTTTGCCGGTCAGCTGGATATGCGTGAGGGCTACATCCGTATCAAGAGCGGCACTGAGGGCGATGCCACGGCCACCAGCGTGCCGGGCGTGTTTGCCGCCGGCGATGTGGCCGACCACGTGTACCGGCAGGCCATCACCTCGGCGGGTGCAGGCTGCATGGCGGCCCTCGATGCGGACAGGTATCTCGAGGCGCTCGACGCCGCCAGTCATTAGATGCGCGCCAAGATCCACAAGAGCATCGATGAGCTCGACACGCACACGAGTGGAATGCGCTCGGCGGCGACGAGCAGTCCGTTTCTGCGTCACGAGTTTCTCGCAGCACTCGAGCATACGGGCTGCGTGGCCGGCAGCAGCGGCTGGGATCCGTGCTATTTCACTCTGAGCGATGGCCAGGGACTCGCCGCGGCGGTGCCGGCATTTCGCAAGTCGCATTCCTACGGCGAATTCGTGTTCGACTTCGCCTGGGCCCAGGCCTATGCGCGCTTCGGCAGCCGCTACTATCCGAAGCTGACCGTCGCTGTGCCCTTCACGCCTGCGACCGGCCCGCGGCTGCTGATACGCGCGGATCTGGATCCTGCGGCGACCGCACGGCAGCTGCTGGCTGAGATCGAGGGCTATGCCGGCGAGCCATTCGCTTCTCCTCGGTTCACGCGCTGTTTCTCGATGAGCCTGCCCGCGCAGGCATGCGAGCAGGCTGGCTGGCTGCTGCGGCGCGATTGTCAGTTCCACTGGACGCAATCACGGCTACGCGATCTTCGACGCCTATCTCGCGACCTTCACGGCCGAGAAGCGCAAGAAAGCGCGGCGCGAGCGGCGGCGCGTGGCCGAGGCGGGCATTCACTTCGAGACCCGCATCGGCGCGGAGCTGGATGAGCGCACGCTCGACTACGGTGTACGCGTTCCACCGCGACACTTTCCTGCGCCACGGCCACGAGCCTTACCTGACGCGCGAATTCTTCAGCGAGGTCGTGCGCACCATGGGCGATGCGCTCATGGTGAAGACTCGCCGTGCACGGGCGCACGCCGGTGGCCGCGGCGATCTTCTTCTGGTCGCAGGAGGCGCTCGTTCGGCCGCTACTGGGGCGCGGCGGCCGATTACAACAGCCTGCATTTCGAGACCTGCTATCACCAGGGCATCGAGTTCTGCATCGAGCGCGGCATCGGCGCGATTCGAGCCGGGCACGCAGGGCGAGCACAAGGTCAGCCGCGGCTTCGAGCCGGCCTTCACCTGGTCGGCGCACTTCATTGCCAACGGCGCTTCCGCGAGGCGATCGAGGAGTACCTCGCGCGCGAGGGCGCATCGGTCGATGCCTACGCGCAGGAAGTGCAGGTGCACGTGCCGTATCGGGACAAGCGCCGACGCCAGCGACGAGGACCTGCGCATGAAGATCGATCACCTGGCTCTCGCCGCACGATCCGCCGGATGCGTTTCCCGCCGCCTGAGCAGGCGCTGGAGGAGCCACGCGGGCTGCTGGCCGCCGGCGGCGATCTGTCCCCTGCGCGCTTGCTGGCGGCCTATCAGCGCGGCATCTTCCCGTGGTACTCACCCGGCCAGCCGGTGCTGTGGTGGTCGCCGGATCCGCGCGCGGTGTTGTTTCCGGAGGAATTCCGCTGCAGCCGCAGCCTCGCGCAAAACGCGTGCGCAACGGCGGCTTCACGGTCGCGATCGATCGGGACTTCGCTGCCGTCATCGACGCTGTGCGCGCGCCCCGCGGCCACAGCCCCGGGACCTGGATCACCCGGAGATGCGCGGCGCCTACGTGCAGCTGCACGAGCTCGGCTTCGCTCACAGCCTCGAGACCTACCGAAACGACGTGCTGGTCGGCGGCCTGTACGGCGTGCGGCTCGGCGGGGTGTTCTTCGGCGAATCCATGTTCAGCCGCGAGCGCGATGCCTCCAAGGTCGCGCTCGCCCAGCTCGTGCGAGCTGTGTCGACGCAGCGGCATCGCGGTGATCGACTGCCAGCTGCCCTCACGGCATCTGGACAGCCTGGGCAGCCGTGCGATCGCGCGCCATCAGTTCCAGGCGCTGCTGCGCGAGCATGCCATCTCGAACCGCAACCGTTGCCATGAAACAAGCGGAATTTGCCGCGGAAAATTGCATTGCCGGGCGCCTTTATGCAGAATTCGCGCCCCTTGAGTCGATACGGGCTGTATGTCTAAAGAAGACGCGATTCAGATGGAAGGCGAGGTCGTCGAGACCCTGCCGAATACCACGTTCCGCGTGAAGCTGAAGAATGGCCACGTGGTGACGGCGCACATCTCCGGCAAGATGCGCAAGAACTATATCCGCATCCTCACCGGGGATGCCGTCACCGTGGAAATGACCCCCTACGATCTGACCAAGGGTCGGATCATCTACCGCGGCCGCTAGAACCCAGCAGGCCCGGCGCCAAGCCGCCGCCGCCACGGTCAGCGGCGGCAGTCCTGAGACAACGGTCCTAGACCGTCACTTCCGGCAGACTGCGTCGGTGTGCAATCCAGCTTCAGCTTCGGTGCCATCCTCGGTCACGGAGACCAGTCACCTGGCCACCGCCGACCAGCTTGCCGAACAGCAGCTCCTCGGCCAGCGGCCGCTTGATGTGCTCCTGGATGAGCCGCGCCATGGGCGCGCACCCATCTTCGGGTCGTAGCCCTTCTCGGCAATCCAGCGGCGCGCCGCATCGTCGAGCGTGAGCGTCACGCCCTTCGCTTCGAGCTGCGTCTCCACCTCGACGATCAGCTTGTCCACGACGCGCTCGATGGTGAGCGGATCGAGCGCCGCGAACTGAATGACCGCATCCAGGCGATTGCGGAACTCCGGAGTGAAGATGCGGCGGATCGCCTCCATGCCATCGCTGGCGTTGTCCGAGTGCGTGAAGCCGATCGCGGGACGGCTCATCTCCTGCGCGCCCGGCGTTGGTGGTCATGACGATGATCACGTGGCGGAAGTCCGCCTTGCGGCCGTTGTTGTCCGTCAGCGTGCCGTGATCCATGACCTGCAGCAGCAGATTGAACACATCCGGGTGTGCCTTCTCGATCTCATCGAGCAGCAGCACGCAATGCGGATGCTTGGTGATCGCCTCGGTCAGCAAGCCGCCCTGGTCGAAGCCGACATAGCCCGGCGGCGCGCCGATCAGGCGCGAGACCGTGTGGCGCTCCATGTATTCCGACATGTCGAAGCGCAGGAACTCGACGCCCATGGCGATGGCGAGCTGGCGGGTGACCTCGGTCTTGCCGACACCGGTGGGACCTGCGAACAGGAAGCTGCCGACCGGCTTGCGCTGATCGCCGAGGCCGGAGCGCGCCATCTTGATGGACGCGGCCAGCGACTCGATCGCCTTGTCCTGACCGAAGATCACGAGCTTCAGATTGCGCTCCAGGTTCTTCAGCACCTCGCGGTCGGAGGTCGAGACGCTCTTCGGCGGGATGCGCGCCATGCGCGCGACGATGTCCTCGATGTGCCGCACCTCGACGACCGGTTCGCGCTCGGCAATCGGCTTCAGACGCTGCCGCGCACCGGCCTCATCCACGACGTCGATGGCCTTGTCGGGCAGATGGCGCTCGTTGATGTGACGGGCAGCGAGTTCGGCGGCGGCCTTGCAGCGCATCGTTGGCATAAGTGATGCCGTGATGCTCCTCGAAGCGCGGCTTCAGGCCCATCAGGATCTCGACGGTCTCCGCCACCGAGGGCTCCACCACGTCGATCTTCTGGAAGCGGCGCGCGAGCGCGTGGTCCTTCTCGAAGATGCCGCGATATTCCTGGTAGGTGGTCGAGCCGATGCAGCGGATCTCGCCGTTGGTCAGCACCGGCTTGATCAGGTTGGAGGCATCCATGACGCCGCCCGAGGCCGCGCCAGCGCCGATGACGGTATGGATCTCGTCGATGAAGAGGATGGCGCCGGGCTGCTTCTTCAGCTCCGTGATCACGCCCTTCAGGCGCTTCTCGAAGTCGCCGCGATACTTGGTGCCGGCGATCAGCGCGCCCATGTCGAGCGCATAGATCGTGCAGTCGGCGAGCACCTCCGGGCACCTTGCCCTCGACGATCAGCCGCGCCAGGCCCTCGGCGATCGCGGTCTTGCCCACGCCGGCCTCGCCGACATACAGCGGATTGTTCTTGCGGCGGCGGCACAGGATCTCGATGGTGCGCTCGACCTCGAGCTTGCGGCCGATCAGCGGATCGATGCGCCCGTCCTGCGCCATGCGGTTGAGGTTGGTCGTGTATTTCTCCAGCGCGCTGCCGCCCTCGGGATCGCGCTCGCGCGTCCGGCTGCGCATCCTCCTTGTCCGAAGTCTTCTCCTCGGCGATCTTCGACAGACCGTGCGAGATGTAGTTGACGACATCGAGCCGCGTCACGTGCTGGCGGTTCAGCAGGAACACCGCGTGGCTCTGCTTCTCGCTGAAGATCGCGACCAGCACGTTGGCGACGCCGACTTCCTTCTTGCCGCTCGACTGCACGTGGAACACCGCGCGCTGCAGCACGCGCTGGAAGCCCAGCGTCGGCTGCACTTCGCGCTCCTCGCCCTCTTCCAGGCGCGGCGTGGACTGATCGATGTGCTCCTTCAGCTCCTGCTTGAGCTTGGTCAGATCCGCGCCGCAGGCGCGCAGGATCTCGCGCACCTTCGGCGTATCGAGGATGGCGAGCAGCAGATGCTCGACGGTCAGGTACTCGTGGCGCGCCTCACGCGCCTGGTGAAAGGCATCGTTGAGACAGTATTCAAGCTCGTTGGACAGCACTTTCGTCGAACCTCTCGAAGCTTCAGGCCTCTTCCAGTGTGCACATCAGCGGATGCTGATGGTCACGCGCATACGTGGTCACCTGCGCCACCTTAGTTTCTGCAATCTCGTATGTGAAGACCCCGCACACGCCCTTACCCTTGGTGTGGACCTCGAGCATGATGCGCGTCGCCGTCGGCCGGTTCAGGCTGAAGAACTTTTCCAGCACATCGACGACAAACTCCATCGGCGTGTAGTCATCGTTCAGCAGGACGACCTGGTACAGCGGCGGTTGTTTGACTTGCGGCCGCGACTCTTCGACGACGACGCCGGTGTCGGGACGAGCGGGAGGCGGATCGGGCATTACGTCTTTATAGGGGTCGCCAAACGGCAACACAAGCCTGTGATGATTGCGGACCTGGTTTACTCAGTAGAAACAATTGCTTGAGAGCGTGCTCGACAGGCCCGTATGATTGCGCCGGCGCCGTGGCAAGGCTTGCATCGCGGCGTCACTGTTTGCAACCCGGTCGCACTTACCGGCCGTGTTGCGGTCTTATTGATCTGCCCGCGGGGGCACGAGGACTCATCCCGCTCATGAATGCCGCTTCCTGGCTCGAAGGACTGCCGCCGCCAGACAAATGGCGCGCACTCCTGCTTGACGCACGGACCTCGCATCGCCACCTGGACGCTCGCGCTGCTGCTCGGCATCCAGGCAGCCGTCATCTCACCAACCTCGCCGGCTCCGGTCAGGCCCCGAAAGTGATGGCGCCCGCCACCGGCCCGCCGGCGCGCACCCAAAGCGTGGACGTTGCAGCCATCACGAACGCGCACCTATTCGGTGCACCGCCCGTGCAGACGCCAGGCGCAGGACGCGGCCAATGCGCCGCAGTCGAACATCCCGCTGGTGCTGACCGGAATCATCGCCGCGGATGATCCTGAGAATGGCCTGGCCATCCTCGGGGAGAACGCCGCGGCGCGAAAGTGTTTGCCGTCGGAGACAACGTCCCTGGCGGCGCAAAGCTGCATTCGGTGTATGCGGACCACGTGGTGATCGATCGCAGCGGCACGCTCGAGAACGCTGGTGCTGCCGCGCCAGCTGCAGAATGTGTCGGCAGCCGCCTGCGCCCTCCACGGCAGCGCGTACCGACGCAGCCCGTCATGGATCGCATGCGCAAGCTCATCAACGATGAGCCGGGGCTGATGGCGGACATCATGCGGCCGCAGCCGGTCTTTGCACAGGGCAAACAGAAGGGCTACCGGGTCTATCCGGGCCGCAACCGTCAGGCGTTCTCACGCCTCGGGCTGCGTCCGGGTGACCTGGTGATGGCGATCAATGGCACGCCGCTGGATGATCCAGCTCGCGGCCAGGAGATCTTTCGCACACTGGGTTCGTCCAGTGAGGCACACATCACAGTCATGCGCAACGGTCAGCAGCAGGATCTCACATTGAACATAGCCCAGGTCGCGCAGGAAGCCGAAGGGCTCGTTGGGACGCAGGGTGCAAGCCCAGCCGATCAGGCGCCGCCGCCAGTCCCGCCCTCACCGGCGGAGCTTGGTCCACCGCCTGACACTTCGCAGTAGCGCCGGTATGCCGGCTCCGGGGGATCGTCAGTGAAAGGTTTGTGGTTTTTGCAGCGCGGCACGCCGTGCGCCGTCCGGTCGCCCCGGCGCGTGGCCGGATTGCAGCTGCGCCTGCTGGTGCGCTGTGCACCGGCGCTCCTGGCTGCGAGTCGCTGGCCTCTGCCCAGCAGGCCGGCAGCGCATCACGCCGAATTTCAAGGATGCGGACATCACGCAGATCGCCGAGGCGGTGGCGCGGCGACCGGCAAGAACTTCATCATGGACCCGCGCGTGCGCGCGCAGGTCACGATGCTCTCCTCGACGCCCATGTCGCCGGCGGCCTTCTACGAGGCCTTCCTCGCGATCCTGCAGGTCCATGGCTTCATCGCCGTGCCCGCGGGCGATGTCGTGAAGATCCTGCCCGATGCCAATGCGCGGCAGATTCCCTCCGTGGATCTGCCGGATCACGTCAGCTCCACCTCCGATGAGATCGTCACGCAGGTCATCGACGTCAAGAACGTGAGCGCGGCGCAGCTGGTGCCGATCCTGCGGCCGCTGATTCCGCAGTACGGTCAGCTGGCGGCCTATCCCGGCATCCAACATCCTGATCATCTCCGATCGCGCCAACAACGTGAATCGCATCATCCGCATCATCCGCCGCATCGATCAGGTCGGCGACCAGGATGTGGAAGTTGTACCGCTGCAGAATGCCTCGGCCGCAGAGATCGTGCGCGTCATCAACTCCCTGTATCAGGGTCAGCAGGCAGCCGAAGGCGGCGTGGCCGCCAAAGTGGTCGCCGATGAGCGATCCAACAGTGTGCTGATCGGCGGCGATCAGTCACAGCGGCTGCGCATTCGTGCACTGGTAGCGCATCTGGATACACCGCTGGAATCGGGCGGAGACACGCGCGTGCGCTATCTGCGCTACGCCGATGCCGAGAAGATCGCTCCGAAGCTCAAAGAGCAGATTACCGGCGTCGCCCAGGCGGCGGCCGGTTCAGCCGGAGCTGCCGCTGCCAACTCCCCGCAGGCCCAGGCGGAGAAGAGCGCGATGGTCTGGGCCGACCCGCAGAACAACGCCCTCATCATCACCGCGCCTCCGAAGATCATGCGCGCGGTCATGAACATCATCGACAAGCTCGACATCCGCCGGCCGCAGGTGTTGGTCGAGGCCATCATCGTCGAGGTGAATGCCGACAAGACGGCAGAGCTTCGGCGTCAACTGGGCGGAATTCACCAAGGGTAACGGCTCGATCCCGGCCGGCGCCTTCATCAGCCCGGTGGGCGGCACCTCGATCGTCGATCTGGCCAGCAGCGTACTGGCGTCGGCACGAGCACGGCAAGTACCGGCACCGGCACCACGACCGCGTCACACGCCGTCGCTGCCTACCGGGACGACCCTCGCCGTCGGTCGCATCGCGGCGGGCGGTCTGAACTTCGCCGCCATGATGCGCGCGATGCGCGGCGATACGGACAGCAACGTCATCGCGACTCCCTCGACCGTGACGCTGGATAACCAGGAAGCGGAGATCAAGGTCGCCGACGAGGTGCCCTTCATCACCGGGTCGTTCACCAACACCGGCACCGCCAGCAATGGCTCGGTCAATCCGTTCCAGACCGTGCAGCGCGAAGAGGTCGGCACCATCCTCAAGGTCACGCCGCAGATTGCCGCCGAGGGCAATGCGGTCGTGCTGAAGATCTGCGATCGAGAGCTCGAGCGTGCTGCCCACCTCCGTCGTCATCGGTGGACATCACGACCACCAAGCGCACCATCACCACCAACGTGCTCATCGAGGACGGCGGCATCGTGGTGCTCGGCGGCCTGATTTCCAATTCGAACCAGAAATCCGATCAGAGAGTACCGCTGCTCGGCAGCATCCCGATGCATCGGCCACGCTGTTCAAGACACGTCATGCCGAGGCAACCCGCAACAACCTGATGATCTTCATTCGGCCGAAGATCATGCGCGACCAGACGCAGGCCGCGTTCGAGACCGATTCGAAGTACAACTACATGATCGACCAGGAGAAGACCTACAATCGCCCTGAGCACGACATTCCGCTCCTGCCGCGCGTGAAAAAGCCGCTGCTCGATCCGCCACCGGCGCCTCCGCCCGGCGGGGGTGCCCCGGTCGCTGCCTCGCCGGATGAGAAAGAGCGACAGGCCCGTCAGCAGGACGAGGCGGACCGCGCAGCGCGCAAGTCCCGGGGCCAGGGTACCAACCCCGCGCCCGACAGTTCCGGCAAGCCCGCAGCGGGCACCGAGCCGCCCTTCGGCAGCGATGCCACGACCCATCCGGACGGTAGTGAACCGCCGTTACGCCAGCACCTGCGCCGCCACCGCCGGGCAGCACGTCGCCAAACCCGCCTCCTCGAGGTAATCCGTGAACACGGCGATGGCAGACAGCGCTACAGCAGCTCCGACCGCGCTCGCTCACGCGGACGATGGGCATGGCGCGTCCGAGCGGCGTCCGTCGTTCGCCTTCGCCAAGCGCCATGGCGTGCTCGTCAAGCGCGTGATCGATGGGGTCGCTGAGTGCGCGTGCCGCGAGAATGCCACACCGCTGGCCATCGCCGAGGTGCGGCGTTACATGCGCCTGCCGCTGAAGCTCGAGCGCGTGCCCGAGGCCGAATTCGACACGCTGCTGCGCCTCGCCTACGAAGGCGGCTCGGACACCATGCAGGCGGTGGAAGGTCTGGATGAGACGACCGACCTGGCCCACCTGGCGCAGGATCTGCCCGAGCAGGCCGATCTGCTCGACAGCGATGACGATGCGCCGATCATCCGCCTCATCAATGCCGTGCTCACCCAGGCGGTAAGCGAGAACGCCTCCGACATCCACGTCGAGCCGTTCGAGAACCGCCTCGTCATCCGCTTCCGCGTCGACGGCATCCTGCGCGAGGTGCTGCAGTCCAAGCGTGCCGTGGCGCCCCTGGTGGTCTCGCGTCTGAAGGTCATGTCGAAGCTCGACATCGCCGAGAAGCGCCTGCCGCAGGACGGTCGCATCAGCCTGCGCATCGCCGGCCGCGCGGTCGATGTCCGCGTCTCCACCATCCCTTCCGGCCACGGCGAGCGGGTGGTGCTGCGTATCCTCGACAAGCAGGCCGGACGGCTCGATCTGAATGCGCTCGGCATGGTGCCGCAGATCGCCTCGCTGATCGACGAGCTCATCCACAAGCCCCACGGCATCCTGCTGGTTACCGGGCCCACCGGCTCGGGCAAGACCACCACGCTGTACGCGGCGCTCGAGCGGCTGAACGACAACACGCGCAACATCATGACCGTCGAGGACCCGATCGAGTACTACATCGACGGCATCGGCCAGACCCAGGTCAACACCAAGGTGGAGATGACCTTCGCCCGCGGCCTGCGCGCCATCCTGCGCCAGGATCCCGATGTGGTGATGGTCGGTGAGATCCGCGACCTGGAGACCGCGCAGATCGCCGTACAGGCGAGCTTGACCGGTCACCTGGTGCTCTCGACGCTGCATACCAACACCGCGGCGGGCGCCATCACGCGCCTGCGCGACATGGGCATCGAGCCCTTCCTGCTCTCCTCGAGCCTGATCGGCGTGCTGGCGCAGCGCCTCGTGCGCGTGCTGAGTCCCGAAACCAAGCAGCCCTTTCAGGCAGGCGAGTACGAGCGTCGGCTGCTCAACCTGCGTCCCGACGAGCCCTCGCCGATGCTGTACCGTCCTGGCCGCGACGGCGGCAGCGGTTACCGCGGGCGCTCGGGCATCTACGAGCTCATCGTGGTCGACGATCAGATGCGTACGATGATTCACGATGGCGCGAGCGAGCAGGACATCGAGCGCTATGCCCGCCATGCCACACCCTCGATCCGCGACGACGGCCGCGCCAAGGTGCTGCGCGGCGAGACGACGATCGAGGAAGTGCTGCGAGTGACGCGCGAGGATTGAGGGCGCCATGGGCGCATTCGAATACACAGCTCTGGACAATGGCGGCAGCGAGCGCCGCGGCATCCTCGAAGGCGATACACCTCGCCACATCCGCCAGCTGCTGCGCGAGCGGCAGCTGCTGCCGGTCACCGTCAGCGAGGTGGCGAGAAGGAAGCCAGACGCGCAGCGCTCCTTCTCCTCTGGCGCGCGGCGTCTCCGCCGCCGATCTCTCGCTCTTCACGCGCCAGCTGGCGACGCTGGTGCGCGCCGGACTGCCGCTGGAAGAGTCGCTGCTCGCCGTGTCGCAGCAGACCGAGAAGCCGCGCGTGCAGAGCATCGTGCTGGGCGTGCGCGCACGCGTCATGGAAGGCCACACGCCTTGCGGACGGTCTTGCCGAATTTCCGCGCGTCTTTCCCGAGATCTACCGCTCGACCGTCGCAGCCGGCGAGCAGTCCGGCAAGCTCGACGGTATCCTCGAGCGCCTCGCCGACTACACCGAGGGCCGCGAGCAGATCCGCCAGAAAGTCATGGCGGCCATGCTCTACCCCATCGTGCTCTCGGTCATGTGCTTTGCCATCGTCTCGGGCCTGCATGGTGTACGTCGTGCCGAAAGTGGTCGCGGTGTTCGAGTCAGGCCAAGGGCAAGTTGCCGCTGATCACCCAGATTCTGATCGCGACGAGCGACTTCATGCGCAGCTACGGCCTGTACATGCTGATCGGTGCCGTGCTGCGCTCGCATTCCTGTTCAACCGCTGGCTGCGCAATCCGGCCAATCGCCGCGCGCTATCACCGCACGCAGCTGCGCCTGCCGCTGGTCGGCAAGCTGACGCGCGGCTTCAACACCGCGCGCTTCACGCGCACCTTCAGCATCCTCTCGGCGAGCTCGGTGCCGGTGCTCGAGGCGCTGCGTATCTCCGGTGAAGTGGTCACCAATCTGCCGATGCGCGATGCCGTCGCCGAGGCCGCGGCGCGGGTGCGCGAAGGTGCGCCGATCGGCCGCTCGCTGGCGCGTCAGCAAGCTGTTTCCGCCGATGACCATCCATCTGATCTCCAGCGGCGAGTCCAGCGGCGAGCTCGAGAGCATGCTCGAGCGTGCCGCCATCAGCCAGGAACGCGAGCTCGACAGCCTGCTGGCCGGCATGGTGGGCCTGCTCGGCCCGCTGCTCATCGTCGGCATGGGCGCTGTTCGTGATGGGCATCGTTTTTGCAATGCTGCTGCCGATCTTCGAGATGAATCAGCTCATCAAGTGATGCGCACCGTTGCAGCGCCCGGGCAAACTGATTTAAGTTCGCGCCGTCACGAGTACCTGAGGGGCGGTGCTGGTATCGCGCATGAGCGAGAAACCCGAATCCGACGAGTTCGAGGACGAAGAGGCCGATGAGCCGGTCGCCGGCGACGCCGACGTCGATCTGGATCAGGTCATCAAGGATCTCGATCTGGCCAAGCGCCGTGGCCAGAAGAACGGCGATCCGGCGTGGCGCCGGCTCGAGCGGCTGCTCGAGGACAAGCGCACGGCGGAGCTCACCAGCGACTTCGAGGATTACGATATCGGCATCGGCGAGGGAGCCGACGAGGATGACATCGAGGCGGCGGACTAACGCAGCGCCGGCCGCGGCCGATACTGACTCATATTGAACAGATGCCGTCGCAGCAAGGCCGCGGCGCTGTCCAACTCTCCCGCCAGCATGCGATCGAGGATGGCCACGTGCTCGCTGCAGGCGACCCGCGCGCGCTGCGGGTCATGGCTCACCAGGTAGCTGAAGAACCGCCGCAGGTGGCTCTGATGAATCACCGCCTGCTCGAGGAAGCGGTTACCGGAGCAGCCGGCAATGAACTCATGGAATTCAACATCCAGATCGAGAAAGCCGCGTGCGCTCAGCTGGCGCAAACCACCCGCCAACAGCTCGACATGCGCGGCGCGCAGCCGCTGCGCCCGGGCGCGATCCAGACGGAAACTGGGCTCGAGCAGACTCGCCGGCTCGACCAGCTCACGGAAGCGATAACTCTCGGCGTGCATCTGGGCCGAATCGAGCGCCGGCAGAAAGCGCCAGCCGTTGCCGCTGCGCCGTTCGATCACATTGTCCTGGGCCATGCGATTCAACACGCGGCCGAGCACGCGGCGTGTCAGCTGGTAACGCCGCAGCAGATCGGTTTCTGATACCTGGTCGGGCAGTGCAGCGGCGAGACGGTCGGCCGCCATGCGCTCGATGATGCGGTCATCATCGTCAGCCATCCCGCTATAACCCTGCAGATCCTGTTCGCTGATGGCCCGTTTCAGAACGTAACCCTTACGCGGGACTGCGCCGAGGATGCCGAGCCTGGAGAGCTCGGCGAGCGCACCGCGTACCGGCGTGCGCGAGACACCGAAAACGTGTGCAAGCGCGTTCTCACTCAACCATGCGCCGGCGCCGATTCCCTGCTCGCGCACGTGAGTCAGTATTCGTCCAGCAAGGTGTGCCTGCAGTCTGCTCATGCCGCACAATTCCATCTCCGGCACGTCGCTGATCATAAGCCATCAGTGAAAGTCGCGCGAACGAGTCAACAGCTCACCAAGCAGGCGGGAGCGATCCAGCAATCGCCGGGCTATGACGTGCATGACACCCTCCTGCCGTTGTAACTCCCCGTGCACCTCAAGCAGTCTTGATTGTAGCATCGGACGGCGTTGCTCACGGCCGACGCTTTCCCAGACGATAATATTGACCTGACCGCTCTCATCCTCCAGTGTCAGGAAGGTCACTCCTTTGGCGCTCCCCGGACGCTGGCGCATCAGTACGACTCCCGCCGTGCGCACCGGGCAGCCATGAGCGACATCACCGAGCTCGGCAGCGGCTAGCACCCGTGCGCGCGTGAAACGCTGTCGCAACAGAGCCATGGGATGGCGACCGAGCGTCAGGCCGACGGAAGCGTAGTCCGCGACGATCTGCTGACCTTCACTCGGAGCGGGCAGCAGCGGCTGGCCTTCCTCCAGGGGCTGCACGGGATCGTCGGCAGCGGATAGGGGCAGCGGTTTCTCGGTTCCGGCCACTTCCCAGTAAGCGTGGTGGCGATTGGCGCTGAGCGCGGCGAGCGCCCCCGCCGCCGCGAGGGCTTCCAGATCGCCACGATCCAGGCCCGCACGTTGCGCGAGCTCCTGTACGCTGGCAAACGGGGTTGTGCGCGCCGCCACCAGGCGTTGCGCGCCGGCCTCGGACAGCGATCTCACCATACGCAGGCCCAGGCGCAGGGCCGGCTCGCCATCGGCGCGCCGCTCCAGGGTGCTCTCGTAGGCACTCGCCTGCACGTCCACCGGCCTGACTTCCACACCGTGTATGCGTGCATCGCGAACCAGCTGTGCGGGCGCATAGAAACCCATCGGCTGGCTGTTGAGCAGCGCGCAGCAGAAACCGGCCGGCTCGTAGTGTTTCAGCCAGCAGGAGTCGTACACCAGCAGCGCAAAGCTGGCGGCATGACTTTCGGGAAACCCATACTCACCGAAGCCCAACATCTGGCGGTACAGCCGCTGCGCAAACTCCTCCGGATAATGGTGGGCCGCCATGCCACGCAGCAGCTTCTCGCGGAAGTGCTCGATGCCGCCGCTGCGTTTCCAGGCGCCCATCGCGCGGCGCAGCTGATCCGCTTCACCGGGCGTAAAGCCCGCCGCGACGATGGCGAGCTGCATGACCTGCTCCTGGAAGATCGGCACGCCCAACGTGCGTCCCAACACATCGGCGACCTCCGCGTTGGGATAGTCGATCAGCTTCGGATTGGCGCGACGCTGCAGATAGGGATGCACCATGTCGCCCTGGATGGGGCCCGGGCGCACGATGGCCACCTCGATGACCAGGTCGTAGTAGCAGTTGGGTTTCAGACGCGGCAGCATCGCCATCTGCGCGCGTGATTCGATCTGGAATACGCCGACAGTGTCTGCCCGGGATATCATCCCGAACACCTGCGCATCGGCATCGGGCAGTCCGCCCAGGACATGTTGAGTGCCGCGGAAATCGTTCACCAGCGCAAAGGCGCGACGCAAGGCACTCAACATGCCCAGCGCGAGCACATCCACCTTCAGCAGGCCGAGATCGTTCAGGTCATCCTTGTCCCACTGGACCACGGTGCGCTCGGGCATGGTGGCATTCTCGACAGGCACCAGCTCCTCCAGCAGCCCTTCCGAGATGACGAAGCCGCCCACATGTTGCGACAGATGCCGCGGAAAACCCGGGAAGGCCACCAGCTCGCGTGCCAGTCGAACGATGGTGCCGAGCACCGGATCGGATGTGTCAAAGCCTGCTTCGCTCACCCGCTGTGGCAGGGTGTCACTGCCATCCCACCACTGCATGACCTGGGACAGCCGGGTACTTTCGGCAGGATCCAGTCCGAAGATCTTCGCCATGTCGCGCAGTGCACTGCGCGGCCGGTACATGACGACGGTGGCAGCAAGCGCGGCGCGTTCGCGACCGTACTTGCGATAGATGTACTGGATGACCTCCTCCCGACGATCGTGCTCGAAATCGATATCGATGTCCGGAGGCTCGTTGCGCTCGCGGGAAATGAAGCGCTCGAACAGCAGGGTGGCACCGCGTTCCGGACCGACCGCGGACACTCCGAGGCAGTAACAGACGAGTGAATTGGCGGCCGAGCCGCGACCCTGACAAAGAATTCCCTGGCGGCGCGCGAAGGCGACGATATCCTGTACCGTAAGGAAATAGGCCTCGTAGCGCAGCTCGCTGATCAGCAGCAGCTCATTTTCGATACTGACGCGATTGCGGACGCTGATACCGGCAGGCCAGCGCCAACGAATCCCCTCCTCCACGAGCTTGCGCAAATGACTGCTCGGCGTCTCGCCCGGGGGCACCAGCTCGTGCGGATACTCATAGCGCAGCTCGTCCAGCGAGAACGTGCAGGCATGGGCAAGCGCGACGCTCTCCTTTAGCAGACGCTCGGGATATAAGCGGGTGAGGCGCGCCAGCTCACGCAGATGCCGCTCGCCATTGGGATATAAAGCCCAGCCGGCCGCGGCAATCGGTGTATTCAACCGTACGGCGGTGAGCGCATCCTGCAGCGGGCGACGTGTACGCACATGCATGTGCACATCGCCACTGGCCACCAGCGGCATCTGCAGCTGCTTCCCCAGCTCGGTGAGGACGGCAAGACGGACAGTGTCATCCCCATCGCAGAGCAGCTCGACAGCCAAACGCGCGCGGTCAGAAAAACATTCGCGTATCCAGCGACCGCTTTCCTGCAGTCTGCCCCGATCAGTCCAGTCCGCAGACGGAAGCCAGAGAATGAAACAGCGCTCGAGCCCGCTCGCCTCCACATCCTGACGCGTGAGGCGGTACTGTCCTTTCACTGCGGCACGCCGGCCGAGAGTGATGAGGCGACACAGGCGGCCGTAACCCTGGCGATCGATGGCGAGAGCCACGAATTTCAGCCCGCATTGCAGCCGGAACTCGGCGCCGACCAACAGCTTCAGCTGGATGCTTTTGGCGGCAGTATGTGCCCGCACGACACCGGCCAGCGAGCATTCATCGGTGATGGCCAACGCCGCATAACCCAGCTCGGCAGCCTGCTGGACCAGCTCCTGTGGATGTGAGGCGCCACGCAGAAAAGTAAAATTGGTCAGACAGTGCAGCTCGGCATATCCCGGCGCACCCTGCGCATCTGCGTCCTGGGCTCGAACAGCGTCCTGAGCTCGAACAGTCCGCATATCGCTCATCCGAACAGACCATGCAGGAACCAACGATGAGGCTGGGTGCGCTCCCGGAAGATCCATAACCGTACGCCGTGTATATCCCGCGCGTGGTAGTAATCGCGCCCGGCGTCCTGTCCGTCCCACCAACCGCTCTCAATCCGTTCGGCATCGGCGGACACCTGCAGCGGGCCGCCACGTTGTGGCCAGCCCGAGCGCTCCTCGAGGAGCTCAGGCTCAGTCAGTAGCCAGAACGGCCGCTGTCCCAGCCTCCACGGTCGGTGTGCGGCCGCTGCCCTTCGGGTGGCCTGACAGCACTGCCAGCTTTTCTCCGGTCGATGATCTGCCAGCAGCTGCAGCGTGCAGACCGCATCCGTACCGAGACGGGCCTGCAGACGCTCCAACAGATGAGGAGATTCGGCCCCGGGACCGCCGCCATGCTCGCCGGGCCGCCATAGCTCGCCCGATAACAGGCTCTGCGGTACGAGCTCACCGGAGCGCAGCTCGCAGGATCGCACCGGCTCAGGCAACGCAAGCTGGCTCAACCGCTCACCCAACAGCTCGGTCAGGTGCGCAATGTCGGCGGTGGCTGCAGCCAGTCGCAGCGGACAGCGCGTAGGTGCGGCATGACGATGACGCAGCACGCATTCGATGGCGGTGAGCGCACACTGACGCACTCGCAGAAATTGTTGCAGCTCGGCCAACAGCGGCTGCAGCACGCCCAGCAGCACGGTGTTGCTTTCAGCCTCGAACGTAAGCTCACGCCGGCGGCGGAAGCGCTCACGGGGCTTGAAAACTGGCCGCAGATCCGGACTTCGTCCGGTAAGCCGGTCGAGCTCTGCCAACTGCAACACGCCAAAACGTCGTACCAGACCCGCCCGCGGCAGGCGCAATACCTCGCCAATGGTGCGCACTCCCATGCGCGCAAGCCGCTCCAGCACTTCCGCTGGCCATCGCAAGGCCGTCAACGGTAGCGGGGCCAGTTGTCCGACGAGTTGTGCCGGCCTCGTGATGATGAGAGGCTGACCGGCGCGCGCGGCTACGAGGGCAGCAAGTGGTGTTGGTGCCACCGCGCAGCGGTGTACCTGATGCCGTGCTGCGCAGTCGTCCGCCAGGGCCTGCAGCAGGCCGGCTATTCCGTTGAACAGATGCAGACTGCCCTTGACCTCGAGCAACAATCCATCCGGTGGCACCACACTGACCCGCGGGGTAAAACGCTGAGCGCGCTGCGCCAGCTGCTGCAGATCCGCGGACGTTTGTACGGCCAACCACAACTCCGCAGCCTCCACCGGCGTGGCGGCCTCGGCCATGACCCGCAGGTTGTTTGGAGCGGAGCGCCGGGGGAGCGGCGCACGGGTTGATTTCGTGGCTGGCTGCGACTGTCCGACATGCGGGCGCTGCGTTTCAGAGACGCGTGCATTCATAAGCACATCTCCTGCGCAGGCCGGTGCAGCTCAAAGGCTCCGCGCACCCCTCCCCGGCTTTTCAACAGATTGGCGCGCATTCCGGTACCGGCAGGCTCGAGCAACATGCGTAAAGTGGCGTGCGAGGCTTCCCTGCTGCACTTCCGGGGGCGGAACAACACCCCCAGAGTCCGGCCTCGCTCAGCTGCCAGCTGCAAGCGACGGATATCCCGTGCTCTTACCCGCTCCAGCCAGCCCAGGGCGATATCACAGGCACCTGAACCCAGCACCTGCTCGAATGTCCACAAAGCCTGGGGACCCGGATCACGCACGATCAGCAGCCGTTGCAACAGCACGCCATGAGCTGCGAGCGCGGGAGCAAATGGCATCAGAGGTGGGGCGACCCAGATGCACCAGCGAGCCATGGGATGTTGGGTAGCCGCTGCCAGTGCGGGCATGATCACCGACAGCTCGCCCACGCCTGCGCGCGGCAGGAGAATTTCGATCAGGCCGCTACGCGGCCAGCCCCCTCCGGGCAAACGTTGATCGAGGGCAGCAAAGCCTGTGGTGAGCACCTCGGTCTGCGCCACGCTCGTGCCACGCCAGATGGCCGGATGTGCCAGCAGCAAGTCCAGCCTGGAATCGGCACGCTTCGCCTCCACAGCCGATACCCATGCAAACCAACAGTACGCCGGGACAATACGAGCGCGTTGCGCTCACATCAGACCGGTGGTCTTGCCCCGTCGGACCACGCCGACAACGATGCCCTCGATCAGCAACGGCTCGTACTTCAGATCCACCTTGATGGGTTCGAAGTCGGCGTTCTCGGGCATCAGCCACACGACCGAGCCTTCCTGGCGATAACGTTTGACCGTGACCTCGTTTTCCAACCGAGCCACCACGATCTGACGGCTGCGCACCTCGGAGGTGCGATGCACGGCGACGAGATCGCCATCGAGAATGCCGGCATCCTTCATACTCATGCCCGTCACCTTCAGCAGGTAATGCGGCCGGGGTTGAAACAACGCCGGGTCGATCTGCAGACGGGACTCGAAGTTTTCCTCGGCGAAGATCGGCTTGCCGGCGGCCACCCGACCGATGAGCGGCAGACCCATCTGCTCGCGGATGGTGTCCTTGAGCTGAATACCGCGGGAGGTACCGGGCACGAGAGCAATGACGCCCTTGCGGGCCAGTGCCCGCAGGTGCTCCTCGGCGGCATTAGCTGACCTGAAACCCGAGCTCCCGGGCGATCTCGGCGCGGGTCGGCGGCATGCCGGTATCCGCGATGAAGCGCTGAACGAGACGCAGAATCTGGGTCTGGCGCGGCGTCAGGTCGGACATTGCGGCTACCTGTTTATCTATACAGTCACTGTGATTATATCCAGATTGGGCTCCTGAGCAAGCGTCTGGGTAGGCACGGCGGCATCCCCCGATGCGTTTGCGCCACATTGCATCGCACCCAGGTTTCTTGAGGATGCGGCCTTAAGAAAGCGGCGCCTGCCTGTCGCGCTGCGCGTGCACTCTCTCCGTGCGTCTTCTTTGCACTGCGCATTCCTCCGATTGCCTCTACAAACATCACCTCGCGTCCGCCGGAGCAAACAATTTGCAACCCAGTGCGCCGGTGGACTCGATGTTTGCGCGCATTTCTCTTAGCATGGCGCCGGCGCGCGTGCCTGCTGTCGCATCAAACCGACAGAACGCAAGCTGTAGTTGCATTCCCTCGATAAATTTGGTGGCATTGCGCGCTTGCGAATGAGGGCATGGAACTTGCGTGCCACATTCGCATTCGTTCAGGGATCTCCCGAATCAACAACCCAGAAGGGGACGTTTATGAAGTGCGCGATCGTTTTGAAGGTGGCTGCCGTGGCAGTCGTGGCCGGGCTTGCAGGCTGTCAGGATCTGAAGCCCCTCCAGGCGGATATCGCAGACCTGAAGTCACAGGTGGCGAAGCTGCAGTCGGACGTGTCGGCTGCGAAGTCGTCGGCTGATCAGGCCAACAGCACGGCGCAGGCCGCCAACCAGTCAGCCAGCAGCGCGCAGAGCACTGCCAACCAGGCGCTGGCTGCAGCCCAGGCCAGCCAGTCGGCAGTCGATGCCACCAACGAGAAGATCGACCGCATGTTCAAGCGCTCGATCTCGAAGTAAGAGCGCTTCTGTGTCGGGACGCCGCGCACCTCGCGCGGCGTTCTTCTCATCAAGCTGACGACGAGCAGCAGATGACGCGGCCCCGGGGGCACCGCGAACCAACAGTATTGATTCTGATGCGCTCAGTAACGAACGAGCGCCGACCCCCAGGTAAACCCGCCGCCGAACGCTTCCAGCAGCAGCATGTCGCCGCGCTTGATGCGGCCGTCGCGCACGGCGATATCCAGTGCGAGGGGCACCGAGGCCGCCGAGGTGTTGCCCTGATCCTGAACGGTGACGACCACCCGCTCCATGGGCATGTCCAGCTTGCCGGGCGATCGCCTGAATGATGCGCAGGTTGGCCTGATGCGGCACCAGCCAGTCGATGGCGCGAGCGCGGTAGCCCGTTGGCCGCAAGCGCCTCATCCACCGCCTTGCCGAGCGTGGTGACCGCCACTTTGAACACTTCACTGCCGACCATGGAGATGGCCATCCGCGCCTCGCCCGGACCGAAGCCGTTGGACACCCCACTGCCGCAATAGAGCATGTCCTGTGTAGCGGCCGTCGGCGTGCAGATGGGTCGACAGAATGCCCGGCTCGCTCCGGGGCGTCAGCACCACCGCGCCTGCGCCATCGGCGAACAGAATGGCCGTGGAGCGATCACTCCAGTCCGTGATGCGCGACAGCGTCTCCGAACCGACGACCAGCGCGCGTTTCGCCTCGCCGCAGCGTACGTACTTGTCAGCGATCGATAGCGCATACATGAAACCGCTGCAGGCGGTCTCGACGCTGAAGGCCGGCACCGCCACGGCAACCCAGCCGCTCCTGCAGCAGTACCGCCGCAGTTCGGAAAGACCAGATCCGGAGTCGTGGTACCGAAGGCGATGAAGTCGACATCCTCGGGTCGCAGGCCGGCCGCATCCAGTGCCCGGCGCGCAGCATGCTCGGCCAGATCGACCGTGGTCTCACCGTCGGCGGCGATATGCCGCCGCTCGATTCCGGTGCGCTCGCGGATCCAGGCATCGCTGGTATCCATCATCTTCTCGAGATCGAAGTTCGTGAGCACCCTCTGCGGGCAGGTGCGAGCCGGTGCCGACGATGCGCGAATAGATCAAAGGCAACCTCTGTTATGGAGTACCGCCGCGTGCTCAGCCGGCGCTGCTGTGCAATGCCTGCTCGATGTGCGCCGTCAGGCCGCGACGCGCCGCAACAGCAGCCGTCGCTATCGCGCGCGCGAACGCAACGCGTCCGCACGACCATGGCTTTTTACCACGATTCCGGCAAGGCCGACCATGCACGCGCCGTTGTAGCGGTTGGGATCCAGGCCCGCGGCCACCCGGCGCAGCACCGGACGCGCCATCAGGCCTGCAAGCGGTCGACGCCAGGAGGCGTTGAACTCCGCGCGCATGCGATTGCCGATCAGACGCGCGGCGCCCTCCATGGTCTTCAGCGCAACATTGCCCGTGAAGCCGTCCGTCACCACGACATCGACGTCGCCGGAGAAGATATCATCCCCCTCGACGAAGCCAACGTAGTTGAGATCGCTGGTCTGCCAGCAGCGCGTGCGCGGCCTGCACGACCTCATGGCCCTTGATGTCCTCTTCGCCGATGTTGAGCAGACCGATGCGCGGATTGGCCAGACCCTGGATGTCGCGGGCGATGATCGCGCCCATGGCGGCAAACTGGCGCAGCTGCTCGGGAGTCGCCTTGGTGTTGGCACCGAGATCGAGCATCTGCGTATGCCCGTGAGCGGCGGGAATGGCGGAGATGATCGCGGCGCGCTCGACCCCGTCAATGGTCTTCAGAACGAAGTGCGCCATCGCGGTGAGCGCGCCGGTGTTGCCGGCGCTGACACAGGCCGCCAGCCCGGCCCTCCTTCACCAGGTCGATGGCGATCCGCATCGAAGAGTCCTTCTTGCGGCGGATCGCCTCGCGCGGGGGAGTCTCCCATTGCAACGACCTGCGCGGCCGGGACGACCTCGATCCGCTGAACGCACCGCTGCGGACAGTGAGGTGAGATGCGGCTCGATCTGCTCGGGCTGCCCGACCAACAAGCGCGCGCAGATCTGCGGATCGTCACGCGAGCGCGTAGCAGCGAGCCGGCGACATACTCGCGCGGCGCGTGGTCGCCGCTCATCACATCGATGGCGATGCGTCACGCACGCGGCGAACCGACTGGCGCATCGCGAGCCGCTCGCGCTATTCCTGCTCTTCGACTCTCTTCGGGCTTCTCGATGACGCGCTTGCCGCGATAGAAGCCATCGGGCGTGATGCGGTGACGCAGGTGGGTCTCACCCGACTGCGGATCGGTCGAGAGCGCAGGCTTTGCGAGCCCGTCGTGCGACCGATGCATGCCGCGCCGTGAAGGCGTCTTGCGGCTTTTTTGCACTGGCATGTCGTAATCTCCTAAGCGCCTCGAGCGTGTTCAAAGCTTCAGGACGTTTGAACAGCTCTGCCAGCTGCTCAAACGGTTTCTGTGTCGTCTGCTCCGGCTGCTCCAGCGCTGCTGCGATCGAGACTTGCGTCCGCGCGAACAGCGCAATGCGCTCGCGCTCGCGCGTGCAGACGGCACGATCGGCAGCGCTAGCAACAACTCTTCTTCAACCAACTCACCGACACTGATGCGGCCACTCGGGAGCCAGCACCGGCTCCAGATGCTCCGGCACCCGGCCCGACGTCCGCTTCGGCGGTAATCAAGCGCCATACGCGCGGCGCTGCTGCACCGGCTCGTCCATCGGCTGCAGGCATCGCTGACACGTCACCGTCGCCGCGCCGCTCAACGTCAGATCGGCGACCGCAAGCCCGCACTCGCGCGTAAAATGCACACGCCCGCGAACCTCCCCCGACACTCCGGCAATCTGCGAGCGCAGACGGGGCAGCTCGGCGAGCGGCACAGCGAAATCGACGTCGGCCTCGCCGTCAGCCAGCCGGTCGATGTCGAGCGGCTTGGACCAGGGTGGCGACATGGGGCGCGTATAATAGGTATGCAGGTGCCTTCAAGTCAAAAGCCCATCAAGGCTTAAGCCATTGTTTCTCGTAGCTGATTTGCTCACTCGGCGCAGCCACCCATGAGCCCGCCGCGGCTGATCCTGGCCTCCACTTCCCCCTATCGGCATGCGCTGCTGGAGCGCTTCGGGCTGCCATTCGAGGTGGTCGCGACCTGAGGTCACCGAAGAGCATCTTGACGGCGAGCTGCCACCGGACCGGGCGGTGCGTCTCTCGCAGGCGAAGGCCAGGCGGCAGCGCGAACGCACCCGGATGCCGTGGTCATCGGCAGCGACCAGGTGGCTGCCTGCGGGCAGCACGGTACTCGACAAGCCAGGCGACGCCGAGCGCTGCCGCACGCAGCTGAGCCAGCTCAGCGGCACCGACGGCGCGCTTCTACACCGGCTGCGCGGTGCATGGCCGACGGCGAGTTCCGCACTCGCTCATCTGGATACCACGACGGTGGTTCATGCGTTCGCTGAGCGCCGAGGAGATCGAGCGCTATGTCGAGCGGGAGCAGCCCTTCGACTGCGCGGGTGGCTTCAAAGTGGAGAGCCTCGGGATCACGCTGTTCGAGAGCATCGAGAGCCTGCGATCCGACAGCCCTGATCGGCCTGCCGCTGATCTGGCTTGCCGGCGCCCTGCGCAGCCTCGGCTATCCCTTGCCCTGAGTTCCGGAACCGCGGCGCGACCGCCCTGCGCCCGTCGTCCCTCTGAGGCGGCTCGTCTCGCCCAGGCGATCCAGCACTGCCGCCAGTTCTGCCGGCAGCGGCGTGTTGACGCTGAACTCGCCGCCCTCGGGCCATTCGAAGCTCACGCTGTGGGCATGCAGGAACATCCGCCTGAGGCCGATGCTCGCGCATCTCCTCGTTGAAAGTCCGCATCGCCATACTTCTCGTCGCCGGCGACCGGGTGCCCGGCATGCTGCGCATGAACACGGATCTGATGGGTGCGGCCCGTTAACAGGGCGACCTCCATCAATGTGGCACGCTTGCCAAAGAACTGCACCGGCCGGAACTCGCTGACCGACGCCTTGCCGCCGGCGTCGGCGCGCACCGTTCGCTCCCCGCCCACGCGCATATCGGTGCGCAGCGGCACATCGATTCGCTTCTGCCCGAGGTTCCATTTGCCTTTCACCAGCGTCAGGTAGCGCTTCTCCGAGCGCCCCTCGCGCAGCAGCGCATGCACGCGTGCGCAGCGTCGCGCGTGTCTGCGGGCCACCATCAGACATCCGCTCGTGTCGCGATCCAGGCGATGGACCAGCTCCAGGGTCTCGTCCGGACGCAGGGCCCGCAGCGCCTCGATGACCCCGAAGCTCACACCACTGCCGCCATGGACCGCGACGCCCGGCGGGCTTGTCCAGCACCAGCAGATGCTCGTCCTGGTGGAATGATGGCCGCAGCGACTCGCTCCAACAGGCTGCTCGCTGGACCGCTGACCTTAGGCTCGGCCTGCATGCGGACCGGCGGCATCCGGACCTTGTCGTTGACCTTCAACCGGCTGTCCGGTCCCGCGCGGTGACCGTTGACGCGCACCTCGCCTTTGCGGATCACGCGGTAAATGCGGCTGCGCGGCAAGTCGCCGAGCTGTCTGCGGACGAAGTTGTCCAGCCGCTGCCCGGCCTCGTCCTCCGTGACGTTACAGTGACGAACGGCCTGCGGCTGGATGACAGCTTCTGCCGGCGGCGCGTCGATCTCACCGTAAGACATTGTTTCTACATAATGTTTTGGGATATACTCGCGTACGTCGTCCGCAATCGGACGGCCACGGTTGGCGTCCTGCCGGATGACACACGGTAATCGGCGCCGCATGTTAGTTGGTCCTCCATATCGAGGCCATCGTATTGGGCCGACAAGATCGCGCCGTCTGCGTCGAACGTCTGAGTAAAGACTCCGCAGGCAGCGCCGTCGGTTGAGTTCACCGAAGGTTTCCGGCGCTCCGCCCATTGGCAGGCGGACATCGATGAATAACGAGACGTTCGCGCCTTGATCACAGATCCGAAATCTTCGCTGCTGCGCCGGTTCGCCGGCGCGCGCGACCGCTGCGTCGCGCCCCGCCGTCTTCTTGCCGGCCCCTCACTGCACAGTAGGGGCACATGAAAAGAATGCTCGTGAATGCAACTCAAGAGGAAGAGTTGCGCGTCGCTCTGGTTGATGGACAGAAGCTCTTTGACCTCAGCATCGAACTACCCTCCCGCGAACAGAAAAAAGCGAACGTCTACAAGGGCCGGATCTCCCGCGTCGAGCCCTCCCTCGAAGCCTGCTTCGTCGACTACGGCGCGCAGCGCCACGGCTTCCTGCCGCTGAAGGAAGTCTCGAAGGAGTACTTCCGCCAGCAGCCGCAGGGCGGCCGCATGAACATCCGCGAGCTGCTTGCCGAGGGGCAGGATCTGATCGTGCAGGTCGAGAAGGAGGAACGCGGCACCAAGGGCGCAGCGCTCACGACCTTCATCAGTCTCGCGGGCCGCTTCCTCGTGCTGATGCCGAACAACCCGCGCGCAGGCGGCGTCTCGCGCCGCATCGAGGGCGAAGATCGCGACCAGATGCGCGAGGTCATGAATCAGCTGCAGATCCCCGATGGCATGGGCGCCATCGTGCGCACCGCCGGTGTCGGCCGCTCGGCCGAGGAGCTGCAGTGGGACCTGGATAACCTGAAGACGCAATGGGAGCAGATCGCGGCGGCCGCCAGCGACCGCCCTGCGCCGTTCCTGGTGTTTCGGGAGAGCGACGCGGTCACGCGCGCGATGCGCGACTACCTGTCCGATGATATCGGCGAGGTGCTGGTCGATGACGACCGGCGCCTACCAGAAGGCGCAGGAGTACATGCAGCGCTTCATGCCGGCTGATGCGCAGCGCAAGCTGAAGCATGTACGCGGACGACATCCCGCTCTTCACCCGTTTCCAGATCGAAAGCCAGATCGAGTCGGCGTATGCGCACAAGGTGCAGCTGCCCTCCGGCGGCAGCATCGTCATCGATTACACCGAGGCGCTGGTCTCCATCGATATCAACTCGGCGCGCGCCACGCGCGGCAGCGATATCGAGACCACGGCCCTCAATACCAATCTCGAGGCGGCTGACGAGATCGCCCGCCAGCTGCGCATCCGCGACATCGGCGGTCTGATCGTCATCGACTTCATCGACATGGAGTCGACCAAGAACCAGCGCGAGGTCGAGGATCGGCTGCGCGATGCGGTGAAGATGGATCGCGCCCGCATCCAGATCGGCCGGCTGTCGCGCTTTGGCCTGCTGGAGATGTCGCGGCAGCGGCTGCGGCCCTCGCTCGGCGAGTCCAGTCACATCGTCTGCCCGCGCTGCGTGGGCATCGGCAGCATCCGCAGCATCGAATCCATGACGCTGTCGATCCTGCGCCTGATCGGTGAGGAGCTGCGTAAGGACCGCACCGCGCGGGTCATCGCGCAGGTACCGGTCGAGGTCGCGACCTACCTGTTCAATGAGAAGCGCGAATGGCTGCGCACGCTCGAGGACAAGAGCGAAGCCGAGCTCCTCATCGTCCCGAATGCGAACATGCAGACGCCGGAGTACTCCATCCGACGGGTGCGCGACGATGAGATCGAGCTGCCCGAGAACAAGCAGCTCAGCTACCTGATGCCGACTGCCCCCGCGGTATCCGAGCCCGGAAGCGCCCGCGACAAGAAGCCGGGTGCGGAGGCCGCTGCCGTAGCAACCCTGCTGCCGTCGACCCCGGCACCGGCGAGCCTTCATCAGCCAACAACGACCTCCGCTCCCGCGGCGGTCGAGGCACCCGTGGCAGAGACGCATAGCTCGGGGGGCATTGTTGGGTGGTTCAAGCGCGTGTTCGGGGGTGAAACTGCGCGGGTCACCACTGCTGAGGCACCCGCCGCCACACCCGCGTCCGGGGGTCATGCGGGAGGAAGCAGCCGCGGCTCACGGGATCACAGCTCGCGACGTCGGGACAGTCGTAGTGAGCATCCGCGGCGACATCGCTACGCGGAAGCGGGCTCCCGGCGGGATCGCAACGATCGTGATCGGGGTGAGGAGCGCGAGCGGTCGGACGGCAGGGATCGCTATCGCGAACGCGATACAGAGCGCCGCCCACGCGAGCGCTCTGAGCGCTCCGCCGAGCGACGGACGGAGCGGGATGGTCAGGGTCGATCCGAGCGGAACGACTATGGTCCGCGCAGTGAGTCAGGCACGCCTCGTAGCGAAACCGCAGTTGCCTCGGCGGATGAGGTGGGCAACCGCCTTGAGAATAGCCCTATAGCCGAGACCCGCGCGGACGGATCCGGGCCTGACCGCGGCGAGCGGGTTGACCGCGGCGAGCGGGGCGAAAGAGGCCGCAGTCGCCGGGGACGGCGCCGCGGCAGGCGCGGCGGCGGTGGGGGCCGCACCGACAATGCCGCGCGGGAGCCTTATGGGCAGAACGGCTCGTCCGGTTCAGAGTATGAGGCCGATGAAGGGCGCGCACCCACGAGCTCCGCGCAGTCACCTCCAGAGTTCGGTTCTGGCGGCAGCAGCTCCTCCGGCGGTACACCTGCTGGATCCGGAACGGCGCCTTCCACGACGACGACGCCTTCCTCGACTACGGCGCCCTCCACCACGACGGAGCCTGCAGTGCACGCCGAGCCCAAACCCATCGCCCACTTTGAACCAACGCCGGCCGCGGCTCCGGCCCCGCCCGCCGCTGCGGGAGCGTCGAATAAGCCCTTCGTCGTATGGTCCTCAGCCCCGTCTCCCGGGGAGCGTGGGCGGGAGGAGTAATCCGGCTGGGGGAGGCCGCAGCAGACGTGCGCAGCCGCTTAGGGCTGCGGGCCTGAGGACCTGGTGGCAGCGGACGTCAGAGTGCCCGCTGCCGCAGTCGCCTGCTGCACGCGCCGCAGATGTTGTATGAGTCCGCGGGCGGCGACTTCGACCAGATCGAGCACCTCTTCGAAGCCATTCGCATCGCCGTAATACGGGTCCGGTACCTCGGCCCGATCTGCGCCGGGCGCAAATTCCATGAACAACCGGATGCGCTCACGGAACACAGCGGGTGCGCGCAACCTGAGTGTCTCCAGGTTGCTCCGGTCCATGGCGAGTATCAGGTCAAAGCGGCTGAAGTCTGGCGCTTCGAGCAGTCTCGCGCGCAGGGAAGACATGTCATAACCACGGCGTCGGGCCGCAGTCCGCGTCCGTTGGTCCGGGGGATGGCCAACGTGGTAATCGGCAGTTCCGGCCGACTCAACCTGCAGCGCGAGCTCAGGTGCCTCCCGCGCTGCTATGTCGCGCAGGACGATCTCGGCAGTGGGTGATCGGCAGATATTGCCCAGGCAGACGAAGAGGATCTTCATACCGTTCCGGCCTGATGATACGACCGCCGATCACTTGACGCTATAACCGCGTCCCTCCAGACATGCGTCGAGCGCACGCTGATATTCCGCGCGCTTCGAGCCCGCGAGCTCCGGCGCTACACCGCCGTTCACCTGTGTCGGATCGAATGCGGATTCGCCCTGCGCCCACTTGTGGCATTCGTATTTGTCCTGGGCCTGCTGTTCCTCGGATTGCCCGCTCTTCGGGTACACGAACACATCATCGTTCGCGCTCGGAGGCGGTGGAGGTGCTTCGGTGCTGGCTGTCTGCTCATCCGGCGGAGCGACCACCTCGTATTGTCCGTCGCTCTCGCGCCACTGATAGTAGGTGTCGTTGGCGTAGTAGTACGGCACGCCACCCACCCATACAGTGGTGTAGTACGGCGGCAGTACCGGAACAAAAAATCCGATTGGCGCTCCGACCACCACATAACCTCGCGGACCCCAGTCGTACCAGACCCCACCGGAATAAAAATAGCGCCCGCGCGGACCATTGATGATCACGCGATCACGCGGCAGATCGTGCACGACGTAGCCGCGGCCGGGATAGTAGTGGTTGTGGTTGAAGCGCGAATCCATGTGGTCCCATCCCGCGCGCGGTGCTGCGCGCCCTTCATGGAACCCATGCGGTGGCTCCGCACTCGCTGTCGAGACAAACCCCGCCAGGAGCACAGCCGCAGCCGCGCCGCGCCACATTGCCGACCCTCCACGCAAAGTCGACCACCCTGAGAGAGTACGCATGTCATTTCACGCTGTAACCGCGTCCCTCGAGGCAGGCGCTGATGGCGCGCCGGTAGTTGGCCGCCTTCCGATCCATGATGGCTGCCGCACGTGCATCCTGTGAGCGCGCCTGTTGGATCTGCGCCTGTTGGTTCGCGGCATTGACCGCATCGCCGGTGGAACCGACCGCGGCACCCGTGATACCGCCGGCCACCGCACCGAAACCTGCATCGCGCGGACCGGCCAGAACCGCGCCAAGCACGGCTCCCGCTACGGCGCCGATGGCCGTGTTGGTACCAGGAGGCGGCCCGGACGCTACCGCCACGCGGTCATGTGGCGGCGTGCCCGCGGCACTCGGATCGAAATTCGTTTGCTTCACGGCCCACTCGTGACACTCATAGCGGTCGCGATCCGCCTGCTCGGGCGTCTGTCCCTGCTGCGGGTAGGCATAAACCTCCGTGAATGCCTGGGGCGGCGGAGGCGGCGGCGGCGCGCGATACGGCCGCGGTGGCGGCGCTTCCACGCAACCGGCAAGCACAGTCAGCATCGAGGCCAGCAGTACGGCCCGCATTGCCCCTGTCGTACTCCAGCCGCCTATCCGTTCCATTTGCTTCATGCTCATAGTTGCTTCCAGCCCTGCTGGCCGTTGACGGAATAACGCAAGCTTGCATCTGCGGTTGACCGAGCGTGGCTGACCGATGCTGCAAGCCCGCGACTTGCTTGGATTCTCGCATGCGCACGCAGTTCCACCAACGCTCGGGTTAACGTCGGTAGCGGCCTGATGCGCCTGACCAACATCCGGCAGTACAGAATTGTAAAAAAATGTGCGCCGCGTCCGGGCGCGCCGCTCAGCCGCCGTGGCGTCGCAACGCCGCGCTGACGCGGTCCAGATCCGCGGCCGTGTTCACATCCGGTCCGGGCGGCTCCTGCGCTTCCGCGACGCGGATCTGCATGCCATTGTCCAGGCCGCGCAATTGCTCGAGCCGCTCCGTCTGTTCCAGCACCGCGGGCGGCAGTGCTGCGAGCTGCAACAGCGAGCGCACCCGGTAGGCATAGATTCCAATGTGCCTGCGAGCGCAGGCGTAGCGTTTCTGACTCGTCAATCCCGATGCGGCGCCATCGCGATCCCAGGGTATGGGCGCGCGGCTGAAATACAACGCCCGACCCGTTGCATCCGTCACTACCTTGACGGTATTTGGATCCAGTAATTCCTCGACCGAGCGAATCGCCGTAGCCAGCGTCGCGATGTCAGCCTCGGGATGCTGCTGCAGCAGCTGTGCCACCTGATCAATAAGAGCCGGAGGCAACAGCGGCTCATCGCCCTGCACGTTCACCACGATATCCGTGTCAGGCCAGCCACGCGGCGCGCGCCACTTCCGCGATTCGATCGGTGCCGGATTGGTGAGCGGCCTGCGTCATGACGGTCTCGGCACCGAATGAGTGTGCGGCACTGACGACCAGCAGATCGTCGGTGGCAATGAGCACCTCGGCGGCCTGCGATGCGCGCGCGCGCTCGTACACCCACTGCAACATGGGCTTGCCGCTGATGCTGAGCAACACCTTGCCGGGCAGGCGGGAGGAGGCATACCGGGCCGGTATGACAGCGCGAAACATAGACGTGAGATCCTAACGCTCGAGCAGCGGGTCGTCGGCTGCAAGCTGCCGGGCTTCCTCTTCCAGCATGATCGGCACGCCGTCCCGAATCGGATACGCCAGGCGATCCATCCGGCACACGAGCACCTGCGCATCACGGTGAAACTTGAGCGTGCCCTTGCAGATCGGACAGGCCAGAATCTCCAGCAAGCGGGTATCCATCATCCTCCTCCGGAAGCGCGCAGCGGCGGCGGCAGGCCGCCCGAGGCCAGCCTTTCAGCAATCAGATCGAGCAACGCGCTGTGCTGCGCCTCGGCGAAGCGGGCGACAACCGGAACGTACCATAGGCGCGGCGCGGCCAGAGAACGGCATTTTACGGCATCCTTCTGAGTCATGAGCACCGGCAGTGCATCCTCGAATTCCAGATCGGCCGCGCTGAAGGGATGATGATCGGCGAAGGCATGCGCGCACGAGCTCCAGGCCCTGAGCCTGCAGGTGCCGGAAGAAACGTTCCGGATTGACCGATGCCCGCAACCGCATGAACACGCCGGCCGCGGAATGCAGCCAGCGGCCGGGGTGGTTCCAATCCGTCCAGCCGGTGAGCGTCGTTTCCTGTCAGATCCATGCTGAGTCGTTGTGGAATCAGCGCAGCCAGTGATGACAGCGAGGGATGCTCCTCGGCTCCATTGATGACGAGGATGCTCCGTGAAGTCAGGCGTGTTATCGGCTCGCGCAGCGGACCTGCCGGAAGCAGCCGGCCGTTCCCGAACCCGCGCGCACCGTCAACCACGACGATCTCGCAGTCACGCGCCAGGCGCAGATGCTGCAGTCCATCGTCCGTCACGATCAGATCGACCCCGTGCGCCACGAGCTCGCGGGCGCCGGCAACCCGATCGTTTGCGACCATGGTTGCGCAACCTGTGAGCTGATGCAGCAATAGCGGCTCATCGCCCACCTCGCGCCAATCCGAATCAACTTGTACCCAGTGCGGGCTGCGCCGCGGAGCGTCCGTAGCCTCGGGACAGGATGCCCACTTTCAGGCCGCGTGCCGAGAGCTGATGCGCGAGCCAGGCCACCAGCGGCGTCTTGCCCGTGCCGCCCACGGTGAGATTGCCGACGACGATCACCGGCTTGCCCACGCGCTGGGCCGCAAGCAGACCGCGGCGGTAGCTCTCGCGGCGCGCCTGGACAATCCAGCCGTAAAGTTGTGCGAGCGGCTGCAGCAACGAAGGGCGGCGCGTCGTGCCGATACCAGTTGCGCGTGAGGGCCTCTGCGGTCACGAGCGCATCAGTCGTTGAACTGCAGCCGATGCAACTGCGCGTATAACCCATCGCGCGCCAGCAGCTCGGCGTGCGTGCCCGTCTCGGCGATCATGCCCGCATCCAGCACGATGATGCGATCGGCCTGCCTCGACCGTGGACAGCCGGTGAGCGATCACCAACGTGGTGCGATTGCGCACCAGCTGCGCGAGAGCCGCCTGGATTTGCCGCTCGGCTTCCGTATCGAGCGCCGAAGTGGCCTCATCGAGGATGAGAATCGGTGCATCTTTCAGCAGCGCGCGCGCGATGGCGATCCGCTGGCGCTGCCCGCCCGACAGCAGCACGCCGCGGTCCCCGACGATCGTATCGAGGCCCGCCGGCTGCTCGCGCACGAACTCCATGACATTGGCTGCCGCCGCCGCCTGTTCCACGGCATCTGGTCCGACACGTCACGGCCGAAGGCGATGTTGTTGCGAATGGTGTCATTGAACAACACGACGTCCTGACTCACGACTGCGATCTGCTCACGCAGACTGTGCAGCTCATAATCGCGCACATCCACGCCATCGACGCGTACTGCTCCGGAGTCCACGTCGTAGAACCTCGGCAGCAGATTGACCAGCGTGCTACTTGCCGCTGCCCGAGCGACCCACGATGGCGATGTTTTCACCAGGGTGCACGTGCAGCGAGATCCCGCGCAAGGCGGCCCCCTTGCCGCTCGGATAGCTGAAGGAGACTTCCTCGAACTGCACCTCGCCGCGCACCCTCTGTATGGCCTGGCCACGGCCATGCAGCTCGGCCGGCTCATCGAGCATCTCGAAAGATGCTCTGCCCTGCGGCGATACCCTGCTGCAACGGGCCTGCGACGTTCACCAGATTGCGCAGCGGCTGCGCGATGTTGACCAGCGCAGCGATGAACTCGAGCAGATCCCCTGCCGTCATGACGCCGTGCACGGACTGTGCGATGGCGATCGAGATGACCACCGCCGCGCCACTTGCGGTGACCAGCTGCACGACCGGGTTGGCCAGACCCTTCGTCAGGATCAGTTTCATGTTGGAGCGGCGGTTGTGCTCGTTCACCTGCTCGAACTGCTCGCCGAGGTGCCGCTCCGCGTTATAGACCTTGATGAGCCGTGGCGCCTCGAAGCACCTCCTTGGCGACACGTGTCACATCGCCCATCGAATCCTGCATGCGACGGCTGTAGCGGCGAAAACGCCGATTGATGAGCGTCACCAGCCAGGCGACCAGCGGTCCCAGCAGCAGCGCGATGATGGTCAGTTTGAGATTCAGCCACAGCAGGATGGCGATCGAGCCGAGCATCGTCAGACTCTCGCGCAACATCACGGCGAGCGAGTCGGTCGTCGCCTGGCCGATCTGCTCGGTGTTGTACGTCAGTCGCGATAGCAGCACTGCCGCGGCGTTGCGATCGAAGTAACCCACGGGCAGCAGCAGCACGCGCTGGAACAGCTCGGCCCGCAGTTGGGTGACGATGCCGCGGCCGACGTACCCCATGTAATACGTCTCGGTGAAGTCGCCGAGGCCGCGCAGAATGAACAGACCGATGAGCGCAAGCGGGATCCACACGATCATGCGCGGATCCGGATGGGTAAAGGTGCCGTCGCCGAATATCTTGGCGAACGGCGCAAAGCTCACCATGCTGATGGAGAACAGGATGCCGCCCGCCATCGCCGAGCGCAAACTGTCCGCGATACGGGCGCAGGTAGGTCAACAGCCGCCGGTAGGTGCTCAGCGCATCGGGCAACGCGCGCGCCTCGGCGCTCACGACGTCTTTCAAGGCTTGCCCGCCGACTCATCCTTGACGGTTGCGATGTTGACTTCGGCGAAACCCAGCCGCCCGAGCACATCCATCGCGGTGATGACAGCCTGATGCGTGGCACGCGCGTCGGCGCGTATCGTGATGTGCTGCGTGCGACTGGTGCCCGCCTCCTTCAGCAGCGCGGCACGCAGGGTTTCCGGACTGGAGTTGATCAGCTCGCGCTCGTTGACGCGATAGGTGCCCTGCTGGGTAACGGTGACGACCAGCGGCTCAGCGGCAGCTTTCGCGGCCGGCACGGCGCTCGCCTGCGGCAGATGCACGCGCAGGCGCCCTTCGTCAGTGAAGCGGCTGGAGAGCATGAAGAACACCACGAGCAGCAGCACCACGTCGATCAGGGAGACGACGTTGATCTCCGGCTCCTCATGCCGGCGGGGCTTGAGATTCATGGCTGCGGCGAGCCGGCGGGAATCACGCCGCGGCCCGCTGCCGGGTGTCGGAAGCCTCGACCGCATCGGCCATGCGCATCGCCTGCTTTTCCATCTCTACCACGATGCGCTCCACGCGGCCGCGCAGATAGCGATACGCGATCAGCGATGGAATGGCGACACACAAGCCGGCCACCGTTGCGATCAGCGCCTCGGCGATGCCGCCGGAGAGCGCGCGCGGATCGCCCATGCCGCCCTGCTGGATGGCATTGAAGGAGCGGATGATGCCGGTCACCGTGCCGAGCAGACCGAGCAGCGGCGACACCGCGGCGATCGTTCCAAGCGTATTGATGTAGCGCTCGAGCTCGTAGACCACGTGGCGCCCGGCATCCTCCAGCCGCTCCATCAGGATCTCGCGGGGTCGGTGCCGGTTGGCGAGACCGGCGGCGAGCAGCTTGCCCAGCGGCGAGTTCTGCTCCAGCGCGGCGATCACCTTGTCATTGACCTGATTCGCCTCGATCAGCTGCCAGACCTTCTGTGGCAGCTCGGGAGGCAGGACACGGCGATCCTGCAGCGTCCACAGCCGCTCCAGGATGATGGCGGCGGCGGTGATCGAGCAGAGAATGATCGGCCACATCAGCGGGCCGCCCGCCCGCACAATTTCCCACATCCAGCGACCCCAAGCCGTTGAAGACGACGCGGCATATTACAGGACAGCCCTGCACGCTCAAGGCGATGCGCCGGGGAGCTGCCAAGCCACCTTTATCCGGGCCCGAATTTTGCCCCTGACTTGCGCTCCGCGGCGTTATGCCAGCAGCCCACCGCACTGGCCTGCGCTGCAGCGCAATTGTGAGCAATTGTTTCTGCTAGAGTGATTTGCAGCACAATGCCGCGTCGATTGATCAAGCGCCTCTGCCCCTCCCCGGCTTCCCTGAAGGGGCACTGGTTTCTACGCCTGTTCGGCAGCCGGATCGCCGACCCGCGCCTCTGGGGCCTGTGCCGCCATGGCGTGACCGCGGCATTCGGCGCCGGTCTCGCCATCTGTTTCATTCCGCTGCCGGTGCACTTCATCGTCGGCACGCTCGTGGCGCTGATGTTCCGGCTGAACATCCCGGTGATCTTCGGCACCGTGCTCCTCATCAATCCCGTGACCATCGTGCCGGTCTACTACGGGGCTTATCGGCTTGGCGCCTTCCTCCTCAACAGCCCGACCCATCACTTCCACTTTCACATGAGCTGGGACTGGCTCGAGCATGGACTCGGCCCTATGTGCAAGCCTTTCCTGCTCGGTTGCCTGATCTGTGGGGTCGTGAGCGGCGTGCTCGGCTACATGGCGCTCGAGCTGCTGTGGCGCTGGCGGGTCACGGCACGCTATCGCACCCGCCACGCGACCTCGACCATCTAGGCCTGCTCGCGCAACGCACCGCCCTGTTCTTCGCGACTGGCTCCCCGTTCGCGCAGTACGCCGCCCTCGATCTCGCACAATCCGGTCCATGCGCTGCGCCAGACGCAGGTCGTGGGTAACGACGATCAAACTGGTTCCGCGCTCACGGTTCAGCTCGAGCATAAGTTCGAATAACGCAGCGGCATTGCTGCCATCCAGATTGCCGGTCGGCTCATCGGCCAGAATGATTTTCGGGCTGGGTGACGAGGGCGCGGGCCACGGCAGCCCGCTGGCGCTCCCCGCCGGAGAGCTGATAGGGCCGATGCTCCAGGCGCTCGCCCAGGCCGACCCGCTGCAGGATCTCGCGAGCACTCTGGCGGGCCTCGGCTGCGGATAGCCGCCGCACCAGCAGGGGCATCGCCACATTCTCCAGGGCCGAGAACTCCGGCAGCAGATGATGGAACTGGTAAACGAATCCCAGCGCGCGGTTGCGCAGCATGCCCGCGGGCATCCTCACTCAGCGCATGAATGTCCTGACCATCGACCAGTACGTGTGCCGGCGCTGGGCCGATCCAGACCGCCGAGGATCTGCAGCAGGGTGGTCTTCCCCGAGCCCGACGCCCCCACGATGGCCAGCCGCTCGCCTGCGTGAACCCTGAGCATCGCGCCCTGGAGCACCTCCAACGTCACCGGCCCCTGGCGGAAGTTCTTCTGCACTTCGAGCGCCTCCAACACTACGTTGCTCATGTGCCATCACTCATGGCGCAGCGCCTCGGCCGGAGCCGTGCGTGAGGCGCGCCACGCCGGATAAATCGTCGCCAGCGCACAGAGCAGAAAGGCAACACCACACACCTGCAGCACATCCAGGCCCTCCACGTAGGCCGGCAAATCGCTCATGTAATACACGCTGGCATCCAGAAAGTGCGTGTTGAACAGCCGCTCGAGCGCACCCACGAGCGCCTCGAGATTGTTCTGACAACAGCGCGCCAAGCAGCGCGCCGAGCAGTGTGCCCGCCAGTCCGATCATGACTCCCTGCAGAGCGAATGTGGCCAGCACGTTTGGCGGGCCAGCGCCCAGGGTGCGCAGGATCGCGATGTCCGCCTGCTTCTCCTTGACGATCATGACCAGCGTGGCCACGATGTTAAAGGCTGCCACCGCCACGATCATCAGCAGGATGACGAACATCATCGACTTCGTCAGCTCGATCGAGCGGAAGAAGTTGACGTGGTTACGTGTCCAGTCACTGATGTAGAAGCCGCCGCCGAGACTCGACAGCCAGCGCACGCACCACCGCCGGCGCCTGCAGCGCATCCTGCAGCGCGAGCCGCATGCCGGTGACCTGGTCGCCGAGCCGGTACAGATGAGCCGCATCGCTCATGTGCACCAGGGCGAGCCCACGATCAAATTCGTACATGCCCGACTGGAAGATGCCGCGTCACCTGAAAGCGCCGCATGCGCGGGCACGACCCCGGTGGGCGTCGCACGTGCCCTCGGGCGGCGATCACAATCACCGAGCCCCCGACGCCGACGTTCAGCTCACGCGCCAGTGCACTGCCCAGGATGATGCGATAGCTGCCCGGCTGCAGGTCCTCGAGGCGGCCGCTACGCAGCCGGTCGCCCAAACCCGTGGCGCGGCGTTCCTCTTCCGGCAGCACGCCGCGTATCGTGGCGCCTGCAATGTTGCGATTGGCCGCGAGCATCGACTGCTCCTCGATGTAGGGAACGGCGGCAACGACGCCGGGTCTGCTTCTGTGCCGCCGCCTGAATCTGCCGCCAGTTCTCCATCGGCCCCTCGATGGCACTCAGAGTGGCGTGCGAGGTCACGCTCAGGATGCGGGTGCGCAATTCGCGCTCGAAGCCATTCATTACGGAAAGCACGGTGATGAGCGTCGCTACCCCGAGCATCAATCCGAACACCGACATCAGCGCCACGAATGACACGAAGCCACGGCGGTGGGTCGAGCGCAGATAGCGCGTGCCGATCAGCCACTCGTACGGAACTGCGCGCATTACCCCGCCTCATTCATAACGCAGCGCCTCCGCCGGCGCCGTGCGCGAGGCGCGGATGGCAGGATAGAGCGTGGCAGCTCCAGTCAGCAGCAACGCACAGCCGGCGATCAGGCCGATGTTCGGCCAGCGGACGTCCGAGGGAATCCGCGTCATGTAATACACATCCGCATCGAAGATCTGAAAATGAAAGGTCTGCTCGAGAAACGGCACGATCGTGTCGATGTGCAGCGCGACGCTCAGGCCGAACGCGACCCCGAGTCCTACGCCGAGCCAGCCGATCACCAGTCCCTGGGTCAGGAACACCCCCATGATGCGTTGGGGTGAGGCGCCGAGCGTGCGCAGGATGGCGATGTCGGTGCGTTTGTCGGTCACGACCATGACGAGCATCGATACGATGTTGAAGGTCGCGACCGCGACAATCATCATCAGAATGAGCGACATCATGGTTTTCTCGACTCTCACGGCACGAAAGTAATTGGCATTGTCCTGCGTCCAGTCGAAGAGCTCGAACTGCGGCGGCAGTTCACCGCGCAGCTGGGCGGCCAGCACAGGAGCATCCAGGGCATTGCGGAAGCGGATGCGGAGTCCCTCATCACTGCTGCCACCGGGAGAGAGTGCGCGTACATCCTCGATGTTGGCGAACACGAGCGTGCCATCATGCTCGGCCCGACCCACCTCGAAGATTCCCGCCACGCTGAGCTCACGCAGCTTGGGTTCCGGAGCGCCACTCGCGGCCACCGACGGGATGAGGACCGTGAGATGGTCCCCGAGCGCAAGACCGAGCCGTTCGGCGATCACCTCCCCAACAATGACGCGCTCCGTACCGGGCAGCAGGTCCTTGAGGCGACCCTGCGTGACGGAGCGGGCGAGGTCCGTGACACTGGACTCGCTGTTGGGATCAATACCGCGCAGGATGATCGGCAACATCTCCGGCGTATGCACAGCCAGAGCCTGAATCTCAACATAGCGGGCGACACCCTTAACGCCCACCCCCTGCCGCAGTTGCTGCTGCAACCGCTGCCAGTGGGCTTCATCCGGGTGGGTAGTGATGGCCTGTGCTGCAGTCGCTGGGGGTGGCCGCGCGATCACGCGCGCATGCGCACTCAGAGAGACCAGCTGGTCCCGCAGCTCATTCTCCAGGCCATTCATCACCGAGAGAATGACAATGAGCGCGGCAACGCCCACGCAGACCCCGGCAACCGATGCCCAGGTGATGAACGACACGAAAAACTTGTGGGTGCGCGCCCGCACATAACGCAGGCCCACGAATACGGGCAGGGGTTGAAACATCGTCGCGATTTAACCACACCTGGCGTCGCCGCCGCGGCAGCGGCGACCTGCGTCACAATCTGCGATGCCCAGGCGGTGCACCCGGCTTAACAGATTAGGTCCGATGCTATAGTTCGGCCGACTGCTGAGGTAAGGATGATGTCGATGCGGATGATGACTCATTTGCTGGCTCGTCTGGCTGAAGTGAGCAGTTCGGCGGCGCAGCTGCTGCTGGCAGCACTGCTTGGTCCGCAGGGGCTGCGACGTCGCCCGCTGCCGATCGCGCGCACACATGCGCGCACGAGGTCACGGTCATGAAAGTGCGTCTGCTGGTTGGTTTGCTGTGCGGCCTGGCCGGTACCGGCACCGCCCTGGCCGAGACTTTGGTCGTTGATGATCAGGTTACCCTGCGTGACTCCTCCGTCGAGCGCCCGAAGCGCGGCAGTACCATGGCCGATGTCGAAAAGCACTTCGGCGCCCCGGCTGAGAAGCATGCGACCGTCGGTCAGCCTCCCATTACCCGCTGGGACTATGCCGGATTCGCCGTGTTTTTCGAGCATGATCGCGTGATTCACGCGGTGGCTACCGCACAATAGACCGCCCACGCCTCGGCGCCACCGAGGCGGCCCCGTATCGCGGGATAGATTGCTCTCCCGACCTTCCTGGCCCTGGACCTCCGCGCCTCAGCTCTCCCCTGCGCTGAGGTGGGCAATGCCGCGCGCGGAATGATAGCCTTTGGTCGCAGGTGACATATCGTGAAGAAACAAGGGGATCGACCGTGGCGACTGACGAGTTTCTGAGGACGCGGATCGAAGCCCTGATGCGTGCCGGGGCGGTGCGCCGCAAGGTCGCAGCGGCTCAGCTCGAAGAGGAGATCCGGCGCCGCGAGGAGGCCATGCGCCAGACCTTCCGTCGCTACGTCTCGCCGCGCCTTGCGGACAAGATCCTGCAGGACTCGCAGCTGCGCGACAGCCTGCTGTCCAGCTCAGAGGTGCGCACGCACGCGGTCGTGCTGTTTGCGGACCTGAGGGGCTTTACCGGCATGTCCGAGCAGCTCGCGCCGCACGAGGTGGTGCCGTTGCTCAATGAATATTTCTCGCTGCTCACCGAGATCACTTTCCGTCACGACGGCACTGTCTTTCATATGGCCGGCGACTGCCTGATGTTGGGCTTCGGCGTGCCGCTCGAGCAAAAGGACAGCTCGACGCGCGCGGTCAAGACCGCGCAGGAGATGCTGAATGGATTTGCGGCGCTGGCGGAGTCGTGGCGCGATCGCTACCAGATCGAGGCAGGACTGGGGATCGGCATCAACGAGGGTGATGTCGTCGCCGGAAACATCGGCTCCACGGCCTATATGAGCTACACCATCGTCGGCGATGCCGTGAACGTGGCCTCGCGCCTTTGCCAGCGGGCCCGCTCGGGCGAGATGTTGTTTTCCGCCGCCATCAAGCAATCGCTGGATGCCCATGGGCTGGATATCGGTGCCCAGCCGTTACCGCCCATGATCCTGCGTGGCCGCACGAATCCCATCGACATTTACTGCGTGCCGCTACACTCACGCCTGCAGGTCGGCCCGATGCCGACGGAGGCCTGACCCACGCTGGATGTCTTCGCTCCTCAAGCCCCCCGTACCTACCTCCAAGCAACGACACCTCCGCTGGCACCAGCTATACGGTAGCGCAGCGGCGCTCGCGCTTGCGGAGGCCACACGCTCGGATCAGCGCCTGTACGTGCTGGTTGCCGATGATGCCCGTGCCCTGGAGAGAGTCTCTGCGGAACTGGAGTTCTTCGCAGGCGCAGGGCTGCCCCTGCTCACCCTGCCCGACTGGGAAGTGCTGCCGTACGACCTCTTCTCACCGCATCCGGACATCACCTCACAGCGGCTGCGCACCCTGTTCGAGCTGCCCCGGGTGCAACACGGTTGCCTGGTCGTCACCGCCGACGTGCTCATGCAGCGAATGCCGCCGCGCAATTATGTGCAAGGACGTGCCTTCGAGCTCGCAGTGGGCGAGCGACTCGCCGTGGAGCCGTTCCGTCAGCGGCTGATCGAGGCCGGTTATGCGAGCGTAAGTCAGGTCGCAAGCCCCGGAGAGTATGCGGTGCGCGGCTCGCTACTCGATGTGTTCCCCATGGGCAGCAGCGCACCCCTGCGCATCGATCTGTTCGATGAGGAAATCGAGGGGATCCGCAGGTTCGATCCGGACACGCAGCGCTCGCTGGACAGCCTGGCGAGCGTACGTCTGCTGCCGGCCCGTGAGATTCCCCTGGATCCGGAGGGCGTGCGCGAGTTTCGCCGCCGTTTTCGCACGCGCTTTGAAGGCGACCCCACCCGCACTTCCATCTATCGAGGCGTCAGCGAGGGGATTGCTCCTGCGGGAGTCGAGTTCTATCTGCCGCTGTTTTTCGAGGACACCGCTACGCTTTTCGACTACCTGCCGCAGAACGCGATTCTCGTGCACGATGCGGCGCTTGACGGCGCGGTCAGCAGCGCCTGGCAGAGTGTCGAGGCGCGCTACGAGGATCGCCGTCATGATCTCGAGCGCCCGGTGTTACCCCCCTCTGAATTGTTCATCGCGCCCGAGGAAATTCGCACCCGGCTGTCCGCTTTCGCCTCCATCACTCTCGAGGTGTTCAAATCGGACACGGAGTTGCAGGGTACGGCAGACATCCGCAACTTCCCGTCGGCCGCTGCGAGTGAGCTGCGCATTGATGCCCGCGCGGAGCATCCCTTCGCACCGCTCGATGTGTTTCTGAACCAGTTCCACGGCAGGGTGCTGCTCGCTGCGGATTCGCCCGGGCGCCGTGAGGTGTTGCAGGACATGCTGCGGGGCCATGGTTACCAGATCGTCATGGTCGCGGGCTGGGATGAGTTTACCGCCAGCACGGCACGACTCGCCCTCACCGTCGCGCCCGATATCGGCGGCCTGACCCTCACCGATCCACCAGTCGCGATCATCTCGGAAGCCCAGCTCTTCGGCCCCCGTGCGCGCCAGGAGCGCCGGCGCAAGCGTGCTGCAGTCGATCCGGAAGCCATTCTGCGTGATCTGCAGGACCTCGCTCCCGGCGCACCGGTAGTGCACGAGGACTACGGCGTCGGACGCTATGTCGGACTGCAGGTGATGGAGATTGCCGGCCAGGAGAGTGAGTTCCTGGTGTTGGAATATCTGGATGGCGATCGCGTGTACGTACCGGTGCAGTCGCTGCATCTGGTCAGCCGTTACACCGGAGCTGCACCGGAAAGCGCGCCGCTGCACAAGCTCGGTACCGATCAGTGGGCCCGGGCTCGCAAGCGTGCCGCGGATCAGATCCGCGATGTCGCAGCTGAGCTCCTCGACCTGTATGCGCGGCGCAAGGCGCAACAGGGCCTGCGGCTCGCACTGAACGAGGCGGATTATCAGGGCTTCGTGAGCGCCTTTCCGTTCGAGGAGACTCCGGATCAGGCCGAGGCCATCCGCCAGGTGCTGACTGACCTGCAGAGCGATCGGCCAATGGACCGTATCGTTTGTGGGGATGTTGGTTTCGGCAAGACCGAAGTGGCAATGCGCGCAGCTTTCGTCGCCGTCGAAGCCGGTAAGCAGGTGGCGGTACTCGCGCCCACGACACTGCTGGCGCAGCAGCACCTGACCAACTTCCGCGACCGCTTCGCCGATTGGGCGGTGCGGGTCGAGGCGCTGTCGCGCTTCGGCAATTCCAAGGAGACGCAGGCTACTATTGCAGGGGTCGAGAGCGGCACGGTCGACATCGTTATCGCCACTCATCGCCTGCTGCATTCGCACGCGCGATTCAAGGATCTTGGACTGCTGATCATCGATGAGGAACATCGCTTCGGCGTGCGCGACAAAGAGCGCTTGCAGGCGCTGCGCGCCAACGTGCATGTGCTAACGCTGACGGCAACTCCCATTCCGCGGACACTCAACATGGCATTGGGAGGGCTGCGCGATCTGTCCCTGATCACCACGCCTCCCGCCGAGCGCCTGACCATCAAGACCTTCGTGATCGAATGGCATGGTCCAACCTTGCGCGAGGCTTCGCTGCGCGAGCTACGCCGCGGGGGTCAGATCTACTTCGTGCACAACGAGGTCAAGACCATCGATAAAATCGCCGCCGAGGTGCAGGCGCTGGTTCCCGAAGCGAGCGTGCGCATCGGACACGGGCAGATGCGCGAGCGGGAGCTCGAACAGCTCATGGTGGACTTCTATCACCGCCGCTTCGACATGCTCGTCTGTACGACCATCATCGAGAGCGGCATCGACGTACCCACGGCCAACACGATCATGATCAACCGTGCCGACCGCATGGGACTGGCGCAGCTGCACCAATTGCGCGGTCGCGTCGGACGCTCGCATCATCGCGCCTATGCCTACCTGCTCGCGCCGCCGCGCAAGGCGCTCGCGGGGGATGCGGCCAAGCGGCTCGAGGCCATCGAGTCGATGGAGGAGCTGGGCGCAGGCTTCGTTCTGGCGACCCACGATCTGGAGATTCGCGGCGCCGGTGAGCTGCTGGGGGAGCAACAGAGCGGCCAGATGACCGAGATCGGGCTCGCGCTGTATCTGGACATGCTGGAGCATGCCGTGACGGCATTGAAGCAGGGCCGCACGCCGATGCTCGATCGTCCGCTCGCCGCCGAGACGGAAGTCGAACTGCGCCTGCCCGCCTTCCTGCCGGAGAGCTATGTTGCCGATGTGCACGTGCGGCTGGGTTTGTACAAGCGACTGGCCGCCGCTGCGAGCGCCACCGATCTCGAGGAGATGACCGCGGAGCTCTATGATCGCTTCGGTCCGCTGCCGCCGGTGGCGCAGAACCTGCTGCGGGTCGCGCAGCTGAAGCTGGATGCGCGCCAACTGGGCGTGCGTCGTCTGGATCTTGGCCCTCAGGGAGGCAGCGTCACGTTCGAGGAAGACAACCACCTGGATGCGGCGACGGTGGTGCGCATGGTGCAGAAGCAACCGCGCGAGTACCGCCTGGAAGGCTCCTTGAAACTGCGCATCTCGCGGCAGATGCCCACCGAGCAGGCCCGTTTCGAATTCGGTGGCGAGCTGCTGAAGCGGCTGGGCACGAACTCGAAGCGCATCTCCTGAGTGCTCACGTAGAATGCCGCAATGACCCGACATGTCACCACCAAACGGATGGCGCTTCGAGCGCGCGCGTGGGCAATGGCCTGCCGTGGAACCTCGCAACGCCGGCTACGGCCGCTGCGCATCGCGCTGCTGGGACTGCTTTGCTGTGTAATACCGGCGTGGGCTGAGGATGCGGCAGGTCCGGTCTACCGCGTCGAGCTGTTGATCTTCCGAGCGCTCTCCGCTCAGGGGGGCGCGGAGAGCTGGAGCACAGAAGGCGCCACGGCCAACACGGTCGGTGAGGAGTCAGGCAGCGGCCCCGCACAGGTCGGCCACCTCGTGGCGCAACTGCCAGCGGCCGATTTTCAGCTCAGTGATCTGAACAGCAAACTGCGCAGCAGCGGTGCCTTTGCACCCGTAGCCCACGTAGCCTGGACTCAGACGGCGAACGCCTGGGGCACGCGAGCCGGCTTTCCGCTGCAGAAGCTCGGAGTGGATGTGCAGGGTCTGTCAGGTACGGTATCGCTGGAGCGCGGACAGTATCTGCATCTGGGACTTGCGTTGAGTTATGTCATGTCTGCGCCGCCGGCGGGGCTTGGTGCCGGCTCCGCTACGACCTTCTCACTGAGCGAGAATCGCCGCGTGCGCTTTTACGAGCGCAACTATTATGACAATCCGGCCTTTGGCGTCATTGCGCTGGTCAGCCCTGCAGAAGGCTCCCGCCCCGCCGGCCGCTAGTGGAAGTCGCCGGCCTCGGCCGTGCAGATGCTGTTCTTGCCGCGCTTCTTCGAGCGACGCAATGCGGCCGTGCAAGCCTTCAGCAGCTTCGCAAGCGGTAACTCACGCGGCGGCACGAGGCTCGCCACCCCGGCGCTGATCGTGACGTAGCGTTCGGCACCGGCGCGTGGATGATGCATCAGCAGGTCTCGTACTCGTTGGGACACCACTTGTGCGTACTGGGAGGCCTTCTCGGCAGCTTCACCCTGGGTCAGCACCGCGAAGGTTCCACCCTCCCAGCGGCCCACCAGATCGCCGCCGCGACGGTACGACGCGCCAATTACGCGCGCGACACGGCGAATGCAGGCATCGCCACCGCTCTTCTCGAATGTTGTGTTATACGCGGCGAGGTCATCGATATCGAACAGCGTGAGACCAATCTCGTGCGAGTCTCGCTGTGCCAGCATCCAGTCGCGCTGCAGAAGCTCCTCGAAGTAGGCGCGCGAGTGCAAACCCGTGAGCCGGTCTTCGCGCAACCAGGGTGGCAGGCCCGAGCTGGTTTTTTCGGCATTTTTCAGCCGGTCACTGGCATCGCGATGGTAGCCGACGTACTGAGTGACCTTGCCACCGTCCTTCACCGGCTGGATGACGATCTCGTTCCAGAACAACGTGCCATCGGGCCGGTAGTTGCGCATCAACACGCGTGCTGACTCGCCATGCTCGAGAGCCTCACGCAACCGTGTGCGCGCTTCCTGATCGCGATCGTTGCCCTGCAGAATCCGCAGGTTGGTTCCGAGCAGCGCACTGAGCGGATAGCCGCACATCTGGGCGAACGCCGCGTTGGCGTAAATGACAGGATGGTTCGGGACCGTCGCATCGCAGATGACAATGCCTTCCGGCGCGTTGTCGATGACACTGCGCCACGCATCCGCGGACCAGTTGTTCATGAGCTACCGGCCTCCAGTTTCAACGCCGGCGCTGCCATGCAGCGTTCCAACAGCTCGCGGCCGCGCTGCCATTGCGGCAGGCCCGACAACTCCTGGGGCGTCACGCCATCCTTACCATGCAGACGCACCAGCCGCAGTCGCGAGGCGGGTTCCGGCTCGATCTTCAACCTGTCGAGCAGCGCCACCACACTCGCCCGATCGTTGCATACCGGCAGCATGTCGCACCCAGCCTCCAGGGCCTGGCGGGCGCGGGACACGACATCGCCGATGGCCGCGGCAGCACCGCCCATCGACAGGTCATCGGTAAACACTACTCCCTGGAACCCCAGCTGACCGCGCAGCACGTCGCGAATCCAACGCACCGAGAGGCTGGCAGGGGCCGGATCGACGGCCGGAAACAGCACATGGGCGACCATGACGGCCGGCAGGCCGTTCCCGATCAGGCGTCGATAAGGCACCAGATCGGCTGCCAGGTCGGCGAATTCGCGCCGGTCCACGGGCAGGCTGAGATGCGAGTCCGCCACTACCGCCCCATGGGCCGGGAAGTGCTTGGCGGTGGCTGCCATGCCCGCATCGCGCATGCCGGACAGGTAAGCGATGGCCAGCTGCGCCACGGCGTCGGGCCGGGCATGAAAGGCGCGGTCGCCGATAATCTCGCTCACACCATAATCCAGATCGACACAGGGAGCGAAGGAGATGTCCACCCCGTGTGCGCGCAGCTCCGCGGCCATGAGCCAGGCGAGTTGGCGCGCCATATCGAGCCCCGCGCGTGCATCCAGGTCGAATTCATGGCCGATGCGCCGTAGCGGCGGCAGCCGGGAAAAGCCCTGACGGAAGCGCTGTACCCGACCGCCTTCGTGGTCGACTGACACGATCAACGGCGGCGTGCGTTGCGCGTGGATCTCAGCGACCAGCTGAGTCAGCTGCTGCGAATCGGCGTAGTTGCGCGTGAAGAGAATGACGCCGCCCACCATTGGATGCTGCAGCAGCTCGCGCTCTTCGGGCGTGATGGAGTAGCCCTGCAGATCGATCATGAGCGGACCCAGGCTCACGGGCGTCGCTCCGCGCAAGGATGGGTCTCGAGCAGTACCAGCGATTCCACATGTGTCGTATGAGGAAACATATCCAACACTCCGGCGGCGCGCACCACCATGCCATGCTCGTGCACGAGCGTTCCAACGTCCCGGGCGAGGCTGCCCGGATGGCAGGAAATATACAACAGGCGCGTCGCGGGTAACTGCGCGATGGTACGCAACATCGCGGCCGCACCGGCACGCGGTGGGTCAAGCAGCACGTGTGTGTATGTGCGGTTCAGCCATGAGGATCCCGCCGCAGGCGGGTCTGCCAGATCGGCGAGATGGAACTGCACATTGTCGATGCGGTTATGGTGTGCGTTCTGGCGTGCCCGCTCGACCAGTGCCAGCTCCCCCTCAACACCAACCACCTGCGCTGCGCGACGTGCAAGCGCCAGCGTGAAGTTGCCTATGCCGCTGAACAGATCCAGCACCACCGAGTCGGTGGTCAGACCGAGCAGCTGCGCAGCGCGCGCCACCAGCGCCTCGTTGACGGTGCGATTGATCTGTATGAAATCGGTCGGCGCAAACTGCAGCTGCAGGTCGAACTCCGGCAGCGCATAGCGCAGCAGTGTCGCGGGTGCCGACAGCGGTTGCACACTCTCCAGTCCTCCTGACTGCAAATACAGCCGCACCTGGTGGGTGCGCTCGAACTGCAGCAATCGCTCGCGATCCTCTGCCGAGGGGTTCTGCAGCACACGCAGCACCAGAGCAACCGCATCGTCAGCTACGGCCACCTCGATCTGTGGAATCTGCTCGCGCACGCTCAACTCGCTGAGCATTGCAGCCAGCGGCGCGATCAGCGCACCGACTGGCGGCGCAAGCACCTCACACCGCTGTACATCCGCAACATAGGGGGCGGAGCGTTCGCGAAAACCCACCACTACGCGTCCCTTGCGCGTCACGAAGCGGGCGCCAAGTCGCGCACGCCGCCGATACTCCCACACCGGCCCACGCAGCGGCGCCAGCCACTCGGTCGGCGTCACGCGCGCGACGCGCTCCAGGTTGTCGCGCAGCTCGGTCTGTTTCGCCAGCAGCTGTGCCTCGGGTGACAGATGCTGCAGCACGCAGCCGCCGCACACGCCGAAGTGCGCGCAACGCGGCGCGACCCGCTCAGCGGAGGCGGACAGCACATCCAGCAATGTGCCCTCATCGTGTTGCTTACGGCGGCGAGTGCGGCGGAAGCGGATACTCTCCCCCGGCAGCGCGCCCGGCACGAACGCGGCCTTGCCATCGCGGACAATACCGGCGCCCTCATGAGTGAGTGCCGCCACGGTACCCAACTCCGGCTGCGCGTCGAGGCGGCCTCTCAACCGCCCTGCTCCCAGCGCTGCAGATACTCGAGCAGATGCGGCTCGGTCGCGAGGCGTAACAGGCTCTTAACCTGGTCCACCTCGGCCGCATAGCGCTCGCGGCTGAAATGCGCGCGCATCAGCTCGAAACGCAGGTAGATGAGATAGGTATTGAGCACATCGGTCTCGCAATAACGGCGGATGCCGGTGAGATTGCCGCTGCACCACGCGTCCCAGACCTGGCCACCGGAGAATCCCATCTTGCCGGGCAGCCCGAGCAGCGAGGCGGCGTGACTCAACGAGGCGCGGGCGCGGGTCTGATAGCCGGACAGAACGTCCATGAGATCGATGTGGCGCCAGTGGAAGCGGCCGAGATAATTGTTGTAGCGGTAGGCGTTGTCCTCATCGCCCGTCTCCCAGTAGCGGGCGGCCTGCACCCCCGCGAGCAGTGCACGGTAATGCAGCACCGGCAGATCGAAACCTGCTCCATTCCAGGAAACCAGGCACGGCGCGAAGCGCTCGATACCATCGAAGAACCGCTCGATCAGCTCGCCTTCGGGTGAGCTTTCATCTCCCAGGCTCCAGATGCGCAGTCCGTCGCGACTGCGCAGCACACAGGAGATGGCGACGATGCGCTGCTGCTCGTGCGGCAGAAACTCGTTGCCGCCGGCCTGGCGCCGCAGAGCAAGCATCGCCTTCGCGACCTGCGTGTCGGGGATGCCCTCGAGACCATGCAGTCGACGGCCCAGGGTGACATCCGGTACGGTCTCGATGTCGAACACCAGGACGTTGTTCACTGCACCGCCTTCAGCAGCACGGCGACTGCGACAATGAGGCCGGCTTCATCGGTGAGGGTGACGTGGCCTTCGCCCACTCCCAGCCCACGGCGCACAGCCTCCCCGCGCGGCGAATAGACGACCTCGGGCTTACCCCAGGCGTTCTGGACGACCCCCACGTCACGGATCCACACGCCATGGGCAAACCCGGTGCCCATTGCCTTGACGATCGCTTCCTTGGCCGCAAAGCGCATGGCGATGAAGCGTGCCGGCCGGCGCGTGCGCCCCAGCTGCAGCCGCTCGGCCGGCAGCAGCAGATGATCGGTGAAGCGCTCGCCGAATCTCTCCAGGGTGCGTGTGATACGCGCCTGCTCGAGCACATCCACGCCAATGCCGAAAATCACGGGCGCGCCGCGACCATCAGCGCCTTCATCTCGCGCACGGCCGCCTGCAGGCCGCTGAAAATAGCGCGCGCCACGATCGCGTGGCCGATGTTGAGCTCCACGATCTCACCGATGGCAGCGACCGGCTGCACGTTGTGGTAGTGCAATCCGTGACCTGCATGCACCTCGAGCCCAAGTTGCGCCGCCTGGCGCGCGGCGGCGCGCAGACGCTCCAGCTCCTGCGCCTGGCGTGGACCATGGCTGTCGGCGTATGCGCCGGTGTGCAACTCCACGACCGGTGCTCCAACGCGCGCCGCCGCCTCGATCTGCGCGGCATCCGGATCGATGAACAGCGCCACGCGGATACCTTGCGCGCTGAGGCGCGCCGTCGCCGTCCGCACGCGGTCCTCCTGGGCATTCACCTCCAGCCCACCCTCGGTGGTGATCTCAGCGCGCCGCTCAGGTACCAGGCAACAGTCGGCCGGCCGTACCTCACAGGCGATCGCCACCATCTCGTCGGTTACCGCGAGCTCGAGATTCATATGAGTCTGCAGCAGCGTACGCAGCTGGCGGACGTCGTGATCCTGGATATGGCGGCGATCCTCCCGCAAATGCAACGTGATGCTGTCAGCCCCGGCCAATTCCGCAACAAGCGCAGCATGTACCGGGTCGGGATAGTGGCCGCGGCGCGCCTGGCGCACGGTTGCAACATGATCGATGTTGAGTCCGAGGGCAATGGAACGGTAGCTCATCGCGCACTCCCGCGACCGCGCAGTGCCCGCGCCACTGCGCGGGTGGTCAGTTCGCGCCCCTCCAGACAATGCGCCAGCGCAGCCTGCAACAGGCGGCGCGCATCATCCTGGGTGCCTTCATCTTCCAGATGCTCCTGCGCCAGGCCGAGGAGCGAGCGCCCGCAGATCGCCCCGGCGGTGCCGGCCAAGGCCGGAAACAGTCCCTGCGCGGGTCGGAACTGATAGAAATCCTGCGGCTCGACCGGCTGGCCGCTCTGCGCCTTGCTGAGCTCGATGCCATAGCCGAGCGCCTGCAGCAACCGCTTCTCGAAGATGCGCAGGGTCGGCTGCAGGGCGGCACCACTGCGCAGTGCGTTCAGGGCCTGCTGATAGTGATCAAACACCTCCGGCAGCGGATCGTGCCGCAATGTCAGTTTGAGCAGCAGCTCATTGAGATAGAAAGCCGCCAGCAGCGCGCCGGCGGGCAGCGGCGCTTCGTGTGAGGCGCTCTCGGCGCCAGTCAGCTGGGCGGCCTCGCCCCTGCCGCTAAAAGACAGCAGCAGCAGCTGGAAGGGCTGCAGGGCCGCCGCAAGCCGCGCGTGCGGACCGCGCACGCCACGTGCGAACACCGACAAACGACCGTGCTCGCGAGTCAGTACCTCGAGGATCCGACTGGTATCGCGATACGGTCGGTGGTGCAGGATGTAGGCCGGTGCCAGCGCGACGCGGCGGTTACTGCGGCTCATTCCACTCCCAGCTGTCTCAGCGCCCGGGCATTGTCGGCCCAGTTCTCGCGGATCTTCACCCACAGGTTCAGGTGCAGTCGCCGGCCGAGGGTCTGATTCAGCGCGAGGCGTGCCGAGCGTCCGACCCGCTTCAATCGTTCGCCCTTTGCGCCGATGACAATGGGTTTCTGCCCCTCGCGATCCACCCAGATCGCAGCGTCCACATTCAACTGCCCATCCTGCTCGGCGAGCTGCTCGATCTCCACTGCAATGCCGTAGGGCACTTCCTGATTGAGCTCCAGGGTCAGCTTCTCCCGGATCATCTCTGCAATCCGGAACTCGAGGCTGCGGTCGGTGAGATCGCCCTCGGCATACATGGGAGGTGCCGCCGGCAGCTGCGCGGCGATGGTTGCGCGCAAAGCCGCAACGTTGTCGCCCTTCAGTGCTGACAAGGGAATGAGCGCTGCGAACCCATGCCGCTGCCCGAGTTCTGCCAGGTATGGTAGCAGGCGCTCCCGCGGACGCACGCGATCTACCTTGTTGATGGCTGCGACGGCAGGCAGTCCGGACTTCATCACCCGTTCCAGTACCAGATCGTCTTCGGAGGTCCACTTGAGAGCCTCCACCACGAGCACCAGCACATCTGCATCGCTCAGTGAGGTGGCCGCGGTGCGATTCATGGCGCGGTTCAGCGCGCGCTGCCCGTGCTGATGTAGACCCGGAGTATCGACGAAGGCGATCTGGGCGTCCGCAAGATGCGTGATGCCGACGATGCGATGGCGAGTGGTCTGAGGCCGCGGTGTCACGATGCTCAACTTCTGGCCGACGAGCGCATTGAGCAAAGTCGACTTGCCCACGTTGGGGCGGCCGACCAGTGCGGCGAAACCACTACGGAATCCGGCATCCGTCATTCCAGACCGATCTCCTGCAGGACTCGTTCGGCGGCCTCCTGCTCAGCCCTGCGGCGGCTTGAGCCGCTGCCCTGGGCACAGGTGCCAATACCCGGCACATCGCAGACTACGTGAAAGGTCTGCTCGTGCGCCTCCCCTTCGGTATGGTCGACCGAATAACGCGGCAGGGCGAGCCCGCGGGATTGCAGATACTCCTGCAGGCGCGTCTTGGCATCCTTGAGCGCCGCCGGTGCGGGGAGCGCGGCCATGCGCGGCTCGAACAAGCGCTGGATGACTGCCCCGGCGGCATCGAGGCCACCATCCAGAAAGAGGGCCCCACAGACTGCCTCGAAGGCGTCGGCGAGAATCGACTGGCGGCGGAACCCTCCGGTTTTCAGCTCGCCGGAACCCAACTGTAATACTTCTCCCAGACCGATGGCGCTTGCGACCTCGGCCAGCGGCTCACTGCTGACCAGGCGCGACCGCAGGCGACTCAGATCACCTTCCGAGGCCTCGGGAAACGCAGTGAAAAGACTTTGCGCGATGACGAGGTTGAGTACGGCATCGCCCAGGAATTCCAACCGCTCATTGTTGGGTCCTGGGGCGCTGCGATGGGTCAGTGCGGCGCGGAACAGCTCTGGCTGGCGCAGCTCGTACCCGAGCCGCTCGCGCACCCAGCGCATCGGCCACTCTGCCGCGCTCATGGCGGCACGGTGCGGCTCGCCGGCGCGCTGCCGCGCGTCATGGGCGCATCAAGCGCTGCGCGCTCAGTCACCAGCTCCGCTGCCACCGATGTGGACGGCTTTATCGAAACTGACGAGGATGAAGATGTTGTAGAAGAGTGGCGCCTGATCGTCATAGGCCGCCTCGAGCAGCCAGCCTCGGCCGTCCTTGCTGATCTTGATGTCCTTGAGCGTCGGGTAATCCACGCTCTCGATATCCAGATGCTTCTCCAGTGCATTGCGCAACGTGCCGGAGTTGGTGGTCTCGCCGCCGTGCACCTCCGAGGCGACCTGATCGAGACTGCGCGCGACCTTCATGTAGTTGAGATAAACGGGCGTCAGGCGGATGCCCGCATAGACGACGACCGCCAGCGGGACCAGCAGAATGATCCAGCCGATGAGCGTGATACCTCGTTGTTGCGAACGCATCGATGCCTCCCGCCGTCGCCCCCGTGACCCCGACCCCATGACTCGCCTTACTGAATGGCGGAGCCGATCCGACTCCACGCCGGACCGCCGCTGCGCTTGAAGTCCCAATTGAACCAGATTCGCGTGGCCTTGCCGACCAGGTTGGCCTCGGGCACGAAGCCCCAGACCCGACCATCCTCACTGTTGTCGCGATTATCACCCATCATCAGATACTGACCGGGCGGCACATCCTTCACCAGGGGGGGAGGATCGCTCAACAGCCCGCCGGCCGCCTCGTCCACACAGAAATAGCCGCGCGACTCGCTGCGGTTGCAACCCGCTGGCGCAAACGGCCGCATATCCAGTCGCCCCGCGCAGCGCATGGCCGCGTGCTCATGCTCCCCGAGCTTCTCCTTGGCGAGCTGGAAGTTGAGATAACAGCCATCGTTGTAGGGATGCAGCACTTTGAACGGAATTGGCTTGCCGTTGATGACCAGCTGGTCATTGTGGATCTCCACATGGTCACCCGGCAGCCCGACCAGCCGCTTGATGTAGTTCACAGACGGATCAAGCGGATAGCGGAACACCACCACATCTCCCCGCTGGGGCTCGCCCGTGGCGAGAATTTTGCGATTCAGTACCGGCAGGCGCAGCCCGTAGGAAAACTTGCTGACGATGATGAAGTCCCCGTCCAGCAGCGTCGGCATCATGGAATCGGAGGGGATGCGAAACGGCTCGAACACGAAGGCGCGCAGCACCAGCACCACGAGGGCGACGGGGAAGAAACTGCGGGCATAGTCCACCGTGCCGGGCTCGGGAATAGCCACCGGGTCCTTGCCGGCGGCGCGTGCAGCGGCTGCCCGGCGTCCGCGCAGCAGCAGCACGTCGAACAGCCAGACGAGCCCGGTAACGACCGTGATGCCGCACAGCACCGCACTGAAATCGAGCCGCTCGGCCACCAGCAGCCGCAGCACCGCGGCCAACACCAGAATCGGCAGCAGTGTGTAGCACAGCCGGATGAGGGGCGGATCGCGCGGCGGCTGCGGCGCAGCAGCGATCTGCCGTCTGGGGCGCACGAACCAGTCATCCGCGATGACCAACAGGCCCACCGGGAGGGCCAGCCAGGCGAGTACGACCGCCAGTTGCATGAGCATTGTCATGGCGAGCTAGGTCTTGCGCCCGACTTGCAGCACAGCCAGAAACGCCTCCTGCGGTATCTCCACGTGTCCAAGCTGCTTCATGCGCTTCTTGCCTTCCTTCTGTTTCTCGAGAAGTTTGCGTTTGCGACTGACATCGCCGCCATAACATTTGGCCAGCACGTTCTTGCGCAGCGCCTTCACCGAGGCGCGCGCGATGACCGCGCTGCCGATGGCCGCCTGCACCGCCACCTCGAACATCTGCCGGGGGATGAGTTCCTGCATCTTGTCAACCAGCTCGCGGCCGCGCTGATAGGCGTTCTCGCGGTGCACGATGACGGAGAGCGCATCCACGCGGTCACCGTTGATGAGGATATCCAGCTTCACCAGCGGGCCGGGCTCGAAATGACTGAATTCGTAATCGAACGAGGCGTAGCCGCGGCTCACGGATTTCAGCCGGTCGAAGAAATCGAGCACCACCTCTGCCAGGGGCAAGGCGTACTGCAGCGCCACCTGCGTGCCTAGATACTGCATCTTCTTCTGCGAGCCGCGCTTGTCATTGCACAGTTTCAATACCGCGCCCACGTGATCCGGGGGCAGCAGGATATTGGCGGTGATGATGGGCTCGCGAATCTCCTCGATCTCGTTCAGCGGCGGCAGTTTGGCGGGATTGTCGACATAGAGGACCGTGCCATCGGTGCGCGCGACCTCGTACACCACGGTCGGCGCACTCGTCACCAGCTCCAGGTTGTATTCGCGTTCCAGTCGCTCCTGCACGATGTCCATGTGCAGCAGGCCGAGAAAGCCGATGCGAAAGCCAAAGCCCAATGCCCCGGACACCTCCGGCTCGTAGTGCAACGCCGAATCATTCAGGCGCAGCTTCGCCAGGGCGTCACGGAAGGCCTCGTAGTCCTCGGAATTGATGGGGAACAGACCGGCAAACACGCGCGGTTTGATCTGCTTGAACCCCGGCAGGCTCTGCGCGCTGGGGCGGTTGTCGAGGGTGATGGTGTCGCCCACCGGGGCGCCATCGATCTCCTTGATTCCCGCGACCACGAATCCGACATCGCCGGCTGAGAGCTCGCGCAGCACCACCGACTTCGGCGTAAATCGCCCCAGCTTGTCTGCTGTGTGACTGCGTCCGGTAGACATCACCCGGAACTTGTCGCCGGTCTTCAGCCGGCCGTTGACCACCCGCACCAGCGAAACGACACCGACGTAGTTGTCGAACCAGGAGTCGATGATGAGCGCCTGCAGCGGTGCCTCCAGGTCACCGCGCGGGGCCGGAATGCGCTTCACCAGCGCCTCGAGCAGCTCCTCGACCCCCTGCCCCGTCTTCGCGCTCACCTGCACGGCATCGGTGGCATCGATGCCGATGATCTCCTCGATTTCCTTGCAGACCCGCTCCGGATCTGCCGAGGGCAGATCGATCTTGTTGATGACCGGCAGCACCTCGAGCCCCTGCTCGATGGCCGTATAACAGTTGGCGACGCTCTGGGCCTCGACTCCCTGCGAGGCATCCACCACCAGTAGCGCGCCATCACAGGCGGCCAGCGAGCGCGAAACCTCATAGGAAAAATCGACATGGCCGGGCGTGTCGATCATGTTCAGCTGGTAGCACTGCCCGTCGCGCGCCTCGTATGAGAGCGTGACGCTCTGTGCTTTGATCGTTATGCCCCGCTCACGCTCAAGCTCCATGGAGTCGAGCACCTGCTCCTGCATCTCCCGGTCCTGCAGCCCGCCGCAGAGCTGGATGAAGCGGTCAGCGAGAGTGGACTTGCCATGATCGACATGGGCAATGATGGAAAAGTTACGTGTCAGCAGCATGGATCCGCAGCCTGTCGCGTGTGCCGCGCCAGGAACTCAGCGGCGGGCGGATTATAGGGAAGCTGGCGGCCGGGGACCAATTGACGGGTGGGCGACCACGGGCGCGCCCCATGGCTCAGCCGCTGGAGGCCAGGATGGGCCGCAGCAGTCGGCGCAGCTCCGCTGCATCCAGGCGGTGGCGGCAGACCACGCTGCCATCCAGCAGCAGCACCGGCACGTGTAGTCCGTGCCGCCGTTGCAGCTGCGGATCGGAATCGACATCCGTGATCCGCAGCGGGGGTAGCGGCATCACGTGGCGCAACTGCTCGAGCTCGGTGAGCATGTGCTCGCACAGCTCGCAGTCCTGGCGGCTGATCACGACCAGTTCGGCGGGTGGGGACGCAGCAGCCGTCAATGGTGCACGGTATTCAGCGGCTGGGGCTGCGCCGAGGTGAAGGAGCCGGCAATGGAGCGCACGGTCTCCGGGGGCACTTCCCCAACGGCGGTCACTTTGCGCCCGCCCATCGTGGTGGAGAAGACCGATGACGACCCCAGTCGCACTGACTCTTCGCTCACCGACTGCTGATTGGGGGGATCATTGTTGGCGTGGGTCTCGACAAACACCGAGACGGAGGCGAGCCCATCGGTGAACACCAGATGCGACACCGGGTCGCTCGAGCCCGGCATCATCTGTGCCGAGCGTGCCGTCATCCGGAAACCCGGGGGGAGCGTGGTCTCGTTCCAGACTGTGGTGGGACTCACCGTCGATTGATTCACCGGCGGGGACTTGTTGCGCAGCCACTGGAAGCCGTCGGTTGAAACATCCGGCCGGAAGTCCGCATCGGGAATGTGCGCCGCCATGCGCAGATCCGCAAACACGATCTGCTCGATGACATGACCGCGCGCATCACACAGTTGCGTCTTCAAGGGCATGGCCGTGGTTTCATCGATCCACAGGCGGTAACCGTACCGGAACCGATCCTTGGGCAGCACCGCGATCAGGTGGGTGTCGCGCCGGTTCACGCGTGTCTGACCGGCTTCCCGGATGTCATAGAAGCTCGCGGTCTGGGGATTGAGGACCGGAAAGCCGCTGAGCAGCGACTGCCCCGCCGGGCGTTGCTCGACCAGCACGGTCTTCTTGTCAGGCAAATAGCAGACGAGATCCGATCCGGTGCGGATGAACTCACGCCCCGAGCCATCCAGGGACACGAGCCGTTCACTCACGGCTCCATCCTGCACGCGATGGATGATCCGCAGCATCTCCACGCGCCCGCCATGCCAGTGCGCGAACGTTCCGTCGTAGTTGCGCGAAGTGAGCGCCTGATTCATGCGCTCGAGCCAGCGGGTCGGCTCCTCGGCCGCCGCGGCGCTGGCGAGCGCCAGCGCAAAGGCAATCCAACCTAACCGGCTGTTACTTCGCCGGCGCAGCATCGTCGTCCGCTTCCTCGACTGGCTCCTCTGACCCGGCTGGGGATACAACGGTCGCTCCTTCACCTACCATCAGTGCCGAGAGCAGATGACCCCGGTTGATCGGTGAGGAAAACTCGCTGTGAGCGACGACATAGTTGGCCAGCTGCGTCGAGGGGAGCACCGCGCGTCGCGCGCTCGCCCGGGGCACGACATAGCTGTCAGCCGGCGGCTCGGCAGTGCCGCGCACGAGCGCTGGCTCCTGCAAGCCGGCGGCCCGATCGATGCGGGAGGCGGAAATCTGCACGGGGCCGGTCTGCAGGCGCAGATACAGGATAGCGACGGCCGCGACGCTTGCGGCGAGTGCCATACCCGTCAGCGGTCGCCACCACCGCCGGGCGTCGCGGCGGCGCGGATGCGGCACGGCATCCTGCATTACCGGCTCGGATGAGATCGCCGCACTGACCCGGCGCGCCATGTCCACATTCAGGCGAACGTTCCCCTCGGCGCGAATGGTCGCGCCAATCGCGGCATACCGTCCCCAGCGCGCCTTGAGCTGCTCATCCCGGGACAGCCGGCGCGCGAGTAGCTCGCATTCGGCGGCTGGCAGCTCATCGTCGAACATGGCGGACAGCTGACTGTCGAGCTCCTCGTTCATCCGAGCTCCTCCGTGCGGCCCAGCCCGCCTTCGAAAACTTCCCGCAGCCGTCGGTCGATGGCCTCGCGCGCGCGGAAGATCCTGGAGCGCACGGTGCCTACGGGGCAATCCATCGCGGCGGCGATCTCCTCGTAGGACAGGCCATCGAGCTCGCGCAGCACGATGGCGGTCTTCAGATCCTCGGGGAGTGCATCGATAGCCTCCTTGACGGTAGTGCGGATCTCATCCGTAAGCACCAGCGCCTCGGGCGTCTCGGAATCCTTCATTCGGCCTTGCATGTCATAGGACTCTTCGGTGTTGCTGCGGTCGAGGTCGTATTCGATCGGGCTGCGGTCCCGGGAGACCACGGCATTCTTCGCGGTGTTGATGGCGATGCGGTACAGCCAGGTATAGAAGGCGCTGTCACCCCGGAACTGCGGCAAGGCCCGATAGGCCTTGATGAACGCCTCCTGGGCGATATCTTCGGCTTCCGCCGGATTACGTACATACCGCATGACGAGCTTGACGAGTTTGTGCTGGTATTTGAGAACCAGCGCATCAAAGGCGCCCTTGTCGCCACGCTGCACGCGGCGAACCAAACTGAGATCACTGACATCGGCGCTCATGGCGCCCTTCACCCCCACCCGGACGACGGCCGCCACGTCGCGACCTGAATAGACACTGAACCCCTGCGGAAGTTCAGGCAACTTTCCGGCAGTGTGCCATTCGATCTTACGGGACGGCGGCGTGCCGTTACCATGTCAAATCGCGCCGATGCGCAGCACCAGAGCCGCCAGGGCGGCATCGGCCGGCTGCTCATGACCCAGCAGATAGTCCGCCAACAGCGGATCGGGTAGTTCCAGCAGTCGTTCGAAGGTGTGGCGTTGCTCCGCCGAGGCCGCCGGCAGGTGCGCGCGGGCAAAGCGCTCCAGCAATATGTCCAGTTCCTTCATGCCACGACGGCAGCGCCACAGCAGCCGGCGCGAATGCGGATCGCTGAGCGTCATACGCCACCCCTAGCCCTGACGCTCCAGCATCATCTTCTTGATCTCGGCAATGGCCCGTGCGGGGTTCAGGTCCTTCGGACAGACATCCGTGCAGTTCATGATGGTATGGCAGCGGTACAGCCTGAAGGGGTCCTCAAGCTGATCGAGCCGCTCGCCGGTTGCCTCGTCGCGGCTGTCGATGATCCAGCGGTACGCCGCAAGCAGCGCCGCAGGTCCGAGGAAGCGTTCGCTATTCCACCAGTAGCTCGGACAGGCCGTGGAGCAACAGGCGCACAGGATACAGGCGGCCGGACGATCGATCTTCTCCTGCTCCTCCTTGGACTGCAGTCGCTCCTGGTCCGGAGGGGGCGGCGTGCGCGTCTGCAGCCAGGGTTTCACCGAGGCGTACTGAGCGTAGAAGTTGGTCAGGTCGGGCACCAGATCCTTGACCACCGACAGATGTGGCAGCGGGTAAATCCGGATCTCCTTGCCGAGATCCCGGATGGCCGTGGTGCAGGCGAGGCGATTCACGCCGTCGATGTTCATGGCGCAGGAGCCGCAGATGCCCTCGCGGCAGGACCTGCGGAAGGTGAGCGTTGCATCGAGCGTGCCCTTGATGAGGATCAGGGCGTCCAGAACCATGGGTCCGCAGGCCTGCAGATCCACCTCGAAGCTGTCGAGCCGTGGATTCTCCTCGCCGTCCGGATTGAAGCGATAGATGCGGAACGTGCGCGGCTCGCGCGCCCCCGCATGACGGTGCGCCCGGCCGGGTTGCACGCGCGAATGAGCAGGAAGTCGTAGATCAGCCATGGCACCTCAACGATGATCTGCCTTCAATAAGTGCGGGCCTTGGGTGGCACGGATTCAACCTCGTCCGTCAGGGTGGCCAGGTGCACCGGCCGATAATCAAAGCGGGTCCTGCCGGGACCTTCGACCCACACGAGCGAATGTTTCAGCCAGTTCTGGTCATCGCGGTTGGGAAAATCCTCGCGAGCCTGCGCGCCGCGGCTTTCAGTGCGATTGGCCGCAGCGTGAATGGTCGCGGTCGCCTGCAGCAGCAGGTTCTCCAGCTCCAGCGTCTCGATGAGATCGGTATTCCATATCAGCGAGCGGTCGGCGACACGGACATCAGCAAAGGACTCGAAGGTGCGTGCCAGCTTGCCAATGCCCTCTTCCAGGCTCGCTCCCGTGCGAAATACCGCCGCATCCAGCTGCATGGTCTTCTGCATCTCCAGGCGGATCTCCGCCGTCGGCCGCGACCCTTGAGCATGACGCAGCCGGTCCAGTCGTGAGATCGCCACATCGCCGGCATCCTTGGCGAGAGGCCGATGAGTGCTGCCGGCGCGCACCATCTCGGCGCAGCGTCGCGCGGCTTCGCGACCAAACACGACCAGATCGAGCAGCGAGTTGGATCCGAGACGATTGGCGCCGTGCACCGAGACGCACGCCGCTTCTCCGACAGCCATGAGCCCGGGCACTACGGCATCGCGATCGGCCCCGCGAGGGGCGATGACCTCGCCGTGATAGTTGCAGGGGATGCCGCCCATGTTGTAATGCACGGTCGGCTGCACCGGAATTGGCTGACGCGTGACATCGACCCCCGCAAAGATGCGGGCGGTTTCGGCGATTCCGGGCAGTCGCTCTTGAATGACGCCGGCGCCAAGATGCTCGAGGTGCAGCTCGATGTGGTCATGCTCCGCTCCCACGCCCCGACCTTCGCGCACCTCGACGGTCATCGCGCGACTGACGACATCGCGCGAGGCGAGATCCTTGGCATTGGGGGCATAACGCTCCATGAAGCGCTCGCCCTTCGCATTGGTGAGATAGCCGCCCTCGCCGCGCGCCCCTTCAGTGATCAGACAGCCCGCGCCATAGATGCCGGTCGGATGGAACTGCACGAATTCCATATCCTGCAGCGGCAGTCCGGCCCGCAGCAGCATGGCGTTGCCATCGCCCGTGCAGGAGTGCGCCGAGGTACAGGAGAAGTAAGCGCGGCCATAGCCACCGGTGGCCACGATTGTCATCTGCGCACGGAAGCGATGCAGCTTGCCTTCCATCATGTCGAGTGCCACCACGCCGCGGCAGGCGCCATTCTCCATGATGAGATCGATGGCAAAGTACTCGATGAAGAATGTGGCCGAGTGGCGGATCGACTGCTGATACAACGTATGCAGCATGGCATGTCCGGTGCGATCCGCGGCCGCACAGGTGCGCTGCGCGATGCCCTTGCCGAAGTGCGTAGTCATCCCGCCGAACGGACGCTGATAAATCCGGCCGGCTTCAGTGCGCGAAAACGGCACGCCGTAATGCTCCAGCTCGATGACGGCAGCGGGCGCCTCCTTGCACATGAACTCGATCGCGTCCTGGTCGCCGAGCCAGTCCGATCCTTTGACGGTGTCATACATGTGCCACCGCCAGTCATCCTCACCCATGTTGCCCAGCGCGGCGCTGATGCCGCCCTGCGCGGCCACCGTATGGCTGCGGGTGGGAAAAAGCTTGGTGAGACAGGCGGTCGAGAGGCCGGCCTCCGCAAGACCCAACGTGGCGCGCAGCCCGGCGCCGCCGGCGCCGACCACTATCACATCGTAAGTGTGATCGACAAAGGGATACGCGCTCATCCAGCGCCCCCGAATGCGACCTTGAGTACGGCGAAGGTACCTGCCACCGCCACCAGCACATGCAGGAAGGTGATGACGACGAGTAGCAGTGTCTTGCTGCCGCCGTGCACGTAGTCCTCGATCACCACACGCACGCCCAGCTGCGAGTGCCAGGTGCCCACCAGCACGAACAACACCAGCGGCAACGCCGTCCAGCTCTGCGCCATCCAGGCGACGACGGTCACATGATCGAGTGCGTGCAGCGATAGCAGCGACACGGTAAACCAGATGGCAAGCGGTACCAGCGCGATCGAGGTGAGTCGCTGCAGCCACCAGTGATGCACGCCATTGCGCGCCGAGCCGAGTCCGGTGACCCGGCCTAAGGGCGTGCGCAGACTCTTCATGTGCTGATTTCCTCCCTGCGGTGCCACACTCCGCTCACCCGCCGTGCGCAGCGCCACGCGCAATGAACAGCCAGTATGCGGCACCGATGAACAGCAGCACGCTCACGATCGTCACCGCCCAGGCACTGCGTTCGGACTGGGCGCGCTCAAGTCCGCGGCCTGTGTCCCAGACGAGGTGACGAACGCCGGCTACGGTGTGATAGCAGACGGCAAAGAGCGCCGCCGCATACAGCAGCTTGCACACACCGGATGAAAGAATCTGCAGAGCTTGCTCATAGTTGCCCTTACCGCTCGCAACGGCCATCAGCCAGTAGCTGAGCGGCAGCAGCGCGACCGAGAGCGCAAGTCCGGTGAGACGATTCAGGATCGAGGTGGTGAGCGTGTACTTGAAGCGGTACACGGACAGATGAGGCGACAGCGGGCGTTCGCGCATATGGCTGCGTGGCTAGCGACCGGCAGCAGCTGCCGGCCGTTCAGTCTCCCGGTGGCTAGAAATCGATGCAGCGGCCGTTCTTTTCCCAGTCGCCGTAGCGCGTGGGCTCAGGTCCCGCGGGTCCGCCGATCTCTCGTGCCCTGGCAATACCAGGGGTAGTGTTGCGCGCCGTCAGCGGCTCGCAAGCCCTGCCAGCACTCGCACCTGGATCCAGCGCAGCCGAAGCCTGACCATCCGGATCAGCGACATTCTGCATCGCCGACAAGTCTGCCAGAATTCGACCGCGGCGACCATTGGAAGCACTGGAAATACAAGCTGCAAGGCCTTATGAACGCAGCATCGTAAGAGCCCTATCGTCATTGAGCCCTATCGTCATTGAGCCCTATCGTGATTGATGTCCATCATGATTGAGCCCCGGCAGGCCGTTACGTTGCCGGAGCTCGGCGTACTGCGTGTGCGCGGACCGGATGCCGTGCGCTTCCTGCAGGGACAGCTCTCCTGCGATGTGACGCGCCTGACTGCGCAGCGCACGCTGCTCGCCGGTTACCACAATCCCCAGGGGCGCGTCATCGCGATGTTGCGCCTGCTGTTTTGGGATCACGACGATGTCGTGGCGATCGCACCGCGCGAGATCCTACCGCTGACCATCGCGCGTCTTGCGAAATATGTGCTGCGCTCCAAGGTGCGGCTTGCGGATGAATCGCAACAGTGGCTGATCCAGGGCTACCTGTGCGGGGAGCATCCAGACCCGGCCTTGGCACCGCGGCCCGCTGTGCCCGAACACGACCCCGATGCCGCAATGCTGCCAGCGGATGGCTCGCAGTGGCGCTCGCAAGAGGTGCTATGGATGCGACTGGATGCACAGCGTTTGCTGTCCGCCACACCTGCCGCAAAGGAGCCAGGCGAAGCTGATGGCACGGCTTTGCGCCAGTGGCACGCGCTCGCGATCGCGGCCGGCGAGCCGCAGGTGCTGCACGCTACGAGCGAGGAGTTCGTCGCGCAGATGTTGAACCTCGATGTGCTGGGAGCCGTCGCTTTCGACAAGGGTTGCTACACCGGGCAGGAGGTGATCGCCCGCGCGCACTATCGGGGACGGGTCAAGCGTCGCATGCAACGTTTTCTCACGCAGAAGCTGCGCACATTGCACCCGGGAGACAGCGGGGTGTTGGCTGACGGGCGCACCTTCAAGGTCGTCAGGGCGGTGCAGAGGGCGGATGGCCGCTGCGATTTTCTTGCGGTCGCTGCGATGAGCACAGAGACTGCCGTGGATGCACGGCCGCAGTCGGAGGAATTTCCGTCCACGGACGCTACGAACAGGGATACGCGAGTCCTCGCCGAGGGCCTGCCTCTGCCCTACCCGCTGCCGGAGTGATTGTCAGAGCGGCGCACGTCCTGATCGCAGATGCCCGCGGGCATCACACCCTCACTCGATCTCCGGCCGCATGTGCGGGAAGAGGATGACATCGCGGATCGATGGCGAATCGGTAAAGAACATGACCAGCCGGTCGATGCCCACACCCATTCCCGCGGTGGGTGGCAAGCCGTATTCCAGGGCCCGCACGTAGTCCGCATCATAGAACATGGCTTCTGCATCTCCGCCCGCCTTACGCTCAGCTTGCGCGCGAAAGCGCGCGGCCTGATCTTCAGGATCGTTGAGCTCAGAGAAGCCGTTCGCGATCTCGCGTCCCGCCAGAAAAAATTCGAAGCGATCAGTGATAAAGGGATCGGCATCGTTGGCCCGTGAAAGCGGCGATACCTCGGCGGGGTAGGCGAGCACGAAAGTGGGGTCGAGGAGTGTGTGCTCGACCGTCTTCTCGAAGATCTGCAGCTGCAGTTTGCCGGCGCCGTCCTGCTGCCGTACTTCGAGGCCGAGCTTCCGACAGACCTGCTGCAGGTAGTCGACATCGCGTAGCGAGCGCGCCTCGAGACCGGCGTTGTTGTCGATAATCGCCTGTTCGATGGTCAGCCGGCGGAAAGGCGCGGACAGATCGTAGTTACGTCCCTGGTAGGTGACCTGCTGCGTGCCGTAGAGCGCACTCGCCAGGCCCCTGGCAGCCTTCTCCACCCACTCCATCAGATCCCGATAGTCCGCATAGGCGAGGTAGACCTCGAGCATGGTGAACTCGGGGTTGTGCCGCGTGGAGACTCCCTCGTTGCGGAAGTTGCGATTGATCTCATAGACCCGCTCGAGGCCGCCCACTACCAGTCGCTTGAGGTACAGCTCCGGTGCGATGCGCATGTACATATCGACATCGAGCGCATTGTGGTGCGTCACGAACGGTAACGCGGCCGCCCCACCGGGCAGCGGTTGCATCATCGGGGTTTCGACTTCGAGAAAATCCAGCGCGTCGAGGAAGTCGCGCAGGTAACGAATGATGCGCGTGCGCGTGCGAAACACGTTGCGGCTCGTCTCGTTGACGATCAGATCGACGTAACGACGGCGATAGCGCGTCTCGGTGTCGGCAAGTCCATGCCATTTGTCCGGCAGCGGACGCAATGACTTCACCAGCAGGCGCAGCTGGTCCACGCGCACCGACAGCTCGTTGGTCTTGGTTCTGAACAGCACGCCGCGGGCGCCGATGATGTCGCCCACGTCCCAGCCGCGAAACTGCTCATAAACCTCACCAAGCGCATCCTGTTGCAGGAACAGCTGAATCTGCCCGGTGCGATCGGCGATCTTGGCGAAGCTCGCCTTGCCCATGATGCGCTTGAAGAGCATGCGGCCGCCGACATGCACGGGCGTCGGATTGGCCTCGAGCCACGCGGCATCGCGCGCGCCGAAGGCCTCGTGGAGCTGACCTGCGAGGGCATCGCGCCTGAAATCGTTGGGATAAGCGCCATGGCCCCCAACAGGATGCGCGCGCCACTGCGCAAGCTTCGCGCGCCGCTCGGCAATCAGCTTGTTCTCGTCTGGGTTGTCGGGAGTCAGGTGTTCCACATCATGCCTTTTGACGAAAGCGGGAGGATCGTCCGTTCCGTCTGCAATGCCGTCAAGTGTCGCGGGGCAGCGTCAGCGCTCAAACGCCCGCCTTGAGCGAGGCTTCCATGAACTGATCCAGATCGCCATCGAGCACGGCAGTGGTGTTACCCACCTCCACACCGGTGCGCAGATCCTTGATGCGCGATTGATCGAGTACGTACGAGCGGATCTGGTTGCCCCAGCTCACATCGGACTTCGAGTCCTCGAGGACCTTGGCGGCCGCGTTGCGCTTGTTGACTTCCAGCTCATACAGCTTGGCCTTCAGCATCTTCATCGCGGTTGAGCGATTCTTGTGCTGACTGCGCTCGTTCTGACACGCAACCACAATGCCGGTCGGCAGGTGCGTGATGCGCACCGCGGATTCGGTCTTGTTGACGTGCTGGCCCCCTGCTCCGGAGGAGCGATAGACGTCGGTCTTGAGATCGGCAGGATTGATATCGATCTGGATGTCCTCATCGATCTCCGGGGAGACGAATACCGAGGCAAAGGAGGTGTGGCGGCGATTGCCCGAGTCGAAGGGTGACTTGCGCACCAGGCGATGCACGCCCGTCTCAGTACGCAGCCAGCCATAGGCGTACTCGCCTTTCACCTCCACCGTGGCGCTCTTGATGCCCGCCACTTCACCGGGATTGGAGTCGATGACCTCGCAGCTGAAGCCGCGTGCAGCCGCCCAACGCAGGTACATCCGCAACAGCATCTGCGCCCAATCCTGCGCCTCGGTGCCGCCAGCGCCGGCCTGGATATCGAGAAAGGCGCTGTGTGAATCCATCTCATGATTGAACATGCGCTTGAGTTCGAGACGGCGCACCGCGCTCTCGAGCCCGCCGGCGTCCGCTTCGATGTCGCGCGCTGCGGCGGCATCTCCCTCCGCCTCGGCCAGATCCAGCAACTCGGCCGCATCCGCCACGTTCTTCATGGCGCGATCCATCTCATCCACATCGGCAGCGAGCCGCGCCCGCTCACGTCCCAGCTCCTGCGCGCGCTCCTGATTGGACCAGACTGCCGGATCCTCCAGCTCGCGCCCTACTTCCTCAAGCCGTTCCTTCTTGCGCTCGTACTCAAAGAAACCCCCGGAGAGAGGCGACACGCTCTCCCAGATCTTTGAGCTGACGTTTGAGCTGATTGACTTCCATCGATACCTGCCTGTCAGAAAAGGTGCCCGGCCTTGCGCTTAGCGGCGCAAGCCTGCGGCCAACGTCCGCATTTTATGCTGCAGCCTCGCCTGCGGGAATCACATGGTCGACCAGCAGCTGTAAACGGCGCTCACCCTGGAATTCGTTGACATCCAGCCGATAGACGAGACGTACCGTCCCCTGCGGTGGAGCAAAACGCGCCGGCTCATCCACATGGTTGAACGCAATGGCATCAAAGGAGCGCCCACTGCGGGGCACCTCGACCCACATCTTCAGATGCCGCTCCCCAACGATGCGCGCGCTGCATATGGTGAAGAGGCCATCGAAGCATGGCTCCGGGAAAGCCTGTCCCCAGGGACCTCCGGCGCGCAGCGCACAGGCCGTCTCCAGAGCGATCTCGTGCACCGAAAGCTCGCCGTCAGTCTCCACGGCATCGGCACGCGCACCAGCTGCCCAGCGCTGCACTTCGGCATCGAAAGCACGTGCGAAAGTGTCCAGATGCGCAAGCTCGAGTGTCAGACCTGCAGCCATGGCGTGCCCGCCGAAGCGGGTGATCAGTTGTGGATTGCGCGTCGCGATGGCATCGAGCACATCGCGGATGTGGATTCCGGACACCGAGCGCGCGGAACCGCGCAGCTCGCCGGGGGCGCCGAGTGCGAAGGCGATGACCGGGCGGCGCAGCCGATCTTTCAGACGGCTCGCGACGAGACCTATCACCCCCTGATGCCACGACTCGTTGTAGAGGCAGACACCGCTGCGGCGAATCAGGTATGGACCCGGTTCGGTGAGCCGGCGCACCGCCCCCAGCGCATCCTGCTGCATGCGCGCCTCAATCGCCCGACGCTCCTGGTTGAAGGCTTCGAGCTCCTGCGCCAGGCCGGCCGCTTCGGCCGGATCATCCGCAAGCAGACAGCGAATGCCCACGGACATGTCATCGATCCGTCCCGCCGCATTCAGTCGCGGCGCGACCGCAAACCCCAGATCGGCGGCGGTCAGATCGGCGCCCCACCGATCAGCGAGTCGCAGCAGCGCGCTGATGCCCGGCACGCAGCGTCCCGCGCGAATGCGTCTGAGTCCCTGAGAGACCAGTACACGATTGTTGGCATCGAGGGGCACCACGTCAGCCACAGTGCCCAGCGCCACGAGATCGAGAAATTCAGCGGCACCGGGCGCTCCCGCAGGCAACCGGCCGAGCTCGCCGAGCCGCCGCCTGAGTGCTGCGATGACATAGAAGGCGACACCGACCCCCGCCAGCGCGCGGCTGGCAAACCCGCTGCCGGGAAGATTCGGGTTGACGATGACATCGGCGGGCGGCAGCTCACTTCCGGGCAGGTGATGATCCGTGATCAGGACTGCAAAGCCGTAGGAGCGCGCCGCGATGACCCCAGCGACACTGGAGATGCCGTTATCGACGGTGACGATCAGCGTGGGGGCGCGTTGCGCGGCAAGCGCCACGATCTCAGGGGTGAGTCCATAGCCAAACTCGAAGCGGTTCGGCACGAGGAAATCAACCGAGGCAAAGCCCCACGCGCGCAGCGAGCGCACCATCAACGTCGTGCTGGTGGCGCCGTCCGCATCGAAGTCGCCGATGACGAGCACCCGGCCCGCCTGGTGAGCGAGCAATAGCTCCACGGCGGGACCGATGCCCTCGAGAGTGCTGAGCGGCAACAGCCGCTCGAGCGAGAAGTTCAGATCATCGGCGCAGCGGACCCCGCGCGCGGCATAAACTCGTTGCAACACCGGATGCAGTCCGAGCAGATCGCAATCGCTCTGCGTTCCCCGCCGCACGACGCGCAACGCGCTGTCCTCTGCAAGCCTTGCGCCCTCTGCAAGGCTTACCCCCCTATCGGGTATCTCAAGTGGCAGCGGCTCAGTCAAAGGCTGCAATTCCACTCCGGGATCGTCGCCAGATTTTGAAGCGGTCACGGGCGCGCAGCTCGAGCAGTCGGTCATTGGCCAGGATGCGCAGCGCTGTCAGCTCGCGCCGCCGCATCGCAGCTATCGACGGCGCCACGAAGTCATGATCGATGTGCACCAGAGTCTCCCTTAGCCCCCACTGCGGATGCGCGCGCAGCGCAGCGCCGATCTCTGTCACCAACAGGATGCGCCGCGCGAGAGGATACCCGATCAGCTCCGGCAGTTGTCCCGGCACGGGATGAATTTCCCCTACCGCACTCAAAAGTCCTTGCAGCCAGGCGTCGGTGCCGAAAGCCTGGAGGTCCATCGCGACGGCGGGGGGGCGCCTCTCTGCAACGCGTGGCAGAGCGCCTCCGCCCCATACCCACAATGCGCTAATCGGCAGTTCGCCGCGCTGCTGCCGCGCGGCATTCAGAGGCAGCGCGTGCAGCCACATCTCCACTTCTGCGCCGAGTCTGCGCAAGGGTCCGGAGTCTGGCCCGTGCGGTAGTCCTTGCGCGATGTCAGCGCCCACGCTGCGCGCCGGCTCGCACGCGCTCGCTGCAAGCTTTGGCCCAAACAACAGCAGCTCGCCAGCCGGCAGCGCCCGCAGGGCAAATCCCGAGTCCGCAAACTCGCGCGCGTATTGCGCCGCCAGCTCGGCGGCCTCGCCGGGATTGAGTCGCAGCAGGCCGTGGCGATCCAGGTGCACGCTGTTGAGTCCCGCGAGCAGGTGCACGGGCGTGGCAAACCAGACCATCGCGGCCGCCGGCAACGCAGGTGAGAGAAGCTGTGCAGCGATAGTCGCTGGCGCAACATCGGCAGTGTGCTGCAGCAGCGCTTCGTTCGCGGGCTGAGCCGATTCCCACACCCAGCGCGCGACCCACTGCCGCCAGTCGCCACAAGGCTGCGAGCTGCCAAATCGGGCCATGGCGCTCAGACCAGGTAACGCAGGCGGGGCAGGCGACTCGGCCGATGCCGCGCTGTGACGGCGGCCGCCGCCCGCTGCAGATGTCGCAGGGAAGTACAGGTCGCTCAGTACCAGAGTGATTTCGTGCACGCCGCGCTATCGTACACAATGCACTCACTGTGAAATTCACGCTCGACACCAGCTCCAGTCCGAACCTGATCCGCAGCTATTCACCCGGCAGTATCCGCGTTGCCGACCAGCTCATTCAGCGCAGCTGTCTGATCTGCGCTCAGACTCTGATCACCGACTGGGAACCGCAGAGCCTCGATGAGCTGCAGCTCTCGCACCTGCAGGCGATCTTCGACCTGCAACCGGAGCTGGTCGTGCTGGGCACAGGGCCGCAACACCGCTTTGCTCCGATTGCGATCCGCGCGGCCTTCAACACGCGTGGGGTGGGACTGGAATCCATGGACCTGGGAGCGGCCTGCCGGACGTTCAACGTGCTCGTGCAGGAGGAGCGGCGGGTCGCGGCGGCACTGTTCCTGCGCTGAACGACCGGCGGGGAACAATAGCGAGGCGCGGGAGAAATCAGGGCCGCGGGCGCGGCCTCAAGAAGACACAGGGGGAGAGCTCAACCAACCAAACAATCATTCGAAGCTGACAGACTCGAACAATTGCCCACTGTTATTTTTCTTGTCACACCTTGTTGCTTTTGTTTCAACTCCCCTCCTCCCTGTGTCTTCTTCAGTCCGCGCGCCCGTCCCGGGGAGCTGTCGCCGTTCCGCGACGAAGGGGATGTTATACGTCACATAGATTGTGACGCAAGCTCTTTGCAACGATTGGGGTTTTTCCCTCTGCAACCGGGTGGGACCGTGCCTGCAAGCGCCTCCGCGGGGCTGTTTTCCCGCGCTTTTTTCGCCCAAATCCGGACTGAGTGGTTACTCAGGAACAAAGCGATGTAATTTCAATGTCTTATCGCCACATCCTGATGCATAAACTCATACTGTGCCACCGAGCAATGGTACGAACGCCACAGGGCCGAGCGCTTCCCGGTCGATGCGTTGCTCCCGGCGCGTAAAGCGGATCAGGTGTTGCTCACCTTCGGGACCTACCGGTACCAGGAGCCGGCCGCCGACCTTGAGTTGCTTGAAAAGTGGCTCGGGGACAGTGAGCGGCGCGGCCGCCACCAGGATGCCGTCGTAGGGAGCATGCGCCTTCCAGCCTTGCGTGCCATCGCCGAAGCGGCAGCGCACATTGCGGATGCCAAGCTCCTTGAGCCGCTCCCGAGCACGAACCAGCAGGGGCTCGATGCGCTCGATCGTATACAGCCGCTGCACCAGCGGCGCCAACACCGCGGTCTGGTAACCGCAGCCGGTCCCCACCTCCAGCACGTTGCGCAGCTCGCTGCCCTCGAGCAGCGCCTCGGTCATGCGCGCAACGATATAGGGCTGCGAGATCGTCTGCCCGAAGCCGATCGGCAGTGCAGTGTCCTCGTAGGCGCGGCTGCCAAGCGCCTCGTCAACGAAGATGTGCCGCGGCACGTTGCGGATACGATCCAGGACGACCTCGCTGCTGATGCCCTGCTCCCGCAGTCGCTGCACGAGTCGATCGCGCGTGCGCGCGGAGGTCATGCCGATGCCGGTCAGCCGCACATCAGCCATCGATGCCCTCCAGCCAGCTGCCCACCAGATCGAGGGCGGCGTGGCGTGTCAGATCGATCTGCAGCGGAGTGACCGACACATAGCCTTCGGCTATCGCGTGGAAGTCCGTACCGGGTCCCGCCTCGTTCATCGGCCCTGCCGGCCCCACCCAATACACGGGACGGCCGTGCGGATCCTGCGCCGGCACAACCGGCTCCGATGGATGACGAAAGCCCAGTCGCGTCGTTCGAAAGCCGTGCAGACTGTTCAGCGGCAGATCCGGCACGTTCACATTGAGAATGAGCGCGCGCTCGAGCGGCTTGCGCAGCAACTGGGCCACCAGGCGGCGCGCCACTTCCGCTGCCGCCTCGAAATGCCGGCCGCTGCCCGGCCCGGTATTGAGCGAGATGGCAAGGGTGGGCAGTCCGAGGAAGCGTCCCTCGATTGCCGCCGCGACCGTCCCGGAATACAGCACATCATCGCCGAGATTGGCGCCGTCATTGACTCCGGACACCACCATGTCATGAGCGAAGTCGAACAGCCCCGAGATGGCAAGATGCACGCAGTCGGTGGGCGTGCCGGGCACGAAATAAACGCCCGCCTCGGCCTCGAAAACTCTGAGCGGCACATCCAGGGTGAGCGAATTGCTCGCCCCGCTGCGGTTGCGATCCGGAGCCACCACGGTGACCTCGGCCAGCGTCAGCAGCGCCTCTCGCAGGCGGCGGATGCCCTCGGCGCGGAAACCGTCGTCGTTGCTGACCAGTATCTTCACAGGTGGATCGTGGGCTTGAGCGAACTGCAGCCGAAAAGGCGCGTCACTATACTGATTTGGCGGACGAAAGTGGCCTGCGAGACAAGCTGATGGGCGAGCCCGAAGACGATGATGCGGAGCTATTCCGCGCCGCGGTGCGGGGCGTTAAGCGGTTGCCGCAAGGCCGCAGCCTGCCCGCCAAACGCCCAGCCCGACCGCTCGCCCGGTTTGCGCGCGCCGACCGGCTGGCCGTGCTGCAGGAATCGCTGACGCTCGACACTGACGAACCTGCGCTGGCTGGTGGCGAGGTGCTGCGCTTTCACCGGGACGGGGTCTCGGCAGCCGTGCTGCGCAAGCTGCGACGCGGTCACTATCGAGTACAGGCCGAGATCGATCTGCATGGCCTCACGGTCGCGCAAGCCAAGGAGGCCCTGCGCGAATTCCTCGCCCACGCCATCGAGCGACACATGCGCTGCATAAGGGTGATTCACGGCAAGGGCCACCGGTCAGGGCATCGCGGACCGGTGCTGAAGGGCGCCGTCACTGGAGTGCTGCAGCGGGTCGGAGCCGTGCTGGCATTCGTCTCTGCCCGCCAGGTCGACGGGGGAACCGGCGCAGTGTATGTCTTGCTGTCAGGCCCCTGAACGATCGCACACCTGGTCGTGCGCGTCCCGACCGCGCAGTCGCCAGACGTGCTCGGGTCCCGAGGTCAATCGCTGTCGCCCTCCCCATCCTCGGTCTCAGTAACCAGCTCGACGACTTCCCGCAGCACGGTCGTCGCATAGGCGCCCCGTCCCAGCCGGAAGGAGAAATTTACGGCGCCCTGCTCCACGCTGAACTGCAGGTTTGAGACGACAACCCGCAGGCTGCGCCGCTCCTGTCTCATCCGGGCATCGGCGAGGAGCGCACAGGCGGCGGGCAGCTCGGCCGCGACGCCCTCCTCCAGCTCACGCACTCGGCCCGAGGTTGGCGGTGCACCCTCGCCCCAGAGCGGACCTGTTGGATGAATCTCCAGATGCAGCAGGCGCGCGAGGAGCGTTGCATCCGGCTCGTCCACCGCGAACACACTGCCACGGTTATTGAGGTTGGCCAGATCACCGGGCTGCAGCTGATTCCAGCTACCGGCACGCACCCGTTGTGCCAGAACGCAATTAAAGATCCAGCTGCGAGCGGCCGAAAGAATGTAGCTGCGACGCGCGGGATGCAGCTCGCGAATGCGCGCGGGCAGATCGTGCAGATTGGCGCCCCCGCGTCCGAAACGCTGCGGACCGAAGTAGTTGGGAATCCCCTGCTGCTGGATCGCTGTAACACGTTGCGCCAGAGCCCCCGGCGCGAGCTCACAGCCACGGATGCGGATCGCGAACTGATTACCCGCTAACGCGCCGCGCGGCAGTTTGCGGTGGTGCGCGTGGGCCTCCAGTATCGCGAAGTCCGCCTCCTGCACTCCTGACCAATCTGCGACGCTGAGCGAGGACCGCGGCACTGAGAACCATTGCACGGCGATCGCGCGACGGTCCTTGATACCGGCGTAACCCACTGCGCTCTGCGGGCAGCGTGCGAGCCGGGCCAGATTCCGGGCCACCCAGGCGGTGTTGGCATCGCGCTTGCGCACTCGCAGCAGAACATGCTGCCCCGAGCCTTGCGGCAAGAACCCGAGCTGCTCCTCGACCTGGAAATCTTCTGGCAGCACTTTCAGGCGGCCGCAACCAAGGGGCGCCCCGTGCGCCCGGGGTGGCAAAAGCGCATCCTGCTGACACCCCGACTGAGCCGTCTCATCAGGCTCCCGCAACACGATCACATCCGGATCAGGCGTCGATCAGCAGCACCACCGCTTGCGCGGCGATCCCTTCGGCGCGCCCGAGAAAGCCGAGCCGCTCGGTAGTCGTCGCCTTGATGTTGACGTCCTCGATGGGCACCTCGAGCAGACCTGCCACCTGTTGTCTGATCTGATCCCGCACGGGACCCACCTTGGGAGCCTCGGCGATCACTGTGATGTCGGCATTGCCTACCCGCAGCCGGCGCGCGCGCAGCATGTCCATCACTGCCGAGACGAACTGCCGGCTGTCGGCACCTTTCCAGCGTGGATCGGTGTCGCGGAAATGCTGCCCGATATCACCCAATCCGGCACCACCCAGCAGGGCATCACAGAGGGCATGCAAAATCACATCGCCGTCGGAGTGAGCCAGCACACCGCGCGCGTGTGCCACGCGCACTCCGCCGAGCATGACAAAATTTCCGGGACCGAAACTGTGCACATCGATGCCTGAACCGACTCTCATGGAACGCCCGCCTCCGTTGACGGTCGCTGACGCGCCGCCAGCAGTGCGCCGGCAACGAGCAGATCGTCGGCGCCCGTGATCTTGATGTTGGCTGCCGAGCCCTGCACCACCAGAGGGTACTGCCCTACCCACTCGAGCGCCTGTGCCTCATCGGTCGGTACACGGCCTGCGCGCTCTGCCTGATCCAGCGCTTCTGTCAGTTTGCTGAGCCGGAACATCTGCGGCGTGAGCGCGCGCCAGAGTCCCTCGCGCTCCACGGTAGTGATGATCTCACCGTCGTGGCGCGTCCGTTTCAACGTGTCCGCCGCGGGGATGGCGAGTATTGCTCCCACAGGATGGCCTGTAGCGGCGCGCAGCAGCTGGGCGACGTCCTGGATCGACACGCAGGGTCGGGCCGCATCGTGTACCAGCACCCAATCGTCTGGGTCGGCCCTGCCGATGAGCGCCCGCAGGCCGTTACGCACCGAGCCGCTGCGCTCGGTGCCACCCACGACGTTAGTGAGCCCGGGCAGTCGCGCAGCGATCGCGGGCCAGTAGCGATCCTCCCTGGCCGTCACCACAACGACCCCCCGGCAATGCGCATCAGCGAGAAAGGGGGCGAGCGCCCACTCGATCACGCTGCGGCCATGCAACTCAGCGTATTGCTTGGGGAGCGCCGTGCCGAAACGACGGCCAACTCCGGCGGCCGGCATGACCAGCCAATACCGCTTTGCCGGGGACATCAGAGTGCCGAGCGCTTAGCGCGAGGCGGTCCGCGTGTTGGAGGAGCCGTTCGCAGCCACTGGGCCCTGCGGCGGCACGACCTGATAGAAGGTCTCGTTGGCGGCAATCATGCCGAGCTCGCTGCGCGCACGTTCCTCCAGCGCCGCCATGCCGCTCTTGAGATCCCGAACTTCCGCCGCGAGCTGACGGTTGCGTTCGGCGAGCTGCTCGTTCTGCGCGCGCTGGGTTGCAGCGGCGGCGGAGAGCCGCTCGAGCTCGCGCACGCCATCGTCCGAGAGCCAGATGCGGTACTGGAGCAGCAGGGCAACGACGAGCAGTGCGGCGACGAGCCATTTCATGGGCGCCATAGCGTACCAGACGTCGCCGCATCGGAGTAAGGACTAAGCGTGGCAGGTTGGCTGCGGGCATACTTGGTTGCGCATGACACGGCTTCGAGGCATAACCGTTGAAAAGCTGCTGTGTGTGACGCTGCTGATCATTGCCTCGTCAACACCGCCGGCCTCGTCCCTGACCGCCCCCGATGCAACACCGGAGCAGCCCCGGCAAGCCGCCGATGCTCCGGTCGAAGAAATCGTTATCGCAGGCAAACATGAGGGCCCGCGTATGTGGCGGGTCACCCGGGGCGATCACGTGTTGTGGATCCTCGGCACGATCTCACCGCTGCCGCGCAAGATGGAGTGGCAGTCGGATTCGGTCGAAGCCGTGTTGCGGCAGACCGAGGAGGTCCTGCCGGCATGGCCCTCTATCGGTGTCGGTGCGAATCCTTTCACCGCGCTGCGCCTCTACTTCACCTGGCGCAGTATCCAGAAGAGTCCCGATCACATCACACTGCGCGCACAGGTGCCCGCGGAGCTTTATGCGCGCTTCGCAGCTCTCAAGGCGCGTTTCGCGCCGCGGGACACGAAGATCGAAGAGCTGCGCCCGATGCTCGCCGGCGGCCGACTGCTGGACGAGGCCTTCGCCGCATCAGGTCTCACTCTGCACAACGAGGTGCAGCAGACGGTTCTGAAGCTTGCCGAGAAGCACGGCGTGAAAGTTCATCAGACCCACATCAAGGTGCAAGATCCGGTGCAGGTGCTGAAGGACCTGGGTGGTACGCCGCAATCCGGAGAGATTGCCTGTCTCGCAGCCATCGTGACGCGACTGGAGACCGATCTCGGACCCATGCAGGCGCGGGCGCGTGCCTGGGCACTCGGCGACGTCGCCACGCTGCGCTCCCTGCCGCATTCGGTGGACGACCGCGTAGCCTGCCTTTCCGCCATCTCGAGTTCCGCGCGGATCCGCGAGCTGATCGTGCGTGCCCAGGATGACTGGCTGATCGAAGCTGAGCAGGCGCTCAGCGCCAATCGGGCCACGCTTGCCGTGCAGTCGATGGACCGGCTGCTGGGTGCGACGGGCATTCTCGCCACATTGCGTGCCAAGGGCTACGACGTCGAAGGCCCCTGACTGTCAGGATCAGGTGGCAATCTTGACCGGAAAAGCCTCAACGCCGGCATAGCGAACCTTGCCGAGCTCCGCTTCGATGCGCAGCAGCTGGTTGTACTTGGCAATGCGATCCGAGCGCGACAGCGAGCCGGTCTTGATCTGCGTGGCCGGCGTGGCCACCGCAAGGTCGGCGATCGTGCTGTCCTCGGTCTCACCCGAGCGGTGCGAGACCACTGCGGCATAGTGCGCGCGGTCGGCCATGTCGATGGCCGCCAGCGTTTCGGTCAGCGTACCGATCTGGTTGGGTTTGATCAGAATCGCATTGGCCACGTGCCGCTCGATGCCCTCAGCCAGGATCTTCGTGTTGGTGACGAACAGGTCATCACCCACCAGCTGCACCTTCTCGCCCAGCGCCCGGGTCAGGAGCGTCCAGCCGGCCCAGTCACCCTCGCTCATCCCATCCTCGATGCTGACGATGGGATATTTGCCGGCGAGATCGCCGAGGTAACGGCTGAATTCCGCGCTGGTGAAGCGCCGCTGCTCGGACTCGAGCTCGTAATGACCTTCGCGGAAGAACTCCGAGCTCGCCACATCAAGTCCGAGGTGGATATCCTTGCCGGCGCGATAACCTGCCTTGTCGATGGCCATGAGGATGACCTCGAGCGCCTCCTCGTTCGAGCCGAGATTCGGCGCAAAGCCACCCTCATCGCCCACCGCGGTGGCCAGCCCCCGCTCATGCAACACTTTCTTCAGCGTGTGGAACACCTCGGCGCCATAGCGCAGCGCTTCGCGGAAATTCGGCGCCCCGACCGGCAGGATCATGAATTCCTGGATATCAAGACTGTTGTCCGCATGCGCCCCGCCGTTGATGATGTTCATCATCGGCACCGGCATGAGCGGCTCGCGGCCCTTGCCGAGATATCGATACAGCGGTTCACGGGCGTCATTGGCCGCCGCGTGTGCGGCGGCCAGCGAGATTGCCAGCAGCGCGTTCGCGCCGAGCCGCGCCTTGGTCTCGCTGCCATCGAGCTCGATCATGCGCTCATCGAGACCGGCCTGGTCGCGCACGTCGCGGCCCAGGAGGGCCTTGCGCAGCTCGGTGTTGATATGCTCGACCGCCTTGAGCACCCCCTTGCCGCCGTAGCGCTTCTTGTCACCATCGCGCAACTCCACGGCTTCGCGCGTGCCGGTCGATGCGCCCGAAGGCACGGCAGCGCGTCCCGAGACGCCCGAGTCCAGCAGGACGTCAGCCTCCACGGTCGGATTGCCACGTGAATCGATGATCTCGCGGCCGCGGATGTCGGCAATTCGGCTCATAACAGACTTTCCTCGAGGGGCTGGGCTTTGACGGCCTGATCCAGCGCGCGCAGGGTCGCGAGCAGCGGTTCCATACGGCCCAGTGGCCAGGCATTGGGACCGTCGGAGAGCGCTTTGGCGGGATCCGGATGAGTTTCCATGAACAGACCTGCGATGCCGGCGGCGACTGCGGCGCGTGCCAGCACCGGGATGAACTCGCGCTGGCCTCCCGAGGCACTGCCCTGACCGCCGGGCAGCTGCACCGAGTGCGTCGCATCGAACACGACCGGCGCGGCGGTGGCGCGCATCACCGCGAGCGAGCGCATGTCGGAGACCAGGTTGTTATAGCCGAAACAGAAACCGCGCTCACACACCAGGATGGCCTGATTGCCGGTGGAGCGCGCCTTGTCGACCACGTTCTGCATCTCCCACGGCGACAGAAACTGGCCCTTCTTGATGTTGACCGGCTTGCCCTGCGATGCGGTGTTCAGGATGAAGTTGGTCTGGCGGCACAGAAACGCCGGTGTCTGCAGCACATCGACCACGGCGGCCACTTCGGCAAGAGGCGTGTCCTCGTGCACGTCGGTCAGCACAGGCACGCCGACCACGCGCCGCACCGTCTCGAGCACCTTCAGTCCGGCACTGATGCCCGGTCCGCGATAGCTGCGGCTGGATGAGCGATTCGCCTTGTCGTAGGAAGCCTTGAAGATGAATGGGATCCGCAGCCGTGTGGTGATCTCACGCAGTCGGCCGGCGATCTCCTGCGTCAGCGTATCGCCCTCGATGACGCACGGACCGGCAATCAGGAAGAAGGGCCGCTCGAGTCCGATCTCATGGCCGGCGAGCTTCATGCCCCGGCTGCTTGCGGCAACTGTGCGGCCCGCTGGGCACGCGCCGCGCGGATGAATCCGGTGAACAGCGGATGCCCGTCACGTGGCGTGGAGGTGAATTCGGGGTGGAACTGCGTCGCCACGAACCACGGGTGATTGCTGAGCTCGATGACCTCCACCAGACCGTCGCGCGAGAAACCGGAAAAGCGCAGGCCCGCCTGACGAAAGCGATCCAGATAGTTGTTGTTGAACTCGTAGCGGTGCCGGTGCCGCTCCATGATGATGTCCTTGGCGAAGATCTCACGGGCGTGCGTGCCCGCCCCGAGCAGCACCTCCTGTGCACCCAGGCGCATGGTGGCGCCTTTCGCTGACTCCTCATCGCGCATCTGCGTGCCGCGGAAGCTGTCCAGCCACTCCGAGATCAGCGCAATGACCGGATGAGGGGTCACACGGTTGAATTCGGTGCTGTTGGCATCGTCCAGACCGAGCATATGACGGCCGTACTCGACGATGGCAACCTGCATACCCAGGCAGATGCCGAGATAGGGTACACCCTGTTCCCGGGCGTATCGCGCAGCCAGGATCTTGCCTTCGATGCCGCGCTCGCCGAAGCCGCCGGGCACGAGGATCGCATCCATGCCCTCGAGCGAGTGCGTGCCATGCTGCTCGAGCTGCGTGGACTCGATGTAGTGAATGTTGACACGCGTGCGGCTCTTCAGGCCGCCGTGCATCAGCGCCTCGTGCAGCGACAGGTACGAGTCGCGGATCTGGACGTATTTGCCGACCATCGCGATGTCGACCTGCCCGTCGGGGTTGGCCTTGGCGCTCACGACCTGGCGCCACTCGCCAAGATCAGTGGACGGCACATCCAGTCGCAGCTTGTCCACTACGATGTCATCCAGTGCCTGCTCGCGCAGCAGGATGGGAATCTTGTAGATGTCATCGGCATCGATCGCCGAGATGACCGCGCGCTCCTCGACATTGGTGAACAAGGCGATCTTGCGGCGTTGCTCCTCGGGGAGCGGGTGCTTGCAGCGGCACAGCAGAATGTCTGGCTGGATACCGATGCCCCGCAACTCCTTGACCGAATGCTGCGTCGGTTTGGTCTTGATCTCGCCGGAGCCACCGACGACCGGCACCAGTGTCAGATGCATGTAGACACAGTTGCTGCGGCCCAATTCAACACCCAGCTGGCGGATCGCCTCGAGGAACGGCAGCGACTCGATGTCGCCCACCGTGCCGCCGATTTCCACCATGCAGACATCCGAGCCGTCGGCGCCGAGCTTGATGCTGCGCTTGATCTCATCCGTGATGTGCGGGATGACCTGTACGGTTGCGCCCAGGTAATCACCGCGACGCTCCTTCGCGATCACCCGTTCGTAGATGCGCCCGGTGGTGAAATTGCTGTTGCGGCCGGTGGTGGTGCGCACGAAGCGCTCGTAGTGTCCGAGGTCCAGATCGGTTTCCGTGCCATCCTGGGTCACGAACACCTCACCGTGCTGGAAGGGACTCATCGTGCCCGGATCCACATTGATGTACGGATCGAGCTTCACCATGGCGATCCGAAGCCCGCGGGCCTCGAGAATCGCCCCCAGAGAGGCCGAAGCGATGCCCTTGCCCAATGAGGACACGACACCGCCGGTGACGAATACAAAGCGCGTCATAGGGTTGTAGAGGATTTCCGTCGCATGGGACCGAGCCGTGAAGGCTGCATAGACGACGGGCAAGCAGGTTACCACAACCTCGCCGATCGGGCGACCGCCACGCGGTGAGCAGCTAAAGGCTCCAGCGAAATCTGCCTCTTGGCCGCATCGAGCGTCGGGTATGGGTACGCTCGTCTGCGAGGCTATCGGCCGCCCGAATCGAGGCATCAACCCACCAGGCGCCCGCCGCAAGCAGTTGTTTGCCTGCAAACAGCAGCGGGACGCGTGTTCGCAGCGCAGGAGGCACCGCACTCTCCTGCAGCAGCTTCTTCAAGGAACGACGCGCGCCGCGGGGTGTCAGTTGCAGCCGCTCGCCTCCCTGTCGCCAGCGCACGGTGATGGCAGCTGGAAGCTTATCCAGCGCGACCGGTCCGTGCCGATCGGGCCGCAGCTCGAGCAAGCCGCCGCCATCCGGCAGTTGTAGCGCGGGTTGTGAGCGCCAATCCCATTGAATCGGTGCGGGTGCCGCCGTGACTCTGGAGTTGCGCTCGGTTGTGACGGAGCCCGGAGGTGCGGCAACGAGCGTCAGCCGTCCCGCATGGCGCTGCACCTCTGCCCCCGGCCAGCTTACGTGCGGCTTGGCATCGGCGCGCGCTTCCAACACCGGCCCACTGAGCTCTTCCAGGCGTCGCGCGTCGGGGGCGCGTACGCCATGATTCATGATCCAGAACCTCAGGGCATTGCGACGGCGGGGCACGGAGAGTGCGCGCAGCGCGCTGACAGAGAGATCGGCGCCGGCGGCGGCGCGCTCCACATCGCCACGGGCGACGACGTCCAGCAGCCGCTGCGCCTCGGCGGCATGGCGGGCGCTGCGCGAGACGGCGGCCGCAGCTCCAGGCCAGCGTTTGCGAATGAGCGGCAGAATGGCTGCGCGCAGGTAATTGCGATCAAGTTGCTGATCCTGATTGCTGCAGTCCTCGAGCCACGCCAGCTGCTCGCTGCGCACCCAGGCCTCGAGCTCACTGCGCGAACGCGACAGCAGCGGCCGCACCAGCAGTCCCGAGCCGAACGTGGCCCATTCGGGCATCGCGGCAAGACCGCGCACGCCGGCGCCGCGCAACAGCTGCAGCAGCACGGTCTCGAGCTGATCATCCTGCTGATGGGCCGTCAGCAGAACTTCGCCGGGACGAAGCACCCGCGCCAGCACCGCATAGCGCGCGTGACGCGCCGCCTCCTCGAGCGAAGTTCCGGCATGCCGCTGCACCTGCACGCTGTGTACCTTGAGGGGCGTACGCAACTGGCGAGCGATTCTGCGGCAATGTTGTGCCCAGGCGCCGGCCTGCGGATACAGTCCATGATTGATGTGGACCGCCCGCAGCTCGAAGGAGCGCGGACCTCGGGCGAGTGCACCGAGCAGCGCCAGTGAGTCAATCCCGCCGCTGAAGGCGACGAGCAGCTGCACCTGTGGAAAGGCCGGCAGCAGCTCGCTGAGCCGCTGTACGAGCCATGCCGGACCGAAGCTTGGAGGGACCGCTTTTATTCCGAGCCTTCCGAGAAGACACCGAAGGAGGCGATGCGCGCCGTGCGTGCCGCGCGCAGCGCATCGCGGGGGATGGCTTCGAGCTCCTCCAGATGGCGCACCAGTGCCGCCTTCAGGCGTTGCGCGGTCTCGGCGGGATCGCGGTGCGCACCGCCCAGCGGTTCCTCGATCACTTGATCGAGTAACCCCAGTTTGTCGAGGCGCGCGGCAGTCAGATTGAGCGCCTCGGCGGCGACCTCCTTCTTGTCCTGGCTCTTCCACAGGATCGACGCGCAGCCCTCGGGGGAGATCACCGAATAGGTGCTGTACTGAAGCATCAGCAAGCGGTCGCACACGCCGATCGCCAGCGCGCCACCCGAGCCGCCCTCCCCCGTCACCACCGTGACGATCGGCACGCTCAACACCGACATCTCGAACAGATTGCGCGCGATCGCCTCACTCTGGCCGCGCTCCTCGGCACCAACGCCGGGGTAAGCACCCTGCGTGTCGATGAGGGTCACGATCGGCAGGCCGAAGCGCTCGGCGAGACGCATCAGCCGTAACGCCTTGCGATAGCCTTCGGGCTTGGGCATGCCGTAATTGCGCCGCACCCGCTCTTTGGTATCGCGCCCCTTTTGATGGCCGATGATCATCACGGCGCGCTGCTCCAGGCGGGCCAGACCGCCCACGATCGCGAGGTCATCGGCGAACATCCGGTCGCCGTGCAACTCGTTGAACTCCGAGCAGATGAAGTTCACGTAATCGAGGGTGTAGGGGCGCTGCGGATGGCGCGCCAGCTGCGTGATCTGCCAGGGTGTCAGGTTTGCGAAGATGCTGATCGTCAACTGCCGGCTCTTCGCCTCCAGCCGACCGATCTCATCCTGGATATTGACCTCGGTGTCCGAGGTCACGTGCTTCAGCTCCTCGATCTTCGCTTCGAGCTCGGCAATGGGCTGTTCAAAATCGAGGAAGGCAACCGCCATGGAGACTTACCGTCACAATCTCAATGCTGCGTGAGGTTACGCAAGCGGCGGCCCGGGAGCAAACCGGGGCTCCGACGTGCTCAGCGCCCCTCTGCGGAGGCTTGCGCGGCACTGAGCGCCGGCGCCGCGCCGTAGACGACCTGCACGCCGCCCTGCCCCATCAGCCCTTCGAGCTTGTCGAGCAGCTCGCGACTCGCCCGCACCTTCCACTCGTCTCCCAGTGTGAGTGCGCCACTGGCGCTGGCCGCGGTGTACTCGATGGTGACCGGACATGAGCCTGGGGCCAGACGCAGGATCTCGGCCAGCCGCTCGGTTGGCAGTGACGCTCCGGAGCGCGACTGCCAACGCAGCACTACGCGCCGCGCCTGCTGCTCGCGCGCCTTGTCGAGCTCGCTGATACGCCGCGCGGCCAGCCGCCAGCCGTCACTGAATTCATCGAAACGCAGCATGCCCTCAATCAACACCAAAGCATCCTTCGCCACGAGCTCGCGATGGCGCTGGAATACATCTTCAAACAGGGTGACCTCGAGCCGACCGGTGCGGTCATCCAGCACCAGAATGACCCGCGAACCACGCTTCTTCACCTCATCGATCAACCCCGCCACGCTCACCGGCTTGCCGCCGCCGAAGCGCGCCGGCTCCATGGGGCGGTCGCTGATGAGATCCCCGATGCGGTGGCTGACGAAACGCGGCAGCGCCGCTTCGTATACCGCGATCGGATGGCCGGTCAGATACAGGCCGAGCGTTTCCCGCTCACCGCTCAGGCGCACCGCCTCGCTCCACTCGGGCTGGCCGGCCGCCCCGGGCGCTGCGCGCAAGGGCTGCTCCTGGGTCGCAAGTCCGAACAGATCGTTCTGCCCGGCCTCGTGTGCCTTCGAGTTCTGATCGCCGAGCTGCATTGCAGCCGGCAGCCGCTGCATGAGCGTGGCGCGGTTGGCTCCCAATCCATCGAGACTGCCCGAGCGAATCAGCGCCTCGAGCACGCGGCGGTTGACCTTTTGCAGATCAAGACGCCGGCAGAGATCCTCGATGCTGCTGTAGGGCCCGCGCGCGACACGCTGCGCGATCAGCTCTTCCACCGCGCCGCGACCGACGCCGCGCACCGCACCCAGCCCGTAGCGGATGGTGCGCTCATCGCCTACGGCGAATTCGTACTCGGAGTGATTGACATCCGGTGACATCACCCGCAGGCCGAGATTGGCGCACTCCATGATCAGCGTGACCACCTTGTCGGTGTGGTCCATGTCCGCCGACAGCACTGCGGCCATGAAAGCCGCCGGATAGTGAGCCTTCAAGTAGCCCGTCTGATAGGACAGCAGCGCGTACGCGGCCGAGTGCGATTTGTTGAAACCGTAGCCGGCGAACTTCTCCATGAGGTCGAAGATGTGCGCGGCCCGCCCGGGCTCAACACCACGCGCGACCGCGCCGTCGACAAACACCGAGCGTTGCTTCGCCATCTCCTCAGGCTTCTTCTTGCCCATCGCCCGGCGCAGCAGATCCGCGCCACCGAGGGTATAGCCGGCCAGCACCTGCGCGATCTGCATCACCTGCTCCTGGTACAGGATGACGCCATAGGTGGGCGCGAGTACTGGCTGCAGACTCGGATGCAGATAGTCGATCGGTGCCTCGATGCGCCCGTGCTTGCGGTCGATGAAGTCATCAACCATGCCCGACTGCAGCGGTCCCGGCCGGAACAGCGCCACGAGCGCGACGATGTCATCGAAGCGATCAGGCTGCAGGCGACGCATCAGGTCCTTCATGCCCTGGGATTCGAGCTGAAACACCGCCGTGGTGCGCCGCGCTTTGAGCAGCGCGTAGGTCGCGACATCGTCCATGGGCAACGCATCGATATCGAGCGGTGACTGACCGCGAGTGGCCCGCCCGCGGTTGATGTGGTCCACCGCCCAGTGAATGACCGTGAGCGTACGCAAACCCAGAAAGTCGAACTTGACGAGTCCAGCCGCTTCGACATCATCCTTGTCGAACTGGGTCACGACGCTGCCACCGGCAGCATCGCAGTAGAGCGGTGCGAAGTCGGTGAGCACCGAAGGTGCAATCACCACGCCGCCGGCGTGCATACCGGCATTGCGGGTCAGGCCTTCGAGGGAACGCGCGAGGTCGATGAGGTTGTGCACTTCCTCCTCAGCGTCATAGAGCCGCCGCAGCTCCGGCTCCTTGCTGAGCGCGTCATCGAGGGTGATGCCAAGCTCGAAGGGAATCAGCTTGGCGATCTTGTCGACATAGCCGTAGCTCATGCCGAGCACGCGCCCGACATCCCGCACCACTGCCTTGGCCGCCATGGTGCCGTAGGTAATGATCTGCGAGACGCGCTCGCGTCCGTACTTGGCAGCGACGTACTCGATGACGCGGTCGCGGCCGTCCATACAGAAGTCGACATCGAAGTCGGGCATCGAGACGCGCTCGGGATTGAGAAAGCGCTCGAACAGCAGATCGTGATAAATCGGATCCAGATCGGTGATGCGCAAACTGTAGGCGACGAGCGAGCCTGCCCCGGAGCCGCGGCCCGGGCCGACCGGCACCGCATGCTCACGCGCCCAGCGGATGAAATCGGCCACGATGAGGAAGTAGCCGGCGAAGCCCATCTGACAGATGACATCGAGCTCGAGCTCGAGTCGTGCGTGATAGGCCGCATATTGGCTTGCATCGACCGCTGTCAGCCGGCGATTCAGACCGGCGCGACTTTCGACCCGCAGATAGTCCTCAGTGCTCACGTGTCCCGGCACGGGATACGGCGGCAGCCGCGCCTCACCCAGCTTCAGCACCAGCGTGCAGCGCTGCGCGATGGCCACCGAGTTGGCAAGCGCCTCCGGGATATCTGCAAACAGCGCGGCCATCTCCGCAGGCGTACGCAGATACTGCTGCTGCGAATAGCGTCGTGGCCGACCGGCATCGGCGAGCAGCGTGCCCTCATGAATGCAGACACGGGCCTCGTGCGACTCAAAATCATCCGCTCGCAGGAAGCGTACATTGTTGGTTGCGACGACCGCCACGCCGCGACGGCTCGCAAGCGCCACGGCGGCGGCAATGTAGCCTTCCTCATCCCCACGGGCGAGACGCTGCAGCTCGATGTAGTAGCGATCACCGAACAAGTCCAGCCAGGCATCCAGCGCCTGCTCGGCCTCGCGCTCGCGCTGCTTCACCAGGGCGCGTCCGAAGTCACCTTCGATGCCGCCCGACAAGGCCACCAGTCCCGCCAGGCTCTCGCGTGACAGCCAGCTGCGATCCAGCAGCGGCACGCCGCGCTGCTGACCCTCCAGATAGGCGCGGCTGACCAGCCGCGTGATGTTGCGATAGCCTTCCTCGGACTGACATAACAGAGTGAGTCGCGAGGGCGGCTGCCGCTCAGCGCCTGCGCGCATCAGCAGATCCACACCGATGATCGGCTTGACCCCGCGTGCGAGCGCGGCGCGATAGAACTTCACCATCGCGAACAGGTTGCTTTGATCCGTGACCGCCACGGCCGCCATGCCGGCTGTGGCCACGGCATCCACCAACTCGGGCACGCGAACTACGCTGTCGATGAGCGAGTACTCGGTGTGCAGCCGCAGATGCACGAACTCAGTCATAGAACAGATCGGCCACGGCAACAGGGCTGAAGGTCTTGCGGTGCTGCGGGGTGGGCCGGTGGCAACGCAGCGCTTCCAGGTGCGCTGGCGTGCTGTAGCCCTTGTGAGCCGCGAGGCTGAAGCCCGGATAGCACGCATCCAGCCGCTCCATCATGGCATCGCGGCAGGTTTTGGCGAGGATCGAGGCAGCACTGATGGCAGGTACCCGCGCATCCCCCTCAATGATCGCCTCCACCGTGCATCCCAGGCGCAGATCATGAATCTGCGGCAGCTGGTTGCCATCGATACGGATATGCGTGGGGCAGACCGGCAGGCGCAGCAAGGCGCGACGCATCGCGAGGAAGGTGGCCCCGAGAATATTCAGGCTGTCGATCTCATCGCGATCCGACCAGGCCACCGACCAGGCGAGCGCGCGCTCGCGGATGAGCGGCGCAAGGCGCGCACGCTCTTCAGGAGTCAGCGCCTTTGAGTCGGCAAGCCCGTGGATGCGCCTGCGGGGATTGAGGATCACAGCCGCTGCCACGACGGGTCCAGCGAGGGGTCCGCGGCCAGCCTCATCCACCCCGGCGCAGCGCATCAGATCCAGGCCGATACGGCGCATCAGGGCACTCGCGAGGGTTGTGTACGGGATGCGTTGACCAGCTCGAGGATGACGCTCGCAGCGCGCGCCGCGCCGCCACAGCGCAGCACCTCATGGATGCGTCGGAACTCGCTCTGCAACGCGCGCACGTGGGCCGTGTCCGTCATTTCGCGCAAGAGTGCCTCACCCAGTGTGCGTCCCCTCACCTGCTCCTGGAAGAACTCGGGCACCAGCGGCCGCCCGGCCAGCAAATTCGGTTGCGAGAAGTATGGCACCTTGACGAGCCCGAGTGTGCGCAGCAGAAACGCAGTGATGCGACTCAGCCGATACGCAACCACCATCGGCCGGGCAGAGAGCAGAGTCTCGAGGGTTGCAGTACCTGAGGCCACGAGCACACCGTCGGCGGCAGCTAGCGCATGCTGTGCCTGTCCATCCAGCAGCTGCACCTCAGGTGGTTGCGGCATCTGCGCCAGGGCCGCTTCGAACGCTGCGCGCGCGCGCGCGGAAGCCATCGGCGCGATGAAGCGGATATCAGATCGCTGCTCGGCCATCCAGGCAGCCGCCGCAGCGAAATCCGCACCCAGACGTGTCACTTCTCCGAGGCGGCTGCCCGGCAAGAGCGCCACGACCGTCGCATCGGGAGCGATGCCGAGCAACGAACGCGCCCCACTGCGATCAACATCCAGGGGGATCTGGTCGGCGAGCGGATGTCCGACGAACACCGCCGACACACCATGACGCGCATAGAAGTCTGTCTCGAAGGGCAACAGGCACAACACCAGATCACAGGCTGCACTCATGGTGCGCACGCGCCTCTGGCGCCAGGCCCACACCTGCGGGCTCACATACTGCACGGTGCGCACCCCTCGTGCCTTCAGACGCCGTGCCAGGCCCAGATTGAACTCGGGCGCATCGATCCCGACGAACACATCCGGCCGCAGCACCTGGAAACGCGCGACGAGCGAGCGTCGCAGGCGCAGCAGCCGCGGCAGATGATGCAGCACCTCGGCAAGTCCCATGACGGCGAGTTCGTCCGCGCTGGCCCAGGCCTCGCAGCCCGCTGCCATCATCCGCGCTCCCGCGATGCCTACACAGCGCACCTCCGGCACCTGTGCGCGCAGTGCGCCGATGAGGGCCGCGCCCAACTGATCGCCTGAAGATTCGCCCGCCACGAGGCCAACGGTCAGCGGCCGCGGATTGCTTGTTGCCGGGGCGGCCGTCGGGCCGCTGCTCCTCATCGCACCAGGCTTCGGGTCGAGCGGTTGATGAACTCGACGAAGCTGCGGATCTCCACATGACCCTCGGCGAGCTGTTCGAGCTGGCTGAGCGCCTCGGCGAGCCGTAGTTCCGAGCGGTACAGGATGCGATAGGCCTCGCGGATACAGCGGATCTGCTCTTCGCCAAAGCCGCGGCGCTTCAGACCCTCGGCGTTGACGCCATGGGGCTCGGCAGGATTGCCCACTGCCATGATGTAGGGTGGCACGTCACGCGTGACGATCGTGCCGCCACCGAGAAAGGCATGCGCGCCAACGCGTGAGAACTGATGGACGGCGGTGAGCCCGCCGAGGATGACCCAGTCGCCGATCTCCACATGACCGGCAAGCGAGGCGCAGTTGGCAAATACCGCGCGATCACCAACCTGACAGTCGTGCGCGACGTGTGAGTAGGCCATGAAGAGGTTATCGTTGCCGATGCGCGTGACGCCGCTTGCGTGGGTGGTGCCGCGGTTGATGGTGCAGCTCTCGCGGAAGGTGTTGCGGTCGCCGATCTCCAGCCCCGTCGGCTCGCCCTTGTACTTCAGATCCTGCGGCGCATCGCCGATGGAGGCGAACTGATAGAAGCGGTTGTTGGAGCCGATGCGGGTGTTGCCGGTAATCACCACGTGCGGTCCGACGATCGTGCCGGGCCCGATCTGCACCTCCGGCCCGATGATACTGAAGGCTCCTACGCTGACATCGGGTGCAAGCTGCGCTTGAGGCGCAACCAGCGCGTGCGGATCGATCACTTGCCCGTCTCCGGCGCCACCATCATCTCGGCATGGGCGACTTCGACCTGACCCACCAGCGCGCTGGTGGAGAATTTCCAGATACCTCGCAGCGAGCGTTCCAGCTGTGCGGTCAGCAGCAGTTGATCGCCGGGCTCAACGGGTTTGCGGAAACGGGCTTTGTCGATACCAACGAAATAGAAACGGGTCTCCTCGTGCGGCACGATGTTGGAGGAGACGAATGTCAGGATGCCCGCGGCCTGGGCGAGCGCCTCGATGATCATGACCCCGGGCATCACGGGGCGCCCCGGGAAGTGGCCGGTGAAAAACGGCTCATTGTAGGTGACGTTCTTCAACGCCCGGATGCTCTCACCGGGTTTGAGTTCGAGTACCCGATCGACCAGCAGAAACGGGTACCGATGCGGCAACAGCTTCAGAACTGCATGAATGTCCAATTGCGTGGGGTCAGTCATCATCCTCGTCCTGCTCGGCACCTGCGGCGCGCTCGAGGCGTCTGACCCGTTGGGTCAGGGACTCGAGGCTGCGGAAGCGGGCGATCTGGCGGCGCCACACCCTGGATTCTTCGATCGGTATGCCGCTGGAGTATACGCCGGGCCCGCTGAGGGAGCGGCTCACCATGGCAAAACCCGTGATGGTGACGCCATCGCCGATCGTGAGATGACCGGCGATACCCACGGCACCACCGATGATGCAGCCGCGGCCGATGATCGTGCTGCCCGAGATCCCCGTGCAGCCGGCGATCACCGTGTGCGCACCGATGCGCACGTTGTGACCGATCTGAATCTGGTTGTCGAGTTTCACGCCATCCTCGAGGACCGTATCCTCGATCGCTCCCCGATCGATTGTTGTGTTGGCACCGATCTCAACGTCAGCACCGATGCGTACCGCACCCACCTGCGGGATCTTCACCCACCGGCCCTGCTCGGGCGCGAATCCGAAGCCGTCGCCGCCGATGACGACGCCGGGCTGAATTACCGTGCGCGCACCGATGTTGACTTCGCGACAGAGCGTGACGGAGGCCACGAGGGTCACATCCTCGGCAATGCGCACATCGTCCTCGATGATGCAGCCGGCACCGACAAGCGTGCGCGGGCCGATTGTCACCCGCTCACCGATGACCACCAATGCACCGATGGACACACTCGGATCGATATGTGCAGTGGATGCGATGCTGGCACTTGGATGACGGCCGCCCGGCGGCCGCGCCGCCGGATGCAGCAGCGTGACGATCCGCGCGAACGTGGCGCGCGGGTTCGCGCACACCAGCGCAGCGGTCGGACAGTCAGTGGCCGCCTGCACGTCCAGCACGACGGCAGCGGCGCCGGTGCGGGCCAGCTCACGCCGGTTGCGGGACTCCGCGAGAAACGCGAGTGAGCGCGCATCGGCGTGGGCGAGCGTGGCGACCCGCTCCACCACGGTGTGCGGATCGCCGCGCAGCTCGCAGCCGAAGCGTACTGCGAGCTCCCCCAGCGTGACGGCCATGGTGGGGACGCCCTGTCAGAGCCGCCGCGGGATCAGTGCCCGCTGGACTTCGGCGCGGGCGTGCTCGTCGGGGCCCCCGAGCGCGCCGGCGACGGCACCGGCAGAGGTGTATGGGACGATTGCAGCTGCGCAAGGATTGCCGGCGTGATGTCGATCGTCGAGGTGGAGTAGATCACCCCATCGGCAATGATCAGATCGTAGTTCTGCGCCTTGGCATAAACGCGTACCTGCTCGATGAGCGCCTTCTGCAGGCGCGACATCTCCTCATTGCGCCGCGAGTTGAAATCGTCCTGCACCTCGCTCTGTTTCCTCTGCAGATCGCGGTAGCTGTCGCGCAGGTCCTTCTCGGCGGCGGTCCGCTGATCCTGGGTCATCGTCGCGCCGTCCTTCTGCAGACGGTCTTCCTTGGACTTCAGAGAAGTCTGCTGTGCCTGCAGGTCGCGCTGCCGCGGCGTGAACTCGGTGCGGATGGACTCGAGGGCGGCCTTCGCCTGCGGCGACTCCTCCACCAGCCGGCCGTAATCCACCACGCCAATCTTCAGCTCCGCCCAGGCAGGCCCGGCCCCCAGCGCCCCGAGCGCTGCAACTACCCACATCAACGACTTGAAACGCATCACGTCCATCACAGAAACACCCCACCTCGTATAAGGCTTGGAAAAAGCTATCCGCCTATTGTGGCCTAAAACGCCTGCCCGATGGAGAACTGGAAGATCTCGGTCTCATCCCCCCACCGATTGGTGAGATTGCTGTGGGTGGGATTGAGCGGGTATCCCAGGCTGAACCGGAACAGCCCGAGGGGCGCCAGCCACTCGACCGAGACGCCCGTGGCCATCTTCACCTGGCTCAGACTGAAGTTGTAGTTGGCCGGGGACACCTGATCCGGGCCGAAGAATTTGATCGACTTGTCGGTATAGAACACGTTGCCGGCATCGAAAAAGAGGCTGACGCGGGCGGTCTGGCGCCACTTCGCGGGCATCGGCAGGATGAACTCGTTGCGGTTCACCACGCGCATGTTGCCGCCATAGGGGTTGCCGAACTGGTCCTTGGGTCCTAAGCGCGCCTCACGGTAGCCGCGGATGCTGTCGGGGCCGCCGCCGAAGAAATTACGGTAGGGCGGAATCGCCGTCGTGCCCCGGAACGGCCGACCATAATCCACCGACAGGCTGAACGACAGGGCGGTCGGGTTGATGACCGGCACATAGCGCAGGAAGCTGTAGTTCGCCGACCCAGTAGTTGACTTCGCTCGGTCCGGGGATCGATGAGGACAGCGAAACGGCCTGGCGCATGCCGCGATCGGCGAACAGCGTGCGGTTGCGGGTATCCCAACCCCAGCCGATCAGGCCCTCCAGCGTGTGGAAGTTGGAGCCGTAGAAGACGTACTCGTTGCCCGTGGTGTCATCGTGTGCCAGGCGCTGGTAGGTGCGGCCATTCTGCTGCACCCACTCCTGGGCCTGCAGCGCGCTGCCCAGAGAGTTGGTCAGCAGCTGGGAGATATCGATCGTGCCGCCGACGCGCACGTACTGGTACTCGGTCAGCGGATAGTCGAAGGTCAGTCCGCCGCTGGCCGTCTTGGAGGAGAAGTTCGACGAGGCGGACACGAACTGCGTGACATCGCGGTAGGTGATCGATTCGGTGCGCGCCACCCCGTCGATGCTGGTGTAGGGATTGGTGTGCTGCAGGCTGTACACCTTGCTGAAGGCACCGCCGTTCAGCTCGAGCGCGATGCGCTGGCCGCTGCCGAGGAAGTTCGCATCGGTGAAGTTGCCGTTGAGCTGGAACTTGTAGGTCTCCGAATAGCCGATACCGCCGCCCAACTGTGCGCTCGGCCCCTCTTCGATCTTGTAATTCACATCCACCAGATCGGGTGCGCCGGTCACCGGGGTGGTCTCGAACGTCACGTTCTTCACGTACGGCAGGCGCTGAATGCGCTGCTTGGAGCGCTCGAGGGAGGTATTCGACAGCCAGCCGCCCTCCAGCTGGCGCATCTCGCGACGCAGCACCTCGTCATTGATACGCGTCGAGCCCGAGTAGGTGATGTTGCGCACGTACACGCGATTGCCCGGGTCGATGAAGAAGGTGAGCGACACCTTGTGAGTGGCATTGTCCGGCGTGGGCACCGGATCGACCTTGGCGAACGCATAACCGTCCTGGCCGAGCCGATTCTGGATCAGCTCCTGGGTGGAGGTGATCAGCTTGTGGTTGAACGTCTGCCCCGGCTGCACCAGCACCAGCTTCTCGAGCTCCGGCTTCGGCACCACGAACGTGCCGGCAAGCTTCACGTCCGAGATCTTGAAGATCTCCCCTTCCTCGAGATTGACGGTGATGAAGATATCGTCCTTCTCGGGGGCGATCGCCACCTGGGTCGAGTCGATCTGGAAGTTGGCATAGCCGCGATCCATGTAGAAGTTGCGCAGCTTTTCTAGATCGCCCTGCAGCGACTCACGCGAGTAGCGGTCGTCCTGTTTGTACCAGCTCTTCCAGTTGGGCGTCTGCAGCTCGAAGGTGCCCAACACCTCCTTCTGTTTGAAGCGTGTGTTGCCGACGAGATTGATCTGACGGATCTTGGCGCGCTTGCCTTCCTTGATCTCGATCTTGATCTTCACCCGGTTGCCGGTCTCCTCCTCGACGTGCGTATCGACGCGCACCGCGTACTTGCCGCGGCTGTAATACTGGTCGGTGAGGTACTGCGTGACATCCTCGAGCACGGAGCGGTCGAAGGTCTTGCCCGTGGCAAGTCCCACATTGCGCAGCGACTTCTGCAGATCCTCGGTCTTGATGTCCTTGTTGCCGGTGATCTCGAAACTCTCGATCGAGGGTCGCTCCAGCACCACCACGATGAGGGTGTTGCCCTCGCGGCGCAGCTGCACGTCACGAAAGAATCCGGTGGCGTACAAAGCGCGGATGGCCTCGCGCACGCGCGTGGGGGTCAGATGATCACCGATGTTGACGGGCAGGTAATTGTAGACCGTGCCTTCCGAGACGCGGGCCAGGCCCTCGACGCGGATGTCGCCCACCGTGAAATCAGCATCACTCGCCGGAGCCCCTGCCGGTGCTGGTGCCGGGGCCGGCTGCGCAGGGAGCAATGCCTGTGCCATGACCGCGGGGCCGGCCAGCAGGGTGGTACAGAGCAACAGGGCGCGAGCCTTCATTCTTCTCTCTTCATGCGCAACGCGCGTTCTTTCACGGAGGCCCGGCAACAGTGCACCCCGTCCGGATAGCGGCGCCCGGCGCCGGCGGACCATGATCACGATTCAATCAACTTAACTGGCGTGCGATGTCGTTGAAGAGCGCCACACCCATCAGCAGGATGAGCAACGCGATACCGATCTGCTGGCCAAAGACCTGGGCGCGCTCGGACAGTGGGCTGCCCTTCAGCCACTCGACGGCCTGGAAGACGATCTGACCACCATCGAGGATGGGTATCGGCAACAGGTTCAGGAAACCGAGCGAAAGGGAAATCAACACCAGGAAGCTCATGAACGAGGCGACCCCCGCCTGCGCCGAGTCGCCGGCGTATTCGGCGATCGACAGCGGTCCGCTCAGATTCTTCATCGACACCTGGCCGAGCAACATGCGCCAGAAGAGCCGTCCCTGCAGAGCAGTCATGCTCCAGGCTTCCTGCGCGGCCCGTGCCAGTGCTGCTGATACACCGAGCTGCGTATGCCGCAGCATGCTGTCCGGATAGCTGATGCCGAGCGGCTGCATCACATGGATGCGGCCGATACGCTTACCGCCGGCGTCCTCATCCGCCACATCCACGCGCACGTTGGCTTGCGCGCCGTCCCGCTGGTAGCTCACCGCCAGGCTCTCACCCGGATGCGAGCCGATGCGCGCCTGGATATCCCGGAAATCGGTGACCGGCTCCCCTTCGATGGCGAGGATACGATCGCCGCTCTTCAGACCGGCCCGCGCCGCCGGGCCCGGCTGCACCTCGCCGAGTACCGGAGGAATGGCCGGGACCCAGAACTGAAACCCCAGGCCCTTGAACAGCGCGGCGGGCTCGGTGAGCCGCACGCGCTCGTCGCGGTCTGCCACCGTGAGCTGCGCGTGCCGCTCGCTGCCATCCTTGCCGCGAACGTCCAGTTGCGCCGCACCGCGCGAGCTCACCGCATCGAGCAGATCGAACACCACATCGCGCTGGCCGCCGACCGCTGCGCCGTCGATGGCGAGAATCTCATCGCCGGAGCGCAGTCCGGCGCGGGCCGCGACCGACTGATGCACCACATCGCCGACGATCGGCCTGAGCTCGGTAATCCCGCTGCTCCAGAACATGGCCCACAGCACGAGGATGGCAAAGGCAATGTTGAATCCCGGACCGGCCAGCAGCACCAGGATGCGCTGCCACGGCGGCCTGTGCGTAAAGGAGCGCGCCAGCTCCGCGGGGGGCACGGGACCTTCGCGCTCATCGAGCAATTTGACGTAACCCCCGAGGGGAATCGCGGCGATGACGTATTCCGTACCGTCGGCGGCGACGCGCTTCAGCAACGGTCTGCCGAAGCCAACCGAGAAACGCAGGACTTTGAAACCCAGGCGGCGCGCCACCCAGAAATGACCGAACTCGTGTACCGTGACGAGCAGACCCACGGCCACGATGAACCAGAGCGCGTCGTGCCAGATCACATTCATGCGGGCGTGTTGTCCTTCATAGAGCTCCCAGACTGGACAGCCGCTCGCGAGTGTAGCGGCGCGCCTCAGCATCGGCTGCCATCACATCATCGAGACCACCGATGGCTCCGGCCGTGCTTCGCGTCAGCACTGCTTCAATGACCGCGGCGATCTGAATAAAGTTCAATCGGCGTTCGAGGAACGCCTCCACGGCAACCTCATTGGCGGCGTTGAGCACTGCCGGCTGCAGTCCTCCAGCCCGAGCGGCAGCCTGGGCCAGCCCCAGGCAGCGGAATTTATCGTGATCCGGCGCGCGGAAATCCAAGCGGGCCGTGCGGATCAGATCCAGGAATTCTACACCGGAGCTGATGCGCTCGGGCCACGCCAGCGCGTGCGCAATCGGTGTGCGCATGTCAGGTGAACCGAGCTGCGCCAGCACCGAGCCGTCGAGGTACTCGACCAGGGAGTGCACGATGCTCTGCGGATGCACCAGGATATCGACCTGCGCCGCTGGCAGGCCAAAGAGAAAACACGCCTCGATCAACTCCAGTCCCTTGTTCATGAGGGTGGCGGAATCCACCGAGATCTTGCGTCCCATCACCCAGTTGGGATGGGCGCAGGCCGCCTCGGGTGTTACCCCGTCGAGCGCTTCCCGCGGCAAATCGCGAAACGGCCCGCCCGAGGCCGTCAGAAGAATGCGGCGCACACCCGGCGGAGGCTCGCCGGCGCGTGCCTGCGGCGGCATGCACTGGAAGATCGCATTGTGCTCGCTGTCGATTGGCAGCAGCGTCGCGCCTGACTGGCGCACGGCAGCCATCAGCAGGGGCCCAGCCATCACGAGGGATTCCTTGTTGGCCAGCAACAGCCGTTTGCCGGCTCGCGCCGCCGCGAGTGTTGAAGGCAACCCTGCCGCGCCCACGATGGCGGCCATCACACAGTCAGCCTCGGGCAGCGTGGCAATTTCCAGTAGCGCATCCGGTCCTGCGAGCAGGCGCGTGCGCGGGGCGCTCTTCCCCAGGATCTGGTGCAGGTCACGCGCGGCGTTGGTGTCGGCAAGCGCAGCATAGGCGGGGTGCCAGCGCAGGATCTGCTCGGCGAGCCGGGCGGCATTTCGGTGAGCTCCCAGAGCCACCAGTCGGAAGCGCTCGGGGTGGCGTGCAAGCACATCCAGAGTGTTCTCGCCGATCGAGCCCGTCGACCCCAGTACGCTTACGCCGATCATGCGGTCACTCCCAGCGCGGTCAGCCCCAACAGCAACACGGGCGCAGCACCTGTCACGCTGTCGATGCGGTCCATGATCCCGCCGTGCCCCGGAAACAGGGTGCCACTGTCCTTGAGGCCAGCGAAGCGTTTCAACAGACTCTCGGTCAGATCACCCACGATGGAGAAGCCCACCACGGCGATGCACAGCGGCACGAAGGTGCCGAGCGGCAAGTCGAACCACAGCCCGCCAAGCAGAGCAACCAGCGCGCCTGCGGCCGCGCCACCGAGCACGCCCTCCCAGGTTTTGCCGGGTGAGACGTGCGGCGCCAGGCGCAGCCGGCCGAAGCGATGTCCCGCAAAGAATGCGCCAATATCCGCCGCGAACACCAGCAGCAGGGTGAACATGATCCATTGCGCGCCATGGATCATCTGTACCCGCATGTACACGAGCGCCAGCCAAGCCGGCAGCAGCGCCAATGCCCCCGCGATCGCGGCGGACCAGGGCGCGACGCGCTGCGGCGCGACCGCAACCCACACCAGCGCTCCCATCCACCACACCAGCGCGGCGGTGAGCACCAGATGACGGCCGCCGGGGGTCGAGGCCAGCTGCCACAGCACGAGCATCAGCGCTGCGAGCGCTGCGACGTAACCGGCGCGCCAGGCCGTGCTGGATAAGCGCAGGAAAGCCGACCACTCCCAGGCGCCGGCCAGCACCGACAACGTCAGCACGATCACGGTCGCAATGTCAGGCAAAAAAACGATGATGAAAGCGAGGGCCAATCCGAGGATGACCGCCGTGATGATCCGTTTGCGTAGTGCTTCGTTCACGAGCGCTGTGCCGGGCGCCGCCCGTCCCTGGACGGCAATTGCTCATGGGTCAGGCCAAAGCGGCGCTCACGGCCTGCGAAGAAGGCCAATGCCGCTTCAAACTCTGCCACGCCGAAGTCCGGCCACAAGATATCGGTGAAGTACAGCTCGGCGTACGCCGCGTTCCACAGGAGGAAGTTGCTGATGCGCTGCTCGCCGCCGGTGCGGATCAGCAGGTCAGCATCGGGCACCCCGGCAAGTTGCAACGCGGCGGCAAAGCGCGCCTCATCGATGTCGCGGGCTTGCAAGGCACCGCTTGAGCATTGACGTGCAAGTTCCTGACAAGCCTGCACTATGTCCCAGCGGCCACCGTAGCTCATAGCAATCTGCAGCTGCAGCCCACCGTTCGCGGCAGTGCGCTGTTCGGCGGCCACGATGCGCGTCTGCAGTCTCACGGCGAGCGGCGCCCGGTCGCCGATGAAGCGCACCCGCACCTGATTGGCATGCAGCTCATCGATCTCGCGATCCAGTGAGTCGACGAACAGGGCCATGAGGCTGGAGACCTCCTCTGCCGGGCGTTTCCAGTTCTCGCTGGAGAACGCAAACAGAGTCAGGGCGGATATGCGGCGGCGGCTGCTCTCCTGGATCACCATGCGCGTAGGCGTAAGCCCAGCGCGATGGCCCGCGGCGCGCGGTACCCCTCTGGTGGCGGCCCAGCGACCATTGCCATCCATGGTGATTGCAATGTGCCGCGGCAGTGCCATCAGACCTGCATGACCTCTTTTTCCTTCGCAGCGAGGATCTGCTCGATGTCCGCGATATGTTTGTCCGTGAGCTTCTGCACCTCGGTCTCGGCGCGCCGCTCGTCATCCTGCGAGATCTCCTTCTCCTTCAGCAGCTCCTTGATGTCACTCATCACATCGCGGCGCACATTCCGCACGGCCACGCGGGCGTTCTCCGCATCGTGGCGCAGGACCTTGGTAATGTCGCGGCGTCGCTCCTCGGTGAGCGGCGGCATCGGAATGCGGATCACGGTGCCCGCCGTCATCGGCGTCAGTCCGAGATCGGACTTGTAGATGGCCTTCTCGATGGGCTGCACCATGCTTTTCTCCCAGGGAGAAACCACCAGCGTGCGGCCATCCTCCACCGCGATATTGGCGACCTGCTGCAGCGGCGTATCGCTGCCGTAGTAATCAACCTTCAGATGCTCGATCAGGCTCGGATGCGCCCGGCCGGTGCGCAGCTTCTTCAGGTCACTCTGGAAGTTCTGCACGCATTTCGCCATGCGCTCACGCGCGTCTTTCTTCAAATCATCCAGCATCAGCGTCTCCTCGTGGGGCGCGCTACTCGAAGGTGACGGTCGTGCCGACGTCCTCGCCCTTTACGATGCGCGTCAGGTCTCCCGAGTTGTTGAGATTGAACACACGCAGCGGCAGGCGGTTGTCACGACACATGACAATGGCCGTCGCATCCATCACGTTGAGTTTGTCCGTCAATACCTTATCAAAGGTGAGCGTGCTGTAACGCACCGCCGCCGGATTGCGTACCGGATCATCCGAATACACGCCATTCACCTTGGTGGCTTTCAGCAGCACGTCGGCATTGATCTCGATGGCCCGAAGCGAAGCTGCCGTATCGGTGGTGAAGAAGGGGTTGCCCGTACCGGCCGCGAAGATCACCACACGCCCCTTCTCCAGGTGGCGCACCGCGCGACGGCGGATGTAATCCTCGCAGACCTCGTTGATGCGGATCGCGGACATGACCCGCGCGTACATCCCGAGGCCCTCGAGCGCATCCTGCATCGCCAGGGAGTTCATCACCGTCGCCAGCATTCCCATGTGGTCGGCGGCCACCCGATCCATGCCGGCACGGGCCAATCCTGCGCCGCGGAAGATGTTACCGCCGCCGATGACGACTGCGGTCTGAACACCCATGCCGACAATGTCCTGCAACTCACCGGCGATGCGCTTGAGTACTGCAGGATCGACCCCGTAGTCGGCTGATCCGAGCAGCGCCTCGCCGGATAGCTTGACGAGGATGCGGGAAAAACTGGGTCTGGCGGCCTCACTCATTTCCGTACCTCAGCAGCGCAGGCCATTTAAAAAGAACCCCGCACTGGGCGGGGTTCTTCCCGGGCGCGCCCGCGCTCAGTGCTTCGCTCCCGGGCCATTCGGCCGGGAGGCCGGATCGTCGATGGAGCTTCTGACCTGGGCCATGACCTCGGCCACGAAGTCTTCCTGCTTCTTCTCAATACCGGCGCCGACCTCGAAGCGCTCGAAAGCGGTCACTTCGGCGCGGGCATTCTTCAGAAGTTTCTCAACTGTCATGTCGGGGTCCTTCACGAAAGGCTGCCCGAGCAGCGTGATCTCCCCGAGCGCCTTGCGTAGACGACCCTCGACCATCTTCGCGACGATCTCGGCCGGCTTGCCCTCTCCCTGGGCCTGCTCCGTCAGGATCTCACGCTCCTTCGCCACCACATCCGCAGGCACACTCGCCGCGGATAGATGCTTGGGGTTGCTGGCCGCGACGTGCATAGCCAGATCATGCGCCAGGGCCGCATCACCGCCCTTGACGATGACCAACGCACCGATGCGGGTGCCGTGCACATAGGCACCGAGCTGATCCGCGCTGTGGAGCACCTCGAAGCGACGCACGCTGATGTTCTCGCCGATCTTCGCGATCAGCGCACGGCGCCGCTCCTCGATGCTCTCGCCGCTGTTCAGCTTGCTGCCCAGCAGTGCCTGCAGGCTCTCTGGCCGGCTGGTGAGCGCGGCAGCGGCCACGGCTTGAGCGAAACTACGGAAATCCTGCTCGCGAGCCACGAAGTCTGTCTCGCAGTTGATCTCGACCATGGCGGCGGCGTGACCGTCGCCAGCCTTCTCGAGCACGATCACACCCTCGGCGGCGACACGCGTGGACTTCTTGTCGGCCTTCGCCAGACCCTGCTTGCGCATCAGCTCCGCGGCTGCATCCAGATCACCCTGGGTCTCCACCAGTGCCCGCTTGCACTCCATCATTCCCGCACCGGTGCGCTCACGAAGTTGCTTCACCGCATCTGCTGTAATCGTCATGGCAGTTACTCTCGGCCGTTGGCGCCCGCACCGCCTCGGCCGCCGCCCTTGCCGCGACGCGCGCCGCTCGCGGGGCGACGTTCGTTGTTAGCGGGAGCGGGGGCAATCCCTACCGCGACGGCTGCATCGGTGACGTCTTCCACATCCAGATCATCTTCGGCCTCGGCAACCAACTCCGGGCTCTCGACGACCGCTGCGGGCACCGGCGCACGTCGCCGGGCGGGCGCCTTCTTGCGCACCGCCGCCTGCGGGCGCTGCCGCGCGCGCGAGGCCTTCTTGCGTGGCGCACCTGCCTCATCCAGCTCGACGAATTCGTCTTCGCCCACGGCAACCGTGGGCACGGACTCTTTACCCTCGAGCACCGCATCGGCCATGCCGGCGGCATAGAGCTGGATCGCGCGCATGGCATCGTCATTGCCCGGTATCACGTAGTCGATGCCATCCGGTGAGCAGTTGGTATCGACAATGGCAACCACCGGAATACCGAGCTTCTTCGCCTCATGAATGGCGATCTTCTCGTGACCGACATCGACCACGAACATGGCATCGGGCAGCGACTCCATGTTTTTGATGCCGCCCAGGCTCTTCTCCAGCTTTGCCATCTCGCGGCGCAGCTGCGTGGCTTCCTTCTTGCCGCGCTTCTCGAGCGCACCGGAAGTGGCCAGATCGCTGATCTCGCCCAGGCGCTTGATCGATTGCCGGATCGTCTTGAAGTTCGTGAGCATGCCGCCGAGCCAGCGCTGGTTCACGAACGGCTGACCGGCGCGCTCGGCCTCCTTCTGCACCGCCTCGCGCGCGGAGCGCTTGGTGCCGACAAACAGCACCGTGCCGCCATCGGCCACAACGCCTTTCACGAACCGAGCGGCATCCACATACAACGGCTGCGTCTTCTCGAGGTTGATGATGTGGATTTTGTTACGCTCGCCGAAGATGAAAGGAGCCATCTTCGGGTTCCAGAAGCGGGTCTGATGTCCGAAATGAACACCCGCTTCCAGCATCTGTCGCATGGACACGCCGGGCATGAAAATCTCCTGTTTGGGTTGGGCCTCCGCGCATCCCGGTCGGCCACCCTTGACGTCGGGCTTTGCAGCCTCAATTGACGTCCGGGCACCCAGCCAGCCGGTTAAAGCGATGCGCGTGTGGGTTGCGTTGCTAAAAAAGCGGCGGCTTTATAGCATGGCAGGCGAGTCTGAACAATGCCTTACGCGCGCTGCAGGACGAACTATTACGCTATTTATGCACGTGACGATCAAGACCCCCGAGGAAGAGGAGAAGATGCGCATCGCCGGGCGCCTCGCTGCTGAGGTGCTGGACATGATCGGCGAGCATGTCGTTCCCGGGATCACGACGGAGGAGCTCGACCGGATCTGCCATGACCACATTGTCAATGTGCAGCGGAGTATTCCGGCGAACCTGAACTACCGCGGCTTCCCGAAAACGATCTGCACCTCGGTCAATCATGTGGTCTGCCACGGCATTCCCAATGATAAGCGGCTGAAAGCCGGTGACATCGTCAATATCGATGTGACCGTGATCCGGGATGGTTTCCATGGAGATACCAGCCGGATGTATTACGTGGGCAAACCTCCAACCCATGCTCAGCGGCTGGCCGAAACCTGCTTCGAAGCCATGTGGCGGGGCATCGAGACGGTCAAGCCCGGCACGCGGCTCGGGGACATCGGCCACGCGATCCAGGCGTACGTCGAGGAGCGCAACTATTCGGTGGTGCGTGAGTACTGCGGACATGGCATCGGCCGCGTGTATCACGAGGATCCGCAGGTGCTGCACTATGGCGAGCCGGGCACTGGACTTGAGTTGAAGCGCGGCATGACCTTCACCGTTGAGCCGATGGTGAACGCTGGCAAGCGCCACGTGCGCCTGCTGCCGGATGGCTGGACCGTCATCACCAAAGACCACTCGCTCTCGGCGCAGTGGGAGCACACGGTGCTGGTCACCGACAGCGGAGTCGAGGTTCTGACGCTCGGCGTCGCAGGCAAGCATTGAACGCGCTCGGGCGGCACTGACCATGCCCGGCGACCTCGACATCCTGGAAGAACCGCTGCCGCCCCCGGCGCGGCCGGCGCCCTGGCCGCTGCTGGCGCGCCTACCGGCGTTGGTGACCGAGGCACAGGGCTCCCCCGGCGCTCATCGTGAGTTGCTGCGCGAGGCGCACGAGGAGCTGAAAGCCCGTTTCCTCGCTGAGGAACCGATTGAAGAGCTGGTCCATGCCCGCGCAGCGGTGATCGATCTCGTGCTGCGCGCAGCCTGGAATCATCTGCAAGGGGTGGACAGCAGCGCCTGGGCGCTGATCGCCGTCGGCGGGTATGGCCGCGGCGAGCTGCTGCCGTGCTCGGACATCGACATCCTGGTGTTGGTACCGCAGCCGCCCGATACCGCAGGTCGAGATGTGGTGGCACGGCTGCTGGCGTTTCTCTGGGATATCGGTCTGGAAGTCGGCCACAGCGTGCGCACCGTGGATGAATGTGTGCAGGAAAGCGCGGCCGACGTGAGCGTGATGACGACGTTGCTCGAGGCGCGACTGCTCTCAGGCAGCGCCGCATTGCTCGAGCAGATGCGCGCCGCGCTGCAACCGGAGCATCTGTGGCCGGTGCGCGCATTTTTCGATGCGAAGGTGCGCGAGCAGAACGACCGACACCAGAAAGCGCATGACACCGCCTACAACCTCGAGCCCAACGTCAAGACCGGCCCCGGCGGGCTGCGTGACATCCAGACGATCGCCTGGGTCGCGAAGCGTCATTTCGGCTCCGACACCCTCGATGGGCTCGCGACGCGCGGCTTCCTGTCGGTCGCGGAGTTGCGGCGTCTGAAGCAGGCGCAGGCTTTCCTGTGGAAAGTGCGCTTCGGGCTGCATGTAATGACCGGGCGCCGCGAAGACCGGCTGCTGTTCGATCACCAGATCAAACTCGCCGTCACGTTCGGCTACGAGGATGCTTCCTACACGCTGGCCGTCGAGCAGTTCATGCAGCGTTACTACCGCAATGTCATGGATGTAAGTCTGCTGAACGAGCTGCTGCTGCAGCTGTTCCGCGAGGCGATTTTGACGGAGAGCGAGCCGCCGCGTCCGCTCAATGCCCGCTTTCAGGTGCGCAATGGCTCACTTGAGGCGGTGAGCGCGGAAGTTTTCGCACGTACGCCGTCGGCGCTGCTCGAGCTGTTCGTGCTGCTGCAACAGAATCCCGAGATCGATGGCGTGCGCGCCCCGACGATGCGCGCCGTGGCGCGCTCGCTGTGGCTGATCGATGAAGAATTTCGCCAGAATCCGCGCAATCACCGGCTGTTTCTCGAGATCGTGCGCGCACCGGTGGGTGTAACGCATGAGCTGCGGCGGATGAATACCTATGGCGTGCTCGGCCGCTACATACCCGCCTTTGGGCGCATCGTCGGCCGCATGCAATACGATCTGTTCCATGCCTACACCGTCGATGCGCACACGATCTTCGTCGTGAGCAACCTGCGACGCTTTGCGATTGCGCGCTATGACCACGAGCTGCCAGCGGCCTCGCGCATCATGCAGCAGCTGCCAAAGGCGGAGATCGCTTACCTCGCCGCGCTGTTCCACGATATCGCCAAGGGACGTGGCGGGGATCACTCGGAGCTCGGCGGTGTTGATGCGGAGGCATTCTGCCTCGAGCAGGGACTGTCTCCATACGATGCGCGGCTGGTGGCCTGGCTGGTGCGCAATCACCTCATACTGTCGATCACTGCGCAGAAGCAGGACATCTCGGATCCTGAGGTGATCACGGCTTTCGCCCGCAAGGTGGGCGATGAGACCCACCTGGATTATCTCTATGTGCTGACGTGCGCCGATGTCCGGGGTACCAACCCGAAGCTATGGAACTCCTGGAAGGCATCGCTGTTTCACGAGTTCTACAGCCGTGTGAAGCGCGCGTTGCGACGCGGGCTCGAAAGCCCGATCGACCAGGAGCAGCTGGTGCGCGAGACGCAGGAGGCGGCTCGGCGCCTGCTGCTCGAGCAGGGCGTTTCCGACGCGGCGACTGCGGCCGCGTGGGTTCGGTTCGCGGCGCCCTACTTCCTGCGGCATACGCCGGATGAGGTCGCGTGGCATACGCGTCTGCTGGCCGAGCGCGATGCCTCGGACGAGTCACTGGTAGCACTGGATCCGCATGGCGCGCGCGGCACCACTTCGGTGCTGATTTTCGCGCGCGCTCAACGCCATGGCTTTGCCCGCACGACGGCCGTGCTGGATCAGCTGGGGCTCAACATCGTCGACGCGCGCATCACGCCCACTGGCGATGGCTATAGCCTCGATCTCTACCATGTGTTGGAAAGTGACGGCACCCTGATCACCGATGCGGACCGGCTGCGGGAGATCGAGCACGCGCTCTGGCGCTCGCTGCAACGCGCCGAAGACACGCCTTTTGCCGTGACCCGCCGCGCGCCCCGTCAGGCGCGGATGTTCCACACCCCGACCCAGATCAGTCTGAGTGTCGATGAGCGCAACAGTCGCTCGGTGCTCGAATTGACCGCGGGCGATCGTCCCGGTCTGCTCAGCGACATCGGCAAGGTGTTGCTGGAGGAGCGCCTGCAGCTGCTGGATGCCAAGATCATGACCGTGGGTGAGCGGGCCGAGGACGTGTTCTATATCACCGACTTCGAGCAGCGGCCGCTGGGAGAGGCGGCTGAGCAGCAGTTGCGCGAGAAGCTGATGCTCACACTCGATCGCCGGCGCGCGGCCTGAGGATGCATCTGCGGTGAATCCTCGCCTTGCGCGGCTGCACGCCTACCCGTTCGAACGGCTCGCGGCTCTCAAGACTGGCGTGCTGCCGCCTGTCGGTCTGACTCCGATCGGCATGTCCATCGGTGAGCCCCAGCACGAGCCTCCGGAGCTGGTGCTGCAGGCCCTGCGCGACAATCTGCATCGGCTCGGCAGCTACCCCGCTACCGCGGGCCTGCCGGAGCTGCGCGCCGCGGCGGCGCGGTTCCTGGAACGACGCTTCGGCCTGGGCGGCATCAATGAAGCACCATCAGGTGTTATCGATGCACGGCGAGCACACATCATCGATCCCGAGACGATGGTACTGCCCGTCAACGGCACCCGCGAGGGACTGTTTTCTTTCGTACAGGCTGCAGTGGACGGACAGAGCGAGCCGCTCGTCGCCATGCCCAATCCGTTCTACCAGATCTATGAAGGGGCAGCATTGCTCGCCGGCGCCGAGCCGCTCTACCTGCCTGGCCTGTCCAACCACATGCCCGATCTGGAGAGCGTGCCGCAGTCCCTTTGGGAGCGCTGTCAGGTGCTGTTCCTGTGCACGCCCGGTAATCCCAGTGGTGCGATTCTTCCGCTGGATTATCTGCAGCATGCCCTGCACCTGGCCGACAAACACGACTTCGTCGTCGCCTCCGATGAGTGCTACAGCGACATCTACCTCGATGAACGGGCGCCGCCACCGAGTCTGCTGCAGGCGGCACGTGCGAGCGGACACGACCAGTTTGAGCGCTGCGTGGTATTCCACAGTCTCTCGAAGCGCTCGAGCGTCCCGGGCCTGCGTTCAGGGTTCGTCGCCGGCGATCCGCGCATCATGCAGCGCCTGCGGCTCTATCGGACCTACCATGGATGTGCGATGCCGGTGCCGACGCAGCTGGCGAGTATCCCCGCCTGGCAGGATGAGGCTTACACTGCGGCCAATCGCAAGCGCTATCAAGACAAGTTCGAGCAGGTCATCCCGATTCTGAGTACCGTGTTGCCCGTGGAGCGACCTGCAGGCGGGTTTTATCTGTGGGTCGAAGTGCCAGGGGATGACGAGCATTTCGCGCGTGATCTGTTTGCTCGCTGCAACGTGACGATCCTGCCAGGCAGTTATCTGGCCCGCCCGCAACCCGCGCTGAGCGCGGAACGCGCTGCAGCGTCGGTCCGTCCGGGAGTCAATCCCGGCGCGGGACGGGTACGCATCTCTCTGGTCCCGCAGCTCACGCAATGTGTCGAGGCCGCGCGGCGGATGGCTCACTTCGTACCGGGATGGCCCTGAGATGTCTTCGAAAGCCGAGCTGCAGTCGATTATTGAGGGAGCATTCGAACAGCGGGTGCAGCTGACCCCGCAGAACCTGACTCCCGAGCTCAATGGTGCGCTGGATGAGACGCTGGCGCTGCTGGATAGCGGCGCGGCACGTGTGGCCGAGCCTGCCGCCTCCGGCTGGATCGTCAATCAGTGGCTGAAAAAGGCGGTGCTGCTGTATTTCCGCACGCACGAAAACACCGTGATCGATGCGGGCTACACCCGCTTTTTCGACAAGGTACCTCTGAAGTATGCGCGCACCGCGGACGCCGAATTCAGGACCGGCGGCGCGCGCGTTGTTCCGCATGCGCTCGTGCGCCAGGGTGCCCATATCGCCTCCAACGTGGTGCTGATGCCCAGTTACATCAACATCGGCGCCTACGTAGGCTCGGGCACTATGGTGGATACGTGGGCCACCGTGGGCTCCTGTGCGCAGATCGGGCGCAACGTGCACCTTTCCGGTGGGGTGGGCATCGGCGGGGTGCTCGAGCCGCTACAGGCCAGTCCCACGATCATCGAGGATGACTGCTTCATCGGTGCGCGCTCCGAGATTGTCGAAGGCGTAGTGGTCGAAGCGGGCGCAGTCATCTCCATGGGCGTCTTCATCGGCCAGAGCACCCGGATCTTCGATCGCACCACGGGGCAGATTCTGCAGGGCCGTGTCCCGGCCGGCTCGGTCGTGGTGCCCGGGACCCTGCCATCGGCGGATGGTAAGTACAGCCTCTGCTGCGCCGTGATCGTGAAACGTGTGGATGCACAGACGCGCGCCAAAACCTCAATCAACGAGCTGCTGCGTGCGACATGACCATAACGGTTGGTTCGCAGCTGAGCATCCAAAGTTGCCGTTGAGTCCCTGACGATAACCGGACTGTTACCGGCTTCCGACTGACTCATAACCGATCGCTCCCTAGCATGCATGACGCCTGAGCGCGGCCGTGCAAATCCGCATGCTCGCGGGATCATGCTGATGGAGTGGTTGCATGCGCGTGCGCGCCTCACTGACGATCCTGTTCGCGGTTCTCTGGATACTGCCCTGGCAGATAGCCCGCTCCCAGCAGAGCTCGCCATCTGATGCTGAAGTGCAAAGCCTGCGCGAGGCGCTGCAGAAACAGCAGCAGCAGATCCGTGATCTGGAAAGGCGATTGGAAGCCCAGGAGGCGCGCGACTTTGGTGTGTCGGCGCCCGCCGCGACGGCAGCGGCACCGGCAGCGGACCTGCCGGCAGCAGCGGCACCCGCTGCCGCCGCAACACCCGCGACCGCGGCTGCCAAACAACCACTGCCGCCACTGCTTGGAACCTTCAGTGATACCGGCTTACGCATCGCCAGCGCAGACGGCCAGAACGCGTTGCACCTGGGCGCGAATCTCGCGATGGACTACCGCTACTTCGATGATGCCTATGACAAGACGAGCGCCGACACCTGGCTGGTGCGCAAGGCGCGTCTTGTCCTGGAAGGTGAGCTCGACGGCCGCTATGACTTTCGCTTCATGCCAGACTTTGGCCAGGGCAAGACGCTGATCCAGGATGCCTGGGTCGCCGGCCGAATCGCTCCGTGGTTAGTATTGACGGCAGGCAAATTCAAAGCGCCAGTCGGTCTCGAGCGGCTGCAGCTCGAGCAATATGCGCGTTTCATCGAAGCGTCCCTGACGGCCGATCTCGAGCCGTACCGCGATCTTGGTGCCCTGGTCAGCGGTACCGTGCATCACGGGCTGCTGAGCTATCAGCTCGGTGTGTTTGACGGGGCACCCGATGGGGGCAGCACCGATGGCAACAGCATTCCGGACAGCAACTCGTCGGGCAAGTTCACCTGGGACAGCCGTGTATTCACACTGCCCTTCGTGCTGACCCCAATCGAGCTACTCAAAGGATTCGGACTCGGCGTCGCCGGCACGTATGCCAACGTCAACGGCACCGCCACGGCTACCACGACTAATTCGCTGCTGGCGGCGGACAAGACCACGGGGCAGCAATCGATGTTTTCGTATCGGGCTAACACTTCTGACACCTTTAACAATGCAACCATGGCCCACGGGATCGAGCGACGGCTCGTGCCACAGGCCTACTGGTATTACCGCATGGCCTATCTTATGGGCGAGTATGTGCGGGAAAATCAGCAGGTCTCCCGAAGGACCGGCATCGCGCTCACGCGCCGCGCAACACTGACGCATGAGGCGTGGCAGATCCAAGGTGGCTTCTATCTCACCGGCGAGCCTGAAAGTTATGACGGCAATCCTGTGAGCCACCCCGTAGGGCACGGTGGCTGGGGAGCGTGGGAGCTGGTGGCGCGTTATCACCAGCTGCGTTACGACCCCAGCACATACGCCGGCGAGTCTGCGTCATTTGCCAACGGCACCACGGCTGTGCAGGCCGCCTATGCTCGCGGGATCGGACTGAACTGGTATCTGACACGGGCCTTCCGCATGCAACTGGACTTCGAGGACACGACCTTTCGCGGCGGCAGCGCGGCCGGAAACCGCGCCGCAGAAAAAGTGCTGACCGCCCAGGGAGCGCTCATTTTCTAACATTGTCTTCAACTATCTCATGACTGCTGCAGCAGCCTGGAGTCCGGTGTTGCTGCGGTGACGCAACGTCTGCCGGACCTTGGCTTCAGGGCACTGCTGACATCTTTCTGTAATCTTTGCGGGCTTATAATTCCGGCGTGAATCGGGGACCTAGTCGCCCTGACAACCTTCGTCGCGTATTGCGCCGCCCGTGAATGTTGCGAGAAGCAAACAACAGGCGGATGGAGAACGCGTAAAATCCGCACCCTTTCCGCCAGTGGAGGAGCAGCCGTGGTTAATGCGCTTTGCAACCAGAGGTCCCAACCGCAAGCCGGTGCATCGAAGAGGACGCCGCCCCGAAGCAGAGACGGACTCGTCAAGGCGAAGTGCGCTCTGGCAGTGGCCACCCTCTGCGCGGCGCCGGCGTTCGCCGCGGACGCGGCGGCTCCCGCTGCCGAGGAGACACTCAGCTGGAAGGGTATTACGCTCTTCGGCATCGTCGATGTTGGTTTGCAATACGACACGCACGCCGCCCCGTTCAGTGACTACTTCATGGCGGGCAGCTCCGACATCGTGCAGAAGAACAGCCGCAGGTCGATCTTTGGTGTCACATCCAACAACCTGTCCCAATCGCGCATCGGTGTGAACGGAACTGAGCCGCTGAGCCTGCTGGGACTCGATACCGATCTTGCGGGTGTCTTCAAGCTCGAGACCTTCTTCAATCCCGCGAGCGGCAATATCAGCGATGCGCTGCGCTCGCTGACCCAGAATAATGGCCGTTCACTCGCCGACCAGACCACCAACCTGGATTCGAGTATCGCAGGCCAGGTGTTCCAACAGGCGTACGCAGGTTTCAGCTCGCCCACCTTCGGCGCCCTCACCTTCGGCAGGCAGAACACGCTACTGGCCGACGGCATCGCGAAGTACGATCCGAATGCGGCTTCGCAAGCGTTCTCCGTTATCGGTTTATCGGGAACCGCCGCCGGTGGCGGTGACACCCAGGACCGCCGTCTGGATTCGTCGCTTAAGTACACGTTTGGCTACCAAGGCATTCACGCGGGGGCCATGTACAAGTTCAGCAACGCCGGTACCAGCGCCAACAGCGCCTATCAGTTCACGGTCGGCGGCGAGTTTGCGGGTCTATCTCTGGATGCCTACTATGCCAAGGTCAAGGACGCCGTCGCCGCTGCAGCCCTGTCGGCTGCCCAGGTGGCCGACCTGCCCGGTCTTGGCTTCTCACCGAGCAATTCGCTGGCCGGCACGGTGACGGACAACACTACATTGAGTCTGCAGGGGCTGTATGCGCTCGGACCAGTGAAGCTGTTTGCGGCCTATGAGAACATCAAGTTCGAGAATCCCGAGAATCCGCTGCCGGTCGGCTTTGATGACATCGGCGGCTACAAACTCGCGGTCGTTAACAACAAGTCACTGCCGCACGAGAAGATTCTGCAGGTGTATTGGGGCGGTGTGAAGTACGCAGCGCTGCCCAATCTCGATCTCACGGCCGCCTACTATGGCTATCACCAAAGCAGCTTTGCCACGGGCGCCAACGCAGGCTGCAACACCACCAAGAGTGGCCAGTGCAGCGGCGAGCTGCACGCGCTGTCGTTCGATGCCGTGCTGAAGATGAGCAAGCACTTCGATTCGTACGCGGGTCTGATGTGGTCCGAGGTCAAGGATGGGCTGGCAAATGGCTACATTTACAGCAAGAACAATATCAACCCGACCCTTGGAGTCCGGTTCCGCTTCTAACCCTGCGCAGATTTCCATCCCGTGGCGGGTATGCACATCCGGCGGGAGACTCGCGGCCGACAGCTGCTGACCCGTGAGGCAGTTGTCGTGTCGCGCCGCCTTGCTGTTGCTGTCCGGTGCGGCGCTGTCCGGTCCGGTGCTCCTTAGTAGCGGCTGCTCGGTAGCCCGACCGATACTGACAGTATGCTGGCGGCCAGCGTCGCAACGCAGGTGGAGGGCGTCTCCCGAGTAGTGAACAACGTGGCAGTGACCTATTCCGGTCACTAACCGGACCGGGGTCATCTACGCTTGTCAACGCGCGTCCAAACGAAAACAATAGGCCCAGGGCAGGCAGGAGCACAGCAAATGAATACCCCACCCCCGAGGTCCGAGCGCTGGAGTTGGTGGTACCTCCTTTTCGTGCTGCAGTTCGTCATCGTGCTGTGGGTACCGCTTTTCAACAAGGCGTCCCCTGCACTGCTTGGCCTGCCATTCTTCTATTGGTTTCAGTTGTTATGCGTACTGTTCGCGGCCGTGTTCAACGCGATGATCTATCTCGCGACACGTGAACGCTGAGCGCGGCGATGAGACCGTTCACCGAGCCTGGCGTCGATGCGAACTGCGAGTCGCCACTGAGCTGAATTCGGCCGCCCTCGGGGCAGCCCGCGCGAAAAGAGCAACAAAGGGGGAGATGCAGTGGACCAGATTGATTGGGTAGCACTGATCATATTCGTAATCCTGTTCGCACTGATCACCTGGCTGGGTTTCGCCGCGGCCCACTGGCGGCGCGGCGATCTGGATCAACTGCACGAATGGGGTCTCGGTGGCCGCCGCTTCGGCACACTCATCACCTGGTTCCTCGTCGGTGGGGATGTCTACACCGCCTATACCTTCATCGCTGTGCCTGCGCTCGCCTTCGGACAGGGTGCCCTGGCGTTCTTCGCTGTCCCTTACACCATCATCATCTATCCGCTGCTGTTTCTCGCCTTTCCACGCCTCTGGCAGGTCTGCCACAAGCACGGCTACATCACGGCCGCCGATTTCGTGCGCGGCCGCTTTGGTAATCGCTGGCTGGCGCTCGCGATCACGGCTACCGGTATCGTGGCAACGCTGCCTTACATCGCGCTGCAGCTGGTGGGCATCCAGGTGGTCGTGGGCGCGCTTGGAATCTCCGGCGCGGGTCTTGCCGGCGATGCGCCGCTGATCATCGCATTTGTGATTCTGGCGGCATTCACCTATTCGAGCGGGTTGCGTGCGCCCGCGTCCATCGCGATCGTCAAGGACATCCTGATCTACATCACGGCGCTGGTGGCGATCATCGTCATTCCGATCCAACTCGGAGGTTTCGGCAAGATCTTCGCCACCGTGCCTGCTGCCAAAGTGCTGCTCGCCACTCCAGGTCCGCACAGCACGGGTGCCTACAGCGCGTATGCGACCCTGGCTCTAGGCTCGGCGCTCGCGTTATTCCTGTACCCGCATTGTTTTACCGCCATACTGAGCGCCAGCAGTGGCAAGGCCATCCGCCGTAACGCCGCGCTGCTACCCGGCTACACGTTGGTGCTGGGGTTTCTGGCGCTGCTCGGCTTCTTCGCCATTGCCGCCGGGGTGAAGGACCTGCCGCAATACGCCCATGGCTTTACGCAATTCAAGAACAATTTCGCCGTGCCGGCTCTGTTCCTGCACTCCTTTCCGTCCTGGTTCGTCGGCGTGGCGTTCGCGGCCATTGCAATCGGCGCGCTGGTTCCGGCCGCCATCATGTCCATTGCCGCCGCCAATCTGTACACGCGCAACATTCATCGCGAATTCATCAACCGCAACCCCACCGACCGCCAGGAGGCGCAGATGGCTAAATGGGTGTCGCTGGTGGTGAAGTTCGGCGCACTGGTCTTCATTCTGTTCGTGCCGACCGAGTACGCCGTGCAGCTGCAGCTGCTCGGTGGCATCTGGATCATCCAGACGCTGCCTGCGGTGATGCTGGGTGCCTACACACGCTGGTTCAACGCCTGGGCCCTGCTGATCGGCTGGGCCGCCGGCATCCTGGCGGGGACCTGGATGGCCTACAGCGCCCAACTCAAGCCGACCTTCCCTCTCGCCTTTGGTGGCTGGAGCTTCCCGGGTTACACCGCGCTCTATACCGTGGCGCTCAACCTACTACTCGCGATCATCCTGACTCCGCTGCTGGGTGGCAGGCAGGCCAACCGCGCTGATGTAACCGCCGCCACGGATTACTACGGCTGAGACGTGTCGGCCAGCGCCCGATCTTGACTCAACAGGCGGTGAAACATCGCCAGCACGGCGGGCTGCGGAACGTAAGGCGGGGGCAGGGTCTGATAATCCTGCCAGCCGCCGCCCAGGCTTCGATATAGCGCCACGAACTGTTCGGCCACTCCCACCTGAGCGTCGGTGTATTGCGCCTCGATGTCGTACTGCTGGCGCTGCGCGTCGATGACATTGAGAAAATCGGTCAGGCCGCGGTCGTAGCGCTGCGTCGCGAGCGTCACGGCGCGCTCGCTCGCCGCCAGGGCATCCGCGAGATCCTGCAGTCGTGCCTGTTGCGCGCCAAAAGCACGCGCCGCCGTGTCCACGTCCCGCACCGCATTCTGGATGGTGCGCCTGTAGCTCACGAGCTGACTGCGCGCCTGTAGATCGGCAATTTCGACCTGCGCATCGAGCGCACCGAAATCCAGCAGTGGCCAGATGGCTCCCGGACCTGCCGACCAGATGTGCTGACCCACCACGGGTGCAGCGCCCAATCCCTGGCGCTGATAGCCGATCGCCGCTGACACACTGACCTGCGGAAACAATCCGGCGGTGGCGACACCGATTCGGGCAGTGGCGGCGGCGAGATCGCGCTCCGCTTGGATAATCTCGGGACGACGGCGCAGCAGATCCAGTGGCACTCCTGTCGATACCGCGGCGGGCACGGCTGGGACCATGGCAGCCGGTGTCAGCTCCGTGACTAGATCTTCGGGATACGCGCCTAACAGCGTCGCGATCGTGTACTGTGCCGCGCTGATGGCCGCCTCTTCGGGTGCGAGCTGGGAGCGCACCAGCGCGAGCTCCCGATCCGCAAGCGTGACATCGAGCTCGTTGGTAATTCCCCGGTTGAAGCGCTCATGTGTGATGTCGGCCGATTTCTGCAGGTTCTGCTCCGCATTGCGCAGCACCGCTGCACGACTCTGCAGACCACGCAGGTCCACATAGCCGCGGGCGACATCGGCAATCACCGCTACCAACACGGCATTGCGCTCTGCTACCCGCCCCTGGAAGTTCGCGCGCGCAGCTTGGATCTCCCGGCGGTACCGGCCAAACAGGTCGATTTCCCACACGGCATCAAAGCCCGCCAGCGCATTGATATGCTGCAGACCGCTGGCGCTATCAGCGGACTCGAGACGCTGGGTTGCCCGCCCACGGCTCAGATCAGAGCCGGTGCCTCGGGCTACTGCGCCGCTCGCTTCCACATCCGGCAGGACGGCGCCGACGACCGCGATCTCGTACGTGCGTGCGGCCTGTAGACGGTCGAGCGCGAGCTGCACGTCGGGGTTAGCTTTGACGGCGCGATCTACCAGGGAGTCCAGTTCGGCATCGTGCAGTGCGTGCCACCACTGAGCAACATCGGGCTCAGCACCGTTTGCGCCCGCCACCGCACTCCGCGCAGGGGAGCTGGCGCTGCCGGAGCTGTACTGCGCCGGCATATGGGTGTTGGGGATGTGATAGTTGGGGCCGACCGCACAGCCCCCAAGGACCGCAACACCGATCAACCCGCACAGCAGCCAAGGAAGGCAAGCCTCGTGGTCCTCGTGGTCCACGCGGTCCACGCGGTCCACGCGGTCCTGAAGAGCCGCACGCCTCATGTCAGTGCCTCGCGGCCACGGCGGGCGATGCGGCGTAAGGTACCACTGTGGGATGCACGACCTCGCCTGCGGTAACCTGGGTGCTGAGGTTCAGGGCAATGCGGTCGCCTTGCTTAACGCCTGAGTCCAGCTCGATCACACTGCCGTCGTCACGCGCGATGCTCACGGGCTGAAAGCGCACATGACCGGATGCGTCCACCTCGGCCACCTGCGGTCCGCCGCTGCGGAAAATCAACGCCGCTGCGGGAATTTCCACCGCGCCGCGCGGCTGCAGCGCGAATGACACTTTGACATACATGCCCGGAACCAGCGTCTGTTCCGGGTTGGCCAGATCCACCTCCATACGCATGGTGCGCGCCTGCACGTTGATCGCCCCCGAGCTGCGGGTGAGGTGTCCTGTGTAGGTGTGCGCGCTGCTACCGGCAGATTGTATGTCCACCGCAGTGTTCTGCGCGCCGAGCTCGGCCGCGGCGCCCTGCGGCACATCGACAAACACACGCATCGGGTCATTCTGACTCATGACATAGAGCGGTGTCGTAGCGCTCGTGCTGCCGGCGGTGACCAGGTTGCCGACGTCGATCTCGCGCTGAGTGATGAGGCCATCGTAGGGCGCGACCACCTGCTTGAATTGCGCCATCGTTCTGTACTGATCGAGGCGTGCCTGGTCCAGGGCCACATCCGCCTCCGCGGCCTTAAGCCGTGCCACACTGCTTTGGTAATCTGCCTTCTTCTGCTCGCGCTCCTGCTCCGAGACCACGCCCTTGGGTGAGTCCCGCCAGCGCTCATAGGTCGTACGGCTGAATTCGGCTTCTGCCTTGCGAGCCAACATCTGCGCCTGCGCCGCTTGCAACTCTGCCCGCGCCCCAGCCAGCTCAGCATCCAGATCCGGGGTTTCGATGAGGGCAAGCAGCTGGCCCTTACGTACGTGATCCCCGATATCGGCGATCCACTTTTCGACGTAACCATTGACACGGGCAAAAATAGTGCTCGCATGCCACGCCGCAGTTTGACCGGGCAAGGTAAAGCGCTGCGCAGCCGCCACCGGTCGCACCTCGATGACATCCACCGCGCGTGGCGCGGCCGCCGTGGCCTGCGTCTCGCGGGCTACCGCGCGATCCTTGAAGAAACGGTCGACGCCCACTGCAACAAACATGATGGCCAAAACCGTTACCAGTACGACCACGGCGCGCTTCAGCCTCGACCCGGTGTCAGGAGCAAATTCCGTCGACACCTGCGGGATGTCATGGTCCGGCGGCTCCGGCGGATTAATCGATGACTGCCGCCGGGATACGCTACTGCTCGCGGAATGGTGCTCTTCGGACAAGTCATTCATAACTGGGACTTCTCAGACGTGTGCCGTCATTCCGGGAACAATCGGGACGTGCGCGGTGCCGGAACGGCGGCGTAACAGCCGATACATGGTAGGAACGAAGACCAGTGTCGCGAAGGTCGCAAACAACAGGCCACCGATGACTGCCCGGGCCAGCGGTGCATTCTGCTCGCCGCCCTCACCCACTCCGAGCGCCATCGGTATCATGCCGAGGATCATGGCGCCTGCCGTCATGAGCACCGGACGCAGGCGGGTCACACCGGCCGTGGCGGCCGCCTGCAGAGAGTCATCGCCTGCATCCATGCGTTGGTTGGCAAAGCTGACTACCAGGATGCTGTTGGCTGTGGTAAGTCCGATGCACATGAGCGTACCCATGAGTGCCGGCACGCTCAGATGCGTCTGAGTCACAAACAGCATCCACATGACACCCGCGAGCGCAAAGGGGACGGCCATCAGCACGATGAGCGGATCGATCCAGCTCTGGAAGTTGATGACCAGGAAGAGATAAATCAGTACCACCGCGAGGGCGATGCCCGAGAACAAGCCCGCGTAGCTCTCCCGCATGGTCTCTACCTGGCCGCTGAGCGTGACGTGAATCGCCTGGGCAGCGGGTGGCTGGTTTGCCGCAATGACCTTGTCGATCGCCCGCGCGACAGAATACAGATCGCGTCCCTGCACATCCGCCTGCACATCGAACACCGGCCGGATGTTGAGCTGTGAGGTGACCATGGGTACCTGCTCACGGCTAAGCGAGGACAGGTTCATGAGCAGCTGTGCCTCACGACCCTGCTGCGCGGCTATGGGGATGGTGCGCAGATCCTGCGCGGATGCGAAGCTGTAGGTGGGCTGCTGCACCACCAGCGGATAGCTGACGTTGTTACGCGGATCCACCCAGAAGTTCGGCGAGCTCTGCGCGCTGGAGTTGGCAGCGACCAGCACATTGGCTGCGGCTTCCTGCTGCGTCAGCCCCATCTGGTTGGCCATGGCCCGATCAACGTCCACGGCGAGAGCCGGCGCGTCCGGGACCTGAAAGACATGAGCATCCACGACACCCGCGACATGCGCTATCAGGCCGCTGAGTCTGTTGGCGAGCGCATACGCACTGGCGGTATCGGAGGCCGAGACGCGGATGTCGATCGGCGCCGGCTGGCCGAAGTTCAGCACCTGATCGACGATATCGGCCGGCTGGAAGAAGAACTGCATCTGCGGGAAGCGTTTGGGCAACTCGCGGCGCAACATAGCGGTCAGCTCGGCCGTCGGTGCGTGCTGCTTATTGAGCGCGACGAGAATCTCACCGTCCATCGGCCCGACGGTCGCCGAGTCGCTCAAGGCGATGTTGATACCGCTGTAGGGCAGGCCGATGTTATCGAGTACCACGTTGATCTGCTGCGCGCCAACCAGCTTGCGGATAGCCGCTTCGACCGCTGCAAAATCCTCCTGGGTGGCTTCGAGCCGCGTCCCAGGTGGCGCGCGCACGTGCAGCCGCATCTGCCCGGCATCCACCTGCGGAAAGAAATCCCGCCCAATCATTGGAAACAACATGAGTGAGACGACCATGAGCAGCAGGAACGCGAGCACTGTCGCTCTGGCCTCCGATAGCACCCACGCGAGCGCATTGCGATAGTCCTCGCGGAATCGCCGGAAGCCACGCTCGAAGCCAAGGTGAACGCGCATGAAGATGTTGTGATGCAGCCGCTGGGGGACGATACAGAGCTCCGTGGACTCCAACTCCACGTTCTCACTGCCGTCCGCGTGCCCGCGCATCAGATAACTGAACAGCACCGGCACCATCGTGAATGACAGCGCGAGGCTGGCAAGCAGGGCCACGATCACCGCGACGGATAGCGGTGAGAACAGGTACTTGGCGGTTCCCTGCAGGAGGAAAACCGGCACGAACACGATGCAGATGCAGAGCGTGGAGAGAAAGGTCGGCACGCCCACCTCCCCCGCGCCATGCACGATCGCCCGGCTCAGGCTGCTGTGCAGGGCGAGCGTTGCGCTCGATGTTTTCGATTACCACGGTGCCGTTGTCTACCAGGATGCCTACAGCGAGCGCGAAGCCGCCAAGAGTCATGGTGTTGAGCGTCTCTCCGCCAACGCCCATGAACAGCACGGCGGTCACGATCGACAACGGGATCGCCGCGAGAATGATCAGCGTCAGGCGCCAGTTGCCGAGAAACAGCAAAATCATCAAAGCCGTGAGGGCGGCGGCCATGCAGCCGCCCATCACCACGCTGTTGAGTGACGCCTTGACGAACACCGATTGATCGAAGATCGCCTTGATGGCGACGCCGGGCGGCAGCATATGCTGGATATCCGGTAGCGCGGCCCGCACGCCATCGATCACGGCCAGTGTCGAGACGCCGCCGGTCTTGCGGATCGTCATCAATGCCCCGGGCACGCCGTCCACGGCTACCGAGTTGGTCTGCACCTGGAAGCCGTCGTGCACGTGTGCCACATCCCGCATGAACACCGTGCGGCCGTCGATCTGTTTAATCGGAAAGCCGTTGATGGCCTCGACCACATCCGGGCTGTTGTTCATGGACAGGAGGTAATCGCGCCGACCAATCTTGACATCGCCGGAAGGCAGGATGACGTTCTGTTTCTGAAGCGCCTGACTGACATCCCCAGGGGTCAGACCGCGAGACTGCAGCGCCTGCGGATCGAGGTCCGCCATGATGACGCGTGGCTTGCCCCCATAGGGGTAAGGCACCTCCGCGCCGTGCACGATGGCGAGCGCCGGGCGGATAATGTTCTGGCCGAGATCGTTGAGTTTGGTGTCGGGCAGCGAGTTGCTTGAGAGACTCAGCTGGATGATGGGTACGTCAGTGGCCCCGTAGCGAATCACGAGCGGCGGGGTGATATTCGGCGGCATATACTTGAGAACCACGAGCGCGCTGCTGGCGAGCTGCGACACCGCGCGGGAGACGTCGGCCCCCTCGTGCAAGTACACCTTCTCGACCCCTACGCCCTCATAACTCGTCGCCTCGATCCGCGCGATGTCATCCACCAGTGAGGCCATCTGCCGTTCATGCATGGTGAGAATGCGGTTCTGGATATCGGTGGCGGACATGCCGGCATAAGTCCACACGACGCTCACCACCGGAATGTTCATCTCGGGGAAGATGTCGACCGGCATGCGCAGGGCTTCTGCGATGCCCAGCAGGCCGATGAGAATCAGCACCGCAACCACGGTGTAGGGCCTGCGAAGCACGTACTGCACCATTGATACGATACCCGGCTAATGAGAGACAACGGCGGGCAACGTGGTATCCACCGCGAGCCGCTGCCGGATCCGAAATGAGCTGCCGACGCCGGGCACGCTGCTGACATCCACGCTTGCGCCATGCGCGGTGCAGATGGATTTGACGATGGACAGTCCCAGACCTGCACCGCCCTGACCACCGCCCTCACCACGCGAGCGGGAGTCATCCACCCGATAGAAGCGCTTGAACATGTGCGGCAGCGCCTCCGCAGGGATACCGATGCCGTTATCCGACACCTCGAGCAGCGCCTGATCGCCCTCGCGCGTGATCTTCAGCTGTACGCGACCGCCGCACGGTGTGTACTTGATGGCGTTATCCAGCAGATTGACGATGACCTGCTTCATGCGCGCGCGATCGCCCTCGATCCATACCGCGGGCGCCGTGTTGCATACGATCTCAACGTCCTTATCCTGGGCAAGCAGGCTGATCTGTTCGGCAGTGGTGGCGGCGAGCTCGCCCAGATCGAAGCGCACCCGCTCGGAGCTCAGCTCACCGGCATCCAGGCGCGACAGCACCAACAGGCTCTCCACGATCTTGGATAGCCGGTCCACCTCCTCCAGCAGACTGCCGAGCCGCTCGCGAGCCTCGGGACGAAATTGCGCATCCTGTGCAAGGCCCTCGAGCTCACCACGCAGCACCGTGAGGGGCGTGCGCAGCTCGTGTGAGGCATCAGCCACGAAGCGCTTGGAGCTCTGCACGGCATCCTCCAGGCGGCTGATCATGTGATTCAGCGACAGGGACAACCTCTCCAGCTCGTCGCCGCTGTGCACCACCGGTAAACGCTCACTCAGGTTGTGTTGGGTGATGGCTTCTGCCTTGCTCGCGATGCCGTCCACCGGCTGCAAGGCGCGCCGCACGAGCACGAATCCACCGGCCGCTGCGACCGCCAGCGCCACCGGCAAGCCCAGGGCGAGCAGCAGCAGAACCTGCTGCACGACCTGGTCCGTACGCAGCGCGCTGACGCCAACCTCCACGACATAGGAACCGCCATTGCCGGCGCGATTGCGGGCAGCGCCGATCAGGAGCGAGCCACTGGGCAGCGAGACGCGGCGCACGCTCGAATCGGTGTTACCGAGTCGCGCGGCCGGAACGTCCGCCGGCACGAAGCTGCCATCGTGCGGAGGCGGCGATACGTAGACCGGCACCCCATCCGCACGCTCAATGCGAATGAAGCGGTCATTGGCCTCGGGCGAATACAAGTCATCCACCTGCTGTGCCAGGGCCTGCTCGCCGCGCTGCTGCAGAGTGGGCAGGAGGGTAGCGGCGATCTGGCGCGCGCGTCGCAACTGGGTATCGAGTACACCCGCCTGTAGATAGTGACTCAAGAAAAACACCGTCAGGCCTCCCAGGGCCACAAACACGAGCAGCAGAATCACTGCGTACCAGCTCACCAGGCGAAAGCTCAGGGAGCGCGCATTCACGCGGCGGGCTCCTCGCTCAAGCCATAGCCGACTCCGCGCACGGTCTTGATCAGCTTGGTGGCAAAGGGATCATCGATCTTGCTGCGCAGATGGCGCACGTACACATCGACGATGTTGGTCAGACCCTCGAAGCTTTGATCCCACACGTGCTCGATGATCATAGTGCGCGAGAAAACCCGGCCGGGGTTGGCGGCGAGATACTCGAGCAGCGCATACTCCTTCGGGGTCAACTCGATGCGCCGGCCCGCGCGCCGTACCTGCTGCGAGAGTCGGTCGATCTCCAGATCGCCCACCCGCAGCACACTGGAGCGGCTCACCGGTCCCCGGCGCAGCAGCGCCTTGACGCGCATCAACAATTCCGCGAAAGCAAACGGCTTGGTCAGGTAATCATCCGCTCCAGCTTCGAAATTCCTGACCTTTTCCGACGTGGCGTCCTGCGCGGTGAGTATCAGGATCGGCACGTTGCTGTTCTTGCGCCGCACGCGTTGCAACACCTCAGTGCCATCAATTCCCGGAAGCATCAGATCGAGGATGACCAAGTCATATTCGAACGCCTCGGCCATCTGCCAGCCGGAAGTGCCGTCTGCGGCCGCGTCCACGGCGTAGCGCTCGGCCTGAAGTGCACGCACTATCAGGTCAGACAGTTTCTGCTCGTCTTCGACAATCAGGATGCGCATAGGGCGAATTGCGCCGCTAGCTCACCACAGCGGGATTAAGCTGTGGCCAACGGCGCATTAAAAACCATTCAGAATCAACCCCATCACGGGGCGTGACGGGGTTGCTACCGTACGCGCAGCTTAGCAGCTTGGCGGGGCGGCCCCGCCGCCGCCCGGGTGCCGCAACGGGCCAGGCGGACTACTTAGTCGGCGGAGCGGGAATCAGCGGATCCGGCCGCCGGCATCGCCGCGCTCTCTGCGCTCGCGGTAACCGCGGCGGCTCCGCCCTGGATGAGCAGTACCTGGCGCGCGATGTTGCGGGCATGGTCTCCCACGCGTTCCAGCGACTTGAGCACAAAGGCGGCCTCGAGCGCCATGCCGAAGATGCGCCCATCCTCCATAGCGCGCGACATCAGGCGACGCAGGCCACTGGCATATTCCTCATCGAGCTCCTCGTCCCGCGCTATCACCTCCGCCGCCACGACCGGGTCGAGCAGATCGAAGGACTCGAGCGCAAGGCGCAACAGGTTGACGGCCAGCAGCCCCAGATGACGCACATCGCGCGTCGTGCCTGCGCCGGGCTGTGGCGGCTCGTGCCGGATCACGGCGCGCGCGATCTTCTTCGCCTCATCGCCGGCACGTTCCAGCTCGGCGGCCACCTTGGACATGGAAATGATGGCGCGCAGATCGCCGGCGACCGGTTGGCGGCGCGCAAGCAATGCCAGCTGCTCCGCTCCGAGCCGTTTCTCGTAGTCGTTTACGGCGGGCTCGCGCGTGAGGACCAGCTCTGACGGGCGGGGATCCCAGTCGGTGTAGGCGCGCGCCGCCTCGCGCACCTGATCCAGCACGAGCCCGCCCATCTCCACCACGCCGATATGCAGGGCGGCGAGTGAGCCATCGAAAGCCTTGCTGATGTGTCCTTCGCGCATGACTAGCGAGGCTCGTCAGCCGAAGCGACCGGTGATGTAATCCTCGGTCAGCCGGTGGCGTGGATTGGTAAACACCCGATCCGTCTCGCCCACCTCAATCAGCTCCCCCAGGTGGAAATATGCGGTGCGCTGCGAGACGCGCGCCGCCTGCTGCATGGAATGCGTCACGATGACGATGGCGTAGCTGCCGCGCAGCTGATCAATCAGGTCCTCGATCTTTGCGGTAGCGATCGGATCGAGCGCCGAGCACGGCTCGTCCATCAGAATCACCTCGGGCTGGATGGCAATCGCGCGCGCAATGCACAGCCGCTGCTGCTGGCCACCCGAGAGGCCAGTCCCCGCCCGGTTCAGACGGTCCTTGACCTCGTCCCACAGCCCGGCGCGCTGCAGGCTGGTGCAGACGATTTCATCCAGATCAGCACGGCTGCGTGTGATGCCGTGAATCCGCGGACCGTAAGCAACATTGTCATAGATCGATTTGGGGAAGGGATTCGGCTTCTGAAACACCATCCCGACGCGCGCCCGCAGCTGCACGACGTCGTGTTCTTTTGCGTGGATGTCCCGACCATCGAGCGTGATGCGTCCGCTGACGCGCGCCCCCGGGATCGTGTCGTTCATGCGATTGAGACAGCGTAGGAATGTCGACTTGCCGCAACCGGAGGGTCCGATCATCGCCAGCACCTGGCGTCCACCCACATCGATGCTGACTTTCTTCAGCGCCTGCTTGGTGCCGTAAAAGACATCCACTTCGCGACAGGACATGACGGCGTTCTCGAGTGTCGGCTGCCCCACCGTGCCGGGGCCCGTGCTGCGCACTTCCAGGGCAGCCTGACTGTGCACGCGGCCACTCGGCTTGAGATTCAGTCCGCCTTCGGGCTCGCGTCGACGTGGCGGACCTTCAGAGGCGCTGCGGCCATCCATCCGGTGCTGCTCCTGTACGAGCCCGTTCACGCTGTCGTTCATCAAGGTTCACCCGAATCTTCCGGTCACGTAGTCATCTGTCCTGCGATCGCGGGGAGCAGTGAACAACTGCTCGGTAGGGCCCATCTCAATCAGGTCGCCCAGGTACATGAAGGCGGTTACGTTTGAGACCCGCGCAGCCTGTTGCAGGTTGTGCGTGACCACCACGATGCAGTATTTCTCCCGCAGGCTCTGCATCGTCTCCTCGACGCGCAAGGTCGAGATTGGATCAAGGGCCGCGGTAGGCTCATCAAGCAGCACCACCTCCGGCTCTACGGCTATGGTACGCGCAATACATAACCGTTGCTGCTGTCCGCCGGACAAACCGCGGCCATCCTCATGCAGCTTGTCCTTGACCTCATCCCACATAGCTGCGTCCTTCAACGCCGTCTCCACCCGTTCGTACAGCTCGCCGCGTCGGATGCGACGCGCGAGCCGTAAGCCGAAGGCGACATTGTCGAATATGGACATCGGAAAGGGTGTCGCCTTCTGGAACACCATGCCCACGCGAAAGCGCAGGCTGGAGAGATCGACGGTCGGTGCGAGGATGTCTTCGCCGTCCAACAGCACCTGGCCGGTCGCGCGATGCCCGGGATACAGGGCATACATGCGATTAAACACGCGTAACAGCGTGGACTTGCCACAGCCGGAAGGTCCAATAAATGCCGTGATGCTGCGGTCAGCGAGCGTAAGGTTGATGTTTTTCAGCGCGCGGGTCGCGCCGTAGTAAAAATCCAGGTTGCGCACTTCGAATTTCGGGCCGTGTCGGTGAGCCGCGGCGCCATTGGCGGACGCCGCGGGCATCGACGTGGCGGTGGGCGCGGCAGCGTTCATCGTTTGCCTGCCGTAGCCGGATTCAAGGCCGAGAGCACCAGCCGTGCGCTGATGCTGAGCAGCAGGATCGCAAGTGTAATCAGCAGCGCCCCTGACCAGGCGAGTTGCTGCCAGTTCTTATAGGGACTGAGTGCGAACTGGAAGATCACCACCGGCAGGTTGGCCATGGGCGCGCGCAGGTTGCTGCTCCAAAATTGATTGTTGAGCGCTGTGAACAGCAGCGGTGCAGTCTCGCCGCTGATACGCGCCACCGCGAGCAGCAAGCCGGTGACGATGCCGCTGCGCGCAGCGGGGTAGATGATGCTAGTGATGGTGCGCCATGGGTAAGCCCCCATCGCGGTAGAGGCGTCCTTCATGCCCTGTGGCACGAGATTCAACATGTCCTCGGTCGTGCGTACGGTGACCGGAATGGCGATGACGGCAAGTGCCACCGCCCCGGCGAGTGCTGAGAAGTGCCCCATGTTCACGACGAGAATCTCGTAGATGAACAGGCCGATGATGATGGATGGCGCACTCAGTAACACATCGTTTACGAAGCGGATCACGGAACTCAGCCGCGCCGTGCGTCCGTATTCCGCCAGGTAGGTGCCGGCGAGTACACCGATGGGCGCGCCCAGCAGGATCGCGATGAGCGTCATGACGACGCTGCCATAGATGGCATTGAGAAGGCCGCCACTGCCCCCGGGCGGAGGCGTGTTCTGGGTAAACAGCGCCACCGACATTCCGGCAATACCACTCGAGATCAGCGTCCAGAGAATCGCTCCCAGAAAAAACAGCCCCACGATCGTGGCCAGCGCGGAGAGCATGAGTGCGAGCACATTCATCAGCTTGCGACGGGCACGGCGGTTCATGCGAGGCGGCCCGGCACGACGTTCGCAAAGGCCCCGCTCATACTGACGAGAGCGCGCGCCGGTCCAAACGCAGCAGCATGAAGCGCGCGGCGGCAATCACGGTGAAGGTGATCAAAAACAACAGCGCACCCAGCGCCACCAGCGAGGAGGTGTACAGATCGCCGACCGCTTCGGTGAATTCGTTGGCGATGGAGGCTGAGATCGTCGTGCCGGGCGCCAGCAGCGACGGACTGATGCGATGCGCGTTACCAATTACGAACGTCACCGCCATGGTTTCCCCCAGCGCGCGGCCGAGGCCCAACATCACCCCGCCAACGATGCCGGCACGTGAGTGCGGCACGATCACCTGCCAGATCACCTCCCAGGTGGTCGCCCCCAGTCCATAGCCTGATTCCTTCAGCACATCGGGCACGGTTTCAAATACATCGCGCATTACCGCGGAGATGAACGGCAGCACCATGATGGCCAGCACGACGGAGGCGCTCAGGACCCCGATGCCAAATGGCGGCCCCTGAAACAACTTGCCGATCGCGGGCAAGGGGCCGAGCCAGGCGATCAGCGCCGGCTGGATATGCCGCTGCAACAGTGGCGCGAGCACGAACAGGCCCCAGATGCCGAAGATGATGCTCGGCACCGCTGCGAGCAATTCGATAGCAACACCGACGGGACGCTTGAGCCAGGGAGGCGACAGCTGGGTGAGAAATATCGCGATGCCAAAACTGATGGGAATCGCGAGCAGCATGGCAATGAGCGAGGTCACGACGGTGCCGTAGATCGGCGCGAGCGCGCCGAATTGATCCGTGACCGGATTCCAGATCTCGCGCGTGAGAAACTGCAGCTTGAAATGAGACAAAGCGGGCCATGCGCCCCTCACCAGCGACAGGGCGACGCCGCCGAGGATGATCAATACCAACAGCGCCGCAGCCAGGGTAGCGCCGCGAAACACGCGTTCCCGCAGGCGCTGGGCGGCGGCCTGCGTGGATACGGCAGTGATGACAGCACTGCTCATGCTGGCGCAGCGCTCAGGCGAGCCCCCTCACTTTGCCGCGAGCGCTGGAACGCCTTTGATCTCGGACTTCCATGTCCCACGGACCTGCTGCACGAGGTTCTCGGGCAGGGGCACATAATCGAGCTCGGCTGCCATCTTTGCGCCAGAGCGATACGCCCAGTCGAAGAACTTCAACGCCTCGCCGGTCTCCGCAACATTCGGCGGATTGGCATACAACAGGATGAAGCTCGCACCGGTAATGGGCCAGCTCGCAGCTCCGGGCTGATCGGTTAGGATCAGGTAGTAGCCCGGTGCGTGGGCCCAATCGGCACTCGCCGCGGCCGCCTGGAAGCTCTCGGCACTGGGCGCAACAGCTTTGCCACCCTTGTTGACCACGAGGCGTGTAGGCCATGTTGTTTTGCTTGGCAAATGCATATTCCACGTAACCGATAGCGCCGTCGGTCTGCGTCGTCATGTTCGCGACGCCCTCGTTGCCCTTGGCGCCGATGCCTGCTGGCCACTGGACCGAGGCATTGGCACCCACGGACTCCTTGAACTTGGGACTCGACTTGGACAGATAGTCGGTGAAGAGGAAGTTCGTGCCCGATCCATCGGAGCGGTACACCGGCGCGATCGCTACATCGGGCAACGTCGCCTTGGGGTTCAACTTCTTGATGCGGGCATCGCTCCACTTGGTGATCTCCCCTAAGTAGATGCTGGCGATGGTTGCGCCATCGAGCGTCAGCTGGCCTGCCTTGATCCCCTTGATGTTCACCACCGGCACGACGCCGCCGATGATCATCGGAAATTGCACCAGCCCCGCCTCCTTCAGTTCAGCGGGCTCGAGTGGCTTGTCGGACGCACCGAAGGTGACCGTCTTGGCCTTGATCTGCTTGATACCGCCACCGGAACCGATCGACTGGTAATTGAGCCCGACACCCGTCTGCTTCTTATAGGCGTCCGCCCATTTTGAATACACCGGATACGGGAAAGTCGCCCCGGCGCCCGAGATATCCGTCGCAGCCAGCGCGCTCGTGCTCATCGAGATAGCAACGACGGCTGCGAACAGCTGCTGCACGCGAAAGTGATTCATCGCCTTCCCTCTTGAGCTGTGGTTGCACGAGCATCTCGCACGGCAGGGCCGCATTACATGACCGGAATGTGACGGTTTGATGACATACCCTCAGGGGAGGCGCAAACCCCTTGCCCGCCGGTCGCCGCAGGCCGTATAACCGCTGCCATTTGCGCTGCCGCGAGCTTCTTCCAATGTCGCAAACCCTTGATCTGGCAAAAGATCTCATGGCCCGACGTTCCGTGACACCGGCCGATGAGGGTTGCCAGCAGCTGATCGCCGAGCGGCTGGCCGCGGCGGGCTTTCGCATCGAAGCGCTGCCTTTCGGTAACGTCGAGAATCTCTGGGCCCGGCGCGGAGACGCTGTGCCGCTGCTGTGTTTCGCTGGCCACACGGACGTCGTGCCGACCGGTCCGCTGGAGGAATGGCGCACCGATCCTTTCGTACCTGTCGTCCAGGACGGTCAGCTGTGTGGACGCGGTGCGGCCGATATGAAGACCGGCCTTGCTGCCATGGTCACGGCGACGGAAGCCTTCGTGCGCGAGCACCCGCACCACCACGGCTCGATCGCCTTTCTGATCACGAGTGACGAAGAAGGTCCCTCGGTCGATGGTACCCGGCGGGTGGTGGAGTTACTGGCGGCGCGCAACGAGGGCATCGACTGGTGCGTCGTGGGCGAACCCTCCAGCGAAGTTGAGCTGGGAGATACCATCAAGATCGGGCGCCGCGGCTCCTTCAGTGGGCGCCTCACCGTGCATGGCATTCAGGGTCACGTCGCCTATCCGCAGCTCGCCGAAAACCCGGTGCACACCCTCGCCCCTGCGCTCGCCGAGCTCACGAGCCGAACCTGGGATGCAGGCAACGAGCACTTCGATCCGACGACCTTTCAGATCTCCAATCTGAATGCGGGAACCGGTGCACCGAATGTGATACCCGGTGAGCTCAAGGCCCGCTTCAACCTGCGCTATTCACCGGTGCAGACACAGGAAGGGCTGCGGCAGACTGTGGAAGGAATCCTGCGTAAACACGGCGTGCGCTTTAGCATCGAGTGGTACGTATCGGGAGAGCCGTTCTATACAGCACCGGGCACGCTGTCGGAGGCTGTAGGCACGGCGATTGCCGTTGTCACCGGTCGCAGACCCAAGCTCTCCACCGGAGGAGGCACCTCCGACGGCCGCTTCATCGCACCCCTGGGTGCACAGGTCGTGGAACTCGGAGTGGTCAATGCGAGCATCCATAAGGTGAACGAGTCGGTGCGCGTCGCCGATCTGGATCGCCTTCAGCAGATCTATATGAACGTGCTGCGCAACCTGTTGACCTGAAGTCTCAGGGCTTCGCCGGCGGCAATGCGGAAGGCGACAAGGCGCGCAGCCTGCGACCGCTGTTGATGAGGACGCCCATTCCTCCCAGCACCGCTGCCCAGATCAGCACCCATGCGGGCATGGTCAGTCCGAGAAAGCGCCAGTTGATCTGGCTGCACTCACCGCTGCCCGTCAGCACTTTGCGGATCACCTCCGTCACGGGTGTGAATTGCAGCAGCACCTCCAGAGGTGCGCCGCAGGCCGCGATGGTACCCGGCGGCAGACTCTGCACATACAGGTGCCGGGCCGCGACACCGATGGCGGACAGCGCCGCGATACCGATCAATACCGCATAGACCGTGGAACCCCCGCCGCGCGGGTTGTGCAGTCCGGCGATCAGGAACACGAGGCCGAGCGCTGCCAGGGCGATGCGCTGGAAGATACACAGTGGACAGGGCTCGAGTCCGAGTCGGTACTGTGCGTAGTAGGCGTAGCCCAGCAGAGCGACGATGATGATGAAGCCGGCAAAATTCAGCAGCCGGCGATTCGCAGGGTTGGTAAGGAGCACGCGCCGATGCTAACCGACCGGCGCGCCTGCGGCATCAGGAACTTGCTGAATTGAGACCGCCGGAGAGACCGACACGCAGATCGCGCTCGACATCATCCAGCGAGGTGTGGCGGATGTCCTTGCCATGGACCATGTAGATGACGTACTCGCTGATGTTCTTCGCATGATCGCCGATGCGTTCCAGGGCCCGCACCACCCACATGACATCGAGCGCGCGTCGGATGGTGCGCGGATCTTCCATCATGAAGGTGATCGCCTGGCGCTGGATGGCTTCATACTCTTCATCCACGAGACGGTCCTGGCGGGCGACGCGCAGCGCCGACTCGGCATCCATGCGCGCGAACGCATCGAGCGCATCGTGCACCATCTCCGAGACGACGCGACCAAGGTGCTTGATCTCACGATACTTGTCCGCCGGGCGCTCCATCGTGGCGAGCCGCGAGGCAATGTAGCCGATCTTCTCGCCCTCATCGCCGATGCGCTCCAGGTCGGTGATCGTCTTGATGATGGCGACGATGACGCGCAGGTCACCGGCAGCAGGCGCACGCGTGGCGAGGATGCGGCTGCATTCCTCGTCGATCGAAACCTCCATGTTGTTGACCTGATAGTCATCCATCGCCACGGATTCACCGAGCGTGCTGTCGCCCTCCACCAGAGCGGTGACCGCCTTGTGCAGCTGTTGCTCCACGAATCCGCCCATGCTCAACACCTTGCTGCGCACGCGCTCGAGATCCTCGTTGAAGCGTCGCGAAATGTGATGACTGAGATCAGCCGTTTCCATTACTTCGCATCTCCCGCACCGCCTGCGCGTTCGCGCGCGCTAGTGCGCGTGATCATGATAGCCGAACTGCGCCCACTGAGCGCAGCGCGCGCCGCGGCAGGAATCGGCTCGAGCCCTGTCAGGAACTCATCCGTGGCCGCTTGCCAGGTAAAGGCGCTGGCGCGCTGTGCACAAACTTCCCGATCGAGCCGCAGCGCGCCAGATATAGCAGCACTGAGATCCTCATGCAGGACGCCCGTCACACCGGGCTCGATAACATCAACAGGGCCAGGCACGGGAAAGGCCGCCACCGGCAACCCGCAGGCCATCGCCTCGATCATCGCCAGCCCAAAGGTGTCAGTCCGGCTCGGAAACACGAACACATCCGCGGCACTGAGCAGTGCGGCCAGCTCGTCACCGTAGCGATATCCGGCAAATATTGCCTGAGGATAGCGCGCCATGAGCGCGGCGCGTTGCGGACCGTTACCGATGATGAGCTTGGTGCCGGGGACCCCGAGGCGCAGAAACGTCTCGAGATTTTTCTCGACGGCCACCCGGCCCATGTACGCCATGATCGGCCGGGGTACCCCCGCCAGCTCATCTGGCGCCGGACGTCCGGGCAACGGCCGGAAACGCTCCAGATCTACCCCGCGCCGCCAGAGATGCAACGTGCCGAATCCGCGGGAATGCAACTGTCCGCGCAGACTCTCGCTGCTCACGAACGTTCGGGCTGCGGCACCATGGAAGCGTCGCAGCCACGCGTAAGTAAGCCGCATTGGAATGGGCCAGCGGGCGTGCACATATTCCGGATAGCGGGTGTGATAGGAGGTCGTGAAGGGCAGCCCGTGGCGGCGACAATAACGGCGCGTCGCCATCCCGATTGTGCCTTCTGTTGCCACATGGATCGCGTGCGGGCGGAAATCACGAATCTGCCGAGCGATGTGCCAGCCGGGTGCCAGCGCCAGACGTATCTCCGGGTAGCTCGGCGCCGGAATGCTCAGGCGCCCCTGGGGCGAGATGACGCACACTTCATGGCCGCGCGCACAAAGTTCGGCGATCGTCGCTTTGAGGGTCGTGACGACGCCGTTGGTCTGTGGGTCCCAGGCGTCAGTCGCGATTGCAACCTTCAAGCGGCATCCATGACCAGCTGCGTCGTCGACCGGCGCGCCGGATACCGACCATCTGGCCACCGCAGCAATTGCAGGTCGCCGTCCAGGGTTTCGATCAGTGCTGAGCAGGATTCAACCCAGTCCCCGGTGTTGCAATACGTTGTGCCGTCAATCTGGCACAGGTTGGCGCGGTGAATGTGTCCGCACACGATGCCATCATAACCTGCGTTGCGCGCATGACGGGCGGCGGTGTGCTCGAAGCGTTCAATGTAACGGACGCTCGCGGTAATCCCCAGCTTGATCCGCTCGGCAAGCGGCCAGTAGGGCTTACGCAACGCGCGGCGCGCGTTGTTCACCGCATGACTCACGGCAACCGCCAGGTAATAAAGTGCATCGCCCGCCCGCGTGAGCCGCGGGGAACAGCTGAGCAAGCTGTCAAAGCGGTCGCCGTGCAGCACCAGCAGCCGCTGTCCGCGCCGGGTGCGGTGAACCCACTCGCGATGCACTTCAAACTGTCCCGTCAGGAGCTCGGCCAGCACACCCAGGCTCGCATCATGGTTGCCGGGGATGTACACCAGACGCGTTCCGGAGCGACGTTTGGCCAGTAACTGTCGCGCCACGCCGGTGTGCCCTGCGGACCAGAAGAACTGATCGCCGAGGCTAAGCACATCGATGATGTCGCCCACGAGCACGAGCTGCTCAGCCTCTATGCCTTGCAGGAACTCGGCCAGCTCCAACACCCGAGCCCGGCGGTACCCGAGATGGATATCCGACAAGAACAGGGTACGTACTCTGAACGGTCGCGCGGGCCCTTTTCTCATGCGGAACAGGGTCGGCGGTGCATGTGTCGTCGCGATGACAGTCCGGAGAAGTATTTATGAGAGAGGGACTTACGACCGAAATGTGATGTCAGACTGCAGCGCTGCTCGCCACTTGGACCACCGGGGTCTGCAGGCGAGCGGCCGGGAAATGACAGATGAAGCGACTGCCTTGACCCAGGGTGCTCTGCACCTCGAGCTCTGCGCCGTGTCGCTGCAGGACGTGTTTGACGATCGCCAGTCCCAATCCCGAGCCTCCCGTCGCGCGCGAGCGTCCGGCGTCCACCCGATAGAAGCGCTCGGTGAGCCGCGGGATATGCTCGGCAGGCACACCAATCCCGGTGTCACTCACACAGAAGTGACCACCCTCCTCATCGACCCACCAGCGCATCTCAATGGAGCCATCGGGCGGCGTGTATTTGGCGGCATTGTCGACCAGGTTGGAAAACGCCGAGTGGATTTCCGGCTCATCACCGATCAGCTGTGCATCAGAGTCCACTCTGATGCGCACCTCACGCGGTCGGATCGGCCTGGCCAGCACATCTTTCTTCAGCATCGACAGCAGTGCCGCGACATCCAGCGCCTCGCCGCCGAGCATCTCGTCGGTCTCCTCCAGACGCGACAGCTCGAGCAGATCACGAATGATCGCGGTCATCCGCTCCGCCTGGCGTCGCATCTCGGTAACCGGTCCCTGCAGATCCCGATCGAGGGCCGGATCCTGACTCAGGGTCTCCAGGTACCCGGAGATGACGGTCAGTGGTGAGCGCAACTCGTGGGATGCATTCGCGACGAAATCCTTGCGCATGGCCTCCAGGCGCATCTGGCGCGAGACATCGCTGACCAGCAGCAGCTGCTGCCCCTCGCCATAGGGCACCATCTGCAGTGACAGATAGTTTTCCTCCACCGAGCTGCTGCGGATGACGGTGGGATTGGAGAAATCACCGATCTCCAGATAGCGCGCGAACTGCGGCTGGCGCAGCAAGTTCTCGATGCGGATGCCGAGATCTGCCGTGCGGCGCAGATCCAGCAGCCGCGCGGCCATGCGGTTGAACCAGATGATCTCCCGCTGCGCGTTCAGAATGACCACGCCATTCGGTAGCGCGGCGGTGGAGCGCTGCAGCTGGCGCATGAGCTGCACGAAGCGCTGCTTGTGGAAGCGTTTACGCCGGTGCAGGCGCACGATCTGGTTGATGATCTCGCCAAACACCCCGCCGACATCCGGCGGATCGGCGAAGCTGCGATGTCGCAGCCACCACTCCAGGCGGAACAGATTGAGCAGCTGCCAGCCCAGGTGCAGCGCCAGCGCTACGCCCAAGCCAATCCAGGCATTGCCGAGCAGCCAGCCAGCAAGCAGCCCCAACAGCATGGTCGCCAGCATGCGTCCCGCCGCAAACCACCACGCCTGCGTCGCTGGTTGCATTGAGTGGATCAACTCGATGGCTGGTTAAATCGTCCGTGCCGAGAAACGGTAGCCCGAACCCCGCACGGTCTGCACAAAGCGATCGTACCCGAATTCCTCGAGTGCCTTGCGCAAGCGACGGATGTGCACATCGATGGTGCGCTCTTCAACGTAGACGTTGCCGCCCCAGATCCGATCCAGTAGCTGGTCACGCGTATAAACGCGCTCCGGGTGCGTCATGAAGAACTCCAGCATCCGATACTCGGTTGGCCCCAGGGCCACGGTCCGGTCGGCCACCATCGACGCGATGGCTGGCCTGATCGAGCGCCAGGCCCTCGAACTCGATCAATTCGTCCGCGCCATTGCCGGCGGAACGGCGCAGCACGGCGTTGATGCGCGCCAGCAGCTCGCGCGGCGAGAAAGGCTTGGTGACATAGTCATCCGCGCCGCCCTCGAGGCCTGCGACCTTGTCGCCTTCCTCGGCTCGCGCGGTGAGCATGATGATGGGTAGCTCGCGTGTCTCGCGGTCGCGCTTCAGGGCGCGTGTCAGCTCAAGGCCACTCATATCGGGCAGCATCCAGTCCACTAGCACCAGGTCCGGACGCTGGTCGGCCAGGGCGGCGCGCGCCGCTGCGGCAGTCTTCTGCCTCACGCACCTCGAATCCGGCGCGCTTCAGTCCGAAGGCGATCATCTCGCGAATCGGACGCTCATCCTCGATGATCAGAACCTGTTTGACGGGCATGGGTCGCCTTTAAGGGCCCGGCCGTATTACAGAGTGCGCATGTTGCAGATTCATGACGATCAGCGTCCCTGACACATAAATGTCATTGCGGCACGGGTCGGCAGGTCACCGCGGCTGCGGCCGCGCAACGTTGTCGCGCAAATAGACCGGCAGAGCCTGTTCCGCGCCAACCACCCGCCCAGCCTGATATTCCGCGGCGGCCAGCTGCACGACCTCACGCGCATCTGGCAGCACTCGTTCCGCCAGAAAATTGAGGCGCTGCGAGAAACGGGCGCGCAACCCCTCGTGCACTGCGAAGCCGCGCCCGGCCCCCACAAAGGTGTGCCAGTCGCTTGGGACCGTAACACGGTCGGGTGGCGCCACGTGCTCAGTGCCCACGGGTTTCATGAGGCCGTCGTCCCCGCTCGCATAGCAGCCCCAATACACCTCCTGCATGCGGGCATCGTTGCAGACCAGTACGCACTTCGGGCGCGACGGCGGCTCGCCAGGATTCGCACCTCGCCACAGCTGCTGAGCCACGGCCTGCAGATCGGAAATCGGGATCACCGGCAAGCCGGCACCGAAAGCCAAACCCTGCGTCACGCTCGCCGCGAGCCGCACGCCGGTGAACGAACCGGGCCCACGACCGAAAGCAATCGCATCGAGGCCGCCGAGCGCTACACCACACTCGGCGAGCAACTCATCGACCATCTGCAGGATGCGCTCGGCATGCCCGCGCTCACTCTCTGCCCAGCGCGAGTGCAACTCGCTATCAACCTTGAGTGCGGCCGAGCACCCTTCCGTGGCGGTATCGATGCCGAGCAGTTTCACCCGACCTCGGCGCGCAAGGCTGGCAAGCGTTTGACATGTTTCCTCAAGAAACGGATGGCCTCCTCCTGATCACCCGTGACTGTCATCGGGGGCAGCGCGGCGGCAAAAGTGCGCCCGTAGCCCCGGCCAGTGATGCGGGGGTCGCAGATCGCGACCACACCAAAGTCCTCTTCACTGCGGATCAGGCGTCCCACACCCTGCTTCAGCGCCAGTGCCGCCTCCGGAAGCTGATAATCGCGGAAGGGATTGCCACCGTTGGCCTGCAGGTACTCGATGCGTGCCCGCACCAGTGGGTCGTCAGGGGATGCGAAAGGCAGCTTTTCGATGACGACGAGACGCAGCGCCTCGCCCTTGACATCCACTCCCTCCCAAAAGCTCGTAGTACCCAGAAGCACGGCGTTGCCGTCCTCGCGAAATTCGCGCAGCAACCGCTCACGCGGTGCTTCTCCCTGTACGAAAAGCCGGTAAGGCTCCGACCGCGTGCTCTCCTCCTCAACCGCGCGGCGCCGCCAGGCTTCACGCAACAACTGCGCACCCTGGGTAAGGGCACGATGACTCGTGAAAAGGACAAAGGCGCCGCCAAAGGAGGCATCGATCAGTGCGGTGGCGGTGTTGATGACTGCCGCGGTGTAACTCGGTGCCGCAGGCTCCGGGAGGCCAGCAGGCAGATACAACAGCCCCTGACGCTCGTAATCGAATGGACTGTCGATTTTGAGAGTGGGAGTCTGCAAAAGCCCGAGCCGCTGGGCGAAATGGCTGAAATCATCACCGATGGAGAGCGTTGCGGAGGTGAAAATCCAGGAGCAGCGGCGTGCGGAGAGCAGCGCCTGAAACCTCGCGGCGATATCAAATGGCATGAGGGTGAGCATGAATCCGCGCGGCGTGACTTCGACCGCGCGCGCCCCCTCCAGAACATCGACGGCGCTGATGCGCTCGAGGCCCGCCGCCGCATCGGCAGCGCGCTCGCGCAGCGCCCCAGCGGGGCCTTCCGCCTCCAGCACCTGTAAGTGTTGTTGCAGCGTGTGCAACGCATCAGCGAGGCTATCGACCCCGTCCTCCAGCACCGGGTGGCGGACAGGCCAGCTGACTCGCCCTGGCCGGGTACCGATGGCGGCCGTGAGTTGTTGTAGTGCTTCTTCCAGCTGCCTTACCGCATCACGCAGCTCCGGAGTACCCGATGCACGGAGCTCGAGCTGCGTATCCCGGATCAGCCCCTCGATGCGGCGACTGCTGACGCTGGCGCCAAAGAACTGCGTGGCGAGATCGGGTATCTGATGCGCCTCGTCGAGGATGATGGCATCAGCGGTCCCGAGCAGATCCCCGAAACCATCCTCCTTTAGCGCCAGATCGGCGAGCAACAGATGGTGGTTGACGATGACGATGTCTGCATCGAGCGCCTCGCGACGCGCAGCCAGCACGTGGCACCTGGACAGATATGTACAGCGCTGACCCAGGCAGTTCTCGCGTGATGAGGTGACCAGCGGCCACACGGGATGCGAATCGGACAATCCGCGTAGCTCGGCCAGTTCCCCCCGCCGCGTGGTTTGTGCCCACTCGCCTATCCGCTGCAACATGCGTCCCGGTGTTGTGCCGGTGCCGATGAGGGAGAGCTGCTCGGCCGGCTCCTGAGCCAATCCGAGCCGATGCTGACAGAGATAATTGCTGCGTCCCTTCAGCAGTGCAATTTTTGCAGGGCGTCCCAGCGCTGCCGCAACCAGCGGTACGTCCTTGGAGAATAGCTGGTCCTGCAAGGTACGCGTGCCGGTCGAGATGATCACTCGGCGGCCCGACAGCAGCGCCGGCACAAGATATGCGAAGGTCTTGCCGGTCCCGGTACCCGCCTCGACGGTCAGGACCTGCGCGTCAGCCAATGCGGCCGCGATGCGTTCTGCCATTCGCCATTGCTGGCGCCGCACTCTGAAATCGGGGAAAGCGGCCGCCAGGGGGCCCTGGGCACTGAAGATGTCCTGCAGATCATGCATCGCGGGAACGCTACCGAAGCACCTGGGGCGTGTCGAGCCACCTTTTGCAGTGGCCGAGGAGCCCCTTCAGGAGCGAGAGCAGGCGTGACGTACGGTTACAGAACGGATGGGTGCACATTGTCCTATCCCCTGCGGGGGGCGGGTGGTGGAGCGCTATAATTATGCGAAGGCAGAAGAAGCCGGCCGAGTCCCGGGAGCCGCCAACGGCCCGGATGAAGGCCGCGATTTCATGAGGATAGCCCATGGCCACTGCTGCTCACCTGTTGACCCCCCTCTCTGAGCTCAGCCCGGAGGTTGCCGGGTGGGTGAGCTCGGTGCGCGAGCTGACCCAGCCGCGAGCCGTGCACTGGTGCGATGGCTCGGAGCGGGAAATACGCGAACTCACCGCGCAGATGCTGCGCGACGGCGAGCTGATCAGCCTGAATCGCGACCAGTTTCCCGGCTGTCACCTCTCGAGGAGCCAGCCGAATGACGTCGCGCGCGTCGAGCACCTGACTTATATCTGCACGCCGCGCCAGGAAGATGCCGGACCCAACAACAACTGGATGGATCCGGGCGAAGCGCACGCGAAGCTGCGCAATTTATTCCGTGGCTGCATGAAGAACCGCACCCTGTATGTAGTGCCGTACTGCATGGGCCCGCTGAGCTCACCCCTGTCGCGCTGCGGGGTGGAGATCACCGACAGCCCCTACGTGGTGCTGAACATGTCGATCATGACACGCATGGGACGCGCCGCCCTGGAACGCATCGGGCGCGAGGGCACGTTCGTTCGCGGTCTGCATTCGGTCGGCGAGCTCGACCCGGAACGCCGTTTCATCATGCATTTCCCGCATGAGTTGAGCATCGAGAGCTACGGCTCGGGCTACGGGGGCAACGCACTCCTCGGCAAGAAATGTCATGCGCTGCGCATCGCGAGCTGGCAGGCGCGCACCGAGGGCTGGCTGGCCGAGCACATGTTGATCGTGGGTCTGCAGAATCCGGCCGGCGAAACCCATTATCTGGCGTGTGCCTTCCCCAGTGCCTGCGGCAAGACCAACCTCGCGATGCTCATTCCCCCGGCATCGCTACCGGGCTGGAAGGTCTTCACGGTGGGCGATGACATCGCCTGGCTGCACCCGGGAGCGGATGGGCGCCTCTGGGCCATCAATCCCGAGTCGGGTTATTTCGGCGTGGTGCCGGGTACCAACCCGCAGACCAACCGCAATGCGTACGACATGATTCGGCGCGATACGCTGTTCACCAATGTCGCGCTCACGGCCGACAATCAGCCGTGGTGGGAAGGCCTGGAGCACGGTCAGCCGGTGACAGACTGGCAAGGCCGACCCTACGATCCGGCGCGCGGGCCGGCAGCGCATCCCAACTCACGTTTCACAGTGTCGGCGCGACGCAATCCGAGCTATTCACATCGTTCGGAAGATCCCCAGGGAGTGCCGATCAGTGCGCTCGTGTTTGGCGGGCGGCGTCGGGACGTGGCGCCGCTGGTTTACGAAGCCTACAACTGGCAGCACGGTGTGCTGGTCGGCGCTTCGGTGGCCTCCGAGACCACGGCGGCAATGGTTGGTCAGGCAGGCGTCGTACGCCGCGACCCGATGGCCATGAAGCCCTTCTGCGGTTATAACTTCGGTGACTACTGGCGACACTGGCTCGATGTCGGGGCGAAACTGACGCGACCGCCACGGATCTATCACGTCAACTGGTTCCGCCGCGATCAGCAGGGGAAATTCCTATGGCCGGGCTTCGGCGAGAACCTGCGCGTGCTCGAGTGGATGCTGCGACGGTGCTCACAATCTGTGGACGCCGAGGAGAGCGCCATCGGCTACCTGCCTCGATCTCAGGACCTCAACACGGAAGGGTTGCAGATCGGTGCGGCCGAGCTGCGCGCGCTGCTGAGTATCGATCCGCAGCGGTGGAGCAAGGAAACAGCGGAGATTCGCAGCTACCTGCAGCGCTACGGCGAGCGGCTGCCGCCGGAGATGCTGCGCCAGCTGGAGCGCATCGAGAAACGGCTCGGCAGCTGAGGTACCCGGTTACCCGCTGAGGTCTAGTGGTCTTCGCAGACGAAGCGGATCGTCTGCGGAGAGTCCTGCTCCGGCAACCGGCCGAGTCCAATCATCCCTTCGCCCTTGATCTGCAGGCTGTCGCGCCTGACGAAGGATTCCTCACCATCTTCGGTCTGCACGAAGGTGCCGTTGGTGCTTTGATCGATCAGCACGAACTTGCTGCGATTGATCTCGATCCGCGCATGCAGACGCGAGATCAGGTTGCCCTTGATGACCACATCGTTGTCGTCGGCGCGGCCGATGGTGATACTCGAATGCTGCTCGTCAAGAAGCACCTCGCGATCCTGATGTTGCAGGCGCAGCCGCATCAAGCGGACCGGGCGCGAATTCAGCGCGATGGCCGGCACCATGCTGGTGACATCCTCGGACTGCCACAAGACCTCGTACAGCGTGACCTCACTCCCCTGTCCCTTCAGAGTGGCCACGTCGATCTGACGGCACGAGGCGCGCCACTCCGGTGACAGGCGCTCCACCGTGGCCGCGGTCGTGATGATCTGGTTGGCCTTGGCCTGGCTCGTCATGCGATTGGCGGTGTGAACCGTGGACCCGAAGACATCACGGGCCTCCAGCACCACCGGTCCGAAGTGACAGCCGATGCGGATCGCCACGGCCTGGTTCTCCACTTTGAGCTGCGCATGGGAGGAGATCTGCTGCTGCATTTGTGCGGCTGCGTTCAAGGCATCGTCTGCGCTGGGAAAGGTCGCCATTACCTCATCGCCCATGGTCTTGATCACAGTTCCATGGCGTTGCTCGGTGGCGCTGCGCATGACATCGATGCAGATGGCGACCATGTCCCGCGCCCGCAGGTCGCCCATCTGCTCATACAGCCGTGTCGAGCCTACGACGTCGGCAAACAGGATGGCGAGTTCGATGTCCTTTCCCATGCAGATGCGACTGACCACGACAGGTCAGCGCAAACTCCCGGCCACTCAAGCGATTACAGGGATTATACGCGAGCGCTTCGCGCTCGCTAGCAACCTCACCAAGAGCCGGCCCGGGCGCTGGCCAGCGTGGTCGCCGAGTGCGACGCGTCGGATTGAAAGTAGCCCGTGAAGCGCGAGGTTTCAGCGGATTTGAAGGCCCGCAGATTCTCAGCCCAGCGATAGCCGATGGGCTGATAACGCAGCTCGACCTCGACCTCAAACGGTCCGGGGGCGCCTGCGGTGTCAACTGACAGCTTGATCCGCTGCCCGCCGCCGCTGAAGCCAGGATCGCTCTGCGCGCCGCCCTGCACAGCAATTTCCGGATCTGCAGTTGACTTGTCAAAACCATGCGGCAGCAGGCGATTGTCCTTGAGATAGCGCACCGCGGAGAGCAGGCCGGTGGTGACCGCACCGTGCGCGTCGCCGAGGATTGACTCATATATCTGTAGGTCCCCCGACTCGCGGATTTCCTGCAGATGAGGCGCATAACGACCTGCATCCGCATCGTTGGGATTGCCCTCGATGGCACCATCTGCACGCATGGCACCGGACTCGAACACACGCTGCCCGCGCGCATCCGTCACCACGATGTGTAGCCACGCTCGTCGTGACGGGAAAGCCGTAGGGAGTTTGTGTCCCCCAAGATTTTCCACCTCGATCTGACTCTCCAGCCGCCCCGCCACGAGCTGTGGAGTGCTCACGTGCACGCGCGCGGCGGCAGACTGCAGGTATCGCTCGGTGCGATCGGCGGCCGCTGCATACTCCTGCGCCGGCGCCACCGCGCCCAGCTCTTGCGCATGCTGACTGAACAGCCGCTGCATGATGAAGTCGGCCGCAACGAATTCATGGCGTGCCATACCGACGCGCGGCTGTCCCAGAACATGCGTGATCGGCGCCTGACCTTCAACGGCAGGCATATGACAGGACTGACAGGAGCGCTGTGCACGATAATCGCTGTGCAGCCACTCTTGGTATGGCATCTGTTCGGGCAATGTGCCGATCACCGAGCCGTCCGGCGCAAGCGCGTTGGTTTTCAGGGTATGACACGTCGCGCAGAGCTCCGAGGCGCGGATGTGATCACCACGCATCGGCTCATAACCATCACTCGAGCTGCGCATCACCTGCATCAGTCCGGTGTCGATGTCGAAAGGTCCGAACTCAGGGTGCACACCGTCGGCGCTGGCCCCGTGCACGACGAACTGGCCATTGTAGCTTTCTTCCTTGCCCAGGTTGTCCGGGCGGATTTGATGGCAGACCGAGCATGACACGCCATCGGAAGCCTCGCGGTCCATTCCGGCACGCATCGGCAGAAGCTCGAACACCTTGGCCGGACGGCCTGATTGCTTCGCCAGATAACGCGCCATCGGCATGTGACACACCGAGCAGTCATCCTGGATGAACTCGCTTGCGACCGCGTGCTCCTGCGTCTCGCGACGTACACTCGCCTGCCAATACGGATCACGCGCCGAGTTCGCCATGAGCGAAGTGCGCCAGTCGATGCCAATCGAGACATCCTCGCCTCGCTCACTAAAGAGGCCGTTGTGGCAGGCGAGACACCGATCGGAGGTTTGAAAGGTTACAGTTCCGGCCGTATGGGTCAGCGAGTGCTCATCATTGGGCATTGTCGGCTGTGCATTCTGGCACGACGCAAGCGCGCAGCGGCACAGCAGCGCCGCCAGTACCAGCCGCTGAATCCACCGTCCGCAATGTCCGCCGGCAGCTATCATCTACCAGCCCTCGAAGAGGCCTCCGTCGAACCAGTCCCACAGCACGTAGAAAGCAATTTGTCGCGGACGGCCGGCGGTGTCATTCAGCGGGACGTCATAACCTAGCGATGCAATCACATGTTGGCGCCGGCTGAGTGTCACCTGCACTTCCGTCACTGCGTCGTATTCCGTGGCTGCCCCTGCGGTCAGATCACGATTCGCCACCAGCTCGACCATGGGCGTCCACAAACGCTCGCCCCAGGGCCCCTGTGCAAATGTCTTTCCCAACGCGCTGCGCAGGTACGCTGAGCGCGCCGCGTGAGTCGCGTGCAAGGGCAGCTCGACGCCGCCCTGCAGCTGCAGAAAACTCTGGGCAGGAAACAACTGGTCATAGGCTGCGAAGACCCCGAAGCCGGGCTCACCGTTGCCAAAGCCATGCCGCCAGCTGCCTGTGGGCAACAGCACCTCGCCCTGGATACTCAGGATGCTGCCCGTGCCGGAGCTTAGTGGCACATCCTCCGCAGCCTCCAGGTGGGCGAACAACACATGCTTCACGCCGAGCGCGATATCGCCAAGCCCGCCGGCTGAGGCGCCGTTCTCCTGACGTGCCCAGTCAAAGGGCACGGCTACCTCGAGCTGATCGCGCTTACCGAGGATGCGCTCGTAGTCCAACTCATTATTCACTCCCGCCGGACCGGTAGTGTTGATCCGGCTCGTCAGGACAGTCTCGCTCTCGGGGAAGGCTTTCTCGGTGACCAGCGCCCGCGGTACATTGAGCTCACCGGGCGCCCAGCCCCGTTCCTTGCACAGACTGCGCAGGTATCTCACTACCGCGTCTACCTCTCGCGGGGTCAGCACTCCCGAGAAAGATGGCATGATGTGCGAGAACCCGCGCGCCGCGCCCCCTTGCAGAATCACCGCTTTGTAGTCGCGTGTGTATTCCGGCAGGCTCTCGTCGCATTTATTGAAATGTGGAAAGGTCGAGGGTTGATCGAAGCCAGCCTGAATCGTCGGCGTGCCCTCACCGTGCTCCCCATGACACGCAGCGCACGCCGCCTGGTAGATGTCGCGACCGCTTTTTAGGCCTAGCCTGACGGCCAAATCCTGCGCATGCACCGCAACGCTGCCAAGCAGGAGCAGCAGAGTGGGCGCTAGGCAGCTTCGCACCATGGGATCACATCTCGCTTCTCTCGCCGACGCTCTAAAGGATCGCGCGCCGGGCTGGGCGGATGAGGCAGACGCTGCCAATCGGACAGTGGAACTGCTGAAGAACACTGCGGTGTGGCGCGCTAAGAGCAGATTGTCACGAGCCGCCGCCGAGCTGCGTCTCGCAGCGTCTGCGTAATCACCGCAGTCCGCCCCGCGCTCGGAATGTCATGTTCTGCTTTGAGTCTTCTGAATTCATCATCGAGATTGCTGCAGACATTCTACAAGCACACTGAACTGCCGCGTGCCCTCGGCGAGTACGGGAAGCAATTGCTATTCCGCACCCAGCGCAGAACGCGATCTCACGCTGCCTGCGATTGCGCCCGATGGCTGGCCGGCACGGCGCAGTATTGACATCGCAACATCGCGAATACGACTCATTCGCAGTTCCCGATAGCGGCGCTTCACGCGATCTACTGGCGCGATGAGAAGTTTGCGAGGGCAGCGGATGGGGCGCCATAAAACAACAGCGCACTGCCATAAAAAGATGGCAGCCAGGGTCAAAGGTTCTATTGGCCTGCCCGGCCGAGGGGCACAGTGCAGGTACCCAGGTGGGAGGGCTCAGGTAAGAAGAGAGGGAGATGCCGCGGTTGCAACCTTTCCGGCGGATGTCAGCAACTCGGCGCCTGCACCCGCCGCACGCGACCCCTCACTGAGAAAACGCCGGAAATCGCGTGCCCCGGGCTTACCCGCGTAGAGACCCAACATGTGGCGGGTGATCGCCGAGAGGCGCGAGCCACGTCGCATCTCATCACTTGCATACTGTGCCATACGCTCAAGATGTGCCTCGCGGCTCAAAGAGTGAGACGGTGCTGCGGGGTATAGAGCAGCGTACACCTCGCTGAGCACATATGGTCGGTGGTATGCCTCGCGTCCCAACATGACACCATCACACCAACCGAGCGCATCCAGAACACCGGCAGCGTCGCGCACGCCACCATTGACCACGACCGGCAGCTGCGGGAACGCCCGCCTGATCTGACGCACCACGTCGTACCGCAAGGGAGGGACCTCTCTGTTCTCCTTGGGAGACAGACCACCTAACACCGCCTTGCGCGCGTGGATGATCGCTATGTGACATCCCCCCTGCGCAACGAGACCGACAAACCGATGCAGCGCCTCATAGTCGTGCTCATCAAACTCACTGAGAGTGCCTCGTGTTGTCGCGCGCTGCGGACGCGAGGCGGCTGCGCTCACCACAACTCCGATCCGCATTTTGACGGTGACCGGAATGCGGACAGCAGCACGCATTGCGGCCACGCAATCGGCAACTTTTGCAGGCTCGAGCATCAGAGCTGCGCCAAAGGAGCCGCTTGCGACTCGATCACTCGGGCAACCGCAGTTCAGATTGATCTCGTCATAACCTGCCTGCTCGCCTACCTTGGCAGCGATAGCGAGTTCCGCCGGCTTACTCCCCCCGAGTTGCAAGGCCAACGGATGCTCCTCAGGGTGGAACTGCAGGAGGCGCGCACGATCGCCCCGGACGATGGCGGCTGCGGTGATCATCTCGGTATAAAGCAAGACGTTGGGCGCAAAGCCGCGCAGAAAATACCGGCAATGTCTGTCAGTCCAGTCCATCATCGGCGCAACGGCTACTTTCCGATCGATGGAACGCCCTTGTGTTCCAGGCGTTTCGTCAGATTTTGCCGTGTTTTCTAGGTCCATCTGTTCACCGGTTATTTCTGCGGATTTTACCGCGTTCTTGGCTTGACGGTGCGACAAAAGTGCGACATAAGGTCTTGTCGCACTTTTTTGAGGCCCCCCATGGCCACGATCACCGCTCGCATGCGCCGTGACGGCACTTATGGCCACACCGCCTACATCCGTATCAAGAAAAATAAGAGGCTTCTCCATGAGGAAGCCAAAACGTTTTCGAGTTTGAACGCGGCCCGAGAATGGGCGAAGCGCCGCGAGGTCGAGTTAGAAGATCCCAAGGCGCTATTGCGTGCCTGCGCCCCGAGCACGGCTCTCAAGGATCTATTCCGTTGGTACATCGAGTCATTTAGAGACATCGGGAAGTGGGGTCGGACTAAACAGACCACCCTGGAGTTCCTAGAGCGACAGCCGATCTCCGAAGAGGATGCGCTGCAATTAACAGCCCCGATGCTGCTAGCTCACGTTCGTGAGCGCCGTGCAAGCGGTGCCGGTCCTGCTACTGCCGGCAATGACCTCACCTGGATCGGCTGCGTTTTGCGAGCCGCTGCGAGCGTCAAGAGTCTGCCTGTGCGCCCCGAGATCGTTGACACCGCTCGAGCAGCTTGTCGAGAGCTCCGCCTGACCGCCAAGAGTCGTCAACGCGACCGGACCCCCACCTACCACGAGCTCGTCGCCTTGGATGCTTATTTTGAGCGCGCGGAGAAACGACGCCGCCAAAGACTGCCTATGCGGCATATTCTGTGGTTCGCGATCTATTCCGCTCGTCGGCAGGAGGAAATCACTAAATTGCGCCGTTCGGACAACGACTCCGACCGGCAACAGGGCGTTGTCCGGGATGCGAAGCACCCCACTGAAAAGGAAGGTAACCATCGCCGATTTCGATACACGCCACAGGCCTGGGCCATCGCGGAGATGCAACCCATCAGGCGCCAGGAGGATCGCATCTTTCCTTTCAATCCCAAGAGTATCGGTGCTCGATTTCATCGGGCCTGCAGACTGCTCGGTATTGAGGACCTCCGGTTTCATGACTTACGCCATGAAAGTACTACTCGACTGTTCGAACGAGGACTCACTATACCCGACGTCGCCGCACACACATTGCATGAAAGTTGGGGGGTGCTGAAGCGCTACACACATCTGCTCAAACGCGGAAAGGTATTCGAGGCGCCCTTCCTTACTCCGCCAACCGCCGCCGTCGGTCGATCAATTCGGCAAGGTCCGAAGCGCTTACGAGCCATAGGCTCTTCTGCCCACCAAGTCGAAATGCTCGACACGGGAGAGTCCTTGAGGGCGCTCGACGTTTCGCCTCGCCGGCACTGAGGCCGAAATATTTGGGCGCCACTTTGTCCAAAGGAATATTGGCCTCGCCAAACTCCGCTAATATCCCAAAATAGGTACTTTGGATGGTCATGGGTAGGCAGCGGTTCTCTGAAGCAACCTACCTGATTATGCCGGCGGCGGGAACCGGCGAGTGGTGTCGACTTTCGCTACGATTCACCAGCTATGATCCTGACCAGTGTTTGTTTTGGGGTTTAAGGGGTCCGTGCGGCACTGGGTCGCTGTTTGCTCACATCCGGCAAGTACATCGAATGCCAAGTTGGCTATCCCGCCCGCCTGACACAGTTCCGCGCAGAGGAACGCCGGGGCGACAGCCCGGTCACAGCGTTAGCGAGCATGATCAAGGAAGAGCGAGCGCCTTTTGGATCAGAATTCTACCCGGCTTTCGCTTGCCTTCAACTCCACCGGGCATCGGCGGGACGTTAGAAAAAGGTGGGCGAATCTGAGAGATTCCGGTGGAGGTCGATCAAGAGTCACAGTGCCGCCCGGTGGTGTGCCGCATTTGCTCCGCGCCGCCTTTTACAGGGATCACACGTTCTGCGTGCGATAAGCACAGCTCATACGTTGACAGCTGTTTCAGAGCTGGCGGGTGGACGAGAAACCCGGGTCCTGGCCATTGTTTCAGAACGCGCAAGCGTCGCGTTGTAAGAGCGGCGGAGTCGTCACGACGGTCTCGATGAGCGAATTGACCAGTCGGAAGTCTTTGATTTGCTGAGTATCACAAACCTCGGCGGAGCCGCCGTTGCAGAGACAAGCCCAGGAGAGCATGGAAAGGCACCGAAGAGTCCCGCAAAAGTCCCGCGGGACTACTGGTGTGCCTTTTGCGGGACGGCGATACTCACCGCCACCCGCACGCGCTGAATCGGTCATTGCACGGCGAGACTCGGCAAAAAGCGCTCTCCACCGCGTGCACCAGCCAAAGGAATCTTTCACACTCCTCGAACTCTTGCCCTCACGGTGTTGGAGGTTAAATCCTGTCACCGCGACCTCTGAAATCTTTCAGGTTTTCTTGCCGTGATCTGATTTGGTGACACCTTTCTGCGTCACTTGGTGTCTGTTTTGGGATAGAAGAATTATGGCCACTTTGCCATGGTTCAGTGCGAGCGCCTCTTTATCTCACGCTGACGACAACTGGAAGTCCAATCTAGTCCTTCAGTTTCGCCGTCGCCTCGCGCGCTTCTTCGAGGACTGCCCAATTGGGTGCGTACTTGAGCGCCTCGTCGTACTTCGTGAGACCGTCCTTTTGATGTCCCTCCTTTAGAAGTACATCGCCCCACGCTTTGAGTGGATCGGCCCAATGCGGCCCGCGCTGGTTTGCTGCCTTGAGCTTGGTTTCAGCTTCCGATAGATTTCCGTGGCGCTCCAAGGCGACTCCCCAGGAGTAGTACCCCGCGGGCAGATGGGGCGCCAGTGCTACCGCATCGGCGTATCCCTTCTGGGCACCACGCCAGTCGCCGCGTCGATCCAGGATGTCAGCCCGGAAACGGTAGCAATCCACATACGAGCCGGCTGACTTGAGCACGGAGTCGGCATCGTCTGGATGACCCGCCGCCTCCAGCGCAGGTGCGACCCAGCAGTTGTAGCCCGGAAAGTTGGACGACACCGCCGGATTCTCGAACGCAGTCCTGTAGGCAGTCATTTCGGCAGCAGCAGCCTGCCAATCACCAGCGTCGCTCGCCAGCAACGCGCGTATGAAGTGCTGCTGGGCGGGAATCGTCGCATCATGGGGGTCGGCCTTGATCGTTTTCATCGTCAGCGTCGCGGCCGCGTCATCGTGCATTCGCGCATAAATTTCGGCGACACCGACTGCTGAAGATGTGAGCTGGGTGCCAACCCCCCCATTCCGTTCCACATCCGCGATGGTAGATTCCAACCACGCCGGCAGATTCCAGGTCAGCGTGTCCCAATTCTCAAAATAGATCTCCGCCGCGCGGCCGGGACGACCGCCCGCCAGCCGGCGCATGTCCTCCCCGACCTTCCAGGCACCTTCCTCATCGCCTAACCCCCACAGCCCATTCATGATGTTGTTGTAGCCGATCCAAAAATCGGGCTTGAGCTTGACGGCGGTGCGAAAGAGGTCCAGCGCCTCGCGTCGCGATCCGCCGCTGTTGGTCAGAGAATTGGCCCACGCATTGAGCAGATACGGCCGATCAGCCTTGTCGGCTGCCGCGAAAGCAGCCTGGCAAAATGCTATTGCCTCCGCAAAGCGTCCCGTATTACTAAGATAGATCGCCCACACTGCCGGCTGCGATGACGCATAGACATGTTCGGCTGCCTGACTCGTGAGTTTCGCGAGGTCGCCAGCTGCACTGCTAAACGTTATGGGCGGCACGCCGTCCCCGCGTACGGTCAGCGCGAGGCCGCCTCCGTCCATCGCGACGAGCTCGCCGTCGATGTGCACGTCGTGACCGAACCTCGCCTTTAGAAGCTGCGACACCTCACCAATCGAAATGCCAGCCTCGGGCAGCGCAAGTTTCACATCGCTCGCCCAGGCATTCGAGAGACTTGGCTTGGCCAAAATCGTACGCGTCGCAGCTTGTAGCCGGTTGAGCTCGTCCAGCAAGCCGCTCGCCACAACCTTGCCGGTCAAACCACGCGCGACGAGGTCGGCGGGAGACTCGAATGGCTCGACGACTACGCTTTTTGACATGAACGCATCATGCAGCATCAGGAATACACCGAGGCCGAGCAAGCACAAGACCAGGGCGATGAAAATCTGGAAGCAGACCCTGAGACGCAACGCAAGGCGCCGGACCTTTTCTTCGCGCAGCACATTATGCAAGTGAGACATACGCAGCGCGTGCTCGTCCTTGAGATGCTCCTTTTGCACTTTCAGGAGTTGCGTCTGCTCTTGTAAAAATGCCGACGTGTCGCGGGCGACAGCCGGATCCTGTCGCGACGCTATGGCGGCTACAGCCGCCGCAAACGCCTCCGCGCCAGTCGCGGCACTAGCGGCAGTCTCAACAACGTCCCCATCGGACTTCTCTTCCTCTTGCCCCAGAACTCCGCCGAGCAAACCTTCCGCCATGGTCACACCCCGCCGTTTTCACCATATTTACGGATGCTTGCGGCATAGACAAGAACTTTGAATTGCTCGGACAGACATCGCGCGAATGTCGGCTTTTCGGCGGCTGCAGTCGCCGGTCTGAGATTCCGCTGTTGTTAAGGTTGTCCGATGCCTGCCCGTGCGAGGTGAGCTTGCCATACCTGGCGACATGTGAGGGTAGGCGACGAACGAGCCCCAAAGGAGGAACCCGCGGGAACGTGCTGATGAGGGTCGATCGCGGCGAAGCGCATGGGGATTTGAACGCTGGCGACGGTGTCGGATGCGACTGCCGCGGCGACGAACCGTTAGTAGCATCGCGATCTTTTGTGACGGACCGGGCGGTGCGGATGGGCCCCTGGATACGTGCTATAGCGGGTCATTTGCTGAGGCGAGACAATAGGAGCTCGCGTCAGCGCCGTTCAATGAAGAGCCGACCGGGATGTCTTGCCACGTGATGTCGGGCCCGCGTCCTATCTGCGTTGGCTTCGCCGTAGGGTCAAGATAGGGCTGCGGGCTGGGCACGGTCCACTTTGCTCCGTTCGAGCTTCACGCCGAGTTCATTGATTTCGGGCGCCGGCACCTTGAACGCACCGTGCATGTCACGCGCCAGCCGCCTCCATGATCTGTGCGTCTGCTGATAGCCGGCAGCGTGGATATGCTCGACATAGCCGGCGTCTTGCAGCAGGTTGTCGAGGTCCACGTGCGATTCCTACATCGAACGCAGAATGATCGGGATCCCGGTGGGCTGGCCCAGGCCAGCGAGCCCGACGCAAGATGCGAACAACAGCTCCATCATCGTGTCAAATCGCAAGTGCGATTATCTGGGCGTCGCTCTCGTCGTGACGGAGTCTGACGGCCGTATGCAATACGAATCGGCACGGCTTCTGTCTGCCGACAATTAGAGTTTGCCGACGGAAAATGTAGTTAACGCGAACAACCGTAGTCGTCAGACGGTGTGAAGTCACTTTCTCCAGCTAACTTGATAATCGAGAAGTCTACGCTTCCGCTTCTTACATCGGCTGAGTTGGCGAAGCCTCAGAAATCGCCGCTCTATTGAACGCCGACGCGGTAGTTATGAACGACCCTGCCCACCTTGAGCAAGCTTGCAGGTGCCGCTCAATCGCACCGGCTTTCAAATTGTTGGTTCATCAGAGTTCGAGATGCCGAACCAATGATCCAACGAGGGGTATATGCGTGATGCTCTCTTGCTTTTCGGTTTTCTGGTTCAGTGCTCCCGAAGTCTTCGCCCTCCTCACCACGCTAAAGCTCTTGACTGACCTGCAACCAGGTCCTCTTGTGCGGCCAGGTGCCGAGGCTTATGGAGCGACTAAAGCCGATGACGGAGTCTTGTCGAAACTGCTTTAGCTCTTGAGATCACCCTTCACATCAAACCCGCGGTTGACGGTGCAAGTCACCCGTCATTACCGCGTGCGCTCCGGATCGCGGGACGTTGGTCGCGCTCTCTGTGGCATCTGCTCTGTCAACCAAACGCGCTCCAGCATCATAGGCGGCAAACTCTCCCTAAATGTGCGGATTTGATCCGCAAGCTCATGGTCACCGGTCGCCCTTAAGTTGCTGGCGGTTTGCTTCCAGCCCTCGACGACGGCTGCACGGGTGCGCTGCATCTCTTCCATGCGAAAGGTAGATGGGCCCCGTTGCCGCCCCGGGTTACCGACAGCCCGACGCTCTTGAGCTGCCCCGTAGGTGGACTCGCCACGCTTCGCAGCTCGGTAGATTCGGTCCCGTTTACTGGCGAGTACTTGCCCGCGAACCGTCCGTTCGGTGGCATTGGCCGCGACACCTAGTTGGCGCAAGTTCTCGGCGAACTGTGCTCGCCAGGAGCGCAGGGTCGCCTTTCGTACGTTCAGCCGCATGCCATCTTCGCCCAGCGCCTTGAGCAGTACATGCACGTGCGGATGATCGCCATCGGTATGCAATGCCATCGCGTAGCGGTGTTTTAGGTGCCACTCATTGCCGGACAGCCTTGAGCACCTTCTCAGGTGGTGTGCCGGCCGGCATGGAAAAGATGAGATTGTGAACGAGCTTCGTCGCTCGGCCTCTCCGGAGCGCCTGACCCGTTCGCCGATGAGCATCCAGTTGCAGGTCCCAATCGTCGATAATTTTCTTGTGAAAGTCCTTTCCGCCGATCCGTTCTCCGGTATCACTTTCGAGTGCCAGGTTTCCGCCTCGGCCAATGTATTTCATGTGCTGCCCGACCCCGCGCAGAGTCCGAGCGCCGCCCGAAACCTTGACCGTCACTTCCGGAACGCCCCGGACGGTGCGTTCCAGAAAGGCGCGTTGCTCTGCGGTCAGCGTCTGACCCGCCCTCCCGTAGGAAACAATGTCGAGCAGCGGACGCGCGCCGCCGGTCAGATCAATGACGCGTTTTTTCATTTTCAACGCTCCAGCTTTTGCGGCTGGCCTCGAGAGCGTTGCGAAATTCCTCTCGCAACCTGGTGATGGCCAGCACGAGCGCGTGCAGCTCAGCTACGCCAGGACCTGAGTTTCGAGCACCACGATTCAGTGCCTGGGTGATCTGATTGAGGTTTCGGCCGATCGCTGCGATCTCGAGCACGCTCCTTCGCAGCGCATCAAATTCAGCAGTCGGTAGCGGAGCCGCGGCGCCCAAGTGGGCGCGCAAGAGAAAAGTCACGTACGAACTCACCGGCAAGTCTCGCGCCAATGCGCGCTCGCGCACCAGCACCAGCTCCGCATCCGGTACGCGAACGGAAAGTCTTCCGCTCGCTGCGGGGGCTTTGACCGGCTCGATGGGATGATGTCCTGGCGTTGTCGAGCTCAACAGTACCGCGTCTACCAACCGTTTGAGCAGCGCGGATTCCGACAATCCCTGCGCCCGCGCGACCGCGGCAAAGCGCGCCTTCGTCTCCGAATCGACCCAACCGGCGATGAGTGAGCGTGCAGGCATGCACGAGAGTGTTAAAGAACAGCCGCCGCAAGGCTATCCTGCCAACCTCACCAATCACTGCGCATCTATAACGCCTCCTCCCTCTGACAGTGGTCTAGCCCCGCAAACCGGCGCCGACATCCGACAACTACGCACCCAGATGGGCGAACTCAGTTCGGAAATGGTGAATTCTTCCTGCAGGTGTGGCATGGCGCGTGGCATCCCACCGGCGGTATTCTTTCGCGATGCGACCGCTTCGGTATTCCATCAACGTCACATTGGATGGCTGCTGCGATCACCGCGCCATTATCCCGGACGAAGACTTGCACCGGCACGCAATCGAGAATCTTGATCGGGCCGATGCCCTCCTCTTTGGCCGGGTGACGTACGAGATGATGGAGGCAGCCTGGCGACCGCCGGGGCAGATGGGAACCATGCCTGATTGGATGAAATCCTTCGGCCGGACGATCGATGCGAAAAGAAAGTACGTCGTGTCGAGCACTCTAAACCGGGTCGATTGGAACGCGGAGCTCGTGCGCGGGAATCTGGAGGACGCGGTTCAGCAACTTAAGCAAGAGTCGGGAAAGGGACTCTTCGTAGGAGGGGTTAAGCTACCGCTGGCTTTGACGGAGCTTGGATTGATCGATGAGTATGAATTCGTGGTGCATCCCAGGCTAGTGGGACACGGGCCCACGTTGTTCGCGGGCCTGTCGAAGATTGTCGACTTGCGCCTCGTGAGCCGGGTTGAGTTCGGCTCAGGGGCAGTGGCGATGCGGTACGCGCCGAGAAGGTAATCATTTATAAAAAGGGGGAGGATGCTGCGAGACCCTCCCCGCGCCAACGAGCTAGGCGCCTAGCCGCGTGGCCAGGTTCCAAAGAGCCGTGTTCAACGCCACATCACGTCGGACGGATCTGATCGGTCGCGACCGGATGCGACGCTGCGACGCCGAGTAGCCAGGGAGGTCGCCTTTGATGATATTTTCTTGCACGACGTTATAGACGCGCCATAGATCATTACCCCGATCTTCCGACCGCCGCGCCTCGAGCAATTGGCGAGGGTGCATGCGCTGATGCCGGTCCTTGGGAATCGTAAGCTCAATGCTTCCTGGGCGAAGGTGAGCCGCTGCGGCTCGTCCAGGCGACTCTGTTCCATGCGTTCGACCCACCGACCCACATCGGCGAATAGTTCGCTCTGCGCGATCACCGCCGCGATGGCATCGTCCAATACGTTTCCGCGATGCGGCAGCCGCCAGGCAGGCAGCGTGCTGTCGCAGACAATGAGACCGTTGGTGCAGATCGGCCGATACAGTCCCAACCGAAATTGCAGCGCGGACCTTCCGTCATGGGAATTCAGGCAAATGATCTCGGGCACACAATCGCGCAGAGTGACGGTCTCGTAGCGACGCCGAAACCGAATGACGTGGGCTGTGAATTGCGGGCTGGTTCGTCGGGCAGCCGCCTGGGCAGCCCCGATAAGAACTTAGGGGGCGACGACAAGGACCACCAGAAGGATCATGGCGAAGATCTTCGTGAGCATAGATCAACTGTAGCGAACGGCAGGAATCGCCACTAGGACCAGGGCTCGTCGCTACGCTGTGCCCGTGAGCACTGCTCGCACCGGCTTCGCCGAGTACCGGAGCCTCCCCCGCTACCACTGGGCTTACACCCCTGCCTCTGACGCTGAATTCCGGCAATTTCCAGCAGATGCGTGCCTACAGCGGCCGCTTCTTACCGCGCAGTTAATACCCGATCCGTAAGCGTCACGCAGCCGTCATTCGCCGGCCAGTGCCTCCGTGCGCCGGAGGGTCCGGCGGGCGTCTGTAGGGACGCCGCCGGCATTGGTCTCTTATTTCAGCTCCGCCACCTGCACGGTGTCCGAACCCAGCACAGTGCGAATCTTGGCGCGATCCGACTCGGACTGATTGGCCTTCTCGATCGAGCCTTCGATCTTGGCACTGACCTGATCAAGCTTGCCGCCGAGATGATCGAGCGCCGCCCAGTTCTTGTACTCGGTGACAAGTATGACGTCGGCATCCTGCGGGCTGTGCGGCTGACCGACCAGCACCTCATAGCGCGTGATGAGGCCGGCCGCTTTGGCCGCCTCTTGCTGTTTCTTGTAGGTGGTCGCAAGCCAGTGCATGTAATCGTCGAAATGGCCGTCTACGGTGCGGATGAACGCGACATTCTGGACCGGTCCGTCGTTGTAGTCGCGGCCGTCTGCATAGGCCATCGTAGCAAGTGCCGTGAGTGAGAGTAGTGCGCCGGTGGCGCAGATCGCCTGGGTTATACGTGTCATGAGAGAGTCTCCCAAGATAGTTGTCGTTGAGTTTATTCGAGTTGTTCCGCGCGGCGGAGCTAGCTCCGGCAACATGGCGGAGCGCTGAACCTACGCCGCCGCCGCATCCCCTGCAAGCACTGCCTGCGAGCCAAGCGCACCCCCTGCGATCGAGTCGCAGCACAATCACCGCTGCGGCCCGCGCCCGCAGCAGATGCTTCATCGTTTGGCCACTGAGGAACATGAGCGCTGCGAACAGCGCGCGATCGCTGAGTTCTGGTGCTTTGGCGGCGATGTCAGCGCAGGGTCTGTAAAGTACAGTTAGTTGCTGCGGTCAGCGGCAGACCAAGGATCATCCAAGCGCACGTAACCATGTCGGTCACGCTGGCCGTCAGTTAAATCTCACATACTCGCAATCCACAGCCTGGCCATTGATCCCATTTGCGGGTGGCGAGATCCAGTTGGCGAACTTTCCCGGCTCAACCACGCGACCCATCAGAGACTGCACAAAAGCCCGGTCCTCCGCGGTAGGCAGCCAGTCGCGGACTCTCGCATTCCAGGCGTCCTCCGAAAGCACTCTACCCTCCGGGGAGACCTTCACCCCTGCCAACGAGCCGATCTGTCGGTTGAAGCCTTTGTGCGGTACCACGAAGCTGAAATCGATGCCTCGCTTCTTGAGTCCCACATTCCACGCTGCCACCCCGGAGACTGAGTCCTGTATGAAGTCATCGCGTAGCCGCTCATTGAGGGCGTTCAATGCGGGCGCCTGCTCAGTAAGGATCTGACCCGAGCTGGCGTTGAGTATCGGATAGGTCGCCTCGGTCAACACGTGATCATCGGCGATCCGGCTCTCGCTGAAGCGTCCCTTCAGCCCGGTAGCGTAGAAGGTCGCCGCATTGGAGGACAGATCAGCCCCGAACAGGTCCGCCGTCACGCTCGCGTGAAAATTCAGATAGCGTTGGATGCTCGGCAGATCAATGACACCCAATGCGCGCAGTCGCTCCGGGTTGTCGGTGCGCTCGCGAGTCATCACCTCAGCGGTCCGATCGATGATTCGGCGGATACCGTTGCGACCGACGAACATGTGATGCCCCTCTTCGGTCAGCATGAAACGCGTCGTACGAGCCAGGGGATCGAAGGCCGACTCGGAAAGTGCCGACAGCTGGAACTTGCCATCCCGATCAGTGAAGAATGTGAACATGAAGAAGGACAGCCAGTCGGGCGTGCGCTCGTTGAACGCGCCGAGAATGCGCGGATTATCCGTATCGCCTGAGCGACGCTCGAGAAGAGCCTCGGCTTCCTCGCGTCCGTCCCGTCCGAAGTACTTGTGCAGCAGGTACACCATCGCCCACAAGTGCCTACCCTCCTCCACATTAACCTGAAAAAGGTTGCGCAGATCGTACATGGACGGCGATGTTAGCCCCAAGTGGCGCTGCTGCTCGACTGAGGCAGGTTCGGTATCCCCCTGTGTCACGATGATCCGCCGCAGGTTGCTACGGTATTCGCCTGGAACTGCCTGCCACACCGACTCGCCTTTGTGAGCGCCAAAGGCGATCTTGCGATCCGGCTCCTGTGGGTTCAGGAAGATGCCCCAGCGATACTCCGGCATCTTCACGTATCCGAATGTGGCCCACCCGGCCTGATCCACACTCGTGGCTGTACGAAGATAACAATCGTACTCGTGCGACCCTTCCGGACCCATCTCGCCCCACCAGTTGAGGAACTCCGGCTGCCAGTGCTCGAGCGCGCGCTGCAGAGTCTTATCGCCCGCGAGGTCTACGTTATTTGGTATCTTCTGCTGGTAATCGATCCTCATGTCGATTTCCTTTCCGAGCGTGTCAGACACGCTCCCAGTTGAATCGTGCTTTGTTGCCGGTACCGAAGACCTTCAGCGCACCCGCATCGCCAACTGCATTGGGCCTGATAAAGATCCAGTTCTGCCAAGCAGACAGCCGGCCGAACACACGCGTCTCCATGGTCTCGGCGGTACCGAAGCGCAGACTCGCCTCCATGCCGGTGAGCGCATCGGGCGAAAGGCTGGCGCGTTCCTCCAATGCCAGACGCAGTTCATCGTCCCAGTCCAAGGCATCAGGAGCCGCCGTTATCAGCCCCAGTTCATCCGCTTGCGCAGCGTTAAGAGAGCGGCCGACCGCCTCGCGAGCCTGGCTGATCGCGGACGGATCGCTATAAAAACGGGCCTCGAGGCGGCTGATGCCTGCGACGGATGCATAGCTGCCAAAGTTCTGCCCGGAGAGGTTGATGCGGGGCGCATCGGCCTGCTCGGGAGCGCCCAGCATGTAGCTGCGGTCCGCCGCCAGGGCAAGTTCGAACAACGTGCCTGCAAAACAAGAACCTGGGTCGATGATCGCGAACAGGCTGCGGGAGCTGACATCCAGGCGTGCCAACGTCCTGCGCAAGAACCCAATGGTTTCCCTTACGAACCAATTACCGGCGTGCTCTGCGAGGGATTCGTCGACAGCCAGTACACGATGGTTATCGCCACGGGTCTTTAGAATCCAAGTTCCAATCTCGAGTTCATTGGAGCGCAGCATCAGGATCGCGTCGTCCAGCTCGCGTGCCGTGGCGAGCGGCCACCACTCCGCCGCGAGTGCGAGGATCTTCGTCAAATCCCGGGGCTGATCTGTCTTCGGTGCGTTGACCGTCAGGGTAGCCGTACGCGCTTTGGGATCGACCGTCACGTCCACGTATGAATAGTGGTAACCACTCTCATCGACCGTGCGTTGTAGCGGAGTCAGCTCGATCCCTTTGGCATCCTGTGGACGGTCGCTCGATCTGGCAAGCTCCAGTGCCCGCGTGCGCACGGCTTCGGCAAACTGTTGTGGCTTGGCAGAACCATCAATGAGCCGCCACTCCTTGGCACGCGGCGCCCGCACACCTTCCGTCAGCGTGCAGAAGATATCCGCGTGGTCGCGCCGGACCTTGCGCTTGTCAGTGACGCGGGTCAGCCCCCCCGTGCCGGGCAACACTCCCAACAGCGGTACTTCCGGAAGGCTCACGGCGGCCGAACGATCGTCCATCAGAAGAATCTCATCACATGCGAGCGCCAGCTCATATCCGCCGCCGGCGGTTGTGCCGTTGCACGCGGCGAGAAACTTCAATCCCGAGTGACGACTGGAGTCTTCCATGCCGTTGCGCGTCTCATTGGTGAACTTGCAGAAATTCACTTTCCAGGCATGGGAAGACAGCCCGAGCATGAAAATATTGGCTCCGGAGCAGAAGATGCGGTCCTTAGCGCTAGTTAGAACGACCGTACGAACCTCGGGATGCTCGAAACGGATGCGCTGCAAGGCATCGTGCAACTCGATGTCGACCCCCAGGTCATAGGAGTTCAACTTCAACTTATAGCCAGGGCGCAGCCCGCCGTTCTCATCAGTGTCCATCGCTAAGATGGCGACGGGACCGTCGAAGGTCATCTTCCAATGCCGATAGCGACTCGGCTGCGTGTCGAAGGTCACGATCTTTCGTGCAGTCTCCGACGCTGAAATGGATGTATTGGCCATAGGCGCCTGATCCTCGGTTTCGAGCCGGAGGCTTTATATCGCACCTCGTACTCGTAGACAAGCATTATACTGCATATCTGGCTGCTTCCTGGGGTCTATACAACTGCCACATGCTGCACTATATTGCACTCAAGAGCACAGTTGAGAGGGAGTCATGCTCCGTTTGAGCTCGGCAGACCATCAATACAGCCCGCCCATTCTCGAAATTCCCCGGGAGTACAACGCGGCTCATGATCTGATCGAGCGCAATCTGAGGGCCGGACTGCAACATAAAACGGCTTTCATTGACGACGCGGGCGAATACACCTATGCGGACCTTGCGGAACGAGTCGATCGTTGCGCCAATGCATTGACCGAGCTAGGCGTACAAGCGGAGCAGCGTATCCTCGTATGCCTACAGGATACGATCGATTTCCCAACCGTCTTTCTAGGAGCCATCAAGGCCGGCATCGTCCCCGTCGCTGCAAACACTGCGTTGAGGCCGACAGATTACAGTTACATGTTGCGCGACAGCCGTGCACGCGCGCTGTTCGTCTCAGCTGCGTTGTTACCGACCTTGGCTCCTAGCTTGTCTGAGCATACCCAGCTGCAACATGTAGTCGTCTCCCGCGGTAGTCACCCCTCATTCACCTCACTCGAGAATCTCTTGAGCAAGGCGGCTTCCAGGTTCGAGCCGGCGGCGACCTCCTGTGATGACCCCTGCTTCTGGCTCTACTCTTCGGGATCAACCGGCGCCCCTAAGGGAACGGTTCACGTCCATTCCAGCCTGATTCAAACGGCCGAGCTTTACGCGCGGCCTATACTGGGAATCAGCAAGGACGATGTCGTGTTCTCTGCGCCCAAGCTGTTCTTCGCTTACGGGCTCGGCAATGCGCTGACCTTTCCTCTGGCAGTCGGGGGGACTGCTGTGTTGATGGCGGAACGGCCTACGCCCGAGGCCGTTTATGCGCGCCTCAAACGCCATCAAGCCACGATTTTCGGCGGCGTGCCGACCCTATACGCCGCGATGCTCTCGGGGCAATTACCCCCTCGCGAGGCTCTGGCACTCCGGACTTGTGTATCGGCAGGGGAGGCGCTGCCCAAGAATATCGGTGAACGGTGGACGCGTCATTTTGGTATCGACATTTTGGACGGGATCGGGTCCACCGAAATGCTCCACATTTTCCTCTCGAATCGGCCCGGGAAAGTCAGCTACGGCACAACCGGTTCACCGGTGCCCGGCTATCAGATCCGGCTCGTTGACGAGGAAGGGCAGCCGGCTCCCCGCGGAGAAATCGGCGAATTGCAGGTGTGCGGGCCCACTCGAGCACTGGCGTACTGGAATAATCGCGAGAAGACATCGCAAACCTTCCTCGGACCCTGGGTACGCAGCGGCGATAAATACTACGTTGACGAACAGGGCTGCTACGTCTATGCAGGCCGCAGTGATGACATGCTGAAGGTGAGTGGGATCTATGTCGCACCTGCTGAGGTGGAGGCCGCACTCATCTCGCATCCCGCCGTGCTGGAGGCCGCAGTGATCGGTGCCATGGACGCGGAAGGCCTGATGAAACCGCTCGCGTGTGTCGTATTGAATACTGGCGCAAGGCCCTCAGCCGCACTGGCAGAGCAGCTTAAACAGCACGTCAAGAGTCTGCTGGCTCCGCATAAGTACCCGCGTAGAATTGAGTTCCTGGACGAGTTGCCGAAGACTGCCACGGGCAAGATTCAGCGCTTCAAACTGCGCGAGCAATACGCGCACGCCTTGCAATCCAACCAATCCGCGATCGTCAGTTGACAGATGCCATTTCTGACCACTGACCGTGGCCGTCTTGAGTACCAGCTTTTCGACGATGGTCCCACCGCTGCCCATGCCATCGTCATGCTCCACGAAGGACTGGGTTCGCTATCTTTGTGGAAAGATTTTCCAGAACGGCTCGCAGCCGCAACGCGTAGCCGCGTCATTGCTTACTCTCGTTTCGGGTATGGGAAATCGACGCCCATGACGGAGCCGCGAACCGTGCGTTATATGCACGATGAAGCCCTCATCATGCTGCCGCAGGTTCTCGACGCCCTGCAGGTCGAGAAGCCGATTCTTTTCGGTCATAGCGACGGAGCATCCATTGCGCTTATTTTTGCGGGCGGCAGCGATCGCGAGATCAGCGGCGTCGCAGCACTGGCACCGCATGTGTTCGTGGAGGAGCTGTCAGTCACCAACATAGCCGCAGCCAAGACGGCATACCAAAGCACTAACCTGCGCGAAAGGCTTGCGCGCCACCATGACGATGTGGATGGGGTCTTTTGGGGCTGGAATGACATCTGGTTGAGTAAAGACTTCCGGGCGTGGAACATTGAGGAGTATCTGCCACGGATTCGCTGCCCTATCCTGGCAATCCAGGGGCGAGACGATGAGTACGGCACGATGGAGCAGATTCGGCGTATCAAAAGGCAGGCTACCCGTGTTGAGACGGTATCTCTCGCTCAGTGTCGGCACTCACCCCATCGAGACCAGCCCGGACGCGTACTCGATGCCGTAGGGCATTGGGTCGCAACGCTCTCGGAGTGATGTGATCAATGCGCACTTCGGCGAAAAAGCTGTCGCGAGCCAGTTCACGCGAGTCTGATCCAGTATTGCAGCGCCTTGGCGAGCGCGTGAGAGATTTGCGCGCGGCACGCGGTATGTCCCGCAAAGCACTCGCAAAGGATGCAGATGTCTCAGAACGGTTCCTGGCGGACTTGGAAGCGGGCGTCGGGAACGCCTCTGTACTGTTGCTCAACAAGCTCGCGGACGCGCTCGCCCTACCCCTCGCCGACATCCTAGGAGACCACGGTGAGAGCCGTGCTGACCTCAGGCTCAGCATGCAAATTCTCTCCAGCCTTTCGGACGCGAAACTGGAGGAAGCGCGCAAGCTGCTGCAGGGCCGGTTCATTCATGAAGGCGCTGCGGCCTTACGCACCTCGCGTATCGCGCTGATCGGGTTGCGCGGGGCCGGCAAGTCCACTCTGGGCGCAAAACTCGCCAAGGAGCTCCGCTTCCGCTTCGTCGAGTTGGATAAGATCATTGAAGAGTTGAGTGGCATGGATACCGCTCAGATTCACTCCATGCTCGGCCAGTCGGCCTACCGACGCTACGAACGCCAAGCTCTCGAGGCCACCGTGGTCGAAGGTGGACACGGCGTGGTGATAGCAACTCCAGGAAGTATCGTGTCGGAGGCACAGACTTACAGCTACCTACTCGCCTCGTGTTTCACCATCTGGCTCAAAGCTTCTCCCGAAGAGCACATGGCTCGAGTAATTGCCCAGGGTGATATGCGCCCGATGGCTGGCAATCGAGAAGCCATGGAGGACCTGCGTCGAATTCTTGCCAACCGGAACGAGCTTTATGCGAAAGCGGATCGCACCATTGATACCTCGAGCACAACGGTAAGCGCATCCTTTGACGAGCTCCGCAGAGCAATGCTGGCAAAAAAGGACTAGCCCGCCGCGGAGGGGCTTCGAGAAACCGGCCGGGAATGCCGTCGCGGCGGCGGATCCGGCCCGGCCGGGTCACTTTACTGAATGCGCGTGCGGCTTGCTGGGGAACAGACGGCAATAGATGCAGTCCGTATCAGGCGCACTCTCCAGCCACAGATGTCGAATCCAGAAGCGTTCCTGCCGCGCCGCCGCCCATTCCCAGCCGTGTTTCTCCAGATCGTGCCCCACGATGTCAGCGGGAAGGGCTTGCTTCAGGATCTCGGTCGCCCGGGCGGTCTCCAACGCTCCGCGTGGATGCACCGTCACCGCCGCTGCACCCTTGTCGATGCACTCGGCCAGATTCTCTGGATGCTGTCGCTCATTCTCACGAGGCAACAAGGTGCCGAAGTACTCGACACACTTATCGTGAGTTGAACCGCCTGGCTCGAGAGCCGCGCGACCCAGGTCGCAGTTGGCCGTGAGGTCAACGCGATCCGTGGGAAAGCCATCGTGGACCAGCGAGACTCGCACGCGCTCGGCCGTTTCATAGTCCGGATAAACCGCGAGTATGACTGCGCTCATGACTCCTCCTGGATTTATGGTTAGAGGGAGTGTCGTCGCTCGATGTTCGATGATTCTACGCCCACGGATGGCAAGCCGCGCGCCTTTGCGTCCACTTACGCAGCGGGTCAACATAATGCGTGCCGAGGCTGCGGGAACGGTCAATATTGTGCTCAAGCCGTGAGCCAGAAGAAGCGTTGACGCGCTACGGCCTATCAGCCGGATTCAAAACCCGCGGATCCATCCGGCAATGCGTCAATCAGCAGCGCCGACAGCGGCCTCAGATCTGGTTTACCACGATTGACGAGAATATCGCTGGCTGGCGCCCCGAAATCCTGCAGGTCGCTCCCGAGCGAGTTGCAGAGTTCCGCACCCGTAATCGGATGCTTGCTGCCTGAATGTTGTAAGCCGGCAGTCACCACTACGGCGTCCGATTGCACCCCTCGACTTCCACGGAGTAGGCTCTGCTTTGGCAGCAAGCTCCACCTACCGCTCCTCATATGTTCCAAAACGCCTACGCAAACGCTGAGCGCGCAGATGCTTACGCGACCCTTGAATTTCCTGGAACCTATGAGCTGGCCTATCGAGACTTGCCAGACGTTTTTAGCAGGCATATCCAGGGCAAGCGAGCACTGGATTTTGGCTGCGGCACCGGACGCTCAACACGGTTTCTAAAAAGATATGGGTTTTCGGTTACAGGCATCGACGTCGCCAGCGAAATGTTGGCAAGAGCGAGACAACTCGATCCGAACGGCGACTACCGCCTCGTTCCTGATGGGCATTGCGAGTTGCTGGGTACTGAGAAATTCGATCTCATTCTTTGCGCGTTTCCCTTCGACAATGTTCCGAATGAGCGAAAAACCAGCCTGTTTAGAGGACTACTCGCCACCCTGACGAATTCTGGCAGGATTGTTGTGGTGGCGAGCACCCCTGAAATCTATCGTCACGAGTGGGCTTCGTTTTCTACTTCTCGATTTCCGGAAAATCAGCGGGCACGTGATGGAGATGTCGTCCGTATCATAAATGTCTCCGCGGGAGACATGAGGCCCGTAGAGGACATCATGTGCTCAGACCAGCTGTACCGTGCAATCTTTCATTCGGCAGGGCTCGCAATTATCGAAAAGCTAAATCCTCTCGGCCGAGAGGATGATCAGATCAAATGGGTTACCGAGACTCGAGTTGCACCTTGGGTCATTTATGTTTTGAACTCGCGGATTGCCTAATTGGCGATGGAATTGCCGTGTCTGGCTGGTTCAGTAGGGCTCTCCATCCCGATGGAAGAAGGCCATGGCACCCTTGCGGATTTGCAGGTCGATGTCGGGATAGTCAACCGCGTCTTCCCGAGGGTGGCGGCCACCGATCTCAAGGACAGTAGCCTCGCACTGACTGCGGTTCTGCAGATGGTGGCCGTTTTGATCACCAGCTCGAAATCCTGCGCAGTCTCCGGGACGGAGTACTTCCTCACCATCATTGCTCACCAATACGACCTCGCCTTCCAGTACGAAAACGAACTCATCCTCGGCCTCATGCCAATGCCTCTGGCTCGACCACTGCCCTGGCGGCAGCCTTAACAGGTTGACTCCGAACTGGGTCAAACCTGCGGCATCTCCCAGTCGAAAACGCCGACGGAGCGCACACGGGTCACCATAAGGAGCCGGATAGCTACTGCCAGTGCGAGCAGGCGCAGAGACTACGTCGATTTTGCTCATGTTCGCTCCACTTTGGACCTCACACCATGATAGCCCCAGCGCGCGTATCGTCTCGGCAAAATGGATAGCGCAGTCCTTCCATCAGCTGCAGTTCCATTCACAAAGCAGCATGGTCAGCTCTGATGACCCTTGGTGTGCTTCCTGGCCGATCGCCTCGCCACCGACTTCCGGGTTCGCACTCGGTCCGCGATTGGCTCATCGCGACACCGGCAAGTATCAAAACGCCCCCGCCTGCGACATTCCATCCCGGTCGTTCGCCCAAAAAGAGCCAGGCAAGCACTACACCGAAAAGCGGAATGAGATACGTGACCGCCGTCGCCCGGGCTGCACCGATCCGGGCCAGGAGCCAAAATAACATGACATACGCGACGCCGGTGCATGCGACACCCAGCACGATAACGCTGGCCCAGCTGGCGCTGTTTGGGGGAACGTGTGGCCAAGCAACGACAGCTGGCGCCACAGTAAGTACGCCGCCTGAGCTCAAAGTAACAGCCGCGATGGCGGTGGGCGGCAACTCCCGAAAATGACGAGCCACGAGCTGGGCCGCGATGCTGTAGCACAAAGCACCGAGAACTCCGGCCAAGGCTGCCAGTGCGATGTCCGTCTGCGAGACGCGAATGCCGACCAGAACCAGGACCCCCATAAAGCCTAGGACGATCCCCCCCACTCGCGTCCATGAGATACGCTCCCCGAACGCCACTACGCCAACCAGCGCAGCGAATGGCGCGGTCAGAGAGTTGGTAATAGCCCCGATCGCCGCCGGAGCACGTTCCGCGGCCCAAGCGAATAACAAAAACGGGATTGATTGGCTAAGTAGGCTCACCGCCGCGAGTCGCAGAACTATCCCGTGCGATAGGAGCCCGCGAGCGCGCCATAGAAAGGGCAGCAACATAGCAGCACCCAGGGTTAGCCGGATACACACCAGAGGTGTCGGACCGAACGAAGGGGCTGCGACGCGTTGTAGCGCGAACGATGCACCCCAGATGAGACCCAAGGCTAGCAAGCAGGATATCGTCAGAAAGCGATTGTCCATAATGAGCTCATACTCCTGCTGCTTCAAAGGACATAGCGCCCTCTGCAACGATGACACTATTGCCTCCCAACCGCAGGGCATGTACCTCCCCATCTCGCATATCCGCGAATACCGTCATGGCACTGGGACGACCCATCGCCACCCCCTGACGAACGGTTAAGCCCAGCACCGTCGCGTGTGTCTGCTGACGCTTCGCAAGCGTTGCGATGAGGGTCACGCATGCCGAACCGGTGGCAGGATCCTCCTCAATCCCCAGAGCCGGCGCGAACATCCGCGCATAGAGCTCTCCGCCGGACTTTAGAGCGCCAGCAAAAAGGAAGATCTGCGGCGCGGGCGTATCGGCCAGCTTCGCTTTCCAGCATTGGTGATCCAAGCGTGCAGTATCCACGGCCCGTTTGTCGGCCAAATGAACGTAGCAAAATGGGATACCAATCGCGGCATACCACGCGGCGACAATCTGCTCCTGATCGAGGGATATCGCCTTCGCGATATCTGCAAGAACGGGTTGCCCCGCGGGAAGCTCCAGGGAGGCCTGCAGCGAAAGCTCCGCGAAGACTCGTCGGCCGGCCGCTGGCGATGTGCGCACCATTACCGGGCCGATGCCTTCCTCGTAGGTGATCCAACCTTCGTCAGGCGGCGACTCGACTGGCTGCGAAAAGGACATCGCGGCGGCCGTGCCAACGGTAGGATGCCCCGCAAAGGGCAGCTCGCGTCGGGGTGTGAATATGCGGACACGGTTCCAGCCTCCGCGTTCCGATGGCGGAATCACGAAGGTCGTCTCGGCGAAATTGAATTCGCGCGCCGCAGCTTGCATCTGCTGCGCAGATAGCCCGCGAGCATCCGGGAAGACCGCAAGTTGGTTGCCACCGAAGGCGTCGTCGGTGAAAACATCCACAATCACAAAGCGATGACTTCGCCCTTGGGACGTTATTGGCGCCTCGACAGCGCTCATTGGACCACCATGTCAATTTCCACGCAGGCCCCTAACGGCAACGCGACAACCCCAATCGTCGTACGGGCAGGGAACGGCTCAACAAAATAGCTGGCGTAGATCGCGTTCATCGCCGCGAAGTCATTCATGGACGTGAGGTAAACCCCCACCCGCACCACGTCAGAAAATGATTTTCCGGCTGCCTCGAGCACATGTTTAAGATTTTTCAAGACTTGAGCCGTTTGCGCCTCCACGCCGCCATCCGCGAGACGTTTTGAATTAGGCAGTACGCCAACCTGGCCGCTTAAGAAGAGTAATTCACCGCCTCGGACGGCGTGCGAGAATGGTCCTGCGGCCGGCCCGAGCTCCTTCGCGTTAATAGCGCCTTTTGACATGATGAACCTTTAGTTAGATTGGGATTAAGGCTAACGATGGCCTCGAGCAAGCACGGATTCAAGCAGGTGTTGTACTGGTACAAGACAGAGCAACCACAGTCGGGTTGTTACCGGACGCGGTGCGCTGCGGCCGAGCCGGCAATCGTTGCGGTTATGCAGTCGCGCGTTTTTGACAACGATCGTGCGGAGAGTCGAGATGACATGGCCAGACGGCATGCAGCGCCTGGGACTACCGATGCTCTGGCGGAATTACCTTGATGGCTGCCGCGAAGACTTGATGTTGCTCCGCATCCAGTGGTTTGACGACCGGGGTCTCGGAGGCGGGATAACGGCCGAGATAGTTATCCCCTTTCCAACGTTTTGCAGGTCTGATCGGACGCGAGGTAAACCCGCCGCCGCAGTTGGGACAAACATTTGCCAGCACGGTACTTACGCAGTGACGGCAGAAGGTACATTCAAACGAGCAGGTCATTGCCTCGACCGAATTAGGAGGCAACGGCTGCGCACAGTTTTCGCAGCTGGGACGAAGTTGAAGCACGCGTTACTCCCTATCAGGCGGGTAGTTCGTAAACCATGTAAACGTCAGCGCGCTGATACACAGAGGCTCCTTGAGGATGAGCTCGACGCCTGAAACCTACACTCTCATACAGCCAAATCGCTGGCTTGAGCTGGCTGTTCGTCTCCAAGAACAGGTGTCGCGCTGCGAAAGTTCGGTAACATGCCAAGGCTGCTTCTAATAGCTGCCGGCCGACGCCCTGCCCCTGTGCACTCGCGGTCACAGCCATTTTCGTCAGTTCGAAATAACCCCGGCCCGCATCGCTGGGCATAAGTGCGCAGGTGCCGACAATGTCCGCACCCTTTTGAGCGAACAGTACCTCGCCACCCGGTTCCACGATGTACTTGACCGGGTTACGCAGGACCTTTTCGTCAATCGACTCCAACCTGAAAAAGCGCTCTAACCATTCAGCATTCAGACGATAGAAATCAGGCGCCAGACCGGGCGCAAATCAAGATCGTGACCGGCAGCTGGAGCGCCGTCATGCTCTACATCCTTTTCATTCAGAGAGCACAGCCTCCCTCGGGGATCACACGGACCTGCGCTGACACCAATTGTCTCACGGGGCTCCAGCCTAGTTGTACTAGTACATTCAAACCGCCGCCCGCAAAGCGAAGTTACTGGGCTGCGCGATAGCCCGTTTGATAACGCCCACGGCCCTTTCAAACTCCGCCTCGCGCCGGGTGGCGCCAACGCAAAACCGTAACCCGCAACCGCGTCGGGCATCGAGGACCGTGTCCGCGATGCCCATGATTCGAACGTTCTCGCTGAGCAAGCGGGCCTCAAGCCGCTGGGCATCCGTTTCGCTCGCCGGCCACCAGATATGCGGCGAATCTACTCCCGATCTTTGCGGAGCGAGCCCCAATGCAGCGCGGAGCGCTCGCCCGCGCGCACGGAGCAGTTGGCGATTCTCGCGAATGATTTGATCGGCTGCACCGTCCTCGATGGCCTGCTGCGCGATTAGTAGTCCCATCGACTGAGCTGAGAAACATGATGCGCGAGTCCCCGTGGCGATTGCTGCGGCAAGTGCGGGACCGGGCGCGATCGCAAAGCCGGTGCGCAGTCCCGGAGCCAGCGACTTGGACAGCCCCGAGACGTAGTACGTGATTTCGGGGGCCATATTGATCAGTGGCGGCGGCGCGACCAGGCGATCTACGTAGACCGCGTAGACATCGTCCTCCACTATTGTCAATTTGTGGCGGCGTGCCACTTTGATGAGGTCCTTGCGCCGGGATAGTGAGAGGATCCTTGCGGTAGGATTTTGCAAGGTCGGCATCGTGTACAACACACGAGCACCGCTCGCCTTGGCCGACTCAGCTAGAGATTCAGGGAGGATGCCCTCGCCGTCCATCGCCACAGGGACCAGCTGGTAACCGCGATATTGACTCAACGCACGCATGCCGGTGAAAGTAAACTCCTCCGCCAGAATTGCGTCGCCTGGCTTGCAGAGGTGCTGAAACACCAGATCCAGCGCTGCCTGCGCTCCGCCAGTTACCACGATGCGCTGTGGGTCTACGCTTTCAACCCCCGCCGAATGGGTCAGCCAAGTCGAGACAAGTCGTCGATGCTGGGGCGACCCTTCGATCGGGCCGTAATTGAGTGCCTCGAGAAAGTCATGTCTCCGTCGGACCTTGCCCCACGTTTCGACGAGCAGCCTTTCGGCAGCCACCATCGGGGGGATGTTCAGCGACAGATCGACGAATGGTGAGCCCGAGCGGACGCTGTCGATCTCGTGAGCTTGTGCTACAAAGGTGCCGCGGCCGACATGACCAAGCGTCAGCCCGCGTCGATCCGCCTCCTCGTAAGCACGCGTAACCGTGCCTACGCTCACCCCGAGCCTTTCGGCCAAAGCGCGCTGCGGCGGCAGCTGCTCCCCCGGTCTCAAAACCCCGTCACTGATCGCGCGCTCCAGCGCTGCAAGGATTTGCTGAAAGATCGGCGTGCCGTCGGTGGGTAAATGAGGCAACCACATAAGATTGTCATAGTGCAATATTAAGATTGCCCTAGTATGCGACCTTATGCAGCAGCGCCTCAAGGGATACGCTGGCTATGACGGGGGGGGCCCCACGCCAAGGAGATGCAGCTCACCTTACTCGGGGTGGCTTTCTGACCAGTCCAAGCTCAAGTGTGCGGAACACCTTGATTCCGCCTGCGTTGATACGCAGGACAATCTCGTCCCTGCAGCTAGGAATGGATTATGAGCGTTGAAGGTAAGGTTAAAGAAGCCACCGGCTATGTGAAAGAAGAAGCGCACGAGCATGGCAAATCGCCAGAGAGCCAGCGTAAGGCACAAGAGGGCCGCGACCTGCGCAACGAAGGCCGCGTTGAGGATGGCAAGGCGCCAAAGACGACTACGCCTGGGACAGGCGCGAAGTAGCCAAAGCAGCGATATGCGTAACAGCGTCGCCCACGTTGGGCGGCGCTTTTGCGCCACAGAATCGCGGCAATTTTCAGACTGTCTGTTTTCACCCGCGCCGCGGTAACATGCGAGTTACACGCGCCAATGCTGCGCGATCAACGCCCGATAATTCCACCGCTCGCGCACGCCGCACCTGACTCGATCTGAAGCGGGTCATCACTGCGTCAAGCTGCTTCCTTGACGCGCGTGTTCCGCAGTGAGCACAGGGGGGTTCAGCTTGAACGTGTTATCGCTGAACGTCCCAAAATAGCCGGCACCCGACATTACAACTGAGCCTTGGCCGCTAAGGTTTCCGGCCTTGAATTGGCCGACATATACGCCAGGCAAAGGTAGCCTAACCTGCGTGGCATCAGGACTGCCTACAGCGTTGACTTCAAGCATGCCGATGCCTTCCGGGAGGCCATGTGCGAACTCACCACGATACACGTTACCGTCTGGAAAACGGTGCGTGCCAATGCAATTCGTCCAATCTGTAGATGTCTCCCCTGGGCATTGCTTCCGCGTCAGGTCGGATTGCGCAATGTTGTCCTTAAATTTTCCTGCATACGCCACGCCGGATTTGGCAAGCAACAGGCCGTGGCCGTTCAGGCGGCCGTCCCTGAAGCTGCCGACATAGATAGCGTGCTCATCCCAGCCGATCATGGTGTCGCTAGATTGACCAATGAACTTGATCTCCAGTACTCCGAAACCATCACGGTCCCCGTGGCGAAAGTGGCCGCGGTAAATGTTGCCGTTCCCATAAGTATATGTGCCCACGCATTCGTTCCATTGACTCGGCGGCAGTGTCTTCTGACTCGTAGGAACTGGTTTGCAGGTCAAGTTTGGAATGTGGGCGTCTGCACTTGCAGCCTCAGGTGCTTCATCGGCCAAAGAAACGGCCGCTCCCGTTACGAGCAAACAGCACAGCCCCGTCGCATACACATAAAACGTGCTCGCATTCTTACGCATTTGTGAAGCTCCAGATCGGTCGGAGGGTCCGCTCCTGGCCGAGACCCGTCTGTCAGACGCCCGCTCAAAATATACCCTCAGACGGAACGGTTCCAGCCGCAAGCAGATGCGGCTAACGTCGCTCGAGGGAATCTGACCGAGCTCCTCCAAGGTGCGACGGCCTCGATCGATTGCGGGGCTCGTCAGCCAGCTACAAGACGGCGCTCCCGTAATTCTTCACTGTTGATACCGAGCAACGCGCCGCGTTGCAAAGGAAGACTCCGCTCCCCGCGGACTCCTCCTCATCCTGGCGGCAGGCTGGTCAGACAGCCTGCCGCTTTTCTCTTAATAACTTGCTAATGCAGCCATCGATAATCTGCGGCGCTCGAGCATGACGCAATCATGGATATCGTAGTCATTCTGTTGATTCTCGGACTCTACGCCGTCACGCAGTGGCTGGTCCGCCTGCTTGCCGGACTGGGCGGTGTGGAATGAGCGTGGAGTACATCGTCAGCGGACTTCTCGCACTGGGGCTATTCGTCTATCTGCTGTATGCGATGTTCCGGCCGGAGAAGTTCTGATGACCTCCAGCTCACTCGCTCTGATCGTGGTGTTTCTGCTCCTGGTGCTGCTTTGCGTTAAGCCGCTCGGACTCTACATCGCGAATGTCATGGAGTCGCGGCCTGTGTGGCCGATGCGTGTCGGCGCTCCTGTCGAACGGCTCATCTACCGGCTATGTGCCATCGATCCAGCTGCTGAGATGGGCTGGAAGGCCTATGCAAGCGCGCTGCTGGTATTTAATGCGCTGGGCGCTTTGGTGCTGTACGCACTGCAACGGGTGCAGCACGTCCTGCCCCTCAATCCGCAACACTTTGCGAATGTCTCCGCGGACTCCTCCTTCAATACCGCGGTCAGTTACGTCACTAATACCAACTGGCAGGGATATGCAGGTGAGGCGACGATGAGCTATCTCACCCAGATGGGCGGGCTCGCCGTGCAGAACTTCGTCTCGGCGGCCACCGGAATGGTGGTCGCGGTCGCGGTCATCCGGGGTCTGGCTCGGCACAGCGCCAAGACCATCGGCAATTTCTGGGTCGATCTCACGCGATCCACCCTATACGTGCTGCTGCCACTCTCCGCTTTTCTGGCGATCGTGCTCGTCTCACAGGGTGTCTTGCAGAATTTCAGCGCCTACCGGGATGTGCAGCTGCTGCAGCCGCTCGCTTACCAGCAGCCGGCTACCGATGCGGCTGGCAATCCCATCAAGAATGCCGCGGGTGATCCGCTCGTGCAGCGCGTGGTGACGACGACGCAGACGCTGCCCATGGGGCCGGTGGCCTCCCAGGAGTCGATCAAGCAGCTCGGTACCAATGGGGGTGGATTCGTCAATGCGAACTCGGCTCATCCTTACGAGAATCCCACCGCGCTGTCGAATTTCCTGGAGATGCTCGCCCTCATTCTGATTCCCGCGGCGCTGACCTACACGTTCGGACACATGGTGGGCGACACGCGTCAGGGATGGGCCGTCTTCAGCGCGATGGCGATTCTGTTCGTGGCCATGGTGTCAACGGCCGTTTACAACGAGCAGCTGGGCAATCCCCGGGTTGCCGCTCTGGGCGTCGATCAGGCTTACACGCCGCTGCAGCCGGGCGGGAATATGGAAGGCAAAGAGGCGCGCTTCGGCATCGGCGCGTCCGCACTGTTTGCGACACTGACCACCAGCACATCCTGCGGAGCTGTGAATGCCATGCACGACTCCTTCACGCCTCTCGGAGGCTTGGTGCCGCTCTTCAACATGCAGCTCGGTGAGGTTGTGTTCGGGGGCGTGGGAACCGGTCTGTATTCCATGCTGGTGTTCGCCATCATAGGCGTGTTCATCGCCGGGCTCATGATCGGACGCACGCCCGAATACCTTGGCAAGAAAATAGAGGCGTTCGAGATGAAAATGAGCGCCATCGCGATTCTGGTCATGCCGCTCATCGTGCTGGTAGGGACGGCAATCGCGGTCAGTCTCGCCGCGGGCCAGGCAGGCGTCGCCAATCCGGGGGCGCATGGCTTCTCCGAGATCCTTTATGCGTTCACGTCGGCGAGCAACAACAACGGCAGCGCGTTCCAAGGTCTCTCTGCGAACACTCCCTTCTACAACATCAGCCTGGGCCTGGTGATGTGGCTGGGACGGTTCTGGCCAATTGGCGCAGTGCTGGCAATCGCCGGCGCCCTAGCGGCCAAGAAGCGGGTGCCGGTGACCCCTGGCACGATGCCGACGCATGGGCCGACGTTCGTCATCCTGCTGATCGGCACGGTTCTGCTGGTCGGCGCGCTCACCTTCGTGCCAGCGCTGGCGCTCGGGCCAATCGTGGAGCATCTGCAGTTGTGGAGTAGTAGCAATGGCTGATCTGGCACGAGCGCCGCTCACCCGCGCGCTGCAGCCGCCGGAGACTGCCGGCCCGCAGCTGTTGGGCCGACATAAGCTCTCGCTGTTTGATCGGGCGCTGTTAGGCCCGGCAATCGCCGAATCCTTTCGCAAACTCGACCCACGCGTGCAATGGCGCAATCCGGTGATGTTCGTCGTGTATGTTGGAAGCATTCTCACGATGCTGCTGTGGCTTCAGGCAATAACCGGACACGCAGAGGCGCCGTCCTGGTTCATTCTGAACGTCTCGATCTGGCTGTGGTTCACGGTGCTATTCGCGAACTTCGCGGAAGCGCTGGCCGAGGGCCGCAGCAAGGCGCAGGCCGCGAGCCTGCGTGGCCTGAAGCAAACTGTTTTCGCGAAGAAACTCGCAGCGCAGGGCGATCGCTCGCATCAATCGCCGGTGCGGGCGGATCTGCTGCGCAGGGGCGACATCGTCCTGGTCGAAGCCGGGGACTACATCCCAGGGGACGGCGACGTACTCGAAGGCGCCGCTTCGGTGGATGAGAGCGCGATCACCGGGGAGTCGGCACCGGTCATTCGCGAGTCGGGTGGCGACTTCTCATCGGTCACCGGCGGCACTCGCGTCCTCTCGGACTGGATCATCGTGCGTATCAGCGCCAATCCGGGTGAGACCTTCATCGACCGGATGATCAGCATGGTCGAGAGCGCGCGCCGACAGAAGACACCGAATGAGATCGCCCTGACCATTCTGCTGATTGCTCTGACGCTGGTCTTCCTGTTCGCGACGGCAACCCTGCTGCCCTACTCGCTGTACAGCGTGTCGGTGGCTAAGCTGGGCACGCCCATCGCCATCACCGCACTTATCGCGCTGCTGGTATGCCTCATCCCAACGACCATCGGTGGCCTGTTGTCGGCGATCGGTGTGGCTGGCATGAGCCGGATGATGCAGGCGAACGTCATTGCAATGTCGGGGCGAGCGGTGGAGGCGGCTGGGGACGTGGATGTGCTGCTGCTCGACAAGACCGGCACCATCACGCTGGGTAACCGTCAGGCCTCGGTGTTCATCCCCGCTAGGGCTGTCACGGAAGAGGAGTTGGCGGATGCGGCGCAGCTCGCCTCGCTCGCTGACGAAACACCCGAGGGGCGCAGCATCGTCGTGCTGGCAAAGCAGCGGTTCAGACTGCGCGAGCGGGACCTGCGCTCGCTGGCGGCGACCTTCGTGCCGTTCTCGGCCCATACGCGCATGAGTGGCGTGAACATCGGCGAGCGCCAGATCCGCAAGGGCGCCGCCGACGCCATCCAGAAGCAAGTCGAGTCGCTGAACCAGGTCTTTCCAAAGGCAATCCTGACCACCGTGCAGGAAGTGGCGCGTCGCGGCAGCACACCGCTGCTCGTCAGCGATGGCGGGCGGGTGCTCGGTCTCATCGAGCTCAAGGATATCGTCAAGGGAGGGATCAAACAGCGCTTCGGCGAGCTGCGACGCATGGGCATCAAGACCGTGATGATCACCGGTGACAACGCGCTCACCGCCGCGGCGATCGCCGCCGAGGCAGGCGTCGATGACTTCCTGGCCGAGGCCACTCCGGAGGCAAAGCTGCATCTGATCCGCGAGCACCAGGCACAGGGCCGCTTGGTCGCCATGACCGGAGACGGGACGAACGATGCGCCGGCCCTCGCGCAGGCGGATGTGGCGGTGGCTATGAACACCGGCACCCAGGCGGCCAAAGAGGCCGGCAACATGGTTGACCTCGACTCCAACCCCACGAAGCTCATTGAGGTCGTGGAGACCGGCAAGCAGATGCTGATGACACGCGGCTCGCTGACGACCTTCAGCATCGCGAATGATGTCGCCAAGTACTTCGCAATCATCCCGGCGGCGTTCGCAACGACTTACCCGCAGCTCGAAGCTCTCAATGTGATGCGTCTCGCGAGCCCCTACTCAGCCATTCTATCGGCCGTCATTTTCAATGCGCTGATCATCGTGTTCTTGATTCCGCTCGCGCTGAAGGGCGTGAGATACCGCGCCTTGGGCGCCGCGGTCCTCCTGCGTCGCAACCTGCTGATCTATGGGCTGGGTGGGATCCTGGTGCCGTTCGCCGGCGTCAAGCTCATCGATCTGGGGCTGGTACTCACGCATCTGGTGTGAGCAGGACGAAGCCAATGAGAGCAATGCTGCGATCGACCATCGGATTGTTTGCTTGCCTGACACTGATCACCGGCATTGCATATCCCTTGCTGGTGACTGGCATCGCTCAGTTACTGTTTCCCCGGCAGGCGAACGGCAGCCTGATTTTCAGAAGCGGTAAGACAGTGGGCTCGCGACTGATCGGGCAGAGCTTCAGCGGCCCGGAATACTTCTGGAGCCGCCCCTCCGCGACCACACCGCAGCCATACAACGCAAGCGCCTCAGGCGGCTCGAATCAGGGGCCGCTCAACCCGGCTCTGCTCGCGGCCGTCAAGGCGCGCATCCAGGCATTGCGGGCGGCCGATCCGACGCACCAGTCGCCCGTCCCGGTCGATCTGGTCACCGCCTCCGCAAGCGGTCTGGATCCGGACATCAGTCTGGCCGCAGCTCATTTCCAGGTGGCGCGGGTCGCGCGGGCGCGCGCTCTGCAGCCAGCGGCGGTAGAGCAGCTCGTGGACTCGCATGCGCGGGGAAAACTGTTGGGCTTTCTCGGCGAGCCCCACGTCAACGTCTTGGAGTTGAATAGGGCACTGGAGCAGATGAAGTGAGCGGCCATTGGTACTGGCTGCGAGGGGCTTTCATTGGATGCTGCATGGCCTTGACCATGGCGGCGGCACAGGCAGCCGACGACGCGCCTGGCACGATCGTGGGAATCGTTAGCGATGCCGCCAGCCGACCGGTCCCCCACGCAACCATCACCGCAATTTGCCGCGACAACGGCAGCATTCGGTCCACAATCTCGGGGTCGGATGGTGTTTATTCCTTTGCCGATCTGCCGCCGGGAACATGGTCCGTCATGGCGCATGTGGACGGACAAACCGATGTGACAGTGAGTCCGCTCGATGTGGTCACCGGCAAGGCGACACGCCAGGACCTGGCCATGAATCTGTCGTCAGCAGCAACGCCTGCGGCCTTTGCAGCGGCGGCCAGTGCGCGACCGGGTGCGAGTGCCCCAGGAGCGCAGGCCCCTGCACCCGGTAGCTCGGCCCCGGCGACGGCGGTCGCGCAGCTGCTGCCCGAAGCGCTGCAATCGCCCGAGCCGCCCCCGGCTAACGATACCCAAACCCCCTTCGCGGTAGGCGATCTGGGGTGGATGAACGGCACCGCACGGGCGACCACTCCGATCTTCGACACTAAATTCTTTACACCCGAGGTGCGCTTCGACGTCAACTACCTGCAGGACCTCAATCATCCGAAGGACCATACGATCGTCGGCTCGACGGAAGAGTTCCGCTCCGGGGAGTTCCAGATCGAGCAGGTGAGTCTGGGTGGCAACTTCCACTGGAACAACGTCCAGGCACGTTTCCTCTCGATGTTCGGGCTGTTCTCCGTCACGACGCCGCGCAACGACGCGAGCGCGGGCGTGGGCCAATGGGACCTGCAGGGTGCCTACAAGTACTTCTCGGAAGCCAATGCCGGCTATCACTGGGACGTGAATCATGGACTGAACGTCGACGCCGGCATCTTCGTGTCCTACGTGGGCCTCTTCAGCTATTACAACTTCGACAACTGGACGTATCAGCCGTCCTTCGTCTCCTCCAACACCCCGTGGTTCTTCAACGGGCTCAGAGTCCAGTGGTATCCGACGCAGACGCTGAAGATCGAGCCGTGGCTCATCAACGGCTGGCAGTCCTATGCGAAATTCAACAAGCACCCCGGATTCGGCGGCCAGGTGCTGTGGATTCCCAACGATTCCTTGAAAATGGTATTCAACAGCTACGTGCTCGGAGAGGACAACCTCGCCACCGGGAGCGGGGTCCCCAATAACGGGGGGAGCCCTACCGCCTCGATCGGACTGCCCAACCCCTCCGCGCCCTTCATCAACTACGCCAACGTGACCCGGGTTCACGAGGACGACAGTGTCGTGTGGAAGTACTACGACGCCAAGCAAAGTGCTGGTCTGTCAAAGATGGCTATGTCGTTTACCGTGGATCTCGGCTGCGAGTATGGCGGCGGGGTGCACTGCATCCATGGGCCGAACAAGGCCAACTTCCTCGGCATGATGCTCTATAACCGGGCCTGGTTTGATCACGATCGGTACGCGGTCACCCTCGGCGGCGGGTTCATGAACAACCCGGGACGCTATCTTGCGCTCGTGCCACCAATCAATGGGGCGACCGCCCAGAGCGGCACCCCGTATTTCACCGAGAATCCCGGGCAAGGCCTTTTTCAATGGGACGCGCAGCTCAATTTTCAGTACATGCCCAAGCAGTGGATCACTTGGTGGACGGAAGCCACATTCCGCCACTCGAACGTGCCTTACTGGGCCGGCGCGGGCGGCGTGACCCCACCGCTCGGTAACACCGGCGCCCCGGCCAGCATGGTCTGCAACAATGGTGCGGCGATCGGCGCCGACGGGTGTGCAAACGGGGGTGGCATCTGGTATCCGGATCTGCGCACGCGTGAAATCATCTGGGGTGCAGGGGTCATGGTGAAGTTCTGAATGGCAGGGTGGGAGCGGGTGCGTGGATCACTTCGGTACGAATGCCCCTGGCTAAACAGGTGATCTGAAGGAATTGGATGGCTGACACGAGGCCGGACCCCGACACATTGCTTGCCCGCGTCCAGGCCGATGAGAAGCGGGCCAAACGGGGCCGTCTGCGCGTCTTCTTCGGAGCAGTCGCGGGGGTCGGCAAGACCTACGCCATGCTTGAGGCGGCACGCAGCCAGCAATCAGCGGGTGTGGATGTCGTCGTGGGCTATGTCGAGCCGCACGGCCGCGCCGATACCGAGCGGCTGCTCGAGGGACTGGAACGACTGCCCACCGTCGCGGTGCGCTATCGCGACATGGTAAGGCGCGAGTTCGATCTCGACGGCGCGCTCGAGCGCCATCCCGCCATTGTGCTCGTGGACGAGCTGGCTCATTCCAATCCGGTGGGCGGCGAGCCCGCCCTGCGACATCCGAAGCGCTGGCAGGACATCGAGGAGCTGCTCAACGCCGGCATCAATGTCTGGACGACGGTCAACGTCCAACATCTGGAAAGCCTCAATGATCTGGTCGCTCAGATCACCGGTGTGCGGCAGCGCGAAACACTTCCGGATCGGATCTTCGATGAGGCGGATGACATTGAGCTGATCGATCTGCCGCCCGATGACCTCTTGGCGCGCCTGCGGGAGGGTAAGGTCTACGTCGCGGATCAGGTCGCGGCCGCGGTCGAACGCTTCTTCCGTACCCCCAATCTAATGGCGCTGCGCGAGCTGGCGCTGCGTCGCGTGGCGGACCGCGTAGAGGCTGCAGCCCGTGCACTGCCATCGGAGCGAGTGCGCACGAGGTTTGCGGGCGAACGCGTTTTGGTGGCCGTCGGTCCGGATCACCAGGCGGAGCAGCTCGTGAGGGCAGGCAAGCGTCTCGGGGATGCCCTGGATGCAGGATGGACCGTCGTGTATGTCGAAACCCCGAGGCTGCTGCACCTCTCCGACGCGGACCGCAATCGCCGCATCGAGGTGCTGCGACTCGCCGAGTCACTTGGGGCCGAGACCGTCACCCTGGATGGCCCTTCGCCAACGGCTGCATTGCTCGAGTACGCACAGACACGAGGTGCAACCCGTATGTTGGTGGGCACCCCCAAGCGCAGCGGCTGGCGCGCCTGGTGGCGTCCATCTACAACAACGGAGCTGGTAAGGCAGGCGCGTCAGTTCGATGTCACGATCATCGCGGCTGCAGACAGCACCGAACAGCGGCCACCGGCCGCAGTTGGAGTGCCGGTTGCGGAGCGCTCGCATCAGATCCACTGGGACCGCTACGCCTGGGCGGTCGCATCCAGTGTCATCTGCACGGCCATCGCATTTGGCCTGTACCCCCGATTCGAGCTGTCGAACCTGGTCATGATCTACCTGCTCGGCGTCACTGTAGCCGGACTGCGGTTGGGGCGCGGTCCATCGGTCCTGACCTCCATACTGAACGTCACAGCGTTCGACTTCTTCTTCGTTCCGCCTCGTTTCGATCTCGCGATCTCAGATATCCAGTACCTTGTCACGTTTGCTGTCATGCTAACGGTCGCACTCGTTACAGCCAACCTGATGGCCAGCGTGCGTCAGCAGACGCGCGTGGCGGGAGCCCGCGAGCGGCGCACAGCATTGCTCTACGCGATGAGTCGTGAGCTCGCCGCCACCCGGGGCATCTCCAACATAGCCACCGTCGCCGTCCGTCATATCGCCGAAGTGTTTCAGTGCCAGGCGGTGGTCCTCCTTCCCGGTCAGGACGACAAGCTGCGCTATCCCCCCGGTTCTCCCCTGGACGTTTCCTTCCGATCCGCGGATCTTGCGATCGCCCAATGGGTCGCTGACCACGACTGGCAGGCTGGCCTCGGTACCGATACGCTTCCCGCCTCTCCCGGCCTGTATATCCCGCTGGGTGAGCGGTGGCAAAGGCTGGGTGTCCTCGCCGTCCTGCCTTCGAATGCGCGTCGCGTGCTGCTGCCCGAGCAACGGCATCTACTCGAAACCTTCACGAGTCAGACCGGGCTCGCTCTCGAAAGAGCACGCCTCGCCGAAGCAGCCGAGGCGGCGAGCGTTGCAGCCCAACGCGAAAGCCTGCGCAACACCCTGCTCGCCTCGATTTCCCATGACCTGCGCACACCACTTGCCGTGGTCGCCGGGGCGGGCAGCACGCTTGCCACACGAAGTGCATCGCTCGATGAGACGACAAGGATGTCCCTGGCAAGGACGATCGAGACCAAGGCGCGCGAGATCTCCGATCTGATCTCCAACGTACTGGATCTCACCCGGCTCGAATCGGGGCAGGTCCGCCTGCGATGCGACTGGCAGATGCTGGACGACCTGGTGGGAACCGCCTATCAACGTCTCGAGGAGAAGCTCGCCGGCCGCACGCTCGACCTGCGACTCCCGGCCGATCTGCCGCCGCTGTATGTGGATGGCATCCTGATCGTACAGCTGTTCGCCAATCTGTTCGACAACCTGGCCAAATACACGCCTGCAGATACCCGGATCACCGTTTCCGCAGGTGTGGATGGAGGGTTCGTAAGGGTGATCGTGGAGGATGATGGGCCTGGGCTGCCGCCTGGCGACCCGGCTCGGCTGTTCGAGAAGTTTCAGCGCGGGACTGAGGAGGGAACCGTGATCGGGGTCGGCCTAGGCTTGGCAATTTGCCTTGCGGTTGTGCACGCCCATGGTGGCGAGATCGAAGCAAGTCGCCGTGCTGGGGGCGGCGCGAGATTCGAGTTCACTCTGCCTGTCACGCAGACAATCTCGTGACCCAGACTACTCATCAGATTCTGGTCATCGAGGATGAGCCGGCGATCCGCGAAGTGCTGCGGACACTCCTCACCCAAGAGGGCTATGGTGTGATTGAAGCACCGACCGCTGCCCGCGCCGGCATCGAGGCGCGCAGCCATAAGCCTGACCTGCTGCTCCTCGATCTGGGCCTGCCGGACAATGACGGGCTCACGGTCGTGCGGCAGGTTAGAGCCTGGTCGCCTGTGCCGATCATCGTGCTGTCCGCGAGAACGCTCGAGGACCAGAAGATCGCCGCACTCGATGCCGGCGCTGACGACTATGTCACCAAGCCCTTTTCCGCCGCGGAACTGCTGGCGCGCGTACGAGCCGGTTTGCGTCGCAACTCCCGCGGCGCCGAACAGAACGCGACCCTGCATCTGGGCAGCGTTCAGATCGATCTCAGCGGCAGACGCGCACGCGGTTCACAGGGAGACATCCATCTGACGGCGCTGGAGTATCGCTTGCTGGAGTGTCTGGCCCGTCACACGGGCATGGTCGTTCGCCAGCCGCAGCTGATTCGTGAGGTGTGGGGTCCTGACAGGGTGCATGACGTACGGGGACTGCGCGTTTGTATCAAAAACCTCCGCGACAAGGTGGAGGCCGAGCCCCAACGCCCACGTTATATTGTCACTGAAACCGGTATTGGGTACAGGCTCTGCACCGATGATGTCACTTCCGCCTGAGATAGAAACGGCCTCTGCAATACGCTGCGGCGATTGTTCCGGTGTTACGGGCCCGGTCCCCAGAGTTTCAGCTCGGCATGCTTCGCAATGTTTTCGAAATTGCGATCGCTGCTCAGCAGAGTCAGGTCGTGTCTAACACAAAGGTGCGCCATGAGAGCCTCGATAGTTCCGGCGTGCACTCCCGCTCGATGGCAACGATTGCGCAACTCCGCGGCTTCAATGTGATCGGCGCGCTCGGCTGCAAGAAGTGGGATGGCAGCAAAGTGCTCGCGAATGAGGGCGCTCGCTTTGGGTCCAGAGAACCCCTGCAGAAGCTCCTGCAGCACGAACCCGGCCGTGAGAATTGTTTGGCCCTCCTCCAAGGCGCGCTTGAGAGCCGCAACCGGTGCACTGGACTGGGCAGTATCGCGGCGCAGGGCCAGGGACCAGACACTTGTGTCAACGAATAGGCTCATTCCCGCGCTCGGTCCGCCTATAGTCGTAGGAGCGATCCCACTCCAACTTACCCATGAGCTCCAGCAGGCGCTTTTGCCTCCGCCGCGCGATGAATTCTTCCAGAGCTTTCGTGACCGCAGCTTTCTTCGTCTTCTCTCCACTCACCTCCAGCGCGCGTTCGATGAGCTCCGGGTCGATGGAAAGATTGGTTGCCATATGTGTGCATCTCCACACATGACTTTACACATAACGGCGCCACCCACAATACGTAAAGATGCGCCTGCGAGCGTGCCCTCAGCGTGCTTGCTCCGGCCTGCTTGGGGAAGCGCATGGCGGAGGCGGAAGCCCGCCGCAGCCCCATTTTCAGATTCTCGTCAAAGACGAGATGCTCGTCACGCTTTCTCCCAGTCAGGCGGCGAATCATCTCCTACAAGAACAAGGTCACCGAATGGGCTGGGGGAAAATGATTTCCAGTGCGCGCAGCTTTGCCTTCGTCAAAGTGGGAGAGTTCTCCCACACGAATCGACACGTCCTCGCGCAGCTACAGACTCGCTTCCCCGATCTCCAGGCCGACGTGGTCGATCTGACTGATCTCAATGTTATTCGAAACACTGACGTGCTGCCTTTACTTGGTTCCATTGCCGGCGAGTTCGGTTTCACCGCTTGCCTGAGCGCTGCGAGAATCCGGCGCCACATGCTCAGGACGCCGTATTTCTTCAGACGTGCCCGAGCTTCTTTATTGGAGCGATTGCGGGCTCGTCCGCACGTCTTCACATTCCAAACTCAGTCGCTCTTCGATGCGAGCCGACCCGGAATTCCTCACTTTATCTACACCGATCATACCCATCTGGAGAATCTGAGATATCCGGCCGGCACCGCGGCGACTCCTTTATCGCGCCGCTGGGCAGAGCTCGAGCGCAGCGCGTACCAGAATGCCACAATGGTCTTCACCATGAGCGCCAACATTGCCCGCTCGGTGGTCGAGGACTATGGCTGCGCTCCGGAGCGCGTCGCTTGCGTCTTTGCCGGTACCCATGTCAGGCCGGCTACCACGGAAATCATTGATGCGAGCCGCTTTTCTGACCGTCATATCCTCTTTGTAGGAGTTGATTGGGAGCGCAAAGGTGGGCCGGTGTTGCTCGAGGCCTTCCGGAAGTTGCGTAATACCTTCCCGGATCTGCGCCTCACGGTCGTGGGCTGCTCTCCCGATATCCACGAGCGCGGTGTAGACATCGTCGGACAGGTGCCTCTCGAAGAGGTGGCACGGTACTACCGATCCGCCTCCGTGTTCTGCCTGCCTACACTCAACGAGCCGTTCGGGTTGGTACTTCTGGAAGCATTTTCCTACGGCCTGCCCATAGTTGCAACGCGCATCGGCGCCATTCCCGAGATAGTTACGCAAGATGAGTCCGGATATCTGGTGAGCCCCCAAGACAGCCGTGAGCTCGCGCATGCACTGGAGTTGTTGTTAGCGGACCCGGCACGCTGCGAGCGATTTGGCGCATTCGGACGCAACTCATTGGCGCACAGATACTCTTGGGAAGACACCAGCCTGAAACTAGCAACCCATATAAAGCGTTCCGCACGATTGACGTCGAGTTCCGGCAACCAGACACGCCGTGCCAGAAGAATCCTGCCTGCGGCGGTCACCGGGTAATGAGCTCAGCCAGCGGAGGCCGAACGATTGTAATCGGAGTGGATTCCCTGGACTTACTCCTGGTTGAGCGCTGGGCCGCCGAGGGCCTCCTGCCGTTCTTTGCAGCGCGCTTCCGTGACTGCAGCCTGGTCCGACTCTCAACACCGACATCCGTACTTCAGGGCGCCCTGTGGCCAGATTTGATCAGTGGCCGCTCCCCTGGACACCATGGCACCTATTTCCTCACGCAAATCAGTAATGGCACCTATCACCTCGACCTGATCACGGCAGATCGGGTCAACGCAGTGCCGTACTACGGCCTGCTCGATGCGCACGGTGTGCGTTGCGCTGTCGTCGATTTTCCGCATGTCATGCCAATCGACGGCTTCCGGGGCCTACACATTGTGGACTGGCTCAGCGAATTCCAGACGTGGCGATTCACAGTGCAACCGCCCAGCCGCAAGCGGGAAGTCGCAACACAGTTCGGCATACTGCGTCCTTCCGGCGGCTACGGATTGACCGTGAACAGTCTCGAGGGCCACCGGCAACTGCGCCGCAAGCTCGAAGCAACGCTGCAAATGAAGACCGCGTTGGCAACGGAGCTGCTACGACGGAATGACCTGGATCACGTATGCGTGGTCTATGGTGAAGCTCACAAGGCGGGGCACTTCTTCTGGAAGTACATGGACGCGAGTCACCCTGATCATGTCGCCGCAGGGCCAGATCTGCGCGATGGAATTCGTGATGTCTATCAACTGATCGACAGGTATCTGGGCGAACTCGCGCAGCACATCACGCGGCACGACAATCTAGTCATATTCACCGAACACGGCATGCAAGCAAACTACCGGGGCGACCACCTCGTGGTCCCCGTATTGGAGCGACTCGGCTTGTGTGCGCCGGCGCACGGCTCAAGCCCTCAAGGTGATTCCGTCAATTTATGGAGAACCGACTCCCGGGGCGGCCAGATTCGCGTTGCGCTGCACGCGCTGTTGAAGAGATTGGCTCCAGCATCTGCAGTGCGAAAGTTGCGGGACCGCTTCGGCTCGACCTCGCGTATCGACTGGAGTCGGAACAAAGTATTTCAACTGCCTACGGATCGGAACACCTTTTTGCGGGTGAATCTGCGCGGCCGCGAGCCCCAAGGCATTGTTGCACCTGGTCAGGAGTATGCGGCGCTGCTGAGCCACATCGAGAGCGAGTTCCGCGCGCTGGTCAATGTGGATACCGGCCGGCCGGCTGTCGAGGCGGTCTTCAAGATCCACGAGCTGGCCCCCGGCCCGCGTGTTAACGAGCTGCCTGATCTGGGGATAGTGTGGAGCAGCGATGCGCCTATCATCACGGTGGAATCGCCACGGCTCGGGCGCTTGCACCTCAGAGCGCGCGAGGAACGAACCGGGAATCACCGTCCGGGGGGCTTTATGTTCGCACGCGGGCCGAGGATCAGTCACCAAGTCAAGCAGCTGCGTGGACACCTGCTACAGCTTCCCACGACGCTGCTGGCTTTGCATGGAATTCCACGTCCGGATCACTACGAAATGCCGGCGATAGAGGAGCTGCTCGTGAACTCGCCTCGCGAGGTCCCTGCTTAATTGTCTCGGTCTCGTCTCACGTTTGATGTGGAAAATTCCACCACCGTTCTGGACTTCAGAAGGGCGCACGGATGAGCGACACTGTCTGAATGCTCGAGCCCATACGTGCCTCGGCCACCGCGGCCGCCCCAGTGCCAATCCCATGTCCTTTCATCTCGCGACGCGAAGTAGCACTGCTCGCGTCCAGCATTCTTGCCCTGGGGTGCATTTCCATCTATGTGGGAAAGGATAGAAGTTGGGACTTTCTCAACTACCACTGGTATGACGCCTACGCTTTTCTGTATCACCGTATCGGATTCGACGTCGCCGTTGCACATCATGCGACTTACTATAATCCACTCATTCATGTGCCCTTCTACTGGCTCGCGACCGTCTGCTCTGTGTGGGTTGCGCTTCTTTACACGGGTGTTCTGCACGGCCTGAATGTCCTGCCGCTCTATCTGATCGCGCGATCAGCCCTGAATCCACCCATCAATCGCAGTCTTGCCTTTGCCATCGCGTTAGCGGGATTGGGCGGAAGTACGGTCGTCTCGATGATCGGAAGCACCGCATATGACACGGCTCTCAGTGCACTCGTTTTCGGCGGGCTCGCAGTTCTTATCGTCAAGCGAGACGCGCTTGGTGTAGCGCCTGCGCCCGCCGCCCGAGCTGCCGCAGGCGCAGGTTTTCTGATCGGGCTCGCCACGGGCCTCAAGCTGGTCGAGGGCTTCTACGCGATTGGCCTGGGAGTCGTGCTGCTGGCGTTGCCTGGCAGGGCAACCGTGCGCTGCGCACGGCTGCTCGCGGGTGGGACAGCTGGAATCACCGGCGTGCTGCTGTGTGCAGGTTTTTGGTTTTGGACGCTCAGCCGCGAAACGGGCAACCCTCTGTTTCCCATGTACAACTCGATCTTCCGCTCAGCACTGATCGCTCCCACCTACTTCGGCAGCACCAATTTCTCCGTCACTGGCATCTGGCCGACCCTGAGCTTTCCATTCCGTTTCCTGATCGACTACCGCATGGCCGACGATGGGCCATTCCGTGACTTGCGAGTTCCGTTGCTGTACATCGTGCTTCCTGTAGCCAGCGTCTGGTTTGCGGCGGCCGCACGCACCCCATCGGCGCGGCTCGTGGCGCCTGGGGCCACTCGCATTCTCTTTCTCTTTACCGGTGTCAGCTACGCGGCATGGTTGGAATGGTTTGCGGTCTACCGGTATCTGGTGGGGCTGGAGATGCTGGCTCCCGTGCTCATTCTAGCCGCTCTTGATTGCCTACCGGTGCCGCCGGCAAGACGCGTGACTCTGCTCGGGGGGATTCTAGTGGTTGCAGCACTATTCGGTCGCTATAGCTTCGCCAATCACGCCGGCTCGCGTGATCCATACGTACGAGTTCAGGGTCTGTCCTTCGCACATCCTGCCTCTACGCTGCTTCTCATGACCGGGCACGAGCCCATGGCTTACCTGATCCCTTCACTGCCGCCGCAGATCGCCGTCCTTCGGATCGACGGGTGGCTCGCACAGCCCGATGACGGCTCTGGGCTGACGGCCTTGATGCGAGCTCGCGTCGACGCACACCCTGACGGACTCTTCCTGATTGCCGCGCCCGACGAGCACCCGGCCGCCATCCGCGCCACGGCTGCTTATGGGTTGGACATTATCACGGAGCAATGCCACGAGGTTCGCAGCAATCTCGGCGGCCCCTACGAGTTGTGTCCGTTACGGCGCCAACTGAAGCGAGCCGATTGATCTCTCATCGACACCGCTCCTGCAGCCGATGTCACGACCGCTGAAATTGCTAAACTTCGCCGATGCGCAGTCATCTCAATCGTTGGGGCCGCAGAGTACGCAAGCTTCTCACGCGGCGCTCCAAGTCGCTGCCGCGCAGTGGTTGGCTGGGTGGCAGATTTCGAATGGGGCCACCTGCTTCCAGGGACGGCGCAACGCGGCGCTCCTGTCATTACTCGCTCTACGTCCCGAAGGGACTGTCCACAACGGACATGGTGCCGCTGCTCATCATGCTGCACGGCTGCCGGCAGGACGCGCGCAGCTTCGCCGAAGGTACTCGGATGAACAGTCTTGCGGACCGGCATCGTTTCATCGTGCTCTACCCGCAACAATCGGCGCGCGCCAACCCTCTCCGCTGCTGGAACTGGTTCGACCGCGAGACGCTTCGGGGTGCCGGCGAGGCGGCGCTGATCGTTGCGTTGCTCCGAAGAACGATCAACCGATATCCCGTAGACCCCGCGCGTGTATATGTCGCCGGAATGTCCGCGGGAGGCGCCATGGCTTGCGCCCTCGCCATTTGCTACGGGGCAATGTTTGCCGCTTGCGCCGTCGTGTCTGGCGTGATGTATCGAGGTGCCGGGTCAGTCATGGAGGCTACTTCAGCAATGCGTCGGGGCTCCCGCGCCGAACCAGCACACCTGGCTCGTGCCGCTGCCGCGGATTTCTCGGCCTCGGCTGCCGTCGTGCCGACCCTGGTAATACACGGAGACCACGATGCCACGGTGCATCCCTGTAATGCTGACCAGATCATCGAACAGTTGCGCGCCTTTGTTTACTGCCTCGGAGATTCCACGGCCCCGGTGGTCGCTTCCGTGGAACTGCTCATCGCCAGCGCCGATCGCCGTTATCGCCAGATAGATTATCGACAGGACAAGCGGATTCTGGCGCGCAGGATCATCGTCGAGGGGCTTGGTCACGCCTGGAGCGGCGGTGATGCTCGCCATGCTTTCAACGATGCTATGGGACCTGATGCGAGCGCTCTGGTCTGGGACTTCCTGGCGATGTTCCGCCGCAGATAGGGGATTGAGGAGCCGCACGTCATGAAAACAATTTTCGGAGCTGTTGTGCTGATTGTTTGCTTGAGCTCAGCGTTCCTCAGTACTCGTGCGCAGGATAGCCGTGCCGCTGCAGCTGCCGCGGACCAGGCACCCACTCCGAGCACACCACTTCCGACGCCTCATCTTGCGGACGGACGGCTGATGTTTCCGATCTCCTACCGCGAGTGGATCTATCTGAGCTCAGGGCTCGACATGAGCTACCGCAAGGGTCCCGTGACCGGCCACTCGATGTTTGATAATGTGTTCGCAGAACCAGGTGCGTATCGCGCGTTCGTGCAAACAGGAGCCTGGCCCGACGGAACTGTGCTCGTGCTGGAAGTTCGCGGCGCTGCCGAAAAAGGCTCTATCAATCAGAACGGCAAATTTCAGACCGGCGAGGCGATGGCTGTGGAAGTCCATATAAAGGAAACCAAGCGGTTTGCAGGCGGCTGGGGCTTCTTCGCATTTTCGGGGACTGAGCCCGCCACGCAGATTCCGGTAGCGGCGGACTGTTACTCATGCCATCGTGATCATGCCTTCGTGGACACGACTTTCGTGCAGTTCTATCCCACGTTGCTGAGGATTGCGCGACAGCAGGGAACCGTGAAGCCTGGGCAGTGAGAGACTCCACTCAATGTCTGGCAGGCTGAGATTATCGCAACTTTGGTAAGCTGAGAAAGTATCACCTCGAGCTGCCATCATGCCCGAACGCCCGAACACCACATCGAACGATTTGAATGCTCTGGCAATCGCCACTGCCGCAGTCATGTTCGCGAGCGATCAGGCTTCTCGATCACTGGGGATGCGTCTGCTGGAGGTCCGGCCCGGCTATGCCCGCCTCTCGATGCGCATCGAGGAGCGTATGCTCAACGGACATAAGATTTGTCACGGCGGACTCATCTTTGTCCTTGCTGACAGTGCCTTTGCCTTTGCTTGCAACAGCCACAACCGCATCACCGTCGCGGCGGGCGCTGCCATCGACTTCCTAGCCCCGGGTCGGCTGGGCGATGAGCTGACGGCCGTCGCCGAGGAACGGACGCGGCCGACGCGCACGGGCCTTTACGATGTCAACGTCTACAACCAGAATGGCGTACTGATCGCCATGTTCCGTGGGCGATCACACGAGCTGGGCGGCAGGCTCGTGGACCCACCCGGTTAGGATCTTGTGATCGCCGCGCATCGGAATATCGCCGCCCTATGAACGCCAACTCAGCGTTGATCTCTTCATCGCGCATATCGGCACAAAGGCTGGCCGGGCGCAGTACACCGTTCTTGACCAACTGCTGGTACGTGGCTGGGTTTAGCGCTGAATTCTCACGGGAGCACCTAAGGAGCCGGACTATCCTGGGCAAACCCGTAGTTCTGTATCGCAGGCAGGACGGCGCCGCGGTCGCACTTGACGACCGGTGTCCACATCGCTCATTCCCCCTAAGCCGAGGACGTTTGGACCACGGCTCCATTGTTTGCGGCTATCACGGATTGAGATATGGTCCGAATGGACGATGTCTTGAGGTTCCGGGACGACCAGGTGAGCCTCGGGGAATTGCCGTGCGCTCCTATCCGATGTGTGAAACAGGGCCCCTGGTCTGGATATGGATGGGGAGCGAAGAACCCAAACCGCTGCCTTCTGGTCTCGACTGGATTTCCGATGGCGAGCGTTGGCCTTCGAGCCGTGGCTACTTCCACCTGCCCGCCAACTACATCTCGCTGCATGAAAACTTGCTCGACTTGACCCATCTTACTTTTCTACACGCCAGTAGCTTCGGCACTCCCGACTATGCACTCGCCCCCTACACCGTGAGTACGGATGAAGAACAAGGGCGCTTTGCCATACACAGGTCAGTCATTCCCACAAAGTTGCCACCCGTCTGGGCACAACCAACGGGTCTAACTGACCGCAATGCCGCTCGAGTTACCCGTTCCGAATTTCACTCCCCTGCCATACACATCGTTACCGCCTGCTTTTACGACTGCGACTTGACCGAGTCTGACCGTCAGGAATTTCGCATCGCGACGGCCCATCTCGTCACACCGGAAACACCGCAGAGCACGCACTACTTTATTCATCACGGCCGCGACTTCGCGCTTACCGACCCAGCGGTCACTCAATTCATGCATCAGCAGCTTTTCGCCGCTTTCCAAGAGGATGTAGACGGTCTGACTGCATTGGAGCGTACCGTGCAATCGGTGCCGGAATCTGAATTCTACGAGTTCTCGCTCCCCTCGGACCGTGCAGGCGTTGCCATGCGACGGTGGCTCTATGAAACGGTGCATAAGCCTGCCGCGGCTGCCGGTTAGCCCATCGGCTGAGCATCGGGCACCGCGCCTTAATTTTTAAAGATCCGCAGCAAAGGTGAACGTGTAGTTACGGCGCAGCTGGGGAGTGGCCGCATAGGTAGAAGTTAGCGTCAAGCCGGTAGCGTTCGTGACATTGGCGACATCCAGGCGGGCGGAGAACCCACGGTTGAATGCCCTGAATAAGTATCTCACCCCAACGTTCAAAGTATTGAGGGGCGGAAGCCTATAGAGGTCATCGCCGGTTTCGACACGGGACGATAGCGATTTCCATTGCATCGTCCCGCCCCAACCCTGTAAATAAAGGGGGGCATAATCGACATTGATGTTGATAGTCCTCGGTACCGGCCCGACAGGCACATCTCCCGTACCACCCTGCTCGGCGATTTGCCGCATCACCTCCGGCTGCAACCACACGCCGCCGGCAACAATTGTCAGGCCCTCAGGTCCCGTCCACGTGACGGAGCTCTCTAAGCCCTGAGCGCCAATCTCTCCAACCCGTGTATATCGGTCGTTCGTATCCAGGCTGAAGTAGCCCTTATGCACTTTGAAGGCACCGACGAGCAGCTGCAGGTAGGGTGGAAAGGCGACGCGGACACCACCATCCACCTGCCAGGTCGGTGTCGCCGGGGGCGGCTCACCACGGTTTACTGCGTTGCCGGGGGCGTTCGGGGAATCCTCCAGGCCGCGCGTATAGCTTCCGTAAAGCGTCATGGCTCTCCACGTGTTCACGGCAAAACTCACGGTCGGCAAAAGCTTGCTGGCACGCTCACTCGAGGAGGGTACGTGTGGCTTGTCCAGGCTGCGACGATAATCGGTCCACAGCATGCCAACGGACAGTGACGCACGATTCCTCCAACGTTCGCCGTAATTTATGCCTGCGCCAGTCTGCTGCACGTTGTCGCGGCTCTGATCAGTAAACACCAGCGCAGGCTCCGGCAGCCTGCGGTAGTCATAAAGCGAGATCGGACCCATATCGGTGATTGAGTCACCGCCGTAATTGCGGATTACATGCCGACCGCGCACATCGAATGTCAGCTCACGTTGGTGGGTGTCGTCGGATAGCGTTCGTATTGCCCGCAAATCGCCAGAATAAGAGGTCGCAGTCCTTGCCGGCACGACGTCCATGAAGTGATTGGCTACACCGTTCGCCGACAGACCCAGCCACAGATCATTGAAGTTCTGGCCTTCGTGCTGCTCAGAGCGGAACAAGCCGGTACGTAGGGTCCATGGACCGGTAAGCGCGAGCTTTGCGACCAGACCACCGGTGCCTTGATTCCAAGTCCAGGTGGTCCAGCGCTGTGTGGGTAGATGCTGTTCGTCGAAGACGGGCAGCGGGTGAGTAAGATCCGAGAATACGATCGGCGTCAGGTAGTGTTCACAGTTGTGGACGTAACCGTAGAACGGAATCAGTTCGCTGTTCGCGGTGGGTTGGAAGCGGGCCACCAGCGAGATACCCCGTCGGGCGCTACCGAGAGCGTAGTTGTAATCAAAATTCTGCGCCGCGGCGAGGTTAAACCCAATACTTAATGCATCCTTCACCACGGGATATTGGCTATCAGCTTCCACAGAGTATTCGGTCAGCGGTCCGCGGTCGAGCACTACGCTGGCAGCCAGGGTCTCCCCAGGAGTGCGTAGCGTCAGGTCGGCAATACCGCTGGGCGACGGGAAGGCATACGACTGTGCCGAGATTCCAACGCGCATGTCGGTGCTCTTGAACATGTATGGATCGACTGATGAGGTCTGCTGATCAAAGTAAAGACCCTGAATGCGCAGATTTTGGGCCTGAGTTGGATTGAATCCTCGCGCACTCGTCGGGCTGTAGAGCCCGATGGTCTGATTTCCAACGACAGTGCCAAAGGCGTCACTGGCCGCGGTGACCGCATTGTCTTGTGCACGCTGCGCGCTTGCCGGGAGCGCGAGCAGCAGCGTGAGACTGACAGCTAAAGCGCCATGTTCACGCGTCACGGCGGTGCCGCTCCGCTCGGGGCTCTCGCGCCACGGAAGCAGCCTCGCCTCTCAAGTGACGGAAGCCGCAGATGATGATCGTAGTGCGCCAGGTCGGATTGCGCGTGCGAATAGTAACCCAGCCAACACGTACGCGCCCATCGTGTAGCGCGACCAGGGTAGCGGAAAGAGCAGAAAGCGCGTGAGCAGCCCAGCGAGGAGGGCCGCTGCGAGCGCTTGCGCCCGCGTATCGAAGCCGTCTCCCGCAGCCGCGGCCCGCTGCCGCTCGCAAATCCAGGCGAACGCGAGCAGGCCCGAGGCGAGGGATAACTTGGAGAACTCGGGATTCTCGCCCAGAGTCTGAAGAACCTGATGGATGAAGGACAGAGCGTAGCCCTGGGGGTGCGGCACGAGATTAGGAAAGACGTCATGCTGGCCATTTTCGATCAGCGCAAAATTGACTACAGCGATGTAGCCAAAGTTGCCGGAAACGTGCTGGATGAAGAAGTAAATTGACCAAGCTCCAGCGCATATAAGCAGCACCAGGTTCCGCGCACGAACGTCATACAGCCAGTTGAGTAGCATTATCAACGTCACAAACACTATCGCGTCATTGCGCGTGGCTACCATCAGGACGGCGAGCCCTAGGAGACACATGTTGTGGACTAGGCCACCCACATTGCGCCACAACAACAGGACGAAAAGTAGCGTCAGGAGCGTCTCGAGTCCATCTGGAGTAGATAGTCCTGACATACTCAGACCTCCCGCCACCACCCAGGTGAACGGGACAGCGAGCCGCCAGTTACCACTCAGCCCGACCTCATGCGCAAGCCATAACGAGACCAGGACTGCGAGCGCGCTGGTGATTGCACTTATCAGATAAGTCGCGGCAACATCGTCGTGAATGAGAGCTCCAACGGCTGCACAAACCAGGATGTAAAATGGCCGGATGGTATACAGCGATTCGTTGCGATGAAAATACTCGTCGTCCTCATACATCCGCTGTCTGTACGGCCCGGAGATATACTGCCGGAAGCGCTCAGTACCTACTTTGGCGGCAACATCCCCGAACGCCTCCGCCTTTCCGCCTGCACCGCGCAGTTGTTTAGCCAGGGCAACGTAAGGGATGACGTCATAATTCAATTCAGGGTGGAGGGTGCCTCTTACAAAGAACAACATGGCAAGGAGAGTTGTGAAGAGAAGCGGCAGACCCGTAGTGACCTGATATGGTCTGAGCGATGCATTGCGCATGGTGGCAATTTGCATCCACCCATTCGTGCTGTCAATTTATCGGCCATTCGCCTTCCGACCTTGCACGAGCCGAATTCGCACGGTAGCTTTCCGGGCGGGCTTCGCATTTCACCTTACAAGTCTGGATCGCTGCTACCCTAACTCGCCTCTATGAACGTACGAGCTGATATGAATTCTGTCACGGTCTCACTGGCATGCCGCTAAATCCTCAGGCCGCTTTGGCCATAAAGGCCGCGGGCGATTTGCCTGTGAATTTGTCTCCGGCTGAATTGCGCCGCGCGTATAGCGAGCAGCGCGTCAAGATGCTGCCGCCAGCGCCCTCCATTGCCGTTGTGCTTGACGTATCTATTCCCAGCCCCGACGGGGCGGTTGCGGCGCGATTTTACAGTCCGCATGACGATGGTGTACCGCGCCCTCTCCTCGTGTTCTTCCACGGCGGAGGTTGGATGTTGGGGAGCGTCGACAGCTACGACACCGTTTGCCGCAGGCTGGCGATCAAGAGCGACTGCTCAGTGCTCTCGGTCGATTACCGGCTGGCGCCGGAAACGACATTCCCCGGCGCGGTGAATGACGCTTACGCGGCCGCCCTGTGGGCGTCAAAGAACGCGACAGAACTGCGAATCAATCCTGGCGCAATCGCGGTGGGAGGCGACAGCGCCGGCGGGAATCTGGCCGCCGTGCTCGCGCAGTTGAGCCACGATTCAGGTGAATTCCACGTCGTGCTGCAGGTATTGATCTATCCGTGCACGGATATGAGCCGCGAATACCCCTCATACGTGCGCAACGCCACCGGGTACATGCTAACGCGGGCAGCCACCAACTGGTTCATCTCGACGTACGTGCCGAATGCCGCGGATCGGCTGGATGCACGTGCGTCTCCAATGCTGCGACCTAACCTTGCCGGACTTGCTCGCGCCTTGATCATCAGTGCCGAGTTCGATCCGCTCGTGGACGACAACGAGGCGTATGCGCTGCGGCTTCAGCGGGCAGGCGTCCCCACGAGATATGAGTGCTTCCGTGGCATGCACCATCCTTTCTTTACGCTGGGCGCATACATCGATGACGCCGCGAAGGCGGAGGACCTGATTGCTGAGGAAATGAAAGCGTTGGCGAAGGTCTGAACGAACTGCAGTCAGTGCGACGGGCTCCCAGCCCGGCAGCGACCGCTTCGATCCCAACACTGCGAGCCCCGACCGGGCCCCTTGATCAGTGGCTATGTCGGGGCACCCCGGGGTCCTGCGCCAGGTTCTGATACTTGACGGCCGATTCGAGAACCGCTCCGGTCTCCAGCTGCCCAACGTCCGCGCGTTGCATTTCCTGCCACGGCGTCTGGCTCGCTGGAATGGGATAGCCTCCTGCGTCCTCGATCGCGCGCCGGCGGCGCGCGATCTCTTCGTCGGACACCAGCATGTTCGCGGTCCCCTGACGCAGGTCTATACGGACCCGATCGCCGGTTCGAAGCAATGCCAGTCCTCCACCCGCCGCAGCCTCCGGTGAGGCGTTAAGAAAGGCGGGGCAGCCGGAGGTCCCGGACTGCCGCCCGTCGCCTATACAGGGTAGTTCGCGGACACCTGCTTCGATCAGTGCCGCGGGCGGTTGCATGTTGACGACTTCGGCAGACCCGGGGTAACCAAGCGGACCTGCGCCCCGCATCACGAGCAGCGAGTTCTCGTCAATCTTCAGGGCGGGATTCTCGATATTGGCGTGGTAGTCCTCCGGACCGTCGAACACGACGGCGCGTCCCTCGAACGCGTCGGGATCGGCGGGATTCGACAGATAGCGCGCGCGGAAAGCGTCAGAGATGACGCTCGTTTTGAGTATGGCCGATTCGAACAGATTGCCGCGGAGGACCCGCAAACCAGCAGCGGTCTTGAGAGGCTGCTCGATGCTGCGAATGACCCGTTCGTCGGTGCTGCGCGCCTCGCGGCAGTTCTCCCCGATTGTCCGACCGTTCGCGGTAAGAGCCTCTTCGTGAATCAGGCCGCCGCGCATCAGTTCTCCCACAACGGCCGGCACGCCACCCGCGCGGTAGTAGTCCTCGCCGAGGTATTCGCCGGCGGGCTGCAAGTTAACGAGCAGCGGAATGTCAAAGCCAAACCTCTGCCAGTCATCGATCGTTAGCTCAACGCCGGCGTGACGCGCGAGCGCGATCAGGTGGATCGGAGCGTTGCTCGAACCGCCGATCGCGGAATTGACTACGATGGCGTTGATGAAGGCTTTGCGGGTCAGGATGTCCGAGGGTTTGCGGTCGGCCGCAACCATCTCGACGATCTGGCGACCGGTGTGATACGCGCACTCCTGCCGATCCCGATACGGCGCCGGAATCGCCGCGGAGCCTGGCAGCGCCATTCCCAATGCTTCGGCAAGACAGTTCATCGTCGTGGCGGTGCCCATCGTGTTGCAGAAGCCTGTGGATGGCGTCGACGCCACCACCATGCGCATAAAACCCATGCGGTCGATGCGCCCGGTGGCGAGCAACTCGCGAGCCTTCCAGATGGTCGTGCCGGAACCTGCGCGCTTGCCTTCGTACCAGCCATTGAGCATCGGCCCGACCGACAGGGCAATCGCTGGAATGTTGACGGTGGCCGCCGCCATCAGGCTCGCCGGAACGGTCTTGTCGCAGCCGGTCGTCAGAACCACCCCATCCAGTGGATAGCCAAACAGCACTTCGACCAGGCCCAGGTAGGCCAAATTTCGATCCAGGGCAGCGGTGGGTCGTTTGCCGGTTTCCTGGATCGGGTGCACCGGAAACGCCAGAGGAATGCCGCCCGCGTCCCGAATACCCTCCTTCACGCGCTCGGCGAGCACCAGGTGATGCCGGTTGCACGGCGCCAGATCACTACCGGTTTGGGCAATCCCGATGATGGGACGCTCTGATTGCAGTTCCTCCAGGGAAATCCCGAAATTTGTGTATCGCTCCACGTAGAGGGCGGTCATGTCCGCATGGGCAGAATCGTCGAACCAGCTGCGGGAACGCAGTCGGACCTTCAGCGTCTTCTCGCCAGCGCCCGCGTTCTCCGAACCGCCTTTCACTTCTGACATAGCATCTCTCCGTAGGCCCTGCGCCTACCGCCACACAGCCGGATCCGGTAAAGTTAAAGAAATTGAGAGTCGCGTTCCACAAATGATATGGAGCGGTCCTAGTTGCCGAAATCAAGTAGCCGCAGTGCAAGCGGCGATGCCCAGTCCATCGCCGGAACTCGTGCAATCCGCCGGACCTGCTTGGTGCTGCGCGAGGTGGGCGCCGCGGTAAATACCGGCGCATCGCTTCACCATCTGGTCAGCGCGACCGGAATGCCAAAAAGCTCCGTCCACCGGTACCTCGAGGTGCTCGTGCAGGAGGGCTTTATCGAGAGGGATGCGCAGGCGGGCACGTACCGACTGGGAGCTCGCATCGTGAGCCTTGCAAGCAACGAAACACCCTTGCTCGTGTGGCGCGCCCGTCCATACCTCGAGCGCCTCCGCGACCGCTTCGACGAAACGGTCAACCTCGGCATTCTGTCCGGCGACAACATCGTCTATCTCGACATCCTCGAGAGCCCGAAGACCGTCCGCCTTGCGGCGCGCGTCGGGGACCGCGACATGGTCCATTCGACCGCGCTCGGCAAAGCTATTGCGGCAGAACTGCCCGAGGCGGAAGTTCGGTCGGTGCTGCAGCGAACGGGATTGCCCCGGCGTACCGCGAATACCATCACGCGCGCTGCAGACTTCATGAACCATCTGGAGCTGGTGCGACGACACGGGTTCGCCGTCGATGATCAGGAAAACGACATCGAGGGGCGCTGCGTAGCGATCGCGATCCCTGGGCCACGTGTGCAGTACGCCATCAGCGTCAGCGGTATCACATCCCGATTCCCGATGTCTAAGACCGCGGATGTCGCGCGAGAGATGCGCGAGATCGTTTCGGAGCTGGCCGAACACTCCATGCCGCCCATCAGGGCCTACCCTGAACCGTCGCCGCCGATGGCTGTCACCAAACGGCGCTCGTCGGGGAAGATTCGGGTGTAGGAAACAAGTCGGACATGTCGCGGCTGGCGAAGCGCTGTGCCGCAGCTTCGGCTCCTCCTCCCAGCGCGGAGCATTCAACCAGCCCGTACATTGCTCATGGTGCGCGCCGCCCGCGAACGCCAGAATTCCCCAATAGCCTCAAGGCTGACACCCTTCGTCTCAGGCATCATCTTCCAGGTGAACACAGAGCAGGACACGCAGATCAGCGCAAATACGACATACATGGCGGCCGGCGTCCCGGTGGTTTGCCGGAGCCAGTCCATCGCAATCGGAAACAACGATGCCGTAACAAACGAGGAGCCGAAGAGGAATACGCACACGATGGCGAGCGCCGGGCTTCTGACCCGATTCGGAAAGATCTCCGACACGATAATCCAACTGAGCGGGGCGAGCCCCACGGTGAACGTGCCGGCCCCCAGCATCATCGGTATGAGTACCGTCAACGCCGGGGCGTGCACCGCGAGCAGCGTTGCCATCAACAAGTGGCTGCAGGCCATGCCGAGGGTGCTCGCGATCAGCAAGCCCCGTCGGCTGTAGCGCTGAATCAGCGGGAACGAGATGAGCGTCGCAACGAAGATCGTCAGGTAGTTGGGAACCGAGGTCAGCACTGAATTGGAGCCGAACGAAATGCCCGCGTCGTTCAGGATCGTGGGTCCATAAAGCAGGATCATGTTCACACCGTTGATCTGCGAGAAGATCATCATGATGATGCTGACCTGCAGCGGCTTGCGGCAATAGGGCTGCAGCACTTCCGCAGGTCCAGCCGAGGATGTCGCGCGCACATCCAGCACGATCTCGTCGAGCTCCTGCTTCGCCCGGTCGATGCCGTTGATGCGTTTCAGTACCTCGAGTGCCCGGGTGGTATAACCCTTCGCCACCAGCCAACGGGGGCTCTCCGGAACCATCAAGAGCCCCACGATCAGGAACGTCACGGGTACGCCCTGAGATCCGAACATCAGCCGCCATCCCCCGCCGTACTCCGCGACAAAGTAACCGACCAGCACTGCTAAGTTGATCCCAATCACGCCGACGAGCTGGTTCACATTCACCAACGTTCCGCGCAGATGTGGCGGAGACAATTCGGCGATGTAGATGGGGCATGAGATCATCGCCAGACCGACACCCATTCCGCCAACCAGCCGCCAGATCCCGAACTGCCACACCGAGGGCGCGACCGCGCATCCGACCGTGGAAACGAGGAACAGCATCGCCGAGGCCATCATGGTGCGCCGGCGTCCAATCGCGTCGGCGAACCAGAGCCCGAGCAGCGGCCCGATGATAGCGCCCAGGATTGCGCTGCTCGCCGCCCAGCCCGCCGTGGCCGATGACAGTGCAAAATCACGCGTCAAGAACGGCAGCGCGCCGGCGATGAGCGCGAGATCGTAGCCGAACAGGAAACCGCCCGCCGATGCCACGAACGCGACACCCGCTACATAGCGGAGGTTGTACGCCCGCTTTTCGGCCATGGCGCCAGAGCCGTTCAGCGCGGCAGGGCTGTCTTGCGGCACAGGGCCGCCGTTGATGCTCATGTGGTACTTGTCAAGGCGCCCCGGGCTAGTCCTCACCCCTGCCCTAGCGCGGTCTGCAGGGTGATGCGCCAGGGCAAGGGAGGCGGTCCGTCATCCTCGTCATCAGTTTACCAGTGGTAGCTGTACTCCAATCCGACCGTGCGCGGACGGATAGTGAACGCTCCTGAGGTGATGTTGATCAGGAAGATCTGCTCATTCAGAACCGGGTGCGAATTCAGCAGGTTGGTAGCAATCACCGCGAGGTCCGATCCGTTAGTGAACTTGACGCCAATACGGCCGTTCAGCTGATTGACCGAGGGATTCGTGGTTACGAACGGATCGTAGCTCACGGTGGTACTGTCCTCGGCGGGTACCAGCCGGTTGTTGCGGCTGTTGTACCGATCCTCGAGCCGCCCATAGCCGGAGATCTTGTCCGTCAGCGGCATCTGGTACGTCAGTTCCGCGGTCACATTCCACGGAGCGATGTCGGAGATGGCCTGTCCCGAGCGTGCCAGTGTCTCACCAAAGATCGCCGAGTCGGTGGAGTAGTGCGCATTCGTGTAGCCCACGTATAAGCCGGCGGTGAGCGCCGGCGAAAGCAGCGCCTTCATGGAAAGGTCGAAGCCGTCGCTCTTCGCGTTGCCCAGATTCTTGGAGATGTGGGTTGCACACAGCGGAACGTGCACTGCGCTGATGATGTTTGACCAGTTGATGTGATAGACGCTGCCTTCGATTGACAGCCGGCGATCCAGCAGCTGGGTCTTGAGACCGAGCTCGTAACTCCAGAGGTAGTCCGCATCGTAGTTGGACGTGCCGCCGAGCTGGTTGAGCTGATCAGTGCATGCCTGCGTGTTGAGGTGCACCGGAATACCCGCGCCGCCCGGGCGATAGCCTTTCGCAGCCGAGAAATATACCAGCGTACGGTCATCGATCTTCCAGTTGACGCCCGCCTTGGGCGAAGTCACATGACCTTTGGTGGTCGCCGTGATGTCGCTAGGGCCGCCCGCCAGCGCGCCGTCGGAGACTGTCCGGTAGGTGTTCTCCTGCTTCTCGTAACGGGCACCGCCAAAGACCGAGAAGTGCCGGCCGATGTCGTAGTCGGCGTTCGCGAAGATCGCCTTCTGCTTGTCGACGATGAACTGGTCCGAGATGTATGTTAAGTCGCCGGCCAGGAGACCTTCACCAAAGAACTGCAGCATGGTCTGGCCGGTATTTGCCAATGTCATGGCCGGCCACGTAGGCGCGGCGGCGGTTTCGTAATCGTGCTGGTGAAGATTCGAGTAATAGACACCCAACGTCCAGTGGAAGTGCTCGATGCTATTTGGCGACTGGAGCCGGACCTCCTGCGTAAAGTTGCTCTGGTTCGTTCCCACGATTACCGGCTCGGCGTCGGCCGCGGACGTGGGCAACGTCCAGCCGAACGCAGGCGGAAGAACCAGCGTGTAGTCGTAACCCTGGCTGTCCACACGGCGCAGGTTGCTCGTCAAGCTGGTCAGCTGGGCCCAGCCGACATCGAACACCAGTTTCAGCGACGGCGTATAGAATGTGTCGTAGATCGGTTGAGTCAGAATACGCGACGAGATGAACCTGCCATCGGACGGACTTCCGATCGTCGGATCAAAGAGGTCCGCGCTGTTCTGGTCGCGCTTCTGGTAGTAGATCGACGGTTCGACGGCAATGGCATCGATCGGCTTCCAGAGTAACGCCACGCGCGCGGAGTACGTCTCGCCCTTGTTGATGTTGGTTCCAGTCTGGCCCCCGACAATGCTGGGAAGCAGCTCTCCGCTGACCTGGCCACGAGGAATGCTGTTCGCCGGCGGCTGGCCCAAAAGCGCGGGATTCTGGTCGATGTAGCCACCATCATGCCGTGACCAGGCGCTGACCCGGAAGCCCAGCTTGTCCTGAATGATCGGCCCGCCGAAGGCAGCGCCAATCTCCGTGTTGATGCCGCCACCCTCTATCTGGGAACCTTCGGCCCGCATGAGCCCGGAGAACTCGGTCAGAGAAGGCTGGTGCGAAATCACGCGAATCGCCCCACCCTCGGCACTCGCGCCGAACAGGGTGCCCTGGGGACCGCGCAGCACCTCGACGTGATCGATGTCGAACACATACGGGACAGCGGTTGGCACCGCGGCGTTGGCGTAGCGGGCCTGAAGCGGTGCGTCATCCACGTAGAGGGCGGTCGTGTTGGGGCCCAGTCCGGCAACACCGCCGCCGGCGTTCTGCGAAATGCCGCGGATAGTGAACCAATTCGAGTAGCCGACCGGGCGGAAGTCAACACCCGGCGTAACGCTGGCGATGTCGCCCAGCGACTTCATGTCGCGCATATCGAGGTCGGCCTGGCTGAACGCGGAGATGCTGATCGGGACGCGGCTGATGTTTTCCTCGCGCCTTTGCGCCGTAACGGTCACTTCTTCCAGCACCGGCCCTGCCGATGGCGAGTCGGCGTTTCCAGCAGCATTCGCCTCACAATTCGCGATCACGACCCACAGAGCGAAGCTAAGTGCGCTCGGGATGCGCAGACCCATGCTCTTCATTTTGCCCCCCGCTATTTAGTTCTGGCGTCCGAGAGTTGTCCCACGAGGTGGAACGCACGTCGCACATCATAGTACTACAGAAGATTGCTAACGCAAACACGCAGCTCTTGGGCCGAGGGGCCTGCGGGTCGCAAACAAAACGTTGAAAGAGCGTTAATAAGGCCTCTTTCCGGCCTGCATGGTCGCGAGTCCAGCCGCTGTACCGGCCGTGGTTGGTGCGTTACGGCATGAGACGGGGCACCCCCAAGCCGTCCGTAGCTTGATTCTATCGTTCCAATGTGTGAGATACTATTGCGGCCGGCGGAATCCAACATCATTAGCCAGTACCGCAGCTGGCCCCGTCGGCTATGACCATCGAGGGGGTCACCGGAATGACAAGACGGAAACAGCGAAACCCCGCCGCATCCGAGTCACGGCATTATCACGAACTCGCGAAAGCGCGCATCGCCGGAGGAGTGAACAGCAACGTGCGCCTGAGTGGCGTGCCCATCTGCTTCGCCAGCGGTAAGGGCTCGCGCCTTACCGACGTGGATGGCAACGTCTACATCGACTACGCGCTCGGCATGGGTCCCACGATTCTCGGCCACGCGCCGGCTGCCGTGACGGCGGAAGTCGCGCGCACGCTTGCGCTTGGACAGCTCTTCGCCGGGCAGCACACACTCGAGCTGGAACTAGCGAACGAATTGTGCGCTTGCGTCAAATCGGCGGAGCTCGTTCGTTTTGGTCTCAGTGGCTCGGAGATGGTTCAGGCGGCAATCCGCGTAGCGCGCGCCTACACCGGACGTTCCGAGGTCATCAAGTTCGAGGGCCACTATCACGGGTGGTTCGATAACGTCCTCATCAACCAGAACCCCCCGGTCGATACCGCGAGCAATCCGATACCACGTCCGCGGTATCTTCAGTCTGCAGGCCAGTCCGCACATGCATCCGAGGATTTTGCGGTGCTGCCGTGGAATGATACTGAGGCCGTTGACCAATACGTCGGAGCAAACGCCTCACGTATCGCGGCGATCATCACGGAACCTATCATGTTCAATACGGGGGGAATCCTGCCGAAGCCAGGTTATCTGGAACACCTGCGTCGCGTGACGAAAGAGCGGGACATCGTCTTGATTTTCGATGAGGTTATCACCGGTTTCCGGGTCGCGCTCGGGGGCGCCCAGGAGCTATACGACATCAAGCCCGATCTGTCTGTGTTCGCGAAGGCCCTCGGGGCAGGATTCCCCGTGGCGGCCCTTGCCGGATGCCGGGACATCATGGAAATGTTCGCCTCCGGCGGCGTCAATCACTCCGGCACATACAACGCCAACCTGGTGAGCCTATCGGCGGCACTGGCAGCAGTGCGGGAGCTGTCCGCGAACAACCAGGCCGCCTACAAGCGGATCAACACTGCCGGCAAGGCGCTGATGGAAGGGATCGCTGCAGCCGGGCGTCGGTGCGGTATCGATCTGCAGGTCAGCGGACTGCCGTCTGCTTTCCATACGTGCTTCACCAACCTTCCGGTTCATGACTACGCAACGTACGCCGCTGCCAACCAGGAACGACTGGGGCTCTTCCTGTCTGCGTTACTGGAGAACGGCGTACGACCTACCTCGCGCGGAACGTGGTTTGTCTCTGCGGCGCACACGGATGACGATCTTGCCTCGACGCTGGAGGCCGTCGAGCGGGCGTTGCAGCGGATCCTCTAAGAGGCACGGCGAAAGCGTTGGGATGCGCATTTGCCCAAAGTCGAGGTTCAGGTGACTCCCAATGAGAACCATTCGCATCGGAATCGTCGAGTCCTGCGCCTATCGCTGCGCCAAAGGATTGAAGGTGCACTACACACCTGCGGTCTGCCCCAACGCGGTGTTGATCACTCGCCCTGTCCGGCTCATTGTGACGTCATACGATTACACAGGCGTTGAGGTGTGAGCCGCGATGGATAGGCCAATCGTCGTTGTAACAGGTGCGCGGGGGAATCTTGGCGGAAAACTCGCAACCGCACTCAGAAGCAGGTACAGCCTGCGCTGCGTGGATGTGCGCGGCGGCGACGATGTGATCGCCGCTGATCTCGGCAGATACGACGAGGCGTGGGCGCAGCACTTTGCCGGCGCGGATACCGTGCTTCATTTCGCCGGGGAGCCATTGCCAACCGCGTCGTGGGCGCGCGTGCATCGGGGGAACATCGTCGCGACCGGTAACGTCCTGCGGGCCTCGCGCACGCACCGTGTTCGACGCGTCATCTTCGCCAGCACCAACCAGATCATGGCAGGCTACCGCTTCGCGGATGAGCTCGTGACGACGACAATGCCGCCCTTGCCCCTCAATCCGTACGCCGTGAGCAAGCTCTTCTGTGAGGAAGCCGGACGAGCGTTCGCGGCCGAGACCGATATTTCCTTCATAGCCTTCCGCATCGGCAATATTCTTCCTGGCGACAACGTGCCCCATGCCGGGATGGGCATCGGCCTCTGGGGGCAGCAGATGTGGCTATCGAACCGAGACTTCCTGGATGGCATTCAGGCGGCGATCGACGTGCCCGGCGTGCCGTTCGCGATCCTGAATCTCGTATCCAACAATCCCGGAATGCGCTGGGATCTTTCGCAGACTCGGCAGATTCTGGGTTTCTCGCCGCAGGACGGCTTTAGTGCAATCGCGTCGCCGGAGGATATCGCCGAGGACGCCGCCGCCTCGCGCGCACTCCTCGTTCCGGGCCAATGGCTCGACCAGAGATTCCAACCGCTGCGAGGGTGAGCGGCCCGCAGTTGGACAACAAGCGGAGTTAAATGAATCTTATGCGCATCGCAGTGGGTTCCCTCTTCCAGGAGAGCAACACGTTCTCTCCGAGACCGACAACGCTCGAGTCGTTTGAAGCGGTCTACTTGTGGCGCGGCGAGGAAACTTTTTCTATGCTGCGGGGCGCTCGCATAGAGATTCCCGGATACCTGTCCGTCCTGGAGCGCGAAGGCATCGAGGCGATCCCGCTCATCGCAACCAGTGCCCTTGCCGGCGGGGTCGTAACGCGGGCCACTTTCGAACCGCTCATGTGCGACATGGAAGCGCGACTAAAGCGGGCGGGCAAGGTCGACGCGGTACTGCTGGCGCTGCACGGCGCCATGGCGATAGAAGACGAACCGGACGCCGAGAGCGAGATCATCGAGCGCATCGTCAAGTTGGTGCCGCAGGGTACGCCGATCGGCGTTTCGCTCGACCTTCATGCGCTGGTGACTGAGCGGATGCTCAAGCCAAACGTTTTCGTGATCGGCTATCGCGACTATCCGCACATTGACATGTTCGAGACGGGTGTTCGGCTGGCGGAGACGATGGTTGGAGTCCTGAAGGGCAAGATCATGCCATGCATGGCCATCGCCAAGCTCCCAATGATCGTTAGTCCGTCGAAGGCCCGTACGGTCGAAGAACCGCTCAAGAGTATCGTCGCCGGAGTGCGCAAAATGGAGGCCGATGGCGAGATCCTTCATGGATCGCTCTTTCCGGTCCAGCCATGGCTCGATTTGCCAGGCCTCGGGTTCGGCGTTCTCGTGTGCACGAATGGTGATGCTGCGGGCGCGCAGCGCGCCGCCAAGAAGCTGGCCGATCAGATCTGGGAACGACGCCACGAGTTCGACCCGGACCTGGTGGATCTGCAGCACGCGATCAACGTGGGCCTTACGCAAGAGGGCACCACAGTCGTTGCCGATTCGGGGGACGCACCGAGCGGCGGCTCGGCGGCCGACAACGTCAGTGTTCTGCAGGCGCTTCTCGATGCCGGCGCGGACCGCTCAGAACGGCGGACCTACCTGACCATGTGCGATGCGGAAGCGGCAAAGATTTGCGCGAAGGCCGGAGTAGGCGCAACCCTGACGGTCGATGTCGGACACAAAGTGTCGCGCAACGACGGGACGCCGCTTCGCATCCAGTGCCGCGTGCACTCTGTCAGCGACGGAACGTTCGTCATGCTGGATGCCGGCGCGCAAGGAACCAGGGTCGAGCTGGGACTCACCACGGTCGTGTCGATCGGAAGTATCCGCATGGTCATCCGCTCGAATCCCGCCTTCGAGTGGGACACGGGCATCTATACGGCATTCGGGCTACGACTCGAGGAGGCATCGTTGATGTTCGTGAAGTCACCATCACATTTCAAAGTTTCTTACGCGCCCCATGCAACGCGCATCTTGCTCGCCGACACCCCGGGTCCGACCTGTCCCAACATGCGGCGGTTGGTATTCCGTCGTGTGCAGAGGCCGCTGTTCCCGCTCGATGACGTTCAGCGGACGCTCGCGAAGTAAGCGCTCTCTGGCGGCCAGGATCTACAGGGATCTTGGTGGCTCAGTCACGCTTCTCGGCCGACGAAGACGACATGGTTCCATCGCTCGGGAATATGGATATTGTCATTTCCCATAACGCTCCACGTCCAACCCTTGGCCGTTCGTGCTATCCGATCATGGTGACAGCGATAAGCGGTCATGCGGAAGGAATCGCCAGCTCTCGGCGGCACCGTGCGGCCGCCGGAGATCTGCCTTAGTCCCTCCCAGGGCAGCGCCACTTCCACCGTCCATCCGCGGTCCTTCACGTCGGGGCAGTTCATCGTGCCATCGATGAATACGGCGTGTTTGCAACCGGGCAACTGGTAATTCAGGTCCGCGTGCCGTCCGATCTTCTCGCCATCCCGTGCCACGTAGTAGAGAACGTCCGGAGCCTTGAAGAGCTCTTCGATCTCGGCGAAACGCTGTTCCCGAACCAGCGGCTCAACCCATGTCCAGCGAATCTGATAGCTGGTATTGAGAGCATTCAACCCGAGCTCGTAGTAGTAACCGTTGCCTTCGAAGAACAACTCCACGTCCTCGTCGTTGAAGTAAACATGGTCGTTGAACCCCGTCATCGTCGCGCGGATATCCGGATCCTCCACCCGGTAGGCGGCGTAAAGATATTGATCATCCCAAAGAAACGCTACCCGCGTCTCGAGCGGAGTTGGACTGCCGTCGTGAATCATCCCGAACGGCTCTGACCATTTCGCACGTTTCCACACTGGCTCATCCAGACGCCCATCGATCGTCATAGGTTCGGCCGTCCTAAGACACTCCCACGTCTTAACCGGCGGGAGTTTCGCAAGGTTCACCTGCCGCACCTTCGCCCAACGACCGAACTTCGTCCTGGGTGCCGGGCCGAGTTCGACCGGCCCGAGCTGGGAGATATCGCCAAACGCCATCTGGAGGCTTGGGGCCGATTCCTTTGGTTCCACCACTGGTCTCCTTCAGCTCATAACCCGGGCATATTCGGGGCGTGCAGCACCGTCAACCGGGGGACCATTCGGCGACTACCAGATGGTCCAGCCGCCATCGACCACCATGGACTGACCGGTGTAGAACGCCGAGCCGGGCGATGCCAGATACACGACGGCGGCGCGCAGGTCGGTATCGTTTCCGACTCGTTTAACGGGCGTCCGGGCCGCTACGCCGGGCACCAGCTGAGCAGCATTCGCGGCATTTTGCTCAGTGTTAGGAAACATCCCAGGACAGAGTGCGTTCACAGTGACGCCCGTGTTTCCCAGCATGACTGCCAGATGCTTGGTCAGACCTATCAGTCCGTGCTTGCTTGCAACATACGAAGGCAAGTCGACGCCCCACTCTCCGTAGAGCGCTGGATCGCCCACGATGAGTCCGTAGATCGACGCAATATTGATAACCCGCCCCCACTTCTTCTCGATCATGGGAGGCACGAATAACTGCGAGAGCGCAAACGGCGCCTCGAGATTCAAATTCATGATCGCCCGCCACTCGTCGATCGTCACGGTGAGCCAAGGCTTGCGCTCGCCGAGTGCCGCGTTGTTCACGAGTATGTCGACGTCTTTCACCGTCTCAAAGAGCTTGCGCCGATCCGAGGCACTCGTGACATCCGTTACCGTCCACCGGACATCGCGACCCGCGGCGACCGCTGCGGCTGCCGCCGCCGTGAGCGGCGCCTCCCGACGACCACAGACCGTCACGCGCGCCCCTGCCTCCGCCAGCGCTTCCGCCATCTGGCGCCCGAGACCGGTTCCGCCACCGGTCACCAGAGCATGCTTGCCGGACAGATCGAGTCCGTTTCGTGACATGCCACCCGCGACTGCTTTACTCACCGTAGCCCCCTCATTCTGTTTGTGAGATAACCGTCAGCTGCTATCTTTGTTTGCGCGAACTCTGCGAATGCCATCGTGGAAGGTCCCGAACAGTCTATCCAATGGAATCAGCAGGGAATCGCCGAAATTCACTCGGAAAAACTTGTGATGCAGATAGTGGTAGTAGTTGTCCGTGGTGAAGGTGCGGCCGGCGACGACGACTTTGCCAAAACCGCAATGCCCTTCGGCCGGCGCGAGGCCGACTAACGTGACGAAATAAAGGACATGTATGGGTGTGGCCGGGATCAACCACAGCAGCAATACGCCCGAAAAATAAAATAGATGCTCTACCGGATGCATCGCAAGTCCGGTCCACGGACCGGGATTCACATTCGCGTGATGCAGATAGTGAACAGCATCGTACAACCGCTGCCAATGCAGGAGCCGATGCGTCATGTAGAAATGCACGGCGTGGAAGAAGACGAGGCCGAACAGCAAGAGCGAGCAGTACACTGGCGACACGGACCAGCTCGTCACCCGAATGACTCCCGTCGCTTGTGCCCACAGGGTGAGGACCAGGTAGGCGGTCCAGATCGGCACGGCCGATGCGAGGCTCCAGAAGATGTTGCTCGCCAGTGGTTTGCCGAACAAGAACAGATGGCTCTGCTCTTTCGGCCAGCTCGAGTTGTACTTGAACCGGACCCCTTGGAAACGGCGTCCGTAGAGCACGGAATGCCACGCGCCGTAGAAACTGAGGGCGATCACTTCGTTGCACGCGAGGAGCAGCGCGATCCAGCCGACAGACAGGCGAGTCAGGTCGGATCCTGTCGCCTGAAGGATTTCCCAGAGGCCGGCCGCGATCCCCGCATACAGGGCGAGCCACGGGAAGAAAAGTCCCGGAAACCCGAAGAGATACTTGAGAAGCGCCATCGGTTGCGGTGGCCACAGCAGAGGGGCCGGAACGGTTAGTGGCAGATCCGGCGCCCATCCCCCGGCCTTTGAATTGGGCGGGTCTATTAGCGAGCTCATGCAATTCCTTCCTACGGGTCGGCTTACCCGAGCGAAAGCGCGCGGCGCAGGCGCTTCAAGGGCGGGCGGACGACCGGCGCATGATTCTATCGCGTGTCCGAAGCTGATTCCAACCCGAGGGATTGTTGTCCCAATATGTGGGACGACAACGGCACTCGGTGTCACGCGCCGGATATGCAAGGGTAGCGATACCCTGGTAGCGCATCCGGAAGAAAGCGATTCGCGCTGCTGCTAGCGCATCGCCGCCTCGCCGGACAGCATCAGCGACAAGCCTCGATCTGCAAGTGCCATGGTGGGCGCGTTCGTGTTCGCGCTGACGATGTTGGGCATGACGGACGCGTCTATGACCCTTAGGCCCTCGACCCCGCGAACCGCAAGTGTATCGCTCACGACCGTCATAAGGTCATCGTTGCGACCCATCTTGCAGGTGCCGACTGGATGCCAATCGGTACGCACGGTCGAGCGAATGTAGTCGGCAATGGCACGGTCATCAGAGACGGCCGCGCCGGGCAGCAGTTCGCCCCTCAGCTCCGGACGCAACGGCACCGTCGCGGCGATTTGCCGTGCAATCCTTAGGCCCTCGATCAGGTTCTGCAGATCCCTGCCATCGGCCAGGTAGTTGGGATCGACCAGCGGCAGGTCTGCTGGATTCGCGGAGCGAAGTGACAACGATCCGCGAGAATATGGCCGCAACAGTGTGGCGTGAAGCTTAATGCCATCAACCGCCGGTACCGCGTCGGCGCCTGTGTTAGCGTAAGCAATCATCGGGACGCAATAGATTTGCACCGTGGAGAGCGACGACTCCTGGGTGCTATGGAAGGACGTCGCCTCGCCTCCAACCGTGGTCAGTCGCCCCCGGCGGAACAGACCGTATTCCAGGAGATTCCAAAGCAGCCGCCAGCCACGATCCTGCCGGAAGTATCCGTAGCCACGTGAGTTTCCTGCGAGCACGAGAGGCGAGCCAGCGTGATCGTGAAGGTTCTGACCCACGCCCGGCAAATCGACGCGCACCGGGATGTCGAAGCGTTGGAGCTGTGCGGCCGGGCCAATGCCCGAGAGCATCAGCAATTTCGGGGACGCCAGTGCTCCCGCTGCCAGCAGGACTTCCCCGCCACACCTGAGGACGTGCTGCCGGCCACTCTGAACGTATTCGACCCCAACGGCCCGTTGGTTTTCGAACACGACGCGGTTGACCTGCGCTCGCGTGATCACGCGCAGTCGGGAACTCGACCGGACCTTTCCCAGGAATGCCTCTGCCGCACTGCATCGCCGACCGCCTCGGGCCGTGAACTGCAGAAACCCAGTTCCGACAGGAGCGCCTACGTTGAAGTCGGCGGTGAATGGCAGACCCATTGATTGAGCTGCCTTGACGAAAAGATGACTGTACTCGCAAAAGAACCCGGGATCGGCGACCGTCAGGGGGCCTGCACTGCCGTGAAATTCGCCATCGAACTTCTGGTTACATTCGAGCCTGCGGAAATGCGGCAGCAGGCTTGACCAACTCCAGAGGCTGCTGCCGGCTGACAATCCCCATTGGTCGTAGTCGGCGCGGTAGCCTCGCATGTACACCTGGGCATTGACGCTGCTACCTCCACCGACTACCCGCCCGGTGGCGAGTTCCAATACTCGATTGCCGGCGTGCATCTGCGGGACGGTCTGATGAAGGGTGCAGTGAATGCCCTTCGGAACCAATCTCGAGTAGCCGGGACTGAGCTTCAGGTACGGGCTGGTATAGTCGCTCCCGGACTCCAGTAGCACCACGCGCGCATCGGTTTCGGTCAGCAGCCGCCACGCGGCCACGCACCCCGCGCTCCCCGCGCCGACGATTACGTATTCGCAGTCCGCGGTTGCAGCCTCAGACAGTGAGCTGGCCGCCCCGGTTGTCTTCATGAAACCAAACCCCGCGAACACTGCACGCGCAGCGGGGCGATGATGGCGGTCATTGCACTCCTTGCTGCCACGCGCTGCGGATTCAGCGTCTCACGTCAGAGGTTAGCGCCGCGATTGCGATCGAAATCCGGTACAGACATCGCAGGCGTCCTTCAACCCGATCCCACAATACGAGACGAGCGTTCCACGGCTACGATGCTATCGTGCGCCGGTCGCTGTCGCAACATAGTCGCGGCAACGGACGGCACCTTAGAAATAGGGACTGCATGCGCCTCGTTCAAACTCCAAGCACCGGCCTGCTTCGTTGACACCCTGGGATAGGCTGCCAATAATGGAACAGTCGTTCCATAGATTCCTGCACGATGAATGCCATGCAGGGCGACGCACAAAGTTTCTGACTTCAGAAGGCGGCTCAGGGTGAAGATCACCGCGGTCGAGACGATCCGGCTCGATGAGTTCCCGAACCTGCTTTGGGTCCAGATTCACACTGACGCCGGGCATGTGGGGATCGGCGAGACATTCTATGGTGCGCGCGCCGTCGAAGCTCACATCCATGAAACGCTGGCGCCGTGCCTGCTCGCAGCCGACCCGCTGCGCATCGAGCACCTCAACTCGCTCATGACGGCTCTTCCGATCGCCCAGTCCTCGACCGGAGTCGAGTATCGGGCAGCCTCCGCGATCGACATCGCTCTGTGGGACCTCTTCGGAAAATCCTGCGGGCACCCCGTGCATCAGATGCTGGGTGGCACGTGTTTCGACCGCCTTCCTGTCTATAACACCTGTGCGGGATACAAGTACGTGCGCTCAGGAGACTTTCGGGCGCTCGCAAACTGGCAAACGAGCGGCACAGGTGGGCCGTATGAGGACCTCGAAGCGTTCACGCATCGGGCGGACGCGCTCGCTGAAAGTCTGCTCCAGAACGGCATCACCGCAATGAAGATCTGGCCGTTTGACCTTGCGGCGAGGGAGACCGGGGGCCGCTACATCACGAGCGCGCAGCTCAAGACGTGCCTCGAGCCGTTCGAGAAGATCCGTAAGGCCGTAGGTGATCGGATCGAGATCATGGTCGAGTTTCACAGCCTCTGGAATCTGCCCACGGCCCGGAAGATCGCTCTCGAAGTCGAGGCCTTCAGACCGATGTGGTTCGAGGACCCGATAATCATGAACTCTCCTCAGGCGCTCGCCGAATACGCGCGATCCACCGACGTGTGGGTGTGCGCGAGCGAGACGCTTGGCAGCCGCTGGCCATACAAGGATTTTCTCGACCGTGATGCCATGAGTGTCGTCATGGTGGACCTGTCCTGGGCGGGCGGCCTCACCGAGGGCCGAAAGATCGCCAGCATGGCAGCGGCCTATCACCGACCGTTCGCCGCACACGACTGCATCGGTCCCATCAGCTATGCGGCGGCGATACACATGGCATTCAGCCAGCCGAACACACTCATCCAGGAGAGCGTCCGAGCGTTCTATACCGGCTACTACCGCGAACTCGTGACAGTCGTCCCCGAGGTTGTCAACGGATTCATCCGGCCGATGGAGGGCCCCGGGCTTGGCACCGAGCTGTTGCCTACTGTGTTCAACAGGAAGGACGTGCACCGTCTTCGGATGGATCTCTAGGCAACCTTGGCTACACAGCGGCGACAAGCCCGCATCTGACCAACAACCAATGACTCGCCCTCACTTCGATGTGGTATTGCGTAATGGCCTGGTCGTGGATGGTGCCGGCGGACCTGCCTTCGCCGCCGATGTCGCCGTCGCTGGCGATCGCATCGCGAGGATCGGCAGCCTCCACGAGGAATCCGCGGACTTGGACATCGACGTTCGCGGGCTCGTGGTCAGCCCAGGATTCATTGACGTGCACACACACGACGACGCGGCGCTGATCGTCCGTCCGCAAATGACCGCCAAGGTCACGCAGGGCGTGACGACCGTCATCGGCGGCAACTGCGGGATCAGCGGTGCGCCATATGACCGACAGAGTGCGCCGCCCGGACTCCTTCGGCTGGTGTTCAAGTCCGACCGTTGCACAGCGTCGACTTTCGCCGAATACGTCGCAAAGGTGCAACAGGCAGCCCCTGCGGTCAACGCGGGCTTTCTCACCGGCCACTGCACCCTACGGATGCAAGTCATGGGAGACGATTTGAGTCGGTCCGCGACACCCGGCGAAACAAAGCAAATGAAGCAGCTGCTATCTGATTGTCTACGGCAGGGGTCTTTGGGACTATCGACAGGCCTGTACTATCCGCCGGCGCGCGCTGCCGCAACCGGCGAAGTCATCGAGATCGCAACAGCACTCCAAGAACATGGCGGCATCTACACGAGCCACATCCGGGACGAAGGCGATCGGGTAATGGAAAGCCTCGAGGAGGCGCTGCTGATCGGACGAGAAGCCAGGGTCGCCACGATCGTCTCGCACCACAAGTGCATGGGGCAACGCAACTTCGGCCGGAGCGTCGAGACCTTGGCGCTTCTCGCCGAAGCGCAGCAGCGCCAGCCAGTCGCCTGGGATGTCTATCCATACACCGCAGCATCGACAGTCCTCCTTGACGATCTCGTCGCGATGTCCTCCAGAACACTGGTGACATGGTGCGACCCACACCCCGAATACTGCGCACGCTACCTAGACGATATAGCAAGGGACCTCGGATGCACGCCCCTCGAGGCGGTATCCAGGGTGCAACCGGCAGGCGCCGTCTACTTCATCATGGACGAGGGTGACGTGACACGGATCCTGTCGTCCCCGGAAGCCATGATTGGCTCGGATGGGCTGCCCGAAGACGTTCATCCGCACCCCCGCCTGTGGGGCACTTTTCCGAGAGTGCTGGGACGCTACGTGCGCGAACGGGGAGTGCTTTCGCTTGAGAGCGCCATCCATCGCATGAGCGGCCTCTCGGCCCATCACTTTGGACTGCGCGAGCGCGGACGGCTGGCCGAGGGTATGTGCGCGGACGTCTGCGTCTTCGATCCTGCCTCGGTCTGCGATTTAGCGACGTTCGAGCAACCGGCAACTCCCGCGGTCGGAATCCACCACGTACTCGTGAACGGGGTGTTGGCGCTCAGGGATGGCGTGCCCACCGACGCTCGAGGTGGTCGGGTACTGCTGCGGCCAGACAGCGCCATGTGTCATTGAGGGCGAAGCCATCACTCATAAGATCAAGAGCGCCCCGCGGGCCAGAACTCAGCTCACTCGGGATCTGCCTGCCAGGGGACCACGAGCTGGCGCTGGGTCCCGAGTTTCTCGATGCCGAGCCGCACCTCATCGCCGGGCTTTAAGTACACCGGCGGCTTTAGACCCAAGCCTACCCCGGGCGGTGTGCCGGTCGTGATGAGATCCCCGGGGCACAGGGTCATAAAGCGACTCAGGTACGAGATGATCTCCGTCACCGGAAAAATCATGGTCCGGGTGTTGCCGGTCTGCATGCGTCGGCCATTCACGTCCAACCACATGGAAAGATTCTGGGCATCGACGATTTCATCGGGTGTCACCAGCCACGGACCCACGGGACCAAAGGTGTCGCAACCCTTACCCTTGTCCCACGTTCCTCCGCGCTCGAGCTGATACTCACGCTCAGAGACGTCGTTGATGCAGCAGAATCCCGCCACGTAGTCCATGGCCCGGTCAGGGTCAACGTACCGGGCGGTCCGACCGATGACCACCCCGAGCTCGACTTCCCAGTCCGTCTTGATCGACCCCTTGGGCAACCGGATCGGATCATCGGGGCCGCTCAAGCAGCTGGCCGCCTTCATGAACAACACCGGCTCGGTCGGAATCGCCATGTTGGACTCCGCCGCATGATCTGAGTAATTGAGCCCAATGGCGATAAACTTTCCGACACTGGAGAGGATCGGGCCGATGCGAGGGCTCCCGTGTACCACCGGCAATCGGCTCGGGTCGAGGTCTCTCAACCGGCTGATCAGCCCCAGCTCGAGTGCTTCAGGTCCCAGATCCGGGATGTGTCCCGACAGTTCACGCAGCACGCCTGCGGAATCGAGCAACCCCGGCCTCTCGCGGCCTTTGGGTCCATAACGAAGCAGCTTCATTGCTGAGGAGCCACGTGCAAGTCAGCCAGCAAAGGCACGAGCGGGTAGCCCCTTCACGCCCGCATCGATAGCCCATAGTCCACCGGCATGCGACTGCCCGATGAGTTCGCTTTCCGAGCGGCGCAGTGTCGCGGTCGTCACATACAGCACGTCCAAATCGCGACCGCCAAATTCACAACAAGTCGGCGTATCAGTCGGCAAGTCCATCGTGCGCATCAGTTGACCATGAGGGTCGAAGCGCAGCACCTTGCCTTTGGAGGGCACCGTGATCCAGTAACAGCCCTCCGCATCCACCGTCGCTCCATCACCAATGCCTCGGATGAAGTCGAGATCGGCAAAGACGCGCTGATTGTCGATGACGCCGCTTGAGGCATCGAAATCCCATTGCCAAATCTTCGAGCAAACACTGTCGGTAAAATACATCGTACTGCTGTCCGGACTCCAAGCAAGGCCATTCGGAATACCCAGGCCCTGCATCAAGCGATGGCAAGCGTAATTTGATTCCAGCCGGTAAAGGGAGCCGATCTTCCGCGCCTCCGGTCCGGGAGGGTCAAACATGGTACTCGCCCAGAATCGACCCTGCCGGTCCGTCTTACCGTCATTGAATCGGGTCTCCGGAATATCCGCTTCGGGATCGACGATCGGAGCAAACCGACCCGTGCTTCGATCGAAAAAATGGAATCCGTTCGCCATTGCGATCGCGAGGCCACCTCGCTCACGTACGGCGATACATCCTGGCGCCTCGGGAGTAGCAAAAGTCTCATCTCTGCCGCTCACAGGATCGTAGCGATGGATTGTTCGCTTGAAGATATCGAGCCACCACAGACACTGGTCTTGCGAATCCCAACACGTGCCCTCCCCAAGCCCGGCTCGCGCATCGACGACACAGGTCATTCCGCCCATAAAGCAACTATGGCCGCTCGTGCACTCTCAAGAGTGTATCCTGAGAACCTTACACCCCTCAATGGAGCCTTGTGTTGTATAAGTATTGACTGTCGAAATCTGTCTGATCGCCGGCCTTCTTGTTCTCGACCGGTAGAAGGCGTGCCGAAAGCGGCTTGTGCCATTTCCACGCTAATGCCGCGACGTCTCCAAGGATCTGCGCTAGCTGCTCTTCACTGATGTCACCGGGAAGAGGCACCGTGTCGAGCCCCGTCCCACACACCGCGGAATACGCGAGCAAGGAGTCGATCTCGTAGGTTCTCTGCGCCCAGCGCAGTGCCAGACGCTTGTCCTCCATGACTGGCAGCATCAATCCCGAATAGCCGACTTGCTTTACTTTGACCGCCTTGACCGCAGAGGTAATCGCGAGCGCCGCGGTCATGGTGCCGTTCGCGCCGAATTTCGAACCGGTGTAGCGCTCAATCGCATCCCCGATCGATGCATCGGCTAAAGGCGCCGGGGTGGGATCCACGCCAACGAAGGTCCAGCCGCTGGAGGCGGCGACGGCATTGCCTATCTCCTCGCCGACGCGCGAGTGAATGGTCAACTGCCGGGTAAGTTCGGCGACGGATGCGTCGAAATTCCCGCGCGTCATACCGAATACCTGCTGCACGATGTTGGCGGCTTCAAATCCCAGAGAAAATTGCTTGCCAGCTCCGGTGTGATAGGCGGTCGGATAGAACGGACCAAGCGGCTTGAGCATCGCAGACGCGGCGAATAGGAAGTTTCCCTGACTGCGTGCGCTGTGGTCCGCGACGTAGCGTACGAGCTTGGCTGTCTCATGTACTGTCTTCCAATGTATGCCATCGTCGTCCGCGATGATCGTGCTCGCGTTCAGATGAGGTAGCGTTGTAAGTACCTGCGCAAGCAGCCGCATCGCGCCGGGACTGTCCGTGTCATGGAGCATTGCCGGACCCACGTTTGGCATGAAACCCTTCGCTTGCGACAGCCCATCGACCGCCTGCAGGAACAAGAGCGCTTCCTGATCAGAAAGGCCCTGCACCAGTTCTGCGAGTGGTTGCGTGACGATGCGGATGGTTTGCGTCTCGTAACCCCGCTTGGCGAGTTCCGCCTTTGTCGCGTTGAGCAGAGTCAGTGCATCGTCGATCTGCTTTTCGTAGGTTGGCCGTTCGAGGCGTACGAAGGCCGTAATCGCGCGGACCCTAGGCTTCGAAGTGTCGGTGGCGGCATAGGCTACACCCACACCGAGGCAGAGCAGAAAGGTGACGATGGTTCGACTCATATTGACTGATCCTAACAGGGAAGCGCCCCATGCTAGTCCGCAAACGGCCTCAGGCGCATACCTCCGTCACCATCCACCGCCGTTGCCCCGCACGTGAGTGGCGATCGCTACCCGCTGGCCGGCTGACCCGCGAGCCCGCGCTCGAGCGGAGCTCAGGGTACGCGCGCCTGGATGAGTCCGCCGCGCGACTGACACTTCTCTTCAATCGGAATGCGACCATCTGGTCCATCAAACACAAACTAGTCAGCTCGCACTCTTAACAGGAAGTGCTCTTGGACGCGCCCATCACTGTTTGGCCCGCAATGCGGTTGACATCTCATTAACCATCCATCTACCATCCAAATAGATGGTTGCGGGATGTCTATGGGATGGAACTTGAGCGAGGCAATACGTGGTAGCGAGTGAACTTCCGGCCCGTTCGAAGGGCGGCGAGACTGAGAAGATCACCATCAATCTCGGGCCGGTCGACCTGGGTCAGATCGATCTGCTGGTTGAGGAAGGCTTTTACTCAAACCGCACCGACCTGATCCGCTCGGCGATCCGTAATCATCTGGCGAGCCACGCTCAGGCGGTCAACCAATCGGTCACGCGCCGCGCGTTGGTACTGGGCCTACAGCACTTCTCCAAGCAGGATCTGGAAGCGGCCCGCGCGGCCAAGCAGCGTCTTGACATACATGTGCTCGGGCTTGCGAGCATTGCGCCCGACGTGACCCCTGAACTCGCGCTCGCAACAATCGCATCGGTAGTTGTTCTGGGCGCATTCCACGCCACCCCTGCGGTCAAAGCAGCATTGGCTGACCGAACAGGCTAGCCCGGGCTAATGCGCGACAAGGATAACGGTAATTGAAGATCAACGAACACTTGCTTTCCTCCATGCGCGACGCGCTGCATTTGCAGCGGACTGCAGGTCCGCTGGAGGCAACCGCAGCCATTCAGCGAGCGCTACAGGGCGGTACCGGCGAAACGCTTCACGCGACACTGCCGCCACTCGGCGGTCTCGGTAATAAATCAGCTCTGGGTAATGGCCCGTTACGCGGCAACCCACTCGTTTGCCCAAGCGTAAAGCACGTGTATCCGGACCCTCCTCGGGCTCACCCCGCCAATGCCGAGGGCCGCGGGCATTTTATTGGAAAGACCTATGCCAACGCCTGCGGGCAGCGGGACTACAAACTCTATGTGCCGCGCGGGCACTCACAGGCGCCTTTGCCGCTAATCGTAATGCTGCACGGCTGCACGCAAGACGCGGATGATTTTTCCGCCGGCACTCGCATGAACGCACTGGCAGATCAACACAATTTCCTCGTCGCCTATCCGATACAGACACAGCGAGCGAATCCTCGCAGGTGTTGGAACTGGTTCAAGCCAGGCGACCAGCAGCGGGATCGCGGTGAGCCTGCGCTAATTGCCGGAATCACGCGCGAGGTCATGGCCACTCACAGCATTGATCCGATGCGCGTCTACATCGCGGGGTTGTCGGCTGGCGGGGCGATGGCAGCGGTAATGATTCACACCTATCCGGAACTCTACGCTGCCGCGGGAATACATTCGGGCCTGTCTTATCGATGCGCCCACGATTTGCCCTCGGCACTGACATCGATGAAAGCAGGCAAACAGCTGCATCGGTCGTCTATTGGCTTGAACCGGGAGGCCGGCGTGCCGCGGCGGCCGCTGATCGTGTTTCATGGCGACGCCGATGCCACCGTTCATCCCGCGAACGGTGCGGAACTGGTGCGGGCATTTGACTCGAGCGCTTCTGCCCTTCCGCAGGAGCGTCACCAACAAGCAGGCCGGCGCACGTACACGCGATGGCTCCTCACAGCGGTCAATGGCGTTCAGGCGGAGTATTGGATCATTCACGGTGGCCCGCATGCATGGGCCGGCGGCAGCATTGAGGGTTCACATACCGATGCCAGCGGCCCAGACGCAAGCGCTGAGATGGTGCGATTCTTTCTCGCGAATCCGTTGCACGAATAGAAGCTTCATCAGGAAGTCCAGACGCCTCTACCGCGCCTGAGCTCCACGTGATGATGACTTGACGAGTTGCGCAGCGGCAGCTGTGGCGCGGTGCATGCGTGCCCGACTGTCCACGGCATGCTCGCGCAGCACGCGACCGGCGCGCTCTGGATCGCGTGAGGCAATCGCCTTGACGATGGCCTTGTGCTCCACGTTCGATACTGCAAAGCCACCACCCGCCTGCAAACCACGCAGTCGGAACAGCATCAGTTCCTTGGTCAGTCGGCGGTAAGTGTCCGCCAAACGCGCATTGCCAGCGAAATCGACCAGTGCCTCATGGAACCTGAGATTGAGCAGGTGATAGGCCCTCACATCTTGTTTGGCGACCACCGCATCCATCTCTGCGACCAACTTCCGCAGGTCCGTGAGCTGCGGCGGTGTGATCCTCTCCGCCAGACGACGTCCGATCAGCTCATCGAGCACTTCACGCACGTCATAGACATCGTCCGCTTCGCTCACGGAGACCTCGCGCACGAATGCGCCCCGGTTGCGCTCCATCCGCACTAGTCCGCATTCGGTCAGGGCACGCAGCGCCTCGCGCACAGGGCCGCGACTGGTGCGAAAGTGCTCCGCCAACTCCACCTCATTGATGCGACGCCCGCAGGACAGTTGTCCGCTCAGGATCATCTGCTCGATCTCAGCCTGGATGAGCGAAGGCAAAGAGTGCGCCTGCAGCAACTGCAACGGGTGATTGTCGGTTAGGGGAATGGGCACGGCGAAAATCTCTGCTCAGACAGCCTAGTCGCAGATTAGACCTGTCCGCTTGCCCCTTGTCTACATAAAACTGACAACTGTTGACACTTGCTAACGCTTCGCTATAGTGCGCACTCGGCCCAAACGAGCCATTCATTCGACGAGCAGCGCCATGAGCGACGATCCCTATCTGCTAACTCCTGGACCCCTGACGACCTCGCGCCGGACCAAGCAGGCCATGCTGCGTGACTGGGGCTCATGGGATGCCGACTTCAACAGCATCACCTCGCGGGTGCGCGAGCGTTTGCTGCAGATCGTGCACGGCGCCGGGACACATGAGTGTGTACCACTTCAGGGCAGCGGCACGTTCGCTGTCGAGGCGGCGCTCGGTACCCTCGTGCCACGCAGCGGCGGCCACGTTCTGGTGCCGCAGAATGGCGCTTACTGCCAGCGTATCGCGCGCATTTGCCGCGTCTTAGGCCTCAAGCTCACTGTCATCGACTATGCCGAGAACACCCAGGTGCTCGCCACCGACATCGACCGCGCTCTCGGCTCGGATCCGAGTATCACGCACGTGGCGCTGGTGCACTGCGAGACCAGCACCGGCATCCTCAATCCTCTCCCGGAGATCGCGCAGGTAGTCTGCCGCCATGGCAAAGGTCTGATCGTGGACGCCATGAGTTCCTTCGGAGCGCTGGAGATTGACGCCCGCACCACGCCGTTCGACGCGGTTGTCGCCGCCTCCGGGAAGTGCCTCGAGGGGCCGCCGGGAATGGGCTTCGTCATCCTGCGTCGCACGGCCCTCGAGCGGTGCGAGGGCAACTGCCACTCGCTTTCCCTGGATCTCTACGATCAGTGGGTGTACATGCAAAAGACAACCCAATGGCGCTACACCCCACCTACACACGTCGTGGCGGCGCTGGATGCGGCCATCGCGCAGTACTTCGAGGAAGGCGGTCTTGCCGCGCGTCATGCTCGTTATGCCAACAACTGCCGCACGCTGATCGAGGGCATGGCACGCCTGGGCTTAGGCAGTTTCCTGCCCGCCGCGATCCAGGCGCCCATCATTGTCACCTTCTTCGCTCCGGACAGTCCTAATTATCAGTTCAAAAGCTTCTACAACGCGGTCAAGGCCCAGGGCTATATCCTCTACCCCGGTAAGCTGACGACTGCCGAGACTTTCCGCGTCGGCTGCATGGGTCAATTAGGCGAGCGCAGCATCACCGGCGCGGTGGAGGCGGTTGCCAACGTATTGGCAACTTTGCGGCCAGCGGCTCGACAGTCTGGAGAACTTCATGCGCAGCATTGAGGTTAACGGACGCGCATACCGCTTACCGCAGCGTCCCGTAGTGGTGGTGTGTGTAGACGGCTGCGAACCGGACTATATTGCCCAGGCGGTGGCCGGCGGCCACATGCCCTGGATGAAGCGCGTGCTAGGTGAGGGCACTGCAGTGATCGCCGACTGCGTCATGCCGAGTTTCACCAACCCTAACAACCTGTCCATCGTCACCGGTAGGCCGCCCGCTGTGCACGGTATCTGCGGCAACTATCTCTACGACACCGAGAGCGGCGTAGAGGTAATGATGAACGACCCGAAGTGGTTGCGTGCCCCGACGCTTTTGGCGGCGCTCGCCGATGCGGGCTGCAAAGTGGCGGTGATCACGGCCAAGGACAAGTTGCGCAGGCTGCTTGGCCACCGGCTGCGCGGAGTTTGCTTTTCAGCTGAGAAGGCTGGAGAGGCGACGCTTGAGGAACATGGCATCGAGAGGGTGCTGGAACTCGTTGGCCTGCCGTTGCCGAGCGTGTACAGCGCGGCATTGTCGGAGTTCGTATTCGCCGCCGGCGTCAAGCTCATGCAGGCGCAACACCCCGACGTCATGTATCTGTCGACCACCGACTACGTGCAACACAAGCATGCGCCGGGCTCGCCCGAGGCGAATGCCTTCTACCGCATGATGGATCGGCATCTGAGCGAGCTCGAGCCGCACGGCTGCACGACGGTGCTCACTGCCGATCACGGGATGAACGCCAAGACTTGCCTGGACGCCAGTCCGAACGTCATCTACTTGCAGGATGTGCTCGATGGCTGGCTGGGGGCCGACTGCGTCCGTGTCATTCTGCCCATCACTGATCCGTACGTGGTGCACCACGGCGCGCTGGGCTCCTATGCCACTGTCTACCTCCCTGCGCAGGTCGACGCCGCTGCCCTCGCTGCCCGACTGAGTGCGTTGCAGGGCGTGGAACTGGTGCTGACGCGCGCCGAGGCGGCTCAGCGCTTCGAGCTGCCGCCCGATCGCATTGGTGATCTGGTCGTGGTATCGATCCGCTCAGTGGCGCTCGGTGGCGCGCGGGCCAAGCATGACCTCTCGGGTCTGGATGCGCCGCTGCGCTCGCACGGCGGTATCTCGGAGCAGGCGGTTCCGCTGGTCATGAATCGCCGCAGCACGCAGCTGGACCTCGGTAAGCGCTGGCGCAATTTCGATGCGTTCGACTGGGCTCTCAACTATGCAGGTTAGCGATGCCCAGGGCGTTCGGCCGTCGGCAGCCGCGGTGCGCCGGGAGGCGCTGCGCATCGGCGGAGCGCGTTTGGAAACCCAGCGCACTCGCGAGATTTACAATCCCTATTCCGGTGTGGTCGTGGGCACGGTGGCGTGCGCCGCCCTGGCCGACGTGCAGCGCGCGATCAAAGTTGGTAAGGCGTTTCGGTCGCCTCTCACGCGCTACGAACGCTACCGCATCTGCTACCGCACCGCGGAGACGTTGCGCACGCACGAGGGCGAGATTTCTGATCTCATCACCGCTGAGAGCGGCCTTTGCAAGAAGGATTCGCTCTACGAGGTGGGTCGGGCGTGTGATGTATTCGTGTTCGCCGGCAACGCCGCTCTGCAGGACGATGGGCAGATTTTCTCGTGCGACCTCACCGCTCACGGCAAGCAACGCAAGGTGTACACTCTGCGTGAGCCGCTGCAGGGCGTGATCTCAGCCATCACTCCTTTCAACCATCCGCTGAACCAGGTCGCCCATAAAGTTGCCCCGAGCATCGCGAGCAACAATCGCATGGTGCTCAAGCCATCGGAGAAGACGCCCCTTACCGCATTGTTTTTGGCTGACATCCTGTACGACGCCGGCCTGCCGCCGGAGATGTTCAGCGTCCTCACTGGCGACCCGCGCGAGATTGCAGACGAGCTGTTGACTCACCCGGATGTGGACCTGGTTACCTTTACTGGCGGAGTAGCGATCGGTAAGTACATCGCCTCCAAGGCAGTCTATAAGCGCCAGGTGCTGGAACTCGGCGGCAATGACCCCTTGATCGTCATGGAAGATGCCGACCTCGAGGAGGCTGCGGCGCTTGCCGCAGCCGGCTCCTACAAGAACTCCGGGCAACGCTGTACAGCCATCAAGCGCATGCTGGTGCATGAGTCCGTGGCGGAGAACTTCGTCGAGCGGCTGGTCGACAAGACACGAGCGGTCCGCTACGGCGACCCAATGGATCCGGACACGGACATGGGCACGGTGATCGATGAGGCGGCCGCCCGCACTTTCGAGGAGCGCGTCAACGAGGCCATCGGCCAGGGAGCTCGCCTGCGTTACGGCAACGTGCGTCGCGGTGCCCTCTACTCCCCGACGGTGCTCGATCACGTCGATCCGAACATGACGGTGGTCAAGCAGGAGACCTTCGGGCCGGTCTCGCCAGTCATGACCTTCAAGTCGTTGGAAGAGGCCATCCAGCTGGCCAACTCGACCCCCTACGGATTGTCTTCCGCGGTCTGCACCAACCGACTTGACTACATTGCCCGCTTCGTCACCGAGCTGAACGTGGGCAGCGTCAACGTGCGCGAGGTGCCGGGATACCGACTGGAGTTGACGCCTTTCGGGGGAATCAAGGACTCGGGCCTCGGTTACAAAGAAGGTGTGCAGGAGACCATCAAGAGCTTCAGCAACACGAAAACCTACTCACTGCCTTGGGCATAGTGGACCCAACAGTAGGGGCAGTCCTCGCATACACGAGTCGCGCCCCGAGCCGGCGCGCGCTGCGCCGCGCTCAATGCCGCACCCTGCTGCTGCTGTTTGTCGGCTATGCCTCCTGCTATTTCTGTCGCTCCAATTTCTCGGTCGCGACCCCGCTGCTTGCGGATGAGCTGAGCCAGCGAGGCCTGAGTCACGCCGATGCGCTCATCAGCCTCGGCTGGCTGGCGTCGGCCGGCGTCTTCGCCTACGCGCTCGGAAAGTGGTTCCTCACCGGGCTGGGTGACTATTGGGGAGGCAAACGCAATCTCCTCATCGCAACCGGGGGCGCCACGCTGTTCACGTTGCTGTTCGCCTCGGGATCGATGTTGCCGCTCTTCGGCTTCGCCTGGATTGGCAACCGGGTGAGCCAGTCGATCGGCTGGTCGGCGCTCGTCAAGGTCTCCTCCAAGTGGTTCAGCTACGCGCGCTACGGCACGATCGCCGCCATCCTCACCTGCAGCTATCTGGTCGGTGACGCCGCAGCGCGCCAAAGCATGAGCTGGTTGCTCGAACGCGGCGTGGGGTGGCGCGGACTGTTCGTATTCGGTGCCTGCGTAGCGGGTTGCATGTTCCTATGCAACCTGCTGCTGCTGCGAGAGTCGCGCACCGAAGAAGGTCATCCGGAGCCGGCGGCAAACCCGCGTAATGTGTTCGCCAATGCTGCGGCGGCGCCTCAGAGCTTCCTGCAACGCATGCTACCGCTGCTGCGCAGCCGTGCGTTTCTCACAGTGTGCCTGCTGGGCTTCGCGACTACCATGATCCGCGAGACCTTTAACACCTGGACACCGCAGTACCTACACGACTTCGGTCATCTCACCGTCAGTCAAGCCGCAGCCATGTCTGCAGTCTTTCCGGGTGTGGGGGCATTCTCGGTACTGCTGGCGGGTTGGGGAAGTGACCGCCTGGGTCCGAACGCCCGCTCACTGTTGCTCATCATCGGGCTCACGGCGACCGCTGCGGCGCTTCTCGTGCTCAGGTCACTGGCGCCGGCAGCAGACAATGGCGCACTGCCGGTCGCCATGATTGGCGTGGTCGCCTTCTGCCTACTTGGCCCCTACTCGTTCCTGCCTGGCGCGTTTGCGCTGGACTTCGGCGGCAAACAAGCAGCCGCGGCCGCCTCCGGCATGGTGGACGGGACTGGCTATCTCGGAGGAGTCGCAGCCGGCTCGGTTATGGTGTGGTTGTCGCAACGCCTCGGCTGGAGCGCCATGTTCCTCGCGCTGGCCGTCGTGAGTATGTTGGCGACACTCGGCGCCTGCTATCTGTACGTCCTGGATGCCCGGCGCCTGTCGGCAGCTGCATGAGAACCGAGGCTCTCGAGGCGATGAGGTTGCTCGGAATCTGTGCTCAGAATTTGAACACGCCCTGCAGAGCAAAGCCGCTCTGATTGTCTGCGTACGATGCCGCAGCAACTGTGGAAGCCGGGAGCGCCCTAACGAAAGTAGATTGGTCGGACTTATCGTACCGGGCTTCGAGACGCAACTCGAAGCTCTTGACCGGGTCGTAGCCAAAAGTCAGCGTTGCTTCCTTCAGCTTCTGAGCAGCACCCGAGACAAAGCCATCCTTGTCATCCAAGTACTCTGCGCGCAGCGATACCCGCCATTGATCGTTCAGCGCATAGTTCGCGTATCCCGCCAAGCCGTTCCACTCCAGGTTGGATAGGCCCGCAGTTTCCTCTTGCTTGCCCCAGTCGTAGCTCAAAATGAAGGTTAAGGCGCTAGTAACGTTGTAGGTCGCCACCACGTCGATCAGCGTCCGCGGCGCATCATACGCTTGAGCCTTGCCGACATAGCCCTGCGCGGTGAGCGAAAAGATCTTGTTCGGGATCCATGTAACGCCCAACTCCCCCGTCTTCGAGCCGTAGGATGTGGAGGTCGTGTTCCATCCATTGTTGACGCCTGCGATCAGGCTGATGGTATCGCTCACCGCATAAGTTGCGCGAATACCCGTGTGAGTCAACGGCTCCGCAAAGAAGAGAAAGGATCGGGAGAAGTTCGAGTTGCTTGGCGGCGCGATTACCTCTGCACCCACCAACGTGACGTACTTACCGGCGATGACCGTGATCGGTCCGGACGCGTACTGTACAAATCCCTGGATGATATCGAAGGTGTTGTCCCTGCCGTCCTCGGCTGCGTGTAGTATCCGCATGTCCTCGCCGGCACCGATGTTCACCAGTATCCCAAATCCCTCTTTGGGCTGGTGCGCGAGTGTCAGTGCGGCCTGATCGAGCTGGAAAGTGCTGTGCTCCACATCGAACTGATGGAAGGTGCTGTAGCCGTTCGAATGATAGTAGGAGGCAGCGACATAACCGGTGGCTGTAATTCCTGACGCTTGTAGAACATCTGACAAAAAGGAGGCTGCTGGCTGAGCAGATGCGGGCGCTGGATCCTCGGCCAGCGCCGGGCCCGCGGCTGCAGTCGCTAACAACACGGCGGCTCTCACGATTACATCACGTTGTTTTTTCACAGACTTAAGACTCCCTGCAAAGCCCTCTATTGATACGCTGACGCCTGCACGAATGCGCAACCAGAGAACAGGCATCGCTGTCGCGCCCGTGAGAATCTCACCGACATCGCTGTAATCCGTCCGACGGCGAGCGTGTCGCCGCCGGACGCTAGTACCGGCTATTCAACATGCTCACCGTGCAAGGAGACATCCAGTCCTTCGCGCTCTTCTTCTTCCTTCATTCGCAGGCCAATGGTCATATCGATGAGCTTGAGGATGACGCAGCTCACGACGAACCCGTAGATCACGGTAGCCAGCACGCCTTTCAATTGCGCGCCGATGCTACCCACCAGACCGCCATCCAATGCCGTGCTTGCAAAGACTCCCGTGAGCAATGCACCGACGATGCCACCAATGCCGTGCACGCCGAACGCATCAAGCGAATCGTCGTAGCCGAGTGCCTTCTTCATCGAGGTGGCGGCAAGAAAGCAGATCACTCCAGCCGCTATACCGATAATGATTGCAGGCGTCGGCATTACGAACCCGGACGCGGGTGTGATGGCCACCAGACCCGCCACAGCCCCGGAAGCGATGCCCAACACGCTGGGCTTCCCCTTGATGATCCACTCCATGAACATCCACGCCAGGGCTGCCGCCGCCGTGGCGATCTGGGTGACGGCCATCGCCATACCAGCCCGCCCGTCGGCGGCCACTGCGGAACCGGCGTTGAATCCAAACCAGCCCACCCAGAGCAGTGAGGCGCCAATTACCGTCAACACCAGGTTATGGGGCGCCATGGGTTCCCTGGGATAGCCCACGCGTTTTCCCAGGATGAGCGCACAAGCCAGCGCCGCGATGCCCGCGTTGATATGCACAACCGTACCGCCGGCAAAGTCGAGGACACCTGCGGTCGCGCCCCAGCCGCCCGGCTCCCACATCCAATGGGCAATGGGTGCATAGACGATGATCGACCAGATCGCCATGAACCACAGCATCGCGGAGAACTTCATACGTTCGGCAAAAGCGCCACAGATCAAGGCCGGCGTGATGATCGCGAAGGTCAGCTGGAACATCGCATAGACCGTCTCCGGTATCGTCACACCCAAATGACTTACCGAGACCTTGCCGATCACGGCCGCGACCGCCGGCGTGTCCTTCGTGGCCGCCGCCGCCGCGACATCCTTGATGTAGATCATTCCATTCATGAAGAGCCGGCTCAGCCCGCCCACGTAAGGCGTTCCGGGGGTGAAGGCGAGGCTGTAACCGATCACGTACCAAAGCAGTGTCACCAGGCAGGTGATGGCGAAGCTCTGCATTAGTGTCGCCAACACGTTCTTTTTTCGCACCATGCCGCCATAGAAGAGAGCGAGGCCCGGTACCGTCATCATCAACACCAGCGCCATGGATGTGAGCATCCAAGCGGTATCACCAGAATTGATCTGCGAATTGAGTACGACGGAGGGCTCGGTTGTCGAAGCCGCGGGCGGTGCGGCTGCAGCGGGCGCGGACGCCCTGTCCGCCGCAGCAGCCGGTGCATTGGTCGCGGCGGCAGTTGTGGCAGCGGCCGGCGTGTCATCGGCCCATGCGACGTGCAACGAAAGAGTCATCGCTCCGAACAGGATCAAGAATGAGAGCTTGATTATCAGCTTAGTTATCAATGCCAGTTTCCCCTTAATGTCAGATCGCGTCCGCGTCTCGCTCGCCCGTGCGTATGCGCACGACCTGCAACAGGTCGAGCACGAAGACCTTGCCATCGCCGACTTTGCCTGTCTGAGCGGCGGTCACGATCGCCTCGACCACCTGATCGCCCAGCGATTCCACGACGGCAATTTCGATCTTGGTCTTTGGAACGTAGTCCACCGTGTACTCCGCACCCCGATAGACTTCCGTATGGCCGTGTTGGCGGCCGAAGCCGCGAACCTCCGTGACCGTGACGCCCTGGACGCCGACATCGCTGATGGCCTTGCGCACGTCGTCGAGCTTATGAGGCCTGATGATTGCGGTGATTAACTTCATCGACACACACCTCTCCCCGCGATCGCTGGTTGCACGCCGGCCTGAGCGCCGCCGCAGCGCGGGATAAGCAACAGCCATGCCAATCTCACGGAGTCCGGCAAATCAAGCACCTGGCTCATTTGTTGAGAAACGGAAGCAAGCCCGTGCACTTGCTCAGTGCGAAGACAGGTATCGGTGCACTAAGGTCAACTCATCCGAAGAGCCATGATGGGCATGTGATATACGTACTCAGGTTGCCTTCCGACATTGCCGAGTGAGGTTCGGTACCCATGCGCTATGCGGAAAACAAGGATCGCAGCGCCGAGCTGCTGAGGCTCGTTCTGCCGCTGATGGCGCGGCAGAACGCGGCCTACCATCCGGTGAGCTACGCCCTCTGGTACGAGCACCTAGCGGGTCTTAATCTACCTCTGAGCGAGATCCTTACCTCACGCCTTGAGCGCAACGAACCGCTGAGCGAGACCGACGTCTTCGAATTGCATGCTCGCTTTATCGTCTCGCGAGACATGCAGCGTCTGGAGCTGCTCCAGCAGAAGTTGCGGACGCTCCTTGAGGAAGCTGCGCAAGCCACGCTGGCCACCAGTGCCGACACGGGTCGTTATGGAGTGCTGCTCGAGCAAAGCCAAGCCCGTCTGTCTGCGGTGACGGCACTCGAGGGCGTGCAAGCGCTGGTCAGTGAATTGCTGACTGAGACCGCGCGAGTGCAGGCCGCCACGCACGCCGTTACGCAGAAGCTGGAAGGCAAGGCGCAGGAGGTGGGGCTGCTAAGCGAACAGCTGCAGCGCGCGCAGAGCGAGGCCTTGGCCGATCCTCTGACTGGACTCAAGAATCGGCGGGCCTTCGACCGCGCGCTTGCGGACATGCTGACAGCCCCCGAAACACCCGAAGCAGGAGTCGCTGCCCTGCTCCTGATTGATATCGATCATTTCAAGCAGGTCAACGATACGCATGGACACTTGGTGGGTGACAAGGTACTGCGCAGTATCGGTGCCACGCTGGCCAGCCACATCAAAGGACGTGATCTGGCCGCCCGGCTCGGTGGCGATGAGTTCGCGATTCTGTTGCGACAGACGACTCACTCGGGAGCAGTAAGTCTTGCCGAGCAGATCCGCGTCTCAGTGGCGAACGGCAAGCTTCACAAGGCCGACGGATCTTCACTCAGTGGCCAAGTCACCGTGTGCGTGAGCATTGCGATCGCGCGCCGCGCAGATAGCGTGGAAAGCCTGATGGAGCGAGCGGATGCCGGTCTCTATGAGGCGAAGCAGGCCGGCCGCAATGCTGTGTATCGCGCCCCGTCCTGAGGTGTCGCCCAATCCCTTTGGCACAGAAGAGCCCCAAGTCTAGCCACCGGTAGGGTCGACAAGCTTGTCGTCGTAGGCTCCCGATGTTGCAGGTCCGCCCAGATCAATCGCGTGCGAGGCCAGAGTACCAATCTGAAGGCGTCCTTTCAGACCGTACCACAATACGCCAGTTCCGAGGATCGCTCCGATGTAGACGACCGCTCCCCAGGTGTTGTACCACGGGGTACCGTAGACCGCCTCACGAGGCCACGCCAAATTCAGTGCCATGCCTGCGCCCCACAGCACGGCGGCGACATTGACCAGCAGCCCCCACCTGCCCATGGTGAAGTAATCTCCCGACGCGAGATCTGCGGGCGGCCACTGCCCGCGCAGCCGCTTCATCAGGAGCGACCCTGTCACCATTAAGTACGCAAGGTAGATCATGATCACCGCGATTGAGGTAACCACGGTGAAGATCTTTGGCTGCCCGACATTCAGAATAAGAATCAGCGCAGCAATGACACCAATCACCACGGCGGGAACGATTGGCGTCTGCGTGTCAACGTTCACGTGAGCGAGTCGCGCAGCGAACGGCAGGGCATTGTCCCGCGCCATGGCAAACATCAAGCGGATGGCGGCCGTGTGTACCGCCAGCGAGCACACGCTCACCGCGATGACGATACAGATGAGGAACGCTTTGCCCATCGGGCCCCACATCACCTGCTCGACAATGTATTGCAAGCCGCCGCCGCTGCTGCCAATCTGCGAATCCCTCAGATCAGGTGCTGACATGATCGCAAACGTCAGGATGGCACCACCCAGGACGAACGAGGCGAGAATGGCGCGCAGAATCGCAGTTGGAGCAGTGCGGCGCGGCTCGATCGTCTCCTCGCCCAGGGAGCTGGCCGTGTCGAATCCGTACATGACGTAACCCGACGCCAGTGATGCCACCAGAAAAGCGCTGATAAATCCGGCACTGGTGCCACCACCATATCCGTTGGTCGAAAAGAACACGCCGGGTCCACGCTTGATATGGACTGCCAGGATGACAGCGATGAGACAGGCAGCAATGAGCTCTATGAAAACCCCTGTGCTATTGATTACGGCCATGAGCCGCACACCGAGCGCATTCACGACCGTAGTAAATAGGATCAGCGCCGTGCCTAAAATGACAGCGTTCGCAGCGAATTCATGGGCCCCCGTGCCGTCCCCGATGATCTGAAAGCCCGTCCACAACCGGGGTAGATTCATCTGCAATGCGAGCACCGTTGCCGATAGTGAGACGATGGAGGCAGTGAGCATCAGCCAGCCAGCCGACCAGCCAAGGAAACGGCTGCCCAGTTGCTTGGACCAGTTATAAACCGATCCTGCGACCGGATATTTGGCGGCCAACTCCATGAAGCACAGCCCCACCGCAAGTTGGCCCACCAGTACCATCGGCCAGGACCACAAGTAAGCCGGCCCCGCGGTACCGAAGCCGAAGTAGAACAACTGGAAAGTACCGGTGAGAATCGAGATGTAGCTCACCCCGGCGGCGAAGCTGCCGAACTTCCCAATGCCGCGATCGAGCGACTCCTTGTATCCAAAGTGCTCCATGCCGCTATCGGTCCGGGCGCTAGTGTTTTGGGTCATATTTGAGTGCTTATTACTCATCAGAACAGCCTGGGTTGAAGAGGCGAGACTGCGGTGAGCCCCCCATCCATCACGAAACATTGCCCGGTAACGAACTCCGCGTCCTTCGAGGCTAGCCACGCCACGAGGCCCGCAACATCTTCGGAGCGACCAAGCCGCCCTACCGGATGCCGAGCGATTGCGTCGGCTTTTGCCGCGGCCGAATCTCCTGCCAACGCAAACGCGTCTTCTGCCATCGCGGTCATGATCCAGCCTGGACACACGGCGTTACACCGAACTTTGGGCCGTTGACCCTGATGCCTTGAGGTCCATGGTCGCACGCCATAGCCCGGGTCAGTGCGTGGATTGCTCCTTTGGTTGCACAGTAGGCTGCAAGACCTGGATCCGCAATAAAACCGTCGTAGGATCCAACATTGATGATGCTGCCGCCGTCGCTGCGGCGAAGCAGCGGCAGCGAGTATTTGGACACGAGGAATGTGCCGGTCACATTGACTGCGAAGATTCGATTCCATTGCTCCAATGTCGTTTCTTCGATTGTCTTCTCGATCTCGATTCCCGCAGCGTTCACCAGGACATCGAGCCTGCCAAACCTCCCCTCAACAACGGCTAGCGCCGCCTGAACCTCTGTCTCAGAGGTAACATCGAGGCGAACGAAATGGCTGTGGTGTGGCATGCCGGAGAGGCTGCCTTGTTCGCTCAGATCACCCGCTAACACGTGCGCACCCTCACGGCTGAAGCGCTCACAAATCGCATTGCCGATTCCGCCACGCCCACCCGTGACGAGAGCAATCTTCCCCTCAAGGACGCCACTCATGTTTATCGCACCATCTCAATTGCCCGAGGCGCAGGCTGAAGCATCGCCGGGCCCCTCTCGTCTGACTATAATCCTTCGGCCACTTTGTTTACTTTTTTCGCCTCTGGCCTCAGCTGCCTATGCGTCGCATTGAATGTGGGACGCTCCGTGCACAAGGAATTGCCGGAGCGCGTTTGGAACAGCGGGCGCGCTCGACCCGGAAAGAGGCCCGCGCTGTGGTCAGTGACTATCGCTGGATGGCTGAATCTGCAGCGGAGACGGCTCGAACGGCAACTGCGTCTTAAGATTTCTCATCTGCCGCTCTAATCTCTGCAGCCACGCGTGCAGTGCTTCCGCCTGCTGAATCTGATCTAGGGCGAGTTCCAGTTGTCCCGCCACCCGGGATGCTTCCGCCCGCGCAACCGCCTCATCCAGCAGCACGCTGGCGCGTAGATGCGTAGCGAACAGCACGCCGAAGTCGGCCGCCGGAGCCGCTGCCTTCTTGCGCTTGCGGGATGCGAGCTTGGTCGCCATAGACAATGATTTTAAGCCCACCCCCCGTCAGCATTACTGCTCATTCCGTCCCATTTCGGCCGGTAGTTCTCGCGGCAACTATGTTCCCCGCATGCGACACAGTGTCGCAGCACGACGACCCAACAGGCGTTACGCCAGCAGTTGACGCGCTTACACGCTCGCGCGCATAGTAAAACCGACCGGTCGTCCTGTCTGTTCCGCGCCATCCGGTTACCGTCAGGATGCCGCGCCGGCGATGGCGATCGCGTGAACCCATTAGCCTGACCAAGGTCGTTGCTATGATCTACACCCCTATCGCAACTCTACGGCAGCTCGCCGCCGTATCACTCCGCCGGATGATCTATGCCGGCACGGCGGTCGCGATGTTAGGGCCCGCCGCGTCAGCCGGTCCTCCATCACAGCCGAATGAGACTCTGCCCACGGTTCATGATTTTGACTTCCTGCAGGGCAGATGGGCAGTACATAACTGGCTGCTGCGCAAGAATGAGAATCACTCATCGCAGTGGGTCCAATTCGATGCCAGCGATGTGTTTCATGAGTTGCCCGGCAGTATGGGAAGCGAGGAGAACTTCACAACCGAGCACTGGCCGGGATTTGTCGCGCTGGGGTTGCATCTGTTCGATCCCGTAGCCAGGCGATGGATGCTCTATTGGGCGGACAACCGCCATAGTGCCGGAACGCTGCAGTTGCTCGCGACTGGGGGCTTTGCGGGAAACACCGGAATCTTTTACGGTGCGGACACCATCGACAATCGGCCGATCAAGGTGCGCATCACCTGGATCCGTGAGAATTCCAACCACGTGCGCTGGGAGCAGGCATTTTCCAACGACCATGGGCAATCCTGGGAAACGAACTGGATCATGCAGTTCACCCGACGCTGAGGGGCGATTGGTGTACGCCGACGACGGCCTCGTCCCCGGGCTCGACGGTCTGGTCACATAGTCGGGTGAAGGCCGCAATGCGCTGCTAGGTTGCCGCCATGAAACTGATCGATTGCGTGTCCCAATATCGTCGGCCGTTCGTCGTGGTAGACAACGCTGATGGGCAGCTGACAGAGCTCAGCAACACGGCCAGTTTTGCAGAGCAGGTGATCCGTTGTCCATTGCGCTATGTGTTGAGCGACCAACTGACCCGGCTGTGCGCAGATCTTGCGTATTCCAAGGGCGCACACTGCGTGACTTACGCGGACCTGCTGCATGTTCCTGCTGAAACGCTCTGGGTTGAATGGTGCAACAGGCCCTGGCAGCAGGCACTCCAGGATTATGGTTTTCCCCTGGTCGATCATGGTTGTCAGTGGACGGGGCGGCGCGGTGCCTTGATCCGTGCCACCAGGGACGGGCGACGTGGGCTTTTGCGCACGTTCTGGACAGAGGATGAAGACCAGGAGGTGCTGGCCAGCAGCATGGAGGCTTACTTCGATTTCGACACGCCGCTGGGTGAAGCACCGGAGGCTCCGGATGATCGTGAAGGAGAAGCGGGATGTGTGGTTGATAGCGCTCGTGGTGGACAGGATGTGCTCGGACGCTGCTTTCGCTTTCGCTACGAGCGATCCTGGGCTGCCTACTACGGGCGAGCCAGCATGAGCGAGCCACAACGTAACCATCTGTGGCGCCACTCTTTGGGTACGGTTGCAATGGACGTACCGATGTTGCTGGCCTTTTTCCTGCTGCTGGCGACGCGTTCAGGGTTGCCGCAGGAACAGTGCAAGCTGGACAAGCTGAATCGTCAGCGCACTCGGCTGGGCAAGGCGCCTTTGCTCGATCATATCGAAGTACGTGCACCGATGTTACCGACGAGCCCCGCGTATGAAGGGGCGGAGTGGGGGCACCGCATCCGGCGACATCCCCGACTGCACCACGTACGTGGCCACCTGGTGCGTCGCGGAAGTCGGATTTTTTGGCGTTTGCCACATCTGCGTGGGCGGGCGCGTGCCGGGACGATTCACACACGTACGGTGGTATGGTCATTCGACGGCGCTGCTGCCGATGATGGCGCTGGAAGTTGAAGCAGACGCGCACCGCGCGTGCGATCTCGGTACCGCGACATGAGCATGGTTACGAGCGAAAGATGACGAATTGGACCAGCAGGTTACCGCGGATGCTGAGCGCTTACGGTCTGTCATTGGGTTTCTGGCTCGTGTGTTCTGTACTCGTGAGCTGGCAGATGCTGCGCGAGCGGGCCCAGGAGCATCTGCAGTCGGTGTTCTCCGATCTCCTGCTGCTGTATGCCGTGCGCTACACGAGCGTAGCGCTGTTGACCCCTCCCCTCTTCTACCTCGTGAAGCGCTGGCCCATTACGGGTAGATCGATGCGAGCCGCAACTCTTTATTTGCTGGGCTATCCGCTTTTCTGCCTGATATTCGCGCTGATACGATGGACGCTGCTACCTCCATGGATGCATGAGACACTGAGCTGGGGTGCACGCTCCGTCGACAACCTTTTACGTTTGTCATACGACACCTTTGCAGACCTGTTTCTGCTTTACCTGGGCGTCCTGAGCGCGGCACACGCGTACGCTTATTTCCTGCGCAGCAGCCAACAGGAACTGGAGGGGCTCGAGATGCGACAGAGCCTTGTGCAGAGTGAGCTGCAGGCGCTGCGCGCGCAGATCCAGCCCCACTTCCTTTTCAATACCCTGCAGGGGATCTCCACTCTGATCGACACGAATCGAAGCATGGCGCAGGACATGCTTGCTGCGCTGGCCGCCTTGTTGCGCACCGTAGTAAAGCATCACAGCGCGGACCTCGTGCCGTTTCGGAATGAGGTGCGTTTCCTACAGGCCTACCTGAGTCTGGAGCGGATGCGTCTGGGGCCGCGGCTGGAGGTTCAGTGGACTATTGCGGAGGAAGCCTACGGGGCTCTCATTCCTCAATTGCTGCTGCAGCCCCTCATCGAGAATGCCTTGGTACACGGCATCGAACCGGCGCGCGTTGGCGGGTGGCTACGTATCGACGTCAGGATCGATGCCGCGCGGCTGCAGGTAACTATCGAGAACAGCATCGGCGGGCACTCGCGCCGAGGCTTCGGCGTGGGACTGCGCAGCGTCCGGCAGCGCCTCAAATATCTGTACGGCGATGACGCGCTGTTGGAGTTCGCGCTGAATACGGAAGAGCACACAGCGCGGGCCAGGCTCGAAGTGCCGACGTTCGACTCTGCCTCGAGGTGGGGTCCTAGCTCCGAAGGCGGCGATGTGCCAGCGCGAGCAGTACAGCGCGCTGGTCAGCCAGCGGTCCGCAATTAGCATGCGTCCGTCACACCTTTCCCACACTCCGTCACATTCCTGCGTGCGCCAGCGCGCCGTAGCTACACTCGGGCGGATGAGTCGCACCGCGCATGGCAAGCTGACGGGCACATCACCGACACAGGCCACTTTCGAGGCTGCTGACGCGCTCGGGTGCTCATACCGGACTTCCATGCAGTGGCGAACGGCCCATGGATGGCAACACCCCTGGATGGAGCCGGGCAACTGGTGCGTCAACGTTCATGGAATATCCGCCACACCCGCGGAGCGGACAGCAGGCTTCCTCGATGAGCAGACTCGCGGCTCCCGACCCCTGATTCTGGTGGGAGAGCGCGAACGTCGTCTGTACCCGTTGGCACCTGAACAGATCGACTACATCGAATCCGACGGCAACTACGTCAAATACTACCTGGCTGCTAGCCGGTACATTGCGCGTGAGTCGATCAGACGGCTGGAAGTGCTCTTGGCGCCGGTCGGCTTCATGCGTATCGAGCGCTCGTTGCTGCTCAACGTACGCGCAATTGCCTACGTGCAGCCCATCGGCCGCGGCTCATTCGCATTTACACTCGCTTCGGGGACGCGCTTGCAGTCGGGTGCAGCGTATCGCGACGGAATTCTGGCTGCTCTGCCGCTGCGGCGACTCGGCCGAACGGGATAGCGTTCCTCCTGCCATGTTGAGTTCGGCAGCAAGCCGCATAGTTGATGAGACCGGCGGGCGCAGCTGGTTGACAAATAGGCTGATAGCAAGCACCATGGTGAAAACAGGACGATCATCCTGTTCTCAGCTCGCCACAGTCCGGCCGGGCAAGAGCCTCGCATAGAACCGCGTCATATGCGTGTATTGGTCGTAGACGACGAGCCCCTCGCCAGACAGGCGCTCACGCGTATTCTCGCCGATCGGTCGGAAATCGAAGATTTCGATGTGGCGGAAGGGCCGCAGGCAGCACTGACGTTGCTGCGTGCACATCGTCACGACGTCATGCTGCTGGATATCCACATGCCCGAGCTGTCCGGCCTGGAGCTGGTCGCGCGGCTGAGGGAAGGCGAAGGTCCGTTGCCGGTCATAGTGTTCGTTACCGCCTACGACGAGCACGCCGTGGAGGCTTTCGAGAAGCGGGCCGTTGACTATGTCCTGAAGCCATTTCGTCCGGAGCGCGTTCACAGCGCTCTGGATGCAGCGTTGCGACGGTCCGAGGAGGCGCGTACCAAAGTTCTGGTGGAGCTGTTACAGAGCGCGGATTTTCGTCCCAAGGCAGGGGCTCGAATTGCGCTCCGGGATAAGGGACGTGTCTTGTTCATCGACATCCCGGACATCGTCAGCGCCGAGGCTCAGGGTAACTATGTACTCCTGCGCTCCGCTGGCGGAAACGCCCATTTGCTGCGGGAGACCCTCACTGCAATAGCCGAGAAGTTGAGTAACCATGGCTTTGTCCGTGTGCATCGGTCAATTCTCGTGAACTCGCAGCATGTTGAGTCGGTGCAGTCCAGTCGCAATGGTGACCTGCGGTTGCGGACCGCGCTCGGCACCGAGTACAACGTTGCGCGTAGCTATCGAGCGAGTCTAAGGAAACTTGCGGTGTTCTGGATCGGAGCGGACTAGGGCAGGACGCAGATGGCAAGCGATGATTTCGGGCACGGCACCCCGGTGATCGTGATGCGGCCCATCGGCTTCGTGCACTCCGAGCTGCGATCCGTGAGTGCCGCGCCACGACAGGGATGTGAGGGCGCGCCCGCCGCGGAACTCGAGATCGCCCGGTCAGTCATCACGGGGCTGAGGGGACTGCAGGCAGGTATGGAGCTGCTGGTGATCACGTGGCTGCACGAAGCGAACCGGACTATCCTGGAAGTGCACCCGCGCGGGGACGAGCGCAACTCCATGGCCGGCGTGTTCATCACCAGATCGCCGCACCGCCCCAATCCTTTGGGCCTGCACCGTGTAACGGTTTTCTCGATTGACGGAGCGTCGCTGCGAGTCGGACCTCTGGAGGCGATCGATGGCACACCAGTGATCGACATCAAACCGGTACTCGATTGAGATGCGCCGGTCAGATGTCTTCCCAGAGCACCGAAACAATCCGCCATCTGCCGTCCAACCGACAAAGTGAGATGAGTTTTCTCCCTTCCCCCCCATAAGGCTCTCCGTGCAGGTGTCCGGATTTCCGATACCGCGACTGACGCTCCGCGATGTTCTCGAAGATGGTCGTTTCTCCTGCGATCTCCCACTCGTGGAAACCGATAAGGGTCCCGTCGGTGAGCATGGCAGCGCGCGGAGCTATGAACTCCTCGACAGTCCACGAATCAAGCTGGCCTGCCATGACGCGCGTAATGCGCGCATCAGCCAGGAACATCCCACGAAGCTCGTCCGCGCCAATCGCCCGACCGTCCCGATTGTCGAAAGCGGCGTAGAAGCGCGCCACGAGATCATCGATTTCGGACTGATGATTCACAGCCACGTGAAGCTACCGCAATGCACTACAGAAGGGGTAGAGAGATTGGCGTCCAAAATGTGTGATTATCCACACAATACCTCACACACAGGAAAACTGGAGGCAATATCCTCGCAGCTAGGCCACGCGTCCCAGGCGCCGACACCAATGTGTAATTGCTTGTGACTGCGCATTTGCATAGCGTTCCGAGTCATGGTTTGCAGAACGGACGACGCAATGAGCACCGCTGCCGGGGGGGGCTTTGAGGACCACTCACTCGAGCGTTCGCACAGCGCTTCCTACGACCGACACCTTCTTTTCGATAGAGCGGCCGATCCGCGCACCGCAAGCGCGCGAGACCAATTCGAGGCTTTTGCCAAATCGGTGCGGGATGCGCTCGCTGAGCGCTGGGCGCTCACGAGTGAGGCCTACGAGCGCCAGAACCCCAAGATGGTCTACTACCTTTCGATGGAGTTCCTGATTGGGCGCTCGCTTGCGAACAACGTCACCAACCTGTCGTTGGACCCCATCGCGCAGAGAGCGACCACTGAGAAAGAACTGGACTGGCTCGCGCTGCTCGAAGAGGAACCCGATCCGGGGCTTGGCAACGGTGGACTCGGGCGCTTGGCGGCCTGCTTCCTGGATTCAATGGCTACTCTGCAACTTCCAGCGATGGGTTACGGGTTGCGCTACGAGTATGGGATGTTCCGACAGTCGATCCTCGACGGATGGCAGCACGAGGCGCCAGACAACTGGCTGCGACGCCCCGATCCTTGGGAGATCGCGCGTCCTGAGGAGCGAGTCGAGGTGCCCTTTGGCTGCTCGTTCGTAACGCGCAATGGCAATCTCGAGCTCCTACCCGATCGCCCATCCACTCTGTGCGGCATTCCATTCGATCGACCGGTCGTCGGCTATGGCGGCAATACGGTTAACACGCTGCGGCTGTGGAGCGCGGTCGCGCCGGACTCCTTCGATTTTCAGCAGTTCAGCGCCGGCGAGTTCGTGACAGCGCTGACCGAGAGCTTAGTGGCCGAGTCCTTGACCCGAGTGCTGTATCCGGATGACTCCACCATCCGGGGCCGCGGGCTGCGCCTGGTACAGGAGTACTTTCTCGTCGCCTGCTCTCTGGCAGATCTGACCCGGCGCTTCCGGAAAGCCAACGCGGACTGGCACAGGATACCGGACAAGGTGGCGATCCAGCTCAACGACACGCATCCGTCGCTCGCCGTCGCCGAGCTCATGCGCATTCTCCTCGACGTGGAGCATCTCGGTTGGGACGAGGCGTGGAACGTGACTCGGCAGACGCTCGCCTATACGAACCACACCTTGCTGCCCGAGGCGCTGGAACAATGGCCATTGGACATGTTCCGGCTGCTGTTGCCGCGTCAGCTCGAGATCATTTTCGAGATCAATCGGCGATTTCTCGAAGAAGTGCGCGCGCGCTTTCCCGGGGATGAGCCACGGCTTGCGCGCATCAGTCTGATCGACGAGAGCGGAGTGAAGCACGTCCGCATGGCGCACCTCGCAATCCTCGGGTCACACAGTACCAACGGTGTCGCGGAAATCCACACGGACCTGTTGCGGACACATACGGTCAGGGACTTCGCCGAGATGTTCCCCGCGCGATTTAACAACAAGACCAATGGCGTCACGCCGCGCCGATGGCTGCGACTCGCCAATCCGGCATTGTCGCGGGCGATTCTGCAGGCGATCGGCGCTGACTGGATCACCAATCTCGAGGAGCTGCGCAGACTTCGGCCACTCGCTGCGGATCGGGACTTTCGACGCCGGGTTCTCGAGGCGAAGCGTGAGGCTAAGGTGCAGTTTGCCAGCTGGCTCGCAGCAAGCTCCGGCGTGCGCATCGATCCGGCTACCATCTTCGATTGCCAGATCAAACGTATCCACGAGTACAAACGCCAGCTCCTGAACGTGCTGCGTATCGTCGTGCTGTACAACCGACTACGGGAGCAGCCCCGGTTGGAGATGGCACCGCGGACGTTCTTTTTCGGCGGCAAGGCTGCTCCGGCCTACTGGCTTGCGAAGCTGATCATCAAGCTCATCAACAATGTCGCCGGTACGATAGACGGGGATCCCGCGATGCAGGGACGCCTCAAGGTCGTCTTCCTCCCGGAGTACGATGTCACGCTTGCCGAACGCCTGATTCCCGCGGCGGACGTGTCCAACCAGATCTCGACGGCCGGCTACGAAGCAAGCGGCACCAGCAATATGAAATTCATGATGAATGGTGCGCTCACAATCGGTACGCGCGACGGCGCGACCATCGAGATGGCGCAGGAAGCGGGCGAGGAGAACTTCTTCCTGTTCGGCTTGAGTGCGCAACAGGTTGGCGACTCTCAGGGCTGGTACGATCCGCACTGGCACTACGAGCATGAGCCCGAGACTCGCGCAGCGCTCGATCTCATCTTCGCCAATCATTTCAGTCGCTATGAGCCCGGCGTGTTCGAGCCGTTGCGCACTGCGCTGCTCACGAGCGGCGATCACTACATGCACTTGGCCGACCTGCGCTCGTATCTCGAGGCCGACGCGAGACTGGTGGCGCTCTATGGCAATCCGCAGGCGTGGGCGGAGAAGGCAATCCTGAACATCGCTGCCTCGGGTCGGTTCTCCAGCGATCGCACTATCCGTGAATACGCGTCCGGGATCTGGGGTGTGCAACCCTGCCCCGTGTCCTCAACTCCAACCCCCAGCTGAAGCTGGAGAGGTGTTCGCATGACGACGCGCCCCTTGCCGTTGATCGAGCGTCGGGCCTGGGCAGCACTACAAGCGCACCACAAACGGGTCGCACCCTTGCATCTGCGCAAGCTGTTCGCGGACGACCCCAAGCGTGGCGAGCGCCTGGCGCTCGAGGTCGCCGGAATCTATTTTGATTATTCCAAGAACCGCATTACCGACGAAACACTGTCACTGCTCGTGCAACTTGCGGACGAATCTGGCCTACGGCAGCGTATCGATGCCATGTTCGGCGGACAGCGCATCAATGTCTCGGAGAACCGGGCTGTGCTGCACACGGCGCTGCGTGCGCCAAGCGGTACGTCAGTTCGCGTAGATGGCGAGAGCGAGAACGTGGTGCCGCAGGTGCAGGCGGTGCTCGACAAGATGAGCGAGTTTGCGAACCGGGTCCGCAGCGGCGCATGGCGAGGGCACACCGGCAAGCGCATCCGAAATGTTGTCAACATCGGAATCGGGGGCTCGGATCTCGGCCCCGTCATGGCGTACGAGGCGCTAAAGTGCTACAGCGAGCGCACCATGACGTTCCGGTTCGTATCCAACGTCGACGGCAGCGACTTTGTCGAGGCCGTGCGGGACCTAGATGCCGCCGAGACGCTGTTCATCGTCTCGTCGAAGACCTTTACGACGCTCGAGACGATGACCAACGCCCACGCCGCTCGCGCGTGGTCATTGCAAGGTCTCGGCGGCGATAGCCACGCGGTCGCGCGGCACTTTGTGGCGGTCTCCACCAATGCCGCGGAAGTGGCCAGATTCGGGATCGATACGGCGAACATGTTCGAGTTCTGGGATTGGGTCGGCGGGCGCTACTCGATGGACTCAGCGATCGGCTTGTCAACGGTGCTCGCCATCGGTCCGGAGCACTTCCGTGCCCTGCTCGCCGGTTTTCACGAGATGGATGAGCACTTCCGCACCGCGCCCTTCGCGCGCAACCTGCCGGTGCTGATGGGGCTCCTGGGCCTGTGGTACACCGATTTCTTTGACGCGCAGACCGTGGCCATACTGCCGTACGAGCAATATTTGCACCGCTTCCCCGCTTACCTGCAGCAGCTCACGATGGAGAGCAACGGCAAGCACGTGACGCTCGAGGGCGAGCGTGTCCGCTACGACACCGGCCCGATCTACTGGGGCGAGCCGGGCACGAACGGCCAACACTCCTTCTACCAGCTCATTCATCAGGGCACGCGGCTCATTCCCTGCGACTTCATCGCCTTCGCACAGACGCTCAACCCCTTAGGGGAGCAGCACGACATGCTGCTCGCCAACGTGTTCGCGCAAGGCGAGGCGCTCGCATTCGGCAAGACACCCGAGGAGGTCAAGGCCGAGGGCTCGCCGGACTGGCTCGTGCCCCATCGCACGTTCGAAGGCAATCGACCCTCCAACACTTTGCTGCTCGAACGACTGACGCCTTCGGCGCTCGGCAAGTTGGTCGCACTCTACGAGCACAGTGTTTTCACGCAAGGCGCGATCTGGCAGATCGACTCGTTCGATCAGTGGGGTGTAGAGCTCGGCAAGGTGCTCGCTAAACGGATCCTCTCCGAGCTCGGCACGGAGCGAACATCCGTACTGACCCATGACAGCTCCACCAATGCGCTCATCCGCCGCTATCAGCAGTTGAAAACCAGGAGTGCCTCATGAAGCTCGGAATGATTGGTCTGGGGCGAATGGGCGCCAACATGGTACGCCGGCTACTCAAGGGCCGGCACGATTGTGTGGTCTTCGACGCCTCGCCGCAGGCGGCGAAGGATCTCGCGGCAGATGGCGCAATCCCCGCCTCTTCGCTGCGCGATCTGGCGGCCACACTGCACGCACCCCGCGTAGTCTGGCTCATGGTGCCGGCCGCGGTCGTCGACGACACGATTGCCAGCTTGTTGCCGTATCTTGAGTCGGGCGATACGTTGATCGACGGCGGCAACTCATACTACGTCGATGACATTCGACGCTCGCAGGCGCTTGCCTCTCGGGGTATCCACTATGTCGATGTGGGCACGAGCGGCGGCGTGTGGGGCCTCGAGAGAGGCTACTGCATGATGATCGGCGGTGAGGACAAAGTAGTGCAGCGGCTCGATCCGATTTTCGCAACGCTGGCACCCGGAATCGGAACCGTCAGCCGCACGCCTCGGCGTCAGACGCTCGAGGGCACGGCCGAGCAGGGCTATCTGCATTGCGGAGCCAGTGGCGCCGGCCACTTCGTGAAGATGATCCACAACGGTATCGAGTACGCCATCATGGCCGCCTACGCGGAGGGGCTCGACGTGTTGCATGCCGCGAATGCGGGCAAGCAGAGGCGCGAGATCGACGCCGAGACCGCTCCGCTACGTAACCCCGAACACTATCAGTACGACCTCAACGTGGCGGACGTGGCCGAGGTCTGGCGGCGCGGCAGCGTCATCTCCTCGTGGCTTCTTGACCTGACGGCCGCGGCTCTTGTGGAGGATCCGGCGCTCGCGAAGTTTTCCGGCCGCGTGTCCGACTCTGGCGAAGGACGCTGGACCATTCAGGCTGGGATCGATGAAGGAGTGCCGACCCCAGTGCTCACGACCGCTCTCTATGAGCGCTTCGGCTCGCGCGGCAACGCGGTGTTCCAGGGCAAACTCCTCTCGGCCATGCGTTATCAATTCGGGGGGCACATCGAGAAGCCCTCATGAGCGCATCGTCCAGCGACGCGCTGGTATTTTTCGGAGCCACCGGGGATCTCGCCTACAAGAAGATCTTCCCATCGTTGCACGCCATGGTGAAACGCGGCGCGCTCAATATCCCCGTCATCGGCGTGGCCAAGAGCGGCTTCCGACTCGAACAGCTGCAGGCGCGGGCGCGGGATAGCTTGGAGAAGCACGGCGGAGCCGATCCAGCGGCATTCGGCAAACTCATGGAGTTGCTGCGCTACGTCGACGGCGACTATGCCGAAGCCTCGACCTTCCAGGCACTGCGGAAAGTGCTGGGTCCTGCATCCCGGCCCGCGCACTACCTGGCGATACCCCCCGCCCTCTTTGGCGTCGTTGTCGAGCATCTCGCGCGGGCAGATTGCGCGCCGAGCGGTTCGCGGGTCATTGTCGAGAAGCCGTTTGGCCATGATCTCACGTCCGCGCGCTCCCTTAATCGCATCCTGCTGCAGACGTTCGACGAGCAGCACATCTTTCGCATCGATCATTACCTCGGCAAGGGACCGGTGCGCAACATGTTGTTCTTCCGGTTCACCAACTCATTTCTCGAGCCTTTCTGGAACCGGGAACACCTCGAGAGCGTGCAGATCACCATGGCGGAGGACTTCGGCATCCAGGGACGCGGGGCATTCTATGACCAGACCGGAGCCATCCGAGACGTCGTGCAGAATCATCTTTTCCAAGTGCTGGCGAATCTCACGATGGAGCCTCCGCCGCGTACCGACAGTGAGTCCATACGCGATGAGAAAGTGAAGGTGCTCAAGTCCATCGCTTCTCTGGGGCCGCAGGACGTCGTTCGCGGCCAATTCCGCGGGTACCACGACGAGCCCGGCGTAGCGGCTGATTCCAAGATGGAAACCTTCGCCGCGTTACGCGTGAGCGTCGACAGCTGGCGTTGGCAAGGAGTGCCGTTCTACATCCGCACCGGTAAAACGCTGCCTGTAACGTGTACTGAGGTGGTGGCGCGTTTGCGCCGTCCACCCCCGCTCTTTCCGGGCCGCCCCGCCTCGAACTCGCTGCGCTTCCGCATCAGTCCGGACATCGAGGTCTCCCTGGGTCTCAACGTGATGGACCTGGAGGAAAAGGGTGACGGCGCGACGGTGGAGCTGCTGGCGAGCCGACATCCTGGCAGCAACGAGATCGATGCCTACGAGCGCGTACTGACGGATGCGATCACCGGCGATCCAACGTTGTTCGCTCGCGAGGACTATATCGAGGAAGCGTGGCGAATTGTCGATCCCGTGTTGCAGGCCGGTACGGCCTTGTACGAGTACGATCCGGGAACGTGGGGGCCGAAACAAGTCGTGAATGTCACCCCTCCGGGAGGCTGGCACGATCCGATCGTAGCGCCCTGAATGGACGCGATTGCGACTGTCGCGCTCGAACCCGGCAAGAGCTTTCCGCTTGGCGCTTCGCTGGCTGCAGATGGTACGAATTTCAGCGTGTTTTCCAAACACGCAAGCGCGCTGCAGCTCCTGCTGTTCGCTGGTGCCGACGACGAGCGTCCATCCCGAGTCATCGATCTTGACGCTCGCGCGCGGACGTCTCATTACTGGCACGCCTTCGTGCCGGACCTGAAAGCCGGTCAACTCTACGCCTATCGGGCACACGGCCCGTACGTGCCCGAGAAGGGGCTACGCTTTGATGCCAGCAAAGTTCTGCTCGACCCTTACGGGAAGTGTGTAGCGAGATCAGCCCATCCCGCGACCGCGCTGAAGAGCGTAGTTGCCGATCCCGGGGCGTACGATTGGGAGGACGACCGTCCACCGCGCACACCGTTTGCTAAAACGCTCATCTACGAGCTGCACATCGGCAACTTCACCCGCCATCCCAACTCCGGCATCCCCGAGGCGCAGCGTGGCACGTTCGCCGGACTTAGCACGAAGCTGCCTTATCTGCAGGACCTCGGCGTGAGCGCAATCGAGCTCCTTCCGTTATTTGCCTTCGATACAAGGAGCGCGCCGCAGGGACGCCAGAATGTCTGGGGCTATCAGCCGCTTTCGTTCTTTGCACCTCATCCGGGGTACAGCTCCCGACCGGATCCGCTCGGCGTACTGGATGAGTTTCGCGACTTGGTGAAAGCCGCCCATCGGGTGGGGATCGAGATCATTCTCGACGTGGTGTACAACCATACGGCCGAAGGCGGCGCCGATGGCCCGACGTTCAGCTTCCGCGGACTCGCCAACGACACGTACTACATCCTCGACGAGAGGGATTGCAGCTACGCCGATTACAGCGGCACCGGCAATTCCCTCAATGCCAACGAGTCGGTTGTGCGGCGTCTCATCCTGGATAGCCTGCGCTATTGGGTGGCCGAGATGCACGTCGATGGCTTTCGTTTCGACCTGGCCTCTGTGCTGTCACGCGATGAGCGCGGCCGTCCGATCACCTCCCCTCCCGTGCTCCTCGACATCGAATCCGACCCCGTGCTCGCCAACGTCAAGCTGATCGCGGAAGTCTGGGATGCAGGCGGCCTGTACGAGCTCGGCCGTTTTGCAGGAGATACCTGGAAGGAATGGAACGGTAAATTCCGCGACGACGTGCGCCGCTTCGTGAAGGGGGATGACGGCACCGTCCGGACGCTCGCGTGTCGCCTTCTCGGCAGCCCCGACATCTATGGCGCGCAGCATCGAGAGCCGGAACAGAGCATCAACTTCGTCACCTGTCACGATGGTTTCACTTTGTACGATCTCGTCTCCTACAATCACAAGCACAACGAAGCGAACGGCGAATGGAATCGCGACGGCAGCAACGCCAATGACAGTTGGAACTGTGGCATTGAGGGATCGACCGCGGACGTTGCGATCGAGCAGCTGCGCAGGCGGCAGATCAAGAACTTTCTGGTGCTGACCCTGTTCGCAACCGGCACGCCGATGCTGCTCATGGGGGATGAGATCTGCCGTACGCAGCGAGGTAACAACAACGCGTACTGCCTGGACGATGAAACCACGTGGTTCGACTGGTCGGGGGTCGCACGCCATGCAGAAATTCACCGCTTCGTCCGACAGCTCATTCGCTTCCGCACCGCGCGTGCGATGCCACTCGAGCGCGACGAGTTGACGTTGAACGAGCTGATCGCGCGACATCGTGTCGAGTGGCACGGCGTGGTGCTGGGCGAGCCGGATTGGAGCGATGCCTCGCACAGCCTCGCGGCGACGTTCCATTTCGATGACGACAACTTGGCGTTGCACTTGATGATCAACGCCTATTGGGAATCCCTCAGCTTCGCCATTCCGTTGCTGGATCAGAGACATACCTCGTGGCGGTGCTGCTTCGATACTTTTCGTGCGGCGCCCGAGGATGTCTGCGCCTGGTCCGACGGGCAGACGGTCCGCGGCGCAACCTTCGTCGTTCAGCCGCGCTCGATCGTCGTGCTCGTCACGAAATCCCGAACCGTAGGTACGCAGTCATGACCGATAACGCACAACTCGACCAGCTCGCGATCAATACGATCCGCACGCTCTCCATGGATGCAGTACAGGCGGCTAACTCCGGCCATCCGGGCACGCCGATGGCGCTTGCGCCGCTCGTGTACACGATCTGGAACCGCATCCTGAGATTCGATCCGAGCGACCCCCTCTGGCCGAATCGCGACCGCTTCGTGCTCTCGAACGGCCATGCGTCCATGCTGCTGTGGGCGATGCTATTCCTGACGCGCACCCAGGCGGTGAATGCTGCGTACGAGAGTCTCGGCAAGCCCTCGGTGACCCTCGATGATATCAAGCGCTTCCGCCACCTCGACAGCAAGGCGCCTGGTCATCCGGAGTATCACTGGGTTTCGGGCGTGGAAACCACGACCGGACCTCTGGGCCAGGGCATCGCGACCAGTGTCGGCATGGCGATGGCCGCGAAGTTTCTGGCGGCCCGTTACAACAAGGCAGGTTTCGAACTCTTCGACTACGACACCTATGCCGTGTGCGGCGACGGTTGTCTGATGGAAGGTGTCGGCTCCGAGGCGGCCTCACTCGGTGGGCATCTGCAGCTCGATAACCTGTGCTGGATCTATGACAACAACCACATCACGATCGAAGGCAACACCGAGATCACCTTCTCGGAAGACGTGGCTGCACGTTTCCAGGGGTACCACTGGAACGTGCTGCGGGTCGGAGATGCCAATGATATCGATCGCATCGAGCAGGCCCTACGGGTATTCGGGCAGACTACCGGCCGGCCGACGCTGATCATCCTCGACAGCCACATCGGCTACGGCTCGCCGCACAAACAGGACACGGCGGACGCGCACGGCGAGCCGCTCGGCGAGGAGGAGATCAGGCAAACCAAGCGCGCCTACGGCTGGCCGGAAGATGCCAAGTTCTTAGTCCCGGATGGGGTGCTGGAACACTTCGCGGCAGGCGTGGTTGCGCGCGGCGCGCATGCACGGCAGAGATGGCAAGACCTGTTCGCCACGTATCGCTCCAAGTTTCCAGCGCTTGCGACCGAGATCGATCAGATGCAGCGCCGCGAGCTTCCCGCCGGATGGGACGCGAAGCTCGCGGTGTTTGCGACCGACCCGAAGGGACTGCCCGGGCGCGACGCTTCTGGCCAGGTGTTGAACGCGCTCGCCCAGCAGGTGCCGTGGTTCCTCGGAGGCTCCGCTGACCTTGGACCGTCGAACCGGACGACGCTGAAATATGTGGGTGCTGGAGACTTCCGGGCCGGCAGTTACGGAGGTAAGAACCTGCACTTCGGCATCCGAGAGCACGCCATGGCCGCCATCGTAAACGGACTGTCGCTCTCGAAATTACGGCCGTTCGGGGCCACCTTCTTCATATTCAGTGACTACGCGCGTGGCGCCATCCGACTATCTGCTCTGATGGAGCTACCAACCATTTTTGTGCTGACGCACGATGCCATGGGTGATGGCGAGGACGGCCCCACTCATCAACCGGTGGAACATCTGGCGTCGCTGCGTGCTGTTCCGGGGCTGACGTTGTTTCGACCTGGCGATGCCAACGAAGTCGTCGAGGCCTACCGATACATCATGCAGATGCGTCATCGCCCGGCGGTGTTAGCCTTGTCACGCCAAAATCTTCCGACACTGGATCGGAACAAGTACGCGCCCGCGACCGGTGTCGCTCGCGGTGCCTATGTGCTCGCTGAGCACTCGGGCGGCAAGCCGCAAGTCATTCTCATCGCAACCGGCAGCGAGCTCAGCCTCGCCGTCGAGGCGCATGAGACCCTCGTGAGCCACGGAATTCGCTCCCGTGTCGTTTCGATGCCCTCGTGGGACGTCTTCGAATCGCAGTCGCAGGACTATCGCGACAGCGTGTTACCGCCAGCGATTGAAGCTCGTGTTGCGATTGAGCAGGCCTCGACATTCGGCTGGGAGCGCTACGTGGGCCGGCGCGGGCGCGTCATTGGCATGCATACGTTCGGTTCCTCGGCGCCGCTCAAGGAGCTGCAGCGAAAATTCGGCTTCGAGCCCGAAAGAGTGGTCGCGGTCGCGAAGGAAGTCCTCGGTTAGTCAGATCGGTGCGCCGCCGGCGAGCTGCCGACCCGCGTTTCGTAACTCAGCCCGGGCTCTCCGGCGGGGAATACACTTGCAGCAATTCCCCGGCGCGCGAGGGCTGCGAGGAGCAGTTCGGGCGGCTCCTCCCGACGCTCGTCGGTGAGCTGGAAGACACCCCAGTGAATCCCCACCGCGCGGGCGGCTTCGAGGTCCTCCAGGATCTGAACCGCTTCGTTGGGGTCGGTGTGCTGCGGACTCATGAACCAGCGCGGCGCATAGGCGCCAATAGGGATCAGAGCCAGGTCGGGCCGAGCGATCCGTCGCCGCACCTCCCGGAAGATGTGCCCGTCCCCATAGCCGGTGTCGCCTGCGAAATAAGCGCAGCCGCCAGTTGTGCTCAGCATGAATCCAGACCACAGCGCCATACGCCGGTCGCGTCCCGTGCGAGCCGACCAGTGATAGGCCGGAACGATCGTCACCTCGCCACCGTTGCCGATGTCGATACGATCCCACCAGTCGCCCGCCGCTACGCGAACGCCGGGGATCGCCCGCCGCAGGATGGCGTCATTGCCGAGCGACGTCACCATAAACGGACGGTTCCTGGTGTGAAGGCGACGCAGCGTCGGCATGTCCATATGGTCGTAATGATTGTGGCTGAGCAGCACGGCATCGATCCGCGGCAAGGCCTCGAGGGCGATTCCAGGTGCCCATACGCGCCGCGGACCGGCGAACGACAGCGGGCTCGCTCGTTCTGACCAAACGGGATCGGTGAGCACGTTGAGACCGCCGGCCTGGATAAGGACGCTCGCGTGACCGACGATGGTCGCTCGCAGTCCCTCCACATGGGCATCCGGAACACTCTGCCGCACCGCTACTGAACGCGGCCATCGGGCCGCCGTCTCGTTCAGCTTCCAGCGCAGCAGGTCGCGTAAGTTGCGATCGGTTGCGGCGTGCCCCGGGTTGAAAAAGCGTAGGCCGTCAAAATGATCGCCTGGCGGCCCGGAATAATATCGATTCGCCGATCGTGGCACCGCGCGCGCTCTCCGATTCTTCTCAGGTTTCTCGTGAGCGTACGCGATCGCGCTTTTTCGCACTCGACTTGCGTCGGCCTTTCTCTGTCACCACAGCGGCCGCCCCCTCTTTGAGACGCTCGACGAACCAGCGCGCTGCAATCCCTGGGGGTGCCTCGGTGCGATACACCGCATGCATCGAAAGCTCCAAGCCACGAGCGGGCACATCCGCCACGGCGAGCTTCACCAAAGCTCCGCTCGCCAGATCGGACCGAACGAGTTCTGCGGGCATCCCGCCCCAGCCGAGTCCCGCACGCAGGAAGGCGTGTTTGGCACCGAGATCGGCAAGGCGCCAGGTGCGCGGCGACAGCACCCCGAATTCTTTTCCTTTCGACAGTGTGGATCGGTCCGTCAACACCAGTTGGACATGCCTGGCCAGTTCGCTCGAGGGGATAGGTCTGCCATAGCTCGCCAGGGGGTGTTGTGGCGAGGTGACATGGATCAGCGGCACTCGCATCAGCGGTTCCTGACTGAATTGGGATGGAACGAATGCCAGCTCTCCGCAGATTGCCAGACTGCAACGTCCATCGAGGACCGGTTGGATCACCGCGCCCAATGCCTCGACGTAAAGCCGTAACGGCGTGAGTGGGAAGGCGGCATGGAACGCGGTCACCGCGGCGGTCAGCGTTGTCATGGGGAACATGACCTCCACGACAACCGATAGCTCTGCTTCAAGCCCGCCGGCCAGGCGCTTGGCTTGTGCCTTGAGCAGATCGACATCGCCGACCACGGTGCGCGCGTGTGCCAGCAATACCAGTCCTTGCGGTGTGAGCACCGGCCGTCGCCGTGCCCGGTCGAACAAGTCGACTCCGAACTGGCCTTCCAGGTTTGACAGGGTCTTGCTCACCACGGACTGGGCGCGCAGCAGCCGCCGCCCGGCGGCGGAGAAGCTGCCTTGATCGGCGGCCGCAATGAACGTGCGCAGCTGATCGAGCGTGACGGCATCCAGCATACTATTCCTTTGAGCGATAGTTAGCAGCTAGAAATATAGACTACTACGATATTACGGTCGGGACTAGTCTGTACGCATCCCTTCAATGAACTGGGAAGTTACCCAGGGAGATAGTCATGAAAGTCGCTTTGTATGGAGCCAGCGGAAAGTCCGGCAGTCGCATCCTGAAAGAGCTGGTGTCGCGCGGACATCAGGTCGTCGCGATCGCACGGGATCCGGCACGGGTGCCGCAGAACCGGGCCGAGGTCATCGTCAAGCAGGATGATCTCTCTGAGCCCAGGAGAATCGCAGCAACAATCGATGGAGCCGACGCGGTCGTCAGTGCCTACGCGCCACCGCAGGACAAACCCGAAGAAATTGTGGATGTCACCCATCGTCAAGTCGAAGCCTTCAACTACGGCCTCAAGGCTCGTCTGATCGTAGTCGGCGGCGCCGGTGGTCTGAACGTCGCCCCGGGCGTGCCTCTCATCGACTCCGGATACTTGCCAGAAGCGTATCTGCCGATCGCGAAGGCACATGTTGCAGCGTTGAACGTGCTGCGCGACTCAACAATCGACTGGACCTACCTGGCTCCGGCGGCCGACTTCGCCCCGGGCGAGCGCACGGGTAAATTCCGCCTGGGCAAGGATGAACTCATCGCCGATGCGCAGCAGCAGAGCCGCATTTCGATGGAGGACTTCGCCGTGGCGCTGGTGGATGAGCTCGAAAAGCCGACACACCGTCGCCAGCGCTTCTCCGTCGGCTACTGAAACACGCGAATGCATTCGCGCATCAACCATCGGAGCCTGTTATGAATACCTCTGAAAGTGTCCTCGCCCACAGCACCAACCCCTCCGCGTCGGTGAACCGACGCAACACCGCCATCAGCAACGCGACTGAGCTCGCCGGCCGGTTTTTCCTCGTCGTATTGTTCGCGCTCTCCGGCCTCAGCAAACTCGGCGCGTACAGTGCCACTGCGGCCTACATGTCCGCGAATGGCGTATCCGGCGCGCTGCTGCCCGCCGTCATTGCCACCGAAGTGCTTGGAGCGCTCGCGATCCTGTTGGGTTGGAAGACGCGGATCGTGGCACTCCTGCTTGCCGGGTTTTCCCTCCTGACCGCACTCGTATTCCATAACGACCTGGCCGATCAGACGCAGATGATCATGTTCTTCAAGAACATCTCGATCTCAGGCGCCTTTTTACTGTTATTCGCGAATGGCGCAGGCCCTCTGAGCCTCGACCGACGCGCAACGAAGCACGGCTCGCACAGTCACCTCCACCCCTGAGGCGGCGCAGAAGACTGGGATCGCGGCCATCGATGGCCGCCATCCTGCTATTCATAATCGTCGTAAAAGCGCAAGCTTGGCAGCGAGCGCGGCTGTTGGCCATTCACCCCTTTTTCTCCTTGTGGAACACTCCGAGCCCCCGTGGATTATTCCGCCTAAGTTACAGGTTGGAGGGCCGAACCCCCTATGAAGCACCCGCAGCGGCTGAAGACCGGCATAACTGCTCTGGATGAGATCCTTCACGGTGGATTGATCTCCGAGCGGCTGTACTTGGTCGATGGCAACCCCGGATCCGGTAAGACGACGCTTGCTCTGCAATTTCTGCTGGAAGGCGCTCATCGAGGTGAGAAGTGTCTGTATGTAACCCTCTCCGAGACTCAGCAAGAACTCGAGGCCGGCGCCGCATCGCATGGCTGGTCGCTGGACGCTATCAATGTCGTCGAGCTCATCGCTGACCAGCAGCACGAGCTGAGCGGCGATGGCGCGATAACGATGCTCCAACCGTCAGATGTGGAGCTGTCGGAGACGATGGGGAAGATCCTGAACGCCATCGAGCGCAGCAATCCGGCGCGGGTTGTCTTCGACTCGCTGTCCGAGATGCGGCTGCTGGCGCAGAGCTCCCTGCGCTACCGGCGGCAGATACTGGCTCTCAAACAGTTCTTCGTCGGCCGCAAGTGCACGGTGCTGATGCTCGATGATCGCACCGCCGAAGGCCCGGACTTACAGCTCCATAGCATCGCGCACGGTGTCATCGCCCTGTACGTGACCCCACCGGTATACGGCCACGCGCGTCGACAGTTACAGGTACTCAAATTTCGCGGCAGCGATTTCTCGAGCGGGTTCCACGATTCCTCCATTCGGCAGGGTGGGCTCGTGGTGTTTCCAAGACTGGTCGCTGCCGACCATGGAACGCAGTTCAGCCAGTCTGTCATCACAAGCGGCGTTGCCTCTCTGGATGCACTGCTTGGCGGGGGTATCGAACGGGGCACCAGCACTCTGTTGGTTGGGCCGCCGGGTAGCGGCAAATCGACGCTTGCGTTGCAATACGCCTGCGCTGCCACCCGGCGTGGTGATCATGCGGCGAGCTTTGTGTTTGATGAGACCAAGTCGGCACTGCTGGCCCGTTCGCAGGGCTTGGGCCTCAATCTGCGCGAAGGCGCGGGTAGTGGGGAGATCTCGTTGCGGCAGATTGACCCGGTTGAGATCTCACCTGGTGAGTTCGCCGCCATGGTGCGCAAGTGCGTTGAGCAAGATGGCGCGCGCGTAGTGATCATCGACAGCCTGAACGGGTACCTGAACGCGATGCCGCAGGATAACTTCCTCGTCGCACAACTTCACGAGCTGCTGTCCTACCTCAGCAACCAGGGGGTCACCACCTTCATGGTGGTGGCTCAAAGCGGCATGCTCGGCCCCGCCATGAACTCCCCGGTCGATGCCAGCTACCTCGCGGACTCCATCGTGATGCTGCGCTATTTCGAGCATGGCGGCAAAGTCAAGAAGGCGCTCTCCGTGATGAAGAAGCGCACTGGGAGCCATGAAGGATCGATTCGCGAGCTATGGTTCGATGAGCACGGCGTTCACCTGAGCGAACCGCTTCTGGAATTGCGCGGCGTACTGACCGGGGTACCGGTGGAATTGGAAAGCAAGGCCAGGGAGACAGCTCGACCGCCGCGGGCATCGCACGAACTGTGAACGAGCAGCGCGTCCTGATATTTCCGCCTGGCCGCCGCGACGGAGAAGTCACCCAAGAGGTACTGCGGCGCGCAGGTCTTCTGTGCACCGTTTGCCACGATGCGACCCAGGTGGCTCAGGAAATCGATGCCGGCACCGGCGCTCTGATCATGACAGATGCAGCTCTCTCGACACGCAGCATTCAGATCGTTCTCACATCGCTGGCGCGCCAGCCCGCGTGGTCCGATCTGCCGGTGGTGTTGCTCTGCCAGACCAGTCCAGACACCCCAGCCGTTTCCAACGTGCTCAAGGCGTTCACCAACCTCACGGTGCTGGACAGACCGACTTCTGTCCGAACCCTGGTCAGCACGGTGCAGGCGGCCTTGCGCGGTCGACTGCGGCAGTATCAAACGCGCGATCAGCTCGAAGCGCTCAGAATGGCTGAGGAGAATCTGCGCACCGCGGATCGCCGCAAAGACGAGTTCCTTGCGATGCTTGCGCACGAGCTGCGCAATCCGCTGGCTCCTATTCGCAATGCCGGCGAGGTGTTGGCGCAATTGCTACCCGAGAATTCGCAGATACAGACCATAGCAGGCATCGTCAACCGCCAGAGCTCGCACCTGTCACGCATGGTTGACGACCTGCTCGATGTCTCGCGCATCACTCAAGGGCGGATCGAGCTACAGCAGCACCCTGTCAATCTGTCCTCGGTAATCTCGCAAGCGCTCGAAAGCGTTGAGCCGCTGATGCGAGAGAAAAGGCACAAGGTCCTGGTTGCGAGCGAATATCCTCCCGTTTACGTCAAAGGCGACCATGCTCGTCTGGTTCAATGCATCGCCAACATTCTGACCAATTCAGGTAAATACACGGATCCCGACGGCGAGATCAGCATCGAGATGCGCACCGCTGCAGGCGAAGTCGCAATCTCCATTACAGACAATGGTGTCGGGATCCCCGCGGAGCTACTGCCCCAAATCTTCGATCTGTTCGTACAGAGCAATCGTTCCCTGGATCGCTCGCAGGGAGGGCTCGGCATCGGTCTGTCTGTGGTTCGGCGTCTCATCGAAATGCATGGCGGACGTGTGAGCGCCGTAAGTCACGGCCCTGAACAAGGCGCCCGATTCGAGCTAGTTCTACCGACCATTGAGCATCCAACTCAGAGACTAGAACCGCAGTCGGAGCAGGCCGCCGCGCGGCGGCGCATCCTCGTCGTAGATGACAACGCCGATGCGGCGAACTCACTGGCAATGATCCTGAATCTATCCGGACATATGGCAGTGCCGGTGTACGGTGCGATGGAAGCACTCGAGCGCGCAGCCGCATTCAATCCGGAAATCGTTCTTCTTGACATCGGACTACCGGGGATTGACGGATACGAAGTGGCGCGGCAGCTGAAATGTCGCGGCAGCACCGCCCGGCTGGTAGCGCTCACCGGATATGGTCAGCCGGAGGATATCCGCCGCGCTCGCAATGCCGGCTTTCACGCACATCTGGTGAAGCCTGTCGACCTGCGGCATTTGCTGCGAGATGTAGGCAGCGCCTGAGGCGAGAACCGCAAGCATCTAAAACGGCGACTGCCCGAACACCGCCTTACCACCGAACAGTGTCCACACGACCTTGGCATCTTTCAGCTCGCCAGCGCTCACCGTGAGCACGTCGCGATCTACCAGCACGAGGTCCGCCAGTTTGCCTGTGCCCATGCACACCCATCGACCATCCCGGGCATCAGAAACTTGCCGCCAAGATCGATGCGCTTGGCGCCCGATCCAACCGAAGCTGCGATCGTACTGAGCGTTCCGACAGCAATGATGCGATCACCGCGAACGGCTATGGCATCCGCATACGGCCGTTCCGGTTCGCCAGTGAATATGCGCCCATTGAAGAAAAGCGTTGCACCACTGGCGCCGGAAGCGAAGCACGGGGTCGCCAGCAGAGTCAGAACGGCGAACCTGACCGCGAGGAGGGGTATGTATATCCGACGGATGCTCACTGCCATCGGCTGTCAGGCTCGTGAGCGCCAAAGACGATGCAGCACGGTTGCGAGCTGGCGGCGTTCGCTGGCGCTCAATGAACCGAACATACGGTCCTCATGAGCCTGAATGATGCTCTTGATTTTCTGACAGAGCACCTGACCAGGAGGTGACAACGACAGCGCCTGCGAACGTCCGTCGACGCGTGCGCGTGCGACGAGGCCGCGCTCCGCCAATGCTCCAATAAGCGGTGCCATGTTGGCCCGCAAAATACCCAGCGCGCGTCCCACGTGGCTCTGTGTCACTCCAGGCGTCGCACCGATACACAGCAGGATTGAAGCACTCACTGGGCTGATTTGCTGCGGCGCAAGTGCGTCGGACAAATCGGACATGATCAGAAGAGACAAACGGCGAATGTGATACCCGAGCAATGGCTCGAGGGGATCCAGCGGTTTTTTCGGCGACATCATCACGGCGATTGAGTATAGCGGTTTTGATTGTTATGCTTCATAGCATTGTCGTCATGGAGGATTGTCATGCCTGCGACACTGCCTTTGTTCATTGCAGGGACTGCCCATGCAGCTGCAAGCTCTTGCGAAAGGCGTCGTTAGAAGCTTCATGAAGACCCAGGTTGCAATCATCGGCGCCGGCCCATCAGGGCTTCTTTTGTCCCAGCTGCTTCACCTCAATGGCATCGATTCGGTCATCGTGGAGCGGCAGAGCCGCGAACACGTCATGAGCCGCATTCGCGCCGGCGTCCTTGAGCAAGGCACCGTCGACCTGCTCGAGGAGGCGAAGGTCGGAACGCGAATGCAGCTCGAGCGGCTCGTGCACGAGGGCTTCGCGCTAGGTTTTGCGGACCAGGAGGTTCGTATCAACTTGCAAGCGCTGACCGGCAAGGCCGTCACGATCTACGGCCAGACCGAGGTTACCCGCGATCTGATCGAGGCGCGCATCGCTGCCGGCGGCCAGGTGTTGTTCGAGAGCTCGGATGTCGCGATCGAGGGTTTCGATCGGGAGCACCCCCGGGTGCGATTCAAGCATGAAGGTCAAGGGCACGAGCTTGAGTGTGACTTCATCGCCGGTTGCGACGGTTCTCACGGTGTGTGCCGTCAGAGCGTACCTCCCGCTATGCTGAAGCATTATGAACGAATGTATCCCTTCGGGTGGTTGGGAATCCTCGCCGACGTGCCGCCCGCATCGCACGAGCTGGTGTATTCCAACCACCAGCGTGGATTCGCGCTTTGCAGTATGCGGTCCAATACCCGCAGTCGGTACTACATCCAGTGCGGCCTCGATGAGAAAATCGGGGACTGGCCTGACGCGCGCTTTTGGAACGAACTGCAGGCCCGGCTACCCCGTCATATCGCCGACGCCGTGACCACGGGCCCTTCCATCGAAAAGAGCATCGCACCACTGCGGAGTTTCGTAGTAGAGCCGCTCAGCTTCGGCCGGTTATTCCTCGCAGGCGACGCCGGCCACATCGTTCCCCCAACGGGGGCGAAAGGACTGAATCTGGCAGCCGCCGATGTGCGGGTGCTGTCCCGCGCATTGATTGAATATTACCGGACGGGGCGTAGCGAGTTGTTGGACAGCTACTCCGCGACGGCTTTACGGCGCATCTGGAAGGCCGTACGGTTTTCCTGGTGGTTCACTTCCATCATGCACAAATTCTCGGAGGATCCCTTCAATCATCGAGTGCAGCTGGCCGAGCTGGACTATCTCAGCGGATCGCGAGCCGCCATGACCAGCCTTGCGGAAAATTATGTCGGACTGCCCTTCGATGGAGCGGCTTAGGCCGTCCAGCGATTGCGTAAAGTTGGCAAACCCCGGACCGGCACCCAATGTGCACACGTCCACTAGGCCGTCTTGTCCCCATAAGCGCCGAGCTTCTTTTGCATCTCCTCGCGGAGTAGGTACTTCTGTGTTTTGCCGGTTACTGTCGTTGGAAAAGCATCCACAAATTGCACGTAGCGCGGTACCTTGTAGTGAGCGATGCGTCCACGGCAGTACTCCACGAGCTCCGCAGCTTCGGCAGTCATACCTTCGCGCAAGCGGATGACGGCACAGACTTCCTCGCCATACCGTCGGTCTGGAATGCCGATGACCGCGACGTCGAGCACCTTCGGGTGAAGGTAGAGGAACTCTTCGATCTCCCGCGGATATACGTTTTCGCCGCCCCGGATGATCATGTCCTTCACGCGCCCGACGATGTTGCAGTACCCCTCCGCATCGATCACTGCCAGGTCACCGGTATGCATCCAGCCCGCCGCATCAACTGCTTCGCGGGTACGCGCTTCATCGTCCCAATAGCCGCGCATGACGCTATAGCCACGTGTCAGCAGCTCGCCTGGTACACCGCGCGGCACCACGCATCCGTCCGTATCGACGATCTTCACTTGCACGTGTGGATGAACGCGCCCTACCGTGGTTACTCTCTTCTCCAGCGGATCGTGCACGTGCGACTGGAAGCTCACCGGACTGGTCTCCGTCATGCCGTAACAGATGGTGATCTGGCGCATGTGCATTTCATCCACCACCCGGCGCATCACGGCGATAGGACAGGGTGCGCCAGCCATGATCCCGGTACGCAGGCTCGACAGATCGAATTCCCGGAACCGGGGATGCTCGAGCTCAGCGATAAACATGGTGGGAACACCGTACAACGCGCTGCATCGCTCGGTTGCAACCGCCTGAAGCACCGCCTCGGCATCGAAAGCTTCGGAGGGGAAAACCATGGCAGCCCCGTGCGTCACGGCTGCCAGGACACCGAGCACCATACCGAAGCAATGATAAAGCGGCACCGGAATGCACACGCGATCCTCCGGCGCCAGCTGCATCCCCTCGCCGACGAAGTATCCGTTGTTGACAATGTTGAAATGCGTGAGAGTGGCTCCTTTCGGAAGTCCTGTCGTTCCACTGGTAAATTGAATATTGATCGGTTGTTCCGGGTCGAGGGCCAGCTCGTCACTGGCATCACCCGTCAATCCTAACCGCGCCGCGCACAGGGACTCGAACGAGCCAAAGCCCGTCTGCGTTGGGGTGCCGAGCTGCACGACCCATTCGAGCTCAGGAAACTCCGGGCAGCGGACATTGCCGTCAGCGCTCAGAGCATCCTCTGGCAGAAGGGAGCGCAGCATTCCCAGGTAATCGCTGGTCTTGAAGGTTGCGGCGAGAATAAGCATGCGGCAACCCACCTTGCGCAGAGCGAACTGCAACTCGCCGGCGCGGTAGGCAGGATTGATGTTGACGAGAATCAATCCCGCGCGCGCCGTGGCGAACTGGGTCAGCACCCACTCGCTGCAGTTGGGCGACCAGATCGCCACACGCTCACCCGGCTTGAGGCCGCGCGCGCGCATGCCGCGAGCCAAGGCACTTACCCGGGCAGCAAACTCGCGGTAGCTGAGTCGCACGCCTTGGTGCCTGACGACCAACGCCTCTCGTTCTGGCCAACGCGCCGCCGCGCTCGCGAGGATTTCTCCCACGGTGCAATAGAGGAGAGGCTGCTCACTCACCCCGCAGACGTAGCTCGGATCGCACTTTGGTAGATCACCCATTGATCGGCGTTCCGGTCCTCGACTATCACACCGCCGCACAGGAAGCAGCGTGACCTCAAGCAATCAACATCATACCCCGTGCGACATGGATTTAGCTCCTGTTCGTGCATCGCAGGCACTTGAAGGGCAGTACAATGGCCTGCGGCGCGACTAGGCCGGGCAGAGAGGCCAGCAGCTGCGACTTCGGTAGGTGACCGGCTGGAGATCAACCATGCGATGGGTCAGCAAGGCGATCGTATTTGCGTGCCTCCTGTACAGCGCGTCAGCTGGTACTGCTCCCAGCAGCGTACCCAACCCTTACTTTGACAACTCAGAGCGCGACGACGTGCTGAGCGGTGGTGTCAAGCTTATTAAGGTGCAGACTCCGCAAGGTTCGTTTCACGTCTGGACCAAGCGGATCGGTAACAATCCACGGATCAAGGTACTGCTGTTACACGGCGGCCCGGGGGCTACCCACGAGTACTTCGAAGCGTTGGACAGCTACTTTCCGGCAGCGGGCATCGAGTACTACTACTACGACCAGCTCGGCAGTGCATACAGCGATCAGCCCGACCAACCCGAGCTCTGGGACCTGCCCCGCTTCGTGGAGGAAGTAGAGCAGGTTCGCACGGCCCTCAAGTTGGACGCCGGCAATTTCTACCTGGTGGGTCACTCATGGGGCGGTATCCTGGCGCTCGAGTATGCTCTCAAGTATCAGCGCAATCTCAAGGGGCTTGTTATTTCAAACATGGTGGCGAGCGTGCCGGCCTACAATGAATACGCGCACAAGGTACTCATGCCGGCGATGGACCCGCAGGCCCTGGCACAGATTCAGAGCCTCGAGAGCGCCGGCAAATTCGACGACCCGCGCTATACCGATCTGCTGATGCAGCATTACTATGTCGTGCACATCCTGCGGATTCCTCCGGACCAATGGCCGGATCCTGTGCTACGCGCTTTCAACAAACTCAACAAAAAGATATATATTCCGCTGCAGGGTCCCAGTGAGATGGGATCCAGCGGTAAGCTGCTCAAGTGGGACAGGACGGCGGACCTGCCGAAGATTACCGTACCGACGCTGGCGATCGGTGCACGCTACGACACCATGGAGCCGGCGCAGATGCAAAAGATCGCCCAGGGCGTGAGGAAAGGCCGCTATCTGTTCTGCCCCAACGGCGGCCATTTCGCTATGTACGATGATCAGAAGATCTACATGAGCGGCTTGATTCAGTTCATACGCGACGTCGATGCGGGTCGGTTCTAGCCTCACCGGACCTGTCAGAATGATACTCGCATCTCTAAACCCACAGTGCGTGGCTGATTGATAAACAGCCGCGGCCTTCCAGGGACCTCGGCCGCAATGGAGCGGTTGTCGCCCAGATTGGCCACTTCGTTGGTCAAGTTTTTTCCGACCACCGCAACCTCGAGCCCGTCATGAGTTGCGGCGAGCCGCGCATCGAGCAGCCGATAGGCCGGCCGCTTGCGCGGATCGCTCGGGCTGTTGTTACCGCTGAAGCTGCTGCCGATGTAGGACCAGTCGAGGCCGCCGGTCAGGTCCCAGTGGCTGCTGATAGGCCTGTTGTACGAGAGCGAGGCGTTACCGGTCCAATTGGGAACCTGAAACACTGGTGATCCCACCGGCTGGGGCGAGGCGCCCTTCTCCGTAATCTTCGCATCCTGATAACCTGCGCCGAGCGATGCATCCAGGTGCTCAACGAGACGCGCGCGCAGTTCAACTTCTCCACCCTTACTCTCGGCCGCACCGGCGTTGGAGATGAACTGGAATCCGCACGGCAGCAGCACCTGTTGCTGGATGTTCTTCCATCTGATGTCGAAACCCGCGGCGTTGAAGGTCACGCGGTGATCCAGCCACGCAGTCTTTGCGCCGACCTCGTAGTTCCAAAGCGAGTCGGAATTGAAGTGACGCGTGTCTGCCAGACTGAGGTTGGGATTCACCTCGGCGAGCGCAGCAACGCAGTCGTTGGCCGTGCCGGCAGTGCCGGGTGGAACGATCGGCACCACGCCGCCAGGACGAAAGCCCTTGGAGGCCAGCGCGTATATCATCCGGTCCGGGTCGGCGTGATAGTCAACTTCGACTTTAGGGTTGACTCCATTCTCCTTGTCGGTTGCCTCCGGGCTGAGCAACGCTGGACCGCCGCCGACCGCAAGCCCCTCCTCGAACCCATGGGAGGTCGTCTTGACCTGATACCAGCGCAGACCCCCGGTCACTTTCAACGCTTTGGTGATCTGGTAACCCACCTCACCGAAGACCGCAGGCTCGCGAATAGTCGTGTGGAAGTCCTGCGCGAAGATCAGGTTGGGATAGTCCGGATTGTTCGGCCCGCCGAGCTCGTTGTCGAGGTTCGGGACTTCCGACGGCGGATACAGCGATGCAAACGGCACGCGACCGTGGAAGTCCGAGTAAAAGGCGCCCAATACGAACTGCACAGGTCCGGGCAGACTCGATACGAAGCGAACTTCCTCGACGAAACGCTGATAGGCCTTGATCTCCTCGATGGGGCCCGGACTCGGCGGATTGCAGTAAGGAGCGGGATTGGCACAGGCCGCCGAGGTAATCGCAGCCCACACGAACTCGCTCTGATCCTCGTGCTCATCGACCCGGCGATCGAAGTACGCGGTCGAGGAGACGATCTCGCCCAATTCCGCCTTCCAATGCACGGCTACCGAATAAAGGTTCCACCAGTCGGAGCCGCCTTCAGGCACGTTGAAGAACCGCGCCTGGTTGAAATCGGTGGAACGCAGCGGGCTCGGCAAGGTGTACGGGCCGGAGGGAGCCGGAAAACCGATCCCGTTGTCTGGCACGCTATTGAAATCAGCCAGGGGAAAGCCGTTGTAATTCGCTCGCTGCAGCATGTAGCGCGGCGTGACAGTGAGCGAGTCGCCGAGCTTGATCGCAAGGCTTGCAGCGCCCCCGTAGGAATCAATCTCTCCAATGTTTCGCAGGGTGGTCCGTCCCGCCCCGGACAACGGGAAGCAAGTTACGCCGGCGGTGGCCGGGTCAGTACAGTAGCTGCGCCGGAAATAACCGGCCTGATCGTCATAGAATCCGGACACACGCAGCGAGAGACGGTCCTGGATCAGCGGGATGTTGCCGACTCCATCGAAGGTGTAATCGGGTCGGGTCGTCCGCTCCGTCGAGGCGACACCACCGTGCACCGATCCGCTAGCCTGGTTGAAATCCGGCTCCTTGGTGATGATGCGCACCGTGCCACCCATGGAACGCGCACCGTAAAGCGTCCCCTGCGGTCCGCGCAGAACTTCGATGTGATCGATGTCGAGCACCCGTGGATCCAATGAGTCCGGCAGCGGTGTGTCATCGATATAGAAACCGGTGACATTGTCACCGGAGATGCCGCGAATGGAGACGGTACGGGCCGTGCCAACTCCGTCTCCAGTTGGTGCAAACGCAAGATTGGGTACCTTGGTCGCGTAGTCAAAGAAATTGTTGATGGCCTTCTGCTCGAGTGCGACGCTGCCGAAGGTGGTCATGGACATCGGCACCGACTGCTCGCTCTCGGCACGCTTCTGCGCCGTGACGACGATCTCTTCGAGGCCCTCGCCGGCGGTGGTTTCTGCCGCCTTGACCCCGACTGGGCCCGACGCGACCAACAGAACGCTAGCTCCGGCCACGCAATGCCTCATAGTTACCATGCGCCCCCCAAAGTGCCCGAATGCCTTAGCACTCGCTGCGGTTGTTTTACTTACCTTCCGCGGTGTTGGCAACCACTCCGCCAGCATCCGCCGGGACCCGCCGCCACTCGACCGTGCAGCTACCGGCCGGCACCGGACTCAAGATCGGCGGGGCCCTAATCGATCTGCCTGCCTGACGATAAATCTTCTTCCCAGAACTCGCCCGGTCGGCGTTCACTCAATGTTCGCTTAGTCTCAGCGACGCGAAGTTCCACACGCCTGATCTTTCCCGAGATGGTCTTAGGAAGATCCGAGAACTCGATGCGTCGCACGCGCTTGAACGGAGCGACCCGCCGGCGCACATAACTCAGGATGGCGGCCGCCGTCGCGGCGTCGGCCGGTGCGTCGGCAGCAAGTACCACGAAAGCCTTGGGAACGCAGAGCCGCAGCGGATCGGGACTTGGCACCACGGCGGCTTCAGCGACGGCGGGATGTTCGATCAGCACGCTTTCCAGCTCGAAGGGACTGATACGGTAATCAGAGGATTTGAACACATCGTCCATGCGCCCCACGTAGGTGAGACAGCCCTCGGCATCGCACCTGGCGACATCTCCCGTGTGATACAGCCCATCGCGCGTGACGTCAGCAGTCTTTTCCTCGTCATCCAGGTAGCCCTGCATCAGACCGACAGGCCTTGACTTGAGATCCAGGCAGATCTCCCCCTCATCGCACACCGCACCGTCCGGACCTACCAGCTTCACCGTGTAACCCGGCAGCGGTACTCCCATGGAACCTGGCTTGAGCGGATGCCCCGGAGGGTTGCCGACCAGTGCCGTGGTCTCGGTCTGACCGAAGCCGTCACGGATGGTCAGGCCCCAGGCGGCCCGCACCTGCTCGATGATCTCTGGATTCAGCGGCTCCCCTGCCCCGACCAGCTCCCGCAGCACCACCGGCCAGCGCCTGAGATCTTCCTGGATCAGCATGCGCCAGACCGTCGGCGGAGCGCAGAAGCTGGTAACCCTGCAGCGGACCAGCTGGTCGAGCAATGTGACGGCACTGAAGCGCTGGTACTGGTAGGCAAGGACCGTGGCCTCGGCATTGAAGGGCGCGAAGAAACAGGACCACGCATGCTTTGCCCATCCGGGCGAACTCAAGTTCAGATGAACATCGCCGCGCCGCAATCCGATCCAGTAGGCGGTCGAGAGGTGTCCAACCGGATACGAGACGTGTGAGTGGGCTACCAGTTTCGGCTTGGACGTTGTGCCGGAGGTGAAATAGAGCAGCATGGTGGCATCCGCTGCCGTAACTACGGGCTCATGGCAAGCACCACCGACCTGCTCGCTGTCTGCGTAGGCATGCCAACCCGCCGCGCTGCCCCCGACTGCCACCCGAACGGCGAGCGTTGTGTCCTCGAACAGCGATGCGTGGCTGAAATGCGCGATGACCGCCTTGACGCCTCCGCGATCAAGCCGGTCGAGCACGTCCTCACGACTCAACAATGTCGTGGCAGGAATCATTACTGCGCCGAGCTTGATGCAGGCGAGCATGCTCTCCCATAGAGGCACTACATTGCCCATCATGATCAGCACCCGGTCACCAGCGGCGACACCGAGTCGCGCGAGGAACGCGGCGACTTGATTCGAGCGCAGCGCGAGCTGCGCATAGGTCACTTGTAGATGGAGGCCCGAGTCATCAACGACGCGTAAGGCAATCAGATCTTTGCCTGCCGCGATGCGATCGAAATAGTCTGTCGCCCAGTTGAAATGCTCGAGGTTTGGCCACGCGAACAGTCGGCGTGCATCTTCGGGAGTCAGGCCGTCGGTCAGCAATCTGTCGCGCAGACGAATGAAAGCGGTGCCGCCGTCCACTATTAGCCTCCCATCTCATCTCCACGTCGCACCGTTTATCTGCCGCTGGCCTTGGTGCGGAGGTGTCTGTTGAGGTTGTCTCTGGCTTTCAGATCGAGCGATACCAGTTCACGCCCGCCTTATCGATTGTTACTTCCGCCAGGCCGCGCTGTATCAAACAGTTCAGGTGCGCCACACTCTCCCCGGTAGCCATCCACAGCGACCCTTCGCTGACGGGCCGGTTAAAAAGCAGCGGAAACACGTCACTGGCGGTCTTCGGCTCGCCAAGTGCCTCGAGCAAGCGACGCAGCGAGCGCTCGTGCCCTTCGATCAGTTGATCGATTCGCGTGTGCAGTCCATAAAAAGGTTCGTTGTGCGCTGGAAGTACACAAACATCATCAGGCACGATCGCACGTATAGTGGCCAGAGATTCGAGCCAGTCCCGCAGCGGATCGGCGTCCGGCTCGGTGGGAAATACCGAGACATTGGAAGTAATCCGCGGTAATACCTGGTCGCCTGATATCAACACGTGTGATTGCGGACAATACAGGCACAGGTGCTCAGGGGAATGGCCGCGACCCACCACCGCCCGCCAGCGGTTGCGACCCATGACTAGCTCATCGCCGTCAGAAACTCGATGGTAGCTGTCGGGCAACGCATAGACCATCCTGCCGAAGTCACCGAATCGGGCCTTGTAACGCTCCAGGTCTGGGGCACTCCATCCGGCGGCCTTGTAGAAGCGGACAGCATCCGCCGGTGCCTCCCGGCCTGTATCGGCGACCAGCATCTTGCAGGTGACATACTCCAGGCGAGTCATCCACAAGGGGCAGTCGAATCGTCGAGTTAACCAACCTGCCATACCGACATGGTCTGGATGCATGTGGGTACACACCACGCGTGGCACCGCACGCCCGCCAAGAGGACCTGCGAGTATCGTCTCCCACGTGGCCGCAGTCTGAGGCGTGTGCATGCCGGTATCGACCAGCGTCCACCCCTCATCATCCTCGATCGCCCACAGATTGATGTGATTGAGTGCCAGAGGCAAGGGCATCCGCTGCCAGCGGACGCCGGGCGCCACCTCGATCATCTGGCCTGGTGCGGGCAGCGCGCGAAACGGGTAACGCAATTCGCCGCTCGAGCCAGCCGGGGCAATTGATTGCTCGTGAATGTCTCGGCCCTCCTGCACCGTCGACCGTAGAAGAAAATAAGCGAAACCGCCAGAGCAGCTTCAATCCCGGTCCGGTGCTCCGAGCGGGAACAGCGCACGGAATGGGCGGCCCTCCTCTACCGCTCGAGAAAAAGACGGACGAGCAAGCAATCGCGCACGGTAGGCCTGGAGCAGAGGAAACGCTTCCGAAATCCTGTGGGTCCAGTCCGCGTAGAACAACGAGGGAGCAGCGGCGCAGTCCGCCAGCGAAAAGTGAGCACCGGCGGCCCAGATCCTGCCGGGAAGCAGACCTTCGACCCAGGCGTAGGCGAGCTCCAATCGTTTCTCTGCAGATGCTCGCGCTTCCTGGCGCTTCAGCGCATCGCCGGTCAGCGCAGCACCGACGGCATGCTGAACAGGACTCATGACGTGCAGGTCGAAGAAACGATCGAGGAAGCGCACATCCAGCGACGCCATCGGATCTGCGGGCAGCAAGCGCACTGGCCCGGGATGCACTAGCTGCAGGTACTCGATAATGATGCTCGTTTCGACGATGTTGCGCTCACAGTCTATCAGCAGCGGAAACTTGCCCAGCGGCCAGCGCTGCAGCCACGCGGTCGAGTGCTCCGGCGTATCCGGTCCGAGACAACGGAACTCGAACGGCGTGCTGTTTTCGTACAGCGCGATTAGTACCTTCTGCGTGTACGAGGAGAAAGGATGTCCATAGAGCGCGAGTGCCATTGTGCGAGCTCCTGCTTTGATCAGTTACGCTTCGGGCCCATGCGCGCTCAAAGCACCTTTAGCTCATTGGCCTGCGCCCAGAAGCGCTTCCCATTCTGTTGCTGCACGCGGTATTGCGTCAGCTCGCCGGGAGTGCACTGCGCCCCGACGACCACGCCCTCCCCGTAACTTCCATGCACCCGGGTCCCAAGCTTGACAGCGCGAAGTGCGGCACGCCTTGGGCAGCTCACGAGCCGCGCTCGTCCAGCTCAAGTCCCAACTCGCGCAGTATCGCGAGGCGCAGCTGCTGCGCCTCGGGGCTGGAAAGTCGTCTGGGATGCGGGAATGGTACGCCGAACGTGGCCTGGATTTTGGCAGGCCGTTCGGTAAGCACATGGATGCGATCGGCGAGGTGGATGGCCTCTTCCACATCATGTGTGACCAGGATCACCGTGTGTCGTTCAATCCTCAGGATGCGCAACAGCTCGTTGCGCACGCGCAGACTCATCAGGGCATCAAGCGCGGAGAAGGGCTCGTCCATGTAAAGGATCTCTGGCCTCACCGCTAATGCACGCGCAAGCTCCGCCCGCTTCAACATGCCACCCGACAGCTCATGGGGATAGCTGTACTCGAAACCCTGTAATCCCACGATAGCTGCATAGTCGTCCGCGATTTGTGTCTGCTCCGATCGCGCGCGCCCTTGCAGCCCGAATGCCAGATTTTCTCGCACCGTGAGCCAGGGAAACACCGAGCCCTGCTGTGAAATCAGAATCCCTCTTGAGCTCGGCTGGGAAAGCGGCCTGCCATCTATGGTGACCGAACCAACATCCGGACGGATGAATCCGGCCATCAGATTGAGCAGAGTCGATTTGCCGCAACCGGAGGGTCCGACCAGGGCCACGAACTCGCCATCCTGCACGGCCAGACTCACGTTGTCGATGACAGCCAGCCGACCCTGATCTGAGGGAAAACTCTTTTTGAGATCGCGGATCGCGATCTTAGTGGGCATAGCGCCACCTGACCCAGCGCGCTCTTTCCAGCATACGCATGATGCTGTCCAACGAAAGACCGATCAGGCCGATGATGATCATGCCGGCTATCACCAGATCGTAACGATTGCCGGCATTGCGCGAGTCGATGATCATGTATCCGAGCCCGGAGTGTAGCGCGATCATTTCCGCCGCCACCACCACCAGCCAGGCGACTCCGAGTCCGATGCGCATACCGACGAGTACCTGCGGCAATACCGCGGGAATCACAACACGCGCAAACAGAGCGCGGCGTGAAACGCTGAAGTTCTCTGCTGCGCGCAGATAGCGCTTCTCGATGGTGTGCACGCCGACGATCGTCTGTACGATCATCGGAAAAACCGAGGAAACGAAGATCAAATAGATGGGCGAGGCATTGCCTACACCAAACCACAGGATAGCGATCGGAATCCAGGCGATGGGCGAGATGGGACGCAGGATCTGTACGAGCGGATTGAGAGTCTGGTACGCACCCCGCACCCAACCCATCCAGAGCCCGAGTGGCACCGCCGCGCACACAGCCAGACCGAAACCCACGCCGACCCGCAGCAGCGATGCGCCGATGTGTCGCCATAGGCTGCCGTTTTTCACCAGTTCCAGCGCGCCGGTCACTACCGCTAAAGGGGTCGGGAAAATGGCGCTGCCACTGACTGCGACCACAATCCACCAAAGCGCAATCAGTGCGGCAAGCACAGTCAGGCCGGACCAGGAGGCCTTCAGTCTTCGCATGCCCGGAATCATCCCGATGCAGACAGGGATGGCGACGTTATCAGAGCTTTCGCAGTAGCACCCGCGCCCGCCATAGGGTCCTCGCCCACGGGGTGGCCGGATAGGGGTCTACGATGATCGTCATCTGACCACTCGCATGCGCTGTGCAGGCGAACTGGTACTGCGAGGGTCGGCCGAAAGGCAGCGTGAAGCTCTGCCCGGGCATCATCAGGGTGGGGCCGAAGATTTGCGGCACCTCATCGAGGTTTTTGAGAACGAGGACGTCCCGCAGCCCCGCCGTCAGATAGATGTGGTCTGGCAGGGTTTCGATTTTCTCGCCGGACATGCGCCGTGCCCACGTGCCTCGGGGAATCTCGAAAACCTGCTCCCGCGAGGCGCTCGAGATCGGAGCCATCGCACTCCAGCTCAGCCCCGCGACCGAGGCAGTTGCGATTGCAGCGACAAACCATCTGCGCGCGTGCACGCGTCACTCACCCAGCAGAAACTTCAGATCGTTCACGAAATCATCGGCACTGTGATCATAGGGCATCAGCGCCCGTATCCGCCCGTTGCGGTCCACGAGATACGTGAACGAGGAGTGATCGTAGGAGTAACTGTTGTGGTACGGGATTTTCTTCGCACTCACGCCATAGTCCTTGCGTACCTGTTCCAGCTGCTCTTCCGTACCCGTACCGCCGAGGAATCGCGGGTCGAATTTGGCCAGAAATGCTTTCAGCCGTACCGGCGTATCCCGCTCCGGGTCAACTGTGATGTATACGACCTGCACACGGCTGGCCGCCGGCCCCAGCTGCCGCACGGCCTGAGCGAACGTGTGGAGCGTGACCGGACAGACGGCGGTGCACGATGAGTAACCAAACGCGAGGAGGATCACCTTGCCGTGATATCGGTCGAGGTTCAGCTCCTGGCCATCTGAGCCCTGCAGCGAGAACTCCGGTGCCGGCCGTGGCGGGTTGAATACTCCTGCCTTGAATGCCCCTGCGTTGAACGCTTCGGCAGAGATGACCTCCCCTGCGAGCAGGTATCCCGACATCAGTGCGCCAATCAGCAGTCGTTGGAAGAACCTGTCATGCATGGCACGCTACTTTTCATCACAGAGTGATCAATGTGGGTTGCGCCTTGCGCGCGAACCGCTCGTCCACATATTTCTCGTAGTCGATCGGGTGTGCGATGGTTCCTGCGGCTAACGACATCTGCATCAGCTCCTCAAACTCCGAGCGAATCATACGCAGATCACCATAAGTCACCCGGTCGCTCGGGTTCTGCATCACGAAGCGGATGATTTTGGGATCCTGATTGAAATAATCCTGCCCGGAGGCGATCTGCACGGCTTTTTCGCGATTTCCCGGAACGCGGTCCAGCCACGCGCCTGCCGCCAGTATCTGATTCACCAGGTCTTGTACCATGGAGGGGTTCTGATCTATCAGCTCGCCACGGACCGTGAGCACGCAGCAAATGTATTTCGGCCACTCATCGCGCGTCATGCGCAGCGGGCGTGCGTAGCCGGCGCTTTGCGCAGCGGCTCCGAAAGGCTCACCCGTGCAATAAGCATCGACGGCGCTCGCGTAGAGCGCCGCCGGCATATCGGGCGGGGCCATCTCAATGATCTGCACGTCCTTGATGTCCATGTTTTCCTGCGCGAGCATGCGACGCAGAAAGAGAAAATCCACTGCAAAACGGCTGGGCACCGCGATGCGTTTGCCTGCGAGCTGGCGGAAATGTTGATAGGGAGAATCGCTGCGCACCATGATCACGGCGCCCGAGCGATGCCCGAGGGAGACGATCTTCAGCGGGATACCCTTGTCGGCCAGATCCATCACCAGCGGCGCGAGCATATAGCCTGCCTGGATGCGGCCGGCCATCAACGACTCCTTGAGCTCCGGCCAACCATTGTACTTGCTGTACTGATATCGGAAATTTCTCGCGCCAGAAGGTGCTGACTTGTTGCTCAGGCTCTTGGCGACACAGGCGACCGGCAGGGTGAGATTGCAGGTTACCGGCAATCCGCCAATCACCAGCGCATCGGGGTCTGGCTTGGAGCAGCTGAACACGCCCAGGGGCAGCGCAGCGGCGGCCATTCTCCCCAGTAATTGGCGTCGCGATAGTGAACGACTCATCGACCCGGCCTCTGACCGCCCGAGCCGGGCAATTTACACCATGCAGCTCGCGATGCGTCCCGTTATTACTGCTGACGCTGAATCCCTGCGACCTTTGCCAGGTATCGATTAGGATTCCGGCTGTCGAGCTCATGTTCACAGCGCTGCCCGCTCTATCGCACCACCGGAAGCGTGATTCGGGACGGATGTTGCCGATCGTGATAGATGCGCAGCTGCGCTAGCTGCGGGGTCGTCTCGTCGTAGTTTCGTCCGCCGGTATGAAGATTTCTCTCGTACTCCGGAAAGTTGGTCCCCGCAACCTCGAGTCGAAGCCGGTGTCCCGCTTCGAAACGTGATGCCACGACCATCCGCTCGAGCAGCACTTCGTAGATCGCGCCGGGCTTCATGAGCGCGCGTCGATTGATCCCCTCGCGGTATCGAAGCCGCAGTGCCGAGTCCGTGATGTTGAATGCACGGCCGTCTGGATACACATCGACCAGCTTCACCATCAAGTCGCCGTCAGGAGCCGATGAAGACACATATAGGTTCACGGGAACATACCCCGCAATATCCATCGGCTGCTTAAAAGGCTCGCTCGTGTAGACCAGGACATCTGACCGTCCCTCCACCGAGCGCTGATCGAGCGAAACCATCTCGCTGCAGCAACCGCCGCCCTGAGTCGGAACGGGATGGCTTGGATCGTCGCTGAGCTGATCCGGCGGGCTGCCTGCTGCGCCTGCGTGTGTCAACTGACCATCGCCCTTCAGCGAGTTGGCATGCCCGTCACTTGCCAGGTACAGAGTCTTGCCCGAAGCGCGCACCGGCCACTCGCGGGAGCTGACCCAGTGGCTGCTCGCAAGGTTGTAGTACTGTATCTTCGGCTGCGACAACCGCGCCCGGCCGTCAGCGACGAGCCAGTGGTCAAACCAGCGTACCAGCATATCGACATAGTCAAAGCGTGCATCTCCAATGGGGCGCTCGCCCACTCGGGTGTCGGCAGTCTCCGAGGCTTGCCGGCAATGCGCGGTACCACCGACGACCAGATACTGATTGGGAGAGTTACGCGACAGGTACTCGAACAGTCGGGTCGTCCCGTAGACCTCGATGGTGTCATACCAGCTGTCGATGTGAAGGATGGGCACCCGCGTGCTCTGTCCGGTGTTTACGAAGTCATACTCGTGCCATTGAGGGCTGTCCGGGGAGAGGGTGATGAGGCGGTTGAATTCGGTCGTGGGCGAACCGATGGCATCGAGCACGGTAGCGCTCGGGAGATGATCAGCCCAAGTGAGATCTTCGGTGTGATAACGCGACTCTGAATCAAATGCCCTGGCGAGCGCCGCACGCTCTGTCTGGGAAAGCCCCGGCGGCAGTTTAGGGTGGTGCTGATAGCCGTTGCCGTGATACCACCACGCCCAGTCAAATGACGGAACACCGCCCATGTAGAAAATTCCCTGGTCGGCAAAGTGAGGAATGACACCAATAGCCGTGGCCGCCCCCATAGCGACAGCAGCTTTCAGCTGCGGGGGATTGGCCATCGCCAACGGCAGTTCGACCTCGGCACTGGAGGAGCAGCCGATAGTGCCGACTTTGCCATCCGACCAGGGCTGGCTTTCAATCCACGAGAGGACGTCGAGTCCGTCTTCGCGGGCGTGCATCAGCCAGTGATACTCCCCCTCGGACCACTGCGTGCCCCGGTCGTTGACGATGACCACCGCATAGCCGTTGCGAATCAGTCGCGTGAGTACCGCCCGCTCCACACCGATACCAACCTCAGCCATCGGCAAGTACGGCGTTTGCACGAGGATCGTGGGTACCTTGCGCCCCCTAGCCGGTCCTGTGGGAACCAGCAGCTGTCCGGATAACACCGTGCCACTGCGCAGCCGGATGGGCACCTCTTCGGTCAGCGTCGCGTGCTCGCGCGCCTCCAGCGCATCGAGCAGGTTGGATGCTGATGCTGACTGGGCGACCTCGGATCTAGAGGTATCCTCAGCGATTGTGGCATTGCTGATGAGGGAGGCCGCCAGGAAGCATGTCGCGATGCGCGCCGCGATCGGGAAGGAGCGGTTTATCATGCGCGTGCGCTGGATGCCTCGGCGGTCTGGTCGATCGGGCTCAGAAGCTCACTCGCGCTCTGAGCCCCACGGTGCGCGGTCGCGCATACCAGTACGTGTCGCCGGGCTGAAAGGCGCCGAACGTGTTGCGATTTGCCGAGGTCACCATGTGTGCATCCGTGAGGTTGCGGCCAAAGAGACCCACTTCCCAGCTCCCGCGCACATAAGTCACGGCGGCATTCAGCACGGTCGAGTTTGGGATGAAGACCCGCGAGTCCGGACTGAAATTGCTGTAGGTTGAGCCGCGGTATTGTGCATTGAGCTCCGTCACCAGAGTCTGTCCAGGTCCCAGCGCAGCCCGGTAAGCCGCCATGCCGCCAGCGATCAGTGGCGGGAAATAGGGTACCCGGTCTCCCTGCACCGCGCCCAGGTTCGGGATGGCCTGCGAGGCTGTAGCATCGGTATAAGAAGCATTCACCCCGAGCGTGAGATGCTCATCCACCCGCACAGTGCTTTCCAGCTCCACGCCCTTGCTCGTCACCTTTCCGGCATTCTGCGTGAAGTAATAGCCGCAGTTGAGCTGATCGTTCGTCTGCAGGTCCCGCCAGTCGATGAAGAATGCTGTCGCGTTTACGAGAGCACGACCCCCTGCGAAGGTGCTCTTCTCGCCGAGTGAGTAGCTCCAGAGCTTGTCAGGTCCAAAGGTCAGCGGTGCACCAGTAAGCCCCTGCTGGGCAAGCGCGTCGCCGCAGAACGAAGCCGGGACGGGCTGGTTGACACCGCCGTAGCGGAACCCGCGCGCGGCCTCGATGAACACGATCTGATCCGCCGAAAGATGATAGGTAGCGACCGCCCGGGGGTTGACGCCCGATTCCTTGCCGCTGCCCACCTGCACAAGGGGCTCGCCGGGCGCCAGCGAACCGGCGATGCCGCCGAACAACAGTCCATAGGTCTGGTTGTAATCGAAATAGCGGGCACCCGCCGTGAGATCCAGCTTGCCCGCGATCGTGAAAGTCCCTTCCCCGAACACTGCAAGCTGCCGCTGCCGCAGATGCTCATCGCCAAAGAAAAGATCATCGGCAACCGGCGCACTCAGGTCCGTTGATGGGATGCCGAGAAATGCATCCAGCCCCGGCGTGTAGTCATTCTGTAGATAGTGGCGCCGTGAGGTTTCATAGAAGACGCCCGTGATCCACTTGAAGGGCCCAGAGCCCTTGGAATTGACGCGTATCTCCTGCGTGAAATCGCTGAGACGATTGGTGATCACATCGGGCGAAGGAGTCAGATAACCGAACACGAACGCCGCGGCGGCCTGCTCGAACGTTTGCCCAACGGCGAAGTAGCGATCAAAGTAGGACGTCGAGGCGGTGACGATGAACGCGTCCAGATCGACCGCCGCGGTGAGGTTATAAAGCATCAGACGATCGCTGCTGTACTCGGGCGTGAGCGATGAGTACTGGTCGTGTCCGTTGCCAAGACCTGAGTACGCCGCGTTGCTGCCGTCGGTCCTCAGGTGCGAATAGATCATGCTGCCATCCACCGTGAGTGCCCCTGACTGCAGCCGCAGAGCGCCGCGTGCCTGCTCGGTATCCACACTGTTGGCATCGTGCTTGCCGTAGCCGATATTATCGATCCAGCCCGAGTCCTGGCCTTTGTAGGCGGTGAGCGTGCCTGCCAGCGCGCCGTTTACGATGGGCGCATTCAGCGTTCCGCGGACATTGTAGTTGCCGCTGCCGTCAGTCGTGACCGAGCCCATGCTCTCGAGGCCCCCCGACCAGGCGCCGGCATCGGGCTTTCTTGTGATGAAGCGGATCGTGCCGGCCATCGATCCTGCGCCATAGAGTGTACCCTGCGGGCCGCGAATGACCTCGACCCGCTCGAGGTCGTACACACGCAGATCGGGCGTGGCGCCTTGCAAAGAGATGGGCGTCTCATCGAGATACACCGAAACGAGGGATTGATCTTCGAGATTGGTCGGGTCGATGTTGCCTGGGTCGACGACGCCCCGGATCGCGAACTTGTTCTGGCCAGGGGCCACTTCCTGGATGGAAAGCGACGGCAGCATGCTCTGCAGATCCGACAGCGAGGCAATGCCCTGGCGATCGAGCTCCTCGGTGCTGATCACGGAGACCGCCATCGGGATGTTCTGCACATTCTCGGTTCCAGCCCGGGTGGCGGTGACCATGACCTCCTCGAGCCTGCTGGTGTCCGGCACACTTTGCGCGCGCGCAACACTGCTGACGACGACCGCGCACGACAGCACGCCAAGCGCCGTCAAACACCGGTATCGTCCGGGATCTAAGCTGCGGAACATGGCCTTCCCCGGCACTTTCAACGTGCGGTAACACACCTCAAGCGGCGACCTTAGAGCCGCCGCTACCGAGCTGTTTAGTGGGGCCGACCCATTTTTGAGTACGGTGGACCACAGCCCTCGTCGCGCGCAGGCCCCCGAACCAGAATGCCCCCTCTGCATCCGCGCTCCGCCCGGAAAGCTGTCACATGACCCCACCTCGAAGACCCGCTGGCCCACCTCCTGCCCCTGGCGGCCAGGAGGCGCGCAACCCCCTCTCGCCCCGTCGCCGCGAAGTGATTCGCGCCGGTGCGGCGGTGCTGGTTGCGGCCAGCTCCGCCAGCTGGCCCGAGTCATCGCCCGATTCAACTCAGCCTCACGCGACACCGCCGAGCGGGCCACATCATGTGAGGGAGATCGAGACGGTCTGGGTCACAATGACTGACGGCATCCGCCTCGCGGTGCGCATCTTCTTGCCGGAGGGCGCCGACACCCGCCCTGTGCCCGCCATCATGCAATACATCCCGTATCGCCGACGGGACGGCACACGGATCCGAGACGAACGCATGTTCCGGTTCCTCGCCTCCTATGGCTACGCGTGCATCCGCCCGGACATCCGCGGCTCAGGCGACTCGGAAGGCCTGTTGAAGGACGAGTACCTGCAATCAGAGCAGGACGACGGAGTCACCTTGATTGCGTGGATCGCGAGACAGGCCTGGTGTACGGGGCGGGTCGGCATGGTGGGCATCTCCTGGGGTGGATTCAGCGCGCTGCAGGTCGCGGCCTGCCGGCCACCCGAGCTCAAAGCCATCATCACGCACTGTTCAACGGACGATCGCTACACGGATGACGCGCACTATCTCGGCGGCTGCATCGTCCAGGACATGTTCGGGTGGGGCTCAGACTTCTACACACTGCAGGCCTATCCGCCCGATCCTGCAGTGGTGGGTGAGCGCTGGCGGGAGATGTGGAAGGCTCGTTGCGAGGCGATCGATTTCGCGGTCGGAAACTGGGTGACTCACCAGACCCGCGATGCATTCTGGAAGCACGCATCGGTCGATGAGAACTACGCAGCTATCGGCTGCCCCGTCTACGCCGTTGGCGGATGGGCCGATGCATACACGAATTCCATCCCACGGCTCATGGAGCATCTCTCGGTCCCGCGCAAGGCGCTCATCGGGCCCTGGGGCCACGCGTATCCCCAGTCAGGTGAACCGGGGCCAGCGATCGATTTCTTGCACGAGGCATTGCGATGGTGGAACCACTGGCTCAAGGATGAGGACACCGGGATGCTCCAGGAGCCGATGTACCGCGTGTGGCTGCAGGAGGACGTGGCCTACAGCGGCTCAGAAAGTGTGCCCGGTCGCTGGGTGGCCGAGGATGTCTGGCCCTCGCCGCGCATCAAATTCAGCACCTGGCACCTCAATCGCGGCACTCTCGACAGCGACTCGCGACCTGCGGCTGCTCTGGTGCTTGCACCAGCTCACCAGTCGGTGGGCACGGCTGCCGGCCATTGGTGTCCGGCCGGGGATGGCGGACAGGGGGAGATGCCTATCCAGTTACCCCTTGAGCAACAGCAGGATGATGCCCGCTCCCTGGTGTTCGATTCGGAGCCCTTGGCTGAGCGACTCGAGGTGCTCGGCTCGCCGGTGCTGGAAATCGAGCTGGCCTGCGACAAGCCCGTCGCCCTGCTCGCAGTCCGGCTCAACGAAGTACACCCGGGAGGCACCTCCCGGAAGATGACCTATGGCGTGCTCAATCTCACTCATCGCGACGGCCACGAGCATCCACAGCCACTCGAGCCGGGAAAGCGCTATCGCGTTCGAATTGCGCTCAAGCATTGTGGCTTCGCCTTCAAGCGCGGGTACCGCATCCGTGTCGCTCTCTCCACGGCTTACTGGCCGCTTGTTTGGCCATCCCCGGAAGCGGTCACGCTGACCGTCTACCCAGGCGCGGGCAAGCTCGTCCTGCCAGTGCGTCCCCCGCGTCCCGAGGATCAGCACCTGCGAGCCTTCGGTGAGCCCTTCGCGCTCTCCGATTCCGGTCTGAGCGTGATTAGCCCGGCGGTGCCTCCCAGCAAGACCTTCCAGTGGGACGTCGCCAGGTCTGAGCTGACGATCACCAGCCGCTACGATGGCGGCGCGGTGCGCTTTGATGCGGTGGGTACCACGATTTCCACGCACTGGCAGGAAGTCTCCAGGATCGCTGATGCCGACCCGAGCACCGCGCGCCTGCGCTATGAGCAGACTCATGAGTTCAGTCGGGATGTCTGGCGTGTGCGCATTACTACGGTCATCGACGTCACCTGCACCGCACACGAATACATCCTCAAAGGCGAGGTGATCACAATGGACGGCCAGTCACCGTTTTTCAGCCGTTCGTGGTTGCGCCATATTTCGCGGGTGTTGAGTTGACCGCCACCGGACGCTCACATCGGCCGCGGCGCACCCTCGACAGCGGCGCTCGCGCGCGCACGCCGCGTGCGCATCAATACCGCCACCTCTCGAATCCCTTTGCGCCGCTGCGGATCTTCTCCGACGATGCCATCGAGGCGATCCATCACAGCGCGTTGCGCATCCTGGCTGAACAGGGCATGCGTGTCCTGCTGCCGGAAGCACGGCGCATTTTCGCTGCCGCCGGCGCGATCCTGTCAGAGACTGAGAATCATGTGCGCATCGGGCCGGAGATCGTCACCCATGTCCTCGGCCAACTGCGCGCCACCGCGGAGCTGATCGCACCCGCACCGGGGCACAACGTGCAGATCGGCGGACCGCATGTGGCAATCGTGCCAGTCGCAGGCCCACCGAATGTGAACGATAAGGTGCGTGGTCGCAGACCGGGGACGTTGCAGGACTTTCGCGACTTCATTCGCCTTGCGCAGATGTGCGACGTGGTGCACCTGCTGGGGCCCTCGGTCGAGGCTCAGGACGTGCCAGTCGAGCTGCGTCACCTGGATCTCACCCTGGCGCAGCTGACATTGAGCGACAAGGTGCCCTTTGTCTGGGCCCGGGGCACCGCTCAGGTCAGCGATTGCTTTGCAATGATCCGCATCGCCCATGGACTCGACGAAACCGACTTTCTGGCGCAGCCTCGCTGCTGGACCAACATCAACACCAACTCCCCGCGCCAGCTCGATGCCGTGATGGCGCAGGGCATCATCGACTTCGCTGCCGCCGGACAATTGACGATCATCACGCCCTTCACCCTTGCAGGCGCCATGGCGCCGATCACATTGGCAGGCGCTCTGACGCTAGCGCATGCCGAGGCGCTGTTGGGTATCGTGCTCGCACAACTGGTGCGGCCGGGCGCGCCACTGGTCTACGGCGGTTTTACATCCAACGTGGACATGAAGTCCGGCTCGCCGGCTTTCGGTACGCCCGAGTTTGTCAAGGCATCGCTCGGCACGGGTCAGCTCGCCCGGTACCTGGGCCTCCCCTGGCGCGGGTCGAACGCCACCGGATCCGCAGTAGCTGACGAGCAGGCGACCTACGAATCCGCCATGAGCCTGTGGGGAACGTTCATGGGGGGAGTAAACGTGCTCATGCACGGCGCCGGCTGGCTGGAGGGCGGTCTGGTCGCTTCGTTCGAGAAATTCATTCTCGACATTGAGATGTTGCAGATGATGGCGGAGATCCTGCAGCCGGTGCCGGCCTCCGCTGCCGAGATTGGCCTGGAGGCCATCGCGGAGGTGCCGCCCGGCGGTCATTTCTTCTCTACTGCCCACACGCTCGAGCGTTACCGCGATGCCTTCTATGCGCCGCTTATTTCGGACTGGAGCAACTTTGGTCAATGGATGGAAGCGGGCGGGCGCACGGCGTCACAGCGAGCAACCAGCACCTGGCAGCGGATGTTGCAGGAATTCACGCCTCCGGCGCGCGATTTGGGTGTCGTGGAGGCGCTGCAAGCATTCGCTGCAAAGCGTCGCAGCGAGGGCGGCGCCGCGCCAACCAGCTAGACAGCGCGTACGGCAGGCTGCGGGAACTCGCTGGAATCAGCTGCGCATCCGACTTCCCCGCGGATCCCAAGGTGATGGCGGGATCACCCGACACGGCCGACGCTTGCCCAGCATGTGTAACTCGAGCTCGGTACCTGCGCGCGCGAACTGCGCTTCTACATAGGCCATCGCGAGACTCTTGTGCACCGTGTGGCCATAGGCGCCCGAGGTCACAAATCCGATGCGCCGGGCTCCGGACCAGATGGGCTCGAAACCGTTCGCATCGGCGTCCTGAGCATCGATCTCGAGGGTGACCAACCTGGGACCGCCCGGGGCAGCGCGCTCGGCACAAGCCGCATCTCGACCGATGAATTGCGGCTTGTCGCAGACGACGAACCGGTCGAGTCCGCTCATTCCAGGCGTGTAGCCCCAGCTGAATTCGCGGCCCCAGATACCGAAGCTCTTCTCCAGTCGCAGGCTGTAGACACTGTTGTAACCTACGCAAGTCAGACCGAGGTCCCGGCCTGCCGTCATCAGTGTCTCATACAGCGTGGACTGCTCGAGCGCCCCGATGTTGATTTCATATCCGAGTTCCCCCGTCACCGACAGCCGGGCGAGCCTGGTCCGCAGCGGGCCAACATCCATCTGCCGGCAGCTCATGAAAGGTAATGCGGCATTCGAGACGTCCGCATCCGTGAGGCGCTCCAACAGCTCCCGCGCACGCGGACCAAAGATGCTGAAACCCGTAATGCCATCGGATAGATCGCGGAGTACGACCCCGTCTGCGGGCAATCTCGAGCGCATCCAACGCTCGTGCCAGCGGCGCAGGGCATACGAACCCATGATCCACCAGGTTTGCTCGTCCCAATTCAGCACTGTGAGATCGCCGAGGAGTCGGCCCGAGGGACTGAGCATGGGCGCGAGCCGCAGAGTTCCGGCTCGGGGCAGAACGCCGGCGAGCATCTCATCGAGCCAGGCCCGCGCTCCAGCACCACTCACCTCGTAGCGGGCGTAGGCCGTGGTATCCAGGAGAGCCACGCCACGTCGCGCCCGCTGACATTCCTCGGCAACGATCTCATGCGCCTCCGAGCGGCGCAGCGTTGGCATTTCGGTGAAAGCGGGTGGCGCGAAGTACAACGGCAGCTCCAGTCCCCAGAGTGCTCCCCAGCGGGCCCCGGCTGAGGACAGCTCGGCGTGCGCGCCAGGACGGCGCAACGGCCGCCCGGCCGGTAGTTGCTCGTTCGGATAGCTGAGTACGAAGCGGCGGCTGTAGAACTGCGCGGTGGTTGCCCGAAGCCAATGCGGGTTCGCGGCGAACTCGCCATAGCGAGCGACATCCATCCCGAAAGCGTCCACGCTCGGTTCGCCCTGAACGATCCATTCGGCCAGGGTGCGTCCGACCCCGCCTCCCTGACTGAACGCGGCCATGACGCCGCATGCTGTCCAGTAGTTTGGGCGGCCCGGTACCGGACCCACCAGCGGATTGCCATCCGGAGTAAAGGTGAAGGCGCCATTCACCCAACGCTTGATGCCGGCGCGCTCGACACAGGGCACCCGCTGCAGTGCCTGGCTGAGCTGAGGGGCGATACGATCGACATCTGGCGGGATGAGATCCAGGCCGTAATCCCATGGCGCCCCGTCGATGTGCCAGTGTTTCGGGGAGCGCTCATAGATGCCAAGGAGGACACCTTTGCCTTCCTGTCGCATGTAGCTGAAGCCCTCGAGATCGACCAGGATTGGCAGCTCACGCCCGAGAGCTGCAACCTCCGGAATGTCTTCCGTTACCAGATAATGGTGCTCCATCGGCGTTACGGGCAGATCGACACCGGCCATCCTTCCGCATTGTTTGGCCCAGAGTCCCGCTGCGTTCACGACGTGCTCGGCGATGCAATCGCCCTGTTCGGTCACCACCTGCCAGGAGCCATCCGCGCGGGGCTTGAGTTCGAGCACACGGTTATGCAGTACGACCTCAGCGCCGTGTTTGCGTGCGGCGGCTGCGTAAGCGTGCGTCGTGCCGTAAGGGTCGACGTGACCTTCATTCGGATCATAGAGTCCGCCGTAAATGCCGCGCGGATCGACAATCGGGACGAGCTCGGCAACTTCATCCGGCGTGACCAGCCGTGCCTGTTCGAGGCCCATCGTCTGGAACACCGCCCAGGCGCTCTGAAGCCATTCCCATCGCTCGGGCGTGCCGGCAATATTCACCCCGCCTGTCATGTGCAGTCCGATCGACCTGCCACTCTCGGATTCGAGTCGGCCGTAGAGATCGATGGTGTAGGCCTGCAGCGCGGCCACATTCGGGTCGGCATTGAGAGCGTGAAATCCTGCAGCCGCATGCCAGGTTGAACCGGCAGTCAGCTCGGCGCGTTCGACCAGCACGACATCAGTGCAGCCCAGCCGTGTGAGGTGATAGAGCACGCTGCAGCCGACGACTCCGCCACCGATCACCAGCACCTGCGCACTCGTCCTCATCGTCCCCGCCTACCCATTCAGCATGGACGGAGTTTCGCCGTTTCATCGCAGGTGAGGTTAGGGAATGCGCCCGGCAGCTAAGTCGATCGGATCCGCAGGCGGTGTGCTCAGCGCAGCGCGTTGCGCGCATCCTTGGGCAGGAAGCCGAAATGGTCCCGGAATGCCGATGTAAAGCTGGTTTGATGACTATAGCCCACGCGATGGGCGACTTGTCCGACCGCAAGGTGATTGCAACGCAAGAGTTCCAGGGCTTCGCGCATCCGGCAGTCAAGTCCGTAATCGAACACCGTAACGCCGAAGCGGGCCTTGAACGTGCGCTTGAGCTTGGAGGCGCTCATGCCGATGCGCGAGGCGAGCTCACCGATGCGTGGCGGTGGTGTGAACTGGCGAGCGAGCAATAGCCGCGCCTCATCGAGCTGGCGCGCTTCGAGTTCCGACAGTGCGGGACGTGCTGCGGAGGCTGCCTCATCGCCGCTGAGGATCTCGCAGAAGAGCTCGAGGACTTTGGCCTCGGCGTGCATGAGCCGCACGCCACCGCGATAACGGTTGTGCACCAACGACTGACCGATGAAGTGCATCGCAGGCGCGAGATCCCGCTGATACCACCAGACGGCGGGACCGCCATGCCGCTGAATGGCCTCGAGCAGCGGTGAGGCTCCGATGCTGTTGCGCTTGAGGACCGAGATGAGGTACTGCGGCGAACAGTAAACCGAAACGCAGGTGTCGCGGCGCTCGGTCAACACGCGTTCCTGCAGATGCACGCCCGGCGGTTGATACAGGACGAGCAGACTGGGCCCAGTCACCTGCAAGGGGCTGCAGGCGCCGGGCAGTCTGAGCTCGAGGACGCCAGCCAGCCGCAGATGAAACTCGATCAGGCCCTCCCCCGGTACGAGCTCGACGGACTTGGATTCGTAGTAGGCATCAGCCACCACCACGAATGCTTCCGGATCAAGTCGGAACAGCTCCCACGCTCCCTCGCCGCGGGCGCGATCCAGCTGCAACCGACCGCACTGAGTGCTGCGATCAGAGTTCTCGTAGAGCACCTCGCAGCGGCTGAGTCGGCGCAGATCGGCAAACAGATTGCGCAGAGTACATGCGGGCTCAGCGCCGAGCAGCTCGCGCCGAAACATCGCGACGTTCGCACTCAGCCGGCTGTTGGCCAGTTGCATGCTGCCCCCTTGAGTCGCAGCATGCTACGCCTTCATCCGCACCAGAGGCAAACCACGCTGCGGCGGGATAGCTGAGCGCGGAGCCCAGCCGGCAGCGTACGGCATTCGCAGATCGCCACACTCACTGGCCGCTTCGTCACAAGGATCGATCCAAACGCCTCAATCCTCATGCAACGCCTTGCGTAAGATGAGCAGATGGTCAGCACATTCGACTGGCATCGATCCGCAGCATGCGGGTCGGGCGCCGATGTCTCGATGATCTTAGATCGCCGGAGATGAACCTGGACCGCCGCACGCTGTTGCAAGGCGCATCGGCACTAGGCGCGGTCCTCGTCTCGGGCGTTGCCCGTGCTGGTGTGCAGCCGTCGGCAATTCGCGGGCCCTATGAGGTGCAAAGCATCGAGGGCGTACGCCTACCCATGCCGGACAAGACGCTGTTGCGCGGCCGGCTCTGGCTGCCGAAAGTGCCGCGCGGCATCCGGGTGCCGGCGATTTTCAACTACTGTCCCTACCACTGGCGCATCTTCACACGCGATGACGACGAGCAGCGCTTCCCTTACTTCGCATCCCACGGCTACGCCGGAGTGCGGGTCGACATTCGCGGATCCGGCAGCTCCGACGGCAGGCCCCAGGATGAGTATGTGCAACAGGAGCAGGACGATGGGGTGCGCATCATTGAGTGGATTGCACAGCAGCCGTGGTGCAACGGCAAAGTGGGCATGGAGGGACTTTCGTGGAGCGGCTTCAGTGCTCTGCAGGTGGCTGCCTGCCAGCCACCTGCCCTCAAGGCGATCATCACCCACTGCTCCACCGATGACCGCTACACGGATGATGCGCACTACAAGGGCGGCTGCATTCTGCACGACATGTTTGACTGGGGTGTGGCCTTTCTTGCGTTCCAGGGACAGGCGCCGGACCCAACTATCACCGGCAGCGCGGACTGGAAGGCGGACTGGCTCGGGCGACTTGACCAGGTGCAGTTCAACCTGGGGTCCTGGCTGAGGCATCTGCACAAAGATGCGTTCTGGAAGCACGCTTCGGTCGATGAGGATTACGGCCGCATTCGATGTCCCGTTTATGCCATCGGCGGCTGGGTCGATGGCTACAAAAACACGGTGTTCCGGCTCCTGAGCCATTTGAATGTGCCGCGCAAGGGTCTGGTCGGCCCGTGGACGCACATCTATCCGCACACGGGCGTTCCGGGACCAGCGATCGGTTATCTGTCCGAAGCACTGCGTTGGTGGGATCACTGGCTGAAGGGCGAGGATCGCGGAATCATGCGCGAGCCAGCGTTGCGGATCTGGATGCAGGAAGGTGTGGCGTTGCCAGGTGTCAGCGCCGTAGCAGGCCGCTGGGCCGCCGAGGATAGCTGGCCGAGCCCGCGCATTCAGGTGCAGGAGTTGTACCTGAATGTTAACAGTCGTCTGGACCGCACCGCCGCTGAGCCCGCAACTGTCATCACGCGCTCACCTCAGACCGTCGGTATCGCCTCCGGAAACTGGTGTCCATCTGGCGCGGGGGGCTCAGAAGATTTGGACATTGAGGTGGCGCTCGATCAGCGAGTCGATGATGCGCGCTCATTGACATTCGACTCCGAAGTACTCGGCAGCCCCCTGGAAATCTTGGGGACGCCCGTGCTTTCGCTGGTTGTCGCCGTCGATCAGCCGGTAGCCTATGTTGCCGCACGCCTGAACGAGGTCATGCCGGACGGCTCTTCGCGCCGCATCACTTACGGCATTCTCAATCTCTGTCATCGCGACGGCAGCGAGTCTCCCACGCTGCTGCAGACCGGTCGCGAATATACGATTCAGCTGGCACTCGATTATTGCGCGCACCACTTCAGTGCCGGCAGTCGGCTACGCATCGCGATCTCGACAACCTATTGGCCCCTCATCCTGCCCTCACCGCGACCTGTCTCGCTCACCTTGCGCACGGGTTCGAGCCACCTCGCCTTGCCCGTCCGACCTACCCGAGCCGACGACGATAAGCTGCGCCCGTTTGACCGTCCCTACGTGCCGCCCACGGCAACGACGGTCATCTCGAGCACCCCTGGCCGGCGAGTCGTGGAATACGACGTGCGCGCGAACCAGCAGACGATCCGTCATCGTGTTGCGACGGGCGAGTTCCGTGCCGACGAGATCGGCACCACCATAGTCACCAACCTGGAGATGCGTTGTGCGATCAACGATGTCGATCCCAACGGGGCCCTGATGGAATACACCACGACTTTCGGCTGGAAGCGCGGCGACATGCAGCCTCGTGTTGTGGGCACGGCGACCATTACCGCGCTGCCAACCGAATTCAACGTCAAAGCCGGTATACGGGCATTCAACGGCGAGGAGCAGGTCTTGCAGCGCAGCTGGGAGCAGAGCGTGCCGCGCGACAAGGTTTGAGCGAGGCCGATGTCATCAGCGGTTGGCGTGAGCCATTCGTCGAGCCGCGCCAAACGAGGGATTGAACCCAGTTACCCGGCGTCGCAGGTGGATGCGCGAGCTTGGCAGGAACCCTGGCTCACAGGTGTCGCTTAAGCCGGGGCTCGTTCTTGCTGATACTGTCTCAGCACCCAGGGACAGCGGCGCGTCGCGCTGCAGCTGATGCGAAGGAGTGACCATCGAATCGTTTGATGCCAGGGACCAGGGATTGAGTATCGGGTTGCGGCGATGAGAATTGCTCAGATTGCCCCCCTCGCCGAAGCGGTGCCGCCGATGTTCTATGGTGGAACCGAGCGGGTCGTATCGCACCTGACCGAGGAGCTGGTACGACAAGGCCATGAAGTCACGTTGTTCGCCAGCGGCGATTCGCGCACGCGCGCCGAACTGGTGGCCTGCTGCCCGCAAGCCCTACGCCTGGATCACTCCGTCCGCGATCCGGTTCCACACCTGTTGGTTATGCTGGAAAATGTGCGTCAGCGGGCCGACGAGTTCGACATACTGCACTTCCACATGGATATGCTGCAATTTCCAGTATTCCGTGAGAGATCCTTGCGCACGGTGACAACTTTGCATGGCCGGCTCGACCTGAGCGACCTGCAACCTTTTTATCGCAAGTTCCCTGATTTTCCGCTGGTCTCGATCTCCGCGGCGCAGCGCCGGCCAATGCCTCCGGTAAACTGGGCGGGCACTGTTCATCATGGCCTGCCCCCGCGATTGCTGTCATTCAATGCCACACCGGCAGGGGGGTATCTGGCGTTTCTCGGCCGTATTTCGCCCGAGAAACGTCCTGACCGCGCCATTGAGATCGCGCGGCGCGCCCAAGTCCCCTTGCGGATCGCCGCCAAAGTCGATAACGCCGACCGGCTTTACTTCGAGCAGCAGATCCAGCCGCTGCTCGCGGATCCACTCGTTGAATACATCGGCGAGATTGGCGATTCCGCCAAAAGTGACTTTCTCGGTAATGCGCGCGCGCTGCTGTTTCCAATTGATTGGCCCGAGCCATTTGGGCTGGTGTTGATCGAGGCCATGGCCTGCGGTACCCCGGTCATCGCATTCCCCAGCGGTTCGGTGCCGGAGATCATCGAAGATGGTGTGACCGGATTTCTGGTGCGCAATATCGAAGCGGCCGTCGATGCCGTCGCGCGTTTGCCCGAGCTGGATCGGCATCAGATCCGGCGACGCTTTGAACAGCGCTTTTCGGTCACTCGCATGGCCAACGACTATCTGCAGATTTACGAGAGCCTGGCTCGCCCGGCTGTGCCACGGATTCGCATCGCGTAGCGGCGGCGCGAGAGTCGCGGCTTCGCGAGTCCCTCACAGGTGCGCAAGTACACGCACTCCGCCCTTGATGTGTCCAGAAGGCACGGCCGCCACTTCGGTACCAATGCGGTGAAATGCCAGGTCGATACTGGTCTCACCGACCGCGAGATTGCGGATCACCAGTGACTCGATGCCTACCGGCAGCAGAGGATTCTCGATGTGGACCTCTTTGCGCCAGCCGTCAATTCGCAAGCCAAGCGTAGCCTGCAGTAGCAGAAACACGCAGGCTGAAGACCATGCCTGCGGCAAACACGCCACCGGGTACGGCGTCGGTCCCTGGCCGGGGACACGCGTGAAGCCGCAGTACAGTTCCGGCAGGCGCATGCCGAAATGGTTCGCTGCCTCGAAGACTTCACTGAGGATGGGCACGATTTGCTCGCTGCCGCCATAGCGCGCGATGCCGGCGGCGCAAATCGCCACGTCATGCGGCCAGACGGAGCCGTCGTGATAGGACATGGGGTTGAACCGGGCTTGCCCTTTGAACAGCGTGCGAATCCCCCAGCCGCAGGAGGACTCAGCCGACAGCAGCTGTTTGGCGACCAGCTTGGCGCGGTCGCCGGCGGGCGCCCCGCAGAAGAGCAGATGTCCGGCGTTCGAAGCGCGCACCTTGCACGGACTGCCATCGCCATCAAGTGCGATGGCGTAGAAGTTCATCTCCGGCACCCAGAACTGTCGCTCTATGGCCTGGCGCAGCGTCTCCGCACGATGACTCCAGAGTTCGCCCTTGTGTTGTTCATTCCGGACGCGAGCCAGCTCCGCGGCCGCCTGGAACGCCGCATACGCATAACCTTGTACCTCAACGACCGCGACGGGCCCCTTTGGAAAGCGGCCATCCGCATGAAAGATCGAGTCGTTGCTGTCTTTCCACGATTGATTCACCAGACCCGTCTTCTCGCCCCGCGCGTAGTCGAGAAACCCCGTAGGACTGTTGTCCATGCGGCGCTCAATCCAGTCCATCGCCGCGAGCACGGCGGGCCAGATCTGGTCAACGACTGTGCGGTCTCCGGTTCGGCTCTCATAGGCGCCCGCCAACAACACGAACAGAGGGGTGGTATCGACGCCGCCGTAATATTGGCCGAACGGCACTTCCCGCAGCGCCGCCATCTCCCCGCGTCGCATCTCGTGCATGATCTTGCCAGGCTGCGAATCACGAAAAGGGGACTCGTCGCGTGCCTGCGTGGAGGCTAGAAAGCGGAGCACGCCTGCGGCCAGCTGCGGATTGATCCACAAAGTCTGCAAAGCGGTGATGATGCCGTCCCGACCAAACTGAGTTGCAAACCACGGGATACCTGCGTAAGGGTACGGACCTGTGGGCAGCAACGTAGTCAACAGCGCCAGATCAAAGCGGGACTTGTCGATCCATTCGTTGAAGAGCCGACCCGATGTCGTAATGGAGGCCCACTGAGTAAGCCGCTGGTCCATGCTCTCCTTGAGACTCCCCGCTGCTGCCTCGAACCGCTCACCGCTCGCTTCTTTGACTTCCTGAACCCCAATCTCGATATAGAGCTCCGCGACCCCGCCCCGGCCGAGCTCGACGACGAACTCGGCCTCGTCGGCGGATATTGCTGCGGGAGTCTGCGAGAAACTGATCCAGGTCGACCGGAGTCGATCGTCGCGCCCCCGGTACGCGAGTCGCACACTTCGCTCGGCGACGGCGGCCGGTAGGTAGTCGCCGCGAGATTTGCGGACATGTCCCTGAACCTCGAAAATGTCGACGAAATCCGCCGCGAAACACAGCTTCAGCGGGACGCGTGCCACCTCTTCGCTGAAGTTGGTAAGGCGCAAGTGTTCATGCAGGGCGCCAGCGAAGATGAAGTGATTACGCTCGATGTGGATGGCACCCTGCGGGATCGATCCTTCGCCCAATGCCGGCAGTGGCCTGTTGGTGAGATGCGAGGTAAAGCGCGTGTTGTCCTGATTAATCGCTGCTCCCAGCAGCGAGGCGCGTCGGCCAGCGATTTTCAACTCGTAGCGAGACAGCATCCGTGTGTCATTCGTAAACAGGCCATCGTCGCTGCCCTGGATGTCCCCCAGAGCATCGGCGAGCAGGAAAGTGTTTTCATCCTTAAGCGTGAATCGCGGCAGCAAGCCGCGCCGTTCCCCGGATTCTTCCGCGCCACTCATGCCTGCCTCACTTTGTGAATCGAGAAACTGCTGCAGTATGCGGTAGTTCCCGGGCGGTGTCCGAAGCGCTCTGTAGCTTCAGCATACACTATGCAGCTAGCGATGCGGCCTTGTGATCCAGCAACATCTCGACTGCTGGTTGGACGCGCCACGTGAACGCAACTGGCGCCTAACCGCTGTGCACGGCGTGTAACCACTTTGAGACTTCCAGGCGCTTGCACCTGCGCTCGTATCCAGATAACTTGACTGCAGACTGAATCTTACCCAACACAAGTAGCACCTCGCATGTCATTGAGCTCAGAAGGTTCCCTTACCACGTTCGCTTCGTGGCGCAGCAAGGCGACAGGCACCCTCTATTCATACAGCGCCCGCGGCTGGGGTCTTTTCGATGCGTGGCAACGACACGTGCGCAACTCTGCGGCCTGCGTTGGTAACGCGGTCTCCCCATACCGCGATCGGGACCTGCGGCGCACGATTGTCGAAGGCTGACAGCATAGTCATTCCAGCGTGTACAGACAGGCGGACAGCTGCCGCGCCTGCTGATCACTTACTCGCCCGCACCAGCTAGGCAAAGACTGCGGCCCGCTTCAGGGACTGGATTCTCGCCGGGCGCGCCTGAATAATTACCTGGTCATGACCCGATCGACCATGTCTTGAAGCAGGTATGCAATGAACCGTTCCCAACTCACGCTGTTGCTCTGTCTCGTCTCGATCAATTTCTTTGCAATGGCTGCCTCGGCCGCGCCGGCAAATACCGACGCAGTAGATCGGGCGGTGCTGACACGCATACGAGAGAGCGCGATGCACGATGAGTGGGCGTGGAGACAGCTGAGCGCGTTGACCGATAGAGTGGGCCCTCGCCTGTCAGGTTCAGCTCAGCTGGCTGTTGCAGAGACACTGATTGCGAAGGCGATGCGCGATCTGGACGCACATGTCACTCTGCAGGCGACCAAGGTGCCGCACTGGGTACGCGGTAAAGAAGAGGCCGTTCTCACCGATTACCCGGGCAAACCCGAGGGCATCACCCAGGCCCTGAAGCTCACGACACTGGGTGGATCGGCGGCGACTCCGATCGCGGGATTGTCTGCGCGGGTGGTTGTCGTCCACGATTTCGAGGAGTTGAAGTCTCATGCGGCGGACATCAAGGGCAAGATCGTCCTGTTTGAGACCTACTTTGACTCACGGCTCGCGGCCCACGGGCTCGCGGATGAGGCATATGACCAGGACGGTGTGTATCGATTCAACGGGCCATCCGAAGCGCAGTCCCTGGGGGCTGCCGCGGCTTTGGTGCGATCCGTCGGTGGGGCCAACTTTCGTCTGCCGCATACCGGCGCAACCATATGGAAGGACCACCAGGCGCCCATCCCAGCGGCGGCGCTGTCCGCGGAAGATGCGGATCTGATTGCGCGACTGGCCGCTGCGGGGCCCGTGACGCTAAGCCTGTTACTGACCCCTCAGAGCCTTCCTGAGGTGGAAGCGCATAACGTAATCGCTGACTGGCCAGGACGTGAGCGAGCCGATGAGTATGTAATCGTATCTGGACACCTTGACTCCTGGGACCTCGCGACAGGCGCAGTTGACGACGGCGTCGGTGTGATCGCGTCCGCCGCCGTCATTGAGACATTGAAACAGTTAGATTTGCATCCGCGTCGCACCGTTCGCTTTATTGGTTGGACCAACGAGGAGAACGGTGGCCGTGGTCACAAGGCCTATTTCGAGTCGGTAAGAAATTCACTGCCCTCCCAGGTTGCCGCAGTTGAAAGTGACAGCGGAGCGGGACGATCGCTTGGGCTGCTGGCTGACGTAAATCCTGATTCACTCGCAATTCTTCAGCCGGTACTCGAGGCGCTGCGACCGATTGGTGCCACAGCGCTTGCCATGCGACAGAGCGAACTGGGTGCTGACATCGCTCCCCTGCAGGAGGCCGGGGTGCCGGCATTTGCGCCCCTTGTGGACAATAGCCACTATTTTGACTATCACCACACCGCGGCAGACACCCTGGACAAGGTGGATCCAGAGAGTCTCCGGACCCAGGTTGCCACGATGGCGACGCTGGCCTTCTACCTGGCTGACCTGCCCGAAACATTACCCCGGATTGCCAGACGGTGAGTCTTCTTCCTGCAGGCCAAAAACGGCGCCGGAGGTGAACTCCCATCTCACCCGAGGTGTCTACAAATTAAGCTGAGACTCCCAGGAGACACCCCCATGGCCAGGAGCTTCTTCGCCATCGGATTGCTTTGCACTGCGACAATCTGTTCTGCAGCTGAAACGGTCCAGCTCTTTAGTCAGGAGGACCTGGCAAGGTTGCGGGCGAGCAACCCCAATCATTTCGCACGAGCGACGCAGTTGATGGAAGCGGCAAACAGGTACTGTTCGTTGCATCCGCCAAAAGTGCAGAGCGCCGAGCTTCGTTCCAGTGAGCTGACCTGCGGACGCATCGAAAAAACCAGCAATCCGCCGAAGCGGGAAATTCACTTCAAATTGGACCGGACGCGCTACATCGCGCTGGTCACCATGACCGCAGACCCGCCGGAGCTGGTACCCGCACACGAATAACTCTTACGGCGCATAACTCCCATGTCCCCCGCGCACAAAGCAAAGGGCAGTCACCGTGCGCTTAAAGGGAGTCACGCCTTGCCGGGATGGCTGGCGGCGGAGACGAACGTCGGCCCCTTGCTCGGCTTACTGTCATACCTTCTCGATCACCAGCACGGCATTGGTGCCGCCGAAGGCAAATGAGTTCGAAAGGGCCATGCGCAGCGGAATATTCGTGCGCGCGCCATCCGCGACATAGTCCAGGTCGCAGGCCGGATCCGACTGGTCCAGATGCATGGTCGGTGGAATCCAGCCCCTCTCCAGGCAACCAACGCAGATCACAACCTCCAAGGCGCCCGCGGCGCCCAGCAGGTGCCCGTGCATGGACTTGGTTGAGCTGACCGGGATGCGATAGGCGCGCGGTCCGAAGACTTCTTTGATGGCCGCAGTCTCGACCACATCGTTCTGCAACGTGGCGGTGCCATGAGCATTGATATAGTCAACGTCTTCCGGCGAACGCCCCGCCGACTTCAGCGCAGCGCGCATGGCAGCCGTTTGTCCAGCGACGCTCGGGCGCGTGATGTGCGCAACGTCCGTCGTTAGCCCGTATCCGGTCAGCTCCGCACGTATTCTTGCGTTTCGGGAAATCGCATGCTCCCAGGATTCGAGCAGCACGAACGCCGCGCCCTCGCCCAGCACCAGACCGGAGCGGGTCAGTGAGAAGGGCCGACATGAGCGGCTCGGATCGGTCTTATCCGCAGCAGCCAGCGTGCGCATGGCACTCCACGCCAGCAGCACCCCGGCAGTGAGCGGCGCCTCCGCACCGCCTGCAATCATGACATCGACGCGACCGCTGCGAATCTTCTCCGCGGCCTCGCCGATCGAGACCGCTGAGGAGGAGCAGGCCGTCGAGTGCGTCAGATTCGGCCCGAGGAGCTGATAGTGCAGCCCAACCCACGAGGCCGCAGCATTGGTCATCGCGCCGATGACCGTAAAGGGTTTGATGCGGTCAGAGCGCTCAGCATAAAGGGTGCGATACCCCTCTTCGGTCGTTGCCGCACCGCCCATTCCGGTCCCCACCGCCACACCGCAGCGCTCCCGGTGCTCACGATCGAAGTCGATGCCCGAGTCCTCGACGGCTTGAATGGCTGCAGCCAGCGCAAGGTAACTGACCCGATCCAACATCCGCAGCCGAGTCTCCGGAATGCGCGTGCAGGCGGGTGTCCCGGCGACTGCACCGATCGAAGTCCCACTGATCTCGCTACTGAGCTCAGGAAGAGCCCGGATAGCGGATCTGCCAGCGCGCAGACCGGCGAAGAACTCATCGATGGAGTTGCCGAGCGGGGCAACGACACCCATTCCAGTCACAGCCACTCTGACCGTCATGGCGGCCGATCCGCACCTGCGTCTCGTTCGGCGGACTGCTTCGCCAACAGCTCATCGACATATGCGGCGACATCCCCCAAGGTCACGAGAGATCGCGGCACGTCCTCTTTGATTTTAAGACCGAAGCGGTCTTCGATCTTGAAGATCAGATCGACCAGCTCCAGAGAGTCGATGCCGAGCTCCGCCAGCGTGGCCTCCGGACGCAATTGCTCCGCACTCAACTTGAACTCTTCGCTGATCAGGGTCTGCAGTGTTTCAAGGGTGCTCATGCCGCCACCTTGTGCGGAGCCCTATGCAGCACACCCGCCCGAGCCTTACCCGCGAGCGCAGCGCCCGTTGTCAGAGCGTGCGGACAGCTCTTCATCAGGACAGCAGCGACAGCAGCGAGCGCAGGACGCATGGCGACTTGCGCAAAGAGTTGGGCACGTCGCATACGCGCTGCGAAGCCTCGCCTGCACACGAGTTGTTGGGTGCGCTGGAGATGCAGGATGAAAGGCGCGTTAAGCTCTGTGGGGCGCTTGGCGCAAAGGCTCGCTAAAACGGCGGCAGACTGTAGAGCCATACAAATGCCCTCGCCTATCAAGGGATGCGCTTCGGCAGCGGCATTGCCGATCCGCAGGACGCCCCGAGGACCCGACCGATGAAAGCCGGTACGTAACGCCCCCACTGCAAGCCAGGGCTCCCGCCGGTGCGCGGTGCTCAGGGCGCTTGCTACTCCGGCGCAGGAGCTGCGCAAGTACCCATCGACTGCATCACCCGCCGAACCCTCGCCCACCGTTGCACGCCAGTGCCGCAGGGTGTCTCGCCGGATGCAACAGGCTACGGTAGTACGTCCACGATCCGATAAGACCATTCCGCCGTAACCACCCGGCAAACACAGCACTGGCAGCACACCGGGTTCCAATGTTGAGTCTTCGAAGCTAGCTTTGAAGGCCAGCAAATCCTCAGATTGCGGCTGCAACGTCTCATCGCTTGCCTGTTCGCGCGCATCGTAATCCGGCCCGCGCTCCCAGGAACCATGCGCATCGACCACCATTGAGGCTGTGACATGGCGTCCGGCGAGACGCTCGGGTTTTGCTCCATCGGCATCGTAACGCCACTCACAGACACATTCGAAGTGCCCAGGCACTCCGTGAACACGTCGCACTTTGGCCGGCTGCAGGATCACGACGCCTTTCGAGCGCGCATGCTCAAGCATCAGCGAATCCAGTACGTCCCGGCCGATCGCACAACCGTGTGCGTGTGGGCCGGTCCGGCGCGCGGGCATCTGTGCCACCGTCGTTCGCGCTCCTGCCATCCACGCGACCTGCCGTATCGGAGGACCTGCAAGCTCCCTCACCTTCGATCCCAGCTCGAGCTCGTCCAGCAGTTCGAGGCTTGCAGGTCCGAGACACTCGCCGCAGACCTTCTGCCGTGGGAAATCGTTTTGCTCCACCAGAATTACGCGCCATCCCTGCGCGGCGAGCCGAATTGCGATCGATGCGCCTGCAGGACCTGCGCCAATGACCAGCGCATCAGCATCCGGCTTTGTCATTGCGATCCAACCCTCATGCGGCATCGTCCGGGCTGCTTCGTCCGCCTCCATCCGCCACGAAGCAATGGGTGAACGGCCATGCGAAGTATTCCCGCAGCAGCCAGCCCGCGGCGTCGGACGGCCACAGGTAGCTCAGTTCCTCGGCGGCAAAGCCAGCCACGACGCTCGTCACACCATCTTCACGGGTTACTTCATTTGCGCCCAGCAAGCCGAGCAGATGGCTTCCGATCCAAGCGATGCTGTTGCGGCGCGGCTCCAGTGCGACGAATGTGCGACAGCAGCCCGCGACCGCGCGCAGCAGCAACTTGAGCGCGTGAGACTCGAAGTGGTGCAGAAACAGTGTGGTGACGCATAGGTCATATTGTCCCTCCGCGGGTGCCTCTGCCCAACCCAACGCATCCCTCCTCAACACCTGTACGTTCCAGCCAAGCACGTTGAAGCGCCTGCGGGTTTCCGCATCAATCACATCCTGACGATCCAGAAATGTCACTTGCACATCTGGCCAGGAGGCGCGCACCGATTGCGCCAAACGCAGCATCAGGCTGCCATCTCCGGCGCCCAGCTCCAGGATATGGCGGGGCGGAGTTGTCAGGTGCAACGACTCGATGGCGCGTCGCAGGATCGTCAACGAGCGCATCGCTCGATGCACTCGCTGCAAGTCACGGCGTGCACGGCGCGCCGCCGGATCAGCGACCGCCATGACATCCAGCCTTTCTGGCAGAACCTGCCGTTGTAGTTTCATCACGTTATCTCAGTCCACGGCAAGCAAGGCGCCATGACAGCTGAAACCGGCGCCGAATGAGCATAGCCACCACCAGCCTCCGGGAGCTGCGTCGGCCAACGCGCTCTCGAGTACGAAGTACACGAAGGCGCTGCTCAGGTTGCCATATTCGCGCAGTGTGTCGCGGCTGTAACGCAAAGCCGCCGGATCGAGTCCGAGCTGCTCTTGTACGGCCAGCAGCACATCCCGGCCACCAGCATGCATTATCCAACCTGTGATCGAATCCGCTGACACTCCCGCTTGAGCGGTCGTCTGTTGCAAAGCCTCTTTGGCGTGGGCCGCGGCCAAAGCGGGCACCGAGCGCGTCAGGATGTTGCGCAGCAAGCCATTCCGGTGCTCAAACCGTAGTGCTTCGCGCTCGGCAGGCACGGTCACCGAGACCGACTCGCCCCAGCGGACGCGACGAGCGCCATCACGCGGTGGCCTTCTCGATAACACCGCCGCACCGGCTCCATCGCCGAACAAACAGGCGCTGATCAGCACCCCGGGATCGTCGTCCAGATACATGGCAGCGCTGCAGACCTCCACACAGATCGACAGTACGTGATCGCAATGCGCGGCATCCAACAATGCGCTGGCCAGCTGCCAGTTCGGCACTGCGCCTGCACACCCCTGGCCGACGAGGTCAAAAGTTTTTGCATAACGCGACAGACCGAGTCGTTCGCTCACATAGCTCGTAAGGCCGGGACAAAGATAGCCCGTGCAGGTCGTTACCACGACCGCATCGATGTCTCTGGCAACAAGCCCGGCTCGTTGCAGGGCCAGCTGCCCGGCATTGGCCGCTAGCTGAGGTGCGTACCGCGTGAACCGCTTCTGCAGGGTGTCGGCGTCGATTGCGAATGCTTCGGCAAGTGAGTCCACCGCCAGCCAGCGTGATTCCATGCCATTGTCACGGGTCAGTACGAGCCGTGCCAGCGCCCGCGAGCGCTCATCGAGGCGCGCAAACCAATCGGACATCGAGAAAGCTTCCCAGCACTCTGCCCGGGTGTAGCGCCGGGCAGGGACAGCGGTCGCGAGTGAGCTCAGGTACATCAACCGATCCGGACGGCCCAGAGCCGATCACTCACCCCGGTGTGCAAGTGGGATGGCCCTGTTCGACACGGGTCCAGTTCTCTGTGCGGCCCAATAGTTTGATTCCTACATAGCCGCGCAGCCTCAACGTGCTACCTTCCGCCGTCATGCTGCCACTGTAAGTCCGCCCTGATTTGGGGTCGTAGATGTGTCCGCCTTCAGCGTGCTGCGCGTCGGCCTGCTTAAAATCCTGGCCAATGCGTAATCCGCATAACGGGCGGCCGCGCAGCTTTTCATCCGGGTTATGCACATCAGTGTGCGGATGGTTCCCTGGTGCAAGCGCGACGATCTTCAGGCACAAACCTTCCACACAGGGTGCAACCTGAATCACAGCGCCGGATGGTTCCCGCCAGTAGCCGCGCACACCAGCTTCGTCGGCCGTAGCAGAGGCCAAGGACGGCCCTGTCGCCGCCATCACGGCCGCCCAGATCAGCAGTCGCAGCCCACTCAAGCCCCGCTCCGATGCACCGGTGTTCGTACAGATGTCCTCCGCGGAACTAAGAGCCAGATTCGATCTTACCGCGCCGCTCAAGCCGATGTGTAGCAGCGATCGCGGACCCGCCACGGAAGCATTAAGCAAGCACAATACCTGCGAACGGCCGTCCTTGTTTACGGTGCCCGCCTGCCAGGCGTTCCTGCTGGCTGGGCCGCGGGCGCGCGATACCTTTCAACCGCACGCGTAATACGTCACGCCTAGGCGTGATACCTGACGCCCAGGCGTGACAGGGGCGTATCATCCGTTGTTCCCTGTTGTATATAGCGAGTCTGGCGACCGACACGAGGAGAACGTATGCAGGGTGTTCGCTTTCGCATCGACTTCAACGAGCACTGTTCACTCGGTCCGGGCAAGATTGACCTGCTCGAGGCCATCGCCCGCACCGGCTCGTTGCGCCGGGCTGCAAAGGAGTTGCATATGAGTTATCGGCGCGCATGGTTGCTGATCGATAGCCTGAATCGCTCTTTCCTCGAGCCATCGACCACCTCAAATGTCGGCGGTTTAGGTGGCGGCGGCGTCGAGATCAGCTCATTCGGTGCGGAACTGGTGCGGCGATACCGCATTGCCGGCCGGCGCATCGAGGCGTTCGCCCGGAGCGAGTTCGGCCCGGTCGCTGTCAAGGCGGCGGCCGCCGCGCAGCGGAAGTCCCCTTCCCGTCGGCGGCGATTACCCAAGGTCGCGCGTTCCCGCCACGTTTGATACGACAATTACCAACTGGCACAGCGAGTTCATCTCATGAGGCGAATCCTACTGAGCTTTGTGTGGTTGCACCTCCTCATCAGCTCCGCCTCGGTGCTGGCAGCGGATGAGACGCAGTCCCCGCACATCCTGGTCTTCGCAGCGGCCTCACTGACCAATGCAATGCAGGAGCTTGGCACCGCCTATGAGAAGGCGGCACACGTGAGGGTGGAGCTGTCTTTTGATGCGAGCTCCACCCTGGCGCGGCAGATTGAGTCGGGCGCCCGGGCAGATGTGTTCTTCTCCGCAGACACGGACTGGATGGACTATCTGCAGCAGCGCAATTTGATTCAGCCTGCGACCCGAAAGAACGTCCTCGGAAACACACTGGTGCTGATTGCACCGGCGCGCAGCGCCATACAACTCAAGATCGAACCCCACTTTGCGCTGCTGAAGGCGCTCGGGGATGGACGTCTGGCTACCGGCGATCCCGATTCGGTCCCGGTGGGCCGCTACGCGCGCGCGGCACTTACCACCCTTGGGATGTGGGACGATGTTTCCCCCCGAAGCGTGCGTGCGGAAAACGTACGGGTGGCGCTCGTGTATGTCTCGCGGGGTGAAGCTCCTCTTGGTATCGTATATGGCAGCGATGTCCTTATCGACAAGGGGGTGCGGGTGGTGGACACGTTTCCCGCCAACACGCATCCGCCAATTGTCTATCCCATTGCCTTGACCCGGGCTGCCCAAGCCGAGGCTACGCGCTTTCTGGGCTTCATCGAGAGTCCGCAGGCGCAGAAGATCTTCCTGAAGGATGGCTTCAAGGTCCCGTGAAGCCTCCCGCGCGCGTTGCCCGGACGTCTACAAGCAACTACTTCTGGAAGGGATAGTAGCGCAACGACACCAGGGTGATGTTGATGTACGTGCTCGGATCACCGCCGATAGCACTGTAGATTTCGCGTTTGATCCAGGTATCGGTCAAGCCGACCTGTGCATAGCCCAGAAAGCCCTGGTAGAACTTCCACCAGCCACCGAGAGTCGCGCTGATGATACGCGCCGTATTAGCGGCGCAGGCACTTGCGCCCTCCTTCTCGCAACCAGAGTTGTCGAACAGCGGGTTCCCATAACCATAGCCATAGCGCCTGCTGCCGCTGAGCCGGTAGGAGGCATAGCGGTCAACCTGCTCCTCCCCCACGTACCCGAACAGCGTCAACAGGGATGCGGGACGAAACTGCAGGCCCGCAAGCGCCTGGAAGCCACGCAGCGGCTCGATCTCCAGGGTGCCCGCATTGACGGTCGCATCGGGCAGCTGCGCAGAGCCATACCGCCCGACTGCGCGACCTGCAATGATGCTCGCCTGGAAATCGAGCATCTTCGGCACGATGGGCAACAGCATATTGCCGCCGAAGCCACTGGCATTCGTTCTCTGATTGACCTGCAGGCCGGCTGTCGTTACGCGGTCCCGAAAGAAACGTTCGGTGGCAAAGGCCTCGAAATGCCCGAACCCGGGATCCAGCGCGACCTTGACGACGACATCAGGCAGATAGTCGGTCGTGACGTTGTTGAGTGCGCCGGCCGTCACGGTGCAGGTCGCCCCGGGCGCAGTGGTAGTGCAGCCCCCCGCGCCGTTTGTGGGTGAGAAGGAATTGGTGGCACCGAGGTTGTTGAACATCACCGGCAGCGCCGGCGCGCCGCTGGATGCGTTGCTGGTGATCTGTGCCGCGGGGTTTTCCACGGCGACTGACGCAGCGAACGTCTCGTTGAATTTCTCCGTCATGCGGATCTGTGGCACGCGTAACCAGTTGAATCCCGGCAGGTACTGACCATCTATCGTGAGTGGAATGTTCTCCTGCCGAGGTGTCAGTCCGCTTTTGAAGCCGGTGACCAGGCTCCAGGTCTGGCCGAACAGCAGAGTACCGCCCAGCGGCTTATAGGTTACGTCTGCGAAGTAATGGCGCACGCGCGGCGAAAAGCTCGAGCTTTCATTGTAATTTCCGGTCGCCCCAGCGCCTCCAAAGTCAGCCTCGAGGTACGCCTCGGGGGCCCAGCTGTCTGATTCCGGTCCCTGAAACAGCGATTGCACACGGCTCTGGCGCTCAGACAGATGCAGCTCGCTCAGATAGTAGTTGTGGGAGTTTGGATACGGGATAGCGGTGTTGAAGTTCGATGCCCAGTCGGCCGACTCATTGTGGTCGCGGTTGATCACCATGAGCTCGACGAAACCACCAGGCGTGATCTTCACCGGACCCGCCATAAAGGAGGCCGACGGCTCAGCGGATGCCGGCGGTTTTGGCGCCCCGGCCACGGAGGCCGGGGCCGTCGCAGTCGGTGGGTTCTGCTGAACCTGAGCTGCGGTCGAGTTCTGCTGTTGCTGCAGCCGCTCGAGCTGGTCTTGCATCTGCTCCAGGCGCTGCTGCGTCGCCTGCAGCTGCCGCTGGGTCTGCTCGACCTCCTTCCGAAGAGCCTCTACATCCACTCCGCCGGCCTGCTGGCTTAGGGCATGAGCGCTTAAACCGCATGCGCAGATGGCCGTGGCCAGCAGCTTCCACCAGCGTGCAATCACCGGAACTCCCATTGTTCGTCATTTATTGATTACCGCTATATATAGCTGGATATAGCGCCTCTGACAACAGCACGTGCACGACGCCAATGGCGGCACCGCCACATATGCGCAATCGAGCATCGGTTGATTTCGCGTTCGCGGTAAAGGGAGCTAGACGCTCCGGCTGCTCAATCAGTGCCTGCGTATCGCCCCGTCAGACTCGCCACCGTAACGGCGAGCTCATGGGCATCGACCGGCTTCGCGAGGTGAATCTGATACCCTGCGAGAAGAGCTTGAGTACGGTCTTCGAGCCGGGACAAGGCAGTCAACGCGATTGCAGGGATTCGTCCTATATCATGACCCAGCATTCGAACTTGTCGGATCAGCTCGTAGCCATCCTCGTCCCCGAGCTCGATATCGCTTACAAGCACGTCGGGGCGCGCGCGCGGGATCACCTCCAACGCCTCCTTGAGGGTCGAGGACGTGACGACCTCCGCGCCGGCCTCAGTAAGCACGCGCCAGAGAATTTCGCGCGCATCCCGCTCGTCATCGACCACGACAACACGCGTGCCGTGCAAGGATACTAACGCCCGGTGACCCAGTCCCGGGAGCACTGCGGGGGCACCGGCAAATTGCTGCAGCCGCTCGCGCTCATGGGCCACGATAGTGGGTAGTTTCAGAATGAAGGTTGCCCCCCGACCCTCGCCATCACTGTGCGCGTGAATCGAGCCACCATGCATCTCCGTCAGATATTTGACCAGCGACAGTCCAAGTCCTAAACCGCCGGTCTTACGCGTATGTTCGGAAGCGGACTGATGAAAACGCTCGAACACGTGCGCCAGCAGTTCGGGGGTCATGCCCTGACCGGTATCGCGGACCCGTACCTCGACGTGGGAGTCGATGCGCTCCATCGACACCGTGACTGCACCACCGTTGGGAGTGAACTTCACACCATTGCTGAGCAGGTTCCAGAATACCTGTTGCAGCCGGCCTGGATCGCCTGCAACTTGCGCGGACGAGTCGAGCACGCGCTGCAGACGCACACCTCTGGCAATTGCGGCTGGCTCAACCGTCTGCAGCGCGGCTTCGATAGTCTCAGCCAGCGTGACTTGCTGGACATCGAGGCGCAGCTTCCCAGCGATGATGCGGCTCATATCGAGCAGATCGTCCACCAGACGCACTTGTAAGCGCGTGTTCCTTTCGATGACAGACAGTCCCTGCTCGATGTCAGGATCAGAAGCGCACTTGCGACGCAGCACCTGGGTCCAGCCCAATATAGCGCTCAGAGGAGTCCTCAGCTCATGCGAGACGAGCGCCAGAATGTCGTCTTTGGCGCGGTTAGCGCGCTCAGCTTCCTCACGAGCGAGTCGCTCGACCTGCGTGGCCTGCTCGGCAACCCGCCGCGCACCCAAAAGCTCACGTTCGTATTGACGTCGCTCGGAGGCATCGAAGATCAGAAGTGTCAAACGCCCTGCCGATGCTCCGCTCGCCGGCTGCAGCACGGCATTCGTGAGAATGGGAAGCGCAGGCTGGGCTGGGCGTTTGAGATCGAATGCCACTTCGCGCACGAATCCCTGCATCTGCAGCAGCGGAGCTACATGCGTCTCGTAGTAAATGCGCCCGGCCAGCGTGAGAAGCTCCTGAAAGGTTTTTTTCGACAGCACTTCCTCGCGGGTATAACCGGTCCACGCAAGGAATGTCGCGTTTACCTCGAAGAGGGTGCCGTCGGGACGGGCTGCCAGATAGCCGCAAGGTGCGCTTTCGAGAAGGTCGTGCGCCAGGTTCTCGGCGGACTCCCGGTCACTCACGAGCTGCTCTGGGTCAGTCACGGTGCCCTCGTGCGGCGCTCACCCGGGGGAGGGTGAGCGCGCAAGAAAGGAGCGGATGGCGGCGATGGTCTCCGCTGGCGCACTCAGATGCGGACAGTGTCCCGTAGCGTTCAGTAGCGCGAACTCGCTGCCGGCAATGTGTTGGTGTACGTAGCGTCCGACCTCCTCGCCAGCAATCACATCGTGAGAGCACTGAACAATGAGGCAATGGGCCCGCACCTCCGCGAGATCCCGGCGATTGTCCGAGAGAAAGGTTACCCGCGCGAAATCCTTGGCAATCTGCGGGTCAGTTCGACAGAAACTGTTGGTGAGCTCTGTGGTCAGCTCCTGCCGTTCTGGATTGCCCATGATAATGGGCGCCATCTGACTGGACCAGCCCAGATGGTTGGCGTCGAGAAACTCAAGCAGTTCCTCGATGTCCTCGCGCGAGAAGCCGCCGGTATAGCCCTCCTGATTCACGTAGCAGGGTGACGGACCGATCAGAACCAGCGAGTCGAATCGGCTCGGTTCGGCGTTCGCGGCCAGAATGCCAATCATCGCGCTTACGGAATGACCAACGAACACGCCATTGTTGATCCCCAGTGCCCCGCAAATCGCCAGCACATCCTCGCTATAGCCCTGCAGCGAATCATACCGGGCGCGGTCGTAGGCCGACGCGTCCGATCTCCCGTGACCTACGTAATCGAACAGGACGATGCGATAATCGCTCTCGAAAGCTGGCACAATGAAGCGCCACATGTTTTGGTCGCACCCGAACCCATGTGCAAACACGATCGTGCGGCTGCCCCGCCCTGTGACATGCACGTTGTTACGACGCAGATCGATCACGTTTGCTGTGACACGCGGTTAGGACAACACATGCATTCACGAGCGTTACCCGGAGAGCGGATTGGTGGAACCGGAGAGTCTAGCAGAGCGCTCGATGAGCCATAGAGCCGTGAGCACCTCGCAAACAACAAGCCGACCCTGAAGTCCAGAAAGGATTTCAGTCCATTTTTTCTGCTGCGGCCTGAGTCTGCTGAAAAAGGTGTACGTCCGCGGCGGCGCGTCGCATGAGATCGTACATGACCTGGTGAGCCAGCTTGTTCGTTCGTTCGACCAGCTTGCCACTGACCACATGAGGGCTGCCCGAGACCGTGCCGGAATCGTAGTCCTTCTCCAGCATTACCCCTCCGGTTGGGTCCAGCAGCGTCACTCTCAGAACCATGCGCACCTGGGGGGTAATTTCGATGCCGAGCTTCGGACGCGGGAAACCGTATTCGAAGTTCTCGATCTGGGGACGCAGCACAATCGCGTATCGACCCTCGTTCGTGAAGTCCTGGCCGGCCTGAGCGCCCTTGGAGGCCACCTTGGAGAACACTTTGAGCGCGATCTCGCGGACCATGGTACCTACCGGCGTCGTCAGCCTGAGACCGGCCGCCGTAACGCTGGTTGCACCGGCTGTAATCACACGGTCATCATCGGTCTGCGTGGTATAGATCAAGACTCGCCCCGCGACGCGATCGCTGCTGGCAACCGGTTCGTCGGGCACGTCATCGGCGCGGTAGGCCGTGGACACGGCGCAGCCTGAAATGAACAGTACCGTGACTACCGCAACAATTCGGGAAAGCGCCATGCCGTGCTCCTGTTACTGCAAGGAGCAAGCTTCGATCCCAGCTCAGCTGCGACGCCAGCCTGCCAACCTGCGGAAGCTCTGTCAGCCGAGGCGGGAACTCATCGCATCGCGAGCACGTTAGTCGCGCACAACCGCAAGGAACAATGATGCTCATCCACGATGCGAAGGCTCAGTCCGTGCCGACGCTCGGGATGGGCTCGTGTCTTCTCCGGCTTCTCCGGCTCCCAGAACGACAGGCGTGACACAACTCTTCACCAGCCGTTTCGGATTCTTCTTTCGACTCGGGCTGCTCGCAGTGCTGAGCCTCGCGATCATCGGCATTTTCGTCTGGCGCGCCGTAGTGGCGGTGCCGGCGCCCATGGACGCCGGGCTGGAACAAGCGGTTCCCTTCAGTCATAAACATCATGTCGGTGACGACGGCATCGACTGCCGGTACTGTCACAGCTCAGTGGAAAACTCCGCGTTCGCTGGGATCCCGCCGCTGTCGACCTGCATGACCTGCCATTCGCAGCTGTACAGCGATCAGCCCGCTTTGGCGCCCCTCATCCACGCCTTCGAGCGCGGCGTGGCCTTTCGCTGGCAGCGCGTGCATCAGCTGCCCGATTTCGTCTACTTCAATCACGGCATCCATATCGCCAAGGGCGTGGGCTGTTCGACTTGTCACGGCGCAATCGATGCCATGCCGCTCACCGCCCGGGTCGCGCCGCTCACCATGCAGTGGTGCCTCGAGTGTCATCGGGCACCACAACGCTATCTGCGTCCCCGCAGCGCGGTGTTCGATCTGCATTGGCAGGCGAAGGATCAGCTTGCTGTGGGTCAGCGGCTGATGCAGGACTATCACATCGAACCCCGCCGGCTGACCGAGTGTTCCGTATGTCATCGTTAAGAAATCTGCCACCCTTCGATCTCAGCGCAGGATCGCATGCGCGCCCGCCGGCGCGTGGCCCACTGCTATGGCGCAGTCTCGAGGAGCTCGCCGACCGCGAAGCGTTCCGGGTGTGGCTGCGCGAGCAACATCCGCAACTTGCGGACGCGCTCAACCACGAGCGCCGTGAGTTTCTGAAAATTCTCGGCGCCTCAATGGCGTTGGCGGGGTTCGCCGCCTGCAGTCATCCGCCTCAGGATGAGATTGTGCCTTATGTGCACTCCCCTCTTGGCCAAGTGGATGGCCTGCCGCGCTTCTTTGCGACCGCCTTGCTGCGTAACGGATATGCGCACGGTGTGCTCGTGGAGAACCACATGGGGCGGCCCACCAAAATCGAGGGGAATCCTCAGCACCCCGCAAGTCTGGGCGCTACAGATATCTTTGCACAAGCCGCCGTACTGCAACTGTGGGATCCGGACCGCTCACAGGCGGTAATGCACCGGAATGACGTGGCGAATTGGAACGCGTTTGCCGCCGAGCTGTTGGCGTTTAGCGCTCGTTTCGAGCCCACCCAGGGGGCCGGGCTGCACGTGCTCACCGAAACCATCACCTCGCCAACCCTGTCAGGGCAGCTCGATGCCTTACGCCGCAAGTTTCCGCTGGCGAGCTGGCATGTCTCCCAGCCGGCAGGCAACGACTACGCCCGTTCGGGAGCGGAACTGGCCTTTGGCATGCCCTTGTCCACGCGCCTTCATCTGGATCGAGCCAGAGTCATCTTATCGCTGGACGCGGACTTCCTGTCTGACCCGACGGCCGGCGTGCGTTACGCGCACGACTTTGCCAGTGGACGCTCTGCGGAGAACCCTGGCAATGCAATGAGTCGCTTATACGTACTGGAATCGAGCCCCTCGATCACAGGGGGGATGGCTGATCACCGCCTGCCGCTCGACTCGGCACAACTCGGGATCTTTGCCCGACACCTGGCCACGCAGCTCGGCATCCCCACTGCCGCCTCCGCTGAGATGGATACGCAGCAGGCGAAGTGGCTGGATGCACTGGTCGGCGATCTGCAATCCAACCGCGGCACCGGGCTCGTGGTGGTGGGCGCAGCCCAGCCGCCGTGGATGCACGCGTTGGCACATGCACTGAATGCAAGCCTCGGCAACGCAGGTACGACCGTCGACTACAGTGAACCGGTGGAAAAACTGCCGGACCAGCGCGGCTCGCTCGTAGATCTCGTGAACGCGATCCGGGCCGGTTCAGTGGATACCTTGTGGGTGCTCGATGCCAATCCAGTCTATGACGCGCCGGCCGATCTGCAATTTGCAGCGGCCATCAGGCAAGTGCCGCACGTGTTGCATCTGGGATTGTATCGGGATGAGACCGCAGCGTTAGCCGAGTGGCACCTGCCGCAAGCCCATCCGCTTGAGGCCTGGTCGGACGCGCGCGCATTTGATGGGACTGCCACGATCATGCAGCCCCTGATCGCCCCGTTATATGAGGGCCGATCCACCCACGAGATCCTCGCCGCCCTGCTCGGCGACCCGATTCGCGAGGGTCGCGCGCTGGTCCGCCGTCAATGGCAGGCGCAACTGCCTGACGACACCACCTGGACCGCGGCGCTGCAGGCAGGAGTCATCCCGAATACCGCGTTGGCACCTTACGCTGCGCCGGTGCGCAGTGAAGCGCTCACCCGTGCGCTGCCGCCAGTTCCCGCTCCCGCAAGGGGGTTGGAACTGGTATTGCGTCCGGACCCGACGATCGGGACCGGACGGTGGGCTAACAGCGGCTGGCTACAGGAGCTTCCCAAACCGCACACTCAACTCACCTGGGATAACGCAGCGTTGATCAGCCCGACGCTTGCGACGCAGATGAGTCTCACCAGCGGCGATGTGGTCGAGCTCAGTCTGCATGGGCGGACCGTCCGCTTGCCCGTGTTTGTCGCCCCGGGGCAGGCGCCGCGCAGCGTTACCCTGCATCTGGGCTATGGACGACGCCTGGCCGGGAGAGTCGGTGATGGCCGCGGCTTTGATGCCTACGTACTCGGCACGACTGCGGAGCCTTGGGGAGCGCGGGACTTGCAGATGCGTAAGACCGGCGATCGCTATGCACTCGCCGGTACCCAACATCATTTCAACATGGAAGGGCGCGAGCTGCTGCGGGTCGGCACGCTTGACGATTACCACCACAATGCCCGCTTTGCGACGGCCGCGGAGCCCTACCAGGGGGCTCCGCCCAGCCTTTATCCCGATCCACCGACCGGGCAGTACGCCTGGGGCATGTGCATCGACCTCAATACCTGCATCGGCTGCAAGGCATGCACGCTCGCCTGTCAGGCAGAAAATAATATTCCGGTGGTCGGCAAGGAACAGGTGCAGCGCGGTCGCGAGATGCACTGGATTCGAGTCGATTCGTATTATGAGGGAGCAGCCGAGAATCCTCGCACGTATTCGCAGCCGGTCCCTTGCATGATGTGCGAGCACGCACCCTGCGAAGTCGTGTGCCCTGTTGATGCCACCGTGCATGACTCCGAAGGTCTGAATGTGCAGGTGTACAATCGCTGCGTTGGAACCCGTTTTTGTTCCAACAACTGCCCCTACAAGGTGCGCCGCTTCAATTTCCTCCAGTATGTGGATGAGCATGTGGAGACGCTCAAAGCGCAGCGCAATCCTGAAGTCACGGTGCGCCGCCGCGGAGTCATGGAGAAGTGCACCTATTGCATCCAGCGTATTCAGAGTGCCCATATCGAAGCGGACAAGGCGGATCGCTCGATCCGCGATGGTGAGGTGATCACCGCCTGTCAAGCCGTTTGTCCGACACAGGCAATCCACTTCGGCAATCTCGCTGACCCGCAGTCTGCGGTCGCGAAGGCCAAGGCTTCACCGCGTAACTACGTGATGCTGGAAGAGCTCAACACCCGTCCACGCACGAGTTATCTGGCGCGCCTGCGCAATCCGAACCCCACGCTGGAGGAGCTCTGACATGGCCGCAGCGACCTCCACTGGAGCTGCGGCGTCTACACTGCTGGATGTGCGGGAAACCTACACCTCGGTTACCGACCGGATCAGCGCCATCACTCTACAGCGCCGCTTCGGCCGACTGTGGTGGGGTGGATTGCTGGCGGCTCTCGCCCTTACTTTGCTGCTGACCTTCGGCGTCGGCTGGCTCCTTGCCGTCGGCGTGGGCATATGGGGGATCAATATCCCGGTCGCCTGGAGTTTTGCGATCGCCGACTATGTCTGGTGGATTGCCATCGGCATGGGCGGCACCTTCATCTCCGCCGCCCTGTATCTGCGCCAGACGGCAATGGCGCACCTCACTGAACCGTTACGCTGAGAGCATGACGGTATTCGCCGTGTCCGTCTCCGGCATCTTCCCGATCCTGCATCTCGGCCGGCCCTGGTTCTTCTACTGGTTGTTCCCCTATCCGAGTGTCATGAATGTTTGGCCCCAGTGGCGCAGCTCGTTGGAATGGGACTTCTTTGCAATCCTTGCGTATCTGCTGGTCTCGATCCTGTACTGGTACGTAGGCATGATTCCGGATCTGGCAACGCTGCGTGATCGCGCGACGACGCTCGCACGAGCCCGATGGTACGGATTCTTCGCCCTCGGCTGGCGCGGCGAGGCCCGTCACTGGCGGCGTTTCGAGACACTGAGCATGTTGTTGGCGGGCCTGGCCGTGCCGCTGGTGTTCTCGGTACACAGCATGGTGGCGCTGGATTTTTCGGAAGGGTTGGTTCCGGGCTGGCATTCAACGATTTTTCCGCCCTTCTTCGTCGCCGGCGCGCTGCTCTCAGGCTTCGCGATGGTACTGGCGCTTGGCATTCCGATGCGAAGCGCGCTGCAGCTGCAGGCCTACATCACCGATCGACATCTGCAGAACATGGCAAAGATGCTGCTGTGCGTAGGCTTGCTGGTGGATTACAGCTATGCCTCTGAGATCTTCACCGCATTTTACAGCATGGATCCGTATGAGGTGGCGCTGACGAAGAACCGTCTCTTTGGCGCTTACGCCTGGGCTTTCTGGGGCACCATCCTGTTCAATGTCTTGCAGATTCAACTGTTGTGGCTGCCGCGAGTGCGCGCCAGCCCGCGCACGCTGCTGGCCATCAGCCTGGGAGTGCTACTGGGGATGTGGCTGGAACGTTTCATGTTGATCGTGACCAGTCTTTACCGAGATTTTGTGCCTTCGAGCTGGGGCATGTTCTATCCGACGGCCTGGGACATCGTATTTCTCGTCGGGTCGCTGGGACTCTTCTTCGTGTTGTATCTGTTGTTCGTGCGGCTCGGACCCGTCGTGTCGATGTTTGAACTTCGTAAACTGATCTACCAACGCGCCAGCGAATCTGCTGCGCCGCGAGTAGAGCCGTCGTGAGCGCACCGCGACTGCACGGGCTACTCGCCGAGTTCGCCAGCGCCGATGAGCTGCTCCGCGCTGCGCAGCGGGTCGGTACCGAGACACACTACGGGCCGTGGGAAGCCTACTCCCCTTTCCCCATACCCGGATTGGCCGAGGCTCTCGGGACGACCAGCTCGGACCGCGTGCCCTTGTGGATGTTGCTCGGAGCTCTGGCAGGCGGGGTAGGCACCTTTGCGCTCGAGTGGTATGCGGCCGTTTGGGACTATCCGATCAACGTCGGCGGCCGGCCCTTGGCCAGCTGGCAGGCATTCCTCCCGCCTGCGATCGAGATGGCCGTGCTCGGCGCTGTGCTTCTCGGGGTTATCGCCATGTTGCTCGGTAATGGGCTGCCGCGGTTGCATCACCCGCTATTTGACGTAGAGGCCTTCGGTGCGGCTAGCAATGATCGTTTCTTTCTGCTGCTGCGAGCGACCGATCCGAGCTTTGACGCGCGGCGCGCACGAGAATTTCTGCAGCTGCTCAGACCACGGACAATCAACGAGGTGCCGGAGTGAAGCGCGCGAGGCTCATTGCTGGCGCGGGGCTCATTGCTGGCGCTGCGCTCGCGCTTACCGGGTGCGAGCGCGGATTGCATCAGATGTATGACCAGCCGAAGTACAAACCCTTGACACCCACGGAGCTGTTTGCCGACGGCAACTCCTCACGGCCTGAGGTCGCAGGCACGGTGCCGCGCTCGGCGGGTGCCGTGGCCGGCAGCAGCAGTGGCCGCATGGGCGATGTGGCGCCAGAGTTGGCATCTGGACCTGCGGTCGGAGTGAACGCCAACGGCGGCACGCTCGCGCTCAATAACCATACAGTCATCCCGGTGTATGCCAATCCGCTGCCGATCACGCCGGCACTGCTGGCGCGCGGTCGGGGACGCTTCGACATCAATTGCGCTCCCTGCCACAGCACTGTCGGTGACGGAGACGGCATGATCGTGCGTCGCGGGTTCCCGTCGCCACCGAGCTACCACACGGACCGCCTGCGGAATGCTCCCGACAGCCATTTCTATCAGGTGATCAGCAATGGCTATGGAGCAATGTACCCGTACGCCGATCGCATCGCTCCCGCGGATCGTTGGGCCATCGTGGCCTACATCCGTGCCCTGCAGCTGAGTCAGCATCTGCCCGCCTCCGAGCTGAGCGTCGGGGACCGCGCGAAGTTGCCGAAGGACAGCCGGTGATCTCACGCCGACGCCCAGCTCGAGAATGGATTGCAGCTCTATGCGGGCTGCTGCTGTTGGCGGGTCTGCTCCTGCCCGTAGCTCCCGCCCAGCAGCGGCTGCTCTCTTATCTATTCGCCTTTGTATTCTTCACGGGGCTGTCGGTTGGCAGCCTCGCTCTGTTGATGGCGCATATATTGACCGGCGGCTTATGGGGCGAGCTGCTGCGACCCTTCCTCCTCGCAGCCGCCCGCACCGTGCCGCTGCAGGCATTGTTGGTAATCCCGATCCTTGTCGGCTTACCCGTGCTGTATCCGTGGGCTCGCGCCGATGCCGGCCTGCACGATGCGCTGCTACGCGCGCAGAGCTGGTACCTGTCCCCTACTTTCTTTGTGGTACGCACCGTTGCCTATTTCGGGCTGTGGAGCGTTTTTCTCTGGATCATCGCCAGGCACAGGAGGGAGCAGGCAGGTGTGCGCGCCTTAGCCCCGGCCGCGGCGTTGGGCCTCATCGTATTCGCACTCTCCAGCCTGTTGGCAGCCACCGACTGGCTCATGTCACTGCTGCCGCATTGGCATTCTTCTACTTTCGGCATGCTGGTGGCCACGGGCTGGATGCTGGCAGCTGCTGCGCTGGCCACTGTTTGTGCAGCTGGCACGTCGATCGAAAGACAGTCACCGCAGCTGCTGGCCGATCTGGGCAACCTTCTGCTCATGTTTGTGCTCGCCTGGGCGTACCTGGCCTACATGCAATATCTGACGATTTGGATCGCGGATCTCCCGGCAGAAACGGCGTGGTATATGCCGCGCACGGCGACGAGCTGGCGCGCCCTGGCGGGCTTTCTGATCGCGTTCCAGTTCGCAGTTCCGTTTGCAATGTTGCTGTCGAGGCGCGCGAAACGCCGCGCACCGTGGCTCGCGGGCATCGCTGCCATGCTGTTGATCGCCCATGTGGCCGATGCATTTTGGCTTACGGTGCCGACTCTGCGTCCATGGGGCTTTGACGCGCGCGCATCCGATCTGCTCGCACTCCTTGGGATGGGTGCGTTATGGTGGTGGCTCTATCGCCGACAGTTGCGCGCGACGCAGAGGGCGTTCTACGGCGAACACCCCTCAAGCGCCGCACTCGAGAATGCACATGGCTGAGCCTCCCTACGGACATGAGCCATCCGGACTTGCCGTGCGCCGCATTCTAAGCATCGGCGCTGTCCTGGCGGTGACTGTCGTCGTCATCGTCCTTCTGATCGATGTCATTCTGGGCCACTGGGTCATTCCGGAACATGCGCAGGTGGTCGCCCGCGCCGGTACGCTGCCGCCCCTCCCACGACTGCAATCGCAGCCGCAGCGCGATCTGACCGCGTTGCGCGTGCAAAAGATGGCGCTCCTCTCAACATGGAGCTGGGCGGATGCAACGCATCAGTTTGCGCGCATTCCGATCGAGCGCGCGATGACACTATTGGTCCAACAGCACGGAGGAAATACTCAGGGTGCCACCAGCAATATCAGCGAACCATCGCCGGTCGCCCGATCATCTCAAACGGCACCACAACCGGTGGACGGAGCACGCCCGCCGAGCGCGCGTGCGCCGGCGGATCTGCTGTCGCGTGTCGGTTTAACGCAGCAATTAGGCGCTCGGGCGCCCGTGACGGTATCCCTTACCGATACCGATGGCGCGTCCGTGCGGCTGAGCGCTCTGCTACAGGGGCGGCCGACTGTGCTGGTGCCGGGTTATTACGCCTGCGCGAACCTTTGCAGTGCCGTGCGCGCAGGGCTGGCGCGCGCAGTCGAAGCCGTCGGGCTCATGCCGGGGCAACAGTTCAATGTTCTGTTGGTGAGTATCGATGCGCGCGAGACGCCCGAGCAGGCGCGCAGCGCCCGGGAGCACGATGCCGCCGGGCATCCTCGTGCCTATGTGGACCGCTGGCATTATCTGACAGGCTCGGCCTCAGCCCGCGAGGGGCTGATGCGTACCATCGGTTATCGATCGTGGTTCGATGCGCGCACCGGAGAGTACGCTCATCCCGCCGGAATCGTGCTACTCAGCCCCGACGGCGTCGTCACCCAATATCTGCTGGGCGTGCAGTTCGCGCCGCAGACACTGCGGCTCGCCCTCATCGCAGCCTCTCACGGCCGTCTCGGGACGCTCGTCGATCGAATCGTATTGTTGTGCTGCGACTATGATCCCGCCACGGGTCGTTACAGCCTGCTGATCAGCCGGCTACTGCAGATCCTCGGCCTGATCACCGCGCTCGGCCTATGCGCCCTGATCTTCTTCCTCCTGCGCCGCCGCGCGGCTGCGGGCGAGCCTCGGAACGCAGCGTGAATCGCTTTCACATGTTCCTGCCAGAGGCATCGAGCCTCGCACCGCAGATCGATGCGCTGTTCTGGACCTTGACTGCGCTGTGCGCGCTGGTCGCAATCGGGGTCTTCTTTACCATCATCTTCTTCTGCATCCGCTACCGTCGTGGCAGCCGGGCCGATCGCAGCAGCGGCCCAAGAGAGAGCCTGGATGTGGAGCTGACATGGACAGTGGTGCCCTTCCTCATTTTTCTCGGGGTCTTTCTCTGGAGTCTGTTGCTCTTTGCGCACGCCCGCACCCCGCCCGCCGATGCGCAGACGTTATACGTCGTGGCCAAGCAATGGATGTGGAAAGTGCAGCATCCCGGTGGCCAGCGTGAAATCAACACCATGCACGTGCCGCTGGGCCGGCCGGTGCGTCTGACCATGACCTCACAGGATGTGATTCATAGCTTCTATGTGCCGGCATTCAGGGTGAAGCAGGATGTGCTACCCGGACGCTATACCCAGCTGTGGTTTACGGCGACGAAGCTCGGCACCTTTCCTTTGTTCTGTGCGGAATACTGCGGCCTGGATCACTCCAGGATGGGCGGGATGATCGTGGTCAACAGCGCGGCCGAGTACGCGGCGTGGCTTGCTGCTCATGACAGCGGCGCAGGACTCGCCGCCCGGGGCGCAACGGTCTTCCGGCGCGCGGGTTGCAGCGGGTGCCATGGCGAGCACGCCTCGGTTCACGCCCCGGACCTCCAGGGTATCTACGGTCGGCCGGTGCAGCTGTCCGATGGCAGCTCCGTGCTGGCGGATGAGCGCTATCTGCACGATTCAATTCTGCTTCCCAAGGCTCAGATTGTGGCGGGGTACGCTCCGATCATGCCGTCGTATTCGGGTCAGTTGAGTGAGGAGGAAGTGATCGCTCTGATCCACTACATCAAGAGTCTGTCGGAGTCGCAGTGAGCGCATCGGTCGGCACAGCCCCGCCCAGTTACCTTGCGCGCGAGGCAGGATTCCTGCAGTGGTTGACCACTCGGGATCACAAGCGCATTGCCATTCTCTATGCCCTGAGCATCACCTTCTTCTTCTTCCTGGGCGGCGCAGCGGCGACCCTGATCCGGCTGAATCTCGTCACGCCCGACGGTGCGCTGATGCAGGCGGACACCTACAACAAGGCTTTCACGTTTCACGGCGTGGTGATGGTCTGGTTCTTCCTGATCCCCTCCATACCTGCAACGCTGGGCAATTTCCTGCTTCCACTGATGATAGGCGCGCGCGATGTGGCCTTCCCGCGTCTGAATCTTGCCAGCTGGTATCTCTTCGTGGTGGGCGGACTGTTCACTATTGCCGCGCTGCTCGCCGGCGGCGTCGACACCGGTTGGACTTTTTACACCCCGTTTTCGACGATGTTCTCCAACAGTCACGTGTTTCTGGTGGTGATCGGAGTCTTCGTGACTGGCTTCTCCTCCATCTTCACCGGGCTTAATTTTCTCGTCACCGTACACAGCCTGCGCATTGCGGGGATGACCTGGTTCCGCCTGCCGCTCTTCGTCTGGGCCCTGTATGCGACCTCCCTGGTCATGGTGCTGGCGACGCCTGTGCTGGCCATGACTCTCGCCCTGATCGCGCTCGAGCGCGGGCTCGGTGTGGGGATCTTCGATCCCGCTCTCGGCGGTGATCCGCTACTGTTTCAACACCTGTTCTGGTTCTACTCCCATCCGGCCGTGTACATCATGATCCTGCCTGCCATGGGCGTGGTCAGCGAGATGATCGCGTGCTTTGTGCGTCGGCGCGTGTTCGGTTACGACTTCATGGCCTATTCCATGCTCGCGATCGCCGTGATCGGCTTTCTCGTATGGGGCCATCACATGTTCGTATCGGGCCAGTCGGTCTATGCGAGCCTGGTGTTCTCGATACTGAGTTTCGTGGTCGCCGTACCTTCGGCGATCAAGGTCTTCAACTGGACGGCGACTCTGCGCAAGGGTGACATTACCTTTGAGGCACCGATGCTCTATGCGCTCGGATTCGTGGGATTGTTCATGTTAGGGGGCCTCACGGGATTGATGCTGGCGGCCCCGGCACTGGATGTGCCTTTGACAGACACTTATTTCGTAGTGGCGCATTTTCACTACGTGATGGTGGGCGGATCGGTCATGGCGTATCTCGGGGGCATACACTACTGGTGGCCCAAGGTGACCGGCAGACTCTATCCGGAAGGATGGGCGCGCTTCGCCGCCATCCTGATGTTCTTTGGCTTCAATCTGACCTTCTTCCCGCAGTACCTGCTGGGGTACGAGGGCATGCCACGGCGCTATTTCACTTACCTGCCGCAGTTTCAATTGCTGAACATCCTCTCCTCCGCGGGCGCCTCGATTCTCGCGGTCGGTTATGTACTGCCGGCGCTCTATCTGTTGTGGTCGCTGCGTTACGGAGCAGCGGCGGGTAACAATCCCTGGAATGCGCGCGGGCTCGAGTGGCAGACGAGCTCGCCTCCACCGCAGGACAATTTTACCTCCCCGCCCGTGGTCCGCGAGGCCTACTCCTACGACGAGCCTGCGCCATGAACGTAGCGACGGAAGTGCTCGATCAGGAGCCAAGGAGCGCGGCCCTCGAGGAGCAGTACAGCGATCCGAGTCAGCAACGTGAGGCTGCCACGCTCGGCATGTGGGTATTCCTCGCGACCGAGATCCTGTTTTTCGGCGTTCTATTTGCCGGCTACACCTATTGCCGCGTGCTGTATTCGGAAGGGTTTGCCGAGGCCAGTCGGCATACTGACATGCTGCTGGGCACGATCGAAACGGCGGTGCTGCTCATCAGCAGTACGCTCATCGCAATCGCCGTCCGCTCAATCAAGCTTGATCAGCGGCGGCTGGCTACAGTCTTATTGCTGGGTACCGCGCTGCTGGGCATCAGCTTCCTGGTGATGCACGGTTTCGAATACTACAAGGAATACACCGAACATCTCATACCGGGAGTGAACTTTCATCAGTCAAGTCCACACGCGCAGGTGGTAGAGCTGTTTTTTTGCCTGTATTACTTCATCACGGGCTTCCATTCCCTGCACGTGCTGATAGGTGTGACAGTCATCGTCGTGCTCGCCATACGCCTCGCTCGCGGTGCATTTGGCCCGACACGCTTTACCACCGTGGAACTGACCGCACTCTACTGGCACTTGGTCGATATCGTGTGGATCTTCGTGTACCCCGCCATCTATCTCATTGGACGCGCCGGATGAAACGATCGACAGCGAGTGCCCATACCACATCGCTCAAGCAGTTCCTGTGGGTGCTAGCCGCCTTACTGGTGCTGCTCGCGATCAGCGCTGGCAGTGCCGAGCTCAAACTCGGAGCGTTCAACACGGTGATCAACCTCGGCATCTCGGTCACGAAGACTCTGCTGGTCATGCTGGTGTTCATGCATGAAACCGAAGCCCGTGGCCTCACGCGCCTGGCCTCGGCGCTCGGTTTCATCTGGCTCGCCATGCTGATCGGATTGGCGCTTTTCGAGGTGCTGACCCGCAGCGCCGTTCCCGCGCCATGGTGAGCGAACCTCCCTATCCCTTGCGCACTGAAACTCGCTATCTCTTGCGCACGGCCCGCCGGTTGCGAGATCCGGCGCTGTGCCACCTGGCGAGGAGCCGCTGCGCCTGGGCAATCACGTCATCATAGAGATTCTCGATCTGATTCAGGCGAGTGTCCGTCAGTGAAGCCGACGTTGATTCCTCGCGCATTTCGCGAACGGCGGTTTGCATCACCCGCATGCGACGGATGCCAACCTGCAGCAGGCTGCTGGAGGGATCGGGAATCTGCCAGTAATCGCGCCGGTCCCCCGGCACGGTGACGCGCTGGATCAAGCCCAGTCCTTCCAGGAGCCTGCCGTTGGTGCTGATACTGGCCCGGCTGACATTTAGCTGCACGGCCAACTGCTCGAGGCTGCAGCTCTCAGCATTCAGCATCAGACTACCGAGCATGCGGCCGGCGATGCGCGGCAGACCCTCCCCTTCGGCAAGCCGACCGAGCTGCTCGATGAAGCGGGTGCGCTCTTTGCTTACCACGCGCCCTCAGCGCGCCGCATGCAGGTGCTCCCGGACATCCCGGACATCCTCCGGCGATGTCGCTGACGCCGCGTGACCCCAGCTGTTTCGGACGTAGCTGCTGACCGCCGCGATCTGTGCATCCGTAAGCTGCCAACCAAATCCGGGCATCGCAGGTGCCGTGGGCTCCTCTTTCGTAGCGACAGTTTGAGCTCCTTGGATGATCACGCGCAGCACGGACGTCGGTTCACGGGAGGCGACCGACGCGGAACTGGCCAGATCTGGAATGAGATAGGGTACGCCGTGGCCATCCTGGCGGTGACACGCCGCGCAGAGGTCCTTGTAAATTGCACTCCCCGCCTTCATCCGCGGATCCGACACCGCAAGGGCGTGGAGCGAGGCCGCCTGTCCGGATTGACCCTTGAGATAGTCGGCAATCGCTTCCAGGTCGGGCTGCTTCATCTCTGAGCTGGAATGACGAACCTCATCCGCCATGGGCCCCGCAGCGCCCGCGAAGCGGTTGTGACCGCTGCGCAGATACTCCACGATGTCCGCACTCGACCACGCTCCCAGTCCGCGATTTGCGTCATTCGTGATGTTGGGCGCGAACCAGCCCTGCAGCGAATAGCCCTGCAGGGGCTGACCTTTCTCATCGCCGCCGAGGTGGGTTTTCGGCGTATGACAGGCGGCGCAGTGACCCGGACCCAGTATCAGATATGCGCCTCGATTCCAGCCCGCCGACCGGGCCGGATCGGCTTTGAAGCTGCCGGGCTCGAAATACAGCCAGTTCCAGAGCCGCATGCTTGTGCGGATGTTGTAGGGAAAGGGCAGCTGGTTAGTCCGGACGGCATGATGGACTGGCGGCAGCGTGCGCAGATACGCGAAGATGTCGCGCACGTCGCTCTCGCTCAACTTCGTGTAATAAGGATAAGGCATAGCGGGGTAGAGCCGTTCACCGTCGGGAAGCCGGCCCTGTCGCACGGCTACGTCGAAGTCTCGTTCCGTCCAGTTGCCGATTCCGGTCTCGGGATCCGGCGTGATGTTGGCCGCGAGCACATTGCCAAAGGGCGTCTCGATCGGTTTGCCGCCGGCATACGGCGCCTCATGAGCGTCCGTGTGGCAGGCCGCGCAATCCGCAACCGCAGTGAGATAGCGGCCACGTTCGACCTCGGCGAAATCCTGTTCGCTGGCAGTATCGGCGCGCGACAGACCACTGTGCAGCACAAGCGCAACGGCAAGTGTGAGCCAGATGATGGCTGTGGAGATTCTGCTAAACATCGGAGATGCCGCTATGCACCGGAGAACCTGCTACGTATGCACCAGAGGGCCCGGGCTCTTTAGATAACCGGTGCGGATCGCCTGCGCCGACCAGTAGGCGAGCGCTGCCAGTGTGCCTGTTGGATTGTAGCCTGCGTTCTGCGGAAAGGCGCTCGCGCCCATGACGAACAGATTGTGAACATCCCAGCTCTGCAGGTAGCGATTCAGCGCACTCGTGCGCGGATCGCTGCCCATGATCGCGCCGCCACAAAGGTGCGTCGTCTGATACTTGGTGATGTCGTAGGGTCCTTTGCGGTACTCCTTGACCACCTGCTCCGCACCCATCGCCTTGAAGATCTCGGCGAACTTGTCAGTCAGAAAACGGTTCTGTTTCAGCTCGTTGTCATGGAAATCCATGGTGATGCGAATCAGCGGACGATCGAACCGGTCACGATAGGTCGGGTCCAGATCCACATATACGTCCCGGTAGCTGTACATGCTGCCGTGGACACCGGTGCCCGGTTTGAGCGCGCTCAGGTAGTTGTCACGCACCGCCTGCTTCCACTTCGCGCCCCAACGCGGCGTGCCGGGTGGCACCGGCGTCGTCTCGATCGGGCGGCCGTTTGTCTGCACCTGCCCCATGTAGCCGCCGCCGACAAAGCCGTGCGGGCCGTGATCGAAGTTGTCGCCGTTGAACTCATCGATGCACATGCCGATGGCGCCGGAGGCGATGAACGGATTGAACACGAACCTTGACTTATCGAAGAAGCTCGTGACATCAGAGATGGTCTGGTGTGTGAAGTTGCGACCGATCACGCCTTGATTCGAGACCGCCTCGTACGGCCTGCCGATGCCCGAGAGCAGCAGCAGCTGCACGTTGAAGATCGTGTACGCACAAAGAAGGACCAGATCCGCAGGTTGCTCCCAGACCTCACCGCTCGTATCGACGTAGGTGACTCCCGTGGCACGTTTACCGGCGCGATCCATATTGATGCGCGTGACCTCACAGTTGTCACGAGCCTGGAAATTGGGCTTGCGCACCAGAACCGGCAGAATGGTCGTCTGCGGACTGGACTTGGAATAGTTGGCACAGCCGAACCATTCGCAGAAGCCACAATACGTGCACGGACCCAACCGTACGCCGAGTGGATTCCGGTAAGGCCGCGACATGTTGCCCGAAGGCTGCGGGAAGGGTTTGTAGCCCAACTGTTGCGCCGCCTTCGCAAACAGCGTGTGGCTGAAGGGTTGCTCCTGGGCGGGATTCGGATAGGGCCGCGAGCGCGGTCCCTCGAATGGATTGCCGCCTGGTTGAATATGCCCATTCAGGTTGCCGGCCGTGCCGCACGTGCCACAAAGATACTCAAAGCGGTCGTAATGCGGCTCCAGCTCCTCGTACGTAACCCCCCAGTCCTGGATGGTCATGTCCGCAGGCAGGAAGTGCGCGCCGTAGCGCTGCGTCAAGTGGCTGCGAAGTACAAATTCCGACGGCAGAAAACGCCAGGTCTCCGCATTCCAATGCACGCCACCCCCACCCACGCCGTTCGGCGGCATGAACGCGCCCCAGCTGCGAATGGGCAGCGCGGTGTCGGACATCTTGTTGCGGAAGGTGAAGGTCGTCTGATCGGGGCGCAGAAACAGTTCATGGCGGATGCGGTAGCGCAGCTCATCCTGTGCGAAGTTCGGCGCATAGTCGGTGGCGCTGTCGCGCCACGGTCCGCGCTCGATGGCCACCACGTCGAGACCTTCGTCAGTAAGCTCGTTCGCCAGGATGGATCCGGTCCAGCCCAAACCAACGATCACAACATCTTTGGAGGGCAACTTGCGTGGCATCCGAATCGCCTCAGCCCTTGCCTGGATTCCAGTCAGCCCGACCGGCAATGCTCACGGGTGGGTAGGGATAGCGCTCGTTGTGTCGGCCGACCCAATCGCGATAGTCGTAGCGGGCACCGGGAAAGCCGATCATTTTCCACGCGCACATGTCCCGGTTGCCGCCATAAATGGGATCGGCGAAGAATCCCTGCTGCACATCTTTCAGCAGTTGCTCGAAGAAGGTCTGCGCATCCACATCGTGCAGCTGCACGGAGCCGTTCTCCAGCCCCTGCAGCAGTTGATCCTGCTGCTCGAGGGGCAACTCGGCGAAGCCCTGAGCTGTACCAGTGCGCCCCGTCTGACCGGAGTTGGCCTGTCGATCCAGGCCCGCCAGACTCTTGCGGTAGAGCTCCGCTGGACTCAGGCTCGATTGCGAACCTTGTTGTTTGCTCCCTTTCACGAACGGGCCTGCGACATACAGTCCTTCGCGCCGTCCGTACGGTCCTGAGAGCTGACGGTCGATATACACCACACAGCCCGCGTCCTTGCCTCCGGGTGTGCCCGGATCGGGTGGGATGATGCGGTCTGCAATCGCCTCCATCACCACGACTTCACGCGCCGAGAAGAAAGACCAGGGCCCTGCATGTACCGGCTCTGGCCGGGACTCATCAGTGGGGCGCCAGGGCAGCTCACCGGAGATGATCCTGCTGCGCGCTTGCGATCCGCCGAGTAACAGAAGCGCGGTCCCGGTAAGCAAGTCGCGACGACGAATACTGCTCGTCATGGGAATCTCGCGGCTGGATAGGTTTGCTTCCGCTCAGCAAGAAGTACACCCACTGCGCGTCCTTCTGCGCTTCGCCTGCGTTCAGTTCGTACTAAATGTAGTGAACTTAGGATCAGTGCTGGCAGCGCGACCTCGAGCCTGATCCTGACCATAGTTTCCGGAACCTTCGCAAATTCGTGCCGTTGCTCCAACACCGGCTGCAGCAGCCCATCGATCCGGGAAGCCAGTCTGAGTGAGGCGAGCGCTATGGTTCCTGTCGAGTTCTTCGGCAACACTGCCGATGGCAGAGCAGCGAAACTCTTCACTCTCGAGAACTCAAAGCTGCGAGTGCAGATTACTGACTACGGTGGCCGCATTGTCTCGATCGAGGCACCCGATCGCGACGGCCGACTCGCTCATGTGGTGCTCGGCTTCGAGGATGTGCGCAGCTATGCAACCACCGAGGGAGCTTTTGGGGCGCTTCTCGGCCGCACCGCGAATCGCATCGCCGGTGGCCGCTTTACACTCGAGGGCAAAACCTACGCGCTGCCCCGAAATGAGAGCTGTGCAACGCTGCATGGCGGACCGCGGGGCTTTGAGCGGCTGTTCTGGGATACCAGACCCGGTTCCGCCGCGCCGGAGCCATCGCTCCTGTGCACCCTGGTCAGTCCCGACGGGGATCAGGGTTATCCGGGAGAGTTGGTTGTGCAGGCACGCTATCGGCTCGCCGGGGACTGGCTATGGCTGGAGTTTGCGGCACGCACGAGCGCCGCCACGCCCGTGAGTCTGAGTGCTCACCCCTATTTCAACCTGGCCGGCCTGGACACGCACACCGTGCTCGATCATGAGGTGACGGTGGCAGCGCACCAATTCCTACCTACCGATGCGCATCAGATACCGACCGGCGAGTTGCGTGAAGTTGAGGGTACCCCGTTTGACTTTCGCGCGCCGAAGCGGCTCGGCCTACGTATCCGACAGAGTGATGAGCAGCTTCTGTACGGCCGTGGATACGATCACTACTTCGTACTGCCATCCAGCAGTAGTGCGTCACCGCAATTCGCCGCGCGCGCCCGCGACCCTCACAGCGGCCGGGTGCTGGAGATCTACACCACGCAGCCAGGGCTGCAACTCTATACCGGCAATCAACTGAACGGCTCGGTGGCTGGCCGTGGAGGCATTTACCGGCAGTCGGGAGGTCTTGCTTTCGAGCCGCAGGGCTTTCCAGATGCCGTGAATCAACCACATTTCCCGTCCAATCTCATCTACCCCCAAACGCCGTATCACGCCTCGATCGGCTATCACTTCAGCGTTGACAGATGACCATTGCCTGCACAGATTGTGGCACGCTGCAGGATCTGCCGGCCCTGTCTCACCAGTGATCGCGCACACTGCCCCGGGCTGTGAGCCACCAGCAGCACGCCCCACCCAATATCGCCGCAAGTGCGAGCTCGAGTCGATGTCCACTCAGCCACAGCTGCCCGCTCCTGGCGCGCGCGCGATCACCGAAGCGGCCGTGCGCGGCCCAGTTGCCCTCTACCGGCTCAAACAAGTTGGCCGGTGCATCAGGCGCTTTGGGCTCCGAAGACAGCTGTCCGTCATAACCCTGCCGGGCGAGGTAGCGATCCAGCAGCCCCGGCGCCAGCTTGTTGGCGACAATCGCCTTCACGGTGGGCCATCCCACCCACACTTCGCGGCGACGGTGGGTGGCGGCGAAATAAATCGCACGGGCTGCCACTTCAGGCTCAAATATCGGGGGCACCGGCTGCGCCCGCCGTGACATCTTGTTCAGCGCCCAATCAAATTGCGGCGTATTGAGCGCCGGAAGGTGAACCATCGTCAGATGCACGCGCACACCATCATGCAGCAGCTCGCATCGTAATGCGTCGGTGAAACCACGCACGGCGTATTTCGCCGCGCAGTACACCGATTGCAGGGGAATCGCCCGATAGCTCAGCGCAGAGCCGATATTCACGATGGTTCCAGTGTTGCGCCGTCGCATTCGCCGTAGCGCGCTCAGGGTGCCATGCACCTGACCCAGATACGTCACGCGAGTCCCGCGCAGGAATTCCGCGGCGGTCAGGGATGCGACGGGTGCAAAGACCGTGGCCATGGCATTGTTGATCCACACGTCCGGCGGCCCGAGCGTGCGTTCGATCTGCTCGGCAGCCGCTTCCACCGCATCCGCATCAGCGACATCGGCGGAAACGACACAAACACGACTCCCCTGAAGTCGGACCGCTGCGGCGGTGTGCTGCAGGCGGTCTGTGCCCCGAGCGATGACGCCAACGTCCCAGCCCTCGCGAGCGAACTTCTCAACAGTCGCGCGGCCGACACCTGCGCTCCCTCCGGTTACCACCACAACACGTGCCATTTCACTGCTCCCACAATGCTTTCAGCATACAAACCTCTATGGCCACCGCTACAATTCCCCCCGGGAGCGCAGCTTCTGAATGCGATCCGCTGTCCGACAGGCGATCGCCTGAATGGTCAGTGACGGATTGACGCCGCCTACCGTTGGGAAAACTGACCCGTCGCAGATGAAGAGATTACGGATATCCCAACTGCGGCAATCCGCATCCACCACGCTGGTAGCGGGGTCGCTGCCCATACGAGCCGTGCCGTTCAGATGACAGGTATCATCGGTCTGCTCCCAGATATCTTCGGCGTCGATCGCCTCGAGGGCGCTGCGCATGAACTTCAGCGCATGTTGAATCAGCGCGTGATCATTTTGACAGTAGCTGTAATCGATGCGCGCGACCGGCAAGCCATATTGATCCTTGATGTCGGTGAGGGTGACGCGGTTGCGCTCCTGAGGCAGCATCTCACCGACCATCTTCAGTCCCACGACATGGTTGTAGTCCTGCATCACCCGCATCAGCGGCGCGCCCCACAGACCACGGCTCATCGCCTGAGTTCGCGCCCATAGCTGCGGCAGCGGGCCCTGACTCATATAACAATACCCACCATGGAAATCCTTACGATCCTCGTAATTCCAGTGCTCGGTGATGGCCAGCGAAGGCGGACCCTTGTAGCTGCGAATCTCACGCTGCGACCGGCCCCAGACGGCTTGGTTTGCCTGCACCATCAGATTCTTGCCCACCAGACCTGAGCTGTTGGCGAGCCCCGCGGGAAAGCGAGCGGTCGCCGAGTTGAGCAACAAGCGCGGCGTCTCGATCGCGTAGCCGGCCACGACCACATGCCGCGCCCGCTGAAAGCACCAGTGTCCTTCGCGATGGTAGTGAACCCCGGTTGCACGATTGTGCGTATCCACTTCGACGCGGCCCACCATGGCGAGATCACGGATCTCGGCGCCTGCTGCGACGGCTCGCGGGATCCAGGTTACCAGCGCACTCTGCTTGGCGTTGGTGGAGCATCCACTCACACAAAAGCCGCGGTAAACACAGGGATGCGCGCGTCCACGCGGAGCCGATAAGGTTGCCAGTGGCGTCTCCGTCCAGCTGATGCCGAGCGCCTCGCAACCCTGCGCGAGTGCCAAGGCGGCCGCATTGAGCTCGTGGGCGCGATAAGGATAGCGCGGACGCTTCGGACCCCATGGATACGTGAGAGGACCCGAGATCTTCAGCGCCTCCTCCACCTCACCGTAGTATTGCCACATTTGCCGCCAATCCAACGGCCAGTCGGCGCCGTAGCCGAGCTGTGTCCGGGACTTGAACCACTGCGGCCGAAAACGCAGCGACACCATGGCAAAGTGCACGGTGCTGCCGCCGACCGATTTGCCACTGTTGTTGCTACCCAGTTGCAGCGGGTTGTCCCCTGCACTGATCCGATCGTCCGTCCAGTACAGCTTGGTCTGTTCGGCCTCGTCCGAGGCAAAATCCTCCAGCGGGCGAAACCAGGGACCGGCATCCAGTCCCACGACCGAGAAGCCTGCCTCAGCCAGGCGGCAGGCGAGTGTTCCCCCGCCCGCTCCGGTGCCGACGATGACGAAATCAACAGTCTCGTGATCCGCGAACTGCCGCATCGGGACCCACCCTCCGCGGCGGAAGACATCCGGCGCGCGTCCATGGCTGCCGCGGGGCTTGCTAAACGGATCACCCGACACGCTGATTGCTCCGCCGAACCTCCTCCGTGTACCCGGGCCGCGCCTCGATGGGCTCCCACGGATCGCGCTCGTCATACCCCATCCGCACATAACCGCGCGGGCTGGCAGGCCCTCCCCAACCCATCTCACTCCAGGCTGTCGGATGCGACCAGTAGGCACTGACGATGCCCGTGAGCAGACGCGCTCTGAAGAATGTCGACGATGACATGCCCTGCCAGGACTCATGCCGGAGCTCGCCCGCAGCCATGGCGGTCAGCAAACTATCCTGTGCTGCGGGATCGAGATGACAAAATGCGCAACCCTGAGCCTGCTGCGCCTCGGCATCGACAGCTGCCAGAGCGCGCCGCCATGCCTCACCCTCCCGGGGAAGCTCGGGGGCGCGGTAGCCCTCTTCGCGTCCTGATAGCAGCTTCGCATCAATTAGAGCGGCGACCGGAATGGGAGCGCGATGTTTGGGCTGGGGGGTGATGCGATCAGCGATCGCCGCAAGCGTTGCAAATTCCTCGCTGGTGAAAAAGCGCGGCTCGCGGGGTACCGCCAGGCGTTCGTCGATAACGCGACGCGTCGGCTCGTTCCAGGACATCGTGTTGCGTTTGGCCAGCACGTCGTAACCGGGATAGCGCTCATTCATGCGAGCGACCTCTCAGGAGTTTGAGTGCCGCCAGACCTGCCAGGGACAAACCTGTGAAACTTGGCGGAGCCGGCAATGGGGGGCCGTTCAAGAGGTTCTGACGCCAGTTGCGCCATCCGCCCATGTTTCGCTGCACACCCCAGGCATGGAAGGCGCTGCCAAGAATCCCTGCGGCGGCGGTCAGGTAAAGACCTATCCGCGCGAAACGCTTCACGCGCGGTGCTGCACCCGTCGCCGCCCCAAGGAGCAGTACCCCCGCAGCGGGGGGGATGGTGACCGGTACGAGCATGGCCGGATTGTGGAAGGCTCCGCGGAAATGCAGTAACCCCGCCTCCGCCGCGGTGCCGAGTAATCCAAGGCCGCTGACGACGGCCAACAGAGGTCCGGCGGGTTGTCCCAGCACGCGCGGTGCGCCGTGCCCGCTGTGGCGAACTTCCTCGGCAGCCACGCCCAGTAATCCAGCCAGCAGAATCGCCGTGGGCGCACCGATCGGTGCGCCATAGAAGACATTCTGCCAGGCGAGCCGGCCCGGTCGCTTCAGCACGTTGTAGAGGTGGAAGGCAGTGCCGGCGATGCCGGTCACGGCCGCCGCAGCAGACACGCCCTGCCGTGCCCGGTGAGCCAGCGGCTTCGCATCCCGTGTGCCGTGCGCACCAACCCCTAGCGTCACCGCCGAGACGACAAGCGGCGTGTACATCGCGGCATTCTTGAAGGAACCACGGTAATGTTCGAGTGCGCTGTCGAGCAGAACCGATAAGGCGAGCAGACCGCTCGCGGTATTCAGCCGCCGTGCTGACTCCAGCGTCTTAGAGCGAAATGCGTGCGTGTGCGTAAAGCGCTCCAGTGCTTCGAAAATGCTTTAGCTGAGGCTCACTTCGTAGCGCCGCGCATCGGCTTGCTTGAGCTCGAGACCCAGCCCCAGCCGAGCCGGATCGGGGCAGATCACCCCGTCGCGGGCCTGTGCGGCGCCATCAAACAACATCTGTTCGATGCGCACGTGATCGTGGAAGTACTCAACATGGCGCAGTCGTGCCAGCGCGCACGCTACATGTCGATGCAAGGAGGGCGCACAGTGCGCGGACAGATCGGTATGATGAGCCTCGCAGAGGACACCGGCGGCCAGAAATCCGCTGATTCCCAAACAGCGCGTGGCATCCGCCTGCTGAACATCCACAGCCTGAGATTGCAAGGTCCTGCGGATATCATCGGAGTTGTAACTATATTCGCCGGCTGCAATCTCGAGTATTGCCGGAGAGCGGTCGCGCAGCAGGCGCAGTCCCTCCAGGTCATCGCTCGAGACCGGTTCCTCGAACCAGCGAACGTTCTGCTCCGCGCAAAGCTCAGCAAACTGCAGCGCAGCTTTGCGCGACAACGCGCCGTTGGCATCGACGAAGAGCTGCGCATCCCCGATCGCCTCGCGAGCCACGCGGATTCGCATGCGCTCACGCGCTGTATCGCGACCAACCTTCATCTTTACCCAACGACAGCCCTCGCGCTCCACCCAGCCGCTCAGCTGCGCCGCCAGACGGGAATCCTCATAGTTGGTAAATCCGCCGCTGCCATATACCGGCACCCGGGTACGTACAGCGCCCAGGAGACGACTGAGGGAAACGTCCAACAGTTTTGCTTTCAGATCCCACAGCGAGGCATCGACGGCCGAAATGGCAGTGGCCGCCAGGCCACTGCGGCCGAGATTGCGTACCTGCCGCTGTAACAATCCGTGCGCACGCGGAATATCGAACGCATCCTGTCCTGACAAGAGCGGCGCAAGTTGCTCATTGATGAAGCGCGCAACGTTGCGATCACTGTAGGTGTAGCCAAGGCCGGCCTTCCCGGCTGCGCGTGTGTGCACCAGGACCAGCGTGGTCGAATCCCACTCGAGAGTACCGTCAGCTTCCGCACCGTCGGTGGGGATCACGAAGGCGCGGGCGCGCAGATCGGTGATGGCGGCTTCAGCACTCATCCGCATATCTCAGCAGTCATCGGCGAGCTCAGCTCTCATCTGATTTATTCCGATGATGCCCCGGCAACAGTGAGCTCAGAAGCTCCTTAGCCGTGTTCACTAGTACTCGGCCTTCTACCGGATCGCCCTTCACCAGCATGTGCATGAACTGCCGTGCCTGCTCGAGCGTGATGTGGGGCGGCAGCGGCGGTACCTCGGGATCCGTTCTGACTTCCAGCACCACCGGTCGATCGGCCGCCAGCGCCTGTTCCCAGGCGTTGGCAAGCTCTTCTGGCTGCTCCACGTAGATGCCGCGCAGACCGATCAACTCCGCGAAGCGGTGATAAGGCACATCAGGAATCTGCTGGGATGCGTCGAAACGGGGATTGCCCTCCATGATGCGCTGCTCCCAGGTCACCTGGTTCAGATCACCGTTGTTGAAGACACACACGACCCAATGCGACGTTGCCCAATCACGCCAGTACTTGGCCACGGTGATCAGCTCGGCCATATTGTTCATCTGCATCGCGCCATCGCCGACCAACGCCACGACCGGCCGATCCGGATAAGCAAACTTCGCGGCAATGGCGTACGGCACGGCGGCTCCCATGGATGCCAGTCCGCCGGAGAGGGAGCACATCATGCCCCGACGGATCTTCAGATCCCGTGCATACCAGTTCGCGCAGGAGCCGGAGTCGCTGGTGATGATGGCTCGTTCCGGCAAGCGGGCTGAGAGCTCCCATGCAACGCGCTGGGGATTGATGGGCTTTGCGCTGACATGCGCCCGCTCGCCCGCATTCTTCCACCAGGCGGCCACGCCTTTTTCGATCGATTGGCGCCAGCTGCGATCCGTCTTCTGTTTCAAGAGCGGTAACAACTCACGCAAGGTCGTAGCGCTATCGCCCACCAGATTGACCTCCATGGGATAGCGCAGGCTCAGCATTCCCGGCTCAATATCAATTTGCACGCCGCGCGCGGCGCCTTCCTTCGGCAGGAACTCGGAGTACGGAAATCCGGAGCCCACCATGAGCAGCGTGTCGCACTCGTTCATGAGCTCCCAGCTGGGCTTGGTGCCGAGCAAGCCGATACTGCCGGTCACCCAGGCAAGCTCATCCGGCAGCACAGCCTTACCCAGCAGTGCCTTTGCCACACCCGCACCCAGCTTCTCTGCAACCTGAAACACCTCTTCGGAAGCCCGCAAGGCGCCCGCTCCGACCAGCATTGCCACTTTCGAGCCCGCATTCAGAACATCGGCAGCGCGCCGCAGCTCCGACGGATGCGGAGCGACGGTGGGTGCACGATAGCCCACTCCCGAGTGCACAGTGCCGTGCTTGCGCTGCGGCTCCTCATACGGCTCGTCCTGCAAGTCATTGGGCAGCACGATGGCGGTTACCGCGCGATTGCCGACCGCGATCCGCACCGAGCGGTCTATCAGATGACGCACCTGCGCAGCGGTGCTCGCCTGCTGCACGTAAGCCCCCGCGACGTCCTTAAGCAAGCTCACCAGATCCAGCTCCTGCTGGTAGTGTCCTCCCAGAGCAGCGCGCGCTTGTTGCCCCGCAATCGCGAGTACCGGTACGTGATCAAGGCGGGCGTCGTACAAACCGGTTACCAGATGTGTGGCGCCGGGTCCGGAGGTAGCCATGCAGACACCAAGCTCACCTGTGAATTTCGCGTGCGCCGAGGCCATGAAAGCCGCCATTTCCTCGTGACGGACCTGGATGAACGCAATCTTGTCGGTGCCAAAGCGCTGCAGGCCACCGAGCAGACCATTGATCCCATCGCCCGGGTAGCCGAACACGCGGCGCACGCCCCAGGCATACAACCGCTCCCACAGGAAATCACCCACCGTCTTGGCCATGGCTCGCTCCTTGTCAACTAAGTTAACTTCCGCGGTGAACGATGGTTCCTTACGAGGCTCGGCCTGATCCGCCATCGTTTATTGTGTTCAGTACGGACTGAATCTCGCGGCGCAGAACCATTGAGCCGGCAACGCTTCGCGAGCCGCCATGACTACGTCAGCGCTGTAAGCGCGCCTCAAGTATGAAACTGCGCGGCACGAACTCGGCGCCTTCGTATTCCAGATGCCGCTTGTGCAACAGGTTATTGCCCGTCACAGCCAGTTGCCACGCACCCGACAACCGCCATGCCAACCGCACGCCCAACTCATAGTAGGCCGGCACGCTGGGATCCGGGAATTCACCCGCGTGGCGCAAAGTCGCATCCAGACTCAACTTCTGCTCGAAGGTCATCGAGGATTTGAGCGAGGCGCTGCTGCCGGGGTCGTCGCCCGCCTGCGAAAGCCCGAGCAGTCCGCTCGCGCCGGGCTTGAAGTGCAGTCGCTCGTGGAAGGAACGAAAGGCCGGGGAAAGCCGCCACCAGGAGGTCAACTGGAGATCCGCCCATGCTTCGATACCATAGGTTTGCCCAGCCATTTGGTTATCCCAGCGGAAAGGCAGCGGCTCCAGCGCAGGACCCGGCTCAATGGTGCGCAGGTCCTGGTAGACGTTGTAGAACGTCGCGGCAGTCAGTGACAGCCGATCACCGAGCTGGGTGCGATAGCCGACCTCATAGGCCGTGAGTTTTTCGGTGCGGAATGCAGCGTTGCCTGTCAGAAACACCGTGGTGCCCACCTTTTCCACGATGTCGACATCGAATGGTGTCGGTGAACGCACGGCTCGTGAAGCTGCAGCCCAAAGCGTGCTCGTGGGAGCGGGCATCCAGGATAGCCGGACGTCGGGCATCGCCGTCCAGTGACTGTAGGGATCGTCTTCCAGTTTGACACCTGCAATCAATTGCAATTTTGCGGCGAGATCGAAGGTGCCTTGCGCAAACAGATTGGTGAGATTCAAGGACCGATGCGACGGCAGAAACAGCAGCGTTGCCGAGTTCTCGATGTGGTAGTCACTCACCCGCTCGCCTACTCCCCACACCCAGGCGCCGTAACGCCCCAGCGTGCGACTCTGCTGCACTTCGAGGTCATAGATGTTGAGCACGAATCCCGCGCCATTGATCGGCTGCCCGGCTTCCGAATGATCCAGATATGCCTGCAGCTGCCACTGAGACGCGGGCGTGGCATGGCGCCATCGACCCAACAAATTCGCGCCTGAGATGCCCACCTGCTCTCCGGCGAGTTGATCCTCCGTGCCCCGGTAAGCATCGCCCTGCACCGTCAGCAGATCCGCAGCGGGCGTCCAGTCCGCCCGGAATCCCGCCTGACCTTTGCGCCAGCGATCGTGCGCACTCGAGCCATCGGCGAGCTGCAGGGATTCGCGATTGAACCCGAGTCCGTACACTCGATAGCTGATCGCATCCAGAACGGGAGCGCCGAACCGCGCACCTACCATGGCATCTTGATTACCACCACCGGCCTGAAGCACGGTGCCTTCGGTCTGCCTGGCGGACCGAGTGATCACGTTGATGACACCGTTCATGGCGTTCGCGCCCCACAGGGTGGCTCCGGGCCCGCTGATGACTTCAATGCGATCAACATCCTCGAGCAGCGTATCCAGCTCATCGAAGAACACACCCGAAAACAACGGCGAGTAAACGCTGCGTCCGTCGATCAGGATGAGTATTTTGTTGGAGAAATTCTGTACGGGTGAATTTCCGCCGAAGCCGCGCGCACTGACAACGTACGCGCTGGCGCTCTGCTGGCTGACGAGCAAGTTAGGCGCGAGGCGCAGCGCCTCGATGAGCGAACGCGCACCTGAGCGCATGATCTCTTCATGAGTAATGACGTAGAGCGTCGCTGGAGCGGTATTCGCCGCCTGCACGGTCTTGCTTACCGAGGTCACCTGCACCTTCGCCAGTTCCTCGAGCGACATCCGGCTCAACTCTTCTATGGACTCCGCGGCGCTGGCGTCCATCGCCGCTGCCAGAGCAGGCAAGGTGAAGCTGCATAGAATCGACATCCAAAGACCCACCGCAGAAAGCCGCAGCGCCCGCGGAGCATTGCAAGCCGGCCATCCTACTAACTGCATGCTTCGCACCCTGGCAGCAAAATGAGAGGTGGGCGAATCCGACTCGAAAAGATGAAGGGCTGCTGAGTTGTGCGGGCTGCCACGCGGCGCGCGCAATCGCTGCGCAGCAACGAGCTCATGCCTACGCCGAGGCACACCAGGCCTGCCCCGGGCCGCCCCTCAACCCGGACGGCCACGGAGAGAAGCCCTGAATTGATCTTCAACTGGCTGCGAGCGGCCGCCGCAAGTGACACTTCAAATCGCACGTTCTCGCCTACCGGCAGGAAGTTGATGATACCGCCCACCTGGAGACCATCCGCCTGGTCCGTCACGGCGAGAATCGGCTTGCCGACCGCGGCGGTGAGAAAGGCTTCCCGCTCCGGCGAATTCCTCGCCACGTACAGGATGCGGACCCCGTGCAGATCCTCGGGGCTTTGAGTGGTGCTCACCTGAGCCGGACGGCCTTGAATACTCTTGCCAGCCAACAGCTGGGTGAGTTGGGCGGCGATGGAATCGGCGCCCACTATGGCGATGGTGAAGGGTTGCTCAACTTCCGGTGCCGGCCATTCCACGTAGGCTGCAAACCGGTACAAAAAAGCCGCCTTGACCGCGTCTTCCGAATAGACCGCAGCGCTGCTGAGCCGGGGTAGCCCGGACAGCCATCCCAGGATGCAGACCCAGGACAGGGTGATTGCCCGAAAAGCCCCACGCTGGCCGGCTCGCGGAACCCAGCAGGCTTTTCCCACTAAAACACCCCCGATGGCGCCCAGGCAGAACCGCAGCGGCTAAGCTTCCCCTTACGCGCAGCCCATCTTACGGAAAATCGCGGGCAGCGCCAGAGGCTATAACACGAGCCATGGCGCAAACGGCTACGCTACATTAACGGGGTGAGAAAAGCGCTCGCATCGCCCCGATCGGCCACTCCCCAACGAGCGGCCGCTCTCTGGCAAGCCCTCAAGGCGATGAGCAATGCTCGCCGCTCGGTGACGGGCAAGCTCATGGCGGTGATTCTTGCAACTACCGCCATCGCGCTGCTGGTCACGGGAATCGGTCTTATCCTAACTGACGTGTATCACGACCGGCGCTCGTGGGGAGAGGACCTGGCGACGGCGGGCGGCATTCTGGCATTGGCGAGCGCGCCGGCGCTGTCCTTCAACGACCACGAAAGTGCGGACCGTAACCTGGCAGCTCTCAGGACGCGCACTGCCATCCGCGCGGCCGCCCTTTACACGACCGATCGACGCCTGTACGCCCAATATACAGCGCCGGGAGAGAGCGCCCCGCCAGCGCAGCTTCCGCCGCTACAGGCCGGCTTACACTTCGCGGGGAACCGCGCCGAGTTCGTGCAGCCGATCGTGCAGGCCGGCGAGCCTATCGGCAACCTCTATCTGAGGGGACGCTATCAGGTTGGGGCGCGCCTGTGGGCGTACACCGGCATCCTTGCCGTCGTACTGACCGTAGGCCTCGCGGCGGCTATGTTTGCTGCAAGTTGGCTGCAGGGTTTGATCAGCGAACCGATGAGCTCCATTGCCAACGTGGCACGCCGGATCGTCGAGGGACGTGAATATTCGCTGCGCGCCGCTAAAACCACTGACGATGAGTTCGGCCTGGTGATCGATGCCTTCAACAACATGTTGGCACAAATGCAGGAGCGCACCCGGGATCTGGAGCGCTCGAATGCTGCGTTGTTGGCAGAAGCCAAAGTGCGCGAAGCGGCACAGGAAGCGCTCCGGACCAGCGAAAAACTCTATCGCGCGATCGGCGAATCGATCGACTACGGCGTCTGGATCTGCGATGCCGAGGGCCACAATGTCTATGCGAGCGATTCTTTTTTGCGCCTGACCGGACTTACTCAGCAACAGTGCTCGAGATTCGGCTGGACGCAGGTGCTGCATCCGGAGGATCGGGATGCCACCTTGCATGCCTGGACTGCCTGCGTGAGGTCGGGGCGGCTGTGGTACCGGGAGCACCGCGTCAGGGGTCTCGATGGGCAGTACCATCCGATTCTGGCCCAAGGTGTGCCGATTCGGGATGACGCGGGCCACATCACGCGATGGGCGGGAATCAATCTTGACGTCGAGCGGATGAAGCGCACTGAGCTTGCGTTGCGCGAGGCCGATCGGCGCAAGGACGAATTCCTGGCGACGCTCGCCCACGAGCTGCGCAACCCGCTCGCGCCCATCCGCAATGCCGTGCAGATTCTCGAATCGCCTGCTGCCGATGAGCGGCGCAGGAAGTGGGGACGGGATGTCATCGCCCGACAAGTAAATCACATGGCGCTGCTGCTGGATGACTTGCTGGACGTCTCGCGTGTGACGCGCGGTCAGTTTGAGTTGCGAAAAGACTACGTTGAGCTGAAAACCGTGTGTGACGCGGCCATCGAAACGGCGCGTCCCCTGCTCGAGGCAAAGCAACATTCTCTGAGTGTCAGCCTGCCTCCTTCCCCCCTCACCCTGGAAGCAGACCCGTTACGACTGGCTCAAGTCATCTCCAATCTTCTGACCAATGCCGCCAAGTACACCGATCCCAACGGGCGGATAACCCTTAGTGCAATGCTTGATGAGACGGAGCTGCGCATTGCGGTCGCCGATAGCGGCATCGGACTCGCTACGGCGACGCTTCCCAAGCTGTTTACGATGTTCTCTCAGGTCAACTCGGCGATCGATCGAGCCCAGGGAGGCCTCGGGATCGGATTGGCGCTGGTGAAGGGCCTCGTGGATCTGCACGGAGGAACCGTGGAAGCTCGTAGCGAGGGCTTGGGTCATGGAAGTGAGTTTGTGATCCACCTTCCGCGGCGACTCGTGACACAACGCGAGGTTGGCGGTGATCCTGCGGCGCGCCCGATCAGCGCTCGGACCCAGCGTCCCATGCAGATACTGATCGCCGATGACAATCGGGACGCCGCCGACACGTTGTCGGCGACGCTCGGCCTGAGGGGATGCAGTGTAACCGCTGCTTATTCTGGTGCGGAAGCGCTCGAAGTCGGAGCGCGGGACCGTCCGCAGGTCGTGATACTTGATGTTGGAATGCCTGGACTGGACGGTTACGAGACCGCGCGTCGGATCCGTTTGGAGGCCTGGGGCGTTCGTACAGTGTTGGTGGCGCTCACGGGCTGGGGACAGGAGCAGGATCGACAGCGAGCGGCCGCCGCGGGCTTTGACGAGCACCTCACGAAGCCCGTTGATCCGAACCGGCTTTACGAGATCCTGCTGGAGCGGCTCGAACAACAACGTGGCCACGCGGCGCAGCACGGCGCGGCTCCGCGGTCGCTGGATTCTCAGACAACAGGTCGGGCAGGACCCGTTTAGCCCACGCCTGCCAGGTCGTTTATCGTTTGGAACTCAATGCTTATGCAAGCTGACCCTTATCTCGCCGCGATTTTTGATGTCGAAGGGACGTTGGTGGACTGCGTGCCACTGCAGCTGGAAAGCTGGCGAGCCACGCTGGCCGCTGCCGGTCACAATTTCAGCCTCGCTGACCTGCGGCCCTACTCCGGGATGGATGGCACGTGGATGTTGGACCGGTTGTTACCGGAGGATTCGGCGGACACGAGGCAGCAATTGGTGAAGTGCCAGGGCGAACTATACCAGGCTGAATACCTGGACAGAGTGCACGCCTTCCCCGCCGTGCGCGATTTGTTTGTGACTCTCAAGCAGCACGGCGTGGCGTTGGGTATCGCTACGAGCTGCCAGCGCGATGAGCTGCAGGCTTATGATCGACTCATCCATGTTTTGGACCTGGTGGATGCCGTTGCCTGTGGCGATATGGTAACCCACGGCAAGCCCGATCCGGCGCTATTCACTACCTGTGTCCGTGAGCTTGCAGGAGCCCAACCCGGCCGAGCCATTGCCATCGGCGACACACCCTATGATGCCCGCGCCGCCAAACTTGCCGGTCTGGAAGCAGTAGGCGTGCTGACGGGGGGCTTCCCGCGAGAGACTCTGCTCGAGTCAGGGTGCAGATCTGTGTTTGCGCAGGTTCGAGAAGTCAGCACTTTGTGGCACTTACCCGCAGGACCGCGAGTCCAACTCGCACCTAAGTAACAGCGGTTCAGGCCGCGCTGCGTCGCCCGCCGAGACCTGACAGGGCACGAAACTTGCTCTTATCGACTCTCAGCTCAGAGAATTACATGCCGCACGAACCAGGGCCGGTCAGTCCTTCGCTCATCGACAGCCTCACCTCGCCCGATGCATTGACTCCGGAACAGGTGGATCGGGCCCGAGCGCTGCTGGCTGCGATCGTTGCCTCCTCGGAAGATGCGATCGTCAGTAAGACTCTGGACAGCATCGTCACCTACTGGAATACGGCGGCAGAGAGGCTGTTCGGCTTCACCGCTGCGGAGATGATCGGTCAGAGCATCCTGCGAATCATCCCGCCTGAGTTGCAGCGCGAGGAAGTCGACATCCTGGCAAAGCTTCGTCGCGGTGAACGCATCGAGCGCTATGAAACCACCCGACTACGCAAAGACGGACAGAAGCTCGACATCTCCCTGACGATTTCCCCTATTCGGGATGCTTCCGGCACCATCATCGGTGCGGCTAAGATCGCGCATGACATCACCGCACGCCGCCGCGCAGAACGCGAGCTCGCGGAGCGGGAAGCGCAACTTTCGAAGGTCGCTGCGGAACGAGAGTTTTTCCTGCAATCGGAGCGCGCGGCGCGCGCTGATGCTGAGCGCCTGAGTCACGTAAAGGATGAGTTCCTTGCAACGCTGTCACATGAGCTGCGGACGCCGCTGAATGCCATTCAGGGTTGGGCGACACTATTGAGTGAACGAACCTGGAGCCCGGAAGAGTATCGCCGCGGGCTCCAAACCATCGAGCGCAACGTGCGCATCCAAGTGCAGATTGTCAATGATCTGCTCGACATGAGTCGTATCGTCTCGGGCAAGATTCACCTGGAGGTGCAGCCGATTTACCTGCATGAGGTGGTGAATAATTCGATCGACGCGGTCCGCCAGACGGCTGCGGCAAAGGAAATCCGTCTGCAGGCGATCCTCGACACCGGCATCGGATTGGTGCGTGGTGATCCAAGCCGGCTGCAACAGGTGCTCTGGAACCTGCTCACTAATGCAATCAAGTTCACGCCTAAGGGCGGCCGCGTGCAGGTAGTGTTGGAGCGCGTGAATTCGCATGCCGAGATCTGCGTGGAAGACAACGGTATCGGCATCGATCCACAGTTCCTGCCGCATGTGTTTGATCGCTTTCGGCAGGGGGATTCGGGAATTACCCGCCGTTTTGGTGGCCTGGGCCTGGGCCTCTCCATCGTTAAGAATCTGATCGAGTTGCACGGCGGCGCGGTCCGCGTCAAAAGCCCCGGTGCAAACCAGGGCAGCAGCTTCATCATCACCCTGCCCATCTCCCTCGTCCGCAGCGATCACCTGGCAGAGACGCGAACGCAAGGGGGCGCGGATTCTCCAGAAGCAGTGGAGCTGCCGCGCCTGGATGAGATCCGCGTGCTGGTCGTGGATGATGAAGAAGATGGACGTCATTTGATCGCGCGCATTCTGGAGAACCGTGGCGCGCAGGTGGCGTGCGTGTCCTCTGCCACAGGGGCGATTCAGGCGCTGTCAGAGAGGCACTTTGACGTTCTGCTCAGCGACATCGGCATGCCTGATATGGATGGCTACCAGTTGATACGCAAAGTCAAACAATTGGATGGTTCGAGACCAGGCCCCCTACCTGCAATCGCCATTACCGCCTACGCCCGCACTGAGGAGCGGCAACGATCTTTGCTGGCGGGGTTCCATATGCACCTGTCCAAGCCGGTTGAGGCGCGTGAGTTGGTGGCAAGCATCGCCGGTCTGTTGCACCTCAGTCGTTGATACACAAGGCGCGGCAACTGTCTGGCCCGTTTACCTCAGTTGAGTCCTCCGTACTTTACGGCCTCGTCTCCGCGGCGAGTTATGGGATCGCCGATTATGTGTCGCAGGTCGCAGGACGCGCGGTGGGCGTCTGGCGCACCTCCTTCTATTATTATTTGCTAGGCTTACTCGCGTTGTCGTGCTGGCTGCTCGCCGAGCCACATGCACTGGCTCCGTTGCAAAATGCTCCGCTCTCTGGATGGCTGGCGGGGATCGCATCCGGACTGGCACTGTTGGCCGCGGTCGTTCTGTTCACTCAAGGATTGGTAAGCGGTGACATAGCCATCGTTGCCCCGGTGACCGCTACCTATGGGGGCGTGACTGCGCTACTCCTCTTCCTGAACGGCCAGCGCTTTTCTGCCGTAACTGTCGCCGGCCTTGCGCTCATCATCACCGGAGCCGCGGTGATTTCCCTGCGGGCGCCTACGAAGTCAGGGCGTAGTCACTCAGGACTCGGCTGGGCAGCAGCAGCCTCGGTAGCCTACGGCGCTGGATTCTGGTTGCAAGGCGCGTTTGCCGTACCGGCGCTGGGAGCGGTGTTGCCGGTCTGGCTCGTTTATGCGAGTGGCTTGGCGGTCATGGGAGTTCTGAGTCTGGCGGGCGTCGTGCGACTCAAACCCCCTGAGCGCCCGTCTCTCCTGCTTCCCACATTGTGTGCCAGCCTCTTCAGCATTGCTGGCTTTCTAACTCTCACGATGGGGATGGCTACCCAGCAAGTTGCCCTGGTGGTGGCGCTGAGCAGCCTGACAAGCGCAGTAACGGTTTGTTTATCCCGAGTCTTCGCTGCGACCCAGTTGGCCTGGTATCAGTGGGGCGCGATTCTTCTGATCACAGCCGGGCTCATACTCACCCGGCTGTGATTCGCACTTATGGCTGTCCCTGGCCGCCACCGGCTCCATAGATGTTGCCCGTCGTAAAACTCGCATCATTCGCCGCGAGTTGCACGTAGATGGAAGCGAGCTCTGCAGGCTGACCCGGACGCCCCAGTGGAGCCGTGCTGCCAAAGTGCTCATATTTCTGTTGGGTTGCGCCGCCGCTGATCTGCAGCGGCGTCCAGATCGGCCCGGGCGCAACGCCGTTAACCCGAATACCGCGGCCCGCGAGTTGTTTGGCAAGCGATTTGACGTAGTTCATCGTGGCAGCCTTGGTCTGCGCGTAATCATAAAGATCAGGCGACGGATCGTAGGCTTGCTCAGAGGCCGTGCCGATGATGCAGGCGCCGGGTTTCAGATGCGGCAGTGCTGCCTTGATGATCCAGAAGGGCGCATAGATGTTAGTTTTCATCGTCGCGTCAAAATCTTCGGTACTCAACTCCAGGATCGACGGCCTGGATTGCTGGCGACCGGCATTGCAGACCACAATGTCAAGGCCGCCGAGCTTTTGCGCAGCCTCTGCAACCATGCGCTGACAGAACCCCTCCTCGCGCAGGTCGCCCGGAATAGCCACGCCCACCCGGCCAGCGTGCTTGATCAGCTGGATGACTTCCCTGGCATCGGGCTCCTCGGAAGGCAAGTAGTTGATGGCGACATCCGCGCCCTCGCGGGCGTACGCAATGGCCGCCGCGCGGCCCATTCCGGAGTCCCCACCTGTGATGAGTGCCTTGCGCCCCGCGAGGCGCCCTGAGCCGCGATAGCTGCTCTCGCCGTGATCCGGTTTCGGTTCCATCTTGCCGGCCAGGCCGGGCCAGGGCTGCGTTTGCGGTTTGAAGGGTGGCTTGGGATATTTCGCTCGCGGATCGGACATGTTGGTCTTGTCACTGGCCGCCGACTGGCCCTGAGCTACCGCTGAGGAGGCCGCAGCGCCGGCCATGCCCGCTCCTACTAATCCGACTGCCGCGCGCCGCGACAGCAGACGTCGCTCGTCATGTTCCATTGGACTCTCCTGTCTCTTGGATAGTCGTGCCGGTACGACCGTCAGAGACCCAAGTTCGCAATAACCATACCCGGAAACGGCAAGCTCTACGGTTTGCTCGGCAACTTGCTAAAAGTGAATCCGGTGATGCGCTGCATCTCCTCGCGCGAGACCTCGCGCAGCGTTTGGGAAAATGTCCAGTGGTGGCCTTCCAGATCGGCCGCAATGTAGCTTCGCTCGCCATAGAACTGATCGGCGGGTTCCGTTACGATTCGCGCGCCTGCTCGTCGCGCCCGGGCGCAGTGCTCATCGATCCCCTGCTCGATGCGCACAAACACGCGCTGGGTGTTCTTGCCCCCGAGGGAGGCGGGACTGCAGGTCCAGTCTGCCCACTCGCTGCCAATCATGACGACACCATCGCCATGAGTCATTTCGGCATGCACGATTTTGCCCTCGGTGTCAGTCAGGATTTCGCTCGGCTCGAAGCCGAACGCGGCCTGTAGCCACTGCAGCGCGGCGCGGTTGTCGGTATAGATCAGGGATGGGATGAAGGCGGGTCGGTGCCGCGGGAAAGCCATAAATCTCTCCTTGGAGCATGAATCGCTCCTTGGCTGACAGGTCTCGAGGTGATAGCCAACCGGCCCACTGATGATAGCCAACCGCTGCGGGTCGCGTAACCACAGGCCAGCTTGCGATTACCGCCGTCTATCGAACCGATCGAGACAAACTACGCTTGCGACCGCTACGCCCGATTATATTTGCGCCAACGATCCACAAGGAGCCTGACACTGTGAGTGCAGCACTGGAATCCAAATGTCCGTTCCATCACACCCCGGGCGGCGGCAGGTCGAACAAGGAATGGTGGCCGAGCCATTTGCCGGTCGACCTGCTGCACCATCATTCCTTCAAATCCAATCCGATGGGGCGGGATTTCAACTACGCGAGAGAGTTCAGGAGCCTGGATCTCGCCGCCGTCAAGCGCGACCTTGCGGCACTGATGACCGACTCCCAGCCCTGGTGGCCCGCTGATTTCGGACACTATGGACCGCTGTTCATTCGTATGGCATGGCACAGCGCCGGCACGTACCGCACAGCTGACGGCCGTGGCGGCGGTGGCCGCGGGCAGCAGCGCTTTGCGCCACTCAACAGCTGGCCGGATAACGCCAGCCTCGATAAAGCGCGCCGCCTGCTCTGGCCAATCAAACAGAAATACGGCCGCCGCATCTCCTGGGCCGATCTGATGATCCTCACCGGCAATGTCGCGCTCGAGACCATGGGATTCAAGACCTTCGGTTTCGGCGGCGGTCGCGAGGATGTCTGGGAGCCCGATCAGGATGTTTACTGGGGCACCGAGAAGAAGTGGCTGGGCTCGGATACTCGCTACTCTGGGGACCGCGAGTTGGCCAATCCGCTGGCAGCGGTGCAGATGGGACTCATCTATGTGAATCCGGAAGGACCGGACGGTAACCCGGATCCGCTGGCCGCGGCCCGGGACATCCGTGAGACCTTCGGGCGTATGGCCATGAACGACGAAGAAACAGTCGCGCTGATCGCGGGCGGCCATACCTTCGGTAAGACTCACGGTGCGAGCGAGGCCTCTCACGTGGGTTCCGATCCCGAGGCGAGTGATCTTGAAGCACAAGGTTTCGGCTGGAAGAGCAGTTACGGCACGGGGTGGGCCGGTGATGCCATCACCAGTGGGCTGGAAGTGACCTGGACCCGCACGCCGACGAAGTGGAACAACGACTTCTTCAGGAGTCTGTTCGGTTATGAATGGGAGCTGACGAAGAGCCCGGCGGGCGCACATCAGTGGCGGCCGAAGAATGGCGCAGCCGCCGGCACCGTGCCGCATGCGCATGATGCGTCGAGACGTATTGCCCCCTCGATGCTGACGACTGATCTGGCGCTGCGATTCGACCCGGCTTACGAGAAGATCTCACGGCGCTTCCTCGAACATCCAGAGCAGTTTGCGGATGCCTTCGCGCGCGCATGGTTCAAACTGACACACCGTGACATGGGCCCGCGATCCCGCTATCTCGGTCCGGAAGTGCCCGCCGAAGAGCTCATCTGGCAGGATCCCATTCCAGCGGTTAATCACAAGCTGATCGATGCGCAGGACATCGCCACACTCAAGAAGCAGATACTGGACGCGGGACTCACGATCTCCCAGCTGGTCTCCACCGCATGGGCGTCAGCCGCCACCTTCCGCGGCTCTGACAAACGCGGTGGTGCCAACGGCGCACGCATCCGCCTCGCGCCGCAGAAGGACTGGGCCGTCAATCAGCCTGAGCAGCTGGCGCGTGTGCTGAAAACCCTGGAGGGCATCCAGAGCGCATTCAATAAAGGCCAGACGAGTGGCAAGAAAGTATCTCTCGCCGATCTGATCGTCCTGGGCGGCGGCGCGGGTATTGAGCAGGCCGCAAAAAAAGCCGGTCACGCTGTAACCGTGCCGTTTGCTCCCGGACGCATGGATGCTTCACAGGAGCAGACGGACGCAGCCTCGTTCGCCCCGCTCGAGCCGCTCGCTGACGGATTCCGCAACTACCAGAAGACACGCTATGCGGTACCCGCGGAAGCGCTGCTCGTCGATCGCGCCCAACTCCTCAACCTGACGGCGCCCGAGATGACCGTGCTCGTCGGCGGCCTGCGGGTGCTGGACACCAACGTGGGGCGGTCCAAACACGGTGTTTTCACGGACAGGGTGGAGACACTTACGAATGACTTCTTCAAGAACCTGCTCGATATGCGGACTGAGTGGCGTGCGACGTCAGAAGCGAAGGAAATCTTCGAAGGTCACGATCGCAGGACCGGAGAGCTGCGCTGGACCGCGACCCGGGTCGATCTGGTGTTCGGATCCAACTCGATACTGCGGGCCCTGGCGGAAGTGTATGGCAGCGCGGATGCGGAGGGGCAATTCGTCACTGATTTCGTGGCGGCCTGGACCAAGGTGATGAATCTGGACCGCTTCGACCTGGCCTGAGCGGCGGAATTCAAGCGCCGCTTTGTCACATGATGGATCGGCTCGTCTGTGCTGATGGAGGCAACACTGATCCCACCCGCACGCAGGATAAGCACGCCCGGCGCGCCAAGGAGATCGAGCTGGCAGGCTGGGACTATCCGCAACACCTACAGGGTCGGCTTTTCCTGCGTAGTACACGGCGATACCGAGGGCGCAGAGAATGTGCGCCGGAGCATTGCCGATTGGCTGACATCCATGGGACTCGAGGGAAACGCAGCGGCGTTGAGCTTGCGAATGACGAGGAAGCCAAGCCTCCGCGTCGGAAATACTCGCTATTCATTCCGCCGCGGCGGCATGGGCGGCTGTTGCCCGGTACCAGTCATTGAAGCGGATGACCAGATCCTCCGCGCCTTCCGCGTAAGGTCCAGGACGGTACCCAATGCCATTGATACCGCGCTGGTTGTTCTCGGCCAGTTCCCGGTCCTGAAGATTGGTAGCCGTCCACACCTGTGTCAGAAGCGGTATCTGAAAATCGACACCCTCACGCGCGTCCCGGGCGACGAGCCACTTCGAGACGACCCGACTCTCCTGCGGACCGACCGGAATGACCGTAAACATGAACGCATAATCTGCGAAGACGTGACAGAAGGAGTTCGGCTCGGTCGCCCATCGCAACCCACCGATCTCCGCCCCCCTGGTCTGCAGCAATTCTTGGGAGACCAGCGCTTTGCCATCGGGCGATACCGTGGTGACTCCCGGATTCAGTGGGTAGCGGCCGATGTGCCACCAGGGCCCGGCGGCAGGTCCGACCGGAAGGTCCAACTCCCGCATGGTGGCAAGATATGCTTCGTGACGAGACGAGTCGGTGACCGTGATTCCGCCACTGAACACCACCGGAAATGCAACCTTGAGCTCTGGATGCCATGCCGCGCAGTGATAGCACTCGCGCGCATTCTCCATGACCAGTTTCCAGTTGGCCTTCTCAACAAGGACGCTCTGGTAGGCCAGCTTCGCCGTCGCAAGGCGATACGGTCTCAGGAAGGGTGCGGCGGCCTCCCTGAATGGTGCAAAGTCCGGAGCGGCGTTGGTGAGTGCACCATAGATGCAACCCTCTAACAACTCAGTGCGGATCGGCACGAGTCCGTGCTGCTCAAAATCGAGCTCTGCAGGCATCCGCGCCGCGCCCACCAGCCGGCCATCGAGCTCATACGTCCATTTGTGATAAGGGCAGACGATCCGCGCAGCTTTGCCACTGCCCTCCGCGCAGATCTGGGCCCCGCGGTGACGACAGGTGTTGTGGAAACCGCGGATCAGATTGTCACGACCGCGCACCAGGAGGATGGGGTTGGGCCCGATGGTCAGCGAGAGATAGCAGCCCGGCTCCGGCAGCTCTGCCTCGAAGCCCAGCATCAGCCACGCGCGGGAAAAGACCGCCGCTACGTCAAACTCGAAGATATCCGCATCCCGGTAGAAGGGTTGCGGCAAGGTATGTCCGGATCGCGCGTGGCTGAGTAAATCAGTTATGCGTTGTTTGTCGAACACACAGATACCCCAGTCTCAAGAGATCGCGGGAACCGTCGCCCGCATGAGCTGACCGTCTGCAGCACTGGACATGTCAGTTGCTGCTCAGTTGCAGATCATAGCTGCTGACATGCGTGGATGGAATGCAGAGTGACCGTGAACCTCGGCTACACTCACTTGCGAACTCCCGGAGGGTGAATGCGCAAACGCCGTCGAAAGCATGCCTCTGTCGTCGGACCCAGCAAGCCGCGGTTATGGCGCTTGCTGGGTCCGGGATTGATTACCGGCGCGGCAGATGATGATCCGAGCGGAATCGCCACGTACGCCCAGGCCGGAGCGCAATATGGATTTGCGCTGGGCTGGATGATGCTGGCGACCTTTCCATTGATGTTCGTCATTCAGGCGATCTGCGCGCGCATCGGGCGTACCACTGGCCGAGGCATCGCCGGTAATTTGCGCACGTTCTACGCCCCCTGGCTGCTGAACTCGATTGTCATGCTGCTGTTCGTGGCCAACGTGCTCAATATCGGTGCTGACCTGGGGGCCATGGCCGAAACCGCGTGCCTGCTGCTGCCGGGACGGCCCTGGATGTACGTCACGGCCTTTGGCTTGATCTGTATTCTCGGGCAAGTCCTGTTCAAGCACACCCGCTACGTGGCGGTGCTCAAATGGCTGACCCTGTCCCTGTTGAGCTACTTTGCGACGCTGCTCGCGGTCAAGATGTCCTGGAAAGCCGTCATCACCGGTGTGCTGCTCCCCCACCTGTCGAGCGGGAAGGACTTCTGGCTCCTGGTGGTGGCGATGCTCGGAACGACTATCAGCCCCTATCTGTTCTTCTGGCAGGCCGCGCAGGAGGTCGAAGATACCAAGGCCGCTCCGCGACGTGAGCCCCTGCTGAACCGACCGCAGCAGAGCAGTTCGGCTCTGCAGCGGATAAACCTCGATACGGCGATCGGCATGGGGTTCTCGAATCTTGTTGGCCTGTCGATACTGATCAGCTGCGCGGCGACACTGCACCAGGCCGGTATCTTTTCCATCGATACTGCCGCGCAGGCCGCACAAAGCCTGCGCCCGATAGCCGGCGCCGGGGCATCCGCACTTTTTACAGTGGGCGTAGTGGGTACCGGACTGTTGTCGGTGCCGGTGCTGGCCGGATCTGCCGCATACGCGATCGGCGAGGCGCGCCGCTGGCCGGTGGGCCTGTCACGTCAGCCGCTGCAAGCCAAGGCGTTCTATCTGACCATCGCGCTTGCAACCTGCCTGGGTGCCGGGGCGAACATGATGGCGATAAAGCCGCTGCAGGCTCTAGTGTGGGCCGCCGTCATCAACGGGATTGTCGCCGTACCAGTGATGGCGTTGTTGATGCGCATGAGTATGCGGCCCGACATCATGGGTCCGTTCGTCATCGGACTGCGCTGGCAGATTGTCGGCTGGATCGCAACTGCGGTCATGTTGGTCGCCGCGGTTGCACTGTGCCTCGTACCGGGTTGAAGCCAAAGCACACCAGCATCGCTTACTGAGCCGGCAGGCTGGAGTCGCGTAGCCGCGGCGCTACTCCGTCTGAGCGCCCTGCGCTCTAGGCCCGAGTAGAGGATGAATGTGGGGCGTCCAACTTGTCGCCGAGCAGCCGTCGCACGGCAACGTAGAATATGCCTTCAAACGCGCTGACATGACGGACACGAAGATCGGCAGTCAGGAAAAGATGAATGCCGCGGATGTCGCGCGCATTGGTTTCAAAGCCATGATGGATGGCGAGGGTGATGTGGTCGCAGGCTTGCATAACAAGCTGCGCGCCGCCATGGCACATGTCGCCCCATCGGCGGCGCTCGCGGAGATGCACCGCAGGCAGGCCGAGCCTGGCACGGCCAAGCAGTAACCTGGATTCGGCGCACTCGGTCCGAGGTAGGTTTGGTGCGCGACCCCGCCGTCTCGGCGTCAGTGAGTCGCGCCGGTTGAACCGCTACGGCCCCTCTCCGCGCTGGAGCCAGCATAGTTGGTCCGTTGGCTACTCTGGCCTGGCTTGAGGACCACCTTGATGCATTCGTGCTGCTTGTCGCGGAACATCTTGTAGGCCTGAGGCGCCTCTTCCAGCGGCAATCGATGCGAGACGATGAACGTAGGATCGATGCGGCCCTGCTCTATCAGCTGCAGCAGCGGTCGCATGTAGCGTTGCACGTGCGTTTGACCGGACTTGATGGTCAAAGCACGGTTGACGATGGCACCAAATGGAATCTTGTCGAGAAATCCGCCATAAACGCCGGCCAGTGAAACCGTGCCGCCGTTCCGGCACGTCAGCAACGCCTCGCGTAGCGCGGTGGGTCGGTCCGTACTCATCCACATGGCTTTCCGGATCCGGTCATAAGCCGCAAAAAAGCCATGCCCATGCGCCTCCATGCCGACCGCATCAATGCATGCATCCGGACCACGGCCTCCCGTCATTTCCCGTAATGCTTCGGTAATCTCGACATCCTCGTAATTGAGCGTCTCGGCTTTGCACTGTTGCCGAGCCAGGCGCAGACGTTCCTCGAACCTGTCGATCGCTATCACACGCTCGGCCCCCAACAGGAAGGCGCTTGCGATGGCGAACAGGCCTACGGGCCCGCAGCCCCATACCGCGACAGTGTCACCCGGCTTGATCGAGCAGTTCTCTGCCGCCATGTAGCCGGTCGGGAAGATGTCCGATAGAAACAGCACCTGCTCATCGCTGAGATGCTCAGGAACCTTGATGGGGCCCACGTCCCCGAACGGGATGCGCACGTACTCTGCCTGACCGCCCGCATAGCCGCCGAGCATGTGCGAATATCCAAACAGTCCCGCCGGCGACCGACCCCATAGCTTCTCGGCCATCCAGGCGTTCGGGTTAGAGTTCTCGCAGAGCGAGAACTGCTCCGAGCCACAGAAGAAGCATTGGCCGCACGCTATCGGAAACGGGTTCACTACCCGATCGCCCACGCGAAGACTCGCTACGTCCGGGCCTGTCTCGACCACCTCACCCATGAACTCATGTCCCAGGATGTCTCCCCGCATCATGCTCGGAATGTAGCCATCGTAGATATGCAGATCTGAGCCGCAGATCGCTGTTGAGGTCACGCGGATGATGATGTCGCGGGGATTGAGGATGCGCGGATCCGGCACCCGTTCGATGCGCAGATCCGCTATGCCATTCCAACAGTTCGCTTTCATGAAACTTTTCCTTCTGCCTGGAACCTATCCTTTCCTGCTGCCTGGAACCTGTTCGAGCTCGCCTGTCCTGGCTGTCGGGACTTACGTCCTTCCGGCAGCCAGCGGCCGAGCAGGCTTCTGGAGCCGGACGGCTGTCCGCTCGTCGTCGCAATCTCTCCGGTTTCCAGCAGTTGTTTGAAACGCCGCAGGTTTTCGCGCACCTCGCCCATCGGATCAGGGCCCAAAAATTGGGCCAGCGCAGCTCCGATTCTGCCGCCAGGGACGTGATAGTGGATACTCACCGTTATCAGCGCGCCTCGACCGCCGGTCGCCGGAGCGAAGGTCACCGAGCCGGCGTGCGCGAAGGAGCTGTCCTGCGTCGCACTCCACAGAATGCGTTCTCCTGGAATATCTTCGTTGATGCGTGCCCGCCACTGCACACGTGTCCCGCCAAAATCCTTGCTTACCCACTGCGAATGCTTTTCGTCCAGCGGTATCACCCTCTCCAGGTTGCGTGTGAAGCGGGGCATGTTGCGCAGATCCCGCCACCAGTCATAACACTCACGTGGTGTCTTGTTGACGATAATGCTGCGCTCCAGATAGACATCGCGAGAGGGGCTTGCCTGCAAACTCGTGCGTTGATGGGCAACGGCCGCGACCACATCGGCAGCGGTGATGGCTGCGACCACAGCGGTGCTGGCTGCCCGGGCCGCCCCGCTACCGCGCTGCCGTGATGCGAGTCCCAGAATGGCCAGATCCACTGCATCGCCGGCCACCCTCGCCCAAAGCCATGGAGCTTTGTCTCGCCGTGTAAGTAGTCCAATCCCGCTGACAAGCTCGCGTGCACCTACCGCAGCGAGCAGTGGCTCACGACCTGACAGAGCACTCAGGCGGCCCATGGTCCGGGGCGCGAGCAAGCCTCCCAGCCCCAAGGCTACGCTGAGCCAGCCAAGCGTTTGCGGGACAGCAGTCGAGCGCACCCTTTCCTGCCATGAGTCTGGACTCGCAGACCTTCGCTGCGAGGATTTCCGGTCCCCCTCCAGGGTCTGCCCCTGGCCCGCCCTGTATTGAAACTCACCCGCTCGCCTGGGATCCACCGCCATGACACCTCTCCATATGACTCATGTTAGATTCATGCCTGCAAGCATAGATAACAGCAGCAATGAACGCGCCTAGCGGCCGAGCTTCGCCAGAGCGAGCGCCCCCACTTTTATTGCAGGTCAAGGGGCAAGTGTATGCAGTGTGGAACTGATCAATTGCGAAGCCATGGCATTACGCAGACCGGAGAGAGGAGCCGCCGCCGCTGATTCACGGCGGTGTATCGACGCGCGCGTCAGCCCTCGGGCTGCGCAAAGTCAATCTGGACGCGACGGCGTATGGTTGCCGCTATAGATGCCCTCGCCCGTGTCTTTGGGTGCACCCGACCCTTTGTCAGCCGAGCCTTTGTCACGCTCGTTGCGCTTCACCTCGCGTGCGCCTTTCTGCTCCTGCGCAGGCCCCTCGGGGGACTTTCCGCCGTGCTCCAGATCCTGCGACTGCACTGTCATGTACGCTCCTACGGAATGACTCAACTGCAGCTCCTGCTGCGATCGCATATCTAACTTAGGGCGCATTTTCGCATCTGTAGTCCTGCACCGCGTCGCAGCGACGGACAGGTTCGTAAATCACACAGGTCAAGGGCGTGCTGCGTCCGATTACCTTGAACAATAGCGTGATCTCTGCCTGATGTGTTATATGGTTGCCGCCGCTTGGAGCAGCCAGAGGCTACTGCCGTTCCCGTTTCTCGATACGCAGCCAGGGACCACTCCTGCCGCGCGCGACCTGGGCATCTGAACCGCCTCGTTATCTGCAGCTCGCTGGTTTGCGGATGGGCAACGGCGTGGACGACGGCAAATGCGGCGGAAAATACCACCTTTCATCTGCAGAACCTCGATACGCAGCTCGTTGTAGAAGCAGGCGAGTACTCGCCGCGCGTGCTCGCTCTCGGCCAGCTCGGCGGGCGGACCTGGGAGAATCGCGCGCCGGATGGTCTGCCGCGCTCCATCGAGATCCATGGGCAAACCATTGCGCTCGCATGGCAATGCGACCGGCGCGCGAGCCATATCTCCAAAGACTACATCGAGCTGCGGTATGTTGCGGCTTCACAGCGACTTCAGTTGCGTTGGCGTTGGCGTGCACGGGCAAACCACGGACCGCTGGAGCATACGGTTTCGATTCGCAACGACGCGGGGGAACCGCTCTGGCTGCCTTTGCAGCCCACCCTGCAATTCGACTGGACCGTTGATCAGGCTGTGCCACTGCAGCGTTTCTGGGTGGAGAAAGGGGCCGACACGCCCTCGGCCGTGGGCACGCATTTGGACGAATTGAACGAGGGTGATAGTTGGGAAGGCAAGTCCAGCACTTACGCGCGCCCGCTACCCGGGGAGGCGCGCGAAATGATTCCCTTTTTGCTGGTGGCCGAGCGCACTGGCGAGCGCCGCGGCTGGTTCACGGCAATCGAATTCAGCGGCCGCACCCATATCACCTTGCATCGCGAGGGCCCTTCGCTGCACGGTGAGGCAGGCTTGAACCCCTCACCAGCACCCGCTCGCACGCTGTTGCGACCGGGAGCCGGTTACGAAGCTCCGCCGGTCCTGCTCGGCACTTTCCGTTCAGGTCCCGACGGTGCTGCGAACAGTCTGCACCGCTGGATCCGCGAGGTTCTCAATCATCCGGCGACGACGCAGCCGGCGGCCTATCCCTACCTAGTCATCAACAGCTGGGGGAGCGGCATGGCCGTGGACGAACAGCTCGCGCGACGCATGATCGCGGATGCAGCGCAGCTTGGGCTGGAGATGTTCCATCTGGACGCCGGTTGGTTCCGGGACGTCGGCGACTGGCACGCAGACCCTGCGAAATTCCCTCATGGCATTGCTGATCTGGCGGATTTCGCCCATCGGCTCGGACTGAAATTCGGGCTCTGGATCGATTGGACGCAGGCAGCAACATCCCGCCAGCCCGGCGCGCTCAATGTCGATGATCCGCTGGTTCGTCGGTGGCTGATTGCGCCGCCGCCGCCCCGATGGCAACACACAGAGCCATTCAAAGGTGTCACTATCGATCTGGGTGTCTCGGCCGCCGCCGCCTGGGCGCAAACGGAACTCGAGCGGATCGTTAGCTCATATCACCTGGATATGCTCGAGCACGACGGCTATCTCGTTGCACAGGGCAGCAGCTCCCAGGCAAGCTCCGTGCATGGGGCTGACGTGCGCTCGGGTGCCTCGGTGCCCTCCAACGTCCGCATTTATCAGGACTCCGGCTATCTGTGGGCAGATAGCCCGGACGCTACCGATGTCAGCTATCGAGCGACGCGCGCCTATTACAACATCTACGAGAGCTTGCGCCGCCGTCACCCTGAGTTGCTGCTGGAGATCTGCAACGACGGCGGCAGAATGGTGGATCTGGGGAGTGCCAAGCACGGCGATTATTTTTCCATTACAGACACCTATGATCCGATCTCTAATCGACGCGCGTTCTACGATGCCAGTTATGTGCTGCCTCCAGCGATGCTGGAAAGCTATGTCGCGGATGAGCCGACGCCGACGATCGCGAGATTTCGCTACGTGCTGCGTAGCGGGATGCTGGGTTGGTTCTCGCTGATGCTCGACCCGGCGCGCTGGAGTGCTGAGCAGCGAGCCGAAGCCCGTACACAGTTCGCCGTCTATAAAACGATTCTGCGTCCTCTGATCCGGGATGGGGATCTTTATCACGTGTCTGCACGTCCGGACGGTCAGCGCTGGGACGGTATCGAATACTATTCACCGCAGCGCGGCCGCGGCGTGTTGTATGCCTTCCGGGGCTCCAATCCCGAGGAGAAGACTCACAGGTTCTACCTGCAGGGTGTCACCTCCAGCGCCCACTATGATGTCAGGGTCCTTGATAACTCATCGGGTGTACGCGATATTCATTCAGGGGATGCACTGATCCATGAAGGACTGGTCGTTGCCCTGGCGGAGCCGTTGAGCTCCGCGCTGATTCTGCTGCGACGCGTGGACTGAACAACGAGGTCTCGGCAAAGGATCTCGCCCAACCGGCGCCTACGCGCAGCTGGAAGCGCCGCCTGTGCGGCGGCGCTCCGCTCGTTACCGATGCTCCGGCTCGTTAGCGCATCCCGTCGTTTCCCATGAGCTCGGATTTGCGCGCCGCCAGGCGCTCACCCAACGCCGCCAGATCCATCTTCGCCTGCCTGGCCTTCGCGAACATGCCGTCGCGCTTTTCCTCTTCGTTCACGTGGTGCTTGATCATCTCGGACAGCACGGTGACCCGGGCATCGAAATAATCATCGTCCGGCCCGCTGCCCTCAATCTCGCTGATGAGCTTCTTGGCACCATCATGCTCGACTTCTGCCTCATGGTGGATATCCTTATCCTCGGTCGCCTCCAGGAAAGCGGGATAGAAGATCTCTGACTCTATCTGCGTGTGCACCTTCAGCGCCTGGCAGATCTGGCTCGCCAGTGTCCTCTTACGCTCTTCGGAACGACTCGATTCGAACTGACCAAACCAAGTCTCGACCTGCCGATGGTCAGACTTCAGCAGACTGATGGCGTCCTGGCCGCCCCGGGCCGTGCGCGAGCCCGCAGGGCTGCGCGAGCGGCGCTTGGCCGTCTTCCTGGTCGCCTTCTTTTTCGCTCTTGCCATATATACTCCCGCTTAACCGTAGTTAGTCCCCTGGCCATCCGCGAACATCGCACCCGCTAGGGCGCAGCTGCATAGCATCCTGTGGCAACGGCGGAGTCGTGGGTTGGTTCCAAGATAGCCGCCTAGTCACAGCAGAAAGAATGGAGTTGAGCCTGCACCGATACTTGCTGGCTTTCGAGACCAACCTGACAGCCTTGGCCTAGACTGGTGAGAGTTGACAGCGCGACAACGGTCCTGCTGATCATTGACATGGTGTCTGACTTCCGCTTCGAAGACGGCGCCCAGGTTGCGCGCGCCGCCCTGCCAGCCGCGCGGCGCATTCGCGAGCTGCGTTCCCGCGCTGCAGCGGCCGGCGCCAGCAGCATCTTCGTGAACGACAACCTCGGCCAGTGGCGTTCAGATTTCCGGCAATTGATCGAGCGCTGTCGACAGAGCGGCTGTACCGGTGCACCCATCCTGCGTGTACTGGCGCCCAGTCCGGTGGATTACTACGTGCTGAAACCGACGCATGCCGGCTTTTTTGGCACACCTCTCGAGCATTTGCTGAAAGGCCTGCAGGCGCGGACCCTGATCCTTACCGGCATCTCTGCGCACCAATGCATCCTCTTTACGGCTAACGAAGCGTACCTGCGCGACTATCGCCTGATCATCCCCTGGGATTGCATCGCCGCCAAAACGGCCCGCTGGCGGCGTCTCGCGCTGGATTACTTCCAGACTGTGCTGCATGCCGACACGAGCCCCGCCGCTCGTATTACGTTCTCGAAAAAACGCAGCGTCCGCGGTAAATCACCCCGGCGCGGCTCTGCGCCAGCGCAGCCATAGTGGCAAGCCATACCAGAGTAGTAGAAAGAGGACTAATGCCAAGCCGGCGGCGGCGCCTGCGACCGTCGTACTGTCGAACAGCTTCCATGTGGCAATCAGCACGTCCGCGGCAATAGAGAAGGCAAGCGGGACCAGCGCGATGCTGATCAGAACCGTGCCTATGCTATGAAAGCGCTCGTCGTCCTCACCGGAAAAGCCGATCCGGTGCACGGCAGCCGGCGCTAGCAGTAACACAACCGTCACGCCGCAGACGGCCAGAGAGATGAAATGCAGCTGCTGTAAGGGATGCGGCAATCGTTCGAAAGCCTGCGTCATGACGACGATAAGCTGAAAACCCAGCAGTGCCTGTACGCCAGGCAACACGACCCGGGCCTCCGTCAGCATCTGCTCAATTTTCTGGTGTAAGTCCACTTTCTCAAACTCAGCGCGCTTGGACCACGGCGCCGGCGACGGCCTCAACAACGCGCCGAGACCGAACCATCCGAGCACGGCTAGGGTAAACGCGGCCACCCCTGAGAGCCATGGATGCACAGCGCCTACATGCAGTGCGATTCCGTAGGCGATATATCCCAGCGCAAGAGCCATGGTACCCAGTGCAAATTCTGCACACCGCTTGCTGAGCTGGATCAGCCGACTGCTGGCCTCGCCGCCCTCGACCAGACGGTGCTGCGTCGGTGCCACCAGCAGAGCGGCGAATGACAGCAAAATCGCTGCGAGTGTGACTGCGTCTGCCAACCGCTCCGACTGGCCGGCCTGCTCGAAACCAGGCTGAAAGAGGCTCTGTAACTGAAAACCGAACAACACCTGCGCCCCCAGCATCTGCATGCGCAGTTCGTCCAGTGAGACCTTGAGTTGCTCGCCGAGCTTGGTTGAGGACATGGGCTAACACACGCATGAGCTGAGAGGCCACGCCGACTGCCGGCTCGCCTCAGGATCTGCGCGCCGCCGGCAGTTCACTTCCTGCCTTGGTATAAGCACGCGGGCAATAGAAATTCAGAGTCTTGAGCAATACACGCCCGGTGTTGCGGATCTCGTGACGGTCCTGGTGCTCGATCAACAACAGCGTACCGGCTTTCAGAGCCAGCCGCTTGCCACCCACCATCGCAGTGCCCTTCCCGCTTACGACATATAGCCACTGGTCGGCTGAGCGATGACGGTTGCGTGCATCACCTTCGCGCGCACCTGGCGCGAGCACCATCTCCGCCACCTGGGCCCGCCGGTTGTCGATTGCGACTCGAAATCCTTGTCCGAACCGCAGTTGCCTGCGTCGCATAGTTCCCCCCTTAAGACCCCTCGCTGCACGGCGCCACCGTCCACCGGTAACAGCGCACCGTGGCCACAGTTGACCTGCCCAGTGCGGTTCACCGGCGTTCGACGTTCTCTGCGACGTCGACGTTGTCTCGAGCTAGCGCTTCTTACGCGCTGCCGACTTTCTGCGTCCTCCCGTTTTGCGGCCTGCTTTCTTCCGCGGTACCTTCCCGCCTGAGCGCCGCGCCTCCGACAATCCGATGGCGATGGCTTGTTTCCTGCTCTTCACCTTACGTCCGGAGCGACCGCTGCGTAGCGTTCCGCGCTTGCGCTCATGCATTGCCCGCTTCACTTTGCTGGCTGCCTTCTTGCCGTAACGAGCCATTGCGAATACCTCCACAGTAACTGCCCCGCCCTAGCAGGAAATGCGCCTGGGCCTTTGGGCTACCGCCACGGGCGCGCAAATCGCGGGCGACGTATTTGCTTGAGCGCCACCTTGATAGGTCGCTGCCGCTACAACATCGGGCGACCACCGGTGACCGGCAGCACGGCTCCTGTGATGTAGGTGGCATCGTTGGAAGCCAGAAAGACGTAGGCCGGTGCGAGTTCTGCAGGTTGCGCGGGGCGTCCGAGCGGGGTGTTCTCGCCGAAGTGAGCGGCGTGCTCGGCCTCCATGGTCGAGGGAATCAGCGGCGTCCAGACCGGACCGGGCGCGACGCTATTGACCCGAATTCCCCGCGACGCGAGCAACTGTGCGGCGCCGCTGGTGAAGTTGGCGATGGCGCCCTTGGTGGTCGCGTAAGGCAACAACTCTGCGTTGGGTGACTTGGCGTTGACGGAGCTCGTGTTGATGATCGCACTACCGGGCTTCATCTGTGACGCTGCCGCCTTGGTCAGATAAAACATGCTGTAGATGTTGGTGCGGAATGTGCGATCCAGCTCCTCCGCTGTCAGATCCTCGATCCGCTCGTGAGTGGCCTGGAAGGCCGCGTTGTTGACCAAAATGTCCAGATGACCGAACTCGCTCATGGCGCGCCGGACCAGGCCCGTGCAGTGCGCCTCGTCGCGTACATCGCCGGCAACGGTAATCGCCCTGCGCCCCGCCTCTTGCACCCAACGCGCGGTTTCCTGGGCATCCTCGTGCTCATTGAGGTACGCAATGAGCACGTCCGCTCCCTCGCGAGCGAATGCTATCGCGACGGCGCGACCGATGCCCGAATCCGCCCCGGTGATGATCGCCGCGCAACCTTGCAGACGCTCATGGCCCCGGTAAGAGCGCTCGCCATGATCGGGGACGGGGTCGAGCTTTGCAGTCTTGCCCGGCATGGGTTGTTTCTGTTCCGGGAACGGCGGGCGCGGTCCGGCGGAACGAGGATCCTTGAGCACGGCGAACTCCTGATGTTGGCAGTTACCCTGTCCAACACCATGCCCGCCCTGTGGTTCCTTGATTGGCCAAATTTCAGTGGCGCATTCATAGGCGTCCCTGCACCGGGCGGTGGCGCACGCGACCGCGGTTACTAGCCTGCCAAGCGCTGAAACGCGTGGGCCAGGCTCATCCACGTTGCGGTCGAGGCGAAGGGAACCGTCAGAATCTGCTGCGCCAGCAGTACTGCACCTCCCCAGACGTACACGGGATGCGGCCGGCCGAGGACCCGCCAGTCACGCACGATCGCGACCACTAGGAAAAGATCAGCCACGAGCGCTGGCGGGAGCGATACAAATGGCGGCGGCGGAGCGCCTGCCGCAGCCCCCGCGGGTGCCAGCAGCGTGAGAAACACGCGCGCAATAGCCGGCGTCATCATCCCTGTCAGCAACACGATCATCCAGCGCTTGTGCACTTCCGGGCGACGGATGTTGGCAATCGCCGCTATGAAGAATCCGGCCATCAGTGGCCACGCGCACAGCGTGACGGCCGAGAAACGCAGCGCCCCATCGCCAAATCCCCGGGCCGTGGCGAGCTTGGTGATCACCGTCTGCCCGACGAGAATCGAGCACATGAACAGTGTGAACAGCGAGATCCCGACCAGGCCCCAATTGCGGTGCCTAGTGGTCCGACCCGTGGCTACCAGCCAGGTCTGGAAGAAATAAAAACATACCCAGCTGAACATCATCAGGCCATGCACATGCAGGATGGGTGGGCCTTCGAAGGTGCCCGTAGCGAGCTTTGCCCAGTAAGTCGGCACGAAGCCACCGAAGGCCACGATGACATATCCGGCAGCCATCCACAGATAGAAGGCGCGACTCTGAGTCCCTACCTCCGAAACCGTGGCAGGTGCGACTGCGTTCATGACCCCCTCCCAGAATGTTGTGATTGAAAGTAGTATGGGCTGCAAAGCTCTGAAAATAAACCGCTCTGCGGCTGTCGCAGCCGCTTGAATCGGGTAACGTTCGCCTCACTCAATAGGATTGCGAGATGCAGAAGCTGGCTCATCGCCTGGCGTTGTGGATGTTCCTGGCTGCGCTGCCCGCAACGGGCTGGAGCCACGACAGTGGCGCCTCCACGCAGAGTGCCGCCACTGCCAGGGAGATCCTGGCGGAATTGCTGGCCCTCGATACCACCTATGAGAAAGGCACGGTATCCGCCGTCGAGGCGTTGAGGCATCGGTTTCTGGCGGCAGGATTTGCTGTGGATGACCTGGTTGTCGTGGCCCCGGACTTCAATCCGACGCAGTCTGATCTGATCGTGCGACTGCGGGGCCGGGGGCGCGGCAAGCCATTGCTATACCTCTGCCACCTCGATGTGGTTGCTGCCAAGGCGGCCGACTGGACCCTCCCGCCGTTCGCACTGACGGAGAAGGACGGCTGGCTTTACGGCCGCGGCAGCCAGGACATGAAAGACGAGGACGCCAATGTCGCAGCCGCACTATTGCGCTTGAAACAGGAGGGGTTCCATCCCGCGCGTGACATCATCGTGGCGTTCACGGCCGATGAGGAAGCCGGTGGCAAGGAAGGGGTCGGCTGGCTGTTGCAGGCTCATCGTGACCTGATGGACGCAGGCCTGGTGCTCAATCCTGACTCCGGCACGGCCGCCTTTCGCAATGGCAAGCGCGTCTTCTATGGCGTGGAAACCAGCGAGAAGACCTATGTCACTTTCATGGCAGAGGTGACCAACAGAGGCGGACACAGCTCTGAGCCGCGACCTGACAACGCCATCTATGAGCTGGCCGCGGCTCTGGGTCGCCTCGCCACCTACCGCTTTCCCATTCGTCTGAGCGAAACAGTTAAATCGTATTATGCGAGTCAGGCGCAATTCGCAACCGGCGAGCGCCAGCAAGACATGCGCGCCGTCGGCCACGGTGATACGGCGGCCGCAGAGCGCCTCGCGAGTGATCCCACCGACAACGCGCAGTTTCGTACCACCTGTGTCGCTACGATGCTGGAGGCAGGCCACGCTGAGAACGCGTTGGCGCAGCGCGCCCGAGCCACCATTCAGTGCCGCATGTTGCCGGCGGACTCCGAGGGTGAGGTCAGGCAACATCTGCAGGAGGTATTTGCAGATCCCAAGGTCACCGTCACCGTATCCAGGCCTGCCAATGCGGGACCTGAGTCCGCACCGAGTGTGGCGGTGATGTCCATTTACAAGCGTGTCGTGCAGTCGATGTGGCCCGGCCTGACTGTCATGCCGAGCATGGATGCGGGCGCTTCGGACTCTAAATACACTCGCGCCGTCGGCATGCCGAGCTATGGAGCCATTTCCGTTTTTTATGATCTGGAAGACATGCGCGCGCATGGACAGGACGAGCGCGTCAGTGTCGAGCGCTTCGCGGAAGGAGCCGAGTTTGCGTATCGCCTGATGAAGGCGTTCAGCAGCGTCGCCTCGCCCTGATGATCAACGATCTCTGGTACAAGAACGGGGTGTTCTATTGCCTCTCTGTTGGCACCTTCATGGATGCCAACGGCGATGGCATCGGAGACTTCGAGGGCCTGATGCGGCGTCTCGATTACCTCCAGGGGCTCGGGGTCACGGCCATCTGGCTCATGCCATTTCAGACCTCGCCGGGCCGCGATGATGGCTATGACATCTCCAACTACTACGAGGTAGATCCGCGTTACGGCACCCTGGGCGACTTCGTTGAGTTCGCACACGCTGCGCGACAACGGGGCATCCGCGTGATTATCGACCTTGTGGTCAACCACACCTCCGACCAGCATCCCTGGTTCCAGGAGGCGCGCCGCGATCCCACCTCCGCATACCGCGACTGGTATGTCTGGGCAAGGCGCCGCCCTGCGGATGCTGCCAAAGGGGTCGTATTTCCGGGAGTGCAAAAATCGACCTGGAGTTACGATTCCACGGCCCGGGCATGGTACTTCCACCGTTTCTACGACTTTCAGCCTGATCTGAACACGGCCAACCCGCACGTGCAGGCCGAAATTCTCAAAATCATGGGTTTCTGGATTCAGCTCGGTGTATCGGGCTTCCGCATGGATGCAGTGCCATTTGTAATCGCGGCCAAGGGCGCACGGGTACACAAGCCCCTCGAGCAATACGACATGCTGCGCCGGTTCCGCGAGTTCCTGCAGTGGCGCGAAGGTGAAGCGATCATTCTCGCCGAGGCCAATGTGCTGCCCGACACCGACCTGGAGTATTTCGGCCGGGACGGCGATCGCATGCACATGATGTTCAACTTCCACGTTAATCAGCATCTGTTCTACGCACTGGCGGCGAGCGATGTGCGGCCGTTACAACAGGCGTTACGCGATACCAGGGCCCGGCCCCCCACGGCACAGTGGGGATTGTTCCTGCGCAACCACGACGAATTGGATCTCGGGCGGCTCAGCAAACGGCAGCGCGAAGCGGTTTTCAAAGCTTTCGGGCCCGAGCGGCGCATGCAGCTGTACCAGCGTGGTATCCGGCGGCGCCTCGCGCCGATGCTCGCCGGTGACCGTCGGCGCATCGAGCTCGCCTACAGCCTCATGTTTACCCTGCCCGGCACTCCGGTCGTGCGCTATGGCGATGAGCTGGGAATGGGTGACAACCTCAAGCTGCGCGAGCGTGAATGCGCGCGCACGCCGATGCAATGGTCAACCGAGCCGCATGCGGGCTTCACGCGCCGCGATCGGCCCTTGACACCGGTCATCAGCAAAGGTCCGTTCGGTTACGAGCAGATCAATGCCGCTCAGCAGCGGCGCGATCCCAACTCGCTGCTCAACTGGACGGAACGCATCATCCGCATGCGCAAGGAGCTGCCTGAGATCGGCTGGGGTGACTTTCAGATTCTGCCGTTGCGCGACCCGGCCATCCTCGCGATCCGCTATGACTGGCGCAACAACTCTGCGCTGTTCGTGCACAACCTGGCCGCGACGCCCCGCGAGATTGCCTTCGATGTGGGGCTTGGCGCGGCCGAGGGTAAGGTGCTCATCAATCTGCTCTCCGAGGACCATAGCTATGCGCGCGGCAATCGCCATCGTGTGGTATTGGAGGGTTACGGATATCGCTGGTACCGGGTGGGCGGCCTGGGTTACCTGTTGAAGCGCAGTGACATCGATACACCGCATCGCGGCGCCAAAAGCTAGTCCCGGTCCGTGATCGGGCGGTTATTGCTCCGCGTAAATTCTTACCAGCTCGTACAGGAATTCGCGTCCTTGCAGCAGCGATTGCACCGGCATGTACTCGTTGAGGCCGTGGATGTTGCCCGCATCCGGTCCAACGAAGAACGGCGCGATCCCATAGGTTGGAATGCCAGCTGTGTTGGTGAACTCGCCATCCGTCGCGCCAGGCTGCAGGATCGGCAGCACCGGTACTCCAGGCCACATCTTCGCTGTTAGCTTCTGTACCGGACCAAGAATCTGCGGGGGCAGCGGCGGGGCTGTCGATGCCGGGCCGCGGATCTCCTGTGTCGTGACTTTAATCTGAGGATCGGCAACCACTTCCTCGAGCTTCCGTCGCACCTCCTCCACGGGTGTACCCGGAAAGATGCGACAGTTGATGTTAGCCGTGGCCCGCTGTGGCAGGGCATTCGTGGCGTGGCCCGCATCCAGCATGGTAGCAACACAAGTGGTGCGCATCGTGGAATTCCAGCCGGGGTCCTTGCTGGCCACGAGGGCGATCGCCTGCATATCGTGCGGATCTCGCACGAGTGCGTTCATGGCGTCCGCAACCGCCGCCTGCCCGCGCTTCGCTGCAATCTTTGCCATACCGGTGAAGTAGGCTCGGCTCGCATCGGTAAACTGAGGCGGGAAATCGTAGGCCTGGACCCGCTTCAGCCCGTCGGCCAGCGTGTAGATGGCATTGTCCTTCACGGGACGGGAGCTGTGGCCACCGCGATTCGTGACTTCCAGTCGAAAATTCTGTGCTGTCTTTTCCCCTGCCTGGATCTGCAGCGCAATGCGATGGCCCTCCGCGTCCATCTCCCCCCACGCGCCTTCGTTGAGTGCAAACCCGGCATCGATGAGATCGCGCTGATGCTCGGTAAGCCACTGAGCGCCGTTGAACGCACCCGCGGTCTCCTCACCACAGGTGAGGGCCAGCTTCAGCGTCCGGCGTGGTCGGAAATGCTGCTCCTGAAATCGAACCAGCGTATCCACCCACACTGCAGCCTCAGCCTTGTCATCGAATGCACCGCGCGCATAGAAGGCACCGTTCTCCTCCACGAGTTTGAAGGGATCGCGCGTCCAGTCCTCGCGCCTCGCCTCCACCACGTCGAGATGGGCCAACAACAGGATCGGCTTCGCTGCCGGCTCGCGTCCGGGATATATCGCGACTAGCCCGCCCTCCTTGGGATGATCTGCCGCCGCGAACGGATGCAATGCCCCCTGGGGCATGCCCGCCGCGCGCAGCCGCGCGGCCATGTGCTCCGCTGCCACGGTACAGCTCCCGCTCGATAGCGTGGTGTTGGTTTCGATCAACTCCTTGTACAGCTCACGGAACCGCGTCTCACTGGAGTCAGCGGCCTGGATGAGTCGCGGGCTCACGAGGCAGCCGACAACAATGATGGTGATCGCCGCCCGCTCGATGGCTGTCATGTTTGTCATCAGGAGGTAACAGGAAACGCGAGCTTAGAGGAGCTGTCGCGCACTCACAACTGCGGCTGCAGGTTTCTGTTGAACTGAATCTGCGGCGCGCGTATGTTCGCTGCGGCCGATGCATGTCAAGTCAACACCAGACACCGGCAGGGAAACCAACATACTTGAGGCTTCATAAACCGAAGCCTGGGAGAGCAAGATGAAACGTCACGGCACTGGATTGCTGCGCGCAAGGACGCGGGGAGCGTTCGCACTGATAGGACTGCCCACGCTCATCATGACGGGACTGTGCAGCGCTGCGATTGCGGCAGGATCGGGCTTAGCAGCGCCCCGCATTACGGCAAATATCGACGAAGCCAACCTGGCGATGGCCGGCAGCGTAGCTCCGCTCGCACTCCCGGCGTACGACCAGGGAGCGGTACAAGATAACATGGCGATCGAGCATGTGTTGTTGCAATTACGCCGCAGCCCTGAGCAGGCGGCCGCGCTGGATGGTCTGCTGCAGGCGATGCAGGATCCGCGCTCCGCCTCCTACCACAAGTGGCTGTCCGCCGAGGCTCTGGGTCAGGAGTTTGGAGCTGCGCAGGCAGACATCGACACGGTGACGCGCTGGCTCGGCTCGCACGGGCTGCATGTGAATCTGGTGCACAAGAATGCGCTGACGATGGACCTGTCAGGTACTGCAGGACAGATCCGCGAGGCCTTTCATACGGAGATCCACAACTATCTGGTCAACGGTCAGCAGCACATCGCCAATGCGACGGTACCGCAGATTCCCGCGGCCCTCTCGCCGGTCGTGGCCGGTCTGGTTTCGCTGCATGACTTCCACCCCAGACCCATGATGAGGCGACCGAAGCAAAACTTCACATTCACCTGCACGGGATGCCCTGACGGCTTCAACAATCTGCAGCTGTTCGATGAGGCACCTGGCGATCTGGCCACGATCTACAACGTCACACCGCTGTATAAAGCCAATAAACCCATCACGGGCAAGGGACAGACCGTCGTCGTGCTGGAGGATACTGACATCAAGAGCAGCGATGTCGCCACCTTCCGCAAGGCCTTCGGCCTGAACAAATATGCGGGAACGTTCCATCAGATCCATCCGGGCCCCGGCTGCTCGGACCCCGGCACCAACGGTGCGGAAGGTGAGGCATCCATTGATGCTGAATGGGCAGGCGCGGTGGCGCCGGACGCCACTGTGAAGCTGGCTTCCTGCGCGGACACCACTGTCAATTTTGGCGCCTTCATTGCCGCGCAGAATCTGCTCGATGAGAGCTCGCCCCCGCCGATCATGAGCCTGAGTTATGGCGTGTGCGAGGCACAGCTCGGCCCGGGGGACAATGGCAATGGCTACATCGCCGCACTCTGGCAGCAGGCGGCCAGTGAAGGGGTCTCAGTATTCGTTTCCACGGGAGACGGCGCGGCAGCGGGTTGCGACGATTTCAATACGGCACAGTTCGCCACGGCCGGCATCGCGGCGAACGGCTTTGCCTCCACGCCCTACAACCTCGCCGCGGGCGGCACCGACTTCGCCGATACGGCCACAGGCGCCAACAGTCTGTATTGGAGCAATACCAACGGCACGGGCGGCAAGTCGGCGCTGTCATACATTCCGGAGATTCCGTGGAACGATTCCTGCGCGAGCGATGTGCTCTTTACCTTCCTCGGCTTCCCCAACGGGATCAGTTTCTGCAACTCTCCGCAGGGGGCGAATTTCCTCGACATCATCGGTGCCAGCGGTGCGCCCAGCTTCGTCTATTCCAAACCATACTGGCAGAGCGGCGTATACGGGGTCCCTAACGATGGCGTGCGCGATCTGCCCGATGTCTCGCTGTTCGCCTCCAACCTGTTCTGGAACCACGCCATTCTGTTCTGCATGTCCGACAAGAAACAGGGCGGCTCTCCGTGCAACTACAGCAATCCCACGGACGCACTCAATAACAGCGCCGGGGGGACGTCCTTTACCGCCCCGCAACTTGCCAGCATTCAGGCCCTGATCAATCAGAAGGCAGGTGGCCCCCAGGGCAATCCCGCGCCGATCTACTATGACCTTGCGCGTGCCGAGTATGCCGACTCCTCGAAACGCGCCAGCTGCAACTCCAATCAGGGAGCCAACAGTGCCGGCTCGTGCATCTTCCATGACGTGACGACAGGCAATATCGATGTCCCGTGTTTCGGTACCGTGAACTGCTACGACCCGAACAAGCAGCAGTTCGGTGTGCTGTCCACGTCTGACACTCGTCTGATCGTCGCCTACCCCGCGAAGGCGGGTTGGGACTTCGCCACGGGGCTAGGGACCCTGAACGTCACGAATCTGGTCAATAGCTGGCCTTGAGTCGGGGCAAACTGAACGTACAGGGGCGGCCCTGAGCCGCCCCTGTAGATATTGTCCTGAACGTATCGGGCCTGGCACTACAATGGTCAGCTCATCCTCACCAGAGAACTGCCATGCGGATCACCGGAGGTTGCCTGTGTCGTTCGGTGCGCTATGAGTTCGCGGCAGAGCCTATCGTCGTGCGCGCCTGCTGGTGCCGGCTTTGCCAATACATTGGTGCCGGCAGTAATACGATAAACGTGTGCTTTCCCGCGGACACACTCACGGTCAGCGGCACACTTGCGGATTACTCAAGCATTGCGGACAGCGGCAACGTCATGCACCGGCGCTTTTGTCCCCGCTGCGGGGTGCACCTTTTCAGCGCCGCCGAGAGCCGCCCGCACCTGTTATTTGTCCGCGCCGGGACGCTGGATGACCCGGAATTGGCACGACCGAACCTGACCATCTGGACATCGGCTGCACCCACCTGGGCGTGTATCGATGCGGCCATCCCGGCGGTCGAAGGTCAGCCGCCGCCGGCTGGGTAAGTCCTTCCGGGGTCCCACCGTTACAGGACGTGATGTGGTAACGGAGCAGACGGGGCAGCAGGTCGGCCCAGCGGCTGACCTGCTTGCTGAAATCGCCGGCAGAAAGTACCGCCGGCGCAGAGGCAAAATAGCGATCTACTTCGGAACGTCCTTGGCCGCATCCTTGGCGTTCCGGGCGTGATGATGCGCCTTCGCCTTGTGCATTTTGGCCTTGGCCTTACTGGCGTAGTGAGTGCTGCCAGAAGTGGTGGCTGCCTTGGTGTCGTCACCGACCTCCTTCGCCTTTTCGGCTGTGGCCTTGGCCCCTTCCGACGCAGTCGTCCCCACCTGTGCGCTGCAGACCGACGTCACGGCTGCGAGGGCTGCAAGCACCAGAACCTTCTTGATCATTTCCAAGTCTCCCGCAAAGGACAATGAGAATCCGGACGGGCTTATGGTACCGAAAAATGCGCTGCTGCACCTGCCCTTGCGCTGAGATCGACGTGTGAGACCATCGTCCTGCGCCAGCTCATGGCGATTGCTGAACGGCAGTGTGTTCCAACTCGGACTGCCTGCCCTCGAGCTCCTGGATCCAGCGACGGACGTTCTCGGATTGCTCGGCCCGGCCCTCATGCGGGGAGAAAGCGACAGGACGCAGCACGCGGATGGCCTCGTCCAGACGTTTCGCCCGGACCAGCTCGTGAGCGAGCAGCACGGCCGTTTGCTCGCGCTGCGGCAGAATCTCGTAGGCCCGTTCGAGGCCAGCGACGGCGTTCTGCGAGGGTCCACTCGCCTCGTGTTGGAAACTCAGGTAGAACAACAGCAGCGCCTCCGGATCATCGTTCATGAGCCGGTTGGCCTTGACGGCGAGCGTGCGTGCCTCCCGCTCGGCAGCGACCCGCGCATCGTCGTCGGACGAGTCAGTATGGATTTTGAGCCAGGCGCTCTCGAGCAGGGCACGCCGGTTGGTCGCATCTTCCTCCAGCAGACGTTGCAGCATCTGCTGCGCGTTCGCGGGATCGCCGAGACGCGCTTCGGCTAAAGCGACGGTCGTGCGGGCGTAAGGATCCTGCGGGAAATGCGCGGCGCGGTTACGGATGGTGGCCAGCAGCTTGGACCGCTCGGCATCGGGTACACCCAGTTCCGCGTGCAGTGCCGGCAGCAGCAGCTCGCCCTGGGCAGCCGAGAGCTCGCGCACCGACACAGCGGGTGACTTCAGATCCGGCTTAAGGATACGTCGCGCCATGAGGCGCCGCCCGTCCAGGTAGCGATGCAGGGCCGAGTCGAGAGCATGGACATCCGGCGCAAAAGTCTGCTGCAACGCCTCGTTGTTTGGGACTCCGCTTACGCGCAGTAACAGAAACTGCCGAAACTCGTGCTCACGCTGGCTATTCGCAAAAAGATAATGCGTAAGCAGCCACCCTTCGCCGTAGAACTGCGACCAGCTCTTCGCCGGCAGATCGCTCAGCCCGTCGTTCAGCAGCTTGTCCGCCGGCAACCACGTCCCAAGCACGAGCTCCGGCAGTCGGGCCATGGCGAGCCGACCGATATCTACCGAGCCATCGCGGTTGAAGGTCGTCGAGGAGAAATACTCCGCGAAGCCCTCGGAGTACCACACCGGATAGCTGGCCGGGGCATACTGTGACATGAAATGATGGCAGTACTCGTGGTAGAGCACTGTGTCGCTTGTCAGCGCGAACTCCCCCGAGCCATGCTCGCGGCTTGCGATCGCCACGCCCCCACTGGGGGACGCGTGGTAAAAGCCGGCCAAATAAGGCCTCGGGACCGGGTACAGTTCTCTGACGGTGCTCTCATCACTGACCAGGTAGATTCGCAACTTGATGGGGGGCGGCGGCTTTCTGACACCGGTCATCAGGCGCAATATCTGATCGAACTGCTCCACCCTCTCGGCGAAGCGCAACAGCGAGTCGCGACTGCCCTCGCTGTAGATCACATAGTTATCCGTGCTGGCCTCACGCCATCCCGCATGCGCCAACGTAGAGAGCGCGAGCATCGCGCCCCAGATCATGACCCGCCGCATCCGGCCTCCCTGTCTTATCATTGCATCCGGCTGCGGGAGTGGTCCGGCAGCCCCGGGCGATGCTCCCCGACGGAGTTGCCAGGGTCAACGAGTCAACAGCGCGACGAGCTTTTTTTGCCAACCGCGTCACCGCAGCGATATGTAACATGACCACAGATCAACCTCTTACCGATGTGCTGCTGGCGGCGGATGAGCCGTCAGCCTGCTGCGTCACGAATCCGAGCGGAAGCTCGAACTTCGTGATCGTGGTTGACCACGCCAGCTCTCGCATTCCGAGATGCCTGGGCGCGCTCGGCCTGCCGCGGGCAGAATTGAGCCGCCACATCGCGTGGGACATCGGCGCGCTCGCGGTGGCTCAGGAAGTCGCCAGCCTGCTGGATGCAACGCTGATCGCGCAGAACTATTCGCGGCTGGTCATGGACTGCAATCGCGATCCGTCGGTGGACTCCTCCATTCCTGTACTCGCCGAGTACGCTGAGGTCCCCGGCAACATCGGTCTTACGGCTGCACACCGCGCAGCTCGCCGGCGCGCGATTTTCGATCCTTACCATGATTGCATCCGCAAGCTGCTCGATGAGCGTCAGGCGGCCGGCCGCCTGACGATCCTGATTGCGCAGCACACCATGACCAACATCTTTCGCGGCGAGGCGCGCGAGATGCATGCCGCGGTGCTCTACAACCGCGACCGTCGTTTCGCCGGGCTGATGCTCGAGGCCCTACGGTCGAATTCACAACTGCTGATCGCGGACAATGAGCCCTATTTCGTCAGTGACGCCACGGATTACACCATTCCTCACCACGGCGAAGCGCGATCGCTGCCCCATGTGGAAATCGAGCTGCGGCAGGATCTGGTGGCAGAGCCCGCGGGGCAGCGAGAGTGGAGTCAGCGGCTTGTTACAGCGCTGCGTAGCGCGGAACATGAGTTTTTGCAGCGGCACTTTCGGCTACCGGATCGACCGTGAGCTACGAGCGCACCTCCCCATCAGTGCCGCGTTCGGCCAACGGGGACGCGTGCCCGACCACCGGCATCGGCCCGGATCTGATGGAATGCGCCCGCACTGCCGTTCCGCGCTGAGTGCTCGAATAGCCTCTATTCAGCGTTCGCCTCCTTGCCGAAGCGGTAGTTGAGCCGAATGCCAAAGACCCGGGGCTCATTGGTTGTCTCGCGCAAATCAAAGTTCCCTGTATTGACGTACACGATGGCGTTCTTGTCGGTCAGATTGGTGATGTAGAACTCACCGAGCCAGCGGCCCCCCTCCGGAGTCAAGCCGAAACGCAGGTTCAGAATGGAATAGGAAGGCTGCAGTACTCGCGGTAACCCGAGAAAGGTGTCATCTGTTGTCAGAGCACTCCACATATCGCCCTTGTGAGCCAGATCGAACTGAGCGTATCCGCGAAGCCGGTCTGCAAGAGGATGCTCGTAACGGATGTTGAAACTGTAGCTCACGTATGGCGCAAATGGCAGCCGTTCGCCAATCTCCGACTGAAACGTAGGATAGTGGGAGGAAACGAGCCGTGAGTCAGTGTAATTCGCCGCGGCCTGCAGCGACCAGTTATCGTTCACCCGCAGATCGATGTTGGATTCGACGCCATAAATTCGAGCATTGCCAACATTCGCACTGAAGCTTGCAGGTGCACAGATGTTAGCGTCATAAATCTGATTCTGCAGGTCACGCCAGTGCATCAGATAGGCGGCCCCGTTCCACACCAGGCGGCCGCCGAGGTTGGTCGTTTTCCAGCCAATCTCGTAATTATTGAGCGTGTCTGGGATGTATTTCGGCGGCACACCGTTTGCGTAGCAGGAGTCAAGGTACCCTCCGTTGACGCCGCCATCACGAAATCCTTGCGCAAAATCCGCATACGCCATCGCCTTGTCAGTAATTTTGTAATTGATCCCGGCCCTCGTGTTTACCTTGTTAGAACCACCCGATGAATAGCTAGGATTTATTGGCGCGTAGGCCAACAGAGAGTAAGGCGAATAGTCAGAGAAACGAGAGCTGAAGTGGACTACTCCAGCTTCGATGTTGAGCCGCTCGGTAACGTCGAAGCTGATATTTGCGAACTCCGTGGTCTGCAGGTAATCGGTTTTATCTCTATTTGCATACCAAACACCCGGAGGAAGCGATGACATTGTCGTGCCGTAAAGATTCATGTAGTACTGGAATGCCGCACCATCCGTCCGCAGTCCCGGCATGTAATAGGTGTTGCCGGAGTTATCGTCGCGCGTGCGCTCCCAGTAGAAGCCCGCAAGCCAGTGGATACGGCCGCCAGGCTTCGAAAGAATGCGGACTTCCTCGGAGTACCGGTTAGGATTGGTGTGATAATTGTAGAACTGCACCGGCGGCTGGCAACTGGTGTACGGGCCGCTCCCGTAGACGGGATCGTTCAGGCAGGTCATCCCTTCTCTTGCACCGTCGAGATAATTCTCCATGTACTGCGAGTACTCGTTCTGCTGTCGTACCGGTAAGGACCAGTATGTACTGGCGAACACGAGATCCGCGATCCCAGCCACATCGCCGTCCACATGGAAATCAACTATTCTGGCTTCGTTGAGGCGCGCTTCCGGACCGAACCGCTCCACGGCACGGGCACCGACATTGGCCAGGTCCTCATCCCAGGCACCGAGACCGTGCTGACGCTGGTAACTGTAAGTCAGCGTCGCATTCCACCCTTCATTGATTACTGCTTTCAGCGCGGCCCGCCCGCCTTCAACATGCTCGCGATTGTAGTTGCTGCGCGCCCATGGCGAGTTGTCGGAAACGGCACCGTTCTTCCATACACGTGTAGTCAGCCGGTTGTCTATGAACCCACCATGTGAGTCACTGAAGGCTGACAACCGCAAACCCAGGATGCCACTGATCAATGGCGCGTTCAGGAAGCCTTCGTAGGTCCAGTTTCCCTGGCCGCCCTGAATCTTGCCGCCCTCGAAATCCAGCCCCGCACTGAAAGCCGTGACGTCTGGCTTCTTGGTGATGTAGCGGATTGCTCCTGACATCGAGCCGGCACCAAAGGTCGTGCCCTGGGGACCATCCAGGACCTCGATTCGCTCGATGTCATACAGGTGCAGGTCAGGCTGAACGCCAGACAGGCTGAGCGAACTATCGTCAAGGAAAAATCCCGTAGCCGACGCTGGAGAATAATTCGGATTGCCGCCATCCGAGGCGCCACGTATGACGAACAGCTGAGTGCCTGGGCCGACACTGATGAACGAGACCGACGGCACCTTCTCGGCGTAATCCTCGAACCTAGTGATGCCCAGATTCTTCATGTCGCGGTCCGTGAACGCCTCCACGCTCATCGGCACATCCTGCAGGTTCTCACTGCGCTTACGCGCCGTGACGATGACTTCTTGAAGCGCCCCCGTGGCATTGGCCCCTGCCGCGGCATCCGCATAACTGCGAGCAGGGGAGACCGCAAGAGCTGCAGCAACGGCCAGGCCGATCTTCGAGGATGCCGATGAATTTCGCAGTTGTGCGATGGCACCGGGCAGGCACACAGCAGCGCGCTTGATCCGTCGATGAACCATTCGAACCCCCTGACAGTTCTTTTGCGGTCGGGACCTGATTCAGGTTATCCCCAGATCATCCTTCGTGAGGTCAGGGCTCGTCAACGCCTCATGGCGTGCCCGCGCAAATGCATGACGACATTGCGCAAACATCTGTCGCAGTCAGCGTTCGCAGACCGCATGTGGCCGAGCTCTTAAGAGATCTTGTCGAAACGCTGCAGGGTGTCGCCCAAAGCCTGCCGTAGCGGCTCGAGCTGTTCCTCAAAGTAGCGCCAGTAGCCTACGCCGGAAGTGTAGATCGGCTGACGCACCTGTTCGGCGCTGGCCGTACGGACCGCCCGCTGCGTGGCATGGAAATCTAGGCACGCCGGCTCGAACGGCAACTGACAGAACTCGAGCAGGCGACGGATGCTGCTTTCCGGATCGCGCACCATCTGCTCGTATTGTACGTGCAGGACCTTGCCTGGAAGCACCCGATCCCAATGATCCATCAGCCGCAAATAGCAGCGATAGTAGCGACCCAGGACTTCAAGGTCGTAACTGAAGGTCTGCCCTTCCGCGAAGTGCTGTTTGAAGGTACTGAGGCAGCAATCCATAGGATGACGCCGCGCATCGATGATCCTCGCGTTCGGCAGGATCAATTGTAGCAGCCCGACGTGACTGAAGTTGTTGGGCAGCTTGTCGGTGAAGTGCCGGCGGTCCTGCAGGCGCAGTGGCGCCGTCTCCGCAAGATAACGCGCTCCGAGTGCGTGCAGCTCCGCGGCAGTCACCTGCGCGACACTTTCCGGGTAGCCGTCACGATCGCGTGCGCGGTCCTCGAACTCGCGCACGATGTTCGGAATGTTCGGTAGCTCCATGGTGCCCTCGACGTCCGAGTGACTGGCCAGAATCTGTTCGATGAGGGTCGAACCCGAACGCGGCAATCCGACGATGAAAATTGGCGCGTCGCTCAACTCGCCGCTGCCGCGCCGCGAGGTGAGGAGCGCTTCATCGAAGAACGCGCAGATGCGCTCGGTGCGCCTTTCGAAATGGTCGATGTGAAAGGGCATATCCTCGCACCGGCGCGCGTTTCCGCGAACGTAGGAGGCGAAGGCCTCACGGTACCGGCCCCGCTGCTCGAGCGCTTTGCCCAGGGCGAAAGCGAGCTGCGCCTCGTTGGCAGAGCCGGCCGGCTCGCGGTCGAGGGCGGCTGCCAGCCTCGTCATCTCTTCATCGGAAAAGTGATAGTTCTTCAGATCGGCGAGGCTCCACCAGGCTTCGGCATAGTCAGGCACCATGTGCAACGCTGCCTTGTACGCTTGCTCGCTGGCCTGCCGACGCCCCAGGGTTTTGTTGACATGCCCGATGGACATCTGTAACCGGATTTCCTCCGGCTTCAATTCAGCGGCGCGCTTGTAGGCTGCGAGCGCTTCTTCCTGCCGCAGTTGGCGGGCACAGGCTGCTGCCAGCGTAATCCAGCTCTGCGGGTTCTCGGGCTCGACCTGCAGCAGATGCAGCGCGCTCGCCTCTGCCTGCTGCAAGCGCCCGAGCGCCATCAGCACCGGCCCCAGGCCGCGCCAGGCGAGCGGTGCGTGGGCCGACTGACGCAACGCATGCCGGATCAGCCGCTCGGCATCCTGCGGCACATCGGCCGCCAGGGACAATGCCGCAAGCCCGCACAGCGCCGCCACATGCGCCGGATCCTCGATGAGAATCGATCGAAACAGCTCTTCAGAACTCCGGCGATCATCCGCGAGCATCGCGGCGGTAGCCTGGTCCACCCGTGCACGCCACGGATCGGTCAGCCGTGCACGCTCAAATGCGATTCGCGCATCGTCATACTGTGCAAGATCCACGAGGACATCCCCGTAGGCGAGCCACGCTCGATGTAGCTGTGGCAGCCGCTGCAGTACGGTGCGCACCTCCTGGCGGGCGTGCTCTGTGCGGCCAGCACTGCGATAAGCCCGTGCCAGATCGACACGGGCCTGGGCAAGCTCGGGCTCGTTACTGAGCAACTGCTCCAGCGTGGCAATCGACTGGCCAATCTCTCCCTGCTCAAGCTGCGCAACGCCAAGCAGCCACTGGCAGGTGGCGTCTGCCGGGCGTCGCGCCAACAGCGCGCGCAGCTGTCGCTCGGCAAGCGCGTACTGTCCGGCTTTCAGTGCCAGCTGCGCTCGCCGGCGCTGCTCCTCAACATTGTTCTGCGCCGGGGGGGCACTCATGTCTGATTGACCGGTCGGCAGGCCTGTCACTGCAGTTTGTAAGCGTAGCATGACCGCGCATGGGCGGCCCCGGCCTGAGCTACACTCATCGGCTTTCTGCTTGCGAAGAAAGTTGCTCGTGCTTATATCCAAATCCCGCTTTTGGCTGGCGTTGCTGTGCGCCACCCTATTTCCACTGCTCGCTCACGCTGGCCGGCCCCTGCTGCCCGAGGATTGGTATCGCTTTGCTGCCGTCTCGGATCTGCACATCGCTCCCGACGGAACGGCGGTGGCTTATCTTGTCACGCGCTTTGACAAGGAGACGGATGAAAGCCGCGCCGAGTTGTGGACTGTCAGTTGGGATGGCACGCAGAGCGTGCAGCTGACGCGCGGCGAGAGCGCAGGCGAACCGCGTTTCAGTCCGGATGGTCGCTACCTCAGTTTCCTGAGCGCGCGGCCGGCCAGCAGCGGGCAACAACTCTGGATCCTCGACCGCCGCGGCGGCGAAGCCCGCCAGGTGAGTCACGAGAGCGGCGAGATCGAGGAGTATGAATGGTCGCCGGACGGCGTCCATATCGTGTTGACCGAGCGATCCTCCCGGAAAAAACCTGCGCAGCAGGACCACACCGATACATCGGCAACCGATCTACGAGGAGAAGCGCCCCCGCGCCCGCTCGTCATCGATGAGCTACACTTCAAACAGGACAAGCAGGGTTATCTCACCGCCGAGAGTCGCACTCACCTGTACCTGCTCGACACGCGCACGGGCGGCTCCGAAGTCCTGACGCACGATACCGACCGCGAGGAGTCCGCGCCGGCGTTCTCGCCCGATGGCAAACAGATCGCCTATGTGAGCCAGAAATTCGCCGCTAGCGAGCTGGGGCATGACGAAATTGAGTTGCTCGACAGTCACGCCGGTGCCGTGCCACGCAAACTCCTCAGCACGCTGACGCCGAACAAACAGAAGCTCGTCTGGAGTCCGGACGGCGGCAGCCTGGCTTACCTGCAGGGAGATGTGCCGCGCTTCAATGCGTACATCATGGACCGCCTCGCCATCGTGCAGCTTGGCTCAGGCGCAACTCGCGGTTTGACAGACCAGCTTGACCGTGCGGTCAGCTCGCCGCAGTTCAGCGACGACGGTCAATCGCTGATCTTCACGGTCGAGGACGACGGCTACCAGTACCCGGCACGAATCAGTGTCAGTGGTGGACAGCTTGTCCGCCTCGCGGACACGGTCGTTGTGCATGAGTTGTCCTCCGCCAGGAGTCACGTGGCGGTTGTGCTATCCACTGACCATGCGCCGGCCGAAGTGTACGCCTTGGAAAGTGGCAAGTTGCGCGAACTGAGCGCGCACAACCGCGAGCTGTTCCGCGAAGTCGCACTTGGCTCGGTGGAGGCTATTGCCTTCGGCAGCCGTAAGGGCGTGCAAGTGCACGGCATGATGGTCAAGCCGCCGGACTACAGCTCGGGCAGACCTTATCCCACGCTGCTCTGGATTCACGGTGGACCCAACGGTCAGGACAGTCATGGTCTGGAACTCTGGGGCTACGGCCCGGAGCTCGAGCGGCAGTATTTCGCCACGCACGGCTATGTCGTGCTCGCCATCAACTACCGCGGCAGCACCGGGCGCGGTGCGCAGTACGCGCGCGCGATCGCCGCTGACTGGGGACACAAGGAGGTGGAAGATCTGCTCGCCGGAGTGGACTACGCGGTTGCCCGCGGTGTGGCCGAGCGGTCGCAGCTGGGCATCGGCGGCTGGAGTTATGGCGGCATACTGACCGACTACACGATCGCCAGCGACCGGCGCTTCAAGGCGGCCATCAGCGGTGCGGGTAGCGGCAACCAGACGGCGATGTACGGCGCTGACCAATACATTCTGCAATACAATGCCGAGCTCAACCCGCCATGGGTAAACCAGGCCAGATGGCTGCAGGTTTCCTACCCCTTCTTCCACGCTGACCGCATCCACACCCCGACGCTGTTCCTGGGAGGCGATCATGATCTCAACGTACCTCTCGCAGGCGGTGAGCAGATGTATGAGGCGCTGCACACCCTGGGGGTGCCGACAGAGTTGATCGTCTATCCAGGCGAGTACCACGTGCTCACGCGTCCAAGTTTTCTGGTGGACCGCACGCGGCGTTATCTCGATTGGATGCAGCGCTATCTGCCTGCGGCGGCGCGTTGACGGACCGAGGGTTCCCTGTGCTCAGAGCTGCGCGCGCAGGGGAAGCAGCACCACTTCAGCGGCACGATGATGCCACGGACGGTTGCGCCACTGATCGAGGGTGAACGGCTCGGACTTGCGCAGGTCGGACTCGAACAGCTCGGTCATCTGGCGCGCGAATTGCGTATCGTAGACATTCAGGCTGGCTTCGTCGTTGAGCTCGAATGAGCGAGTGTCGAAGTTGGTTGATCCCACCGATACCATGAATCCATCGAAGATCAGCATTTTGACATGGAGCATCGTGGCGTTATAGGCCCAGATCTCCACGCCGTTTCCCAATAGATTTCCCCATTCGCGCCGCGAGATGATGCGCGTGGTCTGCGAGTCCGTGTGTTTGTCGGGTACGAGAACGCGCACGCGCACACCGCGCTGCCGCGCCTTTACCAGCTCCGCGCTCATCAAGCGGTCGGGAATGAAGTACGCCGCAGCGATATCGATGGAGCGCTCGGCCGCCGTAATAGCCGTGAGATACATCAAACGCATACTCGCACTGCCGCCGGCCGGAGAGCTGATGAACAACTGCATATCCAGCTCACCCACTTCCTGGAGGTCGGGGAAGTACGCATCGCCGTGTAGCACGTTGCCCGTCGTCTTGATCCAGTTATCCAGGAAGCCCGCCTGCATCTGCCCGATCACCGGACCCTCCACCCGGAAGTGCAGATCGTGCCAGTGCTGCGGATCCTGGGCATTGCCGCGCCACTGATCGGCGATGCCGACGCCGCCTGTGAAGCCAACCGTGCCGTCGACGACCAGTACCTTGCGATGCGTGCGATTGTTAATTCGCCCGAGGCTGTACCAGCGTAGCGCGTGATAGCGCTCGACCTCGATGCCGGCCGCGTCCATACGCTGCAGAAGCTGATGATCGATTTTTTCGCTGCCGAGCCAGTCGAGCATGACGTGCACGCGCACGCCCGCACCTGCCCGCTCAATCAGTGCTTCGGCGAACTGGCTACCGACTTCTCCGGACCAGTAGATGTAGGTTTCAAACGTGATGGTGCGCTGTGCTGCGGCGATCGCCGCGAGCATGGCCGGGAAGATCTGCACCCCGTTCTCGAGCGCAGTGATACGGTTGCCGCCGATGATGGCGGGGCCGAGCAGCGCACCCATTTCGCGGCGGAACTGCGGATCGCAAATGTCATGGCAATGCTCAACCTGATGTTTGATCTCCTTCTCGGGCGTGTGCAGGTTCTGCGCCAGAATGACCACAGCCAGGGTGATCAGCAGCGTCACAATAATCGCCAAAGCTTCCCCCCCGGCCGCTCGGGCACCTTAGCACCTCATGACAGACATTGTGTGTGCGGGCGAATCCGCCCGCCGACGGTCAAGTGGTCGCAGGTTTCCGCGCAGCGATCACCGCAGCCTTCGCCAGCAGAGACTCGGCCATGCGAATGCTGGCGATGTCGATGAGACGCCCGTCCAGCGAGACAGCACCTCGACCCTCGCGCGCCGCCTGGGCCATTGCCTCCACGATGCGTCGCGCCTTATTCACCTCGGTTTCCGAAGGCGTGAAGACCTGATTGGCGAGCTCGATCTGCGAGGGATGTATCGCCCACTTGCCCTCATAACCCAACACCGCAGCACGCCGCGCGGCGACATTGAAGCCCTCCGCATCACTGAAGTCGCCGAAGGGGCCATCGATGGGGCGCAGACCGTAGGCGCGACAGGCAACCAGCATGCGCGTCTGGGCCGCATGCCAGGGATCGGTCCAGAAATATTGGCGCTTGTTGTGTTCGTCTTTGTCGCTCAACACGCCACTCTCGGCATGCACTCCTCCAATGACGGTCGTGCGCGCCCGCGTTGAGGCTGCATAGTCGGCGACACCGAAACTCATCGCTTCCAGGCGCCGGCTGGCCTGCGCGATGGCCTCGACGTTGGCCATGCCAAGTGCGGTTTCGATCAGCACTTCAAACCCCAGAGACTTCGTCCGCCGGGTTGCGGTCTCGATTTGCGTGACGAGCATGTCGAGCGCATAGACATCTGCTGCAACGCCGACCTTCGGAATCAGCAACAGGTCGAGTCGCGGACAGCGCTCCACGATGTCGATGACGTCTCGGTACATGTAGTGCGTATCCAGACCGTTGATGCGCACCATCATCGTTTTCGTCCCCCAGTCGATCTCGTTGAGACCCTGGATGATGTTGCGGCGTGCCTGTTCCTTGTCATCAGGCGCCACGGCATCCTCCACATCGAGGAACACTACATCGGCCGCAGAGCGGGCGGCCTTCTCGAACAAGCCGGTGTTCGAGCCGGGCACGGCCAGCTCGGAGCGGTGCAGGCGTGGAGTCGCCTGAGTGATGGTGGTAAAGCTCATCGCCGCAGCGCTTCCGCCACGCTCGCGCCGAGCTCTGCCGCGCTGGGTGCGACATGCAAGCCGTACGAGCGCATGATCTCGGCCTTCTCAGCCGCCGTATCGCCTTCAGCGGAGATGATCGCACCCGCATGCCCCATGCGGCGCCCCTTGGGGGCAGTTACCCCTGCGACGTAACCCACCACCGGTTTGCTCATGTTGGCCTTGATCCAGGCAGAAGCTTCCGCCTCCTGAGGTCCGCCGATCTCTCCGATCATTACCACCGCGCGGGTTTCCGGGTCCTGCTCGAACAGCGCCAGATGATCCAGAAACGAACTGCCGTTGATGGGATCGCCGCCGATTCCGACGCTCGTGCTGACCCCAACACCCGCGGCCTTCATTTGCGCGGCAGCCTCGTAGCCGAGAGTGCCGGATCGCGACACGATTCCCACGTTGCCCTGTTGGTAGATGTGTCCGGGCATGATGCCCAACATCGCCTTGCCGGCACTGATGACGCCTGCGCAATTCGGTCCCACGAGCATCGTGCGCTGATCCTTCGGATAGCGCATCAGATAGCGCTTGACGCGCATCATGTCCTGGGCGGGGATACCATCGGTGATGATGCAGACCAGACGCAGTCCCGCATCGGCCGCCTCCATCAACGCATCGCCTGCGTACGGCGGGGGCACGAAGGCGAGACTGGCAGTAGCCCCGGTTGCCTGGACTGCGTCCTTCACCGTGTCGAATACCGGGCGGTCCAAGTGACGCTGTCCGCCCTTGCCCGGAGTCACACCTCCCACTACCTGGGTGCCGTAGGCGATCATCTCACGCGCGTGAAAAGTCGCCTTGTCGCCCGTAAATCCCTGGACGATTACCCGTGTATTGCCATCGATGAGGATGCTCATGAGCGTTTTCCCCGTGCCGCGGCGACCGCCTTGCGTGCGGCATCTGCGAGATCCTCGGCGCTGATGATGGGCAGACCACTTTCGCGAATCAGGCGGTTGCCCTCTTCCACGCGCGTGCCCGCGAGCCGCACGATCAGCGGCACCTTCAGACCGGTCGCTGCCTGGATGACACCCTGAGCGACCCAGTCGCAACGATTGATGCCCGCAAAAATGTTGACCAGGATCGCTTTGACGTTACTGTCGGAGAGCACCAGGCGGAAAGCTTCCGCCACGCGCTCCGGGGAGGCGCCACCCCCCACATCGAGAAAGTTCGCCGGTTCACCGCCGGCATGTTTGATCATGTCCATCGTTGCCATCGCGAGGCCAGCGCCATTGATGATGCAACCGATATCACCGCTCAGGCCAACGTAGTTGAGACCATGCTGGCCGGCCTGCGCCTCGCGCGGATCCTCCTGCGAGGCATCGCGCATCTCGGCGACGGCCGGACGACGGAACAGCGCGTTATCATCGAAAGACATCTTGGCGTCCAGGGCAAGCACCCGGTTGTCCTTGGTGACGACCAGCGGATTGATTTCCACCATGGTGGCATCGAGGTCCCGGAAAGCGCGGTAGCAACCAGTGATGGTGGTCACCGCACGGCTCACCTGCTTGATGTTGAGACCCATGCCGAAGGCGATCTCGCGCGCCTGGAAGGGCTGCAGACCCACCGCCGGCTCCACCTGTATCTGACGGATGGAATCGGGGTCCGTGCGCGCCACCTCTTCGATCTCCATCCCCCCGTGCCCCGAGGCAATGACCCGAATGCGCTGCACCTTGCGATCCAACACCAGTCCCAGATATATCTCGCGCTCAAAGGGCTCTGCGACCTCGATATACACCCGCTGGCACAATTTGCCCGTCGGTCCGGTCTGGTTGGTTACCAGCCGTTTGCCCAGCATGGCCTCGGCTGCAGCCGAAACCTCGTGATAGGTGCGGCAAAGCTTTACGCCACCCGCCTTGCCGCGTGCACCCGAATGAATCTGCGCCTTGACTGCCCAATGCCAGCCGCCGAGCTCGGTGGCCACGAACACCGCCTGCTCGGCACTGTAGGCAACACTGCCGCGCGGAATCGGTACCCCGAATGAGGAAAGCAGTTGTTTTGCCTGGTATTCGTGAACATCCATCATGCCTCCCCTTCGGGACGAGCTGAGCGTTGCAACGTAGTGTGCAGCATGTGCCGGCGCGCCCGCGACGCGGACAGCGTACGGGCACGATGTCAGACCCGCGCTGTTCCGGATTCGGTCCAGACGTCCGCCCGTAGCGGCGTGCCTACTGTCGCACAGATGGCGGCGAATGCCCGCAACTTGAACAGGAATTGCCGCTCACGCCTGCGTGACTTGTGCCCCATGCCGCAGCGTCAGCACGGCCGCTTACCTAAGATTTCCCCATGCGAAGTAGGCGGCAACCGGTCCCTAGAACGCTTCTGCGACGAAGCCTGAGCTCACTCTGGCAGCGAGGGTTGAAGGCGCTTCGGCAAGCATGGCTCACGCTGACCCGCAAGCGCCGCTCGGTCCGGGCTGCCCCCTCGTACAAGGCCGTCACCGTCGCTCCGGTGGCACGCTGCTGCGCAGCGGCACGTGCCACACTGCTGCAACCGATCCTCGTCCGTAACCTTCCCCGCCTACCCCTGCCCGGTTGCACCATGCCGGAATCCTGTCGTTGCGAGTTGCGCGAGTGGGCCGATCGACGCATCGGTGAACGGCGCCTTCCCGAGGCGATTCCCCCTGCGGACTGCGACCGCCGTGCACGTCGCGGCCGCCGTCTGAGCGACCGGAAGCCGCCATGATATGTTCCGATCATGAATGTGACCAACCTGCAGTCGGCCTCGGGCGCGCGCGCGCCGCGCCGGGCTGCCTTCATCTTCATCTTCATCACCGCGCTGCTCGATATCATTGCGCTCGGGATCATGATTCCGGTCCTGCCGAACCTCGTGAAGCAGTTTGCCGGCGGAGACACCGCGCTCGCGGCCCAGTACACGCTGATTTTCTCGGTCACCTGGGGGTTGATGCAGTTCCTGTTCGGACCGGTGCTCGGCATGATCTCCGATCGGTTCGGACGGCGGCCGGTGCTGTTGATCTCCATCCTTGGCCTGGGTGTGGATTATCTGTTCATGGCGCTCGCACCGACGTTGCGTTGGCTCTACGTCGGACGCGTCATCAACGGGGTGACCTCGGCGAGCTTCTCCACAGCTAATGCCTACGTAGCTGACATCACGCCACCTCAGGAGCGCGCCCGCGCTTTCGGCTTGTTGGGTGCAGCATTCGGCGTCGGCTTCCTGGTCGGGCCTGCCGTGGGCGGGGCGCTCGGCAACATCAATCTGCGCCTGCCGTTCTTCGTCGCAGCGGCTCTCGCTCTCTGCAACTGGCTGTACGGCTACTTCGTTCTGCCGGAATCGCTATCACCCCAATACCGCAGCCCGCAGCTGCGCTGGCTGAAGGCCAACCCGCTCGGCGCGTTCCGACTGCTGGGGGAGCGGGTCAACCTCATTGGCCTGGCGCTGATCAACCTGCTCTATCAGCTCGCCCACAACGTGTTTCCCAGCATCTTTGTGCTGTACGTCGGCTATCGCTTCGGCTGGGGCCCGCTCGGTGCCGCCGGCATGCTGTTTGCCACCGGAGCGCTGACAATCCTGGTACAGACACTGCTCGTGGGACGCGTGGTTCGCACGCTGGGGGAGCGCGGCGCATTACTCACCGGTCTCGTCTGCGCCGTGCTGGCGTTCCTCATCTATGCTTTCGCGGCGAGTCCACTGCAGTTCTACGCCGGTATACCTTGCGGAGCACTCTCCGCACTCATTCTGCCGGCATTACAAAGCCTGATGTCGCGCCGTGTGCCCGCTAGTCAGCAGGGCAATCTGCAAGGTATCAACTCGGCCTTCATGGGAATTGCCGCAATCCTCGGCCCCCTCGTCTATCTGTCGACGCTCGCGTTCGCGGTGCGCGCGGATGCGAGGATGCACTTGCCAGGTCTGCCGATTCTCATTGCCTCGGCATTCTGCGCGACCGCGTTTGTGCTGGCGGCACACCTGGCCAGGCCGGTGGCGGATGTGGATTGACACACCGTGCTAGGGCGATGCGGGGCGCAATGCAGCCACCGCGGCATCGAGCAACCCGGCTACCGGCCGTTGACGTTCAGCATCAGTCTTGCAGCCAGAAGCTCCCTTGGGCCGCATAGTTGGCATCCAGTCAGGGCGCACGATCGGCATCGTTGAGCGGCAGGCCGGCAGCGAGTTTGTGCCGGTTCGCCTGCGGATGCAGATCATCGCCATCGACGAAGCGCAATCCCAACCGTGCCGCCAGTTGCATGCCAAGTGTGCTCTTGCCGGATCCGGAGACACCCGTGAGGACAACCGCAGCGGATCTGTCGATAGAAACGCTCATAATCGCGGTGTATCTTAAGCGCCTCGCATCGATGGGGAACAACGCTATGCCAGATGGCAGCAGCAAGAGCACGGGTGGTTGTCTGTGTGGCGGCGTGCGCTACGAGGTGGAGGTACCGCTACGCGACGTCATCACCTGTCACTGCTCCCAATGTCGACGCACTAGCGGGCATTACGTCGCGGCGACCGGCGCGCCAACCCCACACGTGAAGCTGCTTTCCGACTCTACTCTCACCTGGTACACCTCATCCGCACGCGCCCGGCGCGGCTTCTGCAACCGCTGCGGTGGCAATCTCTTCTGGCGTCCAGCGGATGACAGCTGGACCAGCATCATGGCCGGCACTCTCGACCCGCCCACGGGATTACATACGACGGAGCACATCTTCGTCGGCGACAAGTCCGATTATTACCAGCTGGATGATGAGCTGCCGCAACACGCCAGCTGGCCGGAGCGGCCTGAGGCATGAGGCCTCTCCGGTTTGCAGTCGTAACCCTCACGCTGCTGATAGCCGGAAAGAGCGCCGCTGCCGTAGCACCGAGCGCGGCGACTGCGGCCGAGGCGCGCGACTTTGTCGCTCGTGTCGAGCAACAGCTCGCGGAGGATGCCGATTATCTGTCGCGCGTTTCCTGGACGCAGGAGACCTACCTGACAGCTGACACCAGCTGGCTGCTCGCCAGGGTCGATGCGGAGACCACAGCGCGCGCGGTACGTTTCGCCAATGAGTCGGCGCGCTTCGACCACGTGGCAACCGATCCGGTCACGGCACGCAAGCTATATCTGCTGAAGCACTGGCTCGTCGTCGCAGCGCCCACGCGGGCGGGGGCAGCCCAGGAGCTGGCGCAGATCAGCGCACGGCTGAAGGAGGATTTCTCCACGCCGCGTGTGGCCTACCAAGGTCAAAATTTGAGTCTCGATGAGCTGGAAGAGATGCTGCGGAGCTCGCACGATCCGCAGCAGCAGCAAGCCCTGTTCGAAGGCTGGCGCGCGGTTTCCGGTCCGCAGATGAGAGAGGACTATGCTCGGATGGTCGCGCTCGCCAATGAAGGTGCCCGTGAGCTGGGCTATGCGGACACGGGCGCACAATGGCGCTCGTGGTATGACCTGCCGCCCGAGGCGCTGGCCCGCCAGATCGATCAGCTCTGGTCTCAGATCGAGCCACTGTACAACAAGCTGCACTGTTATGTTCGCGCGCGGCTCGGCCAGAAATATGGCACCGGCGTGCAAGCTGCCAGTGGACCCATCCGTGCAGACTTGCTGGGCAACATGTGGGCACAGACCTGGGGAAATATCTATGACCTGGTCGCACCAGCGGATGCCCAACTTGGCTATGACCTTACCGCCGCCCTTATTGCCCATGGCTATGACGCCCCGCGAATGGTGCACACGGCGGATGCCTGGTATCAGTCGCTCGGCCTGGCACCCGAGCCTGCAACGTTCTGGGAACGCTCACAGATCACGCGGCCGCGCGATCGCGAGGTCGTATGTCACCCGTCAGCCTGGGACATTGATAGCAAGGAGGATCTGCGGCTGAAAGCCTGCTTCACGGTGAGCGCCGACGATTTTTACACCGCACACCACGAGCTCGGCCACAACATGTATCAACGCGCCTACCAGCATCAGCCCGTACTGTTTCGGGATGGCGCCAATGACGGTTTTCACGAAGCCATCGGTGACTTCGCAGCGTTGAACGCGGTGACACCTGCGTATCTGCAACAGATCGGACTGATTGAGCGCGTGCCGGGTCCGGAGGCAGACCTGCCTTACCTGTTGCGCATGGCTCTGGACAAGGTTCCTATCCTGGCGTTTGCCATGGTCGTCGACAAGTGGCGCTGGGACGTCTTCTCCGGAAAGATCATGCCGCAACACTACAATGACGCCTGGTGGGAGTTGGTTGCACGCTATCAGCGCCTGAAGCCTCCCGCTCCGCGACCGTCGGACGCCTTCGACCCGGGATCGAAATATCACGTGGCGTTCAACGTGCCCTATCTGCGTTACTTTCTCGCTGACATCTACGAATTTCAGTTCTATCGCGCCGCCTGTCGACTCGCAAAATGGCAGGGTCCCCTGAACCGCTGCAGTGTGTACGGTAGCCACAAGGTCGGCGAGCGTCTGAATGCGATGTTGGAAATGGGTCAGTCGCGGCCCTGGCCGGAAGCCCTGCAGGCCTTCTCGGGCGAGCGCAACGCGGATGCCGGCGCACTCATCGAATACTTCGCGCCGCTGAGCCGTTGGCTGGACCAGCAGAACCGAGGTCAGAGCTGCAGCAAATGATGGGCCCAAGGACCAGCGTCGCATCGCGGACTGCAGCTCCGGGCGGCGCGCGCGAAATCTCCGCGACCATCGAAGGCCTGGGGAAGCCGTAAACCCTTGTTTTATGGACTCTGGCGTTGCAGCACACACTTGAATTGCCTTATGCAGCCGCCATCTGGTAATCAGGCTGGTAAAGTGAGCCAGCGGTTTGCCGGAGGATCACATGGCGACGGGTTGGGCAGGTGACGGGGCGGTACAGGATCAGATCGATGCGACCGTAAAGGACGGTATCAGCCGTGCCAAGAGTCGCCTCCCGCAGGGCGCATCCCTGACTCACTGCTCCGAGTGCGGCAAGCCGATTCCCGAAGCCCGTCGCAGCGCCGTGCCCGGCGTGCGGCGCTGCCTGCCGTGCCAGGACGCAGAGGATCGGCACGCGGCTGCCTTCAGCGGCTATAACCGGCGCGGCAGCAAGGACAGCCAGTTGCGCTAAGTGAGCGCCGCGCATCCGCAAGGTTGGGTGCAGATCAGCTCGAGTCAGCTGATTGCGGCCATTGATCCGCTCGGAGCTCAGCTGTCGCTGTTGCGCGATGCCGAAGGCCGGGATCTACTGTGGGATGGTGATCCGGCCTTCTGGACAGGACGCGCACCCCTACTGTTTCCGATCGTCGGCACGTTGGCCGGCGGCCACTATCGGCTCGGCACAAAGCACTATGCCCTCTCCCGCCACGGCTTCGCGCGTAACTGCCTGTTCGAGGTGCTGGAAGCTGCCGCATCCACTGCCGCGTTTCGCCTGCGCGCAGACGAGAGCACGCTTGCTCTGTATCCATTCCACTTCGAGCTCGAGGTGCGCTTCGCAGTGCAGGGCGCGCTACTGACGGTGAGCAGCACGGCGCGCAACCCCGGCGCCGCCGTGTTGCCGGCGAGCTTTGGTTTTCATCCCGGCCTGCGCTGGCCGCTGCCCTACGGTCAACCGCGTGCAGCGCACTGCATTACGTTCTCCATGGAGGAACCCGCGCCGGTGCGGCGCCTGAATGCGCAAGGCCTCCTCGCGCCGCAGCGCGAGGCAACCCCGGTACAACAGCGCCGGCTGCCGTTAAACGATGATCTGTTTCGCACGGACGCGCTGATCTTCGATCGGCTTCGCAGCCGGGAGTTGCTCTATGGTGCAGCAGCCGGACCTCAGGTGCGCATTGCATTCAGCAACACGCCGTTTCTCGCTGTTTGGAGCAAGCCCGGCGCGCCCTTCATCTGTGTCGAGCCGTGGCACGGCTTGTCGGATCCGGAGGGTTTTGCCGGCGAGTTCAGCGCGAAGCCCGGTCTGTTTCTGGTTCCTCCAGGCGGGACGCAACAGATGCAACTGCAAATCGAGTTGCTGCCGGCCTGAGCGCGGTGCAATTTGCCGGGGCCTGCTTTAACATGCCCGCATGCACCCCCATGCGTTGAGTTCTGCCGGCACACGGTTGCGCGCTGCGCTCGAAGCCGAGCGGCCATTACAGATTGTCGGTGCGGTGAATGCGTACTGCGCACTCCTCGCCCAACGCGCCGGTTTTCGCGCGCTGTACCTTTCTGGTGCCGGCGTCGCGAACGCGTCCTTTGGACTGCCCGACCTGGGCATGACCTCGCTCAACGATGTCTGCGAGGAGGTCCGCCGCATCACTGCCGCGACCGATTTGCCGCTATTGGTAGATGCCGATACCGGTTGGGGAGGAGCCTTCAACATTGCACGCACGTGCACGTCGCTGCTGCGCGCGGGCGCGGGCGGGATGCATCTGGAGGATCAGGTTGCGACCAAGCGCTGCGGCCACCGCCCAGGCAAGGCCCTGGTGGATACTGCTGAGATGGTCGATCGGATCAAAGCCGCGGTCGACGCACGGCTCGATCCGGGGTTTGTGATCATGGCGCGCACGGATGCCCATGCGGTGGAGGGGCAGCAGTCCGCGCTCGATCGGGCCAGCGCCTACATCGAGGCGGGCGCGGATATGATCTTCGCCGAGGCTCTGAAAACTCTGGACGAATACCGGCAATTCACCACTCGCATGCGCGTGCCGGTGCTCGCCAACATCACCGAGTTCGGTCAGACGCCGCTGTTCACCACCGCTGAGCTCGGCGCCGCGGGAGTGCGCCTGGTGCTCTACCCGCTGTCTGCATTTCGCGCCATGAGCAAAGCCGCGCTGGAGGTGTACAGCGCGTTGCGCCGTGACGGCACGCAGCGCAACAAGCTGGAACTGATGCAGACGCGCGCCGAACTGTACGACGTACTCGGCTATCACGACTACGAGGCCAAGCTCGACGAGCTCTTCGGCACCGCAGCTAGCTCCCCTGCAGAAAACCCGCGGTAACGTTGATCGCAAAGCCGATGATCGACACGTTGAAAGCGAATGAGATGATGCTGTGAATCACCACCAGCCGGCGCACGGCCGCATCATGCGTGGCGACATCGGCAGTCTGGCAGGCGACCGCGATGGTGAACGAGAAATAAACGAAATCCCAGAACACGGGCTCCGCGGTGCGGGGAAATCCGAGCGGTGGCTGCTCCTCTGACGCGCTGTAGTAAGCATCCGCATAGTGCAGCGTGAACATCGTCGGCACCAAAAGCCATGATGCCACGATAGTTATCGCCGCGAGCGTCCCACGCGCCGCCCGCTCCGGGTCAGGCAGCGCCTTGATACCGGAAAGCAACATAACGATAGCCACTACGCTGAGCAGAGCTGCGGCAACCACAAGCAGCAGAATCACGGGCGCGGAGGGATCATCCCCCTCATAGCGAGCCCGCAACCTGCCGGCATCCTGATGGCGCATGTGCACGCCAATGATCGGGATGAGCACCACGATCGCCGTATCCCACGCTGTCAGTAGGCGGCAGACCAACGACCATCCGTGAGGCAGCAGTGCAAAGGTGACAATGCCGATGGCCGTCGCCCACCACAGGCGCGCATTGTTCCGGAACAGCATGCGCAGGGCACTGGTAGCCACAGTTCTATCCACGGACGCCACGGTTGCGACGGATTGTTGCACGTCTCATCGCCAGTTGGGCGTTGCAGCGGATCCTTACATGTCTTATCGCAGGCTAAGCGCCCCGGCTGTCGGACTTCTCCGACAGAGCTTTGAGGGGGATAGCTATTTCCTTCCCCGGGCCGCACTCGTAGAGTGTGAACCGTCGATTCGGACCTTGTCGCAGGACGAGCCACCCGAGTCCTCGAAGGGCCACGGAAGTGGCCCTTTTTGTTTCAGGACATGCCACACCTGCATCGCAAGCACGCCGGCACTCAGGACACACTCGATATCCTGCGGCATGAGCTTGCCCAAGCTGACGATGCGCTACCTCGCAGTGGTCCCGCCGACGAAGCCATTCACAGCGCACGCAAGTCATTAAAGAAGTGCCGTGCCACGCTACGTTTACTGCGCCGGGGCCTATCCGCTGCACGTTATCGGCGCCTCAATCACAAACTGCGGGATGCAGCGCGACCGCTCAGCAGCGTGCGCGATGCCCGGGTGCTGCTGGACACGCTGCAGCAGTTGCGTGGGCGACATGTAACAGGACGATCTGCCGAAGTTGCAAATCTGCGGCAGGCGTTGCAGCGCGAGTACGCCACGGCCTGTGAGCAATTCTCCGGCTCGGCGCGCGGATTGCGGCAGACGCGCGAAGCTTTACGCGCTTCGCGGCGCAGGGCTGCGCGTCTCAAAGTGCGGCGCGCCGGCTGGGCCGTGCTCGGGCCCTCGCTGCTGAAAGTATACAAGCTGGGACGCGAAGCCATGCATGCGGCACAACGCCGCCAGGGAGATGAGGAGTTGCACGAGTGGCGCAAGCAGGTGAAATACCTGCGATATCAGGTGCGCATGTTGCAGCCGGTGCGGCCGGACTTCATCAAGCGCTGGGAGCAGCAGCTGCATGCCTTGTCCGATGCGCTGGGAGATGATCACGATCTGAGCGTATTGCGGCAAAAACTGCTGGCTCATAGCCAGCACACAGCGGCGCACCAACAGACAACCGCTACGGATACACACACCCAGCCCTTGCTCGCGCTCATCAATGCGCGACGCCAGGCACTGCAATACAAAGCACAGCGTTTAGGCGCGAAGCTCTACGGGAAGAGACCCGCGCAACTTGCCAAGCGCATCAGGAGTGACTGGAAGCGCTGGAAGGCCAGCAGGCAGCCAGTAGGTTCTTCAGCGCTTTAACGCGAGCACACCGTCGCCCCGGATCTTTGGCTCGAAGCCGGCAGCGCCGAGCCGCGTGCTGACTTCCCGAGGAAAATTGCGGCCGGAAGTAATCCTGTTGGGGTGCCCAGTGTAGTGAAACAACCGTCCGCGCCGCCTCAGAACTCTGTAGAGCTCATCGTAAAAGCTGCGTGCATACAGTTCACCGGCGATACCGAAGCGGGGTGGATCGTGCAGTATCGCATCGACCGAGGCATCTGGCAGCTGCCGGATTTCAGCACTGATGTCGCCACGCGTCAGCTTGAGTCGCGCATCGGCCCCGGGCGACCAGGGGTTCAGAGTACGCAGCCACAGAACCGTTGCGTTCTTTTCAAACGACAGCACACTCGCAGCTCCTGCGTTGAGACAGATCGCTGCGAAATACCCGAGCCCACCACAGGTATCCAGGATGATCTTGCCGGCCGGGGCAACCAGCCGCACTTTTTGCTCGGCATCTTCATAGGGCGATATGCGCTCCGAGGGCAGCATCTTGATGCCGTCGATCTCAAACGTGGGTGCGCCCCAGGTGGTCGGAATCAGCTTGATGAGCGCACCGCTGTAGCGCGCCGCCACCTCGAAGTCGGTACCGCTCCAGTAATAGATACTGCGCTCACGGCACTCGCGCAGATAAGGAAAACTCTCGTCCTTGCAGCTCCAGTGATCTGCGCTCAATCGCACCTCGGTGCGTGAACGCCCCAGATCGAGTGAGCAGTCCAGCACACTTGTGCCGGCCAGCCGTGCCGTCTCTAATTGCTGATGCAGCTCGAGAGTGATGAGAGGTACCACCGTGACGCGCAGCTTCCTCCGTGGAGGCGGTGCGACGCAAGCGGACCGCCTCCGCTACCGATCAGAGCACACTTAAAGTCAATGCACGACCTGAATGGGTGGCAGATGAGCGCTGATGGCGGACACCATGTCATTGCCGCCGATCTTGCAGATCGGGTGTGAGAAGTCGTGCGGTACGCTCGGCACCGGCACCAGGCCCATGTAGTTGATATTGTCATCGCCTTTCGCACTGACCCCGCCCGGCACGAAATCGAGATTGAGCGTATGCCGGGTCCGCCACGCGATGTTGTGATCGGCACACGAGGTGTCGCCACTCACACCGAGCGCGCCGAGCAGGGTGCCCTTGGAGTTATACAACGCCAGCCCGCCGCCGAACACATTCACTCCGCCGATACGGCTGCCGATCATCGGGTCGTTGTCGCTGCCGAAATTGCTCGCCGGCCCGCGATAGGCTACCTGCGTGGACACCGGATTGCTGTGCTGTAAGCCATACAGCGAGCCGCCCGGCTGTACCGCGGCGTACAGGTCTGCAGTGGAAAGCGCAAGTCCCGGCAGACTGAAAGCATTGGCCGTGTTCGCCTTCTGCGCGGAGATGACCCGGCTGCCCGGCCATTGCGAGCCGCGGTCATGACCCGTGAAGGCGACTGCACACACGATTCCGTCGCGGTTCACGACCGAGCCCCACATATCGAGATTGAATCCGCCGTTGCTTTGCGAGCGCGCATCTTCGAGAGCGGTCTTCAGGGCATGATGGCTCGGTAGCCCCGCACACGCATGATTCGCCTGGCCATCCTCATCGCGACTGTCATCGTCGCCTGCGAAACTGGGTCCTGCCGCCAGCGTCACGGAAAGCCCAAACGCCAGCATCGCCCGACTGCTAAGAGCAAGCATGATGTTCCTCCCCGATTGTTGTATTGCAAGTCAGCGCGCATGCTAACGCTTGTCGCGTGACGTTTTGACGTGGCGAACTAAAAAAATTCCGCAGCGCGCGCTCGGGTGTTTCCGCAGCGTCAGCGTGTCCGCCGCAGGCACACAACGCCTGCGACTGCGTAGCGCCTCAGGATCCCGCTGCGGCGAGCGCCGCATGCGACTCGCCCGCAGGTGTGCTCTCAGTTGCCGGTGCTGCACTGCCCACCTCTGCTGGCGCGGGGGTCGACAACGATGTAGTGGGAGGCGGGGAGGTTGCAGCCGCGTGCCGAACCTCGGCGCGTGCAGCCTCCTCAGTTGAGGGAGGCAGCTGCTGCACGCTCAAGGTAGCCCGGCTGATTGTGGTCGGGTCATCACGCAGCCTCACGTAGATGACCCCGTTATCCGGGTGCGGCACGGGCAGCGCATACCCGGGAAAACCGTCGGGCACCGGAACGCTGTGCTCGAAGTGAGCATCGCTGGATACCGCGCCCACCAGAAAGAGGTTCGCACCGGAGAGCTTGCACGCCACATCCGCAGTGGCCGGACACTTCAGCTCCTTGAGCTGCGGAAGCCGTACCAGCGTCGCCAGCGGCTGCCAGTCGCCGCTGATCCCGTTAACGACCGCCCGGAACAGCAGCGGTCCGAAAACCGACGAGCCGAACGCCTTCGCAGGGTCCAGCGTCGCTACGGCGATACGGGAATCCTCGAGGGTGACCGTGCCGCTGCTGATGCTGAGCGAGGTCGAGACCGCCTCGTCGGCGGTCGCCACCTCGATCTTCTCATCGCGTCCGAAAGTGGCTGGCGACTGAGCGCGTACCGAAAAAGTCAGCCGCGCATCCTGCGGCAGCTGATCCTGGTTGGCGAGCTCGATATTGCTGTCGTGGCTCGAGGCGGAGGGCTGCACGCTCTTGCCCAGCAGGGCGAGCTTCGGGCGCGGGGCAGCAATGAGCGTGTTGAGCTCGATCGTGCGACCGTCCTTCAGACCCACGCGCGCAATCGCGGTATCGCCCGCCTTCAATGCCAGGGCGGGCTGCGCATCGCGTGTCACCATGGCGAGCGTGTCGACACCCTGCGAGGTCTCGAGCTTACCGGACACGAAATCAATGCCCGCGAGAGTGAGCGATGCGACCTCATCCAGGCGACTCCCCTTGAGCAGCCCCTGACTGTCACCGGCGTGAATGGCAAAGGCGTCCAGATGCGCGGCCTCAGAGAAAGCCTGCAAGGGCACCGACTGGGCGGCGGGGGTGCCGTACTGACTCACCAACAGAGTCATCGCACCAGGTTTGGCGCCTTCGAGCGGCAGAGTCACCTCCACTTCGTTCGCCTTCACGAATTTCCAGTCCGCCTTGCGCTCGGTGCCGTCGGCGCTCTTCAGCCGCACGGCATCCAGGCAGGTTGCGTTGCCCGTCTCCAGGCGCACCGTCTTGTCGCGCCCGACGATCAACGTGCCCTGGTCTGAGGTGGCGAGTGACCAGTTCTGCGTGTGGGAATTGACCAGCTCGAAGCTCGGCGCATCATACTTGTCGAAGCCCCAGTAGCCGTGCAGCGCAGCGCGCACCCGATCACCGAAGTTCGCCGTGTTCAGAGGGCTGGTGTCCACCACATAGCCACCTTTGCGCGGATCAGCCCGCGCCGGCAACTCCATCGTCTTGCCGTCAGTGGCGGTGACGCGCAGCGAGATGTCGTGCGCATAACCGGTAGAAAATACGAGCGGCGCCCCTTCGACCGGCAGCGCAAGCACCGACTTGCGCGCACAGAATGTTTCCTTGGGATCCACCGCATGCAGCGGCGGCAGCTGCGCCTTCTCGACGGCCGGTAAAGCAATCACCAGCACGGATTTCGGGTTGTGAAACGATGGCGGCGTGTTCAGCATCAGCTGCATCTGCGTATCGTGAGGCATCGACAGCGCCGGAATGTACTGATACTGCGCGGTACGGAACGAATCCATGATGCGCGCGATGTCCAGTACGGAGGCGATGTACGGGCTGTAGTAACCATAGCTCAGCTGCGGGGTAAAGCTCGCTTCCATGGCGAGGTCGCTGGCCGGCCCGGTGGTGAGCGCCTCGACGATCGAAGTGCTGTGGCCGTCGTTCAGAATCAGTGAATTCTGACCCTGCATGAGGCACTGCGCCTGCAGCGTCAGGGTGCGATCCAAACACTTCTCGTCCACCTTGATGGCAAGGCTGCGCGCGAGCAGCGGCGCAACTTCCTTCAGTTGCGCAGGGTCCGTATCATTCAAGGCGCGCACCACAGCCAGATACTGATCGAGCCGCGCACGGTCCAGCGAGGCCTGATTGAGATCCTGCGATGCGCGCACGAATGCTCCCGGCCGTCCGCGCACCGCGCTCACGAGGGTGCGGAAGTCACCGCCGGCCTCGGGAGCCATGAACAACAGCATCTGTTGCGCCTCCGGCGGCACGGTCACGGTGAGTCCGTCCTGGCGGCATTTTGGCGTCCAGGTCTCGCAGAGTTGGAACCACTCTTTGGGCGGAGGATTGGTCGAGCCGCGCAGGAAGGCGGCCACCATCAGGTAATGCGCGGTCTGGGTCGCCGGCAGATCCGCCTTGATCCACAAACGATCGCCGGTGTTGAGATTGGGCACCTGGGACACCGGCAGTGTCTTCTCACCACGGGTCACCGTCACGGAGATATCCGGACCGACGAGATCAAAGGGCGACGGCTCTGCAGCCTGGACGCACAGACTCAGCGTCAGACCTGTCAGGGCAGCTGCTGCCCGCACGTATCGTGGAAAGTCCATCGGCGGCTACTCAACTGCAATCATGACGCTGGAGGCCTTGATGACCGCGAACGCGCGGTCACCTTCCTTGAGATTCAACTCACGCACGGCATCGAGCGTGACGATGGAGACGACGTTGAGCGCCGGAGCCAGCTCTATAGTCACCTCGGCGTTCACGGCCCCGCGCTCGATGCGGCGCACCGTGCCCGGCAGTGAGTTGCGTGCACTGAGTCTCATGATTCCTCCTTATGCTCCTGATTTGTCAGGCTTGCAGTCGCCCCCTCGACAAGGCCGGCAATGTTCGCACGGCTACCGCGGAACGCCAATCTTCCAGTACGGCGAAGAACAGGCTCATGCCCAACTGTCGCCATCCAGCGTCAGGCTAAACTTCGGTCATGTACGAACCGGCCGCCCACGACCCCTGCTCGCCACGACATATTGTGCTCGCAACGCTCGGCTCACTCGGCGACCTGCATCCCATCATTGGATTTGCGTTGGGTCTCAAGCAGCGCGGCCACGAGGTGTGCGTGGCCACCAGCGAGTTCTATCGGCCGCGCATTGAAAGCCTCGGACTGCGCTTTGCGCCGTTGCGGCCCCTCGCCTCTCCTGCAGATGCTCAGCTCGTGCGCAAGGTGATGCACGCCAGGTCAGGGCCCGAATTCCTGTTCCGTACGCTGCTGCTGCCGTATCTGCGTGAGATGTATGACGATCTGGCTGCGGCCGTTCGCGGCGCTGACCTGCTCATCGCCGGTGAGGTAGTGCTTGCCGCGCCGCTGGTGGCAGAGGCGATGGTTTTGACTTGGGCAAGCGTCGTGCTCGCACCGCTGTCCTTTTTCTCCATTCATGATCCACCGGTCATCCCACCGCTGCCCTTTGCACGACAGCTTGCACGCGCGCCGGCAATCGTGCAGAGCGGTCTGCACCAGGTCCTGCAGCTCGCCACTGGGCACTGGAGCGCGCCCATCAGACAGCTGCGTGCCACGCTCGGACTGCCAGCGCGCGTCCAGCCACTGTTTCGCGACCGCTTCTCGCCTTACTTGAATCTGGCGCTGTTTGATCGCGCGCTCGGGGCGCCCCAACTCGACTGGCCCGATAACACCAAACAAACCGGTTTCATTTACTACGATGCGGCTGAGGCGCCGGCGCCGCAAAGCGCACTTCATTCATTCCTGCAGGCAGGTCCAGCGCCGCTGGTGTTTACGCTCGGATCAACCGCCGTCTTGTTGGCAGATGACTTCTTCGAGCAAAGCGTAAGGGCCGCGCGCCTGTTAGGTCAGCGCGCCTTACTGATCATGGGCAGCAATGCGATCCCTCCCGCGCTGGGAAATGATGTTTTCGCTTGTGATTACGCGGCCTACTCCGAGGTGTTCCCGCAGGCTGCCTGCATCATCCATCAAGGTGGCGTGGGCACGACCGCACAGGCGCTGCGAGCGGGCGTGCCCCAGCTCGTCGTGCCCTATGCTTTCGATCAGCCTGACAATGCCGCCCGGATCGTCGCAATGGGTGTCGGCCTGCAGCTACCCAGGGCTCGCTATCGCGCCACACCGGCCGCGAGGCAGCTGCGCCTGCTGCTCTCGGACGAGACCCGTCGCAATCGCGCTAGCGCGATCGGCGCCCAGATCGCGGCTACGGACGGACTGGCGCGCGCTTGCGCTGCGATCGAGCAACTCATTCGGGCAAGACGAACGGCGTGAGGTTCTCGATGCGCTCGAAGTGCGCAGTGATCGCATACACCTGCAGCTGCACGAACAGGTCGCCGGGATCCTTGGCTTCCACCGGGTAGCGCGCGACCCCAATCGGATCGTGAGTCAGCAGGTCCATGCCACTCAGCAGCGCGATATTCGCCAGTGCCGGAATGTAAGGCCGGTAGTCATCGGCGCAGCGCAGGAACGGCGGATTGTGTGCCCCCGTAACGCTATACAGCGTCCCGAGAAAACAGCTGGGAGGATTGCCGGTCTTGCGACAGCGCACCATGACCGCCGTTTCGCTCACACGACTTTCGCAGAAACCCAGCTCACGGCTGGCAAGCCGGCCCCGATCCGCGCCAATGCGGTATGCGATGAGCGGGCTCAGGCGCGTCAGGTAGTAATGAATGCTCAGTGTCAGCGCCCGACCTTGCAACTGCGCATACACACTTTGCGGCAGCTCGAGCGGCTGCACGATATCGCCCGCCGCGGGATCAGGTACCAATGCCAGGGGGTCGGGGGAGCGATTGCGGCCGCGATACAACACCTGGCCCGCACTATCTGACAGGGTGAATTCGGCTCGATCGGCTCGCAGGAACTCCCCTGGGGCCAGCCCCTGCGGATGCACCATCATTCGCACAATGACCGGCGATGGAACCTGCGTCAGCTCCTGCAATGCGGCGGCGAGATGCCCGCTCAGCAGCTCTCGTGCCGTAGCTCGTGGCGCGGTGGCAGCGTGAGCCGCGCGTTGACCCGTTACGCTCGCACCTTGGGACACGAGTTGCAGTTGCACCTGCGGGGGGTCTCCCGTGCCGTCCATCCAGCGCTGCAGCTCGAAAGCCCGGGCCCACGGCACCTGCACGCACACGTAGATCACCATACCGCTCACCGCGATCCAGCGCGACAACCGGGTGAGCCTGCGGTAGTACTGGCAGATGAGGATGAGCACAGCGCCGAGCAATACTTCAAGATGCTGCAGTACATGTTGCATCCACTCCTCGGAGGTGCCGCATACCGGGCAACGGTCACCGGGCACGAGCGCCGCTAGCAGCGCAGTCGAGACCACATAGGTCAACAGGATGATGGCGAGCAGTACGAACAGCTCGGAAATCGAACGCCCCATCGAGGCCAGCGCGGCCACGGGCAACAACAGGGTCACGAAGACGAAGGCTGCTTTATAGAGCGCCAGCACGAGGGTGCCGCCCCACGGAAATCCGAGCGCTACCGCATGCAACGTATTCAACACGAGCATCGGCACACACAGCATTGCCGCAATGAACCCGAGCTTCGCCAGCAGCAGCTGAGTTCTGGGCAGGGGCCGAACCAGCCAGTCCTGATCGACGCCCGGAATCGGATCTTCCTGCACGGTGAATACGCTGAGCCCCACGAGGCCTACGAACCAGGCGATCAGCAGCGGTCGCTGCAACTGGCCCGACACGGCGTTGCCGTTCATGAACTCCATCTGGTAGATGGCCCACTCGAGGGTGACCTGGATCGCAGCGACCAGAAGCGCGAGCGGCCACAGCAGCCGCAGGTCTTTGCGCAAGATGTGTCTGATCATTGCGCGCGCGCCTTCCGCACCATGTTGACAAAGATGGTCCGCAGGGATGGCGGAGACTTCGATTCCCTGCAAGCAGGCTTCGATTCCCCGGAAGCGGGCTCGTCCAGCTGCGTTTCCACCGCGGCAGGCGATTGGCGCAGTTCTTCAAGAGTTCCCTGAAAAAGCAGGCGACCCTCATCCAGAAAGGCGACGTGCGTGGCGAGCCGCTCCACCTCGTCGAGCTCGTGTGAAGAGATGAGTATCGAGGTGCGGCGGGGCTCGCGCAGGAACTCCGCAATCATCTCATCGCGGGTCAGCGCATCGAGTCCGCTGAAGGGCTCATCGAGAATCAGCAGTCGCGGCCGGAACGCGAGCGCGCACGCGAGTGCCAGCTTCAGGCGCATGCCATGCGAGAGCTCGCCGATGCGCCGTTCTGCCGGCAGTCGCAACTGCGCGCGCAGGCTGGCCTCGAGCGGCGCGTCCCAGTGCGCGTAACAGGGGCGCAGGTAATCGAAGAAGTGGCCTACCCGCAGACGCACGGGCAGAGTCTGGCTCTCGGAGACATAGCCGATCTCGCTCAGCAAGCCTGGACGCAGATGCCGGGTATCAACGCCCAGCACCTGGGCATCTCCGCTACTGGGTGTGAGGATGTTGAGCAGGATCTTGATCGTCGTGGTCTTGCCCGCGCCGCTCGCCCCAACGAGAGCGAACACGCTGCCTTCGGGCATGCGCAGATTCAGCCCCTTGAGGGCGCCGAAACGCCCGTAGTGCTTGATCAGTTGCCGGGTTTCGATGACTGCGTTCACAACACGCCTTGCGGCTCACTGGCCGGCATCGTGCGCCCGCCGCGCCGCGGCAGGGCGCAAGCCACCGGTGCGCTGCACCAGCAGTGTCGCACGCACGATGTTGAACGAATCGTATTGGCCGAGGCTCGAGAAAATTCCCCACAGTGTGCAGCCGTCGGCGCTCATCCAGCTCACAGGAAACACAACACCCAGGAAGTCGCCGCGCGCTTCCGGTCCGAGTGCGCCCCAATCGTGGTAGTAGTCAACGGTGCGCCAGGGCCCCCAGGGGTGCGCGCCCTCGAACAGTCCCAGCTCACCGGCTGCAGCGCTTTGCCAGTTGTGTCCGGAAGTGAGCAGATAGCGGCGCAGCGGCGCATCGAAAACAACCTGGACCGCAACCCCTGCCGGGTCGGCGAACACGGGCATCGCTTCCGTCTCCACGGAGGACCATCTGACCTGCCTGCCACCCGCCCTGCTGCTGACAAAGTACTCGTAGGCATGCGATGCCGCCGGATCTTCAGTCAGGCGCGTCTTCGGTACTCGTGCCAGATAGGCATGAGTCTCATCACCCGGACGCTTGTAGTACATGTAGACATGCGCATCCGCTGCCGCCGTATCTTTACCGAAATTCAGAAAACTGCAGTCGAGGCGATCATCCCAGGAGGCGATCTGCCAGGTCGCCGCACGATCCTGCGACCAGATGAGCCTTCTTACGGGACCCTCACTGCCCTTGTGCACCGGATCGGATGTCGTGCCGGCAGTCCAAAGGGCGCCATACGCGTACAGCGTGCCGTCGATACTGATCATGCTGGACACTTTGCCGCCGAAGCGGGCTGGATGCTCAGCATAGTCGGGTGCATCGCCCCAGATATTCCTCCCGGCGAACGCTCCAGCGTCTCCCTCGACAGGTCTGCCGACGATACGCGCGAAGCCAAGACTTACGCGGCCCACGCTGTCGCTGTCGCCATCAAAACCACCACCATCTCCGAATGCGCAATACAGCGCGCCGTCCGCCGCCCAGGTGCACGGCCACAGGTCGCTGCCGTGCGCACGACGCTGACTCTGCATCTGTGAGAAATCCCAGCTCACGCCCGTGATGATGCGGCTGCGCGGATAGGGCAATGCTCCACTATCGGTCATCCGCGACGGCTGGCTGACGCAACCGCTCATCACGAGCAGCAGCAAACACATCGGCGCGAAGTGCAACCTGATCAGGACATGCAGGCGGGGCGTCAAGAGGGCCGGTTATCCGTTATTACAGAGGAAGCGCTTGCCGCTATTATTTATACTCGATGCAGGATCAGGAAACGACCGCCGATGACCAGCTTAGCCGACGACGCCTCCCTTGCCATCATCCGGCTCGACAACCCGCCGGTCAACGCCCTCTCCCACGCTCACCGCAGCCGCCTGGTGGCCGAGCTCACGCGTGCGGAACAGGCCTCCGCCGTCGCCGCGGTAATTTTAATCGGCAATGGCGAGTTTTTTTCCGCAGGCGCAGATGTCAAGGAATTCAACACGCCGCAGGCGCAAGCCGAGCCCACGCTCGACACGCTGATCATGCGCTTCGAACAGAGTCCCAAGCCCACCATTGCGGCGCTCTCCGGGACCGCGCTCGGCGGCGGCTTTGAGCTTGCGTTGGGCTGTCAGTACAGGGTGGCTGTGGCCGATGCCCGCGTGGGCCTGCCCGAGGTGAAAATCGGCCTGATTCCCGGAGCTGGTGGCACGCAGCGGCTGCCGCGCGCGGTGGGACTCGAGACGGCAGTCAACATGATTGTCAGTGGTGAGCCGGTGCTCGCACGCGATCTGCAGACGACGATGCTGTTTGATCGAATCGTACCCGAGTCGCTGTTGGATGCGGCCCGCGAATTCGCACGCGAGGTCGTTGCGCGAGGTCAGCCGCCGCAGCGATTGCGCGAGAACTCGGTGCAATATGCGCAGCACGAGGCCTTCCTCGGCTTTGCACGCAACATGGTCAAGGGCAAGGCCGGTCCCTTCCCAGCACCGCTCGCAGCGCTCGATGCGATCGAAGCATCGATTACGAGCAGTGATTTCGACAGCGGCAGACGCCGTGAGCGTGAGATTTTCCTGCGACTGGTGCAGGCACCCGAATCCCGTTCGCTGCGCCACATTTTCTTTGCCGAGCGCGCCGCACCCAGGATTGCTGATGTCCCGGCCAGCACTCCAACACGGCGCGTGCAGGCGATCGGCGTCGTGGGAGCCGGCACGATGGGCACCGGCATTGCCATGTGTTTCCTGAATGCGGGACTGCCAGTGACGCTGGTGGAGATCAACCCTCAGGCGCTCGAGCGGGGAATAGCGACGATCCGTCGCAACTATGAGAGTTCCGCTAGGAAGGGGAAGCTCTCAACAACTCAGATTGAGCAGCGCATGGCCTTGCTGCGCACCCACAACGCCTACGACGCGCTCACTTCGGCCGACCTCATCATCGAGGCGGTTTTCGAAGAGATGGCAGTCAAGGAGCAGGTGTTCCGCGAGCTGGACAAGGTTGCGCGCGCTGGGGCCATTCTCGCGACCAACACTTCCACGCTCGATGTGGATCGCATCGCGCAGTTCACCGCCCGACCCGAGGATGTGCTCGGACTGCATTTCTTCAGTCCCGCGAACGTCATGCGGTTGCTGGAAGTCGTGCGTGGTGCCGTTACCGGCAAAGACGTGCTCGCAACTGTCATGCCGCTGGCCAAGAAGATCGGCAAGCTGCCGATCGTCGCAGGTGTCTGCGATGGCTTCATCGGCAACCGTATGCTGCACAAGTACTCCGCGCAGGCTTCCGCGTTGCTCCTGGAGGGTTGTCTGCCCGCGCAGGTGGATGGCGCAATCGAGAAGTTCGGTTTCGCCATGGGTCCGTTCCGCGTCGGCGATCTGGCCGGCAATGACATCGGCTGGGCTATCCGCAAACGCCGCTACGCCGAGAGCGGCGCTCCAGCTTATCCGCACCTCGGCGATCGGCTCTGTGAGATGGGTCGCTTCGGGCAGAAGTGCGGCGCCGGCTGGTATGACTACCAGCCGGGCGATCGCACAGCGCGTCCCAATGAGGCCGTGAATGCGATGATCGAGCGGGCTTCGAGCGAATTTGCGGTTCAGCGGCGTCGCATCAGCGACACCGAAATCATCGAACGACTCGTCTACACCCTGGTCGATGAGGGTGCACGCGTACTGGAAGACGGCATCGCGCAGCGGGCATCGGACATCGATCTGGTTTATCTCAACGGCTACGGCTTTCCGCTCTGGCGCGGCGGCCCGATGTTCTACGCCGATACGGTGGGATTGCCGACGGTCGTGAGCGCGATCGAGCGCTACGCGCGCAGCACGCGCCGGCAGGATTCATCTGTCGCGCCGCTGTTGGCACGCCTTGCCGCCACAGGTTCCAGCTTTTCCTCCATGCAATCCCGAAGCGGTCCGACCTCATGAGTGATGCAGTCATCGTTTCCACCGCGCGCACGGCATTCGCCCGCTCCTGGCGCGGCGCATTCAACATGTGCTACGGCGCGACCCTGGGTGGCCACGTGGTTCAGGAGGCCGTGCGGCGTGCCGGGATCGAGCCGGCCGAAGTCGAAGACGTCATGATGGGATGTGCCTTGGGCGAAGGTACGACGGGGGGCAACATCGCCCGGCAGATTGCCCTGCGCGCCGGCTTGCCGGTGTCGGTTGCGGGGGTGACGGTCAATCGCTTCTGCTCCTCGGGTCTGCAGACCATCGCGATGGCAGCTCAGCGCGTGCTCACCGAGCAGGTGCCGATACTGGTGGCCGGAGGTCTGGAGTCCATCTCGTGCGTGCAAAACGAGCTGCGCGCACACATGGCCCGTGACCCCTGGCTGATCGAGCACAGGCCGGCGATTTTCTGGTCCATGCTGCAGACCGCAGAGCAAGTCGCGCGCCGTTACCACATCGCGCGCGAGACGCAGGATGCCTACGGCGCTCGCAGTCAGCAGCGGGCCGCTGCCGCGCAGGCCGCCGGGCATTTCGATGCAGAGATCGCACCGCTCGAGGTCACTATGGGAGTCCTCGACCCGAGTGGCCTGCGGCTCGGCACACGACAGCTGACCGTGAGCCGGGATGAAGGCATTCGTCCCGATACCACCCTCGAGGGGGTTGCAAAAATCCGCGCTGCCGTGCCGGGAGGTGTAATCGCGGCCGGCAATGCGAGTCAGTTTTCCGATGGCGCCGCTGCGTGCGTCGTCATGGACTCGCGCCTTGCCGAACGGCGCAATCTGCAACCTATGGGGATCTATCGTGGCTTTGCGGTCGCCGGCTGCGAGCCCGACGAGATGGGCATCGGGCCGGTATTCGCGGTACCGCGTCTGCTGCAGCGCTGTGGCGTGCGCCTCGAAGATGTGGATCTGTGGGAGCTCAACGAAGCCTTCGCAGTCCAGGTTTTGTATTGCCGCGATCGGCTGGGCATTCCGGATGAGCGTCTGAATGTAAACGGCGGGGCGATTGCGCTGGGCCATCCGTATGGGGCCTCCGGCGCGCGTCTCCTCGGGCACGCTCTCATTGAAGGTCGGCGACGGAAGGCCCGCTACGTCGTGGTCACCATGTGCATCGGCGGTGGACAGGGTGCCGCGGGGCTGTTCGAGGTCTGCTCCTGACTCGCGCTTAAGCTTGCGCGGCGAATCCGGTCTGTATATATATACAGTATGGATCTGGAAGCGAAATTGGCGGTGCTCGCCGACGCTGCCAAGTACGACGCCTCCTGCGCGAGCAGCGGCGCGCCGAAGCGCTATTCTGCGCCGGGGCGTGGTCTGGGCTCCAGCACCGGCATGGGCATCTGCCACAGCTATACCCCGGATGGGCGCTGTGTGTCGCTGCTCAAAGTGCTGCTGACCAACTTCTGTCTGTACGACTGCCTCTACTGTGTGAATCGTCGCTCGAGTGATGTGCCCAGGGCGCGCTTCTCGGTCCCTGAGCTCGTTGCGCTGACATTGTCCTTCTATCGTCGGAATTATATTGAAGGGCTGTTCTTGAGCTCGGGCATCATCCGCTCGGCAGACTACACCATGGAGCAGCTGGCGGAGGTGGCGCGCTGCCTGCGCGAGGATCATGACTTCCGCGGCTACATCCATCTGAAAACGATACCCGAGGCGAGTCCGGAGCTCATCGAGCGCGCCGGCCGCTATGCAGACCGGCTCAGTGTCAACATCGAGCTGCCGAGCGCCGAAGCGCTGCAAAAACTGGCGCCGGAAAAGAATGCCACCTCGATCAAGCGCGCGATGGGGACCATCCGGATCGGTGTAGACAACGCCCGGGAGGCCGGCTCGGCTGTCAAGGGGGCGCCACGCTTCGCGCCAGCGGGACAGAGCACTCAGCTGATCGTGGGCGCGGATACAAGCTCCGATGCACATATTATCCAGTCCGCGGACACCCTCTACCGGGCCTATCGTCTGCGCCGCATTTATTACTCCGCCTTCAGCCCCATTCAGTACGGCTCGTCGCGGCTGCCCAACAAGGCACCGCCGCTGATGCGTGAGCATCGCCTGTATCAGGCGGACTGGCTGATGCGCCACTACGATTTCTCGACCCCGGAGATCGTAGCTGCCATGCCGGGTGGCAATCTGGATCTGCAACTTGATCCGAAAACGAGTTGGGCCCTACGGCATCGCGAGCTGTTTCCGGTGGATGTCAACTGCGCGCCGCGCGAGCGGCTGCTGCGCGTGCCCGGACTTGGCGTGCGCGTGGTGGAGCGGATTCTGCGTTCGCGCCGGCACCAGACGCTGCGTTTTGCGGATCTGCAGCGTCTGGGCGCCAGCCTGCGCAAGGCACGGCATTTCATCACCACACGCGATCACCGGCCGGCCGGCGAGCGCTCATCTGAACAGCTGCGGGCGCGACTCACCGCGCCAGTGCAGCAACAACAGGCATTGTTTTGAATGCCGGCTGCAGCGGTCCATAGCTTCGAGCAGTGGCGCAACACCGCGCGTCAGCTGTTGGCACAACAGGTGCTTCCGGATCAGATCGTCTGGTCGGATGCCCGGCAGCCGACGCTGTTCGAAGCTGCCGCTGCACCCGAGTGCGCCACAAGCGTCGCTGCTCTGACCATTCCGCGCAAATTGCGGCAGCTGTTGCAGGATCTGGCCTGTTACCGCGATGCGGGTCGCTGGGAGCTCATGTACCGACTGAGCTGGCGTGTGCTGCATGAGCAGCGCGAGCTTTTGGACAACGAGGCGGACGCCGACGTGCGGACCGCGCAGTCGTGGCAGCAGTCAGTACATCATGACGTGCACCGTATGCATGCCTTCGTGCGCTTTCACGAGCTTGCCGCAGAGGATGGCCTGCAGTATGTGGCGTGGTTCGAGCCCCGACATGAGATTCTGCGGGGCGCCGTACCATTTTTCGAAAAGCGCTTTCCCAACATGCGCTGGATGATCGCCACCCCCGACGGCGCGGCCGCCTGGGACGGATGCCAGACACAGTACATCGAGTCGCCCCCGCGAGCCTCCCTGCCGCGGGAGGATCAAACGCATGGGCTGTGGCGCACTTACTACCGCAACATCTGTAACGCAGCGCGCATCAATCCGCAGCTGATGCGCCAGCACATGCCAGGCCGCTACTGGCAGCATCTGCCGGAGGCTTCGCAGATCAAGCCGCTGATCGCCGAGGGTCACCGCAGAACCCAACAGGCGTTGGCGGCTGTTTCCCCCCCGGACAATCTGCTGACGCCCCGGGGTATCACCGCGAGTCTTGCAGGGCTCGCGGTACCGGATGATTCGCTCATGAGCTGCCGCCGCTGCGAGCTATGGCGTCATGCGACTCAGGCCGTATTGGGCGAGGGGCCACGGAATGCGGCCATCATGCTGGTCGGCGAGCAGCCCGGCGACGAGGAGGACCTGGGTGGGCGCCCGTTCATCGGCCCCGCAGGTCAAAAGCTCGATCAGCTGCTGCTGCGTGCAGGCCTGGATCGGCGTCGCCTCTACGTCACTAACGCGGTCAAGCATTTCAAGTGGCAGCCGCGCGGCAAGCGACGTTTGCACCAGCGGCCCGATCAGCAGGAGTTGCGTGCCTGTCACGCATGGCTCGAGCAGGAGATCACGGCGATCTCACCGCGCATCATCGTGGCACTGGGCGCAACCGCGATTCGGGCCGTGACGGGTCTGAGTTGCAGTGTGGAGCAAGCACGCCTCGAACCGTTCGCCCTGTCAGCGCACACACAAGTCGTCTGTTCGTATCACCCCTCTGCGATCCTGCGCGCGGAAGGTGCCAGACAGGTGATGTTGTCGGAGGCGCTCGAGCAGGATCTGCGCGCAGCTCTCGCAATGGTTACGGCAGACTCTCCGCATGCGACGGGGTCGACGGCCTCGACGAATGCGATGCGGGCTGCGGACGCGCTCGGCCCCTCGATGCGATGAATTGAAACACCGTAAATGCTATCGTCACGCGGCGCCGCCTTGAGTCAACGCGAAGAATGCGGTGCTGGGGACACTGGCATGGCGCGGAGAGGTCCGGCTAAGCTCATCGGGCTCATCTTGGGCGTGGCTGTCGCGCTGATCGTGATCGTGTTGGCTGCACTGTCGGTGTGGCTCACCTATTACGCCAAACCCCGGGTAGAAGCGCTGGCCTCAGCCGCTCTGGGCCTGCAGGTCAGCATCGCCGGGAGCGTGCGCGTGGGGCTGATTCCTACGCTCCACCTGACCGCGAACCAGGTACACATGCAGGCGGCGCACACTGAGCTCATCGGCGCGCAGCAGGTGATGTTGGGCCTCGATCCCATCGCTGCGCTCCATCGCCGCGCGCACATCAGCAGCCTGGACGCCACCCAGCTCGAGGTCACCCTCGATCGGGATACCAAGGGGAAGCTCGACCTGCGTCACCTGCAAACGCCCCCTGGCCCGACACCCGATTTGACAATAGCTCGCGCGAGCGCGACGGATGCAAAGCTCACCTACCGGGACGAAGCGACGCAGGGCGGCTTCGTGTTCGAGGGTTGCCAGGTGGATCTGCGACGGCTGCAACTGTTGCCCGGACACCCGAGCGCCGACTGGCTCAAAGTCATCGGCTTTGAAGGCAAAACCGAGTGTCAGCGATTCACGCGGAAGGATCTGCGACCGACCGACATCCGCTTCAGCGTGAAGGCCGCTGACGGCCATATGAATTTCGAGCCCGCCGAGCTGCGCTGGCTCGGGGGCGAGGGCAAAGGCACGGTACAGGCGGATTTCACCGGCAACCTGCCCCATTACCTGACGCATTATGAGCTGGCACGTTTCCAGGCCGCCGAATTCTTCAAACTCTTCACTCCCAAACGCGTCGGTGAGGGGGTCCTGAACCTCAAAGCCGAGCTCAGCATGCGGGGCTTCTCGATTGAGCATCTGCGCCACAGCCTCACGGGCAATGCCGCCCTGCATGGTGAGCAGCTGACACTGTTCATGGGAGATCTCGACCAGAAGTTTGCCCATTTCGAGTCGGCGCAGAACTTCACGCTGGTGGATTCAGCCGCATTCGTCTTTGCAGGTCCAATCGGACTGGGAATCTCCAAGGGTTACGACTATGCGCAGATTCTCCAGGGCGCCGAAGGCAGCACGGTGATCACGAAGCTGGTTTCTGCCTGGAATCTGGACAAAGGCGTGGCGCAAGCCACCGACGTTGCCATGGCCACCCACCAGAACCGGCTCGCCGTGCAGGGCAAAGTCAACGTGGGCAGCGATGAGATCGAGGAATTGCGTGTCGCGCTCATCGATGCGCAAGGCTGCACCGAGGCGCTGCAGAAGGTGCATGGTCCCTTCAGCAAGCCGAAGCTGGAGCCCCCGAACGTGGTCAAGCTCCTTACCACCCCCACCAAGCGGCTGATTCGCAAGGCAGCGCGCCTGCTCGGCGAGAAGTGCGTAGCATTCTATTCCGGCTCGGTGGAACCACCGGCTAAGTCGGTGGAACCACCGGCTAAGTCAGTGGGACCGCCGCATTAGATCATCAGGGGCCCGGGCATGAGCCAACCTTCGACGCCGTCGGATGCACGGCGTTTTCGAGATACCATCGGTTTGTTTGCAACCGGCGTGTCGGTGATCGTCGCCCACATCGGTGATGAAGCCATCGCCATGACAGCGAATGCCGTCTCCTCGGTTTCGCTGGATCCGATGCTGCTGCTGTTCTGTCCGGGCAAGCAAACGCGTCTGGGCCGGCACGCACAGCAGATCCCCGGCTTCACCGTCAATCTGCTGCGGGATGACCAGAGAGCGCTCTCCACGTTTTTTGCCGGCAGCTGGAAGCAGTCCCAGCCGCCGCCATTCCACTTCACACCGTGCCGCAGTGGGCTGCGGCTGGCAGGCTCGCTCGCTGCCATCGACTGTGCCACCGACCGAGTGATCGAGGGCGGTGATCACTGGATCGTATTGGGGCGCGTGCTCGAGCTTCATACGGGGTCGCACCCCTACCGGCCGCTGCTGTTCTTCAACGGCAAGTACCGGCACCTGAACACCGAGAGTGAGCCGGCACCGGACCTGACCAACGCGCACGACGCACCGTTTCAGATGCACTATGACGGCTGGGACTGATCCCATGCTGCTGGCGCTCGATCAGGGCACCAGCTCGAGCCGTGCGATTGCTTTCGATGCGCGCGGCCGTGTGGCCGCGCTCGCGCAGCATCCCTTCGAGCAGATCTATCCAGCTTCGGGCTGGGTGGAGCACGATCCGGAAGTCATCTGGGCCACTACTCTCTCAGCTGCGCGCGAGGCCATCAGCCGGTTGCAACGCCAAGGCCAGTCGGTCCTCGCCATTGGCATCACCAATCAGCGAGAGACCAGCCTCTTCTGGGACCGCCGAACCGGTGTCCCGCTTTACAACGCGATCGTCTGGCAGGACCGGCGCACCGCGCCACTGTGCCGCACGCTGCAGGAGAGTGGGCACGAGGACGAGGTGATCGAGAAAACCGGCCTGCGTCTGGATCCGTACTTCTCGGCCACGAAGCTCGCCTGGATGCTGGAGAACGTGCCGGGGGTGCGTACTGCGGCAGATACAGGTCAGCTGGCCTTCGGCACCGTCGATACCTTTCTGATCTGGCGTCTGACCGGCGGCAGGCTGCATGTTACGGATGTCACCAATGCGAGTCGTACCGCGCTGTACGATATCAGCCGTCAGCGCTGGGACGAATCGCTGTGCGAGCTGTTCGGAGTGCCACTGGGGTGTCTGCCGGAAGTGCGCGACAGCGCCGGCGACTTCGGCTCTACCGACCCGACGGTGTTAGGTCAGCAGATTCCCATTCGCGGCGTGGCCGGGGATCAGCAGGCCGCACTGATCGGACAGGCCTGTTTCAACACCGGCGACGTCAAGAGCACTTACGGCACCGGAGCCTTCGTGGTACTCAACACCGGAGAACGTCTGCTGCGCTCCCGCAACCGTCTGCTGAGCACGATCGCCTATCGGCTCGATGGTCAGACCACCTACGCACTGGAAGGCTCGATCCTGTCAGCCGGGGCAACCATTCAATGGCTGCGCGATGGGCTGGGACTCATCTCGCGCGCCGCGGAGATCGAGGCGCTCGCCCGCTCGGCGGCCGACGCCGGCGGCGTCTACCTGGTGCCTGCCTTTACCGGCCTGGGAGCTCCTTACTGGGATCCGGATGCGCGTGCGGCCATTGTTGGTTTGAATCGCGCCTCCTCGCGTGCCGAGCTGGCGCGCGCCGGCCTGGACAGCGTTGTCTATCAGACCCGTGATCTGTTGGATGCCATGGCCGCAGACGGCATCAGTCCGGCGCAACTGAAAGTGGATGGCGGCATGGCGCAAAATGGCTTTTTCCTGCAGCGGCTGGCGGATGTGCTCAACCTGAGCATCCTGCGGCCGCGACTGGCCGAGTCCACCGCATTTGGCGCTGCCTGCCTTGCGGGGCTCGGCGCCGGCCTGTACAGCTCGCTTGCCGACATTGCCGCACTTTGGGAGGCGGAAGTTCGCTGTGCACCAACTGCGGACGGCAGCGCACGCGAAACTGAGATCGCCGGATGGCGCGCGGCGGTGCGCCGTGTCAGATCGGACCTGCGCTGAGTTGCCTCACCATTTGGTCAACCGCGCGGCACCTGCGACTTTGGTGCTGGTGCTGCTGGTGCTGTTGTCGTATGCCGTCGCGATCCCTGCTCTGGCTCTGGATGCCCAGCAGCGTCGGTCGCTCGGAGAGTCATTCGATGCGGCTTATGATGAAGCGCACGCGGGCTGGGGCACAGCGCACAAATATCTCGATGCGGCCGCGCTCAGTTTCGCCTACGCACAGCTGGATGCCGGCGATCAGACGGCCGTTCACAAAATCCGCCGCACCCTCGATGCAAATCACCAGCTCATCGATCTTGTCTGGGGCGGCGTCTATGAGTACGCCGCGCGCCCTGACTGGCAGCGGCCAAATTACACCAAACTGCTCGGAGTGCAGGCAGACAACCTGTTGCAATACAGTGAGGCCTCTGCACGCTGGCACCGGCCGGCTGATCTCGCAGCGGCGCAGCAGGTCTACCGTTATCTGATCAGCTTTCTCGCAGCGGCCGATGGCGGCTTTTATTCCGGGCAGTTCGCCGAGTTCACGGGCAAAACCAGCGGCGAGGAGTTTTACGCGCGGGATGAAGCGGGCCGCCGCGCACTCGGCATGCCGCGACTCGACACGCAAGAATCGGCAGCGGGCCTCGGATGGACGATCGCGGCGTTATGCAAGTATCACGACGTTACCGGTAACACTGACGCGCTCACCCGTGCAGTTCGTGCGGCACAGTGGGCCCTGCAGGAGCGGCACGTCAGTGGCGGCGCAGCTTTCGGCCATCTGAGTCGTAGCGACGGTGTGCGGCTGGATGACAATGCCGCTATGGCCGCCGGGTTCGTGGCGCTGTATCGGTCAACAGGCGACCGCCATTATCTACAGTCGGCAGTCAGTTCACTGCACTTCATCGACACCACGCTGCGCGATCCACGAGGCGGCTACGTGGCCATGCGAACTGCCGAGGCAGGGACCGGAAAGAGCCACGAGGCGGTACGGGATGTCGGCGAGAACGCCCGCCTCGCTCGCACGGCGAACATGGTGTCTCATTACACGGGTGTTGCGAGCTACCGCCAGCTCGCACAGCACGCCATGCAATATCTGGATGAGGTAGCTGCCGCCGACCCACACAGCTACCAGCCCGCGGTCCTGCTGGCGGACCGTGAGCTGGCGAGCCTTCCCATTCATCTGACGGTCGTCGGCGCCAAGACCGACCGCAGCGCCCAGGCACTGCATGCGGCCGCGCTGCGCTATCCGGCGGACTACCTGCAAATTGACTGGTGGGACCGCAGCGAGGGCGAGCTGCCGGACCCGACGATCAGTTATCCTCTTCTGCCGCGCGCAGCCGCCTTCGCCTGCACCGCCAACGCATGTTCCACGCCTGTTTACGATCCGCAAGAGCTGCAGGACCGCGTGCGTGCCATTCTGAATTGATGCGCCGCGAACGGGACGCCCGGGGGGCACGGCTTGGCTCGTGGCATTGAACCGGGAACGGTGCCGCGTGCCACTCAATCAGGATGGTGCGCGTCGCCCAGATCAGCTTTTACACCGATCCCCGGGCACGTGCCCCTGAGGCGCTGCTGTCGGTGTGGCCTACCGTCGTGGATTGTGCTGAATGCGCGACGCTGGGTGGCGCCGAGGTTGCCGTCATCCAATCGGCAGCCGGTACCGCACACCTCGGGCACAACGGCGTCAATTATCACTTCCTGCCCTGCGGTGAGCCGCAGCGGGATCCGGGCCAGCGCGCACATCTGGCGGCGCTGCTGAGCCGTCTGGCTCCCGATGTCCTGCATGTGCAGGGGCTGGGTTTCCCGGCTGCAGTGAATGCACTCGCGGCACTCATCCCCGGCGTGCCCATCGTGCTGCAGGACCATGCCGATCGTCTGCCACCTTTGTGGCGGCGGACAGCCCTGCGACAGGCAACGAGCCGGATTGCTGCCGTCGCCTTCTGCGCCCGGGAGCTGGCACGGCCGTTCGTGCAGGCCCGCCTGCTGGGCCCGCACGTGCGCATCTACGAGATTCCGGAGAGCAGCAGCCGATTCGTATCGCGCGACCGCCTCGCTGCCCGCCAGCTGTTGGGTCGGACCGGCAGTCCGCTCGTGCTGTGGGTCGGCAGGCTCGATGACAACAAGGACCCGTTGACCGTGCTGGAGGGTGTGGCGGCCGCCGTCCCCACCCTGCCGGGCTTGGAATTGCTGTGTGTCTACTCCGGTGCCCCCTTATTGAGCGAGGTGCAGCGGCGCATCGCGAGCGATGCGCGCCTGCGACATCGGGTGCGTCTGCTCGGCGCGGTTACGCATCAGCGGGTGCAGGAACTCATGCAGGCTGCAGACATCTTCGTGCTGGGCAGCCACCGTGAAGGCAGCGGCTATGCGTTGATCGAGGCTTTGGCGTGCGGGGTGAGCCCGGCGGTCACGGACATCCCCTCGTTTCGCGCACTGACGGATGATGGTCGCATCGGACGGCTCTGGCCATGCGCAAAGCCGGCGGCACTTACCGCCGCGTTGCTCGACCTTGCGACGCAAGACACCGAGTCCGAGCGGCAAAGAGTCTGCGCACATTTCCACGCGCAGCTGTCCTTCAGCGCTGTCGGACGCAAGCTTGCAACGATGTATGCCGAGCTCAAAGCAGACGCGAGGTCTACGGGCGTGCACGCCCGCGCAACCCCTGCATGAGAGGCGACCCGCGTGAGCTGAGGGGAGAGCCCAGCAACGATCCGTTCGGTGAACGCAAACGGGCCGCATATCGCTGGAGCAGTGACTGCCTAGGCGCGCGCGTGCATTTCAGCACTGATGATGCGGCGCTCATGAGTATCGTGCGTTCCGCCTATGCCGACCTGCCTGCTCAGTTACTGTCACCGTGCGAGAATCTGCATGTGCACCTGATCAGCGTGCCTTCTGCAGGGTCGCAAAGAGACCAACCCCCACCGATCCTGCCCTGCGCGGCCGGCCCGCTGCTGGCGGGTGCGGTGGGCGGCTCCAGCTTCATTACCGTGGATCCTCAGGGCAGGCATGCCCTGGTCGCTGTTGCGCAGCCGCTGCTGCGTTTTGCACGGCAGGTCCGCTATGAGCTCATCGAATTTGCGACCTATCTGCTCGCCGCTCGAGCCCAAACGCTCGTGCCGCTGCACGCGGCGTGCTTTGGGGTTGGCCGTCGCGGCCTGTTGTTGATGGGCGAGAGCGGTGCTGGCAAGTCCACCCTCATGTTGCATGCCGTGCAGCACGGCTGCGATTTTCTCGCAGAAGACAGCGTGTTGGTGCGACCCCGGGATCTGCTGGCCACAGGACTTGCGAGCTTTCTGCATCTGCGTGCCGACGTCACGCGTTTCCTGCCGGCCGGTGACTTGCGTCGCCGTATCCTGCGTGCGCCGACGATTCAGCGCCGCAGCGGCGTGCGTAAGTTTGAAATCGACTTGCGCCGCCTGGGTGCACCCCTCGCCCGCCATCCGTTGCAGCTGTGCGCGGTCGTGTTTCTCTCAGCTGCGCCCGGTGCAGCGCCCGGAGCACTGCGGGCGCTGCGCGGTGCGGAGCTGCGCCACAGGCTGTGTACCGAGCAGCCCTATGCGATGGGACAGCGCGGTTGGAAATCCTTCATGGCGCAGGCACAGAGGCTGCCCGCCTTTGAGTTATCACGCGCCAGGCATCCGCGCGCGGCTGCCGAAAGTCTCGCCGCCCTGCTCTCAGCAACTCCTGGCCGGATGCCGCGATGAAACTCGCTGTGGTAGTGCCGGGAGGTGTCGATCGATCGGGCGAACGCCGGGTGATCCCGGCGCTGCTTGCGTTGATCGCCCGACTCGCGGCGGAGCACGAGTTACATGTCTTCGCGCTGCTGCAGGAGCCGCAGCCCGCCGTGTGGCAGCTCCTTGGCGCCCAGGTCCACAACATCGGCACGCGCCGCACCCTGTCTCGGGTTCTCGCCGCAATCTGCGCAGAGCATCGCCAGGACGGCTTCCACTGTGTCTTGTCCATCTTTTCCGGTGCCGCCGGACTTGCGGCAGTGCTGGCCGCCCGCTACCTCCGCATCCCCAGTGTCGTGCATGTCACCGGCGGCGAGCTGGTGGCCCTCCCTCAGATCGCCTACGGCGGCCGGCTCAGCTGGAAGGGACGGTTGCGCGAGGCCATCGTGCTGCGAATGGCCACTCACGTCAGTACCTCCAGCGAGCCCATGGTGCAACAGCTCGCGCGCCTGGGCGTCGCCGCGCAACGAATCGCCCTCGGAGTGGATCTGCGTCTCTGGCCGATATGCCCGCCACGCACGCGCAACGCCGTGCCCCGCCTGATTCAGGTCGCAAGTCTCAACCGCGTGAAGCATCCGGCGCTGGTACTTGCCGCCCTGCAACGGATGCACACCCAGGGAGCGGACTTCCACATGGACTTCGTGGGCGAGGACACGCTGCAGGGCGAGCTGCAGGCGCGTACCCGAGAGCTCGGTCTAGCCCGGCATGTGCGCTTCCACGGTTTCCTGACGCAACGCGAGTTATATCCACTCATGCTCCAGGCCGACCTGATGTTGGTTTCCTCGTGGCACGAGGCGGGGCCGTTCGCAGTTCTCGAGGCGGCCGTCGCCGGCGTCCCGACGGTCGGCACCGGTGTGGGCCACATTGCGGAGTGGTCGCCTGCAGCCGCCTGCGCGGTCCCGCATGCTGACCCCGAAGCTCTGGCGCACGGCGCCCTTACGCTGCTAGCCGATGAGAACCGACGGCTCCAGCTCGCCGTCGCGGCACAACAGCGCGCGATCGCAGAGGACGCTGATTACACCGCCAGGAGCTTTGGTCAGCTGCTGGCACGGCTTGCCGAGGGCCCGTCACCGGGATTCAGCTGGCCTCGGCCATCGCCCGCAAAGCGCTCGAGCGGGCGAGCAACTCTGCATAGGTCCCCCCGTCCCTGAGCACGCCAGCCTGCAGCTCGAAAATGACATCACAGCAGCGCAGCGCGCCCAGCCGATGTGCGATCAGGATCAGGGTGCACTCGCCACGCAGGCGCTGCAGTGCGCTCATGAGCTCCTGCTCGGTGAGACCATCCAGGGCGCTGGTCGCCTCGTCGAGGATGAGCACCGAGGCATTGCGGTAGAGGGCGCGTGCAATGCTGAGGCGCTGGCGCTGACCGCCGCTCAGCGCCACACCGCGCTCGCCCACCCGCTGGTCGTAGCCCCGCGGCAGTGCATCGACCAGCTCATCGAGCTGCGCGAGCTGCACTGCACGCCCTAAGCGCGCTCGATCAATCTGATCCTCCGGGATCCCCAACGCCACGTTCTGCGCAAGCGTGGTATCCAGCAGGAACGTCTGCTGCGGCACATAGGCGATACACTGCTGCCAGGCCGCGCGGTTGTCGTCGGCAAGGATCGTTCCGTCGACGCTGACGGTCCCTGCGTCGGGTGACAACAGTCCCGCAATTACATCGGCAAGCGTAGTTTTGCCTGATCCATTGGGACCGACGATACCGACAACCGTACGGGCCGCGATCGCAAGCGTTACGCCGGACAACGCACACGGACGCTCGGGGTCGTAACGGAAGGCGACCTCTGTCAGCTGGATCGCATACTCGGGTCGTCTGTGCCAGTCCAGAGCCGATGCCCCTGCAGCGGCCACCCGTGTCCGCGCCAGATACAGATCCTGCGCCACGACCCGGAACGAGCTCTGTTCGGTGCGGATCCGCACCAGGGCCGCGAATGCCTGCTGCAGCGCAGGCAATAGACGGTACGCAGCAAAGCTAAGAAAAGTCAGCTCTCCCAGGGATCCGGCAATGTCACCGCGACGGCCGCTGATGAGCAGTGCCGCGCCCACGAGCGCAATGACCGCCACGCACTCCATCGCCTGACGCGGCATCTGCGCCACGGCCTGAGTGTTGCCCACGGCGCGAGTCAGAGCGCGGCTGGAGCGGGCAAACTGCTGCTGGAAGAGCCCGTGTGCGCGTTGCAGGACCACATCGCGGATGGCCGCGAGTGTCTCATTCACAAGCCGTATCTGTTCCAGTAATCGCTGGGAGTTGTTCTGGCCGGCGCGCAGTAGCCGCTCGCGCAACAACAGGTAGATGAGCAGATACCCGCCCACCAGTGTCAGCACCATGAGCAGTGCCACCGGCGGGCTCACCAGGATGATTGAGACGAGGATGAGCGAGGCGGTCACGCAGTTGGTCACGAGCAGAAAGATGCTCTGCAACACCTCATTGATGCCCCGCGTCGTGTCGAGCACCAGATTGTTCAACAGTTGCGCGCTATGGGTACGCGTGTGGAACAGATAAGGACGCGCCAGGTACTCCGCAAACAAGGTGATCTGCAGCTCACTGCTGATCCCGCCCGCGATGCGGATCAGGGCGAGCGAGCCCAGCGCGGTGACGAGGTTGGCGATACAAAGCAACAGCGCGAAGCCCACACCGAGGGCGACTTCGAACTGACGCACGGAGGCGTTGCCGCTGTGAAGGTACAGCCAATGCAGCAGCGGAATCCGCTCAATCTGTTGCGGGTCTCCCAACACCGCAAAGAACGGCGCGATGGCTGCGATGCCGGTCAGGGTCGAGCCTGCCATGCACAGTGAAATCAGCTGCATCAACGACGCCCGACGACGCTGCAGCGGGGTGAGGATGCGCCAAAGTTGTCGAATGATCGGCATGTGCGTGCAAAGCTTACCCTCGTGTCGCGCGCGTTCCCAGCAGCGCGGCGGCAAAAAATAGTTCCGGAACGCTAAACCCTCACGCCGCACGCGGGCTACCCACGGCCGTAAAACATCAACGGAGACATGCATGCGCTTTGCAGGATGGCGGCTCTACCTGCTGCTGACGACTATGTTGATCGCGTGTGAAGCGCGCGCCGAGCCGTATCTGGCGGTGCAGACGGGCTTCAAGTGTGGCCAGTGTCATGTCAACCCAACAGGAGGTGGCGAACGTACCGCCTTCGGGAACGTATTCGCGCAGACGCAGCTTGCCGCGCGACGGCTTGGTGAGGGTGAGCTGTGGACCGGCGAGATCAACCGCTTTCTCACGGTAGGCGGGGATCTGCGTACCCAGTTCGACTACAGTCAGGTGACGCAGCGCCCGACGGTCAATCAGTTCGAGCTGGAGCAAGCGCGTGTCTACGCCACGGCCAATATCATTCCGCAGCGGCTTTACCTGTACGCCGACGAGCTGGTCGCCCCGGGAGGCGCAACCAACATGGAGGCGTACGCCGTTTACTGGTCCGCGGCCCACGACTACTACCTGAAAGCCGGACAGATGTACGTGCCGTTCGGTCTGCGTCTGCAGGATCAGTCCGCCTTCGTGCAGGACATCACCGCGATCAACATGGGAACGCCCGACACGGGTGTTGAGCTCGGCTGGGAACGGGGTCGCTGGGATGCGCAGCTCAACATCACCAACGGCGAGCTCGCGAGCGGCGATACCACGCGCGGCAAACAGTATTCGGGCCAGCTTGCCTACGTCATCAACACCTGGCGCGCGGGCGTGGCAGTCGTCCGCGATTCACTGACGGTCGGCAATCGTAGTGCTGCGGGAATCTTTGGCGGCCTGCGTACCGGTCCGGTCGCCTGGCTGGGCCAAGTTGACCTGACGAGCGACGAGTCGCTGCGAGCTACGCCGCTGCGACAGGCGGCGGGGTTGCTGGAGGCGGACTGGCGTATCCGTCCGGGCCAGAATCTGAAGCTCACTGCCGAATACGTCAATCAGGATCGCGACGCCGGCCGGCTCGCCGTGGAGCGTGTGAGTCTCCTCTACGAGCTCACGCCATTTCAGTTCGTGCAGCTGCGCCCGGGCATACGCTATTCCAATGGCGTGTTGGGTACAGCGCCGGCGAGCGGGCGTGGCATTCTGGCGTTCATCGAGCTGCACGCATTCTTCTAAGACCGCGTGGCTAACGATTCGCGCCGGCCCCCTCCTGCCCGTGGAACTGTTCCTCCTCGGTACTGCCCTCGAGCGCGGACAGCGAGGAGGTTCCGGCGGTCACTGTCTGCGTCACCGCATCGAAGTAGCCCGCACCCACCTCGCGTTGATGCTTGGTCGCTGTGTAGCCGGCCGCTTCGGCCGCGAACTCGGCCTGCTGCAATGAGACGTAGGCAGTCATTTGCTGAGCCTTGTAACCGCGCGCGAGGTCGAACATCGAGTAATTGAGCGCATGGAAGCCGGCGAGGGTGATGAACTGGAACTTGTAACCCATCGCCCCGAGCTCTCGCTGGAATTTTGCAATCGTGGCGTCATCCAGCTTGCGCTTCCAGTTGAACGAGGGTGAGCAGTTGTAAGCGAGCAGCTTGCCCGGGTATTTCCTGTGGATGCCCTCGGCGAAATGTTTCGCTTCCTCGAGATCGGGCTTGCCGGTCTCACACCACAACATGTCGACGTACGGGGCATAGGCAACCCCGCGCGCCATCGCCTGACTCGAGGCCCGCCTTCAGCGGAAAGAAGCCCTCGGCGGTACGCGGCTTTGCAGTGTCAATGAACGGACGATCACGCTCATCGACGTCGGCTGTCAGCAGGTTCGCCGACTCGGCATCGGTGCGGGCGATGCAGCACAGTCGGGGTGTTGCACACATCGGCCGCCAGGCGCGCGGCGACCAGCTTGTTGATCGCCTCCTGGGTCGGTACCAGCACCTTACCGCCCATGTGTCCGCACTTCTTCGCCGAGGACAGCTGATCTTCGAAATGCACGCCGGCGGCGCCAGCATCGATCATCTGCTTCATCAGCTCGAAGGCGTTCAATACGCCGCCGAAGCCGGCTTCCGCGTCCGCCACGATGGGTTTGAACCAGTCGATGGAATCATTGCCCTCGGCGTGATGCAACTCATCGGCGCGCTTCAGCGTAGCATTGATCCGTCGAACCACTGCAGGCACCGAGTCCGCCGGATACAGCGATTGATCCGGGTACATCTCACCAGCGAGATTCGCATCCCCTGCTACCTGCCACCCCGAGAGGTAAATGGCATCGAGTCCGGCCTTCACCTGCTGCATGGCCTGATTACCGGTGAGTGCACCGAGGGCGTTCACGAACGGCTTCTCGTTCACATAGCGCCACAGCTTCTCCGCCGTGAGCCGGGCGATGGAGTGCTCAACCGCCACCGTGCCGCGCAATCGCACTACATCCTCGGCCTGGTAGGCACGCTCGATCCCGCGCCACCGCGGGCTGTCGCGCCACAGGTTGCGCAGATCCTCTGCGGAGGGAAGAAGCGATCGCTGCAAACTCATTTCGTAATCTCCATCAGGCCAGGTGCTCGTAAGCAGAGTGGGTCAGAAAGTCCTCGAATTCGGGCTGCTTCACCAGCCCTGCGAACAATCGCGCAGCCGTGGGGAATACGCCTTCAGCCAGGCGCGCGGCCCCCAGCTCACGGTGAATGCGATCGAGCTCCTCACTCAGCAGCCGGTCGAAGCGCGCTTCGGTAACGGGCTGACCGTCGCTGGTACGGGCCCCGTGGCGGATCCACTGCCACAGTTGTGCGCGAGCAAATCTCGGCGGCTGCCGTGTCCTCGATCTGCTGGTACGAGCTGCACACTACCGTTGCCGCGCAGCCAGGCTTCGAGATATTGCACCCCGACGCGGATGCAGCCGCGCAGGCCGGTTTCCGTAATCTCACCCGAAGGGGGTTGCAGCAGCTCGGCCGGCGAGACCTGCACGTCCGCTCGCAGGTTGTTGGTCTGATCGGGCGTGACAAACACCGCGTCGAAAGCCGTCCTGGCCGTGTGCGCAAGGCCGCTGTGAGTAATGCAGGTGCCGTCATGCCCGGCACGCGCCTCCCGCAGTTTGTCGGCGCGGACCTGGGCGAGCAACCATTCACGAGCTGCGGCAGGCCCGCGGGGCGCGACTTGGGGTGCGACACCGCCGATTGCATGCGCGCCCCGATGGTGACAGGTCTTCATCAGCAGATCGACGTAGGAGCGCAGGAAAGTGCGCTCCATCGTGACCTGATGGCGATCGGGCATGCACCCAGTCCGGCCAGTTGCGAAACTTGCGGATGAAGCTGAACATGTAGTCCCACCGACCGCAGTTCAGGCCCACGCAGTGCTCGCGCAGCTCGAAGAGGATCTCGTCCATCTCGAAGGCAGCGAGCACGTTCTCGATCAGTACCGTCGCCTTGATGGTGCCGCGCGCAAGCCCAAGCGCTTCCTGCGCCGCAGTCAGCACCTCATTCCACAGCCGTGCCTCGTGGTGGCTCTCAATCTTCGGCAGATAAAAATACGGGGCGGTGCCACGGCGGGCCAGCAGCTCGCAGTTGTTGGCGACATAAAGCGCAAAATCAAACAGTGCCGCGGACACCGGCTCGTCGTCGTAGCGCACGTGCTTCTCGGGCAGATGCCAGCCGCGCAGCCGTACAATAAGCGTCGTCGGGCGTCCCGACAGCCGCAGGATGCGACCGTTACTGCGGTCGGCGAAGGTGATCGTGCCGCCGCACTGCATCCAGAAGATTGAGCTGGCCGCGGATGAGGTTGTCCCAGGTCGGTGAGCAGCCATCCTCGAAATCAGCGATGAAGACCTGCACCGGAGCGTTCAGCGACTCGATGACTGTCTTGCGCTCGGGCGGTGCGAGTGATCTCCACGCGGCGGTCCAGCAGGTCCGGCGGCACCGCCGCGATTCGCCAGCGAGCTTGAGTCAACCCACCAGTACGGCAAGCGGCCCCCTGGCACTCGGGTGCCGCCCATGCCGCGGTGCCGGCCAGAAAATCAGGCAAGGCCCCGTCATCCAGCTCCGCCTGGCGCGCAGCGCGCGCCGCGAGCAGCTCGCGACGCCGCACATCGAAGCGGCGGTGCAGGCTCGCGAGCAGCTGCAAAGCGAGTGGCGTCAGCACCTCATCGGCGCGCTCCACAGGGGGCGCCGTAACCTGCAACCGCGGAGCCGCCGGCTCGCGCGAGTAGATATCGACGTCCAGCTGCGCATTCATGACCGGGCGAGCATAAGGCCGTGCGTAGCGGAATTTGACGCAGGAAACTTCACACTGTTAATTTCACATACCGCAAGCGCAATAATTCACGACCACGGCAATGTCTACACTGCTTCGCAAGGGTCATTTTCTGGGCGCCAAGCTGCGCACCATCCGCAAGCGCAATGGCCTGACCCTCGAGGAGCTCTCGACGTCGCTGCATTCAGCGCGATGTCAGCGCTTGCCCCTTCGGTGTCGTACCTGAGCATGATCGAGAGCGGCAAGCGTGCACCCTCGACCGAGTTGCTCGCCCTGCTGGCGGCCGTCTTCCAGCGCGAGCCGGAGTGGTTCCTCGACGAGAGCGCCGACATCGAGCTCACCACCGCCTGCGGTACCGGCCGGAGGGGCGGCGCGCATTCCGCTCGAGCCCGCGTTCCTCTTCTCCAAGAACGTGCTGCAGGCGGCCATCCCGGAGTTGCTGGCGCAGACCGGCACGACTGGCCGGCAGTTTGCTCACCTGCTGATCCGCTCCCACCAGGAGATGTCGCGCAACGACTTTCCGGACCTGGAGCGTGCCGCGGACAGTGTCGGTGAGCGACGTTTTCCTTTGTCCGTGCGACGATCTGCTGCAGCTGTGCAAACGACATGCGCTGGAGATCCGCTGGTTCGAGCGCAAGCCGGTGCTGGTGCGCGACAAGGACCGCGAGGTGCGCAGCATGGTGCGCTCGTTCTTCGAGCCGCCTGGGATCGATTTATGCCAACCGCGCGCTGCAATCGGATCCGGCGCGCCTGAAGTTCGATCTGGCGGCGCATATTGCCCACAAAGTGCTGCATGGCGGCGATGGCCTGAAGTCGGCGCACGCCACCGGCGGCGAGATGGGCGGCAGCCCGGAGGGCGGCTCCAGCGCCGCCGGCATGGATGCCCAGGATGTGCTGCATGCCTGGCGGGACTTCGAGTGCAGCTTCTTCGCCGGCGCACTGCTCGCCCCGCGGGCGCCCTTTCGTCGCTTCCTCACGCGTGAACGCTATCGGGTCGAGCCGCTGGCGTCCGAGCTCGAGCTGACCCCGGCGGTCATCATGCGGCGCATGACGAAGGTTTCCCCCTATCCGTACTGGCATTTCTTCGATGCCTATCCGCCGGGTTACCTGCGGGCGGTGTACCGCGGCAACGGCATTCCGCTGCCCTGGGGCAATCTTGCGCAGGTGAGCGATCCGTGCCCGAATTGGGCGGTGTTTCGCATGATCGACGGACAACCGCGGCGAGTCCGGATCGCAGATCTCGGTGCTGCGCGATGGCGAGCGCTCGCTGCTGTATTGCTGTCACTCGCTGCGCGCCCGCGACATGGCCGGCAACCCTCATGTGCTGTCGGTGGGCGTGGATCTGGCGCCCGCGCTCGACTCCAATGGCGCCGATACTGCGCAATTTGGTGGACACCATCTTCAGGGAGTGCCTGCATCGGCGCGGCGAGGCGCGTATCCCCAAGGCGTGCCGCGCAGTCGCTCAGCGCCGTAGCCAATGTGCTGAATATCGCCTGGATCGAGGATGCCCTGGCACAGCCCGCGCGGATCATCTGTCCGCGCAGCACGCGCTGTCCGCGACCCGAGCGTTGTGAGGGCGCCCGCCCCTCACGGGCACGGGAGATCGCCGATGTGCGCGAGGAGATTCTGGGGCGCTGAGGACGCTCGAGCTTGTGGCCGCTAGTGCGCCCCGCCGGCGGCGCCATCCGCACCGCCCGAAGCCGGCAGTGGTTTCACAAACCAGATAATCCCCACCAACGCGAGAAACAGCAGCGCGGAGACGAAGAAGATGTCATCCGCCGAGAGCATGAAGGCCTGCTGATCCACCAGCCGGTTCAACATGCCGTAGCTCTGCTGCGGTCCCATGCCACTCGCCTGCAGGGTCGACAGCGCCTGGGAGGAAACATCCCCACCGGGCACCAGATGCTCTACCAGCTGGGAGTGATGCAGCGTTGCGCGCCGATCCCACAGCGTCGTGGTGATGGATGTACCAAATGAACCGGCCGTGATACGGGCGAAATTGAACAGGCCCGATGCATCGGGTATGCGCCGCGGTGGCAGTCCCGACAGCGCAATCGACATCAGCGGTATGAAGAAGAAAGCCATCGCCACACCCTGTACGAGAGTTGGAATCAAGCAGGATGCCGATGGTGGCATCGGTGTTGAAATGCATACGCATGAACAGCACCAGAGCAAAGACGCCGAAGGAGACGGTCACGAGAATCCGCGGGTCGGCGCGGTTCATGTATCGCCCGACGATCGGTGTCAGCACGATGGCGAACAGACCCACCGGCGCCAGCACCAGGCCGGCGAGAGTCGCCGTGTATCCCATGTACTGCTGCAGCCACAGCGGCAGCAACACCACGTTGCCGAAGAAGAGACCGTACGCCAGCGCCATACACACACATGCTGACCAGGAAATTGCGGTGCGTAAAAAGGGACAGATCCACCACCGGATGATCCTCGGTGAGCTCCCAGATCAGGAATGCACCGAAGCCGATGACGGCGATGATCGCCAGGGCCCAGATCACCGGCGAGCCGAACCAGTCAAGATCCTTGCCCTGATCGAGCAGGATCTGCAGCGTGCCGACCCAAATGATCAGCAATCCGAGACCCACCGCATCGATGGGCAGCTTGGCGGTCGGCGTCTCGCGTTTCTGGTAAATCGTCCAGGTCGCAAGTCCCGCGGCGATGCCGACGGGAATGTTGATATAGAAAATCCAGGGCCATGCGATGTTGTCGGTGATCCAGCCGCCGAGCACCGGGCCAACCACCGGCGCGACCAGCGTGGTGATCGACCAGATGCCGAGCGCCGTGCCCGCCTTCGCTTTCGGGTAACTGGACAACAGCAAGGACTGCGACAGCGGAATCATCGGTCCCGCGACCGCTCCCTGCAGCACGCGGCAGATGATGAGCGCGTTCAGGGTCGGCGCGAGCGCACACAGGAACGAGGCGATCGTAAACAGCACGATGGCCGTGGTGAACAAGCGCACCTGTCCGAATCGCCTCGTCAGCCAGCCCGTCAGCGGCAGCGAGATCGCGTTGGCCACACCGAACGAGGTGATGACCCAGGTTCCCTGATCGGGCGACACCCCCAGATCTCCCGAGATCGCCGGAATCGACACATTGGCGATCGAGGTGTCGAGCACATTCATGAAGGTTGCCAGCGACAGCGCAACCGTGCCCACGAGGAGCTTCGCACCGCTCAACGGTGGCAGCTCCACCCCCTTGCTTAGGTCCGTTGCGGCCTGGTCAGCCATGCAGCATTCCCATCAAGAGTCTCGTAGCTGAAGCACCGCGGCGGCTCAATGCACCGCGCGGCTGGCGGCAGCTGCGGCAGCCTGCGCGACCACGGATGGCCTGGAAGGTCGTACATCGGCCTTGTCGGTTCGCGCGCTCAGATCGTTCGCAGCGATGATCTCGCGCACGCGCGCGTCCGCCATTTCATCCGGCGAATGAAACACCTCCGTCGCGTACACGGGTGCCGATCGCGCCACTGACGGCAGCCGTTCACCATCTACATCGCGCACTGCCACCTCCGCTTTCATGGACAAGCCAATCTGCAGCGGATGCTGTTGCATCTCGCGCGGATCCAGAGCGATGCGCACGGGTACGCGTTGCACGATCTTGATCCAGTTACCGGTAGCGTTCTGCGCCGGCAGCAGGGCGAAGGCCGAGCCCGTGCCGGCACCGAAGCCCGCCACCTTGCCGTGGTACGTCACACTGCCACCATACAGGTCCGCTCTGAGATTCACGGGCTGACCGACCCGCATGCGAGCCAGCTGCGGCTCCTTGAAGTTGGCATCCACCCAGACCTGATCGAGGGGCACGACCGCCATCAGCGAAGCTCCAGGGCTCACTCGCTGACCAAGCTGCACCACACGGCGGGCCACAAAGCCTGACACCGGAGCCGGCAGCTGCGTCCGGCTGTAGTTGAGGAACGCGTTGCGCACCGCCGCCGAGGCAGCCTTCACATCCGGATGATCCTCGAGGGTGGTGCCATCGATGCGCGCCTGGTTTGCCGCGAGTTGCTGCTGCGCGGACAGCAGACCCGCTTGCGCCGCACGCAGTGCGTCGCGGGCATGGGTGAGCTCCTCGTTCGAGATGGCCCCCGAGCTGCCCAGCCGCTCGCGCCGCGCCAGATCCTTCTGCGCCATGTCCAAATCGCTCTGCCGCAACTGCACGGCGGCGCGCAGCTGCCCCGAGGTGGCAAACAGGTTGCGCACGTCGCGCACGGTCCGCGCGAGTTGCGCCTCGGCCTGATCGAGCGCGACGCGAGTATCCGCCGGATCCAGCTTGACCAACGTCTGCCCGGCCTTGACGAACTGGGTATCGTCGGCGCCGATGGCCACCACGGTGCCGGAAATCTGTGGGGTGATCTGCACGACGTTGCCATTTACATAGGCGTCATCAGTGCTCTGCCGATAGCGCAGCACGGTCGCCCAGTAGAGCGTGTACGCAGCGCCAATCAGCAGCACCCCACCAGCAAACAGCGACAGGTACAGCCAGCGCCGCCGGCGCATGGTTTGATTCGGGTTTGGGGTGTTGGTATTGCTCTGCGTACTCATGGTCGAGGCTCCACGGACAATCGCTGCGTGACCGCAGGGTTGTCGAATCCGCCGCCCAGCGCCTGGGCGAGATTGATAGATAAATCGAGCGCACGCGCCTTGAGATCGCCATCCAGGCTGCGCTGCGTCAACAGCTGACTCTCGGTGCTCAGTACCTGCAGGTAGTTGCCGACCCCCTCGCGATAACGCAAGGTGGCGAGATCGTAGGCATCCTGGGCTGCGCCCAGACCCTCGCGCTGCTGAGTACGTTGCTCGTCCAGGCTGCGGAAGGAATCCACCTGATCCACGACCTGGCGCAGCGCATCCGTCAAGGTCTGGTTGTACTGCTCCACCGCGATGTCATATTCGGCATCGCGACCGGCAAGCTGACTGCGCCGTCGACCGGCATCGAAGATCGGCAGAGAAATGGTCGCCACACCGCCGATCTGGCGGTTGGCCTGCGTGAGCAGCGCCGCAGGTCCGAGCTCCTGGAAGCCGGCCAGCGCGATCAGATTCACATCCGGATAGAACTGCGCCTTCGCATTGTCGATGCCCCGTCGCGCAGCTTCCACGCGCCAGCGCTGCGCCTGAATGTCGGGCCGGCGTCCCAACAGCTCGGCCGGCAATCGACTGGGCAAGCCCGCCGCCTGCAGCGCGCTTGCTGCAGGACGTGTGATCAGCTGCCCACGATCGGGCCCCTTGCCAAGAAGTGCTGCCAGCTCATTGCGACTGAGCGCGATGGCCTCCTGCAACTGCGCGATCTGCTCACGCGCGGCGGGTAACGCCGACTCGGCCTGGCGCAACTCCAGCTTCGAATCGACGCCGGCTTCGTTGCGATCCTGCGTCAGTCTGTAGATCTGCTGGCGCTGATCGAGCGTCGCCTGCGCGACATCCAACTGCAGATAGGCGCGCTCGAGCTGCACGTAGGCATGCGCCACACTCACAGCGAGCGCAAGACGCGCGGCCTCGGCATCGAGCGCCGCAGCGCGTGCGCTGCCCAGCGCACTTTCATAGGCCGAACGGTTCTTACCCCAGAAATCGAGCTCCCAGCTGAGCGTCGCCTGCAGATTGTTGAGCGAAGTCCAATGTCCTGCATACGGAGGAGGAAACAGGGACTGCTCGGGCATGCGCTCTCGCAGGCCGTCGTATTGCGCGCTCAGACGCGGGCTGCGCGCCGCTTCAGCGACTCCAGCCTGCGCCAACGCTGCGCGGGTGCGCGCCGCGGCTTGACGCAGGGTGGGGCTGTCCGCGAGCGCTTCGCTGATCAGCTGATCGAGCTGCGAATCACCAAACTGCGTCCACCAGGTGCTGCCCGGAAATCCCGACGTGACGTTCACCGCAGCGAGACTCTGGTCGCTGGCGAGGCTGTCCGGCCGGCTCAGGCTCGATTGCGGCTTGAGGGCGTGCGTACTCGCACAGCCGCTCAGCAGCCCAGCCAAGGCTGCCAGCATCGCAGTACCGATACGACCCACACTCATCCTCATTGTCCTATCCACCCTCTAACATCGCTGCGCCCACGCGCAGTGTCATCTCCCGAATGGCGCACTCAGGCGTCACTCCCCCGCGCAGCCTCGGTCATGCCGTTCTCCAGCATGCGCGCCAGAAAACCTTCGAGCTGATGAGCCTCGGCCGTCGTGAAATCCCGCAAAAAACGGTTCGCGACCCCCATTGACACGCGCCGCATGTGCGGCAGCGCCGCAGTCCCCTGCTCCGTCAGCTCCAGGCGTACCAGCCGGCGGTCCGCAGTGTCGCGCTGGCGCCGCAGCAGGCCCTTGTCCTCCAGCCGATCGATCATCCGGGTCATGGCTCCGGCGTCATACGACATGCCCCGGCACAGCTCAGAGCTTGACTGTGTGCCGAGCTTCCCAAGGCTGGCGAGGATGATGAACTGCGCAGAGCTCACGCCGAGCTCGGCGAGGTACGCATCCCGCGCCAGATCCCGGTCTATCGCCGCGAGCATCTCCGTACGCACGCGGTGCAGCAGATACCCCACCGCCTTGTGAGGCTCATAAGACTTCTCGTCGTAGATCGATACACGTGCCCGCTCGGTCACCGCACGTACTCCTTACCTTCCGAATCCACCGGTACCTTCCGAATCCACCGGCCCAACTTAGTTGCCTAGGCAGTCGTTGTCAAGGCTTTATCTGCTTTGGCATAATCTGCTGAAGCAGACTCAGCCTGAGCTGAAATGGCTCGCGAGCGGGATCGTTCCCTTATGATGGTGGTTTTTCCCGCAGTCCCGATCTGCCTGGAGTCCCGCAATGCTCAATGCCGATGACGTGAAGCTGGCCGCAGCGGCGCTGATTCCTCACTGGATCGACGGCAAGCGCCGCACGGGCCAGAGCGGCCGCACGGCGGAAGTGTTCAATCCGAGCCGGGGCTCCGTGGCCGCGCGGGTGCCGCTCGCTTCCGAAGCGGAGATTGGTGCCGCTGTTACCGCCGCCCGCGCCGCTTTGCCTGACTGGGCCGGCACTCCTGCCCTGCGGCGCGCGCGCGTGTTGTTTTCGTTCAAGGAGCGGGTGGAGCAGGCCGCGGACGAGCTGGCGCGCCTCATTTCCCGTGAGCATGGCAAAACTATCAGCGATGCCCATGGCGAGCTGACGCGCGGCCTGGAAGTCGTGGAATTTGCCTGCGGCATCCCGCATCTGCTGAAAGGTGAATTCAGCGAGAACGTCGGCAGCGGTGTCGATCTCTACAGCATGCGGCAGCCGCTCGGGGTGGTGGCTGGTATTACGCCATTCAACTTCCCGGCGATGGTTCCGATGTGGATGTTTCCGCTTGCCATCGCCTGCGGGAACACTTTCGTACTGAAGCCCTCCGAGCGCGATCCCTCAACGGCCATACGTCTGGCCGAGCTATTGCAGGATGCCGGCTTGCCCCATGGGGTGTTCAACGTCGTGCACGGCGACAAGACCGCGGTAGATGCGCTGCTGCACCATCCCGAGGTCGCGGCCGTCAGCTTTGTGGGATCCACCCCAGTAGCGCGCCACATCTATCTGGAAGGCACCTCGCACGGCAAGCGCGTGCAGGCACTCGGCGGCGCCAAAAATCACATGGTCATCATGCCTGATGCGGACCTCGATCAGGCAGCGGACGCACTGCTCGGGGCGGCATTCGGCTCTGCCGGCGAGCGTTGCATGGCAATCTCGGTAGCGGTCGCCGTGGGTGATGCGGTCGCGGACGCGCTCGTCGCTAAGCTGACACCGCGCATCACCGCACTGCGTATTGGCGCCTCGGACGATGAAGCGACCGAGATGGGGCCCCTCGTCACCCGTCAGCATCTAGAGAAGGTGCGCGGCTACATCGATTCAGGTCTTGCCGAGGGTGCCACTCTCGTGCTCGACGGGCGTGACCACAAGGTTGCCAACGACGAGCAGGGTTTCTTCCTGGGTGGCTGCCTCTTCGATCGGGTCCGTCCCGACATGAAGATCTATCGGGAAGAGATCTTTGGTCCGGTGCTGGTCATGGTGCGCGTACCGAACGTAGAGAGCGCCGTGAGGCTCGTCAATGCGCATCCCTTTGCCAATGGCACCGCGGTTTTCACGCGTAGCGGCGATGCCGCGCGGGCCTTCGCCAATGCCATCGAAGTGGGCATGGTTGGTGTCAATGTGCCCATTCCAGTGCCCATGGCCTTTTACAGCTTCGGTGGCTGGCGCAACTCGCTGTTCGGCGATCACCACATCTACGGAATGGAGGGCGTGCGCTTCTACACACGCCTCAAGTGTGTCACGCAACGCTGGCCAACCACGCGCTTGAATGCCGAGTTCACCATGCCCGTGATGAAGTAACGAGCTACACGACTGGGCGAATACACGACTGGGCGAATTGACCTAAGCGACATTTGCAATAGCGCGCCGGCTACGCTGCGGGACCGGCGGGTACGTTGCGCAGCGCGGGTTCGCCGGCCTTTGACATACCTTTGCGCGCGGCCTTCTCGCGATCATGCGCGTGGTCGGCGCCGATGAAGATATAAACGGCCGGCACGATGAACAGCGTGAACAGCGTGCCGATCGACAGACCCGTGAACAGCACGATACCCATGGCTCGGCGTCCGGCGGCGCCGGCACCCGAGGCAATCACCAGCGGCACCACGCCCGAGCACCATGGCCGCCGTTGTCATCAGGATCGGGCGCAAGCGCACCGCGGCAGCTTCCTCGATCGCCTCGAGCTTGGTGTGCCACTGCGCTGCAGCTCGTTGGCGAACTGCACGATCAGGATGCCGTGCTTGCTGATCAGCCCGAGCAACGTGACCAGCCCCACCTGAGTGTAGATGTTGAGGGTGGCGAGCCCGAGGTTGATGAACAACAGCGCGCCGAACAGCGCCATGGGCACCGAGACCAGGATCACCGCCGGGTCGCGGAAGCTTTCAAACTGCGCGGCAAGCGCGAGGTACACGATCACGAGCGCAAACAACATGGTGGTGACGAAGCCGCTGGAGCCGCGCACGAACTGCCGCGACTGGCCCGAGTAATCGACGTTGTAGCCCGAGGGCGCCACTTCGTGCAGCGCATCGCGCAACAGCTTCAGCGCATCGGCCTGCGACACTCCCGGCGCGCCGGCAATGGTCGCGGAATTCAGCTGCTGGAAGTGGTTGATGGCCTCCGGCACCGTGCTCGTGTCGATGTGGCCACCGTGCTGGCCGGGATCAGCGAGCCATCGCCCGGCCTTGATGTAGTAGTCCAGCACCTGGTCGGGATTGAGCCGGTCCTTCTGCAGCACCTGCGGAATCACCTTGTAGGAGCGGCCCGCCAGCGAGAAGTAATTGACGTAGCCGCCGCCCAGCGCTGCGCCCAGCGAGTTGCCCACATCCTGCCTGAGTGAGGCCCAGATCGGCGACCAGGTCGCGGTCGACCTTCGAGAGTCGCCTGGGGCTTGATCGAGCTTCAGATCCGAGTCGACGAACCAGAACATGCCGCTCGCCTTGGCCTTCTCGAGCACCTTGTTGGCCACTTCATGTGAGCTGCTCGACCGGCTCGGTGGTGGTGATCACGAACTGCAGCGGCAGGCCCTGCGAGCCCGGCAGCGAGGGGAACTGGAACGCCGCCACGCGCACGCCGGCGATGTGATTCCAACTGTTCCTGCAGATCCTGCTGCAATCTGGTCGGCGGATTGCGGCTGGCGCTCATCCCACGGCTTCAACAGCAAGCCGCCGAAACCCTGGTTGACTGAGGGTGTCACCCGTGATCTGGAACGCGGAGTCGTACTCAGGCAGTCTGCTTGCAGATGTCAAACACCTTGTCCGCGTAGCGTCTGCATCTGCTCATAGGTGGCATTCGGCGGCCCGATGATCTGCGACAGCACCACGCCCTGATCCTCCTGCGGCGCGAGCTCCGAGTGCGGATGTCATGAACAGATAGACTGCGCCGGCGAGCAGCAGCACACCCAGCACGACCAGCACCTGCCAGGTCTCCAGCCAACGCAGCAAGGCGCCGCTGGTAGCGGCCACGCAGGCTACTGAACACGCCGATCGATGAGATGCACGAAGCGACCCTCCTCCTGCTCGGGACGGAACACCGTTGCGCACATCATCGGTGAGAGCGTGAGGGCGATGATGGCCGAGACCGTCACCGCGCCAGCCAGCGTGAAGGCGAACTGCGTGAACAGTGCGCCGGTGAGACCACCCTGGAAGCCGATGGGCAGATAGGCGGCGACCAGCACAACCGTCATGGCGATGATCGGCCCACCGAGCTCGCGCGCACCTTGCAACGCGGCCTGCAACGGCGACATTCCGGCCTTCAGATGACGATCGACGTTCTCGACGACGATGATGGCGTCATCGACCACCAGGCCGATCGCCAGCACCAGCGCCAGCAGTGTCAGCAGGTTGATCGAGTAGCCGAGCGCCGAGCATCAGGAAGAATGCGCCGATCAGCGAAAGCGGCATGGCCACGACCGGGATCACCACGGCGCGGACGGTACCCAGGAACAGGTAGATCACGACGGTGACGATCAGCAGCGCCTCGACCAGGGTCTTGATGACCTCCTTGATGGAGGTATCGATGAAGTTGGTCGCGTCGTAGGCCAGCTTCTGTTTCACCCCGACAGGCAACTGCGCCTCGATATGCGGGAGCGTGGTCTTCACGCGCCTGGCGACGTCCAGAACGTTCGCCGAGGGTGCAACCTGAATGCCGATGAACACCGAGCGCTGCCCCCTGAACGCAACGCTGAAATCGTAGTTCTCCGCGCCGAGCACCACGGTGGCGACATCCTCGAGCCGCACGATGGCGTCGTTCTGCTGGCGGACGACGAGCTTGCTGAAATTCCTCCAGGGAATGCAGATCGGTGGATGCTGTGAGATCGACGCTGACCGCCTGGCCCTTGGTGGTGCCGACGGCCGTCAGATAGTTGTTGGTGGCAAGCGCGGTATAGACGTCGCTCGCAGCGACCCCGTGCGCGGCCATGCGATCCGGATCGAGCCAGGCGCGCAGCGCATACTGACGTGCGCCGATAACCTCGGCCGTCTGCACGCCTTCGATCGCATCGAGCTTGCGGCTTTACCACCCGCACCAGGTAATCACTCAATCCGTTGCTGGGCAGTGTGTCGCTGAAGTAGCCGATGTACATGGCATCAGTCGTCTGCCCGACCTGAACGGTGAGTACCGGCTGCTGCGCCTGGGGCGGCAGCTGGTTGCGCACCGAGTTCACCTTGGTGCTGATCTCGGTGAGGGCGCGGTTCGAATCGTAGTTCAGGCGCAGGGTGGCGGTAATGACCGATGACGCCGGTGCTGCTCGACGGAGGACAGATAATCGATGCCCTGCGCCTGCGAGATCGCTGCCTCGAGCGGCTGTGTGATGAAGCCTGCGACCGTGGCCGCATCCGCGCCGTAGTAAGTGGTGGAGACGGTGACGACCGCGTTTTCGGTCTTCGGATACTGACTGACCGGCAACTGGAAGATCGCGCGGACGCCCAGCACCAGGATCAGCATGCTGACAGCACCAGTGAGAGCACCGGCCGCTGAACGAAGATATCGGTGAACTTCATCGCCCGTGCCTCAATGTTCCTGCGGAGCGGGGTTCGGATCGTTGGGCGGCAGCAGGCTATTGTCGATGATCAGCGGAGTGCCATTGATCAGCTTCAGCTGTCCGCTCGTGACGACCAGATCGCCCTCGCTGATGCCTTTGATGACCGCTACCTGATCACCGCGGGTGGGACCCAGTGTTACGAAGCTCTGCGCGGCGACCAGATCGGTGGGCGGCGGTCCGACCTTCTTGGCCTTGGCGCCCGCCGCCGGTGGGTCCTTCGGGTCAGGCGCCGCGCGCTTGCGTGCCAGGAAGACCGTGGCGCCATACGGGTTGTAGGTGATTGCCGTCTGCGGCAGCGTCAGATAGCGCTGCGGCTGGCCTGCAAACACGGCTACGCGGCCAAACATCCCCGGAAACAGTTTGCGATCGCTGTTCGACAGGGTGGCCTCGGCCTGAAAGTTGCGCGTACTCGGATCGACGCGCGGATCCATGGCGGTGATCTTGCCGCGGAATGTCTGACCCGGATAGCTATCGGCGGTCATGGTTACGATCTGTCCCACGGCGATTGCAGCAAGCTGCTGCTGCGGCAGGCGAAATCCACGTAGATCGGATCGATCGCCTGCAAGGTGACGACCTTGTCGCCGGTGTTCAGATACTGACCGGGGTTCACCGTGGTGATGCCCAGCCGCCCGGCAAACGGCGCGCGCAGCGTCTTTTTTGCCGACCAGCGCGGCCTGCGCGGCCGCCTGCGCGCGCTTGTTCTTCAGGTCCGCCGCATCGGCATCGAGCTGTGCCTTGCTGATGGCCTGGGCTTCAAACTGAATCTTGTCGCGGTTATAGACAGTGTTAGCGAGCTCCGCCGCCGCCTCCAGCGCATGCTGCTGCGCGATCTCGGAGTCCGCGTTCATCTCGACCAGCACCTGGCCGGCGCTCACCTCATCGCCGGACTTGAAACGCAGACTGCGCACCAGCCCCGTCACTTCGGTCGTGACATCAACACCGTGCACTGCGCGCAGGCTCCCCACCGCTGTCACTTCCGGCTGCCAGTCTGTGTAATGCGCCTCAGTCGCCGTGACGGTCTGCGGGGGCGCTGCGTTCTTGAGCCGCATCTGTGCCACAAAGTGCTGCTTCCACGTGTTGAATCCCACCAGGATGGCCAGCAGCACTAACGCTGCGACCACGACGATCATCAGTCGTCGCGTCATCACTCGACTCACTGTTGTGCCACCTTTTGTTCGTTACGGTTCCACCAGCCGCCACCCAGTGCCTGGAATAACGCCGCGGAATCGGCGTAGCGCGCTGCCTGCGCCTGTACCCGGCTCTGTCGCGCCTGCAGATACAGACGCTCCGCGTTCAACACCGTGACGTAACTGATGCCGCCCACCTGCAACTGCTTGCGCGCGATGTTCAGTGCATCGCTCGCCGCCTTCTCCGCCTCCACCTGCGCACTCAGATTGCGCGCATCCGCCTCCAGTGCCCGCAACGTATCGGCGACCTCTTGCATCGCTGCCAGCACGGCCTGCCGATAGTTGGCGTCCGCCTTCTCCAGATCGGCGACGGCCGCCTTGCGTCGATAGCGCAGCTCGCCGCCGTGAAACAACGGCTGCAACAGCGCACCGCCGGCCGTCCATGCGCCCGTTCCGGCTCCGAACAGCCCGCTCACTCTCAAGGCCTCCGAGCCGATCGAGCCGGTCAGATTCAGCTGCGGGTACAGGTTGGCCGTGGCGACTCCGACCGCGGCACTGGCCTGGTGCGAGCAAGGCTTCAGCGGCGTGCACGTCCGGCCGCTGCCGCACGAGTTTCGCGGGTACGCTGACCGGCAGCTCGGTAGGCAGCACAAATCCTTCGAGCTCGAAACTCGGCAGACTCTCGTCATCGGGGCTGCGGCCCGCGAGCACCGCCAGGCGGTGCTGGGCCTGCGCAAGCGCTTCTTCGAGTCCCGGCACCAGTGCCTGCGCCTGCGCAAGCTGCGACTGTTGCGAGAGCACGTCTGCCTTGGACACTCCGCCTGCTTCGAACTGCCGCTGCACCACGCGATAGAGCTCGGTCTCCTTTTCGACCACGTCCTTCACCGCCGTGAGCTGCTCGCGCAGCGAGGCAACATCGAAGGCCGTCGTGACGACATTGCCGGTGAGCGTCAGATTTGCCGCTTCGAGCTGCCAGCGCTGGTAGTCGCTCTGCGCCCGCAGTTGCTCGAGCTGGCGCCGCGATGCACCGAACAAATCAACGCGATAGGTAACGTTGACCGTCGCATTGTAGAGCGTGAAGGTTTGTGCCGGGATGGCAGGATTGCCGAATGCAACGCCGGGCAGCTTCTCGCGCTGTACCTGGAACTGCCCATCGGCTCCGGGCAGGAGCAGCGCACCGCGCTCGGCGATGTAGGTGTAATGCGCAGAGCGCAGCGCTGCCTCTGCGGCCTCCACGTTCGGACTGTCGCGCAACGCCTGGCGCACGAGCTCATCCAGTGGTACGGACTGAAACAGGCTGTACCAGTCTCCCGGGATATCCCGCTCTGTAATGAAACGCTGCGCATTGCCGCCGCTCACGGGCGCATCCTGAGTCACATCAGGAGGCGTGCCCTGCGTGTAGTGCGTGGCTTTGGGCGGCGGCGGAGAGTGGAAATCCGGGCCCACGGCGCAGCCCGCGATCGCGAGGAACGCTGCGGACGTCAACAGATTTGCGGCCACGGGGCACCGGCTTGCTGTTCTCATTGCTTGATCTGCTGAATGTGCGGGACTGTTCCATCAGGGCGCTCAAGCCTGCCGGCTGCGCCAGGGCGGCCATCGACCTGGCCACGTCAAGGCGGCGTACTTTAGCTGTACGTTTGCCGAGCCGCAAACCGTGCTGCGGCGGAGCGAAACGGGCACGCGCCGCGCCGAGACACCGCCCGTCAGGAGAACGAGGCTCTAGCCCGTTAGGGGCAGGCGGTGCAGCCCGTTAGGGGCAGGTAAGTGAAGTACGCAGGCGCGGGTAGGACAGAGCCCATCAGGCCCGCGCGGTGAAATATTCCTGTAACGAAGCCACACCGAGGCGTTTGGCTTCGAACAGACTCTCCAGATGCTCGCGCGAATTGATCAGCCCGCGGGCCCGCAGCCGTCCGCCCTCATCAATGAGGGCGGCAAAGGGCAGTCTGCTCACCTGATACGTCATGCCGAGCGGGGCAGACAGCACATAGCGGAAGTCCTCGAGGTCATGGTTGCGCACAAACTCGCGCTGGGTGGCGGGCTCGCCATCGCTCGCGAGCACGATCTCGAGCCAGCGCTGCTCGGCACGTTGACTGGATCTGAGCACCGGCAACAATGACTCGCATACCGGGCAGGTCGGCGACAGGAACACGATGAGCGTGCTCTTGCCGCTGTCGCTCGGTGCCCCGATGCGCAGCGCCGCGCCCTCGAGATCGAGCGCATCGATCACCGGCACGGCCTCGCCTACCGTGAGCCCCCGATTCAGCATCAATGCACCCGCCGGTGCGATCCGCTCATGCAACACTCCGAGCTGCCGCGTGAGCGCGAGCACGACGATCAGCAGCACCAGCACCACGATCCACAGCACGATGTTGGAAATGGCCAGCGCGGTCACGGTCAGGTGCGCCTCGTATGCAGTCGTGCTGCGGTAGCGAGCAACCGGTCCACACAGAAATAGATGAGGATGCAGCTCACGGCGCCAAAGGCGATGGTGATGAGGTCGGTACCGGCGAGCGGCCGCGGATCCCAGGGCAACAGAGCACTAGCGAGCGCGAGCGCCAATGTCAGGTTGCGCCAGACCATCCAGGCAGCGATCGGACGACGATCCTGCGGTGCGCCGCAGCCGCAGTCCACATCGCGCCGCTCCCGCCACAAATTCACCCCGATGGCGCCAGCGTAGAGCACCAACAACCCAAGCGCCGCAAGCGCGGCCTGCCAGCGGGCGAGCAGCAGGCCTGCGGCTGCTGCGAGCTCGAGCAGCGGCAGCAGCCGGGCCACCGGCCACTCGAGCCACCGTGGCAGCAAGGCATAGGCGCTGAGCACGGCCTGGAAGTGTTGCAAGTCCCGCAGCTTGTGTAGCGCCGCGGTCGCGAACAGCACTGCGAGGCACGCCTCAATCAAGGCGCCCACGGCAGGATCGATGTACAGATTGTCAAGATTCGCGGGCATCGTCAGCGGTAATCATAAACCATCCGAGGATGCCGTCACTGCAGGCGCGCTCGGCGCAGCACCGCGGCGTGCCGAGCGCAGCATTGAGAACGCCGCGTACAACACCACGATCATGATCAGCCAGCGCAGCTTGTCCACGGGCAGCTGCCTGACGATGAAGATCGCAATCAACGCGCCGAACACCCCACCCAGGGTCAGCCCGAGCGACACGCCCCAGGCAAAGCGGCCGGTGCGAAAGAAGCGCAGGCCCGCCACCGGCTGCACCAGTCCGCAGGTCCCCATCATGATGGGAAAGGCGCCCAAGGGATGCAAACCGAGCAGTGCCAGCAGCACCATGCACGGCGCATAGGCGCCGATGCCCACGCTCATGAGCGCGCCCAAGAGGAAATTGACGGCAACTGCAAGTCCGAACCGCCAGCCGGCGAGACTCATGGAGACGCCGCCGGCCGGGATCCAGCCGAGGTTGGCCATGGCGAAGAACATGCCGGCAATCAACAACGCAGCCCCCATGAACAGCTGTATCGAGCGACGCGGCAGGCGACTGACCGTGCCGGCACCGATCCAGGCTCCAACCGTCGCACTCGCGACCATGGTGAGCAGCAGCAACGGGTCCACCGCCACGACGGTCACGAAGATTGCCGTTTCGATGCACGCCGGCGCGTTCAGACCAACGTTCAGCGTCCCGGGAATCAACTCGTCGGCCGGCCGGTGCCGCAGTTTGAACCAGGCCGTGCTCGGGGCGAACGAGCCGATGCCGAGCGCGTCGAAGAAGCACACCACGAAGCCGATGAGCGCATCGCCCGGTGTGGGCCGGTCGCGGGGGTGAATGCGTCCCGCGCGCAGCCAGGCGATCACAAACATGATGTTGACTGCGAGTAACGCTGCCAACAGCATCCATTTGGGCCACTCGTGCGCGCTGGGTACGCCCATGTGTGCGCCTCAGGATACCGTGCGGGCCGGACGTCGCAGCCGGTCACGCAGACGCGTCAGACCATCGAGCGCGCGATAGCCCTGTACGGCGATCCGTGCGCCCAGTCTGCTGAAGCGGTGCAGAGGTATCGGCGCGAGCGCCGTGAGCGGAAAATCGAGCTCCGCCGGATGGGCGCCCAAAGCGCGCCGTGCCAGGATGCCTCCCATGACGGTCGCCATGGCGATCCCGCGACCGTTGTACCCGAGCCCCGCGAGCAGGCCCGGAGCGATTTCGTGCAGATGCGGCAGGTGATCCCGCGTCATGGCGACGAGTCCTCCCCAGTGATACTCGTAGCGCAATCCGGCGAGCTGCGGATAGATCTCGCGCACCGCGCGATAGTGGTGCCGCGCCATGACCTCCACCGGCGCCGCACCAAAGCGACCTCGCGTGCCCATGACCAGGCGGCCGCTCGCTTCCAGGCGGAAATAACGCAACAGGTTCCAGGTGTCGGAAGCCGCCTGCCCCTGTGGGAGAATAGCTGCGCGCAGGGCGTCCGGGACAGGCTCAGTCGCGACCTGAAACGACGGGACGGGAACCACTGAGCGCCGCAGTTTCGGCACGAGTCCATCGGTATACGCATTGGTGGCGAGAATCACCTGCGTCGCACTCACCTGACCCCGGGGCGTGTTGCATTGCCAGGAGCCTGAATGGCTGTCCAATCTCACCACAGGCGTGCCCGTGTAAATGCGAACGCCGGCGGTGAGAGCCGCTTGGGCAAGACCGCGCACATAGGCAAGCGGCTGCACCGTACCGCCGCGACGATCGATCCAGCCGCCGATGTAGCGCTGCGAGCCTGTCAGCCCCGCAATCTCAGTTTGCGACAGCAGGCTGACATCCGCCCCGCGTGCACGCCACTGTGCCACGCGAGTCTGGATCGTGCGCAGGGCGGATTCGGAGGTGGCGGGCTGCAGCCAACCTGCGCGCGTAGCGGCGCACGCAATGCGATGCCGCCGGATCAACTCGAACACCCGGTCAGGACCTGACCCTACCAGAGCCACGAGCTGCGATCCGAGCTGCGGCCCGACCAGCGCTTCGAGCGCATCCGGGTCGTGTTTGAGGCCCGCGATCACCTGACCGCCGTTCAGACCGGACGCACGCTCTCCTACCTGCGCGGCCTCCAGCACAATGACCTCTCGTCCGGCCTCACTCAGCTGCAGAGCCGCGGCAAGACCGGTGTAGCCGGCACCGATGATCACGACTTCGGCCCGCGCTGCTCCCACCAGCGGCGAGAGTGCCGGACCTGGAGCTGCGGTTGCAGCCCATAGCGAGCGCAGCTCGCTCAACTGCGCAGCAACTCGTTCACGGCGCGATCCGCCTGCAGGATGGCCGAGTCAGTGTAGGCGGCCGCGCCCGCATCGGAGTTGGCGATGGCGATGCGACCGAATGGGGCACGGCCGATGACATTCCAGCGCTGCTCCGGCGGCACCTCCGGATCCCACAGCGGGTTGTATTCGGGCGCGTAACCGTGCGGCCAGCGGTTCACGGTAATCGCCTCGATGTCACGTGCGGGGTCGAAACCGCCCTGACCGAGCGTACGGGTAAGTTGCTCGCGAATGTTGTGTTCGAACACCGCGAACGGCGTGCGCAGCAGCTCTTCCCGGCCCGCCTTGTTCTGTTGGTGCTCCGGCAGTCCGGGCCGGCATGGCGTGCGGGTCAGATGAATGAGTATGGGCTCTTCGGGGGCGGTGGGACTGCGATAGCCGCCGATATCTACTTTCCAATTGAGCCGGAAGTCGTGGTGATAGCCAGCCGGAGCATAGACACTCCAGATGCCGAGCTTCCTGAAGGCCTCCCAGTTACGCAACGCTACACTTGAGTACACCAGCGGTGCCTTGACGAGTTGATGCAGCGCCTCCTTCTGCTGCTGCGGCAGCTCCGGGCACAGATACGGGATCATCATGTTCCAGCACGCGAGCACACAGTGTCGCGCGCGCACCGTGTAAGCCTTGCCGCCGCTCACATAGCTGACTTCGACCTCGCGCGCCGCATTGGGCGCGCCGACGTGTCTGACGCGGACCACGGTGCTGTTGAGGCGGATGCGCACGGGACCGGCCTGGTCCAGCTTGCCGTAGTCGGCGCGCGCCGTGATCAGATCCTCCACGCTCGCGCCGGGAATGGCGGCCGGAATCAGCTTGCGCACCAGCAATCGGGCGATGGTGGCGTTGCCGTCCGGAAAATGCAGACTCGGGGAGCCGCCCGTATCCTTGTAGCCCGACGGGGTGTAACCCATGCGCGCGATCGAGCCTGGTTCCAGATTCATTCCCTGAAAACCCGGCGTAGCGTGGGCGCTGAAACCCCAACAGTCGAGTGCCGAGACGGCATCGATGCCGACCGCCCACTCACCGTGCGTCCTCGACTGATAGTAGGCAACCACGGACGGATCGACCTTCACAACATCGCGCAGAAATGCGGCGTAACTCATGCGCGAGAGGCGGTCCTTCTTCTGCGCGGAGCTCAGTCCCGGGAGGTAGTCCACCGAGCCCGTTTCCAGCTGCTCGATCTCACGGCGGGCACGCGCAGACAAGGGTGAATCGGCAAGCAGCCGGCCGATCGGCACCTCACCGGCCCCGACCAGCAGCTTGTCCCCACCAAAGGTCTCGCGATCGAGGAATACGGCCGATTTCAACCCCAGCGAGCTATAGAAACTCGGCTGCTGCATACGCGTCTTGAGGCCCGTAACGTCGATCCCGAGCTCGCGAATCAGAGCCGCCGGAACGGGCGCATAGGGTCGCGGGCTGTCAATCTCGAGCGTGCCGCCATTCAGCAGCTGCTCCCGGCCATTCAGCATGAATTCGTTGCGCTTGGCATGGCCGCCAAAATCATCATGATTGTCGAGCACCAGAATGCGGCTCGCGGATGTGGTGCGGGCACGATAGAAATGTGCGGCGGATAGCCCGCTGATGCCACCGCCGACCACGACAAGATCGTAGGGCTGGTCCCTGACAACTGCTGCGGACATGGGCCTGCCGTCTCGCAAGGCATGCGCCGCTTCAAACGAGCCTGGGTGGCTGCCGCGCATGCCCGTGAGGGCCGGCGGGTAGTAGCCGAGCGCATTTTGCGCCTCGGCACTGAGCGCATTGCCGGCCTCACCCGTCTGTGTTGACATCTCGGCGGCGTATCCCTTGAGCAGCGAACCTGACAAAGTGCTCGCCGCTGCCAGCAATGCGCCCTGCAGAAAATCGCGTCGTGGGATGCGACGTTCCGAACCGAAGGAGCCTGGCTTCGAGGGGGACTTGCGCCTGCTCACCATTTGCTACCTCGTAACCACAATGCATGCAGGGTAGCGCGAAACGGCGCTACTTTCGACTCGCGAGGCGATATGCGAGACTCAAAGCCGACGGCGTGAGCGCCGCGAGGTAGCAATGAAAAGAACGTTCACCGCGGTGGCCGCGTTGCTGATGCAGTACGCCGGCGCATTGCCGGCGGCACAGCCCGCACAGCCCGGACAGTCCGCGCAGCCCGCACCACTCGCTGCCGAGAAACTAACGATTGCGAAACTCGGGCCCAGCAACCCGCACTGGGTGTATGTGCTCGATGAGGCGCTGTTCAACGAGATCGATTCACGCGTGTATGTGTTCGATGGCGACTCACACCGCCGGCTGGGCCAGATCGGCGCCGGCTTCATGCCCGGCATGAACCTCTCGCCCGATGGCAAGACAACGATTGTCTCCACGACCTATTTCGCACGCGGAGGTCACGGCGCACGCACTGACGTCGTCGAGTTCAACGACAATGAGACGTTGGCCAAGACCGGCGAGATCGTGCTGCCGTCCAAGCGCGTAGCGACGCTGCCGACATTGTTCAACGTCGGCTACAGCAGCGACGGCCATTTCGTCTACACGGCCTATCTGACACCGGCAGCTTCGTTTGGCGTACTGGATGCCGCGAAAAAGAGTGTGCTCGCTGAGATCGACACTGCAGGCTGCGTGCTGGTCATTCCGTCCGGTCCCAACCGGGTCTCTTCCATCTGCGAGAGCGGGCGGCTGCTCACTGTGACGCTGAATGCTGCCGGCCACGAGCAGTCACGCACTAGCTCGGAGGTATTTTTCGATCCGGATAAAGATCCGATCTTTGTCCAGGGGGTGCCAAGCGCCGCCGGCTATCTGTTCCTGTCTTTCCTCGGCATGGTGCACGAAGTCGACTTCAGCGGACCGCAGCCCGCCATGCGAGCCTCCTGGTCGCTCCTCGACAAGGCCGACCACGACTGGCGGCCGGGAGGCACGCAGATCGGCGCGGTGCATCGGCAGAGCGGCCATCTTTACGTCCTCATGCACAAAGGCGGCGAAGGTACGCACAAAGATCCCGGCACCGAGATCTGGGAGTTCGATCTGCAGAGCCACCAGCGCCTGGCGCGTTGGCCTTTCAAAGTGCCTGAGACGGGAGGCATCAACTCCCTGCAGGTGTCGCAGGATGCTGCACCAATCCTGTTCGCCGCCACCGAGAAAAGCGATCTCGCGATCCTCGATGCCAGGGACGGCCGGCTGCGTCACCTGGAAAAGCACCTCGGACAGACGCCCTGGCTGCTGCTGAACCCCTGAGAGGAAATGATGCACCCCCTCGACCAGCTGTTTGAACATTCAGCGCGCTCACTCGCCCGGCGTACATCGCGCCGCAGCCTGCTGACCACCCTGGGTACTCTCCTTACCGGCGGTGCGTTGCTGCCGCTGCTGCCGATCGATCGATCCGCGCGCGCCGCGGAAGGCAACGCAGTGAAAGCGCATGCGCGCGATGATCGCGACTGTGATTACTGGAAGTACTGCGCCATCGATGGTTTTCTCTGCGCCTGCTGCGGTGGCAGCTCCACCTCCTGCCCGCCGGGCACCCAGTCATCTCCCATCACCTGGATCGGCACCTGTCACAATCCGGCGGACAGCCGCAGCTACATCATGTCTTACAACGACTGCTGCGGCAAAGTCAGCTGCGGTGACTGCTATTGCAACCGCAACGAGCGCGAGCGGCCGATGTACCGCCTGTCACGCAACAACGATGTGAACTGGTGCATGGCCAACACGGAAAGCGATTATCACTGCTCGGTCTCGGTCGTCCTCGGTGTCGCTGAGAAATAGCTCGCGGCGGATACTGGTGTGCGCGCTGGGCCTCATGTGGCTCGGCCAGAGTTGCGCCAGCCCGCTCGAGGACTACGTTCTGCACTGCATGGGTTGCCACGGTTCGCGTGCTGAAGGCGTGCCGGGCAAGATCCCGCCCCTAGCCCACTCGCTGGGCCATTTCCTGCGCAGCCCGGCCGGACGCAATTACGTACTGCGCGTACCGGGCGCTGCCAACTCGGCGCTCTCGGATGCACAGCTCGCGGCAGTGCTCAACTGGCTGCTATCAGAATTCAACAGCAAGGAAGTACCGCCCGGCAGCCTGCCCTTCACGGCCGCCGAGCTGGAAGTCTGGCGCAGAAAGCCGCTTGCAGGGGTGCTGGCGATGCGGCAGTCCATCGTCGGCACGCTCGCCGCCAGCGGCGCCGCGCCGGCTGCGCACTACTGATGACGGCCGGATCGTTTCCAGCCGGCAACTGGCGATTGACAGCTCAGTAGCGAAACATCGCGGTCACACCGTAAGTGCGCGGCCGGAATGTGTAGCCCCGCTCGAGCCGACTGTCGCCCGTGCCTGGATCGATCGAGAAGTCATAGTTGACCAGCACGTGAGTGTCGAACAGATTGTCCACGAACGGCTGGATCTGCCAGGCGCCGATGGTCGTGCCGGCGCGCATCGAGACGAAGTGGGTGGCCGGCAGTGTGAAGTTTGCCGCATCGAACTGCTGGGTCGTCGGGTCCTGACGCGGTGACAGCCACTTGTTACGTCCCTGGTACTCGTAATCCACGCGCACGAACGACTTGTGCTCGAACATGCCGAAGTCGTACTGCACGCCCACCGAGGCGGTCACCGGCGGCGGCGGCTGGCCGCTTTCGCCCGTGATGGCATCACCCTTCGCGACGATAGTGGTGCTTGGGAAGCCGGAGTCCTTCGTATAACGAGCTTGGGTATAGCCTGCAGTCAGTTCCGCCGTCAGCGCCTCCGTCATGGCGATATCGGCCTGGATGTCGCCACCCTTTGCGGTCGCCTCGCCGAGATTCTGAATGAAGGAGATCTGGCAGATCGGCGGCACGACGGTCTGCTGGATGTTATGCCACTTGATGTAGTAAAGGCTCGAGGCCAGCCTGACCCGGTTGTCCAGGTTGTTCTTGGCGCCGATCTCATAGCTGTCCACCGTGTCCGGGCGGAAGGTGAGCGGGGAGTTGGTGATCCCGAAGCTCTGAAAGTCCGCCGCACAAGCTGCGTAGGGAACGGGGTTGTTGCCACCGCCCGGCCGGAAACCCTTCGCGTAGGTCGCGTAGACCATGTTGTTCGGGTCGATCTGCCAGGACAGATTGACGCGCGGCGTGAAGGAATGATCCTTCTCCGAGGCACTCACGGTCTGCGGCGAGAGGAACAGCTGTGGGCCGCCGGTGAGCGTATCGAAGGAATAGTCTGTCTTGGAGTACCGGGCTCCCACGGTCAGCTTGAGATTATCGAGCACTGCGTAGGTGCCTTCACCGAAGATCGCATACTGCTTGTCACGGGCGTGCGTGAGCAGGAAGTACGAGTCGTTGGGAAAGCGCGGATCATAATTGACCGGTACGGTGTTGCCATTGGCATCGACAAAGGAGAACAGACTCGGGAAGTCGCTGCCGAATACCGTCTCGGTGAAGTTCTCCAGATCAGGATCGTGAATCTGCTCGAGGTATTGCTGGCGGTTCGAGGTGAAGAACACACCCGTGGTCCATACGAAGCGCGCATTCGGATCATTCGACTGCAGGCGCACTTCCTGGGTGAAATTCTGCTGGTCGTTGTTGATCGAAGCCGGCGAGCGGTAGTCGGCGATCGCGGCCGGGAAGTGATAACCCGTGCCATCGATCAACGGGAAATTCACACCCGGCGCGAACGGCGCAAAGCTCGTGAATGTCTGGTAGAAGCCGATGTTGTATTCGGTACCGTCGTAGCCGGTCACCTCGTTACGGTGGAAATACGAGGTGTTGGAGATCAGGGTCACCGGACCCAGATCGCCCTGGATCTTGAGGGATGGCAGGTAGAACTTGTCCGGCATGGCGCGGGGCGTGGCATTGCCACTGACGAACTGGTGGCTGCCGGGATCGGAGTAGGCCAGCCAGTAGTTCGATACATCGTGAGTCTGGCGGTTCTGATAGTAGATCGAGGGCGTCACCTTCCAGTTGTCCGCCACCTTCCACAGCCCGGCCACGCGAATCATGACCGTGCTGGCATGGTTGGTGTTGCTGTCCACCAGCGCATGCTGCGGATCAGCGGCCGTCGGATTGACGCGGTTGATCCATCCTCCATCGTAGCGGGCCCACACCGTGGCGCGCGCTCCCAACACATCGTCGATTACCGGGCCGCCCGCGGCAATACCGGCCTCGTAGTTCATCTGGCCGCCCTGGGTGTAAGACAGCTCGTCGCGGCTATAGACGCTGTACTTGGTCAGACTGGGAGCGGTGGTGATATAGCGCACGGTGCCGCCCTCTGAACCGGCGCCGAACAGGGTGCCCTGTGGGCCACGCAGCACCTCGACACGATCGATGTCGAACGACTTGGGCAGCTCTTCGTCGGGATTGAACGCCAGCGCCCGCATCTGGATCGGCGTGTCGTCGATGTAAATGCCGGTCGTGCCCGCACCTCCCGAGGAGGCGATGCCGCGGATGGCGATATTGTTGGTTCCGGAATTGTCGATGTTGATTCCCGGGGTGAAGCGGGCGACGTCCGTGATGTCCTTGATGCCGCGGGTATCCATGTCCTCCTGTGTCAGCGCGGTGATGCTGATCGGCACCTTGCTGAGATTCTCCTCGCGCCGCTCGGCGGTCACCACCACCTCGGCCAGCTGCCCCGGAGCCGGAGCGGTCGATTCCTCAGCCGGCGTATCGGCGCTCACGCCGGCGGGGGGCGGAGCTGCAGCATGCACCAGTGTTGCGCCTGCAACACACCACGCCAAAGTCGTCGTGCGCCAGCTTGCGGTCGGTAACTGACCGAGAAAGCGCCAAACATTGCGGCTGCACCCCATGATTCTCCCCGTTCGATTGGTATCGGCGCGACAGCGTCGCAGCAGCACAATACCGTCGGCGCCTGGCCAGAGCAATGCTGTGCACCTCCAGGGGGCGATCCGCGCGGCCGCCGCACATTGCCGGTGCGTACCAGCTCAGGCCCGGAGCTGCAGTCCGCGGCTTACGGGCAGCATGCGCACCCGCTGACCGCTGGCGGCATGAATTGCGTTACACAGCGCGGCGGCGGCACAGGCCGTACCGGTCTCTCCCACGCCACCCGGATCCTCGTTGCTGGGGACGAGGTGCACGTCCACGTGGGGTGCCTCAGGCAGGCGCAGAGCGCGATAGTCATGGAAGTTGCTCTGTTCGACGCGCCCGTTATTGAAGCTGACTTCGGACCAGAGCGCGGCGCCCAAACCAAACATCACTCCGCCCTCGAGTTGGGCGCGGATGCCATCGGGATTGACCATCTGGCCGCAATCGAATGCGCAGGTCACTCGCTCCAGGCGCACATCCCGACCGCTCATCTCGACCTGCACGATCAACGCAAGGTAGCTGCCGAAGGCAAACTGCAAGGCGACACCGCGTCCGTGCCCGTGAGGCAAAGGCTGGCCCCAACCAGCCTTCGTGGCCGCCAGATCAAGCACCGCCCGCAAGCGCGGCGCTTTGAGCAGTGTACGTCGATACTGCACCGGGTCCTGGCGCGCCAGCACCGCCAACTCATCGATAAAGCTTTCGACCACGTACACGCTGCGCGTTGGACCCACGCCGCGCCACCACGAGGTGTTGACGCCCTGCGGTTCCTCGCGCACATAACGCACCTCGAGATTCTCGAATGCATAGGGCGGATCGGCCGCGGCCGTCACGGCATCTTCATCGACTTCATTTTTGTTGGGCTCTCCCGACCACGCGATGGATACCGACGAGCCGGCAATCGTGTGGCGCCACGCCACCGGTTTACCCTGCGCATCCAGGCCCGCCTCCAGCCGATCGACGTAGTACGGACGGTAGCGATCGTGCTGGACATCCTGCTCGCGCGACCAGATGACCTTCACCGGCCCGCGCACGTGTCGGGCGACTCGCGCTGCACTGACGATTCCATCGACTTCCAGGCGCCTGCCGAAGCCTCCTCCGATCAGGTGGTTGTTGATGCGGATCTGCTCCGGCTTCAGACCGAGCGCTGCGAGTTTGGCCACCGCCCGATCGGGCGCCTGGGTGCCCACCCAGATCTCGCACACGTCCTCGCGCCAGTCGACCGTGCAGTTCATCGGCTCCATGGTCGCGTGCGCCAGGAAAGGCTGGTGATACACCGCCACGGCGTGTGAAGGTGCGCCCTTGAGCGCCGAGGCTACATTGCCGCTCTGAGCCGCGACAGCGCCACCGCGTTGCGCGGCCGCTTCCAGCGCCGCAATCAGTGCGGTCTGCTGCACCGATCCGTTTGGTCCGTCATGCCACTGCAGACGCAGGGCGCGCAAGCCGCGCTGCGCCGCCCAGGTGTCATCAGCCACCACGGCGACGATGTCACGATCGCTCACGACTTGGCGCACTCCCGGAATGCTGAGCGCACGGTCTGTCTGCAGAGGCTCGACCACCGCGCCTCCCTCGACCGGGGCGAGCGCAATCATCGCGATGCACATGTTGGGAAGCTGCACGTCGATACCGAAGGTCGCGCGACCGCTGGATTTATCAGGCGAGTCGCGGCGCGCCACCGAGGTGCCGATCAGCCGGAATTCCCTCGCGTGTTTGAGTGCCGGATCGGCGGGCACCGGCAGACGCGCCGCCGCAGCCGCCAGCGCCCCATAGCCTATACGCCGCTGCGAACTCTCATGGATCACCTCGCCAGCTGACGCCCGACAAGTCGCCGGATTCACTCGCCACTGCTGGGCCGCGGCACTGATTAACATGCTGCGCGCCGCGGCACCCGCTTTGCGCAGCGGTAGCCAACAATCGCGTATCGATGTGGATCCACCAGTGGATTGATCCCCATTGACCCCATAGACGGCGGGATCGGGCGGTGCCGGCTCGATCGTGACGCGATTCAAAGGCACCTCGAGCTCTTCGGCGACGAGCATGGGCAACGATGTGTAGGTGCCCTGACCCATCTCGGCTTTGGGCATGACGAGCCGCACATCCCCGCTGGGCTCAATGCGCACATAGGCGTTCAGGATCACGAGTTGCGGCTTCTTCAGCGGCAGCGGCTTCTGCGCGGGGTCGGTCGCAGCTGTGGCAAAGCGCGCCCCCACGACCACTTTCAGCAGCATGCCGCCGCCGAGTGCGGCCGAGACCTGCAGAAACCGGCGTCGGCTGTGACTCGCCGTCGAAATAGGAATCATTCTCAACATCAACCCCCGAGTGCGACGTTCCCGGCGCGCCGCCGCTTCTATTTCAACGCAATCGAGTGTACACAAAGCATCCCGGAGGCGGCGAGGCACGGAAGTTGCGAACCGCATCCGCGCTTCATCCAGGTAACCCCGGAGATCTCCATGTCTGCAGATAACCCTAAAGACAACTGTTCCCGTCGCAGTCTGCTCACCCTCATCGGTGCTGCCGGTGCGGCGCTCATGGTCGGCATGCGCCCCACCCTCACGCAGGCTCAGGGCGGTGGCCAAGACCTGCCGCATCTGGATCCGTCGGATCCGACGGCGAAGGCTTTGGGCTACGTCGAAGATGCCAGCAAGGTCGACAAGAGCAAGTTCCCGGCGTTCAAGCCGGGCGCGAAGTGCGGTAACTGCAACTTCTTTCAGGGCACCACGGGCTACGGTCCCTGCCAGATCTTCCCGGGTAAGTCCGTCAACGCCAACGGCTGGTGTGCTTCACACAGTCCGAAAGCGGCGTGATCAACCTGCGGAATCTGCATCAGGCGGCCGCTGCGCGCCGGAAGGCCGTCGCCTGGCAAAGAATGCCTCGGCCGCAGCGCGGAACTCCGCTGAGCCGAGCAGCTGTGCGAAGGAGGCCACCTCGGCCTCGATGCGCGCCTTGACAGGCGCGACATCGCTCTTCAGCAGTGACTTGGTGGCGCGCAGCGCGTGCGCAGGTTGGGCCGCGACGCTGTGCGCCAGCTGCCATGCGGCAGCGGATAGCTCCCCATCCTCGACCACCCGGTTCACCAGACCCATGGCGAGTGCCTGCTGCGCATCGAAGGCTTCCCCCAGCAGCAACAGCTCTGCGGCACGCTGTGGACCGATGAGGCGCGGCAGCAGCAAAGAGCTCGCCGCCTCCGGAACCAGTCCGAGTTTCACGAATGGCATCGATAGTTGCGTGCTGCGAGCAGCCACCACCAGGTCACAATGAAGCAGCAAGGTGACGCCGATCCCGACCGTTGTGCCGTGTATGGCGGCGATCAACACCTTGCGAATGTCAGGCAACTGGCGGATGAAACGCAGCGCGTTGTGGTGCTCATCCAGAGCCGGGCCTGCCAGGAAATCGGCCAGGTCATTGCCGGCGGTGAAGCAACCGCCTGTACCACTGAGCAGAATGACCCGCACGCTCTCATCCGCATCGGCTTTGCGGATGGCCTCGCTGAGGGCGCCGTACATCGCGAGCGTCAGGGCATTGCGCTTCTCGGGCCGATTCAGGCGCAACTCACAGACCCCATCGGCTTGCGCGACGAGTACCTGCGTCATCGCGCTACCTAGACACCGGCAGCACGCGCGTCAGGACGCGTCCAGATATCCTGGATGGCCTCGAGGCTGCGGCCCTTGGTCTCCGGCACATAGCGAATCACAAAGACGGCCGCCAGGATGCTCATGGCGCCGTACAGCCAGTATGCGAAGCCATGGTTGAAGAGCGCATTCAGTGTCGAGTTGCCGTCGATTACCTTGAAGGAGACGGTCACGACAAGGTTGGCAATCCACTGCGCCGCGACGGCCAGCCCCATGGCTTTGCCCTTGATGGCATTGGGGAACATCTCCGCCAGCATGACCCATGTCACCGGTCCCCAGGAGAGCGCAAAGCCGGCGATATAGGCCACCACGGCAACCAGCGCCCCTAGGCCCACCACATGAGCGCTGAACAGCGTTCCGAGCGCCAGCATGGAGACAGCCATGATCACGGCGCCGGTAATCAACAGCGGTTTGCGGCCCCAACCGTCGACGGTGACGATCGCAACGAGAGTGAAGAGGAGATTGGCGCCACCCACGATCACGGTCTGCAGCAGCGCCGCATCGGTGGAGGCGCCCATGTTTTGGAACATCAGCGGTGCGTAGTACAGCACCGCATTGATACCAACGAACTGCTGAAATACCGACAGCAGCACACCGATGATGACTACCGGCCAGCCGAAGGCGAGCAGCCGGCTGCTGCGCACCGCGAGCGTGCGCTCGATGTCGGCAAGGATCGCGCGCGCGTCCAGCTCATTCATGATCCGCCGCAGCTGCTCGAGCGCGTCGGCACTGCGGCCGCGCAGTACCAGCCAGCGCGGGGTATCAGGCACGAACATCAGCAGCACCAGGAAGACAACTGAGGGCAGCGCTTCAGAGGCGAGCATGACGCGCCAGCCGGTCGAGTTGACCCAGGCGTCATCACCCTGGGCGGCAACGAAATAGTTCACGAAATAGACGACCACGATGCCGATCACGATCGCGAGCTGGTTGAAGGAGACCAGCCGGCCGCGGATCGAGCTCGGCGCAATCTCGGCGATGTACAGCGGCGAGACCATCGAGGCAATGCCGACACCCGCGCCACCAACGATGCGATAGATAATGAACGCCGGCAGTGCCGCCGGCCCCATGTGGCCGATCGGACCGAAACCGAACTCCGGGACTGCTGAGCCGATCGAGCCGAGCAGGAACAGCACCGCTGAGAGGATCAGTCCGCCGCGGCGTCCGAGTGAGGTCGATACCGGCCCTGCGAGGGCCGCCCCGATAATGCAGCCAATGAGTGCACTGCCATTGGCAAGGCCGGAGAGCAGCCCACGGGCCGTCTCAGACAGCGTGAGCGGTGATATGAAATACAGATCGATCGAGCGCACTGCGCCGGATATCACCGCTGTGTCATAGCCGAACAGCAGACCTCCGAGAGTCGCTACGAAGGTGAGCACGATGACCAGCGAAGTATTGACACCCGCCTCGTGCTGCAGACTGCCCTCAGCTCTGTGCATCTCCCCCCCACTTGCGGCGCGCGTCGCCGCCGCAGCTGTTCGCGTGGCTTATTGTGTCAGACCAGCGGCAGTTTCTCGAATCAGAAAGTCGACCACCGCCTGCAGCGCCTCGCGCTCGCTGGCCCCGCCGGCGCGCGCCTCCTGGTAAGTCCGGATCTGGCGGTGCGCGCTGGTGCCGCGCTGCAGGATGGTGCGAACGTACTCCACCTCGCGCACGCAGCCGAGCTCCAGCGGCATCCTCGCGCACCAGCGCGATCAACTCCTCGACCAGCTGCGCGAACGGCACGCAGCTCACCCCGCGCCAGATCGAGCAGCTGCTCATCGAAGCTGTAGCGCATGGCGCGCCAGCGATTCTCCGCGATCAACACGTTCTTGTACCAGCGCCAGCTCTGATTCGCAGCGGCCGCAACCGATAGAGCATGCGGGCGAGGCAGACCACGAGCGCGGCCAGGCACACAGAGTCGTCGATGCTCGTGCAGCAATCCATCACCCGCATCTCGACCGTCGGATAACGCGGGTTCGGCCGGACGTCCCACCACATCTTGGTGGTGTTCTCGATCACGCCGTTGCGGATCAACATGTCCAGATGCCGCCGCAGCTCGCTGTAGCTCGAGAAACGCTCCGGCAAGCCGGTGCGCGGCAGCGAGCTGAAGACATTCAGCCGGAACGACATCAGTCCCGTCCGCTCGCCCTCCCAGAACGGCGAGGAGCAGGACAGCGCCACCAGGTGCGGCACGAAGTATGACAGCTGATTCATGAGATCGACGCGCAGATCATCGTCGTCGACGCCGACATGCACATGCATGCCGCACACCATCAGCCGTCGCGCGGCGGCCTGCATCTCGCGCGCGAGCGCGAAAAACTGCTCCTTCTCCGTCGGCATCTGGCGGGTCGCGCGCGCGAAGGGATGGGTCGAGGCGGCGATCGGGGCGAGGCCATAGTCGCGCGACACCTCGACGATGATGGCGCGCAGTCGCGCGAGATCGGCGCGGACCTCGGCGATCGTGCGGCAGACCTGCGTGCTCACCTCGAGCTGGGAGCGCAGAAACTCGGGATTGATGTGACCACCGCCGCGCTCGGTAGCAAACCTGCTAGCAGGCGCGGCGGCGGGTTCTCATCCACATCGCGTGTGTCCAGATCGACGAGCAGATACTCTTCTTCGATGCCCACCGTAAACGGCGGCTGTTTGCTGCTCAAAACCAACCCTCCCGAGTCGTATCCCGACCGTCAGCTTACGAGGGCGCGTCCTCCAGCTCGGTGATGGGCTTGGGTGCGGCTACGAAGAATCCCTGCGCGAAGTCGACCCCGATGCGCTTCAACTCATCCAGCACCGCTTCGCGTCTCGACACACTCAGCCACGGTAGCAGATGCCCAGCGCCCGCCCTACCTTGCTGATCGCCTCCACCATGCTGCGGTCCACGGCGTCGCTCGCGATGTGGCTGATGAACTGACCGTCGATCTTCAGATAATCGACCGGCAGCGTCTTCAGATACATGAAAGAGGACAGGCCGCTGCCGAAGTCATCCAGCGCGAACTTGCAGCCGCGGCCCTTGAGCTCGCGCATGAAGTAGATCGCGTTGGACAGGCTCGTCACAGCGGCAGTCTCGGTAATCTCGAAGCACAGCGCCGTGGCGATCTGCGGCTCGCCGACGTTCTGCAGGACGAACTCCGCGAACGACTGCTCGTTGAGTGAGGTGCCGGACAGATTCACCGCGAGCAGCGGCAGTGGCTCGCCGCGCTGCTGCCGCTGGCGCAGCAACTCGACCGCGCGCATCACCACCCAGCGATCGATGATCGACATGACGTTGTAGCGCTCGGCGGCCGGAATGAACTCGCTCGGCAGGACGAGCTGTCCGTCATCGTCGCGCAGCCGTACGGTGAGCTCGTGGAACGGTGGCGCGCTGCCTGGCGTGCTCAACGGCACGATGGGCTGGAAGAAGAGCTCCAGCCGGTTCTCCTCCACCGCCCGCGTCACCCGCGCCACCCAGTGCATCTCACGCTGGCGGTGCATGGCGCCGTCGCTTTCACCGCCCTGCTCGTACACGTGGATGCGGTTGCGGCCTTCGTCCTTGGCGGCGTAACAGGCGATGTCGGCCGCGCTCATGACGCTCGCGACGCTTTCGGTGTCGGCCTTGATCTGCACGACGCCAACGCTTGCGCCGACGGACAGCGTGCTCGCGCCCCAGACGAAGCGATATTCGCGAATCGCCTGGCGCACGCCATCGGCAATCCGCGTCGCCTGCTCGAGCGTGCAGCCCTCGAGCAGCACGCCGAACTCATCGCCGCCCAGGCGCGCGATGGTGTCCGAGGCCCGCACCCGCGTCTGCAGCAGCGCCGTGACATCGCGCAGCAGGCGATCGCCCGCCTGATGGCCGCAGGTGTCGTTCACCACCTTGAACTGATCCAGATCGACATACAGCAGCGCATAGGAGCCTTCGCCGCGCTGCGCGCTCTGCACGGCCGCGTGCAGGCGGTTGTCGAACTCGCGCCGGTTGATGAGACCGGTGAGCGCATCATGGCTCGCCTGATAGGACAGCGCGCGCTTGAGACGGCGCTCCTTGGTGACATCGTGGAATACGATGACCGCGCCGATGACGCGACCCTGCCGGTCACAGATCGGCGCCGCCGACTCCTGGATTGCAACTTCCTGCGCCCGAGCGGGTGATGAGCACGGAATGGTCCGCCGGCGGTCCACCCTCGCCGCGCCCCAGCGCGCACATCGAGCGGATTCTCGATCGGCTCGCGGGTGATCTCGTTGACGAGATTGAGCACCTCGCCGATGGGCCGGCCGCGCGCCTCTTCCAGACGTCCACGCGGTGAGACTTTCGGCCACGGGATTGATGTACTCGATCCGGCCGTCCGCATCGGTGCTGATGACGGCATCGCCGATCGATTGCAGCGTCACCTGCGCCCGCTCCTTCTCGGCAAATACCGCCTGCTCGGCGCGCTTGCGTTCGGTGATGTCCGCGATCGTGCCCTCGTAACCGGTGATCCGGTTGGCGGCGTCGCGGACCGCCCGTGCGTTTTCCAGGATCACAACCTGCTGCCCATCACGCCGGCGCATGCGGAACTCGGCGTTGCGAATCTCATCTTCCGTACTCCACCTGACGCATGAACTCCGCGCGATCGGCCGGGTTCCAGTACAGCATGGCAACGCTTGGCAGCGCGTAGAGTTCCTCGCGCGCTGCCGTAGCCGAGGATGGAGACGAAAGCCGGATTCACCGACAGCAGCCGGCCTTCGCGAGCAGCTCTGATAGACGCCTTCCGCGATGCTTTCAAACAGCCCGCGGAACTTGCGCCTCACTGGCCGCGCAGCGCCTCCTCGGCCAGGCGCCGCTGGATGGCGATGCCGGCCAGCTGGGCCGCATGCGCCATGAGATCCGACTCGCGCTTGCCGGGCAGACCGGACGCGTTTCGATAGACGCCCAGCGATCCCAGCAATCCACCGCTTGCGGCTTTCAGCGGCGTGGACCACGCGGCGCGCAGACCGGCATTGAGCAGTACGTCGCGATGCTGCTCGCCAGAACGGGGTCTCTGGCGACATCTGCAACCAGCACCTGTCTCCCGAGACGCATCGCCGCGGCGCACGAGCCGTCCTCATTGGCGATCGCCGCCCGTTCCAGAATGCTTCGCAGCCCCCGGATCCAATCGCGGCGCCACCACATAGGCAAAACCCTGCCCTTCGGCCGCCAGAATGCTCAGTGAGCAGGTGGTGCCGATACTGACGGATTCGATCAGACCGGCGATGGAAGCCAGCACCGACGGCAGCGGCGCGCTGCCAGTCAGTTGCTCGAAGACTTCCCGTTCCGCAGCGGCGACGCGCTCAGCTCGTTTGCGCTCGGAGATGTCCGCGATGCTGGCCCGGAGCAGGCGACGGCCGCCGCTCGGGCAGCCTCACGAGGCGCACTTCGCGAGATGATCTGCTTGCCTGCCGAATCGCGATACAGCCATTCGTGCACGAGCTGTTCGCCATCCAGCGCGCGCTGGATATATTCACGTGCACGTTCTGCCGAGCGCGTGCCGTCGGGCTGGCGAGGGGGGCTCAGCTCGAGCGGGTCCACCTGGAGCAGCTGTGCGCGCTCGAGTGCAAAATACTGCTCGGCGTTCTCGTTCGCATCGACGTAACGGCCGCCATCCACGTCATAGACCACGATGGCTTCGGGAGCGTGGTTGACGAGGAGGCGATAGCGCGCCTCGCTCTCCCGCATGGCCTGCTCGGACTCGCGGCGCTCGGTGATATCACGCAGACAAAGTACGAACACTTCGCGACGGGCTACACGCGCCCTGCTGACCGCAATTTCGGCGGGGAAAAACTCGCCGTTCTTGCGCTTCCCTAGCGACTCGCGCGAGGCGAGGTCCTGTTGGGTGTCGCCAGTGCTCGCGGCGAGGCGCTGCAGGGCCTGTTTGACCCTCTCATGCGCGGCAATCCCGGGGATGAGCAGCTCGATTCGTTGTCCAACCAACTCCGCTTCCGCATGTCCAAACACGCGTTCACCGGTTGGATTAAAGGTCTGGATGACGCCTTCCTCGTTGACCGTGATGACCACGTCCTTGATGTGATCGAGAATGACCTGCAGATGCTCCGAGCTCTGCTCGTGCGCCTCAGTGGCCAGGGCCCGCGCCTCATCGGCCATGAGACGCATGGACTGCACGATCCCGCGGCGCTCATCATCGATAGCGGTGTAGTGGGCGCTAACGGCACGCAGCAGTTGGCGCCATTCCGGCGCTATCGCTTCGCCTTGCAGATGCAGCTCCTTGAGCTGCGTCTGTAGCTGGTGATGCAGCCGCAGATTCCCGCCGGAAGCCGCAGCTACCGGTGCGACCGCGCCCCCCACCTGGGTGGTCGCGTCGGCCTGGAGTATCGGGGCGGGCTCCCGCGCCGGGCGGCGCACGGCGAGATCTCGCAGCGCAGGCCGTTCGACCGTCGTATCGTCAGCCGCAGGCCGCTCGGCCCCCGATACGGCCATGCTGGATGGCAGCACCGCAGTCTTGTCAGCATCCTCCACGAGAGTGGTGGCCTGGCCGTCTGCGAGCTCGACCTTACGATTTGACATAGCCTCGCCGGAACAAGAGCGCTGTTAGCCTAGGAGCCCTTAGCTGCCTCGGGTTTGGCTGCCGGCTCTGGCACACCCCGCCCCGCGATGATCGGAATCGAGAACGTCCGTACGGGCGAGTCGTGGGCTTCCTTCAGTGTCACGACCGCATTGACGGCGAAGATACCGTCTTTCGCCGCGAGCAGCTTGACAGCTCGTCGGATGGGGGTGCCCTCGGCCGGTCTGTCCACGCTGAGCGGCTCGGCGCCTTCAACGATCTCCAGGCCGTCGGAAGGCTGAAAGACGACCGAGATCGCATCCGGCAGCGGCTGCCCAACCACGACCGCCACATCCAGAGTCGAAGGCTGCCCGACTTCGGCCTTCTGAACGAGCGCAAACTTGACCTCCACGTGAGGCCCGGACTTGCTCGCACTCGCGGCGGCGACCATGTCGTGCAGGTCCTCGGCTCCTGGGGCGGCCGGTGTGTCCAGTTTCGGGAGATGGCGGCTGCGGGCGGGCCCGTTACCGCTGTTCTGGGCGTCATCGCTCTTGCTGCAGCCGGCCGTCAGTCCGATCAGCGCCAGCATGACACAGGCCACCCCCGACACTGCCCAGCTGACGTAAAAGTGCTTTGCGATTTGCATGGTTCCGAGCGCTTATTCGCGTAGAGCTGCAGGAAAAGCCCATGGCAATGTACCGCGGAGCACCCTGCGAGCGCATGGGCCGATTTAACGTTTTCGGGCAATTGCGCTGTGGGGCGCGGCGGTCTCAGAGGAGCGGAGGCTCGTCGATCACCGCGATTTGCTCCCGCAGATCGATCACGTAGGTCTCCCAGTAGCGGTGTTCACCAAACCACGGGAAGGCACGGGGAAAGGCCGGATCGAGCCAGCGATGGGACACCCAGGCCGCGTGGTGCAGCATCCGCAGCGCGCGCAGCGGCTCGATGAGACGCACCTCCCGAAAATCGAAGTCGGCAAACTGCTGATAGCCCTCCAGCAGCTCGGCCCACTGCCGCCGCTGATCAGCAGCCGAACCTGACAGCAGCATCCAGAGGTCCTGCACGCGCGGCCCGGTTGCGCAGTCATCCAGGTCTACGAATGCCGGACCTCGCTCGTTCCACAACAGGTTACCGAGGTGACAATCGCCATGGATGCGCAGCTCGCGCAATTGTCCAACTTCCCGGAACACCTCACGCACTCGGGCGAGCAGCGCCGCGCTTACCTCTCGATAACGCTCGCGCAGTACCTCCGGTAACAGGCTGCTCGCCAACATCTGATGGCATGCCTCCACCCCGAGACGCTGCACGCCAAGCGCCGGACGCGTGCGAAATGGCTGCAGTGCGCCGATCTGATGCACGCGCGCCAGTGCCCGGCCCAGGATCTGGCGTGCATCACTCGCATCGAGCTCGGGGGCGCGCCCGCGCATCCAGGGAAACGCCGCAAAACGGTAATTCCCGAAATGAAACAGCGTTTGTCCGCCGATGCTGACCGGCGCGGCAACGGGCAGTTCAGCCGCGGCGAGCTCTGCCGTGAATGTATGTTCCTCGCCGATCTGCGCATCGCTCCAACGTCCCGGCCGATAGAACTTCAGCACCAGGTGCCCTTGCGGACTGCCGAGTTGGTACACGCGGTTCTCGTAGCTGTTCAACGCAAACAGCCGTCCATCGACATCCAGGCCAACGGAGCCGGCGGCATCGAGCACGACTGCCGGCGACAGGTCGGTGAACGGCTTCACATCCGCGGCCACGTTTGTACTTATCCTGACTTCACTTAAGTAGAATGCCGCCATGTATTGGGCACGACCCAAGTCATTGAGCGGATTGATGCTCCTCGGCCTGGCGCTGATCGCCGTACCGCTGCTGGTCGCCATTCTGACAGCGGCGCTGCAGATCCGCGCGCTCGCGGACACCGGCCAGACGATCGTCGTCGAGGGCGTCAAGGCCGCGCGCGCCAGTCAGGAGCTCTATAGCCAGATCGCCTCGCTCGAGCGCACGGCAAGACTGTATGACGTGCTCAACGACTCCAATCTGCTGGATCTATATCGCCGCCAGGACGTGCGCCTCTCGGCGACCCGCACCCAGCTCGAGGCACACGCGCGCACGACCGAGACCCGCAAGACACTCGACGCTTTGGGAGAGCTGCAGCGGAACATCGGCTTCGCAGTCATGTCCGTAGAAGCCGGCAAAGGGACCATCGACGCGACCGGAATGCCGCGGCGCTTTGCCGATCTGAGCACCATCGCCGATCGCGTGGCCGAGGCGAGCAACAAGCAGATCGATGAGGAAATAGCCGCGCTGCAGGCCCAGACGCAGCATGCCCGCCGGCGTCTGTTATGGCAGGCCGCCTTGCTTGTGCCGCTGACGGTCATCGCCATTCTGGTGCTGACACTGGCGGTGGGCCGCCCTCTGCGTCAGCTCGACCGTGCAATCAGCGAGCTGGGCGAAGGACGCTTCACCAATCCGATCTCGGTGGGCGGACCGCACGATCTCGAGCGACTCGGCGGCCAGCTGGAGTGGCTGCGGCTGCGATTGCTCGATCTGGCGCACGAGCGAAATCGGTTCCTGCGGCATATGTCGCATGAGCTGAAGACGCCACTCGCCAACATCCGGGAAGGCACCGAGCTGCTCATGGACGGCGCCGTGGGCGAGCTCGACTCCAACCAGCGCGAGGTGGCCGGCATCCTGCGCGAGAACGGTATCAAGCTGCAACGCATGATCGAAAACCTGTTGTCCTTCAGCGCCTGGCAGACCTCGAGCATCGGACTTGAGACGAGCGAGTTCCGCCTGCGGCCGCTGGTCAAGCAGGTGCTGGAGAACCAGCAACTGACGCTGCTGTCACAACGGGTACGCCTCGATGTGCGCGTCGAGGACGTCACGCTCGTCGCCGACCGCAGCAAATTGCGGCTCATCCTCGAGAATCTGGTTTCCAATGCGGTGAAGTATTCCCCCAAGGGGGGCACCATCCACTTGAGCGCACGGCGCGAGGGAACATTGCTGAAGTTGGATGTCGCTGACAACGGACCGGGAATTCCGGCCGAAGACCGGGCCCACGTTTTCGAGGCTTTCTACACCGGACGCGCCGCGCGCAGTGTATCGCGTCAAAGGCACGGGCATCGGACTGTCCGTCGTACTGGAGTTCGTCTCAGCCCACGGTGGCACCATTCAGATCGTCGATGGCGAGTTCCCCGGAGCGCACTTCCGCATCACCATGCCCATGCAGAGCACCGGCGAGCACCAGCCACCGGCCAATGATGGCAAGGTTCACGCGAATGCGGCTTAGTCAGCGCCAGGCGGCGGGCTGCGCCGCCCTGCTCGCGGCTGCCCTGCTCTGCAGTTGCAGCACCGACCAGGCGCGCGATCACGAGCCGCCGGCCGGCACCGGTAATCGATCGCAATGCCGCCGCGGCGGTGGCCTTGACCGAGGATCTGCAGATGCTGCAGCGCCTGGCGCAGGCCGCTCCCGCCGAGCAGGCCGAGATGGTTGCGGCGGCGCAGCGTGATTACGAGACCGCACCGACTCCGAGCCGGCAGCTGCGTTATGCCCTGGTGCTTGCCAACCCAGGTCATGCCGGACCGATCTGCCTCGCGCCCAGCAGCTGCTGCGGGAGCTGATGGCGAACCCTGAAATGTTGCTTTCTGGGGAACGTGCACTGGCTTTTCTCGAACTGCAGCAAATTGACGACCATTTGACGCTCGAGGCGGAAAATCGCAGGCTGCAGGGCGATGCCGTGCGCGTCGACCGGGAGCATCAGGGCACCGCGAATCGCAATCTCCAGGTCGAGACCGATGAGAATGCGCGTTTGCGCAAGGAGCTCGATGAGGCCCGAGCCAAGCTCGATGCGATCGCCAACATCGAGCGCTCGCTCAATGAGCGTAAACCCAACAACGAAGGATCCCAACCGTGAATCCAGCGACGCTGCTGCTACCCGAACAGCTGAGGACCAGGAACTTGAACCAGACAGGCAAACGCAAGGCACGCATCCTCGTCGTGGATGACGATCCGGGGCTGCTGCGACTGCTGACCATCCGCCTGCGCGCGGAAAGTTATGACGTGGAGGCGGTCGAAAGCGGCGTGCAGGCGCTCGCGGCGGCGAGCCGCTTCCGTCCGGACCTGGTGATCACTGACCTGCGCATGGATCACATGGACGGCATTGGGCTCCTGAAGGAGCTGCAGAATCGCTGGCCGGGCCTGAAGGTCATCATCCTCACAGCTCACGGCACCATTCCGGATGCCGTGCAGGCGACTCAGATGGGCGCGTTCGGCTTTCTCACCAAGCCGGTGGATAAACAGGAGCTGCTCGATCAGGTGCAGAAGGCGCTGCGCATCTCCGGATTCGGCGCCTCGGATGAGGATTGGCGTGCGGATATCGTCACCCGCAGCTCGGTGATGGAAGAGAAGCTCGCGCAGGCGCACATGGTGGCGGGCACCGATGCGCGCGTACTCATCACCGGCGAGAGCGGTACCGGCAAGGAGCTGCTGGCGCGCGCGATTCACCAGGCGAGCCCGCGCAAGAACAAGCCTTTCGTCGCCATCAACTGCAGCGCGATGGCGGAGAATCTGCTCGAGTCGGAGCTGTTCGGACACGAGAAGGGCTCATTCACCGGCGCCACGCGCGCGCACCGCGGCCTGTTCATGGCCGCAGACGGCGGCACGTTGATGCTCGATGAGATCGGTGACATGCCGATGCGCCTGCAGGTCAAGTTGCTGCGTGTGTTACAGGAGAACGTGATTCGTCCCGTTGGCAGTACCGATGCGATTGCCGATCAACGTGCGTGTCATCTCGGCAACCCACCGTGATCTGCAGGCGCTGATGACGGCGGGTGAGTTTCGTGAGGACCTCTACTATCGACTGAATGTCGTGCACATCGAGATGCCTTCACTGAACCGTCGGCGTGAGGACATTCCACTGCTGGTGGCGCATTTCCTCGCGCAGATTGCCAAGGAAAGCGGCGTGCGCAAGATCTATGCGCCAGAGGCTGTGGAGCTGCTGGCGACCGCAGACTGGCCGGGCAACATTCGCCAACTGCAGAATGTGGTGCGGCAGAACGTGGCGCTGTCGCAGACGCCGATCATCCCGGTGGAGCTGGTACAACAGTCCCTGGGTGGCGGCCCCGGCAGGCTGCCCTCGTTCGATGAGGCGCGCGATGAGTTTACGCGCAGCTACCTGTCGCAGATCCTGCAGATCACCGGCGGCAACGTCAGCCAGGCTGCGCGGCTTGCGAAGCGCAACCGCACCGATTTCTACAAGCTGCTCGCGCGTCATCAGCTCACGCCCGAGGAGTTCAAACAGCGCTGAACGGATAAATGCCAGCAGACCGCCCGGGTTGCCGCTGCGGTGCGGTATGATGAGTCGTGAATCTGACTGAGACGCTCGCCCGGGATACCAAGCGCCTGGGCAGCGACCTTTTCGACGTGCTGGTAATCGGTGGCGGCGCGAGCGGCGCAGCCACGGCGCGCGAGGCCGCGTTGCGTGGCTTCAGCACCGCGCTGATCGAGCGCGAGGACTTCTCTGCCGGCGCCTCCGCCCACTGCTTCAAAGTCGTCCACGGTGGGATCCGTTATATCCAGCACGCCGACATCAGGCGGCTGCGCGCCTCCTGCTTCGAGCGCGCCGTGTTGCTGCGCATCGCGCCGCATCTCGTGTCTCCCCTGCCCTTCGTGATCCCAACCTATGGGCTGGGAAAGAGCAGCCGCTGGTTCTTAGGCGCCGGCATGCTGGTCTATGACACCTTGAGTGCGGATCTCAACCGCCATGTGGCGGATCCGGCCCGCCGCGTGCGTCGCAGCCGCTTTCTCAGCCGCAGCGAAACCCTCGAGTTGTTTCCGGACATTGCGAGCGATGGTCTCACGGGCGCAGCCATTTTCGAAGATGGCCAGATGTATAACCCGCCGCGGCTGGTCCTCGCCTTCATCGGAGCTGCGACTGCGATGGGCGCCTGTGTGGCGAACTACATGGAAGCCAACAGGCTGCTACTGGAGGGCGACCGGGTGGTCGGGGTCGAAGCGCGTGATCGCATCGGCGAGGTGCAGCTGCAGATCCGCGCCCGCCTGGTGATCAATGCGGCAGGTCCGTGGGCTGAAGGACTACTGCCCGAGGGCTACGCGCAGCCAGGCACGTACTCGCGCGACACCTGCTTCATGGTCGATCGCAAGTTTGCCACGCCGATGGCGCTCGCCGTCCAGGGACGGGCCAGGGACTCCGATGCGCTCCTCGCCCGTAACAGCCGTCATCTGTTCCTGGTGCCCTGGAGAGACAGCACGCTGGTCGGTGTCTGGCATTCCATCGTACCGCGCGACCCCGACTGCGTCGGCTTTCCACGCAGCGAGTTGCGGCAATTCATCGATGAATTCAACTCCTGCTATCCCAACCTGCAGCTCAGGGAATCCGAAGTCAGGCGCGCAGACTTCGGCCTGGTGCCCTTCGGCGAGGCCGCCAATCAGCAGGGGGGGCTCAGCTTCGGCAAACAGTCGCGTCTCATCGACCATCGGCAGCAGGGCCGATCGGGACTGCTCACACTGATCAGCGTGCGTTACACGGTGGCGCGACGCGATGCTGTCGATGCGCTGGACCTGGCGAGTCAGCAGCTTGCTACGCGAGGCTCGGTACGCGATTCCACCCGTGAGCCCCTGGCAGGAGGTCGGATCGATGACTTCAACGGCGCACTGCGCGCCTTCCAGTCGCGACGCCCGCCATGGCTGAGCGAGAAATCCGCCGCGGGCATGCTGCGCAATTACGGCACGTGCGCGCCCCAGCTCCTGGCCCTTGCCGCTGCCGAGCCTCATCTGGCGCGCTGCTTCACCGGCAGCCATGTCACCTTCGTCGAAACCGCTTATGCGGTGCGTGCTGAGATGGCACAACGGATGGCAGACATCGTGTTCCGCCGCACGGAGCTTGGCACGGCCGGCCATCCCGGGGCGGCGGCTCTGGATGAGTTGCAGACCCTGCTTGCGCAGGAGCTCGGATGGTCGGAGCAGCGCATGTGCGAGGAGCGCGGCCTGGTGGAGCAACACCTGCAGCGTTATCTGGCGGTCGCGGCCTGAGGCTGCATCACCTGCGAGGTTGGCATGCGGATCTTCCTGACTGGCGGCTCCGGATTCATCGGCAGCCGGCTCGCGCCCCTGGCCGTGCGGAGCGGACACGCCGTGACGGTGGTCACCGCGGTCAACAATGCGGCGGAAGAGACCCGTTGCGCTGCACTTACCCGCGCCGGCATTCAGGTGGTCCGGGCCTCACTGCAGGATGCGGACGCGCTCGCTCGTCAGCTGCAGGGCCATGATGCGGTCATCCATCTCGCCGCGGCCCAACACGAAGCGGGCAAGCCCGAGAGTTACTTTCATCAGGTGAATGTCGAGGGAACACGCCGCCTGCTCGAGCTGGCTGCCGCAGCAGGTGTGCGGCGTTTCGTACATGGCAGCACCATCGGCGTGTATGGCAGTGCCGCCGCCGGTAGACTGGATGAAGACTCGCCGCTCGCCCCCGACAACCCCTATGGGCGCACCAAAGCCGCCGCCGAGCAGGTGGTCCGAGCGTTTCAGGGGGCCCTGCAGTGGTGCATCATCCGGATCTCTGAAACCTATGGCCCGGCTGACATGCGCCTGTTGAAGCTGTTCCGTGGCGTACGCACCGGGCGTTTTCTGATCCTCGGCCGGGGCACAAACCTCCACCAGCTGATCTATGTCGATGATCTGGCGCGGGGGCTGCTCGCGGCGTGCACCGCAGCCCCTGCAGCGGGCGCCACAATCGTTCTGGCAGGCGCCGAGCAAATCACGACCAACGACATGGTGTCGGCTATCGGTGCAGCAGTTGGCCGCACCAAACCCGTCGCGCATGCTCCGATGTGGCCGTTCGTAGCCGCTGCCACCGTGTTCGAAGCAACCTTCACCCCTCTCGGATTGAAGCCGCCGCTGCATCGCCGGCGCCTCGACTTCTTTGCCAAGTCCTTCCACTTCTCCACCCGCAGGGCACAGCAGCTGTTGGGATTTGAGCCCCAGACGAGCTTTGCGCAGGGTGCCCGGCTGACTGCCGACTGGTACGCGCAAAACGACATGCTCTGAGGGCTCCCGGGAATGTGATGAACTTCACACTTTCTCCCCTGCCGCAGGCATTGCGCATCTTCCTACACAGTTACCCGCGCCCACCGAAGTCTCAATTGCGGCCGTTTGCGCTCGCGAAAAATGCGTTGGCCACCGCGCCGCATGTATCCTAGGCAGCCAGATGCAGGGCATCAGGGGTCTGGTCAGGATAGTTGCTGGCGCCTGCGCATCGCCGGTGATGCGCGGCAGCGTGCTGCTGATCATGGATAATGAGATTGCTACGGGACACAACGGCCGCCGTGTTTGCCATGGCGGGTTTTCTACTGCTGGTTGAGCTCTGCCTCCGATTCGCCGGAGTGCATTACGAGTCCTCCCTGTACCGGCTCGATCGGGATCTGGGTTACGTGTTGCGTCCGAATGCGGCGGGCTGGAGCGTGAAGGAACGGGATCACTTCGAGCGGGTCAGCTCGCAGGGCCTGCGGGACCGTTATCATCCGTTGATACCCGCGCCGGACGTCATTCGCATCGCTGTCGTCGGCGACTCGTTTTCCGAGGCCAAGCAGGTTGATCCCGACAAAGCGTACTGGGCGGTGATGGAGCGCGAGCTGAACCGGCTGCTGCAATCCAACTCCGGTGGCCGCAGGGTGGAGGTAGTGAATTTCGGTGTCGCAGGTTACGGGTTGCCACAGGAGTACCTGACGATCAAGCAGCGCATCTGGCAGTTCAATCCGCAGATCGTGCTGCTCACCGGCAACCTGCATTCGCTCATTCTGGACAGCGACCGGCGTTTCGCCAGCATACAGGTAGCGGGCGGCCCCACTCCCTACTTCGTACGCACGGCGGACGGTCTGGTACTCGATGAGATCACGCGGCAACAGCAGGCGGCGTTTCTGACACCCTCGGCGCTCACGGATCTGATCGCGGACCTCACGAACAACAGTGAGGTTCTGAGCCTGCTCAACGCCACCCGCCGTACCCTCAGCCTGAACATTGCGCAGTTGCGACAGTCCTTGCGTTCCGTCGGACACCACGACGAGGCCGCGGCTCGCAGCGAGCTGACTTTCGAGGACACGGTACTGCGCGGACCCGAGGATCCCGAGTTCGCACCCTCCTGGGGCGTAGCTGAGGAGCTGATCCGGCTCGCCGCAGGGGAAGTCCAGCACCATCACGCGGAGTTCTGGTTCGTCCTTCTGGATATGGCACCACAGGTGGATCCGGACCCGGGCCAGCGGCAAGCTCTGATGAGCGCGCTCGGCATCCACGATCTGTATCTCGGCGACCGTCGCTTCAGCGAGTTTGCGACGCGTCAAGGCATCCGCCACATATTGACCGCATCGGAGCTGCGAGCGGTGGCGGAACGCAACCACACGCTCCTGCACGGTTTTCCAAACCGTCCACGCAATTCCGGTCACTGGAATGAGCTCGGACACGAGGCTGCCGGCGCAGTGCTCGCCAGGCATCTGTTTACGTGCTCTGACACTTTGACAGCGGTACGGTCTACTGGTGCAGAAACTCCAGCAAACACCTGCAGCGACGAGCTGCCGTCACCCTGAGTCGAGATCTAGCATGAATCCCAACAAGACTCCGGATCTGGATTACGGGCGGCTGGTGAAACGCAGCAGGCAGCTGATGCGCGCGGCCGCGGACCCAGGTGGCCTCAGAGTAGCGCTGTTATCGGATGCCGCAACCCAGCAGTTCGTGCCAGTCCTGCGCGCGCTGTTGTGCGACAACGGCATCACCGCCCAGTTTTATGAAGGCTTGTTCGATGCGGTCGAGCTGGAGGCCATCGATCCGGCCTCCGCGCTGCACGCCTTCAGGCCGGAATTCACCATCATCATCAACAGTGCGCAGGCACTGCGCGCCCGCTATTACGAGCACGGCATCGATGCGGAACTGCCGCGGATCGAGCGCATCTGGGATGGTCTGGCGCAACACAGCCACTGTCGCATTATCCAGTGCAACCTGGCGCTGCCGTATGACAGACCTTTCGGACAGTTCGATCTGAAACTCGGCGCCTCGCTCTACACGGCGACGCGCACCCTGAACTCGCAGATTGCCGAGCTCGCCGCGCGGCGCGCCGATGTTCTGCTTTGCGACGTCGAGGCGATTGCCTCTTACACCGGACGCCGCAGCTGGTTCGACGAGCGGCTGTGGGATCTGAGCAAGACTTTCTGCAACCTGGAACACCTGCCGCAACTGTCCCAGGCCATGGTGGATCTCATCCTCGCCAGTCTCGGCCGCCTGGTGAAGTGTGTGATCTGCGACCTGGACAACACGCTGTGGGGCGGTGTCGTCGGCGATGCCGGCCCGCTGGGCATCGAGATCGGACCGCATGGCAATGGCGAGCCTTATTATCGCTTGCAGCAGTACCTGTTGAGTCTGCACCGCCGCGGCATCCTGCTCGCGGCCTGCAGCAAGAACGAGCAGGCCAATGCAATGGCCGCATTCCAGCAGAACCCCGACATGCTCCTCAAGGCCGAGCATTTCACGGTGTTCGTGGCGAACTGGGATAACAAGGCGGACAACATCAGGGCCATCCAGCAGACGCTCGATATCGGTTTCGATTCCATGGTGTTTCTGGATGACAACCCGTTCGAGCGCAATCTGGTCCGCACCTTCCTGCCCGAGGTGATCGTGCCCGAGCTGCCGGAGGATCCGGCGGACTACGTTCGCGCTCTCTCAGAGCTGAATCTTTTCGAGACGACGGCATTCTCTGCTGAAGACACCGAGCGCGCTGCGCTCTACCAGCGTGAGGCGCAGAGGCGTGTCGCGCGCAACAGCTTCACGGATGTCAGCGAATACCTGCAGTCACTCGAGATGCAGATTACCGTGGAGCGCTTTCCCGAGCACAAGATCAGCCGCATCGCGCAGCTGTTCGCGCGCAGCAATCAATTCAATCTGACGACTCACCGCTACAGCGAAGCAGACTGCCTGCAGATGATGCGGGATGGGGTCGGGTGCATTCCGCTTTGTGCCAGTCTGCGCGATCGCTTTGGCGATCACGGCTTGATTTCCATCGTCGTGGCGCGACCGGACGATGCAGTACTGCAGATATGCGACTGGCTCATGTCCTGCCGGGTGCTGGCGCGCGGCGTGGAAGAGTATCTGATGAATCATGTCGTGGCGCTGGCCCGGGATAGAGGCCTTACCAGGGTAACCGGGCAATACATTCCTACCAGCAAGAACCAGATGGTGGAGAAGTTCTGGGCTCGCTTCGGCTTCGAAAGTGCCGACGGTCGCAACTGGACCCTGGAGACCGCGCGCTACACGTCCCGTACGACGTGGATCAGCGAGCGCGTCGCAACCTTGAGCAGTGATGGGAACGTCTATGCATCCAGCAGAAGTTAAGGAGCGGCTGATCGGGATCTTCCGCGACGTGTTCGATGATCCCAATCTGCAGCTCAGTGAGTCGATGACCGCCGCTGATGTGGACGGCTGGGACTCCCTGTCGCATATCAACCTGATCGTGCAGGTGGAGAAGGACTTCAAGATCAAGCTGTCCACCGCCGCGGTACGCGATTTGAAGAACGTCGGCGACTTCATCGCGCTGATCAGTGCCAGAACGGCCTGATGGGCTTCGCCACAGCAGGCTTCCTCGGGTTTCTGGCAGTGACGGCGCTGCTCTACGCGCTCGCGCCGCGTGCGCAGCGGGGCTTGTTGCTCGTTGCCGCATCTTATGTCTTTTACGTGCAGTGGAGTGGATGGTTCGCTGCACTGCTGTTCGGCTCGACGCTGCTCACATTCTTTGCAGCGCGCTCCAGATCTGCAGCCCTTGCGGCAACCGCACTCATCTTTCTGATATTGGTGTGGTTCAAGTCCTTGCCCCTCATGGGAATCAGCGGGCTCATTCCACTCGGCGTCTCCTATTACAGTTTCAAGCTCGCGGGCTACCTCATCGACTGCTACTGGGGAGTGATCGAGCCCGAGCGGCGCCTGCTTCCTTTCCTCGCATTCGCCTCATTCTTTCCGCAAATCGTTGCCGGCCCTATTCAGCGTGCCCAGACCTTTCTGCCGCAGCTGCAACGAGCGGGGAGTCCGAGCCGGGCGGACTGCGCCCGCGCCGGGCTGCGCATCATCCTCGGCTTCTTCAAAAAATTTGTGCTGGCCGACAATCTCGGCATGATCGTGAGCTATGCGTACGCCCACCTGGGCGATCAGCCGAGCGCCGCGGCGGCTTTCGGCTTCTATGGCTACCCACTGCAGATGTATGCGGATTTCTCAGGGATCACCGACATTGCGATCGGTGCCAGTAAGCTCCTCGGCATCGACGCCCCCGAGAACTTCAACGCTCCGTTCGCAGCTCCGAGCCCGAGTGAATACTGGCGCCGCTGGCACATGACGCTGACATTGTGGATGACCGACTACGTGTTCACCCCGCTGCGCATGGCGCTTCGCTCTTTCGGCAACGTGGGGCTGGTACTGAGCCTGTTCGGCAACATGATTCTCATCGGCTTGTGGCACGGCTTCTATTGGACATTTGCGCTCTTTGGCGCCGTGCATGCGGTGTACCTCTCAGTCGACGCATTGACCCAGCGGGCGCGGCGACGCTGGTACAAGCAATACCCGCAGCTGGATCGCCTGACGGACTGGCTCGGACCGCTGGTGACCTTTCATCTGATCGCAGTGGCTTTCGTTTTTTTTCGCGCCGACAGCATCGCAACAGTGGCGGCGATGTTCCGTCAGCTCCTGTCCGGCTGGGGACCGCTCACGCCTGAGTTTCGGCAATTGATCACCACCGGAAGCACCTCCCTGTTGGTGCTGGCTGCAGCCTGGCTGGTGATGGAGTCAGGGGATGTGCTGCGCCGTCGCTTATGGAACCGCGCGCTGCCCTTTGCCGCGCCTCGCTGGGCACGCTGGTCGGCCTATGGCGTCGCCAGCGTGGCAATGTTTGTGTTGATGTGCCTGCTGCTGACGAACGTGCGCGAGAACAGTCCTTTCCTGTACGAGATTTTTTAGTGTCAGCCGGCGCCCTTGTAGGCGACGGCGGCAATTTTCTTGCTGACCACCTTCACCTTCTTGCCGTACATCATGAAGATGATGCGCATGGCGAACTCGAGCGTCGCGGTTACGGCGAGTCCCACATAGTTCAGCGGATTCTTCCAGAACACGTACAGCTTCAGGGGAAACGCGCGGATGGCGGTGAAACCGCCGAGCGTCAGAATCTGGCCGAGGCTGTGCTCGGTCACGTTGTAGAAATGGTCGATGTTGTGGGCGATGTTCTCCGAGCCCACCAATGGATTCGCGCCGTTCATCGCGTAAACGATGACCCGCCCGTTCGGACGCAATGCTCCGCGGCACAGCCGCAGAAATTCCACGGTCTCATCCAGACTCAGGTGATTGAGTTCCTGCTCGGGGATGATGACATCGAACTCGGCGTTCTGATGCTGCTCCAGATAGGGAAACGCTTCCGCCGTCTCGCATGGCAGTGAGCGGGCCGTGGCGTGCGCGACCTTGGCCGGATCGGAGTCGATGCCGATCACGTTGCGATAGCCGATGCCCGCCAACAGATTCACCAGATACCCGGGACCGCAGCTCACGACCAGGATGCGCGCATCGCGCTCCTGCGGCAGCCGCGGCAGGTAGTTGGCGCGGTAGTACGCGCTGAAGGAGGCATAACCGCTCTCCACGTTCTCGGGCGCCTGCCAGTAGGAGTCAAACGGCTCGAGCCGTGCGGACAGCCGGCGGGTCGGCGCAAGCCCTGCAACCTGACCTTCACGTAATTCGGTGATGGACTCGCGACGGACTGCGGGACTGACCACTGCCTAGCTCTCCGGGAGGTCGAACTGCCAATCGGCTTTCCATTATAGTATGGCGACGACCAGCCCACTAATAACGCGACCGGATGCCGCATTTTGTCATATCGGCGGCGCCGCCGGCGTAGAGACCTCGTGAAGATACTGTTTTGTAACTATGAATATCCGCCGCTGGGTGGTGGCGGCGGAGTCGTGATGCGCGCTCTGGCGCGCGAGCTCGCGCGGCGTCACGAAGTGACGGTGATCACCTCGCAGGCGTTGGATCTCGAGCGTGAATCCGATGACGGCGGCGTGCGCGTGCTGCGCGTTCCTGTGTTCTTCCGCAAGGAGCTGGCGGTTGCGAATTTTCCCTCGATGTTGGCCTATCTGCCCACAGGGATTGTGCGCGGTCTGACACTGCCACGCTCCGGCTTCGATGTCGTCAATACGCACTTCGTCGTGCCCTCAGGTCCTGTGGGCGAGATCCTGGCGCGCTTCTACGGCGCACCCAATATTCTCTCGGTGCATGGCGGCGACCTGTACGACCCGAGCAAGAAGAGCTCTCCGCATCGGCACGCGTGGTTGCGCTGGCCGATCCGCCGCATGTTGTATTCCGCGCATGCGATTGTCGGCCAGTCGCGCGACACGCTGCGGCGGGTCGAAGAGATCTACGGGGTGCGGCGCGCCGCGGAGCTGATTCCACTCGGCATCGACCGACCCCGAAAGATCCGCGGGACACGCGCTCAGTTCGGCATTCCTGAGGATGCGTTCGTCATGGTGACCATCGGGCGCATCGTGCCGCGCAAGAGCTCGCTGCAGCTGGTGCAGGCGCTCGCGCAGTGCGGCCGTCCGAAGGCTCATCTGGTGTTGGTCGGCGATGGTCCCGATGCGCCGGCAGTGCGCAGCGCGGCTCAGGCCGCAGGCGTGGCGGATCGCGTCCACCTCCTGGGCTACGTCACGGAGGAGCAGAAATCGATGGCGCTGTCGGTCGCCGACCTATTCGTCTCGACCAGCCAGCACGAGGGTTTCGGGCTCGTGTTTCTGGAGGCGATGGCCTTTGGTTTGCCGGTGATTTGCTATGACCGCGGCGGTCAGACCGATTTCCTGCGCACGCCGGATACCGGTTACGTCGTCAAGCTCAATGACCTCGAGGCGTTCACGCGCGCGCTGACCGAGCTGCACGATCAGGCGGAACAGCGCCGCGCCGTCGGTAATTTCAACCTGCGGCACGTCGAGGAATATTTCATCGACCGCTGCGCGCAACGGTACGAGCAGGTGTTCGCGGCGGCTTGTGAGCAGCGTCGTACGCGGATGGCGAACGCCGGATGAAGGCAGTTGTCGTGATTGTGGAGGTTGCATGTGTGGGTTAGTCGGCATACTCGGCCGCTTCGATGCCGAGGGTCAGGATCTGGGCCGCATGCTGCAGGCGCTCTCGCACCGGGGTCCCGACGGCGAAGGTATCTACACGGATGCGCATATCGCGCTGGGGCACCGGCGCCTGTCGATCATCGACCTGGAAGGTGGCCGCCAGCCGTTGCGTAATGTCGAGGGCACCATCTGGCTGGTCTGCAACGGCGAGATCTACAACTACCAGGAGTTGCGCGCGCAGCTCGAGGCTGACGGCCATCGCTTTGTCACCAACAGCGACTGCGAGGTCATCATCGGACTGTACGAGCGTCACGGCGAGCAGCTGCTGAACTATATCCGCGGCATGTTCGCCTTCGTGCTCTGGGATTCGCGGCGCAAGCGGCTGCTGGCGGCGCGCGATCACCTGGGTCAGAAGCCATTTTATTATTCGAGCGAGAGTGGCCGCTTCGCCTTCGCCTCGGAGATCAAGGGGCTGTTAGCCCTCGACCCGCAATACCGCACGGTCAACCTCGCTGCTCTCGATCAGTACCTCGCCCTGCGTCTGATTGCTCCACCCTTGTCGATGTTCAAGGGCATCCACAAGCTGCCGCCCGGCCACCTGCTGAGCGTCGAGCCCGGTGGCGCACCGCACATCCGCCGTTACTGGGATCTGCGCTATCTGCCGAAGCTGTCAGGCTCGGAGGACGATCTCACCAACCAGCTGGAATCACTCATCGAGGAATCCCTTCGTCTGAACATGGTGAGCGATGTGCCGGTCGGAGCCTTCCTCAGCGGCGGCCTCGACTCGAGCCTGCTGGTGGCGATGCTCGCCAAGCGTCTGGGGGTGCGCGATCTCAAGACCTTCACTATTGGGCTCAACTACCAGCGTTTCGATGAGGCACCGCACGCACGCGCCGTGGCGCGGCTCTATAACACCGACCATCATGAAGAAACGATCGACCCGAGTTTGACCGCCGTGCTGCCGGAGCTGGTATGGCATCTGGATGAGCCATCCGATCCTTTGTCGCTGTGCGCCTGGCATGTGGCGCAGCTGGCCAGTCGCTCGGTCAAAGTCGTTATCGGCGGGGATGGCGGCGATGAGCTGTTCGGTGGCTATGATCGCTACTACGGCAACCTGTACGCCGACTATTACGGCAAGGTGCCCGAGGGGCTGCGCCGCTACGTCCTGGGTCCGGCGCTCGAGCGCATCCCTTCCGCGGGCTGGTACAAGAGCAAGGGCCATCAATTGCGCTGGCTGCACCGGCTGTCCTTCCTTTCGGGCGCCGAGCGCTATGCCTCCAGCCTGAACTACTTCTACTTCGAGCCGGCGATGCGTGCCGAGCTGTTCACGCCGGAGGTTCGCGCCCGAATCACCGGCTGGCGCGCTGAGGGAGCCATCGAGGAGCCCTACGATCACCTCGAAGGTGGCGGTGGCCCGCTGGACCGGATGCTGTATGCCGACAGCCGCGTGCGGCTGCCGGATCATCCGGTGATGATCACTGATCGCATGACCATGGCCTGGGGACTCGAGGCGCGCAGCCCCTTCATGGATCATCGCGTCGCTGAATTTGCCGCCCGCCTGCCGGATTCCCTGAAAATCCGCGGTCGCAGCCTGCGCTATATCCAGCGCAAGCTCGCGGCGCGTTATCTGCCTGCAGAGATCCTCGAGCGGCCGAAGCAGGGATTTTCATCGGCGCTGCCGTACGTGTTGGGTGCCGAATATCGGATCCTCTACGATGGATTTCTGCGTAACGCCGAGCTGGTGAAGGCCGGCATTCTGCAGGCGGCTCCCATTGAGAACCTGCTGCGGGAGCATCTGGCCGGACACGTCGATCACGGCAACCGGCTGTGGCTGCTGATCAACTCAGAGCTGTGGTATCGCATGATGATCCAGGGGCATACGCGCGACATGCTGGCTGGCGAGCTCGAGGTGGCACGCGCGGAAGCTGCCAGGCACTCCATCGGCGCGCAGGCGGCGACGGCCTGAGGGCTGGGCGGTGCGTATCGGCGTGATGCTGCGCCACTATGATCAACATGGTGGCGGAGTCAAGGTCTACACGCGCGAGATTCTACGCTCGATGCTGTCAGTCGACGCTGGCCACGAGTTTGTTTTCCTTTACAACAATCCTGCCTTGGTGGGCACCTACCGCGAGCACCAGAATGTCACCGAGGTAGTGGTTCCAGGCAAATCCGTCCTCGTCTGGGATCAGATCGGTACGCCCCTCGCCGTGCGCCGGCATGGCGTGGATGTGCTGTACAACCCCAAGTACTCCATTCCTCTCGCGGTCCGCTGTCCCACAGCCTGGGTGTGCCACGGTCTCGATTGGTACGTGATGCCACAGGCCTCCCGCTGGATCGACCGCCAGAGCCATCGCTTCCTGGTCCCCCGCTATGCGAGCAAGGCCGACGCCATCATTGCGGTGTCGGAGATTACCCGCGAGCACCTCATGCGGTACCTGCTCGTGCCGCTGCAGCGGGTGCACACTATCTATTCGGGGCTGAGCGAGACCTTTCGCGAGCCGCCCGATCCTGTCAAACAGCAAGCGGTGCGTGAGCGCTTCAAACTCCCTGAGCGTTACGTGCTGTACGCAGGAGCTGTGTATCCGCCAAAGAACTTTACGCGCATGGTACAGGCATACGCCAGGGTGGGCCCGCAGCGTGGAGTGCACCTGGTGATTGCAGGTGGCGAGAACCGCTTCCTGTCGGAGCATGAGCTCGAGGAGCCGCGACGGCAGCGGTTGGATGATTGGGTGCATTGGGCCGGCTGGGTGGATACTGATTTGCTTCCAGCCTTCTACCAGCAGGCGCAGGCGTTACTACTTCCCTCGCTGTTCGAGTCATTCGGCTTGCCCATCATCGAGGCCATGAGCAGTGGCTGCCCGGTCGTGACATCCAATGTCTATGGCACACGGGAGATCGGCGAAGGCGCGGCGGTGCTGGTGGATCCGTTGTCTGTGGATGCCATCGCGGCCGGCATTGCCTGCGTGCTGGATGAACCGGACAGGCGTGCCGATCTGATCGCTAAGGGCCACGAGCGGGCGCGACAATTCAGCTGGGATTCCTGCGCCGCTGACACGTTGCGTGTGCTGCAACAGATCTACGCTGAGCGTCGCAGCGCTACAGGTTGAGGGTACCGGTAGTCCTTGCAGTGGCGCGCCGGTCCGGTTGCGTCTCGTGCCGCTCGATCGGGTTATAGCGGATCGGCACATTCAGGTACGCCAGTCGCTTTGCTTCGTTACGGCCCCGGGTAACCGTTTCCAGCACCAGTCCGCAGACCAGGCTCAGGAAGGCGAGCAGCATGATCCCCATGCTGAGCACAGCCGTCGGCAATCGGGGCACCAGACCCGTTGCAAAGTACGTGCGTATCACCGGCAGGGCGAGTCCAGCAGAGAGCACTCCCAGCGCAGCGCTCACCACCGCAAAAAACTGCAAAGGCTTTTCTTGTTTGATCAGTGTGAAGATGGTGCGCAGGATGCGCCAGCCATCTCGGTAGGTCCGTAGCTTACTCACCGAGCCGACCGGTCTTTCGCGATACGGCGTGGGCACCTCGGCAATGGGCATGCGCAGTTGCAGTGCATGCACGGTGAACTCAGTCTCAGTTTCGAACCCGGCCGTCAGCGCGGGAAACGACTTGACAAAACGGCGGCTGAACACGCGATACCCTGACAGCATGTCGGTGAGCCGGTTGCCGAAGATACGTGCGACCAGTCCGGTGAGCAGCGCGTTGCCGAACTGATGTCCGGCCCGGTAGGCAGCCTGCGAGGAGGCGACGCGAGCGCCGTTTACCATGTCCAGGGCCTGTGTGACCAGCAGGTCGATGAGCCGTGGAGCGCTCGCCGCATCGTAAGTGTCGTCGCCGTCTACCAACACGAAGATGTCCGCTTCGATATCCGCAAACATGCGGCGCACGACGTTGCCCTTGCCCTGCAGCGGCTCGCACCGCACGATGGCACCGGCGCGCTGCGCGATCGCACACGTCTGGTCGCTCGAGTTGTTGTCATAGACGAAGATCGCAGCCTGTGGCAGAACGCGCAGGAAGTCCTGCACTACCTTGCCGATGGCCGCTTCTTCGTTATGGCACGGAATGAGGACGGCGATGACTGGATTCATGAGACAGGCGAGCAGCTTACCGCGTGGGGCGCCGGACCGGGGTGTGGCAGCTCCCGCGCGGAGTTGCGACCTGACCGATGCCACCTGCCCCTGATAAGTGTCGGTACAACAGCGACCAGGAGAACCAGTGCACACGGGCGCGGCAGCCAGCCGTAGCGCTCAACGAAATGCGAGGTCATCGCATAAAACAGGATGAGCGTGAAGGCCGGCAGTCCGAAGATCAAGAGATCGCTGCGGCGGGTGCGCACTGCGTAGATCAGAATGATCAGAATGACTGGAAAGCTGAATAGTGCGCCGCGCCACAGAAGCGGAAGCGCAAGAGCGAGATGCATCAGCGGGTGCTCCTTCACGAGCGCAATGCCATCATCACGTGTCATCCGATCTGCCACGCCCGAGGGGTAACGGAAACCTTCAGCGGACAATGCGCGCAGATAGTTCTCGTAGATGGCACGACTCTCGCGGTACCAGCCCAAAGCCATATCCGGCCTGCCTTGATATTCGGCCTGCAGATCCTCCTCGCCCGCTCCCCCGGGGAAGCCCATCTGCAAGCGGTGCAGGCGCCCCGAGCCCTGGAGGTCGCGCGCTGTAAAGCCGGTCAGCCTGCCCACAGCCCGGTGTAATGGCCAGCCACTCCAGGCGTAAAAAGATCCGCGAAATTCTTCACCCGACATGGTGTCGAGAAAACCTCGGTACAGCAGCACGGGGCCACCCCGCTCGCCGATCGCGAGCAATCCAGTCTGCTGGAGATTGCGCAACATCCAGCTCCCGCTCAGCAGCAGAAATGGCACCAGTGCGGCCGCGGCAATACGGTCGCTGTGCCGCGGCCATCTACGCCCTGCACGGGTGCACAGATACACCACCACAATCAGAGCCAATACAGCCGGATACACATAGAACATAGCCGCTTTCGTCAGTGCCATCAGCCCGAAAACGACACTTGCGAGGAGCAGCCACCACAGGCGGCGATCCGTCCAGGCCAGCGTCAACAACAGCGCGCCGAGCAGCAGCCACATGGCACCCAGCAGTTCGGTATCCAGGCTATCCATGCCAATGGCGTATTCCGCGCCGCGGGGAATCCCCACGGTGAAGGGCAGCGCCGCCAGCAGGCCCCCGGCCAGCTGATAGATCCAGCGTAACCGGCTGCCCGAGGTGGGAGTTGCCAGCCGGCCTGCAGCCATGGCAGCGCTTGTCATGAGCACGGCCAGCCAGAATACATTCTGCAATTTGAGTCCCTGCGCGCGCGGCCCCTGAAAATAACTCTGCGGGCTGGCCGCGCCGCTCAACAGATCTTCGATGCGGATCGCAGCAGCCGTCGTCCATACCGGCAGCGGATCGCGCGCCATCGAGGGATGCAGCGGTGGCTGCTCGTCCAGCGACATCACCCCATGGTGTGCCAGGTTGAGAGCCATGGTGAGCGTTTCGGAAGCGTCCTTGATGACCGGACGCCCCGTAATGCGCACGCAGGCGAGCAGACAACACACCGCGAGCACGATCGTTGGCAGCACATCGATCCGCGAGCGCGCCATCACAAGGCTGGTACCAGTCATGATGCAGATACTACTGCGTCGCTTCGCCGACCGGTTGGTGGCAGGCCGCATAGCCACGTCAGCTTTTGGCGTAGGGACGAAGACAGTACATATAGGCGCTACCACACAGTAGCAGCAGCACGCCACCGCAGGCCAAACCCTCCGCCAGCAGACCCAGCCCATTGGCGCTTACAAGGCTATCAACCATGAACAGGACCGGTCCGCAACCGACGATGGCGGCGAGCAGCGGCACAAGTTCCCTCGAAGACAAGGTATTACGCAATGACCAGAACGACAGCGCAATGATCACAAGATAACCACCCGTTCCTGCCAGCACAGCGCCGTCCACATCGAGCAGTGGCACCAGTGCCGCGTTCAGCCCAAGACTCACGACACCACCGACCGCTATGAAAATCGCCCGCGAAACCTGTTTGTCAGCTGATAGCAAAGTGCGGCCAAGGCCCGCCTCGATGGCCGTCACCAGTGCAAGCACCGACATGATCTGCATCAGAGGCTCGGCAGAGGCGAATCGTTCACCGAGCACCGGCACCAGCAGGACCGGTGCCACGAAGTACAGGCCCCACGCGACGACCAGGCCGGCGATGAACATCGCCCATATCATCGGCGCGGCGGTACGCCGGAAGGCGATCCGATCCGTGGCGAACAGCTGACTCAAGCGCGGATACAAAGCCAGCCCGAAAAATCCGAGCGGCACCAGCGCGGTTTCGATCAGCCGCAAGCCCGTGGCGAACTGACCGGCCGCCGCATCGCTGATAGCCAGGGACAGCACGATCACGCCGACTCGCGAAAACAGCTGCACGAAGATTTCAATGAGCGCAAACGACCAAATAATGCTGGCAATACGCCGCACGCCCTCACGGGTCACCGTGACACGCAGGCGGCCATCGCGATGAGCCGAGCGGGCGGCCAGCAGCAACCACACCACGGCCGCGAGCGGAAAGCTTAGGAGCGCCACATCCAGCGGTGCCGCCAGGAAGTACAGCGCCGCGGCGGAGCACAAACACGCGATGGTGCGCGCCAGAAACTCGGTCAGCGCGGGTCGTGCCATGTTCTGGCCCGCCATCTGCGGGATGAACAGCGACATGGCAACGGCCGCGGTGAGCTGATAACAACTCAACTCCAGCACGATGGCGAGCTTTTCGGCCGAGGGCGCGGTAATCAGGATATAGATGAATAGCGTCAGCAGAGCGATGCCCAGCATCACCGACTGCGTGCCCAGCAGCTCCGCCATGAACGGGCCCTGCGCCTGCGGTGACAAGCGGGCGTACTGGCGGATGCCGTACTCCTCGATGCCCAGGCAGCTGATGACGTAGCCCATGGTCGCAACCGCGAAGCCATAGGAATACTCACCCACTCCCGCGGGGCCGAAGCTTCGCGAGAGGAGAATGAACAACAGCAGGTTGAGGACGTCTCCGCTCAACCGACACGCGGTGAGCCAGAAGGCGTTCTTGGCAGTTCTCAAGCCGGGATCTGCTCGGGCGTTACGGTTCGCGTGGCAAAGAGGTGATAATAATCCAAGTACTGGGCGAGTGACTGCGCGCAAAACGCCTCCGCGAAGCGACACTGCCGATCATCGATGGCACTCGAGCGATAGGCGTTCAGCCCCAGCGCCGTATGGATATAGTTCGCTTCAGCCAGCTGGCTTACATAATGCTCGAGCGCACGGCGCTTGATGTCCACGGTGGCATCGATGCGCACGAACAGATTTGGAAATAAAGGAGTCCAGACTTCATAGCTGTGTATCTGAAAGGCCAGCGCGGTATCGCGTGTCGCTGCCTCAAGCAGCGGACTCGCAGCAGTGTGATCCGGATGTGCCTCGAGGAAATACGGCAGGTACACGATCTGGGGCTGCAGCTCGAGCAACACCTCGCGTAGTCGCGCCGCCGCAGCTTGATCGTGCTCGAGTCGGCCGTCCTCGGCGTCCAGATAAACCACTTTGCTGATCTTCAACTCGGCGAGCGCCGCTGCCGCCTCCCGCTTGCGCAATTCAGGCAGCCTCACGCCCGCTGCCAGCTGCTCCGCAGTCAGTCTGCCGCCGTGCCGGCCGTCGGTGAGAAACACCACCGTGATGTCCGCACCCGCTGCAATGTGACGCGCCAGCGTACCGCCGCAGCCAATCACTTCATCGTCCATGTGCGGTGCCAAAACGACGACTTTTTCCGCACCCGGATCCCACACCAGCGCGCTGCGGTTGAAGACTTTCGTGGTCTGCAGCAGCCCGTAGGCGCGCAAGTAGGGCCGCGCTGCGGAGCTGAAGGACTTGAGCATGACCTTGGTGAGTGACTTCATGGCGGCATCCCTAGGTTGCGCTTGTGATGTCTCAGCGGCTGACAGCTGTTAGGTTTGCGGGGCTGCCAGTTCGCTGAACACGCGCGCGTGATCTCGGGCAATCGTGCTCATGGAAAACAGGCTCTCCACCAGTGAACGCATGCGCGTGCCCGCGGCCTGCCGCAGCTGGGCATCGGCCAGCAGGCGCTCCATGCCTCGTGTCAGCGCCACCCGATCCTGGGGTGGTACCAGCAAGCACGCATCGAGCTGGCTGGCGAGCTCGGCGGCCACCCCCACCTGCGTGCACACCATCGGCAATCCAACCGCCATCGCTTCCACGATTGACAGACCAAATCCTTCGAAAAAGCTGGGAAAGACGAACATATCGGCGGCCTGCAGGTATTCACTGACATTGCTAACCGGACCCGGCGTGGTCACGCGCCCCTGCAGAGCGTGCTCTGTAACAAAACGGTGCAAGTCAGCTTCACAGTCATCCACGCTGCCAGCGCCCTGGCCGATGAGAACCAGGTGCGCCTGCGGATAACGGGCACTGAGCTCGGCCCAGGACTGCATCAGCAGCATCACGCCTTTGGAGATGGCGAGGCGCCCGGTGTAGATCATGAGCAACGCGTCCTGCTTGAGCTCCAATCTTGCCCGCAACGCGCGCTTGCCGCTGGCATCCACCGGCGTGAATTTTTCCATGTTGATGCCGTTCGCGATCTGTACGATGCGCTGCGGAGCGATGCCACCAGCGATGAGCTGTTCGCGGATCTCAGAGGAGATCGCGATGTAGCGATCCACTCGCGCAGCGGTCCAGTGCCGCACGGTTGCGAGCGCGCGCATCAGCAATGCCGTGATAGGGCTGCGCATACGCTGCAAGCTCGCCTCGCCGATCACATTCTTCAGCTCGCTGGGCGATTCCGGGCGCACGATGCAGGGTTTTCCGGTCACCAGCTTCGCAAACACCGGCGCTAGCGGTGTGATGTTGAAGCCCGATACCAGCACAATGTCATATTCACGCGCACTCAACACGAGGCGCCAGAACATCCGGATCAGGAGCAGCCCCACCACCGGTACCGAGCGCCAACCGCCGCCTTGAATCGGACCAAACGTGGCGAGGCGGATGACGGGCACGGTATCAATGAAGTCAGCATCCGGCGGTTCCATGGCGGCAGTGAGCACCTGCACATCGACCCCCACTGCAATCAGGCTCTCGGACAGTTCCTGCAGGTGAATTTCCTGGCCACCTGGAGCAGGCGGATAGGATGGCGCGACAACGTACACTCTCAATTTTTTTGTTCGCTCTTCCCGTTTTGCCGCGGCGCAGTCTAACGGAGAAGGCCCTTTCTCTATGTGGTACATTAAAAAACAGCTGACCCCCTACTGAATAGCTCAGGCTGCTTCAGATCAGGACGCAGTTCACAAAACCGGCGTGCCCGGACTGCAGTGATGACCCTGTATGTTGGATCATGTGAGCTGGGGCTCGCTGGTACGACCAATAACTACGATTATGTACAACGCTCCGCCCAAGGTCTCCGTTATTGTTCCGTTCTATAACGAACAGGACAGCATTGCCCCCCTGTATGCATCCATTGTCACGGCTCTGGACCCCTTGCAGATACCTTTCGAGATGGTATTTGTCGATGACGGCAGCAAGGACGAGACGCTGTCGCGCGGGGAAGCTATCGCTCGCAACGACCCGCGGGTGCGTCTGGTCAAATTCCGCCGCAACTGCGGGCAGACCGCGGCTATGGCCGCCGGAATCGAATACGCCAGCGGCGAGATCCTGATTACCATGGACGGGGATCTGCAAAATGACCCCGCCGACATTCCGATGTTCCTCGACACCATGGAGGCCGGTAACGATATCGTGGTGGGCTGGCGCTTCAACCGTCAGGACAAGCTCGTCTCGCGCAAGATTCCTTCGCGGATCGCCAATTGGCTGATTGGCAAGGTGACGCGGGTTCCCATCAAGGATAATGGCTGCTCGCTCAAGGCCTACCGGGCCACTGTGATCAAGCAAATTCCGCTGTACTCGGAGATGCACCGCTTCATCCCGGCCATGGCCTCCATGGCGGCCCCGCGTATTGCCGAGGTCAAGGTCAGGCACCATGCGCGGCAGTTTGGGCAGTCCAAATACGGGCTGTCGCGGGTCTACAAAGTGCTGCTGGACATGTTGGTGATCAAGACGCTGGCCTCCTTTGCCGGGCGGCCGCTGCTCTGGTTCGGACTGCTGGCGCTCCCCCCACTCATCGGTGCGCTGGGATTGCTGAGTTATGTCGCCGTGCACACTATCGTGGACGGCGCACCGATCTCACTGCCACTGGCCGGCTGCGGAATCATCTTCCTGTCCTGCGCCTTCATCATGATCTGCAGCGGCGCCCTGGGTGAACTGGTCTATAACCTTGGTGACATGCGCGATCACGAGTTCGCGCGTCTGACCCAGAAGTTGCGCCTGCGCGCCGTGCAGATCGAATCCCCCACCCCATGAGTGAGCTCAATCAGACTATGAGACTGTCAGTGATCATACCGGTTGGCCGCCGGCACTCGGACCTGCGCGAGCTGTACAACGGCTATCGCGCGGGGCTGGAGGCACTGCGAGTGTCTTACGAGGCCATCTTCGTGATGGACGGCCCGTACCGCGATGCGATGCGTGCAGTCGATAGCCTCATCGAGGAAGGCACACCGAATCTCTCCATGGTGGTGTTGAATCGCTCGTTTGGGGAATCCACCGCCATCATGGCCGGTTTCGAGCGTTGCACCGGAGAGGTCGTCCTGACACTGCCGGCTTATCACCAGATCGAGGCTCAAGATATCGGCAAGCTGCTCGTCCCGCTGGATCGCAAGGATGTCGTGGTGGCGTGGCGCTGGCCGCGCGCTGGCAGCGGACTCGAGAAGCTGCGTCGCTCCATGTTCCATGGCCTCGTATCCAAGGTCACGGGCATGCGATTGCACGACCTCGGTTGCGGAGCGCGCGCCATGAAGCGCCAGGTCCTGCAAGAACTGCAGTTGTATGGCGATCAGCATCGGCTGCTGCCAGTGCTTGCAGACCGGCAGGGCTTCAGTGTCGCGGAGGTCGAGGTCCGGCAGTCCGCACAGGATCATTTTGAAGGCCGTTACCGGTTACGCGAATACGCCCACTTCGTGCTGGATGTATTCACGGTCTTCTTCCTCGTGCGCTTCACCAAGAAACCATTGCGCTTCTTCGGCATGATCGGCGCGAGCATGTTCGGCATCGGCGCATTGCTCGTGGTATGGATGGTCGGTCAGCGCCTGATCTTCGGTGAGACTCTGGCGGATCGGCCGGCGCTGCTGCTGTCGGCACTGATAGTGGTTCTCGGGCTACAGCTGTTTGCCCTCGGGCTGCTTGCCGAATTGATCATCTTTACGCACGCACGGCACATCAAGGATTATCAGGGCGCCGAGGTCATCCAATACCCTCTGGCGGAGGTGCCCCGCATCACGCGGGAAACGCGCACCGAGAAGTCGGCTGCCGGCTGAGCTCACCCATGGATCCTGCGAGCCCCGCCGCGCCGCGGAAGGCTTGGCTGCAGCCGCTGGTCTGGATCACCGCGCTGGCCGTGACGACCGGCGTGCTGGCGCGCTTCTGGGGGCTGGGCAAATGGTCGCTCGCCATTGACGAGTACTATTTCGAGCGTTCGGTGCAAAACATCCTGCGGGTGGGGCTTCCCCAGTATGCCTGCGGCGGGTATTACGTTCGCGGACTGTTGTTGCAGTACGCGACCGCTGTGCTGCAGCTGGCAGGACTGTCCCCGGAGCTCGCGCCGCGCCTGATTGCCGCACTGAGCAGCCTGGCTACCTGGCCGGCGGCTTATCTGCTGGCGCAGCGGCTCGGCGGCCGTCGCATCGCACTGCTGAGTGTCGCAATTCTCGCGCTGTCGGTGTGGGAGGTCGAGATCGCGCGCTTCGGCAGGATGTATGCGCCCTTCCAGGCGCTGTTCACTTGGTACCTGGTGCTGTATCTGGCCGTCGCGGTGGATCGCAATCGGCGCGCCGTCGCACCGCTATTGCTCCTGTCGCTGCTCGGCGTGTTGGTTTGGGAAGGCGGCGCCTTTCTGGTGCTGGTAAACCTGTTGCTGCCGTTCGTGGCCAATCCGCGCGGCGTTCTGCGCCGCCACGACTGGAGCTATTTGGCCTATGCAGCGCTGCTGTTGCTGCCGATCTATCCGTTTGTCATGGCCAACCTGTTGCCCGTCGGAGCGCCGCCGCAGTATCCAGCCAACTACCAGGAGCCGCCCGATGCGATCGTCAGCCGTCTGGACACGCTGATCATGCCGTGGCGTACGCTGCCTTTGCATCCACTGTGGTGTCTGCTCGCGATCGTCCCTGGTGCGCTGATTCTGAGAGCGGCATGGCAGCAGCTGCAAGCGCCCCGGCCGCTGCTCACGCGGTTGGGATGGCTCGCGGTGCTTGCGAGTGCGGCCCTGCAGCAGTTTGCACTGGCCGCCGGCGTGTTGATCATTCTGCTCCTGATCGGCATCGTCAGGCCGGAACAGCTGCTCGCCCGCTCGGCTCGCTCCCTGCAGCAGGCCTTGTTGGCATGCCTGTTGTTCTGGATAGCCTTCGGGCTGTGCTGCATAGAGTGGCGACCCGGAAGCTCGGGGCTACTGCAGGGAGCCGTGTTACTCGGCTATCAGTTCGTCGCCTTTCCCAATCTGCTGCGGGTCGTCGTGTCGCCGTGGATCCACACCGTGCCGCTGCTGTCGGCCGGACTGGCGCTTCTTCTGAGCTGCGCTGTCGTGCGCGCCTGCTTACACCCCGAGCGCACTGCTGAATACGAGCGCACCCTGCTTGCCATTTTCGTGACCTTGCTGTTGCTCGTGGGGATGATTCACCCGCCGCATCAGGAGACCCGCTACGTCTTCTTTCTTTATCCAGCGGCAGTCATCATCGCTCTGCTGACGTTGCAGCGTGCTTTGCAGGCACTGCTGGGTGAGACCCCGATCGCAGCGGGGGGGCTCATCGCCGTGGGCCTGAGCTGTTTCGCGCTGAGCGAGGACTTCCGGCCTTCTCACCTATGGCACATCGACTCGGAAGCTATCAACTTCCGCATCGGCATGAGTAGCTATCTTTCGGATCACTATCATCCGCGCTCCGACGTGCGCTCGGCCGCTCAATGGTTGAGTAACCATGTCGTACCGGGACAGGACATTGTCATCGACGCCTACCCGGGCGTGGACTTCTATGCCCCCGCAGACTTCTATTTCATGACTCAGGCGGATCCGCGCTTCGAGGTTTATTCCTGCCGGCGCGGAACCGTACAGCGCTGGAGTAATCTGCCGCTGCTCACCAGCTATGACGCGCTGCGTAGCCAGCTCACCGCAGGTCGCCGCGTCTGGTTGGTTCTCGAGGTCGGACGCCTGCCGGCTGTTGTCGGCCAGCTGCCTGCCGGGGACTGGCAGCTCGAGTGGCTCTCCAAGGCCCGTGACATCGCCATCGTGCAGGTGCAGGCCGGACGCAACGGGTAAAGTGCGCCACCATGCTGTTTCATTCCGCAATCTATGCTCTCTTCCTGCCCACGGTGTTGGCCATTTACTGGCTGCTGACCCTCATCAAGCCGCCGCTGCGCGCGGTGCGGGTGCAGAACGGGCTGCTGCTCCTCGTCAGCTATTTCTTTTACGGCTGGTGGGACTGGAGATTCGTCGGGCTCATCATTCTCAGCTCGCTCATCGACTATGTCGTGGGATTGAGCCTCGATGCGACTGACGATCCCCGGCGCCGACGCTTCATTCTCGCCGCCAGTCTGGTCGCGAATCTCGGCATTCTCGGCTTCTTCAAGTATTACAACTTCTTCGTCGGCTCTGCGGTGCAGGCCCTGACCGCGCTGGGCGTCGCCGCGCACGCCTCGACGCTGCGCGTCATTCTGCCCGTCGGTCTGAGTTTTTATACCTTTCAGTCACTCACCTACACCGTAGGTGTTTACCGCCGCGAGCTGTCCTCGCAACGCGACCCGATCGCCTTCTTTGCATACGTGGCCTTCTTCCCCCAGCTGGTCGCAGGTCCGATCGAGCGGGCGGCGCACCTGTTGCCGCAGTTCCTGCGTCCACGCCATCTGACACCCGAGGAATTCGCCAGCGGCCTGAGACAGATCACCTGGGGACTGTTCTGCAAGCTCGTCGTGGCTGACAACTGTGCCGTCGTCGTCAATTCCATCTTCGACAGTGCAGCGGCCCGTCCCGGCAGTGTTGCACTGCTCGGCGCGCTGTTTTTCGCCTTCCAGATCTACGGCGACTTCTCCGGGTACTCTCACATTGCGCTCGGCAGCGCCCGCTTGCTCGGTTTCGAGCTGATGCAGAATTTCGCTACCCCCTATTTCTCGCAAAGCATTCCGGAGTTCTGGCGCCGCTGGCATATCTCGCTGTCGACGTGGTTCCGCGATTTTGTGTTCATTCCGCTGGGCGGCAGTCGCGTAAGCAAGTGGCGCTATGCGCGCAACATCATTCTCACCTTTACGATCAGCGGACTGTGGCATGGAGCCAACTGGACGTTCGTCGTCTGGGGCTTCCTGAACGGCCTGTACTACCTGCCGCACATCTTCTTCGGAGGCAGTGCGCCGGCGGTGGCGGCGCCGCGTATTCCGCCGCCGCCGCGCGTGGACCAGGAACTCATTGATCCTGTGCTGATCAGGCCAACGGCGGATGCGCAAGTCAATACGACGGCATCGCGGCGAGAGTCCGCTTCACATCAGGCCCCGCGGCGTCTCTCGCCGCCCCCTGCCTCCGGTCCTGTGGTGCTCGTGCTGGCACGTGTAGCATTGACCTTCTGCCTGACGACGGTGGCGTGGATTTTTTTCCGTGCGAAAACGCTGCATGCTGCGATCGCGACCCTGGGAGCGGTGTTCTCGCGCTCGCTGTTCGCCAACCCGCTGCCGGTGCTGCGCACTGAAGGCGTAACCACGCCCATCATCTTCTCGGGCGCAGCGATCAGCCTGCTGATGCTGTTCGAGTTCGTGCAGCGAGACAAAGGCTATGCGCTCGATGTGCGGCTGCGCAGTGCTCCGGAACGATGGGCGGCCTACACCGTCGTCATCGCCGTAATTTGCTGCTTCCGCTACACCGGCTCTGCGCTCGACTTCATCTACTTTCAGTTCTGATCATGGCCTCATCCCTCACCTGGCGTTCACTGCTGCTGCGCGGGCTTGCAGGAGTCACCGCCTTCGCCCTCGCTAATCTCATCACCTACCACGGGGTGAGCTATTTCCAGCGCGAGCACGAGTACCATGCCGAGGTAGCGCAGTATTTCGACCGGCCGGCGGCCAGCGCACTGTTCGCCGGCGACTCGCACGTTGCGCAGCTCGACAACGACCTCCTGGCCGACGGTGCGTATAACATCGCCTGGGGTGGTGACAGCTTGCGCGAGGTGTACGCGAAACTGCGCTATCTGTTGTCGCGGCGGGCGCACATCAAAACGCTGTTCCTGACCGCCGATCCGCACATGTTTGGCGAGGGCCGTCTGCAGTCCTCCAATCGCGCCTTCGTGGATGAGTATCTGCTGCTGACCGTCTCGCCCTACGGTTTTGACAAGGGTTGGCCATCGGCAGCGCTCGGCACCGTGCCACTGTTCAATGATGACTTCGTGCAGTACCTGAAAAAGAAAATCTCCGTATCGCTCAAACACGCACCGGCACGCGAGGTGAAGGACGATGCCGAGGGCTGGCTTGCCCTGTCCGAGGACGAACGCCAGCAGCAGGCGCGCGCGACCGGTATCGGTGACCACCGCGGCATCGGTGACCATCCTGAGCCCTTCCAATGGTTTGAGCGTATCGCGGCCCTGGCCCACGAGCATGGCATCCGCATCATCGCCGTCCAATATCCTTCTCATCCAGGCTACATCCAGGCGATCTCTGCACAGGCCGATGCGCTGGTGAATGCCGAGCTCGCGCGTGCCGGCATCACTGACATCATCGACCTGCGCAACGTGTTCGCGGACCCTACGCTGTTCAAGGATGAGGACCATGTCAGCCGCAAAGGCGCTATAGCGTTGCTGCACATCCTGAGTCAGCGCAGCGGGCAACGGTTGCTGGCCGAGCGCGTGGCCGTGGATGGCCAATCCGCCGCCAAGGCGGATTCCATGCCAAAGATGTGACGCAATACCGTGCGCGGTGAGAGGCGGCGGCCTACTCTGGTTGGTTTTGTAGCCGCGACCGTTCCACTGCCCGACGGACGACCTGCTGCCGTCCCGCCGGACCATCGGCCGAGCAAGAACTGTTGTAAAGAAAATCGGCAGTTGGATTGGAGACGCTGTCAGCTGACGCGCGAGTTGTCAAATTCATGAAAGGCGCAAGTATGGGTTCGGCGCAGCGTGCGGGGAAATCCTCAGTTAGGTCGTAACACTACGCAGGGACGATCGCAGCTTGCGCGTGGGGCGCAACAAAAGGAGCCCTGCGCATGGGCACAACCCTTGCTAAGATGGCGCTTTAATGGGCAGGGGAAGGGGATAGCGATGCGTGAGCGCGGTGTTTGGATTGGTGTTGCGGTTCTGGCGCTGTGGTGCGTGCAGGCGAGCGCGCAGGCGCCGGCGCCTGCGGCTCCGACCCAGGTTCCCGGTGCAGGCCAGGTGGCAGCGCCAGGTGATTACCGGATCCACGGTGGCGATCAGCTGCTGGTCGGCGTCTACGATGATCCAAAGATGCCGCCGATGCAGCTCACGGTCACCCCTGACGGCAAGTTCAATTTCCCGCTGCTGGGCAGCGTCACAGCCGGCGGCAAGACACCTGAGCAGCTGCGCGTGGAGATGGAGAGCAGGCTGCGCAAATTCGTGGCCGAGCCAGTCGTGACCGTTACCGTCACGGATGTCAAGGGCAACGTCGCATACGTGGTGGGGCAAGTGCAGAAGCCCGGTCCGATCGTCATGAATCCGGCAGTCAACGTGCTGCAGGCTCTGAGTATCGCGGGCGGCGGCAACCCTTACGCAAAGATGGACGGCATCATCATTATTCGTGGCAGCGCGCCCGGGAAGCAGACGGTGCTGAACTTCCGTTTTGGGCAAGTCAGCGGCGGCAGGAGCCTCGAGCAGAACGTGCAACTGGAAGCGGGCGATGTTGTTGTCGTTCCGTAGTTGCACGGGCGTGTTACGCCACCGCGGATCCGGGCTATCCGGGCTAACGGCAAGCGCCAGCGCCCTGCTGCTCGGAAGCCTCTGGCTCAGAGCGGCCACAGCGGCTGAATACTACGTACAGCCAATTGCAAGTGTCTCGACGGCGTACAACAGCAATGTGGAACTGGCGCGCGCGCCCGGCCCGATAAATTCGGCCGTGGGTTATTTCGCGGATGCTGAGTCGATTATCGGTATCGCGACCCCTACCTCGGAGACGACGGTCATCCCGCGGGTGCTTTACAACTTTTATCCGAGCCAAAGGGACCTCGATCGCCTCGAGGCATTTCTGAGCCTCAATGGCCGGTACACGTGGCAGCGCGACCGGCTCACCCTGTCAGGCTACTACGATCGCCGCGACGACCTGAATGCGGAAACACCGTCAGCCGACTACAACCCCAACAGTCCTGGAACGCCATCGTCGACCGGGCGCATCAATCTGGGCACGGTACGCGACTTCGCAGATTTCCAGCCCAACTACGCGCACTACCTGACGCCCCTCAGCCAGATCGGGTTGGCGGGGGATTATCAACGCGTGCATTTCTCGCCCGATGATGCGTTCGGACATGTGAGCTACAACTATTACATGGGGCGCGGCTACTACACGTACACCTACAGTCCGCGGCTGGAGACGAGTTTCAGCGGTTTTGGTTCACGCTACAGTGCCACCAATATTGACTCGGTATCGACCTCGGGGGGCGGCGGCGCCTCTGCGACCTATGCCTGGACGCAGACCTGGAGCACCACCTTCAATGTCGGTGTGCAGCATACACACCAGGTGCAAACCGCACCCTCGCAGTTCGACGGTACCGCTAACCCGTGGAGCGCCACCGTCTCGACCAGCTACACCGGTCAGCTCGACACCTATCGGTTGGACGGCGGCCGCACTATCGCTCCGAGCAGCGCCGGCGGGCTGTTCCGCACCGACCAGATCCGTGGACAATACACCCACAATTTCACCCCACGGCTGACGGCATTGGCGGCGGTGCGTTATTTCCGGGACGGGGTCGTTACAGGCATCTTTGGCAATAACTCGCGCAATTACCTGACGAGCAATGTCAGTCTGCAGTACATGCTAACCCGTACGATCTTTGTACAGGGTATGTACTCGTATGTGTGGCAGAAGTACCACGTTGACCCGACGGGCGCATCGACGAACATTGCCATGATCACAATCGGTTATCGGGGACTCGAGCGCCAGCGCTGAGCGGCATCTAAGAGCCAAGCGTGGACCAAATGGACTACGGAATATCAGAGACATGAGCGGAAACGAAACTACAGGGCTAGCCGGGTACCTTGCCATCCTGCGACGTCGCCGGACTTATGTAGCGGTCATTCCGCCACTGTTCATTCTGGCTGCCATCTACTTTTCCTTCAGTATCACGCCACTGTACGAGAGCAGCGCCGCGATCCTGCTGGAACCCTCTTCGGTGGATCCTAAGGTGGTCACCACGACGGTGATCAGCTATTCCAGCGAGCAGATCGAGATCGTGCAGGGACGCGTGATGACCACCGACGTGCTCAAGGAGCTGGTCAAGAACATCGATCCCTACCCGAAGGCGCAGCTGACGACCTTTGAGAAAGCCGAGCGGATCGTGCAGGACACAACCGTGGAACGCGTCGATCCTGTGACGCTCAAGCCTCTGCAGGAATCCAATGCCTTCATGCTGCATTACCGCAATCCTGACAAGGAGACGGCAGTCGTGGTGGCCGGCAAGCTGGCGCAGCTGTTTTTGGATTACAACCGTAAGAACCGCGAGGAAGCCGCCTCGGGAGCCGCCGCCTTTCTGAAGAAACAGGCCGAAAGCGTGAGCTCTCAGATGCGTCAGCTCGATGACGAGCTGAAGGGATTCAAGGCTCAGCACGGCGATGCGTTGCCGGAATTCATCGCGAGGAACGAATCGGCGATCGATCGGCTGCAGCACGACCTGGACGGCATGAACCAGGAGATTCTGCGGGCTCAGGCGAACGAGTCTCTGCTGGCCACTCAGCTCAGCCAGACCAGCCCCAACGTAGTCACCAGCTCCGGCGATTTGACCGATCTGCCTACTGTCAGGGCTAAGCTTGCTGAAGCCCAGGAACGCTATACCCCGGATCACCCCGAGGTGAAGCGGCTCAAAGCTGCCGTACAGCTCCTCAGCAGCCAACAGGCACATTCGGGCAACGGTATCGTCGCCAATGCGAACAATCCGACGTATCTGACCATCGCCAGCCAGCTGACTTCGGCGCGCAATGAGCTGGCGGGTCTGAAGTCCCAGGCGGCGCGCGACCGCCAGCAGATCGACCAATACGAGGCGATGCTGCGCAAGACTCCAGGGGTGGAGCGGGAGTACTCGGAGATCATGCGGCGTCGGCAGGCACTGCAAACCACTTATGAGCAGATCCAGGACAAGCTGCAGAACGCGCAGATCGCGCAGAACTTCGAGAGCAGTCAGGGGGGTGAGCGCTTTACGCTGATCCGTGCTCCCTTCGCCGGCCGCTTGCCCGTTTATCCCAACCGCATCGGACTCATTCTTCTGGGGCTGGTGCTCGGCTGCGTACTGGCTGGCATCGCTATTGCCGTCGCGGAGAGCTCGGATTCCCGCGTGCGGGGAGCGGGTGACCTGCCAGAGTTTCCAGAGGCCTCATTGCTTGCCTCGATACCGCATATCAGCAACGGTTCCGACCGGCGTAGACATCGGCTCGTATTCGTCTCCTGGGTTGCTGCCTATGGACTTGCGATTTTCATCGTCGGCGCAACTGTCGTAGCCGCCCTGCACCGCTGAATCACGAATTAGCACCACCATGACTATCATCGAAGCAGCTCTTGAGAAACAAAAAGCCGCCCGTGCCAAAATCGCGGGCGCGGCGGGCCCGATCCAACATGCGCTGCCGCCGCAGGCACGCCCGCGCAGTGGCGATACATTGCCAGAGGCCTTGCCACCGGCGACCGAAATGGTACCGACCAAGGTCTCCTTCGATGCGGCTTCGGCGCGGGATAACCGCCTGTTGCTCAACTCTGCAACAGTGGCCGATCGAGGCATCATCGCCGCTTATGGGATGCTGCGGACTCGGTTACTGCACCGCATGCGTGCCAAGGGATGGCAAAGTCTGGGCGTAACCAGCGCCGCGCCGCAGGATGGCAAGTCACTGACGGCGGTCAACCTCGCGCTGAGCATGGCTCGCGAGAAGAACAGCACGGTCGTGCTGATCGATCTGGACATGCGCAATCCCAGCGTGTGTCGCACGCTGGGAATCAAACCTCCAGTCGAGCTGCTCGAGTACTTCGAGGGACGCCTGGAAACACTGGATGGACTCTTCATGTCCATCGGTATCGAAAATCTGATGATCGCCGGCAATGTCTCCGCGATCCAGCATTCCGCGGAGCTGCTCTCATCGACGCGCCTGGAAGAGCTGCTGTTGCTCGTCAAGAGAGCCGTCCCCAATCCAGTGATCGTCATCGATCTACCTCCCATATTGAGCCCGGAAGACACTCTGGTGGTTGCGCCTCGCATCGACTCACTCTTGCTGGTGACCTCGGAGGGGATTACCCAGCGCACCGATCTGCAGAAGGCCGTCGGTCTGCTGGATGGTTTCCCGCTCGCTGGTTTCGTCCTGAACCGCTCGAGCGAATCGCCGGAGTCCTATGCCTACGGATACGGCTACGGGAGCAAGAGCGGCACGAAGTAATCGCCATTGCGACCGCAGCGATAGCGTGCCGATGACACCATGGGTCCGATCGATGAGGTAACCGGCGCCCGCTCGCCTGTGCTCGCCTCGATGCGCGGCACCTATGCTTCCGCCGCGATCAACGTAAAGCCTGAGGACAGTGGCCTGCTGCCTCCTGCGGCGCAGGATCGAGTCCGGACCGTACCAGAGCGCATCCGGATGCTGGTCGTGTCGTCTGACACCTTCCCCCCCACACGCGTTGATGTATCGGTTCTGTTCGGCGAGGAGCTGGCAGTACGCGGTCATCAGATCGACTGGATCCTGCAAAGCGAGGCGCATCTGGCGCATGGGTTTGCGACGCCTTGGGGCGGCGGCACGGTTTGGGTAACACCGGTCGATCGCCGGCCGTCCCTGTACAGCCGCCTCCGCAAGCACATGCTGGGTGTTTGGCACGATGCCATGCTGTTCCCGCTGCTGCGCAGCGGTCGCTACGACCTTATCGAGGTCAAGGATAAGTTTCTTTCTGGAGTGCTGGCGCTGGTTGCCGCGCGCTGGTATCGCAAAAAGTTTGTGTTTTGGTTGTCTTATCCCTTCCCGGAACACTATTTGACCCGCGCGCGCGACGGCACGGCGCCCTATCCGCTGCTATATCGCCTGCGTGGGATGGCCTTCGCCGTGCTGCTATATCGCATCCTGCTCCCCGCAGCAGACCATGTGTTTGTCCAGAGTGAGCAGATGCGTCGGGATGTCCATGCGCACGGCATTCCGCTTGCGAAGATGACGGCCGTACCGATGGGTGTGCGCATCGGTCACGCAGCGCTCGGGGGTACTGCCGCAGAGACTGGCGCGTCGATCGATGCGCCAGAGTCCATTAACAATGGGCCGCCGATGGGGCGGCGCCGGCGCATTCCAGCAAATCACCCCTCTTTTTTGTATCTCGGCTCTCTGGGGCGCGAGCGCCGCATCGATTTTCTGCTGCGCGTGCTGCAGCGGGTACGGCAGCAATCAGCCAATGCAAAACTGTATCTCGTTGGCAAGGCCGAGTATGCCGAGGAAGAGCAGTTCCTGGTCGAGGAGGCGGGCCGTCTGCGGGTGCAGGATGCGGTGGTTTTCACCGGACAGCTGCCGCAGGCCGAGGCGCTGGAGTACGTGCGTGAAGCGAACGTCTGCGTCTCACCCTTCTACACCACGCCAATACTGAACTCCACCTCGCCGACCAAACTGGTTGAGTACATGTTGATGGGCAAGGCTGTCGTTGCAAACGAGCATCCCGAGCAGCAATTGGTGATTGCCGAAAGCGGCGCAGGCTATTGCGTCGCCTACGACGAGGACGCCTTCGCGCAAGCCATTCTGGCACTGCTGCGCGCTCCCGATCTCGCCCGTGAGATGGGCGAGCGCGGTCGTCGTTACGTGCTCGAGCGTCGCTCCTACCAGGTGATTGCCAGCCAGGTCGAGCGTCAGCTGCTGCAGATCGTGCAGGCGTCGTCGGCATGATCACTCTCTGAGTATGTCCCCCGTGCGCGTCTGTATCGTCAATCCTTTCCAGCACGGTGGTGGTGCGGAATACCAGATCAGCTTATTGATCGGGGCCCTGCGACGTGCGAATCGCTTCGAGGTTTACTACCTCGCGCGTCATGTCGATCCGGCTATCCGGCCGGAGGATTACACCATCGTGCGCATCGGTCGCAGTAGCCGCGTACCGATTTTCGGCTATCTCGAGGATTTGGTGCCGTTGTACCGAACCCTGCGACGGCTGCGACCCCAAGTCATTTATCAGCGCGTCGCCGGCGGATACACCGCGATCTGCGCGCTCTACGCGCGACGGCATCGCATTCCACTCATCTGGCACGTGGCACACGATACTGATGTCATGCCCAAATCGATCGACCGCGGACGCAATTTCCTGCGCCGCCGGCTCGAGAAGTGGAGCATCGAGTACGGCATACGCCACGCCGACCGCATCGTCACCCAGACGCAGCAGCAAAACTCACTGCTGCAACGCTATTACGGACGCCAGGCCGATGCAGTGATCGCCAATTTCCATCCAGAGCCCGGTGAACAAATCGACAAGTCAGGCCCGCACACTGTGCTTTGGATTGCCAATCTCAAGCCCTGGAAGCGTCCGGAGGTATTCGTGCAACTTGCGCACACGCTGCGCGATCTGCCCGAAGTGCGCTTTATCATGCTGGGCGCGGCACCTGGCGGGGCGAAGGACGCCGCCTGGCGTGATGCCCTGTTGCAGGAAATCAGCCAATCGCCGAACCTCAAGTACCTGGGGCACCGCTCCCACGCCGAGGTCAATGAGCTGCTGGCGCGTGCCACGATCTTCGTCAATACCAGCGAGTATGAAGGATTTCCCAACACCTTCATCCAGGCCTGGCTGCGCGATGTGGTGGTGTGCAGCCTGGATGTGAATCCCGATTCGATTCTCGATAACGAGCACGTTGGCATCCATGCGCGCAGCCAGGCGGCCCTGGCGCAGGCCGTCCGCACGCTGATTACTCAAGAGCAGCTACGCTCGGGCTACATCGAGAAGGCACGCCGGTACGTCAGGGCCAAGCATTCGGAGCGTAACGCGACCGCGTTGGTGCAGCTGATAGATGAGAGCGCCGCCGGGGTGGCGCCCCAGTTATGTTCAAACAGATCATGAAGGCCCGCTCAGCCGTTTGCCGAGCCATCGTGTCCCGCGGGCAGCGCAACCGGCGTGCGCATGCGGATGATACGTGCCGGTATGCCACCCACGATGGCACCGTCGGGAACATCGTGCACCACTACGGCGTTAGCTCCGATGATGACATCGCTGCCCACGCGTATCCGGCCCAGGAGCTTGGCACCCGCGCCGATCTGCACACGATCGCCGATCACCGGTGCGCCGAAAGGATCCTCGGGGCCTGTGTTGCCGGTGGTGACGCCATGGCGGATCATGCAATCATCGCCCATGACGGTATCGCCATGAATCACGATGCAGCCGTGGTGTTCGATGCTGAGGCGCCGCCCGATGCGCGCCTTGGAGTGGATCGCGATGCCGCAGAAGATTTCTGCCAGCTTGTTGAGTACCAGGTACACGATCGTCCAGGGCGCGCGCGCCCATTTGTTGCGGATGATGAAGCGCGCGTGCCCAAAGCGATACACGAGCAGCGCCCAGAACCCAATCCCGAGCAATCCCTCGCGCTGCGCTCTGAGATCTTCCCGCAACCGCGTCAACATGCAGTCGGTAAAGTTATGTCAGCTGCCCGATCGGCGTCGTTCATCTTATGCTATCGTCGCCGGCGCGACCAGCGCGAGTTGCGAGCTGCGCAAGAATAACAACACCATGCCGCGCCTGCTTGCAATCAACAACTACTTCTATCCGCGCGGCGGCTCGGAGACGATCTTCTTCGAGCACAACCGCATGCTGGAAGCGCTCGGCTGGGAAATCATTCCGTTTTCCATGCGGCATCCAGCCAACCTGCCGACTCCCTGGTCGCAGTACTTCATCGATGAGCTGGAGATGCACGGCGACTACTCGCTCGCGCAGAAGCTCGCCCGGCTGCCGAAAGTCGTCTATTCGTTCGAGGCCCGCAAGCGGCTGGCGCAGCTGCTCGACATGGCTCATCCTGATGTGGCGCATGGGCACAACATCTATCATCACATATCGCCCTCGATCCTCGGGTTGCTGCACAGCCGGGGTATTCCGACCGTGCTCACGCTGCACGATCTGAAAATCGCCTGTCCCGCCTACAACATGCTGGCGCCTGACGGGGTCTGTGAGCGCTGTCGGGGCGGGCGACTCTACAATGTCGTGGCGCACCGTTGCATCGGCGGCTCGGCGGCTATGAGCCTCGTGGTCATGACCGAGGCGATCGTCCATCGCCTGCTCGGATCCTACCGCCGCCATGTGGACTGCTTCATCGTTCCGAGTCGCTTTTACATCGACAAGTTCGTGGAGTGGGGCCTGCCGCGGGCTCAATTCCGTTACGTTCCGAATTTTGTCGATGTTGCGCGTTATGAGCCGCAATATCAGCCCGGCGAGACCTTTCTCTACTTTGGCCGGATTATTCGCCAGAAAGGGGTCGCGACCCTGGTGCGGGCTGCGGCGCAGGCTGGTGTACGCCTGCTCATCGCAGGAACCGGTCCTGACCTCGAAGCGACGCAGCAGCTGGCGCAGGACCTGGGCGCCGATGTCACCTTCCTGGGCCACCTCAGCGGCGCGGCTCTACATGCGTCTATTCGTGCTTCGCGTGCAGTCGTGCTACCTTCAGAGTGGTACGAGAACGCGCCGGTGAGTGTCCTGGAGGCATACGCCTTGGGCAAGCCGGTGATCGGGGCCAGAATCGGGGGGATACCGGAGTTGATCCGCGAGGAGGAAACCGGCATCTGCTTTGCCAGCGGCCAGGTAGATGCGCTGGCTGGAGCGTTCAGCTCGATGGTGAGTCGGCCAGATGCCGCACTGACAGAGATGGGACGCCGTGGCCGCCGATGGATGGAGCAGGAGTTCACTGCAGGTATGTATCAACAGCGCATCATCAGCACCTACCGGGAGCTGGGTGTGAGTGCCGTGACAACATCCGCAGAAGCGTTGCAGGCACCTCTCGGCGGCGGGGTGTCATCGTGAAGATCATGGTGTTAGGCGTCCGGGGCATGCCCTCAGTGCAGGGCGGTGTAGAGACACACGCCGAGCAGCTGTATGAGCGCCTCGCCGCGCTGGGGTGCGATGTGGAAGTACTCGTGCGTACGCCCTTCGTCCCGCCGCAGAAACGTTCATTCGGCAAGATCCGTCTGCGCCGTATCTGGGCACCGCGCACGCCCGGCTACGAGACTCTGGTGCATTCAGTGCTTGGAGTGCTATACGCCGGCATCGTGAGGCCGGATGTGCTGCACATCCATGCCATTGGACCTGCGATCGTGACACCGATTGCGCGCTTGCTCGGCCTGCGCGTCATCGTGACCAATCACGGGCCGGACTATGACCGCGACAAGTGGGGTCCGTTTCCCAGGTGGGTGCTGCGCACCGGGGAGCGTCTCGGTATGCGCTGGGCGCACGCCCGCATCGCCATCTCCAGAGTGATCGAGCAGTTGATCGAGGTGAAGTATCGGCGCGATTCCGAACTCATTCCGAACGGTGCCGTACCGGTGCACCTGCAGGCCGGTACTCGCGAGATCGAGCGCTTTGGGCTCGAGCGCGAACGCTACTTCCTGCATGTCGGGCGTATCGTCGCCGAGAAGCGGCAATTGGATCTGATCGAAGCCTTCGCCCGTGCACGTCCTGCGGGATGGAAGCTGGTGCTGGTGGGTGCCGGCAAGTGCGACTATGCGCGCGAGGTCACGGCCGCGGCGCAAAAGCACGACGTGGTGTTGGCGGGATTCCAACAGGGCACGACGCTCGCACAGTTGTACACGCATGCCGGGGCATTCGTGCTGCCCTCCTCCCATGAAGGGTTGCCGATCGCGTTGTTGGAAGCGCTCAGCTATGGACTTCCTGTGTTGGCGAGCGACATTGCCGCCAATCTCGAGATTGGACTGAGTAGGTCCAGCTACTTTCCGCTGGGTGATATCGAGGCACTCGCTGAGCAGCTGGCGCGACTGGCCGCCAGTCCCCAGGATGAGGCGGCACGGGAGCGCCGCCGCCGTTGGGTAACCGAGCGCTACGATTGGAGCCGCGTCGCGCAGCGGACCTATGAGGTCTATGACCGGGTAGTGCGCGAGCACCGACTCCTGGGCCGCAGCGCGCTCTGATGATGGCCGTGCCGGCCAGGCGAGCGCCCGTGGCGCAGCGCTCGCGGCCTTGCGCTTGCGCAATGACATGTGAACATAACCGGGCCGCTCTTTTGTGACGCACTTCGCATTCTGCAGAGCAGCTGCGGGGAGGCGCCGCCTGGCTGGCGGTTGTTCGACTTTTGGCCTGCCAGCCCGGATAATTCCGCTGCTGCCGCAGCGCCCGCCGGCGTCAGCGGCACCCAAGGGGGATATGCAAAGCGCGTCGAAGCTCATACTTGGCAGGCTTCGGCAACCGATTCGCCTCACGCACGTTTAAATGTCTCGTCGTACCCCCAATAAGAGCGTTCCATGGACCTGACCATCATCTCGACGTATCGCTGCAATTCCAAATGCCAGATGTGCTACATCTGGAAGAATCCGACCGATCAGAAGGAAGAGGTCAGCCTGGAGACGCTCTCGAAGCTGCCGGGCGGATTCGACAATCTGAATGTCTCCGGGGGTGAACCGACACTGCGTCGCGATCTGCCGGAGCTGGTGGACCTGCTGTACCCCAAGGCTCGGATTCTGGAGATCAGCTCAAACGGATTGCATCCCGAGAAGCTGGTACCCCTCATCAAGAAATATCCCAAGATCAAGGTGCGCTTCAGTCTGGAGGGCGATGAGCTCACGAGCAACACCATCCGCGGCGAGAAAGATGGCTATGCGACCAAGATGGCTGGCATGCGCGCGCTGCAGGAAGCAGGCGGCGAGGATCTGGGGTTCGCGTTCGTCATTCAGGACGAAAACATCGACCAGTTGGTCAAGGTTTATGAGATGGCGCGCTCCATGGGCGTGGAGCTGTCCACCTCGACGCTGCACAATGCATGGCAGTTCTACAAGAACGACAATTACTTCTACGACAGGGTGAAGGTGGCTCGCAAAGTCGAGGGGCTGATTACCGCCATGCTGCGTAGCCCGAAGCCGAAGAACTGGTTTCGTGCCTATCTGAATTTGGGCCTGATCGAAAAAATTCTGGGTCATCCGCGTCTCATTCGCTGCACGGCCGGCACTGACTTTGCTTTCATCGATCCGTGGTCGGACGTGTGGACCTGCAATGTCCGCTCGGACCTGCTGATGGGCAATCTGGCGCGTCAGTCCTGGGCGGAAATCATGGCCAGCGCCGATGCGCACAAGGCCATCCAGAAGGTGCATGCCTGCGAGCAGAACTGCTGGATGGTGACCACCGCCCGCACCGCCATGCGCTCAACGCTGATCCCACAGATTCCCAAGATGGGCCCGATGGCGTGGGTGGCGAAGAACAAACTGAAGGTGTCGATGGGGATGCCCATTGCCTTCGATAGCTACATCGATTACACGCGCGTGCAACCCTCGCCTTTCAAGCAGCGGGTTTCGTTCCTCAATACCAAGGCGAAGGCGGCCTTGGTTCGTGGACGCAACACGCCGGATGCGCGCTACCCGCTTAAAAGCTTCGAGAACAACTGATGAGGCTGGCCGCGCCGTTAAGGCGCGGTCCCAAGTCGAGCTCAGGCCACAGCGGCTGCTCGCCGCTCCAGACGCTGCAGCTGCAGGCGCGGCGGCGGTGCGAAGAAGCCAGGGATTTTCCAGCGCTCCAACAGCCACGCGAAGGCAAGCGGCAACAGCACACCTGCGCTCGTAGCGACGATCAGGTGGATCGGCAAACTCGTGATGTGCAGCACTTTGAGCATCACGACGCGCGCCACAGCCGCGGCCATGGTGTGCAGTACATAGATTTGCAGGGACAGCTTGCCGATGTAGGCAATGAAGCTCCATTGCATGCTAGCCAGTACAGCGCTCACTGCCAGGGTTGCAGCAATCCCTGCACAGGCTGCGGCGATCCGCAAGCCACAAATGATCAGCGAGTCGGCGGGCCACGCCGCAAGTTCATGCCAGAAAACCTCGGCGATGACGAAGGTCGGTACCGCAATGATCAGTGAGAGTGCTGGCCGTCGTACAACCCACCGTGCAGTGCCGGGCCATACCGCTCCGAGCAGGAAGTACGGCAGGAAAAGAGTCGGATACCACGTGGCAGCAGCACGGGGTACCCAGGTACGCTCCCAGAAGAGCAACACGGCAGCTGGCACCAACAGCGGCCGCCATCGCTCGGCAACCGCCAGATACAGCAGGCACGCAAACAAGTACGTGAAAAACAGCGCGTACAGGAACCAGAACTCCTGACGCGGGTGCCACCAGAGTTGCAACACCTGGCTGACCGTTACCGGATTGTTGACATGGCGCGCCATGAGCACCTGCGCGAAGCCCTGCAACAGCGACCAGATGACATAGGGATACAGCAGCGTATCGACCTTGTTCAGCAGCAGGCCCAGGACGCCGCGATGCCGCAGCGACTGCGGGAAAAACAGGCCGGAGAGGAAGAAGAAGAGTGGAATGTGGAATGCATAGAGCGCATCCCAGGTGAGCCTGAAGGTGTGCGCATCCACGGGAACTCCGGCCGCTCGCGCACCGTCAATTACATGGCCGAAGACGACGAAGATGATCCCGAGGCCCTTGGCTTGATCCACCCACTCGAGGCGCCGCGGCCCCGGACCAGACCGTCGCCATCCGGAGACTGCAGAAGTCAACTCAGGAGTTCCAGAACCGTGCGATGTATCAAGGTCGGTCAACGGCGAAGCTGCCATATTGCCAGTGTACTGAGTTCGGAACCGGGCGGGACCGCAGCAGATACGGTGACACCGCAAGGATCCTTCAATTATGTCAACGTAGTTGCTTTGTCGCAGCAAGTCTACAGCTTGACGGTACAAGGAGCGTGGCGGTACGGTCGCGCCGCGTGAATATGGTGTGGATCCGGAGTGATCCGGACTTTGTGGGGCGGGAGCTTTGAATGGATATACGGGGCGTTCTCGCGGCCTTCGCAGCCGCAGTTGTTGTGATGTCAGGAACCATGTCGGCGCAGGCAGGCACGGAGAAAAAGCCGCAGCCGCCTCCAACACTGTGCATCGGCTCGAACTGTGCGGTCGCGCCGGGACCCTCGGCCGGCGGGGTGCTCAAGTTCCATCCCGGCATTTATCCGTATTTCAACTACGCGCACGGCGTGAACATGAGCCGGTTCAACAACGGGGATGCACCGCTCATCGCAGGTCTCAAGAACGACGACAACGTCGCGGGGATCGCCATCGCAATCATGTGGACCTCGATCGACAAGGGCACTTCGGAACCGAGCTATGATTGGTCGATGATCGATGCCTATCTGAAGGCGGTCAAAGCGGTCAACAAGCGCTTGTGGGTCCGTGTTCAGGATGCCGCCTACAGCCGCAACTGGAGCGTTGCGAACGGCTCCGTGGTGGTACCGCATTGGCTGATCAACAAATACGGCGCCGAGAACGTCATGCTGAACTACTCCAACCCACCGCGCGGAGTGGCGGCAAAGCGCTACAGTGCCGAGGTCACCAACGCCTACATCGACATGTTCCAGGCGATGGCTGCTCGCTATGACAGCGATCCGAATTTCGAAGGCGTCACGATGTTCGAGGAAACCGCCTACGGCATCGACGCCAGCGGCTCATCGGTTTCGATTCAGACGCCCGGAGCCGACTACAACCCGAATGGCATGTTCACGCAGCTGTACAGCCTCATGGCTGGGCTGCGCGATCCGGTGAAGGGCTTCAAACACACTAACGTGATGCTGTCGGCGAATTACCTGTTCAATGGTTCCGACAGCGCCAAGAACTGGACCGATATATTCAACCACATCAAGCAGTACCACATGGTGCTGGGCGGTCCGGACAGCTGGATCCCGAGTTGGACTTATCCGAACCTGCCGATCGACGGCCCGCAGCACGCAGGTCCTGGAGCCAGTCCCAATAATCCGAATTATCGCCGGGCACTGCACTCGGATGAGGTGTATCGCGGCTGGTGGGCGGGTACGACCGATTGGCGCGGCAAGATTCTATTCGGGCCGGATGTGGAGATGACCGATTTCGGCGGCTATATCACCGCTAACATGGGCGCTGACACACCAACACTGGAGCAGATCTGGCAGGTGCGTGGGCCAAACCTGGATCGGGCGCAGTACTTCTTCTTCGACATCAATTACAAGCCCACCGGCAACATCGGCACGGCCGCTCAGCAGTGGTCGACCGCCCAATATCCCTGGGTGAAGAAGGCCGGGCAGACGAATACGCTAAGCCCCTATCAATAGGGGCTTACCGGGCCCTGAACCAGCAAGCCGGCCGGGAAACCGGTCGGCTTCTTCCGTTAACATGCACTCATGCATGCGTTGATCCTCCTGACCCTGGCCGCCAGTGCGGTGTGCGATGCCATCGCCCTGCATTTCCACGGCGCAGCTTTGGTCAAGTTCGTGCCCGAGCTGCTGTCCATTGTCATTTCCGGGATTGTCTTCTTCGAGGGGGTGCGCAAGGGGTTTCGGTTCATGGCCCCCAAGTACTGGGTGGCCTTCGGCCTGGCAGCCTTCATCATCGTCTGCGGCATTCTCACCAACTCCGTCGGTGCCGGACCGATCGTCGCAGGCTTGCGGGCTTACCTGCGCGCCATCCCGCTGTTCGTGGTCCCGGCGGTATACCCCTTCACCGAGAAGCAGATCAGGCAGCAGGTCATGATGGTGTTGGCCGTAGCTCTCATCCAGGTGCCCTTGGCGGCCTATCAGCGTTACCTGGTCTGGAATGCCGGTAAATTCTCCGGCGACACCGTCTACGGAACGGCTACCGATTCGGGCATTCTTTCGGTGACCCTGGTCTGCGTGTCACTCGTGATCCTGGGATTCTACCTGCGCAAGAGACTGCGCCTGGTGCCCTTTCTGATCCTGTTCCTTACAGTGCTGATTCCCACGATGATCAACGAGACCAAGGCGACCCTGTTGCTGTTTCCAGTGGGTCTGCTCACCACAGTGGTTGCCGGCTCTCCATCCGGCAAGCGGCTCAAGGTTTTCGCACTCGCCGTGGTACTGCTCGCCACCTTCGGCTCCATCATGATCCCCGTCTACAACTACATGCAGCAGAACAGTCCGTGGAAGAAGGAAAACAACCTCGTGGACTTCTTCACGAATCAGCAGGAACTGCAGCGGTACATGGAAGTCAAGGGCGGTGCAACAGTGGGAACCTACACCCAAGTCCGCCGCGGCGATGCCATCCGCGTACCCATCGAATACCTGTCGAAAGACCCGGTGCGCGCTGCCTTCGGGCTGGGGTTGGGTAACGCCTCCCACTCCAACATCGGCGAGAGCTTCACAGGCACCTACTACGACATTTTCCGGGTGTTCTCCTTCCTGTCGATATCGGTGTTCCTGCTGGAGATCGGGATTCTCGGCACGAGCATCGCCTTTGTGCTGTACGCATTTCAGTTCTTCGATGCGATCGCGGTAGCGCGCACGGACAACGAGATAACAGGAGCCATCGCTTTGGGCTGGATTGGCGTCATCGCAGTGATCAGCGCAGCGACATTCTACTCGGCGATCCACGTCTACCCGTTCATCTCCTACCCCTATTGGTACTTTGCAGGTTTGGTGGCAGCACGGCGAGCGCAGCTTGCATGGGCTAGCAGCAAGCCTGACTCGGTACGCGATCTCAAACGGGTGGCGGCCTGAGCGGCGGAGCTCTGAGCCCGCCTTCAATAGGCCTTGTCGCCGCGCGCCACAATTAACACGGTTTTGAGCAGGATCTTCAGATCCAGCATCGGCGACCAGTTGCGCAGGTAGTCGAGGTCATACTTGACCCGGGCCTCCATCTGCTCGAGCGACTGCGTCTCACCGCGCATCCCGTGCACCTGCGCAAGGCCCGTGATACCCGGAGCGACCTTGTGGCGGATCATGTAGCCCTTGATGAGCTTGCGGTACTGCTCGTTGTGTGCGACCGCATGGGGTCGCGGCCCGACCAGGCTCATGCGACCCTGCAGCACGTTGATCAGCTGGGGCAGCTCATCGAGCGATGAGCGCCGCAGCAGGCGACCGATGGGCGTGATGCGCTCATCATCGCGGGTCGCCTGACGAATCGAGCTACCGTCCTCCACCACCGTCATGGTGCGGAATTTGTAGACGATGATTTCCTGACCGTCGAGGCCATAGCGGCGTTGCCGGAAGATGACCGGGCCGGCGGAGGACAGCTTCACCAGAAGCGCGATGACCAGCAGCACCGGCAGCATGGGCATCAGGATCATCGAGGCGAGAATCAGATCAGTCAGCCGCTTGCTGACGCCGCGGTAGCCGTGAAAAGGCGTCTCGCACAGCGCGATGAGCGGCACGCCGAGAAAGTCACTGATACCCCCCTGAATGGTGTCGAACGGGAACACCATCGGCACGTAGTAAATCGAGACCGTAGTATCGCGCAGGTCATCGAGCAGCTTTTTGACTCTGTCGAGATGGCTCACCGGCAGCGCGACAAAGATGACGTCGATCGCATTCTGCTGCACAAAGGCCACGATGTCCTTCAGCCCGCCCTTGAGCTCAGCCTGATGGCCGTTGGCGGCCAACCGGTGAGGAGCGCGGTCATCGAAGAAGCCAGCGACGCGCAGCGCAGCGGCAGAGGTCTGTTCCACGCGCTGGGCAAGCGAGACGCTGATGTCATTGAAGCCGACGAAAATGGCTAGCCGTGCGGAGGTCGGATCGGACAACAGTTGCCGGAAAAGCCGATGAATGAACAGCGCCGCACCCATCAGTAGCCCGGGAGTCACGGTCGCCCAGATCATGATCATCCGACGGGAGAAGCGCCCGGAACTCTTGGTGGCATAACCAATCGCCAGTAGCGCAAACAGCAGAATCAGCCAGCGACCAGCGATCCGCAGGATGACCTGCCGGCGTCCGCCGATAAGCTGGGGCATCAGCCCGCGTTCGGGCTGCAATAGCGCCGCGCCTAACACGAGCACCAGCGCGAGCAGCACGATGAATTTGGTATCGAACGGGACACGCAAATACCAGCGATCCAGCAGCAGCACGCAGGCGGCCATCAGAGGCAGCGCAATCGCCTGAGCTGTGGTGAGCACGAGTAAGGGGACGGTGTGCTTGAACACCAGCGGATTCGTCATGCGTCATTCACCTGAAGCCAGCTCCCCCCGTGCCTGACGGGGCGCGGGAGCTGATGCAACTCCTGCGCCATATGTCGAACCTCGCATTCCATCTGAGGCGCAACGCTCCACACGCGGGAGGGGTCCACTGTCGGGGCTCCGCGACGCAGCATTTCATACGTGAAATCATCGTGTTATGACACGCCCTGTGAACTGCGCCCGGAGCGGCTGTCGGTCACGAGCAACATAATCGTCCGCCCACGGGAGCCGGGAGCGGCTCCCCTCTGCAAATTATACCCGTAAATCAAAGGCTTAAAATCCTGGCACAGCCGTTGCAACGATGACAGTACATCGAAAGGTGTGCGGCTGCCGCTGATCTTCAACGCTACGGCGTTCGGCGACTTCAGGCGGCTCGCAAGGGCAAACCCATCGAAAGGTGGGGGCGCAAAACTTCCGGTCTAACGGCTTCACGGCCCAGGACAGCGGGGTTGCCGGGGTCCTCTGCGATCTCGTGACTCATGCGGCTCATGTTGAGCTGCTGCAACCCCCTTTTTGCCGTGAATCCCTCCAGACCTGTCTGCGCCACATGGTTTTGGTTTTTGAGGGGTCACACGGGGTGTCGTGATGTCGAGAACAGTAGCAGGCGCGCGGGCGCTGATCATTGCAGGAAGTTTCTTGTTGGGTGGATCGCTAGCGGGCTGCAGCGACGACCCGGCCTCGGCGAATGCAGCCGGGGTGATCGGCTCAGGTGGCGGTGCCTCGATCGAGGGCATACCGCCGAGCACGGCAGTCGTGGGACAGCTTTATGTGTACGTCCCGCAGGTGAGCGACAACTCCACGACAACGAATTTCAAGGTGCAGAACCTGCCCGGATGGGCCAAGTTCAATGCCTCCACGGGCGAGCTTTCCGGAACGCCCTCTACCGGCGAGATTGGCACCTATTCCAACATCATCATCACCATGATCGATGCGGGCATCGCCACTCCCCTGCCCGCGTTCTCGATCACCGTCGCAGCCACCGGCAACTCCGATAACGTGACGCTCTCATGGCAGGCGCCCACGCAGAATGCCGACGGCACGCCGCTCATGAACCTGCAGGGCTACGAGATTCATTACGGCACAGCCTCGAAGAGCTATTCAGAGACCGTCAAGATCGCCAATCCCGGCGTCACGGACTACGTGGTGCAGAACCTCGCGCCCGGGAAGTACTACTTCGCACTGACCGCCTACAACTCCGCCGGCGTCCAGAGCTCGCTGTCCGGTGAAGTTTCGACGGTGATCAACAACTGAGCCTCACGGCCAGGAGCAGTCACGGTCACTTCGTCGCGGCAGCCAGGTTACTTCGCCGCTGGAGCCACGATTACTTCGCCGCGGCCCTCATCAAGCTCCTGCTGACCCAGGATGTCCGCCGCGGTTTTGGCAGCTGGCGCAGGCTGCGCACTCATGGCTTGCCTGCCGAACTGCGCGGCGTCGATCTGGTGCTTGGCCAGCAGGTCATACAGCGTCGGACGCGTTACGCCCAGCAACTCCGCGGCACGGGACAGATTACCCCGTGCCACGGCCAGTGACTGTCGTACGGCCTGGGCTTCGGCACGCTGCCGGGCGATGCGCAGATTCAGATACTCCGGGTCGTCGCCCGGATCCTGCAGACCCAGGTCCTGCGCCGTTACCACCGCGCCCTCAGCCATGATGACCGCACCCTTGATGCGGTTTTCAAGCTCGCGCACGTTGCCCGGCCAGCGATGTGCCTGGATCGCGCGGATCGCATCGGGTGCCAGGCCGCGCGTCGGGCGTCCGAAACGCTCCGCCATATCCTGAACCAGATATTGCGCCAGCAGCAGGCTGTCGCCCTGACGCTCCCGCAGCGGCGGTACCCGGATGGCGACCTCGCTAATGCGGTAAAAAAGATCGTCCCGGAAGGTCTGAGTGCCGATGAGCGCTTCCAGATTGCGGTTAGTCGCGCAGATGATGCGAATGTCCAGTGGAATCGGTGTGCGTCCACCGATGCGCTCGACTGTGCGTTCCTGCAGCACTCGCAACATTTTGGCTTGCAGGGGGGCTGGCATCTCGCCGATCTCATCCAGAAAGATCGTGCCACCGCTGGCCGCTTCCAGCTTGCCGGGTGTGCGCTTGACCGCACCGGTGAAGGCACCTTTCTCGTAGCCGAACAGCTCGCTCTCCAGCAGGTTGTCCGGAATGGCGGCGCAATTGATGGCCACGAACTGCTGTACCGAACGGTTGGAGAGCCGATGCACCGCGCGCGCCAGCAACTCCTTGCCTGTGCCGCTGTCGCCCAGCAGCAGCACGGTAGCGTTGGTGGGCGCGACTTTCTCGATCGCTCGGCACAGGCTACGCATGGTGTCGCTGACACCGATGATGCCCTCCAGCGCCATGCTGCCGGTTCGCTCCCTCAGCCTCCAGTTCTCCTCCTCGAGCTCGCGGATACGAAACGCGCGGCGGACGACGATCGACAGGACGCTGGGATCGAGCGGCTTGTAATAGAAGTCAGCCGCTCCCAGACCTACAGCCGCTACCGCGAGCTCGCGGGCATCCGGCTCGGTCATGGCAATGATCTTGGTGTCCGGGGAGAGATTCAGGATCTGGCGTAGCAGCTCCAGGCTCTGCGCTGCCACGGCCGGTCCGCGCCCTGCGCCCAGATCGAAGAGCACCACATCCGGCTCGAACCGCCGCACCAGCACCAGCGCCTGCTCTGAGGTGTCCGCTGAGGTCACCTCGAGGTCGGCGAAGGTCTTCTCGAGCTCCTGGCGCAGCGCGCGGTCGCTCTCGAGAATCAGCAGCTTGCGACGATGGGCATCAGCAGGCATCGGTTCCTCAATCAGGCGTGCAGCAAAACCCTGCCGGGGCACCACAGAAGGAGAATTGTGGTCAGGGGTACCACGAGAAACTTTACAGCATGCTGTAAAGAGCGCGACCTTCCTGAGCGTGCGATCTGTCACAACTGGATCATCTGAGCCGACCTATCCTCGAGCACTACGACATAAGGGGCGCGCTCATGCGGAGGGGTTTTGCGGTACAGGTCGCGGTTAAAGACCGCGAGTGACCGGACCTGTGTCGGTTTGACCTATCATTGCGGCCCCGGGGTCCATCCCTGATATTCCATAAGTGGTGGCATGAAGCGCGGCACTATCCTCGTTACCGGCGGCGCCGGGTACATCGGCAGTCACGCCGTTCTGCAGCTCCGCAGCCGCGGCGAGCAGGTGGTGGTGCTGGATGACCTCTCACGCGGATTCCGCCAGGCCGTACTCGACACGCCTCTGATCGTGGGCAATGTCGGCGATCGCGAACTGGTCGGCAGGCTGCTGCGGGAACGCAACGTCGACACCGTGATGCATTTTGCCGCATACACCATCGTTCCGGAGTCAGTGGCCGAGCCCCTGAAGTACTACGGCAACAACACCTGTGCGACACGCAATCTTCTTGAGTGCTGCGCGCAGACCGGCGTACGCCACTTCGTATTCTCATCGACGGCAGCGGTGTATGGCATTCCGACGGACGGATACGCTGCTGAAGATTCACCCACTGCACCTATCAACCCGTACGGCACCTCGAAGCTGATGTCGGAATGGACGTTGCGGGACCTTGCAGCCGCTTCAACGCTGCGATATGTCGCCCTGCGATATTTCAATGTCGCAGGTTCCGATACGAGCGGCCGCATTGGTCAGGCGACTCCCAAAGCGACCTTGCTCGTGAAGGTCGCATCCGAGGCAATCGTCGGCAAGCGCTCGCATGTCTCGATCTTCGGCACGGATTACCCCACGCCTGACGGAACGGGTATTCGGGATTACATCCATGTTGAGGACCTGGCCACCGCCCATCTGGATGCCCTCGCCTACCTGCGCGCGGACGGCCTCTCCCAAGTGCTGAATGTCGGCTACGGACACGGCTACAGCGTTCGCGAAGTGCTGGACTGCGTGCAGAAAGTCGCGCATCAGAAGCTGACCATCAAGGAGGAACCGCGCCGCCCTGGCGATCCTCCGGTGCTCCTGTCCCGCGCTGATCGCGTACGCAGTGCGCTCAAATGGACGCCGCGGCTCGATGATCTGGAGACGATCGTCCGGAGCTCACTCGAGTGGGAAAGAAAGCTTCGCGACCAACCCTGGTCGTGAGCTTCAGTGCCTTCTGAATGCCCTGACAACTATCGGCGGAAGGAATTCCTGTCCCAGCCGGCGCACGCGCTGTCGCATAGTGGGTTGAAAATCTTTCACATCCCTCGCTCTGAACAACGTGGAATGCTCCCCTGAGATCTCCTCAGCGGGACGACCATTGCTGAAGTAATACAAGGCTAGGGACTTGCGAGTCATGCCTTCCGGGCACTGCAGCGGATTTGGATGTCCGTGGTAGGTAAAATCAGTAGTACCGAACACCATCACGCGGTTGAACACCGGTAGCACCTTTGTCTCACAGCGCGTCATGCTGGTGTTCCACAGCTCGAGATGCCCGCCGTAGGACTCTTCCCAATTCTTGTTCAGATAAACCAGCAGGTTGAGGCGGCGATCGAGCCCAAACGCCCGGTGGCGATTGAAATCTGCATGCACACCGAGCTTTCCACCGCGAACGATCTGATGCAGGCCGCCGCCTTCAAAATGCGGATCCGGAATCAGGTTGTCGATTCCAGTAACCCCGCTCAGGAAGTTCAGAAATGTCACGGAATTCAAGTGATAAAGAAACAATCGGGTCATGGCCCCGAACGAGGCCTCAGCCGCGGACGCGAGCTTGATCTCCTGCTCGTTGTCGAAGCTCTGCCATTTTATGGCGCCGGGCTTGGGGAATTCGGACAGCACCTGATCGAGCAGCGCCGGATCGAAGAAGTTGTCGAACACCACATGGGGGAAAGGGGTGGCGCTGCGGTATCTCTGGTGCGCGGCGTCGGTCTCCGCCTGCATCCTGGATAGCGGTAAGAATGATTCGAGTGTCAGATCTTGTGCCCTAAGCACGTCTCTTTCTCCAGGAATTTTGGGCTCTTCTATCGTTTAGCCGCAGTATAGCAGCCGACCCCGAAGAAACATTGATGCCCCTTCGGCAGCGATCTGGAAAAGAGTGAAGCCGTTCGCATTTCGCAGCGGGGCGCCGGTCGCCTCACCAGAATCCAATCGAGCGCCCTCTTTTCAGCCGCCGATTGGCTACGAGGAATATCGGCAGATCCAGCAAGAACCCAACGCACGCAACTGCTATCCCACGAATCCAGCCGTGGCCCTGTCTGCTCAGGCCACCGAATCTTCTGAACAACATTCCCCGTGGAAGCACCCACCAACCTCGGACGCGAACTGCATTCTCAACGAAGCGCTCGTACCAGCGTGGGTCCCTCTCGAGCAGATTGCGCAACAACACACCTGCACCAGGCCCGGTCGGATCTGTGGCAAAGAGAAGGAAATCCCACAGCAGATAGCAATTCAGTGCCGTTCCCATTACCAACCTGAGTTCGTGGCGAAAAATGGATTTGAGATCGGTAAGCGTCTCGTAATAATGGCTCGCAGAGGGGGCGCGCAGGATGCGGCCTGCATCCTCCTTGCTCAACATGCATTCGGTACGAATCATCGCATTTAAATATCCGTCTTCCACGGACAGGCCCTTTGGCATCCAGATCTGCCGCAAGATGTGAGCGCGAGCGCAGAAGAACTGCCCGGAAAGACCCGCCGGCCCCACCATCGCCTGCTGCGATCCAGCAATCGAGATACGCTCCAGCAGAGACTTGTTACGCTTCTTACAAGCGTCTTTCAGCGGCAAATCCACAGCCGCCAGAGCGCGGGGTTCATTGAACAGGACCTGTATGGTGTTCGACAAGGTCTGCGCCTGCACAAACTCGATGTCAGCATCCAGCATCACGATGAGCTCTGCGGCAGGATCGGAGAGCTCGTGAACGAAGCGATTCCAGGCATTACTCTTGCCTGCTTCGGATAGTTCCTCGACCTTGGCACTGATCTGCACTTCGGAACGAGCCGCGAGTTGCTCACCTAACACGCGGCGCGACACGGCTGCCGTTTGATCCGAGCAGCCGTTGGGCACCACAATGACTTCCCACCTGCAGCCACTCGTGCGTTCATCGGAGCCCGTCAGGGCATCCTGCCGAAATAACGATTCCAGCGTCCTGCCTATGTTCGCTTCCTCGTTCCACGCGAGGATGCCGATTGAAATCAGCATAGCCACGCCCGCACGCTGATTCTCCGGCAACTGGACATGGGCGATGACGTCCGGTGCATCGCTCAAAGTGGCCGACCTGCCGCAGGATTGGCCGGGACTACCGGGGCAACCGCCACTTCCGCTGGCGCAGGCGCGGGCAGTCTTGAGTACGCTGCTGCATAGCCGCCCAGCACATAGAACATCACCGGCAGAGCAAAAATGAAGCTCGTTGTGGATAGCAGGATAAGTACGCCGGCGATGGTCGCCATCAGGCTGACACCAAGGAGCTGTAGGTCAACGATCGCCTTCGTGCGGCGCGTCTGCAGATAAGTCCTGTAGACCCCCAGCAGCATGAACCCCACCAGCGCGCCGAGACCTATCAGGCCGTAGAACAGGGCGGTCTGCGCATAGCTGTTGACGAAGTCAATGATCCCTTCGCCCTGGCGCAGATCACCCATCTGCATAAAGGCTGTCTGATTTCCGAAAAAGGGATGCTGCTGAATCAGCTCCCAGGAACGGGCGGCCAATCGCTGCCGATAGTCGACAGTGCCCGCATCGACGGATTTTGTGCCCAGTGGCAGCGCGTTGATTAGGCGATCGCCGAGCGGTGTGAGCGCCAGCAGGCCGATCAGCACTGCGGCTACGAGAGTCGCTTTGACAAGACGCACGGTCCCGCCTGGTCGCAATGCCGCGTTGAGGAGGTAGATCGAGAATGCTGCGATCCACGGACCTCGAGAGTATGTGGCGAGCAAGCCGAGCCACAGGACGGTTATCCCGGTCATTCTTGCCCAGCGCGAGGTCATTTCACGCTTGAGATAGAGCCAGAAACCGAATGCGATTGCAAGCAGGTATCCGAGTGCCAGCGCGTGACCGGCGGCCGCTTCGGCACGCAGTGAGTTACCCCGGAACAGGTAAAAGCCCGCGCGGCCGCCCTCACTCCAAAACTTCGTCAGTTCCTCGTATAGCAACCAATGTCTGCCCGTCTCGTACACGGCAACCGCCGCAAGTATGAGCGCGCCCATGCAATAAGACGCCATCGCCTCCGCGAGCAGTGTGCGGGACCAACACATCCGACTGACAGCGTAGTAGGTGACATAGATATCCGGAAAGAACAAGAATACCCGTCGGACGAAGTTCGTCGGCGAATCCTGCAACAGAGGCTGCCCGGGCAGATCCGGCGGCACGAACAACGCAATCTGGATCGCGCCCCATAGCAGCAGCAGCCAGTCCATTGCATCCAGTCGTAGTGACGCTGAGTTTCGATTCGCGCGCCGGAACCGCACAACTGCCGGAATCAGCACACAGAACGCCAACATGCGGTAGTTGTCGATCTCAAACAGTTTATTGAACCCGAGCGCAGGTATGTCAACCTGCACAGGCGGTACCACGTGCAGCAACAGCAGATAAAGCGCAATAGGGTTCGAATCCCTGCGTGCGGCCTGCAGCAGTATCACCGCCGCGATGACAGCGAACCACCAGTATCCCGGAGCTACGAAGGCAGCGATCGTCAGGAGGAACCAGACGTTCCGCCGGCGGCTCCAATCGGCTCGCTGAGCGAAGGACGCCAGCGCGGTGCGGCCCAGACCGAACATGAGCGACGCAATGACGAGGACGACGATTAGGGCTTTCAGCCTTACGAACATGGCAGCGCCTGGCACTCCAGCGTGAGGGCAAAAATCGCAGTTTGGTAGCGATTTGAGCCTGCCATAATCATCACGTTCCGAACAACCGACGGACCGTCAGGATGTCCACTGGAGATCGAAAATAGAAACCTGGGTTCCTGGCGGCTAGGCGCCGAAGCCGCCACGGCGAGGCGTGCGGATTGACTGCGATTAGCTAGTGCAGCCTGGTGCGGAGCACACTGGGGCGGGTGCAGCGGCCCCGCAAACACATTCGGCTGTACTAATGGATGCTCAGGTTTGAAGGTGCCATGGGCACCTCAGCCGTGGGGCCATTGGAGGTCGTGGAACTCGAGCACCCGCCCCACCAACAGGGATTGGCGACTATAAAGTTTTGCAGGGCCTGCCACTTCGGCGGGGCACTGCTCAAGGGCGTCACCGTATCCATGAATGACTCCAGAGCACCCCACTCGCCATACTGACTGGAAGTGCAGATGTCCTGGAAGTTCATGTAGAGCTGGCCCCCATTTGCCTTCCAGTTATTCAGTGCGGTGGTATACGCCTGTCCCATCCGCGGGTCCCGATTTGCAGCTATGTACGCATTGACTATCGCCGAGCCATCGAGATGTTGCGGGAAGCCCAGGAAAGTCTGGCCCGCTTCATATGCGATGAAGGGCAGCTTATAGGGTGCCAGAGCGGTGTGGTAGGCCGCCTCCCAATCGGAGGTCTGCTTGATGTCGCCGCCCGCGTAACCGCCGGCCAGCACTCCGCCAGAGAAGAGCTGCTGAAACAATTTCGCGAGGCCGCCATCCGGGTCCGACAACCACGTGGTCGGCAAAGTGAAGAAACCGAAGTATGGCGCAATCGCAACCGCATCAATGCCATGCTTCGAGCAAGGCGCATTGCCGGTCCCGGTCCAAAGCGGGCAATCCAGGGCTTGCGTAGCCGAGTATGGTCCTGCCGCCTGTGCACCCATGACGCACACCACGCGATTCGCGTCGCTGCCCCAGGTGGACTTCCAGATATCGCACGTCTGAGCTACCCGCATTCCATACCAGCTGCGGTTGTAGTCGTAGTCGGTAGCCTTCGCGCCTGGCCAGAGCGCTTTCCCCTGAGCGGTCGCATAGGCCGACTGCTGAAATGAACCGTTCCAGACCTCATTACTAAGCTCGACGTACACCTTTTGCCCCGTACCCAGTGAGGCGTGTACCAGCTGCGCCATACGGGTAATGTAGTCGTTGTCCGCCTTGTGCGGAATATTGAGCCAGCAATCGGCGCTCACCACATTACACAGCTGTACGGCGACCTCGAGCGGTGCTCCGTTGGCGGAGCCATAGCCGCCGTTGGATGGCAGCGGTCTATTGCTCCACGAGGTTAGATTGCTGTTGTTGGTACTCAACCAATCCATAAAGCGCAAGGCTTTGAAGTGTTGAATGAGATTCAAGAAATTCGGAGAAAATACGTTACCTGCGGCAAGCAGCGACTCTTCTTCCGCTTTGACCACCCGGATGTTCCTGATGTAGTTGCCGGTGTGATTCGGATCCGTCGCCTTGATAGCCAAGGAGATCCCGCTGTTGCTGTGCGGGGTCGGCACGTTGATGACATCCCGGCCCGGCGCCGAGCTGACCAACTGCGCATCGAGACCGTATGACATCGTTCCCTGGCCGTCATACAAGACGACGTACTGACCCGCACGATAGGGCAAACCCGTGCCGTGATTGGAGTTCGGCAGATTGAACAGCAATACCAGATACACCCATTGGAACTGCTGCGCGTGCGGATCCGCACTGCTCGCCGTCAGCGACGTCGGATAACCGTCGGCATCCAGTTGCAGGTACTGCTCTTCTCCGGTGTCGCCGGCCGTGGGGCTCGAGGTGGTCCAGCCAATCGACGTACGCGACACGGCGGTTGTCTTGAACACATTCAGGAAGGGTTGCTCGGAAGTAAAGAACGCTATGCCGTTTAGATTCGTCCCGAGAGCCGACTGAGCGTTGGCCGCTGTGGCTGCATCTGCGAGCGGTGCGCCGCCCAGCGTGAGAAGCGCAATCAGCAAACCAAACACGGCGAGCAGCGGCGCGCCTGTACTTCTCGAAGGCAGGTGTCGCGGTGCGTAAACGCTAACGAAGTGGTGCTTGTGAGCCATCTGAAGACCTGGGAGATGAGGATCTTATGCAGTGGGCGGCGATTGAACAGGAGGTCGCAATTCCTGGCAACATGTCGCATTTAACCGACCCGATGCGGCTACAAGTCCTTGTGCCACCTATAAAATTGGCTTCGGCGACATGGCCACCTTGCATAGTGAATGAATTCACGCTCGATGACCTTCGATCATTTCGCAGAAATTGCAGACCGCGCTGCCGCCAAGGGTCGGTGGGCCGATCACCTACTGTGAACACTTTCAAGTTCAGGCCGGTGGCGGCAAACCTCTGACAAACAGCCCACCGATTCTGTGGGCAAAGGTCGTCCAGACGTCTCGCGGCGAATGATCTTTGAGTCGCAGGAAGGGCCGTTCCACCCAGCGGAAGCTCAGCGTCGATAGGCACACGACGGCGGCCACCCAGATGAAGAACACACTCAGCCTGCCGGCGCCGCTCAGTGATTGGCAGCAACGCTCCAGCAGCCATCCCGCCAATGCGAGCAGGGGTACATGATAGACATACATTCCGAAAGAAATCCGACCGACGAAGGCGAATACTGGCAGCTGTAGGAACCTTGCCGCGCGCATCTCACGCAGGGCACAAATAATCGCGAGCAGCGATATCACGTTCAGCAGTGAATAGGCCCACACATACCCGTGGCTCTGCACCAGGAACATCGCGTAACCCAGACTCCAGACGTATGCGCCAGTTCCCGAGTAGTACGCTCGCGCCAGCACCGCTGCGCCCAGAACTCCTGCAGCGACGATCGCCAATACCAGTTTGCGACCCGGATGGCTAAGCATCTGCAGACCAAAAACCGGAATGGCAGCTCCGGCTGCGAAGGCGTCAAACTGGGTAAAGGGCAAAACGTATACGGCTTTGCCCGCAAACTGCGGGTCATGGCCTGCGTACAGAGCAAGTGAGAACATTGCCGCGCGCGCCAGCGGCTCCGCCAGCAGTATCCCCAGCACCAGCTGACGCAGGGATCGCAATGAGAGCGCATAGACGAGTAGCGGCCAGATCAGGTAGAACTGCTGCTCTACGGCAAGTGACCAGATGTGCACGAAACAGTACCCCAGATCCGTCGGACGCATGCGCGCAAGATTCGCAGCAAAACCGGCGAGCCATGGCCAGTCGTTGGGAAAGGAATCGGGGTGCCCCGTGGCCAGATAGATGCAACCATTGGCGAGCAGAAAGAAGAACAACAGCGGGAGAATGCGCAGCCCGCGATGCCATAGGAACGTCTTGATGTACGCGTTGAAGGGACGTTCCCGCTCGGCCAGCAGTATGCCCGTAATCAGGTAGCCGGAAAGCGTGAAGAAAATTTGTACGCCCACCCAACCTACAGGCAGATAACCAAAATGAAATAACATCACCAGCACGATGGCGACCGCCCGGATGCCGTCCAGTGCTTTGGTGTGTTTCATCGTCCCACCAGCCTGCCTGTCACGACCGCAGGTGAATGTGCGGCCATAACGTCAGCACGGCATGGCTGAGCAGGTAAGAAACCGTAACGACACCCGCCAGGTAAACTACTTTATATAGCTCGTATTTCGGAATGAGCATTCCCTTGCGTTTCTGCAACCAGAGGTAATACGTAAGAGGAGGCAGGCCGCTGAGAGCCGCGCCAAAGGCAAATCCGAGTAAGCCATACAGGTAGTAGCCGGCCAAACTGCCGGCCACGAGCCACATCGCTCGATAGATATTCCCGACGAGGATGACCTGATACTCCCCGGCTGCCACGAGCAGATCCTCTGCAGGGGAGGCAAGCGAAAGGAGCATGGCGCGCAAGGCCACCGCCTGCAGGAGTTGGCCGGTCTCTGCGTACCTTGCCGGATACAATAGCGCCACGATCAACCCGGCGGCGCCTGCTACGATTGCAGGCAGCGTCAGAATACTCACGAAGAGGCTCCGGTTCTCCGTGTAGTACTTCAGCGCCGCGGTACTCTGGTCGGTGCGAATGTTATGAGCGCAGCGAGGGTAGAGCACGCTCGAGCTGATCTTCAGGATCAAGGATTCCATGGGCGCACTCATGTTGCCAGCGAGCCCATAAACTCCCAACTGACGCAGATCGAAAAGCCGCAGGAACACGATCTTGTCGAACTGACTCAGGCCCAGCGTGAGCATACTCGAGGGCATGGTGAACTTGGTAAACTTCAGGATCTGTCTCGCCGCTGGGAGGTCCAGCGCGAATTTCGGCCGCGACTCCGGATACAGACGCCAGCTGAAGTAAGTCATCAGCACCCTATGCAGCATGATGCTGAAGAGAATTCCCCAGAAGTCGCGCGAATAGCTGCAGTAAATGATCGCGAGCGTGTTTGCCACAAGTGTGGCTAGCAGCTCCGAATACATCATGTAGCGTACGCGCTTGCGACGCACCGACAGCGGAAACGACATGGATTCCAGCCCGCCGATGAGAAAGGATAGCGAGATAACTCTCAGCGGAATAACCAGCTCCGGGGCATTGTAGAGCTTCGATGCAATGACGGGCGCGAGCAGAAACAATGCGGCGCAGTTGAGCACCGCCCGGGCAAAACGCATGCTCCAGGCGGTGTTGAGATACAAAGGCTGCTCGCCATGCTCGTCACGTACGATAAAAATCGTTACGCCTATGTCTCCCAGCATCTCGATCACGAACAAGATCGACATGAGGATGGTAATGACGCCGTATGCCTCAGGAAGCAGAATCCTCGTAAGGATCACGCTGCTGCCGAGCTTTATGACCCCCTGCCCTGCGAAACAGATGGCCGTCGCGAAGAGATCGCCCCGGAAGTTAATACGCTGCAGCACATGCACTCGCGTTTTTTCCCAAATCGACCATTGAGAGCCTACCCGCCGCTCCGTGGTAGTAGCTGCGGGACTCGTATCACAAGCACGGTTAAGCATGCCTCTTCACCGGCTCTATTGGTGGCGTTCGTCGCCGCGCTCGGATCGAACCCAGTTTCTCTGCTTGGAAATCACAAACTTGCCATACAACGGCAGTTTCCATAGCAGATACCTGGCAATGTTCCATGGATTGTTCAGGACATCGGAGCGGCCAAATTTCCACCATGCGATTCCAACAGCGAGGAATAACGCGAGCATGTCGCAGCTAAATGCCACTAGAGGCAGCCAGCTCCCACTAGCTGCGAGCAGCAGCAGCGCGGCGAACATCGGTACGATTATGAGAATCGTCAGCAGCGCCAGCGGCGGTATCGATAGGTCAAGCACCAACGCCAGCAGGTCGAAGCTGAGTGAGCTGACTGCACGCATCATCAGTCGCGGCGCTTCTCGCAGTATTACCCCGAGATGGCCGTGTTCCCAACGTGTTCGCTGGCCTGCCGTTCCCGTGAGTGAGGATGGAAAGCAGCTCGTTACGAGTGCTTGTGGACAAAAGACCGGAGCATGGCCCGCACGCGACAGATCGAGTCCCAGCTTCAGATCCTCGACCAAGTGGCCGGATGCCAGAGGCGCCTTACTGATGATTTCCCATCGGAAAGCCATGCCGCTGCCCATCAACTGGCACGGCAGGCCTAATGCATGCAACCCCAAAGGCCGCACATAGTTCTTCAGCAGCCAGGCGAATGCCGCAATCTCTAATCTCGTCCCCGCACCGGCAGATGCATTCATGAGGTACAACGCCTGCGCTGGCCGGCCGGTGGTCATGCAGCAACGCGCAAGCTCCTCGATGCTTCCTTCGGCCACCCCACAGTCCGCGTCCACGATAACGACCACATCCGGTGGTGTCTTCTCAAGAAATCGGATACCAAAATCGAGTGCATACCCTTTGCCGCGGTGGCTTGCGTCATTGCGCGTGATCACCGTAGCACCAGCGTCCGTTGCTACCTGCGCCGTGCGATCCGTGCAGTTGTCAGCAACCACGATCAGCCGGTCTCCGTCCTTGAGCTGTTTCGCGAGATCCCGAACCGCGGCTGCTACCACCAACTCCTCATCGTGCGCTGGAACGAGGATCGCTACCTGCGGCGCGCACTTCTTCTCATCGCGCAGCTGCGGTGATGCGAAAAGGGCAGCTATCACTTCCACGAGCAGGAGACCCGCTGGTACGGCCAGCAGGGTAGCGATCACGAGGAGCATCAGGTTGAGACTAACGAGCAAGACTGGAACTCACGATTGATCTTATGGTGACTTTGCTGCTTTGCCGCGCGCTTGTATCCCTGACCACGCATCATATCCGCGGGGCCGGGTCTACGAGGTGGCAAAGCCCGACAGATTGTCCCGCAAGAACAGCGCCTTGGTGGGCATGTCCATAATTTAAAGCATAAAGACCGGCGGCGGCGCTCGCCGGGTAGGCCAGATGTGATGCCCATCATCGTTTTGTGCGTTGAAGATCATTCAAATGGGCGGACAGCTGTGCGAACTGTGCCGCACCACGCAACAGGCGCCCTCGGCGGGCATCCGATGACTCTCACCAACCGGTACCCCTGGCTTCTATCGCGATTCCGATCTGGCTCAGGGTCCGGATCGGCAGATGTTTCCGCCGTTGAGGAATCGGTACTCACCGCGTTGAAGACAGAGGGGGTCAGCGTATCGGCGGTGGATCAACTCGTACAGCTCCCTGAGGTTATCAGGCGATCCATCAGGACTGCCCGCACGATCGTCGCAGAGCAGCCGGCGAGTCGCCGCCCGGAACTGTGGTCGCGCGCCACTTCTTCAACTGATCTCAAGGCCGAAGTGTTGCTGTCACGACTGCCGCAGCTGTTCTTGCTGGGTCTGGAGCCCTTCCTGCTCAATCTCGTGCATCGGTACCTGGGTTCGCCTGTTGCATACCACGGCGCCGTGTTGCGCCACTCGCTGCTGGATGGCACCTCGGTTGGGCCACGGTTATGGCATCAGGATGCTGAAGATACGCATGTGTTTCGGATGGTGCTCTACCTGAACGACGTACACGAGGGAGGCGGTCCCTTCGAGTACATCCCGCGTCATCTGGGAATCACTTACAAGAAGTTTACCGGCGTGTCGGATGCCATAACGAATGACAGGATGGCAGCCGTGGTGCATCCAGATCGCTGGCAACGAGTCATCGCCCCGGCAGGCAGCGTCGTCATCGCCGATACGGCCAAAGTGTTCCACCATGAGTCTTTGCAGATCTCGGCCGAACGGGCTGTCGTAATGTTTGGTTATTCCAGTCGCAAGCCCCGCCGGCTCGATTTGGCAATGAGTCACTTTCCTGTCGAGCGGGTCGAGGCACAACTGCGATCGATCGTACCCATCGAAAACGTAGAACATGTTTTCGGCTGGCGTCACCAGACGAACTGAATCCAGTCAAACCGGGCCAAGCTAGCCGTCGCTGCCCCGGCCCGAGGGCCGCACGTTTGCAGTAATGTGACCGCAGCTGCCGTGCTGGATGAGTTCGCACAGCATAATACCGATAGCTATCGAGGTCTTATCCTCATCTGAGGCTTGCGACGTGCTGAACTCTGCCATCAAGCCAATCTCCGGGTTTGCATCCGGCAGTACATTGGCCGCACGCGCAATCGGCGTTGCGGCGATTCTGTTCATCGACAAGTCGTTGCTTAACTATTTTGTCGACTTCCAGACTGCTCAGTCCGCAGAAGGCGCCGCCGCAATCGCGCGCACGCTGCAGCACTTCGGACTGCGCTTTCTGGTCACTGCCGCGCTCGCGGTCGCGCTATTTGCATATGTGCGCGAGAATCGCCGCCTGGCGGAGATCAACTTGATGGCCAGCGGTGTGCCAGTCAGAGTCGGCCTCTTGGGTTTGCATTTCATCTTCATGGCTGCTCAGGCACCGCTGTTGGCACATGCATATGCAAACGGCTCAGCCGTGCCGCAGTTTGCGCAATATGCGGCGATCTGTTTGGGGCTGGCGGGAACTGCATTGGCATTGCTGATTGGTGCTGCGGCGCCTCTGCAATTGTGGTTCCGCGCCGCACGCGCTCTGGGAGCTGTCTGGCTTTATGCGCTCGCCGCTGCCCTAGTGGCCACGTTGGCCATCCAATGGTCACAGACTCTGTGGAGTCCCACCGCTTTTGTCACTTTCCGACTGGTCCAGTGGCTGTTGACTCCCTGCGTCGCATCACTGCAAGCCGATCCTGTCCGTCTGGTTCTGGCCACGGATCACTTTGCTGTACAGGTATCGGACATCTGCTCCGGTCTCGAAGGCATCGGGCTGATGCTCACGTTCTGCCTGGCGTGGTTGCTTTTCTTCCGTAAAGAATACCGTTTCCCGCATGCCCTGCTGCTGATTCCGGTCGGCGTGGCCCTGATGTTCGCGCTCAACGTCATCCGCATTGCAGCGCTGGTCATGATTGGTCACAGCGGATTCCCCGAAATTGCAGAGGTTGGATTTCATTCGCAAGCAGGCTGGATAGCATTCAATGCAGCTGCCTGCGCGCTCGTAATTGGCAGTCGTCGAGTCCACTGGCTCGCGAGAACACAAGAAGCAGCAGTCAACACTGGGGTGAATCCCTCTGCCGCTTTCCTCATGCCGCTGTTAGCCATACTCAGTGCTGGCATGATCGCCCGCGCCATCTCGAACGGCTTCGAGTTGTTCTACTCGTTACGTCTGCTGTTTGCCCTGGTGGCATTGATGGCCTATGCCGGATATCTTCGAACTCTGAACTGGCGCTTTTCCTGGAGAGGCCCAGCGGTTGGACTCCTCGTGCTGGCCTTATGGCTGCTGAGCGCACAGGTGCTGCTCGATCCGGCAAGTGCACCCGCGCCGCTGACCAGTATGAGCAGCGGCGTGCGGGCTCTCTGGTTGTGCGGACGGATCGCCACGGCGGGAATCCTGGTACCTATAGCCGAAGAATTAGCCTACCGCGGATTTCTGCTGCGGCGGCTGGTTGCTGCCGACTTTCAGAACGTCGCGTACCAGCGAGTCGGAACCTGGCCGCTGCTGGCCAGTTCGGTGGTATTCGGATTCGGGCACGGGGCGATGCTCGTACCCGGAGTTGCAGCGGGGCTCGCCTATGGTACGTTGACCATTCGCACAGGAAGGCTCGGCGAGGCGGTGGCGGCCCACATGACCACTAACTTTGCACTGGCGCTGGTCGTGCTGGTCTTTGACAAGTGGCAATTGTGGTGAGCATGTCAAGAACTGCTGTAGTCATCGTCAACTACCGGACTCCCACGCTGGCGCTCGCTTGTCTGCGCGCAGTCAGCAGGGAGCGCGAGCTATTGCCCTCACTCCAGGCCGTGGTGGTAGATGGGGGATCCGCGGATGATTCCGTAACGATTCTGCGCAGAGAGTTAGGCAACCCCCAATTTGACGGTTGGGCTCAGTTGCTGGCCCTGGAATCGAACGGTGGGTTTGGCTGGGCCAATAACCAAGCCATCCTGCGGCTGCTACAAGGTCCAGAACCACCGGATTACATTTATCTCCTAAATCCAGATGCACTGATAGAGCCGCAGGCGATTGTCGTGTTGCAGCAAGAACTCGAGGCACACCCAGAGGCCGCCGCTTGTGGCAGTCTGTTACTGGACGACGCGGGTCGCACGCTGGGATCTGCCTTCAGATTTCCAACGCCACTGCGGGAATTCGCGCGCGGGTTGCGGACCGCCAAAGTGTCTGCCCTGCTGTGCATCCCGGAGCTGATGATGAATACGCTGACAACATCGCCGGCCGAAGCCGATTGGGTAACCGGAGCCAGCGTAATGTTGCGGAGTGCTGCGCTTCGACAGACCGGTCTTTTTGATGACGGATTTTTTTTGTACTTCGAGGAAGTCGATCTCATGCGGCGACTGAGATGTGCGGGTTGGACGATTCGTCACAATCCTGCCAGCCGCGTAAGACACGCCGGTGGTGCAGCGACCGGCATCGGCAGAGATGCCCACAATCGAATGCGGCGCTTGCCGGACTACTGGCATGCGTCGCGGTATAGGTTCTTTGCACTCGCCTACGGTCCCGGGAAGGCCATGCTGGCAAATGCGATGTGGCTCGTCGGTCACGGTGTTTGGCTGCTCAGGGCAGCTGTACAGAGGCGCCTGGATGTTGTGCCCAATGAAGCGCGGGATCATCTGCGACTCGCGTGGCTGCACAGACCTCGCCGTCCGCGCGCCTCGATCGTCCCCTGGACTGCATCTCCCGGCACCGAAGCTGCATGGCTGCGGAGTGGACGATGACCGAGGTGTCCGACAGGCACTATTTACGTATCGGTCTGGTCGCTATCGGTCGCAACGAGGGACCTCGTCTTGAGCGCTGTCTTGCGTCGGTCAAGGTGGTCCCACATCGTGTGTACGTTGATTCTGGCTCTGCCGATAACAGCGTCGCGTTGGCACGCAACGCCGGCGTCACAGTAGTGGAATTACCGGTACCGCCGAATTTCACGGCGGCTCGGGCGCGCAATGCGGGACTTACGCGCCTGCTAAAGGACAGCCCGGAACTGGAATTCGTACAGGTGATCGATGGTGACTGTGAGTTGCAGCCGGGCTGGCTCGAGGCTGGACTGGCAATGTTGCGGGACGATCGATCACTGGCCGTGGTGTTCGGCCGGCTGCGCGAACGTTTCCCTCAGAAGTCGATTTACAATGCGCTCTGCGATGATGAGTGGAATCTGCCTGTGGGCGAGGCATCCGGAATGCTGGGTATCGCTCTCTGCCGTGTTGAGGCACTGCGCGCGGTCGAATTTTACGACCCCTCGATTATCGCAGGCGAGGATTCAGAACTGGCGCTGCGCCTGCGGAAGGCTGGCTGGCGGCTCGAGCGCGTTGCAGCTGAAATGGCGCTCCACGACGCTGCGATCTATCGCTTCGGTCAGTGGTGGGGACGCACTCGCCGCTCCGGACACTGTTTCGCAGAGCTTGCTAGCCGTTATCCGGACTGTCGTGATCCTGACTGGTCTCGCTCCCTGCGCAGCATAGTACTGTGGGGCGGCGCTTTGCCTGTCATCCTGCTTCTCTGCGGGCTACTGGCGGCATGCCTCGATTGGCGCTGGTTACTCGGCGATCTGCTGGTAGTGGCGGTTTGCGCTATGCAGGCCTGGAAGATTGCAAAGAGACAGGCCCGGCGCGGCCTCGATCCGAGGGTAGCGCGGGCATCCGGAGCGCTGCTTATACTCGGTAAGGTTCCGCAGTTGTTCGGAATGCTGGCCTACTTCAAGAATCGCCTCTTGGGTCGCCATTCCCGGCTCATCGAATACAAAGGCGCCGAGACGGTCTAATCGCGAGCTCGCGATTGCGCCCGGCAAAGCGGCGCCACGTGAGCCAGCTTGATACTGCGACTTCCATTCTGAATCGCCCCAGAGCCGCAGCCATAATATGCAGGGCCGCCTGCCGGTGGCTTTGCAATCCGGGTAGGGATAAGTGACTTTGAAGACGACCAAGAAGGTTGGCCTGCTGGGTGCTGGGTACATTCTGGATTCACACGCCAGCGCCCTGCGGCAGATTCCGGAAGCGTCCTTGCATGCAGTCTGTGATGTATCCAGCGCCCGCACGGAACGCGCAGCCGCGAAGTACGGCATTGCGCACCAGTTTAATTCGCTGCAACAGCTCGCCGCCTCCGACTGCGATGTCGTGCACATCCTGCTACCCCCGGCAAACCATATCGAGGCTGCACTGACTCTGCTGGATGCGGGCAAATCGGTGTTTCTCGAAAAGCCAATGGGGCTTGATAGTGCAGGCTGTCAGGAAGTTTCCCGTCTGGCACAGGCGAGGGGCCTCAGCGCCGGCGTGAATCACAACTTCTTGTTTTCGCCGGGGTATGAGCGCTTGCGTTCAAAGGTGAAGCGAGGCGCTTTTGGCAGGCTGGATCAACTCACGGTGTGCTGGCATTACGGCTTGCCATTGCTGCAGTTTGGTCCATTCGATAGCTGGATGCTGGCGGCTCCGGCCAACATCGTCTTCGAGCTGGGTAGCCATCTTGCCGCGTTTATCATTGATCTCATCGGGCCTATCGATATCTCCAGCGCCACCGCAGCCAACCCCATTGATCTGCCAGCCAGGCAGCGGGTATATCGACACTGGACGGCTGTAGGACAGCAAAGCGCTACGAACGTCATCTTTTCGATTTCGATTGCGACGGGACAGGCTGACAGAGCAATGCGACTGCGGGGTCGCGGGGGCAGCGCGACTCTCGACTTCGGACGTGATATCTCATGGCAGGACTTCACGTCTACCGATAACCCGATTTTTGATGCCTACGAAACGGCCAACACTGCCGGCCGCACCCTTGTCAGGCAGGCTCGCAGCGATCGCCGCCGCCGAGTTCGCGCAGCTTTAAGTAAGCGTGCCGATGCCAATCCATTCGAAGAGACGATATTTCGCAGCATCAGCGCCTTTTATGCGGGTTTGTCCACTGGAACAGATTCGCGCCATCGACCGGAGTTCGGTGCGAACGTCATAAAACTCTGTGAGGATGTTGCAACTGCGGCGGGTGCAGGCGTTCCCAGCCGCACTAGTGTGAGCGTCACACAACCACAATGCCAAACGCAACCCTCGGTACTCATTGTAGGAGGCACCGGCTTCATAGGCCGGCGGCTGACACGTAAGTTAGTGGATGTCGGCTACGGTGTGCGTATTCTCACAAGGAATCCGCGTGCGGCGGCAATCGAATTCGAAGACTTGCCGGTAGAGATCCTGGGTGGCTCGCATGGCAATCGGGAAACTGCCGTGCGCGCCTTGTCTGGCGTGCAGACCGTATATCACCTTGCGAAATGTGAAGGAAAGCGCTGGCAGGACTACATTGACGGCGATATCGAACCTACTCGTGTGCTCGCGGTAGCCGCCGCGGAAGCGGGAATCAAGCGATTCATATATACCGGCACCATTGCCTCATATGCTTCGGGGAATCCGCGAGACGTCATTGATAACAGGACTGCCGTCGATCCCGCTATTGACACGCGCAGTCATTACGCAAGGTCGAAGGCAAAATGTGAAGCGTTGCTGCAAGAGATGCAGCGCGGCTCGGGCCTGCCACTGGTGATCCTGCGGCCGGGGATCGTGATAGGCCCTGGTACGCCACCCGCTCACCTGGGCGTCGGAAGATTCAGCAGCGAGACCCGGGTACGGTTCTGGGGAGACGGCGCGACGCCCTTACCCCTGGTACTGGTGGATGATGTGGCGGATGCGCTATTCAAAGCTTTGACCGCCTCGGAAATAGTAGGGCAGACGTTGCTGCTGACCAGTCCACCGCTACTCAACGCACGTGAGTATGTCGCTGAAGTAGCGGCCTGCATGGATACGCAGATCGACTCCGGACCTCGGGCAGCCTGGCGTAACTGGCTGGCTGATCTGCTCAAGGAGGTTATGAAGAACCTGGTCCGACACCCCAACCGGCGCTGGCCAACCTTGCATGACTGGCGATGTCAATCTCACAGCGCCCGCTATGATGGCAGCATGAGTGAAGCGGCGTTGAACTGGAAGCCAGTGAGCACGCGTGAAGAGCTGGTCCGACGAGGCATCGCCGGAGCAGTGCAATGGTACTTACGCTGAGACCGGCTCTCTTCGGTTGCTACGTGCGCTCGGGAACGGTCATCCGCCTGGCTCGCTAAGCACGCCCGACAGACAGCTATGGAACGTCCATCGGCTAATATCAGCATATTGGGCGAACTCAGGCATTCAGGCTAATGGAGGTTAAGCGGATGGAGCTGGCGCCGACCGGCAATCCCTGCGCAACTCGTCGACCTATCTATTTTGCTTCCGGGGCGCAACAGCTGTTCGGGTGGCTGCATTTAGCCGCTAAGCCGCAGGCTCTTGGCCTCGTAATATGCAACCCGTTCGGTTACGAAGCGCTCTGTGCTCATCAGAGCCTGCGTGCCTTCGCTGAGATGGCAGCGGAGCTGGGTATACCGGCGCTCATGTTTGATTATCTGGGGACCGGAGACTCGGATGACGCTCCTGCTGGTACGGACCAGTTCGAGTCTTGGGTTCACGATATCGACGCCGCTGTGCGTGCACTCTGCGGCGTGACTGGAGCGCAGCAGGTCTGCGTACTTGGCCTTAGGGTCGGGGCGACTGCCGCTGCGACAGTTGCCGCGCGCTGTCCGTGGATAACGCGGCTCATCGCCCTAGCGCCCGTAACCAGCGGTCGACGTTACCTGCGCGAAATGCGCACCATGCGTCTTGCAGCGACAGCCCATTCGCTGACCGCCAAGCCGCAGACGGCGCCGAAAGGCCAGCGCGACGAGTCTTCACAAGGATTCGAGGTCGGTGGCTTCTACATTGAGTCGGCGACCATTCGCTCGCTGGCAACGATTGATGTGACCGAGCTGCCCCTGGGCAACGTGCGTGACGTGTTGATTATCGATCGTCCGGAACTGCCCGCAGCGCGCGGCTGGACGGATGCCATGGGCAAACAGGGCATTCGGGTCACCTACAGCGCTCTGCCAGGTTTCGAGCACATGATTCAAACCGAGCCCCAGCTGGCCGTCCTTCCAGATGCGATGATCTCGGCAGCCCACGTATGGTTGCAGGCAGCGCTGCACAGTACTGCAGAACTTGTCAGCTCTGATGTCACCACATCGAGCAGCTTACCGTCCGCAGTAGCGAGCGAAACTTTGAGCATAGCGAGTAGCGCGGATGTCACCTGCAGCGAGCGTCCACTGTTTATAGATAATGACCGCAAGATCTTCGGAATCCTGACAGAACCGCTGGCGATTGCGCGTTCAGGTCGTGGCGTGCTGCTGCTCAACGACGGAGCTACCCACCATATCGGTTCGAGCCGCATGGCAGTCAGGCTGGCTCGACGTTGGGCGCAAATGGGCTACGTGGTGTTACGCATGGACCTCGCGGGCCTGGGCGACAGCGCTTCCCATCCTGGCCGGAGGGGCCAACCTGGCCGGACCGGTACCAACGCTTATCCGCCGGGAGCGATGGCCGACATCGGTGTTACCGCTGAATTCATGCGCAAGCAGCTGTCGGTAAGTCACCTCACGCTATCAGGTCTCTGCTCAGGTGCGTATCATGCATTGCAGGCAGCGGCCTGCGGTCTGCCCGTGAACCAGGTTCTCGCGGTGAATCCGCTGATCTTCTACTGGCAACCAGAAGGGTTGTCGGAACAGGAAATCAAAGCGGTCGAGGCGATTCATAACACACAGCGCTATCGACGCCACGCCCTCTCACGCGCCACCCTGATCAAAGTCTTCACCGGACACATCAATCTGCGTCGGATATTGCGTCTACTGAGCAGCAGAATGGCGCTGTGGATGCCGGGGATGGGCAGGAAGCCATCACCAACCGACTCCGCCCAGGCCCAAGGTGCAGGAGATCGCAACGCGAGTGATCTGCGCCGCAGGATGCGCGATTTCGACCTCGGCAAACAGCTCGCCGCGGTCGCCGGGCGCGCTGTGCGCTTGCATTTCATTTTCTCACGGGGCGAGTCCGGACTGGAAATTCTGCAAATGCTGGCGGAGTCGAGTCTGCGGCGTTTGGCAGCGACCTGCCGCATCTACCAGATAGAGGGCGCGGACCACATCTTCAGCCAAAGTGAACCGCGCGCTCGGCTCGAAGAGTTATTGAGCGATATCCTAAAACCGTCTTAATTGCCGACGTCACCCGATGGGAGCGCGAACAGCTGCTCCGCCGCGGTACCGCACACCGGACGGCGGAACAGACTTGCAAGTTTTGCCGCCTCGACGTCGATGCAATGGCGCGCAGTGACTGCCGCATGACCTGCGTCGCCCATCCGCTGCAACTGCGCCAGCGGTGCCGCGAGACACTCCTGCATTGCATCCGTCAGATCATCTACTGACCCTGCGGGCACCAACCAGCCGTTCTCCCGATTTCGGACCAACTCGGGAATTCCTGCGACGTACGTGGCAATGACCGGCCTACGCAATGACAATGCTTCCATGATCACTACCGGCAAGCCCTCGGCGAAACTCGGCAGGATCATTGCACGCGCTGCCTGAATCTCCTCACGCACCTGCGCGCTGCTGATCCAACCCGTAATCCTTACTGTTCGCTCGAGACGGTGAGAGGCAATGAGAGCCTGCAGGGCCTCACGACCTGGACCATCACCTGCCAGCACCACCTCAAATGTGCAACCTTTTGCCACCAGACGCGCTGCCGCTTCGACCAGCAGCAATTGACCCTTCGGCTCAATCAGCCGGCCGACGCATACGAAACGCGCCGGAGGCGTTGCCATCGCCGTCGCCCCTTCGTAAAAGGCTCGTTCCACACCACAGTGCACAACCTGGATCTTCTTCCAGTGTGCATGCTCGGTCCAGAGACTAAGCTGGCTGCGGCCGAAAGAGCTGATCGCAACCACGAAATCGCTGCGGCGGATTTTTTCGCGCAGTCCTATGGGTCTCAGGAATTCTTCGGGACCGTGCACGGTAAAGCTGTACGGGGGGCCCCCGAGGGCGCGCATCATCAGTGCCACATCGCTCGAGTTCGTCCCAAAATGCGCGTGCACCCGTAGCGCACCGAATTCGCTCAGCCAGGGCACGATCCTGCAGGCTTCCGCCAGGTAAATAAGATGATGGGTCAGCGATTTATCGGACTGTCGCGCCATCCTGAAGGCCAGCCGCAACGCGCCGAGAAAACGCAGCGGAGATCTGCACAGGCAGAGCAGCACAGGCAATAGCAAGGATGCGGCGCCCGACTGCAGAACATAGCGCGTCCTTGCTCGCTCCTGCCGATCGACGTCGTCGGGCAGCGGTCCCTGCCAGCCGCGCACCGCTACACGGAGTATCTCAAAGCCCTGTCGCTCAAGCGCGAGTATCTCCCTGCGGATGAACGTATGGCTCACCTTGGGATATTCATTAATGAGATATGCAATTTTCAAAATAAACTACTAATCCGTAAGGTAAGGACAATACGCGCAGCGTCCGCCGCTCGCACTGAGTTCCGCGTTCGAGCGAATAATAGCTCCCTCAAGTACGCACGCACCAATCACCCACCACCGTCACGAAAGCCCAGCGCAAGGTGGGTGCACTCGGTTTCAGAGCGGCGAATGATGCGTTGCAGTTCTGTTGCATCGATCGCCTGCCGCTACCGCCGCCGTGCACGGTTCGGGCAACGCGATATTGTGACCTGTATGAAACAGGTTGAGTCGTCTTCACCAACAGGTCTGTGAAGCACCGCACCCTCCCTCTCTGTCTAGTCCCGACTAGTCCGTCATACTTTTAACTAACATTATGTTGGTGGGATTGATAGCGGGCAAGAGCGTGGCTCACACCCTATGTAAAACTGGCTGGCTCGTCGTGACGCCGGAGTGCGACACGTGTGACGTCAGTCACGTTACCCCGAACACCGGGTTGGTAGCATGGATCCCGGCGCAATGGGCTTGTTGCTATCGATGCAAGAGGTCCTGATCGCCAGTCGTTCAATAAGACAGGGGAATGGGTCGTGTTCAGGAAAGCTGTCGGAATTATTGTAATGTCGCTCGGCATCGCTGCGGCTGCGCATGCGGTGACGGGACGTCCTATGTCGGTGCTGCAGAACTACGATACGTCGGTAGCACAGGCTCCGGAGATTGATCCGGCGAGCGCTTTCAGCGCTCTGACCTTCCTTGCTGGTGGCCTCACGGTCATCCGCGGGCGTCGCACGAAGAAGTAACCGAGACAGGACGAAAGGTACTGCTCCAGAGGATGGCGGAGCACTAGTGCTCCGCCACTCCGCTCGACCGCAGCGGGCCGCAGGCGCAGGCGGTCTTGAACCAGCTCGCCTCTTAACGCTGCAGGCTGCTAGGCGCGCGCTGTCGCATAGTGCGTGTCAATCCATTTCTGGTAGCTGCCATCCATGACGGCGCGCCACCAGCTCTCATTGCTCAGATACCAGGCGAAGGTGTCGCGCAGTCCCGCATCCAGCGACACCTGCGCTCTGTATCCCAATTCGCGCTCGATCTTGCGGCAGTCGATCGCGTAGCGCCGATCGTGTCCGGGCCGGTCCTGGACGAACTTGATGAGCGCGTCCGCTCGGCTTCCCTGGGCCGCAGGGCACTTCGGAAAGCGCCCCCCAAGGCCCGCCAGCCACTCATCCGCGATGGCACAGAGCGTGCGGACGAGCTCGATATTCTCGCTCTCGCGCCCACCGCCGATGTTGTAGACCTCTCCCGGCCGCCCCCCGGCCAGGATCAGGTCTATGCCGCGACAATGATCACCGACGTGCAACCAGTCGCGCACATTGCGACCATCGCCGTACACCGGCAGATGGCGGCCGTGCAGAATGTTCACGATCATCAGCGGAATCAGCTTCTCGGGAAAGTGATACGGACCATAGTTGTTGGAGCAATTGCTGGTCGTCACCTGCAGACCATACGTATGGTGGTATGCCCGTACCAGATGATCAGAGGCGGCCTTACTGGCCGAATAGGGCGAATTGGGAGCGTACGGGGTCAGTTCGGTAAACGCGGCATCGGCCGGTCCCAGCGAGCCGTAAACCTCGTCGGTCGAGATGTGATGAAAACGGTGCGTCGGTACGCTGCGTTCCTCGAGCCATACCTTGCGCGCTGCCCGCAACATCGAGTGCGTGCCCACGACGTTAGTCGTCACGAAGGCATCCGGGCCATGAATCGAGCGGTCCACGTGCGACTCTGCTGCGAAATGCACCACCGTATCGAGGTGCTCTTCCCGCAACAGCCGTTCCACGAGTGCCGTGTCACAGATATCACCCCGCACGAAGCGCAATTCGGACCTGTCCTGCACGCTCTGCAGGTTGGCCAGATTACCCGCGTATGTCAGCGCATCGAGCACTACCACCCGCTCGCCCGGATGCTGCTGCAGCCAGTAATGCACAAAGTTGGCGCCGATGAACCCTGCGCCACCGGTCACGAGAATCTTAGCCATCGCGCATCTCTCCAAGAACGCCCCGCAACCGCATGCGCCAGTGAATTGCGTTGGTGCGGATTTCAGCCAGCGACGAAGTATCGAGTACGCTGAACTTGGGCCGCAATGCCGGTGTGGGGTATTGGCTGGTCGGGATCGGTGTCACGGTGACCGAGGGCGAGACCAGGCGCAGTTGCGCGGCCTCCTCTGCGACTGCCACCGCAAAGTCATACCAGCTGGCGACGCCCGCGTCCGTCCAATGATGCACGCCCGATACCTGCGGACGTGCCGTGAGAGCCCAGATCGCATCCGCCACCGCGCGCGCCGCCGTGGGTGTACCGATCTGATCGGCGACCACGCGTACACTGCCGGTCGCGCGCATGATCCGCAGCATCGTCTTTACGAAGTTGCTGCCCACTGCGGAGTAAACCCAGGCCGTTCGCAATACCACGGATTCATCCGGCAGCACCTTACGCACAGCGTCCTCACCGTCTCGTTTAGTGAGGCCGTACACATTGAGCGGGCCAGTCGGTGAATCCGGACGATACGGTGTCGAAGAGTTACCGCCGAAGACGAAGTCGGTGGATATGTGAATGAGTCGTGCGCCCACCGCGCGCGCAGCGGTAGCTAGATTGCGTGCTCCCTCGGTGTTGATGCGGCGCGCGAGGTCGGCTTCCGCTTCTGCCCGATCCACGGCCGTGTAGGCTGCGGCGTTGATGATGATATCCGGGCGCAGCTCCTGGACGCAGGTGCCGACCGCTTCGGCGTCGCCAATGTCCAATTGCTGATGGGACGTGGCAGTCAGCTGCGCAGCTGCTGGCGAGCTGTCAACCAGGGCACGTCCGACCTGCCCTGCCGCCCCGGTGATCAGCACTTTCATGGGTAATACTCGGCATCCCGGAAGGGCACGGCTGCGGCGTCCTTTGTGGACAGCAGCGGCGCCGTGCCGGCAGGCAGCGGCCAGCGGATGGCAAGGTCCGGATCGTTCCACGCTATTGCCCGCTCAAACTGCGGCGCCCAAAAATCCGTGCAGCGATACAGGAAATCGGCCGAGTCGCTCAACACGATAAAGCCATGCGCAAAACCTGCAGGAACCCACAACATCGTGTGATTGTCCGCAGACAACTCAACTCCTACCCATCTGCCGAAGCTCGGCGAGCTGCGCCGCATGTCCACGGCGACATCGTAGACCGCACCGCTCACCACCCGCACCAGCTTGCCCTGCGCGTGTTGGATCTGATAGTGCAGGCCGCGCAGGGTGTGGCGCGAGGAGCGGCTGTGGTTATCCTGCACAAACCCCGCATCAATGCCGGCGGCCGCGAACTTCTGCTGCTCCCAGGATTCGAGGAAGAAACCGCGACTGTCGCCAAACACCCGTGGTCGGATCAGGACGACCTCGGGAATAGCCGTAGGCTCAAACTGCATCTATCTGGTGCCTCGATGTCAGGCCTGCCCGCGGGCGATCTCGAGCAGGTAGGTTCCGTAACCGCTCTTGGCCAACGGCGCGGCCAGCTTCTCGAGCTGAGCGCTATCGATATAACCACAGCGAAAAGCGATCTCTTCCGGGCAGGCAACTTTCAATCCCTGCCGGCTCTCCAGGGCCTCGATGAACATCGCCGCCTGCAGCAGCGACTCGTGAGTGCCGGTGTCCAGCCAGGCCACACCCCGGCCCAGGAGCTCCACGTGCAACCGCTGCTGCTGCAGGTACACCCGGTTGACGTCGGTGATCTCCAGCTCACCGCGCGCCGAGGGGCGCAGCTCGGCTGCGATGTCCAGCACGTCATTATCGTAGAAGTACAGGCCAGTCACCGCGAAATGAGATTTCGGCTGACGCGGCTTCTCCTCGATTTCCAGCGCGCGACCCTGCTCATCGAAGCTCACGACTCCGTAGCGCTCGGGGTCACGCACCCGGTACGCAAAAACCGTGGCCCCTGTGCTGCGCTCGGACGCAGCCCGCAACTGCTCCGGTAGACCATGCCCATAGAAGATGTTGTCGCCCAGGACGAGCGCCGCGCGCTCACTACCGATGAAGCGGCGACCAATCACAAAGGCCTGAGCCAGGCCTTCCGGCCTGGGCTGCTCAGCGAAGCTCAGCGAGATGCCCCAATGGCTGCCGTCTCCAAGGAGGCGGCGGAACATGGGCAGATCCTGCGGCGTGGAGATCACCAGAATGTCACGGATCCCCGCCAGCATGAGGGTCGAGAGGGGGTAGTAGACCATGGGTTTGTCGTAGACGGGCAGCAACTGCTTGCTGATGCCCAGGGTTACCGGGTGCAATCGGGTTCCCGAGCCGCCCGCGAGCACAATTCCCTTCAACGCCATGCCAGTCCAGTCGCCGCCAGTGAGGGGCACGAATTATATGGTAAAGGAGCGCTTGACCTGTCCCAGCGCCATCAAACTGGCGAGCAGTTCACGGCCCTCATGCCCTGGCGCGCGCCCTTGCGGCCCGGTTCACATAATGAGAAAAATACAGCAAGTCAGCCCTTCCACAACCTTTCAGCGTGGGGGCGCCCCCTGTACAGTCCTCGGCGCCAACCCCAGGGAGATTGCGGCTCTCGTGAGTACCGACGTGACAGCCCGGATCCGTCAGGTCCTGAAGGACCACGCGCATCTTGGGACCAAGATTGATTCCTTATCGCCCAGTGCTGACCTTTATCAGGCCGGTATGACCTCGCACGCCAGCGTGAATGTGATGCTGGCGCTGGAGGGTGAGTTTGAGATTGAGTTTCCTGACCACATGCTCAAGCGCAGCATGTTCGACAGCATTGCTTCCATCCAGCGCGCCGTTGAAGAACTGACCGCGACGGCCTGAAAGACGGCCATGAGCGGCCGTGTCCTCAGAATTCCGGAATATCGACGCGAGCCCCTGAACGGCCCGTGCGAGTTGGCATCCACGGCACCTCATCGTGTACAGAGCCCGGCTGACCCGGCATTCCAGCAACTGCAATGGAGCATGGCGGACACATGCGGTACGGCCGCATCTCTGCTGCAGGCACTCGGCCAGTGGAGTCTCGACGGTCCCGAGCGTTCGTTCGATGCGGAGGACTGGTGGTATCGAATCCGCTTCGACCGGCCCCTACCCAGCGACCCCCACGAGCTGACGCTGCTCGGTTTCGAAGGAATAGCAACCCTCGCACAGGTCTGGCTGAACGGCTCTCTCATCCTGACCAGCGACAACATGTTTGTCGCGCATGAGATCGATGTGCGCAGTGTGCTACGCGAGGCGAACGAGCTTGTCATCTGCGTACGCTCGTTGGAAGCGCATCTGGCAACGCGGCGCCCGCGACCGCGTTGGCGTGCGCCGATGGTTGCAAATCAGCGTCTGAATTGGGTGCGCACGACGCTCCTGGGCCGCACGCCCGGATGGTCACCACCCGCTGCGGCGGTGGGACCCTGGCGACCGATTTGGCTCGAGCCGCGGCGGCACGTGAACATTGGCGTGCCGCAGCTAAGGACCTATCTCAACGACGACGATGGTCACATCGAGGTGTCGTGCGAGCTCGTACCGCTCGCCAACACGCAATTCGGCACCGTGGCGCTGCACCTGCGTAGAGGCGATCGCAATTTTCGCGCAGACCTGCAGCGCCACGCCGAGACGAGCGTTTTCAGCGGAACTTTGGTAGTGAACGCGGTCGAGCGATGGTGGCCGCACACGCACGGCGAGCCTGCACTCTATGAGTGTTGGCTCGAGATCGACGTGCACACGCAGCGCATTGTGGTCCCCTTGGGATGCGTCGGGTTCCGGCACATTGAGATCGATACGCGCAACGGCAATTTCGCCGTGCGTATCAACGGCGAATCCGTGTTCTGCCGCGGCGCCAACTGGACCCCCCTTGACTGTGTCACGTTGCAGAGCACGCCGGCGGCGCTCGATGACGCACTGGATCAAGTCGTCGCCGCCGGCTTCAACATGCTGCGCGTGAGCGGCGCGACGATATATGAGAGCGATGAGTTCCTGGATGGCTGTGATACCAGGGGGCTGCTGCTTTGGCAGGACTACATGTTCGCCAACATGGAGTATCCTCAGGGAAATGCCGCCTTTGAAGCGTCGGTGCGGCTCGAGGCCAGGCAGCAACTGAGCCGTCTGTCCGGTCGGCCTTGCCTGACGGTACTGTGCGGCAACAGTGAAGCCGAACAGCAGGCAGCGATGTGGGGCGCGCCGCGTGAGCGTTGGCAGCAGGATCTCTTCTATCGCGTGCTGTCCGAGGTGTCTGCCGAGCTCGCACCGGATACGTGCTACTGGCCATCGAGCGCGCATGGTGGCGCGTTCCCGCATCAGACCGATCAGGGGACGGTCTCGTACTACGGGGTAGGCGCTTACCTGCGACCGTTGACGGACGCACGACGGGCCGCGGTTCGCTTCGCGACCGAATGCCTTGCTCTGGCGAACGTACCCGATGCTCCTGGTGATGGCACTGACTCCGGCATCCGCGTGCATACCCCAGCCTCCAAAGCACGCGTGCCGCGCGATCTGGGCGCCGGATGGGACTTCGATGATGTACGCGATTTTTACCTGCAGGAGCTGTTTGCAACGGAGCCGCTGGCACTGCGCTACGCACAACACGCGCGTTATCTGCAAATGAGCCGCATTGTCAGCGGCGAGGTCATGGCAAGCGCCTTCCGCGAGTGGCGACGCAGCGAGTCAGGCTGTCACGGCGCTCTGATCTGGTTCCTGCGCGATTTGTGGGCCGGCTCTGGTTGGGGCATCGTCGATGCGCACGGGCATCCGAAAGCGCCTTATTACTTCCTGCGCCGCCTATTGCAGCCGCAGACGCTGTTCCTGACGGATGAGGGCGGCAGCGGCCTGACGGCACATCTGGTCAACGAGCGTCCCGAGGCTCTGCAGGCCAACCTGCAGATTCAGCTCTTTCGCGACGGGCACATCAACGTTGGGACGTACTGCAAACCCGTGCAGCTCCCTGCGCGCAGCAACAGCCGTGTCAATTGTGCAACGCTCCTGGAAGGATTTGCCGATCTGACCTATGCGTATCGTTTTGGTGCGCCACTCTGCGATGTCATCCATGCCGCACTGACAACTCTTGACGGTGCGCTGATCGCAGACGAATGTCACTTCCCACTCGGCCTTGCAACGCCCGAGAGCGATGTGTCTTTGCAGGCCCAGGCGCAGGTGGTGGACAGCGACCATGCCCGGGTAGCGCTGCAGAGCGCCCGCGTGGCGCGCTATGTGACCTTGCAGTTTCCAGGTTTTCGCGCAGCCGATCAGTACTTCCACCTCCTTCCCGGCCGCACCCGAATCATCGAGCTGCAACGCATCGAGGGGACCGGCACACTCCGCGGCGAGGTCACGGCGCTCAATAGCTCCGAGCTGTGCCGAGTGCTCGGCGCGTGAGATTACAACAACGGTCCATGGATATCGGCGGGCTGCAGTCCACCGTCATTGCGCCTGACCAACCTAACGAGATCCTGGTCGTAATACTGCACGGCTACTCGATGACAGCCGCTGATCTGGCCCCGTTCGCCAGCTCCCTCTCTGTCACAGCGACCTACCTGTTCCCGGAAGGCTTTCTCTGCGCACAACCCGCCGGTCGCGCCTGGTTTCCCATGGACATCGCCGCACGCCGCGCCGCGCGGGGTGCGCCGCGTGATCTGGCGGATCGCGCGCCCGAGGGACTCGCGTACGCGCGCGCGCGATTGTTAGCGTATCTGCAGGCTTGCCTGAGTCATTTCGCGCCGCGACGCGTCATCCTCGGGGGCTTCTCGCAAGGCGGCATGCTCTGCTGCGATCTGCTGCTGAACAGCGAAGTTAACGTTCACGGCCTGCTGCTCTGGTCTGCCTCGCGGCTGAACTATCGTGAATGGCTGAAAGGCGCCACCCGGCTGCGTGGTATGCCGGTCCTGATCAGCCATGGCGAGCATGATCCCGAGCTGGCCTTCACTGCGGGTCTCGCGCTGCGGGATTTTCTGGAGGACGCCGGCGCAACTGTGACCTGGGTCCCATTCGCTGGTGGCCACGAGATTCCGTTGGTGGTCTGGCGGTCCGTTCGTTCCTTCCTGCGGGTGGTCGTGCAGAAATGAGGCGGGTGGCCGCACAGCAATGAGGGCTGGGCGCGAGGCAGTACGGCGGTATTCCCTCACTCTTTGGCCGGGGCCATCCTGATAAAATTGCAGCACGATGCCGGGGGGCCCAGCCGGCTGGAAAACAGTATGCGAAATGAAGCGTTAGTCATCAGCGGTGAACAACCCACGCGCGATTTTTCAGGCCTGCTCGCCACGGTCAGGAAGATCACCTTTGAGGTAGCGGCCCGGCATGCAGCCGATGTCGATGCCCAGGCTCGCTTTCCCAGCGAGACGCTGCAGGCACTGCGCGAGGCCGGCATTCTCTCGGCGCCCGTGCCGGTCATCTTCGGTGGAGACGGCTGCACACTGCGCCAGCTGGCTGAGCTCTGCTCTACCCTTGCGCAGGGATGTGGCTCGAGTGCAATGGTACTCGCGATGCATTACATCCAGGTCGCCTGCATCGTGCGGCATGCGGCCCAGTCGGAATATTTCCGTGCCTATCAGCGCGAGCTGGTGAGCCGGCAGCTGCTGCTCGGCTCGATGACTTCCGAGGTCGGTACATTCGGCGAGACCCGTACCAGCGTCTGTGCGCTGGAGCGCCACGATGGCCGCTTCAAACTCGACAAGGACGCGACGACCGGCTCCTACTGCGCGGAGGCCGATGGCATCCTGGTAACCTGTCGTCGTGCGAGTGATGCACCCGGCAGCGATCAGCTGTTAGTGCTGGTGCGACGCGGCGACTATCAACTGACACAGACCACGACCTGGGATACCCTGGGCATGCGTGGCACGTGCAGCCCCGGCTTCAAACTCGAGTCAGCAGGCGATGAGCAACAGGTCATTCCGGGCTCATTTGCCGATTCTTCCGCCCTGACGATGGTGCCTTACTCACACATCCTGTGGTCCTCGCTATGGTGGGGGATCGCCGCCAACGCGGTCGCACGCGCAGCAGAATTCATCCGCGGCGCCGCCCGCAAGAATCCGGGCCAGCTCCCACCGACTGCCGTGCGACTAGCCGAGGTGTCGACGCACCTGCAGGCGATGCGTCACAACTGGCTGGAGCTGGCACGTGAGTTTGACGAGCTCAACGCCACTGTCGAGGGCTACCAGGAGCTCGCCTCGGTGTCCTGGGCTCTGAAGATGAACAACCTGAAAATCAATGCCTCGGAGAGCGCTCCGCAGATCGTGCACCAGGCGCTGCAGATCACCGGAATTCTCGGTTACAAGAACGACACCAAGTTCAGCCTCGGGCGCCACTATCGCGACGCCCTCTCAGGCGCACTGATGATTTCCAATGACCGGATCGCAGCCAAGAGTGCCTCGATGCTGCTGGTACTCAAAGACATCTGATAGGGACCCAAGGACAGCTGGTAGGGAACGAACAGAGGCGGGCAGCTCATGGCAGACTACGATCCGCAAAAATTCTATGACGGCCTGGTCAAACACGGCCTCATTATTCCGGTAGGAGTCCAGGGCGCATTCGGCCGCGGCGCGGTGTTTGAGGATGTCCTGGAGCGCTTCAACAACCTCGTAACCTCCATCGCCAGGGATGATCGGGCCGAGGTCTTCACCTTCCCGCCGGTAATCAGCCGCAGGGTGCTGGAGAAGGTGAACTATCTTGATTCCTTCCCGCATCTGTGCGGAGCCGTGTACAGCTTCTTCGGCAAGGAGCTGCAGGCGCGCTCGCTGTCGGATCGTGTGCACAACGGTGAGTCCTGGGGTGACATGCTCGGGATCACTGACGTCGTGCTGAACCCCGCTGCCTGTTATCCCGTCTATCCGAGCTTCACGGGCACCGTGCCGGCGGGCGGCCGCACGGTCACTATGCTCAACTGGGTATTCCGACATGAGCCCTCCCCCGAGCCGACGCGCATGCAATCATTCCGCGTGCGCGAGTTCGTGAGGGTAGGTGCGCCCGAGGAAGTGTTGCAGTGGCGGGATACCTGGCTCGACCGCGGGATGAAGCTGCTGCAGTCGCTGGGGCTGCCTGCCAAGTCCGACGTCGCCTCCGATCCATTCTTTGGCCGCGCCGGCAAAATGCTGGCCAACACTCAGAAGGAGCAACGCCTCAAATTCGAGGTGCTGGTTCCCGTCATCTCCGCCGAGGATCCGACGGCGGTGTGCTCATTCAACTTCCATCAGGAACACTTCGGATCGACTTTTGATATCCGCACTCCGGACGGCCAAGTCGCCAACACGGCCTGTCTGGGCTTCGGACTGGAGCGGATCGTGATGGCGCTGTTCAAGACGCACGGATTCGAAGTCAGCACGTGGCCCCGGGAAGTCGCGCGACTGTTATGGCCGTAGCTCAGGCACCGCAACCGGCAGCAACCCCCCCGCTCCGGGCCATCCCGCACCTGGATTTGGCTACTTATGTGCGCCACCCGCTGCACCGCGTCGACAGTCTCTGGAGCGAGAAAAACTGCTACGTGGATGTGTGGATCGAGCTGATCCATGCGCTAGGGCAAGAGCCGCTCGCGGCGCTGCCGTTCACGTGCGCCATTGATTTCGAAGGCGACCAATGGACCTTTTTCAAGCCGCCGCACGAGGAGCTGCGTGAGCTGTACGGGCTGAACGTGCAGGAGCTGAATGTCTGGAGGCCGCTGCTCGAGCACACGGTCGAGTATCTTGCTGCAGGTAAGCTCATCAGCACGGAAGCAGATGCCTTCTGGCTGCCCGATACTGCCGGCACCGACTACCGGCGCAAGCACACCAAGTCAACCATCATCCTGGCGGAGCTCGATCTGCAGGCGCAGCGGCTCTGCTATTTCCACAATGCCGGCTATTTCCGCCTGGACGGCGAGGATTTCGCGCGCACCTTCCGCATCGGCCTGCCACCTGATCCCGAATTCATGCCGCTGTTCGCCGAAGTCATCCGCACCGACCGGCTGATACACCTGCCAGCTGACGGGCTGAGGGAGTGTTCGCTGTCCCTTTGGCGCAAGCACCTGTCGCGCGTCCCCCTGTCGAATCCCGTGGAGCGCTTCGGACAGCGAATCGGTGCCGAGTTGACCGGGATGCACGCTCGCGGCCTTGACTACTATCACGCCTGGGCATTCGCCACGATTCGCCAGTTGGGTTCGGCCTTCGAGCTGGCCGCCGCAAACTTGCGCTGGCTCGAGGGCGGCGGACTGACCGGAGTCGAGGTCCCCGCCCAGGCATTTGAGCTGATCGCATCCCACAGCAAGACACTCATACTGAAGGGGGCGCGCGCCGTGAACGCGCGCCGTAGTCTGAACAGTGATGAAATGTTTGTCGCGATGGCCGACGCCTGGCAACGCGGCACCAGCTCGCTGGCCGCACGTCTCGGCTGAGTGTCGCGGGCCGCACTCTACGGCGGCGGCGCTGCGGCGTTCGGGCCGAGAACCCGGTAGCCGACTGTCAGCATGGCGCGATTCTCCACGTAGCCCAAGGCGCCGATGGAGGCGACGCGGGACTCGTGGTCGAAGTGCAACCTGATACTGAGTTTGCGGCCCGCCCGGTAAGTCAGCCCCGCGCTTGCCAGATAATCGTTGTCTTTGAAGCTCTGACCGAAATAACTCTCACGCGCAGCACGTCCTGAGATATCAGCGGTGAGAGCACTCGTCATGCGGCGCGCCAGGCTGACCTCGCCCGACACTCGGTCGACATCGAACGCTCCGGTGGTCGGATAGGTATTGCGCTCGTAGCCTGCCGACACATTGAAGCTGGTGCGACCGCGCGCATAGCGCCAGGCGAGCGTCGCGTACTGGTCCAGATAGTTCGACGTGGTACCGGTCGCCGGCGCCAGCACGATGCGACTGAGCGCCCCGCTCTGCAGCCCGCGAAAACTGTCGGACGCATCGGTGTATTGCCGGCCCGCATCCAGCTCGAGCAGTGAGGCGGCGGAAAGTGTGCGGATGAGCTGCAAACGAGCCAGCGGGGTCGTATGCCAAGAGCCGCCCTCATCGACCTGAGCGGCACCGAGATTGAAGATCAGCTGGGTGCGGGACCCGCGGGTAGCGTAAGCGCCGTAGAGGGTGCGCCGATCAAAGTCGCTGTTAATCGCAGTATCGCTGAAGCGGATCCGCTGGTAATCGACATTGAGCGACAGCGTTGAGGCAAGCGAAGGCTCTGCGCCAACGGCCACCGCGCCGACGATGCGATTGTTGTTGAACGGACTCGTCTGGTAGCTCGTATAGCCATCGCGAGCGCTGAGCCGAATGAATGTGCTCTGCGAGGGCTTCAGCGTCAGATCCGGTCCCGTATAGACGACGTTGACGTGCTCGAGATTGGTGGGTGTGACGGCAGCGAGCGGATCGATCTGTGCCTCGCCGAAGCTGTCCTCCAGCGTCCAGCGCAAGTGCTCCGGCAGGATCTGCCATCCGGCACTGCCATCGAAGCGACCGAGCAGCTGATTGCTGAAGGCGTTCTGCAGGTAATCGATGTAGTTGAAATCGCCCTTGAGATCAGCATCCAGGCGGGCACCGGCGCGTCGCAGCTCGAAGTCAGCGCCGACGAGGGCAAAGGTCTGCGACTGCTTGTCGCTTTCCCTGCGGAGGATGTTGTCGGTCTCGCCGACGCCCGCATCAACATCCAGCGTCGTCAGATCCGCTGCACGTCCGCGCGGGCCGAGGGCGACAGCTGTCTCATCGCCCGCCGCTCCCTGCACCGGCAGGCGCAGGCGAATGTCCTCCTGGGCTTGTACGGTCGGAATCAGCAGCAGCGCGCAGACAGCAAGGAAACCGGTGCAGCTAGCCTTTGCGGGAGGTGCCATCTGGCGGCGCCCCGTAGTAGGAGTAGTCGTAGTAGCCGCTGCCGGCATTCCAGCGGGCGTCATTGAGGACCAGCCCCTGCAGCTTCTTCGTATCAATCTGCCCCACGGCATCGACCACGGCCTGGCGCGGTGTCTTGCCGGACCGCACCACGAGAACCACCTGTCCGGGTATCTGTACAAGAGCGCGCGCCTCGATCGACACCAGCAATGGCGGAGAATCCATCATTACCAGACGTCGTGGGCTGCGCGACACGAGGCGTGTCGCAATCTCACTCATCCGGGCGCTGCTCACCATCTCCGTCACGCCTTCATTCCACTTGCCGGCCGGTAACACATCCAGTCCGTTGATGTTGGTGCGCAAGATGAGCGATTCGACGTCCAGGGCATCGTCGGCAAGAGCATCGATCAGTCCGGGCTGATCGTGCAGGCCGAAGGCGCGGCTGATGTGTGCCTTGGGCAGATCGGCATCGATGAGGAGCGCCGTGGTATCCCGCTCGCGCGCCAGACTCATGGCAAGGTTGATGCTGGTGAACGTCTTGCCATCCCCTGGCAGCGGACTGGTCACCAGGATCAGCCGCATCAGCGGCTCCTGCTCGGCGCCGAGCGCGGCTCTGATCAGGGGGCGCTTGACCTGACGGTAATGATCCGCGAGCCTGCGTTCCTCGGAAGGCTCAGGCAGGTAACCCTGCTGGCGCAGGCTTTCCAGGTCGACCTGATAGTTGCGCGGCGTGTGCGGAGGTTCCACGGGCCTGGAGAGTACATCCAGCAGATGCGCGCCGGTACGGCTTTGCGAGCCTTCGGTGCGATGCTTGCCCAGAGCATTTTCGATGAGACTCACACATTCCCCAGTTGCCGCAAGGCAGTCAGCGTCAAACGATATCCATCGCGGCTCAGCAGCAGCGCGACGAAGCACACCGCAACCAGACAGCACGTCGCCAACGCCATGAGGCCGGCATCCCTGCGCCAGCTGCGCTTGCTGACCCCTGGGAAAGCGGCACCGATGCAGCCCAACACCGTGACACCCGTCAGCGCCTTCAACCGGGTCGCGGAGCCGACCACCGGGAACAGCTGATCGAGGCCATAAGCAAGCGCGCAGCCGGCTGCGATTGCAACGAGCAGCATTCCCGCAAGCAGGAGGGTACGTCGCGGCGAAACCGGCTTGGCGCTCACCAGAGGTGATTGCACGACGTCAAAGCGGACCGAGCCTGCGTCGTTGGCACGTTGACTCAGGCGCTCTTTCTCCAGGTTCGCGAGCAATGCCGTGTACTGCGATTTGTTGACGTCGTAGTCGCGATTGAGCTGGGCGTATTCGGCCTCCACCTGCGGCGCCGTGGTGACCAGCTGGCGTAATTCGTTGACTTTTGCCTGATGGTCCGCGAGCTGCGAGTGGAGGTCGGACACATCCAGCTGTGCCTGGTTCAGCGCCAGCTGCATGCTCTGATACACGGGATTGCTGCTGGCCCGGCTGGCCGCCACCGCGTCCACATCGCCACGGCGGATGTTCTCCAGCTCCACCGCGCGTCGCTTCTTCAGCTCCTCGATGGTCTGGCGGGCCGCGATGACATCTGGATGCTTATCGGTGAACTTCAACAGTAGCTCATCCAGATGAGCCTGTGTTTCGGCAATGCGTGATACGGTATCGGTCCCTGCGGCCATGCCGATCCCGCCGACTACCGGAGTCACCCCGGAAGCGGCAGACACGGCTGCATCGCCGTGCAGCTGCGCTTGTAAAGTAGCTCGTCGGGTTTCCGCGGTACGCAGTTTCGCCTGCAGGTCCGCGACGGCATCGGTCTCTTTCTGCAGCTGCGCAAAGTAGCCGCCCTGCTCTGTGGGCATCAGTCCCAGATGTTTGGATTTGAACGCGGCGAGCCGGTCCTCCGCCTCGCGCAGACGATGCTCGTAATCCCTGATCTGCGTGAGCAGGAATTGCTGGGCGTTCTCCGCGCCTTCGCGCTTGCCGCCCAGAGTCTCATCGACAAATGTCTGCAACATGATCTGCACCAGGCGCAGGCAGTGCGACTGGTCAGGGTCCTGATAGACGATGTCGTAGATGCTGCCGGCGGTGCGCTCGTCTTCCCGCTCACTGGCGCTGCGCTGATTCACCTGAATGTGCTGGCGCAGCTCGTCGATCGCCTTTTCCCGATGCACCGGATCCGGGTCGGACGCGGGCAGCGCACCCGCCTGCTGAGCGATTTTCTGCAGTTGCGAGTTGGACAGTAATGACTGGTGCACGAAGTTCAGCTCGGCGTTCACGTCCTGCTCGACGGTCAACCCCTGCAGCGCGGGTGTGAGCGGCGTGCGGGTGTCGACAAACACACTGGCGCTGGCCTCGTAACGATCCGGGAGCGCAAAGATGATCAACCAGCCAGCAATGGCGATGAGCCAGGCGACCCCCATCGCCCACCAGCGGAAGCGCCAAGCGCCCCGCACATGTTCCTGCAGCTCTTCGAGCAATGGGCTCACGCGGCGATCCTCACCTTCGGCTGACGCTAGAAACGCGACTCGGGGACGACGAGGACATCACCCGGACGCAGTTTGAGGTTCTGGCTCATGTCGCCGCTGTTCACGAGCTTTTCCAGCTTGATTTTAATTTCGGTCTGCTTACCCGTCTTCAGTGCGCACGATGCGCGCGCGATCTCCGGCTGCGAAGTTGCCGAGCCCGCCGACAGCAAGAATCGCATCGAGCACGGTCATACCATCCCGATACGGCAATGCGGTGGGTGTCTTCACCTGTCCGATGACTTTGACCTGGCTGAATACGCTTGCCGGGACGGTGACGATGACATTGACTTCCGGAGACTTGACGTACTCGGCCAGCACTTTCTCAATGTCCCGCGCCAGCTGCGAAGGGGTCTTGCCGACGGCCACCATGTCCTCAACCAGCGGAGTAGAGATTTTCCCGTCCGGCCGCACGGGAACCGTTGCAGTCAGCTCGGAGTTGCGCCACACGAAAATTTCCAGGGTGTCGCCCGGGCCGATAAGATATTGCGGGCTAACACCTTTGCCCCTGGAGGACCTGGTGTTTCCTGCGCAGCGGCATTCGGAGCGGTCGCCATCGCTGCACAAAGACAGGCAGCACAGGCTACGGCCCGCATCGCGTTCACATAACTTATTCCCATACCCCTATCGTATCCCCCCGGTAGTGTTGGTGCCGGGATTGTTTTCACAGTGATCCGAACGGAATGATGCGGCATGGCCGGCTGGGAAGCCGTGCGCTCACTCAAAGTCTGGGGTGGTCTTCCGAGTGGCCGAGGCGGCACCCGTTTACCTTGTGAACGGGTTCACAGATAGTGACCTGCGGCGCCCGCTCAGCCGGGGCACAGCCCGCCTTATCGCCCTGTCCGTGCCGTTCGGGCTGGCGTCGCCTACCCCTGTCAGCCCCTCGCGCCGGGGGCTCCGGTCTTCAGCAGGATCGGCAGCGACTCACTCCGCGGCGGGTGAGCCTTGATCAGCCGCGAGATGTGCCCTGGTGAAGCTCGGAGCTCATTGCAGCGTCGCACTCACGATGGTCGACTGCGGACTGTTTGTGCCGAGATTGTTATAAGCGCGAACGACGAAATACCACGTCCCGGGCACCAGGTTGCTGACGGTGTAGCTGGTTGCCGCGGCGTTGGCCAGCGTGGTCGCGTTCGTCAGCGAGCTGGCGCCCGTACCCCAGCTGATGATGTACCCGGCCAGATTGGTGAGCGCACTGCCATCCTGATTCTGGGTCGGTGGGGTCCAGGAAAGTGTCGCGCTGCGAACGGTGCTCGCCTGCCCCACGGTTATAGAAAATGACGGCAGCGCCGCTGAGGACTGCCCGTCACTGACTGAGATCACGATGTTGCCGGTCGTGCCGATGGCGGCCGCAGTGGGCGTGCCTGTCAGCAGTCCTGTGGCGCTGTTGAAGGTGGCCCAGGCCGGTGCATTCTGAATGCCAAAGGTGAGTTTCGCGCCGCTTGCATCGCTGGCGGCTGGCTGAAAGCTGTACGCCGCCCCGACGGTCGCTGCGCTCGCTGGCGTGCCACTGATCGTCGGACCTGAGCCCATGGTACCGGCCGTCACCGTGATCGAAAAAGGCGCAAGCGATGCGGATAGCTTTCCGTCGCTGACGCTGATGACAATGTTGGCAGTCGTGCCTACTGCTGCGCTGCCGGGGGTGCCGGAGAGTTGGCCAGTGGCTGTATTGAAGATGGCCCAGCTCGGGGACTGCTTGATGCTGAAGGTCAGTTTCGCCCCGCTGGCATCCGTGGCAACGGGCTTGAAGACATAGGCGGAGCCCGAGGCGACCGAGGTCGCCGGAGTGCCGCTGATCGCAGGCCCGGAAGGTGTCGGCGAGGGTGGTACCGGGTTGCCGGAAGGTGAGCCCTTCGGCAGAACGGTTATGGAGAACGCAGGCATGGAGGCGTGCAGCCTGCCCGCGGATGCCGAGATAGAGATGTCCTGGTACGTCCCCACCTCCGGCGTATACACCTTGCCGCTCAGCACACCGGTGCTGGAATTGAAACTCGCCCAACTCGGCTTGTGCTGGATCGCCCATCTCACTCTGTGGTGCAGGCCCGCCGGCGCAGACACCCACGGCCGAAAAACGTATGCCGTGCCGGCGGCAATCGAGGCCTCGGGCTGGCCACCAATATAGAGCTGCTCTGCCGCTCGTATCTGCGAGCAGAGCAGCAGCGAAAGGCCGACGCCAGACAGCGGCTGCCAAACCAACCTGAAGAATTTCGAAGCAAAAGCGGTCTGTGCAGTGCGCTGCATAGCGTCCCCGGAGCGGAAAATCGATTGACGAGCGGCGCGCTTGCGGTCGCTGCTTGCCGAGGGAGCGACCAAGCTGCCTCAGGCGGTGAGCGTCCTGCTCTTTACGACTCAAGCGCGTGCGGGGGAGTTAAACCCGGTACTTGCGGAGGCTCCAAATGTCGTTGCTTGCGGACGTAGGTAGCTGGCGACAGCTTTTTTTCCGCATTCTTGTCAGCGCAGGCCCCCTGCGAGCGTTTGCAGCCTGGAAGCCACGCGCGGTTTAGAGGCGAATTTGGCAAAGGCGAATGCGCTTAGTGCACGCCAGTGATGAGATCCCGTGCTGGGATCGACTTAGGCCTGAGCAAGAGCTTTGACTTGCCCGAGCAAGCCCATGAATTGCTGGCATCCCAATGCGTTGCTGATACACCACACATTTGCTCCCCGCGAGGCACGCGCCTTGCAAGCTTCCGAAGCAGATTTTTCGCAAGTCACGAACTGGTTCACACTTTTCGGCGGGAACTAGAGCAGTTCCCTCGGCGTAATGGTGAAGTAATGGGCCTGCCGAATAATGAATTCGTCGATACGGGGAGCACATCCATCATGGCAGCCGTCGTAGGTTCGGTAGCCGGTGTATCCGCTGCCGAAACCCGCAAGCGCGTGCGTTTTGGCAGTGTCGAACCTGCTTCATTCTTCATCCTGAAGCGGCTCGATTCGCTGACCGCCGTGCTGACTCTCGTCTTTTGCGCATTGCTGTTCCGCTGGCCGCTATCGGCGCCATTGGGCGCTCTGGCAGTGCTCAGCTACATCATCACGAGCCGCATCTTCGGTCGCCAGGATCGGGAGAGCGAGCTGGCCAACAAGCCGGTGTCGGCGGTGTTTTCACGCATCCTGCTCGAGTGGAGCAGCGTGGTCTGCATCCTGTTGTTCGCAGGATTTGCCTTCAAGGTGACCGCCTACTTCTCGCGCCTGATGATGCTCACCTGGTTCGCGGCTACACCGATCGCGCTCGCCGCGGCCCACGTGCTGCGAGCCCGCGCGCGTTGGGCGATTTCCAACAGCGCCTATGCACCGAGCTACATCATCGTAGGAGCGAACAGTCTCGGCTATGAGCTGTTCAGGCGCTTGCCGCGCGGCGGGATTTCTGGGTTTCTTCGACTTCCGCAGTGCCGACCGCGTCGCGCAGGTCATCGATCCTGCGCATCTGATTGGGCACTGCAAGGACGTTGCGGAGTTTGCCCGCATCCACGGCGTGACCTCAGTGTATATCTGCTTGCCGATCAGCAACGTGCCGCGTATCGGGGAGATGATCCGTGAGCTGCGCGATACGACCGCATCCATTTATTTCGTACCCGACGTACTCGCCTTCGACATGATTCAGGGGCGCCTTGTCGAGATCAACGGTATGCCGGCGCTCTCAGTGTGTGACACGCCCTTCTACGGCATGGATGCCGTGCAGAAGCGCGCGACAGACATTATCTTCGCGAGCGCTGCGCTCATCCTGCTCGCGCCTCTCATGCTCCTTATCGCGCTCGGCGTGAGGTTGACCTCGGCAGGTCCCATCCTATTCCGTCAGCGCCGCTATGGGCTGCACGGTGAGGAGATCATGGTCTACAAGTTCCGCACGATGATCGTTTGCGAGGACGGTCCCGTCGTGACACAAGCGACGAAAAACGATCAGCGGGTGACTCCGATCGGTCGGCTGCTGCGAGCGACCTCACTCGATGAGCTGCCACAGCTCTTCAATGTTCTTGAGGGAAAGATGAGCGTGGTGGGTCCGCGCCCGCACGCCGTAGCGCACAACGAACAGTACCGCAAGCTCATCAGCGGCTATATGATTCGTCATAAGGTTCGTCCAGGCATCACTGGCTTAGCTCAGGTCAACGGACTGCGCGGCGAAACCGAGACGATCGAAAAAATGCGCGAGCGCGTGCGCTTCGATCTCGAATACCTCAGTCACTGGTCGCCGTGGCTGGACCTAAAAATCATCTTAAAGACATTGTTTGTGCTGGTGCGTCGAGACAACGCTTACTAACTCTACTTGGTGCACATGGAGTTCCGTCACATTGCTCAAGCGTTATGTTTGATGTGGAAAAATCAGGCATAGACGAGCATCACAACTTGCGCAATGTGTTGTACGATTCGCGCGAAAACAAGGGATACTGACCCGGCGATAAGAACACGCCGATTGGGCTGAGAACGTACTTCGGTTAGCGCGATAGTGCCTGGGCAAGGTGGGAACGCTCAGGCGCGGGGTCCTAGATGAACAAGCGTCTCGCGGGTATTCCGGAAGCCAGCTACTCCCTGGTAGCGCCCGCTGCGGCTCCCTCTGCGGCGTCGCGAGCTTCCAGGGCACTTCTTCCTGTCACGACCGGCGTGCCGGCTGCAGACCCGGTCAGCAGCGACGTGGTGCACGCCATCGATGATTACGACCTGAATCGCTTCCTGACCGAGGCAGCGGCCTTCGGTGAGGATCGCTTCGGCTACGTGGTCACGCCCAACGTCGATCACCTGGTGCGGTACCACGAAGATTCCGAGTTCCGCTCACTCTACCGCCACGCGAGCTACGTCCTCATGGACAGCCGCTTCTGTGCAAGGCTGCTGTGGCTCCTGAAAGGCGTGAACCTGCCGGTATGTACCGGCTCGGATCTGAGCGAACGCCTGCTGTCGAGTGTCGTGGTGCCTTCTGACCGCATCGTGATCCTAGGTGGTACCGATGAGCAGATCGCAAAGCTCGCGGACATTTACGGGTTGCGCAATGTGCGTCACTACAACCCACCGATGGGTTTCATCTCCGATCCCATCGCCGTGGAGGAATCACTACAGTTCATCGAGCGCGAAGGTCCATTCCGCTTCTGTTTCCTCGCCATTGGCTCACCGCAGCAGGAGCTGATTGCAAATTATCTGCATGCGCGTGGCGTAGCCCGGGGCTTGGCTCTGTGCGTGGGAGCGTCGCTGAACTTCGTAACCGGCGTTGAGAAGCGCGCGCCATTGTGGATGCAGCGGCTGTCCCTCGAATGGCTGCACCGGCTCATTCAGAATCCGACCCGCATGGCGCGCCGTTATCTTGTCCGGGGTCCGCGCATTTTCAGATACCTGCCGCGGGCGCGGTTCGTGCTGCGGAAGCCGAATTTCAAGCCGGTTTAAAGCCTCTTGTGAACGACAGTAGCTATCCGCGCTAGCGGGTCTGCCTTTTCCTGACCTCTGCGCCGCTGCGCGCCCATTCCTCCCCCTATATAAGAAACCGGGAAATCGCTGCAAGCCCGCTGGGCAGCTTTCCGGTAGACCATATTGCAAGATACGGTCAAGCGGCCTGCCGGGGCTTTTTGCCCTGCAGGCTATGGAGAAAGCGTCTGATGACACAGCGGTGGCCCCCTAGAATCCTTTACGCATTGGGCCCCGGGAATGTCGTGGCGATGTACAGACAGCTTCTTGAAGGAAAGGAGCCGGCATTTGAAATGTCGATCGCTTTCTCGCAGCTTTTCTTCGATTGGTGCCGGGAGAACCGTGCGCCAGCCCACGCCATTTCCTGGTACGAGAACGCCGATTCGATTCGTGACCGTTTGTTCGAGATCGAGAATCGTCCAAAACTGAGCTGGTACTACGCTGGCGGCGTCAGACACCACCTGGCGGGAGGGCTATACGGACTGAAGATCATCTGGCAGGTGTTGCGCGACCGGGCCGCGATCGCGGTTATCGATTCTGGGACGTCGCATTGGATACTGTTTGCTTTGCTTGCCATCGCACGTGTTCCCGTCATCGCGGTCATTCACAGCACACTCTGGCCCATGGGGCTGCCTTCGCATCGCCGCCGGGACAGGTTGCTGAGAGCACTGGACGGTGTGTTCTTTCGCCACTTTGCCGCGGCGACGATTTGCGTGTCTCCGGAGTGCGAAAGGCAAGTGAAACAGGTTGCCGGCAAAACTGCCGGCCCCGTTTATCAATGCCGGGCCCAATTCCGTCGCGGTTTCCTCGATGCCGTGGCTCCGCCGGACACTTCCGCAATGAAGCCTTTCCGCATGCTGTTCGTTGGGCGCATCGAGACAAACAAGGGCGTGTTTCTGCTGGTCGAGCTGGCAGAACTGCTGGAGCGCCGCATGCCCGGGCAATTCAACTGGAAGCTGATCGGTGACGGTTCCGCGCTGACAGCCCTGCAGGGCCGTCTCTCTGAGCGAGGCCTGACGGGGATTGTAAATGCCACCGGCCGTCTACCCCGTGAGGAGGTGCTGCAAGCTTACGGCTGGGCGCACGCGAGTATCGTCCCGACGATGGCCGACTACTCGGAAGGCCTGGCTATGACTGCGGCGGAGGCCATTCTCGCGGGCCGGCCAGTGGTGGTGAGCAAAGTAGTGCCGGCTTGGGAGATTCTCGGATCAGCCGCGGTGGTCGCCGAAACCGGAAAAACGGAAAGTTTCGCGGATGCGCTGTCGCGACTCGCCCTGGATCTGAGCTTCTATAGATCCTGTCAAACCGCCACAACGATGGTTCAGGAACAATTCTACCGAGAATCCAGTGGGTTAGGCGCCGTCATCGGTCAAGCGATCACTGCCATCGATCGACAGCGCCGACCTGAAAGGCACTAACCATACTGGCACCTTTCAGAGGTCTGCCAGCCTGGAGGCTCGCAGGTCTCCTTCCTGCTGACAGCGCGCCGGTCGCTCGAGTTTCCCCCACGCCTTAGAATCGCCTCCGGCGGAGGGTACTGCGCAGGCTTCGGTGTATGTGGACCAGCGCCAACACAAGCTATTGCCCACCTGCGGAGCAGTTGATGCCCGATCTCTCAATTGTTGTCCCGACGTTCTCCGAAGCTAAGAATCTCCCTGAGCTCTACGCGCGCCTGGTAACGATCCTCAAAGGCGAGAGCTGGGAGCTGATCGTCGTGGATGACGACTCTCCGGATGGGACGGCGGATGTGGCACGGGCGATCTCCCGCGACGACGAGCGCGTGCGCTGTATCCAGCGCATCGGCCGGCGTGGGCTGTCAACGGCAGTCGTTGAGGGAGCAATGAGCAGTGCCGCGCCCATCGTGGCTGTCATGGATGCAGATCTGCAGCATGATGAGACGATCCTGCCACAGATGCTGGATGAGCTGCGGGCGCGCGATCTGGATATCGTCATCGGCAGCCGCTATGTCGAAGGAGGCGGCACGGGCGAGTGGGACACGCGCCGCGCGGACATCAGCCGGATCGCAGGACGCTTGGCCAAGGGGTTGATTCCAGACAATCTTCATGACCCCATGAGCGGCTTCTTCGTGGTGAGAACGGCGGTTATGCGGGAAGCGGCGCGCCAGCTGTCCGGATTCGGATTCAAGATCCTGCTGGACCTGTTCGCCTCAGCTGGCCGGCCACTGCGATTTGCTGAAGTCGCCTACACGTTCCGTCCCCGCGTGCACGGTGAGAGCAAGCTCGACTCGCAGGTCGCCTGGGAGTACCTGATGCTGCTGGTCGATAAGCGCATCGGGCATCTGATCCGACCGCGCCTGCTGTTCTTCGCGATGGTCGGCGGCTCGGGGGTGGTGCTGCACTACCTCATTCTGACAACCCTGTATCTCGCGCTGGGCATCGCCTTTCCGGTAGCGCAGCTCGCCGGCACCCTGGGCGCGATGACATCCAACTTCTTCATCAACAATTTCATCACCTACCGCGACCGTCGTCTGCGCGGCCGCCGGCTGGTGCGCGGACTGCTGAGTTTCTATCTGGTCTGCGGCACGGGCGCGCTTGCCAACATCGGCATCGCCGCATACGCCTTTACGCAAAATGTTCAGTGGGCCCTGTCAGCGGCTGCCGGGATCGTCGTGGGAACGCTGTGGAATTACCTGGCGACGGCACATTTCACCTGGGGCTCAGCGGCGCGCAAAGCCTGATGGCGCCGCCACAGGATGCAGAACGTCGAATTGTGCGTGCGTGTTGTTAGCGAACATCAAGATTCCAAAGAAACTCAAAGCCGGTCAACTTTTCTCGCGCCGATGCGTCCAACCGCCCGTGCCCGCCAGCAGGCGGGTGATTCATTCTTGTCCCGGTGTGGCGGCCTGCTGTGGATTTCACCCTCCCTGAGATCCGCGGCCGACGCCAGTAACTCCTCAGAGCACCGTCGGAGAGCCGCTCGCAAGAGCGGCTTTTTCTTCCGTGTCCGCCGGATCTGCTGTTTCCGCAGCCACCTCCGCGGGGGCCTGCGAAGTGGCCGCCGAATGGATGATCGGCAACAGCATGTGCACCGCGAGGCCGCCGGAGCTGACATTCTTCGCCTGGATCGTGCCGCCATGCAGGGCGATGGCCCGCGAGGCGATCGCCAGCCCGAGCCCGTCGCCGCCTACTGCCCGGTTGCGCGCGGCATCAACTCGATAGAACGGCTCGAAGATGAGCGCGAGATCCTTCTCCGGAATACCCGGGCCGCCATCGCGCACCACCACCTCCAGCTGACCGCGGGTAAGTTGCGCGCTGACGGCGACGCTCGCGCCTGCCGGGCTGTAACGCACGGCATTGCGGATCACATTTTCCAGTGCGCTGCGTAACAGCTCCCAATCCCCTTCGACGAAAAGACCTGCTGCGCTCTGCAGATCGACCGTGCAGCCCTGCGCGTCCGCCTCGATGCCCACGTCAGACACGATTCTCGCGAGCAGCTCGGTCACATTCACGGGCAAGCGGTCCAGGCCACGGGCCGGTCGCTCGATGCGTGCCAGCTTCAGCGTGCGTGCGATCAGTTGCTCCAGGCGATCCGCTTCGCAGGCGATGCGCTCGTGATGACGCGCGGATTCGGCATCGCCGTCGCGTCGCGCCAGCGAAAGAGCGAGCTGCAGTCGGGCCAGCGGTGAGCGCAGCTCGTGCGAGACGTCACGCAGCAGTTGTTGCTTCGTCTCCAGGAGGTTGCGCACCCTCTCTGCCATCGTGTCGAGGTCGGAAGCGAGCAGCCCCAGCTCATCCCGGCGTCCTTTGAGTTTCGGCGACACCCGCACCGCGAGGTCCCCCGAGGCAATCTGGCGCGTCGCGCGACGCAACTGATCCACCGGGGCCACGAGGTAGCGCGCCAGGATGAAGCACACCAGCGCACTCACCACGAGCGCGATACCCAGGGTCGCCATTGATACCTGCGGCAGCTCCAGCTCGCCGAACAAGTGAGGCCCGGCACGCAGGGGTCCGACAATGACATGGAATGCCCGGCCGTCAGGGCCCACCAGCACCAGAGGACCGCCGACCGAGCGGATCGTCGGCTGCAGGATCGGGCGCCCATTGGCCGCGCTCACTGGCCCGGAGGGATCGCGCAGATAATTTGGATCGCGCAGATAATCCGGAATGGATCGACCCAACATCTCCTGACCGTTCGCATCCGTGATGAAAGTCAGCGCCTTGATGTCCGGCGGCTGCAGATTGCGCAGCCAGGCACGCAGCGCATCCGCACCACCGCTCTCAAAGGCATGCGTGGCCTGCGCATACAGCGCCGAGCGCTGCACCCAGGAATGCGAGAAGCGCCGCTGCTGCTCCGCATTGACGACCAGCAGAACCGTGCAGATCAGGATGAGCGCGATCGCCACCCAGAAGGCGAGAAAGATCCGCCAGTAGAGCGAATTCATGGTGTTGCGGCGTGTTCCTCAGGCCGTGACGCCAGAGCGAGCGCGTAGCCGGTGCCGCGCACGCTCTGCACGCTGACCCGCGAAGTCGCCTTGGAGAGTTTGCGCCGCAGATTGCTGACATGCGTATCGAGGCTACGGTCGGTCGGCAACAGCCGCCGGCCGAGCGCCTGGGTCATCAGCTCATCGCGGGTAACTGTCTTGGTATCGGCGCGCACGAGCAGCTCGAGGATACGCAGCTCTGCCGCAGTCAGCTCCAGGTCATGATCATTCACCTCGGCGCGGCGCGCCCGCAGGTCGATGCGCAGCGGACCCCACTGCACGGCGCCATTAGCAGGATGCCCTTCGCCGGACATGCGGCGCAAAACCGCGCGGATGCGGGCGACCAGCTCGCGGGGGCTGAATGGCTTGGCAAGGTAATCATCCGCACCCATCTCCAGGCCCACGACGCGATCCACTTCCTCGCCACGCGCCGTCAGCATGATGACCGGCACCCGGCTCAACGAGCGTATGCGCCGCAAAACCTCGAAGCCGGAAAGCTCCGGCAGCATGACGTCCAGGACGACCAGATCGAATGCCTCGCGCCCCAGGCGCTCAAGCGCTGCAGGGCCGCTGCCGACCGCCTCGGTGATGAAACCCTCCGGTCCCAGATATTCGGCCAGCATCGAGCACAGCTCGTCATCGTCATCGACGATCAGCAGTCGCGGCTTCACGGGTGGGGAAGGGTTCTCGGCCATGGTTCCGTGCTCCTGATGGGAAATTCGTACCTGCGGGTACGAGCCCCTCGCCTGGCCGTCTGAAGCATACGCGGCTGCCGCCACAGGTAGCAGCCCCCTTAAAGGGTCAGGGCGGCCACTGGCCCGCAGCAAGGGCGGACGCACCGCTCAGGCCGGGTTCTCCAGGCTGAAGGCCTGCTGGTTATCGTCGTAAGCAAAGGCTTCGGCGTAGCGTCCCCAACTGATCACCGTGCGCAGCGTCTGCTCGGCCGCCTCCTCTGCCATGTAATCCTCGAGCTCATCGAAGAAGCGGCTCTTGGGTGCGGAGCGGCCCTTGCGCTCATCCAGCACGCGGCGGATGTGCGCCGCCAGCGGTACGTAAGTCAAAAGGTGCCGGGAGAACAATGCGCTTGCGCTCGTCGGTCTCCTCGCGAGCGAACTGCAGTCCGGCTTCGGTCAGACGGATGTCGCCTCGCTCGATTCCGCGAAGCGGAGCATCTGCAGGGCCTCCGCCACCGGCAGAGATCTCGCCGGCTTCCATGTGCAGCGTCTCGGCGATCTCCGGCAGATCGGCCTTGCCGCGGAAGGGCTCATCGCTCAGCGCTTCCATCAGACCTGCGAGCAGGTTGGAGGATACGTGCGTCAGAATAGTGCCGATGCCGGTGCCCGGAAAACGCTCCACGCGCGATCCCGGGCGCAGATCGCCTCCACGCCGCACCGTCATCTCGGCATACACCCGATCGACCAGCGCAATGTAGCGCGGGTCCAGTACCCGCCGCGGCTTGGGCAGGTCGATCGGGATCTCACTCACCACGCGACCCGGATGGGTGGAGAAGATCAGCAGGCGATCGCACATCTGCACCGCCTCATCGATGTTATGAGTGACCAGCAACACGGCCTTGATCGGCAGCTGCCCCTCGCACCACAAGTCCAGGAAGTCATTGCGCAGGGTCTCGGCGGTCAGCACATCCAGTGCCGAAAATGGCTCATCCATCAGCAGGATGTTCGGATGGACCACCAGGGCGCGCGCGAACCCCACCCGCTGGCGCATACCGCCCGACAGCTCGCGCGGATACGCTGACTCGAAGCCATCCAGACCGATCAGATCGATCGCCGCAAGCGAACGGCGCCGTATTTCCTGCGCCCCGACGCCGAGCGCCTCCAGTCCGAGCTGCACATTCTCGAGCACCGTGAGCCAGGGAAACAGCGCGAAGCTCTGGAAGACCATAGCAATACCGGCGGCCGGTCCGCCGACCGTCTGTCCGAGGTAGCGCACCTCGCCGCCGGTCGGCGTGTTGAGACCGGCGATTACCCGCAGCAGCGTGGATTTGCCTGAGCCCGAGCGGCCCAGCAACCCGATGATCTCGCCTTCGCGCAGCGTGAGATTGACTCCCTCGAGCACCACCAGCTCATCGCCGTCGGGCTTGCGGAAAGCCTGCGAAACACTGTGCACATCCAGCAGCGGTAATGCGTTCATCTCGATCTCCAGCTAGCTCAGCCGGAACTTGCGCTCCGCGCGCATGTAGAGGGGCCGCCAGAAAAAGCGGTTAATAATGACCACGAACAGACTCATCATCACCGTGCCGAGCGCCATGCGCCGGTAGTCGGCCGCATCGGTGGCCGTAGCGATGTAGGATCCCAGACCCTTGGCAGTCAACTTGTCATGCCCCCAGGACTACGACCTCGGCGACGATGCTGGCGTTCCACGAACCGCCCGATGCCGTGATCGCCCCAGTGAGGTAGAACGGAAACACCGCCGGCAGCCCGATCCGCCGCCACCATAGCCAGCCGCCAACCCGCAGGTTCTCACCGACGTAACGCAGCTCTGCCGGCACTGCGGAGGCGCCGACGATGACGTTGAACAGGATGTACCACTGTGTGCCGAGGATCATGAGCGGACTCAGCCAGACATTCGGGTTCAGCCTGCCGCATCACGATCCTGGATACGACGACCGGAAAAAAGAGATTGGCGGGGAAGGCTGCCAGAAACTGCGCAATCGGCTGGGCAATTCTCGCGACGCGCGGTCGCAGGCCGATGGCAACGCCAATCGGCACCCACACCAGGCTCGCGATGGCGATCAGCACGATCACCCGCAACAAGGTCAAAAGTCCGAGGACAGTGACGTGTCCGATCTCTGCCGGAGCCACGCCGCCCAGCACGAAACGGCCGGTGATCCACAACGAGGTGACAGCTATCACCGCGATCAACGCATACCACAGCGTATCGACCAGCTGCTGCCGGTGCGGAGACGCCGCCGCGGCGCGCGGTACTGGAGCGCGATCCTCCGCCACGGAATTGCCGGCGCTCAGTGCCCTGGAGAACAGCCGGGCGAACAATCCGAGCAGTCGCGAGCGTCGCATCATCGTCAGCGCCCAGGAACGCGAGGGCGTCAGTCCCGCCTCCTGCTCCAGACGGAACCAGTCGGCGCTGGCAATCAGCGGGCGGAACAGCAGCTGGTCATAAATGAGAATCACCACGAACATGGCCGCTATGGCATAGCCGATGGCGCCGAGGTTGCGTTGCTGGGCCACGGCGAGCGCGATGTACGAACCGACACCGGGCAGCGTCACCGTGGTGTTGCCCACCGAGATCGCCTCGGCGGCCACCACGAAGAACCAGCCGCCTGACATCGACATCATCATGTTCCAGATGAGCGAGGGCATGGCGAACGGAACCTCCAGCCGCCAGAAGCGCATCCAGGATGTCAGGCGGAAGCTGCGCGCCACCTCCTGCAGTTCCTCCGGCATGCTGCGCAGTGACTGATAGAAGCTGAAGGCCATGTTCCAGGCCTGACTGGTGAAGATAAGGAAAATCGCGGCCATCTCGGCACCGGCCACCCGGCCCGGAGTCAGCGACAGAAAGAAAACGATCACGATGGAGAAGCTGAGAATCGGCACGGACTGCAGGATGTCCAGCAGCGGCACGAGCACGATCTCGGCGCGGCGGCTTTTGGCAGCGAGCGTAGCGTAGGTGAACGTAAAGATCAGCGAGGCGAGCATGGCGACCAGCATGCGCAACGCCGTGCGGGCCGCATAACCCACCAGCGCCCAGGGATCGAGCACGATGGGCGTCGCCTCCAGCGGTGCCAGTGGTTGAGTCAGGCCATGCGCTGCCTCGCCGAGGTAGATGAAGAAGGCGACGACCAGCAGAAAAGCGAGCAGATCCCACTGGCCCGGAACCAGGCGGTTCTTGATGATCGAAAGAGGTGGGAATTCAGGCAGACGCATAGCCGGGCAAGTGTGCCCGAAAGGGCCAGGCATTGGCACCGCAATCCTGTGACAAACGAGTAAAATGCGCGCACCTGAACTCACACGTAGTGATGCATGCGGCTGCTGATCGTTGAGGATGATCACGAGCTGCGCGAGGGCCTCAGCGCCCTGCTGCAGCAATCCGGCTATGAGGTCGACGCGTACGCGGACGGCCGGGTTGCTTTCAATGCGCTGACATCCAAAGAATACGATCTGGCGATTGTTGATCTCATGGTTCCAGGCATGGGCGGGCTGACACTGGTGCGCAACATGCGTAAGCAGCTCTCGAATCTTCCCATCCTAATCATCACCGCGCGCGATGCGCTGGAGGACCGGGTCTCGGGCCTGGATGCAGGAGCCGACGACTACCTCGTCAAACCATTCGAGATGCCGGAGCTCGAAGCACGCGTGCGCGCGCTGCTGCGCCGGCATCGCACGGACCGCGAGGCAGAGATCCGGGTGGGACCGCTCACTCTCGTTCCCGGCGAGCCCCGGGTGTCGCTGGGGGGCGCCAACGTGGATCTGCCGGCGAGTGAGATGGCATTGCTCGAGACGCTCGCGAGTCGTCTCGGCCGCGTCGTGAGCAAGGATACGATCGCCGAACGACTCAGTCGTGGAGGCAACCCGCCCTCCGATACCGCTATCGAGATCTGCGTGCACCGCCTGCGACGGCGGCTCACACCGTACGGACTGAAGATCCGCACGCTGCGCGGTTTTGGCTATCTGCTGGAGACCACGATCGGTGAATGACCGCAGCCTGAGGTTTGGGCTGTTATGGCGTCTGGGACCGGTGTTGATTCTGCTGCTGCTGCTGGATGCGCTGGCCTGCTATTTCACCGCGTTGCACTTCGGCTATTTGGTATACGACCGCTGGCTGATGGATTCCGCCCGTTCGCTCGCTCAAGCGGTGCGCTCGGAGCACGGCCAGAGCGCGTTCGACCTGCCGCGTGTGGCCCTGCAGATCGTGCAGTTCGATGAGGTCGACAAGAGCTATTTCCGGGTGTCTTCGACCGAGCGCGGGTATATCGCAGGTGAAGCGACCTTGCCCGAGGCACTGCCGGTGGCCAACAACGGCATCGGCATTCAGGACGGTCGCGCGCACGGTGAGCGTGTGCGCATCGTTTCCACGCGTGTCTCGCCACCCGCCACCTCCGACACGGTGGTCGTCACCGTTGCCGAGACGCTGGTCAAGCGCAGCAAACTGGTGCATGAGATTGTGCTCGCCATGATCGCGCCCCAGATCGCCCTCCTCGGCATCGCCGTCCTGCTCGCCTGGCTGGGCATCTCTCACGGCCTGCGGCCCCTCACCAATCTCGCCTCGCAGATCGAGGCACGTGGACAGAACAATCTGACGCCGCTACCCGAGGAAGGTCTGCCGCGCGAGACGCGGGTACTCGCCCGCCGTATCAATGAGTTGCTCGCGCGCCTGAGTCACGCGCTGGATTCCCAGAAGCGATTCGTGGCCGATGCCGCGCATCAGCTGCGCACGCCGCTCGCAGCCCTGATGCTGCATGCGGAAAGGGCGCGGCGTGCCATTGATCACGAGACCGAACAGGAGGCCTTGCGCGCCGTGCACCGCGCGGTGGAGCGGGCGGGACGAATGACCCAACAGCTGCTTGCGCTGGCGCGCGCCGACCCGCAGGCCTCCGTGGCCATCGAGCTCAAACCGTTGGATCTCGCCACGCTGGCGCGCCGCATCGGTGAGGAGTGGATTCCGAGGGCCCTCGAACGCGACATCGACTTCGGCCTGGTGGTACCGGACGGCCCGGTTACCGTTGTCGGGGATGACCGACTGCTAGGTGAACTGCTATCCAACCTGATCGACAATGCCTTGCGCTACAGTAATCGCCGGGGTCGCGTATCAGTGATCGTTGCGAGTGGACCTCCTCCCAGTGTCGCCGTCCAGGATGATGGCCCGGGCATCCCTTTGGAGGAGCGCACGAGGATCTTCCAAAGGTTCTATCGGATGCCCAATGCGAGCGCTGAAGGTTGCGGTCTTGGGCTTGCGATAGTCGAGGAGATCGCTCATCTGCATCATGCAACCGTGTCCGTAGGCGAAGCTGCCGAGGCGCCCGGCAGTCGTTTCACGGTTAAATTTGGCTGATTCCCGGGCTCCGAGGTTTCAGCTTCAGGAACCGCCGCTCCAGGACCGCGAAGCTCACCTCCGCAGTCACCCAAGTCACACCGGCTGTCAACACGAACAGGACATATCCGGATGACAAGAATTGAAGCAACATTCCCATCGTTATCATGTGGTATAGGTAGATGCCGTAGCTGACGAGACCTATCCTTCGAATCGGCCAGAACGTGAGCACTGGGCACAAAAGGTTGTCCCTTCGGACAACACAGCTGGCCAGGAGCAGGAGCAGCGCTAGATGTATGCCGATTCGCGGGAGACCGGACATATCTTGCCCCGGGTAACGCAACACCGTCAGCGCTAAAGCCACAGCGAAGAGCGGCATCCACCAACGCCGCAGTACAGGGGCAGCGAGACCCCACCCGCGCTGACTGTGTAACACGAGTGCCAACATCACACCCAGCATAATGGGTCCAAATGTGGTCTCGTGGAAAAACGGCGCAAGGCGGGGGGCCAGCCCAAAAGTTGGCAGCACGATCAAAATGTAGCAGGGGACCAAAGCGTAAGGTAGCGCGCGCTTTGCATACTTGACCAGCGCCGGGATACACAGATAGAACTGCTCTTCGGCCGACAGGCTCCAAGTGATGGCGAGTGGACTCAGCATCACCACGAAATTCGAAATGTATAACGCGGCGTAAGGCAGATCATGCAGCCAGACGGGGCGGTGACCTGCCCACCCGATCCCCGCGGCAACTCCCAACATCAGCCAGTAGGCTGGGACGATGCGCAGCACGCGTCTCCAATAGAATTTCTTGAGGGAGACGTCGCCGCTGTTGTCGCGTTCGCGCAGCAGCAGCGTCGTGATGAGGAAGCCGCTGATCAGAAAGAAGAGATCGACCCCGAGAAAGCCTCGCTTTAAAACAAGGTTGGAAATCCGATCCGCAGCGGCGTGATGCCACACCACCGCTAGAATTGCGAACGCGCGCAAGCCATCCAGCGAGGAAAAATACTGTGTCTGCAGGTAAGCACGATGAGAGGCTCGAATGCCTGCATCAGCATCAGCCGCCGATAAATGCTCAAGTCCGGCAGCCATTCGCGGCTCAGGTATGAGTTCAACGGGCCAAAGGAATTATACGGCAGCGACTGAACGCGGCAGGCGGTGGGCAGTGACTTGGAGTTCCCGGGAGTAGCTAGTTACCACTTCAGCCGGGTGGGCGACGGCTCACGCCGAGGCGTTGCGCTCAAGCTTGCTGCTGCCACCCGCTGCGTTACCCGCCGCACGGCTCGGACTGGCAAAGCGATAGCTAGAAGGCTTCGCGACAGTTACAGTCGCGTGCGTGCTGAAATCGATCATCCTGCGCTTCGTCATGCCGCTGGCCCTGGCATCGGCCGTGGTGGCCTACTTCGCCATGCCGCACATCGACGGCATGCTGGCCGAGTGGTTCCGCGGGGACATCGAGCTGCGCGCGAGCCTGATCGAAGGCTCGATGGAAGAGCGCATCGTGGATCTGGTGGCCCGCCACGATCGCACGGACCTGCGCAAGTACCTGTCGCACGTCGCCACCGATCGACGGCTCGCGGCTATCCTCATCTGCGATGCGGATGGTGAGCTCTTTTATCGCACAGCGCCGACCCCGCCGGAAATCTCGTGTGCGCTGAAAGCGGCCCCCAACCCGGGTACGAGCGAGATTCTCGAGCTCTCCAGCGGACCGGTGCACGTGTCGGGCTTTCTGGTGGCCCATCCGGACAAGCCCGCCTTGAGCGTGTATGTGGTGCACGACCTGGGTTTCGCCGCCACGCGCCAGACGCGCGCACGCCGCTATCTCATTGCCTTCACGGCGGTGTCGGTGGTGGTCATCGGGCTGCTGGTAGTGCTGATCGCGTGGTTCATGCTCAAACGCTGGGCCGCCGTGCTGATCGGAGATATCCGCAGCCGTCGTTTTCTCGACGATGCCCATTCGTCGTCGCTATCCATCCCTGTGCTGTCGCAGGTGCGACAGGTCATGCGGGAAATCGAGGAGAGTCAGCGGCTCGAGATCGATTATCGCGAGAACTGGACGGCGCAGGCATTGCACCAGGTGGTGCGCGATCAGTTGCGCTCGCCGCAGATGATCGTCGTCTCGAACCGCGAACCCTATATCCACAACCGCGATGCATCCGGACGACCGCGCGTGCAGTTGCCAGCCAGTGGTATGGTCACGGCGCTCGAGCCCATCGTGCGCGCCTGTGCCGGAACCTGGATCGCTCATGGCAGCGGCTCTGCGGATCGACAGGTCGTGGACATCCATGACCGCATTCGCGTGCCCCCGGGAGACCCGGCCTACGTCCTGCGTCGGGTCTGGTTGAGCGAAGAGGAAGAGGAGGGCTACTACTACGGCTTCTCCAACGAGGGCCTGTGGCCGCTATGTCATCTGGCCTACGTGCGGCCGGCATTCCGCGAAAAAGACTGGGCGACCTACCGGGAGGTGAACCAGAAATTCGCCGCCGTCGTAGCGCGCGAGGCGCGCGAGGACAATCCGGTCGTGCTGATTCAGGACTACCATTTCGCACTGTTGCCGCGGCTCATCCGCGAGCGCAAGCCGGCCGCCACCATCGTGTTGTTCTGGCATATCCCCTGGCCGAATGCCGAGACCTTCGGGGTATGTCCATGGAAGCATGAAATGCTGCTGCATCTGCTGAGTGCAGACATCCTCGGCTTCCATACGCGCTATCACTGTCAGAATTTCCTGGCGACCGTCGATCGCTTCGTCGAGTGCCAGATCGATCACGAGCACATGACCGTGACGCTGCAAGGCCACGTGTGTCAGGTCGTGCCCTACCCCATCTCGATTGAGTGGCCGCCGCGGCAACTGGACCGGTTGCCGCCGGTGGAGGTTGCCAAAGCAACGGTGCGCCAGCGCTATGGCATCCGCGAAGGCGTGGTCCTGGGTCTGGGGGTGGAGCGCTGGGACTTTACGAAGGGCATCGTCGAGCGCTTCCAGGCGGTGGAAAACCTGCTCGAGCGCCGTCCAACGCTGCGCGGCAGACTGACTCTGTTACAAATTGCAGCTCCCTCGCGCAGCAGGCTGCCCGCATATCGGGCGCTACAGGAGCAGACCATGGCGGAGCTCGAGCGCATCAACGCCCGTTTCCGCACGGATGGTTGGCAGCCGATCGTCCTCGAAGACACCCAACAGTCACCGGATACGGTCTGGGAACTCTATCGCGCGGCGGACTTCTGTATCGTCAACAGCCTGCATGATGGCATGAACCTCGTCGCGAAGGAGTTCGCTGCCGCGCGCGAAGATGAGGATGGCGTATTGATCCTCAGCACCTTCGCAGGCGCCTCGCGCGAATTGCTGGAAGCGTTGCTGGTGAATCCGTTTGATGTGTCCGAGACCGCTACCGCGATCGAGACTGCCATCGAGATGCCGCGCGATCAGCGCCGGGAGCGGATGCAGCTCATGCGCCGGACCGTCAAGGAAAACAACGTTTATCGATGGGCGGGTCGCATGTTGATGGATGCGGCGCGCATGCGTCAGCGGCAGGCCCTTGCCAGACGGGACTCCACGGGCTTGCCGCGTTTTACAGGCGATGCCCACAACTAGCTCACGGGGCCGCCCGATGCGGGTGGGGGCGCTCGGTGCTCTTGGGACAACCCTAACAACCTCTGTTGGCTCAATGCGAGTGTGGCTGCTCGGCGTTGGCGTATTGCTGTGCGCATCATCCGGTCTGGCGCAAGAGCAAGCTGTGAGCTCTGCGTCGATCAAGCAGGATGCCCGTGAGGTCGGTCAGACCATCAAGCGCGATACACAGGAAGCGATCGAGGTGGCCAAGCGCGATACGCGCGCGGCCGTCGAGACCGTGAAGCGCGAATCGCGCACCACGGGGGCGGCGGTCCGCCGCGGCGCCCAGGCCACTGGAGAGGCCGTAAAACGCGAGACCCGGGCTGCCGGCACCGCCATCAGGCGAGGCACCCAGGAGGTCGGCAGTGCCGTGCGTGAGGAGAGCGGTAAAGTGAAAGATGCCGTGACCAACAAGGCTGCTCCGAAGAAACCCGCGGGCGGCAAGCCAGCGGCCGAACAGGACAAGCTCGGCCGTGAATAGGCTCGCGGCGCGCCCTCGGGCTAGTACGCTCCAGCATTAGACAGGGTCTGGACGGTCAGGGCGCTCTGGGCATGATAAATTCGCGCCACGATGCAACCGCAGCTGTCGACCCCTTCCTCATCCGCAATCTCTGCAGCGGCTCCGCAGGCTGACGTGCTGGTGGTTGGCGGCGGGCCTGGCGGCTCTGCGACCGCCACCCTGCTCGCGGAGAAGGGCTATCGTGTCGTGCTGCTGGAGAAGGCACACCATCCGCGCTTTCACATCGGCGAGTCGCTCCTGCCCGCGAATCTGCCGATATTCGAGCGGCTGGGGGTGGCCGAGCAAATCCGCGCGATCGGCATGCCGAAATGGGGCGCCGAGTTTGTCTCTCCCTGGCACGGCGGACGGGGCGAGACCTTCAACTTTGACGAAGGCTGGAACAAGTCACTGCCATTCGCCTTTCAGGTGCGGCGCTCCTGTTTCGATGAGGTTCTGATCCGCCGTGCGACTGCGCAAGGTGTCGAAGTGCACGAAGGCTGCCGCGCCCGCGAGGTGCAATTTCTCTCTGCGGCTGAGAATGGCGGCATGCGCGTGCAGATCAGCGCGCAGAGTGATGACGGTACGACTCGCCACTGGCGCGCCAGGTATCTGGTGGATGCTTCGGGGCGCGATACATTCCTTGGCAACCATTTGCGGACCAAGCAGCGTAACAAGCGCCATAACAGCGCGGCGCTGTACGGGCACTTCCGTAATGCACAGCGCTATCCCGAAGAGAAGCGCGCCGGCAACATCTCCATTTACTGGTTCGAGCACGGTTGGTTCTGGTTCATCCCGCTGGCAGATGGCACAACCAGCGTCGGCGCCGTCGTATGGCCGTACTACATGAAGCGTCGCAAGACCCCGGTTCGCGATTTTTTTCTCGAGACCATCAACTTATGTGCGCCGCTTGCCAGCCGTCTGGCTGATGCGCAGCTGGTCTCGGCGCCGGAGGCGACCGGCAACTACGCGTACTCCTGCACGCGCTCTCACGGACCGGGCTACCTTCTGGTGGGTGATGCCTTTTCATTCATTGACCCGATGTTCTCCTCGGGTGTGCTGATTGCGATGATGAATGGCGTGGTCGCGGCCGAGACCTTGGACATCTGCATGCGCGAGCCGGAACGGGCCGAGACCGCTCTCGAGCATTACGACGGCGTCGCCCGTCATGGCCCCAGGGAGTACGCGTGGTTCATTTATCGAGTTACCAATCCCACGATGCGCGATCTGTTCATGGCACCTCGTAACGTCTACCGCATGAAGGAGGCGATGCTCGGGCTGCTGGCTGGTGACATCTATGGCGACACGCCAATCTGGGGCTCGCTGCGCGCTTTCAAGCTAACGTATTACATCTTCTCGGCTCTCAACCTGAAACGCTCGATCAGCGCCTTGCGGCGTCGCGCTCTGAATATCCGATCGGATGAGCGTGAACGGGTTGCAGCGAGTTGATGCGCCCGGTCGCGGGCCTTCGGGTCGAGTATTTGCCGCTGCGCGCGCCGGAACTGGCGCAGGCGCAGAACGTGCTGGGCGTCGCGGTATTCGCAGGGAACGATAGCGCGAGCCCCCTTTCCGACGAGATACCCTGGATTCCAATCCGATTACCCGTACTCGGCGCACATTCGGCGGTCTGTGAGTTATGGCGCGCCGGGCTGCCGCTGCGCGCAGGTGTGCACGGGCAGCTGCATTACCGCCATGACGGGCAGCTATTGTTTGGTTGCATCCGCATGGCGGAGCTCACCCCGGAGCAATGCTCCAAAGCGGATTTGCGCAGCGCTCCCGGCAGCGCCGCTGGAGCTTCCGGCACGGCTTTCTTTGCAACGACCGAGGAGGTATATCGCGAGATCTTTGCAGCGCTGCAGGAGCTCGGTTTTCCGCACCTGGTGCGTGTCTGGAACTATCTCGCGGCGATCAACATGATCAGCCACGGCCTGGAGCGCTATCGACAATTCAACAGCGCGCGGCGGGCAGCCCTGCTGGCCAGTGGCCAGACCACGAGCGGCAATGTGCCGGCGGCATGCGCGCTGGGCTCGCTCGATGGCAGTCCCCTGGCGGTGTATTTCCTTGCCTCGAGAGTCGAGCCGGCCGTGATTGAGAATCCTCGCCAGATCAGTGCTTACGAATACCCGGCGCAGTACGGCCCCAAACCGGCATTCTCGCGCGCCAGCGCGCTGCGCAACGATGCTGCGACGCTGCTGTTCATCTCGGGTACCGCCAGCATCGTCGGACATGAGACGCGACATGTTGGTGATGTCGCCGCACAGACACGCGAAACACTCATCAACATCGAATCTCTCCTCGAGGAGGCGAACCGGCTGTGCGCCGGCGCCACTTTCGACATCCGTACGCTCGCCTACAAGGTGTACGTGCGCAATGCTGAGGATCAGCCCGCCGTGCAAGCCCAGCTCGCCTCTGCCTTGGGTCCCCATGCAAAACTGCTGTTCCTGCAGGCCGACGTCTGCCGGCAGGAACTGCTGGTGGAGATCGAAGCCGTGGGCAGCAGCTGCCGCTAGCTCATGCGCGCTTTGCCTGTCCAGGGACACTCAGCGGCGCTCCTCGTGATGCTGCTGCTCGCAGCAGCTCCGCTCGCTGCGGAACAGAAACCCTTGTGGGAATTCGGACTGGGTGTCGGTGCGATTGCCTTCCAGGACTATCGAGGCGCGGACACCACCCATGCATATGTGCTGCCGCTGCCCTACCTGTATTACCGCGGTAAATTCCTGCAGGCGGACCGCAATGGCGTGCGCGGCCGGCTCTTTAATCAGGATTGGATCGAGTTGAACATCAGCGGCAATGCCACGACGCCGGTGCGTCGCAACGCGGCGCGCGCCGGGATGCCCGACCTGCGCTCCACGCTCGAGATCGGACCTTCGCTGGAGATGCATCTGTGGCGCTCGGCAGCGCAGCGGGTGAAGTTCGACGTCCGACTGCCCTTGCGCGAGGTATTCACTCTGCAAGCCCCGCCCCACGCGATCGGCCTGGTGTTCGCACCGCATGCAGCCATCGACGTGGCGAATGTTGCGGGTTTCCAGGGTTGGTATTTTGGCGCGCTCGCCGGACCCCTGTTCGGTGACCATCGCTACCACGACTACTTCTATTCCGTGGCCCCGCAGTACGCGACCGCCGGACGGCCGGCCTATGAGGCCCGCGCCGGATACTCAGGCGCCGAAGTTCTCGCCTCGCTCTCGAAACGCTATCCTTCCTTCTGGGTGGGCGCCTATGTCCGCCACGATTCCCTGCAGGGCACGGCCTTCGAGGCGAGTCCGCTGGTGAAGCGCAATAATTATTGGGCGGGAGGCTGCGGCATCGCTTGGATCATCCACCAGTCCGCTGCCATGGTCGACGCGTTCGACTGATACGAGGGGGAGCCGCGCCATGTTACGGGCGCTGAGGAGCATCCACGAATACACCCTGGCATGGCTGCTGCTCGCGCTGCTGGGGGTCATCTGCCTGCTGTTCTCGGTGTGGGCATTACTCCTGTACCCGCTGCTGCCGCGGCGCTGGGGCACCGCCGCCGGCCGCATCGGGATCATGGCGGGCTTCCGCACGTATGCGTGGATTCTCACCCTCACGGGAGCCTATCGGCTCGATCTGCGCGCCCTGGATGGGCTGCGGGGCGGGCCGCCGCTCATTCTCGCCCCCAATCACCCCTCGCTCATCGATGCGCTGCTCATCCTGAGCCGGCATCCCAACATCACCTGCGTGCTCAAGGGCGAGCTTCTCAACAGCATGTTCCTGGGAGCAGGCTCCCGGCTTGCCCGCTACATCCGCGCGGATCAGCCGCGGCGGATGATCCGGGATGCGATTGCCGAGCTGCGTACAGGAGGGATGCTACTGCTTTTTCCCGAGGGCACCCGCACCACACGGGAGCCGGTCAATGCGCTCAAGGCGAGCGTAGGGGTGATTGCCCGCCACGCGGGCGTACCCGTGCAGATTGCGATCATCGAAACGGACTCGCCCTATCTCGCTAAGGGCTGGCCCCTGCTGCGGCGGCCGAGCCTGCCGATCACCTACCGTATCCGTCTCGGCCGACGGTTCGAGCCGCCCGTCGAGGTCAACGGCTTCATGGCTGCACTGGAGCGCGAGTTCCTGCACGAGCTGCGGGCCGCGCCACAATCCGAGTGGCTGACGGTTACCGCAGGGTCCGAGCTCGACAGCTTTAGCCGCTGAAACTTCTGCATGTCGGCTCCCGAAGATTCTGATGCGGCGCCGAGCGCAACGATGGCAGCGCCGCCGTCCAGCACACACCTGGTGCTTATTCCGAGCTACAACCCAGGCAACAAGGTCTTCGAGACCGTGCGCGCCGCGCGCGCGCACTGGAATCCCGTATGGGTGATCGTCGACGGCAGCACTGATGGCACGGCCGAGGGGCTCGAGGCTCGCGCTCGCCAGGATCCGGGCCTGCGGATCTTCGTGAGCCGCCGCAATTGCGGCAAGGGAGCAGCCGTACTGCATGGATTGCGTGAGGCGCAACGGGCCGGCTTCACCCATGTGCTCACGATGGACTCCGATGCTCAGCATCCTGCGGAGCGCATCGCGAGCTTCATGGCGGCTTCACGGGCGGAGCCCGACGCCATGGTTCTGGGCGAGCCGGTTTTCGACGCCTCCGCGCCGCGCCTGCGGGTGCGCGGGCGCAAGCTTTCCAACTGGTGGACCAATCTGGAAACTCTTGGCGCTGGTATCCACGACTCGCTCTTCGGCTTCCGCGTTTACCCTCTCGCGCCGATGCTGCACATCATGCAGAAGCATCGCTGGATGCGGCGCTTCGACTTCGATGTCGAGATCGTCGTCCGGCTCAGCTGGAGCGGTGTCAGAGCGATCAATCTGCCTGCCCCCGTGCGCTATTACTCAGCCGAAGAAGGCGGCGTCTCGCACTTCAATTACTGGCGGGATAACGCACTGCTCACGTTCATGCATGCCCGGCTGCTGTGCGGTTTTCTGGTGCGGCTGCCACTGCTAGTGGCCCGGGCCGCTCAAGCGCAGCCAAGGTAAAGCGGCGGCCGTCCACAAGTCTGGTTGCGCTGCAGTTCGGCCATGTATCATGCGGTTTTGGAGCGCAACTAACTGAAATATGCCTGACCAAGCGTCGCCTCTTCGACAACCGGCGCCGCCGGCCGACCCCACCGCGCTGCATCGGGATGTCGCGCAACTCATTGTCGCCGCACTGAATCTGGATATCCCCGCCGACTCTCTCGAGCCCGATGCGCCGCTGTACGGCGAAGGCTTGGGATTGGACTCGATCGATATCCTGGAGATCGCCCTCGTCGTCTCCAAGCAGTATGGCATCCAGCTGCGCGCCGACAGCGGCCAGAACGAGCAGATCTTCCGCTCGCTGCGGCACCTGACCGCCTACATCGCCGCCCACCGGACCAAGTAACGCCCTGAGTACCTATCCGCTCTTCACGCACTCCTCGGCCGACGCGGTGATCGCGTACCGAGGAGCCAGCCCGGTGAGGGTCTCAACATTCCTCTCTGATGTGCGCCGGGTGGCTGCCGCATTGCCCACGGGGCGCCACGTGCTCAATGTATGCAGCGACCGCTATCACTTCACCGTGGCCTTTGCAGCTAGTCTGTTACGGGGCAAGATCAGTCTGTTGCCCTCCACACATACGCCGGAAGTCATTCGCCGACTGCGTGATTTCGCCCCCGATACCTTCTGTGTCACGGACGATCCGCTCTGCTCCATCGATCTGCCGCGCGTTCCCTACCCCGAGGCCGCCGTTGCTGCGGCCACGCACCTTGCAGCTGCCAACCTACAGATCGAGGATGAGCAGCTCGCGGCCTACGTATTCACTTCTGGCTCGACCGGCGCACCGCTTCCCTATCGGAAGAGCTGGGGACCGCTGGTTGCCTGCGTACGTTTCGAGGCGCAGCGTCTGGGACTTCATGGACCGCAGGCAATTGTCGGAACGGTGCCCCCGCAGCACATGTACGGCTTCGAGTCCACCGTGCTGCTCGCCTTGCAGAGCGGCTGCGCCTTCAGCGCTGGCCGTCCCTTCTATCCGGCGGATATCTGCGCGGAGTTGTCGGCCCTGCCCGAGCCGCGGGTGTTGGTCTCGACCCCGGTGCATCTGCGGACGCTGCTCGCGACCGGGGTGCAACTGCCGCCTACGGCATTGGTGCTGTCAGCGACCGCGCCCCTGTCCCAAAAGCTGGCGCGCGAAGTGGAGCAACGCTTCGATACACGACTGTTGGAGATTTACGGGTCGACTGAGACCGGACAGATAGCGAGCCGGCGCACCAGTGCTACACCCGAGTGGCAGCTCTTCAGCGGTGTGCGGCTGAGTACCGACGGGGACCAGGTGTGGGCCGAAGGAGGTCACATCGAGCAGCGCACGCCACTTTGCGATGTCCTCGAGCTCACCGGCCCGGGATGCTTCCTGCTGCACGGCCGGCTTTCGGACCTGGTCAATATCGCCGGTAAACGCAGCTCCATCGGCTACCTCGATCATCAGCTGCAGGCTATCCCGGGCGTCCGCGATGGCGCGTTCTTCATTCGCTACGAGGAAGGGGAAAGCGCGAGCGGCGTTTCGCGCGTGGCGGCACTCGCGGTCGCTCCCGCGCTGGATGCGGCGACGATCCTGCATCAGCTGCGCGAGCGCATCGATCCGGTTTTTCTACCCCGTCCCCTGCTGCTCGTCGACTCTCTGCCGCGCAACCACACCGGTAAGCTGCCGCGCGAGGCGCTGTTGGAGCTGGCCGCCGCTGCCCTGGCGCGCCTCCCCGCCAAGCCGCTGCCTTGAAGCGCATTCCCGCCCACGAGAGGCGATAATCTGCCACCTGAACCAGCGTGGCGATTGAGCGCTGTGAGGCGATGCATGAGATCGGTCCCGCTGTCCATCGCTGCAGATCACCCGGCGTTCGCCGGACACTTTCCTGGAGCGCCGGTGCTGCCCGGTGTGCTGCTGCTGGATGCTGCTGTGCAATCACTGCGCGGCGATGACTCTCACGGCAGGCAATGCTGGCAGATCGCCCACGCCAAGTTCCAAAGCGCCGCGCAACCGGGAGAGACGCTATGGCTCGAGCACGAGCCGCTCGCCAACGGCTCGGTGCGGTTCGCGATCCGCACTGCCGACCGGGCAATCGCCAGCGGCATGCTGACACCCTGCACGGCATCTCGAGACGCAGATGGAATCTGACGTCTCCAGCAAGGCGCATTCTCTGAGCGTGGCGCGCAGGCGCGCTGCAGAGTGGATCAACTATCGGGAGCGCGGCAGCATGACGCTGCTGCGGATCATGACCTTCCTCTCCCTGCGCTGCGGCCGTCGGATCAGTCGCGTGTTGCTCTATCTGATCGCAGCCTACTTCTTTGTGTTTGCGCCGACCGTGCGCACTCATGCGCGTGCCTATCTGCGCCGTGTGCTCGGACGAAAACCTACCGCTGCTGACCGCTTCAGGCACCTGCTGTGCTTTGCCACCACGACCCACGATCGTCTGTATCTGGTCAAGGGACGTTTCGACCTGTTCGACATCTGCATCGCTGGAGTGGATTGCCTCGCCGAGGCGCTACGGCGTCAACAGGGCGCGTTTCTCATGGGCTCCCATCTTGGCAGCTTCGAAGTCATCCATTCCGTCGGGCGCACTCAGCCAGGGCTGAAGGTGGCGATGGCGATGTACGAGGACAATGCCCGCAAGGTCAGCAACCTGCTCGCCGCACTGAATCCCGCTGCCCTGCCGGAGGTGATCGCGCTGGGCCGAATGGATGCGATGCTGAGGATCCGTGAGGATCTGGATCGCGGCATGTTCGTGGGCATGCTCGCCGATCGCACGCTCGGCAGCGAGGCGGCCCGGGAGGTCATGTTTCTGGGAGCGCCGGCCCGCTTCCCCTCAGGTCCGATGCGCGCCGCCGCTCTCATGCGGCGCCCGGTAATCTTCATGGCCGGGCTGTACTGCGGCGGCAATCAGTATCGAATCGTGTTCGAGCAGCTCGCCGACTTCTCGCAAGTTGCACCGGCGGAACGCGAAGCGGCCATCGATGCCGCTATTGACCGCTATGCGGCGCGCCTGGAGCACTACTGTCGTGCAGCCGCCTTCAACTGGTTCAACTTTTTCGACTTCTGGCGCAACTGAGCATGCGCTCGCCGCTGAAGCGTTACCGGATGTTGCTTTGCCTGCAGAGCTTGTCGCTTTGCGTGCCGAGCGCATTCGCTGCCGATGCGGAGCTGCAACGCGTCATGCAGGCTCTGGCCCAGCGACAGCACGGGCATGTGAGCTTCGTCGAGCGCAAGTTCATCGCCATACTGGATCAGCCGGTGGAGTCATCGGGCGAGTTGCTGTTCGATGCGCCTGACCGATTGGAAAAGCGCACCCTGCGTCCCAAACCTGAGGATCTCGTGCTGCAAGGGGGGATCGTGACCGCGCGCCGCGGCAAGCGCAGTTATGTGCTCGATCTGCAGCAGTACCCGCAGATCGTGCCATTCGTGGAGAGTATCCGCGCCACCCTCGCCGGTGATCAGGCTGCGCTCGAGAAGTTCTATGAGGTTCGCTTCACAGGGCGTTTCGAGCACTGGACGCTGGATCTCAAACCGCGTGAGGCACGCCTGCGCCGGACCGTCGAGCAAATCGCTATCGAGGGCGGCGCTGATCGCCTCCATACGGTGGAAATCAACGAGCCTGGCGGTGATCGATCGGTACTGACGATCGGCGCTGACGTGGGGCAATGAGCCGGCGCGGCGCGGCGGCAATCTCAATCTGGCTGATCTGCGGCGTCGCTGCGGCCATCATGGTGATGCACGCCCGCTACACCGCGGATCTGTCCGCCTTCTTGCCGCGCGCCCCCACTCCGACACAGCAGATGCTGGTCGACCAGCTGCGCGATGGGCTCGCCTCGCGACTCATCCTGATCGGCATCGAGAGTACCGATGGCGCGCAGCGCGATGCGGCAGCGCTCGCACTCGCACACCGGCTGCGCGCAAGTCAACTGTTTGTCGTAGTCAACAATGGCGAGCCGGTCAACGCCGATCGGGATCGGGAGCTGTTGTTCAGCCATCGCTACCTGCTGAGTGAGTCCGTTACGCCTGAGCGATTCACAGTGGATGGACTGCGCGCGGCAATCCAGAATTCACTGCAGCTGCTGAGTTCCCCTGCGGGCATGCTGCTGAAGGAGCTGCTGTCGCGCGATCCGACCGGGGAGATGCTGCAGATCCTGGATCAACTCGGCGCGCGCAGCGAGCCACCGCGAGAGAATGGCATCTGGGTGTCACGCGATGGCAGGCGTTCCTTGCTCGTGGCCGAGACCCGTGCCGCAGGCTCAGACACCGACGGGCAGGAGCAGGCGGTGCACGCGGTGCGCGAGGCGTTTCGCGCAAGCACAGCCGGTACGCGCACGACGCCTGCCCTGCTACTGAGCGGTCCCGGAGTATTTGCCGTGCAGGCGCGGGCGACGATCCGCCACGAGATCGTGAAGCTGTCACTCCTGAGCACGGCATTCATCTCTCTGCTGCTGATCGCCGTCTACCGCTCGCTGCCCGCGTTGCTGTTGGGGTTCGTTCCGGTCGTTTCCGGCGCGCTCGCCGGGGTGGCGGCTGTGTCACTCGGCTTCGGGGCGGTGCACGGCATCACCCTCGGCTTCGGGGTCACACTGATCGGCGAATCGGTGGATTATTCGATCTATCTGTTCGTGCAATCGCGGCGCGCAGCCAATCTGCGTGCAACGCTCTGGCCCACTATCCTGCTCGGCGTGCTGACCTCCATTGCCGGCTTCGCCTCACTGCTGCCATCCGCCTTCCCGGGTCTTGCGCAGCTCGGACTGTACTCGATAAGCGGTTTGATAGCCGCAGCCCTGGTCACCCGGTTCGTTCTGCCCGAGCTCTTGCCTGAGCGTCTACGCATTCGCGATCTGAGCCGCCTCGGCACCCGCATCGGCAGCCTGTTGCAAGCGCTCCAGGCGCGACGTGCCTGGCTGCTGGCGGTCCCACTGCTCGCGGCGGCGGTTCTGTACGCCCACCGGCACTCGCTCTGGAATTGGGAACTCTCTGGGCTGAGTCCCGTCTCGGCGCAGGACGAGGCGCTCGATACGCTGTTGCGAACGGATCTCGGAGCGCCCGATGCGCGTTATATCGTGGCGGTGAGCGGACCGGACCAGGAGACTGTGCTGCGCTCGAGCGAGCGGATCTCGCGTACGCTCTCGGATCTGCTCGAGCAGAACGTCATCGCTGGCTTTGAGAGCCCATCGAACTTTCTTCCGAGCCGTGCCACTCAGCAAATGCGACGCGCCAGCCTGCCCTCACCTGATGAGCTGCGCGACCATCTGCGTGTGGCGCTGAGCGGGTTGCCGCTGCGCGCCGAACGGCTGGAGCCTTTCATCCAGGACGTGGCAGCGGCCCGGCACCAGGCCGATCTGAGGCGGGCAGACTTGATGGGCACGTCGCTGGCAGCAGGTTCTGATGCACTGTTGCTGCATGCAGGTACGCGCTGGAGCGCCTTGCTGCCACTGCGGGCGGCGGGCGCGGTTGATATCGATGTGATCCGTGTGCATGCTGCCCTCGCCAAAACCGGTGCATCCGATGCGGTGGTGCTCGATGTGAAGCGCGAGGCCGACACGCTTTATGCCACCTATCTGAGTGAAGTCCTCAGGCTCTCAGCAGGTGGTCTGATCGCTATCGTGCTCTTGTTGCTGCTCACCTTGCGATCGCCACTGCGGGTGCTGCGGGTCGTGGCGCCTCTGTTACTTGCGGTGGCGGCAGTCGCCGCGGCGCTCGCGCTGGTCGGCCAGCGCATGACTATCCTGCACATCGTCGGCATGCTGCTGATCGTCGCGGTGGGTTCCAACTATGCACTGTTTTTCGACCGCGGCAGCCATTCTGGAGCGAACACCCTCGTGCCGCTAACGCTGGCCTCCCTCGTGGTCGCCAACGCTGCAACGGTTGTCGGGTTTGGCGTGCTGGCCTTCTCCGCCGTACCGGTGTTATCCGCACTCGGAACGACGGTTGCCCCCGGTGCAATGCTGGCGCTGTTGTTCTCTGGGCTCCTGTCTCAACCCCTGCCGGCGCCTACGCCAGTCACAGCAGCGCTGTAACGATGCGTGTCGTAACCGAAGCTGCCTTCGCAGCGACCCCCGCTCCGATGCGCATGCTGTTTCTGCCTGCCGCCTACACCGCTCCCGAGGATTTTCTGCAGGCAGGCTTCGCTCAGGCAGTGCGCGCGCGCGGGCTCCCCATCGATCTGTTGTTTGCCGATCTCACCCTGCAGCATCTAACCGATCGCAACATCCTGCGCCGCATCCGTCACGAGCTGGTGCTGCCGGCACGCGCGCTCGGCTGTCACTCGTTCTGGATGTGCGGCATCTCGCTCGGTGGGTTTATCACCCTCGCCTATGCAGGCCGCTACCCTTCAGAAGTTGATGGCCTGTGCCTGCTGGCACCGTATCTGGGTAATCACATCGTGACCGGGGAAATCGAGCGCGCCCAAGGGCTGTTGGCATGGCAGCCCGCAGCTCTCGCCGATGAGGATGACGAGCGGCGTGTGTGGCAGTTCATCAAAAACCACGATCGCAACCGTGTACCCCTGCTGCTGGGTTTCGGGTCTGGCGATCGGTTCGCGTCGAGTCACCGCATGATGGCTGCAGCACTGCCAGCGCAGAATGTGCGCGAGCGGCCGGGCGCACACGACTGGGCGACCTGGACTGCGCTGTGGGGCGAATTTCTCGACAGCTACTTCGATACGAATCGTCGCCGCCCCGCTGCGGACTCGGCAGGTGGCCGTGGCTGATCCGGCAGTCCCTGCGCCAACGCCCCGGCCGTGGCGGCCGAGCGTGCTGATCATTGCATCTGCGCTGCTGCACCTGGCTGCAATCACCATGGTCGCGCTGCGGCCGCATACCTGGGCCTGGATGCTCGGAATCCTCATCATCGATCATCTGCTGTTGACTGCGGCCGGTCTCTGGCCGCGCAGCCGCTTACTTGGGCCGAATTGGACCCGGCTCCCCGAGATGGGTGCGCTTCCTGCCACCCATGTGGCGATCACGATCGACGATGGTCCGGATCCAATCGTGACACCGCGCGTTCTGGATGTTCTGGACCAATACGGGGCGCGGGCAACATTCTTTTGCGTTGGCGAGCAGGTGCGGCAGCATGCTGCGCTGGCTCGGGAGATCCGCGCCCGGGGGCATACCATCGAAAACCACAGCCAGCATCATCTGCATCGGTTCTCGATTCTCGGGCCGCGCGCCATGACCGCAGAAATCGAGGCGGCGCAGACTACTATTGCCACGGTTGTGGGCGAGGTGCCGCACTTCTTCCGCCCACCGGCCGGCTTGCGCAACCCCTTCCTGGAGCCGGTGCTCGCACGGCTCGGTCTGCAGCTGGCGAGCTGGACGCGGCGCGGATTCGACACCATCAACACAGACCCTGACACCATCCTCCGCCGTCTGACCCGGGGCCTGCGCGCCGGTGACATTCTGCTGTTGCATGATGGTCACGCCGCGCGCACTGCGCAGGGCGAGCCCGTCATCCTGGCGGTATTGCCGCGGCTGCTGCAGCGGCTGGCTGGCGCAGGTCTTGGGACGATTGCGCTGCGGACAGCCGGGCAATCTTTGGAGCCCCCACCGTGAGCCCGCTACGCCTGTCTGCCTTCACAGCGACGAGCTGTCTGGGGGCCGGGTGCGCGCCCACGCTGCAGGCCTTGCAGCAGCGGCGCAGCGGTTTGACCCCATGCAGCTTCGATGCGGTGACGCTGCAGACCTTCGTGGGATCGGTGCCGGGCGTCGATGAAGAATCGCTGCCGCCAGAGTTGCAAATGTTCGACTGTCGCAACAACCGACTGGCGCATTTCGGACTGCGGCAAGACGACTTCCCCGCAGCGATTGCGGCGAGCGCGGCCCGCTGGGGGCGCGAGCGCGTCGGTGTTTTCCTCGGCACCAGTACCTCTGGCATTCTGCAGACCGAGCTCGCCTACCGACGGCGTGCTGCCGGCAGCGGCGCTCTTCCCGCCGATTTCAACTATGCCGGAACACACAACGGCTTCTCGGTCGCCGACTTCGTGCGTCGGCACCTCGCGCTGCGGGGGCCGGCGCTCGTGGTTTGCTCAGCATGCTCATCCAGCGCCAAGGTGTTTGGTGTGGCGCAGCGCATGATCGCTGCCGATCTCATTGATGCGGCCGTCGTCGGCGGGGTTGACTCCCTGTGTCTCACGACGCTATACGGATTTCATTCGCTGCAGCTTACCTCTCCTGTTCCCTGTCGCCCCTTCGATGCCGCGCGCGACGGCATCTCCATCAGCGAAGCGGCGGCCTTCTTGCTGCTGGAGCGTGAGAGCACCTGTCAGGATGCGCATCAGGTCGACTTGTTGGGTGTCGGGGAATCGAGCGATGCGTACCACATGTCCTCCCCGCAGCCCGAAGGACTCGGCGCGCGTGCCGCCATGCAGGGCGCCTTGCGCGCCGCGCAGCTCGGGCCGCACGAAATCGACTACATCAATTTGCACGGCACCGGCACGACCAGCAATGATGCTGCCGAAGCGCGCGCGGTGAGTGAAGTCTTTGGGACGCAGGTCCCCAGCAGCTCCACCAAAGGAGCTACGGGACATGCGCTCGGTGCTGCTGGTGCGCTCGAAGCAGTCATCTGCGCACTTGCCCTGCAGAGTGAGCTGGCACCCGCAGGAATCAACACCCGAAGACGCGATCCCTCTCTGCCGGTCAACTATTTGCTGGAGAATCGCCCGGCGCCGCTGCGCCATGCGTTGAGCAACTCGTTCGGTTTTGGCGGGACCAACTGCAGCCTCGTGCTCGGACGCGCAGACTGAGCGATGCAAGCCCTGACGGCCTACATCGAGGGAATCGGACTGCTCGGGCCGGGATTTGCTGACTGGCCCGCCGCGGTACCGCAGCTGCGGGATCCGGATGCCTATCAGCCCGAGCACACGGAGATTCCCCTGCCAGAGGGCTTGCCGCCCGCGGAGAGACGCAGACTCGGGCGGGTGGTCAAGCTCGCTCTGGCGGTAGCCTTTCAGGCGTGCGCTGCAGCCCGTCGCGACCCGGCCTCGCTGCCCAGTGTGTTTTCCTCCTCCGGTGGCGATGGTCACAACTGCCACGAGATCTGCGAAAGTCTGACCCAGCCTGACCCGCGGATCTCACCGACGCGCTTCCACAACTCCGTACACAATGCGGCCTCCGGGTATTGGGGCATCGCCACGGGCGCCACCACGCCATCCAATGCGCTGTGCGCGTTCGATGCGAGCTTTGCCGCGGGACTCCTCGAGGCTTACACACAGTTGCTGCAGACACGCGACGCGGTCCTGCTCGTAGCCTACGATGCCCAGTACCCGCCGCCACTGTTCGAGAAACGACCGATACCCGATGCGTTTGCAGTAGCGATGGTCCTGTGCCCGGATAGCACGCCTAACTCACTCGCCCGCGTATCGATCTCGCTCGGAAAGCGGCCAGCGGATACCATGGCGAACTCCGGATTGGAGAGCCTACGTCGCACCATCCCCGCGGCGCGCTGCCTACCGCTGCTATACAGCCTTGCTCGCCGCAAGAGCGCGGCGGTAGCGCTCGAATACCTGGATGGCGCCACGCTGAGCGCGGAGATAGCGCCGTGTCCTTAAAGCGCGCATGGATCGAGAGCCACATACCCCATCGAGGCACCATGTGCCTGCTGGAGGAGGTGTTGAGTTGGGACGAGGTGCGGGCCCGATGCCGCAGCTCGACACATCGACGAGCTGACAATCCGCTGCGGGCTTACGGCCGGCTGGGAGCGGCGTGCGGTGTCGAATACGCGGCACAGGCGATGGCGGTGCATGGCGCGCTGGAGGCGGAGCGTTCTGGCAGCAAGGCTGCCCCCGGTATGCTCGCCAGCGTCCGTAACGTGCGGTTACACGTGGAGCGTCTTGATGATATTGCGCAGGATGTGATCGCGGCGGTGCAGTGGCTCGCAGGGGACGCCCACACCGCGCTGTATGAGTTCTCGCTAGCGACGGATGACCGCGTGTTGCTGACTGGCCGAGCCGCGATTGCGTTGGGCACGTCGGCCTGGGGGTCTGCAGTTGAGCGGTGAAGCGAACGCGGGCGTGCGACGCGCACTGGTCACCGGCGGCAGCGGTGATATCGGAGCTGCCATCTGCCGGCGCCTTGCCCGCGAAGGCCTTCATGTCCTCATACATGGACATCGGCACATGGCCGTGGCCGCCGCGCTCACCGAGGAGATCAACTCCGGTGGGGGTCGGGCCGAAGCGATCGGCTTCGATGTCACAGATAACACGGCATGCCAGGAAGTGCTGCAGAGGCTACTCGAGGCCGGTCCGATCCAGGTGCTGATCAACAATGCCGGAGTTCATGCAGACGCCGTGTTTCCCGGCATGACGGCCGCTCAATGGCATCGCGTGGTGGATACGACCGTCGATGGCTTCTTCAACGTGACCCAGCCGCTGCTCATGCCGATGATCCGCAGCCGCTGGGGACGGATCATCAACATGTCTTCCATCACCGCGCTGGTGGGCAATCGAGGGCAGGTTAATTATGCCGCCGCCAAGGGTGCGCTCAACGCGGCTACCCGCTCGCTCGCTCTGGAGGTCGCAAGCCGCGGCATCACAGTCAATGCGATTGCGCCGGGCATCATCAGCACCGCCATGAGTGACCGGGTGTTCGATGCAGAAACCATCAACCGACTGGTGCCCATGAAGCGCGCCGGCCGCGCCGAAGAGGTAGCGAGCCTCGTGGCCTTTCTCGCGTCGGAAGAAGCGGCCTATGTAACCGGCCAGGTCATCTCGATCAATGGCGGAATGATCTGAGGCTAATTGCGGTAGGAGACTGCTGCGACGGCGCCCTCGCCCGCCACGCTGACCTTGTTGCGGCCAGCACGCTTCGCTGCGTACATGGCGGCATCGGCGCGTTCCAGCAGCGCCTCCATCGTGTCGCCGGCTTTCGCCACGGCAACCCCAACCGAGAGTGTCACCTGACCGATGGACTCGTTGCCGTCCGGACGACAGATGCGACCCTGCGCCACTGTGCCGCGAATCTGTTCGGCTACGGCAGCAGCACCGGTGAGAGAGGTCTGCGGTAACAGTACCGCAAACTCTTCGCCGCCCAGCCGAGCGGCGACATCGCGTCCCTTGATGCTCGATCGCAGCACGTGGGCCACGGCGCGAATTACCTTATCGCCGAGCACATGGCCATAGGTGTCATTTACGGTCTTGAAATGGTCGATGTCCGCCAGCAGTAGCGCCGAGCCGAGTAATCCGGGAGGCTCGCGCTGCAGATCTTCGATGGCACGCTCGAGCCCGCGGCGATTCTTCAGACCCGTGAGTGAATCCAGCAATGCCTCGCTTTGTGCGCGGCGCAGATTCTCGGTGAGCGCGTTGACCTCGTGGGTCCGCGCGAGCAGCTTCTCTGACAGGTCGCTGGTCAGGACCTGCATGCGCTGCGTATCTTCCAGGAGCGTTGAGACGATCTGTCGTACCGCTTCCGGCTCCTGCGGATCCGCCAACTCTCGCGCGTGCGTCTCAAGCGACTGGCCAAACTTTGCAGCCTGGTGGCTCGCAGTGGAGGCGCTGTGGGCCGTGTCCTCGAGCAGATTGCGCAGCTGCAGCTGCAGCCGCTCGAAGGCTTCCATGTCGCGGGCGGCGATGTGCTGCGCGTACAGCCGCCACACGTCAGCTTCGGTGAGCGCGGTATTGGAGGTCAGGCGGCCATCCAGCACGCGGCTCAGATCGGGGTTGATGCCCGCACAATGCTCATACCAGAGGGCATAACTGAGGGGATGAAAGGCCGCGACCTGTCGCGCCATGAGCGGCAGGGCAAGACGCAGTATCTCGGTACTGCGCTCCTTGTTCTCCAGATAACGCATCGCTCTCACTCAATCGCTTCGGCGCAACACTCAGATCGTCATGCCGGCGGCACGCAACAAGCCACAACGGGTACTTTGCCATATTCATGGCAGCGCCGGGCGGGCGGAATGGGCCGCAATTCACGGATTTACGTGTTGCCGGTGCAGCCATTTTTCGCCGATCGCTACGAAATCTTGCGGTCAGTCACACTCCGCGCCGCACCCCGCGCAGGTGCGCTCGAGTCCGCTCGTGTTCAGCCCGCATTCACGGCCCTCTACTAACATGCAGACATTGACGTGGCGCGGCGGCGGCTATCGCGCATACGTCATCCGTTACGCGGCGAATGCGTTTCAAGGTTCAGTAGACAGCAACGGGACGCTCTGATGAAAACGATCGCTAGGATTCTGATACTCGCAGGACTAGGAGCCAGCCTGACAGGTTGCATCGTCGCGCCAGGTCCGCCGCCACGAGCGTACGTCGCCGCGCCGGTGGTGGTCGTGCACCCGGCATATTGGGGACCCCGCTACTACTATTACGGTCCTCGCTGGTAGCTCAATTCTCCTCGCACCCCCGGCAGCCACCGCCGGGGATCGGCGGGTCTGCGGCCACGACGTAGCGCGCGGCTTGCAGCTTGGGAATCAGCACATGGATCGTCAGCAGGATCTCCTTACACGCCCGCGTCTGATGCGCGCCCGGCAGCTCCCCCGCCGACTCGCGCATCTCCTCGGTTAGAAATGCTGCCAGGGTCTGCAGCTGAGCAATGGAGGTATCCAGCAGCACGTGAGGAGAGGTAGTCATCGCCCAAACTCTCAATCTGAGCCTGTATATATATACAGCTTCTGCGAAACGTGCAAGGCCCCAAATCGAGCCCCTTTCAGTCCACGAATAGCGCCAAGTCACGCAGCAAGCCGTTCCGCTGGGCAGGCGTATGCACGCCCTTGTAATTGCCCTGCGCTTCCGTTCAGATGGCATCTGAAAGGATGACTGGCAGGCGCATGAGCTTAGAGCAGCGGCCCACGGCGCCGAAGTTTTTTGTTCCCCTCGAATCGCTGCGCGGCCTGGCCGCTCTCGTGGTCGTCGTGTACCACGCTGTATGGACCAACCCCGTCACCGCCCTGAATTTCTTCCAAAACGGCGCGCTGATGGTGGACTTGTTCTTCGTACTGTCCGGCTTCGTGATCTTCCACAGCTACGGTCAGAAGCTCGGCAGCCTGCGCAGCATCGGGCGATTTCTGTGGCTGCGCATCGGTCGCCTGTATCCCCTGCACCTGGCGTTCCTACTGGTCTTTCTGGCATTCGAATGTGCCAAGTTCGCCGCCGAGAAGCGTTTTGGCATCATCGCCGACAAGCCCGCGTTTACCGTCAATGGTGGCTACGCTCTCCTGACCAACCTGCTGCTGTTGCATTCGATGGGGCTGCACAACGCACTGACCTTCAACTATCCGAGTTGGAGCATCAGCGTCGAGTTCTATGCCTATGTGCTGTTTGCGCTGGTGCGATCGACGTTTACGATGCTGCGCTGGTTTGTTGTTGCGGCGTTGGGCGTCATCGGCCTCAGCACCGCCATCTTGTTGTGGCTGCACGTCGTGCCGCTGGTGAATGCCGGCTTTGACTATGGCTACTTCCGGTGTTGTGCGGGGTTCTTCCTGGGTACGCTCGTGTACTGCGCATATGCGCGCCTTTGCGAATTGCAAACTGCGCGTCATCAGAGCAATCACTCGCTACAGCTGCTCTCGGGAGCCTCTCTCGCCAGCATGATCCTGGTGCTGACCTTTATAGATCCGAACGGCTGGGCGACCTACGTGCTGCCGCCGCTGTCTGCTTTGGTCATCCTCACTGTGATGCTGTGGCCTCTGCCTGCTGTGCAGCGAATCCTATCTTCCGCCCCGCTGGCCTGGCTCGGTCGCGTTTCCTACTCGCTCTATATGGTGCACGCAGCCCTGGTCTGGATCATCACTCAGCTGCTGACCGTGGTGCTGAAGTACCCGAAGATCGAGCTGGCAGACGGCCACGGCGTCGCCACGCCCGCAGGGGTCGGCGTTGCGGTCCTCATCGTCTATATCGCAGCAGTGCTGTTACTTTCACACTTCACCTATCATTGGATCGAGGTGCCATTCCGCAGGCGCTCGCGACAGACTGCGGATCGTTGGTTTGGCAGCCGTAGTGATGCCCTCGTCGTGAGTCCCGTCGGGCGACACTGAGCCTGTGCCCTCAGGCAGGCCTTCTCCAACATCATCTGGACGAGGCCTACGCCCTCTGGTGCTGGACAGGCTCCAGGTCTGCGGGCTCGACAGTTGACGCTTCGATAGCTCCCGGCCCGATCGACGCGGGTGCGATACCCGCAGGACCGCAATCTGGCACGACGCCGGCTTCGACGAAATCGCCAACGGAAGCCGCCCGGCGCCCGCCGCCATGCCTGCCGAAAATCTCGCCACGGTGAAATTCGAGATAGGTGTGCTGCTCCGGGGCAAAAGTCCCACAAGAGGTATCCGAATCGATGGCCCAGGAGCGCATTACGGCTGGATTCAACTCGCGCGAGATCAGCAGCGCGCCGGCATTGCTGAAGGAGAGGTAGCCTCGCTCGAAGAGTTGCGCGAGATGCGGTGCTAGCAACAAGCCGTTGTGACCATCGAGTCTCTCGGCATCACTGCTGCGCGCCCAGGGTTTGATATGCACGGCCCGCACATGCCGCCGGTCCAGCAATCCGGTGATTCGGCAGCCCTGCTGCAATCGCTCGACGTTGGCACGGAACAGTCCCTGGCCGTATCTTGCGTTCAGCAGCTCGACCTTCAGAGCGGCATCGAGATCCGAGCGCTGCTGCAGAATGGCTTCAGCCGCATCATCACCGAGTCTGCTGCCGAGCATGGCCGTCGCGGCGCTAACGATCTGTTCGAGCTCGCCCCGCAATAGCTCGCGGATCGTCGCCACCAATGGCGCGGGCATGAGACCCAACCAGGCATCGCGGTTGAGCGAGCCTCCGGCACGTAGCGGCGCGTTGCGTCGCGGCATGACGCCAGTTAACCGCGCTGCATGGTCGGCAAACCGCAGCGGGTTGCTGAAGGCGCCGAGTCTTACCAGCACCGCGAAGCCGTGCTCCATCTGGTCCTGTGCATGAGGCGGGTTGTCAGCCGCCATCATCCGCCGCTCCTCTTGAGCGACCTTCAGCACCACACCTGCGGCGCAGAGCGTATCTTCACTGGCTATGCATAACAGATCGCCCGGCAGCAGGCGCTGCACGTTCCGTTCTGACTCGGCGCGCGTTTTGTTGTGCGCGCGTCGTTGCGCGAACCAGAGCGAGCTCGCCTCGGGATCGAATACAGGAAGCGATGGGTGATTGACCCACCAAAAGCGTGCTGCCATGAGCAAAAGAATGCGACCGGACTTGGTCGCTGAAATTAACACCCACGGGGCGAAGAGCCGGTTTGCAGCTCCCTATTCGTGTAGTCGGTCACATTTTTGTGGCTCAGGCGATGCAGACCAAAGAAGAAATCCTGTTGGTCAACTTTAGGCTGGGCCTAAGGCCGGTCACAGCGGCACACAAGCAGTATCTCATCCACATTCGCGGTCGGGATCATGCCACGCTCTATCTGGAGGCTCTTCTGGAAGCGCAGACCTAACGGCATGAAAGCGCGGTTGTACCACCACATCGCACGCTCGCGCTGGTGAGTCATAAACCAAACGCCGAGGTCAAGTAGAAAGGATGAACGTGGCTGCATCCCAAACACTGCGCTGGATTCCACCGTAAGGTGATGTTCACGAAGTTTTTCGAGCAACCGTTGCGGTTCATAGCGACGTCTGTGCCCAACGAAGTCGTCGAACGCAGTCCAGCGCCCGGGATGCAAAGGCGTTGAGATCAGTAGTGAGGCATCCTTCCTAGCCACCCGCGATATCTCTGAGAGCGCCCCATCCTCGTTCTCGACATGCTCGATGATGTCCAGAGCACAAACGAGCTCGAAGGTCCCATCTGCAAATGGCAGCGCAGTGACCTCGCCCATCGAAACGACACCACCTTCCTTCTGCAGTCTCGTCAACGCGGGCGCGCTGATGTCGACAAAGTGCGTGCCACGGATGGGCAAACGCGGCCTGAGACCGGGCGCCACCTCCAGGCGCGCACCCGATGCGGGCAACAATGATTGCACCAGTGGCCAGGTGTTGAAGCGCTCGGGCTGGACCAGGCGCGAGCCGGACCACAGGCCATCATAGAAACGACGATTCTCATCAAGCAGCGTCTGCGCGGCCTGATCGACGGATGCCTGACCGACGGATGCCCTCGTCCGCATAAGCCGCGCAATGTAGCACCGGCTGCGCTCCGATGGTCCCGCATTGTCGGCGACTGTCAAAGCCGTGTAATCTTGCGCGCCCGCTGGGTAGTCCCCGCGCACATCGGCCCAACGTCCCCATCGTCTAGAGGCCCAGGACATCGCCCTTTCACGGCGGTAACAGGGGTTCGAATCCCCTTGGGGACGCCAATAAATCAAAGGGTTAAGGCATGTACCTCGCCAAGCGTCCAATAAGTATCCAACGGAGCCGTTGCAGGAGCGTCGCGGCGTTTTAGCGCGTGGAACCCGGCCCGCTCTCGCAATTGCGTGCAGCCATCCCTACTAGGAATCCGCGGAATGCGGCTCACCTTGAGGACAGCTCGCGCTCCACATCTCAATGTGCCGAGGCTGCTCGAGCCTCACTTCTCCGTGTTCTCTGATACTACTTTGCCATCTGTGCCGGAGATAGTGATCGAGGACGAGGTGCCATCCGTCTTGACTGTCTGGATGTCATACTGGAGCTGATCTCCTTTGTGATCCACGTCGGCCTGGATTGCCCGACCGCCAGAGTGTTCCTGCGCAAGCGCAATTGCATGCGTAAGTGTTGTCGGCGGCCGCATCAGCTTCTCCGGAGTGATCCGCGTGATGAATTTCTCCAGCACTTCATTGCTCGTGTTCTTAACCTTGCCATTCTTGGGATCGATGTCATATCGAGTCAGTTTCTTGCCGTCGGCACTCAGCACTTTGACCACGTAGTAGCCCGGATCGCCTTTGTTGAAGTGGTATTCGGCGCTCAGCGCCTTGCCACCGCCGAGCTTCTCGGCGGTCACAATCGCTTCGATCAGCGAGACGCTGGCCTTACGCACCTCCTCAGCCTGGTGTTTTGCGTTTTGCGAGGCTTGTGCCGAAGCGCAAAAGAGAAGCGCAGCGGCCCCCGCCAGCGCGACGAGCACATTGGAATTCCGGTTCATCGAGTACTCCTTTATTGTTCAAGGCGATACAGGAACGTCCGCATGTCCGTTCAGTTCCAGTAGTGGACGGTCATCGCAACGATAGGGTCTGCCGCGCGGGCCGCTTGTGGTTCGCGAATGACACCGTCTCGACTCAGATAATTTCGAGAAAGTGAGGTCCTGCCGAGTCCGTGTCTCGGCTAACATCAAAAAGCTCTCGGAGTTGAATCATCTCCGCTCAAAACGTCGCCAATTGACTGGCTGGAGCGCCGTCAGTTCCAGTTCTAAGGTTCAAGACTGCCCAGAAAGAATTGTGCGCGCAAGTACCGTCAGCATTGAGCTGCATCGAAACAGCATCGCGGAGTCCCGTCACGGTCGCATTACGATGGAAACGCTCGGGCGCGATGGACGAGATCAATCATATGGCCCGCAGCCTTGGTAGTCAGAGGATGCTGCGTGAATCCCGCTCTTGGAGCGATATACGCCGCCCTTGCGCGAATATTCGCAAGCTGCCGGTCGGATGCTCCCGCGAGCAAGCCAATGACCACGTTCTCCAACGTAATGACTCGAACGCGAAGCTGAATGAGCTCGGTATTCGTGAGTTCCGGAGCGGCGGACGGCGCCTCTAGGTGCGCCTCACCCTCCTGGGCACCGTCGGGTCCCGACCCGCCTTCATTATCCCATCTCGAAAGCGCCGTCTGGCGCGGATCTGAAGGACTCATCAAGTCAGGTGTTTTATCACGCATATCGGAACCTCCTACGCTGGAAGAGAGGACCGTTCGTCGTTGGTCGCGCCGAACAAGGTGAAAGCATCATGACGCATTACGCGCGAAAGGGGTAAGCAATGACTGACGACATCGCATCCAGGACGCTCGTCCAGTGAGTCGCCAGCTCAACTGATTTCGTCCGGCGGCTGTCTGTAATTAGTTTGTGCGTTAGCGTACGGACAGCGGCGTAGACCGCGCCTAAACTTCGCCCGTGGAATTGAGCGCACGGGGCATCGCGAAATGAATCCCATCACAGCATTCCTGGTATGCGCCCTGATTCTCGGCGGATTGGCTGCCGGCTACCGACAGCATCTCTACCTCGCAGTGGCATTGATCGCGGTGGCAATTATCGTCGCCATGTCGCTCAAGATGGCCAATGTGTGGCAGAAGTTCGTGATTTTGAGGATGGGAAAGCTGCAGAGCGTGAAAGGGGCAGGACTGTTCGCCATTATTCCAGTGCTCGACAGCGTGGTGGCGGTCATCGACGGACGCATCCAAACCACCGCATTCAATGCCGAGCAGGCGCTTACCCGGGACACGGTCCCTGTCAACGTCGATGCCATCATTTTCTGGCAGGTGCAGGACGCCGAAAGGGCCGCCTTGGCGATCACCAATTACCGCGAGGCCATCGGGCGGGTGGCGCAGACTTCGCTACGCGAGATGATCGGCTCGTCAATGTTGGCTTCGCTGTTATCCGACCGCAGGGAGGCGGACGAGCAGTTGAAGATTGAGATCGGTCGCAAGACCGCTGCTTGGGGAATATCGGTCACCTCCGTGGAGATTCGTGACGTTGCCATTCCAGTGGCGCTGCAGGATGCCATGTCCCGTCAGGCGCAAGCCGAGCGCGAAAAGCAGGCGCGCGTAATTCTCGGCTCCGCCGAAGCGGCAATCGCCGGGAAGTTCGTCGAGGCTGCGGCCGTTTATGCAGGACACCCGTGGGCACTGCAGCTTCGAGCTATGAACATCATCTATGAGACCACGAAGGAGCGCGGAGCGACCATTCTGATGCCGACCTCCATGATCGATAGTCTGAATCCCTCGGCGGCGACCTTGGCGTTTGCGCTTGCAGGTAACGGTGCACTCGAAGCTAAGGACGCGCCGACAAGTAAGGGCGGAATCGAGCCAGAGGTTCCGCGGCATCCTCTCGCCGCCTGATGGGCGCGGCATCGGATGCCCCTTACTGCAGGGGCGATGCGGCCGAGCTCTGCGTGAATTGAAGCCAAGGCTCCTGGTCCTTTTGGTGGCTTGAGGCAACAGCGCGTGTACCGCGAGCAGCCTCAGGCCGGCTGCGCTTCCTTACCAGTGCAGTAGAAAGACGGGTGCCGCGGCCATTGCGATTGCGAGCGCCTGAAGGCCGACGACCGAGAGCGTGCCAGCGGGGTCGTTCTTCAGCCATCTGACCACGAAAAAGGCGATGATCGGTACTTGGCTAGCCATGAAGACCTGCCAAAGGTGCGCAGTCATTCCCTCATCAGGCCTGCCGGCATACATCTCTGGTGCCGTTCCCACCAGCGTGAGTCTTAACGAAACCACGCAGAGAGCGGCGCAGGACAGGAGGAGCGGCAAGAATCCACTCGGCCGCTTAACAGCAGTCATGAATGTCATAAGTATGACTCTTACTTTGCAGTGCAAAGCGACTTAACTGTAGCGCATCCGAATCTGTCGTTCAATCGCAAGGTTCAGCGATTGCTTGGGGTGCCGACGATGGCAGCGGCTACGCTCACCGATCGTCACCAAAGCGCCATCGCGCCGGTTCACCCTTTGCTTTGCAGATGCTCCACAGCAACCCGATCATCGCGAGCGTGAATGCCAGGTGCGCGTACATGTTCTGAGGGACGAGATAGCGGCGGCAAACAAAGAAGAGAGCAATCCACAGCACGAGCACGACCCATCCCTCCCACGTTGCAGGAAGGCCCCACCCATAGCCGTAGCGTTTCGCGTGAAACCAATATCGGGGGCTGCCCCTGCTCATGTAGTAATCGCATCTTCGGCCGCCTGAGACGACGCCTCAGCGTCGCGAGGCTGCCGCATTGGCGCAGTTCGCGCAGTCGTTATTTTAGCCTTTACAGTGAGTCGAGATGAAATTAAATGCTTCCGGAAACCACTCCGACACACCGAGCCACGCAAAGCTGTGCCCCTGCATCCCGCCTTCGCCCGCGCCGTTGAATGCTGGATAAATGTGAATCTGTGCAGTCCTGTGCGCGTGACGCGCCGATGCGTACAAGACTTTGCTTGGTTCGGTGCTGAAATCGTTCTCTGCCTGAATGAAGAGCATTGGCGCCTGGGTGTGCCGCACAGACTCAATCAGTCGTGCGCGCAGAGCTGGCGCCTCGTCCCAAGACATGGCGGCACCGGTCAGGTTGACGGCCGCACAGTAGGCGTAACGCTCGGCCCCGAGCACAGTCTCGATCCCCCCAAACGAGTTACCCATAACTGCGATTCGCTTTGCCTGCACGAAGGTTTGCGACTCCAGCCAACGCGCGGCGGCAAGTTGGTCGTCGAGTTGCTCTCCTGAGAGCAACTTAACCGACATTGCATCGCCCGCCGAAGGACTCTGTTTTTCCGCTTCTCTGATCTGGTCAATGACGTACTTGCCGGCATCTTCACTCAGTCCCTGTCCCCGTCTGTACGGTGCGAAAAATACCCAACCCTGTGCGGTGAAGCGCGGGGCGATAGCGTCAAACGCGGCGTTACTCACCAGACCTGCTGAGCCACCGTGGTTGTAGAGCACCGCCGGGAATGGTCCCTTGCCGACTGGCATGTATAGATAACCATGCAGGATCTTGTCGTCAGATTGGAAGGCGACAGTTTCGGGTGCCATCGCTGCGTGAGCCGTGATAGTGAGCAACCACACAGCTACGGCCAGTAGCAGGCTGAACAGTCCTTCGCTCTTCATGCCTGCTAATGTGTCATCGTTCGTCGGCCGGTGTCCACCCGGATCGGTCTGGCCGGGACGATGCGTACAGGGTCGCGGCGTGGTCCTGCTGCCATTGTCCGCAGCTCCTCCGGTTCAGCCGACGGAGTCGAGTGCGTGTACCTTTTGCAGTCATGGGAGTTGATTCTAACTCAACTTCTGATAATGACTTCTGCGACCCCGGGCGTAAAATCTAGTCGTGCTCTGAAGATCGAATTGCTTTCGGCGCGGAGTTCTTCGCTCTCTAGCTCGGTTTCCGAGGGATGACGCTAACCAACCCGACGATAAGACCAATTGATCGAGTCGCAGCTAACTCCTGCCGCAGCGCTTGCGCCAGATCAGGGAGCGCATCGACCTGTGCGCAGTCAACGGCTCAGCGGCTCGCCGAATCGAGCCTGACCGGACGGTCTCAAGGAAATATCTGAGCGCCGAACTGCATGCACGCTTATTCTGATGAAAATCCGTTAACTACAGGATTCCCGCCTCATGAGCTATGTTGTCGCGTGCCGCCTGACGACGAAGCGATGACGATCCAGCCACGCTGCCCAGAGGACCACCAGCCACTGCCCCATATCGGACCAAGCCACGGTGTTGGAGCTAGGCGGCGGTGGACCAAAGGCTGCACCGGCATAGATTATGAGCAGGAATACCGCGAAGGCAGCAATACCGCGGCGTCCTGAGGCATCCCGTGCCCGCGTCATACGCAAGTAGATCATGAGGCCCAGCGCAAACATCGCGAATTCCACCGCGAGGGTTCCTGCAATCGAGTTCCATAGGCCCAGGCCGATGCGCTTGTCACCAGTGAGGGTGAGCGGCAGATCGGGACGATGCACGATGGCATCGAGCAGCCAATGACTGACGACCAGCAGAGCGAGCACGACGCTCGCGCTACGGGCGCGCCTGAACACGAAGTACGCCGCGCCGAAGGCAATGCCCCACACGACGCTCATGAGCAAACTGTGCGACAGTGGATAGTGTTCGAAGCGCAGTGGCGTAAATGCGGTGTCGCCAGGCTCAACGCTCACGCGCTCCAGACCCAGAATAACCAACACCGGCCACACGAGATCGAGCAACGCGGCGGCCGCGAAGAGCGTGCCAAGGGACGTAACGGGCGCCGCACGTTTGGCGCCAAGTGCGACGGCATAGTGGCCAAGAAACATGCGACCTCGCTTTCGCCACGACATCTAGCGCAGGCTCGGCTATTCTGGTCGCAGCAAGAATAACCGGTGCGTAGCTAGCCGTGCGCGCTACTCTGATGCAAACACGTGTGCCCCACATCACCTCAGTCGTAGAATTCCGGCGGCTTCTTCAAACCTCCATAGTGCGCAACATCGTGCTGGATCCACAGCGCGGCGCCAGTTTGCAGGATGAATGCCTCCACCTTGGTGCGCGTAGCCCGGGTCATGGCAGGATCGAACTCGAAGGTTGGCACGCGATCGAGGGTTCGCTCTTCCGGTAAGTGGTATAGATCGCCTGCGAGTAACACCGGCCCAGACTTTGCGAGCCGCAGAAACAGCATTTGATGCCCCGGCGTGTGGCCCGGAGCCGTCTTGATGATCACCCGTCCGTCCTTGAAGACGTCGTAGTCGGCGTTGTGTAGCGTGATACGCCTCGCGTTCTTCAGCTCTTTGTAGGTGTCGGGCGCCCGAATAGCGACCTGCGCGTCGCTGAACATGATGTCGTATTCGGCCTGCTGCACGATCCAGGTCGAGCGCGCGAACATGTTGGCATTTGCGGTGTGATCCGCGTGATAATGCGACATTGCGATGTAGCTGATGTCCTTGGGCAGATAGCCAAGCGCCGCAAGCTGTGGAGCAAGCCGACGCTTAGCCTTGAGGATGCCTTGTTGTACAACCTCGGTGCCATCATCCGGTATGTCCTGATCGGGGACTTGCCCCACGTCCCAGATGAGCGCGCCCTTGGGGTGCACGACCAGGTAACAGGGTGTTACGAACGTGACCTCGCGGTTCACCTCGCTCGGCGACAGACCGAACAACGCTGGATCCATCGCGGCGATGGTGCCGCAATCAAGTACGTACAGGCGCACATGGTCCGAAGACGAATGCGCCGCGAAGCTGACTGCGAAACCAAGAAAGCACCCGGCAAAGCCGAGGAGCCATAGCGCGCGCAGTCCGCGGCGGATTGGGTGAAGGAAGTTCAAGGCGCTCCGTCCGGCAATGAGGTTCGCAATAGCATTGTCCCCCGGAGTGAGTCTAATCTCTAACCGTAGGGGAAGCAGCTCAGCGAGGCTGGCGGGAAAACGTGAACAGGCGCATGCGGCACGGCTCCTTTGGGTTGCGGGTATGGATGTGCGCGTTTTCTGCAGCGGTAGCTGCGGCGGCCCCCGCTGCCGTCGCGACGGACATCGCATCCACCGATCCGGCTCCGCGCGAGCGGATCGGTACGGAGTTTGGATTCGCGGTCTTTCAGCAGCACTGCATCGGCTGTCACGGCAACCCAGCCCATGAGCGCGCCCCTTCCCCTGCCGCCTTGCGAAGCATGACTCCGGAGCGCATCTACGCAGCACTGACGACGGGAATGATGAAGTCGGTGGGCGATACCCTCACAGAGGAGGATCGCCGCCGGGTGTCCGAGTCGCTGTCGGGTCAGCTGCTCGGGTCCGCACAGGCTGGCGATGCCAGCGCGATGGCCAACCGCTGCGCACGCAATCCGCCTTTGCGCGCAATTGGCACGGCCGATTGGAACGGATGGGGCAACGGATTGGCCAACCTGCGCTTTCAACCCACCGTTGCCGCGGGGCTGACCGAGGCGTCGGTTGGGCGTCTGAAGCTGAAGTGGGCCTTTGGATATCCGGGCGGCACTTCGGCCTTCGCCCAACCGACCGTCGTCGGCGGCCGCGTTTTTGTGGGCAGCGACATCGGCTATGTGTATTCGCTGGATGCGGTCTCCGGGTGCGTCTACTGGTCGTACCGGGCCGGGGCGGGAGTGCGCAATGCGATGACGGTTGGGCCGATCCGGATCAAAGGCAGTGTCCGCTACGCCGTGTTCTTCGGTGACCTCAAAGCCAGTGCCTACGCTCTCGATGCGCGCAACGGCAGCGAGCTATGGAAGACGCGAATCGAGGACCACTACGCAACGCGAGTCACCGCCGCGCCCGCCCTGTACCGCGGGCGACTCTATGTGCCGATCTCGGCCTGGGAAGGCTTTCAGGCCCGCGTGCTGGATTACCCGTGCTGCACTGCTGTAGGCAGCGTGAGCGCGCTTGCGGCGGATAGCGGCAAACTCATCTGGAAGACTTACACCATCGAACAACGGCCGCAGCCTACGCGAAAGAACTCCCATGGCGTGCAACAGTGGGCACCGGCCGGGGTACCGGTCTGGAACACTCCGACTGTCGATCCTCAGCGGGGCGCAATCTATGTTGGTACCGGCGATGCCGCCACTTACCCTGCGCCAGCGACGAGCGATGCGATACTGGCCCTGGATCTGCAGACGGGCCGGATACGCTGGTCGCATCAGGTCTATAAGGATGATTCCTTCATCGTCGGCTGCGGCGGGGATGGGCTCACGGAGAATTGTCCGAAGTTGATCGGACCCGACTGGGACATCCCCATGTCACCGGCACTCAAGAGCGTGGCGAACGGCAGAACGCTGCTCGTCTTCGCCACGAAGCCGGGCGAAATCCTGGCGCTCGATGCGGACAAACAGGGGGAACTAGTGTGGCGCCGCAATGCCTTCGGTCAATCGACCACGACGTCCGATGCCCTCGGCCCCAACGGCGGGGCGAACTTCGGGCCAGTGTGGGGCGCAGCGCTGGATGATCGCTACGCCTACTTTGGTTCGAGTAGAGGCGGTGTCAGCGCTGTGCGCCTCGGCGATGGTCAGCGCGTGTGGGAGACGTCACTCAATTCGACCGCCAGCAACCAGGTGACCCACTCAGCTGCGCTGACCGTCATCCCCGGCGTTCTATTCCTTGGTGGCTCCGATGGCAGGCTCTGGGCACTTTCCAGCAGCACCGGGCACACTCTGTGGACATTCGAGACGGCGCATCCCTTTGATACGGTAAACGCCGTACGCGCGCACGGAGGATCGATCGTCGCCCCCGGACCAACAGTTGCCGGCGGCATGCTGTTCGTCGGATCCGGATACGGCGTGGTCACGGGGACGCCCGGCAACGTACTGCTGGCCTTCGGCGTACAGTGAGCGCACCGTGACGACTGCCAACGAGGTCGTTTCCGAGCTCACCAGGCTGGTCGGCGCCGACATCGTAGTCGCACCCGACGCGCTCAATGTCGTGCGTCACACGCGCGACTACGGTGTCCGGGGCAACGCCGCCGTCGGTATCCTGGCCTTGACCTATCCGCGTACCACGCACCAGGTCGCGGCCATCCTCTCCTACTGCAATCAGCGCAGACTTGCAGTGCAGCCGCAAGGCGGCATGACGGGCCTGTCCGGTGCGTCAGTACCGACCGCTCCGTGTGTGGTCGTGTCGCTGGAGCGCATGCGCGCGATCCGGGATCTGGACCGCTCCGCGGGAACTATCACGGTGGAAGCAGGCATCGTGTTGGAGGCGGTGCAGAGGGCGGCCGATGCGGCCGAGCTGTTCTTCCCGCTCGATATCGGCGGCCGCGGCTCCTGTCAGATCGGCGGCAACGTGTCTACCAATGCCGGGGGTAACCGCGTGTTGCGTTTCGGCATGGCGCGCGACCTGGTGCTCGGCGTGGAAGCGGTGCTTGCGGACGGCACCGTGATCAACTCGCTCAACAAGATGATCAAAAACAACGCCGGCTACGATTTGCGGCAATTGTTCATCGGTTCTGAAGGAACTCTCGGCATCATCACTGCGGTCGTTCTACGTTTGTTTCCCAAGCCGCGCAGCGTGTGCACCGGGATGTGTGCGGTCGGTGGCTACCCGGAAGTGTTGGATCTATTGCAGCGTGCGCGAAATGGCTTCGGATCACAACTTACGGCGTTCGAGGTGATGTGGCCGGAGTTCTATCGCGTCGCTACGGCCGACCTGGGCCGCACGCCACCGTTGCAGCCGAATCACGGCTGCTATGTGCTGCTGGAGACTCTGGGCTTGGAAGCGCAAGTCGATCAACAGCGTTTCGAGACCGTGATCGCAGCGGCAATGACGGCTGGTTCCGTGAAAGACGGCGTCATCGCGCAGTCACAGCGTGAGGCGGCGGCGTTGTGGGCGGTACGCGATTCGCCGGGAGAGTGGCAGGCGGCCGGACATTGGCCGCAGCTGAGTTTCGACGTAAGCGTACCAACCGGCGAGCTCGGGCAGCTGGTCGAAGAGATCGCCGCGAAGCTGCGCGAGACTTGGCCGGCTCTGCGCGCGCTGTATTTCGGTCACATCGCAGATGGCAACCTGCACGTCTCGGTGCGCATGGCCGGGCATGCAATTGCAGAGGTGGAAATCGAGCGTATCGTCTACGGCGTAGTCTCCCAGCATCACGGCTCGGTCTCGGCCGAGCATGGCATCGGCATCCTGAAGAAGGAGTTCCTGCACCTCTCGCGCAGTCCCGAGGAGATCGCCCTGATGCGCACCATCAAGCGAGCGATGGATCCACACGGGATTCTCAATCCCGGCAAGATCTTCTAGCTGGCGTAGCAACACGCCGTGGCGCCGAGCGGCGTAAGCGCGGCGGGCACACCACCGCAGAAGCAGATCCCGGCCTCCCGCCCCACCAACAACAAACGTTGACAGGTGCGATCGGAGCGGCTAGTACAGCCCTACGGATAGGCAAGGGGTAGCACATGAATCGATTTGAGAAGGCAATCTACGACTGCATGCTTCCGACCGCGAGCCTTCTGGAACGCACGACCGAGCCCCTGCATCGAGCGATTCTTCTGAACTTCTGGCGCCATGTGCATCTGGAAGGCGCAGGAGAATACGAAAAGATCCTTGCGCCGGACATGATCGTCGATCGTCCCGTCTACCGGGTGACTTGGGGCGCAACGCCCGGGGTCATCGAAGGTAAGGACGGCGTGCGCGCTTTCTACAACAGTGTGGGCGAGGCCGTGCTTTGGCACTCCGATGATCGGCTGGCGGTAGCAGACTGGGGGATCTGCGATGAGATCACCTTCCATCAACTCGCTGTGGGTGCAAACCTGCGGCAAGTCGGCTACGAGGTCGATCATGCCGACAGGCACTATCATATCTGCAGCCGGCAGGCCTTTGTCTGGCCATACGATACACGGGCGCGGTTGGCAGGCGAGCACCTCTATGAGGACAAGACGAGCCTGCGAGTTGAGGAAGTCGATCGCTCGGAGGCCATTACCCCTGCGCGCGTGCGTGAGATCCACCGCGAGCAGCTGGGCAGGCTCGAAGCAGAGCGCGGCCCACAATTCTGGGTACTGCGCTAGAGCGTGGTCTCGCCGATTGCGGGCAAGCCTATGTCGCAAGTTAGACCGTCAAATCTTTCGCAGCAGGATTTCTCCCGCGCGCTTGCCAGTTTCGCAGCCGCAGTGGATGCGCAGGGACTGATAACCGAGGAGCGGCAGCTCAGCGAGTTCCGCGATCCGTTCTCCTTCAAGACCTGGGATGAGTTCGCTCCTTCGGTGGTGTTGTGCCCGCGGAGCGTCGAGCAAGTTCAGGCGATCGTCAGGATCGCCAATGAGTTCAGATTCCCGCTGTGGATCAGCTCCCAGGGGCGCAATAACGGTTACGGCGGTGCCGCGCCCCGCGTCCGCGGCAGCGCGATCGTGAGTCTCAGACGCATGAACAGGGTGCTGGCGGTCGATGAGGAATCTGCCTACGCGCTCATCGAGCCGGGCGTCCGCTTCTTCGATCTGTACGAGCATCTCAGAGCGGGCGGCTCAAAGCTTTGGACCTCGGTACCTGATCTTGGCTGGGGCAGCGTCGCAGGCAACACACTGGACCACGGCTTTGGCTATACACCGTACGGTGATCACGTTGCCAATCAGTGCGGCCTGGAAGTGGTGCTGCCCAGTGGTGAACTGGTACGCACGGGCATGGGCGCGCTGAGTACTTCGAAGGCGTGGCAGATCTACAAACGCGGTTTTGGACCGACTCTCGATGGATTGTTCATGCAGTCGAGTCTGGGCATCGTGACGAAAATGGGTGTCTGGCTCATGCCGCGCCCGGAGTGTTACATGCCGGGTTGGCTCACACTCCGCCGTGATGACGACCTGCCCCTGCTATTGGAACGCCTGCGTCCGCTGCTCATCAACGGCACCATTGCGGGAATGCCAATGATCATCAACGCCGTATGCGCGGCGTCTGCTGTTAGCAGTCGATCCCAGTGGGTTAAGGATGGCGGATTGATGACAGATGAAGTCATCGAGAGCATCAGCCGTCAGCCCGGTCTCGGTCGCTGGGTGATGCGTTTCGCGTTGTATGGCGACGAACCGGTCGTAGAGCACCAGCGCGGCATCGTGTCCCGCGCGCTGGGCGGCATTCCGGGCGCAGAGGTTACCTTCGCCAAGTATCACGGCGACCACCTGCCCGAGTTCACAAACCCGCATGAACGGGTGCAGGCGGGAATCCCCAGCATGGACCTCAACCAGATGACCAAGTGGTACGGCGGCGAGGAAGGCGGCCATATCGGCTTCTCCTCCGTCCTGCCGATTACGGGACGGGACGCTACGCCGCTGGTGAAGCTGGTCAAAGAGAAGCTGTCGCAAGCCGGCCTGGACTACAGCGCGGTTTTTATTGCCAGCCGTCGCTCACTCATCCACGTGTGCCTGGTCGTCTTTGACACGAAGAACGAGACTCAAGCGCGTGCCGCTTACGATGTCTGCAAGGGTATGGTGGAGCCCGCAGCGAAGCTGGGTTACGGCGAGTATCGCGCGCACCTGGATTTCATGGACTTGGTCGCTGCGCAATATGACTTCAACGATCATGCGTTGCGGCGTCTCAATGAGACGCTCAAGGATGCGCTCGATCCGAATGGCATCCTCTCCCCGGGCAAGCAGGGCATCTGGCCTCGTTCAAGGCGTCGTTGAACGCGCACCGGAGTCTGCCAAGTTCAGTGCCGGATGGTCGACAGGGCGCCGCCGTCGACCGCCCACGCCGCGCCATTTACAAAGCCTGCGGCATCCGACAACAGAAAGGTCACGACCTCACCGACTTCCGCCGGCGTCCCGATCCGTTCCTGACTGGCAACCTTGCCGAGAGTGCGCTTACCGGCGGCCACGTCACCTGCGAACATCATATGCAGCATCGCTTCCAGAAGCGGCGTATCGATGACACCGGGCATCACCGCGTTGACGCGCACGCCCTGCGCACCCACTTCGCTTGCGGCCGTGCGTGTCAGACCGATCACCGCATGCTTGCTAGCGTTGTAGGCGCAGGCGCCGGCCAATCCGCGTTCACTGGCGATCGAGCCGGTGTTGACTACAGCCCCGCGCCCCTGCCGCAACATCACCGGCAACACGTGGCGCAGGCCGAGAAAGATCCCCTTGAGATTCACAGCGATGATCCGGTCGAACTCCGCCTCTTCGTACTCAGCGGTCGGACCAAGCTTGCCCTCGATGCCGGCATTGTTGAAGAAAGCATCAATGCGGCCGAATGCCTGCAACGCGCACGCCACGTAGGCCGCCACTTCTGCTGCCTTACTGACATCGGCCACATAAGTCTCCACGCGCACACCTAGCGAGTCGATCGCCCGGCGACGCTCCGAGAGTGCCTCGCCGTTAATGTCCACGAGCATCACATCCGCGCCGGACTTGGCGAGGCAGACGGCGGCCGCTTGCCCGATCATTCCGGCCCCGCCGGTAATGACTGCGACTCTGCCCTTCAGCGAGGAGATCATGCCGGCTCCTTGCGGTGCGGATCGGATCTGCGAAACGGCATGGTCAAAAGGAACAGCACCCCTGACAGGCGCAGCAGTTTCAGAGCCTCCCGCACCGCCGCGGGAGTGAGATTCGCTGTCATCGGCATGGTTCCGAATACCTTTGCCTTGATCACCAGGTGATTACCGTCGCGCTCAATACGACTGACCGTCACCAGCTCCCGCTTGTCAGTACCGTAGAGTTTCATGCCGGTCGTTCCAGTCGTTCGAAATCAATCTTCAGGTCTTCACACATAACCTGCGCGGTCGCACGGCCAGCGCCAAACACGCCGCCGCCGGGATACTGGAACGGCCCCACCAGGTACAGTCGCTGCACGCCGGGCACGCGGTACTGGCCGAGCTCGGGTGTGGGACGATGGGCACCGCTCTGGTAGCTCGTTGGCGCAATGCCGTGGAGGTCGCCACGCAGGAAGCTTGGGGAGGTGCGCTCCATATCGAGCGGGCTGTCGCAGTGGAATTCAAGGAGCACCTCATCCACATTGGCAACGAAGGCGCGCAAGCGCTTGAGCATGCTGCGAGCGTACGCTTCCTTGGCGTCGTCCCACGAGAGACCGTCTGGACGCAGATACGGAACGTAGTCCCAGATGTGCGCAATGCCTTTGCCCGGAGGCGTGCGCGTGACATCGAACATTGACAGCGAGCCGAGCCCCAGCAGGTGGTTACGCATGAGCTCGCCGTAGCGCAGGTCATCGAAGCACTGGCGCAATTCGCGATAGGTGGGGGGAAGCAGTTCGATCATCACTGACTGCACCGGATCAGTCGTTCTGAAACGCAGCGGGCCATCCAGTGCAGCGTGCACGGTGATGCATGCGGCCTCTGAGATCTGGGTGGCCTCAGCCGCCCTGCGTACCTCGGGTTCCAGACCCGGAACCACTGCCGACAACTTGTGCGGATGGAGCGCGCCGATCACCGCCTCGCGCGCCGGATAGCGACTGCCATCTGCGGTCATCACCCCCGCTGCGCGGCCATTAGCGACGATGACTTCGCGCACGTCCTTGCCCGTGAGCACGGTGCCGCCGTAGTGTTCGATGCAGCGACTCAGCGCTTCGCTGAGCTTACCGCTGCCACCTACCGGCACTCCAAAGCCATACGCTTCGAGGAAGCCCAAAAAGACGAACACACCGAGCCCCGTCGCCTTCTCATCGGGGGAGACCAAGTTTTCACCGGCCACGCGCGCGAAGTGCGCGCGAACCTTGTCGTGCTCGAAATAGCCCGCCAGCACATCATGGCTGCTCATCTGTGTGATGCGCCAGAAATCGCGTCCCTCCCGGCTCTCGTCAAAGAATGCCATGGAGGCACCCAGAGGGGCGGGCGGCGCGTACAGCGTCGATACCAACATAGGCAGCCACGTCGCTGCCTGAGCGGAAAGGCGTAGGAAGGCCTGCGCATCATGCCTGGACAACCTCGCGATCTCGGCCGCCGTCCGCTCACGATCCCGGTACATCGCCAGAGTCGAGCCGTCCTCGAAGATGGACATCATCGGCGACTCGGGAAACAGGTATTTGAGACCAAACTGACGCTTCAAACCGAGTTCATCCCGCTGCAGCAGCGGGTTCGCCTGGATGAAAATATGGGTCATGGAATGCTGGTCGTGATGGAAGCCCGGCCGTGTCAGCTCGCGTGATACCACCCCACCGCCCACCCAGGCGTTGCGTTCCAGCACCAGCACGCGCTTGCCGCTCTTGGCGAGATAGGCTGCGGCTACCAGCCCGTTGTGGCCGCTGCCGATGGCAACGATGTCGTAATCGGTGATCGCAGATTGCTGACGTCCCGCTGAATGTCTGATCATATGTGGGTCTTACAACGGAGGGAGGCATCCCGTGGGTCAATCCAACCCGCAAGGCGAAGCGGTGGTGCGGCGATTCTTCGAGTTGCTGAACGCCGAAAATCTCGAGGGTATCCGCGCGCTGCTGACCGAGGACGCCGCCTGGCTGCCGCAGGCACGCGACATGCCGGGTGCCGGTGAATACCGGGGTTGCCATGTCGTCGTGGATGAATTTTTGAGACCGATCCGTGGATTGTTCGCCGCGGGCAGCCCGAGCAACCGCATTCTCTCGATGGCCTCGAACGGATCGTTAGTGCTGGTCGAGACTCACGGCACCGGGTATCTGAAGGATGGTCGCCCCTACGACAACCGCTACGCCTGGGCCTTTGAAGTCCGTGACGGCCAGGTCGCCGTGATCCGTGAGTACATGGACAGCCACTATATCGTGCAGCTGTTCGCGCTGAGCTGACACCGATGCCTTCCAGGTAGGGGCATTCTGTAACGCACTGCATGGCAGTCAGGCCGCGTAGAGACGCACCGGCAATCTTGCCGGCCCGTGTCCAATGGTGGTCATCCACGGTTCCGATTCACCGGCGATCTCAATGCGCGCCACCCGCCGCGCCACTTCGCTCAGCAGGGCGTGCGCCTCCAGTTGTGCCAGCACCCGGCCCACGCAGGCGTGCACACCATAGCCCCAGCCTACCTGCCGGCGCAGGTCGCGCGCGAGGTCGTACCGCTCGGGGTCGCGCCAGGCCCGCGGATCACGGTTCGCCGCGGCAAACATGAGCCCGACCCTCTGCCCGGCAGCCACCGTATAGCCTCCGATATCAACCTCCCGGGTCGTGATACGCCCGGCCATGCGCGAGGGCGAGTCCCACCGCAGGCTTTCGTCGAACGCGGCGCGCACCAGGGTCGGATCGGAGCGCAGCTTTTGATATTCCGCGGGAAACAGTGCAAAGGCCTGCAGGGCGTTGGCCATGGTAAGAATCGTAGTATCAGCTCCTGCGGCCAGCACGGTCTGCAAGAGCAGCTTCGCCTCTGCCTGGGTGATGACCTGCTGGTCGGCCAGGCTGTACAGCGCCAGCCCGATGCCACCGCTGGCGAGATTGTCACGGTCGCAACACCGCTCGAGCCATGCCAGCACCGGCTCGAGGTTCACCATGGCCTCACGGAACAACTCGTTCTCAGGTCCCATGGTGGCCCACACCATGTGACTGAAGGCATACATGTGCTCGCGGCCCTCGATGCGCAGGCCGATGGCATCCGGCAGCGCCTTGTAGACGAAGCGCTGGGTGATGTCGCGCACGGCATCAAGCACCTGGCCCTGAGTTGCGATGAGATCCGTAACGAGAGCCGCCGCATCGCGCTCGAATGACGGCCGCAGGTTCGCGAGCACCTGGGGCGACAGCGCCTGAGCCATCGCTTGGCGCACATGCGTGTGACGCGGCGGATCGTCCGTCAGCAGGATCTCCGGTCGCAGAGACTTTGGATCATGCCAGGGTCGGGATTTCGACGAGAACGTCTGCCAGTCCTGCAATCCGGCCGTTACATCGGCGTGCCGCGTGATCATCACCGTCCCGTCCGCCAGGCGGGCGACGGGTGAAAATTCACGCAGGGCGTCGTCCACGGCCCGTGCGTCGCGCACCGATTCGCGGCTGAACAGATCAACCTTGCACTCGGGGATGGCCTGACCCATCGGATTCACCCTCAGTTGGCCGCCAGCTTCCACGAGTCGCCATTCGGCACAATGTAGCCGGCACCCGGATCGGCAAAATGACTTCCAACGATCAGCACGGGCTGCCCCTGGAACCGGCGCACAAACTGCGTGCGGGTCTGCGCCCCGGCGGTTTTGTCCATGTCAAAGGTCGCGCGGTGCTCGGGCATCGCCACCTGGATCGGATGGTGCATCAGATCGCCGGTGATCACCGCCTGCTGCCCTTCTGAGCTGATGTACACACTGACGTGGTCCGGGGTGTGACCCGGGGTCGGCAGGAGTCTTATCTCATCACTGATGCGATGGTCATGGGTGATGAAATCAACCAGGCCCGCCGCCACGACGGGATCAACCGCATCGGCAAGGTGGTTGATCGCATGGTAACCACCGCTATCGCGCAACTTCAGCCAGTGCTCGTACTCCTTGGCGCTGAACAGGTAGCGTGCGTGCGGAAATGTCGGCACCCAACGCCCCTGGATCAGGCGGGTATTCCAGCCCACGTGATCGAAGTGCAGATGGGTGCACAAGACCGTATCAATGTCGGAGGGTGCGATCCCGAGCGATGCGAGATCTTCCAGAAAGGTCGTTTGCATGTGTGTGAACACAGGGAACTCGCGCTCCCGGTCCGCGCCCACGCAGGTATCGATCATGATGCGCCGCTGCCCTACCTTGAGGACGAAGGCCTGGAAGTTGATGAACATGCGACCGCGCGCGGTTGCATGGTTCGGTATCAGCCAGGGCTGCGACTCGACTATGGACGGCTTGGCACCCTCCAGCACCATCCAGATGTCATCTTCCCATTTCCAGACCTCCACCAAGCGCGTGATCTCGACCCGCCCTACCCGCCAGGTCTTCATGTGTTCTATTGTCATGTGGCTTCCTCCGCGGCTGCGGTTCGCAGTGACGTTGCAGCGAGCGGTGCCGGTGCGAGCGCTGGCCGCTGTCGAATCAGGTCAGCGGCTTTCTCCGCGATCATCACTACCACTGCATTGGTATTGCCGCCGATGATGCTGGGGATCACCGAAGCGTCAACGACGCGCAACCCTTGCAGACCATGCAACCGCAGTTGCGGATCGACGACGGCAGGCTCTGCGCCGCCCATGCGGCAGGTACCCACTTGGTGATGAACCGTGTAAGCGGCGGAGCGGATGAAATCAGCAATTTCCTCATCGGTCTGTACCCCGCTGCCCGGCGCTACCTCGGTGGCGCGATAACGCTCGAAATGGGGCGCCTTGAGAATACGACGCGCCAGCTTAATCGCACGGATCAGCGGCTGGATGTCTTCCGGGGCACTCAACAACGCCGGATCGATGAGCGGCGCGGCGTGCGGATCCGGTCCGGACAGCGTGACGCGCCCGCGGCTTTTAGGATACAGACTCACCGGGCTGACGACGAATCCGTGGCCGAGCGGTAGCGGAAAACCGGGTCGCAGGCGGGCTGCCGGCTGAAAGACGAACTGCACATCGGGGCGCTCGAGTCCGGCTGCAGTCCTCAAGAAGGCGACCGATTCAAACACGTTGCCAGCGAGCGGACCGTAACGCCCGGTCAGGTACTGCAGCACGTTCCAAATGCCGCGGGGGAGCGCGCGGGCGGAGATGCCATAGGAGGTTGGATCGGAACTGCTCATTACGACGGGACACGCCAGGTGATCGTGCAGATTGCGGCCTACCCCAGGCAGCTCGTGGCTGGGCTCGATACCGGCCGCGCGCAGTTCAGCCACCGGCCCGATGCCGGAAAGTAGCAGCAGCTGCGGTGTCTGCAGCGCACCGGCGCATAGGATCACTTCGCGCGTGGCGCGCACTTCGTGCCGCTGCCCTGCCTGCTCATACAGCACACCGACCGCACGAGCGCCCTCGATCCTGATCTGCAGGGCCAACGCCTCGATGCACAGCTTGATGTTGCCACGGTGCAAAGCGGGGCGAAGGAATGCGCGTGCGGTGGTCTCCCGCCTGCCCGCGCGGATCACGCCCTGACGCAGACCGACCCCCTCCGGGTCGGGTCCGGTGAAGTCCGATGCAGCCTGAAACCCGAGGCTCTGCGTCGCCGCGATGAAGGCGCTGTTGAGAGGGTTCGGGCACGGCGGTCTGCGCACGTTCATGGGGCCGCCCTGTCCGTGGTAGAGGGATGCAGGGAAGTCCTGGTTGTTTTCCGAGCGCGTGAAGTAAGGCAACACGGCCGAAAAATCCCAGCCGGTGGCGCCCGCGGCCGCCCAGTCGTCGTAGTCGCGGGGGTGACCGCGCGAGTACACCATGCCATTGATCGAACCGGAACCGCCCAACACCTTACCGCGCGGCTGAGGAATCCGCCGACCCTTGAGCTGCGATTGCGGCACGGTCTCGAAGCGCCAGTTGAGTCGCTTCGTGGCGATCGCCGCCCCAACCAGCGCGGGCGTGCTGATGAGCGGATGGCGGTCGCTGCCTCCGGCCTCGATCAGGCAGATCCGCGTGCCCGGGTCCTCCGCCAGTCGGGCGGCCAGCACGCATCCGGCCGTGCCAGCCCCGACGATCACGTAATCGAACGAGGGACTGGCCGCCATCAGGCTCTACAGCGCAGCAGCGTGCACGATGTCTGAGAGGCGCTGCCAGCGCCACAAATTATCGATGGTCTGCATGAGCCCCGTCATCAGGCCAACGAAGCTGATATCGCGCTCCGGGTCGACCCAGATGATCGTAGTTCCTGCGCCGTGTGCCCCGAAGGTGCCCGGCGAGGCTAGAGTGCCGAACATTGACACGCCCATTTGCGGGCCACGCACAGAGAAACCGAGCCCGATGTTCGCCGGCGGAGCAATGCCGCCGGCGGCGCGAATGCCGTTCGCGTAGAAATCATTCGGCTTGTCACCGGTCCAGATTGTGCGAGCGCGTTCGATCAAGGCTCGCGACACCAGCCGCGTCCCATCCAGGCTCCCACCTTCGCGCAGCATCTCGGTAAAACGCATCATGTCGCCCGCGGTGGAGACGCAGCCGACCCAGGGCATCTCGGCATCCTCCTCCTCAAACGCACCGTTTGGACCGAGGTTGCTGTGGCCCAGGTGCTTGATGGGATAGTTACCGCGAAATTCAGGAATCAGATGCCGCGACTTCAGGTCGCGCCGCACGCCCATCGAGGTGTGCGTCATCCCCAGCGGTGCAAACACATCCTCATCCAGCATCTGTCGGTAGCGACGCCTCTGGGGATCAACCCGGCGCACCGCCTCGCCCAGCAGGGCGTGGTTGAACAGCGGCGCATAGTCGACCCGCACGCCGGGCGCCTCGAGCGGCAATGCGACCTCGCAGATCGCAGCAATCACCTCCGGCAGTCGGTCAATGTACATGCCCGGCCGCGCCTCGAACATACTCGGCAACCCGGCGCTGTGGGTCAGCAGATGGAACACCGTGATGCGCTCGCGCAGCCCGCCCGAGAATTCGGGAATCACCGAGCTCAAGGGCGTGGTGAGCGTCAGCAGGCCGCGCTCGATCGCCTGAAACACCAGGATGTTGGTGAACGCCTTGGTAATGGAGAACAGGTTGAAGACCGAGTCCTCCTTGACCGGGCGTTGCTTGCTCTCACTGCTGTGTCCAAAGGTCTTGAGATACGCGGGCTGCCCCCCACGCCGCACGTTGATGACACCGCCAAAATACAAACCGGCGGCAATGTCCCGCTCTACGGCTGCGGTCAGATGCGCGAGCCGCTCGGCATCGAATCCAGGATGCGCTGTCACGATGGCACTACCCGTCGAATTCGGAAGACTGTATGCCCGCCCTTCTGCCATTGCAACGAGCGGGGCCTAACTGTTGGCATCGATTTCCGCCAGGGCTTCGCGTGCAATGCGGAAGCTGTCCACGGCAGCAGGAACTCCAACGTAGATCGCCACCTGCAACAGCACCTCGCGGATCTGCTCGCGGGTTACCCCGTTGGTGATGGCCCCCCGGATGTGCGCCTTAAGCTCATGCGGCCGGTTCAGGGCACTGATCATGGCCAGATTGATCAAGCTGCGCTCGCTGCGCCGCAGGCCCTCCCGTCCCCACACCGCGCCCCAGCAGTATTCCGTCACCAGTTGCTGGAGGGGCTCGGTGAACTCGTCCATGCTCGCCATCGCCTTCTTCACATAGGCCTCACCGAGCACCTCGGTACGAATCTTCATGCCCTTATCAAACAATTCACTCGTCATTTGGTGTACTCCAGCAGTCATCGTTAGGCGGGCCGCTCCGGATCCAGTCCGGCATCGAATTCGATTGTCTTTGCCATCGCGGTGAAATCGGACTCTGCGCCCAGCGCGCTGACCGTGCGTTCTAACACTTCGCACACCGCCGTCCCCACGCTCAGCGGCACCCCAAGCGAGCGCGCCGCCAGCAGACAAAGCCGCACGTCCTTCAGACACAGCCCGGCCGTGAAGCCAAAATCGAAGGTCCGTGGCAGCACCGCACGCGGCCACTTGTCCTGCGTCGCGCTGCTGCGACCGCTCGAGACGTTGAGCACTTCGATCATGCGCACCGGATCCAGTCCGGCCTTCATGCCGATGGTCATACCCTCCGCGGTGATGGCGATCGCGCAAGCACCCAGGAGGTTGTTGACAAGCTTCATGGTCTGGCCGGCGCCGGGGTTCTCACCCATGAAAAAGGGCCGGCCGAGAATCCCGAGCAGCGGTTGGAGCGCCTCCCAGGCGGACTTGGGGCCGGAGACCATCAGGGAAAGCGTACCCTCGCGCGCACCTTTCGTGCCTCCGGAGACCGGTGCTTCGAGGAAGGCGATGTGGCGCTCGCCCAGCGCTGCGGCCAGGCGGATGGCAGCCTCCGGGCCCGATGTGGAAAGATCGACGCACACTGCAATCCGACTGCCGGCGATCAGCCCGTGCGCCCCCAGCACCGTCTCCAGGACGATCTCAGGGCTCGGCAGGCTCAGACATACGAGTGGTACGCTGTCCGCTACCGCGCGCGCACTCGGCACGATGTCAGCGCCCCGCGCCGCGAGTGCTGCGCGCGCAGTCTCGCTCACATCGAACGCGACTACGCGATGCCCGGCATCGATTAGGCGGCCTGCCATGGCGCCCCCCATGCGACCCAGCCCGATGAACCCGCACTCCGTCATGGGACCACCCGCGCGCACGGCGGCAGATCGAGACGCACGACGTCCGTGCTGCCGGGCTCTGCCGGAAAACGCGCCAGCACCTGCGGATCATGCCCGGGAATGATGTGATCGATCGAGGGCGCAAGCTGCCGCAGCATCCGCAGGGACTCAAGATAGGCGGGCACGTCCGCGACGATCGGAAAGGGCGTTTCGCGCTCGAGATTGGCCCAGAAATGGGCCGCGTCAGAGGCCAGTACCACCGGGCCCCGTTCGGTTTGCACCCGCACCGCCTGCAATCCCGCGGTATGCCCCGGAAGATGGTGTAGCGTCACGCCTGCACACAGGACCGAGTCGCCGGCGTGAAAGACGACGCGTCCATCAAAGATGCGGCGCACTACCGCCACGACATTGTCCCCATCGAAAGGTGCAGCCAGATGTGGATGAGTCATCGCCCGGCCGGTGCAATAAGCCATCTCCGCGTCCTGTACGTGAAAGCGCGCTCGCGGGAACAGCCCCACGTTACCCGCATGGTCATAGTGCATATGCGTGATCACCACATCCAACACGGTGGCGGGGTCGACGCCGATGGCGGCCAATCCTTCGGCTACCGAGCGAGTCAGGGTGCGGCCGCGCGTTGCGGCAGCGGCGGCATCAAAACCCGTATCTACCACAACCGCCCGAGCGCCCTCTTGGATGACCCATACGTAGTAATCAAGCGGCATAGGGTCTGCGTGGTCATCACCACCGAGAAAATTCAGATCGCTGGTCCGCTCAAGATGGCCATAGCGCACGGCATAGATGCTGTACATGATGGCGATTCAGGCGGAAGCCAGAAAGCCGCCATCGACATGCAGTATCTCGCCGCTGATGAACGATGCAGCATCGCTCAACAGATACAAGGAGGCGCAGGTAGCGTCCTGCTCACATCCCAGGCGGCGCAGCGGAATCCGCGCCGCGCGCCGCTCGTATTCCTCCGGCGGCGTGATCGCAACCGCCCCGGGCGTTGGGATGGAACCCGGTGCCAGCGCGTTGACACGCACACGGCGTGGCCCGAGCTCCGCAGCGAGGCTGCGAGTCAAGGTCCCGAGCGCGCCTTTCACCATGCTGTAGACAGCTGTACCCGGAAAGCCCCGTTCCGCAGTGGGGGAAGCCAAGTTGAGCACGACTCCGCCAACCGCCGGATCCATGTGGCGCAGCAATGATTGGACACCCCAGACCGCGCCTTTGATCCCGATCGCCAGCATGCGATCGATCGTGGCATCGTCGACTGATTCGATGGGATCGTAGCGGATCAACATGGCATTGTTGACGACAGCATCGATCCGACCGATCCGTGCCGCGGCGGCCGTGAAAGCCGCGCGATCGGCGACATCGACCACGTACGTAACGATTGACGGTTCCGCAGCGCGCAGCTCTGCGAGCAGACTTGCTTCGACATCAAACGCAGCGACCGCGGCACCCGCCTGCTGGGCGCCCAGCGCCAGCGCGCGTCCGAGTCCGCGTCCCGCGCCGGTAATCAGAATGGATTTGCCTGCGAGGTCGAATGTCGTTGCCATCACGTCCTCCTGGAGCGACCGGTCTCGCTGCGCATAGGCCTCAATGGCCCAGACTTGTTGCCAACGCCGTGTGCAGAGCGCTGCGATGATCACCCACGCCACCCTGGCTGCGCCAGGCGATGAAGCCGTCGGGTCGCACAAGCGAGGCACCCGCGTGACCGATGCCGTAAGCTTGATAGAAGCGTCCCTCCGCCTCCTCGAAATCCGTGCCAAGGCAATAGGTGTCAAGCGGCAGTCCGGCGAAGTCCGCTGCGATCCCGGCAGCGGCTTCAGACCACGCGGTCCCTTCTTGACCTGCAAGCAGCAGGTAATTCCCCATGAGATCAATCGTCGATAGCCTCTGGCCCGCTCGGATCACGGTAAGGTGCGGTGCGCGTGAGCCGGGGATGCCGCAGGTCGTGCGCGGATCGGCGTGCGTGCCCTGGGGCGAGTTGTACAAATATCCGAGCTCGATTTGCAGATCATCGATCAGAGGCGCGGGCTGCTGACTCGCGCGTAGCCAAGGTGCAGTGCGGGATACGTAGCGCGCGAACGCCTGCTCAACCGTGAACTGCGCGACTGGCTTGCGTTCGGCCGCGTAGGTATCCAGGAGAGCCGCATTCGCGTGCCCCTGCAGGACCAGTGCGAGCTTCCAGGCGAGGTTATGCGCATCGTGGATGCCGGTGTTACCTCCGAAGCCACCGTTGGGTGGCATGAGGTGTGCCGCATCACCGATGATGAAGATCCGCCCTTCCTGAAATCTTTGCGCGACGTTCGCCGTGGCTCGCCAGCGTGTGAACCCGTCGATCCGCACCTTCAGATCTGGCACTCCGACGCCGGCTCGAACCAGTTCGACGAGGCGGCACTCGCTCACGTCGGCAGCAGCGTTTGTCGCGGCCTGTGGATCCACGGTGCCATCGCCGACGGTATTGACGCCGAGGAACCCCGCCTGTGCATTGCGATTCGTTCGAAAGAATCCACTCAGCACGCTGTTGTTTACATAAATGACGCTCCAGGCCTTGTCCGCCAGCCAGGGCGCGAGATCCGCAGTGAAATAGATCGTGAGCGAGTTGGAAAATGCGCCGCGCCCCTCGTAGCTGATGCCGAGCCGTTCTCGCACCTTGGAATGGCCACCATCGGCGGCAATCAGATACTTGCCGCGCAACTCGCGCGGGCTGTCGCTACCGAGATCCTTCACAACAACCGTTACACCGCTGGCGTCCTGCCTTACGTCCGTCACCTCAGCTCCCTGGATCAGGGTCGCACCGGCCACCAGGGCCCGTTCGCGCAACACCGGCTCGAGACTGGGTTGATTCAAGTACAGACGCCGGCACGGACTTAGCGTCTCCACGCCTTCATTCAGGGTCGGCATGATGTCGGCGAGTTTGCGCCCGGATATACACTCCAGAGCGACAATCGCGCCCTCCGGGACGAAATCCCGTGAGGATCGCTCGCGCACCTCGCTCTCGATCCCGAGCGCACGCAGCAACTCCAGCGTGCGCATGTGAAAATAGGCGGCACGCGGCAGCGGCGAGCTCTCCTTGAGCCGCTCGATGGCGAGCGAGCGGACGCCGCGCTGGGCGAGGAAGGCGGCGGCGCACAAGCCAACCAGGCCACCGCCCGCGATGAGGACCGGCGCCTCGTCACTGACCTTCACGTCACGCTTCGATCTCAACTGACCTCCGCTGCCGCAAAGCCACGCCCACGGATCAGCATATACCCGCCTGGAAAGGCTGCCCGCATTACGTTGACCCTCCCTACCCTGCTTAGTACGCTACACAAACGAATGAGCCTGTCGAGGGGGCGGCCACGCCGCACCCGCGCAAACCCAGAGGACCGCAAAAATGGCCAGCGTGCAACCCATCGTCAAGGATCCCGATCCGTTTACTCAGCGCGACTACTCTGCCGGCGCCAAGCGTGCTCTGTCCCGCAAACCTGCGCTATTCATCAACAATGAGTGGGTTACATCAAACCACGGCGCAACGCTCGTCGTTGAAGACCCGTCCACGGGCAAGGAAGTCGCCCGCATCGTCGATGCCTCCGACGCTGACGTAGATCGTGCCGTCGCTGCTGCGCGGGCGGCCTTTGACGATGGACGCTGGTCAAACCTGCCGCCCAAGGCACGTGAGCGCATCATTCACAAGCTGGCAGACCTGATCGAGGCGCACACCGCGGAGTTCGCCGAACTCGAGGCCATCGACAACGGCAAGCCGGTTGGAATGGCCACGATGATCGACATCCCCGCGGCCATAGATCAGCTGCGTTACATGGCAGGCTGGGCCTCCAAGCTCGGGGGCGAGCTGCTCGAGCCCATGGCATTGCCGCGCGGTACCGTGTTCAGTTACGTGGCGCGCGAGCCGGTCGGCGTCGCCGTGCAGATCGTGCCCTGGAACTTCCCGCTGCTGATGGCGACACTCAAGATCGCGCCCGCCCTCGCCGCCGGCTGCACCCTGATACTCAAGCCCGCCGAGCAAACCTCCATCACGGCGCTGCGCATGGCGGACTTCGTCGCCCAGGCGGGCTTTCCACCGGGCGTGATCAATGTGATCACCGGTAACGGGCACACGGCGGGCGCCCGGTTGGTGCAGCATCCGGATGTCGACAAGGTGGCCTTCACCGGCTCAACCGAAGTCGGCAAGCTCATTAACCGCAACGCGACCGATTCTCTGAAGCGCGTCACGTTGGAATTGGGCGGCAAATCCCCAGTGGTGGTGATGCCGGATGTCAATGTCGACGAGGTGGCGGCCGGTGCCGCCGGGGCCATTTTCTTCAACTCCGGGCAGGTGTGCATTGCAGGCTCGCGACTGTTTGCGCACAAATCCATATTCGACCGCGTGGTCGAGGGCGTGGCGACGGCTTCCGCTTTCTGGAAGCCGCGAGCCTCGCTGGATCCAGAGGGGCATACCGGACCGCTGGTCTCCAAGGAGCAAATGGACCGCGTCATGGGCTACATCGAGGCGGGCAGGCGTGATGGCGCTTCGGTTGCGGTGGGCGGCGATGCCGCTTCCGACAAGGGCTACTATGTGAACCCGACGGTACTCGTTGACGTGAAACCCACCATGAGCGTGGCGCGCGAGGAGATCTTCGGACCTGTGGTGGTGGCGCAGCGCTTCGACACGATCGATGAAGTCGCCAAAGCCGCCAATGACACCTGCTACGGTCTGGGCGCCGGCGTGTGGACCAAAGACGTGTCAGCCATGCACCGGCTGGCCTCGAAAATCAAGTCTGGCACGGTATGGGGTAATTGCCACGCCATCATTGACCCGGCACTACCTTTCGGCGGCTATAAGCAGTCGGGAATCGGGCGCGAGCAGGGCCGACAGGGAATCGACGCCTACACGGAATTGAAGACGGTCATCATCAAGCTCTGAGCGCAGCCCCGCGCGCTCACTCCAATGGTCGCGGCGGCGTCCATGTCGTGCGCGCGACCCACTCCGTCCCCTGATGAGGAGGCGAATCGCACGATTCGCCTCCAACGACCGGCCCGCGCCGAGACTTCCCGCGCTTAGAAGGTCTTCTTTACCGTCAGCGCCCAAGCCAGTGGCGGAGCTGGCGAGCCGCTGATGGTTCCGGCACCGGCCCCCGTCAGATCGAACTTCGAATAGAAGTAGTACTTGTTGGTGAGGTTGGTGGCCTCGAGCGTCGCCTCCAGATCCTTCTTCGCATTGCGCCAACTCAGGTGGGCGTTGAGCACCGTAAAGCCTGCCACTCGTCCATAGACGGCGGAGGGCGAACCCGGCACGGGCGCGAGATTGCTACCGGCCTGCGCTCCCTGGTAGGTAATATCGAAGCGCGGCGTCAGGGTACTGCCGGTGAAGACGTTGAATTCGTACTGGATGCCGCCGTGTGCCTGTTCCTTGATGAATCCAAGCGGGGTCGGGGACAGCAGATTGATTACCGACGAGTCACTCGAGCACGCACCGTTGGCGCCACCGACTACCTGGGGATTGACGCACTTCCAGTCCCAGTGCAGATACGATCCTGACAAGTCAAACTGCAGACCCGGCACCGGCGTAGCGACGATCTCGGCTTCCACACCGGCCACCTTTGCATCGCCGGCATTCTGGGGCAGCGCGCACGGTCCGGGCCCGCCAAATTGCGGGCAGCTCAACAACACCAGCTGTGCGTCCTTGAAGTCATTGTAGAAAACCGCCGTGTTGAACCGCACTCGCCGGTCGAGCAAGTCGGTCTTCAGGCCGAGCTCGTACGAGGTGAGTTTCTCCGGTCCGAAACCGATTGCCTGCTCGGGGTTGAAGGGACGCGGGCCGATACCACCGGCCTTGTAACCGGTGCTCACGGACGCATACGCCAACACCGAGGGATTGAAGCGATAGTCGAGGCTGAAGTGGTAGTCGGTGCGGCTGCCCTCGAACACCGAGGTCTTCCCCGACAAGCCGGTGCCAATGAATGGGTTGACCGTGGTACCGTCGAGGTCGAAGCGATAGAAGGTGTAGCTCTTGTAATCCTTCGTGTAACGCACGCCTCCAGTGACGGACAGTGCGTCGGTGAGGTCCCAGGTCACCGTGCCAAAGACTGCCTTGGAGGTGGTCTTCACCGGATCGTTGCCGATGAACTGCAGCGGAAAGATCGGGCAGGTTGGCGTGGGCAGCGGGCAGATGCCCGGCGGTAGCCCGGCACTGACGTAGCGGATGTCCTGCAGCGTGTAATACGTGGTCTTCTCGTTGGAGTAGTAACCGCCGAGGGTGCCATGCAGGTGCTCACCGAACTCCATGTTCAGGCGCAACTCCTCGCTCCAGAACCAGTGATCCAGCGTGTTGTTGCCAAACTGCGTCTGCGCCGGGGAGAGATCGCCGTCGATGCTGAACTGGTTGGTCCAGTTGTGATAGCCGGTGATGGAGTTCACTTTCAAGGCATCGGTAATGCCGACGTCGACGTTGAGTGCGAAGTCGTAAGCGTCGAACGTGTTGAGCTGCTGGCCGGACGTTGCGGGTAAGGGAAATCCGTTCAGCGGCGGGATCAGACCCGCGACGTAACTGCCGGCTGCGTTACCGAGCGTGGTGTAGTTACACCATTTGCCGCAGAGGAAACGCGAATCGAGCGGCAGGCCATTCGGCGTGTTTGAGTTGGGATTGCCTTGATTTCCATAGAGCAGAACTTCCGCACCGTTGTTGTGATGATCGCGGATGTAGTCGGCGCTCAGCAGCATATCCAGCTGCTCTGAGGGTTTGAAACGCAAACTGCCGCGCAGCGCGCGGTAGCCGGTATCACCCAGCGAGTACTGCTTGCATTTGGTGCCGCCCCCAGGGGCTGGCACCCCGCTTGCGGGAAAGAGGCAGCCGTAACTGTACACATCGACATAACCGTTTTGATCGGCGAACGCGCCGGCCAGCCGGGCGAACAGCTGTTCGGTCAGCTTGAAGTCCGCACCGGCGCGCAGGTCAAGGCGGTTGCGGGTACCGTAGGTCGCTGTCATGTAACCGCTACCGTCGCCCGTGGGCCTGCGTGTCACGAAACGGATCGCGCCGCCCTCGGAGTTGCGACCCTCCAGCGTGCCCTGCGGTCCGCGCAGCACTTCGACGCGTTCGACGTCCATGAGGTCGAAATTAGCGCCCGTCAGACGCGGATAGTAGACGTCGTCTATGTACAGACCCACGCCAGGCTCGAAAGCAGGATCGAAGTCGGCCTGGCCGAAGCCACGAATGAAAGCGGTCACCGATTCGCCGAAGGCGGCGGACTGCGGTCGGAAGACCACGCTCGGTGCGCTCGTGAGGATTTCGGAGAGCTTGGTCGCGCCCTGCTGCTCGATCATCTCCGAGGTGAGTGCCGTGATGGCAATCGGCGTGTCCTGGAGTTTCGTCTCACGGTACTCCGCGGTTACCACGACCTCGGAGAGTTGCGCAGGCTCAGCTGGTTGTATGTTCTGTGCTACGACGAATCGGGTGTGGCAGATGGCACTTACGGCAATGACGCTGGCCGCAAAAACACCCAAGTCGGACATCCGGCGCGGACTGGCTCCCATGTCACTTCCCCCTCTGATTTTGTCGATCGATTATTCAGAAGCGCACGTAACTTGAGTCTCAACTTTTTGTAAGTAGAACAAACAACTTTGACCATTGCAAGATCTGCGCAAATAGGCGCTGGCGGGCGCGCGCGTGGCGAGCGCACAACGCCGGCGATGGCGGCTCTTTCGCGCGGGCGATTTTGCGCCAAACTAGCACTCGAGTTAGGCATGGACCGTGACCGTCATGACTGAGCGATCGAAGACCGGTGTCATAAACGAGCAAATCGATCTGTTGGTGGCGCTGCTGCGGTTTGCCGCACTGATCAGCCGCCCGATGCGTGACGGAGTCGCCGACCCGGCGGGCTTCAGTTCGGATGAGTTGCGCATCCTCATGGCCCTCTCGGGCGAGGGCGCCTCCGCCGGCCACGACTTGGCGGAGCTCATGGGCATGCATGCGATGAACGTGAGCCGTGCGCTGGCTTCGCTGCACCGCATGGGGCTGGTGGAACGGGTCCGTGACACCCGTAACCGCAGGCGCAAGCCCTACCGTGTCAGTCCGCGCGGCGCCGCGGCGCAACTGGCACTGGGTCCGGCCATCTCCCGCATTGCGCGCTTTTTGCTGGGGGTACTGACGGAACGCGAGCGCCGACAACTGCGCCGGATGATCGCCAAGCTGGATCGTCAGGTGCTCGCCTGGCACCCGCGCGACAGACATCCACACGTTCCCCGCGCCTGAGGCACTGACTTGCCCCCTGAACACGCGTCTCAGCCCTTACCGGGCAAGCACCGCGCCCAAGCGCGGATGCGCGAAGTGCATCGGCACATCCTGCCGATGCGGCCAGGTGCGGCGGATCTTCTCGGGAGGCAATAGACGGTCCGGCCCGAGCGGATTGTCTGGATAGGTCTGCGTTGCCGGCTGCAGGTGAGCGACGGTGTGTGACCAACCCTTCTCGTAGTCGGCCTGCCACTGCATCATGTAGTCGAGGCGCTGGATCTTCCACACGCCCGCCTCGCGCACATAGTCATTCTCGTAGACACCGGCTTCGTAGAACTGCAGCGGCAAACCCTCAGGCTTGTAGGCGCGGGTCTCATGACTACCCCCCATGAGCAGACCACGGAAGCGCCCTTTCGCGCTCTGCCGATCCGCAGCCACGGTGATGATGTCCTGCATCTGGAAATGATCGAGCAGGAAGCCGTCCACCGGACCATTTGCGCCCTGAGTGAAGTAATTCTGGAACCACGTGCCGTACAGGCGCCGCACCCCGGCATGCCCGTGGTATTCGCCCGAGAGGAATACGACGACACCGTCCTCGGCGAATAACTGCACGACGTCTTCCGCACGATTGAAGTCGATGTAGTAGCCGTAGGCCCAGTGCAGCCGGCGGATGGCGTTGAGGTCCTCCAGCATGCCCACGCGCTGTTCCAGTGCCTCACAACGGGCCTCGAGATCTGCCACGCGCATCTCCCCGGAATCTCGTTTGCATGTAACGCTAACAAATGTTAGCTATCAGTGCGAGGGGGGACATCAAATGGACTGGCAAGGCAGGACCGCGCTGATAACCGGAGGCGTATCCGGAATCGGGCTTGGCATCGCGCGCGCCTTCGCGGCCGCCGGCATCGATCTGGTGCTGACCTACCGCAACGAGGCGTACCGGGACAAGGCCGCCGCGGACTTCGCGCGGCAAGGCCTTCCAACACCGCGCTTCATGCTCCTGGATGTCACCGATCGGCAGCGCTGGCACGAAGTGGCCCTCGAGGCAGGTCCGGTGCATATATTGGTCAACAACGCCGGGGTCAGCGTGTTTGGGCCTACCGATAGCGCCAGCTACGCCGATTACGACTGGATCATGGGGGTGAACTTCGGCGGGGTGGTAAATGGCCTCGTCACCTTCGTGCCTCGCATCAAGGCCCAGGGGCAGGGCGGCCACATCGTGAACGTGGCATCCATGGCGGCGTTTCTGTCGGGGCCCCAGGCCGGGATCTACACGGCGAGCAAATTTGCGGTGCGTGGGCTGACTGAGTGCCTGCGCTACAACCTCGCGCCCTTCGGGATCGGGGTGTCGCTGATGTGCCCGGGGCTTACGCGTACCAACGCTTGGGATTCGGCGCTACGTCGCCCCGCGGCGTTTGCCGCCTCCGGCTTCGCACCCGTGGCCTCCAGCGAGCTTGCGCAGTTCGGCGCAGCCTTCGAGGCCGGGATGGATCCTCTGGAGGTCGGTCACAAGACCCTCGCGGGCATGCTGGAGAATCGCGCGCTGATTCTCACGCATCCGGAGTTCGCACAGGATTTCGAGGAGATCTATCGCGCCTGCTGCGCAGCGCTGCCGCAGGAGCCGGTTCCCGAGGAGCGCCTGCGCATCGAGCGGCTGCGCCGTGCAGCCAATCAGGCGGCCGCGGATGGGCGGCAAATCAGCCTCGCGGACCTCGTCTGACGCTCACCACGGTTACAGTTCGAGGTATCCCCCATCGACATGCAGGTCGGTGCCGTTGATGAAGCTCGCCTCCTCGGAAGCCAGAAACAGCACGGCTCGGGCCACCTCCTGCGGCTCGCCCATCCGCTTCATCGGTACAACCTGGCTCAGCATCGAGCGGACGGCGTCGACCTGCTCGTCACTGGCTCCTCGCTTGAACAGATCCGTCTCGGTCGGACCCGGCGATACGGTGTTCACGCGTATGCGTCGCGGCAACAGCTCAGTGGCGAAACAACGCGCTACGGCGCGCAGTCCCGCCTTGGCTGCCGCATAGGCCACACTCCCGGGCAGCGCATGGATCGCGGCGATTGAGCCGGTGATGACCACGCTACCGCCGTCGCGCAGGTGCGGCAGCGCCGCCTGCACGGCGAAGAAAGCGCCGCGCAGGTTGACCCTATGGACCTCATCCCAGAATTCCTCGGTCACGGCGTGCACCGGCGCAAATCCGCCCACGCCGGCATTCACAAACAACACATCGATGCCGCCGAGCTGCGTGCTGATGCGATCGAGCGCCGCGCGGGATGCGGCCACCGAGCCGATATCCGCCCGGAGCGCGAACATGCCGGTAGCCGCGGCCACTTCCTTAAGTGTCGCCTCATTCCGCCCCGTGATGGCCACCCGCGCGCCCTCGGCCCGAAATGCGCGGGCCGCGGCAAGTCCGATACCGCTGTTGCCCCCGAGTACCACCACGGCCTTGTCACGGAAGCGCATGGTCAGAACATGCCGTTATTGTTGGCCACCTTCTCCGGAACTGGCTGCGCAACGTCCCAGTGCTCGGCGATTTTGCAGCCCTGGACGCGCAGGATGTCCACGACGGCCAGACCGCGTTCATTGCGGGCGAACCGGGCATGCGAATGCACGGCGACCAGGTCCCCGTCAGCGATCACACGCTTGATGGAATAGCTGGCGTCCGGATGGTCGCGGAAGAACGGCTCCAGGAAGGCGATAGCGGCATCGCGACCGGTGGCTGCCAGCGGATTGTGCTGAATGTAACCCGGTTCCACCCAAGTCTCGAACGCCGCGCGTACGCGCTTCTGCACGTAGAATTCGTTCATGAATCGGGTGACCACCTGTTTGGGCGTCAGGCGGCATGCTTCGGCTTGGACCAACGTGGCCGCGGACGCGAGCGTCCCGGCGAGCAGCAGAACAGGCAGGCGCATCGGAACCTCCCCTTTCTTGTCGTGATGCAACATGACACCGCACGGCGTGGTGAGCTAACGGCAGCCAACGGTCCATCGGCTCGGATGTGCCGGCTTCAATGTCCGATTGCCTTTGTAGGCAAGACATACAAATATGACGCGCCAGGCGTCAGAATGCCAGGCTCACTCCCGAAGCCGCCGAACCGGAGATGCACCGTATGAGCGACATTGCCGCCTTGACCACGCGCATCGAGAAGCTCGAGCACGACCTGGCGATTCAGCAGGACATCCACCAAATCCGGCGTCTGCAGTACACCTACGGCTACTTCATCGACAAGTCGCAGTACAACGAGGTAGTCGAGCTGTTCGCCGCGGATGGTGAGGTGTGGTTCCTGGGGGGCATCTACCGGGGAAAGCCCGGCGTGCGCCGCTTGTACATCGAGCGCTTCCAAAACAATTTCACCCAGGGGCATAACGGGCCGCGCTACGGCTGGCTGCTCGATCACCCGCAATTACAAATGGTCATCGATGTCTCCAGGGATCGCCGCACGGCGCAGGCGCGCGCACGCTCAATGATGCAGGCCGGACTGCATCACACCGCCGAGGGCACCCCACGCGCCTGGTGGGAAGGCGGCATCTATGAGAACGAGTATGTCCAGCACAATGGCGTTTGGCAGATCAAGGCCCTGCGCTATTTTCCGTTCTGGCACGGCAGCTTCGCCGAGGGCTGGCAGAAGACGCCGATCGACTTTGTGCCGATGGCCAAGGTCTGCTACCCGCAGGACCCGCTGGGGCCGGATGAGCTCATCGACCCGCCACCGCGCCTCTGGCCTGCAACAGACACGGTGGCCTTTCACTACCCGCACCCCGTGACCGGTCAGCCCATCGTGCTCGACAACAGCCGTGCGCGCGAGGGCTACAAGGATGAATGAGGCGGCCCCTAGGGAGATGAGCCGGGCGTCTGCGGCAGTCGTATCGGCCATCGACTACCTCTTGCCCACCTCGCGCATCAACCGCAGGTTTTGGGCACCCGGTAAGGAACTCAACACGGGTGTCTATGCACCCTATCCGGTAACGATCCGCAACGCGCGCCTGGCCGGTCCGTTCACGCTGGATGAGCACGGTTTCTGCCTGGCCCGCCACAGGACTGACATTGTCGACTGGGCAAATAACTACAGTGCGGATTCGTCCTACGCCAGGGAGGTAGCGCAGGTAGTCCGGCAGCTGAGTGGCGCTGAGGTCATCGTGCCCATGGGCGGCATGATGCGCGACGCCGCGACCACCGGTACGACCGTGCAGCCGCCAGCCGCGGAGGCGCACGTGGATTTCACGCAGAGCTGCGCTGCACGCATCGCGGAGAACCTTTATCGCAAGACAGACCCGTCTGGTCCAGGCTACCGCCGCTTCATCGCCTTCAGCCTGTGGCGCGCGCTCTCGGCACCGCCGCAGGACATGCCCTTGGCACTTTGCGACGGTCGCTCGGTGCGCGATGACGAAGGCACGCACAACACCAAGGTGGATGTAGCGGAGATTCCCACCGGCGATGCGCTCTTTGCCCCCATCCCGGGTGAAGAAAACATGGCCGCCGCGACCATCTTTCATTACTCGCCGGACCACCGCTGGTGGTACTTCCCGGACATGACGCCGGAGGAGGTGCTGCTGCTGAAGTTTTATGACTCGGATCACGCCAAGGCATGGCGCTGTCCGCACACCGCCTTTCGCGACACGAGCCGTCCCGATGCACATCCGCGGCGCTCCATGGAGTTTCGCGTAATGGCGTTCTTCTCCAGAAGCTGACGCGAGAGAATTGTTCCTCAGCCGTTCAGGCGGCAGTCCGCAGGTCGGCCGTGCTTACCCACCAACCGTGCACCTGAGGACGCAGCCGATGGGTGATCTGGATGCGAGCCACGGGACCGGACGCCACAGCCCCCGCCTCGAGTATCCACACGGCATGCCTGAAGTCAGACGGCCCAATCTGCTGATCGACCACACTCAGCAGCCACCCCTCGTGCCCCGCTTTGCTGGATGGCACGTGCACCGGTTCGTTGAAGCATTGACCGGGGGGCAAAGCCAGGGCCTGTGGCGCCCTACCCGTGAAGTCCAACCGCAAGAGCACATTGAACATTGCCCCCACCGGCCCGCCGGCGACGGGCGGGCCTGGCATCGCGGGGTTCATAGTCAGCAGCCAACCGTGGCTGTAGGGGCGTCCCTGTCGTGCGGCCGGAATCACTGGAAGGTCCCCGGGCGGTCCAATGGTGGTCTCCGTCACGCGATCGCTGCCATCTCGCAGGTTGATGGTCCAGCGCGCGAGCCGGGCGCCGCTATCACCGGGCGCCACCGCGATGCCCGAGGCTCGCTGGATGAACGGAAAGGCGTTCACGTTCGCAAGGCACTGATCTAATTGTATGTGCCCCTCGGCATCCTCGAACGCATTCATCAGGTGATAGCAAGAAACGCCCTTGGGGCCGCGGAACCAGCGCATCTCGGTGACGGAACCGTAACGCGGCATGACTCCCACCCAACTATCGCGCTGCAGCTCGTGCACCCAGTGGTCCCCGCCCGCCTTGAGTCGAGCGAGATCGCAGGTGGTGGGATAGACGGGAAAGAGCGCATAGTGCTCGGTAATCGCAAAGTCATGCATCATCGCGCAATACGGGGCCTCGAACCATTGCTCGCGCAGCAGTGCGCCCGATCTATCCGCGATGCAGTAGGCAACCGTGCTGGAGGCCAGCCCTGCAGCCTCGTAGCCATAGAAGAAAAGCTCGCCGGTCTGCGGATCGATGCGCACGTGCGCTGTGACGGTCGGGCTCCTGAGCCGCCCGTCGAAGTCATACCGACCGATCGTTTCAAGCGTATGCGGATGCACCCGATACGGCCGCCCATCCTCCTTACTCATCAGAAGCCGACCCGCATGCCACACGGGCGTGGTGTTCGCGACCGCACGGTCGAGGCCCGCGGCCTGCGGGGTATCCGTGAATGGATTGCGGTATTTACCGAACAGCGCCCGGCCCGCGGCCATCTCGGCACGGTGCCGCTCGGTTTGCACATAGCGCATCGACAAGCCAACCCTGCCATCGGCGATGCGGAGCGCCGAGATCATGCCGTCCCCGGAAAGTACGGCCGCGCCGTCTTCCAGGTAGGGTGGAAATGCAGGATCGGGAGTCGCGCGAAAGAATGTCCCGCTGACCTCTGCGGGAATGTGTCCCTCGACCGGCAGATCCACCAAGTCGTATTCCTCGCCGAGGGGCGCGTTCAGCCCACTGAATTCCGGGCCGTCCGGAAAAGTTGTCGCCTCCATACCATCACCTGCAGGTACCGTAACCGTTCTAGGGCGTAACAGTTGTTAGCGTCAGTAACATTTGTTAACGTCATCGTGCGCGCGACCCGCCGCTTTGACAAGCCGTCTCAGGCGAACCAGTAGGCAAGCGCCCGCATCTCGATGCTCACACGGGGCATGCGGGCCGCGCAGCTCGGATTGTCGAAAGCAACGTGTGGCACGCAGTGTGTGCGCCTGCTGTCGCTGTCGTGGGTCTTGAAGACTATCGCCTCGTCGCGTGTCATATCCGCAAACCAGTACCAGCGATGCGCCGCGGAGTGCGTCAGCACCAGACCCTCGAATGACCACTCGGGCTCACCCGGCTTGTCAAAGATGGCATCGGCGGCGATGAAGTCGGCCGCTTGCACACTGCGCGCATCGCATAGGGCGAGCGGCACGTCCTGCGGCGGCGGTGAGAGCGCACGCCAGATGTTGTAGTGCACGCATCGTGCAATCGGCTGGCTTTCGGGCGCGGTGCGCCGCGCGAACGCTGACGCCGTCGGATCGCTGACATCGACGTGAGCAAAGCGTGCCGGGCGCGAGTTGTCCAAGGCGCCGGAGTCTGCCAAACGCTCGCTGAAGCGCAGAATGCCGGGACTGTCGATGCGCACCAGGTCTGCGCCTGTCAGCGCGGTGATGAGCGCGAGGATCTCGGCCCGATATACCGCTTCGACCGCAGTGCGCTCAAAAAAATCTGCAACCAGACTACGATGCGCTACGAGAGTAAAGCCTATCTCCTCCAGGCCCGTCGTGCACCGGCGAGCATCGATGATGTCCATCTCTGTCGGGACGATGTCGAGGTCGTCACGACTGTGATCATTGGCGTAGTAGCGCGGTCGGGCAATACGGCGCCCCGCGTACGCAATCAATGCGCGGACGTCCATGGCGCCTACCCCCGCGGGGGCGCCGCCGAGGCCGATCGCAGCGCATCACCGGAAAGCTTGACCAGAGAATCCCTCATACGCGCAGTGGGGCTGTGCTGGTGGTGTCGGGCGTGACTGCTATGTATTATAGCAATCTCCCTGGCGCACGACACAGCCCTTTAGGCTATTGAGGCAAGCATCCATGAGCACCCGAGCTGAAGCGGACACGGTCGCCTTCCACGTCAAAGACGAGATTGCCTGGGTGAGGTTCAATCGCCCTGAGAAGCGCAATTGCATGAGCCCGAAGCTCAACCGGCAGATGCTGCGTGTCATCGATGAGCTCGAGTTTCGCGATGATGTCGGCGTGCTGGTACTGACCGGCGAGGGTTCCGCTTGGTCGGCCGGCATGGACCTGAAGGAGTACTTCCGCGATACCGAGGCGCTTGGATTGCCGGGTGTGCGTCGCGCCCAGCGTGAGGCGTACGCCTGGTGGGACCGGTTGCGTTGGTGCCAGAAGACGACGATCGCCATGGTCAACGGCTGGTGCTTCGGGGGAGCCTACGGGCCGCTCTTCGCCTGCGACCTGGCCTTCTGTGCGGAGGATGCGCAGTTCGGTCTGTCGGAGATCAACTGGGGGATTCTCCCTGGCGGCGGGGCTACCAAGGTCGCCGTTGAGCTCATGCCCATGCGCAAGGCGATGTACCACGCCCTGCTCGGGGAGAACCTGACCGGCCGCCAGGCCGAGGCGGCGGGTCTCGTCAACGAGGCGGTGCCGGCCGACCGACTGGAGGCTCGCGTGACGGAGGTGGCGCAGAAGCTACTGAAGAAGAACTGGGTAACACTCAAGGCCACGAAGGACGCGCTGCGGCGTGTGCGCGAGATGAGTTACGACAACGCCGAGGACTACCTGATTCGCGCGCAGGAGGCGCTCAACTGGCACGACCGTTCAGATGGACGGCACCGCGGGATGAAGCAGTTCCTGGACGATAAGAGCTATCGGCCCGGTCTCGGCGAATACGACAAGTCCAAGTAACATCGCGTACTGCGAAACTCAACTTCGATCCGGATGCAGCGTGCGCCATTTGCCGGATCAATCCGCGTTTCGTATCCGCAGCATCAGGAGCGCTCCCGCGGCCAGCAGCGAACCGCTGGCCATCGCCAGCGCCACGGTCTGCAGCGGGAAGCCTGCCTGGAACAGATAGCCAGCGATGACGGGCGCCAGGATCGCGCCACCCCGTCCTACGCCGATAGCGAAGCCCGTACCGGTGGCACGCACGTGGGTTGGGAAGACGCTGGCAAACAGCAGGTAGAAGCCGGCCACCGCCGCATTGGTGAAGAGGCCTGTGATGCCAACGACAGTCTTGAGAGTCACAAGATCGGCCGCGCCGCGCCCGAAGAGGGCGATCATCATGGCTGCGCCAAGCAGGGTTACGATGGTCAGGGGCTGCAGCCTGACACGTGTGGCTATGAGTCCAAAGAGCGCGCCTCCGATCGCCCCGCCGATGCTGACCCAAGTCAGCACCCCGGCTGCCGCCTTCGGCTCGAAACCCATATCGACGACGATCTTCGGCACCCACTTGAGGATGAAGTAGAAGCTCGTGATGTGGGCGAAGTAGCCGAAGGTCATCAATACAGTCGTCGCCAGCAATCCCGGCCGCAGAATGTCGGCAATGGAGCGCCGCTCCTCAGCGGGGGCCGCGGGAGTGAGAGCGCTGGCGGGTGCATGACCGAAACGCGCCAGTATGAGGTTGATCCGCTCCAATGCCCCCGCTGCGCGGTGCCGGTCCAGAAAGGCCACCGACTCGGGCAGCAGCAGCCACACGATCAGCAGAAAGGCGGCCGTAGCCCAGCCACCGAAGATGAATACCTGGTGCCACGTGCCGCTGGCCAGCAGCCGCTGCACGATCATGCCGCCGAAGATGCCGCCCAGCGGATAGCCGATCACCATCAATGCCAGCCCAAGGCTGCGCCAGCGGCGATTGGTAAGTTCCGCAGCGGCAGCGCTGATCGAGGCGAGAGTGCCACCGATACCAAGCCCGGTCAGTAACCGCCACGCAAGGATCTCGGCGATACCGTGGGCGTGTCCCGCGCCAAACATGCCGGCCGACATCGCCAGCAGGCACCCGAGGATTGTGGGACGTCGTCCGAGCTTGTCAGCAACTCCGCCCAGCAGGACCGAGCCCACTGCCATGCCGAGCAGCTCCATCGACAAAACCCAGCCGAGCGTCGCCTTGTTAATGCCCCATTCGGCAGCGATGCCGGGCGAGGCGAAACTGATCGACAGCACATCGTAACCATCCAGGGCGTTCAAGCCGACGGTGACCAGCAGCGCCAGCCATTGACCGGCCCCCATGGCCTCCTGTTCGATGATTGCCTGCGGATTTCTGTCCACTGTTACTCGTGGATGCGAGTGAGCAAAGCGATGAGCTTGGCAACTTCCTTCTCGGTGAAGCGCGACTTCAGCCATTGCTCGTGCTGCCGGATGGCATTCTTCGCCTTCAGCAATGCCTTGCGCCCCCGCTCGGTGAGATTCAGGGCCTGCTTGCGCCCGTCGCTGCGCGACTTGCGACGCACCAGGTATCCCTTGGCTTCCAGCCGGTTGACAATCGCCATGGTCGTGGCGCGGTCCATGCGCATGCGGTGCGCAAGCCCGGTCTGCGCTATGTCCGGGTGGTCGTCGGTCAGCCACAGCACCGAAACCTGCTTCTGTGTCAGTTCCAGCTGAGCAAAGGTCTCGGTGAAGTGCCGGTAGACCGCCCCATGAGCCAGGCGGATATGGAAGCCCACGATATTGCGGATCTCACCAATGTCTTCGTCACCCGCCACGTGCGGCGTGGTGATGGCGGTCGTATCTTTTTGTCTTGGCATCAGCCTACCCGGAAATGTGCTTGTTAGTATAACCGGCAGCGGCGGCCAGTTTAGGGATGCGTCATGGCTCAATTTCCCCAGACCCCCAGCTTCACCGGCTTCAATACACCCTCGCGCATCGAAGCCGATGTCGCCGATCTTGCACATGAGGGAACCATTCCCCGTGAACTGAACGGTGCCTTCTTCCGCGTGCAGCCCGATCCGCAGTTTCCCCCGAGGCTTGGCGATGACATCGCCTTCAACGGCGATGGCATGGTCAGCCGCTTCCACTTCCACGACGGTCGCTGCGATTTTCGTCAACGCTGGGCATGCACCGACAAGTGGAAACTGGAACACGCGGCAGGGCGCGCGCTGTTCGGCGCCTATCGCAATCCGCTGACCGATGACGAGTCGGTCAGAGGCCGGATCCGCGGCACCGCCAATACCAACGCATGGATTTACGGCGGCAAGTTGTACGCGCTGAAGGAGGATTCCCCGGCCCTGGTGATGAATGCCGCGACCCTGCAGACCGAGGGCTACACGTGGTTCAACGGCAAAATGACCGGTCAGACCTTCACCGCGCATCCGAAGACCGACCCGAAGACCGGCAACATGATCGCCTTCGGCTATGCCGCCTCCGGCCTGTGCAGCGAGGATTGTGCATTTTACGAAATCACTCCTGCCGGCGAGTTGCTGCGCGAGCTGTGGTTCAAGGCGCCTTACTACTGCATGATGCACGACTTCGCGATCACCGAGGACTACGCGCTCTTCCACATCGTGCCCTCCATCGGCAGCTGGGAGCGACTGCGCCAGGGCTTGCCGCACTTCGGCTTCGATACAACGCTGCCGGTCTACCTCGGAGTGCTGCCGCGCCGGGCCGGCACCACCGCTGCAGATATCCGCTGGTTCAAGCGCGACAATTGCTTTGCCAGCCACGTCCTCAATGCCTTCCAGGATGGCAGCAAGATCCATTTCGACACTCCGGAGGCAAAGAACAACATGTTTCCGTTCTTTCCGGACGTGCACGGCGCGCCCTTCAACGGCGCCGAGGCCATGAGTTACCTGACGCGCTGGACGGTGGACCTCAGCAGTGAAGCGACGACGTTCGCTGGTATCGAGCGTCTGACCACTACGGCCGCGGAGTTCCCGCGCATCGATGATCGCTTCGCGGGCCTGCCCTACCGCCACGGCTGGCTGCTCGAGATGGACGTACGCCGGCCCGTGGAACTGCGCGGTGGCAGCGCCGGGGGGCTGCTCATGAACTGCCTGTTCCACAAGGATCTGGCGAGCGGAGCCGAGCAGCACTGGTGGTGCGGGCCGCTATCGAGCCTGCAGGAGCCCTGCTTCATTGCGCGCCACAAGACTGCGCGTGAGGGTGACGGTTGGATCGTGCAGATCTGTAACCGGCTGGACGAGCGGCGTAGCGAACTGCTGCTGTTCGAGGCGCAGGCCATCGCGCAAGGACCCATCGCCACGATCCAAATCCCGATCCGCATGCGCTTCGGTCTGCACGGCAACTGGGCAGAGGAGGCCGACATAGGCCTGCCGGCTTAGGAGTAGCTCTCGAGCGATACTCGCCATAGAGACGCAGTGAGCAACGAAGGTCCAGCCATCGCAACACCCGCGGCGGAAGGCTCCTCAAGTGAGGTGTTTTGGGTCGCCTTAAAATTGGGCCTCACATCCTTTGGAGGTCCGATCGCACACCTCGGCTACTTCGAGCGCACATATGTTCGAGAGCGTCACTGGTTGACCGGTGAGCAGTACGGCGGCTTGATTTCACTATGCCAACTCCTGCCCGGCCCAACGAGCAGTCAGTTGGGCTTTCTGATAGGACTGCATCGCGGCGGCTGGATGGGGGCGTTCGGGGCCTGGGTCGGCTTTACATTGCCATCGGCCCTTCTGATGTACGGCTTCGCGCTTTTTGCACCGACCAACCCCGGCCCGCATATGCTAGCTGCTCTTCATGGTCTCATGCTTACGGCAGTTGTCATCGTTGCACAGGCGGTCTGGAGCATGGCGCGATCACTCGCGCCGGACCTACGGCGGCGTGCGATCGCTGTTGCGGCCTTCCTGCCCTTGGTCCTTTTGCATAGTGGGCTCTCACAATTCCTGACCCTCCTGGGAGGCGCCATCGCCGGCAGTATCGTTTGCCGATCCGCATCTCACATGACGCCCAAGCTGCCCGCGGGATTGCATACGCGTATCGCTTGGCCGGCGTTGGGACTGTTTTTCGCACTTCTCTTTGGGCTATCGGGCAGTGCTCTCCTTCTAGCACATGGGCCGATCGCACTCGCCAACATCTTCTATCGATCGGGGGCGTTCGTGTTTGGCGGCGGCCACGTGGTTCTGCCACTTCTACAGCAAGCGCTCGTGCCTGCGGGTTGGATTTCGGACGATCGGTTTCTGGCCGGCTATGGCTTTGCACAGGCGATGCCGGGCCCACTCTTCACCCTCGCTGCCTATCTGGGTGCAGCCAGCGCGCCGCCGCATCAGACATTGCTCTGGGCGCTCGACGCCTTGCTCGCCATCTTTCTTCCGGGCTTGTTGCTGGCAGTCGCCGGCTTGTCGCTTCGGGGCCGAATCGCGGACAGCAACATGGCAAACGCTGCCCTGGCCGGTATCAATGCCGCGGTTGTAGGGCTCTTGGCAGCTGCCCTCTACGACCCCGTCTGGGTAAGCGCGGTGCGCTGGGCCCTCGATGTCTTGATTATTCTCATTGCGTTTGTATTGTTACAACGGTTCAAGGCACCGCCGATCCTCATTGCTGCTCTCTGCGTTGCCGCAAACATGGCCAGGTCAATGGCGGGAAGTTAGGCGCCTTCCAGTTCAGGATCGGACCGGTGCGCTGACAGCCTCGCCAGAGACCGCGACACGGGGGCCGGACAACACCTCCCCGCCGCGCCGTGCTCGTGCGAACAGCTGATCCTCATCGCGTCTGACGCGCAGCGCCAGCGCGATGAGCATCACGACTATTGCCGGGGCCACCCAGTTGATAGCGAGGATCGCGGCGGCAAGATTGCCCCCATTGGCATCCGAGATCATGCCCACCACAAACGGCCCAATGCCAATGCCGAAGAGTGTCGTCACGATGATGTAGAGGCTCGATGTGAGACCGCGCATCCGCGGCAGGACCTGTTCGAAGAGAATTGCGTACAGCGGCGGGTACCAGGCAGTCAGCACCAGGCTGTAAAGCACGAAGCGCGAATAAAAGGCGCCCGGCGACGGCGCGTGGTAGACCCAGATCGCGAGCAGTGGCGACACCCCGAGCGAGAAGAGCGTCACCCAAGCACGCGCCGCACCGGGGAAACGTGCATTGATCCGGTCCGAGAGCGGGCCGGCAATAAGCGGCCCGATCATGCCCAGTGCCGCTGCCAGCAGGCCGAACTGCAGCCCGGTGATCGCCGGCGAGAGCCCATAGTGCTTCATGAGAAATGACGGCGTGAAGCCCATCGTGCCGTAGTTGATCATCATCTGCAGCGCACCGACGCCGATGCACAGCAGGATTGCAGGCGAGCCCGTGATGACCTCGAAGGTGGGCCGGTCCGCCAGCCGCAGCCGCTGCAGCAGGTTGACCACCACGAGCAGTCCGAACCCCACGACACTCCACTGCAGCGCGTGCGGACTTACCGCGAGCGCCCCGAAATGCAACGCCGGACGTGGTGACAGCGCCGCAGTGAACCGCGTCAGCGCGATAACCGCGCAAACAACGAGTGCCGTAGCTGCGATGTTGATACCCCAATCGCGCACGCCGGCGCGACGGTTGGCCAACGCGATCCAGTTGGCGCCGGGGGTAACCGCTACAAGCAGCGCGAGGCTGGCACGAAACGGCTGCGGATCCGGCCGCGAGTCGATGCCATCCAGGCGCCCCCGCTGCGGCTCGGGCATGCGCGCCAGGAACGCGGCGAGGACGAGGCCCGGAGCGGCGGCCAAAAGAAATGCGAACTGCCAGCCCTTGAGTCCCAGCGGCGCTGTTCCGCCGGCATGCAGATGGTCCCACCAGTCGGCCGCTACACCGCCGAGTATGGACGAGCCGCCGAGGCCCAGTGCGATCGCGGCAGCGATGACCGCCGTGGCGAAGCCGCGGCGCGGTGTCGCGTAATGATCGAAAACGAGCGAGAAGCCGGCCGGTTGTGCCGCGCCCTCGCCGATGCCAACTCCAAGCCGGGAGAGCGCAAGCAGAGCGAAACCCTGCGCAGCTCCCGCAAGGGCGGTGGCGATGGACCAGAAAGTCAGCGTGATCGCAAGCAGGCGTGTCCTCACCCAGCCATCGGCCAGGCGCCCGAGGGGCAGCGAGAACAATGCGTAAAACAGGGCAAACACCGTACCGTACAGGAGTCCCATCTCGGCGTCGCCGACGCCGATGTCATGTTTGATACGCGGGGCGAGGATCGCGAGGATGTTACGGTCCAGCAAGCTCATTGCGTTGGTAAGCGCGACGAGCGCGAGTGCGTACCCAGCGCTGCGCGCGCGGCTCGGGCGGGTCATAGCCGGAACCAGCGCTCCGCATTGGTCTGCATCAATTTCTTCTTGGTTGCGAGCGGAATGTCGAGATTGTCGTGAGTGCGCACCTCGTCGGCGACGAACTGGTACGGATAGTCCATGGCATACATGACGCGGTCCTCACCCACCACCTGTTGCGTAAACCTGATCGCCGGCTCCCACGCCATGCCACTGGTCGTGATCAGCACATTGCTGCGCAAGTACTCGGCAATGGTTTTCTGCAGCGGCTTGAGGCACGCGTAGCGACCCGAACGTACGCTCGCCTGGTGCATATAGTCGAGGCGGTACAGCCAGAACGGCAGCGCTTCGCCCATATGCCCGACCATGATCTGCAGCTGCGGGTAACGATCGAAGATGCCGCTGGTGATGAGGCGCAGCAGATGCAATCCGGTCTCGACGCCGAAGCCAAAGATAGCGCCATCGAGGCCCGCCTCGAGCATTGGTCCGATCATCGAGTCCGGTGGAGTTGCGGGATGGATGTAGAGGGGCTGGCCGGTATCGGCAAGCGCGCGGAAGATCGGATCGAATTGCGGCAGATCCAGGTACGCGCCCTGGGTGTGACTGTTGATCTGCGTGCCCTTGAATCCCAGTTGACCCGCACCGCGCAGGATCTCGCGCGCGGACCACTGCGGGTCTTGTGGGGCGACCGTGGTCATTCCCACATAACGGTCCTTGTGGGATGCGACGTGCTCGGCAAGGTAATCATTGGCACGTTGGGCAAGGCCGCAGGCCTCCGCGACGTCTGGCAGCGGCTGTGCGCCGGGTGATGTGAGCGCGATGATCGCCTTATCGATCCCGGTTTCATCCATATGGCGGACGCGCTGCGTGCCCAGATCAAGCAAACGTTCGACGATCTGGGTTGCGCGCTCGGAGGTACTGCGCGCATAAAACCCCCAGAGCGACATCAAGCCCTTGTCCGCGGTGCCATCCTTCACCATCCGCAGGTAGCAGTCGATCTGCTCGCGCGTCGCGAAGGCCTCCTCCGTTGCAATCCTCAGATAGCCACGATCACCGCCAGTTTTCAGCTCGTGGCTCACAGCCTCACCCTTCGTGGACGGCCTTGATGACCATGCACGACATCACCCCCTCGGGGCCATTCTCGGACCCGTGCCCGGACCACTTCACACCACCGAAGGGCGAGTCGGGACCGCCCAGTACGGTGGTGTTGATGCAGAACATACCCGTTTCCACTTCGCGCGCGAGCCGCTTCTGCCGTGCCGCATCATTCGTCCAGCTATAGGCGGCGAGGCCATAGGGCAGGCGGTTGGCCTCCGCGATCATAGACTCCTCGCTGCGAAACGGATTGACGAGCGCGACCGGTCCGAACGGCTCTTCGTTCATGATCGCGGCACTGAGCGGAACCTCGGATAGCACCGTCGGTGCGTAAAAATAACCCTGCCGGCCGATCCGCTTGCCACCGCTGTGCAGCCGCGCGCCAGCGTCAACGGCGCCCCCAATAAGCCGCTCCATGGCTTCAGGGCGGCGCGGATTGGCCATCGGGCCCATCTGCACATCAGGCTCCAGGCCATCCCCTACACGCCACCGGCCGGCGCGCTCCGTCAAACCGTGCAGAAAGCGCTCATACACGCCCTCCTGCACGATAAAGCGCGTGGGTGAGATACACACCTGCCCGGCGTTGCGGAACTTCGCGGCGGTCATCACATCCAGCACCTGCTCCAGATTGACATCGTCGAAAACCAACACCGCGCCGTGTCCACCCAGTTCCATGGTGGTGCGCTTGCAGTCCTCGGCGGCGAGTTTCAGTAGCTGCTTGCCCACGGCGGTCGAGCCGGTGAAGCTGAGTTTGCGAATGATTGGCGAGGCGAGCAGATGACGCGACACCTCATCTGGTACGCCAAATACGGCCTGAGCAACTTCTTTGGGCAGCTCCGCATCGAGCAGACACTGCAGCACCGCGAGGGCGGAAGCCGGCGCCTCCTCGGCGGCCTTGAGGATCACCGAGCAGCCCGCGGCGATCGGCGCACCGAGCTTGCGGCCGGGATTGCCAATAGGGAAATTCCAGGGCGCAAAGGCCGCAACGGGGCCGACCGGCTCCCAGCTGACCGTTGAGCGCATGCCGGTGGGCCGCACCAGCTGTCGGCCGTAAGCGCGTTGGCACTCCCCGGCATAGAACTCGAACAGGCCGACATTCATCATCACCTCCGCACGCGCTTCGGCGAGCGTCTTGCCCTCCTCCAGCGTCGCGACGCGGGCGATCTGCTCCTGCCGCTCCCGCAGCAGCCGCGCTGCGCCTGCCAGCACCGCGGCGCGCTGTTGCGGGGGGCTGTCTCGCCACAGGCGGAAGCCGCGCTCTGCGGCGGCGAGCGCGCGATCCAGATCCGCTGGCTCGGCGAGGGGCAACGCGCCCAAGGTCGCGCCGGTCGCCGGATTGACGACGGCGTGCGCGCGTCGCTGGCCGAGGGTTACCTTCTCCCCCTCGATGATCATGTGCAGTTCCGGATAGTTCACGGACCTCAGACACCCTTCGCTTCGAGCTGCTCGACCTCGCGACCATAGGGTCTGACACCGCGCGAGATCGTGAACGCCGCCAACGGCAACAGGATCGATGCGGTGAGCACGATGCTCTTCCACAAGTCTGCATCGGAGCCGAACACGCGCTGCGTGACTGAGCCGATCAGCTGCCCGCCGAATGCTCCGAAGAAGATGAACATGAACAGATAGATCGCCGTTACCCGACCGCGCATCGCATTCGGCGTGATGCGCTGGATCGCAGCGTTCTGGGGAACTGCCGAGGCCAGAGCACACACTCCGCCCACAGCTACGCACAGCAGTGCCAACTCGCCCGACGGCATGAATGGCGCGATGATCTCGAAGGGCGCGGCCAATGCGAAGAGTATCGTTGCGGCGCGCACGTAGGCGTCCTTGTGGCGCTTGGCCAGCCATTCGGCAAACACTGTGCCGACAAAGGCTCCGAGCAGGTAGGACACGAGGATCACGACGCTCATCCAGTTGCCGATGCGCTCCGGCGTCCAGCCGTAGGTGCGGGCCAGAAACGCCGGGCGCCAGACGCCGAGGCCCAGGAACTCCGTGGCACTGAAGGCAAGGCCGATGAACAGCGGCAGGTAGACCGCCCTGCGCTGCCAGATCTCGCGCAACACGGCTTTCATCGGCACGGCCTGTGACAGCGGCATCACCCCACGCCGGGCTGGCTCTTGTGTGAACAACAGCAGTGTCGCGATCAACAGGCCCGGCGCTCCAACCATCATGAGCACCCACTGCCAGCCGTGGATGGTCAGGCCCAGCCAGTGAGTAACCGGCCAGGTCGCGACGAGAGTGAGTAGCAACCCGCCAAGATAGATCCCGAGGGCGTTGCCACCGATGAAGCCGAGCTGCAGAAAGCCGATGGCACGCGGCAGTCGCGCCGGCGGGAAGTAGTCGGCAAGCATCGAGTACGAACCCGGGGCGTGCGCCGAACCGCCCGCGCCGACCAACATGCGGCTCATGAATAGCTGCACAAAATTCTGCGCGAGGCCGCCGAGTGCGGTGATGCCGCCGATGAGGGTAATGCCGCCAGCGAGTACATATTTGCGGGGGTAGATGTCCACCAGGCGCGCCAGGGGTATCCCGACCAGGACGTAAAAAATGATGTTGGCGGGACCGAGGAGGAAGCCGAGCTGCTCGTCGCTGAGCTGAAAGTCTGCCTTGATGCGCTGGGCCATCATGCTGAAAATCTGTGCGTCGAGGAAATTCAGCATGGTGGCGAGAATGATCACCGCCAGACCGAAATAGGCCGCCGCGCGGCTCGGCCAGGGCTGCGCCGCCGCTTCTCGGTCCGCTGCCGGCGTGATCGCCTCGGGTACTTCCGCGACCATCAACCCCCCCCTCGCTTGCCGCTGCGCCTTTGCCAGTGCGCGACTGTATGTGTTAGATACAATATGGAGTTGCGGCGGTTTGTCCAGCGCTTTGTGGACCTGCCGACGGTTCGCTCTTCTGGTGCAAGGGGGCATGCGCATGCAGGACCTGCCGGGAAAGACTGCCTTCGTAACGGGGGGCGCAAGCGGCATCGGCTTGGGCATTGCCAAGGCCTTGCTCGGCGCGGGGATGAACGTCGTCATTGCCGACATCCGTGCGGATCATCTGGCAGCCGCCTCGGCCGAACTCGGCACTGCAGCGCGGCTGCTGGCGCTGCAACTGGATGTCACCGATCGCCCCGCCTACGCGGGCGCGGCAGATGCCGCCGAGGCGCGCTTCGGCAAGATCCACCTCCTTTGCAACAACGCGGGTGTAGCCGTAGTCGGTCCTACGGAACTTGCGACTTTCGCTGACTGGGACTGGGTGCTGGGCGTCAACCTGGGCGGCGTCGTCAACGGTATCGTCACCATCCTGCCGCGCATCATGCGCCATAAGGAAGGCGGTCACATCGTCAACACAGCCTCCATGTCCGGGCTGGTGCCGCATCCGGGCGCGACACTCTATGGCACCTCCAAGGGAGCCGCGGTCCATATGATCGAATGCATGCGCGGCGAACTCGAGCCGCAGGGGATAGTGTGTTCGGCCTTCTGTCCGGGAGCGGTGCAATCGAATATCGCTGAAGCGAGCAAGACCCGGCCAGCGGAGCTGGCCGATACCGGCTACGCGCAGAGCGACCGGCGGCGTCAGCAGGGTGGAAGCTTCTTCCACCTGTATCGAACCAAGGAGGAAGTTGGAGAGCGCGTATTGCGGGGGATACTCGCGGACGAGCTCTACATCATGACGCACAGTGAGTTTCGGCGAGGGATCGAGGAGCGTGCAGAGGCGATGTGCGCAGCCGTGCCAGATCTGCCGGAGAACGAGGAGTACAAACGCACCTTCAGCGTGCTGTTTCGCAATCCGATCCACGCCGCCGAGACCGCCCGCCACGGCAAGGGGAAAACATGAAAGACTTCGCCGGACGCACCGCGTTCGTGACCGGCGGCGCCCACGGCGTCGGCCTCGGGCTGGTTCGTGCCCTGCTCGCCCAAGGCTGCAAAGTCGCCATCGCCGACATCCGTGCTGCCTCAATAGAGGCGGCCCTCGCGAGGCTCAATCATCCTCAGGCCATGGGCGTGCCCGTGGATGTGTCCTCGCGCGAGGCCGTAGCGCGCGCCGCTGACACAGTGGAGGCCAGATTTGGCGCCGTCAGCCTGTTGTTCAACAACGCGGGTGTCAATCTGTTCCAGAGCATCGAGGAGTCGAGCTACGACGACTGGGACTGGATCATGGGCGTCAACCTCGACGGTCCGATAAACGGGGTCATGACTTTCGTGCCGCGCATGATCCGCGCCGCCCGGGGCGGCTACGTAGTCAATACTGCCTCCATGGCGAGTTTTCTTGCTGGAGGACTGTGCGGTATCTACAACACCACGAAATTCGCGGTGCGCGGGATGTCGGCATCTCTGCGCGCGAGTCTTGCGCCGCACGGCATCGGGGTATCCGTGCTGTGTCCCGGTTTGGTCAAGTCCTACATCTATGCCAGCGACGAGGTGCGGCCGGAGGCGCTGAAGGCGGGCGCCAGGCCGGTGGACACCGAGAGCGTCCAGCGACTCGCGGCTGTGCACGAATTCGGCATGGAACCGGACGTGATCGCTGCCCGGGTTCTGGAAGCGATGCAGGAGGATCGATTCCACATCTTTCCGCACCCCGAGTTCCGCGAGGAACTCGATGAGGTGTTCGCTGAGACTCTGCAGGACTTTCGCGACTATCCTGCCGATCCCGGCCACGCACAGCGCACCGAATTCGAGAAGAAGCGGCGGGAAAGCTATCGGCAGCAACGCAGAGGACTCAAGACAACATGAGCGTGCGTGTCGAGGCACTCGACCACGTCAATATCATTACCGCGGACCTTGAAGGCAGCGCACGATTCTACGCCGAGCTGTTTGGCCTGGAAGCACGCGATGCGCCGCCGCCACTCACCCGCGCCCACGCGCGCTGGATGTACGATGCGGCCGGCCGCGCCATTGTGCACATCAACAGCCTGGACTGCCCCCGCACGTACGAGCGCGCCGTGCGACCGGGGCCTACCGGTGCGCTGCATCACGTGGCGCTGCGCTGCTCGGGGTACGCGCAGATGCGGCAGCGATTGAGCAGCCGCGCTCTGGAACACCAGTTGAACGAGATTCCCGCAGCCGGTCTGCGGCAGATCTTCACGCTCGACCCGAACGGCGTGCTCCTGGAGCTCAACTTCTTCGGCTCATGAGACTCTTTGGTGCATGCGAGGCTCAGTCTCCCCGCCTCACAGGGAGCCTCAGCTGCCCTGGGTGCGCCAACCCTGCTTGTAAGTCTCGCGCGCGACGCGGCTGTACGGGACGGGGCTCACGATGGCTCGCACCTCGATCTGCTGGTGCGGCTCGACCGTGGTCTTGCGCGTGCCGCCATTTTCCTCGCCCCACACGACGCGCAGCTCGGTTCCGACCGGCACATCCGCACGGACCGTCGCTAGGCTCAGAGCCTGCTTTTCGTTGTAGCTGTAGCCGCTGAACATCGACAGCCCGACCGTCTTGCCGCCCGCATCCACGACGCGGTCATAGTTCGACGAGGCGTAGTTGGCAAGTGGCACGTCGAAGAACTTGTACTGCTTGGCATCGGGATCGAAGAGCGAGGCCATTATTTTGGCCATATCCTGTGGATTCCAGGCGAGCGTTACCTTCTTACGCTGTGACTCGGGCTTGAGACTCTCGAGCACCTCACGGCCGTGGAACTGGTGATCGAACTTGACGAACGAGCCGTAACCCAGCTCCCACGGATTGAGGTAGTAGTCCTCGATATTGTCGGACACGAAGCTGCCCCCGATCGAGCCTGTGGCTTCGTAGCTATCGGGCTTGAGCCATTGCCGATAGCGCTTGAGCTTCTCACCGGTGTAGATGGCCGGCAGCGGCGATGGAATCCAGCCTGACTCGAGCGTGTTCGAGGGGTATGCGCGGCTGCCGCAGGGGACGAGTCCAAACGCCTTACCCGCCTCCAGAATGGCGCTGCGGATCTCTTCCTGCTCCGCGTAAGGCCCCCAAATCTCCAATCCCGGCGCACCAGACATGCCGTGGCGGAGCGTGCGTACGGTCCGGCCCGCAATCTTCATGCTGGACATGTTGAAGAACTTCAGCTGCTCGAGCGGGCCACCGTTGAGTTTCTCGATCACGGCCCAGGCTTTGGGTCCCTGAATCTGGAATCGCCACACCGAGCGTGTCACCGGCTTGCCCATCGGACGCATTGGCGAGCGGTCATCCAGCTCGACCTGTACGTCATAACCGCCGGTGGCGGCATGGAAGCGCAGCCAGTTCGAGGCCGGCGCACGGCCTACGTAAAGGAATTCCTGCTCGGCGAGATGAAAGATGATCCCGTCGCCGATCACATGACCATAGGGCGTCGTCGGAACATACTGCTTCGCCTTGTTTACCGTGAAGCCCTGCATGGAGTTGATCGCGGTATCACTGAGCAACCTCAGCGCGTCCTTGCCGCGCAGGTACAGATTCACCATGTGATGCGTCTGATCAAAGAGCACGGCGCTGTGCTGCCAGGCCCATTGCTCGCTGCGCCAGTTGGAGAACTCCGCTGCAACCACCGGATAGACGTAGGCGCCCAGCTGCGAGTTGCGCAGCAAGTCCACGATATTGCCGGCCGTCGCCAGGATTTCGTCCAGATTACTCGCAGCCATCACGCTCCCCCAACCGCAGATTGCGCACGGAAATCATACGGTATTTTGTATGTTACACAAACGAATTACCAGTCGGCGAGATCCTCTCGCGACGCTGGGGCTGCTGCAGTGCTGCGGCGCGGTCGGCAGCTCAGGCAGGGTTGCTGAGCACTACTTTGCCAAACAGCTCGGATGATGACTGGTAAGCATAGGCAGCCCTGGCGTCGCGGAAATCGAACGTGCGGTCCACGGGCGGTTTCAGCCCGTGTGCATCGATGAAAGTGTTCAGATCGAGTGCCATGGCGCGCGAGCCCACGAAAATCCCGCGCAGGCTTGCGCCTTTGGCCATGAGGGGCATCGGGCTTGCTTCACCTTGCATCGACAGCACGCCGATGAGCGCCACTTCTCCTCCGAAGCCGACCGCCTGGATGGACTGCGCGAGCGTACCCAGTCCCCCGACCTCGACCACGTGGTCGACACCACCGCCGGCGAGCTCGGCCGCTCTCGCGCCCCACTGCCGCTCGGATTTGTAGTTGAGCGTGGCATCGGCGCCCAGCTGTCGCAGCCGCTCAAGCTTGGCATCGCTCGAGGAGGTCGCCACCACGCGCGCGCCCGCGGCCTTGGCTATTCGCAGCGCCAGCAGCGATACGCCACCGGTGCCGATCAAGAGCACGCTGTGATCGCGCTGCAGCGGCCGCAGGCCGGTCATCAACGCATTCCACGCCGTCACCCCTGCGCAGGGCAGCGTGGCCGCCTGCTCGAAGCTCAACGAGCTGGCGAGCTTCAGGAGCGCTGTTTCAGGCAGCGTCACATAGTCGGCAAGCATGCCTTGGGCGGGCGGACAACCCAAGGCGGGTCCGGGAGCCGCTGTCGGCGGTCCCTCGAGCCAGTTCTGGAAGAACGTACCGGCGACCCGGTCCCCGACCGCCAGGGACCCGACCCCGGTTCCGAGGGCTACCACGATTCCGGCACCGTCGGATAGCGGTATACCCGCCGACTTGATCGCACCGCCAAAATAATGTCCGGTAGCGATGGCCTGATCACGGAAGTTGAGTGAGTTGGCGTGCACGCGCACCAGCGCTTCGCCCGGCCCCGGTTCCGGGGTTGGCAGCTCCACCAACTCGAGTTGCTCGACAGAGGTGCACCCGGCCGGCAGCTGCCACGCGCGCATTTTGTTGCCGGCGCTCATCGAGCGTGGCCCGTGAAGGTACGCAGCCCCGGAGCGGTGCGGTCCTCAGCTGCCAGCGCGCGTGCCACCGCCGGTCGCGCGTTCATTTTCTCACGCCAGGCGATCAGCCGCGGACAGCGCGTGCCGATGGCCAACTCCGGGAACATGCGCTCCACCATCATGCCGCACATCGAGTAGAAGTTGATATCTGCGAGCGTGTAGTCATCGCCCGCAAGCCAAGCGCTCTGCGCGAGCTGCTTTTCCACCTTGTCCACCGCCTGCACGATCTTGTCGGTGGCGTGGGCGAGATCCGCCTCGCTGAATCCGGAGCGCGCCATGCGCCACTTCTTGCGCTGATCAGGCAGCGGAATGCGCTCCATCAAACGGTCGAACTCGCCACTCTCGATGTTACGGGCAATGATGCCGACCATGCGATGCCAGCCGTGCATGGAGACATGGTTCATCACGTGTTCGTCGATGAACTTGTTCCAATAACGCATGCGCGCCGCGCCGACCGCAGCGCGTGGCCGCAGCGGCACTTCGGGAAACACGTCTTCCAGATATTCGTTGATTACCGTCGTGTGAGTGATGATGGTGCCGTCATGATCGAGCACCGGAACCTGACCTTCCGGGTTGATGGCGACGAACCACTCCGCATGTTGCTCGAACTTGTGCAGATCGATGTAGATGCTCTGGTACGGCAAAGACTTCTCGATGAGCGGAATCATCGACTTCAGCGAATTCGCCGCAGGCTCGGCATGGTAGTACTTGAGCGTCATGGCTGGCCTATGCAGGTATGAGAGTACCAAGGATGCCGCCGTCGACAGCGATCGACTGGGCGGTGATGTGACTTGCACGGTCGGAGAGCAGGAAACACACCAATTGTGCCAATTCATCTGCGGTGCCGATGCGCCTCATCGGCACCACCGCTGAAAGTTTGTCGCGGATTGTCTGCGGAGAGGCCTCCGGATCGAGCTGCAGCAGCATTGGAGTCTCGATCAAACCAGGCAGCACGCAGTTTACGCGGACATTATGTGGGGCCGCTTCGGCGGCGGCGGCACGCGCCAGCCCGAGGAGCCCATGCTTGGAGGCGACGTAGGCCACGTTGAGTGGCATACCGCGCTTGGCTGCGAGGCTTCCGGTGACGACGATGCTGCCCTGCCGGCGTGTCACCATGGCGGGAAGTACGCGCTTGATCGCCCAGTAAACGCTGGTCAGGTTCGTGCGCACTACCGCCTCGAACATGTCATCGTCGTACTCGCTCAGCGGCGCAAAGCGCCCGCCAGTGCCAGCATTGGCAAACAGGCCGCCGATCATGCCGAAGGTGTCTTCAGCTGCGTCTATCGCGGCCAGCAGTGCCTGACGGTCGCTGACGTCCGCGGCGGCATAGGCGGCATTGCCGCCGTTGCGGCCGATGTCATCGGCGGCGCGTGCCAGGTTCGCCGCACTGCGCGCCACCAGGAACACGCGGGCGCCCTCGCGGGCCAGCAGTTGCGCTGTTGCCAAACCGATGCCGCTTGAGCCACCGGTAATGAGCACATGCCGTGGTGCAAACTCATTCACGCCAGGCCCAGCAGGCGAGCTGCATTGTCCTTCATGATGCCGGGTAGCACTTCGGCCTTGAAGCCAACCTGCTGCGCGGCCTGCAACCATTTGTCGGGATGAATCAGCGGGAAGTCCGAGCCGAACAGCATCTTTTTCTTCAACGGGCCGTTGGCGTACTGGATGACCTGCGGCTGAAAGTACTTTGGGCTCCAGCCGGACAGATCAATGAACACGTTGTCCTTGTGCAGCGCCATAGAGAGGCTCTCGTCCACCCATGGCCAGCCTGGATGTGCCAGTACGATCTGCATGTCAGGAAAGTCGACGGCGACGTCATCAATCAACATGGGCTGGCCCCACTTCAGCCGCACTCCTCCGCCACCGCGCATGCCCGTGCCCATCCCGGAATGGCCGGTATGAAAGATGGCCGGCAGCTTGCGCGCCGCAATCACCTCGTAGATGGGGTAGGCCACGCGATCGGCAGGATGGATGTCCTGCATGATGCTGTGGAACTTGAAGCCCCGCACCCCGTGGTGCTCGATCAGGTCACGCGCCTCCAACGCACCCATCTTCCCCTTGCGCGGATCGATCGAGGCGAATGGAATCACAATGTCATCGTTGCGGGCCGCGAACTCGGCTATCTCGTAGTTACTGACGCGCTTGGCGCCGAGACTGCTCTCGCAGTCCACTGTGAACAGGCAGAACGCGATCTGCTGCTGCCGATACAGCTCGATGATCTCGGGAATTTTGGGGCGCTCCCGCGGGGCCTTGAAGTACACGGAGGCCGCATCGAAGTACCGGCCCATCACCGGGTCCTCCGGGTCATGACAGGAGACCTCAGCGTGGACATGCACGTCGATGGCGCGCACCTTGGACAGGTTGATCATCCGGCGCTCCGCAATCCGCAGCTCAGGCGAGCATTTTCGGCCCTGTGTTCCGGGCTGCCTCGATCTCGGCGGCTCGATCGCGCTTGATCGGCACGTCGCGCCCTTCCTGCACCGCCGCGCGCTGGCCCACCAGTGCCAGCCACCGCTGCAGGCTCGGAAACTCGGCGACAGAGACACCCGACCATTCATAGCCGGATACCCAGGGCCATAGTGCCATGTCCGCGATGGAGTAGTCGCCGGCGATGTACTCGTCAGCGGACAGCTGCCGATCGAGCACGGCAAACAGACGCGTCACCTCGCGCTGGTAGCGATCGATGGCCGGCTGGATCTTTTCCGGGAAATAGCGCAGGAACACATTCGCCTGTCCCATCATCGGTCCGACGGCGGACATCTGGAACATCAGCCACTGCAGCACGCGACTGCGTGCCTGCACGTTGCGCGGCAGGAACTTGCCGGTTTTCTCGGCCAGATAGATGAGGATAGCCCCCGATTCAAACAGCGCGAAGTCATCGTCCTGCAGCGTCGGAATCCGACCGTTGGGATTGAGCTTCACGTACCAGTCGGCCTTCTGCTCGTTGGTCGCAAAATCTATGACCCGCAGCTCGTAGGGCAGCTGCATCTCGGCAAGCGCGATCGAAACCTTCCAGCCGTTTGGAGTGGGTGCCGTGTACAGTTTGATGCTCATAATCCCCTCTGCCGGACGCGTTTCAGCCCCAGCGATTGATTTCCGGACCCACACTCCAGCTGGCAGCAGGGTCGGCAGTCCTCGCCAGGGACAGCGCGCGCATCACCGCAGGATGCGTTCGGACGCGCTCAAGCCACGCCGCCGTGCGTGGTTTACCGGCAAATGCTGCAGGCAGCACCTGCACCATGCCGGCCAGCCAGGAAAAAGACTCGAGGTCTGCGAGCGAGAAGCCGCCGAGCAGCCAGGGTTGCTCGCCGAGTCGTGCCTCGATCCGCTCCACGGCCTGGTGGATCTTGGTGCTGCTGTCGCTCGCTTGCTCCTCGGAGAACTGCCCCGCTGTGACCCGCTCCCAGCGCTCCCGCAGATCGACGCTTGCAATCCTGGCAATGACGTCTGCGTTCGCACGCGGTGGATGGGCGCGGCAGCCGAGGTAAGCCGCAGCGGGCGCCGTGCGCTCGATCAGCTGGCGACACCAGGTCATCACCTCCCAGCGCTGCAAAGGATCCGCCGGCCGTAGCGCCACCCCATGTCCAACATCGTCCAGGTAGCACGCAATGAACACCGAGTCTGTCATCGCCTCACCGTCGGCCACGAGCACCGGACCCTCGCCCTCGATGCTCATCGCAACCAGAGGTTCCTGAGCACAGGCCAAACCGTGCCGATCGCCGCGAGCCAGATCGATGTGCACCAGCTGGGCGTCCAGCTCCTTGGCGAACAGCGTTGCCAACACGGTCAGCGACGGACCGTTAGGCTCGCCGTGAAAGAGGGTGAGATTCACGCAACCTCCCCGCGACCAATGCGCGGCCGCTCGAGGATCTCGACCCGTTTGACCATGCTGGTCCTGCCCAGGGCCCAGCAGGCCTTGGTGGCGGGGCGGGCATAAATCGTTCGCAGCCAGCGCAGAATGTTGGGAGTCAGGTCATCATTTGACAGCGCCGGCTGTGACAGCGGCAGCGCATACGCCAGATTGAACCCGTTGATATCGGCAAGGCTGAACTGATGGCTTGCAAGCCAAGGGCGTTTCGCGAGTTCCTGCTCCAACATGAGGATGCCGAGTGCCACGCGACGCTGCGACTCCCGCAATTCCTCCGTAGCAAACTGGCCGTATATCGCCTTGCGCCAGGCCACGCGCCGTTCCGGCAGCGGAATGCGCTCGATGGCCGCTTGCAATTCTGCCGGATCCTTGGCGCGCACCGCGGGGCCGACAAACACGTTCCAACCGATCATCGAGAAGCTCGGCCCGAGCCATTGGTCCAGGAATTTCATCCACCAGCGCACCCGCCAGCGATCGCGGGGGTCCTCGGGCATGAGTCGGGGTCCCGGGAAGGACTCATCGACGTACTCCATGATGGCGGTGGATTCGGTCAGTACACGGTTGCCATGCACCATCGCAGGTATCGTCCCTTGCGGGTTGATGGCGAGATAGCCGGGTTGATGCTGATCGAAATTGAGCAGGTCGAGATAATGGCTCTCGAATGCCACGCCCTTCTCCATCAGCGCGAGCATGGGCTTGCCGGAATTGGCGTTCGGTTCCCAATGATACAAGGTAACGTTATGCATCCGGCCGCCCCCCGTTGTATGTGTTGCATACCATTGCCGAGGGCTGCCGGTCAAGCTACGCGCGCTTGCGCCTGCGCGCAGCTGCGCGACAGTGGGAAAGCAGTCAACGTGAGGTCAAACATAGTTTTTCGCCAGGCGCGGATAGGCCCCGGCCGTGGCGCCGCAGTCCCTCGACAAGTTGTGCTTGTATCTGCGTCGGCTGCCAGTCGCGGCGAACTGTCAGTCCGATCGAGCGCCTGACTGGGCCAAAAGGGTGGGGCAATGCCACGAGCTGCGCGCTCTGCAGCTCGTGGTAGATCTGGTGTTCAGAGGCCAGCATGACGCGTTCACCGGCGAGCAAAATCGAGCGCGCCGCCCCCAGGGAATTGCACTCAATCGGCGCCACGACGCGCTGCACCGGGAATCGAGCGTGGAGCGCATCGAAATGCCGCCGCAGCGGCGAATCCCGCCGCGGCGAGATCCAGGGAAACCGCGCCAATTGCGCAAGGCTAGGTGTGCCGCCACGCGCCAGCGGATGCCTGGCCCCGACGATAATCGCCAGGGGATCATCGAACAGATGCTCCTGCATGATGTCCTCAGCCGGAAGCGGATCGCGCAAGGCGCCCACCAACACATCCGCAGCCCCGCGGCGCAAGGCGTCCAGCAGACTCTCGTAGGGTCCATCGAGAATGCTGATTGCGTGCTCGGGTCGTGCCGCCGCGAATTCCAGCACGGCCCGCGCCACCAATACGCTGCGGGCCAGCGGCATCGCCCCGATAACTGTCGAGCCGCTGTAGGTGCCCTGGGCGGCCGCCACTTCTGCCTGAGCCTGGGCAATTTCGGCAAATGCCAGGCGTGCGCGCAATGCAAGCTTCTCGGCCTCGCGCGTGGGTCGCACACCGAAGCTCGTCACCTCGAATAACTCAGCAGCCAGGGTTTTCTCCAGTTGACGCGCCGCGCGGTGCACTGCGGCTCGGGAGCGTCCCGCCCGCCGCGCACCACGCGCAAAGGCCCCCTCCTCCACTACAGCGGTAAGTGCGTTCAGCTGTGTCGAGGTTACGCTTCTCAGGGCGTCCCCCTGATCCGTAGCGCGCACCGCCGCGAGCGCCTCGCGCAGCATCTGCAATGCGCGCTCGATGCGCGGGGCGGCAACCCGGCCGTGGCTGGTGAGGCTCACGCCCGCATGACTGCGTTGCATGAGAGTCGCCCCGAGTGTCGTCTCGATGGCATTGACGGCCTGGGTCACGGCGGGTTGGCTCAGGTGCGCCGCGCGGGCAGCCGCGCTGACACTGCCGCGCCGCACGACCTGCTCGAACAGTAGCAGATGACGCAGATTGGGACCGAGCAGGGGAGTTCGGGTGCGGCAGGAGGGCATGTCCGCAATTTCTTATACCCGACCCCGAAATGCAATTACCCCTGTGTGCGGCTTCGGCGGGACAATCGGCACTCCCGACACTACAGGGAACTCTCATGAATGTCGTGTACACCGAGATTCGTCGCCCGGATCCTGAGGTGGTCAGAGGGCTGGCGCGCCACGGGCTGGCGACCGTGCATGAGGCACAGGGCCGGCGGGGCCTGCTTGGGCCCCATCTACGCCCGATTTATCCGGGCGCCCGTATCGCCGGCACAGCGGTCACGGTCAGCGTCGCTCCCGCTGACAACTTGATGATTCACGTCGCGGTGGAGCAATGCCTAGCCGGGGATGTTCTCGTGGTGGCGCCCACGTCGTATTCAGATGCCGGATACTTTGGCGAGCTGCTTGCCAGTTCGCTCGCCGCGCGCGGCGTGCGCGGGTTGGTTATTGATGCGGGTGTCCGCGACGTACGCGAGCTCACCGCAATGGGCTTCCCGGTCTGGTCCAAGGCCGTGTACGGGCAGGGAACGGTCAAGGAGACTCTGGGCGCGGTAAACGTGCCGGTGGTGTGTGGGGGCGGGCTCGTCAACCCCGGAGACATCGTGATTGCTGATGATGATGGCGTCTGCGTCGTCGCGCGTCTGGAAGCTGCTGCCGTCCTCAAGGCCAGTGAGGCCCGTGAAGCGAAGGAGGCGGAGACGCGCAAGCGCCTCAAGAGCGGTGAACTCGGCCTGGATATTTACGGTATGCGCGACAAGCTCGCCAAACTTGGTCTCGTATACCGCGCGCAGTCTCTGCCGGAGTAGCAAACATGCTCCGCGCCATTCCCAGCACGCTCATGCGTGGCGGAACGTCCAAGGGACTTTTCTTTCACGCGAGCCATCTGCCATCGTCCGCCGGTGCCAGAAACAAGGTGCTGCTCGCTGTCATGGGCTCACCGGATCCACGCCAGATCGACGGCGTGGGTGGCGCGCATCCGCTGACCAGCAAGGTCGCCGTCATAGCTCCGTCGGCACGTCCTGACGCGGATGTTGATTACCTGTTTTTACAGGTGGTCGTCGACAAGGCAGAAGTGAGTGACTCGCAGAACTGCGGCAACATCCTCGCCGGTGTCGGACCCTGGTCGATCGAGAACGGACTGGTCCGTGTGAATGGCGATTGCACAGCAGTACGCATCCACATGCTTAACACCGCCAGCCTCGCCGTTGCGCATGTTCCCACGCCGAACGGTGCGGTGGAGTACGAGGGCGATGCACGCATCGATGGGGTTCCCGGTCGTGCGGCTGCCATTCCCATCGACTTCCTGGACGTGGCCGGATCCTCGTGCGGCGAATTGATGCCGACGGGTCATGCAGTAGACGAGGTCGATGGAATCGAGGTCACGTGCATCGACAACGGTATGCCTGTGGTGCTGCTGCGCGCTGCGGATCTGGGTAAACGCGGTGATGAATCCCCCGAGGCACTCGAGGGCGATGTGGCTCTGAAAACCCGGGTCGAGCAGATCCGGCTGGCGCTCGGACCGCGGATGAACCTCGGTGATGTCGCTAAGAAAACGGTGCCGAAGATGTGCCTGGTCTCTCCCCCGCGGCATGGCGGCAGCATCCACACGCGAACTTTCATCCCGCACCGGGTACACGAGGCCATAGGTGTACTGGGAGCCGTAAGCGTCGCGACCGGCTGCCTCACTCCCGGCTCTGTCGCTGCGCAGGTGTCAGCGCTGCGGCCGCATTCAGGCTCCCAGCGCCTGGAGATCGAGCATCCGACAGGATTCTTTACCGTTGAACTGGACGTGACACTGCATGGAACTGCTCTTACGGTGAACCGCTCCGCGTTGTTGCGCACCGCCCGGAAGTTGATGCAGGGCGAGGTGTTTGTCCCGGCGGCCGCGTGGAGCGATGCATGACGAGGGCGAACCCGCAGCGGGTCGGCCTCATCGGGCTTGGCGAGGTCGGACAGATCCTCGCCGAGGATCTGGTGCGCCTCGCACGAGTGCCGGTGCGGGCGTGGGATCGGCTGTTTCCGGTCGAAGGCAGTGTGCCGCAGCGCGCCTTACGCTCGCACCCTGCTCTTGAGGCTGCGCACTCGATGGCGGAGCTCGTCCGCGAGCGCTCGGTCATCGTCTGCGCAGTCACTGCGGACCAGTGCCTCGCCGCCGCCAGCGAGGCGGCTCAGTCACCGCTTGCCGGTAGCTACTACCTCGATCTGAATTCCGTGTCGCCCGAAGCCAAGGGCCGAGCTGCAGACGCCATCGATGCGGCTGGCGGGCTCTACGTCGAGGCTGCCGTCATGTCGCCCATCGGACCTAAGCGCAGCGCTGCACCGATCTGTCTGGGCGGTCCGCATGCGAGTCACTTCCTGCCCATCGCCCAGTCGCTCGGCTTTACGGGCGCATCTGTTTATTCTGAGAAAATCGGCGCTGCATCCGCGGCCAAAATGTGTCGCAGCATCATCATCAAGGGTATGGAGGCACTGCTTGCCGAGTCGCTGTTGACCGCTCGACGCTATGGTGTCGAGGACACGGTGCTGGCATCGCTCACCGATCTCTTACCGCTTCCTGACTGGAACCAACGTGCCCATTACATGATCTCCCGATCGCTGCTGCACGGTCAGCGGCGCGCCGAAGAGATGGCGGAGGCCGCAAGAACTGCCGCACACGTCGGGGTTGAGCCTTGGATGAGCCGCGGCTGCAGCGAGCGACAACGCTGGGCCAGCGAGCATGCCGCTGCGGTACGCCAGGAGACTCTCGTCGCGATGCTCGACGAGATGCTGAGCCGAGCTCCCGCAGCGCAGAAAGTGAGCACAAATGATCATTGATTGTCACGGTCACTACACGACTGCGCCCGCGGCTCATCAGTCGTTCCGAGAGGCACAGATCGCAGGCCTGAAGGATCCGACAGGCCTGCCGGCCAAACCGGCTGCCATCCCAGATGACGAGATCCGCGAGACGATCGAGAAGAATCAGTTGCGCCTGCAGAAGCAGCGGGGGTCGGACCTGACCATCTTCTCGCCGCGCGCCTCCGCCATGGGTCACCACATCGGCGACGAGGCGGTATCCGCCGCCTGGACGCGCGCGAACAATGACCTGATCAAGCGTGTCGTCGATCTGTACCCGGAGAACTTCGCCGGCGTATGTCAGCTGCCACAGTCCCCGGGTGTGCCGATAGCCAACTCTGTCATGGAGCTCGAACGTTGCGTGCGCGAGCTGGACTTCATCGGCTGCAACCTGAATCCGGATCCTTCCGGCGGACACTGGAACTCCCCGCCGCTCATCGATCGGCACTGGTACCCTTTCTACGAGAAGATGGTGGAGCTGGACGTGCCGGCGATGATCCACGTCTCCGCCTCATGCAATCCGAGCTTCCACGCGACCGGCGCTCACTACATCAACGCTGACACGACTGCTTTCATGCAGTTCATCCAGGGAGACCTGTTCCGCGACTTTCCGACGTTGCGCTTCATCATTCCCCACGGTGGCGGCGCGGTCCCCTATCACTGGGGACGTTACCGCGGGCTCGCGGACATGCTCAAGCGGCCTGCGCTGGAAGAGCATGTGATGAAGAACGTCTTCTTTGATACCTGCGTCTATCACCAGGCGGGCATCGATCTGCTCGTGCGCGTCATAGACACCAACAACATCCTGTTCGGATCGGAGATGGTGGGTGCCGTACGCGGTATCGATCCCCTGACCGGACACTACTTCGATGACACCAAGCGCTACATAGACGCCTGCTCGCTCCCCGCCGCACAAAAACAACAGATCTATGCAGGCAACGCCCGCCGCGTCTTTCCGCGCCTCGAGGCAATACTCCGGCGGCGCTGCCCGTGAGCACCCGAGAGCGTGTCTTGCCGGGAGATTTGCAGTGGCCGTCGAACGGCGCCTCCGGGGATTTCACAATGGATGCCGACTGGCGACCGTTTCATCCGGCGCCGCGACGACCGCGCTTCACCGCACCGCCAGGCTCGGTAGACGCCCACTGCCACGTCTTCGGTCCGGGGTCGCAATTTCCATATGCCGCCGAGCGCAAATACACGCCGTGTGACGCGCCAAAGGAGAAACTCTGGGGCTTGCGGGATTACCTGGGCTTCACACGTAACGTCATCGTACAGGCTACTTGTCACGGTGCGGACAATCGCGCCCTGACCGACGCGTTGCAGGACGCCGCGGGTACCGCACGCGGTGTCGCGACGGTCAGGGCGCAGGTAACGGATGAGGAACTGCGAGCCCTCGATTCAGCCGGAGTGCGCGGCGTCCGTTTTAACTTCGTCCGGCGGCTAGTTGACACAACGCCGCGCGAGGAGCTTCTGCAGATCGCGCGACGCGTGGCCCCGCTCGGTTGGCATGTGGTCATTTACTTCGAGGCCGCAGAGCTGCCGGAGCTCTATCCATTTCTTGCCTCTCTGCCTACTACCGTGGTGGTGGATCACATGGGCCGGCCGGATGTGACCCAACCCGTCGATGGCGCGGAATTCGAGCTGTTCGTGAAGCTGATGCGCGAGCAGACGAATATATGGTCGAAGGTTAGCTGCCCCGACCGGCTCTCAAAATCGGGCGCACCGGGATACGATGACGTGGTGCCGTTCGCGCGTCGGCTCATCGCCAGCTTTCCGGATCGGGTCCTCTGGGGTACGGACTGGCCGCATCCGAATCTCAAGACTCACATGCCCGATGATGGAGCACTGGTGGATTTCATCCCCCGAATCGCGCCCAGCGCGGAGTTGCAGCGGCGCCTGCTCGTCGATAATCCGACGCGCCTATACTGGAATCGATAGGAGTACCTCATGGGCCTGGATAAACCGTACGCCGATGTGCCTGGCACCATCGTCTTCGACGCCGAACAGGCCCGCAAGGGATACCACCTCAATCAGTTCTGCATGTCGCTGATGAAGCCGGAGAACCGCGCGCGCTTCAAGGCCGACGAGGATGTCTATTTGCAGGAGTGGCCCATGACCGCGGCGCAACGCCAGGCAGTGCGCGATCGCAACTACAGCCAGATGATTGCGTTGGGAGGCAACATCTATTTCCTCGCGAAATTGTTCTCCACCGATGGCCACAGCTTTCAACTGACCGCCTCGCGCATGACCGGGATGAGTCCGGAGGAGTACGCACAAATGATGCTCGACGGCGGACGCTCGCCAGAAGGCAACCGCCATACTGGAGAGAAGAAGTAATGGCCCGCGTCCGCGCCGGCGTCACAACCTCGCACGTACCGGCCATCGGCGCAGCGCTGGACAACGGCAAGGCAGAGTCCCCCTATTGGGCGCCGGTGTTCGCCGGTTATGAGTTCTCCAAGCGTTGGATCGCACAACAGCGGCCGGACGTCGTAATTCTGGTTTACAACGATCACGCGACCGCCTTCAGTCTGGATATCGTTCCGACATTTGCACTCGGCTGCGCCGAGCAATTCATGCCTGCTGACGAGGGTTGGGGTCCCCGTCCGGTTCCGGTAGTCCAGGGTCACCCGGAGCTGGCAGCGCACATCGCGCAGTCGGTGATCCAGCAGGACTTCGATCTCACGATCGTCAACCGCATGGACGTCGACCACGGACTGACCGTGCCGCTGTCGCTGTTGTTCGGGCAACCGCACGTCTGGCCCGTGCGGGTGATTCCGCTGCCAGTCAACGTCGTGCTGTACCCGCCTCCCTCAGGCCGGCGCTGCTTTGAACTGGGCAAGGCCATTCGTCGCGCCGTCGAGTCCTTCGACACCGAACTTGACGTACAGGTCTGGGGCACCGGCGGCATGAGTCATCAGCTGCAGGGAGCCCGGGCAGGCCTGATCAACAGTGTCTGGGACAACCAGTTTCTCGATCGGCTGATCGGTGACCCGGAATCCCTCGCGGGCGTCCCGCATATCGAATACATCCGCGAAGCAGGTTCGGAGGGTATCGAGCTGGTGATGTGGCTCATCATGCGCGGTGCGCTCAACGAGCAGGTGCGCACCGTGCACCGCTTCTACCACGTGCCCGCATCAAACACCGCCGTAGGCCATCTGGTGCTGGAGAATCTGCCATGAAAATAGTTGTGGCTGGCGCCGGCGCATTCGGCACCAAGCATCTCGATGCGATCAAGGCGATCGATGGTATCGAGGTCGTCTCGCTGGTCGGACGCGCTTTGGAACCAACGCGTGAGGTTGCGCGCAAGTATGGGATCGAGCACGTGACGACGGAACTTGCTGAAGCGCTCGCGCGGCCAGGAGTCACCGCAGCTATCCTTGCGACCCCGACGCAGCTGCATGCCGCGCAGGCCCTGCAGTGCATGCGAGCCGGCAAACATGTGCAGGTTGAGATACCGCTTGCTGACAACTGGACCGACGCGCAGGAGGTGGCGGCCCTGCAGCAGCGCACTGGCCTCACCTGCATGGTGGGCCATACGCGGCGCTTCAATCCCTCGCACCAATGGATTCACCAACGGATCGCCACGGGCGCACTTTCGCTTCAGCAGCTGGACGTGCAGACCTACTTCTTCAGGCGCACGAATATCAACGCACTCGGCCAGCCGCGCTCCTGGACCGACCATCTTCTTTGGCATCATGCGGCTCATACGGTGGACCTGTTTGCCTACCAGAGCGGCGCGCCAGTGCAAATCGCTCACGCCGTTCAGGGCCCGATTCATCCGAGTCTGCGCATCGCCATGGATATGTCGATCCAACTCAAGAGCGCGACGGGCGCGATCTGCACGCTCTCGCTGTCTTTCAACAACGACGGCCCGCTCGGTACGTTCTTCCGCTACATCTGCGATAACGGCACCTACATTGCCCGCTACGATGAGCTGAGCGACGGCAAGGAGCAGAAGATCGACCTTGCCAATGTGGATGTTTCCATGAATGGGATCGAATTGCAGGACCGGGAGTTCTTCGCCGCCATACGCGACGGGCGTGAACCGAATGCCAGCGTCGCTCAGGTACTGCCCTGCTATCAGACACTCGCAGCACTCGAGCAGCAGCTCGCCGCGCAGAGCTGATCCAGCCGCGGCAGACTAGATAAAGGAGCGCACCGGATCCTTACCGTCCCAGTCCAGGCTGGCGCGGTAAAACCGGTCGAAGACCACTTCGAAGTCGCCCCCGAGCTCGATGAGTTCGGTGAAGCCCGGGAGCACCGCTGTGGTGTCCATATACCCCACCCGTCCACCGCTCGGGACCGTCGCGCGAAATGCGAGTGCATAGCCCGCGCGCTCGTAAGACGCCACGGAGGCATCGAAGCTCCATGTCGCGAGGCCCCAGTGGTGAAAGCCGTATCCGCGCCGTTGAATCATCTCCCGGTAAACCGAGGGCGCATCGTTGTTCTCCTGGATGAGCTCGATGTTCATGTGTCCGGCGAAGCTCATCGCGAGGCTCACATCGGCCGCAGAGGAACCTCCACGGTATATCGGGTCCAGCCCGGTGAAGTGTTCGAGCACAAACCACGGCCCGATGCGCAAGGTCGTAGCCCACTGTTCGATCGCGGTCCGCAGGTCCGGCACGACATAGGCCATCTGGATAATCCCATCATCCGGCTGCCCGAATCCCACCTGACCCATACCGCCGCCCCCTGATGCGATCGAGCTGACCTCAATCTGGCCACGCATGCGTTGCGCTTTGCGCAACTGTGCACGCAGTCAGACTCGATTGCCAGGGACACTGCCAGTGCGCCGCCCCGCCGCCCCCCGCCCCGCAGCGAAAGCGAGCCCAGGGCAGTGTGCTCGGGTAAAGTGGCTGGCGGACTCCCGTCGCGACTCGAGACCTCATGCGCTACGAACGAAAACTGATCTGGGTGCTCGGCATCACCTTCGGTGTCCTGTTCTTCGACCGTAACGCCGCCAGCTTCCTCATGCCGTTCATCACCACGGATCTCCGGTTCAGCAACCAGCAGGTCGGACTCATCGCCTCGGCGCTCTCTTTCAGCTGGGCGGTATCCGCCTTCCTGGGCGGCGCGCTTTCGGACCGTACGGGCAAACGCAAGGCCGTGCTGCTCGCGAGTGTGGTTGCCTTCTCGCTGTGCTCCTTCCTATCAGGGCTGGCTCGCACGTTCAGCGCTCTCTTCGTTGCGCGACTGCTCATGGGACTTGCTGAGGGCCCCTTCCTGCCGGTGTGCCAGTCGCTTGTGGCACTTGAGTCTGATCATGGCAGACGCGGACACAACATGGGCGTGATGCAGAACTTCTTCAGTAACCTGCTTGGGTCCTTCGCCGCACCATTGATTCTCATTCCGATCGCTGTGCACTGGAGCTGGCGAGCCGCCTTCTTCCTGGCCGGTGTTCCGGGCTTGATCATGACCGTATTGATCGCACGTCAGGTGCGTGAGCCACCGACCCGGCTCAGTGCGGCCGACCCCGGCATACAGGCTCCTGAGGCGATCAGCTACGCATCCATGCTGCGTTATCGAAACATGATCCTGTGCGTTCTCATCAGCATCGTCATGGTCGCCTGGATGGTACTCGGCTGGGCTTTTCTGCCGCTGTTCTACGTGAAGGTGCGCGAGATGTCTGCCGGCCACATGAGCCTCCTCATGAGCCTGCTCGGACTGTCGGCGGCGTTCTTCAGCTTCGTGGTCCCCGGTCTGTCTGACCGCTTCGGCCGCCGTCCCATTGTGGCGGCTTTCAGTCTGCTCGGTGTGATGGTGCCGCTCGCCGCGCTGTACTTCCATGGTTCGGTCTACGTGCTTGCGCTGTTGATCTTCGTCGGCTGGTCCGCGAGCGGCACGTTTCCAGTGTTCATGGGCACTATCCCCTCCGAGACCATCCCGGCGCGTTATGTAGCGACCTCGCTGGGACTCGTGGTCGGCATCGGGGAGATCCTCGGCGGAGTCAGCGCCCCGGCGGCGGCAGGCTGGGCTGCGGATCGTTACGGCCTGCAAGCCCCGTTACTGATACAGGCCGCCTGCGCCGTCTGCGGTGCGCTGCTCGCGCTGCCGCTGCGGGAGACCGCTCCCCGACGCGTCGGCGTCGTGGCCGAATTGCCCGCGGGCACCTGAGCAGCGTCCGTGTCGCGCGAGAACTCAACGGTGCGCGAGGTGGTGTTCGGGCTGTTGCGCCACTTCGGTCTCACCACGGTCTTCGGCAATCCTGGCTCGACCGAGCTGCCGATGTTCCGCGACTTTCCCACCGATTTCCGCTACGTGGTCGGGTTGCAGGAATCCCTGGTCGTCAGCATGGCTGACGGCTATGCACAGTCGCGGGGCTGTGCCGCGTTTGTCAACCTGCATTCGGCCATCGGCGTCGGCCATGCCGTCGGCGCGCTATTCACGGCCTACCGCAACCAGACGCCACTCGTGATCACGGCCGGGCAACAGGCGCGCTCGCTCCTGCCCTTCGAGCCTTTTCTGTACTCGGAGCAGGCAACGAATCTGCCGCGCCCCTATGTCAAGTGGAGCTGCGAGCCCGCGCGCGCGGAGGACGTGCCCGTGGCCATTGCACGCGCCTACTTTGCCGCCATGCAATCTCCCCGCGGTCCGACGTTCGTGTCGGTGCCGGTCGATGATTGGGACCGCCCATGCCTGCCACCACCGTTGCGTGAGGCCAGCACCCGGGTGGCAGCAGACCCGCAGCTGTTGGAACGCGCAGCCGCGATGCTCAGCGCTGCCCGGCGTGTGATCCTCGTAGTCGGCGCCGCCGTAGCCCACGATGGAGCGTGGCAGGAGGTCATCGCCCTGGCCGAGCGGCACCAGGCCGCAGTTTGGGTCAGTCCACTCTCCTCGCGTAACAGCTTTCCAGAGCAACACCCGCTGTTCGCAGGCTTTCTGCCAGCAGAGCGTGGGCAGATCGTGGCACGCCTTGCCGGCGCTGACCTGATCCTGGTGCTGGGTGCACCGGTGTTTACCTATCACGTCGAGAGCCACGGACCACACATCCCGCCGGGTGCCTCACTGGTGCTGCTCACCGACGATCCGGCCGCCGCGGCGCGGGCGGCAGTGGGATTGTCCATCGTCACCGACTTGAGGCTCGGCATTGCATCCTTACTCGCTGCGCCAGCACCCGCGCGCGCTGCGCCATTGCTGCCCCCGCGCGCAGCGCCGGTACCGCCTGGACGCCTGACTGACGCATATCTGCTGCAGCAAATCGCAGCGCTGCGGCCCGCCGTCAGCATCATTGTGGAGGAAGCACCCAGTAGCCGCGGACCCATGCACGATTATCTTCCGATTCTCGAGCCCGACTCCTTCTATACGTGTGCGAGCGGTGGACTCGGGCATGGTCTGGCGGCAGCGATTGGTGTGGCACTGGGCAGGCCCAATCGCAAGGTGATTGCGCTACTCGGTGATGGTTCAGCCATGTATGCGATCCAGGGATTATGGAGCGCCGCCGAACTCGACCTGCCGGTCGCCTTCGTTATCGTCAACAACCATAGCTATCGCGCGCTCAATGATTTCGCAGTGCATTTCGGCTTGTCCGCGCTGCCGGGCACACAACTGACGCATCTGGACTTCTGCGCACTGGCACAGGCCCAGGGAGTAGAGGCTGTTAGGGTCGCATGCTGTGCCGAGCTGGACAGTGCGCTGCGACGAGCGTTTGCGGCAACGCGCCCGTTCTTACTGGAGGTTTGCGTCGAAGCCTGACACTGCCACCGGCTCGCCACTTTAGCGTGGCGCATGCCTGCAGGCTTGCCCTCCTGTCATCACGCGTTGCTCCCCGCGCGGCCCTCCGAAGGCAGGGACTGCCCAGTGCGCCCGGTGATGTCGACGACCAGCTTCATTCCCTGCTGGCGCCGCAGGCGCTCGAGACCCTGCTCGATCACGCCGTCAAACGGGATGGTCTGCACCCAGCCATTTAAGGGATAACTGCCGCGAGCCATCTCTGCGATTACAGCTGGAAAGGCGTTCACGGAGAGCGCAACGCCGGTGAGGTGCACCTCCGGCATCAGCAGATCGAACGGCGGGATGACTACGGGCTGATGATGTATGGCGACGACGACCGCGGTACCGTCAACTCTTGTGGCGTGTAGCATCGAAGAAAACGCCTGCGGCACGCCCGCGGCATCGATCGAGGCATCCACACCCCGTCCCCCGGTCAGATCTCGGATCGCGGCAACCGCGTCGCACGCCGTCGGGTCCACCAATCGCGACGCGCCCAAGGCTGCCAGTGCTGCGCGCCGAGCGGGTGATGGATCTACCACGATTGCCTCTATTCCACGCCGGCGCAGTGTCAGGAAGGCACCGGCTCCGATTGGACCGGCGCCATGGATGGCGACGATCTGACCTGCCTCCACCGCACAGCGATTCACGGTGTGCCAGGCGATTGCCAGCGGCTCGATCAGCGCCCCCTGCAACGCGGACACACCCGCTGGAAGCCGGTGCGCCATGCGGCGCGTGACCACGGTGAATTCCGCCAGACCACCGCCGGCACGGTTGTAACCGTGCAGCGCGAGCTGCGGACAATGGTTGTACTGGTCGGCCACGCAGTATAGGCAGTGGCCGCAGGTCTCGACCGGCTCGACCGCCACCAGATCGCCCAAGTTGAGATCCTCAACCCCCGCCCCGAGCCCCACGATCTCGCCGCACAATTCATGACCCATGATCACCGGATTGACCACGCCAGTGAGCGGGTGCGGCACAGTCGTGCGCGTGGTGATCGGCCCGTTGTAGTACTCGTGCAGGTCACTACCGCAGATACCGTTGTACCGCACGCGCAACTTGACCTCGCCGGGACCAGGTTCCGGTTCGGCAACCGACATCAGTCGTAAGTCCTCTCGGCCGTAATAGACCGCTGCGCGCATGGCTCTTTCCGTTCGCCCCCCTATGCAGACGGTCGCAGGCATCAGCGATATCTGCAAGAGCTCCGTGGGACAGCCCGTCGCTTGGGGACAGCTCGTCGCTTAGGGATAGCCCGTCGCTTGCCGGTCGTAGAGCCCGGAATCCACCTGAGTATTTCGCGCAGATCACCGAGGACGCCGTCGGGCCTGCGTGCGGAAACCTGCCGCGCCCACTCTTCCCGGGACGTGGTGCCGGTCGTCACTGCCAGCGCAGTCGCGCCGCCGCGGTGCGCCATGAGCATCTCGACGACCGGATCATCCCCGACTACTGCCAGGGACCGCATCGGCACGCACAGTCGGCGGGCCACGAAGCGCAGCGCATGAATTGAAGGCTTACCGGTAAGGATCATGGGAGCTTGGGTCAGCCGGCGAATGGCTGCGGTGATCGCGAAGGAGTATCCGATCGTGCGCCCCTGCCTGGTAGCGAAGAAGGGCACATCGGAGCCGACGTACAGTTGCGCCCCGCCCCAGATGGCTTCACAAGCGGTCTCAATGTCCTTCATACCGCACTCCGGATGCCACCCGACAAACACGCACTGGACCTGTGTTGCGCCGGGCTGCGCACTCCCGAAGGTCTCGATGCCGGCCTCGCGTAATGCATGTCCCACTCCGGAGCTGCCAAGCACCAGTGCACGGCAGAACCCCCGACGTCGCATGTGGTGCGCGGCGACGGTCGAGGGAGTGAGCATCTGCTCGTCATTGATTGGCAGTCCGATCTTGCGCAGCTTTGCAGCCTGCTCTGCGGGTGGATAAGCCGTGCCGTTGGTGAAGACCGCGAACGGTACCCGCCGCGCCTTAAGTGCGTTCAGCGCCTCGCGCGCCCCCGGCAACACTCGATAGTTTTTCAGCGAACGATCGCTGAGGATCAGAGTACCGTCCAGATCAAACATCACGCCGTCTACCGAAGCGGATGGCGGTGTTCGTGTCTTGCTGCGCCCGTGAACGGCGGACCTCAAGGCGCCGGCGCTCCGCGGCCGGCGTCAACGCGCAGTGCGAGCCTGAAGCCCTGCTTCTCTATGTTCAGCTCGCTTACATCGCGCAGCTTCAGGACCCGGCGCAGTAGATCCATCACGGGCTTGGACTCAGGATCATAATGCCGTAGCGCCGGGCCGGCCGAGCGCATGGCATCCACTTGGCCGGCGGGCATGGTGGCGCGCAGCAGAAATTCTTCGTCCGTCAGCCCCACACCCACGCGCTGGCGCAGCTCCGACAGTTCGGGCATGCCGGCTTCGGCTCGTAGCTCGGTGGTCCGCGGCAACGCTTCGATGCGTTCCATCACTTCCGGGGCTATCGGCATGTTGGGGCGGCCGAAACGCCCGAGCGCATAACGGATGGCTTCGTCCGGGATGACAGCGTAGCGTTCGCGGCCGGTCACGTTGAGGAAGGCCTGCGTCATGAGGATCTGGGCAAACGGCGTCATGACGATTGGCCACCCCAGCTCCTGGCGCACGCGTGCAATCTCTTCGATCACTTCACCCTCAAGATGCGCAAGGCGGTGCTCAGCGAGCTGCCTTCGCATCGTGCCGATCATGCCCCCGGGCAGCTGATGGCGAAGGTAGGCCGCATCGAACGGCTGTGGTGCACCGATCGGCAATCCTTCCGCCTGCGCGATGCGAGTGAAGAAGCGACTGACCTCGGCAAGCGCGGCCGTGTTGATCGGCACCTGATGTCCCAGCGCGCGTAGATTCTCCACGACACGCAGCGAGGGCGGATTGGAGATTCCGTCAGCGGTGGCACCCGAAGCGCATTGCACCGCACTGATCCCGTAGTCGGCCGCATCCATGTACAGCAGCTCGCCAAGACCGATCGTGCAATGCGAATGCAATTCCAGCGGCTTGCTGCCAATCTGCGCCTTGATGGCCGGCAGCAGCGTGCTGGCCCGCCGCGGCGACAGCAGCCCGCCCGGATCCTTGATGTAGATGGCGTCGATCTCCGCGCAGCCAGCCAGGATGCGCGCCGCCTCGGCGTAGTGCGCATCGTCGTGGATGGGGCTGAGCGTGAAAACGAGTGCCGCGATCACGAACTCACCGCCGGCCCGCTTCACCATGCGTGCACAGGTGACGTTGGATTCCGCGTCATTCATCGGATCGGCAAGGCAGAAGCGCCGGATGCCGTTGCGCGCCAGCACCGCGAACGCCAGGGACATGAACTCAGGACTTGCGGTCTCCCAGGAAATAAAGCGGAAGCCCGTTGACATGAACTGCAGCGGTGTGTTGGGGGTCGCCGCTGTCATCAGGCGAATTCGCTCCCACGGATCCTCGCGCTTGTAGCGCACGGCGACGCCCATGTGAGTTGAAGTGGTGAAATCGATGGCCTTGAAGCCAACCTGATCCATGAGGGGGGCGATAGTTAGGGTTTTCGCGGTGTCGATGCCCACCGCGCCCCACAGGCTCTGATTGCCGTCGCGCAACGAGGTGTCGACGAGTCCGATCTCAGCCATGCCGAGACTCCCTTGCAGAAGCAAAACCACGCTCGAGGAAGCGCGCCAGGAATCCAGTGTCGACTCCACCATGACGGAACTGCGGATCCCTGATCAGCGCGGCGTGCAGCGCCAGGTTAGTGGCCACGCCACACACCTTGGTGCGCTCCAGAGCCGCCTGCATCGATTGCAGCACCGTGGAACGGTCCGGGCCATTCACAATGAGCTTCGCCATGAGTGAGTCGTAGAACGGCGGCACCTCGGAGCCGGCAACGATGTGAGTGTCGAGCCGGATACCCGCCCCACTTGGCCAGGCAACCATAGTCACTCGACCTGGACTTGGCTGGAAGTTGTGAGTCGGATCTTCTGCGTTGATGCGGCATTCGATCGCACAGCCGCGAGGCACGCCGGCATTTGGCCCAAGTCGCAGGCCCTCACCGCCAGCGATGGCAAACTGCTCGGCGACCAGATCAATCCCCGTGACGGCCTCGGTCACCGGGTGCTCAACCTGGATGCGCGCGTTCATCTCCAGAAAATAGAAGGTGTCGCGCTCACAATCCACGAGAAATTCTACCGTGCCTGCGTTGCGGTAACGCAGCCGCGCGGCAAAGCGCACGGCCGCCTCGTGCAGCGCTCGTCGCAAGTCCGCGTCGAGATGCGGTGCGGGGCTCTCCTCGATTATTTTCTGGTAGCGCCGCTGCACCGAGCAGTCCCTCTCGCCCAGGTGAGCAACGCCCCCCTCGCCATCGCCAAGCACCTGCACCTCGATGTGCCTGCCGTGCGCGATGAAGCGTTCCAAATACACCCGCGTGTCGCCGAATGCCGCGCCGGCTTCGGCCGCAGCCAGATCCAGTGCCGCAGCCAGGTCGCGCAACTCGTGCACGACCTGCATGCCACGACCGCCACCACCTCCCACCGCCTTGACCAACAGCGGCGTCCCGACATCCCGCGCGAGCGTCTCGGCCTCGGCAAGGGAGGCAGCCGGCCCTCCCGGCACCACCGGAACATCCGCTGCCACAGCCGCCTCGCGTGCGCGCAACTTGTCTCCCACCGCTGCGAGTTGTGCTGCGGTCGGTCCCACAAATGCAACGCCGTGCTGCTCGCAGAGAGCGGCGAGTGCGGCGCGTTCGGAAAGGAATCCGTAGCCGGGGTGGATCGCATCGGCCCCCACGCTGAGCGCGGCCTGCACGATCGTTTCGACTTTCAGGTAGCTCTCGAGTGGACGCGACGGCCCAATGCACACCGTGCGGTCCGCCAGGCGCGCGGGCAGCTGGTTGCGGTCAGTCTCGGATACCGCAAGCACGGTCTGGATACCCAATTGCCGGCAAGTGCGGATGATCCGGACCGCGATCTCGCCGCGGTTGGCAATCAGCACCCGACCGATCTTCACGCAGCTGGCCCTGACTCGAGCCGCATCAACACCTGTCCGTACTCCACCAGCGTACCGTCCGGCACCAGTATCTCAACAACCGTGCCCGCACTTCCCGCGCGCACGGTGTTCATGAGCTTCATGACCTCGATGATGCCGACGATGGTGTCCTCGCGTACCTGCGATCCGACTTCAACGTAAGGTGGGGCGCCAGGCTTGGGCGCGCGATAGAACGTGCCCAACAGGGGTGCGGGCACACTCGAACCGGGTGCGCCGACGCCGCCATCGCCGGATACGGCGAGCGAAGCTGGCGCCTGCTGCGCCGCTGGCGCGACGACCGGCGCAGTTCCCGCACCGGCGACACCCATGCCCTGATTCCGAGCGATCGCGCCGCGTCTGAGGGTAAGTTTGAAGCCGTCGCTCTCAATGTGTAGCTCGTCGAATTGCGACTCCTGCAGCAGGCGGGTGATCTCAGCGACATCCTGGGCGGACAGTGTCACTTCCGACCTCCAAATATGGCCATGACATGCAGGGAGGGGTCCGCCTGAGGCGCTGCGACGGGCGCGGCCTCGCGCACCGACCACACGGTCTCCGGCCTGCTCTGCAGCAGCAGCAGCGCACCGCTGCGATCGATCGCCCACTCGATATCCTGGGCTCGCCCGTAGTGACGCTCGACTCTTCGCGCGACGGCTCGGAGCGCTTCGAGCTCGGCATCACTGAGGCAGGGCAGGCATCGCAGCTGCGCATCGACGGCAACGGCTTCAACACCCCCGCCAGCGCGCGGCACGTGCTGGGTGGCTTTGTCTGCAATGTTCCGCACGGAGATCTCCCCGGTGATCTTGCCAAGCACCCAACGGTCTGGTGTCACTTCACCACCGACTACACTCGAACCAAGGCCCCAGGCGCCCTCGATGGTTACTACGGAGCGATCTCCCGTGGTTGGACTGCGCGTGAACATGACCCCTGCCGTGCGCGCATCCACCATGAGCTGAACGACCACTGCCATGGCGACAGACTCCTCGGGGATCCGATGTTTCAATCGATAACTGATCGATTCCACCGAATACAGGCTCGCCCAGCAACTACGCACGCAGCGAGCAACCTCTGCAGCTCCCTTGACCCACAGGTAGGTGTCCTGAAGGCCTGCGAAACTCGCCTCACTCGCATCCTCTGTCGTGGCAGATGAGCGCACAGCCACCGGGCGCTGCGTGTCACCCCCGAGCAACTGTTGGTGTGCCGCGTAGAGCGGGGCGAGCAAGTCATCTGCCAGCTCAGCGACTTCCACGCGAGCGCGCAGCGCTTGCGAGCAGGCAGTCACGGCCTCGAGATTATCCGGATCGAGGGCTGCGACGGCTGCGCGTACGGAGGCGTTTCGCTCAAGTGTACTCAGGTAACGCTCGAACGCAGAGGTCGTCACGATAAAGCCGGCTGGCACGTCGATCCGCGCCTGCGACAGCTCGCCCAGACTGCCGCCCTTGCCGCCAACCTGCTCCCGGTCCTTCAGCCCGACCTGATGGAACCAAACAATGTAAGCGCTGCCTGCCATCGAGTGGGTTACGGGAGAATCGTGACCAATCCTCGGCCACCGTCGACACGGATGCGCTGACCATCCCGGATCCGGGAGGTGGCAGTGCCCGTCCCGACGACTGCCGGAAGCCCGAACTCGCGCGCGACGATCGCCGCGTGGCTCATGGAACCGCCGATGTCAGAAACCGCCCCGGCAATCTTCTGGAAAATGGGCGCCCAGGTTGGATTGGTGACCTGGCAGACCAGAATATCTCCCTTGCGCACCCGGCTGATCTCCTCCACCGACTTGACCACGCACGCCGGGCCCTCGACCACGCCGCTCGAGGCGGCATAGCCGCGTATCTCGCTATCGGCAGCAGTGCCAGCGGCATGCAGCCAGCGGTCCAGGCTCTCGCGCGTGATACCCCAGAGCATCACGATGGCCGGATCGTCGATGACGTCTGGCACCGGACCTAAGGCCGGTGGAGTGTCCTGCCTGGACCATTGCTCGATCGCTGCGCGCCGTTCTTTGACGATCGCCGGCCAGTGCTGCGGCCCACGCGGCGGCGAGCCGTTCGACCACGCCGTCATCAGATCGATGATCGCCGACTCCACCTCGTAGTGCGTGAGTTGAAAGATATCCTCGACATCTGCGAAAAAGCCGTGCGCCGCCAACAGCGCACCGAACTCGCGGATCTTGTTGAAGAACAGATTGGTGTACCAATGCTCGCAATAGAACTTGTGTCCCTCAACGTAGGGGAATACGCGATGCGCGAGCGCGATCATCTGATCATAGGCAGCGCGCTCCTCATCTGAGCCCAGTAATTCCCGATAATCGGCGATCAGCTGTTCGCGCTCCGCCTGTAGCTTCGCAACCGGCCGTTGCAGCGACTCCCCCGCCCGAACGCGCGCGATGTAGCCCGGCAGTCCCGCAAAGGGCATGGACAGATCGTCGTTCCAGGAGCGATGGTAGTGATAGAAGCCATCGCCCACATTGATGTTGAACCACGGGTCACGCGAGGTGGCCAGCTCCGCGAGCCACTCGCGTCCGGCAGCTCCGCGCTCCTCGAGGGAGGCCATGATCGCAGCAGCGGTCCGCTCTTCGCGAAACTCGGCATCCACTCCCAGATCGACCGCGCGACTTGCCAGCCGGCGCACTTCCTCATCCGGGCGGAAGATCTCCGCTTCGATACCGGCCACCATGCGCGCGACCGTCTGGTCGCTGATTTCCGGGAAAGCCTTCTTGCAAAACGCAAAGAAGGTCATGTAGGCGCCGTAGCCGAGCAGCAGAAACTCGAAGTGGTGATGCCACATCCGGAAATACCCTTCGAGGGTCTTCTGGTAGATGTCCAGCAGCGCATGATTCGAGGCGATGCCGCGTCCGCTGTGCACGTTAGCCAGCGGCTCGAACTCCGGCAGTTCCAACTTGGGAAACGCTTGAGCTTCGCGGATCAACTGGCGCATCTTCTCGCGCCACTGGTCATAGAGCCGCTCCCAGTTGGCGTAATAGTAGAAAGCCCGCTGCTGAAACTCGCCCGTACGACGCGCAATCTCCTCCGGATCCGTCACGCCGTTGCCGCCTATATAAACGCGCCCGTTGATCACCCGGTAGTCGATTCCAAGGGTGGTAGGCAGGCAGTGCACGCGCGTACTGGCAGAGCCCAGGGCGCAGTACGCAGCCTCGGCGGTGACCATGTCGAACGCCGACATCGGCTCGGGAAAATGCATCGAGTTGTAGAACCAGAAGCGCCCATCATCGGCTGGGCAGAACTGCATGTAGTAGGGGTAGGCAGCCTGTGCCCGCTCGGTTCCGGGAACCACCTGGAGCGAACTTGGAGCCGGGAATGCGGCTGCATCGGTATGCGCGTTGATAGCTTTTCTCCCCGCAGCGCTTGCGATTTCCGACTACATCGTCGGGTCTGAACCGAGAGGGTTGAACACTTCCAAGCGTACGCCGACATCGTCCCAGCGGCGAGTGTCGGCAGTGCAGGGGCGGCAGCCCTGCAGTACAAACCCGACCGTGAGATTAGAAGTCTACAATTGGTGATTCGCAGGACGGAGTTGACGCATGCAACTCGGTGAGATCCTGTGGACCCCGGGGCCGGAGCGGGTCCGCAGTGCCAATGTGACGGCCTTTATAGAGTGGCTCGCGCGTGAGCGCGGCAAGAACTTTGCTGATTACAGCGCCCTGTGGCGCTGGTCGGTCGAGGACCTGGAGGGATTTTGGCAGGCGCTTTGGGACTACTTCCAGATCCAGTCGTCCACACCGCCCACGCGGGTGCTCGGCCGGCGAGGCATGCCGGGCGCCCAGTGGTTCCCGGGCGCCCGCCTCAATTACGCGCAGCATGTGTTGCGGCGTGAAAGTACGGGTGGCACGGCCTTAATTTATGTAAGCGAGACCCAGGCGCTCACCCCAATGAGCTGGCAGACGCTGGGCAATAGCGTACGGATACTGGCCACCGAGCTGCGGGCTCTCGGTGTAAAGCCGGGGGACCGGGTGACAGCCTGGATGCCGAACGTCCCGCAAACCATGATCGCCATGCTCGCGACCACCGCCATCGGGGCCATCTGGGCGTGCTGTTCGCCCGACTTTGGCGAGCGCGGGACCCTCGATCGACTCGTGCAGCTCGCCCCGAAGGTGCTGTTTGCTGTGGATGGCTACCGTTACGGCGGCAAGGCCTACGATCGGCGTCGTGAGCTGCGGCGCATAGCTTCGGAACTCACCTCCCTGCAACACGTGATCTACCTCGCCGAGTTGCACCCGACCGACCCCGCACCGCTGCCCTCGGCGGTGTCATGGCAGACTCTGCTCGATCGGCCCGCCGTATCGGCGGCGCAATTTGAGTATGAGCAGGTCGCCTTCGATCATCCGTTGTGGACGTTGTTTTCCTCCGGTACGACGGGGCTGCCCAAGCCGATCGTGCACGGGCACGGCGGAATCCTGCTCGAGACTCTGAAGAACGCGACTTTCGCCTTCGACCTGCACGCCGGTGAGCGCGTTTTTTACTTCACCACCACCGGCTGGATGCTGTGGAACTTCCTCACAGGCACGCCCCTTACCGGCGCCGTGCCGGTTCTCTATGACGGACATCCCGCCTATCCGACGCCCGATGCGCTGTGGAAAATGGCTGATGAGGCGGGCGTTGCGACCTTCGGCGCCAGCCCGACCTATGTCGAGCAGCTCAGCCGTGCCGGTATTGTCCCGCGTGAGCGCTATGCGCTCACCGCCCTGCGTACCGTCAACCTGGCCGGCTCGCCCGCAAGCCCGGAAAGCATGGCGTGGTTCTATCGCAATGTGAAACAGGATCTGTGGGTGGCGAACGGCAGCGGCGGGACGGACTGCTGCACGGGCTTCGTCGGCGGCGTACCCACGTTGCCGGTGCGGGCCGGGGAGATCCAGGCGCCCTCGCTCGGCGTCGCGGTCGCGGCGTTCAACGAGCGCGGTGAGAGCGTAATCGATGAAGTCGGCGAGCTGGTGATCACCGAGCCGATGCCCTCCATGCCGCTGCGATTCTGGAACGATCCCGGCGACCAGCGCTACCTGGAGAGCTACTTCCAGGATTTCCCTGGTGTCTGGCGTCACGGCGATTTCTTCAAAATCAACGCTCGTGGGGGCTGCTTCGTGCTCGGGCGCTCGGATGCCACCCTCAACCGCTACGGCGTGCGTATCGGGACCGCAGAGATCTACCGCTCGCTCGCACTGCTGCCCGAAGTGCAGGATGCGCTGATCGTGAACCTGGATTTGCCGGACGGGGGCTTCTTCATGCCCTTGTTTGTAAAGCTGGCCCCGGGGGCAGAGCTGGATGCGGCGCTCGAGGCACGAATCCGCGACACGTTGCGCCGCCAGTACACGCCGCGCCATCTCCCGGACAGGATCTACTCAGTCCCGGGCATTCCCTACACCCTCACCGGTAAGAAGATGGAGGTGCCGGTCCGTCGCATCCTGCTGGGCGTGCCAGCCGAGAGGGCAGCCAACCGTAGTGCGGTATCCGACCCGACTACCCTGGACTTCTTCATTGCCTATGCGGACCGACAACAAGACTACCGCCTCTGAAGTGCCCACGGCGATCCTGCTTCCCGGCCTGTTATGTGATGAGGCGGTGTGGGGCGGCCAGCTGGAGCCGCTGAGCCGGCAGCTCGGTTGTATCGTGGCTGACTACGCTGAGCTCGATTCGCTACCCGCCATGGCGCAACGAGTGCTGGCTCAGGCCCCGTCCCGCTTGGTGCTCATCGCACACTCCATGGGAGGTCGGGTTGCCCTGGAAATCATGCGCGTCGCGCCATCGCAGGTCAGCGCCCTTGCGTTGCTGGATACGGGATACCAGGGCGCTGCGGCAGGTCCGGCGGGCGATGCGGAGGCGCGCCAGCGGCATGCGCTGCTCCAGATCGCGATATCGCAGGGCATGCGTGCGATGGGCACAGTATGGCTGCGCGGTATGGTGAACCCGCCGCGGCTCAATGACATGGCGCTGGTGGAGTCGATCCTCGCCATGATCGAACGCAGCTCGCCGGAGATATTCGCGGCGCAGATTCGGGCATTACTCGCCCGTCCCGATGCTACCGACGTCCTCACTGCGATCCGCTGTCCCACGCTAGTCATGTGTGGCCGACAGGATGCCTGGAGCCCTCTCGCGCGGCACCAGGCGATGGCGGGCCTGATCCAGGGCTCACAGCTGACGGTGATCGAAGACTGCGGCCACATGTCTCCCATGGAGCAGCCGGCTGAGGTCGCGGCGCGGCTGTCGGAATGGCTGGCGCTGAGACTCGGTGCGCTCAGTCGGCAACACCGCCCGAAGGCCTGATCAGGACTGTCGCGTACGCCAACCCTCGTGATATTGGGCACGCGCCGCCTGGGCGTACGGGGTCGGCGAGACTCTCACCCTGATCTCGAGCTGCTTGTGAGGTTCGACGGTGGTCTTGCGAGTGCCGCCGTGCTCCTCCCCCCAGACCAGGGTGAGAACGTCACCGATCTCGATGTTTGGATCCACGATACCGAGCGATAAAGCGCTGCGCTCGTTGTAACTGTAGCCGCCGAACATCGAGAACCCCACCGTCTTGCCGCCCATTGTGACGTTGTCGAAGGACGAGGAGGCATAGTTGCAGTTGGGAAAATCGAAGTATTTGTAGTTCTCGCCGCCCGGCACCAGCAGTGAAGCAAATACCTTGAGCAGATCATCCGCGTTCCAGGCGAAGGTTACCTTCTTACGATGCGGTCCCGAGGCCATCTTCTCCAGAGCCTCCCGACCGATGAAGTCGTGGTCGAACTTGATGAAGGGCCCGTAGCCCAGCGCATACGGCGTGGTGTAGTAATCCTCGATGTTCTTCGACACGAAGCTGCCACCGATGGAGGCCGTCCCCTCATAGCCCGTTGCCGGCAGCCATTCCCGGTATTGCTTCATCCGCTCGCCGGTGTACACGGCGGGCAGCGGCGAGGGAATCCAGCCGGATTCCAGGGTATTGCTTGAGTAGGCACGCGCGCCAACCTGCACCAGGCCGAGATCCTTGCCGGCCTGGAGAATCGCCTCGCGGATCTCGTCGGCTTCGGCGTACGGCCCCCAGATCTCAAGTCCCGGAGCGCCGGCCATGCCGTGTCTCAGGCAACGCACCTTGCGTCCCTTGATGTTGATCAGATCCATCTGGAAAAACTTCACCTCCGGCAGCGGACCGCCGTTGAGTGCTGCGAGCACCTGTGCGGCATTGGGGCCCTGGATCTGGTAGCGGTAATGCCTTCTCGTAACGGCCTTGCCGCGCGGATGTGACGGCGAGCGGTCATCACGGATCACATCAACCTTGTAACCTCCGGTTTCCGCGTGGAACTGTATCCAGTTCACCGTAGGCGTCCGCCCCACGAACAGCAGTTCATCTTTGTCAAGGTAGAAGAGGATGCCGTCGCCAATCACATAGCCATCGTAGCTGCAAGGCACCATCTGCTTGGCCTTGTGCGGCGTGAAATTGTTGAAGCTGTTGATCGTGAGGTGCGACATGAGACGCAAGGCGTCCGGACCCGACACGGTGATTTCCGCCATGTGGTGCGACTGATCGAAGAGCACGGCAGTCTTCTGCCAGCCGACCTGCTCGCTGCGCCAGTTGCTGAATTCGATCGGAACCACCGGATAGACATACGCCCCGACCTGCGAGTTGCGCAGCATATCGACGATGCTCGGGGCGCCCTTGAGCAACCTCTCCAGACTCTGACCACTCATCGTTGCAACATCCTCGCTGACTTTCATTGCTTTAGCTGGAGCCCTGGCCTGCGACCGAATACAGCACCTGAGCGTTGCGCGTCTTCTGGAACTCCTCGAGTGTCTGTCCGCGCATCGCCGCATAGACATGCAGGTTGGTCAGACCAACGACTGCAGCGAGCTTTTCCAGAAGGAAGAAGATCACACCGTAGTGCACGAGCCCGCGCCAGTCACGCCGGCGCACGAGATCACGTTCCTCGGCCGTGAGGCCCGCGGCCGCGAACATCGGCTCCGGATCTTCGAGAAAACGCCGCCGGTACTCCGGCTGGATGAGCTCGTGCAGGAAGCGGTTGAGTCGGTAGGTCTTGACACTGCGCTCGAGCGTAAAGGGATACGTGCCGGGCAGCCGCTCGATCCCGGCTAGTTCGCGCCCCGCACGCGCATGGAATTCGCTTGGCGATTCCGCGGCATCGCCTTCCGCGGCATCGTCTTCCGCGGCATCGTCTTCAAAGATCACAGTGGCGATCGGAGTCATCGATGGCAGGTAATAGGAGTAGTGGAGCTTCTTCACTCGAGGCGCCAGCGCGCCGCGCATGATCAGCCACATGATGACTTCGGCGCCCTCCAACCCACCCCGTTCGGCGTATTGCGCGATAGTCAGCGCGCTCAGCTGTTCGGGCTGCTTCTCGAGCAGCTCCAGGAACTCGTGGTCCCACGGGGTGTTGTTGAAGCCGGCCCGCTCTCCATGCACTTGATGCGCCAGGCCGCCGGTCGCGACAACAGCCACGCGCAAATCTTCCGGGTAACTCTCGATGGCCTTGCGCAGCGACTTGCCGAGCTTGAAACAGCGTCGCGCCGTCGGGATTGGAAACTCGAGCACGCCGACCTGCAACGGCACGATCTTGCCTGGCCAGCCCGATACGTGCGGCCACAGCATCGAGAGCGGCGAGAAGCAGCCGTGATCGAGCGGCTTCGCCTGGAAGAACGACAGATCGAATTCCTCGGCCGTAAGTGCAACGGCCAGATGGCGCGCCAACCCCGTGTGACCCTTCACGGGGGGCAGGTTGCGCGGCCCGCCGCCCTCATCGGCCACGGCATACTCCTCGCCCACGCCGAGAGCGAAGTGCGAGTAGTGGTCAAAGAAGAACGAGGTGACATGATCATTGTAAATGAACAGCAACACGTCCGGCCGCTGCTGCTGCAGCCATTTTCGCACGGGCGCAAAGCCGGCAAAGATCGGCGCCCACACCGGGTCCGCTTGTTTGTCCGCATCCAGCGCAAAGCCGATCGTCGGCGCGTGTGAAGAGCCGATGCCACCGACGATTCTAGCCATTCCTGCCTTGCCTCGCGATTTCCCGGGAAACAGCGGGTCAAATATATAGTTGTCGGTTGAGCGGAATGTTGTTCTCGCGGCAATACGTCTCGTAGTGATTGATGAACCACCACACATCCAGGGTCTCGACGAACTTACCCGTGTCGTCATAGAACTCGATGGGGCCCTGCAGCCAACCAAACAGCTTCACGCCCTTGGGATCATCGCTCACCAGGGTGTGGGTAAGACCTGGCGTCTCGTAGATGAAGTCGCCGGGATGTGCGACCCAGTCGTATTCCAGATACCGCACGCTGCCTTCCATGCACATCATCACTACCGTGCCCCGGTGCTTGTGCGTGCCCACCACTCCTGCGGATTTGATCCACAGCACGTTGCTGAAGATGTTGTGTCGGACATCAAACGCCAGGTGCCGTATAGCCGCATTGGCGCCGAAAGGCACCCACGGGCTTTCGGTTTCCGAAGGTCCGACGAAGGTGCCCGGCACCCCGTGGCGCTGTATGACATCGCGATGTATTTCGGGAACATCGACGATCTTGTAGGCGGTCGATGGAGGGGCAGTGATCGGCTTCAAGACGGTAGACATGTGCAATTCCTCCAGAGTTGCTCCCGGCGACTGTCGACGCCGCGTGGACAGTCCCCGGTTCGCGTGGTCGCGCGCTAGTGGCCGAGATTGACCCGGAGCGAGAGGTACCACATCCGCGGGGGATTGTAATAGCCGCCGACCTCGCCGGCTCCGTAGTTGGGAGACCCCGCCGTCACATAGCGGTCATTGGTCAGGTTCGTGCCGCCAAGCGCGAAGTCATAGAGCGAGTTGGCGGCAATGTAGTGAATTGACGCGTCCAAGTTCCGGGTTGCGGGACGGTGTAATTGCGGAGTGTTGAGCGAATCGTTGAACATATCCGCGGAATAAGTGAACTGCGCCAGAAAACGCAAGATAGCCGTGTTGGGCAGTCCGAGGTCGTACTGCGGATAGAGCGAGAACTTGTACTTGGGTGTCTTTGGCAACTTCGCATCCAGGGGGGTCATGCCGGCCCAGGTCTGGGAGCAGATCGGCGGGCCTGCGGGACATACGGTAGAACCGTCCGGGTTGGCATACTGCGGGATGTTGGCATTCGGATTTACGTATGTGTAGTACGCATCAATGTAGTCGGCCGAGGCGTTGAGCTGCAAACCGCCCCCCACCAGCCATTGCAACTCCAGTTCCGCTCCCTTGATCTTGGCGTTACCCGCATTGGTATACACCGGCGAGATGCCCTGCTGGATGTTCAACTGAATACCCGTGTAATCGGTGTAGTAGACCGCTGCGTTGGCGAGCAGCCGACGATTGAGCCACTCGGACTTAAGGCCGAGCTCCCAGGTCTTCGAGTACTCCGGCTTGTACTCAGCCGTCTTCGGGTCGGTGATCACGGCCGAGAGCCGCGTGGTCCAGCCACCAGCCTTGAAGCCCTTGCTCCAGCTCAGGTATGCCATCACGTCCTGATCGAAGTGGAACTGAATACCGGCCGTGGGTGTGAAGATGTTCCAACTCTGACTGTCAGGGATTGGCGGGAAGTAGCGCAAATACGGTTGGCCGGTGATGATCGGGAACAGGATGGAACCCAGCGGGAACGAGTTCAGATCGCTCTGGCCGCCGAGAAAGCTCGCCTTGGCCTTGGTGTAGCGACCGCCGGCCGTGAAGCCCCAACGATCCGTCAGGTTGAAATCGGCGTGCACGAACGCTGCGTAATCCTCGTTCACAACATCGTTCGCAACGTCATAGACGTACAGCAGACTCTCGAAAGGAACGTAGTCGTGCACGTAACCACTTTCCTTGAAGTAGTACAGGCCGGCAACGTAGTTCAGCCGATTATCCAGGAGCTTGCCGAGCAGCTGAAACTCCTGGGACGCCTGCCACTGGTGCTGCGCATCGGTGACTTCCTGCAGCGTCTCGGGCGTACCATCCAGATCGGTGCCAATGTTCCATTTGATCTGCCGGTAGCCGGTGATGGACTTCAGCGTGAGCTGCTCGTTCAGATCGTAGACGCCGGTAACTGAACCGCCGAACTGGTCCTGGCGCGCGAAGTCTGGGCCGTTCGCATATGTCGTGTTCAGGTTACCCGTGTTGGTTGCCGCGTAGTCGAACCAGAGTCGCGGCGAACTGGAACCCAAATAGGGAAGGCCTGCCCCGACATTGCCGGCGTTGAACGGTCCGGGAGGGCCGCCGACGTAGCCCGCGCCGAGCAACGCGGCGCCGCCCTGCGACAGTCCGGGGACGCGCGCCCGCGGCTGGCCGCACAGACCCGGGAAGGGGTTTGCGGTAGGCGGAAGGAAGGATGGCGGGCCGCCTGCCGCTTGGATGGCACCCGGGAGCGTCGCAGCGTTGTTGCTGATGCACAGGTTGTACATCGTCGCGAATATCGAGTTGAAGTTCGTGCTGTACACACCAAGAATCGTATAGGGCAGCGCGGTCTGGTCCTCGTGCGTCCAGTCGCCCGTGAAGGTCACAGCCAGCTTGTCGGAAGCCTTCCACAGCACCTTGCCGCGAATGCTCGTCACGCCCGTACCGCCGTAGTTGTCATTGGTCGAGTAACCGGCCTTCGGGTAGGCAGTCTGCGGATCGACGACGAAGGGTGTCTGTCCCTGCGCCGTGCTGATCGGATACGGAATGACCTTCACCCAGCCTGTCTGGTTCTGCGAGGAGACGCTGATCGAGCTGAGCAGCGTATCGCTGATGATCGGCAGGTCGGCGGTAAAGCCGAAGTCACGCCGGTTGTATTTGCCACCGGTGACGGTGCCGATAAACCGGGGTTCGTCGCCGGGAGTGTGGGTGACGACACTGATCGCACCGCCAATGGTGTTGGCTCCGAACAGCGTGCCCTGCGGGCCCTTCAGGATTTCGATCCGATCCACGTCAAGCAGGTTCAGGTTCGCGCCTATGGTACGCGCGAGGTATACCCCGTCCAGGTAGACTCCCACGCCGGGATTGAGGTTGAAGGCGAAGTCATCCTGCCCGATGCCGCGAATCGAGGCCGAGAGCACCGACTTGTCGCCCGAGAACGGGGCGCCGGCATCGAGGTTGACGCCCGGGGTGAGCTGACTGAGTGCCGTAACGTCGCCGAGACCGCGGTCGCTCAGGGCCTCGGCGCTGAAGGCGCTAACCGCGATCGGCACTTCCTGCAGCTTCGCTTCGCGTCGCTGCGCTGTTACGACGACCTCTACCAGCTGCGCTTCCTGCGCCAACGCTTGCGCGCCGATCATCAGGGCCGTTGTGGCAAAGAGCGCATGACGTGCGTACGCACCGAGCGAACTCGCAAATGCAATGTTCATGTTAGTAATTCCCCCTCCGAAAGACCAAAACTGAACCTCTGCAGACTTGCAACAGCAACTGTGCGCCGATGCCAGCGCGCCGATTTTATCCCGCCCTTTTGCCAACGAGGGCAAGCTGCGGTTTCACCTCGGGCAATTTCCCGTCACCGGCGCGCAGATTCAGACTGTCTTTGACGGGGTTGGCGTGTTCGCGCATGAGCGCTTCCGCGCGCGCACTCTCGCCGCGCTCCAGGGCCGCCACAATGTAGTGGTGCTGCCGGTGCGTGTAGGTAATTATTTCGTACAGGCGATCGAGGCTCGTCCTATCGAAGGCGAGCGCCTGTGGACCTGCGAAAGGCACACGCGCGTTGCGCTCCAGCGCCTGTTGGATTATGGCACTGCGACACTCACTCACGATGAGGTTGTGGAAGCGGATGTTCATGTCGACATACAGCGCCTCAACTTTCTCGGCCTCGTGACGCTCACTCACAATCCGATCACCCTCTGCCAGGCACGCCCGCAACGCCTGCAAGAGCATGCGACTTGCGCCGCGCTCGGCGATCCGGCGTGCAGCCAGTCCCTCCAGCGTGCCGCGCAGGTCGATGGCATCGAGAATATCGGCTGACGTAAAGCCGCGAACCACGTAGCCGCGCGTCTCGTGCTCGGCCAGCAGGCCCTCCTGTGCAAGTACCAGAAGTGCCTGGCGCACCGGTGTACGCGACATGCCAAACAACTCCGCGATGGGTGCTTCCGCCACCCGCGCCCCGGCGGCGAGATCCCCACGCAGAATCATTTCTCTGATGCGTACGATTGCCCGGGTCTGATGGCGATTCATTTGATTCGTAACCCCGAAGAAGGCGAGCGGAGTGTTGATCTTGGGATCCCAATTGTCAATCTAATAGCGACTGAAGCTACCCGGAGAGCTCGCCCCCGGATCGTCCCAAGCTCCTATTCGTGCAACAATTTACGGCGGTATGCGCTTCTGATGGCGACAAGGGACAACGACCTTTCCGCCCGACGCAAGCGGCGAACGGGATCCCATGGGAACCCAGTCGCACGGCAGGATCCGGCAGCCCCCTGCCGCATTACTCGCTCGCAAAGAGGCCCGCCGGCATCAATTGACGGGCCGGATTGCTGCCCGTTGGTCTGCGACCCGATGCTGCCCTCAACCCCCTCTTTCCCGCAGATCTCTCACCCACGCGGCGGTGGCGCGCAAACCACCAAACGGATAGAAGTGCAGCAGTACCTCGCCATGCTTCGCAGGATCCAGTCCGCAGGCAAGCTCCGCGATCAGCTTGTCTGGACCTGCGGTAGAGAGAAGTTTGGTCACTGACATACCGTACTTTTTCAGTACTTTGGTTGAGGCGCCCACGCCGCATCGAGAGGCAAAGGCAAGCAGCCGCTTCACACTGGCAGGCCCAGGGACGCCCACTCGCACCAACGCTTGTATACCGGCCCTGCGAACCTCCTGTAACCAGGTGAGCACCGGTTCGGCATCGAAAGCGAACTGCGTGACCACCGCAAAGTCATGGCCCCGCTCCAGGATGGCACTCTGCTTGTCACGCTTGGCCTGCCAGAGCTTGTCATTGCCGATATCGGGATGACCCTCGGGATAACCAGAGATACCGATCCGTCGAATACCATATTTCGCCAGCAGACCCGTGCGGATGACCGACAGGGCATCCTCGTATGGACCCAGTGGCTGAGCCGGATCTCCGGCAACGATGAAAGCGTGGTCGGTGCCCACTTCGCGCTGCAAGCCGGCGAGAAAGCCCTCTAATTCGCTCTGCGAATGCAGCCGTCGCGCCGAGATGTGCGGAATCGGCAGAAAGCCCAACTCCCGCACCCTCTTCGCTGCGGCAATGCGCAGCTCGAATGTCTCACCGGGCAGGAATGTCACGGGGATCTTGGTTCCCTGCGGAATGATATCCGCCGCCGCCTCGAGTTGCGGCACATCCTTGGCTGTCATCTCGATCGAATAACGATCCAGCAATGCTAAAGCCGGCTTCGGAGCCGCGGAGTGACCGGTCATCGTAGATATTCCTGCTGCCGTATAGATTGATGATGCCGCTTAGTGCGGGTACCTGCACGCACAGGCCTTATCGCATTCACATCATTCGCCTGCCTCAATGTCACGCGCCGCCTGCAGCACCTCTGGCACGATACGCTCGACGTCGGCTGGTTGCGTACGATGATTGACGAAGCAGGCGCGCAGCGCGAACTGACCGCGCACCCGGGCGTTGGACAGATAGACGCGACCGTTGTGAAGCAGCCGCCGCAGGAGCGCCGCATTGAGCTGATCAAGATCGCATGCCGAACTCGTGTCGCGATACCGAAAGCACACCGCGCTCAGCTCCACAGGGGCCAGAAGCTCCAGCTGGGGGATCTGGCGAACGTGATCAGCCAACTGGCGGGCGTGCGCGAGGTCGTCGCGAATGGCCGAACGAAAGGCGTTGAGCCCGTGATAGCGCAGGGACAGCCAGAACTTCAGCGCACGGAAGCGTCGTGAGAGCTCCAGGGACTCATCAAAGAATGCAAACCCCTCCATCTCATCATTCTCGAGCACCCGAGCGTATTCGCCGCTGTGCGAGAAGGCACCACGCGCCTGATCGGGGTTCTTGAACAAGATCATCCCGCAGTCAACCGGCTGATACAGCCATTTGTGCAGATCCAGTGACAGTGAATCCGCAGCTTCCAAGCCACGGAATTTTTTCGGTTCCACGAGCGCAGCAGGCAATCCATACGCGCCATCGACATGCAGCCACAGGCCATACCGTCGACAGATCTGTCCGATCTGCTCCAGCGGATCAATCGCGCCAGTACTGACTGTGCCCGCAGTCGCCACGACGGCAATCAAGTTCCGGCGCGCTGCTCGATCTTCAGCAATAGTCGCCTCAAGTGCCGCCGCACTCATCCGCAAGTGTTCATCGACAGGCACGAGGCGCAAATTGCGCCGACCCAGGCCCAATAGCGCTACCGCTTTCGCCATGGACATATGCACTTCGCTGGATGCGTACACGATGCCCGGCTGTGCGCCGTTATCATTAGCGGGCAACTGTGCCTCGCGCGCCATCGCGAGCGCCATCAGGTTCGCCGCGGAGCCCCCGCCGCAGAGGCTCCCGCCCAACCCCGCGCAACCAATTGACTGGGCCATCCAGCGAACTACCTGGCGCTCGATCGTGGTGGCCGCAGGGGCAGATCGCCATGCGGTTACATTCTGGTTGAGCACGCTCGCCAGCAGATCCCCTAGCGCTGCTACGGGCTCACCCGAGCCGAGAACATATCCAAAGAAGCGCGGCCCTGGCGCACGCGACATGTCCATTACTTGCTGCAGCAAGTCCAGAGCCGCAACCTTCAACCCTTCCTGTGGCAGCGATTCCTCGAAGGTCGCTGCGGTTTGTGCACCCGAGATGCGCGGAAAGGCGGGTAGCTCGGCTAGCCGGGCGTAATAGTCGGACGCGAGGTAGCTCACCCGCGCGGCCAGTTGCTCGAACTCCAGCTGTGAAAGCTCCAGTGGATTCATCTGATCGCCGCTCCGTAATGCGCCAATGTCGTCCCAATAGTAATTCCAGCTGTCGCATGGCGCCGAAAATGCCGTGGCGACGGCCATCAGGTTGACTCGTCTCCCGCCGCAAGGACAGCGACGTAACACCCGGTCGCAAGCTGCACCTGTGAATCCGCGCGATCAGAGGACCTATGTTAGGGGTGGAAACCCTACCTGCAGTCGTCAATCGGTTACGTCTGTCAACACAGACATCTTGCGTTAACTTTTGCCGTGATTCCTACTATCCAACATGTAAGGGCAAACCCGTCGCGAGGCGGGGACGCAAAGCCTCCGATCTGACGGTACCTGCGGGTATCGCAAGACAGCGGGGTTACCGGCAGCAGGCTTAGCCGACTGTCGTGACGGGAGCGGCGCCAGCGCGCGCATCCGGTTTGTTTCCCTGCCTTACCGCTCCATTCGGGCTGCGATTCGTTTGACCTGCATGAATTCGATCATCAGTTCAACGAATCATCGGACCGGGAGTTGGGACATGAAGAGAATCTTGCTGACACTGGCGGCACTGTCCGCCGCAGGGGCGCTACACGCCCAAACATCCACCTATACATTGGCCGATGTGGCGAAGCATGCCACCGCTGCGGACTGCTGGATGGTCCTCAATAGCACCAAGGTTTATAACGTCTCGGCGTTCATACCCGCTCATCCGGGCGGCAATGCCATGGTGCCCTACTGCGGCAAGGACGGCACGCAGGCTTTCAACAACGTCGGGCATTCCTCGAATGCGGTAGCGATGGAAGCGACCTATCTGATTGGTACGCTGGTGACCGCACCCGTCCCGATCACTGTGCAGATCACGCCAACCAATGCGACGGTCGATGTCGGTGGTACCGTGCATTTCGTGCCGACGATTACCAACTCCACGGCGGGAGTGGCCTGGACGCTCTCTCCCTCGAGTCTCGGAACGATCAGCTCCAGCGGCCTCTTCACGGCGGTGGCCGCCGGCAGCGGTACGGTTACGGCGACCTCTGCTCAGGACATGACCAAATCTGCCAGCGCCACCATCACCGTGAATACAGCTCCGGTCAGCCCGCCACCGGCGCATACCATCACGGTCGCGGTCACGCCCTCTGCCCTCTCCCTGAACGTCGGCGCCAAGGCGCAGTTTACTGCCCAGCTGACCAACTCGACTCAGGGCGTGTCCTGGTCAGCAGCGGCGGCCGTCGGCACGATTGATGCCAGCGGCAAGTTCACCGCGGCGATGACCCCGGGCACCGGCATGGTCACGGCGACTTCAATGGAGGATCCGACTAAATCGCACTCGGTGCAGGTCACCGTCACACCGGTTCAGTGCAACGCCGGCAGCGGCAGCACGGATGGCTCCTCGGACGGACATCCGCGCCACCGACACGACGATTGACCCTTGGGCAGCAGGATCGCCCGTAACACAGGGCGGTCCTGCTGTCGCGTGGCAGCATTGTCATTGAGTCCACCAGAGCACTTGCAGGATCGCAGCCGCCGTAGCATGTTGATGCATACGACGGACTTCGCATCAATCGTCAGCGAACCGCGGGGATGCACTTGTGGATACCAGGCGCTTACTGTGGGTGGCTCTCGTCGCTATTGGGCCTGCCGCAAGCGTACTCGCCGCCGAGCCGCATCTATCGCGGGAGCAGGTGCTCGCAGCGCTGAATACCGCGCAGGGTCATCCGGACCTCAACGCACAGAATCTCGCCAATCTGGATCTCGCCCAAGTCGACTTTCGCGGTGCCAACCTTTCTGCCGCGGTTCTCAACGGAGCTCGGCTCCAGCACGCACAGCTGGATCATTGCAATCTGACGGTCAGCTTCCTTGAGGGCGCTGATCTGACGGGCGCCTCGATGCGCAATGCCATTCTGTTCTCCACGCAGATGGCCGGGGCCCAGCTTGCCAATGCCGACCTGAGCGGCTCACGCGTCCTTGCCGATCTGCACAAGGCCGATCTGACCGGCGCCAAACTCGTCCACGTCGATGGTGCGGCTGACATGCGCAATCAGTCCATGGGGCTCATGCAGACGCGCTTGGTCAACGGCATTGCTGTGGGGGCCGACTTCTCGGACGCGGATTTCTCGCGCTCGAATTTCTCCTTCGCGGACCTGCGTAATGCCCGGCTGGTGCACACTAAATTGGTGCGCAGTGATTTGAGCGGTGCGCGCTTGACAGGCGCTGACCTGACAGGCGCTGATCTGCGCGACGCGCTGCTCATCGATGCCGATCTGCAGCGAGCCAATCTCAGCAACGCCGATCTCACTGGCGCCAACCTGCAGGGCGTGCACGGTCTGGACGCCGCCACGACTACGGGCACCCGCGGCCTGCCCTAGAGCTGTTTTCCCGATCCGCGCCGGAACGCGCTCAGGAGCACCGCGTTGTGCCCTCAGTGCTTCCTAGCGGGGATGCTATGCAGTTCAATATCAACGGCAAGTCTGTGCAAGTGCACTGCGATGTGCGCACATCACTGCTCGACCTGCTGCGCGATCACGCCGGACTTTCGGGTACCAAGAAAGGCTGTGACCAAGGCGCCTGCGGCGCCTGTACAGTCCTGGTTGACGGTATTCGCATCAACTCGTGCCTGGCCCTTGCCGTTCAATATGACGGGCACGCGATTACCACGATCGAGGGCTTAGGGAATGCCACTCAGCTGCATCCGCTGCAAGCGGCATTCATTGAGTGCGATGGTTTCCAGTGTGGTTATTGCACGCCCGGTCAGATCTGTTCCGCCGTCGGCATGGTCGATGAGCTAAAGCGGGGTGTTCCTTGCGCGCTCACCGCAGATCTCGCGGTAAATGACAACCGGCTCACCGCCGAGCAGATCCGTGAGCGTCTGAGCGGCAACCTGTGCCGCTGTGGTGCGTACAACGGCATCGTCGCGGCGATCAGTAAGACCTATGTAGGGAATACGATGCCATGAACGAGATGCAATACTTTCGAGCAGCCGATCCCGCCAGTGCGCTTAAAGCGTTCGCGGCGGCACAGAGACCCCGCTACCTCGCGGGTGGCACCAACCTTGTGGACTTGATGCGCCAGAACGTAGAGCGGCCCGACCTGTTGATTGACATCAGTGAGCTGGGACGTGACATCACGGTAGGCAGCGAGGGGACCGTCGTGATCGGCGCGGGAGTCAAGAACACCACCCTGGCCAGCCATGCGCATGTCCGAACCCATTTTCCGGTGCTCGCTCAGGCCATAGTGAACGGTGCCTCGGGACAGATACGCAACATGGCTACCGTGGGTGGGAACATCCTGCAGCGCACCCGCTGCTACTATTTTTATGACACCGCCGCTTCCTGCAACAAGCGTCGGCGGGGTTCGGGTTGCGATGCTCTGGCGGGATTCAATCGCATCCATGCGATTCTCGGGGCCTCCGAGCACTGCATCGCGACGCACCCATCTGACATGTGTGTCGCCCTGGCGGCGTTGGATGCAAGGGTCCGGCTCCAGGGTTTGCAAGGCACGCGGCAGATCAGACTCACCGATCTGCACCGTTTGCCGGGCGATACGCCCGATGTCGAAACGGAACTGCAACCCGATGAGCTGATCACCGCGGTTGAGATCCCGCCGTTGTCCTGCGCGCGAACCTCGGTATACCGCAAGGTGCGCGACCGTGCCAGTTACGCCTTCGCGTTGGTATCCGTGGCGGCCGCGATGGAGCTCAATCGCCAGGGTACTGTCAGTCAGATCAGAGTAGCTTTGGGCGGCGTCGCGCATAAGCCTTGGCGCGCCACGCTCGCGGAAAAAATACTGTTGGATCAGCCCGCCGACGTGACACGTTTCCGTGAGGCGGCCGCAGCGGAGCTGGCTGCAGCCCGCGGCCACGGCGGCAACGCCTTCAAGATCGAGCTCGCTGTTCGTGTCATGCAGCATACGCTGGCGGACCTGGCTCGCACACTGCAGGAGCACTCATGAACGTCAGGCCGAAAGAGATGCAGGGTTGGCGCGAATCGGGACAGTTAGATCAGTCAGGTCAGTCAGGTCAATCAAGGCAGGCGGACCGTCCGGCGGGCGCGATTGGCCAGCCGGTACCGCGCGTTGACGGCCCAGCGAAGGTATCTGGTGCCGCGGCGTTTACGGCGGATGTGTCGTTACCCGATCTTGCGTACGCCTCGCTCGTACTGAGCAGCATCGCCAAGGGCCGTATCACGGAGCTTGACGTCCGCGCTGCCGAGCAGGCTCCCGGGGTCATCGCCGTGATGACTTATCAGAATGCCCCCCGTATGAAAACGCCAACTGACATGTTTGCTGACAGTAAGAGCGCGGCGGTCAGCAATCTGCCGGTAATGCAGGATGCCGGCATTTCCTGGAACGGCCAGCCGGTGGCGGTTGTGATCGCCGAAACTCAGGAGCAGGCGGATGCCGCGGCCGAAGATGTGCGTGTCAGCTATGCGCGTGAGGATGCTACCGTCTCGTTTGCAGAGGCACGGTCCACGGCTCACAGTCCTGACAAAATTCTGGGCGAGCCGGCAAAAATCTGTCGCGGTGACGCCGAGACAGCGCTGCGCAACGCTGCGGTGCGCGTAGATCAGACCTACTGTACCCCGCGCTACAACCACAACGCGATCGAGCTGCATGCAGTCACGGCACACTGGATAGACGAGAACGGGGTTGAGATTTATGACGCGACCCAATATCTCGCCGGCACTCGCCATAGCATCGCTGCGAGCTTCGGCCTGGATCCGGACAAAGTTCATGTGATCTCGCAGTTCGTGGGCGGCGGATTCGGCGGAAAGACGGTCTGGAATCATCACTTCCTTTGCGTGGCCGCTGCGCGCCTGACCGGCCGCCCGGTCAGGCTCGTGTTGAATCGCGCAGAGGAATTCCGGGTCGTCGGCGGTCGTACGCTTTCGGAGCAGCGGGTCGCACTGGGCGCGAGCAGCGATGGCCGGCTGCAGGCCCTGATCCATACCGGCACGACGGCCGTGGTTAGCCACAATCACTTCCCCGAACAATTCTCCTTCCCAGCGCGCCATCTGTATGCCACAGACAGCTACCTCATCGCCCAGCAGGTCGTCGAGCTCGACACCGTGGCCAACACATCCATGCGTGCCCCGGGCGAGTCGATCGGCACGTTTGCCCTCGAATGTGCCATCGATGAGTTGGCCGTTGCCTGCCACCTTGATCCGATTGAGCTCCGGCGGCGACTCGAGCCCGTGAAGGACCCGACCAAGGAAACTCCCTTCTCGGCACGTCACCTTGTGGAAGCCTATCGACGGGGCGCGGAGCGTTTTGGCTGGCTGCAGCGCAACCTCCACCCAGGAGCTCAACGGGACGGCGAGTGGCTGATCGGCCAAGGTGTGGCAACGGCGCTCTACCCCTACTACCGCATGCAGGGTGGTAGTGCCCGGTTGCAGCTCTCAGCCGATGGCCGCCTCCTCGTGCAGGCAGCCGCGCATGAGATGGGCATGGGCACAGCCACTGTGCAGGCGCAGCACGCTGCCGAGCGATTGGGTCTGCCATTGGCGGCGGTGACCTTCCAGTATGGTGACAGCCGCTTCCCGGACAGTCCCGTCGCGGGAGGCTCATCGCAGACCGTGAGTATCGCAGCTGCAGTGGCGGCCGCTGGCGATGCGCTCATCGACAGGCTGTTGCAGCTGGCGACTCCGGACTCACCGCTGCACAGTGCGCATCGCAAGGATCTCCAGGTCCGCGATGGCGGCATCTACCGCGCATACGATGGCCAGGGGGCGACTTTCATGGCGTTGCTGCACGGCGCCGGTCTGCAGGAGATAGCGGTCCAAGCCGCCGCGCCAAAGCCCGAGGAAATGCAGCAATATTCAATGCACTCGTTCGGGGCACAATTCTGTGAAGTCCGCGTGAACGAGGTAACGGGAGAGGTCCGGGTCAGCCGCTGGCTGGGCTCGTTCGATACCGGTCGTATCCTCAATCCCAGGACGGCTGCCAGTCAGTTCCGCGGCGGTATCGTTATGGGCATCGGCATGGCGCTGACCGAGGAAAGTCTCTTCGACGAACGCACCGGGCGCCACGTGAATGCGTCGCTGTCGGAGTATCACGTCCCTGTGCATCTGGACATCCCAACTATAGACGTGATTTGGAATAACATCCCTGACCCTCAGGCCCCACTGGGGGCCCGGGGCATCGGCGAGATCGGCATCACAGGCGCTGCGGCTGCCATTGCCAACGCCGTCTACAACGCGACCGGCAAGCGCATTCGCGACCTGCCCATCACTCTGGACAAGGTGCTGGCCGCGCGGCGCTGCTGAGCGGGGCGGGACTCGTGTCAGCGGATTCCCGCATGGGAATCGGAAGGCGCAGACTACAGCTCGTTCCCCCGTCATTGTCTCATCGCGATCCGGAATTCCACATGGGGGCTTTGTTATGGCCACACGAGAGGTCGCAATGACGAAGGATGAGTTCCTGCAGCGTTTCCGGCGGGCATTGTCCAATGCCCATGAACCCGAGGACTTTGTGGATCTGGAGTTGTACGAGGGATTACAAGCTGACACCTGGTACGATCCGGAAGCCGTGGCCGACGGCGCCGTCTCCAATTGGGAACAGACTTCAGCACATTGAGCACGACGGGCGCGCCGCGCGCACGCGCAGCAGGGTCGCTGTCTGATCACATTGATCAGAACATCGAGGCTCTGGTTAACCGGCAGCGGCGGGAATGGGATACCATGCCCGCCGCGCAGCGCCGTCTGGAACGCATCAACCGGCTGGTGGCCCGACCGTTCTACCTCATCGGCAGAAACGATACCCTGCACTGACGGCACTGCTGACAGCCACGGTCGTGCTGATCGCGCAGAATCGACAGACCCGGATCGAAAAGCAGGCATGCATCTGGATCTGCAGGTCAATCTGCTGACCGAGCAGAAGGTTTCCAAACTGATTCATCTTCTGGAGGAATTGCGCCGGGACCTGCCCTTCGTGGAAGATCGGCATGATCAGCAGGCGACCTTATTGCAGGGGGGTGCCGATGCCGAACAGGTCGTCTCGGCACTCGAGCAACGCGGCCTGACAAAGTCACATGGCGAGGACGCAGGCGGCCCGCACGCTTATGAGTTCAGCGCACCGGCGCCTCGCCATCCGCTCCCGCTGCTGGCAGCTGGGGTGAACTGCCGTCGGCGCCGTGCTTGGCTTTCGCCGCTTCGATGCGACGGAAAACCTCCTCGCGGTGCACAGCCACCTCCCTTGGCGCCTGAATGCCCAGGCGTACCTGGTTACCCTGTACGCCCAACACTTCGATCCGGATGTGTTCGCCGATCATGAAGGATTCCGTCGGCCGACGCGTCAGTATCAGCATACCCGTCCCTTGTTATCTGGTTATTGTTGACCTGCATGCCAGGTCGACGCAGCTAATCTGCCGCAGTCATTTTGCGACTTTACCTGGCGCTTCGGCAATCGGTGCGATCAGTGCCGGCTCATCGGGCGTCTTGATCGCGTACAAGCGACGACTGACCTGCCAGGCCACCATCGCGTCCGGGGGATAGGGGACAAGGGCAGAACGCGCCTGCCGCGTATCACCCTCCAGCCATGCCTCATGGTGCTCTTCCCGCAGCACCGCCGGCATACGCAGCTTCTCATTGTGCACCCGAGCCAGCAGATCATTCGCAGGGGTCGTGATCAGCGTGCACGACAATACCGCCGTGCCATCAGAGCGGAAGGAGCGGTCCCATAAGCCTGCGACCCCAAAGACCTCACGGTCTGCGAGGTGGATGTAGAACGGTTCCTTGCGGCCATCTGCATGACGATGCGGCTCGTAGAAGCCCGCCATGGGGAAAATGCAGCGCTGGCCGCGCTCCCAGGGTACCTGCCAGTAGTAGTTGTCGCTCAGATTCTCGCTCTTGGCATTGATCAGTACCTTGCCGGTGGGCTCGCCATGGTTACGGAACGGAATGAGGTCCCAACGCATCATGCGTCCCGTAGGGACTCCGGCAAGTTGCAGCACGATCGGTACCGGGTCAGTCGGTAACACCCGCCAGCTCTGCTGGTAATGCCATAGTGGTTCCACGAGGCTCCAGTAGCGCTCGACCGCCGACTGGGCGGGAGTTTGATAGCGCGCACACATCTCAGCCGCGCGATTCCTGATCTTCCGAGTGCATGGCGCATCGTAACGCACCCCTGACGGGCGCGTCACGCTGCCCCACCGCCAGCGCTGCATCCATGCCGTACTACGACGCTCATCGCACTTCTCACAAGCTGTTACTATTTCTCACAAGCCGCTTGTGATAAGCTAACATAACATGTTGAAGAAAGAAGTCAGGGAGTATCTGGCCATGATCGGCCGGCGCGGCGGCCAGGCTGGTCGCGGCGCGAGCAAGCTCCGCGGCGGAGCGAGCTACTACAAACGTATTTCGAAACTGGCTACTGCAGCGCGGCGTGCGAAACGGAGGGATTGAGAGCTGCGCGCGCCGCAATTCATCCTAACGACTACCCGGAGTACTACATGCCCGCCATCGTCAAACTCGTCCTGTTCGTCTTATGCCTCTTCGTGTTGCTGCCACTCGGCGCAATTGCCACCATTGCAGTGTGCTTCCCGCGCACCGGCCTGGGAGCGCGGGTGCTCGCAGCCCGCGCCGAGATTCTGACGACCGCCATTGCGCTCGGCGGCGTTGAGGTACTCGCCGGTAGCGTGGCGCGCAGCTACGCCGTGATCGTCGGGGTGACCTGCCTCATGGTCATGGCAGGCATGTTGATTTCAGACACCGTGAAGCATTACCGCTGGCCGAGCGCGAATGGTCCGGCGCGCAGTTCCATGGCGATGCCACGAACGCGCGCGCCGCGCCAGGGCTGATGGCCGGTACCGGCCGAACCTTTCAGTTGCAGCTCAATCCCTGCTGCCGCGGACCAGCCGCAGCAGCCCGCTGACGAGCGCGCCGCCCAGCAAACCCGCCAATCCGAAATGGCGCACTGACCAACGCAGCGCAGGCGGCGGATCCGAGCTGAAGGGATTGCGCACATTCAGGCGTTCACCGCGCCCGCTGCCCTGCGCGTTGGCTCTGTCGAGCCTTGCAGCACGCGCAGCCGTGTCCTCAGGCGAGGCGTCGCGGTCCGGATCAGTCAACAGATGCAGATTTTCCCGCAGGGCGGTTGCCATCTTGTTCATCGAAGCGAACCCTTGGACGCAGCACGAAGGCAGCCCCAACCAACGGCGGGACCTGGGATAACTAACCGGTCGGCTGCAGGTACTCCTTGCGACTGCACGGCCGCAACCGTCGTGCCCATCCGCTGTCGCACATTGGAGACAGGACGATCGTCTGATGGGGCTTCAGAAAGTCCAGAAGGCCCCCAACGAAACCAGGCTTGGGCGGCCGCCCTGATCGTCAAACTGCTCGTATTCGGCCCGTAGGGCGAAGTTCCACCAGTGCAGCTGCGCACCGGCACCCCAGGCAAACCCGGTGTTCGTGCGGTTGATGCCATAGTCATGGTAATAATACGGACACGGGCCATAACCGTAACAGTTAGCTGTTGTAACGCCAACTGTATGCGTCTGGAGACGGGCGGCACCGGCTTTGCCGTACACCTCCGCAATGGACATCGGCAGGGGCAGATAAAGTACCCCGAACGCCGCACCGCCTCGGGTCCAGTAGTTGGCGCCCGAGTAGCAATACACGTCACAGTAGCCATAGTCATGGGGTCCGGCGAGATCCACGTAGCTGATCTCCGCGCCGATATAGGGACTCGGACGCACCCCGGCAGCGACCGTCCAACCTGGATCGCGATGGTGGAATCCGATGGATTCGTCACGCAGATCGGCCTGGCCAGCCTGCACACCGATATACAACGGGTTGGGATTGAAATAATAGGGAGGCGCCGCTGCAACAGGCAGCGACATGGCCAGCAACAGCGTCGCGCAGAAACTCCTTGCCGGGGCCATAATTTCCTCCTGGTCAGATATTGCCTCCTGGTCAGAACAGCAACGCAACGGGTGCACCCAAGTTGACTACACGAAGGCGCAGCGTGCATGTCTGATCGCGAGTGGGCTGGCGCAACTCGCCCTGCCCCGATCGCTGCCTGACCCGCTGTCGTACAGTGATACTGCGCTGGATTTGCTGAGGACTGCACCGGTTGCGCCATGCTTGCCGGCATGCGATCGCGCAAAGGTACCCGCGATTCCCTGACAGCCGTAGCAGCCTGCCGCTGGCTCGTGGTGCGCGATCGCTACAGCGTGGTGCTGGAGTGCCTCAAGCTTAAGCCCTCCACGGACTTGCGAGCTATCATGCTCGCCGAGCGCGAACGGCGAGTTCGCGAAGGATGGACTGCAGGAGAGGTGCCGCATAATTGCGGTTTCTTCTTTTGTGAGCGGGGCTCGGAGCGACTCTGTGTTGCCATCGAATGCTTCGAGCCGGTGCGGCGTCGGCTCGCGAATTAATGGCGACCGATGAGCGCGATCCGACTTCAGGCCGCGGAGGGTCCCGTCTGCGTGCCCGTGATCGCATCAACCGCGGCGGATGCCGTGGGCAACGTGCGCAACAGCTCCGTCAGCTTGTCCAGATCGAGTGGCTTCACCAGATGCGTGTCGAAACCGGCTTCGCCAGAGCGGCGGCGATCGGACTCCTGTCCCCACCCCGTCAGCGCCACCAGCGTTATCCGCCGTCCCCAAGGCTGCGCCCGGATACGACGGGCCACCTCGTAGCCATCCAGTTTCGGCATGCCGATGTCGAGCAGAGCCACATCCGGCTGATGCTTTTCTGCCGATTCGAGTGCCAGAGCGCCGTTGGCCGCACTGAAGACCTCGTGACCGCCCAGCTGCAACAGCATCGACAGGCTCTCCAGCGCATCGGCATTGTCATCAGCGACCAGAATACGGCGGCGAATCTGCGGCGACCCGTCTTGCACAATCAAAACTCCCTCGGCCTCCGCGCCAGCAGTACTCGCTGCAGCGGGCCGATCAGTTGTGCGGGCGCTTCCATCCGCCGCAATGCTTGCCCTGACGGCTTGGCGTGACTCGATCGCCACGGGCATGGTCAGGATGAATTCGCTGCCGCGGCCCGCCCCTTCGCTGCAGGCCGTTACAGTTCCACCGTGCATTTCCAACAGTTTACGCACCAAAGCAAGTCCGATGCCAAGTCCGCTCTGCGCACGACTCGCACTGTGATCCAGCTGCGTGAACATGTCGAAGATACCGGGCAGCAAGGCCGGCGGAATTCCGATCCCCGTATCGCGAACTCTGATCTCGACAAGGGGACCGTCCAGGCAGGCCGTCACTGTGATGCAACCTCCCGGGTCGGTGTATTTCGCCGCGTTGCTGAGCACGTTGCCGATCACTTGGGTGAGACGCAGCGGATCGCCACTGACCCACATGGGCGTCTCGGGTAGCTCTACGGTCAGGCGATGGCGCCGCTCGCTGAGCAGCGGTTGCACGGTCTCGACGGCGCGGCCGATCAGGGCCGCGATTTCGACGTTCTCCCGGGTGAGATTGATCTTCCCGCGCGTAATGCGTGACACATCGAGCAGATCATCTACCAGCCGGGTGAGATGCCCCAACTGTCGTTCGATGACATCACGCGGCCAGGTGAGCTGCGGATCGTGCAGGATCTGCCGTCGCATCAGCTGCACCGCGCTCATGATCGGCGCCAGCGGATTGCGCAGCTCGTGAGCCAGCATCGCCAGGAATTCATCCTTCTGACGGTCGGCCTCCTTGAGCGCCTGCTCCGCGCGCGCGCGCTCGGCCACCTCGCTCTGCAGGGCACGGTTGATCTGGGCCAGCTCGATGTTGGCCCGCTGCAAGGTCTGGTTCAGACTCTCGAGCTCGCGGGTCTTCTCCGCCTGCAGCATGGTGTTGGCCTGCGCCAGCCGCTCGTTGGCCTCGGCGAGATGGCGATTCAGCTCGCGCAGCTCGTGACGCTTGAGGTACAACTCCACCAGTACCGCCACCTTGCTGCGCAGGATCTCCGGTACTACAGGTATCGATACGTAATCGACCGCGCCGACCTTGTAACCTTTCAGACGGTCGAGTTCGCTGATATGGACGCCCGTCACGAAGATGATGGGTGTCTTCTCGTAACGCGGATGCTCGTGGATCAGCCGGGCAGCCTCGAACCCATCCATATCCGGCATGCTGACATCCAGCAGCACAACGGCAAACTCCTGCCGCATCAGCTTTTCGAGCGCTTCCAGTCCTGAGCGCGCCGACACGAGGTTCTGGCCGAGCTCGCCCAGGACGGATTCGTAGGTGAGCAGCCGGGAGGGCTGATCATCCACCAGCAGGATGTTGACCTTCTGTGCTGTCGCGTTATCCATTACCCCCCCGTCGACGCTGCACTGCCTCAACGGTGCAGCCACATCCGCACGAGCGACAGCAGCTGGTCGGTGTTGACGGGCTTGGCAACGTAATCGGATGCACCCGCTTCCAGGCACTTCTCGCGATCGCCCTTCATGGCCTTGGCGGTGAGGGCAATGATGGGCAGCATCCGGAACTGATGGTTATTGCGGATGCGCCGCATGGTCTCATAACCATCCATCTCCGGCATCATCACATCCATGAGCACCAGCGAGAGATCCTCCGTGCTCTCCACCAGGTTGATCGCTTCCTGTCCGTTGGTCGCCGTAATCACCTGCATGTTATGTCGCTCGAGCAGGCTATTGAGCGCGAAGATGTTGCGGATGTCGTCATCCACCACCAGCACCTTGCGTCCTGTCAACGGCTCGTCACTCTCATGCAGGGTTTCGATCATCTGCTGCTTCGCTGGCGGCAAGTCCGCAATCACCCGGTGCAGGAACAGCGCGGTCTCATCGAGCAATCGCTCCGGAGAACGCACGCCCTTGAGCACGATGCTCTTCGCCTTGCGCCGCAGCTCGGTTTCCTCCTGCTCGGAGAGCTCGCGGCCGGTGAACACAATGATCGGTGTATCGCGAAGCTTCACATCCTGTTGGACCTGTGCCAGCAGCTCGAACCCTGACATGTCCGGCAGGCGCAGATCGAGAACGACGCAATCAAATGCCCGCGCGCGCATCGCGGCGAGTGCCTCGGCACCCGAGCCTGCGACTTCAATCTCGATATCCTCTGCGCCCAGCAGCTCACGCACACTGAGCTGCTCAGCCGGGTCGTCCTCCACCACGAGCAGCCGACGCATGCGGCTCGCGGTGAACTCTTTCAGGCGATCGAAGGCATCCTCCAGCCCATCACTGGTGATCGTCTTGGTCACAAACGAGAAGGCACCCCGCTCCAGTCCGTACTGCCTCTCGTCCTCGATCGTCAGGATTTGGACCGGAATATGACGCGTCTCCGGATTGCGCTTGAGCTGGTTGAGCACCGTCCAGCCCAGCATGTCGGGGAGGAAGACGTCCAGGGAAACCGCGGTGGGGTGATACTTACCGGCCAGCGACAGCCCGTCCGCGCCGGTTTTCGCAAGTATCACCTTGAAGTCGCGATCGCGCGCCAGATTGAGCAGTACGCGACCATAGTGCGGATCGTCTTCGATCACGAGCAGCACGGTATCGCCCGGTTGGATGCTGTCGCGGTCGTCCGGGATCTCCTCCTGCCGTGCAACCGGCAGCACCACCGGCTGAAATGCCGCCGCGGCTGCGGGGGCCTGGATGGCGGTCGCACCCGCCTTGCTGTAAGCGGGTCCCATGTATGACAGTGGCAGATACAACGTGAAAGTACTGCCGCTGCCGGCGATGCTGCTCAGGCGGATCTCACCACCCAGCAGGTGTGCCAGCTCGCGGCTGATCGCCAGTCCGAGACCGGTGCCGCCATACTTGCGTGCCGTACCGGCGTCTGCCTGCTGGAAGGCCTCGAAGATGATGCGCTGCTTCTCCGCGGGGATGCCGATGCCGGTATCGCTTACAGAGAACTCAACGACCGAGGGCGCCTGACTTAACATCGGATGATCCTGAGTCCAGCCGCCGGTCGCGATACCGACATGCAGCCGCACGCCACCGTGGTCGGTGAATTTGAACGCGTTGGACAACAGGTTCTTCAACACCTGCAACAGCCGCTTGGAATCGGTCGTAATCGCCCTGCCCAGCCGACTGTCGAAATCGGCCGTAAAGGACAGCTTGCGGGCATCCGCTTCGTGGCGGAAGTTGCGCTCGATCGTTTCGCGCAGGTGTGTGAACAGCAGGTCTTCGCACTCGACGGTGACTGTGCCGGACTCGATCTTGGAGAGATCCAGGATGTCACTGATGAGGTTCAAGAGGTCGGTGCCGGCACCGTGGATCGTCTTGGCGAATTCCACCTGACGGCCCGAGAGATTGCGATCGGCGTTCTCAGCGAGCTGCTGTCCCAGGATGAGGATGCTATTGAGCGGCGTGCGCAACTCGTGCGACATGTTGGCGAGGAACTCGGACTTGTAGCGTGAGGTGAGCGCCAGCTCCGCGGCCTTCTCCTCCAGCGCACGACGCGCCAGCTCGATCTCCTGGTTCTTGCGCTCTACTTCGGCGTTCTGCTCGGCCAACAGCTTGGCCTTGTTAGCCAGCTCCTCATTGGTCTGCTGCAGCTCGGTCTGCTGCGCCTGCAGCTCGCCGGCAAGCTGCTGCGATTGCTGCAACAGGCCTTCGGTACGCATGGTGGCTTCGATGGTGTTGAGCACGACGCCGATGATGCTGCCGGTCAGCTGCTCGAGAAATGCGAGGTGAGCCGCCGTGAAATCACCCATCGAGGCGAGCTCGAGGACGGCCTTTACGTGTCCCTCATACAGCACCGGCAATACGATGACCGTCTTGGGCCGCGTCTTGAGCAATCCACCACGCACCCGGATCTCATCACTCTGGATGTCCGAGATGATCAGACGCTGGCGATCGGCAGCCGCCTGGCCGACCAGTCCCTCGCCAACGCCGTAGCGGCGCAGCACGGGATTGTCGTGCGGTCCATCCGCATAGCTTGCGAGCTCCTTGAGCGCGGCACCCAGCTCGGAACTTTCCATGACGTACACGACGCCCTGTTGCGCGTTGACCAGGGGAGCCAACTCTGACAGCAGCAGCTTACCCACGGTGACCAGGTCGCGTTGCCCCTGCATCATGCGGCTGAACTTGGCGAGGTTGGTCTTCAGCCAGTCCTGCTCAGTGTTGCGATCGGTAGTGGCGCGCAGGTTGCCGATCATCGCGTTGATGTTGTCCTTCAGTTCCGAGACCTCGCCGCGCGCCTCCACCTGAATGGAGCGCGTCAGATCTCCCTTGGTGACCGCGGTAGCCACTTCGGCGATTGCCCGCACCTGATTGGTGAGGTTGGCGGCGAGCAGGTTGACGTTAGCGGTGAGGTCCTTCCACGTTCCGGCAGCTCCCGGCACGTGCGCCTGACCTCCCAGTCGTCCCTCGACGCCCACCTCGCGCGCGACGCTGGTTACCTGATCGGCAAAGATGGCGAGCGTATCGGTCATGCTGTTGATAGTGTCCGCGAGCGCGTTGACTTCGCCCTTGGACTCCACGGTGAGACGCTGCCGCAGATCGCCGTTGGCCACCGCGGTGACCACCTTCACGATACCCCGCACCTGGTTGGTGAGGTTATTCGCCATCACGTTGACGTTGTCAGTCAGGTCCTTCCACGTACCGGCAACGCCGGGCACGACCGCCTGACCACCGAGTTTGCCCTCGGTACCGACCTCGCGCGCAAGGCGCGTGACCTCCGCCGCGAAGCCGTTGAGCTGATCGACCATCGTGTTGATGGTTTCCTTCAGCTGCAGAATCTCACCCTTCACATCCACTGTGATCTTGCGCGACAGGTCGCCGCGAGCAATGGCGGTGGACACCTCGGCGATGTTACGCACCTGTCCGGTCAGGTTGCGCGCCATGGAGTTGACGTTGTCCGTGAGATCCTTCCAGGTTCCGGCGACCCCCGGTACGATCGCCTGACCACCGAGTTTGCCCTCGGTGCCGACCTCGCGAGCCACGCGGGTAACCTCGGCAGCGAAGCTGTTGAGCTGATCCACCATCGTGTTGATGGTTTCCTTCAGCTGCAGGATCTCCCCGCGCACGTCCACCGTAATCTTGCGTGACAGGTCACCACGAGCGATGGCGGTCGCCACTTCGGCGATATTGCGCACCTGTGCCGTCAGGTTGCTTCCCATTGAATTGACGTTGTCGGTCAGATCCTTCCAGACGCCGCTCACGTCCTTCACATCGGCCTGACCACCGAGCTTGCCCTCCGAGCCGACCTCGCGGGCCACGCGGGTGACCTCGGCTGCAAAGGCATTGAGTTGGTCCACCATCGTGTTGATGGTTTCCTTCAGCTGCAGGATCTCCCCGCGCACGTCCACCGTGATCTTGCGCGAGAGATCGCCGCGCGCGATGGCGGTCGCCACCTCGGCGATATTGCGCACTTGGCCCGTAAGGTTGCTGGCCATCGAGTTGACGTTGTCCGTGAGGTCCTTCCACACCCCGCTGACACCCTTCACCTCCGCCTGTCCGCCGAGCTTGCCTTCGGTGCCTACCTCGCGGGCGACACGGGTAACCTCCGCAGCGAAGGCATTCAGCTGGTCGACCATCGTGTTGATGGAGTCCTTCAGCTGCAGGATCTCGCCCTTGACGCCCGCCGTGATTTTGCGCGACAGGTCGCCGTTGGCGATGGCAGTAGCGACTTCCGCAATGTTGCGCACCTGACCGGTGAGGTTTCCTGCCATCGAGTTCACACTGTCGGTGAGGTCCTTCCACGTGCCGGCGACGCCTGGTACCACGGCCTGGCCACCCAGTTTGCCTTCCGTACCCACTTCGCGCGCGACACGTGTGACTTCTGAGGCGAATGAGCGCAGCTGATCCACCATCGTGTTGATGGTTTCTTTCAACTGCAGGATCTCGCCGCGCACGTCGACCGTGATCTTGCGTGACAGGTCACCGCTGGCAATCGCGGTGGATACTTCGGCGATGTTGCGCACCTGACCGGTCAGGTTGCCGGCCATCGAGTTGACATTGTCGGTCAGATCTTTCCACGTGCCCGCCACGCCTGGCACGACCGCCTGACCACCGAGCTTGCCTTCCGTCCCCACTTCACGCGCCACGCGCGTTACTTCAGCCGCGAAGCTGTTGAGCTGGTCGACCATCGTATTGATGGTGTTCTTAAGCTCGAGAATCTCGCCTTTGACGTCGACCGTGATCTTGCGCGACAGATCGCCGCGAGCCACGGCCGTGGTGACCTCCGCAATGTTACGAACCTGACCTGTGAGATTGGTGGCCATCGCATTGACCGAATCGGTCAGATCCTTCCACGTGCCGGCGACGCCCGGCACGATCGCCTGGCCTCCCAACTTGCCTTCGCTACCGACTTCGCGCGCCACGCGCGTGACCTCGGATGCAAAGGAGCGCAACTGGTCCACCATCGTGTTGATGGCCTCCTTCAGCTGCAGGATCTCACCGCGCACGTCCACCGTAATCTTGCGCGACAAGTCGCCGTTCGCCACGGCGATAGTCACCTCCGAAATGTTGCGCACCTGACCAGTCAGGTTGCTCGCCATGGAGTTGACCGAATCCGTCAGATCTTTCCAGGTGCCGGCCACTCCGGGTACGGCGGCCTGACCGCCGAGCTTGCCCTCGGTGCCGACCTCACGCGCCACGCGCGTCACCTCGGAGGTGAAGGCGCTCATCTGCTCGATCATGGTATTCACAATCGTGGCGGATCTGAGGAACTCGCCGCGCAGAGCGCGGCCGTCCACCTCCAGGCTCATGGTCTGCTGCAGGTCCCCCTTGGCCACGGCGGAGATCGTCCGGGTGACCTCGGTCGTCGGCCATAGCAGATCATCGATGAGGGTATTGACCGAATCCTCCATGGCACCCCAGGCGCCCGAGCGGCGCTCACTCGCCATGCGATGGCGCGTTTTGCCGTCCTTGCCCACGATCTGTCCGGCGCGCTCGAGCTCATGAGCCAGGCGCTGGTTCGAGCTGATGATCTCGTTGAAGGTGTCGGCGACTTTGCCAGCCAGCCCCGTCTGGTCACTCGGCAGCCGCACCGAGAAGTCTCCGTCACGCACCGCCTGCAGTGCCCGCAGGAGCTTGCGCAGATCGACTGCGGCTGCCTCAGGCGGGGCAGTTACCTTGCCGTTGCTCTTGATACGACGGCGCACTCTGTCCTGGGTTTCCATCAGCACACTCCGGAAGGACGCGCAGCGGCGTTCGGGTACGGCAGCACCCGGACGTCTTGCGGTTGAAAGGATCGGGCTCGTGCGGGAGGTTTCTGGGCAAAAGGCGCCCGCGGGTGGCCTGAGTGGCCACCCCAAGCTGATCATGGGCGACGGTGGCGTTGGCTGCCCCGCGCCAGCTCATCCATTCACCACGGAGACTCTCCAGCACCGTCACTCGCTCAGGACGGCCTCCGTGCGACTTGTCAAACCCCGCAAATCGGATTTCATTTTTCAGTCAAAGCTCAGCTTGGGGACCATAGCAGAAGCCGCTCGGGGCGCAAGGACATATATCTAAGTCTCGCACACCACTCACCCTCCGGCGGGAACCGCGCGATGCCGGCGCGCTTGCCCTTGCAATATGGCCGGCGCATAGTGCCGGCGACCGGCATGGCGGTGGGTCTTGGGCCCCTGGAGGGGCAATAAAAATGAAGACGGGTTCGGCACCCGCGGACAGCATTGCATCGGCAGCGCAACCGCGCAGCGGCCGCTTGAATGTCTCCAGTCTGCGACGTGCAAACCCGCTCCGAATGTGGGGCGGCAACGGTTGCGGCGAGCCGTGCGATTTCTGCCGTGTCATTGTGGCGGCGTCTGACATCGAATACGAGGTCGAGGCCAGGCTTGATGACACGACCGTGATGCTGCACTTTCATACCCGGTGCCACGAGGCATGGCGGGCGGGACAGGATCCTAGCAACCTTCCAGTAGCCGATCAGGCCTGATATGCGCTTTCCGGGTCGGCTGCGGCGCCGCCTAGGGTGTGCGGCAAGCGCGGGATGCATCACCACCAGATTGCTGGCCGGCATTGGTCTTGCGGTTTCGGCCGCTTTGCATGCTCAATCTGTGCAGCGACCCGTGAGTCCTGTCTACCCGGTGGCCAAATCAACCTTGCTTTCCGTAGATGCGACAGCTGACCACGACGCGCTAACACTGCATATACGCCGCCTCAGCGATCAGCGCGACTTGCTCAGCGACGATGTCAAGGTCACGATCGATGGTAAAACGGCCACCGTGACGCGGCAGAGTGACGGCTCCTATGAGGTTGGCTCTGCGGAGCTGAGCACCGACACGCCGCATGACATCGAGCTGATCGTGGCGCATGACGGGATACGCGAGCTGCTCTCCGGGACCATGAAGCTGCCTGCCGCCGGAGCAGCTGGCGGCCTGCTGGGTAATCACAAACAAATCGCCTGGTGGATCCTCAACATTGTCGTGGTGCTGATTGCGGTAATCGCAATCTCACGCCGCAAAAGTGACCCGCCGCCTGAGGTTTGAGCGACCTGACTTGGATACGCGCAACCCAGCGCGCCGCACGCACCAGCGGATGCGGCAAGTCCACACCCACCCAGCGCTACCAAACATCAGCCCACTCTGCTAACGTTAGCGGCTGACTGCGTTGCTCTCCAACGCAGGCTCCGTTCCATGCGCAAGCTCCATATTTCTTTAGGCATCGCACTGCTGCTGTTGCTGGCACAGCAGGGAGCCGTGCTGCATGAGATCAGTCATATCTGCCAGGTCAGTCGTGCCGATGCGCGCGTGCATGCAAGCACGCTCGCCGATAAGACGTGTGAGCTCTGCCTAGCCTTCTCACAAGTCGCCAATCCGGCCAGTCAATCCGTCGATCAGTACCTGTCGACGCCGGCCACATGCAGCGCTGAGCTAGCGCGTGTCACCGCCGAAATGGCGGCGCCCGTTCCAACTCCGCGCAGCCGCGGACCTCCCTCCCAACTCCAGGCGTGAATCACTCCGCGCGCGGTTGCGCTGCCACAGAACCGGGGCAGCGGCTCGCGGGGCACCGTGAATTGTTTGGAGTGTCTACATGCCGAGCCTTAGTCGGGTTACGGCGCGCATATCGACCGTTGCTGCGTGCTGCGTTGTCTGTCTGTTACTGATCCCAACCGTAACTCTGCGCGCGGCGCCTGCGTCGGAACAGGTTGCAGATGAAACGGCCCTGCCGACCGTCGTGATCACGGCACAGCACCTGAATGCAGAGCGCTCGCGCATCGATACCTCGACCGGCGCCTCGGCCTATACTTTCGATGCGAACGCCATCCGCGCAGAGCCTGGCAGTGACAACGTGCAGCTGAATCAGGTGATGCTGCAGATACCCGATGCGGCGCAGGATTCCTTCGGACAACTGCATATCCGCGGCGATCACAATGGCCTGCAGTACCGGATCAACGGTGTGATCCTGCCCGAGGGCATCAGTCTCTTCGGGCAGACTTTGCCGCCCCGCCTGATCTCCTCACTGACCCTGCTGACCGGCAGTCTGCCGGCGGAATACGGCCTGCGCAGCGCCGGCATCATCGATTTGAGTACCAAGAGCGGGGCACTGCAGCCCGGTGGCGAAGTAGGCGTTTACGGCGGCAGTCATGACACAATCGTGCCGAGCGTCAATTACGGCGGCTCGAACGGCAACACGACCTATTTCGTCAGCAGTGATTACGTGCGCAATGCCCTGGGGATTGAATCGCCCGACGGCAGCTCGACGCCTCTGCACGACAACACCAGGCAGCTGCACGGCTTCGGATTTTTCGAGCACATTCTCGACGATTCGGATCGCATCTCGCTGATCCTCGGCAGCTCCGATGCTCGTTTCCAGATTCCGAACCGCTCCGGCCTGCACGCCGCGGACATCGGCCCCGGCATCACCGTCAACGGCCAATCCGACTTCCTCAGCAATGATCTGGATGAGCACCAGCGTGAGCTGACGCACTTCGGCATCGTCAGCCTGCAGCATTCAGCCGGCAATCTGACCCTGCTGACCTCGTTGATCGGTCGTTACTCCAGTCTCAACTTTGTCGATGATCCCAAACTCGGCGGACTCTTTTTCAACGGCATCTCACAAAGCGCCTACAAACGCGATGCCGCCTTCGGTCTGCAAAGCGACGCCGCTTACCGGATCGGCGATAAGCACACGCTGCGCGCCGGGCTCTATGTGCAGACCGATCGGCTGACAAGTAACACGGCATCCCAGGTACTTTGCATCGACCCTGCGGGACCCTGTGGACCGTACCTTTTGCCACCGGTACCTGTCGACGTGCCGGTCGCAATCAGCGACGGCATCCGCGCGACTCAGTGGATCGAGAGCGCCTACCTGCAGGACGAATGGAAGATCCTGCCCGTGTTGACCGTGAACGGCGGGCTGCGCTTTGATCACTATGCGGCGTTCAGCAGTGGACATCAGCTCAGTCCGCGTGCCAACTTCGTCTGGCAGGCCCTGACCAACACCACGGTGCACGCCGGCTACTCGCGCTTCTTCTCGCCACCTCCCTTCGAGCTGTTCGGCAACCGCTCGCTCGACAAGTTTCTTGGCACCACGGCAGCACCGGCGACCACCCGGGGGGATTCTGTCCTGGCAGAGACCTCGAATTACTACGACCTGGGCATCCAGCAGAAGCTCTCGGACAACCTGACGGTGGGCATCGACAGCTATTACAAGCAGGCGCACGATCTGGTCGATGAAGGCCAGTTCGGCGCGCCGATCATCCTCACACCATTTAACTACGCGCAGGGGCAGGTGTACGGCGTCGAGTTTACGGCAAACTACCAGTTGGGTCGGTTCGCTGCATACGGCAACATCGCAACGCAGCGCGCCATCGGCAAAGGCATCGTGAGCGGCCAGTTCAACTTCGACAGTGCTGAGCTCGCCTACATCGGCGGTCACTACATTCACCTGGATCACGAGCAGCAGGTGACGGCTTCCGGGGGCGCCTCCTATACGATCGCTGGCACGCATCTGGCGGCCGACCTGCTCGTGGGCTCAGGGTTGCGACGCAATCTGCAGCTGCCCGACGGCTCGTCAGTCCCCAATGGCGCGCACCTGCCGTACTACACCCAAGTGAACTTCGGAGTGAGTCACGATTTCGATCGGCAGGGTCTGAAAGGCCTCACTGCACGCCTGGATCTGATCAACCTATTTGATAAGGTCTACGAGATCCGCGATGGCACCGGCGTAGGTGTCGGAGCGCCGCAGTTCGGCCCACGCCGAGGCATATTTGCCGGCGTCACCCAGGCGTTTTGACGGACCGCCGCGCGCGCGGCCGATCAGCAGCGATCGCCTGGCGGTCAGCGTGAGCGGCGCTTTTTGCGTGTACTCCTGCGTGCCATCTTGGCTCCCTGCTTGCCCAGCGCGGTGCGTGTTTTCGCGCTCAGATGGCTGATCGTCCGCTTCGCTTTAGCGACCTTGGCGGCTTTGCGCACGTTGCGCCGGGCAGCCGCGCGCTGTTTACTTGATCCCATAAGTAGCTCGCTGTGAGGATCGATTGAGATCCAAATGGACGAGTTGCTGATGAAGTTCCAAACGTGGCGCGCCCGGTTAACCTGGGTTAGCCGCGCAGCATCGGCCGAAACGCGGCCGCGATGACTCTGTGTCAGGATGAACGCATGGCCAAAAAGAAACGCTCTGCCCCCGGGCTCGCTGATCCTACGAAGTTAGCACCCACAGCCGATGAGCTGACCATCGTCATCATCGAAACCCCGAAAGGTAGTCGCAACAAGTACGCGTTCGACCCGGACGAACGTATCTTTGAGCTCAAGAAAGTGCTGCCCGCCGGCATGGACTTTCCCTACGATTTTGGCTTTGTACCCTCAACCAGAGGCGGCGACGGTGACCCGTTGGATGTGCTGGTGCTGATGGACGAGCCAGCATTTCCCGGCTGCAAGCTCACGTGCCGCGTCATTGGTGTCATCGAGGGCGAGCAGGGTGATGGAAAAAGGAAAGAACGCAATGACCGTGTAGTAGCCGTGGAGAACGGCAACCACAGTTACGCGCACATCAAGCACGTCGACGATCTCGGTAAACACTTCGAACGCGAGTTGGAAGAGTTCTTTGTCAACTATCACCGGCTCAGCGATGAGCAATATCATATCCTCGCCCTGAAGGGTCCGGGTGCTGCGCGTCGTTGCATCAAGAAAGCGCGCAAGCAGGTTTGAGGGCACTCACAGTCGCGCCGGCAGAACTTGTAAATCGCAGCGCAGCAAAGCGCCCCAGGCAGACGCTTGCGGCTTTCGCCCTGAGGTACGCGCAAGACTTTCTGCGCGGACTGCTTCAGTGTTGGCACAGGTGCTACAGAAAGCGTAACGTAGCCTGCGAATTTCTGCGTGCAGTCACGAACATCTGCAAGGTTGCACCGGCACGCTGCAAAAGCGCGCCTTATCTAACGTCCGCGGGCGATTCAACTCGCAACTGGGGTAGAAGCCACTGTACAGGGAGAGGGTCAATGTACAACAGAGGTTTCGGCAGCCAGTATTCTTGTCTTCCCAGGCTGACAGCACTGTTTCTGTGCGCTCTGCCAGTATGTGCGCAGTCAGCGACCTGGTACGCCACCAATGATGGGTCGGACAGCGGCACATGCGGACATAGTCGTGATCACGCCTGTCGCTCGATTAGCCAGGCGATCCAGAACGCGGCTGATGGGGATGTAATTTGGGTCGGCGCTGGCCGCTACGGCGATCTGAATGGCGATGGCAGCTTCATCGATCCAGGTGATGAGCATGCCCTGGATTATGGCAACGGCACCTCCTGCGTTGTCTGCATAACGAAGTCGTTAAGTCTTTATTCGTACAACGGTACAGCCGCAACCATCATCGAAGGAAATTCGAACTTTAACGCGACCGTGCAGGTCCTGAATGATCGAGTAGTCTTTGGCTCCAAGGACCATGGGTTTACTGTAACCGGCGGCGCGGTCGGTGTGGAGATCAATTACGACACCGTGGGCTCTCCGCAAGGCGGCGGAAACGGTACCGGGTTGCAGCACGGTATTTCGGTGATCGGCAACATCGCTGTCAAAACTCCAGTTGGATTCGAGGTGGACGGAGAGCCTTACAAGGTGAGTCCGGGCTGTCCTCCCGATGCTCCCTGTGCGCCCCAGGGGCGCGTCTTGCTTTCTGCGAATACAACGGTAGGCGGCGACACCGGCTTCCTGGTTAACAACTTTGCCAATCACTTCAGCGAAATCGACTTGCAGAACAACCAGGCGTTGGGCGCGAGCACCGGCTTCGGCGCCTTCGCCAACTTCACAGGCGTTGAGGGGAACGTTGTGCTGGGCAGTTCTGCTGAGCACGTTCACCTGGTGCATAACGAAGCTTCCTCCGGAGGGGTGGGCTTTGCCGCGGCCTTTGTTGGTTCATTGCAAAATAATGTGGCCTCCGCAAATTCCGTTGCGGGCTTCGTCGTGGTTCCAGGTGGCTTCCGGCCAACTATCTTTACCGGCAACGTGGCCACCGGAAACGGCGGGCCTGGCGTGGTGGTCAGTTTCGATGATCCAGCGAATATGCAGGCCGGCTTTGCAGCCTTCGCCGAGAATGACTTCTATGGGAATGATCGGAATCGTCCCAACTCGATGACGATAGGCTATCCGGCAGACCCGACTGGCGCTTACAAACCGGGCCCAGCTGCCCACTGTGGCGTGCTCAATATTGGCGCGCTGGCGGCGGTGCCACCCTTGAGCAGTCCGCTACCGACGATAACGCTGCTGGCATCTAACAACTATTGGGGATCGTCCAAGGGGCCCAAAGCGAACGGCGTAGGCGACGCGGTGGCCGGCCCATGTGATCAAAATAGCGGCGTCACGGTTAGCAAGCCGTTCTCGAGCAGCTGGTTTAGTTTTGTGCCACTAGCTCAATAGGTAGCCAGCCGGCCCAAATTTCCCTGGCGGCAGAAAGCACCCGCCAAGCCCACATCTCTTCACCCGGGTGCTGGGTATAACGATCGAGGATGGTGGAGCCAGGCGGGATCGAACCGCCGACCTCTTGCATGCCATGCAAGCGCTCTCCCAGCTGAGCTATGGCCCCAGTGTAACTGTTTGTTTCCGCAGTGAATTTCGGAAGGCAAAGTCTGGTTGCGATGCCTGCTAGCCCGGATTCCCGTGCGGGCCGCGAGGATAACAGGAAAGCATCCGCGGCGGATAGCAAGCCCCTTGCGTCCCGCCCTCAATTGGCCTCCGGAACCGCTCCCCCAGCAATTGTCCGCAGCGCACGGTCCACGCGCTCGAGCGCGCGCGCTCGTCCAAGCAACGCGAGTGTGACATCGATTGGCGGCGAAACCGTGGATCCAGTCACGGCAACCCGCACCGGCTGCGCGATCCGACCGAGTCCGCTTTGCAGACGCGACGCGAGCTCGTTCAGCGCAGCGTGAATAGCCGCGGGCTGCCAGTCTGTCAACGCGGCCAAAGCCGCACGCACCTGCTGCAGCGCCGGGGCCGTTTCGGCGTTCAGTTGCTTGGCAATCGCCTTAACATCAAAGTTGATGTCGTCAGTGAAGAAGAAGCGGCTGTTTTGCGCCATCTCCTTCAGCGTCTTGGCACGCTCGCGCTGCGCGATGATGACGCCCTCGAGCAATGTCAGGTCATCGCTATCCAGACCCAACCGCTGCAACTGGTAGCGCAGGTGCGGCACCAGCGTTGCCGGCTGGGCACGCATCATGTGTTGCTGGTTCAGCCACAAAAGCTTCTCAGGATTAAATGCCGAGGCGGCCTTGTTGACGTCATGTATGTCGAAGTCCTGGATCATCTCCGCACGCGTGAAAATCTCCTGGTCGCCGTGTGACCAGCCAAGTCTGATGAGGTAATTCAACAGCGCGTCGGGCAGGTAACCCTCCTCCTGATACTGCAGAACACTGACGGCACCATGGCGCTTGGACAACTTGGCGCCATCTGGACCGAGGATCATAGGCACGTGAGCATAGATGGGCGGAGTTGCTCCCAGTGCGGTCAGCATGTTCATCTGCCGTGGCGTATTGTTCAGATGATCGTCGCCCCGGATCACATACGTGACACCCATGTCCATGTCATCCACTACGACGCAGAAGTTGTAGGTGGGCGTGCCATCTGCACGCGCAATGATCAGATCATCCAGCTCACGATTCTGGAAAGTAACGGAGCCATGTACGAGATCCTCGACGACAACCGCGCCTTCCAGAGGATTGCGGAAGCGCACCACGGGGTCGACTCCGGGACGTGGCGTGCTGCGGCTGCGACATGCGCCGCCGTAACGCGGCTTTTCTTTGCGTGCAAGCTGCTCAGCGCGCAGCTGTTCGAGTTCGTCCTTGGTGCAATAACAGTGATATGCCGAACCCTGCTCGAGCATCGCGCGCAGCACTTCACTGTAGCGCTCGAACCGCTGTGTCTGATAGTAAGGCCCTTCATCCGGGGTGAGCTCGAGCCATCGCATTCCGTCGAGGATGACCTGTACGGCCTCCTCCGTGGAACGCTCCCGATCGGTATCTTCGACGCGCAGGATAAACTTGCCGCGCGTGCGGCGGGCGTAAAGCCAGCTGTACAGCGCGGTACGCACACCGCCTACGTGCAGCATGCCGGTCGGACTGGGAGCGAATCGCGTTACTACCATGACATGCCGTAAGATGTTCGGGTGCTCAGTTTATCAACCAGGTCAATGATGCGCACACTGCTGCCTCGAACTCGCGCGGCTAACTCAGAATGAGAGGCAGTAGCGTCCGCGACAGCATGCTCGCAGAGGTGGTCGACTCGCTGGCGCGCGCAGAAAGCTCGTCAGGCTCCGGCACCGCGGTGGCGATCGCCATGGCACTCGCAGCAGCGTGCGCGCACAAGGCTTTGGCGCTGACGCGCAAGCATCAACGTTTGAGTGCCGACGGGGAAGCCGCTATGCACGCACTCGAGGAAGTGGTCCATCATTGCTTTGAGAGTGCCGACCGCGATGCCGCTTGCTTCAGCGCATTTCTGGGTGCGCACGATCGCCCGAGTGCGGAGCACTTGCTGGAATCGGATCGCCAGACGCAGCAGCTTGGGGTGCAGCTGCAGCAGATTCTGCAGCAGATCGCCGCTCAGGTAACCGCGCTGGCGCGCGGGGATATCTCGTGCGCCAGCAGGCTGTTGCAGGCAGCCCTCGCCACCCAGGAAGAGATATCGGCTGAAAACACCCGGGCGGCGAGCCGCGTGTTGAGAGCGTGCTAACTCGGGCCGCCGTTCCCTTTCGAATTGCGCGCAGCTTCCCACTTTGCCTCCGCATTGACGGGTGGCTCGTCGGGTAGATGCGATGCCGGCGCATCGCTTGCTGGAAAGCTCTCTTCCAGCGAAGAATCGACCGCCTCCGATCTCGCAGTATGTAGTGGTGATCCGGGCAGGCCGCTGGCGCGCGAGCTGCTGCCGGGCTGCATATGACTCCACTGATCCGCTACGCCATCGCGCAATGAGGTGTGGCCCTGTACTGCTGCCTTGATGGCACAGTGCCCGGAGGCCGCCCGTACCAGCAGGCCTGCGCTGGCGATGGCGCTGAGAAAGCGCACCAGGAAGCTACCTCTTTGCACCGCAACCAGGGCAAGTCCCAGTCCATACAGTGTGGAGAGTCTGCGTTCGTCAGTCGAAAGATTCCCGGTCTGATAAGCCATGCGATGACTCCCTTGGCGCTGTCGTCGAAGTGTCGCAATCGGCGTGCCGATCCAGCTGTCTGGAGGGCTGAGGAGAATTGCCTCCTGCCGCCAGCCTCTATAGACTTGCCGCCCTTTCGAGCGTCCTGGCCGTTCTCGACAGCGGCCCGGGTTATGGGCGGTTAGCTCAGCGGTAGAGCACTGCTTTCACACGGCAGGGGCCACTGGTTCGATCCCAGTACCGCCCACCATATAATTCAGCAAGTTAGCAGCAGACCGGCTTAGTTCCAGACTTCACCTATGGAACTTATTAGGGAACTGTCGCTGGAAATGCGTCGCGCTGCGCAGGCCTTCGTCCCGGGAAATATTCAAGGGGCAGTTTGAGGGGATCTGGGGTGTCGCTTGGGTCGCCTGTCAGCATTGAATGCAATCCTGACCGGACCGCGTCGCGGCCCTTTCACCATAGCCGCTAGCTCGTCCTGGTCTTTCGGGCGAGCGGGGAAGCTGCCTTTCGTTTTGGCTGTCACGCCATACAGAATGAACCGCGAGCCGTAGTGGTTCCGGCAGGGCCGCTGGGGTTGCGCTATAACTTGCCGCAGATTTCGGGAGCCATCGGAATCACTCAGGGAGATCTGGTATGGATGCCATTAAGGTCGCGGTCTATCGGTTCTCGGTGTGGGACCATGAACGCGGCGAAAACGTCACCGCTCCACGAATGGGAACCCGAGAAGCCATCGAGCTGGCTGGCGGGGTTCCGGCAGCCGACTCCATGCTTCTTGTCCCGGAAATCGACGTGGATGGTGACGGCTTCTATCCGCCGAAACCGTGAAGATCCCAGACTAAACACCGGAAGAGTCCCCGCACAGTTGGATTTTGCTCGAGGCCCTCAGTCCTGACTTTCACCGATCCGCGGCCAAGGGGCGATTGCTACGACCTCGCCACATTTCGGGCAATGATACTGAGTCTTGGTGCCGCCCTTCGTCGTATCTCGGAACTCAGTCTCACGCCCCTGCCCACTCCAGTTGCACTGCTGGCAGGTGAGCTTCGCGGCACGGAACTCTTTGTAGGATGGATACGACACCACCACTAGGCACTTCCTCAGCGGCAAACGGTCAAGATCTACTCGAGACTGCCATCACATTGGCAGCGTCACCACATTATCGGGCGGATCGCCCTCCCGCCAGATCAAGCGAACCGTACTGGGCTGCGCTCCACACTCCCGGCAGCGCAATCGTCGGTGGCTCTGGAAGCGTTTGGGATCCACGTGCCCGACATGCCCGCATTGAAGGCAGTAGATAGCCAGGGTGTGGTAGCCGATGGCTTTGCGGATCTCGACCATATCCGCAGGCTGCCAGCGGCCAACGGGCTGCGTCCACCAAGTAAGCGAGGTCTGCCGAGGCTGGATGCGCAAGCCGCTGATTCGCCGCGGCCTTACTGCGGGACCGCCTGGGCAATGTCTGCGCGGTTGCGATGCCGTGGCCTCTGGCAGCGTGGGCGATGACATCGCAATAGCTCTCACGCGGCCGTCACTTCTTGTTTCCTTTCAGATGCGCTTCCACAGCCTTGGCGGAAGTCCCCACTGCCGCGACGGCGGCTTTCAGTTGCTCGTGGCTGACGTTGAACTTCTTGGACCAGTCCCGCAGCTCATACTCTTCATTGACGTTGATGCGGTCGCGGTCCGGTGATCCTGTCTTGGATTTATCGTCACTCATGGATGTCTCCGTGTATGCGATCGTGCGATGGAAACCTCGAGCCGAGGACAAGTTCCCGCGCGCTACCAACCGGGATGCGAAAAGGCCCTGGCTGCTATGCCGGAGGGCTTGGAGGTTCCTCCGATACAGAAGCCAGGGCACAGGCGGGAGGCTCTTAAAATCCGTTCAGATCCTCAGCACCTAACAAGGATCGTCCAGATCCCTTCACTACAACCCGAGAGGTAGTTTGGACATTTGGAGCCGGCGCGAACATAGGAGGAGGTCGCGTGAGAAGCGTGAGTCTAGGAGTGCCATGCTGTAGGACCGCGGCTTAATCTCGATTAGTGCCCACCATCCTCAAGCCAGCCCGGCTTCCAGAAGCAGTTTCGGCTTCACGCCGCGGGTGTAAGAAATCCCTTGCCGAACGGGCTTGCCCACCATGAAAATCAAGGGCTTGTATTCGGGCGGACAGCCATCGCTGTTGCTGAGCGCCTGAGCCATGAATGACGGCAGACGCAAATCAACGTGCTTGGGCGAGCAGTGCACGAAGCTGGTCGCGATCTGCGACATGGCGCTGCTGCATCCGCTCGCACTCCGCAAGCAAGCCTTTGGCAGCCGTGATGTCCTGCCCTTCGCTTGCCATCTTTGCGATCAGTGCTCGCTGTTCCTCTAGTAGTTTGTTGCCTTCCGTGACACGACGTTCCGCTTTGCCAAGCTGTAGCATCAGTTCGTGTCTGTCCACGTCCCACCTTGTTGTTTTGTAGTGTCATGATGGAGTAAGTCGAGCTGGATGTCCCCTGATGCAGGTTAGCCGAGGCGGTGGTTCCGGTCCGGTTCTGCCAGATACGACAGGTGCACGTTCTGAGCAGCAACGCGTTAGATGTTAGTTATCCTGCGCTCCTCGCGGAAGCTTGAGAGGCGCGGAAGCGTGTATACCCAGGCGGAGAAGTGATCAATGAAAGCTGTGCGAAGCAACTGCCGCCTCACTCTCCTGTGCCTGCTTGCCGTCGTTGCGGCCGGGTGCGCAATGCAGCCAAAGTCGCCGGTGCAGGCGGTGGCGGACGAAGCGCTCGCAGCGAGGGTCTATTCCGCGCTCCAGGCTGACGAGCTGTACTACTTTCGACACGTCAACGTCGAGGTAGACAATGGCGTGGCGCAACTAAGCGGCTATGTGTGGAGCACCGATGCCATGCACCGCGCCAAAAAGCTGGCAGGCAGCGTGCCGGGAATTGTCGGGGTCATCAATCAGATGGAGCTGGAACGCAACGGCAACCGAGGCGGCGGTCATATCGGTACGGGGTGACGTAACGAGAGCGCCGTCCGATAGGCTCTCCAGGGCGCCGTCCTGGTGGCGCCGTTCCATAGTGGCCCGGCGAAAGCGGGCCGCGCAAAACCCGGGAGGTGCCCATGACCGAGCGAATCGAGTGCGGGGCGTGTTTCTGTGGGCAGGTCGCTGGTCGCCTCGAGGGCGAACCGCTCTGGATCTGCTTTGATCATGATTCGGACTGCAGGCGATCGACCGGCGCTCCCATGATGGTTTGGGTGGGCTGCCGGCCCGAGCAATTCTGCCTGCTCCAGGGAGAGCCCGCAGTGTTCTCCCGGACTGCCGCTGTGCTGCGCTCTTTTTGCCCCCGCTGCGGCTCGCCGATCAGCTATGTGGATCGCGACATGCCTGATGAGATGTATCTTGCAATTGGTTTCTTTGACCACCCGGAGCGCTTACGTCCACAGGCCCATGCGTTCTGCAGTGAGATGCTGTCATGGATTGAGCTCGCTGACGAGCTGCCGCGATTTCAAAGCTACTCACGCATACGAGTGCCCGGCGCGGAGAATCCGCGCAATCGCCCCACGGGCTGATCCTGCAGCTTGACGCGGGGCCATCGCTGCGCGCATCGTCCGCCCACACCAGTCGGTTTTCGATCGTGTGGTGCTCTAACAATTCCAATCTACAGTCCAAGCAGGGGGGACATATGAAGCGCATCCTTTCATTCGCCTTACTGGCCGCTGTGCTCATGGCAGGTCCGGCATTCGCGGCCGATCCGGTGCTTGGCTCCTGGAAACTGGATGTTTCCAAGTCAAAATTCTCTCCTGGGGGAGAGTTGAAGTCTGCAACTCGCAAGTATTCGGAGAGCGGCGGCCTCTACACGCTGGACCAGAAACTAACCCGCGCCGACGGCAAAGAGATGGCTTACAAAGTGCAATACCGCGACGGTAAAGAGCAGAAAAACGAGGCTTCTGCTTTCGTCGATGCGACGGTGGCCAAAAAAGTCGATGCCAACACCTGGGACTTCGAACTCAAGAAGGAAGGCAAGGTCATTGGCCAGGTTCATCGCGTGGTTTCAGCGGACGGCAAGACTTTGACGGTGCACAACACCGGCACGCAGCTGAGCGGCGTCAAGGGCGACGAAACGCTGGTGTTCGATAAACAGTAGTTTAAAGTAGCATGCCGCGTGCACAGGGATGTGCACGGCCGCCGACGCGAGCACCCGCCGATGACAACGCCACTCAATAAAACTCTCAAGCGGGAGGTGCTCGTCAAAGGGCGCAGCTACATTGTGACCCTCTCGGGCGAGGGGTTGAAAATGACTCTGAAAGGTCACCGCAGGGGCGTGCAGCTCAGCTGGGAAGCGCTCGTGAGCGGCGATGCGGCGCTGGCGATCGCATTGAATGCCTCGATGGGTCAGCTCACTGCCCCCCCTGCGGAAACCGGCAAACCGCGCAAGCGTGCCGTCTCCCGCAGCCGCCGAGCCGCTCACCAGTGATAGGCAAAGGACAGCGCGATCACACCCTGATTGCGGTCGAGAGTCAGCGGACTGTTGCGGGCGCTGCCCAGCAGGCGGTTCGTTGCCAGATCTGCATTGAACAGGAAGTGTTTCGTGATGAACTTCGTGAGACTCACACCTAGCCCCACCGCATTGGCGCTCGGGTGCGCGTTGTATTCAGGGTATCCGGAAGCAAGTGACTGACTACGGGTTACGCCAAATGACTTCTGCTGGTAGCGCCCATCGGCCAGAGTCAGCGACGGACCTGCGAACCAGAAGAAGCTCTGGGAGCTCCCCGGCATCGGCATGTAGAATTCCAGATCCGCCAGAGCTCCATCAGCGCCGCCCAGAATCTGCCGCACATCGGCGCGCAGTATCAGTGGGAAACTTTTCGAAATGACGTAGGAGCCGAATACCTTCACTACCGGGGCGGCTTTGGTGTTTCCCATGCCATGCAGCACGGGATAATCATCGGAGACTTTTCGGCCGAGGTCGTAGCCGAAAGCGATGCCGGCCTCGTAGTGATCGCCACGCAGGAAGTTGTAACCCAACCCCTCACCCAGGGAAAAGAACGCGCGGTCGTAGTAGCGGATGTTGATGACCGGGCCCCCGAGCCAGCGATAAGCGATCGCACCGTCGTACTTTGGCTCGAATTCCGCAGCCGCGCCCAACACCACCCGCCATTTGGGCAAATCGGGCTGGAATAGCTTCTGCAGAACGATACCGCCGGTGTACTGCCATTCCTGTAGCGGCGAAGGAGTCTGTGCCGAGGCGCGCTGCGGCGCGGCTGACCACAAGAGCAGCGCCATCAACACAAGCGCTGGCGTGACAGCCAGGCGGTCTGACTGCGGCGCCGGCACCTAGCGACCGACTCCGAACCGCATTGTTGGGAAAAAACCAAGTCTGCTGCGTGAAGCCATACGTCCTCGAAACAGTGCGCGCGCTGCTTCGCGCAAGCAGCCGATGAAGTACACAGGGGTTAAAGCTCGCAAGTGACGCTCCTGAAGCTTTGCCCATACCGGCGCAAACTGCACCCCGTGGGCGGTCGTGGTTGGATTGCAACTATTTGCGGGGAGCCAGGATCTCGTCCAGGCGTGCCGCTGCGCCCGGGACTCGCTCCAGGTGCGGATAGCGCGCACCCCCGTGATAGTCGATGTGCGTGACCAAAAAACGCTCACCGCTCTTCACAATCAGCTCCAACGGAGCGGTGCTGCTGTGCGCCTCTTTGATTGCATCTTTCAGCACATCCGCCGTGTAAGCGTCCCCGTTCACCGAGAGGATCTGCGCACCCTCGGTAATGTTGGCCTGGTAGGCGGGGCTGTTCCACTGCACCTGTAGCACGGTGCCATCCTTGTTCTTGTCGTCGATTTCGAGCCCGATGCTGTAGCGCAGATTTACACGCGAGCGTTGCTCCTCGGTGAGTTTTTGAAACTCACTCGGGGTTTCGGAGTAAGTCAGCTGATAACCACCCCGGCGCACACCATCCAGGGGCGCCGGCCTGCCGGCCGTCTCCAGCCGTTGCCGCAGGAATGTGGCCCAGTCGTAGGGCTCGACGGCATTCAACGCCTTGACGATGTCCTCGAAAGTGTAGGTGACCGGCACCATGCTGCCATCGTTGATGCCGAAGAAGCTGTGGGCGAAATCATCGAGCGAACGCTTGCCATGCGAGCGCTCGCGGATCAACGTATCGGCGTCCAGCCAGATGAATGCCCCCTCGTCGTAATAGTCCTCGAAGCGCTGCCAGTCGGGCCAGGATTGTGGGCGACGTGGATTGATGATCTCGTCAGTGGTCGTATCCAGGAGCGGCCGCCACTTGCGTCCGGCCTCGTGCTCATAATCGGCAGCCAGCAAGGCCAGCGCATCCAGAGCCTGCTGACGACTGCGCAGACCCGAACGGGCCGCGAGCACATCGCCCCAGTACTCAGTCTGCCCCTCGTATACCCACAACAGGCCATTGCGCATGGGCACATCGTAGCTCGGGGTCCATAAGTCAGCTGGGCGGCGGAACTTGCCGTTCCACGAATGGGTGAACTCATGCGGCAGCAGATCGCGCACGTATGCAGTCTTTTCCCACTCCGTGAAGGATTCCGGATCGGTGCCATCCTCGCTTGACTGCTGGTGCTCCAATCCCGCCTGCTGAATCTGGTCGCTCAGCGTATACAGAAAATCATAGTGCGCATAATGGTGTGAGCCGAACAATTTATAGGCCTGTTGGATCAGGTTGCGGTAGGCGGCCAGCGCCTCAGGTTCCACCCGCAGCAACGCGGCTCGATCCGCAAACAGATCCATGTGGACGGGTAGCTTGCTGGCCGGATCGAGATTCAGTCTGAGGAAGTGCCGACCCGCGTACGCCGGACTGTCGATCAACGTCTCCAGGCTTACGCGTGCGAAATCGGAGTGGGCTCCGTGCTCTGTGGTCTGCACGCGATGTTCACTCGCACGCTCCAAGGAGCAGGCCAACTCCCAGCCGACGGGCACCGTTACGCTGGCCATTACCGGGATCTGCCGTGCGAAATAACCCGCCGGGTAGAACAGCAGCGCGTTCCACTCGAGCATCATCAGCTCCGGGCTGATCTCCGGGGTGCCGACGGCACTACTCGTGGGGGACAGATAATCGAAATCGATCTGGATCACGCGTATTTCTGCGAGCGGCTGGAGGTGGAACGCGTACATGTTGACGGCGTCGCGGGCCCAGCTGAGCGGCGCGCCACCAGCGGTGATCTTCAGGCCGGCGATGCGATCGATCGGGCCTTCCGGCGCGTGGGTGCCGGGCAGCCATTTCGGATACAGCAACACCATCTGCCCGTTGACGCCGGAGACTGTCTCGTGAACATGAATTACCCGGCGCGCCACATCGGTCGCATCGACGGCAACCTGAACTTCACCCGGGTAAGGCCGATCCTGAGGGAGCTCGATTGGCTCGATGGGCGAGTTGGCGACGGGACCTTCACTCGTCTGTGACCGCACGGGAACGAGAGCGATGGCCAGGAAAACCATCGCAACAAAGATTGACTTCATCCGTCTCCTTTCAGGAGCGCCCGCAATCGCTAATCAGCTACGCGACGCCAGCAGCCTGCGATAGATCTGCAGGTCATGCGCCGAAAAGCAGCAGAAGCTCACAACCTGCACCTTGGGCACCCCAGGCATGTACTCGTCAACGGTGCGCACCGCCACTTCCGCTGCGAGCTCGGCAGGATACCCGAAGACACCGGTGCTGATGCACGGAAACGCAAGGCTTGCGAGGCCGTGCTGCTGAGCCAACTCGAGCGAGCGGCGGTAACAGCAGGCGAGCAGCTCGGGCTCCCCGTGCTCGCCGTCGTGCCACACAGGACCGACTGTATGTATGACTTTGCGAGCCGGCAGGCGATATCCGTCCGTCACCTTGGCATCGCCTGTGCGGCAGCCACCGAGTTTGCGGCACTCCTGTAGCAGCTCAGGGCCGGCCGCCCGATGAATGGCGCCGTCAACGCCTCCTCCACCAAGCAACGAGGAGTTCGCAGCATTGACGATGGCATCCACGGCCAGAGTCGTGATGTCAGCCCGCAGCGCCTGCAGCCCTGCAACGTGCTCGCTCATGGGACGTACTATGGCAGATCCGGTGCGCGCTCGGAGGGCTTCCGGGTTCAACCCTGCGGCGTGCCGGGTATACTGCGTGCTGATCCCGGACAGAGCACGTCCGGATGCAGGAGCGGGTAACCGGGTCAGGATCGATGTCCAGAAGAAAATTCCTGCAGCACGCGGGTGTGACTGCGCTCTCCATGGCGGTTTCCAACTGGTCGCTGAGCGCCGCCGCCGCCGCGAACAAGACTCTGAAGCAGCGTGGCACGCCGCAGCCCTTTGACTACGCCCGGCTCAAGGGCATGGCACGGACGCTGGGCGCCGCACCTTACCGGCCGCCTCCGGACCAACTTCCAGCCTCCATCGCTCAACTGGACTGGGACCACTGGCAGTCGATCCGTTTCCACAGCGAGCATGCACTGTGGGCGACAGATGGCCTGCGCTTCCGGGTTGAGTTCGCGCATCTGGGCTTCCGGAGCAACAAACCCGTGCACATGCACCTGGTGCGGGACGGTCAGGCCCAGGAGATTGCTTTCGATCCGGCCATGTACGACTACAGCAAAGCCGGAGTCGCGAGCGGTCAGTTGCCACCTAGCATGGGTTTTGCCGGCTTCCGGATCTACTTTCATACGGACTGGGTCCGCGACATCGCCGCCTTCCAGGGCGCCTCCTATTTCCGGGCGACCGATGGAGATATGCAGTACGGCATGTCGCAGCGTGGTCTGGCGGTCGATTGCGGGCTGCCCACGCCTGAGGAGTTTCCGGATTTTATCGCCTACTACCTGGAGCAGCCGCAGCGCGACTCGAATCAGCTCGTGGTCTACGGGCTGCTCGACTCCCCGAGCGTGGCAGGGGCATACCGCTTCATCATCGACATGGGCGACACGATCCTGATGGACATGGATGCGGCTCTCTATCCGCGCAAGCAGATTGAACGGCTCGGGATTGCGCCCGGCACCAGCATGTTTTTCGTCGGTAAGAACGATCCGCGCACTTCGGATGACTGGCGACCGGAAATCCACGATTCGGACGGTCTGCAGATCTGCAACGGGGCGGGCGAATGGTTGTGGCGGCCGCTCACCGACCCAACGGCAGTGCGGGTCAACTCCTACATCGATGACGGCCCCCGTGGTTTCGGCCTCATGCAACGCGACCGCAACTTCGATCACTACCAGGACGATGGCGTGTTTTATGAGAAACGGCCCTGCGCGTGGATCGAGCCGAAGAGCAACTGGGGACCCGGTGCGGTGACCTTGCTGGAAATTCCTACCCGCGATGAGATCATGGACAACATCGTGGCCTTCTGGACGCCAGCGAAAAGGCCGCAGGCGGGTCAGGAGTTACTCTATGGCTACCGGCTTTACTGGACCCGGGATATGCCGTTCGCGCCGAAGCTGGCTACGGTCAGAGCGACGCGCACCGGCGTAGGCGGGATTGTTGGGCAGAAGAGAACCCACTTTTCCTGGAGATTCGTGGTTGACTTCGCCGGCGGCGATCTGGCGATGCTCGGCGATCAGGCCCGCGTCACCCCTGTGATCTGGGCCTCCAGAGGGCGGGTTGAGATCACTTCGGCGCGGCCGTTGCAGCCGTTGCGTCAATGGCGCGCCATGTTCGATCTGGCCCTGGCGGATGACAGTGTCGAGCCGGTCAACCTGCGGCTATTCCTGTCGCTCGATGGGCAGCCGCTGTCAGAGACCTGGTTATACCAGTACGAACCGCCGCCACCGGACAAGCGCGTCCTTTAGATTTGCAGAGCATCGCACTGCAGCGTCGCTGCAGTGCACGCTCATTCAGCCGGGAAAGGACAACCGCGACAGGCGGCGCCTGGGACCGTGTGGTCGAATGCGAGCCGGCACTCCCGCCCGCCGCGCACCCGACCACCCACGATCATGGCAGCACTCGAGAGTGCTTATTTCTTCTTGCGGGCGGGCGCAGCGCGGAACGAGATACCGGTGCGCATCGCCTTCTGCTGCACCGCTGCCGGAGTCCGGCCGAGCTGCTTGGCGGCAGCCTGCGCGGTGCCAGACCTGGCAAGCTGCTTGAGCGTACGCAGCTCGCTGGCGCTCCACGATGCTCCATTGTTGGCTGGACGTTTCGCCATCGGTATCTCCTCGGGGTTGTAGTTTGACGGGAGCGCAATCATACACACTCTGCCAGCCAAACTGACAGCGTTGGAGCGGCAATTTTTTGCCAACTCAGCATTGACGGCTTGTCAACGCGCCAAACTTGTAGGATTGCAGGCGGGGACCACCCCCAAAAGCCGCCGTTCCGGGCCTGTTGGAGTCAGAGTCCAACCGGCAGTGTTGTGTCGTAGCGGAGACACTGGCGGGTGCCGACAGTCCGTCCTCCCACAGGCAGTGACCGGAAGCGGCGCAGCTTTCGCCGGCTGGCAATTTTTTACAATAATTCTGCCGGGGCGCCGACGCACGACGTGATTGTCGGCCAAACACGGGTAGACTGCACTCATCAGTCCACAGACACGGGCAGAGACAGCTTCATGATTCCGGCCAGAGAAGCGCTGCAGCGCCTGCGGGAAGGTAACCAACGGTTCGTGGGTGATGTGCGGATAGCGGACGCGCTCTCCAGTACCCAACGGCGGCGGGCCTTGACGGCGGGGCAGGAGCCGTTCGCGGCCATACTCGGCTGCTCGGACTCTCGCGTACCCGTGGAGATCGTGTTCGATCAGGGACTTGGCGACCTCTTCGTCATCCGGGTCGCGGGCAACATCGTCGCCCCCTCCCAGATCGGCAGCGTGGAGTTCGTGGCGGAGCGCTTCAGGACACGGCTGGTGGTAGTGTTGGGTCATACCAACTGTGGTGTCATTCAGGCCACACTTGAGCAACTTCAGGGACCCACGGAGCAGCGCTCGCGCAATGTGCATTCCATCGTCAACAGGGTACGCCCCTCGGTCGAGGCGTTGCTGGATACCAGTCTGCGCTACGACCAGCCTGCGCTGGTACATCACGCGGTGCGGGCTAACGTGCGCGCCTCGGCGGACCATCTGCGCCATGGCTCCCAGGTGATCGAGCAGCTGATCCAGAGCGAAGGACTGATGGTTGTCGGCGCGGAATATTCGCTGGAAACGGGGGTGGTTGATTTTTTCGACGTCCCCGAGGACATGCGCTGACTGGCGGCATCCGCTGCGCGCAACTCAGGGCCTGCGCTGCGCGTCCCTGCCGTTCCAGCGGATCTCGCCGCGACAGGGCTGAAGCACCCTGCTGAAGTCGCTCGCGAAGCTCGTAGTGCGAAACAACGCAAAGGCCTGAATGCTCGCCTGCGGTAAGCACTCACGCAGGCGCATGGCCGCGGCGAGCAGCGTTCGTCCCTTGGTCACGACGTCATCTATCAGCACCACGCGTAGCTGCAGGATATTCCTGCCAGCGATCTCAGGCGCCAGCGCCGGTTCGCACAGCAGTGCACGCCAATGTTCGATGACCGTGGGACGCTGCCACTGGTAGCAGCTTGCAGATCGCGGCAGAGTGCGGCAGCGCGCCAGGGCTGGCCAGACGTGCGCTGCCAGCCCATTGCGTTGGATTTCTCGGGCGAGCCGGTAAGCTATCCACGGCGCGCTGCATGGCTCGACCGCACTTCCGGGAATCGGAACTAGCAGGACCTCCGGTGCGAAAATACCTGCCAGAGCCGCGGATGAGTGCACCTGCTCGCAAAGGCGAGTCACAAAGACGCGCAACCAGCCGCTTCGACCCGCCTTGAGGCGCGAGCAAAGCAAGCGCGAATGCTGCGCGGCCGGCGTCTGGCCGGCAGGCGAATAGACATAGCAGGCAGCAAATAACAACGGCCGACCGTCCTCCAACCCGCATCGCTCATGGAAAGTGCTGGCTTCAGGGTGAGTAATCATCGTCCACGCCACGCTCCAAAGCCTGGTCGCCTCTCACTGCCGGCTTGCGCCCCTGGAACTCACCCCGCATGCGCAGCCATCCTTCACGGGCCGCGCGACGTACGTCCTCAAGGGGACTCGCTTGCGTATTTGCAGCGGGCGCGGCTTCATCGCCTTGCGCGCGAACCGCCAGACGGGTGCGGTGCTCATCGCGCAACCGCTCAGCGACATAGCTCAATCCACCCGCACGCTCGATCTTGAGTGCTGCCACCGGCAGTCGCGGCTGCGGCTCCCGGTCGATGCCCTGGGCACGCAGCGTTCTGTGATCCACACGCGCATCGATGTGCGCCGCTTGCAATGCCGCGTTCGTCAGATCTGCCCAGCGTTCGCGAATGGTCCGGAATTCCTCTGGCACGCTCGGCAGTCCACGTCGCAAACGCTCCGCGAGTGGCATGTCAATGCCCGTCTTTGCACCGAGACCCTGCACTGTCATCTCTCGGGTCGTGCCCAGAATATGTGCGTGAAAGTTGCGCGGATCGCTGCCGGGCCGTGGCTCGTGCACCGCCAGGTCTACCGCGATGTTGTAGCGATCTGCAATCTCCTGGGAGAAAGTCCTTACCAGCGACAGGCGCTGCGCGGCCGGCAGCTCGGAAGGCAGTCCAACCTGCCACTCACGGGCTACCCGCGCGTTACGCCGTGTCTCGGCACGCTCGGCCGCATTCCAGAGCTCCGCCCTGTCCCGTGTCCACTCGGGCGCCTGGGCAGCCACTCCTGAGGGCAGCATGATCTCGGTGTGCAGCACGTCTTTGCGACGGGCAAAGTTGTGCAGATCACCGCTGAGCTCATCGCGTATCTTCGCACCTGCCCGGTAAGCTGCGGCGGCCGTCGCGCGGCGGCCCTGATTACGGGCGAGGGAGCTGATCTGCAGATAGAACAAGGCCATGAGCTGGCAATCCTTGCCGCATGAGACTCATTGGCGCGCGATCCATACACGTCGCCAGTTGGGTGAGGAGGCTGTCTTCAGATAACCGCAGAGATCCGGGAGCTGCTCAATCTCGGATGCCATCACTGCAGTCTCAGTCACGTACTGCCGGCTCGTGGTCGTCGAGGAGCGACGCTCACCCGGCGCGAACAGCGCGCCGCGATCACGGCCATGCGATATCTGCCGGCGCACGACCTCCCGTTCGCCGATCAGTCGCGAGGCGAACTGCGAGGTGCCTCCCTGTTCGCTGCCGGAGCCACAGCGCAGAATGAGCGTGTTGCCGCAGTTCTCCACGATTGTCTGGGCATCCCCCTGACCGTACGTGCTGGAAACCTGCGCCATTGATTGAAATCCAAGAACACAGCGACCGCCGAACTTCCGCAAGCGCGCAAGTGCGTCCTTCAAGCCGTCGATGGCGCCGAGCGCATCGAGCTCATCCACGACAAACCAGATACGGCGCTCGGCGTTGCCGCAACTCATGGCCTCGAAGATCGCAAGGCGCAGCCAGGTTGCAATGATTCCGCGAAGCGAGGCGATCTGTCCCGCACGGTAGGGCATGAACAGCGCACCGGTACCGCACTGTATCCAACGACGTACAGAGAAGGCGTCTGACCTCTGCTGGCCAACGTACTCCAGCGCGGCAGCCGCGGAGGCCGTCACCGAGCGGATCGATCCAAACATCCGCGCGTTTTCAATCGACAGGAACGGTTGTGCCGGTGTGCCTGCAACGACACGGCGCAACTGTCGGGGAGGCGCCACAGCAATCAGTCGCCACAGCTCAGCAACATCATGAACGTTACGCTCACGACAATCGCGGGTTAGCGCGGCCAGGAAGGTACGTGCATACCCCCGCCATTCGCGTGCAGCGGGGTCTTCGGACCCCGAAATCAGACTGGCTGCGAGCTGATCGACGTCATAAGGCGTCTCGATCTCCGCAAACGGATCCCAGCGGGCGGAGTACGACTCGAAAGGATTGAGCACCACGTCACCACGGCGTGGATCACCGAACCGCCGCAGGTAGCCGCCTTCCGGGTCCGCCACGACAGCGCGATCGCCGCGCGCCAGAGCGGTCTCGAGCAGTTCGGCAATGGCAGTAGACTTGCCCGTGCCCGTGGTGCCGACGAATTTGAAGTGTTTGCTCTCATCGAGTGCCGCAATGCGGACACCCGCAAGTCGCAGTGTCTGTCCGCGATGCAATCCGAGTCCGAGGCGCCGCAACCGCCCCCAGCGACTATTGATGACACGTGCGCCGCGCCGAAAGCCCTGCATGTCAGTAACCTTTAACGACCAGATAGTCGGCCTTGTCCCCGTAAGTGGGTGCCGAGCGATCGATGCGCACGCATAGACGGTTGCCCTCACCACAATGGCGCAGGTCCATGCGAGCGCCACGCTGCTCAAGCGTGGCGAGATTGCTGCGCAACGTGGTGTCCTGCGCACGCAGGGCGGCGATCTCCGCGGGTGAGGGCAGCAGCCAGCAGGTGATACCGACCGGAATCAGCGAGCACAACGTGGTCAGGCCGACGCTCCACAACGCGAGGCGCAGATTCGCAGTCCTGCGCATAGCCCGCAGCGCATCGCTAGCGTGTCGGACGTCATTCGTCAGGGCGTGCAGTCCCACCGTCAGCTGTTGTTGCACATCCGCACGAATCTGTCCCGCAATATCCTGGGAGGTGAGGCGCAGCTTCTTCAGACTCGCTTCGGCGAGCTTCTGATGAGCCTGAGCAGCTTCCATGAGCAGTCCGAGTTTCATCGTCTGCTCATCCAGAGCATCCGCATGCGCGCTATTCGAATTCATGGATCGGTTGGCGCGCGGCTGCGGTGTCAGCCGCCCTGTGATCTCCAGGCCAGGAGCCGGCCCGCGTGGCGGCGCTTGGAATCGCACGCGCTGCGGGCGAGTCCAGCTTGACCCGCTGCCATTGCGGCATCGAGGCCAGCTTCAGATAGCCCTCCAGATCGGGCAGCTGCTCGATCTCCGAATCCATTACCGCCGGCTCGATGCTGATGTGCTCCGACACCGTCGTGGCAGCAAACAGATCACCTGGCCGGCGGCTGCGCGAGGTATTGAGCCGTAGCACTTCCCGCTGGCCGATGAGCCGCGACGCAAAGGCCGCTGTGCCACCGTGTTCGCTCGCCGAGCAGCGAAGTAGCAAGCTGTTACCGCAATTTTCGACAATAGTCTGTGCCTCGCCGCTGCCATAGGTCGCGGATACCTGTGCGATCGACTGAAACCCCAGAACGCAGCGGCCGCCGAACTTGCGCAGCCGCGCCAAGGCATCCTTGAGTCCATCGATCTGGCCCAACGCATCGAGCTCGTCGATGACGAACCACAGCCGCTGATCTGTCTCAGGCTGGTCCATGGCCTCGAAAATCGCGAGGCGCATCCAGGCCGAGATGCTCGAGCGGAGAGCCGCGATCTGTCCGGCCCGGTAGGGAAGAAACAGTATGCCGCGCGAGTCCGCAGCGGCCGCGCCAGCGCGCACCCATTGTCTGACCGAAAGCGGCGGACCGCCCTGTTGTGCAACATGCTCCAACGACCCCACTGCGGAACTGGCAACCGAGCGGATGGAATCGAACATCCGCATATTGTGTGGCTCCAGGAATGGCTGCGCCGGCGTGCCCGTCAACAACTGTCTGAGCTCGGTGGCATCCGCCACCACCAGCAGCCGATACAGTTCGCTGACATCACGCACTCCCGCGGCCCACGCCTGTCGTGTTACGGAACTGAAGAACGTCCGCGCATAGAGGGTCCAGCTGCGATCCGGGCCGCCGTGATCAGGAATGAGCGAGCGCGCCAGCTGCTCCACGTCGTAGGCTGTTTCGATCTCGCCGAACAGATCCCAGCGATGCGCTTCCGGGTCGAACGGATTCAGAATGAGATCGCGGCGCTCCTTCTCACGGAAGCGCTTCAGATAACCGCCGTCCGGATCCGCAATCACCGCGCGGTCACCGCGCTCCAGGGCCTGGGTGAGAATCTCACGAATCGCCGTGCTCTTGCCCGTGCCCGTGGTGCCAAGCAGCTTGAAGTGTTTGGTCTCGTCGCCAGCGGGAACCAGAACGCCACCCAAGGTAATCGGCGGAGTGCGAGTGTTGGCTGCCGCCACGCGCCTGCCAGCGGGACGCCAGCAGGCGGAGGTCGTAGCAGCCGTCCCTCCCTCGGATGGCAGCGCATTGTTCTGTCGGCAACCCTCGGTGGCAACGGATGCGCCGCGCCGATGGAGCTGAGCATCCGGTATCTTCCGTGTAAGTATGCGCGCCGCCGCATATCCAACTGCGCAACACCAAAGTAAGCCGACGGTGAGTTGCGTCGTTGCAGTGCTTCCCCACCCCGCTGCCTGCTCCAGCGGATTCGTCATAGCTATTCCGGCAGCTGCGGCCAAAGTCAGGGGCACCCCCAGAATGGGTGAGGCCAGGACAGTCGCCGCCCGCGCTCTGCGGATAAGCAGAGTGAGCGTGAGCGGTGCTTGCACCGCGAGATAAGCTGACAGCAGACCTGACCAACCCTGCGGTGTTGTCATGGCCTAAGCTCGAGTGCCTCTTCAGCCGCAGGACCGGCCGGGATCGGCGTGGCGCTGCGGCTCGTACCAAATCTCACGGATGAAACGCGCATGGCCGTTCGAGCCGCATTGAATGACGACATCAATCAGCAGCCGCAGCAGTCGCTTGATGTCGGCGTGCGCCAATTCCCGGCCTGCGGGACTCTGCTTGACCAGAAGTGCCAGTTGCTCGAAGGCGAGCTGCGCGCTGCCGGCATGCACGCTGGTGATGGAACCGGGATGACCCGAGTTGACATTGCGCAGGTAGTCGAAAGCTTCCTCGGCGCGCAATTCCGCCATCAGGATGCGATCGGGCTTCATCCGCAGGCACGCTTCGAGCAGCTGCTTCGGCGTTACGCGTGCGCGGCCCTGATCATCCTTGCTGTAGAACAGCCGCACGTGGTTGGCATGGCGGTCCAGCACCAGTTCCTGTGCATCCTCGATTGTTATCAGCCGCTCATCAGCTGGAATCTCGCGGATGAGCGCCTTGGTCCAGGTTGTCTTGCCCGAACCCGTGGGACCTGAGATGACGATGTTCTTGCGATTGATCACAGCCACTCTCAGGAAGTCTGCATACGAGCGCGCATCCAGCAGCTGCAGCAGCTCGCAATCGGTCTGCGGCCGCGAATGACCCGCACGGCAAGCGATCCGAAAGGTGCCTTGCTCCGCCAGATCAGTGATGGACCAGGTGCGCGCCCCAGGTCGTCGGATGGTGATAGCCACGCAGCTCGGCGTGGTGGCGGGCGGCAGTACGATCTGGATGCGCTCGCCACCCGGGAGCGAGGCAGACAGCAACGGAGCAGACTCATCGATACGCTGCTGCGTCCAGTTGGCCACCAGCTTTCCCAGGCGCCGGCACCACTCGAAATCGGCGCAGGGTAGTCGCTGCCGCTGCCAGCCCGATGCGCTTTCGACGAAGACTTCCTGGGGCCGATTGATGCACAGCTCAGTGACACCGGGTGCGGTGAGCAGAGGTTGCAGCGAGCGCAGAGTGAGCTCGAGGGCCGAGAGATCACCATCACTCATGCGCACTGACCGCTCTGTGCAGCTCGTACACGCTGCGAAAGTCGAGATCGCGGGCCACCAGTACCTGGATGCGATCCCCGTTTTGCTTCCTGATGGTCGGTGTGATGTTGACCGTGCTCTTCAGGATCTCCGTAAGGATGCCGGCCGAACCGGTCGGATCGTAGATCAGTGGCCCGCTGCCGTGACTAGCTGACTGCACGGCGGCCTGCACCGCACCATCGACGGTTGTGATCAGCATGGCGGCGCCAAAGCGCTGCCAGAAGTGCCGGTCGACCTTGCCGCTCAACCCTGCCCTTCCCAGCTCATCGGCCGCCGGCGAATCCAACGACACGATGATGCCAGCGGGCGTGCGCGCCTCTGTCCAGAGTACAAAAACACGGGCCGCTCCCTGCTGCACCTGCCCGCGTGTCTCGCCCACGAGCTTGGTACCTCGCTCCAGCAGGACGACCTCACCGTCCGACCCAAACGTATCGCTCGCGGTAACGCAGGTCGCCATACCCGGCAGTGTTGAATCAATTGCAGTCTCCAGCGTGCAGTCGATGAACGCACCCTTGGGCAGCAGCCAGCGCTTCGTCGGCAGAACGTTAGCGCGTGCTGTCCGGACAACTTCGGCGTTTAGCAGTGCAGACAGCTCACCGCTGGCGCGCGCGTGAGCGGTAGATTCAGTACCGCCGGCTGCTGCCGCCGTCAATGCCGCCGCATCTGTGCCCTCGGAGGCAGTCGGCGCGGTCATGGTGCTTACGCGGGCAAACGCGACGCCCGCAGTGCGTCGCTCGAGCGCCATCTGCTCGGGAGACTTCGTCGACGCCGCCGGTTGCTGCAGATATTGCGGCGGGGCCAGGGCGGGTGCGAGCGGCGGTGAGGTGACTTGCGGTAATGCGGCTTCCGACCATGCGGAGTCGGCAGATGCGATCTGCGGGTGCGCCTGGGCGGCGGTTGATCGCCGGACATCATCAGCTGGACCCACTCTGGGAGGCTCGATGCGTCCAAGCGCAGGCAAGGGCGCGTCACCCTGGGCGCGCAGCGTCAGCGAGCTGCCTTGCGTTTGCCGAGCCTGACGTTGCCGGGAGTAGGCGCTGCTGTAATACCAGCTCAGTGCCCCCAGGCCGAGCAACAGCATGAGGCCGCATGCCAGAACGCTACTGAGTCGCGATTGCAGCGAGCGCAATTGCGCGACCACGGGCCAGCCGCGCTCACCACGCACGAACGGTTCTGCGAGGGACTCATTGCTTCGCCTGGAAGGCTCCCCGGCAGCATCGTCAGCGTTCATGGAGCAGTCTCCACCGGCCGGCGATGGACCTGCGGGGAGATGGTGCCGGAACTGAGCCGCTGTCCTGCGCCCTGGAAATGCTCGTTGGAAATGCGGCCGCTCAACTTGCCACGACGCACAATCAGCCGGCGCACGACGCGATGCACGATTACATCGCCGTCGTCCATGCTGAAATTCAGCAATGATTCGGTGCCGTCATCGTTTTCCACGAACACCGCAGGTTGTTCCGACCTGGCAGCGAATCGCAGCCGTGTGTGCACACCGTCATCCGATGCTGCCAGGGGCTTCAGCGCCGGACTACCGCAATACCAGTAGTCCATGTTGCTCGGCCGGGTCGCGCGCTGCAGCTCATCACTCACCAGGGGCTCAATTGCTGATGGCTCAGGCGGATAGCTGAAATGCAAAGCATAGGTCACATCGGCATCCGTGACGCTCGGTCGATGTGCGGACGAGCTGTAGTCAAATTGATATTGCCGTCGGGACGTCAGCACGGTCAGGTTGGTCCAGACATTCGCCGCCCGCGGCTTGATGAAGAGATGATTGTCCTGCGCTACGAACGAGAGTCCCTCTATGTCTCCTGCGCCCAGGCCTACGAAGACTTCGTTCTTCTCAAACCGCACGTCGATCTCGTAACCAACGTAACCATGTAGTCGATACACTTCGTCGCTGTTGAACGGTGCCGTGCGCACCCGAGGGTCCGTGAGACCCTGGGATGGCGTCGCTTCTGCATGCGCGTGCTGTGCGGCTGCCAGCTGGGTGAGGAGATACAGCGCGAAAACACGGCTCACGCTCAAGTGATGGGCACGCATGCGAATGTGACCGTGCACAACCCTGAAGGCACTCATGGCACCGGCACGCTGGCCGAGCTGTTTGCCGCGGCCATTGGCGTTGTGACTTCCGGTTCCGAGGTCATCTCCACCACCCGAAAACCGAGGGGATTCCAACGACGCAGGCGCGCCTCAGCGGCTGGTGAGGCATACGCATATTGGATCGTTGCGATCCAGTGGCTTACCCGCTCTGCGCCGCCCGAAGCCTGACGATCCGCCCGCAGATAGCGCACCTGCGCGAGATCGGTGCTGCCATTTCCGCGGCGAAAAAAACTGACCGACTCGACCCACGCGCGCACCGAACTGCCATCCTTGTGGATGTTCAAAGGTGAAGTCGGGTTGGACGCATTCCACATGGCAAACCACGCCTGGTTACGCTGTGGGGTATGGAAGGCGCCACACTCCTCATAGTCGCTCTCCGCGGTCTGGAAATTGAACCGCTCGCATACGGTGATGTAATGGGTGAGGAAATAGCGGGTTACCGCCTCCTCCGGAGCCTGGCTGGCGCTATAGCGGGGCACCACGTCCACGATGCCGGTCGTGTTGTCGACGCGGATGACGAAAGGCTCGACGGATTTCAGCGGCATCAGCAGCAGCAAGGCGCCCGCTGCACACACTGCGCACGTCCAACCGCCGAGCGCAGACCACCAGGCCAGCCGGGCGCCGCGTCGGACCAGCCCGAGACGATCAGCATCCCAGGCGGCCGCTTCGCGCAGATAATTGTCCAATGCCACCTGCGCTTTCATGGCTGGGCAGCCGCCGGCGCATCTCCGGGCTGCTCCGCACGCACGTGCGCTGCACCTGGGGCATTGATCGGTTGACGGCCGGTGCAGCGCACACGGTGAGATGCGCACGCAGCCAGCAACAGACACAACATCAGGACTATCCGCATCGACCCTCCCTGGCGACTCATGACTCCGACTCAGTTATGCGGCCGTGCAAGCAGCGTTGTGGTGGCGGAGCTGCCCCATCTGAGCGAGCTGAGGCCGGCCCGGGCGGCCAGTCCGACTGCACGACTCATACTGCCGAAGGTGCTGAGTGCACCTCCTCCACACAGACTCGCGGCAATCGGCATGATCTGACGCATGAACATGAACACCAGGGCTGCGACCAGCACCATGTTCAACGCATCGACTGTCACTATGGCTGCACCCCGTGCAGCCGTTTGCGCCGCATAGGTTTGCACGATCTGCAGCAGCAGAGCTGCTGCCATGACGGTCAGTATGGTGATGAGCGCATAGTTAGCGAGCTGCGCGAGCCATGCATCGAACAGCCGGCGTGTGACATCGAACAGCGCAAGAGCAATAAACAATGGCCCGAGTGCGAGCAGGATGGCGAGCGCCACATGTGACAGCGCCACGAGAAACATAGTGTAAACACACAGCAAGCCTATAAGCACCCAGACCACGAGTCCTGCGATGTAGTACCCGATCTCGTTATTGAAGACACCGCCGTTGTTCCAGAGGTAGTCTGCCACCGCACCGCCGCGGTCCCAGATTGCATCGACCGCGCTCACCGGATCACTCGCTCCGGCCACTGTCGCCGCCAGCTGTGCGGGAGCGTTGTAGAAGGTGTCGACAATCATGCTGTTGTATAACCACAAGCGCAGGGAGACGGCCAGGATGACCGCCAGGGTGATGATGCGTCGCAGGCCAGTCGTGAGCGGCTCTTCGATCCGCCCCGTCAGCTGCAGATACCCCCAGATCATTACGTACACCGTCGCAAGAGTAACGATGGCGGGCTCCAGCGCTGCCGCAATACGTGCGGTGTTATCACCCACGTAGGTCGTCAGCTGCTGATTAAGCCAGCTCCAGAATGTCGCGAAGAATCCCACAGCGCAGCGATCAGGGGGCTGGCTGGAAGCGAACCGCGAACGTGCCGTGGCCCGCTGTCGCGAGCTCGTGGCGCTGCTGTTGCACGACGTCCTGTTCCGACAGGGTCAGCCGCTGTAAGGTCTGCAGCTTCGTCTGTTCGTTCTGCAACATTGCGGTTTCGATGGCGATGCGCGCCTGCAGATCCATGACGGCCTTGGGATCGGCGGCTTGCGACAGCGCCGCGATGAGTTGCTGCAGAGAGGCAAAGCGGGCACTGGTCACCGCCAGTTCCTCTCTGGATAGCTGCTGCGCCATGGCCAGCCACTCGCGCTCTTGGCCGATCTGCCTTTGCACCGGCACCGGCAGCACTGCCAACTGCGGGGCAGCGAGGACAGCGTTGCCCGTGACGGTGGCTGCCACTGCTGTCGCGAGTGGGACGTAACGGCTGCCGCCAGCCTCTGTAACGTTCTGCACGTCGGCCCAGCTCGCGGGAAGATAGTTGCGGGCCGTGCCAGAGAGCAGCCGGTCCATGCCGCGCGGCCCCGTCAGGGCGGTATATTCAGCTTGCGCGGCGGTCAGCTGATTGCGTGCGGTATCGAGTGCGGCTTGCAGCGTCTGTACCTCGGTCACCAGCTGCGTGATCGCGCCCACATCGATGACTGCAAACTGTGCATGCGCTCGCGGAGCGAGCAACAGGATTACCACGGTCAGCGTTAAGAAACCGCGAGTACGTGTCATGCTCGTCCCTCCGTGTCAATGCTGTGCGGCAGCTGCATGAACGCAGGCAGCCAATCCTTAGGGTCATCGCCGTGAGCTCTGATAGTGGATTCCATACGCCTGAGGTGACTGACCCGCCCCGAGATGACGCTGAGCTCAGCGTCGAATCCCTTCAGGTCAAGCTGACATACCACGCTGTGTGTGCCCTGTTTGATCAGGAAGCAGCGCGCCGCTGCATCGAGCTCGCGCACCAGCTGAAATTCCCGTGTGCTGAGCCCGAGGCTGCGGTACTCAACTTCGCTCGCATTCGGGTTGGGAAAGAAAACTTTCGTAGGCGTTTGCTCGATGATCGTGCGGCTGATCGGGCTGCCGAGCACGTCGCTGGCGCTCTGGGTGGCAACACACATGACGCCGTTCAACTTACGCCACGTCTTGGGCGCATCCTTCGCGAAGCTTTCGAAGGCAGGATCCGCGAGTAGTCTCCAGAATTCATCGAGCCAGCAGACGAGCCGTCGGCCATCGAGCAACTGCCGCACCAGATGGAAGAGGTACAAGGTCACCGGCGCGCGCGCCAACTCATGTCCCAGGAAATCCGTAACATCAAATCCCAACGCCGCACGGCCGGACATTCGTGCGACCACGGCGTCCGCCCGGTTGTCAAACACCCAGGCATAATCGCCGCGGCTCGCTTCACACCAGGGACGCAGGCGCGCGTGCACACCCTCGGCATCCGTAGGATCCAGAAACTCCAGAAGTCGCGACAAACGCCGCGCGGGCCGCTCCAATGCCAGCGTGCCGCTGAGCGCCTGGTCCAGCTCGAGCTGCTCGCGCACGCCCAACGGGGAGCCTGGAGGGCTTACCAGCACACGCAACCAGCTTTTCAGAAACTCGATGTGCAGCGGTGTATCAGGCAACTGCAGGGGATTGAACCCCGTCGGTACCCCGCTCTCCAGCGGCAGATATTCGCCCCCGAGCGCGCGCACCAGGATCTCGAGCCCACGATCCTTATCGAAGATGACTTGCGTGGCGCCGTGACCCTGGAGCATGGCCACCAGAAACCCGATGAACACCGTTTTGCCTGACCCGGTAGGTCCGCAGATGAAGGTGTGACCGATATCCCGCGGCCCGCTGCCGTCCCGATCGCGCGGGTCACTGGCATGGAGTGAGAAATGAAACGGCGAGCTCGCACTCGTCTTGAGCAACGCCAGGGCACTGCCCCAATGATTGCCGCTCGCCCTGCCAGCCGGAAAGTTGTGAAAGGCAGACATGGCAGCGAAGTTGCGCGACGTCAGCGGTGCCTTACGCGGGCGGAACGCAAAGTTACCCGGCAGCTGCGCCCAGAATGCCGCCTCGAGCGCCAGGTCCTCGCGCGCGACCGTCATGCCGGTGTCAGCCAGCAGCGAGCGCGCCAGAGCGACGTGCTCATCGAGTTGGCGCAATGGGCGCGTGGAATTGACCGCGACCTCATCGATACCGTCTGCCAGTACCTGCAGCGAGAAATGGTGATCACCCATCACGAACTCGTTGCTGGTCAGCGCATCGAGCGCAACGCGCAGCTGCTGCGCCTGCGAGAGGGCGAAGTCTCCCGCGTTGGCCATCCTGTGCAGCTGACGTTGCAATAGACCCTGACTGGTCGCTTTGGTCAGAAAAGCAAAGGACTGAGTCAGGATCAGCGGAAATGGCGCGGACAGCAGCGAATTGAACATGCCCGCGACACTGGGTGAGGGATATTCCTTGATACCCATCATGGCCCCGACCCGCGTCATGGTGGGCGTGCGATATTCAATCGCCTCACTGCCAAAGAAGAGCCGGGTGGTCGCCAGGGTCTCGTTGATTGGCAGGCGCGGCAGCGGCACTGGGCGCCATTCGCCATTGACCAGCAGTCCGAGGTACTCGAGCAGCGAGGAGTGCCACACGGGTCCACGGCGGTAGCTGCCCAGTTGCTCGGGCTCGTAACGAGCGAGTCCGGCGCGCACGGTCTGGCATAACTTGTCACAGGCATTGATCGCTTCGGCCAGTTCCAGACCCTCGGCGCCTGACTGGGTACGTGAGAGCAATCGGGACACCACACCGGTCGCCACACTGGCGGCAGGTCGGTAGAGGATGGCGAGATAGATCTCGTTGTTCATCAGCTTCTCGCCTTGCAGGCGGCCGAGATAGCGCGCCCGCAAGTGCTCAGCAAAGTGGGCTGCGCGCGCCGGGGCTGTTTCAACCGCTTCCCGGTGGCGGATCAGATGCGACCACACCGCCACGTGGGGACTACCGATGTTGCGCCATAGAACGTTGAGGCGCTCATGCCAGCTGCCGATGTCCTGCGCATCGGCGCTCTGGAAACTGGCTCCGCCAAGGCGTAGGGCCTGCAGGTAGTCGCCGTGAGTCGTCCGCACGATATGGGGCGCGACATGAATCGTCAGTGGAATGCGCTCGGCGGCTGCAGGCTCGCGAGCCAACGCCGCCACACGCCGCGCACCCATCAGGCGTCCTCCATGACGTTGCGGACAAGGTCTACATGTAGATCACGTGCGCGACGCACGCCGCCGCGGCCCGGCAGATCGATCGGCAGCGGGCTGTAGCTGCTCGCTCTCCAGAAGCGCAGATTCCCCAGGGCTGCTGGCAGACGGGTGCGACCCCACAGGAGCAACAGGTCGAAGAAGCGCGCATCACGTGCACACAACAGCGCGCACAGTCCATGTATCGGTAGACACACGAGTAGCGTGAGCAGATTCTTCGTGAGCAGAAAAAGCTCCATGGTGAAGACGAGATTGCATAGCAATGCCGAGAACGTGACACCCCAACGCATTGGCGGCCGGGTCGCGCCGACAAACAGTGGATCGGCTCCCAGAATCGCCGGAGACGTCGTCATCGGCTCAGACACCGAACATCCCGCGCACCCAGGTCACGATCTGCGGCGCGCCGAAGGCGATCGCGATACCAAAGATGGCGCCGATGCACCACCCCCACGACATCCGGTTTGCCATGGCCATGGCGCCCAGCACCATGATCAGAATGACTGCAACAGGAGTCAGCCATGCAAGGAGGTTGCTCTGCAGGGCCGATACGCCGGTCATGAACGGGGAAGACTGGGCCAGCGCCGCGGCGGGAGCGAGCCCAAGCAAAGGCGCAACCCCGACCAGCGGATATCGATAGCGCTTCATGGAATCGACCCCCTTGTCGGCGACCTTAGCCTTCGCTGCCGAAGCCAACTGCCGCCGGCTGCTCCTCCCGACGCGCCTCAAACTCCTCGCGCTTTGCTCTCCCGGGAGCACCGAAGCGAAATCCTGTGACAACGAAGGAGTGGTCGTATTGCTTCTCGCCCTGCTTGTCGGTCCAGTTGTTGGCGCGGATGCGTGCGGCGACGATGAGTTGATCGCCCTTGCGTACATTTTTTGCCAGCGCTTCACCCAGCGAGCCGAAGGCGACGAACCACAGGCTGGTCACCACCTCGCGCGAGCTGCCTTCCTCGTCGCGACCCGCGTAGTCGTTGCCGACGAGGCAGAAACGCGTGTAGACCGTGTCGTTCTTATTGACCGGCTCCGGGTCACGGGCAAGATTGCCGATCGCGGTGAGCGTGAAGCTGTTCATGCATCATCCTCCATGTTGGTTGCTGTAACGGCAGCGCCGTGGGGGGAGGAAGTCTAGAGGTCCCGCAGCGGATGGAAAGCGCCATTGCAGGTGTCTTTGCCCAGAAACGGCCAACCCGACGGGGCGTAGGATTCCGGTCCGAGACGACCGAGGAGAAGTTGTATGCCGGCGCCGGAAACAGCCATGTTGGCTGCGGAGATGGAAGAGTGCCTCGATCAGCTGGGGGAGTGTGTGGCATTGCTTGGGGAGATCCCGCCACGAGTTCTCGCTCTGGCAATGCGCACTCAGCTGATGTTCCTGCTACAGGAGCTCCTGCAGCAGCGCCTCTGCGGCCGCGAGGAAATTCGCGAGTTTCTCGCCGAGCTGCAGCACGAAGTGCTGAGCGCTGCGCTCCCCGATTAACCCTTCAGGGCACACGCGGCCGCTCAGCGCTGATCCATCCTGGCGGGGGTTGCGGTGCAATCCGCGCGCGCTCGAGGTAGACCAGCGCCACGTCCTGCTCGCGCGCGTGCTGGCGGGCCACATCGAGATAATCGGGTGGGAACTCTGCAGGTCTCGAGGACGAGACCGGGAGCTGGTTATATTGCTCGAGCCGATACTGAAATACCCTGCGCCGCTCGCTGATGGTGGCGTATTCCGGCGAGCTCTCCTGCCAGAGCTTCTGCTGCAAGCTGAGCCCGAGCCCCTCGACGATGTAGGCATCGCTGCGCTCAATGACCCGCGCGGCGGACTGACACCGTGCCCGTCGCCCCTTTACCTGTAACTCGTAACCCTCACAGGAGTAGGAGAAGATGCGAGTGCCCGGCAACACAGCTCCCGCGACCACGCCAATCATCGTCATCGTCATGGATGCCCGCGCGGTCGCACTCGGCATCTGCTCACCCGAGGCGCGTATGGCAATGAGCTGCGCTGTGGTCGCTACGACCAGCGGCTCAAAGTAAACGCGGAACGCTTGTGCCCTGCCGATCGCATCCAGTGCGGCATCGATGGCCAGCGGATCGTTGCCTCGCTGGGCGCGACCGAGCTCGCCGATCCAGCCAGCAGCGTTGCTCGGATCGACGGCGCGCAGATGCTGCTCGCTCTGCCGTGCATCGCAGCTGTCGCTGGTATCGCACATACGCACGGCAAGCCATGCCAGCTCGGCTCGTTGGGGCGCCAGCTGTACGGCATGGGCACTCAGGGCGTAGGCACCGGTATCGGTGTCCGCACCCATCTGCTTGAGCAGCGCTGCGGCAGCCAGCGCGTCGGCGCCGCCGTTGTGCACGAGCTTCTTTACCGTGGCTTCGGTATCAAAACGATGGAGGCGCCCTTCCTCGGCGCAGCGACCCTGGGGCAACAGGCACAGCATCATCAGGCCCGCAAAGGCTGCCCGCGAACCCCGCGCGCCCCGCAACATCAGCTGCACTCCCAGTAGGGCCCGAACTCCCTGCCCAGTGAATTGAAGGCCTGCCGTAGACCATGGCGATCAGAGCGGATTGGGCGCGCATGGCCTGTCGATTGCTGAGCCCGAAGATGCGCCGCACCGATTCTCATCCACCCTGGCTCCCCGGTAGGCACTCTGATGGATGCAACGATTAACTATCTGCTCACGTTAATCAATAATTCCGGGGTGGATTACCGCACGCCTAACAGAGCGAGAACAGTGGCAAGCTGGCGCCGGATACGCGTGGCGCTGTGGGCCGTTATCAGCGGCAGCGTGCTGCTGCTACCAGGTTGCGCCTCGGTGCCGGTGGTGGATGAGACCCTGAGTCGCACCAACTCTCCGGCGGAGATTCAGATGATGGGCCGGCGGGGCCCATTGTCCCGCAAGCAATCCCGGGCGCTGCTCGCGCACCTGGCGGTTACCGCCCCCGAAGCCGATGCCTTGCAACGTCATCTGGCGGTGGAGCAGGCGGTGGCCGAGAGTCCGCTGTTCACCGGTAACCAGGTGCGCATCCTGCGCGATGGCTCGCAGACATTTCCGGCGATGTTCGCAGCCATCCGTGGGGCGCGGCGTTATCTGTATCTTGAATACTACATTTTCGAGGACGTCAGCAGCGATGGAGAGCAGCTGAGTGACCTGTTGATTGAAAAAGCCCGCGCCGGTGTGCAGATCAGCCTCATTTATGATGCGGTGGGCTCGCTCACGACGCCGCAGGAGTTGTTCAGCCATCTGCAGGATGCGGGCGTTCGCGTGCTGGAATTCAACCCCATCAATCCGCTCAAGTCCCGCTGGCACTACTCGCTCAATGAGCGGGACCACCGCAAGATGCTGATCGCGGATGGCTCACTCGCGATCGTCGGCGGTGTCAATCTGAGCTCCACTTATCAGAGCGCGCCGGGCGGCTCGCCTTCCGGCGGTCAGGGCCGGGAAGGCGCAGGCGGACACCCGGAGGTCTGGCATGACACGGATCTGCAGATCGCAGGTCCTGTGGTCATCGACCTGGAAAAACTCTTCATCGCACATTGGCGCGAACAGCAGGGGCCCGACCTCGACCCCCCGCCTACTAGCGATTCTGCCGATACGCCGGACGGCGATCAGATAGTCCGCATCATCGGCAGTACGCCGCGTCGGCTGAAATCCCGCTACTACGTAACTGTCCTGTCGGCGATCAGGAATGCGGAGAGCAGCATCTGGATCACCGCCTCCTACTTCGTACCGACGCTGCAGGAGAAGCTCGATCTGGAACGCGCCGCACGCAAGGGTGTCGATGTGCGGCTGCTGTTGCCTTCGCGCAGTGATTCCTCGCCGGCACTGCAGGTTCAACATTCGCACTACGCGGCGCTGCTGCGCGCCGGCGTCAAGATCTATGAGCGCAATGATGGCATCCTGCACTCCAAGACCATGGTCGTCGATGGCGTGTGGTCGATCACCGGCTCATCCAACTTCGATCATCGCAGCGTGCTGTTCAACGACGAAGTCGATGCCGTTGTGCTCGGAGCAGACACCGGCACGCAACTGGCGGAGCTGTTCCAATCTGACCTGGGGAATGCGACCCAGATCGACGCGGAAGTATGGCGGCGGAGATCCGCCCTGACCAAGCTGCGCGAGCAGTTCTGGAAGCTGTGGGAGAAGCTGCTCTGATTGTCTAGCGACGCGGTTCGCCGGGCTTCGGAGGTCCAGAACGCGGCGGGGGTTCGCGGGGCTCGGGCGCCCGCATTTGGGCACGGGGCTCCGGCGCTCGCGGCTCGGGCGCTCGCGCTTCGGCACGCGGTGCTTCAATCGGCCGCGACATCTCGGGAGGACGCGCGGCCGGCGGCGGGTTCGGCGCCCGTGGCTGAGCAAACGCGCGCGGCTGCTCGGTGGGACGCGGCGGAGGCGAAGGGGCGCGAGGAGGTTCCACGGCTCGCTGAGACTCGCGCGATGGTTGCTGCTCGGCAGCTCGCGGGCCTGCCTCATATGGCCGGGGCTGTGGCAGGGGACGTGCTTCAGGCACGGGACGAGATTGTGGGCGCTCTGCCGGAATGGACCGGGCGTCCTGAGTTTCCCGCGAAGGCGCGATCGGCTGGGCCTGTGGCATTACGCGCTCATTGCCGTTCTGCGCAGGCCGATACATGTCGTTGCGCCGATTGGGAACGCCTGGCGGGCGCTGCTCTGCCGACGCAGGCGCACCGCTCTCCCGTGGGCCCGCCGGCTGCCCGGCCGCGCCCGGTGGCCGATCGGGACGGGGTGGACTGGGGGGAGCAATGTTAGTGCGCGGCTCGGGCTGCGGCGCGGCCCGCTGCTGCGGCGGAATAATCGGAGAGGCGTGTAAAGCGCGCTCACGGTCCGCAATGCTCTGCTCCGGACGGGCTGCTGATCCGGGTCGTGCCGGGACCGGTTGAGCGGTGGCTGGTTGCGGGCGAGGGCCAGCGCCCGGCTGAGCCGGGTTGCGCAGGGGCCCTGGTGTAACGATCCGCACCTGTTGTGCAGCACGCTGCGGGCGCAGGTTCGCAAGTTGGCTTTGAGCCAGAGGGCGACCGCCGTTCGCCCGAATCGCAGCCTGCTGCCGGTCAAAAGGTACCGGCGGCGGAGGCGGCGCGACTCGCGCCACCGCAGGTCGGTTGAGGACGGCGGGCGGGGGGCGACGTGCGCTCATATTGGAGTGCGGCGCCAGCACGCTCTCGCGCCCCGGTGCGATGGCGGGCGCGGCGGGTTCAGCGCGGAGTCGCGCCAGCTGCGCGGGCGCAACGTGCTGCATACGCGTGTGCACCGGCTGGGCCGACGTGAACACGTTCTGCGGCACGGCGGCCACGGCACCGGGCTTGTCACGGTTCACGTAGTTGATATTGGTGACTTTGTTCTCATACACATTGGTGATGTATGTGTTGTTGACTATCGTGGTGTTGGTCACGTTGACGTTGCGCACGTAGTTATTGCTCACACGGTAGCTAGGTACGTAGACCTCTCGCGGTCCAAGTGCGAACCAAGCCACCGCGGCAGCGCCGCCCACCACCAGGGCTGTGGAGGGGCCAGGTCGTCCGACCCAGGCAACCAGCGCCGGAGCGTATATCGGGCGCACATGGCGCGGACCCGGAACCCAACACCAGCGTTCGCGGTAGTAAGCCCAGCGGCCATAGTGAAAGGGCGCAAAGCCCCAGGGCGCCTCGTCCACCCAGGTCCAGCCCCAGGGAGCCACCCACACCCAGCGACCGTCCTGATAAGGCGCCCAGCCCGGCGCAATGGCGGTTGGCGTCCAGACGGGACCGTAATCAGGTGTGCTTTCCCAATTGCCGTACTCATTGAGGTCCGCGGCGCCGGCGACGTCGGGCGAGACATAGTCGTTCGCCTCTGCAGCCTGTTGCGAGCGCCGATCACGGCTCAGTGACCATGCGTCCAGGGCATCCGGCGCGCCGAGATAGCCCTGTTGGGAATTCACCTCATCCGTTCCCGTGAACGTGACCGCCTGCTGGGTACGGATCGGGATGGTCGCACCGCTCAGCGCAACCTCCGCTTCGCCGTCGCTGACCTTGACGACGCTGCTGTCACCGCTATCGCTGACTTCGACGCGATAGTCCCCCGGCCTCAGCAGCGTCACGGCGATGTTGGGGGTATCGATCTCGAAGTTGCGCTGTTCCTGGAGATCGCGCAGATGCACGATAGCGGTACCCGCGCTGACGTTGATCTGCACATTCTGGTCGTTCAGATTGAGGAACGAGAAACCGGTGGCACTGCCGAGCCGGACAACCGCAGAGCCGAGCTCGACTTCGGCGCGCGAATTCTGATCTGCCCACAGCTTGTCACCGGTGGTCAGCGGACGGTTGATGCTCGCGCCGGCCCAATCGTCCATCCCGGCGGGCTGCAGCGAGACCGAGCCTTCCGCCAGCGACAGTCGCGCTGCCTCCGAGGGCGGATCCTGCTCATCCGCCAGTGCCGCTGCGGTGCCGGCCAAAGCCAGCAATCCCATCAATACGATTGTGAATCTGCTCATCGCTGCGCCACCCTGTCGTCGCCCGCGCCTGCCGGGCATGGTGCTGAGTTAAGTCAACCACCGGTGCACTGCTACTGTGTGCGCACCCTTATGGAACGCTGAGTGTCATGAACAGGGCATGAACGCTTGACCCGAGCGGTGTGCCCGTGTTCTGCCGCTGACCTGCTCTCAGGTGGCATGCGGGCGAGCGGTACGACTGCGTATGGCAGGCGCCGCTCGGTGTCTGCGCCAATGCGTGATCGCAAAGAGGATCGCCGCAGCGCCAATGATCTCGTGCAACAGTGCCACTGCATCGCGCCAGCCCCCGGTCGTGTAGTACAGCGCGTAGCCAGTCAGAAGCAACAGTGCAGCGACTCCCACCATCGACCAGCCGGAAATTCGTCGAACCTGCTGCAACCAACGGTCGGTCACGTGTCTGGCAGTGACGAAGCCCAGCAGAAAAACCCCGGCACCACCGAGCCAGCCATGCAGATGCAACAGCGGCGCCTCCCAGGGACTGGGAAGTACCCCAAAGTCCGTGACATGACCGAAAAAATAATGCGCCGCGAGCCACGCGCACCCGCTGAGCCAGAGGGCGGCGCCTGCCACGATCAGGCTGATGCGCAATGCGCTCGACATAGGCTCGGGGGTCGCCATGGCCGTCAACTCGTTCCTGCGCCTTGGCGCAAGCTGACTTCCCAGAGCGCGCTGATCCAGCGTACTCCCTGAGTCACGTGCTCACAGGAGAGCGTCGCCCCAGCAATGTTCTTGATGTCAGTACCGAACTGTACGTGCTCGAGACCCTGACGGCCGCGGAACTGGTTGCGCCATCCCGCACCCCTGATCTCCCCGCCGTGACTTTCCCGATAGGACAGCACCTCCAGCTGGCTAAGCTGCCCCGTAGGCCCGACGCCGATGCCGTACGTGATCATGTCCTGGCGTCCGAGAACCTCATCGACAAAGAAGTAGCCCAACAGCTGCTCGCCTTGGAGTGCCTTCCAGGCACGCAGCGAGCGATGCGGAGGTTGCGTGCCTGCCAGTTGCGCCACCCGCTGCCGTTGCGCCGGGTTCAGAGCGAGCACGATCTCTTCAAACCGATCGGCCGCTGCAAACGCGGCGCGCTGCGCAGCCTCGACGCTCAGATAGTCTGCGGCGACGGCCACCTGCGAGGCAGGCAGCAGCCATGCGGAGATACCGGAAAGCGCTAGCAGAGATAAACGGTCCACGGTGCACCTTGACAATAATGCAAATGCGAATCATTCTTACCTTGCAAAGCATAACGAGCGCTTATCGGCTGCGCCAGTGCAGACACGCTTTTCAAGCTCCGCAACTGACGCTGTCCGGAACACCCAGGCCCCCCCTTCTGTCCCGCGCACCCGGGCTCCAAATCTCAGCGTGCGCCGGCTGCGTCCTGCTCTCGGAACGCTCATCGCTGTGGAGGCGCGGGCGGCAACCGAGGCCATCGCGACGGGCGCGATAGAGGCCGCCTTCGCGGCCTGCAGCGAGGTGCAGCAGCTGCTCCATCCAAAGGCCGCCGGAAGCGATCTCGCTCGCATCAATGACGCACCCGCCCGCGTCTGGATTACCGTAAGACCTGAAACCATGGGGTTGCTCACTCTGGCCCGCGAGCTGCACGAGCTGACAGCCGGGGCTTTTGACCCCTGCCGTCCTGCCCGGCCTGGCCGCTTCGGCGATCTCGAGCTGAAGGGCACGGCGGTGAGGTGCCGGTTACCCGTGCTGCTGGACTTCGGCGGCTTCGCAAAAGGATTTGCGGTTGATCGCGCCATCGAGCAGCTGCGCCACCATGGCTGCGCGGCCGGACTGGTGAATGCTGGCGGCGATCTGCGTAGCTTCGGTCCGCGAGCGGAACCGATCTTTCTGCGGCTACCGGGGAATCAGTTGCGCAAGGTGACGGTGCACGATGCAGCGCTCGCCGTCAGTCAACTCGCAGCTCGCGCGCCGCCGCCAGAGTATGTGGGCATTTACCATCGCCTGCATGGCACTGCCCCGACGCAGCGCGCCTTCGCTGCAGTAACCGCTCCCGAGGCTGTTCTGGCCGACGCGCTGACCAAGGTTGTACTTCTCTGCCCTGATGTCCACGCCAAGGGGATTCTGGCACGCTTCCACGCACAGCGACTCTGAGGCTCCACGCGGCAGGGTGAGGCACGGTTCAGAGGATGGGTCTACGTCGCGTGACAGCACGATCGTGGCCAATCACCTCTTCCGGAGGCTGCACGGCTTCCCGTGGCTGCACGGCCTCCAGCAGCTCGTCTGCTTCTTCCTCGTCGATGGACATGCGCCGCGGTGCTTCGGCCGCACCATCATCCAGCACGAAACCGCCGACCTGGCGGCTCCAGAGCCGATGATAGGCGCCCCCCTTCGCCAGCAGCTGCTGATGGGTGCCGTCCTCGACGATACGGCCCTGATCAAACACGAGAATCCGGTCGAGGTGTGCGATGGTCGACAGGCGATGCGCGACGACCACCACGGTTTTGCCTTCCATGGCCGCGGCGAGCGTTTCCTGGATAGCCTGCTCAGTCACCGAATCCAGGCTCGAGGTGGCCTCATCCAGAATAAGAATCGGAGCGTTCTTGATCACCACGCGCGCGATCGCGATGCGTTGCCGTTGCCCTCCCGAGAGCTTTACTCCGCGCTCGCCTACGAGTGATTGATACTGATCCTTGATCTGCGTGATGAAGTGATGAGCATGTGCTTGACGTGCGGCCTGGATCACCTCGTCATCGGTTGCATCCAGCTTGCCGTAGCGGATGTTCTCGAGCAGCGTGCGATGAAACAGGTTGGGATCCTGTGGGATCAGGCTGAGCTGCGCATGCAGCGACTCCTGCGTGAGCCTGCGGATGTCGTGGCCATCTATCAGTACGGCGCCAGCCTGCGGATCGTGGAGACGCAGCATCAGGCTTACGAAAGTTGATTTGCCGGAGCCTGAAAATCCCACCAGACCTATGCGTTGCCCGGCGGGAATCACTACATTCAGATCGGTGAAGATGGGCCGCTCGGCGCTGTAGCCAAAGGTCACGTGCCGGAACTCGATACGGCCGCGACGGATAGTGAGTGCGCAGGCACCGGGCTCATCGATGATCTCATGGGGCCGCACGATGGTATGTACGCCGTTCGCCACGTTGCCGATGTATTCAAAAAACTCCAGGAACCGTCGACTCAGATTGCGCGCTTCGTTGATGACCAACAGCGTGGTCGTACTCGCCACGACGAACTCGGCAACCGAGATCTCGCCGCGTCCCCACAGCTGCAGCGCATACCAGAGCACACCGACCTTTAACACCGCCGCCGCGGAATATTGAAACCAGCGCACTCGCTCGGAGTAGCCATTGGAGCGGCGCACCGCGCGCAGCTCCTTGCGCAGTTGACCATCGAGGTACTCGCGCTCGAACTTCAGACGCGCAAACAGCCGCGTGCTGGTGAGATTGGTCACGGCGTCCACCACCTTGCCCGTCGTCTCACTGCGGGCCGCCGCGGCGGTCACCGCAAACGGCCGGGTCCGCGTCGCGAGCCAGAAGGAGGTGCAGACGAAGCACAGCGCCCAGATGCCTACGAACTCACCCAGGCCACGGTGCGCATGGTGCAACATGACAATCGCGACCCCGAAAACAATCGTCATCGGCCAGAAGTCGAAGATCACCGTCCAGAGCGTCTGCGATACCCCCATCGAGGTCTCGCTGATGCGATGAGCCAGAGCGCCGGCGAAGTCATTGCCCAGAAAGCGATGCGAATGGTGCTGCAGATAGGCATAGAGCGCTCGCGTAACGGCCTGGCGCTGACGCGGGCCGATGATCACCTGCAACGTGCCGCCGGCGCGGCTGAAGAGTACTTCGCCCACTGCCAGCGCGATGAACAGTATCAAGGGACCGCGGAGCTGCGCCACGAGCTGCAGGGATTGTGCGTGCGCGATGGTGACCGCTTTGATCAGCTGACCGGTGGCATAAGGGATCAGGATGCCACAGGTCGAGTTGACCGCTTCCAGCAGGATCATCGCGAGGTACCACCAGCGGAACTTCGTGATGAAGAAGCACACGAAGCGCAACGGAGTTGCGGGCAGCGGCGGCGCATCGGGCGCACGTTGCAAAGCTTCGTTCATCTCGGATCATCGGGCCCGCAGCGAACACGCTGCGCGGCAGGTCTAGCTGGGCGGTATGCGCGAGCTGCGCTGAGTATCGGGCATGGCAAGATACACGATCAGCGAGAGCGCCGTACAGGCGCACACATACCAATAAAAAGCGGCTTCATGCCCTGCGGCTTTCGCCCACAGGGCGATGTATTCCGCCGTGCCGCCGAACAACGCCACCGCGATGGCGTACGGCAATGCCACACCCAGAGCGCGAATCTGCGTGGGAAAGAGTTCGGCCTTCACGACCGCATTCACCGCGGTGTAGCCGCTGACGATCGTGAGGGCGAGTAAGCACAACAGCAGCGCATATGCCGGATGAGATGCACCTGCGAGAGCATGCATGAGCGGCACCGTGCAGAGCGTGCCGAGCACGCCGAAGGCAATCAACACCGGGCGGCGTCCAATGTGATCGGACAGCAGCCCGACCAGCGGCTGCAGGCAGGCGAACACGAGCAGCGCCAGTGCGCACACCGCGGTGGCCGTCTGATTGTCGAAGCCCGTGGTGTTGACCAGAAATTTCTGTGTGTAAGTCGTGAAGGTATAAAAACTGAGTGTGCCGCCCATGGTTAGACCCACGACGGTCAGCACCTCGCGCGGATGTTGCAGCAGCTGACGCATCTGGCTGCGACGCGCCTGCGCCGGCATCGTTTCGAAAATCTGCGATTCCGGCATGGTCCGACGCAGCAAGGCGGCAGCCACGGCAGCCAGCGCGCCGATTACAAACGGAATGCGCCACCCCCAAACCTGCAGTTGCCGCTCACTCAGCGCAAAGTGTTGCAACACCACGAGCACCGCGAGCGCCAGCAGTTGACCCATGATCAGAGTCACGTACTGGAAACTCGAATAAAAGCCGCGATGCGCGGCAGTGGCGACTTCGCTCAGATACGTAGCACTGGTGCCGTATTCTCCGCCCACGCTCAGCCCCTGCAGCAAACGCGCCACGACCAGCAGCGCCGGGGCTGCAAGTCCGATGTGCCCATAGTCAGGGGTCGCTGCGATCAGCAGCGAGCCGAAGCACATGAGCAGCACTGATCCCAGCAGCGCGCGCCGTCGTCCATGACGATCCGCCCACCAGCCAAACAGCCAGCCGCCGATCGGACGCATCAGAAATCCCAGGGCAAACACCCCGGCGGTGTTCAGCAGCTGGGCGGTCCGGTCACCGCGCGGAAAGAACGCGCCGGCAAAGTAGATGGCGAAGGAGGAATACGCATACCAGTCATACCACTCGATCAGGTTGCCGGCCGAGCCACTGAAGATGGCGAGCAGCCGACGGCCGCGGTCGCGAGCGACCGCCCGGCTGGGACTTTCAGCGCAATGGCTCGAATCCATAGCGGCGAAAAATCTGCGCCGCAGCAGCACTGCGCACAAAGTTCTCGAACTGTGCGGCAGCAGCGCCAGCATGGCGGGTCAGGGCGAGCGGATAGATGATGGGTGGATAACTGTCGACGGGAAATTCCGCCACGACACGCACCTGACGCTCCACCAATGCATCGGTACGATAGACGATGCCGAGCACGGCCTCGCCGCGAGCGACGTACGCTAGGGCGGTGCGCACGTTCTCCGCTCTCACCAAGTGCGAGATGACAGCATCCCATAGCCCGCGTCCGCGCAGCGCGGCAGCCACGTGGGCATGTTCGACCTCGCCGCTGAGCTGGATATTCACCAGACGGTCAGCCGCGGAATGCCTTGAAGGTGAGGCTGGAAAGTGCCGCAGACTGCCAGCCCGGCATGGGCTCAGTGTTTCTTGAAACTGCCGGGCATGGGGGGCCGCGGTGCCCCCGGGGTGGGCGGCTTCAAACCGCCCGGATAGGTTGCCTTCGGCGTCGCGGAGGCGCTGGGAGCCGACGGCGGTACGACCCCGGGTGCGGGCGGTGCGACCCCGGCAGCAGGCGATACCACCCCCGATGCGCGCGGCGCGGCCCCCGGTGAAGGGGGTGCGACTCCCGATGCGCGCGGCGTGATCCCCGGTGAAGGGGGTGCGACTCCCTGTGAAGGTGGTGCGACCCCCGGTGCGCGCGGTGTGACTCCCGCTGCGGCGGGGGCCGGGGCCGAAGGTGCGACCCCCGCTGCGGCAGGTGGCGGGCCCGACGATGCGGACGGCGATCCCAAGGACTTGAACGTCCCGCTTCCCCCGGATGTGCCGGCACTCTGTCCAGCTGGAGGCTGAACCGGGGAGACCGCGGGGAAAGTGCCCGTCGAGCCCGACGAACTTGCCGCGGCGGCGGCCGGTGCCGAACTTCCCGCCTGCTTGCCAGTCGGAGCGGACTTCGCCGCCGGAGGCGCTTGCGGCGGCAACACTTCAACCGATAGTGAGAAGGTGCGCTTTTCGGAAGGTTGCAGGGCACCCACTCCCACGACCTGGCGGGTGACTTCTTCGCCGCGATCGTTACGGATCGCGATGATTACGAAATATTCCTGCGGTTGATCGAGCGGCGGATGACGAATGATGCCCTCGACGCGCAGCGCCGGCGCTGCCGCCACCTGGCGCTTCGCCGCCTCGGAGTCGAAGCGCAGGTGGTGCATGCAGCCCGGGCAGATGCTGAGGCTCTCGAGGATCGTCGCCTTGCAGTGCGGACAGGTGCGCGTCTTGCCCGTGGAAACCGGGCGAGAAGCGACACTCATGAACCGGTGCCGTAGCCCTTGGTATGGGCCTTACCACTGACCTCGTTGTCCCACCCGAACTCCACCTGGCCGCGCATGCGCGAGCCGGCAGCCACGGTGAGTGACCCGGCTTTGACATCGCCGCTGATCACGCCGCCTTCCAACAATTCCACGCGCCTGGCGTTCTCGATGTTACCCAGCAGCTCGCCACCCACGACGACCACCTGTGCCTTCACCAGACCCTCAAGGTGCGCGCCGGTATCCAGAGTCAGATTGCCGTCGACATGCACGTCGCCTTTGAAGCGTCCGGCGATCCGCACGTGACCGGAGCCTATGATCTTGCCTTCGATGGTCAGATCCGAGGCGATGACCGACTCCTTCATGTCGAGCCGCTGAACCTCCTTGACAGGCGGTGGCGCACGACGGGTGGCCTCCGGAGTCAGGGGAGCGACGTTGGTCTTCTCCGGCTCGCGCGCATGCGCATGCGGGACCGCGGCCGGATTGGGAATGGATTGTGCCGGGCCTGGGCCGGCCTGCGGGTTCGTATCTTTCCAGAGCGCCATGATGAGCCCCCGTTCGGTGTGGGACGTGAAACACTACCTGCCGGTCACGCCTGCAGCCGGGCGTCCCGGCACCAAACGGACTTGGTCAAGTTTGCAGCGACGCCGTGATGCCTTCACGACCTCCGGGCCGTTGTAGCACGCTCGCGGAGGGGAAAACTGCTGCACACCGCACACATTGGCGGCCTGCACACGGTCGCGCATGGATCGGGCGAGTCCTTTCGAGCAAGCAAGCTGGCGGCGGGAGTGTAGCGGAGGTCGGAATTTTCACGCAACGGCCCGTCGACGCGGGCCCGGGGAAGGCTCAGCTGGCTGTCGCGGGGCTGCGCAGCGCGTCGAACAGCACCTGGATGTCACAGCCCTTCTTGACGTAAGCCGCAGCGCCCCGCCGCTTGGCTTCTTGCGAAGCAGCATCGCTATCGGCAAGCCCGCTGAAAACGATGACCCGCAACTCGGGCATCTCGTGGGTCAGCTCCTCGATCAGCGGCAGCCCGCTACCTCCCTGCAGCGTCAGGTCCAGGATCAGGACATCTGCCGAGCGCTCGCGGGCCATGGGCAGAACTTGCGAGGCATCGCAAACCTGCCCCACGCAGTGCATATCGGGCTCGGTGTCGATGAGCTGACTCATCACCTCGCTCAGATCAGCGTGGTTCTCCGCAATCAGCACCCGCAATGGCTTCTGTTCCTCCAAGGCCTCTCCGGATGTAGGAGTCGGATGACTGCGGACCAGCGGTCGCAAGTCCCGTTCCCGATGCTACGCGTCCAGCACAGCCAGGATTTCGGCAGTCTTATCCTGCATGAGCGCGACGCTGCCGCGCGATTCGACATTCAGCCGCACCAGCGGCTCCGTGTTCGAGCTGCGCAGATTGAAGCGCCACTGCGCAAACTCCAGCGACAGCCCGTCGGTGGCATCCTCTGCCACTGCCTCGCGCGCATAGCGTGCCCGGATCCGCGCAAGCAGATTCTGGGGGTCGCCTGCCAGGCGGCGATTGATTTCCCCGCTCGCCGGGAAGCGGCGCATGCGCTCGCCGACCAGTTCCGAGAGGCTGCTGCCGCTTGCGCAAATCACCTGCAGCACCAGCAGCCACGGGATCATGCCGCTGTCACAGTAGGCAAAGCGCCGGAAGTAGTGATGCGCGCTCATCTCCCCCCCATAGGCGCCGTCCACCTCACGCATCTTCTGCTTGATGAAGGCATGGCCGGATTTGCACAGCACCGGCACCCCACCCTGAGCGCGCACGATATCGATGGTGTTCCAGGTCAGCCTGGGATCATGCACGATGCGCGCGCCCGGCTCGCGGGCCAGAAAGGTCTGCGCGAGCAGTCCCACCAGGTAGTAGCCCTCGATGAACTGACCGTGCTCGTCGAAGAAAAAGCAGCGATCGTAGTCGCCATCCCAGGCAAGCCCAAGGTCCGCGCCGCAGCCGCGCACGATATCTGCGGTCGCCGCCTGATTCTCTGCCAGCATGGGGTTGGGCACGCCGTGCGGAAAAGTGCCATCGGGCGTGTGGTTGACCTTTATGAACTCAAAAGGCAGCGAGCTCTCGAGCTGATCGATGATCAGGCCGGCGCCGCCGTTGCCTGCGTTGACCACCACCTTCAGGCGCCGCAGCTGAGCAGGCTCGATATAACTCAACAGGTGCTGCAGGTACTTGGCGCGCAGATCAAGCGGTTGCTCGCGGCCGGCGGATGCGGCCCGCGGTGGCAGCATTCCGGACTCGATCAGGGCGCGCATTTGCAGCAAGCCCGTGTCAGCGCTGACCGGTCGCGCCTGCTCACGCACGAACTTCATGCCGTTGTAGTCCGGCGGGTTATGGCTCGCGGTCACCATGATGCCGCCATCGAGCTGTTCGGCGAACGTGGCGAAATACGCGCCCTCCGTGCCCCACAATCCGATGTCACGCACGTTGCAGCCGCTTTCCAGTAGCCCGCGTTTCAATGCCGCCGCGAGCGAGGGGCTCGACAGACGGATGTCATGGCCCACGGCGACCTGTGTTGGTTTTACGAAGCCGGCATACGCGCGCCCGACGAGATAGGCGAGCTCTTCGTTGATCTCATCGGGGATGCGCCCACGGATGTCATAGGCTTTGAAGGCGTTCAGGTTGGGCATCAGGTGGTGGTGCCCCGGCGCCCGTAGCGGTCATCGAAGCGCACGATGTCGTCCTCACCGAGGTACGAGCCGGACTGTACCTCGATGATGTGCAGCGGAATCATGCCGGGATTCTCGATGCGATGTTTGACGCCGACGGGGATGTAGGTCGACTGGTTTTCCTCCAGCAGGAAGACTTCCTCGCCGCGGGTGATGCGTGCAGTGCCGGAAACGACGATCCAATGCTCCGCCCGGTGGTGATGCATCTGCAGGGACAGCGTGGCCCCCGGTTTGACCTTCAGACGCTTCACCTGGAAGCGACTGCCATTCTCGATGCTGTCATAGCTGCCCCAGGGGCGGAACACTTCGCGATGCAGTGAATGCTCGTAGCGGCCGGCCTCCTTGAGCCGTGCCACGAGCTTCTTCACATCCTGTACCTGGTCCTTCGCGGCCACGAGTACCGCATCCTTGGTCTCTACCACCACGTGATCGGTCAGTCCCACGGCAGCCAGCAGGCGGCTCTCGGCGTGCAGGTAGCAGCCGCGCGAGCCCTCCGCGATCACATCACCATGCAAGACATTGCCGCTGCTGTCGGCATCGCTGGCCTCATGCAGCGCTGACCAGGAACCAACATCGCTCCAGCCCGCATTGAGCGGCACCACGACCGCATCGGAGGTCCTCTCCATGACCGCATAGTCGATCGAATCACTCGGACACTGCGCGAAAATTGCCGCATCGATGCGGGTAAAGTCCAGGTCGGAGTGGGCGCTTTCGAAAGCGCGCCTGCACACCTCGTGCATCTGTGGAGCGAAGCGCTGCAACTCCTGCAGGTAGCGCGCTGCCCGGAACATGAACATGCCACTGTTCCAGAAGTAATCCCCGGAACGCAGGAACTCCTCTGCCCGCTCGCGCGCCGGCTTCTCGATGAATCGCGCAATGCGGTGCGCCCCGGCGGCAGCATCGGCGTTGGCGCTGCGCTGGATATAGCCGTAGCCCGTTTCGGGCGCGGTAGGCACGATTCCAAAGGCGACCAGCTTGCCCTCTTCCACCGCAGGCAGCGCCACTCGGACAGCCTGCTGAAACGCCGCTTCGTCCCGGATGACATGATCGGCGGGCAACACCAGCAACGCAGCATCGACACCAGCCCCCTCTTGTGGTGCGGCCTTCATGGCCGCCCAGGCTGCCAGCGCGATGGCAGGCGCCGTGTTGCGTCCAACCGGCTCGAGAACCACCGCCCGCGGCTCGATCTTCAGCTGCCGCAGCTGCTCGGCTACGAGGAAGCGGTGCGCCTCATTGCAGACCACCACCGGGCCACTCGCAGGGAGCCCTGCGAGCCGCAGCACCGTCTGCTGCAGCATGGTGCGCTCGCCGGTCAGCGCCAGCAGCTGTTTCGGATACAGCTCACGGGACAGGGGCCACAGGCGCGTGCCGGCCCCACCGGAGAGGATGACTGGAGTGAACATCGCAACGCCCCGTGAGCCTGTCAGCTCGGATGCACCTGTTGGGCGGAAGGCGCCTGGGTTCCCCGACCAATGGCGTAGTAGGTAAACCCGAAGCGCGCGACCATGTTCGGATCATAAAGATTGCGGCCATCGAAAATCAGCGGCGCCTTCATAATCTGCTTGAGCCGGTCGAAATCCGGGCTGCGGAACTCCTGCCACTCCGTCACGATGCACAGGCCATCAGCACCCTCGGCGGCCTCGTACGCATTCTTGGCAAGCACAAAGCCCTCGCGCTCGCCATAGACACGACGCGCTTCATTGTGCGCCACCGGATCATACGCGCGCACGCGCGCCCCGGCGGTCAGCAACAGATCGATAATCGCCCGCGCCGGAGCCTCGCGCATGTCATCCGTGTTGGGCTTGAAAGCCAGGCCCCACAGCGCCAGGGTGCGGCCGGTCAGCTGCTGACCGAAGTGGCGCGTCATCTTCCGCACCAGTACTTCCTTCTGGCGCTTGTTGACCGATTCCACCGCATTCAGGATGCCGGCGGGATGCCCGACCTCCTGCGCCGAGCGGATCAGCGCCTGTACGTCCTTCGGAAAACAAGAGCCGCCGTAGCCCGTGCCCGGATAGATGAAGCTGTAGCCGATGCGCGGATCTGAGCCGATGCCCACACGCACGCGCTCGATATCCGCACCGAGTCGCTCGGCGATGTTGGCGAGCTCATTCATGAAACTGATCTTGGTGGCGAGCATCGCGTTGGCGGCGTACTTGGTGAGCTCCGAGGAACGGATGTCCATGACGATCAGCCGATCGTGATTGCGCGTAAAGGGCTCGTACAGTGCGCGCATCAGCTCAGTCGTCCGCGGGTTGTCGGTGCCGATAACCACGCGATCCGGTTTCATGAAGTCGGCAATGGCGGCACCTTCCTTCAGAAACTCCGGGTTCGACACCACGTCGAATTCGATCGGCGCGCCGCGCTGACTCAGAGTAGCCGTGATCTCCTGACGTACCTTGTCGGCCGTTCCCACCGGAACGGTCGACTTGGTGACCACGACGCAATAGCGGTTCAGATGAGTCGCAATCGTGCGCGCGGCTGCGAGCACGTAGCGCAGATCTGCAGAACCATCCTCGTCCGGGGGTGTACCCACGGCTATGAGCTGGAACAGACCGTGCTCGACGCCCTTCGCAGCGTCGGTGGTGAACTCGATGCGTCCCGCCTCGGCATTGCGCTTGATGAGCGCATCCAGACCCGGCTCGTGGATGGGAATCTCGCCGCGCTTCAGTCTTTCAATTTTTCCGGCATCCACATCAACGCAGATAACATGGTTGCCGGCATCCGCCAGACAAGCCCCGGTGACGAGGCCAACATAACCTGAGCCAAATATCGTAACGCGCATCTAAATCACTGAACCTATTAAGGAAAGCGGTGCAGCCTAGCCGAAGGGTCCACGCCCCTCAAGTGCCGCGTACGCAGTTCGCACTATTGCTGGTGCAGCGCGGACGCTTACAAAAGAAGACAGATTTCTGTCGAGCTCCCGCTATACTTCGCGCCCGGATAAGAAGCGCGCTTGTGTTCGAGGAACGGATCACCCGCATGCGTTGGCAGCGAACGCGTGTGAGTTCGCAGGTCCGGCACTTGCTGTCGAAACTGGCAAGCCGCCAGGCGTCAGCACCTTGTTGTGCCGGACACGGTACAGACGCCAGCATCGTCTCACTTCACCGCCTCAGCCAACGAGTCAACTCGCAGCTCAGGTGGCCGTTAGGCATTGAATTGCACGAACAATTCTTGAATGAACGAGCCTGCTCTGTGAATATCGAGGAACGCTGGACATTGGCTGTCGCCTGTTCGCGACATCTTGCGTTCGCCCAAAATCGCTAAGGAGCCTCGAGTTGTCGACGCAACCGGCTAATGAATCAGTCAGTGCCCGTCCGAGCGCCCCTCGCGTCTATCACCCGCGTCCGCACCTCGTCGCCAGCAGCGAGAAAAGATTTTTCGCGGAAGCTATCGAGCTAACCATGGAGGGCGAGGCGGCACTGATCGATCGCCGTGGCGGCGAGCGCGACATCGACATTGGAGCCTGGGCCGATTCGATCCGGCGTTTTGCAGGACTGGCCACCTCGCGCACCTCGCTGCGCGCGGGGGTGAAACGCGTGCTCGATCTGCTGGGCGCGGTCGTACTGGCCGTTGTCTTTGCGCCGTTGATGCTCGTCATTGGGGTGCTGATGCATCGCAGCGGCGGTGCGGTGATCTACAAGCATCGCCGCGTGGGACGCGACGGCAAGTTTTTCGAGTGCCTCAAGTTTCGCACCATGGTCCCTGACGCCGATCAGGCACTGCGCGATCTGTTGGAGTGTGATCCCGCACTCAAGGCGGAGTGGGTGCGCGATCACAAGCTGCGCAATGATCCGCGCATCACGCGGCTGGGCCGCTTCCTTCGGCGCACCAGTCTTGATGAGTTGCCGCAGCTGTGGAACGTAGTGCGTGGCGAGATGAGTCTCGTCGGACCCCGTCCGGTCATGCGCGAAGAGCTGCTGCGTTATGGGCGCAATGTCGGTGCCTATCTCGCCGCGAAACCGGGCATCACCGGGCTGTGGCAGGTCACCGGACGCAACAATACGGACTATCGCCGGCGCGTCGTTCTGGACACCTACTATGTTCGCAACCAGAACCTGGCGCTCGATCTGTACATTCTCTTCAAGACCACGGGCGTCGTGCTGGGCGGCAAAGGCGCGTATTAGCCCCAGTCATCGGGATGAGCGCCTCAACGGCTGTTCGGGCGCAGCCAGGCTTACGTGTCGGTTCCACCCGTGAGCAGTCCTCCGCCGCCGCGAGTGCTGGTCTTGCTGGCTGCCTACAACGGCGCGCGCTGGATCGTAGAGCAGCTCGCCTCGATACTCGCCCAGCAGGCAGTCCAGGTGCACGTGGTCGCGCGCGATGATGGCTCCACGGATGAAACTTCGGCGCGGCTTGCCATGGCGGCATGCGATCCGCGGGTTACCGTCAGCGCCCCCGGACCACCGAGCGGATCGGCCGCGCAGAACTTCTTTAGCCTGATCCGACAAAGCTCGGCGGATGAATTCGACTTCGTGGCGTTCTCCGACCAGGACGATGTGTGGCATCCGCAGAAGCTCAGCCGGGCTGTGACCGCGCTCAACGAGAGCACCTGCGCGGGTTACTCGTGCGCGACCACCGCGGTCTGGCCTGATGGCAAAGCGGTAGTGCTACGTCAGTCGCCCAACCCGACGCGTGCTGATTTCCTGTTCGAGGGGGCAGGCCAGGGCTGCACCTTTGTGTTATCAGCGGCGCTCTACCGGCGCTTCCGCGAACTGCTACTGCGCGAGCCGGATCTGACGGCAGCTCTGCACTACCATGACTGGTCAGTGTATGCCGCCGGCAGATCGTGGGGTCTGCGCTGGCACTTCGACCCACAATCGTTCATGACTTACCGTCAGCATGCTGCGAACGATACGGGCGCGCGCAGCACCTATGCAGGATTGAGCAAACGCCTCGGCTTGATTCGCCGGGGCTGGTATCGTGAGCAGCTGTTTGCGATCGCCAAGCTTTGTGCCAAAGCGGCCCCTTCCAACCCCGTGGTAGTGGAGTGGTGGCGGCTGCTGGGCCTGCGCGCCGGAGTGTCTCGCCGGCTCCGGATCGCGCGGTTCTGCCTGCGCGGGAGCCGTCGGCGCCGCGGAGACAGCGCGCTGCTCCTGCTCGCTGTGCTGACGGGCTGGATTTGAGCACCGATGCGCGGGATTTGAGCACCCTGCTGCGTTTGAGCACCGGCGTGCAGGCAAGCGCTGCTATAGCGCGGGCCAAAGCGCTGCGGCCGCTCGCAGCGGGTACGATACAATTGCCCGATGCGTAGTGTCGTACTCGCCAGTCACAACGGGGAAAGGTTCATTGGCGACCAGATCGACAGCATCCTGTCCCAGCTCGGGCCCGAAGACGAGATCATCGTCTCCGATGATGCCTCGGGGGACAGGACGCTCGCGATCGTGGCAGATCGCAGCGACGCGCGCGTGCGGGTCCTCGCGCACCCTACCCGCCTCGGCTATGTGGGCAACTTCCAGCGCGCGCTGGAGCACTGCCGGGGCGAGCACATCTATTTCTCAGACCAGGACGACATCTGGTTGCCAGACAAGGTGGCCGCGCTGAGCGCGGCACTACGCCGCTGCGCGGTAGCGGCTTCGGACGCGGTCGTGGTAGACGAGCAGCTGGCGACGATGCACGACTCATGGTTCGCCTTGCGCGACGCGACCCGCTTCACGGCATGGTCCCTCTTTCTAAAACCGGCAGTCATCGGCGCGACCATGGCGTGTCGCAGGTCCTATCTTCAGTCGCTCCTGCCATTGCCGGCAGGCGTACCCCATGACTTCTGGCTCAGTCTGAATGCCATGCTCGATGAGACGCTCGAGGTGGTCCGGCGACCACTGATTCTCTACCGCCGTCATGTGGCGGCCCTTTCGGTTTCGGCAACCGATCATCGCCGGCGAGCGGGAACGATCGCGGCGGAGCGGGTCCGGCTGGCGACGGCATTATTGAGAAGACGCTTGCTGCAGCAGCGACGCGCGGGGAGACTGGCTGATGGATTCTGAAGTTCGAAGCCACCGCTACGATGATGAGATCCGCATCAAGGATCTCATCCAGACGCTACACGAGCATCGGCTCGGTGCGATGTTGTTTGTGCTGGCCTGCACCGGCCTCGTCGGCACGCTCTCGTTTCTGCTTCCCAAACGCTACGACGCGATGATCATCGTTTCTCCGGTATCGAGCACTGCCGAGCATAACTTTGGTGGTTCCAGCACGATGGGCACGCTGAGTGGCTTAGCCGCCCTGGCTGGACTCAACGTGGGCAACGACTCCAAGAAGGCGGAGTCGATGGCGACGCTGCAGTCAGAGGCGCTGACCGAGCGCTACATCCACGATAACAACCTGCTTCCGGTGCTTTTTGCCGATAAATGGGATGCGGTGCGCAGCACTTGGAAGACCGCGGATCCACGCAACATGCCGACGCTCTGGAAGGCCAATCAGTACTTCAAACACAGCGTACGCTCGATTACCACCGACACCAAGACAGGCATGGTTACGCTCACCATTCGTTGGACCGATGCGGCAACTGCCGCTCGCTGGGCCAACGGGCTGGTCAAGATGGCGAACGACTACCTGCGCGAGGCGGCGCTTGCAGAGGCTGATCGCAACGTCGCCTATTTGACAGAGCAGGCGACCAATACTGACGCGGTTGGAATCAAGCAGGCGACCTATTTCCTGCTGCAAAGTGAGCTCAGCAAGGCAATGATCGCCAAGGGAACGCAGGAATATGCGTTCAAAATCGTGGACCCGGCCGTGCCCCCCGAGCGCGCGGCTTATCCGCAGAAGACGATCTGGGTTCTCGCGGCCTTCTTCGGCAGCTGCCTGTTCGCCACGTTCGGCGCCTTCTGCAAGGTGGCGTGGCAGCGTAGCTGAAAGTTGCTGCCTGAGTTGCAGGCCTAAGTCGCCGCTGCGACGGATGTATCGGCGGCCGGAGCTTCCGCGGCTGCGACCTCACGAGGCAGCAGAGCCGCCGCCAGCGTGGCGACCGCAAGGAACAGATAGGGCTTATTGTGCAGGCTGTAGAACACGGAAGCGCTGAACAGGCTCAGGAAAAAGGACAGATCCAGATACCTGCGCCGGCGCACGAGAAAATGCAGCGCACGCAAGAACAGGAAGCACAGCAGCAAAAACAGCACGATATTGTAATCGAGCAGTAGCGATGCGGGCGTCGAGTGCATCGGCGCGCGCCCGAGGCGTGCCTCGACGATCAGTTCCGGATCCACGGCCTCGAGCTGGCTTAGATCCAGAGGGAAGCTGCTCAGTGCCTGCGAAAAATTGCCGGGCCCGGTTCCGAAAAAAAACGCCAGTGCATCGGAGAACTTCAGCTGCAGCGCCGTATCGAGCAGCAGCAGGTGGGCGGAAGTCGAGTCATCGCCGGTAGCCGTGGTCACCGATGAGAGTCGATCGACGATCTTGAAAAGATCGACAATCTGGTCGCCCGCGACAATAACGATTGCTGCGACCGCCCCCACGCCAACTGCCGTAACCAGCCACCCGTAACGCGTGCGACTTACCAGGGCGGCAAATATCACCGGCAGAAATACAACTGGCAGGCGCGAGAGGGTCATGCAGGACATCAACAACAGTACCGCGGCCACCAAGCGCTCGAACAGTCCACGGTACAAGCGTATGAGGATATAAGCCTCGCAGCAGAAGAGTACTGCCGCCTGTGACTTGTCATCCATACCGAACGTGATGAAGCCATACTTGCTGAAGATTCCCGTGCTGATGAACTGCTTCACGCCAAATGCTGCCGAAAGGATGGTGGAAACCACGATCCCCCACTTGGCCACGCGCAGGAATTCTTCCCAGTGTGACTGCGCGTACCAGACGAGCAGCAGCGCAAACAGGATTTCCACGTCCTGAAACACCAGCACCAAGACGTTGGGCTGCCAGCCGTAGCGGAACATGAAGATTACGAAGCTGATCAGGGCAGCCACATTGAAAAAACCGAACAGCAACACGAATCCGCGATTTACGCTACGGGTTCGGGCCAGGTAGCAGCCGCCGGCGATGAGCAGGAACAACACGGGCGCCAGGTTGGATATGGAGAGTTTTCCTTGCTCGCCCGTGATGGACTCGCCCAACCCCGCCGTGGCGAAGTTCAGAAACATCAGGAACCCAAGCATGGAAGTGACGCCTCTGGTTATCGCGAAGGGTCAAACGCGCCACGCACGTTACGCAAGCCATCGCGCAGCCCGCGCGCTGCCATGCGTAGCTTTGCCGGAACATCATGTTCGTAAAGCATGACGTAGCCGGTCTCGAACACGAAGCGACGGATATCGCGCAGTACCCAGAGGGGAACGACTCGCCAGTACCGTCGCCAGACGATGAGCCGATTGCGACTCATGTAGTAACGGCGCAGCGGCGCATGGTTGGTGATGGTTACCCGCTTGAAAATGAACCAGCGCCGTTCCATCGATCCCAGAGAATGCAGCAGGGTCGCTTTGCTGGCCTCCAGGACACGCCGCCCGGTGCGTCCCAGCCGCAGGCAGAATTCATGGTCGACATAGTCAATGAACAGGCCGTCATCGAAACCACCTGCCGCCAGCGCAGCATCTACTCTGAGAAGATTACCCGAGGTCATGGTGGTCCGCAGTGCCCGCCAGCGTGCGCCTGCGCCTTGATCGTCCCGGTCACGCACCGTGAAGCCGAGTCTGCGATCTACGTGACAGGGAGTGACGATGGCCACCTCCTGGGGTGCGGGATAGCTGTCGAGAGCGCGCGTCATCTCACCGATCATGCCCGGCGTACTCTGACTGTCCTGGTCGAAGGTAGCGAGCCAGGTATAGCCGTTTTGCCGCGCATACTCGAGTCCCCGATTCAGCGCGGCGGCAATACCGGCATTGCGCTCCATGCTGGTCACGGTTCCACCCAGCCCGAGGGCGGCCGCGACGATTGGCTGCAACAGCTCCGGCGGCGAGCCGTTGTCCACGACCAATATGCGGGCGACCTGCGGCGCGAGCGCGCGTAGGTTATCGATGACCTGCGTCTGCGGAAAGTACGTAACTATTACCGCGCAGATATCAGACCTGCCAGGCACGGGCGCTGGTGACTCCACGTTCTCTGGGGCGCGGCAACCGGCCTCTGCCGGATCCGAATTCCCCACCGATGATAGCATTTGGCACGACCGGCTCACGAGCCAGGAATCGCAGGGATCTGGATGAGTAAGCTATGATTCCCACGGCCCTTTGAAGTCCCATTGGACAGCTCATCCACGACACAGCGGAACGACTCTTTGACCCCACAACGCGCCGCCTCTTTGACCAAACAGCTCCCGCAGAGCTTGCGCCAGACTGCACTAGCTGAGTGCCGCCGATGATCCGCAGGCTGATGCGGAGTCTGCGCTCACCCACGCTGCCACGCCCGCTACGACTCACCGTAAGCAAGATCCTGCCCCCCCGGCTACGGTGTTGGGATGAAGTGGCCGGGCTGTTTCGCGACAAATGCGGTCTTGAGCTCGGCGGCCCCAGCCCGGTGTTTGGAACCGGCGAACTATTGCCCATATATCCCCAGGCGGCGCGCATTGATAATTGCAATTACAGCGCGCGCACCGTCTGGCAAGGCGACATTTGCGCTGGTAACACTTTCCGCTTCGACAACCTGCGCACTCCCGGCCGGCAATATTTCGCCGAAGCGACGCGCCTGGATTTTGCCGAGGACGCTTCTTACGACTTCGTGCTGTCCTCACACATGCTGGAACATAGTGCCAACCCGCTCCGAGCTCTTAAGGAATGGAAGCGCATCGTCAAGCCCTCCGGAGCGGTCGTGCTGTTCCTGCCGCACCGCGATGCGACGTTCGATCATCGCCGGCCGATCACCGCCCTGCAACACCTCCGCGAGGACCTAGAGAAGGACATGCAGGAGGATGACTTGACCCATCTCGAGGAGATCCTCGAGCTGCATGATCTCAGCATGGATCCGGAGGCCGGCGACTCGGCAGCTTTCCGGGCTCGCAGTCTTAAGAATCTCGAGAATCGCTGCTTGCACCACCACGTCTTCGACACGCGTCTCGCCGTCGCGGCGACCGATGCGGTGGGCTTACAAATACTTCATGTGGAGCTCGCGCATCCGTTTCACATTGCTATTGTCACAAGGCGATTGCCTGATGGAGCAACCGTGGATAACTCGCGCTTTCTAAAAAGCGACGCCAGTTACCTGCGGTCAAGTCCATTTCGGTCTGATTGGACTGTGCGACTTGAGGTGAGCCCCGCCCGCCGAGCCTAATCGAGGTCGCGGCCGATCCATGCGGCTCAGCCGCTATGCCGGACGGTACCCAACAACGCTCACAAACTCCGAGCGATCAGCGTCCTTACTCACAATCGCGCGTGCATTGCGAACGGCAGCTTTGATGGCGAGCACGGTCGCATCGGGCAACCGCCTTCCTGACCGTTCGGAAATATCGCCTGATTTCGCTAACTCGCTGCTCGTAAACATTGACACCGTCACATCGCTGGTGGGATTGGTCTCGATACGCACGAAACCAGCCTCGGACAGACATGAATGCAACGCTCTGAGGTGAAACAGCGTCAAGTGTCGCGGGCATTCCAACCCCCGCCAGTGACGGCCGAACAGGGCGTATCCTACGCTGTGGCAGTTCGGCGTTTCGAGCCACAGAAAGCCACCAGGGCGCAGGACACGGTAGCAACTTCTGAGGACGCCTAAAGGCTCGTGCACATGCTCGATGACGTGACTCAGCGTAACCGCGTCGAAGAATCCGCTATAAGAATCTTCGATGTCCTGTATCCGTGACCCTAACATCTGGCCATGTTTGCTGGCCACAGCAGTTGCCGTAGTGTCCGAATCGATACCATATCCGTCCCAACCGAGCTGCCTCGCGAGACTCAAAAAGGCCCCATTTCCGCAGCCAACATCCAGCAGCCGGCGCGAACCTTGGCGCACTGCCCCGAGCCCGCGGCTCTCCCGCCGGATACGTTGCGCATTATTGGGTGATAGCATCGTGACGAAAGCCCCGATCGCCAGCGCCGGCCGGCGCTTGGTACCTAACAGCCAGTTGCGGTAACCGTTGCCAATCGCGCTCCGCCACCAGCTTAGTGCATTCTTCGGTTGCGGATCGACAGGAGGCTCATGCGTGTAATAATCGCCATAGGCAAAGTGAATCGATGCTTCATCCGGACGCGGGTCGAGGTAGAGTATCCCGCAAGCAATGCAGCGCCACAGCGTCCACTTGCCTGGGGCGAGGCCGAAAGTGACATCCGACAACTGATCAAGTTCGAGCTCGCGCCGCTTCGCGGTGCAAACTGGACACTGACCGAGGTACTCAAGCGTACCCGGCCACTCGCGAGTTTCAGGACTGGTTTCTGTCACGAGCACGCAGGCATCTTCAGGGCTCGGCCGAGGAGCTCCGCTTCGTGGACAAGGGGCGCAGGTACGCGAGCTGCCGCAGCAGCATTGTGGCGCACGCGAGGGCAACCGCCAAAGTGACCAACAACCGTGGTAGCTCTTCAGACAGGGTCAGATCCAACAGAACGGCTACGATACACGCACCGGTGGTAGCGATTACGTCGCGCGCGGCCGTGCGCTTGAGGCCGGTATCAATGTTCAAAGTCATCACGTAAAGAGCCACAGCGTCGATGATCACACGAAAAGTCCATACATAAGCCGCGCTCTCGATCGAGCCACTGGTGCTCACCAGGAGCCAGAGTGCCAGTGCATAGAAAGGAAATTCCACCAGGTGCAGGATCGCGGTCCATTTCGCGTGGCCTGCGCCCTGCACAAACACAAACGGTGTACGGGCGATGGCGTTGTAGATAACGCCGACAATCAGGATCCGCGCGACTCCCGCACTGGCATCGGCAATCCTGCTGCCGACCCAGACCTGCAGCGCTTCGTTTGCCAGCAGCATGGTGCCGAGCAGCGCAGGCAGCATCAGGATGAGCGTCGTCGTCGAAGAGCGCGCGAACACAGACCTGAGTCTTGCTGGCTGTTGTCCGTGTAGCAGCGCGAAGGTTGGAAAGAGCACACCCTGAATTGCAGTAGGCAAGAGTAGCAAACGATTCAGCACATCATAGGGCACCGTGTAATAAGCCACGGCCGCGCTGCCCAGAAGCGCGGCAATCAGGAAGCGATCGAAGTACACCATGAGCGGGCCGACGACGTTGCTCACCGTTAGCCAACCGCCGTAGGTCAGCAACGGGCGTACCAGCTCACGATGGTAGCCAAAGCCTTGCTGCCGGAGTACGGGGACCTCACGAAAGGCCAGTCGCATCAGGATGAGTGCATTGAGAACTCGCAGCAGGGCAAGCACTGCTGTTGTCGGTGCAATACTCTTGCTGAAAGGAAGCACTGCCAGCGGCGCGGCCAGCAAAAGGCTACCCATTGGAACTCTCACCATGTTGATCGAGCCGAACTTCTGATAGCCCTCCAGCAATCCGGTCCACACCGTGGCGACCAGCACAAACGGCAGACTGAGGCTCAGCCAGCGGATCGCCGCGGTTGCTTCAGCCGTCAGGTCACTCGTCGCATTGAGAAACTCTCCAGCGATCCAAGGAGCACATACAGCCAACACGATGCTAAGCGCCACGCTACTGATCGCCACGATATACAACGTTGTGCTGGTGACGCTGGCCACCTCAGCATCGCGCCCAGCGGCGCGAGCGTCAGCGACCCACTTGGTCAGGGTGCGGCTCAGCCCAAGGTCGAACACACTAAAATATCCTATCAACATCCAGATGATGGATAGGAAGCCGAAGCGCTCTGTTCCCAAGCCACGCAGAATGATCGGCACAGAGAGCAGTCCGACCAGCAGCGGCAGGATAAGTCCTGCAGCATTCCAAAGAATGTTGCCTGCGAGCCTCATCAACCGCCCGCAGACCTGGCGCCCCCCACCTCATCCATCCTGTTCTTGACCGAGCGGCTCAACAGCGGGCGCTCAGAGAGCATGCACCGCCGCCACCGCAATCGCCACGTTGTACAGAATCTGCGTGACTGCCTGCCAGTAGGGGAGCGCCGGCAGATGTTCGGCATCGAGCGGCACCACGACCGTATCGCCCGGTTTGATGCGGACGTTGGACTGCACAAACCAGCGATTGCCGGCATTTGACACGACGCTGCCATTCGCATGTACCACATAGATGCTGCGGTGGTCCGCACGACGGGTCGTACCGCCGCTCATTGCGATGTAATCGTCGCGAGACAGCTCCGGGTTGTAGAGGTGAGAAGTTGCATTCTGCACCTCCCCGATGACCGAGACCTCCTGCTGCAGGCGCGGTACGTGCAACTCGTCGTTATTCCGTAATATTACGTCGGCGCTCGAACCGGGCCCGCCTTTGACTATGTGGTTCAAGTCGATGACCAGGCGGCCCACTGCCCGGGCAGCCCGTAGTTGCGCGAACAGCTGCTGGCCTACCGCCAATGCCGTACCGGCGTTGCCACCGCCGTTCTGACTGGTGGCGGTGGCCTGCACTGCGAGTATGGTCAGATCCCTCTGCATGCGGGAGGCCAACTGATCCATTTGGTCCTGCTCGCGTCGCTTGAGCTCGGTACGGGTGAACACGGCACCGTCTGCGAACGCGAAGTCAGTCAGCCCACCGGCGCGGTTGATTACGGACCTGAGCGTTTCGCCGCGCCGGATGGCATAACGCCCGGGGAAGCGTACCTCACCGGTGAGGATCACCTCCTCCTGTCCACGCCACTCCGATACTTCCTTGACACTGAGATTGTCGTATGACTGCAGCCGGATGTTGGCGTTCGGATCTCCGCGCAGAGCGGCATCCAGATCCACATTGATCAGTTGCGTCTTGCGAGTCTCACCGTTCATGACCTCGTAGCGTGTCAACTCGGCTTTGGCTCCGTAGGCGGCATCCGCCAGGCCGCCACCGGCCCTGATGAGATCACTGACCGTCATGTCTGTCTCGAGCGGGTAGTCGCCCGGTACCTTGACGCGCCCGTCGATGTGCACTACCTGAGTCGGCTGGCGCAAGGAGGATTGCACCCGCAGCTCGTCCATCAGTGACTGGATCACGTGGTCACGGGTCGAGGACAGATCGAAAACAGTGATGCGGTCGCGTGGCATCAGCGCGATGTCAGCATTCGAGCCGGGCGCATGCAGCGCAGCGGCAAGGTCGGCCGATAGCACTGTAATCCGCCGATCCGGCGGCAGCTCGCGACGTATGAGCACATAGTGCTGATCGGCGTTGGGCTGCAGATCATCGATCGAATGAATGACATCGGAGAGCCGCAGCCCGGGACGATAGGCGCTGATGCCTGGCGTGTAGACAAAACCGGCGATCTGAACCCCCGAGTCGAGCGTCGGACGCAGACGCGGAACCAACAGCAGATCGCCATCGCGCAGCGTTGCTTTTGCACCCAGCGCCTGCGGGTCGATGCGCATCGCGATACGGTGTTGATTCTCGTCGATGCGGGTCAAGGTCACGCGCGTACGGTCCGAATCGGCAGTCAAGCCGCCGGCCAAGTGGATGAGATCATCCGCGCTGGACTCGTTCCGCAGCTCGTAGATGGCCGGCCGCCGGACCTCCCCATCGATCGCTACAGTTGCCTTGATGGGCGGAATGAATATCACATCGCCTGGCAGCAGCTTGGCATCGGCAGAGGTGTCGCCGCGGATCAGCAGATCGTACAGATCGAGCTGGCGCACCAGGGCGCCCTGTCGCTTGAGTTGAATATTGCGCAGCGAGCCGATGCGCTTAACGCCACCGGCCGCAAACAGCGCGGAGGTGATGGTCCCAAGTCCGCTGATCGTGAAGGAGCCCGGCGTGCGGGCCTCGCCCAGCACGAATACGCGAATTGCGCGCGTATCTCCGAGTGACACGGCGGCGCGCACGCCGATGATCTGTCGCGAAACACGCGTCTCGATATCCGCCTTGGCGGCACTGAACAGTTGCCCACCCACTTCAATCGGCCCCAGCTCCGGGAAATTGATGCGCCCATCTCGCCCCACGGTAATCCGCAGGTTGCGGTTCTGATTGCCATAGAGCTGGATATCGAGCTCGTCCCCGGGGCCCAGGATGTAATCCGCCGGCACCGGCACATTGGTGACGGGTGCAAACGTCGATGGCGAACGCTCAAAAAGATCGTAGCCGAAGGGCTTCAACCCCTTGGCACCGGTTTTCTTGAGCGGCAGGCGTGTGATGCGGATATCGAGCTTGCTGAACGCCGGCTCCGCTTTCAGCCGCATGGTTGCCTGCTCGTCATTCAGTCCGCTCAGGGAAATGGCCGAGAAACCGGGAAGAACAATCTGGCCGTATGCATCGAGAACGTACGGATTTTTCGCGCGGATCTGGGTGATGATGTTATCGAGCGCTTTGCGATCCTCATCCGTGAGTTGGTCTGGCCCAGCCGCGGAACTCTGGCCGGCTGCCCCGGAACTCTGGCCAGCGGCGGCGGCAAGCGCGGCAGCCGAGTTGGCCGGGACAGGACTCGCGCCCCCCGCCCCTTGAGCGGCGCTCTGCTGCAGCGCCTGGATCTGCGCAGGCGACATGCCCTGCGCGAGGTAATACGCCTGAGTCGACTGCGACACACCTCGCGGCGCGAGCTTGTAATCGATCTCCACGATGACGGAATCGAAGGGTTTCATGACCTGCAGGGCCGGAGGCTTGAGCTCCTCCTGCTCTTCCTCATCCATGGCAGTGGTGGTCAGCATCCGATTGCGATAGATAGCCTGGTTATCGCGCTGGGAGTTGATACCCTGCCGGTCGAGTGTCGAGATGCCGAAGCCGCTGGTGTTAGAGCCCGGGAAGCCGGATATGCCGTTGCCCGACAGCCCACCGTTGCTGCCACCCAGCTGTTGCAGAATCGCGTCCTGCTGTTCGGGCGACAGATTACGAAACATGTCGATCTGGTCGGATGCCGGACCTGTGGTCTGGGTAAATCCGACCTGCTGCGGCAGAAAGCATGCCGTAAGGAGAATCAGTACCGACCACAGCAGTCGGAGTTGCATCACGCGCATGTAAAGCCTTCACCTTTTATGCCTGCCGTCGCGCCGCACTCCGGCGCACGTCAGGGCGGCCGGAAGCACCAGGACCCGTCCGGCCTGTTTCTGGAGCGCTCACCCCCCGATGGGGAAACGCGATTGTACTGGAGGTCGGCGCTGCTTTGAGCAAAGCGGGCGTCCGGAGTTCACCTGCAGCTCGTGGGTAGCTCCGGCCCGCGCGGGCGCCATGCCATAATTGGCGCCGGACCGACCTCGTTCACGCCCCCAATTCTTGCGGATGGCGCCGCCGCGGTTGACCGGGAGATGCATGAAGAGAGTCGGAGTTTCAGTCCTGGGCCTGCTGCTGGTGAGTTCCCGTCTGGCCCATGCGCTGGGCGTAACGCCTTATCTGCCCCTGAACATCGAGCCGGAAGTTGAGAGCCAGATCGAGCGCGTGCTCATTTTGGGGGACCAGCCAGTCCTGACCCGGCCGATTGCGGCTGCCAACGTTGTCGCCGCCCTGCCCAAGGCATGCAGGGTCGATCCGGTGTTGTGCCATCGCGTCGAGCGGTACCTCTCCCGTTACACCGCGGATTCCGGAGTCACCTACGCCAGCGCGACGCTCGCGGCAGCCGGAGGTTCCGATCCCGTGGTGCCGGACAGTTACGGCATGCGGGACCGCAGCCACTGGCAGCTCGCAGGCCAGGCCTATCTGCAGCCCAATGACTATCTGCTCATCGATGCCGGTGCCGTCGCCTATCAGGGCAGGACGACCTGGACCGGATCGCTGATCAGTCTGGGCTGGAGTGCCGCGCAGCTTGACTTTGGCTTTCGCCCGCACTGGTTCTCGCCCATGAGCGACAGCAGCATGCTCATGAGCACCGAGGCGCCCACCATGCCCTCGCTGACATTGTCGAGCTATCGGCCCATCGGCTCTCTGGGGCTGAAGTACGAGGCATTTCTGGCGCGCATGTCCAACACGAATGACATTGTGTATCTGAAAGGCTTCACCGCGGGCCATCCGGAGCTGGCTGGGGTACACCTATCCATTGAGCCGGTGAGCGGCTGGTCCCTCGGGGTGAGTCGCCTGGTGCAATTCGGCGGCGGGGCCCGCAAGAATAACTCACTGACGGATCTGGTCCAGGCATTCTTCAATCCCTCGAAATACGCCAACTTCAATGATCCGACCAACCCCAACAAGGTCGAGAATCAGGAGGCCTCCTTCACCAGCACGCTGCTGTTCCCGGCAAAGATACCCTTCGAGGTCTATGCCGAGTATGGCGGTGAAGACACCTCGCGCGGCAGAAACTACCTGTTGGGCAATTCCTCTCTCTCGCTCGGAGTGCACTTCCCGCGGCTCCTACAGCATCTGGACCTGACCATCGAAGCCTCTGAATGGCAGGACGCGTGGTACACCCACGCGGTCTATCTGGACGGCATGACCAACTACGGCGACGTCACGGGCAACTGGGGTGCTGATCAGCGCGTGTTTCGTGATCCGGTGGGCGCACGCAGCGGCATGGTTCGCATCGGATGGGACGATCTCTTCGGCGGCGTGATCGATGTGCGCTACCGTGCCCTGCAAAATCAGAGCTACGGCGTGGTTCCGTACAAGCGCTACCAGGATTTCAGCCTCTCGTACGCTCACCCCTGGCATCAGCACACGATCGGCGGCGAGTTGCACGTGGGGCGGGATGTCTTTGGAAGCAGTTTCTCTCGCGTCCAGGGATTCTTTCGCTATGGAGATGCCAATCCGCATCTGAGTCATTTCCTCGGTGATGCCTACGAATCGGACACGCCGGAACAGGCGCAGGACCGCAAGGGCGAGGTATTTATTGATGCCGGCGCGAATGCCAACCGGGTCCGGGTCGACCTGGTGGACGGCGCGCACAAGACGACGCTGCCCGTAACCGACAGTTACCACTTCGCCGTGGGCGCCCGACGCTTCGTCTCTGAGCACAATGACCTCGGTGCTCGTCTCGAGCTGGACGACGTCCGCGGCTACAAACTGCTCGGCTTTCGCGCGCTGGATTATCGCTATCGCTTCAATTCGCCGCTGGCACTCGGGATTTTCCTGGGTGCCGACCGCTACGCTCTGCGCCTGCCGGCGTATGGGATTTATTACGGAGTCGAGGCGCAGTGGCGCAATCTGCTGCCGGGCTGGGATATCTCCGCGGCATTCCGCTATGCGGACAGCATCGCGCGTGACAATCTATTGCCCGGTGATCCGGTCAGCCCCATTCACCGTATCGACAGCTTTTATGATGTAACCAGTGTGACCCTGTCGATCACACGCAATTTTTAGCATGGCGCTATAAATCGCCGCTCGCTATAAATCGCTGTTCGCCATGCATCATCCCTGCGCATGAATCGTCGCGAGCTCACCAGAAAACTGTTCGCCGCAAGCTCAGCGGTCCCGCTCGTGAGGCCCGTGCCGGAGGCTGCACCGGCTGGCGCCGTGCTGCGGCTCGGCCCGCACGACCAGGATGAGCTGCTCGCGGCGGTGCGCAGCAAGAACACTATCGAGCTCACCGACGGCGAGCATGTTCTGCGGGAAAAGCTGCAGATGCTCCTCCCCATCACACTGGCAGGCAGCTCACGCAATAACACGATCCTGCAGCTGGGGGTCGATGCGGATTACGTGCTGGAGATCGGCGACGGTCATCCGGGGCCGAACGCGGGAACGATTCAGCGCTTGCGCTTTTACGGTCGCGACGGCAGCCGCGGCTGTCTGCACCTGAACAATCTGAGTCACATGTGGCTGCTAAATGAGTTGATCTTCAGCGGTGGCCGCTGCCCTGCGCTGATCGCGGACAACTGCTGGGATTCCAACTATACCAACATCGACATCTTCTCTCATTTCAAGCCGGGAGCAGCAGCCGTCGCTGCCGCTTCCGTCATCTTGCGCAACGGCACCGCTAACATCTATCTTCGCGGCCTGCGCATCGAGGGAGCCCTGAGCGGCGGGCTGTATGTCGAGGACGGCCCGAATTACGTCGTGGAAGGCAAGATCGACAACGGCTTCGGTGCGCCACAGTCCGCCGCCGCCATCACCATCGGCGCCGACGGTTTCCTCGCCCTAGAGGATTTTTATCTGGGCGGGGTGCGCGAGCAGTTCGTTATCGATACCCAGGGAGCCTGTCGACTGGGGCGCGTGGCATTTGATGGCGGCACGGGTGCGGCAGCTGCCATAAACGATCATCGCAGCTGGTCGCATCGCGATCCTGCTCACTTTGCACATACTTCCGCCGCATCCATCGGGCCCTGGCTGCCATTGCTCGATCTGGGTAATGCAGAGTTTCACCGCTTTCATCCGAGCGTCGAGTCAGAAACACCCGCAGCGATCTTCAGTCGCATCTATCCGCTACGGCAGGTGCGCAACCTGGCGACGGTTGCCAACGGCAATCCGCGCAACAACAGCCTGCTCGTTGGCACGACGGCCGTCACGACGCATAATCATCAGTTCAAGAATTCCTTCCTCGTGCACAACAGTACCGGCACGGAAGCGGCGGGCTCCCCAGGCGCGCGCCGTCGTATCCTGGATTCATTCGTCGGCGGCAATCTGCTGCTGCAGGGCGAGCAACCGGTACAACTCGATGGCGACTGGTCCATCGAGTATTGCGCTGGACATTACACCCCGATCCGCTGCAACAACGTGGTGCTGGGTTCGGTGCCCTGGTTGTTCGCCGTACTGGCCACGGGTGCCCGCATCGGCAGTGCACCTCGCTATATCGCCGAGACTCAGGATCCTGCGTACGGCACGACCCGCTTCCGCCTGGTGAGCCCCCTGCCGCGCGGTCAGGATCTGCGCGGCCTGTTTCTCCTCGATGAGCGCAGTGGCGAGCCTTTTTACCTCGACTACGGGATCGATCCGGGCGGCGCCGTGGGTGTGATGTACGACCGTCGCGCCACCCTGTCAGCGGAGCGCAGCTTCAGCGTGATCGCAGGCTATGATGCAGCCATTCGCATCGAAGGCGCAGCGGCGCTCTGGACGCACGCTGGCGTGCAGCATCGCATGCTTCTGACTGAGCTGACGCGTCGGGGCTTTGGCCCGGAACAACTGCCGCTGTGGGGTTTTGGAGCTGCATCACAACAGGCAGGTCTCAGCCGTGCTGTTGCCGCTGGTGAGGTGGTGACCATCGATCTCACCATTGGCAACGACTTCGAGATCTCCGTGGAGAGCGGCCGCGCGCTGACCTTGAGTGATCCTGTAAATCATGACGGCACACCCGGACGGCGGATCACCCTGACGTTGCGCAACCTCACGGAGGCAACTCTTGCTCCCACTCACTGGTCCGCGGGCTACAAACTGGCCGCCTGGAGTGATCCTGCGGCAGGTAACTCGCGCTCGATCACCTTCCGTTACGACGGCCGCAGCTGGATTGAAGTGAGCCGCACCCCTGCTGACGTCCCCAACTAGGCGGTGCTGCCTTCAGCTGCAAGGGAAGACAGGACGTACGCAACGCACTCATCCAGATCACCGAACACGCCGTCAGCCGCAGCGATGTCTCGGGCGCTGAGCGCCTGACCTGAGCGAACCAGATAACATCGGCCCACCCCTGCAGCGCGCCCCGCCTGAACATCTACCAGGCGATCGCCAACCAGAAATGACAGCTGCAGATCGAGGTCCAACATCTGTGCTGCACGCCGCAACATGCCCGGCCTGGGCTTGCGACACTCACAATCGATGCGATAGCGCTCGAGCGGCGCATCGGGAAGGTGTGGGCAGTACTGCACGAGATCCAGAGTGACACCGCCCTGGTCTAACAGTTCTTGCATGTGAGCTTCCAGTTGAAGGTAATCGGCCTCGGTGTAGAAGCCGCGCGCAATGCCGGACTGGTTGGTGATGACGATCAGCCGATAACCGGCAGCCTGCAGGCGTTGCAAGCCGGGTAACGCGCCGGCCAGCAGCACAAAGTCCTGCGGACTGCCGACGTAGGCGCGTTCCTCGTTGATCACACCGTCACGATCGATGAAGGCGGCTTTGCGGCGCACCGCGCCTCCTTACGATTCCGCGCGGATGCGCTTCAGCAGAGACGTCGTGGAATAGCCGGGCAGGAACTCAATCGCCCGCGCCTGACCGCCCCAGCTGCGCACCAGGCGCGTCTCTTCGAGCTTCTCAATGTCATAATCGCCGCCCTTGACATACACATCCGGACGGCAGCGCGACAAGAGAGCAACGGGAGTGGGCTCATCGAACAGGATGATCGCGGAAACGCTCTCCAGCCCAGCGAGCACCAGCGCCCGATCCCGCTCGTTATTGAGAGGCCGCTCAGGTCCCTTGCCCTGACTGCGCGCGGAGCTGTCACTGTTTAGACCAACCAGCAGTGCCGCGCCGAGCATGCGCGCGCGCGCCAGGTAAACCACGTGACCCGGATGCAGCACATCGAACACGCCATTGGTGAATACCAGTGGGCGGGGCAACAGCTGGGCGATGCTCAGCGCATGCTCGCCGCGTAGTATCTTGCGTGAGAGGTCGGCGGGAATGTCCGCTCCTGTCATCACTCACTCAACCGCATTCCAGCTGAGCCACTCCATATAGCGCGACACGCCGGCCGCAACATCGAGGAATGGCAGCTCGCAGCCGGTGGCGCGCAGCGCACTGAGATCCGCAAGGGTGCGGCATTGATACTTGCCGATCAACGCTGGCGGGAAAGGGACGTATTCAATCAGGCCGGCTGCCACCTGTTGCGCCAGTGTGAGCTCAGGCTCGCCGTGCTGTCGGCGCAGGGCGTTGACCGAAGCATGAGCGACGTCATTGAACGGCTGGGCACGGCCGCTGCCGACATTGTAGATGCCGCTGCAGTGCGGATGCTGCAGGAACCACAGATTCACCGTCACGACATCATCGACATACACGAAGTCGCGCGTCTGAGTGCCAGGAGCATAGCCTGCATATTCGCCGAACAGCTGCACCTTGCCGGACTGGCGGAACTGCTCGAAGTGGTGATAGGCCACTGAGGCCATGCGCCCCTTATGCTGCTCACGCGGTCCATACACGTTGAAATAGCGCAGACCGACGACCTGCGCCGCGCTGCCATGCAGCATGCGACGCACAATGTTGTCGAACAGCAGCTTGGAGTAGCCATAGACGTTCAGCGGCTGCTCGTAGCGCGGCTGCTCGATGAAAACCTCTCCGCCACCATAGGTGGCGGCCGAGGATGCGTACAGCAGTCTGGTGCCCTGCGCCTGACAGGCATCCAGCAGGTCCTTCGAGTTACGGTAATTGTTCTGCAGCATGAAGCGACCGTTGTGCTCCATGGTGTCCGAACAGGCTCCCTGGTGAAGCACGGCATCGATGCTGCCGAGCTCGCCAGCGCGAAAGCGCCGGTAGAATTCTTCCTTGTCGAAGTAGTCACTCAACCGCGCGCCAAGCAGGTTGCGGAATTTCGCACCGTCGGTGAGATCGTCCACCGCAATGACATCGTCGATGCCGAGGGCATTCAGCCCATGAACCAGGTTGCTGCCGATGAAGCCCGCAGCTCCGGTGACCGCCACCCTCATGGAAACAACTCGGCATAACTCACGGTGGCAGTACCGAACTTGCCCACCACGATGCCGCCGGCGCGATTGGCGACCGGCAGCGCGGCACGCAGGTCGAGGCCGGCCGCCAGCATGCTCGCCATGGTGGCAATCACCGTATCTCCGGCACCGGTCACATCAAATACCTCCCGAGCCTGGGCCGGCACATGCAGCTCGCCGGCAGCATCGAACAACGACATGCCTTCCTCGCTGCGCGTGAGCAGCAGTGCATCGAGGCGTTGCTCGCGACGCAGCGTCTGCACTTTCTCAGTGAGTTGGGCTGCGGAGCTCCAGCCACCAATCACCTGGGTCAGCTCTGCCCGGTTGGGCGTGATGACCGTGGCGCCCGCGTAGCGGCTGTAGTCATTGCCTTTCGGGTCGATCAGGACGTGTTTGCCGGCTGCACGCGCCAGCTCGATCATGCGCGGGATATGCGCCAGACCGCCTTTGCCGTAGTCGGAGAAGAGCACCGCGTCGAACTGTCCAACCACTCGCGCGAAGTCGCTCAGCATGTCGGCCAGAATTTCATGATCGGGCAGATTCTCGAAATCCACACGCACCAGTTGCTGTGCCCGCCCGATGACCCGCAGCTTCACACAGGTATACAGCTTTGCGTCCTGTCCGACGATCGACTCGATGCCGTGACTTTGCAGCAGGCGTTGTAGCTTGGTGGCCGGCTCATCGTTGCCCACCACGGTTAGCAGCGTGGCGTGCGCTCCAAGTGACTTGACGTTCAAAGCGACGTTGGCCGCGCCACCCAGCCGCGCCTCCTCGCGGGTCACCTTCACCACCGGAACCGGCGCTTCCGGTGAGATGCGCTCGACATCACCGAACAGGTAACGATCCAGCATGGCATCCCCCACGACCAGGACGCGAGCCTTCTGCAGGCGTGTGCGCAGCCCGCTCACGCGCTCAGGCCAGGCCCAGCGTGTGCTCGATGAGCCCGCAGAGCGTGTGACCGATGAAGCTGTGCGCTTCCTGGATGCGGGCGGTACTCTCGCTTGGGACAACGATTGCGAGCTCGACCAGCGGCGCGAGGGCGCCGCCGTCGCGACCCAGCATGCCGATCGTGCGCACGCCACCATCGCGCGCCGTCTGCACCGCGCGAATGACATTGCGGGAGTTGCCCGAGGTTGAGATGGCGATCAGACAGTCACCTCGGTTGCCCAACGCCAGCAACTGACGCGCGAACACCTCATCGAAACTGTAGTCGTTGGCAATGCAGGTGAGCGCCGAAGAATCCGTGGTCAGAGCGATGGCCGCGAGCGGTCGCCGGTCGCGGACGAAGCGACCGCTGAACTCGCAAGCCAGGTGCTGACTGTCAGCGGCGGAGCCGCCGTTACCGCAAAACAGCAGCTTGTGGCCTTGTAACAGCGTCTCCCCCATCAGCCGCGCAGCTGATTCGATGACCGGCGTCAGCGTGTCGAGACGCCGGAACAACTCGAGATGCTCCTCGAGTTCGCTGCCGACACCTGCGCATCCTCTCACTGCAACATCCACCCCTACACCTACCGGACCGGAAGCGGCCCGTCGGATCGATTGTACTGGGATGCAGCAGCGAACGCTCAGTCGCGCAGGCGCGCCACCTGCTGCAGCAGCTTGAGCATCCCGGGCGAGAGGACCGGCGCCGTTCGGGGATCCCGCACGGCCGGGGCAAGCTGCTCCGCCAGTTCTTGCCGGGGGGCCCCACACCCCACTGGTCGATCCTGTCGCAGCGCGCCGCAGGCACGCCTGGTACGCGCTCAGGCGTCCCGATAGAACGCCGCGATTGAATCCACGACATATTGTAATTGTGTCGTGGTCAGCTCGGGAAAGATCGGCAGCGCCAACGTTTCCTCGGCAGCGCGCTCGGACTCCGGGAATTCGCCCGCCCGGTGTCGTAGATAAGCGAAACACTTCTGTTGGTGCAAAGCCACCGGATAGTAAATCTCGGTGCCGACGCCGTGGGCGGTGAGATGCTGCCGCAGTCGATCCCGATCACGCACCCGGATGATGTACTGGTTATAGATGTGACGCGCGCCAGGGATTGCAAGCGGTGTCTGCACCGCCCGTCCGAGATCGGCCGCAGCGAACGCGCCATCGTAAAAGGCAGCATTGCGCTGTCGTGCGCTGGTCCAGGCATCCAGGTGCCTGAATTTGACGTTGAGCACCGCCGCCTGCAGCTCATCGATGCGGAAGTTGCCACCAATGAGGCCGTGAAAGTACTTCGGCTTGCCACCGTGAACGCGCAGGATTTCCATGCGCTCGGTCAGAGCCGGATCGTGCGCCACACACATGCCGGCATCGCCGAACGCGCCAAGGTTCTTGGTCGGGAAGAATGACAGGCAGCCGACATCGCCGTAGCTGCAGGCACGCCTCCCCTGCAGGTCCTGCGAGCCAATGGCTTGTGCGGCGTCCTCGATCACTCGCAGACCGTTTGCCTGCGCCAGTTGCATCAATGGCGCCATGTCAGCCATTTGCCCGTAGAGATGCACCGGCATGATCGCCTTGACACGCAATCCCGCACGCGTGAGTAGCTGGCCGCGCTGCCGCTCGCAGCGCTGCTCGATGTAGGCACGCACCGCTGCGGGTGAGAGATTGAAGGTGACCGGATCGATGTCGCAGAAACACGGAGTTGCGCCGGTGCGCGCGATCGTGCCTGCGGTGGCAAAAAAGGTGTACGGCGTGGTCAATACCGCATCGCCCGGCCCGATCTCCAGCGCCATGAGAGCCAGCAGCAGCGCATCGGTGCCGGAGGACACCCCAATGCCGAAACGGCATTGGCAGTATGCGGCTACGCTTGCCTCGAGCGCCCGCACCTCGGACCCGAGAATGAACGCCTGACTTGCGCAGACCTTGGCGATAACCGCTTGAATCTCCTCGGCCAGCGGCGCGTACTGTAGCTTCAGGTCGAGTAACGGCACCTGCACGGCAACTTGCGATGAGGACACAGCGGACGCTCCGACGACATTCCTAAAGGAATATTAGCAGTCAGGCTCGTAGCCGTAGTGTCTGAAGATCGGCGCCCACGCCGTGCGCAGCGCCTCGGCCCATGCGGCCGGCGGCTGCGCGTTGCGCGCAACGTAGCTGCTGCGTTTGGCGTGCTCGGCGCAGATCGCCGTCTCGAGGCTGGCAAAATCCTCGAGCTCGAGCCGCTCATACACACCGCGGATGACCTGCAGCGGATCGCGCACCAACTCCTCGTAGCGCACGCACGCCACCCGGTTGGATGGCATACCTGTCAGACCTTGTGCCAGCTTCGCCTCGAACCGCGGTCGATCCTGCAACACGGCGCGGCGGGTGTCATCCTCGGGAGGAATCGGCGTCAGCGCGTACAGTTCGAACAGACTGCGCCACATTCGCACCGCGGACTCAAACACGACGCCGGGAGAGCGGACGATGACGACAAAGCGCACATCCGGCAATAGCTGCCGCAAGGTCGTGATCCGATACCCGTGTGGCGGTGATTTCAACACCAGCGGTCGTCCGCCTTCAACGCTGGAGACATCTGCAATGAAAGCGCTGAAGATCTGCCGCCATTGCTCACGCTCGGTCGACGACAGGTCGTCCGGATCTGCCAGCAGCAGCGCCTCGGGCAGATGCGAAGGGCTCAGTAGTGCCTCGTACGGCGAGCGCGCCCCCAATCCGAGCAGTGCGAACTCATCCTCCTGCGGGGATTCCGCCGAGACGTACAGCTCGTCCATGGGGCGCTGTTGGATTGGTCCTGAGCGTTTGAGGGCGCCGGCCTGCGTGAGCACGAAATGGTGCGGATGCATGCATGCGTAGGTGCGCGGAAAGGCATACCTGCGATCCAGGCACAGGTACTCATGCAGCAAGGTAGTGCCCGAGCGCCAGTAACCGAGTACCACCACACAGCCGGACAGTGGGGCCGTGTTGTGTCGCTGGCTACGCGCGACCGCACGCTGCAGGCGTTCGAGGGCACTGAAGAGCGGGCCGGCACCGTAACACTGCCAGAGCACGCCCGGGGTCGGAGGCAGTTGCCAGTTGTGCCGCAGGCTGCGCCACGCTGCGGCCGTCAGATTGAGATATCTACGCGCGGCCAGAGTCGGACCCGAACACGTTCGGGAATTGCGCCAGCAGCCGCTCGTGCAGACTGCGCGTGAGCTCCGGCTCCAGTGCCGAGCGCTCGTGTTTCTGCTCATGCGCCTCGGCCAGATCGAACAGCGCGCCGGCGCGTCGATCGAAGTTATAGACGTACTGGTGCCGACCATCGATGACGCCGATGCTGCCATGCGTCACCGGCTTGAATGAGCTGTTGGAGACCAGAAACTGGCTGAACGCATGCCCACCGCGAGCAGCTGATTCGTCCTCGTTCGGGACCAACAATGAGCTGCCATCCATCCATTCGGGACGGGCAAGTCCTGCAAGCTGCAGCATCGAGGGCGCGAGCGCGGTCTGATCAGCGCTCACCGCGATGTCCCGATGTTGATTCTGTCCGGGAAGCTTGAGGATCAGGGGGATATGCAGGATCGGCCGCAGCTGGTCCGCGCCGCCATGACCGAGAAATCCCCCCTGGAAACTCTCGCCGTGGTCCGCCGAGACGATGACTGCGGTATCCGCAAGGCCGCCGCGACTCTGCAGCCCGGTCAGAAACTGGCCAAAAGCTGCATCCGTCTGCGCAACCCACTCCCCGTATCGCAGTCGGCCCTTGTCGACGGCCGGCTGCTTTGCAGGGCTATACAGATACCCGGTGCGATCCACCATGTCGGCGAACTCGGCATGCGTGCGCAGCTCATCGGTCGGCAGGAATCGATGCAGCCACGGAGGTTCTGGCAGGTACGGAAAGTGAGGAGCAAACACATGCACCCAGAGGAAATACGGGCGCGGCAGATCCTGCAGGATTTGCTCTGCCTGCGCGAAGCTGGCAGCCGGCGGGAACTTGGAATGCACCTGGCCGAAGAGCTTCGGCGAGAGCTGCTCGAGCATGTACGGAACGAAGTTGGCCCCGCGGCCAACGTCGGCGGCGAGCTGGGCGGAGTGGAACAGCGCCGCCGCCTCGCGTGTCGGAAAGTCGCGTAGCGGACATGACGGCAGCACATCGAAGTGGTGACCAAATCCCAGGCAGCCGGGATGCGCGCCGGGATTGGCAACCGAGGCGGCGGTGGCATAGCCGGCATCGCGCAGGATGCGGGGCAAGGTCCGCTCGACATCACCGTTCCGCAGACTACCCCCGTAGTGGTACACGTGCGTACTGGTGGGATAGCGCCCAGTGAGCATCGCGACGACGCTCGGCGTGGTGAAAGTACTGGCGGAGTAGTAGTTGGAGAATACGGAGCTGGAACGAGCCAGGGCATCAATGTTAGGGGTGGTCGGAAGATGGTAGCCGTAGCACGACATGTCCTCAGCGCACAAAGCATCAAAAGTCACCAGCAGCAGATTCGGCCGTCCTCGAGCCGACCCTGCCCGAGGAGGGCGCGGTGGCGATGTGCGCGGGAAGACTTCACTGCAAAGGCCGGTGAGCAGGCCGCCGATGCCCGCCAGCAGCAGCAGCCGACGCGTGGCGGAACCGGAGATCGTCTGCGTCAGCCGCTGCGTCAAGACTCTACGACGCACGGTGACGGACACGGCCAGTGTTGCTGCGATCAGAGCGACCGAGAGGCAGGCCCACAATTGGATGGCGCCGCGGTTCGTGAACGTCAGCAGATGCACCGCCTGAGCCCAGAGGACGGCAATGCCAAGCAAAGTGCAGCCGCACACGACCGTGAAGCCTACCACTGCCACGGTAGTGATCCGCTCGAGCCGTCGACGCGAATCATCGGGGGTCCAGAGCAGATAGGGGAGCGTCAGCAGGGTGACAGCCGTGCTCGCCACCAGAGCGGCCGCCAGCCCTATGGCGACTCGGGCGCCGACCTCCTCACTGAGCTGTCGCGCCGTCTCATAGGCGAGCCAGCCATCGACTTCGGCGAGAATGCATAGACCCTGGATGAGCAGAGCCGCTACGCAGGCAAAGCAGGTGAGGCGCGTCCATAGCTCCCCCGCTAACTTCAGCGACATCTAGGCAAGTCGCGGCCTATTCCAGCTCAGTGCGGTCGGCGCGGGACAGGCGTGCGAGGGCCGTGCGGAAGGCGCGCGACAGCAGCAGCCAGAAAAGACCAATCTGCCGGCGCGCGAAAGTGGCGGCGGCTGCGAGCAACGCCAGGATGGGCGTGAGCACCTGAAAGAGCAGTCCGCCCGCGTTTGGATCGATGTAGGCCAGGGCTGGCGCTGTTGCGGTCAAACCCGTCAGCAGCAGAAACAGGGCGTATGGCCGAGCGCTCCCAGACCTCATGCGCGCACCTCGCGAAGATTACGAAAACCGCGAACGAGGTGCGTGCAGCAATCAGCGTGCGTGCAGCAAACATTGGCCGTTGGATAGGCCAGAAGAGGAAGGTTCTGCACCTTTCATCAACCTGTCTGATTGTTGTGACCCGCGACTTTAACCCGAGGGTCGGGACGCGGCAAGTCAGCCCTGCCCGTAGTTTTCTCAAGGAAGCCTGTGGAACTGCGGCCGAGGCGCAGCCTCAGGAGGCACCCGGGTGCCGGTAACCATAGTACTCGCAGAACCAGTCGACGAACTGCCGTACCCCCTCCTCGATCGGAGTCGCCGGCCGATAACCGACATCCCGGGCCAGGTCATCGATGTCCGCAAAGGTTTCGGCGACGTCGCCAGGCTGCATCGGCAGGAAATTTTTCTGCGCTTTGCGCCCGAGGCAGTCCTCGAGCACCTCGATGTAACGCAGCAGCGGCACGGGCTGATTGTTGCCGATGTTGTAGATGCGAAAGGGCGCCTTGCTGCTGGCAGGATCCGGCGCATCGCTGTTCCAGGCAGCGTTGGGCTGAGCTACGTGCTCACAGACCCGCGCGACGCCCTCGGCGATATCCGTGACGAACGTGAAATCACGCTTATGATGGCCGTAATTGAAGACGTCGATGGGTTTGCCCTCGAGGATGTTGCGCGTGAACAGAAACAGCGCCATGTCGGGGCGACCCCAGGGTCCATAGACGGTAAAAAACCGCAGTCCGGTCGTCGGAAGATTGAATAACAGCGAGTAGTTGTGCGCCATGAGCTCGTTGGCGCGCTTCGTTGCCGCATAGAGCGAGACGGGGTGGTCGGCAATCGCGTGTTCTGAAAACGGCATGCGCGTATTGGCGCCATAGACCGAGCTGGTGGATGCATATACGAGGTGCTCGACGGCGTGATGCCGGCAGCCCTCGAGTATGTTCAGTGTCCCGGTGACATTGCTGTTCACGTACTCGTGCGGCGCCTCCAGGGAGTAGCGCACTCCAGCCTGAGCGGCGAGGTGCACGACGCGTGCGAATTTCTCCTGCTTGAACAGATCGGCGATCGCTGCACGCTCAGTGAGGTCCAGCTGCACGAAGCGAAAACGCGCCTGCTGCCGCAGCAAGTTCAGACGCGCCTGCTTGAGAGTCACATCGTAATACGGATTCAGATTGTCGAGTCCGACTACCTCGTGGCCCTGCGCGAGCAGGCGCAAGGTCGTGTGGTAGCCGATAAAGCCGGCAGCGCCGGTGAGCAGTAGCTTCAAGATGCGATCCGCGCTGTGCCCGATTTACGCACTGGACAGTGTCTGCCCCGCGGCCGCGGGCATATACGCACTCCACAGGCATCGGCCACCGCTCGCTTTGCTGATGAGCGCGAGCATGGCTTCGTGCGCTGCAAGTTCGGCTGCGTTCGCGGCAATCACCCGCAGCGGCACCAGCGGACGTACCAGTGCTCGTACCGTGGTGGCACCGTCCAGGACGCCCAGGGTGAGATCGGCAGCCGTCAGAGCCAAAGCGCCCTGGCCACCGGTCATCGCCAGATAAACATCAGCGAGAATGCGCGCATCCAGCAGCGCACCGTGCAGCTCGCGACGCGAGTTATCAACGCTATAGCGCTTGCACAGAGCATCCAGGCTGTTGCGCTGTCCGGGATGCATGCCGCGAGCCAGCGCAAGCGTGTCGAGCACGCGACACAGGCTCGCAATAGTCAGCGTCACGCTGCTGAGCCGCGCAAATTCCGCATCCAGAAACGCCACATCGAAGGCGGCGTTGTGAATGACCAGCTCAGCGCCGCTGATGAATGCACGCAGCTCATCCACGATATCGACAAAACGCGGCTTGCCCTCCAGATCCGCGCGGGAGATGCCGTGCACGGAGAGCGCGCCCTCATCGATGTCGCGCTCGGGATTCAGATACTTGTGAAAGGTGCGGCCGGTCGGCCGCCGGTTCATGAGCTCGACGCAGCCAATCTCGATGATGCGATGATCGAGCTCGGGCTCGAGTCCGGTGGTTTCAGTGTCGAGCACGATCTGCCGCATGAGGCGCGAGTCTACCGGAGCATGGCGTCGATGGCTTGATTGGCGAGCAGATCGACCCGCTCGTTGCCGGCGATCCCTGAGTGTCCTTTCACCCAGTGCCATTCGATCTGGTGCCCGGCGGCGAGCGCATCGAGCCGCTCCCACAGATCCTGATTCTTGACCGGCTTTCTGGCCGAGGTACGCCAGCCACGCGCTTTCCAGTCATGCACCCATTCGAGTATTCCGCGGCGCACATACTCAGAATCGGTATAGACGCGGGCCTGTACGGGCCGCTTGAGCGCTTCCAGCGCGCGAATCACTGCGGTCAGCTCCATGCGATTGTTGGTGGTACTCGCCTCCGCTCCCGCGAGCTCCTTATGGCTGTCGCCGAAGCTGAGCGTCGCTGCCCAACCTCCTGGTCCGGGATTGCCGCGGCAGGCGCCGTCGGTGTAGATCTCCACCACCTTCACGAGGGAGAGCGTGTGGTCGGCTGTGATCGCGTTGTCGGCTTGACCAGCCCACCGAGCACCGCGGGCTTCTCGCGGAATCGGGGCCGCACGGGTGTCAGGGTGTAGACTCGCTTGCGTGCCTTGAGCAGATAGGCGCTGGCCGGGAAGGGATGGGTGATGCCGCGATTGAGAATCCGTCCCGTGCCCTCGCGCGCAGACAGTCCCGAACTCCAGGGACTGCAGTACAGGTAGCGGCGGGCGGCCACGATCTCGTAGCCGAGCAGCACCAGCCAATCGCGGATGCGCCTTTCAGAGAGCACGCGGCGCATACCGGGAGGGAAGCCAGCGCGGCTAGCGCGTGCGCGGATTCCCCACAGGCTCCACGGACGAAATCCCAGCACGAGCAACTGGCCCTCGCCAACCAGCACGCGGTCGACCTCACGAACGATCGCGTAGGGATCGGAAGCAAACTCCAGGGTGTGCGGCAGAAGCACGGCATCCACCGAGTCACTCACCGACGGGCAGCAGCGACGGTCTGCCAATGATGTCGGCACCGCAGTGGGAACCCCGGCGCGGCCACGACCGTCTGGCGCCGCGTTCGGCTGCACGCAAGCAGCTCGCGCGAGCCGCCCCAGGCACCGATTTGCAGTAATTCCCAGCCGAAAACGTCCTCGAGCGCCTCGCCGAGCAGCTCCGCTTCGGCAGCCAGCAGGGCGCGCGCCAGGGACTCCGACCACCAGCCGGCCAGCGCGGCGTCCCGGTCTGTCATGCGTGAAGTGCGAACTGGCACGATCCTGGGGGTGGCAATAATGAGAAGTTACCGGTTAAATTCAGCGGTCAGAGCGGTAGCGTCACATCCTAAAGTCCCCGCCTGAACGCGGGAAACTTAGCACGGCAATCGAGCAGGAAAAAGCCGGGCATTTTGTCAGATTGCGCCGCGGCGCCCACGGGCCTGCTGTGGCTGTGGAAACCGAGGATACGAAGCTTGTTGCCGTCAGCCCCAGCAAACCACGCCATGCCGAAGCTCAGAGCCCTGCTGATCTGCACCGGCGTGCTCATCCTCGCAGCCTGCGCCCATGCGCCGGCAGGGCATCCCCTGCCAAGTGCACCCCTCGAAGCACCGCCGGGTGTGGTGCCACCGGCGGAGCCGAGCAGTACCTATCCTGAGGGGTTGGTGCCACCTGCCGCGCAGGCCACTGAGCCTGCCGATGCCACGCTGACTGAGACCCCGACACAGGTTGCGGGCCTCACACCCGCTCAGTATGCGGATCTGTTCGATCGCATGCGCAGCGGCTTCAAAATCGATGAGGTTGAGCGCGCCGCCGTGGATCAGCAGCTGAACTGGTTGCCTCGCATCCGGAATATCTCGAGCGCGCCTTCGGCCGCGCCGAGCTGTACCTCTACCACATCGTGACCGAGCTCGAAGCGCGCGGCATGCCGCTCGAGATCGCTCTGCTGCCCGTCGTAGAGAGTGCCTTTGAGCCTTATGCCTATTCGCGGGCACGCGCCTCAGGCCTGTGGCAGTTCATTCCCGGGCACCGGCAGCCGCTATGGGCTGAAGCAGGACTGGTGGTATGACGGACGTCGCGACGTGGTGGAATCCACCCGCGCGGCACTGGACTATCTGCAGTCGCTTGCATGATGAGTTCAACGGCGACTGGCTGTTGGCCATCGCCGCCTACAACTGTGGCGAGATCAACGTGGAGCGCGCGCTCGAGGCCAATCGTCAGCAAGGGCAAGCCGCTTGATTTCTGGAGCTTGAAGCTGCCGAAGGAAACGCAGGCGTATGTGCCCAAGCTGCTCGCCATGCGCCGCCTCGTCGTCCGATCCCGGAAACATACGGCATCTCCATCAGTCCCATCCCGAATCAGCCTTACTTCGCACGGGTCGAGACGCACGGTCAGATCGATCTGAAGCTGGCCGCAGAGATTGCCGGCTGCACGGATGAGGAGCTCTACGAGCTCAACCCGGCCTTCCATCGCTGGGCCACCGATCCGGCCGGTCCGCACTACCTGCTGCTGCCGGTCGATGGCGCGCAGGTGTTTACGCAGAACCTGGCGCAGCTCAGCGACGAGCAACGCATGCGCTCGACCATCTATACCGTCGGCCGGGGTGACTCCGTAGCTTCGGTGGCGAAGCGTTTCAACACGACCCCGACGGTGATCCGTGAGATGAATGATCTGCCCACGGGACCTCTGACATTGGGCACTGATCTGCGGGTACCCTCCAGCTCGGCCGCACTGCCCTCCAAGGTGCTGCTGGCTGCGGCCCGAGTCGATGGCCGTGATCGCCAGTCACGCCGCCCGCACGTTCATATCGTGCATCGCGGTGACACCATGTACAGCATCGCGCGTCGCAGTGGCATGAACGTGAAGCAGCTCGCCATGCTGAATGATTTGCGGCCGGGCGATCCGTTGCGCGCGGGCCAGCGGATTCGGGTTTCATCGAGCGGCGCGCGCGCGGGCTCCGGCAACGCATCCACCGGTCCCCGTCGCGTGACCTACACCGTGCGGCACGGCGATACGCTCGCGGCGATTGCGAGGCTGTTCCAGGTATCGGTCAATCAGATCATGGCCTGGAATGGCATCGCGTCCCGGTCCGCCATCTCGCCCGGTCAGAAACTGACCATTCATGTGGTGAAGCGCGGTTAACGGCTCGCGGGGCGTTTCACCCCTCACCCCTCACCCCGCGCCCCTCGTCCGCCCTCGTCCGCTCGCGTTCGCAAACTCGGTACACTGCCCCTGCCGCCCGTCGGCTCTGGAGGCCATCCAATGGGATTTCTCGCTGGCAAACGCGCCTTGATCGTAGGCGTCGCGACTGACCGTTCCATTGCGTGGGGGATCGCTCAGGCGATGCATCGGGAGGGTGCCGAGCTCGCGTTCTCTTACGTCAACGACCAGATGAAGGAGCGCGTTGATACCGCTCGCCGAGTCCCTGGGCTCGCATCTCACCATGCCGCTGGATGTCGCCGAAGACGGTCAGGTCGATGCGGCATTTGACACCCTCAAGCGTGAATGGGGCCATCTCGATGCCGTCATCCACTGCGTCGCCTTTGCCCCCCGCGAAGCGATCGCCGGAAGCTTTGTCGAGAACACCAGCCGCGAGGCGTTTCGTGTGGCGCACGACATCTCGAGCTACAGTTTCACCGCACTCGCACGCGCGGCCCGACCCCTGATGGCGCGGCCGACAGGGAGCATTGTTGACAATGTCTTACCTGGGCGCCGTGCGCTCCATACCGAGCTACAACGTGATGGGACTCGCCAAAGCGAGCCTCGAGGCCAACGTGCGTTTTCTCGCCGCAGACCTCGGTCCGGAAGGCATCCGGGTCAACGGCATCTCGGCCGGACCCATCAAGACACTGGCCGCTGCCGGTATCGCCGGCTTCCGCAAGATGCTGGCGCAGGTTGCGCAGGTAGCACCGCTACGCCGCAACGTGTCCCAGGAAGATGTCGGCAATGCGGCGGCCTTTCTCTGCTCGGACCTGGCAGCCGGCATCACCGGTGAGATTCTTTATGTCGACGGTGGATTCAGTACTGTGGGGATGAGCTTTCCGGCCGAGACGGCGGAGTGAGGGCGAGCACACCGGTCTCGCCCTCGAAGCGCGCTACGATCACCGTGCAGACCGAATCGGCAAACACGTTGATGGACGTTCGGGCCATATCCAGAAGTCGGTCGAGCACCAGCAGTGCACCGATGCCTTCTGGCGGCAGACCAACGGCACCCAGTATCACCGAGATGGCAACCAATGAGGCCGCCGGGATGCTGGCGATGCCCATCGAGGTGAGCAGCGCGAGAATCACTACCGTGAACTGCTGGCCGAAGGTGAGCTCGAGACCATAGGCCTGTGCGATGAACATGGCGCCGGCACATTCATACAACGCACTGCCGGCATGATTGATCGAGGTGCCCAGTGGCATCACGAAGCCCGCGATACGCTCTGAGACCCCTGCACGCAGCTCGAGGCATTCCAGACTCAGCGGTAGTGCAGCCGCCGAGGAGGCGGTCGAGAACGCAGTCAACAGCGCGGGCCCCATTGCGGAAAACAGCCGCCACGGGCGCGTCAGGCCGGCGCTCCGCAACATGATGGGCAGCGCTACGAATGCATATATCCCCAGGCCGAGGACGACGCAGGCACCGAAAGCGAGTATCGGTCCGGCCGCGTTGACGCCCGATTTCGCCACCACGCGAGCGGTCAGGCCAAAAATGCCTGCGGGCGCAAGCCGCATGACCCAGACCGTCATGCGCATCATGACCCGGAATACGCCCTGCCAGAAATCCGCGACCACTTGCCGGTATGGCAGCTCGATGCGCGCCAGGAAGAAGCCGAACAGCACGCTGAAGAACATCACACCCAGCAGCTTGTTACCCGCCGCGGCCTCGACGATGTTGGTGGGTACGACGCTCAGCAATGTGTCGTAAACGGTGGCTGAGGCACGCTGCTGTACGCTCGCGGCCACGATTTCCTGCGAGGACTCCAGCGCCAGAAGTTCGCGCGCCGGCGCGCCGTTGACGATGCCCGGTCGGATGAGATCGACGAGGGTCAGCGCAATCAACACTGCAAGCAGTGTCGTGCCGATATAGAAGGCCAGGGTGCGCATACCGAGGCGTCCCAGGTCGCGGGCGGAGCCCGCGCTGACCACGCCGTTGATGATGGATGCGGACACCAGCGGCACCACCACCATCTTCAGCAGATTGATGAACAGGGTGCCGAGAAAGCCGAACAAACTCAGCACATCGATGCCTGCCACCGTACCGCGCGGGCCGACGAGCCAGCCGGCGATGGCCCCTGCAAACATCGCTATGAGAATGGGGGTCGCGGAAACGGAGCGATGCGCGCTGGCCATTGCGCTGTCGTAAAGCTATTCGAACACCTTGAGGTTCTTGCGCACCTTGGCATCGCGGCGGACTTCTTCCGCATAGATCTGCGCATCTTCCTGGCCATGACGCATGGCATCCTGCTTTGCCTGCATCATCTGCTGCTGCGCGCGAGCAGCCTGCTGCTCCTTGGGCACATCAGCCGGCTCGGTACGCACCTTGGTGACAGCGAGCACTGCGGCCCCGCCGGTCGGCAACACCATCGCCTTATAGACGGGCTTGCCGTCCGGCTTGGCGCCGTTGAAGGCCGCCTCGCGCAGCGGTGCCGGAATCGAGGGGTCGGTCCGTCCGATGAAGCGCGGCGGCGGCGCCGAGACCCCCAGCCCCTTGGCAACGCTGTCAAAACTCTCGCCTCCGGCCAGCTTGCCCTGAGCCTGCTGGGCGGCCTGCAGCGCAGCCTGTGAGCCGCGCTCCTTGCGGATGGCCGCCACGATGCTGTCACGCACCTCGGCGAGCGGTTGCGGCTGTGCCTTATCCCGGGAGACGACCCTGACCAGTACCAGGCGATCATCGCCAACCAACACCGGACCGCCGAGGCGCCCGAGCGCCAGCGGATTCTCACCAAACACCAGATCCTGCAGCGGCTTTGCCGGGCCAAGCGGCTCACCGCCCGCGCCCTGCAGGAATTTCGGTATGTCACCGGTTTCCAGCTTGAATTCCTTTGCCAGCGTATCGAGATCGGCGTTCGGCTGCTCCAGGCGCCCCTGCAGCTTCTCCTGGATTTCGCCGAAACGATCTGCGGCCGCGTTGCGTTTCAGCTCGGCCTCGAGATCGCCACGCACTTCCTCGAAGCTCTTGCCCTTGGAAGGCTGCACCTCATCCAGCCGGAGGATGTGATAGCCGAACTGAGTCTTCACCGGTCCACGGATCTCACCCGGCGACATGCTGAACAACGCATCGGCGAAGGGCCCGACGAACTGGTTGCGATCGGCCCAGCCCAGATCGCCGCCCTTCTGCGCGGAGCCCGGATCCTGGGAGTATTGTTTCGCAAGGGCTGCGAAGTCCTTGCCGCCCTTCGCCTGCGCCAGTACGTCCTCCGCCTGCTTGCGGGCTGCCGCATCGTCCTTGCCCGCCGGTATCAGGATATGCCTCGCCTTGCGCTTCTCGGCCTCAACATAGCGGTCCTTGTTCTTCTCATAGGCCGCCTTCAGCTCCGCATCACTCGGCGTGATCTGCGCCGCAAGCTGCTCCAGGCGCAGCTGCGCATACTGCAGGTTGGCCCGCTCGGGAATCATGTACTGGGACTGGTGCGCCTTGTAGTAGGCCTGCACGGCTGCATCATCGACCTGCGCATCCAGGGTGTACTTCTCAGGTGGCAGCAGCACGTACTGCACTTCCCGCTCCTCATCCTGTAACGCTCGGGCACGCTGCACCTCAGTCGCAGTCTGGAAATCCGACACCGCAATACCATTCTGCAGCTGCGCGCGCTGCAGAGCGCCCCGCAGCTCGGTCTCGAAAGCATCCAGCGTGATACCCGCCTGAGCCAGGCGGTCGCGTGCCACCTGGCTGTTGAATTGACCGTTGACCTGGAAGGCGGGCTCCTCACGAATCGCCTGCAACACCTCGTTCTCACTCACGCGATAGCCCAGGTCATGGGCGCGGGCGGTCAGCAGCGTCTCGCGGATCATGGTCTCGAGGAGCCGATCCTGCAGAATCGCCTTCTGCGCCGGCGGAATCTCGCCACCCAGTCGCTGCTGATATTGCGACTGTTCCTGCAGCCAGGCATTGCGGGCGGACTCCACCGACACCTTCTGCCCGTCCGCCTCGGCTGCGTACGTCGTGACGCCGGCGTTGAGATTCACCAGGCCATACGCGCCCCAGGCGGCAAACACCAGCGCCAGCGCCCCCAGCACGACGTAGGTGAGCCACTTACGGCTTTGAAGACCGTCCCGGATCGCTTGCAGCATGGCCGATGCCCGTCAACCGAAAAAAAGGTGGGCAATGATAGCAAAGCGGCCCCGTAGGGGCCCGGACGCGGCTCGACGGAGCCGACGGCCGTTCACCGCCGCTGGTTTTGACTCAACACGCAGCAGGCGGGCCTGACTCAACCTGCGGTCAGCGGGGCCACCAGGGTAAGACGTCTGCGACCGGCAGGATTGCTCCGCCAGCGCTCGCCGGCTCATACCCCGGCAGATTCGCGAGGATCTGTCCCCAGCGCGCGCCGGCCAGCACCGCACACAGCCGGGATACAGCGGGTCGCGTAGCGATAGCAACGTGGCAGGCGAGGAAGTAATGCTCCTGCAGGATCGGCACGAACTGCAGTCCATATTGCAGGGCGGCTGCCTGCACACCGATGCCGACATCCGCCACGCCACTCGCCACGCACAGTGCCACCGCAAGATGGCTGTGCTCGATATGGCGGTCGTACCCCTGCAAAGCGGCCGGGGCGATTCCCGCTGACTGCAGCAGATGCTCGATCAGGAGCCGCGTACCGGAGCCGGGCTGTCGATTGACGAAGCGCAGCTGTAACGCAGCCACATCCGCAAGGCTGCGAACGCTCGTTGCCTGCTCCTTGCGCACCATGAGCCCTTGCAGCCGGCGGGCACAGGGAATCAGTGCATGCTCACGCGGGTGCAGCAGCGGCTGCAAGGTACGCGCATAGGCGCTGGCTGGAATCTGCGCTACCGGCACGTGAAAGCCGGCCAGCGCGCAGTGCTGTTCGTTGAGGGCGCGCAGAGCTTCTGCACTGCCACGAAAACTGATATTCAGACGCAGCTGCGCTTCCTGAGCCAGATGCTGCTGCAGTATCGGCAATGCCAGATCATGGCTTGCCTCGACCCGCAGCAGCTGTTGGGTTGCATCGAAGGCCTCCACCACGATCCCAGCCAGGTCAGACCGTAAGGTCTCCAGGTGAGGCTGCATGCGTACACGTACGGATTTCTCCGTCCACAACAACCGTTCCGCAAACTCGGTGAGGCGGGCGCGCTGGCCCTGGGACCACGTCATGAGTGGCGAGCCGAGAACGCGCTCCCACTTGCGCAGTGCACCCCAGACATATCGATAGGAGGCGCCCAGCTGCTGCGCGGCCTGGCGGATCGAGCCTGCCTCGGCGACCGCCGCCAACAGCTCGAAGAGCGGATTGTCGAGTGCGGCGCCGCCCTGCTCCTTGACGCCGAATGAGTAAGACAGCCGCACAGGCGGCGTACCGGCAGAACCCTTCGTTGCAGGCTCAACAGCTGCCCGGGCAGTGCCGGCGCCGGCTGATTTTGTGTTCTTGGTCTGCTGCACCCGCCTAATGTAACGCCTCCCCGGGGACAAACCCACACGCGCGCGGCAAATATCGCTGGCAACGCGTCTGTCGCCTGGCAGAACGCGAATATCGCTGACAACGCGCTTACGGATCTACAGATCGAGGCTGATCGATGCCAGCACCGTGCGCGGGGAGCCAAGATGTGCAAGCAGGCTGCCGGTATTGGCGCCGGTAAGATTGCTGGGCGCGATGGTCGACCAGTAATGCCGGTCGGTCACATTGTCCACTGCCAGCCGGAAGGTGACCGGTTTCCGCAGCATATCAGCGCTATAGCGCACCCCCAGGTCGAAGAGATTGTAACCGGCCGCATAGATCGAGTTGGTATCGTTGGCAGCCCGCGGACCCGAGAACTGATAATCGAAGATCGCCACCAGGCCCGGGAGCGCCGCTACCCGGTATTCAAACAGCGCATTGCCCTTGAGTTTCGGTGCCCCGACGTAGATGCGGTCGTTGGTCGATGTCAACGGGGTATGTTCCATGCGAGCGTTGAGCAGCTGCACACCGCCGTACACCGTCAGGCGGTCGACGATTTCGCCAACCGCGGACAACTCAAGTCCCCTATTCACCTGCTGACCGGTAATCCTGAAGAGGTCCTGCGTAGCATCGACGGTCGCAAACGGGCGCTCGATGCGAAACAGGGCGGCCGTCAGATCGACCTCCGCTACGCGCGCTTTATAACCCAACTCGTATTCCTTGCTGCGGTACGGCTGCAGGCTCTGGCCGGCGTTGGCAACCCCGGACGGAGCCGTGTCGCCCGCCTGCAGGCTGCTCGCATAGCTGAAGTAGGTCGTCATGCTGGGCGACGGCTTGAACAGCAGGCTGCCCGTCGGACTCACACCATGATCGCGGTAACCCGCAGTGGCAACACTCTTGGAGTTGTAGTTGTTGACATGAAACCAGTCCTGGCTGACCCCGGCGCGCACGCCCCAGCTCGCATCGAACCAGATCGCATCGTTGAGATTCACGCCCTGCTGATACACATTGGATGAGTTGTAGTTGGCGAGCACATTGGGCGGACCTGCCAGCGGCTCCGGATAAATCACGGGATCGGCGATGCTCGCCTTGCCCAACAGCACGCTCGCTGCGCTGGCGGACTTGGATACCGCGTAACTCTGCGACTTGTAGCCTGCCGTTCCCAACGTGAGGTCATGTCGCCACCCGAAGGTATCGAAGTTACCGTTGAGATATGCGCTGTCGCTGGTCATGATGAAACGGGGCGCGAAGCCATTGGCGAAAGATGAGGTGTACGCTCCGCTATCGGTCGTCAGATTGTTGACAGGCGTGTTGATCACGCGGAAGCCGTCCTGATTGAGCACACCGACCAGAAAATGCCACTGCTCGCTGAATTCGTGCTTGATACGCGCGGTCGCAGTGCGGGTACGCAAATCGATCCCCGCATAGGGCTGCCCATAGCCGACCCGGGTCGGGTCAGGCGCAGGCGGTAGCAAGCGCTTTTCACTGTAGCTGAACCAGCCGGGGAAGCCGCGGTTGAGCAGTGAATAATCGCTGTAATTGAGCTCCAGCACCGAGTGCTCCCATGGGCGGATATCGATACCCAGGTCGCCCAGCACCCGGCGCTGATGGCTGTGCGTGACATAGCCATCGCCTTCGCCAAACAGCGCATTCAAGCGGTAGCCGAAGATCCCGTTACGATCGAAATGGCCGCCCAGGTCGATGTGCGCCGTGCCGATACTGTCACTGTTGTACGTAACGCTGGCTTCGCGCAGCTCATAGTCGGTGGGGCGCTTGGACAAGAAGTTGAACATCCCCGAAGGATTGGCCGGACCGTAGAGAGAGGCAGACAGTCCGTTCACAACCTCGATGCCCTGGAACTGCTCCATTGCGTTCGCCACCGTGACGAACATCGTCATGCCATCGAGCCTGCTGTTCTGAAAATTGCCTCCCTGCATGCCGCGTGTCTGCGGGCGCAGGATGTCCGGACCCTGCTGCTCCTGGTAGGCCACCAGCGGCAGGTACTTGGAGACCTCCTTGAAGTTTACCGCCTGCGAGTTCTTGATCAGCTCCTCGGGCAGCACACCTACCGAATACGGGACATTCATGATCGGTGTGACGCCGAGTGGTCCGAGCGAGCCGAGCTGCTCGATGCGATAGTCGCTCTCCTCACGCGTGCCCGTGATGACCACGCGAGGCAAGCTCGACGGCGTCGTGCTCGCCGCAGGCACGGCCTCATCCGCCAGTACCGCCGCGCTGAGCATGACGAACGCCGGCATAGCGAACAGAAAAACACGAGGGGCAATTTTCATCGGCTCTGCGCCGCACTGTGCGGCATCCTTCCCTGAAGAAACGCGGCACGCTAGCACGCGTGGCGCGCGACGCTAAATATGCACACGCATGCATAAGTCGCCCGTCGTATAAAATGGCAGCATTCCGACTGTCGCAGATGGCCATGACGCAACACCCGGCTCCGCTGAATCCCGCTGCAGCTCAACGAGCCATCGAGGCCGAGACGCCCCTGCTGCCGACTCAGCGACTGCCGCTGGCAGACTGCATCGGGCTCACGCTTCGCCAGGATGTTTACGCTGAGCGTGACAACCCGCCATTTGACCGAGTGTGCATGGATGGCATTGCCGTGAGCAGCGCCATCGTGGCTGGTGGTGTACGCCGCTTTCCTATCGAGGCCATGCATGCGGCGGGAGCACCCTCAGTTGCGCTACAAGCTCCCACTCACGCGCTTGAGGTCACGACGGGCGCGATTCTGCCGCAGGGCACCGACTGCATCATCCCGTTGGAGGAATATGACCTCGATGGAGGCATTGCAGTGCTGAAGGATACGGCTCGCGGCGCACCGTATCGCAACGTTCAGCGACGTGGCGAAGACAGCGAACGAGGCGTGCCCATGCTGCGAGCCGGGGTGCGCCTGGGTGCTCCTGAGATTGCGGTGGCTGCCTCTGCTGGTCTCGCCGCCGTTGAAGTCAGCCGCCAGCCACGCTTCATCGTGATCTCGACCGGCGATGAGCTGGTTGAGCCGGGCCAACCGATCGCCGCACATCAGGTGCGACGCTCGAATGCGTACGCCATCATTGCAGCGTTGCGAACGCGGGGGTTTCAGCACATCGGCAATGATCATCTGGCCGATGAGGAGTCCGTGCTGACCGAGCGCCTGAGCGCACATCTTGCGCAGCGCGAGGTGCTGGTGCTGAGCGGCGGTGTCTCCAAAGGCAAGTTTGATCTCGTGCCCAAGGTCCTCAAGCAGATTGGTGTACGCGAGGTGTTCTACCAGGTCGCACAGCGTCCCGGTATGCCGATGTGGTTCGGAGCAGGCCCCGCGCAGCAACTGGTGTTTGGCTTGCCTGGCAACCCGGTAGCAACGCTCGTGTGTCTGATCCGCTATGTTCTACCGGCGGCGTTTCATTCCATGGGTACGCACGTCCCGAATCCGGAGCATATCGCGCTCGCCGCGGCCGTCGGTCGAGGACGTGCCATGACCTATTACCTACCCATCGCGATTACGCTGGATGCCCGCGGTCGTCCCGCAGCCCAGCCCAAGCCCACCAATGGGCCCGGGGACTTTCTGGGTCTGACTGGGACCGATGGGTTTGTTGAACTGCCTCCGGCTCCCCAAGGTTTTCCGGAAGGTTTCATCGCGCCGCTGCACCGCTGGTGATCAGGTGCGTTGCGCGAGCCGTGCGGCGATCATGGCAAGATCCTCGCGGGTATTGACGTTGGTGAAAGCGGCAGCCGGCTCGAAGCGCACACGGCGGGCGCCGAGTGCGTCGAGCTGACGCCAAATGGCCGGATGACTGCCGCCAGCGAGCGCCGCGCTCAGAAGGTCCAGAGCCGTCGTCGGCCAGATAGAGCAAAGCGGTTGCAGACCATCCTGGGTCTCGGCGAGCGCCGCTCCGCCATTCGCCTCCTGCAGCAGCCGCACGAAGACATCCTCCGGCAGCAAAGGTACATCACAGGGGCTGACGGCGAGTTGCGCAGCGCCGATGACACGCGCCCACTGCAGACCCGCCCTGACTCCTGAGAGCGGACCTGCAGGGTCGCCGGCAGCGTCGTACAAGATTGCCAGGCCCTGGGCCTGCGCCAGCGCCTCCGCCTCAGTTCCTGAGCGAGCGTTGACGGCGACCTGCTCACAACTTGCGCGCAGGCGCTCTGCCGCCCAGACCAACAACGGTTTACCCGCGAGCAGCGCTGTAGCCTTCTCGCCTCCGAAGCGAGTCGATCGCCCGCCGGCGATCACGACGCCCGCCACGCGTGGCGTGGCCTTCCGTGACTGAATCTGTGAGATCATGGCCTCACTATATGGCGCGCACATCCACTGAAACAAACACTCCCTCGGCGCGCGTCCAGATGCCTGCGCGCGACTGCGGGGCATCGGTACGTGCGCGAGCTGGCTGGGTCCTCGCTGCCTGGCTTGCCTGTACTGTAGCTGCAAATGCTGCGCCAGCGTCGGCCGCTGAGCCCGTCAGCGTTTATGCTGCCGGAAGCTTGCGCAACACCTTGACTGCCATGTCGGAAGTACTCAGCGCGCAATACCACTTGCCGGTCAAGTTGACTTTCGGACCTTCCGGGGGACTCCGCGAGCGGATCGAGCATGGCGAGCACGCGGATCTACTGTTATCAGCGGATCTGGGCTCTCCCCGCCAGCTCGCATCGTCCGGACGCACCGTGTTGCCAGTGGTTGCGTTCGCGCGCAACGCCCTGTGCATCATCTCGTACCGCTCCGCTGGACTGACTGCCGACAACTTCATCAAACGCATGCTACAGGACAACGTGCGGCTGAAGACCTCCAAGCCCGTCGCGGACCCTTCCGGAGATTACGCCTGGGCGATTTTCGATCGCATCGATGACAGGCATCCCGGCGCGGGCGCCGTACTGAAGGAAAAGGCGCAGCGCTCGATGAGTCTGACCGCTCCGGCCGCCTCCGCTCAGAATGCCACCGCGGCGACCTCCGCTCAGAATCCGATCGCTGCGCTGTTTGCCGGCAAACAGATTGACCTGGCGATCACATACTGCAGCGGGGCGCCGGAAGTGCTGCAAGCGTTGCCGGATCTGGCCAGCCTTGCGGTGCCTGCCGAGCTGGATCCCCACCCCATCTACGGTGCAGCGCTGCTTTCGGAGCGGCCCGAGGCGCTGCGCGTGCTGCTGGTGCTGCTGTCCGAGCAAGGACAGGATGTCATTGCGCACGCAGGCTTATTGCCGCTTCTGACACCCCCTGCGGCACCACCGCGATGAGCGAGGCGAAAGTCATCGGGATCACCGGTTGGAGCGGATCGGGCAAGACGACACTCATCGTCAAGCTCATCCCAATCCTCGCACAGCGGAGACTGCGCATCGCGACGCTCAAACACGCTCATCACGCCTTCGATGTCGATCAACCGGGGAAGGACTCGTATGAACATCGCAAAGCGGGCGCCGGCGAGGTTATCGTCTCTTCCGCGCGGCGCTGGGTGCAGATGCACGAGGTGGGTAATGGCACCGAGGCCACTCTCGCCGAGCTGTTGCAGCGACTCTCTCCGTGCGAGCTCGTGCTCATCGAGGGGTTCAAAACCGAACGCCATCCGAAACTGGAGGTGTTCAGGGGCGCCAACGGCAAACCGCCGCTGCATCCGGATGACAGTCGTATCGTCGGCGTCGCAAGCGATCAGCCGTTTCCCGATTGCAACGTGCCGGTCGTCGATCTCGACAATCTGGCTGCCATTGCCGATCTGGTCAGCAGCCGTGCCGAGCCGCTGGACCGGGTGTTGACTAGTCTCAGTTGATCCCTCAGACCACCTCGGCTGTCTCCTCGACCGGCGAGACCCGCGCCGCGCAGAACTTGAACTCGGGAATCTTACCGGTGGGATCGAGCGCCGGGTTGGTCAGCAGATTGGCGGCCGCCTCTGCATAGCAGAACGGCATGAAGACCATGCCGACCGGAACGTCGCTGTCAGCGCGCACCGTGACTTCCACTGCCCCACGCCGGGTTTCCAGCCGCAACCTCCCCCCCGGCCGCAGATTCAATCGATGCAACTCGCGCGGCCCAAGGAAGGCTACCGCCTCAGGCTCGAGCTCATCGAGCACACCAGCACGACGGGTCATGGAGCCCGTATGCCAGTGTTCGAGCACGCGTCCCGTCGACAGGATCATCGGGTATTCCAGGTCAGGCACTTCATCGGGAGGGCGGATGTTCGCCGGAACGATCCTGGCCCGGCCACTCGCGGTCGGGAATCCCTCATCGAAGATGATGTCGTTGCCGGGTTGATCGGGACCATCCACCGGGTAAGTCACCGATCCCTCGCGCTCCACACGCTCCCACGTGATGTTGTTGAAGGACGGCATGGTCTGCGCCATCTCGGCGAAAACCTCGGCCGGTCCGTCATAGTGCCAGTCGAGGCCCAGGCGTCGGGCAATCTCCTGGATGATCCACCAGTCCTGGCGCGCATCACCGGGCGGGGCAATGATGGGGCGGCTCATCTGCACCCGCCGATCGGTGTTGGTAAACGTTCCTGACTTCTCGGCGAATGCCGAGGCTGGCAGCACGACATCGGCATGAAAGGCGGTTTCGGTCAGGAACAGGTCCTGCACGACCAGGTGATCGAGCATAGCGAGGGCCTGGCGCGCATGGTTCAGGTCCGGATCGGACATGGCGGGATTCTCGCCCTCGACATACATGCCGCGGATCTGGCCGGCGTGCACCGCCTTCATGATCTCGACGACGGTAAGACCTTTCTGCGGATCGAGGTCCTGTCCCCAGAGTTTCTCGAACATCTGCCGCACTTGCGTAGAGTCCACCGGCTGATAATCCGGGTACACCATCGGAATGAGCCCGGCATCGGACGCGCCCTGCACGTTGTTCTGGCCGCGCAGCGGATGCAGGCCGGTGCCTTTGCGCCCGATCTGTCCTGTGATCAGGGCAAGTGCGATGAGGCAGCGCGAGTTGTCGGTGCCATGCACGTGCTGACTGATGCCCATGCCCCAGAAGATGATCGAGGCTTTGGCCTTGGCGTACAGCCGCGCCACCTCGCGCAGTGTCTCCGCGTCGATATCACAGACCGAGGCCATCTTCTCAGGGGTGAACCCTGCGATGTTCGCCTTCAACGCCTCGAAATTCTCGGTGTGCTCGCGGATGTAGCCCTCATCACAGAGGTTCTCCGTGATGATGACGTTCAACATTGCATTCAGTAATGACACGTCGGAGCCAGGCCTGAAAGACAGGTGCCGGTAGGCATGTCTCGACAGCTGTTGCCGCCGCGGATCGATCACGATGAGCTTCGCGCCCTTCTGCTTGACAGCGTTCTTGATGAAGGTTGCGGCCACCGGGTGGTTAATCGTCGGATTGGCCCCGATGACGATGATCACCTCGGCATCCAGAGCCGCCTCGAAGGGCGCCGAGACGGCACCCGAGTTCAACCCTTCCATGAGGGCCGCCACCGAGGAGGCGTGGCAGAGCCGCGTGCAATGATCGACGTTGTTTGATCCAAAGCCAGTGCGTACCAGCTTCTGAAACAGGTAAGCCTCCTCGTTGGACCCCTTGGCCGAGCCAAACCCGGCCAGCGACTTCTTGCCGTACTTATCGCGAATCGCCTTCAGCGCGAGGCCGGCGCGATCCAGCGCCTCCTCCCAGGTTGCCTCGCGGAAGTGAGTCCACGGGTTGGCAGGGTCGACCTGGTCGTTGGGATCCTTCTTCGCATTCTCCAGCCGGACAAGCGGCTTCGTGAGCCGGTGCGGATGGTGGACGTAGTCAAAACCAAAGCGCCCTTTGACGCAGAGGCGATTGTGATTTGCCGGACCATCCACCCCCTCGGCATAGATGATCTTCTCATTTTTCACTTTGTATGAGACCTGACAGCCAACGCCGCAGTAGGGACACAGCGAGTTGACTTCGCGATCGGGATAGACGCTGCGGATCTGGTGCTCGTCCAGGTAGGCAGATGGCATTAGCGCCCCTGTGGGGCATGCCTGCACGCATTCACCGCAGGCAACACAGGTCGAGGAGCCCATCGGGTCGTCGAAATCAAACACGACTTTCGCGCCATGCGAGCGGTAAGCCATGCCGATGACATCGTTGACCTGTACTTCCCGACACGCCCGCACGCACAGGTTGCAGTGGATGCAGGCATCCAGGTTCACGCGCATCGCCGGATGACTCACATCCGCAAGCCAGCGCTTCTCGGCGGGAAAGCGGCTGCTGTCGATCCCGACAAACTCAGCCTGCCCCCAGAAGTGCGAGGCGGGATCGTGCGCGACGGTCCGTTCCGGCTGGTCAGCAACCAGCAGCTCCATGACCATGGCGCGTGCCTTTGTGGCGCGATCGGTCGCCGTCCGTACCTTCATGCCCATTGCAGGCACGCGCTTGCAGGAGGCCGCGAGTACCCGCTCACCCTCGATCTCCACCATGCACGCGCGGCAATTGCCGTCGGGCCGGTAACCGGGTGCGGGCTTGTGGCACAAATGCGGGATGTGCGTCCCCATTCGCTGCGCCACCTCCCAAATCGTCTCACCGCCACTCGCCTCGACCTGCTCACCGTCCAACTCGAAGGCGATTGCCGGTGGCTTCGCGAGGTTGCCACCGTTGATGCGGCCACTTGGCTGAATGCCCGCTTCGCCACCGGACTTGCTGCCCTGGGAATAGGTGCCTCCAGCCGCCGGTTTGGCTTTGGGTGTGGGCCCGCCCGCATCCTGGCGGCTGGACGCCCGTACCGTTTTCGGCTCTTCGGGGGCAGAACGATCAATCGGAGTGCTGCTCATACATCCTACTTCGTAGCCGTGCGCTGCGGAGAAGCAAATAGTTCAGGAAAAAATTTAATGACAGTTGTCAGAGGGTTGGAAGCAGCCTGACCCAGACCGCAGATCGATGCATCGCGCATGCATTGCGACAGCTCATCGAGCAGGCCCGCGTCCCAGTCCTTGCGCTCCATCAACATGCGCGCTTTCTGGGTACCGATGCGGCACGGTGTACATTGTCCGCAGGATTCATCCTCGAAGAAGCGCATCAGGTTGAGGGCTGCAGCACGCACATCATCCTGCTGAGACAGCACGATCACCGCCGCCGAGCCGATGAAGCACCCATACTTCTCCAGGGTGCCGAAATCGAGCGGGATGTCATTCATGCTCGCAGGAAGGATGCCGCCGGAGGCACCGCCGGGAAGATAGGCCGAAAAGGTCTGCCCGTCGGCCATACCGCCGCAGAACTCGTCGATCAGCTCCTGGATGGTCACCCCCGCAGGTGCGAGTTTCACCCCGGGCTCGCGCACGCGTCCGGAAACCGAGTAGGAGCGTAACCCAAAGCGTTCATTGCGCCCTTGCCCCTTCCACCAGTCGGCACCGCGCTCGAGTAGATCGCGTATCCAGTAAAGCGTTTCCACGTTGTTGATCAAGGTGGGTCGACCGAATAAGCCCACCTGAAAAGGATATGGCGGCTTGTGGCGCGGGTAACCGCGCTTACCCTCGATGGATTCGATCAGTGAGGATTCCTCGCCACAGATGTAGGCCCCGGCGCCGCGACGCAAATGCAACGTCGGCCCTCCGGGCGGAAGCTTCGGTATCTCGTTGGCGAGGATTTCACGCGCGATCGGATACTCGTCACGAATGTAGATATAGACTTCCGGCGCCTCGACCACGTGGGCGCCAATGAGGGTCCCTTCCAGGAAGCGATGCGGGTCGCTGTTGAGGAAATACTGATCCTTGAAGGTACCTGGCTCACCCTCATCGCCATTTACCGCCATCAGTCGCGGCCCGGCCTCACCACGCACCGAGCGCCACTTGCGTCCAGCCGGAAATCCGGCACCTCCCAGACCGCGCAGCCCACCATCATCGAGCACTTTGAAGATCTGATCGATGGACAGCTCGCCAGAACGCACGCGCTCGAGCGTCTGATAGCCACCGGCCTCGCGATACGTATCGTAATCGACGTAATCCGGTATGTGCGGATGAGTATCCCCGTGATGGACCGCATGCTTGACGCTGTCCACGTTGGCCCGCTTGAGAAAGTTATGCCCAACTTCGACCGCAGGCGCCTGATCGCACAAACCGACACAGGGTGCCCGCACAACGCGTACATCGGGTCCCAGACCCTGCTGCAGGGCAGCCAGGAGCTCTTCCCCACCCAACATGGCGCAAGTGAGGCTGTCGCATACACGCACCGTCAAAGCCGGAATGGCCTCGTCACCTTCCTTGATCACGTCGAAGTGCGCATAAAAGGTGGCCGTCTCGAAGACTTCCGCGAACGACAGCCGCAGCTCGTCCGCTAAAGCTGCGAGATGGGCGGCCGAGATCTGCCCGAACTCATCCTGAATGAGATGCAGATATTCGATCAGGAGATGCCGTTCGCGCGGTCGGTCGCCCAGCAGGACCTGAATCGTGGCTAGAGCGTGGGGATCCACCTGCCTGCCCTTGGGTACGGGGCGGGCGCGGACGCGACCTCTGCCAGGATGCTCGAATTTCCGCACCTTCGAAACATCGACCGGGACTTCATGGTTGCTCATATATCAAGGTTACTGTCTGCTCGAGCGGGGTGCATCTAAATAAGTGCAGGAGTGCCCCTGCAAGGGTTAATCACGGGTACTGCGGCCGGTTGGCTTCGGGCGGTCCAGCAAGACCGCTTCGAGACAGGTCTTCGCGCATCTCCCGGGACAGAATGTGGCGTTTGCAAACGAAATAAGAAGAGCAATTTCTTCGCCTGCTGTCTGATCGGCTAAACAGCGAAATTCTTTTATGTCCAGCTTAACTTAAAGGTTGAAGGAATGCCCACAAGGCAGGCCGCCGGTCCTGTCGCGCCTCGGCTCCAGATAGCCACTACACCTTGCGGGCGAGGTAATGCAACCAGCGCACCCGACCCAAGTCATCGGTGTCCGACACGGCGCCGCCCTGCTCGCTGTCGAACACGACCTCGGTCTTAAAGCCGGTGACGGCGAGCTGGCGCTTCTGCTCGGTAATGGTCGTGTAGACCAGCACGAGGCCGAAATTATGCGCAGCCGCATTCGAGACGACGTAGCCGTCCCGCTCCAAGCGCAGCCCGCTATAGCGGCGGCGGTTGCGGACAATGGTGGGCAGGGCGGCGACGAAGCGGGCGATCCGCCAGCCCAGCCGCAAGGGATTTGGTGACCATCGCGGCAGCAGGGTCTGCACACGCTCACTCGCCCCCGGCCCGGTCGCGTTGTGCCCCGAGAAAAGATACAAACCTCCCGGTTGCAACACACGATGTACCTCGCGCAGGATGCGCAGGCGATCCTCGTAGTTCACAGCATCGATAGCATTGAAGCTGAAGTTGACGAGATAGAACGAGGCATCGGCGAACTCGCGCATGTCGCGGGCGTCCATGAATTGATAACGCACCTGCGGATTTTTCCGCGCGGCGACCTCCAGCAGCTCCGGAGTGTAATCGACGCCGATGTAATTGGAGCTGATGAGCCGCAACAGCGATGTCGTGCGTCCGCAGCCGACCCCGATGTCGAGAATCGGCTTGCCGCGACATTCGGCGGCAAGATATTCGGTCGCGGCGCGCTCGCCAGGATCGATATAGCCTTCAAGGTTGCGGTACTGCCGAAGAACCGTGCGACTCTTCCAGGTGTGGCGGTTGATTGCGTCCAGATCCAACATGGTCTACTTATCCGATTAGAGTTACCCCACCAAAGTTGGACTCCGCCAACTTAGGCTGCCGTTCCCGGCCTGAGAAACGGGTCCTCTGGGAACGGTTGCGATCGAGCGCTGTGGCTACCAAAGTGCAATGGACACTACTTACCCAGTCTGTTGCAGTCTACCCATCCAAGCTTCACACCGGGTTGGCTGCCTGAACGCCTCGTCGTGAGGCCTGCTACCCAGCGCTGGCCTGTCCGCCATATGGTAGTCGACATGGGAAACTGGCTCATCGGACGCCAGCTATCCATCGCGCCGATTGCCCTCGAGGTGCCCTTTGGCAAGACCAGCAGCAATGTCATCTAGCACTGGTGCCACAACTGCCCGACCCTGGCCGGTGGACGATTCCTCGAGCGTGAAGGACAAACCGCTTACCTGGAGTCAGAATCTCTTTGCAAGGATTGCGCGGAGAGCGACTTCTGTAGTCCCGCGGCAGTGTTCGATACCGCACAGATGCAGCACGGCGATCCGGTAGGGTGCGCGTATGAGTGGAAATACGACTGAAGCGCCAAGTTCTATTGTTCGATCGGCTAGGATCAGGCGCTGCTGCAGGCTACGCGACAACACAAGGCAGTTCGCTTGCTGTTGCTCGATGTCGATCGCTTCAAGGCTGTGAACGATCACTTCGGCCATAACGCGGGGATCTGCTTCTGCAGCAGGTGGCGGCCCGCTTGCTGCACTGCATACGCGGGTGTGAACGGCATGTCGTTACGGCGGCGACGAATTTTTGATCATGCCCCCGGAGGCCCGAGGTGCGAAATATGTGGAAGCGGTAAAGGAAAAAGTCCGTGCTCACCTATCGGAGCCGTTTCGGCTTGGCGACCATCCCGTCGCAGTTGGTGTGAGCATCGGACATCTGCACAAACCCAAGCTGCGAGGCATATATGAGCAAGGGCATGGACAGAAAAAAAGACTCGAAAAAGAAGCCGGCAAAGACACTGATGGAAAAGCGGGCGGCGAAAAAGCAAAAGAAAACGAGCAAGCCATTTCAATTGTAAGCTTTGCGCTCGTGTCCGCGCACCCGGATACCTGGGGCGGCCCGCAATCACCGGGTTCTGAAGGTCCAGGCCCGATCCGGATCGCCACGGAACTTGGTTGAGACGGATTGCTTGCCACTTGTCGAACGTCGTGTCGAATTCCGCGAGCGCGCTGAGGCCGGACAGACCGTCGGAGGCGATATGAACGTGAGCACCCAATCATCAGGTCCAACGGCGTAATGAGAAGAACTGTTCCGCGTTACACTAACCCCGCCGCAGCATGAGCTGCGTCTTCTTCGGACGGAACAAAGAATGAGTGCCGGGATCATCTCTGAATTGGGACCAATCGGCTTGTCTGAAATCTCAATCGCATTTCAGAGTCGCCTGACTCCTCGGAATGCCGATCAGCCCTGATAAAGAGTCGGGCGAGCGGTGCAGTGACAGTAGCCATCAGCAAGGAGCTGAAGCAATGAACCGGACCGACAACTCTCGGTTACGCAAGCGCCTGATGAGCGAGCAGAGTTGGACGCCACCTGAGCGGCTCGGCGAGATCGACATTGCGAGCCATGCCACACTCGCGTACTCATCCGAGGACCCGAATCACCCTCTCGAGCACCTAATGGACGGGCACTGCGGACGGGGTGCCACACGCTGGGCGAGCGGCCGGTCCGATGCGACCGAGCGAATCGTACTTGAGTTCGATCAAGCCCAGCGGATCTCGCGTCTGGTTTACGAGGTGGAGGAGTGTTCGCAGCCGCGCACGCAACAGGTGCGCGTGGAAGTCTCCTCAGATCACGGGCGCGCCTACCGCCAAATCCTGGCGCAGGATTACACGTTCAGTCCACAAGGTGCGACATTTCAACACGAGGAGCTGCGGGTCGACCTCCCTCCGATTACCCATTTGAGCTTGACCATCGTTCCAAACAAGGATGGCTCGGGCGTCGCTACCCTTACCTCGCTTCGTCTGTTCGCTTAGGCCGGATCATGCGGTGCGGCTACCACGGTGTTTGAGCCGGGCCGCCCTTAGCGATCTCGTCGCCTGCCCGATGGACCCATGTGTGCTGGCGTACAGACTGTGTTAGTGGCTCGTGCCACGATACTGAGTCAATCAAGGGGAATTTAATGAATACGAAGCGTCAGGTCATCGCGTGTGCGGTGCTCGTTGGCTTAGCGACTACGAGCGGGGCGGCGATCGCGGATGATCATGCATACACTGAAGGACCCGTTGTAAATGTGGCGGCGATTCGGACTGAGTATGGGAAGTTCGATGACTACGTGAAGTACCTCGACACCACATGGAAGGGGGAGCAGGAAGCGGCCAAGAAGGCCGGACATATCATCAGCTACAGGGTGATCACGGTAGAGGCACGCGGCGAGAATGATCCAGACATTTATCTGGTGATCAACTACAAGAACTGGGCGGCTTTCGATGGCGCAACCGCCAGGGCCGATGCGATTGCAAAACAAGTGGAAGGAAGTTTGTCGACGTCGAACCAGGGCGCGGTCGATCGCGCCAAGATCCGACGAGTCCTGGGATCGTGGACCGGACAGGAGCTTGACCTCAAGTAGCATGCGGATCTGAAGCACAATTGGAAGAAGCCGGGCCACCCCCGGCTTCCTACCTGCCGGTGTTGGTCAGGCGGGAATAGTACCGGCCCATCCCACTCTTTTGTCATCGAGAGCGCCGCGAAATGGAAACATCCACACAGATTCTTTCCTGGTTGAAGGCAGTGACCGGAAACCTTGCGCCGAGACACGATACCTTCAGGTACCTCCACTCAGTACGTGCTAAGAACCAAGGCAAGCGTTCAGTGCGTTTCACCGGAACCGGATGGCAAGGGGTCGTTCCCCGAGCAGAGTCACTTCGAAAACAATTCGCGGCACTCCTCAAGACGCGCGACTGACGGGCTCTTGCAGACCACTCGAGCCCATCGTTGTCACACCGCTGGCAACCGCCGCACCGATGTCGAAGCACCGGCATGATTCCACAAATGGAAAGACCGACGGCGGAGATCAACAGAGGAGGATTGCAACTGTCGCACCTAATACACCCTGTGAACCAAACCTCCGAACAGCGGGGCTTGGGCGACCGCGCGTACTACGGCGCGCTGCAGCGCGGCCAGAAGAACCTGCACGAAAAGGCCACTTTGAGCCGCCCCTCAGCCTCAGTCGGAGAGAAGCTGGGCATTTCCGTGATCTAAAACTGGCGGAGCGGACGGGACTCGAACCCGCGACCCCCGGCGTGACAGGCCGGTATTCTAACCAGCTGAACTACCGCTCCGTTTGGAAGCAAAACGTGGTATCGCAAGAACGCGGGTACCGACGATCTGGCCTTGTTCGGCAGGGGGCGAATGCTAGCCGTAGGTAAAGCGCGCTTCAAGCCATTTCGGCTGGAACAGCGCCTCGGCCGCGAGCGCACGCGCACTTGATGCGAGGCTCTGCCGGCCCCGCTCTTGACTCAAGCTTTTGCCGGGCCACACTGCCGCATGCTTAACCTCGCCACACTATCGCATGCCTAACCGCACTGGCAGCGCTGACCTGCCTCTGCACTCGGGCCGTGTACCGAGCTGGCTGGCTACCCGCATGGCCACCCTGGGGCGCGTCATTGTCGAAGCCATTGTCCAGGAGTACGGCACGGATGAGCTGCTGCGCCGCCTGGCTCACCCATTCTGGTTTCAATGCTTCGGCGCGGTGATGGGCATGGACTGGCACTCCTCCGGGATCACAACCAGCGTCGTCGGGGCACTCAAACGCGGGCTGGCGCCGATCAGTGATGAGCTTGGAGTTTACGTCTGCGGCGGCCGGGGCCGGCATTCCCGCCAGACACCGGCGGAGTTGCTGCAGATTGCCGAGAGGACCGGGCTCGATGCTTCATCACTCACGCGCGCCAGTCGCCTGGTCGCCAAGGTCGACAGCGCAGCCGTACAGGATGGTTACGATCTCTATCTGCATGCGTTCATCGTGACACGTGGCGGGGACTGGTGTGTCGTGCAGCAGGGCATGAATGATCTGCGTCGCGAAGCGCGGCGCTATCACTGGCTCTCAGAGAAGCTGCCGGGGTTTTTCCAGTCACCGCACGCAGCCATTGAAGGACGGAACGGCGGAGTCATCGTGAATCTTGCCGATGCGCGTGCTCACCGCAACCGCAGCGCAGAGCTGGAGCTCGCGCGAGCTGGCCCTGATCGAGCCATCCGCCTGCTCAGACAACTGCGCAACGCAACCCTGCCACTCTTTCCAGAAGCTCTGCCCGGAGACGAATTCAACACGTGCCGTGACCCCGAGGTCGCCTCGGTAGCGCCAGGCGCCGAGTCGCCGCTGCTACCTCGTCTGCAGTTGCCCGCGCACCATGCAGTTCAGGCCTCGGATGTCATGCTCAGGCGCTTACATGGCGTCCTGGCCGCCGCGGCTGAACGCGGACCTAAGGACTTTGCCGAGCTGTTACTGACTCCGGGTGTCGGAGCCCGGACAGTGGCCGCGCTGGCGATGGTGGCGGAGGTCGTGTACGGCGCGCCGGCGCGCTTTAGTGATCCCGCACGCTTCTCGTTGGCATTGGGTGGAAAGGACGGACATCCGTTTCCCGTGCCGCTGCGCGTTTATGACCAAACCATCGCGGTACTCAAGAGCGCCGTTACACGGGCGAAACTGGGGCAATCCGATCGGCTGCACGCAATCCGACGTCTCGATCAGCATGCACGTACGCTCGAGCGCCTGAGTGGCGGTCCCTCCTTCGAGCAGTTTGTCGCCGGCGAACGCGCGCGAAGCCGTGAGTATGCCGGCCGCACCGTTTACGATCGACACTGAAGCGCATGCGGACTTACGACGATGCCATCCTCGTCACTGTACAACCAGTGGCCAGGATGAAACTCGACTTCGCCGAAACTGACGGGCACATCCAACTCGCCCGTCCCCCGTTTCGAGCTGCGCCAGGGGTTTGAGCCCAGCGCTTTAATGCCGATTGCCAGCTGGGCGAGCGCGCGCGTATCGCGGACCGCGCCGTAGACGACGATCCCGGACCATCCATTTTGCTGCCCCATGCCGGCAATGAGATCCCCTACCAATGCCGTGCGGAGCGAGGCGCCGCCATCGATCAGCAGCACGGCGCCCTGACCTGGGGAACTCAGCGTCTGTTTGATCAGCGCATTGTCCTCGAGCGTGCGGATCGTGCGGATGGGTCCGGAAAAACGCACCTGTGCGCCAAACTGTCGAAACTGCGTCGTGCAGCTGCGCAGCACATCGCTGTACATATCCACCAGATCCACGGTTGCGAAGCTCATGAATTTCGCCCCTGCTCGGTAAGAAAGTCTCAGGACAGCATATACACCGCTATATAATGCCTGCGCATGTCACAAGGTGATTTGCACCCGGCAGCCATTACACCGCCCGTTGCCATCAGCGCACCTCAGCCCACCTCGACGGCGCGCGTGCTGGTTGCGAGCCTTGTGGGCACCACGATCGAGTTCTACGACTTCTACATCTACGCCACCGCCGCGGTCATCATATTCCCACGACTGTTCTTCCCCGCGGCTGATCCTGCATCGGCGCGCCTGCAGTCATTCGCAACTTTTGCCCTTGCCTTCTTCGCACGGCCGATCGGCTCGGCGTTGTTCGGACACTTTGGCGATCGGATCGGTCGCAAAGCCACGCTCGTCGCCGCACTCCTCACCATGGGGTTGTCGACCATTCTGATCGGAGTGCTGCCGACCTATGCACGCATCGGCATTCTGGCGCCGGTGCTGCTCGCCGCGTTGCGTTTCGGACAGGGGCTCGGTTTGGGGGGCGAATGGGGCGGGGCCGTGCTGCTCGCCACCGAGCATGCACCGCACGGCAAGCAAGCGTTGTACGGCATGTATCCGCAACTTGGCGCACCACTTGGTTTCATTTTCTCATCGGCGACGTTCCTGCTGCTAACCACTCTGTTGAATGACACCGAGCTGTTTGCCTGGGGCTGGCGCATCCCCTTTCTGGCGAGCGCCTTACTGGTATTCCTGGGTCTGTACGTACGGCTGCGGCTGGCCGAGACGCCGGCCTTTCAGCGGGCGGTAGCCAACAACGAACGCGTGCGGGTACCGATGCTGGTGGTCTGGCGTGATTATCCCGGCACTATCCTCGTGGGCACGCTCGCAGCAACGACCACGTTTCTGTCCTTCTATCTGATGACGGTCTTCTCACTGAGCTGGGGAACCACGGCGCTGGGTTATCCACGTACCGAGTTCCTGCTGCTGCAAATGGCGGCGGTGCTGATGTTTGCCTTGTTCATTCCGGTCTCAGCCCTGCTGGCCGATCGGTACGGACGGCTCGAGATGCTGGCGGTGGCCGCCTTCGCGCTGCTGCTGTTCGGCCTGGTGTTCGCGCCGCTGTTCTCCTCGGGCTCGCCGTTGCGGGTGCTCGTGTACCTGTCGCTCGGCATGGCTCTCATAGGCCTCACCTATGGACCCCTCGGGGCTGGCCTGGCGGAGCTGTTCAGGACATCGGTTCGCTATACCGGCGCATCGCTCACCTTCAATCTCGCCGGTATCCTGGGCGCCTCGATCACGCCCTACGTTGCCACAGCGCTGGCAAAGCAGTATGGCCTGGCGTACGTGGGTTATTACTTGTCGGCTGCCTCGCTCATGAGTCTCATCGCCCTCATCGCGATCCGACTGCGACCGCGCACCGATTAACGGACGGCAGCAGATGGCAGCCAAAACAGCACGATGGCGTACCGATGGCGTGCGCATCATCCGCGCCAATGAGCTGGATGATCGGACCGCGCAAACTCTCGGGATGCATCGGCGCGCCGCTGTAACCACCGAGCGCACGGGCGCGCGCAAACTGTGGGCCGGCACCGTGACCATCGATCCGCACGCCAAGACCGGCGCCCACCATCACGGTGATCTGGAAAGCGTCATCTATGTGGTCAACGGCGTCGCCCGACTGCGCTGGGGCGAGCATCTGGAATTCGTCGCCGAGGCGCAGGCCGGTGATTTCATCTATGTCCCGCCCTACGTGCCTCATCAGGAAATCAACGCGGGTGAGTCGCTGTTACATTGCGTGCTGGCGCGCAGCGGCCAGCAGGGCCTGGTCGTGAATCTGGATATCGAGCCTGTGGAGGTGCCCGAGCTCGTGCGCTGGATCGACGATCTGCATCGCTAGGGAATTCCGAGCAGCTTGTGAGTCTGCAGGCTCAGGCGCCATTGCGGATGACTCAGGCAATAACGCAACGCACCCTGGGTATGAGCACTGCGGTCAGGTCCATCGAGGGGTTGCAGGAAGAAGTGCCGGAACGGCAGTTTCTCGAAACGCTCGGGCTCGGCGCCCGCTTGGGGAAATATCAGCTTGAGCTCATCCCCCTGCCGCAGCCGCAGGGGCGCCTGCGCCTTCGGACTTACGGTGACCCATAGAGGTCCATCCGGGGGCAGCAGCGTACCGTTGGTCTCGACGGCCACATCCCAGCCCGCATGGTTGAACGTCAGCAGCAGCTCCTGGTCGAGTTGCAACAGCGGCTCACCTCCTGTGCACACCACGAACGGCCGTACCTTCTGTCCGCTGTCCGGCCAGCACCGGGCTGCCGCGCGGACCACATCCGCTGCCTGTTTGAATCGACCGCCGCCGACTCCATCGGTGCCGACAAAGTCGGTATCGCACCAGCGCGAGCAGCCGCCCGGTCCTTTGTCGCGGTCCCGTTCGAGCCCGCTCCACAGATTGCAACCGGCGAAGCGCAGAAAAACCGCGGGCCGTCCGCTCTGCGCGCCCTCGCCTTGCAGCGTGTAGAAGATCTCCTTGACCGCGTAAGTCACGAGTCCCCGCCAAAGCGCCTCAACAAAGGGTCAGTCTCACCGAGCTCCTTGAATCCTTTGGCGCGCAACACACATGAGTCGCAGTCCCCACAGGGCCGCCCCTCCGCGCCCGGGTCGTAGCAACTGCTGGTCTGCTCGTAGGGAACACCCAGCGCGCGCCCCGCGGCGATGATCTGCGCCTTCGACCACTGAATCAGCGGAGTGTGTATCGTCAGGCGCTGCCGTCCCTCGACTCCCGCGCGCGTTGCAAGATTCGCCATGACCTCATAGGCCGCGATGTACTCCGGACGGCAATCCGGGTAGCCACTGTAGTCCAGGGCATTCACGCCAATGAAGATGTCCTGGCAGCTAAGCGTCTCGGCCCATGCGAGCGCGAAGGACAGAAACACAGTGTTACGCGCGGGAACATAGGTGATCGGTATGCCCCCTGCGGCCTGGCGCGTCTTCGGTACCGGGATGTCCGCCGTGAGGGCCGAACCACCAAATTGCCGCAGGTCGATGTCCACAATGAGATGGCGGGCCACCTGCATTGCCGCTGCGACCCGTTGCGCGCACTGCAACTCGATCAGATGCCGCTGCCCATAGCGGAACGACATGGCATGGAGCTGGAAGCCCTGCGCGCGCGCCATCGCCAGCGTGGTGGTGGAATCGAGGCCGCCGCTCAACAGCACCACTGCCTTGCGGGCAGCATTCGAGACAGAGTTGTGAGGATCCATGAGACGTGAGGCCCCCGGTGATGCACCCTGAACACGATAAGCCCAGGCTGCGCCTGCTGGCCAGCCGCGCCTTGCGGATCGCAGCCCCGCGTCTTGCTGACGAGAGTGGCTGATGGCAAGAGTCTTCATTACCGGCTCTGCGGAGGGTCTCGGACGCATGGCCGCCGCGCTGATGGTCGAGGCAGGGCACGAGGTCCTATTGCATGCCCGCAGCGCAGAACGGGCCGCGGAAGCGCGAGCGCGCCTACCCGGTGCAGCGGGCGCTGTCGTCGGAGATCTTTCCAGCATCGAGGCCACGCGCGCGCTCGCCCAGCAAGTCAACCAGTTAGGAACCTTCGATGCGGTTATCCACAACGCTGGTGTCGGTTATCGGGAAAAACAGCGTGGCGCGACCGCCGACGGGCTGCCCATGGTGTTCGCTGTCAACTCTCTTGCGCCATATATTCTGACGGCGCTCATCAGCCGGCCGCGGCGCCTGGTGTACATCAGCTCCGGCCTGCACCAGAGCGCGGACGCCAGCCTGGAGGATCTGACTTGGACGCGCCGTCCCTGGAGCGGATCGCGGGCCTACGCCGAATCGAAGCTGCACAATGTCATCCTCGCGTTTGCCATCGCGCGACGCTGGCCCGAGGTGCGCTCCAACGCGCTCGAGCCGGGATGGGTGGCGACCCGGATGGGTGGTCCGGGCGCACCGGGCGACCTGGATGCCGCGCCACGCACGCAAGTGTGGCTTGCCACCAGTGACGATCCACGGGCACAAGTGACCGGGGGCTACTTCTACCATCTGAAGCCGCGCTCACCGAACCCGCAGGCTGCACAGCAGGCCATCCAGGAGCGCTTCATCGCGGAATGCGCCCGCCTCTCGGGAATCGCGCTGCCCGACTAAGGCTCAGGACCTGCCTTCGGGTTTGTCGCCGAGCTACTTCCACAGCGCCCAGAAGCCCCCGAGCAGATTGAAGCCAGGGCCGGGCTCGAAGTATCGACTGTTGCCATCATCGACGATGACAGAGCCTACATAGTGTCGATTCATCAGGTTGTTGATGCGCAGGAACACATTGACCCGGATCGCGCTCAGATCGAAGCCGTAACCGCCATCGATACCTGCTAGCGCGTAGCTGGCAGTAAACACCGTGTTGGCGTCATTGACTGCAATCGCGCTCACATATTGCGCGCTCACGCTGGCATGCGGCCCGAGCTCGCCGCCCCAGTGGACGAGGCCGAATAAATTGCTCCTCGGTACTCCCGGCAAACGATTCCCGGCGCTCACTAGAAGCGATGGCACACGGCACGGCGCCGCGACGCAGGTGCGATAGGTGTCGCTGTAGAAGGCATTCACGTAGGTGTAGGCCAGCTGTACCTGCCACTCCGGTGACCACCGATAGTTGAGCGACGCCTCTGCGCCCTGCCGGCGCGTCCTGCCGCTGTTCTGATAGGTCGAGCGTCCGCCGGAGTTGGTATCCACCACGATCTCGTTGCGGGTCAGCGCCTGAAACAGCGCGAGCTCCGCCGTCAGTCCCGGATCGAGTTGGATTTTCGCGCCCAGCTCGGTGTTGTCACTACGCGCCGGGCGTAAGTCGAAATTGAGCCCGGCGGACCCATCGGGACGGTAGGCCAGTTCCGATCCAATAGGGGTCTGGAAGCCCTGACCGTAAGAGCTGTACAGATTGAGCCAGGGAAGCGCCTTGTACACCAGGCCCGCCACGGGCGAGGTCGCCTGGTAGCGGATGCTGCCGCTGTCATCGCCGTTGGTGGCCGTAATGTAGTGATCGACGGAGTCGAAACGCACATCACTATGGCGCGCACCGGCCGTCAGCGACCAGTCAGGCAAAAAGTCCCAGCTGCCCTGCAAGTACTCGTCAAAGTTGCGCGCGATATCATTCTCATTGCGGCGCAGGGTACCCTGCACTCCGAGCGTCGCGGCGACGAAGTTGTTATATCCCCGGCGCAGCTCGTTCTGCCGATCGAAACTCAGGCCGGCCACCCATGACATGGACCTGCCCAACACTTCGCTCTTCCACGACCAGCGTGCATCGGTGCCACCGTACTGGCGGTTCAGACCCACCACGCCACCCGCGCTGGTGGGCGCGCGCTGCGTGCTCGCCGGGATGGCGAGGAACTGTTGCACGATGCGGTGTCCACCATACCCGAGCAGACGCACGGACTGACCCGGGCTGATGTCCAGGTCGTAGATGAGGCCGGCCTGCTGCTGCTGCAGGCTCTTACGCGTGTCATACAGCGTGGCGGCGCGATCGGTGGATGCGGGATCGGCCGCATATTCAGCGGGCGTGAGCCCCAGGGGATCCTGGGCATCCGGGCGCGCGATTACGTTGGCAATGAGCGCAAGTCGATTGGCATCGTTGAACGAATAGTTCAGCTTGCCGTTGAAAGAATCATTCTTCGCCGCGCTGTGGTCGCGAAAGCCATCGACCTGGAAATGCGTGTAGTCCAGGTTGTAACCCAGACCGCCGGCACTGCCCAGGGCATTCAGGCTGGCGCGCAGATTGTCGAAGCTGCCATATACGAGTGACGGACGGGCCTGCAATGGACCCTGTCCGTCGGCGGTGAAGATCTGAATCACTCCACCCGAGGAGTTGCCGTAGAGCGCCGAGAACGGACCGCGCAACACCTCGACGCGGCTGGCGGAATCCAGGTTGAATTGGGAAATCTGGCCCTGGCCGTCGGGACCCGTGGCGGGGATACCGTCCTGATAGACGCGCACCCCGCGGATGCCGAAGGTGGAGTTGGCCCCGATGCCGCGGATGGAAACCTGTTGATCCTGAGCGTAGTTGTAGCGGTTGCGCGCCAACAGGCCCGGCACCATGCCGATATCATCGGCAAGGTTGATTCCTAATGCATCCTGGCGCAGCTGCTCGCCGGAGACACTGCTGATACCCGCCGGCAGGTTGAACGGATCCGCCGGCAGGCGAGTCGCGGTCACCACTACTTCTTGCAGCGGGGCCTCATCGGCGGCCGCGAATGGCGGCAGTCCGAGCACGGCAATCAGCCAACAGTTGCGGATGTGGCTGGCCATTGCAAAGGTTGCAAGCGCGGAATCATGAGCACCCAACCCACGAAACCGAGCACGCTCACGGCGGCTGCGAGCAGAAACGCGGCGGTGAACTGTCGCGTCGCCTGGACGATGAATCCGGTCAGCAGCGGCGCAAGGATTCCGGCCAGATTGCCCAGACTGTTTTGCACTCCCACCCAGCGCCCGGTAGCGGAAGCGCCCGCAAGAATCTGCGGGATGGCAAAAACGGCCGGTGACTGCGCTCCGCACAGCGCTTGGTACAGAAAAATACAGCCGAGCGCGATCGGTCGCGGCCCGAGCGCCATACCAAGCATGCAGCCGATAGCGCCCAGCTGTGCCACGGCCATCAGCAGTTTGTAACTCAGATCGGTCGAGCCTCCGCGGGCGATGTAGCGATCGATGGTCCAGCCGCCGACGACCGCCGCCAGCGCATTGACGAGATATGCCATGCCGGCGAGCTGCGCCATCTCGGTAACCGAGAAGCCGCGCTCCCTGACCAGATAAAAAGGCAGCCAGGACAGCATGAAATAAAAGGTGTAGTTGGTGGCAAAGTGCCCAAGAGCAGTGCCCCACAGCGCCCGCTGCCTCAGGATCATCGCAAGTGTAGGCGTGTTGTCCGGCGCATTCGCACTGTGCGTGTGTTGCGGAACCGCACAGCGAGCCCAGGGCAGCAGCCATAGCAGCGATGCGCCACCGAAGATGAAAAAGCTCGCGCGCCAGCCGTAATGTGCGATCAGTAGCCCACCCGCATAGGTTCCCACCGCGGGACCCAGCAGATACGCGAATGCGGTGATCCCATTAGCAGTCCCCAAACCCGACGTAGGTACCGTCAATGCCAGCAGCTTCGAGCTGCAAGGGAAACCAACGCTTTCGCCGATGCCCAGCAATAACCGCAAGGTGAGCAGCGTTGCAAAACTGTACACGACTCCGACCAGCATCGTAGACACGGCCCAAAGCGCCAATCCGCAGGCGAGCACCCGATGTGCCCCGAAACGTTCCGCCAGCCACCCGATGGGCACCTGCACCAGGGCATATGTGTAGAAGAAGGCGGAAAGCAGGATCCCCAGCTGGCGTTCGCTCAAGTGCAGATCATCCTGGATGTAACTCGCCGCCGTAGGCATCGCGCCACGATCGACGTAGTTGATGAACAGCATGAGCGCGAGCAGCAGCACCACCGGATTTCCGGCAATGCGCGCACTCGGCCCGCGGCCCCTCAATTGACGTAGTCCGGCTCGGTGCGATCCAGCAGTCGCTTCAGGGCAGCAAAGTGCAGCTCGGTCCGATCGTGACCGTCGACGCTCGTGCCCGTAGTGAACTGTTGATGAGTGGCCCGCACGACCTCGTCCGGCAGCAGATGCAGGCTGCGGCCGCTCGACAGTGCCAGTATCTGCGCCTGACAGGCGCGCTCGAGAAAATACAGCCGCTCGAAGGCCTGCGCCGGGGACTGCCCCACCACGAGCACACCATGATTGCGCATCATCAGTACCGACTTCGTCCCGAGCGCTCGCGCCAGCCGCTCCCCTTCCGTCGCATCGAACGCAAGCCCGTGGTACTCGGCATCGTAGGAGATATCGCCATAGAAGCCGACAGCGCTTTGCACCGCCATTTCCAGGCGGGGGTTTTCCAACATTGAGAGCGCCGTGGCGTAAGGCATGTGCGTGTGCAGGGCACAGCGCGCATGCGGCGCCAATCGATGAACCGGCAGATGAATGAAGCGTGCCGTGTCCTCGACCGGACCTGAGCCAGTGGCCACCCGCCCCTCGAAATCCAGCACCATGAAATCGCTGGCCTTCACCTCCGACCACAGCAGGCCAAAGGGCGCGAGCAGAAAGTGATCGACCCTGCCCGGAAGCAGCAGCGTCAGGTGATTGTCGATGCCCTCGTTCAGACCGAAACGAGCGGCAAGCCTGTGGCAGGCCGCAAGATCGATACGAGCCTGCTGCTCGGCATCACTCGTCCGTGGCGTCATCGCTTTCAGGTTGGCGTTCATTGGCTGCTCTGCTCGTTCGGTTTCTGCGCGCGGCTGTAATGTTAACTGCGGCTGTGAACCGGGTCACAGCGATCAACGGGAAGCCTTTCAGAAGCTTTCCATCTCGCCCCTGTTTCTCTGCACTTCAGCTGCCCTGCGGGGCGGCCCGGGCTGGCGCGAGGCAGGTCCGCCACAACCGCGAACTGAGCCACGGATTTGGCCGGTCCCCCGTGACAATCTAAACGCTACGCGGGGATCACGCAAAATCAGGAACCTACGATGAGACCGCAGCAGCTTTTGGTCGGCACCTGTGCCCTTCTCGGCAGCCTCGCAGCTCTCGCAGCGTCTGCGCCTTTCGGTCCCTCGTCGCTGCGCCATGCCGCTGCGCCGAGTACCTCCGTCGGAGTTCATCTGGTGGCGGTTGGTACTCGCGGTAGCCAGAGCCAGAGCGCTCGGCGCGCCAAGCTGGATGCGACGCTCGCAGATCTGGCCCGGCATCTCACGCCGGCAGCGCAGGGCAGTATTCCCGCCCTGCATTCCTTGCATCCCGCCGCGCGCTTCACCTTGCGCTCACCGCTGCGAACGCCTTATGTCCTGGTGGATGCCGTCACCCGCGGGGACCCGCTGCAACTCAAAGCAAGTCTCGTCGCATTGGGCCTGATCAAAGCTGCGGTATTTCGCAATGACGTCGGCGGTTGGCTGCCGGTCAGCCAGCTCGATGCGGCCGCCGCTCTCACAGAACTGCACAGCATGCGCGCCTCCATGGCGCGCACTCGCGTTGGCGCGGTGACTTCTCAAGGTGACTATGCCCAGCGCAGCAACGTGTTGCGCACAACCTACCCGACTCTGACGGGTGCCGGCGTCAAGGTGGGCCTGCTGTCTGACACTTTCGACTGTTACAGCATGTATGCCACCAACGGCGTGCCCGCCTCCGGCTCGGCCGGCTATGCGCCCAACGGCTTCCTCAACACCGCCGCCGACGACGCATCCAGCGGCGATCTGCCGATGAGCGTTAACGTGCTGAAGGAAGCCGATTGCATGAACTACGGAGCCCCCGTGTTCCTGCCGTTCACGGACGAGGGGCGCGCCATGGCCCAGATCGTCCATGATGTGGCGCCAGGGGCTGCCCTGTCCTTCTATACTGCGGAGAACAGCGAGGCGGATTTCGCCAATGGCATCGTGGCACTGGCCAATGCCGGGGCCAAAGTCATCGCGGACGATGTCGGTTATTTCGACGAGCCGTTCTACCAGGATGGCCTGATCGCCCAGGCGATCGATCAGGTCAACGCCTCGGGCGTCAGTTACTTCTCTGCGGCGGGCAACAACGGCAGCAATGCCTACGAGAATACGACGCCGAGCTTTGTGACGGTGTCCGCTACCGCCCCGAACAGTGGCGAACACCTGCTGAACTTCGATACCACGGGTGCGACCACCTCCACCTCTTTGCCGGTGACCATTCCGCCGCTGTTTCCGGGTGAGTTTCTCGCGCTGGTATTGCAATGGGATCAGCCTTATGTGACCGGCGCAGCCGCGAGCAGTCCCGGAGCTAGCAGCCAGATGGACCTGTGCGTGACCGGCACCAATGGCGGCGATTTCATCACCGATCTGGATGGCAACGCGGTGGCCTGCACCGGTGCGAACGCCAGTGCCAGCGATCCGTTGCAGATTCTGCTGATCAGCAATCCCGCCAATGCCATGGCCAATACCGCGACCGCGCACCTGAATGTGATGATTGGCGTTACCAACGGAACCGCTCCTCCGACCCGGGTAATTCTTGCGTTGGAAGATAACGGCGCAGGCGCCACGATCGACAGTTTCGCCACCCACAGCGCAACTCTTCAGGGTCACGCTGGCGCGCAGGGCGGTGCGGCGGTGGGCGCTGCCTACTATGCGAACACTCCGCTGTGCGGCAGCACGCCGGCCGTCATCGAGAACTTCTCGGCCAAGGGCGGTGCGCCCATCCTGTTTGATACTGCCGGCGATCCGCTCGCCCCACCGGTGGTGCGCCACAAACCTGATTTCGTAGGTCCCGATGGAGTCAACACGACCTACTTCGGCAATGTGCTCACCGCGTTGGAAGTACAGGGTTTGAGCGGTCCCTGCGCCGACAGCAAGAGCGGCGCGAACTACTACCCGAGCTTCTTTGGTAGCTCCGCGGCCACCCCGCACGCGGCTGCCATTGCCGCCTTGATGATGCAGGCCAACCCCGGTCTGACGCCGGATCAGATCTACAGTGCCCTGCAGAGCAGCGCAGCGCCCATGAGCGGCAGTACGCCGGATTCGGTCACGGGTTTTGGATTCTTGCAGGCTGACGCGGCATTGCAGTTGGTGCCTCCTGGGCCACCTGCCCTGTCAATCGGGCCTGAAACCGTAATGCCGGGCGCGCAGACCACCCTGACCTGGTCCTCCGTCAACGCCAGCAGCTGCGTAGCTTCCGGCGGCTGGAGTGGCACTCAGAAGGCGAGTGGTGCTGTGGCCGTCACCGCGCCTTCGACTGCCGGCACGGCAACCTACTCTCTGACGTGCAGCAATGCCGTCGGTACCTCCGCTGCTGCCTCAGTCACGCTGAACATTGCCAGCTCCTCGCCCAGCAGCGGCGGCGGTGGCGGATCGACGCCCCCGCCTTCGGGAGGTGGGGGCGGCGCGGTCAGCGAGCTGACACTGCTGATGCTGACTGCGCTGACGGTACTGCGGATGAAGCGCCGCTACGTCCTTACAAAAGCGATGCGCCCTTAGGCGGACGCACCACGATGGTGCCGGCGATCTTGTCGTGCCAAGCCTGACGGTCCTCGTCGATCGCGATCCAGATAAAGCCGAGGCCGACTACGATCAGTGAAAGGAAGCAGGCCAGGGCACGAACGATCGCCGTCGTCCAGTCCAGGGCCCGGCCGTCGGCGCGGACCACCTGACACCCGAAGATAATTCCGCCAATGGTGGCGGACTTCATCTTCCACATCACGGCCCCATAGCCGGCGAGGATGATCAGCGAGAGGTCTGTACTGCGCGACAGCTCGTGCGTCACGATCGAGACCAACAGCGCATCGATCAACAGCGCCGCCATCCGGATCCAGAAGCCTGCATACGGCTGACTCGCGGGGGAGATACCCAATGCCGCATGCGAGGCCGCAGGACCTGTATCGGCCGCAGGTGCGCCGCCCACCGATTGGGAGGCAGTAGTGCCACCCGATGGCGTTGACGCCGCACCGCCACCTGCTGATGCTGACGCAGCGCCGCTCCGTAACTCATCCGCTGCGCGAAGATCCTCTTGTGCCGTGCCGACAGGTCCTGTCGCAGGGGCCGCACGCACGGACGCGGCACCGACAGCTGCCCGTGTCTGGCGTGCTGCGCGCGCAGTGAGCAGGAGCGTACAGATCGCGACGCCCAGCGCGAGTAACCCGAGGATGCTGAAGACAATGAAGCCGATTATCGGAATCGTGTACAGCAGCAGGATGACCCCGCCTCCCACCGCTACGCATAACAGCAGATGCTTCTGCGGGTCCGGGTTGCCACGAACCATCTTGCGCCCAAGGGCAGCGAGTATTGCAGCCTTGCCGAACAATGTGGCGCAAAACAGCAGCAGCAGCAGGAAAGGAACGGCCGCGATGCCGACCACCGTGATGGTGAGCAACAAGACGGCCACTGGCGTGAGCAGGATGGTCAGAAATGCTGCCAGTACCACCTGGCCAAAGTGTGTCTCAAGAGTCTGCACCGAGCGCTCGAGGGGTGCGCGGAACGCCAGTGCCAGAAACAGATAAAGCGCCAGAGAACCCAGCGCTAAAAACCATGCCCATCCCAGGTCGGGTGAGAACGCAAGCGGTCGACCAAACAGCAGGCAATGACGTACCCAGGGTCTCAACCAGTGAAAATGCTGCAAGGTGCCGGTGAGAATGGTCTGAATGTCACCGCTCACCGTCGCTGCCGGGTCGCGTGTCAGGGTGCCACCCACCACAACGACATCACCCTTCACGACCGCCTCGGGACCCAACTCGACATCGCCTAAGACGCTGACGACATCCCCGGTGACTGTGCCGTTGATGTAGCTATCGCCGATGACCGCCACGACACCATCGCCCACGGCGCCGCTGACGTGGGTGTCTCCGAACACTGCGACCACGCTGCTATTCACCTGACCTGCGCTGGTGGCTGAGCCAAACACCGCTACCACCGCCTCGGCATGGCGGTCGGCAGCGAGCTCGGCGTCGTGGCCGATCGTGACGACATTGTCGCCGCCGCGGTTATGGGTGCGATGGGGCGTGCCGGCAGGCTTCGCATCCCAGTCCTGCTCTGCAGCGGTGGTCGCGGGCTGGCGCGCATCCCCGGCCGCAGGTTCCTGAGCGCAGGCTATCCCAATCAGCAGCCCGCACAGCACAGCGCTCAACAGGCGCATCGGTTTGTCCAACATGTTCATGGGCAATCTCTATACAACGTGCGGTATGCAACCGTTCCGAGCGCAAACAGCGCCAAATAAAACCCAACCGCGAGGGCGGCACCGCCGTAAAGCCAGAAGCTCGGTATCACCTGCAGCACCGACCAACCGGTCGCCCGGGCGGCACCCAGCAGTTGCGCGCAGGCGTGCGCCCAGATCGCAATGGGACTCAACGCACGCGTCAGTTGTCCAGAGCTGATCGTCGCCGAACCGGCGGCCGCAAATGTGACGCACACCAATCCCGTACAGAAGACCAGGAAACTCATCTGTAGAGCCCGCGGCCAATTACGGTAGCTGCGCTGCCACCACGGTGTGGCGCTGATTTTCTCAAGTACGGCGCTTGCCAGTGCCGGCGGAGCCTGCCGCAGGGGTTGCGCGCGCAGCAGCGTGCCGACATAACGCTCGAGCCGCTCCGGATCACGGGTCGGATCGTTCATCCGCCGTACTCCAGACTCTCCGGGCCGATGCCGCGTCGGGCGAGACGAGTGCACAGCGCCATGCGGGCGCGCTGTATGTCCGTTTTGACTTTTGCCAGGGAGACACGCAACTGCGCCGCGATCTCCTGGTAAGACATCTCCTCGAAATGAAACAGCACGAGGGGCACACGCTGATGTTCCGGCAGCTCGCGTAATTCCTGCTCGATGATCATATGGCGGATCGAGGCATCGATGCTCTGCGCTGCCGTATCAGGGGATGGAAAATCCACCTGGGTCGCAGAGTCGGTGTGCTCCGCGTCGGCGTGCGACTCTCCGGCTGAGCCCAACTCGGAGAAGAAACGCCAGCGACGCCGATAGCGGTTCAGGTGATTGAGGCTCAGACGCGTGGCGACCGTCTTCAGCCAGCCGCCGGCAGTCGCGCTGCTGCGCAGCTGCTCGAAGTGCGCATACGCCTTGAGGAATACATCCTGGGCAATGTCCTCGGCCTGGGCATCATTGCCGGTGATGCGGGCACAAGTCGTGAATACCATGTCCTGATAGGCGTGCATGAACGTCGTGAAATCGGCCACCGGGGTCGTATCTGTAGCCACTGGCGTATCAGCGTCTCAGCCCCAATACACCGATCCTGCGCGGAAGTTGCAGGCGGTTTGAATTATTGATGCGTTGCCGGCAGCGAACTTCGCCTTGGTGACGCGCCGGCAGCCGAGGCAGCGGTCGCACTGGCAGGCGCATTGATAGCCGGCGCAGTGGCAGCCGCCGGGGCAGCAGGACTGGCTGCGGCAGCAGGCGTTTCGGACACTTCCAGGATGCGACCCGCCATGCCCTGCGGCTGCACAGTGATGAAGGGGCCCTTCTGCGCAGCCGGCACCGGCTCGCGACGGGTCTTCCGCCACAGATCGTATATGGTCAGGGTACCGGTGAGCGCGGCCAGAGTCGTGTAGTACGCCGGCGGCCCAAAGCCAGCCATCAGGCTGCCGGCGAGTACGGGACCGAATGCCGCTGAGGTGCCGTTCAATGACAGCAGCGCGCTGCTCGCACCGACCAGCTGTCCTGCTTCCAGCTTGTCATTCACATGTGAGACCGCGAGCGAATACAGAGTCAGCGCAAAACCGCTGAACAGAGCTGCGAGTGTCAGGAACAGCGCATTGGGCAGCCCAGGAAAGGCGACGAGTAGCCCCGCGACAATGGTCGCGGCAGTACACACAAAAGCGATAACGGTGCGACGATCGAGGCGATCGGACAGACGACCCACCGGATACTGCGATAGCACCGCCGCAAAGATGCTGACCGCCATGAAATTGGCCACCGCGGCATTGCCGAGCCCGTTCAGACGGGCATACACCGGACCCATGGAAAAGATGATGGAGGAAATCATGCCCGAGAAGGTCACCGCAACCACCCCGAGGGGCGAGTTCCGGAAAAGATCCCGGTAACGCACCTTCAACCGCGCCGCATGCTGCGGCGGATGCTGCGCCGAGGCGACGATCGGCACCACCGCCAGTGAAATGAGCACGGAGACGAGCATGAAACCGTTGACCGTACGCGGGTTACTCACAACGAGCAGGAACTGCGCCGCACCCAGACCGGTGTAAAGAATCAGCATGTAGACTGCGAGTAGCGCACCGCGGTTGGTCCGGCTGGCACGATCGTTGAGCCAGCTCTCGGCCACCACGTAGATGCCGGCGAAACAGATGCCGGTGGTGAGCCGCATGACCGCCCAGACGAGGGGATGGACGAACACGCCCTGCACCAGGATGGCTGCCGAAGCGACCGAAGCCAGCGCGGCAAACACGCGCACGTGACCGATGCGCCGCACGAGGCGGCTCGCCGCCTGGGTGCCAACCAGATAGCCCACGTAATAACAGGACATGATCACGCCGATGACCGGCGTGGGAAATCCTTCGAGCGTGGCGCGCACGCCGAGCAGCGTGCTCTGCAGGCCCGCGCCCAACATGAGCACGCCCATTCCGAGAAGCAGCGGCCAGGTTGCAGCAATCATGATTTCGAGGTGAGCGCGGGCGGCGCCATGATAGCCGATTTTGTCACTCAATCTCGTGCAGCGGTCGATACAAGCCTGCTGCGCGACCTCTTTCCTGAATCAAAGCGAGCACTACGTCAATCGCAGGCGTTGCAACTTCCATCAGCTGCCCGAGCTCGTGCACAACGCTCACGATGGCATCGATCTCGAGTGAGCGACCGCGCTCCAGATCCTGCAGCATCGACATTCTGTGGCCGCGCACCTGGCCCGCCGCCTCCAGCCGCCGCTGCATCATCGCGGCAGGAATGTGGATGCCGAGCGCTTCATTCACCGCGCTAGCCTCGCGCATCATCGTCAGACACAGCGAGCGCAGACCCGGATCTGTCGTCATGTGATCCAATGTCGCCCCGGTGAGTGCGCTGATGGGATTGAAACAGACATTGCCCCAGAGCTTGAGCCAGATGTTCCAGCGCAGCTCCTCGCGAACAGGCGCATCGAGCTGCGCGCCCTGCAGCGCCTCACTCAACGCCAGTACCCGCGCCGAACGGCTCCGGTCCGGCTCACCCAGCGTAAAGCGGTTGAATTCTTCATGCGCAACCACACCTGGCGCCACGAGCGAGCAGGCGGGGTCGATGACCGCGCCAATCGCGCGCTCAGGTCCGATCTGTTGCCATTGCCGCCCGCCCGGATCAACTGATTGCAGGTGACGCCCTTCCAGCGCACCGCCGTGCCGGTAGAAATACCACCATGGAATGCCGTTCATCGCGGTCACCACGGCGGTGTCGGGACCCAGGAGCGGTGCGAATGACTCGGCCGCCGCATAAGCCTGGTGCGTCTTCAGGGTGCAGAGGATGTAATCCTGCGCGCCAAAGTCAGCCGGCCGGTCGGAGGCGGCGATGCGAGCGATTTTCTCTGTACCGTGGATTCGCAGCTTCAGTCCCTGCTCGCGTATCGCCTGCAGGTGCGCGCCACGGGCGATCACACACACCTCGTGTCCGGCGAGTGCCAACTCAACGGCCAGATAACCACCAATCGCGCCGGCACCGAAAACACAAAACTTCATAGGTCGATCCCCGGACAAGCGTACTGCAGTGCCGCTGCGCCGGCCACCATGCGCGCTCTGTCAACCGTAGCAGCGAGCAGGCGCGGCATGCAGGTGCGGCCTGCACGGTGCAGCGGTAAGATCCGACTTTGCTGCACTTCGCGGAGAGCCGTCATTCCAACCTTGCCCGCCACGATGAATGTCGTCGAGATTGCCTCTCCGGGTGGCCCGGAGCAGCTCAAGCCTGCCGTGCGCCCCGTGCCGAAACCTCGTGATGGGGAGGTGCTGATCCGCGTTGCAGCGGCCGGCGTCAATCGTCCGGATGTCGTGCAGCGACAGGGCCATTATCCCCCGCCTCCCGGCGCATCGGATCTGCCCGGCATGGAGGTGGCCGGGGAAATCGTCGCGCTCGACCCGAAGGTCTCCGGACTTGCGCTCGGGCAGAAAGTCACCGCGTTGTTGCCCGGCGGCGGCTATGCCGAGTACGCGCTTGCTCAGGCACCTCTGTGCCTGCCGGTGCCGCCTACCCTGAGCCTGACGGAGGCGGCGGCCATTCCGGAAACCTATTTCACGGTCTGGACCAATCTGTTTGAGCGCGGCGGTTGTAAAGCAGGCGACAGCGTACTGATTCATGGCGGCACGAGCGGTATCGGCACGACGGCCATTCAACTTGCACACGCCTTCGGTGCGCGGGTGTTTGCCACGGCGGGATCGCCGGAGAAGGTGCAGGCCTGCGTGCGTCTCGGCGCAATGCGCGGCATCGACTACCGGAATGAGGATTTCGTCGAGGTGGTGAAGCAGGAGACCGAGGGAAAAGGTGTCGACATCATCCTCGATATGGTGGCGGGCAGCTATGTCCCGCGAAACATCGAAGCCTGCGCCCTCGATGGGCGCATCGTCGTCATCGCCACGCTCGGCGGCGCCCGCGCCGAATTCAACATGACGAAGTTGATGGTGAAGCGCCTGACGCTGACCGCCTCTACGCTGCGCTCGCGCACACTCGCTCAAAAGGCTGCCGTGGCCGACGGGGTACGCAACAACATCTGGCCGCTACTGGAACAAGGACGCGCGAAACCGGTGATTCACCGCACTTTCCCGCTCGCGCAGGCAGCCGATGCGCACCGCCTCATGGAGTCCTCGCAGCATATCGGCAAGATCATGCTGGATGTCGCCACGATGTGACCGCTTGTCAGTGGCGCGTCAGAGTACGCACGTGCGCGACGGCGCTGCGCCCCAGCGCCGCAAGGTTGTAACCCCCTTCGAGCATCGAGACGATGCGTCCTGCGGCATGCCGGTTCGCAATGTCCATGAGCTCAGTCGTCATCCATTCGTAGTCGCTCTCGACCAGCGCAAGTCCCCCCAGCAGGTCCTCGCGGTGCGCATCGAAGCCCGCTGAGATGAAGATCATCTGGGGCCGAAACGCATCCAGTGCCGGCAGCCACTTGCCCTCCAGCACCCGCCGCGCCACCGCGCCGCCACTGCCTGCGGCGAGCGGCACGTTCACCATGTTGGGAGCCGGATCATCGACACCGCTGCCCGGATAGAAGGGATGTTGAAAGAAGCTCACCATGAGCACCCGCTCCCGCCATTGCGGCGCGCTGAACATGTCCTCGGTGCCGTTACCGTGATGGACATCGAAATCGACGATGGCAACCCGCTCGAGGCCCTTGCCCTGCAGAGCGTAGGCCGCAGCGACTGCCACATTGTTGAAAATGCAGAAGCCCATCGAGCGGTTCGGGGTGGCGTGGTGGCCGCACGGTCGCACCGCGCAGAAGGCATTGGCCGCATTGCCGGCCAGCAGCTCATCCACCGCGAGCACACCGGCCCCGGCCGCGCGGCGCGCCGCCGCCAGACTGTACGGATTCATGGAGGTGTCAGGATCGAGCTGCACATAGCCCTCGGACGGTGCGTGCTCGAAGATCAGATCCACGTAACCGGCGCGATGCACGCGCTTCAGGTCATCGGGGACAGCAAGCGGCGCCTCCAGCCGACGCAGCTGCTCGAGCAACCCTGAATTGCGCATGTGCTCGTTCACGGCGCCAAGGCGCTCAGGGCACTCCGGATGGCCCGCGCCCATCTCATGTCGCAGACAGTCGGGATGCGTGATGTATGCGGTTGTCATGACCAACTCCTCACAGACTAGGCGCCGAGAGCTGCGCCTGCGCCCAGCCCCGACTCGCTGGCAAACTGGGCCGCGCCAATCTTCTTGCCGTCCTCGTAACGCAGCTTCAGCACCTCGATCTGCCCGCCCTGTGCCATGATCGAGATACTCTCCTCGCCCACCGTCGTGACGGTTCCCACGGCACCGGCCACATCGGCAAAGCGGCGGTTGAGGTGCTTGCGAGCATCGAAGATCTGCAGCTTCTTGCCCTGCCAGCGTGTCCACGCGCCCGGCGCGGGATTGCAGCCGCGGATCAGGTTATAGACAAAGTCGACATGGTGGTGCCAGTTGATCTGGCCCTCGGCACCGCGGCACCAGCCTTCGTAGCTCGCCTGTGACTCGTCCTGCGGCGTGCCGGCAGCGCGGCCGGCAGCAGCCAGGTCAGCCGCCTCGAGCAGCGCGCTGATGCCGAGCGGAAACAGCCGCTCGAAATAGACACTTGCCAGCGTGTCATCCGGTCCAATCGGGGTTTCGCTTCTGCAGGATGACCGGCCCTTCATCCAGCCCATCCGTCGGCCGGAAGATGGTGAGCCCGGTGCGGCGGTCGCCGCGGATGATAGGCCAGTTGATGGAACTGGGACCGCGATAACGCGGCAACAGCGAGGGGTGATACTGAATCATGCCGTAGCACGGAATGGCTACGAAATCCTGCGGCACGAATTGCAGCACGTAAGCCATGACTCCGAGCTGCACATCAAGGCTCTGCAATACTTCGCGTGCCGCCGCCGTCTTCAGCGAGGGCAGCTGGTGCACGGCAATGCCTTGTTGCTGGGCAGCCAGCCGCAGCGGATCAGGCTTGGCATCGGGTTTCTCTGGTGCGCAGAACACCGCAGCCACCTCGTCGCCACGCTTGCAAAAGGCCTCCAGCGCCGCCTTGCCGAAGTCCTGCTGTCCGATGATGGCAATGCGCATATGGATGGATGGTCAGAGCGGGAAGAGGATCCTACGCAAAATGCGGTCCAGGCGCAGGCGGCCGTGCCAGCAGAGCCAGTCACCCGTGCGCCGCGGTCGGAACAGTAGGCGGTTGGAGCGTCGCCGAGCAGCAAAGCGTTTCCGCCCGCCGAAACGGATGGGCTACAGTCAGCATCCGTCGGTGGTGGGTATCCCGCGTGGTCCCATCGTCCTTACTGGCGTCGGGCCCCGGCAAGCGCGGCCGTATGACCCTTGCCGCAGTGCAACCCGAGGATCCGACCCGGATACACCAACGGCTGTATTGTATGTACTCCGTCTCATATATCATATATGTTGAGCGTTGGAGCGGTGCCTGAATCGTCAACAGAGGGGTTCTCCCATGGCTGGCCGAAATTTTCTCTTCGTTCCTGGACCGACCAACGTTCCGGACCGTGTCCTGCGCGCGATGACGGTCTCCCAGGAGGACCACCGCTCGCCGACTTTCCCGGAGCTGACGCGGGCGGTGCTGAACGGACTGAAGCCCGTATTCAAGACAACGACCGGTACGCCGATTGTTTATCCCTCCTCGGGAACCGGCTGCTGGGAGGCGGCGCTCACCAACACGCTCAATCCGGGCGACAAGGTGCTTGCTTCGCGCTTCGGTCAGTTCAGTCACCTGTGGGTGGACATGTGTCAGCGGCTGGGCTTCGAGGTGGAGATTCTGGAAACCCCGTGGGGCGAAGGCGCCCCCGTTGAGCGCTACCTCGCCTCGCTGAGCGCTGACAAACAGCAGCGCATCAAAGCCGTGCTGGTGTGTCAGAACGAGACCGCCACGGGAGTCACCAGTGATGTCGCGGCCGTGCGCAAGGCCATGGATAGCGTGAAGCACCCGGCGCTGCTGTTCGTCGATTCGGTGAGCGCGCTGTGCAGCATCGACTTCCAGATGGATGACTGGGGCGTGGACGTCTGCGTCAGTGGCTCGCAGAAAGGGCTCATGCTGCCCGCGGGATTGGGAGTCACGTGCGTCAGTCAGAAAGCGCTGGCCGCGGCCAAGACGGCCAAATCGCCGCGCTGCTATTTCGATTACAACGACATGGTGACGGCCAACGCCACAGGCTACTTCCCCTACACACCCTCCGTGCCGATGTTGTATGGCCTGCGTGAGTCCCTCGCGATGATCGCGGAGGAAGGGCTGGAGAACATTTTCCGTCGGCATACCTATCTGGCCCGCGGCGTGCGCGCGGCGGTGTTCGACGGCTGGAAGCTGAAGCTTTGTGCCGTTGAGCCCAAGTGGTATTCGGATACCGTATCCGCAATCATGGTGCCCGAAGGCATCAACGGCGCCGAGGTCATTTCGCGCGCATTCAAGCGCTACAACCTCGCGCTCGGGGCGGGACTTGCGAAGGTGGCCGGCAAGCTGTTTCGCATCGGCCACCTCGGCGATCTGAACGAGCTGATGTTGCTCGGCGCTATTGCCGGCTCCGAAATGGCCATGCTGGATGCGGGCGTCAAGATCGAGCCCGGCAGCGGTGTCGCGGCGGCGCAGAACTTCTGGCGCAAGAATCCGCTGACCGAAGCCAGGACCGGCACAAAGGCGAGCATCGCGGCATGAGCGCCCCGGGCAACGCCGCCAAGCAGCGCGTTGTTTTCCTGGATCGGGCCTCCCTGAAGGCGCAAGTACGGCGGCCGGACTGCGCATCTGAGTACGTTGAGCACCAGAGCACCTCGGCCGAGGAGATCGTGCCGCGGCTGCAGCACGCAACTGTTGCGATTATCAACAAGGTGCCGCTGCGCGCCGGGACGCTGCAGCAGCTGCCACAATTAAAAATGATCGCGGTGGCTGCCACGGGCTATGACGTTGTGGACATCGGCTACTGCCGCGATCATGGCATCGCCGTAGCCAACATCCGCAATTACGCGGTGCACACAGTTCCCGAGCATGCCTTTGCGCTGATCCTGGCACTGCGGCGTAACCTGCTGGCCTATCGTCAGGATGTCGAGAACGGTGTGTGGAACCGCTCGGAACAGTTCTGCTTCTTTACCCACGACATTGGGGATCTGCACGGCGCAACACTCGGGATCATCGGCGAGGGAGCCATCGGTCAGGCGACTGCCGCGATCGGTCGCGCGTTCGGCATGCGCGTGCTGTTTGCAGACCATCCGCCACCGAAGATGGAGGGCGTCACATTCACCCCGCACGAACAGGTGCTGGCGGAATCCGACGTCATCTCGCTGCATTGCCCGCTGCTGCCGGCGACCCGCAATCTCATCAACATGGACGCGTTGCGTAAGATGAAGCGCAGCGCACTGCTCATCAACACCGCCCGCGGCGGGCTGGTCGATGAGTCCGCGCTGATCCAGGCGCTCAATGCAGGCCTTATCGCGGGCGCTGGGTTTGATGTGCTGACGGTCGAGCCGCCGCGCGACGGTCATCCGCTGCTGGATGTACGCAGGCCGAATTTCATTCTGACGCCGCACGTCGCCTGGGCTTCCGATGGGGCGATGCAGTTCCTGGCAGACCAGCTGATCGACAACATCGAGAAGTGGTGTGCCGGCACGCCGCAGCACCTGGTGAGCTGAGGCCGGCGCTCGTCTTTAGGAATCCGGCGCACCCAGCCGATTGCGTAGCGTGCCAACCCCTTCGATGCTCACCTCGATGGTGCTGCCATCGGGCACTGAACCCACACCCAGCGAAGTGCCGCAGGCAATCACGTCGCCGGGATACAGTGTCATGTCCTGGGAAAGACTGCTCACCAGCTGCTCAGGCGAGCAGATCATGTCTGACAGCGGATAATTCTGCCGCTCGAGACCATCCAGGCGCGTCGTCACGTGCGCGCTCACGACGTCCACATCCGAGCTGATGACGGGTCCGATGGCACCGAAGGTGTCATAGCCCTTGGCGCGACACCACTGCGTGAAATCGGCATTCTCATTCAGGACCTGCGCAGCGGTCACGTCGTTCACGCAGGTGTAGCCGAAGATAGCGGCGCGCGCCTCCCCGAGTGCCAGGTCCTTGCAACGCCGGCCGATGACGATGCCCAGCTCGCCTTCGTAGGCGATCTTGCCGCGATAGCTGCGCGGGCGGAGGATCGGCTCATCCGGACCGATCACACAGCTGGCAGGTTTCAGCAGAAACAGCGGATGCGCCGGGGCCGCTTTACCGAGCTTGGCGGCGAGCGCGTAAAAGTTGTTCCACAGCGCGATGATCTTGCTCGGACGGCACGGGGCGAGCAGTGTCACTGCCTCAAGCGCTACGCGCGTGCGGGTTGACTCCGCTGCCGCAAACAGCTCCCCTGTGTGCTCGTGTATCTCACCCGCGGCGAGCTGACCGAAGCCCTCCCGCCCCTCGCGCGTACGGAACCGGGCCCAGAGCGTCATCTCGTCCCTGACCTGGAGATCAACGCAGTACGGAACGCAGCAACTTGCCCATCTCGGCAGGATTGCGCGTGACCTTGATGCCGCACTCCTCCATGACGGCCAGCTTTTCCTGTGCAGTGCCCTTGCCGCCGGAGATGATCGCGCCGGCATGCCCCATGCGCTTTCCGGGTGGTGCGGTCACACCCGCGATGAAACCGACGACCGGCTTGCGCATGTGGTCCTTGATCCAGCGCGCACAGGTCTCCTCGTCATCGCCACCGATCTCGCCGACCATGATCACCGCATGTGTTTCCGGATCATCGTTGAACATCTTCATGACATCGATGTGCTTCAGGCCGTTGACCGGATCTCCTCCGATACCGACGCAGGTCGATTCGCCGATATCTCCGAGCTGTCCCACCGCCTCATAAGTTAGGGTGCCCGAACGCGACACCACGCCAACCGGGCCTTTCTTGTGAATATGCCCGGGCATGATGCCGATCTTGATCTCATCAGGCGTGATGACACCCGGACAGTTCGGGCCGACGAGCAGCGTCTGGCGGCCGCGCATGCGCTCGCGGGTCGCGATCATGTCACGCACCGGCACACCTTCGGTGATGCAGATGACCAGTTGCAGTCCGGCATCGACGGCCTCATCGATGGCGCGCGCGGCAAATGGCGGCGGCACATAGATCACAGACACCGTGGCCCCGGTCTGCTCCTTGGCTTCCTCGACGGTGCCGAAGATGGGAATGCCTTCGAAATCCTCGCCGGCCTTGTTGGGGTTGACCCCGGCCACGAAGCACGCCTTGCCGTTGGCGTAGTCCCGACACAGTCGGGTATGGAATGCTCCGGTCTTGCCCGTGATGCCCTGGGTCATCACTCGGGTGTTGCGATCGATCAGGATACTCATGAGTGCAGCCTTATTTCGCAGCTACTGCGGCGACAATTTTCTGTGCGGCATCTGCCATGTCGTCTGCGGAGATGATCGGCAGGCCGGAGTTCTTCAGCATCTGCCGTCCGACGTCCTCGTTGGTGCCTTTCATGCGCACTACCAATGGCACGCGCAGGTTGACCTGACGCGCTGCCGTGATGATGCCTTCGGCGATCGTGTCACAGCGCATGATTCCGCCGAAGATGTTGACGAGGATGCCCTTCACGGCTGGATTCTTCAGCATCAGCTTGAACGCCTCGGTCACCTTCTCCGGGGTGGCGCCGCCACCCACGTCGAGAAAATTAGCGGGTTCGGCACCGTACAGCTTGATAGTGTCCATCGTGGCCATCGCAAGGCCTGCTCCATTGACGAGGCAGCCGATGTTGCCGCCGAGGGAGATGTAGGAAAGGTCGTGCTTCGAGGCCTCGACTTCCGCGGGATCCTCTTCATCGAGATCGCGCATAGCGACGATCTCCGGATGGCGGAACAACGCGTTGGAATCGAAGTTCAGCTTGGCGTCGAGGGCCAACACGCGGCCGTCGCCAGTCAGCACCAGGGGATTGATCTCCGCAAGTGAGGCGTCGCACTCAACGAACGCGCGGTACAACCCCTGCATGAACTTGCGCGCTTCCGGCACCGAAGCCTCGGGCACGCCGATCTTCCTGGCAATGTCATCGGCCTGTGTGTCCGTCAAGCCTGCGACCGGATCGATCGCCACCTTGTGGATTTTCTCCGGCGAGTGCTCGGCGACCTGCTCGATCTCCATGCCTCCTTCGGAGCTCGCCATCAGGGTCACGCGCTGCACCTTGCGATCGACCACCATGCCGACGTACAACTCCTTGCGGATGTCAGCACCTTCTTCGACCAACAGGCGCTTGACCACCCGACCCTCGGGTCCGGTCTGGTGAGTCACCAGTGTCATGCCGAGGATCTGGGATGCATACCGGTGCACCTCCTCGAGCGACTTCGCCACTTTGACACCGCCGCCCTTGCCACGGCCGCCGGCATGGATCTGCGCTTTGACTACCCACACCTTGCCGCCGAGCTTGCGCGCCGCGGCGTCGGCGTCGGCAACCGAGAAGCACGCGATCCCGCGCGGCGTCGCTACGCCGTATTTGCGCAGGATCTCCTTGCCTTGGTACTCATGCACATTCATCGCAACTTCTCCGGTGCAACGCACGTGCACCTCTGAATACCCAATGCCTGTTCAATTGCCACGGTCATCTTCGAGCGTCCGGGCGAGTAGCTTCGTCAGCGCATAGACGGTGTCCAGATGCGGCGTGGGCGTTTCCGTCAGCCGGGCCAGCTCGACCACAGAGCCCAGCAGGGCGTCCACCTCCAGCTCCTTGCCGGCTTCGACGTCCTGCAACATCGAAGTCTTGTGATGCCCGACCTTCTCGGCCCCGGCGATGCGCTTCTCCAAAGGCACCCGGAAGCTGATGCCCAGCTTGTGCGCAACATCCTGCGCCTCGGTCATCATGGCTGCTGCAATGGCGCGGCTGGGGGGATGCTGGCAGATCCCTGCAAGCGTCGCCCGCGTCAACGCACTGATGGGATTGAAGGTCATGTTGCCCCAGAGTTTCAGCCAGATCTCGGCGCGGATATCCTCCAGTACCGGCGCCTTGAGGCCCGCAGCCGTGAGGCACTGTGACACCCGATTGGCGCGCTCGCTCGAGCTGCCGTCGGGTTCCCCGACCGGGAAGCGATTGCCCTCGACATGGTGGATCACGGCCGGTGCGACCAGCTCGGTGGCCGGATAAACAACACAGCCGATGACCCGCGCAGCGGGAATATGCCGCGCGATCTCGCCGGTCGGGTCGACGCTGGTAATGCTCGAGTCCGCCCAGCGCCCCGCATGGCGATGGAAGTACCAGTAGGGGATGCCATTCTGCAGGGGCAGCACTACCGTCTGCTCCGCAAACAGCTGCGGCACCTGCGGCGCCACGGCAGCGAGCTGATGCGCCTTCATGGCGAGGATCACCAGGTCCTGCGCGCCAGCACTGCCATAGTCGTCGGTGGCCTTGACCCGGGGCACGACCTGCTCGGTGCCATCGGACATGATAAGGCGGATGCCACGGCTCTGCAGAGCCTCCAGAGTGGCCCCGCGGGCAATGAACGTGACATCCTCGCCGGCGAGCGCGAGCCGTGTACCGATATAGCCGCCGATGGCACCGACACCAATGATTGCTATTTTCATCTCGGACGACTCACCAGGCGGATCGGATGCACACTATGCCTCAAGGGCATCCGCTCAGCATCACCGCGGCGGCGCAAGTGGTGCGCTTCCAGGACACCAGCGCCGAATTCGTAACAGCCCGCCGGATGCGTAACAGCCCGTGGCCGCGAGCTCAGCTGCGAGCTCACACCGATGGAATCAGTCCCGCACCGCGCGCCCACTTGTATTTGGCACCCAACACCGCCACCGGTATCTCGGTGGAATACGCATAAGCCGGAATGCCGTGTTGGTAGAGGTACTCGGACGCCTCCTCCACCTCCACGTCCCCGGCCAGCGATGCGACCACGGGCTTCTCGAAGCCCTTGCCGCGCATCTCCTGCACGACTTCCACCATCAGTTTCGCGAACACCATTGGAGGTGTGATGATCGTGTGCCAGTAGCCCAAAATCAAAGCGTGGATGCGCGGATCCTGCAGTCCCAGCCGCACCGTGTTCTGATACGTGGTGGGTGGCTCCCCGCCGGTGATGTCCACCGGGTTACCGGCAGCACCAAAGGGCGGGATGAATTTGCGGAACGCGGCGTCCAGATCCGCCGGCATGGCCATGAGGGACAGGCCGTTGTCGACGCAGGCATCCGAGAGCAACACGCCGGAGCCGCCGGCGCCGGTGATGATGACTACGTTGTTGCCCTTGGGCGTAGGCAGTACCGGAATGCCGCGGGCGAACTCCAGCAGGTCACGCAGCGAGCGAGCCCGGATCACGCCGGATTGTTTGAAAACGTCCTCGTAGATCTTGTCATTGCCCGCGAGCGCACCGGTGTGGGAGCTCGCGGCGCGCGCGCCGAGGCTGGTGCGGCCGGCCTTGAGCACCACCACGGGTTTCTTTTTCGAGACACGGCGCGCGACTTCCGCGAAGGCGCGGCCATCCTTCAGATCCTCGCAGTGCTGCGCGATGATCTGCGTGTTGTCGTCCTGCTCGAAGAATGCCAGCAGATCGTCTTCGTCGATATCGGCCTTGTTGCCAAGACCCACGATCGCGGATACGCCCATCTTGGCGGAGCGGGAAAAGCCGATGATGGCCATGCCGATGCCGCCGGATTGCGAGGACAGCGCGGCCTTGCCTTTGACATCGAAGGCGGTGCAGAAGGTGGCACAGAGATTCTTCGGCGTGTAGTAGAAGCCGTAGATGTTTGGTCCCATGAGCCGCACGCCGTACTTGCGCCCGATCTCCTGCAGTTCCTGTTGACCCTCGACATTGCCCGTTTCGGCAAACCCGGAGGGAATCAGCACGGCCCCGGCAATCTTCTTCTCGCCGACCTCAGTGAGAGCTCGCGCCACAAACTTCGCCGGAATGGCGAACACCGCCACATCGATCTCACCGGGAACGTCCTTGACGCTCTTGTAAGCCTTCTTACCCATGATCTCCGGGGCGGAGGGATGAATGGGATAGATCGCTCCCTGGTAGCCACCGTTGATCAGGTTCTTCATCACCGAGTTGCCGATCTTGCCGTTCTCCGCCGAGGCGCCGATGACCGCCACCGCATTGGGTTTCATGATGCGATTCATCTGCGCAACGATCTCGGCCGTGTTGGGTCGGCTGCGCGCCACCTGCGGCTTGAAATCGAGCACGATGCGCACGTCGGCAGCCGTGGCGCCACTTTCGGTGGCAAACACCGGATTGAGATCCATTTCCGAGATTTCCGGGAAATCGGCCACGAGTAAGGAGACCTTCTCGATCATCGCCGCAAGCGAGGCGCGATCCACGGCTTTGGCGCCGCGCACGCCACGCAGAATCTCCGCAGCCTGGATGCTGTCGAGCATCGACAGCGCATCCTCGTTGGTCGCAGGCGCGAGCCGGAAGGTAATGTCCTTCAGCACCTCCACCAGGATGCCGCCCAGCCCGAAAGCCACGAGCTTACCGAAGGCCGGATCCGTGACAGCGCCGATGATCACTTCCTGGCCGCCGGCGAGCATCTGCTGCACCTGCACGCCCTGGATGTCCGCCTTGGGATCATACTTGCGCGCATTGCCGACGATGGTGGCAAAGCCTCCGGAGACCGCCTCGGCATTCTTCATACCGACGAGCACGCCGCCCGCCTCGGTCTTGTGCAGGATCTGCGGCGAGACAATCTTCATCACCACCGGAAAGCCGATGTCGTTGGCAAGCTTTACGGCTTCTTCGGCCGTCTTCGCCACGCCCTCCTTCGGAATGTTGATGCCATAGGCCTCGCATACCCCGCGCGCTTCGGGCGCGGTCAACGCCGTACGGTTGCCCGCCTTGGCCTGATCGAGAATCTTTCGAACTGCATTTTTGTCGCTTGCCATGGGTGCCTCGTTGCTTGGCCTCAGACCACCTTCTTGCTGCGGAACGCGGCGATCTCCTCGCCCGCGTAACCGAGCTCAGCGAGCACTTCATCGGTGTGCTCACCGAGCAGCGGAGAGCGCTTCACCTCTGTCGGGCTGTCGCTGAGCTTGATCGGATTGCCCACCGTGAGGTACTTGCCGCGTTTCGGATGGTCAACTTCCACCACCGTGCCGGTCTTGCGCAGTGACGGCTCATGCGCCAGCTCCTTCATCGAGAGAATCGGTCCACAGGGAATGTCGTGCTCGTTGAGCTCGTCCATGGCTTCGAATTTGGTCTTGGTACAGGTCCAGGTCTCGATGGCCTCGAAGACCTCCTTGAGTCGGGGCAAGCGCGCGTTAGGAGTTGCGTAGTCCGGATTGCTGATCCAATCCTCCTTGCCGATGACGTGGCAGATCTCTTTCCACACCGGGGCCTGCGCGATGAAGTACAGGTAGGCGTTGGGATCGTTCTCCCAGCCTTTGCACTTCACAATCGAGCCCGGCTGACCACCGCCGGAGGCATTGCCAGCACGCGGCACCGCATCGCCGAATTTGCCATGCGGATACTGGGGGTACTCCTTCATGACCCCGGTACGCTCAATGCGCTGCTGGTCACGAAGTTTTACCCGGCACAGGTTAAGTACACCGTCCTGCATAGCCGCGAGCACTTTCTGCCCGCGACCCGTCGTCTTACGTTGATAGAGCGCCGCAACAATGCCGAGGGCCAGGTGCAGCCCCGTGCCGCTGTCACCGATCTGCGCTCCGGTCACCAGCGGCGGACCGTCATCGAAGCCCGTAGTGGAGGCCGAGCCGCCTGCGCACTGCGCCACGTTCTCGTAGACCTTGCAGTCCTCGTAGGGCCCCGGACCGAACCCCTTCACCGAAGCGACGATCATCTTCGGATTGAGCTCCTGGATGCGCTGCCAGGTGAAGCCCATGCGATCGAGCGCGCCCGGTGCGAAGTTCTCCACGAGCACATCACAATTGCGGACCAACTTCTCGAGGATCCGCTTGCCGTCCTCGCTCTTGGTATCGAGCGTGATGGAACGCTTGTTGTGATTGAGCATCGTGAAATACAGGCTGTCGACATCGGGAATGTCGCGGAGCTGTTCGCGGGTGACATCGCCCACGCCTGCGCGCTCCACCTTGATGACGTCAGCGCCCAACCAGGCCAGCAGCTGTGTGCAAGTGGGTCCCGATTGCACGTGAGTGAAATCGAGAATACGAACTCCGTCTAACGCCTTAGTCATATGCGTCTCCGGCTGTAGTTATTTGTACATTGTCTGGTTCTTGGTACCTGGTGCGTACTCGCGCGGATCAACCCAGATGTTGATGACGGCCGAGCGCTTCGTCTTCTGCACCGACTCGCGGGCACGGCGCAGTGCCGCTGCAATCTGCGCCGGATCGCGCACCTCCTCGCCATAGCCGCCCAGCATCTCGGCAAACTTGCCGAAGGGCACATCGCTCAGCAGGTTGCCGACGTTGCCGCGCTGCTCACCGTACTTGGCCAGCTGACCGTAGCGGATCTGGTTCATGGCAGAGTTGTTGCCGATCACCGCGATGTAAGGCACGCCAAAGCGGTTGGCGGTCTCCATGTCGAACGCCGTCATACCGAATGAGCCGTCGCCGTAGTAACACAGCACCTCCTTGTTGGGGTTGGCGAGCCCGGCGGCGATCGCAAAGCCGGTGCCGACGCCCAGCGAGCCGAGCGCGCCCGGATCCATCCACTGGCCCGGACGGCGCGGGCGCACCGCCTGAGCGGAGATGGTGACCACATCACCACCGTCACCGATGTAGATGGTGTTGTCTGCCAGGAACTCGTTCAGCTCGTATGCAACCCGATAGGGGTGGATCGGCGTGTTGTTGGACTTGAACAGCGGCATCAGCTTCTCGGTAGCCGTCGCTTCGGCATCGGTCAGCTTCTTCATCCACTGTTGGCGCGCCTGCCGCTTGTCCTGTTTGATGCGACCCGAGGCGGCCTGCAGCACCGCGCCGAGAATGGCGCCCGGATGTCCGACCAGTCCCAGGTCGATGTCGCGATTCTTGCCGACGGTGCGGTAATCCATGTCGACCTGTACCAGCTTCAACTTGTTGCTGATACGCCGGCCATAGCCCATGCGGAAATCAAACGGGGTACCGACGATGAGGATAACGTCCGCCTCCGCAAACGCATTGCCACGGGTGCGGTCAAAGTGATGCGGGTCACCAGGGGGTAACAGGCCGCGGCTGCCACCATTGAAGTAGCCGGGAATGTCGAGGCCGCGCAGCAGCGCGATCGCCTCTTCCTGGCCGCGTGCCGTCCAGACCTGCTGGCCGAAGAGAATCGCCGGGCGCTCGGAATTGACGAGCAGGTCGGCTAGCTTCTCGACATCGCGCGGATCACCAATGGAACGTGTGGAGGCGCGGTACTGTCCGGGCTTGGGCACCACCGCCTTGGTGAGATCCACCTCACGGTCCAACACGTCGCGGGGGATCTCCAGATACACAGGCCCTGGCGCGCCGTTGTACGCCTCGCGCGCAGCCATGGAGATCATGTCAGCCACGCGCTCGGTGCTTGGTACCGTCGCGGCGAACTTGGTGATGGGGCTCATCATGTCGACATGCGGCAGATCCTGCAGCGAGCCCATCTTGTGCTGCGTGAGCGCGCCCTGGCCGCCGATGTGAATGATCGGACTCTCGGAGCGAAATGCAGTGGCGACCCCGGTCACCGCATTCGTGCAGCCCGGGCCTGCGGTCGTTACCACGCAGCCGAGCTTGCCGGTCTGACGCGCATAGCCATCGGCCGCGTGCGCGGCAACCTGTTCGTGTCGCACGTCGATGATGCGGATGCCTTCATCAACGCAACCATCATAGATATCGATGATGTGGCCGCCGCACAGCGTAAAGATGGTATCCACACCCTCGTTCTTGAGGGCCTTCGCCACCAGGTGGCCGCCCGAGACAACGCCCGCATCGCGGCTTTTCTTCTGCAGGGTGTCTTCGGCCGTCGTGGACTTCGCCTGCGCCGGTACGGGATTAACGGTTGCCATACTGCCTCCAGCTTCATGAATTGGATCGCGCCACTGCCGCAACCTCTGCGACAGCTAACTCAACTGACCATTTGCTCGAGCCGGCGAAGGCGGTTCCGGGGGTCAGTTGCCCGGATCGCCAGCCGGTACCTCAGCTGAACGTGCGTTTAGTGCCGCGCGGCGACCGCCATGCCTGCACGGGTGGCAGCCAGGATGTCGTGAGCGTCCGCAGCGGGAGGATTACCGCAGCGATGTTGCAATCGGTATGCAGGCTGCACACGGTGCGCGTCGCACCCGCGCCCAACCACGACGCTGACGTCTGGGCCGAAGTCGAGATAAGGTGGCGCGTCTGAAAGGTTGGTGGAAGCATGCGGGATCAGGCGATGGAAGGTGCCGCATGAAGCGCGGTGGTTACCCAAGTAGCGCGGGGAACGCGCGACTGGAGAGCTTTGATCACCAGAGAACCCCTCGATCCGGCCCGACCCCATACCGGATGTGTGTATGCCACCGGTCTGCTTATTCTCGTGGTATATCATATATTTTTAATTTTGGCAGTGTCAACAGAGGCTCCCCAGTGGGTGTGCCGTTTTGTGAACAGTTGGTGCTTCGTGGGGTGTGTTCCGCAGGCTGCTGCGGGTGCGCTTGTCGAAGTCGTCGGGCGGGGAAAAATTCACCGAGATAACAATATGTTACAAGGGGACGAAGGGCTCTCGATAGCGGTATCGGCGGCGAGAAATTTGTGACGCGCCTTGCAGCCGCCATCGATGCTGCATTTTTTGCAGTGCATGGCTGGCTTGGACCGAACTATAATCTTATATATCTTAAACATGCTGTCGCGACGGGTCGCTCCACCAGGGGTGCGACCCGGGCGGTTTCCGGCCTCCGGAGCCTGTGCCGCTCTGCAGCATCGAACTTCCGGCGTCCTTTCCGGGATGCCGGCCTCAAGGCATCTCCTGGATCGGCCGCGGCCGGCCGTCCGCATTCGGATGGGGCCGGTGGCGATGGATTTGGTAACCAGAGCGCATTGACAGAGGCATGAACACTACAGCCAGCATCATCGAGCGTGCGTCCGCCACAACCTCACTCTCCCTTACCCCGCTGAATGCCACCAGCCTGCGGGATCAGGCCTACACCTTGCTGAAGTCGGCCATTGCCGATACTGACATCTATAATCCGCAGCAAGAGCTGCGACTTGACGAGCGCCAACTGATTGCGGCCATGGGTGTTAGCCGCACACCGATTCGGGAGGCTCTGTCGTTGCTGGAACAGGAAGGATTTATCCGCACCATCCCCAGGCGCGGCATCTACATCATCCGCAAGTCGAAGCGGCAGATCATCGAGATGATCCAGATGTGGGCCGCCCTCGAGTCGATGGCCGCGCGGCTGGCCACGGTCTCCGCCTCCGATGAGGAGATCGCCAAGCTGCGTCATCTTTTCGACCACTTCCAGAATTCGCCCCCGTCGGAACATCTGGATGAGTACTCCGATGCCAACATTGCCTTTCACACGGAGGTGATCCGGCTCGGTGGCTCACAGACCATCATCGATGCCACGCGCAACCTGTTGCTGCATGTGCGCGCGGTACGCCGCGCGACGATCTCCCAGAGCGATCGGGCAGCGCGCTCCATCATCGATCATCTGCGCATCATCGAAGCTCTGGAGCGGCGAGACACCGATCTCGCCGAGCGCCTCGCACGGCAGCACACGCTCGATCTGGCCGCGCACGTGGAGCGTACCTGCGACTTTCTGGGGTGAAACTGAACGAGGTTCGCGGTGCGCCGGGCCCGGCGCACACTTCAGGCTATGCGGGGCCCCCGCTCCCCCAGTCGCCGAGTGTTGAGTGCGCCAGAACCAGATCGATCTGTTGGAGATAACGGGGTTGGCCGAATGAGGCCAGCTCCATAGCGGGCAACCCCGGCAGCACGGAATGCAGCGCTGCTGCGAGCTGCGGGTCGCGCAATGCCTCGGCCAGCGCAGCGCGGTCGGCGGTGCGGGCCACACCGGCCTCCACCTGCAGATATACGAGGCCGCTGTCCTGGCGGGCGAAGTTGACAGTCCGGAATGAAGTCATACAGCGCTGCAGAAAGACGCTGTTGTGCGCAGGCTCCTGCAGTGCAGCGTTGGGATATAACTTCTCCGGGCCGGTCGCATTCACATCCACGCGGCCGAAGCGCACGATATCCAGCAACCGCGCCACATCGAGGATGTTGAACGTATAGTTTGTACCGAAGGCCACGGTGCGCGGCCGTGCGCCGAACGATACGCTGTTATCGAGCAGCTCAATCTGGATGTGCTTGTCAGTCCGTCGCACCCAGGTGAAGAAGACATCAGGCATGCCTGTGTAGGCCTCGACGCTGTGGGCAAGCGTGTCATCCACGGCCTTGTACCGACCCACCTCCAGTCCGCGTTTCCAGGCCCGCTCGACCAGTTGCTCAGGCGGAGTGATCACGAAGAACAGGTACACGGAGTGGCCGAAACGGGTGAGCAGATTGCTACCGGCCTCATCCGAGTCGGGTGCAAAGCTGTCGAAGCGGAAGCGATCGATGAGAAGGTGGGCCATGTCGCCCCGCGAATGCTTGAGGGCCATATAACGGTCGAGCTTCTGATCGATGATCTGCAACTCCTGCGAGGTAAAGGCACCGGCATACTTGTAGGCGGTGCCCAGCGTGGCGTAGTCGAGCAGTTGCTTGCGCCAGATGTCAGGGCTGATCAAAGCGAAATCGCGCCAGCGCACCCCGAGTGCGCCCGCAAGCTTCTTCTGCAATGGTCGCAGGGTGCTCTTGCCCGAGGCCGATGGCCCCTTGGTATTGATGACGAGCGGGCACTGCTGGCGGGGCAGCACGCCGTAGTCCTCCAGTTGCGCTGCGCGACGCACGATCGGCCCCACCATTGCTCCGATCACTTCGCTACCGTAGCTGTTGGCAGCCAGATCGCTCGCCACGGCAACGATCAGCTCGTGTGTTCCCCAGGCCCGTCCGTTGGTGGTGAACAGAGCCGACAGCAGGCGCGCCAGCGCGCTGCAGGCGGCGCGCCGCAGTGGATCGGTGCTCGTGCTCGCGAGCTGCTGACACTGCAGGATCTCATCCGCACCCCAGGTGCGGCCAATGACCGGCGATGAGGGGGTCGCAGGGGCGCGCCGTCCCAGCAGCCGGGAGAAGAGTCCCGGCGGTTGGGCGCGGGCGCGCACGCCTGAGCTCGCGGGTGTCAACAGCGTCTGCAGGACCTCGCTGATGGTCGTGCGCAGCTGCGAGTGCACGCGGTCGAACTCGCTCACGATTGCACCCATCTCGGGCTCGAGATAGCGCTGCAGCAACAACCCCGTCATCTCGCGGAAGTTGATGCCGAGATCCTCGATGCGCTCACCGTCGGGAACCGAGAGGTTGGCGGTCACGCGGATCAGCAGCTCGTGCAGCACCAACCGCTGCGGCCGGAAAGCGACGAGCTGCGCCTCTGGCAGCCCAGTCAGCAGCCGCAACTCGTGCGCTTCCGCCACGGAGGTGCGCACATTCTCTGGCCGGAAGATCGTGCAGAGATGCTGCAGCTCCGCCGGCAACTGCGACTGAATGCCGGGATGCCAGGGACCGAATCCAGGTTGCACCTCGGCCGCCATGCTCAGCTGCCGTCGCTGTTGAGTTTGGTCACCCGCGGATACATCCGCAGCTCCGGTACTTCGCCGCGCTGCAGCTTCCCCTGGATGTCCTGCCAATACTCCACGCTGAGCAGATCGGCGTTCAGGCTGCGGAAACAGCGTCGCGCATGGTCGTTGCCGAGCTGCATGCCGTATTCGAGCTCCTCGGGCAGGAAGATCACGCCCTCCTCGAAGAACCAGTCAGGAACCGTCTCCTCACCAGGCTCGCGGTCCGAGTTGGTACGGATCTTGACCTCGGTAAGTCGCTCGACGGCATCGTAGTCGAACAGGAACACCCGCCCGTAGCGGCCGACACCGTAATTGCGCGAGTCGAGGTCCTTGTTGAAGATATCGGTGGCAGCGTTATTGCGGATGCAATGCCCGAGGCTGCGGATCGCCAGCTCGATCTGACTTTCGCTGGCCGTCGCCAGATACACCGGTAGCGGCGTGATTTTCATCTGCACGATCAGCGAGCGGATGAACACGCCGTCCGAGTTGACCTGCACGCTATGCGCAGCCTCGCGGCCGAGCTCCGCGAGCAACTCCGGCTCGAACAGCTCGCAGTCCAGTCGCAAATTGAAATACATGACATTGTCGAGCATGCTGCCGGCACGATTGATCTCGTGTACCGCGCGGTACTTCTCCAGCACCGCGGCAACGCCAGGGAAGTCGCCCCACTTGTAAGAGGTCGTGGGGTGATCACGGATGACCTTCAGGTGGTACTGGCACGCATCCAGGGTGAATCCCAGCGCCACGGTGCCCGCAGCTCCAGGGGAGCGCCGCAGGCGCTGGCCCGAGGCGCGCACAGTGTCGATGATCTCGTTGAGTATCGCGACTTTGCCGACGTGGTTGAAGCCGATCGTGGAGTAGTGATGCCCGAAGGGCCGTCGCGGCATGAGACTGAAGAGAAAGACGCAGGTCTGATAATACAGTCGGGTGGTGAGGTGGAAGTTGGCGAGCGCCGAGCTGAACAGGTCATGGATATCCTCGACCCGATGCAACAGCGCATCGACGTAGATGCCTTCCGGGCTGTTGAGGAAGGCGACTACGAAGGGAATGAAGCGACCGTCCTCCATCACCCAGCGCCCCACGAGCACGGCCATGCGGTCGCGGAAGAACCCGGCTTCCACCACATCAAGCGCCACCGGCAGCGCCTCGTTTGCGGCGGCGAACTGCTCCTGCAAACGTGCCACGATGCGCTGCGCGTCTCCTTTGAGATCACGGAATGGCACTGAGAAATGCGGGAACTGCAGCGCGATGATGATCAGCTCGAGGTCGATTGCGCCGTTCACGGGCAGGCGCCGATGCACGGACGCAGTTGAATACGCACGACGCTTGCTCGGAGGCGGCCAGGAATAGGCCACCGGCTGCCATAGGCTCTGGTCGATGTTACGGCGCAATGAATGGGCGAAGCCGAAGGCGATATCCGCCTCATAGCGATCGACGATCATCGCGACAAACACGCGATCGAAGGCCTCCCAGAATGTCGCGTTGTTCGCAAGCGCCGGCCAGGCTGCGAGAATGCGCGGGCCGTGCTCCGCGATGTAACGGCTGTAGAGCTCCAGCCGCTCCTTGCTGATGCGGATCGAGGCATGGGTATCCATCGTTTCGAACGCGCGCTTGGCGCGATACGGATACTCACATAACTGTGCGTAGAACTCATCGTAGATGGCCAGGATCAGCTTTGCCATCTTGATGACGCGTTCAGCTTCGCTCGGACAGCTGCGCAGCAGCTCGTAGGTTTTCTCAACCTGAGAGCTCGAGCGCCGGGGAGCAGCCGCGATGTCCATGCGCTCAGCCGCTGTTGCGCAGTGCCGTGGCGATGGCATTGATGGAGAGCTGAATCCCCTCGCGCACCTGCGGCTCGCGTTCGCCGGCGCGATGCCGCTTCAACAACTCGACCTGCAGCAGGTTGAGAGGCTCGAGATAAGGCAAGCGCAGCCGGATCGAGGTCTCGAGGGCAGGATGGCGCTCGAGCAACCTGCACTGTCCCGTCACGGTCAGCAGCGATTCCTGAGTCAGGAGCCACTGGTCACGAATGCGATTGTAGAATGCGTCGGCCATCGCGCGGTCTTCCACCAACGTGGCATACAGGGCGGCGATGCTCATATCGGACTTGGACAATACCATCTCGAGATTGTCCAGGGTGGCCCGGAAAAATGGCCATTCCGCCAACATCTGTTGCAACAGCCCGCTGTCGGCAAACTCCCGCAGCGCATGACCCACGCCGTACCAGCCCGGCAACATCACCCGAGCCTGCGCCCAGCTAAACACCCATGGGATGGCTCTCAGGTCCTCGATACGCTCGGAAGCGGTACGCGAGGCGGGGCGCGAGCCGATCTTCAGCTCGGAAATCTCCCGGACCGGCGTCGATTGACGAAAAAACTGCGCAAAGCCCTTCGTCTCATACACCAGGGACCGATAGGAGCGGAACGCCTCGCGCGACAGCACATCCATGGCGTCGGTAAACGTTTGGCGCATGCCGCTAGGAAGCGGCGCGTGTTCCAGTGAAGTCAACACGGTGGCTGCGGTGATGGACTCGAGATTCGCGGCGGCACTCTCGCGCGTGCCGTATTTCGCCGCGATGATCTCGCCCTGTTCAGTAATGCGGATGCGACCACGTACGGTTCCAGGAGGCTGGGCGCGAATGGCATCGAAGGAAGAGCCGCCACCGCGGCCGACGGCACCACCGCGGCCGTGGAACACCTGTAAGCGGGTGTCGGCCTCTGCAAAGGCGTGCGCCAGTTCCTGGGTAGCCTGTTGCAGACTCCATACGGAGGTCAGATAGCCACCATCTTTGTTGGAATCCGAATAACCGACCATGACCTCCTGAAAGCCGAAGGCCGCGGCCAGCGCCGCCGCCTCCGGCAGCGCCAGCCAGCCAGCCATGACAGCTGCGGCACGCTGCAGGTCCTCGATCGTCTCGAACAACGGCACGGCCATGATGGCGGCTGTGGGCTCAGGCTGGGCGCCGTACAGGCCTGCCTCCTTCAGCAAAACATACACTTCGAGCAGATCGGAGACGGTCGTGCTCTTGGAGATGACGTAGCTGGTGATGCAGCGTGCTCCATACAGACGCTGCGCTTCGGCCGCGGCCGCCATGATCGCAAGCTCAGAGTCGGTCTCCGCGGTATACCGCGCATACGGGCTGGCGAGCAGCCGCTGACTGGCCAGTTCCCGGCGCAACAAGGCAATTCGCTCCGGTTCGGGCATGGTCTCGTAGCTCTGTGCCACGCCTGCCACCTTGAGCAGCTCCGCAAGCACCCGCGCATGCACGTCGGAGTTCTGCCGCAGATCGAGCGTCGCCAGGTGGAAACCGAAAGTTTCCACGGCACGGATCAAGCGGGTGAGCGCCCCGCAGTCGCTGAGCCCCAGGGAGTTTTCCAGGGTACGCAGATCCGCCGCGAACTGACTGGCCTCAGAATAGGCTTCACCCTCAACCGATGCGGGTCGTGGTGGAGTCGCACCTGTCAGGTTGCGATAAGTGGCGGCGAGGCGTGCATAGATTCCCGTGATGGCCCGGCGGTACGGCTCATCGGCACGCACTGGATTGGTATCGCCACTGTGAGCCGCGAGCGTGGCCACACCGGCCGACACCTGTGCCAGCTCGCTGGAGATGGAGAGCTCAGCGCCAATTCCATGCAGCTGTGTGAGGTAATCCATCAACAGGGTCTGCGAGGCTCGCCCCAGCGCGAGGCGCAGCGAGTCAGCCGTCACATGGGGGTTGCCGTCACGATCGCCCCCAATCCAGCTGCCAGGCCGCAGGAAACAGGGAATGCGCTGCCCCAGCTGACGCTCCCAGCGTGCATACAGGACGGGCATCACGGGCAGGAACACGTCGCGCAGATAGGCGAGCGCTATATCAACCTCATCGGATACATAGATGCGTTCGCGGCGCAGTGCCCGTGTCTGCCAGAGCAGCGTGATTTGTCGTGCGATCGCCGCCTCGAGTAGCTCTCCATCCGCCGACTCGGTGCGTCCCGCATCCCGCAGTCGCAGCAGCTCCGCGATGCGATTGCGATGGTCCAGCATGCTCTTGCGTATCACTTCGGTTGGATGCGCCGTCAGTACCGGAACGATGAGTGCACTCTGCAGAACGGTGCACACGCTCTGCGTACCGATGCCTGCTGCACTCAAAGTGTGCATCGCCGAGGCCAGCGTACTCTGATGACCGACTGAGACCCCCTGGCGATCCTCTGCAAGATTTGCAAGCATGGAAAACAGCATGAAGCTGCGCACGAACGCGACCGTTTCATCGAGCGTCAGGCTCTCCAGCCGCACGCTCGGCACCCGGGGATTCTCGATGGCGCGGTGACGATCCACGGATTCAGCCCGGATCGCCTCGATTCGCTGAAACAGCGCCTCGCCGCCCTGACTGCGGATCACATCTCCCAGCAGCTTGCCGAGATAACGGACATCGGCGTTCTGCGTCACGACGATGGTGGGTTGACTCATCAGAATTTCCATGGGGCGGAGCTGGCAAAGATACAACAATCATTGCCGCCCGAAGTTCGGAACGGCCGCAGTCGACTTCAGGGAGGTGCCGGCAGGCGGCGCTGCGCGCCGACCTCGAGAATATCCGGCTGCAACGCGCGTGCGGCGCTGATATCCGCCTGAGCGCCAGCTCTGTCGCCCTTCTCTGCCCGCGCGACGCCCCTGGAATAAAGCGCCCAGGAATTCTGGGGCTCCGAGTGCAGTACCCGGTCGAAGTCGGTGATGGCCCGATCCAGGCGGTGCAGCCGCAGCTCGACGAGGGCACGATCGCTCAGGAAAGCCATGCTGTCCGGCCGGCGCCGCAGGGCGGCCTCGCAATCAGCCAGCGCCTTGTTCAACTCGGCGTTCAGGGAGGCCTGCGCGGTGCAGCGCGCAGCGAGCGCATCGGCCACCCTGACGTCCGCCCGATGGAACTCGATCCACAGATCGTATTGTCTGATGGCGGACTCGAACTGCCCGGCTGCCGCATACAGGTCGCCAAGATGCAGGCGCATGTTGGCCTGCCGGGGTGCGACCCGCTCGGCGTCCTCCAGATCGCTGCGTGCCCTCGGCACTGCGTGCGTCGCGAGGTGCAGCTCCGCACGCGCCATCCGAGCCATCAGGTAGTCTGGATCAAGCCGCAGGGCCTGATCGTAGTCCGCCAATGCCAGAGCAGGGTCGCCGTTACGACTGTGTACCTGCCCGCGCTCGAAGAAGTAACTGGGCTCATGCGGATCCAGCTCACAGGCCTGCGTGAGATCTGCGATTGCGCGCCGGTAGTCGCGCCGCGCGGCAAAGGCTGCGCCGCGTCGGCTGAATGCTGCAGCATCCGCGGGCTCCCCCGCCTCACCGCTTTTGTGCGCCTCGCCAGTCCCATCCGGCTTGCGTGTTTCGCCCGGTTGCGTGGCTGCCCCGGCGTCAGCGGCGCCGCTTGGCTCAGCGTCCGGACCCGTCGTGGGAGCCGCGGATGAGGCAAGCGCGGGGGCCGGTAGCTGCCGCAAATCGAACACGGGGCCGCCGTTGTACGTGAAGTAAAGCTTGCGCTGGCTGCTCGCTACATAGATCCGATGCGACAGAAAGAAATCCGCTCCGATCAACATGTCGGCCATTCCGAGTTCGAAATCAGCGAGGCGCAGATGCGTATGCCTGATCTCCTCGGCGCCGATCTTAAAGCTCTCAACCGGCGTCAGCCAGTTCCTGACTGTCTGCTGCCCGATGCCATAGCCAAAGCCTGCAGGCGCCACCTCCGGTCCGTCGGTCTTTACCCCGGCGCGCCGTGCACCGTGCAGCGTGACCACGCTGGTGGCAGCACCGCTATCGAACATCACGTGGATCTTCACGCCATTCAGATAAGCAATGCCCATGGTATGGGGCCGTTGCGGCGTCGCCCAATCGATGTCCATCTCGGAAAATGGCTGGTTCCCGGCCCAGTATGCCAGCGCTGACTTTGCACACTCCTTGCCACGCATCAGGCGGATTACACCGTTGGCGAGGTCGTATTCGACATCAGCAATGCGCAGTATGTTTTGTCCCAGAATACCGACCACATCGGCGCCAACCTCACTGCCGCCGACCAGAAATTCGACGTTTGGTACATCCACGCCGAACAGCGTGAAGTCTTTGACGGTGGTGAGCGCCAGGTCGATGGTTTCACCGCCGACGCCGCGCACTCGCAACTGCGGTGGCGCGAGTGACCGACGCAAATTGAACTGCGCGACGGTCGCTCGACTCAGTGTGCTGAAAAAAGCACCGCTATCGATGAGGAACCTTGCATCCGCGCCGTTGATGCGCGCCGTCACCGTCGGGCGCATGCCTACCATCACGACCGGCGCTTCTGCCAGCCGCGCGAGCGTGCAGGTCGCGACTGCCGGCGGGGGGATTGCTGATGCCAACAGCAGTGGCAACCGCCAACCTTTCACGAAGCTAACATTGCCATAACGTTCTGCCGCACGGGAACGTCGCGCATGAGGCGCCATCAGAACCCAAATTCGCAGAGCCAAGACCCACAGACGCCGCCGCTCTGAAGCGCAGTGCGACGCCAGGATCCGTACTTCCGGCCATAGGGGGTTTCCGCTCATGCGACCAACCAACACACTCAAAGCCATTTGGAGCGCCGCAGCGCTGACGACAGCCATCAGCCTGACGGCTGCGTACGCCTGGGCCGACGAGGATGGCGCTTTCATCCCGCAACTCATTAACTCCTCAACCATTCCCGCGAACGGGGACGTGAATCCCTACGGGGTCGCTTTCGTACCGGAGGGTTTCCATGGCGGTGGCACTATTGCAGCGCACGACGTGCTGGTAAGCAACTTCAACAATGCCGCCAACCTTCAGGGCACCGGCACCACGATCGTCAAACTGACGCCGACTGGAACTCTGGCGCCCCCCGGGACCGCGGATGTGTTCTTCACAAGCTCATTGCCTGGACTTAGCACGGCCCTTGGAGTCCTGCGGGCAGGCTTTGTCATTGTGGGCAATGTCCCCACCACTGATGGGACCTCCGCCACGGTTGGCCAGGGGGCCCTGCAGGTTATCGATCGACACGGTAAGCTGCTAAACACGTGGACCGATGCTGTATTCCTGAATGGGCCTTGGGATCTGGCCCTCGATGACGATGGAGCGCGTGCGCACATCTTCGTCTCCAACGTGCTGACCGGTACGGTATCGCGACTGGATGTGGCGGTGACGGGTGCTACCTTGGCGCTACAACACAAAGCGACGATCGCAGCCGGCTATGCGCATCGCGGGGATCCGGCGGCACTCGTGCTGGGGCCAACGGGTCTCGCGCTGGATGAGGCTACCGATACTCTGTTCGTCGCCTCAACAGCCGACAACGCGATCTACTCGGTGAGCCACGCCAGCAGCAGGTCCACTGCCATTACCAAGGGTCAATTGGTATTCATGGACGCTCATTTGCGCGGCCCACTGGCATTGCGTCTTGCCCCCAACGGAAACCTCATCGCCGCGAACGGCGATGCGGTTAATGGTGATGTGCTTCATCCCAGCGGGATCGTGGAGTTCACAACGCACGGCCGCTTCGTCAGAGAGTACAACGTCGATGCCAGTCAGGGTGGGGCATTCGGTCTTGACACCATCCGCGATCGCGATGAGGACTTTAACTATGCCGTCATCGATGATGTGACCAACAACCTGTCGGTCTACCACCTGAGGGTGCACTGACGTCGGGCGGAGCTATCGGGGCCCGCCCTGGAGGTCACCGGACCTTACCTGGGCGCTACCCTCCAAAAAAGGATCTGACGGCCTAGCCGCGCGTTCCCTAGACAATGCTGTGACATCCTATCCACGCCTGGTGGCAGGAGAAATGCAAGCGATAATCGATGAGCCCGCCGGGAGTTAGAACGGCGAAGGCGTACTGTCGCTCGGCGGTGCTAATCACCTGGTCGCAAACTGCGCAGTTGTGGCCGTCGCCGAGACCTGCCCAAATCTTGCTGGGAAGATCTGCGGGTAGTTGCCCGGACCGCATGCGTTCCTGCGCGAGCGCCAAAATCTGCACTAGTTTCATTCACACCTGCGTTGCTGATTCTGATCACTCATGTGCCCTTGCCGCGCCCATGGCACTCACTCCCCTGACGGACACAACGCATCATCAAGCGACAGTATGTCCATTAAGCGGGGCAGTCTGTGCGGTAACGCACCTTTGGTGGGATCCAGGATGCCGCCTTCCAGCATGTCGCCGAATTCGGCGCTCGCTGCGTTGTAGCCGAACACCGCCTGCCCTTCTTGACCGATTCAGAATGACCGCGGTGTCCAGGCGCGCTGCGGTCAACCAGTGATCTCTCGCTGGATCAACGATCGCCCACTCGTTGCGATTGTAATACCCGCGATAGCTCCGGAGTAGCGACAGGCTTCAGTAGGTAGCGCTCGAAGCCCGCCACACGAGCAAGCTCGCGATCTGTGTGCTCCCGACTGGACGTCAGCGCGATCAATCGCAAGTCATCGCATTGCGCCTGCTCACGCATGAGCCGCGCGACATCGTAGGCACTCATATCCAGCAGGTCGAGCTCGAGCAGGACTACGGAAGGCCGAAACGTCGCTGCGGTGGTTAGCGCGGCACGGCCGCAGGAGGCAATGCGAGTCTCGGAGTAGCCTGATACATGCAGCATGAGCTCCAGCGAAAGCGACGATCTCGTGTCATTGTCGACAATCAGGATTCTCACCGGCTCGGCGCGCATTGCGGATCGGCCGCCTTCGTCCTCCCAAATCTCCAACTGTTGTTCGTCTGCGTATACTGACGGCACCGCGGCGCGGTCGCTACTGCGAGGGCTGGCATGCTTGCCCGCTTCGTCGGAGAAGCGCCTCCAGCTCGGTGCGACCATGTCTTGCATATTGGCCCTCTTGGCGTGCGCTAGATGTTATAGCCGCCGTCAGTAGTGGCCCCCAGTCGCGGCTTGGGACTACTTATGCACCGCAGAGGTCCGCAGCCGACTATCAGATGGCAGTCCCGTTTCCAGAAAAACTGAGTGCTGACAGCTGCTGCAGGAATCGCGTGTCGCGCATTCCTCGCATAACACTTGGTTGTTCCACGTCGGCGGCTTGTCCTCGCGCTGCCGGAAATCGCGGAGCGGCCAGCCTGAGCAGTTGTAACACCAGTGCCAGGTGACGCTTTCGGTAATTTTGCGATAGGGCATATCAGTGCTCCCTGGCAGAGTGGCTGGCCTGACGCCAGAGGAACGGCGGCAATAGAGATCGTCGCGGGTCGGATCAATCGGAGGCGCATCTCTCGCGTTGCCTATGAAAACCGTCGGCACAACTCCAGCTATTGCCGGAATAATCCAGATACGCGTGTGCGGGCGCCTGCAGCGCCGTGCAGGCCCTACCTTCCTGCCTGAATCCGCGCTGGCACTGCCAACTTTCGCCGCTGGCATCGAGGTACGCGTTCGGAGGTACTTGGATAGCAGCGCATGACTCTAGGCGCTTGATGAAACCGCGGTCACATTGCCAATAGTCGCCGCCACGGCCGAGAAACCCATTGAGGGGAACTTTGACCGGGGCGCAAGCCTCCCCGACCGGCTGAAAACCACGATTGCATTCCCATCCGCGACCGTATGATGAGTCCACAGGGAACGCATTCGTCGGCACAAGGACTTCTATGCAGCTCGTCGCGGTCTGGTGGTAACCGCGGTTGCATCGCCATCCTGATCCAAAAGAGGAGTCATCCAAATAGGCGTGGTCGGGGAGCTTGACCGCCACACACCGCTGACCAGCCTTCAAATAGCCGCGGCTACACTCCCACCGGTTGAGCAAGGTATCAAAGCTTGCGTTTGGCGGTACCTGGATAGCCACACACGTTTGCCCCTGCCGCTCGTAGCCTTGCAAGCAGTCCCAACCGCCGCCCTCGTGGCTGGCACGTGCATGAGTCGGAGGCTCACGCGCGGCATCTGTCTGGGCCGCGACGCCTCCAGGAAGCAACGACAGGAGCGGGAAAAACGACAGCAGCCAGCGGCTCCAGCTTGCTCTGCCGGCATTCACAAAGGAGCTGCTTTTCATTGAGCGTGCCTGTGTCGTTCGGTCGACCATGCTGAATTGCTGCTCCTCGGGCGTCGGTGCGGCCGCGCACATTGGAGTTTTTCGCAGGTCTGGTCCGACGCTTTGCGTACTGCCGCTGCTAAGCCGGTAGCAGTCTCCTGAGCCTGCCACGATGGTCGATATGTATGCGCTGCGCGCGCTGGCATTCCTCGTACGTAGCGGACACTGCTGTCGTGTTCTGTCTTGCGAGCACCATCTTTTCCATCAGCACCCGTTGGCGGCTCAGGACGTTTTCACCGTCCAGTATCTGCCGGTCAGCGAGCGCTAAGTGCTCGAGTATTTGTTTTCTGTCCATGTATCCCCGCGCGGCCAGCCAGCGTACTTAGTCATCGCCCAGCGGCTCCGTTCACCCCGAACTGGTCACTATTGCATGTCGCTGCTGCACATCCCGGCCTCGCGTAACTCCTCCCGTCGCGTGAAGTCGATGATGAAATGGTCTCCATCAAACTTCACTACCTTGCCAATCAGATCTGTGCGCACGTGGAAGCTGCGGCTGCATTTGCTTTCGCCCCCGACGGGAGTCGTCACTACCATCCGGACCGGAAGTGCGCCGTCACGCGCTTGCATCAAGTGTTGACTTAGCAGCTCGGTGTACCGACTAGCGGGCACCTCGCGAGACAGTCTGTCTTCATAACGAAGCACACCCCGCCCAGGACGTCCGAAATACGCGTAAGAGCAGTTGAGCACCATGGCTCCATCGGTTGACATCGCGGAAAGCGAACGCAGTCGATTGCTCGGCTCAGAGCCGAACTTCCGAAAGGCGTCGAGCAGGCTCAGACTCATGAGTGACCTCCAAGGCTGTCTAGGAGTGCGGCGAACTTTATTCGTTGCGATGCTGCTAAATGTATCGGAGAGGCCATACGGCAGGATGAGTTGAGGCCATCGGGAATGGGCACCGCTGCGCTTCTTACATATCCATCCCACCCATTCCGCCGCCGCCCGGCATGCCGGGCGGGGTACGCTCTTCGTCCTTTGAAGTCTCAGCAACCATGACCTCCGTCGTGAGCAACAGGCCCGCAACGGATGCGGCATTCTGCAGCGCAAGTCGCGTAACCTTCGTGGGATCCAGAATGCCTTCTTCGAGCATGTCCCCAAACTCACCAGTTGCCGCGTTATATCCGTAGGCACCCTTGCCGGCTTTCACCTTGTTCAGAATGACGGCTGCATCCTCGCCCGCATTCTCAACGATATTTCGCAAAGGCTCTTCTATCGCGCGAGCGAGGATACGGATACCCACCGTCTGATCCTCATTGGCACCCTCCAACTTGTCGAGCGCCTTGAGGGTACGGATCAGCGCAACGCCGCCGCCGGGTACCACGCCTTCCTCGATGGCCGCCCGGGTCGCGTGCAAGGCGTCCTCCACGCGTGCCTTCTTCTCCTTCATCTCGATTTCGGTGGCTGCACCGACTTTGATCAGCGCCACACCGCCGGAGAGCTTCGCGACACGCTCCTGGAGCTTCTCCTTGTCGTAGTCGCTGGTCGCGTCCTCGGCCTGCTGGCGGATCGACTCGATGCGGGCCTTGATGTCGGCTGCCTTGCCGGCGCCGTCGACAATGGTCGTGTTCTCTTTTGCCACCACAACCTTTTTGGCCTCGCCCAGATCGGTAAGGGTGACCTTCTCGAGCGACAAACCGACCTCATCGGAAATCACGGTGCCGCCAGTCAAGGTCGCGATGTCCTGCAGCATGGCCTTGCGGCGATCACCGAAACCCGGAGACTTGACCGCCGCAACCTTGAGGATGCCGCGGATGTTGTTGACGACCAGCGTCGCGAGTGCCTCGCCCTCGAGGTCCTCGGCGACCACGATCAGCGGACGACCCGCCTTTGCGACCGCCTCCAGCAACGGAAGCATCTCGCGGATATTCGAGATCTTTTTGTCGCACAGGAGAATCAGCGGCTTTTCGAACTCGGCCGTTTGGCTCTCCGGCTGGTTGATGAAATACGGCGAAAGATAGCCGCGATCGAACTGCATGCCATCAACCACCTCGAGGTCGTTTTCAAGCCCTTGGCCCTCTTCGACGGTGATGACACCTTCCCTGCCCACTTTCGCCATTGCATCAGCGATCGTCTGACCGATGGATTCATCAGAATTGGCAGAGATAGTGCCGACCTGCGCGATGCCCTTGGAGTCCTTACATGGCTTTGAGAGGCGCTTCAACTCATCCGTCGTGACGAGCACGGCCTTGTCAATGCCGCGTTTGATGTCCATGGGGTTACGTCCCGAGGCGACGGCCTTCAAGCCCTCGCGGATGATCGCCTGCGCAAGCACCGTCGCAGTCGTCGTACCATCGCCGGCTTCGTCCGAGGTGTTGGACGCGACCTCCTTCAGCATCTGCGCACCCATGTTCTCGAATTTATCCTTGAGCTCGATCTCCTTCGCAACCGACACACCGTCCTTCGTGATCGTCGGGGCACCGTAGCTCTTCTCGAGTACGGCGTTGCGGCCCTTCGGGCCGAGTGTCGCCTTCACGGCACTCGCAAGAATATTGACGCCCCGGAACATGCGTTGGCGCGCATCGGTGCTAAATCGTACGTCTTTCGCTGTCATTGTCGTGATCCTTGAGTCGATTTGGATTCAATCACGGCCATGACCTCGTCCTCGCGCATGACCACCAGATCTTGGCCCTCAACGCGAACCTCGGTTCCGCCGTACTTGCCGAAGAGGATCTTGTCGCCAACCTTGAGGTCGCAGGGACGCACATGTCCATTTTCAAGGATCTTGCCCTTGCCGACCGCGACAATCTTTCCGTGAACGGGCTTTTCGGCCGCCGTATCAGGAATTGCGATTCCGCCGGGGGAGGTTCGATCCTCTTCCAGGCGCTTTACGATGACACGGTCATGGAGCGGGCGAATATTCATAGTTGGGCGCTCTTTTGAATTTGATCCTATATGTTTGTTGTTAGTGGCGGCGTAAGTGCTGATTTCAAGGGCGGATGTCGAAAACGAAGGCAACGTACCGGCCGCGTATTCCGGACTGGATCATTGATCACGATCTTCTTTCCATCTGTAGTAATCCCGCGAGATCGAGGGCGGCGACCGGCTTTAGAAGATAGCGCTCGAATCCCGCCACGCGAGCGAGCTCGCGGCCCGCGTGTTCGCGGCCGGAGATCAGTGCAATAAATCGCAGGTCATCGCCCTGCGCGCGCTCGCGCAACAACCGCGCGACTTCATAGCCACTCATATCCAGCAGGTTGAGCTCGAGCAGCACGACGGAGGGCTGAAACTCGGCCGCAATGGCCAGCGCGGCATGACCGGAGTAAGCAACGCGAGTCTGCGAATAGCCCGCTGCGTTCAACATGAGCTCCAGCGAGCCCGAGGACTTGATATCGTCATCGACGATCAGGATCCTCACTGGCGCGGGCTGTCCGCCTTTGTTCTCCGAAGTCCCTAGGGGTTGCGCCTTTCTTACCTGGACAGGCAGCGACTGTAAGCCGCGAGGACTGCAGGAATCGGCATGCTTGTGCGCTAAGTCGGAAAAGCGCCTCCAGCTCGTGGTCTCGGTGTCGCGCATATCGCACTTCTGCCTCCTGGAGCAGGCTATACGCGTTGAAACTGGGAGTCGGTACGCTAGGACACAGAGCGCCCCCGCTGCGCGCGGCGGGGGTATACCCGCATCAAAGGGTCCAAGCGTCGCCTGGGTACATCTGTCCTCTGCGGCCGCTGCTCGGTTCGCAAGCGCACCGACTTCTGCGGCGATGGCGATTAGGCTGTGCCGGTCGGTGTTCGAGATCGAGCATCGGGGCTATTTCTTGAGCACATATCTGCGCGAGTAATGCATGGATCCATGTCCCATTGTAGCCGTGGCCTCCTCGGCAGGAGACCCCGGGCCCGTTGTCGAGCTGCTGTCCGCTTTGCCCGTCACATGGGGCGAGGTCTTCATTTTCGTGCAACATTTCGAACCAGGCCGACGCGATATGCTACTTCATGACGCTCTTGCAAAGGCAACCAGTCATCCGGTGCTCCAAGCGCATCATGGCGTCGTGCCGGAGCAAGGCCATGTTTACGTCATGCGCGCCAACGTTGCTCTGACAATCATCGATGGCCGAATCAGTGTGAGTTCTGGCGCAAGCGCCCTCCAGGGTCCGGCGGATGTGCTATTCGCGTCTCTAGCCGCAGAACGTGGCGCTGGCGCAATCGGGGTTGTCCTCTCCGGTGGCGGCTCCGACGGTGCCCTCGGCATACAAGCCATCAAGAAAGCCGGTGGCATCACATTTGCGCAATACCCGGGATCTGCGCGCTTTCCCAGCATGCCCATCAGCGCCATCGAAACGGGATGCGTGGGAGCCGTGCTGCGTCCGAACGAGATTGCTCACGAGTTGACGCGTCTGAGTCGCCTCCATACCCGTCCCAAAGAGATCGAGGATGATCGCTGCGAAGTCTTTCCCTCCATGGCGGCCCTGCCTCTGTCCAGCCAGATCGCGGCAGCGCCCCACCGATTGAGTGTGGAAGGGACCATCGCGTGAGTTAGCGCTGAGCCCCCAATCCGGATATCGCCCGGCCGCTCGCTGGGCCACTGCACCGCTTGAAACAGTCCTTCGTAAAGTGTGCGCCACCGTACCGAACTTCCCCTGCGGGCAGCGCACCGTAGCTGCGCACGATAGGCATGTGGCAACCGGCCCCCCCGGAGGTATTCGACTGATGCCGTCGCATTTTCCCTATGGCCTGGTCCAGCTTCCGCTTTGGGGCTATGCCGTATTCACCTTCGCAATGGTACAAATCATGTTCCTCGCGGTGACTCTGTACCTGCACCGCGATCAGTCCCATGGCGGCCTGCAGCTACATCCGGTATTGCGGCACCTTTGCCGATTTTGGTTATGGTTCTCCGCAGCCACTGTGACGCGGCAATGGGTTGCGGTTCACCGACGTCACCACGCGTTTGTGGATCGGCCAGGTGACCCGCACAGCCCGGTAGTGTTTGGTCTGCGGCGGGTCCTATTGCAAGGCTACGAACTCTACGCAGCAGCGGCCCGCGATCCGCAGACTCTCGCCAACTATGGGCGTGGAACGCCGGATGACTGGTTGGAGCGCAATCTCTACAGCCGCTTTCCCGTCCTCGGCATTTCAGTGTTCATCACGTTGCAGATGATAGTGTTCGGCATACCGGCAATTACCATGCTCGCTTTGCAGCTCGCTGCGCAACCCTTTTTCGCCGCTGGCATCGTCAACGGACTCGGTCATCATATCGGTTATCGGAGCTTTGAGCTGCCAAACTCGGCCACGAATTTCCTGCCGTGGGGCTTGTTGATCGCGGGCGAAGAATTACATAACAATCACCATGCGTTTCCTGCCTCGCCGCGCTTCTCCGTGCAACCCTGGGAATTGGACACGGGCTGGCTGCTCATCTGTCTATTGCGCTCGCTCGGTCTCGCGCGCGTCGGCAGCCTGGCACCATCGCCGACCATCGTACGCGGCCACGCCGGAATCGATGCTGACACCGTGAAGGCGCTATTCACGAATCGACTGCACGTACTGCGAGACTACCGCCGCGGCGTGATACGGCCCGTGTTTCGGGAGCTCGCCGAGCGGGAAGGTTCGGGTCAGCTCACGCGAAGCGCCTTGCAGCTGCTCCTTCGACACCCATCGCTTCTCGACGAACGGGGCCACCAGGAGCTCAGCGAGCTGCTCGAACGTTACGAGGCGCTGCGAGCCGTGATCGAGTTTCGAGATTGCTTGCAGCAGACTTGGGATCGAATGTCCGCCAGCCATGCACGCGCCCTGGAACAATTGCGGTCGCTGTGCGCCGAGGCTGATAACAGCCCGATACACGCGCTTCGGCGTTTCGCGCACCGCTTGCCGACGTATGTACTGGCGGGCAAGTCCGCGAGCCCGCCTCCTGGCTCGCAAACGGCGTTCCGGCGGCCATCTTCGACTTCGTAGACTTGATGTCGGCTGCAACCCCCCAAGCAAAGGCCCCGCCTCTGTGAGGCGCACCACCGCGGGCATCAGGTATGCCAAGAGGGATCAGATCGGTTCGATAACGCACCGACTGCAACAACCAATGCGCGCAAATTGAACACTACGTTGACTCACTCTTGACCCGAAGCGCGAGCACTGCCGCAAACCCGGCCGCCAGAAGTTACGATCTGCATACAATTTCACACCAACCTCGAAGGACTCCTTCATGACTTTCCAGACACCCTCTCCGGAACCCACCAACAATCTTGCTGACCAGGCAGCGCCGTTGGCCAATGACGCTGGCACGCTGGCGGAACGTGGCGCCGACGCCGTTCGAGCTGGATTTCGCGAAGCGCGCGACAATGCCCAGCGCGCCTCCGGGTACATCAAGCGCGCGCCGATCAAGTCTCTGGTGATTGCCGGCGCCGCCGGTGCGGCATTGATAGCTCTCGTCCGCCTCGTCGTCCGTCAGCGTAATGGCAGCATCGAACGGCCCCCTTCTGAATGAAGCGCCCCGGGCACGGATGGCCAGTATCGCCCGGATGATTTGCGACCAGGAAAACGTCCGGGCCGTCTGCTTCAGACCGCCAGCTCGCCGACCTTCATATCAGGGTTGAAGAACTGATGGTTGTTGCGCCCTTCGCCCTTGGCGTAGAACAGCGCCGTGTCCGCATTCTTCATGAGTGTCTCGGCATCCGTGCCATCCTGTGGGTATACGCCGGTGCCCAGGCTCACTGTGATGTGCACATCCTGATGCTCGATGCGATGGGGTACGCTCAGCGCCGCGAGAATCTTGTCTGCACTCACGGCCGCATCGTGCGCACGGCTCACCTCCGAGAGAAGAACCAGGAATTCATCCCCGCCTTGACGACTGACAGTGTCCGAGTGTCGCACACATGCGACCAGTCGTTGTGCGACGGACTTCAGCAGCTGATCGCCGATCGCATGACCCAGGGTGTCGTTGATACGCTTGAAGTGATCCACATCCAAGAACAGCAATGCCAGGGATGTGCCATGCCGGTGCGCAGATGCGATCGCCTGCGTCAATCGGTCGTTCAACAACATACGGTTGGGCAACCCCGTGAGAAAGTCGTGCTGGGCCAAATAGGACATTCTGAGCGACATCGCCCGCGCCACACTCACGTCGTGAAAAACGATCACCGCACCCGTCAGGTGTCCGCGCCGGTCGTGAATGGGGGCGGCCGTGTCCTCGATAGCCGATTCGTACCCGTCGCGCCGCACCAGAACACAGTTCGCACTCAGGCCGACTGCTCTGTTGTGCAGAATCGCCATCGCCAGGGGATTCATGGCGGGCTCGCGAGTATCGCCATCGATCATTCGCAACACGTTCTGAAGGGGCTGCCCGCAGGCTTCCTGCGATGACCAACCCGTCATGCTTTCGGCAACCGGATTGAGATAGGTAATGTGGCCTGCGACATCGGTGCTGATCACTCCATCCCCGATAGAATTAAGCGTGACTTGGGCGCGCTCCTTTTCTAGGAACAGCGCGTCTGCGTAAGTCGAGCGCTCGAGCATGCTGGTCAGCGCTTTTGACAACGAAAGGTCGTCGAGGCGGTCAGCCAACAGATAGTCTTGCGCCCCGCGCTGGAGGGCAAGCCTTGCGACATCCTCGTCGCGCGGGCGGCTCCAGACCAGGATGGGAATGTGGGGCGATATGCGGAACAACTTGTCGAAGGTCTCGATGCCCTGACTATCTGGGAGGAAGAGATCGACCACCATGGCTGCGATGTCTTCCCCTCCCCGGTGGCGGAGCCGCTCTATTGCATCCCCACATCGACTCACCGATTCGACGTGGAAGGGACCGTCGCATGAGTTGATGATCGCCCGTCGGACGGCGCTGCCTTCCGTCGTTTCCGCAAGAATGAGAAGTACGTTCCGGGACATAGTGTTGCCTGCACACACCGATCGTGTACACACGTAACGATGCGCCAAGCGCTTCAGGGGGTCTGTACGTTGGCGTACCCATGAACTGAGCGACCGATATCCGTTGTCAGTGTTCCACCGAACAGATCATCGCCAAGCCCACAGTTATCCTGCGATATCGGGTATTACCCCGAGCACACAACGGAGCGGAGAATTTCGTGTTACAGCCGGTGCGGTTAGTCGCGAAGAATCGTCTGCTCGCCGCTCTGCCTAGCAAGGATCGTCAACATCTGCTGGCGCGCTGCGAGCAGGTTGAGCTTCGCTTTGCCGAGGTACTTTGCAAGCCCGGCGAGCACATTCGTCACGTCTTCTTTCCCACGGACAGCTTCATCTCCCTGATCACTCCGATTGATGGTGAAGCCGGCCTCGAGGTGGGACTCGTTGGCGACGAGGGGATGCTGGGAGCCTCGTTGATCTTGGGCGTCAATACGGCACCGCTGCGCGCGTTGGTGCAGGGCGCAGGCCCCGCTTGGCGAATGGACGTGGCTGCATTTTCCCGCGAACTCAAACATAGCTCAGCGCTGCAGCGGCATCTGAACCGCTATCTCTATGTGACGCTCCGCCAGTTGGCACAAACGGCCGCTTGCACCCGCTTCCATCTCGTGGAGGCGCGGCTCGCTCGCTGGCTCTTGATGACGCGGGATCGGGCGCACGCCGATGAGTTTCACATCACGCATGAATTCCTGGCCAACATGCTGGGCGTGCGTCGGGCGGGCGTGAGCGGAGCCGCCCATTCTCTGAAACGGCGCAAGCTGATCCGTTACACCCGCGGCAAGCTCACGATCCTCGACGCAGAAGCCCTGCAAGCGGCTGCTTGCGCGTGTTACGCGGCGGATAAAGAAACGTATGCCACGGTACTGACTTAACCAGAGAATTGATCGAAGTGCCGTCCCACGTGCCGGCACGGAAACTCAAGCGAGTGATCCGCAGTGGTGCCGCCTTCATCGTCCCAGACGTCCAACTCATCGTCCTGGCGGCCGATCGCCCCGTCGCGATCCGCCAGCCGCGCGGTACTGACAGACCGCTGGACGCTAGTCCCGCCCGTTTTTGCCCAAGGCGGGGCGTGTACATGTGTAGCTGGAGCGTAACGCACGACTTTCTCCTGACGTATGCCATCGTAAGCCACGGGTCGCTTCGGCCCTTGCCCAAGTGCGGAGTCGCATCGAAGCGTTCCCGTGTCCTTTCATCGAGTCGGCGCCGGGCTACCGAGGTGCGCCGCGGCGCACGAGGTGACGATGACCAGGGGAATGACCGCGCCCAGAAACGAGACGAGCAAGCTCGGAGCGCTGAAGTTGTTCTGATTGATGGTCGCGGCTCCGACGAGCGGGCTCACGAACCATCCGCCAGGACCGCAGCGGCAGACACTACTCCCCGTGAGCCGCCGGGTCTGTTCGTCGGCGCACATACGACAGTCAGCCGACGCAGCCGACATGGATGGAAGGACAAATGGCGGGCCAAGCAGGGCACAGATCTACGTATTTGCTGGTTGCGGCACCGTTTGCACGGGCGCACGGCACCGTTCGGCTGGAGCTGTCTGTACGGTACCGCGCAAAGAGACGGCGGTTGATCTATACTCCGTCGAACCCGCTCTGGTGGTCATCGGTGACACAATCCATGCCCGCCCCCCACGATCCGCGACAAAATCATCTGCTGGCTGCGCTATCGCCAGCGGAGCGCGATCGACTTTACCCGCACCTGCGGCTCGTCCCTATGCCCCTCGGCAAGGTCTTGTACGAGTCCGGCGACGTCCTGCGCCACGTGTATTTTCCGACCAACTCCATCGTATCCCTGCTGTACGTTCTTTCGGACGGTGCGTCAGCGGAAATTTCGGTGGTGGGCAACGAAGGGCTCATCGGCATAGCGCTGTTCATGGGCGGTGAAACCACCCCGAGTCGGGCGATCGTCCAGAGCGCCGGACACGCCTACCGGCTGATCGGGCAGCAACTCAAGGGAGAGTTCCATCGCAACGGCGAAATGCAACTTCTGCTTCTGCGCTACACGCAAGCCCTGATTACGCAGATGGCGCAGACCGCGGTCTGCAATCGCCATCACTCTGTGGACCAGCAACTGTGTCGCTGGCTACTGCTATCTCTCGACCGCCTGTCATCCAACCAACTGACCATGACCCAGGAGCTGATCGCCAACATGCTCGGCGTGCGCCGCGAAGGCGTCACCGAAGCGGCTGGCAAGTTGCACAAGCTCGGGGTTATCCGTTACGCGCGCGGGCAGATCACAGTGCTAGATCGGGCAAAGTTGGAACGACTTTGTTGCGAGTGTTACGAGGTCGTCAGGAAGGAAACCGATCGCCTGCTGCCGCGCGCGCCCGAGTGAGCCTGCGAGCCGCAAGTACCCGCTCGCTCAATTGCTCCAGTGCACGCCCGTGGCCCCGGGGACGTTTGGTCTCAGCGCTCCTGCACCCCATCAGGATTCGATTACGCTTCACCGGGCCGCCCTGTATCTTCAGGGAAACCGACGCTATTGGCATGTCAAGTGCGCTGGCGTACCGACCGATCCATACGGACGGCGCAACCTGCCCAACATCAAGGAGAAAGACCATGAGCAACGACAATGCCGAAACGGGCCTCAAGAGTGATGTTCCTGCGACGACCGACCTACCGATGATGGAAAAACACGCACAGGATCGCCTAACGCCTGCGGTGACTCCGACAGCGCGTCCCTGGACAGCCGATTTTCTGCTGCCTTCGATCAGTTTTCGCGAGCCCGAGCGCCCTTGACATCAGCTTGACAGTGTGTGTGTTCATCGATCTGATCATGGGGCAGCAGCGTCTCGACATGCAGCGCCTGGTGAACGCCCGCACACCCTACAAGCTTTGCCACAAGGCTTTGATCCTTTAGACCTTTTAGCGCGCTGATCTACTGAAATTTTCGTGCGCTGCGAGTGCTACGCCGATGAGAAGCGGCCCTGCCAGGCTCCCGTAACCGCCTTTTGGTTCGGTGCCGTACAGACCGGGCCGGCGCCTGTTGCTTAGCTTTGCCGTCCTGGGAATGGGGGGAACACACGATCAGCGCTCGGGCTGGTCCATGGTTGACCGCAATTGGGACAGTGCCACCTATCGAAGTCGCTCGGGAGAGAGCTATGCCAGCCATGAATGACCCGGCTGAGGCCACTCGTCGCGCCGGGGCGAGCATCGATCGAATCAACGGGCACGCGACCGATAACGAGTCTGTCTGCCGCAAGCATAACATCGGCCTCACTGAGGTGTTCCAACACGGTACCCCTGAGCTCGCGGATCATCTGAAGCTATGGCCGCTATCGGTCGGCGCCCAGCAGCTCGGCATCGAGAACGGCGCACATAGCGAGTTCATAACTGTGTTTTCCCACGAGCTGCGTAATTCACTGAGTGCGATCCGCAGTGCGACCAGCATTCTACGCATGGAGGCGTCGGCGGGACCCGCGGGAGTGAGGGCCCGCCAACTGATCGAACGTCAGGTCGGGCAGATGTCTCGACTCGTGGAAGACCTTCTCGATGTCTCGCGGGCCCGAAATGGCCACCTGCGCCTGCAGCGCGAACGAATCGATTTGCGCGCCGTTGCGGCTCATGCTGCGCAGACCGTCGAATTCGCCATGGAACAGCGCAATCACCGAATGACCACAGCATTCCCGGAAGCGCCGGTGTGGCTGCAGGCGGACCCCAACAGATTGGAGCAGGTACTAGTGAACCTGCTCATCAACGCAGCAAAGTACACCGAGGCCGGAGGCGAGGTCGATCTGTCCGTGGAACGCGGAGAGGACGAAGCCACCGTGCGCATTCACGACACGGGTATCGGCATTGCTCCTGATGTGCTGCCGCGCGTCTTCGACCTCTTTGTCCAGGCAAATCCGTCATCGCGGCATGGGGACGCGGGCCTCGGTATCGGACTCGCCTTGGTACGCAGTTTGGTCGAATCCCAAGGCGGTCGCGTTACCGCCGCAAGTGCTGGCCTCCAACACGGAAGCGAGTTCACCGTTCACCTTCCGATTCGCGCGGAGTAGTTGTCTGTCGAGCCCTCGCAGGCTTACGCACGTCGGTGTCGCATTCCCATGGGCCCGAGCTCGTTCAGTCCGCTATCCTCTCGGCGGTCCCTTGCAGCACAGGCGCTGCTTGCGTGCGATCCGTGGTCTGAATCATACGAATCGTCACACCGCGCGGCGCGACGAACGCATCGAATATTGGGCCCGGTGGCCCGAATGTGATCGAGCCGCTGCAACCCGCAGCGAGAGTGCAGGTTCCGACGCCGTGGCAGGGCTTCGAGCCGCGGATAGCAGCGTCAACTTGACAAGCTCCTTCATACGTCTCTCCGGGGTCGCGATGATCGTTCGTCACGCTAGGCCATTCATACAAACATGCCGCTCACCAAACCGCCTCGTCAGCCTGAATTCGACTAAGAGGCGGCTCGATGGGCGTCGTCACTTCGCCGCCAGTTGCGCCGGTACTTCGATGCCATGCTTTGCGGCATCTCGAAGGGGATGGGCTTCGAGATAGATCTGCGTGAGCATCGGCGCTTTGGCAGAACGGATCGCACCCCCAAGCGCCTTCTCATAACAGCCTTGCAGATCATCGACCGGCACGAGGTTGACGCGGTTTCCGCGTGTGCATGCTACCCACGCCGCATTCTTCAGCCGTGTGTAGAAGGTCTGTGCATCGACCGGGTGATTGAGATCAAGGCCTTGGCTACTGACGTGAATGGCGACATTGACCTCATGATCCTTGGCTGCAATGTTGCCCGCGAAGAGCGTGCAGAGAACGGCAGCTGTGCCAAGGATTGACCAGCTGCCCGTGAGAGCTGTCTTAGCGTACATGTGAATTTCCTCATGAATGGGCGTTGACTCGGGCCAGGTTGCCATCGCTTCCGGCGAGTGCAGTCGTTGCTGTCTCCTCGCGTTACGATGCAACCTGTCAGGTAAGAGTCTGCGATCGGAAAATCGGGTACCGCGCCGTCATTGCTTTGCTGCAGTCGCGGCGTGTTGAGCCTTGATGGCAATTTTCCGGTACCCGAATTTCGGGGAGTCGACTCTTACCTTTTGCTGCTCATCGTGTACGTCGACGGCGAAGTCCCGGCTTCGGTCTCTCGGTTGCCATTGGCATCGTAAGTCCGGACTCGACTGGTACTGCTGCTCGTCCCACACCAAGTGCGGTTACTCGATGACGCGGCAAGCATCAGCCATTGTGAGGAACCGATGCGACCGCTGTAGGTTCGCTGTGCTTCTGCCACGCGCTGCAAAATCCAGACAATCAGCCGTCTCGATTTAAACGATTTCGCCGGTGAGCTCATCTTAGAGTCTCACAGCGAGCGGGTTCGCCGAGCGCGCCGCGCGTGCAATTGGCGCAAGAGCAGGAGGCGGTAATGCTGAGGTACTCGACCATAATCTGTGCAACAGGCGTTCTCATCGTGATTGGCTCGCACTCGAGGGCTTCGACCATACCCTCAGGAACAGGCGCTGCACGCGTGCTGGCGGCTGCACGGGAGCTGTACGGGGTCAGTGACTGGGGCCGTCTAGGGGCGCTGGTGGAGACTGGGACTGAACAGTCATCCGGCCTCGGCGGACGATGGCGCTTGGTACTCGATCCTTCCACCGGACGCATGCACGAGACGGTTGATTATGGCGTGTATCAGTTGGCTGAGACTTGGGACGCAACGCACCACTGGCGGCAGGATCACTCGCGCGGGATGCATCCGTTGAATTCCGCCTTCGCTCGTGCCAACGCCGTAACTTACATGTGGCTCGCGCGGCAAGGATTCCTGCGAACCGGCGCTGATGGCGCACGCATCAAGTTCCTTACTGCCCGCCGAGCTGATGGGCGAACGTATGAGACGCTGCGCGCTAGGCCGAAGGGAGGACAACCGATCGAATTGTGGTTTGATAGAGAGACGGCATTGCTCGCGCGGACCGTCTGGACGATGCCAATTAACGTCACCACCATTCGCTATGACGATTATCGACGGGTCGGTAGACTTATGGTGCCCTTCAGAGTCATTCGCCAGGAGGGGGACACCGATCCTGAGAGCATCACGGTAGACCGAGCCGAGTTTGTGAAGCAACCGGCGGCGGACGAGTTCGCGCCACCCCGAATGCCCGATGACTCAACTATACCAGGCAAAGCTGTAATCCTACCGATCGCCTATGATGGCGATGTTGTGGTTGAGGCCATGCTGAATGGCAAGGGTCCTTTCAGCTTCATTCTAGATACCGGCGGTCATGACATCCTGACGCCGGATGCGGCGAGCGCGCTCGGTTTGTCCGGAATAGGTTCCGGCGTTTCTGGTGGTTCAGGGGCTGGAACGCTCTCTGAACAGTACACACGCGTCGAGCGGTTGGACATTGGCGCGGCCACGCTCCGTGATCAATCCTTCATTATCGTCCCTCTCCAATACAACACCGTGGAGCGGGGTGCTAAGCCACCGCTGGCGGGAATTCTGGGTGTGGAATTATTTGAGCGTTTTGCAACTGAGCTCAACTATCGCGCTCAAACGTTGACACTGCGCCCACTCCAGGATGCGCCGCTCGGCCACGGTGTTCCGGTTGCGATTACATTTACTGATGACCAGCCGCTCTTCAGCGCCAAAATCAACGGTATCAGGGGCGACAATGCACTCGACACGGGTAATTCGGGCTCGTTGGTCATCCAGGGCCGCTGGGCTCAAAGCAATGGCCTCGCCAAGCAGATGCGCAACGGGCTTCTGACGGCCGGTTTCGGTGCAGGCGGCATGTCAAAGAATTGGGCAAGCCGAGCCAATCTGGAAGTGGCCGGAAGATCCTTTCGGCACATCGTTGCGCGCTACTCGGAGGATAGGAAAGGAGCCTTTTCCTCGCGCACCGAGGCGGGCAATATTGGCAACGAGATCTACGAGAACTTCACACTTTCGTTTGACTACGAGCGCGGGATCGTGTGGTTTGATCCGGTGGTGCCTGAGCACAAACAGCAGCACGTTTATCCTCGGGCAGGAATGAGCGTATACAAGCAGTCACCAGAGGCGTTCACGGTGGCAACCATCCTGGGCAACGGGCCTGCGGGAGAAGTGGGTATCAAGCCGGGGGACCTGATTGTTGCGGTCAATGGCGCACCAGTGACTACTCTGTCCGGCTGGGATTTTAAACGCGTAGTGCGCGAGCCCCCTGGCACACAGGTGGCACTCGACTTTACGCGCGCTGAGCAAAAGCGCTCGACCATTGTCACATTGCGAGAGTTACTGCCGTGACGCGAGCTACGGAGCGCCTTGATCCTGACGTCTACTTTTTGCGGGACGGGGTTAAGTAGCCGTCCACAGCGGCTGCATTTCGCAACGGTGCCAATCGCCACACCGTATGTGGAGCTCACATGCGCGATCAGCGTGAACGCTTGTTTATGAACGGGCGTCAGAGTGGATGCTGAAAGCGTGGTTTTCGTAGCACAGCGTGAAAGTTACCGTCTGCCGCTGCAGAACCCCCAACCGAGACATTCAAGTTATTAATGCAGTCATTATTATGGATACAAGACCCCACGCCAATTCCCACATTGTTACGCTGCTGACTTCGGTTCCATTGAACGCGACGAGCGATCCAGATAGAGGCGGCCCTTGGATGACTTTCCAGATCGCCGCCGTATACTCCACCCGCTGACGGCGGCAAGGTCCGCGGTCGTCATGCCGGCGCCCTCGCGCAGGTCCTCTAGCGTTACAGCGAACGCGCTCGCCAGTGGTTTGTTTTGAATATGGATCGGATTGTCCTGCTCCGTGGAGCTCGACGCTATCCAGTATTGGTGCCGTCGCAGACCTGAATCCACGGATTCGCCTGCGGCTGGCACCCTCGTTTCAGGGGGGTACGAGCTCATCATCATCCACTGCGCCAAGTGCCGGCATGGCGCGCGACAAACAGGGTGAGAACAGCGCGTCAATCAGGATGAGAAAGCAGCGCCGGTGGGAGGCTTCGAGGGCGTAGCCCGAGGAAGCTTCCCACCGGGGCGGTGCCGACCCCGGTCGGGGTGGGTACCGGTGATCGCGGCTGATCGGGTATGCAGAGCAGGTTCTTCTGTGAAAGGACCTGCTGCGTGCCCGGCCGACACATCAACGATCACCAAATGAGGCTGTTCATGAAGTACCGATTGACCGATCCGATCGCTGTGGCAGCGGCGCGGGCTGGGATCAGCGTGGCCAGCGCCTACCGGTTGGCCGAGGATCCGCGGCTTCCCTCCCAGAAGCAGACACCGCGAGGGCGAAGGCGTCCGGATCCGCTCGTGGAGATCTTCGACAGTGAGGTGGTGCCCTTGCTGCAAGCAAGCCCCGGCATCCGCCCGATTGCCATCTTCGAGGAGATGCAGCGGCGTCATCCTGAGTTGCCCGCACATATCCGGCGCACGCTGGAGCGGCGGATCCGCAGCTGGCGCGCGCTCAATGGCCCGCCGCGGGAGATCATCTTCCCGCAGGTCCATGAGCCGGGGCGGTGGGGACTGTCGGACTTCACCGAGATGAGCGATGTGCAGATCCGCATCGCAGGGGTAGCGCTGGATCATCGGCTGTACCATTTTCGTCTGGCTTGCTCAGGCTTTGAGCATGCCCATGTGATCCTGGGTGGAGAGAGTTATGTGGCCCTCGCCGAAGGGTTGCAGAACGCCCTGTGGGCCTTGGGTGGCGCCCCGCGCGAACATCGCAGTGACAGTCTGTCGGCCGCGTTCCGCAACCTGGATCAGTCCGCTCGAGAAGATCTCACCGCGCGCTATGAGGCGTTGTGCGCCCACTACGGCATGGAGCCCACGCGCAATAATCGGGGTCTTGCGCACGAGAACGGCGCCATCGAGAGTCCTCACGGACATCTGAAGAAGGCGATCCACGATGCACTGTTACTGCGCGGCAGTATGGACTTTGACGACCTGGCAGCCTACCGCGGCTTTGTGGATGAGATCGTCAGCCGCAAGAACGCCCGCCTGCTCAAGCGCATCGATGCCGAACGCGCACAGCTGCGCGCTCTGCCACTTACGCGCACCTGCGACTATGAGGAGACGCTGGTGTATGTCACCAGTTCCGGCGGGTTCAGGCTGCGCAAGGTCTTCTACAGCGTCCCCTCGCGACTGATCGGTCATCGCTTGCGGGTGCGGCTGTACGATGACCGCCTGCAGCTGTATCTGGGTGGCACACAGCTGATGACCCTCGAGCGCGGTCGCGCAGGTCCGAACGGCAAGCACGGTCACATCATCGACTATCGGCATGTCATCCATGCCCTGCGCCGCAAGCCCATGGCGCTGTTGAACCTGGTGTATCGGGATCAGCTCTTCCCGCGGGAAGCTTACCGACTGACCTTCGAGCGCTTGCGCGAACGACTGCCTGATCGTGCCGCCTGCAAACTCACCGTGGAACTGTTGAGTCTGGCCCACGAGCGCGCCTGTGAAGGGCAGCTGGCCGCGGTTCTCACCGATCTGCTTGCGCAGCGTCAGCTACCTGACATGAAGCGGCTGCGGCAGATGTTTGCCCCGGATCCGGCAAGCTTACCGGAGGTGTGCGTACAGCTCTCGCCCTTGAGTGTCTATGAGAGCTTGGCTCAGGACCCGATGGGAGAAGCCGCATGAGTGAGAACATCGACCTGACCCGCCTGGGTCTGCTGCTGAATGAGCTGCGCCTGCCCGCGGTCAAGCATGTCTGGTCCCAGTTCGCCGAGCGCTCCGACAAAGAGGGTTGGCCAGCGGCCCGGTTGCTGATGGCACTCGCCGAGCATGAGCTCGCCGAGCGCGACCGGCGACGGATCGAGCGGCATCTGGGCGAGGCAAAACTACTGCCGGGCAAGACGCTGGAGAACTTCGACTTTGACTCCGTGCCGATGGTCTCCAAAGCTCATGTGGCGGCGCTCTGTGCCGGGGACACCTGGCTTGAGAAAGGCGCCAACCTGATCCTGATCGGGCCACCGGGCGGAGGGAAATCGCATCTGTCCTCCGCCATCGGGCTGGCCCTCCTGGAAAAGGGCTATCGGGTGCTCTTCAGTCGCACCTCCGATCTGGTGCAGAAGCTGCAAGTGGCCCGCCGCGAGTTGGCACTGGAGGCGGCCATCCAGCGTCTGGAGCGCTTTGACCTGCTGATCCTCGACGATCTGGCCTACGTCGCCAAGGACCAGGCGGAGACCTCGGTGCTGTTCGAGCTGATCAGTGCTCGCTACGAGCAGCGCTCGCTGCTCATCACCGCCAACCAGCCCTTCGGCGAATGGGGCAAGGTCTTCCCCGATCCTGCCATGACCCTCGCCGCCGTGGATCGCCTGGTCCATCACTCCACGATCTTCGAGATGAACGTGGAGAGCTACCGGCGACGCGCTGCCATCGAACGAAAACAACACGGAGCCGGAAGGCCTGCTCACTACGCGACACCCAAGAACGTTGGCACGCTCAGCTTGCGCGACAATCAACCGGCCACGTAGTGCTTGCCAGCGACAAACAGCCTCGTGCATGATCGTCGCGCCGCGACACCACTCTCATCCTGCTTGTCGCGCCTCTCATCCAGATCGTCGCGCTACACCGGCATACGCGGCATCTGCCGCCAGAGCAATACACCAAGCCTCGGCGCTTTGTGTGCCGGCGCTGTGGTACGCGGACGCATGATGTCCGTTCGGTCTGGTTAGAGGGGTCCTCACCCGCGAACGTCTCACCGATGGTCAGGGCGAATGTCGGGACCGAGCAGGTATCATTACAGGATGGCCAGAACAAAAAGAATACGTCCTGAATTTGTTATCCCGATGGCCGCCCAAGCGGTTCGAACGCTGCCGGAGGGACCCGAGTGGCTTTATGAGCTGAAGTTGGACGGCTATCGCGCCCTCGTGATGAAGCACGGCGATCAAATCTCGATCCGCAGCCGAAACGCCAAGGACCTCACCCGGATGTACCCGGGTATCGTGACCGCGGCGCGGCGCCTGAAGTTGGCGCAGATAGTGATGGATGGTGAGCTGGTCGCACTGGACGAGTACGGCCGGCCCTCTTTCCAGATCTTGCAGCATCGCGGCGAGCATCCGGGGCATCTGATCGTGTTCTATGCATTTGACTTGCTGAACTTGGAAGGTCGCGACTTCAGGGGCGAATCACTCGAACTCCGCCGGGATCAACTGCGGAGCATCGTTCCGCACCAGGGTCGGATCAAGTTCTCCCCACCGCTGCCGGGCTCTGTTCAGTCCATCATCGAGGCGGTGAGAAGTACAGGACTCGAGGGCGTTATCGCCAAACGTCGAGACTCGACCTATCAGCCTGGAGAGCGTTCGCGAGACTGGTTGAAATTGAAACTCGATTTGCAGCAGGAGTTTGTGGTCGGGGGCTATCGGCCAATAGGTAGCGACGGTTTCGATGCTCTCTTGGTGGGCTACTACGAAGGTGAGTCTCTGCGGTTCGCCGGCAAGGTTCGCGCCGGCTTTGTACCGCACACGCGCCGGGAGCTCGTCAAGCTTCTGAAGCCAGCCAAAGTTCCCAAATGCCCGTTCGTCAACCTTCCTGATGTTTCTTCCGGCCGCTGGGGCGGCGGGGTCACTGCGGAGCAAATGAAAGAGATGCAGTGGACGAAGCCGCAGATTGTGGTGCAGATCCGATTCGTTGAATGGACGGCCGAGGCGAGACTACGCCATGCGGCCTTTCTGGGCATCCGGCGAGACAAGGAACCGCATGACGTGACACGCGAGCTCGCATAGAGCAATTTCGCATCATCAAGACTTCATCAGGGGTAGAACCTCACGGTGTAGACAACAAGCGAATACTTGAGAGTCAGCACTCAGGAACAGGGCCGAAGCGGATTGGCACTCGCGGCGCATCGGCACGACATCGAAGCTGTTGGCTTTCGCGAAGGGTTCTCGATCAAATCGTGACGCCAGGTGTGCAGACCGGCACCGGAGCGGACACCCTGTTGTTGCGCCCTGGACTAGTTGCAGCTCTCAAGGAAGCCCGGTCAGCACGGTGCCCGCGCATTGAGGTCGCAGGCGCACTGAGGGTCATGTCCGCTAACGGTATGGCCGAAGCTATGGCAGCACCGATCGTGAACTGCACGCGCAAGCAATTCTCCTGTCAGGTTCTGCAACCGCCTACGTGGTTATCAGACTTCTGGATCTGACTTATAAAGCGCGATTCCGTACCTTTGGTAGCAATTCTCACATGAAGGAATTAGATGAAGTACTTTCCATCCACGCCGGGTAGCGGGCGGGTTCGCAAGTGGGGCATCGCGGCGGGAGCGGCGAGCGCGGCCCTTGGCGGTTTGGCAATTGGGTGGCGCACCCAGGCCCGAGAGGCTGAGGGCGCCTCCCCACCTCGTGGCAAGTTCCTCACTGTCGATGGTATCCGCGTTCACTACCTTGAGCTTGGAGATGGCCCCCCGGTTGTGCTCTTGCACGGCAACATGTTGCGTGCAGAAGATTTCGTGGCGAGCGGGTTGTTAGGGGAGCTGGCAAGAAACCATCGCGTGATCGCTCTCGATAGACCTGGTTACGGCTACAGCGAGCGCCCATTGGGTCGGTTATGGACGGCGCAAGCGCAGGGCGCCCTCGTAAAGCGAATGCTCGAACAGCTGGGGGTGAAGAAGCCGAAGGTGGTGGGACATTCGTGGGGTACCCTGGTTGCGCTGGAACTCGCACTCCTTCCAGAGTGAGTGACCGGGCACAGAATGGGGCGCCAGCGGGCGCAGCGTAAGCTTGCCGGCGCGCACCGGGGCGCCGGGCTCGGCACGTATCACCGCATAGACTCTTCTGATGAGTGGATAGAAGCCTTTGCCGGGCGTTCGTGACCTCCTTTTGCTTCACCTATTAGAGGATGTCCGCGCGCTGAGGCGGCAGGCACGACGCTCGCAGAGCCGTTGAGGTAGCAGAGCAGCTTTACAAGCGGATCCGCGCCCTCGAGCCGCAAAGGCAGGGGACTCCTCAAGCCGAGGAGCCACCACCCCAATCCTCAGTCGGACAGGCACACGCGGCCCGAAACGCTCAGCTCGAGCACGATGACCGTGCCAACGCCAAACGGTAAGCTGCCGAGACGGTCCACTTGGGGCCGCTGGCACGTGCGCGGATTCACAGGCCGACCCGTAGTCTCTGATTAATTGGGCGGTTTGCGAACTTGAGTTGGTACGGGCCCCCCGACGCCTAACTTTATTTCACTCGCATCAAATTTGTTGCAGACGCACCGCCCGCACCACGATCTACTTCTGCCGGAACATTTTTTCAAGTCTCGATCGCCGAGCGCGCTATTCGCGACGTTGTAGGGCCTTTGCCCCCCAGCGAACTGCGACCGGGCACTATCGAGGGCCGTAGGTTGATTGTGTATCCTGTTTCAGATCCTGCTGCCCGTGTACGGAAATGATGACCGACGTATCGCCCGGGCCACTTTCGACCCCGCAAGCGCGCCGATTTCAAAGGCGGCTCGATACGCCCACGTCGCGTCACAAAAAGCCCAATATGCGGATGCAGTCCAGACTAACTTTGCACAACGGGCGGCAGTCCCGATACGGATATATCATCCGCAGTCCGATGCTGAACTCCGAAGCGACGACGCCTAGCAACACAGGGGAATTCATATCTGAAAAGGCCATTCCTCTCCTGTCTGCAAATTATCGTGTTCAATCACTGGCTGACTTCGCTGAAATCAGCGCTCTTAGAAGTCGACAGCGATACACGGTCCAAATTCTCAGAGGGACTTCAATGCTCGCGACCAGACAGGTTTGTGCCAGACTGCTCGTGCGCTTGCGTATCGAGTTAATGCCTTCGTTGACCCGCAAGTCGCGCAATCTCTTGGAGAAGCCGATCCGGGTCGACAGGCTTCGCTATGTGATCGTCATAGCCAGCATCCATTGCCCTTTGTCGGTCTTCTTTGCGAGCAAATGCCGTCACAGCCAATGCCGGCACGGGCGGGATACCGTGCTCGATTTCCAGCGTGCGAATTTGCTCCATCAGGACGTAGCCATCCTCGCCCGGCATGCCAATGTCACTGATAATGAGGTCGGGGCGCTGCAACATGTAAGCTTCTCGAGCCGCTGCGGCCGACTCCACGGCCTGCACGCCTGCACTTGCACCTTCCAACAGGCGGCGCGCCGCTTCACGAGCGCTGCCCTCATCTTCCACGAGTAGAATGCGTATTCCCAACAGGGTGTTGCTGCTGATCGGATAAGCCGACCGCGCGGGGCCGACGGTCAATAGCTCTGCTTTGAACGGCAGACGAACGAGAAAGCGCGCTCCTTGGCCGATGCCCGGACTGCTCGCCGAAATCGTGCCGGAGTGCAGTTCCACCAGCTGCTTGGCGATCGCGAGCCCCAATCCCAAACCGGTATGTTCCCGTGCGGACCCCGAGTCGCCCTGCAGGAAACGATCGAAGATATGCGGCAACAAATCCTCGCGGATTCCGATGCCCGTGTCGGTGACCGACAACACGACCCACTCATCCTCGCGCGAAAGCGCGACCTCGACGCGACCCCCAGAAGGGGTAAACTTCACAGCATTGCTCAACAGATTCCACACCACCTGTTGGATCCGATCGGGATCCGCCTGCACGATGCCGATCTCGGGACTGGCTTTGTAGGTAAGCTGTACTTCCTTACGAGCGGCCACGGGACGCACCGCATCGATGGCGGCATCCAGCGTGTCGGCGAGACGCGTGGGACGGAACTCCAAGCGTAACTTGCCCGTTGCGATACGCGAGACATCCAGCAGATCATTGATGAGCTGCTGTTGAGCGTCGACGGCGCGCCCGAGGGTCTGCATGCCTTCGGCACGGTCCTTTTCCGAAAGGCTCTCCCGACCCAGTAGGCGTAGCCACAGCCGCATGGTGTTGAGCGGCGTGCGCAGTTCGTGGCTGACCATGGAGATAAAGTCATCTTTAGCCCGATTAGCGGCTTCCGCTCGCGCCTTGGCTTCGCTCGATGCCTGCGTGGCGGCATAAAGTCGGTCTTCCGCCTCTTTGCGCTCCGTATTGTCGCGCATGATCTTTACGAAACCCTGCAGCTGTCCCGAGTCGTCTCGAGCAACCGATAGAACCCCGTTGACCCATAGCGCGCTGCCGTCTTTGCGCACGTGCCACCGGTCGTCACAGGCACGACCACTCTGCAACGCCGTGCGTACCTCCCGCTCCGGCAGGCCCGCATCTTGATCGGCGCGGCTGAAGATGACCGCTGCCGATTGACCCAGGATCTCGGATTCCGTCCAGCCGAACATGCGTGTGGCTCCGGGATTCCAGGCCGTAATCTGACCCCGCGTGTCAAGTGTAAGGATGGCAAAGTCCTGGGCGCTCTCCACAATGAGGCGCAGCCGTCGCTCGCTGTCGCGTAGCGCCTTCTCGGTGGTCTTCAAGTCTGTGATGTCCCAGAACGCAGCGACCGCTGCTAGGATCACACCCGCTTCATCCTTCACCGGGGCAGAACTGACAGAGAGCGTGCGCCCATTTCCGCCGGCTCCGACGATCTCGATCGGTTCATCGCACACCACCGCCCCCTCACTCAAGGAGCGCGCTAGTGGCCACTCGTTGGGATGAAGACTGGCGCCATGGGGATGCCAGCCCTTGAATGCACCGACAGCCGCCGTCCACTCGGCGTTGAGGAAGGGGAGCGGGTAAGGCTGACCAAAAAGTTCAGCGGCTTTGCGGTTAGCATGCAATATCTTTGAGCTTCCAGCCTCCACCACCATCAGCGCGGCGGGTGTGTGCTCGAGCGTCGTCTGCAAACGAAGCTGGACGCCCGAGAGGGCCTGCTCGGCAAGCTTGCGAGCGGTCATGTCGATGAAGGTGAGGACAACGCCTTCGATGTGATTATCCGCGGTTCGATAGGGAAGCGTGCGCTGCAGATACCAACGGCCAGTGTGACTGCGCACCTCAGCTTCACGCGGAGTGAGATCATTCAGCACTGCCCGTGCGGCATTGCGCAGGGCCTCATGGGCGGTTTCAGCCCCGTTGAGCGTGTGAAACTTCGGCGCGAGATCGCTTATGGGACGGCCGATGTCGGTCGGAATGAGTTCGAGCAGATCGAGCACCGCCGGGGTAAATTGGCGCACCAAAAGCTGCGTATCGAGAAAGACGACCGCGATGTTCGTGCTGCTCAGAAGGTTGGACAAATCGTTGGTCGACTGCTCGAGCTCGAGGATTTTCGTTTGCAGCTGGGCGTTCACCGTCACCAGCTCTTCATTGAGAGATTGCATCTCCTCCTTACTGGTCTCAAGCTCCTCGTTGGTACTTTGCAATTCCTCATTAACCGACAGCACCTCTTCGTTCGAGGACTTGAGCTCCTCATTGCTCGCTTCGAAAGCTTCAACGCTGGCCTGCAATTCACCGCGCAGGATGCGGATCTCATCTTCAAGCTCGCTCTCGGCGGACGACAGCCTCGCGGGCACACTCGTGGCTGGCGGTGCTTTCGCGTTTGCCGCCATGTCGGGCGGCAGAGGTCGAAGCTCAAAGCTCACGCGCAGATGGCGCCCGAAGGCTCGAACTTCAAGCGGTGCAGCCGTGATTCGCACCCGCGCCGTATTCTCTTCGGGAGCCAGGGGCGCCTCAACAATGGCTGTCCCATGGGTCTCCTCCGCTTGGCGGAGCGCTGCGCGGACCGAGGAGCGCAGGGAAGGACGACTAATGTCGACGAGGCTCAGAGTCGCTTCCCCGACTGGATAGGTGACGAACGCTGACATGTCGCCGCTCACGTAGAGCAGACGCTCCTGCCGGTCCACAATCACCGTCGGTGCACATAACTCCTCGAGCAAGGCACGCTCGTAACTTAAGGTGAGGCGGTCTTCGCGAACTAGGAAGGTAGGTGACTTCGGGCGCCCTTTGTCGGACGATTGCAGCGCCTCCTGCGCCGGCAGTCGCGGCGTTAATGGCATGTCAGTCAGGCGATGTTGCAACGGCCCGACGCGCCGATAAATGCGCCAGCGTTTGCTCACGGTCTCGAAGTTTTGCTCAGCGACCCCCAAGCTCTCGGTGTTGCCCAAAAAGAGAGAGCCTCCATCGCGTAGCGAGAAGCTGAGGAGAGCCAACACACGCTGCTGTATCTCAGGTTCCAGATAAATGAGCAGGTTGCGACACGTGCAGATATCCACGCGCGAGAAGGGTGGATCGCGAAGCAAGTTTTGCGGCGCAAAGACCACCATATCCCGGATTTCTTTCTTGATGCGATAGGTGTGCTCGTCCTTGTCAAAGAATCGCTCGAGACGCTCCTGCGAGATGTCGCCCTCGACGCCCCCCGGGTACACTCCGGCGCGCGCGAGCGCTAGGGACTTATCCGCCGTATCCGTCGCAAAGATCTTCACCTCGAACGTCTTGCGCGCCCGATGACTTTCCTCGGCGATGAGCATCGCAAGCGAGTATGGCTCTTCGCCGCTCGCGCATCCGGCAACCCACGCACGAATGGGCTCGGAGACTGGATGGCGCTCGATGAGGGGCGCGATTGCGCCATCGCGCAGCGCCTCCCAAGCCTCCGGGTCCCGAAAAAAGCCCGTGACGTTGATCATCAGGTCGTTGGCAAGGGCTGATGCCTCATCTGCCTGGTCGCGCACGATTTGCGCGTACTCGGCGAGCTGCGTCACGCCGGCGACACCCATACGGCGCTGAATCCGCCGCAATAAGGTCGGCTTGCGATAGCCGCGAAAATCATGCCTGGTACGTGTGCGCAGGAGCGCATGCACCTCAGCTAGCGCCTTGCGCTCACTCTGCATCGCGTCAGCGGGTTCGGCTAGCGCTTCGGAATCCTTGATCAAGGGATGCTCAACAAAGTCAATCAAAAAGCGCGGAATCCGATGGGCAGGCAGGACGTGGTCGGCATATCCGGAATGGATCAGGCTGCGCGGCATGCCCTGGAATTCGCAGGTTTCCGGGTCTTGCGCGACGCACAGCCCCCCGGCCGCCTTCACCGCTTGCGCACCTGCAGTGCCGTTGGTGCCAGTCCCTGACAGGATCACGATGATGGCTTTCTCTTTCTGCTCCAGCGCCAGGGATCGAAAGAAGTCATCAACAGGACGGCGGTGGCCACGCTTCTCGACCGGCTCCCCCAAGTGCAACACGCCCTGCGAGAGCGTCACCGTAAAGCCCGGGCGGATCACGTAGACGGCGTTGGGCTCAATCCGCATACCGTCCTCGATTTGCGTGACGGGCATCTGGGTACAACGCCCGAGAATCTCCGGCATCAAACTCTGATTGTCCGGTGCGAGATGCTGGATGACGACAAAGGCCATGCCGGGCTCAGCCGGTACGGCACGAAAAAACTCGGAAAGCGCGACGACGCCCCCCGCCGAAGCACCCAGGCCTATGACGGGGAAGGCCAAATTCGCGCGCGCCTCAAACCCCTGGGGTGCATCGGGCAGGGTGTGCGATTCCGCCGCGGTCTCGTAGGGGCGGTTCGTCTCGATGTTCATGAGGGTTTCGGCATTTTTTTAAAAAGCCGTTCGTAGCTGCAGGCTCCCACGATGGCTCCGCTGACCCCCTTCTGTCAAAGCCAGAATTAGAACCGAAGCTGTGCAGTAAGCGGCAGTCGCGGCGTCGGAACCCTACTGCTCACCCGCTATGCCGTGAATCCCGGCGGAGGGACCAAATGAGCGCGGTTCCGCGTTCTAGCTCGGCTGCCCAGGTTGTTGAGAACCTTGTCTTTGGGGCCAATGCGATCGCGATACCCGCGTCACCACATTACACTCCCGCATGTTTCACAACGGCAGCTTCGTCGCATACCGCAAGGCTCCCGCAGTGTCCACCAGTGCATGCAGCGCGCTCGGAAGATGACATGAGAAGCATAGGCTGACTCGGGCATAGAGGAAGCGGCAGTGTGTAAAGGTTATCCCTTCGCACCTACGTAGCGTTGAATCTCCACCGCGTGATATAGCTCCGGCGACCATCTTTCTGCGGTTTGATCTCTCCGGTTCGGATGCGTTGATAGAGACTCGCTCGACTGATGCGCAGGATGCGTGCAGCCTCGGTAATGTCGAAACGCACTTGCGGCAGTTGCTCGGCTGAGAGTGACATTGGACGCCTCCAATTTTCGCTACTACACGGGTTGGAAATTCACCAGCGTCCATTTATATAAAACATTCTCTCGCTGTCTGCCAGCTAATCCTGATCAATCACTGCCTGACTTCGCTGGAGCGAGCTGGAATACGCCACCTTGATTCGGTTGGTTCGCCTCTACGACGGGTTGCAACACCGTTCGGCCAATCGCATCACTTGTCGACAGATCAAACAGTGCCCGGTCGTCAGCCCGGATGAGAGCCTGATCCAGCCACGCCGTGAGCTCCTTTTGTGGAAAGCGTCCCTGCTCGATACGCGCGAGCACCACCGCACCGATCAGGATCTTGCGGCGGGTATCGGCCTTTCGAGCCCGGCGGGATTCGAGCGTGCGCTTACGGGCCTCATCCTTCAGCTGCCGAGCTTTCAGGTGTTTGAGCTTGGCTTCGAGAGCTGCGATGCGTTCGTTCAACTGCGGCATGGCTCACCTCTGCTGCTTCTGAGGGTTCAGTGTAGCGAGTCAGACGCGCGTGTTGTATTAGAGTTCAGTAGTCGTGTAGTGATTCGTCATTTCTCGTGTTGGAATCACCTCAAACACCCCTGACGCAGTGCAAACGTCAGGCGTAAGGTACCCCGAGCAGAGGGCGAAGCCGGATGCGAAGGGCGCACTTATACGTTGCCGGCGGAACGTGTGCTGGAGTCTGATCTAACACTATAATCCATGGAGATGGGATGACGTGTTAGATCTTCCACCGAGGTAGGGAAACAGCGAGTCCAACACGAGCATGGCGATCTATCACCTGTCGGCCAAGATGATCTCCCGCGCTGCTGGACAGTCGGTCGTGGCCTCGGCCGCCTATCGATCGGCGGAGCACTTGCACGATCAGCGCCTGGATCAGATCTTTGATTACCAGGCGAAGACCGGAGTGGCACACGGAGATCCTGGCACCCCCTGGCGCACCGGAGTGGGTCACCGATCGGCAGGCCCGTTGGAATGCCGTCGAAGCCATTGAGCGGCGCAAGGATGCGCAGCTGGCGCGGGAGATCGAGATTGCCCTCCCCGTCGAGCTGGATCTCTCACAGCAGATCGCGCTGGTGCGCAGCTTCGCACGAAGTGAGTTGGTGTCCTAGGGCATGGTTGTAGATCTGGCGATCCACACCGACAATCCTGATAACCCGCACGCTCACCTGGGACTGCCGGTGCTCGCCCATCAGATCCAGGAGCTCCGAGAAGCCGCTCGGGGGCTCGATCCCTTGCGGCCGCATGCGGCCCGGGATCTCTCCCACGCCTTGCAGCATGATCCCGCTCTTCCAGACGCCCTAGCCCACCTTCGCGGCGCACAGCCGATCGCGACCATGCAGGCCAGCCTCGAGGAGGAAAGTCAGATCCGCCAGGATCCGCAGCGCCGGGCGCTGCGCACGGTGCTGCTGTGGCGCCAGCTGGAAGCGGAGCAAGCTTCTGAGAAGTACTCGGAGGATCCGCAAGTCCAGCAGCGTCTGCAATCGCGCCTCACCTCACTCGCGCAGGAACTGAAACGCGATCCGCAACTCGAATCACTCCTGAGAGCGCGTCAGAAGGACTTGGGCATCGCCGCGGGTTCGCATCTAGAGTGGGCCATCCGGGCCCGCACGATCGAGCAGGCGCTCGCGCTCCCGACACGTGAACGCGGCTTAGGACGATAACGCATGTCTACCGAGGTCTTGAACGATCCAACTGCATCTACCAACACGGTATCAACACCGGCAGAGCCCGCCGATGCGGCGCAGGCCTTCGATGAGTTGCGCTTGGAAGTCTTAAAAACCCAGCAGGTGTTAGAGGAGCTGCGCCCGGCCCTGAGCCGCCCGAATCCGCCGGACTACGCCCCCTCGCTGGGGCGAATCTCTCGGGGCTTGAGCCAACTGGGTGCACACCTGCAGGCCATCGAGGCGCATCCAGCCCTGCAGTTCACACCTGAGGGCTATCAAGAAGCCATGACCGCAAGTTGCCGGCAAGCGGCAAGTCAAACCCTACAGCAGCTGCAAGAGACCCGCTCCGCCAGCTTCGAGCTGCAGCAGCGGCTCGCGCAACTGCTGGGCACGGTGCGCAGCCGAAAGGAGCAACGGCGAGCGCTTGCGATCGCTGCCCTTACAACATTCCTCGTCGGACTCGTCCTGGCCCCGCTTCTCGCGCGCCTGTTGCCCTTTCAACTGGATACCCGCGTAGCCGCCGTGGTGATGGCAACCGATCGCTGGCACGCCGGTGCTCGATTGATGCAGGCTGGTAACCCTGAGAGCTGGGACGACTTGTATCGCGCAGCCTCGCTCTGGCAGTCAAATCGTGCGGTGATCGAAGTGTGTTCGCGCGCCGCCGCGAAAACGCACAAGGAGGAGCGTTGTGAGATCTCAATGGCCTCACCCTGACGTACTAAACAGAGTTGCAAATCCTTCTGACTTGCAATCCATTGAGTTGGAGTGAGGCGTGCGCAACACGAGCGACGGTGCGTGCTTTAGGTCTCCGTGTTCCTCAAAAATAGTGGACACAAAGTGGACACGCGCACCGCGCATCGCTGTAACTTATTGAATTTGGTGGGTGCTGACGGGATCGAACCGCCGACATTCGCCTTGTAAGGGCGACGCTCTACCAGCTGAGCTAAGCACCCACCTTGAGTGCTGATCTTAGCAGGGCCGTAACTTTGCGGCTGCGCTCGGAAGCTTGCGCACGCTAGCGCTTACGCAGACTCGCCCCGCTAGTGTGCCGGTACTGGCGTCTTAATTGAGCGCCGCCCATTGCGCCGGGGAGGGCGCTTCTCGTCCGTCGGATCGGCGGCCGGCGTGGGTGTCTCCGCGGTACTCAGGCCCGGTTGCCGTGTGAGAGCCACTTCCAGTACCTCGTCGATCCACTTGACCGCCTTGATCTCCAGATTCCCCTTGATGTTGTCAGGAATCTCCACCAGGTCCTTCTGATTCTCATCGGGAATCAACACGGTCTTGATGCCACCGCGATGCGCCGCGAGCAGCTTCTCCTTCAGGCCACCGATGGGCAGGACCTCACCACGCAGCGTGATCTCGCCAGTCATCGCAACATCGGAGCGCACGGCTACCTTGGTAAGCGCCGAGACCAGCGCGGTGCACATGCCGATGCCGGCACTCGGGCCGTCCTTGGGCGTAGCGCCCTCGGGGATGTGCAGGTGCAGATCGAGCTTTTGGTAGAACTCGGATTCCAGTCCCAACACCGCGGCCCGGCTACGTACCACGGTCATGGCCGCCTGAATCGACTCCTGCATCACCTCGCCCAGCTGACCGGTGTGCTGCAGTTTGCCTTTGCCGGGCACGACTGCGGCCTCGATGGTGAGCAGCTCGCCGCCAACCTCGGTCCAGGCAAGGCCCGTTACCTGACCTACGCGATCCAGGTCCTCTGCCTTGCCATAGCGGAAGCGGCGCACCCCCAGGAACCTGTCGAGGTTGCGCGGGGTCACCGCCACCGACTTCTGCTCCTTCTTGTGCAGCAGCATCTGTTTGACGGCCTTGCGGCAGATCTTCGCAATCTCGCGCTCGAGGTTGCGCACGCCGGCCTCGCGCGTGTAGTAGCGCACGATATCGAGCAGCGCCGCGTCGGAAACCTTCAGCTCGTCCTCTTTCAAGCCATTGTTCTTCATCTGCTTTGGCACGAGATAGCGACGCGCGATGTTCATCTTCTCGTCTTCCGTGTAACCCGGCAGACGGATGACCTCCATGCGATCGAGCAGCGGCGCGGGGATGTTGAGACTGTTGGCCGTGCACACGAACATCACCTCAGAGAGGTCGAGATCGACCTCGAGGTAGTGATCGTTGAATGAGCTGTTCTGCTCCGGATCGAGTACTTCGAGCAGCGCCGAGGACGGATCGCCGCGGAAGTCCATCGACATCTTGTCGACCTCATCGAGCAGGAACAGCGGATTGTGCACGCTGGCCTTGGACATGTTCTGCACGATCTTGCCGGGCATCGAGCCGATGTAGGTGCGGCGATGACCGCGGATTTCGGCCTCATCGCGCACACCGCCGAGGGACATCCGCACGAACTTGCGATTGGTGGCCCGCGCGATGCTCTGGCCGAGGGAGGTTTTGCCGACACCCGGGGGGCCGACGAGACAGAGAATCGGCCCGCGCAGTTTGTCGACACGCTGCTGCACGGCAAGGTACTCGATGATGCGTTCCTTAACCTTCTCGAGCCCGTAGTGATCTTCGTCCAGCACCTTCTCGGCGCGCGCAATATCCTTGATGATCTTGGTGCGCTTCTTCCAGGGTACCTTGACGAGCCAGTCGATGTAGTTGCGCACCACGGTCGCCTCGGCTGACATCGGCGACATCATCTTCAGCTTGTTCAGCTCGCCGGTTGCCTTCTCCCGCGCTTCCTTGGGCATGCCGGCCTTGGCGATCTTCTGCTCGAGCTCGGTGATCTCGTTGCCGCCCTCATCCATCTCGCCGAGCTCTTTCTGAATGGCCTTCATCTGCTCATTCAGGTAGTACTCGCGCTGGCTCTTCTCCATCTGCGCCTTGACGCGCCCGCGGATGCGCTTCTCGATCTGCAGCACATCCATCTCGCCTTCAATGGCTACCAGAATGTGCTCGAGACGCTTTCTGACATCGAGTATTTCGAGCACCTTCTGCTTTTCGGCCAGCTTCAGCGACATGTGCGCCGCCACCGTGTCGGCCAACCGCCCGGCATGTTCGATGCCGGCCAAGGCCGTGAGCACCTCTGGAGGCACCTTCTTGTTCAGCTTCACATACTGTTCGAACTGCGAGATGACCGAGCGGGCCAGCACGTCCATCTCACGCTCGTCGTAGGTCTCGGTATCCGGCAGCAGAGTTACATCCGAGGAGTAGTACTCGCCCGGGTGCAGCTTCTCGATGCGGGCCCGGTCCACTCCCTCGACCAACACTTTGACCGTGCCATCAGGCAACTTCAGCAGCTGCAGGATCGTCGCGATGGTACCGATGCGATACAGGTCGTCGGCTTTCGGATCATCGACATCAGCCTGCTTCTGCGCGACGAGCATGATGCGTTTGTCGGTACGCATGGCGACATCCAGCGCCTGGATCGACTTCTCACGGCCGACGAACAGCGGAATCACCATGTGCGGATAGACGACCACGTCGCGGAGTGGCAGCACCGGAACACTCTGGATGCCGGCAGTGGTGGGAGTCGTACTGGATGGTTCGGACACGCTGAAGCCCTCGATAACCTACGGAACAGCTCCCGGTGCGAACGGAAGCGGACGGCAGTTCGTCGCAATCACGAGCCGAAGTTACCCCTTCTGCCCGGCGCGCCGAAAGGACCTACGGCCGCTTTTTGGCGACGAGACTAGTCTAGCGGGAAATGTGGGCCCGGCACGGCGTTTCAACGGTCGTGCCGAAGCCCGTGCAGAGGTCAACTCAGTGATGGTTCGAACCGGAAGCGCGGCGCGGCTCATCCACACTGGTGAGCCGGCCCTCATCTGAGCCATAGACGACGTAGGGCTTCATCTGCCCCTCGATCACGGTCTCATCGATCACGACCTTGGAGACATTGCGCATGGACGGTAGCTCATACATGGTATCGAGCAGCACTGTCTCCAGAATGGTACGCAGGCCGCGCGCACCGGTCTTGCGCTGCATCGCGCGGTGGGCCACCGCCTTGAGCGCTTCGTCACGGAACTCCAGCTCAGCGCCTTCCATCTCGAACAGCCGCCGATACTGCTTGGTCAGAGCATTCTTCGGCTCGGTCAGAATCGAAATGAGCGCTACCTCATCAAGCTCATCCAGGGTCGCGACCACGGGCAGGCGGCCGACGAATTCCGGGATCAGCCCGTACTTGATCAGATCTTCGGGTTCCACATCGTGGAACAGATCGCTGCCGTGTGGCCGCAGGTTGACATCCCGCACCTCGGAGGTGAAGCCGATACCACCCTTCTGGGTGCGATTCAGGATGATCTTCTCGAGCCCGGCAAACGCGCCGCCACAGATGAAGAGGATATTGGACGTGTCCACCTGCAGGAACTCCTGCTGGGGATGCTTGCGGCCACCCTGTGGCGGGACTGAGGCGATCGTGCCCTCGATGAGCTTCAGCAGCGCCTGCTGCACGCCCTCGCCCGAGACATCGCGGGTGATCGAGGGGTTGTCCGATTTGCGCGAGATCTTGTCGATTTCATCGATATAGACGATGCCGGTCTGCGCCTTCTCGACATCGTAGTCACACTTCTGCAGCAGCTTCTGAATGATGTTCTCGACGTCCTCGCCAACATAGCCGGCCTCGGTCAGCGTCGTCGCATCGGCGATGGTGAACGGAACGTTGAGCAGACGCGCCAGCGTCTCAGCGAGCAGCGTCTTGCCGCAACCGGTGGGCCCGATCAGCAGGATGTTGCTTTTGGCGATCTCAACATCGTCTTTGGTTCGGGTACCTGCAGTGCGAGTCTGCAGACGCTTGTAATGATTGTAGACCGCGACGGACAGCACCTTCTTGGCGCGCTCCTGGCCGATGACGTACTCGTCCAGAACCTTCTTGATTTCGTGCGGCTTGGGAAGCTTGTCACGCGCCCGCTCGGCGCGATCCTCCAGCTCCTCGCGAATGATGTCGTTGCAGAGCTCGACGCACTCGTCACAGACGAATACGGACGGGCCGGCAATCAACTTACGGACTTCGTGCTGACTTTTCCCGCAGAAGGAGCAGTAGAGAAGTTTTCCGTCGTCGTGGCGGCCGCGGGAATCTTCACTCATCGAGGGTCCTCATGGGCGCGCTCCAATAAACAGCGCGCAGTTTCTTATAGCATGGCGTCCGGCCATGAAGCAAAGTACCGCAGCACACCTAACCCGTTGTGCCAACGGGAAATGTAAGACGGGCTTCACTGTTCCGGTATCGACCTTAGTTGTCTGGGGTCAAATACTGCCGCTTCCAGCGGCGGGACCTGCCTCTTTAGGGGCAGACCGACTGCTTGCAGCGCTTGGCCTGCACGGTGTACGGGCTACTTGGCGGATGTGGCAATCACCTCGCCGCGTTTCTCCAGCACTCGATCGATCAGACCGTACTTAATGGCTTCGTTGTAATCCATGAAGCGATCGCGATCGGTATCCTGCTTGATGCGCTCCACACTCTGACCGGTGTGCTTCGCCAGTATTTTGTTGAGTCGGTCACGCGTCTCGAGCATCTCTTTGGCGTGTATCTCCATGTCCGCTGCCTGGCCCTGGAAGCCGCCGAGTGGCTGATGGATCATTACCCGCGCATGCGGCAGGCAGTACCGCTTGCCAGTCGCACCAGCCGCCAGCAGCACCGCACCCATGCTCGCCGCCTGACCGATGCAGATCGTGCTCACATCCGGCTTTACGAACTGCATGGTGTCGTAAATCGCCAAGCCCGAGGTCACGACCCCGCCGGGCGAATTGATGTACAGCGAGATGTCCTTTTCCGGGTTCTCGGATTCCAGGAACAGCATCTGCGCCACGACAATATTCGCCATGTGATCATCGACCGGGCCCACGATGAAGATCAATCGCTCCTTCAGCAGGCGCGAATAGATGTCATAGGCCCGCTCTCCCCGGGCGGTCTGCTCGACCACCATCGGTACCAGATTCAACCCTCGCTCAATCATGTGTGCTTCCTCATGCGCTGTGCGCACGCTTGATCAACCAGGCTGCGCGGTGGCAGCCGTCTGTCCAAATCCGGTCAACTCTTTGAAGGTCAGTGGCCGATCAGTCACGTGCGCGTGCGCCACCACGTGCTCCACGACCTGCTCCTCCAGCACGCTAGACTCGATCTGGCTCATGGCATCGGCGTTCTGCAGATAGGCGCGGCGCGCCTCATCCGCATTCGGATAGCTGGCGACCACATCGGTCAATCGTGAAAGTACCCGCTCCCGGTCCACCTTTATATTGTGCGCCTGCACGATCTGTCCCATCAGCAGTCCCAGCGCGGCACGCCGGCGCGCCGGCTCCTCGAAAGCCTCCCGCGGCGGCAGCTGAGCGGGATCCTTCACTCCCATGCGCCGCGCGGCATCCAGCTGCAAACGCTGAATCTGCTCGTCGATGAGCGCGCGCGGCACATCCAGCGTGTTCTCGCGATACAGCGCATCCATCACCTGCCCGCGCAGGCGGTTGCGTATGACATCGCCCAACTCGCGCTCCATGCTCTTGCGTACCTCGAGACGCAGGGCCTCGACGCCGCCTTCCTCTACACCGTACGCGCGGCAGAACTCCTCGTCTACGGGGGGAAGACTCTGCTCCTCGACCCGCTTTATGGTGACTTGCAGCTCGCCGGTCTGCCCTGCGATGGCTTTGTTGGGGTGATCGGCGGGAAAAGAAAGTCGCGCCGGCCGGGTTTCTCCAGCACTAGCGCCCTGCAGGGCGTGCTCCATTTCCGGCAGCGTCTGGGGAGTTCCCAGGACGATCACGACATCTCGCCCCTCACCACCCTCAAAGGGCTGACCATTCAACGTACCGTCGAAATCAAACGTCACACGATCCGAATCCCGGGCCGGCCGCTCGACCAGCGTAAAGACCGCCCGCTGCCGCCGCATGCTCTCCACCATCGCACTCACATCGTCCGCGGTGACTTCGGCGGTCGGCCGCTCGAGCGCTATGGACTCGAAGGGCTTTAGGCTGACCTCGGGAAGAACTTCGAAGAGCGCTGCGTAACGCAACTCGGTTCCCGGACCCATGGCGATCGGCTCGATGCGCGGCCCGCCGGCAGGGGTGAGCTTCTCCTGCGAGAGCGCCTGGGCGAATGAGCTGCGCATCAGCTCAGTGACCACCTCCGTGTGCACCTGGGTGCCGAATTGCTTGCGCACCACCGTCAGGGGTGCCTTGCCCGGCCGGAAGCCCTTGAGACGGGCCGTGCGCGAGATCGTTTTCAGGCGCTGCTCGACCTCCGTGGTCACCTCGTCAGCCGGAACGGCCACCTCGAGGCGACGCCCAAGGCCGCCGGTGGTAGTCAGGGACACTTGCATGCAGGTTTCCTCAACAGATGCCTTTACAGGGCTTGCTCATCAACGACCGGCGAGGACCGGCGGGCATGCGAAAGGAGAGACTCGAACTCTCACGGGTTGCCCCACTGGAACCTAAATCCAGCGCGTCTACCAGTTCCGCCACTTTCGCCCGGGGCGCATCGCTCGTGCAGTGCACGCACCGAACATGCGAAAGGCTGCGCTATTCGCCTGGTGCTGGCCGTGATGCGGGCGCCCGCATTATACCCGCCGCCGCCGCGGATCGGGCGACACGGAAAGCGCAGCTCGGAATTCGGCATGGGGAGGCAGGATGTTCGGTCACGTCGTTGTGCACTGCGTCAACCGGAGGCTCGGGTCAGCGAGGCCATATCGATGACATAGCGGAACCGGACCTCACGGCGCACCACGTGGTGATAAGCCTCGTTTACATCCTGAATCCCGATCATCTCCACCTCAGGGGTGATCTGTTGGGCGGCGCAGAAATCAAGCACCGCTTGGGTTTCGGCCAGGTTGCCGATGAGAGACCCGGCGACGTGTCTGCGTTGACTCGCGAGTTCCTGGTTGTTGACCGGGGCCATGGGCTCCAGCGCCCCGACGACACAAAGCGTGCTATCGCGTTTGAGCAGCTCCAGGAAAGGATTCAGATCGTGGCGCCGCGGGATAGTCGAGAGCAGAAAGTCAAAGCTCGAACGGGCCCGCTTCAGGGCATCGGCATCGTGTGCCAGCATGACCGGCACGCCCAGTTGCTCCGCTGCCGTGAACTTCTTCTCCGTACTGGTCAAAGCCGTAACCTCCGCGCCCAGTGCCCGCGCAAGTTTGACCGCAATGTGCCCCAGGCCGCCCAGACCGATGACGCCGACGCGGTCGCCGCTGCCGATGCCCCAATGCCGCAGCGTCGAGAATGTAGTGACTCCTGCGCACAGGAGCGGTGCGGCCTGCGCAGCCGGCAATTGCGGTGGGATCTTCAGAACGAAATCCTGGTGAACGACGATTATGTTGGAATAACCGCCGAAGGTGTTATCACGGCCGTACATATTGCCGCTGTCGGGCGCCTTCGCAGCTGGGACCATGGGACCGTTGTAGGTCGCGAGAAAACCGTTCGGACCCTGGCAATAATTCTGATCGCCTGACTGACACGCCTCACAGCGGCGGCAGCTGTCGATCATGCAGCCGACACCGACGAGCTCGCCTACCCGATGACGCGTCACGCCTGTGCCACACCGAGTAACCCGACCGACGACTTCGTGACCGGGCAAACACGGGTACACCGTGTTTCCCCACTCGTTCTGCACCTGATGGATGTCGGAATGACACACGCCGCAATACAGCACCTCGATCTCGATCTCAAACGGCCCGGCTTCCTGCCGCTCGAACTCGAAGGGCCGCAGACTGCTGAAGGAGTGTCGCGCGGCGTAGCCCAGCGCCTTGATCATGCGTCACATCTCCGGGCGGACACGCTGATGCTGGACGGGAACTGCAGCGACACCCCAGCGGCTGCGAGCGCAAAACCGTGTCAGATAAGTCCTACGCCAGGTTAAGGTGCGCGTCGACGCACGGCAGCGCTGCGGGTCAGGTCTGATGGTTGCTGGCACTGGATAAGATGAATGCAGCCAACCAAGCGAGGCCTGTAATACTGGCTGCCGCAGGATGCCTCGTGGCCGCATGGCCCGCGATTGGGCCTGCTGCAGCAGCAGATGCCAGCTTCATAGCGGTAATCGCACCGCAGAGTGCCGTCGCCGCGGACAACAGACCCAAGCTGGCCGTGCTGGATATCGAGCTGACCGGCGATCTGGGCGGTCCGCAATTCGCCGCTGAGCACGCAGCCCGTTTACGCATGGAGAGCGACATCTTGCGCGAGCAGCTTGCGCACAGCGGGCTGTATCAGCTGATCGATACCGGCCCTGCGCAAAAGCAGATCGAGACGCTGAGGTCGCAGCAGCGCTTTCTGCACGACTGCAATGGCTGCGATCTTGATGTGGGCCGGCAGCTGGGTGCGGAGCAGACACTGGTGACCTGGGTGGATCGGGTGAGTGGCCTCATCCTTTCCCTGACTTATGAATTCCACGATGTGTCCACCGGACAGATCGTCGGTCGCAAGTCTTACGACTTTCGCGGCGACAATGACGCTGCGTGGACACACGCCATCAACTACATGGTGCGGGATTTGCAGCGCGCACACGAGCCGAGCGCGGCGCAGGCCGGCAGCTCCTAAGCGGGCGCGCCTCGAGGCGCGCCCGGCAAGTCCACCCGGCAATCGGCCGTGCGACGAGGTGAAGGCAGTTATGTTAAGGGTCGGCTGGGTGCCTTGCTCAAAAATCCGATGGCATAATCCGAGCGGCCCGGTCATCGCAATAACGTGATACCCCCAACGTAGCTGAGCACATCAACAATGACAACAACACCCTGCGCCGGGCACAGCCGCTGGCGCGCCGGCACACGCGGTCTCGCGCTCGTTAGCCTCATGGGCCTCCTCACGGGATGCATGAGCATTCCGCATCGCGCTGCAGAGCCGCAGGACACCGCAGCGCCCATTGCGCCTGCGGACTCCGTCATCGGGCACGCTTGGTCGCAAACCAAGCGACCTAACGAGCAGGCTTCAGGATTTCGCATGATCTCGATTGGTATCGAGGGTCTGCTGCTGCGTGTCGAGCTCATCGACCAAGCCCAGAGCAGCCTCGATCTGCAGTATTACATCTTTCACTGCGACGACACGGGGCGTGTCATCCAGAATGCGCTGTTGCGTGCTGCGGATCGTGGCGTCCACGTGCGCATCATCACGGACGATGGCGAAACGGTACGGGGAGACGAGAAACTGCTGTTGCTGGCCGCCCATCCGAACATCGAAGTGCGCGTCTTCAATGCCTTCGAGTATCGCGGTCACAACGGTTTTCTGCGCGCCCTGGATTATACATTCCACAAGTCGCGGCTTGATTACCGCATGCATAACAAGCTGCTGGTGGTCGACAATGCGCTGGCGCTCACCGGCGGCCGCAACATCGGCGATCAATACTTTCAGGTGAACCCGGATTCGCAATTCGGCGACGACGATGTTCTGGCGGTAGGGCCGGTCGTCAAAGATCTACACGTTGAGTTCAGCCAATACTGGCACAGCGGGCAGGTGACAGCCGCACAGGACCTCCTGCCGGGGAAGCTGACTGCTGCCGCGCTACAGAACTATCGCACCGAACTGCGCACCGTGTACCGCCATGCCAATAACTTTACTGCCGACTTCGATCGGCGAATTGCCACGGGCGAGCCGTTGCGCTCCTTGCTGGCGGACAACGGGGCGCTGATCTGGGCTACGGCCACACTGGTCTATGACAGCCCCGACAAGAAGGCAGCGCGCGACGGCGGGCGCTACGGGCGGCTGATCTATGTACCGGTCGCCCAACGGATGGAGGCCACTCGCTCTGAGCTGCTCATCATTACACCCTACTTTGTGCCCATCCCGGACGAAGAGCGTATTCTCAAGCAGCAACACGAGAAGAATGTGCGGGTGCGCATCATCACCAATTCCTTGCGTGCTGCACCGGATATCCTGGCGCAGGCGGGATACATGAAGTATCGCAAGCGACTGCTCGAGGATGGCGTCAAGCTGTATGAAATTCGGGCGGATCTCGGCCGCACAGCCGGTAGCGGCGAGAGCCGCAAGATGACCCGCTACGGCACTTTCGCGCTGCATGCGAAGCTGTTCGTGTATGACGGCAGCTCGCTGTTCGTCGGGTCCATGAATCTGGATCAGCGCTCGGCCCGGATCAATACGGAGATGGGTCTGATCATCGAGAGCAGCGCGATGGCCGGGGAAGTCGTCAATCGCTTCAACAAGCTGACGTCGCCGGAAAACGCCTACGAAGTGCAACTGCAGCCGCCAGAAGGCAAACACCCACACCTGGTATGGAAGACGCGCGAGAACAATGCGGACGTGGAGCTCACGCGCGAGCCGGCGCGCAGCGCGATGCAGCGTCTCGAGGCGCGGCTGTTGATGTTGCTGCCGATCGACAGCGAGCTTTAGGCGGCTGGGCCCTCGCGCCTGACTACTCCGGCGTGGCTACTCCGCCTGCAGACTCCCAGATGCGAAAACACAGCGCGTGAAAACGCCACAGTGTCTGCCCCGGGGATTCCTCCAACCATAGCTCGTATTGCATCTCGCCCTTTTCGACGGGTTCCTCACACATTCCACAAAGCTCACCCGCACCGGAAGTGAGTCGAAATCGCGTCCCGAGTTGCGGTGGCAGATGCCCGGCGCGTGGGGGCCGCGAGCCTGCGCCATCATTTGCATCGGCCATCTGCACCTCGGTGTCATGACGTCTGTCGCAGTGACCAGAAGCCGCAGCGACGGCGACCTCCCCTGCTTCCTCATTTGATTTTGCTTTGCAGTACAGAGTGAGTCAAGCAAGCACACCCGTCTGCGACGGGGCGATTTATTCCAAGCCGGGACGAGTGCTGTCGTATGTTGGTTGTTGAGCGCCGGGCGACTCGCCCGGCTGCCCAGCGTCGGCAAGCGCCGGGGCGCCATGGTTTCCCGCAATCCGTCCTACGCTCAGCTCCGCCTCCAGTTGCAGGGTCGGTCGAATTGCGAACCGGTCCACACAATCCATGGCTGCCATGGCTAGAATCGGCAGGGCACCCTCGGCGGTGCCATAAGACATATAACCTGGAGCCGGCATCGTTTGACTGCAGCCGACAGCATCCGCGTGCGGATGGGTAGGCTCGCAGCTTTGTTGCCGCTGGTTCCTGAGGTCAGTGATGAAAATAACGAATGCGACACTCACCCTGCGCGATGGCGGCGGTACCTGGCTCGAGCGGCTGGGGCGGGAGTTGGCCAACTGCACACAGGGGGGCCGGTATCCGCTGCGCGTTGCCATTGTACAGGTTACCGGCCGCGAGGCACTCGCCGAGGTAACGTTCGTGGAGACCCACAGCGGTGATCCTCACCGCGAACGCTTCACGAGCTGCGAGATTGCAGCGCCGCGACGCAAACTCCAGCAGGCAGAGCGCTTTGCAGTGGTTCAGGTGGTGCCCACTGGCATCCGTTGCGAGATCGGTGGCTTCGCGGGCGATGCTTGCCCGGCTACCAACCTGCTGGCGAGCTCGGCAGACATCCTGATTACGCACCCGAACGCCGTGAACGCCTCTGACCTGAATGAAATGGCAGAGAACGTACTGTACGTCGAGGGCAAGAGCCTGGACGATTTTCTGCTGGGTCATCTGGGGTTATCTCCCACGGCAGCCAACCGGATCGGTACTTTCATTGATCCGGCCGGCCTATCATTTCTGGACGATCTCATACATACGCTGAATGCGGCGCGCGCTGTCGGCGGCATCGACTGTGGCATCTATCACATCGCCGCGCAGGATCTTGGCGTCCGCACCGTGTGGTCACCGAGCGGCTGCGCCGTGGGAACGGTAGACAACCCGCTGGCAATCCTCGCCAGCGCCGCGGAACTGCTGGCGGCCGGGGCCCAAGCCTTGGGCGGGGTATCAGTCATCCACGGGGTAACGGCGTCCGAATTTACCCGTCACCTTGCCGGACACCTGCCCAATCCCTCCGGCGGTATCGAGGCGATCATCACACACCTGATCTCGAAGGTTTTCCGGGTTCCCACCGCGCATGCGCCGCTGCCCTACTATCAGGGCGTCAAAGAGCGCGGCACGCATAACCCCCGCGCCGCTGCAGAGTTCATCTCCACGCCCCACTATTTCTCGGTCCTGAAGGGATTGCGGCGGGCGCCGCGCCTGCAGGAGATCAGCAGCCTTACGCAATCGGCAGCGCACCTCCTGACTCTCAACAATGTCGGTGCGATTGTCATGCCGGCAAGCTGTCTCGGGGGTCTGCCGGCGCTGGTCGCTCAGTACAGCGACATTCCATTGATTGCCGTCGAGGACAATCGCACACTGCTGCAGGTGAGCAACACTGAGATGCGAATGCGCAACGTGATCGCGGTGCGCTCTTATCTGGAGGCGGCCGGCGCCATCCTCGCACTGCGTCGCGGCTTGTCACTGGAGAGCTTGCGGCGGCCCCTTACCTGCGCCGTGCGCATCGGATCGGAGCCCGATGCGCAGGAAGCCTGCGCCTGAGCCCAGGTCAGCCCGCGCATGTCCACAGCCGCTGCGCTCGAGGAGATACTCGAGCAGTCCAACCTCACCGGACGGCAGTTGCTGATCTACACCGGACAGAAACTGCATCCTGAGCTTGCGCTCTACAACTCTGTGTACCGGATCGGCTGGCGCGAGCTTGATCCGCAGCGATTTCGGACCCTTTGGCAGCGTGTCGTCGAGGCTTGCGACGCCTTACGCATCGTGATCGAAGAGAAAGCCGGCATACCGCAGCAACGTGTGGTCGATCCGCAACCGGTGGTGTTCGACATCGTCGATCTGCGTACCGAGGGCATGAGCATCACGAGCTGGATCGCAGCCAGGCTGCGGCGACCCCTGGACCTGACACGTCAGATCTACGACACGGCACTGCTGCGTACGGACGAGAATCAGTACACGTGGTTTCTGCATATTCACCACGTGGTGGTTGACGGCGCTGGTGTGCAGGCGCTGATACGCTATGTGTCGGAGTCGTACGGCAGCGGGCGTGCGACTCCTGCGGGGATGCCTAGCTTCATGGTCTATGCCGCCCGGATGTGCGCCCTGCGCAAAACGGAAGACTACCGGCTCGCCCGCGCACATTGGCAACGATACCTGCAGCAGGTTCCGCAGACCCCCCGGTTCTACGGTATCGAATCCAACACCTCGACTGCGCAACAGCGCGTGATATTCAGCCTCGATGCAGGGAGCTCCAAGGCAGCGATCGGGCTGGCCCGTTCACTGGCGTCGGACTCCGTCAACGAGCACGCAGTGCTGTCGAACCTGTTCAACGCTGTATTTGCCGCGTTCCTCATGCGAGTGGCCAACACGACACAGATTGCCATCGGCATGACCTTCCATAATCGGAGCACGCAGGAGGAGCGCACTACCGTCGGCTTGTTCATGGAGGTTCTGCCGCTGCTGCTGCAGAGCGGGCCACAGGAGACGCTGCTATCCCTGATGCCGCAGGTGGCGTCTGCTGCCGTGCAGGCGCGCAGGCATCGACTGTACAGCGTGGGGCACTCGGATCGCTCGCCGGCCTTCAGCGCTCTGTTCAACTACATGAGGTCTCTGTGGCAGGCTCCCGCCGCACTCGAGGTTCGCCGGGTGCATCCTGGCTACGGCTCCAACACGTTGTCCCTGAGTGTGGCACCGCAAGCCGAGGGCTTCGAGCTGTGGCTGGATGTCAGCGCCGAGATTGCTGCAAGCTCTAGCGCGCAGCGTATTGCGCGCCAACTGCACACATTGCTTGCGGCCGCGGTGCGCGAGCCACACAAGCCCCTTGCCTACCTGCCGCTGCTCGAGCAAGACCAGATTTTTGAGCTGCTGCGCAGTTGCACAGGTCCGCAGCTGCCCATCCCTGCCAGCAAGGCCGGATGCTTGCAGGAATTCATGCTGCAGACGGTCACCGCGGCGCACGCTCCAGCGCTCGTATGTGGTGCTGTTAGCCTGACGTACGCAGAGCTCAACCAGCGCGTCGACCAGCTGGTACAGCGGTTGCGAGCGGCGGGTGCGCGGCGCGGTAGACGCGTGGCGATCTGCCTGGAGCGCTCTGCCGAGATGGTCATCGCGGTGCTAGCTACGTTGAAATCCGGTGCTGCGTACGTGCCGCTCGATCCAGGCTACCCGCAAGAGCGACTGCGGCTGATGCTCGCGGATGCCGGGCCGCAGGTGTTGATAACCACTGCACAACTGACCCCCTTATTGCCGGCATATCGCGGAGCGTTATTGCTGCTCGATGCAGGCGGGGAAGCATCATCCGCCGTAGCAGGCCCCGCGCTGGCCATCGAACCGGAAGACCCGGCCTACGTGATCTACACTTCGGGGACGACGGGCACGCCCAAGGGAGTGTTGGTCACTCATGCTAACCTGTCCAATCACCTGGCCTGGCGCCGGAGCTTCTTTCCTTTGACAGGCACTGACAGCTGCCTGCAAAGCGCCTCGCTGTGTTTCGATGATTCCGTCTGGGAGATCCTCGAGCCGCTCAGCAGCGGAGCGCAGCTCGTGCTCACGCGACCGCGCTTCGAATACGACAGTGCCTACCTGGTGAGACTGATGGCTGAGCGGCGCATCACCGTCGCCTGCTTCGTGCCCTCGCTGTTGAGAACGATCATCGAGACCCCGGGTATCGAGTGCTGCGGCCTGCGCCGGCTGACTACGGGCGGCGAGGGCCTTTCGCTCGCGCTACAACAACGGGTGCGCGAGCGGCTGCCGGCCACAGCATTTTACAATGGTTACGGCACCACCGAAGGAACGATCGCCTCGCTGTACTGGCGCTGCGAGCTGATCGCAGATCAGCGCTCGGTCCCGATCGGCAGACCCATCGCGAATACCCATGTTTTCGTGCTCGATTCTGCCGGGCAGCTGGTGCCCCCGGGCGTCATAGGCGAGCTGCACATCGGCGGCGCGGGAGTAGCACAGGGCTACTTGAACCGGCCGGAGCTGACTGCAGAGCGCTTCGTGCCGGACCACATCGCTGGGAACAGCGGCGCGCGTCTGTATTGCACCGGCGATCTCGGACGGCTGCGCGCGGATGGCGTATTCGAGTTCGTGGGACGGTCCGACGATCAGATTAAGATCCGCGGAATTCGCGTCGAGCTGGGTGATATCGAGGCCGCCCTGCTGCGACATCCCGCCGTTATGTCGGCGGCCGTGGTCTGCCAGGACTCCTCGAGCGGTAAACGCCTGAGCGCATTCGTCACCACCCGCAACGGCACCGTCGTACCCGCCGGAGAGCTGCGCAATGCCGTGGCGGCGCGTCTGCCGGCTGCGCTCGTTCCCAACCGCTTTGCCACCCTCCCTGCCCTGCCCCTGACATCCCATGGCAAGCTCGATCGCCGTACGCTGCTCGGCATGGCCGCTCCAGAGGAGAAGTCGTGTCATGTCGATGCGCGCACGGCACTCGAAGCACGGCTGGTGCAACTGTGGGAGGAAGTTCTGGAGTTCCGACCGATCGGCGTGACGGATGATTTCTTCGAGCTGGGTGGTCACTCGCTGTCTGCAGTGCAGCTGGCCGCTGCGCTCGCGACAGTGTCGCCGCGTCCGGTGCCACCAGGTGTCCTGTTCGAAGCGCCGACCATCGAGCAGCTCGCGCACCGGCTCTCGTGCCAGGCGTCCGCCGACCACTCGCTGGTGCTGCTCGCTTCGGGGGGCCCGGATGAGCCGCTATTCCTGGCGCACCACGTCAGCGGCGACATCACCGCCTATCGCGATCTCGCGCCGTACCTGGGCGGCAATCGGCCCGTATACGGGTTGCGGGCTCCCGAGCTCGACACCGGGGCTTCACCTCCGGAATGCATCAGACTGCTGGCCGCTCGGTATGTCGATGACATCCGCACGGTGCAGCCGCGTGGCCCGTACTTGTTGGGTGGGCATTCGGCCGGGGCGCATATCGCGTTTGAGATCGCCCAACAGCTGCATGCGGCGGGTGAACCGATCGCGCTGCTGGCAATTCTCGAGGCGGATGCGCGTCCTGTGAGGGGTGCGGGGCGCAGCTGGCTCGACCGCCTGCGACAGCAGAGTGCCCTGCTGGCTGACGTGCCTGGGCCACAGCGGCTGGGCTACCTGTGGCAGCGCATAACCGCGATATTCAGCGGCGACAAACTCACAGCAACTTTTCCCAACCCGCTGGCGGCAACCCAGGCCACACACCCGGCATGGAGTGCAATGGAGCGGGCGGTACGCAACTATGAGCCCCGATCGTACCCCGGCGCGCTGGTGCTGTTCCGTGCCACCGACCGCTCGGTTACCGGCACTCATAGTAGGAGACTCGGATGGCAGCGGCTGGCTCGCGGAGGGGTCGAGGTGATCGACGTGGAAGGGTCGCACGGCACCGTTCTCAGACCAGGCTCCGAGCCACCCATGGCGGCGAAACTGCGCGCGTATCTGGAAGACCTCGGCAACAAACAGCGACGCGACAGTTAACAGATTGCGGGCAACCCGAGAGATTATGACTGAACTGGATTTGAGCGCTGTCAGGTTCTGCTATGGTCAACCCGACAATAACAACAACAAAAAATATAACCATGCAGCAGCCCAAGACTGCCTCGGGCAACTCCATCGTTGAGACGGATACTCCGCCGGTGACTGCAGGCACGCGCCTGCTCGCCGCAGTATGGTTTCTGGTGGCACTGTCTACGATCATCTTCCTGGGAGTTCATTTCAGCCGCACCACCCCCTGAGCAGGATCATCCCAGGATCAGTGGTGCCGTGATCCTGCGTTGTCTGTAAAGAGGCTGAAAAACAAAACGGGGCGGATTCACTCCGCCCCGTGCATTGCCTCTGCAGCTCTCGCCCCTCAGGCCGGCTGTCCGACCTTCCGCTCCGGGTCATCGGCGACCACCCGCTCGAGCATGCGCCGTCGCATCGGCGCTAGTACGAACTTTGCCAGGACGGCAGCCAGGATCGGCAAAGCACCCGCAATCCACAACACGGGCACCCAGCTGCCGGCGGACGCCTTAAGCACGTTCGACAGCGGGATGAGCAGCGAGGACGTGCCCTTGGCGGTGTACAGAAAGCCATTGTTTGCGGCTGCATACTTCGGTCCGAAGGTGTCCCCGCTCGCCGCCGGAAACAACGAGAAGATCTCGCCATAGCCCAGGAAGATCAACGGCGCAAACAGCAAGAAACCGCCGGCACTGTGACCGAATTTCATCAAACCCCAAATGGCCACACCTTCCACGATGAAAACCAACACCATGGTGTTCTCGCGCCCCAGGTGATCGGAAATCCAGCCGGTCAGGGGGCGCGTCAGGCCATTCACCAGGCTATCAATCGACAGCGCGACAGTCAGAAGTGGCAGTACGGCGCCAAAGTAGTTGATGGGAATTTTGTCCACCCCGTAATCCTTGGCGATCGGGCCTACCTCCGCCGCCGCCATCAGACCGCCGGATGCTACCAACACCATACAGATATAGAGCATCCAGAACACCGGCGTTCTCAGCATCTCGCCCGGAGCGAAATTACGCCTGGTCAGCGGATTCACCGCGCCCTTCTTGGCAGCAACGACGGCAGTGGTCGGCGGCCGGATCAGAAACAGCGCCAGGACAAGGACCACGATGCCCTGAATCAGTCCGAAGTCGAAGAACGCCCGGTCGTAACCACCTGACTTCACCATGTTGGCGATCGGAATAACCGTGAGCGCTGCTCCCGCACCGAAGCCAGCGGCGGTGAGCCCTGCCGCCAGTCCCCGCTTGTCAGGGAACCACTTGAGTGCGTTGCCCACGCAGGTTCCGTACACGGCACCCGCGCCGACACCACCGACGACCGCGGAGAAGTACAACATTCCGAGAGATGATGCGTAAGAATTCATAACCCAGGACAACCCTGCGAGGATGCCTCCGACCAGCACCACCGGCCGCGGTCCGTACCGGTCCATCAACCAGCCTTCGACGGGAACGAGCCAGGTTTCACACAGTACGAACACCGAAAATGCAACCTGGATGGCAGCCTTCGACCATCCGAATTTATCCGACATCGGATTGACGAACAGCGTCCAGCCGTATTGCAGATTGGCAACCATCGCCATGCAGATGATGCCCATGACGAGTTGGGACCACCGGTTCTGCAACCCGGTGTTCTGCATTGGGTCATGCGCCTCAATTGCTTTCACGTCGACGCTCATGTCCTTCCCCTTTGTTCTTCACCGAATGAGGTTGAGAGATTAAGTTGGCCGCTCTAAGCGCGCCTTATGGCGAGATAACTTGCGAAGTGAAAAGGCAGTTGTCACGGACGTGGCTGCCGAGATCGCGGCACCGAGAATGTGCCAGACGCCATACGAACGTCGCTTCGTAGGCAACACGAACAGCACAAGGAACTTCTCACCGTACCCCCTCTTCAATCCGAGCCGGTCAATCTCAACCTGCAGCCTGTTCTCCCTTTGTAGTATATCATATATGTCGCGGGGTGAAGTGCAACTGTCGCGCAAGTCGCGCGGGGCACACACAAAGCTGAGGCGCTGAACCTAAAAAGCCAGCAAAGGCTGAGGTCATGCCGAGCGGCGAGCCAGAGCCGCAGCCTCGGTGCCACTGTTGATGCCGCTGATTGCGTTCGCGATCCGCCCATTCCAACATGCTTCGAGCTGCCCAGAAGTTCACGGAACCTGACCGTGCCGGTTGTTGGTTTGCCAAATGCAGGCCGCGGCGGGGTGCGTGGCAGAGTCGCCAGCGACTGGCAAAGGATCCGTTTGAGAGGATCCGGTGGGAATTGGTGGGCCGTGAAGGACTCGAACCTTCGACCAAGAGATTAAGAGTCTCCTGCTCTACCAACTGAGCTAACGGCCCGCGAGCGCCCGAGCGAAGGGCCCGGGATATGGAACTGAGTTAATTGGGGTGGACGATGGGACTCGAACCCACGACGGCCGGGATCACAACCCGGGGCTCTACCAACTGAGCTACGTCCACCATCGTCTCATCAAAAGATTCAGATCAAAAGCTTAACGCCGACGGCGCGGTCTGCAAGTCCGATGGGAACGGCGCCCACTGCATGCTGCCCCGCGGGGCGCGAGAGTATATACGAACGGGCGCCGGCTGGATCCTCCCGGTAGAGCAAGCACTTAGCTCTAATGGTGCTGGCAGGAAAGCCTTTCCACGGCGGGCCCTCTGAGCACATTGTTGCTAGCGCGAGAGCCTTTGACCACCGCGCTCGCCGCCGTGAGTGCAAGGAATAATGCGGCGGTCCGAGCCGGAACAGCTCATACCCATAAGGCTTAGGCTTAGGCTTCAGCTCTAAACGGAAACCAATGTGCTCGGTACAAACCCGGCTTTAATGGCGCGCCCGGCGGGACTCGAACCCACGACCACCGGCTTAGAAGGCCGGTGCTCTATCCAGCTGAGCTACGGGCGCGGTGCAGCCCTCGGTTCGTTGGTCGGGGCGAGAGGATTCGAACCTCCGACCCTCTGCTCCCAAAGCAGATGCTCTACCAGGCTGAGCTACGCCCCGACCGCGACGTACCCCGAGTTTGCGGGCCGGGCATCGTAGCAGCTTCGCATCACGCTGCAACGGAGCGCACGGGGTGCAACGCAAATCCCTGACAAATTAGATATTTAGCAACACCGGACGTTACTGTGAGAACTCGAGCGTTGCGCCCGCGTGACTACGCTGGACCGAGAGCGCGTCGCAGACAGTCGCACCGTGTTGCGGAGTAGCGCAGGGCAAAGATTCAAGGCGCGTGTCGAGGAGACTTACCGATGACGGCGCTTACAGCATCTCAGCATAGCCTCGGCAGCAATTCGGGACGTAGGTGTCGCAGGTTCAAATCCTGTCTGCGGAATTGCCTGCTTCCACTGAGGACTTCTGAGCGCTCAGGAGTACCGCTTGGAATGCAGCGAGCGGCAGGTTCCGACTGTAGGCGTTCGCTGCCACCGTACGAACCATGGTGTTAACTTCGGCCATTTCGCGCCGCTCGTGCTTGTTGCGATAAGTTCATTGGGGCGATCGTGAGGTGATTTGAACTTTGACTACAGCACGGTAACCAGAATCGCGACCATAAGGGCGATCAGCGTCAGCAAGGAGACGGCAAACGATATGGTTCGCCACGGTTGCAGGGCTCTCAAATAGACAACCGAATGTACGATCCTAGCGCCAGTGAAAATCCCAAAAATGGGAAGCGCAATGCTCGCACGGCCTCCCACGAGAACGTAGACGAGCCCGAGAGTTAAGAAAGGATAGGTCGCGGCTTCGGCATTGCGGTGAACACGCAGAATACGCGCGACTGCCGGTGGGTCCACCTCGCGAACGGGAGCGCTGTAGCGCGCCCCATCCTCCGGATTGATAGCCACGCCACTGCGGGCTCGAACCGCACCACTGGAGACCCAGAGGGCAAGCAGGTTGAAGCTTAATACAAGGCACGAGTAGACGTAGCTCAGGAACACCGGATTGGCTGCGGTCGCGAGTGGTGTGGGCATGGCTGTCATCGGTCTGCTACTTCTTAGCCAAGTATTCGTGAAGATTATCCAGTGTTCCCGCCGTGCCAGCATCGATGCGCAATTCGAGCATGGCATCACGAGCTTTCTTGGACGGAGCTGTCATGGTGAGAGTGAGTGTCGTCTGGCCCGCTCGCTCCTCGAACTCAAGGGTACCGAGGGTCTCGGCCCCGTCCGGGGCGGGCGATCCGAATACGAGTCGCCGTGGTGGCGTGATCTCACGGTAGGTTCCGGCAAACGCATTGCCGGGACCTCGCGGCGTGGAATTTAGAAAACGAAAGGTACCGCCCGGCCGCAAGTCGATTTCGCAGCTCGCGAGCGGCCTTCCGGAGGGATCCCACCAGTATTTCACGTGCTCGGGCTTAGTCCACGCCTCGAAAACGAGATGCCGCGGAGCATTGAATACGCGTACTAGCCTGATCTCCCGCTCAGAAGGCAGGATGATCGTCGCGCTCTTGTTGATTAGTCCGGTACTAACGTTTTCTGCGGCCACCGGTTTTCTCCTTGGAATGTCGTTTCTCCGCTTCCTGAAGGTGAGCCAGATATTTGTGCAGATTGGAGAACTTGCCCTCCCAAAATCGTCGGTAGGGTTCCAGCCACGAATCCAGGTTTTTTAGCGGTGCCGCGATCAACGTGCGGGGTCGCCGCTGTGAAGCTCGTCCGCGTGCCACGAGGCCTGCACCCTCCAACACTTTCAGGTGCTTGGAGATCGTCGGCTGACTCAGTTTGAAAGGCTTCATGAGTTCGGACACATCCGCCTCTCCCAAGGCCAGGCGCGCAAGGATTGCGCGTCGAGTGGGGTCGGCCAAAGCGGCAAAGGTCGTGCTCAAGAGGTCAGTCCTATATATCGCCATCAAGCTATATTGCCGTTTGGCAATACATTCCACAAGCATTTGGTCACCCTCCCTATGGGTTTTCTTTCGCCAGGAGGCAAGTGGGAGTAGACAAGCCAGCATGTGGGGTTTATCGCCCCGTTCGCGGGGCTGTCAAAGCGTGTCGACTTGCGGCTCGTGAGCCGGCTCGAGTTTGGCTCGGGGCGGTGCGGTACGAGCCGCAAAATAGCCGGTGAGGTTATTAGCGCGCGTGCGACAGGGTGCGCGGTCGCGGCAGGAATAACCAACCCGCATCCGTAAACAACACTGTCAGCGACGACTATTCGTCGTACACCGTGTAATGCCGCACGTTCGGCTCCAGTTCAATCAGGAATGAGTGGTCAAACTCATAATACTTGGCGGCCTGATAGTCGCTGCCCGCGAATAGCTTGATCGCATCGAGATTATCCCAGAAGGTCAACATCTCGAAATGGGCAACAGCGCCCTCCACACGGTGCAGACAATAAGCGCCGCGATTCCCTGGAATTGACTTGTAGTCGGGCAACGCGAAGTTGCGCATTCGATCCAAATACTCGTTGCCTTGAGCAATCGGTACGGCACCGTGCCAGATTCGCGCCATCATTGAATTTTCTCCGTTTGCCGCAGAGCAGTTGAGCCTAAATGATGTAATGTGTCAAGGGCTACGGAGCCATTACATAGTGAAACTGTATTTGAGCTGCGAATTCTCACGGCTTGGAGTGCCACGGATGAAAGACTTTGACGGATTGCAATTGATCGGTGGTCACCCGGCACTCGACTTCACGAATACGGTCGAATATCGCCGCGAGGCTGACCCAGGCAATAGATTGAACTCATTCGAGAGCTTGGCGCGCTGGGCAGCTGCTGTTGGTCTCCTTTCACGCGAGGAACTGACCAACGTCATCCTAACAGGCTCGAGGCGCTCGTCTACCGGCACGCGCGCATTGGACTCGGCAATCGAACTGCGTGAGGCGTTTTTCGCGCTGATGGTTGCGCACACTCGGAAAGCTACACCTCCAAAAGATGCCACGTCGATCGTCGAGCGACAGTTGCGAAACGCGCGGGCCGCGTCGACATTGCGCTACGCCGGGAGGTGCACTCCGGCATTTTCTTGGCACGTCCCCATTCGCAGCGCTGAGGATGTCACAATGAGACTGGCCGATTCAGTGAACAATCTATTGCTGTCGCTTGATAGGGTGGTCGTACACCAGTGCAACGGGCCGCGATGCGATTGGCTTTTCATCGACCGCAGTCATGGGCATCGCCGTGTATGGTGTCAGCCAACGAAGTGCGGAAATGTTGCGCGGGTGCGTCGATTTCGCGGAAGTTAGTGCGGGCCCTATTAAGATGAGATGCAGCTTACTGGTTTGTAGTACCCGGCTAGCCGCCGCCAGGTCGCCAGTGACGCAGATCCCGTCTTATTCTTTGACTTACAAAGGATCTAACCCATGCTGAATCTGCGGAACGTTTTTAGTCATAGGGGTAACTCGGTGGCGTGGGGCGTTACTGGAGATGGACCTCCGCTCGTCTTGGTTCATGGCACCCCTTTTTCTTCGCAGGTCTGGCGCAAGATCGTGCCGCTCTTAGCTCGGCGCTGGACGGTATATTTTTTTGATCTCATCGGATATGGCCAATCGGAAAAGCGCGATGGGCAAGATGTGTCTTTGGGTATCCAAAACGGCTTGCTTGCGGCGCTGCTGCAGACATGGTCAATCAACAGTCCAGAGGTGCTGTGCCACGACTTCGGTGCCGCCACTGTTCTGCGCGCCTATTACATTAACGGGCTGCGCTACAAACGCCTTACCATGATCGACCCTGTAGCCATTGCTCCGTGGGGATCGCCCTTTGTCGCGCATGTACGCCAATACGAACCCGCATTCGCCGGCCTGCCCGCCTACGCGCATGACGCACTGTTGCGTGCTTATCTTCAAAGTGCCGCACACGAAACGCTGAGCAATGAGGCGTTTGGCGCTTATATGACTCCCTGGCAGGGCGCACAAGGACAGGCGGCATTTTACCGTCAAATTGCGCAAATGGACCAAAGGTTCACAGATGAGATCGAAGGTCGTTACGCCCCGCTGGACTGCCCTGTGACGTTGTTATGGGGCGAGGAAGATCAGTGGATCCCCATATCACGCGGCCACGCCCTAGCCGCGAAACTGACTCGAGGGGCACTGACTCCAGTGCCGGGGTCGGGGCATCTCATGCAGGATGACGCTCCCGAAGCGATCATCGCCACGATGTTAAATCCTGCACATCTGAAGGAAGCTTGAATCTTCTATTCACGCGATCGTTCAAAGGATTTGCTGCCGTATTTGATAGGCGGCGTATCAGCGCACGGGTTTGCGGAATTTAAGGATGAATTGATCTGTATGGCCGCGGATGGACTTGTCAAAAACGCCTACCGTGCGTGGGTCCGCGGGATTCGCCAATAGCGCGCTCTCACCGTCTAGCTTAAATCCCACAGCCAGCACTTCGCGCAGCACGACGGACTTTTCAATGCGATGCAAGGTGTCGGTCACATCGGCCGGTGCGCCGATCACGGCGGAGTGATCGAGCACGACATAGATGCCACCTGGCTTCAAGGCATCGTAGGCCGCCTTATTGAACACCGCCATATCAACCGGGCCCATGAAGGGGTCTTTTAGATCATGGTAGTTCTGAGAAATCCAGAACACATCGAGCTTCTCGGGAAACCTTGCCCCCTCCAGTGCCGAGGCGGCCGTCACGGAGACGTTGGGATTCTTCGCGGCGAGCGCCTGAATCTCCGCGATTCCCTTCACGATGTTCGGATACATGAACAACGCGCTGGGTACCACGGCGTACACGTGACCTTGGGGACCCACTACATGGGAAAAAAGTCGCGTGAAATAACCCGCGCCCGCTGCATAGTCCGCCACCTTATCGCCGGGCTTGATCCCGACGAATGTGAGAGTTTCGGCTGGCTTGCGATCTGGATCACGCACGGTGTCTGTGGCAGGTCGGGCGGGATCGCTCACTGCCGCGCTGATCGCGTTGGCTGTGACCTGGACGCTGGCGCCTTCCCCGAAGGCGCGGCTCAATACGATCAGAGCGAGTGCCGCGCAAATTATCATGGGCGACTTCATGTGCTTCCATCTCCTCGCTGGTTCAGGTAACGCGACTCTCTTGCATCCACTCAGAGGCACGGGGACTACAGGCCCGATGCCCGCGCGCAGGGCTCTGTATTAGGTACGATGTGAGTGACGGCGCCTAGTCTTAACCCGCCGCCCTCGTCCCGCTCCGCAACGGATTCATCCCTACAGCACAGACCCGGCCGCCACTTCCGTACGATCGTGTGACACTCCAAAGATTTTCGCTGCTGCTATAGACGCCTCACGACGAGCAGCTCGATGGGATGGGCCGGTCTGCGTCACTCCGGGCTCGAGCACCCGGCGGACAAACTCCCATTTGGCGGGGAGTCGTACATCATGCGACCATTACGACTATGACTGCGGACCAGGTTCGGGAGGCGCGCTGCGGCCTGGTGCGCAGGCGTGTCAGGATGGCCATGCTGCTGATGGCCTGCGTTGTCGCCGTAGCCCAGGCGCGTCACCATCACTCCCCTGCTCCGAGCGCAAAAGAGGCCGGCCAGTTTGATTACTACGTACTCAGCCTGTCCTGGGCGCCGACCTACTGTGTGACGCATTCAGATGATGGGGATGAGTGTTCGGGCAAGGGCTACGGTTTCGTGTTGCATGGCTTGTGGCCACAATACGAAGTTGGCGGCTACCCAGAGAACTGCCCGAGCCAGTTCGAGCTCTCCGCAGCAGCGCGCGACAAGGGACGAACAATCTACCCCAGTGAGCGACTGATGCAGCATGAGTGGCACGAACACGGGACCTGCAGCGGTCTGGAAGCGCTCGCTTATTTCGAGGCCGCGGATCGCGCCATGGCCGTCATGAAAATACCGGCGGCACTGGAGGCGCCGCGTGACGAGCGGTCGCTGACGGCGGACCAGATCGAGAACCTGTTCAAGAGCGCAAACCCCGAGATGCCTCGCGGCGCGATGACCGTGGCCTGCAGCCGGGACTCTTTCTCAGAAGTGCGCGTCTGTCTTACCCGAGATCTGTTGATACGCACCTGCGGTCGCCGCGTTCGTTCGAGCTGCCCCCGCGTTCCCCTGCAGATTCCGGCATCACGCTAGCTGCAGCCTGCAATGGACGCTGCCTCACACCAAGCAACTTGACAGCAGCCCGGCGTCCAGCAGCCATTCAATGGCTGCCATCTGCCTTGCCCGCTCCTCGAGCGCGGCTGCGAGGAGCAGCGGATCGTGATCCGCCGCAGGGGTCGCGACGCAAGCCTTCGAGCCGTAGGCCCCGCTCCATTCACCGATGACCGCCTCGCGCGGTGCACGCAAGCGGGAGTAACCTGCTGATGTCAATTCCATGGCGCCTCGGAAGTGTGGGGTGTCTGGTGCGGATAAAGCTAACCACACCTCGCATAGACCATACCTTGCATATTAACACCGGCATGTGACAGCCTGCCGTCAGACGCCAGCGTTGCTGTAAGCGGTATCAACTTACCTGGACCGTCGCAATGTATTCTCCTCTGCGAACGATTGCCGCAGCCCGTCTTGCACTCGTCGGCGTACTCGTCGGAGCAGGGCCTGCATGCGCAGGCACCCTCGACAGGGTCGCATTGCATCAGATGGTGGAGAGCTATCGCTCGGCTCACGAGCGGCAGATCCTGACGGAGCTCAACGATCTGGTGGAATTACGCAGTGTTGCTGCAGATCCGCGCGGGCTGGCGATGACGGCCGAGATGCTCATCGATGCCCTGCGCCATCGTGGCTTCGCTGCACAGCTGTTGACTACGCCCGCAGCGCCGCCCGTCGTGTTTGGCGAGTGGCGTGCAGCGGACACAGCGCGCACTGTGGTGTTCTATGCGCATTACGACGGTCAGCCGGTCACCCCATCGCAGTGGGGCTCGGATCCTTTCACGCCGGTACTGCGCAAGGGAGCCGATATCAATGCGGCTGCGATCGACTGGCGCACCGTAGCGCTACCGCTGAGTCCTGAAGCGCGGCTCTTCGGCCGCGCGGCGGCGGATGATAAGGCCTCGATCATTGCGTTTCTTGCCGCTTTCGATGCGTTGCACAATGCCCGCTTGCGCCCAGCAGTCAACCTCAAGGTGGTGTGGGAAGGCGAGGAGGAAGCGGGCTCGCCACATCTGGAGGCAGAGCTGCGCCAGCATGCCACGCTGCTGAAAGGTGATCTCTGGCTCATCGGCGACGGACCGGTACACCAGTCCGGCGCACCACTGCTTTATTTCGGTGCGCGGGGCACCATCGGGTTGGAGCTCACCATCTATGGCGCGAACCGCGCGCTCCATGATGGTCATTATGGCAACTGGGCACCCAATCCGGCTGCCATGGCCGCAACCCTGCTCGCCTCCATGCGCTCGCCGGATGGGATGATCCGGATCCCGGGATTCGATACCGGTACGCGTCCTCTCACCAGCCTCGAGCGGCAGGCGCTTGATGCGCTGCCGTCTGTTGATCGGGTCCTGCAGCAGAGCTTAGGGCTAGCCCAGCCTGAGTCGGCAGAGAGTCTGGCGCGAAGCCTGATGCGGCCCGCGCTCAACGTGCGCGCTCTCCGGGCGGGTGAAATAGGACCAGCTGCCGCCAATGCGATTCCTGCGGAGGCGCAGATATCTCTGGATTTCCGGCTGGTGCCGGATCAGACCATTGCAGCGGTGCGGGAGGCGGTTGAGCATTTTCTGCAAGCACAGGGATGGACTCTTCTGAGCGCGCCGCCAGATGCAGCGGTGCGTCTCGCCCACGCGCGTCTCATGCAGGTCCAATGGGGCGCGGGTTATCCGGCGCTGCGTACCGATCTATCATCCCCGCCGGCCCAAGCCGTTGCGCGTGCCGCCCGCGACGCAGCCCGTGGGCCGGTTGCGCTCATGCCAATGATGGGCGGCAGCGTACCAATCTATCTCATCGACAGTATCTTTCGCGCATCGGTAGTGGGTCTGCCGATCGTCAATTATGACGACAATCAACATGCTGCCGACGAGAACCTGCGCCTGCAGAACCTCTGGGACGGCATTACAACCTATGCGGCCATGATGGCGATGTTGCACTGGTGAATGCGGCAACCCGCGCGCGCCGGCTGCGGACCCGACATCCGATTGATGATGAGCATCGAGCAGGCTGCGACTATCCGGCGGCGACCGCAGTCGCCTCATGTTGCGCCAGCCTGTCACGCTCGGCGACCATGGCAGCCGCGATCGCTGCTTCCGACACTGGCTTGCTGAAGAAGAAACCCTGCGCGAAGTTGCAACCGAGAGACTGCAGGATAGCCACCTGGGTCGCATCCTCTACGCCTTCTGCGAGACTCACCATCGACAGATTCTGAATGAGGTTGACCGTTGCATGGATGACGGCGAGCACCTCGCGGCTGCTGTGCAGATCCTGCAGGAACGAGCGATCGATCTTGATCGTATCGAACGGATAACCCCGCAGCAGCGACAGCGAGGAAGTGCCGGTGCCGAAATCGTCCATGGCGAGCCGCACGCCGAGCTCGCGCAGCTTGCCCAACACATCGCGGGCAGCTTCGGGATCGCGCATGACCTCGCGCTCGGTCAGCTCCAGCTGCAGACTGCCCGGCGGCAATCCGGTGGCTTCCAGGGCACGACGTACCCGCTCCAGCAGCTGCCCACCCAAGGCGATCTCCGCACGCGAGACGTTTACACTGATCATGCGCGGCGCATGCTTCGGATCGGCAGTGCGCCAACGCACCATGGCACGGCAGGCCTCCTCGAGCACCCACTGACCGACAGCCACGATCAGTCCTGATTCCTCTGCGATCGGTGTGAATTCGGACGGTGAGATCATTCCCATCGTCGGATGCTTCCAGCGCAGCAGCGCCTCGACATACATGCGCTGGCCCGTATCCAGGGCCACGATCGGCTGATATTCGAGATACAGCTCAGGGGTGCCCAACGCCTTGCGCAGGTCGTTTTCGATCGTGACATGGCGTGTCAGCCGCGCATGCATGGCGTCATTGAACACTACCGCGCATCCACGTCCGAAGCGTTTCGCCTCATACATGGCTACATCCGCGTTGCGCACGATCTCCTCGGCGCTCTGCAGAGCCTGATCGCTGCTCACGATGCCGATGCTGGCGAGCGAATGCACCTCTCGTCCGAAGACCCGATAGGAAGGCGCCAGCAGTTTCAACAACTGCTGCGCGGCCAACACGGCGTCGGCTTCGTCGCGCAGATCGTTGATGAGTACCAGGAACTCATCGCCACCAAAACGACAGATGAGATTGCCGTGCGTCGAGCTCGCGGCAAAGCGAGCTGCGCTTTGCAGGCGCACGCCGATCTGCCGCAGCAACTCGTCTCCTGCCTCATGCCCCAGGGTGTCATTGATGAGTTTGAACCGGTCGAAATCCAGAAACAGCACGGCGAAACGCCGCTGCGTACCCTCGCGCAGCCGCAGCAGCGTGCGCTCCAGGTGTTCCATGAACACCGTCCGATTCGGAAGGCCAGTCAGGCGATCGCGTTGCGCCGCTTCAATCAGCGCCGATTCCATGGCCTTGCGCGCTGACACGTCCATCACGATGCCAACCACATGTCGTGGCCGCCCGCGAGCGTCGCTCAGGGTGATCTTGCCGCGCGCCAGAACCCAGAGCCAGCGGCCATCGCGGTGGCGCATACGAAACTCGACGACGAACATCCGCTCCGCACTCTGCACGGAGCCGGCGATCGCGCGTCGCAGGGTGAGCAGATCCTCAGGATGGGCCAGACCGCGCCATGTGGCCGAGGTGCAGGGCACCAACTCCTCGAGGGGATATCCCACCATCCCGGCCCAGCGTTCGTTGATCGTGAGCAAGCGGGTATGAGCATGCCATTCCCAGGTACCGACATTGGTTCCCTCGATGACAGCGCTCAGGCGCCAGCGCTCTTGCGCAAGTCGCTCAGCGGTTTGCTTGGCCTCCTCGACTCCGCGCAGCAACGCCTCCGCATCGCTGAGGCCTCGCAGCCGGACCCGGTAGTAACCGCAGCCGAACACGACAATGAGCAAACCGGCGGGAGCGAGTCCCAACAGTGCGCGATTGCGTGATTGCGCCAGGCGCGCCACATAAACGGTCGCATCCACATCGACGCCGACGATGCCGATCTGATGGTGACTTGAGTCGAAGATCGGTGCAAAGCCGGTCATGAACGTACCCCATTCGTCCGAGACCGGCTCGAGCGTGGCACTCGGTATGCCGTGCCTGTTGGGCGTGCCGAGTGCCCGAAACATGTCAGTCGCATCGTCCAGATACGTATACAGCTGCCACACTCCGGATTGATCTGCCGTGCCATGGATATTGCGCGCCTTGGGATCGGCGGCATCCAGCACGAAGCGAACCCTGTCACCATCCCGGACCAACGTGTAGACGTAGTGGATGTCAGCCACTGACTTGCGCATGCGACGCAGCGGCTCCACCGCTCGCGTGTAGTCGGCATCATTCAGCTGTTCGGGACGGCGAATGGCGTTGTGCAACTGCGGGTCGATGAGAGTGGCCCCAACCTGGGCGAGACCCATCACGTAGTGCCTGAAGTTGTCGGTGATGGAATTGCGCGATGTGGTCCACAGACCCAGGATCGCGGCAGCGACCAGGATGAGGGTGACGAGCGCCACCCCGACGGCCTCCCGCAATGCCTGTTTCTGCCCACCGTCCCTGCCGATCAGCTTACGGTAGACGGACCGTCGTAACTCCTGCACTGGAACACTCGCCCCGTGGTAGACCTCGGGATTGTTGGCTAGCCGGCACCCAGGCTGAGAGACCTGTCCGGTGCTTTTGGCGCGTCGCCACAGCGAGCCCGCATTTTTGCGACTCTGGTCACGTCTGCCACGGCATGCGCGGACCATAAGTGGCCGGATGGACAGCTCCTCCGTCAGCGCACTCAAGCTTGCACGAGCTCGCATCCTGGATGCGGCCGCCACGTTAGGCCTGGCGGGCACCGAGCCGGTCGAGCTTGGTCATATCCTGCAGAGGTTGTGTACAGCGGACGCAAGCGGCGCTGAGATCAGTGCGGCGATCGAGCGGCACCCGGTACTCAGTGCCCGCGTACTGCGCGTGGCCAATTCGGCCTACTACGGACAGGTGCGCGCCACCACTACGATCCAGCAGGCCACGCTGCTACTGGGGTTGGATGCCGTCCGCGGCATCGCCGCAGCGGTCTGCATGAGTCGCGCTCTGCCACGCCGGGCGGGCTCTGCGCTCAACGACATGTCCGCCCTGCTGCGCCATAGTCTTGCAACGGCGATCGCTGCGGAATGCCTGGCGCGCGCCACCAGGCCCGAGTCGGCTCCGGTGGCTTTCATGGCGGGCCTCATGCACAACCTGGGCGTCGCCATCCAGGCTTGCGTGGACGAAAACGGCATCCTCGCTATGCTGAACGCGCGCAGGTCCAACCGCGAGGCGGACATGCGCAGCCTCGAGGTCCAGTGCGCCTCCCTCCCTCACGAGGATTGCGCAGCGATGGTGTTCGAAAGCTGGAATCTGCCGGCCCCGCTGGTCGCGGCAGCGGCTCATCATCACCGGCCGTGGCAGGCTCCGGCTGCTCACCGGCAACTCACGACCTTTGTGCACGCTGGCGCCTGCCTCGCGCTCACCTGCGGTCACACTTTCTCACTGGAGCCGGCGCCGACAGAGAGTGCTCCCGAGCTGGTGCAGCAGCTGGGTCTGCCGGCGGCAGACGGGAGCGCTATCCTGTCCCAGTTGACCGCTCGTGTCGCAAAGCTGCATGGAGCAATCACGGGCTGAGACCACTCACGCTCGCGGACAAGTTATTCACGACGTCGGCAGCAACGGTGTAACGCTGTGCTCCAGACGCTCTGCAGTCCAGACCGGATCCGGATCGTGCCAGCCATCATCGAGCAGGTAGCCACGCTGATCGATGAGAAAGCTTACCGGCAGCCGCCAGATGCGACCGTAGCCTGCCGCCTCTGACTGCTCCAGCAGGCCGACCGGGAACGACAGTTCCTTGGCCACATCCTGCACCTGGCGAAGCTGATCGGCGCCGTCGAGACTGAAGCCCAGAATCTGAAAGGAGCCGGGATTCGCTCGTTGTAAATACGCAGACAGCGCTGGCAATTCCTTGCGACAGGGTGTGCACCAGGTCGCCCAGAAGGTGAGCAGAACCACCTGTCCCAGAAGATCAGCGGTGCCGATGTGACGGCCCTGCAGGGTAACGAGCGTAGCGGGTGGTGCCGGTGCGCCGACCCGCAGCCCTTTGGCGCGTGCCGGTCGGACCAACAGGCTCTGCATGCCGGCGAACGCCAGCATTCCATTGCAAAGCAGCCGTCGGCGGTCGAGCCCTGGCGGCTGGGTGGGATCAGAAGGCATAGCTCAGACCTGCGCTCACGGTGTAACGGGGGAACAGCTGATCTCCGTACAGGTTGCTGTAGACCGGCACCTGCACGAAACCAAACACCTGCAATCCCTTCAGCACATTGATGCTTGCGCCCGGACTAACATACGCAACCGTACCTGCAGTGTTCTGCACATCCGCAAGCGCGCCCTGGTCAGGCGCTTTGTGCAGAAGGTTCAACTGCAGCTGCGGTGTCCAGCGCTGCGCATCCCCAGCATAGCGGACGCCCAGGCTGACCGTTGTCGAATTGCCGGGACGATAGTCCTCGCCCGGCTGATCCAGGTGATGCGCCAGCGCGCTCTGGAACTGAGCGTTCGCGATCACGTCGAAGTTCTGACTGACGGCCTGATAGTAATAGGCGCCGACGATCAGATCGGTGCTGCCGGTTCCGGGCTGCAGGCTGGCATCCAGTGGCTCGCCGGCCGCAGGACCTGAGTTGAAATCAACTGCAGTACCGTAATGGCCCGTCGGCAGCTTCACGCCCGCTCGTACGCCAAGATTGTGCGTGGGGAGGAATCCCTGATAGTCCGCCAGCAGGCGCACGTCGCCGAGACTGGAGCTGCGCGAATTGCTCGTCGCCGGCAAGGGCTGCGTCGAGTCGAACTCTCCATAGGTCTGATGGGTGCGGATCACGTAAGGCACCTGCACCTGCACATTCCACGCAGCGCTCGGGCTGTATGCAAGCCCTGCCGTCACGTAGCGATTCAGGGTGTCGCGCTCGAGCTCTGCGCCCTCGGGAACGCCAGTGATCCGATGCGTGCCGCTGCGCAATTCATCCTGATTGATGTAGTCGTACTCCAGACTCATCCGCCAGCCGGCTCGGTTCGTATAACCGAGCGCGGCATCCGAGTTGAGACTGCAGCCGCAGCTTGCACACGCGTGCGCTGTAGGAGACGTCAGTCCCAGGCCAGAGCAGCCCAGCACCAACGCCCAGCGGGGAACGCCGCCGACCCAATCCAGAGCACGCGCGATGCGTGCCCGCCCTCTCTTGAATAACATGTGACCTCCGCAACGAAGCAACTCCAACAAGGTCGGTCGGACGCGGGCGATGTCGCAGACATCGGCCACACGTGACCAGCTGACTGGGCTCAGTCAGATGAGCGGAGGAGCGCGGGGTTGCTGCTCGCGGGAGGGGCCGAACTGGGCTTCAAGTTGTGAGGATGCTTGCGGCAGAGCTTGCAGGACAGCAAGCCGGATGTCCGCAACATCGGGTGTAGCCGGGAGGGGGGCCGGGCCTGCGCTCTGTGCATAGGGACACGAGGAATCCAGGCGTGTGTGGTGGTGATTCTGGTGATCACCGTGGTGATGATGCCCACGGATGCCGGGGGCGTCTGCGTCACAGAGGACGACCCGAATCGTGCCGTCCACCTCGGCGAGCATGAACCCCGCGGGCACCAGGGCGCGCAGGCAGAGCACCAGGAGCAGGAAGCACGCTCCCCGATGCAGCGGCCGTCGCAGCGGATTTCTGGTTTTTACGAGCATCCTGCCCACAGCCTGCCGCGCTGATTCGAGCCGCGCAAGCAGGTCGATCATGTAGTCGCGTGAATGTCCGCAAATATGTAACGAGCCCGCGCTGCAACAGGCGGTCTGTGACTATCGCGCGGGGGCGCGATGCGGCTGTACGACGCTGCAGGCGGGCGTTGAGTCGCCCCTTAGGCGCCGTTGAGCAGGGCCGCCACCTCATGGAACGAACGGGCTTCGGCCACATCGGCGGCCGTCAGCCGATCATGGTTGCGCAGTCGACTGCTGGCCCCGGCGGTCAGCAGACGCCTCACCAGCGCTGCATCACCTCTGCGGCTGGCAATGATCAGCGGGGTGTCACCAAAAGCGTTCTGGGCATCGAGGTCTGCGTGAGCAGCCAGCAACTGCTCGACCGATGCGCCGTGGCCAATCCCCACCGCAATGTGCAGCGGGGTATCGCCGACGCGAGAGCGCGCATCGATACGCGCGCCGTGACTCAACAGAAAACCGATGACATCGCTGTGGCCGGCCGCACAGGCTACCTGCAGCGGACTGAGCCCGAGGGCGTCGCTGTGATCGAGCTTGGCTCCTTGCGCGACCAGCAGCTGCGTTTTCTCCCGCGAGCCTGATTGTGCGGCGTACCACAATGCCGTGCGACCCGCTTTGTCTTCGAGCTCGAGTGTGGGTCGCGCCGTCAAGAGCTCGCGCAACAACTCTGCATCGGCCGATCGCGCAGCAATCATGAGCGCGTTTTCACCGCGTGCATCCTGCGAGTCAACATGCGCATGGGCTGCGATCAGCTCATGCACGATCGGCACCTTGGCGCTCTTGACCGCAGCAATCAACGGTGCCTCCGCGTCGCCCCCCCGCTCGTCCGCAGCCACTCCGTGCGCGAGCAAGGCGTGCACCACATCAGCTCTGCCGGAGCGAACGGCGATGAGCAATGCGGAATCACCACGACCGTCAGTGCGCGCTGGATCCGCATGCGCGGACAGCAGCTCATCCACCGCAGCTGGCCGACCAACGAGCGCCGCCACGGTGAGTACCGGCTCCCGGTCGGCATCAATGTTGGGATCTGCGCCATGCTGCAGCAGCGCCTCGAGGACCGCGGTGTTGTGCAGCGCCGCCGCAACCGCGATATCCGGCCAGCCTGCGTACAGATCCCGCTCCGGCGGCCGCGGGCGCTGAACACCGGTCAACTCGCCGCTAGGGGCAGAATTGTGATGAAGCGCGGTGGCACCGGCGGTGCGCAGCCGCGCTGCCACGCCCGGCAGACTGCGATTTGTCGCGAAGTCGAGGGCCGACCAGTCCTGCAGATTGCGTGCGTCAACCCAGGCCCCAGCGCGTAACAGCTGCTCGGTCACTTCAGGGTGATCAACCGTGGCCGCATACATCAGCACGCTGTTGTGACTCTGATCGGTTGCATTCGGGTCAGCGCCGGCCTTCAGCAACGCCGCGGTCACTGACGCGCTGCCACTCGCGGCCGCGAGCATCAGCGGCGTCGTGCCGTGCAGATCTGCGCCCTCCCTTTCATGCGTCTGGGTCAGGAGCAGCTCCACGGCCTCGGCATTGCCACTTTGGGCGGCGCGAGCGAGGGCCCCTCGGCCGAATTCATCGCGCGCCTTGAGGCTGGCAGGAGTTGCGAAGTGTCGTAACGCGGGGAGGTCACCGCGGCTGGCCGCCAGCCAGAGAGCTTCGATAGCCGACTGCGCCTCACTGGAATAGGCCGAGAATTCCGCAGGCGAGTGGGGCTGCCCAGTCTGTTGAGCGCCGGCGGGAGACTCAAACCCGAGCTGACGCGCGCGCGCCACCCAGCGCTGCACTTCCGTCTCATCGCGTGGCTGCGAACTCGCAGCCAGCGCAGCGAGGCTGTATGCCGCACTGCCCTCGCCCTGATCCGCGGCCTTCTCCAACCACACACGCGCCAGAGCAGGCTCGCGCTTACCGGCAATTCCATTCAGATAGAAGACACCAAGCAGGTATTCCGCCTGAGCATTGCCCGACTCAGCCAACCGCTGCAGCTCAGCCTGAGCAGCGGCAAACTCCTTCAGCCGGATATGGGTCTTGGCAGACTCCAGCGGGTCCGGTTGGCGCCGCAAGTCGGCTTGTCGGGGGCTGTCCGCGCGCGTGCGATCGCGACTAGCCCCGGCAGCCGTGATGCTTAACATCGTGCCCGCTGCCGCGCACAGCACGAGGGCCATCCAGCCAGGTCCGCGCACGCGCTGCTGGCTTGCGCCAGCAATCACGCGCTCAGGCAGTGCCATACTTCGTCTCGACGTCCACACCCACTCTACGCAGGAAATCCGACGGCAGAACGCCTCCGGCGTTCACGATCACGGCATCATTGCGGACGTTCACAGTGCGGCCGGTCTGCTCGATCGCTACGCAATCCACCGCGATCTGCCGGACGTTGGAATTCAACAGCACCTTCAGTACTCCCTCGTGCGCGGCGCTTTTCACCCGCTCGCGATTGCGCTGCCGGGCGCGATCGAAGGCAGCTCCGCGATAGGACAAAACGACGCTGGAACCGCCGGCTTCGGCTATGCTCGCCGCGGCCTCCAGGGCACTGTCGCCGCCCCCAACGACGAGTACGTGCTGGCCGGCGTACTGCTCGGGATCGATGAGCTGGTAGACGACCTTGGGCAACTCCTCGCCGGGGACTCCAAGCTTGCGCGGCGTCCCGCGACGGCCGATGGCCAGCAGCACGCTGTGCGTGCGGTAAGTGCCCCGGGATGATTTGACAATAAAACCTGCGCCGTCCCGTGTTATGTCATCAACTCGCTCGTGATAGTTGATTTTGACGCCGGTCTTGCGCTCGGCTTCCTGCCAGAAATGCAGGAGCGCCTCCTTGCTCGTGCGGCCAAGGGCGATCTTACCGACCAGCGGAACCGTCGCAGGAGCGCTCATCACCAGCTTGCCGCGCGGGTACTGAAAGATGCACCCGCCGAGTGACTCCTGCTCCAGGGTAACGAACTTCATGCGTTTTGAGAGCGCGGTGAGCGATGCCGCGAAACCGGCGGGCCCTGCCCCCACGATCACCAGATCCAGCCGATCGCCGCCCTTGGGGCGCAGAGCGTGCACTGCCTCCGCGGCCTGGCGCCCCTGCTCGAGTGCGTTGCGGATCAGGCCCATGCCACCCAACTCACCAGCGATGAAAATCCCGGGCACGCTGCTCTCGAATTTCGGTGTCAGTACCGGGATGTCAGCGCCCCGGGTTGCCGTGCCGAACACCAGCGAGATCGCCTCGACGGGACAGGCAGCTTTGCAGGCGCCATGGCCGATGCAGTCACCTGGACTGACCAGCTGCGCCCGCCCGCCGACGATGCCGAGCACGTGATGTTGCGGCGCCTCGGGGCAAGCCTTTACACAGGACCCACAGCCAATACAGCGCGCCGGATCGATCACAGGATGCAAGGTCGCCGGCTCATGCGCGCCCGTGGAGTGCGCTTCCTCCTGCATCCGAGTGCTCCGGCGCTCCAGGCGGCTGCGGCGGTACATGAACCAGGCCAACACTGCCAGCGACGGGATGCCGTAGAACAGGTAGATCAGAGAATCCATCGATAGCGAGGCTCCCGGTGCCAGGACCAGCGCACGGCGCACCGTCCCACCAGAGTCATGACACAACAACAAGCGAGTTTCAGGCTAACTCTGCGACGCAGTCCATAGGAATGGGGCTTTTCCCTACTTGTCATGACGATGTGCGGTGATCACCCTAACGTCAAGTCTGTGTGTGTGGAGTGTGAGTTTTTTCGCCTGTTTTTGTCGGCATCTGGCGACGTTTGTCTGCACGTCGCGACAATGCCAACTCTTTCTTGTACGTAGTTAGAATTGCCCTCTTCCTGCATGCGGGCGGTTCGCAGCGTTTCAACGGTACCGCAATTTCACATGAGCTCATCGATCAGCTTCATCTCCGGCTTGTTGACTGGAGTAGCGGTGACGCTGCTCGTGAGCATGCTGTATCGCACGCGCTCCTGGCGCTTGCAACGGCCCAGCGCGCAGTACGTATTGTATGCGTCGGTGCTGCTCGGCATCTTTGCCCTTTCGGCCACACTGATTTATTTTGCGATCGGCTCTCCCGGGCGCACGTCTGCAGCGCTGACGACCCCTCACACCGGCACGACGAATACCTCAGGCAAGGCCCAGTCACTCGAGAGCGCCACCGCAGGCCTCGAAGCGCGTCTCAATCGCGACGGGGGCACCGAGCAAGAGTGGCTCCTGCTCGCGCAGTCGTATGATTTCATGGGACGCACCGCCGATGCGGATCGCGCACGGACTCGCGCCGCTGCTCTCAAGAGCTCAGGTGAAGCGTCCTCTGCCGCGACCGCTCCGACTCCTGCAGCGACCGGGCTGCTTTCCGCCGCCGCCGCTCTCGACCAGGGGCCTCCAACGACGACGGCAGTCGCTACCCCTCCTAGCAACCCGTCAGGTGAGCTGACCCTTTCAGAGGCAGAACAGCGTACCCGCGCCCACCCTGGCGATCCGCAAAACTGGCTGGCCCTGGCATCGCTGCAACGCAGCCAACACGCTTACGACAAGGCGCGCGCAGCTTATGTAAAAGCGATCAGCTTGCACGGCATGACTGCGCAGTCATGGGCGGACTACGCCGATACCTTAGGGTCGCTCTCCAAAGGACACATCGGCGCGGATGCTGGGGATGCCATACGGCAGGCCCTGGCATTGGATCCCAACAACGCCAAGGCACTGTGGCTCGAGGCGAGCCGCGAGCTGCAGGACCACCACTATCGGCAATCGCTGGCCGACTGGCAGCGGTTGCGGGCGGCTTTGCCGCCGGACTCGCCGGACGTGCAGCTGGTGGACGCCAACATCGCTGAGGCCAGTCAGCTCGCCGGGGTGCCGGCTCCCGCGCCGCAGCCGGCGGCCGCATCCGCTGGCGGCGAGCAGGGTGACGGCGCGCAGGTATCCGGCACCGTGTCGATCGACAGCCGCCTGGTCGCCCGGGTAGGCAAGAACTCCACTCTCTTTATATATGCGAAGTCGCCCGATTCACCCGGACCTCCCCTCGCCGTGATGCGCACGTCCGCCCAGGGATGGCCGGTCGCCTTTCATCTGGATGACTCAATGGCGATGGTCCCCGGCCGACGGCTGTCGCAATCGAAGAATGTGATCGTCGAGGCACGAATCTCGCAGATGGGCCAAGCGCAACCCAGCCCAGGTGATCTCTACGTCACCAGTGAAGTCGTGCATCCGGCTGACGCTCGGCAGCTGGCTCTCGTCATCAACCGGGAGATTCACTGAGCGTGGAGACCATACCCACCGATGCGGGCAGCGATGCGGCCAAGGATGGCGCAGATCCGATCATCGTGCGGGTGCAGGATGACGAGTCTCCCCGCAACCCGCTGCAAGCCAACGCCGTGCTGAGCGCGACGCTCACCGTCAGGCCGCTGGATGCGAGGGCGCCCTACACGCCGCTTCCCGACACGGCTCGTGTCGAAATCTCCCCGCCGCCGCCACAAGCGCGGCGCACGTCGCGCACTCCTCGCAAAGCGCGCTGGTTGAGTCCCCCAAGCTTTTTGGCACTGCTGTTCGCAGCGCTCCTCTATGTGGGATTCACATTTCCAACTGAGCGCTACATCACCCCGCGCCGTGGGCTCGGCTACGCGCTCGGCATCATCGGCGGCTCGCTCATGCTGTTGCTGTTGGTGTACTCCGCGCGCAAGCGCTTGCGGTGGCTGCGCTTCCTCGGACCCACCGTGGGCTGGTTCCGGACACACATGTTGCTGGGCGTGCTGGGCCCACTGTGCATCCTCTATCACGCCAACTTCAACCTCGGCGCGGCCAACAGTAATGTCGCCTTGTTCAGCATGCTCGCTGTCTCAGGCAGTGGTCTCGTCGGACGCTACATCTATGCGCACATCCATCACGGGCTGTATGGCAGCAAACTGACATTGCGCGACCTGCAGCAGAACGCGGCGACCCTGAGAAGCACTTCGAACGCCTTCGCGCATTTGCCTGAGCTGATGAGCCGGCTGGAGGCGGCTGAGGCGCGCGTCCTGGCCGTCGCCCCGCGCCTGCCGCTGTTGGGTATCGCCAAACTTCTGGTGGTGAGCGCGGTGGTGGCCGGCGCACGAGTCAGGCTGCGTCGCTATGTCCGGCGCACCCTGCGCGCCGCCGCCTCCGGCTCTGTCGCGCAATCACGGAGTGTGAGAAGGAGCATCCATCGCTACGTCGACAGCCGGTTGACCGCGGTGCGCAAGGTGGCGAGCTTCCAGGCGTATGAGCGCCTGTTCTCGCTCTGGCATGCCCTGCATCTGCCGTTGATCTTCATTCTCGTGGCCGCAGCTGTCGTGCACGTCATTGCAGTGAACGTCTACTGACAGCTCAACCGGTATTTCATGCGGGAGGGAAAAGCTCATGCGTTGCTGCTCGCACTCGTACTGCTGCTGCTTTCTGTATCTCGCAGCTACGCCGTGAACCCGGAGACCCTACTCATGCCTGGCAAGGTAAGCACGGCTCACCAGAAATACGAGGAGGAGTGCTCCCGCTGTCACGATCGCAGCAATCGTGACCGGCAGAATCAGCTGTGCCTCGATTGTCACAAAGACATCGCTGCGGATATTCACAGCACGCGCGGCTTCCACGGCAAGCTGCCGGGAATTGCGAGCTCCCAGTGCCGGGCCTGTCACAGCGAGCACCTGGGGCGCGATGGTGACATCGTGAAACTCAATCGCGGCCAGTTCGATCACGCCGCAACCGAGTTTCCTTTGAAAGGCGCGCACGCCGCGATCGCCTGCGGCGCCTGTCACGCGGCGGACAAGCCGTACCGCAAGACGCCGACGGCCTGCGTGGACTGCCACTCTAAAGCAGATCCCCACGACGGCAAGCTCGGGCGCGATTGCGCCTCCTGTCACGATGCGGGTGGCTGGCAGCAGGTCCGTTTCGATCATGACAAGACAGGTTTCGCGTTGCACGACAAGCATGCCGAGGTACCCTGCCTGGGGTGTCATTTCGGCAATCACTACAAGGACACGCCGAAGACCTGTGCCGCCTGCCACGCGCCCGACGACGTCCATCGCGGTGAGCGGGGACCGAAGTGCGGCGCATGTCATGCCACCACCGGTTGGAAGACCAGCAAATTCAATCACGAGCGGGAGACCGGATTTGCCCTGGAAGGGGTGCACGCGGACATCGATTGTCGCGACTGTCATCGCAGCGGCGATCTCAAGGCGAAGATTCCTAAGGACTGCTTCGGCTGCCATCAGGGACAGGACAGCCATGCGGGGCGGCTGGGCGAGGATTGCGGCCGCTGCCACGGTAGTGACAAGTGGCAGCAAATCTCCTTCGATCATGCGCGGGACGGCCACTGGCCTTTGAACGGTCGGCACGCCAAGGTCGATTGCCACGCCTGCCACACCGCAGCCGTCGCCACACAGAAGCTAAGCCACGAATGCAACAGCTGTCATCGCGCAAGTGACGTGCACAGCGGCAAGCTCGGGCGTCAATGCGATCAGTGCCACTCCGAGGAGAGTTGGAGCCAGGTCGCCAATTTCGACCATGACCTGACGCGCTTTCCACTGCTGGGTCTGCACGTGGCAGTCCCGTGCGAACAGTGTCATGTCTCGCGCAACTACCGCGAGGTGGGCAAGGATTGCTTCGCCTGTCACGAACGGGCAGACGTGCACAAGGGCTCGCTCGGCAAGGAGTGCGCCAAGTGTCATTCGCCCAATGGCTGGGGCATCTGGGAGTTCGACCACGGCAAGGAAACCGGCTTTGCGTTGAGCGGCGCGCATCGCCCGCTCAGCTGCAACGGCTGTCACAAGCAGCCCGCCGACCAGGTCAAACTGAGCGCCGATTGCATCGCCTGCCACGGCAACGACGATGTGCACCTCGGGCAGTACGGGCGTCAGTGCCAGCGGTGTCACTCCACCTCGACATTCAAAGGCGCACGCCTGCAGTAGCACCGCATGAGAGGGAGCAGCCACATTCAGAGTCTCACTCAGGTCCGCGGCTGGCTGCTCGCGGTCGTGGCGCTTTCGGGTGCGCTGCTGTGGTCACACGCGGCGTACGCAGCCCAGCAGCGTACTGAGTTTGACCACCTGACCACGGGCTTCGAGCTTCTGGGCGAGCACCGGGACCTGCCCTGCGAGTCCTGCCACGTGAATGCAGTATTCAAGGGAACGCCGCGCACTTGTGACGGCTGCCATGGCATAGGCACCATCGTGCGCGCCACCGCCAAGAGCAAGGATCACATCCAGTCGACCAACCGCTGCGAGGTCTGCCACACACCCAATGCGTGGAAGCCGGCCGTCAATTTCGATCACGCACAGACCATGGGTAGCTGCTCCACCTGCCACAACGGCGTCCAGGCGCCTGGCAAGCCAGCGAATCACCCGCCCACCACGCAGCAGTGCGACGTCTGTCATTCAACGGTCGGCTGGGGCGCGGCAACATTCAGTCACGTCGGCATTACAAGCGGCTGCGCCAAATGCCACGACGGCAAAACCGCCACCGGCCTTGCGGCCAATCACATCCCTGTAGGCAATCTGGATTGCAATGCATCCGGCTGTCACAGCACGGCCAACGTTAACCCGGGCGGTTTCGTGCTCGGATCGGCAAACATCAGCACGCCGACCCTGACTACCGTCGGACACATATCCGTCGCCTCCGTCGTGGCTGGCTGCCAGAGCTGTCACGAAACCGCCCCGTACCTCGGCATGGTCGCAAGCACTGCCACCGCGGCCGGAGACTCCCGTCCCTCAACAACGCTGGATAAGAATCACCCGACGACGGGTGACTGCAACGGCTGTCATACCACCACCCCGACTTTCGCCACCGACTCAACTGGCGGAGGCAAGCCGCCCAATCACATCCCCACAAATGCGCCTTGCGCCCAGTGCCACACGACCGCCGGCAACTACGCCGTGTACTCGGTGATCGGCACCCACCAGGGTGTGGCCAACTGCCTCAGCTGTCATGCGCCAGCGGTAGCCAATACTTTCGCCAATATCACGATTACTTCCACACCCGGCAACCACTTCCCGATCGGTACGCTCGACTGCAACGGCTCGGGATGTCACACCGCCAACAACGTGGGCAGCGGCGGCTTCCACATCGGCGCGGCGAACATCAATACGCCCACCTTGACCACCAGCGGCCATGCGACTGTCGCCTCGGCCGTGGCGAGCTGCCAGACCTGTCACGAGAGCGCCCCCTATCTGGGCATGCTCGCGAGCACGTCCTCCGCAGCAGGTGACTCGCGACCGAATGCCACACTTGACAAGACTCACCCCACCGGTGGTGACTGTGGTGGCTGTCATACCACGACACCGACATTCGCAACCGATGCCTCCGCGGGTGCCAAGCCGGCCAATCACATTCCCACCAACGCGCCCTGCGCTCAGTGCCACACCACTACCGGCAATTATGCGCTGTACTCCGTCACCGGAACTCACCAGGGCGTGACGAACTGCCTCAGCTGCCATGCCCCGGCCGTAGCCAACACGTTCGCGAACGTCACCATTACGAGCACGCCGGGAAATCACATTCCTATCGGCGCGCTGGACTGCAATGGCTCCGGTTGTCACGGCACCAGCAACGTCAACCCGGGCGGCTTTCATCTTGGCTCGGCCAACATCAATATGCCGACCCTGACGACATCCGGGCACACTACGGTGGCCTCTGCCGTGGCAAGCTGTCAGAGCTGTCACGAGAGCGCTCCCTATCTTGGCATGGTAGCGAGCACCTCGAGCAGTGCGGGCGATTCGCGGCCCAATGCGACTCTCGACAGCGGACACCCGACCACCGGGGACTGTAGCGGTTGCCATACCACGACCCCGACATTTGCAAGCGATGCCAATGGCGGGAACAAGCCCGCAAACCACATCCCGACCAGTGCACCGTGTGCACAGTGCCATACCACTGCAGGCAACTACGCCGTGTACTCGGTGACGGGCGTGCACCAGGGTGTGAGCAACTGCCTGAGCTGCCATGCGCCGGCGGTGGCCAACACCTTCGCTAACATCACGATCACCACAAGCCCCGGCAACCATATCCCGATCGGCAGCCTGGACTGCAACGGCTCGGGATGCCATGGCACCAGCAACGTGAACTCCGGCGGTTTCCGTCTCGGCTCAGCCAATATCAATACGCCGACGCTGACCACATCAGGCCACACCACGGTAGCTTCAGCCGTGGCGAGCTGCCAGACCTGTCACGAGAGCGCTCCCTACCTGGGCATGGTAGCGAGCTCCTCGAGCACTGCGGGCGACTCGCGGCCCAATGCCACGCTCGACAGCGGTCACCCGAGCAGTGGAGACTGCGCCGGCTGCCATACCACCACGCCGACCTTTGCCACCGATGCCAACGGTGGTAACAAGCCGGCCAACCACATTCCGACGAACGCACCGTGCGCCCAGTGCCACACCACCGCGGGTAATTACGCCGTCTATTCGGTCACGGGCGTTCACCAGGGCGTCAGCAACTGCCTCAGCTGCCATGCGCCGGCGGTGGCCAACACCTTCGCGAACATCACAATCACCACAAGCCCCGGCAATCACATCCCGATCGGCACGCTCGATTGCAACGGCTCGGGTTGTCACAGCACCAGCAACGTTAACTCCGGCGGCTTCCGCCTCGGCTCAGCCAACATCAGTGCGCCGACGCTCAGCACATCCGGCCACACCACGGTAGCTTCCGCCGTGGCGAGCTGTCAGACCTGTCACGAGAGCGCGCCGTATCTGGGGATGGTGGCCAGCACCTCGAGCGCCGCAGGTGACTCGCGGCCCAACGCCACGCTTGACAAGGCCCACCCTGGGAGCGGCGATTGTAGCGGCTGTCATACCACCACTCCGACCTTCGCGACGGACGTATCTGGAGGTGCGAAGCCCGCCAATCATATTCCGACCAATGCGCCGTGTGCGCAGTGCCATACCACGGCGGGCAACTATGCAGTGTATTCGGTCACCGGCACGCACCAGGGAGTGAACGGTTGCCTGAGCTGCCATGCCCCCGCAGTGGCCAACACCTTTGCCAACATCACCATCACCTCTTCGCCGGGCAATCACATTCCGATCGGCAGCCTGGATTGTAACGGCTCCGGATGCCACAGCACCGGCAATGTCAACTCCGGCGGCTTCCGCCTTGGCTCGGCTAACATCAATACGCCGACTCTCACCACATCCGGCCACACCACGGTCGCCTCTGCCGTGGCGAGTTGCCAGAGCTGTCACGAGAGCGCGCCGTATCTCGGCATGGTGGCCAGCACGTCCAGCACGGCGGGCGATTCCAGACCCAATGCCACTCTGGACAAGAACCACCCGACCAGCGGCGATTGCAGCGGCTGTCATAGCACAACGCCGACGTTCTCCAGTAATACTTCCGGTGGCACCAAGCCGGCGAACCACATTCCGACCACTGCGGCGTGCGCGCAGTGCCACACGACCGCCGGAAACTATGCGGTGTATTCAGTTACCGGCACGCACCAGGGTGTGACCAGCTGTCTCAGCTGCCATGCCCCGGCCGTGGCGACTACTTTCGCCAACGTCACGATCACCACCACCCCGGGCAATCACATCCCGATCGGCAGCCTGGATTGCAAGGGCTCCGGCTGTCATAGCACCAGTAATGTGAATCCTGGTGGCTTTCATATTGGCTCGGCCAGCATCACCAACCCGACCCTCACGACGGCAGGTCACACCACGGTCATGGCATCGGTCGCTAGCTGCCAGACCTGCCATCAGTCGGCACCTTATCTGGGCATGGTGGCCAGCACGTCCACTGCTGCCGGGGACTCGCGTCCCAATGCAACTCTGGACAAGAATCACCCCTCCAGCGGCGATTGCAGCGGCTGCCACACCACCACCCCAACGTTTGCGAGCAATGCCTCGGGGGTGACCAAACCTGCCAATCACATTCCGACCTCACAGCCCTGCTCGCTGTGCCATACGACGCCCGGCAATTACTCGGTCTATGTCATGGGCGCCACCGGACATACCGGCATCACAAGCGGCTGTGCTACCTGCCATGGGCCTTCGGTAGCGAACACCTTTGCCAACATCAGCATCAAGACCACTCCGAGCAACCACGTTCCTTATGGGAGTGCCGCATGCGAGAGCTGTCACTCCAACAGCAACTTCACCTCCTTCGGCCCGGGCACGCAGGTCAATCATACCGCGGTAGCGGCGCTCGCCTGCGATGGCTGCCACGAGTACAACATGGCGAACATGTGGTACGGGGTTACCAACATCACCGTACGACCGGGAAAGCCTCCGAACGGGCACCACTACCCGACAGACTGCAAGGGCTGCCACAGTCCGAAGGGCGGTTTCGCGGTACAGCCGGGCGGGCCCACGACCAAAGCCATCGTCAAGGGCAACAGCACTGCGACGGCTCAGGCCGCCACGACCAACGCAGCAGCGCGTACGACCACGTTCGGTGTTACTACCGCAACGTCTGGCCGGAGTGCCTTGTCGACACCTGCTGGCCTGGCCGCCGCCGCTGCCACCTTTGCTGCATCAAAGGGCACAACCTTCGTTTCGCCGGGAGGCGCCACGATGGGCTCACCCGGCGCGACAACCTTCGGCTCCCCCGGGGAAACGGCCTTCGCTGCCTCAATTGCTCCGCGTCTGGTTGACCACTCGCGTCTGATGGGCAACTGCGTGACCTGTCACAACGGCGTGGCGGCGATGGGCAAGCCCGGCCGGCACGTGCCCAGCAACAGTCAATGCGAGAACTGTCATACGACCAACGGCTGGATCCCGGCCCGCTTCGAGCACTCGGCCCTGATGCCCCACACCTGCACTACCTGTCACGACTCGGTGCATGCGATTGGCAAACCCCGCGGCCATGTGGCGACGGCTCAGCAGTGCGATAGCTGCCATGGCACCCTCGCGTGGCTGCCGGTGGTGTTTGATCACGCCGCCATCTCAGCTGCCTGCGCCTCGTGCCACAACAATGCCGGCGCGATGGGCAAGTCGGTCAACCACATGGTGACCCAACGCGACTGCGCGAGCTGTCATACCCCGGTTGCATGGAGCGCCGTCAGCTACCGGCATGTGTCCAGCGCCTTCCCGGGACCGCACCGGGCAGCGCTGAGCTGTGCGAGCTGCCACAAGTCCGGCACTGAACAGGTGACCTACATGGCCCCCGCGAACGCCGGCTCCTGTGGCGGCTGTCATGCACGCGACTTCAAGCCGGCGGCCCATCCCAAGACGTCCAAAGGACTCTTTTATACGGCTAGTGAACTGAGCAACTGCAGCGGCGCATGCCACATCTACAGCGACTCAACTCACACTGCCGTGGTCCGCAGCCAGCCCGGCCCGCGTCACCGGGTATCCGATGCGACGTTCCGGCACTAGACGAATCCCCGCCCTACTGTGGCTCCTCTGCTGCAGCGTGCTTCCCGCAGGTACGTTGCTCTGCGGGACCGCGTGGGCGCAGCTCGGGGGTATACAACCCCCGGGACGCTTCGTCGATGTTGTGGATGTGTCGGATCGGGAAGATCAGGTTGATATCACGGTCCAGTTCACCTGCTCGATGCACTACCTGACCCACCTCCCGGCGAGTGAGGGCTCCGAGGTGCGCATCCAGCTGCAGCCATTGCCGGACTGCGGCGTGAACCCCCTCACCCAGATCAGCGGAGAAACGGCGCCGATCTCGGGCGGCGCAGCGGTCCTGAACTCGGTACGCATCGAACAGGATGCCCCGGCACAGGTCACACTGGTGGTGCGCTTCAGGAAGAGCGAGCGCTTCGTGATGGCGCAGGGTGTCGATCCCCGGGGGTTGCGCATGCGCCTGCTGGACCGTGCTCCGGCTCGCGCCAAGGTGATGGTCAATGAGAGTCCCGACACGGTGAGCAACTTTGCCATCAATCTCGACTCGCAGACCGAACCGTTCGACGATCAGGCCCTGCAACTTGCCCACGAGAGGTTGCAGGCACCTGTGTTTGTCTCAGAGGTCAGCGTCGAAGGTCAGAGATGGTATCGACTGCGGGTGGGTCCGATTCAGCGGCAGTCTGACGCTGAACGCCTGTTGAATCGCGCGTTGGAAAACTATCCGCGCGCCTGGATTGCCATGGGCGATGATGAGGCGACCAGCGATGCCGGCTCGGTCGCGGCCGAAGGCGCGCTACCGGCGGTGCAACCGATGGGCAGCGATCCCTCTCTGGATGCGCAGACGCTGAAGAGCCTGCTGTCCGAGGCGCGTAGCGCCATGTCGAGCAAGGACTATCCCAGGGCGATCGGACTGCTCACCAAACTGCAGCGACAGCCGGAGTTCCTGGGTCGCGCATCCGCGCAGGAGCTGCTGGGCCTGGCGCGCGAGCGCTCCGGACAACTGGCGCATGCCAAGGCGGAGTACCAGGAGTATCTGCGTCACTATCCGCAGGGGGAAGCAGCCGAGCGCGTCGCGACTCGCCTGCGCATTCTGCGACAGGCGTCGGCCCAGGCACACGGCGGTCCCATCCCCGAGCTGAAGCCCGAATCCCCGTGGCAGGTAAACGGAGGGGTGGCGGAATTGCTGCGTTACGATGGCACGCGCGTCAATAGCACCACGACAACATCCCAAACACCGGTGCCGCTGGTGCCATCGGTATTCAATGCTTCGCAGACTACGAGGACCAACGCCTCTTACACGGACGTAGACCTCTTCGCCCGACGGCGCGGTGAGAGTCTCGATTTCCTGTCACGCGTCAGCGCCGGCTATGCCCGGGATTTTGGTGCCAGCAACGATGGCACGGGTACCCCAGGCAGTTTCACCCGTGTAAGTCTCGCCTCGGTGGAGCTGATCGATCACCCGCTCGGCCTGGTCGCCCGCCTTGGCCGTCAGATCAGCTCGCAGGAAGGCATCCTCGGCACCTTCGACGGGCTGTTCGCTTCCTATCAGTTTCGGCCTGCCTGGTCTGTGAATGTGGCTGCGGGCTATCCGGTCCTGCAGACCAACCAAACGCCACAGACGAATCGTCACTTCGAGACGGTCGCCCTGGCCTATGCGCGCCCTGGCTCACACTGGGACGGGGACATCTTTGCCAGTACGCAGCAGTTCGATGGTTTTCGCGACCGACAGGCCGTCGGCATGGATGCGCGCTTCCTCACGACCTGGTTGTCGCTGATCGGATTGCTGGACTATGACACGACATTCCATTCGATCAACGCAGCGGCGCTGATGGGCACGTGGCAGCTACCGGCACGCTGGAATGTGAGCTTCGATGCAGAGCGCCGCAACTCACCGGTGCTTACGCTTTACAACGCACTCATCGGGCAGCCGTTCACCTCGCTGACGGAGCTGGAGCGCCTTTTCACTCAGCAGCAGATCCATCAGCTGGCCGAGGACCGCACATCGGTCACGAGCAACTACAGCATCACAGCCACTCACCCGCTGGGCGAGCGTTTTCAGTTTGCGGCGATCGTGGCGGCAACGGAGATCGGCGCAATGCCCACTTCGGGAGGCGTGCCGGCGCAGTCAGGTACCGGTCTGGACTTCCTCTATCAGGCGCAGCTGTACGCCACGAGCCTGTGGCGCGCGGGAGATTTTCATCTGCTCACGGTCGGCTACGGCAATACCGAGGTAGGCAAGCTCGAGTCGCTAGGGGCCAGCAGTCGCTTCCCGGTCGGCGCGAACTGGCGCATAGGTCCGCGACTCACCATCGAGCGCAACACGATCGAGGCAGACAGCAGCACCCAGATCACCTACATTCCTTCCATGCTGTTCGACTACCAGCACAATCGCTCGCTACTGCAGATCGAGTTCGGCGGCGAGCTGGGCAAGCGTGATGCGCTCGTGCAGAGCCAGGACACGAAGCGCTACTACATCAGTGCGGCCTACCGGCTCAATTTTTAAATGAAGCGGATGCGGCGCCTGTGGAACGGAAGGAAGTTAGCCGCGCGCGTGGCCACGCTGCTGGCCACCACGGCGTTGGCCGCGTGCGCCGCGTCGCCGCCCGAGAATCATCCGCAGGAATATCTGGACAAAGAGACGGCAGCAACGATCAGCGTGGTGGACAAGCCGCTCGTGTTCGCCCGCGAGCGGCCGGAGCGTGCCGCTCATGCGCGCGATTACGCCACGGTAGCCGCCGCAGCCGTCAACCGCCAAGGGAAGACGGATTACGTGCTGATCGCCTACTTCTGGTCGACGCTGGATCCCCATGATGAGGTGCGAAGCGCAGGCGATCGGCGCAAGCAGGAAAGTGAGGACGACGTCACATTCATCGCCGATGATCGCGTGATTAAGTTACCTCTTGCCGGTCACTCCGCGACCGATGCCGGTGTTGGCGTACCTGTGCACGCTCCCGCGCATGCCTCAGCTCCGGATGTCTATCGCACTGATCTGGCCACGTTGCGCTATATGGCTGCGGCACGTCACCTGGCGCTGCTACGACGCAGTGATGCGGACAGTCGTTATGAGCTCTGGGATGACCACAGAGAGGCTCTGGCGGGCCTCGTACGCCGCCAGCTCAGCGGCGAGAACTGAAGCTTCCAAGTGGCCTCACCGGCCGCGCTGCCGTGACCTTCCGGCCTATACGAGCCCACCTGTCGAGGGGCTTTACAAAAACGCGCTGTCATAACCTTGGAGTCCTAACAAGCTGCTGATCCACAAGGTCATATCACTGCTGGCCTGCCAGTTGCATCTCCTTCCGCTGCATCTGTCTACCACAGGGATCTGAACTCTTATGACAAAAGCAACAATAGCTGTTCTCAGCTTGCTGCTGGCAACCCCAGCGGCTTTCGCAGAACAGGTCACCATCAACTGGAGCGGGGATATTTCCGATTACGCCGCGACCCCCGACAGCCACGGTCCGCAGTCTCTCACCAACGACGATATCTGGGGGAAGATCAGCTTCGACACGAGCCTGTTTCCGACTGCTGACCTCGGCAACCCGCCGGGAGTCACATCGTATACGGGCAGTGATCTGTTCCAGTCCTCGTTTCGCTGGCAAGGCGGGCTGTTCAAGGCCGGATCGGGCTCAGACTTCGTGTTATACGATTCGAGCGCGAACGAGTTGGAGCTGACCGCGCAGGATACCTACACGGATCGGCATGGTGCGAATCACACTTCCATCTTTACATTCGACCTGCTGGGGTACGGAACCGGCTCAGTAACCGGTGGCGGTACTTTCATCAACGTGACCGACGCCGGCAGTGGCTACGCCGGTCAGTACGCGCTCGACAAGGTGCGGGTGAAGACGACCGCCGCTCCGGAAATCGATCCGGGATCCGGCCTGACCGCACTGAGTTTCCTGGCTGGTTGCCTGGCTGTGATTCGCGGCCGCCGGCGCGCGGCGTAGGCCGGGCTTGACTAACAACAAGAACGTTTCGCGTCCAGGCTGACCGAAGGGGGAAGAGCGTTTCGGTTCTTCGACAGATGCCGGTTGGCCGCCATCGGGAGGGCCGCATTCAGCTACCGGCTGAGTGCGGCCCGGGACGATGCGCGTCATACCCGGTCAACACGCGGCGCTCTACCATCTCCTGCATGCATGCCATGCCATTAGCACGTACGGCGTTTTACTAGCTACGGGCCGGGAGGTTCCCCCATAGGCGGCCGAGGACGGCGTTGCAATAATCTTTAAGGCAGCACGTGTGAGTAAGAGGATACATCGGTGCCAGCGACGTTTCACACAGGTAGGATCAGTGCGGCGCTATTCGGCGCCTTGAGTTTCTTAGGTCTTGGCGCCATCGCCTTGGGCGACCCCGCGGCGCACGATCCGAGCCACGCACCGGCGCAAACGGCTGCCCAAACATCAAGCAGCACGGATCTGCATCGCTCGGTGACACAGTACGCACTTCCGCGCGTAACCTTGACGCGTGAGGACGGCAAGCGGGTGGATCTCGCCACCGAATTGAACGACGGCCGTCCGGTCGTGCTGAACTTCATCTACACCAGCTGCACCACGATCTGTCCCATGAGCAGCGAGGTGTTCGAGCAGTTCCAACACGAATTGGGCAATGCCCGCGATTCGGTCCATTTGGTTTCGGTTTCCATCGACCCCGAACAGGATACGCCGGCGCGACTGCGTGCCTATGCAGCGCAGTTCCATGCTGGCAAGTCCTGGAATCACTACTCTGGCACTGTCGAGTCGAGCGTGACCGTGCAGCGCACCTTCAACGCTTATCGTGGCGACAAGATGGCGCACGTCCCGCTCACTCTGGTGCGTGAGGCGCCAGGAAAACCATGGGTGCGGTTCGATGGATTTGCGCGCTCAGCGGATTTGTTGGCAGAACGCGAGAGCTGGTCCGTGGCGACGCCGGCGACCCTGGTGGCACGCTAGCTCGCGCTTCCCCTCGTCGCCCCACGAACTTAAGGGACCATCCACTCGCTGTCGGCGATCAACTTGGTGCCGGTGGGCTGCGCGAACTTGACCAGGTAACCGCCCTTGGACGCGAAGTGCTGGTTCTCCGCAAGCGTAAGCCTTGGGTAGTAGCCGGTTACGATCCGGTGCTCGACCATCGACTGCATGTATTCGATTAAATACGGGCCGTAGAACGTGTCGACCAATTCTTTAAGTCCTTCCGAGACCAGACCCAACGTGAGGTAAGTGTCCGCCTGCATCTGCTCATCCACGACTGGAATCTGGCGGATCCGGAACCACCCGAGCGGATAGTCGACGCGCACGGTCCGGTTCTTCGGTAGGTCGAATAAATAGGCCATGCGGGTGCGCTCCCGCCAGGAGGCGGGCAGCGTTGAGTTCTCGAGTCCACCGAGTAGGCCGGACATATAAACCATCGGCGCCGCCGTCGCCTCACCCAGTGTCGTGAGGTCCGCGGGTCGCAACCACAGCACCAATGCATCGACACCGGAGGAATTCTTCAGCGCATCGGCCACGCCGCGGCGGTCATCGCGACCCACCGCCGAATCACGCACAGTAATGCCCTTTTCCTTGAGCAGGTCCGCCAGCGCATGAGCGGCGGCCTCACCGCTGTCTCCCGCGCGATAGATCTGTTGCACCATCTTCACCGGCGCAGCCGCAGACTCTGAGCTCAAGCCGGAGGCGATGAGGTCCGCCTCGAGTAGAACGCCGCGCGACAGGTAAAGTTCGAAGAAGTCCTTTGGCTCATCGACCGGCACCTCGACGTTCGGAAACAGACAAGCCAGGCGCTGGCGCTCGCAGAACGCATGGATGGGCGCCCAGTTGCGGCCCAGGCCGGACATCACCGCCAGCACCGGCTCCTTAGCGAAGTCACGGTCCAGTTGCTCGCCCCAACTCGAGGCAGGTCCGCTGACATCCCAGACGTGCAGCTGCCACTGTCGATGAACCATGAACATCGAGCGGCCGTACTGGGTCTTGCCCGACGCGCGCAAGGAAGCGCTCGGCACCATCTGGCGCGCATTCCGCTCAGCGAAGTACTTCTCCATGACATCCAGCATGGCCCCGCGTCGTGCAGGCTCGGCCTCCGGCGTGATGATCGTGGCGAAATGCAGTACACCAGGGGTTACCCCGGGCACGCGGGCCGGAAAGAGCGTATTGAGATAGGCGATCAGCGCCGCCATGTTGGCGTCGTCGATCGCGAAGTGGGGCATGACGTTGTTGAGCGAGCGACCATCGGAATCGATACCTTCGCGCAGCGCTCGGGCCAATGTCGCGGGCGTATACGGCGAGCGGTTGCTTCGCATTCCGTCAACGTAGGGCAGGTTTTCCTCCGCCCGCCCGGCGTTGCTCTGGAACAGATAGCGTCCCGCCACCGGCGGAATGCGGTTGAACACGGCGCTGATGCCGGGGCCGGTGCCGCTGGTCTGATGGGGCGATCCGAGTCCGCTGCGCCTATGGCAGTTGACGCAAGCTGCCTGTGCACCCGTAGCCCCCGGCGCGCCGCCACCACGCACAGCCTGCAGCGGAGCGCCCGATGCCAGAACGCCGTGCAAGTAGATTCCTTCGCCAACCTTAACTTCGGCCGGATCTGTTGTAGTCGTCGCGGCCTTTGCCGCGCAGAGCGCCGGCGCCGGCATCAAGGCCGAAGCGCCCCACGCCAGCAGCGCCGCCGCGCAAGCGCTGCGAATCACCGCGGCATTGACCTGGATTGCGTCGGGAGTTGACCGCGCGGATCGTCGGCACCCGCAAACTCTCGCTCGGGGATGGTCTGATTGAGCGCCACCCGCTCGATCACCATGCGATCCGGCTTGCTGGTGGGCGACCCCCCGATCTCGAGCACCGAGGGTAGGGCCAGGCCCGCGACTTCCTTGAAGTCGCGGTAGCGCACCGAGACCATGCCCTTGGAGCCGCCTTGACTATAGGTGCTTCGGTCGAATCGCGTGTCGAGAAAGGTTTCGGCATCGATCCAGACGGTCTGATGTTCCCCGGACGCGAGCGTGACACCGATGCGATAGTTCTTTCGCCCGTCGATGTCCTCGCTCCCCTCGAGCTCAACCGTGCTGCCCCGCGCACGATAGTCCACCAGCGGTCCCTCGAGTCCCGGAGCAGCCCGAGCGAATTTGATCTCCTGGGCGCTGAGCGGCTTGACGTCGGGCTTGCCGTCCGGCCCGAGTTTCATCTTCCATCCGCCTACGCCGTTGAACACCCGCAGGCTGCGCTGGCTGGGCTCGGTGATCTCGAAGCGCGATTTGTCGGGCCGCTTCTCCTCCAGCTGAAAAGGCAGACTCGGCACGGGCGAGCGCTCGCTTTCGAGATGGCCGCCCCAGATGATCGTCTCGATCTTGCCCCAGGCTGCGTGCCCTCCTCGCACCTCGATATTGCGCTCGACGATCTGCTCGGCGGTCATTCCCGCTGTGGGGAGTCCACTCGGCTGCTCCGCCCCAACATGGGTCGTGCTCAATGCCGCACAGCATGCAGCGCTCCACATCGCAGCCCGCGCGCCCTTCATGAGCCTGAAGCCCGGTAGCACAAACCGACCGCCCGAGAGCCGCAGCGGGCTGACTCGCGGTCCACCATTACGCATGCGGTTCCGAGAAGGTGCCGGGATCTAGCGTCGGATTGATCGCTGCCTTTTCGATGAGCGTCTTGTGAGTGTCGGGATAGCCATCGACCTGCGTCTCCAACACGAACGGAAGGAGTATGCCTTGCACGGAGCGGAAGTCGCGCTGGTAGGTATAGACCGGATGCATTTTTCCATCCATGCGCTTGGCTACCCCCTCCACCTTCACATCCAGGAAGGTCTTGGCGTCGATCCAGACATGCCTGGCCGGCGCGCCCTTGGCCGTCACCTTCAGCCGGTATGCCGGCTGAGAGTTCACCAGATCGGAGCCCTCGAGTTCGACCTTGGTACCCTTGGAGGCATAATCGATCAGTGGACCGTCGAGATCACCGCGGGCCGCTTCCGCGCTGAGTTCGTTTGCGGTGTATGGCTCGGATGTCTTGCGATTGAGGAACGGGCGGTATTTCCAGCCGTGCTGACCATCGTAGACCTGCACGGCCGTCTTGCCGTCAAACTGGATTTCCAACCGCATCAGGTTGGGGCGCTTCAAATCGAGCGTGAAGGGCAGCTGGATCTGCTTGTCCGACTCAGGCGTCGCATTGGCCGCGGCCACCTCCGAGTTCTTGGCCTTGCCTGCCTGCACGCGGGAAGCCTTGGCCATTTTTTCGGCGCGATCAATGCTGTCGCCTTTGCCTGCTTCCATCTTTCCAGTCATTTGGATGGTCTTCACCGACTTCCATGCCTGCGCGCCTCCGCGGGCAGCGACGTGCTTTTCCACGATCTGCGCTGGCGTCATCTTGGGCACCTGCGGCTCGGCAGCAGCGGCCTTGGGTCTCGCGGCCGGGGGTGCCTGAGGCTTTGCATCCGGGGCGGCAGCGTTGGCCACTGCAGTGGAGAGGGTCAGTATCAATACCGACGCGGCGCTGCTCATCGCGGCCATGAGAAAGGGTCGGTTTTCAAGCATAGCCAGCGCTCCTGAACAAATTCGATTTCAATCCACAACCAGGTTGTTGGCCCTGAACTGGCCAATGACCACGTCGACGCGATCGCCGCGTTTTACGCGGCGACCCTTATTCGAGAACGTCACCCAGTAAGAACGACCGGCTTCGGGGGTCGCGGTCTGGCGCAACGGGCCGACCTTTTCCATGGTGGGCACCACCAGGCTCACGGAGGCCTTGGGGTCATTCATGGTGGCCTGGGTCTGTTTGTCGTTCAGCACCTTGGCCTTGTCGGGGTCAAGGATACGATATGTAAAACGCACTAATTCGTTGGATTCAACGAGCCTCACGGCCATCGAATCGATGCCCCAGACAGAGCGGTAATTGAGGCCCGCCCGCCCGGCGAACCGGTCCGGCGCGTAGTGCGAGGGCTTGGGGTGGGTCTTATTGCCATCAATGCCTGTGGCGGTCGCCGCTTTGGCGCGGCTTGAAGGCTTGGCGGCCCCGGTCGCCGATCCCGCCGGAGCCGTGGCGGTCGGCGTGGCGGGTGTCGTAGCGGGTGCCGACGCGGGCGGCGTGGCGGCCGCTCGTACGCCTGTAGCACCGAGGCACGCCAAAAACAGCACCCCTGTAAGCGTCAGAGACGGTCTTGCCATCTTAACCATGGGCCGAATGCTAGCAATCTGCTCGCGGGTGAAAGATCGGTCACGTCTCACTGCTACGATCCACTGTCTTGCTTTCGCTTGGTTTCTTGCATTTTCAACCAGCTTTCCAGGTCGGCGTGCCCGGCTGCGGTCTGGTCGCGCGGCACAGATGCGGGATACTTCTTGAGTTGCTCCTCGGTGAGCAGACCGCGAATGCGCGCCCGGGTCTGATCGTAGATCGACAGCATCACCCGGGTTGAGTCATCGGATGCGCCAAATCCACCTTTGCGCAGCCGCATCAACTGACGGTGCTGATCGATCAGGATCTCGCGAAGACGCTCTTGTTGGTCTGGATTCAGATCCAGGCCGCGCGTCAGCCGTTGAACACTCTCTTCGATGCTCTGTGCAACCGTCAGGTGTCGAGCCGCGTGGTTGTGAGTGTACCGGCGAGGTGCCGCAGGCGCTGCGTCATCCGGTGCAGGTGCTTCACCGGCTGTCAGCGTCGCTGACTTGTCGTCCTTGCCAGTGGGAGGGTCGCCAGCACGGCAGGTGCCGACGACGGCCATCGTCACTGCCAGGAGCCACATTGCTGCCCTGTGCGACATCGAATCCGCCTATATTGCCTGTTTACTTGTGCTCAGCGCCGCTGTCTGTGCAGGCCTTCTTGGCGCTCTCATCATCGACTTTGGCGAGCGATTCGAGCGTCGACTCTCGCGTCTGCTGATACTCCTCGCTCTGACGAATCTTCTCGAGCTTCTCGTCGCTGGCACCGTGCGCGAGGGCCTTGCGCTGCTCGCGGTATTGGTCCGCGGCAGAGGGGTTGATCTTGGCACAATGATCCAGAATGGCTTCCATGGTGGCGAGAGAACTGGCTTGCAGTGCCGGCTCGTCCGACAGCGCAATTCCGGGCACCACGATGACGAGCAGCAGGCAGGCGTGTTTCAGCAGAGATCCAGACATCAATGCGCTCCTCGAAAATGAAACGCCGCCCGACGGCGGCAGATCTTTACACTCCATCAGCTCAGCTTCGGGGGCGGCTGCCCGCGGTTCTCCCGCGAGCAGCCGCCATCCGCATGCCCTTACTGTCCCCTCCCGCTTAGCGTCGCGGTCTGGGTACCAGCCGAATCGATAACCGATAGGGTCGCCGATTTCGTGCCGGTCGACGTTGGCGCAAATCGCAGATAGACCGTGCAAGTTGCACCCGGGGCCAACGTCTGAATACCAAGCAGCTGACCGTTACCGCCAGGGCCGCAAGAGGACAGCAACCGTGTGACAGAGTACTGATTGGCATTCGTTCCGCTCAGCGCTCCTTGTGTAACTCCCGTGATCTGCACATTGCCTGTGTTGGTCAACGTGAACGACTGCGCCGGACAGGTACCAGCGAGACCACCAAGTGTGACTGTGCACGGGACCGTCACTACCGGCGCCCACGGGTTGGGTGTCAGCCTGGCACTGACCACCGGGGCCACACCCGTACCACTGAGCGCGACGGGCGAACCGGCAACTGCCACATCGGCAGCAATAGTCGCCGTGGCATTTACCGTACCTGAGCTGGTCGGCGTGAACACCACGTTGATCGTGCAGGTCGCACCATTGTTCAGCGTCGCGCCGCAGCTTCCACCCGACTGCGTGAACGCCGCGTTCGAGAAGGTCACACCACCCAGATTGGACGGCGCGTTGCCCGTGTTGTGCAGCGTCAGTGTCTTCGCTGCACTCGTGGTGCCATTCGCCTGGTTGCCGAAGGCCAGCGGTCCGCCCGTGACGCTGAGGACGGGCGCCGGGGGCAGGGCACCGACTTCGATGGCACCGATGTCGTACGCACCGTTGGCCGGTGCGGGACGGATGTTGCCGAAGAAGTCGTCTTTCGGCGCGGCAATGGTCGTAGTCGACGTACCCGCGGGCGGGGTGGCCGAACCATGATCAATCGCCGACGAGGTGGTCGAGTTGCCCGTGGGTGCATAGTTGCCCAGGACCGCATTGTTGGCTGGAGAGGTCAGAGCCAGGGGACCCCAGCTGACATTGACCCAGTTGTTGCCTTCGTCGACCACGCCGGCCGCTGTCAGCGTGAACACCGGATTCGGGAACGCGTTGAACTCATTCACGCCGGGCGGCACAGAGTAGCCTCCCGCACCGAGTTCCGGCGGCTGCTTCGAGCCATTGCAGTACTGGCTTGCGAAGGCCGGAGAGGTGTTCCGGTCGTTGCTTCCACCATAGAAGGTGTTGGCAATCGTCGTCGGCGCATTCGCGGTGATCGTCGAATTCGAGAACACCGAGTAGTTCGGCACGAACCCGGAAGCCGAGTGGTTCGTGACATCCGTATCGCCGCGGAAGCCGACATCCCAGTAGCTGGATCCAGCGACGCAGGCGCCAGTTGTGGTCTGGCTGACAGCAGACGTAGTAGAGCCCTTCGGATACAGCGTCACCTGGTTCTGCTGGTTCTGGTTCGCAGCCGCCGAGCCCAAGCCACCCACACCGATGTAGAACGAGCGGTTCTGCCAGATCACATCGTTGTCCACGACCGGGATCGACCAGTTGAAGCAAGAAGGAGCGGTCGTGCTGGTCCATGAGCCGGTGCCGTGACCAGTCGGGCAGCGGAACGGGTTGTTCGTCCGCGAGTTGGACAACAGGTTGATGTTGGCCTGCAACACGGGGCTGTTGGTCACACTGACCAGACCCGCGACCTGCGGGCAGGACTGACCACCATTGGCGCAGACCACATTCGTGGTCGGGCCGGTCGCACTGGCGAGGGGCGCAAACAGCGACTGCAGCAAGGTGCCCGAGGAGGCAGTCGAGTCGTTGGCGGCGATCGTGTTGTTCACGATGTTAACCGCCAGCGCATCGACCAACGATACGCCGCCACCGTCCCAGCCGGCCACGTTGTTGACGATGATGTTGTTCGTCACGTTGACCGAGTTCCAGTAGCAGTTGCCGGTGGCTCCGAGATCCGCCGAACAGGCGGGGCTCGGGTTTCTGCCATTGCCGACGCTCGGGATGTTCAGAACATCCGTGCCGTTGACGTGCTGCAGGCGCAGGCCGCCACCGCTGCCCGAGTCGGCCGCGTTGCCGAGGATCAGGTTGGCGTTGATCTTGAGACCGGGGCCGGAACCGTCGCTCGGCGTGATCGTGGCCGGGGGCGGCAAGCAGTCGAGGTCGGTCGAAACACCGCAGGTCGTCGGATCCGCATCCGGCGCACCCATCACCAGCAAGCCGCCGCCATTGGTCGTGATCGACGGATTGGTGCTCTGGTTGAAGATGATGGTGTTGTGCTCGATGTCACCGTTCTTGATAAAGCCGATGTGCGAGAAGCCGGCGCCGTCGCCAGAGCTCAGGTTGCCGCATACCCAGTTGTTGTTGAACTTGTAGTAGTCGGCGCCCGTATTGACGCTGACACCACCCGCGCCGGCAGGCGTCGAGGAGAAGAGCTCATCGCCCATGGACGAATTGCCCACCACCGAGTTGTTGTGAATGTTGATGAACTGGTTGAAGCAGAACGGCAGACCCAGGTTCTGCACGTTGCTCGTCTCGCAAGAGGTCGGGTAGGAGGTCACGATCTGTCCGGATCCGCCCAGGGCGACGTCTGGATGTTCACCCGTGCCGATCGTCATCCCGCCGGACATCGTGCCCGTGTTGTTGCTCACCCGGTTGTTGGCGATCTGCAGGTTGTGCGCGTAGGCGTGTACGAAGATACCGCCGCCGCCCTGCGAGCTGTCGCGGACGCCCAGACCGTCGATGCTCGACGGATTGCAATAGAAGTTCGAAGGATAAGGGTTGTTACCCCTGATCAAACAGTCGTTCTTGCTCAACAGGACGGTGTCGGTCGGGAACGATGCACCGGGTGTACCGGTGGTCGCACCGAAGGCATCCAGAATCGGGGTGCCGCGCGGGAACTTCACGCCCTTGCCGAGAACCGTGATGGCCGCGCCCTCGTAGGCACCCAGCAGGCTGGGCTCGATCAGCTGTTCGGCCAGATTGCCGTTCAGGCTCGCATCCCAGCCAAGAGTGGCTTCGAACGGCAGACGGTCGACCGTCATGGTCGGGAAGTTGCACCACCCGCCCGCGCTTCCGTCGGCTGCGCACGTGCCACCGGCCGGATCCGGACGACCGTCGGTTGTCAGGCCGAACAGACCCACGAGTTTGACGCGCCAGGGATCCAGCAGGTTGCCGGAGGGCTGGGTATTGGCATCCACGATCGTGGTGGCTGCGCCGACGCCCTGCAGCCGGATCGGCTTCCACATCACCACCATCTCATTGTAGGTGCCCGGGGGAACAATGATCATGTCGCCCGGCTGCGCGGCGTCGATCGCCGACTGGATGGTCGTGCCGGAGAGCACCTTCGGGATCTTCCCTCCAACCGTCACGGTCACTGCGTCGACTGACTGCTTGCCCGCACCGGTCGTGACTACCAACTCGCCGCACTGTGCCTGCGAGCCGCCGTAGATGGCCTGCTGCTGGACGGCGCAGTTGGGTACGCCCTTCGGCACCTGCACCTGAATCTGGGTGTCGCTCCAGCTGGTGACGGTCGCCAGGATGCCACCGATAGTGACTTTGCCCGTGCCTTGCGTGTTGCCAAAGCCGTAATGACGTTTGATCTTCTGTTGGTTATAGGGGGCCGTCGACTGCGAGGGTCCGCTGTAGCCGTACCAGTTGATCTGCTGGTCACCCAACGCGTTGATCGTAATGGTCTTCAGAGGAGCGCTGACCCAGGGGCCGGCGACATCGCCGGTCACGCTGGCAACCGCTGGTGTCGCATCCGGGTAGTTGCAATCCGGGGTGTTGTAGCTGCCAGAGGCAAACGCCTGCACCGGCACCACCGGGGTATCGAAGTACCCGGTCTGGCCCGGCATAAACGGTAGTTCGTAGCAGAACTGGCTGTAGCCCGGCTGGAACAGCGGATCAGGCGTGCTGCCCAAGCCCGAGTCGTTCATGCACATCACCATCATCGTCGGCGCATAACCGGTCGGGTTCGGCGGATTGACTTCCCAGGTTGAGTAGTTGAGGCCGTTATACAGACCGAACTGGTCGGTATACACGCGGTTCACCGCGTTGCCGCTCCAGTCCTTCACACCGACCGGCACATACGCCGGGGCAAACTTCTCGCCAAACTGCGGGGAGAACGGATCGAACTCGGCCGCGAAGTCATCCAGGATGATGCCCTGGAAGTGCGCGGACACGTGCGTGGAGCTGAACAGGTAGAACTTGGTCAGCACGGAGGTCTGCAGATCGAGCGAGACTTCCTTGCGATCGCACAGCGGCCGCAGCGCACCGGCGAACGGCGCGACTTCTCCCGACTGCGGGAACAGGCTGATGAAGTCGGGGACCTGGCGGATTTCGCCCACGCAAGGCCAGTAGCTCTCATCGCTGCCGGTGTCACCTTCGTGACTGGGGAGTGCCGAGTTGCGACCGAGGTTGGTTGTCGCGTTCTGCGGATTGAGCGGATTGTAGGCCTGAGCGAGCATCGCCTGGTCAGGCAGGATGTACACCGCCGTCGCCAGGTTCGGGATCTGCACCGCGGCGGGCGCGATGTAGTTGTCGCCGATCAGAATGTTCTTGTCTTCTTCCTTGACCAGCTCGTAGCCAGGCGGCACGACCACTTCCACGACGTACTTGCCCGGGGGCAGCATCGGCGTGCCCGCACGATACGCGTCGCTCGTGTCCGGGTCCGGGACGCAACCGGTGCAATTGGTGCCGACCGGTTTGCCGGTGGTCGGATCGAAGGACGTGACGCTCGGGAAATTGTACATGCCATCGTAGGGCGCCGGCTGCAGCTGGTTCCAGGTATGCATGCCGTCGTAGCACTTGTACTGCGACTGGTACGGAATCGCGGTGGTGGCCGGCCCGCCGTGCTGAGCGTTGTACCAGTCCAGGTACTGCGGCTGATTCTGTAGGGCGTAGAAGAAAGGATCGCCGTTGCTCGTGGACGTCGGACCGGGTTGCTGCCCAGGGCAGCTCATGTTCGGAATCTTGGTGGTGCCGTCGGCGGCGAGATGGTATCCCTGTGCCCAGTCATCCCAGCTCGTAGTATCGGTCTGGTCGACCAGGGTAAGTGTCTGCGTCACGCCGTCGGAAGCCACATCTTCCCGATACAGGTTGACATGCACGTGCGCAATCAGCGGTTCCCAGCTCAGTTGCAGGAGCAGTTGCGGATCATCGAACGGACGGGTTGATGCATACACGACATGGCCGTGGATCGGGCCGGTCTCATTCGGGGCGTAGGGCGTCTTGCCCCACTCGAGGAAATTGCCCTGGCCAATGTAGCCCTGCCAGCCGTAGGAACCGAACCAGAACGGCGGGTCGATGCGGCCGGTAGAGTGATTGTTGACTGAGCTCGGGACCGGACCCGCGGCGATACCGCCGTTGGCGATCTCCGCCGTGCAGTCAGCGTCCGCGCAATACACCGCACCGGGTACGGAGAGGTCAGCCGGCAATGGCCACTTCTCGTAGGTGTTAGCCATGCCCTGGGCGATTGAGTCCCGGTTATTTGCGCCATTCAGCTGGCCGCAAGGACTGACCAGCGGGCTGCCCGTGTTGTTGCACGCCGGCGAGCCATCGGCCGGACCGCCCGCGTCGTAGACCACGTGCACGCCGGTGTTCTTGTAGCGGGTGCTGTCGGTCTCGACCACGTACCAGTTGAACAGCGGGAACACCTCGTTGAAGCCCGCGTTGCCGTCGAGGTCCGTATTGTTGAAGTTCGAGTAGCTGCCGTCGCGGAAGCGAACGTTGGTCGATGCAAACGCCAGGCCCGGCTTGGAGCTATCAGACACACCGGTCTTGGTCGTGTCGATGAAGCTTCGCGTGTAGATGTTGGCCTGCCACTGGTGCACACCGACATCGCCCATGTCGCAAACGGTGGCAGTCGAGGCCTTGGTGCAGGTCTGGTTACGCGCGGTATTGGTGGGACCGGCCGCGACCGTGCATTGGCCGCCAACATTGTTGCTGCAGCCCACCGCGACCGGTTGGGTGATGCCGTCGATGATCTGGTCATTCCACTGGTCGAACGTGGTGATCTTCCAGTTACCCGCGGGAATGCCCTTGAAGTCGAAGTTGCCGTCGGCATCGCACTTGGCAAATGCGATGTCCGCGCCATCCGGGTCGCCCAGGCTGACGTAGCACTGCGTGAAGGCCAGGGCCGCACGGCTGCCACTGCTATACAGGCGCTGATCGGGTGTGCGGCTCAAGCGCGAGCCCGTGACCTTACCCTTGACCTCATACGTGCACTTGAGCGCGCCACCCTTGGGCAGCGGATCGCACAGCCCCGAGTGGGTGTCATTGTAGCGGCGATCGTTGATGATCTTCGGGTTGGCGAAGCCGATCGACACGTGGAAGCCGGCGGGGCCGAATTCCTGGAAGTAGCCCGGCTCGCCGACGCGCAGGAAGGAGTCATGCGCTTTCTGGCCATCGAGGGTGTTGGTCTGAACCCACTCCTCGCCGAGTGCGATGCGGCTCGAACCGGGCAGAGCAGAGACGCTGTAACGGCCCGGATACATGTTCTTGATGATCGCCTGACCGACCATCGGCGACAGGGTCTTACCGTCCGACTCGTATTTCGGACAGGTGATGATCATGCCAGTGGAGGTCGAAAGCGGCGAGAAGTTTGGATCTGACGCGTTGGCCGCATTCGTTGCGGCATTCGCCGACGCCAGCGCCGACACCGGGCAGGCATCGAGTCCTGTCACGGGGTCGATCGTTCCCGCCAGCGAATTGGACAGCGGCTGGTTAAACATGTCGTAGGTAGGCTGACCGGTCGAATCACCGGTGCCGCCGGCCTGGTCGAAAATGGTGATCTGGAACCCGCCGAGGCCCTGCTCCTGGGTCGCCAGCACGTCGACGCCGCCGCCCGGGTCCTGCTCGCCATTCAGCGGATAGTCATCCTCGTAGACGATCACTGAGAGCGTCGCCGTCTTGAACGGCGTGGGCATCGTGAGCACCTTCACCGGCGCGAAGACAACACCCGCGCCGCACGGCGTCTTGAGGGCCGACTGCGGGCCGCAAGCGGCGGGGATCGGTGCGCCGCCCATGCCGTGGCCGCACATGCCCTGCGCAGCGCCGGCGGCGGTGCAATCTGGCGCACCCAGGTATCCGGCGTTGAACGGATTAGCCGCATCGCCGGGGAGAATCGAGATGTAATAGCGCTTGCTCGGATCCAGCACCACCGAGCTCGGCAACGACTGGGCAAAGCCATTGCCGGTGGAGTCGGGACGGCACGCGCCGTTGCCGACGTCGCAAACGACATTCTGGCCTTGCATCATCTGGCCACCTTCGCAGGACAAGGTGCCCGTGCAGCCTGCCGCCACGACCGGCATCGCGCTCGTGTGGAAGTTCGTGCCGTAGTTGACCGGCGGCGAAGTGGTCGCACCGGTGGATTGCGGTCCCGCGATCGTGGGGCACCCTGCCGGCAGCGGATTGGTCGTACAGGCCGGATCGACGTAGAAGGTACGGTCTTCTTCAATGATCCAGCGGTAGTCGGTGATCGGTGTCGTGTGATCGGCACCGTCCACAACGTTGACCACGAGGCCGCTCGATGCCGGCAAATTCACATTTACGGACACCGTCGTCGTCTTTTGCGCAGCACTCTGTACCGTAAAAGTATAGGTGTAAGTTCCAGTTCCCGGCAAAGTGGTGGTGAATCCACCATTGGCGTCGGCTATCACCGTGGCGCCACCGCTGGCCGTCGCGCTCGAGGCAACCACCGTCATTGGCAGGTTGGCAGCATCCTTACAGAAGCCGAGCACGCCAGGCGTGTGGATCGACAGCGAATTCGACGTGGCGGTATAGGCAGGATTCGGAACGGTGCAAGTAATGCCGGTGTCCGAGACCTGCGATGCGCCCAGTGACACTGTCGCCGTGATTCCCGACGAGCAGGCTCCGGCACTCACCGTGCCATTGGCGCAATACGTGAATGTATCGGTTGCCGCTGTGCTGCCGGAATTAGGGTAGTAATCGAAAGTGCCGTTCGGGAACAGCGTCACCGTGCCGTTCGCGGGCGCGGCGAGCAGTTGGACGGCATACACACCCTTATCGTTGGCCATCACGCCCCTGCTTTGATCGGACACCCGCAGCATCTGCCCGGGGAAGAGCGCATAAGAATCAGCATTGGCCACGGCCGCGGTTGCAGAGGTTCCGCTGCTCTGTGGAGCTGATGCGCCGTTGACACCGATGTAAGCCAACATGCCGGCGTTACGACCGGTGGCGTTAGCCGACAGACTCAATTGCCGATCGTAGATCGGCAGAGCCGCCGTATTCGTTGTCGGCACATTGATCGACACGTCGTAGGTCTTACCGGCTGCCAGGAACACTTCGTTCTGAATACGAGCCTGACCGGGAAGCACGTTGCCGTCTTCCGCGACGAGCGTCATGCCAGGAACAGTCGCACCGGTCGTCGAGCCTACGATCGAGGGCACGTGCATCTTCAGACCGGCATTGACCAGGCGGACGAGGACGGTGCCGGTAACGGGGTTCGCCGTTCCGACGACATTGACCGGATACAGGGAGGCCGAAGTGTTGGTCGTATCGAACGCGCGGCCATTGATCAGGTAGTAGAGCGGCGTGTAGTTGACGGCCGGGGGATAGCAGGTATGGACCGCCGGGTCACCGCACTTGCCAGCCACGCCGGACCACACCGCGGTCGCGCTGAATCCGGCCGTATTGACCGCCTGGCTTACCGCCGTGTTCTGCACCGGATCGATTTCGCTGAACAGCATCGGGACGTCGGCGTTGTACATGACAGCCGCGCTAGATCCTGCAGCCGGATAGGCCGTCCCGCTCGATGCGTCAGTGACGACCAGCATTCCGTACAGGCCCATGGGCGCCTGGATCGAAGGATGCGTTCCCGATTCGATCAGGTAGGTGCCCGGCAACAGAGGCGGAGTCTTCGTCGTGCAGGAATTACCCCAGCACAGCGACTGCGTCGCGCCAGCGGCCACTTCGGCCCCGAAGGACTGAACGCGATTGCCTTGAGCGGGCGGCAGCTGCGAGGGATCGGTCACTGGCGTGTTGCTGGCGATCGGCCAGGTCTGCGAACGCACCGTGCTGTGATCCGGGCTCATCGTCGAGGTTCCGCCAGAACCCAGGCCGCCGCCGATCTGGCCAACGATGATCAATGATGTCGGTATGCCGGCCGCGGCTCCCGGGGGAGTTGGCAGATTGTTGGTCAGGTTGATCTGTAGATCCTGACCACTCGGCACGGTGATCACGATCGGTGACCACCCGGTGGTGACATCGCCTGCGTTTGCGGTCGCAGGCGTCTTGACCACCGACTGGTTCAAGGCCGCGCATTTCGCGGTTCCCCCCGTCAACGCGCCGCAGCTGTAGCCCCACATCGGCACGCTTGAGCCGTCCGACAGCGCGGCGCTCGCCGGTGCGGCAGTCAGGTTGATCACCTGCTGCGCGAGGGCTGCGCCACTCGCCGAGAGAAGGAATGTGGCCGCCAGCGTCGATTTGATCACGGCGGACTTTATTTTATTAGTTCTCATTTACTTACTCTCTCCTGCCCTACAGAGACTCGTCGATCACGAATTCACGTGAATCGACCAGCATCATCATCAACATCCCGCCTGGGAAGATATTGTTGGTGGTGATTTCTCGTTCGTTATGCGAATGCCACATGAACGCATAGCCGGCTTCCGTCGAAGGATTGTTTGCGATGGTTCCGGAAGGCGGCGTTGTGCCGGTGGTTGCTGAAGTAGATGTTGTGGCGCAGGTGGTCGCCGGCGGAACGGGTGTGCAGGTTCCATTGCCGGAGGTTGCGCGGATGGTTGCGTCCGGGCCCAGGTAGGGGCTGCCACCGAACCACGCACCATTCACGAAGATATTCGGGTCGGGCAAGGTCACCGGACCGCCGGAGGGCACATCGCCGAACGGCGCGGCCTGCATCGGCTTGTTATGGTCCTGGCACCACTCGAAGTAGTTGATCGCGGTGGGCGCACCCGTGTTGTAACCGTTGGCGTCGGGCGTGCACGGCAGTTTCGCGTTGGTGTCGCTCGAATTGGTCGACGCAGGATTGTGGCCGTACATGTCCCAGTTGAGGCCCCGGCCGGTGTAGTAGAACAAGCCGTCCATCGCCACACCCGGCGTGGTCGTGGTTGTAAACATCAAAGGACCGGCCAGCTGGGTGTTGCCGTGGCTATCCGCCTGCGTCAACAGCAGGTTGCCGTCGCGTGCCAGGATGCGCACGTGATTGGCGTGCTCGTGGAACGGATGCTGCCAGCGGCCCTGTCCGATGATCCGCAGCAGCGTGATTTCACCCGGATGCAGGTGCGGATTGCCGTTGTACGGCTGATTGGGATACATCGGCGCGTAATTCGGATCCATGTCGTCCGGCATCGAGCGCCCGTTGATCATGTAATAAGCGGGGTGATAGGGCTCCGTCGGAACATTGAGGACGGTGGCCTTCGCGGTGACCTGTGCATCAGCCGCGATGTGGATAGCCGGATCGATCTCGGAGAACTGGAAGAGATACTCGCGGTCGTAACAGGTCGAGGGATGGTCATAGGCTGACGTTGAGAGGCGGAAGTCACTTTCGCCCCAGGCCGCCTGAGCTTGCGCGTTGGCTCCCGGGGGGGCGAGCAAGTCGTTGCAGCCCGCATCGGCCACCGGGGTCTTCGGCAACACGATGATCGCGCCGTACAGCCCCATCTCGATCTGCAGGTCGCTCTGAGTGCCGCTGTAGTAAGCGCGCGTCCCGGGGGAAGTGGCGGTGAATGTGTAGGTGATGGTCGTACCGGGCGCGGCCTCCTGGGTCAGAAGGCCCTGCACGCCGTTGACTGCAGTCACCGTGAAACCGGGGAACAGAATCGACGTGTTGCCGGCCGCCGCCGGTAAGTTGTTGGTCAGGCTTACGGTGACAGTATCCCCTTCTGTCACGATAAGGGTTGGCCCTGGCACCTGCATGGTGCTGCAGAAACCCGTCGAGATCGCCTTCGGCAGGAAAGTCGGAGTGCTATTCGCCACGCACCCGTAGCCCCAGGAGTAGATGCTCTGTCCGTCGGGCTGCGTCAAGCGAGCAGTTTGCGCCGTCAGATTGAATGTGCTCGTGCTATTGGCAACGGAGTTGCCGCTGATACCAGGTGCGGCAGCTTGCGCCATCGAGGCAGCCAGCACCAACACCCCAAGAGGAAGCAGTCGCTTCATCGAAATGGTCTTTTTTATGGTTGTCGCAAACATGGCTCGCCTCTTTAGTTTGCCGCGACGCGGACTTCGGTCATCTGACCGCCGAAGTTCTCTGCGTCATTGGACAGATGGTCCAGGTTGGAGGTGTACAGGTAGTAAGTGCCAGCCGGGATCGATGTCGTGCACTGGGTGTAATCGGGGGCGCCGCTCGTCAGCGTCGGTCGGACCAGGCAGCTGTCGAGGATCACGTCCGCGGATTCACCGCCGCCGAGCGTGATCGAATTGGTGAAGTAGTCCATGTTGTGCCCGGTCTGGTCGCGCAGCATCTTTGCGTTCCAGCCGATCACATGCATCCGAATCCCGACCGACGCGAGCGTGTGGTACTCGCTGACGTTGAGCTCCGAGATGCGAAGCAGCGCGCGTTGGCCGGCCTTCATGCTGACGATCGAGCTGATCGGCTGCGAAAAGTGATTCACGCCATCGGCCGAGGGCGTCGACAGCGGGCCACTGGTCACGGTGTCGGGATAGCTGCGGCCGTTGAGCAGGAAGTACTTGTCCTTCATGTCGGCGAACCCTTCAGGGTTGAAGGTCATGCCGACGAAGTGGAAATTCGGGTCGAACCCGTGCATCTGCAGCGGTACTTCGACGTCGTAGTAGGTAGAACCGTCACCGTCGTTGTATGCGTAGCCGTTGGTGGCTACCTTGGTTGTGTCCGTTGAGACGGTCGTGGCGGGAGCGACCGCACCGGTGTTCACAGCAGGCAGCGGGTTGCTGCACAGGACATCGCCCGTATTGCAAGCCGTGCGGAGATCACCCTGCTGAGTCTGGAGCGCCGTGTACAGGGGGGTCCCTGATGGCACGCGGTTCTGGCGGGGCCGTACATATAGTTGCCCCACCATGCCCATCTGCAAGTGCTCGGGGGGCGAGATGTGGCAGTGCCAGAAGTAGGTTCCCGCATCTGGCGCCAAGTAGTAGTACGTGAAGCTGCCGCCGATGTTGATCGCGACCGAGGCATCGGGAACGCCGTCGTAAAACGACGCGGCGTTCGGGTAGCCGTGGAAGTGAATGGTGTGCTGTTCGAACAGGTCCGGGCGCATGATCATGCCGACGTTCGTCAGCGTCAGGAAAAACTCGTCGTCCTCATCGATCGCCATCAGCGGCGCCGGGATGTTGCCGTTCATGATGCCGACATCCATGATCTGACGTGCATCGACGTGACCGTCGACAACTGGCACCGAGGAAGCAGTGGCATCGGGGGATGCATTCACTTCGGCTAGCCCTCTTGGCCCATTCAGCGTGAACTGAAATCCGAACGATGCGGGAAGCCCAAGAGTGTTGGGAATAGCGACTGCGGTGACTGTGTACGGTCCCCCCACGTAGCCGTTCAAGTCAGTGCCCGTTGGGCCCTGCCCTATCATGACCTGATCACCCTTCTTGAAGGGTGAGGGCTCATTCAGAATTACCGTCACCGTGTTGGCGGCGGTATTTCTCCTGGTGGCCGGAGGCGCCAACGTGGCGGAGTAGCCTTCCAGGATGTCGTAAATGGTGAACGTGTAGTTGACGTTGGTGGCAACCAGGCCAATGGCACCATTGGATACCGTCGATGGGCTACCCAACGCCTGCGGGTATCCCGGTACGATGTCCGTCGGATTGATTACCGAGTTGAATTCAGACGGGAAATCCGTGCCAGGTAGGCCGTTCGCGATATTGGCCAGTCCCGACAGCGGACCGAAAGAGAACATGTAGATCTGGCTGCCGTCGCCCATGGACGCGTAACCGTCGCCGCCGGCCACGGTTTGGCACTTGATGGCGCCATTGACGTTGCCGCTCTTGCCCTTGGTGTAATCCGTGCCCGTAGCGTTGTATGTCGGGCTCGTGTACCGAGGCTCGCTGCTGTTGACACCCGTGGCGCCAGGATCCGGATGCGTGACCGTGCTCGTCGGACACTGCACTCGGAAGGATTGTGCCGCCACGGGAAATGCCGGCACCAGGCCGGCTGCCATGAGACTCACTACCATCGACCAGCGAAAGTTTTTCATTGGTTCTTTCTCCCCAACCCGTTGCGCGCCTTCATTTCCAAGCGCACGTTCATCGTTTTCCATAAGTCGCCCCGGACGTACGCAATCGGGACAACAGCAGGTGTCTGACGATAGGCTGGCGAAAGGGATGTTAGAGAAGGCGTTGTAGCCGCGATGTGTAAACCACCGCATTTCCACAACTCGCCCGCTGCGCTCCTTCGATTATGTCCAACCATATCTGTCCATCCCGTGTCACCGCTTCTCAAGAGGGAATTGCCCGCAGCGACATGAGCTCCGGGCAAAGAATCGTCGCCATCGCGAAGCCATCGAGCTGCACAGAAGCCGGGACTGCACTGTGCCCGGCTACCAAACGAAATCTGACAAACCATCCGTACATTTATGCCCGTGCGACGTCATGGGCCGCGACGTTGACTTGTTATTAGGCGAGCCAATCCTGCGGGGACGGCTCGCAAGGTACTATCGGTAGGATGCAGAAAGGTTCGAGGTACGACCGTGTATGCCGCGCCCGCGGGTAAAGTCGTATGACAGGGGTGGGTGCGGGGGCAAGCTGCTAAATTGCCTAATCGTTCTTGCGACTGGCACGTCAGCACGCCTCTATGGGCAGGCGGCCGCAACATGCGCCTTGCACCACATCGCCGCGACTTCCGCGCGCGCTCGGCTTCTGCTGTCCGGCGAGATCCATGCGAGGCGGAGATTTGTCTCAGCGTGCTTCTCGATGTCGAACAAACACTTGAGCGGATTGCTGATCAGGGCCCCACTGGCACGAGCTTCTACAATACCCGCGTCACATAGTGAGTCCGTCACGGGAATTACGGACATGCTCAGCAGCTAACCCGACCGCCGGCAGCTCGCCGTCTACCGACATACCCCACCGATCCGGGTGCTGCGGGATGTGGGTATGGCTCTAACCCATGTTAAGATTCACGGGCGCCTGAATAAGTCCTCATGCGCAGGGGCAGTTTCTGACATGTGACAGAGGTCTCAGTAACTACGCGCTCCTGGCTGCCGCAGGCTGGCAGAACGGCGCAATGATGAATCAGATGTCCGCGGTGTGAGCGAGTGCACACTTCAACCGGTGTTATGAAAGGCGGGTCTGCAGAATGGTCTTTGCATCGGCTTTCCGAGGCGCGCTGCCCGTTATGATCGAGATTACCCTTACGGAGTAACGCTGTTAATGCGTTTACGGATAGTGCTGGTCGAGAGTGACACGCTGTTGCGTGAAGCGTTGCGTACTGTCATTCAACTTGAGCCTGATTTCGAGCTGGTGACCGCAGTGCGTACGGGAGTGCTGTGTCTGGAAGGACTGGGCGACTCCCGACCGGATGTCGTAATCGCCGATCTCGCATCCGCTGATGGCCTGGGCCTCGAGTGGCTGGCCGACCTGCACCGATTGTCGCCGCAGACACGTGCGCTGATTCTCACCTCCTTCTGCACTAACAAGTGCGTGCGTTCAGCTTTAACGGCAGGAGCTGTGGGATACGTTCTGAAGGACTCACCGCGTGAGGAGCTGCTGAGTGCAATACGCACCGTTGCGGCGGCTCAACGCTATTTTTCCAAGGCCGTCGCGGCTCTCGTACTGGAAGGTTACCTGCAGCCAAACAAAAATCGCGGCCGTGGCGGTGGGCTCACCCCGAAGGAATCGGACGTGCTGCGCAGGGTGGCCGCTGGCGAGTCCAACCAACAGATCGCGAATGCCCTGAGCATCAGCATCAAAACCGTTGAAAAGCACCGCGCCAGTCTGATGCGTAAGCTCGATTTGCGTGACACCTCTGCCATAACCGTCTTTGCCGTGCGCAGCGGCCTGCTACCGCCCAAGACATTCGATAGCACCGCGGGCGAGGAAGGCGCGTCCTGATTTCCCGCTGGGCGCGACGCCTGGTTGGTGCACTGGCGGTCCTGGCGCTCTGCTGTCAGCCAGTCGCGCACGCAGAGTCGCTCGGCAGGGAGCTGCTGGTGTTCGGCAGCGCGCAGGCGATCGGCACTCCCGGCTACGACGACACCGCACAGCTCGGCGACGGGCTGCTATTGAGCGCCGATATCCTGCTCACTCTGCAGTATGAGCAATTCCGGCTCTTCGGCGAGTACTTAGCGACCAATCGCGAACACGATCTCGAGCGGTTGCAGTTCGGCTGGACGCCCTCCGCCGACATGACGCTCTGGGTGGGTCGCTATCACCAGCTGGCTAGCGTCTGGAATCACGAACATCACCACGGCCAATATCTGCAGACCAGCATTACACGACCCGCGGTCGAGAATTGGGAGGATGACGACGGGATCATCCCACAGCATCACGTGGGCATACTGCTGGAGAACCGCTGGCATCTCGCGGCGGGCCACACGATCCTCACCGGCATTTCCAGCGGCTACACAGCAATAGTCAGAAAGGATGGGCTCGAGCCATTCGACGGCACCGATCATCGCCTCGGGGTACAGGCGCGGCTCGCCTGGCTGCCGAATGAACTGAACGACAGCGGTATCGGACTGCTATTTGCTGCCAGCCACATCAACGCTGATTCGATGGGCGGCCCGCTCGCCATAGCAGCGCTGGATCACGTGAACCAGCATGTGCTCGGTGTTTACGCCATCTACTCGGCGGATCGCTGGAGCATGGTGAGTTCCTTTTATGGCATCGATGTGACAGATGTGCTGCGACCTGGCGAGGATCGGGCACAGTTCGCCGCTGGCTACCTGCAGGCGGAACTGCAGCTGGCCTATGACGTTCGGGGCTTCGCGCGGCACGAGTTCACGGTCAATGCCAGTGACGCCCAGTACTTGCGGCTATTTCCGAGCTTCGCGATCGCCCGTACCAGCGTCGGGGCGCGCTGGGACTTCACGCGCCGCCAGGCGCTCACGGTCGAAGCCTCCGATACTCACACGCTCACCAATCATTTTGGTGAGCTGCGCCTGCAATGGAGCGCAGCCCTGCTGTGAAGCGCTGGCTGCATGCGGTGCTGCTGCTGGCGCTGGTGGCAGTGTCACCGGACTGCCGAGCCCGTACACTGGTGCTCATTGCCAGCTCTGCCGCGCCCGAGCAGTCACTCGACGCCCTCGCGATGCGCAAGCTATTCCTGGGACTGCCAGTGAGCACTCGAGGCGTGGCGTTGCATCCGCTGCTCAACGACAGCGAGCCGACCATCGACGATGCCTTCCTGCAATACATCGTATCGATGTCGGAGTCGGCTTATGACCGACACATTCTCACGCTGCTCAACACCCGGGGGCAGCCACGCCCTCCACACTTCACCTCGGTCCCGCTACTGCTCGCGCATCTGGAAGCCGACCCGCTCGCTGTCAGCTACTGTTGGCAGGAAGACGTCGAGAGCAATCCGAAGATCAAGGTGCTGCGCGTTCTATGGCACGAGTAATCGATCGCCTCTGGTTCCGCCTGGCGCTGTTGCTTGCAGCTATCCATGCGCTGCTGCTACCCGTGCTGTTCGGGGGGCTGCTGCTGATCATGCAGCATGGGCTCGAGGATGCGCTGCTGGACGAAGTGCGGACCTATGGCCGGCTGCTGGCCGATGAGCTCGAGCTCGGGGATGTGCTGAACTCACCCGACCGCACGATGATGTTGCTGGACAGCGTCATCCTGAGCGGGCGCGGCGTATTCGCCGAGGTCGCCGAGGGTGAGCACGTAATTCGCAGCAGCCTGAACGCGCCCGATCTGCGCTATCCGGGTCAGGACGATCTACGCCTGGATGCGCGGCGGGATCATACCTACTTCCTCTCGATGCTGATCAACAAGAACGGACGACAGATCGTCCTGCGGCTTGGGTTTGACACCTCGAGCACACTGGAGCGCATCCAGCACGCGCGTCACGAGATCGAGCTCGCAGTGCTGCTGTTTCTCCTCACCTCGATCGGCCTCGGAGTCTGGATGGCAACGCGCATGGCGCGGCCGATGACCCGCTTGCAAGAGGCTGCGCGACGTATCGCAGACGGAGATGTGACATCGCATCTGTCTTCGACCAGCTCGCTGCATGAAGTGCGTGCACTCACGGAGCATCTGGAATACATGCGCAGTCAGCTCGTTGGTATGAACGCGCGCCTCGAGCAGAAGATCAAGGAACACGCAGCGACCGAAGGTCAGCGGCAGGAGCTGGCGGAGCGATTACGCCAGCAGGAGCGCATTGCCTCGATCGGCACGCTGGCCAGCGGCATAGCGCACGAGTTCAACAACATTCTGACGCCTATCCTGCTGTACACGCAGTCGGCCAGCGACGAGCTGCCCGAGGGCTCGGGGGCCGCGGAAGATCTGCGTCATGTGCTCACGGCCATCCGCCGGGCGCGGCAGCTGGTGAGCCGCATCCTGACCTTCAGCCGCGAGATCGGTGATGGCGCGCTTGCCCCGATCCAGCTGGCCGCTTTGACCGAAGAGGTCCTGCATCTGGTCCGCGTCGCGGTGCCCGCTAATGTCGAGGTGCAACGTACGCTGGAGCCGGACCTCCCGGTCATCAACGGAGACCCCGATCTGACCAGCCAGATGGTCATGAACCTGTGCACCAACGCCTATCAGGCCATGCGTGAGCATGGTGGGCTGCTGCGAGTCTCGGTGACCCGACAGGCAGATGTACGAGATATCAGGATTACACCAGGCGACTACGTCGTATTGGAAGTCAGTGACACGGGGCACGGGATCAGCGAGGCTTCCCTGCCCCGAATTTTCGAGCCTTTCTTCACCACCCGAGATATAGGCGAGGGCACGGGCCTCGGTCTTTTCGTCGTGCACGGCATTGCAACCGCCATGGGCGCAACGATCACAGTGGACAGCAAACTCGGCCGGGGAACCCGCTTCCGTGTATATTTCCCGCGAACTCCCAAACTTTCGCTCGCGCACTCGAGCCCTGAGACAACTAGGGTGAGTCTATGACTGCCGAACCCGTCGTGGACGCTGCCAGACCCGGCCGTCGGCGCCAGGGTCCGACAGCATCCATCCTCATCATCGATGACGAGCCAGCTGTCGGGCTTTCACTGCGCCGCACACTGGAGCGTGCAGGTCACACCGTCACCGTGACCACCTCTGGGACCGAGGGTTTGGAGGCGTTCCAGCGTGCGCCGCATGAGGTGGTCATCACTGACATCCTGATGCCGAAAGTCCACGGCATCGACCTCATTCGCCATGTGCGTCAGTTGGCGCCCCGAACATGTGTCATCGCGATCTCCGGCGGGGGTAACTTCGGCCGGCTGCGTTATGAGCCGGAGGCGCTCACCACCTCCGCATATCTCGTTGCCGCGCGCGAGGCCGGCGCGGACGAGGTGCTGACCAAGCCGTTCGAGCGAGAGGAGCTTCTGGCAAGCATCACGCGCGTCCTGGAACAACGGCGAGGCACGTCGTCGGGCTGACACCCTAAGCCGAGCTACACCGTGCTGGTGCTAGACACCGCGCGCGTGAGCCAAGAGCTGCTGTTAGTTGGGGTCGGAGGAGGAGTCCGGCGCGGGGCTCGCATTCTGCTGGAAATCACCGGTACTGCTGCCGCCCAGCCCGTTGCGCGGCGAGAGCCCTCCACTGCTTGAGGGCAAAGCGTTCAGCGATCCGGGCTTGAAGGTCCCCAGAGACCCTGACGACTTGGGATCGCTGCCGGCGCCCGGGCCGCCTGCGCCCGGACTGACTTGTCCTCGCCAGCGGTTATAGCGATTCGGGTAGTAGACGAACTGCCAGTTACAGTAACAATCGCTGTCTTTGAAGGTATCATCGGTCGGCTCGAAGCCGTCCACCTTGATGGGTTTGGACTGCGAAGTGCTCGCCACGCCCATGATGCCGTGACCATCGGGCGTCATGACCAGGCTCCAGTTGACCTGGCCGGTCATGGGATCCGGATAAAGCCGGCGTAAGTGTCGCTTCGGCTCTGGAAAGCGTTGGTCCAGCACCAGATCCTCGAGCGCCGCTGGATACTGATGACCCGCCGCGAAGTACGAGGCGATGGCCAGGCGGTAGGCATGGCCGATGAAGAGCAACTGCGTTTCCCGTTCGCGCTGCTCCGTAGTGCTCCAGACGCGGCTCGCCATGGTCAGCATCAGCCCTGTGATCACGATAATCACGAGCAGCCCGACATACGTGAAGCCGCCTTCACGTCGCTTCGGACAGACTACCTCACCAGGTTGCCAATGCCGTGCCATCTGAACCGGTCTCGGCCGAACCACTATGGACGTCGCGAATGCCCGCGTGATCAGGGTCGTCCGACGGGACTACGGTCCAGCTGTCGGCGAGCTTGGTGAAAGGATCGATCGGCACGGAGCGAACGTAATGTTTATCCACCAACGCTGCAAGCGTGTCGGGGTACTCATTGAGGTCAGCGTAGTGCTTGTCGATCGCCTCGCGCAGGGTGGCCAGATCGTGCCGCAGCACGGTTTCCCGCGCGCGCGCCAGGGTATGGAAATACCGCGGCACGGCGAGCGCCAGCAATGTACCGATGATGGCCAGCACGACCAGCAACTCGATGAGGGTAAATCCCCGATGGCTGCGGCTGCCTGTGGCGCGATTCATACTTGCATCACTCTCTGTGTGGCTCACCACTGTCGATGCGGAACGCCGTTCAGACCCTTGGCGTTTGAGAGCGAATAGATGTCATAGACGTCATCGCCCGGCTGAGGATCATCCGGAGGGCTTTGATAGCTGCGCAGCCCCCAGGTCTGCTCGGCCGGCACTGATCCATCCGGAAAGAACGGATCGCGCGGAACCCGTCGCAGGAAATACAGGTTCTTCTTCTCCTCGCTACCGGCATCTTCCACGCCCATGTAGAGCGACTGCAGGTCCGGCGGATAGCCCGACTGACCGAGCTCGAGTTTGATGTGCCCCGTCTGGGCTGCATGGTGGTAGGCATCGATAGCATCGCGCAGGTCGCGCAGCGCGGTGCGCAGTTCCGCCTCCTTCTCACGCTGTGCCACCAGCTGGGCCAGCGGTAGGGCCGCCGTCGCCAACAGGGCGATGATCGCCAGCGTGATGACCAATTCGATGAGCGTGAATCCGCGCATGCGCGCTCCGGATCGCTGCTGGCGGTCGCTCATCACTGGTGGATGGCAACTTGGAGCGGCGGGGCCGAACTGCTGCCCACGGCAGCTCCGGTGCCCCCGAGCACATTCAACATCGCGGCGATGTTCGTCGACCGCGGCGCTACTGCCTTGAAGCGCAGAACCATCAGAGATCCGCTGCCCTGCAGGGGCGCATCCGGCGTCGTCACCACATCGAGCTGGGCATTTCCACCTCGGACGTTCACGGCGGGACCTCCGCTCGGAACCAGGTCACCGGCGTCTGCGCTCACCAGCTGCAATGCCGTCGAGTCAAAGCGCAGCTGCGAGCGCAGTCGCGTAATGGCCTGCTCGCTGGAGAGCAGCACAGACACCTGGAACTCATCACCGACCTTGGCGTCATTGGGCCCGTTCAGGGTCAATGCCGACCGGACTGCGCCTGCGCCCGCATGCTGAGCGGCTGCCTCGGCTGCATCTGCGCCGGCAGCAGGGGCTGTGGCGGAGGCGGGCTCCGCTTGCGGGCTAATCGCTGTCGGGACCGCAGTAGTAGCCAGACGCTGCGTCGGCTCAGGCGCCGCAGCGGGTCTTTCGGAGGCCGTCCCGGGGTTGGCGGGAGGCACAGGCAGACCGAGTGGCGCCGAGACCTCACCGGGCGATAGCGACGGACTCACCGGCTGCGGGCCGCCGTAGTTGGGAATCGGCGCACCCGCAGGCGGCAGCGCCTGTTGGGTTTCCGCGCCGGCCGCACCACTGACGTTGCCCGCCGAGCTGGCCGGACGCGCTGGCGTCGCCAGATCACCCGTGTAAGGTGCCGAGCGCGTGCGGGTCTCGCTGCCGTACCAGAACTCGGTATTGTCGGCCGCTGGCCGGGGTTGCGCACGAATAATGCGAGGTGTCACGGAAAGGACGATCTCGTCCTTCTCCCGGTCCGTGTGATGAGTACCGAACAGATGGTCCAGAATCGGGATGTCGCCCAGCCCGGGGATCGTGTTGGCGGTATGGGTGTCCGAGTCCTGGATGAGTCCTGCCAGGATCTGTGTCTCCCCATCGTGGAGGCGCAAGGTTGTGTTGGCATTGCGGGTCCCGATCTCATACGCAATGGTTCCGGAGGCTGTCTGGATCTGCTTCAACAGGGAGCTGACTTCCAGGTTCAGCTTGATGGCCACATCGCTATCGAGATGAACCGTGGGCTGCACTTCGAGCGTGAGACCGACATCCAGGTACTGCACACTGCCCGTGACTACAGGTGCACCTGCTGCAGTCGGCGTCACACTGTTCGTGATCACCGGCAGCCGGCTGCCGATGAGGATCTTGGCTTTTTCCTTGTTCCGCGCCCGCACGCGTGGGCTAGCCAGCGTGTTCGTCAGACCAGCCTGCTTCATCGCGTTCAGCGTGACGCTCAGCGGCGAGACCGTCACAGTGTGCGAATTCTGGTGCGCCAGGTCGGACAGTACGAGTGATTTACCTGCGCTGGCGGCCGCGGTGCCCAAGGCTGTGGGAGACAACGTGGCGGTCGCCGGATACAGGATGCCCAGGTCCTGCAGCTTGCTCGAGGAGATCTCCAGCACCTCCAGTTCCAACATGACCTCCGGCTCAGCCACATCGAGTGAGGCCACGAGCTTCTCTGCCATGCGGACGGCGTCCGGCGTGTCGCGCACGATGATCGAGCCTGAGCGCTCGTCGATGAACATGTTCTTGGCGCCAAGTACCGACTTCAGCATCGATTCGACTTCTTTCGGCTCGGCGTTGGTCAGATAGAAAGTGCGCACGATCTGCTGCTCGTACTCCTTCTGCTTGGCCGCAGTGTTCGGGTAGATCATGACCATGTTGGAGGCCAGGATCTGGCGAGCCAGGGCATTTTGGTCCAGCACGAGGTCGATAGCCTCCTCCACAGGCACGTCCTGCACGAAGATGGTCGTCTTGCCTTCGCTCTTGATGTCCTTATCCAGAATGAAGTTGATGCCGGTCTCGCGCTGCAGCACCTCGAACACCATCTTGGTCGGGGCATCGCGCAGCTGCAGGGTCACCTTGCGGTTATCACGTGTCTGCAGCCTGGGCGCCACGGTCTGCGGGCCACGCGCGACGTTGATCTCTGCCGCGAGCTGCTGTGCGGGGACGTAGCCGGGATCCTCGTGCAGGATCAGCCGCACCTTACCTTCAGCGGCATCCAGGTCCTTGCGATCGAAGTCTTTACGGGCGCCTGCCAGCGCCGCACCGTGACGCTTGTCTCCTTCGATACCTTCGAGACTGCGCTGCGCGCGGTCATTGTTCGGATCGATCGCAAGCGCGCGCCGGTACAGCTGTGCGGCCGCATCGAGCTGCATTGCTCCGCGCGCGGCATCGGCCTGCGCGATGAGTTTCTGCACTGCCGCCTCGCGCCGCGCCTGGAAGTCCAGGCGGAACGCCATGTTATGCGGGTCCTTCGCCACGGCCTGTGCAAGATCTGACACGCCGACCTCGTACTGCTCGTGGTCGATCGCTTCGAGTCCCTCGCGGTGCAGGCGGTCAGCGGCACAGCCTGCCAGGAGCGTTAACATCAGGGATGCGCCAAGATGGCACCAACGGAAGGTCTTCACTGAGGTCCCTCTGCATTGAGTTGTTGTTGTATGTTGAGAGGCTTATAGGTCAGAAACAGCTGCTTGCCATTGAAACTGTCGACACTGTAAATCGAGTCGATGACATCCCCGACGTGCACGTCGTACACCCGATCTGCCTTGGTCAGGAAGAACACAGGCGGCTGGCCGGCCGGCGCATAACTTCCCATGAAGGCGTATGGCAGCGGTGGTGCGGTCGGAGCGGCCACGACCTGCTTTTGCGAGATGATCGGCGCGGGCGTAGGTGGGGGTGGTGGCGGCGGTTTGTACCAGGAGTGCGATGCGAACAGCGCCTGCGGTGCGGTGCCCGCATCGACCCGATGCTGCAACATTGCAAGCGTAGGGATGGTGAATGAAGCCTGGCCGTGATGTTCAGTACCCTGCCGAACCTGCCGCACCGTGCTCTTGGGATGCGATGCCGGTGTAGCCTCGTCATCGCCACCGGAAATCACCACATAAGCGCCGATGCCGAGCGCCAGCGCGACCAGGACGCGGGAGCGCGTTATGAGCTTCATGGCGCGACCCCGTCATTCACGAATACCACGAAGCGCACGTCGGCCTTCACCGTCGCATCGCCGACGACTTTGCGCTCGATGTGCAACTTATCCAGGGTCGCGTACGGAACCTCCGTGAGTGTGCGATTGATGAAGTCCCGCACCTTCGGATACTCGGCAGTCACCGGGAATTCGAGCTCGTAGCGAGCCACGCGACCGGAGGTCGGCGGGCTGTAGGAATAATGACCGGCGCTGAGCGGAACCCCTGCGGCCGTCGCCTGCTGCAGCACTTCGCCGACAATAACGGGCATACGCTCGCGACCGGGAAGCGTTGTGACGACTCTGGCGAGCTCCTGCTCGGGAGTCACGGTCACGTGCTGATGCTGAACTGCAGCGATTTTCGCGGTGAGATCGTCCGCGGTCGAATGGGCCGCGAGAACCGCAGTCGTACCGATGATGATCGCGGCAACCAGTGCGGTAAGGCCTGAGACTCCGGCGGGGCCTAGACGTGTGACGTAGTACGTGCCGGCTGGAACCGCACGGGCCAAGGCAGTCTGAGCTTTGCGCAGCGTCGCTGGGGGCTGCCCTCGCTTGGCCAGCGGGATCGCCGCACTCACGCGTTCCGTGACCGCACCTGCTTGAGAGGCCACGGATACTCTTCCCGACTCTGACTCATCGGGTGCCACGACCACAGCCGTGCCGCTGCTTTCTGCTACGACTTCCAGTACGGCGTTGTCATCGGAAGTTACGGCTGTCATGGTTGCTCCCGCCAGTCGGCAGTCATGGCAAAGCGCACCGGGTGCTCGTTGTTGTCTGCTACCACTTCGTGGCTGTCCAACATCGGGTTCCGCAGCGAATGGCTGCCCTGCAATTTCTGCAGATAGCTGAGTGCGGTCTGCAGGTCTTTGGATTCGCCACTGATGCGCACGCGATGCTTTTCCAGATCCGGCTCAACGGAGAGGACGGCGATGTCCTCACTGGTGTCGCGGCTGGCCACCTCCAGCTCGGCGAGCATGCGCGTCCAGGGTGCCGCCAGCTCGCGGGCTACGCCTGCGGCCTGCTCATTGAGACGGGCCTTGCGGGCAGCGGCTGCCGGATCATGGGCGACGGCCTGCGTGGCGGCTGCGAGTTTGAGCTCGAGCCCAGCCCGCCTCTGGGTTTCATGCCGATACTCCGCGCCCACGGCCACGAGCGCTCCGAGTCCCAACACCAGCAGCAGCACGCCCGGGAAGCTGTTGCGTACCCGCGGGGCGGCAAAATCCATCGCCACGACTGGAGCTTTCATGCCGCGAGCCTCCTTACCCGGCCCAGACGCGGCAGCGTGCTGATGCGGCTGTCATCTGCCTCCAGCCAATGCAGGTTCTGCACGGTATCGCCGGCCACCTCACGCCAGGCCTGCGGTGCATCCACATACACGGCACCCTCCGCCGGATTCCCGCTGGCCAGGCGGCCGAAGGTCTGCAGACGCCGCAGCTCGCGCGTCCAGTCCTGTCCGATGCGCACCGTGTGGACGCGGTCCCAACAGCGCTGATGCAGGCGCGCGGCTGCGAGCGTGCCTTCGCCGATCGTCACGAACCAAGCCCCCGAGGCCGGTAAACAATGGCGCCAGTTCTCGTAAGCGAACGTCAGCTGCGACTGCAAACTCACGAGGCGAATGCGGTGACTCATCAACAGCGTGCGGATCTGCAGGAGTAGCTCCGTGGGAATCGCGCAGGCTACCCGGGGCGTGTCCGGCGGTGCATCCGACAGTCGCAGCTCCCAGTCCTGAACGGCCTCACCGTAGGCACTCACCAACAACTGCCGCGCATGCGCGGCGCGCTCGGCGGCAGAGTTCAGAGCGGCAGCCCAGGGCACGATGGCATAGCGCACCCAGGTGTCCGCGACCACGACCCGCGCCGCGGCCTGCTGCCACTCGGGCCTGGCGAGCAGGTGCGCCGCATGGTTGAGCGCTGGGGTCCAGTCCGAGGCGCCTTTCTCCGCAAGCGGATGCTCGTATTCCGCCGCCACGGACGGGCGCAGGCCGCGCCGCAAACGCACCATGCAGAGGCGTGTCGGGGACAGATGGATGCCAATCTCATCACGCCATAACGGTGACACGATTGACCTCCTCGAGTGTGGTTTCGCCATGTCGCACCAGCTCCAGAGCGGAGGCGCGCAGCAGACGTACGCCGGCCTGAGCGGCCAGTGCCTTCAGCTGGCGCACCGGCGCCCGATTCACGATCGCCTCGCGCATCTCGTCATTCAGCACCAGCAGCTCACCGACCGCTTTGCGACCACGGTAGCCCGTGCCACGGCAGTGCTTGCAGCCGACGCCCTTGCGAAAGCGAAAGGCGGCACTGGAGATGACCGAGACATTGGACTGCTCCAGCAGCTCGGTGGATGGGTGATAGGACTGACAGCACTGCGCACAGATCACACGCACCAGACGCTGTGCCAGCACACCTGACAGCGCCGACACGAAGCTGTAGGTATCCACGCCCATGTGCACGAACCGGCTCACCACATCGAATACGTTGTTCGCGTGTACGGTCGTGAAGACCAGATGGCCGGTGAGCGCCGACTGGATCGCAATCTGCGCGGTCTCCGGGTCACGGATTTCACCGACCATGATCTTGTCCGGATCGTGGCGCAGGATGGAGCGCAATCCTCGGGCGAAGGTCAGGCCCTTCTTCTCGTTGACGGGGATCTGCAGCACTCCGGAGAGCTGGTATTCCACCGGATCCTCGATCGTCACGATCTTGTCCCGTCCCGTCTGGGTCTCGGAGATCGCGGCATACAGCGTCGTGGTCTTACCGCTGCCGGTTGGACCTGTGACGAGCAGCATGCCGTAGGGAAGCGCGCTCAGCCTGCGTACCTCGCTGATCACGCGCGCATCGAAGCCCAGCACATCCAGTCGCAGGCCGGTCATCTGCTGGGTCAGCGCCTTCTTGTCCAGCACACGCAGGACGGCGTCCTCGCCGAAGATGCTCGGAATGATCGACACACGGAAATCGATCGGTCGAGCCTCGAAAGCAATCTTGAAGCGGCCGTCCTGCGGCACGCGGCGTTCGGCGATGTCCAGCTCGGACATGACCTTGATACGCGAAATCACTTGTTCGGCAAGCTCGGCGCCCGCAATTGAGGCAATGCTGACCAGCACACCATCCAGCCGATAACGAACGACCAGGCCGGCCGCGGTGCTCTCCAGGTGGATATCACTCGCACCGGCGCGCAAGGCGTCATACACGGTGGAATGCACCAGGCGCACCACCGGGCTGGCGTCTTCACTGATCGAAACATAGGACAAGGTATCGATGCGTTGCTCGCGGCGTGCATCGCGTTGGGTGGCCGGCAGCACCGCATCGATGGCCCGCAGTGCCTCGGCACGCCGGGCAATGAGATTGGCGAGCTCTTCACGAGAGGCAAGCGCCCATTCGAGCGGCGCGGCAACTTTCATCTCCAGCCAGCCGCGCAGTGCCATATCGAACGGATCAGCGAACACGGCGGTCAGCTGGTCCTCTTCATGGATGACGATACAGTGGCGGCGGGTCGCCTCAGCCGGGGCCAGCAACGCAAAATCAGGCTCGAGATCGGCCAACGCGGCATCGGGGATGAAGCGATAGTCCAGCGTTGTGGCAAGGGCCTGCGCCAATGCCGATCCCGACAGACCCGCTAGCCGAGCAACGCGCTCATAGACACCTGCGCCTCCCTCGCCGCCTTCGCTGTCCTGGCTTTCCTGCATCGCGCGCGCGAGCAGGGCATCGTCGAGCGTCACGAGCAACTCCTGCTTGTGGCCGCGGGCTGCCGCTGTGGCTTTGACAGCTGCTGCGCCCACCACAGGGACTTCTTCTGCAACGGCGCTCATCGGATGCTGCCTGCGAGTTGGAATATCGGGAAGTACATGAGCACGACGATTACTCCGATGATCAATCCGATCACCGTCATCAGGACAGGTTCAATCAGACGGGTTGCCACGGCCACCCAGCGCGCCAGCTCCTCATCGCAGAAGGCGGCGATGCGTTCCATCATTTCACCCATGTTGCCGCTGCGCTCACCGACCCGGAGCATGCGCGCCGCGACGGCCGTGGTCAGTCCGTTACGCTCCATGGCGACTGCGAGTGACTGACCTTCGCGCACCTCCTGCGTCGCAGCGGCGAACGATGCCTGTGAATCGCTGCGCAGCAAACCGGATGACATCTGCAATGCGGACACCGCGGGCATGCCGCCGCGTAACAACATTCCCGTGGTGCGATAAAGCCTGGCGAGCTGGTAGACGTGCAGCTGCCGCCCGATCGAGGGAATGCGGCACAACCATTCTGTCAGCTTGGCGCGCGTAGTCGGATGACTCAGGCCATAGATCGCGCCCGCCAGGGCAGCGGCGGCCAGCAGCCCCACGACTCCGGCATGCGCATCGATCAGCCGTCCCCATTGCAGCAGGATGCGGGAGGCTACCGGCAGATCGCTGCCAACATCCTCGTAGATGCTGCTGAAACGCGGCACTACATAACCCATGAGAAACAGCGTCACGAGCAGTCCGGCGCCGAGCAGCACCGCCGGATAGATGCAGGCATTCACCAGCGTCTTGCGTAGGGCATCAGCCTGTTCTGCGTAGGCGATATAACGTTTGAGTGCTTCCTGCAGCGCGCCGGTCCTCTCGCTTGCACGCACCGAGGCGACATACAATGCGGGGAATACCGCCGGGTGCTCGCCCAGCGCCGTCGCTAGTGTCTGTCCCTCATAGAGCCGTGCCAGAATGCGCTCCAGCACCGAGCCGCTGCCCGACTCCTTTTCGGCCAGCGCCTCCAGTGCTTCCACCAGCGAAAGCCCCGCATCCAGCAACGACGTCAGCTGTTGACTGAAGACCGTCAGGTTGAGTTTGCTTTCGCGCGCGGCCATGCGGATGCGGCGCTGACGCGAGAGCGAGATGACTTTCAGCTCCTTCAGCGCCAGCTGCCGGCGCAGGTCTGCCTCGTCCACGGCGTCAATGACGCACGAGACGACGCCCTGGGCCTGATCGAGCGCTTTGATGCGAAATTCCATGCGGCGCGCTACCAGTTCACAAGATCGGCATCTTCGCCGCTGCCGCCGGGCTGACCATCGCGTCCGTAGGAGGCGAGGTCGAAGTCATTCTGATGTGTGCCGGGCTGCGCATAGATGTAGGGATGCCCCCACGGATCCAGCGGCACCGCTTTCTTCAGGTACGGACCCTCCCAGTTGGTCATGCCTGGAGGGGCGGCATTCAGCGCCGCGAGGCCTTCCTCCGTCGTCGGTAACCTGCCGACATCCAGACGGAACTGCTCGAGTGCCTTGTCGAGCGCGTCGATTTGCGCGCTGGCCGCCTTGGTGCGGGACTTGCCCACCTGGGAGAAATAACGGGGCGCAACAAAGCCCGCCAGCAGACCGATGATAACCATGACCACCAGCAGCTCCAGAAGGGTGAACCCCCTGGCGCGTGCCGCCGTTGCGATTCGGTCCATGGATACATGCATCTCGACCCCGCTCATCGTTGTTTTTCTTACCTTCGAACTCATGTTCCAGCCACCTGTGCGTGCTGCGCCAGTCGGAGGGTTGCTAGTGAAAACCTGATCCACTTTGGGTATTCCGCCTGATAAGTGCACTGGGGCAAATCACCTCCGGCTCGCTACCCGCTACTCGGTAGGTGCACTCTCCAGATCGGACGCAGTTACCATACCGTTGCGGATCGCAAAGCGGGTCACGGCCGCGGTGTTATGCAGGGTGAGCTTGCGCATCAGATTGGCGCGGTGCTTTTCCACCGTCTTCACGCTGAGTGCGAGCTCGCGCGCGATCAACTTGTTGGAGCGGCCCAAGGCCACCCGTGTCAGGACCTCGCGCTCACGCTCGGTGACGAGCGAGGTGGGCGAGACACCAGACTCTTCGTTTTTGGGCCGCAGGTAGCCATGAACCACCTTCGCGGTGACCGATGCGCACAGATAGGTCTGGCCTGAAAGCACCATGCGGATGGCCTGCAGCAGCTCCTTGCGGCTGGCATCCTTGAGCACATAGCCGTGAGCGCCCGCGTTCAGGGCCGCGCGGATGTATTCTTCGGAATTGTGCGCGGTCAGGATCAGCAGCTTGGCCTCGGTGCGGCGCTCGCGCAGCCCGCAGATCAGCTCGATGCCCGAGCGGCCCGCGAGAGCCACATCGGTCAGCACGAGGTCCGGCGACAACCGCTGCACCGCTTCCAGCGCCTCGCCCACGCTGGTCGCTTCGCCGACGATACTCAGATCGGATTCGAGCTCGAGCAGTGCCCGCAATCCTTCGCGCAGAATCGCATGCTCCTCGACCAATACCAGACGCTTGCGCAATCCGCCCTTGCTGGGCTCAGCGTGTTGATTCGACTCGCTTATCACAGATTAACCCCATCAGAGCCACGGATCGGAACTACGCTGGCGTGCGCGCCGTGAGTACGTATCCGTCCGTGCTCGTTTTTATTACTTCTGGGTAGCGACAGTACTCACAGCCCGACGTCGCCGGCGTGCCGCTTTGACTTAAACGACTGACAATTCTTGACAGTGAGAGTTCGGTCACAGGGAACGCGCCACTATTGTCCAATCGGCGGCCCGAGACCGAGCGGACACCCACAGCCGGGGCGCACGCCGTGCTACTTAGTTTACCCACCCTGCCGGCAGCGCCGTGCCGTGCATACTCCGCGCATGCGCATCGCGGCCGCCGTGTTATCTGCCCTTCTGCTGCCGTTGGCCGCACCTCACGCCGCGAACGCGGCAGTCTATGTGTTCACCGATGAGAATGGCGTGGCTCACTATTCCAACGTACCGGTCGATGAGCGTTTCAAGCGCGTCGATGAGATCAAGGATGACGCTGCCCCGGAGCAGCGCGTCCCACTGTTGCATCGTTCCGATCGCTTCACGGAGCTGATCGAAGGAGCGGCACGGCAGGATGGTGTACATCCGGCGCTAGTGCGCGCCGTGTTGCTCGTGGAGTCAGGGGGCGATCCCAAAGCCGTGTCGCAGAAAGGTGCACGCGGCCTGATGCAACTGATGCCGAGCACCGCCAAACAGTACGGTGTCAGTGATCTGTTCGATCCGGAGCAGAACATCCGTGCAGGAACGCATTACCTGCGCGATCTCGCAACACGCTATCGCAATGACCTGAGGCTGATGTTGGCTGCCTACAACGCAGGCCCTGCCGCGGTGGATCAGCATGGCGCTATACCACAGATCAAGGAGACCCTCGATTACGTCCCGCGTGTAATGCAACTCTACAATCAATTGCTCGCAGCGCCGGCTCAATAATCATGGCCGAGGAAACGCGGGAACACGGAGCGGACGCGGAAACGCCCTCGAGAAAGCCGCAAGCAACGCTCGATGCGGGCGAGGCCATTGCCGACCCACGCGAGGCCACCGGCGATCCACGCGCGGCCATCGCGCGCGCCCACCGCGACTGGGAAATGACGGCTGACTCGCTTTCACAGCTGGTTTGCCTGGTAGGCGCAAATGGACGCGTGCTGCGCATCAATCGCGCCGTCGAAACCTGGCGGCTGGGCCTCATCAACGAAGTGCTGGGATGCGATCTGCACACACTGTTGCATATGCGGCGGTGTCTAGGCGGTTGCACGCTTTCCAGTTTCCTGAAGAGCGCCTGGACCTCAACCGAGCTTGGCATCCCCGACGAGTTCGAGCTGTTTGATAACCAGCTGGAGCGCACCATCGCGGTCGCTCTGCGGCCCATTGCCGATGAAGGACAGCGCGCGGGCGACGAACAGCCGCGTGCCGTCATGGTGGTGACCGACGTCACGCCGCTGCGACTGGCCAGGCTTGCACTCGAGAGACTCAACGACAGCCTGGAAACGCGAGTGCGCGAGCGAACCTCAGAGCTGCAGAGCGCCAACCGCGGCTTGCAGAACGAAGTGGCGCGACGCGAAGCGGCGGAATCGGCACTGCGACTGGCACGCAATGAGCAGGAGCTGCTGTCGCAACAACTCATTCAGGCGCAGGAGAGCGAGCGTCACCGCATTGCGCAGGAGCTGCACGATTCCACCGGTCAGTCGCTGACTGCCATCAAGTACTCGCTCGAGCGTACCGAGGAGCTGCTGCGCAAGGGGCGGTCGCCGGATGCGCAGGCGCTGTTGACGCGAAGCATCGGCCGGGTACGCGACACCATCAAGGAAATCCGCTCGATTGCAATGAACCTACGCCCTTCAGTGCTGGACGATCTGGGGGTTGCCTCGGCGCTGGAGTGGCTGTGCCGCGAGTTTGCCGACACGTACGGGCACATCGATGTCACCACTGACATCGCGGCCGCCGACAGCGACATCCCGCGCCGCCTCGTGACGACGGTGTTCCGCTGCGCCCAGGAACTGCTGAACAACGTGGCCAAACACGCACGTGCCCGTCACGTGTCGATCGGCTTGTGTAAGGACGAGAATGGCGTGATGTTGCTTGTCTGTGACGACGGTGTCGGGTTGCCGCCAGCAGATGCCTCCGGCTCCTTCGGTCGAGGCCATGGCATTCGCAATCTTCGCGAGCGCGCGCAGATGACGGGGGGCAGGATGACCCTGACAGCTGATCAGCACGGCGGCACGCGCGCACAGCTGCTGTGGCCGCCCACCACTACCGACCTCAGTATCTAGTACCTCAATCCGAGCACGATCGAGTAGCTCGAACCGCGGAGACGTAGGAGGGTTTACCCGCCCTCTGATGGGTGTTTCCCCTGGAAGCATTCGGCCGAGCTTGCGCTTATCCTGCAGCTCTGGCTGAGCACAGCGAATGCAGCGCACCCGCCCCACCCCCATCGCGCACCGCAAGCACACCGTCCTGTTGATTGACGAGGAAGGTTTGTTGCGCGATGCGCTGTGCACCTTGATCGACAGCGAAGAGAATTACGAAGTGGTGGGTACCGGCACCGCCGCCCAGGTGTTGAGTGGCCAGCCGCCATCAGCCGCACCTGAAATCGTGGTCATGGAGTTCGGACTCGGCGAGTTGCGGGGACCTGAGACCGTCCAGACCCTGCGCACGCGCTGGCCTGAAGTGCGCATCCTCGTGCTCACGCAGCGACGCGAAGATGCAATCATCGAGGCAGCGTTGCGTGCGGGCGTGGACGGCTATCTGCTCAAGACGGACACCCGCATCGAATTTCTGCACGCGCTGGGCGCGGTACTGGAAGGCACCCGCTACATCAGTCCGGCGATCTTCGATCGGGTGGTCAGCGGTTATGTACGCAAGCACGTACAGGCTGACCGGCTGGATGGTTTGAGTCAGCGTGAGCGGGCGGTCATGAAGCGCATCGGCCAGGGACTGCGCACCCGGGAGATAGCTGCCGAGCTGTCCCTCAGCTACAAGACCATCGAAAAACATCGCAGCACCCTGATGCGCAAGCTCGGCTTGCGAACCGCAACCGCCGTCGCGGCCTATGCGATCGCCAACGGCTACCTGCACGACGAGATCGACTGACAGCAGTCAGCGGCTCCGGGGACGTGGCGTGTTGGCTCTGAAAACCGGAGCCTGTGTCGACTGACTGCGATCGGTACTGGGCAGCACGCCGAAGGCACGGCGGTACACCTTGGAGAAATAGCCTGCCGAGCTGAAACCGGTCAGGGCTGCGACCTCGGTCACCGTGAGATCGGTCTGCTGCAGATACTGGTGCGCCTGTTCCATCCGTACCAGGCGGTATTCGGCATGCACCGAATGACCGAGGCGCTGCTGGAAGCGCCGCTCCAGTTGCCGCAATGACAAGTTCAGCCGCCGCGCGATCTCCACACAGGAGAGCGGATCATCGATGGTCTGCTGCATGATGGCGTGCGCTCTGGCGACCTCATCAGCGCGCGCGCGTGTGGCCTTGGCAGCATCCACAGGAGCTGCTCGGGCAGCAACGGATGCGGGGGTGAGACTGCGTTCGCGCAGGAGCAGATGTTGGGCGACCTCCTGCGCCATGGCGGCATCAGATCGCTCGAGCCAGGCGATCATCATCTCCAGCACAGCTGCGCCGCCTGCGCAGGTCAAGCGATTCCTGGAAAACGAGTAACGCGCGGCGGCAAGCCGCACGCGGGGAAACAGCTCCTGGAAACCAGCGCGATTGTCCCAGTGCACCGCTGCCTCATGTTCCTGCAGGAGCCCGGCCGCTGCGAGTGCCAGGCTGCCATTCTCCACCCCTGCCAGCTCCACCCCGGCGCGTGCGGCCTGCCGCAACCAACGCAACAGCGCCCGCTGCCGCATGGGGCGGGACGGCTCAAAACTCGATAGCACGAACACCGTTTGGCTGTCACGCGCTAGAGCCAGATCGCCGTTGACCGGAACACTGCTGCCATTGCTGGCAGGCACGGGGGCGCCGCTCACCGACAACGTCTGCCAGTGGAAGCGCGGTTGCTGGCTCAGCCAGTTGGCCACAAATAAAAGCTCGATGATGGCGGCGAGCGTGAGGTGCGCAAACTGCGGCAGCAGCAGCAGGCTGATCCGCCGGACTGCCGGCGCCTTAGGGTAAATAGTCGTCAGCGTGATGTCGCATTTTTACACATACGGCTGCCGCCGGCAGCCTTAAATGTGCCCCCATCGATCCTGTGATCCTCTGCTGAGGTTTCCGCATGTCCATCGAGTGGAGCGCTGCCGATCAGCAAGCCGGCTGGGCGCTGCCGGCGCCGTATTTCTACGATGAAGGCGTGTTCCGTTGTGAGCGCGAGCACATCTTCCACCGCAGCTGGCACCTGGTGGGACACGTGAATGAGCTGCGCAATCCGGGCGATTTCCTGACTTACAACATCCTCGAGCAAAGCGTCGTTGTCATTCGCAGCAAGGAAGGACCGATACGTGCCTTTCACAATGTCTGTCAGCATCGCGGCAACCGCCTGCTGGAGATGCCACGCGGCCATGTGCCGGCGATTACCTGTGGCTATCACGCCTGGACGTACAGCATCGACGGTCGCCTGCGGGGTGCGCCGCGAACGGAATGTGTTGCGGGCTTCGACAAGAGCCGGCATAGCCTGAAACCGGTGCGTGTGGAGGTTTTTGCTGCCTTCGTGTTCGTCAACCTCGATCCCGAGGCGCAGTCCGTGGCGGAGATGGCTCCGGGTGCGGAGGCGCAGATGCGACACTATCTGCCCGACCTCGACCGCCTGACACTCATCGAGCAGGTGGACGTGCCGGTGGCCGCCAACTGGAAAGTCATTCAGGAAAACTCCATCGAGGGTTACCACTTCGATTATTCCGGTCCGGTGCACAAGCAGCTGGTAGGACTGATCGACTTCGAGTGTTATCGGCTCGAGGCCTACGACAGGTACTGCACCTACATCGGCCCGCCGAAGCAAGGTGTGAGCGAAGCCTACGGCGTGCCGCTCGCCGGGGCTCGCTGGCAGACCGACTGGTTCTTCAACATCGGACTGTGGCCGAACTCCACCATCTATGCCTTCCCCTACGCCGATCTGGTGGGCACCTTCATCATGAATCCCACCGGGCCCGAGACCTCCCTGCTGCGCTTCGGATACTACGGCGTGAACGGACGCGAGCTGCCCGCACTAACCAAGGCCTGCATCCGCTGGATGAACGAGGAGCTCGGCCCGGAGGACATCCGCCTGAATGTCTCGAACCAGAAAGGCCTGCGCTCCCTCGGCTTCGAGCACGGTCGCTATCTGATTGGCGCAGGGCTCGAAAACCGCAGCGAGCACCTGGTGCGGCATTTTCACCAGCTGTGCCATGAGGCGATCAGCCGCCAAGCATGAGCGTGCAGCATCCCGAGCAGTACGATTACGTCATTGTTGGTGCCGGTTCGGCGGGCTGTGTGCTGGCGGCGCGGCTGACCGAGAGCCCGGGCGTCAGGGTGCTGCTGCTGGAGGCGGGACCACCAGATAGCAGCTGGACCATCGATATGCCCTCGGCGGTGGGGCGCCTGTTGTCCTCCGATCGCTTCAACTGGAACTATGTATCGGAGCCCGAGCCCCATCTCGATGGTCGCCGGCTCACCCACCCGCGCGGTCGGGTACTTGGGGGATCCTCCTCGATCAATGGCATGGTGTATATCCGTGGCCATGCGCGCGACTATGACTCCTGGGCGCAGAGCGGCGCTGCCGGCTGGGATTACGCAGCGGTGCTGCCTTACTTCAGACGAGCCGAAGGCCATCTGCACGGCAGCGACTCCCTATCATGGCGCCGAAGGTCCACTGGCAGTCTATGCACCGCAGCTTGCAGAGCACTCGCTTGCCGCCGCATTTTTGCGTGCGGCGAGTGAGGCTGGCTATCCCCTGACAGAGGACGTCAATGGCGCGCAGCAGGAGGGCTTCGGTCGTATCGATCGCACCACGCTCAAGGGCAGGCGCTGGAGTGCGGCGCACGCCTACCTGCACCCGGCACGCCGGCGCAGCGGACTGACGATCCGCACCGGCGCCCTCGTCCATCGCGTGCTCTTGGAGAAAAACCGCGCCGTTGGGTTGGATTACGTCCTCGGCGGTAACCGACGGCGCGTTTATGCCAACGCGGAAGTCATCGTGAGCGGTGGCGCAATCAATTCTCCACAGATCCTGCAGCTCTCAGGAATCGGCCCGGCAGATGAGCTGCGGCGCGCCGGCGTGCAGTCCCTCGTGGACATGCCTGCCGTTGGTTCCCATCTCAATGACCATCCTGACATCGTCATCCAACATCGTTGCCTGAGGCCCGTGTCGCTGTACAGTATCAATCGCGGAGTCGCACGGTTGTGGACAGGCGTGCGCTGGTTCGTCAGTCACAATGGCCGAGCAGCATCCAATCACTTCGAAGCCGGGGGCTTCATCCGCAGCCGTGCGGGTATCGAGTTTCCGGACCTGCAGCTCACCTTCATGCCGCTCGCGATCCAGCCGGGCACCGTGCACGATGTCGGCAGCCATTCGTATCAGGTGCACATCGATCTCATGCGCCCGCGCAGCCTGGGCCGGGTGCGAATCCGCTGCGCTGATCCGGCGGCGCCACCTTCGATCCTCTTCAACTACCTGCAAGATCCTCAGGACCGCGCTGATCTGCGGACCTCAGTGCGGCTGACGCGGGAAATCCTCGCACAGCCTGCGCTGGCGCCCTTCCGTGGGCCCGAGCTGTCTCCCGGAGGCCAGGTGCAAAGCGACGCCGACATCGATGCGTTTGTGCGCCAGGGCATCGAAACCTGCTATCACCCGGTAGGGACGTGTCGTATGGGAAGCGGCGCGGACAGCGTGGTGGATGCGCAATGCCGGGTACACGGTGTTGAGGGGCTGCGGGTCGTGGATGCCTCCATCATGCCGGCGATCGTCAGCGGCAATACTAACGCGCCAACCATCATGATTGCCGAGCGGGCCAGCGATCTGATTCGCGGCAGAACACCCCTGGCACCCTCTGACGCTCCGGTGTGGATACACCCGCGCTGGCAGCTTGCGCAACGTTGAACACAAGGAGAAGCCGCATGTCCTCACCACCAGCCCGGGCCGCGCCCGCAGCGGATGCCGCCATGGATTTTGCGGAGCAACGCATCGAGCTGGCAGCCACTTTCCGCTGGTTCGCCCGCCTGGGCATGGCGGAGTCCGTGGCCAATCATTTCAGCGTTGCGGTCTCCGCCGACGGCCACCGCTTCCTGATGAATCCGTGCCGGCGGCACTTTTCACAGATACGCGCCAGCGACCTGCTGTTGCTGGAGGCGCAGGATGCTTCGACCCTCACTCAGCCGGATGCCCCGGATCCCACCGCCTGGTATCTGCACGCGGGAGTGCACGCCCTGGTGCCACACGCCCGTTGCATCATGCATCTGCACTCAAAGTACGCCACCGCTCTCGGCTGCCTGCAGGACAGTACGCTGTATCCCATCGACATCAATGCCGCGCGCTTCTTCAGCCGCGTCGCCCTCGATGCGGATTTTGCCGGGATGGCACTCTCCCAGGACGAAGCAGCACGGCAGGCGCATCTGTTGGGCCCGGGCAAGAGCGTGCTGCTCATGGCCAATCATGGTGTGCTCGTGGTTGGCCCGACCATCGCCCAGGCTTTCGATGAGCTCTACTACTTCGAGCGCGCCGCCGAGATGTTGCTCACCTGTTATGCGAGCGGTCAGCCGTTGCGCTTTATGCCCGATGAGGTCGCCGCGCTGACCCAGCGGCAGTGGCTCGAGTACACCGGTTTCGCCACCGATCATCTCAATGCCGTCAAGAGCATTCTGGACCGGGAGGAACCGGAGTATCGTCACTGACACCTCAGGCCCTCTGGGGTACCGCATGACTGACCGGACACGACGCCTCTGGCTGCTGCTGGCGCTGCTCGGGGGCGCGCTGTGCCGCGCTGGCCCGGCTCGGAGGTGCCCGCGGCGCTGGCGAGTGCCATCCTGTTGGCCGCCGGGATGAGCTGGTTTCTCACCCGAGCGGTCACCAGCAACTGACAGGTGAATCCGCATGGTGCCTTACCGCTCGGCCTGGGAAGACGAGGAGCTGCAGACCTTCCGCGAAACGGTGAGCCGCTTCGTCGAGACGGAGATGCTGCCGCACGATGCGCGCTGGCGTGCCCAGCATCATGTAGATCGCGACATGTGGAAGCGCATCGGGCAGATGGGCTTGCTTTGCCTGGATGTCCCCGCCGCTTACGGCGGGGGCGATGGTGATTTTCGCCATGAGGCGGTGCTGTACGAGGAGCTCAACCGCCGCGGACTCAGTGGTTTCGGGCAGGGCGTGCACAGCATCTGCGCCCATTACGTTCTCAATCACGGCAGCGAAGCCCAGAAGCAGCGCTGGCTGCCGCGACTGGCTGCTGGCGAGCTGATCGGCGCCATCGCCATGACGGAACCGGCGGCGGGCTCCGACCTGCGCGGGGTCCGCACGCGCGCGGTGCGCGAGCAGGACAGCTATCTCATCAACGGCTCGAAGATCTTCATTACCAACGGCGGGCAGGCATCGCTCCTGATGCTGCTCGCCAAGACGGACCCGGCGGCGAGCAAGGCAGGGATGTCGCTGTTCATGATCGAGACTGCGGGGCTGGCCGGATACCGTGTCGGCCGGGTGCTCGACAAGATGGGTCTCGCCGCGCAGGACACTGCGGAGCTGTTCTTCGACGATGTGCGCGTCTCTGCCGATTGCCTCCTCGGTGCGCAGGAAGGCAGCGGGCTGAACCAGCTCATGGCCGACCTACCCTATGAGCGGCTCATCGTGGCGCTCGTGGGGGTGGCCTGTATGGAAGGCGGGCTAGCGGCCACTCTCGAGTACACCCGTAGCCGTCGGGCCTTCGGCCAGTCCATCGCGGATTTCCAGAACAGCCGCTTCCGGCTCGCCGAGCTGGCCTCACTGGCGCGGATCGCGCGGGTGTTCGTGGACGACTGCATTGCCCGGCGCCTTGCGGGCACTCTGGATACCGAGACGGCGGCGATGGCGAAGTGGTGGATCACGGACACCCAACAACAGGTTCTGGATGGCTGCGTGCAACTGCACGGTGGCTACGGCTACATGAACGAGTATCTCGTCTGCCGGCTGTTTGCCGATGCCCGCGTGGCGCGGATCTACGCGGGCAGCAACGAGATCATGAAAGAGGTGATCGCCCGTGGCCTGTGAGCTCCACCCCAGAGCACGCTCAAAAGTCCAACGGACTGAATGACAAGTCTTACAATAACATTACAATTATTTGTAAAGTCTGTATGATTCCGACCGCGGAACGCACTCCGCACTTTCGGTACGCTGTCCGATGGCGCAGCTTTTGCGACAGATCTGCTTTGGGTTGGCAGCACTCGGCGCTTTGATCGGCGCCATCCTCGTAGTTCATCCGGTGTGGGCGACTCAGACGGCCGCGCTCCTTGCCCGCCGTGTGCCACCCGCTGAGCTCAGCGTGCCGCACCGCCCCGTTAGCGAGCCTATGCGCACGCCGCATTCGGCTCAGGCGCGGCTCGTGCGCACGGACCGAAAGAGCGGGCGACCACTCCGCGGCGCCACCTCCGCAAATCCCGCCGAGTCGCGCTGACGACACCTGGAATGGCCGCCTCACCTGTCCTCTACGGACGCGGCAGGAGGGTGGATGCGCACGGGCGGTGAGCCGCCCCGCGGACCCCGTGTTCAGAACATCTGCTTAAGCGCGTCGCCAGGTACTGTGGCCGGGCTTGTCTTCGAGAATGACGCCAAGGCTGGCGAGCTCATCCCGGATGCGATCCGATTCCGCCCAGTTGCGCGCCTTGCGTGCGGCATTGCGCGCGGCGATCCGCTCCTCAATCTGCTCATCAGACAAACCATCCTTGCCGCCGCTGTGAAACCATGCTGCAGGCTCGAGCTGAGCAATTCCCAGGGAGTGACCCAGCGCACGCAGCTCGCCAGCCAGCGCCGCTGCCCGCGACGGGGCCCCCGAGGCCTTCGCTGAATTCAGCTCGCGTGTCAGATTCTGCAGTACGGCAATGGCTTCCGGCGTGTTGAAATCATCGTCCATGACCGACTCGAACTGCGCGCGATGGGGGCTGTCGGCCGCGGGCGGCATTGCACCCGGGACATCGCGCAGCGCCGTATAGATCCGTTCGAGAGCCGCCTCGGCCTGCTGCAGCGGCTCCAGGGAGAAGTTGATCGGGCCACGGTAGTGGCTCGCGAGGATGAAATAACGCAACACCTCGGGATGTCGCAGCGTGGGGAGAATGTCGCGCACGGTAAAGAAGTTGCCCAGCGACTTCGACATCTTCTCGTTGTCGATGTTGACGAAGCCATTGTGCATCCACAGGTTGGCAAAGCGATCGCCGGTCGCGGCGCAGCTCTGCGCAATCTCGTTCTCGTGGTGCGGAAACTTCAGGTCCATGCCACCCCCGTGAATATCAAAATGCGTACCGAGCAGCGCGGTGGACATCACCGAGCACTCGATATGCCAGCCGGGCCGTCCACTTCCCCAGGGTGAGTCCCACGCCGGCTCGCCGGGTTTGGAGCGCTTCCACAGCACGAAATCGAGCGGATCGCGCTTGGCCTCATCGACCTCCACGCGTGCGCCGGCGCGCAGGTCGGCGAGACGCTTGCCGGACAGGCGGCCGTAGGCCGGAAACTTTGCAACCGCATACAACACATCCCCAGTCGCGCTGACATAGGCATAGCCGCGCTCGATGAGTCGCGCTGTCATTTCGATGATGCCGGGGATGTGCTGCGTAGCGCGCGGCTCGAAATCGGGTCGCGCCAATCCGAGCTGGGCACAGTCTTCATCCATCGCAGCGATGAAGCGCGCCGTGACGGCATCGATGCTCTCGCCCTGCTCTGCAGCGCGCCGGATGATCTTGTCCTCGATGTCGGTGATGTTGCGGACGTAAGTGAGCTCGAAGCCTCGATGACGCAGGTACCGACTCACCACATCGAACACGGTCAGCATGCGAGCGTGGCCGATGTGGATGTAGTCGTATACGGTGATGCCGCAGACGTACATGCGCAACTGCCCTGGGACGATCGGTTGCAGCGGCTCCTTGGCACCGGTCATGGAGTTGAAAATACGAATCATGGCTCGCTCTCAGGTGAAACGCTGCAGACGCTCGCGCGCCTTGCCAGGCGGCATGGCTTTCAACAGAGGGGCGAGCTCCGGGCCATGCGCGCGTCCGGTGAGGGCCAGCCGCAGCGGCATGTATAGCGCAGCCCCCTTCTTCCCGGTCGCCGCGCGCACCGCGCCGGCAATCGCAGGCAGATCACTCTCGTCCCCGGCAGCAGCGGCAGCGGCACTGAAATAGCTGCTACCAGCTGCTTTCACGACCTCGGCATCGGCTGCATTCAGTGGCGGCGGCTCGCCAAACACGATTTCCACCCAGGCGCGCGCATCTTCGGGCAAGAGCAGATTGGGCAATACTGCGCTGACGAACGCGGCGATGCGGGGCGGTTCCACGCCGGCGGGCAGGATCGGCCCGAGCCATTCGATCGCCTGCTCAACGCTCAGACGATGTACCGCCTCTTTCTGCCACACCAACAGCTGCTGCTCATCGAAGCGTGCCGGCGCGCGACCCAAATGGTGCAAGTCGAATGCCAGCGTCATCTCATCGGCAGACAGCAGGCCATGCTCACTGCTGGAATGCCCGAGCCGGAACAGGTGGTTGCGCAGCGCCAGCGGCAGTATGCCGCGCTCGCGATACTCGCGCACACTGGTCGCGCCGTGCCGTTTGGACAGGGGTGCTCCATCGGCCCCGACGAGCAGCGATACGTGACCGTAACTCGGCGCGCGCAGCTGCAGCGCCTCGAGTATCAACAGCTGCCGCGGCGTGTTGGTCAGATGGTCCTCCCCTCGCAACACATGTGTGACTCCCATGTCGACATCATCCACGGCGTTGGAGAAGAAAAAGGCCGCCGTGCCATCGGCACGCTGAATGACGAAGTCGCCGATGTCATCGGATAGGAAGCGCTGCGGGCCGTGCACGAAATCGGCAAACTCGATCTGCCGCCCGTGCGGTACCCGGAAACGGGTGACGGCGGACTCGCCGTGCGCGCGCCGTTCCGCCTGCTGTGCAGGCGTGAGATTGCGGCAAGTGCCGGCATAACGTGGCGGTTTGCCCGCCGCCAGCTGCGTGCGCCGCGAAGCTTCCAGCTCCAGAGCCGAGCAGAAGCACGCATAGGTGAGACCGCGCTCGCGCAGCGTTTCGAGATAACGGCGGTAGTTCGCGCCCCGCCGCGACTGACGGTAGGGACCGGCGCCATCCTCCCGGTCCGGGCCTGCTTCCCATTCGATTCCCAGCCAGTGCAGATCCGCCAGCAGCGCTTGAGTGTGCTGCTCGCTGCTGCGACTAGCATCGGTATCCTCGATGCGCAACAGCAGTCGCCCACCGCCCTGACGCGCGAGCAGCAGGTTGAATAGCGCCGTGCGTGCATTGCCGACGTGCAGCTCGCCGCTGGGGCTCGGAGCAAAGCGCGTGACCTTCGGGGCGAACGTCTGCTGCGCTGAAGTGTCCATTGCACTCATCTCGCGCATGTTACGATTTTCCCATCACCGATGGAGGCTCGATGACCACACGCTACCGGGAGCGGACTCGCAGCTGGCTTTGGCCGGTCGTGCTGGCCGGCATGGGTTTTCTGCTGCAATCACCCGCGCCCGCGGCAGATCCTGTAGGGGCCGGTCAGGTCAATAGCCCGGGGACCGGCGCAACGAGCGCGCCTGCGAGCGGCGCGCCCGGCGACCTGCCATCTGGCACGCCGTCATCGGGAAATGCCGGTGCCCCGGCGTCCGGCAATTCCGCCGCACCACCGGCAGCTGGCAATTCTGCTACGCCACCGGCAGCCGGCAATGCCGCGGCTGGCACGGGGTCAGGCAACTCCGCCGCCGTACCGACGGCAATCTCGCCCGCGGTCTCTGCCGCGGCGACGAGCTCTGCGCCAACCCAGGTGCGGGTGACCACCAGCATGGGCGAATTCGTGATCGAGCTCCTGCCAGATCGGGCGCCGCTCACCGTGGCCAACTTCCTGCGTTATGTGCGCGAAGGCTTCTATAACGGCACGCTGTTCCACCGGGTCGTCTCCAATTTCGTGATTCAGGGCGGTGGTCACTCCGCCACCGATTACAAGCTCAAGCCCGTACATGATCCGGTCTTCAACGAGTCGGGTAACGGTCTACAGAACAAACGCGCCATGGTGGGCCTGGCGCGCGGTGACGTCGCGCACTCCGGCAATGCGCAGTTCTATGTCAACCTCGTCGACAATCCCGACCTGGACCCCCTCCCCACCCGCTGGGGCTATGCCGTGTTCGGCCGCGTGATCCAAGGAATGGATGTGGTCGAGCGAATTGGGGTCACCCCCACGGGCGCCATGGGACCGTTCAAGTCGGATGCGCCCCTGAAACCAGTCGTCATCGAGAAGATTGAGATCATGGATAAAGGCAGCGCCGCGACGGGAGCGCCGCCGCGCACACCCACCCCGATGAGCCCGCCGTCGCAGGACTCCATCCTGTCGCCGAAGTAGCGACAGCAACGCGCTGCGAACCACGGCTGTCATGAGCGTGCTGTTCGTCTCCGACGTTCACCTGGATACGGCGAGCCCGGACGCGGTAGCGCAGTTCCTGCAGTTTCTCACCTCCCATGCAGCGCAGGCCGAGGCGCTATACATCCTCGGAGACTTGTTCGAGACGTGGGTCGGCGATGATGATATCGACGAGGTGAAAACCCATGTGCGTGCCGGCCTGCAGGGACTGACCGATCGCGGCGTCGCGTGTTTCATCCTGCACGGCAATCGCGACTTCCTGTTGGGAAATCGTTTCTGCGAACAGACCGGTTGCCAGCTGCTGACGGACCCGATCGTCACAGAACTCGATGGCGAGCGTGTGCTGGTTACGCACGGCGATGCGCTCTGCACGGACGATCGCAGCTACCAGGAGCTGCGCAGCACGGTACGCACCCCTCAGTGGCAAGCGCGCTTTCTCGCCTTGCAACTGAGTGTTCGGCGATTACTCGCAGACCGGGCGCGAGCCGGCAGCCGCGATCACACAGCCCGCATCGTGCCGCAGATCATGGATGTGAACGCGGAAGCGGTCTTGCGTGCATTTCGCGCCACGCATGTCCGACGCATCATCCACGGGCACACGCACAGACCTGGCACGCACGAGTACGTTGTTGATGGCCAAAACGCGCACCGCATCGTGCTCGGCGCCTGGTACGAGCAGGGTAGCTATCTCAGCTATGACAGCGGACGGTATCAGTTGCACACGCTGCCGCGCGCAGATTGATGGAAGCAACATGCGCTCGCGCAGCGACATCTCGCGATAGACAGTCATCATGCGACCCATGCCGTGTATGTTTGACGGACTGGAAATAGAGCATGTCAATAGCCCGTCGGCGGTGGACCGTCTTCGTGATTGTGGCCGTGAGGGCCACCACGACCGCCCGGAGGATGCCCGCGCAGCGACGCCCGCTCCTGCAGCAGGATCTTGAACTTGTTGAGCTGCGCAGGACTCAGCACGGCAGTGAGCTGCGTCACTGAGTCCTGCTCGATCTGCTGATGCTGGGCTCTCATCTGTTCGAACGAGGGGCGCGTGCCGGACGCCCGCGCCTGATCGAACCAATGCTTTCATCTTGGCGTGTTGCTGCTGCAACACGGCTTGGAACTTCGGCTTCTGCTCATCGGACAGATCCAGCAGTATCGCCAGATTCGCCATGTGCTGCTCTGGGGTGAGGTGCTGTCCGGGCGGAGGTGTGGGCGCCGGTGGCTCGGTGCTCTGCGCCAGCGCCGCGATTGAACAAGCCCCAAGAAAGATGATGCTCAGCGCTTTCATGATGTAACTCCGCCCGACCCCTCGTAGCCGCGAAACTAGCGAGCAGCTTGAGCCGCCAGCGTAAGCAATCGTGACAATCTGTGAGCTGCGGGCCCTCGAGCTCTGGGCGGCACTCCCCGCCTAGATGCGCGGTAGGGTGAGAATCGCCTCGAGTCCGCGCACCGGACGATTGCACAGCTGGATGGTGCCGCCGTGGGCTTGCATCACATCCCGGGCAATGCTCAGACCCAGACCGGTGCCGCCGGTATCCCGGCTGCGCGAGGACTCGACACGGTAGAACGGCTCGAAGACTTTCTCGAGTTCGTCCACGGGGATACCGGGGCCTTCATCACGGATTCGCAGCGTGAGCGCCGGACCATCCTCCACCAGGATGTCCGCGCGCGAGCCAAATTTGATGGCGTTGGCGATGAGGTTGGTCAGACACCTGCGCAAGGCCTGTGGCTTACCTGGTATTGGCCGCAGCGCCCGTCCCTCGATACAGACCACTGCGTTCATTTCGGCGAATTCCGCGCGCAGCGTCGCGAGAAGATCATTGATGTCTACCGGTATCAGTGCCTCGTTGTCATCGAGGCCACGAAACAGCGCCAGCGCACCGTGCACCATGCCCTCCATCTCATCGAGCTGTCGGCCGATGCGCTCCTGAGCAGCCTGATCCTCCAGCATCTCGACCTGCAGCCGCAGTCGCGTGAGCGGTGTCTTCAGATCGTGCGACATCGCGGCCAACACGCGGCTGCGGCTGTCAAGATAGCGCTGCAAGCGGTCCTGCATGGTGTTGAAAGCCCGTGCGGCATCACGCAGCTCACGCGCTCCCCGCTCGGCGAGCTTGGGCTGCCTGAGCTCGCGCCCGACGCGATCCGCGGCGCGCGCCAGATCTGACAGGGGCCGCGTGATGCTGCGCGCGGTCACAAATAATGCGATGACCATCACGATCACCAACAGTGTCACGTTCATGAAGAGCCCGCGCGGCAACGGCACACCCCGCGCCTGGCGCGCGACCCGGAACAGGGTCTGATACCCGTCCGGGAAGGTGACTATCGTGTCATACCACTGCAGGCTCGCCTCCCGGCCCTCCGTAAAGAGCGGACCGCCGATGGCGATGGCGCGCCGCGCAGGATCTGCCGCCGGTGCCACGGTAATCTCAAATCCGTTGCCGAGAGCGCTTTGCAGTTGCTCGCGCAGCGCCTCTTCGAAGTCGAAGTCACCGGCCAGCACTGGCAGCACGAAGCTTCGCCCCCCAGTCAGGCGCGTCAGCAGATCCCCGTTGTCATCGTGGGCCGGCCCGTGCATTGCCGCGCGGAGGCCAGGCGCTGGCGCTGCGCCCCGAGACCCGGGGTCCGGTGTCAGTGCATCGGGCGGGGGCAAACCCTCATCAGGACCAGGAGGGCCGTCGGGGGGAAGGCGCCGCGGGTCGCCAACTGACGGCAGAGCTTCGCGCGGAAGGAGCACATCTGGCGGTGGATGACGGCCAGGGTGCCAGGGCCGCTCGCTCAGCCGCGCCGCGGTGAGATCCCGCTCCGGCTCTTTCAGTGTCTGCAGCATCGTGGTCACCTCCGCGATGCGTCGCGACCACTCGCGCACACTGGTCTGCAGCATGAAACGCTCACGCTCGCGCGCCACGAGCATGAGACTGACCACCTGGGCGACCAGCAAGGCCAGCACCGATGCGGCCAGCAACCGTCCGAACAGTGAACGTGGCCAGAACGTCAGGCGCATGATGGCATGCGACATTTAGTGCGTCTGGACCGCAACTCCGATGACATAGCCTTCGCCATAGACCGTCTTGATGATCTGTGGCGCGCGGGCGTCGTCGCCGAGAATCTGCCGCAGCCGGCTCACCCGCACATCGATGCTGCGATCAAACGGATCCGCCTCACGCCCGCGCAGCAGCTCCGTGAGCTGCGAGCGGCTGAGCACGCGGTTGCCCGCTCCCAGCAGCACGGCCAGCAGGCGGTACTCCGCGCCACTCAGCGCAACCTCCTTGCCCTCCGCATCGGTCAACACCCGGCTGGTCGTGTCGAGTTTCCAGCCGTTGAAAGTGAAGGCGCGCACCGATTCGGGGCTGGGGTCCCGCGGCGCATGCGCGGCGCGGCGTAACACGGCGCGGATGCGACCCAGCAGCTCACGCGGATTGAACGGCTTAGGCAGATAGTCGTCGGCACCGAGCTCGAGTCCTACGATGCGATCAACATCCTCGCCGCGCGCGGTCAGCATGATGATCGGCACCTGCGAACGCGTGCGCAGCTCGCGGCAGATCGAGAGCCCATCCTCCCCGGGCAACATCAAATCCAGCACGACCAGATCGACACGTGAGCGCTCCATCACCCGGCGCATTTCCTTGCCCTCCGCCACGGCGGTGGTACGAAAGTCGTGCTTGTCCAGATACTGACTCAGCAGGGTGCGGATTTCACGATCGTCGTCAACGATCACAAGATGCGGGCGATCGCTCATCGGGCCTCGGCTTGTAACGAACTGTGTTGTAACCGACCGTGTTGTAACCAACTGTTAACAGCGGTGTCAGCGGACCTGCACTGACACGCAGCGTTCACAGCCGGTGCCTACTTTACTGGTGGCGGGCCGGAATGGAAACGGAACACGGGATCGGGGCGCGTGACCAGCTGCGATTCGTGCACAGCCAGCTGCGCGAGCCGCCTCTGCCAGGCGGCCGGCGCGGTCAGCTCGGCAAGATCCAGATAGAGACGATGATGGCGGCTCTCGGAACGCTCGAGCTGTGCATAGAATTCTCCGAGGGGCGCGGGCAGGCGTGGCGCGAGCAGGCGGAAACGCTCCGCCGAGCGGGCCTCGATGAGCGCACCGGCCAGCAGCAGATCCAACTTACGGCCCGGTTCCGCGGTGCGCAGCTGCTTACGCAGCCCACTCGCATAGCGGCCGGGCTGTTGGCGCTCGAAGGGTACCCCGAGGCTCAGCATGAGTTCCTGCACCTGCTCGAAGTGTCGCAATTCCTCACGCGCCAGTCGCGACACCGCCAGTGTCAGCGCAGCGTCCTCCGGGTACGCAAAGATCAGTGCGATGGCGCTCGAGGCCGCCTTCTTCTCACAGTTGACATGATCGACCAGCAACTCCTGCCAGCGATTCGTCGCGGCGCACAGCCAACTCTCGGGCGTGGGCTCACGCAGGATGGCGCCGAAGCTCATGCGTCGCTGCCCGTGGGCAGCAGCCGCTGGGCATCTTCGAGGGCGGCGGCAGCCTGCTCAGCATCGGCATAGCGATCGCATGGCTCCTTTGCAAGCAACCGTTCGACGAGCGGCTGCAGCTCGGCAAAGCGCGCTGGCAGCGCCGGCACCGCTTCCTTGCGGTGTTTGTAGATGATCGCCATGGGATTCTCGGCAACGAACGGCTTGGCCCGCGCCAACATCTCGAACACGATGACGCCCAGGCTGTACAGATCACTGCGCGCATCGATCGGCTCCCCATGGCCCTGCTCCGGGCTCATGTAGTGCGGCGTGCCGAAGATCATGCCGGCATCGGTGACCTCCTGAGCCAGCGCTGAATCCTTCGACATGCCGAAGTCGATGAGCGCCATGGAGCCATCTTCGCGCAACATGACGTTGCCAGGCTTCAGATCCCTGTGCAGCACGCCGGCCGCATGGATGGCCTGCAGCGCGCGCGCGATGGCCACGGCGATGCGCAGAGCCTGGCGCGGCCGCATGCCGGCGCGCATCCGGCGGCGCAGATCCCCGGTGCGGAAATACTCCATGACGAGCCAGGCGTGCTCATCGCTGATTCCCAGATCGTACAGGCGCACGACACTCGGATGGCGGATGCGCTCGACGATCTGGTACTCCTGCAGGAAGCGGCGGAATGTGTGATCCAGATCGCTTTGCTCGCGGTGCTGATCGCGGGCCACTTTGATGGCGACCAGCGTGCCGGCCGACTCGCTCTCCGCCAGAAACAGGTCGGAGACGGGACCGGCGGCGATCTGCCGGATGCGTCGATAGCCACGGATGAACGCGCCGCCGAAACGCTGCGTATCGCGCCCCGCCGCACCGCTCCGCCACTGAGCGCGCGCTTGGGACTGCCGCTGCTGCGCGCGTGACAGGATCTGCACCATCTGCTCGGAGTCCACGGCATCCACTCCCAGCGCCGCGAACGCACCGAAGGTCACCGCCTGACGCGCTTCAGCGCCAGCCGAGTCATTTCCGAGGTAGATCACCGGAGCGAAGCCGGCGCGCGCGGTCAGATTGCGCAGTCTGCCGAACGCCTGCTCCTCGACGGCGCGCCGTGGCACCAACACGGTGTCAAATCCCTGCGCGAGAAATTCCGGCGCCAGCTCGCCCTGCAGTTGCGGGTTGCGCACCGTGATCTGCAGCTGCGGCTGTCGCGCCGTCAGTTGCTGGCTGAGAACCTCCGAGCGGGGGGCATCGTCGTCGATCAGCAGCACGCGCATGCGCTCGATTACAGCACGTGAGTGTCGGGTGCGTCACCGCCCTCGCACAGCACCTGGGCGGCGGCCGCCGACAGCTTCAGGCCAATGAGCAGGTCACCCACGTTGGTACCGGTGGGACCGGTATGCACCAGATCACCGCTTGCTGCGAGTGCGGTACCGGAATCGGCGCGTCGCAGGCAGCTCTCGGCATCGAGTCCCGCGGCTGTCACACGCTGCCACGAGCCGCCATCCACGAGCGCCCCCGCATCTTCCGTGGGACCGTCGGTACCGTCGGTGCCAGCAGCCAACACCATGAGCTGTGACTGACCCGCCAACAATCGCGCTGCAGCGAGCGCCAGGTGTTGATTGCGGCCGCCGCGTCCGGCCTCCACGGGCAGCTGCACCGTGGACTCGCCGCCCCAGACGCAAACCTGGGCGGGATGCAGATGCAGCTCGTGGGCAAAGCGCACCGCCAGGCGCGCCGCATCACCGTCGAAGCGGCCAGGCAGTTTCAATACATCCAGAGCGCATTTGCGTGCGGCATCACAGGCCGCGTCCACCGCATCGTTGACCGTAGCGACGACGCGTCGCTCGACATGGTCGGGGCCCTCGCCAGCCGGCCCCATGAGCCCCGAACCGATCACCGCCGGGTCATCGCCCGGGACATCCGAAATGAACAGTGCCCGCGCCGCGCGGCCCCGCAACAGTCGCGCCAGTCCGCCCCCTTTGATACGCGATAGCCGCGCACGACGGGTATTGAGCTCGGTAATGTCGATGCCGCTCGCGAGGCACTCGGCATTCAACTGCGCCAGCTGGGCGAAGGTGACACCCTCCTGCAATACCTCCACCAGACTCGAGGCGCCGCCGGAGATCAGAAACAAGGCACTGACATGCTCCGGCAACTCATCGATGAAGCGCAGCAGGCTCGCGCCGGCGGCAAGCGAGCGCTCATCCGGCAGCGGGTGGGCGCTCTCGATCACTTCCACTGCGGGCAGCAACTGCGCCTGCGGCGCGACGTGACCGTACTTGGTGATCAATAGCACCCGCTGCACGGCGGTCCCAAGCACATCGTGCGCTCCGAGCGCCATGGCCGAGGCGGCCTTGCCCACGGCGGCAATCCACACGGGCTCGGAGGTGGCCTCGAGTGCACTCGCTACGGCAGCCCGACCGGACACCCGATCGAGGCCTGCCTGGAAGAACGAGAGCAGCAGGCGGCGACGGCGATCTGGCGCGTCCAAACGAGTCTAGCTGCCCCTGATGAGCTTCAGAGGGCCGCGGCCGCGCCTGAGGATCTTCGCCGCGTCGGAGCGCTCGATCTGCAGACGCTCGAGATACTCCGGCGTGACGTCGCCGGTGACGTATTCACCCGAGAAACACGAGGTGTCGAACTCCGCTACCGGAGCGTCATCGTGCTGGCAGGCGGCCACCAGATCATCCAGATCCTGATACACCAGCCAGTCCGCACCGATCAGCCGCGCGACCTCCTCGACGCTGCGGTTGGAGGCCACCAGCTCGCTGGTTGCAGGCATGTCGATTCCATAGACATTCGGAAAGCGCACCGGCGGCGCAGCCGAGGCGATGTACACCTTGCGCGCGCCGGCTTCCCGGGCGAGCTCGATAATCTGCGCGGAGGTCGTGCCGCGCACGATCGAGTCATCCACCAGCAGTACATTCTTGCCGCGGAACTCGAGGTCTATGGCGTTGAGCTTGCCACGCACGGATTTCTCGCGCTGCTCCTGACCCGGCATGATGAAGGTACGGCCAATGTAGCGGTTCTTGATGAAGCCTTCGCGATACTTCAGTCCCAGCCGCTGCGCGAGCTGCAGCGCACTCGTACGGCTGGTATCGGGAATCGGAATCACCACATCGATGTCATGGCGCGGGTGCTCGTGCAGGATCTTCTCCGCCAGGCGATCGCCCATGCGCATGCGGGCGCGGTATACGGAAATGTTGTCGATCTTCGAGTCCGGACGCGCGAAATAGACATACTCAAAGATACACGGTGTATGCCGCACCGTCGGCACCAGCTGCTGGGAATACAGTCGGCCCTGCTCGTCGATGAACACCGCCTCGCCGGGACCGATGTCGCGCACGAAGCGGAAAGTCAGCATGTCGAGCGCGACGCTTTCGGACGCGAGCATCCATTCCGTGCCGCGCGGAGTGTCCCGCTGGCCGAGCACCAGGGGGCGGATGCCGTGGGGATCGCGAAATCCGAGAATGCCATGTCCGATGATCATGGCGACGACCGCGTAGCCACCGCGGCAGCGGCGATAGACCGCGTTGAGCGCTGCAAACACATCCGCGGGCGTCACGCGCGGCGTGCCGATGCGCTGCAGCTCGGAGGCAAACACGTTGAGCAACACCTCCGAGTCAGAAGTGGTGTTCAGATGACGCCGATCTTCGCGGGTGATGACCTCGGCCAACTCCTGCGCATTGGTCAGGTTGCCGTTATGGGCAAGACAGATTCCATAGGGTGCATTGACATAGAAGGGCTGCGCCTCGGAGGCGCTGTCACATCCGGCGGTGGGATAGCGCACGTGGCCGATACCATAGTTGCCACGCAACTCGAGCATATGGTGCTGTTGAAAAACATCCCGCACCAGGCCACTGCCCTTGCGGGTGTACAGCTCACCCTCCACCGAGGTCGCGATACCCGCCGCGTCCTGCCCGCGGTGCTGAAGCACGGTCAGCGCATCATAGATGCGTTGATTGACCGCGCTATTGCCGACGATACCTACGATGCCGCACATTGCCGACTGTCCTCACCCCATGACGCCCTGATGCGCGTCGCGTTCACGCCAACCCCTTGCAGAGACTCAAGGCGAGACGCCCGATGCGGAATGCGCTGCTCGCCCACCATGGTGCGCAGACCGTTGGCCACTGTCTCGCCATAAGGCATCAGCAGCGAGCGTTTCCACCAGCGCTCGTCATCCAGACGCAGTACCTGCCCGAGCAGAGTAAAAACCCCGAGCAGCAGTAAGCCCCGCAGCAGCCCGAAAATGAAGCCCAGAAAGCGATCCACGCCGCTGAAGATCGACAAGCGCACGAAGTGGTTGAGCAGCGCCCCGGCCGCCGTACCTAACAACACGATCAGCATGACGATGATCACGCGTGCCGCCCACGGCTTGACGGCCGATCCGGCCAACAGGCCGCCCAGGTGCGGCTCGATCAGATCCGAGAAATGCCAGGCCACGAACAGCGCGATCAGCCAGGCTGCGAGACTCACCGCCTCGCGTAAAAAGCCGCGCATCACTCCGGCGAGCGCCGAGATGAGAATTCCGGCGATCACCAGATAATCGGTAGCATTCATCAGGGGCCCGGGTCCTGCCGTAATGTTGCGGCGCGGATTGTACAAGAGCGTTAGGTCGCCTGCGCGTATGCCTGCCACGCATCCGCAGCCCAGCCGCTTCTGTCAAGACGGCGGGATCAGCGTGCCTGCGGAATGCCCGCTGGCCTTCAGGCGTGACTGCAGATCCTGGGCTGAGGCGCGATCGGCGACCGGCCCTACGCGAACACGATAGAGCTTGCGGCCCGGACTTGAGACATCCGACACGCCCGCGTGCATACCCTTCGTGCGCACCTCCACCGCTAGTCGCTCTGCGTTTTCCCGGCTGGCAAACACCCCAAGCTGCACCATCCAGCCGCTGTTGGCGGTGCCCGTCGGGCTCGAGCGCGTGCTGCCCGAGGTGCTGCGGGTAACGCCCGGGCTGGAACTGTGCGCAGCGCCCGAACCGTGATTGACGGTCCGCCCCGATGAGGCGGCGACGGCCGGTGCGGAATGCTCTGTGGATTTCGAGGTCGGGACGCCCGGAGTTGCCGCGTTTGCGGCACCGGGCGCGGCAGCTTCCGAGGAGGTGGCCGAGTCCGGCATCACGGCAGCCGTGCCCGCAGGACTGTCCGGCACGCCCGCGGCGCCCCCCGAGGAGGATTCCGTCTGCTGCGGCGCCTGCGGCATCGCCGGACCGCTGGCGGCATCCGGATGCGGGTGTGCATCGTCGCCCAGCGTGATCGTGTAGGACCTTAATTGCTGCTCCTCGGCGGAGTTGGACGTAGCCAGCGTACGCGCAGGTCCCTTGGGTCCCGAGAGAAGCTCAGGGACCAACAGCACAATCAACACCACCAGGATGATTGCGCCGGTCAGACGGTCTTTCACCAGATAATCCACAGTGGGGCTGGAAGCGCCGCGATCAAGCGCGGCGAGTGGGCACTCGCGGTGGTTGCAGCAGGCCTCAGTATATCCCAAGCCACTGCAGTGCCGGCCCTACCGTATAGACGGAGCCAAAGACGAGGATGCAGTCGCCCGGGCGGCCCAGCTTGGCCGCAAGCTCGCAGCCATCCGCCACCGAGCCCGCAAGACTGAGCTTCGAGCGCGGCAATTGCACGCGCGCGGCCAGTTGCTCGGCAGTCATTCCCCGCGGACCCGGCAGACTGCAGAGAATCCATTGATCCACGAGCGGCTGCAGCGCCTGCGCGATGGCGGGCGCATCTTTATCCGCCAGGATGCCGCTGAGCGCCAGCAGGCGGCCGCCGCGACCGCAGCGGTGCTCCCGCACATGTGCCGCGAGCAGCTGCGCGGCGGGCTCGTTGTGCGCGATATCGAGAATCCATTCGATCTCTCCCGGCACGATCTGAAAGCGTCCCGGCAGATGCACGCGTTGCAGGCCGGCTGCGGCCTGCTCCCGGGTCACTGTCAGCGACAGACATTCGATGGCCGCCAGGGCCGTGGCCGCATTGCGATATTGGATCGATCCTGACAGTGCCGAGGGTGGTAAACCACTCAGGGGCAGCTGCAAACCCTGATAACTCCAGCTTCCTGCGCCCGGGTCCTGTTGCCAGTGATAGTCGCGCTCTGCTACCACGGCTCGCGCTCCGGTGTGCTCGATGGCAGCCCATACACTGCGCGGCATGTGCGCGGTGCTGAGCAGTGCCGGGCGCCCGCTGCGAAAAATTCCGGCCTTTTCTGCACCGATCTGCTCGAGCGTATCGCCCAACCAGTCGCGATGGTCGAAGCCGATCGAGCAGACGATCGCGACGTCGGCGTCGATGAGGTTGGTGGCATCCAGGCGGCCCCCGAGCCCGACCTCCAGAATGGCCACCTGCACGGCCCGCGCGCGAAACAGCAGCAGCGCCGCGAGCGTGTTGTATTCGAAGAAAGTCAGGGTGGTAGTCGCGCGTGCCTGCTCGATCTGCTCGAACACCTGCAGCAGCTGGGGATCAGCCACCTCCCGGCCGTTGATACGGATGCGCTCGTTGTAGCGGATCAGGTGCGGCGAGGTGAACAGGCCCGTCGAAAGGCCTGTTGCGCCCAGCAACGCCTCGAGGTGTGCGCAGGTGGCTCCTTTGCCGTTGGTGCCCGCCACCGTGATGACCGGACAGGAAAGCCGCTCAACGTCCAGCGCGCGCGCCACGCGGCTGACACGCTCCAGGCCCATGTCGATCGCCTGGGGGTGCACCGACTCCTGCAGCGCCAGCCACTGCTCGAGCGTGCGCAATATCAGGCTGCCGCGGCCGTGGGTTGCTTCAGCAACAGCCGTAACAGCGCGGCAATGCGATCGCGCATATCGCGACGGTCGACAATCATGTCCAGCGCTCCGTGATCGAGCAGAAACTCGCTGCGCTGGAAGCCTTCCGGCAGCGTCTCACGCACCGTCTGCTGAATGACGCGCGGACCGGCGAAGCCGATGAGGGCGCGCGGCTCGGCGAGGTTGAGATCACCCAGCATCGCAAGGCTTGCAGACACTCCACCGGTGGTCGGATCGGTCATGACCGAAATGTACGGCAGATGCGCCTGCGCCAGGCGCGACAGCGCCGCGGCGGTCTTCGCCATCTGCATGAGCGAGTACAGCGCCTCCTGCATCCGCGCGCCGCCACTGGAGCAGAAACACACAAACGGCTCGCGCTGCCCGATACAGTGATCTACGGCGCGTTTGAAACGCTCACCCACCACGGAGCCCATCGATCCGCCGAGAAACTGGAATTCGAAGGCGCAGGCGACGAGCGGTAGTCCATGCAGCTTGCCGGCGAGGACGACCAGCGCATCGCGCTCACCGGTGGACTTCTGGGCCTGCGTGAGCCGCTCCTTATAGCGCTTGGTGTCGCGGAACTTGAGCGGATCCTCGGGGCTTACCTCGGCGCCGATCTCCTGAGTCTCCCCGGGGTCGAGGAAGCTCTCCAGCCGTTCGCGCGCGCCGATGCGCATGTGATGACTGCACTTCGGACACACATACAGGTTGCGTTCGAGCTCGGCGCGATACAACACCGAGTCACACGCTGGGCACTTGATCCATAACCCTTCAGGTACCGAACGCGTACGCCGCTCCGTCTTGATGCGGGAGGGCATGATCTTCTCAAACCAGGACATCGCTTCCCCGGGGGGTGGTCAGCCTTCAAGGCAGTTTGGGGATGATAATGGATTGTCTCCACCCCATGCCGAGGCTGTGGCCTCCCCTCGGAGCGGATCGGGGAGGCCGAAGGCTGCAGGGTAGCGCACCGCCCATAAATAAAGGCCTTCGGCGGGAGCCGTCGGGGCGCCCCGGCCCCGGTTGCGTCCGGCGAGCACCTCGGCGGCCCACGACGGCTGGGCATCACCGCGTCCGATGCAGACCAGCAGGCCTGCGATGTTGCGCATCATGTGGTGCAGGAAGGCATTCGCCGTCGCCTCGATGATCAGCCACTCCCCCGCGCGGCTGACCGTCAGGCTGTCCACCTGCCGTACCGGCGAGTGCGATTGGCATTCGGCTGAGCGGAACGCACTGAAATCGTGCCGGCCGCACAAGCTGGCAGCGGCTTGCGCCATGCGCAGCTGGTCCAGAGGCTTATGGACCAGCATGGCGCGCCGAGCGGCCAGCGCGCTGCGCACGTTGCGATTGAGAATGAGGTAACGGTAGGTGCGCGCCTCGGCCGAATAGCGCGCGTGAAAGTGAGCGGGAACCGCGCGCGCCCACACGAGGCTGATGTCAGGTGGCAACGCAGTGTTGGCCCCCAGCACCCAGCCACGGGCAGAGCGTGCCGCATGAGTCTCGAAGTGCGCCACCTGCCAGCGGGCATGTACGCCGGCATCGGTGCGCCCGGCGCAGATGACGGCGACCGCTTCCGCCGCTACACCACTCAGCGCGCTTTCAACCTGCTGCTGGACGCTCGCCCGGGATTGTTGCGTCTGCCATCCGCAGTACGCGGAGCCGTCATATTCGATCGCTATGGCGATGCGGTGCGTCAGTCTCTCAACCAGGCAGTGATTCGAGCAGCCGCTGAGCTTCCTGTTTCTGCGCGACGGAGCCCTCGTGCAGCACCTCTTCCAGGATGTTGCGTGCACCTTCAGGATCGCCCATGTCCATGTAGGCCCGGGCGAGGTCGAGCTTGGTGCCGACCTCACTCATGGTCACCGGCTCCAGATCGGGCAGCGCGAGATCTTCCGAGGACAGCTTCTGTGTAGAGGAGTAGGTACCTTCCGGTAACGTGGTGGTGCCGACATCCAGATCGATCGCACCGCCATTGGCCACACGCCGATGCATGCCGTCAGCGTCCGCTTCGCTCTCACCCAGATCGAAATCCACTTCATTGGAGCTCAGTGACTTGAGCCGTGCCGTGGAGGAGACATCGAACTGGCTCCCCTCGCCGGCATGGCCGTTGGCCCTGGCAAGTACTGTATGCAGCTCACTGTCATCCATGCGGAAGGCGGCCGTCGCCGCCGTGTCGTGATCCGCCGTCGCGGCTCGTCGCTGCGCTTCTTCCATCACCCGCCGTGAACGCTCGTCCATGCCCGCAACCAGCGTCGGCGCCTCGGAAGAGGCGGCCAGTCCCGGCTGATCGACCGTATCGAGCGCACCCAGATCCAGGCCCAGGTCATCGATGGCGAGCTCAGCGGTCTGCTCGGCGGCATTGCCCTGCTTGAGCGCCACGGCCACTTTCTGGCGCGCCGTCGTTTCAGGAGTCGAGCCGATGGCGGGCTGCTCGATCGTTGGACCCTCACCTTCGGACTCGGCGCCGTACTCCGGCATGACCGGCTCATCGGCCGGCATTCTCTGTGTCTGCTGCCGCGAGGTCGCCCCGTGCGCCACGCCTTCGAACTCGTCATTGATGTTGAGATTGCGATCGGTGTTACCGGTGTGGGTGTCATGCGCCTCCGCTCCAAGTGCGGAGCCGATGTCCAGATCGACATCCCCTGGAGCATGACCCGGCACGGGCTCGCCCAGCAGGTCGAAGTCAACACGGCTCTCGCCGCCTTCCAGATCCAGGTCCACACCACCTGCGGTCGCGCCACTGACGGCACTGCCGCCGGCGAACAGCGGGTCATCCGGGGCGAGCTGCTTGCCCATGATGACGATCTTTTCCCACTCCCCGGGAGCTGCCTGATCGCGACTGTCGGCCAGCTCGCGCGCACTCTGCAGGAACTGCTCGCGGTTGCCCCAGACGAAGAAGACTTCCAGCAGCTTCAGTTTCAGGTCGCGGCGATGGGGTTCGCGGCTGATGGCGATCCGGATGAGATCCGCTGCCTGGTCGTACAACCCGTAGGCCATGTGGAAATCAGCCTCGGCCAGAGGATCACCCTGGTCCAGGTTGATTGCGGTCTCGCTGCTGATCGTCTCATCCGAGGCGACGTGACGCGCAGCGCCCGGAGCGCCCATCGGAATCCGCGGCCGCTCATGGGAGCCGGATTCTTCCACCACGAACGCATCAGCATTGCGGTCGGGCAACGGACGCACGGGAGAGGTGTCGCTGGAGGCGTCGCGATCCAGCGCGTTGGCTCCTGCCACCGCCAGACGGCCCAGCGAGTCATCAAACTCCGACTGCCGACGGGACCGCCAGGTGCGCAAACCGAAGAAAGCGAGTGCGGCAACGACCAGCAGCGCAAGCGCCCACCAGTACTCTTTCAACGTGTCGAAAATCGAGCCGCCCTCGGCCGCCGGAGTGGCAGGTGCGGCATGCGGGCGACGGACACGCGCCTTGTCCGCTTGCGCCGGTGTGGGCGCGGGCTCGGCTGCCGGCGGCGGCGCCTGCTGAGCGACCGGTGGCGTGGGAGTGCTCAGTGCCTGTGCCGGAGATTGCTCGGTCGGAGCCGGCGCGGTGGCTGCCGGAGGTGCGGCCGCAGGCGCAGCGGCCGGCGCCGTGACCGGTGCGGCCTCGGCCGCGGGCGGTGCCTTCGCGACCTGCGCCTGTAGGCGCGCGAGTTCGGCATTACGCAGCTCGAGCAGCCGCTTGGAATCGCCCAACTGCCCTTCGAGATCCTTGATTCGGCCCTGCAGCGCCTGCACATCGGTGTTGTTTCCCGCGCCGACGCCTCCCGTCTCGGACGGCGTCACCAGACGCAGGTGTCCCGGCTCATTCGCCGCAGACGTGGCAGCAGGACCATTCGAGCGCCATGCCGCGTACTGCCGGCGGATTTCGCCATTGGCCTCAGCCGGCGAGATAGCGCTGATCGCAGAGCTCTCGGGAATCCGCAGCACGGCCCCGGAGCGCAGCAGATTCATATTCTTCTCGAAGGCAGCGGGGTTGCTCTGGTAGATGGCCAGCATCCAGCTGTGTGTCTGCGTCGCGTTGGGACCTGCGCCCGCCGCAGCAGCGGCTATGGCAGAGAGTGTTTCACCGCGCTGGACCACATGACTGGAACCCTCGGTCGCATTGGAGCTCGGAGCTGCAGAGCTCGTGTGACCATGATGCGCACTGGGGGTGGCCGCACCCCCACCTGCCGCGGATGAAGCCGCCACCGAAGTGGAGTTGCTCGACGACGACTGACTGGCGGTCGCCGGGTTGGCCGGTGCAGCCGTCTCGCTGCGCGCAATCGCGCCTTCGTGAGCGCCGGTTCCCGAGCTCGGCGTCGTCACCGGCGCTGCAGCGCCCTGGCCCTGGCCGGGGGTGTACACCGGTGGATCCAACAGCATGGTGTATTCACGCACCAGCCGCCCACGTGCCCAGTTGACTTCAACCAGCAGCGTAATAAAGGGCTCGGTGATCGCGTCGTTAGACTTCAGCTTGATGTATTCGCGGCCGTCGGGGGCGCGCTGCGTCCGCACCTGCACACCACTGAGGAACACCGGCCAGTCCAGCCCGTAACGCGCAAAGGTATCCCGCGATGCAATCTGCGCCTTGAGGCTCTGCAGTTCCTCGGGTGTGACATCCACGAGCTCGATCTCGGCATCGAGGGGCGCGTTGAGAGATGACTGCAGATGCAGGTCTCCCAGCCCCAAAGCAAAGGAGGCCGACGGGACTACCGTCAGCAAGGCGAGTGCGCGGCCGACTGATTTAGCAAACATTAAGACACCCCGAGAGGTATCGGTAAGTAAAATGTCCTGGAAAAACAACTGAGTGGACCGCTTTCGGCACGGCCGCCCGGCGGCGGGCAATATACATTACATATGCTGCCGCACCAAAATCTCTGCGATCTGCACGCTGTTCGTTGCAGCACCCTTGCGGACATTATCAGCGACCACCCATAAGTTAAGTCCCCGTTGGGAGGCCAGATCTTCACGTATTCTCCCAACATAAACTGTGTCGCGGTTCGCTGCCTCGGTAGCCGCCGTGGGGTATCCGCCTGCCCGCGGCTCGTCCAACAGCTGGATTCCAGGGGCTTTTGTGAGCAGTGCACGGGCTTGGGAGGCACTCAGCGGCTCGCGGGTTTCGATGCTGATCGCCTGGGAGTGACCATAGAACACCGGGACCCGTACGGCCGTGGCCGAGATGCGGATCCCGGGGTCTTCAAGAATTCTGCGGGTCTCCCGCACGATTTTCATTTCTTCCCGGGTGTAGCCATCGTCCTCGAAGTCATCGATCTGCGGCACACAATTGAAGGCGATCTGTTTCGGAATCACCGCGGGAGTCACCGGCCCCTTGCCGCTCAGCAGCTGGATCGACTGCTGCGCGAGTTCCTCCACCGCCGCCCGCCCTGCTCCCGAAACGGACTGGTAGGTGGCTACCGAAATGCGCGTGATACCCACGGCAGTATGGATGGGCGCGAGCGCCACCACGAGCTGGATGGTCGAGCAGTTCGGATTGGCGATGATGCGGCGCGCGCGGTAGTGGCCAAGCGCCTGCGCATTTACCTCCGGTACCACCAGTGGCACGTCCGGCTGCAGGCGGAATGCCGAGGTGTTGTCGATCACCACGCACCCCGCGGCGGCGGCCCGGGGAGCGTGCTCCTGGGATACGGAGGCTCCGGCGGAAAACAGCGCAAAATCCACCGAGCCGAAATCGAATTCCGCAAGCTCACGCACGGCGAGTTGCTGGCCGCGAAACGACACGGAGCTGCCGAGCGAGCGATTACTCGCCAGCGCATGCAGGCGGCCGATCGGAAAAGAGCGCTCCTCCAGTACGTTGATCAACATCTCGCCGACGAGCCCGGTCGCGCCGATGACGGCGACGTTGTATTCCTTCTCGGAGCTGGAGCTCATGCGTCGCGCCGGGAGATATCCGGTGTGCTGCTGCGCACATCGGCATTCTGACCCCGATGACGCAGGTAGTGATCCATCAGCACGATCGCGAGCATCGCCTCGGCGATCGGGGTCGCGCGCAGTCCCACGCACGGATCGTGTCGTCCGGTCGTCACGACTTCGACCGCAGTGCCGTCCACATCGATCGTCGCACCGGGAACCTGGATGCTCGAGGTGGGCTTGAGTGTCAGGTGTGCAACCACATCCTGCCCCGATGAGATGCCGCCCAACACGCCACCGGCGTTGTTGGTGGTAAATCCGCCGGGCGTGAGCTCATCGCGATGCTCGCTGCCTCGCTGCCGCCCCGCCAGCACGCCCGCGCCGATCTCGACAGCCTTCACCGCGTTGATGCCCATCAAAGCGTACGCGATGTCCGCATCGAGACGATCGAACACCGGCTCCCCAAGTCCGGGCGGCACGCCGCTCGCAACTACCGTGACGCGCGCCCCGATGGAGTCACCGGCTGCGCGGATTTCCCACAGCAGCGCCTCGAGCTCCGCAACGCGCGCCGGATCGGCGCAAAAGAAGGGATTCTGGTAGGCAAAATCCGGATCGGTCGCTGCCAGCTCGAGTGCGCCGATGCGGCTGAGATAGCCGCGAATGCGCACGCCGAGCCGGTCGGCCAGGTACTTGCGCGCGATGGCGCCTGCGGCGACCCGCATGACGGTCTCGCGCGCCGAGGAGCGCCCGCCCCCGCGATAGTCCCGCAGTCCGTATTTCAACTGGTACGTATAGTCGGCATGTCCAGGGCGAAAGCGGTCCTTGATCTTCTCGTAATCCCTGGATCGAGCATCGGTGTTCTGCACCAGCAGGCCAATGGGTGTTCCCGTCGTTCGGCCCTCAAACATCCCTGAGAGGATGCGGACCTGATCGCCCTCGCGTCGCTGGCTGACGAACTGCGAGGTACCGGTACGACGGCGATCCACATCCTGCTGCAGATCCGCCTCGCTGAGCGCAAGTCCGGGAGGACAGCCATCGACGATGCAGCCGAGAGCCGGCCCATGGCTCTCACCGAAGGTGGTGACCGTAAAGAGCTTGCCGATGGTGTTGCCTGACATGATCAGTGCCCGAGATGAGCCTCAGCAGGACTGTAGTTGCTCGTGCGTCAGCATGAAGACCCCTCCTCCGCCCCGCTGAAACTGCAGCCACAGAAACGGCAAGTGCGGAAAGGCGCTACGGGTGGCGCGTTCGGTGTTGCCCACCTCCACGACCAGCAGTCCGCGCGGCTGCAGAAAGCGCCCCGCTTCCTGTAGCAGCACCCGTACGGAGTCCAGCCCGCTCGCGCCCGCAGCAAGCGCGACGCGCGGCTCATGCCGATACTCCGCAGGAAGCGTTCGCAGTTCGCGCGTCCCTACATAGGGCGGATTGGAGACGATGATATCGTACCGCCTTCGAGCGCGTGGCGCCGCAAGCGAGTTGAAATGATCTGACTCGATCAGCTCGATACGCCGACTCAGGCGGTGTCGCCGTACGTTCAGACGCGCGACCTCCAGGGCAGCGGCAGAAATGTCGATCGCATCGACGCGCGCACGGGGAAATGCTTTTGCACAGGCAATGGCGATGCAGCCGCAGCCGGTGCCCATATCCAGAATCCGTCTCACCCGCTGCACAGCAATCCACGGCTGAAACCGTGCTTCGATCAGCTCGGCAATCGCCGAGCGCGGGATCAGCACTCGCGGGTCGACGCTGAAGGGCAGGCCTGCAAACCAGGTCTCACCGGTCAGATAAACCGCCGGGATGCGCTCCTGGATGCGGCGCTGGAACAGCTTGCTGATGTGACGAGCGGCGCGCGCACTGACGCGGCGCTCGAAAAGCTTCGGATCGCCTCGCGCGCTGAGTTTTGCCCCATGCAGCACCAGCGCGGCGGCCTCGTCGTGAGCATTATCAGTGCCGTGGCCATAGAACAGCCCGGCTCGCTCGAAGCGACGGGCGCCGGCGCGCACCAGCGCGCCGAGCGTCGCGCCACTGGCACGCTGCGAACCGCGGCGACGGCGGGCGGTGTGGGATAATTCTGGCATGCTCCAACGTACATCCTGGTTGCTGATCGCAGCGGCGGCCTGCATCGCGGGTATCGCGGGATACTGGCTCGCGCGCGAACTTGACAGCAGCGCCCCGCAACTTGCAAGCGGAACCTGGCTTGCGCAGGCACGGGTGGTGTCTGATTTCCAACTCGAAGATCAGCACGGCCGGCCGTTCACGCTGCAGAGTCTGCGCGGCAAGCCGAGTCTGCTGTTTTTTGGTTTCACCCATTGTCCGGATGTCTGTCCGACCACACTGTTCAAACTCGCACAAGTGAAGAAAGCCGCGGCGCTGCCCGGGCTGCAGATCGCTCTCATCAGTGTGGATCCGCAGCGCGATACGCCACCGGCGCTGGCGTCCTACGTGCGTTCCTTCGATCCGGACTTCATCGGGGCCACGGGCACCGTGGCCCAGATTCGCAAAGTCACCACCGATTTCGGCGTTGCCACGCAGCGGGTGGATTTGCCCGGTGGCGACTACACCATGGACCATACCGCCGCGGTGTTCCTCACCGATGGCCAGGGACGCATCGCTGCGGTTTTCACACCACCATTTGATAGCCGCACGCTCGCGCAGGACCTGCGTAAGGCCGCGCCATTTCTGGGTGCCTCCTCTTAATGCTCACCACCCAGTCCGGTCTTGGAGCGCGGCTGTTCATCCTGATGCAGCAGCTCATGCCGCAGCATCTGCTCTCCCGGCTTGTTTATCACCTCACGCGGGCGCGTGCGCCCGGCATCAAGAACACGCTGATTCGCAGCTTCGTGCATAGCTACCGGCCCAATATGAGCGACGCCGTGCAGCCCGATCCGCTGCGCTATGACTCATTCAACGATTTCTTCACGCGGGCGCTGCGTGCGGGAGCGCGATCGCTGCCGGCGGCAGCGCAGACGATCGTCTCGCCGGTCGATGGCGCCATCAGCCAGATCGGCGTGACACGCGACTCGCAACTGCTGCAAGCGAAAGGTCATGAGTATTCACTGCAAGCCCTGCTCGCCGATCGCGAGCACCTGGAAGTGTTTCGCGACGGCTCCTTTGCCACGCTCTACCTCGCGCCGTTCAACTATCACCGCATCCACATGCCGCTGGCGGGGAAGCTGCGCGCGGCATGGTATGTTCCCGGCAAGCTGTTCAGCGTCAACGCCGTCACGGCGGCTGCGGTGCCCGGTCTGTTCGCCCGCAACGAACGCATCGTCTGCATTTTTGAGCATGCCGGCAGCTCGTTCGGGCTGGTGCTCGTCGGGGCACTGTTCGTCGGCAGTATGGCAACCGTCTGGCACGGGGAGATTACTCCGCGCAGCCCGCGCCGGCCGCTGAGGCTGCCGCTCGATGCCAGTCGCGCGCCGCTGGAGTTGGAAAAGGGCGCCGAGATGGGACGATTCAACATGGGATCCACGGTGATCGTACTGATTCCCAGGGAGCTTGGCGGGTGGCTGCCCGATGTCGCGGCGGGCCAGGAAGTCTGCGTAGGCCGACCACTCGGGCTGTTGCGTGACCGCCCCTGATATGTCCATGTCGCAGGATTGGCGTCCCACCGCAGATCTCGCCACGCTGCATCTGCGGGCCGCGCTGCTCAACCGTGCACGGGCCTTCTTCGCGGCTCGCGTGCTGCTCGAAGTGGACACTCCGCTCGTCATCAATGCTCCCGCCAGCGACGTGCACATCGAATCGGCACAGGTTCTGTTTACCGGCAGTGCGCAGCCGCGGTTTCTGCATACCTCACCGGAATATGCAATGAAGCGGCTGCTGGCTGCAGGCAGCGGCGACATCTTTCAGATCTGTCATGTCGTCCGCGGCCTCGAGCGCGGGCGCCACCACAATAGCGAGTTCACGCTGGTCGAGTGGTATCGCCTCAATTTCTCACTCGATGCTCTGATGGACGAGGTCGCAGCGCTGCTGAGTCAGCTGCTGCCTGCCGGCATGCACTCGCTGCGCGTCCAGAAGCGCAGCTACCGGGACGTGTTTCGCGAAGAAATCCAAGTCGATCCGCTCACCGCCGATCTGCCGACACTGCGGGAGGCGGCACGGCGGGCCGGTTATGAGAGCGATACCCTTCCTGCAGACTCTGCAGAGCCCGCGGAGCTGCGCGACGAGCTGTTGCAGATGCTCATGGGCAGTCTGATCGGCCCACGCCTCGGAGCAGATACGCTGTGCTTCGTACACGGCTATCCGGCAAGCCAGGCTGCCCTCGCGCGCCTGGATCCGGACGACCCCCGCACGGCGCTGCGCTTCGAGCTCTATTACCGCGGTGTCGAGCTCGCGAACGGATTCCACGAGCTCGCCTCGGCCGCCGAGCAGCGCCAGCGCTTCCAACTCGATACTGAGATGCGACGAGCGCGCGGCATGCCGGCGTACGCGCCGGATGAGCGGATGCTGGCGGCGCTATCCGCTGGACTGCCCGAATGCGCAGGCGTGGCCCTGGGCTTTGATCGTGTCGTGATGCTGGCTGCCGGGGCTGCTACCATCTCGGAGGTGCTCGCGTTCCCCACCGAGCGCGCCTAAGCATGGAATTCGTCCCGCAACACTACGACTTCAGCAATAAGGAAGCCGCATACCGGCAGCTCGCCGGCGAGCTGCGCGGGCTTTTGCGCGACGAGCCCGATCTCATCGCCAATGCGGCCAACACGGTCGCGCTACTCTTTCACGCCCTGCCGGATATCAACTGGGCCGGATTCTACTTTCTACGGCACGATGCTGCGCACGAGGAGTTGGTCGTTGGACCCTTCCAGGGGAAGCCGGCCTGCGTGCGCATACCCCTGGGCAAAGGTGTCTGCGGCAGCGCCGCCGCGCAACGCACGACGCTCGTCGTGCCGGACGTCCACGCATTCCCCGGCCACATCGCCTGTGATGCCGAATCGCGCTCGGAAATCGTGATTCCGCTCCTGAGCGCGGAGCGATTGCTGGGAGTTCTGGACATCGACAGCCCGCGTCCGGATCGCTTCGATGCTGCAGACCGGTCCGGACTGGAAGAGCTCGTCGCGATCTTCGTGCGTAACGCTCGATGAGCGATGCACGCCGTGGCTTGCTGTCCGCCACTGCGGCGTTTGCGATCTGGGGCATCTTTCCGCTCTATTTTTATCTCTTGCGGGAGTTCGATGCGCTGCAGGTCATCTGCCACCGCATCGTCTGGTCATGCATTTTCGTGCTCGCGGTACTGGCCTTCCGGCGCGAGCTGCAGTCTCTGTGGCGGATCTGCGCTGATCCGCCGGTACTGCTGCGGCTGACCGGCTCCGCGCTCCTCATTACCACCAACTGGCTCGCCTACGTCTGGGGTGTGCTGCATGGCCGCGTGGTGGAGACCAGTCTCGGCTATTTCATCGGGCCGCTGGTGAACGTGCTGCTGGGTGTGGTGCTGCTGTCCGAGAGACTAACGGTGGCTCAGTGGTCTGCCGTGGGTATTGCGGCGCTGGGCGTCACCTATCTCACCGTAGTGACAGGTTCGCTGCCATGGCTCGCTCTGACACTTGCCGTCTCGTTCGCTACCTACGGTTTTGTGCGCAAAGTCGTGAAGGTCGAGGCGCTGCCAGGGCTGGCAACCGAAACCCTGGTGCTGGCGCCGCTTGCCGCCGGGTATCTGGTGTGGTGCGAGCTTCACGGAACGGGGGCCCTCAGTCGTGGCGCCCCGATCCTGCAGCTACTGCTGATCGCCAGCGGCCCACTGACCGCGATCCCACTGTTTCTGTTTGCCTATGGGACGCGACTGCTGCCGTATTCCATGGTCGGGGTGCTGCAATACCTCACGCCGAGTCTGCAGTTTGTCTGCGGGGTCTTCGTGATACACGAGCCGTTCGATCGCACGCGGCTGGTCGGATTTGCGTTCATCTGGCTTGCGTTGCTGGTGTATGCCGTGGACGGCCTGCGGCTCGCGCGCCAGCAGCACGCCACGGCTACCGGAACGCCAGGTCGTCAGTCGGCTTGATGCCGAGCCCAGCGGCGGATGTGCCGTCTTATTGCTTCGCGCGGGAGACATACTCACCGCTGCGTGTATCGATGCGCAGTACGTCACCTTCATTGATGAACAGCGGCACGCGCACCGTCGCTCCCGTCTCGAGTTTGGCTGGCTTCTGACCGCCCGTGGCGGTGTCGCCGCGCAGGCCCGGATCAGTCTCGATCACCTTCAGATCGATATGCGGCGGTGGTGTCACCACGAGCGGTTTGCCATTCCAGAGCGTAACGATGCAGATGATGCCGTCCTTGAGCCATTGGGCGTTATCACCGACAGCGGCCTTCTCCGCGGTGTACTGCTCGAAATTCTCCGGCACCATGAAGTGCCAGAAGTCCCCGTCCTGATACAGATACTGCATCTCGGTATCCTGAACATCCGCCGCCTCGATGGATTCGCCGGAGCGGAAGGTACGCTCGATGGTGCGGCCGGTCTTGAGATTGCGCACCTTGATGCGATTGAAAGCCTGTCCCTTGCCGGGCTTGACGAACTCGTTCTCGATCACCGCATACGGATCGCCATCGAGCAGCAGCTTCATGCCGCCGCGAATCTCACTGGTCGTGTAGCTGGACATCAGGTTATCTCGCAGGGTGGAACGCAACAGGACGCCCCGGAAAGGGCCGCGTATGATAGCGGCATCGGTTGACTCAGGCCAGCGCCTGGGCTAGTCCCCCCGTGAACTGGAGCGCAATGCGGCATCGGATGCGGATGCTAGTATGGCTCCGCTTATGGCGCCTGTCATGGAGAGTGAATTGGCTGAGCAGAACGCGGTGCCGCTCATAGTCTTGAGTGCGGCACGTGATCCGGTCGAGGCGATCAACAGCAGCCTGCGTCGCGCCGGCCACCCGGTGCATTGCACCTGGATTCCAGCCTTGCGCGATCTGGCCGACGCACTCGTGCAGCTCAACCCCGAACTGCTGCTGCACGTGGCCGGTACCGACAAGCTGAGCGCTGTGGTCGCAGTCCGCGACCAGGTGGTGCCGACGCTGCCTCTGGTCGGCATTGCCGATGGCATCGATGAAGCCACGATTGGCGAGGCGATGAAGGTCGGCGCGCGTGATGTAGTGTCGCTGAACAACTCGATGCGACTGCAGGCGGTGGTGCTGCGCGAGCTGCGCGCCTATCGTCTGGAGCGTGCTCTCAACACGACACTGAAATCTGCCCACGATGCCCGCCGTCAGCTGGAAACGGTGTTGCAGCGCTCGAACGATGCCATCGTGCAGGTCCAGGAGGGCATCGTCATCGATGCCAATGCATCGTGGCTGGAGCTTTTCGGCTTCGAGGAAACCGTGGTGGGCCAGCCCCTCATGGATCTGTTCGATGAAGGGACGCACTCGCCGCTCAAGGGTGCCCTGGCCGCCTGCCTGCAGGGACGCTGGCAGGACCGTCCATTGCGTGTCAATGCGCTGCTCGCGGACGGCTCGACACTGCCGATCGATGTCATTCTGACTCTTGGCGAGCACGACGGCGAACCCTGCGTGCGCCTGATCGTGCCTTCCACTCAAAAGGACGAACGCAAACTCGCTGAACACCTGACCGAGGTGGTGCGCTCGGACTCGGCCACGGGGTTTCTGCATCGTCGCGAGTTGCTCGAAGCGCTGTCACAGCGACTGGTCACGCCCTCGCTCGGTGGTATGCGCTGTCTGGCTGTGGTGCGCATTGATCGCTTCAGTACGCATCGAGCGCGATGTAGGTACGCTCGCCAGCGAGGATGTACTGATCGAGTTCGCCAAGCTGCTGAAGGAGGCGTTGCATCCGAAGGAGATCGTCGGCCGGTTCGGCGGCGTGAAATTCGTGGTGCTGTTGGAACGCGGCAACGAGCACGATGTGGAAGCGTGGGGTCAGCAGCTGCTCGCCCGTGTACAGAAGCATGGCTTCCGTAGCCGCGACAAGACTCTGACACTCACCTGCACGGTCGGCCTATCCGTCGTCACCCCCGGTGAGGTCGATTTGGATGCCACCATTGCGGATGCGCTCGATGCCTGCAACAAGGGCAAGGGTCGCGGTGGCAATCAGTCGGTGACATCGGACAAGGCCGACGCTGACACCCGCGTGCAGTCGTACGACCAGGTATGGGTCAAGCACATCAAAGCGGCGCTGATGGAGAATCGCTTCCGCCTGGTACAGCAGCCCGTGGCGAGCCTGCAGGGCGATGACCCCGGTATGTTCGATGTGCTGGTGCGCATGATCGACCCGCAGGGTAAGGAAGTGCTGCCTTCGGAATTCATGGCGGCGGCCGAGCGCAACGAGCTGCTGAAGAACATCGACCGCTGGGTGGTGGGCGCCTCGCTGTCGTTCGCGGCACAGCGCAAGCCGGGATGCCTGTTCGTGCGTCTGTCGCGCGACACGGCAAAGGATGCCACGTTCGTCGACTGGCTCGACAATCACATTCGCAGCAGCCGTGCCGATCCCCACAGGCTGTGCTTCCAGGTGACCGAAGGCATCAGCACCAGCCAGATCACCCAGATCCAGGAGCTCGCCGGGCAACTGCGCGCGCGGGGGTTTCGCTTCGCGCTGGACAGCTTCGGCTCCGGTCGCGACCCGCACGGCATGCTCGAGGCGGTGCCCCTGGACTTCGTGAAGATCGACGGTGCGTTGGTGCAGGGACTGACGGGCGACAACCAGTTGCAGCTGCGTGTGCGCCAACTGGTGGAGGCGGCCACGCGCAAGAAGATCCAGACGATCGCCGAGCGCGTGGAGGATGCCAACACGATGGCCGTGCTGTGGCAGATCGGGGTGCAATATATCCAGGGCTATTTCGTCAACGAGCCCGAGCAGGTCGTGCTGCGCGCCGACAAGTAGCGGCTACGCGGCCGATCCGCCACCGTCAGAAGTTCAGACCCAACCCCAGATCGAAACGGTTGAACGCACTGTTGAGTTGATACCACTGGTAGTCTGCCTTGAAGACCACGTGAGGTGTCACGTACAGGTTGGCGCCCGCCGTCCACACTCGATCGCGGCTCTGTGGCCATAGACCCAGGTCGCCGGGGCTTGCCGAGAGCGGCACCAGGCCGGCAGGTATTTGCGGCAGCGTGCCCGAGTATTCCGAGCCCAGGTTGAAGGCTTCCCAGCGTATGAAGGGCGCCAGCCGATAGTCGCCATGCTCCCAGAGATTGTAGGCACCCTGCAGGTAGTAGCCATAGAAGGCCGAGGGGATCGGATTGGGTGCACCGGGATTGAGCAGATTAGCGCTGGCGACATTGCTGATCGCGCCGTGCGCATACAGGGCAGTCAGCTCGGCACGCCCCGGACTCCAGCGCGCATGTCCCTCCCAGAGCGTCACGCGCGAATCGCCGCCAGTGCCCGGAGCGGGCACGGCCTTGCCGGTAAAGGCGGCACCTCCCAGATCCACTCCCGGCAAGCCGAAATAATTGAGCGCCACATATTGCGAGAGATGCCGTCCGTTCGCGAGCGACAGCTCCTGGTGGCTTGCCTGTAGCGGCGCACTGCCATTGTTTTCCAGATCCAGCGCCGTCGTGAACAGCGGAAACTGCGGTGCGAACTGCCACTTGCTCAGATCGAAACCGGTGGTCACCCCCACGCTCCAGGCGAAACCTGCAGAGGTGTCGCCATGCAAACTCACGCCGCCCTCGCGCCAGGTACTCGGGATGATGAGAGTCTCGATGAAATTGCGCTGCACCCCATAGAAGTTCGTCGGCTCATGATGCTCGTTGATGAAGCCGAAGGGCATGAGGAACAAACCAGCGCGCACGGCTAGCGCATCAGCCAGCTGGCGATCGACGTAGAACTGCTCCACCTCGAACTCGCCCTGATCACTTGCGGATGCGATGGCGTGCTCCACCTCGTACTCGGAGTTGAATTCCGTACGATCGTCGAAGCGATAGCCTATGCCGAACACCGCACGGGCAAGATCAGCCTGCGTCCGGTTGGCAGCGCGGCTCGGCCGTGTGTAGTACAACTCGCCATATCCCCACAGGCGCAAGCCCGCAAGAGCGGTAGTACCCGGCGATGTGCCGCCGACATCGGAGCCCGCGGCAGCGGCATTCACTGCGGGCAATGCTCCCTGCTCCGGCAGCGCGCTTTTTGGTTGCGCGACCTGCGAAGACGGCGAGGCTGCCTGCTGCTGCAATAAACGCTGCTGCTCTGCCAGCTGCGCATCCATCTGCTGTTGGTGCTGCAGCAAGGCGGCATTCTGCTGCGCAAGCTGCCGCAATTGCTCCTGCACCGCCTGCAGTTGCCGCTGCAGCGTTCTGATCTGCTGCTGCTCACCTGCACGCGCAGGCACGCAGGCTGCAGCGGACACGAAGGCGCAGCTGATCAGGCAGCCCACCTTCAACGTGTGGGTGGCGATGCCCGCTCGCATTCTCACGAACATGACGTTGATGACCCCCGGGCCAGCAGCATGAGCTCACAATGCAAATCGTAACGAGAACGATTCGCATTTGCAATGAAGCCTCAATGCACGAGGGGACTGGCCCTCCCTGGGCCTGCCTCAACGAATGCGGTTAAACCGGCGCCGCAGGGGGCAGCTGCACTTCGACGCGATCGATCTCGCGCCAACCGCGCGGCAGTACTGCGCCACGTTGCGCCCGTTGTCCGCGGTAGTCCTTGAGATCGCTCCAGCTCAACAGCTTCTGCTTCTCGCCAGACCAGAGGATGAGCTTGCCATCCGGTGGCACCACGGTGATACCGGTCAGCACTTCCGCGCGACTCACAGCTTTCTTTCCGGGGATGTCATACAACTTGTTGCCCTTACCGCGCGGCATCTCGGGCACGTCCGTGACCTTGAAGGCGAGCATTTTGCCTTCGCTGCTCACCGCCACCAGCAACGACTCCGTCGAGGGCACCCACGCCGGTGGCAGTACATGCGCGTTGTCAGGCACGGTTAGTACGGTCTTACCGGCGCGGCGATCGGTGAGCAGCTCCTTGACGCGGACGGTGAACCCATAGCCGGCATCGGTGGCGAGCAACCAGAGATCTTCGGGCTCGCCCATGATGACGCCAGCGAACTTGGCGCCATCGGGTGGATTCAGGCGCCCGGATAACGGTTCGCCATTACCACGCGCTGACGGCAGCGAGTGCGCTGGAAGCGTATAGCTGCGTCCTGTGCTGTCGATGAAGATTGCCGGCTGCAGGCTGCGGCCGCGCACGGCAGCCTGATAGGCATCCCCACCTTTATATGACAGCGTACGCGCATCGATCTCATGACCTTTCGCGGAGCGAACCCAGCCGCCGGTCGACAACACCACCGTCACCGGCTCGTTGGGAATCAGCGTCGTGGCGTCGATTGCCTGTGCGGCCTCACGCTCGACGATGCGAGTGCGGCGGGCGTCGCCATGCCGTTCCACGTCGGCTTCGATTTCCCGCGCCACCAGTTTCTTGAGTCGGGCCTTGCTCTTGAGGTATCCCTCGAGCTCCTCCTCTTCGGCCTGCAACTCGCGCTGCTCCTCGCGAATCTTCATCTCCTCGAGTTTCGCCAGGTGCCGCAGACGCGTATTGAGGATTTCCTCCGCCTGCTCATCCGCAAGCTTGAAGCGCTTCATCAACACCGGCTTCGGTTCATCCTCGCGGCGGATGATGCGGATGACTTCATCCAGATTGAGAAATGCGATCAACAGCCCGGCCAGGATGTGCAGCCGCTGCGTCACCTTGCCCAGCCGGTGCTCGAGGCGGCGCGTAACGGTTGCGATGCGGAACTCCAGCCACTCGCTGAGAATCCCCTTCAACCCCATGACACGCGGACGGCCATCGAGACCGATGACATTGAGGTTGACGCGGTAGTTGCGTTCCAGGTCAGTCGTCGCGAACAGGTGGTTCATCAACTCCACCAGATCGACCCGGTTGGATCGCGGTACGATGACCAGTCGCGTCGGGTTCTCATGATCCGACTCGTCGCGGATATCATCGACCATCGGCAGCTTCTTGGCGCGAATCTGCTCGGCGATCTGCTCCTGCACCTTTGCCCCGGAGACCTGATAGGGAAAGGCTGTAACGACAATGCTGCCATCTTCGATCTCGTAGAGGGCGCGCGCCTTGAAACCACCGACACCCTTCTCGTAGAACTCCTTGAGCTCAGCGCGCGGTGAGATGATCTCAGCGCCCGTCGGCAGGTCCGGACCCTTGACGTGCTTCATCAGCGCAGCAGTGGTTGCTTCCGGATCGTCCAGCAGCTGAATGCAGGCTGCGGCCACCTCACGCAGGTTGTGCGGTGGAATATCGGTAGCCATGCCGACAGCGATGCCCTGGGTGCCATTCAGCAGCAGGTTGGGCAGCCGCGCCGGCAGGATTATCGGCTCCTCCAGCGTGCCATCGAAGTTGGCTTGCCAGTCCACCGTTCCATGTGCCAGCTCTCCGAGCAGCACATCTGCATAGCGCGTCAGCTTGGCCTCGGTATAACGCATGGCCGCGAAAGACTTTGGATCGTCCTGCGAACCCCAGTTGCCCTGCCCGTCGACGATCGGATAGCGATACGCAAAGGGCTGCGCCATCAGCACCATCGCCTCGTAGCAGGCACTGTCGCCATGGGGATGAAACTTACCGATGACATCGCCGACGGTGCGCGCCGATTTCTTGTGTTTGTTGGCAGCGGACAGGCTGAGCTCGCTCATCGCATAGATGATGCGCCGTTGTACGGGCTTCAGGCCGTCACCGAGCGCCGGCAGAGCGCGGTCGAGGATGACGTACATCGAATAATCGAGATAGGCCTTCTCCGTGAAGGCGCGCAGCGGCTGCTTCTCGATCCCCTCGAAGTTCAGTTCCTGATTGTCCATCGCTACACCTGTACCTCGGCGAGGTTGCCCTTCTGCTCCAGCCACTCGCGCCGATCCGCCGCGCGCTTCTTGGCGAGCAGCATGTCCATCAGCTGATCGGTGTCGTCCTTGCCATCCACGGTGAGCTGCACCAGGCGGCGCGTGCGTGGATCTATCGTGGTCTCACGCAATTGCGCGGGATTCATCTCGCCCAGACCCTTGAAACGAGTCACGCCCGGCTTCGTGCGCGGACTCTCCTGCGCGATGCGCTTGAGAATCTGGTCGCGCTCCGCCTCATCGAGGGCGTAGTGCACCTGCTTGCCGGCATCGATGCGGTACAGCGGCGGCATGGCGACATAGACGTGTCCGTTGGTTACCAGGGGGCGGAAGTGCCGCAGGAACAGGGCACACAGCAGCGTGGCGATATGCTGACCATCTGAGTCGGCATCCGCGAGGATGCAGATCTTGTGATAGCGCAGCTGCGAGAGGTCACTCGAGCCCGGCTCGACGCCCAGGGCTATCGAGATGTTGTGGACTTCCTCGGATGCGGCGATGGCAGCGGATTCCAGCTCCCAGGTGTTCAGAATCTTGCCGCGCAGCGGCATGATCGCCTGGAAGTCCTTCTCACGCGCCTGTTTGGCAGAACCGCCCGCACTGTCGCCTTCGACCAGAAACAGCTCAGAGCGGCGCGGCTCCTGACTCGCACAATCGGCCAGCTTGCCCGGCAGGGCCGGACCTGCCGCGATGCGCTTGCGCACCACGCGCTGCGCGGCCTTGATGCGCTCCTGAGCGTTGGCGATCGCGAACTGCGCAATGCGTTCACCGGCATCCGGATGGCGGTTCAGCCACAGCGCGACTGAGTCGCGTACCACGCCCTCAACCAGGGGGGCCGCATCGCGCGAGCCGAGCCGCTCCTTCATCTGCCCGGCGAACTGCGGCTCCTTGAATTTCACCGACAGCACGAAGCACGCCTTGTCCCAGATGTCTTCCGGGGTGAGCTTGATACCGCGCGGCACGAGGTTGCGAAACTCGCAGAACTCGCGCAGCGCCTGCGCCACACCGGAACGCAGGCCGTTCACGTGCGTACCGCCTTCGATGGTCGGTATCAGGTTCACGTAACTCTCAGCGACCGTGAGCGGTGCGTCCGGCGCCCACAGCAGCGCGTAGCTGACCGCCGCATTCTCCTCGGCAGCGGGGCTGACGATCGGCTCGGCAGGCAGGGTGTCAGTCTTGCCCAGCTCCTCGAGCAGATAGGCGCCCAGATCGCCGGTGAAGAACCATTCGTCCTTCTCGCCCGTGAGCTCATTGCTGAAAGTGATGCGCAGTCCCGGACAAAGTACTGCTTTTGCCTTCAGCGTGTGTTTCAACGGTGCGATCGAGAACTTGTCGGAGTCGAAGAACTGCGGATCAGGCCAGAAGCGCACAGTCGTCCCTGTGTTGCGCTGCCCGACCGTGTCGATGACCTCGAGCTTCGAGCTGACCTTGCCGTCCTTGAAGCCGATGTTGTATTGCTTGCCACCGCGCTTGATCCAGCATTCCAGATGCTTCGATAGCGCGTTGACGACCGAGACGCCTACGCCGTGCAGCCCGCCGGAGAACTTGTAGGTCTGATCGGAGAATTTACCGCCGGCATGCAGTCGCGTCAGGATCAGCTCGACGCCACTCACCTTCTCCTTCGGGTGGATATCCACTGGCATGCCGCGGCCGTCGTCGGCCACCTGCAGCGAGCCGTCCTTGAACAGCGTCACGTCGATTTGCTTGCAGTAGCCGGCGAGTGCCTCATCGACGCTGTTGTCGATAACTTCGTGCGCGAGGTGATTGGGTCGCGAGGTATGGGTGTACATGCCCGGCCGCCGGCGCACGGGCTCGAGACCGCTCAGCACCTCGATGTCGGAAGCAGTGTATGACTGGCTCAAGGATCTCTCCGGATCGGGCCCGGTAAACAGCGCCGCGGATAGTTCTGCCCGGATGCGCGACAGGCGGGATGTCCCAAGCGCGCTGTCAGGCGCGTTGGGCGCCGAATCTTACAAAATGTCACCCCGCCCCGGGGGAGTTTTGGCGACCGCGGCCGCTTGCGCAGCCCGATTCAGCTGAAATCGTCCAACAACGACTGGCGCACGGGCGCCGGCACCGTCACGGTGTGCCGATATTGCTCGTGGTCCACCCCCATGCTGAGCTCCGCGCCAGCACGCAGCGCGGCAATCATGGGCGTCGTAAGCTCAAAACGCAGGAAGTGAACCGCGGAGGTCTTCTCGTCGTTTTCGCGCTCCAGGTCCTCGTCGGCCACCGCAAACACCGGCTCGTGACCTGCAATCCCGATCCAGCAGCAGTCCTCGATCTGTCGGAACTGCGCCAGGGCCTGGCGCCGCTCACTGGCATCGGGAAACTCGATCAGCAGGGTGACCTTCCAGTTCTGCCCGTCGGGAATCAGCGGATTGTAGGACTCGAGCTCCTCGGCGATGCCTTCGGGCTCGAAGATGCGCTCCGCCCGCAGCATCTCCTGAACCTGATACTGGATCGTGAGGCGATCCTCGAACAGCCACGTCAGGTTCGGACCGACCGCGAGCTGCCGATCGCGTTTGTGCTGCAGCACCCGAGCGCGGAAGGCGGGACGCTCGCGGGCGTAGCGCTCCAGGGAAAACAGATCCTCGAGGGCAAGCTTGCCACGCGTTGCTGACCTGCCGGTCGGCGGTAAAGACTGTTGAGCCATGTTGCCTACCTGTATTGCAGCCCAGCGCTCCGGTACATCACGGTCCCTATCTCCAACGCATCAATGCAAGCCCAGCGCAGCATGGCTCGAGCGCATTCACAGCCCATAAGCCCGGCGCAGCAGCTTGAGGGGGTGCTCGGGCTCTGCGTGCCCCTGCAGACCGCTCTGGATCTGATGGCCCGCCATCGGGCAGTCGCTGCTGTAGTGATCCGGATTGCTCTTTTCCACGCGCGTCATCACGGGGCGGCCGATCTTCACGGAGGCCGCACGGAACTCGCGTTTCACCGCGTAAGTGCCGTTATGTCCCGAGCAGCGCTCGATGACCTCGATGGTGGTGTCGGGGACCAGTTTCAACACATCGCGGGTTTTCAGACCCAAATTCTGCACACGCAGGTGACAGGGGACGTGATAGCTGATCCTGCCCAGGGACTGCTGGAAATCGGTGCGCAACAGACCCGCACGATGTCGCAGCATGAGGTATTCGAACGGGTCGAAGATGCGCGCGCGCACGGCCTGCACATCCGGATCATCGGGGAACATCAGCGGCAGCTCCTGCTTGAACATCAGCACGCAGGAGGGAATCGGCGCGAGGATGTCGTAGCCGTTCGCGACGGCCTGCCTGAGCTGCGGGATATTGGTTTCCTTTAGCTTCGCGACCGCCTGCAGATCACCCAGTTCCAGCTTGGGCATGCCGCAGCAATGCTCCTGCGCCACAAGCACCACAGGCACGCCGTTGTGCTCGAGGACTGCGGCCAGATCCTCGGCGAGCTCCGGCTCATTGCGATTGCCATAGCAGGTGGTGAACAGCGCAACCTGCCCTGTCGTTTGATCGGTCGGCTGTAACTTGTTGCCCGACACGCGCGCATCAGTGTGCGTGCCCAACCGCTGCAGCCGCTTGCGGGCGGTGCGTGCGTGGTATGTTGGAATCGGCGCGTCCCGTGCGACACCGAGTGTCTTCTCCAGCAGCGCGCGCCCGGTGCTCGAGCGGTTCACGGCGTTTACGATCTGCGCGACGACCGGGATCCCGGCCAGATTGCCGACCGTCTCGGTCGAGGACAGCGCCCGGTCACGGAAGCTCAGACCCTCGCCCTTGCGGGCATGCGTTGCCTTCGCTCGCAGCATGAGATGTGGGAAGTCGACGTTCCAGGGATGCGGCGGCACGTACGGACACTTCGTCATGAAGCACATGTCGCACAGGTAGCAGTTGTCGACGACTTTCCAGTACACCTGCTTGTCGACGCCATCCAGCTCGAGCGTCGGTGAGGCGTCGATGGCGTCGAACAGCGTCGGAAAGGAGTTGCACAGGCTGAAGCAGCGGCGGCAGCCATGGCAGATATCGAAGATCCGCTCGAGTTCCTTCTCGAGTGCGGCCTCGTCGTAGAAGTTCGGGTTCTGCCAGTCGAGCGGGTGACGCGTGGGTGCTTCGAGACTGCCTTCGCGTCCGCCTTCGGATGCGGACGGCGTGCCGGGTGTGCTCATGCCGATAGCCTGCGCAGAAAATCAGCCCCGCTCTCCCGGCACCACAGCGTGCCGGGAGTCAGGCGCTAGGATGCGCAAAGCGGGACCTTACAGGCCGTCCAGCGCTTTCTGGAAGCGGTTCGCGTGCGAGCGCTCGGCCTTCGCAAGCGTCTCGAACCAGTCGGCGATCTCGGCGAATCCCTCGTCGCGTGCCGCCTTGGCCATGCCCGGATACATGTCAGTGTATTCGTGAGTTTCACCGGCGATGGCAGCCTTCAGATTCAACTTGGTCTCCCCGATGGGCAAACCGGTGGCGGGGTCACCTACGGTCTCGAGATACTCGAGATGTCCATGCGCATGCCCGGTCTCACCTTCCGCCGTGGAGCGGAACACAGCCGAGACATCGTTGAATCCTTCGACATCAGCTTTGGCTGCGAAATACAGATACCGGCGGTTCGCCTGTGACTCACCCGCGAACGCTTCCTTGAGGTTCTTCTCCGTCTTGCTACCTTTGAGATTCACGAGCTCTCCTCCTCAATTAGACTGGGTCTAACAATGTCCGGGGACTGTATTCTCAAGCACTTTGGACGTCAACCCGGTGAGCTGAAGGCCCACGGTGCTCGCGTCATTTCACGGCGCCGCAAACTCGCAGCACCCCCTACAGCCGCGCCTCGGAAGCCGGCTGTCCTGTGCAGATTTGCCGGGCTCAGCCGCGCTGTGTAACTTTGCGGTGGCAAGCATCACCCGGCGTGATGCGCACCGGGAGTGCTTCTCTTTGTCCTCTGAGTCTACGCCACCGCTGCAGCTCGATTTCGAGCGCGCCCTGAGTGAACTGGAAGGGCTGGTCGAACGCCTGGAACGCGGCGATCTACCGCTCGAGGAGGCGCTGCGCACTTTCGAGCGGGGCGTCGAGCTGACGCGGCAGTGCCAGAGCTCGCTGCGCGCCGCACAGCAGAAGGTGGAGATCCTGCTGCAACGAGGTGACCGGAGCAGCATCGAGCCGTTCAGTGGTAGTGACGAAAGCGGTTTACCACCGGAGTGATGCGGTGAGCTCATTGCCGGCGCGGATCGAGTCCTATCGCACCCGCATCGAACGGGTGCTGGATCGTGTTCTTGCGCTTCCCGACGCCGGTACTCCACGCCTGCGCGAGGCGATGCGCTATAGCACGTTGGGCGGCGGCAAGCGCTTGCGGCCTGCGCTCGTTTACCTGACGGGCGAGTCGCTCGGTGCGGGTCTGCGCGATCTGGATGCCCCGGCCGCGGCGGTCGAGCTGATACATGTCTACAGTCTGGTGCACGACGATCTACCGGCCATGGACGACGATGACCTGCGCCGCGGCCGCCCCACCTGCCATTGTGCCTATGACGAGGCCACCGCTATTCTGGTTGGCGATGCCTTGCAGGCGCTGGCTTTCTCCGTGCTTGCCGATGACACACTTTCGGAAGAGAGCTCGTTAGCCGCCACATCGGAGTTGCGCGGTACCGCGCGGGCCGAGGTTCGCCTGTCCATGATTCGCACCCTCGCGCGCGCTGCCGGAACCGCAGGAATGGCCGGCGGCCAGGCCGTGGACCTGGCTGCAGTCGGCGCCAAGCTGAGCGTGGATGCCATCGAGAACATGCATCGGCGCAAAACCGGCGCACTGATCGAGGGCAGTGTGCTGCTGGGAGCGATCGGCGCCGGAATTACTACCGGGCCGGAGTTCGCCGCCCTCGAGCGTTTCGGCGCTGAGATCGGGCTGGCCTTCCAGATCCAGGACGACATCCTGGACGTCGAAGGCGACACCGCGGTTCTCGGCAAACAAACAGGCGCGGATGCCGCGCACAGCAAACCCACCTATCCGAGCACTGTCGGACTGGCTGCTGCACGGGAGCGCGCCCGGACACTGCGCGATGGCGCGATCGCCGCGCTCGCGCCACTGGGATCCCGAGCCGCGCCTCTGGTCGAGCTCGCTCAGTTCGTGGTCAACCGGATCCTCTGAACTGCTGCATGAGGTTTCTGGGCCACAGGTGCCTCGGTGTACACTTGCTCGAATGACCGCCCCGCAATACCCCCTGCTGGACACGATCAAGAGCCCTGAGGATGTCCGCCGCCTCGCACTGACGCAGTTGCTGCAGCTGGCCAACGAGCTGCGCGAATTCCTGATTCAGAGCGTGAGCACGCGTGGCGGTCACTTCGCTGCCGGACTCGGCACGGTCGAGCTCACCGTTGCCCTGCACTACGTCTATAACACGCCTCATGACCGTCTCGTTTGGGACGTTGGACATCAGGCATACCCGCACAAAGTGCTGACCGGCCGCCGCGACCAGCTCCACACCATCAAACAGCCGGGTGGTCTCGCGCCCTTTCCGAGCCGCGCCGAAAGTGAGTACGACACCTTCGGCGTCGGGCATTCCAGCACCTCTATCAGCGCGGCGCTGGGAATGGCTGTCGCAGCGGCGCAACGCAAGGAAGAGCGCAGCGTTGTGGCCGTCATCGGGGATGGCGCGATTACCGCGGGTATGGCCTTTGAAGCGCTGAATCACGCCGGCTCACTGACGACCGATCTGCTCGTGGTCCTCAACGACAATGACATGTCGATCTCCGAAAACGTCGGTGCGCTTTCCAATACGTTTGCGCGTGCCCTCTCGGGTCGCATGTATGCGCATCTGCGCGAGGGCGGCAAGAAGGTGCTGCGGCAGATGCCGACGGTCTGGGAGCTGGCGCGCCGCTCCGAGGAGCACATCAAAGGGATGGTGCTGCCGGGCACGCTGTTCGAGGAGCTCGGCTTCAATTACATCGGGCCGATGGACGGCCATGATGTGAAGGCGGTGGCAACCACCCTGCGCAACCTGAAGAAGTTGCGCGGGCCACAGTTTCTGCACGTGGTGACCCGCAAGGGCAAAGGTTACGCCCCGGCCGAAGCTGACCCGATCAAGTGGCACGGGCCCGGGCCGTTCGATCCTAAGAGCGGCACGATCTTCAAGGAAAAGAGCAGCGGACCGACGTACTCGCAGATCTTCGGGCAGTGGCTGTGCGACATGGCCGAGCGCGATCCGCTCATCATCGGCATCACGCCCGCCATGCGCGAGGGCTCGGGGATGGTGGAGTATTCCAGGCGTTTCCCGGACCGCTATTTCGATGTCGCCATCGCCGAGCAGCATGCGGTGACGTTCGCGGCGGGCCTTGCCGCCGAAGGCTACAAGCCGGTCGTCGCCATCTATTCGACCTTCCTGCAGCGCGGCTACGATCAGTTGATTCATGACGTGGCGCTGCAGAATCTGCCGGTCGTCTTTGCGGTCGACCGGGCAGGTCTCGTTGGCAGTGACGGAGCGACGCATCAGGGCGCCTATGACCTCACCTTCCTGCGCTGTATCCCGAACATGGTGATCATGGCGCCGGCGGACGAAAACGAGTGCCGTCAGATGCTGTACACGGCGGCCACCGTGAATGGACCGGCAGTGGTGCGCTTTCCGCGCGGCACCGGGCCAGGAGTACCGCTGGTCGCCGAGATGAGTGCGTTGCCGGTCGGACGCGCGCAGATGCGGCGCGAGGGGCGCAGCGGTCTGGCCATTCTTGCCGCCGGAGTCATGGTGGATTCGGCCCAGAAGGTAGCCGAGCGCCTGGATGCGACGCTGGTGAATCTGCGCTTCATCAAGCCGCTGGACGAAGACCTGTTGATCTCTGTTGCCGCGCGCCATCGTGCCCTGGTAACAATCGAGGAGAACGCCACGCAAGGCGGCGTCGGGTCCGCCGTTGCCGAGTTACTGGCCTCGGACGGCCTGCTTACCCCGCTGCTGCAGCTGGGTATCCCGGATCGCTTCATTGAGCATGGCTCGCGGGAGAGCTGTCTTGCTGCCGCGGGGCTCGATCTCGCGGGCATCAGCGCCAGCATCGAGCGCTGGTGGGCCCTGCAGTCCCAGGAGCGGATTCGGTCGGCCGGCGCCGGTTGAGGTCGGCCGGCGCCGGTTGAGGTCGGCCCGCCGTTGAGGTCGGCCCGCCGCTTAGGGTCGGTCCGCCGCTTGAGGTCGGTGCACGCCGGCTGACGGGCAAGCTGAACCGGGCGCCAAGTGCAAGCCACCTACACGGGGATGCCCCCACCTCCGATACGCAGACTGCCCCCTCCCCCGAACGGATTTCTTGCTCCCGGCGACATTCAGGTAGGCTTGGACTCATGACTGCACCCGCTCCGATCAAAATCCCGCGGCCCGTCCTCAGCGAGATCGAGGACGTGCAGGGGCGCGCGGACAACCGCCGGCTGCCGATCAATCGGGTCGGTATCAAGGAGATCAGTCATCCGGTACGCCTGCGGGACCGCTCTGCCGGCGAGCAGCACACGGTCGCGACATTCAATATGTACGTGAGCCTGCCCCACAACTTCAAGGGCACGCATATGTCGCGCTTCGTCGAGATCCTGCATTCCGAGCGCGAGATCTCGGTCGATTCCTTCCGCGCCATGCTGGGCACCATGATGGAGCGTCTGGAGGCCGACGCCGGCCACGTGGAGATGACCTTCCCGTTCTTCGTGCTGAAGAAGGCGCCGGTGTCGGGTGTCGAGAGTCTCATGAGCTACCAGGCGAGCCTCATCGGCGAGCAGCGCGAGGGGCGCGCCGAGATGTGGGTGCGCGTGGTGGTACCAGTGACCAGTCTCTGTCCGTGTTCGAAGAAGATCTCCGATTACGGCGCGCACAATCAGCGCTCGCATGTCACGATCAAGGCCAAACTGCGCAAACACATGTGGATCGAGGAGCTCATCGAGATCGCGGAGAAGGAGGCCTCCTGCGAGCTGTACGGGATGCTGAAGCGGGTCGATGAGAAATACGTGACCGAGCGCGCCTACGACAATCCGAAGTTCGTCGAGGACATGGTGCGTGATGTGGCGACCCGCCTCAACAAGGATGAGCGCATCGGCGCCTACTCAGTCGAGGCGGAAAACTTCGAGTCGATCCACAATCATTCCGCTTATGCGCTGATCGAGCGCGACAAGGACAGTCCGTCCTAGCGGGTAAGGCGATGCGACTCAGTCGCGCGAGCTGGCGGGCGCCTCGGCGCTCTGCAGGCGGCTGATGAGTGCGCTCAGAAATACGCGATTGAAGCGCAGCTGGCACGATGCGGACACCTGCTCGAGCAGGGTCGAGCTCACCTTCAGCACAGTGACATCGGTGGCGGAGCAGATGGTCGCGGTGCGCTTCGCTCCCGGCACGTAGCTCGCTTCACCGAAGCAGTCGCCAGTGTCAAGCGTGCCCAGGCGGGTGCCATGGCGCTCCACCGTGCAGCTGCCTGACACGATGATGTAGAAGCGATCATCCATCTCGCCTTCCTTGACGATCTCCTCGCCGGCGTCGTAGTCCTGCCAGCTGCTGGCGCGCAGCACTTCCCAGATCTCGGCGTGCGAGAACTCGTGGAAGAATTTCAGACGCCGCAGCACGCCGAATTGCTCCTGACGATCGATGCGCGCATTGGCTTCCCGCAGATGCTGATGCACACGGGTGAGCTCCGCCGCGAAATCGAGGCCGCTCTTGTAGCGTTTCTCCGGGTCTTTCTGTAGCGCCATCGCCACCACGTTCTCCAACTCCTCGGTCACCTCCTTGCGCAACGTATGGATCGGCGGCGGGGTGGCGTACACGATCTGGTGCAGCAGCTTCTGCAGATTACCGGCGCGAAACGGCCGCGAGCCGGTCAACAGCTCATACATGACGGCGCCGAGCGAATACAGGTCGGAGCGGTTGGTCAGTTCCAGACTCTGCACCTGCTCGGGAGACATATAGGAGGGACTGCCGGCGATTCCCTCGATGCGCGAGATGTCCGAGTCGGAGACCAGTGCGATGCCGAAGTCGATGATCCGCACATCGCTGTCCTGCGTCAGCATGATGTTGGAGGGCTTGATGTCGCGATGGATCACGCCGCGCGAGTGGGCGTAGTGCAGAGCCTTCGCGCATTTGAAGATGATGCCCGACCGTGTCGTCGATGCGCAGCAGATTATCGGGCCGGCAATAGGCGGCGAGGGTGCGCGCGCCATGCACGTGCTCGGTCACGATATAACAGTGCCCGTTCTCTTCACCGGCATCGTAGATCGGCAGGATGTGCGGATGCTGCAACATGCCGACCAGGTGCGCTTCCGAGAGGAACATCTTGCGGGCGATGCGCGCCCGCTCCTCATCGCCGCTGGTGTCGATGTTGTAGACCTTGATGGCAACGTCACGTCCGTAGTAGGCATCATGCGAGAGATACACGATGCCCGTGCTGCCGCGCCCGACCTCTTTGATCACGACGTACTTGCCGATTTTCTCGGGAATGCGCCGTGGTGCGGAGGGTCTGGAGTGGCCTGGAAATCTGGAGGTCGCTGTTGACATGACGCCGGCTGCGGCAGAAGACAGCGAAAAGCATACGTTTTGCCTCGCGCGCCCACCGTGATGCAGACCACAGAGGTCCCCGCGCTGCATCCGTCAGCTACCGCAGCGGCGCGGGAGCGTCAGCCGCCGAAATGGTCGTGTCCCGAATGCGAGAACTCAATCACGTTGTCGGCCCGGGTCACGCGCGCGCCACGCTGCTCCTCCAGCACCCCGATGCGACTATAGCCCCAGCGCTCGGGCGGCAGATTATGTTGCAACAGCCCGGCCCGGGCCGCGGGCACGGCAAAGCACAACTCGTAATCATCACCCCCGGTCAGAGCCAGCTCGTGCGCGCGCTGCTCGCCGACTGCCGCGAGCAACTGTACGGACAACGGCAGATCGTGCCATTCCATTCGCAGTCCGCAGCCGCTGGCGTGTGCCAGCTTGCCCGCATCTCCCAGTAGTCCGTCGGAGACATCGATGCAGGCGCTCGCGTAATCGCGCAAGGCATTGCCCAATGCCAGGCGCGGTGCGGGGTAAAGGAAGCGGCTGCGCAGGTATCCCGCAGCCGACTCTGGCACCGACAGTTGCGACTGCTCGATCGCAAGTCCCGCGGCAGCATCGCCGGGACTACCGGAGACAAACAACAGGTCCCCTGGGGATGCTCCGCGGCGCAGCAGCGCTGTCGTGCGCGGCACGTGGCCGAGGACCTGGACGGTCGCACAGAGCGGACCTGCCGTGGTGTCACCACCTACGAGCGCTACATCGTGAGCACGCGCCAGCGAGGCGAAACCTGCCGTAAATTCCTCGAGCCACGCCTCATCCACACGGGGCAATGTCAACGCCAGCAACGCCCAGGCCGGCCGCGCGCCCATTGCGGCAAGGTCGCTCAGGTTCACGGCCAACACGCGGTGTCCGATCGAGGCGGCCGCCGAGCCCTTGGGGAAATGCACACCCTCCACCAGGGTATCGATCGCCGCGACCAGCTCGCAGTCCGGCGGACTCTCCAACAGGGCCGCATCATCTCCCACACCGAGGCGCACATCGGCGCGCATCGCGCCGGCTTTGCGGAAGTACCGCTCGATGAGCGCGAATTCGCTCGCCGGCACGACTGCCTCAGTGCTCGTGAGGCCGCAGGGCACGTGCCGCACGGTCGAGCACGGCATTCACGAACTTGTGTCCGTCGGTAGCTCCAAAGCGGCGCGCAAGACTTACGGCCTCGTTGATGGAGACCCGATACGGCACGTCCGGGCGGGACGTGAGCTCGAAGAGGCCGATCAGCAAGGCGGCGTGCTCAACCGGGTCGAGCAGCTCGGGCTTGCGGTCCATCAGCGAGGCGAGGTGCGCATCCAGCGACTCCCGTGCGCCCCACACGCCCTCGATCAGCTCGCGGAAGTAGTCAGGATCGGCCCGCGGCATGTCTTCAGCGTCACGGAATTCCTGCACGAGGTCCTGCCAGGGACCGGCATTGAGCTGCCAGCGATACAGCGCCTGCAGCGCCAGTTTGCGCGCCACGGAGCGAGTCGCCGCAATGGAGGCGGCGGAGGTCAAAGTCGTGCCATCAGATCGGCCATTTCCAGGGCCGTGGTCATCGCCTCACCGCCCTTGTTGCCGGCGGTGGTAGCGGCGCGCTCCAGCGCCTGCTCGACGGTGTCGACCGTGAGCACGCCGAAGATCACCGGCACGCCGGTCTCGAGCGCAACGAGAGTCAGGCCGCGAGCGCACTCCCCGGCGACATACTCGAAGTGCGGCGTGTCGCCGCGGATGACACACCCGAGAGCGACCACGGCAACGTACTGGCCGCTCGTGGCGAGTTTGCGCGCCACCACGGGCAACTCGAAGGCGCCCGGGACGCGGGCGACCAGGAGATTCTCCGCAGCACCGCCGTGCTCCGACCAGGCGGCGGTCGCACCCTTCAGCAGACTCGAGACGATGAAGTCATTGAAGCGCGCCGCGACGATGGCGACGCGCAAGCCACGTGCGCCGACCACACCCTCGAGGACCCGGGGGATTTCAGCAGCGGGCACCGCTCAGCTCTCCTCGTCGACATACCCTTCGATCTCGAGATCGAATGCGGAGATGCCATGCAGCTGCTTCGGGGCAGAGAGCACCCGCATGCGCCGCACACCCAGATCCTTCACGATCTGCGCGCCGACGCCATAGGTGCGCAATACCGCTCCCGGAGGCCGCGGCTCCATGAGGCCGCTGATGCTCTGGCCGGCTGGAATCGTCTGCCCGCCGCTGATCGCCAGCGCCTGCATCGCCTGGACCAGCTCCCGCGGCTCTTCGCGGGCACGCAGGATCACAACTATGCCGCTCCCTTCCTGAGCAATGCGCTGCAGCGCATCTCGCAACGTCCAGGCGCGCGTGGGGCCCTTGACGCCAACCAGATCGCGCAGCGTGTCGGCGATGTGAACGCGCACGAGCGGCACGCTCGACTCGCTCACCGCACCGTGCGTGAGCGCGAGGTGCACATCACGGTGGACATGGTCCTCGTACAGGAAGAGGCGGAATTCGCCAAATTCGGTCTGCACTGCCTGCTCGGAAATCCGCTCGACCGAGCGCTCGTTGCGCAACCGGTAACGGATGAGCTCGGCGATCGTGCCGATCTTCAGATTGTGAGTGCGCGCGAAGGTTTCCAGGTCCGGCCGCCGCGCCATAGTGCCGTCATCATTCATGATCTCGACGATCACCGCCGCAGGCTCAAAGCCTGCAAGGCGTGCCAGGTCACAGCCCGCCTCGGTATGACCTGCGCGGGTCAGTACGCCCCCGGGCTGCGCCATGATCGGGAAGATATGTCCGGGCTGGCGTAGATCCTCGGGCCGGGCGTCCGGATGCACGGCGGTGCGCACGGTATGCGCGCGGTCATACGCGGAGATGCCGGTGGTGACACCCTGAGCGGCTTCGATAGAGAGCGTGAAATTCGTACGGCGGTCCCTATCGGTTTCGCTCACCATCAGCGGCAGACGCAGCTGACGACACCGCTCACCCGTCAAGGTCAGGCAAATCAGTCCGCGGCCGTACCGCGCCATGAAATTGATGTCTTCCGGTCGCACCAGGCTGGCGGGCATCAGCAGGTCACCCTCGTTCTCGCGGTCTTCATCATCCATGACGACGACCATGCGACCGGCGCGCAGCTCCTCGAGCAGCTCCTCGACCGAATTGAGCGAAGTAGCGGCGGATGATTTGCCGGAGAAGGGGAAAACCTTGGACATGCGGGTAACCGGGCCGCGCTGGCGTTGGTGCAGCGGGTCAGTATACGCGCTGGAACCCTTACGAATCATGCCAGTAGGCCAGCGGCGCCCCCGTCCTGCGTTCCATAGGGAGCTAGCTCGCCGGTTTCGTAAGCTTGGCCATATGAGTGCGGTCGCACCTGCAGCAAGATCACACTTCGTAAAGCCGCCCCCGGCACGATTCACAGTTTGCTCGCGCCAGACTCGCTGACGGGGTGGCGGAACAGGCACCCTGCGATCGTCGGCTTCCCACGACGACGCATGTGAAAAGCGCTCTTACTACAAAGGCATACGAGGCATTTGGCGCCCTGGTCGGACACTCCGGTTCCCGATTCCGTCTCGGCATTGCCACACGGCTCGCGTTGACCTTCATTGCAGTGGCGGTTCTCGCGGTCACCGCCAACCTGCTGGTCGAAGGTCAGGTATCGGTCATGCGCACGACCGCCGTCGTGCGCATACCCGTGATAACCCGCATCGCAGCACCGCCTGCAGTCGTACGGACTGTTGAGGAGGAAGAGCATCCGGCGCCAGTCATCACCTTGCGCCCTCTACCGAACAGCGATCCGCTGCTGCGACTGCTCGAGCGCCTGAACGCGCTCGTGGACGCGGCCTCTGAAACCAACGGCGCCTCTGCCGGCCGCTATGAGCGACTCAGCGCAGAGCTGGCCCGACAGGCGAGCGATTACTCGGCCGGTGCCAGCGCGGCAGGCGATCCGCCACCGGCAAGCTTCGTTCAGTCGCTCGATTCCTACCGTCAGCGGGGCGCGAGCCTGTTGCAGCTGGCGCAGACCCGGCACGAGCTGATGGGGACTTATGGCAATCATTTCGAGCAGCTCAATGCGCGAGTGAAGGATGCCCTGGACCGGGCCTGGAAGATCTTCGGACGCGTCGTTACACGCCAGTCGCTCGTGTCAGTATCGAACAGCCTCGATGAGCTGCGGCGTACCTACACGGATTTCAGCGCGCAGCAGCCGGCGGAGGCGCTGACTTATGAGGCTCTGGAGAAAAGCGAACAGGCACTGTCCGCAGCATTGGTACAGGATCGCGGCAACTACGCACGCACGGACGGTGCCGGATGGTTTGCACTGTCGCGCACAGACCTTGATGCCATGTCAGCTGCCCGCATCCGGCTGCAGCGCATAGACCAGGAACGCGCCGAGGAAAACCGCAAATTTCTCGATGACGCCAACCGACTGACTCAGACCATCACACGGTTGGAGCGTGGTCACGCTGCGCGCCAGCACTCAATCCAGGTCGCCGCCGAAGCTGCGGCCCGGGAAGCCAGCCTGCGCAAGGCGGCCGCAGCGACCCTGGGGAAAGCGCCGGTTACCACACCTACCGAGGCTGCATCGACTGCGGCTGCATCGAGTGCGACCGCGGCACCAACTGTGGCGGTCCCTTCCAGTGCGAGTGTCCCATCTCCCGCTGCGAGCCCCGATTTGCCGAGCTCTGATGAGCAAGCTGCGGAGACTAAGTCGACGCCGCAGGCAACGTTCGACGATCCGGGTAACCGCCATCGCCGCAGCGTCATTGCATGGATTACCGCCTGCGTGCTGCTGGCCGTGGTGATCATTTCCGCCGGCACCGTGATGAGTATCGTCACACCGGTGCGGCGGCTCCTGCGCGCCAGCGTACAGATTGCTCGCGGCAACGCGGCGGCGCGCGTACCCCGTGGCGGTGTGAAGGAGCTGGATACTCTTGCGCTGGCCTTCAATCACATGGCCGAGCAGCTGGCAATCGCCCAGGACGCGGCACGCGATCAGCAGACACAGCTCGAGGCCAAAGTGCTCGAGCGCACCCGCCAGCTGCGCGAGCTGGCCGAAGCCGATCCGCTGACGCGCCTCGGCAATCGCCGGCACTTCTTCACGATGTTGAATTCCGCCATTGCGCAGGCGCGCCGTACTGGCCAGATCGTGGGCGTGCTGTTCATCGACATCGATAATTTCAAGAACATGAATGACAGCCTGGGGCACGCCTTTGGAGATCAGGTGCTGCAGGCCATCGCCAGGCGGCTCGAGGAAGTCACGCAACCCTTTGGCATTGCCGCGCGCCTCGGCGGCGACGAGTTCACCGTCCTGTGCAATCGGATCGCGACGGTGGATGACATCCGCGAGGCCGGCGCGCACCTGGTAGCAGCCTTTCATGAGGCATTGGCCTGCGCCGATCGTGATCTCGTGATCAGCGTGAGTGTGGGAGCGAGCGTGTTCCCGGAGCACGCCGAGGATGCTGAGTCATTACTGCGCGCGGCCGATGCCGCGCTGTTCAAAGCGAAAACTCTGGGTCGCAATCAGCTGGCGTTGTTCTCGCCGGAGCTGCTCGAAGCTGCGCGGGTGAAATTCACCATCGAGCAGGGTCTGCGGCGCGCCATGGAACGCGACGAGTTCGAGCTCGCCTTCCAACCGGAAGTCAACCTGCAGAACTACCGCGTGGAGATGGTCGAGGCGCTGCTGCGCTGGCGCACGCCCGATGGGCGCATCGTACTGCCGGGAGATTTCCTGCCGATAGCCGAAGAATCGGGGCTCATCCTGCAGATCAACGATTGGGTGTTGCGCAAGGCCATCGAGACTGCGGCGCGCTGGCACCACGACAACTGGCGTGAGGCGCGGGTGGCGATCAACGTCTCCTCGCGACAGCTGTTCGATGACACCTTCGTCGAGCGCGTACAGGCATTGCTGCAGCAACACAGGCTGCCGCCGGAGTGCATCGAAATCGAGCTGACCGAGAATGTGTTGCAGACCGGCCAGGCGACCATCGAGGCGCTGCGCCGCCTGCGTGCGCTCGGCACCGCGATCGCATTGGATGACTTCGGCACCGGCTTCTCCTCGCTCTCGTCGCTCGACCTGCTGCCTCTCACCCGAGTCAAACTCGATCGCAGTCTCGTGTCCTCCATCGACAACAGTCCGCGCTCCGCCGCCATCGCGCGCGCGACGATCGCGCTGTGCCAGGGACTTGGACTGACGATTACCGCAGAGGGGATCGAGCGGCCCGAGCAGTTGCTACCGCTGCTCGGCTATCCAGGACTGCATGCACAGGGCTTTCTGCTGTCGCAGCCGCTCAGCGCGGCTGCCGTCCCGCAGACTGTGCACGCCCTGTCATCCGCTGTGGAAACGCTCATCCGCAATCTGGTCGCCCAGAGCTCCGAGGCGGAACTCGCTTCAGCCCTTCCGGTGCTGGAGTCCGCAGCCCGAGCGTGAATCTCGAGTGCATGCGCACTCGGACCCGATGCGCATTCAATGCGGGTTCTTTGGCACCCCGCGCGGCCGGGGTTCGGCAACTACCCGGATCTGGGGCTCGCGACTGCCACACTTGGAACAGCGCAGCCGCGGTCGCAGCGATCCGATGGTCACATGCCATCCAAGGCGCCTCGCCAGCTCCTTCGGCCTGATCCAGCAGGCGTAACCGCACCGGCAGCGCACATCGATCAGGAACTGGCCGCCCTGGTCACCCAGACGCGTGACATTCGGCAGCGTACGCATCGGATGAGCGTACCGAATGCATGCACCTCCTCAGCAAACGAACTTGTGAGCCACTGTACGGCGCCGAACGTATACTGCCCCGCGAATCGAGGTGGCCGGGAGCGCAGGCAATGTTATTGATGATCCTCGGATTGATCCTGTTCCTTGGCGCACACTCGGCCCGCATCTGTGCCCCTGGCTGGCGCGCCGCCATCGTGGCCCGAGTCGGCGCGGGCCGCTGGAAACTGCTCAACTCGGCCGTATCGATCGCCGGGTTCGTCCTGATCATCTGGGGCTTCGCGAGCGCACGCCAGCACGGCGATGGTGTTGTACACGCCTCCGGCAGCCTTACGGCATCTGAATGCTCTTTTCACCTTGCTCGCTTTTCTTCTCGTCAGCGCGGCATATGTGCCCCGCAACCATTTGAAAGCCTACGTAGGTCATCCGATGGTCGCGGGGGTCAAGAGCTGGGCGTTCGGACATCTGCTCGCCACGGGCATGCTGCACGATGTGATTCTGTTCGGCTCCTTCCTCCTCTGGGCGGTGATTGACTTTGCCATCTCCCGCCGCCGTGACCGCGCCGAGGGCGTCATCTATCCAGCCGGCACGGCAGGTGGCGATCTCATTACCGTGCTGGTCGGCGTCAGCACCTGGGCTGTGTTTGCCTTCTGGCTGCACCAGCGCTGGATTGGCGTCAATCCGTTCGTCTGAGCGGCCATGACAGACCGGTTACAGGCGATTAAGTTATGAGCATCGAATAAACGGTCAGTTTCCACGGCCCGCCGCCTTACGCTAGCTTTCTCACCGGCGCCTCGACGATCGCACTTTCACGCAGTGACCCCCCTCGCTCGTCGGATTTGCGTGTCGAGGACGCCACCTTCCTTGCGCTGACAGCTACCGATCGCAGTGCATCATCAAGGTCAGCGTTCCCTGAGGCTTTGGCCGGGCATGAGCGTACCGCACGGGAACTGGGGACTTCTGCGCAGACGCGTACGGCCACGCTCCCAACAGAACCAACGACTTAGCGAATTCTAGCTCGCTAGCACCCTGGGACATTCACCTGAGCTGCGCCGGGGTCTTGAACCCATGGTGTTACGCAGCCGTGCGCATATCGGCAGCGCTGCGCGAGCGCTATCAATGGGCCGTCAATAAAACAAACAACACACTCCGGCTATGCAACTTGCAACTCCAGGACTTCGGGCCCTCGCGCTCTCTGTGCTCACGTTGGTGCTGTATGCGCACTCGCAGGATGCCGCGGCACTGCCGAGTTTCGCGCGTCAGACCGGCATGCCGTGCTCACAATGCCACACGCTGTCCTTCGGGCCAGGGCTCACAGCTTACGGGCGTGAATTCAAGCTCAATGGCTACACCTTCGGCGAAGGCGAGCACCCACTGCCGCTGGCCTTGATGGTGCAAGGCGGTTTCAGTCACACGGACAAAGACCAACCTGATCCCCCCGCCCCGCACTACTCAATCAACAACAACGTCTCCGTCGATCAGGTCTCGCTGTTCTACGGCGGACGCATCACCGAGCATTCCGGCGCGTTCGTGCAGGTGACCTACAGCGGCCCGGACCGCAATACCTCCTGGGACAACGCCGACGTGCGCTACGCACGCACCATCAGCCTGGGAGCCACGGATGCAGTGGTCGGTCTGTCGCTCAACAATAATCCGAGCGTACAGGACTTGTGGAACTCCACACCCGCGTGGGCTTTCCCGTATATCTCATCGCCGCTGGTACCCGCTCCAGGAGCTGCCACGCTGATCGAAGGCGGACTCGCCCAGGAGGTTCTGGGTGTCACCGCCTACGCGATGATTCACGACCACCTGTATCTGGAGGGCGGTGGTTATCGCAACCTTTCGGATCGCTGGCTGCGTCGTGTCGGCTTGACGGCAGACAATAACCCCCACATCAACGGCATCGCGCCGTACTGGCGAGCCGCCTATCAGGTGACCGCCGGCTCGCACTATTTCTCGGCCGGCACGTTCGGCATGCAGGCGAAGCTGCAGCCGGACCCCACCGTACCGGACCAGGATCGCTACACCGACTTTGGATTCGATGCGACCTATCAGTTCGCGAATGAGGGTCCGCACGGGATCACGGTGAACTCAGCTTACATCCACGAGACCCAGGATCTGGCCTCGACCTTCAATGCCGGTGGCGCAACCGGCAGTGCGCATCACCTGAACACCGCGCGGATCGATGCCTCCTATATGTACCGGCAAACCTGGAGCGTGGGGCTGGGTCTGTTCGATATCAGCGCGGCATCCGATCCGCTGCTCTATGGTCCCGGGGAATTCACCGGCAGCGCGAACGGCTCGCCCGATAGCGATGGCTACATCGTGCAGCTCGAGTGCGTGCCCTTCGGCAAAGCGGATTCCTGGGGAAATCCCTGGGTCAACCTGCGTGTTGGTCTGCAGTACACCGGCTTCTGGCGTTTCAACGGCGCCCACAGCAACTACGACGCCAATGGGCGCTCAGCGGCTCAGAACAACTCCGTGTTCCTGTTTGCCTGGGTGGCCTTGTAACTGACGCTTGAGGAGATCGCCGCGATGAGATCCGTACGCTTCCTTGGCGCGCTGCTGTTACTGCTGGGCACGCGCGCTGTGCTCGCCGAGCCGTGCAAACTCACGATCGAAGCAACCGATCAGATGCGCTATAGCACGCAGCAGCTGACCATACCCTCTTCTTGCAGCGAGGTTGAACTCACGCTGCGTCACTCCGGCAAGCTGTCAGCGAAAGTGATGGGGCACAACTGGGTCCTGGCACGTGCCACAGACATGTCGGCCATCGTCAATGCCGGCCTGACGGCGGGGAGTCAGAACGATTATCTGCCGCGCGGCGATGCGCGCATCATTGCGGCAACGCATCTAGTAGGTGGTGGTGAGACCAGTACCGCGAACTTCAGCACCAGCGCTTTGCAGGATGGCACGCATTATGCGTTTTTCTGCACCTCACCGGGACATGCAGCAATCATGCGCGGCGCCGTGCAGTTCGAGTACCACAAGGCGGTGGCGCAATCCAGTGACAGCGCCCGATCGACGGCCGTCGCCGCGCCGTCCGCACTCAACCCTTGACCACGGGGGCAGCCGCGCGCGACGAACCGTCAGTCGATTCAGGTCTCAGCGGGCACAATACTGGATAGCGTCGAGCCCGACGGAGCAGGACACTCCGATCCATGTCCAAAACGAACCCACTGTCGATCGGGTTCGCTTTAACGCTGGAGGACCTGCGCGAGGCGGTGGGCATGACGACTGCGGACCTGGCCGCCCCTCAGCGGCATCGATCGGGTTACCTTGAGAGACTTGAGGGCGGGCGACATCTACCAGGGCTTGCAGTTCTGTGGAGGATTAGCCATGCGCTGGGCGTGCCTCCTACGCCGATCGTCTGCGAGGCGACGCCAGCACTAATCAGGGTTAATACCTCCGTCGGACTGCTGTTCTGTACTTGACTTCGGCCTTCTGCGGCGCATGCTAGCCTCGCGGTAAGATAACTTGAGCAGGGAGTCGGTGAGGCCGCCGCCGGAGTGGGGAGAACGCACAATGAGAATCGTGCGTGAGCTTATCCAACTGTCAACCGGCACAACGGCCGCCGACTATCCAAGTTTCAGAAAGTCTGAACAGCCGTCAGTATTGCGGCGAATGTAGTCGTCTACGAAACGACCAACGTGTCGAGACTGGTCCTGCGATCCTTTATCGCCCGGGCAGTGCATGGTTACCGGACGGCACCTGGATATAGGCAATCAACAACGCGGGGCTCGCCCTCGGTGGCGGCAACTGGCCTGGCATAGGGTCACCTATCGGTGTCGTTTGGGACGAGAACCATCTCCCGTCCCCGCTTATGCCTTTGTCCCCGGGTTATAACGCTTCCAGCTTTGCGTCTGCGATTAGCGATACCACAGAGATGCTCGACAGAGTTGGCGTTCCCTATATCGCAGAGCGCGTTGCCTAGAGCGTGAGTAAAGGTGTATGTTCAACATCTAACACGTTGGGAGGATGCGTACTCAGCTACGCTGATCTCGCTTCCATTTGAACCAGACGGCGTAGCTCGATCCATGGATTTTGGAGGGGGTACCGATGATCATCCGGATTCTCTTTTCTGTCGCGCTCGCCTTCACATTCGCTGTGGGCCCGGCGATGGCCGCCGAGGTTGTCAGCACGTCACCGTCGCTCAATGTCGGCCCCCGGGGCGTCACCTCGATCGGGTCGGCAGCGGCTGCGTCTCCCGCGAGGGAGTCCGGTACCTCAGAAGCCGACTCGGTGCGTAGTGTGGACCGCGAGGCGATCCATGAAGTCATGTTGCAGAGGCTGCTAGGTAAACGGCGCGCCTCGCTGGGTGCCGCCGCGCTCGCAGCTGCTGCCGCCATGCCGCTGCCGAACGTCCCCGGCCTTCCGGTCTCCAATAACGGCGGCGCCTTCGGCTTCAAGGGCCTCAGCAATTTCGATCAGGCCGCAGTCAATGAAGGATTCAGTGTCGAGCCTCCCGATCAGGCACTTTGCGCCGGCAATGGCGTCATCTTCGAAGGCGTTAACGATGCTTTTGCCGTTTACGATGAGCATGGAAAGCTTCTCGCCGGCGCGGCGCAGGCCAACGCCTTCTTTGGCGTCCCTTTCGAGCTCAACGTCAGCGATCCCAGGTGCATCTACGACCGAGCGAGCAACCGCTGGTTCGTCACGATGATCGAGTACCCCAATGACTTCAGCCATGCCCACCTCGAGATTGCGGTGAGTCAGACTGGAGATCCGACGGGCGCTTTCAATCTTTACGATATCGATGTGAGTCATGACGGTTCCGACTTTGTCGCCCACGACTGCCCCTGCCTTGGCGATCAGCCACTCATCGGTGCCGATGCGAACGGTTTCTACATCAGCACCAACTCCTTCGGCGTGACATCGTTTGAGGGGGCACAGATCTACGTACTTTCGAAGAAGGCGTTAGCCGCTGGCGACCACACACCGGTGGTTCGCTTCGATCAGCTCTCCTCGCGCCTCGGAGCAGTAGAAGTGGCAGTCAGCATCCAGCCTTCGATTACCACTGCGGGTGTGCAGTTCGCCCCAGATACCGAGTTCCTGGCGCAGTCGATGCTAGCGATGAAACGAGAGAGCAGCTCGCGGTGTGGACCGTAAACCATACCTCGAAGATCGACAGCAACCCCGGTGCGCTAACGATGTCGCTGGTCGTGATACCGAGCCAAATTTACGTACTTCCCGTGCCGGCGGAACAGAAGGTGGGGCCCACGCCGCGAGCGGAATTAGCTGCCGTCGATGACAGCGAACCTGGCCCAGCTAACGAACAGGATTTAGACGGAAACGATCAGCGGCTACAGCAGCTGATGTACCGTAACGGTCAGCTTTGGACGACCCTTGGAACAGCCTCCGTAGCCGACGGTACGCCAGTACGCGATGCCGCGGCATGGTTTGTGATCAACGTGTCTAACTCCGGCAAGGGTCCCACCGCAAACATCGCTGAGCAGGGATATGTGGCGGGACCCGATAGCTCTCACTTGCTCTATCCGGCGCTGGCGGTGAACGCTGCCGGCCACGCGTCGATGGTCTTCACGCTGACTGGACCGGAGTTTTTCCCCAGCGCAGCTTCCTGGAAATTTGGCACGCACTCCTCCATCCATATGCTGTTCTCGGGCCAAGCACCTCAGGATGGGGCCTCGGCCTACGTGCTAAATCGCCCGCGATGGGGAGACTACTCGGCGGCCGCGGTGGACTCCAACGGTAACATCTGGCTCGCCACTGAGATGATTCCCGGGGGCATTCGCAAGGTGTCGGCAAATTGGGGCACCTTCATAAGCCGGAGTCCTTGAGGCGAAATTCCGTGGCCGTTAGCAATGACGTACGATCACCTGATTAAACAATTGCGACCTCTCCAAGCGCCTCGACTCACGGTCGATCGACGTCATGACGCTGCTTGACGATGAAAATAGAAAAATGGATGAGGCCCTAATGGCAGGCTGTTGGCTCTTGCCGGCCAGGTACTATAGTGCCTGCATATCTCTGACCTGTGTCCCCCAGCCGCTTACGAACGTTGTGACCTTAACCGCGCAGTAGTAACCGAATTATTAGCAAACTCACTACCGATCGACGTCAACGCCGCGGTTGAGTTGGTCTACGACTGTACAAGAAAAAGGATGCCGAAAGGTCCGCCTGTCATAATCTCAACGGATAGGACACCGCAGCCCCCGACGCGAAACACACTTCAAAGGATAGCGGCGATGCGATGGCGATCTGTCGTGTTGCTCTTAGGGGGACTAACCGGGATATCACTTGTCGTCAGCGAGCTGCGTCTGCGTGGCTATGCGAAGCGTGTCCATCAGCTGCTTGTCGATGACCACGGATTGGACCTGTCTACCCTATCGACGTCCGATCGTATCGCCCTTCGGAGAACCATCAGGCGAGCGTATCAGGAACGGTGCGCTGTTGAGCAAGCTGCTGACGATGTAGTGCGTTCTATTTAGCTCCATGGGGGATACAATCTCATCTCCCACGCTGAACTGGATCAACAACTGGGAGGCCTTCGCCGAATCCGCATGCGCTCTGGTGGGATCTTCCAGAGCGCCTCGTCCAAATGCACCTCATCCCACGTGGCATTGACCAATTCCCGCTTACGCACCATGTCAATTTGGTGAAATGGTGCCCGGGCTTCGGTTTCGAAGCCCTAATTGCTTGTCGGTGAGCATGTGACGGTATCTCGAGGCCCGCGGATCTGCAGATACCGTCACGGATACCGTCAAAATTATATGGAAGCGGGCCGAATCTTTCGGAACGGCTACCGATTAACCTACTGGTTTGACGGCATTAATCCGTCCGTCGCGGAATTCTCCGGAATACTCAGCAAGCCGCTCGATGTAGCGAGCCACTTGATCAACCTCTAAATTCACCCGATCGCCTGCGCTGAGCCGCCCGAGCGTCGTCACGGCCTGCGTGTGCGGAATGATGTTGACGCCAAACTCACGCTCGGCGACGTCATTGACCGTCAGGCTGACACCATCAACTGCTACCGATCCCTTGCGCGCGATGTAGCGGGCCAGTGCCTCGGGCACCGTGATCCAAAGGCGGGTGGAGCGTGCATCCGGCTCGAGCGAGCTCACCTGCGCTACTCCGTCGATATGACCTGACACCAGATGACCCCCGAGTGGGTCGCCGGCCCGCAGAGAGGGCTCCAGGTTGACCGAGGTACCTGCTTTGAGATCACCCAAGGTGGTGAGGGTGAGGGTCTCCCGTGACACATCGACGGCAAATGCGTTACCCGGGAACTCGACGGCCGTGAGGCAGCAGCCCTGCACGCAGATGCTGTCGCCAATCGAGAAGCGCTGCGCAGAAAGCTGACCGAACTGAATGACCATGCGCATATCGCCGCCGCGCGGCTCGAGCACCCGCACGCGACCGATGTCCTGAACGATTCCGGTAAACATGCGCTGCTCCTAGGCCGAGAGCGCAATCAGCCGCAGGCGCAGATCGGCTCCCAGCATCCGGTTCTCGATCAAAGAGAAACTCCAGGCATCCTGCAGTGAACTGAGTTCCGGCGTCAGCACCAGCGGTCGTGCCTGCGGCCCGAGCAGCTTCGGCGCGACATACAACAGCAACTCATCCACGAGGCGTTGCGCGAGCAGCGCGCCGGCGAGACTCGATCCGGCCTCGACCAACACCTCGTTCATCTCCAGCTCTCCCAGCCGCGCCAATACCGCGGCAAGATCCAGCATGCCGCGCTGACCCGGGATGATCTCCACCTGGGCACCGCGTGCAGCCAGAGCTTCGGCGCGTTCCGCGGTCGCATCCGCAGAGGTGAGCACCAAAACCTCGCCCTGAGAGGCAAACAGTTGCGCGGCCGGAGGCGTGCGCAATTTGCTGTCGAGGATGATTCGCACGGGCTGTCTGCGGTCCTCTCCGCCGATGCGCACATTCAGTTGCGGATCATCGGCCAGCACCGTGCCGATTCCCGTCAACACAGCTGAGCTGCGCGCACGCCAGCTCTGCACATCGAGGCGTGCCGCCTCGCCCGTGATCCACCGACTTGCGCCACCGGCGAGCGCGGTGCGCCCGTCAAGGCTCATGGCGAGCTTCACCCGTACCCATGGCAACCCCTGACGCATACGCTTCATGAAGCCGACATTCAGATCGATGGCTTCAGCCTCCATGAGGCCGGACTCCACCTGGATGCCAGCCTCCCGCAACGCGCCTGCGCCCGCACCGCTCACCTGCGGGTTCGGGTCCTGTACCGCAAAAACCACCCGTCCCAGTCGCGCCTGGATCAATGCATCGGTGCACGGCGGCGTCCGCCCGTGATGGCTGCACGGTTCTAGCGTGATGTAGGCCGTGGCGCCCGCGACCGACTCATTCGCCGCGCGCAAGGCGTTGATCTCGGCATGCGCCTCGCCGGGCTGCTGGTGCCAGCCCTCCGCAATGATCTGGCCATTGCGCGCAATCACGCAGCCCACGCGTGGATTGGGATGAGTGGTCTCGAAGCCGCGCTCTGCGAGCTTCAGGGCACGCGTCATGCAGAAGCGATCGAAGTCACTGAACATGAGACTACTCCGTAGGCCGGATCCGCTGCGGCAGCAGCAGCTTACTTGCCGCGCGTGGCAACTCCGGCATCGGTTGGCAACAACGGCAGCTGATCGCGGTTGGCCTCCCGCGCCGGCTCGCGCTTCGAGGCGCGCTTGCCCTCGCGGCCGGTATCCGCAGCACGCTGACTGCGTAATCTGCGAATCTCTTCGTGAAACGCCTCGACATCCTGGAAACGCCGGTATACCGAAGCGAAGCGCACGTAGGCCACCTCATCGAGCTGACGCAGCTCGTCCATCACGAACTCGCCCACGATACGCGAGGAGACTTCGCGCTCCCCCTGCAGGCGGACTTTGTGGGTGATGCGGCTGACCGCCTCGTCGATCGCTTCACGCGCGACTGGGCGCTTTTCCAGCGCCTTCTGCATGCCCGCGCGCAGCTTGGCCTCGTCATAGCTCTCACGCGCATCGTCGGATTTGACCACGAGCGGCATGACGAGCTCAGCTGTCTCAAAGGTGGTGAAGCGCTCGCCACAGGAGAGACACTCGCGCCGACGGCGAATCTGGCGGCCTTCCCCCGCCAGACGCGAATCGTTCACTTTGGTCTCGACGTGCCCGCAGAAGGGACAGTACACGCGGCGCTCCGGCCAACCTCAGCGCGCGTACACCGGGAAGCGCCGACACAGCTCGACAACTTGCGGTTTTACCCGGTCGATCGCCGCTTGCGCGCCTTCGGCATCCAACACTGCGGCGATGAAATCGGCCACCTGTTCGATCTCCCGCTCCTTAAAGCCGCGCGTCGTGGACGCCGGCGTGCCGATGCGCAAGCCGCTCGTGACCATCGGCGGGCGCGGATCGTTGGGAACCGCGTTCTTGTTCACCGTGATGTTGGCCCGGCCGAGCGCGGCATCGGCATCCTTGCCGGTGATGTTGCGATCCGCAAGGCTCATGAGGAACAGATGATTGTCGGTACCGCCCGAGACGATCTGGTAACCCTTCTTCGCCAGCCGCGCCGCCATGGCGCGGGAGTTGGCCAGCACCTGGCGCTGGTAGTCCTTGAATTCCGGCTGCAGCGCCTCGAGGAAGGCCACCGCCTTGGCCGCGATCACGTGCATCAGCGGGCCGCCCTGAGTGCCCGGAAATACCAGCGAGTTGAGCTTCTTGGTGATCTCGTCGTTAGCCTTGGCAAGGATCAGTCCGCCGCGCGGTCCGCGCAGTGTCTTGTGCGTGGTCGTCGTGACCACATCGGCGTGCGGGATGGGATTCGGGTACAGTCCCGCGGCGATCAGCCCTGCTACGTGCGCCATGTCCACGACAAAAAACGCGCCGACGCTCTTGGCGATAGCGGCAAATTTTCCCCAGTCGATCACGCGCGAGTAGGCGGAGAAGCCGGCCACGATGAGCTTCGGGCGATGCTCCTCGGCGAGCTTCCTGACCTGGTCGTAGTCGATCTCGCCGCTGTCCGGGCGGATACCGTACTGGACCGCCTTGAAGAACTTTCCGGAGAAGTTGACCTTGGCGCCGTGCGTGAGATGGCCCCCGTGATCGAGGCTCATGCCGAGGAGCGTGTCACCGGGTTGAATGAGCGCGAGGTACGCCGCAGCGTTGGCCTGTGAGCCGGAGTGGGGCTGCACGTTTGCGTAGTCGGCGCCGAACAGCTTCTTGGCACGATCGATAGCGAGCTGCTCGGCAATGTCCACGTACTCGCAGCCACCGTAGTAGCGCCGGCCGGGATAGCCTTCCGCGTACTTGTTGGTGAGCACCGAGCCCTGCGCCTCCATGACCCGCGTACTGGCGTAGTTCTCGGAGGCGATGAGCTCGACGTGCTCTTCCTGACGCTGCCGTTCGCCTTGGATCGCCTTGGCAAGCTCAGGATCGAAAGCGGCGATATCGGCAGTCTGCTTCATGATGACGGAGGCCTTGTACTGGCAGCGTAGGTGGGCCATTGATTGTAGCGGATGGGCCTGCAGGCCGCCGCCCGCGCGCTGAAAACTCCCGCTGCAGCATAGACTTGTCACGATCGCGGAGCAGTTTGGTGTACGCGCCCACTAAGGGCTGAACCATCGCCAGGAGCGACCGATTCGAAGCACCAAGCGTGGCGCACTCGAATCGCCAAGCGCGGCCAACTCGATGATAATGGCGGGCTCCCAGTCGACCCCACAGCTCAGCTACCCCATCGCATGGCTCAATACATTTACACCATGAATCGCGTCTCCAAGGTGGTGCCGCCCAAGCGCGTCATCCTGCGCGATATCAGTCTCTCCTTTTTTCCCGGCGCCAAGATTGGCGTGCTGGGCTTGAACGGCGCCGGCAAGTCAACGCTGTTGAAGATCATGGCCGGAATGGATACCTCGATCGACGGCGAGGCTCGGCCACAGACGGGCATTCGCATCGGCTATCTGTCCCAGGAGCCCGAGCTCGACCCTGACCAGGACGTCCGGGCTACGGTGATGGAGGGAGTCGGCGAGACCTTCCGGGCTGTGCAGCGCTTCAATGAGATCAGCGATCGCTTCGCAGAGCCTTTGACCGATGAGGAGATGAACGCGCTGCTTGAGGAGCAGGCGCGCCTGCAGGATGCGATTGATGCCTCCGGGGGCTGGGAATTGGAGCGAAAACTGGAGATCGCTGCTGATGCCCTCCGGTTACCCCCCTGGGAGGCCAAGATCGCCCCACTTTCCGGCGGTGAGAAACGCCGGGTGGCGCTCTGCCGGCTGTTGCTCTCAGCACCGGACATGCTGCTGCTCGATGAGCCGACCAATCACCTCGATGCGCAGTCGATTGCCTGGCTGGAGCGCTACCTGGAGCAATATCCAAGCACCGTCATTGCCGTCACGCACGACCGTTATTTTCTGGATAACGTGGCCGAATGGATTCTCGAGCTCGACCGCGGCCATGGGATTCCCTGGCATGGCAACTACTCTTCCTGGCTTGAGCAGAAGGAGCAGCGACTGGCCTTGGAGGAGCGCGAGCGCGAAGCGTTGCGCAAGACCCTCGCGCGCGAGCTCGAGTGGGTACGGCAGAACCCGAAAGCGCGCCAGGCCAAGAGCAAGGCGCGCCTGCAGCGCTACGAGGAGCTGGCTTCGCGCGAATACCAGGAACGCAATGAGACGAATGAGATCTATATTCCGCCCGGTGAGCGCCTGGGCGAGCTCGTGATCGAGGCGAGTGGCCTGCGCAAGGCTTACGGCGAACGACTGCTCATCGACAATCTCTCCTTCAATCTGCCGCGTGGCGGCATCGTCGGCATCATCGGTCCGAACGGCGCCGGCAAAACGACGCTATTTCGCATGCTTACCGGCGGCGAGCAGCCCGATGCCGGGCAGATCCGCTTCGGGCCCTCGACCAAGCTGGCCTACGTCGATCAGTCCCGGCACGCACTCGATGACCGCAAGACCGTCTGGCAGGAAATCTCCGGCGGGCTCGACATGCTGAAGGTTGGCACTTATGAGACCTCCTCACGCGGCTACGTCGGTCGCTTCAACTTCAAAGGAACGCAGCAGCAGCAGCTGATCGGCGACCTCTCGGGCGGGGAACGCAATCGCGTACACCTTGCCAAAGTACTCAAGTCCGGCGGCAACGTGCTGCTGCTGGACGAGCCGACGAACGATCTTGATATCGAGACGTTGCGCGCCCTCGAGGATGCGCTGCTCAACTTCCCCGGCTGTGCGGTGGTGATCTCCCACGACCGCTGGTTCCTCGACCGCATCGCCACGCACATGCTCGCCTTCGAGGGCGACTCGCAGGTGATCTGGTTCGAAGGCAACTATCAGGAGTACATGGAAGATTACAAACGACGCAAGGGCGAAGACGCCGTTCAACCGCATCGCATCCGCTACAAGCCTCTCACCCGCTAAGGGTCCGCGCAGCTTGAACTCGCCCTCGGCCATCAGTGTCGATCAGGATCGCAGTGGCCTGCGCTGGATCGCGCCGCTGCTTGCGCTGTTGGTGTTCGGCGGCGTCGTCGCCGTTCTGCACCACGAACTGGCGCAGTTGCATATTCGCAGCGTCTTCCAGCACCTGCATGCCATACCGCGGCGTAACGTGCTCGCGGCGTTGCTGTTCACTGCATCCAGTTATGTGCTGCTGAGCACCTATGACGCCCTCGCGCTGCGTTACCTGCGGCGTCTGATCCGCTATGGCAAGGTCCTGTTCACCTCCTTCATTGCCTATTCCTTCGGCCACACGCTGGGTTTTGCCGCCTTCACCGGGGCTGCCATCCGCTTCCGTCTGTATTCCACCGACGGGGTAACCGCCGTTGATGTGGCCACCATATCGGCATTCTGCAGTCTCTCGATCGGCATTGGACTGTCCACCCTGGCCGGCCTGTCCCTGGTGCTGCAGCCCGAACAGGCTGCGCATGTCCTGCATCTGCAGCCTGCCTGGGCGATGTTGGTGGGGACGCTGCTGTTGTGCCTGGTGGCGGGCTACGGCATCTGGTCTTCAGTCTCGCACAGCGTGCTGGAGATCCGCGGCTGGGCGCTGCGCCCGCCCGGTCCCTTCGTGGGACTTGTGCAGATCGTACTGAGCGTCATCGACCTCAGCCTCTCCAGTGCCGTGCTGTGGTGGCTGCTGCCGCCGGAAGCGGATGTCAGCTTCATTGCCTTCGTCGGCGCCTACGCCGCGGCGGTGATTGCAGGCATCATCAGTCATGTCCCGGGTGGCCTCGGCGTTTTCGAGACGGTCATTCTCTACGCGTTGCCCGATGTGCCGCGCGATGCGCTGCTTGGCTCATTGCTCGCGTACCGCGTGGTGTACTACCTGGTGCCGTTGCTTTTTGGGACCCTTTTGTTCGGCACTAAGGAAGTGAGCATGCAGCGCGGCCGTCTGGCCCGCGCACGCGAGCTGGCCTCCATCTACATTGCGCCCGTGGTGCCGCAGATCGCCGGTGCGCTCACGTTTCTCGCCGGCATCCTGCTGCTGTTGTCGGGCGCCACACCGGGTGTGAATGATCGGCTGTACGTGCTGTATCAGTTTCTGCCGCTGATTGTCGTGGAGGTGTCACATCTGGCCGGCAGTGTGATCGGGCTCGGGCTGTTGATCCTCGCACGCGCGCTGTTCCGGCGCGTGCACGCCGCATACCACATCACGTTCTGGTTGCTCACTGCCGGCATTTTCGCATCGCTGCTGAAGGGCCTGGACTTCGAAGAAGCCATCATTCTCGGTCTGGTGCTCGGCGTGCTGACGCTCGGCCGCAACGCTTTCCACCGGCCCACCGCCATCTTGTCCGAGCGCATCACACCGGTGTGGGTCGTAAGTATCATCGGTGCGATCTCGATGGCGGTGTGGATCGGCTTCATTGCCTATCGTCACGTGGAATACAGCGATGAGCTCTGGTGGACCTTTGCGGTCGATGGCAATGCGCCGCGCATGCTGCGCGCCTCGCTGGTCGTGGTCATCCTCCTGGTTGCCTACCTCCTGCTGACGATGTTGCGACCCGCGCAGCCGGCACCTGCCGTGGCTGGGCCTGCCGATCTGGAGCGAGCGCGCGCCATCATCGCGCGCAGCTCGCTCACCATGTCGAACGCGGCGCTGACGGGGGACAAACGTCTGCTGTTCAGTGATTCCGGCGATTCGTTCGTGATGTATCAGGTCGCCGGACGCAGCTGGATCGCACTCGGCGATCCGGTGGGCACCACCGAGGGTGCCGAGGAGTTGGTATGGCGCTTCCGTGAGATTTCCGACCGTCACGGCGGCCAGACCGTCTTCTATCAAGCGAGCGGCGACCGGCTGCCGTTGTACGTTGACCTGGGCCTTGCGGCTCTGAAGATCGGCGAGGAAGCCCGCGTGGCACTGCCGGAGTTTTCCCTGGAGGGCTCGGCGCGCGCGGATCTGCGCCAGGCCCATCGGCGTGCCGAGCGTGATGGCGCCAGCTTTGAGGTGGTGGCGCCGGAGCGCGTGATGGAGCTGATGCCGATCCTCGAGATGATTTCCAACTCCTGGCTCGCCAGCAAATCAGCCGGAGAGAAGCGCTTCTCGGTGGGGGCATTCTCGCCCGAGTATCTGCGGCAATTCCCGCTGGCTCTGGTGCGCAGCGAAGGTACGCCAACGGCATTCGCCAATCTCTGGACGGCCGGTACCCGCGATGAGCTGTCGGTGGACCTGATGCGCTTTGGTAATGCGGCACCGCGCGGCGCTATGGACTACCTGTTCATCGAGCTGATGAAGTGGGGCCGCACGCAAGGTTACCAGTGGTTCAATCTCGGCATGGCGCCCCTTGCAGGACTCGAGCGCCACCCGCTCGCCCCGGCCTGGCATCGGGTCGGCAATTTCGTGTTCCGCCACGGCGAGCACTTTTACAACTTCGACGGACTGCGCCGCTACAAGAGCAAATTCGAGCCGGTATGGGAGCCAAAATATCTGGTAGCGCGCGGCGGGCTGGCGCTGCCGCGGGTATTGGTGGATGTCTCGGTACTCATCGCCGGTGGGATGAAGGAGCTTTTTGCCCGATGATGCCGGCCCTCCGCTCAAACGGCTAAACGGCGGCATTCGAGGCCAGGGAGCCTTAAGTTGGCGGCTGCGGCGCCGTTAACCTGCTGTCACCCTCACCAATGGCACCGCATGCTCTTGCCGCAGAATCCGGCTATTCCCCGCGCCTCGGGTAGCACCTTGCGGTGGCGACCGCGCGCACCCCACGGGGTGGACCTGGGGCTCCTCGCCACGGCGTTGGATTTCCTGGCGGTTGCGGAGGAATGTCTGGAATGTGGAGAGGATCGGCAGGCTGCAGCGCACATCGCGGCAGCGATCGCCACGATCGGCGAATTCCGTGCGCAGCTTGACCTGCACATCGCTAACCCCATCACCGCTCACCTGGATGACCTGTGTGAGTATGTGACACGATTGTTGGGCGTGGCCCGGCGGCAGTGCCGCATGGAACCGCTGCTCGAAGTTTATGGTTTGCTGCACGAAGTGCGTGCAGCTTGGGTTACCCTCAGCCATGTATGACGGTGCGGATACGTTAGTGCTGTACGAGGAACTGGCATTCCAGGGGGTACTGCCGGTGGCCTGGCATGCGGTGAGCACCCCCCTTGATCGCGAGGCCACAGCCGGCTTCGATGAGCGCAACATCCGCCTACTGCAGGCCTGGGATGCCATGGAAGAGCACGTGTCACTGGAAAAACCCGAGGACGCGCCACACTCCGCCGAGATCCAGCGGCTGGATTTGAAGGTCAACCTGCTGCTCGATCTGGTGGGTCAGCTACTGTCGGCCAACCGACCGCGCCCTGCCGCAACGCCGATCCGGTTCAATGCCCTGGGCGCCAGCTTCCGCCTCACAGGTCAGCTGCCGCCCGCCGGCGAGCAGGGAATCACCGAAATCTATCTGCGCGATTGCCTGGCCGAGCCGCTGCGGCTCGCGGGACGGGTCACCAATGTGTCCCCGGACGGACAGATCAAAGTCAGGTTCCTGCCGCTCGCTGAAACCGTCTCCGAGCTGATCGAGAAGCTGGCCTTTCGCCGGCACCGGCGCCAGGTAGCGGGGACGCGCCAACCGCGACGGCCCTGAACTCCAACCGCGACGGCTGAGCGTCGAATCGCAGCGGCTCTGAAACGTCAATCACGCCGGTTCCGAACGTCAATTGCGTCGCTGTTCACCGACAGCTGCGGCGGTTTTTCGCCGCGGCAAATCGCTGCGCCTGTGTGAGTTGCGGCACGCGTGACCCGAATCACGCGCGTGCGCTACAGGTAGCTCCCAAACCGGTAGCGCTTCACATCTTTAGCCGCACCGAGGCATCAACATAAGATCCACCGGCGTTCGCGACTGGCGAAGAAAGAATCGGCCGCACCGGGCGGGTCACGGTCCTTGTGCTGGTCAGTGGAAACCATGCGCGCGCAGCGCTGAAGCAGGTCTGGAGTTGGAATGTCGGCAGCGGAATCGAGCCTCGCCCCGGAACTGCTCCGCAGTGAGAGCACAGGGTTGAGCAGCCTGCCGCACGAGACCGGCGTCCTGGCAGGTGCCGGGATCAATCTCGATGACCGGCGCGTGCGGCTGCCGACCGGCACCTCCTCTCTCATCCGCGAGGTCATCTCTCTGATCCGCCAGGTGGCGGGCCACGATTCCACCGTGCTCGTTCTCGGTGAGTCGGGCACCGGCAAGGAAGTGTGTGCACGTGCGATCCACGATCTGAGTCCGCGTCGCAATCGGCCCTTCGTCGCGGTGAACTGCGGCGCCATTCCCGCCGACCTGCTCGAATCGGAGCTGTTCGGCCACGAGCGCGGCGCATTCACCGGCGCGGTCGCCGCGCGCAAGGGACGCTTCGAGATTGCCGAGGGCGGCACGCTGTTCCTGGACGAGATCGGGGACATGAGCCCGACCATGCAGGTCAAGCTGCTGCGGGTGCTGCAGGAGCGGGTATTCGAGCGCGTCGGCAATCACACACCCATGCGCTGCAACGTGCGCATCATCGCCGCTACGCACCGCAATCTCGAAGATTCCATCTCCCAAGGTACGTTCCGCGAAGACCTGTTTCACCGCCTCAACGTATTCCCGATTGAAATGCCGGCGCTGCGCGAGCGCATCGAGGACCTGCCGCTGCTGGTGCGCGACTGCATCGCGACCAACATGAGCGAAGGTCGCAGCCGCGTGCAGCTCTCACCACGTGCTCTCGGCGCGCTGGCGCGCTGCTCCTGGACGGGCAATGTGCGCGAGCTCGCGAATCTGATCGAGCGCCTCTCGATCGTATGTGCCGGCCGCGTGGTCGAGGTGCGCGACCTGCCCACGAAGTATCGTCCGGCAGTCGACAGCGCGACTGAGTTGCTGGCTGGGACGGCGCGCGCCGCGGCGCTGCCATCGCCCGCCGAGTTGGTATCAGCCGCCGAATTGGCGCAAGTCACGGAATCGCCGTTCGCAGCTCGAACTGCGGATCGGGATGATGAAAACTCCCTTATCAATGACGCCGCCGCGCTCTCCGTCCTCGATGTGCAGCAGCCAACACAGATGGCAAGCGCCGCGCTTGCCGTTCTGCCGGAGGCGGGTCTTGATCTGCGTGCGTACCTGCTCGGCATTGAGCGCCTGCTCATCGAGCAGGCCCTGCAGCGCTCGCACGGCACGGTGGCCCAGGCTGCGCGGCTGTTGAATCTGCGCCGCACTACACTGGTAGAAAAGATGCGCAAGCTCGGCATGGACGCGAGCGGCGACGAAACAGCCTGATCGGCCGCAGTAGCGGCAGTAGCTTTCCGCCGGAAGTTTGACGCTCACGCGGCAGTCTCATGCCGCGGTTGTGATTGCCTTCACGCTTTATCTGCCCCCCACCTCCGGCACGGGTCTTGCACCTCCTGCTGCAAAGAGCAGTACTGGCGTGCTCGGAGGTTGGATGACTGCAGACTCCATCGAAAAGCAGACGGCCGCAGTGGGTGTAACCCGCCCCGAAGCGGAGCCGGTCGCATGCGCCGCCGTGTCGCTGCGTCTCATCGAGTTGGCGCGGCGCGTCGCCGCGAGCGACTGCACCGTGCTGATCGTTGGCGAGTCAGGCACCGGCAAGGAGGTGCTGGCGCGCTTCATTCATCGCTGCTCGACGCGCAACGCCCAGCCGTTCGTAGCAGTCAATTGCGCCGCGATTCCCGAGAACATGCTCGAAGCAATGCTGTTCGGCTATGAGCGCGGGGCCTTCACCGGTGCCCATGCTGCGCACGCCGGCAAGTTCGAGCAGGCACAGGGTGGCACGCTGCTGTTGGATGAAGTCACCGAAATGCCTCTGGGACTGCAGGCGAAGCTGCTGCGCGTGCTGCAGGAGCGCGAAGTGGAGCGGCTCGGCGGCCGCAGCCCGCTGCCGCTGGACGTTCGCGTGCTGGGCACTACCAACAGACGCCTGCGCGAGGAGGTTGCCGCCGGCCGCTTCCGCGAAGATCTCTACTACCGCTTGAACGTCTTTCCGCTCGCGATCGTGCCACTGCGCATGCGGCGCGACGATGTGCTGCCGCTTGCCATGCAACTGCTGAGCGCTCGCTGCCGCCCGGGAGAGCAGATTCCTGCGCTGAGCGCCGACGCCGCGCATCTGCTGCTCACCTATCCATGGCCGGGCAATGTCCGTGAGCTGGACAATCTGCTACAGCGCGCACTCATTCTTGTGAATGGGCCCGTCATTCGCGGCGAACACATCCAGTTCGAGCTCGCGAACGAGCCTGCCGGGACGCATTCGACCCAGGCATCCCGAAGCGCGGGCACTTCATCCGGCAACTCCGCCGGCAGCTCGCCGGTGAGCTCATACCCGGCGGTCAACTCATTGTCGCCGGCCGGGCCCCATTCAGCAGCCAATCCGCATTCACCCTCCGGCACGGCAACAGCGGCCGGCAGCGGCTCGCTGGCCTCTTCACTCGATCAGACCGAACGCGATCTCATCCTGGATGCGCTGCGCAGCGGCCAGGGCAGCCGTCGTGAGGCGGCCGAGCGGCTCGGAATCAGTCAACGCACGCTGCGTTACAAGCTGGCACGCCTGCGCGAAGCGGGCATCGACGTACCGGCTGCCTGACAAACTCGTCGGAGAAGCGCTATGAGCCAGATGGAAATTGACGCCGTGCTTGCCCAGATCCGCTCGCTATCGGCGCAGACACGCGCGAGCGCCCCGGCAGCGGCTGTGCAGGGCAAAGGCCCGAGCGAGTTTGCCAACATCCTGAGCAAAGGGATCGAGCAGGTGAACCAGACGGACATGCGAGCCAGCCAGCTGGCCGACGCGTTTCAACGCGGCACACCGGGCGTGGAGCTGCCGCAGGTCATGCTGGAGATGCAGAAGGCGAGTGTCTCGTTCCGCGCCCTCACCGAGGTGCGCAACCGCCTGGTTACTGCATACCAGGAAATCATGAACATGCAGCTGTGATGCGCGAGCTGTAGCCGGAGCCTGCTTTGAACGCCGAAGTCGTACCGCTGCCCAACCCCGGAGGCCTGCCAGCAAGCCTCAAACCGCTGCTGCTGCTGATCGGCATCGCGATGGCCGTCGCAGCCGGTGTCACGGTTGTGTTGTGGTCCCGCGGACCGACCTACAGTCTGCTGTATGCGAACCTCGGCGCGGAGGATCAGGCACAGATCACACAGGCCCTGGATGCCGCGCAGATCCCCTATCGTATGGCCCCGGGCTCGAGCACGATCGAGGTCCCTTCCGAGCGACTCAACGATGCACGCCTGAAACTCGCAGGACAGGGTCTGCCGCAGGGCGGCGGCGGCTTTGCCATGATGGACAAGGATCCGGGCTTCGGCGTCAGTCAGTTCATGGAAAATGCGCGCTACCAGCATGCCCTGGAAGCGGAGCTGGCGCGCACGATCGCCGCGCTGCGTCCAGTGGAAGGCGCGCGAGTGCATCTCGCCGTGCCGCGCCAGACAGCCTTCGTACGCGACCGCAAGGGCGCGAGCGCTTCGGTGTTCCTGCAACTCAAACAGGGCCGACGGCTCGAGCAGGAGCAGATCCAGGCGATCGTGAACCTCGTCGCCTCCAGCATCCCGGATCTGGACGCCAACCAGGTCACCGTGGTGGACCAACAGGGACGGCTGCTCTCCTCGCCCGAAGGTCACGATCAGTTCGCCATCCGCGAGCAGCAGTACGACATGATCCACCGCCTGGAGGATGACTACGCACAGCGCATCGAGGCTCTGCTCGCACCGCTCGTTGGCCCCGGCCGCGTGCGCGCGCAGGTTGTCGCGCAGATGGACATGACGACGAGCGAGGAAGCGCACGAGCAATATCGGCCCGACAGCCAGATCGTGCGCAGCGAGCAGACCTCCGAGCAAATCTCCAAGGATGGCAACGGCGTGCAGGGCGTGCCGGGTGCGTTGACGAATCAGCCCCCCGCAGCCGGGGTGGCGCAACCACCGGCCAGTGCCACAGCTCCCCAGGCCAAACCTAACAATCCGGCTGCCCCGGCACCCGCGCCTGGGGCCGCAGCGGCAGCCGCAGCAACGACTTCGCCCGTGGCAGGCTCCGCTGGCGCGACGAGCACCGACAGCAGCTCACGCTCCACCACCCGCAATTACGAGATCGACCGGACACTCAACTACACCCGACAGCCTGCTGGTCGCCTGCGGCGTCTCACGGTCGCAGTGCTGATCGACAACGTCCGTACGGTCGGCAAGGACGGCAAGCTGACCGAGACGCCGCTCTCCACTGAGCAGCTCGAGCGCGTCAATCAGCTGGTCAAGGACGCAGTGGGCTTCGAGGAGAGCCGTGGCGACAACGTCAACGTGGTAAACGCATCGTTCACGCAGGAAACGCCCGCTGCCAATGCCACCGGCGGCGAGCTTGAGAAGGCGAAGATCTGGGAATCACCCTTCGCGCGTGACCTCGCCAAGATTGTCGCAGGTCTCGTGGTACTGCTGGTATTGGTGCTATCGGTTCTCAAGCCGCTGGTGAAAACACTGCTCGAGCCCGTGCGCAACGCGCCTCAGATGAGTGCGCGCGTTGTAGCGGAGAGCGGCCCGGCCACGCAGGCCACACCGCTGCCGGCAGCGCAGTCGACCCAAGCTGCGCACGAACAGCAGATCGCGCAGGCCCGTGGCCTGGTAAACCAGGACCCCAAGCGTGTCGCACAGGTGGTGCGCGGCTGGGTCGCCGGCGATGAGTGAGCGCAAAGAATCCGCGCGCAGCGGCACTGAGCGCGCCGCCATCCTGCTGCTGACTCTGGGTGAGCAGGAAGCGGCCCAGGTGCTGAAGCACATGAGCGCGAAGGAGGTACAGCGTATCGGTCTTGCGATGGCCAACTTGTCCAACGTATCGCGCGAGGAAGTGCGCGGCGTCGTCACCGAGTTTTCCTCCTCGGTGGAGAGCCAGACTTCTGTAGGCGTGGGTGCCGAAGACTTCCTGCGTAAAGTGCTGGTCGAGGCGCTCGGCCAGGAGAAGGCCGCCGGCATCATCGATCGCATCAGCATCGGCCGCTCCACCAAGGGGCTCGAGGCGCTCAAGTGGATGGATGCGCGCGCGGTGGCCGAGCTGATCCGCCTCGAGCATCCGCAGATCATTGCCATCGTGCTCGCCTACCTCGAAGCAGATCAGGCTGCCGGCGTGCTTGCGAGTCTGCCGACCAACATCCGCTCGGAAGTCATCGTGCGCGTCGCCACCCTCGATGGCGTGCAGCCCAGCGCGCTCAGTGAGCTGGATGACATCATGGAGAAGCAGTTTGCCGGCAAATCCAATACACGCACCTCCACGATGGGGGGTGCCAAGGCTGCAGCCAACATTATCAACAACCTCGATCCGAGCCAGGAGGGCGCGCTCATGGAAGAGATCTCCGGGGTCGATGATGCGCTCGCCGCGCGCATCCAGGATCTGATCTTCGTATTCGACAATCTGATGGAGATCGATGATCGCAGCATGCAGGAGCTGCTGCGGCAGGTGCCGAGCGACAAGCTGCTGCTCGCCCTGAAGGGCTGCGACGATTCGATGAAAGAGAAGATCTTCAAGAACATGTCACAGCGCGCCGCCGAGATGCTCAAGGATGACCTCGAGTCAAAAGGCCCGGTACGCATCTCCGAAGTGGAGGCGGCGCAGAAAGAGATCCTGCAGAGCGCCAGAAAACTTGCCGAAGCCGGCGCGATCCAGCTCGGTGGCAAGGGCGAAGAGTATGTCTGATCCGCAGCGCCCCGCGCCGGCGGCGCTGGTGCAGCGCTGGTCATTACCGGAGGTTGGTGGTCCGATCGTCGGCAAACGCATCGATGCCCGCACCGCAACCCAACAAGCCAGCGATGCGCTGAGCTCGGCACTGCAACAGGCAGACGCGCGTGGCTATGAGGCGGGCATGGCGCGCGCGCGGGCCGAAGCGCAGGCAGCCGCAGACGCTCAGACCGCGCGCGTACAGCAACTCGATTCCATCCTGCAGCTGCTGGCCGTTCCCCTGCAGCAGCTGGACGCCGAGGTGGAGCGCGAGCTGCTGCAGCTTGCCCTGGCGGTGGGTAAACAGCTGGCACGCCGCGAGCTGCGCATCGATCCGGCCCAGATCATCGGCATCATTCGCGAGTCGCTCGCACAGCTGCCGATCGCGGCTCGAGAAATCCGCGTACATCTGCATCCGGAAGACGCAGCGACGGTGCGTGAGCGCCTGCCGGCCACAACCAATGGACGTGCCTGGAGCATCGTTGAGGATCCGACGTTGACGCGCGGCGGCTGTCTCTTACGCACGGATACCTCGCAGATCGACGTGCGGCTGGAGAGCCGCATCAGCGCCGTGATCGCCAGTGCGCTGGGTGAGGAGCGGGCTGCCGTGCGGGCTGCCCCCACAGTTGAGTCTGGCAATGACTAGCCTCGACTCCGATATCCAACGCGGTGCGCTCTGGAGTCAGCGGCTGGCGCGGCGCCTGCGCCGGGTCACCCAGACTCCCCCGCCAGCGGTCGAAGGCTCACTCACCCGCATGGTGGGCCTCACTCTGGAAGCGGCCGGCTGCGAAGCCGCCGTCGGGGACTATTGCGACGTCCTCGGCCCTGGCGGAACGCGAGTCGAATCGGAAGTAGTGGGTTTCTCGGGCGAGCGTCTGTACCTGATGCCCACGACCGATGCGCACGGCCTGCGCCCTGGAGCCCGCGTCATTCCGCGCAATGCTGCCGGCACCGTCGGCGTCGGGCCACAATTGCTCGGACGGGTCATCGATGGCGCGGCCCAGCCTCTCGATGACCAGGGTCCTCTGGAGTGCGAGCAGCGCGTACGGCTGTCCGGCCGTCCCATCAATCCTCTCTCCAGGCAGCCCATCTCCGAACCGCTGGATGTCGGTATCCGCAGCATCAACGCGCTGCTGACCATCGGTCGCGGTCAGCGGGTCGGGTTGTTCGCGGGCAGCGGTGTGGGCAAGAGCGTGCTCCTGGGCATGATGGCGCGCTACACGAGTGCCGATGTCATCGTCGTAGCATTGATCGGTGAGCGCGGTCGCGAAGTGAAGGAGTTCGTGGAGCGCATCCTGGGGCCGCAGGATCGCACCCGGGCCGTGGTGGTTGCGACCCCGGCCGATCACCCTCCCCTGATGCGGCTGCATGGCGCCTGGCTTGCCACCGCCATCGCCGAATATTTCCGCGATCAGGGACTGAACGTGCTGCTGCTGATGGATTCCCTGACCCGCTTCGCGCAGGCGCAGCGTGAGATCGCGCTGGCTATCGGTGAAGCACCGGCCACCAAGGGCTATCCGCCATCGGTATTTGCCCGGCTACCACAGCTCGTGGAACGTGCCGGCAACGGCGCGCAGGGCTCAGGCTCGATCACCGCTTTTTATACCGTGCTCACGGAAGGCGACGACAGCAACGATCCGGTTGCAGATGCAGCCCGGGCGATTCTCGATGGTCACATCGTACTGTCACGCCGCATTGCCGAGAGCGGCCATTACCCTGCCATCGACGTCGAAGCTTCCGTCAGCCGCGCGATGCACGAGATTGCCGCGGCCGCACAGGTGCAGGCAGCGCGCCTGTTCCGTCAGACCCTGGCCACCTACCAGCATAATCGCGATCTGATTGCCATCGGCGCGTATCAGCGTGGCAGTGATCCGCGCGTCGATGCGGCACTGGTCCTGTGGCCACACATGCAGAAATTTATGCAGCAGGACATGAATCAGCGGGTGGATTTCGCGGCAAGCCTCACAGCACTGCAGCAAGTTCTGGAAGAGAGTGACGGCACTCGCAAGGAGACGCCGTGAAACGGGCAGACCGACTGCAGATAGTTCAGAACGTGGTCGACGATCAGAAGCGCCACCGTGCGGAGGCGCTCGCCGTGAGCGAGCGTCGCGTCGCAGAGAGCGAGGCGAAGCTCGCTGAGCTGCAGAATTACCAGGCGAGTTATCTTCGTGATTTCAGCATCCGTGCCGAATCGGGCATGGACGGCGTGATGGCACGCGACTACCAGGCATTTCTGGCGCGGCTGGCAGAGGCACTGCGCCAGCAGAGCCTGACCGTGACGCGGGCCCGCGCACAGCGCGATGGCGAGTTGAAGAGCTGGCAGGGCGCGGCACAGCGTGCCGAAGCGGTCGGTCAGATGGTACGGCGCTTCCAGTCCGAGGAAGAGCTCATCCAGCAACGCCGCGAGCAGCACGATACTGACGAGCGGGCCCAGCGCCTCTGGGCTTATGGGATGATTTTCCGTGGTACGTGAAGTCAAATCGGCCACGACGAGCTCGAGCAGCGCATCGGCAGGCCCGACGCGCAGTTCCGCAGCTGCTCAGCCGTTCGCACTGCAACTGTCTGCAGCCGGCGCGGGTGCGCATGCGAGCCCGCGAGCCACGGGCGACACACACTCCGAGCACGGCAGTGCGCAGTCCTCATCGGCCCCTGCTGCCAGCGCGCAGCGAAGTGCGGAGCCGTCGCATGCGAAGACAAACCCATCGCTACGCCACGGCAGCTCCAGTCAGGAGAACGTGAAGTCATCGGCACGGCCAACACCTGCCTCGCTGCAGCCGACCGAAGATGAACGTAACATGAATGGCAGCGATGGCCAGTCTCGGCGCCGTGCGCGTGGCCACGGCCAGTCCAGTGTGGAGGCCACGGATGGCAGCCTCGATGCCATGCCCGCAGCTGGTATCGCAGCGGACATTGCTCCGGCAGCGTCGTTGCAGGGGCGAGCAACATCGCTGCAGGGGCCCAGCACACGCATCACGACCCGTGCCGCACGCAAGGCCCCCCCTGCTGTTACTCTCGCAGACGCAGCCGGCAATGCCGGATCCGCGACGGCGGCCGATACCGACGCTGCGCACACTGCAACACCTGGTACACCTGTAGCACAGGAACAGACTCTAGATCTCGTGACGTTGCTCATTGGCAATGCAGATCCCAACAACGTGGCAGCGGACGCGACGGGCACCGCAATCAACAATGCGAGCCCATCCGAGGATGATCGCTCCGCTGATCCCGCGAGCTCTGCGATTTCCACATCACTGAATACTTCAGCCATTGCTGCGCTTTTCCTGGCGGCCGCGCAGACCCCGGCAACGGCACGCGCTGTTGCTGTTACAGACGACCCCCCGGGATCAGGCAGTGACACGGGACGACCGCTGGCCGCCGTAACTGCTGCAGGGATAGGCAGCAGCGCTCCAGGCCTCACGACACTCCTGACTAACACGGCGCATGCTCAAAGCGATGCTGCGCAGGTAGCCCTCGCAACCTCTGCCGCGGCAAGCCCCGACGGCGGACCTGCCGGTGACTCCGCGGCTTCTGCGACTTCTGTGCCCGATGCCAGCGCCACTGCCGCTGCGGCGCTTGCGCATCTGGCAGCGGCAACGCACGCGAGCGGCCGCGACAGCAATCTTCCGCGCAGCGAGCTGCGCGCGCCGGTCGGCACACCGGACTGGAATAACGAGCTCGGCCAGCAGCTCACCTGGATGAGTCAGAAAGGCATCGACTCGGCTTCCCTGCAGCTCTCACCCGCACATCTGGGCCCGCTGGAAGTGCAGATCTCGGTGCAAAACGGGGCCGCGAGTGTCTGGTTCGGCGCGAGCCACGCCGATACGCGGGACGCGCTCGAGCGCGCCTTGCCACAGTTGCGACAGATGTTCGCAAGTCACGGACTCGCTCTCACCGACTCGGGTGTCTCGCGCGAGCCGCCACGCAACTCCACCCGATCCGCCTCCACGCATGGCATCGCCGCGGTGAGCGCTGTGGGCGCCCCTGCCGGGGGCAGCGCAGCCGCACCCGCGATCAGCCTCGGGCTCATCGACACCTACGCCTGATCCCGGCCGCGGCGGCCTGCTGCGTACCCCGCCAATAATCCGGCACGTGCGACCTGCTTCACACTCCCGGATCAGTCACAAATCCCTTGTGCTTGCGCTACTTACGTGCGTTCCAACAGTAGTGGCATGGGCGTTGCACCCACCTGCGCACACGGCAAAAGCTTGCCGCACAGGAGTGAGTGAAGCCAATGGCGGAAGTACCCGTTCTCGAGCCGGCGGATGCCGCAGCAATCCCTGGCAAGAGCAGGAAGTGGCTGTTCATCGGCATTGCCGCCGCAGTGGTGTTGGCCGCTGGCGGAGCCGGCGCCTGGTTTTTCCTCAGCCACGGCAGCACGCCGGTCCCACAGGCACAGGAGCCTAAGGAGCCGGCCGGCCCGGCGCAGTACGTGCCGCTCGATCCTCCCTTCGTGGTCAATTTCGAGGGCGACGGCGCGGTGCGCTTCCTGTCGGTGTCGGTGCAGATCATGACACGCAGTGTCGCGACGGTGGAGCAGTTGAAGGCGAACGATCCGGTCGTGCGCAACGATCTGCTGATGCTCCTCAGCAACCAGAAATACGCCGACGTCTCCACGCGCGAAGGCAAAGAGCATCTGCGTGCCGAGGCCCTGCGCGCGGTGCGCCACGTCGTCGACAGCGCTGGCGGCAAGCCCGAGTCGGTGGAGCAGGTCCTGTTCACCAGCTTCGTCATGCAGTAGGTCGCCAGTGAGCTCCGACAAAGTTCTTGACCAGGAGGAGATCGACGCGCTCATTCACGGCGTCGATTCCGGCAAAGTCAACACCACCGACGCTGCGGCCCCCAGTGGCGTCGTGCGCTCCTACGACTTCAACAGTGAGATGCGGATCGTGCGCGGGCGCATGCCCACGCTCGAGATGATCAATGAGCGCTTCACGCGCATCTTCCGTGTCAAGTCTCTACAACCTGCTGCGGCGCTCACCTGAGATCGCCATTCAGCCCATCGAGGTGAAGAAGTTCAGCGAGTACGTGCACTACGCTGCATGTGCCTACCAGCCTAAATCTGGTGAAGATCAGTCCGCTGCGCGGTACGGCACTGGTGGTACTCGAGCCGAAACTCGTGTTCGCCACCGTGGACAACTTCTTCGGCGGCGTCGGCCGCCACGCGAAGATCGAGGGTCGCGAGTTTACCGCCACCGAGCAGCGCATCATCCACATGGTGCTGCGTAACGTGTTCGCCAACCTGCAGGAAGCCTGGAGCACGATCGCGCCGATCGAGATCGAATTCCAGCAGTCGGAGATCAATCCGCATTTCGCCAACATCGTCTCGCCCTCCGAAGATCGTGGTGGTCACGAGCTTCCGTATCGAGCTGGAAGGCGGCGGCGGTGCGCTGCACGTCACCATGCCGTATTCGATGATCGAGCCGCTGCGCGACATTCTCGATGCCGGTGTCGCCAGTGATCGCGCCGAGAAGGACGAGCGCTGGGCGACCACCATGCGCGAGGAGATCGAAGATGCAGATGTACAGCTGACGACGCGTCTCGGCTGGGCGTCCATCACACTTGAAACCCTGTTGAATCTGAAGCCCGGAGATGTCGTCCCGTGCGACTTCGCCGGCAAGGTCACCGTTCTTGCCGAGGATGTGCCGCTGTTCCGCGGCACCTTCGGTGTCTCGCATGGCTCGCAGGCCGTGAAGATCGAAGAGCGCGTGCGTCGCACCCCGCCATCCGTTGCTGACGGCAGGCCCGTCAAGACGCAATTGAGGAAGTCCCGATGAATGCCAACATCGCCGAACCGCGCGCCGCGGAGTTCGAGAACCTGCAGCAGGAGGCGACCCCGAGCTCCGGCGAAGTCAACCTGGAAGTCATCCTGGATGTGCCGGTGACGCTCTCCATGGAGGTCGGCCGCACCCGCATCCCGATCCGCAACCTGCTGCAGCTCAATCAGGGTTCGGTGGTGGAACTGGATCGTGCCGCCGGTGAGGCGCTGGATGTGTTCGTGAACGGCACACTCGTCGCGCACGGCGAAGTGGTCGTGGTGAACGAGAAATTCGGCATCCGCCTGACTGACGTCATCAGCCCCGCCGAGCGCATCCGCAAACTGAAGTAGACTGCGTGACGCGCATTCATCACAGCCTGCGATGCGCGCTCCTGTGCATCTGCGCAGGCGTCGCACCGGTGCTGGCGCAGACGGCCGCGCCGGCTCATGCCTTCGCCGCTCCGCAGAACTCTGCACCTGCCAGTGCGCCGAGCTTCAGTGGCCTGGGACAGGTCACCTTCGCACTGCTCGTCGTGCTGGCGGCGGTATTCGTGGTCGCCTGGCTCGTACGTCGCGTACGCAGCTTCGGCAATCGTGTCGGCACGGCGCTCGAGGTACTCGCCGAGATTCCGCTCGGTCAGAAAGAGCGAGCCGTGTTGCTGAAGGTCGGCCAGACCCAGATCCTGCTCGGTGTCGCGCCCGGTCAGGTCAACACCCTGCATGTGCTCGCCGAGCCCATCGAGCTCAAGGCACCTGCAGCAGCCGACCTGCGTCCCAGCTTCAAGCTGCTGATGCTCAGGAGTCTTGGCAAATGAGGCGCGCACCTGTGCCGATCATCCTGGCGACAGCCGCGTTGCCGATCGCATTGCTGAGTTCCGCGAGCGCTGCTGAGCCCGGGTTGCCTGCGATTGTCCGTGCAGACCGCCGCCAATGGCGGTCAGACCTACAGTCTGACTCTGCAGGTGCTGGCGCTGATGACGGCGCTGACACTGCTGCCGGCGATACTGCTGATGATGACTGCGTTTACCCGCATCATCATCGTGCTCGGCATCCTGCGCCAGGCCCTGGGCGCGGGCCAAACCCCACCCAACCAGGTGCTGCTGGGACTCGCGCTGTTCCTGACCTGCTTCGTGATGTCGCCGGTGATCGACCGCGTCAACCAGGACGCATTCAAGCCGTACTCCGCGGGCACCATCGATGCGCCGGTCGCGCTCGATCGCGCCATCGTGCCGGTGAAGAAATTCATGCTGGATCAGACCCGCGAAAGCGACATCGCGACCTTCGTGCGTATCTCCGGCGGCCATGGGTTCGCATCTCCGCAGGACGTGCCGCTGACGCTGCTGGTACCGGCGTTCGTCACCAGTGAGTTGAAGACCGCCTTCCTCATCGGCTTTCTCATCTTCATTCCCTTCGTGATCATCGATCTGGTAGTTGCCAGCGTGTTGATGTCGATGGGAATGATGATGCTCTCGCCGGTGCTCATCTCGCTGCCCTTCAAGCTGATGCTGTTCGTGCTGGTGGACGGCTGGTCGCTGGTCATGGGCACGTTGGCCTCGAGCTTCTTCGCCTGAGAGAACGACATGAGTCCTGAAGCTGTAATGACCATCGGCAGCCGTGCGCTGGAGATCACCCTGATGCTGGCAGCGCCGCTGCTGCTGGTAGCGCTCGTGACCGGACTGATCATCGGCGCCTTTCAGGCCGCCACGCAGATCAACGAGATGACCCTGTCGTTCATTCCCAAGGTCCTGGCACTGGCGCTCACCATCGTGGTGGCCGGTCCGTGGATGCTCAAGGTGCTGATCAGCTACACGCGCGAGCTGTTCGAGAGCATCCCTGGCCTGATCGGCTGAGTGGGACCTCGCAGGCACTCATGCTCACCATCACGACAGGACAGCTCGAAGCGTGGCTCACGCAGCTGCTCTGGCCGTTCGTGCGGGTGGGAGCCTGCCTGATGGTCGCCCCGACCTTCAGCGCGGTGTATGTTCCGCCGCGCATTCGTATTGTGCTCGCCGGCGCCATCGCACTCATCATCGCGCCACTGGTGCCAGCACCCGCAGGTCTTGCGCCGTTCTCGGCCGCGGGTCTGCTCATCACCGTGCAGCAGCTCATCATCGGCGTCGCCATCGGCTTCTCGCTGCAGCTGTTGTTCGATGCTGTGACGCTGGGGGGCCAGCTGCTGGCTAACAGCATGGGCCTATCGTTCGCCTTCAACGCCGATCCGCAGCACGGCATCGAGACTCCGGTAGTCGGCCAGCTGTATTCGCTGCTCGTGCTGCTCACTTTCCTTGCTCTGAACGGACACCTGGCGCTCATCGAAGTGCTGGTCGATGGGTTTCGTACCTTGCCGGTGGGTGTGGACGGGTTGGGTACGGACGGCCTGTGGACTCTCGTGCAGTGGGGTGGTCAGCTGTTTGCCGGTGCCCTAGCGGTCGCCCTGCCCGGCGTGACGGCCTTGCTCATCGTCAACGTCGCCTTCGGCGTCATGAGCCGCGCCGCCCCTCAGTTGAATCTGTTTGCGGTCGGGCTACCGATCTCACTCGTCTTCGGTCTGCTGATCATCTTGGCGGGCCTGCCGGCCGTTCAGAGCACCTTCACGCGGCTGCTGGCTGAGGGCTTCGGCCTGTTGCAGCAACTGCTGGCGGAGCACTGAGCATGGCCGGCAATGAACAGGAACGCACCGAACAACCGACTCCGAAGCGCCTGGAAAAGGCGCGCCAGGAGGGACAGGTGCCGCGTTCCAGCGAGCTCAGCGCGGCCGCGGTCATTCTTGCTGTAGGGGCGGGCCTGCACTTCCTCGGCGGCTACATGGGCGGCCAACTGCATGGACTGATGCGCGCCAGCCTGACGCTGAGTCGTGAGCAGGCGACCGATGAATCACTGGCGCTGACAACACTCGCCGAGGAGTTGCTGCACGCACTCATCGCATGCGCGCCGCTTCTGGGACTGACACTGCTGGCAGCGCTGAGCGCGCCGATGCTGCTTGGCGGCTGGAACCTGAGTTTCACCGTGCTGGCGCCCAACCTCGGCCGGCTGAACCCCGCCGAGGGTTTTGCGCGCATGTTCGCGGTGCGCGGCCTTGTCGATCTCGCCAAGGCCTTTGCCAAATTCGCAGCGCTGGCTCTCGTTGCGCTCCTGATCCTGAAGCAGAAGTCCGCTGAGCTCCTCGGACTTGGGACCGAGCCGATCCAGCTTGCCATCGCGCACGCGGCCTCGCTCACCGGCTATGCACTGCTGGTGCTGGCCGGCGCCCTCGGTTTGATTGCCGCGGCGGATGTGCCCTATCAATTGTGGCAACACTCGCGCCGCTTGCGCATGACGCGCGAGGAAGTGCGCGAGGAGATGAAGGAGACGCGAGGGCTCGCCGGAGATCAAGGGCCGTTTGCGCTCCCTGCAGCGCGAGGTCTCGCGGCGCCGCATGATGCAGGAGGTGCCGAAGGCGGATGTGGTCATCACCAACCCGACCCACTTTGCCGTGGCGCTGCGTTATGACGAGAAACGCATGCGCGCACCGATCGTCGTCGCCAAGGGCGCGGATCTCGTGGCCGCGCGTATCCGCAGTGTGGCCACCGAGAGCCTGGTGCCGATCTTCGAGGCACCACCTCTTGCGCGCGCCCTGTTCCGCAGCGAGATCGGCGACGAGATTCCCGCCTCGCTTTATGTCGCCGTAGCGCAGGTTCTGACTTACATCTATCAGCTGCGCACCGCACGGCGTGCCGGCATGGTACCGCCGCAGCGCCCAGATATCGACTTCGACAACGAGCCGCCGCGTCATTGATATGGCCACATTACCCGCAACCCGTCCGCTGCCACCGCTGCGCGAGCTGATTCGCACTGGCGTGGGTGTGCCCGTGGGCGTGCTCGCGGTGCTGGCGATGGTCGTGCTGCCGCTTCCGCCGGTCATCCTCGATGTGCTGTTCACATTCAACATCGCGCTGTCGCTCGTGATCGTGATGGCCGTCTTCTACGTGGCGCGACCGGTGGAGTTCGGTGTCTTCCCGACCATCCTGCTGCTCGCGACCTTGCTGCGGCTGGCCCTGAACGTCGCCTCCACACGCGTCGTGCTCCTCAACGGGCACAGCGGGCCGCAGGCGGCCGGTCATGTCATCCAGTCCTTCGGTGAGTTTGTCATCGGCGGCAACTTCGCTGTCGGTGTCGTGGTGTTCATCATTCTCACCATCATCAACTTCGTGGTGGTCACCAAAGGCGCCGGCCGCATCTCCGAGGTGAGCGCACGCTTCACTCTCGATGCCATGCCCGGCAAGCAGATGGCCATCGACGCCGACCTGAATGCGGGCCTGATCACCCAGGATGAGGCGCGTGCGCGCCGTCTGGAAGTACGCTCCGAGGCCGATTTCTACGGCTCCATGGACGGTGCCAGCAAGTTTGTGCGCGGCGACGCCATCGCCGGCATTTTGATTCTGTTCATCAACATCATCGGCGGCTTGGCCATCGGCACGATCGGCCACGGCCTGGCGGTCGCTGAAGCAGGACGTACTTACACCCTGCTCACCATCGGTGACGGTCTGGTTACGCAAATCCCGGCGTTGCTGCTCTCGACAGCGGTGGCACTGCTCGTGACGCGCGTATCCCGCGCCCAGGACATGGGCCGCGAGATGCGTCGGCAGCTGTTTGGTCACCCGAAGGCGCTGGGGGTCGCCTCCGGCCTGCTGGGCACGATCGGTCTGGTGCCGGGGATGCCCAACTTCGTCTTCCTGCTGATGTCAGCCAGCTGTGGTGTGACGGCGTATCTGCTCGCACGCCGCCGCGCAGCGCCAGCACCGGAGCCGATCGTGGCACCTCCCCCTGTCGCGCCGGAGAGCCGCGAGTTGAGTTGGGATGACGTCCAGGCGGTAGATCTCATCGGGCTCGAAGTGGGCTATCGCCTGGTGCCGCTGGTGGACAAGAAGCAGAACGGCGATCTGCTCGCCAGAGTGCGCGGCGTGCGCCGCAAGCTCTCACAGGATCTGGGCTTTCTCATTCCGGCGGTGCACATCCGTGACAATCTGGATCTTGCACCGAACGTCTATCGCATCAACCTCGCAGGGGTACCCGTGGGTGAGGCGATTATCTATCCCGATCGCGAGCTGGCCATCAATCCGGGGCGCGTGTTCGGCCCGGTGCAGGGCATCGCCACGCGCGATCCGGCATTCGGCATGGATGCAATCTGGATCGAGCCTGCGGTGCGCGACCACGCGCAGACCCTCGGCTACACCGTCGTCGATCCGAGCACGGTGATTGCCACGCACCTGAGTTTCATCATCCAGTCGCACGCGCACGAGATTCTCGGCCACGAGGAGGTGCAGCACCTGCTCAACGCGCTCGCCAAGACCGCGCCGAAACTGGTTGAGGATCTGGTGCCACGCGGGCTGCCGCTCTCGATCCTGGTGCGAGTACTGCAGGGTCTGCTGGCAGAGCGGGTACCGATCCGCAATATCCGCACGATCGTCGAGTGCCTGGCCGAGCACGCACCGAAGGTCCAGGACGCAGCGCAATTGCTTGGCTACGTGCGCATCGCGCTGGGCCGGCAAATCGTGCAGGACATCGCAGGCGTCGGTGCGGAGCTGCCGGTCATCACGCTCGAGCCGGATCTGGAGCGGCTGCTGCAAAGCTCGCTGCACGGCAATGCGGCGAATCCCGGCTTGGAGCCCGGGCTGGCAGAGCGCTTGCAACAACGGGTGGCGGAGTCAGCGCGGCGTCAGGAAAGCGTCGGCGAACCGGCGGTGTTGCTTGTGCCACCCCCACTGCGGCACACCCTGGCGCGCTTCATGCGCTCGAGTCTGCCGAGTCTGCACGTGCTCGCCTGGAACGAGATACCAGATAACCGAAAGGTTCGCCTGGTCACAGCAGTCGGGAAATAAGTTGGATAAGGTGCGCGGAGAAGCTGCATGAAGATCATTCGACACACCGCTCGGGACATGCGCCAGGCGATGCGCGCCGTTCGCGAGCAGCTGGGTGAGGATGCCGTCATCCTGGCGTCGCGCCGGACCGCTGCCGGCGTGGAAGTCACCGCGGCTGTCGATTTTGAGGCTGCCACACTTGAGGCCGGCGGCTTTGCCGCGGCTCCGGGTATCGCGGACGCACCGCTACCGTCCCTGGCCGTGGACGCCCCGCCGGCTATCAGCCCCGTCAATGCGGCGCCCACGGCAAACGCCCTTGCGCCAGCAAACGCCCTTGCGCCAGCAAACGCCGTCACCACGGCAGTGACAGTCACGCCGGTTGCCATTGCCTCGATCCCGCACGACACACCAGCCGCGCTCGCGCCCAACGCCCCGGAACGCCCGGTCACAACCGATGCCGAGTGGATCTCGCTCGCTGCGCGGGAAGCCGTCATGGCCTATGCGGAAGAGGTCGCAGCGGCGGCCAATATGCCGAGCGAGGCCGCGGTGAGCGCAGCGAAATGGCAGGTCATTACCGAGGCGCGCGCGCGCACCGCCACGTTTGCCCCCGACCCTGCCGCACGCTCTGCGGTCCCAGGCGCGCGCACAGTCGCCTCGGCAGCGCAACCGGTCCCGAGAGCAGTCGCAGGCGAGCCCGTCTCGAGCGTCATTCATGGCGAACCCGATCTGGCCATCCTGCAGCCAGCCGACGCTGACTTTCCACCGGGGACTGATGCGACGGCACCGACCCTTGCCCCGGCAGCCACGCAGACCGACGCGGGTGCGGCGATGCGCATTGCGCGGACCCGGATCGATGTGAACTTCGACACACTCGATGCCGCACCGGATCAGGCCCTGCCGACGGATGTGCCGACGATCTCGCCGACCACCGCGGCGAGCGAGGCGATGAACAACGAGCTGAGGACCCTACGGCAGATGTTGGAGACCCAGCTGGCGCACCTCGCCTGGAACGACATGGCACGCCGGGCTCCTGTGCGGGTGGAGATGCTGCGTGAGTTGGCTGAGATGGGCATCACGCGCGACCTGGCCGAGCACCTCGTGAGACAAGTGCCGGAAGATCAGGACCTGACATTCGCACGACGCTTTGCGATTGCGGGACTGTCGCAGTATCTGCGCATCGACCGGTGATCGCTGGCTGGATGCGGGCGGTCGCGTCGCGTTCATCGGTGCGACAGGTGTTGGCAAGACCACCACGATAGCCAAGATCGCAGTGCGCTGGGTATTGCGTCACGGTCCGCGCAACGTGGCACTGGTCGCCGGCGACGCCGTGCGCATCGGCGCACAGGAGCAGCTGCGCGCACTGGCCCAGATGCTAGGTGTTCCGGTGTATGCGCCCGACAAATTCGAGGATCTCCCGGCGCTGCTGCAGCGGCTCACCGAGAGGCTCGTACTGGTTGACACAGCGGGAGCGAGCAGCCGCGATCCCCAGTTGCGCAGCCGGCTTGCGCAGCTGCAGAGCGTCCCGGAACTGGAGACTGCGCTGGTGCTGGCAGCCAGTACCCAGACCGGTGCAATCGAGGAATGCGTGCATCACTTCGCCGCCGCCCGCCCGGCCTGCTGTGTACTCACCAAGCTCGATGAGGCGGCGAGTCTCGGTGGGTTGCTGTCGGCGCTCATTCAGGCACGCCTGCCGGTCGCCTATACATCCGAGGGACAGCGCGTACCGGAGGATCTGCGCCCAGCGCGCGCCCTCGAGTTGGTTTCCGCCGCGGTGCGGCTTGCGAAGGACAGTGGCGCGGCCGCTGATGAGGATCTGCTGCGACGCCGCTTCGGAAAGACTGCGCATGGCTTCGCCTGAGTTCAATCTGATGAATACCCGGCTCGAGGGCCTGTCGCAGCCGGTGCAGGTCATTGCGGTCACCGGTGGCAAAGGCGGAGTCGGCAAGACCAGTGTGGCGGTTAATCTCGCTACCGCGCTCGCCACCGCGGGCAAGCGTGTGGTGCTGCTCGATGGCGATCTGGGACTGGCCAACGCGGACGTGTTCCTGGGTCTGTCGCCCCGCTATACGCTGGCCCACGTACTCAGCGGTGAGCGCACGCTGGATGAGGTGCTGGTGGCAGCGCCGCAGGGTTTCCAGGTAGTGCCCGCCGCCTCGGGCGCCGCTGATATGGCCAACATGAGTGAGCGTGAGCACTTGGGACTGGTGCAGGCCTTCAGCACCCTCGCCGCGCGTGTTGATGTGATGATCGTCGATACGGCCGCCGGGATCTCGCATAGTGTGCTGCAGTTCTCACAGGCTGCCCAGCACGTGATGGTGGTGATCTGCGACGAGCCGGCGTCGTTAACCGATGCGTACGCGCTGGTCAAGGTGCTGAGTCGCAATCACGGCGTCAGCCGCTTCCGTGTCGTCGCCAATCAGATACGCATTGCCGGTGCAGGCGCGGAGCTGTTCCAGCGTTTCGAGCTCGTTACCGGGCGATTCCTCGATGTAGTGCTGGAGTTCGCAGGCGAAATTCCGGAAGACGAGTACCTTCGGCGCTCTGTGCGGGAGCAGCGTCCGGTCTGTGATGGCTACCCATCCAGTCCGGCAGCGCGCGCCTTCAGGAAGCTTGCGGCGCGCACTGACAAGTGGCCGGTACCCTCCGGCCCGCGCGGCAACATCGAGTTTTTCGTGGAGCGTCTGGTGCGAAGGAATGTGACCCGCCTGGAAGCGTTGCAATGAATGCGGCCAGCGCCTACGGCGCGATGCGCGGAGCAGGCGAAGCCGACCTGCTGGTGCTGCAACATGCCGAGCTGGTCAAGCGCATCGCCTACCACCTGGCGGGCCGGCTACCGCCATCCGTCGAAGTGGACGATCTGATTCAGGCCGGCATGCTGGGTTTGCTGGAGGCAGCTTCGAACTATGCCGCCAACCGGGGCGCGAGCTTCGAGACGTACGCCGGCATCCGCATTCGCGGCGCGATGATCGATGCGCTGCGCAAGCTGGATTGGGCTCCGCGCTCCGTGCACCGCAAGGCGCGCGCTGTCACGGCAGCGATGCAGCAGATCGAGCGGCGTACCGGGCGCGAGGCGCGCGACGTCGAGATCGCCGATGCCATGGGAGTGACACTGGATGACTACCACGCAATCGTGCACGACGCTGCAAGCTGCCGCCTTGCAAGTCTGGATGATGCGACTGCAGCGGCTGCTGCTGGAGCAGCCGACCCCTTCGGTGAGGCTGCGGACGAGCGTTTCCGGGCGGCGCTGACCGCGGCAATCGCAGGACTGCCCGAGCGCGAGCGGCTGGTGATGTCGCTGTACTACAGCGACGGACTCAACCTGAAGGAGATCGGTGCGGTCCTGAAGGTGACTGAATCGCGCGTCTGTCAGCTGCATGGGCAGGCACTGATCCGCCTGAAGGCGCGCCTCGCCGACTGGCGTGAAGACGGCGTGGACGAGCGGGCGTAAGCGCCTGCAGAGGGAGATAAGTTGTGAGCAAAGATCTGAGATTCCTGGTCGTGGACGATTTCTCGACCATGCGCAGAATCATCAAGAACCTGTTGCATGATCTGGGCTATCCGAACGTCACGGAAGCTGACGACGGCAACACCGCACTGCCCATGCTGCAGGGCGGTGGTTTTGATTTCCTGATATCCGACTGGAACATGCCCGGCATGTCAGGTCTGGATCTCATCAAAGCGGTGCGCTCGGACGCCAAGCTTGCGCAGATGCCGGTGTTGATGCTGACCGCCGAAGCCAAGCGCGAGCAGATCATCGAGGCGGCGCAGGCCGGTGTGAACGGCTACGTCATCAAGCCATTTACCGCAGAAACCCTCAAAGAGAAACTCGACAAGATTCTCGCCACGAGAAAGTGAGTCAGTATGTCGAGTTTTGCCATCCTGAAATTGGAGTACAGCGCCTGCGTCGAGGAGCTGGTGGAGGCGCTGCGCGCCGAGGACGAAAAGGCATTTTTTGCCGCCGTCGACCATATGATGCACATGCGCGAGCCCGGCGTGCTCAATCAGCTGCGCAGTGTCACCGGGGACCTGCAGCAGGCGCTCGAGCGCTTCAGCGTCGAATCGCGCCTGCAGGACATCGCGACCAACGAGATTCCGGATGCGCGCGCGCGTTTGCATCACGTCATCAGCATGACCGACCAGGCTGCGCACCGCACCCTCGACCTCGTTGAGGAGTCCTGCCCGCTGGCCGACCATCTCGCTCAGCAGGCCAGTGCGCTGAGTGCGCTGCTGCGGCGATCCCGTGCGCATCTGGATTCCCAACACAGCAGCGACGCTGCGAGCCTCGCTGCTGGCAATGCGCTCTCTCCCACGAGCATGATGCCGCTGCTGCGCTCGCTGGATACATTCCTGCCGCAAGTGCGCTCCGACGCCGAACGCATTCGCAAGAACCTCGCTGATGTGCTGCTTGCCCAGGGTTACCAGGATCTCACCGGTCAGATCATCCGCAATGTCATGACGCTCGTGGAGGAGCTCGAGACGGCGCTCGCCAAGCTCGCAAGCCTGTCCGGCGACATCGTGGAACATGCGACGCTGGGCGATGGCTCGGCCGGAACGCAGGGCCCGACCGTACCGGGCGTCAGCAAGGGCGAGGTCGCGGCCGGGCAGACCGACGTGGATGCGCTGCTGTCTGACTTGGGAATGTAAGGCTGCCGCTTGGATATTCTCAGCGTCATCGGTCTGGTGCTCGCACTGAACGCCTTGCTCGTGGGTGCCGTGCTCAAGGGCGCAGGCCTCATGGCGCTGGTCTCCGCAGCCGCCTTCATGATCGTGGTGGTCGGCACGCTCGCGGCCATTTTCATCCAGACGCCGCTGCCGGTGATGCGGCGTGCGCTGCGCATCTTTCCCTGGGTCATGCGGCCGCCGCTCGGCGATGGCCGACTGCTGGTCGCGAAGATCGTGGAGTGGAGCAACATCGCACGCCGCCAGGGACTGCTCGGGCTGGAGATGATGATCGAGCGCGAACCGGATGAGTTCGTACAGAAGGCGCTACAGCTGGTGGTGGACGGCACGGAGCCGGACAACATCAGCAGCGTCATGTATGTGGATCTCAACATGCGCGAGCATGCCGATACCTCGGCGGCGAAAGTGTTCGAGGGCATGGGCGTGTACTCGCCGACCCTGGGCATCATCGGCGCGGTGCTGGGTCTGATGGCAGTACTACAGAATCTTGCCGACCCGAGCAAACTGGGTCACGGCATCGCCGCCGCCTTCACGGCAACGGTGTACGGCATCGGTCTTGCCAACCTGTTCTTCCTGCCGGTCGCTACCAAGCTGAAAAACATCATTGCGCGCCAGACGCAATTTCGCGAGATGGTCGTCGATGGCATGCTGTGCATCGCGCAGGGTGAAAATCCGCGCGCCATCGAGGCGAAGCTGCAGGGCTATCTGCACTGACCGCCATGCGTCACTTTGTCGCCAGGCGGCGCAGGAAGCCCGAAGAGCACATGAGCCACGAAGCGTGGGCCATCCCCTATGGCGACCTGCTGACACTGTTGCTCGCGTTCTTCGTGGTCATGTATGCGATCTCCTCGGTCAACGCCGGCAAGTACCGCGTCGTGTCCGACTCGCTGTTTGCGGCCTTTCACGGCGCGCCGCGCAGTATGCAGCCGGTGCAGGTGGGCGCTCAGCAGCCCGCCGGCAGTCCCGATCAACCCATCCAGGCCGACAAACCGCCGCTGAACCCCCAGGGGGCGACACGGCTGGATACCGCGCCGATCGAGTTGGCCCTGCAGAAAACCTCCGGAGGTGATGCGCTCTCCGGGCCGTTGCCGCCGCAGGCCGCGGCCGCAGCCGCAGCGCTGTCGCGCCTCGCAGACCAGATCGAGGGAGCGATGAGCGATCTGGTGAGGAAGAATCTGGTGACGATCCGGCGCACCGACTTCTGGATCGAAGTGGAGATGCGCACGGATATTCTCTTCCCCAGCGGCAGCGCCAAACTGGCGGACAGCGCCAGCGATGTCATCCAGAAGCTGGGAAGTGTGCTCGCGCCCTTTCCCAATCCGATCCGAGTTGAAGGTCACACCGACAACAAGCCGATCCGGACCGTACTGTTCTATTCCAACTGGGAGCTTTCTGCCGCTCGCGCCGCGAGCGTGGTACGCGTGTTGTCCGACCATGGTGTCGGCCCTGCGCGTCTCGCCGTTGTTGGTTATGGCGAGCAGCGCCCGCTGAAAAGCAACGACACCGCACAGGGTCGCGACGCGAACCGTCGCGTCGTCGTGGTGATCCTGTCGACCGAGCTCATGCGCCAGTCTGATCCGGCGCAACTGCCGCAGCCGGCCGATCAGGCACCCGGTCCGGCGGTCCCCGAAGCGGTCCCGGCGACGACGCAAGCCCTAGCCCCGACCCTTGCGCCTCTCGCCACTGCATCCAGTCCAGCCTCGCCGCTGACAGCCGCATTTCTGGCCGGTTCACCGGCAACCGCTGGGGAGCAGGCTGGCACAGATTCTGCACCCTAGGAAGACGGCGAGCGGCGTGCCGGAAATCCGACGTTGTCAGCTCCCGCCGCTACGAGTGTGAATCCGTTCACGGAGATGCTTATGACGATGCCCTCGTTGGAAACATTGCTGCTGCTCGGGTGCGGCGTGTTCCTGGTGCTGTCCTTCGTCACAGCCACTGTCGCCTTTACGCTGTGGCGCCGCGCAGCGGCTGTTCAGAATACCCAACTGCTCGCCGCTGTTACAGACCTTGCGCAGCGTCTCGCATCGCTCGAGGCACGGCTTGATGCGGCGAAGCACTCCATTTCCGAGTTGGGTGAACGTTTTGCGCAGGTCCCACAAGTAACATCTCCGCTGACGGCCGCGGCTGCCGGCTACCAGGCAGCTATTCGCCTGGCGCGCAGCGGCGCCTCGCAGCAGGAGCTGATCGCCGGCTGTGGGCTCTCCAGCACGGAGGCGGAGCTGATTCAGCGTCTGCATGGTCCGGCCGAGCCACGTCGCGGCGCGCGACGCGCGCATGCCGCCTGAGTGGTTATGTTGCTATGACCAAACGCCAGAATGCTGCCGGCTCCGGGACGCGCCGCACCGCATCCCGCAGCCGCACTCGGAGAGCGGTCGGGCCCGACAACGACGCCGCCCCCCAGCAGTACGTCTTCGCGCCCGAGTCGCTCATCAGCGACGCCGTGCAGTTAAAAAGTGCTTTGACGCCGCTCGTGAGCACCGCACCTGTCGTGATGCTGGATGTATCAGCACTGCAGCGAATCGACAGCGCGGCTCTGCAGATCCTCTGCGCTTTTCTGCGCGAGCGCCGCTCCCAGGGGCGCGCCACCGAATGGCGCGGAGTGCCGGCAGCCCTGCGTCAGGCCGCAGGCCTGCTGGGTCTGACCGCTGAACTTGGACTGCCTCAAGAGGAAAGCGCATGACACTGGACCTAGCCCAGTTCCATGATGCGTTCTTCGCAGAGAGCTTCGAGGCACTCGACACCATGGAGGCTTCGCTCCTGAAGCTCGATGTCGGCGCGCCGGACAAAGAGCTGATCAACACAATTTTTCGCGTTGCGCATTCCATCAAGGGAGGTAGTGCCACTTTCGGCTTCAGCGACATCGCCTCCTTTACCCACAGTCTCGAGACGCTGCTCGATGGGCTGCGCAGCGGTGGCATGCAGGTCAGCGTTGCCATCTCGGATCTATTGCTGAAATCGATCGACGTCATGCGTGCCATGCTGCGCGCCGTGCAGGCCAAACAGCCGATCGATGCGCAGCGGGTGTCAGATCTGCAGTTCGACCTGGAGCTGGTGATTGCCCAGAAGCCCGCTGCGGTAACCGCGGATGCGCCAACGACACAAGCCCGCGATCGCAGCAACGCATCGACCCTGGCGGCCGCTTCGTACGAAATCAGTTTCCGGCCCTATCCGCAGTTGTTTGCGCGTGGCAACGATCCGCTGCGCATCATTCGTGAGCTGGCCTCACTGGGCGAGCTCGAGGCGCTGCCGGACCTGAGCCGTCTGCCCGCATGGGACCAGCTGGATCCGCAATCCTGCTTCATGGCTTGGAGCCTGCAGTTGCGGGGTAGCGTGACGGAAGAGGCGATCCGCCAGGTTTTCGAGTGGGCCGAAGGTGACTGCGATCTGAGCGTGACGTGCATGCAGCCTGCACCGGCCGCCGGCAGCGGCCCCTCATCCGCGCCCGGGATTGCAGCGCCCCTGGCCACGGCGGTTGCGGCAGCGAGCACGATCGCCACGGCAGCGGCGTCCGTAGCGCCGAGCTCTGCGCTCTCCGCAATGGCGCCGTCCAATGTCAGGGCAGCAGTCAGAGGCGAAGGCGCAATTCCGGTCAGTCCGGCCGCTCCGTCGTTGGTGCCAGCCGGCGATTCGGGATCGATCCGGGTCAGCGTAGAGAAAATCGACGAGCTGATGAATACCGTGGGCGAGCTGGTGATCACGCAGGCGATGCTCAGCCAGCTCAGTGAACAGCTCGAAGGACCGGTCGCCGAAAAGATGCGGGGCGGCCTGGCGCAGTTGGAACGCTACATGCGCGAGCTGCAGGAAACGGTCATGCGCGTGCGCATGCTGCCGATCAATGTCGTCTTCAGCCGCTTCCCGCGCATGGTCCGCGACCTGGCGCAGAAGCTCGGCAAACAGATCGAGCTCAAACTCACAGGCGAGCAGACCGAGCTGGATAAGACGGTGCTGGAGAAGATCGGCGACCCCCTGGTGCATCTGGTTCGCAACAGCATCGATCATGGCATCGAGCTACCGGCGGCGCGCACGGCCGCAGGCAAGACCGCAGCCGGCACCGTGCACCTCGATGCCTGCCACCGCGGCGGTAACATCGCAGTCGAAGTCACTGACGACGGCGGCGGACTCGACAAGGACCGCATCCTCGCAAAGGCACGCGATCGCGGCCTCGTGAGCGGCGGCGAGGAGTTGTCCGACGAGCAGGTCTACGACCTGATCTTCATGCCGGGCTTTTCCACGGCCGAGAAGACTACGGATCTCTCCGGACGGGGTGTAGGCATGGATGTCGTGCGTCGCAATGTCAAGGAGCTGGGGGGCTCAATCCAGCTGAGCAGCGCGCGCGGCAAGGGCTCTAAATTCACCATCACGCTGCCGTTGACCCTCGCCATCGTGGACGGACAGTCAGTTGCGGTCGGCAGCGAAACCTACATCGTGCCGCTCGTGTCCATCGTGGAATCCATGCAGCTCAGGGCCGCCGACGTCAGCCGTATTTCCGGCCGCGGTGAGGTGTTCTGTTTCCGGGGCTACTACCTGCCGATCGTGCGTATGCATGAGCTGTTCGGAGTCGAGCCGCGCACACGGGTGCTCGATGAGGGACTGGTGGTGGTGGCCGAGGGCGAAGGCCATCAGCGCATCGGACTGTTCGTCGATGACCTGCTAGGACAGCAGCAGGTCGTCATCAAGTCGCTGGAAGCCAACTTCGGCCGCATCGACGGCGTGTCCGGCGCCACCATTCTGGGAGATGGCTCGGTGGCCCTGATTCTCGACATCCCAGGTCTGATCCGCAAGCTGTCGCTGCGCGCGGCAGCCTGAACATCGCAGGAACAATCTCATGGCTAATGAGCAACGATCCAACGCCGGCGCAGACTCGCAGGCACTGACTTTCGTGCTGGGCAGCGAAACCTACGGGATCGACATCCTGCGGGTGCAGGAGATTCGCGGCTGGTCCGCGGTGACCCGGTTGCCGCACGCGCCGGCTCACGTGTTGGGGGTGCTGAACCTGCGCGGCTCCATCGTCCCGGTGGTCGATCTGCGCATGCGTTTCGCGCTGCAGGAAGTCGCCTATTCGCCGGTTACGGTAATCATCGTGGTCGCGGTCATGTCGGCCGCCGGTCGTCGCGACTTCGGATTGGTGGTCGATGGAGTCTCCGACGTCGTCACCGTGGATGTCAGCCGCATCAAGGCTGCGCCGGAGATCGGACTGCAGGAGGCAACCGCCTTCATACGCGGTCTCGTGCCGATCAACGACAAGATGGTCGTGCTGCTCGACATCGATCGGCTGATCGGTACCGACATCGCCCGCCTGCGAAATGAGCCGGGTGCTGGCGCGGACAGCGGCGCGGCGGGCTCTGCGGACGCTGCCTCTGATGCGGGCGGCCAAACCGAAACACCCGTGGCCGCCTGAGCGCCGAGCCCGCCTCTCATGCGTGTCCCCCCAGTGCTGCTGGATACGGTGGCGCACCTGCGCCTGTGGCACAAGCTCGCGCTGCTGTTTGCTGCCATGTCGATCCCTGCCCTGCTGCTGGCGACATTTCTCGCGATGCGAAGCAGCGCTGCCGCAAATCAAGCGCGCAATGAGCTCGAGGGCGCGCGCTATCTGCAAGCTCTTGCCGGCGTGGCCGCCGAGATGGTCACCCACAGGGGGCGCGCCTACGCTTTCCTGAGCGGTGATCGCGCCCGCCGCGCCGATGTAGGCGCCCAGGCCGCCGAGGTCGACCATCAGATTGTCCTCATGGACGCGGTCGCCCAGTCGCTGGCCGCCTCTTACGCCGTCGCTCCCAAGTGGCAGGAGGTCAAGTCGCAGTGGGACCGTCTGAAGACACAAACAGAGCAACAGACAGCCGCCGAGAATGATCTCGCGCATGCCGCGCTGAGTGCGCAGATCGGCCAGCTTGCCGAGTCCGTGGGCATCCAGTCCGGAATGACATTCGATCCGCAAGCGCAGACCCGTGTACTAGTACACATCGCAGCCGCCATAGCACCGAGGCTCCGGCTCGCTGCCTCAGAGATGGGCCGCTATGCCGTCCACGCAGCCGCGCAAGGTAACGTGGCCGCCGATGACCGCATGGCCATCAGCATCCTGCGCGCCCGTCAACTGGCGCTGCTTGCCGATATGCACAATGCATTGGCTGCAACATCCCCCGCGAGCCGCGCGCTGCTGCAGTCGGTGGTCGACGGTGCCACCTCGGCAACCAACGACTTCTATGCGATAGTCAACAGCAAGCTGCTGCTGACGCCGACGGTCAACGTGGCATCAGGAGCGATCTACGATGCGAGCGTGCCGGCCAACCACGCCCTGAAGAAAGTCTCGCTGAGCGGTTATGAGGTCTTGGCGGGCTCCATCGCGGCGCGACTCACCGCACTGACGCACGAACGCCTGATTGGTGCCACGCTGCTGCTGTCACTGCTTACAGTGGCGGTGCTGCTGGTTTGGATCATCAGCCGTTCGATGGCGCGGCCGTTGCGCCACGCGGTCAGTGTCTTCGGCCATATCGCCGCCGGCAAGTATGACAGCCTGATCCGGTCGCAAGGCAGCGATGAGGCGGCGCAGGTGTTGCACGCTTTGCAGCATCTGCAGGCGCATCTGCAAGCGCAGATCGGGGCAGCACGTAGCGCCGCAGCCGAGAATGCCCGCATCCGCGAGGCGCTGGAGAGGGCGACAGTGGGCGTCATCCTGGCCGACCAGCAGCTTCGGATCATCTACCTGAATGACAGCATGCTGAAGATCCTCACGCAGCATCAGGAGGAGATTCGCAAAGTGCTGAGCGCTTTCGACAGCCAGCAGCTGCGCGGCAGCGAGCTCGCGTCCATGTTCGCGGATGCAACACTTGCGCGCGCACAGCTCGAGAATCTGCAGGCGGTCGCCACCGAAGACCGGCGCTTCGGCAAATTAGTGTTCCGCACGGTGATCAGCCCGGTGCTCGCGAGTGATGGCACGCGCCTCGGTATCGTGATGGAGTGGAGCGAGCGCAGCGAGGAAACACGCATCGAGACCGAGATGCACAACATGCTCGCCGCGGTAATCGAGGGTGACTTATCACGACGCCTCGAGGTGCAGGGCCGCGCTGGTCTGTCCGCCATGTTGGGGAACGGCGTCAACCAGCTCACCAACGGCCTGGCACAGCTTGTTGGACAGGCACAGGTGTCGGCAGATGAAATTCATCGTGCCGCGCGCGAGATCGCCAGTGGTAATGCGGATCTGCAGCAGCGCACGGAGCAGCAGTCCGCATCACTAGAGCAGACCGCCTCCTCCATGGAAGAGATGACCAGCACGGTCAAGCAAAATGCTGATAACGCTGGGCAGGCCAACCAGTTGGCGCGTACCGCCCGCAATCAGGCTGAAGCAGGCGGCGCTGTCGTAGGGCGCGCGGTGCAGGCCATGAGCACCATCAACGATGCCTCACGGCGGATTGCCGACATCATTGGCACGATCGATGAGATCGCCTTTCAAACCAACCTCCTGGCGCTGAATGCCGCCGTTGAGGCGGCGCGCGCCGGCGAGCAGGGTCGGGGATTTGCCGTGGTCGCAAGCGAGGTGCGCAATCTGGCGGGCCGCTCCGCCACCGCGGCCCGCGAGATCAAGGAGCTGATCGCAGACAGTGTCCGCAAGGTTGAAGATGGCTCGGTGCTCGTGACTCAGTCGGGAGAGACGCTGCAGCAGATCGTGATGGCGGTGAAGCGCGTCGCGGACATTGTTGCCGAGATCGCCGCGGCTTCGCGCGAGCAGTCTTCCGGTATCGGCCAGGTCAATACCGCCATCGGCCAGATGGATGCGATGACCCAGCAGAATGCTGCGCTCGTCAATCAAGCAGGCCAGGTCGCCGAGTCCATGGCGCAACAGGCGCAGTCGCTGCGTGCCCTGCTCGAGCGCTATCGCCTTGCAGATGCGATGAGCTCCCAGGAACGGGCGCTTGCATGAGGCTCCTGAGTCATTTGCTCCTGTGGCAGAAGCTGCTGCTCGTGGTCGTCGCACTGGTCATCCCGGCCGCGATTCTGGGTGTCATCTGCGCGCACGATGAGGACGCGCAGGTCGCGCACGCGCAGCAGGAGTTGCGGGGTGCGCGCTACATTCAGAAGCTCGGGAGCCTTGCCGCTGAGCTGAACAGACATCGCGACCAGCAGCTGGCGGAACTCTCCGGGGATCGCGCGGCACACTCAGAGGTGCAGGCATCGCAGGATGCGATTCAGGTGCGCCTGACCGCGCTCGAGCAATCCGCTGGCGCCGGCGTGGGCACGCTGCACTCCGCACCCGCCTGGCAGACGATCCAGTCAGAATGGCAGCAGTTGCAGGCACAGACCCCTCAGCTGGATGCTGCCGCGACGGTGGCACGCCACCGGGCTCTGCTGGAGCGCATCCGGCAGATGAGCGATCAGGTGGCGATTCGCTCAGGCTTGCAGAGTGAGACGAGAGCTCAGACGGCAATGCTCGTGCAGATCGCCGTGCGCGGGGTTCCAGGTAGCATCGCCGCCGCGGCTGAGGCGCGCTGGTATGCCGTTCGTAGCGCTCTCAAGGGCTCGGTCGGCGCGGATGACCGCATCGGTCTTAAGCTACAGCAGCAGGCATTTGATGACGAGTTTGCTGAGGTTAGCCGCGCGCTCGAGTTCACCTCCGCTGAGACTGCCGCCTTGCTTGCGCCCAGGGCCGATGCGGTGCGGGCAGCGAGCGCCAGTTTCGCGCAGCTGCTCGAGAGCAAACTGCTGGAGGTGCCCAAGCCGCTGTTCAATCCAGCCGAGATCGTGAGCAGCTCACTGCCGCTGAGCACCGCGCTGCAGAATCTGTCCAACGCCGCCTTCGCCAGCACCGACAGCGCGCTACAGAATTGTCTGCGCGAGGTCGAGCAACGCCGGGCGCTGACTATCAGTGTCGCCGTGTGCTCGGCAGCGCTGGCGCTGCTGCTCTTCTGGCTCATCAGCCGCTCCCTGTCGCAACCACTGCAGCAGGCGATCTGCGTGTTCGAGCAGATCGCGCAGGGCCGCTACGACAGTGAGATCCATGTGCGCGGTAGCGATGAGCCTGCGCAGGTGCTCATCGCGCTGCGCGAGATGCAAAGTCGGCTAGGCTCGCAGCTCGAAGCCGAGCGAACCGCTGCCGCCGCCAACCGCCGCATCCGGCAGGCACTCGACAAAGTGTCCACCAGTGTCATTCTCACCGATGCCGGACAGCGCATCATCTATCTGAATGATGCGGCGCGGGCCACCTTCGCGCGAGCCCAGGCGGAGATTCGTCGCTCGCTGCCCTCCTTCGACGCCGCGCAGCTGGAGGGTTTGAAACTGGAAGCGCTGAGCAGCGACCCGGCTCGTTACGGGCAGTTCCTCGCGCGCCTTTCCGGCTCGCACACACACGATCTCAAGTGGGGGCGCTGCTGTTTCCGCACGATCAGCAGTGCGGTACGAGATGCATCCGGCGAGCGCATCGGCACGGTAGTCGAGTGGCTCGATCTCACCGATGAGCGGGCCATCGAGAGCGAGATTCAGTCGATGCTTGCCGCAATTGCCGGGGGCGATCTCGGCAGCCGCATCGAGCTAGCAGGAAAATCCGGGTTTCATGCAGCGATGGCACGTGGCTTCAACCAGCTCGCGGACAACATCAGCGAGGTCGTCACGAGCGTGAAGTCTGTTACCGCGCAAGTGCAGGGCGCTGCGCAGGAAATTACTGCAGGCAACGTCAATCTCTCGCAGCGCACCGAAAATCAGTCTGCCTCGCTGCAGCAGACCGCCTCCTCGATGGAGGAGATGACCAGTACCGTCAAACAGAATGCTGACAACGCCGGGCAAGCCAATCAGCTGGCCGTGGCGGCGCGCGATCAGGCGGAGCAGGGCGGACGGGTGGTCAACCGGGCGGTCGCAGCAATGAATGACATCGCCAGCGCTTCCTCCAGGATTGCCGACATCATCGGTGTCATCGATGACATCGCTTTCCAGACTAACCTGCTGGCGCTCAATGCTGCGGTCGAGGCCGCCCGCGCCGGGGAACAGGGACGGGGCTTCGCAGTAGTCGCCAGTGAGGTGCGCAACCTCGCCGGGCGCTCGGCAAGCGCCGCGCGGGAAATCAAGCAGCTGATCGAGGACTCGGTGCGCAAAGTACAGGACGGCGCAAAGCTGGTCACGCAGTCCGGCGAGGCCCTCGCCCAGATCGTGTTGTCGGTGAAAAAGGTCTCAGACATCGTCGCGGAGATAGCCGCGGCTTCGCGCGAGCAGTCCGCTGGCATCGAACAGGTGAATCGCGCCGTGGTGCAGATGGACGAGCTCACGCAGCAAGATGCTGCTCTGGTCGAAGAGGCGACTGCAGCCTCGCAGCAGTTGGCCGCACAGGTGCAAGGTCTGCAGCAACTGTTGGATCGCTATCGCGGCGAGAATACCGATCACGCGACGTTGTCGAGTTTGTCAGCCGCTGCGCCGCCAGCGCCTGCCCTGAAGCCTCCTGCGGCGAAGCCCTTGGCAGCGAGCTCCGTTGACGCGAGGCACGCCCGTAGCGAACGGCGCAAGCCTAACCGACCGTGGTCGCAACCGCGTGCCACAGCCCTCTTGCGTACGGCAACCCAGGCTGCATCGGCATCGGTTGCAACTGCACCCGCAGACTCCGAGTGGCAGGAGTTCTGAAGATGCGCAGTCCAGATTCAGGAGTGCACAGATGGCACGCATACTAGCCGTTGATGACTCGCCCGCGATGCGCCAGATGGTGGGCCTCACCCTGAGCCGTGCGGGTCACGAGGTAGAACAGGCCGCCGATGGCTGCGAGGCCCTGCAGATCGCCGGCCGCAGCAAATTCGACCTCATCATCACCGATGTCAACATGCCACGCATGGACGGCATCACCCTGGTGCGCGAGTTGCGCACCCTCGGCGCCTACAAGCACGTGCCGTTACTCGTCCTCACTACCGAGGCGACCGTCGAGCGCAAGCAGGCCGGCAAGGCAGCGGGTGCGACCGGCTGGCTGGTGAAGCCGTTCAATCCGGAACGTCTGCTGGCCACGATCGCGAAGGTACTGACCTGAACGCCTGCTCGCCCCCTCCCCTGGCAGACGGGCTGCCGGGACGCACGCGCGAGTTCGATTTCGCGGATGAGGACTTCGATGCGCTGCGCCGGCTGGTCAAACGGATCACCGGCATTCATCTGTCGGAGCAGAAACGCGAGCTCGTCTACGGTCGCCTGGCGCGGCGCCTGCGCGCGCTGCAACTGACGAGCTTCGCGGACTATCGCCGTCTGCTCGCCGAGGACAACGGCCGCGAGATCGTCGAATTCTGTAACGCGATCACTACCAACCTCACTGCGTTTTTTCGCGAAGCGCACCACTTCGATTTTCTGCGCGAGCATCTGCTGAAATCCATCGCCGCGCACACCGGCGCGCGGCGGGTGCGGATCTGGTCGGCGGCCTGCTCTACCGGCGAAGAGCCGTACTCGATCGCGATGACTATCCGCGAGAGTCTGCCTGATCTGCGCGGGTGGGACATCCGCATTCTTGCCACCGATCTGGACTCGGCCGTGCTCGATCAAGGCCGTCGTGGCCTGTATGGCGCAGACCGGCTGAAAGGCCTCGAGCCGCAGCGGCGCGCCCGCTTCTTTCGCGAGCAGCGCGCCGCAGACGGCGTCTCTTACGAGGTGACTGATGAGCTGCGGGCGCTCATCACTTTCAAGCAGCTCAACCTCATGCACAGCCTGCCTATGCGCGGGCCGCTACAGGCGATCTTCTGTCGCAACGTGGTGATCTATTTCGACAAGGACACGCAACGCGATCTGTTCGCTCGCATCGCGTTGCTGCAGCGACCCGGGGACCTGCTCTTCCTCGGTCACTCCGAGAGCCTCTTCAAGGTCAGCGACAGTTATGCGCTGCTCGGCAGAACGGTGTATCGGAGGGTCGGATGAGCTCCGAGGCACCGCGCCAGACGCGCAGCGCGCAGCCGCCCCTGCCGCAGTTCGCTCATGTGCAGCGCTTCTGGGACCCGGCGCTGGAGCATTGGAACATCAAGATCCTGCCTGGAGAATATTACGTAACCCGCAACAACGAGGCGATCTCGACGGTGCTCGGTTCGTGCATCTCGGCCTGTATCAGAGATCCCGTGCTCAATGTCGGCGGCATGAATCACTTCATGCTGCCCGAGGACGCATCCCCAGGCAGCAACGACTGGCTCGATCCCGTCGCCGGCCTCGCCACCCGCTACGGCTCGTACGCAATGGAGAGCCTCATCAATGATCTGCTGAAGCTCGGTGCCGCCCGCGAGCGGCTCGAGATCAAGGTATTCGGGGGTGGCCGGGTGCTCGCGGGCATCACCGATATCGGCGCACGCAACATCGCCTTCATCCGCAGTTTCATCCAGCTCGAGGGCTATCGACTGTCCGCCGAGGATCTGGGCAGCACCTACCCGCGCAAAGTCGTGTATTTCCCGACAAGCGGCCGGGTCAAGGTCAGACGCCTGCGCCCGGTCGAGACTCCCGCGGTCAGTCACCGGGAGCAGTTGTATCTGGCCAGCATCGGCAGCCAGGCCGCCGGCGGCGGCGATGTCGAGCTGTTCGACTGAAGAGCCGTATCGATACGCGCAGCGCAACCGAGTCCACCATGAAGCATTCTGTCAATCCGCAACTCCCACCGATGCCGCGTCGGCGCATTCGCGTACTGATCGTGGACGACTCTGCACTCGTCCGCAGCCTGCTGACCGACATCCTGCGCGCCGATGCGGGCATCGAGGTAGTGGGCGTGGCGAGCGATGCGCATGTCGCGCGCGAAAAAATCAAACAGCTCAATCCTGATGTACTGACTCTCGATGTCGAGATGCCCAAGATGGACGGCCTCACCTTCCTGCGCAATCTGATGCGGCTGCGGCCCATGCCGGTCGTCATGGTGTCCTCGCTGACGGAGCGCGGCGCTGATGTCACCCTGGATGCACTTGCGATCGGTGCGGTCGATTACCTCTCCAAGCCCAGGATCGATCTGGCGGCGACGTTCAGGGATTACGGTGACGAGCTGATCGAGAAAATCCACATTGCGGCGCGGGCGAGCGTGCGCGCACTGGACCCTCAGCGGGCGGGAACCGGCGCGCGTCGGAGTCACAGCGCTGATGCGGTGTTAGTCAAGACGAGCGCGCCGCGTCCTATGCGCACCACCGAGCGGATCATCGCCATCGGCGCCTCCACGGGTGGCACCGAGGCCATCAAGGAAGTCCTGACGCGCCTGCCAGCGGATGGCCCGGGCGTCGTGATCGCTCAACACATTCCCAAGGCTTTCAGCAGCCCCTTCGCCCGCCGGATGAACGAGTGCTGCCAGGTCACGGTATACGAGGCCGAGGACGGTCAGCAGCTCCTGGCCGGCCATGCCTATGTCGCCCCGGGCGACCGCCATCTGATGGTGGTCCGCGACGGCGCACGCTATGTCCTGCGCCTGGATGACGGTCTGCCGGTCAACCGCCATAAGCCCTCAGTAGACGTGCTGTTCCGCTCGGTCGCGCAGAATGCCGGCCGTAATGCCATCGGCGTACTCCTCACCGGCATGGGCAAGGACGGCGCGCGCGGCCTGAGGGAGATGCTCGATGCGGGCAGCCACACCATTGCGCAGGACGAGGCGAGCAGCGTCGTCTGGGGAATGCCGGGCGAAGCCGTAAGTCTGGGTGCCGCGCAGCATGTCGTCCCGCTGGACGGTGTCGCTGGCAAGATACGCTCTTTGGCCGATTCGATGGACATCACGCGTAAAGCGCAGGAGGCGTGATGCATTTTGCGGACAGCAGGCGCAACTCCCGCGAGTATGGGCCGTTACTGCACCGGAATATCCCGCGATGAACCAGCCCCTTACGCCTACTCAACCCGGACCCAGCGACGCCGAGGCGTTCGCCTTCGTGCAGTCACTTGCAGCCGAGCTGTCCAAAGGCAAGGTCGACTTGCCGAGCTTCCCCAATATCGCCATGCGCATTCGCAAGGTGCTCAGCGATGAGAATGTCTCCCCGGACATGGTCGTGCGGGTGGTCGGCTCCGAGCCTGCCCTGGCTGCGCGCCTGATGCAGATCGGCAACTCGGCCGCCATCAACTTCAGCGGCAAGCCGATCACCGAGCTGCGCACCGCCATTGCCCGCATGGGATTCAACATGGTGCGCAGCGCGGCGATTGCCTTCGCGATGTCCCAGCTGAAGAAAGTCGATGCGCTCAAGGGTCTGGAGAAAGCTCTCGACCAGCTGTGGAAGCGCAGTGCCAGCGTTGCGGCCATGTCCTACGCGGTCGCGCGCCGCTTCAGCAAGGTCAACCCTGACACGGCGCTGCTGGCCGGACTGCTGCACGGCATCGGGCAGCTGTACATCCTCACCCGTGTGAGTCAGCATCGGGCGCTGTTTGCCGACGGTGCCGCCTACAATGCGATCGTACGCGACTGGCACGCCGCCATCGCCAAGGCGCTGCTGGAGAACTGGGAAATGACCGAAGAGGTGATCCAGGCGGTCAGCAACTACGAGGACCTCGAACGGGTGCACACCGGGCCTGTGGACCTTACCGATGTGGTAACCGTCGGCTACCTGCTGGCATCCTATAAGGATCATCCTGAATCGATCGAGCTCAACATGCAGGACGTGGCTGCCTGCAAACGAATGAAGATGGAGCACGACAGTTACGGACAGCTGATTCAGGAATGTTCAAAGGAGATCGAGACCCTGAACCAGGCGCTCGGGGCCTGAGCGGACCGCACCATGAGCATGGCGCCGAAAACGACGCATCCCGCCGCCAGTGAGCGCGAGAACGATGTCGCGTTCTCGTTTGTACAGGCACTGGCCAGCGAGCTGTCTACCGGCAAGATCGAGTTGCCTGGCTTTCCGCACATCGTCATGCGAGTGCAGAAGGTGCTGGCGGACGAGAACGCCGACGTGAACCGGATCGTGCGGGTGTTGGGCGGCGAGCCCATCCTGGCGTCCCAGATCGTGCGGATGGCGAACTCGGCGGCGCTCAATCCGACTGGCGCGCCGGTGTCAGACCTGCGCGGGGCTGTGTCGCGCGTCGGGCTGGATACCGTGCGCTCAGCGACGATTGCCTTCGCCGTGCGTCAACTGCGCGATGCACCTCTGCTGAAGGGCATGGAGGCACCCCTCGGGGAGCTTTGGCAGAGAAGCGTGCTGACAGCGAGCTTGAGCTGCGTGATCGCACGCCGTCTGACCGCTGTGAATCCCGATACGGCCCTGCTGGCCGGGTTGCTGCAGGGCATCGGCCGGCTCTACATCCTGACTCGCGCCGGCAGTTATCGCGCACTGTTTGCCGATCAGGACAGCTATCGCGCCATCGAGCAGGACTGGCATCTGTCGATCGCCGCTGCGCTGCTCGAGAACTGGGGCATCGCTGAGGAAATCGTCCAGGCCGTACACGAGTCGGAGAACCTGGAGCGCGATGCACGCGGCATCCTGTCACTGACCGATGTGCTGGTGGTGGGGACCATCCTCGCCGAGCATCACAAAGCCCCGCAGACTTTGAGTGCGCATGTAGCCAGCTCGCGTCCCCTGCTGAGACTGAAACTGGATGCGGCCACCTGTGAAACCTTCATTGCGGAATCGGCCCGGGACATCGATTCGCTGCGCGAGGCGCTCGGCTGAACCATCGGGCAGGCGAGGCGGCCGCGAATCGATTGCCAGGCGATGGCCGCGGCTGAACCATCGCGGCCGGCGCCACGGCTCACGAATCGCTATGCCGCCCCCAGCTCCCGTTTCGGATGTAACAACGGCTCGGCACCCTTTGGTCCGTAAGTCACCGGTTTGAGCGTATCGCGGGCGAGCGCCGCGAGGCGCGCTTCCACGTGCTTCAAGTGGATGCTCACCAGCTCACCGTTGCGGCTGTTGAGATCCCTGCAGCGCAAGGCCCGCTGCGCACAATCGCGCAGGCTGGGAAGCAGCGAGCCGCTGGGGTCGCACCACTGCAGCAACTGCTCAAGTCCGATCCAGTCCGGTGAGTAGCCGTGCAGAGTGCACAGGGTACGGCGCTGCTCCTCGGTACGCGCCAGCGCGCCCATCATCTGCTGACGAATTGGAGCAATACGCTCCACCGCAGCCACCTGGTTGGTGCCCAGCACCTCCCCCTCACGCTGCAGCAGATCCTGCAGATCGGCCAGCATGCGGGACTCCTGGGCGAGCAGCGTCGCGAGGCTGTCGTGACAGAGTTGCGCATCCGCGCTGCGGGCTGGGTTATGCATGGCCTAGCTGCCGGGTTGAGGCGGCGCGTCGTCGGCGGGCTCGCCGTCTGCCGCATCAGACAGCGACCGCAACGCACGCTCCAGAGACAGCAGTTGATCGGCCACGTGCTGCGGCCGGACAGAGTAGGTCCCCTGCTCGATCTCACCGCGGATGTGTGCGACCCGCGCCTCATCCACTACCGGAAGATCACGCACGGTCTGCTCGAGACGGGCGAGATTGCGGGCGGTCCCGGTGATCTGCACGTTGCCGGCAGCGCTATCGGCTGCACCCTGGGAGGGACCCGCTACAGCGTCGGAGGGACGCGTGACCGCGCGCCCCGCATCGATGGATGCGACCCGGCTTGCGTCAATTCCGCTGATTTTCGCCACGGGAGCGGTCTCCTGAGAGTCTGTCCAGTCTAGCGGCCATCCGGCGGCAAACTTTAGGGAGGAGTCCTCAATCTGCCGATGCCGGCAGCGCTTGCGACGTTATGTCAGATTGGCCTCAAACTCAGACTTGTGTCGTGAGCACCTGTCCTGAGGAAGTCTGGGAGCACGCGCCTCGCGGCCCATAGGTCACCGCATCCCGACGTCCCTCGAGCAGCGTGCCCAGGCGGGCCTGCACATGCTTCAGACGCGCGGCGACCAGGGCGCCGTTGCGATCATTTGCCTGGCGACAGCGCGTCGCCGCCTCACAGCACTGCGCCCAGCCGCTCGCCAGCTCGTGCTGCGGATCACACCAGCGCAGCAGCTGTTCGAGGCCCTGGGGATCAGCAGACTTGCCCATGCGGTTACACAGCTCACGCCGTGTCTCATCGATACGCACGATCCGGGCTACGCAGCGCTGGCGCTCGCGGGCGGCGCCCTCCAGGGAGGCGACATCGTTATCCTGCAGAAAGTGATATTCGCGGTCGAGCAGAGCGGCGAGCTGCTGCAATGCGCTGCTCTCCTCCGTCATCATTCGGGCCAGTTGCCCGCGACAGTCTGCGGCTTGCATCACTACTTCACTTCGCTGCCAGCTTGCCCAGATCCCGCTCGGCCTGCATCAGGCCGGCGGCGATGCGCCCGGCGTCAACCCGATAGCTGCCCTCTGCGAGCGCACGGCTGATGGCCTCGACGCGGCTCTGATCCACGGCCGGACGACTGCTGAGGGACTGTTGCACGCGCGCAAGGAGCTCCGCGGTGCTCGTAATGTTCACATCCGGGGCTGGGGCTGTGGATTCAGGGGCTGCCGACCCGGAAGCCGTGGGCTGCGACCTGCGGGTGGCGCCCAGCGGCGCGCCGCCAGTGAGGTCAATTCCATTCAGTTTGACGGCCATAGGGGCGCTCCTGTCTGCATAACCGTGCTTATCGGCAGCTGCTGGACGAACTTGAGGGCTGATTCACACATTTTCTGTTCACTGGCGGGCGATACGTACCAGATCGGCGCTCTCCACCACACCTTCGACGATGCGTTGCGAGCTGAGATTCTCGACCGGGATGCGCGCACCCGCGCCGGCATCCGCCATCGCGCGGCCCGCGGCGCGCACCTCGATCGAGCCTCCCGAGGACAACAGCGTCACCTGCTGGCCACGGTGCACGACGTAGTCCACGTTGAACATATCAACAGCGAGCACGCTGCCGGCAGGCAGCGGCCGGCGCACCGTGCGCCCTTTCAACTCGGCTGGCGAGCCGAGCAAAGCGAGCCCACCTCCCGAGGTCCTGCGGCTCTCGACGGCAACATCCGCCGGAGTCAACCGCGCGTCCCGCGATACGGCATGCGTCAGTACGAGTACATCGACGGTGCTTTCCACACTAACGGGCACATATACCGTCCACTGCGTCGGCCCCGCACAACTGACCCCCACTGTCACCCGCGACTGCAATGACATACCCGCAGGCAGCGAGGCGCTGAGCTGACGGGAGGCACAGGGAGCGAGCCGCAGGCGGCTGTCGAGAGCGCCCACTGCAACAGTTACCTCGCGCGCAGTCGCTGGAACGAGCGATTGCACATAGGCCTGCGCGGCCTTGCGGATGTCCGGCAGAGGCTCAATCGAGGGGCTTGCCGCCGCAGCCCCTGCGCTCTGAGCGTGCGCACACACCGACAGGAGAGCCCCGGCCAGCATGAGCATCGCAATGACCAATCGATTACGCACGTTGCCAGCAAGCGCAATGATCTGTGCATCACCAACTACCCCGCGCATGCGTCAGCACACCGTCGTTCTATTGATCATGGCAGGTAGCTTGCAAGTGCCAGGCCAGACCTGCGACGTCGATCCCGACTCAAGTGCGCAACGGGGCGGCCGCTAATGATGTTGCGAACGGCCTAGCGCCGCTGTGAGCTGCTGACAACCGGCGGCGTCCTCGCCCCGTGTCAGCCGGCAAGCTCTTGCCGCTGACGTGATCCACGCACGTGTCCGGCCGCATCTAATGCCGCCACGAGTGCTTCCCGCTCCGTGGCATGCGTATTGCACTCCCCCCCGTAGGTCATCTTTTTGACGGGTCGTGCTCATGGCTCTGAACCTGGACAGCTATCTCGGCGTACAACCTGACGCCCTGAAGGTGCAGTCGAAGCGCATGGAGGTGCTGGCGAACAATCTCGCCAACGTCGACACGCCTAACTACAAGGCGCGCGATCTCGATTTTCGCGCAGCGCTCGCGCAGGCCGGTAATGCGGATGCGCCGGTGAAGCTCGCAGTCACTGACGCCCGTCATCTCGGTGTCGATGCGAACCGCAGCGACGCCGCGCAGCTCAAATACCGGGTGCCACTTGCTCCCGCGCTCGATGGCAACACGGTCGATGCGCAGCAGGAACAGGCAGCCTTCGCCGAAAACACGGTGCGCTATCAGGCCACTCTCACCTTCCTGTCGGCACGCTTCAAGGGTCTGCTGACGGCCATTACCGGCTCCTGAGCCGCGCGGAGCATTCGGCATGTCATCTTTCAAGGTATTCGACATTGTAGGTTCGGGGCTGAGCGCGCAGTCGGTGCGACTCAACACGGTAGCCAGCAATCTCGCCAACGCAGACAGTGTCAGCGGCGATCCGGCAACGGTTTACAAGGCGCGACACCCGGTATTCCAGGCCGTGCAAGCCGCGATCAGCCAGAGCGTCAATGCCACCGAGCGCGCGAGCGGCACCAGCGTGCGCGTCGCCGGAATCGTCCAGAGCAACGCTGCGCCGACGGAGCGTTACGACCCCGGCAATCCGCTCGCCGATGAGCACGGCAATGTGTACGCACCGAATGTCAACGTCATCGAGGAGATGACCGACATGATCTCGGCCTCGCGCGCCTATCAGGACAATGTCGAGGTGCTCAACACCTCCAAGGACCTGATGCTCGCCACTTTGAAGCTCGGCAGCTGATGCCGGACACCCTCTGAAGGAACCGCATGTCCACCAATCCCGTGAACGGCAACTCCAATGTCCCGGCAGCAGGGCTCAGCAACACGCCGGCCAACATGCAGATCAACCAGACCGATTTCCTGAAGCTGATCACCGCGCAGCTGACCGACCAGAACCCTCTGTCACCTGCCGATCCGACTCAGTTCGTGTCCCAGCTCGAGGGTATGAGCGAGGTGTCGAGCATGCAGAGCATGCAGAACTCGCTGCAGTCCTCCGCGCTCATGAATGGCAGCTCGCTGATCGGCAAGTCAGTGCTGGCACCTGCCAGCAGCGCCACGCTCGCCAGCGGCGGCAGCATCACCGGTGCCGTCAATGCCCCGGCCGGCACTTCGAATCTCAGCGTGACCATCCTGGACTCGACCGGCACGCCGCTCACGACCTTTAAAGTGACACCCGCTGGCAGCGGCATGACCAACTTCAGTTGGAACGGTCAGACAGCAGCGGGCAGCGCAGCGCCTGCGGGAACTTATACGGTGTCCGTCAATGCGACGGTCGGCGGCAAGACGCAGCCCGTCTCCCCGCTCGTGGTCACCAAGGTCGACAGCGTGCTGGTGGATCCCTCGACCCAGGCGATCAGCCTGGATACCGATTCGGGCACTGTGCCGCTGAGCGCCGTGGTCTCGGTGATGTAAGCCGCCCGCCCCAACAGAATTCCCCAAGGAGATATTTCCATGTCTTTCAACATCGCGCTCACGGGACTGGATGCTGCCAATCAGGATCTGTCCGTGACTTCCAACAATCTGGCGAACGTCGCCACGACCGGCTTCAAAGGCTCACGCGCCGAATTCGGCGACCTGTTTGCCTCCAGTCAGGCCGGTGTCAGTGCCACCGCCGTCGGTAACGGCGTCGCGGTCACCGAGATGGCCCAGCAGTTCACCCAGGGCAACGTCGAGACCACCGGCAACAATCTCGATCTGGCCATCAGTGGCAATGGCTTCTTTACCCTGAGCCAGAAAGGCGCGCTCGCTTACACGCGCGATGGTCAGTTCCAGACGGACCAGAATGGCGATGTCATCACCGCCAGCGGTGCGAATCTACAAGTGTACCCACCGCTCGCCACCGGCGGCTTCAACACCGGCGGCCTGCAGAATCTGCAGCTGACGACCAGCGAGAGCGCACCCCAGGCTACGGGCTCTGCGCAGATCACCGCGAACCTGCCCGCCAACGCTGCGCCGCCGACCACGGCAGTTTTCTCACCAACCGATCCGACCAGCTACAACAACACCACCTCACTGACCGTCTATGATTCATTGGGCGCGGCCCACACGGCTACGATGTATTTCGTCAAGTCGGCGACGCCCAACGCGTGGAGCACGCAGCTGTATGTCGACGGCAATGCCGTAGGCACCCCGCAGGGCCTGACGTATTCCAACACCGGTGCCCTGACGGCGCCTGCCAACGGTAAGGTGACCTTTCCCGCTTACACCCCCGCGACGGGCGCGGCGGCAATGAACATGACATTCGACTACAGCAAGACCACACAGTATGGCGACACCTTCGGGGTGACCGCCGTGCAGCAGGATGGCTTCACGACGGGCAAGCTCACCGGCGTCAGCATCGACAGCACCGGCGTGGTGCAGGCCCGCTTCACCAACGGTCGCTCGATCAACCTCGGACAGGTTGCCATGGCGAACTTCGCCAACCCGCAGGGACTGCAGCAGCTCGGGAATGCTACCTGGGCACAAACCAACGCCTCGGGATCCGTGGTCAACGGCGTCGCCGGAAATTCCGGCTTTGGCACGATTCAGTCCGGATCGCTGGAAGATTCCAATGTCGATACCACCGCCGCGCTGGTCGACATGATCAAGGCGCAGCGCAACTTCCAGGCGAATGCGCAGATGATTCAGACCGACAACCAGATCACGCAGACGGTCATCAACATCCGGCAGTAACTGCGGCCAGCGGCAGGACGTAAGCAATGGACAAGTCGTTGTATGTGGCGATGTCGGGCGCGAAGGAGACCTTACGCGCCCAGGCGGCCAACAACCATAACCTGGCGAATGCCAGTACGACCGGTTTCAAAGCCGATCTGAGCGCATTCCAGAGCCGCGCAGTCAGCGGACCCGGCTACGCCTCACGCGTGTACGCCACCGATGGCAGCGTCGGCTGGGACAGCGGCCTGGGGTCGCAGCAGGCCACGGGCAACCCGCTGGACCTTTCCATTCAGGGCCAGGGCTTCCTCGCGGTTCAGGACTCGAATGGCAACGAAGCCTACACCCGCGCCGGCGACCTGCATGTCGACCCGGCCGGTCAGCTGCTTACCGCAACCGGGCTGCCGGTGCTCGGCGATAACGGGCCCATCAGCGTCCCGCCTTCGAATGCGGTGACGGTGGCGGCGGATGGCACGATCTCCATCATTCCGCTGGGCCAAACGCCGCAGACGAGCTCCGTGGTGGGACGCATCAAGCTGGTCAACCCGCCGCTTGACAGCGTCACCCGGGGTGTGGACGGACTGTTCCGCACTGCAGATGGCACGCCGGCGGTCGCTGATGCGGCCGTGACCGTGACCTCCGGCACTCTCGAATCGAGCAACGTCGATCTGGCGAGCTGCATGGTCAACATGATCGAGCTCGCGCGTCGCTTTGACCTGCAGGTCAAAGCCCTCAAGGCAGCCGATGACAACGGCGCTGCCTCCTCGAAGCTGCTGCAGACCGGTTAGGCGCAGCGCTCCCCTCACCTCACTACAGGTAAACGCTCATGGAACCCGCACTCTGGGCCGCCAAGACCGGACTCGATGCACAACAGACACAGATGTCGGTCACGGCCAACAATCTCGCCAACGTCTCCACCAACGGCTTCAAGCGCAGCCGTGCCGTGTTCGACGATCTGCTCTATCAGAACGTCTCGCAGGTGGGCGCCTCAACTTCACAGACGACGCAGTCGCCGACGGGTCTGCAGCTGGGCACGGGCGTGCGCGTGGTCTCGACCGAGCGCAGCTACACTCAGGGCAGCCTCAATACCACCGGCAACTCCCTCGATCTGGCAATCCAGGGGCGCGGCTTCTTCCAGGTCCTGCGGCCCGACGGCACGCTCGGCTACACCCGCGATGGCAGCTTTCAGACCAACGCCCAGGGTCAGCTCGTCAACTCCAGCGGCTATCCGGTGCAGCCGGCAATCACCATCCCCAGCGGCGCACAGAGCATCACCATCGGTACCGATGGCACGGTGAGTGTGCAGATCGCAGGCCAGGCTGCGCCCACGACGGTGGGCACGGTGCAGCTGGCGGACTTCATCAATCCGCCAGGGCTGCAGGCCGTGGGTGGCAACCTGCTGGTCGAGTCGGCCTCGAGCGGCTCACCGACTACGGGCAATCCGGGACTCACCGGGCTGGGCACGCTCGTGCAGGGATCAGTCGAGGCGTCGAACGTGGATGTCGTGCAGGAGATGGTCGACATGATCCAGACCCAGCGCGCCTACGAGATGAATTCCAAGGCCGTGCAGACCACGGACCAGATGCTGCAGTACGCCGCCGAGAACATGTAAGTGACGCATAAGCTGCACTGCCTGTTATCGCTTGCCTTGCTTGCGGCCCTCGCCGGCTGCCAGACCGCAAAGCCGCCCAGGGAAAGTGATGCGCTCAGCTGGGCGCAGGAACCCATCACGCCCCCGAACAACGGCGCCATCTACCAGGCGGGGCGCGAGATGGCACTGTTCGAGAACCCGATTGCCCACCACGTGGGTGACATCGTCACGATCGTGCTCAACGAATCGACCAATGCGCAGAAGAGCGCCACCACCACGACCGCCAAGAGCACAAGCGAAGATCTGCCTGGCATGACCCTGCTCGGCAAGCCGGTAACCGTGCACGGCAATCCGATCCTCAGCAACAACATCAGCGACGCTTCGAAATTCAACGGCACCGGCGGCAGCGCTCAGAGCAACAGCCTGAACGGCTACATCACGGCCACGGTAGAGAAGGTGCTGCCCAATGGCAACCTGTTCATCAAGGGTGAGAAGTGGATCGGTATCAACCAGGGCTCGGAATATGTGCGCGTGAGCGGTGTGATCCGGCCGATCGACCTCGCACCCGACAACTCTATTCCTTCACAGAAGGTGGCCAGCGCCAACATTTCATACGGTGGCAAGGGCGCGCTGGCGGACGTCAACGCGCAGGGCTGGCTCGCGCGCTTCTTCAATTCACCCTGGACGCCGTTCTGATGCGCGCCCCCATGAAAGCGGCGCGCCGCCTGGCACTGGGCTGCGCAATACTGCAGCTCGCCTGGCTGTGCTGCGCGTCCGATGCGCACGCCGAGCGGATCAAGGATATCGCTACCGTTGCCGGCGTGCGCACGAACCAGCTGGTGGGTTACGGCCTGGTCGTCGGCCTGGATGGTACAGGCGATCAGACAACGCAGGCTCCCTTCACGGTGCAGAGCATCACCAACATGCTGGCGAAGTTCGGCATCACCGTGCCCGCCAACGCCAACCCGCAGCTGAAGAACGTCGCCGCGGTGACCGTCACCGCTGATCTGCCGGCGTTTTCCAAATCCGGCCAGCTCATCGATGTGACCGTGGGAACCATCGGCAATGCCAGCAGCCTGCGGGGTGGCAATCTGCTCATGACACCTTTGCGCGGGGTGGACGGACAGGTGTACGCATTCGCCCAGGGGAACGTGCTCGTCAGCGGCTTTGGCATCAGTGGCAAGGATGGCTCGCGCATCTCGCTCAATGTGCCCAGCAGCGGACGCGTGCCCAATGGCGCCACCGTGGAGAAGGAGGTACCCGTCAAGTTCGGCAGCGATGCGCACCTCGTTCTCAACCTGAATACGCCTGACTTCACGACCGCCGCGCGAGTCGTCACCACGATCAACAAGACGCTGGGAGACAACACTGCCGAGGCAATCGATGCGGTCTCGATCCGTGTCGTCGCTCCTGCGGAGCCCGACCAGCGTATCGGCTACCTGGCGACGCTCGAGTCGCTGGAGGTCCAGCCCGGCGAGGCGCCTGCACGCGTCATCATCAACTCGCGCACCGGCACCGTCGTGATCAGCTCACACGTGCAGGTGCAGGCCGCGGCAGTTGCACATGGCTCGCTGTCGGTGACCATTACCGAGCGTGCTGATGTCAGCCAACCGGCTCCTTTGAGCAACGGCACGACCACGGTGACGCCGCGCAGCGCGTTCGAGGTGGCGCAGGCTGATCAGCGCCTGTTCAAATTCCAGGCCGGCGTGAACCTGGATGAGATCGTGCGCGCGGTCAATCAGGTGGGTGCTGCCCCAGGGGACCTGGTGGCCATCCTTGAAGCGCTCAAACAGGCCGGCGCCCTGCGCGCCGAGCTCGTCGTGATCTGACAGGCGCCTCACATGTCCATCGGCCCCGCTGATACGCCGGTCTACACCGACCTGAACGCGCTGAGCACCCTCAAGCGCGGTGCCGCGCAGCGCGATCCGGCGGCGATCCGCAAGGTGGCCGAGCAGTTTGAGAGCATGTTCACACGCATGATGCTCAAAAGCATGCGCGATGCGGTCGGTACCGATCCGGTCTTCGGCAGCGACCAGCAGAAGATGTATCAGGAGATGGCCGACGACCAGCTGTCGGTGCAGCTTTCCAAGGGCAAGGGACTGGGGCTTGCGGACATGCTGATCCGCCAGCTGCAGAAGATGGGCGTGCAAGGCGCAGAGGCGGCAGCAGCCAGCAGGCATTCCACGGCCAGCGCACAGCGCATGCCGACACCGGTAGCGGCTTACTCCGACACCCAGGACGTTGGTGCGAGCCATGTGTCCGCGCTCAAGTCTGACTTCATCAACCGAATGCTGCCGCACGCACAACAGGCCGCGGCACAACTGGGCACTGATCCGCGCGCGCTGATCGCGCAAGCGGCGCTCGAAACCAACTGGGGCCGAGATTTGCCGCACGATGGCGCCGGACGCTCGAGCCACAACCTCTTCGGGATCAAGGCAGGCGGCGACTGGAATGGCGCCGCCGTGGCTGCGGCGACCCGCGAGTTCAGCGGCGGTGCGGCCGGCCGAACCACCGCAGCATTCCGCGTCTATGCAACTCCAGGGCAGAGCTTCCGGGATTATGTCGCATTGTTGCGCGGTAATTCGCGCTATGCCGCGGCGCTCAACACCGGCAGCGACATTCACGCCTTTGCGAGCGCGCTGCAGAGAGGTGGCTACGCAACCGATCCGGATTATGTCCACAAGATCAGCTCGATCGCGCACGCAATCCGGCTTCCGGCCCCTGCCGCGACACTGTTTGCGGACAACGGCCGCTCGCCCGATCTCAAGTTGGCAGCCACGCTGCCGATAACCCCGATGACCGGGACGCTTTAGAGGCTATGACGGATGTCTGACGTTTTTTCCACCAGCGTGACCGGCCTCCTCGCCTTCCAGCGCGCCCTGGACGTCACCAGCAACAACGTCGCGAACGCGGCCACCCCCGGGTACAGCGTCGAGAAGATCAATTTCACTCCGCAGCCGGCGCAGCCGACCTCCGCTGGCTACCTCGGCAGCGGCGTGCAGGTGCAGAGCATTACCCGTGCTTATGACGAGTTGCTTGCCGCCCAGGTGCGCTCCTCGCAGAGCAGCTATTCGGGCTTCAATACCTTCGCAAGCCAGGCGGCGCAGATCGACAACATGCTGAGTGACTCGAGCACCGGCATCAGCGCATCACTGCAGGGCTTCGTCAATGCCCTGCAGACGGTGGCCAACTCACCGGCCTCCACCGCCCAGCGGCAGGTGCTGCTGAGCCAGGCGCAATCGCTCACCCAGCAGCTGCAGAATTACAGCGCGCAGATCTCGACCTACAGCGCCGGGCTCGAGAGCAATGTTTCCACAACCGTAGACAGCATCAATCAGCTGTCCACTGGCATCGCCAACCTGAATGCGCAGATCACCGCGGCGCTGAATGCCACCGGCCAGACGCCGAATAGCCTGCTCGATCAGCGCGACACCATGATCGACCAGCTGAGCCAGTACGTCAGCGTCAACACCGCCACGCAGAGCGATGGGGCGATGAATGTCTACATCGGCAGTGGACAGCCTCTGGTGACCGGCTCTTCCGGCGCGACGCTCAAAGCTTTCGCGGATCCGTATAACGCCTCGCAACACGATATCGGCCTGATGAGCGGCAGCAGCACCGCAGACATTACTGCGGAGATCACCGGCGGCTCGCTGGGCGGGTTGCTCAGCGCACGTACGCAGGTGTTGAGTCCGGCAGAGAATGCCCTGGGACAGTTCAGCATCGGTCTTGCTTCGATCGTCAACCAGGCACAACAGTCAGGCATGGACCTGAGCGGCGCTGCGGGTCAGCCGATGTTCTCCATCGGAGGTGTGATCACGGCACCCGCATCCACCAATTCCGGTACGGCGGCTGCGACGGTGACCCGCAGCAACCTCGCTGCGCTCACCCCGGATGACTACCGGCTCGCCTTCACCGGCGGCGCCTGGCAACTCACCGATGCCGCCACCGGCCAGACGGTGACCATGAGCGGATCGGGTACGGCAGGCAGTCCCTTTCAGGCAGCCGGTTTGTCGATTGTCGTCTCCGGTTCACCCAACGCCGGCGACAGCATCCAGATCCGTCCGACGGCCGGCGCAATCAGCGGTCTGTCGGTCCTGCTGACCAGTCCGGCGCAGATCGCCGCCGCCTCAGCCATTGCCACCACACCGGCCGCCGCCAATACCGGCACGGCTGTGGTCAGCAGTACGGCGATAACCGCGCCAGCCAGTTACATCGCAGGTCCATACACGATTTCGTTCACGAGCGCTACGCAGTACCAGATCACTGACAGCGCTAACAACCCCGTGACCTCGGGAACGTATACGAATGGCACGCCCATCAGCTTCAACGGCCAGCAAGTGACCCTCAACGGTTCCCCGGCTGCGGGCGACAGCTTCACGATCGCAGCGGCGAGTGCCACCAATACCGGCGACAACAGCAACGCGTTTGCGCTCATCGACGCGCTGAAGGCCAAGACCCTGAACGGCGGCACCAGCTCGCTGAGTAGCGTGGCGAACAATCTCGTCAGCCAGGTCGGTGTGCTGACGCAGCAGGCCCAGGCCAACGCGTCCGCGCAGAAATCCGTCAATCAGTCCGCCACGGATACGCGCAACAATCTCTCCGGCGTCAACCTCGACGAGGAGGCGGCCAAAATGGTGCAGTACCAGCAGGCCTATCAGGCCTGTGCCCAGATGATTCAGACCGCCGGTGTCATGTTCAACTCGCTCATCACGGCCATCCAGGCGCGCTAACCATGCGAATCTCCACAGTGACCTTCCAGCAGGATGCCTTGAGTCAGATGCAGCAGCTGCAGGCCGACCTGGCCAAAACGCAGGACCAACTGTCGACAGGCAAGAAAGTCCAGACCGGCGCCGACGATCCGGCTGCCATGTCACAGCTGGATCAGCTGAACGACACGTTGTCTGCCTCCCAGCAGTACGTGACCAACGGCAATGCCGCCGCTGCCAATCTGCAGCTCGAAGAGCAGGCGATGTCCGATGCCACCAATACGCTGCAGAGCGCGCGCGATCTGGCCGTGCAGGCCAACAACACCTCGATCAATGCCGCGGATCGGGCCAACATCGCCACCCAGCTGGCGCAGCAGCTGCAGGAGCTGATCGCCATAGGCAATCGCACCGACAGCAACGGCAATTACCTGTTCGCTGGCAACGCCAGCGGCACACAACCCTTCGCGCTCGCCAACGGCGCGGTCAGCTACTCCGGTGCCGATACGGTGCACCAGGTACAGATCGGGCCGAGCCAGCGGATCTCGGCGGGCGACACCGGCGCGAGCGTGTTCATGAACGTGCCGGCGGGCAATGGCACCTTTGCGACGGCCGCTGCGGCGACGAATACCGGCACCGCCTCGATCTCTCCGGGTACCGTGGTCAACGCGGCGGCGTGGGTACCCGACACTTACACCATCAAATTCACGGCGCCCGGTTCCTACACGGTGACCAATAGCTCCGGTACGACGGTTGCCAGCGGTACCGGACTTGCCAGCGGCGAGGCAATCTCCTTTAACGGTGTGCAGGTTACCCTGTCCGGCACGGTAGCCGCCGGCGACACATTCACTGTCGCCAAGGCCGGCACCGCCAGCGCCTTCAGCACACTGCAGAACCTGATCAACACGCTCAACAACCCGAATCTCAGCCAGGCGCAGTTCGCCACACAGGTGGGCGGCGCGCTGCAGCAGATCGACAATGCCATCACGAATCTCAGCAATGTGTCGGCCTCTGCCGGTGCCCGGGTGAATGCCATCAGCTCGGCCAAGAGCTCCGAGCAGGCGAACCAGGTCAACCTGCAGGGACAAGTGTCGAACCTCTCCGATGTGGATTACGCCGCGGCCATCACCCAGCTGAATACGGAAGAGATGAGTCTACAGGCAGCGCAGGAATCCTACGCCTCGATCGCGAGACTCTCGCTGTTCAACTACTTGCACGGCTGAGGCGCGCACTGATTATGTCGTATCGGTGTGATTGTGATGCGCTCACCAGTTCCACCTGCTGCGCTTCCGGCGGCTCAAGTTCGCGACACCCGCACCGATAACTTCCCTGAACGCAGCGTGGATACGAGCCCGCTGCGCGAACAGAGCGACGGACAGGTGTCCGGCGCCTGACGGAAATATCAGGAGTCTCAGACATGACACTTGTCCTCAACACGAACTACAGCTCGTTGGTCGCGCAGAACAGTCTGACGGCCTCGGGCAGTAAGCTCTCCTCAGCCCTGCAGCAGTTGTCCTCGGGCATGCGCATCAACACAGCGGCCGACGACGCCGCCGGTTACGCCATCACCCAGGGTATGACCTCGCAGATTGACGGCATCAACCAGGCCGTACGCAACGCCAATGACGGCGTGTCGCTGGCCCAGACCGCCTCGGGTGCTTTGCAGGAAGTGACCAACGACCTGCAGACGATGCGTGACCTCGCCGTGCAGTCGCTCAACGCGAGCAACAGCGCGCAGGACCGCACGGACCTCGATGCGCAGTTCCAGCAGCTGAAGGCCGACATCAACGCGGTCTCATCGCAGACGCAGTTCAACGGCGTGAACCTGCTCGACGGCACGTTCCAGGGTGCTACCTTCCAGGTGGGCGCCAATGCCGGCCAGACGATCTCGATCGCCTCGGTCTCCAGCACGGCCTCCGGCAACCTCGGCAAGCTCTACACGGACGCGGGCACTGCCACGTTCGGCGTGGTCAGCACTGCCACCGGTAAGGGCGACACGGTCACTCTGACGGTCGGTTCGTACACGACCGACTCCGTCACGCTGACGGGTTCTGCCGCGGTCGACCTGAAGAACATTGCGGCCGCCATCAACCAGGGCTCGCAGACCGACGGCGGTCTGATCGCGACGGTGAATGCCGCCGGGACTGGCATCGACCTGAGCAGCACCTCGAACCCTTCAGCCGCCACGGCCGTCTCGGTCGCGAGCGATGTGGACTCGACCGGTGCGACCTCGACGGCAGCCACGGTCGCCCTGCTCGGTCTGAACGCCAGCTACGACCTGACCAGCGCCAGCGCGACGGCGACGTCGAGCTTCGTGGACAAGGCCAGCGTCACCTCGGTGGACAACTCCAACAAGGTGCTCGTGCAGATCGACGCGGCGCTGCAGCAGCTCGCCACCACCGGTGCGCAGCTGGGTGCGTATCAGAACCGCTTCCAGGCTGCCATCACCGGCTTGACCACCAACTCGACCAACCTGTCCAGCGCTCGCAGCCAGATCCAGGACACGGACTACGCGCAGGCCACTTCGGCGCTGTCCAAGGCCCAGATCCTGCAGCAGGCCAGCACGGCGATGGTGGCTCAGGCCAACACGATTCCGCAGAACATTCTGACGCTTCTGCAGAAACTGCCGTAAGTTGATGACCTCCGGGTCAAAGCAACTGGTAACGCGGGGTGGGCGCCGTGAGGCGCCCGCCCTGCGGCTTTTCTGACAGGACGTCTTTCCAGCAGCTGAGGACCCATGGCCACTGCAATCACCAGCACCAGTAACAGCACCAGCACTTCAACACCCGTCTCGATCGCCAGCAGCAGCAGCGCGGCGTCCGCGGGTGGCTCGGTTATCAATGTCAGCTCGCTGGTCTCGCAGCTCGTGGCCGCCACCCGGGCGCCGCAGGATGCGCTCATTTCCAGTCAGACTCAGACCGTCACCACGCAGATCTCCGCGGTGGGCACGCTCAAAGGCGCGCTCTCCACGTTTCAGTCCGCGCTGGCGACGATTGATACCCCGACCGCCTTCAATGCACTGAGTGCGAGCTCCAGCAACAGCTCGGTATTCAGCGCGAGTACCAGCAACGGCGCGGTTCCCGGATCATACAGCGTGGCCGTCTCACAGCTCGCCCAGGCGCAGCAGCTGGTTTCCAGTGCCTGGACCGGTGCGGCGGCGACACTCGCCAGCGGCACCCTGCAGCTGTCCCTTGGCGCCACCAGTTTCAGTGTACAGCTAGACAGCACCAACAATACGCTGACCGGTCTGGCTGCCGCGATCAATGCAGCGCCCGGCAATCCGGGCATCACCGCGACGGTCATCAACGGCACCGACGGCGCGCACCTGTTGCTGTCCTCCTCCCTGACCGGGGCGGCCAACAGCATCCAGGTCACGGAAACCGATGGCGGTAGTGCGTTAGCCGCTCTGACCTATGGCAGCGGCAATACGGCGAATTACACGCAAGACGCCGCCGCTCAGGATGCACAGTTCAGCATCTCCGGCATTCCCTACACGAGCGCCAGCAACACAGTCAGCGACGCACTCAATGGCGTCACGCTGACGCTGCTCGGCACGACCACAGGCACGAGCGGCAGCGGCTCAGGTGGCAGCGGCACCGGCTCCAGCAGCGCACCTGCTACACTCACAGTCAGCGCCGACGGCGCGACCATCCAGAACAATGTGTCAGCGTTCGTCAAGGCCTACAACACTCTGGTCGGGTCGATCACCTCCCTCAACAGCTATGACTCCACCAGCGGCACGGCGGGCCCGATGCTGGGTGATGCGATGTTGTCGGGAATCCAGAACGGTATCCGCAGCGCGCTGTACAACGTCGTGAACACGGGCTCCGCCACCTACAATTCACTCGCGAGCGTCGGCATCACCACCAACAGCGATGGGACGCTCAAGCTCAATAGCAGTACGTTCGCTGCGGCGCTGAGCGCCTCACCTGCCGCCGTCAGTGCCTTGTTCAGTGGCACCGGCGGCGTGGCGGCTACCCTCAATACGCAGATCACCGATGAGCTGGGCGCAGGAGGAGCCATCACCTCGCGCAGCCAGACGCTCGTCAAGCAGGAGAATGCGCTGACCCACCAGAGCGATCAGCTGAATGCGCAGATGTCAGCGCTCACCACCTCGCTCACCCGGCAGTATTCTCAGCTGAACGCGCTGCTGTCGTCCCTACAGACGACCTCCGCATATCTCACGCAGCAGTTCGCAGCGCTGCCACAGGTCCAGAGCTCTAAAGGGTAAGGCCAGGATCCAGCGGGCTGCGGTGCAGCCGAAGCGCCGATTTATGTCCGTGCGGTCCGCGCTCGGGCTTATGTCAACGTAGAGCTCCTCAAGTTCTGCTCCGCAAAGCCGTTACAGGAGTATCGGTTCAGACGGAGACCGCCGGTGTCCAGTTACGCGCGTCCTTCCAAGCTTGCGGCTTATCAGACTGTCGCCGTGCACGGCGGAGTGGCCAATGCCGATCCGCACGCCATGGTGCTGATGCTGCTGGACGCGGCCCTGGAGCGCCTGGCGATCGCCCGCGGATGCGCAGAGCGGCGCGAGCTCAAGCGACAGGCAGCGCTGCTGCACAGCTGCGTGCAGATCGTCACCGAGCTGCGGGGCAGTCTTAACCTGGCACAGGGCGGGCCGCTCGCCCACAATCTCAATGATCTGTACGACTACATGATCCGGCGCCTGGTGTTAGCCAATTCCAGGGGCGAGGCGACCGGTATTGCGGAGGTCGCAGGGCTGCTCGAAGAGATTCGCAGCGCCTGGATTGCGATCGGACCGGAAGTGCGCAAGGCCGCGCAGGTGAAAGCGCAGCCTGCTCCCCCGCCTGCCGCGGCCGCAGGCTTCGCGGGAGCACGCCATGGCTGAGCAATCCGTTGATGCTGGATCCCTGCAGACCGCTTTTACGAGCGATCTGACCCACTATCCGATGCAAGCTTCCCCGGCCCATATCGCACCGGCCGCTGCCGCGCACGCAGCAGCCGAGGGCAATGCGCCTGCGAGCAACACTCAATCGACGGCAGCGCCCGTAAAGCAGCCTGCCGCGGCCGACGTGCAGGCTGCCGTAGCCCGCGCGAACGCCAACCTGGCCAGCTCCAACCGCGTGCTGGATTATCGCGTCGATGCCGCTACGGGGCTCACGATCGCCATCGTCCGCAACGCCCAGACCGGCGCTCTCGTGCAACAGATCCCGGGTGCCGACATCATCGCGCTGGCGCAGATGCTGGCGGAATGGTCCCCTGGCAAGCACGTGCTGTTGGATCTCATCGCCTGAGCGCAGCTTTAAGCGCTAGTCTCGCGCGGCGCCGCGATTGGTTGCACGCTGCTGCCCTGTGAGGCACCAGCCAATCGCGTCGTCGCCTTCCCACGTGCCTTACCCACGACGCCGCGGCGTAAACTCACTACGCCGCCGCGCCTTATCCCACGAAGCGCCGTGCGTTACGGAACAATCGCATCCAGCCGCTGAACTCACCGCCATCGCGCGGCCGCCAGGAGTTCTGCACGAAGCGTGTTGAACGCTCCGGGTGTGGCATGGTGATCGTGATGCGTCCGTCAGAGTTAGTCAGGGCGGCGATGCCAAACGGCGAGCCGTTGGGGTTATACGGGTAAGTAGTCGTTGGCCGACGGTGGTGGTCAACATAACGAAACCCCACCAGCCCGCTGGCCGCGCACGCTTCCGCGGCCGCCGCGCCGGCGAATTCTGCGCGACCCTCGCCATGGGCCACCGCAATCGGCAGGAACGAACCGGACATCCCGCTCAGTAGTACCGAAGGCGAATCTCGCACCTCTACCAGTGTGAAGCGGGATTCGTACTGCTCGCTGCGGTTGCGCACGAAGCGCGGCCAGTGCTCGGCTCCGGGGATCAGGGATTTCAACGCTGCAAACATCTGGCAGCCGTTGCAGATGCCCAGCGCGAACCGATCTGCGCGCTCGAAAAAATCCCGAAACTGCTCGCGCAGCAGCTCGTGGAACAGGATGGACTTTGCCCACCCTTCGCCGGCGCCGAGCACATCACCGTAAGAGAATCCGCCACACGCGACCAGCCCCCGAAACTCACTCAGCTGGCGCCGTCCGCTCAGCAGCTCGGTCATGTGCACATCGTGCGGCTCGAAACCGGCACGCTCGAAGAACGCTGCGGTCTCGATCTGACTGTTCACTCCCTGCTCGCGCAAAACCGCTACGGCCGGCCGGTTGCCGTGCGCTACGAAGGGTGCTGCGACGTCCTCCTCGGGATCAAAGCTCAGCTGCAGGCTCAAACCCGGATCTTCCGGGTCGCACTGCACTGCGAGCTCCTCCTGTGCGCTGACGGGGTCATCGCGCATCCGCCGCAGCAGATGAGAGGTCTCCGACCAAGCGCGACGCAGCTCGACCCAGGACTCATCCAACTGCGACTCGCCAATCCGGATTCGGATGCGCAGCTGCTCAACAGGCGCCCCCACCGGCACCGCAAGCTCGCTCAGTCCATGCCGGTGCAGCAGGGCCTGCAGACGTGACTCGTCACTGCTGCGAATCTGCAGCACCGCACCCAGCTCCTCGGCAAAAAGCTGCCGCACCGCAGGTCCCCGCCCCGCCGGCAGGCTCACATCGAGCCCACAGTGGCCCGCAAAAGCCATCTCCAGCAGGGTGACCAGCAGTCCGCCATCGGAGCGATCGTGGTAGGCCAGCAGCAGCTCTTCGGTCCGCAGTTCTGCGATCAGCTGAGCAAATGCCGCAAGGCGCCCCGGATCATCCAGATCCGGCGGCTCTGCGCCAAGCTCGCCGTAAACCTGCGCCAATGCCGAGCCGCCCATGCGGTTGCGTCCGGCGCCCAGGTCAATCAGCCACAATCGCGTCGGCTCCGACTGCAGTTGCAGCACGGGCGTCAGGGTGCGCCGCACGTCTGCAATGGGTGCGAAGGCGGAGACGATCAATGAGACCGGCGCGAACACGCTGCGCACCTGCGAGCCTGCGTGCCATGTGGTCTTCATGGACAGGGAGTCCTTGCCGACGGGGATTGCGATACCCAACGCCGGGCAAAGCTCCTTGCCTACCGCCTGCACGGAGGCATAGAGCGCGGCGTCTTCCCCCGGCTCCCCGCACGCAGCCATCCAATTGGCGGACAAGCGGATCGAGCTCAGCGCGCTGACATCTGCGGCAAGCAGGTTGGTGATCGACTCGGCCACGGCGAGCCTTGCAGCCGCCGGCGCATTGAGCACCGCAACCGGCGTGCGCTCGCCGACAGCCATCGCTTCCCCCGCAAAGCCGCGATAATCGGCGAGCGTCACGGCGACGTCGGCAACCGGGACCTGCCAGGGGCCGACCAGCGGATCCCGATGGATGAGGCCGCCCACCGTACGGTCGCCGATCGTAATGAGAAATGTCTTGTCAGCCACCGCCGGCAGGCGCAATACGCGATACAGCGACTCGCGCAGGTCCAGTGCAGCGATGTCGAGCTCCTCGCACGAGGTGTGATGAGCGTGTACCTCGCGCTGCATCCGCGGCAGCTTGCCGAGCAGCACCTGGATAGGCATGTCGACGGGGTCATTGCCGAAGAGCGGATCGTGCACCACCAGACGACCTGAATCGTTGATGTCGCCAATGACGGCAAACGGACAGCGTTCCCGCTTCGCCAGCCCAGCAAACCTCTGCAGCTGCTTCGGATCGATGATGAGAACGTAGCGCTCCTGCGCCTCGTTGCACCACAACTCCAGCGGTGACATACCGCTTTCCGCGCTATCGATGGCCCGCAGATCGATACGTGCGCCGCGATTGCTGTGTGCGACCGCTTCCGGCACCGCATTGGAGAGCCCGCCGGCTCCAACGTCGTGAATCAACAGAATGGGGTTATCTGCGCCGAGCGCCCAGCAGGCATCGATCACTTCCTGTGCGCGTCGCTGGATCTCCGCATTGCCGCGTTGTACGGAGGCAAAATCCAGATCAGCGCTGGAAGCACCGCTGCCTACGGATGAGGCCGCGCCACCGCCCAGCCCAATCAACATCGCAGGACCGCCCAGCACCACAATCCGCGCTCCGAGCGGAACATCGGCCTTCTCGACGTGACCCCGGCGGATGTTGCCGAGACCGCCCGTCAGCATGATGGGCTTGTGATACCCGTAAATCCGGCTGTCAGAACCCGGCGCAGCCGGTTGCTCAAAGGTGCGGAAATAGCCGCACACCGCCGGTCGTCCGAACTCGTTGTTGAAAGCCGCAGCGCCGATTGGCCCATCGAGCATGATCTCGAGGGGCGAGGCAATGCGCTCTGGCCGCCCATGGTCCACCTCCCAGGGACGCTCGTGACCGGGAATGCGCAGATTGGAGACCGAGAAGCCGGTGAGACCGGCTTTGGGCTTGGCGCCGCGCCCGGTGGCGCCCTCATCGCGGATCTCACCGCCTGAGCCGGTCGCGGCACCCGGAAACGGTGAGATGGCGGTGGGATGGTTGTGTGTCTCCACCTTCATCAGGATGTCGGCCGGCTCGGAATGACCCGCATATACACGGCTGCTCGCGTCGGCGAAGTAACGCATCGCCGCTGTGCCTTCGATGACGGCGGCATTGTCGCGGTAAGCCGACAGAATGCCCTGCGGCGAGCGGGCATAAGTGTGGCGGATCATGGCGAACAGTGATTCGCTGCGCCGCTCACCGTCGATCACCCAGTCGGCGTTGAAGATCTTGTGACGACAGTGCTCCGAGTTGGCCTGGGCAAACATCATGAGCTCGACGTCCGTGGGATCGCGCCCGAGAGGCGCGAAATGCGCAAGCAGGTAGTCGACTTCGTCAGCCGACAGCGCCAGTCCCAATTCGCGATTCGCGCGCTGCAATGCCGCCACCCCGCCGTCGAGCGCAATCCGGCGCAGCGGCCGCGGCTGCTGATGCTCGAACAGCCGCACAGCATGCGCAGCATTGAACAACGGCATCTCCGTCATGCGATCGAACAACACGGAGGCTAGCTCTGCCAGACGCTCAGGCCCGAGGGGCTGCGCAGCAAACACGCGATACTCGATGCCACGCTCGATGCGCCGGACGGCGTGCAAGCCGCAGACATGGGCAATATCCGTAGCCTTACTCGACCAGGAGGAGATCGTACCGGCCCGTGGCACGACCCACAGCCTCTCACCTGGCTGCTCAGCGAGCGGCTCCAGGTGCGGTCCGTAGGTCAGCAATGTCCGCAGGATCTGCTCCTGCTGCGGCGTGAGCGACTGTGCGACATCGATGAAATGCACGAAACGGGAATCGAGGCCGCGCACGCCCGATTCCAGGGCTACGAGTTTTGCCTGCAGTTTGGAGAGACGAAAGGCGGAGAGTGCCGGGGCGCCGGGGAGCTGCAGCATGAGCCTGGATGGGCCTACTTCTTATCCGGAGGAGGTGTTGAGTACATGGGCATCGGAAACTGCGAGACGTTGCTGCTGCCCTCGAACGTCGAAATCTTGCTCACGCCCTGCTTCTTGACCTCATCGATGCGCAGGATCGAATGCAGTGGCAGATAGGTGCGCTTCACGCCGTCGAATTCGCTCTTGATGCGCTCCTCGGCCGGATCGACCACCACGGTGGCCCGCTCGCCGAAGACCAGCTCCTCCACTTCGATGAAGCCAAACAGCTCGCCATGGCTGACCCGCCGCGCGTAGACCTCATAAACCTTGCCCTGATTCACGAACATAATGCGGAAAATGTGACTGATTGCCATAGAGGAGCTGCGGGCCACTGCTAATTTGAAGGTGGCATTATATGTCTGCGCGGGGCGGGGAAGCTGCGGGAACCATGACTCTTCGGTTGCGTATCGTCAGCGATCATCGGCGCCAGCTGGGTGAGCGCGCCAGCATCAGCTTTGGCGTGGACGGCGGCAGCATCGGTCGCTCGGCCGACAATGACTGGGTACTGCCCGACCCCATCCGCTACGTCTCGGCGCATCACGCGCGTGTGCAGCATCGTGACGGACACTTCTACCTTCAGGATGTCAGTACCAACGGGGTCTTTGTCAACGACTCCGAAACAGCCCTCGCCAAAGCTCATCCTGCGGGCCATCAGCTGAAAAGCGGCGATGTCATCCGCATGGGCGACTACCACATCGTCGCCACGCTGGAAGAGGCGGCAACCGAGGCTGAACCCAAGACCCCCGAGCCCCAGATCGCCGGTGGCGAGGTTCCAACCAGCATTCACGCACTGCGCACGCTCGGCCGCTCGCCAGCGCAAACCGACATCGGTGCGATGCTCAACCTCGATGACCTGCTGGTTCCAAACAGTGAGGTCGAGGTATACCACCCGGTCAACGCTTATGGTCAGGCGGTCTCACAGGTGCCGGCTGAGGCGCTGCCGCGCCCGGCACCGGCCCCCCGTCCGCCGGTCACTGCGGCGCAGGTGAGCGAGGGCGAAGTGATGGATCGGCGTGTTGCGCGGCTTGCACGCGCAGCCGCCCGTGAGCCGCGCTCCAACGCCGCAAATGCGGCCCTCTACGATGTACAGACGGGTCTGCAGGCATTCTGCCGTGGCGCAGGTATCGATGCGGACAAACTGCCGGCGGATGCGCAGACGCGCATGTTGCATCTGGCTGGACAGCTGTTCCGCGAAGCGCTCGTCGGCCTGAAAGATCTGGAACGCTCGCGCAGCGAGACCCGCAATCGCTATCGCATCGAGTTGCCGGCCGATCCGGAGGATCCGCGTCCCTCGCTGGCGCGCTCCACGGTTGAGGAGCTGCTCGTGGATCTGTTCCTGCAACACGAGAGTCGCCGTCTGGATGCCGTCGGCTGGCTGCGCGATGCAATCAGCGACGGTAAGACCCATGAAGCCGGCGCCGCCCGCGCCACGCGCGCCGCCTTCATCGAATTTCTGGATCGGCTCGATCCTGCGGAGCTCGAAGCGCGCTTCGAGCGTGCCGCTCGACGCGGCAAGCGCTCGGCTGACAAGGCTCAATACTGGGAAATGTTTACGACGTTTTATCGCAATCTCATCGAGATGCCCGCGGATCACCTGCCCCACACGTTCGTGGAAGCCTTTGCGGCCGCTTACCGCGAACATGTCCGCAAAGCCCACCAGCCGAGCTGAGACTGCATGGCGGCCCGCGCGGTCGCTGAACCGGTAGTGCGACAGAACTGGCGGAGAGGGTGGGATTCGAACCCACGTGCCGGAATTACCCGACCATCCGATTTCGAGTCGGCGCCGTTATGACCACTTCGGTACCTCTCCGGACGCGCTGCAGTCCGCCGCTCAGGCGGAAGCCCAAAGCAGGCTCTCGCTCTCGGAGCCCTTCAGCCGGGGCTGCTATTCTAGCGGAACGTATCGGCTCGAGGTGAGGTTCACATTGACTGCCAGAGGGGTCGCCTCGATCGTCGCTGCCGCCATCATGTTGGCAGGGTGCAGGCCGCAGCCCTCGACGCTGGAGATGATCCGCGCACGCAACGAGCTTCGGGTCGTGACCCTCAACAGCCCCACCTGTTTCTACTATGGGGCTCAGGGCATCGAGGGACTGGAGTATCAGCTAACGCGTGCATTCGCCTATGAGCTCGGAGTGAGCCTGGTGATCTACCCGGTCGCAAGCGAACGGGCCATGCAGGCGGAGCTGGAGGCCGGGCGGGCCGATATCGCAGCCGCGCAGCTCACGGCCACGCGGGAATGGGCGCGTGTCGGTGAGCCTGCGGCGCCCTACGCGCAGATCGCTCAAGTTGTCGTCTATCGGCGCGATGGCGTGCGGCCGCGGAGCACCTTGCAACTCGAATCGGCAAAACTTGCCGTGCGTGCCGGCAGTGCCCAGGAACTACAGCTCGAGAAGCTCAAACACACCGTCGCCCCGACTCTGCAATGGGTCGAAGCTGCGCCGAACAATGCCGATCCCATGTCCGATGTGGACTCGGGCGAGGCGCAGTACGCGCTAGTGGATGAACGCGAATACTCATTCGCCCATCATCTGTATCCGAATGTGCTGGAAGGCTTCGCTCTGCCCGAGCTGCGGCCCGTGCAGTGGATCGTGCGTCGGGGTGCGCACGACCTGGTGCTCGCCGTCAACCGCTATTTTCTCTACATGGCCGAGGCAGGCCGGCTGGCGCGGCTCAAATTGCGGGAAACCGGTGACAGCCGGCCGTTTGCCTATGAGGAATCCCGCGAGTTCCAGACTCACATGCTCGAGCGGCTGCCCCACTATCAGTCACTCTTCCAGGCGGCAGGGACCAAAGCAGGTCTCGACTGGCGTCTGCTGGCGGCCATCGGTTATCAGGAATCCAAGTGGAATCCCGTTGCGCAGTCCGGCGACGGCGCGGTGGGTGTCATGATGCTGACTGCTGACACGGCCAGCGCCATGGGTATCGCCGATCGCAACGATCCGGCGCAAAGCATCAGCGCAGGCGCGGAATACTTCGCGCAGGTGCGTGCCAAGATCCCCGATCGCATTGCGGAGCCGGATCGCACCTGGCTCGCCCTGGCCGCCTACAACGTGGGCTTCGGGCACCTCGAGGATGCGCGCATCCTCGCGCAATCGCGCGGCAAGAATCCGGATTCGTGGGCAGACGTGCGCGAGCAGTTGCCGCTGCTCGGCGAGGAGCGCTGGTACATGCAGGCCAAACGAGGCTACGCGCGCGGGTGGGAGCCGGTGCAATTCGTGGAGCGTGTACAGCGCTACCTGACGCTGCTGGAATGGCAGCCGGGAGATGGCATCGCCGCCACTCCCATCTATGTGCCGGACGTGAGCTCCAAGCCCGGGGCCTAACGACGCCGCGCAAAAAACTGCTGCAGCTCGGCGCTGCACTCCTCAGCGAGCACCCCGCCGAAGACATCCACCCGATGATTCAGGTGAGGCAGAGCGAACACGTCGAGCACGCTGCCCGCCGCCCCGGCGCGTGGATCCCAGGCGCCAAACACCAGGCGGCGAATGCGCGCATGGACGATAGCCGCCGCACACATTGCACAGGGTTCCAGTGTTACATACAGGGTCGTGTCAGTCAGACGATAGCTGCCCAGGGCGCGCCCCCCTGCTCGCAGAGCTTCGATCTCGGCATGCGCGGTGGGGTCGTGAGAAGCGATGGGAGTATTTGCGGCCTCGGCGATGACCTCGCGGTCCTTCACCAGCACGGCACCCACGGGCACTTCCCCACAAGCTGCAGCGCCGCGTGCCATCCGCAGGGCGCGCTGCATGAGATCGAGATCTGACCAGTGGCGGTTCACACAGGTTACCGTAGCACGTACAGTAGCCGCATGAGTCAGCATATCGGCATCGTCGCCTGCTCTGCCGAAGGCGCCGCGCTTTGCTATCGCACCCTCTGCCTCGAAGGCGCAGAGCTGTTTGGTGCGCGCAATCATCCCGAGATCTCGATGCATACGCAGCCCTTTGCGCACTACATGCAGTGCATTTACAGGGGCGACTGGAGAGGGGTCGCCGAGCTCATGCTGTCCTCGGCGCGTAAGCTCGCGGCCTGCGGTGCCACCTTCGCTATCTGCCCGGACAACACCATCCACCAGGCGTTGCCCTTCATCGAAGAGCGCTCGCCGCTGCCGTGGCTGCACATCGCAGCTGTGGTAGCGGAGGAAGCTGTCCGATGCGGGTTCCGCCGGCTCGGGCTGACCGGCACTCAATGGCTGGTGGACAGTGAGGTGTATCCGCGGGAAATCACCGCACGCGCACTCGAGTATGTACGCCCAAGTATCGCCGAGCGGGCTGAAATCAACCGCATCATCATGGATGAGCTGGTGCAAGGGGTCTTGCGCGAGGAAGCCACCAGTTACTTTCAGGGCGTGATTGGTCGGCTGCAGGCCGCGGGCTGCGATGCGGTGGTGTTGGGCTGCACGGAAATTCCGCTACTGATGCATGATGACAACTCGCCGTTGCCAACCCTCGACTCGACGCGGTTGCTCGCGCGTGCGGCACTGCAGCGTGCACACTCACAGCGCTGAGCGAATCTCCGTCAGGCGGCGCTTCTGCCGGCCCGCGTCATCAAAGTTTGCCGGCTGCAGCCAGCTTTCGAATGCCGCGCGTAGCTGCGGCCACTCCGCAGAGACGATCGAATACCACGCGGTATCGCGATTGCGTCCCTTGTAGACGATGGCCTGCCGGAAGATCCCTTCAAAGGTGAAGCCATAGCGCAGAGCTGCGCGTCGCGACGGTGCATTCAAGCTGTCGCACTTCCATTCGTAACGCCGGTAGCCCAGCTCATCAAACACATAACGGGCCAGCAGGTACATCGACTCAGTGCCGATGCGCGTGCCTTGCATCCGCGGTGCAAATGTAATGGAACCGACTTCAATCACACCATGCACGGGCTCGATGCGCATCAAGGCCGCCGTGCCTACCGCCCGGTTGGCAGCCGCGTCAATAATGGTGAAATGCAACGGGTCCTGACTGCGTGACAGATTGGTGAGGTATGTCGAGAAGTTTGCCGCGGACTCCGGGCGTTCACTGAACAGGTACGTCCAGTAGCGCCCGTCCGGAGCTTCCATGTAGGCCTGCCAGAGATCGGCACCATGACGGCCAACGTCTACCGGCTCAATCCGGCTGTACTGACCCTGCAGGACGACGCGCGCAGGACGCGGCCGCTCGGTCCAGTCAAGCACTGCCATACCGATCGGCTGCCCGTACTCGTTGCTGCGCTCGCTCACCTAGCTCCCCAGCAGCTGCAATACGATCAGTCTCTCGTGGGGTCGCTGCCGATGCTCGAACAGATAGATCCCCTGCCAGGTCCCCAGAGTCAACTCTCCGTCCACCACCGGTATGCAGAGGTGTATGCCGGTGAGCGCCGTACGCAGATGGCTCGGCATGTCATCAGGGCCCTCATCGTCATGGGCATACCGGCCCGGATCTTCCGGCGCGATCGTCTCGAAGAACGCCTCCAGATCCGACCTGACCTCGCGCGCCGCGTTCTCCTGAATCAGCAACGATGCCGAAGTGTGCCGGCAGAACAACGTCAGCAACCCCGTCCCGACGCCCTGCCCTGCCACCCAGCCGCGTACTTCACGCGTGATCTCCAATAGTCCGCGGCGCTGCGTGCGGACTGTGAGCGTTTGCGCGACGTTGATCACGGAGTTTTCGCCGCTGCGCCGATCAGATCCACCATGAAGGCATACTGCTCGGCGATGTCATGATACTTCTGGAAGCGCCCCGACTTGCCACCGTGGCCCGCCTGCATGTTGATGCGGAACACCAGCGGGTTGCGATCAGTCTTCGCTTGCCGCAGCCGGGCCACCCATTTAGCGGGCTCATAGTATTGCACCTGGCTGTCCCACAAGCCCGTGCCGACGAACAGCGCAGGGTACCCCTGAGCGGCGACGTTGTCGTAAGGCGAGTAGCTCAGCATGTAGTCATAGAGCGGCTTCTGCTTGGGATTACCCCACTCATCGAACTCGTTGGTCGTCAGCGGGATGCTCTCATCGAGCATCGTGGTGACGACATCCACGAACGGTACCAGGGCGATGATGCCGCGGTAGTCGCTGGGCGCGATGTTGGCGACCGCTCCCATCAGCAGGCCGCCGGCACTGCCCCCAAGCGCGAAGGTCCTGTCCGCCGCCACATACTTCTGCTGCACCAGAAAATGTGTGACATCCACGAAATCGGTAAACGTATTGCGCTTCTTCAGCAGCTTGCCGTTCTCGTACCAGCTGCGTCCCATCTCCTGACCGCCGCGAACATGCGCGATGGCGTAGACGAATCCGCGATCGAGGAGCGAGATAACCGTGTAGGAAAAGGTCGGATCAGTGGAAATGCCGTAAGAGCCGTAGCCGTACTGCAGCAAGGGCGCAGTGCCGTCGCGTTTGAAGCCGCGATGGTAAACCAGTGAGATGGGCACTTGCGTGCCGTCGCGCGCCGCTGCCCAGACATGTTCGGTCACATAATTATGCTGATCGAAGCCGCCCAGCACCGGATCCTGTTTGAGCAGTTTCTTCTGATTGCTGCTGACATCGAAATCGTAAGTCGACAGCGGCGTCGTCATCGACGTGTACGTGTAACGCAGCAGCTTGCTCTCGAATTCCTCGTTGTTGAGCAGCCGCGTGGTATAGGCCGGCTCGGGTGAATCGATCAAATAGGCTTCGCCGCGCAGTGGCAGGATGCGGATGTTACTAAGCCCGTTGGAATGCTCTTCGATCCCGATGAAGTCCCTGAATACCTCAAACCCGTCGATGAAGGCATCAGCCCGATGCGGCAGCACGTCGCGCCACGCCTTGCGATCGCCAATCTGCTTTTCCTCAACGGTGACGATGCGGAAGTTCTTGGCCTGCCAGTTGGTGCGGATCAGCCATTGGTTACCGCGGTGCTCGATCTCGTACTCGTGATCGCGTTCCCGTGGGATCAGCACCGTGAAATGTAACTGTGGATCGCTGGAGCGCGCGACCTGCACCTCATCGGACACCGTGCTGTGCGAGAGGATGGTCACGAACTGCTCGTCCTTGGTCGCGGCAACCTGGGTATAGAAGCTCTTGTCGGTCTGCTCGAACACCAGGGGATCCTCGGTGGCACGGGTGCCGAGGACGTGCTTGCGGACTTTGTCACCCAGGAGCGTCGTGGGATCATTGGCGATATACACCAGAGTGCGATTGTCTGCCGCCCAGACAATTTCCGGCTGCAGCCCCGAGACCTTGTCCGCAAGGAGTTCGCCGGTGGCGAGATTCTTCACGCGCAGTGTGTACTGACGACGACCGACCGTATCCTCGGTCCAGGCGAGCAGCCGATTGTCCGGGCTGACCGCCCAGCCGCCGATCGAGTAGAAGCCCAGCCCCTTGCCGAGCTCGTTGGCATCGAGCATGACCTCCTCGGCGGCATCGAGCGCGCCACGCCTGCGCGCGTAGATAGGGTATTCCTTGCCGGTGTCGTAGCGACGGTAATACCAGTAGCCTTTGCGCCGGTAGGGAACGGTCGCATCATCCTGTTTGATACGGCTGACAATCTCTTTGTAGATCTGCTCCTGCAGCGGCTTGGTGTGCGCCAGCATGGCATCTGTGTAGGCGTTCTCTGCCTTCAGATAATCCAGCACCTCGGGGTTGGAACGGGTGTCATCGCGCAGCCAGTAATAATCATCCTCGCGTGCCCCGTGGGGCGATTCGACCCGATGAGCGTGCCGCGCGGCCACCGGCGGTGCTGCAGGTTGGTTGAGCACCCCATTACCCCCGGCGTGCGTGCGCGAGTGACAGGCACCCAGCAGAGCCAGTACGATCGGAATTGCAACATTGCAGGCCGCCAGGCCTTGTGCGCGTGTGTGCGCCATGAAGTGGATCTCCGTGCACGATGCCACGCAACACCTGGCGGTGTGCGGACAGGCGGCGGGCTGCGAATAGTACTGCCATCACTTCCGCTTGTGCAGGAAAGCGTGGCTGGCGCGCTCGCCGGCAACGATGCGGGTGCACTCGTAGCCGAGCTCGTTCAGGTCGAGGCCGCTGAACAGCGGCTCCCCGGAGCCGAGCAAAACCGGTCGGATCGCCAGATGCAGCTCATCGATCAGTCCCGCCGCCAGGCCTTGCCGCACGGTGGCAGCACCCCCGCCCAGACGGACATCGGCAGTTCCGGCTGCCGCGCGGGCCTGCTGCAGGGCCTCATGCAGGCCTTGGGTGACAAAGTGAAACACCGTCCCTCCGGCCATTCGCAATGACTGGCGCGGATGATGGGTGAGCACGAAGACCGGCACGTGATAAGGAGGCTCATCGCCCCACCATCCCTTCCAGCTCTGATCAGGCCAAGGACCACGCACTGGGCCGAACATGTTGCGGCCGATGATCCAGGCGCCGATGCCCTGCAAAGATGCCTCTGCCAACTGGTGATCGACGCCCGTCTCGCCGCCGGCCTGTCCGTGCATAGCGCGCCACGCACGCGTGGCGAAGAACCATTCCATCAACTCCGGACCGCGCACACCGAGAGGGTTCTGCAGATCCTGTGCCGGACCCGCTGCAAAGCCATCCAAAGAGACCGCAAAACTCTGAACCCGCAACCTGGACAAGACTTTTCTCCCTGCTCGACTCGCTGCGGGCGAGCATACCGAGCGGCCGGGCGGGACGCGAGTGTGTTGCGACTGCCGCTGCCCAGTTGCAACTTCCACTGTCAACGGCAACAACAGCCACCGGCACACGCTTGCAACACGTTCAGGTCCAGGCATTATCAGCCGTCATCATCGTGGTGAATCTGAATCACCTGCAGAGCGTTACCTTGGGGCAGCTCGCGGACTATATCGGCATGGTGGGCCTTGCGCAGATCCGCGCGGACGCGAACCACGAGGAAGTGCCGACGATCCTCAGTCTGCTACGAGACCCGCAGACCGCGCCGCAGGCTCTGACAGTCTGGGATCGGGCGCTGCTGCGTGCTCTCTACACGACATCGCAGGCCAACGTCATGCAGGCCTCGGCAATCAAGGTGAGCATGGTGAAGGCCATTGAGGCTCACTGAGAAGAGTATCGAGGCCGGCTGAGACCCGTAGCACGTAGACCTCGCAGCAGCACCCCGTGCAGCGTGAGGTATCCCGAAGAAGTGACACGGACCTGTTGACCGATCAAGACGTGCAGCGCCGCTAGTGAGTGGAACGGGACCGACGGGAAACAGTGGTGCTCGGCATGGTACGGCATGCGCCAGCTGAGCGCCCGCACCACGGCGTTGGTGCGTGTGGTGCGGGTATTTTCCAGCATGTCGTCGCTCAGCACGCAACCGGCGTGCTCCGCGAGCAGAAACAACCGCAGAAAAGGTTGGCCAAGAAGGGCTGGCAATATCCAATAGGTGAGCGCCTCGGCTCGATGCCAATCGACGGATACGACTAGCACGCATAGATACCACGCCCAGAGAAGGCGTGCCTCGCGCACGATTCGGCCCGTCTTCTCCGGCGGCACAAATGACTCCCGCACACGCCCACTGAGCGCGTGGGTCAGAGTCACAGTCAGTCGATCACGCCAGAAAGGAATACCGGACATGCGCCATAGATATGCCCAGAGTGTCATGGGCCCGGTATCCGCCAGCTCCGGATCCCGGATCGGGTCCTGTGTGAAACGGTGATGCGCGAAGTGGAACAGCCGAAAATATTCGGGCGGCAAGACAAGCAGCGCGCCACATAGCCACGCCACCGCATCATTCAGCCATCGGCTTTTGAAGGCCGTGCGGTGAATGGACTCATGCTGCGCACAGAACAGGAACGAGAGCACGATGCCATGCAGTACCATGGCGCCTACGAGCCATGGACGGCCGCGACTCCAGGAGACGAAAAACGCGGTGGCGCACAGTAGAGCAAGGTGCAGTCCGAGCTGTAGCAGGCCGCGGCAATCAGAGCGACGCGAAAGTTGCCGCAAGGCATCTCGCCCAAGATACGCACCTGCAGATGGCTCGATATCCATCCGCAGCATTCTCTCAGGCGCGCAGCCCGAGCGCGAGCTCGCAGGCTGCTGCCTCGTCGAGGCGCTCACGCGAGTCCATGACGCCACTGCGCCACAAGGATCCAAGGCGTAGGTCAAGAATACTTACAACAGACGCTCGCATCTTTTCCTGCGCGGGACGTCGACGAAGCTGACCATGGGTCTCGTGGGCCACGTCGGCATAAAGCGCGATGCGCGCTGCCAGCTCGCAGCGACCTTCCGAGCAGGCCAGAAAAGCCATCGCATCCAGCGCCGTATAAAGCTTGCTGGTGTCGAGCCGCGCGACCAGCTCATACAGTTCGCCCCCCGTCGCACGAGCCTCATCGATCTCCCCGGCAATCAACAGGGCACTGAAGATGAGCGCCAGCAGCTCGAAGCGTGTATCACGACGCCCCAGATAACGCAGGCTGAGCGACAACGGACGACCAAGCTGCAAGGCAGCATCGGTATCTCCGCAGGCAATATCCAGCTCAACGACGTTGACCGTGGCCGCAAGCGCCTGGCGCTCACTCGTCGTCAAGGCAAGTCGCATGGCGCGCTGGTAGGCGGTACGAGCCTCGACAAACTCTGCGCCACTGGTCAACAGAGCACCTTCAGTCAGGGCGCCATGGGCGAGCAGGCGCGCCGGCCAGGCTGGATCCTCGAGCTGCCTGGCTGCATCAAAGGCGTCACGTGCCGCCGCCGTATCGACTCGCCAGTTGAAGGCGAACAGCATCAGCGCGTAGTAATGAGAGCGAGTGTCGCGACTGGCAGCATGCATCTTCGCAGCCAGCTCTGCCGCGTAGCGTGCTCGATCGCACTGACGAGTCGAATCGTAAGTGGCAATTGCCTCCCAGAACCGACCGACTCGCGGACGCGGCAGGTCGTCGGAAAGCAGAGACAATACCTGCTCGTAGCGGGTGCGACCCTCCGCGTGCAGATCTGTCTCGACAAACAGCGGCCATGCCGAGCCGAACAGTGCGACGGCGCGTACCGGATCATGTTCGACCGCCCACTCGATCGCAGCACGTACGTTTGCCAACTCAGGCTCATAGCGGTGCAGCCAGATCACCTCATCGAGTGACCAGTACTCTTCGTAGGCCCGATCGAGGAGCTCGAGCATCGTAACCGCCAGGCGCTCGCGCGCGAACTGCAGCTCCTGGCCACTCGTGAGGCGTGCCAGGGCGTACTGGCGTGCGGTTTCGGTGAGCGCGTAGCGGGGAGGATCGGCGCCCAGCAGGGTTACCAGCGACCGATCCACGAGGCGTCCGATGAGATCAATCGCTTCGGCCATGTCGAGCGTGTCATCGGCAACACAGCGTGCGCCGGCCGCGAGTGAAAAACTGCCCGCAAAGACGCCCAGCCGGTTGAATACGCGTTGCTCCGCAGGAGCCAGCAGGCCGTAGCTCCAGTCGAAGGCCGCGTGCAGAGCTGCATGGCGAGGATCGGATAGCCGACCCGACAATTTCAACAACCTGAACCGGTCATCGAGCCGGTCCAGCAGAGAGGTCAGTCCGAGTGCCGGGACGCGTGCCGCCGCCAACTCCAGCGCCAGAGGTATGCCATCGAGCCGGCGACAGATCTCCGCAACCAGAGCGGTGTTGCCTGGCGACAGTGCGAAGCGGCGATCGGCGGCAGCCGCTTTCTCGACGAACAGCGTCACGGCGCCACACTTTGCCGCATCCTCTGGGGAAGCGTTGGGCTCCGGCACCGCCAGCGCACGTAAGCGGTAAACGATTTCGCCTCCAGCGCCCAGCGGCACCTGACTCGTGACCAGCGCGCGCACGCTCTGCGTCTGTGATAACAGTTGTGACAGCGGGTCTGCGAGGGCGCCAGCGAGTCGCTCTGCGCAATCCAGGACGAGCAGGAGCGGAGCGCTCCCCAGCGCCTGAGCCAATGCCGCGAAGCCATCCAAACCATCCGCAAGAGACAAACCAACAGCAACCGCTATGGCAGAGGGCACGAGAGCAACGTCCTCGAGAGGCCCGAGCGACACCCAGGCGCTAGGCAGCTCCCCGCCGGACTGCCGCGCCAGCACTTCCTGCGCGAGACGCGTTTTGCCAACGCCTGCCGGACCCACGATGCTCACGAGGCATGAGCGGGTGAAGGCTTGCTGCACGCCGCTCAGATCCTCATCACGATCGATCAGTGAACCGAGCCGCTCGGGCCGGACGCGACTCGGCACGTTCAGTCGCGCCGTGGGCGCTGCGCCGGCAGCGGCAGCTGGTGCGGGTTTCGTCGGTGCCTCGCCGCCAGAGACTGCCAACTCCAGTCGATAGCCAAATCCGGGAACAGTGCGAATCGCGCCAGCTCCCAACACGCGCCGCAGACTCGCGATCTGCGCCGGCAGGTTGTTCTCGTCCACTACCAGCTGCGGCCAGACCCGATCGAGCAAGGTGGCCTTGGTGACGAGGCGCCCGGGTTGTTCAACGAGGACCAGGAGCAGATCGAAAGCGCGCGCGCCCAGCTCCACAGGCTTGCCTGCAGTGCACAGCATCCGTTCCGATGGATAGAGCTCAAAAGCCCCAACACGAATCAGATCCATGCGACCCCGCGGATCTTCCAGAAAGATTTCAGAGTGGTTTCAGCTGCGGTTCAAGACTTGGGCCCGGCGTTGCTGGATCTTACACCCGCGAGCTGCGGATTTAACCCCGCAAACAATGCCACCAGACGGGAACAACACACTCTTTCTCAACCAATGACTGGGAGACCGCCATGAACAACCTCATCAAGCTCACAACTTTTGCCGTGCTGGCTGCGTCCAGTTTTGTGGCCGCCGCCGCGGATTCAGACACCGCCCCGCAATCGGTGGTCGTCCGTTTCGGCGACCTGGACACCGCCCATGTTCCTGGCGCTGCCGCGCTTTACGGCCGCCTGAAGTTCGCCGCCGAGAGCGTCTGTCGCGAGCTCGGTCTGGATCGCACGCAGAAACTCAGAGGCACATACGACCGTTGCGTGCGCAAGGCGATCGGCGATGCGGTCGTGAAGGTCGACCGGCCGGCACTCACCACTTACGCAGCGGCGCATGGCGTAGTGCAGCAGACGATGCCCGTGGAGCTTGCGCAAAATCAGTGAGCACGGCAAACCGCGGCTCTGACGTATCAGTTGTCAGAGCCGCGTGGCGCGCCCAGATGTTGCCGGGAGCCGACCTAAGTTGTTGATAACCGGGGGCCTCCACACCGGCGCGCGGCCGATTTAGAATATTTTCATAACGGTTTCAAGACGCGGAACGCGACGGCGCAGCACGATGGCCACGCACGTTCATCCGCCCAAGACGAACAGTCGTGGCCGCAGTGACAGCAGAAGATATATGAGTGACCCAGGAGATCGACCCATGCCCAAGTTTGTGATCGAGCGAGAGATTCCCGGTGCCGGAAAGATGAGCCCCGCGGACCTGAAGACGATATCCAAGAAGTCATGTGGGGTCCTGAGTAGCCTCGGACCTAACGTGCAGTGGATTCAGAGTTTTGTCACGGCCGACAAGCTTTACTGTATCTATCACGCCACCGACGAGTCGTTGGTGCGCCGACACGCGGAGCTGGGAGGGTTTCCGGCCAACAAGATCTCGCCGGTAGCGTCCGTCATCGATCCTGCGACGGCGGAATAGATCACCGCTGAAGGCTGCGCGGGCCAATGGTCCGCGCAGCTAACGCACGCAACCATGTTGGCGAGCAGCTGATCACCCGGCGAGACGTCGAGTATTGCGGAGATTTCGCTCCACCGCCGGAAGCAGCAGTGCAATCGCTCCTGCCAAGGCCAGCATGCCTGCGAGGCCGACCATCCCCGCGGTGAATGATCCGGTCAGGTCCTTCAACCATCCGATCATGGTTGGACCGAAGAATCCCCCCAGATTACCGACCGAATTGATCAATGCGATGACACCTGCCGCCGCTGCGCCCTCGACGAAGGTCGGCAGAATGCTGAAGAAAGCGGGTCGGCACGCATTCATGCCGATCAGCGCAACGGACACTCCCGCCAACATGAACGGCAGCGAATCGACTGCGACCGAGAGCGCAAAGCCAAGTGCCGCGACCCAGCAGCCGATCACGTGATTGGCGAGGAACTTGCGCGTCCGATCGAGGTGTGTCGACCAGATGACCATGCCGATGCTGGCGAGCAGATAGGGCAGCGCAGAGGCGAAGCCAATCTGCATCGTGGTCAAACCCCGCTGCTTGAGGATCTGGGGTAACCATAGAGTCACACCCAGCACGCCAACAATCAGGCAGAAGTACGAGGCGGTCATAACGAGTACGCGAGGATCGCGAATGGCCAATCCAAGGTCCCGCGTCATCCCTGGCCGCTGCTCAGCCGCGAGACGGGACTCCAGGGCGTGCTGCTGCTCGTTGCTCAACCAACGCGCATCGCGTGGTCTGTCGGGAAGCAGATAGAAGGTCAGGACCCCCAGCATGCATGCTGGCAACCCCTCACAGATCAACAGCCAGCGCCAGCCCGCAAGCCCATGAACGCCATCCATCTGCAGCAGCGTGGCCGACAACGGTCCGCTGACCACCGAGGACAGCGGGTTCGAGACGTTGAACCAGCCGAAGGCTCGGGCGCGAACCTCGGCGGGAAACCAGGTTGACAGGTAGTAGATCACGCCCGGATAGAATCCGGCTTCACAGGCACCCACGAGCGCACGAAGACAGTAAAAGCTCACAGGCCCTGTCACGAAAGCAGTTCCGGCGGCGGCCAGGCCCCACGTGATCATGATGCGTGCCAGCCAGCGTCGAGCGCCAAAGCGACGCAATGCAAGATTACTCGGCAACTCGAACAGCACGTACCCGATGTAGAACATCCCGGCGGCGAAACCAAACTGTGTTGCGCTGATCCCCAGCTCTTTGTTCATGGTGAGAGCTGCGAACCCGATGTTGGTTCGATCGATGTAGCTGATCAGGTAACCTAGCGCAAGCAACGGAATGAGGCGCCAGGCGCTCTGACGGGCGGCTTGGGACGACAGGCCGGGATCAATGGTATTCGCTAGCGCCGAGTCACCAGATGTTAATGTGGCCATCACTGCCTCATCGACGCGGTGCGAGGTCCGGGGCTCAGGCTGAAGGAAGGGTAGTTGGTGTGGTTCCCTGCTTCGACGCCGAGGTCCCGGCAAGTTATACGTGAGGACAGACCCCATGACAACGCCGCCGCATGACATGAACGAGGGTTACGACCAGTTGTACCTCCACTTTGACTCCCCTCTGATGCGCGAGCTGCGGCGGAAAGCCTATGGCGAGGATATCGGCCAACATTCGTGGGTAACCGTGGAGGAGCTGCGCAGCGACATCGATCGGCTCGCTTTGTCTGCCTCAGACCGAGTCCTTGATCTGGGCTGCGGGCCTGGCGGCCCGCTCACCTTTATCCTGAAGGCGAGTGGCTGCTCCGGGACGGGTATCGACGTGAGCGATCTGGCGCTTGCGGCCGCGCGCCGTCGAGCGGCCGCTCTCGGCATCGACCAGCACCTGACCCTGCAGCAGGGGAACATCAACGACCGTCTGCCACTCCCCGATCACTCCTTTGATGCTGTTTTGGCCCTCGACGCCATTCTGCACGCTCGCGATCGTCTACCGGTGTTTCGCGAAGTTGCACGTGTGCTGCTGCCCGGGGGTGAGTTTCTGTTCACGGACGCTGGCGTGTTGACCGGCTGCATCTCAAGCGACGAGGTGGCTGCCCGCAGCGCCCACGGGTTCACGCAATTCTGCCCCCCGGGATTCAACGAGCGCATGCTGACTACGGCTGGCTTTACTGTGGTGCAGACCGAAGATAGAACGACCAGCTTGCTCGCCAACGCGCAAGGTCGGATAGCCGCCAGGGATACCTATCGGCGCGACCTCGAACAACTCGAAGGTGCCGACTACCATACCCGGCAGCAGAGGTATCTCGAGAGCGTGGTCGCGCTGGCACAGCGCGGCGTAGTCGCCCGCATCATGTATCTTGCCCGCATCATGGTTTGACAGCCACAGCCACAACGCCCCGCCTGCGCAGGTTGAGAATCGTTAGCGAGCTACGAGGTGCGGCATGGTGCCGTCGATGACCTCCTGGCGAAGAATGGCGCGAACAGCGAATTGAGATTGCTGTTGCATCAGGTCTTTCTCGGGCAGGTCTTCGACCACGTTTCTGCGCTACAGGAACTGGGCTGGCAACGCTTTCTTTGACGCCAACCAAAAGTGGACCACGCTACGCGGGGGGAACGATCGGCTGGCCAATGCCTTTGCTACAGGGCCAGCTGCAAGCGCGATTAGCAAATAGAGGCCCGATGTCGATTACAGAACTCGGTACATCTTCAGCGCCTGGCACCGAAATTGGCCGACGCCCTGCGACCAGCAAGTCGATAGTAGGATCAGCGCGTAACGCCCGTACAATGCGTGCGCCAAAATTCCCGGCGCCAGCCAATACGATTACGCGCGTCCTAAGTCACCCTTCGGACCTTGGCGAAGTCGTTTACCGTCGAGTCTCGCAGTCTTGGCCACCCAAAGACCTTGTATTGATCGTGCCGTTGCATAGCGACGGGCGCCGGCGACGAGTTGTTCGGCCAGAGTGCTCTTACCGGTCTGACGTGCGCCGGCGACCACGACTGCTGGCATGACGCGCAAGCGTTCGGAAAGCGCATTGCCGACCAGGCGAGGAAGGGTCTTCACACCGTGAATGATAGTCATTCACGACACGAATGATCAAGTCGTGGATTAGGGGAAAAGCATGACCGGGATCACCCACGAAAAGGACCTCACCGGGCTCGTCGTGGTCGATCCCTACAACGACTCCATCTCCGAGGGCGGCAAGATATGGCCTCGCATCAAAGCTGTTGCCGAGGCGAACGGCCGTGTTCCCAACATGGTCGAGGTGCTCAATGCCGCGCGTAAGGCGGGGCTGCAGGTCTTCCTGCGATGCATCACCGCTATCGTCCGGGTGACTACGAGACCTGGAAGTACGTTGCGCCCATTCAGCGGAGAGTCGGCCAGAGCAGGTCCTTCGAATTCGGCACGTGGGGCGGCGAATTCCGCGCCGAGTTCGTGCCGGCACCGGGCGAGAGCGTCGTGCAGGAGCATAGGTGTTCAAGCGGATTCGCCAACACCGATCTCGACTTGCAGTTAAGGAAGCGCGGAATTCACAAGCTGATCATCATCGGACTGATTGCCCATACCTGCATCGAGGCGACCGTGCGCTACGCCGCCGAACTGGGTTATGAGGTCACAGCGGTCAAGGATGCGACCAGCAACTCGAATGTCCGTCCGAATGTACGACAACATGTCTTGGCATGCTGGAATGAGAACGGGGAAGTAGACGAAGCCTCTTTCGACTCTATTATCTCACCTTGACGACAACCTTGCCTTTTGCACGGCCACCTTCGACGTACGCCATGGCCTCGTTTGTTGATTCGAACGGGAAGACCCGGTCCATCACGCAGCGGATGAGGCCAGCATCAATGAGGCGGGTGATCTCGCGCAGTTGACCTCCGTTCGCCTTCATAAAGAGGAAAGAGAAGCTGACCCCGCGGCTCTTTGCCTTTCGTCTGATGCCTGAGCTCAGAAGCCGCATGACGATTTTCACGAACCGAGGGGCGCCGCTTTCCTTGCCGAACTCGGGGTCTGGCGGACCGGAGATAGAGATGAGCTTCCCGCCACGCTTGAGCACTCGAAGAGATTTTTCGAGCGTCTTGCCATCCTGGCTGTTCAACACCACATCGTAGTCGCGCAAGACATCCTCGAAGTCCTGCGTCCTGTAGTCGATGACGACGTCTGCGCCCAGACTCTTCACGAGCGCGACATTTGTCGCGCTCGTCGTCGTAGCGACGGTTGCGCCCAGATATTTGGCTAACTGGATGGCAAAAGTGCCTACGCCGCCTGAGCCAGCCTGAATGAACACTTTCTGCCCCTTCTGCAGGTTGGCCTTCTCGACTAGTGCCTGCCAAGCCGTCAAAGCCACCAGGGGGATAGAAGCGGCTTCTTCCATGGTAAGTCCCTTGGGCTTGAGCGCCAGGGAAGTCTCCTTGACGGGTACGAATTCAGCGAACGTACCGATCCGAAAATCATCCGGCCGCGCATAGACCTCATCGCCGAGCTTGAACTGCCGCACCCGCGGGCCGACCTTCACTACCACCCCAGCGACGTCGTGGCCCAGGATGAGGGGTAGGCGATAGGGCAGGATGAGCTTGAACTCTCCATTCCGGATTTTGGAGTCCAGCAGATTCACGCCGGCGGCGTGGATCTGGACCAAGACCTCGTCGTCGCGCAGCTCCGGATGCGGCATATCTGCCAACCGCAGTGCGCGCCTTTTTCCATAGCGATCGACGACGAATGCCTTCATGATGTTTTCGCTACCGGCACCGCGTCGAGCCGCAAATCTCTCCGAATGCCAGAGTCCACCAGGCCAGCAGGCGCAAATCTGCGCAGCAATCGCAGGCGGTTTGCGAGGGGACCCGCTGTGTATCGGAGTTTCGGGTGAGCCGCACTGGCCGCGTGTAGCACGACGTCAGCTACGACGCCCGGCTGTTCCGCGGTTGCCATCACTTCCTTCACCCTCTTGTTCACGGCCGCGCGAACCTCGCGATACTCATCTAGCTTGGCGTCGGGTTCCAGGAAGTTCGTATCGAACGGGGTCTGCGTGTATGCGGGCTCGATGACCGAGACTCGGATACCCCTCGTGCGTAGCTCATGATCGAGCGACTCGGAATAACCTTCGATCGCGTGCTTGGTCGCGGCGTAGAGCGCCCCGTATGGCATAGGTAAGAAACCAAGCACCGAGCCGATGTTGATGATGCGACCACCCCCCTGCTTTCGCATGTACGGCACGACGGCGCGCGTCATCCGGACAATCCCAAAGAAGTTCGTCTCGAAGATCGACCGGGCCTGTTCAATGGAGCTCTCTTCCGCTCCGGCGGGGGCGACACCAAAGCCGGCGTTGTTCACGAGCAGGTCAATTCGGCCTTCCAATCGGATCAGTTCGTCTACAGCCGCCTTGACCGATTCATCGCTAGTGACGTCGAGCGGCAGCATCCGGAAACGTAGCTGGCCCGTTTGCGCTCCGCGTCTGCTGGTGCCGTAGACCTTGTAGCCGGCCGTCACGAGGCGCTCGGCCGTCGCTTTGCCGATGCCCGATGAGGCGCCCGTAACGAGGGCAATGGATCCTTGGTTGTTCAAAGGTATGCCTTTAGGTTGCCGAAGTTGAATATGATGTCCATCATATCATTTCTCGCTTAAAGTCCGATAAATGTCATGGTGACGTCAGCCGGCGCTGCTGGTGAGGTGTTTCAGCGCGGCATCGCGCAGGGTGTCGGAAAGTCGCATGTCGTCTACGGCGCGCGCCAGCACGAGTGCGCCGACCATCGTGGCTACGGTAACGAGCGCTTGTTCATGCGCGCCCGGCTGCCCCCAGTCGGACGATTGGCGAGCGACGACATCGATCATCTCCTTGATGCGGCGCGTCGCCGCCCGCCGCACCTCAGGGGCCTGGCGCGGCATCTCCGAACCGAGGGCTGCAACCGGACACCCCATTTCCACGCTTTTTACGTGCTCTTTCGAGAGGTAGGCGTGCAGCAGCCGCTGCATCGCCTGTTCCGGCGGAGCGCTCGCAGCGACACGCGTTGATGCGGCCACAGCCTCGGCACCGGCGCGGTCCGCCGCCTCGGCCAGCATCGCCTCGCGCGAAGCAAAGTGGGCGTAGAAGCCGCCGTGCGTGAGGCCGGCCTCCTTCATGATATCGGCCACGCTGGTGCCGTCGTAGCCACTGCGCCGGATGGCGCGCGCGGCGGCCGCGACGATACGCTCGTGCGTGAGTTCCTTGGTTCTGAGGGCGGCTCGTCGCATATGATGATCATCATATCGAAGCCGGTGGCAATTGCAAGTTGAAATGCGCGCATAGGCACACTTGCACCCGTTAGGCACGCCGCAAACGCTTCTCGTGGGCGCAGGGTCCAGATCCGCCGCGAGCCATTGTCGACCCGTGATGTCGCGACCGCGCGCGATTGATCGGCACGTCTCAAAACCGAGGGAGGACGACAAAATCTTCGCGTGCTGGGTATGGATGGCGGAAGGTTCTACCTCTCGTGCAGGCCATTTCGTTTAATGGACATCCCAACGACTCCCGTCTCACGGCGGAATTTCCGCGAGCCGTGTGGTCAGGGCATCGGCTTGCTCGGCAAACTTCTTCGCATTGTTCTTCTGCAACTGAGTCAGGTTGTGCAGCTTCCAGCGGATGCCCGGCAGATGTTCAAGATGTGCGATGTTGAGCAACGACCAATCGGGCGCGCCTGCGACTAGCGACATCAGGAAGCTCCGCTCGTCGTCATCCAACCCCTGCTGGAGTTCGCGCACCATGCGTTCTCGCGCGGCGAGTAGTGCATCAAGCGGCACCGGCTCGGCAGTCATGCCTTGGAAGTTGTGTTCATAGTCGTGCTGGACGTTCCGGAGCGGCGGGAACAGCACCTCGTGAACAGGCCGGTTGCTGCTGGCCAGGTAAACAACGAAGGCGCGGCGGATTCCCGGCGTGATGCCCTCGTGCGCGAAGAGCAGCATCACATCGAAAAGGTCGCGCGGGTGCTGACGATCCAGTGCAGCGACCAACTTTCCGGCATACATATCCTCCAGCGAGACCACCGGGATGTCCAGGTCGGCCATCAGCATGTCGCGGGCCGTGGGCGTGAGCGAGGCGCGACGCACGGGTTGGACCGTACCGCGCATCACGAAGTTGACTTCGACCTTGATCTCGATGCGACCGCGGCGTACCAGCAGTTTGGTTTCGCTGGCATCGGCCGCCGACGCATGTGTTCGGAATCCTCGCTTCTTCAATCTATCGGCGGCCTGCCGGAGTGCCGCCTTGATGCGCGCAAGCGCTTTAGCACGCGACAGCGTGTGATCGGGAAAAATCAGATCAAGGTCCACCGAGAGGCGCGGCATATCGCGTACGAACAGGTTGATCGCCGTGCCGCCCTTCAGCGCGAAGGTGTCGTCCACGAACACCAGCGGTGCGACTTGCGTCAGCAGGCGTGCGGTGTCGAGATAGGTCTGATTCATCTCTTGAGGACCAGTAAGCCATCGGCCGACCGGGATACCCAAGGCCGCTTACTGCCTGTCGGCAATGTGGCCGGATCGAGCTTAGCGGCCCAGGGCAGCGTGCCTTCGCGACCAAGCTGGAGACAGAGCCGCACGGTCTTAACGCTCGTGCAATGCTGCAATAGCTTACGCAGCACGTCAGCCCGCAGGCTGTAAGTGCTTTCGACGAGTTCGCGGGCTTCCTGCAACGACTGGCGCACGCCGACTTCGCTCAACAGCTCCAGCAGAGCCCGCTCCGGCGCAGAAACCTGCGGCGTCCCGCTGCGTTTCTCGAACGAGCCGACTTGCAGCAAGGCTTTCGGCTGCTCGTCGAACAGCCGCTTTCGGTGGTATTCAGCCGGGAAACGCTCTGTGAACCACTCCGGCAAATGCCTCGCTGTCCAGCCATAAAGATGCAGAGCGGGCTGCTGCGACACGTACTGGCGCAGGCCATACCAGTCAAGCGCCGACTTGCCGCCAACGTGCAACCCCTCGAACCTGCGCTGCAGCAGCAACAGACTGGGATGCAAAGCGAGGGCGTCGTTCGGGCGGCAATACACCCCGCGCGTCAGGCGCGTGAGCCAGCCCGCCCGGACATAATGAACGGCCAAGTCCGCGGAGATGCCCAGCGCTGCCAAGTCCTCCGAAGTCAGTGGCGCTCCCGGTGAAAGTCGGGTGTAGAGCGCATTTAGTTTGCTTGCACCAGTCGTAGCCATACTACGACTTATATGACTTTTTAAAATAAAAGTCAATTTAATCTAGCGTCCCCAGTCGTAGCCATACTACGATAATTAATACTTATCCAAATTCTCAGTAACCCCTCCATTTACGAGCGCGACCATCCAATGCCATCAACTACAACACCACCGACAACTATTCCCCCGCTACGCCGCGCCCTACGACGCGCCGAACTGCCAAAGATTATCCCGCTCGTACACAACCACAAATGGAGCAACGGGAAGATTTTCCAAAACGTTTCTACTTAACCCCGCGCTGCGTTGTTTGGGATTCACATGAGGTTTATGCATGGCTAGACGCACGCAAACAACTCGAGCAACAGACCAAGATCAGACGAGCGCCAGCGTCGAATCTTCAATTGCGCAGGCGCCGGCCTCTCAAGTCGTGGTTGTAGTTGAAGGAGCCAAGTCGTGATCCATCAGCTGTTGGACCGTTCCATCCGACGTATCGGGGGAATGCAGCGTCACGAACGTCCAACACTTGAGGCGTCGTACGATTGCTTTTGGCAGCCTGATCAAGTAACCGTGAAGATCTCGATAGATGACGATCGATAGTGAAAAGTCTTTTCCATGGATAGGAAGCTCTTTTTGATCGATGGCGAACGATGCCGATCGATCTCTTCCGGTTGTAGGCAATAGAGGGCGATAGCGATAGATGGCGAAAGGTACCTCACTCCCACTCGATCGTCGCGGGCGGCTTGCCGGAGATGTCATAGACCACGCGGGAAATGCCGGCAATCTCGTTGACTATGCGCCGTGAGACATGTTCGAGAAATTCGTACGGCAGGCGGGCCCAGTGGGCCGTCATGAAATCTATCGTCTCCACCGCGCGCAGCGCTATCACGTAGTCATAGCGGCGCCCGTCACCCATCACACCAACAGAACGCACGGGCAGAAACACCGCGAATGCCTGGCTGACGCGATCGTACAGCTCGTGTCTGCGCAGCTCCTCGATGAAGATTGCATCGGCTCGGCGCAACAGATCTGCATATTCTTTCCTGACCTCACCCAGGATGCGCACGCCGAGACCGGGCCCCGGGAAGGGGTGTCGGTACACCATCTCGCGCGGCAACCCCAGCTCCACGCCCAGCCGTCGCACCTCGTCCTTGAACAGCTCGCGCAGTGGTTCCACCAGCTCGAGCTGCATGTCCTGCGGAAGTCCGCCGACGTTGTGATGCGACTTGATGACGTGTGCCTTGCCAGTGCGGGCACCGGCAGACTCGATGACATCGGGATAGATCGTGCCCTGGGCCAGGAAGCGAACTCCGCTTACCTTGTGCGCCTCCTCGTCGAACACCTGCACGAAAGTGCGACCGATGATCTTGCGCTTCTGCTCCGGATCAGCGACGCCCGCCAGAGCCGCGAGGAATCGCGCCTGTGCATCGACGCGGATGACGCGCACCCCGAGATGCTCGCTGAAGGTGCTCATGACCTGATCGCCTTCCCCCAGACGCAATAGGCCATGATCGACGAACACACATACCAGCTGCTCGCCGATGGCCTGATGCAACAAGGCCGCCACCACCGAGGAATCGACGCCGCCGGACAAGCCGAGCAGCACTTTGCCACCGCCGACCTGATTGCGTACGCGTTCGATGGCATCGTCGATGATGTTGCCAGTGCTCCAGAGCGCATCGCAACCGGCGATCTCGCGCACGAAACGTTCCAACAGCCGCGCGCCTTGCGGCGTGTGAGTCACCTCGGGATGAAACTGTACGCCATAGTAGCGACGCCGCTCGTCGCACATCGCGGCATAGGGAATGGTTGCCGTCGAGGCTATGGCCTCAAAACCCTCGGGCAGACTGTCGACCCGATCCCCATGGCTCATCCAGACATCGAGCATGGGCTTACCCGCCTTGTCGCGGCGATCCTCGATCTCATCCAGCAGCCTCGAGGCTCGCTGCACGGTCACCTCGGCATAGCCGAACTCTCTCTCGGTCGCGCTCGCAACCTTGCCCCCCAGCTGTTGGGCCATGGTCTGCATGCCGTAACAGATACCCAGCACGGGCACGCTCAGCTGGAAGACACTGGCCGGCGCGCGTGGCGGCTGGCTGGCCGTCACCGACTCGGGGCCACCGGAGAGGATGATGCCGCGCGGGTTGAAACTGCGCACTTGAACGTCAGTCATGTCCCAGGGGTGAATTTCGCAGTAGACACCGAGCTCGCGCACACGTCGCGCGATCAGCTGCGTGTACTGGGCACCGAAATCCAGAATCAGGATGCGGTGAGCATGAATGTCCGCCTGTGGATGGGCGTTCGCCGGCTGAACAGCGGTGGCCATGCGCTGATGCTCCATCTGCCGCCCAGGGGCAGGGGCTGTGAAATCAGGAGACCCGGTAATTGGGGGCTTCCTTGGTGATGCTGACATCGTGGACGTGACTTTCGCGTACGCCAGCGTTGGTGATGCGCACAAACACCGGACGGGTGCGCATCTCGGTGATGTTGCTACTGCCGGTGTATCCCATGGCAGCGCGCAACCCACCGCTGAGTTGGTGCAGGATCTGCACGACTGTGCCTTTGTAGGGTACACGGCCCTCGACTCCCTCCGGCACGAGCTTCTCGAGCTCGGTCGCCGCATCCTGGAAGTAACGGTCGGCGGAGCCGTGACGCTCGCCCATCGCGCCGAGGGAGCCCATGCCGCGATAGGACTTGTAGGATGCGCCCTGATATAACTCGACTTCCCCGGGAGATTCCTCGGTACCGGCGAACAAACTGCCGATCATGACGGCATGGGCGCCGGCAACCAGCGCCTTCGCAATATCGCCCGAATAGCGAATGCCGCCATCGGAAATAACCGGCACATCCGTATCGCTCAGGGCCGCGGCTACATTCGCCACGGCAGAAATTTGCGGTACGCCGACGCCGGCAACGATGCGCGTCGTGCAGATGGAGCCCGGCCCGATGCCGACCTTGACGGCATCGGCTCCGGCAGCGACCAGCGCCCGCGCGGCCTCGGCGGTCGCGATGTTACCTGCGATGACCTGTTGCTCTGGCCAGCGTTTCTTGAGTCGCTCGACCGTACTGATTACTCCGCGCGAATGGCCGTGAGCCGTATCCACCACCACCAGATCGACTCCTGCCTCACGCAGCGCGGCTACCCGATCCAGCGTGTCGGGAGTCGTACCCACGGCTGCGCCGACGCGCAGTCGACCGCCGTCGTCCTTACAGGCGCGCGGAAACTCGGTGGCCTTCTGGAAATCCTTAACGGTAATCATGCCGACCAGCTCGTGCTCGCCATTGATCACCAGCACTTTCTCGATGCGATGGCGATGCAACAGCGTGAGCACCTCTTCCTTCGGCGCATTCTCGCGTACCGTGATCAGCCGCTCCTGCGGGGTCATGACCGATGACACCGGCGCATCGAGCTTGTCCTCGAAGCGCAGATCCCGATGAGTGACGATGCCGACCGCCTTGCGCCCCACCACCACCGGCACCCCCGAGATGCCGCGGGACCGCGTGAGATTCAACACCTCACGAATGGACATGTTGGGTGAGACCGTGATCGGATCCTTGATCACGCCGCTCTCGAATTTTTTCACGCGCCCGACTTCCTGCGCCTGTGCTTCGATCGTCATGCTCTTGTGAATGACGCCGATGCCGCCTTCCTGGGCGATCGTGATGGCCAGGCGCGCCTCGGTCACGGTGTCCATCGCCGCCGACAGCAGCGGCACGTTCAGACGAATGCGGCGGGTGACCTGTGTGGAAAGGTCGACCTCACGTGGCAGGATTTCCGAATAAGCCGGAACGAGGAGAACATCATCGAAGGTCAGAGCTTCTTCGAGGATACGCATGAAGGTCGGAGTCGAAGTAAAGCGCGCCAGTGTACGCGGGAACCGAACCGTGGTAAACCCATCTGCGGCTCATTGCAGGCTAAGGCATGGCAACTCAGTTCCCTGCGGGCAGCACACCCGCGCGCGACATCTATACCGTCACCCGCCTGAATCGCGAAGTCCGCGTGCTGCTCGAGCGCGGCCTGGGAGTGGTCTGGGTGGAAGGGGAATTGTCGAACTTTTCCGCGCCCTCCTCGGGACATTGGTATTTCTCGCTGAAGGACCGCGATGCGCAGCTGCGCTGCGCCATGTTCCGGCAGCGCAACCAGTCGGTCGACTTCACGCCACAGGCCGGGCAGCACGTTTTCGCTCGTGGGCGCGTCAGTCTGTACGAGCCCCGCGGCGAGTATCAGTTCATCATCGAGCATCTCGAAGAAGCGGGGATCGGAGCACGCAAGCGGCAGTTCGAGCGCCTCAAGGCACAGCTGGCGGCCGAAGGACTGTTTGCGGTTGAGCGCAAGCGCAGCCTGCCGCGATTCCCACGGCGCATCGGCGTCATCACCTCGCCTACCGGCGCGGCGCTCCGCGACATTCTGCACATCCTCAGCCGCAGATTTCCGCCAGCTACGGTGCTGATCTACCCGACACCTGTACAAGGCGATGCCGCGATCGCCGCAGTCGCTGCGAGCATCCAGCTCGCCTCTACGCGCGCGGAGTGCGATGTGCTGATACTCGCGCGCGGCGGCGGCTCACTCGAGGATCTCTGGGCTTTCAACAGCGAGCGCGTCGCGCGCGCCGTGCACGCCTGCAAAGTGCCCATCGTGTCCGGTGTTGGTCACGAGATCGATTTCACGATAGCCGATCTCGTGGCGGATGCCCGCGCGCCGACTCCGTCGGGCGCTGCCGAGTTGGTGGCGCCCGACCGCGCGGCGTCTCTTGCGGCATTGGCGCTCACCCTGAGTCGTCTCAGTGCCTGCACCCGCCGGGAGTTGCGTTCGTTGCTGGCGCGTCTCCAAGGCGCGCAGGCTCGACTGCGGGTTGCACATCCAGGGGTCCGGCTGAGCCAACAGGCGCAGCGGCTTGATCACCTCGAGCAACGACTTGCGGGTGCGATACGCACCACCTTGCAACACAACCGCGCCTGCATCAGCGAGCTGCTGCCGCGGCTGGTGCAACGCTCACCAACGCATCTGATACGGGAAAGAGAGCTGCGAGAAAGTGCTCTGGCGAGCCGCCTGCAGTACGCGCTGGACCGCCGCCTCGCTGGTTTGACTCAGCGGATCGGACTGGCCGCAAGAGGACTGCATGCCTGCAGTCCTCTTGCCGTGTTGACTCGTGGCTACGCCGTGGTCAAACGGGAGGACGGCAGGCTGCTGCGCTCCACGGCCGATGTCGCGGTCGGAGATGAGATCCGCGCCGAGCTCGGCCACGGCTCACTGACAGCGCGCGTCACGGGAAAGCACTAGTCGATGCGGCTGATGCGGCATCTGATCCTGCGGGCGATTGCCTGCCTGATGGGTGCATGGCTGACAGCTGTCTGCTTGATGGGTCTGCGCGCGGGTCAGCTTCCGGATGCCAGTGGCTCCATGCTGCAGCTACCGCAGGACAGTCAGGTGCCTGGTGGCATCTTCGTCGCATCGCTGCCTGGAAGCGCCGCGCAGGCACCGCTTGTGACCCTGAATGGTCATCGTGTGATGGTGTTGCGGCTAAGGAATCAGTGGCTGGCCATCGCAGGCATCCCGCTCAGCATGACTCCCGGCCCGGCCGAACTGCTGGTGCAGGATGACACCGCGCACGGCAGTATGCCGCTTGCCTTTACCATCAGAGACAAGAGATACGCCATGCAGGCGCTCAAGGTGGCCCCTGCAAAGGTTGATCTCTCACCGCAGGATCTGGCCCGCGCCGAAGAAGATACCCGCCGCATCCACACCGCGCTCGCCACCTATTCCGAAACAACGCCGGCGACGCTCCGCCTGGTACAGCCGGTGCCGGGCGTGCGGTCCAGCTCGTATGGCCTGCGCCGGGTATTCAACAACCAACCGCGCAATCCGCATACGGGCATGGATATCGCGGCAGCCACCGGCACGCCGGTGAAGGCTGCAGCGGCCGGACGGGTCCTGGACACCGGCGAGTTTTTCTTCACCGGCAACACCGTGCTGCTCGATCACGGCAGCGGACTCATCACGATGTACTGCCACCTGAGCAAAGTCGCTGTGCGGACCGGCCAACAACTGGGCGCCGCCGAGGTGTTGGGTCAGGTCGGTGCAACTGGACGAGCGACCGGAGCGCATCTGCACTGGGCTGTGGCACTGAACGGCACATTCGTCGATCCTGCGCTGTTCCTGCCCCCGCCAAACCCCGCTCCGGCCCACAGGCGCACCGCGCGCTGACATCGGCCGCTTGGATTTCTCAGCCTCTGGGCTTCTTGCCGGCAGAGCCCTTGAAGCGGGCGCGCCGCCTGGGTGCACCAGCGTGCGTACCATCGCCGCGTCCCAGCGGGCCGCGGCGCGTCGGCTTGTCGCCCCGTCCGCTGCCCGCCCGCCGGCTGCCGGGCGATTTGTTGTATGGATTCGAGTCAGTGCGAAACTCCATCGCCACGGGTGTCGCGAATAGATCGAATTTCTTGCGAAACACGTTGGCCAGATAGCGGCTGTAGGCATCCGGCACCGCGTTGGTCTGGTTGCCGTGGATGATGATTCGCGGCGGGTTGCGACCTCCCTGGTGCGCATAGCGCAGCTTGATGCGCCGTCCGTGCACCATGGGTGGCTGGTGCACACTCAGTGCTTTTTCCAGCGTACGTGTCAGCTCGCGCGTGGGCATCTCACGCATCGCCGCTTCGTAGGCCCGGACGATGAGCTGCAGCAGTTCCCCCACGCCTGTGCCATGACGCGCGGAGATGAATTGCAGAGGCGCAAACGGCACGAAATCGAGCTTCAGAGACAGCTGTCGATGGATCTCTTCGCGCTGCTCCGGCGCGATGCCATCCCACTTGTTGACCGCAATAATCAGCGCCCGGCCGCGCTGCAATGCAATGCCGAGTACGCTCGCATCCTGCTCGGCAACCGAGTCATGTGCATCCAACACCAACACCACGACATGCGCCTCATCGATTGCCTGCAGCGTCTTCACGACACTGGCGCGCTCGATCACGTCTTCGACCCGCGCGCGGCGCCGCAAGCCTGCAGTGTCAATGAGCACGAAGTCACGATCGGCACGCCGGAAAGGCACGAGGATGCTGTCACGTGTCGTGCCTGGCATCTCGCTAGCAATCACGCGCTCTTCACCCAGCAGGCGGTTGACCAGCGTTGATTTGCCCACGTTGGGCCGGCCAATGATCGCGATGCGGATGGCATCCGTGCCGTCATCGGCAGCGCTGGGCGCCGGCAGCCCCGCCAGCACCAGCGTCATCAGGTCCTCACAGCCCTGACCGTGGCTTGCCGAGATCGTGACCGGATCGCCCAGTCCCAAGGCGTGGAAGTCCGCAGCGGCCGCATCAGGATCAAGTCCCTCGGCCTTGTTGAGCACCAGGGTCACCGGCTTGCCAGAGCGCCGCAACTCGCGCACTACGTAGTGATCCTGCGGCTGCAAGCCCGCGCGTGCGTCGGCCAGCAAGACCAGCCGATCGGCTTCTGCTACCGCGCGCTCGGTCTGCGCGCGCATCTGCGCCTCGATGCCGGTCGGATTCTCGATCAGCCCGCCGGTGTCGATGACAACATAGGGAATCGGCCCGAGGCGTCCGTAACCGTACTTCCGATCGCGAGTGAGGCCCGGAACATCGGCCACGATGGCGTCGCGCGTTCCAGTCAGTACATTGAACAGTGTTGATTTGCCGACGTTCGGGCGGCCCACCAACGCGACAACCGGCAGCATGAGAGTTCCTGAACGCTCAGTGCTGCGCTAACTCGGAGGAGGTTGCGGTTGGGTCTGCGGCTCGGGCGGCACCGGATCGGGCGTCTGCTGCGGCGGCAGCGGCGGGGGACGCGTGCCCGGAGGCAGTGGCTGGGTCTGAGGGGTAACCGGTGCCTGCGACGGCTGCTCCTCCGGTGAGGAGGGCGGGGCGGCTGGCGGGTTTGCCAGGGGAGGCGGCGAGCTGGGCGGCGTAGCGGGGCTGACGGCCGATGGCGCTGCATTCTCTGTTGGCGCAGGCGCGGTTGCGCTCTCGGAAGCACTGCCCGCCTCAGGCGCGGCAGGCGGCGGTGTCGCAGGTGTCGCCGAATCGGACGTACTGGATGGCGGATTGGCGGCAGGTGGCGGATGCGCCCCGGGGATGGGGGTAGCCTTGAAGGCACTGATACCGCCAGCATCGTTGGCGATCAACACCATGTTGCCTGCCACCACCGGGGGATTGCTTACGCGCACCTTGCCCGATGAGGAGCGGGCCACAATGGCACCCGTGGCCTTGTCCAGCCAATGCACGTAGCCCTGGTAGTCGGCCGTGACAATCGCATTGTCAGACTCCACTGCGGCGGACAGCCGGCGGTGCTCCAGTGCTTTCTGCCGCCAGATTTCCGTCCCGGTACGGCGGCGCAAGGCCACCACGTCTCCCTCGGCGGTGGCTAGGTACAGTGCCTCATCATCCAGCCCGATCGTGCGGTAACTGGACGCTTCGTGCGACCACCAGATCTGCCCGGTATCCAGGGCCAGCATCGCAATACGGCCCTGAAAGCCGATCGCGTAGACATCGGATCCGGCCACACGCACGCCCGCATCCACATCATCCAGCCGCTCCAGTTCAGTTTTGCCATGCGGAGGAGCAATGGTGGTCTCCCACTGGATGGAGCCGTCGTTCACGTTAACAGCGGCGACCTTGCCATTGTCGAAACCGCACAGGACAAGATCACCCGAGACGACCGGATAGGACGTACCACGCAACGACAGTCGCGGCACCTGCTGTTCCTGCGACCACAGCTCACGCCCGTCCTTCGCTGCCAGCGCACGCAGTCTGCCGTCGACGGTGCGCAATGCCACCATGCGCTCGGACACCGCAGGAGCAGACAGCACCTCGCCGTTGACGCGCACCTTCCAGCGCAACGCACCGTCCGCGGCATTCAGCGCAATGATGTCGCCGAAGGTCGAGCCGGCGACCACCAGACCCGCGCCAACCCCGGGTCCGCCGGAAAGCGCCAGTTTGGTCTTGATGCGCCACACGGTTCGTCCCGTTTTCAGATCGAACGCGGCGATCTCACCTTTATGACCGGCGGCGTAGAGGCGATTGTCGTCAATGGCGAGTCCGAGTCCGAGTCGCAACGGTTTGGCGCCCTTATCGGCTACCTTGTCGCTCCACACGCGCTCCACGCGCAGCGTCGCGTTGAAGGTGGCGAGCGGCGTCGGCTTGTCAATGTCCTTGTCCTTGGAGCAGGCTGCCAGAACGAGCAAGGCGGCCGCGGCCAGCCAGCGAAAGTGTTGTTGCATCACTATTTAGTCGCAGCCGTCGGCGGGGCGGCCGCCATGTTGGATGTTGGAGTCAGGTCGGCGATCTTCAGCTCGAGTCCCTCGCCTGCGCCGGTGCCGCTGCCCAGATCAGCTGTGCGCGCGGTGAGATATTCCTTCAAGGCATTGGCCTTGTCGCCCTTGGCGTAATAGGCATCGCCCATCACTTCGTGGTAACGCGCCGCAAAGGCACCCGGCTGCATCGCCTGCAGGGTAGTGATGGCCTGGTCGGCCTGCTTCTGGGCGATCTGCACGCGCGCGAGCCGCAGTCGCGCCACCATGGCCAGATCCTTGTCGCGTGACTGTCCGGCCAGGGCCTGCAGCTCGGTGGCAGCCTTATCCAGCTGATTGGACTCCACGTAGGAGCGGGCTGCTGCGAGCTTCGCCTGATCCACGTATGGCGACCCGGGATAATCCCGCTCCAGCGCACCGAGCGCCACGAACGCCGCCGCTGTGTCATTGCGGGCGAATGCCTGCATCATCTGCTCGTACTGTGCGCTCGCGCGCGCCGCCGTGGCATTGACGTGCCCCTGATACCAGCGCCAGCCCGAGATGCCGGCAGCGGCGAGCGCCACGCCCGCCAGCACCCACAGGCCGTTCTCGCGCACCCAGGCCTTGAGAGTTTCCCATTGCTCTTTTTCCGACAGATAGTCGTCCACTCTTCGCTCCCCGTCAGGCCGCGCCCAAAGCGGCCAGCGCCGTCTCGATTCCACCGGCCAGCTGTGCGATCGGGCACTCGCTCTGACCTGCCTCCTGCCGCAAAGGTTTCACGCCCACCACGCCACGCGCCAGCTCGTCATCTCCCACGATCAGCGCAAGGGGCGCGGCGCTGCGGTCGGCACGGCGAAACTGTGTCTTGAAGGTGCCGCCGCCCAGATTGATCTCGAACCGCCGGCCCGGCAGCGCATCGCGCAGCTGCTCGATGAGCTTCAACCCCGCACCCTGGGCACGTTCGCCGTTCAGCACGACGTAAACATCCGGATGTGCCGGCGCCGGAATGCGCTCAGCCTGCTGCAAAAGCGCAACCACCCGCTCCATGCCCATGGCGAAGCCGATGGCGGGCGTCGGCTCCCCGCCGAGCTGCGCGATCAGCCCATCGTAGCGCCCGCCTGAGCATACGGCATTCTGTGCGCCGGAGGAGTCATTGATCCACTCGAACACCGTGCGTGTGTAGTAGTCCAGCCCGCGCACCAGACGCGGGTTGATCTCGAAGGGAATCTGCAGCTCGCGCAGTGTCTGGCAGAGCGCCTCGAAATGACTGCGTGACTGCGCATCCAGATGCTCGGTGAGCGAGGGGGCCGCCGCGACCAGCTGCTGCATGTCAGGATTCTTGCTGTCGAGGATGCGCAGCGGATTGCCCTCGAGCCGCCTACGGCTGTCGTCGTCCAGCTGCTGCTCGTGCGCGCGAAAATACCGGACCAGCAGCTCGCGGTAGTCCCGGCGCGATTCGGGCGTGCCAAGCGAGTTGAGCTGCAGGCGCACGCGGCTGATCCCCAGCTTGCGCCATAGCCGGGCTGTGAGGGCGATGAGCTCGGCATCGACATCGGGCCCCGCGAAACCCACCGCCTCGACGTCCAGCTGGTGAAACTGGCGAAAGCGTCCGGCCTGCGGCGCCTCATAGCGGAACATCGGCCCTATGCACCAGAGCTTGTGTCGTTGGCCTCGCAACATGCGATTGGAGATGACGGCGCGCACGATACCGGCCGTGGCTTCCGGGCGCAGAGTCAGACTCTCTCCACCCTGCGACTGGAAGGTGTACATCTCCTTGCTGACGACATCGGTCAATTCGCCGATCGAGCGTTTGAAGAGCGCGGTCTGCTCGAGCAGCGGCACGCGCATTTCCTCGTAGCCGTACCCGAGCATCAGATCGCGCACGGTCTGCTCGAGGTACTGCCACGTCGCGATCTCCGCGGGCAGAATGTCGTTCATCCCACGGATGGGCTGGATCTGCTCGACCAACACTAACCCCCGTCGGTCGCCGGATGGGCTCGTACCGCATGACCAGCACGATTGATGAGCAGCTGGGCACTGCCATCCGGCAGCGCCCATTTCGATGCGGGGGTGCTGCGGCCATTCACCTCGATGGTGACGCCGGAGGCGTTGCCGAGCACCAGGCGCAACGGCAACGCGCCACTGACGGTACGCACAGAATCAGCGGCACCTACGTCGTAGAACAGCCGGGCACCCGAGGCATCGTATATCTCAGTCCAACTGTCAGCGCCGTAGTGCAACACCACCTGTCCATCCCTGCCAGCATGTACGGCAGCACTGCCGGCGAGGTTGGCAGGAGCAGCGGCCGGTGCACCGGCATCCGCATCCCCGGGAGCTGCGGAGGCGAGACGGGTGCCCGGTGCACCGGGACCCGCATGGGACACCGGCGGTATCGTCGAGGCCGTTGGCACCGTACCTGCGGGTGTCGTGGAATTGGAGTGCGGGCCTGCGGCATCAGAGGGAGCTGCTGCCGGTGACTGACTCCCCGCCTCAGGGCGTGCATCCGGCGATACCCCCGCGGGAGCCGCGGTCGCCGCGCTCTCCGGTGCGGCAGGGCCGATAATGTGCGTCTGATCCCGCTGTGGTTTCTGGCCCGAGAGTGTCAGCACCCACCAGACCGCGCCTGCCACGGCAAATATGGATAGCACCAACAGCGCCGGCGCTACCAGGCGGTTGGTTTCTTCCGTCGACGGCGCGCGCGCGATGCGTGTCAGATCGGGCGGTGGCGCCGTTTTCACCGTATCGCCATAGAGCTCGCTCAGCTGAGTTGCCGATTCGCCCACGAATTCCGCGTAGTGGCGCAGATGTCCGCGCGCGTAGACCGGTGCTCCCAGGGACTCGAAATCATCGGCCTCCAGAGCCTCGAGAATCTTCGGATCGGTGTGCAGCTTCTCGGCGGCCTGCAGGATGGTCAGTCCGAGCTTGTCGCGGGCTGCGCGCAGCCGCATGCCGATTCCTGCTGCCTCCGCGTGCATCCGTCAGCCCGGAGGGTGAGTCAAGCTGGCCAGCGCCCGTGCCTGATCGGAGCTGGGGAAATCGAGCCGCAACCTGCGGGCATAACGCTCCTCGGCCAGACGATCGCCCTGCTTCTGCGCGATCTGGACGCCCACGAGCAGCAGATCGGGGGTCGCCTCATACGCGGCCAGATAGCGATCGAGCTCGGCGCGCGCCTCGGTGAGTTCCCCACGCTGCAGATCCAGCTCCGAAAGCTGGAAAGCGGCCTCCGCATAGTTGGGCTTTACCTGCAGGGCGCGCTGGAAACTCATTGCCGCCTGGGTGTCACGTTTGGCCGCCCGCAGGCACACCCCCGCGTTGGTATAGGCGGCCTCGGGAGTGCGATACAGGGCGTTGTGCGCCGCCTCCTCGAATCGCTTCACCCCCTCATCGGTACGCCCGTTGCGGCACAGGTAGACCGCATAATTGTTCAGCGTATCCGGGCTGTTGTGTCCGAGGCGCAATGCTTCCTTGAACTGCTGATCCGCCTTGTCAGGATGTCCCAGCCGATCCTCGAGCATCGCCATGGCGCTGTGTACGCCCGGATCATTGGCGTTCTCCGCCATGGCGCGATCGAGCTTGTCCTTGGCCAGCGGCAGATCGCCCTGTTTCATGTAGTCGATGCCGAGCTGAGTGTTGTAATTGGCGGCGTCATCGCGCCGACGCTCGCGGCTGTTGCTGCCGCCACTGGCGCAACCGGCGATGATCGCCATACCCAGCAGAGCTGCGGCGAGTCGTAAGTACTGACCGCCTGGCAACCACCCTGTGCTGGCTGTCATGTTTGCACCGATACGGCGAAGAGCTTGGATCCCAGCCGTGCGGTAGTGCGATCGATGACACGGCCGGCCAGCTGGCCGCACGCCGCATCGATGTCGTCACCCCGCGTACGGCGCACGGTCGCAAGCACGCCGCGCTTGATGAGCTCGTCGCGGAAAGCCTGCACGGTGGCAGCCGATGAGCGCCGATAGCGGGTACCGGGATAGGGATTGAATGGAATGAGATTCACCTTTGCAGGTCGGCCGCGCAGCAATCGGGCCAGGGAGCCCGCCTGCGCGAGCGAATCGTTCACGCCCTCGAGCATCACATATTCAAAGGTCACACTGCGACCATTCTGCTCATCGATGTAATGCCAGCAGGCCTCGAGCAGCTCGCCGATGGGATGCTTGCGGTTGATGGGCACGAGCTCGTTGCGCAACTCATCATCCGGTGCATGCAATGACACGGCCAACGCAACGTTAGTCTCCTCCGCCAGCTTGTAGATCTGCGGCACCAGACCCGAGGTCGACAGCGTCACCCGGCGACGCGACAGATCGAACCCGTAATCATCCAGCAGCAGCCGCAATGCCGGAACGACATTGCGGAAGTTGGCCAGCGGCTCACCCATGCCCATCAGCACCACATTGGTCACGACGCGCCGATCGCGAACGGGGTGGTTCGCCGTGAATTCGGCCAGCTCGCGCTTCGCGAGCCACACCTGTCCGACGATCTCCGCCGTACTGAGATTCCGATTGAACCCCTGTTGCGCCGTGGAACAAAACGAACAATCGAGGGCGCAACCCACCTGGGAAGAGATGCACAGGGTGCCGCGATCCTCCTCCGGGATAAAGACCATCTCGAAGGCCTGCGACGCATCGGCGCGCAGCACCCATTTCGTGGTGGCATCGCCTGCCGTATGCCGCGTAAGAATCTCCGGAGCGCGCACCTCGGCGCAGGCCTGTAGCTGTGTCCGCAGCTCTTTCGCCAGATCGGTCATCTGCGCGAAGGCTGGCTCGCCACGCTTGTAGATCCAGTTCATGAGCTGGCGGGCGCGAAAGGGCTTGCTGCCCAGCCCGGCGACGAAGTGCTCGAGCTCGAGGCGGGTCAGGGCTAGCAGGTTGGTGGGCGCAGCGATATCCATGCAGCCTCGGCCGCGGGCTCCTCAGCCCCGTGAGTGCAGCTCGGTGGTGCGGAAGAAATAGGCGATCTCCATGGCCGCGGTATCCGGCCCGTCGGAGCCGTGCACCACGTTCTGCTCGATACTGAGCGCATGATCGGCGCGAATCGTACCTGGCGCCGCCTTTCTGGGGTCGGTGGCTCCCATGATCTCGCGGTTACGCACGATCGCATTCTCACCTTCCAGAACCTGCACCATGACGGGGCCCGAAGTCATGTACTTGACCAGATCCTTGAAGAAAGGCCGCTCACGGTGGACGGCATAGAAGCCCTCCGCTTCGCGCTGAGAGAGCTGAATCATCCGCGCTGCGATGATCGAGAGCTCGGCCTGCTCGAAACGACGGTACACCTCACCGATGAGATTACGGCTGACGCCATCGGGCTTCACAATGGACAGGGTGCGCTCGAGCGCCATTCGCTTGATCCTTATGGAAAATGTGAAATTCCAGCGGCAACCCGCCGGAAGCTAGCCGGGCAGTGTACCCCGGCCGCCGGGCACGGGGAATCAATGCTTTAGGACGGTCACCGAGGTCAGCTGCAGGCGCGCAAGCGCGGCTCGCAGCTCGCTAGAGGCCGCTGTTCAGACGGAAAAACTCTCGCCTCAGACGGAAAAACTCTCGCCGCAGCCGCATTCGCCTTTGACGTTCGGATTGCGGAAGCGGAACGCCTCGTTGAGGCCCTGCTTCACAAAATCCACGATCGTGCCGTCAATGAGCGACAGACTGTCGCGATCTACGAAGACCTTGACGCCGCGATCCTCGAACGTCAGCTCTCCGGGGACCGGCTCATCGGCATAGTTGATGACGTAGGCGAAACCGGAACAGCCGGTTTTGCGTACTCCGAGCCTCAAGCCGAGCCCGCCGCCTCGGGAGTGAAGGAAGGCTTTAACGCGGTCTGCAGCGGATTCAGTCAGGGATATGGCCATCGCTTTCGAAGCTTACAGGTGGTGGTAATAGTCTACTCGTCAGAGCGCCAATGCCGAAGGCAACTCTGCAGCGCATCCTCGATCAGCAGCAGGCGCCCGAGCTTGGCGGCCGGAATCTGTCGCTGACGGGCCCAGTCGCGCGGCGAGTCGGGCACGAGTGCGCTGCAGCGGCGACCAGGCAGTTGCGCGGTGACCCAATCGGCCACCTCCGTAGTATGGGGGCATCCGTAGATCTGAAAACGGGCATCCTTCACAACATCTTTCTCCACCAGCAGCTCAAAACGCACCCAAGTGCCCTGCGCCTGTCCCCCGGCTTCCCCGCCCACCACCCGCGCGCTCTCCCCTATCGCGCCAAAGCGGCCGCTGCGCACTGGTAAATGACTCAATTCGCTGGCGCTCCCAGGTGCCTCCAGCCTGTGGCGCGGCTGATGGGCTGGGGATAGGGCGCGCAGTTGACGGATGGCTCGGCTCACTGCGGCAATCGTGAAGTCGATGTCGGCCGCTGTCGTGGCGTGTCCGAGGCTGAAGCGCAGGGAACTCTGGGCAAGCTGTGTATCGCGCCCCAGGGCGCGCAGCACGTATGAGGGCTCGCCGCTCGCGGAATTGCAGGCTGAACCGGACGCCACGGCCAGCTCCGGCAGAGCATGCAGCAGGCTTTCCCCTTCGACTCCTTCGAACGAAACATTCAACAGCTGCGCAAGGTGCGCCGCATCGCCACCATTGAGGTGGACGCCCCCCAGCGGTTGCAGGCCTTCCCACAGACGCAAGCGCAAGCTCTCACACCGAGCCCATTCTGCCTGCACCGTCTCGCCTGCCAGCTCACAGGCTGCACCGAAACCGACGATCTGGTGTGTAGCCAGTGTGCCGGGGCGCAGGCCGCGTTCCTGTCCACCGCCAAAGCTGATGGGCAATAATTGTGGCCGGGTCGGCTTGCGCACGTACAAGGCACCGATGCCCTTGGGGCCGTAGATCTTGTGCGCGGTAAAGGACAGCAGATCAATCGGCAGCTCGTGAACGCTCAAGGGAAGCTTGCCTGCGGCCTGAGCAGCGTCGGTGTGGAACAGCACCTCACGCTCGCGGCAGATGTTGCCGATGGTGGCTACGTCCTGCAGCACACCCGTCTCGTTGTTGGCGAGCATTACCGAGAGCAGCAGGGTGTCGGGACGCAGTGCGGCCCGCACTGCATCAGGGGCGATGACTCCGCGCCGGTCGGGCGTCAGGTAGGTGACCTCGAAGCCTTGCTTCTCCAGATGACGACAGGGATCGAGCACGGCCTTGTGCTCGATCCGAGTGGTCACCAGATGCCGGCCGCGATCGCTGTTGGCGCGCGCGACCCCCAGCAGCGCAAGATTGTTGGATTCAGTCGCCCCGGACGTGAACACGATTTCCGCGGGGTCGGCCCCGAGCAGCGCCGCGACCTGTTCACGTGCCTGCTCGATGCGCGCCGCCGCGCGTTGACCGAAGACGTGCGTGACCGCTGAGGGATTTCCGAAGTCAGCCTCTGCACCGAGGCATTCGGACATGGCAGCGGCCACCCGTGGGTCCACGGGCGTGGTCGCCGCGTAATCCAGATACAGCGGAGTTCGCCGTGCGTTCACTCACTGCCCCCCGGTATCGTCGTCGCTGCCCCCGGTATCATCGTCGATGCCCCCGATGTTGTCGTCGATGCTGCCGGACACGCCGATGCGGTGCCGCTCACCTGCGTGGCGGCGACGGCTCTGAATGGCGGTGAGAAAGCCGCGCAGGATGTTGACCTCGTTCTGATCCAGCTCGGCGCGCTGCAGAAAACGACGGATGCGCGCCATCAGATGCGTGCCGCCCTGAGTGCGATCCCGGAAATCCACGGCTTGCATGACCTGTGCAAGGTGGCTGTACAGACGCTGCATCTCGGCAGGTGTGGCCAGCGGCACTGCGGCGGGGACAGGATCCTGGGTCGTACCTTCAACCTCGCTGCAGGCACGGAACAGCTCGTACGTCACGAGCTGCACCGCCATGGCGAGATTCAGCGAAAGATATGCCTGATTGGCAGGGATCCGAATCAAAACGTGCGCAGCATCGAGCTCCTCATTGGTGAGCCCCGTCCGCTCCGCTCCGAAGAGAATCGCCGCCGGCGTCCGCCGCGCTTCACTCACGAGCCGTGCCGCCGCCTCGCGCACATCCAGGACGCGGAAGTTCTGGTCACGCTCCCGTGATGTGGTGGCACCGATGAAGCCGCAGTTCTCGAGTGCCTCATCCAGGCTCGTGACGACACGCGCTGCCGCCAGGATGTCATCGGCGCCTGAGGCGCGGGCCGTCGCCTCGGCATGCGGAAACAGCTTCGGTCGCACCAGCACCAGCTGCTCGAGCGCCATGTTCTTCATGGCGCGCGCCACGGCTCCGATGTTGCCGGGATGCGAGGGCTCTACCAAGACGATACGGATGTTGACGGACATCGATCTGTTACGATGAAACACCTGGCCAGCTCATGGAAGCTTATTTTCTGTGCATGCGCTTCTCAATATCGCGGTGCGCGCGGCCCGTGCCGCGGGCGAAGTCATCATCCGCAGCCTGAACCGGCTCGAATCGCTCAAGATCACCTCCAAAGGACGCAACGACTTCGTAAGCGAGGTGGATCATGCCGCCGAGCAGGAGATCATCAAGCTCGTCCGCCGTCATTATCCGCAGCACGCCTTTCTTGCCGAGGAGAGTGGCCGCACGGGTGACGGCGACACGGTTTGGATCATCGATCCGCTCGATGGCACGACGAACTTCCTGCACGGCTTTCCGACCTTCGCCGTCTCGATCGCCTGTCAGCAGAAAGGGCGGCTGGAACACGGCGTGGTCTATGACCCGATCAGCCAGGAACTCTTCACTGCAACGCGCGGTGCCGGCGCACACCTCGATAATCATCGTATCCGCGTCAGCAAGCAGCGCACTCTCGAGGGGGCGCTGATCTCAACCGGCTTTCCCTATCGTTCCAACACGCGCTACCTCGATGCCTACATGGCGATGCTCAAGGATGTCATGCAGCAGGTGGCGGGCGTGCGCCGGCCGGGCGCCGCGGCACTCGATCTGGCTTATGTGGCCGCTGGCCGGGCCGATGCCTTCTGGGAGATCGGCCTGAGCGCATGGGATACGGCTGCGGGCACCCTGCTCATCCAGGAGGCCGGCGGGCGCATCGGTACGCTCTCCGGCGGCGAGTATCTACAGGGTGGCAACATCCTGTGTGGCACACCGAAAGTGTACGAGGCGCTGCTGGAGGTACTGGCACCTCATCTCCCGGAGGGCTTGCGCGAAGGATAAATGACGCAGCGGGCGCTTTCTCGCTTTCCCCAGATCGCTTGTGTAGAGTCGCTCGCAAACCGCGCCTGGGGGTTGCCCGCTGTGACTCAACTTGTGCGCGCGACATATTCGGGGGGTTAAATGGCCAATCAGCTGCTTGCGACCAAGTCCATCGCCGCCCTGCATGAAGATGACACCTCGGGGCAGCAGCTGAAACGGGCACTCTCGGCGACGGCGCTCACGGCTCTGGGCGTGGGTGGCATCATCGGCACCGGTATCTTCGTACTCACAGGAACTGCGGCAGCGAATCACGCAGGTCCCGCGCTCGCCCTCGCCTTCATCATCGCAGGCATCGGCTGCACGCTGGCCGGCTTCTGCTACGCGGAATTCGCCGCCATGATTCCGGTCTCCGGTAGCGCCTACTCTTACTGTTATGCCACCCTGGGCGAGGGCGTCGCCTGGTTCATCGGCTGGAACCTGGTGCTCGAGTACCTGTTTGCCGTGGCCACCGTCTCCGTCGGATGGTCGGGCTACCTCGTCAGCCTGCTCGAGCAGTTCAACATCCACCTGCCGACGGCCCTCTCCAGTGCGCCCTTCGCCAAAGGCAGTGGCGACTTTGACATCGTGCGAACCGGAGCGCTGATCAATCTGCCCGCCGTGGCGATTGTCGCTGCGCTGACCGTCATCTGCTACGTGGGCATCCGCCAGTCTTCCGCCTTCAACAACGTGATTGTCGCGATCAAGGTTACGGTCGTGCTGCTGTTCATATTCCTGGGTGTCAGCCATATCAACATGGACAACTGGCATCCGTTCATCCCGCCCAACGTCGGCCCGGGTAAGTTCGGCTGGAGCGGTATCATGGCCGCCTCCGGCGTGATCTTCTTCGCCTACATTGGCTTCGATGCCATCTCCACCGCCGCGCAGGAAACGAAGAATCCGCAGCGGGACATGCCAATCGGCATCCTCACGAGCCTGGTCATCTGCACCGTGTTGTACGTGGTGACCGCGGTGGTGCTCACCGGGATGGTGCATTACACGGAGCTGGATGTACCGGCGCCCGTGGCCCTGGCGCTCGATAAGTATCCCTCGCTGCACTGGATGGGATTACCCGTAAAGCTCGGCGCGCTCGCCGGTATGACTTCGGTCATGTTGGTGATGACGCTCGCCCAGGCGCGCATCTTTCTCGCCATGGCACGCGACGGTCTCATCTGGAAACCATTTGCGCGTGTGCATCCCACCTTTCGCACGCCGAGCTTCGGCACCGTATTTACCGGCGCCGTGGCGGCGATCGTCGGTGGCCTGTTGCCGGTGGGGATTCTGGGTGCGCTCGTGTCGATCGGCACGCTCATGGCGTTCGTGACGGTATGCCTCGGCGTGCTGGTGTTGCGCCGGACACGGCCGGACCTCGAGCGTCCCTTCCGGACTCCGGCGCCCTGGTTCACCTGTATCGGCGGAGCCATCATCTGCGGCTGGATGATGGTCGCGCTGGGTGTCGCTACGTGGGCGCGGTTGATCGTCTGGACTTTGCTCGGTGCGCTGGTCTATGCGTTTTACGGCTACCGCCATAGCCGTCTGCATCGCGCCGCGGGCGCCGCGAATCCTGTCAGCGCGACCCGCTAGGCTCAGCGAGGCGGCCGACCGAGGCTGCTGCTTTTGGAGCGGGCGGCATCGAGCAGCCGGCGCAGCCGGATGTTGGCCATTTCCACCAGGGTGGCAAAGGCCATGGCGAAATACAGATAACCCTTGGGGATGGAGAAGTGCAGCGCCTCAGCGATGAGCGCAGCTCCAATCAGGATGAGGAACGACAGCGCCAGCATCTTGATTGTGGGATGGCGCTCGATGAAGGCGCTGATGGATTTCGACACCCACAGCATGACCACGATCGCCACCACGATGGCGGCAATCATGATCGGCAGATCGCGCGCTAGCCCTACCGCGGTAAACACGGAATCGAATGAGAACACGATGTCCACCAGGGCGATCTGTAGGACCGTCATGCCGAAGCTGGGATAGACCGGACGCGCGGGGTTGGCGAGCCGCTCCGCGCCTTCCAGCGCGCGGTGAATCTCGAGTACGCTCTTCATCAGCAGGAACAGTCCGCCGACCAGCAGAATGGCGTCGCGCGCTGAGAGCGACAGCGAGCCGATCTGCAGCCAGGGCTTTACCAGTCGGGTGAGCCACACGACTGAATATAACAGCGCGATGCGCGTGAGCATCGCCAGCGACAGACCGCTGAGGCGCGCCGTCTCGCGACGAGCGGCCGGCAGGCGATTGACCAGCAATGCGATGAAAATCAGATTGTCGATGCCGAGCACGATCTCGAGCAGCGACAGCGTCACCAACGCCAACCAAACCTGCGGATCGGCGATGAGCTCAGCCACGCAACGCTAAGGCAGGTGATCCACCGCCGTCTTCTTGACTGACGGGAACACGTGCTCGGCGGTCAGACCGCAATCCAGCGCAATGGCACTGGAGATGTAGATCGAGGAGTAGGTGCCGGCGATGATGCCGATCATCAGCGCCTCCGAGAAACCCTTCAGCACCGGGCCCCCGAGGAACAGCAGGGCGACCACGACGATGGAGGTGACCACCTTGGTCATGATGGTGCGCGACAGAGTCTGGTTGATGGATTGGTCCAGCACCACATCGGTCGGCGCGCGCCGGTTGCTCTCGAGCCGCTCCCGGATCCGGTCGAATACCACGATGGTGTCATTCAGCGAATAGCCCACCACGGCCAGGATCGCCGCGACGACCGCCAGATCGAACGAGGTCTGGGTGATCGAGAAGATACCGAGCACCAATACCGGATCGTGCACCACGGCCAGGATCGCGCCGAAGGACAATCGCCAGGTATGAAAACGAAAGGCGATGTAGATGAAGATCAGCAGCATGGTGAAAACCAGCGCCCAGGTAGCGCTGGTCTTGAGCTCGTTACCCACCTGCGGCCCGACCACATCCAGCTGGCGCACCTCGGCGCCGGGGGAGACGCTCTGCAGTGCGGTCTCGAGCCGCGAGCGTACCGCCGCAGCCGTCTGACCCGCCTCCGGCGGCAGCCGGATCGCAATGTCGCGCGAGGAGCCGAAGCTCTGGACCTGCGGATCGCGGAAGCCCACCTGCGTGAGCTTGGCGCGCACCGCATCGACATCGGCAGCCTGCGTGAAGGTCGCCTCGGCGCTGACACCGCCGGTGAAATCGATCGCCAGATTCAGCCCGCGCGTGGCGAACGACACGATCGAGGCAATCATGAGGATGGCCGACAGGGCATACCACACCCTGCGGGTTGCCATGAACGGAAAGTTGGTCTGATGCTTGAAGAATTCCACGCGCGGTGACTCAGATTGACAGGCGTGCCGGCTTACGCCGCCCACCGTACATAAGGGTAATAAGAGCGCGGCTGCCCATGAGTGCCGTGAACAGCGAAGTCGCGATGCCGAGTGTCAGCACGATCGCAAAGCCGCGGATCGGTCCGGTTCCGAATACCCACAACACCACCCCGGCGATCAGTGTCGTGATGTTCGAATCGGCGATCGCCGAGAACGCCTTCTCAAAGCCCGCCCGGATGGCGGCCTGGGGCGAGACACCTTTGCGGATCTCCTCGCGGATACGTTCATAGATCAGCACGTTGGCATCGACCGCCATGCCGACCGTCAGGATGATACCGGCGATACCGGGCAGCGAGAGCGAGGCACGCATGAGGGAGAGTAGTGCCGCGAGCAACACGACATTGCCCAGCAGCACGGCGTCGGCAACCAATCCGAACGTACGGTAGTAGATCGCCATGAAGAGAAACACGCCGGCCATGCCGATGATGAGTGCGTGTACGCCCTTGTCGATGTTGTCCCTGCCGAGGCTTGGGCCGACGGCGCGTTCCTCGATGAGATAGATGACCGTTGAAAGCGAGCCGGAGCGCAGCAGCAGCGCAAGCTCACGCGCCTCGCCCGCCGCCAGGCCCGTAATCACGAAACTGTTGGAGAAGACGCCGCGGATGGTGGCATCGTTGATCACCTGCTCGTCGGTGACATCGCGTGTGACCTTCTTGCCATTCACTTCACTGGTTTCACGGCGTTTTTCGATCAGCACCACCGCCATGCGCTTGTTCAGATTGGCGCGGGTGGTCTTCAACATGGAATCCCCGGCGCGCGCATCGAGCTTGATGGAAACCGCCGGACCTTCCTGCATCTGGGTGCTGACGGCGTTGGTCAGCTGATCGCCGGTGGCGATGACCTCGCGCTTGAGCAGCAGAGGACGGCCGACGCGCGTATGGGTATACAACTTCGAGCCGAGGGGCGCATGCCCGCTGGTGGCGGCCTCGAAGGCGTTATTGGTCATGTCCTCGAGGCGGAACTCGAGGGTGGCTACCTTGCCGAGGATGTCCTTTACTTCAGCGGAGTTCTGCACGCCGGGGAGCTGTACATTGATACGATCCAGTCCCTGGCGCTGCACGATCGGCTCCGAGACCCCCAGCTCGTTCACGCGGTTGCGCAACGTCGTGATGTTCTGCTGGATGGCGTAGTCCTGGCGCTCGCGAATCTGCGCCGCAGTCAGGGTTGCGAGCACTGCTGAGCCGCTGGACAGGCTCTCGGTCGTCATCTGCAGACCCTGGTATGGACCGGACATCGCACTGCGTACCGCTGCGGCGTCCGCTTCCGGCGGCAGCGTGATGCGGATCGCGTTCGGCCGATCACCCCCGACGGCTACGACCGCGACGTCCTTGAAGGGAATGTTGGCAGCGGCAAGTGTGCGCCGGGCGTCCTGAGCATAGCCATCGAGCAACTGACTGACCGCACCGTTCACATCCACCTGATAGAGAAGATACAGGCCGCCTCGCAGATCGAGTCCCAGCGGCATGGGACGCAACCCTATCTTGGCCAGAAACGCCGGAGCCCGTGAGGCAAACGACAGCGCGGTGACGTAATCGTCCTTGAACCGGTCATTGACTGCGTCGCGCGCCTTGAGCTGCTCGGGCACATTGGCGAAGCGCAGCATGAGCCGCCCATCGTCGATGTAGCTTTTATCGACCGCGACCCCTTTGTCCTTGAGGTACGACTCAATCGAGGCTGCGGCGGAAGCGGCTACGGCCGTGCGGTCCTTGCGGGCGACCTGCAGCGCAGGGTCATCGCCGAACACATTGGGCAGCGCCAACAGCACCCCGAGCAGCAGCACGATGACGACGAGAATGTATTTCCAACGGGCGTACTCGAGCATGGCTCAAACACTTTTCCAGGTGCCCTTGGGCATCAGGGCGGAAACCTGAAACTTCTGCACTTTGACGCGCACGCCATCGGCGATCTCGAGAGTGATGAAACTGTCACCGACATCCACCACCTTGCCGAGAAGGCCGCCGGTCGTCACCACTTCATCCCCCGTTGCGAGCTTGCTTACCAGATTCTGGTGCTCCTTGGCCTTCTTCTGCTGTGGACGGATCAGCAGAAAATAGAAGATGCCGATGAAGACGACCATCATCAGCAGCGGCGCTACACCGCCGCCGCCCGTCGGGGATGCCTGCGCAAAGGCATCGGGTATCAGAGCGTTCATGCCATCACCTTGTCGGAACAGCCCCGCCCGGCAAGACGGCCGGGCGTTGAAGGCGCGGCATTATGCCACAGCGTCGCCCGGGCCCCGCCGGGCAGTCAGGTAGCGTTGTGCCCACTGCGACAGGCCGCCCGCCCCGATCGCCGCCCGCAGTGAGCGCATCAGCTCAAGGTAGAAATGCAGGTTGTGGATGGTATTCAGGCGCGAGCCGAGGATCTCTTTACAGCGGTCCAGATGGCGCAGGTACGCACGGGTGTAGTTCTGGCACGTATAGCAGCGGCAGTCAGGGTCGATGGGCCCCAGGTCATCCTGATGGATCGCGTTGCGGATGTTGATCACCCCCGTGGCCGTAAACAGATGGCCGTTGCGGGCGTGTCGGGTCGGCATGACGCAGTCGAACATATCAATGCCGCGCACCACCGCCGCAACGATGTCTTCGGGCCGTCCCACGCCCATCAGGTAGCGCGGCCGGTTAGCCGGCATGTGAGGCACCACGCTCTCCAGGATCCGTAGTCGCTCCTCCTCCGGCTCGCCCACCGCCAGTCCGCCGACGGCATACCCCGGCCAGTCGCGGGCGCTCAGGCTCTGCAGCGAAGCGAGCCGCAAACTGACGTGCATGCCGCCCTGGAGGATGCCAAACAGTCCGCCGGGCGGCTCCTGGCGGTAATAGTGCTCGAAGCTGCGCTCGGCCCAACGCATCGAGCGCTCCATCGAGATACGCGCTTGCGTCTCGGTGGCTGGATACGGCGTGCAATCATCCAGCGCCATGGCGATGTCAGAGCGCAGCTGCAACTGCATCTGTATCGAGTCCTCAGGGGTAAGGCGCACCTCACTGCCATCGATCGGCGCACGAAAGCGCACGCCCTCTTCCGAGATGCGGCGCAGGCTTTTGAGGCTGAACACCTGGAAACCGCCTGAATCGGTAAGGATCGGATGCGTCCAATGCATGAAGCGATGCAAGCCACCATGCGCGGCAATCACCTCACTCCCAGGCCGCAACAGCAGATGCAGCGTGTTCCCCAACACGATTTGCGCGCCGAGCTCCTCCAGCTCTTCCGGAGTCATCGCCTTCACGGTGCCGTAGGTGCCGACCGGCATGAAAGCGGGCGTGTCCACGACACCATGCGCCAGGGTGAGTCGCCCGAGCCGGGCAGTACCGTCCTGGCACAGCAACTCGAATGCAGGCCTCACGGCGCAGGTGCCTGGCGTGTCAGCAGCATCGCATCGCCGTAGCTGAAGAACCGGTACCGTTCGCGTACGGCATGCTGGTAAGCCGCCAGCACCCGCTGACTGCTACCGAAGGCACATACCAGCATGAGTAGTGTTGACTCAGGCAGATGGAAGTTGGTGATGAGCAGATCTGTGAGCTGGAAACGAAACCCGGGTGTGATGAATAGGCGGGTCTCGCCCGACCAGTCATCAGTAGACAAGTCGTCCTCAGCCGACCCGGGCGGCTGGAGCGCGGCAGATTCCAGGGCGCGCACGACTGTCGTGCCGACCGCGACGATCCGCCCCCCGGCCGCACGGGTAGCGTGGATCTGCCTTCGGGTCGCGGCGCTTACTGACACGCGCTCGGCGTGCATGACATGCGAGTCGAGATCGTCGCTGCGCAGTGGCTGGAATGTACCGGCGCCGACATGCAAGGTGATGAAGGCACGGCCTACGCCTCGTACCGCCAGGCGTTCCAACAGCGCGGCGTCAAAATGCAGACTGGCTGTGGGTGCGGCCACCGCACCCGGATCGTGCGCGAAGATGCTTTGGTAGCGCTCGCGGTCCGCCTGGGTGGGAGGACGATGGATATAGGGCGGCAGGGGGACCTGGCCCCAGCGCTCGAAGAATGCCAGCGCGGTGCCCGGAGTCTGAACCCGCCACAGATCCCCTTCCCGGCCGAGAATCCGCACGACGCCGCCGCCAGTAGCCACTTCCAGCCCGTCGCGGATAGGTTTGCTGGCCCGCAGCTGGGCGAGCACCGTATCGGGTGAGAGGACTCTCTCCAGGAAGATCTCCACTCGTCCGCCGGAGGGCTTCTTGCCCAGCAGCCGCGCTGCGATGACCCGGGTGTCATTCAGGACGAGCAGATCTCCCGCGCGCAGCAGCTCCGGCAGCTCTTGGAACATGCGATCTTGCAGAACATCCTGCAGGACCAGCAGACGGCTCGCCGAACGCTCTGGCAGCGGAGTTTGAGCGATCAGCTCGGCAGGAAGGTGGTAGGCGAAATCATGACGCTGCACGGCTGCATGGTAGTGCAACCGCGCCGGGACCGCAGGTCAGGTGCGCTATAATCCGCCGCTCGAAACTTCAGGCCCGAGTGGCGGAACTGGTAGACGCAGCGGACTCAAAATCCGCCGCCTTTAAAAGCGTGTCGGTTCGACTCCGACCTCGGGCACCATTTCGGCGCTAGAGACGCTACCGCTTCCGGGCCGCCCCCAGCACACCATCTTCTAAAGAGATGTTGCGGCCGCCCGTCTGCGCGCCGCGGCCACCCGGTCGTCCAACAAAGTATGACTCGCACTGCGACCAAGCGGCACCGAACGGCTCCGCTTGGCGTTAAGAATGCAACGAATGATTACATTGGAGGGGAACATGTCCCGCGCTTTACAGGTCGTGCTGCTAGCGGCTGCCATATCGGGGGCGTTGGCAGGATGTTACTCGCCCCCGCCTCACGCCCGATCTACGCGAACCACCCTGGTAGCTCGTGTCTACGAACGTTGTGATCTGAACGCCGAGCATTGTGTGCGCATTACTTGCGACAGAGATGCGGACAGGTGTTTGGTATGCGACGCGGATGGCGATCGATGCCGGTACGAATACTTGCGCTGAAACCCGACGCGCATCAGTTGCCTTCGGGGGTAAATTCCTCTGAGGCGGAAATCGTGAACGGCGCGCCACGAGACACCCTCAGGTGTTCCCAATCTCGAGTGGAATGCCTCTTTGGCGAGAGTGCCAGTCCCAACGTTAGCTGACACTTCTGCGTCGTCAAGGCGGCCGTAAGACCTATTTCATGCGCAGCCGCATCATCTGCAGCGCGATCTCCTCGCGCCGTACGTTGCATAGATGAGCAGCCCCAGGGCAACCCACACAGCCAGACGAATCCAGGTTGCATCCGGCAATGTGAGCATCAGGCCGATGCAGGTGAGCGCGCCTGCAATGGGCAAGGCCGGCACCCATGGTATGCGGAACGCTCGGGGCGCCGCGGGAGCGATCCGACGCATCGCCACGACAGCAATGCACACCACGGCAAACGCCAGCAGCGTGCCGATGGACACCAGCTCACCGAGTACCTCCAGAGGTGTGACACCTGCCAGGAGAGCCGCGCCTGCGCCAGTCACCACCGTGGCCACCCTGGGCGTGCGGTTGCGTCCGCCGAGCTGTGCGAAGCGCTCGGGTAACAAGCCATCGCGCGCCATCGCATAGAAGATTCTCACCTGTCCGAGGATGCAGGTCAGGATGACGGAAACCAGGCCGACGATGGCAATCAGCGCCAGCGCGTAGCGGAACAGACTGAGAGCCGCGGTCGAAGCAGACAGCGCGTGATAGAGAGGATCGGGAACAGCCAGCTGCCGGTAATCCACAAGTCCCGTTATGGTGAGACTCACACCGACATACACCAGCGTGCAGATCGCAAGTGAGGCGAACAGACTCCACGGCACGGTACGCTGTGGATTGCGCGCATCCTCTGCCAACGTCGAAACCCCATCAAAGCCGAGGTAAGCAAAGAAGACGGTGGCCGCTCCCTGCAGGACACCAGACCAGCCAAACTGGCCGAAACTGCCGGCATTCGTTGGGATGAAGGGTTTCCAATTGCCGGGTTGGATCAACTGTGCCCCGAGCACGATGAAGAGGATCAACGCCGTGACTTTCGCAAGCACAATCGCGGTGTTGATCCGTGCCGAGGCACTGGTGCCGATGAGCAGCAGCAACGTACAGCCGAGCACCACCAGCATGGCCGGCAGATCGAACCAAGTGCCAGCGAATATCAGCTGCCCGTGGGGATCCAGCTTGAGCGGCGCGGCGATCAACGCGGGGGGCAGACCGATGCCCACATCGTGCAGGGCTGCCGTGGTGTATCCGGACCAGCTGACTGCGACGACAGAGATCGAGAACAGCCACTCAAGTGTCAGACTCCAGCCGACGATCCACGCCGGCAGCTCGCCGAATGCCACGTAGGTGTAGGAATACGCGCTGCCGGAAATCGGCACCAGGGTAGCCAGCTCCGCGTAGCACAGGCCGGCGAGAAAACACGCGAAACTCGCTAGCAGAAACGCGAGTGAGATCGCAGGACCGGTGTGACGGGCGGCAACCTCACCGGTCAATGAGAAGATTCCCGCCCCAATGGTCGATCCGACCCCGAAGGCGGTGAGACTGACAATGCCCAGCGAGCGCTGCAGGCGCGGCTGCTGGTCACCGAAAGCCTGCTGTGCGCAACGCTCCAGTGTCTTGCGCGACCACAGCCCCATCAGCAGGCGGTCCGCAACTCACGCACTCCAGACCACCGGGAACAGTGGATGATCCATCGGAGCACCCGCAGGCAGCGCTGCGGTCAGCTCGGGAAACTCCGGCGAGGTCGGCCATGCGCGCGGTGCATGGCGTATGTCATCGCCAAGGAAGCGTACGGAAAAGACCCGCCGCCGCCGGCGCGGCTCGACTCCGGCCGAGGAGTGCAACGTCAGCATGTGAAAGCAGACTGCATCGCCGGGCTCGAGCTCCCAGCCGAGGATGGGGAACCTGGAGCGGTCCGCATCGATCTTCGGCAACTCCGCAAGCGTGCCTTCCGGAAACCACTTGGCCTGCGCATCCATGAACGCCCGTGGCATGAGCCAGGGGCCACGGTGTGAGCCGGCGATGAGCTCGAGTGTGGCTGCGCGACTGACCGGATCCACCGGGATCCAGAAACTGATGTTCTGCTCACCGTCAATGTTGTAGTAAGGCTGATCCTGATGCCACGGCGTGCGTTGCCGCGTGCCCGCTTCCTTGGTGAGCATGTGATCGTGATAGAGCCGCGCCGATCTGCTGCGCATCAGCCGGGCAGCGACCTCGCCCAGCCGCGAGTCGAAGATAAAGCGGCGATAGTATGCGTTCTGCTGCCAGGTGCAGAAGTCCTCGATGAAAAATCCGGGGTCGTCGGCGCGGCTCGCCACCTTGGCGCGTTCGCTCGGATGCGCCAGGTTATGATCGATCCCGGCCTGCAGGGTGGCTACTTCATCGGGCTGCAGCACCTGACGCAGCACGGCCGCACCGTCGCGTTGAAACGCTTCGACCTGCTCCTCTGTTATTGGGATCGACTGGCTCACGTGCCGAGCGTAGCCGCGCGATGGCCTGCGGGCAATTGGCCTGCGAGCAATTGGCCTGCGGGCACTTTGACCTGCGGAGGCGTCAGTCAGGCCAGTCGCGCGACGGGCGCCGATTGCGGCGTCAGTTCACGCTCGAGCGCATCCTGCAAGCGGCGCTCGCGAGGTGCGTGCAGGCGTTCGCGGATGAGGGTGCTCTTGCCGAACAGCGATTCGATGAGATCGACCGCCAGCACGGCGGTCTTGTTGCGCACGTCCATAGACGGATTGAGCTCGACTACATCGAGCGAGCGCAGGCAACCGGTGTCGGCAATCATCTCCATGCACAGCTGCGCTTCACGATAGGAGGGACCGCCGGGTACGGTCGTGCCGACGCCGGGAGCGATTTCGGGGTCGAGGAAATCCACATCAAAGCTGACGTGCAAGTGCGTGTCATCATCGAGATCAGCCAGCGCGGCATTCATGGCATGCCGTACGCCCATCTCATCCAGATAGCGCATGTCAAACACTTCCAGGCCCTGCTCGTGCACAAAGCGCTTCTCACCGGCATCCACGCTACGTATGCCCACCTGACGCACCCACTCCGGCCGGATAGCGGGCACGCTGCCGCCGAGCTGTACCAGCTCAACCGGGCCAAAGCCACACAGGCAGGCCAGCGGCATGCCGTGCAGGTTCCCTGTAGGAGACAACTCACGCGTGTTGAAGTCCGCATGCGCGTCGAGCCACAGGATGCGCAGGCGCAGCCCCGTATTGCGGCAGTGACGGGCGACTGCGCTGATCGAGCCGATGCCCAGGCTGTGATCGCCGCCGAGTACGACGGGCAGATTGCCGTCGCTCAGCTCACGCAACACGGCCTCGTGAAGGCTACGGTTCCACTCGAGCACCTGCGGGAGATGCCGATAGCCATCCACCGGGGGCTCGTTGGGATTGGGTGGCCCGTTCAGATTGCCGCGATCGAGCACCTGCAGACCGTGTCTCGCCAGCGCCGGAGCTAAGCCCGCAACACGCAAGGCCTCCGGACCCATCGAGGCGCCGCGATCGCTGGCGCCGATATCCGTCGGCACACCGATGAGTGCGGCGGTACGGCCGGCGCTGCCCGAGCTCATGCGTGCACCCGCTCTGACACCTGCGAGTCGCGGGCGGGCACGCGGTGTGGCACCGGTTCAGCTGCGGGGCGCTGATATTCGAGCGCTGCGAACAGATCCTTCGGATCCTCGGGGTCCGGCAGCAGATCAATTACCTCCGGAGCGATGCACTGCTCGCGATTCACCCGATACAGATAGCGCAGCGCGGAGAAGTCGGTCAGCGCAAAGCCGACCGAATCGAAGATGGTCACCTCATCATCGCTCCTGCGGCCGCGCGCCCGCCCGGCCAACACATCGGCCAGCTCGATCACCGGGAATGCGGCATCCATCTGCTGGATCTCGCCTTCGATGCGACATTGTGGCTCGAACTCGACCACTACCCGCGCATCGGGCCGCAGCAGGATATCCGGATGCAACTCCGTCTTTCCGGGGCAGTCACCACCCACGGCATTGATGTGCATCCCGGGCGCGACCATCTCCGGAGTCAGAATGAGCGCGTTGCGTTTATCGGCCGTGACCGTCGTGACGATGTCAGCGCCGTGTACCGCCTCCGCTGTCGAGGCACAGCGCACGATGCGCAAATCCTGCAGGGCCAGCGCTCGCAGGTTGCGCTCGAGTTTGGCGCTAGCGTCCGGATCGGTGTCAAAGAGCCGCAACTCGCGGATATTCAGCAGGGCATGAAACGCAACGGCTTGAAACTCACCCTGGGCGCCGTTACCGATGAGCGCCATGACGCGGCTCGAGGGTCGGGCCAGGCGCAACGCCGCGAGCGCTGACATCGCGGCGGTACGCAAAGCTGTTGTGAAGGTCAGCTCCGAGAGCACCAGCGGATACCCCGTGGCCACATCCGCCAGAACGCCGAATGCCGTTACCGTAAGCAAGCCTTCGGTAGTGTTCTTGGGGTGACCATTGACGTACTTGAAGGAGTACAGCCGGCCATCGCTGGTCGGCATCAGCTCGATGACTCCGACCGGCGAATGAATGGCGTGCCGCGGCGATTTCTCGAACTCGCTCCAGCGCTGGTAATCCGACTCGATCTCGGTTGCGAGGGCGCGGGTGAAGCGCGCCAGCCCGATCTGGCTCACGAGCTCACGGATACGATTCACCCCGATGTAGTCCACCATGACGCCCCCTCGGCAATCAGCTGCGAAACCTGCGCTCATGCTGCATGGGTGGCGAGTCAAAAAATAGCAGCTAGACTGATCAATACGTCCATTTAATTGGGCAGAACGACAGGGTATACTGGCGTTTTGATCAATTCACTCGCCGGGAGAGAGTGCAGTGGATGATATCGATCGGCAGTTGCTGGGCATGCTGCGGGACAATGCCCGCACCTCGGTCGCCGTGCTGGCGCGCAAGCTGCGGGTCGCGCGCGGCACGGTCCAGAACCGCCTGCAGCGATTGGAAGCCTCCGGCACGATCGTCGGCTACACAGTGCGGCTGCGCCCCCAGGAGGAAGCACAGCGCATCCGCGCGCTCACCACGGTCGCCGTGGAAGGCAACCGTACTGATGAGGTGATCCGCGCTTTGCGCGGCGATCCGGCGGTGGCGGCACTACACACGACCAACGGTCGCTGGGACATCGTGGCCGAGCTGCGTGCCGACTCGCTCGAAGCTTTCGACAAGGTGCTCGGCAGAATCCGCCTCATCGAAGGCATTTCCAACACCGAGACCAGCCTGCTGCTCTCGACACACAAACTTTAGCAGTGCTGACCCAGCACATCCTCACATGGTCCATTGCCGCACTCGCCGTCATGGGAGTCATCGTGCGACCAGCGCAGCTGCCGGAGGCCCTTTGGGCCGTGCTCGGCGCCGGCGCGCTGGTCTGTTTTTCGCTGATGCCGCTGGCCGAGGCCATCCATGCCGCTCTGCAGGGAACCGATGTCTATCTGTTTCTGGTCGGCATGATGGTCCTGGCCGAGCTGGCGCGCCGCGAGGGTCTGTTCGACTGGCTGGCTCATCACGCACTGCGACAAGCCCGTGGCTCGGCGCCACGATTGTTTCTGCTGATTTACGCTGTCGGCATCCTGGTTACGATATTCCTGTCGAATGACGCCACCGCGGTGGTGCTCACGCCCGCCGTCTATGCCGTAACCCAACAGGCCGAAGTCGAGCCACTGCCTTACCTTCTGGTGTGTGCGATCATTGCAAACGCCGCCAGCTTCGTTCTACCGATTTCCAACCCCGCCAATCTCGTCGTATTTGACGGTGCCATACCGACTCTGGAAACGTGGCTGACGGAATTCGGGCCAGCCGCCGTCACCGCCGTGGTGACCAGCTTCGTGTTGTTGTACTGGCACCAGCGTGCTCACCTGCGGCAGACGGTACGGGCAGCCACAGCGAGCGCTGCGTTATCAGTGCGCGGCCGGATAGTGGCTGCGACCATTGTTCTGACGGGCATCGTACTCCTGAGTGCATCCGCACTCGGATGGCCCCTCGGACTGGCAACTTGCCTCTGCGCACTGGTGGCGTGGATGGCAGTGTCCGCTCTGGCGGGCAGCCCATGGACGGTGCTGCGCCATATCACCTGGAGCGTACTGCCCCTCGTCGCCGGCTTATTCGTGCTGGTTCAGGGCGTCGAAGACACCGGCGTCACCACGCCGCTGCTGCGGTGGCTTTCCGGCCATGCCTCGAATCCGACCGCATTGTCGGCCCTCAGGGGAGGCACCCTGGTCGGCACGCTATCCAACCTCGTCAACAACCTGCCAATGGGACTGCTGGTTGGACAATTCGTACAGCATGCGGCAGTGCCCGTGCGCAGCAGCGGTGCGTGGCTGATCGGTATCGATCTCGGACCCAATCTGTCGGTCACCGGCTCGTTGGCGACCATCCTCTGGCTCGTTGCCCTGCGGCGCGCAGGCCTGGACATCTCCGCCTGGAGATTTCTCGGTGTCGGCGCAGTGGTGATGCCATTACCGCTGCTCGCCGCACTGACCGTTTTCCTGTTGCACACCTGAGAGCTTCATGATGTTGTGCTCACCGCTTCGCCCCGTGCTGTTTGCCCTGCTCCTCATCATCAGCCTGCCTGGCTCCGCGGCAACCAGCGATGCTCCAGCTGGGCCGGTCACTTACCTGCATGCCAACCTGATCGATACCGCTGCTGGGGTCATACGGCCGGATGTCGCCATCACCACTCAAGGCACACAGATCATCGCTGTGAGCGCAGCCACCGAGGCGCGCGCGGAGGATGCGGAGATCGTCGATCTGACCGGTCGCTACGTACTGCCGGGACTTGTGAATACGCATGTACATCTGGCGACTGCGGCGGATCCCGCGGCGGCGCGCGCCTACCTGCGCCGTGAACTCTTTAGCGGTGTGACGACCGTGCGCGATATGGCTGGGGACGTCAGGCTGCTCGCCGAACTGAAACGCGAGGCACAGCTCGATGAGTTCCCCTCTCCTGACATCTTCTATGTGGCTCTGTTCGCCGGACCCGATTTCTTCAGCGACCCTCGCACTCATGAAGCCTCGCGTGGCGCAACCCCGGGAGAGCTGCCCTGGATGCGGGCCATCACTGCGCAGACCGATCTGCGGCAGGCCATAGCAGAAGCAAAAGGGACCGGTGCCACGGCGCTCAAGCTCTATGGCGATCTGTCGGCAAACCTCGTGTACGCGATCACCCTGGAAGCCCATCGGCAAGGCTTGTTGGTATGGGCGCATACCGCGGTTTTCCCCGCGATGCCCGCCGATGTGATTGCGGCGGGCGTTGATGTGGTGAGCCATGCCTGCCTGCTTGGCTACCAGGTATCCGCTCCCGCCGTGCTCGCCTACCACGGTAAGCACCGGGTCGACGCGCGGCGTGCGTTGCAGTCGCCTAACGAAATTGATCCAGTGCTGGATGCCATGCGTCGGCAGGGCACGATACTCGATGCGACGGTGCTCGTGTATGAGGATCCGAATGCGCCTAGCTGCACACCCCGGATCTCGGAGCAGCTCGCGCGCCGCGCATACCGCGCCGGCGTGCAACTCTCAGCTGGAACGGACGACGACGCAGACTGGACGGATCCCGACAGTGCGCTGGATCGCGAGCTGTCATTGTTGGTGAACACGGTCGGGCTCAGCACCGCAGAGGCGCTTCGCGCAGCCACCGTTACCGGCGCACGTGCTGCTGGCCAGCAATCTGCGACCGGTACGCTCGAAGTGGGCAAGTTGGCAAATTTCGTGGTCTTGACGGCCAACCCCTTGCAGCAGATAGACAACGTGCGGCGCGTCGAGATGGTGATCAAGCACGGCAATCGCTATCTGCGTCGGGACTATCATCCCATCAGCGCAGCACCCCAGAACGATCTGCAATGAACAGTGTGGAGGCTTTCGGCTATCGGCAGGAGCTGCAGCGCGCCCTGAGCACGCGCGACCTCGTCATCTACGGCATGGTCTTCATGGTGCCAATCGCGCCCTTCAGCGTTTTCGGCTTCGTCTGGAATGACGCGCGCGGCATGGTCCCGCTGGCCTATCTGATCGGGTTGCTGGGGATGTGTTTTACCGCGATGAGTTACGCCACGATGTCACGTGCGTTTCCGATGGCGGGCTCGGTGTACGCCTACGTCGGTCGCGGACTGCACCCGACCGCCGGCTTTTATGCCGGCTGGCTGATCCTGCTGGACTACATCCTCGTCCCCGCTCTGCTCTACATCTTCAGCATCGTCGCACTGCGGCCTCTGGTGCCCCTGCTGCCGGACTGGCTGTGGCTGCTGATATTCGTGAGCTTCAATGCGATGGTGAATCTCATTGGTGTGGAACTGAGTGCACGCGTCAATCTGTGGATGCTCGCCCTGGAGCTTGCGATTCTGGCCGTATTCATCGTGGTGGGGCTTGCCGCCCTATATCGGGGTCAGGGAGCCGGCGGGCTCACGTTGCTCCCCCTCTACGATCCGGCGGTGTTTTCGCTGCATACTCTTGCGAGTGCCACATCGATTGCGGTGCTGTCCTTTCTTGGTTTCGACGGCATCTCAACGCTCGCCGAAGAGAGCACGGCCGGTCGCAACTCAGTAGGGCGCGCCACGCTGCTCGCGCTCACCCTCGTCGGGCTGCTGTTCATCGCGCAGACCTGGATTGCGGCGGACCTTGCGCGCGGCAGCGGCTTCGCCGCTGCGGACACTGCCTTCTATGAGCTGGCGCAACGGGCAGGAGGCACGGCATTCCGGGTCGCCGTACTGCTCATGATCGTACTGGCCTCCGCCATCGCCAATGCCATGGCAGCCCAGGCCGCGGTCGCCCGCGTGCTGTATGCCATGGCGCGCGACAGCAGGCTGCCTGCCCCCTTGGCACGCATCCACCCGCGGTTTCATACGCCGTACGTCAGCACGCTATGGGTGGCGCTGATCTCGTTGCTGGTTGGACTGTTGTTCACGAGGCACGTTGATGAACTGACCCGCATCGTCAACTGCGGCGCACTGTGTGGTTTCCTGCTGCTGCATCTCGCCGTCATCAACTACTTCTTCATCAGACAACGCAGTGGCGCCTGGATGCGGCACCTGCTCATGCCACTGTGCGGCCTGCTGGTCATCGGCTATGTTCTGTACGGCATGGATCTCGCGGCGAAAGGCATGGCCGCGCTATGGATAGCAGGTGGAGCCGTGTATTCCGCGTTATTCCCGCGCTATCGCCAGGCCGCACGGGGTGCCGGGATAACTTAATGTTCTGGTTCGAACTCCGCGGCCGCCCACCTCTGAAAGGCGCGAGTATTCTGCGGACGGCCGAGAAAATGGCTCACCAGGTCATTCGCTGACATGGACGCTCCGGGCTGCAGTACCAGCGTGCGATAACGCTCGGGTGTGCTGCCTGCCAGCAGGTTGCTCTGGTCGAACTGCGCGAACATATCGAGCGCAATGACCTTGTCGAACAGATAGGTGTAGTAGGCGGAAGAGTATCCGCCCAGGTGAGTAAATGAAGCCCACAGGTGCGTCTGCGGTGTCGGCGGCAGCTGCAGGTAGCGGCGCATGTCCGCTGCGGTCACATCATCAAAGTCTACCTGCCCGGGCGCGCGACTGTAGATGTCGTACGAGATGGCGCTGAACACATTCTGACGACTGCCCCAGGTGGCGCGACCGAACGCGGTAGCACGATTCATACGTGCGATCAGAGCCGCCGGTATGGGCTTGCGGGTCTGGTAGTGCACCGCGAACTTGGTCAGCACCTGCGGACTTCGGATCCACTCCTCCAGCATCTGCGACGGCGCCTCGGTGAAGTCGCTCTCCAGGCTGAACTGATTCAAGCCGCTGATCCCCGCCCACGGCTGCTGGCCGCCAAGGATGTGGTGCATGAGGTGGCCGAACTCGTGAAAGAAGGTCACCGCATCGTCATAGTCCATCAGAGCAGGATCATCCTTCTGCGGCGCCGGGAAGTTGCACACCAACACACCTTCAGGCAGGTGCTTGTCACGCACGCCATCCGTGAGCGGAAAGGTCGCGGCATGACTGTATTTGCCGGGGCGCGGATGCATGTCCAGGTAAAACCGGCCGAGCAGTTTTCCGGAGGCACCCTGTTCGAGGCTGCGCACCACCCACGTCTCGACATCGGGTGCCCAGGCGGGCATGCCCGGCACCTGCTCGAAGCGCACGTGAAAAAGCTCCGCGGCCGTATCCAGAATGCCCTGCTTGACCTGCGCGTAGGGGAAGTACGGGCGCACGCTCTGTGAGTCGAAGTCGAACTGCGTACGCCGTACCTGCTCTTCGTAGTACGCGAGTTCCTCCTCCAGAATGTCGCTCGCCTGCGGCACGTCCTTGCGCTTGGCGGCAATCAGCATCTGCCGCTCACGACCGCGCAGGTCCCGCAGGCTGCTATCCACCTCATCGATGAATGCTTGGATGTTGTGGCCATTCCCGATCATCTTGTCCGCGGCGTTGTAGTCGGCCCAGTCGGGATAGCCGATGAGCGTGGCAATCTCCCGGCGCGTGCTCAGCATCGATTTCAGCACGGCTGCGTTCGCCGGGTACGCGCGGCTCTGGAACGCCACGCGCATGCGGTGTCGCAGGCCCGCATCGCGGGCGAATGTCATGACGGGAACCGAATCCGGGTAGTCCGTCGAAAAAGTGAGCTTGCCATCGGCGCCTGGCTTGCGACGCGTGAGCAGATCCGGCGGCAGTCCGCTCACCTCGTGCGAGTCCGCGGTCACCGTGCGCTTGTCGTCCGAGATATTGCGATCGAAACTGGACTGCGCCTCGGTCAACTGATCGTTGAGTTGCTTCAGCCGCTGCCGCACCCCTTCGGGCTTATCCACGCCGGCCAGCTTGAACTCAAGCAGGATGCGCTGCAGGTAATAGCGTGTGGCCTGATCCGCACTGCCGCCATCGAGCGACTGGAAGGCGTGATACACCCTTGGATCCAGCAGGATGGCTGACAATGCGCTGGTCGCCTTGGTCGCTTGTGCTGTTGCAGCGTCCCGGAACACTTTATCGGGGTGCACCTGCTGCATTAGACCTGCGAGATAGGCGGCGCTGTCGATCTGCCGGAGAGCCTCGTCAAAGGGTGCGAGCGTGTTGGCAACAGTGCGTTTTCCGGAGGCCGCGGTCAGCGTGGCAATCGCGCTCGCTGCAGCGGTCAGCTGCTGCGACTCCCGAGTCTCGAAAGCGGAAACGGTAGTGTGCCCGTTCCATATCGGTGGCGGCAGCACCAGAGTCGCCTCGGCGGCGCCCAGCGGCGCTGCCAGAATGAAGAGTAAGGTTGCAGTGATACGCAGGCTGCACATGACGCGCACCCGTTGATTTGAGCAGCCGGCAGCATAAGCGCAAGCGCGGATGCCCCGCCAGCATCGCGTCAGACGATCTGGCAGGCTTCCTCGAAGGACAGCCGCGGGTTACGCGGATGCAGATGCTCTGTAGTTCCGTGCCCCAACGCGCAGATGAAGTTCGAACGCAAGCTGGTGCCGGCAAAGAACTCGGCGTCCAGTTTCGCATTGTCAAACCCTGACATGGGGCCGCAGTCCAGTCCCAGCGCGCGGGCCGCCAAGATCAGGTAAGCACCCTGCAGCGTAGCGTTGCGCATCATGGTGATCTCGCCAATAGCGGGGTCCTTGAAACGCTCCGCGGCTTCGGCCCGCGCCGGGAACAACTGCGGAATCTTCTCGTAAAAGTGCCTATCCATACCGATGATCACGGTCACCGGTGCCTGCTGTACTTTGACGAAGTTCCCGGCGCTCACGCAGCGGAGCAAACGCTCCCGGGCAGCCGTGCTCACGACGAACGTGAATCTCGCAGGACAGGTATTGAGCGAGGTCGGTCCCCATTTCAACAGCTCGTAGAGCTCATGCAACGTCGCGGCACTGACTGGATGCTCGGACCAGCGGTTGTAGGAGCGCGCTGCGCGAAACAGTGTATCCAGCGCCGCATCATCGAGTGGGTGTGCCATCGCCTGCTACCTTGAAGTTTGCCGCTTTGAGCTCATTTTGCGTCCGACCGCGGCCGCCGGTAAAGCTGCCCTGGAAAAACCAACAATGTGGCGCGGGTCAGGGTGCTGCCGGCCGGGCCTCGAAGGACTATCCCTTCGGAGAGAGCCTCGACTCGTTATCAAGGGAGGAGCACTTGATCCTCAACGCGCTTACGTTGGTGGCACTTGAACGTGCGAGGATTGACATACATGCCGACTCTGTTCGACCCCCTGCAGCTGGGGGAGCTGCATCTGCCCAACCGCATCATCATGGCGCCTCTGACGCGCAATCGTACCAGCGGTCCCGGTCGCGCTCCGAACTCGATGATGGCGCAATACTACGCGCAGCGCGCCTCAGCCGGCCTCATCATCTCCGAGGCGACCTCGGTGATGCCCTCGGGCGTAGGCTATCCGCATACACCGGGCATCTGGTCTCAAGAACAGATCCAGGGCTGGCGCGCCGTCGTTCGCGAAGTACATCGTGCGGGCGGCCGCATACTATCGCAGCTCTGGCATGTCGGCCGAATCTCCGATCCCAGCTATCACGATGGCTCAGCCCCGGTAGCGCCAAGCGAGGTTCGGCCGAAGGGTCACGTCAGTCTGTTACGCCCGGAGCGTCCGTACGCTATGCCGCGTGCGCTGGCGACCGAGGAAATCGCCGGCATCATCGCCGGTTTCCGCACTGCCGCCGCCAATGCCGCGGCGGCAGGCTTCGATGGCGTCGAATTGCACGCCGCCAATGGGTACCTGTTGGATCAGTTCCTGCAGGACACTACCAACCGCAGGACAGACGACTACGGCGGTTCCATTCAGAACCGCGCGCGGTTGCTGCTCGAAGTGACGGATGCGGTGGTGAGCGTCTTCGGCAAGGGCCGCGTGGGAGTTCACCTCGCGCCGCGCAGTGATTCGCATGACATGGGTGACAGTGATCCGGGAACTTTGTTCGCCTACGTCGTTGAGCAATTGAGTCGCCGTGGCGTTGCATTCGTATGCGCACGGGAGTCGCTCGCCGGCTCGCGCCTCGGCCCGGTGCTGCGCCAGCTGTTCAACGGCGTGTACATTGCCAACGAGGGCTTCACGGCTGCGAGCGCGGCGCAGGTGCTTGCTGGGCGCGAAGCGGACGCAGTCGCCTTTGGCAAACTCTTCATCTCCAATCCGGACCTGCCGCGACGTCTGCGTGAGCATGCACCGCTCACGCCTTGGGATAGCAGCACGTTCTACACGCAGGGTGAGCGAGGCTACACGGACTACCAGGCCCTGGAGCCCATCAGCTTGTCAGCATGAAGCTTGTCAGTCCCATGGCGCACGATGGTCTCATCTCGCGGATCGCGTGCGCCTCGAGTCAGCCGCCGCTGAGCAACTTCAGCGCTCGGGCATAGGAATCACGGTAAGGCTCCGGTGTCCGGCGGGATCGACCGCCCGCACGCCGAATATGACGTTGTCCTTGGATACCGGCAGCCTGATCTGCGTCTCGCTCACCTGCAGTGCAAATTGCCACTGCGGCGTCGTCGTCTCCCGCCACACGATCTCATAGCGAGTCGCTGGTGGCGAACCGGTGCCGGCATCCCATGCGATCTCGCTGTTGTTGTCCAGCGCTTTGGTGAGCAGTCGCACGCGCATGGGGGCTGGCGGTGCCGCCGACAAAGTTGCCAGCGTCGCTGCGTTCAGACGCGCTACCTGAGCCACGTACTCGAAGTCGACGAACTTCAGCAGGTCGCCGAATTCGGTGCCATCCGTCGTGCGGGGCGTCTGGTGCTGATGGTTATAATCCTCGCGCCACTCGGTGAACCGCACGGCCGCATAGCCTTCTTCGTTGAACGAGGTATGATCGCCGCCGCGCAGGAAGCGGTCATGGCGAAATTCCATCACCGGCCGAAGCCCGCGTCCGTAACTTTGTGCGGCATCCAACACCGCCCGCGCGAGCTGACGCGACGGAGAGTCATTGCCATAGCCCAGCCCATCCAGGGCGCGAGCCTGCTCGGGCGTTGCGATAGCCGGCAGGCCCTCTGAGAACACTCTGACCACTGACTTGTCCTGCAGCGTATCGCCGGGTGTCGTGTTGCCTCCGACGATGTCATTGTTCAGAACACCCTCGAGTTGCCAGCTCTCCGCCTTCGCAAGCCGGGCCAGATGGCGACTGCCGTTGAGACCCTGCTCCTCGCCTGCGACGGCGACAAATACCACACTTGCCAGTGGGTGCAACTTCGACAGCACACGCGCGCACTCGAGACTCACCGCGACGCCGGACGCATCGTCATTGGCGCCCGGCGCCGGGCCATGCGCATCCAGGGTGTCGGAATTGCGCGAGTCGTAATGACCGGTAACGAGATACAGCCGCCGCGCCTGCACCGGATCGCTGCCGCGCAGGATCGCGTACACGTTGCTGATGGATGTAGGCTGAGGGATGCGGTCCTGTGGCTGCTCGAGGAAGGTATCGCGGTACACCTCCAGGCAACCGTGACAGTCCTTGCTGATCTGGCGCAGCTGAGCTTCGAGCCATGCCGCTGCGGCGTTGATACCCTGACCCTTTGGCAGATCGCGGTCCATGCTCGAGAGCGTGCTACGGGTGTGAAATGACACCAACGTCGTGATGATGTGCTGGATATCCTGACTTGAGATTGGCTGCAGCGCCGTCTCGATTGCCGGATCCGCGGGCGCGGCGGCCAGCCGCGTGCCGGCTGATGCGTAATCCCGCTGCAGCATCTGTGCGCCGGCCGATGAGGTTGAACCAACAGCAAGTAGTGCCATCGGGGCGAGCAATGCGCGCGCCGCCAGGAAGGATTTGTGCACTGAAGCTATCCGCAGAGAGCAACGCTCAGCTCTTGCGGGCCGCTTGTCGGCGGCCGAAGGCGTGATCGAGAGCTCTCTCGAGTTTTGCCCCCGCGCCGTCGATCGCTTCGATGAGCGAGGGAGCCTCATCGCTCGCAGCCACGGGCGCCGTTCCGGCCACGCGGGCCTCCATCACACAACGCTTGTCCTTGGCACCATGTTTCGGGCCATTGACGTCACTCAGGAACACTTCGACGCGCGTGATGCGGTCAGCGAAGCGTTCAATGAAGTCACCGATGACCGACTCCACACGAGCGGTAACGTCTTCGCTGCCGGTCAGATGATGATCCGTGTTCACCAATATCTGCATAGGGCGCTCCTTCCGAAAGACCTGCCGACTCTGCGCTGCAGGGCCGCACGCCACTCTAACGTAAGCGGTGTCAGTCGTGCTTGCCCAGTGCGTGTGAGTGGAGGATCGGCGTGTCAGCAGGGCGGCCGGGCCTAAGGAGACGCCATGCTATGCTGCGGATCCAGCCATGAAGTTCTGCAACCAGTGCGGCGCCGCCGTTGCGCAGCGCATCCCCCCCGGAGACCAGCTGCCCCGCTATGTTTGCGATGGCTGCGGCACCATCCACTACGAGAATCCCCGACTGGTGGTCGGCTGCGTCCCGGAACTGGGCGGCCGTATCCTGCTATGCCGCCGCGCCATCGAGCCGCGGCGCGGCTTCTGGACAGTGCCAGCAGGGTTCATGGAAAACGGCGAGACCCTGCAGCAGGCCGCAGCGCGGGAATGCTATGAGGAAGCCCTGGCCCAGGTGCAGATCGGCTCGCTACTGAGCGTGGCCCACGTGCTGCATGCCCACCAGGTCCACGTCTTCTTCCGCGCTACGCTGCAGAGCGAGCATTTTGGCGCCGGTCCGGAAAGTCTGGAGGTCATGCTGGTCGAGCCGCGGGAGATTCCGTGGCAGGACATCGCCTTCCCGAGCACTGATTTCACGCTGCGGCGCTACCTGGAGGACCGCGACGCCGGCCGTGAATCGCATTACTTCACCACTTTCGATCGCCGGCTGAACCTCTGATCCCTAGGTACTGTGTCGCGGACGGCGGCCATGGCACAATTCACGCCGCTGAGCCGCCGATTCACGAGGATTCCGAATGACTTTCGTCGTCACCGAAAACTGCATCAAGTGCAAATACATGGACTGTGTGGAGGTATGTCCGGTGGACTGCTTTCACGAGGGTCCGAATTTCCTGACGATCGATCCGGATGAATGCATCGACTGCACCCTCTGTGAGCCGGAATGTCCCATCGAGGCCATCTTCTCGGAGGAGGAGCTGCCCGCAGGTCAGGAGCATTTCAAGCAGCTCAACGCCGAGCTCGCCAAGCAATGGCCCGTGATCACCGAGAAGAAAGCACCACCGGGAGATGCCAAGGAATGGGAAGGCAAACCCGATAAGCTCAAGCTGCTGCAGCGCTGAGCCAGTACCAGTTTGGCGCCCCAGCTGGGCGCGCTGAACGATCAATTCACCTGGCGCAGGTGTTTGGCGAGATCGAGCGGCGCCATGTAGCCGGGCAGTAGCTCGCCGCTGGCGGTCACCAGGGCCGGAGTGCCATCGATCCGCAGGTCGCGGCCGAGCGCGTATTCGCGCGCCACCGGATTGTTGGGACAGATCTTCGAATCCACCGGGGCGTTCTGCTTGGCCGCGGTCAACGCCTGGTTGCGGTTGTTGGCGCACCATACTGCCTCGGCCTTCCGCCACGATTCAGTGTTCGGTCCACTGCGCGGAAATGACAGGTAGCGGATGCGGATGCCGAGGCGATTGTAGTCGGCGATCTGGCGGTGCAGCTCGCGGCAATAGGCACAGTCAACATCCGTAAAGACGTTGACGGTGTAGGGCGCGTCGGCAGTGCCAAACACGATCATGTCCGACTCGGGCACGCCGTTGATGAGCCGCGCCCGCAACTCGCGACGATGAATCTCGCTGAGATTGTGATCGGCGGCGATATCGATCAGATCACCACTGATGGCGTACCTGCCATCAGCTGTCACGTAGGCAATTTTCGCTCCGCGCGTAAGCTCGTACATCCCCGGGATGGGGGACAGTTGCAGATCTTCCAGGCGCGTGCCGGGTAACTTGCTGATGATCTGTAGACGCGGATCGGCTGCGGCAGCGGGCTGGGAAGCGACAGCGGACTGGGAAGGCGCGGCAACGGATTGCAGAGATGCGCCAGGGGCTTGGGCAGAAACGGATTGCGAGGGCGCGGTAGCGCAGCTCGCAGGGACCAGCACGCCGCAAAGCAGTAGCAGCGGCCCCAGAAATGTCTGGACGGCGCGCAGCTTAGCCACGCGGATGATGCTGGCTATGCAATTCCTTAAGACGCTCACGGGCGACGTGTGTATAGATCTGTGTCGTGGACAGATCGCTGTGTCCGAGCAGCATCTGTACGACACGCAGGTCCGCACCGTGGTTGAGCAGATGCGTCGCGAAGGCGTGTCGCAGCGTATGCGGCGAAAGCTCCTTCGAGATTCCCGACTTACGCGCGTAGCGTTTGATGATGTGCCAGAACGCCTGGCGCGTCATACGATCGCCGCGTCGCGTCGGGAACAGATAATCGGTCTGTCTCTCCAGCAGGATCTCGCTGCGCGCGCCGGTGGCGAACTCCGTCAGCCAGCGCATCGCCTCTTCGCCCAGCGGGATCAGGCGCTCGCGATTGCCCTTGCCGAGAATGCGAATGACGCCCTGGTTGATGTTGACCTGACCGTGGCGCAGGTTGACGAGCTCCGAGACGCGCAGTCCCGTGGCATATAACACTTCGAGCATGGCGCGATCGCGGTTACCGAGCGGATCACTCACCACCGGAGCCGACAGCAGCGCCTCAACCTCTTCCTCGCTGAGCGACTTCGGCAGGGAACGGCCAATCTTCGGCATGGCAATCTGCGCGGTGGGATCCTCGCGGATGACACCTTCGCGTACCAGGTAGCGAAAGAACCGGCGGAAGCTCGAGAGCTGTCGTGCGGTGGAGCGCGGTCGCGCACCGGCATGCACCCGCCACGCGATGAAATCCTGCAGGTCGGCGCGCGAGGTGCGCATCATGGCAATGCCACGCTCGGCGAGCCAGCGGGAGAGCGCGGTCAGATCGGCACGATATGCAGCGAGGGTGTTGGGTGACAGACCCCGCTCCATCCAGACCGCATCGAGAAACCGGGATACCGCCGGATCGGTGGAATCGGCGTTGGAGCTCATGGCGACTGCAGCAGCCTGATGCGACAAAATCCCGTCTCGCTGGACACCCGCGGCGCGCCACCCGGCGCGACTGGACTAACGAGGTCCGTATGAAAACTGGCGACCATCCAATGTCGCTGCTGCAGTATGGTGACGCTCTGGCACAACCTGCGTGATCACCTTCACATCTGTTGGGAAGCATTAACATAAAGAGAACCAGGTCACATACTGCCGGCGCGCGATTGAACGATATACCCGGATGGCCTCCACAGCCTCCAATCCGCTGCGAGGTACGCTCGCCCGCGTGCTGCTGAGCCCGCTGTTATTGACCTACGCGCTTTATGCGCTGCTGCTGTTCATCGCACTCGCGGGCGGGGCATTGCTCGCCATGCTGCTGCTGTCCGGCGTGCAGCCGTGCCGCAGCATTGCTCGGGCCATGGCGCGTACCTTCCTGTGGTGCGCCGGCATGCGGTTGCGTGTGAACGCACTGCAGCGCCTGCCGAGCGGTCCATGTGTGGTCGTCTCCAACCACGCAAGCTACCTCGATGGTGTGGTATTCACCGCAGCACTGCCGCCACGCTTCGCCTTCGTCATTAAGCGGGAGATGGCTCGTGTGCCGCTCGCGGGTCTGTTCCTGCGAAAGCTCGGCTCGGAATTTGTCGAGCGCGACAATCGGCACCGCGGCGCCGCGGATGCGCGACGCGTGCTGCGAACGGCTGCCAATGGCAGCTCGCTGGTGTTCTTTCCCGAGGGAACTTTCCCGCATCAACCCGGAGTGTTGCGTTTCCACACGGGTGCGTTTGCGGCCGCGGCGCGCGCCGGGTGCCCACTCGTGCCCGCCACGGTGCGTGGTACCCGACGGAGGCTGCCCCCCGGGATCGGACTGCCACGCCCCGGGCGGATCGAGGTCGACATTCTGCCCGCGATCGAGTCAACGGCGGACGCTGCGGAGTCGGCTGCGATGGAGCTGCGCACCCGTGCCCGCTGCGCGATCGTGGGAGCGCTCGGCGAGCCGGATCTCGATCCTACATGTTGCGCCGATACCGACCGCCCACTTCATAAAGCGCATGCGAGATCTGCCCCAGCGAGCAAACCTTGACGCTTTCCATGAGCTCGGCAAACACATTGCCTCCGCTTGCTGCCGCGGCCTGCAGCCGCTGCAGGGCTGCTCCGCTGCGCTCGGCGTTGCGCGCCTGAAAGGCGCGAACCGCTGCGACTTGATCCTGCTTTTCCTCTTCGGTCGAGCGGATAAGCTCGGCACCTTTGTGTTCCTCTTCGGCATCGCCCTCGGCAAGAAAAGTGTTAACCCCGACGATGGGCAGGCTGCCGTCATGCTTGCGCGTCTCGTAGTAGAGCGACTCCTCCTGGATCTTGCCCCGCTGGTACATGGTTTCCATGGCACCGAGTACACCGCCGCGCTCGGAGAGGGCATCGAACTCCCGGTAGACCGCTTCCTCCACCAGATCCGTCAGCTGTGCGAGCGCGAAGGAGCCCTGCCAGGGATTCTGTGTCTTGTTCAGACCCAACTCACGATTGATGATCAGCTGAATGGCGACCGCGCGACGGACACTCTCCTCGGTAGGCGTCGTCAATGCCTCGTCGTAAGCATTGGTGTGCAGGCTGTTGCAGTTGTCGAACAGGGCATACAGGGCCTGCAGCGTCGTGCGGATATCGTTGAAGTCGATCTCGCGCGCATGCAGGCTGCGTCCTGAAGTCTGGATGTGATACTTCAGCATCTGACTGCGCGAGTCCGCACGGTACAGGTCGCGCATGGCGCGCGCCCAGATGCGCCGCGCCACTCGTCCGATGACCGCATACTCCGCATCCATGCCGTTCGAGAAGAAGAATGACAGGTTGGGTGCGAAGTCGTCGATGCGCATACCCCGCGCCAGATAGTACTCGACGATCGTAAAGCCGTTGGCAAGGGTGAATGCCAGCTGTGAGATGGGATTCGCGCCGGCCTCGGCGATGTGGTAGCCGGAAATCGACACCGAGTAGAAGTTACGCACCTTGTGCTCGGTGAAGTACTGCTGCACATCGCCCATCATGCGCAGCGCGAACTCCGTGGAGAAGATGCAGGTGTTCTGTGCCTGATCCTCCTTGAGGATGTCGGCCTGCACCGTGCCGCGCACGGCCTGCAGGGCCTCTGCCCTGATACGGCGGTACACCTCAGGCTCGACCAGTTGATCGCCCGAGACTCCGAGCAAGGCCAGCCCGCCGCCGTCATGACCGGTCGGCAGCTCGCCTTTGTAAGCAGCTGGGGCGACCCCCGCCGCCGTGGCCTGCTCGCGCAAGGACGTGATTTTCCGCTGCGCGTCATCCCAGCGGCCCGCGGACTTCAAATGGCGCTCGATGCGCTGGTCGACGGCCGTGTTCATGAACATCGCCAGCAGCATCGGCGCGGGTCCGTTGATCGTCATGGACACCGAGGTCGACGGCGCACACAGATCAAACCCCGAATACAACTTCTTCATGTCATCGAGTGTCGCCACCGATACACCCGAGTTGCCGGTGCGGCCATAGATGTCCGGCCGCGGATCCGGATCCTCGCCGTAGAGGGTGGTCGAATCGAAGGCGGTGGACAGACGCGCGGCGCCGTGGCCGCCCGCCAGGTAATGAAACCGCCTGTTGGTCCGTTCCGGCGGCCCTTCACCGGCGAACATGCGGGTCGGATCCTCTTCCTCGCGGCGGTACGGATATACCCCGCCGGTATAGGGATAGGTGCCGGGCAGATTCTCGTTCGCAAGAAAGGTGAGGATCTCGCCCCAGTCGCGATATTGCGGGACGGCGATCTTCGGCAGCTGCTGCCGCGACAGCGACTCGGTGTAGTTCTCGCCCGTCACCGTACGCTCACGAACCGGGTAGGAATAAGTCGGTGCTGTGGCTGCGGCAGCGCGCGGCGGCCACGCCTTCAATTGAGCCACCGCCTCGGCGCCGATTTGTGCGAGCGCCTGGTTATAGGCCGCACGCAGTTGGGTGCGGGTGGCGTCGTCGCCGCCATGCAAGGCGGCATCCGGATAGGGTTCGAGGGGCTGCGGCAATTGCGGATCGGAAAGGGTGCGCAGCGACTCGTACAGACCCTGCGCCCGTCGCGCAGCTTCCGCCTGCACGCCGCTGCGTGCACGCACATCGCGCCCGTGTTGGGCAATCTCCGCCAGGTAACGCACTCGCTGGCCGGGTATCAGCGGCTCGCGCGAGGTGACCTCGGTGCTGCCCGCGTCCTGCACTTGCCACGAAGTTGCACTGAGCTGCTTACGCTGCAGACTCGTACAGATGGCGGCGAACAGTGCGTTGACACCCGGATCGTTGAAGCGGCTCGCAATCGTCGGAAAGACCGGCAACGCGGCATCCGGCTGGGCAGCCTGCTGCGGATGATTGCGGCGCCACTGCTTGCGCACGTCACGCAGGCTGTCCTGCGCGCCGCGCTTCTCGCTCTTGTTGAGCACGATGAAGTCGGCGAAGTCCAGCATGTCGATCTTTTCAAGCTGGCTCGCCGCACCATACTCGCTGGTCATCACATACAGCGACAGATCGACGAGGTCGACGATCTCCGTGTCCGACTGGCCGATGCCGGCAGTCTCCACGATGATGAGCTCGAAGCCGGCGGCGCGATACACATCGAGTACGTCCTTCAGTACGGCGGCCGTGGCCAGGTTCTGACGACGGGTCGCCAGCGAACGCATGAACACCGACTCGGAGGCCAGGCTGTTCATGCGGATACGGTCGCCGAGCAGTGCTCCCCCGCTACGGCGGCGCGTCGGATCCATCGCGACCATGGCAATCGGCCGGCCAGGAAATTGTCGCAGCAGTCGCGCCAGCAGCTCATCGCTCAGACTGGACTTGCCCGCGCCACCCGTGCCCGTGATGCCGATGACCGGTACGCGCTGGCGCGAGCGCGCCACCGCACGACGGATCTGCTCGGCCTGTCCCTCGGACTCGTCAGCACCTTCCAGAACGGAGATCGCGCGGGCGATGTGACCATGATCGCGGACATTGAAGGGACCGGGCTCATAACGCGGCTTGGCGCTGCCCTGCAGACGCTGGAAGACATCATCGATCATGCCGTTCAGGCCGAGCCGCCGCCCGTCCTCGGGCGTATAGATCTTCTCGACGCCGTACTGCTCCAGCATCTCGATCTCGTGGGGCGCAATGGTCCCACCGCCGCCAACGATGATGCGGATATCGGCGCGCTGCAGCTCGCGCAGCATGTCCACCATGTAGCGGAAATACTCGTTGTGGCCCCCCTGGTAGGAGCTGACCGCGATACCGTCCGCGTCCTCCTGGATGGCGGCGCGCACGATGTCGGCAACACTGCGGTTGTGGCCCAGATGCACCACCTCCGCACCATGCGCCTGCAGCAGTCGGCGTATCATGTTGATGGCGGCGTCGTGGCCGTCGAACAGCGAGGCGGCGGAAACAAATCGCAGCGGCGCCCTCCCGGACGCCGGAGCGGCGTGCCTGAGCGCCGCGCCCTGGGTACTGGCATTCATGCTTTACGCGCCGGTAGGATGACTACCGGCGAGTATGATCCTATAATCCCCCTCGGTTCAAGCTTCCCCGCCCGCAACTCATGAGCAGTCGCCGCGTCAACCCTCCCACCGTCTCCCGATCCAGACTGCGTGCTGCCAGTGCGCGAGTCGCGGCGCCGCGGGCTGCCGTGTCGCGGCCTGCAGTGCCGCGCGCTGCCGCGCTGCAGGCGTCCCCGGTCCGGACAGCGTTGAATGGCCACGTCCACCCCAAGGGCCAGCAGGGGTCTCCCTGGGCCAGTCGCGAGCGGCAGCGCGACCGTCAGGTCAAGCGCGAGGCCGTGATCAGGGCCGCGGCGCATGCGTTCAACCGCAAGGGCTACCACAACACCTCGCTGGATGACATCGCCGCAGCGCTCGAGGTGACCAAGCCCACCGTGTACTACTACGTCAACAACAAGGAACAATTGTTGTTTGAATGTTTCGTGGCGGGTGTCGAGCGCATACGTACCGCGCTGCGCGAGGTGCGCCATGGCGCTGCGCCGGCGCGCGAGCGGCTGAATGCGGTGCTGCGGGACTACGCTGAGGCCGTGGCCTCCGAGTTCGGCTGGTGCATGGTGCGTGTGGAGGACCAGGATCTCTCCCCTGACATGAGCAGTCACGTCAAGGCGATGAAGTCGGAGATCGATCAGGGCATCCGCCGTCTCATCCGCGAGGGCATTCAGGACGGCTCGATCCATCCGTGTGATCCAAAGATGGCGGCATTCGCGCTGGCCGGTTCGCTCAACTGGATAGCGCACTGGTATCGCGAGGACCAATCGATGAACGCGGCAGAAGTCGCCGCAGCCTTCATCGCCGTATTCGATAACGGCCTGCAGCCGCGCAGTGCCGCTGACAACAGTGACCGCGCGCGGCGGCGGCCGAGCAGGAGATGAGTTATGTCCGAGCATGATGTTGTAATCGTGTCCGCAAGACGCACGCCGATTGGTGCCTTCCAGGGAATTTTCGCGCCGGTGTCCGCGACACAACTGGGCGCCGCCGCCATCCGTGGTGCGCTTGAGGCTGCGGGCCTTGAAGGTCGCGAGGTGCAAGAGGTCATCATGGGATGCGTGCTGCCGGCAGGTCTCGGCCAGGCGCCGGCGCGGCAGGCTGCCATCGGTGCCGGCCTGCCCCCGAGCGTACCGGCGACCACGATCAACAAGATGTGCGGCTCCGGGCTGAAGGCGGTCATGTATGCGAGCGATCAGATCCGCAATGGCGATACCGAGGTGGCGGTGGCAGGCGGGCTGGAATCGATGACCAACGCGCCCTACCTGCTGCTGAAAGCGCGCGGCGGCTATCGCATGGGGCACGGCGAGCTGCTGGATCACATGTTTTACGACGGTCTCGCAAGCCCGTTCGATGGCAAGCTCATGGGATGCTTCGCCGATGCGACGGCCGGCCGTTACGAGTTCAGCCGCACCGCGCAGGACGAATTCGCGGCTGAATCGGTGCGGCGTGCGCAGCAGGCGGTGCAGGCAGGCACTTTCGATACGGAGATCGCTCCGGTCAGCGTCAAGAGCAGGAAAGGCGAGACGGTAGTGTCAAAGGACGAGACGCCGGGCACCTGTGACATCAGCCGCATCTCCGCGCTCAAGCCCGCATTCACCAAGGACGGCACCGTGACTGCCGCGAGCTCCTCGTCGATCTCCGATGGCGCAGCGGCGCTGGTCCTGATGAGTGCCGCCGCAGCGCGCTCGCGGGGATTGCGGCCATTGGCGCGCATCGCAGCCTATGCCAGCCATGCGCACGAGCCCGAGTGGTTCACGACGGCGCCGGTCGGAGCTATCAAGAAGACGTTGTCCAAGCTCGGCTGGCGTCCTCATGATGCCGATCTCTACGAGATCAACGAGGCTTTTGCAGCGGTAACCATGGCAGCCATGCGCGATGTGGACATCGATCATGCACGCGTCAACGTCAATGGGGGTGCGTGCGCCCTCGGACACCCGGTCGGAGCAACCGGGGCGCGCATCCTGACGACGCTGGTGCATGCGCTGCAGCAACGGGGCGCACGACGAGGCATCGCATCGCTGTGTATCGGCGGCGGTGAGGCGGTGGCCGTGGCCATCGAGATGCTCGCCTAAAGACAGCACGTCTTACGGAACTGTCGCGCCGATCAAAATGATGTCGGCGGGGTGCACGGCCGCGGCTATCATTTACGGCAAGGGGATCCTATGAAGATTGCAGATGCACGGGCAGTGGTGACCGGCGGTGCCTCCGGCCTCGGGGCCGCAGTAGCTGCTCACATCGCCGCTGCCGGTGGCAAGGTTGGCATGCTCGACATCCTGGAGGCCCCCGGGCAGGCGGCGGCCGCGAAACTCGGCCCACAGGCGCACTTTCTGCGCTGCGATGTCACCAACGAGTCGGAGGTCGATGCCGCGATGGCGGCGGCGCACAGTCAGATGGGCGGACTGAACCTGCTGGTAAACTGTGCCGGCATCGTCGGCGCCGGCCGCATGCTCGGCAAGAACGGGCCGATGGCCGGCGAGTTCTTCGTCAAGGTCGTGCACATCAACCTGATCGGCACATTCTTCTGCGACAAGGCGGCCGCGGCGCTCATGCAGCACAACGCGCCCTCGAGCGACGGCGAGCGTGGCGTGCTGATCCATACCGCATCCGTTGCAGCTTTCGAAGGACAGATCGGTCAGGTCGCCTACTCGGCCACCAAGGCTGCGCTCGCCGGTATGACGCTGCCCATTGCGCGCGAGTTGGCGCGTAACGGCATCCGCTGTATGTCGATTGCACCGGGCATCTTTCATACACCCATGGTCGACTCCATGACACCGGATCTGCAGGCCTCGCTCGCCAGCCAGATACCGTTCCCGAGCCGGCTGGGCCGACCCGCCGAGTTCGCCCAACTGGTCGCCGCAATCTTCGAGAACACCATGCTCAACGGCGAGACGATCCGCCTCGATGGCGCCATTCGCATGCAACCCAAGTAGCAGAGCGCTTCAGTCGTGAATACTGCTGCAGTCGAACGCGATGTCATGGAATATGACATCGCCATCGTGGGTGCCGGGCCTGCGGGGCTCTCCTGTGCCCTCCGGCTGAAGCAGCTCAAACCCGAGCTGAATGTCTGCGTGCTCGAGAAGGCCTCGTCCATCGGAGCGCACTCGCTCTCCGGAGCAGTGATGGAGCCCGGGGCGCTGGATGCGCTGCTGCCCGAGTGGCGGCAGTCGCCGCCGGCGATCTGTGTGCCCGCCAAGCGCGATGAGTTCCGCCTGCTGACTCGCCGTGGCAGCCTCGGGCTGCCGCTGCCGCCGCAGCTGCACAACCACGGCAATTTCATCATCTCGCTGGGCCTGCTGACGCCGCTACTGGCGCAGAAGGCGGAGGCGCTCGGCGTGGACGTGTTTGCGGGCTTTGCCGCAGCCGAGCCGCTGTTCAGTGAGGATGGCTCGGTCGCCGGTGTGCGGCTCGGCGACATGGGCATCGAGAAGAACGGGGAGCCAGGCCCCAACTACACCCCGGGTGCGGAGATCCGCGCGCGCACGACGGTCATTGCCGAGGGCGCGCGCGGCAGCCTTGCGAAGCAGCTCATCAAACGTTTCGCTCTGGACGCCGACTCGGCGCCGCAGACTTATGGGTTGGGGATGAAAGAGCTATGGCAGGTACCCGACGGACGCGTCGAGCCGGGACTGATTCAACACAGTCTCGGCTGGCCGCTCGACTCGGGCTCCTATGGCGGCAGCTTCATCTACCACCTGAACGACAACCGCCTGTATGTGGGGTTCGTGGTGGGTCTGGACTATCGCGATCCGCGCCTGTCACCTTTCGAGAGCTTCCAGCAGTTCAAGAACCATCCGCGCATCCGACCCCTGCTCGAGGGCGGAGAGATTCTGGCCGCCGGCGCACGCACCATCGCCTCGGGTGGCTGGCAATCCATCCCGCGACTGGAAATGCCCGGAGCGATGCTCATCGGGGACAGCGGCAGCAGCCTGAACCTGCCCAAGATCAAGGGTATCCACCAGGCCATACGCTCCGGCAGCCTGGCTGCCGAGCATCTGGCCGAAGCCGGTGCGCCGGCCGGATTCGATGCGCGCTGGCGCGCCTCTCCCGGCGGTCAGGAATTGAAGGCGGTACGCAATTTCAAACCGGCCTTCAAGCGCGGCCTGTGGTTCGGCATGGCCAACTCGGCGCTGGAAGTCATCACCGGTGGCCGCACGCCGTGGACTCTCAGGAATCGGGTTGCCGACTACCAGCGCATGGAACAACTGGCCGGATACGCCTCACCCGAGCGGCATTGGAGTGAGCGCACGCTGCCGCCCCGGGATCGGCTGGCCTCGGTATTCTTCGCCTCCACGACTCATGATGAGAATCAGCCGGCGCATCTGAAGATCCTCGATCCGACGATCTGTGCCGAGCGCTGCACGCGCGAGTACGGCAATCCGTGTGAGCGATTCTGTCCCGCGAACGTGTACGAGATGATCGACGACGGCCAGGGCGGCCGGCGTCTGCAGATCAACGCGGCCAACTGCGTGCACTGCAAGGCGTGCGACATCAAAGATCCCTACGCGATCATCAACTGGACCACACCGGAAGGCGGGTCCGGACCCAACTATCAGTCGCTCTGATCAGGCAGTCGCTCTGATCAGGTGCGCGCCGGCGGCGGCTTGCGCCCTCGCCTGCCCTCCGCGCTACGATAGCCTGCATGACAAGTGAGATCTGGCGGCCGTCCGCGCAGCGGGTGGCGGCTGCGAACCTGAGCCGCTTCATGGCAGAACTCAAAGCGCGCCGACAGCTGCCCTTGGACAGCTACGCTGCCCTGTACGACTGGTCCATCGATGAGCCGGCAGTTTTCTGGGCGGAACTGGCGCGCTTTGCCGGAGTGCTTGCCGAGTGGGGCACGGGGTCTGCTCTTGAGAACCCCGGGCAGATGCCCGGAGCCCGCTTCTTTCCCGGCGCCCGGCTGAATTTCGCGGAGAATCTGCTGCGGTTTCGCGATGAGCAGCCGGCACTGATATTCCGCAACGAGCGGGGCGCGCGCGCGCAGCTGACCTATCGAGAGCTCGCCGCCGAGGTGGCGCGCGTGGCGGCGGGCCTGCGCGCAGCAGGATTGCGGGCCGGCGACCGGGTAGCCGGGTTCGTGCCCAACCTTCCGCAGACCGTGGTGGCCATGCTGGCCGCGAGCAGCCTGGGTGCGATCTGGTCGTCCTGCTCACCTGATTTCGGCGCCGGTGGAGTGCTGGATCGTTTCGGGCAGATCGCTCCCCGGGTGCTCTTCACGGCAGATGGCTATTGCTACGCTGGCAAGTGCCTCGATTCCCTGGCGCTGATCGCTGAGGTGCTGCCGCAGTTGCCCAGCGTCGAGCGTGTGGTCGTCATTCCCTATGTCACAAGTACACCTGCACTCGAGCGTCTGGGAGCCGCCGCGGCCAAAGCCACGCACTTCGCGCAGTTTGGTACTTCTGCCGAGCCGTTGTGCTTCGAACCGCTGCCGTTCAATCACCCGCTGTACATCCTGTATTCCTCCGGTACGACCGGCGTACCCAAATGCATCGTGCACGGCGCGGGAGGAACACTGCTACAACATCGCAAAGAGCATCTGTTGCATACGGACGTGCGGCGCGAGGATCGGGTGTTTTATTTCACCACCTGTGGCTGGATGATGTGGAACTGGCTCGTGAGCGGCCTCGCCGGCGGCGCCACCCTGCTGCTGTATGACGGCAATCCGTTTCATCCTGATCCCGGCATCCTGTGGCGTTTGGCAGCGGAAGAAGGTGTAACGGTCTTCGGCACCAGCGCAAAATACCTGTCGGCGCTGGAGAAGAGCGGCTTCGAGCCGTCCGCCCAACTGGATCTCACCGCACTGCGCGCCCTGCTGTCGACGGGCTCGCCCCTGCTGCCGGACGGCTTCGATTTCGTCTATCGGGCTATCAAGAAGGACCTGCAGCTGGCTTCCATCTCCGGCGGCACGGATATCGTGTCTTGTTTCGCGCTTGGTTGCCCGGTGCTGCCGGTACACCGGGGCGAGATTCAGTGTCGCGGGCTTGGCATGCGCGTCGAGATCTACGACGAAGACGGACAACCGGTGCGAGGTGAAAGAGGCGAGCTGGTCTGCACGGCTCCGTTTCCGTCGATGCCGGTTGGCTTCTGGAATGATCCGGACGGTTCCCGGTACCACGCCGCCTATTTCGAGCGCTTCCCCAACGTGTGGCATCACGGCGACTACGCCGCCCTGACCGAGCATGACGGCATCGTCATCTATGGCCGCTCGGACGCCGTGCTCAATCCAGGCGGTGTGCGTATCGGCACCGCGGAGATCTACGCCGCGGTGGAGAGTCTCGACGAAATCCTCGAAGCGCTTGCCATCGGCCAGGATTGGCAGGGGGATGTTCGTGTCGTGCTGTTCGTCAGACTGCGGCCGCCGCAGCAGCTGGACGAGCCGCTGCGCCAGCGCATCCGCGACTGCATCCGCACACGCACGACGCCGCGTCACGTGCCGGCGCGCATCATTGCCGTGCCCGACATTCCACGTACGCTCTCCGGCAAGCTGACAGAGCTCGCCGTGCGCAACGTCGTGCACGGGCTGCCGGTGAAGAATGTCGATGCGCTCGCCAACCCGCAGGCGCTGGAGCATTTCCGCAACCTGAGCGAGCTGGCGAGCTGACAGCAAGCCAAGCCTCGCGAATGGAACTGCGAAAACTGTACTTGCAACAGCTGCGCGAGCATGGCTACCAGCCCGATGCGGTTCAGGATGCAGTCATCGGTAAGCTCGAGTCTCTGCGCACGCGCCTGATGCAGGCCCACGCGCGACGCTCGCGGCCGATGCGGCGGCTGCTCGGGGCAATCGGCCCCCGTGGCGTGCCCAACGCGCCGCGCGGACTGTATCTCTGGGGCGGTGTCGGCCGGGGTAAGACCTGGATGATGGATCTGTTCTACCGCAGCCTGCCGTTCCCCGAACGCCGCCGTCGTCATTTTCATCGCTTCATGTACGAGGTGCATACTGAACTCAAAGGTCTGCAGCATCAGGACGCACCGCTCGAGAAGCTCGCCGCCGGCATCGCGCGCGATACCCAGCTGCTGTGCTTCGATGAGCTGTTTGTCTCCGATATTGCCGATGCGATGATTCTCGGCGGGTTATTCGCCGGGCTGCTGCGGCGTGGGGTTACCCTGGTCACGACCTCCAACAGTCCGCCACACGAGCTCTATCGCGACGGGCTGCAGCGCCAGCGGTTCCTGCCCACTATCCGGCTGCTCGAGGAACACCTCGAAGTGGTTGCCGTCGAGGGCGCCACCGATTACCGGTTGCGTCAGCTCACCCACGCCGGTACTTACCTGCCTGCGCATTCGGCCGATACTTCGCGACGCCTCGCCGCCCTGTTTGCTGAGCTCACGAACGACAACCAGGACGATGGCCGTACCCCGGCATCGATCGAGGTCGCGGACCGTGCCGTGCCCGTCGTGCGCGAAGGCGGAGGCGTGGTCTGGTTTGCTTTCGCGGCGATCTGCGCCGGACCGCGCAGTCAGGATGACTACATCGAGATTGCCCGCAATTACCAGGCGGTCATCGTCGAGGATGTGCCGGTTTTCGACGAGCGGCTCGAGAATGAGGCGCGACGCTTCATTGCTCTGGTGGATGAGCTCTATGACCGCCGGGTCAAACTCGTCGTCTCGGCCGCCGCCTCACCACGGGAGTTGTATCGCGGCAGCCAGCTGGCGGCCCCTTTCGAGCGCACGGTGAGCCGGCTGACGGAGATGCAAAGCGCCGAATATCTCGCCCGGGAGCACCTCCCTTAAAATCCATTGTGGCGATACTTACCGCGCTGAGATCACTACCCGCCCGCCTCGGCACGTGCGGCAGCCAGCTGCTCCGCCAGGCGCTTGTCGGAAACCCGCAGCATGGCTTTGAGGTCCTGCGCAAACAGCGAAACGCGATACTCTTCGATCATCCAGCGAAGCTGCGTGAGCTCCGGAGTGCTTGCCGTATGCCGCGGCTGTGCCTGCAGGGCCAACAATCCCGCGACGAACGGCTTTACCTTGGCGGCCAGCTCGCTGTCGCGCCGTGCGTTGCCTGACAGCCGTTCGATGCGACGAACGATGGCGCGCAGGTAGCGCGCCAGGTAGTCGAACCAGGGCCGGGGCGTTGATTCGATGAAGTCTGCCGGCAATAGAATCTGTAACTGCGTGTTGATGTCGGCTATTGCTGCGGCGAAAGCGCCGGAAGGCAGATTCTGCAGGGCACTGCGAATCGCGCGCCACTCGCGCAACAAAGCCGTCACCTGTTTCGCCAGGCGCTCAGCCATCTCGTCCAACTGCGCGCGTCGCGCATCGAGTCGCGCTGCCAAATCGTCCGCGCTGCGCGGCACAGACTCGTCGTCGGGCACGAAACACTCTGCAAAGGCGCGGTAGGTCAGCGCTTCCGCGATCGGCCGCGACAGCGGCAGGCCGCCGCTCAGCAGTACCAACTCGCGGTCATCCGCCAGGCGTTTGCTCAGGTAGCGCGCCTGCTGCGATAAGCTGATCATCGCAAGCCGCACGAGGGCGCGACGAGTCAGGATAGCCGCTTCCGGTACACTGCGTGCTTCGGTCAACACAACGCCTGCCTCTCGAGCCTCGAGCGCGGGATATACGCGCAAACGTAAACCGTTGCGTTCCACCTCCGCACACTCAGGCAGAGGGCCAAAGTCCCAGGAGCGATGCACGCTGACCGCCTCGTGTGCAGGCGCCATGGCCTGACCCAAGCCGCCCTGTCGCCTCTCCCCGAGGCGACGTCGCAGCATTGCGAGGTTGCGACCCTGGGCCAGCGTGTGATCGCGCGCATCCATCACCCGGATATTCAGCCGCAGGTGTGCAGGCAAGGCCAGCGCCGCAAGCGCCGATGCGGCGATGTTTTCCCCGGTGCGCCGCGTAATCCAGGAGCTCAGTTCCGCATGGAACCCCTGTGAACGATTCATCTGCGCCAGCGCCTGCTGCGCGTGTTCCGGTACCGGAACGAGCTGCTTGCGCAGCGCTTTGGGCAGCGCACGCAGGATAGCGATCACTTTCTCCAGCTGCAGGCCGGGAACGAGCCAGGCGAGCCGGTCGGCATCCAGACGATCGATCAGTACCTCAGGCACGATCAGAGTCAGGCCGTCGTCCGCTGCACTCGGCTCGAACCGGTAGCGCAACGGCAGCTGGTTGTCTGCCGCCTGCAGCTCGTCCGGGAAGCGTTCGGCCGATGCTTCGGGTACCGCGCGCCGCATGAGGTCGGCGCGCTGCATGAAGAGCAGCTCAGGCGATTGCCGCTCGGCCCGTATGCGCCACTGTTCGAAGGCTGACACCGAGCTGACACGCTCGGGTATCCGGTGTGCGTAGAAAGCCACCTGAGCATCTTCCTGCACGAGCACATCCCGCCTGCGGATTTTCGCTTCCAGCAGCTCGATGTCAGCTTGTAGCTTGCGGTTGGCATCCAGGAACGGCGCGCGAATTCCAGGGGTGGGCGCCAGCAGAGCTGCGCGAATGAACAGCTCACGCGCCTCGGTGGGTGCGATGGTGCCGAAGCTGACGCGGCGACGAGAGACGAGTGTCAATCCATGGAGCGTCACCGTCTCGAACGCGGCGACAAAGCCGCGGCCAGCAACCCAATGGGGCTCGTTGTAGATTCGTTTGATCAGGTGAGCACCCGCCGCCTCAATCCATGCGGGATGTACCGCGGCGACCATGCGCGCGTACAGCCGCGCGGTCTCGATGAGACTGCCGGCCACGATCCACTTGGGCGGCCGGACGGCAAGCGGCGTACCGGGCGCGATGACAAAGCGTGTGCCGCGCTGCCCGTCGTACTCGCGACGCTCGTCAAGCTGGCCGATGGAGCCCAGAAATCCAGTGAGTATCGCCTGGTGCAGATCGGCGTAGCTCGCCTCAGCCTGGTTGGGTCGCAGCTGCAGGACGCGCACCGCCTGCGCCAGCTGCTCGTGCAGATCCTGCCACTCGCGCAAGCGTATGAAGGACAGGAAGTGTTCGCGGCACCACTTGCGCAGCCTTGTACCAGACAGCTCCGCCTGCTGCTGTCGCCATGCACGCCACAGGTTGAGCACCGTCACGAAATCCGAACGCGCATCCGCAAACAGGGCGTGCTTTTCCGCCGCCTGCGGCTGCGCCTCCACCGGCCGCTCCCGCGGGTCCTGCGCCTCGAGAAACGCGGCAAGAACCAACATCTCGGCCACGCAATGGTGATGCGCTGCCGCCAGCAACATGCGCCCGAGGCGCGGATCGACCGGCAGAGTGGCGATGCGCGCGCCCAGACTCGTGACCCGACCCTCAGCGTCCATGGCCTTGAGTTCCTGCAGCAGCCGCACGCCATCATTGACCAGCCGGCTGTCCGGCGGATCGAGGAACGGGAACTCATCAGGTGGCCCCAGGCCGAGCACCGCCATGCGCAGAATGACACTTGCCAGATTGGTACGCAGCACCTCCGGTGGCGTGAACAGCTCGCGCTCGAGGTAATCCGCCTCGGCATACAGGCGAATACACACACCAGGGGCCTCACGCCCGCAACGTCCCTTGCGCTGCTCGGCGCTCGCCTGCGAGATGGGCTCGATCGGCAGCCGCTGCACCTTGGCTCGCGGACTGTAACGGCTGAGACGCGCCAGTCCAGAGTCGACTACGCAGCGGATGCCGGGGACGGTTAGAGAGGTTTCCGCGACGTTGGTTGCGAGCACAACACGCCGCTGTGTATGCCGCTGGAAGATGCGTTGCTGGTCACGGATCGAGAGTCGCGCGAACAGCGGCAGCACCTCCGTATCTGCGAGCTCGGCCTTCAGCAGCTCGGCAGCCACGAGACGGATGTCTTTCTCACCGGGTAGAAACACCAGTGTATCGGTGCGCGTCACGGGCACCTTGTCGAGCTCACGAATAGCGGCCGTCACTGCCTGCGGCAGCGTCAGCTCTGTGCCTTCCTTCGCCTCCATATCGAGGGGCCGATAACGGACTTCAACCGGATAGCCGCGGCCCGAGACCTCGATTATGGGCGCGCCATCGAAGAAAGCGGCGAAACGCCCGGGATCGATGGTGGCCGAGGTGATAATGATCCGCAGCTCCGGGCGCTGTGGCTGCAGCTGCCGCAGTACGCCCAGCAGCAGGTCGATGTTGAGACTGCGCTCGTGCGCCTCATCGATGATGAGCGTGTCATAGCGGCGCAGCGCACGGTCGCTTTCCAGCTCCTTCAGCAGAATGCCGTCGGTCATGAGCTTGATGCGGGTGTTGGGCCCCGTGCGGTCGTTGAAGCGGACTTTGTAGCCGACGATGCCCGCCGCGCCTGCGCGCTTTCCGGGTACCGCGAGACCGGTGCCGAGCTCTGTCGCGATGCGGCTGGCGAGTGCGCGCGCTGCGATACGTCGCGGTTGCGTATGCCCGATGAGACCCGACAAGCCGCGTCCCGCCTCGAGACACAGTTTGGGAAGCTGCGTCGACTTGCCCGAGCCGGTAGCCCCGCAAACCACCAGCACGGGATGGCGGGTCAGAGCCTCGAGGATCTCGGCACGATGCGCAGTGATCGGCAGCGCGTCATCGTACTGCAGATGCACCGCGCTACAGTACTCCGCGGCGGATCTGATCGAGCTCGATGGATTCGAACAATGCGCGGAAATTGCCCTCGCCGAAGCCCTCGTTGCCTTTGCGCTGGATGATCTCGAAGAAGATCGGTCCGATGACATTCTGCGTAAAGATCTGCAGCAGTACGCCTTCACCCCGGGCTGGATTGCCGTCGATCAGGATAGCTCGCTCGCGCAGGGCCGCCAGCGACTCACCATGGCCGGGAACCCGTGCATCCACGGCCTCATAGTACGTCTGCGGAGCATCCTGGAACTGCACACCGCTAGCGCGCAGCACGTCGACCGTTCGATAGATGTCGCGCGTGCCCAGGGCAATGTGCTGAATACCCTCGCCGTGATATTCGCGCAGGTACTCCTCTATCTGACTCTTGTCGTCCTGGGACTCATTGATCGGAATGCGGATCTTGCCGCAGGGACTCGTCATCGCCCGCGACAGCAGTCCCGTCTGCTTGCCCTCGATGTCGAAATAGCGGATCTCGCGGAAGTTGAACAGCCGCTCGTAGAAGCCCGCCCAGACATCCATGCGGCCGCGCATTACGTTGTGCGTGAGATGATCGATGTAGGCGATGCCCGTCGAGGCGCTCTCAGGTGCACGGTCCTCCGGCCGGAAGTCAACATCATAGATGGACTGATCGCCGTAACGATCGACCAGATAGATGAGCGACCCACCAATCCCTTCGATGCTCGGGATGTTGAGTTCCATGGGCCCGGCACTCTGCGGACCGGGTTTGGCGCCCAGCTCCAGCGCCCGCCGGTACGCACGCGCGGCATCCCGCACGCGGAACGCCATCGCACACGCAGAGGGCCCATGCGCGCGGGCAAACCCCTGTGCAAAGGAATCCTGCTCGGCGTTGATGATGAAATTGACATCGCCCTGCCGATGCAGCGTGACGTTCTTGGAGCGGTGCCGGGCGACCACCGGGAACCCCAGCCGCTCAAACAGCGAGCGCAGCAACTGTGGATCCGGAGCCGTGTACTCGACGAACTCGAAACCATCGGTACCCATGGGGTTGTCGTTACCCATGGAACGATCAGGGGATTCACTCATAGCCAGTCCGCAAAGATGAGATTGCGAGCATTATAACGCCGCCGCACGGCGCATCGGCGGACCGCTTGCTTGTGTATAATCCGCCCCGTTTTGAGGGGGACCCCGTAGAGCGGTGGCCGAGTTCGAGATACAGCAAAGGCAGCGGACTATGCACGGCCAGATCCTTCCCGAAGACAGTCGTCTTCTGCACAGCATTCCCCCGGCACGGGTGGCGCTCATCGAGCGCATTGCACAGGCCGCGGCCGGCAAGTCGCCGCGTGAGCTGCGCGAATTGCAGCAGCGCTTCGTGCGCGCCTACTTTCGCGGCGTGGGCGAGGAGGATCTGGCGGAGAGGGCCCCGGGCGCGCTCGCGCGTGCCGCGATGTTGCATTTCGATTTCGGGACGCAGCGACGTAAGGCCGGCTCATCGCTGGTGCGGGTATTCAATCCCGACCCCGAGCGCGACGGCTTCGACTCACCGCACACCTTGGTCATGCTGGTGACCGATGATGCGCCCTTCCTGGTCGATTCCATCGGCATTGTGTTCAGACGCGCCGAGACCGCCGTCCATCTCATCGTGCATCCGGTGTTGGATGTGCGCCGCGACGGGCGCGGCAGGCTCGTAGGCATCGGCAGCAACGGTGCTGAAGCCACCGCCGCCGAATCGTGGCAGCTGTACGAGATCGACCGGCAGACCGATCCGCAGCAGCTGGACAAGTTGCAGCGGGAGATCGCCGCAGCGTTGGCCGATGTCCGGGTTGCTGTGGAGGACTGGAACCCGATGCGCGCGCGCATGCGCGATGTCATCAGTGGGCTTGAGTCTGACCCGCCACCACTCTCTGCCGATGAGGTAAGCGAGGCGCGTCGTCTGCTGGAATGGATGGAGGTTCGGCACTTCGTATTTCTTGGCTATCGTTACTACTCGTTGCAGCGCGGCCCACGCGAGGACCGCCTGGTCCCGGACCGCCGCAGCGGTCTCGGAATCCTGCGCAGCGGTACCCGCAGCGGCTCGCGCGCCGGCGCGTTGACGCTACGCGGCGAGCTGCGCGCCCAGGCACGGGCGCGCGAGCTGCTGATTCTGACCAAAGCCAACTCCGCAGCTACGGTACATCGCGGCGAGTACCTGGATTACGTGGGAGTGAAGGACTTCAGCGCTGACGGCAAGGTACGGGGCGAGCATCGCTTCCTGGGTCTGTGGACCTCGACGGCCTATCACCGCAGTCCCCGCGACATCCCGGTGTTGCGTCGCAAGGTCGACCGTGTCATCGAGCACTTCGGCATCGACCCGCAAAGTCACGACGGCAAAGCGGTGCTGAATGTGCTGGAGACCTATCCGCGGGATGAGCTCTTCCAGGCCACCGTGGACGATCTGATCCGCATCGCACGCGGGGTGGTGAACCTGTACGAGCGGCGCACGGTGCGCATGATGGTACGCCGCGATCCCTACCATCGCTTTTATTCCTGCCTGATCTACGTGCCGCGCGATCGCTACAACACGGAGGTGCGCCAGCGGATCGAGCGCATCATTCTGCGTGACTTCGCGGGCCGCAACGTCGACTCGCAGGTGCAGATCTCCGACTCCAACCATGCGCGCCTGCACGTGGTCGTGCACACCGACAGCGATAGCCGGGTGAAAGTGGACATCGGCACGGTCGAGCGGCAGATTGCCGAGGCGGCTCTGACCTGGTCCGACCGGCTGCGTACCGTGCTCATCGCAAGACAGGGCGAGGCTGCCGGACTTGCGCTCGCCACCCGCTATCAGCGCGCTTTCCCGGTGTCGTATGAGGAGGAGGTCAGCCCCGGCGATGCGCTGGATGATCTCGCCGATCTGGAGGCGCTGCGCACCGATCCTACGCGCATCCCGGGACTGCAGTTACGCCTGCATCGCAATGCCGGGCAACAGCCCGCGCGCGTCGGACTGAAGCTCGTGAAGCTCGGTGATCCGGTGCCGATCTCCGACCTGTTGCCGATGCTGGAGAACTTCGGCCTGCGCGTCATCTCCGAGCATCCGTACGAGCTCGCGTGGCCCGAAGGCGGCTTGGCGTGGATCCAGGATTTCGAGGTGGAGCATCGCGACCGGCTGCCGGTGGATATCTCCCGCATCGAAACTGCTTTCAAACAGGCCTTCCTTGCAGCCTGGAGTGGCGAGATCGAGAACGATGGCTTCAACCGTCTGCTGCTGGTCGCAGGCCTGGACGCGCGTGAGATCGTCGTGCTGCGTGCCTACTGCCGTTACCTGCTACAGACAGGAGTGCCGTTCAGCCAGGCCTACATGGAGCGGACCCTGGCTGCCAATGCATCAATCGCACGCAACCTGGTACGCCTGTTCGAACGGCGTTTCAACCCGGACGCCGTGCGTGTGGCCCGCGGAGTGCAACGCGATGCCGAGAAGCTGGTCGCGCAGATCCGCGTCGATCTGGACAAGGTAACGAGTCTGGACGAGGACCGCATTCTGCGCGGCTACCTCAGCGTCATAGAGGCGACACTGCGCACCAACTTTTACCAGGATGCGAGCCATCCGGTGGCGGCCGCTGCGACACCGGCGGCAGCGCCGGCCAAACCCAAGAGTTACCTCGCCATCAAACTCGACCCGTCGCGTCTGCCGGATCTGCCCCTGCCGCGACCGAAGTTCGAGGTGTTCGTCTACAGTCCGCGGGTAGAGGCCGTGCACCTGCGCATGGGGTATGTAGCCCGCGGCGGCATCCGCTGGTCCGACCGGCGCGAGGACTTCCGTACCGAGATTCTCGGCCTCATGAAGGCGCAGAATGTCAAGAACACGCTCATCGTGCCCGTGGGCGCCAAGGGTGGTTTCGTGTGCAAGCGCCTGCCGAGCGGCAGCCGCGAGGACGTGCAGGCGGAGGTGGTGTTCTGTTACCAGACGCTCATTCGCGGGCTGCTGGACCTCACAGACAACATCGTCGCCGGTAAGATCGTACCACCGCCGCGTGTCGTGCGCCGCGACCCCGACGATGCCTACCTGGTGGTCGCTGCGGATAAGGGCACGGCTACCTTCTCCGACATCGCCAACGCCATCGCGCTGGAGTACGGCTATTGGCTGGGTGATGCCTGCGCCTCGGGCGGCTCGGCGGGCTACGACCACAAGAAGATGGGTATTACCGCCCGCGGTGCGTGGGAATGCGTCAAACGGCATTTCCGAGAGATCGGTACCGACATTCAGCGTCATGATTTCACGGTAATCGGCATCGGCGACATGTCAGGCGACGTGTTCGGCAACGGGATGCTCCTGTCGCGTCACATCCGGCTGCTGGCTGCCTTCGACCATCGACATATCTTCCTCGATCCCTCTGCGGATGCCGCCAGCGCGTTCGCCGAGCGTAAGCGGCTGTTCGCCCTGCCCCGATCCTCATGGGATGACTACGACCGGCGCAAGATCTCCCGCGGCGGTGGCATCTACCTCCGCAGCGCCAAGTCCATCACCCTTACCGCCGAAGCTGCGGCGTTACTCGGCATCACGGCAAGTGTCGCCACGCCCAGCGAAGTGATTCGCGCGGTCCTGCGCTTGCCGGCAGACCTGCTGTGGAATGGCGGTATCGGCACGTATGTGAAGTCCAGCGATGAGACGAATGCCGATGTCGGCGATCGCACCAACGATACCGTCAGGATCAACGGCAACGAGCTGCGGGTGAAAGTCATCGGCGAAGGAGGCAATCTCGGCCTGTCGCAGCGCGGTCGCGTGGAATACGCGCTGGGTGGTGGACGGCTGAACACCGACTTCATCGACAACTCCGCCGGCGTCAACACCTCCGACGTGGAGGTGAACATCAAGATCCTGCTCAATCCGCTCATGCAGGCCGGCAAGCTCACCCGCACCGAGCGCAATCGCCTGCTTGCCAGCATGACCGAAGAGGTGGCCGCGCTGGTACTGCGCAACAACTACTTGCAGAGCCAGGCGCTGAGCACCCTGGAGCTGCAGGCGCGTGTGCGCCTGCCGGAGTATCAGCACCTGATCCGCACGCTCGAGCGCTCAGGTGATCTGAACCGCGCACTGGAGTTTCTGCCGGCCGACGATGAGCTCGCCGAGCGGCGCAAGCTGAACGCCGGAATCACCCGTCCCGAGCTGTCTATCCTGCTCGCCTACAGCAAGATCTGGCTGACGATCCATCTGCTCGCCTCGGATGTGCCGGAGGATCCCTACCTCGCTACGGAGCTGACCCGCTACTTTCCGGCGCCGCTGCAGCAGCGCTTCGCGCGTGCTATCGCCCAGCATCGGCTGCGACGTGAGATCGTAACCACAGCAACGACCAACAGCCTCGTCAACCGTATGGGCCCAACATTCGTGCCCCGCGCTCAGGAGGACACCGGAGCCGCACCAGCGCAGATCGCGCGTGCCTACACCGCGGCGCGCGAGATATTCGATATGCGACGCACGTGGTTGGAGATCGAAGCGCTCGATACACGGGTGCCGGCGAAGACCCAGTACTCCATGGCGTTCCAGACGAGTCGTCTGCTGCGCCACGTTACCTACTGGCTGCTGACGCACCGGCACAAGGGATTGCAGATCGATGCGGCGGTACTCGAATTCCGCAAGGGAGTACGCGCACTTGCAGCTGACATCGTGCACGTACTGAGCGGCTCTGACCGGGAACACTTCGAACGCATCCGTCAGGAGCACATTGCCGCCGGTGCGCCTGCCGAGCTCGCAGCCCGCATTGCCGGTGTCAACGCGCAGAATGCGGCGCTCGATATCGTCGAGATCGCTGCGAGCCATCGGGTCGGCGTCACCGAGGCGGCGCGCATTTATTTCGGCATTGGCACTCACCTCGGCATCGACTGGCTGCGTGAACAGATCGAGCAGCTCGCCGTGGAAGGCCCCTGGCAGGCGATCGCGAGGACGGGGCTGCGCGATGCCGGCATGCGTATCCACCGGCGGCTGGCAGAACGGGTTCTGTCGCGCACTACCCAGGGATCCGCTGCCCAGCGCGTGGAGGCCTGGATTGCCGCAGCCGGCGCGGAGCTGGCCCATTGGCAGCGCACGCTCGCAGACATGCGCGCATCCAAAGCGAATGATTTCGCATCGCTCACCGTCGGAGTCGAGGCCGTGCGCAAACTGGCCGACTGACCACCCGCGAGCCGGCCTGGTCGGCGTGGCAGGCCATCTTGCAGTAGCAATAGCGGTTAAGTCAGTCGCGAGAGTCGCTGCGCTATACTGACAGCACGCCCATCGAAGGTCATAGCCAGCACCATGCCCGGTAAACTCATTCTGGTCCGCCACGGCCAAAGCATCTGGAATGTGGAAAACCTCTTCACCGGCTGGTATGACGTCGATCTGTCCGAACAGGGCCGCCGGGAGGCGGCGCAGGCCGGCCGGGAGCTGCTGCGCGAGCAGTTCGCCATCGACATCGCCTTCACGTCGCTGTTGAAGCGTGCGATCCGCACATTGTGGCTGATGCTCGATGCGATGGACCGCATGTGGATCCCCGTCGAGCGGAGCTGGCGTTTGAACGAGCGGCATTACGGCGCCCTGCAGGGCCTGAACAAGGCGCAGACGGTGGCCGAGCACGGCGAGGCGCAGGTGAAGATCTGGCGACGCAGCTATGACGTGCCGCCGCCACCCCTGGCAGAGGATGATCCGCGCCATCCGCGCTTCGATGTCCGCTATGCCAACATCGATCCGGCAGAGTTGCCCGTCACCGAATCCCTGCAGGACACGCTGCGGCGGGTACTACCTTTCTGGCACAGCCGTATCGCACCGGAGCTGCGTCTGGGACGCAATGTGCTGGTGGCCGCTCACGGCAACAGTCTGCGGGCCATGGTGAAGATGATCGACGATGTCCCGGAGCGGGACATCGTGGAACTCAACATCCCAACGGGTGTGCCGTTGCTGTACGAGTTGACTGCGGAGCTGCGCCCGGTCGGTAAGCGCTATCTGGGAGATGCCGCCGCGATTGCGGCCGCCGCCGACGCGGTGCGCCGGCAGGCCGAGAAGCGCTAGGGTGCGCGGGCCGCCGTCAGGCGGTCCAGCCGTCGTAGCGGCCCTGATAGCGCGCCGCCAGCTCATTCATCCGTCGCGTCAAGTCCTGCATGTCTGGCACGATGAGCCGCATCGATTTCGCGGCATGCAGGCTGTACGACAGGTCGGTTTTTTCCGCCATCGGCTTGGCATCGACGCTGAAGCCTTCGGCCTCGAGGCTGCCACGCACGGCCTGGCAGGCCGCCTCATCGGGCAGCGCCAGAAAGAAATCCACCTTGTATTCGTTGAATGGCGCGTAGCCCTTGGCGCGCAGCTGCTCGATGATGCGCGCATCCCAACTCTCCTGCTTGACACTGCGGATACTGCGAATCTTGAAGTAGATGCGCGCCAGGATGATGGCCGAGGCCGCAATGAAGGCGATGATGACCCAGGTCACGGCAGGCTCGAGTCAGCTACAGCACAGCACACGCAGTCCCTTTCCCTACTCATCCGGCGCAATCGTCACCCGCAGCCCATCAAGCTCGGGAGTGAACTCGAGCTGACAGGACAGGCGCGAGTTGTCCTGATGATGCGACAGCTCGGTGAGCAGCTCGCGCTCATCCGACATCGGTGCCGGCAGCCTGCCAACCCACTGCGGGTCCACATACACATGACAGGTGGCACAGGAGCACATGCCGCCGCAGATCGCGGCCACTCCATAGTCGAGCTCACGTAGCGTCTCCATGACTTTCAGACCCGTCCTGGCATCTACTTCATGCTCCACCCCGTCGCGGTCGACGACCCGCAAAAGCGCCATGTATTAACCTCTCGAGATTGAATGATGCGGACGGCTGCCGCGAAGCTAGTTTGCCGATTCGGCCGTCCTGACGCCAGTCAACCCGGGGTCAGACGCTGCCACAGGCGCTGTTCGGCGGCTAACTCCGCCAGGGTGGGTGCCAGGCGTAGCCGCCTTTCGCGATACCAGAGCCAGGTGTGCAGATCAAACAGCCAGACGGCGGCCTCGAGCTGTGCCGCCGAGACGCGCTCCAGCCCGCAGCTCCGCAGCAGCACGCTCGCGTGCGGCCGGCTGGCATCGTAATACGAGAGGACGCAGGCGACATCGAGCAGCGGATCGCCAACCGCGGCGCACTCCCAGTCCAGCAATACCAGGCCGGCGGGGCCATCGATGATGTTCGATGCGTTCAAATCGTGATGCAGAATGCTGGGCGGACGTCCGGAGGCGCCGCTGAGCTCCCAACGGCTGGCAGCCTGTGTCAGCTGCGTTCGCAGCCCTCCCGCGGCAACGGCACCTGCGCCCTCGAGCCGCCGGACGTATCTCGCGAGTGCCTGCAGAAGGTTGCAGTGCCCGGCGGCCGGCGGGGCGAGCGCATGCAACCTGCGCAAGGTACCACCCAGGTGCATGAGGGCCGTGGGGTCGGCGAACTGCGCTGGCGTCCAGAGCGTTCCCTCGACAAACCGCGTGATGAGCCAGCGGTCCTGTGGATCCGCGTGGATGACCTCCGGAGCGATTGCGGCGGCGGCGGCCACGGCATGCAGCTGGCGCTCTACGGAGCGATCGGTGGCAAGCCAGGCATCGGCCCCGGGACTCAGACGCACCACGAAACACCCTGCTGCAGTGGACACCATGAAGCTCTGATTGAATTGGCTGCCGACAGGGTGTGGGATCGGGACCGGCTTTATCGCAGGTCCGATCCCCGGCACGTGCGACAGCGCCTCTGCGAGTATCAGCTCGCGGCAGCGGGGGTCCGATAGGTCCTGAGCCATTGCACGAATCCAACTGTGGAGACCCCCAGATACACTACCGACAGTAGCGCTGCCAGATAGAGCCCCTGTGCGCCGAACAGAAACGCGAGCACAGAATCGATGGCTATCCAGTACAGCCAGTTCTCGAGCTTCACCCGCGCAGTCAGCCACGTCGCAAGCAGGCTTGCCCAGGTGGTCGCCGAGTCGAGGAGCGGCCAGGCGGCGCTCGTCTGCTCGGTCAGCCAGTAGCCACTCAGCGCACTCAGCGTGCAGATCCCGGCGAGCGCGAGCAGATGAGAGCCTAGACCCCAGGTGCTGACCCGCGGCGCGCCTTGTGTCTGCTCCTGGTGCGACCAGTGCCACCAGCCGTACGCCGAGATGACGACGTAGTACACCTGCAGTGCCGCCTGCATCGGCAGGCGTGAGCGCAATGCCAGATAGATGAACAGGGCGGAACTCACCCCGCCTGCGATCCAGCACCAGCGGCTGCGCCAGACTGCCAGTAGCGAATACGTGAGCCCCAAAGCAACTGCTACCCGCTCCGCCGCACTGCTGGCATCCCACGCGCTGACAATAGCCTGCAGCACTGGCGGCCCGTGGCTCACGCGGGGGACATCGGCCCGACGAGCTTCAGTACGAATACCGCCTTGCCGGCATTTTCCTGCTGCTGCTCGAAGCTGATGCGCAACTGATCGCGCAGCAGGGCAAACACCTCTTCATAGGTTCCGAACAGCTGCGTGCTCAGACTGTTGGTGACGACCTTGCAACGGCCGCTCGCCTGCAGCCGCTCGATGAAGTCCTTGATGGGCGGAATGAACTGCGCATCCAGCGGATACATACTGATGTCCACACCTAGGTCCATGACTGCTCCCGTTGAGTGTCAGAAGTAATAGTTCAGATCGACGCCCCACGCGCGCGGATCGCCGAGCTGCGTATACAGACGATTGACCGGCGGCACCGCCAGAAAATCCCGCGGGGTGTCGGAGAAATAAAACCCGCGTACCGGGTAATCCTTGTTCAGTAGGTTGCGACCCCAGAGACTGGCGGACCAGCGTGGCCGCTGCCATCCCACCCGGCCGTTGAGCACGGCGTAGGGATGCGAAGTGGTGTAGTTGGGCGGCAGATCGAAATAATAGGATCCCATGCCAGTGAGGTCGATGCGCGCAAACGGGCCGCGTGCATCGTGCCAGGTGGCATTCAGCGCGGCCTGCCACGCCGGAGCATGCGGCAGCGCGCGGTCCGGCAGTTGCTGGAAGTCCTGCACGAAGCCGTGGTAGCGCGTCTGCAGCAACCCAAGCGCGGCCCCCAGTGCCAGCTGAGTTGTGCTCTGCCATTGCAGCTGCCCTTCAGCGCCATAGTTGAAGCCGCTGCTGGCATTACCGGTATACATGACGAAGGTGTTGGGGTTGTCAGGTTGTAGCTGCTGGCTGGTGATCACCTGCAGTGCGCGCCGGCGCATGTAGAACACATCGGCGCTGAGGTGTATGCGTCGCTCGTACAGCTCAGCCTTGTAGCCCAGCTCGAAGTTGAGATCGGATTCCGGACCGAACTGCAGCTGATTGGGCAGCAGATACTGGCTGAGGTTGAAGCCACCCGCCTTATAGCCGCGACTCACCGTGGCATAGACGCTCGCATCCGGATCGAGTCGGTGCGTCAGCGCCGCCGCACCGCCCCACAGGTTGTAGGCTGGCCTGAAGTCGTGTGCGGCATCCGGGTTGACGATGACATCACCGTAGTGGGCCACCCAGCGCTCAGCACGCAACCCGGCCGACCATGTCCAGCTCTCTGACAGCTCGCCCTGCAACTGGCCGAACAGCGCTCCCGTGCGCGACTGATAATGACTCATGGTCAGGCTCACCGCTGGCGCAGCACTGGCGCCCACGGAAGGGTCGAAGAACACACCGGCACTGTCTTCGAACAGATCCTCGTGCAGCTGCAGTGCGTACACGCCAAGCAGCCAGTTCAGGCCATGCGCATGATCGCTGGCGAGGCGCGCCTCCAGACTGTGCGTCTGGCGCTGCCGCAACTGCGTGTCCGTATAGCTGTAGGTGTAAGGCGCCCACAGCGCAGGGTTGCCCCAGTCGCCATCATAAGCGTATTTGACGTTGGAGCCTGCATAGCTACCCAACACCGTAGCCGACACCTCATGCCAGCCAGCCCACAGCAGCTTGATCGAGGCGCCGGTCGAGTGTTGTGCATCCACCCCCGGATTGTCCGACTGCGTACGGCGCGAGCCATCGAGAGTGAAAGCGTCATAACCATTGTCCATCTGCACGCGCAGCGCGCTCAGCTCGACCCGCAATGCAGTGGAGGGTTGCCAGCTCCAGCGGGCGCGCAAGGTCAACTCATCGCGCTGGTCGGTGTCGCGGTTCAGATAGACATTGCGGTAATAGCCGTCACTGGTGTAGCGCTGCGCGGCCAGGCGAAAGCCGGAGTCGAGCTGCGGGAGCGGCCCGGTGAGCACCGCACCGTAGGAACGCTCCCCATAGTCACCGCCGCTCACTTCGACACGGCCACCGAAGGTGTCCGCAGGCTGCGCACTTTGCGCGTAGATCAGTCCTCCGAGCGCATTGGCGCCATAGCGCATTCCCTGCGGGCCACGCAACACCTCGATGTGATCGACATCAAACAGGGTCGCAGCGCTTCCCAAGCCGCTGAAGTCGATATCGTCGATGAGAAAGCCGACCGAGGGGTTGGGAGCGCCGGTGTACTGCGCGAGCTCACCGATGCCGCGGATCTGAAAGTAGCGCGGCCTGGAGGTATCACCTGCCCAATTCAGATTGGGCACCAGCGCCACCACGTCCTCGATGTGTTGTTGGCCGGCATCCTGTAGGGTCGCGGCGTTGAGGACCGAGACGCTTGCCGGCACATTGATCTCTTCGGTGGGCTGCCATGTCCCGGTGACCACCACCTCATCGAGTGCTGGCGGCGAGGCCGTAGCAACCTCTGCCCCCGCAGCTATCCCGCACAGCGCGTACAGGAACGTTGTCAACAGGATGACGGAAGCTGAGCGTTGCAAATTACCTGCTCCCTACGCCGGTACTAACCGGATCAGGTTCAACGGGTTTGCCAGGCTACCGGCATCTCAGGTCCTGCTGCGGACCACCCCAAGGCTTGTGAGCCGCTATGTTAACACTCTCGGTCCCCTGCCGGGATACGATCCGGATACAATGAGCGCATGGGGAGACGAATTCAGGTGCACCAGGTGGATGCGTTCACCCGTGAGCGCTTCACCGGCAACCCCGCGGGCGTGGTTCTGAATGCTGACGGACTGTCCGAAGCACAGATGCTCGCCATTGCCCGCGAGCTCAATAACGCCGACACCGCCTTCATCCTGTCCCCCGAGAAGGATGATCATGGAATCCGTGCGCGGTTCTTCACGCCGCGCACCGAGGTCGGCTTCGTCGGCCACGCGACCGTGGCGGCGCATTACGTACTGTCACGCCGGCACGGTGCGCCGCGACAGGTGCGACAGAAATCCAAAGCCGGCGTGGTGGATGTTGAGATCCGCGGCGTCGATGAGGCGCGCAGCATCGCGATCCGCCAGAGTGCGCCGCCAATCGGACGCGGGCTGAACGATCGCGAGCGCCTTGCCGTGCTCGATGCACTCGCGCTCGCCACGGATGACCTCGACCTGAGCTGCCCACTGCGTATCGTCGGTGCCGGCAGTACCCGGCTGTTGGTCGGTGTGCGCAGCGAAGATGCGCTGCGCTATCTCAAGCCGGATCTGGCTCGACTCACGACCTTGTCAGCACAGCTCGGTGCCGCGGGTTACTTCGTGTTCACCGTTACCGCAGCGCAGGAGGACCATCTGACGCAGTCACGCATGTTCTGTCCCGCACTCGGTATCGCGGAGGATCCTGTCAGTGGCAATGCCCACGGGCTGCTGGGTGTCTACCTTGCGCACTGCGGTCTGTTGAAGCGCGAGGGCGATCGCGCAGTCTTCAGTGGGGTGCAGGGTCAGCATCTGCACCGTCCCGGCCGCGTTGACGTGGAGCTCGAGTTCCATGACAACGCCGTGAGTGGTGTCTGGATCATCGGCCAGGCCGTGTCGATTTTTGAAACCGAAATCGACCTCAGCTGATCCATGAGTCATCCGCCGTTCGAACCCGTCATGCAACTTGACGAGATCCCGCAGGGTGCCATGCGGGCCGTCACCGTCCACGGTCGCGAGATCGTACTGTGTCATAGCAAGGACGGCGTGTTCGCCCTGGAGAACATCTGCTCGCACGCTCAAGCGCGTATGTGCGAGGGACGGCTGCGCGCGACCCGCATCGTCTGCCCGCTGCACGGTGCCTCTTTTGATATCCGGGATGGCAGGGTGTTGGGGCCACCGGCCACCTTGCCATTGCAGAGCTTCCCGGTTCGCGTGGTCGAGAACCGTATCGAAATAGCGGTCCCCGGCTAGGACAGCGACCTCCGGTCCCGTAGTCGCCAGACCAACCATGCGGCGGGCAGTGCGATGCAGGCGCCCAGCGCAAACGGAGCACCGCTCCCGAGCGCACTGTAAACCGGACCAGACAGGAACGGCCCGATCGTCCGGGCCAGACTGCTGCTCGACTGATAGGTTCCCATCACCGCGCCGCGTTCATGCGGCTGCGCCTGTCGGGAGGCGAGCGCCGAGTTACTCGGGGTGAAGGCGCCGCCGCCGATGCCGCACAGAGCGAGGCCCGCCACCGCATAAGCGAGCGCGGGTGCGCCGGCGACGAGGAGCAGGCCCGTGACGAACGTGAGCGCCCCCGCGAGCGCGAGCCGCACCTCACCGAATCGGGGTGCCAGCAGTCGCACCAGCACGCCCTGCGTCAGAATGGCGAACAGGGCGACGCAGAAGATCAGCACACCGAATGCGCGTGGCCCAAAGCCAAAACGGTGCAGGGCCCAGATGCCCAGGATCGAATCGAGCATCGACTGGGCGACGGTGACCAGCAGCGCCGCGCCGGCAACCAGTCGCAATGCGGGGCGCTCCTTCAGCAGCTGCAGTGGCGCCCAGCGCAAACGCAGCGGCACACCGGAGTGTCGCTGTGCAGTGTTGCTCTCCGGCAGCACGAGGGCGACCAGGGTAATAGCCGTCAGGCTGAGCAGCGCGGCTGCCGCGGCCGGGCGCAGGAAATTGGCCGTTTGCAGGTCGTTCCCCGCCAGCAACCCGCCAATCGCAGGTCCCAGAGTGAAGCCGATGCCAATGGCCGCACCGATCAGGCCCAGCGCAGCGGCGCGACGCTGCGGCTCGCTCACATCGGATGCGTAGGCGAAGGCGGCCGAGATATTGCCGGCCATGAAGCCGCCAAGTATGCGTGACAACAGCAGCCACCAGATGCTGTCGGCGAAGCCGAGAATGAGATAAGAGATACAGGCTCCGGCCAGGCTGCTCAGCAGGATGGGTCTGCGGCCAAAACGATCGCTCAGCTGTCCCCACACTGGAGCTGCCAGCAGCTGACACAGGGAATACGAACCCATCACCGGTGTGATCCATTCGGGCGGCGTGTTGAAACGCATCCCCATGTACGGCACCAGCGGGATGACGATCCCGAACCCTAGGATGTCGATGACGCTGACCAGGAACAGCGCGCCGAGCCGTCTCTTCAAACCGATGCTCAGTGGTTGGGGACGAGCTGGCGCAGGTCCGCGCCAGGGCGTGCCGCAGGAGGTACGTAGTCCCGCGCGCTGCTCGCGATGAGATTTGGAATCCGCGCATCGTCCCAATCGCCCGCAGCGGGACGCTCGCTCGTACGCAGAATGACCAGCTGCATCGACGGAATGATCCACAGCCGATGGCCGCCACCCTGCAGGATGAGCGTATCCGGCACCGCATAGCTCGTTTTGCCCGGGGTGCTGTGCGCACCCAGGCGGACATAGGAGCCATAGTTGCTGTTGGCAGCACACGGCTGCAGCAGCTGCGGTATCCAACGCGGCGAAAGAATCTCGTCGCCCTGGTAACGGCCGTTGCCCGCTATCAGCTCACCCACCCGTATCCAGTCGCCCTGCTGCGCGATGAAGCCTCGATCCACGTGGGCGGCACCCGCCTCGTGATCGAGCCACAAGGAGGCGTCGGCGGCGCCGATCCGCGACCAGATGGCCTGCGAGAGAAATTGCGCGTAGCGCTGCTGTGTGGCAAGGCCGATGACGTGCGCCAGCAGCTCCGCATCGGCACTCTGATCCTGCCAGCGCTCGCCCGGTTTCGCAGCGACTGGCTGTTGCAGATGCGCGGCGATGATGTCCGCGGAATCCTGGGAAGCATCACGCGGGGACAATCCGCTTGAGAGTTGCAGCAGGTTACGCACGGTGATGGTGCCACGAGGATCCTGACTTAGGTTCGGCAACACATAACCGATAGGCTCATCGGGCCAGCCGATACTGCGCTGGGAGATCGCAGCGCCCGCAGCCAGCGCCGTAAGGATGCGCGCAAGCTCTCCGGATTCCACGGCGGTGTCGTAGCGGGTGCCGCTCCAGTAGCGCTCGAAAACCAGGTAACCATGACGACTCACGATGAGCGCAAGGCTCTGGTGGCTCGCCGCATACTCCGCCGCAGCGTTCAACGCCTGCGCGTCTAACAGCTCACTCTCCGGCGACTCGCGCGGCGCCGCCGGCTGATTTCCACCGACGACCTTCTCGCGGAGCTGTGACAGGGCTGCCGCAGGCTGCGAGGCCGCGGAAGCCGGCTGCACGCTCTGCGCGGGCACCGACTGCTCGCTCTGCACCGATGCGGCGTGGTCCTGCACGGGCCGGGCACCCTGCATGGACGCCGGCGCAGTGCCGTGCCGTAGCGGCGTCATCGAAGCGAGCCAGGCCGAGGGATCGTGCGCCACCACGAGCGCCGCCAGCACAATCAACCCCGCTACAATCCACCTGCTCAAACTTAGCAATGCTTCACTCCAACCCGTCTGGTCCTCGTGCGCAGCGCGCCGCAGTAGCTCATGCGACCGTGGGCCAGCTCGAGCTCGTGTGTGGCGCATGAGGGCCATTCACTGCGCCGATGAGTACTCATCACTATCGCAGTCCCGCTCGCCAGCATCTGTGCGATGTGTCGCACCAGATCGTCCCGGGTGGGAGCATCCACTCCGCTAAAAGGTTCATCCAGCAGCAGCAATCGCGGCCGGCACGCCCACGCGCGGGCGAAGAGTACACGCCGCAGCTGACCATAGGACAGCTCCCGCAGACTGCGTCGGGCCAGGGGGGCGAGCCCGAAGAAATTCAGCGAGGCACGTGCCGCTCTCAGGTCCGCCGCGCTCAGCATGTCATTCAAGCCGACGCTGGCGTGCCTGCCTGAGCCCACCGTGTCCAGAACGTTCAGACACTGGGGATGCTCGGCCTGCACGTGCGGGGCGACGATGCCGGTGCGCTGCTTGAACTCCTGCAAGGGTACGCCGGCGACGATTCCGCGACGCTGGATGTGCCCACCGACCGCAACCCCATGGTCGCCGTAAAGGGTGCGCAGCAATGTTGTCTTGCCCGCTCCATTGCGACCATGCACGACCCAGCATTGGCCCTCTCGGACTGTAAGGCTCAGATCCTGCAGCACGCGATGGCCATCAACATAGACTGCCGCCTGCTCGAGTTGCACGATCACCGCAGCACGCCCAGGGTCACGGAATCGCGATCGTGCCACCTCTGTGTAAGCCGGTCTGGCAGGCTCATCGGTGCGGCGAGCCTGTGGCAACCACCGTCTCAACGTCCCCTTTCGCAGCGGGCCGCTGTACACGACCCGGCCTTGCTCAAGTAACAGCGCATGCGTCGCGACCGCCGGCACATCCTCCACACGGTGACTCGAGAGTACCCAGGGAAGCTGGGAGCGCGCCGTGCCCGCAAGCCACCGCAGCGTGCGTGCGTGATGCACGGTATCCAGTCCGCTGAGGAGCTCATCAAGCAGCAGCAATCCGGGACGAGATGCCAGGGTCCGGGCCAGCAGCGTGAGACGGCGTTCCCCGTAAGACAATGACAGAAAGCGTCGCTGCGCGAGCCCGGCGATGTCGAGTCTTCTCAACAGCTGCCCGATCCTGCGCACGTCCTTCCCCCCAAGACGCTCCAGCGGAATGTCTGTGCGATACAGACCGGTGCCGACCACCTGTTCCACGGTATGGTTCCAACCATAGCGCTCATATTTATCCTGTCGCTCAGGCCCGACGTAACCGATCTCCTCCTGGACCCCGTAAGGCGAGTGAAATGTCTCACCGCGCCACAGGTAGCAACGCATGCCGCGCGTGTGCTGCGGATGTGCAGCGGTTCCGAGCGTCGGCCATACCGCCCCACTCACCAGCTTGAGGAGCTGAGTCTTGCCTGCGCCATTGCCGCCAGCGAGCATCCAGCGTTGCCCGGGACGGATCGTCCAGTCGATGCCATCGAGTACCAGACGCTCACCGCGCGAGAGGTGCACCTGCCTCAGGCGCACCTCCACGTAGCGCGCAGCCAAACCCGTTGCTCGCCGCATTACTTCAAGAGACTCGCTGGATGAATAGGCTATTCTGGCACGCGGGGGGCGAGAGTGAGCGTACAACCAGTGAAATACGACCTGTTGGTCGTCGGCGGCGGCATCAACGGGACGGGCATCGCGCGTGATGCCGCAGGACGGGGTCTGTCGGTCCTGCTGTGCGAAAAGGACGATCTGGCCTCGCACACCTCCTCGGCCAGCACGAAGTTGATTCACGGCGGGCTTCGTTATCTGGAAGACCTGCACTTTGCGCTGGTGCGCAAGGCGCTGCGCGAGCGTGAGATCCTTTTGGCCGCCGCGCCGCACATCATGCGCCCGCTGCGTTTCGTGATGCCGCACGATGCCCATCTGCGCCCGGCGTGGATGATCCGCGCGGGCTTGTTCCTATATGACCATCTGGCGCGCCGCAGGCTGCTCGCGGCCTCTGCCGCCATCGACCTGCGCCAGCACATTGCCGGAGAGCCGCTGTTGCCGCGTTACCAGCGCGGCTTCGTGTATTCGGATGGCTGGACCGACGATGCCCGCTTGGTAACGCTCAATGCCGTCGATGCCGGGCAGCGCAGCGCAGTCATCCTAACGCGTACGCGCTGCGAGAGGATCGAAGCTCGGGCGGGCGGTTGGATTGCGACACTGCATGATGCTGCGCGGTCGTACCAGATCGAGACGCGCTGCGTGGTGAACGCGAGTGGTCCGTGGGTAAGCCGATTCTTACACGAGCATTCGCCCGTGCGCGCGAGCCGGAGCGTGCGCCTCGTCAAGGGCAGTCACATCGTCGTACCGCAGATCTTCGCACATCGGTTTGCCTATATTTTCCAGAACGTCGATCGGCGCATTGTGTTTGCCATTCCGTACGAGGAACAGTTCACGCTGATCGGCACGACTGATGTTGACTACGGTGGCAACGCGGACCGCGTGACGATCGAGCCGGCGGAAACCGAGTACCTGTGCCGCATCGTCAATCAATACTTCCGCAAGTCCACCTCGCCCAGTGACGTCGTGTGGACGTACTCAGGCGTGCGCCCGCTGCTGGGCGATGCCGCCGCCAACGCCTCCAGCGTGACTCGGGACTACGCGCTCGAGCTGCAGCGGCAGCCCGCCCTGCTGCTTTCGGTGTTTGGCGGCAAAATCACCACCTACCGGAAACTCGCCGAGACGGCGGTCAATATGCTGATGCGGGAGTTGGGACAGCGCGCGCCGGCCTGGACGGGTACCGTCACACTACCAGGCGGAGATCTGCCCGAGGGCAGTTTTGCCGCATTCCTGCGCACTGTTGAGCGGCGTTACGCCTGGTTACCCGCACCGCTGCGACGTCGTTTTGCGCAGGCATATGGCACGCGCATCGAGCGCGTGATCGGCGATGCCCGCTCGTATGAGGATTTAGGACGCGAGATCTCCCCTCAGCTCCACGAGCGCGAGATCCACTACCTGTACCGGGAGGAGTTTGCGCGAAGCGCCGACGACATCCTCTGGCGCAGAAGCAAACTCGGTCTGCATGCCGGCGCAGCAGATCTCGCACGGCTGCAGGAGTATCTGCAGACAGCCGTGCAGCACGCCAACTGATCAGCGCATAATCGACAGCTTCCGGCCGGTCGGCCCCACAGGGTAGGATCTGCTTGCGCCGTTGGCCTCTGGTTGTGCTGCTAGCCCTTGCGCCTTTATGGCTCGTCGGCATGCTCTGGCGCGGTGCATGGACGCCGGATGAGCCGCGGGAGGGCGACATCGTCTGGCGCATGAGCCTGCAGAGCGACCGCACGCTGCCGCATCTTGCGGACACTCCTTTTCTGGAAAAGCCGCCACTTTCCTACTGGGCCTCGGCGGCGGCGATCGAGATGCTCGGCGACTCGCCGGCCGTAGCCCGCATTCCCAACATTGTGTACGCCATCGTGGGAGCTCTGGCACTCGGCGCACTGGCCTTCGCGATGGAGAGTGCGGCCGCCGCGGTCGTCACCGTACTGGTGGCGGGCACGGCGATCACCGCCTTCCGGGTGACGATCTGGCTCGCCCCCGATGCCTGTCTGCTCGCGGGCTGTACGCTCGCGCTGTGGGGCGCGTGGCTGGGTTACACCGGCACGCCCGGTCGGCGCAAGTTATTCGGCTATACCCTCATGCATGCCGGTGCGGCGATTGGCTTCATGGCCAAGAGCGCCCCGGGCTGGCTGGTGCCAGCTCTTGCACTGCTGACAATCATCCTCTGGGAGCGCCGTTGGGCGGAGCTCGGACGCTGGGAGTTGTATGTCGGCCTTGTCGTGCAGGCTCTGTTCATCGGGCCATGGCTGTATGAGGTGGCACGTACCCCGGACGGTGCTACGGCGCTGCGCACGCTGTTTTGGAACAATGTCGTTGGTCGCTTCACCGCCATCTCCGCACCGGCCGCTCTGGACTACACGCGCGGTCATCGTAACCTGCCAGGCAAATATCTCCTCCAGCTACCCGTGTATCTTCTGCCCTGGACATTGTTGGTGGTCGCCGCGGCGCGGCGCGCCTGGGATCGTGTCCGCGTGCGTGGCCCGCAGGGCACAGCCTGGCGCTTTGCGGTGAGCGCGATAGTGCCATTTCTCGCGCTTCTGTCCGTGGCGGCCACCGCGCGCGACATCTATGCCGCGCCCGTGCTCCCAGCCTGCGCATTACTCGTAGGTCTGTGGTTAGCCGAGCCGGCGGTCGGCCGCGAGGGCCCGTTGCTGACACCCCTGAATCGTTTCGCGCACGGCGCCACGCGACTCATTGTACTCATCATCGCCGGTCTGCTCGCGGCGGCAATGCTCATCCTCGCGCTGAGCGGCAGCCCCTCATCAGCCGTGCACCTGCTGCTGAACGCGCTAGCGGTGTTGGCCGTCGCGATCCTGTGCCTGCGACTGTCGGCGCAGTCCCAGGCGGCGGGCGATACCTTGCAGAGTTTTTCCTGGACCTACACAGCCCATGCGGCAGCGCTGACGCTGTCTGCGCTCGCCTTGTTTCCCATCATGGATCGCTGGCAGGACCTGCCCGCCCTCGCGCAGCGGATACACGATGACGCCCGGGGCCGACCCCTTGCCGTGCTGCAGCCCGATGAGACCACGATTGCGATGCTCGATCATCGTCTGCAGACACCCCTCGTGGCTCTCACCTCACAAACCGGCGATGCGCCAGCGAATCTCGTCGCGAGTTGGTTTCGTACGCAGGGTGCGCGCGCGCTCGTATTGGTGAAGCTGCCGGGCCGCCAGCCCGGCGCACTCGAGCACTTTCTCACGCCTCTACGGCGCATCACACCGCCCGATGATGAGCCCGCGACCACCCTCGTGAACACGGGCGTGGCCGCAATCGCGCACCGTTATGAGCTGCCAGAGGGTCGTCGTTATGTTCTGCTCAGTCCCGGGACTGCACGACCTTGAACTGAGGCGCCGACTACCGGCGTGAAGGTGCCGGGCTGCAAGCGCTTTGCGCTATAAGGAAGGTTACGGTTGGATGCTGCGGGAGACCTGCCATGGTGAGTCACAGCTACAAGGAGTTTGCAGCCAGCGAGCGAGCACAGCCTGATCCGCGGTTCAAGCGCGTTGGCGATGTGCCCGCAGGCGAACGGATCGAGGTGAGTGTCTATGTCAAGCCGCGCACCGCCGGCCAGGACAACCAGCGTTCCGGTGGCGATCGCCGCCAGTTGCTTGCGCAGCGCCGCACGGAACACGCGGGCGATTTCCAACTGATCCGGGATTTCGCAGCTCGGCATGGGCTGACGGTCACTGCGGAGGAGCCTGCTCAGCGGCTGATGCGCCTCGCCGGGACTGCGGCGCAGTTGCAGGACGCCTTTCGTACGCAACTGAGTCATTATCACGATGGCAAGCAGACCATACGGGCGCGTACCGGATCGCTCAGTCTGCCCACCGATCTGCTGCCGGTAGTCGAATCCGTGTTGGGTCTGGACACCCGGCCCGCTGCCGCGCCGCGCCTGGTCTTCAGACCTGCCACCTCCACTGAGAATGCCTTTCTGCCGAATGAGGTTGCGGCACTGTATGCCTTTCCGACCAGCGTCACCGGCAAAGGGCAGTGCATCGCGCTCATCGAGCTCGGCGGCGGGTTCCGTGCCGCTGATAGCGACGCGGCTTTCAAGGCAATGGGATTACCCACGCCCCAGATCATCGCAGTGGCGGTGGACGGGGGTGCGAACAAACCAACACCTGATGATGGCGCTGATGGTGAGGTGGCGTTGGATATCCAGGTGGCGGGAGGCGGAGCTCCCGGCGCGCGCATCGCGGTGTATTTTGCGCCCAACACCGATGCGGGCTTCGTAGATGCCATCAGCGCAGCCGTACATGATCAGAAGAACGCTCCGTCAGTCATATCTATCAGCTGGGGCAGCGCAGAATCCAACTGGACGCAACAGGCGCTGCAGTCCATGAACAGCACGCTGCAGGATGCCGCAGGGCTAAATATCTCAGTGTTTGCCGCATCCGGCGACAGTCTCGCCACGGATGGCGTGGCAGACGGTAAAGCACATGTGGATTTCCCGGCTTCGAGCCCGGATGCGATCGGCTGCGGCGGCACGCATATCAGCGTGTCAGGAACCCGGATCAGCGCTGAGTCGGTCTGGAACGACGGCAGCAGCGGCGGTGGGGGCGGCATCAGCGATCTATTCGCTGTGCCGACGTTTCAACAATCGGTGCAGCTGCCGCACAGCGTGAATGACGGCAAACAACGCCGTGGCGTGCCCGACGTTGCAGGCGATGCCGCACCGGCGACGGGATATCGCATCGTGGTCGCCGGCCAGGCGCAGATCGTGGGGGGTACCAGTGCGGTGGCACCGCTGTGGGCGGGTCTCACTGCCTTGCTGAACGAGGGCACGACGCGGCCCGCGGGCTTCCTGCTGCCCTTTCTGTACGCCAATCCGGGGCTGATGCGTCAGATCACCTCCGGTAACAACATTCCCAAAGGCACCCAGATCGGCTACCAGGCCGGCAGCGGTTGGAACGCGTGCACCGGACTGGGAGTACCCAATGGCCAGGCGCTGCTGAACGCGCTACTCAAGAAAACGGCCGGCTGAGATCCAGCCGCCAAAGTTCAGTCGCTCAGCGAGAAAAGCAACAGCGAGCGCGCCGTGACATCGTAGCTCTCGCCGTTGCCAAACACCTGAGTCTCGCCGCGGTCCGGCACGTTGGTGTCGATGAGCAGTGTCCACTTGTTGCCCGTGACATAGTGCGGCAAGGTGAATTTCACCAGGTCGTGATGGCCGTTGAGCACCAAAAGCATGGTGGCCTCGGTGCCACGTTGACGCAGCCCGGTAGGCTGCGCGCGCCCGTCGATGAGCATGCCGAAGCAGCGCATACCCGCATCGTCCCAGTTCTCCGGCTCCATCTCCTTGCCCGATGCATTGATCCAGGTCAGATCCTTAACGTCGAGCTCTCTGTCGTGCTGACCGGTGAGGAACAGGCTGCGACGCAGTATCGGGTACTTGTGGCGCATCCACGTGAGCTTCTGCACGAAGCGGATCAGCGACTGTTGCTGCTCCTGCAGATTCCAGTCGAACCAGCTGATCTCGTTGTCCTGGCAATAGGCGTTATTGTTGCCGCGTTGCGTGCGGCCGCATTCATCGCCACCCAATAGCATCGGGGTTCCCTGGGAGAGCAGCAGCGTGCCCAGCATATTGCGCATCTGGCGCATGCGCAGCTCACGAATGCCCGGATCGTCGCTCGGTCCCTCCACCCCGCAGTTCCACGAGCGATTGTCGCTGTGACCGTCCTTGTTGTCCTCGCCATTGGCCTCGTTGTGTTTGTCGTTGTATGTGACCAGATCATTCAGGGTAAAGCCATCATGTGCAGTGACGAAATTCACGCAGGCCCATGGCCGGCGACCCTGATGGTTGAACACATCGCCCGAGGCGCACAGCCGCGGCGCGATATCGCGTGCCGCCGCGGAGCTCTTCCAGAAGTCGCGCACCGTGTCGCGGTAGCGATCGTTCCATTCGGACCAACCGGGCGGGAAACCGCCCACTTGATAGCCGCCTGGTCCACAGTCCCAGGGCTCGGCGATCAGTTTCACGGTACTGAGCACCGGATCCTGGCCACAGGCCTTGAGGAAACCGCCCTGGTTGTCAAAGCCGCTCTGTTCGCGCGCCAGGATCGTGCCCAGGTCGAAGCGGAAGCCATCGACGTGCAGTTCCTGTACCCAGTAGCGCAGGCTGTCCATGACCATCTGGATCACGCGCGCATTGGAGAGATTGAGCGTATTGCCGGTACCGGTGTCGTTGATGTAGTAGCGCGGCTTGTCCGGCAGCAGCCTATAGTAGGAAACGTTGTCGATGCCCTTGAACGACAGGGTCGGGCCGCGCTCGTTGCCCTCCGCGGTGTGGTTATAAACCACATCCAGAATGATCTCGAGACCGGCATCATGGAACCGCGCCACCATTTCCTTGAATTCACGCAGGCACTGCTCAGGCTCCGAGGCGTAGCGCGGATCCGGCGCAAAGAACCCGATGCTGTTGTAGCCCCAGTAATTGGTGAGTCCCTTCTCCAGCAGGTAGCTGTCGTTGATGAAGGTGTGCACGGGCATCAGCTCGACGGTGGTGACGCCGAGTGATTTGATATAAGCAATAACATCGCGGGTAAAGCCAGCAAATGTGCCGCGCTGTTTAGGCGGCACGGCCGGGTGAAGCTTGGTAAAGCCTCGTACGTGCGTCTCGTAGATGATGGTGCCGTCCCAGGAAGTCGGACCCGAGCGCGGCTGACCCTTCCAGTCGAAATTCGGATCGACCACCACGCACTTCGGTACGAATGGCGCACTGTCACGTTCGTCGAAGCTCAGATCATCACCTTCGGCACCGATCGTGTAACCGAATACCGCGTGGTCCCACTTCAGCTCACCGATGTGCGCGCGGGCATAAGGATCGAGCAGCAGCTTGTTGGGATTGAAGCGATGGCCTGCTTCCGGCTCATAAGGACCGTGGACGCGAAAACCATACACGGACGCCGGATGCACATCGGGCAGGTAGCCGTGCCAGATCTGATCGGTGTATTCGGGCAGCTCGATGCGCTCGAGCTCGCGCACGCCCTGGGGGTCGAACAGACACACTTCCACCCTGGTGGCGTTGGCCGAGAACAGCGTGAAGTTAGTGCCTTTACCGTCCCAGATTGCCCCGTGGGCGTGCGGACTTCCCTCCCGTACTCGGCTCATGCTGCACCCGCTGCTTTCGAACTCAAGGGATCATGCCCCGTGTCGGCCGTGCCGACACAGTCGCTCCTCGCAGGCAGCTACCGGGGATGATGGCTTCAAACGATCGAGCTGCCGCCGGGTTCCGGCATCAGCTGTGTCGGACAACAAAGCGGCCCTGCAAAGCAGGGCCGCGCCATGGTGTCACGTCACTCGCGGGTCAGGTCCGCATGGGGCGGAGCTAGGTCCAGTCATCACCCCCGCCGCCACCGCCCATGTCGCCACCGACTGAGCCACCGTCATCCCACGAGCCGCCGTCGCTTACCCCAAAGTCGTTGCCGCCCATGTCGCCATTGGGATTATCGATGTGCTGCTGCGGCTCGACGGGCACGTAGCCCTCGCGGCGGTCGCCATCCAGAAAACGATGCGCGAGCTCCTCGCCCGCCACGACACCGGCACCCACGGCGAGACCACTCGCAAGACCGCCCGCGATACCTGAGCCGACGCCCGGGGGTCCATACCCCGGCCCGTAGCCGGGGCCCGGTACCGGGCCATACCCCGGCCCACCCGCCGCCGTTGCGGCGCCGCCCGGATACTGCTGATACACGGCCGTCGCGGCGCGCCGGCGCATTACCGCCCACAAGACGGCAATCACACCCACGACGATCAGAATGAATCCCCAGGGCACGGCGGCGCGCACTGCTCCATAGGCGGGCGCCGCGGCATGCGGCCGACCGGCCTGGCCCTGCGCCAACTCGCGCTGCAGCTTCTGCACAGACTCCGGCTTCGCAAACGGCAGTCCGGGCTCGAGCGTCTCGGCCTTGCTCAGCTCCAGTCGCGCCTGCGGGAAGTTGCCTTCTCGCGCGTACAGCTCAGCGGCCACGAAGTGCGCCTTGCCACTTTGCGGATGGTCATGCAGCACCTGATTCATCATCTGCTGCGCCTGGTCGAGCTTGCCGGCCTGCACGGCCTCGTAGATCTGGTGGACGGTCGGATCAGCCTGCGCAAATACCGGCGCTGCGCACGCGAGCGCCAGCAGCATCACAATCGGAGGTCGAAATCGTTTGAACATGGCGGCCTCTCATGTATCGGGCTTTAAGCCCAGAGCCAATATGCGGGCGATGGCACGGCGGTCAAGGGATCCCGGCCTCGGCCCTCGCTGTTCTTTGGCAGCAAGTGTCGCGCCGGGTTCCGCGGTGGGCTGCGCCCACTCTTTTCTCAACCCAATCAGGCACTTGTCGTAGGGGTAGGGGCCAGCCCGCGCAGTGCCGCCGCGAGGTAGGCCGCGGTCCGCGATGAATCCGTCCCGGCAATCGTCTCTGGGGTTCCGGCAATGACCACCCGCCCTCCCCGCTCGCCGGCTCCGGGTCCCATGTCAATGATCCAGTCGCTGCGGGCCGCGACGTCCATGTCGTGCTCGACCAGCACAACGGTATTGCCCGCCTCGATGAGCACATCCAGCTGTGCCATCAGGCGCCGCACGTCGGCAGCATGCAGGCCGGTGGTGGGTTCATCCAGTATGTAGAGAGCATCCCCGCGCTGCGCACGCTGCAGCTCGGTTGCGAGCTTGATGCGCTGGGCCTCACCCCCGGAGAGCTCGGTCGCAGGCTGACCGAGCCGCAGGTACCCCAGACCGATGTCATGGAGCAGTTGCAGCGAGCGCAGGATGGGTGGCTCATCGCTAAAGAAAGCCAGCGCCTCAGACACAGTCATTCCCAGCACCGCCGCGATGCTGCGGCCGCGCAGGGTTACCTCGAGCGTTTGCTCGTTGTAGCGCGCTCCATGGCAGCTCGTGCAGGGCGCGAACACGGTTGGCATGAACAACAGCTCGACACTGACAAAGCCTTCTCCTTCACACGTCGGGCACCGGCCTTTCGCCATGTTGAACGAGAAGCGGCCCGCGTCGTAGCGACGACGGCGCGCCAGCGGCGTAGCGGCAAACAGCCGCCGCACGTGATCGAACAACCCGGTATACGTGGCCAGGTTCGACCGTGGGGTGCGGCCGATCGGCTTCTGGTCCACCAGTACCATGCGTCGGATTCCGGACATGCCCGAGAGGATGCGGCCGGATGCCATACCGGGCAGCGCGTTCTCCAGATCCACAGCCTCCGCGCCCTCGGTGGGCGGCGCTGCCGGCTCGTGGCCGAGCTCGGCAGCGATCAGCTGCACAAGCGCCTGACTCACGAGCGTCGATTTGCCGGAACCCGAGATGCCGGTAACGACGGTGAGCACGCCCAGTGGAAACCCGACGGCAAGATCGTGCAGGTTGTTGAGGGTTACTTCAGCCAGCTGCAGCCATCCGGCCGGGCTGCGACGTGCACGTCTCAGCGGTGTGCGCGCGCCAAAGAGATGACGGGCAGTATGCGAACCGGATACCTGCTCGAGGCCCGCAGGTGCACCGCTGTACAGGATGTGGCCTCCATGTTCGCCCGCGTCGGGTCCGACATCCACAATCCAGTCTGCCTCGCGCATGATGCTCAGATCGTGCTCGATGACGAACACGGAATTGCCGGAGCGCTGCAGCTGTCGCAGCGCTGCGTACAGTGCTTCGCCGTCCGCTGGATGCAGGCCGGCGGAGGGCTCATCGAGCACATAGACGACGCCGAACAGGTTGGAGCGGATCTGCGTGGCAAGCCTTAGCCGCTGCAACTCGCCGGGAGAGAGTGTCGGTGTGCTGCGGTCGAGGGCCAGATAGCCCAGACCGAGTTCCGACAGCGTCGCCACCCGCTCGAGGACGCTGTGTGCGATGCGTACTGCCGCGATGCGTTTCTCCTCACTCAGATGTGCAACCTCGCTGCCCTGCACGGCCGTCCGCAGTGTGTTGGCGAGGCGTGCCAGGGGCAGTTGTGACAGCTCACTGATATCCAGGCCCGCGAAACGCACCGCGAGCGCTGCGGGTCGCAGGCGCTTGCCGTGGCATTCCGGACAGGGCGCGCTAGTCATGAAACGCGCCACCCGCTTCTTCATGAGCGCGCTGTGCGTCGTTGCAAAGGTGTGCAGCACGTACTGGCGCACTCCGGTGAAGGTGCCCATGTAACTGGGCTCGAGTTTGCGACGCAACGCCCGGCGCGTCTCGGCGGGGGTAAAGCCGGCATACACCGGCACACTCGGTTGCTCCTCCGTGAACAGAATCCAGTCGCGATCCTTGCGCGGCAACTCGCGCCAGGGTGTGTCGATGTCGTATCCGAGAGTAACCAGGATGTCGCGCAGGTTCTGACCATGCCAGGCGGGCGGCCACGCAGCGATGGCGCGCTCACGGATCGTGAGTGAGTCATCGGGCACCATGGTTTTTTCCGTGACATCGTAGACGCGCCCGATCCCGTGGCAACGCGGGCAGGCTCCCTGCGGGGTATTCGGGGAGAATTCTTCCGCATACAGCAGCGGCTTGCCTGCAGGATAGCTACCCGCGCGCGAGTACAGCATGCGCAGCAGGTTCGAGATGGTCGTGACGCTACCCACGGAGGAGCGCGCGCTGGAGCCTCCCCGATGCTGTTGGAGCGCCACCGCCGGAGGTAGCCCGTCGATCGAATCGACGGCAGGTACCCCCACCTGATCGATGAGCCGGCGGGCATACGGCGCTACCGACTCGAAGTAACGCCGCTGCGCTTCGGCATACAGAGTACCGAAGGCCAGCGAAGACTTGCCTGAGCCGGAAACCCCGCTGAACACCACCAGCGCATCGCGCGGAATGTCGACGTCGATGTTCTTCAGGTTGTGCTCACGAGCTCCACGCACTCGCACGAAGTTGGTTCTAACCGCCGCAATCGTGGCGGATGCTGCGGGAGGTGACAAGGGCTCGATTTGCTTCATGACAGACAGTTCCCTGGCATTGCGCGGGTCGCGGCCGCTGCATTAGGCTCGCTCGCTGACGCCAATGACTCTATGGCTCCTCTTTGTGGCATCCCTATGGGCCGGAATGCAGAACGCCTTTGCAGGCGGGGGCGCCTTCGTGCTGCTGCCAGCCATGTTGCTGACGGGCATGGACGCTCGCGCTGCCAATATCAGCTGTACGCTAGCTTTGTTCCCGGCACAGGTGGCGGCCGGCTGGACGGGTGCTCGCCAGTCCTCGGGCACGACAGATTTGTCCTTGCGGAGCCTCGTGATCCTCAGTCTGGTCGGCGGCGCGCTGGGCGCCGCGTTGCTGCTCCTCACTTCGGCGCAGTTCTTTGCCCACCTGCTGCCTTACCTGGTGCTATTTGCAACACTGGTGTTTGCCTGGGGGAGCCTCACTCCCCACCCTGCGCACGTGCGACGCCTGCATCCTGCCCTTACCGCTGCTATCCACCTCAGCGTCTCAATTTACGGCGGCTATTTTGGTGGCGGCATCGGCTTTCTCATGCTGGCCACGTTTAGCGCAGCCGGCCTCACGACCCGCACAGCCGCGCTCACCAAGAATGTGCTCGTGGCGGTCATCAACGCTTCGGCCGTGGTCATCTTTGCTTTCTCCTCCTATGCACGCTGGAGCTCCGCTGCGTTGGCGAGCGTGGGCGCCCTGGCAGGTGGCTTCTCGGGCGGGCTGCTGCTGCGCAGGATCAACGAGCGCGCGTTACGCGTGCTCGTCATTCTCATCGGCAGCGCGTTGACCATCGGACTCTTTCTAAGGGGGTGAGCGCACTAGCGCACGCCGGGCCGCATACCGCTGCGAGATCAGCGCCAGCGCGACACCGGTGAGCGGCAGCAGCGCTACTACGGCGAGATGCCAGATTACAAGGTAAGCGGATAACAAGGCGCCGCTCAGATAGCACATCACCACCGCACCCTGCACCCGCATCTCCCGCAACTGCTCGCGATGCCCGAAGAGGCAGTCGACGGCATTGCCGACCAGCTTCGTGAGCGTAGTAGTAAACACGATGGTCGTGAGGCTGATGATCTGTCCGATGACCGACTGCAGGCCCATGGCCACGGCGAGCAGCGCAATCTGCACAAGGTCCGCAACTCCAGCCGCGCGCTCGCCAGCCCACAGCGCGTAGGCCGCAAACACGCTGAGCAGCGCAACTTCAGTCTGCAACAGCAGATGCAGCGCCTGCCGCGGGCGGCGATTGCGACGCAGGAGATAACCTGCGATGCAGCCCAGCACAAATCCTGACAATGCGATCAGCGCGCCGGCCGCCGAAGACCAGGCGCGCTCGGCAGTGTGATACGCCAGCAGTGCAAAGTTACCGGTCATGGCTGATGCAAACACCTTGCCGAGCTCGCCGAAGCCGATGACATCGACGGCACTGGCAGCAAACGCCGTGAGCAACAGGATCGATTCCACATAGGTAAATTTTTCCGACGCTTGCACGAACATCCTCCGCACTCTGGTTTGGGTCCGTCTGCTTACGCAGCGCTGGGGCTCGAGTTTGTTTGGCCTCCTGGGCCCGCTCCGTCCCTCCACAACGCGCCTTCGGTGCAGACGTAGCTGTAAGCGGTTTCGTCACCGCGACCATAATAACTGTCCGCTGCAGGCATGCGAATTGCGCCCGGACAGCTACACACAGAGTCAGGGCAATGATGTTCCCGAAGTCCACAGCTCAGCGGTCGAATGCGAGATGGCTCAGCAACGGCGCAGGCTTGCAGCCGTGGGCGCGACGCGAGATGTCCCCGCCATTTCAGCTGTTAGCCCGAGAGAGCTGGCAGCGGACCAAGGGCAAGTATGTCCGGCGCACCGTGTGGCGCATCGCCTCATACGTATACTCCGTGGCAGCAGGCTCGATGATATCCAACACGAGCTGCACAGCTCTGTGGGGTGGTGCGAGTACCTGCAGATCCTCCGTCGCCGTTCCGACCTGAGAGCGCTCCTCCGCGCTTCTGGCCGCTACCTCAAGCCGTAGCGTCCGCATCCATTCAGGCATCAGACGCATTGGCCAGTCCGCGCGGAAGTTGTACCGGCGAGGCGGTTAGGTGTGCGTAGGTGGAGTGAGCGAACATGAGAATTCTGGGTATCAGCGATCATCTCACGAGCGGCGCCGCCCTCATCGAGGACGGGCGGGTGCGCGTGGCGATCAACGAGGAGCGTCTGGCACGCAAGAAGATGGTCATGGGATTTCCCCGACTGTCGATCGAGGCATGCCTGCGCACGGCGAATGTCAAACCGGAGGACATCGACCTGATCGCGGTCGCATCGAAGTGGGGGCACTTTCTGCCAGAGCACGTGGACTTCGACACCGGCGTGCTTGGGGTCAAGGAAGGAGCGCTGAAATCGGCCTTCTTAGAGGTGGGCAGTCGGCTGGCGACCTTGCGTGAGTCGCTGCCAGTACTCGAGCGGCTCTACTACGACTTGCGACGACCGGTATACGCCCGACGCTGTCACAGCATCCGCCATGTGTTGAGGTCCCGGTTCGGCATACACGCTCCCGTGCAATTCGTGTGGCATCACTTGGCGCATGCGGCGGGCGCCTACTACGCCAGCGGATTCGCCGATTGCCTGGTGGTGACGCTCGATGGTTCCGGCGACGGGCACTCCTCGCACGTCTATGAGGCTCGCGGCGGACGGTTGCGCCTGCTCCACACTATCCCGTCATTCGACGGCGTGGGTAACTACTACGGGTATCTCACGCATCTGTGCGGCTTCAAGATGGGCAAGCACGAGGGCAAAGTCACAGGTCTCGCCGCTCATGGGCGCAGCCGTTATCAATTCACGCTCGAGCGATTCATCCGCTATGAGAACGGCTCGATGCGCAATGTGGGCGGGGTATTCCGGCGAGGCGCCATACGCAAGCTCGCGACCACGCTGCCTCGGGATGCCTGCCGTGAGGACATAGCCGCCAGCATCCAGCAACTGACTGAAGACATCTCCACACGCTACGTTGCGCACTGGATGGCACGCACCCGGCTGCGCAAGATCGCGCTCGCTGGAGGGGTGTGTGCGAACGTGCGTGTGAACCAGCGTATACACCAAGTGCCGGGTGTCGAGCAGCTATTCGTCTACCCCGCCATGTCAGATGAAGGTCTCGCGGCCGGAGCGGCCCTGATGGTCTCAGCTGACCAGTCCCCGGGCTCAATGCCCCCGCGCGCCTTCGAACATGTATACCTGGGCCCGGATTTCTCCGAGCGACAGATGGAGCGCGATCTGCGAGCAAGTGGCATCGAGTTTTCTCGACCAGCGGACATGGAGGCGCGCATTGCGGCTCATCTGGCCCAGGGTTATGTCGTCGCCCGCAGCACGGGACGCATGGAGTATGGCCCGCGGGCGCTCGGCAATCGCTCGATCCTGTACCGCCCCGACGATCCGGCGGTCAATGACTGGCTGAACAAGCGCCTGTCGCGCACGGAGTTCATGCCGTTCGCACCGTCGACGCTTGCTGAGCATGCCACGCGTTGCTTCCGCCGTACCGCAGGTGCGCAGGATGCGGCGCGATTCATGACGATCACTTTCGATTGTACGCAGGAGATGAGGGAGCGATGCGCAGGGGTGGTACACGTGGATGGCACAGCGCGCCCGCAGCTCGTGAACCGCTCAGACAATCCCGCGTACCACCGGCTCATTCATGAATTCATGCGCCGTACCGGGCTGCCCATGGTGGTTAACACGAGTTTCAACATCCATGAAGAGCCGATCGTCTGCTCGCCAGCAGATGCCGTGCGGGCTTTTCAGAAAGGTCATCTGGACATGCTCGCGCTCGGACCCTTTCTGGCAAAGAGTCCTCAAGCGGATGAACGCATACGCCATGCGGCGCGGCCGGAGTGGCGGCGCCAGAGTCAGGTGGAGTTGGCCTGAGGGACCGGGGCGAAGCGCAGGCCCTCCGGCGAGCGAAGCGCAGGCCGGTCCCTCGAGCGAAGCGCAGGCCGGTCCAGTGACCGGCCCTGCCCCCGCGACATGTAGCTGGTCCTGATCCGGTCGGCGGGTCACACAGCCCGCCGACCGAATGCGACGCTTACAGGGAAGCTTACGGTCAGAGCGCTCGCGCGAAGCGACGTCAACCGAGGAGAGCTAGCGCACCGTGATGCGGCGTGGCTGCGCCTTGCTCTGCTTCGGAATAGAGATCGCAAGCACGCCGTTGCTGCCCGTCGCGTTGACGTTTTCCGCATCGATGGTGTCCGGCAGGATAAAGCGGCGATAGAAGCGGCCATGACGCCGCTCAGTGCGCTGATGCTGAACCTCATCCGAGGCGCTGGCTCGTTTCTCCTCGCGTCGCTCGCCGGACAGGGTCAGCACGCCGTTGTCCAGCGTGATCTCCACTGCCTGAGCATCCACTCCGGGCAGATCGACCAACAGCTCGAAGCGGTCGTTGTATTCCGAGACGTCCACGGCGGGAATCCACTCAGCAGTGGCGCTACTGCTGTCACCTTCGTTGATGGAGCCGAAGGCGCGGTTTATTTCGTTCTGCAGCTGGGACAGGGCGTTCCAGGGTTGATAGCGTGCGGTGGCCATAACAAATCTCCGTAGTTTGAATGGGTGAACCGGGCGGCAGCAGCCGCGCTGCCGGCTCATATGAGGAGATCCGTTACAGCTTCAAGGGCGAGATCGAAGATTTTTTGGGCCGCCGGTCGTTGGACTGCCGCCGGGCTATGGCCGGACCCTTGCCATGGGCCGGGCGCGGCGGCCGGGCCAAGAACGGTTTGCCGAACATCCCTGCCCGGCCCTTGGGCGATTACCGTGTTCTTCGCCGTGTAGAATGCGCAGCTTCTCGATGCGCCCGTAGCTCAGTCGGATAGAGCATCAGGCTTCGAACCTGAGGGTCGGGAGTTCGAATCTCTCCGGGCGCGCAAGATTTTCAATAATTTACCCGCGGCGTGGGATTGCTGCTCTTGGCACTTATGTTGCAAGGAGGTGCAAAGTCCGACGGCCTGCGCGAGAGATTGTATGGGAGGCTCGACGCTCGCATCCTCCGAGGGCTCGCTAGACGCTGTGGCGATGCCGGGACAAAAGACCTTGCCCATGCGAGCTCGAGGAAAGAGTCCCCGGAGTTGATTGCTCAGTACTTCGAAGCGCTCACGTTCCGGGCTCGGATAGGCGCTCACAAGAAAAACGATGGCAACGCCATCGGGGTCCGCGCCAGGTGGCAGCCCGGCATCTATTTCGGCTGGGGAGAAATGGCGAGCATCTATTCTCTCGCTGCGCATCAACCGCACGAGCAGCTCGGTTGCAAGGTCATCGACTGTTGACCCCAAAGCTATGCAGATGACGATAGACCCGCGGGGCACGCCGATCGGACCTTGCCATTTACCCGTCAGTTGCTCGCGCTGTTCACGCAGCCAGCGTCCGGCATTCACCTCCTCTAGCACCGCGCCCCGATTACGGCGTTGCAGGCGTCTCAAGCTATTGCTGTTGCCGCTGAGCGCGGCAGCGACATCGACGATAACGCGGCGAATCTTCCCCTGCTGGTCCCCGGTAGTCGCGCCCGTCTCTGCATCGAGCCGGGCCAAGTGCAACGCCGGAATCATCACGCGATCGCAGTACGCCGCAAGCGAATTCTTTTTCAGGAACGTGCGGGCGTTCACCAGGATCTCGTGCGGATCTCCGGCCAGCGCCCGTTGGTAAAACCTCTGCGGCAATGTCAGCGGCTGCCCATTGCCCAACAACAGCTCGAGAACACCGAAACCCTTCATGTGCCGCCCGGCGACCAAGAGACACAGGGTGAGGGGCGTGGACAGGATCAGCCCAATCGGCCCCCAGAGCCAGCTCCAGAATACGGCCGCCACCACTACCGAGAGTGGCGATAACCCGGTGGCGTGACCATAGAGATGTGGTTCCACCAATTGACCCACGACGATATCGAGCAGGATGAATACACCCACGCTGCCCAGTGCCAGTGACCATCCTGGGGAGACGACGAGTGCAAGCACGGTGGCGAAGAGCGCGGCTATTCCCACGCCCACGTAGGGCACGAAGCGCATCACACCGGCCAGCATTCCGCAAAGCAGTGCCTGGGGGAACCGCAGCACGCTCAAGCTCATCCAGATTGTTATTCCGAAAGCGAGATTGACCATGAATTGCGACACAAAGTACCTGGAGAGTCGCTCGCCGGCATCGTTTAGCGCAAGTGTTGCCGCGCGTATATCGCTCGCTCCGGCGATCCGTATGAAGCGGTCGCGCAATGACTCGTGCTCGAGTAACACGAAAATAAGTACGAGCAGCACGATACCCGCGAACTGCAGGGGGGCCCAGATGCTTGTCAAAAGCTTCGCCAGGAGTTCCAGAGGTTGGGATCGGAATGCGGGTGACCCGAGCGCCGTTACCGCAGGTGCCGCGGCTGACAAGGGACGCGCGAGATCAAGGGCGTGGTCCTGCCGTGCCTCTGCCGGCGCGCGCATCTCGGTCAGTCGACTCGTTTCGTCACTGAGCCGGCGTAGCGGTGCGATGGTTAATTGCTCGAGGGTCTGAAGCTTACTTTGTACATTCGATTCGTATTGAGGAAGGCTCGCGGCAATGCGTAGGACTTGGGTGCCCAGCGCGGCCGCAACCCCCATGCACGCCACGGTCGACGCCACCACCGCAATGAGCACTGCAGGGGTGCGTCCGACTCCGAGTCGCCTGAGCCTCTGCACTAGCGGTGCCATCAACAAGCTCAGCATGATAGCGAGGGCGAGCGGTATCAACACCGACCGTCCGAGATACACGAGCGCGAGAACAACTCCGGCAGCCATGATGCGGCTGCTGTGATCCCGTAGCCATCTAGGCGCTGCTACCATGTTGCCCACCTCGTGCTCAGTTCGCGCAGGATTCAATGACCAACCGAGGCACCATCGACGAATCGAGCTGGCTTGGGCGCGAGCACGATCGAGACGGATGCGATGATGAAGATTCCGCCGATGACCATCATGAGGCCGTTGGTGGCAAGCATCAGGCTCTGACTCGTCACAAGGTTGTTGAGCATCTCGCGCGCCATCTGGCCAGTTGAGCCTGCGGGCAGCATCGAGGCTGCCTGACCGGTCGGGTCCGCGATGTCGGCGAGCTTGGCGTGGGCGATGATGCTGCGGTTCTGCCAGGAGGTGGTGACGAGTGAGGTTGCAATGGCACCGGAGATGGTGCGCACAAAGTTCATGAGTCCGGCAGCGGATGCGGTCTCCTCTTCATTGACCGAGCCCATGGCAAGCCCGGTCAGCGGGACGTAGTACATGGGCATGCCGACCCCCATGAAGAACAGCGGCAGGCAGATCAGCCAGTAGCTCATGTCGGGGGTGGCATACGCGCGCCAGAAAGTGACCACTCCGAGCCACAGGCAGCCGATGAAGATGAGCAGACGGGGATCGACGCGGTTGCCCAGTTTCGCCGAGATCGGGGAGAAGACGACCGAAAGGACTCCACCCCAGGCGACTACCAGCCCCGCCCACGTGGTGGTGTAGCCCATGTTGTACTGCAGCCACTGGGGAGTGAGCACGTTGATGCCAAAGAAGGCGCCAAAGGCGAGTGAGAGCACCAGCATGCAGGAGCTGAATCCGCGGTGGCGGAAGACGCGCAGATCGACGATCGGATTCTTCTCGGTCAGTTCCCAGATGAGGAAGGAGATGAAGCCGATCACAGCGACTATGGCGAGGACGCGGATCTCCATCGAGGAGAACCAGTCCTTGTCCTTGCCTTCATCCAGCATGATCTGCAGAGCCGCCACCCAGATGATGAGCAGCAGCATCCCGATCTTGTCGACCGGCTTGATGAGCGCCGGATCCTGGTAGCGCTTCAACAGGCTCCAGGCAATCGCACCGAACAACAGTGCCATCGGCACGTTGATGAAGAACACCCACGGCCAGGAGTAGTTGTCGCACAACCATCCACCGAGCACTGGGCCTACCACGGGGGCGAGCAGTGTCGTCATCGCCCAAAGTCCCATGGCCTGCATGGATTGCTTCTTCGGAAAGATGCGCAGCAGCAGCGTCTGGGAGAGCGCGAGCAAAGGCCCGCCGGCCATGCCCTGTAACACCCGCATACCAAGCAGCATTGCCAGCGAGGTGGAGATGCCGCACAGGAGCGAGAAGATGCCAAAGAGCACGACCGAGATGCAGAAGAGCCTCACTGCGCCAAAGCGCCCCGCCAACCATCCCGTCAGCGGCACCGTGATGGCCTCGGCCACCGCATAGGAGGTGATCACCCAGGTGCCCTGGCTCGAGCCTGCGCCGAGGGCGCCTGCGATATTCGGCACGGTGACGTTGGCAATCGTCATGTTGAGCACCGCGACAAAGTTCGCGAGTGCCAGCACGATACCGGCCACCCACAGCATCCCTCCCTCAAGTGATGGCGGGTGCTTGGGGTCCACGGGAAGGTTTGACATGGCTTGGCCCTTCAGAAGTTACGGTTGAGATGGCTCAGGGCGTGCTGCGGGCAAGCTGCTGCAGAGACGAGTCGCTGCGCAGGTCGACCTTGGCATTCATAGACAGTCCGACCCGCAAGGGGTGGGCGGTCAGCTCATCCGGATTGAGACGGATACGCACGGGAAGCCGCTGTACCACCTTGATCCAGTTGCCGGTCGCGTTCTGCGCCGGGATCAGCGCGAAAGCTGCGCCGGTGCCGCCGTTGAATCCCTCGATGACGCCGTGAAAAGCAACCTTGTGGCCATAGAGATCGGAGTCGAGCTCGACGCTCTGGCCCGGGCGCACCTTCTTCAGCTGAACTTCCTTGAAATTGGCGTTCACGTACATCTCGCTGACCGGAACGATGTCCAAGAGCGGGTTGGAAGGCTGCACCCGCTGCCCGAGCTGCACGGCGCGCCGCGCGATCACGCCATCGATGGGTGAGCGAATCACCGTGCGAGCGAGATCGACATTCGCTTTATCAACGCGGGCCTGTGCGAGTGCCACGGCGGCGCGGGCTGCATCGAGTGAGGCGCGCGCATCGCTCGCACCATTGATGACTTTCGTCAGCTCATCACCGGAAACCGAGCCCGAGGCGACCAAGGCCTTGCGTCGTTGCAGGTCGATCCCCGAGCGCTCGAGGTCTGAGGTTGCCGAGGCCACTTGTGCCCGGGCGCGAGCGAGATCCGCCTCCGCTTGCCTCAGGGCGAGTTTGGCATCGGTGTCATCGATCACGATCAGGACATCGCCGTGCTTGACCTGTTGACTGTCAACTACCTTGACCGCCGCGACCGCCCCCTCGATCTCCGAGGTAACCACAGCGACTTCGGCGGCCGTGTAGGCATTGTCGGTTGACACATAGCGTGAGCCGACGCGCTTCCAGTAGCTGTAGTAACCGGCTCCTGCGACTGCGACCGTCAGAGTGAGCAGCGAGAACAGGATGATTCGTTTCCTGCGCTGCTTGGCATCGGTGTCTTTCGACGTCGAAGCCGAGGTAGGTGTAGCAAACGTGTTAATGGGCTCGTTCATTGCATTCTCCTCAAGAGTGCTTGGTTCTAAGTGGGGGCTCAGGATCGGGCGCTGAGGCTCTCGGACGTGAAGCCGCCTCCGAGGGCACGCACGAGCGCCACATCGAGAATCAGTGCGCGGGTTTCCAGTTCTGCCTCGGAGCGCTGCGCCGTGATCAACTCATCTTCTGCAGTCAGTACGTCGAGGTACGTGGCCAGTGCGCCCTGGTAGCGGCGGTTGACAATCTGATGTGCTTCTGTGGCAGCCGCGACTGCTGCCCGCGCTGCGGCGAGCTCGCCATCGAGTGATTTGCGGCTGGTGGCAGCGTCTGCGACCTCCCGCAGGGCCTCCGACAGCGTGGTGTTGTAGGTCGCCACGGCAGCCTCGTACTCCGCATGCGCACCCCGCAGTTGGCCCTGGAGACGTTCGGTGTTGAAGATGGGCAGCGAAATGGCAGGTCCGATGCTGCCGACAGCGGAACCTGACTTGATCAGGTTATCGATACCGAGCGACTGCAGGCCCCCGAAGCCGAGCAGGTTCACGCTCGGGTAGAAGCCCGCCTTGGCCTGCTTGATCCGCTGGGCCGCAGCTTCCGTACGCGACCGAGCCGCGATGATGTCGGGTCGCCTTCCGAGTAGCTCCAAAGCGAGGTTCTGCGGTAACCCCTCGGATCCCGGGAACTGGGCGCTCGGACGGCTAATCGCGAGGCCTCGATCCGGACCTGCACCCAGCAGCGCCGCAATCGCGTTTTTTTGCAGGCCAATGCGCTCGTCGATCGCGAGCAGATCACCTTGCGCGGCCGATTGCCGGGCCTTCACCTGATCCACACTTGCCAAGGTCTCAAGCCCGAAGTCATGTCGCTGGCGGAAGAGCGCTACGGTCTTGGTGCGAATCGCCAGCGTGTCTGCCGCGTTGTCCCGCAACGTGTAGAGATGCACAAGGCCGGCATAGGCCGACGCCACGGAGGTCGAGAGGATCAGGCGGGTTTGCGCCACTTCAACCTGTGCGGCACGCTGCTCGGACACTGCCGCAGCCAACCCCGCGCGGTTCTTGCCCCAGAAGTCCAGTTCCCAACTCAGATTTACCGTGGCGATACCGTAGTCATTCCAGCCGTGAGGTAGCGCCGCCTTCGGGATGAGGTTGTTGTAGCTCTGCTTCTGCTCGTTGACACTGGCCGTGCCGCTCACCTCAGGGATGAGGGTGGCATGTGCGCCTTGAACTTGAGCCGTCGCCGCATGCAGGCGCGCCTGGGCAAGATCGAGATCCGGGGAACCGCGCAGCGCCTCTGCGACGAGCGTATCGAGTTGCGCATCCCCGTAGGCGCGCCACCATCCATCTCCCGGCCAGGCCGCCTCCGGAGCGGCGAAAGACTGTGAGCTCCCGAGCTGTGCAACCTCTTTGATCGCCGGGGCCGCGTGCAGTCGCGGAAGCTGTGCACACCCCCCCGTCCCGACCAGACTTGTAGCGATCAGGACTTTGAGGAGATGTCCGGAGGTGCGGAGGGATGAGGTAGCCATTGCTTTCATGCGGTGCTCCAACAGAAACGTACTGTACGGTACAGTTTACTTGACTCCAAACCGTTGTCAAGCAAAACTGTACTCAACGGTTCAGTATCAGCGGAAACGACATGCAGCTAAAGAAAAGCGACATCAAGCGACAGACCATCCTGGAGAACGCCTATCGTCTGTTCCGTGCCCAGGGGTTCGATAGGACTTCGATGGCCGAGATCACGGCCCAAGTCGGCGGCTCGAAAGCCACGGTCTACCATCACTTTTCCTCGAAGGAAGAGCTGTTCGTCGAATGCATGATGGCGGCGCTGGAAAACTACATGTCCGGCACCCTGCAGCATCTCGACCGGGCTTGCACTGACCCGAGCCCGGCACTGCTCAATTTCGGACGCAGCGTGCTGAATTTCATCTGCTCGCCCGAGCAGCTGGAGGTGCGGCGACTGATCATCGCGGAGGCGGCGCGCTCGGGCACCGGCAAGTTGTTCTTCGACAAGATCAGCGCCTTGCGTGCGCAGCTCGCGGCATTCCTGGCCGCGTGCATGGCATCAGGTGGACTGCGGCGTGCGGACCCTAACCTCGCAGCCGAGCAGCTGGGTGCCATGCTCGAAGCGGAAATGCTCGAGCCGCTGCTATTGCAAGTGCGCGCAGGCTCCCCCGACCAGCATGAGACGGCGCTCGCAGCCAAGCGCGCAGTCGATGCTTTCCTGCGAGCCTATGCGCCGCTGCGCGCGGCGCCATTGCACAACCCGCGATGCGCAAAATAAACTGAACCAAACGGTTCTGTTAACAAGCAAGGCGGTATGAAGTCAAAGACCGAAGCCAAGCGCACGGCAATCCTCAAAGCCGCCGGCGAAGTATTTCGCGATGTGGGGTTCGAGCGCGCCTCGATGTCCGACATCCGCGCACGCATCGGTGGCTCCAAGGCCACCCTCTACAATTACTTCCCCTCGAAGGAGAAGCTGTTCTTCGAGGTTATGCACCACGCCAAGACACACGAGCTCGAGGAGATCGTCGCGACGTTAAATCCGGAGGTGGACGACCTCAGGCAGGAACTATTGCGGTTCGGGCAGAGGTTTCTCAGCGTGCTCTACTCACCCGAAGCGATCGCCGTCCGTCATCTGGCCATCGCCGAGTCCAGGCGCTCCGAGAGCGGCAAACTATCCTTCGAACGCGCCGTCCTGCCGCTTGAAAAGCAGGTTGCCGAATTTTTCAAGAAAGTGATGAAGCGCGGACAGCTTCGCACCGCCGATGCCAAGATCGCCGCCATTCACTTTCTGAGCCTGCTCGAATCCGAGCTGATGCAGCGAGCGCTGCTGGGCGTCCTCGGTAGCGTCAAGCCCGACGGGATCAACGGCGCTGTCCGGCGCGCCATAGAGGTATTTATGTTCGGATACCAGCGCCGCTAGTGCAGCTATTGTGCGCAGCTGAAAGTCACGCAGCCTTGCGAAACTCGACTACGAAGCGCTGACCATCGAAGAAAGTCACGCGACCTACCAGGTCCTTGCGCGCATGAAAACTCGATCGTGGGGCACGCGCCGGAACAGGATCGGCATCCGGCAGCGGCGCGTGTTGGACCGGAACCGCTACGATCAGGCGAATGTCGAGCTCGTTGGTCAAGGCATCGGCGAGGTGGGTTCGCAGCAAAGTCGCCGCCGTGCCGGTTTCGCCAGATAAGTCCTCCTCGTATTTCATGATGCCCGACTGCGCAGGTCGGAATCGCCCGTAGGAACAGCTCAACACTAATGCTCTGTCATCCGTCACAGCGGATCGGGCACTTTTGGCGGGCTTCACCTTATAGCGGGAGAACGCTTCCATGAGGTTGACTTCGTTCATGATGCACGCACGATGACAAGCAAAACTGCTCCTACCTACGGTACCGCAAATGGTGCGGGTTTATCGTCTTTTGTGTTGACAGAGCGTCGGTGCGCGGTTATGCCTGCAAAATGCCGCGCTCTGGTGTAAGATTGCAGCAAGCTCGAACCTTTCGTCTTGCCCGTCCTTGGCCCTTGCCTCCCGGCACTTTCACTCGGCCAAAGCCTGACAGCTCAGAAGTAACTTCGAACCGCGGCGATAGCTTGCCGGGGACTGCTTTGGCTCATGTACAGGAGAAGCTCATGCGATCCGAATTGCGCACGGAAGAAGTTGTCCCTCTTTGCTGGGACCAAGGAATGAAGCGATCCTTACACGGCAACCAATGGTCGAGTCACTGCATATCCGTTGATCCGCTCCGGGTCCTCGTCATCGATGCTGATGTTGGCAGGGGCAACCGCATTATCACGCAGGTGCGCACGATCGGGGCGTTTGAGACACGTACGGCTTCTGTCATCGAGTCCGCGTTGCAGTTGGCCTGCGATTTCCTGCCCAACATTGTGCTGTTGAACACCGACTTGCCGCATCTCGCGGGCTATCACCTGGCAACGGCACTTCGCTGGCGAGCAGGGCTGGCTGGCATGCGGCTGATTGCTCTTACGAGCGATCTTCCTGCCGTCGATCGGCGCCGAGCTCTTGAGGCCGGCTTTGAGCAGTGCCTCACCATTCCGCTACAGCACGCCACCCTCGAGACTGTTCTCAGGCGCGGACTGCAACAGGGCATTCATTCCCAGCGCATCAAGCGCCGCCCGCACTGAGTGCGTATGGAGCCGTAATGGGTCGGATCAGTTACCAGCACATCAAGCGGCAGAAAGAGGCCGCGCGAAAGCATCGTCAGCAGACCAAGCAGGATCGACGTACGCGGAAGGACGCGTCTGGGGCACCGGCTGTCGACCCCCCATCGCCAGACGTTGCGGCGTCCGTAGTGCCTGCAGACGATGCCAGCGACTAGCCGCTAATCCTCCTCCTCGTCCTCCTGGGCGGCCTGTGCCTGTGCACGCCGTCTGGCGCGCTCCAGCATCTCTTTCGACGGGTTGCCCAGGGTAGCTGTTCGGCGCAGTGTCAGAATCAGCCCCGCGATCAGGCCGAACACGACGAGCATGATGATCAGTGCTTTGATCATGGTGCTGAAGCTGTCGATTCGGGGGGCTGCAACTCGCCCAGAATCGTCGGCAACAACTCGGCGACGGTGGGATGGATGTGCATCGTATGCTGCAGTGTCGTATAGGGACTGTGCGCTGCCATGCTGTCCAGCACGGCGTGCACCACCTCGTCGCCGCCCGTGCCGAGGATGGCAGCGCCGATAATCTGCTCATTTTGTGCATCGACCAGAATCTTCATGAACCCTTGCGTCTCACCTTTTTCGACTGCTCGACTGACGCGGCTCATGGGGCGCTTGCCTACCAGCAGCTTTTTGCCAACAGCGCGTGCCTCGGTCTCCGTCACACCGGCGCGGCCCAGAGGCGGATCGATGTACAACGCGTAGCAGGCAATGCGATCACTCACCCGGCGACGAGCTCCTTTCAACAGATTATCCGCCACGATCTCGAAATCATTGTAAGCGGTGTGCGTGAAAGCACCGCGGCCGTTGCAATCCCCGAGCGCCCAGACGCCGGGCACATTGGTCTGCAGCTCATCATCCACCTGTATGTATCCGTGCGCATCCAGCGCCAGCCCAGCCGCCGCGCTGCCGAGATCATCGGTGTTGGGACGACGACCCACAGCCAGCAGCACGTGGGAGCCCAACACTTCCGGTTCACCTTCCTGGCACTCCACGCCTACCGCGATGCGATCGGCGCACCGGGAGAAGCGGATGCACTCAGCGGCTGTACGAACTTGGATCCCCTCGTTTTCCAGAATGACACGGACCCCTTCCGATATATCGGCATCCTCACGGTTCACCAGCCGTGACCTCTTCTCGACGACGGTGACTCGGCTGCCGAAGCGTCGGAACATCTGCGCGAATTCGAGCCCGACATAACTGCCACCCACCACCACCAGGTGCTCAGGCAACTCCTGCAGCTCGAGAATGGAGGTGTTGGTCAGAACGGGCACCTCGCGGACTCCGGGCATGTCCGGTACCAGCGCGCGGCCACCGACATTGATGAAGATGCGCGGCGCACTCAGTGTCTCGCTGCCAACGCGCACTTCGTGCGCTGCGGTGAAGCACGCGTGCCCGGTATAAACGGTGCAGCGCGGCATGCTGCGCAACCATTGCTCTACACCACGGCGGGAATTGCCCACCACCTGGTTCTTGCGGGCCATGACCGCTGTCAGGTCGACTGCAACGGCGCCGGCCTGCACCCCGTAATCTGCAGCGTGCCTTGCGCGATGCGCGCACTCAGCGCTCGCTACCAAAGTCTTGGTAGGGGTGCAGCCGGTATTGACGCACGTGCCGCCGAACAGATGGCGCTCAATGAGCGCCACAGACATCCCGGCGGCAGTCAGTCGCGCGGTCAGCGAGGGGCCCGCCTGCCCGGCACCGATTACGATGGCATCGAAATGTCTCACGTGAGATCCCCTGGCGAGCGCGAGCACCGCGCCTTACGATTGGACGCCTGCGATTGAAAAAAGATCGCTGGACGACTGTCTGTCGCAACCCCAGCCGCGAGAGTACTGCTTCATGAGCAAAATCACTTACCAGATCGTGCAGCACGATGGCGGCTGGGCATACCGGGCCGAGGGGACCTATTCTGAGACGTTCCCGACGCATGAGGCGGCCAGGCAAGCCGTGCTGCGCGTGGCGCGCGAGCAGGCGCAGCCTGGTGAGTCCACCGCGATCTCGTGGGAGGATAGCGAGGGTCATTGGCACAATGAGACCGCCGCGGGCACAGACCGGCCGGACATCGATGTGCAGGACCCGAGCATGAACACATTCGACCTCGCCCCGCCCACGCCGGAGCAGCGCCGCAAGATCACGCAGAGCCTCAGCGCCGATGAGCGTCGCGTTCTGCTCGAGCACGGCACGGAAGCGGCGTTCTGTGGAGCGTTCCTCGACAACAAGAAACACGGCGTCTACACCTGCCGCTTCTGCGGCCTGCCGCTGTTTCGCTCCGATGCCAAGTTCGACTCGGGCACCGGTTGGCCGAGCTTTTTCCGTCCCTACGCGGAAGCGCACATCCGCCGGGTGCGCGATATCAGTTACGGAATGATCCGCACTGAGGAAGTCTGTGCCCGCTGCGGCAGTCACCTGGGGCATGTTTTTCCGGATGGGCCGCCGCCAACCGGCGAGCGGCACTGTCTGAATTCCGTATCGATGAGCTTCACCGAGGTCGGCCATGTCCTTCCGGATGTTCTCGGGCGCGGTAGCCCCGAGGGCCAGCCTGATGCGCAAATCTGAGGCAGCCTAAAAGCGCGACCAGGCGCCGGGTTGCGACACGTTTGGCCGCCAAAAAACGCTGTGCCTGGGCGAGCAGCCTGGATGAGCAGTACACCCGTTATCACGATGAGGAATGGGGACGCCCGGTGCACGATGACCGACTGCTGTTCGAGATGTTGACGCTCGAAGGGGCACAGGCAGGATTGTCATGGGCCATCATCCTGCGCAAGCGTGAGGGGTACCGTCGGGCGTTCGCCAACTTCAACCCCGCGCGGGTGGCACGCTTCGATGCGCACCGGCGCGCGGCTCTGCTGCAAGACCCAGGCATTGTCCGCAATCGGCTGAAGATCGCTGCCACCATAAGCAATGCCCGCCAGTTCCTTGCTGTTCAGCGCCAATTCGGCTCATTTGACCGCTATCTCTGGGACTTCGTTGGCGGGCGTCAAATCGTGAACCGGCCCGCGGGTAGCCGGCGGCTGCCAGCGCGCACCGCTCTGAGTGATCGGGTATCCCGGGATCTGCGCCAACGCGGCTTTCGTTTCGTCGGCACTACCATCGTCTATGCGTTTCTTCAGGCAGTGGGCGTCGTCAATGACCACAGCCGCACCTGCTATCTGAGCCGCGCATCGCGGGGCGCCTAGCTTCAGGCCCGAGCCTGACCCTAAGATAGCGGTCCTTTTTTTCTCAGGGGATTCGGTATGAAGGCGCTCTTAGGTATGGCATTGACAGCTGCTCTGGCGGCGGCATCCGCGTACGCCGACTGCAGCTATCCGGCGCCCCCGGCGAAACTGCCCGACGGCAACACGGCTACGATGGAAGAGATGGTGGCCGGACAGAAAGCCGTAAAGGAATACGACAAAGCCATCAATGCCTACATCTCCTGCATTCAGCTCGAGCGCAGCGACAAGGCGAAGGAGGTCAGCAAGAGCGGCTCGAAGCCCTCAGCGGAGCAGCAAAAAGCTCTGGATGACATGGAACGCATGGAAGCGCAGAAGCACAATGCTGCGGTAGACCAGCTGCAGAGTGTCGCGGATCGCTTCAATGAGCAGGTCAAGGTGTACAAGGCCAAGAACGGCGATAAGAAATAGGGACCGCGGTGCTGAGCCCTGCCCAGGCGGATGAGCTGATCGGGCAACACCTGGCGTGTCTGCCCATCGAGTCATTGCCACTCGCCCAATGCCAGGGGGCGGTGCTGCGTGAGAACATCTACGCCGAGCGCGACCAGCCACCCTTCGACCGGGTGACCATGGATGGCATTGCGGTGGATAGCAGTGCCATACAACAGGGCGCGCGCCGCCTGCGCATCCAGGCGACTCAGGCCGCAGGCGATCCGCCGTTGCAGCTCGCCACTCCGAAATCCTGCATCGAGGTCATGACGGGCGCGGTGGTTCCGGGTGGCTGTGACAGCGTCATTCCCTTCGAGCAGATCGCGGTCGACACGGCCGATGCGGAGCTGGCAGCCGAGGTGGCCGTGTCTGCCCTGGCAGAACGTACATCGGCGCGGGACCGACACGCGCCAGGGTGACCTGCTCCTGGCCACTGGGTCGCGGCTGCGGGCACCGGAGATTGCCATTGCGGCCTCGGCGGGTATGCCACGTATCCGCGTGAGCAGCCAGCCGATGCTGGCGGTCATCTCAACCGGCAATGAGCTGGTAGAGCCCGGCGACCCCATTCTCCCTCACCAGGTTCGTCGCTCGAATGCTTACGGCATCGTCGCGGCTCTGCGCCGGCATGGGTTTCAGCGGGTTGCCGACGATCATCTGCACGATGATCCAGATGAGATCCGCCGGCGACTGAAATTCCATCTGGAGACCCACGACGTGCTGGTGCTGAGCGGCGGAGTCTCAATGGGCAAACTGGATTTTGTGCCTCGTGTTCTCGAGGACCTGGGAGTCCGGACGGTCTTTCACCGCGTTTCGCAGCGTCCCGGTAAGCCGATGTGGTTCGGCGTCGCAAACTCCGGCGCCACGGTATTTGCGCTGCCGGGTAATCCGGTTTCGGTCTTCGTCTGCCTTGCGCGCTATGTGCTGCCGAGCCTGTACGCGGCCATGGGCCTTACGGCGCAGCCCGCGGAGAAGATCGCCTTGGCCGCCGAGGTCGAGGTCACTCCTAAGCTGACCTTCTTTACACCCGTCAGCCTGGAGACCGATGACTGGGGGCGTGCCTGGGCGGTGCCCCATCCGACGAATACCTCAGGCGACTTTATCGCGCTGGCCGGTACCGACGGTTTCGTGGAGCTGCCACCGGGGCCGCACACCTATCCCAAGGGCTTCGTGACCCGTCTGCATCGATGGTGAGCCCTATGCGCTTTACCGCACCCGCTCGAGGCGGTATCCGCCGCGCTAACGCTTGTCAGCGCCTACCGCTGCCCCCATAGAGCCTGTACATGGCCCCTGAAGTCGTTGTCCCCCTGCATAAATTGCATGGACCCCGGGATACGCTGGCGCGACCGCTGCGCGACCTGCGGATCTCTGTGATGGACCGCTGCAATTTCCGCTGTCCGTACTGTATGCCGCGCGAGAAGTACCACGAGCGGTACCAGTTCCTACGCTCCGCGGAGCGGCTTTCTTTCGAGGAGATCGTGCGGCTCGCCAGGCTGTTCGTCCGCTTGGGGGTGCGCAAGCTGCGTCTGACGGGCGGCGAGCCCCTGCTGCGTAACAGCCTTTCTGACCTCATCTGCGACCTGAGTGCCATTCCGGGGGTCGATGATATCGCCCTGACTACTAACGGGGTGCTGCTGGCCCGCTACGCCGCTGATCTGAAGGCGGCCGGCCTGAAGCGTATTACGGTCAGCCTGGACAGTCTCGACCCGGAAGTCTTCGCGCGCATGAGTGGCGGATTTGGAGGCCTTGGCGATGTGCTGGACGGCATCGAGCACGCGCGCAGCGCTGGCCTCGAGCCGATCAAAATCAACGCGGTGATTCAGCGCGGACTGAACGATCATACGGCACTCGATCTCGTCGAGCGCTTCCGTGACACTGGCGTGACGGTGCGCTTCATCGAATACATGGACGTGGGCAATCGCAATGAATGGCGGCGCGACCTGGTGGTGCCCTCGGCCGAGCTGGTGGCGCGTATTGCTGAGCGTTGGCCGCTGCGTGCACTCGAGCGCGATTATCGCGGTGAGGTCGCGGAACGCTATGAGTTCGTCGACGGCGCAGGTCAAGTAGGCTTTATCTCCTCAGTGACGCAACCGTTCTGCGGTGACTGCTCACGTGCACGCTTGTCCTCCGATGGTGTGATCTACACCTGTCTGTTTGCCACGCACGGCACGAGCCTGCGCGATGCACTGCGCAATGGGGCCAGCGATGAGCAGTTGCTGCAGATGATCGGCGGCCTTTGGTCACAACGCCGGGACCGCTACTCCGAGAAGCGTGCCGAGTTGCGCGAAGCTTCCGGTGAGGAGCGCAAGGTCGAGATGTTCTACATCGGTGGCTGATGTGAGTGAAACCGCCCGTGAATCGCGTGACTAAAACCGCGCCCGTGCATCGCGTCACTAAAAACGCCCGTGAAGCGCGCAAGCTACGAGCCGTTAGCGCGGCAGCGAGTGGTCTTTCGCACCTGAATGCAGACAACCGACCCACGATGGTCGACGTCAGCAACAAGCAGGTGACCCATCGGCTTGCCACTGCGGAGGCGCGCATGCGCCTGCCGGTCGAGGTTGCTGCAGCGTTGCGCAAGAGCGGACACCGCACCAAGAAAGGCCCGGTGTTCGATACGGCCATCGTCTCGGGCGTGATGGGCGCGAAGCGCACGCATGAGTTGATTCCCTTCTGTCACCCGTTACCGCTGGACAACTGTGCGATCGAGATCGACGAGCAGCGCGGTGAGATACTGATCCGATGCCAGGTGTCGGTTCATCATCGCACCGGTGTCGAGATGGAAGCGCTCACTGGCGCAGCAGTCGCAGCGTTGACGGTCTATGACATGTGCAAAGCGCTGTCGCACGATATCGAAATCACCAGTCTGCGGCTGGTGGACAAGACCGGCGGCAAGCGCGATTTCCGTCGCAACACGGACAACGCATGAGCAGCACACTCACAGAAGACCCCTCAGTACACGGTGTCGTCAAAGCACCCCTGTTCGGCCTGGTGCTGGCAGGAGGTCGCAGCGCACGGATGCAACGCGACAAGGCGGCACTCGCTTATCACGGAACTTCCCAGCTCGAATGGGCGGTGCAGCGGCTGAAGCCCTACGTCGAACGAGTGTTCGTGTCAGTGCGGCCGGATCAGCAGCAGGACTCGGTCCGTGCACAGTTCGAGCAGATCGTCGACACCCGCAGCGACCTTGGGCCCACTGCAGGCATCGTCGCGGCCCAGGAGCGCTATCCGCAGGTGGCGTGGCTGGTGCTTGCGTGCGACCTGCCATTCCTCGACGGGAACACTCTCAGCTACCTCGTGCATTGCCGCAATCCGGGGCGAGCCGCCACCGCCTTCCGATCCTCTCACGATGGGCTACCGGAGCCGCTGTGTGCGATTTACGAGCCGGCAAGCCGACAGCGCCTGCTGCAGTACGTTGCTATGGGCAAGAGTTGCCCGCGGAAGTTTCTATCAGGGGCTGATACGGAGCTTTTGCGACAGCCGCAGGTACGGGCGCTCGACAACGTCAACACGCCGGATGAGTACGGAGCGGCCGTGACTGCCTTGCAGACCGGCGACGCCGCGGGGGTTAAATCCAGCAGCGACACCCCGGGGCAAGCCAGCAGCGATATGCGGGTTGAATCCGGCGGCGACCCGCGGTCTCAATCCGGTGGCGAGAAGCGGATTCACGTGCAATATTTTGCGCTGCTACGCGAGCAGGCCGGACGTAGCGATGAAACGGTCATCACGTCCGCAGGCACTCCTCGCGAGCTGTACGCCGAACTGCAGGCCCGTTACCCCTTCTCGCTAGGCGTAGAGATGCTGCGCGTGGCGATCAACTCCGAATTCGGAGATTGGTCGCGATCGCTCAATAACGACGACTCGATCGTGTTCATCCCTCCGGTCGCGGGCGGGTGACAGGCAGCGTCGTGAGCGCATTCCGTTTCACCGGCGAACCCATCGATGTGGCGGCGATGCGCGCACGGCTCGCCGATCCGAGCGCGGGTGGCTACGCAGCCTTCGAGGGTTGGGTGCGCAACCACAACGAAGGCCTTGCCGTCCGCCATCTCGAATACGAAGCGTTCGAGGCGCTGGCGGTCAAGGAAGGTGAACGGATCGTCGCGGAGGCGAAGCAGCGCTTCGGAATCGAGCATGCGGCGTGCGTGCACCGGATCGGGGATCTGCAGGTCGGCGCCATGGCTGTCTGGGTGGGTGTCAGCTCGCGCCACCGTCACGAAGCGTTTCTTGCCTGTCGTTACATTATCGATGAGGTCAAGCATCGTGTGCCGATCTGGAAGAAAGAGCACTACGAGAATGGAGATTCGGGCTGGGTGAATTGCGAACGATGCGCTTCCTCAGCGGCTGTCGGCGCCGATACGGACGGCCAGGCCGTGCTCGCCGATGCTCACAAACACGACCAGCATGCGGGCTTGCGCCCGGACTACTCGCGCCAGATGAGTCTGCGGCAGATCGGCGCCGCCGGTCAGGCCAAGTTGCGCGCTAGCGGGGTGCTGATCGTCGGTTGCGGCGGTCTGGGCGTGCCGGTCATGAGCTACCTTGCCGGCGCCGGCATCGGTCGTATGACGTTGGTCGATGCCGATACGCTCGAGGCTTCCAACCTGCATCGGCAAACGCTGTATGCGCTGGCCGACATCGGCCAATCCAAGGCGGAGCTGGCCGCTGAGCGCATGCGGGCTCTCAATCCTGACGTCGAGGTGTGCGCCATCTCGGCACGGCTCGATGCCGGTTCCGCGCCAGACCTCATCACTCAGCATGACGTGGTCATCGATTGTACCGACAACTTCAGTAGCAAGTTCCTGCTGAACGATCTGTGCGTAAAGTTACGCAAGCCTGTTGTGTTCGCAAGCGTTTACCAGTACGAGGGACAGCTGCAAGTCGTGCGGCCCGATGGCGCATGTCTGCGTTGCATCTGGCCGGAGGCAACGCGCGACGGCCTCGTAGGCAACTGTGCCGAGGCAGGTGTACTCGGTCCGGTCCCCGCTACCCTGGGGAGCCTGCAGGCACTCGAGGTGCTGAAGCTCCTCCTGGACCTCCCGGGTCAGCTGCGCGATGAGATGCTGATGTTTGACCTGCTGACGCTGACCACCACGCATCTGCGCACCACGCGCTCTGACGATTGTCCCAAGCACGCCATCGAGCAGGCCAACCGCGCTGTTGCAGGCATCGCTGCCGATGCGACCGATATCGAGCTCGAGTTCGAATCGCTGCCTGCGGCTCAGTCTGCAGGCTTCGAGATCATCGATATCCGTGAGGCGCGCGAGCTGACCGACGTTCCTACCCCCGCCGCTTCCACCCGCCACATCCCCATGGCGCAGCTGCTCGCGGCGCCCGCCGCGCTCGGGCCAAAACGACCCATCTTGCTCGTGTGCGCCTCGGGGCGCCGCAGTTTGGCCGCCGCTCAGAAGCTGCGCGAGCAGGGGCAACAGAGCGTGCATTCGTGGCGTGGCGGAATTGCCGGCTTCCGCGCGCGCAGCGCCAGGCATTCCGTTCGATCCTGATACCTGCAGACTAGTGCGCGCGCTGCGCCAGCACGACTTCGATCTCTACCAACATTCCGGGAACGGCGAGTGCCGCCACCTGCACCGCGGAGCGCGCCGGCAGGTTGGGTTGCTCCTTGGTTCCGAAGGATTGCGTGTAGGCTTCCATGAAGCCCTTGAAGTCCATCTTGCCGCTGGCCGGTTCGCCGACGAGAAAGACGTTCATCTTCACGACATCCCCGAATCCCAGTCCCATTGACTTCAGCGACTCTTCCAACCTCTTCAGCGCGGACATGGCCTGAGCCCGGGTGTCACCCCAGTATGCTGGTGTATTTTCCTGCGCCTTGGGATCAGCAGGCTGCGGCGTGAAGCCGCTATGGAAGATGAGCTTGAACCCTGCCGGAACCTCCACTGCGCGCGCGATCGGAAAGGTGCTGCCGCCGCCGAGCGGATAACGCACGATGTCAGCCGCCTGCACGCTGGAAAGCATGGCAGCCGTAGCTGCAACCATCAGCACTGTTCTCATGGAGCTCTCCCATTCAGCGCGGCTGCCGCGAGGGCACGCCGCGAGTTTGTTGATATCGGCCACCGCCGCACGATGCATCAGGGAGCACCGCTGCGGGATAAATCAGGGTCGTACTTGTCCGGAGCCGCGGGCGACGTACTTATAGCTGGTCAGCTGCTCCACGCCCACGGGGCCTCGGGCGTGAAATCGATCGGTGGAGATACCGATCTCAGCGCCCATCCCGAATTCCCCGCCGTCGGCAAACTGGGTGGAGGCATTGTGCAGCACGATGGCGCTGTCAACGCGCTGCAGGAAGCGCTCGGCGGTGGCCTGGTTGCTCGTCACGATGGATTCGGTATGAGCGGAGCCATAGCGGGCGATGTGCTCGATGGCAGCATCGACGCCGTCGACGACGCGCGCCGCGATGATCGCATCCAGATACTCCGTTCCCCAGTCCGCATCCGTCGCCGGCACCACGCGTCCGTCCACCCGCTGCACCGTCTCGTCTCCGCGTACCTCGCAACCGGCTGCCAACAGATCATGGATGATGGGTGCAAGATGGCTCGTGGCACAGGCGCGATCCACCAGCAAGGTCTCGGCGGCCCCGCAGACTCCGGTCCGCCGCAATTTGGCATTCAACACGATCTCCCGGGCCATGCTGAGGTCGGCGTCACGATCGACATAGACGTGACAGTTGCCTTCCAGATGACCAATGACGGGTACGCGGGCCTCGCGCTGCACACGCGCGACCAGGCTCTTGCCACCGCGGGGTACGATCACATCCAGATATCCACCCATCTCGGCCAACATGTATCCGACCGCCGCGCGATCGGTCGTGGGCACCAGCTGTACGGCCTCCACGGGCAAGCCGGCCTGATGCAGACCCTGAACCAAACATGCATGGATCGCCGCGTTGGACTGTCGGCTTTCGCTGCCGCCCCGCAAGATGACCGCGTTGCCTGACTTCAGACACAACGCGCCCGCGTCGGCCGTAACGTTCGGGCGGCTTTCGTAAATGATGCCAATCACACCGAGCGGTACTCGCACGCGCTGGATGCGCAGTCCATTGGGCCGCTGCCACTGCGCGCTGATCGTACCTACCGGATCCGGCAAGCGCGATGATGTCATCCATACTCTGGGCCATCGCCTCGATGCGCGCCTCATTGAGGTGCAGGCGATCCAGCAGCGGATCACTCGCGCCTGCGGACCGGGCCGCCGCCATGTCCGAGGCGTTCGCCGCCAGGATCTCTGCACGGCGTTCGCGCAACGCCGCAGCTGTCAGGCGCAGCGCTGCATTCTTGGCCTCGGACGACGTCTGGGCCAGAACCGTTGCGGCGCGCACCGCAGCCTCTCCGAGCCGATTCATCGTTGTTGCCAGGTCGTCCATCGAGCGGGCACTCATATCAGCACCTGGGCGATGGCGCTGTTGGTTTCCGCCTCTGACTGCAGCAACACCAAATCGTCGCGGTGAACGATCTCGTCACGCCCGCGGAAACCCAGGATGGCCTCGATCTGGGAAGACTTGCGGCCGAGGATGCGGGCGGCGTCAACATCCGAATAAGCGCTGATGCCGCGTGCGATCTCGACACCCTCGTGGTTGAGTACGCTGACGGTATCGCCGCGCTCGAAGCTCCCGCGTGTGCCCGTCACACCAGCAGGCAACAGGCTCTTTCCCTCGCGCAATGCCCGCAGGGCTCCGGCATCGATGATCAGCGAGCCCGCGGGGCGCAGCATTCCCGCGATCCACTGCTTACGGGCTGCAACCGGAGTAGCGTGCGGCAGAAACCATGTGCAGCGCGCAACTTCCTCGATACGGCGGACGGGATTGTTCTCATGGCCTGAGGCGATGCACATGTGACAGCCGGCGGCCACGGCAATCTTCGCGGCCATGATCTTGGTCGTCATCCCCCCGGAGCCGACGGTGGACGCTGAGGCACCCGCCATGGCTTCGATCTCCGGGGTGATCTGCCCCACTCGTGCGATGAATTGCGCGTTCGGATCCTTGTTGGGATCGGCCGTATAACAGACCGTCGACGTCCGACAGCAGCACAAGGCAATCGGCAGCCGCCATCTGTGCGACGCGCGCGGCCAGCCGATCATTGTCGCCGTAGCGAATCTCCGAGGTCGCCACGGTATCGTTCTCGTTGATCACCGGCAGTGCGCCGAGCGCAAGCAACGCCTCGAGGGTGGCACGCGCGTTGAGGTAACGGCGTCGGCGCTCGGTATCCTCGAGCGTCAACAGGATCTGGGCGACCGTGACGCCGCTCGCTTCCAGCAACTCCTTGTAAGCGTGCGCGAGCCGGATCTGTCCCACAGCCGCGGCGGCCTGACTTTCCTCCAGCCGCAGCGTTCCCACGGCCAGCCCCAGCTGCCGTCGACCCAGCGCAATGGCTCCAGAGGACACCAGAATGACCTGCTGACCGCGCGCGCGCAGACGCAACAGGTCGGCCGCCAGCGTCTCCAGCCAGGAACGATTGAGGCGTCCGGTGGCGGCGTGGACGAGCAGCGCGGAGCCTACCTTGACCACCACACGCCGTGCGTTGGTCAGAGGAGACGGCAGGCCAGCAGTTTGTGCACCGGAACTCATGGGAAAACTATACGCAAACGCTATATATGCTGCGACTATGACGCGGCCTGGGGCCGGCGGTCGCACCGGCGCTCGTTGCCCAAGGGCAAGGGAGACCCTAAAATTGCCGCCGCCGATCCTCAGAGGACTACAGCGGTGAGCAGAGATTACGAGCCGGTACCCGGTCAATGGTACGAGAACCTGGAAGAAGAAGAGCCGTTCCGGGTGCTCTCGATGGATGAGGATTCCGAGCTCATCGAGATTGAATACCTCGACGGCGACATCGAGGAGATCGACCTCGAGACCTGGCACGAGATGGATCTGGAGCAGACCGAGGAGCCGGAGGGTTGGGCCGAGTCCCAGGAAGAGGATGAAGACGAAGATGACGATGATGACTGGGACGATGATGAGGATGAGGACGATGACGACGAGGACGACGAGGACGAGCTGGACGACGAAGATGCCGATGACCGCGAGCAGTACTGAGCGGGTACGGCAACATTAAGGTCGGCAATTCCGCGCACCGGTTACTTGCTGACTGCCTGTTGGCGCTGGCGATGTTTGCCGTCATCGCGGCGTGCAGTCAGCGCACTACACCCGCAGAGCCCGCCGATTCCGCAGCGCGCTCTGCCCCGCAAGGGGCTGAGACGACCGCAGCTGTCTCGAGCAGCGTTGGTTCACCGGCGAGCTCCGGAAGCGACACGCCAAGGCTCGGTGCCGCTCCGCAGATCGCGACCGAAACAGACGGCACGCACATCGAGTACCACACCTATGGCCACGGTGAGCCGGCCGTCATGCTCATTCATGGCTGGGCCACAGATGCCAATTACTGGAACGCGCAGCTGCAGCCGCTGCAGGCCCGCTACACGGTCGTAACCCTGGATCTCGCCGGGCACGGCGCATCGACCAGAAATCGCAGCGACTGGTCGATGCCGGCGTATGGCGAGGATGTGGCAGTGGTGGCAAGCCAGCTCACCAACAGGCAGATCGTGCTCGTGGGTCACGCGATGGGGGCAACGGTAGCCTTGGAGGCCAGCTCGCGCATCGGCGCCCGAGTCATCGGTATCATCGGCGTGGATGCGTTGAAGTCGATTGGCTTGCCGCCCTTGCCAGCCGCTGACATCAATGCGCGGGTCGCGCCCTTCCGCACTGACTTCATCGGCCGGACACGCAGCTATGTCACTGAGTCTCTCTTCCCGCGGGACGCCAACTCGGCCTTCACTCAGAAAGTCGCCTATGACATGTCGCTCGAGCCTGCCGAAGTCGCCATTCCCTCGCTACAGTCGCTGCTCGCGGTTGATCTGAATCCATTGCTACGCGCAATCCATGTGCCGCTGCTGGCGATCAACTCGGACATGGAAGCTACCGATGTTGCCCGCATTCGTCGCGTGGTGCCGGACTTCAAGGTGGATGTCATCCCGCACAGCAGCCACTTTCTGATGATGGATGATGCTGCGCGTTTCAATCCGCTGCTGCTGAAGGACATCGCGCTACTGCAGCAGCGCGCCGGCTCTGCGCATTAGCCCTTCCCCTCGACAAGTCGCAGCCGACTCCGACCCGATCAGCGCACGGCGAGTAAGGCATCCGGATTGGGAAGCAGCGAGCCACAATGGATCCGCAACCAACCCAGATCAATTCCGATGTCCTCGGCATCGATGCCGTTCCAGGCGGTGGCAAGTGGCCGACTGCCATCCTGATCCTGCAGCAACAGGATCAGCGCGTCCCGATCGGCCATGAACGGCCAGTCCTGGCTGTGCAAAACCAGCTCCAGATTGCGACCATCGGGCGTGCCGAAGTGCGCATGTCCGCCTTCATCGTGCAGTTCGGTGCGCAGCAGCGGACGCAGCTCCGAGCGCCGGCCGCTTGCTGACCAGTCGATGCGGCAGCTGAAGAGCCGCGCTTCGTCCAGCTCGAACCAGTTGTACCCCGAAACCTCTTCCAGCAGGTCGTCGTTGGCCCGCAGCAGCACGCGACGGCGATACCAGTACAGGTCCTCGCTGATCACCAGCTGCAGATCGACATAACGCCGGCCGCCTTCGCGGATATCCAGGCAGCGGTTGCCGAGCGTACCGCCGATGAACTGTTCGCCTTCGCGCCGCAGCAGCAAATCACATCCGACCGCCTCGGCGAGGTCGGCGCGGCGCAGTGTCGCGGCGCGTGCCGGGCGCCGGTCAAGATGCGTCAAGGCGCCGGGCTGGCGCAATGTGAACACTCTGACATGCACGCCAGCTGCGGAAGGTTGGGCCGGCTCGAGCAGCAGCAGCAGCTGGCGGCGCACATTCTCCGGATCGTCATGGAGAAACTCCTCCATATACAACACGTGCGCACCCACCGCAGGCGCCTCGAGCCGGGAAACGATCGTGCGCACTCGTCGCTCGGCTCCCTCGCCCCAGGCGTTGATGCGGGTTCCCGAGCTGAGAAAAACGGTTTCGGCAGAGTCGCGCACCCCCGGCCAGACCCGCTCGAGCGCGCTCAGATCCGATCCGCCGGCAGCGCCAGCCACGACAGCTGCCACTGCCGCGAGCAACACCATGTCAGTCCACACCCTCGCCTATTCGCGCTTGATACGCACCAGTCCTTCCTGGGCGGTGCTGGCGACCAGCCGGCCCTCACGGGAAAAGACCCCCGCACGCGCAAAGCCGCGCGCGCCCGATGCACTTGGACTCTCGATGCTGTACAGCAGCCAGTCGTCCACGCGCAATGGACGGTGAAACCACATGGCATGATCGAGGCTCGCCATGACCAGTGAGCTGATGGATACGCCGTGCGGCAGGATTGCGGTCTCGAGCAGGAAAAAGTCCGAAACATATGCGAGCAGACAGCGATGCAGACGCTCGCCATCGGGCAGCTTCCCGACCGCGCGGAACCAGACGGCGCGCCCGGGACCGGTGGCGGGGTCTGACGCTCGCGAACTCTGCGCCAGGCGATATTCGAAAGGCCGAGGTTGCTCGAGCATGCGTCGCAACCGCGGCGGCATCTTCTCCAGCAGCTCGGCGGGCGGGCGACTCGAGTCCGGCAAGTCCTCGGGTGGAGGGACCTGCGGCATGTCGATCTGGTGGTCGAGCCCCTCCTCGGTGATCTGAAACGAAGCCGCCATGTTGAAAATCTGCTCGCCATGCTGGATCGCAACCACGCGACGGTTGGAGAAGCTCTGTCCGTCCAGGCTGCGATCCACCTGATAGACGATCGGCGCGTTGAAGTCCCCGCGGCGCAGAAAATACGCGTGGAGCGAATGCACCGTACGTCCGGCAACGGTCGCGGATGCGGCTGTCAGCGCCTGCCCCAGCACCTGGCCACCGAACACCTGCGGACTGCCGATGTCACGGCTCTCACCGCGAAACAGGTTGAACTCGAGCTGCTCGAGCTCGAGCAGGCTCAGCAGATCGGCCAGCTTGGCATCCATGGCTAGTCCGGCACGCCCAGGCGCTGATGCATGATCGGACTGGTCGTCGTGTATTGCAGGAACTGCTTTTTCTGCGGATACAGATGATGCTGGATGGCGAAAGCTGCGAGCGCGGCCTCATGAAAGCCCGGACAGGATGAGTTTCTTCTTGCCCGGATAAGTGTTGATATCGCCGACGGCAAACACACCCGGCAGGCTGGTCTGGAATTTCTCGGTGTCCACCCTGAGCGCGCGTCTTCTCCAGCTCGAGCCCCCATTGCGCTATAGGCCCAAGCTTCGGGTGCAAGCCGAAGAACACCAGCAGCTGCTCGGCGGGCAGCGCTTGCATGCTGCCATCAGGCAGCTTGATGTTGATGCCGCGCAGCTGCGCACCCTCGGTGAGCAGCGAATGCGGCAGTGCCTCGAAGCAGCGCATCCTTCCTGCGGCCACCAGCTCCTTCATTTTGGCCACCGAGGCTGGAGCGGCACGGAATTCCGAGCGCCGGTGCACCAGAGTCAAGCCTTCCGCACGTGCCGCCAGCTCGAGCGTCCAGTCGAGTGCTGAGTCGCCGCCGCCGAAGATCACCAGCTGCTTGCCATGAAATTGCGCTGCGGTCTTGACGCGGTAGTGAATCGCACTACCTTCGAAAGGCTCGGCACCCTCGACGCCGATGCGGCGCGGCTGGAACGAGCCTACCCCAGCAGCAATCACCACCGCGCCGGCATCGAAGGTCTTGCCCGCCGTCGTTCCCACCAGGAAGCGGCCATTGTCACGGCGGGCAAACTCGGCCACTTCATCGCCCAGGTGAAACGCCGGATGAAAAGGCTCGATCTGTTTCAGCAGCCGGTCGACCAGCTCCTGTGCACCGCACACCGGCAGCGCGGGGATGTCGTAGATCGGCTTCTCGGGGTAGAGCTCGGCGCACTGCCCGCCCGGGATAGCGAGGGAGTCCAGAACGTGGGCGCTGATGCCCAACAGTCCGAGCTCGAAGACCTGGAATAGCCCACAGGGGCCGGCACCAATGATGACGACGTCGGCGCTGATCGGCGCGTCGGCCGCAGCTGGGGGATTTGCACTCAAGGGCTGATTTCCGCAGGGCCAAAACCCTGATTGTAAAGGATGTGCCTGCGCGTGCGGGCGGTCGTATAGTAACGGCCCCGATAGCGGCAGCGAGAATCACGCCCGTGTCCAACGCAGAACTGCATCAGCGCCGTCAACAGGCGGTTCCCCGCGGCGTGGCCAACTCGCTCGCCGTCTATGCGGACCGGGCGGTAAACGCCGAGCTCTGGGATGTCGAGGGCAAGCGCTACATCGACTTCGCGAGCGGCATCGCCGTGCTCAACACCGGCCACCTGCATCCTCGCGTGAAGGCTGCGGTCGCTGCGCAGCTGGAGAAATTCACGCACACCTGCTTCCAGGTGACCCCCTACGAGAGCTACATCGAGCTCGCCGAGCGGCTCAATGAGATTGCGCCGGGACCGACACCCAAGAAAACCATTTTCCTCACGACCGGGGCTGAGGCGATCGAGAATGCGGTGAAGATCGCGCGCTTCCACACCAACCGCTCGGCGATCATCGCCTTCTCAGGCGGCTTCCATGGCCGCACCCTGGCCTGCATCAGCCTCACGGGTAAGGTGCAACCCTACAAGGCAGGTTTCGGCCCGATGCTGCCCGAGGTGTATCACGTCCCCTTCCCGATCGGCTTTCCACGGGATCTCGGTGGATGATGCATTCGAGGCGCTGGCCCATCTGTTCAAGGCGGATGTCGACCCGGCACGCGTGGCCGCGATTATCATCGAGCCGGTTCAAGGCGAAGGCGGCTTCTACATCGCGCCCGCCGGAGCTGCTGCGCAAGCTGCGCACGTTGTGCGACCAGCACGGGATCCTGCTGATCGTGGATGAGATTCAGACCGGCTTTGCGCGCACCGGCCGGATGTTCGCGGTCGAGTACTCCGGCATCGAGCCCGATCTGATGACGATCGCCAAGAGTGTCGCCGGAGGCGTGCCACTGTCGGGAGTCATCGGCAAGGCCGAGATCATGGATGCGCCGCTACCGGGCGGTCTCGGCGGCACTTTTGCCGGCTCACCGCTGGCCTGCGCGGCGGGCCTGGCGGTGCTGGAGGTCATTCGCGAGGAGCAATTGCTCAACCGCGCCGCGCACATCGGAAATTTCATGACTTCGCGACTCAAGGGCCTGCAGGTACGCTTCCCCTCGATCGGTGAGGTACGCGGGCTGGGGGCGATGGTCGCCATCGAGCTGGTCAAGAACTGCAACGCCGCAGCGCCGGATCGCCGAGCTCACCCGTTCACTCGTGCAGGCGGCGAGCCGCAAGGGACTGATCCTTCTGTCCTGCGGCATCTATGCGAATGTCATTCGTTTCCTGGCGCCGCTCACCATCAGTGATGCGCTGCTCAAGGAGGGCTTTCACCTGTTTGAGCAGACGCTGCAGGAAGTTGCCGACACCGTGCTCGCAGCGCCCGCCTGAAATTACTGCAGCGGGCGGAGCGCTGGCCCGGTCGCATCAGGCACGACCGGCTCAGGCACGACCGGCGTTGGCATCCGTTGGCGTGTGGAAGTATTCGCTTTCTGCCGCGAGCTGCTCCATCAGCCGCTTCAGTTCCGCCATGCGTCCTTCAGCGGTGCTGATCGGCATGCAATCCTGACAACGCGGATCACCACAGGGTTGGCGCGAGTACAGCCAGTACTGCAACGCACCGGCGAGCAACCCGTCGGCGATGTCCCACAGATCGGCGTCCTTGTCCTTGTCGGCCAGGCGGTTGCCCAGATCGACGGCTTTCGTGAAGGCCGAGTCGAAGGTGTCCGCGATCTCGGTCATAGGGTGTCACTTCCCGTCATGGCGCCAGTATAAGACAAACAGCGTCTCTCATTTCAGATACATGCGTCTCGCCTGAGACCTGTGTCGGCTTCGCACCGCGGGCACCCATGTGCTTCTGCGATAGCCTCCTCGGAAGTCGTTCATACGGCCAAGCATGATGTGCCACGGAGAAGCACAACAGCCACGCGCGGAACAGCAACATCCCGTGGCTTATGTCGTATGGACCCAATCGCCTCGGAAACCGATCCCTACATCACGGCTGCCAGTGCGGCGCACAGACAGCGGCGCCTGACGGCGCGACTGCGGCTGGGCATCGCCACTCAGCTCGCACTGGGTTTTGCGGCCGTGGCAGCCGTTATCATCGTCGGTCACCTTCTTGCTGAGCGCACCACACGCGCGGCGGTGGCCGCAGTACGCGGCATGCAGATCGAGCACGAGCCGTTGGCGCGCGAGGCCAACGCCGTGGTTGCGAGTCTTGCCGCGTACGATCGGGCGGTAGGGGATTATCTGCAGACCGGACGGACTTCGGGGTTTGCAACGATCGCCGCTGCCGCGGATGCGCTCGATGGAACGATAAACAGTTATTTCTCCAGCCCATCGCCCGACAGCGGCCATGAGCCGCTGCCCGGCGCCTCCTTGCGACCTCACATTGCCAGCCATGTCGAGCATGGCCGCAATCTGGCGCGGCATGCAGCACAGCGTGCCGAATGGGCCGAACAGCGTTACGCCGCGCTCGATCGGGTGCAACAGCGCATTGCCTCCGCCGGGGGCATGGGGCTCGCCATCAGTGGCACTCAGGTCGTCGCTACCCGCTCGCTGGCCGAGCTCGCCACGGCAATCAACGCGGTGCGGGTGAATCTCAACTCGCCGATGGTCGCGCGCCATGAGCGCGAGTTCGAAGCAGTGCTGCAGGCCAACACGCCGGAATTGCAACATTCCCCCGGACGCACCTGGCTCGAGCTCGAGCACGAAGATTTCATCAAAGCGGTGCATCTGCGCCAGGCGCATGGAGAAGTTCGACACCACCGGCGAGAGCGCCCGGCGTGAGTTCCTCGAGGAAAGTGCCGCGCTGATGGCGGCAGTTCAGGAGCAGCTGCAGGAGCCCGCGCGCCGCGGTCTGCTAAGTGGCGCCGCCGCCGCCGCCACGGCCGCGTCTGCGGCCCAACACACCCTGACCATGACCGGGATCGCCGTCCTGCTGGTGGTGGTACTCGTCTCCGTGCTCCTCGTGATCAGCATCAGCGTGCCGGTCCGCCGCCTCACGGCCGTCACGCGCCGTCAGGCCACCGGCGAGCGCAATGCGCGCGCGGCGCGGGGTGGCTCAGCCGAAATCGATGCACTCGCGGACTCCTTCAACACCATGGCCGAGCACATCGCGCGCGCCGAAGCGAGCTGCGCGCCCACCAGGTGCGAGCTCGAGCGGCATGTGGCCGAGCGCACCCGCCAGCTGCATCACCTCGCCCACCACGATCCGCTGACCCAGCTGCCCAACCGCCGGCAGCTGGCGGCGCGTCTCGCCGAGCGCACTGGCCGCAGCGCGGCCGCACGCGGTCAGCGCGTGGCGTTGCTGTTCGTCGATGTCGATAACTTCAAATCGATCAATGACACCCTCGGACATAACTTCGGCGATCGCGTCCTGCAGGGCATCGCCGCGCGCCTGCGGAGCGGCAACTGACGAGCGCGTGCTGCTCGCCCGGCTCGGGGGTGACGAGTTCACGATACTGATCGAGGATGCCGTGTCGCTCGAGGAAGTCCGTCAGCGGGCCGCGCAGATCGTGACGGCCCTGCAGCAACCGCTGACGATTGACGGGCGGCAGCTTGCCACCAGCTGCAAGCGTCGGTGCCAGCCTGTTCCCGGATCATGCTGAGGATGCCGAACAGCTGCTGCGCGCTGCGGATGTGGCCCTGTTCCGCGCCAAGGAGCTGGGCCGCAATCGCTTCGCGATGTATCAGCCCGAGTTCTACGATGCCGCGGCGCAGCGCTTCCGGCCTCGAGCAGTCCCTGCGGCGCGCCGTCGAGGCCGGCGAGCTGTTGCTGATGTTCCAACCGCAGGTGGCACTGCATACCTTCGAGGTGATGGGTCTCGAGGCGCTGCTGCGCTGGCGCAAGCCCGATGGTCAGATCGCGCACCGCCGCCGAATTCATTCACATTGCCGAAAAGACCGGCCTCATCCACGAGTTGACCGACTGGGTGCTGCGTCAGGCCACCGCGACCGTCGCGGCGTGGCGCGCGCAGGGGTGGCAGCATCCTGCGTCGCCATCAACGTCTCGCCGCCGCAGTTCTTCGAAAGCGACTTCGTCGAGCACATTGGCAAAGCGCTCGAGGTCACGGCACTGCCCGCCAGTGCGTTGGAGCTCGAGCTCACCGAGACCGTGCTGCAGACCGGAAGCAACACCATCGATTCGTTGCGACGCCTGCGCGAGCTGGGGCGTGTCGATCGCACTGGATGACTTCGGTATCGGCTACTCGTCGCTGACCTCTCTGGAGCAGCTGCCCATCACGCGCGTCAAGCTCGATCGCGATGCTGGTGGACGGCGTGGACTCCAATCCCCGCTCGGCTGCCATCGTGCGCTCCATCGTCGCGTTGTGCCATGGGCTGGGACTGCAGGTCATAGCCGAGGGCGTCGAGCGCCCCGCGCAGCTCGACTTCCTGTCGCACTGTGGTCCGATTGGCATACAGGGATATCTGCTCGCCTACCCCGTCGAAGCGCATGAGGCGGAGCGCGAGGTGAAAGCGGCCGTCGCGCGCGCCCGCAGCGTGTTGGAGACCATTGCGGAGACTCAGGCGCTGGAGAGCCCGGAAAGCTCGCTGGTGTTCGTCAGTTCCGGCGGTCGCCGTCGCGGCTGAGCCGCGGCCTATCTGCGGCCTGCGCCGGCCGCTCAGGAATTCAGCCGCCGCTTCACATCCTCGAGCTCGGCGCGCAGCGCACGCATCTCGTTCTCGAGCTCGGTGAGCCGCTGCTCGGTGCGCGAGGCGGGAAATGACACCTCCGGTGCCGCAACAGCGCTCGCCCTGGCTAGATCCATTGCCCCCGTAGCGCTCTCAGGGGACGTTGCAACCGCAGCGAGCGCCGCATGCAGATCCGCAGCCTCCTTTGGCGGGCCGGAAAAAAGATGTGCGTAACGAGCCTCACGACGTCCCGGCTCCCGCGCCAGGCGCACCACAAAAGGCCCGTCCTCCCGCGTGGTCAGCCGCTCCAACACCGTCTCGACCTGCGAGACATCGCTGAAAGATGCCATGCGGCTTGCGCGCTGGCGCAGCTCCCCGGGGGTCTGCAGCACCTCGCAATAGCAACTCGCAGACAATCGCGAGTTCCTGGGCATCAAACTTCAGTGAGCCGAACTCGGTGTTGCAGAAGCGATGCTGGTACTTCGGCACCCGGCTGCCGAAACCGGAGTGCTCCGTCACCAGATGCCGCTTCGCAAGTGTATCGAGCGTGCGCTGCACCGTGGCTTCGTCCAGCTCGAGATCACCGGATCGCGGTTGCTCTTCTGATTGCAGGCGTTGACCAGCGCGTTCAGAGACAGTGGATACTGATCCGGCGTCGTGATCTGCTTCTCGATCAGCGCGCCGATGACGCGCGCCTGCAGGGGTTCGAGTTCAATCTTCATCAGTACTGCATCCCTCGCCTTCACACCGATGTCGGGGTGGTCGGTGAAAAAGCCATCCAGACCTGCTGCACAGATAGGCAAGGAGCTCCGACTGCAGGTCACCAAGCTCGCCGGCCAGCAACGCGCAGATTGCCAGGCAGAAAGCGATTTTCGGCGCGAAAGGTGTAGGCATGCACCTTCAGTCCCGCCGCATGAGCATCGCGCACCAGGCGTGTGGGCTCTGCCAGGGCCGCCTGATCGGCCGTGAGTGGAATCACCTGCAGCTTGTGCGGTCCGATGGCATTCGCATAGGTGGCAATCTCAGCAAGCCCTGCCGGGGTACTCATGTCCCGGTAGGTGCGCGGATCGCCGCACGCCTGCAGGTCATACGGCGCGCCCTCGTCCTCCATGAGCTGCACGATCGGCAATTGGGTCATGGCGCGCATGGCCTTGAGATTACCGACCTCGAAGCACTGAATGAAAGCCATCCCGTCAGATCCCTGGTAACCGTGCCGATGCAGGGTATCCACCAGCGTCTTCTCCATCGCAAGATCCCGGGCGGCGAAATAACTCGGATGCTTGGTCTCCGGGTAGACCCCGATGCGCGCAGGTGGCGTGCGTCCGGCCGCCTGCGCCGCGGCCGTCGCGCTGCGTGTGCACCGCGCGGATCAGCTCCAGGATCTCATCCAACGTCGGAATCTCGAATTGCCCATCGAAGCGGGCGTTCGCCGGTCGCACCTGCGGGATGCGCTCCCGCGCGCGCAGCGTCTTCAGCTCCGCGAGCGTGAAATCCTCAGTGAACCAACCGGTCTGCGTGACACCATCGATGATGCTTGGCTCGTACGCCGCGCAGCAAACTCGCGGATGGGCTGCGACATCGGTGGTAGCGCCGATTTCGTTCTCGTGACGGGCGACGAGCACGCCGTCGCTGGTCATGACCAGGTCAGGCTCGACGAAGTCCACGCCTGCCTGCATCGCAATGAAGTAGGACGTGAGCGTGTGCTCCGGGACATAACCGCACGCGCCCCGATGGCCGATGACCAGGGGCCGGGAAGTCACAGATGAAGTGCCGGACGTCTTCGCAGCCGCGGGCATTGTGGCGCAACCTTTCGCTAACACGCTGCCGCAGCGTGGCAGGCCGCCGCGCACCGCCTGGCAGCTGCTGATGTGGCGGGTGCTGCGATATTTGAGCATTTGCGCGCACGTGCGGCAACGGGCGGGCATGGGTCTTGCTAGACTCAGCGCGTGCTTACGGAACAAGACATTTATCTCTTCCGCGAAGGCACGCACTTCCGTTCGTACGAGAAGCTGGGCGCTCATCCCGTTGGCATCGGCAGCGAGGAGCAGGGCACTCACTTCGCCGTATGGGCGCCGAATGCGGCCAGCGTCTCGGTGGTTGGAGACTTCAACGGTTGGAATCCGAATTCCAACCGCCTGGAGGCACGCGGCGATTCCTCCGGGATCTGGACGGGCTCGCTGCGCGGCGTGCGACCCGGCGCGCTCTACAAGTACCACATCGTCTCACGCAACGGGGCTACACGGTCAACAAGGCGGACCCGTTTGCCTTCCGCGCCGAAGTACCGCCGCGCACCGCATCCGTCGTCTGGGATCTCTCCTATGAATGGGGCGATCGAGGAGTGGATGCACAACCGCGCGCGACGCAATGCGCTTGATGCGCCGCAGAGCATCTACGAGCTGCATGTCGGCTCGTGGCGGCGCGTCCCCGAGGAGCACAACCGCTCGCTCAACTATCGCGAGCTGGCGCACGCGGTCAGCGACTACGTCATCGATATGGGCTATCACCCATGTCGAGCTGATGCCCGATCATGGAGCATCCGTTCTACGGCTCGTGGGGTTACCAGGTCACCGGCTATTTCGCGCCGACCTCGCGCTACGGCACGCCGCAGGACTTCATGTACTTCGTCGACTACCTGCATCGCCGCGGCATCGGCGTCATCCTGGACTGGGTGCCCTCGCACTTTCCGTCCGACGAGCACGGACTGGCGTATTTCGACGGCACGCATCTGTACGAGCATGCCGATCCGCGGCAGGGATTCCATCCGGAGTGGAACAGCTCGATCTTCAACTATGGGCGCGCCGAGGTGCGCGACTTTCTCGGCAGCAGTGCGCTGTTCTGGCTGGACAAGTATCACATCGACGGACTGCGCGTGGATGCCGTGGCCTCCATGCTGTACCTGGATTACGGCCGCCGCGCGGGCGAATGGATTCCCAACCGCTTCGGCGGTCACGAGAACCTCGATGCGGTCGAGTTCCTGAAGCAGCTCAATCTCGCCGTGTATCCGCGATTATCCTGACACGCAGACCATCGCCGAGGAGTCCACGGCGTGGCCGATGGTGTCGCGGCCGACCTACCTGGGTGGCCTGGGCTTCGGCGAGAAATGGAACATGGGCTGGATGCATGACACCCTGAAGTACTTCCAGACCAGACCCGATGTTCCGCAAGTACCAGCACGGCACGCTGACATTCAGCATCTGGTACGCGTTCACCGAGAATTTCGTACTGCCGATCTCCCATGACGAGGTGGTGCACGGCAAAGGCTCACTGCTCGGCAAGATGGCGGGCGATGAGTGGCAGCGGTTCGCCAACCTGCGGCTGCTGCTGGGATACATGTGGACCCACCCGGGCAAGAAGCTGCTGTTCATGGGCTGCGATTTCGGCCAGGTACGCGAATGGACCCACGAGCAGAGCCTGGAGTGGCACGTGCTGCAGTATCCGCAGCACGCGGGCGTGCAGCGCTGGATGCGCGACCTGAATCATTTCTACCGCGACACTCCGCCGCTGTATGAGCTGGATTTCTCCGCGGAAGGCTTCCAGTGGATCGACTGCAACAATGGCGACATGAGCGTGCTCGTGTTCCTGCGCAAGGGTCGTCATCCGGATGACTGCACGCTGGTGGCCTGCAATTTCACTCCGGTACCGCGCGAGAACTATCAGATCGGCGTACCCCGCGGCGGCCGCTGGCGCGAGCGCCTGAACAGCGATGCCCGCGATTACTGGGGCAGCGGCCTCGGCAACTTCGGCGCAACTCGAGGCGGCCCCGCTGCCCTCGCACGGTCATTTTCACTCACTCAGTCTGCGCCTGCCGCCGCTCGCGATCGTGATCCTCACGCCTGCTTGAGGGTGGCGCCGCGCCATGAGCAAGCTCCGTGTTGTCATCGAGAACATCACGCCGCAGCGTCGACTGCGGACGCTTTCCCGATCAAGCGCACCATCGGCGAGAGCGTCGTGGTCGAGGCCGACGTCTTCACTGACGGCCACGATGCAGTGGCCGCACTGCTCCTGTACCGGCACGAAAGCTCCCACGACTGGCATAGCCTGCCCATGGAGCCGCTGGGCAACGACCGCTGGCGTGCCCATTTCACGGTGCAGGTCCTCGGCACGCTATCAGTACACGGTCGACGGCCTGGGTGGATCATCTGGAAACCTGGCGCCGCGGGCTCGCCAAGAAGTACGAGGCGGGCCAGGACATCAGCCTCGAGCTGCGCACCGGTGCGGCTGCTGGCTGAACAGCTGGCAGCGCGCGTCGCGGGGCGGCGAGGCGCAACGGGTGCGCGAGTGGGCCGGCGCCATCACCGATGCGCGAGCGCGATCTGGAGACGCGCGTCGCACTCACCCAGAGCGCCAGTCATGCGCGAGCTCGAGTAGCGCCATCCTGACCCGGAAATCGTCGCTGCAGTGGCCGTCGCGGCTGCTGGTGAGCGTCGACCGCGAGCGTGCGCGCTTCTCGACCTGGTACGAGCTGTTTCCGCGCTCGGCGGCGGCCGAGCCCGGCCAGCACGGCACTTTCGCCGACGTCGAGCGCTGCTGCCGTACGTCGCCTCGATGGGATTTGATGTGCTCTACCTGCCGCCCATCCATCCGATCGGCGTCACAGAGCGCAAGGGGCCCAACAACAACCCGACGGCCTCAGCCGGCGACCCTGGCAGTCCGTGGGCGATCGGCGGCGCTGAAGGGCGGCCACAAGGCCATCCACCCGCAGCTGGGTACTCTCGAGGATTTCAAGCGTCTGCTGGCGAAGGCGGGCGAGCACGGCATCGAGATCGCGCTGGACATCGCCTTCCAGAGCACACCCGATCATCCGTACGTGCGCGAGCATCCGGAGTGGTTTCTCAAGCGGCCGGACGGCTCGATCCAGTACGCCGAGAATCCGCCGAAGAAGTATCAGGACATCTATCCCTTCCACTTCGAGTCGGAGGCGCAGCAGTCACTGTGGGACGAGCTGCGCAGCGTGATCGAGTACTGGATCGCCCAGGGCGTGCGCATCTTCCGCGTCGACAATCCACACACCAAGCCGTTCGCGTTCTGGGAGGAGCTGATCGCGCGAGATCCGCCGCCAGCGTCCGGATGTCATCTTTCTGGCCGAGGCGTTTACCCGCCCGAAGGTCGATGTACCGGCTGGCCAAGCTCGGCTTTACCCAGTCGTACAACTACTTTCCCTGGCGCAACACCAAGCGCGAGCTCATGGAGTATTTCACCGAGCTCAGCCGCCCGCCGGTCAGTGACTTCTTCCGCGCCAACCTCTGGCCCAACACCCCGGACATCCTGCCGGAGTATCTGCAGTACGGCGGCCGCAGCGGCTTCATGGTCCGCCTGGTCCTGGCGGCGACCCTGGGCGCGAGCTACGGCATCTATGGTCCGGCTTTCGAGCTCATGGAGGCGCGGCCGCGCGAGCCGGGCAGTGAGGAATATCTCGATTCGGAGAAGTATCAGCTGCGCCATTGGAATCGCGACGACCCGGCGAGCCTGCGGGAATTCATCGCGCTCGTGAACCGCATCCGCCGCGACAATCCGCGCCCTGCAGAGCGACCGCGGACTGCAGTTCCACGAAACCGACAACGACATGCTGCTCGCCTACAGCAAAACGACGTGCGGGCGCCGAGTGACAGCATCCTCGTCGTCGCCAATGTCGACCCGCATCATACCCAGTCCGGCTGGCTGCATCTGGATCTGCAAGCGCTGGGCTTGCCGCCGAGCGGTACGTTCCAGATGCACGACCTGCTCTCGGGTGCACGCTTCCTGTGGCAGGGACCCCGCAACTTCGTCTCTCTCGATCCGCACCACTCTCCGGCACACGTTTTCCGCATCCGCCGCCGCGTGCGCTCGGAGCGCGATTTCGACTATTTCCTTTGAGTCCTTCAGGCACAGAGCGTGCTTGACGGGCGCGGATCTGTGCGGAACGCTTTCGCAGTTGAGACCACGCACGGGGGAGTCAGATGAACGCACAGGTCGAACCACAGCCTGCTGCGCGATCCGCTTTGGTACAAGGACGCAGTCATCTACGAGGTGCACGTCCGCGCTTTCTTCGACAGCAACGACGACGGCGTGGGCGACTTCGGCGGGCTGAGCCAGAAGCTCGATTACATCCAGGACCTGGGCGTCAACACCATCTGGCTGCTGCCCTTCTACCCCTCCCCCGGCAAGGATGACGGCTACGACATCGCCGACTATCACAACATCCATCCGCAGTACGGCACCCGCGAAGATTTCCGGACGTTCGTGCGCGAGGCGCACCGCCGCGGCCTGCGCGTCATCACCGAGCTGGTCATCAATCACACCTCCGACGCTCATCCGTGGTTCCAGACCGCGCGCCGCGCGCCGCCGGCTTCGGCCAAGCGCAACTACTACGTCTGGAGTGACTCGATCCGGAGAAGTATGCCGGTACCCGCATCATCTTCCGCGACACCGAGACCTCCAACTGGACGCTCGATCCGGTCGCTAAGACGTACTACTGGCATCGCTTCTTCAGCCACCAGCCCGATCTGAACTTCGACAACCCGCACGTGCGTGCGGGCCGTCATTCACATCATGGAGTACTGGCTCGACCAGGGCGTCGACGGGCTGCGGCTCGATGCCATTCCCTACCTGGTCGAGCGCGAAGGCACGAGCAACGAGAACCTGCGCGAGACGCACGATGTCATCAAACGCATCCGCGCGGTCATCAACGAGCGCTATGCCGACCGCATGCTGCTCGCGGAGGCGAACCAGTGGCCGGAGGACGTGCGCGACTATTTCGGCGACGGCGATGAATGCCACATGGCCTATCACTTCCCGCTCATGCCGCGCATGTACATGGCGATCGCCCAGGAGGATCGCCATCCGATCGTCGAGATCATGGAGCAGACGCCCGACATTCCGGACAACTGCCAGTGGGCCATCTTCCTGCGCAATCACGATGAGCTCACTCTGGAGATGGTCACCAGCCGCGAACGCGACTACATGTACAAGATGTACGCCGCCGATCCGCGCGCGCGTCTGAATCTCGGCATCCGCCGCCGCCTCGCACCGCTGCATGGAGAACGATCCGGAGCGCATCAAGCTGATGAACAGCCTGCTGCTGTCCATGCCGGGCGCGCCGATCATCTATTACGGCGACGAGATCGGCATGGGCGACAACTTCTTCCTCGGCGACCGCAACGGCGTGCGCACGCCCATGCAGTGGAGTCCGGATCGCAACGCCGGCTTCTCGCGCGCCGATCCGCAGCAGCTGTACCTGCCGCCGATCATGGATCCGATCTACGGCTACGAGGCGGTGAACGTCGAGGCGCAGACCCGCGACCGCTCCTCGCTGCTGAACTGGATGAAGCGCATGCTGCAGGTGCGCAAGAGCCTCGCAGGCCTTCGGCCGCGGCACGCTGCGTTTCATCCGCCCGGGCAATCGCAAGGTGCTCGTGTACCTGCGCGAGTACGACGGCGACGTCATTCTGTGCGTCGTCAACCTGGCGCGCTCGGCGCAGCCGGTGGAGGTCGACCTCGCCGAATTACAAAGGCACGGTGCCCATCGAGTTGCTCGGGCGCACGCCGTTTCCGCCGGTCGGTGAGCTGCCTTATCTGCTGACTCTGCCCGGCTACGGCTTCTACTGGTTCCGGCTGAGCCGCGAGGAGCAGCCGCCGGCCTGGCACGATGAGCGCTTGCCGCGCGAGGACCTGCCGGTGCTCGTGTTGTTCGATGGCTGGACCAGCTTCTTCCCCGAACGCGTCGCCAACTGGCGCACCGGCCTGGCGACGCGGCTGCGCGAGCAGCTCGAAACGCGCGTCGCGCCGCAGTTCATTGCCGCGCAGCGCTGGTATGCAGGCAAAGGCGCGCCGATTCGCGCGCGCGCGGCTGGGTGACAACGGCGAGTGGGACACCCCGCAGGGTCGCTGGCTGGCGGGCGTGTTCGAAGTCGAGAGCGGTGCCGAGCGCGCACTCTACTTCCTGCCGTTCGCCATCGCCTACGAGGATACCGATGAGAGCCGCTGGCAGAAGCTGCAAGCCGGCGCGATCGCCCGCGTACGCCGTCAGGCGACGGTTGGCGTCCTCGCCGATGCCACTGCCGATGAGAACTTCTGCCGCTCGGTGGTGGAAGGGATCGGCACGGGTGCGGAGATCCGCACCCAACGGGGTGTCGTGCGTCTGGCTGCCACCAGCGATGTTCGAACGCCTGCGCGGCGACCCGAGCGTGCCGCTGAACATCACGCCCACGGCAGGTCAGAGCAGCAACACCACGGTCCGTGTCGGGCGACATGTTCTTCCTGAAGTTCTATCGGCGCCTGCAGTCCGGCATCAACCCGGAGCTGGAGATCGGCCGCTATCTCACCGAGGTGGTGCGCTTTCCCAACATCGTGCCGGTTGCCGGCGCCGCTGAATATCGCAACAGCGACGGCACGGTGGTCACGCTGGCGCTGCTGCAGGCGTTCGTGATGAACCAGGGCGATGGCTGGGACTACACCGTGAACTACCTGGTGCGCTTCCTCGAGGAGCGTCGCGGCGATGCGCCCGTGCCTGAGGATGCACACGGACTGTACCTGGAGTTGGTCAAGACCTTGGCGACACGCACCGCGGAGCTGCACCGTGCGTTGTCGACGCCGACGCAGGACGAAGCCTTCAGCGCCGGAGCCGATCACGAGCGCAGGATATCCAGGCATGGCGCGACAACGTGCGCGACCGAGGCGCGACGCGACCCTCGAGCTGCTAGCGCAGCGGATATCGCAACTGCCTGCCGGCGTGGTCGCGGACGCGGAGGAGCTGTTGCAGCGCCGCGAGGCGCTGCTGCAGCAGACTGCAGACGCTGGCCTCTGCGGCCCCACAGGGCGTGAAGACCCGCCACCATGGCGACTATCACCTGGGACAGGTACTGGTGCGACGCAATGACTTTCATCATCGTCGACTTCGAAGGCGAGCCGGGACGCCCGCTCGCCGAGCGCCGCGTGAAGCATTCACCGCTGCGCGATGTCGCCGGAATGCTGCGCTCCTTCACCTACGCACGCGGGCGGCGATGCAGAAGTGCGTGGTGCAGGCCAGCGATGATTGCAGCCGCTGGGAGCGGATGTTGGAGAAGTGGGAGAACCAGACACGCGCCATGTTCATTGCAACCTACGACGCCATTGCGCGGCCGGCCGGCTTGTATCGATCCTGGGAAGAGGTGACACCGCTGCTGAGACTGTTCGAGATCGAGAAGGCGCTGTACGAGGTGCGCTATGAGCTCAGTAATCGTCCCGACTGGGCCAGTATTCCACTGCGCAGTCTGATTGCCTTTGCGCACTGACGCCATGGACCAGCTGACCAGCACCGGGCGCCACGCGGCGCTGCAGGAAAGCCAACCGCTGCGTGCCATATGGCCCGGGAACCCTTACCCGCGCGGCGCGACCTGGGATGGCGAAGGCGTCAATTTCTCGCTGTTCTCCGCCAACGCCGACAAAGTGGAGCTGTGCATCTTCGATGCGAGCGGCCGGCACGAGTTGCAGCGCATCGCGCTGCGCGAGCGCACCGACGAGATCTGGCACTGCTATCTGCCCGAGGCGCGTCCCGGCCTGTTGTACGGCTATCGGGTCCACGGCCCGTATGACCCGGCACGCGGCCACCGCTTCAACCCGCACAAGCTGCTGATCGAGCCCTACGCCAAGCACCTGCAGGGCAACATGACCTGGAGCGATGCGCACTTCGGCTACCGGCGTCGGACACGCCAAGGCGGATCTGTCTTTCGATCAAGCGCGACAGCGCCGCCGGCACGCCCAAGTGTCGCGTCATCGATCCGGCATTTACCTGGGGTGACGACCGGCCGCCGCGCGTGCCGTGGCACGACACGGTCATCTATGAAGCGCACGTCCGCGGCCTGACGATGCGTCACCCGGAGGTGCCTCCGCAGCTGCGCGGCACCTATGCGGGCATTGCGCACTGCGCCGGTCATCGAGCACCTGCATACGGCTCGGCATCACCACGCTCGAGCTGATGCCCGTGCACGCCTTCTTCGATGATCGCCATCTGCTGGAAAAGGGACTGCGCAACTACTGGGGCTACAACACCATCGGCTTCTTCGCGCCCGAGCTGCGCTACTCGGCCATCGGCCGGGTGAGCGAATTCAAGACCATGGTCAAGACGCTGCATTCGGCAGGCATCGAGGTCATCCTCGATGTGGTCTACAACCACACCGCCGAAGGCAACCAGCTGGGTCCGACGCTCTCGTTCCGCGGCATCGACAATGCGGCGTACTACCGGCTCATGCCGGAAGACCCGCGCTACTACATGGACTTCACCGGCACCGGCAACACGCTCAACCTGCAGCACCCGCGCGTGCTGCAGCTGATCATGGACAGCCTGCGCTACTGGGTGCTGGAGATGCACGTCGATGGCTTCCGTTTCGATCTGGCCTCGGCGCTGGCGCGCGAGCTGTTCGACGTCGATCGGCTCGGCTCCTTCTTCGACACCATCGGCCAGGATCCGGTGCTCTCGCAGGTGAAGCTGATCGCCGAGCCCTGGGACATCGGCAGCGGCGGCTACCAGGTCGGCAACTTCCCACCCGGCTGGAACGAGTGGAACGACAAGTATCGCGACACCATGCGCGCCTACTGGAAAGGCGATGGCGGCCTCATCGGCGATTTCGCGCGCCGCTTCACCGGCTCGTCCGACCTGTACGAGGCGAGCGGACGCAAGCCGCACGCCAGCATCAACTTCATCACGGCGCATGACGGCTTCACGCTGCATGATCTGGTCAGCTACAACGAGAAGCACAACGAGGCCAACGGCGAGGACAACCGCGACGGCAACAACGACAACCGCTCCTGGAACTGCGGCGTCGAAGGACCCGACGCGACGATCCGGCCATCAACACGCTGCGCATGCGCAGCAGAAGCGCAATCTCATCGCCACCCTGCTGCTGTCGCAGGGCGTGCCGATGGTGCTCGGCGGCGATGAGCTCGGTCACACCCAGCTGGGCAACAACAACGCCTACTGCCAGGACAACGAGATTTCCTGGCTCGACTGGCAGCTCGATGCGGAGCAGCAGCAGTTTCTGGATTTCGTGGCGCACATGATCGACTTCCGGCGCCGCCATCCGGTGTTCAGCCGCCGCCGCTTCCTGCAGGCCGACGCCATCAATGCCGAGGGGCTGAAGGAGATCGTCTGGCTCACGCCCGAAGGCACCGAGATGACCGAGACGCGAATGGAACCAGCACTTTGCACGCTGTCTGGGCGTGTATCTTGCAGGGGCAGCCATCGAGCGCCGCGACCGGCGCGGCCGTGCCGTCACGGACAACAACTTCATGCTGCTGTTCAACGCGCATCACGAGGCGATCCCGTTCGTGCTGCCGCAGTTCCTGTCAGACAAGGCCTGGTGGACGGTGCTCGACACCGCCGCCGAGGACAGTCCGTTCGAGCAGCGCCGTCATGAGCGCGGGCAGCCTCTATCCGCTGCAGGGCCGCTCGCTGGCGCTGCTGCGCGAGACTTCGTACCGATGAGCAAGCGAGCCACAGCATGCCCTTCGGGGCGCGAGCTGACGGCGAGCGGCGCGGTACGCTTTCGGCTCTGGGCGCCCGGCGCGCACGCGAGGTCGAGCTCGTGCTGCTCGACGGCCGCGGCGGCGCGCAGCATCCGCTGCAATGACTGCGCGGCCGAGCGGGTGGTTCGAGCTCATCACGCGACGAGGCGCGGGCCGGCTAGCCGTTATCGCTACCGGATCGATGGCGAAACCGAGGTCCCGGACCCGGCCTCGCGCTGCAATCCGCAGGATGTGCACGGACCGAGCGAGGTCATCGATCCGCGCGCTTTCGAATGGGACGACGACGGGTGGCGCGGCCGTCCCTGGCACGAAGCGGTCATCTACGAGCTGCATGTCGGCACCTTCAGCCCCGAGGGCACCTTCGCCGGGGCCGAGGCCCGCCTCGAGCATCTGGAGAAGCTCGGCGTCACCGTCATCGAGCTGATGCCGATCGCCGACTTTCCGGGCACAGCGCGGCTGGGGTTATGACGGCGTGCTGCTGTTCGCGCCCGAGTCGCGGTACGGCACGCCGGATGAGTTGAAATCACTGATCGCAGCCGCGCACCGACGCGGCATCGCCGTCATGCTCGATGTTGTCTACAACCACTTCGGGCCCGAAGGCAATTATCTGCAGTCTGTACGCGCCCCAGTTCTTCACCGAGCGACACCACACACCCTGGGGAGCCGCCATCAATTTCGATGATCGTGGCAACGAGTGCGGTGACGCGACTTCTACATCAACAATACGCTCTACTGGCTGGAGGAATATCACTTCGATGGCCTGCGATTCGATGCGGTGCACGCCATCTCGATGACAGTCAGCGCCATATTCTGACCGAGATCGCCACTGCAGCCCGCAAGGGCACGGCCGCGACGACAGATCTACCTGGTGCTCGAGAATGGCGCCAACCACGCTCGCTGGCTCGGACCTGCCGCAGGCAGCAACACGTTCGATGCGCAGTGGAACGATGATGCGCACCATTGCCTGCACACGATCCTGACGGGCGAGACGGACGGCTACTACGCGGACTACGCCGAGCAGCCGCCATGCCAAGTTGTGTCGCTGCCTCGCGGAAGGCTTCGTTTATCAGGGTGAGATGTCCGCGCACGCAGGCGAGCCGCGCGGCGAGCCGAGCGCGCACCTGCCGCCCACCGCATTCGTCATCTTCCTGCAGAACCACGATCAGATCGGCAACCGCGCCCTCGGCGAGCGCCTCGGCCAGATCGTCGGGAATCGCGCAGGCGCTGCGGCGGCGCATCGCGATCGCTGCTGCTGGCGCCCTCGCCGCCGATGCTGTTCATGGGCGAGGAGTGGAACGCGCCGCAGCCGTTCCCCTACTTCTGCGACTTCGAGCCGGAGCTGGCCGAGAAAGTGCGCGAGGCCGCAAGAAGGAGTTCGCGCGTTTCGAGCGCTTCCAGGATCCGGCGGCGCAGGCACAACATCCCCGATCCGACGAGCCCCGATACGCTGACGAGCGGCGTGCCTCGACTGGTGCGAGTGTGAGCGCGCCGGAGCACGAGGACTGGCTGGAGCTATTACCAGCGTCTGCTTGCCATCCGCCAGCGCGACATCATGCCGCTGCATTCCGCAGATCAGTCCTGGTCGGCTGCCTGCAGCAAGCTGGAAGCGGGCGGCGCTTTTGCGGTCGACTGGGCACTTGCAGATGGCTCGGTCCTGCATCTGCTCGCCAATCTGACCGACCGAGCCGGCTGCCGGTCGTCGGCACGCGCCGCCGGTCGCATGATCTTCGCCACTCATCCCAACATCCGCGCCGCGGTGACGAGAATGAGCTGGCGCCCTGGAGCGTCACCTGGCTGCTGGAGCAGTGGCGATGGAGGCTGATGCAACAGCCCTGGGCGCGGGAGGCCTGTCGGAGCGGATCGCACAGCCCACAGCGAACCCAGCGCCAACGCCGATCGCGGACCGTGAGCCCGAAGCGCTGGCCGGCGCGCAGATTCCGCGCGCCACCTACCGGATCCAGCTCAACAAGTCGTTCACCTTCCGCGATGCCACGGCGATCGTTCCCTACCTCGCCGCGCTCGGCATCAGTCACGTCTACTGCTCGCCCTATTTCCGGGCCCGCGCCGGCAGCACGCATGGCTACGACGTCGTCGATCACAACTCCTTCAATCCGGAGATCGGCAGTCCGGAGGATTTCGAGGAGTTCGTCGCGACCCTGCGCAGCCATGGCATGGGTCATATCCTCGACATCGTGCCCAATCATGTCGGCATCATGGGCGCGGACAATGCCTGGTGGATGGACGTTCTCGAGAACGGCCAGGCCTCGACGTACGCGGATTATTTCGACATCGAGTGGCAGCCTGCCAATCCGGCGCTGCACGGCAAGGTGCTGGTGCCGGTCCTGGGCGATGCCTACGGCGACGTGCTCGAGCAGGGCGAGCTCGAGCTGCGCTTCGAGCGCGAGCTCGGCTCGTTCGCCGTGTTCTACCACGAGCATCGCCTGCCCCTCGATCCCAAGACTTACCCGCAGGTGTTGCGCGCAGCCGTGCGCGCCAGCTGGCAGCACGGCGCTCGAGCATCTGGCGCCGCGGCTTCGCCGATCTGCCGGACCGTCATGAACCCACCGAGGAGCAGATCAGCGAACGCCACGCGGGCAAGGAGGCGCTGAAGCGGCGCCTCTACGCGCTCTGCGTCAACGAGCCGCAGGTGTGCGCAGGCAATCGAGGATGCGGTGCGTGGCTTGGCTGGCAAGACCGGCAACAGCTGCCAGCTTCGATGCGCTTCACGGCTTGCTCGAAGCGCAAGCGTACCGGCTCGCTTCCTGGCGCGTTGCCTCCGACGAGATCAACTATCGCCGCTTCTTCGATGTCAACGACCTTGCCGCTCTGCGCGTGGAGAATCTGACGGTATTTCGAGGACACGCACCGGCTGCTGCTCGAGCTGGTTGGCGCAGGCAAGATCGACGGCCTGCGCGTCGATCACCCTGATGGCTTGCGCGATCCGGCGCAGTACTTCCAGCGCCTGCAGAGCCGCGTTGCCGCGCTGCGACGGCACGTCACGGATACAACCGCCACGGTGCGCCAGGCGCGGACCTGCGACTCAGCGGGCGACGATACGACAGACTTCGGCCCGGCTGGCCAGCACCGGAAGCTGCCGATCTATCTGGTGGCTGAGAAGATCACGGCCTCGCTTCGAGCACATTCCGCCTGGCTGGCCGGTGCACGGCGAGACCGGCTATCACTTCGCCAACGTCGTCAACCGCCTGCTGGTGGATGCGGCCACCAAGGCCCGCATGGATCGCGTCTATCAGTCGTTCATCGAGCACACGCTCGAGTGGCAGAACGTCGCCTACGAGGCGCAGCACATGATCCTGCGCCGCTCGCTCGCTTCCGAGCTGAACGTGGTCGCCAACCAGCTCGCGCGCATCGCGCAGGCCGATCGGCATACGCGCGACTTCACGCTCAACAGCCTGCGCCAGACGCTGGCAGAGGTCATCGCCTGCTTCCCGGTGTATCGCACCTATGTGACCGAGAGCGTCTCCGACACGGACCGGCGTTACGTCGACTGGGCGATCGCGACGGCACGGCGCCGACGTTCGGCCGGCGAAGCACCTGTGTTTGATTTCGTGCGCGCCGCGCTGCTGATGGAGCTGCCAGCCAGCAGCGATCTGCAGAAACGCCGCCTGCGCGACTTCGCCATGAAATTCCAGCAGGTCACCGCGCCCGTGACCGCCAAGGGCATCGAGGACACCTCCCTCTACCGCTTCAACCGCCTGACGCTCGCTGAATGAGGTGGGCGGCGAGCCCGATGCCTACGGCTCGAGCGTGCGTGCCTTCCATGCCGATTCGCAGCACCGCGCCCGCTTCTGGCCGCACGAGATGCTCGCCACCTCCACGCACGACACCAAGCGCTCGGAGGACGTGCGCGCGCGGATCAATGTGCTCTCGGAGATGACGCAGGTCTGGCGCAAGACCATCGAGCGCTGGAACCGCATGAACCGCATGCGCAAGCGCGAGGTGGAGGGTCAGCCGGCGCCCTCGCTCAATGACGAATACCTGCTGTACCAGACGTTCATCGGCACCTGGCCTCTGGAGGAGCTGCGAGGATGCAGCGCTGCAGGAGTACCGCGAGCGCATCGAGGGCTACATGATCAAGGCGGCGCGCGAGGCGAAGGCACGCACCAGCTGGGCCAATCGTCAATGCGGACTACGAGGAGGCGCTGCCGCAGTTCATCCGCGCGGCACTGGAGCCACGCGAGGGCAATCTCTTCCTTGCGGACCTCACGGCATTCCAGCGTCGCATCAGTCGCTACGGGCTTTGAACGCGCTGTCACAGACGCTGTGCAAGCTGACCGCCCCCGGGGTTCCTGACATCTACCAGGGCAACGAGATCTGGGATTTCTCGCTCGTCGATCCGGACAACCGCCGGCCCGTGGATTACGCGCGCCGCAGTGCCCTGCTGGGGGAGCTGCAGCAGGGAGATGTTGGCCCCGCTGAGGCACGCGCGCTGGTGGAGAACCTGCATGATGGTCGCGCCAAGTTGCTCCTCATCTGGAAAGCCCTGAATATCGCGCCAAGGAGGAAGCTCTGTTTCGCGATGGCGAGTATCTGCCGCTGCGCGCCGGGGGCGAGCGAGCGGCGAATGTGTGCGCCTTTGCGCGCAAGTGCCGCAACAAGCTGGCGGTGACGATCGCCCCGCGGCTGTATCTGCGCCTTTTGGGTAATCGCGACGCCCTGCCGCTCGGCGATGTATGGGAAGACACGCACATCGAGTTGCCGAAGAGCTACGCGGGCGAACTGACGCTACGCAACGTTCTGGATGGTAGCGTGATGCGCACGCAGGGCGGCCCGAATCGAATTCAACTGCCTCTCGCACAGCTGCTGGGCTCCTTCCCCGTGGCACTGCTGGCGCTCGAGGCGCCTTAGCGATAGCCGCGCGCCTGCAGGGTGAACAGATGCGCGTAGCGTCCGTTCATGCTGCATGAGCTCCTCGTGACTGCCGTACTCGACCATGCGGCCCTGCTCGAGCACGGCGATCCGATCGGCCATGCGCACGGTGGAGAAGCGATGTGAGATGAGAATCGTGATGCGGCCGCGCGCCAGCTGACGGAAGTGCTCGAAGACTTCCGCCTCGGCCTGGGCATCCATGGCCGCGGTCGGCTCATCGAGCACCAGGATGTCCGCGCGCGTGCGCATGAAGGCGCGCGACAGCGCAATCTTCTGCCACTGGCCCGCCGGAGAGCTCGCGGCCGTCCTTGAACCACTTGCCGAGCTGCGTCTGATAGCCCGCCGGCAGGGTGTCGATGAATTCGCTGGCCTGACCCTTGGTGGCTGCCTCGCGCCAGCGCGGTCTCGTCCTCGAAATAGCGCTCGTCGCCCGCGCCGACGTTCTCGCCCACCAGCATCTGGTAGCGGGCGAAGTCCTGAAAGATCACGCCGACGCGCTGCGCAGGGCAGCCTCGTCCCATTCGCTGCAGATCCAGGCCATCGAGCAGAATGCGGCCCGTGGTGGGCTGATACAGCCGGGTCAGCAGTTTGATGAGCGTGGTCTTACCCGAGCCGTTCTCGCCCACCAGCGCGAGACTCTGCCCCGGCAGCAGATGCAGGTCGATATCCTCGAGCGCCGGCTGCTCGGCTCCCGGATAGTGGAACCCAACATCCTCGAAGCGGATGCCATCCTGCGGCATCCGGTCCGTGAATCACGCCGCCGCTGTGATCGGCCACCGGGGTCTCGAGGTACTCGTACAGTGTCGACAGGTACAGGTTGTCCTCGTACATGCCGCCGACCGCGGACAACATTGCAGAGACCGCCGCCTGCCCCTGTCGGAAAAGCGCCAGATACATCGTCATCTGGCCGAGCGTGATGACCGCCGCGCACCGTGCTGACCGCGATCCAGGCATAGGCCGCGTACAGGGCGAGGGTCGCCGAGCAGCCCGAGCCCGAAGCCCCACGCGTCGCGGCGGATGGTGAGCGCGCGATCCTCCTTGTAGAGCCGGCGAAAGATATCGCGGTAGCGCTCCAAGCAGGCGCGGCCCGAGGCCGTAGAGCTTGACTTCCTTGGCATAATCCTCGCGGCCGATGCACGGTCTCCAGATAGATCTGCATGCGCGTTTCGGGCGAGCGCCAGCGAAACAGCCGAAAGGCATCTCCGGAGAACTTCGCCTCGGCGATGAACGCCGGCAGTCCCGCCAGCAGCAGCACCAGCACGGCCCAGGGCGAGAAATGCGCCAGCAGCGTGCCGTAACTGACGAGCGAGATCGCCGTTCTGCACCAGCCCGAAGGTGCGCATCACGAGACTCAGCGGCCGGCTCGAGGCCTCGCGCCGCGCGCGCGTGAGCTTGTCGTAGAACTCCGAGTCCTCGAAGTGCTGCAGATCGAGCGTCAGCGCCTTCTCGAGGATCATGACGTTGACGCGCTGGCCGAGTTGCGCGCGCAGCAGCGACTGGCACAGCGAAATGCCGCGTTGGCGCCGCCGCCGCGATCGCGACCAACGCACCCTCGAGACATGACGAGCTCGACGACGCGCGTAGGCTGGCGCCCCGCCACGCATGCGCCATGACGACTGCATCGACGATCAGCGAGCCAACATAGGCGACAGCTGCCGGCAGCACGCCGGCAATGAGTGTGAGCAGTGCCAAGCGCACAGTCAGCGTCGGGCTGGTGCTCCAGACCAGCTCCACCGCGCGGCGGCTGTAGCGGAATACGCCGAAGAAGCCCTGCAGCGTCAGACCCTCTGCGCTTGCGGCTGAGCTTGCCGTTGCAGCGCCCGCCGTAGCTGCACCCGCCTGAGCGCCGGGGGCTGTCAGCCGCCCCGCGGCTTGCCCGGTGCGGCCACGGATCTCGGGATGCGGGGGGCGCGCCATCTCACTCGGGCGCAGGCAAGCGGTGCGCAGCCGCCGAGCGCCGAATGGCATCGGCGCTGAGCGCAGCGATCTGCTCGGAAGTCAATCCGGTGATCAGGCGCGAGCCGCGCCGCAGGAACAGATAGCTGTAGATCCAGGAGAGAAACACCGCCACCCGGTTGCGAAAGCCGATCAGCACCGTATGTGCAGCAGCAGCCACGCGAACCAGGCGAGCAGTCCGCCGAAGCGCAGCCGGCCGATCTCCACCACCGCGCGTGATTTGCCGATGGTCGCCATCGAGCCCAAGTCCTTGTAGTGAAATGCCGCTTGCGCGCTCGGGCGTGCCGTTCTGCACCGTTCTGCTGGATGACGACGGGCGACGTAGCGTCCCATCTGCAGCGCCCCCTGCGAGACACCCGGCACCTGACCCGTGTCCGGATCGACCAGATAGGCTGCATCGCCGATGACGAACGCATGCGGGTGCCCCGGCAACGAGCAATCCGGCTGCACCTTCACCCGACCGCCCGGCCCGAGCTCGGCTCCAAGCGTGGCGACGATCGGCTGAGGCGCGTACGCCCGCCGCCCAGATCACGTTGTAGCTGTAGAGTCGCTCGCCACCCGCCTCGACACCGTCCGCGTAAACCGCCGTCACCGGCTTGCCGAGCAGTACTTCGACCCGCAGATCCTGCAGCTGCTGTAGCGCGCGCGCCGAGGAGTCCGGATGCAACGCCGGCAGCAGTCGCGGCCCGGCCTCGATCAGGATCACCCGTGCACGGCGGGTGTCGGCGACGCGGAAATCCCTGCGGGATGACATCGACCGCCAGCTCCTTGATGGCCCCCGCCAGCTCCACGCCCGTCGGGCCCGCCGCCGATGATGATGAACGCCAGATGCGCCGCCTGCTGCTCCGGGTCCGCTTCGAGCTCGGCGATCTCGAACGACAGCAGCATGCGCGAGCGGATGCGCGTGGCATCGCTCAACCTCCTTCATCCCGGGGGCGACTCTGATGCCAGTCATGCGTGCCCGAAATAATTATCGACCGCGCCCGGGGCGAGGATCAGATAGTCGTATGACACCGGCTGATCGCCGCAGAAAACGCAGCGCTGGCGGGATCGACGCGGGTCACCTCGGCCAGCATGACCAGAGCATTGCTTTGCTCGCGCAGGATCAGGCGGATCGGCTGAGCGATGTCGGCCGGCGCCAGGGCAGCCGAGGCGACCTGGTAGAGCAGCGGCTGAAACAGATGGTAATTGTTGCGGTCGATGAGCAGCACGTCCACCGGAGCGTCGCGAAGTGCGCGCGCGGCGAACAGTCCGCCAAAGCCACATCCGACGATGACTACGCGGGGACGCTTCTGTGTCTGCAACAGCTGCTCCGATAGGTCCCGTGCCGGGCCGGCACGTCATTATTGCTTAAGAGTGGGGACTGCCGGGCGAGTGAGCAAGGTGTGCGACCCGCTGCGCCAGCCGCTGCTCCGTAATCGCAGCAGCTGCGGTACGCCTCCTTTGTGACAGCCAGCCTACAGCGGTAGTAATGTGGTTATGAACGCGCCACGGGTGCTCCACAGGGGTAAGATCGGCCGCTGCAACCCCGACCAACGCGCGCATTCACGCGAGCTCTGTCATCCGAGGTCTGGCCCGTGCCCAGCGTCCACGATCCCTTGCTGCTTCAGGCTGTCGCCTCAGAGCGCGCATTGCGGGCGTGTTTGTATCGCTATACCCGCAACAGTTCGGATGTTGACGAGCTGCTGCAGGAAACCTACGCCCGACTGCTGCAGGCCGCCGCTCATATCGATCCGCCGCTACGCTCGGTACGCGCCTTTGCGCTGACCGTGGCGCGCAATCTGGCCTGCGATCATCTGCGTCACCAACAGCTGACACCGATCGAGTTGGTGGCCGATTTCGAAGCGCTGAACGTGCTCGACGAAGGTCGACAGGTGGAGGAGATCGTCAACAGCCACCAGGAGCTGGCGCTGCTGCGGGCTGCGATGGCCGCTCTACCGGCACGCTGCCGGCAGGTCTTCACCTTGCGCAAGGTCTATGGCTACTCGCAGCGGGAGATTGCCCTGCGACTCGGCATCTCCGAAAACACCGTCGAGCAGCACCTGAGCCGGGCCGCGCGCCGCTGTCGTGCCAGGCTGTCCAGCACCACTTTAGACTCAGCAGCCCGCCACCCTCCCCGCCAGCCGAAGTGAGCGCAGCCGCGCATTGCTCCGCCTTCTGCGTTGTTGTACGATCGTTCAACAAGCCATCCGGTGTGAGTGAGAGCCATGGACGTCGCCGTCGTCGATGAAGAGGCCTTCAGCCTGCCTGCGTGGATCTACCACGATCGGGAGTTCTTTGAGCGAGAAAAAGAGGCGATCTTCCGCCAGGCATGGCAACTGGTATGCCACCAGAACGACATTCCGCAGCCCGGCGATTACCACGCATTCGAGTTTTTGAACGAATCGGTGATCGCGCTGCGCGGCGAGGATGGCCGCATTCGCAGCTTTCACAATGCCTGCCGGCATCGCGCCGCGCGCTTGCTCGACGGCAGCCGAGGTCACTGCGGCCGTCGCATCACCTGCCCCTACCATGCCTGGACCTACAGCCTGGACGGGCGGCTTGTGACCGTGCCACAGAGGGACGCCTTCGGCAGCCTCGATCTCGCTCGTCACGGACTGGTGGCGCTGGATCAGGAAATCTTCATGGGTTTCGTGTTCGTGCGCTTTGCCCCCGGCCTGCCCAGCGTGCAGGACATGGCCGCACCGTATGCACAGGAGCTCGCGGCCTATCGGATGGAAGAGCTGGTGCCCCAGGGCCGGGTCACGCTGCGCCCCCGCAGCGTGAACTGGAAGAATGTCGCCGACAATTACTCCGATGGTCTGCACATCAATGTGGCGCATCCTGGGCTGACACGCCTGTTCGGTCGAGGCTATGGCATCGAAGCCAAACCCTGGATCGACAAGATGTGGGGTGTATTGCGTGATATTCCCTCGAGCAACTGGTCAGAGCGGCTCTATCAGCGGCTGCTGCCCCAGGTGTCGCATCTGAGTGCCGAGCGTCAGCGACTGTGGACCTATTTCAAACTCTGGCCCAACGTCGCCTTCGACATCTATCCGGACCAGATCGACTTCATGCAATTCCTCCCCGTGTCGCCGACCGAAACGTTGGTGCGTGAGATTGCCTATGTGCATCCGGATGATCGCCGGGAGATGCGCGCCAGCCGCTATCTCAACTGGCGTATCAATCGGCGCGTGAGTCTGGAGGACAAAGCGCTGATCGAGCGCGTCCAGTCCGGCATGGGAACCAGCGGCTATACCGTGGGGCCGTTGAGCGAACAGGAAGTGTGTCTGCGCAGCTTCGGCCGGCGCATGCGCAGCCTCATTCCCGAGACACGCCTGCATCGCGCGCCTGCGAAGGGTTGGAGCGAGCGGCGCTGCGCAGAAACCGCCTGACTGTCTCATGACTGCGCGCTCCAGCCAATCTGACGTGTTGATCGTCGGCGGCGGCCACAACGGCCTCGTCTGCGCAGCATATCTTGCCGCGGGCGGCCTCAAGGTCACTGTGCTGGAACGACGCGGCCTCGTCGGCGGTGCGGCGGTCACCGAGGAATTTCATCCGGGATTTCGCAACTCGGTCGCGGCTTATACCGTGTCGCTCCTCAATCCCAAGGTCATCCGCGATCTGGAGCTGGCAGCGCACGGTCTGCGCGTGGTCGAGCGCGAGGTGTCCAACTTCCTGCCCACCGCCGATGGAAGATATCTGCGCACGGGCGGCAACTGGACCCACGCCGACGTGGCGCAGTTCTCGGCGCGGGATGCGGCACGCCTGGATGCCTACGGCAGCCGGCTCGATCACATCGCGGATCTGCTGCGCGAGCTGGTTCTTGAGACCCCGCCGAATGTCGTGGCGGGCGATTGGCGCGCGGCGCTTCCGGAACTGTTGCGCGCCACCCGACTCGGCGGACGGCTGCGCCGGCTCGACATGAACTTGCGCCGCGAACTGCTGACGATGTTCGCAACTTCGGCCGGTGACTATCTGGATGGCTGGTTCGAAAGCGACCCCATCAAGGCGGTGTACGGCTTTGATGGCGTCGTAGGCAACTATGCGAGCCCGTATACACCCGGCTCGGCGTATGTGCTGTTGCATCATGTGTTTGGCGAGGTCAACGGCAAGAAGGGTGCATGGGGCCACGCGCTCGGGGGCATGGGCGCGATCACCCAGGCGATGGCCCGGTCAGCCAGCGCACGCGGCGTGGACATTCGCGTCGGCACCCCGGTGCGGGAGATCCTGGTGAGCAACGGCCGGGCTACGGGAGCCGTTACGGAGGCGGGGGATGCCTTCCATGCGTCTGCCGTAATTTCCAACCTCAACCCGCGCCTGCTGTATCTGAAGCTCATCGATCCGGCCGTGCTGCCGCCGGAATTCCACGAGCGCATGGGACACTACCGCTGTGGCTCGGGCACGTTCCGCATGAACGTGGCCCTGAGCGAGCTGCCCGATTTCACCTGTCTGCCCGGCAAGCAGCGTGCCCCACACCACACCGCCGGCATCATCATGGCCCCAACCCTGCAGTACATGGAGCAGGCTTACTTCGATGCCCGCATCGGCGGCTGGTCGCGCAAGCCGATCGTCGAGATGCTGATCCCCTCGACACTCGATGACAGCCTGGCACCGCGCGGCCAACACGTGGCCAGTCTTTTCTGCCAGCACGTGGCTCCGCAGCTGCCCGACGGTGAATCCTGGGACAATCACCGTGAGAGCGTGGCGGATCTCATGATCGATACCGTTACGCAGTACGCTCCCAACTTCAAAGGTGCGGTGCTCGGCCGGCAGATCATGAGCCCGCTCGATCTCGAGCGCACCTTCGGCCTGATCGGCGGCGATATCATGCACGGTGTGCTGCAGCTGGATCAGATGTTCTCCGCGCGCCCCATGCTCGGGCATGGCAACTATCGCGGTCCCCTGCCGGGACTGTATATGTGCGGCGCCGGAACTCACCCCGGCGGCGGCGTGACTGGCGCGCCGGGACACAATGCGGCCCGCGAGGTGCTGGCCGACTTCCGGCGTGGACGGCTCAAGCGCGCGGCCTGAGTTGAAGCGCGAGCGCAAAAGAAACGGCCAACCCCGTTTCGAGCGCAAGCTGCCGGAAGATCGGCGCCGTACGCTGATCCGCGCCACTATCGAGTGCCTGAAGCGCTACGGGCAGGAGGGCCTGTCCATCCGCCGCATCAGTGCCCAGGCGAAAGTCTCCATCGGGCTCATCAACCACCACTTCCCGACCAAGGAGGCGCTCATTGCCGAGGCCTACCGCCATTTCAACAGTGAGCTGGTCGGCAAGCTGCGCCAGGCCGTCGCTGCCAGTGCCGGCACGCCGCGCGAACAACTGAGTGCGTTCTTCCGTGCCTCCTTCTCACCTCCCAATCTCGACAGCGATGTGCTCGCAGTATGGGTGGTCTTCTGGGGCATGTACCGGCACTCGCCGCAGATCCAGCGCGTGCAGAACGAGACCTATCACGGTTACGTCGACCTGCTGCGCAACATGCTCGCCGATCTGGAGCGTGAGACGGGCAAGCTGCGTTTCAACCTGCGGCTCGCGGCCATCGGCCTGACGGCACTCATCGATGGCCTGTGGCTCGAGTGGTGTCTCGACCCGGAGATCTTCGAGCCTGGCGAGGCCGTCGCCTTGTGCGAGGCCTGGGTCGAGCGCCTCGAGGGCGCGTGAGCGGCGAGCGCGAGCGCCGGCTCGCAGCGGAACCGCGCGCCGACGCGGACTGTTTCAGGAGGGACGCAGGTCCGCCTTGCGATCGAGCTTCTCGCGAATGCCGAGTGCCTCCTGCAGTCGCCGCATCGGCTCACCGAGCATCTCGTAAATGGCCGCGTTAGACCGCAGCAGTGCGAACGGTGAAGGCAACAGCGAGAAGACGTCGAGCTTGTAAGCGCCGCGCATTCCTGCGGGCGCCGGCACCACCTCAAAGCCTGCGTCCTGGAACTCGTGCGTGGCGCGCCAGATGTGCGTGCTGCTGGTCACGAGCACGATGTGCCGGATTCCCTGCGGCTCGAGCAACTTGGCCGAAAAGCGCGCATTCTCAAACGTGTCGCGCGACTGTCCCTCGATCCACCGCGGTCGCAGGTTGAAATTGCGCTCCAGCGTGTCAGCCATCGCGAGTGTCTCCTCGGGCGCACCGCTGATGGCAACGGGCAAGCCGCTGCGTCGGGCCAGAAATGCGGTGTAGGCGAGGCGGTCCAGCAACACCAGGTCGGCAGCCGGTCCGCGATATTCCGGCGCGGCCACGCGCGAAGTGCCTCCGCCGATGACAACGATGAGCTCAGCTTTCAGGGGCTGATCCGGGTCTAGCGCCGGATAGTGCTCCACGAGGCGCGTGATGAATTCGGCGCACACCGGCGTGCACAGCAGCCACAGCGCAAGCAGCGCTGCGGCGGTAACCCCGCCGCCCCAGCGTCGCGCCCAGAGGCGAGCCCGGTGCCGGCCCCACGCCCGCAGCCACATTCCCAGTAGCGCCAGCAACAATGGACCGGCCGGCGGCAGCACCAGCGTGCGGGCAATCGCTTTGAGTGTGAAGTACACGGCTCAACACCCTCTTACGAGATGACGCGCGCGCGCAGCTCTCATTGCCGCAATCGCGCTCGCAGCTGAGTGATTTCCGTCGCAGTCAATCCGATACTCTGTAACCACGCGCAGGTTCCGCCACGTTGCCGCAGCCAGGAAAGCATGTTGTAGACACCATCCGGCGGGCAGCGCAGCGCTTCGAGCAGCTCCGCCGGGTCCGCATCCGGATACCGCTCCAGGTAGGGCGTGCTCAGCATCGCGGTGCTGCGCGCATAGTCAGCCGCAATGGCGGCAGGCTCCACATCGGCAAGGCTCAACAACAGCGCTGCCAGCAGCCCGGTGCGATCCTTGCCTGCAACACAGTGGAACAGCAACGGGCCCGGCGTGGCAGCAGCGATGACGCGCAACACCGCAGCGAGCTGCGTTTGGCTGCGCTCCATCACCATGCACTTCCACTGCTCCTTGGAGCACTCGCCGCACAGTTCGCGCCACTGCGCCGCAGTGTCAGTCAGTAACGAGAGATGCACGTAGCGGATCTGCGGTGCGGCCGCGATGATGGGCGTCGGCGCCAGCTCGCACTCTTCGGCCCAACGCAGATCGATAACAGTTGTAGTGCCGTAAGCCAGCAGCGCTGCAACACCGGTTGGGGTGAGCTGGGCCAGATCATCCGATCGCAGCAGAGAGCGACAGCGCGTGATCCCGCCGTCCCGGGTTGGATGACCGCCCAGATCGCGCAAATTCAGCAAAGCAGGAAACGCGGGCGCGAGCTCTGTGGCATGCATCGGCAGCGGACCATAACACAGAAGATCCGTCACATCACAAAGGGGCTGCGCCCGCCATCGACGAGATGTTGCGCCAACAGAAAAGCAGCCGCGTTCCAGGATTGCCCCGGCATGCCGCGGGGTGCAAGGGTCTTGCCGTGCAGCCACTCGGTGAACGACCAGTTACGCAGCGCACAGGCGCGCGCCAGCTGCAGCAGCGCCGCCTGCGCCCGTTCGCGGCGGCCGACCTGCAACAGCGCGGCGATCCAGAAGCCGCCGACCATCGGCCAGATGCCCCCGTTGTGGTACTGCCAGAGGTGATTCTGGCCATGCCGTGCCATGTAAGGCCGCCACAACCTGCTGCTCTGCTTGATAGGGTGGGTCACGGCGCGCACGGGGTAGTCATCTGCCGCATGCGCGCCCTGCAGTGCATCCATGATGCGCAACGCTTGCGGAGGCTCCGCCAATCCCGCCAGCACCGCGAGCGCATTGCCGAACACGTCACCTTCATCGCCATAGAACGAAAAGTTCACGAAGCTGAGGTACACATCCCGGTCGCGGGCGGTGCGCAGCACATAGTCGTTCAGCAGGCGCGCCCGGCGGTACTGCTGCAGACCGGCCGAGAACGGATGAAACAATCCGTTGAAGTTCTCGCGGGTGACGAGCTGACCGCCCAGACGATAAAGACGCTTGACCAGATACCACAGCGCATTGGTGTAGAGCACGAAGCCCGAGCGCGGCATGATGTCTGCCCAGTCGCTCGCCTCGTTCTGCTGCAGCAGAAAGAAGCGCTGATGCTCCTGGGCCAGCAGCCACTGCAGCGCCATCTGGATGCGTCGTGCGTAGCGCTGCCTGAGCCCTATAGGCTTGCCGCAGTCATGCAGCACGGCCACCGCAATCAGCCACCACAGCGTGCTGTCGATGCAGCCGAGATACCAGAAATCCGCCTCCTGCTGCGCCACATCGACGAATTTCGCGATCTGACCGTTATGCGCCTGCGCGGCCGCCAGCGTGTGTAAGGCTTGCACGGCTGCGTCCTCCAGCGCCTGGTCGCCGCTCACCAGCATGCCGAGCGCGCACACCGCCGCGTCACGGCCAAAAATGGCGGTGTAACCGCGCCGCAGCGCGCGCCGCCCGGGACTTGCCGCGAGGATGCCGGCGGGAGTCAGGTTGCGCCGAAGCAGCTCGATGGCGCGGCGACGACACTGCGCGAGCAGTTCCCGCGGCTCTGCCGCGCGCACCGTTCTTTTGCGTACTCTCTCAACAGGGACCATGGGCTGGCATGATAGCGCGCAGCCTCTTCCGGGAATGTCAGCCATGACCATGGACATCTCGCACCTGATTCAATCGGCATTGGCCCCTGTGTTTCTGTTGTCCGGCGTCGGCGTCACGCTGGGAGTGATGACCAACCGGCTGACCCGCGTCGTGGACCGGGCGCGACTCCTGGAAGACAGGCTGAAGCAGAGCCCAAGTGACAGCCCACAGATCCATCACGATCTGAAGGTGCTGGCGCGCCGTGCCCGCTACATCAATGCCGCCATCACCATGTGCGGCTGCTCGGCAGTGTTGATCGCGCTGGTCGTCATAACACTGTTCGCCAATGCATTCTTCGGTTCCGGGTTTGCTGGCACGATCGCGCTGCTGTTCGTGGGTGCGATGCTGTTCATTACCGGTGCCTATCTGGCGTTCCTCATCGAGGTGCACCTCGCTACGCGAGCATTGCGCATCGGCCCGCCAGCCTGAGGCGGCGCGACACTCTGGCCCCCGCCATCGGGGATGCGCACCGCGGAGCGCTCTCGTCGGCATCTCGCCTTGTGAATCAGTAACTTGTATTGGAACTAATTTGCGGCGGGGGCGCGGCGGATCTGCTACCCTGCGCGTCCTTTTGGGTGCCGCAGCAGAGTGTCTGCGCACGACCGCCGCGGTAACGCCCGCGTCAGTCGCCACCGATACCTCACCTCACTGTGCCTATGAACCGTCCCATCCGTAACATCGCCATCATCGCGCACGTGGATCACGGCAAGACCACGCTGGTGGATTGCCTGCTCAAACAGTCGGGCACGTTCGCCGCGCACGAGAAGCTCGGCGAGCGCATCATGGACTCGAACGATATCGAGCGCGAGCGCGGCATCACCATCCTGGCGAAGAACTGCGCGATCGAGTACGGCGGAACCCGCATCAACATCGTCGATACGCCGGGCCACGCCGATTTTGGCGGCGAGGTCGAGCGGGTGCTTTCCATGGTCGATGGCGTGCTGCTGCTGGTCGACGCCGTCGAGGGGCCGATGCCGCAGACGCGTTTCGTCACCCGCAAAGCCCTCGCCCTGGGGCACAAAGCGATCGTCGTGGTCAACAAGATCGACCGTCCCGGCGCGCGCCCCGCCTGGGTGGTCGATCAGACCTTCGAGTTGTTCGACAAGCTGGGCGCAAGCGATGAGCAGCTGGATTTTCCGGTCATTTACGGCTCGGCGCTGCAGGGCTGGGCGAGCACCGATTACACCGAGCGGCGGCCGGACATGTCGGCGCTGTTCGAAGCGGTGCTGACCCACGTACCGCCGCCGGCGGCCGATGCCGGCAAGCCGCTGCAGCTGCAGATCTCAACTCTCGATTACAACTCCTATGTCGGGCGCATCGGCATCGGACGCATCCGCGGCGGCGCAATTCGTCCCGGACAGGCCGTTGCCCTGCGCTTCGGTGATGAGGACCGCGGTCTGGCCAAGGTCGGCCAGGTGCTCACCTTCAAGGGCCTGGAGCGCGCCGCGGTGGACGAAGCCTCCGCGGGGGACATCGTAGCGGTGACAGGAATCGAGGCCGTCAACATCGGACTTACGATCTGTGCACCGGAGGCGCCGGTCGGGCTGGCCCCCATCCGTGTGGACGAACCGACTCTGGCGATGAATTTTCAGGTGAACACCTCGCCACTGGCCGGGCGTGAAGGCAAATATGTCACCAGCCGCCAGATCCGCGAGCGCTTGTACCGGGAATTGCAGAGCAACGTCGCCTTGCGTGTTGAAGATACCGAAGAGCCGGACGTGCTGCGCGTCTCGGGCCGCGGGGAGCTGCACCTCACTATCCTGATCGAGAACATGCGCCGCGAGGGTTATGAGCTGGCGGTATCACGGCCGCAGGTGCTGACCAAGCTCGTGAACGGCGAGGTACACGAGCCTTACGAAGCACTCACGGTGGATATCGACGACGCCCATCAGGGAGCAGTGATGGAGGCGCTCGGCTCGCGGCGTGCAGAGCTCACCGACATGGCTATCGATGGTAACAGCGGCCGTGCACGGCTTGAGTATCGCGTCCCGGCTCGTGGCCTCATCGGTTTTCAGGGCGAGTTCATGACCATAACGCGCGGCACCGGCCTCATGAGCCACATCTTCGACGGCTTTGCCCCGGTGAAGGGCGAAATTCCCGATCGACACAACGGCGTGCTGGTGAGCAACGAGCAGGGCGAGGCGGTCGCCTACGCGCTTTTCAACCTGCAGGAGCGCGGCCGGATGTTTGTCAGTCCCGGCGAGAAGCTCTACGAGGGAATGATCATCGGGATTCACAGCCGGGAAAACGATCTGGTCGTGAATCCCATCAAGACCAAGAAGCTGACCAACATCCGGGCAGCCGGCAAGGACGATGCCGTTCTGCTCACGCCGCCTATCCAGCTGACACTCGAGTATGCGGTGGAGTTCATCGCCGACGACGAGCTGGTGGAAGTGACTCCGATCTCCATCCGCATCCGCAAGCGTTACCTGAAAGAGCAGGATCGCAAACGAGCCTCGCGTAGCGACGCTGCCCTCACCGCCTGAGGCGTCACACGATGACCCGAGGCGCCTGCACGACGAGCCGATCGTGAGGTGATAACATCCCCGGCGGCACCGCGAGGGCGGCTTATGGCGGAATAACAGCAATGGGGGTTCACATGAGCGGACGGTTTCGTCAGCCCTTAGCCCGGGTTCTCACCTGCAGCATGCTGAGCCTTGCCTCCGGGCTGGCCCTTGCTGATGTCATGACCGAGAGTACGATGTCCGTTGACGGCGTCGGCGCCATGGCGTTCGGCAACATGACCGGCACGACCAGAACCACGGTGTCTGGCGAGAAGGCGCGCACTGACAGCGACATCCAGATGAAATCCAGGCTCGTGCGCATGCTCGCGCACAACTCGCTTGGCCCCACGGCACAGATCGTGCGTCTGGACCAGGACAAGATCTATCAGGTCAATATCAACAAGAAAGAGTATACCGAGACCACGTTCGAGCAGATGCGCTCGCAGCTCGACCGCATGTCCGACCAGATGGACGAGGCGGCACAGAAGCAACAACAGCAACCGGCGGCGCTGGATGACTCCAAGTGCGAATGGCTGCCGCCGCGCGTGGATGTGCGCAAGACCGGCGAGAAGCAACAAATTGCCGGTTACCAGGCCGATCAGGTAACCATCGTCGCCGCCCAGCCCTGCAAGGACAAGAGTACCGGCGCGATCTGCGAGCTGACGCTCGCGTTGGATGAATGGCTCGCGACGGGCTTTGCCGAGAACGCGGAGCTGCAGAAGTATCACAAGGCTTATGCAGCCAAACTCGGTCTGGACATCAACAACGGCCAGGCGCTCTCACAACGGGCGCAGTCGATGTTCGGCCGCTACAAGGGCATCTGGGGCGAGATCACCTCGAAGATGAAGGACGTTAAGGGCTACCCCGTCAAAACGACCTTCATGCTCGCAATGGGCGGGGAACAGTGTCAGAGCGCACATCAGACGCAGGCGCAATCCGAAAGTCCGGGTCAATCCGGCGGCGGCGCGCCTCCCACCAGTCCCGGAGCGCTCGCGGGGCAGGTAGCTGGCAAACTCGGCTCGTTGTTCCACAAGAAGAAGGACGAATCGGAAGCCGCCGCGGTCGGTGCGGCCGCGCCGGCGCCGCCCGCCGCCTCCATCCTACCGGCCGGCGAGGTGGCTCTCATGACCATGACCTCGCAGTTGGTTTCGGTGTCGAACACACCAGCGGCGGCGGATGCCTTTGAAATCCCACCGGGATTCACACGGCGGGAACTCAAATCGCAGTAGCCGCTGCGTCGCACGCGCTCGGGGAGGGCGCGCAGCGTCAATCCGCGCTGCGGCTATGGATGTCCACAAACTGCAGGAACTCCATGCGCGTGCGCGCATCTTCGCGGAATGTGCCGGTCATCCGGCTGGTGATCATCGAGACGCCGCGCTTATGGATGCCGCGCGTTGTCATGCATTCGTGCGTGGCCTCGATCACTACGCCGACTCCGCGCGGTTTGAGAACGTCGTTGATGCAGTTGGCGATCTGCGCCGTGAGCTTCTCCTGCACCTGTAAGCGACGCGCATAACCCTCCACTACCCGAGCAATCTTGCTGATGCCGACTACCTTGTTGGTGGGCAGGTAGCCGACGTGCACGCGACCGATGATCGGCGCCATGTGGTGCTCGCAGTGCGATTCGAACGAGATGTCGCGCAGCACGATCATCTCGTCATAGCCCCCGACCTCCTCGAAGGTGCGGCGCAGGTATTCCGCCGGATCGATCTGATAACCGGAAAACCAGTCGCGGTACGCATTCACGACCCGTTTGGGGGTCTCCTGCAATCCCTCCCGCTCCGGGTCATCGCCGGCCCAGCGCAGCAGCACACGCACCGCATCTTCGGCCGCCTTACGCGAAACTCTTCTTCGGTTCTTGTCCGCCATTGCATCCCCGTCATGTGCGGCACCGTGGCCGGGACCGCGCGATTTTGGCACGTCGAAAACCAAATAGCTGCCGCAGGGCGACCGCGTCCTGTCAAAATGCGCTCTGGCACAGTCAGTCCGCGGGGTTTCCATGCCGTCAGGGGCCGATACCGGCAATCTTGCCCTCTTCTGTGATTTCGAGAATATCGCACTGGGCGTACGCGATGCCCGGTACGAGAAGTTCGACATCACGCGCATCCTCGAGCGGCTGCTCCTCAAGGGTTCGATCGTAGTGAAGAAGGCTTACTGCGACTGGGAGCGCTACAAGGAATTCAAGCCCGGCATGCATCACGCCGGCTTCGAGCTCATCGAGATACCGCACGTCAAGCAGTCGGGCAAAAACTCCGCTGATATCCGCATGGTCGTGGATGCGCTCGACCTGTGTTACACCAAGACTCACGTTGACACGTTCGTCATCATCAGTGGCGACTCTGATTTCTCGCCGCTGGTGAGTAAGCTGCGCGAGAACAACAAGGATGTCGTCGGCGTCGGGGTGAAGAACTCGACCTCGGACCTGCTGATCGCCAGCTGCGATGAATTCATCTACTACGATGATCTCGTGCGCGAGCAGCCGCGCACGCGCCGCGCACCACGCAAACAAGCGCACAGCTCAGAGGGTTCCCAGGGCGCGGAGAGTGGCAGCGGGCGCGCCGCACAGACGAAGGAGGACGATCGTAAGGCCGACGATCGTAAGCAGGAAGCCTTCGACCTGGTGCTGGCTACCTTGGATGCACTCGTCTCCGAGCGCGGCGCGGACAAGATCTGGGGCTCGATGGTGAAGCAGGCGCTGAAGCGACGCCGTCCGGGCTTCAGCGAGAACTATTACGGTTTCCGCTCGTTCAACAAGCTGTTGGAGGAGGCGGCTCAGCGACGACTGCTGAGCCTGGAAAGTGACGACAAGTCAGGCGGCTACCTGGTGCACGCGACAGCCGAAGGGAGTTGATCCGGCAGGGATTGCGCGCCCTGGCGAACTCAGTGCAGCGGGAAAACGGCCTGCATGAAGCTGGTCAGCCCGAGGCTGCAGGCGCCGGCCAGAGTGGCGACCAGCAGTCCAGCGCCCAGAGGACGCCAGCCGATCCGCCACATATCCGTAAAGCGCACGCTTAGACCGACCGCGGTCATGCCGCATACCAGGAACAGCTCGGAGGCAGTCTGCCCGCTATTGATGACAGCGTGCCAGAGTGGCGCGGTACCAAACAGCGCGTCCCCACTTGAGCGCAGAATGACACAAAGCACGAATCCAAATACGAACAGCGGCACCGCAGAGGCGCCCGGCGGACGCAACGGTGCTCCATCAGGGTAGGGCTCTGACTCGGGCGGCGGAGGGTTGCGCTCGGCGCGCTGCGTGAGCCACGCGGCCGCTGGAATCAACACAATGATCGACAGGTTGCGCAGCAGCTTGGCCACGCTCGCCGCAGCCAACGCTTCGGGTGCGTTGGCCTGTTGCGAGTAAATGAGTGCAGCGCCGATCACCTGCGAGGTGTCATGAATGGCGGTACCGAGGAACACCCCGGCGTGCACCGGAGAGTTGCCAAAGAAATGAGCCGCAACCCAGGGATAGAGCAGCATCGCGAGACAGCCGAAGAGCACCACGCAAGTCACTGCAAAGGCCGTCTCGACGTGTCGCGCCCGGATTACCGGGGACAGGGCCACTACTGCGGTACAACCGCACACGGCTGTGCCGATCGCGAGCAGCACACCTAGGCGCTGGGGCACCGTCATCAGGCGCGAAATCACCAGGCCAGCGACCAGCGCCGTAGCGAGGCAGCCCAAGGCGACCGGTAAGGCCGTTATCGCAATCGTCGAAGCGCCGGCCAGTGTGAGTCGCAGTCCAACGAGCGCGATTCCGGTGCGTAATAGCCGATGCATCGCCCAGTTGAGGCCCTCACCCGTCCAGGCAGGCACACCGAGCGTATTGCGCCAGAGCATGCCCAGGATCACGGCATAGAGCACGGGACTCAGGGGAATCTTGGGCAGGCCGATCGAGCCTGCCGCCAGGCTCTCAGCGAGACTGCGGGCGATGAGCGCCAGGGTCGCAGCGACGAGCGCCCCAGGCAGGATGTGACGAACGGAGCCCCAGCCAGGCGTCAAGGCGCGCAGGGCTCGCCGCACGTTCAGTTCACGACTCGTCGGGCCGTGAGCCGCGGAGCCGGCGCCGTGCGGCGACCGGTCACCATGGCAGTGTGGAGCTCGGTAATGGCCTGACTGCCGGTCCTCACGAAGAGGAAGGGGAGAAAGGCATGCACCAGACAGGCGCCCGCAGCCAGCAGCAGCCTGCCGCTGAACCAGCTCGCGCGCAGCAGGTGCCCCCAGTAGCTCTCACCCACACTGGCCGGATGTTCGGTAAAAAGACGACGCAAATCCATGAGTTACAGCCTAGCCCCATTGGCGCGCTACAGGGTTGCGAACCTGCGGTTGTGTACCGCCGAAGAAGAAATTCTGTTGCGGAATATGCTTATTCCAAGAGATTATATTTCATGGACAAGCTGGACCGGAAAATACTGGAACTGCTGCAGAGGAACGGCAATCTCACCGCTGCCGAGGTGGCGGAGCGCGTTGGCCTCTCCAAGGCGCCCTGCTGGCGGCGCATCAAGCGGCTCGAGGACGAGGGCATCATCAAGCATACCGTCGCCCTCCTGGATGCCCGCGCAATGAACGTGGGTACGACCGTGTTTGTGACGTTGAAGACCGGCAACCACAGTGAGGCGTGGTTCGAGAAGTTCGTGCGTGCTGTGCGCGATATCCCCGAGGTAACCGAGATTCACCGCATGAGTGGTGATGTAGATTACCTAATGCGCATCGTAGTACCGAACATCGACGCATACGACGTCGTGTACAAGCGTCTGATCGCTGCGGTCGAGTTTCAGGATGTCAGCGCATCCTTCGCGCTCGAGACGATCAAGTACACCACGGCGCTGCCGCTGAACTACCTCGCGTTGGAGTGACTGCGTCCCCTACATCGCTCGCCCTGGCTCAGCGGTTGAAGATGTCGACGCCGAAGGGCTGCAGCCCGGCCTGCCCGGCATAGCCCAAATGCGCGAGCCCGAACAGGTCCTCGACGGAGCGCAGCAGCGAGTAGTGGTTGTACGGCACCGAGGAGACCGTACCCGGGCGGATGCGCGGCGAGAGCAGTACGGCGCCCACGCGGCCCCCGCCGGGACCCTGCACACCCGGCGGGATCGAAGCGCCCGGCAAGCCGCGCTCCCCGCAGCACGCGCTTGCGGCCTCTGCGCCGCTTTGATCTGACTCATCGAATGTGATGATCAGCAGTCCGTCCTGCTTGAAGGCCGGTGCGGCAGTGATGGACGGAACCCACTTTTGCAGAAATGCCTCGATGCCGAGGTAGCCGCCAGGCTGACCATCGATGCATCTGGCATCGTGGCCATCGTTACAAAGATTGGGCGTGATAAACGCATAGTTGGGCGTCGTCTGTACGCTGCGCAGGTCAGTCGACAGCTGCCGCAGATTGACGACATGCGCCGCGCAGCGCGCACGGTCATCGATGATCCGATGAAAATAAATGAACGGGTTATGACGAGCCGCGTATTTGTCGCGCGCGGTAGCGAGATAGGAGCGCTCGCGGCTGCCGGCCGCGGAATGGCCGCAGGTCGCACTCTCGCGGTTCGGATCGTTGCCCATGTCCTCCATGTAACCCTTCCAGCTGAGTCCCGCCGCTTCCAGCTGATCAGGGAGCGTCGGCACATTGGCGGGATACAGGCAACCGTGCCCCAGCGCCTGCCCATCGGCATCGATCCGCGGCTGCGCAGGCTGAAACTCGCTGATGATCGGGCAGTCGGCCTGCGTCTGACGGTTAGGTGCCTGCCCGCTGATGAGCGCGATGTAATTATCGAGACTCCAGTGACCGATGCCGTAATACTGATTCAGCAGCGCTCCCTGGGAGGCAAGCTGCGATGCCAGATAGGGAGCTGGAGAATGGGCGCCGAACGTCACGGCATATGCCTGGTTTTCCAGCAGCAGCACGAAGATATGCCGAATGGGCGCCGAGGGCGTCGCAGCGTTGGAGCTGCCCGCGGCCGGCACGGTCGGGTTGTTGGTATGAGTCGCCGCCTGAGCTACGGCGGCCGACTGCATGCTGATCAACGTCAACAAAACTATTGGCAATGTCTGAAGGTTTATTCTCATGCGCGAATCATACGCGCTTGCGAGCCATCCAGAGCAGATACAGCGGCACCCCCGTGGCGATTACTCCGAAGGTGATACCGGTGTTGATAGGGTCCGTGAGCAGTGCGTTGACGATCATGCCGAGCGATGCGAGCAGGAACAACGCTGGCACCAGCGGATAACCAGTCACGCGATAGGGCCTGAGCAGATCGGGACGCTTGCGCCGCAGGGTAAACACCCCGGCAACTGCCAGGGCATAGAACGGCCAGATCCCCAGAATGAAGCGATCGGCGAGTTGCGCAAAATCGTTCAGCAGTACGTAGGTCACTCCCAGCACGGTCGCCAGGCCTATCGCCGTGGAGGGACTGCGGTAACGCGGTGACACCCGGGCCAGTGCGCGGAAGAACAGCTGCCGATCGGCCATGGCAAAGAAAATACGCGGGCCGGTCATCATCGAGCCATTCAGTCCGCTGAAGGTCGATACCAGTACCAGCGCGGCCACTATGGCCGCCCCGACGTCCTGCAACACTGGAATGTGTTCTGCAACGCTCGCGGCGATCAGTTTCGATTGCGCCATCTGTGGCAGGGGCAGCACGTAAATGAAGGCTACGTTGACCAGGAGGTAAACGAACATCACGCCGATGGTTCCCAACACCAGCGCCAGGGGCAGAGTCCGCTGCGGATCACTCACCTCGCCTCCCATGAAGGAAAGGTCAGCCCAGCCGTCATAGGTCCACATGACCGAGATCAAAGCGCTGCCCAATATCGTCCACTGCAGGCCCGCAGCGCCCCACAATGGCGTGAAATGTGCCCCGCCGCCTCGTACCGCCGTGAAAGCCAGCAGCCCCAGCGCCACGATGGACAGGTATTTGGCTGCCGTCGCAAAACTCATGACCTGTGCAGCGAGTGCGACGCCCAGATAATTGAGGATGCCGATCGCGATGATCGCCAGGGCAGCCACGTAACGCACCTCCGAGCCCGTGAGAGGCACGAAGTAGCCAACGTACTCGGCAAAAATCGTGGCGGTCGCTCCCAGGGCGGAGGCGCGAATCACCACCAGCTCAGTCCAGCCGAACATGAAGGCGGGTAAGGGTCCGTAGCTCTCCAGCAGGTAGGCAAAAATGCCGCCGGAGCGTGGCAGCGCTGCGGCCAGCTCGGCGAGGGTCAGTGCCCCGCACAGCGCCACGACACCACCGAGCAACCAACACAGCAGCACCGGCCCAGGATCGTGCAGCATCGCTGCTACCGTGGCCGGCACCCGGAAGATGCCGCTGCCGATCGTTACGCCTATCAGGACCGCCACTGCGTTGAGCAGCCCGATCTGCCGTGGCAGGCGCTCGCCCCACTGATCGGCGTCGGCTCGTGTCTCACTCATGGTTGGTCTGGGAGCAACCGTAATTAGCGAATCCCGGCGCGCTCGCTCTCGGGCAGCAGTGGGTCTACGGCACCGCACTGGGTCGCCAGGCGATACAACTCGATGTCGCTGCTGATGTCGAGCTTCTGTCGGATCTGAGAGTGATTGTTGGCGACAGTCTTCACGCTGAGATTGAGCAGAGCCGCAATGTCTTCGTGACTCTTGCCACTTGCGAGCAAGCGGAAGATGTCGAACTCACGCGCCGACAGCCCCAGAGTCGCGGAGCTGTCCGCAGCGCTGGCCGCCAGCTTGGCTGCAATGTCCGACGAGAATGTTTGTACGCCACGTACCACGTTGCGCACCGCCTGAATCATGAATGACGGCTCGCTGCTCTTACTGATATAGCCCGTCGCCCCGGCGCGCATCGCCTGCGTGACGAAGGCCAGAGTGTCGTGCATGCTGAAAACCAATACCGGCAGCAGTGGCCACCGCAGTTTGATCCGTCGCAAAATAGAAAGCCCGCCCTGCCCCGGCATGCTCAGATCCAGAATGACCAGGTCAGGTGACAGCGTCTGCAGTGTTACATACGCTTCCTCACCGCTCGAGGCTTCGGCGATGACCTGACAGTCCGGTTCCTGTTCGAGGAAACGCCGGTATCCGGCGCGCACCACCACATGATCGTCAACCAGCAGAATCCGGATTGATCTCGGGCTGTGCATCTTGTGTCTCTCCCGGCAGCTGTGCGTCATTCCGGTGCCCGCTGACCACCACCGGCAGCCACGCATGCAGGGCGAGGCCTCCATTCGCATCGAAGCTCACCTGCAGCGTACCGCCATGAGCTTCGACGCGCTCGCGCATTCCGAGCAATCCCGCACCCGACTGCCGCACTGCGGCCGGGGAGGCGACGATCTGCTCTTCGGTGACATCGAGGCAGACGCCGGCTGGCACCCTGGACAGCGCTAGTCGAATCAGGATCCGGCGCGCTCGCGAATGCCGCACAGCGTTGGTCAGACACTCCTGCACCAGCCGGTAGAGCGTAATGTTGAGATCGGCCGGCAGGATATCCGCATCACCCTCCATCGTGAGGACGCACTGGAAGCGGTCCGCAATGCGGTCGTGCCAGCCATTGATGAGCTCCTGCAGGCTCTCCTGCAAGCCGACGGTCTCCAGCCCATAGGGTCGCAGCCGCACCAGCATGCTGCGGATCAGTTCCATGATGTCTGAGCTGAGCCGTTCAATGCCTAGCGCGATTCCGACGATGCGCTCGGAGCACGAACGCGCCTCGCGCGCAATGTATGCGGCATCCACCTTGATTGCTGTCAGACTTTGCCCGAGCTCATCGTGCAGCTCGCGAGCGAGCCGCTGTCGCTCCTGCTCCTCTGCTTCGATGATGCGGCGGTTCAGATCGCGCCGCTGCGTGGCAGCGACCTCCATGGCAGCTGCGCACTGATTGAAGCGCATCGAAATGTCATCCATATCCCGCAGGCGGAAGTGCGGCAGCCGCGTCTGCAGCGCGCCGGCCTGCAGACCTGCAAGGGCACTCTGGATCTGGCCAATGGGCTGCAGGCCACGCCGCACCATGTAGTAGATGGCTGCGCTCATGGCGATGATCGTCAAGGCGAGCAATGTGAGGTCACGGGCTGCACGCTGTTCAATTTCCGCGAGCTCCGACCACGGGTTGGATGTGATTCGCAGCTCGGCAAGCGGCATGGCGTGATACGCGAGTGGATACGTAAGCGGTGCAACCTCTGTAGTGTGCAACAGTACGCGACTCAGAAATCCGGGCTCGCGATCCTGCGCCGGGCTCGACGCCAGGACACCACCCTGCTCATTCACCAGTGAAATCCGGACGTGACGAATATCACGTGCCAGGTCGATCTGACTCCGGGCAGCCTCTTGCGCCGCGGCGCTGCTGGGTGATGCATTGACCGCCCGTTGCACGTCGAGCAGTAGTTGCGCCAGTTGTATCGAACCGTTTGTCTCGCGCGAGACGTCGCCGCGGACCGATCGCAGCGGCACCATGATGCTGATGATCAGCGCCACGAGAGTGACGGTTCCGATCCCCAGCAAGAGTCTGGTATGCAGGTACACCTGAGCACTTCCACCAGTCCAGATCTCGGCATTCTAACCGGAGCGGGACGTCTGCAGCGCTGCCCGGCGTTGCGCGCCGCAAGGCCGCGCATAGCCGAGGTCGTGCGAAGCCCTCAGCTTCCCCCAGCGGGAGCCTACGTCGCAAGCCAGGTGAGCCCGCCGGCAGCGGGCGCCGGCGGGCGGTGCAACTCAGTTATGAGCCCAGTGTCCGGGGACAAAATGATAGCGCCCATGACGCTCGTCCCAATGTTCGGGTACCCAGTGAAAGCCACGGCGCTCGCGCAACCAGTGACCCTCCACCCAGACATGCTCACGTCCGTCCCAACGATAATAGCCGGGCGCCCACACATATCCGGCGCGCGGCGCGGGCACGGCTATGACGCGTGGCGCCGGCGGGCGACCTCGATATCCACGACGGCTGCATAGGTGGGCGCCGTCGCACCTGCAACTAACGTGACGGCGAGTGGCAGCAACAACTTGGATTTGACAATACGCTGCGACCTTGCACCCGGACAACGAGCTCGAGGCGCCAGCGAACCCGCCCGTCGTCCACCGTACGCAAATCACACCCGCGTTCGGCGGATCGTGCCATGCACCTTCTCAATTGCGTGTTTGGTTTCATCAGAAGCCAGAGCGCTGGTCGGAGTTTGTCAGGCGTTATCTTCGTGAGCTCGCCACCCAGTCCACTGTGCTCGAAGCGCTGCGCAAACGCGCCAGGACCAGACCAGTCACGCTTCTGTATGCAGCGCGATCCGCAGCGCAATCACGCGCTCATCCTGAAAGCCGCTCTGAAAAGGATGATGCGGCTGGCACGCGTTAAAGCACAGGTTTACACTTCGAAGTCCTTGAGCGAGAGGCAACTGGAGGCGCCCGGCTCGACATCCTTTACAACAAGCCGAACTGCATTCGCCGGGGGGCCATAACATGCACGACCATCACCGCCTCACTATTTGGGTAATTTCGGCCTGCTTGAGCTTGGGCGCGACCGCTGCAAGTCACGCCGATGAGACCTGCAACTCTCCTTACGTGAGCAGCCTCATCAAGGGGCAGGAGGACTATGTGCACGTGTGGACGTTGGGCGTTGAGGGACTTGGCGACGGTGCAGATAAGCTGGTGACCATCGACGTCAACCCACACTCCGGAACGTACGGGAAGGTGGTGCACTCGGCATCCGTCGGCGGCCGCGGCGAAGCCCATCACATGGGATTCTCCGATGATCGAAAGTACCTCTGGGCCGGCAATCTCGATGACAGCAAGATTTTTGTCTTCGATGTCGGCAGCGATCCCGCCAAACCCAAGCTCGTACGCACTATTGCAGATCTGACGCAGCAGACCGGTTTCGTAGGTCCACACACCTTTTACGCGCTGCCGGGTCGGCTTCTGATCGGGACGCTTTCTAACGCCCGCGACAACGGCGGCGTCACGGGTCTTGCCGCCTATAACAACAAGGGTGAATTCATTGCGAAGTACGCGATCCCGACTTCGAAGGTCGGTGGCGTCCTGGGCGATGGCTATGGATACGACATTGCCATCAACCCTGCCAAGAATGCCATGCTGACTTCGAGTTTTGCGGGACGACAGAACTACATGCGCGAGCTCGGTGAGCTCATCCAAGACAAGGAGGCGATGAAGCACTTCGGCGCGACGATGGTCGTCTGGAACCTGAAGACCATGCAGCCGACGCAGGTCCTCAGTGTACCGGGAGCACCGCTCGAGATCCGCTGGGCGCTTGCGCCTGGGCAGGATTGGGCGGTCACAGCGGCGGCTCTGACTTCAAAGCTCTGGCTGATCAAACAAGACTCCGCTGGCCGATGGCAAGCGCGAGATGTGGCGCAGATTGGTGATCCCGCCAAGACCCCCCTGCCGGTCGACATCTCGATTTCTGCCGATGCAAAGGGGCTCTGGGTCAACACCTTCATGGACGGCACCACGCACTATTTCGACCTTTCCGACCCGGAGCGCCCGAAGGAGACTTACCACCTGCACACTGGAAGTCAGGTCAACATGATCTCTCAGAGCTGGGACGGAAAGCGGCTCTACATCACTTCGAGCCTGCTCTCCCACTGGGACAAGAAGGGTGCGGACAACGAGCAATTCCTGCGGGCGTTCAACTGGGATGGGCACACTCTTACGCCGAGGTTCGCTGTCGATTTCACGAAAGAGAAGCTCGGTCGTCCCCATCACATGAAGTTCACGGCCAAAGCCGCGCAGCAAGCGGCACTGGCGCGACGGGGCGCGCCCGCTACTTGAAAGCATGGTTACGCATGAGTCTTGCGCTGACGGTCGCAGCTTTAGCGGCCCACGCAAGCGTCGATCCCGGCGCGGGCACGGCGCCCCGTACAGGGTTCATCGCGCCGGCGGCCGGGAGTTACGAGCTGCAGAGAATCCAGAACACCCGCGACGCCGCGCTACTCGATGCCTCCGGAAGATTGCAGCACCTGGCGCGCTTCACGCACGGCAAGATCACGCTGCTGACATTTTTCTACACCTATTGTGCCGATCCCCTCGGCTGCCCTTTTGCGCATGTCACGCTGAGCAATCTGCGAGCTCGGGTACTCGAGGAGCCTGAACTCGCAGCTGGGGTCCGCTTCGTCAACTTGAGCCTCGACCCAAACACGGATACACCAGCTGCGCTAAAAGCGTATGCCACGCAGCTGGGGACCGATCCGAAATTCGAATGGTGCTTTCTAACAGCGCGCAACCTAACCGAGCTACTGCCAGTTTTAGATGACTTCGGGCAGGACGTGAGCGTCGAGACTGATGCGCAGGGTCATGCCCGGGCTCTGCATCACATGCTCAAGGTATTCCTGATCGACCCGCATGGAATAGTGCGGGAGATCTATTCCCTCGCGTTTCTGCAACCCGATGTCATGTTCAACGACCTTCGCACTCTTGCCATGGAAAAGAGCGCCAAGCAGTCCGGGGCTTGAGGATATTTTTCCCGAGGCGATGGCGCGCCCGGAGAGATTCGAACTCCCGACCTCCTGGTTCGTAGCCAGGCACTCTATCCAACTGAGCTACGGGCGCGCCGATGAAACTGGAAGCGGCGTCGTCGCGAGGACTCTGCGCGGCGGTCCAGAAGGATGCTGCGGCGCGAAGTCCCGGCGCGAATTAATTTTGCCGCCGCGAGGGCCCGCGATATTAGCACATCGCTCCCGACGTCCAAGCGTCACGAGCTGTACCGCGGGCCGGAGAATCGCGCAGTATCCGCGCCGGAGCGCTTGAGAGCACGGCACTACCCTCAACGACCCCGCAGCCGGTTGCTGAATTGCTGCACGAGCTGATCGGGCCCGAAGCGACCAAACGAAAGAATGATTGCGCCGATGCCCGCAGCTGCACGCCCGGCAAGCGCGGGCGCAACAGCGGCCAGTGCGGGCACCGTCTCCAGCGCAAAACCCAGCGCTACGAATGCGCCCCCCAGGACATAGATGAAGTACCGTGCCTGACGGACTTCAGTGACCATTTCCCGCTCAGCGTGGCGCACTGTCATAGCCGCAAGTCTCAGCGACTGACTGACAGCAGGCTTGCGATGCCGGCAATCAGCTCACGGGCTTCGATGGGCTTGGCCAGATGCATCTGATAACCGGCCAGCAGCGATCGCTGCCGGTCCTCGGCGCGCGCATACGCCGTAACGGCAATCGCGGGGATCGGCGGGCCTTGATCGACACTCTGGGTACGCACTCGCCGGATCAACTCATAGCCGTCCAGGCCCGGCATGCCGATGTCACTCACCAGCACATCGAACTTCTGGGCGGCCAACTGGCGCAGCGCCTCAACCCCATTATCTACGGCAATGACTTGCGCTCCCCTGCCCTCCAGGATGCGAACCATGAGCTGCCGTCCATCCGGCTCATCATCCACTATCAGGACCGCAACGCCCTCCAGCCGCGGTAATTCCAGCTTCTCGAGCGGATCGGACAGCACCGGCAGTCTCTGGCTGCGCTCGATCTCCTCATCTGATACATGCGACACCGGCAAGGCCAGGAAGAAAGTAGAGCCGAGATTCTCGCCGGCGCTCTTGACCCGTACGGAGCCCCCGTGCAGCTCCACTAGCGTTTTGACGATCGACAGTCCGATGCCCAGACCCCCGTGACGGCGATTCATGGCCGGGTCGGCCTGGCGGAAGCGCTCGAACACGAACGGCAGGAAATCCGGATGGATGCCGATACCGCTGTCCTCCACGACGATCTCGACGTGCGAATTGACACGCTCGAGAAAAACCTGAATGCGGCCTCCGGCAGGGGTGAACTTCACGGCGTTAGATAACAGGTTCCACAGCACTTGTTGCAGCCGGTTCGGGTCGCCGCGCACAAACCCCACGTTTGAGTCCAACATCGTGCGAACCCGCAAATTCTTCGCTTCCGCTGAGGTGCGGATCGACTCGATCGCATTGTTGATCACCTCCTGCAGCGATAGCGGTTGTACCTCCAGATGAATCTTGCCGGAAACGATGCGGCTCATGTCCAGCAGATCGCTGACGATTTGTGCCTGTGCGCGCACGTTGCGCTCGATGGCCTGTAGCCCCCGCGCCTGATCGACGTCTCCTACTCCCGGCTGACGCAGAAGCGTGGCCCAACCCTGAATGGCATTCAGTGGCGTGCGCAACTCGTGTGACAATGTCGCCAGAAATTCGTCCTTGAGATGACTGAGGCGCTCCGCTTCCGAGCGCGCGTAGCGCTCCGATTTCAGCAGTTCTTCGCGCTCGGCCGCGACCTGGCGCAATTGCGCCTCGCTATGCCTCAACGCCTCCTCGGCATTGCGCCGAGCCTGCAGCTCACGCTGCATCCCCTGGAAGGCACGCGCACGATCGATGGCTATTGCCGCCTGGGTGGCAATACCGCCTACCAGACGCTCCGAGCGCTCACTGAACCTCTCGGGCTCGGGGTGTCCAAAGAACAGGCCGCCTAAGACTTCTCCGGCACGGCTGACTACTGGAGCTGCGAGATAGCTGCTAACGGGTAGGTGCCCAGCTGGCATCCCGTGGTAGGGCGCATTCTTGCCGTAGCGCGGATCCAGGCGGACGTCAGCGATGCGTACGATGCCCTCCCCGCGGAATGTCGGACCGAAGAGTTGCGTGGCACGCGGCATCGGGAAGCTGGCGAATGCGGAGCGCGGCACACCCGAGAGGGTGTAAAGCCAGTAGGAGTCCCCTTCGCCTTCCTTCACGACGTTATAAAAGAATGCGCCGAAGGCAGCTCCCACTAACTCAGTCGCCACATCCGTCACGCGTTGCACGACGTTATCGAGATCGAGTTCCGCCGCAATGGTCTGACCCAGGTTGTGCAGCGTTTCGACAGCTCGCGCTTCTTCCTCGAACTGCGATTCGGCGCGTTTCCTGGCCGTCACGTCGTGTGCAATCTTGGCCGCGCCGATGACGCGGCCTGTCTCATCGCGCACCGGCGATATCGTGAGCGATATGTAGAGTTTGTGTCCGAGACGGTGAACACGTACGGTCTCGTAGCGCTCTATCCGCTCCCCCCGGCACAACTTCGCAAGAATCTCTGTTTCCTCGTGATGCAGCTCCGGAGGTATCAGCTTCAGGATGGATTGACCGACCATCTCCGCGGCGGTGTAGCCGAACAGGCGCTCGGCGCCTTTGTTCCAGGAGATCACAATCCCCTGCAGATCCTTGCTGACGATGCCATCCTCGGAAGCATCCACTAGCGAGGCGAGCTGCGCCCGGGCACGTTCGAGCTCGCGCAGTGTCCGACTCTTGTCAGATTCGAACGCTGAGGATGAGGCAGCGGCCGTCGCAGAGGCCGAGGGGCCGCCTGAAGAGGACTGGGACATCAGGCAATTGTAGTGAAGCTGCAGATCTCGGGCCAGCAACTGCCCGACATCGCAGCCCCGTTGGCTCCGAGAGTCAGACTTGTGCTCAAGCGAGACACCGCGAGCGGGTCCGACAGCGTACACTCGATGCGTGCCACATCCGCCTGCCCGTCCGCTGACTGTGACAGTCGACCCGCAACAGGAGCTGGCCGCTTTGCTCCTGCAGCCCCCAGCCGCCCATGCGTGCCTGGTGTTTGCCCACGGTGCCGGGGCCCCTATGACCCATTCCTCGATGGAGAGCCAAGCCGTCGCGCTGTGCGCGGCAGGTGTCGCCACGCTGCGCTTCCAGTTCCCGTACATGCAACGGGGTGCGCGGCGGACTGATCCACCGACTGTATGTCACGCCGCGGTTCGCGCAGCCGTAGCCGAGGCGAGCCGGCACCTTCCTGCGCTGCCGCTGTTTGCCGGCGGCCGCTCCTTCGGGGGACGCATGACTTCCCAGGCTCAGGCCGCAGCACCGCTGGCAGGGGTGGTGGGCCTGATCTTTTTCGCCTTCCCGCTTCATCCGGCGGGCAAGCCTGGCATCGAACGCGCAGCACACCTGGAGAAGGTGCACTTGCCCATGCTGTTTCTACAGGGTACCCGGGATGCGTTAGCCGAAATGGCACTGTTGCAGCCAGTGGTGGCGTGGCTTGGACCGCGGGCGAGTCTTGAGCTCATCGAGGACGCGGACCACTCATTTCACCTGCCGCGAGCGGCAGGCCGAACCGATCAACAGGTCAGGGCGGAACTTGCGGCCCGTTGCAGCACCTGGATGCGCCAGGTGTGCCCAGCACACTGACCTGCTCCGCACATGAAACGTCAACTCGCCGAATATGCCGCCAAGCGCTCCTTTACCCGTACGCCTGAGCCGCAGCCACAACTTGCGCCTGAGCGAGCGGGGCCGCTGTTGTTTGTGGTACAGAAACACGCAGCCAGCCGGCTGCACTATGATTTCCGGCTCGAACTCGATGGCGTACTGAAATCCTGGGCGGTGCCCAAGGGACCATCAGTCACACTCGGCGATCGGCGCATGGCCGTGGAGGTCGAGGATCACCCTTTCGAATACGCCTCATTCGAAGGTGTTATCCCTGCGAACCAATATGGCGCCGGCAATGTCATCGTATGGGATTGTGGTGTGTATTCTCCAGATGATGAGGGTGAGTACGCCTTCAGCGACCGCGTGCAGGCGCAGGAGCGCATTCGCCGTGGTCTGTCCGCGGGCAAACTGAACTTCTGCTTGCGCGGCGAGAAACTTAAAGGCTCGTTCGCTCTGGTGCGCACGCGCACCGCCAACCAGTGGCTACTGTTGAAACACCAGGACCGATTTGCCAACCAGCCTGGATTGCTTGCGAATCATCTGTCGGTGCTCTCAGGTCTCAACCTGGAAAACGTCGCGGTCGACAAGCTGCCGCCCCGTCTACCGGCTGTGCAGCTCGCGCCAAGCGGGCCACCCGAGAAAATGCCCGTAAAGATGCAACCGATGCTGGCGGAGACGACAGAGGAGGCTCGCTCGCAGCCTGAGTGGTGGTACGAGCCCAAGCTCGATGGCTATCGCGTGCTGGCTTTCGTGGACGGCAAGGAGGTGCGCCTGACATCACGTCGTGGTCAGGATCTGACTGGGGCGTTTCCAGAAATCGTTGCCGCGCTCGATCAGCAGGGCGACAGCCGATTGATACTCGATGGCGAGGTGGTGGCTCTGGGATCAGACGGCCGACCGTCATTCAACGCGCTGCAGAACCGTGCCCAGGCGCGCACGCCCGCCGAGGTGGCCGCGGCCCGTGCCGCAGCACCTGCTGTCATGGTTTGCTTTGACCTCTTGCATTTCGCTGGTTTAAACCTGCGCGGCGCAGCGTATGTCGACCGGCGTCGCTACCTGTCGCAATGTCTCATGCCGACGGCATGCCTGCAGCTGATCCATGTAAGTCCCGAGGCTGAGCCCCTGTACGCTGCCGCCACGCAGAACGGTTTCGAGGGAATCGTTGCAAAGCGCAAGACAGGCACTTACCAGCCGGGCAAGCGGTCCGGCGCCTGGTTGAAAATCAAACGCGTGCGCTCGGCGGAATTCGTCGTGGGCGGGTTCACGCATGGCAAGGGAGAACGGGAGACGCTCGGGGCCTTGCTCCTCGGGTATTGGAGAGACGGGCAGCTGCATTACGCAGGCCACGCAGGCTCCGGACTTACGGCCCCAGTCATTGAGCAGCTACGGACGCAGAGTAGAAAGCTTGCGCGCAAGGAATCGCCATTCGCTGAGAAAGTCCCATTGCATCGCCCGACCCGATGGCTCGAGCCGCAGATGGTGGTGGAGGTGAGCTACGCCGACTGGACGGGCGACGGCATGCTGCGCGCACCGGTGTTCAAACGCATACGCGATGACATCGCGCCGGCCTCGGTTACCGTCGCTCCATCTGGAGCTGAATATGACCGGAAGAAACCTGTCAGTGACAACATCCGGAATGGCAACGCAACAGGGATTGCAGGCACCCCTGCGCCTGCCGGCTCTCCGGAGGCACGAGACGATGTTGGTCGGTTCGATCTGGACGCTATTCTCGAGCAACTCGAGAGTCCCGCAACACGCCTCGACCTCGACCTGGGTTCGGCGCGCGTGCGTCTTTCGAACCTCGACAGAGTGTACTGGCCAGCGGATCGGGTGAGCGGCAATGGCGCGTTGTGCAAGCGCGACCTCATACGCTACCTGGCACAGGTGGCACCGCTGATGCTGCCGCATCTGCGCAATCGTCCGCTTACCATGATTCGCATGCCGGAAGGCATTCACGGCGAGCGCTTCTTCCAGAAGCACTGGGAGCAGAGCCTGCCCGACTTCGTGGAAACCGTAACCGTCTACTCCGGGCACCGCGAGGACGCGCACCGCTACCTGCTCGCCAACAACCTGCCGACGCTGTTGTGGCTGGGCCAGAATGGCACGCTGGAATTTCATATCTGGCACTCGCGCATCGAGCCGGGGCCAGATGCTGTCAGTGACCGCACGGATTTCTCGAGCTCACCTGAAGCCCTTGCAACATCGGTGCTCAACTATCCGGACTACCTGGTCTTTGACATCGATCCCTACATCTATTCGGGCAAGGAAGTGAAAGGTGCGGAGCCCGAGCTCAATGCCCGCGGTTTCGCGGTCGGCCGTCGCGTCGCCTTCTGGCTGCGGCAGTTGTTGCATCAGATGTCCCTGGATGCCGTCGTCAAGACCTCCGGCAAGACCGGGTTGCACATCTTCGTACCGATTGAGCGCACCGTCACTTTCGATGAAGCCAGGCACATCTGTGAGAGCGTGGGTCGTCACCTGATGAAGGCACATCCAAGGGAGATCACCATGGAGTGGAAGGTCGAGAAGCGTACTGACAAGATCTTCATCGATTACAACATGAACGTCCGCGGCAAGACCCTAAATGTTGCTTACTCGCCACGGGGGGTGCCGGGAGCTCCGGTTTCCATGCCGTTGACCTGGGAAGAGCTGGAAGCGGCGGAAGTGATGGATTTCACGCTCCTTAGCGCCCCTGCCAGGTTGGAAAAGACCGGCGACCGGTGGCAAGATGCTCTCACGGAGAAGTACAACCTATCCCGGGTATTCGGCCGCCCCCGCGGGCAGCCCTAACCGTCAGAAGCAGGTGAACCATGGCCGCCGCGCGCTCGATCGGATCGCTGACCATCTCCTTCGGACTGGTTGCTATACCGGTCAAACTCTATTCGGCAACCCAATCCGGGAGTGCCATCTCCTTCAACCTCCTGCACAAGGGCTGCGGATCCCGCCTCAAACAGCAGTACATCTGCCAGAAAGAGGGTGTGATTGTCGAACGCGAGGACATGGTGAAGGGTTACGAGTTTGCCAAGGACCAGTATGTGACCTTCAGTCCCGAGGAGATCAAGGCTCTGGAGGAAGTCGGTACGCACGCTGTAGAGATCTCGGAGTTCGTACCGGTGGAGTCGATCGATCCGGTGTACTTCGACAAGACTTACTACCTGTCGCCCGACAAGGGCGCCGGCAAACCCTATGGGCTGCTGACCGAAGCGCTCCGTCAGGCGCAGCGGTGCGCGGTGGGACGTTGGGCTGCGCGCGGCAAAGCCTACATTGTCATCCTGCGACCGGTGGGTGATGTGCTCGCCATGCAGCAGCTGCACTTTGCGGGCGAAGTACGCAATGCAACGGAGATTGATGTGCCCAAATCGGACGTCAAACCCGCGGAGCTCAAACTGGCACAGCAGCTGATCGACAGCCAGACATCGGCGAAGTTTGATCCGACGGCGTACACCGACGATGTGCGCGCGCGCGTCGAGGCAGCTATCCAGGGCAAAGTGGAAGGTCAGGAAATCTCAGTCGCCGAGGCGGCTCCTGCCAGCGAGGGCAAGGTGATCGATCTCATGGAGGCACTGCGCGCGAGTCTGGAGAAGACAGAATCGGCAAAATCTTCGGTGGCGCGGCTCGGTCCCAGAAAATCACCGAAGCGCGTCGAGCAACCCGCGAAGACGGCGCGCAAGGCCGGCAAGCGCTAACGGAGCGCAGCGAGTCCGATGGTTTCCTACAATGTGCGCGATGTGGAGCGGGTGCTCCAGCTGTCTCGCAGCACGATCCGGGGTCTGATCGAAGTTGGTTTCGTAAAGCCCGAACGCGGACCGCGGCGGGAATATCGCTTCTCCTTCCGCGATCTCATCGTGCTGCGTGCCGCACGCGCGCTCATCCACGCCAAGTTGTCACGCAAGCGGATCCGCAGATCACTGGAGGAGCTACGTCGGCACCTGCCGGAAACCATGCCGATGTCGGGCTTGAGCATCTGTGCCGTCGGGGATCGGGTCGTGGTGCGCGATGGCGGCACGCATTGGCAGGCCGATGACGGACAATATCTGCTCGGGCTCGACGTCGTGCTCGAGAACGGCATGCTGCACATGATCGAGCGCCCCGCGACCGCCTCTGGGGTCGAAGAGGTGCCGCAGACCGCCGCTGCACGCAGTGCCGAAGAATGGTTCGATGAGGCGCTGGAGCTGGAAATACATGATCCGCCCGCAGCGCGGGCAGCGTACGAGCAGGCGATCGGGCTCGATCCGCAATATCTGGCTGCCTGGATCAATTGGGGCCGCCTGCTGCATGAACAGGGAGCGACGCGCGAGGCCGACAAGGTGTATGTGCGCGCGCTGCAGGAGTGCGGTCCAGACTCGCTGCTGCTGTTCAATCGCGGTGTTTTATTGGAAGACGTCGGAAAATCGACGCTCGCCCTGGAGGCTTACAACGCCGCCATCGAAGCTGATCCTAACCTCGCGGACTGCCATTACAACCTCGCGCGCCTGTACGAAGTCATGGGCAAGCCGCAGCACGCCATCCGCCATCTGGGTCAATACCGGCGGCTCATGAGCAGTTCTGGTCATTGAGTGACGGTCTGGGTAGGCACCTCGGGCTATCAGTACCCGGAGTGGAAGGGCAGCTTCTATCCGCAGAAAATGCCGCCGGCGCGCATGCTACGGTTCTATGCCGAGCACTTCGCGACTGTGGAGATCAACTATACGTTCTATCGGATGCCCAATGAGCAGATCCTGGCAGGCTGGAACAGCGATACGCCAGAGCGTTTCAAGCTGACTTTGAAGGCGCCGAAACGTATCACCCACGATGCGCGTCTGCGTAATTGTGCCGAGGCGGTGCAGCGCTTCCTGGGTGTCGCCAGCACGCTCGGTAGCAAACTCGGGGCGCTGCTGTTTCAGCTGCCGCCCTACCTGCGTAAGGACATCGCACTGCTGGATGACTTTCTCGCCTTGCTACCGCAGGCGACGCGTGCCGCATTCGAGTTTCGACACGTCTCCTGGATGGACGAAGAGGTATACGGCAGACTTCGGCAACGCAACCTCGCCTTATGCATCGCCGATGGGGAAAAGATCGCCACCCCCGTGCGCATGACCGCCGATTTTGCGTATTTCCGTTTGCGTGACGAAGGCTATCAACCTGCCGACATCAGCCGCTGGGCGCAGGTCATTCGCGAGCAGGCGATGAGCCGACAGGATGTGTTCGTTTATTTCAAGCACGAGGAAGCCGGCAAGGGCCCGGAATTTGCGCGGCTGCTCCTCGCAGAGTTGCCCACCGAAATGCGCTGAGATCTCGGCCGGGTCGGGACCGCGCTCACTGCGACACGGTGCACGGATTTATTCCCGCGAGAACGCTCCGAAGTCAGTGCGAGTCGCGCAGCAGACCAACCAGTGCCTGCTGTTCTGCGCTTCCCATGTCTGAGATCACGCAAGACTGCAGCGCATGATCCTGCCAGCAGCTTACCAGATAGCCACTGCGAACCGTCTGCTCCGGCAGGGCCGCTCCATGATGCTGCCAGCTGAATACGTTTGCGGTGTGCGCGCCATGCTGATACACCAACACGGCAGCACGTCGCTGCTCGAGGATATCCAACCTGCCCCCAACGAGCCGATAACCCTGCGCCGCAAAGTCAGCCACGACGGGCGACACATCGGTGCGTCCGGCAAACCAGGGCCGCACAGTGTGTCGGTCGCTCGAGGCAACGTCGATCAGATGCTCAGGCATGAGGGAGCGGACGTGAGCGCTGACGATCTGGTCGAGAAGGTCGGAGCGGGAGGGTACAAACCACAAGAGAATGGCGAGGCTCGCGAGTACTGCCCCACCCATGCCTCCAAAGAGCACGCCCAGCCCGGTGGGCCAGGAAATCCGCGAGGTCGGGCGCATTGCGGCCGGGGTCTTGCGCGTCTCCTGATCCAGGCAGCGCTCGATCCTGGCTCGCAAAGCCGCGGGTGCGAGCTCCATCGGAAGAGCCTGGCGGAGAGCCGTCCGCAGCTGCTCCCACTCTGCCCGCCGCTGAGTGCACTCGCCACATTGAGCCAGATGCTCTTCAACGGCGAGGGTCCCGAGCGCATCCAACTCGCCATCAAAATACGCCTGCAATCGCAGCAGCTCAGAGCATTCCACGACTGCCCTCCTCGCTGGTATTTAGTGCCTGAAGCCGTTGCCACTCGGACTTGAGCGCTGCCCGCGCGCGCGACAGACGTGACATGACAGTTCCCATGGGCAGCGAGGTGACGGTGACGATCTGCCGGTAACTCAACTCTTCCAGCTCACGTAGCACCAGGACTTCGCGCTGCTCGGCGGGCAGACATGCAAGCAGACGCGTGAGCCACCGCCGCACCTCGGCCTGTGCGGTCTGCTCCGAGGGACCTGGTGAGGTATCGGGCATAGCCGCCAGTAAGCCTTCACCATCCTCACCCATTGCTACCACCGCCGCTTCCCGGCGGCGTTTCGCTGCAGTGAAATGGCAATTGCGTACGATCGCCAGCAACCAGGCCCGCGGGTCATCGACCCTGGTGGTGTCATATGCACGGAAGGCACGCAGAACAGCCTCCTGCACGATGTCGTCCGCATCGCCCACCCCACGGCAGAGCCATCGAGCGAATCGGTAGGCTGCATCCAGATGCACCAGCACTTCACTTTCGAAGCGCGCACGCCGCTCCTCACGTGCGATGATCGACCTCCCGGCTCGCCGCGGCCTGATGAAATGAAGACTCTGGATGCTATGACACCGCAGGCGGGAATTTTATTCCACCCGCGAATGCGGGGAACGGCAAGCCGCAGCTGCGCGTTACGCCGCGGGACCGATTATGTGCACCTGCTCTAATCGTTCCGGCCGCACCGACTCGCGGATGCGATTGCAGAGATCCGCCGCGGCTGCGGTCATGTCCGGCTCATAGGACACCGATGCCATGCCCTCAATGAGAAAGAAGGCATTTCGAGTTGACTCCGTCAGCCGCGTCCTGGAGCCCTGTCGCCAATTCCAGCGCCGGCATGTCCAGCCAATATCGTCGGCCCAAATGACTTCATCCGGGTATGGTGCATTGGCAGCGTCCTCACCCTGTGCCCGCTGATCGTCAGGATGGGCGATACGCAGCTCGCACTGACCGACGATCCGGTCGAGATCCTCGCCGCCAACCGGCAACAGGTGCTCCAGACTGGTTGCGTTGTAGGCGTCCACCAGCAGGTTGATCGACGGAATGCCTACCGACCCATTTTTAAGTGCTCGCTGGATCAGCGCCTCCGCGGAACAGGGGTAGGCGCTAGGCTTGGCGCCGAAGGCAGAGTAGGCATCGCGCCAGTTCTTCAGCGATGGATCCTCCTTCGGGTAACGGCCCCGCAGGCGCGCGATGCCACGCTCCGCCCCACTTCGAAGCCACTCGCGCGACTCGCCAGTGCTCGCACCATTCTGCAGGCCCAACGCGAAGACCACACTGAGACGAAATCCTGGGAAGCGTTCGATTATCGCGGGACTGATACGAATTCGCTCGCGCATGTCAATCTCACCTAGGGGCGGGCAGACAATTCCTACCAACTGACCAATATATTGTACTATGCAAGAAATGGTGGGCGTGCCAGCGGCTCGGCCAGTCGGCGCAGCGCGTAACTCGAGACGCTCATCAACCCGGGCGCGGACCGGGTGATAGCAACCAGAGCGCAAGACATGAGACAGCGAGGCCACTCAGTTGCCTTCCAGTGAGCGGATTGCCGAATGCGAACCTTGCAACAAGTGCGAGCGCAAAGACTGTCAGCGTGCTCGCTATAGCAAATGCATTGCCGATGCTCCAACCACTACGATAGGCCAACAGGTAGCCGAGCTCGATCGCGACGATGGCAATTGCGATGACCCAAGTCGGCCAGGCAAGAGCAGAGCGCAGATTCGGCAGGGGGGAAAGGGCGCCGAGTGGCCACGCCAGACCTACGCAAAGCACACCGGCCACGAAGTAAGCGAGCGCGAGGACGACCAAGGGGGAAGCGTCGCGCGGTACCGCTCGCTGGCCGATGTGATACACAATTTGGCCCACCAGAGCCAAGGCAATGGTCACCAGCATCCAGGGCGTCACAGCAGTGCTCCGGCTAATACCAACCCACGCGAGCGATCAGCGGGAGGTGTTGATTCGTGACGGATCGGGCCCTCTTCCAAGCAGATGGCGGTTTGCGTTGTCAACGGGGACTGACGAGTGCCTAAGCGACGGAAAGCCGCTGTCACTGCGGTAGGCCGATCGACACACCGGGTGCGTGGACAGCTCGATGAGAGAGCTGTTATTGCTTCCGTCGGCACGAACTGCGCCGCGTTCCGCCGGGAACGTGAGCTTTCCCTCGATGCCTTGGCTCGCCTCTCGGGCCTGAGTAAAGGCATGCTCGTCGAGATCGAGCAGCGGCGCACGAACCCATCGATAGCGACACTCTGTCGCATCGCGAACGCTCTCAACGTGGGACTGGCGGAGATCCTGTACGAGAAACCTGTTCTGACGCGAGTTGTCCGGCACCCCATAGGCGCGGGTAAGGAGTTTTGGCGAACAGCGGCAGGAAGTTCTGCCGTTCTGATCGATGCAGCGCGTGTGTTGAATGTCGGGGGAGAGCTTTGGCATTGGGCGCTTGCGGCGGGTGAGTCGTTTGAGGGCACGCGACACCCAGAGGGAACCCAGGAATTCCTATACATTCTGCACGGTGCGCTGAGTGTCGATGTGGCCGGTGAAACCGCACGGTGCGGCCCCTTAGAGTCCCTGCGGATACGCGCGGATTCGTCACACTCGTATCGGAATGCTGGCGAGCTCGTCTGCCGATTCATCATGTGCGTTGTCGAGCCGATTGCCAAATAAATTCCTTTCAGCGACCGTTCGCTGCATCACTGTGACAACGGTCAATATATTATACCAGCGTTATGGCATGACGTCGCATCTCCTCCTGCTCAGTCGCACGGATCACCGGCGCTCTGGCCTTCTGACCCAGGTCGCGGCGGCGCCGGTGGATTCTCAAGGAATACATAAAGCTTGTAGGATGTTGGACTTTATAACCGAGCTTGGGATGAGGATGTGTTCCGGATTGCGATCAGCAATATAACAGGTGGTCGCAATCGTGGATGCGAAGCGCTGGTGGCATCGATCGCCTTTGGGTTGTCGAAGCAGCTCAGCCCCGCTGCTGTGCGCTTGAGTCTGCATACTCAGGATCCGGTATACGATCGCGAGCAGCTTGCCGGTTTTATCGACGCTGTCTGTCCGACGTCCAACTTACCCCCGGCGCGCTGGAATCCGACCCTGCAAAGGGCCTGTTATCGCGCGGCTAGCTGGGCAAAAAAAGCGCCCGCGAGACGCTGGATCCCCACCAGCCTCGCCGACGGACTCGATGCCGATCTGATCGTCGCATCTGGCGGAGATATCTTTACTTCCGATTACCGCAACTTCAGAAGCCATGCGCGCATCCTGAATTTCGGCAAGCCCATTGCACTGCTGGCGCACACCATCGGCCCGTTCACGAAGTCTGACGCCCGACTGTTTTTTGCCTCAACCCGACACGTCGCCATATGCACCGTGAGGGAATCCGAGACGTTCGAATACCTCCGGCAGGTGGCCCCGCAGCTGCAGCCACAGTTGACGGCCGATGTGGCGTTTCTGCTGCCCGCAACCGCTTCCGAGCAAGCGCGCCAACTGGTGGAAGTCGACAATCGCTTTCCGCTGGATAACCGGCGGCTCGTGGGTATTTCCGTCAGCGCCGGCCTGTTGACTTATCGTGCTGATATCGATGCGGCAGACTATTTCAGCGAACTGGCCGCCTTCATCGATGCTCTCAATCGTGCGAACTGGTCGGCGCTGCTCATTCCCCACGTCCAGGAAGCCTGGAGGGGCAACAATGATGTCTATGCGTGTCGCGAGGTCTTCAGGAGAGTGAAGCTGCAGGCAGAGAATGCCATTCTGTATTCGCCCCTGTCGGCTGCGGATTACAAGGGCATCATTGGTTTGTGCGACGCGCTGGTGGGCGCTCGCATGCATACGAACATCGCTTCGATGTCCCAGGGGATACCGACCGTTGCGATTGCCTACTCCCGCAAAGCGTGGGGGATCATGCGCGACTATTACGGCACGGCTCTCGCGCAGCGTATCACGGTCGACGCCGCTGAGTTGAATCGCGACCGGTTGCAGTGTGCCTTTGACCATGCCCTGGCCAATGGCAGGACTGCAAGCCGGGCTGGGGAGATGTGCGAACTCGCGGCCCAGAATTTCGTGCGCATACGTGACTTCCTACAGGCAAGCAGGTAATCGGCCGTTGATACCCTCGCCCGGTTCCAATACTCGAGGCCTCTTCGCTACCGTGGTTGCCGGAGGCTATTGCGTGGGATGCGGTGCCTGTGCGGCGAGTTCGCCGAAGATTCGCATGCACTGGGATGCACTTGGCCGATTTCAGGCGATATTGCAGCCGGGGGAGACGCTATCGCCAGCGGAGGAACAACTGGCAAGCGAGGTCTGTCCGTTTTCGTCCGCTGCGCGGAACGAGGACCAGATTGCGGGCGCGCTCTTCGGGGAGTTCGCCTCCAAACATCCGGCTATCGGATATCACACACACACCTACACCGGCCACGTGACGGAAGGCACGTTTCGCGCTGCGGGAAGCTCCGGTGGCATGGGTTCGTGGATCGCCGCCGAGCTGTTGCGGCTGGAGCACGTCGATGTCGTCGTGCACGTGCGTCCGCGTAAGGACGCCGCGCTGGCTCCCGAGCCATTGTTCGAGTTCATGACAGCCGGCACCGTGAGCGAGCTTTGCGACGGCGCGCATTCGCATTACTACCCAGTGACACTCGAGACCGTGCTTGCTCGTATCAAAGCCAATCCGAGCAGGCGCTATGCCCTGATTGCAGTACCGTGCTTCATCAAGGCGGTGCGGTTGTTGGCGCTCCAAGACAGGAGCATCGCCAGCGCCATTCACTACTACATCGGTCTGGTTTGCGGCCATTTGAAGTCTGCTGGCTTTGCCCAGTGGCTGGCATGGCAGGCGGGGATTGTCCCCAAGGCCCTGCGGAGTATCGACTTCCGCCACAAGCTCGAGGGGCGCAGTCCGCGGCACTATGGCTTCCGTGCAAGTGGACAGGACGCAACCGGCGTTGTCGAGGTGGCCTCGCCCATGTCGGAAGTATTCGGTGCAGATTGGGGCCTCGGCCTGTTCAAGTACAAGGCCTGCGATTTTTGCGATGACGTCATGGCGGAGACCGCTGATGTCGTCATCGGGGATGCCTGGTTGCCGCGCTTCGACTCGGACTGGCAAGGGACGAATGTCCTGATTGTGCGCCATCCGCTGTTTGCCAGACTCCTGGCGAGCGCGGCCGAGCAGAGCCGCGTTGCAATAACATCCGTCACGGCCGATGAGGTAGCGGCCTCGCAGCGCTCGGGACTGAGTCACAGGCGTCAGGGATTGAGTTGGAGGTTGGCAGCGGCTGAGCGACGCGCCGAATGGCACCCGCCCAAGCGGGTGGTCGCCGGCAGCGCGGTAATGCCGCGGCGACGGCGACGGATCTACGCGCTACGCGAGCAATTGCGCGATGCGAGTCACGAACTGTTCGCCACGGCCCGCGCGCGCAACGACCCGGAGTATTTCACCGAACACATGCGTCCGCTGATTCAGGCTTACTACGACCAGTTCAAGCCGAATCTCCTCGTGCGGGTACGCAACCGCTTACGGAGATTCTGCAAAAGACGCCTGTAGCGTTCAGCTCCCCCGAGCTATCCGCTCTTGGGCGGCGGAACGTTGCTCGAGAACATGTCGCGCAGCAGCTTCCACTGGCCGCCTTCATCGTGCCAGATGACGATGTACTTGCCGCGATCGAGCAATTTGCCCGCTTTGTCGCGCAGCGCATATTCGCCAACCTCACTTGCGGTCGCGCCCTGCCCGTAGACCTCGATGGTCTTGAGCTCGATAGCAGTCACCCCGGAGGCGAAGGCGCTTTGCCAGAATTTTGCAATTGCCTCAGTTCCGCGAATGGGGTCGCTTCCCGCCGGCATGACGGCCCCATCCTTTGCATACAGGGCGGCGAGTGTCGCGCCGTCGCCCTGCGCGGCGAGCGCGGAGAACTTGGCGTTGGCCGCTTCGATCGCGGCGCGCGCTCCCGCGGCGAGCGAGGGCGTGGCGAACCCGATCACGGTCACTAATGCGAGATAGAGGCATACACGGTTCTTCATGCGATCCCCCTAATCGTTGAGCGGATGCTTGCGGGTGCTAAAAAGGCGGCTGGCATGATGCCACAGCCGGTACCGCTGCGACGTAATTGCAATTGCGACACGCCGCTCCACGCAAAGCCTGACCATCGCGAACAATATTCCGTTTCATAGGCGGATCGAATCCAACTTAGAAACATCTAACCTGTTATTTAAGCCGGATCACTCTCAGGATAGCGCACCGGAAACACGAGGCGGAAGGTAGTCCCTCTACCAACAGCCGTTTCAACCTGAATCGTTGCATCCAGCAGCTCGCAGAGCCGCTTGACGATCGCTAGGCCCACACCTTCCCCGGAGCGGTTGCGCGGAGAGACCGTGGATTCTGAGCGAAGCACGGAGATCGGGGGCAACGCAGGTGAAGCATCGCGGGCATCGAGCAGCTCCGCAGCTCGCGTTGCGCTACTTAAGAGCTTGGCGATCGCGGGACTTGCTCGTTCGTCAATTCCTACCCCAGTGTCCTGTACGCACAATTGCCAGCAGGCGATCGCCCCCATCTGCAGGGCGTTCACGGTTATCTGCACGCCCCCACGTTCGGTAAACTTCAGCGCATTGAGAATTAGATTCTGCGCGATTCGTCTTACTTTGACCGCATCACCATCGACATGGAGTGGGGTGACTTCCGATCGCAGCATCAGGTCCCGTGCGCTGGCCATCGGCTGCAACTCCTCACAGACATTCTGGATGAGCTGACCGGCATCAAATAGGGCTATGCAGCGTTGCTCGTGACCGGACTCGAGACGAGCCAATGCCACTAAGTCATCCAGCAGAGCGGTGAGGGCCCCTGTAGTACGCTCGACTACGGTGACCGCTCTGGGATCGGGCGAAATCCGCTTGGCCAGGACACCCGCAGCGACCCGCACCGCCCCCACGTTGCCCCTGAGATCGTGCGCCGCTTCGCGCCAGAGTTCGGCGCGTTCGCGCTCCAGAATCTTGGATTGCTCGAGCGCTTTCTCCAGATCTCGCAGTCGCGTAGCCGCTTCAGTCTGTTCCAGCTGCACTTGGCTCGCCGCGCTCTCGACCATGCAATCGACAAAGAACTGCATCATCAGGTGCCGCGCACCAGCCATCGCCTCCCCGTTCGGAACGGTGTCGGAAAGTGCGAAACGTTCCACCTCTGCAGCAAGGCAGAGCTGCAGCTGCCCCCATTCGCGCATGGTCTCGCGATAGTGATAGCCGTGCAACCAACGTTGCATGCCGTGATCTGAGGCGCCTTGTCGTTGCTCCTGGGCGGCTTGCGCCGCTTGCGTTTCAGCACGCGCGCGCAACTGTGCTTCAAAGGCATCGAGCACCCGAGGGATATGATCGATAAATTGGCTGCGGGCGAGAGTCGCGGCGGCGCCAATCTGTTTATCCGCTGTGACCGCGGCTCTCCAGGCCCGCAAAAGCGGCTCCCTACGGCGCCCGAGATGATTGGCGAGTTCCACGCACAGTGGTTGGCTTTCTGAGCGACTGCTCATTGTGACCCCGTCTGCCCGACCGTATCGTGAAGCAGAATTGGGCAGTGTACGGCCCCGCGAGCAATTCCGCTGCACTCTGAATTAAATTCAGGCACGAGCTTGAGCCAAGATCCCGGGAGTTTGGGATAGCTTCCGCGACAGCGGGATGCGGTGTGATGTTAGGAGGCAGGTCTCGCGGTGGCGTGTACGTGGAATGGGGAGCCAGTACGCGCCCATGCTCCCGCTATGAGCGTGGATAGGGATCGAGTTATGCCTTGCTGGGCAAAAGGCGGCGAAGTTTCCGTACGGATTCCGTACGGATAATCGCTCGATGAGCTCCGCTAATGTAAGTGCTTGTTTTAGCGGAGAGAGAGAGAGAGGGATTACTCGGCGCTGCGCGCCTCGCCCCTCCGGGGCCGCCCTTCGGGTGTTGGCATTAGCCAGCGACGGCAACTTTCGCCACCTCGTCGCGCACAACCGCAGCCGCCGACCGATGTACCCTGCGGGCGTTATCCCTCTCCGTCGTGGCTCAGGCTTCAGAGCCATTGCAAAACGACGAATCATTCGTGCCGATTAGTTATTGGCGGAGAGAGAGGGATTCGAACCCTCGAAGGGCTTTTGACCCTTACACCCTTAGCAGGGGTGCGCCTTCGACCACTCGGCCATCTCTCCGCGACAAAGCCTTCTGCTTCAAAGACTTGAAAGCAGCCAGAGAACGCCCTGGCCGGTCAATGCGGGCGGCCATGATACTTAAGCAGCCGGCAAAAGGTAAGCGCGCACAGGCCGCTCACGAGAGGGCTGGCGAGATCTGACCGAGGAATGGAGCAGCGCGAGCCTGGGCCGGCGCGCGCACCCATTGAAGATCAGCTCAGACGGAGACGAACTCGGCGGAGGGCTTGGTCTCGCCGGGCGACCCGCCTCCCCCTGCTGCTCGCGCTTGATGCGCTCGAAGATTTCTTCCCGATGCACGGCAACGTTCTTCGGTGCATTGATGCCGATACGCACCTGATTGCCCTTCACCCCAAGGACGGTGACAGTGACATCGTTGCCGATCATCACGGTCTCGCCCACCCGTCTCGTCAGTATCAGCATTGTTTTTCCTCCTTGATCTTGGGCCTCCGGAATAGTCTGCCACGAGAGTCCGCTCAAGAAATCTACGGACTCGCTCCTGCCAGACACATCAGAGAAACCCTGAATCTGGGCACTCGATAGCCAACAGCGTACGCCGGTACGACGTACCTTTTCGTTCTGATACAACCGCAAGTCGGATCGATTCAACTCGCCAGTTTCGCCTGCACGAACTGACGGACCGAGGCCAGCGCCGCATCGAGCGCTGCCGGATTGCTGCCGCCCGCCTGGGCGAAATCCGGGCGGCCGCCGCCGCGGCCGCCGATCTGTGCGGCGATCGTACCAACCAACTCTCCCGCCTTGACGCGCGATGTCTACATCCGGTGTTACGCCTGCGACCAGCACCACCTTGTCTGGGTTCTCGACCGACGCCAGCACGATCACGGCCGACTTCAGCTTGCCTTTGAGCTGATCCACCGCATTGCGCAGCGCGCCGGCGTCGGCGCCGTCGACCCGGGTCGCGACGACCTTGACTCCCTGTATATCCGACGGCGCCGGCAGCGAGATCGACTCCCTGGCCCGGAAGCCAGCCGGTCCTTGAGCGTGCGGATCTCCTTCTCCATCTGGCGCATGCGATCCAGCGCGTCGCGTACCTTTTCCCTCACATCATCGCGCGAGCCGCGCAGCAACAGCCGACACGTCTCGCAACAACTCGTCGTTCTGTTCGACGTAATCGAGCGCGGCCTCGCCGGTGATCGCCTCGATGCGGCGCACACCGGAAGCAACGCCACTCTCGCTCACGATCTTGAAGAAGCCGATGTCGCCGGCGCGCTGCACGTGCGTGCCGCCGCACAGCTCCATGGAGAAATCGCCGATGCGCAGCACGCGCACGTCCTTGTCGTACTTTTCACCGAACAACGCCATGGCGCCCGCGGCGACGGCGCCGTCGTAGTCCATGAGCTGCGTCTCCGCAGCTGTATTGCGGCGGATCTCGCGCGTTCACCAGCCGCTCGATCTCACGCAGCTCCTGCGGGCGTATACGGGCTGCAGATGCGAAAAATCAAAGCGCAGCCGGTCGGGCGCGACCAGCGAGCCCTTCTGCTGCACGTGCGTCCCGAGCACCTTACGCAAAGCGCGCATGCAGCAGGTGCGTCGCGGTGTGGTTCAGCGCCGTCGCCCGGCGCCGCTCGCCATCGACGCGCGCCTCGAGACGGTCACCCATGCGGATCTTGCCTTGCTCCACGCGTGCCGAGATGCGCATGCGCATGCCCCCGCTTCTGTGTGTCGCTGACGCGGAAGTGCACACCGGGTGCCTGCAGCTCGCCGGCATCGCCGACCTGCCCGCCCGCCTCCGCATAGAAAGGCGTGCGGTCGAGAATGACCTCGCCCTCATCGCCGCTGCTCAGCTCCTCGACCGGCGCGCCGCCCTTCAGCAGCAGCACTACCTGCCCTTGCGCCTGAGGCCTTCATAGCCCTGGAAAAGCGTGCGCGAGTCGATCGTTGGCCTCTGCACTCAGATCGACGCCGAACTTGCTTGCCTCCTGCGAGCGCTTGCGCTGCTCCTCCATCGCCGCGTCGAAGCCCGCCTGGTCGATGCTGAGCCCGCGCTCGCGCGCGATGTCGGCCGTCAGGTCCGCCGGGAAACCGTAGGTATCGTAGAGCTTGAACACCGTCTCGCCGTCGATCATCGTGCCGCTAACCCGGGCGATGGCGCTCTCCAGCAACGCCATGCCGTTGGCGAGCGTCTCGGCGAAACGCTCCTCCTCCAGCTTCAGCACCCGCTCCGCGTGAGCACGTCCGCGCACCAGCTCCGGGATAGGCCTCGCCCATCTCGCGCTCGAGCACCGCGACCAGCTTGTAGAAGAAGGGCTCCTCGATTCCGAGCTTGTAGCCGTGACGGATCGCGCGTCGGATGATCCGGCGCAGCACATAGCCGCGGCCCTCGTTCGACGGCAGCACGCCGTCGACGATCAGAAATGTGCATGCCCGGATGTGATCGGCAATCACACGCAGCGAGTTGGAGGTCAGCGTCGCGCGTGCCAGCCAGCTCTGCCGCAGCGCGGATGAGATTCTCGAACAGGTCGATGTCGTAGTTCGAGTGCACGCCCTGCATGACCGCGGCGATGCGCTCGAGTCCCATGCCGGTATCCACCGAAGGCTTCGGCAGCGGCGTCAGCTCTCCCGTCGCGCGGAGCGCTCGAATTGCATGAACACCAGGTTCCAGATCTCGACGAAGCGATCGCCGTCCTCATCCGGCGAGCCGGGCGGACCGCCGGGCACTTCGGGCCGTGATCGTAGAAAGATCTCGCTGCAGGGACCGCAGGGGCCGGTGTCGCCCATTGCCCAGAAGTTTGACTCCTCGCCCAGGCGCGTGAAGCGGTTCGCGGGTACGCCGATCTCCTTCAGCCAGATGTCCGCGGCCTCATCATCGTCCCGGAAGACGGTGACCCACAGCCGCGCCGGGTCGAGCTTCAGCGTGCCGGTCAGGAAGTCCCAGGCGAAGCGGATGGCATCGCGCTTGAAGTAGTCGCCAAAGGAGAAGTTGCCGAGCATCTCGAAGAACGTGTGATGCCGGGCGGTGTAGCCGACGTTCTCCAGATCGTTGTGCTTACCGCCGGCGCGCACGCAGCGCTGGCTCGAGGCCGCGCGTACGTAGTCGCGCTTCTCCTTGCCCAGGAAGACATCCTTGAACTGCACCATGCCCGGCATTGGTGAACAGCAGGGTCGGGTCGTTGCCCGGCACGAGCGAGCTCGAGGGCACCACGGTATGGCTCGCGCTCGCGAAAAAACTCCAGGAAGGCGCGGCGCACATCCGCCGCGCTCATGTAGGGAGGTTTGCTCAAGCTTTCAATCCAGGTCGAAATCGGCGCCGAGGGCCGAACGGATATGATCCGCTGAAAAGCCCCGATACTGCAAAAAGCGCGCTTGGCGGGCCTTCTCGGCCAGGCTGCCGGGCAGCTCCACACCAAACTTCCGTGTCCGCACTTCGCGCGCCAGCCGCCGCCAGTCCGGTCCCGCCGCCAGGGCCGCCTCGATCATTGCCGCCGGAATACCGAAGCCGCCCAGTTCGCGGGCGATCCGCACGGGGCCGTGGCCTCTGCCGGCGTGATAACGCACATAATTTTCGGCGTAACGCTCATCGTTGAGCAGCCGCTCGCCCCGAAGCGCATCGATCACAATGTGCGCCGCCGCGGCGGGAAACCCCTTACGCCTAAGCTTAGCCAGCAGCTCGCCACTGGCGATATCGCGACGGGCGAGCAGTGCGACCGCCATGATGCGAGCCCGCTCAGCGTCGCTTGCGGTCTCGCCCATTGTGGATCGATTCAGGCTGAATCAGCTTGATCCACCGCGCCGTTACCATTGCGCGCCTGCTTGACCGGCAGCAGCTTCGCGCGAACCTGCTCCTCGATCTCGCGCGCGACCTCCTTGTTCTGCTGCAGGAACAGGCGTGCGTTGTCCTTGCCCTGGCCGATGCGGCTGCCCTTGTAGGAGTACCAGGCGCCGGACTTCTCGATGATGCCCTGCGCGCTGCCCAGGTCGATGATCTCGCCTTCGCGGGAGATGCCCGCGCCGTACATGATCTCGAACTCGGCCTCGCGAAACGGCGGCGCCACCTTGTTCTTGACCACCTTGACGCGCGTCATGTTGCCGGTGACTTCCTCGCCGTTCTTGATCGCGCCGATGCGGCGGATATCCAGGCGCACCGAGGCGTAGAACTTCAGCGCATTGCCGCCGGTCGTGGTCTCGGGATTACCGAACATCACGCCGATCTTCATGCGGATCTGGTTGATGAAGATCACGATGGTGTTGGAGCGCTTGATGTTGCCGGTCAGCTTGCGCAGCGCCTGCGACATGAGACGCGCGTGCAGACCCATCTGCATCTCGCCCATCTCGCCCTCGATCTCCGCCTTGGGCGTCAGGGCCGCGACGGAGTCGATCACCACGACGTCCACCGCGCTCGAGCGCACCAGCATGTCGGTGATCTCCAGCGCCTGCTCGCCGGTATCGGGTTGCGACACCAGCAGATCATTGATGTTGACGCCGAGCTTCTCGGCATAAGCTCGGATCGAGCGCATGCTCGGCATCCACGAAAGCCGCCGTGCCGCCGGCGCGCTGCACTTCAGCAATGACCTGCAGCGTGAGCGTGGTCTTGCCCGAGGACTCCGGTCCGTAGATCTCCACGACGCGACCGCGCGGCAGCCCGCCGATGCCGAGCGCGATATCCAGCCCGAGCGAGCCGGTGGAAACCGCTTCCACGTCGTATGTCGCCGCGGCATCGCCGAGACGCATCACCGAGCCCTTGCCGAACTGCTTTTCGATCTGACCCAATGCGGCGTTGAGCGCCTTTTTACGGTTGTCTTCCATCTGTGTTTTCCTGCGGGATACGCGCGCGTGAAGGAGGTTTGGTGCGCGCAGGATTATCGCATAATCACGCCACGCGAGGCATCGCCAAACGCGCGTATTTGCCTATTTTTTTAAGTGTTTTCCGCGTGTTCGCCGCACAGTGACCAGCGCTGCAGAGTACTGTACGAAGAGCCTGCTGGACCGGTGCTGCTCGCCACCAGCACCGCCTCGCTGAAACACCAGCGCACCGGATCGATGCGGCGCGCGAGAATCGGGCGCGTTACTTTGCGGCCGAGCGTGACGTGCGGGCGGAATGGCTTTTCATCGGGTGAAAATCCGCAGCTCGCGAGCTGACTCTTCCAGCGCGCCGCTAGCCGGCCGGCGACATCTGAAGGCGGCGCCGTGACGCACAGTACGCCGGCCTTTCTCCAGTACTCGATGCGGTCGAAGCCCAGGCAGATCGGTGCCGGCAACGGCTCCTGCTGCGCGACGCTGCCGACTGCGCTGATCAGCTCAGCAAGCGCCGTATGCACAATCGAGCCCACAAACACGATGGTCACGTGCAGATTCTCGGTAGACACGGCGCGAAACCCGCCGGCCTCCAGAATCCCTCGCAGCGAGTCGGTCAGCTGCGCACGCTGACGGTCATCGGGCCAGAATGCCAGGAACAGCCGCAGCCGGCGCTCAGGCATCGGCCCAGCGCAGCAGCAGTTGCAGCGCTCGCTCCACAGACAGCCTGCGGATGGCGTCGCGATCGCCACCGAACAACTGGCCGTCAGTCACGAGCTCGGGCGGCAGCGTTCCGAGCCTGCGCGCCGCGCAGAACCAGACGGTGCCCACCGGCTTCTCATCGGAGCCGCCCTCAGGTCCCGCGACTCCAGTGACCGCAATGGCAAGATCAACGGCTGCTCTGCGCAACGCTCCCGCAGCCATCTCGCGCACGGTTGCTTCGCTGACCGCGCCATGCTGCTCAAGAGTGCGGGCGGCAACGCCCAGATCGCGGATCTTCGCAGCGTTCGAATACGTGACAAAGCCGCACTCGAACCAGCGCGAGCTGCCGGGCAGATCCGTACAGACCTTGGCGATCCATCCGCCCGTGCAGGACTCCGCGGTCGCAAGGCGATGACCGCGCTCCAGCGCCCAGCGCGCCAGCTGCTCCACGGTGGCCGCGAACTCGGCGCTCAAACAGAGATCTCGGCCGAATTCACGGACGAGGTGGGCACGATCAGTTTTCCGGCCCGCCGCGCTTGCGTACACGAGCGGACGTCATCCTCCTTCGCATCGTAGGGCAGCCCCACCCACGTCCTGCCATGCTTTCCGGGAGGCAGTACTACGGCCGCGGCTTCCTTGCCCCAGTCGTTATTGCGCAGCCCTTTGGGACCTTCCTGGGACCAGACCAGATCATGAGCCGTCGTGACCGGCAGCTCCCCGCCTGACCATGCGGTCGCAGGCCCGACCACCACTGCTTTCCTGCCGGCGTTGCGCATGTAGATATACAGCTTGCGCTTGTGGGTGGTCATGCCGCGATCGTCCTTCACGAACTCCGTCTGCACCAACTGCAGTGCAGCCCCGCGACTGCCACCACGCAGCGGGCGGCTGCACAGCCAGCCAATAAGCAAACCCACGCTCAAACCGGCGCAGCCCGCCCCCACCCATGGCGGCGCCTCTACGTAATACGCCACGCACGTGCCGACGATCGCAACGCCGGCCGCGAACAGCTGAATGATCTGTACTTTGCTCGTCACCCAAGATGTGGACATCCGGGCCTCGCAGCGCTCGGTTCTTTTACCCGCAGGGTAGCTCCTTCACAGCCGCTGACCAAGAAGCCGGCCCGAAACCCCGCTAACATTGCCGCTCCGCGCGTGCCGCAAGACGCGTCACGAACCCGCACCGGGCACGCCTCTACAAACGATATCCTTTTGGAAAACAAGACACTAGAACACACGCCGATGATGCAGCAGTACCTGCGCATCAAGCGCGAGCATCCGGATGTGCTGCTGTTCTATCGGATGGGCGACTTCTACGAGCTCTTCTACGAGGACGCGCGCCGCGCCGCGCGCCTGCTCGACATTACGCTGACCGCCCGCGGTCAGTCCGCGGGCAGCCCGATCCCCATGGCGGGCGTGCCCTTCCATAGCGTCGACAGGCTACCTGGCGAGCCTGGTCCGCAAAGGCGAGAGCGTCGCGATCTGCGAACAGATCGGCGACCCCGCCAATTCAAAAGGGCCCGTCGACCGGCAGGTGGTCCGCGTCATCACGCCAGGCACCGTGACCGATGAAGCGCTGCTCGATGAGCGTCAGGAAACCCTGGCGGCAGCCGTGGCGCTCGACGGCGCGCGGTTCGGACTTGCCTGGCTGGATCTTGCTGCCGGGCGCTTCACCATCCTCGAGTCGCACAACCGCGCCAGCCTGACGTCCGAGCTCGAGCGACTCAAACCCGCCGAGCTGCTGACCGCGGAGAATGTGGACGAAGAGAGCTTGCGGCGTCCGGGGACCACACTGCGCACTCGTCCCGGCCTGGTACTTCGAGCTCGCAAGCGCCTCGCGACTGCTCACCGATCAGCTGGGCACTCTCGACCTGCAGGGCTTCGGAGCGGACGACCTGCCGCTCGCCATATCAGCCGCGGGGGCTCTGCTGCAGTACGTGCGCGACACGCAGAAGTGCCGCCGTGCCTCACATCCGCAGCCTCCATGTCGAAGAGCGCACCGATGCGCTGATCCTCGATGCCGCCACGCGCCGCAATCTCGAGTTCGATGTCAGCCTGTCCGGCCATCCGGAAGCGACGCTGTTTGCGCTGCTCGATCAGTGCGTCACCGCCATGGGTTCGCGACAGCTGCGCCGCTGGCTGAATCGTCCGCTCACGGACCAGCGACTATTGCGCGGCCGCTATCAGGCCTCGGCGCACTCATCGACAGACGGCGCTTCGAAGCAGCTGCGCGAGCAGCTCAGAGGCATCGGCGATATCGAACGCATCCTGTCGCGCGTGGCGCTGCGCTCGGCGCGGCCTCGCGACCTGACTCAGCTGCGCAGCTCTCTTGCTGTACTGCCCGCGCTGCGCGCGTACCTCGCGGCGCATCGACTCACCGCTGTTGCAGGAGTTGCATGCGCGCATTCATCGAGCATGAGGACGTGGTGCAGCTGCTGTCAGCGGCAATCGCCAGTGAACCTGCAGCATTCGTACGCGACGGCGATGTGATCGCGAGCGGTTACGACGCCGAGCTCGATGAGCTGCGGCGCATCTGCCACCCACACCGACGAATTTCTGCTGGATCTGGAGACAACGCGAGCGCGAGCGCACCGGCATCGCCGGACTGAAGCTCGGCTACAACCGGGTGCAGGGCTTTTTCATCGAGATCTCCCGCAAGGATGCCGAGCGCGTGCCCAAAGACTACATCCGCCGTCAGACCGTCAAGTCGGCCGAGCGCTTCATCACACCGGAGCTCAAGCAGTTCGAAGATCAGGTGCTGGGCGCTCGCGACCGCGCGCTGGCGCGCGAGAAGGAACTCTACGAGCAGGTGCTGACACAGCTCATCGACCGCCTGGGCACTCTGCAGATCACAGCTGCCGCACTGGCGGAGCTCGATGCGTTGGCGGCGCTCGCCGAGCGCGCCTGCGTGCTCGAATGGACCCGGCCGCAGCTCGTCGGCGAGCTTTGCCTGCATATCGAGTGCGGTCGCCATCCGATCGTCGAGCGCTTCTCGAGCGCGCCGTTCGTGCCCAACGATCTGCGCCTGGAAGCCGGCCGCAGCATGCTCATCATCACCGGCCCCAACATGGGCGGCAAATCGACCTACATGCGCCAGGCGGCGCTGATCGTGTTGCTGGCACATCATCGGCAGCTACGTGCCGGCCGACCGGGCGGTGATCGGGCCGCTGGATCGCATCTTCACGCGCATCGGTGCCAGCGATGATCTGGCCGGCGGCCGCTCGACCTTCATGGTAGAGATGACTGAGGCGGCCAACATCCTGCACAACGCGACGCGCGCGCAGCCTGATCCTGATGGATGAGATCGGCCGCGGCACGAGCACCTTCGACGGACTGTCGCTCGCCTGGGCCATGGCGCATCACATCGCCACTCGCATTCATGCCTTCACGCTGTTCGCTACACACTACTTCGAGCTCACCACGCTTGCGACGGAGGTCGAGGGTTGCGCCAACGTACACCTGGATGCTACCGAGCACGGCGACGGGATCGTATTTCTGCACGCGGTCAAGGAAGGACCGGCGAATCGCAGTTATGGGCTGCAGGTGGCGCAGCTGGCCGGCGTACCACGCGAGGTGATCTGCCAGGCACGACACTATCTGGAGAAGCTCGAATCGAGCCGCGATCGCCAGACCGATGTGATGACGAGTCGCGGTCCACAACAGGAGCTGCCGCTGTTCGCGATGACATCCACGCCGGCAGGCATCGCTGCCGATCCAGGGCGGACCGCGGCCGATTCACTCCGCGCAGCCCTCGAGGCGGTGGATCCAGATCAGCTGTCACCGCGCGCAGCCCTGGAGACGTTATATGAGCTGCGGCGGTTGCTGAGCGAGCCGAAGCCTTGAGAATTACTGCAGCGAGAAACGTCCATCTTGCAAGAACGCGCCCGTCTCTCTGGCAACCCGCGCCGACACCAGCATGCCGAGATGACTGACCGGCAGGGTGATGTGATCCGTGGCGCCCGCGAGGCGCGTCTCGCTCACTCCGATGGTGCCATCGCATTGCTCATCGAAGCGCGCGAGGATCTGCCCCAATCCCAGTGGCTGAGTACCGGCAATGATCCCGAGGGGTCGATTGGCCTGCCAGCGCCGCTCCTGCGGCCGCAGCAGCTCATCTGCCACCGAGTGCCCCATGAGCGAGGCGACCAGTCGCAAGCGCCCGGCGCGCACGGCCGCGCGGCTGCACACCGACGGTGTACCCAGGAAGACGACATTGCCTGGTGGCTGCTCGGGATAACGCTCGAAGAAACGGTAGATCACGAGTCCGCCCAGACTGTGTCCGACGAAATGCAGGCGTCGCGCACCGAGACCGCGCACGAAGCTCTGCAGCCTGGAGGTAATCTCGGTCATGCTCGAGGCTGCAGCAGCGTAACGAAAGGCGTGCACCGCGTGGCCGAATTCGCGCGCCAGACGCCGGCGCAAGAACACCGACTCGCCCCCGCTCATCCACAGCCCATGCACGTAGACGACCGTTGCCCCCATTTGCCCCGCTGCCCGCGCCATTCGTGGGAACCCCTTTCCGGCGACCACATTAACCTGAAATGGCAGCTCGCAGCATGACACCGGCACGCAAGTGAGTATCAGATCCGGTGTGCCCGCGTGGGCCACGCTGGCCGTCGCCGCGACGTTGGCAATCGCTGCCCTGCCAGGCACGAGCGGCCTGGCGCGGGCAGCTGACCCGCAACCCTACAAAGTGGAGCTCGGCTCCACTAACGACAGCGAGCTGAATGCAACGCTCAAGGCGACTTCCGATCTGGTCAACCTGCGTACCACGGCGCCGGTGGGGCCCTTTGCCCTCATCGGTCGTGCCCGCGGCGACCTGGACCGACTGAAAACCGTGTTGGAAAGCTCCGGTTTTTACCAGAGTTATGTCGGCATCACTATCGACGGGCTGCCGCTCGATGATCCCGGACTGGGGGAGGAGCTGAGCGCAAAAGCGGCAGGCAGTGACGCGCAGGTCCGGGTCACATTCAGTCTCGGCCCGCAATACCACCTGCGCAAGGTCGAGATCGACGGGCAGGTTCCCGAGAAGGCGGCGCAGGCCCTGCAGCTGAATTCCGGCGCGCCGGCCATCGCGGCGGATGTGCTCGCGGCCGGCGGGCGGCTGCTGCAGGCTCTGCAGGATGACGGCTATGCGTTCGCCAAGGTCGATCCCCCCGTCGCGCACGAGTTTCCCTCGGAGCGGGTGTTGGATGTCAGCTTTCGTGTCACCACCGGGAAGCGGGTCAACCTCGGCGAGATCCGCTTGCAGGGACTCAAGGACATGAAGGATCGGATCATCCGCAGGCGCCTGCTGGTGCACAGCGGCGAGCCCTATGATGCGTCCCAGCTCGAGGCAGCGCGCAAGGACCTGCTGGCGCTCGGCGTGTTCTCTGCAGTGAGCGTCAGCACTCGGCAAACCGGAGGAAAGCGCGCAGAGTGTGCCTGTGACTTTCGTGTTTCGCGAGCGCAAGCAACACGCGGTGGCGTTGAGCGCGGCCTACTCGAGTGATCTCGGCGGCAGCACGGGTGTGAACTGGACCAAACGCGATATCTCAGGACACGCCGATTCGCTCACGCTGTCTGCAACCGCCATCAACCTCGGAGGCGGCACGGCCACCAACGGCATCGGTTATGACATCAATGGCAAGTATCTGATTCCGGATTTCGGCCGCCGTGATCAGTCCCTGCAGGTGTCCGTCGGAGCGCTCAGCCAGTCCCTGATTGCCTACAACCAGAAAGCCGTCAGCTTCGGTATCGCCCTGAGTCGCAAGCTCTCGAATCTCTGGACGATCAGCGCCGGGTTTGGCGCGCAGCAGGAGCACATCGTGCAGCAGGAGTGCACCTCTGCCCAGCAGTGCGCCGTGGAGCCTCTCAATCTCGAATGCGTGCTGCCGGGCGCGCTGCCGCCGGACTCCTGCCTCTCACAATCGTTCCACTACACGCTGCTGTCTCTGCCGTTGAACGTGCTGTTCAACAACACCGGACTCGACTCGCCGCTACAGGATGCACGCAAGGGCCTGCGCGCCACGCTGAGCATCGGACCCACGTTCTCGGTGGGCCACCCGAGCACACAGTTCTTCATCACACAGTTCAGCGCTTCCTTCTACTTCGATCTGCAGAATCTCGGCATCAGCCACGATCCGGGGCGCAGCGTGATCGCGGTGCGCGGGGTGGCCGGGCTCGCGGCGGGCGCCTCGGAATTCAGCCTGCCACCGGATCAGCGCTTCTATGCGGGCGGCAGCGGCTCGATCCGTGGCTATCGCTACCAGTCGGTGGGACCGGTGTTTCCGGACGACAATCCCGTGGGCGGCACCGCAGTGCAGGCGGGCAGCGTCGAGTACCGTCAGCGCATCGGAACGAATTTTGGTACCGCAGTATTCCTAGATGGCGGGCAGGTGAGCAGGAATCTGAATGTGCTGAATTCCACGATCCGCTTCGGAACCGGTGCGGGGGTGCGCTATTACACGCCCATCGGCCCGATACGGCTGGACTTCGCCGTACCCGTCAACAAGCGCCCCGGCGACGATCGCTTTGAGGTGTATATCGGCCTGGGGCAGGCCTTCTGATGCGCCGGCCGGTCAAAATTGCACTCTGGACCGCTGCAGCCGTGCCTGCGCTCGTGCTGCTGCTGGTGTTGGCCGTGCTGATCGTTGCCAACACGGAAAGCGGCCGTGGCTACATCGCACGTCTGACCGCGCAGCTCACCGATGGCAAAGTGGAGCTCACGGGTATCGGCGGCTCCTTCCCGGCCGCGCTCGATCTGGTGCAGCTGAATCTGCGCGATGCGGACGGCGTGTGGCTCACTGCCGAGCATATCTCCCTGCGTTGGTCGCCCGCGGCGCTGTTGGTGCGCCACGTGCTCGTCGACAGCCTGCACATCGGGCGGCTGCACATCGAACGGGCCCCGCTGCCGGATGAGCAGAAGAAGCCATCGAGCAGCTCGCCCAGCGTGCCTCACAGTGATCTGCACGATCTGCGCATCGATGCGCTGGAGCTCGGCGCATCACTCGCCGGTGAGCCGGTGGCGCTCACAGTGCACGGCTCGGCACATCTGCGCTCGCTGCAGGACGCCGCAGCCCACGTGCTCGCGCAGCGGGTTGGCGGAGCCGGCAGCTACGAAGTGCAGCTCCAGTTCGATCCGCAGCGCATGGATGCCACCATCAAGCTGCAGGAACCCGCCCACGGGCCGTTGGAAAACCTCATCAAGGTGCCCGGGCTGGGCGAGCTGTCGGTGCTCGCACGGCTAAGTGGTCCGCGTGCCGCCGAGCGCATCGACCTGACATTGAACGCCGGCGCCCTAAGCGGACAGGCACACGGCACGGTGAATCTCGTGCAGAGTTCCGCTGATCTGGACTACGCCCTGAACGCGCCGGAGATGACGCCCTACCCTGGCGTCAGCTGGCAGCACGTGGATCTGCAGGGACGGTTCCACGGCCCCTTCAAGACCCCGACGGCCGACGGACGACTGCAGATCCGGCAGCTGCAGGTTCCCGGCGATACGCGCCTGGAGGCGCTTGATGCCAACCTGAGCGCCAATGCCGGTGCCGCGCGACTGCGGGCCTCGCTCGCGGGACTGGTGTTGCCCGCGCCGGTCGCCAGGCTGTTCGCAGATGAGCCCCTGACCCTCGATGCCACGATGCGCCTGGACGACAAGAAACGCCCGCTGCAGCTCAGCGCAGCACACAAACTTGTGTCGCTGAAGATGGATGCCGTGACGGCAGGCGAGCTGAGCGCTCAGGCCACACTGCGCCTTCCCAATCTGACACCCTTCGCAGCTCTTGCGGGACAGGAGATTGCCGGCCGTGCCGACATCAAGGCGCAGGTCAGCCAGAGCAAGAAAACTCTGCATCTCGCCACCGACACCAACGCGGTGCTGGATGCCGGGCAGGCAGCCTGGGCGGGACTGGTCCGCGAGGGCAACACGCGCCTGCAACTGACCGGGGATCTAACCGATGAGCAGATTTCCGTGGAGCGCGTGCAACTCACCAGCCGCTTCATCAGCGCGGCGGCGACTGCGAAGATGCTGCGCACGGGCACGCAGGAGCTCAACGCGCGCCTCGAGCTCAATCTGCCCGAGCTGGCGCAGCTCTCAGCGGCCCTGGCGGGCAATCTGAAGCTGACGAGCAAAGTGAACGGTCCGCTGCAGTCGCTGACGGCTATCACCGATGTCAGCTCGAATCTGTCGGTGCACGGCAGTCCGCCGGGAGCGGTGGCGGCGACCGTGCGCGTGCAGGGTCTGCCCAAGGCCACCCGCGGCACCGCCGAGGCACATGGCACACTCGATGGCGCACCGCTCGCGCTCAATGTGTCGGTGGAGCAACTCAACAGTGACACCGTGCACCTGCTGATTCACCGCTCCGGGTGGAAGAGCGCACATATGGAGGGAGATCTGACTGGCAGCCGTGACTTCGCCAGCGTGCGCGGCACGCTGCAGCTGCGGATGCAGCAGCTGGAAGATCTCAACCGCCTGCTTGCCACCAATCTGCAAGGCGGCGTGGCCGCCAGTCTCAGCACCAATGCAGGACGTGTGCAGCTGCAGTTGGATGCCCAGAACGTCTCCGCCGGGAGCCTGACCGCAAGTGCGCAGCTTATGGCCAACGGCCCAATGGACGCGCTCAACACGACTCTCAATGCCCAGTCGCCAGCGATCGGCGGCGAGCCTGCCACCATCAGCGCCAATGCCGTGCTCAATGCGAAGGCTCAGGAGCTGCGTCTCGAGAAAACCGAAGTGAACTACCACGGGCAAACCGTGCACCTGCTCGCGCCGGGCAGAGTGTCCTTTGCCAACGGCGTGGTGCTCACTAACATCAAGCTTGGCGTTCAGCAGGCGGTGTTGGAAGCGAATGGCAGGGTGACTCCGGCTCTTGACCTGCGGGCCTCGCTGCGGGAAGTCAGGCCAGAGCTGATCAATGCCTTCGTGCCCAAAGCGCTGGCGAGCGGTGTGATCCAGGCGAACGCGCAGCTGCGCGGCAACCTAAGCACTCCCACCGGTGAGGCCCACCTGGATGCCACCGGGCTGCGCGCCGCCAGTGATGCCGCGCAGGGACTGCCCGGCAGCGATGTGCATGCTACAGCACAACTGCAGAGTAGCTATGCGCAGTTGACCACCGATATCAGCACTGGCACTAACTCCCATCTGCACCTGAGCGGTCGCGCGCCGTTGGCGGCCGCTGGCGCGCTCGATCTGAAACTGGCCGGGACCCTCGATGTAGCCCTTGCGAACCCGCTGCTGGAAGCGGGCGGCCGGCACGCCACCGGTGCGCTCAATATCGATACCACCGTCACGGGCTCGGTCAGCAATCCGGAGATCGGCGGCACGGTGCGGCTGGCCAACGGCAGCCTGCGCGACTACACCCAGGGCACCAACCTCACCGACATCAAGGGCGAGTTGAGTGGCAACCACGGCACGCTGCAGATCGAATCGCTGACCGCGCGTGCCGCCCCCGGCACCGTATCGATCGAAGGCACCATCGGCATCCTGCAGCCGAAAATCCCAGTCGATCTGAAGCTCACCGCCAAACACGCGCAGCCCATCGCGAGCAACATCATCACGGCGAATGTCAACGCTGACATCCAGATACAGCGGCACGGCGCGCGAGCATCTCGATGTCGCAGGGTAGGTGCATGTCAATCGCGCCAACGTCGAGATTCCGAGCGGACTGCCGCCTAACGTCGCGGTGCTCGATGTGCGCCGGCCCGGGGAAGCCGCCGCCGCCACCCGAGAAAAGCCGCTGATCATCGGTCTTGACTCACAGTGGATGCGCCGCGGCAGATCCTCGTCAAGGGCCGCGGCCTGGATGCGGAACTGGGCGGCGAGATGCACATTCGCGGCACGACTGATCGACCCGGTGGTGAGCGGTGGCTTCGAGCTGCAGCGCGGCTTCTTCACGCTTGCCAGCAGCAAGCTGACTTTCTCTTCGGGCACGGTGACCTTCAACGGCGCCGGCCTATCGAAGCAAGATCGATCCGACGCTGGATTTCGTGGCGCAGACGCAGGTGCTGGATGTCACGGCCACCGTCAAGATCACGGGACTGGCGGATGCGCCGAAAATCGAGCTCAGCAGCACGCCAGAGCTGCCGCAGGATGAGATCCTCGCCCGCCTGCTGTTCGGCGAACCAGCCTCGCAGCTGACCGCGCTGCAGGTCGTACAGATCGGCGCGGCGCTGGCCAGTCTGAGTGGCGGCGGTGGCGGCAGCGCTTGAACCCGGTAGCGAAGATCCAGAAGGCCCTCGGTCTCGACCGGCTGTCCGTGTCAGGAGCGCTACGAGCAGCGGCGCGGCCGGCGGCACGCAGAACACCGGCCCCAGCATCGAAGCCGGCCGCTACGTCTCGCAGCCGGGTGTTCGTCGCGGTCAAGGAGAGCACGACCGGCCAGAGTCAGCTCGCGGTCGATGTGGATCTGACCAAACACCTGAAGCTGCAGACACGCCTCGGTAATGGCACTGCCTCGACGCAGGGCACGACCCCGGAGAATGACCCGGGCAGTAGTGTTGGGCTCGCCTACCAGTTCGAATACTAAAGGTGCGCTCAGGACGGCGGTGGCGTGCGCACACGGATGTGCAGCTCGCGCAGCTGCGCTTCGCTGACTTCCGTCGGCGCATCGGTCATCGGATCCGCAGCGGTCTGCGTCTTCGGGAAGGCAATGACCTCGCGGATGCTGTCGGCGCCCGCCATCAGCATCGCCAGCCGGTCCAGGCCGAAGGCAATGCCGCCATGCGGAGGCGCGCCGAATCTTGAGCGCATCCAGCAGGAAGCCGAATTTCTTCTGCGCTTCCTCCGCATCGATGCCCAGCAGATCGAACACCGTCGACTGCATCTCCTGCCGGTGGATACGCACCGAGCCGCCACCGATCTCCGAGCCGTTCAGCACCATGTCATAGGCCTTGGCCAGCGCACCCTCGGGATCAGCGCGCAGCGCGGCCGGGTCGTCGTTCTTCGGTGAGGTGAACGGGTGATGCATGGCGACCCAGCGCTTCGCCTCCGGATCCCATTCGAACATCGGGAAGTCGACCACCCACAGCGGCCGCCAGCCTTCCTGCACCAGCTTCAGGTCCTGCCCGACCTTCAGACGCAGCGCGCCGAGCGCGTCGTTGACGACCTTGGCGCTGTCGGCGCCGAAGAACACCAGATCGTTGTCCTGCGCGCCGGTGCGCTCGAGAATGCCGGCAACCGCCGCGTCGCTCAGGAACTTGACGATCGGCGACTGCAGACCCTCGCGCCCCTTCGCGCGCTCGTTGACCTTGATGTAGGCCAGGCCCTTGGCGCCATAGCGCCCAACGAACGCGGTGTATTCGTCGATCTGCGAGCGCGGCATCGAGCCGCCGCCGGGCACGCGCAACGCCGCCACGCGACCCTTGGGGTCCTTCGCAGGTCCTGCGAACACCTTGAAGTCGCAGTCCTGCACCAGATCGGCGACGTCGACGAGCTCGAGCGGAATGCGCAGATCGGGCTTGTCCGAGCCATAGCGCCGCATCGCCTCGCTGAAGGTCATGCGCGCGCAACGGGCTCAGGCAGCGTCGACATCCAGCACTTCCTTGAAGAAGTGCCGCACCAGCCCCTCCATCAGCTCCATGATCGCGTCCTGCGTCGAGGAACGAGGTCTCGATGTCGAGCTGCGTGAACTCCGGCTGACGGTCGGCGCGCAGGTCCTCGTCGCGGAAGCAGCGCACGATCTGGTAGTAGCGGTCGAAGCCCGCGATCATCAGCAGCTGCTTGAAGATCTGCGGCGACTGCGGCAGCGCGAAGAACTTGCCGGCATGCGTGCGGCTTGGCACGAGGTAGTCGCGCGCGCCCTCGGGAGTCGCCTTCGTCGAGCATCGGCGTCTCGAGATCGATGAAGCCGTTGCCATCCAGATAGCCGCGCATGGCGCGCGTGATGCGATGCCGCAGCCGCAGACGCTGGTTCATCACCTCGCGTCGCAGATCCAGGTAGCGGTACTTGAGGCGCACCTCCTCGCCCACCGTCTCATCGAGCTGGAACGGCAGCGGCTCGGAGCGGTTCAGCAGCTCGAGCTCCGATGCGCCAGCAGCTCGACCTCGCCCGGAGGCGAGGTTGGCGTTGACAGTCCCGGCCGGCCGCGCGCGCACGCGTCCTTTCACGCGTGATCACGAACTCGTTGCGCAGCCGCTCGGCCTCGCGCGAACACCTGCGGCCGCATCCGGATCGAACACGACCTGCAGCAGCCCTTCGCGGTCGCGCAGATCGACGAAAATGACCCCGCCATGGTCGCGACGCCGGTGGACCCAGCCCGCCACGGTGACTTCCTGGCCGATCAGCTTCTCGTTGACCTGTCCGCAGTAATGTGAGCGCATAAGGCGCGCGATACTACGGAGCGCCTGGCACCCTCGCAACCGGCGAGGCCGCGCCGCAACCGGGCGGGTCAGCCGCCAGCAGCAGGGAGCAGGCGCTCAGGCCGCTGGCAGAGCGATCTCTGACTGACGGGTGGCGGCGGCACGACCACTCCGCAGGTGATGATCATCTTCATGGCGGCATCGACGCTCATGTCGAGCTCGACCACCTGCTGCGCGGCACGATGCACCAGGAATCCCGCGGTGGCGTTCAGGGCATTGGAGATGTAGACGCAGGCGTGCTGCTCGCCGGTCCGTGCGCTGATCTCGGCAACATCCTCCGCCGTCATGAATCCCGAGGCTCCAGATGCCCGCGCGCGGGTACTCGATCATCACCACCTTGCGGAAGGAGTTCGACTGCGAGAAGACGCTCTCGGTGAAGCTCTTTACGCCGCCGTAAACGCTGCGCACCACCGGAATGCGGTTCAGCAGGTCCTCCCAGAAGGCGACCAGCTGCCGGCCGATGAGATTCGTGACCAGCAGCCCGGTGGCCAGCACGACGATGAAGGCGAACACCGCGCCAAAGCCCGGCAGCGCAAAGCCCACCAGCGCCTGCGGGCTGATAGGCCGGACGGCAACAGCAGCAGCGTCCGGTCCATGAGGCGGATGAAGAAGGTCACCACCCAGATCGTCGCGAGGATCGGCAGCCAGACCAGCACGCCCGCGACCAGGTAGCGGCGCAGTCCGCGTTTTTTGCCGCCTGCTGCCACGGCGCGGGAACTCAGCGGCGGGATTTCTTGCGGTGCGCGCTCTTCTTGCCCTTGGTCGGGCGAGCCTTCACCGCGCCGCGCGCCGGCGCTGCCCGCCGTGCGCTCTTGGCAGCGCTGCGCACCGTTTTGGATCCGCGGCGCGGCGGCGCTGGCCGCCGCCGGCTTGGCCTCCGGTTTGGGGCGCCGGAGTCTTCGCTCGGCGCCGTCTCCTGCGCGGATTCCGCGGCGGGTTCGGCTTTGGACTTGTCCGCCTCAGCGGTGCTGTCGGGTTTGGCGGCGGTTTCGGGCGGCGGCCTCTTCCTTGTCCGCCGCGGCCAGGTTGCGCTTGTTCTCCTTGTCGCTCTTGAAGTCAGTCTCGTACCAGCCGGCGCCCTTGAGGCGGAAGTTCGGCGCCGATACCAGCTTCTTCAGCGTCTTCTTGCCGCAGGACGGACACTTCGTCAGGGGCGGATCAGATGATCTTCTGCATCACCTCGGTGTAGAACTTGCAGTTCGCGCACTCGTATTCGTAGAACGGCATGGCGTGACTTGTCGGCACCTGACAATGTGAAGACAGCGATTATAGGGGCTTAAGCCTTCTCGAACACCAACTGCTGATCGCGGGCGGTGACCCGGATGCGATCGCCCGGTACGAAGGTCGCCCTGCAGAATGCGTTGCGCCAGCGGATTTTCGATCTGCTGCTGGATGGCGCGCTTCAGCGGCCGCGCACCATACACCGGATCGAATCCAGCCTCGCCCAGCAGATCCCGCGCGGCATCATCGAGCGCGAGGTCCATATTGCGCTCCTGCAGCCGCTTGCGCAGGTAGCCCAGCTGGATGTCCACGATCGCGCGGATCTGCGCCGTGCCCAGCGGATGGAACACGACGATGTCGTCGATGCGGTTGATGAACTCCGGCCGGAAGCTCTGCTGCACGATCTCCATGACCGCGGCCTTCATGCGCGCGTAGTTCTTCTCGCCCGCCTACTCCTGGATGACCTGCGAGCCGAGGTTCGAGGTCATGATGATGACGGTGTTGCGGAAATCGACCGTGCGGCCCTGCCCGTCCGTGAGGCGGCCGTCATCCAACACCTGCAGCAGCACGTTGAACACGTCCTGGTGCGCCTTCTCGACCTCATCGAGCAGGATGACCGAGTAAGGCCGGCGGCGCACCGCCTCGGTGAGATAGCCACCCTCCTCGTAACCGACATAGCCCGGAGGCGCGCCGATCAGGCGCGCCACGGAGTGCTTCTCCATGAACTCCGACATGTCGATGCGGATCATGGCCTCTTCGGTATCGAACAGGAATTCGGCCAGCGCCTTGCACAGCTCGGTCTTGCCGACGCCGGTGGGTCCGAGAAACAGGAACGAGCCGTTCGGTCGGCGCGGATCAGACAATCCGGCGCGCGAGCGGCGGATGGCATTCGCCACGATGCGCAGCGCCTCATCCTGACCCACGACGCGCTTGGCCGAGCGCCTCCTCCATGCGCAGCAGCTTGTCCTTCTCGCCCTCGAGCATCTTGGAGACCGGAATGCCGGTCCACTTGCGAGACGACCTCGGCGATCTCCTCCTCGGTCACCCGGTTGCGCACCAGCTGCGGCGCCTTGTTCTCCGCATCCAGCGCCTGCTGCAGACGCTTTTCCAGCTCGGGAATGCTTGCCGTACTGCAGCTCCGCCATGCGCTGCAGATCGCCGGCGCGGCGCGCGGCTTCGAGCTCGACCGCGCACTCGGTCCAGATCCGCGCGGATCTGCGCTGCGCCCTGCAGCGCCGCCTTTTCCGACTTCCAGACTTCCTCGAGATCGGCGTACTCCTTCTCGAGCCCGCGCAGCGTCTCCTGCAAGGTGGCCAGGCGCTTGCTGCGAGGCCTCGTCCTGTCTCCTTCTTCAGCGCCTCGCGCTCGATCTTCAGCTGAATGATGCGCCGCTCGAGCCGATCGAGCGCCTCGGGCTTGGAGTCGATCTCCATGCGGATGCGCGCCGCCGCCTCGTCGATCAGGTCGATCGCCTTGTCCGGCAGCTGCCGGTCGGCGATGTAACGATGCGACAGGGTCGCCGCGGCGACGATCGCCGGGTCGGTGATGTCGACGCCGTGGTGCACCTCGTAGCGCTCCTGCAGGCCGCGCAGGATCGCGATGGTGTCCTCGACCGAGGGCTCGTCGACCAGCACCTTCTGGAAGCGCCGCTCGAGCGCGGCATCCTTCTCGATGTACTTGCGATATTCGTCGAGCGTGGTGGCGCCCACGCAATGCAGCTCGCCGCGGGCGAGCGCCGGCTTGAGCATGTTGCCGGCATCCATGGCGCCTTCGGCTTTGCCGGCGCCCACCATGGTGTGCAGCTCGTCGATGAAGAGGATGATCTGGCCTGCCTGCTTGGACAGATCGTTCAGCACTGCCTTGAGGCGCTCCTCGAATTCGCCGCGGAACTTCGCGCCGGCGATCAGCGCAGCCCATGTCGAGCGCCAGGATGCGCTTGTTCTTCAGGCCCTCGGGCACCTCGCCGTTGATGATGCGCTGCGCCAGCCCCTCGACGATGGCGGTCTTGCCGACGCCGGGCTCACCGATCAGCACCGGATTGTTCTTGGTGCGGCGCTGCAGCACCTGGATGGTGCGGCGGATCTCATCGTCGCGGCCGATCACCGGATCGAGCTTGCCGGAGGTGGCGCGCGCGGTCAGATCGACCGTGTATTTCTCGAGCGCCTGGCGGCTCTCCTCGGCATTCGGATCGTTCACCTTCTCGCCGCCGCGCACCTCGTCGATCGCCTTCTCGAGCGCGCCGCTGTACCGCGCGCGCATCCTTCAGGGCGCTTGCCGAGCGTCCGCGATCCTCGAAGGCGGCCAGCACGAACAGCTCGCTGGAGATGAACTGATCGCCGCGCTGCTGCGCGAGCTTGTCGGTGACGTTGAGCAGCTTGTTGAGGTCGTTCGAGATGTGGATCTCGCCGGGCGTGCCTTCGACCTTCGGCAGCCGGTCGAGCATGGCGCCGCAGCTCGGAGCGCAGCTTGTTGATGTCGACGCCGGCCTTGAGCAGCAACGGACGCACGCTGCCGCCCTGGCTGTCGAGCAGCGCCAGCATCACGTGCGCCGGCTCCATGAACTGATGGTCGCGGCCGAGCGCAAGCGATTGCGCATCGGCCAGCGCCTGCTGGAACTTGGCTGGTCAGTTTGTCCTGTCGCATGACGGAACCAGAAAGTGAGGGTTGCAATCGGAAGTGGGGCCGTGCCCTGCAGATTCAAGCGATTACGGTTGTGGAGAGCCCGTTTTCTCCCCCTTGCTCAGTGGGCCAGGGACTCCGCCAAGGCCATGACTGCGACGCCCATCCCATCAGCAGCACCTGCGCCAGGCTGGTCCGCGGGTCGGCGCGCCGGTGCAGCGCGGGTATCAGTCCGGCAACGGCGATATAGAGGAACCCGGCCGCGGCGAGCGCCAGGGCGTACGGCAGCGCGGCGGTGGCCCGTTGCAGTCCGAAATAGGCCACGATACCGCCCAGCACGGAAGCCAGTCCGGTCGCCATGTTCAGTACGAGCGCCCGCCGCCGTGACATCCCGGCGTGGAGCAGGATGGCGAAGTCGCCAACGCGATGCGGGATCTCATGCGCCGCCACCGCCAGCGTCGTCACCAGACCCAACGGGACGTTCGTGAGGAATGCAGCCGCGATGAGCACACCATCGAGGGCGTTGTGAATGCTGTCCCCGATGAGCACGAGGACCCCGGCGGCACCCTGGTGAGTGTGGCCCTGATGGTTGTGACGATGCCCCGCAAGCTCATGGTGAGGATGCGCGCAATCGGCTTCCGCGGCGGCACCCTCTGCATGCGCGTGCTCATGCACTAGCGGGTCATGCCCCGCGCCGTGTCTCCATAGCACCAGCTTCTCGATGACGAAGAAGATTCCGAGGCCCAGGAGCAGCGCAGCGCCGATGGTGTGTGCCTCTCCCACACCGACACCTTCGATGGCCTCCGGCAGTAACGCGAGCAATGCCGCCCCCAGCAGAGCGCCGGTCGCAAAGCTCACGAAATGCGGCAGCAGGCGAACACCGGTACGCTCCGGGAGCAGCAGATACAGGCCGGCGAATGCCGCGCTCGCAATGCCGCCTAGAGCGGTGAACACGATGATCCAGAGCAGCAGCGGCACCTTAAGGCTGCCATCACGGATCATGGCGGCTCCATCCAGATCAGCGCCGCCATGCGCCCGCATTGGCCGTCGCGGCGATACGAGAAGAAGCGGGCCGGATCGGCGTAGGTACACCAGTTACCTCCAAAAATCCGGCTAACGCCCGCGCGGGCAGTCTGAGGCGTGCCAGTGCCGGCAGATCACAGTGCCAACGCCCGCGCTCGTTCGGCACGAACGCGCTCGCGGCGCTCGCATCACTGACCGTGAAGGCACGATGCACGTCCTCACCCACCTCGAAACGTTGCGGACCGATGGCCGGACCGAGCCAGGCCATGAGTCGCGCCGGTTCCATAGCCAGAGCGTCGATGGTGGCCTCGAGCACCCCATCGGCCAGGCCGCGCCAGCCCGCATGCGCGGCCGCTACTTTGGTGCCATCCGTGGCGGCGAACAGTACCGGCAGACAATCGGCGATGCGCACCACACACACCCGGCCGGGTCGGCTGGTGGCCGCAGCATCAGCCGTCGGCGCAGCAGCATCTGCGACCGGTTCAATCCGGGCAGCACCACCCAGAGGTGTATCGATACGAGACGGAGGTGCATCGATATCCACAACCGCCGCTCCATGCACCTGATGCAGCCACACGGGCTCCGCGGGCAGCTGCAGGGCCTGACGGACGCGGCGCCGGTTCTCTGCCACCGCTCTCCTCGGCATCGCCCCCAGCAGCTCCGAGGTTCAGGGAGTCGTACGGCGCACGGCTCACCCCGCCGGTGCGCAAGGTGCAGGCCGCCCGGATGTGAGCTGGGGCTGGCCAATCCGGCAACAGATACCCGACGCTCGGTGCACTCATCTGCGCACATCCCGAGGAGGAGCAGCCAACTTGGCGTCAGACTCCATCGCCGTCAGCAGCGCGACCATGTCTGCCGGCAGCGGCGCCTCCCACTCCAGCTCCCGCCCGTTCACCGGATGCACGAGGCGCAATCGCGCGGCATGTAACGCCTGGCGCCTGAAGCACGTCAGCGCATTCACCAACTGCGGGCTGGCTCCCGCGGGTAGCCGGCGACGTCCGCCATAAAGCGGATCCCCGACCAACGGAAACCCGATATGCGCCAGATGCACGCGGATCTGGTGAGTGCGGCCAGTCTCGAGCTGCACACGCACCAGCGTATGCGCTCGAAATCGCTTCAGGACCCGATAATGGGATATGGCCTCCCGTCCGTCGCGGCGCACGGCCATTCGGGTGCGCTGAGTGCGATGCCGGCCGATCGGCTCATCGACCGTCCCGCCGGCTGTCATAACTCCGGTGCAGACGGCGGTGTAGTGCCGCTCGACCTCGCGCGCAGCGATTGCGCTCACCAGCGCGGTATGTGCCTCCGGTGTACGTGCAACGACCAGCAACCCGCTCGTGTCCTTGTCCAGCCGATGTACCAGTCCGGCGCGCGGTACCAACGCCAGCTTTGTGATCGAAAGCCAGCAGCGCATTCTGCAGGGTGTTGGCGGCATTGCCCGCACCGGGATGCACGACCATGCCCTGCGGGTTTGTTGATGACTAACAGCGCACGATCCTTGAAGACGACTTCGAGCGGCAAGCTCTGCGGCACGACCGGCGTCTGCACCTGCAGGCGCGCTTCGATTCGTACCCGCTCACCGCCGCCCACCTTGTCCCGCACCCGCAGGCTGGCGCCCGTCGACCTGAACGACACCGGCTTCGATCCACGCCTGCAGTCGGGCACGGGAATACTGCGGAACAGGCGCGCGAGGGCCTGATCCAGACGCAGCCCAGCCAGCTCCGCCGGCAACTCAGCTAGTGGATGCGCAGCTCAGCGGAGCTACGCGGAACTCGGCTCGCGTCGCGGACTCCAGCGCTCACCGGTCGGAAGTCGGGACGGCGGATTCGCTATACTTTCCAGACTCACTCGGCGCGAAGCCAAAGAAAGGTCCTCATATTGTTCTCTCTGTCCGGCCAGTCAGTGCGCGCCGGCGTGCTGGTCCTGTGCTCATCGCCCTGGTCGCAGGTGGCGGCTGCCGCAGTCACCGCGCGAAGGATCTCTCCAAGTCCAATCCCGAGCTGCTGTACAAGAAGGCGCACAAGGCGCTTGATTCCTATGACTACCAGGGGGCGATCAAGCAGTACGAGGCAGCTGACGGCGCGCTTTCCCTTCACCGACCAGGCGCGCCAGGCCCGGCTCGATCTCATCTACGCATATTACCGTGCGGGCGAGGGGGAGTCGGCGACGGATGCGGCCGATACCTTCATCCGTGAGAATCCGACCCACCCGCGCGTCGACTATGCCTGGTACGTGAAGGGACTGGTGGATTTCGAACGCACGCCCAACGCGATCGAGCACCTCTTCCGCGTCGACCTGACGCAGCGACCGCCCAGCACGGCTCGCAAGTCCTTCAGCGCCTTCCGCACCGTCGTCGAGCAGTATCCCGAAGAGTGAATACGCGCACGACGCCTTGCAGCGGATGATCTACCTGCGCAACCGGCTGGCCGACTACGAAGTGCACGTGGCGCGCTACTACTTCAAGCGCGGCGCCTACGTGGCCGCCGCGCAGCGGGCGAAGGGCTGTGTCGAGCAACTTCGATGGCGCGCCGGCCATCCGCGAGGCGCTCGCAGATCATGATTCGAGTGCGTATGACCGCTTGGATCTTGCAGCCGCTCGCCGACCAGACGCGCAAGGTCTACCAGGTCAACTACGGCGGTGAGGTCCGGCTCAGCCAGGCGGAGACCAAGCGACCTTGGTGGAAGATCTGGCACTAGCCCGCTGAAGCGGGCAGGTGGGTTGCCCGCGACCCCCGGTGAATCAGCGCGAACGCTGCGGCAGGGTCACCTCAGCGCCGGTAGCCGTTGGTGATCGGGTAGCGCCAGTCGCGTCCGAACGCGCGCCGGCTGACGCGCACACCAGGAGGCGCCTGCCGACGCTTGTACTCGTTGCGCTTCACCATATCGAGCACGCGACCGACGGTCGCCCGATCGAAGCCGCGCGCGTCGATCTCGTCAACCGACAGATCCTCCTCGATGAAGGCTTCGAGGATCGGATCCAGCACCTCGTAGGGCGGCAGCGAGTCCGAATCCTTCTGGTCAGGACGCAGCTCCGCCGAGGGCGGCCGGTCGATCACCCGCTGGGGGATGACCGGCCGCTGTGCATTGCGGTAAGCCGCGAGCCGATACACCAGCTGTCTTGCTGCAATCCTTGATCGGCGCAAAGCCACCGGCCATGTCGCCATAGAGCGTGGCGTAGCCGACCGCCATCTCGCTCTTGTTACCGGTGGTGAGCAGCATGCGTGCCGGTCTTGTTGGAGATACCCATCAGCAGCAGCATGCGACAGCGCGACTGGATGTTCTCCTCGGTGGCATCGGCGGCGCGCCCGGCGAATTCGTCCTTGAGGGTCGCAAGCGTTGCCTCGAACATGCTCTCGATCGAGAGCACGCTGTAGTTGCACGCCGAGCAGGCGAGCCTGCTCCTGGGCATCGTTCAGACTCATGTCGGAGGTATAGCGCGACGGCATCATCACGGCGTGCACCCGGTCGGCGCCGAGCGCATCAACCGCAATCGCCAGCGTCAGCGCCGAATCGACGCCTCCTGAAAGACCCATGACCACGCCCGGGAAAGCCGTGTTTGTTGACGTAGTCCCGCACCCCCAGCACGAGCGCGCCATACACGCTGCCTTCGTCGCTGAGCTCAGGCTCGATGTGCCCGGGTTGTGGAACGACACGGCCGTACCACGTCGCACGAAATCGATCGGTGAATGTCCCTTCCACATAGGCCGGAGCGCGCATCACCACCGCGCCCTCGGCATCCATCACGAACGATTGCCATCGAAGATCAGCTCGTCCTGACCGCCGACGATGTTGCACGTAGACCAGTGGCAGCCCGACATCCAGCACCCGAGCGCGCGCCACCGTCTCGCGCTCACGCTGCTTGTGAAGCTCATAGGGTGAGGCGTTGATGACGAGCAGCAGCTTCCGCACCGGCGGCGCGGGCCAGGTGCGCCGATTCGCGGCTCCCAGATGTCCTCGCAGACCAGCAGCGCGCAACGCGAATCCCTTGATGTCCACAACGGTAGGCTGCGTGCCGGCCCTGAAGTAGCGCTTCTCGTCGAACACCTTGTAGTTGGGCAGCTCGCACTTGCGGTGAATGGCCGCAATCGTGCCCGCCGCTCAATCAGCGCCGCCGAGTTGTAGATGCCGGCACCGGCATACTCCGGAAAGCCCACCACGATCGAGGCGGACGGCAGCTGCTCGCGAACGGGTCTGCAGCCCCGCCTCGATCTGCAGCCGCAAGCCCGCGGTGAAACAGCAGGTCCTCCGGCGGGTAGCCCGAGAGGGTGAGCTCCGGAAACAGCACCAGATCCGGCATTGACGCTGTCGCGGGCCTGGCGCGTGCGCTCGATGACGCGCGCTGCGTTCCCTTGCACATCGCCCACCAGCAGGTCGATCTGCGCCAGCGCAATCCGGAACGAGTCATTCACGGCAGGTCCGTAAGGTCATCAAGGATCACCATTTTCGCGCAAATCGTGCTCTCCTGACCAGCGATCCCCGGCCTGCGAACCGGATCGCTATTCATGTACTAAAGGGGTGATAAAGTCGCGTGCGCCGACTGACATCGCCTTCAGCGCCCCAACAGCATGCCGGTAAACGCCACGACATCCAGCTCCGCGCCAAGCGACCTGGCCTGGCGTGTCATCGGCCTGCTGAACCTGTACCGGATCCTTGTGCCGCTCGTGTTGCTGGGCGTGCAGACCTTTGCAGGTCCACAGTGGATGCTGGTGGTGCCACACCCGCATCTGCTGCTCTCGGCCTGCATCGCCTACCTGACCGCCGCGCTGCTGCTCATCATCGCGCGCAGGCTGAAATGGTCCAGCCTGCGGATCGTCACACTCATCAATGCATCGGTGGATGCGACCGCCATCGCGTACATCCTGTATGCGAGCGGAGGCGTCAGCAGCGGACTCGGCATCCTATTAGTGCTGCCCGTGGCCGCCATCGCCGTACTGTCGGAGCATCGCGATGCGTTCCTGTTCGCGGCTGTGGCCGCGATCGCAGTACTCATCCAGCAGATGTTCGTGCACTGGCTGGATGCAGCGCCGTCCGCGGATTACCCCACCGCCGGTGTCATTGGCGTCGTGCTGTTCGTCGTCGCGCTCTCGGCGTGGCCGGTGGCGAACCGACTGCGCGAGAGTGAAGCGCTGGTGCGACGCCAGGAGATCGACCTGGCGAATCTGGCGCAGTTGTCACAGTACATCGTGCAGCACCTGCGCGAGAGTCTGTTGGTTGTGGATCAGCAGGATCGCATCCGGCTCATTAACGAATCCGCCGCGCAGATCCTCGGTGACTCCAACGCCTATCCGGACGCGCTGTTGGGAGAAGCGTCGCCGCGGCTGCTGTACCTGCTCGAGAGGTGGCGCCAGAACCAGACTAAGCCGGTGGCATTCCCCGCCGCGGAACAAACATTCGCTGCAGCAGACGGTGCGCGTCTGATTCGCGCGCACTTCGCACCGCTGGGTAGCGCCGAGCCCGCACCCGTGCTCGTATTTCTGGAAGACACCAGCCTCCTCAATGAAAAGGTGCAGCAGTCTAAACTCGCCGCATTGGGACGCTTGAGCGCCAGCATTGCACATGAGATCCGTAATCCCGTCGGTGCCATGAGCCATGCGGCGCAACTCCTGGCTGAATCGTCGAACCTGAGCGATGCGGAACGGCGCCTGACAGAGATCATGCGCAGCAACGGGGAACGCGTGAGCGGCATCATCAACAATGTTTTGCGACTATCGCGGCGTGAGGATACCCACGTCGAGACCCTGTCGCTGCAGGCGTGGGCAGAGGATTTTCATGCTGAGTTCTGCGAAACCATGCAGTGGCCCGAGGAGCGTCTGCGCACCATCAGCGGTACAAGTGAGATCGAGGTGCGGGCCGACCCCTCGCAACTGCGACAGATCGTCTGGAATCTCTGTGAGAATGCGCTCAAGCACGGAATTGCCGAGTCATCCAACGACGCCATCGAATTGCAATTTGGCCGGATGCCAGCGACGGCGCGGCCATATCTGCAGGTCATGGATCGCGGTCCGGGCGTCAAAGCCGAGCTCATGGAGCGGATCTTTGAGCCATTCCATTCGGGGGGCCGCGGCACCGGGCTGGGACTGTTTCTGGCACGGGAGCTTGCCGTAACCAATGGCGCTACACTGCTGTACGAAGCGCGCTCCGGCGGCGGTAGCATCTTCCGCCTGGTGTTCGCTGATCCTCGCAGGTGGGAGGCTTGATGAGTGTGAGCATGGCCGGCGAGCGCGCCCCGGGCGAGCGCGCCCCGGGCGATCGCGCCCCGGGCAGTCGCCCGGTGGTTCTGATCGTGGATGACGAGCCGGACCTGCTCGAGCTTGTCAGCCTGACGCTTAGCCGCATGAACCTGGTCACGCGGACGGCCTCGGATATCGAAACCGCCCGCAAGCTCCTGAAGACGGAGCAGATCGATCTGTGCCTCACCGACATGCGCCTGCCCGATGGAGATGGCCTGGATCTTGTGGCCTGGATCCAGGAAAACCGCGCCAGTCTCCCGGTAGCCGTGATTACTGCGCATGGCAACGTTGAGACCGCGGTGCGCGCCTTGAAGCTCGGCGCTTTTGATTTCGTCTCCAAGCCCCTGGATCTCGGCGTGCTACGGAAGTTAGTGGGAACCGCCATCAGGCTGAGTGAGCATGGCGATCTTGCGGCCGTGACCGGCACCATGCGCGGGCCGCGACTCATCGGCAGCTCGGGCACGATGCAGCAACTGCGTGAGATGATTGCACGCGTTGCCCGCAGTCAGGCACCCGTGCACATCTATGGGGAGTCCGGCACGGGCAAAGAGCTGGTAGCGCGTCTGGTGCACGAAAGCGGAGCCCGGCGCGATGGTCCCTTTATCGCTGTTAACTGCGGAGCCATCCCGACCGAGCTGATGGAAAGCGAGCTGTTTGGTCACAAGCGCGGCAGCTTCACGGGCGCGGTGGCGGACAAGAAAGGGCTGGTGCAGAACGCCGAGGGCGGAACGCTGTTTCTGGATGAGGTAGCAGATCTGCCGCTGCACATGCAGGTCAAGCTGCTGCGTCTGGTGCAGGAAAAGACGGTGCGGCCGGTTGGTGAAAACCGCGAGGAGCCCGTCGATGTCCGCATTCTGTCGGCCACTCACAAGAATCTGACGGACCTCGTGGGCGAGGGACGCTTTCGGGAAGATCTCTTCTATCGCATCAATGTCATTGAACTGCGTGTCCCCTCGCTGCGTGAGCGACCCGAGGATATTGGCGAGCTGGCGAACACCATTCTCGGGCGATTGGGGCGGCGCCTGAACATCGAGCCGCCGCAGATCGACGAGCAGGCTCTGCAGATGCTCCAGAGCTATCCGTTTCCCGGCAACGTGCGCGAACTGGAAAACGTACTGGAGCGCGCCCTCACGCTATGCACCGCCGGGACCATTACGAGCGACCACGTCAAGCTGCGATCTGTTCCCCGTCTTCCGCCGGCCCAGCAGGTCGCAGCGCCAGTAATGACGGTCGCCGAAGGGTCTCCCGCGCTCGGCACGCAGCTCGAGGAGATGGAGCGTGACGCAATCGTCAAGGCGCTCGAGAAGACCCGCTACAACAAGACTGCCGCAGCGAAGCTCCTCGGTATGAGCTTCCGCGCGCTGCGCTACCGGATCAAGAAGCTCGGGATCGAATAACCCTGAGAGCCGCTGTCGCCGCTATCTTTCAGATGCCGGGGCGCAGAGTGTGAATCCGCTCACACTCAAGGAGCTGAACCAACTCGCCGGATCGGAAGCTCACCCCGTCAACAAAGTGACGCGGCCTGTCAGTTGTTGACCTGTCGCCAGACAGGATGTCGTCTTACAGTGACGGTCGTAAGTTAAATTCATAACAATATCCAGTGATGGCGACGTTTGAAATCAGTCAGTTAGAGCCAAACTAGAAAATGGCATAGGTCTTGCTCTGATAGGCCCGCAGGCGCTAGTCGCCGCTGGTTTCAAACAATAGTTCATAGGAGTTGTCATGAAGTCTGTACAGAAGGGTTTTACCCTGATTGAGTTGATGATCGTCGTCGCGATCATCGGTATTCTGGCTGCGATCGCGATCCCGGCCTATCAGGACTACACGATCCGGCTCAGGTGGCTGAAGGCCTGAACCTCGCGGCTGCTGAAGACCGGCGTTGCTGAGTTCTTACGCGAACACCGGCACCTGGCCTACGCGGATGGGTACCGCTGCCAGCGTTGGCAATTACACCCAGCATGCCGCAGCGGCAAGTATGTGGCCTCGGTGACACGGTCGCCAACGGCGCGATCATCGATCACGTACGGCGGCCAGGCCAACGCGAACATCCGATTGCCAATCCGCGTCGCTCGACCTCCGTCCGGGCCTTAGCCTTAACGGCGACGTGATCTGGGTCTGCGGTAACGCTGTAGCGCCCGGTGGTGTACTCGATCCGGCTACGTAGCGTCGCCTGCCGATGCCACCAGCGTGACGTTGCCGAAGTACCTGCCTGAAGGCTTGCCGTCCGTAACAAGCTCATCGATTGTCGCAGCTGGTAAAGCCCCTCCTAGGAGGGGCTTTCTTCTTTTGGGAAGCCAATCACGCTGACCGCCACGTAGCTTGTGCGAGCATGCAAGCGCATTTGACAATTGCACGATCGGTTGTCTCTGCAAACCTCGCTGGACGGATCGTCGAGTTGCTCTAAGCCCATGAATGATAATGCCTCTTTAGCCCTCGCGGTTCGCCGCTCGGGTCTTGGCGGTCTGCCGCAACGACTGGTGCAGGACGGCGTCGTCGAAGAAGCCGCTATGCTCGATGCTCTGAACGCCGCCCGCGAGCGCAAGACCAGCGTCGTCACGCAACTGGTCACCAGCGGCGCCGCTAACGCGCGCGAGATCGCCGTCGCCGCCTCAAACGAATTCGGCGACGCCTCTTTTCGATCTTGAGGCGAGTCAACCTGGACATCGAAGTCGTGCGGCTCGTCAACGACAAGCTGATCGCCAAACATCGGGTCCTGCCGATATTCCGGCGCGGCAAGCGGCTGTTCCTGGCAGTCGCTGATCCCGACCAATCTGCATGCGATCGATGAAATCAAGTTTCAGACCAGCCTCGGCATCGAGGCTGTCGTCGTCGAGGACGACAAGCTGCAGAAGGCCATCGACAAGGCTCTCGAGCAGGTCGACAACCAGATGTCGGCCCTCTCCGCCGAGGAGGGCATCGATCTCGATGTCGCTCGAAGTATCACCGGGGCGATGAAGAGCACCGAAGACAAGGTCACCCGCGACGATGTCGAAGACGCGCCCGATCGTCCGCTTCGTCAACAAAGTCATGCTGGATGCCATCCGACGCGGCGCCTCCGACATCCACTTTGAGCCCTACGAGAAGATTTACCGCGTGCGTTTGCGTATGGATGGGGTGCTGAAGGAACTGGCGCAGCCGCCGGTGCAACTCGCGCAGAAGCTGTCCGCTCGCCTGAAAGTGATGGCGCGGCTGGACATAGCGGAACGACGCGTACCGCAGGACGGCCGCATCAAGATGAAGCTGTCCAAGAATAGAGCCATCGATTTTCGCGTGAGCTCCTGCCCAACGCTGTTCGGCGAAAAGATCGTGATGCGTATTCTCGATCCGACGCAAGCCTCGCTGGGAATCGATTCGCTGGGATACGAGCCTTTCCAGAAAGAGCTGTACACCCAGTTACCTTGCCAAGCCGCAGGGCATGATTCTCGTCACCGGCCCAACCGGCAGCGGCAAGACCGTTTCGCTCTATACCGGTCTGCAATATCCTCAACCGTGAGGATACCAACATCTCCACGGCAGAAGATCCGGCAGAAATCAACCTGCCGGGAGTCAATCAGGTCAATGTCAATCCGAAAGTCGGCCTGACCTTCGCCGCCGCGATGCGCGCGTTTCTTCGCCAGGACCCTGACGTCATCATGGTCGGCGAGATCCGTGATCTCGAGACCGCGGAGATCGCGATCAAGGCCGCGCAAACCGGTCACCTCGTGCTGTCCACTCTGCACACGAATGACGCGCCGCAGACACTGACTCGTCTGGTCGACATGGGCGTTAAACCCTACGCGATCGCGACCTCGGTCAGCCTGATCATTGCGCAACGCCTGGCGCGCCGGCTGTGCAATTCACTGCAAACAGCCCATCGACATCCCCAAGGAGGCGCTGCTGAAGGAGGGCTTCTCAGGAAGCCGATGTCGACGGCGGGCTGCGCCTCTTCGGGCCCAAGGGCTGCCAGAACTGCACCGACGGCTACAAGGGACGCGTCGGCATCTATCAGGTACTGCCTGTCACCGAATCCATCGCACGCATCATTCTCGCGGCGGCAGTGCGGTAGATATCGGCGAGCAGGCAGAAAAAGAAGGCGTATGGGATCTGCGCCGATCCGGGCTTGGAGAAGGTGAAGTCGGGTCTCACGAGTCTTGAGGAAGTCAACAGCGTCACTATCGAATGACCGCAGGACCTAACGATCATGGCTCCAGCAGCAACGAGCACAGTCAAGACCATCAAGCGCGATATCCCCTTCGCCTGGGAGGGCAAAGACAAACGCGGCACCCGCGTAAAGGGCAAGAGCCTAGCGCCTGATGAAGCGGCGCTGCGCGCCGACCTGCGCCGGCAAGGCATCGCCCCATCGAAGATCCGGAAGCAATCGAGCGCTTAAGCAGTGGCGGCAAGAGTCAAGCCCGAAGACATTGCAGTGTTCAGCCGACAGCTTGCGACCATGCTGGCCGCGGGCATCCCAATGGTGCAGGCATTCGAGATCGTCGGCAACGGCAACGACAAGCCCGCGATGCAGAAGCTGGTTCTCGACATCAAGGCGGAAGTGGAAGGCGGTACCTCCCTGCACGAGGCGCTGGCAAGCATCCGCTATACTTCGATGATCTGTATGTCAACCTTGTGGAGGCCGGCGAGCAGGCAGGCGCCCTGGAATCATTGCTCGACAAGGTTGCAACCTACAAGGAAAAAACCGAAGCCCTGAAGAAGAAGGTCAAAAAGGCCTTGTTTTATCCGGCTGCAGTGCTCGCGGTCGCCGTCATTGTGACCATCATTCTGCTGATGTTTGTGATTCCGCAGTTCGAAAGCCTGTTCAAGGGCTTCGGTGCCGACCTGCCCGCGTTTACACAGATGGTCATCAACCTGTCGCGGTTCGTCCAAAATCAAGGGCATCTTTATGGCGTTAGTCGCCGGTGGGGCAATATATGCTTTCGTCTACTTCAAGAAGCGCTCCAGGAAGATGCGCGAGTCTCTGGATCGGTTGATGCTGAAAGTTCCCGATCATCGGCCCGATCCTCAACAAGTCCGCAATCGCGCGCTATGCGCGCACGCTTTCGACTATGTTCGCCGCCGGTGTGCCGCTGGTCGAAGCACTCGAATCGGTCGCCGGTGCGACCGGCAATATCATCTACGAGAATGCGGTCTTGAGGATGCGCGACGAAGTCGCGACCGGACAGCGCCTGCAGCGGGCGATGGAGAATACGGGGCTGTTTCCCAACATGGTCGTTCAGATGATCGCTGTGGGCGAGGAGTCTGGCTCTCTGGATGCGATGTCAGGTAAGGTCGCCACGTTTTACGAAGCCGAGGTTGACAATGCGGTCGATTCGATGTCGAGCCTGCTGGAGCCACTGATCATGGCCATCCTTGGCGTGCTGGTCGGCAGCCTGGTCATCGCCATGTACCTGCCGATCTTCAAGCTCGGCGCGGTCGTCTGACGCTACTGGTTGCTGTCATGCGATAGACGCCGCGCATCGCGCGGCGTTTTCGTTGAGGAGACGCACATGTCGTTCTTTGAGCTTCTGGCGACTCCCCGCCGCCTGTTCATTGCCGCGCTGCTTGGTCTTGGGCCTGCTGGTCGGCAGTTTCCTGAATGTCGTCATCTATAGAGTGCCCGTCATTCTCGACCGCCAGTGGCGCGAGCAATGTGCGGAGCTGATGTCAGCCGCAAGCTCCGCCCCACCTCCTCATGGGACGCCCGCAGTCAAGCCTCGGGCTCCGATGATCAACAGCACGTCGCAGAGCGCGTTTTAACCTCGTAGTGCCTCGCTCCACTTGCCCGCATTGCAAAGCACCCGATCACTGCCTTGCAAAACGTGCCGGTCCTGAGTTACCTCCTTCTCAGGGACGCTGCGCGAAGTTGCGGCGTGCGCATCAGCGCGCGCTATCCGCTGGTCGAGGCGCTCACGGCCATCCTTTCGGCCGCCGTGGCGTGGAAATTCGGCTTCGGCTGGCCAGCTCTGGCGGCCCTGCTGCTGACCTGGTTCCTGATCGCGCTGACATTCATAGACATAGATCATCAGCTGCTGCCCGACAGCATGACGTTGCCTCTTCTGTGGATCGGACTCGCGCTTAGCCTGTGGGGACCGCCACTTCCCGGCAATTCATTACCCCATGGATATGCGTTCCAGCATCATCGGAGCGCTGGCCGGTTATCTCAGCCTGTGGAGTGTCTACCACCTGTTCCGGCTCGTGACCGGCAAGGAGGGGATGGGATATGGAGATTTCAAGCTGCTCGCCGCCCTGGGCGCGTGGCTCGGCTGGCAGATGCTCTTGCCGATCATCCTGATGGCTGCCGGAGTGGGCGCAGTGGTGGGAGTTGCCTTGATTGCCATCCGCGGCAGAGACAGATCAGTGCCGATCGCTTTTGGCCCCTTCCTTGCCACCGCAGGTTGGCTCATGATGATGTTCGGCGCTCAGATCGTGCACTCTTACCTGGGACTCTACGGACATCATCCATGAGCTCGATATCCCGTCTGCGTCCCTCATGCCTGAAGTCGCTGCAGGCATCTCATGATGCCTCGCCCGTTTCGGGTTGGACTCACCGGTGGAATCGCCAGCGGCAAGTCGACCGCCGCGCGGTTTTTCGGCTCCCTTGGGGTGCCCATCATCGACACCGACCAACTGGCCCGGGACGTCGTGGAGCCGGGACAGCCTCCGCTTGAGCGCCTGGTTGAGCGGTTCGGTCCGTCGATTCTGACCCCGGACGGGCATCTGGACCGACCGGCACTGCGCTCGATTGTGTTTTCCGACCCCAAGGCCCGTGCTGACCTGGAGGCGCTCACGCACCCTGCCATCGGCGCTGCCGTGGAGGCCCGGTCAGCGGCCGCGGGCGGCGAATACCAGATCCTGGTCATACCTCTGCTGGTCGAAAAAGGACTCGGCTCGCAGCTGGATCGCGTGCTGGTCGTGGATTGCGATGAGGACCTTCAGATCCGCCGTTTGCAGGCTCGAGATGGTTCGACGCTGGAGGAGGCGCGAGCCATTCTCAATGCGCAAGTTTCCCGCAGTGCGCGCCTTAGGGCAGCGCATGATGTGCTGAAAAACGAAGGGGACATGGCTGCCGTGCGGGACCAGGTTGCGCATCTGCACCCCCGTTACTTGGAGCTGGCTCGACAAGCGCGGACTTGAGCGACGGTCCGGTGCATGCGCGGAGTCCCCTGTGCACTCGCACGTGCCCCTTTACATCCGCTATTCACAAGTGCCGTTTACGTCCGCCATCCGCGTCAAGCACAATAAGCGGATGACAGAAGCGCAAACCCAAGAGCTGGCGCCCGAACCCGATGCGCAGCAGGACGTTGGCAATCTCGTTTACGAGCAGCCGCTGAATGAGCGCATGCGTACCTTCCTGCGCGTGGATTTCCTCTACAACCAAGCGCTGTACCACAACGAGATCGCCAGTCAGTGGGGGAGCCGGGCGGCAATGTCCAGCCTGCTCGATATCCTCGCAATCACCACCCGCGGGGATGTTCGCTCCGATGTGCTGAAGGAGCTCGAACGTCATCTCACGGTGCTCAATGAGTTCCAAGCGAAGAAAGGTGTCGATCCCGAGCGGCTGCGCACGCTGGTTGCCAACCTGCAGAGGCTGCGTGGTGAGCTCATGAACGCCGGCTCGGCATTCCTGCAGCCACTGCGTGACTCAGAGTTCTTGAGTGCTATTAAACACCGCAGCGCTATTCCGGGTGGCACCTGCGAGTTCGACCTGCCGGATTATTACTATTGGCTCGCCCAGTCCGACGAGCCACGAATTCGTGCGTTCAATCAGTGGTTGGGAATGCTGCGGCCGCTGTGCGATGCAATCGCCGAGCTCTTATGGCTAACCCGCCAGAATGGGCGCACTTCCGAGGAGAAGGCCGGCGCGGGCCAATTCCACATCACCTTCGAGCGTGATGCGCCCTATCAGCTGCTGAGAATCTCCCTGCCAGCCAGTGTCGGGCTATACCCGGAAATCAGCGGCAGCCATTATCGCTGCAGCGTGCGTTTCCTGAAGTGGAATGGTCTGGGATCGCGTCCTACGCAAACCGAATCGGATGTGCCTTTCGTGCTGAGCTGCTGCGGCTGACATGGGCGGCCCGCGGGTCAAGTGTCCAACCTGCAAACGCGAGATCGACTGGTCGGAATCCCCGTTCCGCCCGTTCTGCAGCGAGCGTTGCCGGCTGATTGACCTGGGTGGGTGGCTCTCCGAGAAGCATTCGATTCCGGGTGAGGCCGTTCCGCATAATTCCGAACAAGGCAAGTCGGATCACTGATTCCTTTTTGCAGCGCTGCCGACACTATCGCACTACTTTGAATCGCTTAATCGGCCCGAAGCAGCGCTTGCAGCTCTGCTGTCTTAGGATTGAATACCGCAAGCAGCGGAAGATGTGCACCGGTCAGCATCATCGCAACAGGCTGGTCCGCTGGTAACCCTTTTTCCGACATTCTCCTTTTCAAAGTACGTTTTTCTTCCGGCGTATACTGAAAAAGTTCATCAACTCGCGTCAGTTTCGTCCGAAGCTCCGGCAAACCTTCCGACCAATGCCTGAAGAATCGGGGTAGGCGTGTGATATCGGCATCCGGCGAGGTCTTTTTGGCTTCGGCTTCCGCGGCCTTGGCCTCGTCCGTCAGCGGAACCCAAACCCACTTCGGGGCGCTATACCAGTGAGGCGCGAGATCGGGATTCGCCTGTCTGCCTAGCCTCGCCTCATCTCGAGTGATAGCAGACGCCTGCACAGTTTCAAGCAGATTGCCGGAAAAGGTGTAGTACAGAGGGCGGCCCTGCCAGAGGGTGCTCATGCCATATCCGAGGGCGATGAGTTGCACAGCCGCGATGATCGAGATATCTCGCGCTAGTTCCTGCCGAGGTTTGCGTGGATTCGCAATCAGTAACGTGATCAGAGGGCCTAGCGTTACATCTACTGCAGCCAGAATGGCGGCGAGATGGAACATGCCGGTCAGATACCAACCGGGCCAACGGTACCACCCGAAGTACACAAAACTCAGCGAGATCGACAGGACGAGTGCACTACCAGCAAAGTGGAGCGCGAACGCTTTCAATCGGAATTTCATGCTGCGAATTTTCTACAAGCAGCATTTTGCATGGAAGCGGCCGCCGCACCCTGCCCGGTCAATCTGTGAGCGGCTTCACAAGCAACCGCGCAGGTTTGAGAACTGCGGCAACCGCGGACAAGGCCGGCACCACCTCTATGGAGAATGTTCCGGCACCGGCATGTTCAACGCCTGTGCGGCGAACGCCCACTGGTCCGCAACGTCCTCGATCTGCATCCAGACCGGTTTACCCGCGCCGTGGCCCGCGCGCGTCTCGATGCGGATCAGGACCGGATTGCCGCAGATCTGGGCCGTCTGCAGCGCCGCCGCAAACTTGTAGCTGTGCCACGGCGCCACGCGATCATCGTGGTCAGCGGTGGTGATGAGCGTCGGCGGATAACAGGTGTTCTTGCGGACGTTATGGTAAGGGGAATACGCGTAGAGGGCCTGGAACTGCCCGCCATCCTCACTCAGCCCATAGTCAGATGACCATTGGCGGGCATTGGCGCTGGCGGTCTGATAGCGCAGCATGTCCAGTACCCCGACTGCGGGCAGGGCCACGCCAAACAGCTCAGGACGCTGCGTCATAGCCGCCCCGACCAACAGACCCCCGTTGCTCCTGCCATGGATGGCGAGCCGTGCCGTGCGCGTATAACGCTCCCTGATCAGGTATTCCGCAGCGGCAATGAAATCGTTGAAGACATTCTGTTTATTGTTAAGCGTGCCGGACTTATGCCACCCCTCGCCGTACTCACCACCGCCGCGCAGATTAGCCTCCGCGTACACGCCGCCCAGGTCGAGCCATGCCATCACTGAAGCCCGATAGGTGGGAGTGAGGGATACGTTGAACCCTCCATATCCGTATAGCAGCGTGGGCTGATTGCCGTCCTTCAACATGTCGCGCCGATGAGTGATGAACATCGGAATGCGGGTGCCATCTTTGCTCGGATAGAACACCTGCTCGGTGATGTAGGCGCTCGGGTCGGCGGCGATCTTCGCGCCTGCGCCAGAGCGTGGTGCTCCCTGAGCCCACATCGAACCGATAAATCTGGCTCGGAGTCAGGTAATCCGTGTAGGCAAAAAAAGTCTCGCGCTGGCCACCCTCCCCCAGAAAACCTTCGACATTCCCGAGTCCCGGAAGTCCCACCTGCCCTTGAGGCAGACCCTCGCGGTCGAACACACGCACGACCGCGTGTGCATCCTGAACGTAGGTCGCGACGATCTTACCCCCGACGTAATTCGCATCCTCGAGGGAAACATCCTGCTCAGGAACGAGCGTGGTCCATGCCGCACCGGTTTGCCGGCTCGCATCCACAGCAATGATCTGCCGCTGCGGGGCGTTGCGTGTCGTATGAAAATAGAGCTGCTCTCCTTCGGAGCCCATGAAGGAGTACAAAGCATCCCAGGCATCGAACAGCGGCCGCACGTGGGCACCGGGCGTGCGCAGATCCAGGATGTTGACGCCATTGCGCTCATAGCCGTCGAACAGATTGATGATGAGATAGCGGCCGTCATCGGTCACCCGCGCCGCAGGCACCCGCGTGGGATGATCGGTGACCTCGTAGATGAGCCGGTCCTGGTCCTGACTGTCACCCAGCCGATGCAGATATACAGCCGGCCGCCCAGCATCATCACCCTGGCCGCTGGGCGAGGTCGGATAGCGACTGTAATAGATTCCCGACCCGTCATGCGTCCAGGACACGCCCCAGAACTTGGTGAAGCGCAGCGTGTCGGGTAGATCGCGGCCGTCGCGGACGCGGCGAAAGTGCCACGTCTGCCAATCCGTACCGCCATCTGATAGCGCATAGGCCAGGACTTCGCCGCTGTGATCGGGAAGGTAGTCCGACAAGGCGACGGTGGCATCGGCGCGTACCGTGTTCGGATCAAACAGCACCCGACCAGGCGAGCTGAGCGACTCGGTGACAAACAGCACGCTCTGATTCTGGGTGCCGTCATTGTGCAGGTAGAAATAATGACTGCCCTGCTTTCTGGGCACCCCGTAACGCTCGTAGTTCCACAGGTGCGTCAGCCGCTTTTTGATCCAGGCGCGTTGGGCAATGGACTCCAGACGTGGTTGCGACAGGCGGTTCTGGGCATCCACCCAGGTGCGCGTCTCGGGCGAATCCAGCTGTTCGAGCCAGCGATACGGATCCTCCACAGTGACGCCATGATATGCATCGGCACGGCTGATGCGCGCGGTCACCGGATATACCGGCGGGTTCTCGGGCGCCGGATTCAGACCGACCGCCACATCACTGCTGCTGCGAACTGGTGTGCCATTGGGTCCATTACCCGGCAGCGGACGTGCGCCCTGGAACTTGACGACCGCGCAGGCTGCCAGAGCAGCCATCGCGCCCACGGCCGCCGCTGCACCATAGCGCTTCAGTTGCGGCATCTCTAAACTCATCGGCCATCGCAATGCTTCAGTCTAACAAACGATGCCCAGCAAGATGGCCCGGGATTACTGCGGAAGTCATGCCGCTCGGTACGCAAGTCAGGCCGATCGGTGCGGACGATATCGCACCCGGTCCGGGCGCCGCGCACGCTTCCTGGCTGTGCTGTGCGCGCTCCTCGGCCCTTTCATGATGATAGACGCGCACGCCGAGAAACTCACAATCGAGCGCATCTTCAGTGCGCCGGATCTCTCGGGCGCCAGTCTGCGTTCCCCGCAGATCTCCCCGGACGGACACCTGGTGACATACCTGCGCGGCAGCGAGCAGGACAAGGATCGGCTTGATCTGTGGGCTTACGATCTGAAGCGGCGCAAGCACTACTTGCTGGTCGACTCCCGACGCCTTGCGCCCGCCAGGCACGCCCTCTCAGCCGAGGAGGCGCAACGCCGCGAGCGCCAGCGTACCTCGGCGCTCTCCGGCATTCTCGAGTACGAATTCTCCGCCGACGCGCGCTATCTGTTGGTGCCACTCGACGGTGAGCTCTATGTTTACGACCTGCGGACGCCGGCAGCGAAAGCCGTGCGCAAGCTACCGAAAGGGACGGGTGTGCTCACCGATGCGCACTTCTCGCCTCATGCACACTATGTCAGCTTCATCCGCGATCAAAATTTGTTCGTGCTCGACCTCACGAGCGGTCAGGAGCGCGCCATCACGCAGGATGGCTCGGGACCGGTCTCCTACGGCGTAGCGGAATTCGTCGCTCAGGAGGAGATGGGACGTACCACCGGTTACTGGTGGGCACCGGATGAAGGGCACATCGCTTTCACTCGAGTCGATGAGTCAGGCGTGCCGGAAGTGCAGCGCTTCGAGATCTACGCCAATCGTACCTCTGTGATCAAGCAGCGCTATCCGGTGGCGGGCGGTCCCAACGTGCGCGTACAGCTGTATGTTGCCAGTGTGGCGCCCGGAGAAGACCCGTCGCCGCGCATCGAAGTCGATCTGGGTGCCGATCCGGATATCTATCTGGCCCGAGTCAACTGGTTTCCGGACGGCAGCGCGCTTGCCGTGCAACGGCAGAGCCGCGATCAGCGCTCCCTGGTGCTGCTGCGTGCCAATGCTGCTACCGGAGCTGCGCGCGAGTTGCTGACCGAGCGCAGCAACAGCTGGGTCGAGCTGAATGACAATCTGACTTTCCTGCGGCGTACCCGTCAGTTCATCTGGAGCTCCGGTCGCAGCGGCTTTCACCATCTGTACCTGTACGACTGGGACGGACAGCTGCTGCGCCCCCTCACACAGGGGGACTGGGAAGTCACCGGCGATAACAACTCGCACGGCATGCGCGGGGTGGATGAGGTGCACGGCCTTGTTTATTTCATGGCCAACGCGACCACGCCGCTCGAGCGCCACTTGTATAGCGTCTCCCTGAGCGATCCGGGCGCGCCGATGCAGCAGATCACCACCGAATCGGGCTGGCATTCGATCGCGATGGCGGACAATGCGCAACTGTTTCTCGATACGTTCTCGAACGCCACGCAGCCCCCGACGGTGAGGCTGCGCGCGGTGAGCGGCGCCGTTCTGGCAGAGCTGATTCCCAATCAGATCACGCCGCAACACCCCTACTTTCATTACCAGTCCGAGCATGTGCCGGTGGAGTTCGGCTCGCTGCATGCAAGCGACGGTCAGGAGCTGTATTACGAGCTGATGAAGCCGAAGGATCTGCAGCCTGGCCGACGTTATCCTGTGATCGTCCGGGTCTACGGCGGTCCAGGCGTGCAGCTAGTGCGCAATGCATGGGACGCGGATGCCCGCAGCAATGAGGGTTTCATCCGCCAGTACTTCGTACAGCAGGGCTATGTCTGGTTTTCACTGGACAACCGCGGTAGCGGCTGGCGCGGCGAGAAGTTCGAAAGCGCCATCCTGAAGCACCTCGGCTCGGCAGAGGTGGATGATCAGGTCGCAGGCGTCAGGTTCCTGAAGGGCTTGCCGTACGTCGACCCCACGCGCATTGGCGTATTTGGCTGGAGCTATGGCGGGTACATGGCACTGATGTGTACGCTGCGAACGCCTGGCGTATTTGCCGCCGCCGTCGCGGGCGCACCGGTCACCGACTGGAAGCTATATGACACGCATTACACCGAGCGCTACATGGGCACACCGCAGGCGAATTTCGATGGCTACATCCACAGCAACGTGACGCACTATGCGAAGAATCTCACCGTACCGCTGCTCATGATGCACGGCATGGCCGATGACAACGTGCTGTTCGCAAACAGCACGGCGCTCTACAAGGTCTTCCAGGATCTGCACAAGACCTTCGACATCATGGTGTATCCGGGCAGCAAACATTCGCTGCTGCGCCATGCCGACACCGGCCCGCATGGCTATCAGGTGATCCAGGAGTTCTTCGATCGCACGCTCAGGCGATTAGACGCTCAATAGCGCGGGGCACCGCACCATCTTTTCGCGAGCAAAGGTCACGGCCTTTACTCGCGTGCCGACAGGCATCAATGGGCTTGGCCCGCGTGGCACGTCCGCAGGACGTGCCACGCTGATAATCTCAAGGGAACTTGATCTTGCCGCCCGGACCGGGTGAGGGACCCATGGGACCTGCGCCCACCTCGGGCACCACGATCCGGGAGGCCGACTCGCGCCGGATCTCGCGCGCTTCCTCGATGGCCTGCTCCAGCGCCACCTTGACACCGTCAGGAAACTTGTCGAGAGCCTCCTGCAGCGTGCGGGCTTCGATCTCAAACACCAAGGGCAGCACCCCTGCCGGGGTCAGCAGCTGCGTCTGCCCGGAAAACAGCACCGCGCGCGCCGGATCGACCTCTCCATCGAGTTTGATGGGCGTCAGCCGCCGGATCGTGCCGGCGCGCCGGTCGGTGAACACTTCCTCGCGATACATGCTGTCGGCGTCAAGCTTGACGTCCGGTAGGTCGTTCTGAGCTGCCATGGCCCTGATTCGTCAGTTAGTAATGAGTTGCATTCTACACAGCGCTCCCCGGGGCGCCCAGCTTGCACAGCGCAGCGATGAAGGGCTGGTCCGCCTCCAGAATGTCCTGCGTCGGCAAGTTCGGCGGGCGCCACCCACTTCAGCGCTTGGCCTTCCAGGCTGCAGGGCGCGCCGCGATAACGCTCCACGATCCAAAGCGAGAGGTGCACACGCCGCTCCGGGTAGTCATGCACCAGGCGCATCAGCGGCTCACACGCATCCACCATAATCCCGAGCTCTTCGCGCAGCTCGCGATCAAGCGCGCCCGCTTCAGGTTCTCCTGGCGCCACCTTGCCGCCCGGGAACTCCCAGCGGCCGGCCAACGGCTTACCGGCGGGACGCTGCGTAATCAGCACGCGGCCGGCGCAGTCGTAGAGCGCGCCCGCCACGACCAACACTTCGGATCGGCTCAAGCGAACTAACCGGTCTCGGACAGCGCCCCGTGGCAGTTCTTGTATTTCTTGCCCGAGCCGCAGGGGCAGGGCTCGTTGCGGCCGATCTTGCGCTCGACACGGACGAAGGTGCCCGGCGGTTCCTGCGGTGGGGGCAGCGGCACAACCGCCGGGCGCCCCGGGGCAGGGCCGCCCTGAGACTGCAGGATCGAGGCAGCGGCGGCGAGCTCCTCACTCGGTGCCAGCACCGACTGCGCTTCCGCATGCTGTGCCTGCAGCTGGCGCATCAGGCGCTGACGGCGCTCCTCCTCCTCGCGATCGATGTCTTCCTGGGTGCGCACCTCGATCTTCGCCACGATGGAGACCGTATCGAACTTGACCCGATCGAGCATCGCGGCGAACAACTCGAACGCCTCGCGCTTGTACTCGAAGCGATAGTCCTTCTGCGCATAGCCGCGCAGATGGATGCCCTGGCGCAGGTAATCCATCGCTGCCAGATGCTCGCGCCAGTGTTGGTCCAGCATCCGCAGCATCACGTCCTTCTCGACGTGCCGCATGATGGGCAGGCCATCCTCGGCGGTGCCGGTACGCGCCACCTTGGCTTCGTAGGCTTCGCAGCACCGCCGTTGACGATGCGCGTCGCGCAGCGCCGCCTCCTCGAGCTCCGGCTCCTGCGTCGAGCCAGGATCTTCGACGTCGACGCGCGCGTTGAAATCCTTCTGCACCGCATCCGCCAGTCCCTGCAGATCCCAGTCGGCCGGCGAGGCATTCTTCGGCATGTACTGATCGATCAGCGTGCCGACCGCCTCTTCGCATGATGCCGCGGATGGCAGCGGAGAGATCCTCCGTGCCCATGATCTCGGTGCGCTGCTGGTAGACGACCTTGCGCTGATCGTTCGCCACGTCATCGAACAGCAGCAGCTGCTTGCGGATGTCGAAGTTGTGCGACTCGACCTTGCGCTGCGCCTTCTCGATCTGGCGCGTGAGCATGCCGCTCTCGATGACCTCGCCTTCCTTCATGCCGGCCATCTGCAGCAGCCGCTTGGTGCGCATCGGATCGCCGAAGATGCGCATCAGGTTGTCTTCCATCGACAGATAGAAGCGGCTCGAGCCCGGATCGCCCTGGCGGCCCGAGCGGCCGCGCAGCTGATTGTCGATGCGGCGCGACTCGTGGCGCTCGGTGCCGACGATGTGCAGGCCGCCGGCGGCCAGCACCTTGTCGTGCCGCGCCTGCCAGGCCTCGCGCACCTGCTGCGCGGGTGGCGTCGTCGACTCTCGCCGAGCAAATTGAGCTCCGCCTCGAGATTACCGCCGAGCACGATGTCGGTGCCGCGGCCCGCCATGTTGGTGGCGATCGTCACGCTGCCCGGGCGGCCGGCCTGGGCGACGATGTGCGCCTCGCGCTCGTGCTGCTTGGCGTTCAGCACCTCGTGCGGGATCTTCTCCTTCTGCAGCAGGCCCGCGAGAAACTCCGAAGTCTCGATCGAGGTCGTGCCCACCAGCACCGGCTGCTCGCGCTCCACGCAGTCGCTGGATGTCCTCGATGATCGCCTTGAACTTGTCGCTCTGCGTGAGATAGACGAAGTCCGGCATGTCCTTGCGGATCATCGGCCGGTGGGTCGGAATGACCACCACCTCGAGGCCGTAGATCTGCAGGAACTCCGGCGCTTCGGTGTCGGCGGTGCCGGTCATGCCGGCGAGCTTCTTGTAGAGGCGGAAGTAGTTCTGGAAGGTGATCGAGGCAACGGTCTGGTTCTCCTCGCGCACGCGCACGCCTTCCTTCGCCTCCACCGCCTGATGCAGGCCGTCGGACCAGCGCCGCCCCGGCATGGTGCGGCCGGTGAACTCATCGACGATGATGACCTCGCCGCCGCGCACGATGTATTCGACATCGCGCTTGTAGAGCGCGTGCGCGCGCAGCGCGGCGTTGAGGTGATGCATCAGGCGGATGTTGGCCGGGTCGTACAGGCTCTCGCCCTCGCGCAGCAGCCCGAGCCTCGATCATCAGCTGCTCGACGTGCTCGTGGCCCTCCTCGGTGATGTGCACCTGCTTGCTTTTCTCCTCCACGGAGAAATCGCCCGGACCGTCCTCCTCCAGCTGGCGTTTCAGGCGCGGCACCAGCTGATTGATGCGCAGGTAGAGCTCGGTGCTCTCTTCCGCGGGGCCGGAGATGATCAGCGGCGTGCGCGCCTCGTCGATCAGGATCGAGTCCACCTCGTCGACGATCGCGAAGGCGAGCCCGCGCTGCACTTTGATCCTCGAGCCGGAAGGCGAGATTGTCGCGCAGATAGTCGAAGCCGAATTCGTTGTTGGTGCCGTAGGTGATGTCGCAGCGCGTAGGCCGCGCGCTTCTCCGGCGGGCTCTGCGCATTCTTGATGACGCCGACGGTAAGTCCGAGGAAGCGATAGATCGGACCCATCCAGTCCGCATCGCGCTGCGCCAGGTACTCGTTGACCGTGACGATGTGCACGCCCTCGCCAGGCAGCGCATTCAGGTAGGCCGGCCAGCGTCGCCATCAGCGTCTTGCCTTCGCCGGTGCGCATCTCGGCGATCTTGCCCTCGTGCAGCGCAATGCCGCCGATCAGCTGCACGTCGAAGTGGCGCATCTTGCAGCGTGCGGCGGGCCGCCTCGCGCACCACGGCAAACGCTTCGGGCAGCAGCTCATCGAGCGTGGTGCCCTCCTTCAGGCGGCGGCGGAACTCGTCGGTCTTGCCGCGCAGCGCCTCATCGCTGAGCGCCTGGATCTGCGGCTCGCAGCTCATTGGCGGCGCGCACGTAGCGGCCATAGCTGCGGACCAGCCGGTCATTGCGGCTGCCGAAAACGCGCGTGAGAAATTGCAGCAACTTGACGTCCTGGATGGGAAAAATGCGTGACCCGACAAGCCTTACGGTGCGCCGAGAGCTGCAGCCGGGCGTTTCGAAAGCGGCGTATTCTACGCAATAGACGCGCGCCGACGCCCAATTGGTTCTAGTCGCGAGGCAGATGCGTGGCGGAAGGGGCGAGGTCGCACAGCGCCGTGCTCGACGAGCGGCTCAGGCGAATCGCCTGAGGTCTGCCGAGGATGGCCCTGCCGCCGAGGTTGAGCTGAGGCTGCCACCGGAGTAGCCAGGCCGGCCGTGGTTCCGGCGACCTTGACCTGTGCCGATGAAGCTCAGCGGGTTGACCTGCCGGCCGTTGCGCACGACCTCGAAGTGCACGTGCGGACCCGTCGAGCGGCCCGGTCGAGCCCATCAGCGCGATCGGATCGCCGCGCTTCACGGTCTGGCCCACGCTGACCAGCGTCTTCTCGTTGTGCGCATAGCGCGTGACGTAGCCATCGCCGTGATTGATCTCGACGAGGTTGCCGTAGCCGGTGCGCTTGCCCGCCCAGGTGACGACACCCGCGGCCACCGCCAGTCACTTCCGCGCCGGCTGTGCCAGCGAAATCGACGCCCTTGTGGTAGGCCTCCTCGCCTGAGAACGGGTCCTCGCGCTCACCGAAGTACGAGGAGATGAAGCCTGCGGTACACCGGCCGGCCTTCGGGATGCATCTGCTTCTTCAGATCGCGCGCGATGATGACATTCTCGAGCGCCGTGAGCTGCGAGTCGCGCAGCGCGACGCGCTCCTCGAGATCGTTCAGCTTCGCGGAGATGTCGGGAATCTGCGCGCTGACGCCGTCGCCCTCAGCCTCGGGACCGCCGCTCGGCGGGGCGCTGTCGAAATCGAACTCGCGGCTGTCGATGTCGGCCATCTCGGTGAGGCGCTTGCCGAGCGCATCCAGGCGGATGACGTGCGCATTCACCTCGCCCATGCGCATGGCCATGGCATCGACGCGCTCCTTCATGCGCTCTTGCAGCTCCGCGATCTGGTGTTTCTGCTCGGCGAGTATCGGCGCTCCAGCGCGCGGATTCGCCGAGGGCAGATGCCCGCCGCTGCCTGCTGGCCCAACTGCATGCCCAAGGCAAACGCGGTGCCGAGAATTCCCAGCACAAGTACGGCCAGCACGCCCAGCGTCACCGGATGCGCGAGGTTGAGCTGGCGCGCCAACCCCTCTCGCTTCGAAAACAAAATGATGTTCATTGCGCGCGCTCCGACTCCGTGCATTACCCCGTTTCGACGAGCAGTAGCCGAGTGATCGGGGAGCAGCCCTTGCGCCTGCTCACGCCTGGCAGATGCCCGCGGCATCTGTCCGAATGGCACACCTCTGCACGGCCGTAGCCCGGGCGTGAACCGCCCTGTTTCTTTTCAATCGACGTAAATAGTCTTGCACCTCGCTGGCAACCCCGCTGTCATGGCTCCTCGCTTTAGACCGGTGGCTTTGCGTCCCCGCCTTTCGGCGGGTTTGCCCAATATCAGCAAATTCGAATATGCCCGAAGTAAGCCGCGCACCGACAACAAGCGCGACGGTGTCTCGAAATCGAGCGCACCAGTCGGCGTCAAAGCGACCGCCTGTCAAATCAGACCGGATTCTGTCAAAGACCTGCTCGCCAGCAGGTTGTCCACCTTGACACGAGTCTCGGATCAAGCAGCACGTCAGCAATTCTGGGGCCGCATCCTTGCTGCCGAGCTTGGTGCGCCGCTTGCGGCACACATCTGCGCGGTAGTCGAGCGGGAGCACACGCTGGTGATGTTTGCGGAATCCGCCGCCTGGTCGGCGCGGCTGCGCTTTGCGCTGCAGGAGGCGCACGCCAGCATCGTGGCGCATCGTCCGACGATCCAACACGTACAGGTGCGGGTGTTACCTCGGGAGCGCTGAGCACCGCTTGCGGCGCTTCAGCCAGCGCCGGGCAGGGCCGGCGCTTCGATGTAGGAAATCGGCGCATCCGCGTACGACTCGAACGACGACCTCCTCCCAGGTCGGACGTGTCTGCCAGCAGCGTGCGCAGCAGCTTGTTGTTGAGCGCGTGGCCGGACTTGTAGCCGCTGAACTCGCCGATGAGGCTGTGCCCAAGCAGGTACAGATCGCCGATGGCATCGAGGATCTTGTGCTTGACGAACTCGTCCTCGTAGCGCAGGCCGTCCTCGTTCAGCACGCGGAAGTCATCGAGCACGATGGCATTGTCGAGATTGCCGCCGAGCGCCAGATTGTGCGCGCGCAGGGTCTCCAGGTCGCGCATGAAGCCGAAGGTGCGCGCGCGGCTGACTTCCTTCAGGAACGAGGTGGTGGAGAAATCCATCGAGGCCTTCTGCGCGCGGCGCTTGAAGATCGGGTGATTGAACTCGATCTCGAAATTCACCTTGAAGCCATCGAACGGATCGAACTGCGCCCACTTGTCGCCGTCCTCCACCCGCAAGCGTTTCTTCACGCGGATGAAGCGCTTCGGCGCGGCGCTGCTCCTCGATGCCGGCCGACTGCAGCAGGAAGACGAAGGGCCCGGCGCTGCCGTCCATGATCGGCACTTCCGGGGCGCTCAGCTCGACGACCGCATTGTCGATGCCGAGCCCGGCGAACGCCGACAGCAGATGCTCCACGGTCGAGACCCGCGCTTCGCCCTTGCCGAGCGTGGTGCCCAACATGGTGTCACCGACATTCTCGGCATGAGCGCGGATGTCCACCTGCTCGGGCAGGTCGGTACGCCGAAACACGATGCCCGCATCCGCGGAGGCCGGGCCGCAGGGTCATCAGAACCTTCTTGCCCGTGTGCAAGCCCACGCCGGTGGCGCGAATCGAGTTCTTCAGCGTCCGTTGTCCGACCATTTCCTGATTACTAGGCCTGATGAAGCGCCGCGCGCAGGCGCCGGGGGCGAAACCCGGCGCCTGCAGCGCGGTGGCAGAGAGCGCGTTACCGTATCACAGGCGAAAACGTCACTCCAAGGTTGCAGTTTGCTGCGACCCAGGTCTCAGTCGGCCTGGCGCCGCAGGAACGCTGGAATATCCAGCAGATCCTCCGCCTCATTGTCCGGACGCAGGCCATCGCCCACCGCGCGCTGCCGCTGCACCGTGGGCTTGTCCAGCGCCGCGTAGTCGCTGTTCGACAGCGGACCGCGGCGCACCACCCGCATGGCGGGCTCCGCACGGCCGGTGAGACTGTCCCGGTAGCCGCTGCATCGACTCGCGGGCGGGCGGGCCCTCGCGATGCTGCGCGGGCGTCGAACGCACCGCCGCTGCGGGCCGGCCGAGGCCGGTCGCCACCACAGTGACGCGGACCATGTTCGACAGCTCCGGATCGATGACGGTTCCGACCACGACCGTCGCATCCTCGGAGGCGAACTGCTTGACGATCTGGCCCACTTCCTGGAACTCGCCGATGGACAGGTCCATGCCCGCGGTGACGTTGACCAGAATGCCATGAGCGCCCGGCCAGGTTGATATCCTCCAGAAGAGGCGAGGACACGGCCGCTTCCGCCGCCTCCCGCGCTCGTCCTTCGCCGCTGGCGGCGCCCGAGCCCATCATCGCCATGCCGGTCTCGGCCATGACGGTACGCACGTCGGCGAAGTCGACGTTGATCAGGCCTGGCCGGGTGATCAGCTCGGCGATGCCCTGCACCGCGCCCTGCAGCACCTGGTTGGCCGACTTGAAGGCATCGAGCAGCGTTGTCTGCGGCCCGAGCACCGTCAGCAGCTTCTGGTTGGGAATGGTGATCAGCGAGTCGCAGTACTTGCCCAGCTCGGCGATGCCGTGATCGGCCACGAACGAGCGCTTGTTGCCCTCCATCTCGAAGGGCTTGGTGACGACGGCGACGGTCAGGATGCCGAGCTCCTTGGCGACCTGCGCCACTACCGGTGCGGCGCCCGTGCCCGGTGCCACCGCCCATGCCGGCGGTGATGAACAACATGTCGCAGCCCTCGACGAGCTCGACGATGCGGTCGCGATCCTCCATCGCCGCCTGGCGGCCGACCTCCGGGTCGGCGCCGGCGCCGAGTCCCTTGGTGATGTTGCAGCCGATCTGCAGTGCGGTCTTCACCTTGGCGTGCTTCAGCGCCTGCGCAGTCGGTGTTGATGCACATGAATTCCACCCCATCGATACCGCTCGTGACCATGTGTGCGACGGCGTTGCCGCCGCCGCCGCCCACGCCGATCACCTTGATGACGGCGCTCTGGCTGTACGCGTCCATCAGTTCAAACATATTTGCGCGCTCCTGTCGAATAGTCATGGTTGGTTGACCTCGCGGTCGTATCTGCCTGTGTATGGCCTGTCTACGTGGGTCGTTTCGCCTGTCAGTCATCTGTCAGCTTCAAAAATTGCCCTGGAACCAGGAGCGCATCCGGTCGAGCACCGATCTTGGCGTTGCCGCCCAGGGAGCGCCCGCGGCGTGCGGGCATGACGTTGTCCCGGGCGTAGAGCAGCAGCCCCACGCCGGTGGAAAAAATCGGATTGCGGACCACCTCCGACAGGCCGCGCACGGACTGCGGCAGGCCGAGGCGCACCGGAACGTGAAACACTTCTTCGGCGAGCTCGATGGCGCCTTCCATCTTGGCGCTGCCGCCGGTCAGCACGATGCCGGCGGCGATGACTTCCTCGAAGCCGCTGCGGCGCAGCTCCTCGCGCACCAGGCCGAACAGCTCCTCGTAGCGCGGCTCGACGATCTCGGCGAGTGTCTGGCGCGCGAGGCGCCGTGCCGGCCGCTCACCCACGCTCGGCACTTCGATGCTCTCGTCGGGGTTGGCGAGCTGCGAGAGCGCGCAGGCGTAGCGGATCTTGATGTCCTCGGCGTACTGCGTCGGCGTGCGCATCGACACCGCGATGTCGTTGGTGACCTGGTCGCCGGCGATCGGAATCACCGCGGTGTGGCGGATCGCGCCGTTGGCAAACACCGCCAGATCGGTCGTGCCGCCACCGATGTCCACCAGGCAAACACCCGAGCTCCTTCTCATCCTCCGTCAGCACCGCGAAGCTCGAGGCGAGCTGCTCGAGCACGACATCGTCGACCTCCAGGCCGCAGCGCTGGATGCACTTCTCGATGTTCTGCGCGGCGCTGTCCGCGCCGGTCACGATGTGCACCTTGGCCTCCAGGCGCACCCCGGACATGCCGATCGGATCGCGGATGCCCTCCTGGCCATCCACGATGAATTCCTGCGGCAGCACGTGCAGGATCTTCTGATCCGCCGGGATCGCTACCGCCTTGGCCGCATCGATCACGTGCTCGACGTCACCGTGCGTCACTTCCTTGTCGCGGATGGCGACGACGCCGTGCGAGTTGAGGCTGCGCACGTGACTGCCGGCGATGCCGGCGAACACCGAGTGGATCTCGCAGCCGGCCATGAGCTCGGCTTCCTCGACGGCGCGCTGGATGCGACTGCACCGTGGACTCGATGTTGACCACCACGCCTTTCTTCAGGCCGCGCGAGGGCTGCGAGCCGATGCCCAGCACTTCGATCGAGCCGTCGAGCGCCCACCTCGCCTACGAGCGCGACGACCTTGGAGGTGCCGATGTCGAGGCCGACGATCAGATTTCTTTCGGAGCGCTTAAGCATCCCGACCACCGTCTTCTTTGCTGCTGTGTGTCGCTCCGCCCCGCCAGCCGATTGCAAAACCATTCGTGTAGCGCATGTCGACATAGGAGATGTCGTCGCCGCGCTGGCTGACGAGCTTCAGCGCCGCGTTCATGAACTTGTCGAAGCGCTCATCGATCTGGCGGCGACCGAGCCGCACGGTCACGCCGTTCGACAGATCGAACTCCCAGGCGCCGCGCGCATCCAGGCGCATCGCCGTCAGTCGCAGCCCGGCCTGCACCAGCCGTCCCTGGGCGGCGAGATAGCGCTGCGCGACCACGGATTCCTTGCCCTCGGGACCGGAGAGCTGCGCCAGCTCCGGCGGCATGTGCCGCTCGTCGTTGCAGAACAGCTCGCCGCGGGTGTTGAGCAGGCCAGTCTCGCCCCAGCGCGCCGCCGCGACCTGCTCGATCGACCGAGCACATGCAGGCCGCGCGGCCACGCGCGCTGCACGCTGACTGCATCCACCCAGGGCAGGGTGTGGATGGCACTGCGCACCGCATCGAGATCGACACTCAGCAGGCCCGCACCCCGCACGCGCTGCTTTACGACCCGCTCCACATCCACGGCGCCACGCGCTGGAAGCGGCCCGAGACCGAGACGGTACTGGATCGGCTGATCGAGTCCCCAGGTGACCAGCAGCGCCGATCGCGCAAACCGCCGCGAGACTGCCCACCGACATCCCGAGCGTGCGCCAGTTGATCGCCGGCAGCTGCCAGCGGCGCTCGGTCTGCTTGCGACGATTTTTCTTCTGGCGGCCCAACATGAGCGCAGGCATCCTCAGTGCCGGTCACGCGAGTGAAGCTGGTCTCGAGCACGCGCCACGACCAGCTCGTCGAAATCGATGCCGGCGGCGCGCGCCGCCATCGGCACCAGGCTGTGATCGGTCATGCCCGGAATCGTGTTGATCTCGAGCAGCAGCGGCCGCCCGGTGGCATCCATCATGAAATCCGCGCGTCCCCAGCCGCTAGGCGCCCACGGCCGTCGAACGCCGCCAGCGCGAGATTCGCCAGGTGCTCCTCGGCCGGGCCCGACAGGCCCGCACGGGCAGAAGATAGCGCGTGTCGTCGCGGAAGTACTTGGCCTCGTAGTCATAGAAGGTCTTCGGTGTCTCGATGCGGATCGACGGCAGCGCCCGCCCCTGCAACACGGCCACGGTGTATTCCTTGCCCGTGATCCAGGGCTCGGCAAACACGCAGCTCTCGATCGCGGCGGCGCGCTCGTAGGCGCGCCGGCAAGATCTGCCGCCTGCTCCACCTTCGACATGCCCACGCTCGAGCCCTGCGTGGCCGGCTTCACGATCAGCGGCAGACCCAGCCGCTCGAGCGCTGCATCGAAGTCCTACGGGCCGCGCAACACCACGTAGTCCGCGGTGCGCTCACGCCGATCGGCGTGCGCCAGGCGCTTGGTGCGCAGCTTGTCCATGCCGATCGCCGAGCCCATGCACGCCGCTGCCGGTGTAGGGCACGCCCAGGTACTCGAGCGCGCCCTGCAGCGGTGCCGTCCTCACCGCCGGGACCATGCAGCGCGATCCACACGCGATCAAACGTCTCATCGAGCAGATCGCCCAGCGCCCGCTCGCGCGGATCGAACGCGTGCGCATCCACGCCACGGCGCTCGAGTGCGGCGAGTACCGCAGTCGCCGCTGCAGCAGCGAGATCTCGCGCTCGCTCGAGTCCCCGCCGAACAGCACCGCCACGCGTCCGAAGTCACGCGGATCGTTGCACGCGCTTCGCGAGGCGCCGCTGTCGTGCTGCAGCCGCATCAGTCCCGGCGCTCCCAGGATGCGCACCTCGGTGTGCAAGCTGCACGCCGTGCTGCCGCTCAACCGTGTCCTGCACGTGCCCGATCAACCGCTCCAGGTCGGCCGCGGTGGCACTGACCGTGATTGATGATGAAGTTGGCGTGCTTCTCGGAGACCGAGGCATCGCCGATGCGATAGCCCTTCAGACCCGCGGCTTCGACGAGGCGCGCGGCATGATCCCCGGGCGGGTTGGTGAACACCGAGCCGCAGCTCCACTCGCCGATCGGCTGCGAGGCCCTGCGCCGCTCGAGCAGCTCGCGCACGCGTGCCTCGTTGATGCCCGGCTTGTGCTCGAAGCTGCAGCTTCGCCGCCGACGAACCACTCCTCCGCTAGCGGCGGGATGACCGTGCCGATAGCCGACCTCGTACTCGCTCAGCGGTGCGGCTTGCTCGCGGCCGTGGCGGTCCATCGTCGTGCACCTCGATGACGTGCTGCCAGGTCTCCCCGCCGAAGGCGCCCGCGTTCATGGCGAGCGCGCCGCCGAGCGTGCCCGGAATGCCGGCAAAGAACTCCGCAGGCCCCAGGCCCCACTTCACGCACTGCTTGCGCGAGGCGCGCACAGGCCACACCCGCCTCGCACGTAGACACGTGGTCTGGTTGAGCCGATCGAGGCGATCGAGCGTGCCGATGGTGCTGATGACGACACCCGGCAGACCGCCGTCGCGCACCAACAGGTTGCTGCCGAGCCCGATCCAGTGGACCGGCACGTCACGCGGCAGTGTGTCGCAGGAACGCCGCGAGATCCGCGCGATCGCGCGGATTGAAGAACACCTCCGCCGGCCCGCCCACGTGCCAGGAGGTATGCCGGCTCATCGGCTCGTTGCGCTTCACGCGCAGAGACGAATTCGGGTGCAACCGTGACGGTCATCCCGCCTTCCCTCCGGCATCGGGCCGTGTGCCGCGCGAGGCGGCGGCCAGCCGTGCCGGCAGTTCGTGCGAGACTGCCGCTGATGTGGCCCGGCGCCCATCGTCACGATGACATCGCCATCGCGGATCAGCATCGGCGAGCGAGCTCGGCAGCTCCTCGACCTTCTCGACGAACACCGGCTCGACCAGTGCCGCGGCCGCGCACGGCGCGACAGATCGCCCGGCCGTCGGCGCCGGGGATGGGCGCCTCGCCGGCGGCATAGACCTCGGTCACCAGCAGCGCATCCGCGTTGGACAGCGCCTTGCTGAAGTCATCGATCAGATCGTGCGTGCGCGTATAGCGGTGCGGCTGGAAGGCGAGCACCAGCGCGGCGACCGGGATAGCCCTGGCGCACGGCCTCGAGTGTCGCGGCGACCTCGGTGGGATGATGGCCGTAGTCATCGATGATCGTGATGCGGCCGGTGCCGCTTTCAACATCGGCGATGTGCTGCAGGCGCCGATCGATGCCCTGGAAGTTCGCGAGCGCGCGCTGGATCGCGGCGTCGTCGATGCCGATCTCGCTGGCAACGACGATGGCGGCCAGCGAGTTCAGCACGTTGTGCGTACCGGGCAGGTTGACGGTGACGTTGAGCGGTCCTCCCGACGGACGCACGACATCGATATGATGTCTGCAGGCCGTCGCGGCGAATATTCACAGCGCGCACGTCGGCATCGGTCGGAGTCGAGTCCGTAGGAAACGATCGGACGGCCCACCTCGGCGATCGATGCTGCGCACATTCACATCATCCAGGCACAGCACCGCAAGGCCGTAGAACGGCAGGTTGTGCAGAAACTCAACGAAGCTCTGCTTCAGCAGCTCGAAATCACCGCCGTGCGTGTGCCAGATGATCGTTGTCGATGTTGGTGACGATAGCGATCAGCGGCTGCAGATGCGTGAACGAGGCGTCGCTCTCGTCGGCCTCGGCCACGAGATAGCGGCCGGCGCCCAGGCGCGCATTGGTGCCGGCGCTCTTCAGGCGACCGCCGATGACGAAGGTCGGATCCTCACCGCCTTCGGCGAGGATGCTCGCGACGAGGCTGGTCGTGGTGGTCTTGCCATGCGTGCCGGCCACGGCGATCGAGTAGCGGAAGCGCATGAGCTCGCCGAGCATCTCCGCGCGCGGCACCACCGGGATGCGCTGCTGCAGGGCCGCGTCGACCTCAGGATTGCCAGCGGCTATTGCGCTCGAGACGACCACGACATCCGCGCCCTGGATATTGCCGGGCGCATGACCCAGTGCGATGCGCGCGCCGAGGCGGCCCAGGTGCGCCGTGACAGCGTTGGCTCTGAGGTCCGAGCCCTGCACGGCGTAACCCAGATTGAGCAGCACCTCGGCGATGCCGCCCATGCCACTGCCGCCGATGCCGACGAAATGGATGGTGTTGATACGCCGCATCCGATCGCGACGATCCGGGCTCGCCCGCCGCTCGACGGCCGGACGCTCGAGCTGGGTGCGACGGTCAGGAACCGGCCGGCGGGCGTCGCTCATGCCACCCCCTCGGCCAGTTTCAGGCATGACGCAGCGAGCTCATCGGCGGCGTCGGGCCGGGCCAGCCGACGGGCGCGCTCGGCCATGGCGAGCAAGCTTGCTCGCGCCCGACGCACAGTGCTGCAACTCCGTCGCGAGTCGCTCGGCGGTCAGCTCGCGGTCCGCGATCAACACCGCAGCGCCCTCGTGCACCAGATACTGCGCGTTGTGCGTCTGATGATCATCGACCGCCGCTGGAAACGGCACCAGCACCGCGCCGATGCCTGCGGCGGCGAGCTCCGAAACGGTGAGTGCCCCTGAGCGGCAGATGACCAGATCGGCCCAACCGTAGGCCTCGGCCATATCCTCGATGAACGGGCGCACATCGGCGCGCACGCCGGCACTCGCATAACTCTGCCGCCCCGCCTCGATCCAGCGCTCGCCCGCCTGGTGGCGCACATCGACGGCCGGAAAGCCGGCGCCTCCTGACTCCTTCAGGCGCGCGAGCGCGAAGGGCACGACTGCATTCAGGCGCGCCGCGCCCTGACTGCCGCCGATCACCAGAATGCGGATGGGCCCGCTGCGCCCAGCGAAGCGGCTGGCCGGTGCCGTGATGGCAATGATGTCTTGGCGCACGGGGTTGCCGATTGCGCGTGCCTTGATGCCGCGCCCGAAGCTTCCGGGAAACGCCTCGAGCACCTCGCGCGCCAGATGCGCAAGACAGCGGTTGGTAAAGCCCGCGACGGCATTCTGTTCGTGGATCAACAGCGGGTGGCGCGTCAGCCAGGCGGCAACGCCCCCGGGCCCCGTCACGAACCCGCCGAGTCCCACGACCACGAGAGGTCGATGACGCCACATCACCCGCAGTGCCTGCACGAGCGCGAGCGCCAGGCGGAAGGGAGCCGCGAGCAGCGTAGTGAGACCCTTGCCGCGCAGTCCACCGACAGAGAGCCATTCGATCGGAATGCGCTCGGCCGGAACGACCCGCGCCTCGAGGCCCCGATGAGTGCCGAGCCACACCACTTCGAACGAGCGGGCGCGCAGCAGTCGGGCAAGCGCGAGCGCCGGAAAGACGTGGCCCCCGGTGCCGCCCGCCATGATGAGGATGGGCCGTGCCGCGAAGGAGCTCATGTCTCCTCCCGGGAAACCGCACGCCGATGTACGGTGGCCGAGCCGCGCGTCTCCAACATCGCCTCGTGGTACACGCGCAGCAACAGTCCAACCCAGGCGAGCGAGACGATGAGGCTCGAGCGGCCATAGCTCATGAGCGGCAGAGTCAGTCCCTTGGTGGGCAGCACGCCCATGTTGACGCCCATGTTGATGAAGGCCTGGATGCCCACCCACAGTCCGAATGCCGAGGCCAGGTAGGACTGGAACTTCAGACCGGCATCGAGCTGGCGAGGCGCGCGATGTAGAAGCTGCGCCAGATGAGTCGCCAGGAACAGCGCGAGCGTCAGGACGACGCCCACGAGGCCCAACTCTTCGGCCAGCACGGCGAACAGGAAATCGGTGTGCGCTTCCGGCAGGTAGAACAGCTTCTGTACGCTGTCACCCAAGCCGACGCCAAACCACTGTCCGCGGCCGATCGCAATCAGTGACTGGGTCAGCTGGAAGCCGCTGTTGTAGGGATCCGCCCAAGGATTGAGAAACGCGGTCAGGCGCCGCATGCGGTAGCTCGAAGTCACCGCAAGCACCCCGAAGGTGCCGGCTGCGAGCACGGTCATGGCGATGACATAGCGCAGCCGCGCTCCCGCGAGAAACAGTAGGCCAAACCCGGTCGCAAACAGCACGGTGGCGGCACCGAAATCGGGCTCCGCTACCAGCAACGCTCCGACGCACATGAGCAGCCCCAAAGGCTTGGCGAGCCCGCCGAGTGTTGTGCGCAGTTCCGTCTCGCGACGAGTCGCGTAGCTGGCCAGATAGATCAGCACCAGTACCCGGGCGAGCTCGGACGCCTGGAAATTGATGCCGGTGAGATGCACCCAGCGGCGACTGCCATTGACCGTGTGCCCCAGCCCGGGCACGAACACCAGCAGCAGCATCGCAATCGCAATCACGAGCAACACGACTGAGGCCCGCTCGAGCAGCTCGGTGTGAATACAGAAGAGCACGGCCGCGCAGCCGGCCCCTGTCAGCATCAGCAGCAGCTGCCGCTCGAGAAAATAGAACGCCTCACCATTCTCGTGGCTGGCGATCGACACGGATGCTGAGGTCACCATGATGAGCCCGAGCAGGGAGATAGCCAGCACCAGCGCGATGGTGACGAGGTCGAGATGCAGCGGCGTCTGCCCGCGCATGGCACGCGTCAGCGCCTCGGTTCGGCTGGTGACGATGCTCGCACCGCTCATGCCGCCAGTCCTCTGACAGCCTGCGTAAACACCGCGCCGCGATGAGCGTAGTCCCGGAACATGTCGAGACTGGCACAGGCCGGGGAGAGCAGAACGGTTTCTCCCGGCTGCGCGGCGCGGGCTGCGGCCTGCACCGCCTCCTCAAGAGAGGCGGCCATCTCGATGCGGCAGATGCCACGCAGGCTGAGCGCCAGGCGCGGCGCATCCTGACCAATCAACACCGCATGCCGGACCTTGCCGCGAAAGGCCGCAGCGAGCGGCGCGAAGTCCTGGTTCTTGCCATCGCCGCCGGCGATCAGCACCAGCGGGCCGCTCATGCCGCTCACCGCCGCGATCGTCGCGCCGACATTCGTGCCCTTGGAGTCGTTGACGAAGGCCACCCCTTTGACATCGCCGACCCACTGGGAGCGATGGGGCAGGCCCGGAAACTCGGCAAGCTCGGCCAACATCGCGGACCTCGGCAAGCCGAGCGCCTCGCCCAGGGCCAGCGCAGCGAGGGCATTCGCAACATTGTGCAGACCCTTGATCTTCAGCTCTGCGACAGGCATCAGCGGCTCGTCGCGCCGCGTCAGCCACCAGTGCGGCTCGCGTTGCGCTACGGCGTAGTCCGCACCGATTGCTGCGCGCAGGGAGAAGCTCAGTGTGCGCTGGCCTGCCCGCGGCATCGCCATGACCAGCGGATCATCAAGATTGATCACCGCGGTGTCACAGCGCGCGAAGATGCGCGCCTTGGCTGCGGCATACTCACCGACGGTCCCGTAGCGATCCAGGTGATCCGGGCTCACGTTGAGCACCGCGCCCGCCTTGAGTGCCAGCGAGGCGGTGGCTTCCAGCTGGAAGCTCGACAACTCGAGCACGTACAACTCCGGTGCGGGCGCGCTCGCGCTGCGCTCCAGCAGCTCGAGAGCGGGCTCGCCGAGATTGCCGCCCACCCGCACGCTGATGCCGGCACGCGCAGCCATCAGTCCCACAAGCGTGGTGACCGTGCTCTTGCCATTCGTGCCTGTGATCCCGGCCACCGGTGCATTGGCGGCCCGAGCGAACAACTCGATGTCGCCCACGATTTCGAGACCACGGCGACGGGCTTCTGCAAAGAAGGGCAGCGAGAGGGCAACACCGGGCGAGGCCACCACACAGGTGGCCTCCTGCAGGAGCGTGGCATCGAGCCCACCGGTGCGCACGGTGATCGCAGCATCCAGCGCGCGCACGGCGGTCAGTTCGGGCGGCTGCTCGCGGCTGTCCGTCATCGCCACCGTCCATCCCAGTCTGCGCAGGTAGCGCGCGCAGGACAGACCCGTGCGGCCGATGCCGACGATTACGGCCATGCCGGTGCGCTCTGAAGCTCTGGCAGCGGAGGCACTCATCTCAGTTTGAGGGTCGCAAGTCCAAGCAGCACCAGGATCAGCGAGATGATCCAGAAGCGCACGATGACCTTGGGCTCGGCCCAGCCTTTGAGCTCGAAGTGATGATGAATGGGCGCCATGCGGAATATGCGCTTGCCGCGCAACTTATAGGAGCCGACCTGCAGGATGACCGAGGCGGTCTCAACCACGAACACGCCGCCCATCACCAGCGTGACCAGCTCCTGGCGCACCACGATCGCAATGACACCGATGCTGGCGCCAATGGCGAGGGCACCCACATCGCCCATGAATACCTGCGCCGGGTAGGCGTTGAACCACAGAAAGCCCAGCCCGGCTCCGGCAAGCGCGCCGCAGAAGATGATGAGCTCGCCGGCGCCGCGCACCTCGGGGATCTGCAGGTAAGTGGCGAACTTCGCATTGCCGGTGACGTAGGCGAACACGCCGAGCGCCGCCACGACGAGGGTGGCCGGCATGATGGCGAGACCATCGAGTCCGTCGGTGAGATTCACCGCGTTGCTCATGCCAACGATCATGAAATAGGCAAATGCGATATAGGCGAAAGCGGACAGCGGCTCGGCAAAGCTCTTCACGAACGGCAGGAACAGGGTGGTCTCGGCCGGGCTTTGCGCCGTGTAGTAGAGCGTCGCTGCCGTGGCGAGGCCGGCCACCGACTGATAGAAGTATTTCCAGCGCGCCACCAGGCCGCGAGGATTTCTGACGACGAGCTTCAGATAGTCATCGTAGAAGCCGATGAGGCCGAACGCGAAGGTGACCCCGAGCACCATCCAGGTGAGGCGGCTCGACAAATCTGCCCACAGCAGCGTGCTGACCAGCGTCGTGACCAGGATCAGAGTACCGCCCATCGTGGGCGTGCCTGCCTTGATGAGATGAGTCTGCGGTCCGTCGTCACGTACCACCTGCCCGATCTGGTAGCGCGACAGGCGTGCGATCAGAAACGGTCCGACGAGCAGCGACAGCATGAGTGCGGAGACCGTAGCGAGGATCGCCCGGAAGGTCAGGTACTGGAAGACGTTGAAGCCGGAGTGCCAGGCGACCAGCTGCTGGGTAACCCAATACAGCATTCAGTGCCCCCCGGTTTGCTGCGTCAGTGCATCGACCACGCGCTCCAGCCGGTTCACGCGCGAGCCTTTGACCAACATGCGCACATCGGGTGTCGCATCCCGCAGCGCATCCGTCATGGTCGCTGCATCTGCGAAGTACTGGCCGCCGCTGCCAAAGCTCTCGGCCGCGAGCGCAGCGAGTGTCCCCATGGCGAACAGCCGCTCGACGCCGTGCTCGCGCGCAAACGCCCCGATCTCTGCATGCGAGCTCTCGGCATGACTGCCGAGCTCCGCCATGTCGCCGAGCACCAGCCACTTGCGCCCGTCGAGCTGCGCAAGGGTCTCGATGCCTGCGCGCACGGAGCTCGGGTTGGCATTGTAGGAATCATCGATCAGCCAGGCGCCGCCACGGGTGGTCTTGAACTGCAACCTGCCCGGAACCGCACGCAGGGTGCGCAGCCCCGGCGCGACATGCTCGAGACGCGCACCGGCACTCAGGGCTGCAGCCGCCGCAGCGAGCGCATTGGCCACGTTGTGGCGCCCACCGATCTGCAACTCCACGGCCGTGTCGCCGGCAGGCGAGCGAAGCGTGAAGCGGGTGTGAAAACCCCGTTGATCCACCTGGGTCTGCAGGCCCTGCGCCATGAAGTCAGCGCGCTGCTCGATGCCAAAGGTCACGACTTTGGCGGAAGTCGAGGCGCGCCACATCCCCGCGAACGGATCATCGGCATTGATCACCGCCGTCGCGTCGGGTATCAGCCCGGCCACCATCTCACCTTCCGCCCGTGCCACACCTTCCAGACTGCCGAAGCCTTCCAGATGCTCCGCGCCGGCATTGGTGATGAGTCCCACGGTGGGAGTGGCGATCTTGACCAGTGCCGCCACTTCGCCCGCACGATTCGCGCCCATCTCGATCACCGCCGAGCGGTGCCGGACGTCCACGCGCAGCAGCGTCAGCGGCACGCCGATATGGTTGTTGAGATTGCCTCGCGTGGCGAGGCATTCACCCATCTGGCCGAGGATGGCGGCGGTCATCTCCTTGGCCGTGGTCTTGCCGTTGCTGCCGGCGACACCGACGAACGGAATCGTGAACTGCGTGCGCCAGGCATGGCCCAGTCGCTCGAGCGACGCTTGCGTATCGGGCACCACGATCTGAGCGATGGCTACGGGCTGCAAGGCATCCACCAGCGCACCAACGGCGCCCGCACTGAGCGCGGCGCTGACGAAGTCATTGCCATTGAAGCTCGGTCCGCGCAGCGCCACGAACAGATCGCCGCGTGATAGCGTGCGGCTGTCACTCGAGACCGCGCTGAAGGCGCGGTCGGTCCCGTGCAGCGTGCCGCCACAGGCAGCCGCCACATCCGCAAGTGTGCGCTTCATTGCGCCCCCCGCTGCAGCTCCGCTGCAATCACCTGTTGGTCACTGAACGGCCGACGCGTCGTGCCGTAGATCTGGTAATCCTCGTGGCCTTTGCCCGCGACCAGCACAACATCGCCAGGCCCCGAGTCGCGCAGCGCAAGTTGGATGGCGCGCGCGCGATCATGCTCGATGACTACAGTTGCGTGCTTGGGCACGCCGGCGAGAATGTCGCTCACGATGCGCGCCGGGTCCTCCGTGCGCGGATTGTCGTCCGTCAGGATGACTTCGTCGGCTAACTCGACCGCCAGCGATCCCATCAAAGGGCGTTTGCCGACGTCGCGATCGCCACCGCAGCCAAACACGACCCGCAGGTGACCGCGGCAGTGCGCGCGGGCGGCTCGCAACGCCTTCTGCAGACCATCGGGGGTGTGCGCGAAATCTACGACGGCCAGCGGCCGCGAGCTCGCCCCGCCGAACAGCTCCATGCGTCCGCTGGGCGCACGACAGCTCGCGAGCGCAGCGGTCGCCTGGGACAACGGCGTATCCCATGCCAGCAACACCGCCAGTACGGTCAGTACGTTGTCGGCGTTGAATTCACCCACCAGTGGCGCGTTCAGCGCCGCGCTGCCCCAGCTGGACTCGATCTGCAGGACAAGTCCTGTCGGTTCCGCCTGCACGCGCACGGCCCGTACGAACAGCGTCGGGGGCAATGTCTGGGAGTCAGCCGTGGCGCGGGAGGTGATGATCAGCCTTCCGGGCGCCGCTTGCGCTGCCAGCTCGCGCCCGAAGCCGTCATCCACATTGATAATGCGATAACGCAGCGTCGGCCACTGCAGCAGCCGCGCCTTGGCAGCACCGTAGGCTGCCATGCTGCCGTGATAGTCCAGGTGATCGCGTGTCAGGTTGGTGAATGCGGCCGTGCTGAAGCGCACCGCTGCCACGCGCTCCTGATCCATCGCGTGAGAAGTTACTTCCATGCACACACACTCGGCACCCAGCTCGCGCAGCTCGGAGAGCTGGCGATGCACGCTGATCACATCGGGTGTGGTGTGGCCGGTAGGGCTGACGGTGGGCGGAATACCATAGCCGAGGGTGCCCATGTAGCCCGCGGGACGACCGAGCTCGCGCAGAGCTTGCGCCAGCAACCATGCGCACGTGGTCTTGCCGTTGGTACCGGTGATTCCGGCCACGGTCAGGGTCTGTGAAGGGCGGTCAAAGAAGCGGTCGGCTAACACGCCGGTGTGGCGCTCGAGGTGTTCCACGCCGGCGATGAAAGTGCCGGACTCAGGCCCGTCGGCACCGGTCGCAACAATTTCGGCGGCGAGCTCTGCACCCGGCGCTGTCGTGTCATAGAGAATCGCGCGTGCACCGCGCTCGATCGCCTGGCTTGCGTAGCGCAGGCCATGCGTACTGCGCCCGCCACAGGCAAGAAACAGCGCCCCCGGGGATACGCTGCGGCTGTCGAGAGTAATGTCAGTCAGCTCGATTCCGGCCGGCGTCGTGAGCATGCCGGCGGTGAGCTGATCCAGGGTGTGACGTACAGCGGGCATCATTGCAACGCTGCGGTGCGGACGCCGTTTGGCGCAGGTCGCGGGGCCGGCGCGTCAGGTGCGTTGACGGGCCGGTCCGGTGCTACCGCCAGCAACCTGAGGGCACCACCCACGACGGCCGAGAACACCGGCGCGGCCACCTGCCCGCCCATGTGCTGCCCCGCGCTGGGTTCATCGATCACCACCACTGCGGCGAGCCGCGGGTTGCTCGCGGGTGCCATGCCACCGAACACCGCCATGTAACGATCGGTCGAATAGCCGCCGGCCAGAGCCTTGTACGCAGTACCGGTCTTGCCTGAGACCGTGTAGCCGGGAATGGCCGCACGCTTGCCCGTGGCGCCTTCCGCAATCACCACCGATTCCAACATCGTGATGAGCTCATGCGCCGTGCTGGTCTCCAGCACCCGCTGGCCCGCCGGCGGATTGTCCACGCGCAGGAAAGACACGGGCCGCGATACACCGAAGCTGCCGACCATCGAGTAGGCGTGCGCGAGCTGCAGCGGCGTAACCGAGATGCCGTAGCCATGCGACATCGTGGCGATGCCGACCGGCCGCCACTGCGTGTAGTTGGACAGGATCCCCGCCGATTCACCCGGATAGCCGCTGCTGGTGACCTGGCCGAAGCCGAAGTGATTGAGGGTAGTCCAGATGTGTCGCGGTTCGAGGCTGAGCGCAAGCCGCGCCATACCAACATTCGAGCTCTTGGCGAGCACCGTGGCGAGGTTCAGGGCGCCATAGTTGTGCTCGTCCTCGACGATGGTCAGGCCGACCTTGTAGAACCCCGGGGAGGTGTCGATGATGCTGTGATCATCATATTTTCCCGAAGCCAGTCCCGCGGCGACGAAAAACGGCTTCATCGAGGAGCCGGGCTCGAAGATGTCCGTGGCGGCGCGATTTCGATAGGTCGCCGGCAGCATCTGCTCGCGATCGTTCGGGTTGTAAGCCGGCTGGTTGACCATGGCGAGGACTTCGCCACTGTTGACATCGAGTACGACGATGGAACCGGCACGGGCCCGCTGATCGCGGATGGCCGACTTCAGCTCGCGGTACGCCAGGTACTGGATGCGCAGGTCGATGGACAGCACGAGATCGCGCCCCGGGCGGGCTGGGCGAATGCTCTCGACGTCCTGCACGATGCGGCCATAGCGGTCTTGGATCACCCGCTTGGCGCCGTCCTCTCCGGCCAGCCAGTGATCGAAGGCGAGCTCGAGCCCCTCCTGACCTGCGTCATCGACGTTCGTGAAGCCGAGGATGTGGCCGGCTACTTCGCCTGCGGGGTAATAACGCCGGTACTCGCGCGACAGGTAGACGCCGGGAATCCCGAGGGCCTTCACCTGCTCGGCCTCACTGGGCTGACGGCCGCGGGCGAGATAGAGGAATTCGCGATCGAGGTTGCTGGTGACGCGCCGCGCGAGCTCCTGGCGGTCCACCTGCATCGCCGTGGCGAGCCGCGGGATCTGATCGCTCGCGAGCGCAAGCTCCTTCGGATTCACCCAGATCGAGTCGACCGGCGTGCTGACCGCGAGAGGCTCCCCATAGCGATCGGTGATGGTGCCGCGGTGCGCCGCGATCTGCGCGACCCGTGAGAAGCGCGCATCCCCTTCCTTGGCGAGGAACGTGTGATCCACGAGTGCCAGATCGATGGCGCGCCACAGAAGGCCTCCCGCCCCGCTCGCGAGCAGGGCGAGCAACAGATAGGCGCGCCAACGCAGGGAGACGGGGCTGGCAGTGCGCGGTCGCCGGGCTTTCATGGGGTGACGATCTCGATTTCTTTGGGCGGCGGCATGGCCATGTGCAGCTTGGCGCTCGCCACGCGTTCGACGAAGGCATGCGTCGACCAGGCGCTTTGCTCGAGCTGCAATTGGCCCCACTGAATGTCCAGGTTGTCGCGCCGGGCGTTCAGCCGCTCCAGCTGCACGAACAGCTCGCGAGAGCGATGCTTGCAGTAGATGGCACCTGCGGCCGAGCCCAGCACCGCGAACCACAACAGCGGCACGGCGACGAACAACAGTCGGCGGCCGCTCATGGCAGCTTCTCCGCAACTCGCAGCAGCGCGCTGCGCGCGCGCGGGTTGCGGGCGATCTCGGCAGTCGTGGGACGCAATTTGCGACCCACTCGCTTCAGTCGCGGTCCTGCGCCCGGGGGCAAGGCGGGCAGCTCACGCAAGGCGGGATCGGGCTCGGAATGCCGTTGGATGAACTGCTTTACCAGGCGGTCTTCAATCGAATGGAAGCTGATGACTGCAAGCCGTCCGCGGGCAGCGAGAGCCTCGAGCGCCGCATCGAGACCGGCTTCGATCTGATGCAGCTCATCGTTGATGAACATGCGCAGTGCCTGAAAAGTACGCGTCGCCGGATGTTTGCCCGGCTCACGCGTGCGAACGGCGCGTGCTACCAGGGCCGCAAGCTGCGCGGTGCTCTCGAGCGCATGCTGCTGGCGCTCGCTGACAATGGCCTGCGCGACGCGCCGTGCAAAGCGCTCCTCTCCCAATGTTGCAATCACCTCGCGAATCTCGTCGACGCTCGCCCGAGCGAGCCACGCTGCGACGGGTTCGCCGCGTGTCGTGTCCATGCGCATGTCGAGCGGGCCATCGGTGCGGAAGCTGAAGCCGCGCGCCGCATCCTCGAGCTGCGGGGATGAGACACCGAGGTCGAATAGCACGCCGCGACAAGATTGACCGCCCGCGTGAGCGGGCACGAGCGTGGCGAGATCGGCAAACGACGCATGGACGAGCGTAAGCCGCATTTCGTCGGCAAAGCGCCGCCGACCAGCCTGGATGGCTTGCGGATCGCGGTCGATCGCGAGCACGCGGCCTTGCCGACCCACGGCCTGGAGGATTTGTGCCGTATGACCGCCGCGCCCGAACGTCGCATCGACATAGAAACCGCCCGCTTCGAGGGCCAATGCCGCGAGCGCCTCAGCGACAAGCACGGGTGTGTGCTCATCCATGCCTGGTGCGGTAGCGACCGCCCCCCGATCTGAAACGCCGCGTTATCGCCCGATGCGCACCGGTGAAGGCGCACATCCCCTACTGTGATTCGCGCCTGCCAACGCAGGCCTGGAATCTCCATTCCACGCCCCCCGGCATCGTGCGCACCCGAACAAACCCCCTCGCTTTACAACGACAGCGAGTCGAGCTCCGAAGGCAGATCCGTGCTGGCCTCCTCGCTCTTCAGCCACTCATCCCGCCGTTGCGTCCAGCGGGCCTCATCCCACAGCTCGAAGCGATTGCCCTGGCCGATCAGCATCCCCTGGCGTCCCAGCTGTGCGAATTCGCGCAGCTCGGGCGGCACCAGGAAGCGGCCGTAACCGTCAAGCTCGAGGTCCGTGGCATGACCCACCATCAGCCGCTGCAGCCGCCGAGCCTGCGCATGCAGGCTGGGCAGGCTCATCAGCTTGCGTTCAATCTGTTCCCACTCCGGCAAGGGATAGATCAGGAGGCACTGATCGCGATCGACGGTGACGACCAGGCGGCCCTGCGACAGCTCGGCGATCTGCTCCCGATAGCGGGTCGGCATGACCATCCGGCCCTTGTCATCGAGGGCGACCTTTGTTGCACCGCGAAACATGCTTGATCACGAGCCCTGTCGCCCATTTGCCCCCACAATCTCCCACCGGGCGCCACTATGGAATCGGCGTCCGCATATGTCAATTGAAAAAGTGAGAAATTCGTCGCAGTCACAACGACTTATGTAAGGAGCGGCACTTTTCAAACAGTGCTCCGAGACCATTCGACTGGGAATTCAGCGGCTTGCCCCGCAATCGTTATACAGTGGGTTACACGGGTGCGGGCTGAATGCGAGACAGGGTCATCTCGGTCCCGGGGACCCTGTCCACGCGGGGCCGCCAGGACCTGCTGGGCCATCCGACGTCGTCTGGCTGGACCTCGCTGCACCATCCTGGTGCAAAAGGGAGCCGGCCGATAAGCCGGGTTCTGTCGAGGGCAATCATTCCTCTGGGACCCGCGTCGCCGCGGACCTCAAGCGGCCTACCCGGAGGCGCGCGCAGACCGGCGCTACACCCTCTCACAAGGACTGTGCTGGGCGCTGCCTCCCTATTTGGCCTTGCTCCAGGTGGGGTTTGCCGTGCCGACCTTGTTACCAAGGCCGCGGTGCGCTCTTACCGCACCGTTTCACCCTTACCGGCCCGTAACGGGCTTAGGCGGTTTGCTTTCTGTTGCACTTTCCGTGGGCTCACGCCCCCCAGGTGTTACCTGGCACCCGGTCTGCCGGAGCCCGGACTTTCCTCCACCCCGTACGCAGCACGCACGCAGCAGCGATTGCCTGGCCGACTCCCGGTCGTCACCTTACACGCTTTTATGTACAAAGGGATTTGTACGTGCAAAGGGTGTTTGCGCCTGCGGGGTTATTTACCGCGCGCCGCCTGCACCAGAGCGTAAGCCTGTTCGCGGGAGACGCCACTGAGTTGTGCGGCCAGCGCCGCGACGCGCCCGGGGGGCAGCTCATCGAGCAACAATGACACCGCACGACGCAACAGGTGTTGGTCGCCCTGCCCGGCAGCTGGCTGGGCGCCTTGCACCACCACGGTGATCTCACCACGCGAGAAGTTGGTGTCAGCTTCAGCTGCAACAACCAACTCATTGAGTGTGCCGCGATAAACCGTTTCATGCACCTTGGTCAGCTCGCGCGCCACGACGGCCTCGCGACCGCCGCCGAGGCTCGCCGCGAGCTCGGCCAGCAACGTGAGAATCCGGTGTGGTGCTTCAAAGAAAACCAACGTGCGTGTCTCTGTGGCCAGAGCCTGCAGGCGCGCGCGCCGCTCGCCAGCGCGTGCTGGCAGGAAGCCCTCGAAACAAAAACGCTGCACCGGCAGCCCGGCAACCGCGAGCGCGGCTGTGATCGCCGAGGGTCCCGGAATGGGACGCACATCGATGCCGGCCCGCGCTGCGTCTCTGACGAGTTGAAATCCCGGATCCGACAGCAGCGGGGTACCGGCATCGCTCACCAGCACAACCTGGGCTCCGCCGTGCAGCTTCGCGAGAAGCTCGGCAACGCGCTCTGCCTCGTTATGTTCGTGCAGAGACACGAGCGGCCGTGACAGCCCGCAGTGCTGCAGCAGTTGCGAGGTATGGCGTGTGTCTTCGGCCGCGATCACATCCGCGGTGGCAAACGCTTGACGCGCGCGTTCGCTGAGATCGCTCAGATTGCCGATGGGTGTCGCAACCACGAACAGAGTCCCCGGCGAGTGCGGCCCCTTCGCCGTGGCACCGGCATGCCGATCGGTTGTCAGATCACTCATAGCGCCACGCAATGCCCCGATATCCGTCTGGAGTGTTCACTATAATCTGCGTGGCTGCCGCGGTCCGCGGCGAGCCCGGGCAGGGTGCCCGGAAGAGGGTCAATTGATGTTTTCAGTGCGCTGGATTGCCCGCAGCAGCCTCCTGATCAGCGCCGCTGCCCTTCTGGCCGGCTGCCTGAGCTTGACCTCGCGAGAGCCGCCCGCCTCCATTGACAAGGCCGAGTCCTTCGAGCGCCAGGGTGATGACGCCGGCGCGGGCCGGGTGTATGAGCAGTTGGCCGCCCAGAATTCCGGCGCGGATCGCAACGACTACCTCTTCAGGGCGGCGCACGCATACCTCACCGCGCATCGTCCTGAGGATGCTGCCCGCGTGCTCGCCACTCTGGAGGAGCCGCTGACGGCTGCGCAGCAGGCCGAGCGGCCGCTGTTGGAAATCGAGTTGGCGCTCGCACGTGGCCAGAGTCAACAGGCGTGGCAGCGCATCAGCGCGCTCGCCGAGCCGCAGGAGGCAGCGAGCGCTGCGCGTTATTGGCGCTTGCGCGAGCGCGCGGCGCTCGCCGCAGGTCATCCAACCGAGTCGGTCACCGCGCAGATAGCCCTCGAGCGTCGGCTGCCCGGTGTGGCTGAGCTGCGCCAGAGCCGTATCGATCTGCTGCATGCCTTGCGCGATGCGAGCGCGCATGGCGTGCGCATGGATCCCCGCACGAGCAAAGACCCCACCGTACGGGGATGGCTGGAGTTGGGACCGATCGTAGCGACGGCTGCGAGCAATTCCACCGCTGCCCTGGCAGATGTCGATGCCTGGCGTGCGCGCTATCCCAATCATCCCGCTGCAGACATCGTGCGTACGGAGCTCCTTGGAAACCAGCCTGGTCCCGTAGCCGAGATCATTGCGCCAGGCGGCGCAGCGCAGATCGCCCTGTTGCTGCCGCTCACCGGTCGCACGGCGAGCGCGGCTGCCAGTGTCCGCGATGGTTTCATGACGGCGTACTACCAGGCCTCGGCGCAACAACGAGGCGCAGTCACCGTCTATGACACCGGTGAATCCGGTGTGGCGGAAGTGGTTGCGCGCGCCGCACACGATGGCGCGCAGATCATCGTTGGTCCGCTGACGCGCGAGGAGGTAGTGGCGGCTGCGGCACTGACCGAATCACGCCCGCCGATGCTCGCACTGAATTTCCTGGCCGCAGATCGTCCGGCCCCACAAGGGTTCTACCAGTTCGCGCTCTCGCCCGAGGATGAAGCGCGCCTGGCGGCACGGCGCGCGCTCGCAGACGGGCATCGGCACGGGATCGCGATCGTGCCCTCCGGAGACTGGGGCAGCCGCGTGCTGAGCGCGTTCACCCAGGAGCTCGAAGCCGGCGGCGGCAGCCTGTTCAACTCGGTCACCATCGACGGTGCGCTCACGGACTACTCGGATGCGATCACGCAGGTTCTGCGCATCAATGAGAGCAATGCCCGGCGGCGGCGGCTGGAGTCGGTGTTAGGTACCAAGCTGGTGTTCGAGCCGCGCCGGCGCGGGGATCTGGAGTTCATCTTCGCGCCCGCGCAGGCAAATATAGAGCGGCAGCTACGGCCGCAGCTGCGCTTTCACTTTGCCGGCGATGTGGCCACGTACGCCACCTCCGATGCCTTCGAGCCGGACCCACGCAACAACCAGGATCTGGAGGGGTTGATGTTTCCTGACATGCCCTGGATGTTGGGAAGCGATCTGACCGATGCGGTGCGCGCCGCGCTGCGCGACGCCTATCCGAGTGGTGGACCCCGTCGTAACCGGCTGTTTGCATTCGGCTTCGATGCCTATCGGCTCGCAGCTGCGCTGCGCATCAACAGTGGCAGCCTGCAACTGGATGGTCTGACGGGACGTCTGACGGTCGATACCGAGCACCGCATTCACCGCGAGCTCGGCTGGGCCCAGATTCACAACGGGGAAATCCAGATGCTCCCAGGCACCGCGGTGACCGCAGCGGCAGGGCGAACCCATCCGCTGAGGTGATCTGCGCCTAGCGCAGACTGACATGGACCGTCAGCGACTCGGCCGTGTCGCGGAGGACATCGCGGTGGCATTCCTCCTCTCGCACGGCCTCGAAATCCTGCTGCGCAATTTTCGCCGCCGTGCGGGCGAGTTAGACATCATCGCCCGGCAGCATGACGTCCTCGTCATCGTTGAAGTACGCACACGATCGGATACGCGCTTCGGCGGCGCTGCCGCAAGCGTAGGTCGCAGCAAGCAGCGGCGTTTAGTGAGAGCTGCGCAACAGCTGCTACAGCAGCGACGGGACCTGGCGCGCCTGCCGGCACGCTTCGATGTGATCGTGGTGCACGAGCCCGAATGCGCAAGTCAGCGCGTGCAGTGGATTCAGCACGCCTTCAGCACGCGCGCTACTTGACGACCTTCAATTGCGGCCGCCGACTGCCGCTGCTGTTGTTGCTGCCACCTTCGTCCGCGCTCGGCGGCGAGTTGGGCGGCTGTGGCCCCAGATCCTGCTCGGAAAACACCATGCCCTCGCCGGTCTCGCGGGCGTAGATGCCCATTACGGCGGCCACCGGGAAACGCACGTGATGCACCACGCCCGCAAAGCGCGCATCGAACTCTACCTCCTCGTTGCCGAGCTTCAAGCGCTGTGTAGCACTCGAGGAGAGATTGAGAACGATCTTGCCCTCTTTGACGTAGGCCCTGGGCACTTCGGGCCCGGCACGCTCGGCGTCAACAATTACGTGCGGAGTATGCCCGCTGTCTGACATCCACTGATGCATCGCACGCAGCAGATAGGGACGCTTGGGTGGGGCTGGTGGAACTGGCGGCATGGCTCACTGCATCGGCTGGAATCGGACCGGCGATCGGCTCAGATCAGACGCATTTCCTGTTCGGCATCAGAAAGGCTCTCGCGAAATGCCGGTCTGGAGAAGATCAGGCTCGCGTACTTGATGATCGGCTGCGCCTGCGAGGGCAGATCGATCTCGTAGTGCGGAATGCGCCACAACACCGGTGCAATCGTAGCATCGACGAGGGAAAACTCGTCCGCGAGAAAATAAGGCTTGACCTTGAACAGCTCGGTGCTCTGCAGGATGGTGTCGCGCAGGATCTTCTTCAGCCGCAGCGCTTCCTTCTTGTCCTGCTCGTGGTCGATCTGCTGCACCAAGGCATACCAGTCGCGTTCGATGCGATAGAGAGCGAGGCGAAACTGCGCGCGCGTGACCGGATCCACCGGCATGAGCGGTGGATGCGGAAAGCGCTCATCGAGGTATTCGATGATGACGCGCGAGTCATACAGCACGAGGTCGCGGTCCACGAGGGTCGGCACGCTATGGTAGGGGTTCAGGTCCAGCAGATCCTCAGGCAGCTTTCCCGGCTCGACGCTGACGATATCGATGCTGATGCCCTTCTCGGCCAGAACGATGCGCGTCCGGTGGCTCCACGGATCGTTCGGCGCGGAAAAGAGCGTCATGATGGATCGTCGGCTCGACAAGTTTCCGCTCCAGGAAGTTGCGGCGAGGGCAAACTCCCTTTTACGCCCTTGCGGGCACGTCGATCAGTGAACGTCCTTCCAAAACTGGTTTTTCATCAGGTAAGCAAGCCACGTAAACACGATCAGGAACAGCACCACCCATACGCCGAGGGCGTGGCGCTGCATCTGTGTCGGCTCACCGACGTAGTCGAGGAAATTCACCGTATCGCGCACGAAGTCATCGTACTCCTGCAGCTTCAGCTGCCCCGGGGCAACCTGCTCGAAACGATCGAACAGCTGCTCGTTGCTGACCTTGCCATCCTCTCCGCGATGCGGCACAGACTTATAAACCGGCTTCTTCAGGCCCTCGAGGGCCGACAGTACATGCGGCATGGCCGTCGCCGGCAGCTGCAGGTTGTTGACGCCGGTCTGGCGGGTGGGATCGATGTAGAAGGTCTTCAGAAAACGGTAGATGTAGTCCGGACCGCGGGCACGCGCCATCAGTGACAGGTCAGGTGGTGTCTTACCGAACCAGGCTTCACCGTCAGCTGCCGGCATGCTGGTGAGGATGTACTGCGTCGCCTTGTCGCCGGGCTGCAGCAGGTCCTTCTCCAGCAGCTCAGGCGGGATGGACAGGTCCAGGCCGAGGCGCGAATAGCGCTCGTACTTGAGCGAATGGCAGCCAACGCAATAGTTCATGAAGTTGCGCGCGCCGCGCTGCAGGGAGGCGGTGCTTTTCACATCGTTTCCGGCGTGCCACGCCTGCCAATCGATATGCGTGGCACCAGCGGCACCCTCGTCGGCCTCGGCAGCCGGCAGCTGCGCCGGCCACAGCGCAGCAGCGCTCAGCAGCAGTAGCGCCAGAGACTGCGCGAGCCGCGCCCGCCCAGAATTGCCTTCAGTGCGCATGGTAAACCACCCGGTCAGGCGGACGGCGGGCGCCCAGCGCGGAGTAGAACGGCATCAGCAGGAAAAAGCCGAAGTACAGCACCGCGAAGATCCGTGCGAGCAGCACATAGGAGCCTTCCGCCGGCTGCAGCCCGAGGTAGCCGAGACTTACGAACGAGATCGCAAACACCGTGAGCGCCACCTTCGAGGGGAACCCCTTGTAGCGGATGGATCTCACCGGCGAGCGATCCAGCCAGGGCATGAAGAGGAACAGCAGCACCGCCAGTGCCATGAGCAGCGCGCCCATGCGCTGATCGGGCACGGCACGCAGAATGGCGTAGTACGGGGTGAAGTACCACACCGGGGCGATGTGTTCCGGGGTCGACATCGGATTGGCCGGCTCGAAGTTCGGTCCTTCGAGGAATAAGCCACCGAAGGTCGGCACGAAGAACACCACGATACAGAAGAGCACGAAAAATACGCCAACCCCGAACACATCCTTCACGGTGTAGTACGGATGGAAGGGGATGCCATCGAGCGGCTTGCCATCAGAGCCGAGTCTGTCCTTGATCTCGATGCCATCGGGGTTGTTCGAGCCCGTCTGACGCAGTGCCACCAGGTGCAGCAGCACCAACAGCAGCAACGCCAGCGGAATGGCAACTACGTGCAGGGAGAAAAAGCGGTTGAGGGTGGCATCGGCAATGCCATAGTCACCGCGGATCCACTCCACCAGGCCCGGGCCGATCACCGGAATGGTGCCAAAGAGGTTCACGATCACCTGCGCGCCCCAGAAGGACATGTTGCCCCACGGCAGCACGTAGCCCATGAAGGCCTCGGCCATCAGCGCCAGATACACGAGCATGCCGACAATCCACAGCAGCTCGCGCGGCGCCTTGTAGGAGCCGTAGAGGAAGGCGCGAAACATGTGCAAGTAGACGACGATGAAGAACGCGGAGGCGCCGGTGGAGTGCAGGTAGCGGATCAGCCAGCCGAAATCGACCTCGCGCATGATGTATTCGACGGAGTCGAAGGAGGTCGCCTCACCGGGCTTGTAGAACATGGTGAGGAAGATGCCGGTCCCGAGCTGCAGCACGAGCACCAACAGCGCCAGCGAGCCGAAGAAATACCAGATGTTGAAGTTCTTCGGCGCGTAGTAGCCGGTCAGCTGGGTGGCAATGAACTCGTCGATCGGCATGCGCTTGTTCAGCCAGGCGCGAAAGCCCTTGCGTACCGGCGGCTGGCCTGAGGGCACAGCTGCGCCAGGTGCGCCCGCAGCCGGAACGTCAGAGCCGTGGATGTAGGCCATCAGGCAGTTCCTTTGTGCGTCTCGTCGAGACCGACCACGAGCTGCTCGGGAGTGGGAAATTGATAAGGCGGGATGCGCAGGTTGACGGAAGCCGGTGAGCCATTGAACACCCGCCCGGCCAGATCGAAGCGCGATCCATGGCAGGGACAGAAGAACCCGCCCGGCCAGTACGCGCCCATCTCGGCCGAGGCGGCCTCGAAGCGCTGCTTGGGCAGGCAGCCCAGGTGGGTGCAGGTGCCGATGAGCACCAGCAGATCCTTGGTGCGGGCACGCCACAGATTCTTCGCGTAGGGCGGCTGCTCGGACGACTCAGAGTCCTTGTCCTTCAACAGCTCATCGTGCCCCTGGAGGTGGCCCACCATCGCCGGCGTACGGCGCACCACGTAGATGGGCTGGCGCCGCCAGGTGATGATGGTCATCTGGCCCGGATCGATCTTCGAGACGTCCAGCTCGGCCGGCGCACCCAGCGCCCGCGCCCGCTCCGAGGGCTGCCACGAGGCGATGAAGGGGACGGCGGCAAATGCCGCGCCGACCGCACCGGTAGCGATGGTGGCCGTCGTTAGGAACTTGCGTCGACTCAGGTCGACTCCGTCGTCTTCGACGACAACGCTTTCGGCCATCAACCGTTCTCCGCTAGGCGTAACACTCGTGCCCGCACAGTACCCGGTGCGCCATCAGAGCGTCGCACGCGTGCAGTTTCCGGCTTGCGGGGGGCGGCGCATTATACACAAACGTACACGGGCTTCTGTGCGGGCCGGCTGATGAAAAACGTGGGGCGCGGGCTGACCTTCATCGCAGGCTCCATCGTCGGGGGCCTGGCGCTCGCCTTCGTGGTTGTCGTACTGCGACCGGATCTCATCCGGCCGGACGGCCGTGTCATGGCCGCCAGCGTGCCGGCCGCACCGACCGCGCCCACCGCGCCCACCGCGCCCAATCCAACCCCTGACGCATCCCATGCGGTTATCCCGGCACCGGCACGTGTCACCTACTCGGCGGCAGTGGATCGCGCAGCTCCCGCGGTAGTCAATATCTACACGGCGCGGCTCGTGACCGAGCGCGTCGCTCCCTCCTCACTCGGCGAATTGTTTGGCGGCTTCCTGCCGCGCTACCGCCAGCGCGTGGAGCGCAGCCTGGGCTCGGGGGTGATCGTGGATGCCGAAGGGCACATCGTCACCAACCATCACGTGATCGCCCAGGCCGATCTGATCCGGGTGCAGCTTGCGGATGGGCGCATCGCCGAGGCGCGCATCGTCGGGCGTGATCCTGACACCGATCTCGCGGTATTGAAGATCGACCTGCAGCGACTGCCGGTGGCGACCCTCGGGCGTTCTGATCAGCTCAAGGTCGGTGACGTGGTGCTCGCCATCGGCAATCCGATCGGGCTCTCGCAGACGGTCACTCATGGCATCGTGAGTGCGACCAGCCGTCAGCAGCTGGGCATCGCCGCGCTGGAGGATTTCATCCAGACCGATGCGCCGATCAACTTCGGCAATTCCGGCGGCGCGCTGGTGGATTCGGGCGGCGCTCTGATAGGAATCAACACGGCCATCGTCGCCAAGAATCTCGGCGTGGAGGGCATCGGCTTTGCCATCCCGGTCAACATGGTACGGGGTGTGCTGAGCGACATCATTGCCCACGGACACGTGATCCGCGGATGGATCGGAATCGTGCCGGAGGATCTGAGCGATCAGCAGGCGCTGCCGCTCGGGCTGGCGCGCGGCGGCGTGGTCATCGCGCAACTCTACCGGGCCAGCCCCGCGCAGCAGGCAGGCCTGCAGCAGGGCGACCTGATTCTCAACATCGACGGTAAAGCGGTTACCAGCGCGCAGGATGCGCTCGGGCGGATCGCGGCCGAGAGGCCGGGCGCGAAGCTTGTGGTGCACATCCTCAGAGGTCGAGCGGAGCTGGACGTGCGCACGCTGGTCAGCGAACAACCGCACAGTGAATGAACCTGGGAGAGACCCTCATGACATCGATCGACGTGCGCAGGTTTGAATCGGCCCAAGAGCTCAATGATGCGCTCGTGGCGCGTCTGCAGCGTGCACTGACGGATCCAGCAGCCGCGCGCAGCGCGGTGATGTTGTCGGGTGGCCATACGCCCCTGCCCGCTTATCGCGCGCTCGCCGAGCAGCGGCCCCGCCCCGCCGCGGGCCTGCATCTGCTGTACTCGGATGACCGCTACGTGCCGGTGGACTCCACCTCGAGCAACTATTTGCAGTCGCGCGCCTTGGTCGATGCACTGGCGCTGCCGGAGGAAGCCGTGCTGCGTGTGCGCACCGAGCTGCCGCTGGCTGAGGCGACGCGCGATTTCGAGCAGCGCATCGGGGCGATGCTGGCCAGTGGAGTGCGCATCAGCCTTGGACTGCTGGGACTCGGCACGGATGGCCACACGGCCTCATTGTTCACTCCGGCACACCTCGAACAGGCTCGCGGACACCTGGCGCTCGCGGTGCAGCGGCCCGATGGCCTGCAGGGCGTGAGCGTCACGCCGGAGCTGCTGTCACAGGTTGCCGAGCCGCTGTTCCTCGCGGCCGGCGCCGACAAGCACGCCGTAATCGAGCAGTTCCTGCGCCCGGACTCCAACCTGACCGCGCGTCGCGCCGTGGCTGGATGTGCGCGAGTAGAGCTCTGGATCGCAGCTCAAGGCGCGAACTGAGACAGCTCGGAGACGCAGGAGCGTGTCCAGTTGCGCGCATCTGCGCCGGGATTGTGCCAGTTGCACGGACCCGAGATGAGCTCGTCGGCTTGCGTCGGTCCCCACGAGCCGGCGACATACTCGATGGGCTTGCTGTCCAGGCCGACGATGGGGTCCACGACGGCCCAGGCGGCCTCCACCTCATCCTGCCGCGCAAATAGCGAGGTATCGCCGATGAGCGCCGCGGCAATCAAGCGCTCATAGGCTTCCGCCTCATCCTTGTCCTGCTGATCGACGAACAACTCGACATCACGACTTTGCATGGCAGGTCCGGGCCGCTTGCTATGCGCACCCAGTGCGATGCAGGTGTCAGGGTTGAGGCGGAAGCGCAGGTAGTTGGGTTGCTCGGGACCATGCTCCCCGAACACCTGCGCAGGCGGCGCGCGCAGGTCCACGACCACCTCGGTGGCTGTGACGGGCAATGACTTGCCGGCGCGCAGATAGAACGGCACCCCGCTCCAGCGCCAGGAATCAATCTGCAATCGCAGCGCCGCGTAGGTCTCCACTCTGGAATCGCTCGCGACACCCTCTTCCTGACGGTAGCCGCTGAACTGCCCGCGCACCACCTGCTGCGGCGCCAGCGGGCGCATGGCCTTCAGCACCTTCACCTTCTCATCGCGCAGCGCCTCGCCGCCGGCGTTGACCGGGGGCTCCATGGCGAGCAGCGTCACGACCTCCAGCAGGTGGTTCTGCACCACGTCACGGATCGCACCCACCTCCTCATAGAACTTGCCGCGGCCTGCGACTCCGAATTTCTCCGCCATCGTGATCTGCACGCTCGCCACGAAATTGCGATTCCACACCGGCTCGAGAAAGGAGTTGGCGAAACGAAAGAACAGCAGGTTCTGCACCGGCTCCTTGCCGAGGTAATGATCGATGCGCAGAATGCTGCTCTCCGGAAAGATCTCGAGCAGGCAGACGTTGAGCTTGCGTGCTGAACGCAAATCGCGTCCGAAGGGCTTCTCCACCACGACCCGTGCGCCCTGCACCGATCCGGATTTACCGATCGCCTGCACGACAGCCGGAAACACACTCGGCGGAATCGCCAGGTAGTACAGCGGCCGCTGCGCGGCATCCAGGGACTTGCGTAAGGAGTTGAAGGTCTCTGCCCGGATGTAGTCGCCGTTCACCACGCGCAGCATGCCGGTGAGTCGGTCCAGGATCTGAGCATCCGCCGTTTTGACGGCTGTGTGTACGCTCGCCCGCACGCGCTCGATGAGCTGATCCAGGCTCCACCCCGAGCGCGCCACGCCGACGATGGGAAGGTCGAGGTGGCCACGCCGTACCAGGTTGTAGAGTGCCGGATAGATCTTCTTGAAACACAGATCGCCGGTGGCGCCGAACAGCACCAGCGCATCGGAATCCTGGCGCTCCATGACTACTTTTTCTCCTGGTGCCCGCCAAAGCCCAGGCGCATCGCCGAGAGCAGCTTGTCGGCATATTCCGCGCGCCCGCGCGATTCGAAGCGCGAGAACAGCGCAGCGCTCAGCACGTAGGCCGGCACGCCAACTTCGATCGACGCCTGTAACGTCCAGCGTCCTTCGCCGGAATCCGACACGCGCCCGCCGAATTGCTCGAGCCCGGGACTGGCGGCGAGTGACGCGGCGGTCAGATCCAGCAGTCGCGAGGAGATGATGCTGCCGTGACGCCAGACCTCGGCGATGGCTGCGAGGTCCAGCCGATATTGGAAATGGCGTGGCTCGCTCAAAGGTGCGGTTTCCGCATCGCTGTCGCGCGTCTGCAGCCCGGCGTCCGCATGTTTGAGCAGGTTGAGGCCCTCGGCATAAGCGGCCATCAGCCCATACTCGATTCCGTTGTGCACCATCTTGACGAAGTGACCGGCACCGACCGGCCCGCAGTGCAGATAACCCATACCGGCAGGACCGCGGGCCGGGTTCGTGCCGGGCCCGCCGGGCGGCATCCGGCCTCCGGGGGAGAGCGTGGCAAACACCGCCTCGATGGAGCTCACCACCTCGCGCTCGCCGCCGATCATCAGGCTAAAGCCATTCTCCAGGCCCAGCACACCGCCGCTGGTGCCGACATCAACATAATGAATGCCACGAGGGCGCAGCTCGTCCGCCCTGCGGATGTCATCGTGATAGTGCGAATTGCCGCCATCGATGATCACATCGCCCGCCTGCAGCAATCCAGACAGCTGGCCGATCACGGTATCGACTACGCTCGCGGGGAGCATGATCCACACCACGCGAGGCGCCTTCAGCGCACCGGCCAGCTCGGCCAGCGAGCCAACACCCTGAGCGCCCTCGGCTGCGAGCGCTTTGACCGCCGTGGCCGAGTTGTCAAAAGCCACGCACTCATGGCCGCCCCGCATGAGTCGGCGCGCCATGTTGGCCCCCATCCGGCCCAGTCCGATCATCGCGATTCGCATGTGGAGATCCCCGGCTTTTGGTTAATTCGGAACTCGTCGGATTTGTGCGCCCAGCTGTGCCAGTTTTTCCTCGATCGCCTCATAGCCACGGTCGATGTGATAGATCCGCTCGATGTCCGTGCGGCCGTCCGCGACGAGGCCCGCCAGTACCAGGCTCGCAGAGGCGCGCAGGTCGGTAGCCATGACCGGAGCTGCGGTCAGTTTGTCTACCCCGCGGATGATGGCCGTATTGCCTTCGAGACGAATCTCCGCCCCGAGGCGGCGCATCTCCAGCATGTGCATGAAGCGATTCTCGAAGATGGTCTCGATGATGGTGCCGACGCCCGCCGCAACCGTGTTCAGGGCCGCGAATTGCGCCTGCATGTCCGTGGGAAACGCCGGATACGGTGCCGTGCGCACATCCACCGCCTTGGGACGTCTGCCGCGCATGTCCACTTCGATCCACGTGTCGCCGACTCCGACTCGCGCTCCGGCCTCCTCGAGCTTGGCCAGCACGGCATCCAGATGATCCGGACGGGTGTTCTTGATGCGCACGTTGCCGCGGGTGATCGCGCCGGCCACCAAATAAGTGCCGCCCTCTATGCGGTCGGGTAGGACGTCGTAGCGGGTACCGCGCAGCTTGCGCACGCCTTCGATGGAGATCTTGTCCGTGCCGGCGCCCTGGATGCGCGCTCCCATGGCAATCAGAAAGTTGGCCAGATCCACCACCTCCGGCTCGCGTGCGGCGTTCTCGATGATGGTCTCGCCTTCAGCCAGGGTGGCGGCCATCATCAGGTTCTCAGTGCCGGTGACCGTGACCGTGTCCAACACCAGTCGCGCGCCGCGCAGCCGATCCGCCCGGGCGCGGATGTAGCCGCCTTCGATCGTGATATCCGCACCCATCGCCTGCAGACCCGCGACATGAATGTTGACCGGACGCGCACCGATCGCACAGCCGCCCGGCAGGGACACATCGGCACGGCCGAAGCGTGCCACGAGGGGCCCGAGCACCAGGATGGATGCGCGCATGGTCTTCACGAGCTCGTAGGGGGCAAAACATTCCTTGACGGTCGAGCCATCGACTTCGATTCGCATGCGCTCATCGATGGTTACTGTCGCGCCCATTCGCCCGAGCAGCTCCACGGTGGTGGTGACATCTTTCAGGTGCGGCACGTTGGCAACGACGACCGGGTCGTCCGCTAGCAGCGCGCCCGCGAGAATCGGCAGCGTGGCATTCTTTGCCCCGGAGATGCGCACTTCGCCTTCGAGCGGCGGTCCTCCTTGGATCTGCAGCTTGTCCATCGCTAGATCTGCGTGGACTCTTCCGGTGTCAGCGCCTCGATCGACAAGGCGTGGATCTCGTTGCCCATGCGCTCGCCGAGCGCCCGGTACACGAGTTGATGTCGCGCAATGCTGCGCTTGCCGGCGAACTCCCTGGCGATCACGCGCGCGGCAAAGTGGGTGTTGTCCTCCGATTCGACGCGCACGTCGGCTCCGGGAAGACCGGCACGGATCAGCTGGGCGACTTGGTCAGCGTTCATGCGGGGTACTGGCTCAGGGTGGGCGTGGGGACGCCGATAGTAATGTGGATTGCCAGCGAGACGAAATCGGCCGGTGCGCGCCTATAATCCGCCGCTTAGGTGGCGCCGGCCGGGTGCCGCCGGTCGATCGGAGAGCCATGCAGTCCAGCTCGAGCACTGCCACCGCCCTGGAGTCTGCCGCGCAGGAGACGCAGCTGCTCGCCTCGGCCCAGCGCGCTCTAGCGATCGAAGCGCGAGCCGTGGCGGCACTCGCTCCGCGGCTGGACGGGAGCTTTGTCGCGGCCTGTCGCCTTTGTCTTGGCTGCCAGGGTCGTGTCGTCGTCACCGGTATGGGCAAGTCGGGGCACGTGGCGCGCAAGATCGCTGCCACGCTTGCCAGCACCGGCACTCCCGCTTTCTTTATGCACCCCGCCGAGGCCGGGCACGGCGATCTCGGGATGATCACGCGCACGGACGTGGTCCTGGCGCTCTCCAATTCGGGTGAGACGCCGGAGTTGCTTGCGCTGCTGCCGCATCTGAAGCGCCTGGGTGTGCCACTGGTGCTGCTGGCAGGCAAACCCGATTCGACGCTCGGACGCACGGCAGCGGTAACGGTGGACATCAGTGTCCCGGAGGAGGCCTGTCCGCTGAACCTTGCGCCCACAGCCAGCACGACGGCCACCCTCGCGATGGGTGATGCCATGGCGGTAGCCATCCTCGAGGCTCGCGGATTCACGCGACAGGATTTCGCTCTCTCCCATCCGGGCGGGACTCTTGGCCGGCAGCTGTTGCTGCACGTCGATGATGTCATGCGAACCGGGGATGCCATCCCGCGTAGCCGACCCGAAGAGACGCTCGCTGCCGGGCTGCTCGAGATGTCGCGCAAAGGACTGGGCATGACCGCAGTGGTAGGCCCGCAGGAGGAACTGCTGGGCATCTTTACTGATGGTGATCTGCGCCGTGCCATCGATCGGCAGATCGATGTGCATGCCAAGACCATGCGCGAAGTGATGACCGCGCAATGCAAGAGCATCGGCCCACGCGCCCTTGCTGCAGAGGCGGTGCACCTGATGGAAGTTCACCGTATCACCGCCGTGCCCGTAACCGATGCGACCGGCCGCCTTATCGGTGCGTTGAATGTGCACGATCTTTTCCGTGCCGGCGTGGTCTGAGCTTAGGGAGCCGTAGCGCCGTGATTCGCAGGACCGCCGCCGGCATCCGTCTTTTGGTGCTTGACGTAGATGGGGTATTGACGGACGGGCGGCTGTACTACGGTCCGCGCGGTGAGGAGCTGAAGGTATTCCACGTGCGTGACGGTCACGGGATCAGAGCATTGCTGGCTGCGGGGATGCAGGTAGGCATCATCTCCGGCCGGCGCTCGCGCATGGTCGCCACGCGCTGCCGTGAGCTCGGTGTGCGGTACGTGCTGCAGGGCATCGAAGACAAAGTAGCTGCGCTGCGCCAACTGTGTGCACGACTCAAGGTCACGAGCAGCCAGTGCGCCTGCGTCGCCGATGATGTGGTAGACGTACCCCTCATGAACCAGGTGCGGCTCGCCTTCGCGGTCGCTGATGCGCATCGTGACGCGCGACGCGCGGCGCACGTGATAACGGCTCTGCCCGGAGGACAAGGTGCGGTGCGGGAGGTGTGTGAATACCTGCTGGCTGCGCGTCGTCAGAGCCCATGATCTTCCGGGTTCTCATCACGCTGCTGGTGATCGCCGTGATTGCTGGATCCTTCTGGCTCGGCGGTCAACAGCGTGAGCCCGCTGCGCGCACCACGGTCGATCGATCGAGCGCCGATCTCGGTTACGCCGCAAAGAACGCCTCACTCATCGAGACGGGTACCGACGGCCGTCCCATGTACACTCTTACCGCAGAGCTGATCCGCCAGCATCCCGATGACGGGGTTGACTTCGATAGGGTGCACATGACATTCCGTGACGCTCAGGGCCAGATCTGGACGGGGCGCGCCAACACGGCCCAGCTGACGACCGCCACCGGCAAAGTCGAGCTCAACGGCGATGTCCATGTGGACGGTCGCCTGCCGGGTTCCGAGCAGGATGCTGACCTCACAAGCGATCACCTCGCCATTGATACGCGTGAGAATGTCATCAGTACCGATGAGGCGGTGGTGGTGACCACCGAGGCGCATACCCTGAAGTCGCAGGGCATGGTGGCCTCCCTCAGGGAACGTCAATTGGTGCTGGAGTCAAATGTACATGGCACGTTCCTGCCCTGAGTGCAGCGGCACAGGGGTTCGCGCCCACGCGCGCGGGCCGCGCGGCATGACCGGGCTGCGCCGCCACCTACGGCAGGGGCGTTTCGCCGCCGTCTGCGTTTGCACTTGGCTCACTCTCGGCGGACCGGCCATCGCGGAGCCTCCCACCACGCACTTCGCGGCGGCGGGCAAGGAAGCACTTCCGCCGATCCCGCGTAACGCCCGGAAATTGCCGATCGATGTCGCCTCCTCTCATGTGGACTACAAGGGCGACACGGTGGTCTTTCAGAACATCGTGATCACGCAGGGAGACACGCGGGTGCAAGCCGATCATGCGCACGCGACCGACATCGATGATTTTCAGAACAGCCACTGGACTTTTGAAGGCAACGTGCGCATCAATGGCGAGCAGCACGGCAGCCTGCGCTCCGACCAGGCCGTGGTCGAGTTCCGCAACAATCATATTTCCAAGGCAACGATCAACGGCAACCCCGCGGAGTTCGAACAGCGCCGCGCTGACAACGATCAGACCGCACGCGGGCGCGCGCGCCAGATCGTGTATGACCTGAGCGATGGCACCGTCGTGCTCTCGAACGATGCCTGGCTCTCCGACGGTCACAACGAGATCAGCGGGCCGCAGCTGGTGTACAACATCCGCGAGGCGCGCATCCAGGCCTCGACACAGCAGGGCAGCGACGAACGCGTGCACATCATCCTCGCCCCACACTCGGACGACGATCACAGCAAGAATCCATGACTTCGCTGCGCGCCGTCGGCCTGGCCAAAAGTTACCAGTCGCGCCAGGTCGTCCGGGATCTGTCCATCGAGCTGTCGAACGGCGAGGTCGTGGGCCTGCTGGGACCTAACGGCGCCGGCAAGACGACTGCCTTCTACATGATCGTCGGCCTGGTGCAGTGCGATGCGGGTCGAATCCATCTGGGCGACACCGATCTCACCCTGTTGCCGGTGCACCGGCGCGCCCAGCTCGGTCTCGGGTATCTGCCGCAGGAGGCATCAGTTTTCCGGCGGCTATCGGTCGAGAACAACATCCTCGCGATTCTCGAGACGCGCGCCGATCTCGACCGGGCTGCGCGTGAGCAGCGCCTGGAGGAGCTGCTGGAAGAGCTGCGCATCGGGCACGTGCGCCGCAGCCTGGGTCTGTCGCTGTCCGGAGGTGAGCGCCGTCGCGTCGAGATCGCCCGGGCGCTGGCCGCAGAGCCCCATTTCATGCTCCTCGATGAGCCCTTCGCCGGCGTCGATCCGCTGTCCGTACTCGATATCCAGCGCATCATCCGCGAGCTCACCAGCCGGGACATCGGCGTGCTGATTACCGACCACAATGTGCGCGAGACGCTGGGGGTCTGCGGGCGGGCCTATATTGTCAACCAGGGCACCGTAATTGCCGCCGGAACTGCGGAAGAAATCCTTGCCAACCGCCAAGTGCGTGAGGTGTACTTGGGCCAGTCGTTTCGACTTTAGACCCCGGCGGCCAGGCCGCCGCGAAGTACTTAATAAACCGAAATCTTTCAGCTACTTACCTCACTCGCCCGACCCTCCCGCACATGCTCAAACCTTCTCTGCAGCTCAAGCTGGGTCAGCAACTGACCATGACCCCGCAGCTGCAGCAGGCAATCCGTCTGTTACAGCTGCCGGCGCTCGAGCTGCAGGCGCATATCCGCGAGCTGCTCGAATCGAACGTCATGCTGGAGCCGACGGAGGACACCGAAGGGACCGGCACCTTCGAGGCGGTGGAGAACCCCGAGCCGCCGGCGGAGATCGCGGAGCGGCCGACGGAAAGCTCCGTGGAAGTCGTCGACGAGGGCTGGGGCGAGCAGAGCGTTGGCGGCTCCGAGGCCCCTTGGAGTGGCGACGACGATGAGCGCCAGCAGGAGTTCGCCGACGCCTCCGGGCAATCCCTGCAGGAACATCTGCTGTGGCAGCTGGAGCTCGCTCACCTGGAGCCGCGCGAGTTTGCGATAGCGCGGGCCATCATCGATGCCGTCAGTGACGACGGCTACCTGACCGAATCACTGGAGGAGATCGCCAATACCCTGCGACCGGAGATCGAGTGCGCACCCACGGAAGTAGAGGCCGTGCTCGCCGGTGTGCAGGCGCTGGATCCGCCCGGTATCGGTGCCCGCTCGGTCGGGGAGTGCATCGAGCTGCAATTACGTCAAATCGATCCGGGTACTCCCGGATTCGGTACGGCCATCGAGATCGCCCGTCACCACCTCGAGCTGGTGGCCGAGCGGGAGCTTTCGCTGCTGAAACGCGAGCTGCGGGCGAGCGAAGAGGAGATCGCCGCGGCCCTTGCATTGGTCAGATCGTGTCACCCGCGCCCGGGCGCGATGGTCAGCACCGGCGCTGCCGAATATGTGGTTCCGGACGTGTTCGTACGGCGCACCGATCACGGCTGGTCGGTGGAGATCAACTCGGCCACCCTGCCCCGCGTGCGGCTCAACAGCAGCTACGCGAGCCTCATCGGCCGGAACGCAAGCCATGCCACCATGCGGGCCCAGCTCCAGGAAGCCCGGTGGCTGCTCAAGTCCCTGGAAATCCGCCACGAGACGCTCATCAAGGTCGCTCGCTCGATCGTGGAGCGGCAGCAGGCATTTCTCGAGCATGGCGATGAGCACATGCGCCCCATGATCCTCAAGGACATCGCCGAGGCCGTGGGCATGCACGAATCGACCATCTCGCGCGTGACGTCCGGCAAATACATGCACACCCCGCGGGGTGTGTTCGAGTTGCGTTATTTCTTCTCGAGCCAGGTGGAAGGCGCCGATGGCTCGGGCACCTCATCGACCGCCATCCGCGCCAAGATCAGGAAGCTCGTCAAGGAGGAGACCTCGGAGAATCCGCTCAGTGATGGGCGCATTGCCGAGCTGCTCTCCGGCGAAGGCATCCCCGTGGCCCGGCGTACGGTGGCCAAGTATCGTGAGGCGATGGGCATTGCACCCTCCAATGAACGTCGCCGCGCAGGATTGAAGCAGATGTAAGCAGTGGATCAACCCCCACAGAGGAGACGGCTCATGCAGCTCAACGTCACCGGCCATCACATCGAGGTTACCCCGGCACTGCGTGGTTATGTGGAGAAGAAGCTAGATCGGGTCGCCAGGCACTTCGATCAGGTCATCGACGTTCACTGTGTCCTTTCCGTGGAGAAACTGCGGCAGAAAGCTGAAGCGACCCTGCATGTAAGTGGCAATGCCATTCATGCGGATGCCACCGAAGAAGACATGTACGCAGCCATCGATCTGCTCATGGACAAGCTCGATCGCTGCGTCAAAAAACACAAAGAGAAGCTTACCGACCATCATGCCGCGGAAGGGCGGCGCACCGCCAAAGCACTGAACGCGTTGTAACCATCCGACCCACCGGCCCCTGTGGCCGGTGCGGTCCGTTGCGAGCGCTTGCGGCCGTCAGGGCAGCGGCGCTAAGTTGCTGCCGTGCGCATCATCATCCTCAGCGGCCTGTCCGGCTCCGGCAAGAGTGTGGCGCTGCACATGCTCGAGGATCTCGGGTTCTACTGCATCGACAACATTCCCGCGGCGCTGCTCAAACCGTTCATCTCCCACACCGTGCGCAGCCCCGAGCCGAGCTACGAGCGCACGGCGATCGGACTGGATGCTCGCAACACGGCGGCCGAGATCGCCACGGTGCCGCAGCTGCTCGATGAGTTGAAGCGCAGCGGCATCCATTGCGAGGTCATCTTCCTCGTGACCAACGAGCAGGAGTTGCTGCGGCGCTTTGCGGAAACCCGGCGCAAGCACCCGCTGAGTCGCAGCAACGTCGATCTGCGCGAGGCGATGGAGCTCGAGCGCCGGCTGCTCGAGCCGCTGGTGAATGCTGCCGATATGGTGATCGACACCTCGCGCATGGGGGTGCATGCGCTGCGTGATGTCATCCATCAACGCGTCGATCAGCGCGCTCACGCGCGCCTTGCCATCACCTTCGAATCCTTCGGTTTCAAGAATGGCATTCCGGGGGATGCGGATTTCGTCTTCGACGCGCGCTCACTGCCCAATCCCTACTGGGAGCCGGCCCTGCGCCATCTCACCGGACGCGATCCGGAGGTGATCCACTTTCTCGAGTCACAGTCCAACGTCGCACAGCTGATCGCTGACATCACCCAGTTCATGACGGCACGCATCGCGGAGTTCCAGCACAGCAACCGCGGCTACCTCACCGTGGCGGTGGGATGCACCGGAGGTCAACACCGCTCGGTGTACATCGTTGATCGGCTCGCGCATCACTTCCACACGCTGTTCAACACCGTTACAGCGCGCCACAGTGCGCTGCGGCTTGATGCCATGCCCACCACCGCTGCGCCGACGCCCGCCTCCAGCGATTAGGCCTTGTTCCCAGTCCCGGATTCAGGTGGCCTGTGCGACCACGCCGGGTGCGGCCTGCGCGGGCGGCACTTTCTCGCCACTCATGAACGCCAGCAGTTGCGCACGTGCGGTCATGGCGTCCTGATAACCCAACTCGATCAGCTCCCGGGTATAAGCCCCTTCAAACATCAGGTAGCTGGAGAGCTGATCGCCCGAGACATCGCGACCGCCGATCACCCGCAGTAGCGCGCGCAACGCCCGCGGCAGATCGACGTCGTGACGTCCGGCGATCTCATTGGGATCCTTGCTGGGCGCCAGCATGAGAGTCTCCACGAAACGCGAACCGTGCGCCGCCATGGGAGCAAAGCGTACCAGTTGGTTGATGCGATCGAGCTGCTCGAGATCGCCGTAGATCTGGTCGGTGAACAGCGTGTCGAGCATGTAACCAAAAATCTCGCCCGGACTCGGCATCGCCGGCCGGCGTACGGCTGGTTGGCACGCCGGCGGCGCGGCGCGCGCGCACGCCGATGATGAGAAGGCGGTCCGCGCCAAGGTGGATGGCCGGGCTCAGTGGATTCAACTGCCGCATGGCACCGTCACCGAAGAATTCCGTGCCCAGCCGCATGGGCGGGAACAGCATGGGAATCGCGGCGCTCGCCATGAGGTGATCGAGCGTCAGGATCGTGCGCCTGCCTACGCGTTGCACGCGCGACCAGTCGGTACAGTTGTCCACGGCATCATAGAAGGCAACGGAGTGCCCCGTCGCATAACTCGTTGCACACAGCGCCAGCGCACGCAGATGTCCGCGGCCGATGCTGCGTCGCACCCCCGAGAAATCGACGTTGAGTCCCAACAGCTGCCGCAACGGTGAGTTGTTCAGCATCGACCGCGGCGGCGACAGCACCAGGCCTCCGGACATCAGTGCGAGCACCCAGTGCAGGCCGGCGCGCACCATATGCACTGCATCGACATGAAAGACCTGCTCCGAGCGGAAGTTGGCCCAGACCCGCTCGAGACCTGCGACCGCCCGCCGCCACTGGTGGGCTTCGGAGGCCAACACGCTCGCCGCGACTGCGCCAGCGGAGGTCCCCACGATGACCTGGAACGGATTGCGGGCTCGCGGCATCAGCTCGGCCAGGGCCACCAATACGCCCACCTGGTACGCCGAGCGTGAACCACCGCCGGTCAGCACCAGGCCCACCGTTGGCCGCTGCAGACGATGCGAAGCGGTCGTCGACCCGTCAGTCATTCCAACACCGCTGCCTCATATCGGGGCGTCACGGGTCGCTGCAACGGCCTACGCAGCTGCGCGATGGCCGCGTCGAGGCCCTGCAGAGTGACCGGGAACATGCGCTCGCCTACCAGCTCGCGCGTCAGCCGCACCGAGGCGGTGTGCTTCCAGCGCGCCGGCTCTTCGGGATTCAGCCACACCAGGTGTGGATAGGTTGCAGTTACCCGTTGCATCCAGACAGAGCCGGGCTCTGGGTTCCAGTGCTCCACGCTGCCGCCGGGCTGTGTGATCTCGTAGGGGCTCATGGTGGCATCGCCGACGAAGATCACCCGATAGTCATGTCCGTAGGTGCGCAGCAGTTGCGCTGTCGCCATCACCGTCGGAAAGCGCCGCCGGTTGTCTCGCCATACCCGCTCGTAGAGAAAGTTGTGGAAGTAGAAATACTCCAGATGCTTGAACTCGCTGCGCGCGGCGGAAAACAACTCTTCGCAGATGCGGATGTGATCGTCCATCGAGCCGCCCACATCCAGAAAGAGCAACACCTTGACCGCGTTACGTCGCTCCGGCACGAGCCGCAGATCCAGCATGCCCGCGTTGCGCGCGGTAGCCGCGATCGTGCCTTCCAAGTCCAGCTGATCGGCAGCGCCCTCGCGCGCGAACTTACGCAGCTTGCGCAATGCCAGCTTGAGATGGCGCGTCCCCAGCTCCACCGTGTCATCCAGGCTGCGGAACTCGCGGCGGTCCCAAACCTTGACCGCGCGGCGCTGGCGCGAGCCGTCCTGGCCGATGCGGATACCTTCGGGGTTGTAGCCGTAAGCGCCGAAGGGCGAGGTGCCGCCGGTGCCGATCCACTTGTTGCCACCCTGATGGCGCTCCTGCTGCTCCTTGAGCCGTGTGCGCAGCGTTTCGAGCAGCTTCTCCCAGCCACCAAGCGCCTCCACCTGGCGTTTTTCCTCATCGGTAAAGGCCCGCGCGGTAAGTGAGCGCAGCCACTCCGCCGGCACAGTCGCCAATAACTGGGTGAACGCCTGTTCAGCGCCGGCAAACGCCTGCGCAAACACCCGATCGAAGCGATCGTAGTGGCGCTCGTCCTTCACAAGGCAAGTACGCGCCAGGTAATAGAACTCCTGGGCGGAAGCAAAGGCGACGCGCGCGCGCAGTGCCTCGAGCAGAGTCAGAAACTCCGTGATCGTGACCGGGATGCCCCCGGCGCGCAGCTCGAACAGGAATTTGACGAGCATTACCTCACCACCTGCCTGAGGACCGGTCAGCGCACCCGGCGGCTGAGGAACACCAGCTGCTCGAACAGATGCACGTCCTGCTCGTTCTTCAGCAGGGCCCCATGCAGTATGGGCAAGGTCTTCTTCGGGTCCTGCGAGCGCAGCACTGCCGGATCGATGTCCTCCGCCACCAGCAGCTTGATCCAGTCGAGCAGCTCCGAAGTGGAGGGCTTCTTCTTCAGTCCCGGCATCTCCCGCACCTTGAAGAAGGTGCCGAGCGCTTCGGCAAGCAACTCGCGCTTCAGACTGGGATAGTGCACCTCCACGATGCGGGTCATGGTGGCTTCGTCGGGAAAGCGGATGTAGTGAAAGAAACAGCGGCGCAGAAAGGCGTCCGGCAACTCCTTCTCGTTGTTACTGGTGATGACGATGATGGGGCGGTGCCGCGCACGCACCAGCTGGCGCGTTTCGTAGACATAGAACTCCATCCGATCCAGCTCACGCAACAGGTCGTTGGGAAACTCGATGTCAGCCTTGTCGATCTCATCAATCAGCAGCACCGGAGCCTCGGCGGCTTCAAAGGCGTCCCAGAGGCTGCCCCGGACGATGTAGTTGCTGATGTCGTGTACGCGCGCATCACCCAGCTGCGAGTCACGCAGGCGCGATACGGCGTCATATTCGTACAGCCCCTGCTGGGCCTTGCTCGTCGACTTCACGTGCCATTCGTAGAGCGGACGAGCCAACGAATGTGCGATCTCCTGCGCCAGCTGCGTCTTGCCGGTGCCAGGCTCACCCTTGATGAGCAAGGGGCGACCCAGGGTCACCGCCGCGTTGACGGCCATCATCAGATCATCGGTGGCAATGTAGCGGTCGGTACCTGAAAAGCGCTGGGACATTCGTACTCCGTGTGGGTTACCAGATACAGCACAGCTCGGGTGCACCACGGTCGCTGCGTAGGCCGGCAGGCAACAGCGTATGCGGGCAACAGCAGAGCTGACTACTGCGGCTGCAGGGTCAGCTTATGTTGAGCCGGTCCGGGAAGGAATGGCGTCGGTGTGCCATTTGCCCAATCCATGAACCCGGTCCGGTAATACGGTGAGAGCGGATGGCCGCTCTGGCCGCCCGGGATGTGCAGATAGCCCTGTGCCTCGTGACCGGGCGATACGGCAAACCGCTCCGAGGCGCCCGTCGGTCCATCCTGGACCCGGGGCATGTCGTGATCGCCTGGAAGCTGGACGGTTGGCATGTCGAGAAATCCGGCCAGGCCGGGCAGCGCGGATGAGAGCGGATGACGGATGCGTACCGGTTTACGCAAGCCCCAGCGGCAGTCGGCAAGCTCGTGGCAGCTCTGGCGTAGCTCAGCTACCGTGGCATCGACCTGCGCCAGCAGGAACTCATGCCAGTCCGCATACTGTGCCGCCAGCATGTGCAGCGGTTGCCGGGTCACCAGTTGCCACAGCGCCGCTTCGAAATGGCCGGGGACCTCTACCGGCTCATCCGCTGGCACGCCGAGCGCGTCGACCAGAGTGGTCCACAGCGCATCGCGCGTGATGTCATGGTAGGCGCGCACCATGCGGTAGCCTGCGGAGTCCACCGACGCACGGCCATTCCAGGCCGCTACCAGCCCTCGCAGCTCGGCGCGGGCAGGATGGCCACTCAGGCTGGCCTCATCCAGGTGTCGCAACAGCAGCTCGCGCCAGCGAGTCAGAAACACCGCGCGATCATCCAGTTGGATGCGCAGCATGTCCTGCGGCGTCGCGGGGCGCTGCAGGGCCAGAAGGTCGTCACGGATCTGACGGGCGCGTGCGCCCAGATCGTAGTCGGCATCCACCCAGGCGTTGTTCCCGCCGATCAGCGCCTGCTGCGCCGGATCATTGGTTGCGAGCGCATTGGCCGTCCAGATTCGTCCGGGTGCCGGATCCACGATTGACGGGTGGGTCTCTCCATGCGTCCAGCCCGCGTCAGTATCGAAACGATTCGCACCCGTCGCAGCTGGCACGCGCCCGCCAATGGTCCAGGCGATGTGCCCGTCACGATCGCCGACCACGAAGTTCTGATGCGGTATACCGAAGCTCGGCGCCGCGGCCACCGCCTGCGCGACGGACGTGGCGTGCTCCAGCGCCATGAGATTCATGTTGGTCGCCTCCGGACGCGCGGCGAGCCAACGTACGAACCAGCACGCCCGCTTATCCGGCCGCGCCTCGAGCAGAATTCCCGCATCGGCGTTGCTGACCGAGAGGTGCACATCCGCCTGCCCACGAACCCGAATCTCTTCCTGATGCGTGTGGAGGGGAATCACCGCGGCCGCCGTCCGCAGCTCATGATCCGAAGCCTCCGTACAGGGCAGCTCTCGCACCTGCGTCCAGTCGCCGTCACTGTTGGTGAATCCCCATGCGATGTGACCATTGGAGCCGGCCACCAGCAGCGGCGCGCCAGGCAGCGTCACCCCCATCAGATCCACTGCGGGCTGCGCCGCGCTGGCTTTCACTTGCAGGCGGGCGCGATACCACACCGCCGGCACGCGACCTAACAGGTGCATATCATCCGCAATGAGGGCCGCGCCAGTGCTCGTCAGGCGCCCGGCCACTGCCCAGTTGTTGCTGCCGATATCCACGGGCGCGCGCGGTGGAACTAACTCAGCGAAAGTCACGTTGCGCGGTTGCAGCGCGCTCGATTTCTGCGCCGTCCGCGCGCGTACGTCGAGAATCTCCGGCGGAGGGATGGGGGCGTCAAGGTCGGTGCCGCCGTCAGCGGCGACCGCGCCGCCGTTTGGAGCATCCCACTCGGTTCGGGTGGGAAACAGAAACCGCAGGGCACATTTCCAACCCTCGCCACACTCAGGTCCATCCAGGCGCGCATTGATGCGCAAGCGGTCGACGTCACGCTCGATACTCGAGTACTGCAGGTCCCACCACATGGCGAACGTGACCAGCACGCTGTCCTCGGGCCGCCATGGGATAGGGTGGGCACCCAGCAGCCAGTATTCCCACGGCCGGCTGCGCAGATCCGCAAGTCCTGAATTGACGCCCCGGCTGTAGGCCTCGAGCACCGCGCGCTGCTCGGGGCTCGTCTGCTGCAGGGCGAGCTGCGCGACCTGTCGGAAACCAAACAGCCGTGCCTTGCGGTCATGTGGCAGGGCGACGGGCCCGAACAGCTCTGCAAGCTCACCCGCGGCCAGACGGCGCGAGAGATCCATCTGGAAGAAACGGTCCTGGGCATGCACGAAACCGGTGGCGAAGGCCAGGTCGGCGCGGTTGTTCGCGGTGACGACTGGAATGCCGAGGCGATCGCGCGCGACGAGCACCGGCGCCACAAGACCTGGCTGCACCACCGTGCCGTCCAAACGCGGCAGGCTGGCCCGCAGCAGCGTGTGTACTGCCGAGAGCGGGATGATCAGCAGCAATCCTATGCCAAGCGCGACGAGCCGCCACTTCATGCTTGTGCTGGCGCTTCACACGCCAGGCGCCGCGGCATGCGCGTTCACGGTGCCGTCGTCACCTTGAGAATGAGCATGGCGTTGGTGCCGCCCTGCACACCGGACAGCTCACCTTTGGTGAGGATCACCAGATCGTTTTCCTTCACCAGCTGCAGGTCGAGCAGGCGGGTGAACAGTTCCCGATACAACACCTCGGTCGAGTCAGGACGCGTCACATCGAAGATCACCGGGTAGACGCCGCGAAACAGGGTGACACGGCGCCGTGTGCTTTCATGACGCGTGAAGGCATAGATCGGGATGTCGGAGCGGATACGCGACATCCACAGCGGAGTGGCGCCGGTTTCCGTCAAAGCAACGATCGCGCGCACCTTCATGTGGTTGGCCGCGTACATCACGGCCATGGCGATCGCCTCTTCGCTTCCCTTGAACTGACCTTCCACCCGATGGCGCGAGCGGGTATGGGTCAGCTGATATTTCTCCGCCCCTTCGATGACCTGCGCCATCGCCTGCACCGCCTTGACCGGATAGCGACCGGTGGCGGACTCGGCCGACAACATCACCGCGTCGGTGCCGTCCATAACGGCATTCGCGACGTCACTGACCTCGGCGCGAGTGGGCACCGGATTGACGATCATCGACTCCATCATCTGCGTGGCCGTGATGACGATGCGGTTTCTGGCGCGGGTCTGATGGATGATGGTCTTCTGCAGGCCGGTGAGCTCGGCATAACCCATCTCGACCCCGAGATCGCCGCGCGCCACCATCACCACATCCGAGGCATCGATAATTGCCGGAAGATTCGCGATCGCCTCGTGACGTTCGATCTTCGCCACGATGCGAGCCTCGCCGCCCGCCTCGCGCAGCAAGCCGCGGGCACGCTCGATATCACTCGCATCGCGCGCGAAAGACACGGACAGGTAGTCGATGCCCTCCTCGGCGGCGAAGCGGATATCCTCGAGGTCGCGCTCCGAGATGGCGGGCGCCGAGATGCCTCCGCCCTGGCGGTTCACCCCTTTGCGGTCGGTCAGCTCCCCGCCCACGCGCACCCGAGTGTCGATGCGTGTGGCACTGACCCGATCGACATCCAACACGATCTGTCCGTCGTTGAGCAGCAAGGTGTCCCCGGCAAACACATCCCTAGGCAGGTTCTTGTAAGCAACACCCACCGCGTCCTGCGTACCGGCTTTGGAGTCGAGCTCTGTATCCAGCACAAAGGACTGCCCCTCCTGCAGCGTGACCCTTCCGCCGCGGAAGCATTCGATGCGGATCTTGGGGCCACCGAGATCGAGCAGCACGCCGACGCATTTGTCGGCGCAGCTCATGGCCTCACGCACCAGCTGCAAGCGCCGGCGGCGATCGGCGACGGTGCCGTGCGAGGCATTCAGGCGCACGACGTCCAGCCCAGCCCGCAACATCTCGGTCAGAACACCGGGATCATCCGTGGCAGGTCCGACCGTCGCAACGATCTTGGTGCGTCTCAGCATAATTTTTGATGCTCGTCGTGAATGTTCAGCCGTGCGGCGGCCTCACCCCGAGGCACGCTCTTCCAGCACGGCAACTGCGGGCAGAATCTTGCCCTCGACGAACTCGAGGAATGCTCCACCGCCGGTCGAGATGTACGAAATGCCATCCTCGATGTTGTACTTCTCGATTGCCGCCAGCGTATCGCCGCCGCCGGCGAGTGAAAAGGCCTTGCTGCGCGCGATGGCGAGCGCGATGGCGCGGGTTCCCTCGCCGAACTGCTCGTATTCGAATACGCCCAGCGGTCCGTTCCAGATCACCGTGCCGGCCTCCTGCAGCAGCGCGCTGAACTGATCGGCAGTATCAGGTCCGATGTCCAGGATCATCTCCTGCGCCTGCACCTCGTGCACGCTGCGCACATCAGCATGCGCCGTCGCGGCAAACTCCCGCGCGACTACCACATCGGTCGGCAGCGGGATACTGGTGCCGCGCTGCTGGGCCTTCGTCATCAGGCGCCGCGCCACGTCGAGCATTTCGGCTTCGTGCAACGATTTGCCGACGCTGAGACCGCTCGCGGCAAGGAACGTGTTGGCGATACCGCCGCCGACGATCAGCTGGTCGACCTTCTCGAGCAGCGCTTCCAGCACGGTGAGCTTGGTCGATACTTTGGAGCCGCCAACGATCGCCACCAGCGGTCTGCGTGGATTGAGCAGCGCCGTCTCGAGCGCCTGCAATTCTCCTGCAAGCAGCGGTCCGGCGCAGGCCACCGGGGCAAAACGCGCCACGCCGTGAGTGCTCGCTTCCGCGCGATGCGCCGTACCGAAGGCGTCCATGACGAACACATCGCACAGCGCCGCCATCTTGCGCGCCAGCTGCTCGTCGTCCTTCTTCTCACCTTTGTTGAAGCGCACGTTCTCGCACAACACCGCCTGACCTGGCGAGCAGTCCACACCATCGAGCCATTGCTTGCGCAGCGGCACCGGCCGGCCGAGCAGCTCGGACAGCCGCGCCGCAACCGGTTGCAGCGAAAGCGACTCGTCGTACTTGCCTTCCTCGGGTCGCCCGAGATGTGACAGGAGGAACACGCGGGCATGCTGATCCAGGGCATAGCGGATCGTCGGCAGCGCCGCGCGGATGCGGGCGTCGCTTGTCACCTTACCCTCCTGTACCGGCACGTTGAGATCCTCGCGGATCAGCACGCGCTTGTTGCGCAGCTCGGTATCCGTCAGTCGCCGAACCTTCATGACGCCTTCGACCAGGCCACGGTCGTATCGAGCATGCGATTGGAAAAGCCCCACTCGTTGTCGTACCAGGAGCACACCTTCACCAGCGTGCCGTCCACCACCTTGGTGAGGGTTGCATCGAAAATGGATGAATGCGAATCGTGGTTGAAGTCCACTGAAACCAGCGGCCCATCGGTATAGTCGAGCACGCCTTTCCAGGCGGCCTGACTGGCGGCCTCCTTCATGATGCGGTTCACCTCCTCGACGGAGGTCGGCTTGCGTGCCGTGAAAGTCAGGTCAACGAGCGAAACATTGATCGTAGGCACGCGCACCGCAAAGCCATCCAGCTTGCCCTTCAGCTCCGGCATGACCAGACCGACCGCCGCCGCTGCCCCCGTCTTGGTGGGAATCTGCGACATGGTCGCCGAGCGCGCCCGGCGCAGATCGGAGTGATAGACATCCGTAAGCACCTGATCGTTGGTGTAGGAGTGAATGGTCGTCATCAGGCCGGCCACGACGCCAAGCCTGTCATTCAGTACCTTGGCAACCGGCGCCAGGCAGTTGGTGGTGCAGGAAGCGTTGGAAATCACGGTGTGATCGCGTTTGAGCACCTGATGATTGACGCCATACACGATCGTGGCGTCGACATCCTCGCCACCGGGCGCCGAGATCACCACCTTGCGCGCGCCGCCCTTCAGGTGCGCCCCAGCCTTCGCCTTCGAGGTGAACAGCCCCGTGCACTCGAGCACGAACTCCACCCCGAGCGCCTCCCAGGGGAGCTTCGCCGGATCGCGCTCCGCGAGCACCCGGATTCGATCGCCATTGACGACCATCGAGTCGCCGTCCACGGTGACGTCGCCGGAGAAGCGTCCGTGCGCCGTGTCGTACCGCGTCAGATGCGCGTTCGTCTTGGCGTCGCCGAGATCGTTCAGGGCCACGATCTGGATCTCGCCGGTGCGCTTTGATTCGTACAGCGCCCGCAACACGTTGCGGCCGATGCGACCGTACCCGTTGATGCCCACCTTGATTGCCATTGCTTACCTCGTGAGAAACCCGTCTGGCCTCAGCCCGGAGGCTGCAGCAGCTCCCGGACCAGGCACTGGACATTATCCGCGGTGAAGCCGAAGTGTGGAAACAGATCCGCAGCCTTGCCGGAGGCGCCGAAGCGATCGAGTCCCAGTACGCGGCCATGCAAGCCGACATATTTCCACCAGCCGACGGTCGCTCCGGCCTCCACGGCCAGACGAGCGGTCACCGCTCGCGGCAGCACCGCCTCGCGGTAATCCTCATCTTGAGCCTCGAAAACCGAGGTGCAGGGCATGGAAACGAGTCGTACGCGCCTTCCTGTGGCATTGAGGCTATTCACCGCCTGCGCGGCGATACCGACCTCGGAACCGGTGGCAATGACGATGCACTCCGTTGAGCCTTTAGGATCGATGAGCACATAGCCCCCGCGGCTGATGTCCGCCTGCTGCTGCGAGGTGCGCGGCTGCGGATTCAGTGGCTGCCGCGTAAGCACCAGTGCGGCAGGTGCCTGGCATTCGATCGCCGCAATCCAGGCGGCGGCGGTCTCCGTGCCATCGCAAGGACGCCAGAGCGTCATGTGCGGAATCGCGCGCAAGGCCGTCAGGTGCTCGACCGGTTGATGCGTGGGGCCGTCCTCCCCCAGGCCGATGGAGTCGTGCGTGTACACGAGAATAGTACGGGTGCCCATCAGACACGCCAGGCGGATGGCATTGCGCGCGTAGTCGGAGAACACCAGGAACGTGCCGCCATAGCCCAGCAGGCCGCCGTGCACGGCGATGCCATTCAGGGCGGCCGTCATGCCGAACTCGCGCACACCGTAGTGCAGATAGTTACCCGACTTATCCTCGCGCGTGATGGTGCGAGCGCCCTTGAACTGGGTGTTGTTCGAGGGTGTGAGATCCGCCGAGCCTCCGAAGAGCTCGGGCAGGACCGGCGCGAGCTGATCGAGGACGGCCTGAGAGGACTGCCGGGTAGCCTGGGGTTTGCTCTGCGTAGCAGCCGAGGCGAGCAGCTTTGCGGCGGTATCACGCCAGCTCTGTGGCAGCGTACCAGCCATGCGGCGCTCGAACTCGCGCGCGAGCTCGGGATGCGCGTTGCGGTAACGCGCGAACAGCTCGTTCCAGGCGTTTTCCGCCGCGGCGCCCTTCTGGCGGTGGTCCCAACCAGCGCGCAGCTCCTCGGGAATGACGAAGGGCTCATAGGGCCATTGCAGTTGCTTGCGAGCAGCGGCCACCTCATCGGCGCCCAGCGCCTCGCCGTGCACCGCCTTGGTGCCCTGTTTGTTCGGGGCGCCGTAACCGATGATGGTCTTGCAGCAGATGAGCGAGGGGCGCGCTGGTTCGGCTTGCGCCTGGCGAATGGCGGCCGCGATGGCATCCGGATTGCCGCCATCGACGCCGGGCACCACGTGCCAGTGGTACGCCCGGAAGCGCCCCGGGGTATCGTCGGTGAACCAGCCCTCGACTTTGCCATCGATGGAGATGCCATTGTCATCGTAGAACACGATGAGCTTGCCAAGCGCGAGCGCGCCCGCGAGTGAGGCCGCCTCGTGCGAGACCCCCTCCATCAGACAGCCATCGCCGGCAAACACATAGGTGTAATGATCGACGATGTCATAATCCGGCCGGTTGAATTGCGCGGCGAGCATCTGCTGCGCGAGCGCCATGCCCACTGACATCGCGAGCCCCTGTCCCAGAGGCCCGGTGGTGCACTCGATGCCGATGTCCGGCTCGTACTCGGGATGACCCGCCGTGCGTGAGCCGAGCTGACGGAAGTTCTTCAGCTCCTCGAGTCCGAGTGGATAGCCCGTGAGGTACAGCACTGAATACAACAACATCGAGGCGTGCCCGTTGGAGAGCACGAAACGATCACGGTTGACCCAGCGGGGATTGCCGGGGTTATATTTGAGAAAGTCTCCCCACAACACCTGTGCGATGTCAGCCATGCCCATTGGTGCGCCTGGATGACCGGAGTTGGCGCGTTGCACCGCGTCCATGGCCAGAGCACGAATACAGTTGGCGAGTTCACGTCGTGTAGTCATTGTCGTTTCGTTGTGGGCTGCGTGAATGGAAGAGCCGCCGCACCGGGCATCCCGGCACCGGCAGCCACCGTTAAATCCGAGGGACTTTCCGTTAAGTCTGCCACAGCCGCGCTCCCGGACCCCAGCGTGTGCGGGCACGCAGCGGCGCACGCCCAAAAAAGGCCGTGCGGTCGCCACTTCGCGACGGCGCAGTGTACGCGCACGCCCCGCTTCACATTATCCGCACAGCGCAGCTGTACTGCGTCATGTTCGTGATCGCCGGGACGTTGCGCTTGATCCAGTTCACTGCTGAGACGGGGGGCCGCTCTGCTACGCTTCACGGCACACTCCCTGCGCCACCCTCGGAAACTCGCCCGAGCGGTCGCAGTCCCGAGGGACCCGGACGAACGAAGCCATGAGCGTGTTGCGCCTGATTCAATTTACCGATCTGCATCTGTATCGCGATGCAGACCAGACCCTGCGCGGTATTGCAACCTTACCAGCGCTCAAGGCAGCGCTTGCCGATGCCCGGTCGGGTTCCTGGCCCCCGGATCTCGTCCTGCTGAGTGGTGATCTCGTTCAGGACGACGCCGGCGGCTACGCGCAGGTGCGCGCCGTGTTCGGCGGGCTTGATCTGCCGGTTGCGTGCATTCCGGGCAATCACGACGAACCACACGCGCTGCGTCGCGAGCTGTCCGCACCACCGTTCATCAGCAGCGGTCATATCGATATCGGCCCATGGCGCCTCGTGCTGCTCGACAGCTGCGAGCCTGGGATGGCGAGCGGCCGGCTGAGCACGTCCACGCTGAAGCAGCTCGATGAGGCGCTCGCCAGCGCCCCGAACCGTCACTGCCTGGTCACGCTGCATCATCACCCGGTTCCCATGGGAAGCCGCTGGCTCGATCGCGTTGGACTTGAGAACGCGGCCGATTTCTTCAGCATCATCGATCGGCATCGGAACGTGCGGGCCATCGTCTGGGGTCACGTCCATCAGGCATATGATGGCTTACGCAAGGGGGTGCGTCTGTTGGCGACGCCCTCGACGTGCGCGCAGTTCGTGCCACATGCGGATGAGTTCGCCATCGACCGGCGGCCGCCCGCTTACCGCACGCTCGAGCTGCAATCCGATGGCGGACTGCTCACGGAGGTCGTGTGGGTCGAAAAGCGCTCCGCCGGCTCTTCAGCCTCTGTCTGCTCGGCTGCCTGACGGCTCATGCGGCGAGCCCGGTGTGGGCGATCCGCGGCGAACATAACACGGTGTATCTCGCAGGTTCCGTGCACCTGCTGAAACCCTCTGATGCCGCCCTGCCCGGCGCATTCGATCGCGCCTATCGCGCCTCGCGCCAGCTCGTGATGGAGCTGGCCCTGGACAAGCTCGATCCCACCGAAGCGGCCGGCTGGATGATGGAGCATGGCATGCTGCACGAGGGTGCCACGTTGCGCAGCATTCTCGGGGAGGATCGCTACCGGCGTGTGACAGCCGAAGCTCGCAGGCTCAATCTGCCGGCCGAAGCGCTAGAGCAGTTCGAGCCGTGGGTCATCGGACTCGAGCTGCTCGAGACGCAGTACCTGCAACTCGGGTTCGATCCGCAGCAGGGCGTGGAGCAGCAGCTGCAGCAGCGCGCGCAGCAGGATGGCAAAAGCATCAGTGGGCTGGAGACACTCGATCAGCAGCTGGGCATTCTGCAGGCCATGTCATACGCACAGCAGACGCGTTTCCTCGACATGATCGTGGGCGAGATGCGCGATGTGGAGAGTGACACGCAGACCGTAGTCAGCGCCTGGAAGAGCGGCGATACCACGCGCCTCGCAGCGCTGCTCAGCGAGGAATACAAGTCTTTTCCGGCGCTTTACCAGCTGCTCGTGAGTGACCGCAACCGCCGCTGGATCACGCAGATCGAGCGGCTCCTGCAGGGGAATGAAGATTGTTTCGTGGTCGTGGGTGCCCTGCATCTGGTGGGTGAGGGCGGCCTGCTGCAGCTCATGCGGCGCGACGGCTACCGGCCCGAGAATCTCAACTGACATGATCCGGGGCGCGGGCGGCCCGCCTGTCACACCGGCAGGCCCTTGCCCAGCAGATACAGCTGCAGGTATTTGCGGCGCACGTAGTTGGCCTCCACCAGCGCGAACACCAGTCCGCGCCAGCCATCCAGCAACCCGAGGCGCAGAAAGTAACCCCGCAGGAAGCGCCACTGCGGATTGATCAGAATGGTCGCGATGCCGCAGCGGCGGCCGCGCGCATACAGCGCACGCGCCATGAGATCGGCGTAGCGCGCCATACGCGCCTGATGATCCCCCAGACTGCGATAGGAGTAATGCTGCAGCTGGCCGCGCAAGCGTCCAACCGGACCGCGCACCCGGGTGTTCTCATGGATCTCCTCCCCGACCCAGCCGCCGCGGCGGCGGTCGAACAGTCGGATGAGACGGTCGGGATAGACGTTGCCATGACGCAGAAAACGACCGAAGTACTCGGTGATGCGGGGCACCGACCAGCCGGCATGGTCGGCGAAATCGCGTGCCCGCAGTGTTTCGATCTCCGCACGCAGCTGGGGTGTGACCCGCTCATCGGCATCCAGGCACAACACCCAGTCGTTCGCAGCAGCGTCCACCGCAAATTGCTTCTGCGAGCGGTATCCGGGCCAGTCCCGCTCGATGACCCGGGCGCCCATGGCAGCGGCCAGCGCCCGTGTCGCATCGCTCGAATGTGAATCCACGACGATCAGCTCATCGCAGAAGCTCACCGAGCGCAGGCACGCCTCGATACGATCAGCTTCGTTGTAAGTGATAATGCACGCGGACAAATGCACTGTCGTCCCGCCCACCTCAGAGCACGCATGAGCCCCTTGCGGCCAATTGAATAGAATAGCCGCAATGAGCTCCGTGCTGTTCTTTGATCCGTCCTGTCAGCGACCGTATGACACGCGGACGCTGCGGCAGCAAGCCACCGGTGGCACCGAGGCAAGCGTCACGCGGGTGGCTGATGCGTTGGGTGCTTATGTCATGCAGCACAACCGCACCGAGACATATGGTCCCTACCTGCCGCCAAGCCGCATTGCCGGTATCGAGCACGTCATTCTGAATCGCGACTCGCGTGCGCTGCCGGTGGTGCGCGCATTGTATCCGCAGGCGCGCTTCTACCTGTGGGTGCACGACCAGCTCAATCCGGGTTCCAAACGCGGCCGCCGGCTCGCCTCCACCGCGGGTCAGTTGCGCGAGCTCGCGGTGAACGTCGTTTGCGTGTCCGACACACAGCGCCGCGGCGTGGAGGCGACGCTGCGAGCCATTGGCGTCGATGATTGCGTGAGTGCACGCACGATCTACAACCCAATAGATGACGGTCTCGAACCGGATGGCTCGGCTTTTGATGACCGCAAGCTCGTGTTCTTTTCCTCGCCCAACAAGGGGCTCGCCTTCACGCTGGACGCATTCCGCGCCCTGCGACGGCGCATGCCGGAGCTGCGCCTGCAGGTGGGCAATCCAGGCTACAAGATCCGCCGCTCTGCGGATATGGATGGTGTCGAGTATCTCGGGCCGCAGCCGCAGGAGCGCATCCATGCCGAAGTGCGCACCGCGCTGTGCACCTTCTTTCCCAACTTCGTGCTGCCGGAAACATTCGGACTGGTATTCGCCGAGTCGCAGGCGGTCGGCACGCCGATTCTGACGCACGATTGCGGCGCCGCGACGGAGATCATCGGCGACAACCGTCAGGTGCTCCCGATCACCTTCGCACACAAAGCCTACGAGGCGATGGTGTCCAGCCTCTCGCCCCGCTGGCGCACCGGCCCTGCGCGCCTTGCCGATCGGCTCGGATTGTTCGAGGACTATATCGAGCGGATCCGCCGCTGGCGTCAGGGCGAGCGGCCGGTGGTCACTCCCAACCCGCACTTCCGTCTCAAGGCGGTAGCGGCTCAGTGGCGCGCGCTGCTGGGGATCCGGTGAAGCTGTTGTGAGTGACTCGCTGTTGCGCACTCAACAGACCGAGTCTTTCCAGGCGGGCCTCGATGGCGCGCAGTGTGCGGCCATGTTTGCTCGCGAGCACGGTCACCGCATCGCCCGAACGGAACGCGGCCACAAGCGTGCTCTCCTCCTCCGGGGTCCACTGCATGCCGACATTTCCCGGCAGCTGCGCGCGCCGCTGAGCGCGAGCTGCAACCTGATCGAGCGCCGCGCTGCCAGCCAGGAGTGCGCGCAACACATCGGCCTGCTGCAGCACCCGTGCATCAGACAGCTCCTCACCGGTCGTCGGGTCGAGCCCCTGGATCAAAGCCTTGAGTATCTTACCGGCGCGTTGCTCCTGCATGATTGGTGTCCTTCTGCTGCGATGGGTTGGGAGGATCGTGGTGTCGTAAGTGTTCGCTGGCGTGGGGTGCTTTTGCCAGACGCTGAAACCGAGCCGTTTCGCCACAAATGTCAGGGCCCCCGCAGCACGCGCGCGAACATGCACGCAGCTCCCATCGCTTTGCGGATCCGCGACTGAATGCGCGCGTTTGCACTCTTCCTCGGCCTAATGCTGTTGTCGCTGGCGGCAATCGGCGTACTGAGCTACCCCGCCTGGCTGCTGCTGCATCCGCACTTTGACTTTCCCTTCCATCGCATCGGTGAGCGCATCGGTATGCTCGCACTGATCATCGGCTTCCTGCTGCTCGCGCCCCGCGCCCGGCTGGCGGACAAAGCCAGTCTCGGTTACGGCGCACCGCGGCGGCAGTTCATCCGCGAGCTCCTCAAAGCTCTGGCGCTCGGCGTAGTGACCATGCTGCTGGTTGTGACTGTCATGGGGGTGCTCGGGCTCTTGAGCTGGTCCGACAGGTTGCCTGCCGATGCGGCAGGCTATGCACGGCTCATCGGCAATCGTCTGCTGAGCGGCATCGCTGTCGGCTTCATCGAAGAGACGCTGTTACGCGGTGCCATGTACACGGCCATTGCACGCGAGTCAGGCACACGCAGCGCGATCGTGCTGACCTCGATCGTGTATGCCGCCACGCATTTCTTCGCCAGCTTTCACATCGCGCCCGAGGCGGTCACCCCCTACAGCGGCCTCGTGTTACTGCAAGGCACGCTGCACGCCTTCGCCGATCCGCTGGCGATCGGCGATGCCTTCCTGTGCCTGGGTGCGGTAGGTGCTGTGCTGGCCATCATCCGGTCGCTGACCGGCAACATTGCAGCCTGTATCGGGCTGCACGCCGGCTGGGTGTGGGTCATGCTGGTGGCACATGAGCTCACTCGCCCCGTGCGCGATCAGCCGCTCAGCTTTCTCCTCAGCCGCTTCGATGGCTTCGTCGGCTGGCTGGTGCTCGGCTGGACTATCGTGCTGGGGTTCGCGCTGTACCGGCTGTATGCGCCGCTCACTCATCCACGCGGCGAATGAGTTGGCTCAGTCGTTGGATGCGCTCGATGGGATCGCGCAGCTCCAGGCAGGCCTGCTTCTGGGTAAGGCTGATCGGCAGAATCTCGGCCAATCGCAGACCCACCCAGGAGGCATCGTCGAAGCGCTCCGGGATGCCGGCATATAGCTCGCCCAGCTCGGGCAAGAGCTTGCGTAACAGCAGCGCCAGATGTGCGTGTTGCGCCGGCAGGTCCGCCGGCTGCTCTGCGGCCGCATACTCAACTTCGCCGAGATTGAGACCATCCGCCTGCTGCCAATGACGTTGCAGCGCGAATTTGCGTTCACCCGTGCAGCTGATACCGAGCAGTCCGTCCGGCAGCGTGTTGAAATCGATCACGCGTGCGGTAGTGCCCACGGAGCAGAGGCTTTGAGCGGCGCCGGCACCGACTTCCGAGCCAGCCCGGATCAGCACGACGCCGAACGGCCGCTGCGTGCGCATGCAGACGCCTATCATGTCGATGTAGCGCGGCTCGAAGATCCGCAATCGCAGTGGACCGCCGGGAAACAACACGGTGCTGAGTGGAAACAGCGGTACGGCAGCCGAGTCGCCCGGCGCTGCGGTAGGCTGAGCAGTAACAGACATGTAGCACCGGGACCGGCTGAGCGTGCCTGCAGCCTAGCTCATCTTCTGTAGCTCGGCGAGCAGCTTGCCGTGCAATCCCTCGAACCCGCCGTTGCTCATGATCAACACGTGATCACCCGGTTGTGCCGCGCGCGCCAGCTCGAGAGCCAGCTCGGACACGCTCGGACTCGCATGGCCGCGCGCACCGAGCGCCGCCACGATGGGCCCTGCATCCCAGCCGAGATTTTCGGGCGTATAGAGCCAGACCTGATCTGCGCCCTGCAGCGAGGGTGCGAGGGTATCCTGATGTACTCCCATACGCATGGTGTTGGAGCGCGGCTCGAGCACCGCCAGTATGCGTGCCTCACCCACGCGGCGCCGCAGTCCGTCCAACGTCGTGGCAATGGCGGTTGGATGATGGGCAAAATCATCGTAGACCCGGATGTTGCGCACTTCGCCACGCAGCTGCATGCGGCGCGCGATACCCTGGAAGGACTCCAACGCCTCGATGGCCCGCTCCACCGGCACACCGGCATGGCGAGCGGCCGCAATCGCCGCAAGCGCGTTCTCCATGTTGTGAGCGCCAATCAGCGCCCACTGCACGGTACCGCGGCTGTGGCCGCCCTCCAGCACCTCGAAGCGTGAAAAATCTGCAGCCGTGGGGCGCGCGCTCCACTGCGCATCCGACGGCGCGCTGCTCGCAACGGTGAACCCTTCGCACGGTGTCCAGCAACCCATGGCGAGCGTGGCACGCAGACGCTCATCACTCGCGTTCCAGATGATGCGACCGCCGCCGGGGACGATTCGCACGAGATGGTGAAACTGGCGCTGTATCGATTCGACATCCGGATAGATATCAGCGTGATCGTATTCCAGGTTGTTGAGGATGGCGGTACGCGGCCGGTAGTGCACGAATTTGGCCCGCTTGTCGAAGAATGCCGTGTCGTATTCGTCGGCCTCGATCACGAAGAACGGCTCGCGTCCCAGGCGTGCGCTGCTGTTGAAGTTAGCGGGGACGCCGCCGATCAGAAAGCCGGGCGCAAGCCCGGCATGCTCGAGAAGCCAGGCGAGCAGCGACGAGGTGGTGGTCTTGCCATGCGTGCCCGCCACGGCCAGCACCCAGCGGTCACGCAACACTTCGCGCGCCAGCCATTCCGGGCCGGAGGCATACGGCAGCCCGCGCTCGAGCAGTGCTTCGATCACCGGCTGGCCGCGCTTCATCACGTTGCCAACCACCACGATATCGGGAGTCGGCTGCAGCTGCTCCGCCGCGAAACCCTCCTGCACCTCGACGCCGAGTGCTTCCAGCTGGGTGCTCATCGGCGGATAGACGTTCTGATCCGAGCCCGTGACCCGATGGCCGGCGGCGCGCGCGATGGCGGCGATGCCACCCATGAAAGTGCCGCAGATTCCAAGTATGTGCAGGTGCATAGAGGCCTAGCCTGGGATGGGGAACAGCTCGAGCATCAGCAGCGTGCCCGCAAGAGTCTGCAGGATCACCAACGCGACGCTCGGCAGCAGCGACCATTCGAGCGCCGCCTTCACGATATGGCTGTTGGCGGCGATGATCCAGACGAGCATGCCGAGGCTCAGCAGCGAGATGGCGAACTGCCCGAGCGAGTCCTGCGGAAAGCGCCGTGTCAGCCCCTCGGCTGCAATCAGCAGCGGCGAGAGGATCAGCTGGAAGCCGTAAACGGCCGTAGCGGTCTGCAGAAAGCGCTCGGGCTTGCCCACGATCCGCAACAGCAGCGTGTACCAGGCAAACATGAATACGACATCCACGCACAGATGGGCAATCCACGGCCCCTGGAAAGGCGGCAGCAGGCTGCTGATGAGGAAATTTACGGCGAAGTAGCCGGCGATCGTGAGGCTCAGCAACAGCGCGGAGGTCGGCAGGTCCTGGGGGCCCCGTCGCAGCAGCGCAATCTGAGCGAAAAGCCGGATCAGCTCCTGCATGGCTTTCGGTAGTGGCGGCCGGCTCGCATAATGCGCATCGGGCGATTGTACAGATCAACCTCGACGCAGTTGCAATCCATAGTCACCTCACCTTCTGCTCTCCAGGAGCTGACCACATACCTGGAGTCGTGCGCGCGCGTCAGCCTGGATACCGAGTTCCTGCGCGAGCGCACCTATCGCGCCGAGCTGTGCCTGATCCAGGTTGCTACACCAGCGGCGGTCACCTGCATCGACCCGTTGAGCCTGCCCGACCTGCAGCCGCTGGCGCGCGTGCTCAGCAGCTCGCACATCACAAAGGTCATGCACGCATCGCGACAGGATGTCGAGGTGCTGCTGCCGATTGCGACCGAGGTGCGGCCGCTATTCGATACACAGGTAGCAGCGGCGCTCGCCGGCCAGCCTGCACAGATCGGTTACGCCGAGCTCGTGCGCCGCCTGCTGGGACGCGAGCTGCCCAAAGCGCACACGCGCACTGACTGGTCGCGGCGGCCCTTGTCGGCTGAGCAGATCGAATACGCCCTGGATGACGTGCGCTATCTGCTGCCATTGCAGGAGACGCTCGAGAACCAGCTCGAGCGTAGCGGACGGCTGCAATGGCTGCAGGAAGACCTGCGAGATCTCGAGGTGGGACACGCCACCGTCATTTCTCCCGAGGACGCCTGGTTGCGGGTACGTGGGCTGCAGAGGCTTGATCCGGCGCGCGAGCGCCTCGCGCGTGAGCTCGCCGCCTGGCGCGAGCGTCGCGCGATTGAACGCAACCGGCCGCGCGGTTGGATTCTCGATGACGCTGTGTTGCGCGAAATCGTCATGCAGGTGCCGCGCTCTGTTGAGGCGCTCGCAGGCATTGCCGAGCTGCCAGCGGCGCTTGTCAGACATTGTGGCGCGGAGTTGCTCGAATGCGTGCAGCGCGCGGCGGTGCCAGACCCTCCGCCGCCAATCAACACCCGGGCACGTCCAGATCCTTCCCGAGCAGCTCTGGTGCGCAAGTTGGGGGCGCTCAATCAGACGATTGCAGCGCAGCTCGGGATGAGTCCCGAGGTGTTGGCCACGCGCCGCGACCTGGAGCAGCTGGCCGCGGGACGGCGCGATATCGGCGTGCTGCGCGGTTGGCGCCGGGAAGCCGTCGGTCAGCAGCTGCTCGCTGCGCTGTGAGCGGAGAGTGGTAGACTGCCACTCATGAGCGATTCCCCGGAAGAACTGCGTGCGCTGCTCGAGTTGGAGCGCGCTGCACGGGCGGAGGCGGAGCGCAAAGGTCGCTTGAAGGACGAATTCCTGGAGGCGCTCGGACACGAGTTACGCGCGCCATTGAATTCGATCCTGGGGTGGTCTCGCCTGATGGAGCTCGACCGGCTGGACACCCGCGACATCCAGACGGGTGGCCAGACCATCTCACGCAGCGCACGCCATCTCGCGCACCTGGTCGATGATCTGCTGGATCTGAGCGCCATCACGAGCGGCAAGATCCGGGTCGAATCGGAAGAGACCGATATCTGCGCGATTGTCGAGGCGGCAATCGATATTCTGCAGCCCGTGGCCCGTACCCAGGGTGTGCAGCTGCGTAAGCAGTTCGAGACCAGCGACTGCCTGGTGTTCGGCGATCCGCACCGCCTGCAGCAGGTGGTCTGGCACCTGGTAAGCAACGCGATCAAGTTCACGCCACGCGGCGGACTGGCTGTGATCGCGCTGCGCGCGGATGGCTCGGACTGTCATATCGTCATCACGGACACGGGCGCCGGCATCGCAAGTGAGCGGTTGCCTTTTGTTTTCGACCGCTTCTGGCGTGCCGACACGACAGCGGACCAGCGCCACTCAGGACTCGGACTGGGACTGGCATTGGCCAAGAGACTGGTGGAGCTGCATGGCGGCTCGATCGCCGCCGCCAGCGCTGGTCCCAATCAAGGCGCAACCTTCACCGTGAGACTTCCGCGCGTTGCGCCACGCGCAGATCAGCTGACCCCGTCTTCCTCGCAGACATCCACACATGCGCTCGATTCGGCGCAATACGATGCCCTGCTCGATGCGGCGGATTTCAACGTCGACTAGACGTACGTTTACCGCTTCCGGCAGCACGTCCTTTACCGGAGCGGCTGGATGTCCTGGACTTTCCGGCGGACTTTCCGGCGGACTTTCCGGCGGACTTTCCGGCCGAACTTTCCGGCAGTCTTCCCAGCCTTCCTTGACCGTGCCCGGATCACGCGCTTTGCCGCTGCCCTGGTACGCGTAGCGCCAGCGACTGCGCGGCCCCGTGTGCTCTTTTTGCGCGGCGCGCCGGATTTAGCGGGGGGTTTGCGGCGAGCTGTGGATGTTGGTTTGGCAGCCGAGGGCGTCGGATCCGGGAGATTACGAGTGGTCTTTGCCAGAATCTCGCGGACCCGGCGGGTAACCTCCTCGACATCGCCTTCGGCATTGACCCACTGCAGCAACCCCTGGTTGCGGTAGTAATCGATCAAGGGAGCCGTCTGTGACTCATAGACCTTCAGCCGCTGCGCTACCGTGGCTTCATTATCATCGGGCCGCTGAAACAGGCGATGGGGCGCACCGGTACTGGCGCAAGGTTGCTGCGCTGCCTCGGCCGATGTGGGATCGGAAACGTTGAATACACAGCCACAGTCGGAACAGGTGCGGCGACCCGAGATGCGACGCATCAGCTCGCCGTAGGGCACTTCCATCTGCACGACGACATCCAGTGGCTTGTGCAACTCCCGCAAGAGCCGGTGGAGAGCCTCTGCCTGCTTGAGATTGCGCGGGAACCCATCGAGTATGAAACTCTGCGCAGCATCGCTCTCGGTGAGGCGCTCGCGGATCATGCCGAGCACGATCTCATCATCCACGAGCCGTCCGGCATCCATCGCCGCGCGCGCCCGCACACCCAGCGGCGAGCCCTTGGCCACCGCAGCGCGCAGCAGATCGCCGGTCGAGATCTGCGGGATCTGATACTCACGGACGAGGCGCTGAGCCTGCGTTCCCTTGCCCGAGCCGGGCGCCCCCAACAGAACGATGCGCATGGTGAGCTGTATTTGCGGTTGCTGATCGCGAAAGGTCCGCAACGTTACCGGCCGCTCAGGACAAGGTCAAATGGCCACCGCCGTCGAGCGCACCCGGCGCTTCCTGCGCTATCCTTTGCGCCCCTGCAGCGCGTGCCAACACCATGAAGAAGCTGTCCAAGCCGACGAAGAAGAACGCCTTCTATGCGCAGTCCGGCGGCGTGTCCGCGGTCATCAACGCCTCGGCCTGTGGGGTCATCGAGACCGCGCGGCGCCATTCCACGCGCATCGGGCGGCTGTACGCCGGCCGTCACGGCATCATCGGCGCGCTGACCGAGGACCTGATCGATGTGTATCGCGAGTCCCCGGCAACTCTGCGTGGGCTGCGGCACACGCCCGCCGGTGCCTTTGGCTCGGCGCGCTTCAAACTCAAGGGGATCGAGCACAATCGCGCCGAATACCAGCGTCTCATCGAAGTGTTCCGCGCTCATGACATCGGCTACTTCTTCTACAACGGCGGCAACGACTCCATGGATACCGCCCTCAAGGTGGCACAGATCGGCGCCAGCATGGGCTATCCGATCACCTGTGTCGGAGTGCCCAAGACCGTCGACAATGATCTGCCGCACACCGACTGCTGTCCGGGCTTCGGCTCGGTGGCGAAATACGTTGCCGTGTCGACGCGCGAAGCGGGACTGGATGTTGCCTCGATGGCGCGGACCTCGACCAAGGTGTTTGTTCTCGAGGTCATGGGTCGGCATGCAGGTTGGATCGCCGCGGCGGGCGGGCTTGCCGGTAGCAAGCCGCAGGAGCCGCCGCACATCATTCTCTTCCCCGAGGTGCCCTTCGAGCAGCCGCGCTTTCTCGAGAAAGTACAGCGATGCGTGCAGGAATACGGTTATTGCGTGATCGTCGTGTCCGAAGGGGCCGCGTATGCCGACGGTAAATTCCTCGCCGACGCCGGAACCACCGATGCTTTCGGGCACACGCAGCTCGGTGGCGTCGGACCGCTCGTTGCCAACATGGTGCGGCAGGCGCATGGCTACAAGTATCACTGGGCGGTAGCTGACTATCTGCAGCGCGCGGCGCGCCATATCGCCTCCCGAGTCGATGTCGAGCAGGCTTACGCCGTCGGCAAGGCAGCGGTCGAATTGGCACTGAAAGGTGTGAACTCGGTAATGCCGACCATCGTGCGCAAGAGCTCGCGCCCGTACCGCTGGACGATCGGACATGTGCCGCTCGCCGAGGTCGCAAACCAGGAAAAGAAGCTGCCGCCGCAGTACATCACACCGGATGGCTTCGGGATCACCGAGGCCTGTCGCCGCTACCTGCAGCCATTGGTGGGCGGCGAGGCCTATCCGCCCTATAAGGATGGCCTGCCGGATTACGTTCGCCTGAAGGCGATCGGCGTGCGACGCAAGCTTACGACCGAGTTCAAACTGTAATGCGCCGCCTGTGCGCGCTGCGGGTCCGCGGCCGCGGCCGGCATGTTATAGTCCGCGGCCGTTTTACGGCCTACATGATCGATTGCCATGCCGCGTGGCGTCAGCCGCGTGCGCATGCAACCGCCAAGCAAACTACCGCTGATCTGGGGGAGAGATTCTGATGCAAGCCGCTTCCTGGCTGTGGGTTGCCATTGCAGCCGGCGCCCTCGCCGTGCTCTATGGTGTGGTCTCCATGATGGCCATCCTGCGCCTGCCGGCGGGCAACGCGCGTATGCAGGAGATCGCTGCGGCTGTGCAGGCTGGCGCCAAGGCGTACCTGAACCGGCAGTACAGCACGATCCTGATCGTCGGCCTCGTGCTGTTCATCGCACTCGGGGTGGCGATCAGCTGGGCGACCGCGGGCGGCTTTGCCGTGGGCGCCGTGTTGTCCGGGCTGACCGGCTATATCGGCATGAACATCTCGGTGCGCGCCAATGTGCGCACCGCCGAAGCGGCGACCCGCGGGCTGAATGCGGCGCTGACGGTTGCCTTCAGAGGTGGTGCGATCACCGGCATGCTGGTCGTGGGACTCGGGCTGATCGGCGTCGCCGGTTACTACGCGTTGCTGCGCCCCGCGATCGGCGATGAGCAGGCGCTGCATGCGCTGGTCGGACTCGCCTTCGGCGGCTCGCTGATCTCGATCTTCGCGCGGCTGGGTGGCGGCATTTTCACCAAGGGCGCAGACGTCGGCGCAGATCTCGTCGGCAAGGTGGAGGCCGGGATTCCGGAAGACGATCCGCGCAACCCTGCAGTAATCGCGGACAACGTGGGCGACAACGTTGGTGACTGCGCCGGCATGGCGGCCGACCTGTTCGAGACCTACGCGGTTACGCTGGTGGCGACGATGCTGCTCGGCGGACTGCTGTTTGCCAGCCAGGGCGAGGACGCCACGCTGCGCGCTGTCGTCTATCCGCTCGTGCTGGGGGCCGCCTCGATTGTCTCGTCCATCATTGGCACGTTCTTCGTCTCGGCCAGCGAGGGCGGCAAGATCATGAATGCCCTGTACAAAGGGGTGATCGTTTCGGGCATCGTGTCGGCCATTGCGTTCTACTTCATCACCCATACCCTGATGCCGGCGCAAGCCGGGGTGTTGTATGGCTGCACGCTCGTCGGCCTCGCATTGACCGCCGCGCTGATCATGATCACCGAGTATTACACGGCTACGGAATACGCTCCGGTGCAGCGCGTCGCCGCGGCATCGCAGACCGGTCATGCTACCAACATCATCGCCGGCCTCGGCGTGTCGATGAAATCCACCGCCCTGCCGGTCATCGCGGTGTGCCTTGCGATCTGGGGCTCCTATCAGCTGGGTCAGTCGCCTGCCGCAGGCCTGGGCACAGCTGGCGGCCTGTACGGCATCGCCATCGCGGCTACGGCGATGTTGTCGATGACCGGCATGATCGTGGCCCTGGATGCCTACGGACCGATTACCGACAACGCGGGCGGTATCGCCGAGATGGCAGGATTGCCTGACTCGGTGCGCGCTATTACCGATCCCCTGGATGCCGTGGGCAACACGACCAAGGCGGTCACCAAAGGCTACGCCATCGGATCGGCAGGCCTCGCTGCACTGGTGTTATTTGCCGACTACACGCACAACCTCGAAGCAGTGGGCAAGCTCGTGGAATTCACCCTGTCCGACCCGGCAGTCATCATCGGGCTGTTCATCGGCGGCCTGGTGCCCTACTTGTTTGGTGCCATGGCGATGGAAGCGGTCGGGCGCGCGGCCGGCTCGGTCGTCAATGAAGTGCGGCGTCAGTTCCGCGAGATCAAGGGCATCATGGAAGGGACGGCCAAGCCCGACTACTCGCGCGCGGTCGACCTGCTGACGCGCGCGGCCATCAGGGAGATGATCGTGCCTTCGCTGCTGCCGATCCTGGTGCCCATCGTGCTGGTGATCGTGATGAACTGGCTGATGGGATCGGGCGCGGGCATTCGCGCTCTGGGCGGTCTGCTGATCGGCACGATCGTCACCGGACTGTTCGTCGCCATCTCCATGACCACCGGCGGTGGTGCCTGGGATAACGCGAAGAAGTACATCGAAGAAGGCAACTTCGGCGGCAAGGGATCCGATGCGCACAAGGCGGCTGTGACCGGCGATACCGTGGGCGATCCCTACAAGGACACCGCTGGCCCTGCGATCAATCCGCTGATCAAGATCATCAACATCGTGGCATTGCTGCTCGTGACGCTGTTGTGAGATCCACAGCACGGCGAGCCGGCGCGCGCCGGGGGTGAGACGCCGGACCCGGCCGTCACGCCGGGTGAATGGAGCTCAGTAACCGGTGCAGCACGGCAGGGGATGCAGGCTTCACCACGTGATGATCGATGCTGGCTTCGCGGGAGCGGCGCCGATCCTGCTCGTGGCCGAGTCCCGTGAGCGCGATGATGGTGGTCGAGGTGCCCTCCGGCATCGACCGGATGCGCGCAGCCGCCTCGAGCCCACTGAGCTCCGGCATGCTGATGTCCATAAATACCACGCTCGGTTGTAATTCCCGGAACAATTCGAGTGCCTCCCGGGGGCCGTAGGCCGTGTGGACGTCGTGGCCCATGAGCGACAGCATGAAAGCGACGGCGTCAGCCGAATCGGCCTGATCGTCGACTACCAGTACCTTAAGCGGAACCTCGGCGTGCGGCACGTCTTCACTCATTCCCTGGGGTCTCCTCTCGCCCTGTGTCAGCTCAAGCGAGGCCTGGCTTCCAGCAAGTTTTGTGCGCCTGCGGAGACTTTTGCAATGCGCGCAACGCCGGAAGACTGCCCGAGTTGACGCACGTCACAGTTGCAGCCCGCCCCGGCGCACAATATGTCGCACCGGACGGGCGCGCATCGCTAGGCCGCCAGCGCCAGCGGGAGCGGTTTGCCGACGGCAAAGCCTTGTACATAATCAACGCCCATGCGCCGCACGGCCTCGAGGGAAGCCTCATCCTCGACCTGCTCGGCGATTACCTTGAAGTTCAGGGTACGCGCGAGTTTGATCATGGCGGTCACCATGGCCTGGTTGACCGTGTCACCCGCCAGGTTGCGCATGAACGAGCCGTCGATCTTCAGGTAATCGAGCGGCAGCGTTTTCAGATTGGAGAACGAGCCTACGCCGGAGCCGAAATCATCCAGGGCGAACTGACAACCCATGCCGTGCAGCACGCCAACGAAGCGCCGCGCATGCTCGAGATTGGCGACGACCGCCGTCTCGGTGATCTCGAAGCACACCTGTGAGGGAGTCACGCCAGTGCTATCCAGGCACTCCACCACGAACTCGAGGAACTGCATGTCACCGAGGGTCTGGCCCGAGATATTGATCGCCACGCTGCGTTTGGCGGAGACGGCGATGGCCCCGCGACCGAGGGCTGCCAGGGTGGTCTGCACCACCCAGCGGTCGACCAGGCTCATCAGTCGGTAGCGCTCAGCGGCGCGTACGAACTCCGAAGGCGGCACTTCATGGCCAGCCTCGTCCTGCAGTCGCACCAGGACCTCCATGGCAGGTCCACCTACCTCGTCTGCGGCCTCCGCCACGATGGGCTGATGGTAGAGTTGAAAGCGGCTTTCCTTGAGTGCGCCCTGCAGCTTCTGCAGCCATTGAATCTCGCCGCTGTGACGCGCCAGTGCCTCATCGCGCGCGGAGTAGACCGCGACACGCCCGGAGCCCTGCTTCTTCGCCACATAACAGGCTGAGTCGGCGGCCGCCAGCAGTTCCTCGAGCGTGCCGCTCTCGCGCGAGATCTCCACCAGACCGATCGACACCCCGATGTTGAAGATCTTGTCTTTCCAGACGAAGCGGTAATCGGCCACCGCGCGGCACACATCATCGGCGATCTGTCGCGCCTTCTCGAGCGGGCAGCCGATCAGCAGCATGCCGAACTCATCACCGCCCAGGCGCGCCACGGTATCGCTGTCACGCACTGCATCACGCAGCACCTTGGCGACTTCGCGCAACATGCTGTCCCCGGCCAGGTGTCCGCTGGTGTCATTCACCACCTTGAAGCGGTCAAGGTCCAGATAACACAACACATGCTGGCCGTCGCCGCGGTGCCCGCTTTCGGCTGCCTCCTCCAGACGGCTCTCGAACTCGCGCCGATTGACCAGACCCGTCAGCGCATCATGCGTGGCCTGGTAGGACATTTGCCGGGCGAGTCCGCGCAGCTCGGTCACATCGTGTAGCAGCACCACCGCACCCACGAGCTCGCGGCGCCCGTTGCGGATCGGGGCCGCCGACAGCTCGATCGAGCGCTCGCTGCCGTTGGCGCGCGCGAGCAACAGCGTGCGCCGGCTGAGATTCACGGGGGCACCCGATGTGAGAGCCTGCCGGACCGGGTCCGCGAGCAACCGCCGATCGGTCTCATCCACGAAGCCGACGATGTCCTCGAGCGGGCGGCCGATGGCCAGCGCCGCCTGGCTGCCGGTGAGCCGCTCGGCTGCGGGATTGAGGTAGGTGATCTGCCCGTTGGGATCGGTGGTGATGATGGCCTCGGCGAGTGACTGCAACGCGAGCGCGTGCGTGGAGAAGGCGCCGGGCTCGTCCGGGTGCGACTCTTCCTCCGGCCGCAACGCTGGTTGCTGCTGTGTCGGGATCATCTCCACGCCGGTCACGAGCAGCGCCGGCTTGCCTTCGTAATCGATCGGTGCAGTACTGATCTCGAGCCGGGCCACCTGCCCCTGCAGGCCGACCATCTCGATCTCGAGTCGCTCCGGAGCGAGCTCGCCGGCAAAGCGCCGGCGGATGTTCTCGGTCACCAGCTCGGCGTATTCGGGCGGTACGAGATCCCCCAGGCGACGGCCGAGCAGGTCGTTTCGCTCCACGCCGACCAGACTTGCGAACTGACGGTTCGCATACAGGATGACGTCACGATGCACGAGGACCGCCTCATGGATGCGCTCGCCCAGCTCGGCGAACAGCTTGGGAGTCGCGCGCGCACCGTCACGCTCGAAGCCCGCCTCGGCGCGGGCCAGCAGATGATTGACTGCGGTAGTGAGCGCTGAGATCTCCGGATGTTCGCTCGGCAGCTCCACCCGTCCATCGAGCCGCCCGCCCACCGCGATGCGCTGCAGCTGCTGCGAGAGCTGCTCGAGATTGCGCAACTCGCGACGCTGGAACCAGTACAGAACAAGCAGCAACGTCGCCACGAGCGCAAACAGAAGGCATAGGAGCCCGAGGATCGACATCTGCTGATCTCACCGCCTCGCTTGGGAGACGCGCACCCGCGAAGCATTCTCATTTTGTCTTCTGGCGCGGCTGCCGTGAGAGAAAGCATAACGTATGCCCGCACTCGGCCCAGCCGTATTTCACTATATCTCGTCGCATCACTGCTTGGCAGAAAGGGGTAAAAACCCGTAACTTCACCCGCACCTGAACTGACACGTCATTAAGTCGAATCGGAGAGCTGAGCATGCTGAGCACTGACGCCCGGGAGCAGATGGTTGAGCAGCAGGTGCGTGCGTGGGAGGTGCTGGATGAGCGCGTGCTGGCCGTGTTTCGCAGCGTGCCGCGGGAGCACTTCGTTCCTGCCGAGCAGCGCTACCTGGCGTTCGCCGACGCAGAGGTGCCGCTGCCCCAGGGCCAACACATGCTGCGTCCCAGCGTAGCGGGCAGGCTACTGCAGGCGCTCGAGCTCACCGGAACCGAGCGGGTTCTCCAGGTGGGAGTCGGTTCGGGCTTCCTTACGGCTTGCCTGGCTGCGCGTGCCGCGCATGTCGAGGCCGTGGAGATCTTTCCCGAGCTGGCAGCGCTGGCGCGGCGCAATCTCGCCGCACTGAGTGTCGGTAACGTAGAGATTCTCACCGCGGACGCCATGCAGGCCGTACTCGAGAGTCGCAACCGCTATGGGGTAATCGCCGTTACCGGCTCGGTGCCGATTCTCGATGAGCGCTTCCAGCAGCACCTCGAAATCGGCGGACGGCTGTTCATTATCGTCGGTGAAGCGCCGGTGATGAGCGCGCTGCTCGTGCGCCGCAGTGGCGAGAGGAGCTGGAGCTCCGAAAGTCTGTTCGAGACCGTGGTTGATCCGTTGGTCAACGCGCGGCGTCCCGAGCAGTTCAGCTTCTGAGCACTCACCGCCGCGCGCAGGTGTTGGCTGTGAGGGAACCAGCATGAGCCGCAGCGCGGTGCCGGGGTGCGCTGCGCTGGCCGCACTCGCGGCGCTCGCCGTGGCGCAGCTGGCTGTTGCCACCGATCTCGTGGGCGTCTATGAGGACGCGCTGCGCAGCGATCCGCAGCTGCATCAGGCCGAGGCCAACCGGCAGGCCGCGCGCGAGGCGCGCCCTCAGGCCTGGGCCGCGTTACTGCCGCAGATCTCCGGCACGCTCTCGCGCACGCAGGACAAGCAGGACGGCAGTCAGGCACAGGTCAACTTCGATCCCACGACCAATACGTACTTCGCCATCGCCGAGCCCTACTCGGTCAACTCCATCCAGAAGCAATGGAGCCTCAACCTGCGCGAGAGCCTGTTCTCATACGCCAACTGGATGACCCTCAAACAGTCTGACATCCAGGTCGCGCAGGCCGAGGCGAGCTGGCAGTCGGCGCAGCAGAATCTCATTCTACGGGTCGCACAGGCGTATTTCGCCGTGCTTTCAGCACAGGACAGCCTGGATGCGAATCAGGCGGCGCTCGAGGCCATCTCGCGCCAGCTCGAGCAGGCGGAGAAGCGCTTCGAGGTGGGCCTGATTCCCATCACCGACGTACAGGAAGCGCGTGCCGCCCATGACACTGCCGCGGCGGCCGTGATTGCGGCGAAGCGCTCGCTGGCCACGAGCGGGGATCAGCTGAGCGAGATCACCGGACAGAAGTACGACCTGTTATCCAAGCCCGGCAACAACATGCCGCTTACCTCGCCTGAGCCTGCGGATGAGGAAAGCTGGGTACAGGCCTCACTCGATCGCAACCTTGCGCTGCTGTCCAATCGGCTCGCCGCCGACATCGCCCGTGAGAACGTCCGCATCGCCTTCGGCGGCCATGTGCCGAGTCTCGATCTTTTGGCGAGCAAATCGCGCACCACGACGGCGGCGAATGAGCGCATTCTGCCCTTTGACGGGCAGCCCGCCTCGAATCCCTTCGCCCTGGGCAGTGCCATCAATGATCGCCAGTACACCCTGCAGATCACGGTGCCGTTGTTCAGCGGCGGACTGGTGCAGTCACGCGTGCGGCAAACACAGTACCAGTGGATTGCAGCGAAGGAGCAGGTCGTGCAGAGCTCGCGCGCAACCGAGCGTCAGGCTCGCGATGCCTATCTGGGCGTGATCAGTGGCATCGCGCGTGTCAGAGCGCTGCATCAGGCGCTCGAATCGAGCCAGACGGCGCTGAAAGCAACGGAAGCGGGCTATGAAGTCGGTACGCGCACTGCCGTGGACGTATTGAACGCGCGCCGCACGCTCGTGCAGGCACAGACTGATTACGCCGGCAGCCGCTACGATTACATTCTGAGTATCGTGCAGTTGCGGCTCGCCGCCGGCAACCTGTCGCGCGGCGACGTTGTCGAAGTCAACAGCTGGCTCGCACGCGCGGAGCCCACAGTACCCGCTCAGCCGCTGCAGCCGCCGCCGCGGCCCCAGATCATGGAAGACCAACCGCTACCGAGTCCGCCCGAGGGTGCGACGCCGACTCAACAGCCGCCGATCGCGCCACCTCAGAATCCCTGACCTCGCAGCAATGGCTCGATGAGAGCCAGCAGATTGCCGAGCGCGCCGCGATTGCTCTGCACCGCAGCTTTGCCGCGCTCGCCGATGCGCTCCCGCTCCTTCGCGTCCGCGAGCAACCCCGCCACGCGCTCGCCAAGCTGGCGGCTATCGCGCACGATCTCGGCTGCCCCTTGCTCGGTGAGCAAGCGCGCGATCTCCGCGCTGTTGGAATTGTAGGGCCCGGTGAGCACCGGCAGGCCGAGCGCTGCGGGCTCGAGCAGATTGTGACCGCCAATCGGCACCAGACTGCCACCCACGAAGGCCACATCGGCGGCCGCATAGAAATCCAACAGCTCACCCAGCGAGTCGAGCAGCAGCACCTCGGCGCCGGCCATCTCCCTGTCGGGTGCATCGTCAGTGCTGTGTGAGCGTCGTACGAAACGCACACCAGAGCGCTGCAGGCGATCTGCCACCTCGGCGAAGCGCGCCGGATGACGGGGTGCCAGAATCAGCAGCGCGCGCGAGTGGGCGGCGCGTACGATCCGATGGGCCTCGAGCACCTGCTCATCCTCGCCAGTATGTGTGCTGCCGGCTACCCACGCAGGGCGCCCCAACACGTACTGTTCGCGCAGGCGCGCCGCCTGCGCGCCAAGAGCGGCCGGTACGGCAACATCGAACTTGAGGTTACCGGTCACATGCGTGCGCTCCGGATCTGCGCCCAGGGAACGGAAGCGCTCCGCATCCTCTGCGCCCTGCGCGGCGATGACGGTTCCGCGCGCGAGCGCTGCGCGAAACAGACTCCCCAGCTTGCGGTAGCGGGCGACGGAACGCATCGAGATACGGGCGCTCGCCAATACCAGCGGCACGCGCTGACGGCTGCACTCGTGATACAGGTTGGGCCACAGTTCAGTTTCGAAGATCACCGCCAGTCGCGGCCGCACTCTCTGGAAGAAGCGGCGCACCGCGCCCGGAAGATCGAACGGCACGTAACGCACCTGGGCCTGGTCCCGCAGCAACGCACGCGCACGCGCCGCACCCGTTGGCGTGAACGTGGTGATCACGATGGGGATGGCTGGGTGGCGTTCACGCAGTGTCGCAATCAGCGCGGCCGCGGCCTGCACCTCTCCCACCGAGACTGCGTGCACCCAGATACCACCCTGCGGTGCCGGCATGCCGAAACCGAACCGCTCGGAAAAATGCCGCCAGTAGCTGCGATCGCGCACGCCACGCAACAGCAGCACGGCGCTGACCAATGGGCAGGCGAGATACAGCAGCAGTGTGTACAGGAACCGCACGAAGGGAGTGCCGGCGCTCAGCCGGGTGCCGACAGCGGCTGCTCGCCGGAGGTCTCGCGGTAGCCATCGAGCAGCCCATGCCAGTCCGCCTCGGTGAAGCGTTCTGGCGGCAGGCTGTAAGTGACTTTCTCGAGTGAGCGACGCAGGCGCACGAGATTGCCGTCGCGCCACAGGCCGGCGCGGCGCAGCTGACACTGATCGAAGTCGATCAGATACACCTTGGCGTCCTCGTTGAGCAGCAGGTTGTGGGCATTGAGATCCGCATGGCAGACGCCGAGGTCGTGGAAGCGGCGGATGCAGCGCCCGATTGCGATCCAGGTGAGGATCGACAGGGCGCCGGTTGCAAGACACTCCGCCAGCGAGCCCACGGTGTTGAGCCGCTCGGTGATGATATCACCCGTGTACGTCAAGCCCCGGTGCTGGTAACGGGCAGCGAGGGGTGCGGGTACTGGAAGGCCGGCGCGGTGCAAACGATAGGTCAGCTGCCACTCGGCAAACGGCCGTGTTTCATTCGGACCGCGCCACATATAGCGATCGGCCGAGAAGTGCGCCGGCAGGCCGCCGCGCCGATAGTGCCGCAGCACGAACCTGCGGCCCTCGCTGCGGATGTAGTGGGTGGTGCCACGGCCGCGCGCAGCGCCTTCGACCTCGCCACGGGACTGCCAGTGTTGGACATCGAACCAGGCGGGCGGCAAATTGCTCAGGCGCGACCCGTCGTATAGCATGGCGCCGCCGGGCAGCGCGCTGTGCTTGACCTCCGAACCGAGCGACCAGCGCCCATTCATCCGCCACCTCCATCCGCATCACTTCGGGGCACGACAGAACACCGGTCATGTTGCCGCTTGCCGCCGCACCCCGCAGCCTCTGCATTCTCCGCATGTCGGCACTCGGGGATACCTGTCATATCGTACCTGTAGTGCGCACGCTGCAGCAGGCCTGGCCCGCGACGCAACTCACCTGGATCATCGGCCAGGCGGAGTCGCGGCTCATGCGACTGCTCGACGGTGTTGAGTTTATCACTGTCAACAAGCGCGCCGGGCTTGGCGCCTGGCGCCGCCTGCGGCGACAGTTGCGCGACAGGCAGTTCGAGGTGCTGCTGCACATGCAGCTGGCGCTGCGTGCCAGCCTCCTGGCGCGCAGCGTGCGTGCCCGACTGCGGCTCGGCTTCGACCGCGCGCGCGCCCGCGAACTGCAGTGGTTGTTCACCAACGCGCAGATCGAGCCTGGCGCCCGGGAACACGTGCTCGATAGCTTCTTCGGATTCACGGCGGCACTGGGAATTGGTGAGCGCGTATTGCGTTGGGACCTGGCCCTCCCGGCGGACGCCCTGGAGTACGCGCAGCGTCTCATTCCCGATTCCCGCCCTACTCTGCTCATCAGCCCGTGTTCGAGCCACCTGCTGCGTAACTGGCGCGCGGAGCGCTATGCCGCCGTGGCACGCCACGCGGCGCGCATGCATGGCATGCGCGTCATACTGGTCGGCGGACGCAGCCCGAGCGAGGCGGCAGCCGGCGCTGCGATCGAGCGCGAGCTGGCCGATCCAACACTCACACTCAATCAGATCGGTCAGGACACGCTGCCGCAGCTGCTGGCGCTGCTCGCGCGGGCCACGACGCTGCTGGCGCCGGATTCCGGTCCCGTCCATATGGCTACCATGGTGGGCACGCCCGTCATCGGACTGTATGCCGCCACCAACCCGGCGCGTTCTGGCCCCTATCTCTCACGGCAGTGGTGTGTGGATGCGTATGCGCGAGCTGCAGCCCGATACTGCCATCGCCCACCGGAGCAATTACCCTGGACTCTCAAGATCGAGCGGCCGGGGGTCATGGACCTGATCAGTGTCGATGAAGTCATCACGCGCCTCGACGAATTGCTACGATACGGCGATGGACGAGCTGCTGGTGCCAGTCTCCCCGGGGGAGCTGCTGGATAAGATCACGATTCTGCGCATCAAGGCGGTGCGCATCTCAGACCCCGCAAAGAACGCCAACGTGCGTCTCGAGCTGCAGCTGTTGGAAAGTACCTGGCAGAGCAGCGGCTGTGCGGCTGCGGCGCTGCGGGAGGACGAACAGGCGCTGCGGGAGGACGAACAGGCGCTGCAGGCCGTGAACGAGCGGCTCTGGGACATAGAGGACCGGTTGCGGGAAAAGGAAGCGGCGCAAAGCTTCGACCACGATTTCATCGAGCTGGCGCGTGCGGTCTACCTGGCGAACGACAAGCGGGCCGCACTCAAGAAGCGCATCAACCTGCAGCTCGGCTCCCGGATCGTCGAAGAGAAGTCCTATCAGAGCTACGCGCCGCCCGCGCGCTGAGGCGCGGCACAGCGCATTGGCTCACGCGTCTTTCCAGCGGATTTGGCTCACCCCTCTTTCAACGTGTATTCGGCGCTGCAGTAGGGACACTTGGCCCAGCCCGTGGCCTGAATGGGCAGGTAGACGCGCGGGTGGGAATTCCACAGGTACATCTGCGGCATCGGGCAGGAGAGCGGCAGGTCCTCGGCGGTCACTTCGTAGCGATTCTGGGCGTTGGGCTGAATCAGCGGAGCAGTTCGGGCGGCCATGAGAGCGTACGGTCTTTGCGTGCCTCGGGATCGCGATTATACGGCTCTGCACCCGGTCATCCAGCATCGGCGCCGGCGCCGAGGGTCGCGTTCCAGATCTGCGTCACCGCTGCGCGCGCCGCAGCGAATTCCCCTGCCGGTACCCGCGGGCTCTCACCCCGGAGTGATAGATGATGCATCCGGGCGCGGTACTCGCGGTAAGCGTGGGTGAGTGTATCGACTGTGTGCTGTGAGACGAGAGCTGCGGAGGCGACCGATTCCAGCTGCCGGATGGTGTCGGCAAACATCGCGACGGGCGGGTGCTCGAGCGCCCAGCGCAGCGCCCAATACTGCGCCAGGAATTCGATGTCAGCCGTGCCACCCGCATCCTGTTTGATGTCGAATTGTCCGGCACCAGCCTGGGAGAGCTCACGACGCATGCGCTCGCGCATGCGTCGCACCTCCGCGCGCAGTGTCTCGCGACGCACGGCATTGGCGAGCACATCAAGCCTTACGCGCTCGAACTCGGCGCGCAGCTCAGGGGAACCGGCCACGGCGCGGGCATGCAGCAGTGCCTGATGCTCCCAGGTCCAGGCTTCGCGACGTTGATATTCTGCGAAGGCGTCGATACTGGTGACCAACAATCCTCCCTTGCCGCTTGGACGCAACCGCATGTCAACTTCATACAGGCGTCCCGCGGCCGTGTGGACGGTCAGCAGATGCACGACGCGCTGCGCGAAGCGGACGAAGAACACCTGGTTGTCGATCGGCTTTACGCCGCGGGTCTCCTGTCGTTCACCCCGGGAATCATGCAGGAATACCAAATCCAGATCGGAGGCGTAGCCGAGCTCCATCCCCGCCAGCTTGCCGTAGCCAGCCGCCGCAAGCCGCACCGTGCGCACCACATGCTGCTCCTCGCAGCAGGGCTCACCGTACAGCGCAACCATCTGCTGCCAGCCGATCTGCATGGCCCGCTCGAGTATCAACTCCGCAATGTCCGTGAGCCGGTCGCTGACCCGCATCAGCGGTAGCCGGCCGGTAAGATCGGCAACTGCCACCCGGAAGATCGCGGCCCGCTGGAAGTGACGTAACGCTTCGACCTGGCGCTCCGGATCATCGTCCGGGACCTGCGCGAGCTGCAGATCGAGATCGTGTAACAGCGTGGGCCGCGCGGGCGGTTCCGAGAGCAACCGCGCATCCAGCAGCTCATCGAGCAGCATCGGGTAGGCGGCGATCTGTTGAATGAGGAAATCACCATGCGCGGCGAGATCAACGAGCCGCGAGCGCGCCGTCGCGCTTTCCTGCAGCAGCGCGAAATAGGTCGAGCGCTGCCCGATGGCCTCGATGATCTGCAGCACCCGCCGCAGCACCGGCAGCTGACTGCTGCTCCTGGCGATGTCACTCAGCACTGAGGGCAGCAAGGCCTGCAGTCGCCTGCGTCCCGGCTCATCGAGCTTGCGCACCAGCGGCGAGGCTCGCAACTCCAGCAGCAGGCGGGTTACCTCAGCAGCGTCGGCAAAACCCGCCCTGGCCAGACTGTCCGTCACGAATGCGGTTTCCGCCGCCGAGTCCCAGAAGCGTCCGAGATCCACCGCCACCGCGCTGCGCTCAGTCTCAGGACCTGAAATCACCGCACGGAAATGCGTGCTCACCAGCAGGCGATGCCGGTTGAGCGCCTCGAGCAGCGCATCCCAATCGGTGGCCCCCATGGCCAGCGCAATGCGCTCGCGGCTGAGAGGATCTTGCGGGAGCTCATGCGTCTGCGCATCCGACAGCATCTGCAGCCGGTTCTCCAAGCGGCGCAGGAAAACATAAGCGGCCTCAAGATCCGTCACGACCGCTTCGGGCAACAGTCGTGCGCTGCTCAACACGGACAGCGCCTGCAGGAGCGAGGTCGTCTGCAGCCTGCGATCGCGTCCACCCCGGATGAGTTGGAAGGACTGCACGATGAACTCGATTTCGCGGATTCCGCCGGGTCCCAGCTTGATGTCATCGGCCAGCTCGCGACGCTGCACTTCGCGTGCAATCAGCGTCTTCATGCCGCGCAGGCTCTCGAACACGCCGAAGTCCAGATAGCGCCGGTACACGAAGGGGCGAATCGCGCTGGCATTGAGCTCATCGAAGTGCTGCGGTTGGGTGATGGCGCGCGCCTTGACGTAGGCATAGCGTTCCCACTCGCGTCCGTGGCGCGGCAGGTAATCCTCGAAGGAAGCAAAGCTTGCGACCAGGGGGCCACTGTCGCCGAAGGGCCGCAGGCGCATGTCCACCCGCAACACGAATCCGTCATGGGTACGCGATCCGAGCAGTCGGATCAGGCTCTGCCCGAGCCGGGTGAAGTACTCCTCGTTGCTGATCGGGCGCTCGCCATCGGTCTCGCCATGCTCCGGAAAAAGAAACAACAGATCCACATCGGAGGAGAAATTCAGCTCGCCGCCACCCAGCTTTCCCATGCCGAGCACCAGCAGCTGCTGCGGCCGACCGTCGGCGGAATGGGGCGTGCCATATCGCTGCTGCAGCGGCCGGGCTGCAAATTGCACGGCGCTGTTGATCGCGGCGTCGGCAAAGTTGGAAAGATCCGCCAGGGTCTCGGGCAGCTCAGCCCAGCCGGCCAGGTCGCGCCAGGCGATGCGCACCATTTCACGCTGGCGCCAGGCGCGCAGCTGCGCCATGTAGTCATCGATGGACAGCGCCTGCAGATCGCTGCCTGCAGCCCGGGTCAGGTATTCACCGGCAGACAACGTGCGCTGCAGCTCGCCGCTCTGCAGCAGCTCGGCCAGGATTCGCGGCTGACGCACGCAGGACTGGGCAATGAAGTCACTACAGAGGAAAACGTGCCCGACCGATTGCTGTACGGTGGTCGCAGCGGCCACGAGATGCGCAGCCGCCGGGCCAGCGTCCAGCGCTTGCCGGACGGTTTGCACGTGGACTTGCAGCGGGGCGCTGCAGGTCCTCAGATCCACCATGCGTTCATGTTGTTACCGTTCGGGCCGTCAGACAGCCCGATCAGTTCCAGACATTACCACCCAAATCGTGGAAATCGGAAGCCTGTTGGCGGCGCGTCAGACCCTTGAAGCGCGACGCCTCGGCATAGATCTGGGCGCCCTGTGCCGCGTCGATTGCGCCGCTCTCGCCCTCGATGTCACTGTTCTCGACATACACGTTGGCCGCGCGCGCCTGTACGCCAATGCCCCGGGCGTGGATGTGGCTGTTGGTGATGTGAATCTCACAGCCGTTCTCGGCGCTGATGGCATCGCCGTCGAACTGCAGATTGCGATTGTCGATGTGCAGCAGGCGTGCGCCCTGGCAGATGATCGGATCATGTAGCCGCTCGAGAGGAATACCCCGTGCAGTACGTACGGCGGTCGCGCCCGAGTCGCCGCCGCGAGCCCCGCTGGCTTTGATCGTGTACCCGGGTCCGGACGCCAGCACCTGACCGGCGGGAGCACTGGCTGCCGAGGTAGCATGCGGCCCTGCGGAAGGCTGCGCCGTCGTCTCGGAGCTGGATGGTTGTTGGTTCGCTGCACGCGCCGACTCGCCCGGGCTTGCGGAGTTGGATCGAGCCGAGGTGCTGGCGCCCGTGGTGTCAGATGCGCTGTTGTCAGCGGCAGCCGCGGTTTCATTAGCGGCGGCGCTGCTACCCGGTCCAGCAGTGCGGCCCGATCCAGCCGAGTGGTCGGCTGCAGCCGCGTTGGCCGATTCAGCGGCGTTACCTGATTCATCGGCGTTAGCCGATTCAGCGCCGTTGCCCGAGGCAGCGGCCGCTCCGTTGGCGCGCCTCCCGCTGGCTCCTGCTGACGGCGCTCTAGACGTGGCAACACCGGTGGAGACAGGACCCACAGTTCCAACGGGACCTGCAACCAGCTGATCGAGCGGTACGATGCGCAACTCACCAGTCTCCTTCACGCGAACCGTGAAGGTCCCTGCCTGCGCATCTGCAGCCACAACGGCAATGGCAGCGTTGCGTTCGAGAGCGGCCCGCGCCCATCCCATCCGATCCTCGCCTGACGAGGGCCCGCGGGAACACGCTGCGGCTGTCAGCGCCAACAGTGCGACGGATGCGGCATGTCGTTTAACAATATCCGGCATAAGCGTAACTCCGGCGTTGGTTTCAGCGCCGCGCGTGCGCAGGGCGCCGCGCGTATGCGGGCGGACCTGACCATACCAGCTGCGGACGAGCCTGTCGCGCCGCCCGTGTTCGCGCTCGCTGCGCCGCAACTGACGTGCGCGACGGGACCGCGCAATGTCAAATAGCCGCGCGTCAGCCTACGGCACAGCAAAAAAAACCCCGCACGGGGCGGGGTTTCAATATTGCGCGGAATAGGGGGTCTTGCTCCGCGTCTTTCGGAGCTGCACCGCGTTTAGGGGCGCGGCGAGCAGCTCTTAACCATTGCCGATATCGTAGCGATGTTATGTTACGGAATCGATATCTCTTTCGAGAGGTCCTTACATGTCCATTCCGCCCATGCCGCCCGGCGGCATGCCGCCGCCATGGGAATGCTCCTCGTCCTTCGGAGCCTCGGCGACCATCACTTCGGTCGTGAGCAACAGACCCGCGACGGAGGCCGCATTCTGCAGCGCGAGGCGCGTGACCTTGGTGGGATCCAGGATGCCAGCTTCCAGCATGTCGCCGAATTCGCCAGTGGCTGCGTTGTAGCCGAACGCCGCCCGGCCTTCCTTGACCCGATTCAGAATGACCGCAGCGTCCTCGCCAGCGTTGTCGACGATCTGACGCAGTGGCTCCTCGATCGAACGCGCCAGGATACGGACGCCGACCGTCTGGTCTTCATTCGCACCCTCGAGCTTGTCGAGGCCCTTCTGCGCGCGGATCAGAGCAACACCGCCGCCCGGGACCACGCCCTCTTCCACCGCCGCACGCGTGGCATGCAGGGCATCCTCGACGCGAGCCTTCTTTTCCTTCATCTCGATTTCGGTTGCAGCACCGACCTTGATCACGGCGACGCCGCCGGAGAGTTTCGCAACGCGCTCCTGCAGCTTCTCCTTGTCATAGTCGGAGGTCGCTTCCTCCGCCTGCTGACGAATGGACTCGATGCGCGCCTTGATGTCGGACTGCTTGCCGGCACCGTCGATGATGGTGGTGTTCTCCTTTTCCACCAGGACCTTCTTGGCATCGCCCAGATCGTTGAGCGTCGCCTTCTCCAGCGACAGACCCACTTCATCCGAAATCACCGTGCCGCCCGTGAGGATCGCGATGTCCTGCAGCATGGCCTTGCGACGGTCGCCGAATCCCGGCGCCTTGACGGCCGACACCTTGAGGATGCCACGGATGTTGTTCACCACCAGAGTCGCGAGCGCCTCGCCCTCGACGTCCTCGGCAATGACCAGCAGCGGACGACCTGACTTGGCGACGCCTTCCAGCAGCGGCAGCATTTCGCGGATGTTGGAGATCTTCTTATCGACCAGCAGGATCAGCGGCTTTTCCAGCTCAGCCGTCTGGTTCTGCGGATTGTTGATGAAATACGGCGACAGGTAGCCACGGTCGAACTGCATGCCCTCGACGACCTCCAGCTCATTATCGAGACCGGAGCCTTCCTCCACCGTGATGACGCCTTCCTTGCCAACCTTCTCCATCGCATCGGCAATCGTCTTGCCAATCGACTCGTCGGAGTTGGCAGAGATGGTGCCGACCTGCGCGATCGCCTTGGAGTCCTTGCAGGGCTTGGAGAGCTTGCGCAACTCCTCCACTGCGCTCGTGACCGCCTTGTCGATACCGCGCTTCACATCCATCGGATTGCGGCCCGAGGCGACGGCCTTGAGACCCTCGCGGATGATGGCCTGCGCCAGCACGGTCGCCGTCGTGGTGCCATCGCCAGCCTCGTCAGAGGTGTTGGAAGCGACTTCCTTCACCATCTGCGCGCCCATGTTTTCAAACTTGTCCTTCAGCTCGATCTCTTTGGCGACCGAGACACCATCCTTCGTGATGGTAGGAGCGCCGAAGCTCTTCTCGAGCACGGCATTGCGGCCCTTGGGGCCGAGAGTTGCCTTGACGGCATTGGCGAGAACGTTTACGCCCTTGAACATGCGCTGGCGTGCGTCATCGCTGAATCGGACTTCTTTGGCTGCCATAGTCGTAGGTCCTTGGTTACTTCGATTCGATCACGGCCATCACGTCTTCTTCGCGCATGACCACCAGTTCTTCGCCTTCGACCCGTACTTCAGTCCCGCTGTACTTACCAAACAGGATCTTGTCGCCGATCTTGACGTCGAGGGGACGGACCTGGCCGTCCTCGAGAATTTTGCCTTTGCCGACCGCAATGATTTTTCCCTGCACCGGCTTTTCGGCCGCGGTATCGGGAATCACGATTCCGCCCGGGGAGGTACGCTCCTCTTCCAGGCGCTTCACGATGACGCGGTCATGAAGAGGACGTATCTTCATGGTTAATCGCTCCTTTGGAAGCTACTGATTTAATTGATAAAAATTTTTGCAACAGGTAAGTTGTTAGCACTCCCCCGCTGCGGCTGCTAATGATAGTGGGCGAATGCATAATTTCAAGGCGGCGGAGGTATTTTTTTCCCATCTGTCGCCGCAGTGCAGCGGCAGGCTGGGCTGGCGGTGCGCGGGGCGTTGGCTCGAAAATGCGCCTGCAGTCACTCACCCTTGCCGCGCAAGGGGCAATCATCGCGTTGTGACAACCGGGCACCTTTTTGATGGCCGCGGACCTAAGCTTCATTGGAACCCTATGCATGAGCAGGCAGGCAGCTAGACATAACCCGGGCAATCTCCGCTGGCGGCAGGCAGCTGCTATGGGCGCGCTGGCGACGCTATTGCTGCTGGCGGCAGATGCGGCATGCGCGGATGCCTTGAGCGCCGCGAGTGGATCCGATGACGGCTTTTTGCCCGCGGATGAGGCCTTTCGCTTTGCCGCTCTTCCCGATGGCGGCGACCATGTCCGCCTCGTCTGGGAAATCACCGACGGCTACTACCTTTACCGCAGTCGCATCAAGGTTGCCGCCGGCAACGACAGCGTTCATCTCGGCGACCTGGCCCTGCCCACCGGGGAGACCAAGACGGATGAGTACTTCGGCAAGCAGGAGATTTACCACCATCAGCTGGTGGGAACGCTCCCGGTAATGCATCCCGGGAGCGCTCAGCTGAGCGTGCCGCTGAAGGTCACCTACCAGGGATGCGCTACGGCCGGACTGTGTTATCCCCCGATCACCAAGGCGGTCAATGTGCTGCTGCCGGCAGCCTCAGCGGCTGCCGTCGGTGCAGGTCCGGGCAGTTCAGCAGGGTCCGGCGGTTCCGCGACGACCGGTTCCGCGACGTCCGGTTCCGCGAGCACGCAGGCCTCTGCGGGCGCGGCGCGGTCCGGATCGCTCCAGTCCGGCTATGTCGCAGAGCAGGATCGCCTCGCGCTGCTGATCCGCGATGGCAACCTGGCCCTGGTGCTGGCGACCTTTTTCGGCGTCGGTGTATTGCTCTCATTGACCCCCTGTGTGCTGCCGATGATTCCGATCCTGTCCGGAATCATCGTGGGCGCGGGTGCGCAGGTCACCGCCCGACGCGGCCTCTCGCTGGCTTTCACTTACGTGCAGGGCATGGCACTGACTTATGCCGCCGCCGGCGCGCTATTCGTACTGGTGTTCAAACAGGCACCCCAGGCTTTCTTCCAGCAGCCGTGGATCGTGTTGCTGTTTGTTGCGCTCTTCGTGGCGCTCGCGCTGGCGATGTTTGGCAGCTACACGCTGCAGATGCCGAGTTTCATACAGACGCGCTTGACAGACGTCAGCAATCGTCAGCAATCGGGTACTTATGTCGGCACTTTCATCATGGGCGCACTTTCGGCGCTCGTCGTGACCGCCTGCGTGGCGCCGGCGCTCATCGCCGCACTGTCGGTAATTAGTCAGACCGGTCGCATCGCCCGCGGCGCGGCTGCGCTGTATGCGACGGGCATCGGAATGGGCACGCCACTGCTGTTGGTCGGGGCATCGGCCGGGACGTTGTTACCTCGGGTGGGGCCCTGGATGGACACCATCAAAGCCCTTTTCGGGGTGCTGTTTCTCGCCGTCGCCATCTACTTCCTGCAGCCGCTGATCGCGCCGGCCGCAGCCATGCTGCTCTGGTCTGCACTGGCTGTGAGCGCCGGCTTCTGGATCTTTGCGCTGAAAGCGCGCGATGGCGGGCCGGCTCAGCCGGCCGTTCGCGCCGCAGGCCTCCTGACTTTGGTCTACGGCGTGATACTGCTCATCGGACTTGCCGCCGGCAGCGTCGATCCGCTGCAGCCCCTTGGTACGCTGCGCGCATCGGCCCGGGAAGCGGGAGCGACCGCCGCTGCAGCGCAGCCCCTGCTGGCGTTCGACACCATCAAATCGGTCGACGATCTGAATCAACGCGTCGCGGCGGCGCGCGCTGCGGGTAAGCCGGTCATGCTCGATTTCTACGCAGACTGGTGTGTGTCCTGCAAGGAGATGGAGAAGTACACCTTCAGTGATCGCTCGGTACAAGCGGTCCTGTCCAACGCAGTCCTCCTGCACGCGGACGTCACACACAACGATGCGCTCGATCAGGCCCTGTTGCAGCACTTCGGCATCTTCGGCCCGCCCACGATCGCTTTTTACGGCAGCGATGGTGAGGAGCGCCGTCGCTATCGCGTTGTCGGCTACATGAAAGCCGCTGATTTCGCAGCCCTTGCCTCCCGTGCCTTTTCCGATGACAGCGCGGCGGGTGCAGCGTCGGCCGGCGCGACGTGAGACGCAGCACCGCGGCGCTCGCAGCCCTGATGATCATTCTGGGCGGTGCGAGCGGCTTTCTTCTGGCCGAGCTCATCGGTCATCGCGGCGATGTTGTACAACCTGATCGGGGACACCCCTCGCCCGCCGCGGACCTGGGATCTCAACAAGACAATTCCAGCTCCACCGCGGGCACGATGACCGAAGACAGGGGAGATCCGGGACTTGCAGGGAAGAGACCGGTCCCCGAGGAGCTGCCCGATGTCACGCTGCCGGATATCGCCGGCAACCGACACGCCCTCAAGGATTGGAGGGGCCATCTGATGCTGGTCAACTTCTGGGCTACCTGGTGCGAGCCGTGCCGTCGGGAAATTCCGTTGCTGAAGCGATTGCGCCACGAGCACGCCTCCCAGGGTGTCGAGATCGTCGGCATCGCGGTGGACTTCCGCGAGGCCGTCCAACGCTACGTTCGCGAGGTCGGAATTGATTACCCGATCCTGATCGGCGAGCAGGACGGACTGAATGCCGTGAATGCTTTTGGCATGGATGCAGCGTTTCCGTTCACGGTATTCGTGGATCGGGCGGGACGTATCATCACCCTGAAGGTGGGCGAGTTGCACGCCGACGATGCACGGCTGATCCTGACTCATATCGAGGCGGTAGATCAGGGGCGGCAGAGCGCCGCGGAAGCGCGTGAGCAAATTAACCAGGGAATGGCAGCGCTGGCGCTGAAGCGAGCGCAGGCAGAGGCACAGCCGATATCGCGCTAGGCCGCAACGAACGCTCGGCACCCTGCGGCGCCGATCTGTGCCGATCGCAACAGAATTCCCCCCAATCGCCGCGAATTAGGTTACATTCGCCCCGTTTCGGCTCGCCACTGGGGCAGCGGCTGGGTCAAATAATGGCGCGAATGCTTCTGCTGAACGGACCGAATCTTAACCTGCTCGGCAGCCGTGAGCCTGAGGTGTACGGTACGGCGACGCTCGCGTCTATCGAAGCCCGCGTGGCGGAGCTGACGCGTGCCGCCGGGCACGAGCTGGTTGCCTTCCAGAGCAACGCCGAGCACGAATTGATTGGCCAGATTCATGCGGCACCTGGCCGGGGGATCACTTTCGTGCTGCTCAATCCCGGTGCTTTCTCGCACACCAGCATTGCGCTGCGGGATGCTCTGCTCGCGGTTGGCTTGCCATTCATAGAGATTCATCTCTCGAATGTGTACGCGCGCGAGCCCTTCCGCCGCCACTCCTATTTCTCCGACGTGGCGGTGGGGGTGATCAGCGGTTTCGGTGCACTGGGTTATGAGCTGGCCGTTACTGCGGCCACTCAGCGGCTCGGAAAAAGCGGCTGAGGCGCTGGCTGACCGCAACCCTGTGCAGAGATTCATGCGGTACATGACCCACAACACGAATTCTGAAGGGGAGCGGTCCTGAGCATGGATATCAGAAAAATCAAAAAGCTGATCGAGCTGCTGGAAGAGTCCGGTATCGCCGAAATCGAGATCAAGGAAGGCGAGGAGGCACTGCGCATCAGTCGCATGCCCACTGGCGGCGTCGCGGCCCAGGCACTCGCGCATGTGCCGAGCCTGCCGCTGACGCCACCGCCATTACCGGGGTCCGCGAAAGCCGCCGCCGCGGCAAGCGCCGATGTGCCTGCACCGAAGCCAATCAAGCCCAATGAGCATGTGATCACGGCGCCAATGGTCGGCACTTTTTATGGCGCCCCATCTCCCGGAGCCAAGCCTTTCATCGAGATCGGCGATGAGATCAAGGTAGGCCAGGTACTGTGCATCATCGAGGCGATGAAGATGATGAATCAGATCGAGGCCGACCGGGCGGGGCGGGTGACATCGATCATGGCGCGCAACGGCGATCCGGTGGAGTTCGGTCAGCCGCTGTTTGTCGTCGAATAGCCTGGCTATGCTCGAGAAGGTCGTCATCGCCAATCGCGGCGAGATCGCACTGCGAATCCTGCGTGCCTGCCGCGAGCTGGGCATCAAGACCGTGGCCGTGCATTCCACCGCCGATTACAGCCTGAAGCACGTGCTGCTCGCGGATGAGTCAGTCTGCATCGGACCACCGCCCTCCGCCGCGAGCTACCTCAACATGCCGGCGATCATCAGTGCGGCGGAGGTAACGGATTCGGTAGCCATCCATCCCGGTTATGGCTTTCTCTCCGAGAATGCCGATTTCGCCGAGCGCGTCGAGAACAGCGGCTTCGTGTTCGTTGGGCCGAAGGCCGAGACCATCCGCACCATGGGCGACAAGGTCTCGGCCATCCGCGTGATGAAGTCGCATGGCGTACCTTGTGTGCCCGGATCGGATGGTCCCCTGGGTGAGGACGCCGATGAGACGCTGCGCGTCGCGCGCGACATCGGTTACCCGGTAATTATCAAGGCTTCCGGTGGCGGCGGTGGTCGCGGAATGCGCGTGGTGCACAGCGAAGCCTCGCTGTTGAATGCGGTCGGCGTGACGCGCGCAGAAGCGCATGCCGCCTTCGGCAATGACCAGGTCTACATGGAGAAATTCCTGGAACGGCCACGGCACATCGAGTTCCAGGTGCTGGCCGACGGCTACGGCAATATCGTGCACCTCGGAGAGCGCGACTGTTCGATGCAGCGACGCCATCAGAAAGTCATCGAGGAGGCGCCGGCCCCCGGCATTACCACGCGCCAGCGACGCGTGATGGGCGATCGCTGTGTCGAGGCGTGCCGGGCTGTTGGTTACCGCAGCGCCGGCACGTTGGAGTTTCTGTTCCAAGACGGCGAGTTCTACTTCATCGAGATGAATACGCGCATCCAGGTGGAGCATCCCGTCACCGAGCTCATCACGGGCATCGATCTGGTCAAAGCCCAGTTACTCATCGCCAGTGGTGAGCAGTTGCCCTATGGGCAGAGCGATGTGCAAATCAGAGGTCATGCGATCGAGTGCCGCATCAATGCCGAGGATGCCAAGACCTTCATGCCCTCGCCAGGACCCATCCGCCTGTGGCACGCCCCGGGTGGGCCCGGAGTGCGCGTCGACAGCCACATCTACTCCGGCTATAACGTGCCGCCCAACTACGACTCGCTCATCGGCAAGATCATCACCTCTGGAGAGAATCGCGAAACGGCGATCGCGCGCATGAAGAACGCGCTCGCCGAGATGGTGATCGAGGGGATCAAGACCAACGTGCCGCTGCACCAGGAGATCTTCAATCACGCGGCGTATCAGAAAGGCGGCACGGATATCCATTATCTGGAGCGTCGCCTGGGTTTGCGCTAATCACCGCGCCGATGGCCGGCTTCTGGCAGCTGTCCTTTGATCTCGGCAGCATCGAGTCGGGTGCTGCCGAGCAGAGCTGCTGGGACTGCGGCGCTATCGCCGTGACTTTCGTGGACGCCGGCGATGCACCCGTGCTCGAGCCGTTGCCCGGTGAATTTCGGCTTTGGTCCGCAACACGCCTGCAGGCGTTGTTCGGCGAGGAGATCGTCCCGGAGGTGCTGGTTGCAGGCATAGGCCAGACGCTGCAGCTGTCGCCTATGGCACTGCGTCTCGAGCACGTCGAAGATCGTACATGGGAGCGGGAGTGGCTGCGCGATTTTCACGCCATGCGTTTCGGGAGCCGCTTGTGGGTCTGCCCCCACCACGAGCAGGCCGAAGCAGCTGATGCGGTCGTCGTGCGCATGGATCCGGGCCTCGCATTTGGTACCGGCACGCATCCGAGTACCGCACTGTGTCTGCAATGGCTCGATGCGCACTTCGTGGCTGGACAGGAAATCATCGACTACGGATGCGGCTCCGGAATCCTCGCGCTCGCGGCCGTCAAGCTGGGCGCCGCGCGGGCGCATTGTTTCGATATCGATCCGCAAGCCCTGCTGGCCACGGCGGACAATGCCCGAGCCAACGAAATCACTGGCCGTATCAGCATCGTGCCCGCACCATCCGCCCTGCCCGCAGAGGTGGACCTGCTGCTGGCGAACATCCTCTCGGGACCGCTGCGCGAGCTGGCACCTGCTCTGAGCGCACGGGTGCGCCCCGGCGGCTCGATCGTGCTGGCGGGACTCATGGATCACGAGATCACCGAGGTGACACAGGCTTACAGTGCGTGGTTTGATATGTGTTGCTTTGGACTGCGCGACAGTTGGGCCGGGTTGGCGGGAAGACGTCATTCCTGCACGTCCCGATCCGCACTCCAAGAGCTTGGCAGGGGCTGATGTTTACTGTTTGTCCTAAATGCGCACTGACGCTCGTGGTCACAGCGGCGGACCTGCGTGTAGCGCAGGGCTACGTACGCTGCGGCCGATGCTCCAACGTGTTCAATGCGCTCGCGCGATTGTCCGATGAGCGACAGGCCGCTGCTCAGCCGGCGTCCGAGTCGAGCGCGCGCGATACTGGGGCATCTGCCCGGTTGCGGACCTCATCCGGCCCGGGAGCAACGACTTCGCGTACACGGGCGCTGCAGGAGCCAGGTCGCAGCTCGGGCAATGCAGATCCGCCGAGGCGCGATGTCAGGCAGCCGCCACCCGTTGCGGGGAAGGCCTCGACGAAGACAGTGCCCCAGCGCTCGGCGTCGCAGCAGCGCTCAGATGAAGACCTCATTCCCGATGATGCCCTCGAGTTCAATGCCGAAGCGACTGATGTCAGCAAGGTGTTCGTCGAGCAACCGCCCACTCCGGAATTCAGGGCAGCGACGGGGACCTTTCGCGCACTGCGACATGAAGCGGAAGAATCCGCGCGTGCCGCGGGAGAGAGCAGAGCGGCGGAGCACGATGAGCGGGCCGGCGTGCAATTCGATATTGAGCTCGATTCCGAATTGCTTGCGGAGATCACCGGCAATCGACTGACTCGCCTCGACGCAACGGCTCCTGCTCGCCCCGCAAGCGATGTGCGGGCCACAGAACGCGCGCAAGTTTCTGGCGCGGCTGACACTCACGGGGCCGACGCTCATGGCCCCGGGGCTCGTGGTTCTGAAGCTCACGGCGGCGAGGCTCACGGTGCTGATAGAGAGAGCGCGGAAATTCACATCGCCCGGCTGCTGACGGAAGAGACTCCACTGGCAGAAGTCCCCGAGGAGTGGTCCGCTCATGGCGAAACCGCAGCCGAGCCGCCTGGCACTGCGCCGCTTGCAGCTCATCCGGCGACCCCATTTTCGGCCGGTGCGCGGCCGACCGAGGCTCCGCACGCTGCGCACGCCGAGTCACGTCCCACTGAGTTGCCTCAGGGCGCTGCATCGTCCGTGACGGCCTCATCCAACAGCATCGCCAGCCCATCAGCGGCCATAACCCGTAGCAGCAGCGCCTTCAGGACGGCTCCTGCCAACACCGAAGTGTCCGCGAAACCTGCAGCAGCAGTGGCCAGCGGCAGATCGGTTGCGCCGGTCACCAACACTGCGCGTACGGCTCCCGCAAAACGCGCATCGCCGCTGGAAACCGCTGAAGCGATCCGCAACGCCCTGTCGCCCCGTAAGAAGCCCTCGCCTGCGCAGGCAATCACGGACAGCGCCCCACGGATGGACCCGACGGTGTTGGCCTGGACGGTCGGAACCGTACTCATGGGACTGCTGCTGGTGGGGCAAGTGGTGCATCATTTCCGCAATGATCTCGCGGCGAGTGCGCAGCTGCACGGGCCGCTGACCTCCCTATACGGGGCGCTCGGCATCACCCTGATCCCGAAATGGAATCTGTCGAGCTACGAAGTGCGCCAGCTTGGGGCGACGACGGATGCGGAATCTGCTGGTCACATCACCGTTCGGGCGAGCGTCAAGAATGGGGCCCATCAATCCAAGCCGCTGCCTTTTTTACGGGTGACACTGCAAGACCGTTTCGGCAATCGCATCGCATCGCGCGATGTATCACCGCAGTCGTATCTGCCGCGCGCCATTCCCACCAGCACGCTGCTCGCGCCGGGACAGCGCATCGATGCAGAGATGGTATTCGTCGATCCAGGAACCAACGCTGTGGGCTTTGAGATCGACGCCTGCCTGCCCGCCGCCAGTGGCGGCATCACCTGCGCTAACGATGTCGCCAGCCGTTGACAACGGCCGGTTGATTTAACGTCAGTCGCCAGTCGCGATGCTCAGGATCGGACCTTTCACGCTGCCGGCCAGCGTTCTACTCGCCCCCATGGCGGGTGTCACCGATAGGCCGTTCCGCATACTGTGCCGCAGATTCGGGGCAGGACTGGCCGCCTCCGAGATGCTCACTTCGGACACGCGGCTGTGGAATTCACGCAAATCGCGTTTGCGCATGGACCACGCCGGAGAGCCTGAGCCGCGCGTAGTGCAGCTCGCTGGGGCGGACCCCGAGGCGTTAGCCGAGGCTGCCCGCCTCAATGTCGCCCTCGGCGCGCAGATCATCGATGTCAATATGGGATGTCCGGCAAAAAAAGTTTGTGGCCGGCTTTGCGGCTCTGCACTGTTGCAGGACGAGCCCCTGGTGGCGCGGCTGCTCGAGACAGTGGTGCGCGCCGTCGATGTGCCGGTCACGCTGAAGATCCGCACCGGCTGGGATCGGGCTTCACGCAATGGCGTGCGGATCGCGCGGCTCGCCGCCGCCGCAGGGGTCCAGGCTCTGGCGGTTCATGGCCGAACGCGTGCCGATTTTTATGCAGGCAGCGCGGAATACGACACGATCCGCGAGATCAAGGCGCGGGTGGACATTCCGGTGATAGCCAACGGCGATATCGATACGCCGGAAAAAGCACGCGAGGTTCTTGATTTCACCTCGGCAGACGGAGTAATGCTCGGCCGCGCGAGCCACGGTGCCCCATGGATCTTCGCTTCTGTCAACGCGTATCTGAGTGCGGGAATTGCCGCTCCGGCACTCTCGCGCGCGGAGGTGCGTGATATTATTCTCGCGCATCTCGACTCGCTGTATGCCTTCTACGGCGAAGACACCGGAGTGCGGATTGCACGCAAACATCTCGGCTGGTACTGGGATCACCTGCTGTCTGACGCGACGGTCGCGCGGCGCACATTGATGGTGGCGGCGACGACCGCGGCACAGTTTGCGCTGGCCCGTGATGAGCTGTGCGCCTGGGTTGCGGATGCAGCCTGATTGATCGGTTTTGTGGGGACAGAACATGACGGCAAAAAAGAAGACCCGGTCTCGGGGGGAATCCGGCACGCGTCTGAACGGCAAAGAGCTGCCGTTGCGCAATCATGCCGAGCGCGCGCTGAGCGATTACTTTGATAGCCTGAACGGCCACCGACCTGCGCACCTCTATGACCTCGTGCTGCGCGAGGTCGAAGAGCCGTTGTTCCGCGTGGTGCTCGACTACGCGCAGGGCAACCAGAGCCGCGCCGCGGGGATCCTGGGCATCAATCGCGGTACGTTGCGTAAGAAGCTGAAGCAGCTGGGGTTGTCCGGAGACGCCTAGCTCTCTGCCCGCACAGCGCAACGCCCTGAAGGAGGCCTAGCATGTTGCTGCCGGTGCGCCGTGCGCTGCTTTCCGTTTCGGATAAGACTGGAATCGTCGAGCTCGCACGCGCCCTGGCGAGCCGCAATATCGAGATCCTCTCAACCGGCGGCACCGCACGCCTGCTGACGGCAAACGGGCTGCAGCCGCTGGAGGTCGCCGCCTATACGGGATTCCCCGAGATCATGGATGGCCGGGTGAAGACACTGCACCCGAAGATTCACGGTGGTCTCCTGGGCCGCCGCGGCATCGACGAAAGCGTGATGGCGGCGCATCAGATCGCGCCGATCGATCTGCTGGTGGTCAACCTCTATCCCTTTGCGCAGACGATCGCACGGCCGGACTGCACTTACGCCGCAGCAATCGAGAACATCGACATCGGCGGGCCGGCCATGTTGCGTGCTGCAGCCAAGAATCACGTGGCAGTCACCGTGGCGGTGGATCCGGCGGACTACCGTGTGCTGCTCGAGGAGCTCGAGACTCACGATGGCCATACGACGCTGGCAACCCGTTCGCAGCTTGCCGCCAAAGCTTTCGCGCATACCGCGCTTTACGACACGATGGTGGCGAGTTATCTCTCCGCGCAGCATGAGCTGCCGGCCGCGCAATTCCCGCAGACGCTCGCGTGCGTCTTCGAGAGGGCACAGGAGCTGCGCTACGGTGAGAATCCGCATCAGGCCGCGGCGTTCTACCGCAATCCCATGGCCCGCGGCAGCGGTGTTGCCGCAGCCCAAATGCTGCAGGGCAAGGACCTCTCATTCAACAACATTGCCGACGCGGATACGGCAATAGAGTGCGTACGGCAGTTTGCAGAACCTGCCTGTGTCATCGTCAAGCACGCCAATCCCTGCGGAGTTGCCGTGGCGGCCTCGCCGCTCGAGGCCTATGACCGCGCCTATCGCACCGACCCGACCTCGGCCTTTGGTGGCATCATCGCACTCAATCGCGATCTGGATGCGCTCACCGCCTCGGCCATCGTGGAGCGCCAGTTCGTCGAAGTGCTGGCCGCGACTGCGATCTCCAGCGACGCAAGCCGTTTGCTCGCCGCCAAGCCCAACGTGCGCGTGCTCGCGCTGGGCGATCTGCAGCAGCAGCCTACAGAACCTGAACTGCGTAGCGTGACCGGCGGGCTGCTGGTGCAGACACGCGACCAGGCAAGGATCACCGCCGACGATCTGCGCGTGGTGACCCGCCGTAAACCAACTCCTGCAGAGCTCGCCGATCTGCTGTTCGCATGGCGCGTATGCAAGTTCGTCAAATCCAACGCGATCGTTTTCGCCCACCAGAAACGCACCGTGGGAGTCGGTGCGGGGCAGATGAGCCGGGTGTATTCCACGCGTGTGGCGGCGATGAAGGCTGAGGACGAGCAGCTGGAAGTCGAGGGCTCGGCGATGGCGTCTGATGCGTTTTTTCCTTTCCGTGACGGCATCGACGTGGCCGCAGGCTACGGCATCCGGTCCGTCATCCAGCCGGGCGGCTCGCGCAAGGACGCCGAGGTGATCGCTGCGGCCGATGAGCACGATCTTGCGATGGTGTTCACCGGCGTGCGCCATTTCCGCCACTGAGCCGCATGTGAAAGTACTGATCATCGGCTCAGGGGGGCGCGAACATGCGCTCGCGTGGAAATGTACCCAGTCGCCGCGGGTCAGTGAAGTTCTCGTAGCTCCCGGCAATGCCGGTACGGCCGGCGAGCCGCGGGTGCGCAACGTGACGGTGGACGCGGAGGACAGTGAGGCGCTGGTGTCGCTCGCCCGCGCGGAGCGCATCGATCTGACGATCGTCGGACCCGAGGCGCCGCTCGTTGCCGGAATCGTCGACCGGTTCCAGGTTGCAGACCTGAAGTGTTTCGGTCCGAGCGCGCGCGCCGCGCAACTGGAGGGCTCCAAGGCTTTCAGCAAGGAGTTCCTGCGCCGCCATGGCATCCCCACGGCCGGTTACGCCATTTGCACGCGTGACACGTTCGATCCTCGGGTCATCGAGCGCCAGCGTCCGCCCATCGTGGTGAAGGCGAGCGGCCTTGCGGCGGGCAAGGGCGTGTTCATTGCGGCAACAGCGGCCCAGGCGGTGGCGGCTGCCGAGCAGATGTTCAGTGGCCGCTTCGGCACGGCCGGGCGCGAGGTCGTCATCGAGGAGTTCCTGCAGGGCGAAGAAGCCAGCTTCATCGTCATGGCAGACGGCGAGCACGTGCTGCCCCTCGCGAGCTCACAAGACCACAAGCGGCTACGCGATGCCGATCAGGGTCCCAACACCGGTGGCATGGGCGCGTATTCGCCGGCTCCCGTGGTCACGGACGAGATGCATGCGCGCATCATGCGCGAGGTCATCCATCCGACAATTCGCGGACTGCGAGCCGATGGCATGCCGTTTTGCGGCTTTCTCTACGCGGGCCTGATGATCGCACCGGATGGCACGCCCAATGTCATCGAATTCAATTGCCGTCTGGGTGATCCGGAAGCCCAGCCCCTCCTGTGCCGGTTGTCCTCTGACCTCACGCTGCTGTGTGAGGCTGCTCTGGCCGGGCGACTGCACGTCGTAACAGCACAATGGGATGCGCGCGCGGCACTCGGTGTGGTCATGGCGGCCGAGGGATATCCGGAAACGCCACGCAAGGGTGATCCGATTCAGGGGCTGGATACGGCGGCACGACTCCCCGGCAAGGTATTTCATGCCGGTACGCGCCTGCAGCAGGGACAGGTCCTCAGCCATGGCGGACGAGTGTTATGTGCGGTCGGATTGGGCACCACGGTGAGCGATGCGCGTAACGAGGCTTATGCGCTGGTCAGCACCATCAGCTGGCGCGGGATGCAATATCGCCATGACATCGGATACCGCGCCGTGGCACGGGAACGCCTGTCGCCCGATACGACTGCATCGTGAGTTGCCCGCTAGCAATTCGGACCCGGCATGGCTGAGGAGTGGGATGCTCCGGCGCCGCATCTGCTGCGCATCGCCGTAGCTGCGGCGGACATCGATGCCTACGAGCACGTCAACAACGCGGTTTATCTCTCGTGGTTGGATCGGGTCGCCTGGTCGCACTCGGCCGCTCTCGGAGTGCCACTTGAGGAATGTGTACGTATGCGCCGCGGCATGGCTGCGCACCGCACCGAGATCGACTACCTGCGCGCCGTCGTGCTGGGAGACGAGGTGCAGGTTGCCACCTGGATCGTGGCCACGGACCACCGGCTGCGTGTGGAGCGGCACTTCCAGATACGCCGCCTACCCGATGGGCTCACTGTGGCGCGGGCGCGCATCGCCTATGTCTGTATCAATCTCCAGACCGGCCGCGCCGCGCGCATGCCGGAGCGCTTCGTGTCAGCTTACGTCGTCACCGGGAGCTAGCGGGCGCGCCCGCTGCGAAACAGATTCACGACGGCCAGAAGTATGATGGCACCGAGCAGGGAAACACCTAACCCTGCGACGCTGAAATCGGCCTGATTGATGGTCGCGGAACCCACCAGAGGACTGATCAGCCAGCCGCCCAGCAGCGCCCCGACGATGCCCACGACTATGTTCAGGACGACGCCCTCCTGGGTGCGCATGATGATGCTGGCCAGCCAGCCGATGATCCCACCTACGATGAGCCAGATCAGGATGTTCATGGCAACCTCGCGCGACCTTGCACCCTTGCTGTTCACTTAAACCCGCGAACCGCATGGCAGGTTCCCGCCACGTTGGACTTCTTGGCCGCGGCCTGCAACGGAACGTTGCGGCGCGCTATGTTGCTGCGCTAGAAGGAGACCTTGAAGAATGCCTCGGGACCGCGAACGTCGAGGCGGAAGATGCCCGGAAAGTTGGCGTCATTTACATCCAGGGACCACTTCATGCGCGTGTAGCCGGCCCCCAGGGTGAAGTTGGGCTTCCAGCGGTACTGCAGATCCCCGTGATACTGACCCAGCGCGCCGGTAAAGCCGCTGACGGACGCCTTGAAGTACTGCGCGCGGGTGGTGAAAGCAAAGTGCCGGGAGATGACCCAGGTGAAGTCGAGCGGAATGGTCGGAAAGGCACCTGAGCCGGAGATGTCCTTGCGCTCGTTACGGGCCTCGACTGCGCCGTGGCCCACTGCTTCGATGAAATGCGCCGCAAGTCCGGTGCCGAGCTCGAAATGCTCGGTGCGCAGGAATGAGTAGGTGTATGTCAGGTCGAACGAGCGGAAGTCGAGATAGCTCGTCACCTGGTCACCGAGGTTGAAATCCAGATCGCCGAAGAACACCGGGCGGGTCAGCAACCGGTCACCGTGGCGCCGTGTTTCGAAATAGTTGAGCCGCACCCGATTGCGCTTCTTCAGACGAAACATCAGTTCGATGCGCGGCTGCTGGAGGCGGCCTGCCATGCCCAGGTCCTTCTCGCCGCTTACGACGGTGCCGGTGCGGCCTGGCACGCCGGCCGCGGGACTCTGGCCATCAACGCGCAGAGCCATCGAGGCCGCCGGGTCGTAGAAGCTGCCGATGACGTAGAAGCGATCGCTGATCGGACTGGTCGCGCCGCGTTGCTGGCCAGGGGGCAGCGGCGCACCGCTGAGCGGGTCGTGGGCGGAATCGGCCAGCGCAGCAGCGGCATGCATCGCGACCAACATCGCGGCGAGCACTGGCCATATACGCATCGGCGGACGACTCCTCGAGAATTGCCCGCAATGTCGCGGCCACGACCACATTAGTCCGTGGGCTGCGTCACAACTTGGGCGATCGGCACCGATTGTGCCCGATCCATCCGCGCCGGGTTGGGCTGTCGGCGGTTGGTCGTCGCCGGTCGGCAACAGGCGATGCGGGGCGCCCGCTGGGGCGCCCGCGACGCTCAGCGTTTCATGGCCTCGAAGAATTCGCCGTTCGACTTCGTGTCTTTCATCTTGTCGAGCAGGAATTCGATCGCAGCGAGCTCATCCATCGGATGCAGCAGCTTACGCAGGATCCACATCTTGGCGAGCTCGCCCTGATCGGTGATCAGCTCTTCCTTGCGCGTGCCGGAACGGTTGATGTTGACCGCCGGGAACACGCGCTTCTCGGAGATGCGCCGATCGAGGTGAATCTCGCTGTTGCCGGTGCCCTTGAACTCCTCGTAGATGACGTCATCCATCTTCGAGCCCGTGTCGATCAGGGCCGTTGCCAGGATGGTGAGACTGCCACCCTCCTCGATGTTGCGGGCCGCACCGAAAAAGCGCTTCGGTCGCTGCAGAGCATTGGCGTCCACGCCGCCTGTCAGCACCTTGCCCGATGAGGGCACGACGGTGTTGTAGGCGCGCGCCAGGCGCGTGATCGAGTCGAGCAGGATGACCACGTCCTTCTTGTGCTCGACCAGCCGCTTGGCTTTCTCGATCACCATCTCAGCCACCTGCACATGGCGGGCAGCGGGTTCGTCGAAGGTGCTGGACACGACCTCACCCTTCACCGTGCGCTGCATCTCGGTGACTTCTTCCGGCCGCTCATCGATGAGCAGCACGATCAGATAGACCTCCGGATGGTTCGAGGTGATGGCGGTGGCGATGTTCTGTAGCAGCATCGTCTTGCCGGCCTTGGGTGGCGAGACGATCAGGCCGCGCTGTCCCTTGCCGATCGGCGCCACCAGATCGATGGTGCGCGCGGTCAGATCCTCGGTCGAGCCATTGCCGCGCTCGAGCTTCAAGCGCTTGGTCGGATGGAACGGCGTGAGATTCTCGAACAGCACCTTGTTGCGCGAGCTGTCGGGCGAATCGAAATTGATCTCGCCGACTTTCAGCAGCGCGAAATAGCGCTCGCCGTCCTTCGGCGGGCGGATCAGGCCGGAGATGGTGTCGCCGGTCCGCAGGTTGAAGCGGCGGATCTGGCTCGGGCTCACGTAGATGTCATCCGGGCCAGCCAGATAGGAGCCGTCGGCCGAGCGCAGGAAGCCGAAGCCATCCTGCAGGATCTCGAGCACGCCATCGCCGTAGATGTTCTCGCCGTTGCGCGCGTGCGCCTTGAGGATGGAGAAGATGATGTCCTGTTTGCGCGAGCGCGCCAGGTTCTCCAGCCCCATCGACTCGGCGAGCTTGACCAACTCATGGATTGGTCGCGACTTCAGCTCGGTGAGATTCATCGAGGCGCGCGACTGAGTCAGCTCCGCCGGACTGATGATCTCCGCGTCATCCGCATCGAACATCTCCGGCTCGTGCATCAGATCATCGGGCCGTCCCCCGCCGTTACCATTGTTACCCCGATTACCGTCACGATTGCCGTGGCGCGGGCCTTTGTTGGGCCTGTTGCGGCCCTGATTACCGAGATAGCCTCTCACAGGTTACTTTCCAGAAATGCCGAGAGTTGAGATTTGGACACGGCGCCGACCTTCTGGGCCTCGACCGTGCCGTTCTTGAAAAGAATCAGCGTCGGAATACCGCGGATGCCGAACTTCGGCGGCGTCTGCGGGTTCTCATCGATATTCAGCTTGGCGATCTTGATGCGGTCCTGATACTCGCTCGCGATCTCATCGAGAATCGGCGCGATCATCTTGCAGGGGCCACACCATTCGGCCCAGAAATCCAGCAGCACGGGCTTCTCGGACTTCAGGACATCCTGGGAAAAAGTGGCATCCGTGGTATGCACAATGTGCGGGCTACTCACGCGTTTCAACCTCCGTCGAATGCAGAGTGTGGGAAGGATTTGTCTGGATGGGAAAACCTGGGGATTTGGGTTGGCAGGCCGTGTCTTTCGCGAAAGCCGTGCCAGAAACACCCGTCAAACGGTTACACTAACTCGCGAGATGAGTAAGAAACTTGGCTTTCAGGGAATCGGATTGGGCAGGTGCGGAACCTCGCTGGTTGATGCCAAAGGCCCGCTGTCTGGTGAGCTTTTTAGCGCTTCCGAGGCCCTTTTGCAAGGCCCGAGCGATCAATTTACCCACCGTGCAGAACGTTTTGATGACTGAGACACACTCCAATTCCCCAACCTTTGCATCCCTCGGCCTGGCCGCGCCCCTGATGCAGGGCATCCGTGAAGCGGGCTTCACCTACTGCACGCCGATCCAGGCACAGACTCTGCCCATCGCCCTCAGCGGACGCGACGTTGCCGGTCAGGCCCAGACGGGTACCGGCAAGACTGCGGCGTTCCTCGTCGCCTTATACCAGGCGCTGCTGACGCGCTCACCCGGGCCACACCGTCAGCCGACCTCGATACGGGCCCTGGTGGTGGCGCCTACGCGCGAGCTCGCGGTACAGATTCATCACGACTCCGAGATACTCGGACGTCATACCGGTTTCCGCCAGTCCGTCGTTTATGGGGGCGTCGACTACGAAAAACAACGCCGCCAGCTCGAAGAGGGCGTCGATGTCCTGATCGGCACGCCCGGGCGGCTGATCGACTATTTCAAGCAACACGTGTTCGACATGCGCCACGCGCAGGTGCTGGTTCTGGATGAAGCCGATCGCATGTTCGACCTGGGCTTCATTGCCGATATCCGCTACCTGCTGCGACGTTTGCCGCACCCGCAGAAACGACAGTCGATGCTGTTCTCCGCGACGCTCTCGCACCGCGTGCTCGAGCTCGCCTACGAGCACATGAACAATCCGGAGCTGGTGCGCATCGAGCCGGACAAGATGACCGTCGATCAGGTGCGGCAGATGATGTATTACCCGGCGATGGAGGAAAAGCTGCCGTTGTTGGTCGGACTGCTGCGTCAGTACGAGGCACGGCGCACGATGATCTTCGTCAATACCAAGCGGGTCGCCGAGCGCCTCGAGGGGATCCTCAAGGCCAACGGCTTCCATGCCCAGGCGCTGTCAGGGGATGTACCGCAGAACAAACGCCTGAAATTCCTGCGCGACTTCCACAACGGTGACCTGGCGGTGCTGATTGCCACCGACGTCGCCTCGCGCGGGCTGCACATCCCGGACGTCAGCCACGTCTTCAACTTCGACCTGCCCCAGGACGCTGCCGACTACGTGCACCGCATTGGCCGCACCGCGCGCGCTGGTGCGGACGGCGACGCCATCAGCTTTGCATGCGAAGAATTCGCGGTGTCATTGCCTGAGATCGAAGCCTACATTGGACACAAGATACCCTCGGCGCCCATCGGCGCGGATCTGTTGGCCACGGAGGTCGTCGCTGGCCCGCCACCCGAGCATGGCCACCGGCCGCGTGCACGCTCCGGCCATTCAGGCCATTCAGAGCCATTCAGGCCATTCAGGCCATGGCGGCGGCGGGCGTCGGCCACAAGGCCGGCGGGGTTCATCTTCTTCGTCCCGGGGAGGCCGCAGTCGAGGTCGCTGAGCGGGATTGCAATGCCGCACGGACCCCGACCGGATGGCCGGCGGGACGTGATGGCGCGGATGAGGCTGGTTCGCTAAGCTACGCGCGCCTGCAAAGGGTCCTGGCGCGTAAGCGGCCCAAATCCGATGGGAGCCGCAGGCGGCAGCAGCCATGGCGGAAACAGAAGACAACGTGGATCGCGAGCTGTTCCGCAACATCGAAAAGTTGCGCCAGCTGCGCATTGAGCATCGCGACCTCGATCAGGTCATCGAGCGTCTCACCATGGACCTGCACAACGACGAGCTGCAGCTGAAACGGCTGAAAAAGCGCAAGCTCATGTTGAAGGACCAGATTACCCGCATGGAAAGCCAGCTCATCCCCGACTTGAACGCATGATTGTCCGCTGCGCGCCGACTCACCGGCGCCATGCACCGCGCCCTACATGAATAGCGCCAGCGGCGGCCTGATGGGTGTGTTCGCCCGCCTCACCACTCCGGAAACCCTCGCGCAGGCGATCGCGATCGCCTGCGCCGCGCTGATTGCGCTCGCCGGCGCACAGCTGTTCAAAGCCTGGGACCGCCGGCGCGGGGCCGCCCGCGCGGAGGGCTGGCAGGCTGACATACACGAGGGTGCGATCATCGTCGCCCCCTATCTGGTCGCTCTCATCGTGTTGTTGGTGGTGCGCTGGCTGCTGGGGTCGGCCCACGGGCGTACCGCGGTAGTCGATACCGCCTTGCAGCTGACCACCGCGTTGGTGCTGGTGCGACTCGGTGTCTATCTGCTGCGTGTGATGATGGGGCCCGATTCCTGGATACGCGGCTGGGAAAACCGTCTGACGGTGTTTCTCTGGCTCGGCATGTCGTTCTCGCTGGTGGGCTGGCTGGATTCCATCGAGAGCACTCTCAACCACATCAACCTGGTCCCCGGCAAGACTCAGTTCAGCCTGTGGGCGCTGCTGAAGGGACTGGTGGTCGTCTCGGCATTCGTGGTCGTGACCAGCCTCATCGCGCGTGCGCTCGAGAAGCGCCTGATGCGGCTGCAACAGCTGGCGGTGTCGACGCGCATCGGCATCTCCAAGTTCGCCTACTTCATCCTGGTGGCCATCGGTGCAATGCTCGGCATCAACGAGGCCGGCGTCGATGTCACGACGCTGAACGTGCTCACCGGCGCCATCGGTGTTGGCCTCGGCTTCGGCATGCAGTCGATCGCCAGCAACTTCGTCAGCGGCTTCGTGCTGCTGATCGATAAGTCGATCAAGCCGGGCGATGTCATCAGTTTCACCGGGCACACCGGCACCAGCACCGAGAATTTCGGCTGGGTGCAGGAACTTCGTGGGCGCTACGTGGTGGTCAGGGATCGCGACGGCGTCGAGACGCTGGTACCGAACCAGAGTCTCATCAATAACTCGGTCATCAACTGGAGCTACTCGGATCAGCGCGTGCGCATCCGCCTGCCGGTCATGATCAGCTATGATGATGATCCGGAATTCGCGCTGCGGCTGCTGGCGGACGCCGTAGCGCATCATCCGCGCATCCTGCGCGATCCCGCACCGGCCACGCGCCTGATGGCATTCGAAGACTATGGCATGAAGCTCGAGGTGCGCTTCTGGATCGCCGATCCGATGAACGGCGTCAACAACGTGCGCTCGGATGTCAACCGCGGCATCTGGAAGCTGTTTCAGCAGCACGGCGTCAAGATGCCTGTCGCGCAGCGCGAGCTGCGGATGTTGGGTCCGCCCGAGCCGCGACTGGCGTCGCGCGGCGCTGCGCTGCCCGATCGCGATGAGCGCGACACCGGCTGACCATGCATGTCCGTGCAGATCCATGACGCGCTGTCGATCCCGGACGCCGATCTGCAGGTCAGTTTTGTGCGAGGTTCCGGACCGGGCGGGCAGAACGTCAACAAAGTCGCCTCCGCCGTGCAGCTGCGCTTCGATCTTGCCGGCACGCAGGTGTTGGCGGAGCCAGTCAAGCAACGGCTGCGGGAGCTCGCGGGCCGGCGCCTGACTGATGAAGGCGCGATTCTCATCATCGCGCGCAGCCATCGTAGCCAGGATCAGAACCGTCGCGAAGCCGCCGAGCGATTGCGGCAGCTGATATTGCGCGCTCTGCCGGCGCCTGCGGTGCGCAAAGCGACGCGTCCGACCCGCGCCTCCAGAGAGCGGCGACTGCAGAGTAAGACCCGCCAGCAGCGGCTCAAGTCACTGCGCGGCAAAGTCCGCTGGGAGAGCTAGCCAGTCAGTTGGAGGCCAGTCCGTTGGAGGCCGCGCCGCGCGCCGCCTCCTCTTGCATCAGCTTCCAGAGTTGCTCGACATGCGTGTGCTCGGTGGCCTCGCCGCCCAGCGCAACACGCACCATCCAGCGCCCATCCAGCAAAGCCGGTGTCAGGTAGGCCACTCCGGATTCGTTGATGCGTCGCACCCAGGCGAGAGTGTGGGTATCGAGCGCATCGCCACTCAGGCCCTTCGGCTCATGCCGCACACAGACCGTCTGCAAGGGCGCGGGCGCGACACGCTTCCAGGGAGGCGTTCCGTCCACGCGCGCGGCGAGCCACTGCGCGTGCTCCAGGTCCCGGCGGAGCCGGGCCTGTAAGCCGGTCACGCCTTGCTCGCGGATCAGGAACCAGAGCTTGAGCGCACGAAAGCGACGACCGAGCGGGATGCCCCAGTCGCGGTAGCTGCGCGCCTGGCTGTCCGCGGCGGTGCGCAGGTAACTCGGGTTGGTCGACATCACGCGCACCAGATGCTCGGGGTCACGCACGAAATAGGTCGAGCAGTCAAAGGAGGCGCCGAGCCACTTGTGAGGATTGATCACCAGGGAGTCGGCGGACTCGACGCCGCTCCAGAGGTGACGACACTCTGGCAGGATCATCGCCGACCCGGCGAGTGCAGCATCCACATGCAGCCACAAGCGTTGCTCACGTGCTGTCGCGGACAAATCCTCCAGCGGATCGATCGCGGTGACCGAGGTGGAGCCGGTCGTTGCCACCACCGCACAGGGTTGCCATCCCCGAGCACGATCCTCGCTGACCATCCGTTGCAGCTGCTGGGCCCGCATGCCAAAACGCTCATCCACAGGCACCTGGCGGACGTTCTCGCGGCCAAAGCCTGCCAGCAGGGCTGCCTTCTCCACGGAGCTGTGACTTTGGCTGGAGGTATAGATCACCAGCGGCGCGCGCTCGCTCTGCAGACCGCCACGCGTGGCCCCGTAGCCTGTGGTGCGCTCCCGCGCACAGATCAGAGCCACCAATGCCCCCGTGGACGCCGTGTCCTGAATGACGCCGCTCCAGCTTTCCGAAAGCCCCAGCATCTGGCGGAACCAGTCGATCACCCGCTCCTCGAGCTCCGTAAGGGCGGGACTGGCCTGCCAGTTCAGACCCAGCTGTCCGAGGCCAGTGCTGAGAAAGTCGCCGAGCACCGCGGCCAGTGAGCTGTTGGAAGGGAAATAGCCGAAGAAAGCCGGGCTCAGCCAGTGCGCGCATGCTGGCAGGATCAGTCGGTCGACATCGGCCAGCAGCTTGTCGGGGGCTTCGGGCTGTAGCGGCGGGGAGGCGGGCAGCGCACGCAACAATGAGCCCGGTGAGGTATTGGGCATCACGGGCAGCTCGCCGCGGGACACCTGTCCGCGGTAGTTCGCGATCCAGTCCACCAGCTCATGACCCAGGCGCCGGAATTCTTCGGTGTTCATAGGCGCTCGCTGCTGTGGCCGCGGTCGCGCAGCGCAAGCTCAGCTGTGCGTTACCTGCAGAATGCTGTGGCGGATCTGCTCGCTCAGCACGAACTGGGCATCGGCGGCAACCCGCATCAGGACCTCGTCGAATTCCAGCCGGCCGCTGCCGGACAGACGAATGACGCCGCGCGAGCGTAGCAGATCGAGAAAGTTCTCGAACATCGTCCGGTCGAAGAACTCCGGCGAATTGAGCCCATACACGATGGCCATGCGCTGCGCGGTGAGCTGGCAGCGCTCCTCGAGGGCGCCCTGGCTGATCTGACCACTGCCCGCGTGCAGCAGCTGAGCGATAGCGAGGTAATAACGTTCGATGGTCTGGATCGTCGCCTGCGCCAGCAGCGACAGCTGCATGGCATGGGGCGAGTCGGGTGGCGGACGCTGCCAGGTGCTGCGCTCGGCATCGCTGTTGAGCAGGCCGTGCTTCTCCAGACACGCCAGCACATCGCTCACCACTTGCGGCAGCTCCGCCTCGCTCCAGCGCAGGAACAACTCGGCCGCGATGTACGGATAGATGCGCCATACGAGTCGCTGGATGTCATCCGTGGTCACAGTCGCATTGCTCAAAAATGCACACGCCACCAGTGAGGGCAGTGCAAACAGATGCAGGATGTTGTTGCGGAAATACGTGGCGAGTACGGCTGCTTCATCGCTCATGCGGATGATGTCACCGAGCCCATGCGGCTCGCGCCAGGTGAGCTTCATGGATTCGCCGTAAGCGAGCACCTCCGGGGCCGACAGCGTGGTCACCGTTACCCGCTCGCTGTAGGGGCTGCTTTGCAGCAGATCACGATACATATCCAACTGGCGCAGCAGATCACCGCGCGGCAGCGCCAGACGCGGCGTGGCCAGCAGCGTGATCGCGAGCAGGTTGATAGGCGTGACCGCGGCCGCCGCGTTGATGTTGCGCATGATGTGCGTGGCGAGCTCATCAACGGCTGTCGCGATCCACGGCAACCGCTCGTCGTCCTCTACCCGCCGCCCGCGCCATTGCGGATCGTAGCGGTCGAGCAGTGGCGCAAGCGCGATCGGCTCGCCCAGGTTGACATGCACCTGTCCGAATTTCTCCCGCAGCCGGCGCAACGTGCGCAGCAGCCCGAGCACACTCTCCTTTTCCTTGGGTTTGCCCGAAAGCTCGCCGATGTAGGTGCTGCCTTCGACCATGCGCTCGTAACCGAAATACACCGGAATGAAAATGACCGGGCGCGCCGGGTCACGCAGGAAGCTGCGCACCGTCATGGACAGCATGCCGGTCTTGGGTTGCAGCAGGCGCCCGGTGCGGCTGCGCCCGCCCTCGATGAAATACTCCAGCGAATGGCCGCGCGCCATGATCGCCGCGAGATATTTCATGAACACCACGGTGTAGAGCGCATTGCCACGGAAGCTGCGGCGGATGAAGAACGCGCCGCCCTTGCGCAGCAGTCGGCCGATGACCGGCAGGTTCAGGTTGATGCCGGCGGCGATGTGCGGAATCGCATAACCGTGGACATAGATGACATAGGAGAGCAACAGGTAATCCATGTGGCTGCGATGGCAGGGCACGTAGATGATCTCGTTCCCTTCGGCTCGCTGCTCAAGCGTCTGCACGTGGCCGAACACTACGCCGTCATACAGTCGGTTCCAGAGCCGCGCCAGCGCCGCATCGAGAAAGCGCACAAACGCGTGCGAGTAGTTGGCGGCAATCTCATCGGCATACTCGAGAGCCTTGAGGGTCGCCTCATGACGCGTCAGCTTCTTTTCGCGCGCTTCCTGTGCGACCACCGCGCGCACCGCACGCGTGCGCAAAACCTGATTGACGATGGTCCGTCGATGCGAAAGGTCCGGGCCGATACGCGCTGCGCGTTGCCGCGCATAGCCGCCGCGCAGCGCCCGCGTCACGCGCCGGCCGCGCACCGCCGCACCGCCGTCAGCGCCCATCAGCGTGCGCAGCGAGACTGGCTCGTCAAACTCGATGAGAGAGTTGCGGCCATTGAACAACACCTGCAGGAACTTGCGCGCGCGCGTGGTGAATGCCCAGTCCTCGACCAGCAGCAGGCGGAACCATGAGGCCTCCTTCTGCGGCGCACGGCCCCAGTACACCGCGACCGGCACCAGCTCGATATCGAGCTGCGGCTCGGCGCTCAGCGCCGCAATCATGCGATTCAGTTGTGCAGGTGGCCGTCGATCCAACCGCTCGCCGCAAGGTCCCTGCAGGCGGGTCAGAAACAGTATCGAGGGAAGCTCCTGCAGCTGAGGCGCGAGGCGCTTGCGCGGCCGTAGCAGCTTCAGCCGCACACACGCGGTCTGCAGGACCGCAAGATCAGTCACGCTGCGGCGCTCGAGCACGTAGCAAAGGGGCTTGCCGCGCTCGCGCAGGCGCGCCACGGCATCTTCAGGCCGGACTTTGAACCGCACCCACAGCGCCAGCAGCCGCCGCAACAGCCAGTTCATTTACTGGAACGCGATAGCCGGCAGATCAAGAGCGAGCAGAAAATATTCGAACAGGTATTGAATGACGCGGATCTGGTTATGCAGCCGGTGATCGGAATCGACCACGTGCAGCGCTGCCCGATAGGTCTGAGCAAAGCGCACGCTGTGCTCTACCGGTATGACCTCATCCTGCCAGCCGTGGATGATGGCAGCGGGACAATCCAGTACGCCGGCACGCAGCTCGGGCAGTCCCTCCATGTACAGGGCCGGGGCCATCAGAAACAGCCCGCGCGCATGCAATAGCGAGGCGGAAGCGACGGCCACATATCCGCCCATGCTCGAGCCCACCAGCACGAGGTCTCCGGAGAGCTCCTTGCAGAAATCCACCAGCCGCGCGACCCGCGCGCGCGGCTCATCGATGCCGCGATAATCGAGCGAATGAGACTCATAGCCTTCATGACGCGCGATCTCGGCAAGCGCGGCGATCTTCTTGCCCCACGGCCCGCTTTCCTGGCCGTGCGAGAACACCACGTGACGATTGACTACCGGGTCTTCCACAGCAGCTCATCCAGATTCAGCGCAGCCTCGCGCACCACCTTCCCCTTCGCGAGCTTGATTCCTTCCGCGCGCAGCCGCCGCCGTTGTTCGGCGAACTGAGGCGATGCCAGGGGAAATGCGATGCGGCCGCCGGCGGCCACTACTCGGTGCCACGGCAATTGCAGCTTCGCTGGAGCGACTTTCAATGCATAGCCGACCAGCCGCGCCCGGCCGGGCAGCCCGACGCGCTGCGCGACTGCGCCATAGGTTGACACCCGGCCACGCGGAATCGCGCGCACCGCGCTCCAGATGGCCTGCAGTGTTTGCTGCGAACTTCCGCTTGCCGGCATCATGAGAAGAATAATGCAGTCATCGCGTATGCGGGTCGAAAAGCCCCTGGAGCTGAATGATATATGAGCAGCGGCTGGCAGTTCTGGGTGGATCGTGGCGGCACTTTCACCGACGTCATCGGACTTTCGCCGCAGGGTCGATTGCACGTGCGCAAGCTGCTATCGGCAGCGGATGCAACGGACCCTGCAGTAGCCGCAATAGGCTACATCCTCTCAAGCGTCGCGACGGCGACTCCTGGATCAGGTGCTGGCGTCATCCGGCAGGTCAAAGTCGGCACCACCGTCGGCACGAATGCACTGCTCGAGCGCAAAGGCTCTCCCGTCGTGCTGGTCACCACGCGCGGCTTTGGCGATGCGCTACGCATCGGCTACCAGAACCGCCCGGACATCTTCGCCCGGCACATCGTCTTGCCCGAACAACTCTATAGCGCCGTCATCGAGGCGGAGGAACGAATCGATGCCGGCGGGAACGTCATCACCGCTCTCGACACGCCCCAGCTGCGTCAGGCGCTGAGTGACGCACGACGCAATGGCTTTCGGTCGGTAGCCATCGTGTTCCTGCACGGGTGGCGCTTTTCCCAACACGAGCACGCTGCCGCGCGTCTCGCCCGTGAGCTCGGCTTCGAGGAGGTATCGGTGTCGCACGAGCTTGCGCCACTCGTGCGCTATGTCAGCCGCGGCGACACGACCGTGTTGAATGGCTATCTCGCATTGCCACTGCGAGGTTACCTCGATGGTCTGCAGGGCGCACTGCATGCGCTGGATGCGCGTGCACAGCTGCAGGTGATGCAAAGCAACGGCGGACTTGCGCCGGCCGAGCACTTCCATGCCTTGGCCAGCGTGCTGTCCGGCCCCGCCGGGGGCCTCATCGGCATGCAGTGGATCGGGCAACGGCTCGGGCTGCAGCAGCTGGTCGGTTTCGACATGGGTGGCACCTCCACGGATGTCTCCCTGATCGATGGCGAGCTTCCGCAGCGCTTCGAACATCAGATCGCCGGCATCCGTCTGCAAACACCCATGCTGGATGTGCACACCATTGCCGCAGGCGGCGGCTCCATATTGCAATTTGCGGAAGATCGCTGCGCCGTGGGACCTGATTCGGCCGGCGCGCGCCCTGGGCCCGCCTGCTACGGTTTGGGTGGTCCACTGACGCTGACCGATGTGCAGGTATTGCTCGGCAGACTACGAGCGGAGACCCTGCCGGCCGTCTTCGGGCCGCAGGGGAGCAGTCGCATCGACCCGGCAGCGACCACTGCCGGTTTCGAGCGACTGCAACAGGTACTCACTGCCTCCGGCAGTGCCCCCGAGTCTTTGCAAGCCCTCGCCGCATCGTTCCTTGACGTTGCAGTCGAGTCCATGGCGAATGCCATTCACCAGGTATCCACCCGCCAGGGACTGGACGTCCGCCAGTTCACGCTGTTCTGCTTTGGCGGAGCTGCTGGCCAACATGCCTGCAGGGTTGCGCAGGCAGTCGGTATGACACGCATCCTGGTTCATCCACTCGCCAGTGTCTTATCCGCCTTTGGCATCGGTGTGGCCGATCGGCTGGCGACGCGTCGCGCCAGCCTGCGACTGCCATTGACCGCGGCAGGACTCGAGTCCGCCCACTCTCGCCTTGCAGAGTTGGAGCGGGAGGCGCGCGCAGCCGTCGCGGCAGAGCCCGGCGCTGCAGCGCCTGAGACAGGCGCGCGCGACATGTCGTCCGTCTCCTCCAGTCGCTGGCTGGAGCTGCGCGGCGGCGACAGCGAAACCACCTTGTCCGTCAGCGCCACCTCGCTCGCAACGGCGCGGCAGGAATTTGCCGCAGCGCACCTGCGGCGCTTCGGATTCACCGCTGCAACCGACCTCATTATCGAGGCGGTGCGCGTGGAGGCCCGTGCTGCATCGATCGATGCGAGTTCACTGCAGATGCCCACGGCTGTCGGATCAGCATCACTGCCGAGTAGCGTGCGCGCCTGGTTTGGCGAGTGGCGCGAGGTGCCGCTGCTGCCGCCAGCTGCGGTTTACCCCGGCCTCACAGGTCCGGCACTGATCGTGGAACCCAACTCAACGGTTGTCGTGGAGCCGGGGTGGAGCGTGCAGCGCCTATCGGGCGGCGAGCTGATCCTCGAGCAGACTGCCGCGATGCCCTCCGTACCGGCACCGGCCCATCCAGCGATCATGCCGCCGGATCCGGCACGACTGGAGATCTTCAACAATCTGTTCATGCATATCGCCGAGCAGATGGGCGAGGTGCTCAAGGCGACCGCGCAATCGGTCAACATCAAGGAGCGGCTCGATTATTCCTGCGCGCTGTTCGATGGTGAAGGCGGCCTGGTGGCAAATGCGCCGCACATGCCCGTGCATCTCGGATCGATGGGAGCCTGTGTACGTGCCGTCATCGAGGCTACCGGCGGCAGCATGTCCGCTGAGGACTCCTGGCTGCTCAACAGTCCCTATCATGGCGGCACGCATCTGCCCGATATGACCGTGGTGACCCCAGTGTTCATGGCCGGCGGCGCACGGCCCGACTTCTTCGTCGCCTCGCGCGCTCATCACGCCGACATCGGCGGCAGCACGCCCGGCTCGATGCCGGCCTTCAGCCGCAGCATCGATGAGGAAGGCGTGCTGTTCGCCTGTTTCCCGCTCGTGAGCGCTGGAGTGCTGCGCGAGCGTGAGCTGCGACAGGCCCTGCAGACCGCGAGATACCCGGCGCGCAATCCCGATCAGAACGTCGCCGACCTGCGCGCTCAGCTGGCAGCGAATGCACGCGGCATCGCAGAGCTCGCTCGGGCGCAGCGCCGCTATTCGCTGGCGGTGATTCACCGCTTCATGCACGAAGTGCAGGCTAATGCAGCCGCAAGCGTACGCCGCGCGATCGAGCGGCTGACACCGGGCAGCTTTCGCTACGAGATGGACGGCGGTCAGATCATCGCCGTGCGCATCGACGTCGATGCGCAGCAGCGCCGAGCGCGCGTGGACTTCGCCGGCACCTCAGCGCAGGGTGCGCATAACTTCAACGCACCGCGAGCCGTTTGCGTGGCGGCCGTGTTGTATGTATTTCGCACGCTCATCGATCGGGCCATACCGCTCAACGAAGGCTGCCTCGAGCCGCTCGAGATCCTCATCCCGCCCGGCTCCATGTTGGATCCACGGCCGCCTGCTGCCGTCGCCGCCGGCAACGTCGAGACCTCGCAATGCATCGTGGATGCGCTTTACGGGGCGCTCGGCGTGCTGGCAGCCTCACAGGGCACCATGAACAACCTGACGTTCGGTGACGAGTCACTGCAATACTACGAGACGATCGCAGGTGGCAGTGGCGCCGGGCCGGGCTTCGATGGTTGCGATGCGGTGCAGACACACATGACCAACTCTCGTCTGACCGATCCTGAGATCCTGGAAGCACGCTTTCCGGTTTTACTGCGGGAGTTCGCCATCCGCCATCGCTCCGGTGGTGCCGGGCGCCATCGTGGTGGCGATGGCGTCATACGCCGGCTGTTGTTCCGCGCACCGCTTTGCGGCGCGCTGCTGGCCAACCATCGGCGAGTGGCACCATTCGGGTTGCACGGAGGCGCTGCGGCGACCACCGGGGAAGCCTGGATACACAGACGCGACGGCAGCGTCGAGAGGCTCGATGCCACGGCGTCGTTCGATCTGTCAGCAGGCGATGAGCTGCGGATCCTCACGCCGGGCGGCGGGGGCTTCGGTGCGCAATCCCGCTAACCGCGCAGGATGGCGGTCTGGATTTCCCACTCGACGCGGTTCTTCGCCGTCGCCAGTCGGTTGACGGACACGGGGCGCACGCGGCTCGCGCCGGCCTGGTGGGTGACCAGCCAGGTGTCGAACTCGCCGCGCTTGCTGGTGGCAAACCCGTAGAGGATGTTGAACTTGCCCTCTGCGACCGTGTCATCCCGATTGACCCGATCGTCCGTGATCACGAAATGACTGTCTTCTGCCTCGCCGGCAGGCGCGGCAGGCGCGGCAGTCGCGGCAGTCGCGGCAGTTCCAGCCGCAAAGGCTCCCTGTTGCGCAAGGCTCGCGAGGAACTCATCCACCATGGCGCGCACGCGCTCCCAGGTCGCCGGGATGTTGGGCTCGAGCAGCACCCAGCGGGTGCTCTGCTCGATGCTCGCCGCAACGAACAATGACAACCGCCGTGCGGTGAGATAACGCCAGTCCGACACCCCGCTGCCACCGCTCAGCGTCCGGGCGGTGACGAGCTGGCGGCTACCGGTGCGGCTCGAGATCAGCGTGTTGACCCCGGCCTGCGCCAGGCGCAACCGCTCGGCCTCCGATACGACGGCAGCCGGCCGGATGCCCGGACGCAACAGCGCCTCATCACTTTCACTTGCGATCCATACCGGCGTGCTCTCATCCGCGCGCGCCAGCATGCCCGCGGCCGCGCCGCAGGAGGCGAAGGTTTCCGCCCGGCCTCGCAGCCGGTCAAATGACTGTACCCTGGGGAAATACATGAGCGCGTTGTCGCTGCGAAACGGCCAGTTGCGCAACGAGTCCAGCGCGAGACGCGGCGAGATCCAGCTCGCGGGAGGATCCACCAGCAGCAGCGCGAGCCGCTCCCGGCAGAACCGGGCCGCGACCAGCAACGCGCTCAAGCCGAGATCCTGCTCGCGGGCGAGCGGCGGGATACATAACATGTTGAAGACCGGCGCGGCCTTGAGCGCGAACAGCCCCGTGCTGCCGGCAGCCGAGCCGATCACGTCGTAGTCGGTCAGCGGCGCGCCATCGTCGCCATCGGGATTCGAAGCCGAGTAGCCGATGGCCGCGCGGCTTGCATGCGCGCTGCGCTCTGGTCGGCAGGCCGGCAGCGGTGACAGCACACGCACCAGCTTCGATTCGAGCAGCACGTCCTGCAAGCTGAGACCGGAAGGCGTCACGCTGAGGCGGCGGAAAATTTCCTGATCTTCGATGAGCTCTGAGCCGGCGGAGCGCACGCGCTGCACCACGAGGTTGAAATGCTCCGTGTCACCTTCGGCAACGCCGTCATAATCCACGGAGGCGCGCAGGAACTCGCGTGTGCCGGGATTCACGCCGATGAGACGCAGGGCATCCCCCTGGGCGGGCAGCGTGATGGTGGGAGGACGCGCAGCATTCACGACCCGCACCACGAGAGCCCGACGGCCACCGTTCTCGAAGAAATGATCGATGGCGTACGAGAGCGTCGACGGCTGCCACAGACCGCCAAAGATGTTCTGGAAATCCGCAAAGCTCGAGATCGCGACCGGCTTGCTCACCGGACCCTTCAGCGTGCGGCCGACAAAGGCCGCAATTCCGGTCGGTGCACGCGCAATGCCGTAGTCCGCCGGATTTTTTTGTGCGTCTTCGAGCCCGGACGAGCGGGCGCCCACCGTTGTTGTCCCCTTCACTCAGGCCCGGTGGACTGTAACACAGGCCTTGCCGCGGGCAACGGTTGGTTTACGACTGAAGTCGTATCTTGCGATCAGTCGCGCTTGCCGCTGTCAGGGTCCGCTGCGCCCGCTCGCGGCGGTGTCAAATCAGGGCGAGCGCTCTCAGCGCGCCGACGCAGCTCTTCCTTGCTGGCTCGCTCACACTCCTCGCGCTTGCGCGCGATCTCGGCGAGCATCAGCTGCAGCCATTCGGTCAACGCGGCCATGGTGTGCTTGTCGCTGCGATCGAGCCCGTCCGGATGCGATGCTCAGCGCGCGCCGCCGGCCGGCGCATCTCTCGCTGGGTTACGCCCGGATGAGGCTCCTTCGGAAGCTGGAGGCGCAGCCGGCGGTGGACTCGCCGGCCCTTCCGTGTCCGGGCTTCTGAGAGCCGGGTCGGCTTTGCCATTGCCGGTCGGTCGCGTCAGTGCCGGATCGCCCTTGGTGCCGGGGGCACCTGGAGCCACAGCGCCTGGATCAGGCGGCTGCATGTCCGAGATCACCTGGCGGAAGGTGGGCTCGTCCATCGGCAGGTCCGTGGTGCCATCCCAGGTTGAGCCATCGGGGATCCGGTTCTGCACCTTTTCCGCTCGCGCGAGCACCTGCTCGACGGTCGCATCGCTCACCGACACGGCCACCGGCAAGCCGCGCGGCTCGTGGGCGAGCACGGAGACCGCCTCCCAGCTGATCTCCTGGTTGTGACTCTTCAGCTGTTTCTGCAAGGTTATGGCCACCGACTTGTGCAACAGCTTGCGCTGTGCCTTATTCCAGTCGCGCGGATCATCCTCGAGCACATCGAACGCCTGCATCAGCAGCTGCCCGTCCTGCCAGCCAAACACGAATGGCTGATTGACTACGCGCACGTGCGTGCCGATCGGCACCATGTCGAACAGCTGCGCGATGTCCTCCGGATAGAGGCGGATGCAGCCATGGCTCGAGCGCAGGCCCACACCGGCGGGTTTGTTGGTGCCATGAATGAGATAGCTCGGCCAGTCCAGATAAAAGGCGTGGCGACCGAGTGGATTATCGGGGCCGGGACCGATCACGTGCTCCAGCACCTCGCCATTCTCACGGTGCTCCTTCAGGACGGACACCGGTACGCGCCAGGTCGGATCCTTCTGCCGTCGCACGATGCGAGTGACGCCCTCCGGGGTCGCCCAGCCTACCTTGCCGATGCCAATCGGGTGGGTGATGACCTCCTGGGGCATGCCGGCCTTGTGGGGCGGGAAGTAGAAGAGCCGCATGGCGGCAATATTGATGACCATACCTTCGCGCGGCGCGTTCGGCAGGATGAACTGGGTGGGAATGACAATCTCGCGGTCCGCGCCGGGCAGCCACGGGTCTACCTTCGGGTTGGCGCGCAGGATCTCCTCGTAGCCGATGTTGAAGCGCCGGGCGATGTCCGTGAGCGTGTCCTCCTTGGCCGCAGTAGTGATCTGGACCGCCCCGACCACGTCCTCGCCCGGCTCGAGCTCGAATCGCTGAGTCTGCATCGGCACAGGTATTGTCGGCGCGGGAGGGGGTGGCGGGGCCGGGGGCTGGCGGTGGCGGCCCTGCAGAAGTGAACAACCAACGAGCAGCACAGACAGGGCCACGCCAGTCAGGCCGGCCACACGGGATGGAAACTTCATGATGGGGCGATTATGACATGGCCTCGCCGTGGGTTCGCACGATGGGCCTCGCAACTGGGTGCGGTGCTCGCGGTAGTGGCTATCGCGCTACGAACCCCGGCGATTTAACTTAGCGCGCCGTAAGCACGGACGGCGCGGCCCTGGCAGCGCGTTGTCGGCATACGTCAGCGCATTGCCGGGAGTGCGTCACAAACCCCGTGACCCCCCCTCAAGAGGCGTTGTTGCTGCGTCGATAAAGAGGAATTCCCGAAGCTTGCAGGATGTGAAGCGCGTGTGCGGATGACCGGCACTTATAACTACAGCCTGGTGCTGCTGTCCGTGCTGGTGGCCGCCGTGGTCTCACACACTGCCCTGCAGCTCGCAGCCCGCGTGGCGCGAGCGCAGGGCTCGGCCGTGCGTCTGTGGTTGACCGGCGGCGCTGTCGCCCTCGGCATCGGCATCTGGTCCATGCACTTCATCGGCATGCTGGCGTTCTCCCTGCCCTTTCCGCTGTCCTACGAGCTCGGCGTGACCCTCGGATCACTGGTGCTGGGGATCGGCAGCACCGGTGCGGGGTTTGCCGTCGCTAGTCGTGCGCGCCGCAGCATGCCCCGGCTTGGCCTGGGCGCTGCCGTCATGGGCGGCGGCATCGCTGCCATGCACTACGTCGGTATGTCGGCTGCGCAGATCACACCCCTCATTCGCTACCAGCGCGACTTCGTGGTCGGCTCAGTTGTCCTAGCCATCATGGCTTCGCTAGGCGCCCTCTGGCTGTTCTCGGGTTTCGCGGCCGGGCGTTCCTGGAACATGCGCCTGAGGCGCATCACGGCGGCAGCCGGCATGGGCGGCGCCATGCTCGGCATGCACTTCACCGCCATGGCGGGGGCTCGTTTCGCCGCCGGCTCTTATTGTCTCAATCCGAGCGCTGCGGCCATGGATGTGCGCTGGCTCGCCTTCGTGGTTGCGACACTCGCGCTCGGCCTGCTCGCGATGACCATCACGCTGATCGTCTACGATGCGCACCTGGAATCGAGCGCGCGGCGCTATAACGAGTTGCTCGAGAATGCCAATGCGCAGCTGCGTCATACGGCAACGCATGATGCGCTGACGGGTCTTCCCAACCGTGCCTTGTTGGCCGATCGGCTGGAGCAGGCGATCGCACGCAGCGGACGTCAGAGTGTGCGCTTTGCATTGCTGCTGGTGGACCTGGATCGTTTCAAGGCCATCAACGACTCCCTCGGACACATGGCCGGGGACGAGCTGCTGCAGGAGGTGGGCCGGCGGCTGAGCGCGCTGCTGCGACGGGAGGACACCCTCGGGCGCCTCGGTGGGGATGAATTTGTGCTGTTGGTTCAGGAAGTCGGCTCGCCGCAGGATGCCGAGGTGGTAGCACGTAAGGTGCTCGCCAGTCTTGCCGCGCCAACACGCCTCGCCGGCATGGAAGTACACATCTCCCCAAGCGTCGGCATCTGCCTCTGTCCGGATGATGGCAGCGACGCCGAGACACTGTTGCGACACGCCGATGCGGCGATGTACCACGCGAAGAAAAAGGGACGCAATAACTACCAGTTCTTCGCCCCGGCCATGAACGCGTTCGCGCGCGAGCGACTGGAGCTGGAGAGCGGGCTGCGCAATGCCATCGAGCAGCGCGAATTCGAGCTGCACTACCAGCCCAAAGTTGATATCGCCACCGGTCGCATCGACAGCGCCGAGGCGTTGATCCGCTGGCGCCACCCCAAGCGCGGTCTGATCCCGCCCGCAGGCTTCATTCCGCTCGCCGAGGAGACCGGACTGATCGTGCCGATTGGCGAGTGGGCGCTCGGCGAGGCCTGTCGTCAGGCCCGCACCTGGCAGGCCGGCGGCGTACATCTGCGCATGGCCGTCAATCTCTCCGCGCGGCAGTTCCGTCAGGACAGTCTCATTGAGAGCGTACGGGCCGCGCTCGCCGCGGCACGCCTGGAGCCGCGTTATCTGGAGCTGGAGCTCACCGAAAGCGCGGTCATGCAGGATGCGGAGAGCTCGGCGCAGATCATGCGCCGGCTGAGCGATCTGGGGCTGCGCATCTCCGTCGATGACTTCGGCACGGGTTACTCCAGTCTCAGCTATCTGCGACGTCTGCCACTGGACAAGTTGAAGATCGACCGCTCGTTCATCCGCGAGGTCGTGAGCAGTCGTGATGACGCGGAGATCGTGCGCGCCATCGTCTCGCTCGCTCACAATCTGCATCTGAAGGTGATCGCCGAGGGCGTGGAGACTGCCGAGCAACTCAACTTCCTGCGCTCGCTCGGCTGCGATCAATACCAGGGCTACTATTGCAGCAAGCCGCTGCCCGCCGGTGAGTTCATCGCCTTCCTGCCGCCTCGGGTGACGGACGAATCGAAGCTCGTGCCGGCGAGCCTCGAGGACACCATGATCAGCCGCGTGCTGCGCAAGGTTTAGTCGGGCGAAAAAAAACCCTCAGGGTTTGAGCCCTGAGGGTCAGAATGCGGACTTTCGATGAAGGGAAGGAAGTCCGCTAGGGGATATCAGTGCAACCGGGCCCAGTGCAAAATCTTGATGTCATCCGAGTCCAGGTCGAAACTCTGCGCCAGCAGCGCGCGCAGTTCGCGCGTGCCCGAGCTCTGCTGCTCCAGCGGATGCCTCAGCTCGACTACACCGCTCCACTCGCTGCCGCTCGCTGCGCTGCGCACTGGAGCGCGGCTGGTAACGAAGTGCGTGTAGTACTTGGTCGCCATGGGATCGAGATTAGGCGCGACCCCCGTTGCCGTCCGTGAAACAGCCCACAGAACAACGTGATTACGTCCGTCTGCCCACGCGGACATAACTTGGAGGCAGCCATCCCATGGGCCGCTACCGGCCGCCGGCGAGACCCGGCTCACAATATATAACTCCCGACGGCGCAAGCCGTCTGCAGGCCGAGCTGCAGCAACTGTGGCATGCGGAGCGGCCGCGGGTTACGCAGGCCGTCGCGGAAGCCGCGGCGCAGGGGGACCGCTCGGAGAACGCCGAATACACCTACGGCAAACGGCGGCTGCGGGAGATCGACAGCCGCGTGCGTTTTCTGCGTAAGCGGCTCGAAGGAATGGTGGTGGTCACCGCGCCGCCCTCGGACCCAACACGGGTGTTCTTCGGCGCGTGGGTCACGCTTGAGGATGAGCACGGCGCGCGAACGCGCTATCGCATCGTAGGCCCTGACGAGTTCGACATGGCGCCCGCATACATCAGCATGGATTCACCTCTCAGCTGCGCACTCCTGCGTCGCGCGCTCGATGATGAGGTGATGGTCGAGCTCCCGGGCGGCAGCCGTCGCTACCTGATCGTCGCCATCGACTATGTTGATACGCCGCTCACCACAGGACCCTGACATTCTTGAACTGCCAGGGATCGGTCTTGTCGAGGTCTTCGGGGAACAGACGGTCACGCTCGTGCAGCGGGGTCCAGTCGGTGTAGGCGCCCTCCATCGGGCCCAGATACGGCCGGCAGATCTCGAGATTGCGGCGGAAATCCATCTCATCGGGTTCCACCAGTCCGCAGTTGGGATTCTCCATCGCCCAGATGACCCCTGAGAGCACCGCGACCGTAACCTGCAGACTGGTGGCATTGTTGTACGGCACGAGCTTACGTGCCTCGGCCGTGGAGAGCTGCGAGCCGAACCAGTAGGCGTTGCGCTTGTGACCGGCGAGCAGCACCCCGAGCTCATCGATGCCATCGGTGATGTCGTCCATCAGGATGCGCTGTCGCTCCTGTTGAACGTAGTTGCGTCCCAGCAGCTCGTGCACCGAGACCACCGCCGAATCGCACGGATGGTAAGCGTAGTGCACGGTGGGACGGTAGGCCACCTGCGAGCCCTCGCGCACGGTGTAATAGTCGGCGATGGAGATCGCCTCGCCATGAGTGATGCAGTAGCCGTGAAAATGTCCGGCACGCGGTGTCCAGGTACGTACCCGCGTGGCCGCACCGGGCTGCATCAGGTAGATGGCCGCCAGACAGCCGAAGTCGTGCCGCTTGCCATCGCGCGGAAAGTTCTTCTCGTGGCTGCCCCAGCCCATCTCGCTCGGCTGCGAGCCCTCGCCCACGAAACCGTCGATGGACCAGGTGTTGACGAATTCTCCCGGCTGCTTCGGTACGTTGGTGACCTGGGTGTCGCGCTCGGCGATATGGATCACCTTCACGCCGAGCGTGCGCGCCAGGGTGCCCCATTCGGCGCGGGACTTGGGATCGCCTGCCTCAACACCCGTATCCGCCGCAAGATTGAGAAGTGCTTGTTTGACGAAGTGCGACACCAACCCCGGATTCGCGCCGTGGGTGATCACCGCCGTCGGTGCGCGCGCCTCCGCCGAGCGCAGCGCCAACGCCTCCTCGCGCAAGGCGTAATTGGTGCGCCGCGCCGCCGGTACCGTCGGATCCGTATAGCCGCCGGGCCAGGGCTCGATGCAGGTGTCAAGATACATCGCGCCACGCTCCCAGCACAGCTTGATCAGCGCGATGCTCGCGACTTCGACCGACACGTTGAGCAGGAAATCCCCGCGGCCGAGCAGTGGTGTCAGTACCCGTCGATGATTCTCGCGGGTCAGTGTCTCCCTGATGAAGCGGACCCCGTAATGATCTGCCTCGGCGCGCCCCCGGTCCGCGGCCGTGACGATGGTGATGCGCTCCGGCGCAATGCCGATGTGCCGCAACAGCAGCGGCAGGACGCCCTGGCCGATGCTGCCAAAACCGACGATGACTATCCGGCCGGGAAATTCAACATGGACTGTGTGACTACTCATGATGCTCGCATTTCGTTCTTGATTGAATCAGCGCCAGTGAGGCGGATAGGTGCGCTCATATCCGGGCAGCGCCTCGACGCGCGCCACCCAGCGCCCGAGCGCGGGGTAATTCACCTCGACAGGCAGGAAGCGTGAGGCCAGCTCGCGCGCCTCCGTGCGCTGCAGCGCGCGACGCAGCAACTGGAAGCCCGGGAAGATGACCATGTCCACCGCCGAGAAGCTCTCCCCCACCACCCAATCCGAGCGCGACAGCCGCGCCTCGATGGTGCGGGCCTCGCTCGCCGCATGGTGCATGGCATCGGTGATCGCATCGGCGCTCAGATCATCCTTGCTGAACACCGCCCGCACGATGCTGTTCACGTGCGGCTCGATGTACGCCTGGTATTCGCAGATCACGCGCATGATGGTGCCCGCCTCTTCCGGGGTACGGCCGAAAATCGGCGGCTCCGGATATTTCAGATCGAGGTAGTAGAGCACCGCCAGCGACTCGAAGCAGACGTAGTCGCCGTCCTTGATCACCGGCACTTTGCCGCGCCAGTTGAGCGCCAGCATGTGCGGGGACTTCTGTTCCTGCTTGGAGAACTGCAACACGTGACTGTTGTAGGGCAGGCGCTTGTACTCCAGCGCCAGCAGAACGCGCCAGGAGTAAGGACTGCCGCTGCCCCAGTAAACGTCTATCGCCATGGTCACTCACCTGCACCGTGTGCGCAGGGATTGTAACGACAAGCGCTCGCGGCCGAAAATATCGCTGCATCTGAGCCGGCAGACGCGAGGCAGCGCATGTTTACCACCCTCATTGACGCACACGAGCTCGCCGGCTACCGCGGCAATCCGGACTGGGTGCTGCTCGATTGCCGCTTCGACCTCGCCCGGCCGCAATGGGGTCCCCAGGCTTATGCGGCGGGACACCTACCCGGTGCGCTGTATGCGCACCTGGATCAGGACCTCTCCTCGCCCGTGACGGCGCAGAGCGGAAGACATCCGCTGCCGCCGATAGAGGTATTCGCGGCGTCCCTGGCGCGCTGGGGTATCGACTCACGCGTGCAGGCGGTCGCGTATGACCAGGGGAATTCCGTGTATGCGGCACGTCTCTGGTGGCTGTTGCGCTGGGCCGGCCATGCTGCGGCAGCCGTGCTGAACGGCGGCTTTGCCGCATGGCAAGAAGCCGGCCTGCCGATCAGCACCGCGGTAGCCCGGCGTGCCGCCAGAGCATTCGAGCCGCAGGTGCATGACCACAGCGTTGTCGCGACGGCCGAACTGCTCGAGCTGGTCCATGCGGGCGAGCTGCAGGGGGGTGCGCGGATGTTGATCGATGCGCGTGGCGCGGACCGCTTCGCCGGACAGAATGAGACGCTCGATCCAGTGGCTGGACACATCCCCGGAGCGCACAGCGCACCGTTCGCGGGCAATCTCGATCCGCGCGGACACTTCCTGCCGGCCGCACTGCTGCGCGACAGATGGCAGCAACGGCTGCAGGCGGTGCCGGCCACGGATGTGATCTCGATGTGCGGTTCCGGGGTAACCGCCTGCCACAATCTGTTGGCGCTCGAGCATGCCGGACTGACTGGCGCACGCCTGTATGCCGGCTCCTGGAGCGAATGGATCCGCGATCCGGCACGGCCCACCGAGCCACCCCGTACAAATTCCGCGCACTGAGCCAAGCACACGCGCCCGAGCGGCATCGTGTAACACCCGCACACGCCACTGCGTGCTATCGTTCGCCCGCGTGACACCTAGCCGCGCGCGCTGCTGAGGAAGTAACTGTTGGCAACCGAACCCAAAAGCGCGGTCAACGGAGCCGCGAGTCGCAAGTTCAGCTCTGGCCAGCCCTGGCGCGTTGAGGACTCTCTCGAGCTTTATCTCGTCAACGCGTGGGGCAAAGGCTACTTCTCCGGTAACGCTGCCGGGCATGTCGTCGTGCGTCCGGACACGCAGCTCGGCCACGAGATCGATCTCTACGAGGTCGTCGAGGGACTCAAAGCTCGCGACCTGAGCACGCCGGTCGTGATCCGCTTCTCCGACATCCTCGCCCACCGGCTACGGCGGCTGCACACCGCCTTCGCGCAGGCGATCGCGGAAAACGATTACCAGAACCGCTATGCGGCTGTGTTTCCGATCAAGGTGAATCAGCAGCGACTGGTGGTGGAGGAGATCTATCGCTACGGCCGCGAATTCGGCTTTGGTCTGGAAGTTGGCTCCAAGCCCGAGCTGCTGGCCGTGATGGCGATGTCGGAAAATTCCCCTGAGCGCCTCATCGTCTGTAATGGCTTCAAGGATGACAGTTACATCGAGGCGGTGACGCTGGCGACGAAGCTCGGTCGCACCATCATCCCCGTGGTCGAGAACTTCGATGAGCTCGGTCTGATCCTCAAACATGCGCGCAACTACGCCGTGCGTCCGCGCATCGGTGTGCGCGTCAAGCTGTTCAGCGAAGGCTCGGGACGCTGGCGCGAGTCAGCCGGGGAGAAATCCAAGTTCGGCCTGTTCATCACGGAAATCGTCGAGCTGTTCAATGTGCTGAAGGCAGAGGACATGCTGGATTGCTTGCAGCTGGTGCACTGTCACCCGGGCAGTCAGCTGCAGGATATCCGGCGCGTGAAGGATGCCATCAACGAGTTGGCGCACGTATATGCCGAGCTGAAACTCATGGGCGCGGGGCTGCAGTACATCGACGTCGGCGGCGGCCTCGGCGTCGATTACGACGGTAGCGGCACCAACTTCTCCTCCTCGATGAACTACACGCTGAACGAGTACGCGAGCGATGTGGTGTACCGCATCGCAAGTGTGTGCAACGCACGCGACATTCCGCATCCGATGATCATCAGTGAATCCGGACGGGCCATCGCTGCCTATCACAGTGTGTTGATATTCGACGTGCTCGGCTCATCGGCACTCGATAAGTTTCAGGTCACCGGTACCGAGGCTGACGACTACCGCGGCGATCGGGAGCTGCCACAGCCGGTGCAGGATCTGTCGCTCGCCTATCGATCCGTGAGCGAGCGGCGGCTGGTCGAGTGCTACCACGATGCGCTGACGGCACGCGAGCAGGTGCTGCAGATGTTCAATCTCGGCCTGATGTCGCTCGAGTTCCGCGCGCTCGCCGAGCGGCTGTACTGGGCTACCTTTGCACGCATCCGCGACGCCTGCCGTCGCCTCGAGCACCTGCCCGAGGAGCTCGAGGACCTCGAGACCATCCTCTCGGACACGTACTTCTGTAACTTCTCGGTGTTCCAGTCGTTGCCCGACAGCTGGGCCATCGATCAGCTGTTTCCGCTCATGCCGATCCACCGCCTGGGTGAGCGCCCGACGCGCACCGCCGTTCTGGCCGACATCACCTGCGATTCCGACGGCCGGATCGATCGCTTCGTCTCGCTGCGCGATGTCAAACGCACCCTCGAGCTGCACGAACTGCAGCCTGGGGAGAAGTACTATCTTGCCGCCTTTCTGGTGGGCGCCTACCAGGAAACGCTCGGCGATCTGCACAACCTGTTTGGCGATACGCACGTCGTACATGTCCGCTTGCACGATGAGGGGGGTTGGTGGATCGAGGAGATCGTCAAGGGCGATACCGCCAACCGGGTGCTGGAGTACATGGAATACGACGTAGCGGAGCTCGCCCCGGCGTTGCTGCGCGACTGCGAGCGGGCCATCCGGGACGGTCGCATGACCATCGCCGAGAGCCAGGTGCTGAAGCGCTTCTATGACAGCGAGCTGGATGGCTATGCCTACCTGGAGCCCGCCGGCACCTGACCCTGAGCAGGCCCTGCCAACCTGTTTGCTTCCTACAACAGCCGGTAGTAGCATCCGCTCGAGCTCGATTTTCACACGGACGAGAGCAACCACGGGGTGTTGTTGTTTGGGTGCATTCCGCCGTGCACGAACCCGGGCTCAGGTGCAGGCCTACGGACTTCCGCGCTGCCAATAGCGTTATAACTCACCATCGTGCGGCACAGAGCCCCGACCTGTTTGACTACCGACCCTGCTGTACATGCGGGCCGCCGCCGCGGCCTGCCGCTGTACGCTTTCTCAAGAGAGACTTCCGGATGACGACGCTGTACGTGGGCAATCTGCCCTTCAATGCCACCGAGGCGGACGTAAAAGCTTTGTTCGAACGTCACGGCAAGGTGGATTCGGTGAAGTTGATCAACGACCGGGAAACCGGCAAGCCGCGTGGCTTTGGCTTCGTCGACATGGCGCCCAACGAGGCGCAGGCGGCAATCCAGGCGCTGAACGGCTTCCAGATGAACGGCCGTCCCCTGCGTGTCAACGAGGCACAGGAGCGTCCGCAGCGGCCGCGCCAGGGAGGAGGTCCCTTCCGCCGCTAACCTGCATCTGCTGCTACCGGCAGTTGTGTAAAAACCCCGCCCCGTGCGGGGTTTTTTCTATACTAAGGACCGTTCCGCGCGTTATGACAATTGCCATGTCCCGCCCCCCCTTCCCTGTCTGCGCCTTCGCTCTGGCGGCCGCCCTGTTGTTGGGCAGCTGTAGCACACAGAGCACACGGGAGAGCACGGCCCTGGCGCTGGACGGGGTACTCGCCGGTGAGCAGCGGCCGCCTGCCGAGCGGGCACGCGATGTCTATCGCCATCCGAAAGAGACGCTGTTGTTCTTCGGGCTGCGGCCGGAGATGACGGTGCTGGAGGTGTGGCCGGAGCCGGGATGGTATACGGCGATTCTTGCGCCGCTGCTGCGCGAACGAGGCAGGTACTACGCAGCCGTCATCCCAGCCGATCCCAATAGCCGCTACGTCAATGCGCGTCTGGATGATTACCAGCACAGGCTGGCCGCGCGCCCTGATATCTACGACCGGGTGAGCGTCGTCACTTTTCAGACCGACGGCAGCGACGTCGTGCCGTCCCAGACGGTCGACCTCGTGGTCACCTTTCGCAACATTCACAACTGGATGGCGCGCAGCGAGGCCGAGCTTGCCTTTGCCGCTATGTACCGCATGCTCAAACCCGGTGGCGTGCTCGGCGTGTGCGAGCACCGCGGCAATCCAGCAGTGCCGCAGGACCCGCAGGCCAAGAATGGCTACGTCAACGAGGACTACGCGATCCGCCTGATCGAAGCTCAGGGCTTCCGGCTCGTGGGTAAATCGCAGGTAAATGCCAACCCGCAGGACACCAAAGACTATGAGCAGGGCGTCTGGACGTTACCGCCCACTTATCGGCTGGGGGAGAAGGACCGTGAAAGGTATGCGGCGATAGGCGAGAGCGATCGCTTTACCCTGAAATTCGAGAAGCCCCGGCGCTAGGCGGTGCGCGCCAGCGGCAAAGCGCTCAAGCGGTGAATGGCGAGCCGGCAGCTGCCGCGGCACGAGCGACTCACCACATTTCCTTCAAGCGGGCACGTACGTCCACGGCAGTCTCCACGCCAACCTGCAACGGCATCTCGCGACCAGCGACACTGCTGCCATGGAAAGTGGTTGCTTCCAGCTGCTTCAGCACCCGCTCGGTGAGAAAACGGCTGCGGCCGCCGTACACGTGAGCATCGCCCTGCCGTGACTGGTTGGTGAGATGGAACTTCAAAGGTGCCACGAGCACCAGCTCGTTCTGTGCCCGGGTCAGGGCCACATACAGCAGCCGTCGCTCCTCCTCGATGAGTTCGGTGCGGCCGGTGGAAAACTCCGACGGGAAACTGCCGTCCACCACATTCAGCAGGTAGACCGTATCCCACTCCATGCCTTTCGCCGAATGAATGGTGCTCAGCGTGAGATAGTCCTCATCCAGCACCGGGGTGCCGGCGAGATCGCTGGTGGCATTGGGCGGGTCCAGGGTGAGCTCAGTGAGAAAGCGCTCGCGTGAGGGATACTGGCCGCAGAGCAGCTCGAGCTGATCGAGGTCCCCGAGCCGGGTGTGAAAATGCTCGTATAGCCGCTCGAAATGCGGCCGGTACCACTCGCGCGCCTCATGCAGCTGCCCGGGCCACGGCCGCTGCGGGTCCGCCAGGGACAGCAGCAGCGCGGTGAGCTTCTCGAAGCCGAAGGCCGCAGCTGCTGGCGCCCGGAATGCCTTCAGCGCCGTGAACGAGAAGCTGGCAGCCTGCAGATGCTCGATGGCGCGGCGGGCATTGGTTGGTCCCATCCCCGGCAGTAGCTGCAGCGCACGGAATGCGGCCAGCGTGTTGCGCGGGTTGTCCGCCCAGCGCAGCAGCGCCAGCAGATCCTTGATATGCCCGGCTTCGAGGAATTTCAGACCGCCATACTTGGTGTAAGGGATCTTGCGCCGGCTCAACTCCACCTCCAGCACATCGCTGTGACTTGCGCTGCGGAACAACACCGCCTGGCGGCGCAACGGCACATTCGCCTCGCGTTTTTTCAGGATCTCGCTGCAGATGTACTCGGCCTGGGTCTGCAGCTCATCGACGGTCACGAGGCGCGCGCGCGCACCCTCCCCGCGTGTGGCCAGCAGATGCTTGCGATATTGGCGCGGCGCCTCCGCCATCAGGGCGTTGGAGACATCCAGCACCTGTTGCGTCGAGCGGTAATTCTGCGCCAGCGTGATGACCTCGGCGCGCGGTGAGAAGCGTTCCGGAAAGCCAAGGATATTGTCGACCGCCGCGGCACGGAATGAATAGATGGCCTGCGCATCATCACCCACCACCGCGAGCCCCGTGCCATCGGGCTTGAGCGCGTGCAGGATCTCGGCCTGCAACTTGTTGGTGTCCTGATATTCATCCACCAGCACGTGATCGAAGTGCGAGCCCACGTGCTGCGCCAGCTGCGGCTCGGACATCATCACCTGCCAGTACAGCAACAGATCGTCGTAGTCGAGCAGACTGGCGCGTTGCTTCTGCTCCACGTAGCTGCGGAACAGTCGCGTCAGGTCGGCTTCCCACTGCGCGCACCAGGGATACTGCAGCTCGAGAGTCTCCTTGAGCGAGCGCCGGGTGTTGACACGATAGGAATAAATCTGCAGGCAGGTCTCCTTGCGCGGGAAACGCTGCTCCTTCGATGCCAGCCCGAGCTCCTGACGCAGGCTATCGAGCAGGTCGGCCGCATCGGCACGGTCGATGACGCTGAACTGTGGGTCGAGATGCAGATGGCGCGCGTAATGCCGCAGCAGCCGGTTGCCGATCGAATGAAAGGTGCCCGCCCAGGAGAGTCGTTGCGAGATCGTCTGGCTGGTACCACCCAGGGCGTCATTGAGCGCCCGACGCGCGATCTCGAATGCACGCCGGCGCATCTCTTGTGCGGCGCGGCGCGTGAAGGTCAGCATGAGAATGCGGCCGGGATCCACACCATGAATCACCAGATGCGCCACGCGGTGCGCCAGCGTGTCAGTCTTGCCGGTGCCCGCGCCCGCCACGATCAGCAATGGCCCCGACTGTATGCCCTTGTTGTCCGCCATGGGCTGGCCGAACGTAACCGCCTTGCGCTGCGGTCCGTTCAACTTTTCCAGATGTGACGTGGTCGGCATGTCGAGCCGAATATACGGAAGCGGCGGGCTGGCTGTCACTGCATACAGTCACGCCTCACGTAAAAAAATGCGCAGCACTGCTCAGCGCACGCGCTGGCCGTCGGCATCGAGCACCTGCACCGCACCGATATCCAGCTTGCGTATCGGCACCTCTATGGATGCCAGGTCGCCCACGACGATCCAGGTGAGGGACTGCGGCTGGATGAGATGCGCAGCGGCTGCCTGCACCTGTGTTGCAGTCAGTGCGCGCACGCGGGCCGCGAAATCGTTGAGGTAGGTGTCGGGAAGTCCGTAGGTGAGAATGTCCACATAGGCACCCGAGATCTCCCCTGCGGTTTCGGTATTGCCCGGAAGCGCCAGAACGAGCGCGTCCTGGGCTGCGCGGATTTCCGCTTCCCGGGGCGGGCGTGTACCGCTGATGTCCCGCAGCTCCCGGGTAATCTCCTGCATGGCCTCCGCACTGCGATCGGTCTGCACCGTGGTAGTGACCAGCAGCGGCCGCTCTCCCTTGGCATCGATGAGCGTGGAGCCCGCACCATAGGACCAGTGTTTGTCCTCACGCAGGTTCATGTTGAGGCGCGACACGAAGTTGCCGCCCAGCAGGTTGTTGACCGTACGGTAGGCGATATCGTCCGGATCCGCGCGCGGCGGCGCCAGCTCTGCCGCCATCAGCAGAGTCTGTTCGGCCCCCGGTCGATCGATGAGAAACACTCGTGGCGCGGGTTGGGGCGCCACGCTCATCAGCTGTTTGACAGGCAAGGGGTCCATTGGTGCGTGCCAGTTGGCCAGGTAACGCTCGAGCAGCGGCTGGATGGCAGCGAGCGTGGTGTCGCCGACGACCAGCAACGTCGCATTGTCCGGGCGGATCCAGAGCCGGTAGAAGCTCTGCAGCTCCTGGTTGGAGATGGCGCGCACGCTGTCTTCGGAGCCGCTACCCGAGAAGGGCTTGCCGTATGGATGATCAGCACCATAGAGCAGCTCGGGGAACACCCGTCCGGCAATGCCACGCGGTTGCGCCTTCTGCTGCTCTATCGCAGCGATCAACTGCAGCTTGAGACGCGTCAGCGCGTTCGGCGGGAACACTGAATTCAACAGCATGTCACTGAACAACTCGAGGGATTCGGGCAGCTTCGAAGTGATGGCATTCACGGAGATGTACGAGCTGTCGAGCGTCGAGCCCGTGTCGATGACCGCGCCGAGCTCTTCGGCCCGCGCGGCGATCTGCAACGCATCGCGATGCCGCGTGCCCTCATGGAGCATGGCCAGAGTCAGATTGGCCGTGCCGGCTTTCGCACCGCTGTCGGCCGCATGGCCCGCATCGATGATCAGATGCAGATGCACAACCGGAGTATCGTGGCGTTCCGCGACGGCGAGCTTCAGACCGTTGCTGAGCGTCACGTGCCGTAGAGGTGGCAGCAGCAGTGGCGCCGCTGCGCCCCGTGCCGGCAGCGTGCTGCGGTCAGCACCGCTGCTTCCAGCCTGATACTCGGGGAACGGCTCTATGGTCAGCACGAAAGCGCCCTCGCTCAGCCAGGTACGCGCGGCCTCCTCGATATCTGCAGGGCTTGCCTCGCGCAGCCAGCCGAGCGCGCGTCGATAGAAATCGGGCGAGCCTCCATACAGCTGGCTTTCGCCGAGAATGGCGGCCTTGCCGCCGGCGCCGCCGATGCGCTCGAGCTGTCGCACCCACCGGGCATAAGCGGTAGTTTTCAGCCGCTCGACTTCGGCCCGCGTCGGCCCTGATTTCAGCAGGCGCGCCAGCTCCTCATCGATCACTCCCTCGATGGCTGTTGCGTTACCGCCGGATTTCGCCGTGACGGTCAGCTGCAGTTGTGAGCCCAGCTCGAAGGGTCCGATGTTGGCTGCGACACTGACCGCCTGGCTGGTGTACACCAGGCGCCGGTAAAGGCGGCTGTTCTTGCCGTCTGCTAACACATCCGCGGCCATCTGCAGCAGCGTGAAATCGCGCTCGGTATACCCCGGGATGTTCCATACCTTATAAATCCGGGTCTGCGGCACGCGATCCTGCAGGGTGATGCGCTTGGTGCCGCTCATCCGTGCCACCCAGCTGCGGGCATGCTTCACAGGAGGTCCGGGCGCAATATCGCCGAAGTAATGCTCGACCTTCTCGCGCACGGCATCGGGCTGAACGTCACCGCACACGACCAACACAGCGTTGGCCGCGCCGTAGTATGTACGGAACCAGCTCTTCACATCATCGAGCGTCGCGGCATTCAGATCTGCGAGCGCGCCGCTGGTCACCCATGAATAGGGATGGCCAGTCGGATAGGTGCTCGCCGCGATCAGCTCATCCGCCTTGCCGTAGGGGCGGTTCTCGCCCTGGCGCTTCTCGTTCTGCACGACCCCGCGCTGCTCGTCAAGCTTGTGCTGATCGATGGCACCGAGCAGATGTCCCATGCGGTCCGACTCGAGCCACAGGGCGCGATCGAGCGCCTTGACCGGCACCGTCTCGAAGTAGGTGGTGCGGTCGAGCCAGGTGTTGCCGTTGACCTGAACCGCTCCGGCCTCCAGAAGCGGCCGAAAATACTCGTCATGATGGTTTTCCGAGCCGGCAAACATCAGATGCTCGAACAGGTGCGCGAAACCCGTGCGTCCCGGGGTCTCATCCTTGCTGCCGACGTGATACCAGATGTTGACTGCGGCGAGCGGACTCTTGTGATCCTCATGTACGATGAGCGTCAGTCCATTGGGCAGCACATAGCGGTAGTAAGGGATGTTGATCCGGGCAAGGGCGTCTTCGGAAACATCAGCTGCAGCAGCAGCGCGCCACATGCCCAGCACGCACGACGCAAACAGTCCCAGGCCTGCGGGCTTCATGCGGCTCATCGCGCGGCGCAGCCGCTCAGCAGTCTGGCTACGTGCACCAGCACCTGCCGTTGCGCATCAGCAAAACCGACCGTTGCATCCGCCAGCAGACGCTCGCCGGGCATCGCGGCAAATTCGTCGCATTCGGGCACGTAGCGCGCCTGCTGCAGAGGATCGTGGCCCTGATGCAGCGTAGAGGCCCGTGCCACCAGGGAGGACTGGCGCAGCGGCTCGGGAACGCGGCAGAGGATCTGCAGAGTCCGCAGCGCACGGGCAGCTGCGAGCGCGCCAAGCGCCGCTGCGTGCTCACTGGCGCGAAAGTTGCCCTCGATGATCAGGTCACAACCATCACCCAGCAGCTGGTGCGCAAGGTTAAACAGCACCTGGAAAGCGCCGTCACTCACGCGGCGTGAATCGTCGACATTGCCCTTCAATACTTCCAGCAGCGGCTCCTTGATTTCGTCCTTGGCGAGCAAGGCCAGCCGATGAGCCCTGGCGAGCTGCCTGGCCAGTGTGGTCTTGCCGCTTCCGGGCAGACCGGTGATGACGATCAGCCACTGCGGGTTCCGCGGGGGCAGGACACTCTCCGGCATGATCTCAGTGTAATGGTACTCTGCCGTGCTTATGAAACCCGAAAAGCAGACATTGCAGTTCCGGGGCCGCGTGATTTCCGTAACGACGGATGAGGTCGTGCTGCCCAATGGCCATCGCACCGTGCTGGAGGTCGTACACCATCCCGGTGGCGCTGCGGTGGTCGCGCTGGATGCCCAGCAGCGCGTCTGTCTGCTGAAGCAATATCGCTACGTGGCCGGGGGCTGGCTTTGGGAACTGCCGGCCGGGAAGTTGGAACCTCCCGAACCGCCGCTCGCCACCGCGCAGCGGGAGCTGCTCGAAGAGGCGGGAGTGAGTGCCGGACAATGGCATAGCCTCGGCTCGGTGTTGAGCTCCCCGGGGGTGTTCGGCGAGGTGTTGCATCTTTATCTGGCCAGCGACCTGCGGCCGGCGACGTCGGCTCATGAGCATGCCGAGGTGATCGAGGTCCACTGGGTGAGGTTCGAGGAGGCATTCCGGTGGTCGCTGGATGGCACCATACGCGATGCCAAGTCGGTCATAGGCTTGTTGCGCGCATTTAACTTTCGTACGTCGCCGGATGCCGACAGGAAAGGCGTTCCGTGACGGACCTCTTGGAAGCGCCGCTGCGGCGCGCGTACGGTACAGGCGCCGGGTATAAGACTCATCACGATTAGACGTAACCTTCGGTTGCGATGAAACGATCCTCCGCCACACCTCCCGAATCCGCACCCCCTGAGGGCGAATCGTCGCCCGATAACGAGCGTCGCTTCATGCGCGGCGTGGTGCATGACCACAAGGGTACTGCTCATCTGCAGTGGTACGACGCGCAGCAGGATTACGAGCGGCAACTGCTGGAGCTCGAGGACAAAACGCAGCGCGAGGACAAAACGCATCGGCCCCAGACGGGAAGCCCTAAGTTGGACACGGGTGGCCTGAGCGTTAAAGAGGACGACAGTTTCGATCCCTACACTCGCAAACCCGCGACGGAACGCAAGCTCGGTCCCGGGACTCGCACGGATCTGCGCCGTCTGTCGGCCTGGATTAAGATGATGCGTGAGCTCGAGCAGGCCCGCAAGCGCGACGAGGACGAGGACAGCGAGGGGTAGGCGCCTAGGTGGTGCGCTCGATGTGCGCAAGCTTGCGCGCATTCGTCAGCCGGTAAAATCGGCGCAGTTCAGCGAGCACCTCGCGTCCCACGGCACCTTGCGAGTCGCGCAGCGAGCTCGCCAGCCGCTCACAGAAACGCTGCGCGTAACGGCTGGCAGCGCGATACATCCCGTCACGACCGGCGGCGAGCGTAGGATCGATGCGCGTCTTCTCGAACAACAGACTCAGCAACTCCGCCGGGAAGCGCTCCGGCAGCTGCCGGCGCATCAGCCAATAGCTCACGACGTACTTGTCGATCTCCGCCTGCATCTCCAGCTCGAGCAGCGACACCGGGCGATCGTGGCCCGCATTCCAAGCCAGATACAGGAAATGACTCACGCCCTCGAGGGCGGTCCAGTAATCCGCGACGTTGCCATCGTGCAGCCGCTGCAAGGGATCAGCACGCTGCAGCCGCTCGAGCAAAGCGGGGTCCAGATAGAGCGACATGGCGAGCTCGTTGTCGGTGCCGCTCGCCGGTTGCGCCACGATGAGCTCCTCATCCGTTGGCCCGTTGGTGCGTGCAGCCGCGGGCAGGTGGCGGCGGTCGGTGATCAGAAAATCGTAGACGTCGTGCGTGACACTGACATCGTAGATGCCGCCAATGAGATCCTGCAGCTGCCGGAGGATCATGCGCTCAGTGAGCGAATGCCGTGCTGCCCGCGGCGGTCGGCTCGACACCCAGGCGCTTCAGGATGTCATAGCAGCGGCGGCTGCCTGTCTTCAGCCAGATCTCGTAGAGACGCAGGATGTCCTTGTCGGTGTGCGTGTAGGAGCTCTCACTGACTGCATTGAGCGCATCCACCATCGGCTGAAACTTCTGTGCCAGCTCTGCGAACACATTACCGAGTACGCGGCTGCGGCCGCGCGACAATGCCTCACCGAGAGTGGCGTAGGCACGCCCGCCCATGGCAATGTGGTAGTCGACATCGATGAGCTTGCGCGCGAAGCTGCGCGCGAAAAAGCCCGCTATGAATAGCGATACATCCCCGAGCCGCTGCAATCCGCGGTTGCGGTCACCGGCAGATGGCGCCTCGAGCGCCTCGGACAACATGACGACCAGGGGTTTGAGGCCGCTCGGTGAGGCAGCATCGTACAGCGCTTCGGAGCGCGCGAAGAGTGTCAGCAGGTTGACCACATAGTGCTCGGTCTGGTCTTCGACGGCTACGCGGTGCTTCTCGAGCGCCCCATGCAGCTCGTCCTTGAAGAACTCACGCAGATTTGCGACCGGCACGACACGTGTCGAAGGTTGACCATCCGGCATGACTGCTCCAGGCCTCCTGACGCTTCCGCGGGCCAAGCCCGTGTTAAATACAACGGCATACGCGGCTAAAAGTTCACCGCGCGACCGGTTCCGTTACTGTGACGGAATCCTCCAAATACGATAGAGCGGCTGGCAAATGCAGGAATTTCATGCCGGTACGTGACCGCAATGCGGGGTTCCCCGACCGGTGTTTACCGACTGGCGGCGGCTGGCGACCTGCGGGTGGACGAGCAGACTTAGCAGCGAGGTGCCGACAGTGCTAACAGTGCGACGGCGAGTCGAATCCGACACTCAGCGACAGTCCAGCCGCGCGGCCAGATCAAGGCAATCAACAACGTTGATATCGGCCGGCTGCACACTGGCCGGCCACGCGAGTTGGCTGCGGTTCATCCAGGCCGTGTGCAGACCGGCAGCACAGGCGGCCGCAACATCCAGCAGGGGATCGTCGCCGACATACAGCACTTCGGTGGCATCCAGCCTGAGCTCAGTCAGCAGGCGCTGAAAGCTGCGGCGATCCGGTTTTGCCGCGCCGACGTCGCGCGCATTGAGTGATACGGCAAACAGATCATCCATGCCGATGCGCCGCAAATCCGCATTGCCATTGCTGAGCGTGGCGAGTTGGAATTGGCGCCGCAGGCGCATCAGTCCCGGGCGCACATCCGGATACGGATCGAGTTGATTGCGTGCGGTGATGAATACCTCGAAGGCGTGCTCGGCCACCGCGGCCTCATAGCCGTATTGGGTCGCATGGGCCGCGAGCGAGGCGATCCGCAGATAGGTCATGTCGTGCGCGCGGTGCGGCTCCCGCGTTGCCAACTGCGTGCGCGCCTGACGCAGATCCTCGAGTGACAGCCGCTCGGTGAGTCGCGGACAGTTCTCCCGCAGCCACTGCATCCACTGCGCTTCGGCGCGCGCAATGACTGGCTCGACGTCCCAGAGCGTATTGTCCAGATCGAAAGCTACTGCCCGCAAACGCATCAGCATGCTCACTGTATCCCAGCAACTGCGGCGTCTGGCCAGCCCAGGCCGCAGCGCCACGCAGGTTACAATAGCGTTTTGGGTTCCGGGAGTTCCGGATGATCATTCCTGCCTGTGAAGGCAAGCTCAGCCTGTTCATTCCTATACTGATGCTGCTCGGTGCGTCCACGGCCTGGGCGCAGCCACCAAAGAAGACGCCGCATCCGGCGAGCGCACCCCCGGCAGCCCTGCAACCGTTTACCGCCGAAGACCTCATGCGCCTGAAGCGCATCTCCGACCCACAGGTCTCACCTGATGGTCGCTACCTGGCCTATGTCTTGCGCGAGACCGACATCGAGGCTGACACCGGCCGCACGGACATCTGGCTGCTCGATCTGACGCACAAGCAGGCCATGCCGCATCGCCTGACGACTCATCCGGCTAATGACTCCAGCCCACGCTGGGCACCGGACAGCCGTACGATCTACTTCCTCTCCTCCCGCTCGGGAACCTCGCAGGTCTGGCGGCTGTCGCTGGATGGCGGCGAGGCCACTCGAGTTACCGAGTATCCGCTCAGCATTGGTGCCCTGAAGGTCGCGCCCAACGGCAATTACATTGCACTGACGATGGCTGTGTTTCCGGACTGCGCCGATCTGCGCTGCACTCAGGAGCAGCTCGCTGCCCGCGCCCGGACCAAGGCCAGCGGCAGGCTTTACAACCAGCTCTTCATCCGTCATTGGGATACTTGGAGCGATGGCACGCGCTCCCACTTGTTCGCTGCCCGCATCAACGCCGATGGCCGGGCCGATACGCCGGTGGACCTGTCGAAGAATCTCGATGCTGATGTTCCCTCGAAGCCTTTCGGGGGTAGCGAAGACTTTGCTTTCAGCCCCGACAGCAGCCGCCTGGTGTTCTCCGCACGGATCGCCGGCCGCACCGAGCCGTGGTCGACTAACTTCGATCTGTTCGAGGTGCCGGTGGACCGAACCGTACAGCCGAAGAACCTGACCGGCGACAACCAGGCGTGGGACGCACGTCCGGTATTTCTGCGCAATGGCGATCTGGCCTGGCTGGCCATGGACCGGCCGACGTTCGAGTCGGATCGCTTTCACCTCATGGTGCGTAGTGCGCGCACCGGTGCCGTGCGTGCGGTGACCCAGAACTGGGATCGCTCCATCGTCGAGTTGAGTGCCTCCTTCGATGGCCGCAGCCTGCTCGCGACGGTGCAGGATCTCGGGCAGGAAGCGCTCTATGCAATCGATCCTGACAGCGGCGCACGTCACAAGCTGATCGGTAGCGGGGAAGTGCAACACTTCGCCGCCTCACGCGCCGGTGCCGTGATTGCCTGGGCGAACCTGGCAGCGCCTGCAGACCTCTACAGCGTGCCGCTGAGCGGAGACACTCCGCAAAGGCTCACTGAGGTCAACGCGGAGCTGCTCGGACGCCGCCGAATGAGCGACTTCGAGCAGTTCAGCTTCCAGGGCTGGCACGGTGAGACGGTGTACGGCTATGTCATGAAGCCCTACGGCTTCGCCGCGGGCGGCCACTACCCGATTGCCTTCCTCGTGCATGGCGGACCGCAGGCCTCGTTTTCCAACCTCTGGCATTACCGCTGGAATGCGCAGGCCTTCGCCGGCGCAGGTTACGGCGTCGTGATGGTCGATTTTCACGGCTCCGCCGGGTACGGACAAGCGTTCACCGACTCGATCAGCCAGGATTGGGGTGGCAAGCCGCTCGAGGATCTGCAGAAAGGGCTTGCCGCGGCCGTGGCTCGCTACGGTTGGCTCGATGGGCAGCGGGCCTGCGCCCTCGGCGGTTCTTACGGCGGCTTCATGATGAACTGGATCGAGGGGCACTGGCGAGATGCTTTCCGGTGCCTGGTCAACCACGACGGCGTGTTCGATGCGCGCATGATGTATTACACGACCGAGGAGTTGTGGTTCGAGGAATGGGAAAACGGCGGCCCGCAGTACGCCAATCCGCAAGCCTACGAGCGCTTCAATCCCGTCAACTCAGTCACGCAGTGGCACACGCCCATGCTGATCGTGCACGGCCAGCAGGATTTCCGCATTCCGTATACGCAAGGTATCGGTGCATTCACCGCCCTGCAGCGACGCGGCATCGAGAGCCGTCTGCTGATATTTCCGGATGAGAATCACTGGGTGCTGAAGCCTGGCAACGTGGTGTTGTGGTATCAGAATGTGCTCGGCTGGCTCGATGAGCACTTGAAGAAGTAACGCTGCGGCGGATCTGCACGCACTGGCGTGGGCAACCGGCGAGGGCTACCGGCGTGGGCTACCGAGGCGGCTCCCACTCTTTACTCGGGGCTGGCGCTCTCGCCCTCCTGGGCCTCGTGCGACTGCTTGCGGAAGCGGTAGAACGGATCCTCTTCGCGCCCGCCCGCCAGATGGCCCGGGCGGTCGAGGGTAAGTTCCGCGACGGCATATTCTTCCGGGCTAAGCTCAGCGCGCGTCTGCAGCTGGGCGACAGCGCCGTTCGCGGTACGACCGCGACAGCTCTTCGGGTCGTTGCTGCCCACGAACTGCCCCTCGGCCCTCTTCCACCGCAGGCTGCAGCCGCGAATGGTGCGCACGTCGGTGGTCATGAGACTCAGAAACAGATCCGGATTGAGCTGTCCGTTTCGCCAGCGGTTGGGCTCGATCAGCGTGTAGTCGGTCTGCACGATCTCCTTTTTGACCAGGCCGAACATGACGATCTTCTGTCCGGTCACACGCCGGGGGTCTCCAGCGATGCTCTCCTGCACGTAGAACACGTTGTCGCCAATCATCGGCGCCTCGATCTGCACGATGTCCAGCACCAGCGCCTCATGGGCCGGACGCACGCCGCGCGTCGCATCAGCGCGGTTCTGCGCGACCGAGTTGTAGTGTCCTGGAAACATGCCGACCAACTCCTGCAGGTCGACCTCGGGGTTGGACTTGGCGAGCGCATCGCCCCCCGGCAGCAACAGCCAGATCATGCCCAGCAGTCTGAGGCTCAGCCTATCCATAGAAAGCGCGCCACTCCGCCTGGTACGAGCATCCCAAGGCAATGATCTTTGCCAGCAGGTCATCGTAGCTCACTCCCGCGGCGCGCGCCGATTCGGCGAAATCCTCCGCAGCTTCAAGGTTGGGATTGGCGTTGGCCTCGAGCACGAATACCTGCCCGTCCTCGCGCACGCGGAAATCCATGCGCGCATAGCCGGATAGGCCGAGGGTGCGATAGATCCGCCGGGAGAGCTTGTCGAGGCTGGTCAGCACCGCCTGGGGCAGGCCCTCGGCAGCCCGCGTGGTGATGCCGTACTTGGATTGGTAGCGCTTGTCCCATTTCACCTTGCGCGTCGCAATCGCCGCCAGTGAATCGGGCATCGAGCCGAACACCATCTCCCAGACCGGCAAGCGGGTCAGGCGACCGTTGCCCATCATGCCCACATAAAGCTCGCGACCTTCGATGAATTCCTCCACCAGCGCATCCGAGCCGACCTGCTGCTGCACGAATTCGATGCGCTCCTTGAGGCGCGCTGCGTCCTCGACCACCGAAGCCTGCGCGATGCCGAGGGAGGCGTCCTCCACGGTCGACTTCACGAACAGCGGGAAACGCAGCTTGCGTGGCACATGGACGCGCGCGCCGCGACGAAACACCACGAATTGCGGCGTGGGGATACGGTGGAAGGTCAGCAGTTGTTTGCACAGCGATTTATCGCGCGATAGTAATAGGCCGCGCGGATTGCAGCCCGTGTAGGGTTGGCGCATGAGCTCAAGGAAGGCAACGACGTGCTGGTCATACGTCACGATGCCGTTGAATTCCTCGAGCAGATTGAAAACGATGTCTGGCTTCCAGTCGGCGATGGCGCTACGCAGCTCGGTGAGACTGTCGAGTACGCCAAGGCTCAGGACCTCGTGACCGCTACCGCGCAGGGTCGTGGTGACATCGTACTCAGTGCGCCATTCTTCGATTTCCTTGTCCGAATGTCCTTCGAGTTTCTCGGGCGGCACCAGGCTCTCGTGCATCACGACGAGCGCGCGCTGTTTCTTCATAGCGGTAGATGCGGTGTCTCGCCTTGTGCGTAGAGGCGCGCGATGCGCTCCAGCATCCAGCGCGCATGCCCCATGGCATCGCGGCGGCTGCCGCGCACGAACAGCTGCAGTGACTCGCTGCGTTCGATCAACATCCGCAGAATCTGATGCACGCTATAGCGCTCCATGCAGAGCTCGCGCGCCACCGCGTCCACCATCCGGCTCTTTTCCGCGCGCAGCAGGGTGGCAGCGCGCAGCGCATCGCGCCGCATCCGCTCGGTCGTGAAAACCCGCACCAGCAGCTCGTCCGTCAATCCGCGCCGCAAGTGCTGATTGCGTGCCAGCTTGCGCCGGTAATGCTCCGCGAGCGTGCGTGTGTTGACTTCCAGCGGCTCGATGCGGGTGCGGTTGCGCACGGGTGCTCGCCGCCCACGCACGCTCGCCACGAGCTCCTCGACGGCGCTCAGCTTGTGGAACGCGGGCCACTGCGCATAGCTGCGCCGCCAGTCGGATTTGGGTTTCAACCAGACGGCAAACGTCTCGGCAAAGTCCTCGGTGGGATGGGCCTGGGCATACCACTCGCCGAGGTGATGTACATAGCGGCGGCTGCCAGGACGCGCCTTGTAGCGCTGCGGATACTGCAGGGAAGCCGGACCAAACACTTCGCGCCAACGTTTGCGACGTCGCAAGCGGTAAGCGTTATCCAGCGCGTGACCGGCTTCGTGGCGCAGGATTCGCATGAACCAACGCGCATTGCCGCCTTCCACTTCGCGCATGATCCGACGCTCGAGACGCTCGAGGCGCGGATGAGCCAGATAAAAGGGCACGGCGATGCCGGGCACACCGTCGGGCGAAAACCATTCTTCCGAGAGCCACACGTGAGGCCGCAGCCGGATACCGCGGCTGTCGAGCTCGCCGTAGAGCCGCTCCACCCTGGGCTGCAGAGGCGAGCTCTCCAGCGACAGGCGCAGATCACAGAACCGCAGCGACAGCAGCTCCTCATCGGATAGTCGCGCCCAGGGCAGCGCGCGCGCGGCCCGACGATGAGCCTGGGCGCGATGTGCGGCAAGCATGGTGCCGCTGCGATTGGCGTGAGCCAATGGCATCTGAAGACCTTTCCCCGGTAAGTCGGCGGGCAGCGTCCGCTGCGTTGTTCGCCTCGCCAGGCCCTGCAGGAGGGTGGCTCAGCGTTGGTGGGAAGCTACCAAACTGGCGCAGCGCTGTCTGCGTCCGATGTGACAACTGCCGCCGTGAGACAGGTCCCCGCGAAGCTCATCCACTTAGTCCGACCAGCGCCACCTGCAGCAGCCGATCTGCAAAGTTTTCGATGACGTCCTTGTGCATCAGCGTATTGCGCCACGGACCCGGCAGCGCGCCAACGCTGTAGTGCGCACCGGCTACCTGACCGCACACCGCGGTGACGACATCCGAATTGCCGCCAAGGTTGGCCGCCCGCAGCACCGCGTCGCGGAAGTTGTCCGTGGAGGCAAAGGCCCAGAGGGCCGCCGTGAGCGCAGCAGGCGCGGTGCCATTTGAGCGCCCGGCCGATTCAGTTAGGGGCGGACCAGCCGCGATGATGACCGTCTTGGGATGCCCCGCGAGCGCGGCATGTAGCACGCGGGCCAGAGTGCGGCAAGCGTCCAGAACGATCGGTGCCTGGCAGGTGATGCGGGCTGCATCGGCGGCATGCTGCAAAGCATTTTCGGCTGAGGCAAAGCTGAACATCACCGCCGGCGCGATACGTGACAGCGGTTCGATGTCCAACTGGTCTGGATCGTGCGAGCCCGGAAACACCTGTCGGCGCCACTTGGCCATTGCCAGCGCGCGAGCGGTGTTCGCCGTGATCCCGAGACACTGGCCGGTGGCTGACAGGTGCCCGTCCTGCTGCCAGCGGGTATAGCGTTGCACCTGGTCCCGCGCGTCAAAGCCGTTACACGCCAGGAGACTTTCCGCCAGACACAAGGCCATGGAGGTATCGTCGCTCCATCCACCGCGCGGTAGATCGAACGGTCCGCCGCCCAGCATGTCCCCGACAGGGCTGAAGCTATTGCGGCGCTTGAACTGCGTGGCGGCTGCCACGGCATCTCCTACGGCAAGCCCAAGCAGCGCACCCAGGAAACGTCCGCGCAAGCCCCGGGCGGCTGCCAACGTCGCTGGCTCGAAAAGAGGATCGACTTCCGATTGAGGCTCCCTCGGCGCCCTGACGGGAGCGGACCGGACCTCGGTCGGGGCCGGCGCACCGTCAGATTGCGGTGGTGTTTGCGGCCGTTTGACCGGAGCATCGGATCGGCCGACGGGAGCTTCCGCTCGCGCCGCGGGAGCTTCCACCCGTGTGACGGGAGCTTCTACCCGACCTCTGGAAGCTTCCGCGCGCCTTGGCTGCGCTTCTGGCTTCCTGCCTGTCGAACGGAGGTTGCGGCTTGACCCTGAGCCGGTACGTCCGACGCTGCTGCGTCCTGATTTGGCGCCCCGCGCGCCGCGTGCTCCAGGGACGGTAGAAGCGCCGGTTCCCGCCAACGGTGCATCGTGCACCGCGGAGGTATCCCTCTGCGCAATGACAGGATTCGGTCTTTGTGCAGACGGGGGCACCGCAGTGCCCATCATGATGTGAGGTCCGGCACCGTCACGCGCGGGCGTGACAGGTTCCAGAAACAAAGATGAGGGCAGGCCCGCCGGTACAGAGGCGCTCAGCGATGCGCTCCAGTTGCGGACATAACTTGCCTGCTCGTCCGTCTCGGGAATGAACGGCCAGCTCACCGAGCGTTTGCACTTCTGCCAGAGATGGTTGAGCTCCTCCAGGGCCTGCTCGCCGCTGAAGCCGCGCTCAACCAGCAAGCATCCCATCGCCGTTCCGGTTCGGCCGATGCCCGCGCGGCAATGGACATAGACGGGTCGACCGGCGCGCAGCGATTCCGTGATGCTCTCGAGCACGCGCATCATCTGGTCAGGCGAGCCGGGCAGCGCATGGTCCTGAATAGGGCGCCGCAGGTAATCGATGCCGTTGGGCAGGCTTTCCTGGTACGGCGGCAGCTCCTCCGGCTGAGTCAGATCGATGAAGCACTCGATTCCTGCATCCAGCAGCCGCTGCAGCCGCTCGCGCGTTTTTTCCGGATCAGGGCCGGCCGGGTACTCGCCAGCCAGTACCTGTCCGGGGACCACCCAGTACGAATTGCTCAGCGGCGGCGGCGCGGCGGCCGTACGGTTGGTGGCGGCGGGCATCTTTAGGCGACCGTAGCGAGCGCGGCGAGTTGCCCCTCGAGCAGCGCCTCTTCCTGAGCGCTCATGACGGGCAGCCGCCGCGCCTCGATAGCGGCAAAGTCGAAGCAACGCGGGTCCGCCAGATGCGCGGTCTCCACATGACGCAGCGCCGAGAAGATCGTCTCCGTGCGGCCGGGAAATTGCTGCTCCCATTGCTGCAGCATCTTCTTGACCGCCACGCGCTGCAGGTTGTCCTGCGAGCCGCACAGTTTGCAGGGAATGATCGGAAATGCCCGTGCGCGGGCGTAGCGCTCAATGTCGCGTTCGGCCACATAGGCGAGCGGCCGGATGACGACATGACGGCGATCCTCCGACAGCAGCTTGGGAGCCATCGCCTTCAGTCGGCCACCGAAGAACAGATTGAGGAACAGAGTCTCGACCAGATCATCGCGATGATGTCCGAGAGCGATGCGGGTGACACCCCGCTCGCCGGCGAAGCGATACAAGGCGCCGCGTCGAAGCCGCGAACACAGCCCGCACAGCGTGCGTCCCTCGGGAATCACCCGTTTCACGACACTGTAGGTATCTTGCTCGATCACGTGGAACTCGACACCGAGCTGACGCAGGTATTCAGGTAGTACGTGCTGCGGAAATCCGGGCTGCTTCTGGTCGAGATTGACCGCAAGCAACTCGAAAGGCACCGGGGCGCTGCGCTGCAGGGAAAGCAGAATATCCAGCAGCGTGTAGGAATCCTTGCCGCCCGAGAGGCACACCATCACGCGGTCACCCGCCGTGATCATCCCGAAATCCTCGATAGCCTTGCCGACGCGACCGCGCAGATGAGCCTGCAGCTTCAGAAAGGTGCGCGAAGGTTTAGCGGCGAATTCGGTCATGAGTCCCGATCCTACCGCCAGTATCTGTTCGGCAGGTTGCAAGTGAGCGCAAACACGATCCCCGATGAATCATTCTTGACCGGTTGCTGCCGGCGCACGTCCAGAGTTGAGCACCCGGGCCGCGGAATCAAGAGGTAAACGGCGCGCCGCGCGAAAAATCACGCGCTAATGAGAACGAAAATTCAGTGTGTCACGCGGCGGCGCTGTTCGGCGCGCTATCGAGATACTTCGACTCAACATAACGCACGAAAGAGACAGCCGACAGCGGCTTGGAGGTCGCGCTCTGCAACAGATCCTGCACCGGAACCTTGGCACCCAGACTGTGTACCTGCGAGCGCAGCCAGCCGAACAGACCGGAGAAGTTGCCGGCAGCCAACTGCTCATCGAGCTCCGCTACGTCCATACGCATCGTCTCGAACAGCTGTGCGGCGATGACCGCTCCGAGCGCGTAGGAGGGGAAATACCCAAAGGAGCCCACCGCCCAGTGGATGTCCTGCAGGCAGCCATCGGCATCGTTGCTCGGGCGAATTCCAAGGCGCTGCTCCATGCCCTCGTTCCACGCCTCGGGCAGGTCGCGCACGGCGAGCTCACCGCTCAGCAACTGCTTCTCGAGCTCGTAACGCAGCATGATGTGCAGCGGATAGGTGAGTTCATCCGCGTCCACGCGAATCAGGCCACGCCGCACACGTGTCAGGTGTTGATAAATGTTATCGATATCCCACTCGGGACCCGTGGCGGCAAAGTGCCGCGCCAGCAGCGGCTGCAGGTAACGCACGAAGGGCCGGCTGCGACAGACGATCATCTCCATCAGCAGCGACTGGCTCTCCTCGAGCGCCATGCCGCGGTCGCGACCGACGGGTTGGTCGCGCCAGTCCTGCGGCAGGCCAAGGTCGTACATGGCGTGACCGGTCTCGTGCAGCGCGCCGAGCAATCCCGAGAACGGCTCGTTGGGATCCAGGCGCGTGGTGACGCGGATGTCCCCCGGGACGCCCTCCGTAAAGGGGTGCTCGCTTTCATCCAGGCGACCACGGTCGAAGGGAAAACCGATTGCCCGCATGACCTCGAGAATCAGCGCGCGCTGCTTGCCCGGCGGGAACTTGCCGTTCAGCTCGAGCAGCGGACGCGTCTCCTGCAGCGCGATCGCTTCCCGGATCAGCGACGGCAGCCGTCGCGAGAGCGCCTTGAACATCGAATCGATGTCCGCGGTGGTGAGACCAGGGCTGAACTCATCCACGAGTGCATCATAGGGAGCCAGATTCAGGGCCTGTCCGAGTAACGCCGCCTTGTCGCGCACCAGGTGCACCACCTCTTCCAGGTGCGGCGCGAACAGCGCGAATTTTCCCTGCTGACGAGCCTCGAGCCAGCGGGCCTCAGCCCGCGAGGCAGCTTTCGTAAGTCGCGACACCAGTGACACGGGCGTTGCAATCGCATGATCCCGCTGCCGGCGCATCTCGCGCAGATTGGCTATCTGCCAGTCCACGAGCCCCTGACTGTTCGCCTGCGCACGATCCAGCAGGCGGGTGATGCGCGGAGCCGTCAACAGAGCGTGATGCTCGGTTTCGAGCGCGGCGAGCTGTTCGCCACGCACATCGGCACTGCCGCGCGGCATCATCACGGCCGCATCCCACCGCAGCAGCGACAAGGCGCCGCGAAAGGCATAAAGACGACGGAACTCCTGCTCGAGTTGTTTATAAGGCGAGGCTGACATGCTGCTGTACTCAGGTCGCGACTCCCCGGAACCGGGGGGTCGGAAGCGGAAACCACGCCGCTAGTCTACCAGCGTGCCACGGCCACGCTGGCCCTCGGCCATAATAATTCCTTTAAATACAAATACTTATGGTCAGCTTTGGCTGTTGACAGCTACCCGCAGGGAAAGCCAGAACTTTACATATCGCGTCGCTCTCGCAGCGCATCAGCGGGGGTGGGAGCCTGCCGCTCATCAGCTAGACTCCTGGCTGCCGTGGTGCGCCCCGCCGCAAACCCGCCGTGGTTACGGCACAGATGGGGCCAGCAGTGCTTCCACGCCGGCCATCTCGCGACCGCGATGCCGATGCCCGTGGAGATCAGCAGCAGCAGGGTCAGCACCAACCCGATGAGAAAACGGCGCATGAGGTAAGGACGAATGTCTTGCTGTAGTTATCCCACAAGCAGGCCGTGCTTCGGGCGGTCATCATACCGGTTGTGGCCATGCCGCTGAGGGTCTGCCTGCTCGCCTCAGAGGCCGCCCCGCTGTCCAAGACCGGTGGCCTCGCCGACGTCTCCTCAGCGCTTACCAAGTACCTGCACGCTGCTGGTCACGACGTGCGGCTGTTCACGCCGTTGTACTCGCTTATCGACCGAGAGCGCTTTGCGATTCAGCCAGTCGCCGAGCTGCAGGACATTCCCCTGCGGGTCGGCGTGAAAACTTATGTCTTCTCGGCAATGACCACCACCTTGCCCGGATCTGCAGCACGACTGTATCTGCTCGACTGTCCCGAGCTGTTCGCCCGCGACTCGCTCTACACGACCGATCCGGACGAGCATCTGCGCTTCATCGCTTTCACGCGCGCCGTGTTCGTCTGCTGTCAGTATCTGCGCTGGTCGCCGCAGGTCATGCATTGCAACGACTGGCACACCGCGTTCGCGCCGTTGTTTCTGCGCGCCGGCTACAGCTGGGACACGCTATTCAAAGGCACCCGCTCGCTGCTCACCATTCATAACATCGGCTATCAGGGCGTATTTCCCGCAACGGCGCTGGCTGACCTGGCGCTCGGCACCAACACCTACCTGCTGCACCAGGATGAGCTGCGAGCCGGACGCATCAATCCGCTGCGCCATGGAATCATGTACGCCGATGCGATCACCACCGTCAGTCCGACCCATGCGCTGGAGATCTGCACCGAGCGCTACGGTATGGGACTGCAGGATTCACTGCGCGCCCGTCGCGATGTGCTGACTGGTATCCTGAATGGTGTGGACTACAGCGACTGGGATCCGCGTCATGACCGTTTCCTGACGCGTCACTTCGACCCCGAGCGCCTGCAGAACAAGAAGCAGCTCAAGCGAGAGTTCATGCGCCGGCTCGGCATGAAAGTGGACCGGAGCACGCCACTCGCCGGCATCGTCTCGCGACTCGCAGCGCAGAAAGGCATCGAGCTCATGTTCGATTCTTTGCCGCAGGTCTTCGACTGGCGTGAGTTTGCGTTCGTGGCGCTCGGCAGCGGCGAGCCGCAGTACGAGCAATTCTTTGCCGAGTTGCAGGAACGCTACCCGCAGCGAGTGGTTTTCCGTCGCGGCTACGATGAGGAACTGGCGCACTGGATCGAGGCAGCCTGTGACATGTTCCTGATGCCCTCGCTCTATGAGCCGTGCGGACTGAACCAGATGTACAGCCTGCGCTATGGTACGGTGCCAATCGTGCGCCGTACGGGCGGGCTCGCCGATTCGGTGGAGCATTACGATCCCGACCGGGGCACGGGCACCGGTGTCGTCTTCAACGACTTCGACACCGAAGCGCTCGAGTGGGCCGTCAATACTGCGCTCGATCTGTATGCCGAGCCTGACCACTGGCGGCGGCTGATGCGCAATGGCATGAGTTGCGATTTTTCCTGGGAACGTCAGGGTGCCCGCTACGTAGAGCAATACGAGCGGTTGCTGATCTGAAGGGCCCGGATACCTTCTGCACGGAACCTGCGCGGCGCCGGCCCGTTGCCTCGTGACATGAGGGAGAGACATGAAGCGTTATTGGCATGCCGCTTGTGCAGCGATTCTGTCGGGACTGGTTGGTTGCGGGGGCGGCGGCTCCTCGGCAGGCACATCGAACCCCGCCAGCGGCTCCGCACCAGCCATCTCGACTCAGCCGCTCAACGCCACGGTGGCCGCTGGAGCGGGCGCAACTTTTTCGGTCACCGCTACCGGCAGCGCACCGCTCAGCTACCAGTGGCAGAAAAACGGTACCGCGATCGCCGGGGCTACCGCAGCCTCTTACACCACCCCTGCAACGAGCAACACGGACAATGGCGCGCAATTTACCGTAACCGTCAGTAACTCTGCGGGCAGCGTGACCAGCAATCCCGCCGTGCTCAGCGTGACGAGCGGACCCGGAACAGGCGCCACGGGTACCGACGTTACGACCTTCAAGAATGACAATCTGCGCACCGGACAGAACCTCGCCGAGACGGTACTCACCCCGGCGAACGTGAACTCCGCGAGTTTCGGACTGCTGAAGACTCTGAGTGTGGATGGCAAGGTGGACGCGCAACCCTTGTACCTGTCGCAGCTCACGCTCGGCACAGCCACGCACAATGTGGTCTTCGTGGCTACCGAGCACGGTTCGGTGTACGCCTTCGATGCTGACAGCTATGCACAGCTGTGGCAGGTCAGCTTGCTGGCGACAGGCGAGACACCCAGTGACAACCATGGCTGCAGCCAGGTGGTCCCGGAGATCGGCATCACCGCGACGCCTGTCATCGATCGCAAGATGGGACCGCACGGCGCACTCTACGTGGTCGCAATGTCGATCGATAAGTCAGCAAACTATCACCAGCGGCTGCATGCGCTGGATGTCACCACGGGTGCGGAGTTGCTCGGTGGGCCGATCGAGATCAGCGCTACCTACACCGCCGGCACGAGCACGACGACGTTTGCGCCAGGCATGTATGAAGAACGCGCCGCACTGCTGCTGGTGAGCGGGTCACTCTACACCGCCTGGACATCGCATTGCGATGCCGCTCCCTACCAGGGCTGGGTCATGCAATTCAACGCATCCAACCTGGCCCAGACCGGCACGCTCAATGTCGGACCCGGAGCGAGCGGCAGCGGCTTTGCCAACCAGGGACCTGGCATCTGGATGAGCGGTGATGGGCCGGCAGCGGACGCAGCGGGCAACATTTATCTGCTGACCGGCAATGGTCCCTTCGAGACTACGCTGAACGGCGCGGGATTCCCGAGCGGCGGCGACTACGGCAACTCCTTCCTCCGGATCACATCCGGCAGCGGCGGACTCGCCGTGGCCGACTACTTCGCCATGAGCAACGAAGTCGCCGAATCCGGTGCGGACCGCGATCTCGGCTCCGGTGGCGAGATGCTGTTGCCCGATGTCACCGACGGCAGTGGCGGCGTGCACCACCTCGTGGTCGGAGCCGGCAAAGACCAGAACATCTACGTCGTCGACCGCGACAACATGGGCAAGTACAGTGCGACTGCGAACAACATCTGGCAGCAGCTGAACGGTGCGGCTGGCGGCGGCGTCTTCTCCTCGCCCGCCTACTTCAACAACAGCGTCTATTACGCCGGTGCGGGTGCCACCTTGCGCGCCTTCGCACTCAGCAATGCGAAGCTCTCGAGCTCACCTGCCTCGCAAAGCAGTGCCAGCTTCGGCTATCCGGGCACATCCCCTGCCATCTCCGCCAACGGCAGCAGCAATGGGATCGTCTGGGCGCACGAAAACAGCTCGCCCGCCGTGCTGCATGCGTACGATGCCAGCAACCTGGCGCATGAGCTGTACAACAGCTCCCAGGCGACCGGCTCGCGCGATCACTTCGGTGCCGGCAACAAGTTCATCACCCCGATGATCAACAACGGCAAAGTGTTCGTCGGTACTACCAACAGTGTGGCGATATTCGGTCTGCTGCATTGATGTGCCGCGGTTTGGGCCTGTCTGCCAGGCGGGCGTGCCGCCCGAGGTGTCCGGCGCCGGCAAGCTTACTGCCAGCGGAAAGTTCCGCTGTCGTCGAAGGGGATGGAGCGCCACAGTCCCGCGGCTAGCGCGATGTTCCCGCTGATGTGGTAGGCGATCTGACTGCCGCTCTGGCTGAGAAGCTTGAGCAGCATGCTGGTGAGGTTCGCCGAGACGCTCATGTCGAAGTCGGCATCGCCCCGAGGCGGAACTACGAAACTGCCGTAGGACTCGCCGTGAGAGAACTGCTGCCCGTTCAGATCGAGCGCATACGACAGTCGCTTGATGGGCAGCTCGCGCTCATTGGGGTTGTGCACGTGCAGCCGGACCTTGAGCTCCTGCTGCCACAGCTCGCTCTTGAGCATCTGCACACCGACTACGGTGATGTCAGGCCGCTCGAGATGTGGCGCGAACACTGCGCAAGCACTCAGACTCAGCAGCAACAGCGCAGAGGCGACCGGCCGAGCCACTGTCATGCGATGGCGCGCTGCAGTTATCGTCAGGCTCGGCCGAAAGCGGTGTTGAGCGCGCGACACTCGCGCGCCAGCCGGCCGGTCAACTCACCCGGGCGCAGCTGCCAGCTCCAGTTCCCCGAGGCGGTGCCGGGGGTGTTGAGTCGCGCTTCCGAGCCCAGCTGCAAGAGGTCCTGCACGGGGATGACGGCGAGCTTGCCGACGGAGCCGAGGGCTGCACGGATCAGCGCTTCGGGCATGGCTCCGGGATTCAGCCGCAGGAAGAACGACACCTTGCGGGCAGTCTGTTCATCCAGCCCGGCAAACCAGCCGAGTGTCGTGTCATTGTCATGGGTGCCCGTGTAGATCACACCGTCGCGCTCGTGCATGTGGGGCAGGTGCGGATTGTCGGCGTCCCCGCCGAAAGCAAATTGGAGTACGCGCATCCCGGGGAGACAAAATTCCTTGCGCAGCGCCTCCACATCTGCGGTGATCACGCCGAGATCCTCAGCCACGATCGGCAGATCGCCCAGTTCCTGGCGCAGCAAGCGCAGCAGCTCAGTGCCTGGAGTCGTCCGCCACTCACCCCCACGGGCATCCGGCGCTCCCGCAGGCACCGCCCAATGAGCTGCGAGCGCCCGAAAATGGTCGATGCGCAGCACGTCTACGCGCTCCAGTTGGCGCATCACACGCCAGCGCCACAAGGCGAAGCCGTCGCGGCGGATTGCCTCCCAGTCATACAGCGGATTGCCCCACAGTTGACCGGTTTCCGAAAAATAATCGGGCGGCACTCCGGCGACGGCGCGCGGGCGGCCGCTCGCATCGAGCTGAAACTTGTCGCGATGAACCCAAGTCTCGGCGGAATCGGGTGCTACATAGAACGGCAGATCGCCCAGCAGCCGGATACCACGGGACTGCGCGTGCTCGCGCAGTCGGCGCCACTGAAAAGCGAAAACGAACTGCTCGAAGACGATGCGCTTAAGCTCGGTGGCCAGCTCCTGGCGCACCCGCTCGAGCGCCTCAGGATGTCGATCCCGCAGCGGCACAGGCCATTCCCACCAGGGCTGCCCGCGATGCAGAAGGTTGAGCGCCTCAAACAAGGCGTAATCCGGGAGCCAGCCGGTAGACTCCGCCTGGAAGTCGTCGAATTCGCTGCTGGCACCGGACGGCAGCTCCTCCTGATCCACGAAGGCATAGCGGCCGGCATAGTCCGAGCGTACCCAGTAAGGCGAGCCATCCGGCCCTGTCGGGCCAAGCGGCAGAATCTGCCACAGGCTGAAGGCACCCTCTGCCAGCCAGTCGATGAAAGCACGGCCGCCGCGCCCCAGGGATGCAGGCAGGGAACCCATATGCAGCAGGACGCCGGCGCGCCGCCGGTCGAAAACAAGCTGTCGCATCGGTGCTCGAATCCTTTAAAAAAATCGCCGCGCGCGGCCGCTCAACCCGCGTTCGCGCGCCGCATCACCCCGCCATGCTCCGGGGCACCGCGACCGGTCGAGATCGGCTCGGCCAGCGAGGCGGGTGGCTCAAGGGCCAGCATGCGGTACAGCACTCAGAAGCTGACGCCGATAAAGACGATCGAACTGTGTTACTGCATCCTGCGGGTTGTAATCTCCAAACCACCAGAACCAATCAGAGCTCTCGCACAAGGCGAGCTGCCGCTCGGCAGCCGTCCGCGCGGCCGCATCCATCGTGCCTGCATGCAGGGCGCGATCAAACGCCGTCTTGGCGTCGCAGAGCAGATCCCACGCCCGGTTCTTCGCCGCATCCCCCATCCAGGTAGCCAGCGTACCGTTGCACCCAACTTCCCGCCACCAGCTGCACTAGCGGTGTCGGCCTCCATGCCTCGCGCGAGACAATCGGACAACGTGGTCAGCTCGAGCATCGGGTGAGCTCGCCAGCCCGCTGTACAGCGCCCGCAGGAAGTAATAGCCGTTGAAGGGATAATGTTCCCAGGCATTCTCGCCATCGAGAGCGATCAGCACGGCACGGTTGGATGCACCTGCATACGCGCCGCGCCAGCTGCACCAGCTCGCCGATCAGATGATTGGCGGCATCATCACCATGCCACGTTGCATAGGTGAAGCCAATCAGATCCGACAGGGCATCGTCGCGGAAGAACGTGCTCAAGGTCAGCCCAGGGAGGCGGTACGGACGGTGGAGTGATGCACCGTCCGCGTGTCCGCCGGATGCGCTGCAGGCTGTTGCGCAGCACGTTGCTGCTGCTGGCCGCCCAGCGAAATCCTGCCCGATCGAGGACCTCGAGGGCAGCCGCGCTGATCGCTCCCTCCGACGGCCAGCATCCCACGGGACGGAGGCCGAAAGCCTGCTCGAAAACGCGCAGACCTTCTGCCACATGCCACTGCGCCCGCTCCGACCCGCCGCTGTAGCTTACGTGTTGGGGTAGCGCCATCTGCGGCACGGCCTCGCGCGCCGACCTGGAAATCCAACAGCAACGGCACGATCGGATGACCATAAGGGGTTACCGACAGCTCGCACTGACCGCGCTCACTCAGGTGCCGGTAACGCGGCACGATCGCACTGAGCTGTTGCGCAATGAGCAGCAGCAACTCGCGGCGCTGCTCGGGCGTGTAGCCCCGACCCTGATCGGTCAATGCCGTGGCTACCGGATTGAAGCGGCGCACGGTTTCCCCGAGCCATGCCAGGTGGTACCAGACCGCCAGATCGTGAATCAGCTGATTGGAGGCGTAGGCGATGCGCTCGGGTGTGGCCAGCGTCTCGGCAATAGTGGCCAGCTCGAGATAAGGACCGAAGCGCTCGATCATCTGCTTGCGCTGCGCGCGCAGGCAGGCGCGCAGCAGCTCGAGCCGCTCGGCGGGGTCGCGCGGGATCGGGATCCGGACCCAGCAACGCAAGCACCGGATCTGGCAGCGGGGAGCCGGACCTGCAGATGCTCGTTGACGCGCGCGCTGATCTCCTGCAGCTGCTCGATCAGCACCGGAGTGAAGTTCACGACAGCGCGGGCGGCGGGGACAGCCTCCAGATGCGCGGCCATGTCGGTGTAATCCTTGATCGCGTGCAGGTACGTCCAAGGCAGTACGTATTCGCCGCTCAGGGCATCGCGATACTGGGGCTGGTGCATATGCCACAACAGCACCACCGGAAGGCGCACTGCGGTGGTCATTGAGTCGGCGACTGCAGTCTGCGGAGCATGTCCGCCGTCACCAGCACGACACCTTTCTCAGTGAGCAGAAAACGTTTCGCGTCGGATTCGCGATCGACGCCGATGCGCATGCCGCTCGGAATCTCGCAGCCCTCGTCGATGATCGCGTTGCAGATCACGCAGCCGGTGCCGATCTCCACGTGCGGCAGGATCACCGAGCGCTCGATGCTCGAGCGCTCGTCGACGCGTACGTCAGAGAACAGCAGCGAGGAGCGCACGACGGCTCCGGAGATGATGCATCCGCCCGAGACGACGGAGTTGATGGCCATACCGCGGCGGCCCTCCTCATCCAGAATGAACTTCGCCGGCGGCTGCTGCACCTGATAGGTCCAGATTGGCCAGTCCTGATCGTAGATGTTGAGCTCGGGCTTGACGTGCACCAGCTCGAGGTTGGCATCAAAGTACGCATCGATAGTACCGACATCACGCCAGTAGCTCTGCGCGCGCGTCTTCACATCCTGGAACGGATAGGCGAATACCTGCAGATTGTCGCCGATCGCCTTGGGCAGGACGTCTTTGCCAAAGTCATGCGAAGAGTCGTCATCGACCGCATCATCAATCAACAGCTTCTCGAGCAGACGCGTGTTGAAGACGTAGATGCCCATGGAGGCGAGGATCGAATCGGGACGCCCCGGAAGCGTATCCGGCACGGCCGGTTTTTCGGAGAAGCGCGTCACGCGGTTCCATTCGGTCGCCGTCAACACGCCGAAATGCCGCGACTCGCTGGCCGGCACCTCCACCACACCTACCGTAATGTCGGCGCCCTTCTCGACGTGGTAGGCGATCATCGGACCGTAATCCATCTTGTAGATGTGATCGCCCGCAAGCACCAGCACATGCTTCGGCCGGTGTGCCAGGAACAGCTCCATGTTCTGGTACACGGCATCGGAGGTGCCCTTGTACCAGCTCGGGCCCACCTGCTGCTGTGCGGGAATGACCTCCACGAACTCACCGAACTCGCCGCGCAGGTAGCTCCAGCCCCGCTGCACATGCTGGATCAGTGATTGCGCCTTGTACTGCGTCAGGATCGAGATCTGGCGGATCCCCGAATTGACGCAGTTCGACAGCACGAAGTCGACGATGCGGAACTTGCCACCGAAGGGGGTCGCAGGCTTGGCACGGTGAGCGGTGAGGTCCCTGAGACGCTCACCGCGACCGCCGGCCATGATGACCGCCAGCGTGCCGCCCGTGAGGCGGCTCACATAACGTCCGGAGGAGGCTCGCGCAGGTTGTCGGGGCATGCAGTCGGGCAGCTGGCTGGAATGAAGTGTACTTAACCGCAGGAAACACGGTCGCGCAAGGATCTTGTTGCGCAATTCAAATCCATTTCATCAATCCCAGCTCGTGCGGATGACGTCAGCAGTTCGTGCCAGGGGTAGATGCGCACCTCGGTGGCGAACTGGCCACATTCCTGCGGCTGCGCATCGAGCTCAAACACCGCCGCGCCATCGGACTGCACCTCGGCGCCGGCACGCAGCTGCGCACGCCAGATCCCCTGCGGGGGCTCGTGGCCATACGATGCCAGCGGCGGCCGCTCGAGGTTTGCTTCCGGCAGGAGACGCCGCGCGACAAACTCGACACGCACATCCGCAGGCAGCAATCCATTGAGGCCCGCCGCGATCTTCAGCCGCAAGGGCCGTCCCTGTGGCACATCCGGTGGCGCGTCCTCCAGCAAACGAAGGCTGACCTTGGGCCATGCCTGACGCACGCGCTGCTTCCATTCGGCCAGCTGCCGCGCTCCGGCAAAACCATTGGCCGCAAGCTTCGCGTATTGTCGCGCCGCGGGCTGATACAACCCTCGCGTGTAATCGAACAGCACCCGGTCCATGTTGAAACGCGGGATGACGGTGCTCATGGCGCGCTTGCTGCGCGTCACCCATTCGTGCGAATAACCCTGCTGGCTGCGATCGTAGTAAAGAGCCGTCACCTCCTCTTCGAGCGTGTCGTAGATCATCTCGGCTTCGAGTGCATCGCGCCGCTCGGGATCCTGGGCGTTGGCCGGCGAGATACCCCAGCCGTTGTCCTGCATCCAGGCCTCGGCCCACCAGCCATCCAGGATGCTGAGGTTGAGCTTGCCGTTGATGGCGGCTTTGATGCCCGAGGTGCCACTCGCCTCGAGCGGAGCAATCGGATTGTTGAGCCAGACATCCACGCCCGAGACCAGCCAGCGGGCGAGCTGCAGATCGTAGTCTTCCAGGAAGATCACGTGACCTAGGAACTCCGGTGTGGTCATCAGCTGGCGCACTTCGCGCAACACGTGCTTGGCGGGCTCATCCGCCGGATGTGCCTTGCCAGCGAACAGCAGCACCACCGGCCGCTCGGGGCGACTCAGGATGCGCGCCAGCCGCTCACGATTACGCAGCAGCAGGGTCGCGCGCTTGTAGGTGGCAAAACGGCGTGCGAAACCGATTGTGAGGATGTCGGGATGCGCAGGATCGAGCAGCCGCGTCACGTGCCGCAATTGCGCGGAACTCAGACCCTTGCGGGCGTACTCGCGCTGCAATCGCTCGCGCACACTTGCCAGCATCCGCGCCTTTACTGACTGCGAGACGCTCCAGTAACGCTCATCAGGGATGCGATCGAGTGCGTTCCAGAACTCGCGATCACGCAGGCGCTCGCGCCACTCGCGACCGAGCTCCTCGTCGAAGAAGTCGGCCCAGGTCTGATGCAAAAACGTGGGTACGTGCACACCGTTGGTCACGAAACCCACAGGGTTCTCCTCCGGGCGGATCTCCGGCCACTGATCCGCGACCAGGCGCGAGGACACCTCGCCATGAATGCGGCTCACCCCGTTGACGTGACGGGTGCCGTTCAAGGCGAGCCGCGTCATGTTGAAGAGGCCAGGCACAGAAGGCGATCGACCCAGATCCAGAAAGCGCTCGACCGGAATGCCGATGTCACGAATGAAATCACCGAAGGTCGAGATCAGCAGATCGTGCGAGAACGCATCGTGTCCGGCCGCCACGGGCGTATGGGTGGTGAACACGCATTCGGCCGCGACCGCCTCCATAGCGACATTGAAAGGCACCCCCTCCCCCAGGCGCTCGCGCAGCAGCTCGAGGATGAGAAAGGCCGCATGTCCCTCATTCAGATGCCACACCGCAGGGGAGATACCCAGCGCTCGCAGCGCCCGCGTGCCGCCGATTCCCAGGATCATCTCCTGGCGGATGCGTGTCGATTCGTCTCCGCCGTAGAGCCGATGCGTGATGTCGCGGTCCGAAGGGGCGTTCTCCGGACAGTTGGTGTCCAGCAGATATACCGGCACGCGCCCAACCTTCGCCTTCCACAGCCGCGCGCGCACATCGCGCGCCGCAATGCGGACCAGCACCTGGATCCATTCCCCTTGACTGTTGCACGCCCGCTCGACGGGCAGGTCGCGCGGATCGCGCTCGCTGTAATTGGCCTGTTGATTGCCATCGTTGTCCACGGTTTGGGTGAAGTAGCCCTGCTCATACAGCAGACCCACCGCCACAAAGTTGGCCCGCGCATCGCTCGCGGCTTTGCAATAGTCCCCCGCCAGCACGCCGAGGCCCCCCGAATAGATCTGGAAGCTCTCGTGAAAGCCGTACTCTGCGCAGAAGTACGCAACCAGCGGCGCATCGGTAGTCGCCGGCGACTCAGACAGGTAGGCATCGAGTGTCTGCAGCGCCTGTCCGTAGCGAGCCAGATAGACCGGATTGGCTGCAGCCTCATCCAGCGTGCGCTGACTCACACAGCGGAGCATCAGCCGTGGATTGCCTCCGGTCTGCTTCCACAGCTCCGGATCCAGATCCTCGAACAGTGCGCGCGTCGGTCGGTGCCAGCTGAAGAACAGGTTCGATGCCAGCTCCGGCAGTCGACCGAGGCTTGCGGGCAGCACCGGGGTCACTTCGAGTAGGGGGTTTCTCATGATTCTCCGCGCATCCCTCCTTGCGAAAGTGGCGGAGTCTAGCACCGCGGAGGCTGGCGACCGGCTGCCGCGAGCGGCAGCGGCGAGATCCGCTGTTCAGGCCAATGAAGAGCGGCGCGGTGGGCAGCGACTACGAGAACATTCTGGCGGACGGTACACTCCTGCGGATGCACCGGCCGCTTCTCGTCCCAGCGACAATCTTATCTCTGTGCCCTCTTCAGCTCGCGCTGCCTGCGGCGGCGGATCCGCCTGCTCCGGCGAGCGCTGAATTCGGCAACCCCCTGACAAACCCCGAACGGCAGCACGGCTGCCTGCCGAGCGGCAACGGCTACCTGCGCGCGCGCATTCGGGGCGCGCTGCAGCTCGATATCAACCTGCACAATGCCGAGCTGGACTGCGATGGCGGTGCACGCCCTGACGGCAGCGGCATACGGGTGAGCTTTGCGGGGCCGATGCGTACGGATGGCAGACGTCTGCGGATGGTATTCGGGGTGGCCTCCGCAAGCGAAGGCCACCAGGGTCGCGCCTTGCCGACGAATCTGACCGTGATCTTCGAAGGTGAGCACAAGGTATTTGCCACGCGCGGTGATGACAAGTGCACGGTGGATCAGCTCACGCAGGAGCGCCTCGGCACACCCGGTGGGTCGCGCCGCGCCTATCGCGTCATCGCTCGCGGGTTCTGCATCGTGCCCATCCGCGCGCTGCAAGGCGCCGGCGAGATCGTGGTCAACAGTTTTGATTTCGCCGGCAACGTGACCTTCGAAGATCATGCGGACGAAACCGCACCCGAAGGTGCTGCCGAACATACAGCCCGATACTAGAGGCGCTACCGCATGTTCAACGCCCCCCTGCGCAACTTCCCGCCGCCCACTCCCCTTCGACGCGGTGCAGATTTCCGGCGCGGCTCATCCTGGCTTGCAGTTACGGCGCTCGTTTGCCTGACTCTGGGAGCCGCGCGTGAGGTCAGGGGCCAATCAGCTCCGCTCGAGGAGTTGGCGAATTTCCCCCACGCCACGCTCGACATCAGCCGCGGCAAACACCGCAAGGCGCACTACGATGTCTGGATCGCAGATACCCCAGCTCGTGACCAGCAGGGCCTGATGTTCGTGCGCGAGCTGCCCGCGGATCAGGCCATGTTGTTTCCGGAAGATCCGCCGCGCGAGATGCGGATGTGGATGAAGAACACCTTCATCGAGCTTGACATGGTGTTCGTGGCTCCTGACGGGCGGATCTCGCGAATCGCCGAGCATGCCGTGCCGCATTCACTGGAGACCATCGATTCCGGTGGTCCCGTGGCGGCGGTGCTGGAAATCAGGGGCGGGGAGGCGAAACGCCTGGGTCTGCAGGTGGGCGACAGCGTGCAGTGGCAGCATTGAGGAGGCCACGAAGATGCGTCCTCGCCAAGCGATCATCAACGCGCAGTTGGCCCTTCGTCAAGCGGTCCCGCAAGACCGCTTGACGAGGCTGTTAATTCTAGAGCTTCGGCTGTCCTCTAGAACTTCGCGCTGAAGCCGACAAAGATCTGACGACCGAACATGTCATAAGTGTCCGAGGTATTCGCCGCACCGCCAGCAACGATACCGAGCTGCGCGATCAGCAGCGGCGGGTCCTTGTCCAGCACATTGTTCATGCCGGCGCGGACCGTCAGGATCTTCGACACGTGCCAATCCGCTTCCAGATCCAGGTAGCTGAACGACGGAATGCGCGCATCGAACTGATCGAAGGTGAAGTTCGAATTGGCGAGCAACGGATTACCGGTGTTGGCATCCAGACGTACCGGGCTGATAAACCGCCAGGCAGCCGATGCCGATACGTTCCACGGCATGGTCCACGTGGTGCGGAAGATATGATGCCAGCGCGGATTCACGGTCTGGCAGGTCGATCCGTACAGGGCGCTGCAATCGTAGCTGCCCGAGAATGGCACCGGCGTTGAGATGTCGCGCTGCAGATACGCACCAATGAGGTCGAACCGCAGGTTGCCAAAAGCGGGCGGCAGGTCCTGGACATAGGTGAGCTGGGCGTCGATGCCGCTCAAGACCGTTGAGGCTATGTTGACGTTGCTCTGGATGACATAGCCTCCGGTGGCCAAATTGGCGCCCTGGATCCCGCCGGTCACCGGGCTGCGGACCACCTGGCTGCAATACAAGGGATCACCCGTGTTCGCGCAGCTCGAGATGATCGTTGAATAAGGCAACGTACCAACCGCCTTGGTGAGAGCGATGTGGTAATAATCGATGCTGCCGGTCAGCTTTGGTAACCAGCTGGGCTGAAAGTTGATGCCAACGCTGTAAGTTTCGCCCTGCTCAGGTTGCAAATGCGGGTTGCCACCCTGGAGCTGTGAGCATTGTCCGGCGACGCACTGGGGTATGGGGTTGACACCGCCCACTGCCGTGCCAGCAACGCTGGCGGCGTACTGGGCCGGAGTTACGCCGAGTCGCTCGCATTGGGTCAGTGAGTAGGTGACAGGACCTGCGCACGGATCGTTGCCGCCCTGAATCAGCCCGACGATCTGCGGGTTGTATAGCTCGATGATGCTCGGGGCCCGAATCGCCTTGTCATAGGAGAGCCGGACGCGGAAGTCCTGAATGGGGGCATACTGCAGCTCGAATTTGTAGGTGTGCGCATTGAACGTGATCGGCCCGGCCTCCCCATTGGAATCGTAGCGCGAATAGCGGTAGCCGGTGTCAAACACCAGCTCCTTGACAAACGGCATGTCCTGCACGAGCGGAGCGCGCAACTCCGCGAAGCCTTCCTTTGATGTCAAGCTGTCGTTGATGGCGGCCGAAGCGCTGCCAAATCCGGACAGCAGCTGATTCTGCTCGGCATAATCGGGCTCATAGACTTCCTTGTCCACGCGATGCTCGAAGCCGACGTTGACCGCGATGCCGTCATTGGCGAAAGGCGAATGGATGCCCCACTTGCCGAAGTCGGCAGTCACATCGGCATGCAGGGTCCGCAAGGTGGAATTGCCGACCGCGAGACCGGTGATGTACAGGTACTGGAGCTGCGACGGCGTGACAGCACCCTGAGTGAAAATGTTCCAGGGCACGCAGCTGCCACCGCTCACGCATTGCGGACCGCCGGGCGTCGCATACACATCGAGGGCATTATCGATGGCCTGAAAGTTGAAGAACTTGGATTGGGTGGACTGGAAGGTGGTGTAGAAATACTGCGCGTACGCGTCGTATTTGATCCCGCCACCGAAAGCATCGCCCCTGCCGCCGGCCACGACCCGATAGTTCGTGTGACTGAAGTCCGCAACTCGCGAACCCCCCTCGATATTGCGACGGCCGATATCCACATCCGCGCAGTTCAGCGACAGAGTTCCCGGTGCCGGTGAGGTACAGGGCATGGTCGGGTTTGCCGCTGCAAAAGCCACCTGAGCCCCGCTACACAACGTGCCCTGTTGCTGGGCGCTCAAGAGCGGGTTGTTACAGTTGATGGGATAGGCGCCGCTCCCCGCTGGATCGAAAGGATTACTACTCAAAAATGCTGCAGCGGGCGCGACTAACTGAGTCGTACGATCGTCCATGAAATAGAACTCGCCGTAGGGCGTGAAGTAGTCGTTCACCTGCATGTGTGCGAGCAGCGCGGCGTTGTAACGATCATCCTCACGGGTCATGTAGATGTACGGCTGCGAATTGAACTCTGCCGGCGGTACCGATCCGGCTGCCGGGTAAGGAGCAAACGTGTTACCCACCACGCTGTAGGCATTGCCGGCATTCGGTCCGGTATTGGTTACGAACAAGTTGGAATTGACGGAGCCGCCGCAGCGCGGTCCGGTGACGATGTTGCCGGAAGGATCGAAGACCGGATAGAGCTCGCAACCGCCGAAATCGCGGTCACTGCTCGGCACCGCGCCGGCGTGCCGATAGCTGAAGTAACCGGTCACGTTGCCGTCGCCGTCGGCGAAGTTGGACCCGGCGAGGATGTCGAGGCTGCGCTGACGGCCGTCGGTAATGCTGCCCGTCGCCGGGGTACTACCGAAGCCCTGCACCAGATCCTGCATGCCGCTGTCGTGATTGTTGTGCCAGTTCTCGTTGAACTGGCCATCGATCTGGAAGCCCTGGAAGTTCTTCTTCATGATGAAGTTGATCACTCCCGCGATGGCGTCCGAACCGTAGGTCGCTGAAGCGCCGCCGGTCACGACCTCGACCCGGTCCACCAGTCCCAATGGAATCTGATCGATATCGGGTGCGGGAGACTGGATTGCGGTGTTGGGTGATCCCTGCCCGAGGCGCCGGCCATCTACCAGCACCAACGTGCGGTTAGGACCCAGACCGCGCAAGTCCGCTGTCGCCACACCGCCCGGGGTGGTCAGACCGCTGGTCCCATTGCCCAGATCCTGCCCGATGGAGTTGTTGAAGATCTGCGGTAGTTGCAGCAGAACGTCGCCGATGTCCGTCTTACCAGTCTGCTCCACGTATTGGGAAGAAAGGACCTGTATAGGGCTCGTACTGACCTCGTTGGGCGCCGCGATGCGCGAGCCCGTTACGACCACTTCCTGAAGTTGCACCGGCTCTTCGGGCGCCGCAGCCTGCTGTTGAGCGAAGGCTGTGCCAAATGCCGAGAGCAGAACACCGCAGACCGGGAGCCCGCGCGAGGCCGTTCTCCACCCGCGCGAGGCCATTTTCCAGTTAAACATAGGGTCTCCCATGGCCTCCCTGCTGAGCCGCAGCCTGCGACAGAGAGGTCGTGCCAAACGTTAGTTGCGCTTTCACTACAATTTGCCGCTGTCAGCGACGAAGCAGTGGTAAAGATGTAGCAAGCTGATAACGTCGATCCTACTAGGATTAAAGGTAAAGAAAGCTGACGTTGCGTTAAGGACTCATAGGAGGGGAACGCTCCGGGCGAGCGATGTCGTGGTGAAACAACATTGGCGGCAGCTTTGCTTGGGACTGAATCGCCAGAGGTATCGGAAGACCACCCTTCGCCGCAGCTCGAGGCGAAGGCAGGGTCGCAGTGAGAAATCCGGAGCTAGTGCTTCTGAGCCGAATTGCCGAGCGCGCCAGGGGAAATCTGCAACGTGTTGCGTCCCCGGGCGCTGGTCACGTACACGTCTTGGTGCTCGAAGTCGATGCCAAGAGAGGCCACCGTGCCCAGAACGTCCATGCCAATGATGATCGCGGGTTCGCGCTGCAGGTCCCAGACTTTGAAGATGTTGAAATCGCCATACACGATTGCGACATCCGTAATGTGAAGCTTGTCGATATCGATCGGTGGTGCTGGCCCGATCTCGCCCGTCTCGACATTTTCGGTGGCGCCGTACACGGATGTGATCTGCACGACGAAGCCCCGCTCAGCGCCCCTCTTGAGCGCGTTGCGCAAGGCAAGATTTCCCAGGGTTCGCTCAGATCCCGTATCCAACACGGCCCGCATGCGCAGCCCGCCGACGCGCGTATTCAGCGTAATGAGGCCATGCGTGGCCGGCATCGCATGAATCCGGGTCGCGTCGGAGCGGATCACACTCTCAACGTGATGGGAAATCGCGACCCGATTGCGCAGGAAATCGATCACGAGGCTCTTCTCCGTCAGACCCGCGGCCCCGAAGATGCCGTCGGCGCCGGCCATCACCGGTGCCCAGACGACCGGCATGGTGGTCGGTCCGAGAGTGAGCTCTCCGGCTTCGATACTCTCGACGGTGACGTAGGCGACCTGGGCGGATCCGGTGATGCCCTGCAGGAGTACGGAATCGCTCTCGATCTTCAGGCCCAGCGTCTTCACGATTTCGGGTGAGATCGTGGAGTGATTGGCGCCGGTGTCGACGATGAAACGGAATGGCCCTCGACCGTTGATGCGGACCGGTACGACTACCCGTCCAATGTGATCGCGCGTCGTGGGGGTCGCGAACAGGAGCGCGCTTCGCTCGACCTCGGAGTGGGTGTGCAGAGCGGGATCCTCAGCCGTGGAGGCGAAGGCGAGCGGCATTCCGAACAGCACCAGCCAAGCGGACAATCGCCGGCGCCCGACTCGAGTCTGGCCGCGGGGCGGTTGGCACCGGATCTGCTCCGTCGAACATGCCATAATTTGCACCCGACTACTCTAGCGCACACCTTACTCCGTGAATGCGACACCCATCAACGAGCCGGAAGCCCGTGCGCTGGCGGAGGCCATAAATCAGGTCTCAAGCAGCCAACCTGTAGCTGAGGCAGCGAAATTGGTCGAGCTGGCTCTGGCGCGCGCGCCGCAGCATCCGCTGGTCCTGAATGCCGCCGGAGGCCACCACTTCAGGCGCGGCGATGCCCGGCGGGCTCATGAGCTCTACCAGCGGGCGATCGCCCTCGATCCTCGCTCCAAAGTGCTGCGACTCAACCTCGCGAATGCCTGCCGTGCCCTGGGCGATAGCGAGGGCGAAGAAGCGGCGCTGGGCCAGGCGCTCTCGATCGAGCCGCGTTACGTGCAGGCACTGCTGCAAAAAGCCGAGCTCTTCGAGCGACTCGGCAAACCGCGGGATGCATGCTTCTTGTTCGAGGCCGCTCTCGACTCCGTAGCTTCCGGCACACCGGCCCCACCCCAGGCGGCGGCGGCACTCGAGCATGCGCGCCAGGTGGTGAGCGCCAACCGCGCAGAGCTCGAGAAATTTCTGGATCGCGAGGTCGCCGCGATCCGCGAGCAACATGCAGGCGCCGATCAGCAGCGCTATGAGGCTTGCCGGGACCTGTATCTGCGCAAGCGGCGCATCTACTACAGCCAGCCGAAGGAAGTCTTGTTCCCCTACTTACCGGCAGTGGAGTTTTTCAGGCGCGAGGACTTTCCGTGGCTGGACGCGCTCGAAGCCGCCACGGACGATATTGCCGGCGAGGCACTGGCTGCCCTGCACGGCGATCGAGCGGAATTCAGGCCGTACGTCGACTTTCCTCCCGGTGCCCCCATCGACCAATGGGGTCCGCTCAATCACTCCTTGAACTGGAGTGTTTACTCGCTGTGGCACGACGGCGAGCTCATCGACGCACACGTGCAAAAGTGCCCGAAAACCGCACAGGTACTGCGCGAGCTACCTCTGTGCGACGTGCCGGGCTACGCGCCCGGTGCTTTCTTCTCGGTGCTCAAGCCACGCACTCATCTGCCGCCGCACACGGGAACGACCAATACGCGCTCCATTGTGCATCTGCCGCTCGTCGTGCCAAAAGGTTGCAGGTTCCGAGTCGGATCAGAGGTGCGTACTTGGGAGAAAGGAAACGCGTGGGTGTTCGACGATACCATCGAGCACGAGGCGTGGAACGACAGCGATGAGCTCCGCGTCATCCTCATTTTCGATATCTGGAACCCACTTCTGTCGGTGGCGGAGCGCGATCTGGCTCGCGCGCTCACGGTCGGCATCGGCCGCTACTACGGGAGCGCGGCACCGGTGTTGGGCTCGCGATGAGTAGCTCGCCCTCCCGGCGGTCATTGCTGGTGGTCGTGCTCGGATGCGGGCTCGCAGTCGCTCGGACGGCTGTTCCGGTGGTGACCGAAACCCCCGACGATGCCCTGCGCCGCTGCGCGCAGCAGGCGGATTCGCGCACGCGCCTCGCCTGTTTCGATGCCATTGTCGCTACGCTGCCGCAGGTCGAGGCTGATCGCTTTGGCATGACTGCCGAAGTCAAGCACCAGCGCGATCCCGAGGCCCTACAGCGGGCCAAAAGCGAGATGCTGAGCGGAAAGATCGCGGCGCTGCGCCAGGGATCGCGTGGCGAGCTGATCTTCACGCTGGACAATCAACAGGTATGGCATCAGGTCGAGCCGAGGGCCAACACCGAGTTTCAAATCGGCGAGAACGTGCGCATCGAGCACGGGGCGATGAGCTCTCTGTGGCTGGTTGCTGACAAGCATCGCAAGATCCGGGTGAAGCGCGTGACGTAACGGCCAGGCGTCGCCGCCAGAGCGCTAACCCGGTTCAAATCAAACTTTGGCCGCTTGCTCCCGAACGTGCTCGTGCAGCGCTTTCGCCATGGCCTGAACCACGCCAGTCCAGTCCCCATCCGCTGTCTGCCGGAACAGGCGCATGCTTGGGTACCATGGAGTGTCAGCTCGATCGAGCAGCCAGCGCCATTCGGGTGAGAAAGTCAGAGCCGTCCACGCGGGATGTCCGAGCGCTCCGGCAAGATGCGCGATCGCGGTATCGGAGCTGATCACGAGATCAAGGCTGCTCATCACCGCGGCGGTATCGAGGAAGGCATCCGTTCCAGCGTCGAGATCCGCGCTCAGATCGAGGATGCGATCGGCGAACGAGGAGCTGCGCAACTGATCGACGCCTGGACCTTTCTGCAGAGATACAAGACTGATGCCGGGCACACGTGTGAGGGGCTCGAAGGAGGTCAGCGGAATCGAACGGCCGCGCGCCCAGATGTGCTTTTCCAGGGCGGGGTTTCCCTGCCAGGCGATCCCCACCCGCAATCCTGACAGGCTCTGCAATCGCTCGGCCCATTGAGCAATCCGCCGGGGATCCGCGGCAAGATACGGCACCCCACCCGGGATCGTGTCGAGCCGGGTCCGGAACGCGAGCGGGAGGCTCAACAGGGGAGAATAGTAGTCGGCGGCAGGCAATGCCTCACCGCGAGCGATGATCCGACAGCTGCCCGGCAGGGTACTGAGCAGTGCCTTCAGTGCAGGCATCACTTCGAGCACGACGCTCGCACCCCGCGCGACGAGCAGTGACAAATAGCGGTAGAACTGGATGACATCGCCCAGGCCCTGCTCAGCGTAAACCAACACGGTGCGGCCGCCGAGTGGTTGCGTACCATCCCAGCGTGGCACGTCGAATTGCCGCGGCGGATTGCCCAGCTCCGGGATCTCAAATCGTGCCTCGTAATGCGGCCAACCGAGGCTGAGCTCACCGAGCGCGAGGTGAAGGAATGCGAGTCCGAAGCGAGCAGCAGCGTGTCTGGGCTTGACCGCCAACGCCTTGCTGAAGTGCGCGCAGGCTTCGCGATGACGACCGAGAATCTTGAGAACGATCCCCATGTTGACGAGCGTGTCGGGATTCATGCTATTCAACACCGAGGAGCGGATCAGACTCGAAAGCGCGTCGCTCGTCCTGCCTGCGCCAATCAGAGCAATTGCCCGGTTGTTCAACACTTCAGGGATGTCCGGCCGCAACGCAAGGGCGCGATCGAAGCTATCTACGGCTTCAGAATGGCGACCGAGATTCAACAGCGCGACGCCGCGCTGCACGTGCCCTTCTGGCTCATCCGGCAGGAGCGCGACCGCTCGGTCGAGCGGCGCGAGGGCCTCACTGAAACGACCGACCCCGATGAGCGCGATGGCGCGGCCGATGAGGTCCAACGCACGCTCCTCGCCGAGCGTGGCGAGCACGTCGTAATCCCTCAACGCCTCGACGTATTTACCCACCAATGTTTGCAGGGCAGCGCGGTTGTGCAGCGTCAGCGCATTGCCCGGCTCGATGGCGAGCGCGGTCGAATAGCACTGCAGAGCCTCCTCCAAACGTCCAAGTTCCTTGAGGCAATTGCCGCGATTGCTGTGCAGAGCTGCATGCTGCGGCTGTAGTCTGAGGGCTCGATCGAAGCTCGCAAGCGCGCTCTCGTGATCTGCTCTGCGCATCAACAGCAGGGCGCGATTGTGATGGGCGGCGGCGAGGTTCGGCTCGAGTGCGATCGCCCGCTCGAAGCACTCCAACGCGTCGTGTTCGCGACCCACCGCCTGCAGTGCCACTCCCAGATCGGCATGCGCAGCAGCATCGTGCATCGCAAAGCGCACCGCCTGGCCGGCGCTCGCCAGCGCCTCTTCACGGCGTCCGAGCGCGGTGAGGATTGTGGCTCGCAACCGATACGCCGGTGCGCAAGACGCGTCCAGAGCGAGTGCACGCTCGCAGGCACCCAGTGCTTCGTTCTCGTTGCGCAGCGTGTGCAAGGCACGCGCCAGATTCAGCAGCACGCCGGGACGCTTCGGCTCTATCTCCACGGAGCGCGCGAGCAGAATCGCCGCTTCGGCCTCCCTCCCGAGCTGCGCGAGTGCAACTCCGAGAAGCTGCAGCAAATCGGCATCCTTCGGCGCTCGTTGCACGAGCGCCTCGTAAGCGGACACGGCCTCGCGCAATTGTCCCGCGCGATGTTTGCGCACGGCGGCGGCGAGGCTCGCACGATGGGCTTCGTCGGCGGCGCTCACAAAGCTCAGCTGAATACCAGATCCGGACAGAATACCCGCAGCAGGCCGGGCGGCCAACAGCCGTAAGCTCGCCAATCCCGCGGCAATGCTGCATCATCGCGCCTGGATAGTCTGTAGAACGCTTGCGGCGAGCTGCCATGTCTTCCACATACTCGCCATCTCACTCTGATCCAGCAGCGCTTCTGGCACTTGCAGAGCGAGAGATCGCTGCCGGCCAGCTCGATAGCGCGCAGCAAAAGTGCCTGCGAGTGCTCTCCACCCATGAGCATCATCCGGCCGCCCTCGAACTGCTTGGGACCATACTGAACGCACAGGGACGTTACGAGGACGCCGTGCGTGTCTTCAATGCCCTCACGCTCATACAGCCGCAGGTCGCCAGGCACTGGGAGAACCTGGGAAGTGTCATGCGCCCAACCGCGCGGCGCGAGCAGGCCCGCGCGGCCTTCGAGCGCGCCTTGCAGCTCGCACCACCGACTCCAGAGCTTCTCTACAACCTGGGCGTGTTGCAGATGGACCGCTGCGATTACCGTGCCGCGTACCTCGCACTGCGCGACGGGATGGCCCTTGCTCCGGCTGATGGCAGGCTTCGGTGGGCCCTTGCGCAGTGCTGTTTCGACGTCGCCCGACGCGAAGAGGCTCTGGATACGCTGGAGGGATGGCAGCACTTCGAAGAGCTCACGCTCGAATTTTCCGTGTTGATCATTCAGCTCCTCGGAATGCTGGCCGCTGTGGATCCAGCGGAGCCTGCCCTACAGCGATTGCTGGCCAGCCCGCCGCGCAGTGGCAAGGCCGCACTGGGCTGCATCACCATCCTCGAACGCCTGCATCGCCTGCATGAGGCGGGCGCAGCGCTTGAGCAGCTCGAGCTCCATGATCCGCGTGCGGAGCCTGATCCGGACAGGCTGATGATGTCGGCAGTACTCGCATCGCGAGGCGGCCGACACGCTGAAGCCCACCGAGGCGTCATGCTGGCGCTCTCGCACCAGAAGGAGTCCGCGCACCGGCATAAGCTGCTATTTTTGCTGGCCAGGACATGCGATGCACTGGGGCGCTACGAGGAGGCATTTGCAGCTGCTGAAGAGGCACATCGCTCGCAAGTGGAGTTCGTCGAGCTGGCACAGGGCAAAGCATCTATCGAGGAGTCGCAGTATTGGTTACTCACCGCGAGCGGCTGCGATCCTCAGGACGTTGCGACGTGGGGCGACAAAGGGCCGAGCGTCGAAGAGAGTCCTATCTTCATCGTCGGATTTCCGCGCTCGGGAACGACGTTGCTCGAGCAGGTGCTCGATGCGCACCCCCTGCTTCAGTCCATGGACGAGCAGGGCTTGATCCTCAGAGCGGTCACGGAAGTGACCAAGCAGGGTATCAACTATCCGACTGAGCTCGGAAGGCTAAGCGAAAACACTCTCCATGAGGTGCGCAGCGCGTACTGGCAGCGCGCGCGCAAACGAGCTCGATTGCTGCCAGGCCGGCGCCTCGTCGACAAGGTTCCATTGAACCTGATCTTCGTACCGATGATCCAACGGCTATTTCCCAATGCACCTATCATCGTCGCCATTCGGCATCCTTGTGACACTCTCCTCAGCTGCTTCCTGCAGCACTTCGCCTCGCCGCCATTGGCCCTCGCCTGCCGGGACTTGCCGACGCTTGCACGGGTCTACGCGCGCGCCTTCGGCTTCTGGTATGCCCAGGCGCCACTCCTGCGGCCCAGAAGCTATGAGCTGCGGTACGAGAGTCTGACGGCAGACTTCGACAGGGAAGTGCACAAGTTGAGCACATTTCTCGATCTACCTTGGGACGACGCCATGCTCGCTCCCGGAGCGCATGCCCGCGCGAAGGGCTTCATCAGCACGCCGAGCTACGCTCAGGTGATCGAGCCGATCAGTAGCCGCTCGGTGGATCGCTGGAAACACTACGAAAGTCACTTCGGCGAAGCATTGCCCATTCTGACGCCGTGGTTGGAGCGCTGGGGCTATAGGGTCAACTAAAGAGAAAAGAAGACGGCGGGCCCCGTGGCCCGCCGTTGAGCTTCGACGCACTCGCGACGAGTGCTGAGCAGACTTAGAAGTCCACCGTCATGTTGAGGAACAGGAAGCGTCCTCCCATATCGTACAGAGACGAATTGGTGTTGCTTTCCGCATAGATGCTGTTTCCTCCCGTGTCAATCGTGTCAAACAACGGCGGATCCTTGTCGAGGACGTTGTTGACGCCGGCGCGCACGGTGATCTTGTTCCAGTTATACGAAACACGCAGGTCGAGGTAGCTGATGCTGGGCAAGTGGTTGTCCGGCAAACCCAACGCGGCGTTGTCCGCACCGATGTAGTCGGGAATCTTGGCATCGAGCCGCGAGTTCGTGACCCGGCCGATGTATCGCCAGGTCGCACCCGCCGACAGGCCCAGTGGCGTGTCCCAGTCCAGCGCAAACCGGTTTCGCCATTTCGGCGTCGCGGGCTCGCACGAGGGCCCGAAACGCCCAGCACAGTCATACGACGGACCTGCACCCGGCGTGGTGATCAGCTTCAACAGGTAGCTACCGTCCAGCCGCGCGCGCAGCTTGCCGAGCCCTCCCATGTCGAGCCGGTAGCCCACGCCCAGATCGATGGACTTGTTCTGCAGGCCTGCCAGATTCACCAGCGGATCCGCCGTATAACCCTGCGGGCTCTCCCAGAGCGTTCCATCCGCATCACGATGGATCAACTTGCAGAACGAACTGTTCGGATCCCCGCTCGCTATGCAGCTCTGTTGGATCAGATTCGGACCGTAGGTGGTGATGACGTCCGTCATCTTGATGTCGGTATAATCGATCGTGGCGCTGAAACCCGCCAGGAAAGTGGGCGTGAACACCAGTCCCACGTTCGTGGTCTTGCCGATTTCGGGATGCAGGGTGCGGCTTCCGCCCAGCTGGCCGTTGTACTGACCGGCCGCCGAGGTGAGCAGACCGCGTCGGTTGGGGTCGTTGTATATCGCGGGTGACAAGCCCGTGAGTGCACACTGCGCAGCGGTGTAGGGGCCACCGGGAGCGCAAAGATCCGTGCCGGCATCAAGCGTCACGTAAGGACCCTTGAGCAGCTCCGCCAGGTTCGGTGCGCGAACGGCCCTGTTGTAACTGGCTCGAAGGCGAACATCCTCGATGGGGGCCCAGTTGATCCCGAACTCGTAGGTGTTGGTCTTGAACCCGCTCGTGTAACTCGAGTAGCGGTACTTGGCTTCGACATCGAGCGTATGGACACCGGGCAAGTTTTTCGCCAGCGGCATGCGCAGCTCGGTGAAGCCTTCCCAGACGTGGTAGCCCCCCTCGTAACCGGTCAGGTCAAAACCCGACCCGGCCAGATCGCCGGTAAGCTGCTCCGCATCCGGGCGGAACTGGATCGTCTCGCGGCGATACTCAGTGCCGACCACCAGCTTGAGGCCTTCGTCAGTCGTGGGAAGCTTCACGCCGGACTCGGTGAGATCGCCGTTGACGAACGCTGTAAAGACACTCTCTTGAGCCGCACCCTGCAGCAGTCCCGGCACGCTGAAGTAGCGCAGTGCTGCCGGGTCAATTGGGATCGACGGATTCCAGATATTCCAGGGTACGCAGCCCGTCTGCGCGCCGCGGCAGACGATCTGACCCGTAACAGGGTCTCTCACCGCGAGCAACGCATCCTGCATGCGCGACGAAGAGGTGTCGTTGTTATGGAAGTCGGTGAATTTGGTCAGGCCGTAGGTAAAGGACGCATCGTAGCCCCAGGCCGAGTTGATCTCGCCTCGCGTCCCAAATACACCGCGGTAGGCCAAGTGGTTGTACTCGTCCTGGCGGGGTCCACCCTCGACGTTGCGACGGGCGAGCTGCAACTCAACATCGCCGTTTGCCTGCGGAAAAACAGCGATCGGATTACCCGGAGCACATAGCGTAGAGAACTCGTTCGCCGACAAGAAGGGGTTCATCCCCGCGTTGCCGAAGCCGCCCACGCCGCAATTGAGGTACCAATTGCCGTTGCGAATTCCTCTGTTATCTACCGCGAAGCCGCTGCCGAAGAACATGCCTGCAGGTGCATAGTTCCCGCGGGTGTCATCGTCCATGAACATGAACTCGGTGTACGCTTCGGCGTGGTCGTTGAACTTCAAGTGTCCGAAGAAGCCGGCCGTATAGCGCTCGTCGATGCGCTGCAGGTAATGCGAAGCGGCATAGTTGAAGCGGCGATACCGGCCCGAGAAGAGATCTCCGCTCGCCCCGGAGGGACAGCCCTGTGCCGGGTCGCACACTTGCAGGTTGCCCGGGCGCACAACCGTTGGAGCTGCGTTGCTCGATCCGGAGCAGGAGAAGGGCGAACCGGGCGAAGCCGTGAGCACGCAAGCCGCAAAGTCGCGATGATCGGCAGTGATCGGGGCCTCGTGACGATAGCCGAGATAGCCCTCGAAGTTGCCGGCGCCATCTGCAAAGTTGTGGCCCATGATGAGGGTCATGTCCTCGTTCGCGCCATCCCAGTTCGTACCGGTAACCTGAGGGAACTGGCCAGGATTGTTTTTCGCAGCTTCCAGATCGTTGATAAAGGGGTTGTGGTTGTGGTGATTGTAGATACCTGCGTTGGCATCGAGGCGCACGCCCTCGAAGTGATCGTTCATGACGAAATTGACCACACCTGCGACCGCATCCGCACCGTAGGTAGCCGAGGCGCCGCCCGTGAGCACGTCAACACGCTCGACGAGCGCGACCGGAATCTGATTGACGTCCCCTGCCGAAGCCCCGCCGAGATTCGTGGAATTGCCCGAACCACCGCCCGGATCGCCGCCCATCAGCCGACGGCCGTTGATCAGCACCAGAGTGCGCTGCACGCCGAGGCCACGCAGGTTGATATTGGCGACACCGGTTGAGCCCATGGACAGGCCAGAGCCCTGATCGGCGACCACCTGCGGCAAGCTGTTGAGCAGGTCCTCGACGCGCGTGACGCCCGTGTCTCTGACCTCCTCCGCATTGATGGCGGTGACCGGACTCACCGATTCGAGCTGCGGGGCGGCGATGCGCGAGCCCGTCACCACTACCTCTTCAACAGGGGCCGACGGTGCCGCAGACGTTTCAGCCGCGGCTTGCTGCGCCTGAGCTACGGAACTTGTTGCAAATGCAGCAGCCGCGCAGGCGCCTCCACCCCAGAGCGCCAGTCGCACCGCTTGGCTTAGCTCGCGGTTCTCTTTGCGGATCATGTGATGTGTTCTCCCTCGATTCCAGAATTACTTAGAAATCTTTATAGAAGGGTCCGCGGCTCGCAAACAACAAACCGCCCGAGCAGCGCGGCGGCTGTGGATTATCCGCAACGAGACCCTCCCCCATAGGGGCTAACAGTGCCGCCAAGTATACGTATTTCACACCGCGCAACAACATTTTACACCTTCAACAGCCGCGATTGTTGCGTACTCACCACAGAATAGGGGACTTTGGGGAGCTGGAAGCGCAACTGAGCTACGCATTGGCTAGAATGAATCTTGACAAAAACCGACCCTCCGGCCTCCGCAACCCCAATCAGGTGGAGCTTTCGTGAGAGCAGCTAGTTTTTTTGCAGCGCTCTGGCTGAGCGTACCGAGCTCGGTGGCGCTTGCCGACACGGTGGCGGACTGGGCAGACCTCACCACGGAGATCGCCACCGACGCCCCCAATACCATCCGCACGCTGGCGTTAGCACAGAGTGCGGTCTATGAAGCGGTGAACGCCATTACCCGGCGTTATCCCCGCGATCTGGTGGACTTGGGTCCGACACAGGGCGCTTCGGTGGATGCAGCGATCGCCGCGGCCAGTCACGCTATTCTGCTGCATGAGGCGATCGAGCAGCGGACGCCGATTGAAACGGCGTATCAGAAGATGCTCGCCAGAATCCCGGAAAATGAAGCGAGCCGCAAAGGCATCGCACTCGGCGAACGCGCTGCAAAGGACGTCCTCGGGAAGCACACCGATGACATTGGCCACATTGAGCCGTATCGCCCGCTCACTTCACCTGGCGTTTACGTCCCTACCACCTTCCCGCTCGGCTACTCAGTTGCGCAGCACAAACCGTGGTTTCTGAAGAGTGCCAACCAGTTTCGGCCGGGGCCGCCGCCGGCGCTCAACAGTTCGCTTTGGGCGCGCGACTACAATGAGACCAAGTCCATGGGCGCCGCGCAAAGCACGGTACGCACACCCGAGCAGACTAACATTGGCCGGTTTTGGGCTACTGCTCTACCGGACGTACATATCGGGGTCGTGAGCTCCCTTGCACGCGCAGCTGGACGCGACTTGACGCGCAACGCGCGATTGTTCGCCGCGGTAACTGGAGCCCTCAATGATACGGAAATCTCGGTCTTTGAGGCCAAGTACCACTATCAGTTCTGGCGACCACTCACTGCCATCCGCAATGGTGACAGGGACGACAATCCGGCGACGGAGCGCGAGGCCGACTGGACGCCGCTCATCGTCACACCGATTCAACCCGAGTATCCGTGCGCACATTGCATGATTGCGGCGACGATCGCCGCTGTGATCCGCGCCGATGTCGGCAAAGAAGCCTTGCCTGAACTCAGCACGCGCAGCAATACCCTGCCGGGTGTCACGCGGCGTTGGACCAAGACCGAGGACCTCGTGCAGGAGGTATCGCTCGGCCGCATGTATTGCGGGGTGCACTATCGCAACTCTGCTGAGGTCGGCGTGCGCATGGGGGAGCAAGTTGGTGCGGTCGTAGCGCACGCTTATGGAATGCAATGATAACTGCCGTTAGGCCGATCGTGTTTGATCGCATGCGCTTCGCGATGTCCTGTCGCAGCTAATCCAAGGTCTCGGCAACCGCCAAGCTTGCGCGTTGCGCGTTCCCAACAGCTCCCTGGTGAGCGCAGAACCTATTGGCAGCCTTCCCAAAAGGTATGCGACTTGCTACAAGTCGGGCCTACACAACGAAGCTTTCTCGGCAGGCGCTACCTGCACGGACGCCGCACGAGATCAGGGAGAACGCCTTGCTGCACGCCAATCGGAGTCATTGGGACTGCACTGTTGCTCGTCTTGGATCCTTCACGTCGCGGCTGGTTTGTTCGCTCTCCGCGGTGCTGATCTTCAGCCTCCTCGGGGTTGCGGGAGCGCCTGCAGCGGACACCGCAACTGCGGCCAGCGACGCCAAATCCAAAGATGAGCTGGCCGAGGTCGTTATCACCGGCTCGCTGATTCCCCAAGCCGAAAAGGAGACCGCGCAGCCGATAACGGTCATCACTCCCGAAGACTTGCAGGTGAAGGGCTTTGCCACCGTGGCGGAAGCCATCCAGCGCAGTTCCTTCGCCACCGGCGCGATCCAGAATCCTCAGGAAACGAACCAGTTTACTGCCGGCGCGCAGGTGGTCAGCTTCTTCGGTCTGTCCCCCAGCTACACGAAGTTTCTCATCGATGGACGTCCGCTGGCTGACTACCCGGCGCTTTACAACGGCACCGATATCATTACGAGTGTCACCGGCATCCCCACGGTCCTGGTTGATTCGATTGATCTGCTGCCTGGGGGTCAATCCTCTATCTATGGCTCGGACGCCATCGCGGGCGTGGTCAACATCCACCTCAGGCGCAAGATGGACGGCCCCGTCGCGGATCTGCGCTATGGCTGGACGAAAGATGGCGGGGGCACCGATCGCCGCATCGCCCTCGCGGACGGCTTTACGTTCGGCCCCGTGGATGTGGTGGTCGGAGCGCAGTACGAGCGCACCGATCCGATCTGGGGTTATCAACGCCGCCTCAGCAACCAGTATTTCGACCAGGGATCCTCACCTCAGACTGCCGAACGGGACTGGCTGGTATTTGGCCTCTTTGGTCAGCCCAATGGCGATACGTATTACTTCCAGGATCCCGCCAACTGCGGCAATGTCGCCAGTCAATTCGGCCACAGCGTTGCGCTGCGCACTCGCGGTGGCCGCGGCCTGTACTGCGGCACTTTCCGTACAGGCTTCAGTACCATTAGTAACGGTGTTGAATCGACACAGGGTTTCCTGCATCTATCCGATGACATTACCAGCAACCTCCAGATATTCACGGACGTGCTGATCGATCATGACGTTTCGCGATTCAACACCGGGACCGTGAACCTTCTGACGCAGGGCGATTCGACCGGACCGTACAATTATTTTGCCGATCCCAATGTGGCTGGCGGTACCGACCTGCTCAACCTGCAGCACATCTTCTCGCCGGAGGAAGCCGGCAATCTCGGCGCGCAGATGGACAAGAATACCGTCAACTCGATCCGCGCCACTATCGGTGTACAGGGCGCCGTCGGGGCATCCGACTGGAAATATCTCGCGGACATGACGTTTACCGAGAATAAGCTCACCGAAGCCACTCATCTGGCGTTCACGCAGGCCATCAATGCCTTCTATGCGCCAATCTTCGGACCGAATCTCGGCCCCGATCCGAACTTCGGCCAGCCCGAGTATGCGGTCAATTACGCGGCCTTCTACAAGCCGATCACGCCTGCGCAGTACGCGTCCTTCACGGGCTATGCAAATTCTTACTCGCGTACGGAGGACAGCCTGGCGCGAGGCCAGCTGACGAACTCAGCGTTGTTTCATCTGCCCGGTGGAGATGCCGGCATCGCAGCACTCGTTGAAGGCGGCGGCCAGGGCTGGGCGTACGACCCGGATCCCCGCTACCTCGATGGGGAAACCTACCTTTATACCGCGACCGCGGGCAGTGGCCATCGTTCACGTTACGCAGGCACAGTTGAGCTGCGCCTGCCCGTCGTGGATATGGTTACTCTGGATGCTTCCAACCGCTACGACGATTACCGGGTCGCCGGACAGAACGTCCATAAGGACACCTATAACATCGGTGTCGAACTGCGCCCACTGAAAACGCTGCTCATCCGCGGCAAGTACGGCACGGCGTTCAAGGCGCCGACGCTGTCGGATGAGTATCAGGGCACCAGCGGCTTCTTCACCAGCAGCAGCACGGATTACTACACCTGCACCAAGGAAGGATATACAGCTGCCGCGGGGAACCTCAGCTCATGCCCCTACGCTGGCACGTCGTTCTTCGGCACAACCGCCGGCAACCCGCATCTGCAGCCGATCACCGCAAAGGTGGCCGGGGTGGGGGTCGACTGGACGCCAGTGTCCGCACTGCAGGCCAGCATCGATTACCTGCACTGGAAGATCACCAACGAAGTGCAGCAACAGGACCAGGATCAACTCCTGCGGCTGGACTCCGCGTGCCTGCTGGGGGAACTGGACGTCAACTCTCCCACCTGTGTGCAGGCGATATCGCAGGTGATCCGTGATGCCAACGGCATCGTCACTCAGCTGAACACACCGAAGATCAACGTCGCCGAAGAGAAGCTGGGAGTGGTTATCGTCAATCTCAACTACACCTGGGACGCCGGGTTCGCGGGCAGGTTCATTATCGGTGCCTCCTACAGCAATATCGTGGAGCACAGCGAAATCCGTTTCGCAGGCGATACTCAGATCAACCTGCTGGACAGTCCGTTCTACAGTCACGAGTTCAAGACCAAGGCGAATGCCACCCTGGCGTGGGAGTTCCACGGCTTCGGCCTTGCGTTGTATGGCGAGCGTTATGGCCAGACTCCGAACTTTATTTCCCAGCAGGATGTTTCCGGCTATGCGCAGCCGCTCGCTGGTCGTCTGCCTACCTGGACGGTCGCCAATCTGAGCGCCAGGTACGAGGTGTTGCCTGGACTCGTGGTCTCGGGCAATGTGGTGAATCTCACTAACAAGCTGCCGCCGATCGATCGTAGTACTCCCGGCATCTACTCCCAGCCGTTCAATCTGGAGAACTTCAACAATTACGGCCGCAGCTATTTCGTGGAATTGAGTTATCGGCTGGCACAGCATTGAGGCCCTGATTTACGGAGCATTGAAACGCTGGCTTACGGAGCACTGAGAAGTTGGCTCGCAATGATGGGGACGCTGGCGGCCCTGCTGCGGCCGTGCGGCGCAAGCGGCGCCCCGATTCCTCCTGAGCCGACGATCGCCAGTGTGACTCGCGGGCTCGCCGTGCATACATACACGGTGCAGCAGTTGCAGCAGCACTATCGCTACCGTATCGAGCAGATCGATCGCAGCGGCCCTGCCCTGCATGCCGTCATCGAAGTCAATCCGGACGCCCCACGCATTGCCCGGGCGCTCGATGCCAACGGACGCTCCGGCAAGCCGCCGCTGTTCGGCGTTCCAGTGCTCATCAAGGACAATATCGATACCGCCGACCGGATGCTGACGACCGCAGGCTCACTTGCAATGACTGGCTCGCGACCCCCGCACGACGCATTCATCGTGCGACGCCTGCGAGCGGCGGGTGCGGTGATCCTGGGCAAGACCAATCTCAGTGAGTGGGCCAACTTCCGCTCGAGTCACTCTTCCAGTGGCTGGAGTGGCCGTGGCGGGCAGACACTCAATCCCTACGCGCTGAACCGCAGCCCCTGTGGCTCGAGTTCCGGTTCCGGTGCGGCAGTCGCGGCCGACCTGGCCGTGGTCGCAGTCGGCACTGAGACGGACGGCTCGATCGTCTGTCCCGCGAGTGCTAATGGCCTGGTCGGTATCAAGCCCACCGTAGGACTCGTCTCGCGTGCCGGCATCCTACCCATCTCAGCGAGTCAGGATACCGCCGGGCCCATGGCGCGATCGGTAGCGGACGCCGCCACGCTACTCAATGTATTGGCAGGCTATGACCCCGACGATCCGGCAACGAAGCCGCTGGAATATCGCGAACCCGTCGACTATCGCCAATCTCTGCATCGCGGTGGGCTGCATGGCGCGCGCATCGGCGTGCTGCGACAGGACGCGGGCTTCAGCGCCGAGGTCGACCAGTTGTTACAACACGCACTCGATGTCCTGCGATCGCTGGGTGCGGTGATCGTGGACCCGGTCGCGCTGCCTACGCAGGGCAAGTTCGATGATGACGAACAGACTACCCTGCTGTATGAGTTCAAGGACGGCTTGAACCGGTATTTGGGCCAGCGCGCCTCAGGTTCACCCCGCTCACTCGCTGAACTGATCGACTTCAATCGCAGCGAGTCAGCGCGTGAGTTGGCGCTCTTCGGCCAGGAGCTGTTCACCCAATCCGAAGCTACCGGCGGGCTCGATCAGCGGGCCTACATCGAGGCCCGCGAGCGAGCGCAGCACCTCGCGGGGCATGAGGGCATCGATGCCGTCCTCCTCAGTCAACAGCTGGACGCGCTCGTCGCGCCGACGATGGGAGCGGCTTGGGTCATCGACTGGGTTAACGGCGATCACTTCGTTGGGGGTGGCATCTCCAGTGCCCCGGCAGTGGCCGGCTATCCGCATATCACCGTGCCGATGGGCGAGTTGCGTGGACTGCCGGTCGGCCTGTCGCTCGTGGGGACAGCCTGGAGCGAGAGCAAATTGATCGGTTACGCCTACGCTTTCGAACAGGCGACGCACGCGCGGCGCCCGCCGCGGTTCCTTCGCTCCATTCCTTAGCCCACGACGGCATGTGCCGGGACCGGCAATTGCTCGTGGCTAAGCATGAGCAAAGCCACCACGAGTACACCCGGGCCTGGCAAGCCGCATGATCCACCTGCCCCGCAACCGGGTGACCCCCGACAGCGAGGCACAGCGGATCAGCCGCCTCCTCAGCCTGCGGATCCTCAACCCTCGCCAGATGAGCGGATTCACGATCCGCCGGCGCCGGAATCGCCAGGGAAGCCTGGACCGATCGTGTTCGATGAGGAGAAGACCGCTCGCTGAGCGGGTTCGGTTCTTCTTCAGGGCGCGGTCAACTCAAGCGTGGAACCCGCTTGATTGACAGTGGCCAGCACGATCGGCCGCCGCCACACGCGCTGTACGTAATCCAGCACGCGTCGGCTTCTCTCCAGATCCAATCCACGCCCGTCGACGCTGCTGTCGTGGGCCAACTCGAGCGTTCCGTCGGTACGCACATGGGCCGCTGCGACCGAGGGGGCACCAAAATTATATTTCGGACTGAGAATCGCCTCGTGCAGGGCTCCCAGATCCGGATCCAGCACTTTGATATGCCCGTCGCTGCGCGCGTTGAAGCGGAACAGGCCCAGCTCATCGGCAAGCTCGCGCGTCAGGTGGTTGCGGATGAAACCGAAGTCATCATCCTGTTGCATGATGTCGCGCGCACTCTCCAGGCCGTCGCGCTCGACGATCTTCTCCCACATCGAAAATCCCAGATGGTACGGATTGATGCTGAGCGCGACCTGCTGGTCGGCCGCTACCGGGCGAACCACATCCGAGTGGCACTTGATGGCATCGACATAGGCCTGCTGCGGCACGAACTCCGCCTCGCGCAGCAGGCGCGCGTGCCAGTAAGAGGCCCAGCCTTCATTCATGATCTGCGTCGCGAACACCGGATAGAAGTAGAACGACTCCTCACGCACAGCGAGAAAAATATCGCGCTCCCAGCTCTCCATCTCCGGTGCGTAGTTGGCGACGAACCAGAGCAAATCGCGCTCAGGGTGCGGCGGCACGGGCGCACGCTTGCGTATCTCGACCCCGGTGCTGGCCGCGACGGGATCGAGCGAGGCGAAGCGCTTGCGGAAGGTGTCATCGACCAGCGCCTTGTTCTCCGGCGCATATTCCGGGTAGCGCTCGCGCCGCACTGATTGATCCACATCGATGTGCTGCTCGAGCGCCAATGCGGCATCGAGCACGGTCTCGACCCGCTGCATGCCGTAGGTCTCGATCGCCTGTTGAATCTGACGCGCATGCGTCGCTGCGTGCTCAACGATGTGCTCACTCACCTGGCCCTGGCAGCGGCGGAACAACAGGTTGTTGCGAGAGAAATCCGCGTGTCCCAGCACATGAGCGGTGACCAGGATGTTCTCGGCCAACCCGTTACTGGATGCCAGATAGGCATGCCCGGGGTTGCCAGGAAAGACGACCTCGAACAGCCGGGAGTTACCCATGTGCCGCTGGATCAACTGATAGATGTAGCGCACGCCGAAGGACCAGTGCGGCATGCGCACTGGGAGTCCATAGACGGCGATCTCCATCATGAAGCTGTCCGGCACCGCCTCGAATTCCACGGGATGGAACTGCAGCCCGGAGCGCGCGGCCAACTCCTCGATGCGTTGGGTATAACTGCGCCAGTCCTGAGTCGGATCAGTCACTGGACAATGCCCGGCTCTCTGCCGTGAAGAAGTGGCGTACCGCACCCCAGACATCGTCGAAATCATTGAGCGCGTAGCTGCCCGCGGCGCAGCCCGCGGTGGCTAGCTCAGCGAACAGGCGCCCGGTCTCGGTCGCGAGCTGACGGGAAAGCCCGGAGGAGACTTCCACATATCCGGTGTAACAGGCATCGCTGGTGATCGACAGCAGGGTCTCGCGGGCCTCGGTGCTGTCGCTCACCGAGTTGTCACCGTCGGAGGCGTAGAACAGGTAGATGTTGCAGCGGGACGGGTTGTAGCGCTCATCGATGATCTCGCGCACTTTGCGGAAGCCCGTCGAGGATACGGTGCCGCCCGTGCCGCTCACCTGGAAGAAATCCGGCTCACTGAACTCCCACGCCTCGGTGGTGTGGGCCACGAACACCGTCTCCAGCGAGCGATACTCGCGCCGCAATCCCTGCACGACCCAGAAGAAAAAAGTCTTGGCGAGCTTGCGGTCGCGGTCGGACATGCTCCCCGAGACATCGAGCATGAAGAAGACGACAGCGTGGATTGCGGGCTGCTTGCGACGCGAGAGTTGCCGGAAGCGCAGATCATCATCGATGAAGGTCTTCACAGCACCCGGATTGGCGCGCCGCTTGACCATTTCCTTAAAGGAACGACGGCGGTCGAGGCGGGAACGTGCGCCGCGCCGGTCCCAACCCTCGCGCACCCAGTCGGACTCCTCGGACGGACCGACGCGCGCTTTCAGGTTGGGAAGCTGCATCTCCTCCCAGAGCCAGTCGACGATGTCATCGACCTTGAACTCCAGCAGCAGCTGCACTTCTCCGTCATCCTGTCCGCCCGCGCCTTTCTCGCCGGGACCGCGCTGTTTGGAAGGATCTGCAAAGACGTCGCCGGGTTTGGCCTTGCCCTGGCCTGCGCCCTGCTGCTCCTCGGGGCGACGCAGGCGGAAGTGATAGTGCTCGAGCATGCGCACCGGCACACGTACGGTGCGAGCAGTCTCATTGATGACATCGCCACCGGAGACTATCTGCGGCAGATGCTTGCGAACGGATTCGCGCACCTTCTCATCGTGACGCAACCAGTCACGCGCGCCGCGTGAAAACAGGTCGTACCACTTACCGGCTTCCGATCCGGGCGTGCCGCTACCTTCGGACATGATTGCTACGATACTCCTGCGTCACTCCTGTGCAAGTAGCGTCGTGACATAGCTCAGTGCTTCTTTCGCGCTGTGCTCATCGTAACCGTATTCGCTCACCAGGCGCTGTTGCACGACAGAGATCTTCTGCCGGGCTTCCTCGTCGGGGCGCGCGGTGGACGTCACGAGCCGCAGTACGTCGCGGCGCTCCTCGAACAGGTATTGCTCGATCGCCTCGCGCATGCGCGCGTGGCTTGCGAGCTTGAATTTCTCTCCCGCCTTGAAGGCAACCATGGCCTTGCGCACCACTTCCTGGCGGAACGACATCTTGCCGGAGTCGGAAACCTTGATCTTCTCTTCCACCGAGCGCAGGAAGCGTTCATCCGCGGGCCGCGTTTCGCTGGTGATCGGATCGGTGACCTGCCGGTGATCGAGTGAGGCCTCGACCTCGTCTAGATATTTCTCGAGCAGCTGCTGCGCCTCCTCCTCAAATGAGGCAAACATCGCGCGGTGCACGTCTTCCTTGACCCAACGGTTGTAGAACTCCTTGCGGGCGGTCACCAGATGATCCACCCAGGACTTCTTGTGCTTGGATTCCATGCGCGCGTCACTTTCGATTGCGTCCTTGATGGCCAGCAGCAGCTCCATGCTGGTGAGGCTATGCGTATTGCCGCGCGTGATGGCGTTGGAGATGGCGTTGATCACGAAACGGGGGCTGACACCGGTCAACCCCTCGTCGGCCGCCTCAGCATGCAGCCGCGTTGCCTCGGTCTCGGGCACCCCTTCGACCGCCTCGCCCGCATACAGGCGCAGCTTCTTGGTCATGTCCAATCCCTCGCGCTCGGTCTTGCCGAGGCGCGTCAGAATAGCGAATACCGCAGCGAGATTAAGGACATGCGGATCCAGGTGGACATTGCGGAACGCAGGCGCACCGGAGACGAGCTTCTGGTAAATGCGCGCCTCGTCCCGATATGACAGCGCGTACGGCACCTTGATGATGACCATGCGGTCCAGCAGTGCCTCGTTCTCCTTCTCCTGCAGGAACTTGTGAAACTCAGCAAGGTTGGTGTGCGCAAGTATCGTCTCATCCAGATGGATGAGGGGGAAACGCGAGACCTTGACGTTCTTTTCCTGTGTCATGGTCAGCAGCAGATACAGGAACTCGCGCTTCACCTTGAGGATCTCGATCATCTCGAGCATGCCGCGACTGGCGGCATAAACCGCGCCGGACCAGGACCAGGCGCGCGGATCGCCTTCATCACCCACCTGGGCAACCTTGGCCAGATCGACCGAGCCGACCAGATCCGCTATGTCCGCCGTAGTGGGATCGTGCGGCGCATAGGTGCCGATGCCGGTACGCGCCGACTCCGAAAGGAACACACGCTCGACGGGCACCTTGACGAAATCACCATCGAATTCACGTTCCACGTAGTCGCGCGCCCACGGCGAGAGCTCACCCTGAATATCAACGCCATAGCGCTCACGGAATTCAGCACGCAGGGTGGAGGGCACGAGATTGAGCGGGTTCTCGCGCATCGGCGAGCCCTTGATCGAGTACATCGCGCCCTCGTCGGTGCGGCTGTACTCCTCCAGCCCGCGTTTGAGCAGGATGGCCAGGGTCGATTTGCCGCCGGAAGGCGGCCCCAGCAGCAGCAACAGCCGTCGGCCAACATCGGAGCCAGCGGCGGCCCCCTTGAAGTAGTCCACGACGCGGGACAATGGCTCGTCGATTCCGAACAGCTCGCGCTTGAACAGCTCGCGCGCACGCAGGCCATCCGCCATGTCGGACCCCATTCCCCGGCCGTGCCAGCGCAGCATGTCCCAGATGTACTGATGGCTGGAGCGAGCCATCGCCGCCGGGTTGGGGGGCAGGATGGTGGTCAGAAAGTCGCCAAAGGTGCCCTCCCAGCGCTGCGCGCGATGCAGCCGGCTGAAAGAGCTCAAAGACTCGATGAACGCGGAGTGCGGCGTTGAATCCGTATCAGCAGAGAGCGGTCGCATCGTCCTTCCCTCCCGTGAAATCAAACGTCTGGGTGCGGGCTGCCAGCGATGCCAGCGTGGCTCTTAACTTAGATCCAGCGCTCGCCACGGTGTGTGATGGCCCTCAATGCCCAGACCCGCTGTCACGTTAAGACGGTCACAACGTTGAATTGTTCACTTGTGCCATACGCCCAAGCAAAAGCCGCGCCGTCTTGCAGCATCGCGCCGGAGAGCCCGCACACGCGCGGACGGACTTTAACGCAACCAAAGCAATATGCATGCCTGTCACACTTTGGTTCAATCGCGCCCAGACTGCACTGTTTGGTCGCGGCAGTCGTGGCCACGACGCCACGCCGGCGTGTCGCCGCAGCAACGCGGGCGGCAAAAATTACGCTGTTCAATGGCCCAGCAACCCCCCGAGCTTTTTCTGCAACAGCTCGCCCGCTTTCTGTTTGGCCATATTCCCCAGCTGCCCCTTGGCCAGTGCCTCCACATCCGGACGGACGCTCGGGTTAGCGAGCGTACCCGTGACGGTCAGCGGCACTTCCATACCTTTCAATGTATCCAGCCCGCCTCCGGCGGCATGTGCACCACTCAGCGTACTGGCGGCCAACTGATAGTTCACAGCCTCGGAGCTGATATCGAGAGTACCCTTGCCGTGCACTTTGAGAAAGTCGGTTTCAATACGTAGGTCATCATTTTTGAGCATACCGTTAGAGAGCGTGCAATGCGCGATCAGGGTGTTGAAGACGGTGCGCTCAGGGCCCGCATGCGCCGGAGGCACCTGACGGTTCAACAACATGCCCGCGCGCTGCAGTTCGTACTGGATGTCAATACCGTTCAATGCTCCCTGTTTCACCACTGCATCGATCTTGCCGTTCAATGAGTGGATCAGCGCCTGATCGGTGTTGCCGGTACCGCTCGCTACTACGTCGGCATCGGCATGACCGGACAATCGCGTGCTGTCATATGCAGCCTTTGCCAGAGCGCCGACGTCGGTGCCGTGGAGATGCTCATTCAGTGAAAGCTGCGCTTGGGCAGCATGGGCATCCAGCACGATGTCACCATTGTATTGCCCGCCATACAGGCCGGCCGACGTTGGTCCCAGACGTAATCGTCCGTCCTTTGCCGCCAGCGGCAGAACGATGTTGGTGAATTGCAGCTTCTGCACTATCGCAGTGCCGATGCGCAACGTTCCCTGCATGTTCAGCTTGCGGATGGTTTCGAGCGGCAGCGGCGTCGGAGGCGCAGTGCTCTTTGACGCATCCTTTGCCGCAGCCGGTTTCTGCGTCTCCGGGGCACGATAGCGGTCCAGATCGATCGAATCGACGCGCAGGTCGAAGCCGAGTGCATCGCTCTCCAGATCCTCCACTGCCGCATTGCCCTGCAGGTGCGTGTCATCCAGCGCGAGGTTCAGCCCGCTCAGCTGCAGCGTCCGACGCGTCAGGTGGTAGTTACTCTTCAGCGCAAAGGCTTCCAGGGCGTGCGGATCCCGCGTCACCGGTGGAACGATCGCCAGAGCCTGCATCATCTTGCGCAGCGAAACCTTCGGTATGCTGATGGTGCCCTCGATGTTGCGATCGGTGGACAGTTTCTGTCCACTGGCGGTGATGATCAGCGCCAGATCGCCGAACTTCATCTCGATGGTCGCCGGTGCAAGCGATTGCTGACGCGCATCCAGTGTCAAACCGGCGGTGTGCACTGAGAACGGCAGCGGTTGCTCGGCACCGTTCTTTCCCTGCGCATCGGTCTGACTGAGATAAGTGCCCTTGCCATCCACGTTCTGCACCGAGGAGCCGGCGGCATCGGTAGCCAGCTTGCCGATATCCAGCTTCTGCAGCGCCACGCGCACGGTGCTCTTCTTCACCTCATCGCGCATGACCAGCGACGCATCGCTGATCTTGACCTCCCCGATGGAGGCGTTGGGACTCGAAGCGGGTGCAGCCTGTTGGGGTGGCGGAGCCGGCTGCTTCGACTCGGTCAGGTCCTGCCAGTTGTTGGTCTCCCCGCGGCTGATGAGGGTAGCGCTCAGGCCATCGATGGCGATGCGTCTCACCTCGATGCGTTTACCCAGAAGCGGCAACAGTTTCACTCCCACACTCGCCGATCTGACGGTTGCGAACGGCTGCGTGCCGAAACCCGGCGGGTTGCCGAGCTGCACGTCGTGCAGGGCGACCGCGAGGAAGGGCAGGATTTTCAGCTCAATCTTGCCCTGGATCGTCAGCTGACGACCGAGGTGCTGCTGCACTGCCTGCTGGATATCCCCCCGGTACTTGTTGGGATCGACGAACAGAAGTAGTGCCAGCACACCAAGGACGAGGATGCCGACAAGGCAGCCCGCGACAATCATCACTAGCCTGGCTGGACGCATGCATTTCCCCTTTTATTCATAGAACACGCCATACCGCTGCTGGATGCGCCACACCGCACCCTACTGAGGCATCTGCGCAGGGTAGCGTGCGCGTTCGTCGCGTACCAATGACGCGTTGCGGCGGCTGTTTCTTCCCGGTATTTCGCTGCGCGGCGCACACAGTGCTGGACGTGCGTCGCAAGCTGCGGCAAATTGCCGAGGTTTTATGGCCAAACCGGCGTCGAGCCCGTATCGCAACTACGGAATGCACACCAATTCCGCGGAATCGGCACTGCGTCACGAAAGTTTTGCCGTAGTGGGACGCGGTTCCGCGCGTCGGCAAGTGCAGACGCCGCACACTATTTATTGTGAAGTGCGGTATGCGGTTGAGCAGCAGCACCATCTGTCTGACACCGCATTCGAAGGCGTGGGCACATCCCACGGGTCGCCGAAGAGACCCGCATACGCCACCGCGCCCCCGGGGGACCTTTTCTGGATGGAGATAATCTGTGGCAAGTCCTGCACCCGACAGTTCACGGACACCTGAGAACGACGCTGCGCCATCCTCCTCCCCCGCTCCTGCAGCGGGTAGCAAGCCGGCCGTCGAACTGACGGCAGTTACGACACGTGATGACTTCTTACTTGAGCTCGGCGAGGCACTCGCCGGCCAGGCTTCGGTGCGCCCGGTTGAAACGATGGCTGCGGCCCTCGAGCACCTGGCCACTGCACGCCGCGCGCAGGTGCTGGTGCTCGACAGTCGCGACCTGAGCGAGTTGCGCGCGGAGCTCGACCGCATCGAAGCGCAGTCGGCGGAAACGCCGGTAATCGTGTTTGCGCCCCACGAATCCGAGAAGGAGGTTGCGACGGCTCTCAAAGGCGGTCACGTATTCGCTGTCCTCCCCATCCCGCTCGATGCGCGCAAGACTGCAGCTCTCATCGAAGGCGCGATCGCGGAAGCCGTCGCGCGCAAGGGGCCTGTAGAGCGGCCTACCGCGGGCAACGACACGTCGCGCGGCTTTCGCGGACTGACGGGCCAGACCGGCTCGGGCGCCTCGCTGCCTGGGAGTGAATTCCTCACGGGCAATGCGGCGGCAACCCGACCGCTATCCTCTGCCGGGGTGCAAAGCCGCGGCTCGATGGCTGGCAAATCGGGAAGCGGATCGGGATGGCAAGCCCGGAAAGTCATCATTGGCCTTGCCGTGGGCGTGGCCTTGGTGGCGCTCGGCGCCACTTACCTCCTCACGCGCAATGCGACAGAGCCCAGACCTTTGCCACCCGCCACTGCAGCGCTCAAGCCGGCTGCAGCGCCGGTCGCGGAAAGCGCCCCGGCGCCGACCGAGACCCTGCTGCTCAAGGGACGGGTGGATGACCTACTGGAAAAGGGCCGCCTGGCGATGCGTGAGCGTCGCTATTCCGAGCCCGCCGGCGACAACGCACTCCTTTATTACCGCTCGGCCGCGGCTGCAGATGCTAGCAACGGCGAGGCTGGCGACGGACTGCAACGCGTTGCGGGCGTGCTGGCCAACCGCTTCGATGATGCCGTGGGTGCCGGCCGCCTGGATGAGGCAAGTCAGGCACTCAGCAACTTAAAGCTCGCGGTGCCCACCGATCCGCGCGCCAATTCGTTCGAGGTCCGTCTGTTGAGCGCGTGGATCTCCAAGGCCTTCTCCGACGCCAACTTCGACCGGGCTTCGCTGCTCATTCGTCAGGCGGCTCAGTCCCCGGCCATCTCCGCAGACCAGGTGGCGAGGTGGCGCATCGAGCTCGCCCGCCATCAGGAAGACATCAAAGTGCAGCGCTTCGCGAATCTGATTACCGAGCGGTTGCGGGATGGCCGATTGAGCGATCCGGCGGACGACAGCGCTCGCAGCTATATGAAGCAATTGCACGAGGCGGCCCCCGCGAACGCCGTCACCCAACGGCTGGAGAAGGAGCTGGGTGCGGCCTATCTGCGCCGGGCTCGCGAGGCCGCGCTCGCCAATCGCCCTCAGGATCTGGAGCGATGGTTGAATGAAGCGCGTACTGCCGGTGTGACCGCCGCTGAGATCAGTGCCCTGCAGCGCGAAGTCAGCAGCACACGCAGCCGTGCGGTCGCAGCCGAATCCGAACGGTTGGAAAAGCTGGTGCGCGAGCGCCTGCATGATGGCCATCTGGCGGATCCGGCCCAGGATAGCGCGGCCTTCTACCTCACTCAGCTGCAGAGCAACGATCCCAACAACACGGCGGCCGGCGCGCTGAGTCACGACCTCGCAGCCCGCTTCATCGAGCGTGCCCGTGCGGAGGCGCAGAGCAACCAGGCTACGGCGCTGGACGCCGACCTTACCCAGGCGAAGCGCTGGGGTGCGGATCCGAAGGACATTCAGGCAGTGCAGACGCTGCAAACCGCCAGCTCGTCATCGGCGGCCGCCCGACAGGTGAGCCCCGCGAAGCTGGCAGCTGTATTGAAGAAAACCCGCAATGTGTCACCCGAGTACCCGCCGCGGGCGCTCGCAGACAAGATCGCCGGCTCGGTCACCGTCGAGTTCACGGTGACCACCAGCGGCGAGCCCCGTGACATCCGGGTGGTGGAGTCCACGCCGCCCGGGGTGTTTGATCGGGCCACCCTCAATGCCGTCCGACGCTGGCATTGGGAATCACCTCCGGTGGAGATCCCGATGCGTACGGCAATCCGTTTTGAGCTACCCAAGTAGATACGGCCCGCCGGGGTCGCACGTCCAGGAGATATCGCGCATGAAGCTGGCAGGCGTTGATCGGAATCGCCAACTGCTCACGGTCGGCATCGGTACCGTACTGACACTCGTCATGGGTGCCGTGCTCATCCTCGGATTCCGCCTGGCGACTCAGATGCGCGCCAACATTGCGGCCCTACAAACCGCCAGCGTACTGCAGACCTATCCAGCTGCGATGTCGCAGCAGATTGCCTCGCTGCGCGATCGGCTCGAAGCGCACGCCTATCTGGGCCAGGCGCTGTCGGACCTGAAGATCACGGTGCAGAACTTCGATCAGCAGCTCAACCATCTCGCCGGCGGCGGTTACGTGCAATCGCGCGAGCTGAATCAGGCGTTGCAACTGTGGCGCCAGTACGCACCAACGCTTACCCCGGTGGTGCAGTTCACTGGCCAGGCGTACATCGATTCGGATGATGCGGGCACCTCGTTCTCGAAAGAGGGCCGCGCTCACTATGCGGATGTGAAGCACGCTCTGCTGTTTGCAGCTGACAATCAGAAGGCGCTGCAAAGCTCGCTCGCCGCGGTCGCGACGCAGCTGCAACAGTCCGCGTCCGATGCGGCCGCACGGTTGCGTACGCTGCTCTCGGCCGGTGTGCTGGCAGCCCTGATTCTTGCCGCAGCGGCCGCGTACTTCCAGGTCACGCGCTCGCGTCACGAGCGGGCCGCCCGTGAGGCGCAGGAACAGACCCGCGATATCCTGAAGACGGTGCGCGAGGGCTTCTTCCTGCTCGACGCCGACTACCGCATCGGCGCGGTCTGGTCAGAGGCGCTGACCCGCATGTTCAGCCGCAGCGACTTCGCAGGCCTTAGCTTCGAGGATCTGCTGAAGAACCTGGTGCCGCCGAACACCCTCACCACCGCGATGAAGTACATCAAGCTGCTCTGGGGTGACCGTGCGCACGAAAATCTCATGAAGAGCATCAACCCCCTGGGGCAGCTCGAGATCACCATGGACAGCTCTCACGGCGGCAAGGAGACGCGCTACCTGCAGTTCGACTTTCACCGCGTGATGGGGCCGAAGGGGATCAAGCACGTCCTGTGCTCGGTCGGGGACATCACTTCCAGCGTGCTGCTCTCCAAGGAGCTGCAGGAGTCGCAGCAGAACGCGAGCGCCCAGCTCGACATGATGCTCGGCATGATGCACGTCGATCCGCTGCAGCTGAGCTCGTTCCTCGACAGCACCGAGACGGGCCTGCAGCTCATCAATGCCATCCTCAGGGAACCGGCGCGCAGCGACGGGGAATTCCGCAAGAAGCTCAACGGACTGTTCCGCGAGCTGCATTCCATCAAGGGCGAGGCCTCGGCGCTCAATCTCATGAGCATCGCGCAACGCGTCCACTCGCTCGAAGACATGGTCTCCGAGTTGAAGAAGAAGGCCGAGCTGTCCGGCAACGACTTCCTGCCGATGGTGCTCAAGCTCGATGATTTGCTGGCACATCTGAAGGGCGTGCGTGAGATGGCCAACCGGCTGACGACCCTGAAGGAAGGCGCTCCACAGGCCACTCCACCCGCCGCTCGCGCCGAGCGAGCAGCGCCGGCGGTGGCGCTGACTAACGAGCGCGGGGGCCGTACGGGAGATGAGCTGTCGCCGACACTGCATGCCCTGGCCGAGCGTCTGGCCAAGGATCATCAGAAGCGCTTCCGGCTGACTCTGGCGGGCCTGGCCGAGGTGCCCTCCCCCTACGTTGCAACGGTCAAAGATTGCATCATCCAGATGCTGCGCAACGCCGCCGTACATGGCATCGAGGCCGGTGATGTGCGCCGCGCACAGACGAAAGAGGACATCGGCACAGTGAGGGTCGATTTCCGCAAGATGGCGGATGGCTATGAGCTGGTGTTCGAAGATGACGGCGCGGGCATCTCACCCGAGCAGCTCAAGGCTGCCGCGGTGCAGAAGCAGATCCTGACGCCCGACGAGGCAGCGGCTCTCGATACCCGCACCGCCATGGCGCTCATTTTCAGACCGGGGTTCTCGACTCAGCAGGATGTCTCGATGGATGCCGGTCGCGGCGTGGGTATGGATGTCGTGGCGCGCAGCGTGTATGCAATAGGAGGTAAGATCGGCGTCAGTACCAACCCGGGCAAGTTCACGCGCTTCAAGATCGTGCTGCCCGCCGCCGAATCCTCCAGCGCGGCGGTGGCGGTCTAACGTTCCGGAGGCTGCAGTTTCGCGATGAGTGTCAACGGCCGGCGCGCTTTCAGGCTCATGATCGTCGATGATTCGAATATCATGCGTCGTCGGATCGAGCGTTCGCAACAGTTCGATGAACTGGAGCTGGTAGGCACCGCCGGTAACGGCGTCGAGGCGCTGGAGCTGTTTCACCGGATGGATCCGGACGTCGTGACTATGGATCTGACCATGCCGCAGATGGACGGCATTGAATGCATCTCGAAGCTGGTGGAATTGAAGCCGGCGATCCGTATCCTTGTCATCTCGGCGCTGGCCGACAAGGCCACCGCGGTGGAGGCGATGGAGCGGGGAGCCAACGGTTTCCTCAACAAGCCATTCACGGATCGCCAGCTGAACGAGGCGATCGCAGAGCTGATCAGAAGCTAAGGCGCCATGCTGCAGGAACAGGAGCTGAAAACCTTCGTCGAAGGCACGACGAACTACTTCGAGGTGGCGGCCCAGCAGCCCGCCTCGATCGGCTCGCCGTACCTGATGGAAGGCATTCCGGCGGTTCACGACTACACCGGTGTCATCAGCATCTCGGGCAAACGCGAGGGCGTCGTGTACTTCACTGCCCCACGTGCCATGCTGACGGTCCTGCTCATGAAAATGCAGGAGAACGATTTCAGTCACGAGACCATGCGCGATCTCGTGGGTGAGGTAGCCAATACGATCTCCGGCAATGCGCGCAAGGACTTCGGCCGCGACTTCGTCATCTCTGTACCCAATGTGCTGGCGGGGGAGGCACCGGATATTCCGGTCGTTCCCGGATCGCGCTCATTCGTGATTCCAATCAACTGGCGCAGCCACTCCGCGAAGCTGGTGGTATCTCTCCGCTAACTCAGACCTCCGCGTAGCAAAACGCTGCCACGGCCTTGGCGGTTCAATGACACGGTGAACCGCGTCGGGGTTTTGACAAAAACCCGCTTCCTACCGCCTCGGGACACTGCGCAGGGGGCTTGCGGCCTGTTATGTTCCAGACTCGCCAGACGGGGGCTCTACACGAAATGGATCTATTTTCGCTGCTGGGCGCGTGCGCCCGGTTCCTGGGTTCGCTGCAATTCGACGACAGCAGCATCTCGCTGATTGCGCTCCTTGCCGGCATGGTGGGCGGCTACCGGCTCACCGGCTGGCATGATCAGTTGAAGGCCAAACGCGCAAGAATCGCCCGCAAGGCGCCGCAGCTGACCAGCAAGCCTGATTAAAGGGCATGCGCCGTCAGCCCCGCCGCTGATTGCGCCTGAGCTATCTCCCTCTTTCCGGACGTTCGATCGCTGCGCCAGCGGGGAATGCAACTTGCTCGGCAGCGCCGACTGGGCCTCCATGGCCGTTCGCGACACCGGAAAGAACTGCATGCGCTACCTCGTACTCTGCTGCGACTATGACGGCACGCTCGCGACCGAGGGCGAGGTGTTCCCCGAAACGGCCGCAGCGGTCGAACGCCTGCTCGCCTCTGGCCGCCGCCTCGTGCTGGTCACTGGCCGCGAGCTCGACGAGCTCAAGACGGTGTGCCATTGCCTGCAGCTCTTCGAGTACGTCGTCGCCGAGAACGGCGCCCTGCTCTACCACCCGGCAACCGATACTGAAACGCCGCTGGCGCAGCGGCCGCCCGACGCTTTCGTCGCCGCGCTGAAAGCGCGCGGCGTGGAGCGCGTCTCGGTGGGTCGGGTCATCGTTGCCACCTGGGAGCCGTACGAAACCGCTGTTCTGGAGACGATCCGCGACCAGGGGCTCGAGCTGCAGGTGATCTTCAACAAAGGCGCCGTCATGGTGCTACCGGCCGGTGTCAACAAGGCCAGCGGCCTGTCGGTGGCGCTGCAGAAGCTCTGCCTGTCGGCCCACAACGCCGTTGCGATTGGGGATGCGGAGAACGATCACGCGCTGCTGAGCTTGTGCGAATACGGCGCGGCGGTGGCCAACGCTCTGCCGACTTTGAAGGAGAAGGCGGATCTGGTCACCCGCGGTGCGCGCGGGGCCGGTGTGGCTGAGCTCATCGATGAGTTGCTGAAGGACGATCTGGCTTCGCACGACTCGCAGCTGACCCGACACCATCTGCGACTGGGTATCCGCGCAGACGGCGCGTCGCTTGACTTAAGTCCCTATGGACAGAGTGTGACACTGCTTGGGGCTGCAGGACCCCGACGCCATGGCGCCGCCACCCGGCTGCTGCAGCAGCTTGCCGAATGCGACTACACCTTCTGCCTCATCGATGCGGCACGCGAGTTCGTGAGGCTTTCCGAGGCCGTGACGCTGGGCTCCCCCGAGCGGGTGGCCACCCTGGAGGAAGTCATCAAGCTGCTGCGTAGCCCCGGACAGTGCGGCGTCATCGATGTTTCAGCGCTTCCGGGCACAGAGGCTGCCGGGTACGCAAGAGAGCTGCTAGCGCAGTTGCTGCGCCTGAAAGGCCAGGTCGGATTGCCGCACTGGCTTGCGCTGAATGCGACGGAGCGGATGTCGCCGCTCGATGCGGACAGCGCGCTGCTGCAGCGCCTGTCCAGCAGGCTGATCATCGGCACGGAAGCCGATCAGGTGGGACGCGCCTGGCTCGCCGCGACGGATCTGCTGTTGCTAAGTGGACCGCGCGCGATCGAAAGCCTGCGGAGCTTCTGTGAGATGAGCGGCCGAGCCCTTCCGGCGCAACCGGCGGAGGAGCCGGCGGAGGGCGAGTTGTTGGCATGGTGGCCCGCGCAGGAAGACGCGCCGTTCCGGTTGCGGATCACAGGCCGGAGCTGAGGGACACACACGTAGCGCGGGTGAGCGCGTGATTGTGACCGATGTTCACTTCCACGGCTGGCGCGTGTGATAAATCACGCCCGCCGGTCGTGACGGACTCTGTAGGCGGATGTCAAAACAGGTGAGTGACTTTCGGTGCTGGCCAACACGAGTTACGCTCTGTCGCATGGATGTCATGCCGCCCCGGCATCCTGCGCGCATCCGCTACCCTGATGGGGCCACCGTACAGGACTTCAGAACAAGATGCCCGCCAGCCCTCTAGCCATCATCACCATGCGACGTGAGCTCGCCGCACGTTATGCCACGACGACCCGGCAATGGCTGGCTGCCCGCAATACGTACCGCCGGCTGCACGATGCGCCGGTGAAGAACCTCATCGCGCTGCGGGATGCGGCAGCGCGCCTCGATCAACTCGACCGCGGCCGCGCATCACTGTTGCGTGACCTGAAAGCCCTGTCCGACTGAAACCCGCCGCTTACCATAAGCCTGCTGCGCTGCGCCCAGGCGACCCCGTCGCAGTCGTCGCGCCTGCCGGGCCGTTTGACCGCGCATCCTTCGAGGCCGGCCTGGCAGTGCTTGCGAGCCGCTATCACGTGCGCTACGAGGCCACGATCTTTGAGCGGCATCGCTATCTGGCTGGCAAGGATGCGGTACGGCTGGCACAGCTGACCGATGCACTGCAGTCACCCCAGATTCGCGCCGTGTTCTGTGCGCGCGGTGGTTACGGGGCGATGCGCCTGCTGTCCAGACTGACTTTGCCTGCCGATGGCCGGCTGTTGATCGGCTTCTCCGACATCACGGCTTTGCACCTGTGGTACCAGAGTCAGGGCCGGGTCAGCATCCACGCGCCGGTGCTGACCCAGCTCGGGCGCCTGGGCGCGGCCACTGCGCAGCGCCTGTTCAACCTGCTCGAATCCCCGGAACCTGCGCCCGCGTTACAGGGTACGGTCAGCTACGTTGCCGGTGCAGCCGAAGGGCCGCTCATCGGTGGCAACATGTCGGTTCTTACCCGGTTGCTCGGTACTCCCTACATGCCGTCGCTGGCGGGTGCCATTCTGCTGCTGGAGGATGTCGGTGAGCGTCCCTACCGACTGGACCGGATGTGGATGCATCTGGAGCTCGCCGGAGTGTTCCGGCAGATCGCAGGGGTCGCACTCGGCACCTTCACGGAGTGTGGCGAGCGCGAGGCGGACTACAGCAGCGAGCAGGTTCTGCAGGAGCTCGCAGCTGCCACCGGACTGCCCTGCGCGGGCGGGTTTCCGGTCGGGCATGGCGAGCGCAACGAGGCACTAGCGCTGGGGAGCCGGGTACGGCTGGATGCCGATTCCCGAACGCTGACCCCTGTCGAAGGCGCGGTTCAGAGCGGCTGACCTCACTGGAAGACATTTGCGACATCCGGATAGAGCCGGAGCAACACATCGCGCGCGCAGGCGGAGACCGGCGGCTGCAGAGCCTTGCTGAGCGTCTGGGTATCGGCAACCCCGCCGGGCGCTGACGGATTCGCCGCTCGCATGGCCCAGACGGCATCGAACTCGTGCCGGTGTCGTTCCAACACCTGTCCGAGCGCCGTCTGCCAGTGCGCTGGAGTGACTCCCGCAGTGAAGTCTCCACGGCCGCGGCCAAAATGCGCCACGGCAAGGTAGCGCAACAGCGCTGCAGCCACCCTCCCGAACAGGAACTCATCAGACCAGCGCACGCTGCCGGTTCCGGAGCCGCGCGCCAGGTTATAGGCTTTGGCGAGACCCCGGGCGCCGAACGCACCCAGCACGCCTCCAAGCAGGGCTCCCGCACCAAAGGTCAATCCGCCCGCGCCCAGATCGGCCGCCAGGCCCCCCAGCGCGCCCGAGAGCAGCCCCCCCAACACGCTCGCCTTGTCCGCATCCGCCGGCCGCTGCACGGCGAACTCCGTCCCCATTCGCTGCAATACCTCGTCAGTGGCCCGACCGGACAGTCCGTGCCGCTGTACCAACAGTTCCGTGGTGATGCGGATCTGTGCATCAAGCCGCCGGGCGAGCGCGCTCTGCGCACGTTCCAGGTGCCGATCCGCAGCGGTTTTACCCGCCACCGCCTCGATCCAGGCGCGGGCCTTGCCGGGCACGTCCGCCGCATCGAGCGGCTCATTGTCCGTGGCTGCCCGCGCCAGCTGCTCGGCAAGCGCGTGCATCGATTCGGCGAATACCGCCAGATTGCGCTCGCGCCAGCTGGTGCGCAATCGCTCGAAGGGCGCCTGCTGCGCCGGCGGCAACAGCCGCTGCACATGGGCCAGCAGCGTGCCCTCCTGAACCCAACAACGCGCGAACGCATCGAACGGCAGTACCAGCTCGATCCAGGGACTGCCCGCTACATGCGACTGCCACTGCAGCACATCCTGCGCATCGAGCTGCGGCTCGCGCGCCGGCCCCAACTGATTGAGCAGCAGGATGACAGGTTTGCCCAGCCAGCCGAGGATCTGCAACTCGGCATCGATGTAACCCGCGCTGGAGGCCCCCTCGCCGGCGCTGACCACATACAGGATGACATCGCTGGTCTCGCGTGCGGCACGCATCGCCTGCTGACTGCACCAGAACGGCCGGTCGGCGAAACGATCCCAGACCTGCGACAGGAACCAGCCGACCGGACGGCCGCTGGTCTGCAAGCGACTCAGAACGCGCGCGCTATCACCGAAGCCCGGCGTGTCCCACAGCATCAGTACATCGCCGGCGGGGGTCTCGATGAGAGGGTAGCTGGCGGCAACCTCGGTCACGTGCGGTCGGTCACTGACCTCGCCGATGTCCTGGCGCAGCAGGGTGCGCGCCAGCGTCGTCTTGCCCACATTGGTGTGCGACAACAGACTGATGTTGACGGTGGCACTCACGCGCGCTCACTGGCCATCCACAGCGCCGCCCGCGCGCTATCACGCGCCTGCAGCTCGGCGGGGCTACCAGGCCGCATCTGCGTCAGGTCGACGCAGCAGGCCTGCAGCCCATAGCCGGCAACGAATTCGCGCCACAGTCTGCGGCGCTCATCTACACGGCTCTCGAATCCGGCATCGCCGCGCATCCGCACGACATAAGGCGCTTCATCGATGACCACCAGCAGCGGGGATGAGCTGGCATGACTTGCCAGCCAGTCACGCGCATCGCTCACTAACTTGCCATGATTCTCCACTTCCGGGGTGGCTGCGAGAGTCATGAGCAGCACGGTCCAGGTGGTGGCTTCCGTCAGCCGCGTAGTCACGCTGGCTTCATCGCCGTAACGCACCGCGGGCTGCACCTTCATGTTGAGGTTGGCTCCCAGCGTCGCGGTGAGCAGCGATTCCAGCCCCGAGAGCGTGAGCTCCTTCGGCTCGTACGCATAGGGCATGACATTGGCGGTCTCACGCACTCCACCACTGCCGATGCCCATGAGCAGGGTGCGTGCGTAACCGAGCAGGGTCGGCGGCAGCGGCGGGTTGCGCGCATGCCGCCACAGCGCCAGATGCGCCGTGAGTGCCGCGAGCAGGCGCGGCAGCACGATGTAGAGTATTGCGGTGAGGGCGATCAGATGAATCCAGCGCGCCGCATCCCCTCCACCCCCGGCCGCCGTCCAGCGCAAGGCAGCGATGTCCGCGACGGTGCCGATCGGGTTGCCCGACAGCGCCGCCGCTGGGCCATACAACACTTGCAACAACGTATGCGCGCTGTCAGCTCCGAGAAATGTGCTTTCCCAGCCCGCGTCGTAACGCAGCGCGACGCCCCGCACATACATGCCGACGATCAGTCCGGCTGCCACGCATGCCGCCGCCAGATGCATCAGACGTGTGGCGCGCAGTATCAACATCGGCTGCGCGACACTGCTCCAGTCCGCGGCAAAGCGACGCAGCCCGTTAGTCAAGGGTACGTTGAAGCGCGTCGCGTGCCGCAGCAGTGTTTCAATCCGGGCTGCCGCGATCCGTTCAAACAGCGCCGCACTCAAGAGGTGTCGCCGCGCCTGCCGCGCCTGGGGTCGCCGGCCGCGCACCCAGTGAACCAGCAGCAGGACATACACGAGCAGGTTCCAGGCGAGCAGGCCGATCAGCGGAAAGGCGAGGATGTTGATGCGGCGACTGCCATCGAGTGCCGACAGCGAAATCCCCATCAGCAACGCCAGCAGCAGCGTCAGGCGTCCGAGCCAGTAGAGGCTGCCGGAAAGGGCGAGGACCTGGACCACCGCCGGTGAGCGATTGCGCAGCCGCTCCATCAGCCGCTGTGCACGTTGCTGGAGGAACCGCTGCGCCGCTGCCGACAGGTGTGCGCCCGATTCAGCGGCCGACCAGCGGCTGTCACGCACCACGGCGCGCGAGGCTTCTGCGCGATCCGCCAGCGGCAGCACCTCTCCGGTACGATCCGTCTCCTCGATCGCCTGGATGAGCAGCACGGTACGCAGAGCGCGCTGATTCATGAGGCTGAGGAGCCTGAGCTAGTCGAGCCGCTGGACCCGCACTGCATCCAGCGCACCGTTGGCGGCACGTTCCACCGTGAACTCAATGGGCCGGCAACACACTTCGCAGTCCTCGATATAGCTCCCCACATCACAGGTCAGATCCACTCGTGTTTCCAGGCGCTCGCCGCACCAGGGACAGCGTACGGCTACGAACTGCTCGGGTGTCAGGTCCCGCTGCTCAGCTCCCGGCTCGTATACCGGCTCGAGTCCGTAGAGCACATCGATGCTGCGCGCATCGAGATCACCGAGGCGTTGCGTCAGCGAATGCAGCGGTGGAACTTTGGGGTCTCGGGTCACACGGGCCATTCTACGCGGGCCGCGTGACTGTTGATCGCACGAAATCGCGCTGCGGGATGCCCGATAAGCGTGCCAAGTCGACCCCCCGCGCGTACACCTTTGACCCGCGGCAGCGAATCTGGTACGCAATAGGCCAACACTGCACGGGACTCATTGATGAAACAGGCGCAGATGGAGTCGTTGCTGCGGCTCGCACCGGTCATGCCGGTCGTGACCATCGAGGACGCTGGCCTCGCGCCAGACCTCGCGCGCGCGCTGGTACGCGGAGGCATTCGCGTGATCGAGGTGACCTTACGCACAGCGGCGGCACTGCGCGCCATCGAGGCCATCGCACGCGACGAACCTGACATCTGTGTGGGTGCCGGTACGGTGCTGTCGCTGTCAGACCTGCACGCCGCTGCTGCGGCGGGTGCATCGTTTGCGATATCCCCAGGGGCAACGCCCGGTCTGCTGGCTGCCGGCATGCACGCCACCATCCCCTACCTGCCCGCCATAGCCACCGCCTCGGAGCTGATGAACGCGCTTGCGGCGGGATACACCTGTTTCAAATTGTTTCCGGCGGCGGCTGCCGGCGGGATCCCGCTGCTGAAGTCCTTTGCCGGTCCGTTTCCCGAGGCACGGTTCTGTCCGACCGGCGGCATTACTCAGGAAACGGCTCGCAGCTATCTGGAGCAGTCTAACGTGCTGTGCGTCGGCGGTTCCTGGCTGACGCCTGAGGATGCTCTGACGGCACGTGACTGGGTGCGTATCGAGACACTCGCCTCGAAAGCTGCGGCGGCGCTGCGTCCGGCCTGATTCAATCGTTACTGGGCGCGGCGCGCGGCAGGACCTGGTCCGTGCGCTCGTACACGCGGTGCAACTTGGCCGATTCATAGCCACTGCCACCCAAGTGCAGATCCTCCGTCAGGCGCTTGCCGTCGGATGAAAGGCTGTAGACCTCCTGGGAGGCGACACCGGATTGCGGCTTGACCTTGATGATGTAGCTGCGACCTTTCCAGCCTGAGCTCTGATCCGCAACGCCCCATTCGGCGGAGACCACGCTGACCTGTCCAGGCGTGAAACTGCGCACGGAGGCACCATAGTCGAGGGTGAAGCGGGCGGGACTCTGCCGGATGGTGATGTGATCAGCGCGCGCGACATCGGCGCGCAACATCTGGATCACCGGAACGCGCCGATAGATGTCGTTGCTGCGCAGGTCTGGCTCTGCGACCTGGGCGGCACTGCGCCCGCGGCCGCGCCCCCCGGCGCCGCCTTCACTGCCGCGAGTGGGCCCGCTGTTGTCATCCGGCCCACCCTCCATGCCGCCAGGATAACGACTGGGCCGGGGCCGCAATCTCTCGAAGATGGGTTGTGGATTGTCACTGGCGGCGCGGTCGAGCACCCAGTTGCCGCTCATATCGACTTCCTGGGGCGCATTCGCATCGAAGTGACCAACACTGCAGGCGCTGAGCATGAGGACGGCAGCTCCGGCGCGGAGTGCTCGGGCAAAGTCTGGGTGCATGGGCAGACGATTATAGCCTGATCTTCTGCCAGGCCCTGGAACGCCAGCGCAGAAACAGCGCCATACCCAGCAACGAGACATAAATCACCAGCGCCACCCAGCCGCCGACCGCCCCGCCGCTGAACTGCGGCAGAAAATCAACCCAGCCCGCGCCTGGGGCAAACGTGAAGGCGTGCGCGAGCGGAACGAACACGAACCACGAAACGGGTATGACGAGCGCGGCGGGCACGGTCACATCTCCCGCGCCCCGCAGGCTCATCGCGCTGCCCATGTTGAGCCCGTCAAACACCTGGTAGAGAGCGGCCAGCCATAACAGCCGCGTGCCCAGGGATACGACGGCGGCCGCATCCGGATCGGCGGCCGAGATGAACCAGGGCAACAGCAGCGGCCCCGCGGCGGCAAGTAGTACACCAACACCGCCCATGAACACGGCGGTCAGCAGGATGACGTTCGATCCGACCCGCATGCCCCAGGCGCGGTCGTTGGCCCCGATCGACTGACCCACCAGTGTGGTACCGGCGGAGGCAATGCCATAGCCGGGCATGTAGGCGATCGAAGTCATGATCATGGCAAGCTGGGTCGCCGCGCCGTCCACCAGTCCCAGCCGCACCTGCATCATCTGGAAGATCGACAAGCCGAGCAGATCCGCTGCCGGCAACAGCCCAGTCGGCAGACCGAGCGCGAGCTGCAGGCGCAGCTGCCGCGCGTGCAGCCGCCAGGTCAGCCGCGATTTGAAGCGCTCGCGATACGGTCCGCGCAGAAAAACTGCCAGACAGAGTGCCAGTCCGAGCGCCTGCGCGATGGTGGTGGCCCACGCGCAGCCACTCACGCCGCGCCCGAGACCGAATACCAACACGAAGTTGCCGATGACATTGGCGAGCGCCGTCAACAGCGAGATCAGGAAGGTGACACCGGGACGACCGATGCCATTGAAGAATCCCAGCAGGCCCCACACGGCGATACCAAACACCGAGCCGCTGACCCGCGGTCCCCAGAAGTCACTCGCGAGCTGCTGAATTCGGTCACTGAAGCCGAAGGGCGCCAGGATCAGATGACTGGCGCTGCCGACCAGCAACAGCAGCGGTGTCAGGCAGAGCGTGGCCCAGAGCGCGGTCCACGCGGCCTGCGAGGCGCGGCACCAGCGTCCCGCGCCGTAATACTGCGCCGCCAGCGCCTGCACGGCCATCGCCACGCCGCCGAAAACCAACACCACGACGAGCACCAGCCACTGCACCGTCGCCACGCCGGCCAGCGCCTCGGTCGAGATGTGACCGATGAACCACATGTCCGTCAGATTGAGCACGATCTGGATGGAGCTGTTGGCCATGAGCGGCAGCGCCAGCTGCAGCACCGCACGCTGATCGACATGCGCGCGACCGGCAGAGTCAATGCGTTGTGCAGGCAACAGGCCTGTTCCGATGGCAATGCTCATAAATCTGGTGGTGTGGGCCGCGAATGCGAACCCAATGGCACATTCTCGCACAGCGGGCTTTACTGCAGCAGCCCCGCGGGTGCAACGTAGCGTCATGGCCACCCGCAAACGCCGACCTGCTGCCGGCAAAACCAAAGCAACAGTGCGCCGTGCGCGTGGCAAACTGGCGCCACGCGCCCGGGACCGCGGGCTGGATGCTGCGGAAGTTGCTCTGGCGCTCGACAGCGCCGAGATCGCAGAGCTCGTGTCGCTCGTGCATGCGGCGGGCGGCGCGCCACTCGGTGCCTACCGCGATCCGCTCGGCGGGCGCGCACTTCTGCTCGCCTCGTTGCCGCTCAATGCGGTGCAACCGACGCCGTTCCAGCGCGATCTGTCACCCACCCACGCGAAGCGGCTGGCCACCAAGATCGATGAGACGGCCGCGTTTCTCGATCCGCTGATCGTGGTGCGCGGTGCGGACGGCCGGCTGTGGACTCCCAATGGCCGGCATCGACTGGCAGCGGCCAAGGTACTCGGGCTGAAGCAGATCACGGCGCTGATCTCGCCTGACGAGCGGCTCGCTTATCGCATTCTTGCGCTCAACACCGAGAAGGCACACAACCTGCGTGATCGGGCCCTCGAAGTGATACGCATGGCGCGCAGCCTCGCGAAGCGCGAGGGTGGCTCGCAGGAGCTGCAGTTCGTCGCCGAGTTCGAAGCGCCGGAGTTGCTTACGCTCGGCATCGTTTATGAGCAGGCCTCGCGCTTTGCAGGGGGTGCCTACAGCGCGTTCCTGAAAAAGGTGGATCGCTTCAGTGAGCGTACTCTCACGGCGAGCCTGCGGGAGCGCGCCAGCTTCGCTGCGCGTCTGCTGCAGATCGACGAGGAGGTCAAACGCATCGCGGCGGCGCTGCAGGCCCGCGGTTTTAAATCGCCATATCTGCGCAACTACGTGGTGGCGCGCATCAATCCGGTGCGCTTTCACAAAGTGAAAAAAGGTGAGTCGCGACCCCCCATGCCGCTCGCCCAGGCGCTGACGCGCATGGCTGCGGCCGCCAGGAATTTCAAGCTCGAGTCGGTATCGAGCTCCGAGCTGGCGTGGGTTGCTGTGGGCGCCGGGTCCGGAGACTGACGCCCGCACGCGCCGCTTGGGTCCTTCAGACCTGGTCGGCGAGCACCAGGGTCACTGCATGGCTGTTGCCATCCTTGCTTTTGACCTGCAGGCGAAACGGCGTGCCCACGGCGCCTTTGAATTGCTCCCGCAACTCATACAGGGCAACATCGCTCGCAGGTTTGCCGTTGATGGTTTGGATCACATCGCCATCGCTCAGGCCTAACTTCGCGGCCGCGCTCTCGGTCGCCACATCCGCCACACGGATGCCCCCGTTCTGGTCGCGCGCGATCCATAGACCAGAGCGGTCGAAGACTTCCGGATGCGCAGCGAGCTCATTCGGCTCGAACCACACCAGCTGATGCGCGTAGTCGAGCGTCACGGTGTAGCGTTTCAACAGATCACCGCCGATGTTGCCGGCCGTGCGCGCGGCAGCTGCGGCACCACCTTTGTCGGTCACAATCTCGGCCACCGGTGCTTTGATCGTCACCGAGCCCAGATGCAGCTCGCCGGCGCGCGCCAGGAGTGCTTTCGACGGACCGCCGACACCGTAGCCGACTGTGGCGCTGCGCGCTGCATGGTATTTCTCCACAAGTCCATGCGCCTCGGCAAAAGGATGCATCACGGTGAGCGCACCGCGCGAGCCGGTGTCGAGCTCGAATTCTCCGGCGTAGCCATCGAGGTTGCCGGCAATCACTGGTACGTGCTCGCTGAAGGTGAATGGCACGCCGGTGACCCCGGCTGGGGGATGGAACTTGTCCTGGCGGGTGAACGTCAGGGTGTGATGCGCATAGTCGATGCTCAACACCGCCCGCTTGACGAATTCATAACCCAGCAGGCCACTCGACTCGATACCCTCAATGGCCATCCAGCCGGGCGAATTCTCCGTACCGAATACCTGATCGGGCAGCGTCAGCCCGCCAAGTGACACCGAGCGCACCTTGGCAAAACCGAAGTCCTCCAGCTGGTCCCCAAAGCCGCCGCCCGCCAACGCACCCTCGGTGCGCACCCCGAGCTGGCGCGCTGCGCTGATCTGCAGGATGTCGGTGGCGCCCGTATCGAACACGAAGGGCCGCGGCGCAGCGCCGTTGATGGATGCATCAACGTAGATGTGATTGTTGAGCAGTCGGAAGGGCAAACTGACCGAATCGCGTCCGGCGGGCCATTGCGCGGTGTTGGGAGGCGGTGGTGGCGGTGCATAGCGCGCCAGCCGCTGCGGGCCCTCGAAGGTGATCGAGCCCACCTCCGTCACCGTGTCATATTTTGGATTGTTGCCGACCCGATCCACCGTCTTGCGCGGCGCCAGAACCCCGCCGAACGAGCCGAAGCTCTCCAGCATGAAGGTGTGCGGCTGACCGCCGGTCAGCTGCACCTCGCGCGCCACGCGATGCGTGCCGGGATCGAACCAGACTTCGAACGGCTCGGCACGGGCCGGGGTGAGCTTTACGACCTCATAGTTCGCGCCATCCACGCGACGAGCGCCGATGTACTCCCGCCGGGCAGGAAACCGGGACGGAAAGAACAGACCCCAGCCGCTGCGGTAGGCATCCTGTATGGCCTGGGCGCTGGCCTCCGCACTGGTCTCCACCCGCACCTCTTTCGTGCTGTCGGTAGTCCAGGCCTGCTTGCCGTCCCAGCCGCTGCCGCCGCTGACCGGTCCGAGCTCGAAGCTCGAGGAATTATGCAACGAGGTGAGATCGATCCAGCTGTCGTAGTGTCCCTTCAAACCGCCCGAGCTCAGCTTGCCGAGTTCGTGCCAGCTCACCAGCCGGTCCCACGCCTCACCACCGGTCGCCTGTTTTGCAGCCCTGATCAGCGCCTCCGCCTTATCAGGCGGTGCGACCGACTCGCCCTCCGCCGCTTGCGCAGCGCTCTGCACACCCACCATAGCCAGTGCCACACAGGCAATTCGACAGATCCAGACTTGCATGCTCCCCTCCGCCGCGATACCCACAGGTCGCGCTACCGACAAATCCCGCTATCCAGATGTCCCGTGAGCTTTGTACGGGCTCAGTATGAGCGGACCGTCGCAGCGGCGTCAGGATGCGGGGCAGCGACTTGCCTTCGAAATGGCTCCATCCGCCGCAAGACCCCCGCCGCACCGCTGCACTCCTGGGTAACACCCCTCGCATTGAACCGCGGCGCAGCCTGCGGCGACTCACTCCGTGCTCCCCCATGACCCGGCGACGGTTGGCGCTGCAAACACAAAGGTCCAGTTATGCTCGAGCACGCAACTTTTACTTCGATCATCGATGCATCCTCCGGCAGGCTGCCGGCCGGCCGCACAGAGCTGCCGGATCTGCTGCTCGTCGAGCGCTCGCGCGCCCGCGACCGGCGGGCTTTCCAGAAGCTGATGGAGCGCTATAACCGGCGCCTGTTCAGGGTGGCGCGCAGCATTCTCAGTGAGAATGACGCAGCCGAAGAGGTGGTGCGCGTTAGCTATGTGCGCGCCATCGAAGAGCTCGATCGCTGTGAGCCATCCGGCCGTTTCGGTGCGTGGCTGACGCGGGCGACCTTCAATCAAGCCCAGGCGGCTCGCCGTCAGCTGCTGTTTGCTGGCCCGTCTGCTCGGCACGAGGAGGAGGCTGCTGCGGCCAAAGCGGCCCCGCGCGCGGACGGCGCGCCGGCGTCTACCGCAATAGCTCCGGCAGTGGGGCCGACAGATCCGATACGGCAGGCGGAAGTTGCAATTGATGCGCTGCCAGAGGTGTTTCGCACCGTGTTGATCCTGCGCACGGCCGAGGGCCTCAGCGGCGTGGAGGTGGCCGCGTGCCTCGGGCTGCACGAGACCACTGTGCGCACACGCCTGTATCGCGCTCAGCACCGCATGAGCCCGGAGATCGTGCGCACGCTGCGCGATCAGGGCGAGCGCGTCTTCGCACTCACCGCCGAGCGTTCGGCCCGCATCATGGAACAGGTGCTGGATAGGCCGTAGACGCGCGGCGAAAGCCGCCGGGAAGCGTGCTGCATGCACGCACGAACCCTGCAAAGCCTCCATAATGGCGGGAACGTCATGCGGATGAGTGCAGGGAGACCGGGTGAGCGCGCAGATTCCGAACCGCCGCGAGGGGGATCCGAAGACCGAGGCAGAGCGCTTCGCAATCAGCAAGGAAGAGTTCAAGCAGGACTTCTTCGACCGGTTGTTCTGCATGCAGGGAAAGATGCCTGCACTGGCTACGCGCCACGATTACTATCTCGCGCTTGCCTACGTCATCCGCGACCGGCTGCTGCACCGATGGATCAGCACGGCTGAGACCTATACCCGGCACGGCTCCCGTACCGTGGCCTACCTGTCGGCCGAGTTCCTCATGGGGCCGCATCTCGGCAACAACCTGCTGAACCTTGGCATTACCAGCCAGGTGCGCGAGGCCGTGGCCGAGCTCGGCCTGGATATGGACGAGCTTCTGGCCTGTGAGGATGAACCCGGACTGGGTAATGGCGGCCTGGGCCGCCTTGCGGCCTGTTTCCTCGATTCGCTCGCGACACTGGAGATCCCCTCGCTCGGCTACGGTATCCGCTACGAGTTCGGGATCTTTCAGCAGGACATCGTCGATGGCTGGCAGGCCGAAAAGACCGACAAATGGTTGCACTACGGCAATGCCTGGGAGCTGCCCCGGCCCGAGTGGGCCGTTGAGGTCAAACTCGGCGGCCATACCGAGCACTTCACCGATCACCAGGGGCGGCTGCGGGTGCGCTGGATACCGGACCGTATCGTCAACGGCATTCCGTACGACACGCCGATCGTCGGTTACCGCGTCAACACGGCCAATACCCTGCGGCTGTGGCGCGCGGAAGCCCCGGTGTCCTTCGACTTTTCAGTGTTCAATCGGGGGGACTACTACGGCGCGGTGAACCAGAAGGTCGTGTCCGAAAACCTGAGCAAGGTCCTGTATCCCAACGATGAGGCGATTCGGGGCAAGGAGTTGCGGCTCGAGCAACAGTACTTCTTCGTATGCTGCTCGCTGCAGGACATGCTGCGTATCCTGCGCGTACAGCACATCCCCCTCAGCCGCTTCCACGAGAAATTCGCGGTACAGCTGAACGACACGCACCCGGCCATCGCCGTCGCCGAGCTGATGCGGCTGCTGCTCGATGAGCACGGCATGGAATGGCCTGGCGCCTGGTCCATCACGCGCCGCACATTTGCCTATACCAACCACACGCTATTGCCGGAAGCGCTCGAGCGCTGGCCGCTTGCGGTATTCGGCAAGGTGTTGCCACGCCATCTGGAGATCATCTACGAGATCAACGCGCGCTTTCTGGACGAGATGCGCATCCGCTTCTTCGGTGATGAGGCGCGCATCGCCCGGCTATCCCTCATCGATGAGAGCGGCGGGCGCTACGTGCGCATGGCTCATCTGGCCTGCGTTGGCAGCCACGCGATCAACGGCGTCGCGGACCTGCACACCCGGCTGCTGAAACAGGATGTGCTGCGCGACTTCTACGATGCCTGGCCGGAGAAGTTCAGCAACAAGACCAATGGGGTGACCCCAAGGCGCTGGCTGGCACTGACCAATCCACGCCTGGCAACGCTGATCTGCGAGGCCATCGGCGATGGCTGGATCCGTGATCTGTCGCGCCTCACGGAGCTGGAGAAGTTTGCCGAGGATGCCGCCTTCCAGCTCAAGTGGCGCGAGATCAAGCGGGCCAACAAAGTCGAGCTCGCCGGGCTCGCCCAGGCACGTACCGGCGTCACGATCGATCCGGACTCGATGTTCGATGTGCAGGTGAAGCGCATTCATGAGTACAAGCGCCAGCATCTCAACATCCTGCACGTGATTGCGCTCTATCAGCGGCTGAAGAGCAATCCGAATCATGACATGCCCCCGCGCACGTTCATCTTCGGTGGCAAGGCGGCGCCCGGCTATCACCTGGCCAAGCTCATCATCAGACTCATCAACGCCGTGGGGGAAGTCGTCAACCGGGATCCGCAGATCCGTGAGCGGCTGCGCGTCGTGTTCCTGCCGAATTTCAACGTCAAGAACGGGCAGCGCGTTTATCCGGCTGCCGATCTTTCCGAGCAGATCTCCACCGCCGGCAAGGAGGCCTCCGGTACCGGCAACATGAAATTCTGCATGAACGGCGCGCTGACGATCGGCACCCAGGACGGAGCCAACATCGAGATCAGCAATGAGGTGGGTGCGGAGAATTGCTTCATCTTCGGGCTCACGGCAGAACGGGTGCAGCAGCTGCGCGCCGCAGGTTACCAGCCGCGCAGCTATTACGAGAGCAATGCGGAGCTGCGCAGTATTCTCGATGTCATTCGCGAAGGATTTTTCTCACGTGGTGATGGCAACCTGTTCCGACCGATCACCGACAGCCTGCTGAACTGGGATCCTTACATGCTGCTGGCCGATTACCAGTCCTATGCGGCGTGTCAGGCGCACGTGGGCGAGGTGTACGCGGACTACATCTCCTGGAGTCGCATGTCGATCTTGAATGTGGCGCGCTCCGGCCTGTTCTCCTCTGACCGCACGATCAGCGAGTATGCGCGCGATATCTGGCGCGTCGGCCGGGTGCCCATCCGGCTCCTGGAACGGCAGGATCTGACACCCGGACAACGTCAGTAGAGCTCAGTGGCGGGCTGCGGATTGCTCCTGGGCACGGGACGCAGCGCTGCGGCCGTGCGCGCCTTTGGCGAATTCCTCCACCATGCGACGATTGAAGGCGGGTAAGTCGGCCGGTTTGCGGCTGGATACGACACCATCGTCCACGACTACTTCCTGATCGACCCATTGCGCGCCGGCATTGGCGAGATCGGTCTTCAGGGAGGGCCACGAGGTCATCTTACGGCCCTTGACTACGCCTGCCTCCACCAGAGTCCAGGGTCCGTGACAGATCACGGCGATTGGCTTACCGGCCGCGACGAACGAGCGCACGAACTCCACGGCTCGGGGCATGGTGCGCAACTGGTCGGGGTTGGCTACGCCACCGGGCAGCAGCAGGGCGTCAAACTGGTCCGCTTCTGCCTGATCGAGCTTCACGTCCACGGTAAATTTGTCGGCCTTGTCGTAATGGTTCCAACCCTGGACCTGGCCCTGGGCCGGCGAAACAATGCGCGTCTCCGCGCCCGCATCCTGAAGCGCCTTGCGCGGCTCCGTCATCTCGACCTGCTCGAAGCCGTCGGCCACCAGGATGGCGACCTTGCGACCGTTGAGTGTTGGCATAGCTTTCTCCTTCGCAGTAGCGTCTAAACGTTTACCGTAGCAGTCCTTGTCGGCTGCGCCGGCGTCGGCCATGAGCAGCAGTCTGCGTGCCCCGGCACAGATGACGCTCAGCGTTCAGCCTGAGTTCAGCCGGTACAACTCACCTTCAGCAACCTGGCTGAACGGTGTGTCGCAGCGGCACGGCGGGGGGCGCCGGCCGCCGCAGCGCCGAATCGCTGAACCGCTGAATTGAGCTATGCTTTACCACGTCGCGAAAACCATCAACTTACAACAGGGGAAGCCCATTATGAGCATCCTGAGCAACATCGCAGGGTCATTGGAAGGCACGCCTGCGGCCAACAATCCGGGAGCTGCAGCCCCTGGCGGAGCGGTGCTGACGCAAATCATCAACATGATTCAGAGCCACCCTGGCGGAGTCGGCGGGCTGCTGCAGTCATTTCAGCAAAGCGGTCTCGGTCATATCTTCCAGTCCTGGCTCAGCACCGGTCCCAACCTGCCGGTCAGCCCCGACCAGCTGCGCAACACGCTGGGTTCGGGTTGGATTTCCAGGATCGCTCAGGCAACTGGGCTGCCGCCCGAGCAGATTGAACAGCAACTATCGACGCTGCTGCCGCAGATCATCGACCACCTCTCTCCCAACGGCCAGCTGCCGCACGGCGATCTGGGCGGGTTGCTGGGCGGACTGGCACAACGTTTTGCGCGCTGATATCACCTGACAATCGGAGTCATCCATGAACGCAAACCTGACCAAATCGTGGCAATCCTGCAGTCATCCGCGACCAGCGGTGACTCGTCTCAGACTGCTAACTCGCATCGCAGCACTCGGTGCCCTCATCTTGATCGCGCCGCTGGTCAACGCACAGGACACCAGCAGTGCGTCCGGCTCGACCAGCGCACCGATCATGTGCAAGGACGGCACCACGTCCGCCAAGACTGGTCGCGGAGCATGCAGCCACCACGGCGGTGTGGACAAGTCGAAATCAAGCGGCAGTAGCTCGAGCAGCAACGACTCTGCGAGCAGTGCCAGCAGCGGCAGCTCCGCGGCTGGCAGTGTCAATTCCGGTTCGGATAGCAACGGCAGCTCCACGTCCAGCGGCGCGCCGTCCTCCAGCTCGCGCATGCCGTCATCACCCTCCTCCACCTCGCCGTCCTCTTCCGCGTCGTCCTCAGGTTCCATGTCACGCGGCAGCAGCAGCTCCGCCAGCACATCAGAGAAGGCCGCGGCACCGGGCGGGGGGCCTGGCATGGTGTGGGTCAACACCTCATCGAAGGTGTATCACTGTCCTACAGACCGCTGGTACGGTAAAACCAAGCACGGTCAGTACATGAGCGAAGCCGACGCCAAGGCCGCCGGCAATCGGGCCGATCACAACAAGCCGTGTACCTGAGGCACGTTGTCGCCTTTGATTTGTTAGATCTCTCAACGGTGGTAATTCCTGCCACCTGACATGTTAGCGGCGAGGGACGGTATTCGTCCGTCGCCGCTACGCTCTCTCAACTGCGTCGTCGAACAGTTTGTGCACTCGCACTGCAACGCGTCAGCTCAGGCACAGCGTTTGCAATCCTCACGACATGCCCGACACCATGTCATTCGACGAAGCAGCGCTACGCATTGAAGCACAACGACGTGTCGCCGATGGGCGACTGCCGCGTGCCGCACCGCTATATATGTGGGCAGGCACTGGCAGCGGCGCGTGCTGTGCGCTCTGTGATCGTCCCATCGATGCCGAACAGGTTGAATACGAGCTTGAATTCAACAGTGAGCCTGCAACCGTGTATCGGTTTCATCGCCTCTGTCATGACGCATGGCATCTTGAGAGTCACAACTCAGTCGGTCACAAGCCATAAGCCATCGGCCATAAGCCAATCGCCATGAGCAAAGCACGGCGCTGACTGCGATCCGTCCGCCATAGTCAACACAGGTCGCGCCGCCGCTGCGACAAGAGCCCTCGTGCGCAAGGCGAACAGAGCGGCCGGAACCCGCCGGACTTCAGCAATATCAAGCATAATCCCGACTCTCATAAAGGAACGTGGACATGCGATCAGTCGGTATTCTCGCTGCTATGAGCGTTATGGGTCTGAGCTGCGTCTGGGCGGCCCCCGGCGCGCCTGAACCCCGCCACGACAGTGCCAGCGAGGAAACGGATTCACCCCGCACCCTGAAGGATGAGAGCCACACGAGCTCAGGCACGCTCAGTCTGCACGGCGGCAGGGTGCTCTACCAGGCGGAAGCGGGCATACAGGTCGTCTATCTCAAGGATCCCAAGGATGATGATCCGCCGCCGCCGCACGACGAGCATGGCAACCCGCCGGCACCACCGCAGCAGGCGGGCATGTCCTACGTGGCGTATTTCAAGGGCGAGCGCGAGGACAACCGGCGCCCGATCACCTTCCTGTTCAACGGCGGTCCGGGCTCATCCACCGTATGGCTGCACATGGGTGCGTTTGGACCGAAGCGCGTCTTGACCGCAAATGATACCCACAGTGCGGCAGCACCCTATCGGGTGGTGGATAACGAATACACACTGCTGGATGCTTCCGACCTCGTATTCATCGACGCTCCTGGTACCGGATTCGGTCATTTGCGCGGTAATGACAAGGAAAAGGCGTTTTACGGCACCGACGGCGATGCGCATGCGTTCGCCAATTTCATCGTCGCCTTCCTGTCGCGCCACGATCGCTGGAATTCGCCGAAGTATGTTTTCGGCGAGAGCTACGGCACCTTGCGCGCGGCACTCCTGGCCCACGTGCTCGAGACCGAGAAGGCCATCGATCTGAACGGCGTGATCTTCCTGTCGCAGATTCTCAACTACAGCGACAATGCCGACACGCCGCAATACAACCCGGGTGTCGATCAGCCCTACGCGCTCTCGCTGCCCTCATTTGCCGCCACGGCCTGGTATCACCACAAGCTGCCGAATCAGCCGCCGGGCCTCGAGTCGCTGCTGGGCGAGGTCGAGCACTTCGCCATCAATGATTACTGGCCGGCACTCATGGCGGGCAATGCCCTGCCGGCGCAGAAGAAGAGTGAGATTGCCGCCAAACTGCACGAGTACACCGGCCTGCCCGCAGACTATATCGAGCGCTCCGATCTGCGGATCAACACCGGTCAATTCGAGAAGAATCTGCTGGGCGCGGAAATCACCACCGGGCGGCTCGACAGCCGCTTTGCCGGACCGACACTCGATCCTCTCAGCAAGGAAGCGGAGTATGACCCGCAGTCCGCCGCCATCGCATCCGCTTACGTCGCAGCCTTCAATGACTACGTACGCCGCAGCCTGCATTTCGGCGCGGGGATGAGCTACAAGGAAGGCATCGACGTGGAGAAGACCTGGGATTTCCTGCATCAGACCCCTGGGACCGCCAGCAAGCAGCCGCTGGCGCCGAACGTGGGTCCGGATCTGGCGGTGGCGATGAAGCAGAACCCCCGCCTGAAAGTGATGATGAACGGTGGCTACTACGATCTGGCGACGCCGTTCTTCGCTGCGGTCTACGAGTTGCAGCATCTGCCCCTGCAACCGGAGCTGCAGAAGAACATCGAGATGCACTTTTACACTTCCGGCCACATGGTGTATGCCCACGAGCCCGACCTCAAGGGTTTGCACGACAACGTGGCGGACTTCATCGGCCGCACCCACAACGTGCCTGCTTCCTAAGTCTGCGGCTTCCGGGGCACATATCGACCGAACGCGGCGGTTCACGTAGGCTGCGCCCTTGCGTAATGACGCGAGGAATGCGCTTATGACAAGCTCACGATCAGCGGACAGACGCAGGTTCCTGACTCAGGGTCTTGCGGTTGCGACCCTCGGCTCCTTTGCAACTCTGTTATCCAGGCACGGGCGCACCGCGCCGCCCCCGCTGCTCAGCCCCGACGATCCGGACGCTAAGGCGCTGAAGTACACCGAGGATGCGCGCACGGTAAAAGGCATTCCGGCGGGTAACACCTGTGCCAACTGCGCCCTGTACCAGGCACCCGCGGGCTCGGCGACCGGTCCCTGCCAGCTGTTTGCAGGCAAACTGGTGAAGGCCGCAGGCTGGTGCTCGTCCTGGTCACCGCAGATGTAGCTTGCCCGCCAACTGCACCTTAAGTCCGAGCGCCGCATATGAATGCCGTACTCACCGCGTTCCTGCTGACCTTTGCCGGGCTGTTTCCCATCGTCAATCCGATCGAGGCCGCGCCTTTCTTCCTGGCCCTGACCTCCAGCCTCGGCGAGAGTGAGCGCCGCGGACTCGCGCGCCGCATCGCAGTCAACGGCTTTGCGCTGCTGCTGGGCTCGATGGTGTTGGGTCCCTGGCTGCTGGTGTTCTTCGGGATCGAGCTGCCGGTGGTGCGTATCGCCGGCGGACTGGTGGTCACCGCGCTGGGCTGGAAGCTGCTGACCGAGGAGGACTGGTCAGATCACGGCTCCAACGCCGTTGCGCCCGCCGGCGGGCGACGGATCGGCAGCTTCTATCCGCTAACCATGCCGCTGACCGTGGGTCCTGGATCGATGTCAGTGGCCGTCACGATCGGCAGCAAGAAACCCACCGACCTGCATTATGCGGAGCTGCTGCTGCATGCCATCGGAGCTTTTCTCGGGGTCGTCGCGATTGGTGCCAGCATCTATATCGCCTACCGCTTCTCCGGCACGCTTGCACGGCTGTTGGGTGCGACGGGCGTCGAGGTGCTGGTGCGCCTGTCAGCATTCATCCTCATGTGCATCGGCATCGAGATCGTCTGGAACGGCTACAGCGCGCTGATGCCTCCGCATTGAGCGCCAGGAGCCGTGCATCCGCGTTAGCGTCTGCGGCACACAACATGCTAGGGAACAGGGTGCATCAGACAAAGGAATCCCACATGCGCAACATTCACGGACGGGCTGCCGCGACGGCCTTAGCTGCGGCGCTGCTTGCAGGCGCCCTCGGTACTTTGGCGCCGGTCACGGCGTGGTCGGACCCGGCGCTGACTCAACGGGACAGGGACTTCCTCAGCAAGGCAGCCCAAGGGGGCGAGCTGGAAGTCAAGGCGGGCAAGCTCGCCAGCGAGCGCGCCTCCGCCCCGGCGGTCAAATCCTTTGGCGAGCGGATGGTGACCGATCATTCCGCTGCCAATGACCAGCTCAGAGCCCTGGCGGCATCCAAACAGATGCCGCTGCCGTCCGACCTCACCCCTGAGCAGCAAAAGCTGCTGGGGAAGCTCGAAAGCCTGACCGGCAGCGAGTTCGATCAGTCATACGCTGCGATGATGGTCCGCGATCACAACGAGGACGTCGGCGAGTTCCGGCATGAAGCGCATGCCGCCAAGGATCCGGACGTCCAGGCCTTCGCGGCCCAGACGTTGCCGACGCTACAGCACCACCTGATGATGGCCAGACAGCTGACCAAGGAGCACGAGCATCAGTGAGGGCCCGCGCGATTGATGCTGACCGCAGCGGCCTGACCTGGGTGGGGCGGGCTTGCGCTGAACCTCCGGGCAGCCCGTGATCAGGCCGTACCGGCCGCAGCGAAACAGTCGCTGACCAGCTTCTGCGCCTCGGCGATCAGGCGCTCCAGGTGCTCTGGACCGTGGAAGCTTTCGGCGTAGATCTTGTAGATCTCCTCTGTGCCCGAGGGTCGAGCGGCGAACCAGCCGCTTTCCGTTTCCACCTTCACACCGTCAATGGGCGCATCGTTGCCCGGAGCGACGCTCAGGATGCGCGTGATGCGCTCGCCCGCCAGCTCTTTCGAGTGCACCTGGTCTGCCGACAGGCTTTTCAACACCTGCTTCTGCGCGCTGCTGGCCGGCGCATCGAGGCGCTGATAAGCCGGCTCGCCGAATTCGCGCGTGAGCTGCTGATAATGCTCGCCAGGATCGCTGCCGGTGCGTGCGGTCATCTCCGCCGACAGCAGCGCAGGTATCAGACCGTCCTTGTCGGTGCTCCAGGGACCGCCGTCGAATCTGAGAAAAGCGGCGCCGGCGCTCTCCTCGCCGCCAAAGCCGAGCGATCCGTCCAGCAATCCGTTGACGAACCACTTGAAACCGACGGGGACCTCATACAATCGGCGCTCGAGCCGGGCCGCAACCCGATCGATCATCCTGCTGCTGACGACCGTCTTGCCGATGGCCGCGGTTCTCTGCCATCCGGGCCGATGGTTAAACAGGTAGTCCGCCGCCACGGCGAGATAGTGATTGGGCTGCATCAATCCGACACTGCGCGCCACGATGCCGTGCCGGTCATGGTCGGTGTCGCAGGCGAATGCGATATCGAACTGGTCCTTGAGATGAATGAGGCCCTGCATGGCGTACACCGAAGACGGATCCATGCGGATACGTCCGTCCCAGTCGACGGTCATGAAGCGAAACGAAGGATCCACTGCTGTATTGAGAACCGTCAGATTGAGCTTGTAGCGCTCGCCGATAGCAGCCCAGTAATGCACACCGGCGCCGCCCAAGGGGTCGACGCCGATCTTCAATCCGGATTTGCTGATCGCCTCGAGATCGATCACGAGCCGCAGGTCGGCCACGTAGGAGCCGAGGAAATCGTAGCGATGCGTCGTGGCAGCGCGTAGAGCCTGCTCGTAACCCATGCGGCGGACGTCGCGCAGGCCGCCGACCATCAGCTCATTGGCCCGCTTCTCGATCCAGCCGGTAACATCCTTGTCGGCGGGGCCGCCGTTGGGAGGGTTGTACTTGAAGCCTCCATCAGTCGGCGGGTTGTGCGAGGGCGTCACTACGATGCCATCAGCCCGTGCCCTGGGCCGCTCGGCGTTATAAACCAGGATGGCATGCGACACTGCCGGTGTCGGCGTGTACTCGTCTTTCGCAGCCAACATGACATCGATGCCATTGGCGGCGAGCACTTCCAGCGCGCTCGCTGCGGCAGGCGCCGATAAGGCGTGCGTGTCGATACCCAGGAACAGCGGGCCCGCGATACTTTGTGCTTTGCGGTACTCGCAGATGGCTTGCGTGATGGCGAGCACATGCCATTCATTGAAGGCATGCTCGAAGGCAGAGCCACGATGTCCGGAGGTGCCAAACGCTACCCGCTGAGAAGGAACCGCAACATCCGGTCGCAAGGCGAAGTAGGCCGTGACCAGCCGCGGCACGTCGGTGAGGAGGCGATCGGGTGCGGGCTTGCCTGCCAGCGGGTTCAGTTTGAGGGTGCTCATGACGCTCCCGAAAGTTGAGCCAGGGTCACTCCACGCAGCTCGCCGATGCGGTCGATCGTGAGGTCAGCGGCGGGATAGGAGCTGAGACTCGCCAGATCGAGCGCATAGTGTCCCTGGCGCACGAAGACGGTCGTGAGCTGATCCCGCCAGGTCTGCTTCATGGCCGCCAGAATACGCAGCTTGTCATCGATCATCACGTAATGCTTCGCGGGATAGCGCCGCTGTACTGCGGGCAGCATCTGCTCCTTGTGCAGATAGATCATCACATGTCCCTGCACCGCATCCCACAGGCCCGAGCGCAGGATCTTGAGCGGCTGAAAGACTACATCGCCATCTGACAGAATGGCCGCAGGTCCGCTGCGCGTGCAGTGCGCCACGACATCGAGGGCGTGAGGATACAGGCGCCTGGCAAACGGATAATCGATGAGAAATGCCGACATGCCCAGCAGCTGCGGATCATCCGGTGCCTCGAGGCGATAGCGCTGCAGCGCCCCGAGGTAGTCGGCATAACCCAGCTCACTGCGCAGGGTCTCGAAGAGGCTCCAGTAGCGCTCGCGCGCGGCATGCCCGAACTCACTCTCCAGGTGCTCACTGAGGTCGGCCTGCACCGCATCGTTGTCGAGCAGTGTGTTGTCGACATCAAACAGGAATAAAATGTTGCCAGGTGCCTCTGCCATAAGGTTGCGCCGTCTATGAAACGATCGGGAGTGCCTATGAGCGAGCCTGCTCTGCGGATCGCCAAGCTGCTAGCAATTTTTGTGCTGACTGTAACGCTTGGTGGTTGCATCATCGCCGAACCCGCGCCACGCCGATACTATGTGGGCGAACCGGTGGAGGTGGCGCCACCTCCCCCGCGCGTGGAGGAGTACGGGCCGGCTCCGGGACCGGGATTCGTGTGGATTGGCGGCTACTGGGGATGGGCCGGCGGTCGGCACGAGTGGGTGGGCGGCCACTGGGAGCATGAGCATCGGGGCGAGCGCTGGGTGCCGCACCGCTGGGTGCGGGAGCGCGACGGCTGGCATCAGTCCCGCGGACACTGGGAGCGCCGCCGCTGAGCGACCTGGAACGACAGGCGGCCGTGCCAGGGCCAGATGGAGCCGGAGCATTGCTGAAGGTTCTCGCTGCGTTTCTGATCGTCGCCGCTCTCGGTTTCGCCGCTTACACCTGGCTCACGCTGCATTGGACGTACTCCGAGGGTGAGCGCGCAGGTTACGTGCAGAAATTCAGCCGCCGTGGCTGGATCTGCAAGACCTGGGAAGGCGAGATGGCCATGTTGACCATGCCCGGGACACTCACGGAGAAATTCCTCTTTACCGTGACTGATCAGGCGGTCGCGGCGAAACTCAACGCGAGTGTAGGCAAGCGCATGGCGCTGCATTACCGGCAGCATCGGTGGGTGCCCAGCCGCTGTTTCGGTGATACCGAGTATTTTGTTACCGAGGTGCGCGTCACGGAGTAGCCGGGCTCATGGCGCAAAGCGCGTCGGTCGCAGTATTCATCGCGCAGCTCGCGACGCTACTCGTTGCCGGGCGGCTCTGCGGTGAGCTGCTGCAGCGGCTGGGACAGCCCTCGGTCATGGGGCAGATACTTGCCGGCGTCGTGCTCGGCCCCTCGGTACTCGGCGGACTGCTGCCCGGAGTTGAGCAGGCGCTGTTCCCGCCGGGAGCTGCGCAGAAATCCATGTTGGACGCGTTGTCGCAGCTCGGCATTCTGCTGCTGCTGCTCATGACGGGTACGGAAACCGATCTGGCCGTATTCCGGGATGCACGGCGCACCGCACTCAGCATCTCCATTGGCGGTATCGTCGTGCCGTTCGCCTGCGGTCTGGCGCTGGGCACGTGGTTGCCCGCCTCCCTGCTTCCCGACCCGGGCCGGCGACTGATCACAACCGTCTTTCTGGGCACCGCCCTGTCCATTTCCTCGGTCAAGATCGTGGCACTCGTGGTGCGCGATCTCAACTTCCTGCGCCGCACCGTCGGCCAGGTCATCGTCGCTGCTGCGATCATCGATGACACCATCGGGTGGATCATCATGTCGGTGACCTTCGGACTGGCAGCGCACAGCTCCCTCGATCTGGTGGCCGTTACGCGCAGCGTACTGGGAACCGCTGTGTTCCTGGGTCTGGCATTCACCGTGGGCCGAAGGGTGGTGTTCAGCGTGATCCGCTGGGTCAACGATCATTTTCTGAGCGAGATGCCGGTGATCACGGCAATCCTCGTCATCACACTGCTATTTGCGCTTTCCACCGAAGCGATCGGCGTGCACCTCATCCTCGGAGCATTCGTCGCGGGTATTCTGATCGGTCAGTCTCCGCTCGTCAGTGAGCGCATCAACGAGCAGCTGCGCGGCTTGATCGTTGCTCTGTTCATGCCGGTGTTCTTCGCGCTCGCCGGCCTCCGCACTGACGTGGCCTCGCTCGGGCATCGCGAGCTGCTGCTGCTGACCGGCGCCCTGATCGTCGTGGCGAGTATCGGCAAATTCAGTGGCGCCTTTGTTGGCGGACGTGTCGGTGGGCTCACCTGGCGGGAGTCACTTGCGGTGGGTTGCGGCATGAATGCGCGCGGCTCAACGGAGGTGGTCGTCGCCTCGATCGGACTATCTGTAGGTGTACTGAATCGTGACTTGTACACCGCAATCGTGGCGATGGCCGTGGTTACGACACTGGCAATGCCACCTATGCTACGCAGCTCGCTGCGGCGGCTGCCGATGAGTCCCGCGGAACAGACGCGCCTGGAGCGCGAGGCGCTCGAGTCGCAGGGATTCCTGGGGCGCATCGAGCGATTGCTCGCTGCGGTGGACGACAGTGCCAATGGCACTCTGGCGGCACGGCTCACATCGCTCGTGGCCGGTGTGCGCAATACACCTGCCACGGTGTTGCACTTCGAGGCAGAGGAGCACATGCCGGCCGCAGAGCGTGCGACCGCTGCGACGACGGCTGAGAACCTCGCCGCCGGCAAGACACACGCCAGAGAAACTACTGCAGCCAACGAGGCCGCCGCGAAATCAGCGGACGAGTCCGCCCTGACGCGCACCGGTGAGGCGGATGTCATCACCCGCATGCAGGCGCTCGGTGAGCTGGAGCAGACGGTGGCTGAAGAGAGCCGCAAGGGCTACGGGCTGCTGTTCATCGGCCGCGCCGCCCGGCGCGTCGATTCCTTCGAATTCGACCCCGCGGTGATGCGCATGGCGACCGGCTTCCCGGGTGCGTTTGCCATCGCCCTGGCTCGCGGCAAGCTGCCCGATGCGGAGCTGGACATTCTGGTGCCGATTACCGGTACCAGACTGTCACGCGACGGTGCAGAGCTCGCTATCGCTCTCTGCCAGGCCACTCGCGGGCGTGTCACGGCACTGTACGTAACCAACCCGGAAAGAGGCGAGCGTGCCTGGCGCTCGCGCATCGGCTCGGTGCTCGCGCCGGTCAACAGCGCAGCGCCGGCACTCCAGGAGATCGTGGAGGTGGGGCGTCTGTACGGCGTGGCCGTCAACACCCTGGTGCGCAGCAACCGGCTTGCCGCCAATGCCATCATTCGCGAGGCTGGAGCAGGCGGCCACAACCTGCTCATCATGGGAGTCAGTGCCCGGCCCGGTGAGCAGCTGTTCTTCGGGGATGTCGCAACCGCTATTGTGGAACGCGCGCCCGGTTCGATACTTTTTGTCTCATCGGAGTACAGGTAGCCGATCGGATGCAACAAATAACGTCTTGGCTGCGCGCGATTCACGGCTTTTTTACCCAGGCCTCGATCCAACTGGGTAATACCACAGTGAGCGCCGACAGCGTCATAGAGCTCATCCTGCTGCTACTTGCCAGCTGGTGGGTGGCGCGGCTGCTCGAACGTGCGCTGATCCGGCTGCTGCGGCACCGCATCTCCACACCGGGCGCGTATTCCGCCGGTTACGCCATCGGCCGGCTGGCGCGCTATGCGGTGTGGATCATCGGCAGCTTCATCTGCCTGCAGGTGGTCGGGCTCAACCTCTCCAACTTCGCACTCGTAGGCGGCGCGCTCGGCATCGGCATCGGCTTCGGCATGCAGAACGTCGTCGGCAACTTCGTGTCAGGTGTCATCCTGCTGGTTGAGCGCAGCCTGAAAGTCGGCGACTTCGTGGACCTGGCCTCCGGGGTGCGCGGCACGGTGACGGAGATCGCGGTCCGTTACACGCGCGTCACCACCAACTCGGATGTTGATGTGATCGTGCCGAACTCGGAGTTCACCAATGCGCGGGTGATCAACTGGACGCTCGACAACCGCTTCCGCCGGATCAACGTGCCTTTCAATGTCGCGTACGGATCCGATAAGAATATCGTGCGCCAGGCAGGCCTGGCCGCAGCCCAGGCCGTGCCGCATACGATCACCGATGCCACCCGGCGCACGGATGTCTGGTTCACGAGATTCGGTGAAAATGCGCTGCAGTTCGAGCTGGTGGTCTGGATCGGGCCGAGTGCCGTCAACCGGCCCGGGGCTACATTGTCGGCCTACCTGTGGGCATTGGATGATGCACTGCGCGCGCGCAACATCGAATTGCCGCTGCCGCAGCGGCAGGTGCAGATCCGCTCGGTCGCAGATTTCGCGGGCGTCAAACTAACATCAGCGCCCGCGCCAGCTGTCGCGCAAAATAGCGACGCCGATGAGCGCACGGAGCCCGATCCTCCCTGAAGCGTTGAAGTTCTGAGGCGCCGTTGATGTTTGGTCCTCGGTTGATGTTGATGTGCGCAATGTCTGATGCGCGGTTGATGTTTGATGAGCCAGCTACCCGCCCCTTGCTGTTTTTACATTTGCCACCCCGCGCACTGCGGGTGCGACTTGGACTGCGTCCAAAGCACGACGCGGAAGGGGCGATGCGGCAAGAAGGTGCGATAACCGAATAGTGAATTCTCCTGATATATGAGTTTAGCCGCCGGCCATGGATGCTGCGGCAAGTGGAAGTTCTTCTAAGTCACTGAATTAAATGCCAGTTTTCATCGACCCCTTATCGTCGACGGTGACCTGTGGCATGTGCACGGCGGCAGGCCATTCTGCTATTTCCTCCCCTGCACTCAAACTGGGCCCCGACCATTGGAAACGCGATAGGTTCAACGCGTGGCGTACTGTAGCTGCGCTTCTGGCATACTTTGCGCCGATCGCCAAAGTCCAGCGGCTGCCAGTCAGGCAGTCATGGACCGAACCGAGGCGATCAGGTGACAGGATCTACGGTTCTTTGGGCTCGTGAGACACACTCTCCCTGACCTGACTGATGTTCCTGCCGTGTGAAGGGGTCAGGACGCCAGCTAATGCGCCCGATCTCTTTGAGTTGTTTGGAGAGTGCTTAAATTTATGGCCAAGATCTATGTAGGCAATTTGCCTTTCAGCGCAAGCGAGGCGGATGTCCGTACGTTGTTCTCACAACATGGTACGGTCGAATCCGTTTCGCTGCCGACCGATCGTGAGACCGGTCGCCCACGCGGTTTTGGGTTTGTTGAGATGAGCCAGGCCGATGCTGCCCGTGCCATCCAGAGCCTGAACGGTCACGAGATGGGTGGCCGCCAGCTGCGTGTCAACGAAGCTCAGGACAAGCCCCGCACCGGTGGCGGCGGCCGTCCGGGCGGCGGTGGTGGCGGGTTCCGTGGCGGCGGTGGTGGCGGCGGTCGGGATCGCTGGTAAGTTGCTGCAGTCTTAATCTGCGACAAGGCCCGGGGAAACCCGGGCCTTTTTTATGCGCCTGCCGTTCACGCTCATGCGCCATAGCCGATGCTTGCGTAAGATATGCTGATCCGCTTCCACTCTGCCGCTTGCATGAACAGCTCATTGCGCGACCAACTCCTGAGTCTCGGCCTGGTGACGGAGAAGCAGGCCCGTCAGGCGACGCAGCAGGAACAGCAGCGGCAATTTCGGGATCGCAGCAAAGCTCCGACGGCACCCACGCCGCGACCTGCGCCACAGGTGCGGCAGCAGCTGGCAGCGCGCACCGCGCGCGACCAGGAGCTGAATCGGCGCCGTCAGGACAAAGCGCAACGCAAAGCGCGCCTGGCGGAGATCCAACAACTTGTCGAGCAGCACCGTCTGCCACGCCTGGAAACCGACGATCATTACTGCTTCATCGACGGTAGGAAGATCCGGCGCATGTCCGTGGACACGCAGCGGCGCACCCAGCTGACCAGCGGTGCTCTCGCGATCGTTCGCTACAAAGGGCACTACGCCGTGGTTCCCGCCGAGGTCGGCGAACGGATTCGCCAGCGCGATGAGCAGATGGTCGTACCTCACATGAAAGCGGACCCGGCTGTCCCGCAAGACGATGCCTACAAGGACTTCATCGTCCCAGACGACCTGATGTGGTGACAGGTACGGCTCGCAGCAGCGAGCTGTGGGCAGCTACATGCTTAATCTGACCGACGTTACCGTCCGGCGCGGCACCCGCATGCTGTTTGAGGGTGCCACCTTCGCTCTGTTCCGCGGTGAGAAAGTCGGTATCACCGGGGCAAACGGCAGCGGCAAATCGAGCCTGCTGGCGCTGGTGCGTGGGGAGCTGCATGCCGACGCCGGTAGTCTCGACATCGCAGCCGATCTCGAGATCGCACACGTTGCACAGGAGCTGCTGCCGAGCGAGCGTCTGGCGATCGAGTTCGTACTTGACGGCGATGAGCGGCTGCGTCAGATCGAGTCGCGCATCGCACAGGCGCACGACGTGGGCCTGCAGCCTGCGGAAGCCCAAATGCAGAATGCCGGCCTGCAGCTGGCCGAAGCGCACGCGCAGTATGGCGCCGCAGGCGGATATGACGCCCGCAGTCGCGCTGCACGCCTGCTGCATGGTTTGGGATTTGCTGTCGGCGAGGAGGTGCGGCCGGTCAGCGCCTTCTCCGGCGGTTGGCGGGTGCGGCTCAATCTCGCGCAGGCTCTCATGTGCCGCTCGGATCTGCTGCTGCTCGATGAGCCCACCAACCACCTCGATCTGGACGCAATTCTGTGGCTCGAGAGCTGGCTGCAGACCTATCCGGGGACGCTGCTGCTGATTTCGCATGACCGCGAGTTCCTCGATCGGATCGTCGGGCGGATCGTGCATCTGGAGCACGGCCACGCACGTGTGTATCGCGGCAACTACTCGGCCTTCGAAGCGCAGCGCGCCAGCGAGCTGGCCGAGCAGACCGCCCTGTACACGCGCCAGGTGCGTGAGATCCGCCACATGGAAGCATTCATCGCGCGCTTCCGTGCACAGGCGACCAAGGCTCGCCAGGCGCAAAGCCGACTCAAAGCCCTCGAGCGCATGCAGCGCATCGCCCCGGCGCATGTCGATTCGCCATTCGAGTTTGCTTTCGGTGCGCCCGAGAAGCTGCCGCGGCCGCTGCTGGCAGTGGAAAAACTGGCCGTGGGCTATGCCGGAGAGATCGTCCTCGCCGACGTCAGCCTGAGCATCGCGCCCGGGGATCGGATCGCCATTCTGGGCCGCAACGGCGCGGGCAAATCGACGCTCATGAGACTGTTGGCCGGAGAGTTGATCGCAACGACAGGCACGCGCACCGAGGCGCGCGAGTTACGCATCGGTTACTTCGCCCAACATCAGCTCGAGCAGCTGGACGGCGCGAGCAGCCCGCTGGGCAATCTGCGCCGGCTGGGCGGTGTGACGGCGGAGCGCGCGACGGAACAGGAGCTGCGCGACTTTCTGGCTGGTTTCGGCTTCCGTGGCGAGCGGGTGTTCGACCCGGTTGCGCCTTTTTCCGGCGGTGAGAAAGCGCGACTGGTACTGGCGCTGATCGCCTGGGTGCGACCCAATCTGATGTTGCTCGATGAGCCCACCAATCATCTGGATCTGGAGATGCGCCAGGCGCTCGCGATGGCGTTACAGGAGTATGCGGGGGCCGTCGTGCTGGTCTCGCACGATCGCCACCTGCTGCGCAGTGTGAGCGACGAATTCCTGCTGGTGCATGAGCGGCGCGTACAGCCGTTCGACGGTGATCTGGAGGACTATGCACGGTGGCTCACGAGCAGCGTGCAGGATGAGACGTGTGAAGCGGCTGACGTTACGGTCGCAGAGAGTGCCGCTAACTCGGGCAGGGACAGTGCCGATGCACGCCGGCAACGCAAGCGCGAGGAGGCCGAGCGCCGCAATCGGCTGGCGCCTCTCAAGCGCCGCGTTGAAGCGTACGAGCGCGAATTGACAGAGCTCGCACAACGCCTTGCACAACTGGACGCCGAGCTCGCCACGCCCGAGATCTACTCTGCCGCTTGCCGCGAACGCCTGCGTGAGCTGCTCATTCGGCAGGGCGATATGCGCCGCAGGACCGAACAGCTGGAATCGGTCTGGCTGCAGGCGTCCGAACAACTCGAAGCAGCCAGCGGATCGTGATCTATTCCTACACGGTGCCGCTGTTGCACATCGCACTCGCGATCGCGGTAAGTGTGCATGTGTTGCTGAACAAACGCGATGCCGGCTCGAGCGTCGCGTGGATAGGCCTTGCGTGGTTGACACCCATCCTCGGCAGCATCCTGTACCTGCTGCTGGGCATCAACCGGGTGAAACGCCGGGCGCTCGGCTTGCGCCGGCCACGGCCGCCCGCCAACAGCCGGCGCGCTACGGTCGGCAAGGCGCGGGAGGACCACCTGGCGGCGCTGGAATGCGCCGGCGCGCGCATCACGGGCCGCAGTGTTGAGTCGGGCAATGCATTTGCCCTGCTGCACAATGGGGACGGCGCCTACCCGCAGATGCTCGCCAGCATCGCAGCGGCGCAGCGCACGGTGGTGCTCTCGAGCTACATATTCCGGGCGGACACGGCAGGGGATGAATTCATCGCCGCGCTGCTCGCAGCCCGCAACCGCGACGTGCAGGTGCGCGTGCTGATCGATGGCGTCGGAGGTGGTTACTTCACCTCTGCCACCTACAGGCGCTTGCGCAAGGGCGGCGTACCGGTCGCACGCTTCCTGCATTCGCCGCTCCCCTGGCGTATGCCGGTATTGAACCTGCGCAGCCATCGCAAGCTGCTCATCATCGACGGTCATCTCGCCTACACCGGCGGACTGAATATCGGCGCGGAGAATCTGCTGCGCCTCGGCCCGAAGCATCCGGTGCTCGACACGCATTTCCGTGCGCAGGGGCCGATCGTGACCCAGCTGATGGAAGTGTTCGCCGCCGACTGGCAATTCGCTGCTGGCGAGCGGCTGAGCGGCGAGACGTGGTTTCCCGCATTGCCGCCGGCGGGCGACAGTGTGGCGCGGGTGATCACCTCGGGACCCGACCAGGACATCGAGAAGATCGAGTTCGTGATCCTGGAGGCGATCGCCTGTGCACGCAGCTCCATCAAGATCATGACGCCCTATTTCCTGCCGGATGAGCGCACCATCACGGCTCTCGCCCTGGCCGCCTTCCGCGACGTCGAGGTGGACCTCGTACTGCCCGAGCACAGTAATCACCCCACGGTCGACTGGGCCACGCGCGTGCAAGTCACACCGCTGCTCGAGGCGGGATGTCGCCTCTGGACCCATCCGGCGCCGTTCAATCATTCCAAGCTGATGAGCGTTGACGGCCTGTGGTGCCTCATCGGCAGCGCCAACTGGGACGTGCGCAGCTTCCGGCTCAACTTCGAGCTCGACCTGGAGGTCTACCACTCACAACTGGTACAGGAAGTAAACGAGCTCATCGGCCGTCAGCAGGTCGCCCGACTGGATGCCGCGCAACTCGCCACCCGAGCGCTGCCGCTGCGGCTGCGCGATAGTGCCGCCCGCCTCATGGTGCCCTATCTTTGAGAAGCCTGAGCGGAGGTCTGCTCGTGGGCATGCGCGGTGTGCTGCGAGTCGTAGGCCTTCCAGGCCTCATCGATAAGGTACGCATGGATGTGCTCGACGTCCGCCGGGGTCAGCAGATCGTCGAAACGCTCCATGCCGGTGGGCGCAACCGCGCCGTGCAGCACGATGTCGTTGAACATGGCATGCAGCCCCGGGGCCAGATTGCGCAAATCCGGTGTCACGCTGGGTCCCAACACGTGGCAGCGGGAGCATTCCTGCACAAATTTGACTTCGCCAGCATGAATCGCGGCGGCATCGCCCTGGCGCGGCGGCGGGGCGGCGATCGGTGCATCCACGCGTGCCGGCGGCGGCGGCACGGGCGGGCCGCCGAGTTTGAAGGCAACAATGCGATTGACGTTGCTGTATTTCAGTGCGGCGCTGCTGGGCGGAATACTACCCACGGTAATGGCTGCGCCACCGTAGCCGGTCTGCACGGCGATGAACTGCTGCCCCTTCACGCTGTAGGTCATCGGCGCAGCCATGATGTGGCTGCCAGTCGTCACCGAGTGCAGCACTTTGCCGCTATCCGCGGCATAGGCCCACAGCTCGCCACTACCGCGTCCCTGGAAGACGAGATTGCCAGCGGTACTCAGTACCCCGCCGTCATAACCGCGCGTGCCGGATGAGGTCTCGCGTTCCCATACGACCTTACCCGCAACCGGATCCCAGGCGCGCAGCAGCTCGCGCACCAGCGGCACGGGACGACGCTCCTTTTGCAACTGCTGCTTCGCCGGCAATGGTCCGAACAGATGACGCAGGTCGGCCGCATCATAACTGTCATCGGGAACTATACCGTTGACGGTAAAGAAGCCGTCGAGGAAGGTAACCGCGCCGCCGTTGTGAACCATGTCGACCCAGACGCTCGGCACATCAAGCGCCGGGATGTACACCAGGTGGGTCAGCGGGTCGTACGACATCGGATTCCAGGTATGGCCACCGGCCCAGGAAGGATAGATGTTCTGCGGATGGGCGAACCAGTCAGAGGTCGCCGTCAGGGTCGGACGGCCGCTCTTCATGTCAACTCCGGAGGCCCAGTTCACATACGTATAGCTGCGGGCTGACAGCAACTCACCGCTCTTGCGGTCGAGCACATAGAAAAAGCCGTTTTTCGCCGCCTGCATGATCACCTGGCGTGTGCCGCCGCCGATGTTGAGCTCTGCCATGATCAGCTTCTGCGTCGCATCGAAGTCCCAGCGATCGCGCGGTGTAGTCTGGTAGTGCCAGGCAAGCCGCCCCGTATCGGCGTGCACCGCCATGATCGAGGCGGTAAACAGCTCATCGAGCACCGCCGATCCTAGCTGGCGCGGGTCATAGGGGGCAGCATTGGCCGTGCCGAAGTAGAGGAGCTGCAACCGCGGATCGTAGGCAAAGCCGTCCCACACCGTGCCGCCACCCCGAAACTCGGCTCCGCGCTGCGGATCCCAGGTTTTGTCGGCCTGCGCAAGCTCGGGATTCTCGTAGGCGGCACCGCGCGCCGGGGGAACCGTGAAGAAGCGCCATTGCAACTTGCCGGTGGTGAGATCGTAGGCCGATACGTAACCACGCACGGCGCCTCGCCCCATGTCAGCGCCGCTATTGCCGATTACGACGAGCTTGCCGGCAATCTGTGGGGCACCCGTACTCGAATAGGGAAGCTTGTGATCGATGATGGTGTCGACAACCCAGACCGGCTTACCGGTCGCAGCATCGAGCGCATGCAGCCGGCCATCGACCGAGGCCACGTACACGTGATCGTTCCAGACGGCAACTCCGCGGTTGACGAGATCGCAGCATGGGTGGCGCGCCGCGAGGTGTGCAGCATGCGGATCGTAGCGCCAGAGTTGGTTTCCAGTGGCTGCATCGACGGCGTACACGTAGCCCCAGGTGCCGGAGGTGTACATCACCCCGTCGACGACCACCGGGGTGGCTTCCTGTCCGCGGAAGGTGCCTAGCCCGTATTGCCAGGCAAATCCGAGCTGCCCAACGTTCTGACTGTTGATGGCGCTCAGGGGCGAATAGTAGGACCCGGCCTGATCGCGTCCCGGCGTGAACCAGTTATCCGGCTCAGCGGCTGCATTGGCGAGGCGTGCGGCATCCACGCGTCCGGGCCCTGCGATGGCAGCGGTGCCCGTCGCCAGCATCACGCTGGCAACCAACATCGCCAGCATTACAATTCGCCGTTGACTCACGTTCGTGGACTGCACGAGCCACCTGTCTAGCTGACAATCGTGCAGCCACGATACGCAAAAGAGCGCCCAGCGACAATGCAGCCACGCTGGCGCTCGCCGCAGAACTTGCGATGCGCACGCTCGCGGCGGCTGCGGTGCGTGCTCAGAGTCCGCCAGTCCGACTCAGCGCCCGTACCTCGGCGGCGCCGAAGGCACGATCGTATATCCGCACCTCATCGAGTGCGCCGTCAAACCCGCGTGCAAGGTCCGCAACGCGATTGCCGATGGTCAGCGGAATGGCGGTGTCATCGGCCGGAACTCCCTGTCCGTCCAGGTAGCTGCCATCAGCGGCCGCGCCATCGATATACAGATGCACTCCGGAGCCGGCCGGCGAGCCATCCCAGGTGACGACAACATGCTGCCAGACGTTCAATTGCAACGGCGTGCTCGCCTCGCGAACCACTGCGCGTCCGGCGAACTGATCGCCGGTGAACTGCATGGTGGTGCCGTTCAGCCGCACAAACCACCCCACCGAGTTGCCGTCCTTGTCCAGCAGATGAGGACCGCCGCCTGCCGCGCGCGGCTGCACCCACGCTGCTATCGTCAGGCCGCGGCGATACAGGTTGGCAAGACTTGCGGAGCCGCGGATCAGCAGCGCGCTGCGGCCTGCATCAAACAGCAATGCGCTACCTTGCTCGCCGTGCGTCCACTCGGCACCATTCAGCAGCGTACCGCCGTTGCCGTGACCGGAGTCGTCGTGTGCGGCGCTTCCGCTGCCTTCATTGAATGACCATGAGCCCACTGGGGCTGCTATGGGCGGCACCTGCCCGCCGACCGTGAGCACCGCGTGTGCAACGTTGAACGAGTCAAAGCCGTTGCTGACCGCCGAGAAAACGGCCCACAATCCTTTGCCGTCCGCGCTGATCCACTTCGATGGAAACAGCAGGCCGTTGCCTTCTCCGCCGGACTCGTTGAAACCTCCCCAGTCATCGTAGTAAGCGATCGTCGCCCAGGGACCCCAGGGCACTGCCGCCTCGAAGAAACCGAGCTGACCGGCGCCATTGCCATGAAATGCACTCAGCACATAGCGTTGCAACTGGGGGTCATAGACGACGTGCGCTCCTGCGAACAGGCCAGCGGGGACTGCCGGGTCGAAGAACACCGGCTCCGCGCCCGCTGCGGATGGCGTCCAGAGCGCAGCTCCCCGTGCATCCACACCGCGAAAATATTCTGCGACTCCCGCAGCCGTCGGGTCGGCGGTGAGTCGTGCGACGCTGACACGACGCAGATACAGATGACCGGCATCGGTGCTGCGATCGCGCTGAAAGTAAAAATAAACGTGCTGCGGATCGGCGGCCCCCGCGTAATCCTGTCCGTACTGCAGCAGCCCGCCGGGACCCGAACTGCTGCTCCAGGGCGCGATCTGCCAGCTGTGGCCTGAATCTTGCGACCACATGACCGTGTGAAAATGCGGGTCATCGCCCGGTTTCTCGACCGGATCGGAGCAGTTGCAGTTGGCCCGCGTCCACGGTGCCCCGTACGCGTACAACACCCCGTGTACCGACAGCATCTCATCCACCTTGCCGCCGAAGGTCGCCGAAGATTGCGCATAGCCCGGTGCCGCGCCCCAGATGTTGCGTCCGCCATAGCTGCCCGGCACGCCGACACTGGGCGTACCACTGATACGCGCGAAGCCGAGACTGACGCGGCCGACATTGTTGGAATCACCATCGAACCCACCGCCATCTCCCCAGGCGCCATACAGACTGCCGTCTGCCGCCCAGGTGAGAGGCCACAGGTCGCTGCCCTGCGCCTTGCGCAGCGCGCTCACGGTACTCAGATCCCAGCTCATCGCGGTGATAAAGCGACTTTGTGGGTAAGGCGCTGCAGCCGCAATCGCCACTGTAGAGCGCAGTACGCCGAAGACAATGCAGAGCAGACAGCCGGCAAGAGCCGACGCACGCATGAGCTGACGCATCGAGATACCTCCTTGTATTCCCGGGTTGCAGAAGCGAAGCTGTTAGTACACGCCGAGGGCGCGCAGTCTGGCCGCGGCTGGAGCCGGGTGCCACGGCGTATTTGTGACGCGTTCGCCCCGAAACATCCGCTGCAGCGCTGTGCTTAAATTGCGCTGATGGCTGACCGACGCTCGTTTCTGAAGGTTTGCGCGATTGCCTCGCTAGCGCGGCCGTCGATCTGGAATCTGACAGACGCTACCCACGCGGTGCAGCCAGGCAGATCGTCCGCCGCGGTGCAGTTGTGCGTACGCCCGAGTCGCATCGAGCTTGCGCCTGAGCACGCCGTGAGTGTGGCGGCCTACAACGGCGCTTTTCCCGCGCCGCTGCTGCGCGCTCGGCAGGGAGCGCCACTGCATATCGATCTACACAACACTACCCCATACACCGAAAGCTTCCGCTGCACGGCAGGCATGTTCGTGCTTGCCGGTGAGGATGTGAGTGCAGCCGATGAACCGGCCGTCGTGTCTGTGCCAGCCGGCGGGGCCATGCAGCTTGGCGCCTGTGCCACTCGGCGACTGCTAGTCCTGACGGATATTCCAGGGGCGCATCTGTATCAATCCGATCAGCTCGGCCCTTCGCTGCTGCAGTCGGGACCCTATAGCGCCCAGGCCGGCGTCATCCTGGTGGAGCCGCGCGCTGATGCGGGCCGTTATGACCGCGAGTACGTGCTCGTGCTGAAAGAGTTTCAGCCGAGCCTGCACAGGGGACCTGCTGGGTTCGAGACGCGTTACGCATCCTGCACGGTGAATGGCCGCATGCTCGGCTACGGTGAGCCGCTGCGAGTCAAACAGGGCGAGCGCATGTTGCTGCACGTGGTGAATGCCAGTGCCTCTGAGACCCGACACCTGGCCTTGCCCGGTCACGCTTTCCATGTGGTCAGCCTGGATGGTCACGCGGTCTGCGAACCGCGTGCGGTGAGTAGCCTGCGGCTCGGAGCGGGCGAACGTCTCTCCGCGCTGGTGAGCATGCAAACGGCGGGCGTCTGGTTATTGGGTGATCTGCACAACTCCGAGCGCGCAGGCGGCCTCGGCATCGTGGTCGAGTATGCCGCGCGGCGCGGGGCCCCTCGCTGGCAGCCGCCCCGGACAACCCGCTGGGATTATCTGCAGCTCAGCGCCAGGCCTCCGGGGTTGCCGCCAACACAGCAGGGAGGCAACGCCCCCACAGTACGGCTGCCTGTTGTGATCGCCCGAGTTGGAAACACACGCGGCTTCAGCCGATTCACGGTCAACGGCCGATCATTCTCGCCCGAGTCTCCGGCGGCCTTTCGGCTCAGAGCCGGACATCGCTACCGGCTGCACTTCGACAACGCCAGCGACAACGCCTGCTGCCTGCATCTGACCGGGCACCCTTTCGAGCTCGTCAGCAGCGCGGCGGAGTGGCACACCGGACTCAGCAAAGACGTTTTGCTCCTGGAGCGCGGACAACGTCTGGTGGCAGATATTGCGGCCCGAGCACCCGGAACTTTCCTGTTGCAGTGCCGGCGACAACTGCAGCGGGATTTCGGTCTGGCAGCGCGCGTTGAAGTCATCTGAAGTGGGCCGCCCCTCAGAACTCCGTCCACTCGGAATCATTCTCGGTACCATTTGAGTGACGTGCCGGACGTGGCGCAGCCGGAGTGCTCGTGGCAGCTGTGGGGCGGGGCGGCCGTGACCAGGGCCGTTTGCCGATGCGCCGCTCGGGCGGGGCGGCTGATGCGCCGACTGCGTGAGCTTCAGCGCTCAGCGACTCACCAGCGTTGTAGCGCTCCATGCTCCGCGCAAGCTCGCGAGCCTGCTCGGCCATGGACTGCGAGGCCGCCGTCGCCTGTTCCACGAGCGCGGCGTTCTGCTGAGTCATCTCGTCCATCTGCACGACCGCTTTGTTCACCTGCTCGATACCTGAGGACTGTTCGCGCGAGGCTGCGGCAATCTCCGCAACGATGTCGCTCACCTTCTTCACCGACACGACGATCTGCTCGAGGGTCTGCCCGGACTGGGTCACCAGTAACGAGCCGTCCTCCACTTTCCGCACCGAGTCCTGGATCAGCTCCTTGATCTCCTTGGCCGCAGTAGCCGAGCGGCCTGCCAGGCTGCGTACTTCGGAGGCCACCACGGCAAAGCCGCGGCCCTGTTCACCGGCCCGCGCCGCTTCCACCGCGGCGTTCAAGGCCAGCAGGTTGGTCTGGAATGCGATCTCATCGATGACGCCAATGATGTCGGCAATCCGCGTGGAGGCTTCATTGATCTTGGACATGGCGGCAACCGCCTGACCGACCACGCTGCCGCCCTTCTCCGCCTGCGAGCGGGCGGCGGTCGCCAGCTGGTTCGCCTGGCCGGCGTTGTCCGCATTCTGCTTCACCGTCGAGGTCATCTCCTCCATGGAGGAGGCGGTTTCCTCCAGCGACGAGGATTGCTGCTCGGTGCGCTGCGAGAGATTGATGTTGCCCTGGGAGATCTCCTCCGCGCCTCGCAGCACTTCCACGGACGTCGCTTTGACCGTGAGCACCATGTCCGCCATGCTGCCGACCACGAGATTGACGGCCTCGGCGATCCGCATGAGCTCCCCGTGTTTCCCCGCGGTGGGTACGCGCTGGGTCAGATCACCCTCGGTGGCCGCCTGCACGACCTTGCGCACCTCGGCAAACATCTGCGAGACGGTCTCGAGCAGCAGGTTGATGGCCTCGGCCATGCGGTGCACATCAACACTGGTCTGCGTCATCTCGATGCGACGTGCGAGCTCACCGCGGGTCGCTGCCTTGATGACGTCCTCGGTCTGCGTGACGGTGCGTTGCATCTGCTGCGTGAGCAACACCTGCGCGGTAACGTCCGTGGCGTACTTAATCACCTTGTACGGTTTACCCGCGGCATTGAGAATCGGGTTGTAGCTGGCCTGGATCCACACCTCGCGACCGCCCTTGCCCAGCCGCTGATACTGTCCAGCATCGATCTCGCCGTTGGCTAGCTTCTGCCAGAAGCGCTGATACTGCCCGCTGTTGCGCACCTCGGGCGTCACGAACATGCTGTGGTGCTGCCCTTGAATCTCCTCGAGCCGATAGCCCATGGCATTCAGGAAATTGCCATTGGCGGTCAGGATCCGGCCGGTCAGGTCAAACTCGACCACGGCCATCACCCTTTGGATGGCGGCCACCTGTCCCTGGAGGTCGGCGAGCATACCGGCGCCTACCGTTACCTTGCCGGTGAGGCCGGCCAAGAGCTTCCAAGCCATGCGAATTTCTCAATCCTTGTATGACCGGCAATATAAAGTTGAACGCCGCTGGATTACGTGAAGCGCATTCAGAAATATCAGTTACGCCCGGCATTGCTGCGACGGCCCTGTTCCCCCGGTCGCGCTCGCACTGCTCTGCTGCGGTGCACTACAGGGTGCGTCGCGCGCAGCTCTCCTGCAGATAACTGACCAGTTCCGCGCGAGCCTGTGCCGCATGTACCGGCAGCACCAGCACATCCCCATGAGCTGCCCACTGCAGTACCCGACGGGCTGCCTCCATCTCGCTCATGCAGACCGGCAATGACTCCGCAGGCAGACCGTGCGCCAGCAGCGCCGCACGCAGGATCCGAGGTACCTCTCCCGGCTGCCGTCCCCGCAGGTGGTGCTCATTCTCTTTCACGACGATGAGGCTGGGTCGAAATTCCGCCGCGACGCTTGCCAGCTGCTGCAGCTCGCTGTCCTGCCGATTGCCCGCATGCCCCAACATCAGGCCCAGCCGTCCGCGTCCATCCCGCAACCGCTCGGCCACACCCAACAAGGAGCGCAATCCGTCGGGATTGTGCGCGTAGTCGAGCAGCACTTGCGCGCCGCCCACCTCGAAGCGCATCAGTCGTCCGAAATTATCGCGCGGATCGGCGCCAAATCGGCTGAGTGCCTGCACCAGACTCGCCGCTTCCACACCCAGGGCCCGCGCCGTCAATGCAGCGCCAGCGAGGTTGGCCATGTTATAGCTGGCCGTCGCACCCAGGGAGAGCGGCATGTCGGCGCCGGCACCCAGATCGCATTCCGCGCCGGCATGACTCACCACCAGGCGGCCCTGCCGGAAGCCACTCGTCGAGCCTCCCCGGCTGCGGTGGGCGCGCAGCAGCGCACTGTCCGCATCGAGAGCGAACCAACCGAGCGGCGGCACAGACGCGAATCGCTGCGACAGCTGCGTCGCCTTCCGCGTGAGCGTGGGATCATCGGCATTCAACACCAGCAGACCCTGAGCGCTCACGATCGAGCCCACCGTGAGCTTCACATCGGCGAGCGCATCCAGGTCAAAAATGCCGTACTCGCCGAAATGGTCGGCGCTGATGTTGGTTACCAGCGCCGCATCGGCCCGCGAGGGCGCGATACCACGGCGCAGGATGCCACCGCGAGCAGTCTCCAGAACCGCGGCTTGCAGCGTTGGCTCGCGCAGCACCATGCGGGCACCGGCGGGGCCCGAATAATCCCCGGCAGCCAGAGAGTCGTTGCCGACGAACACGCCGTCCGTGCTGCAGTACCCACAGCGCAAGCCCTGCGCGGCAAGACAGGCGGCAATCAGCCTGACAGAGGTCGTCTTGCCGTTGGATCCGGTGACGAGTGTGGTGGGAATGTTGTGCATACTCTGCCACGGCAAAGTCTCGACACACGGCAGCGCATCGAGTCCGAAGTCGGCGGCGCCGCAGCCCGCCCCCAGCGTGACCCGTTCGTCATCCATGATCCTCATCAGCGCATGATCGTCCGCCGCAGCAAGAAGCAGCGGCAGTCGCGGACGAGCCTCGGCGCGGGACAGCTCCTCCAGGCGAGCGAGCGCGGCACGCTCGTCCAACACGGGTGGGGTGAGCGTCTGGCCTGGATCTTCGAGCGCACGCGCTGCGAGTTCAGTTCCGAGGTTTGCCCAGCGCACCGGATCGCGCTCAAACACGGTGGCACACAACGCCCACTCGTTCGCCTCAGTTGCCGTGAACAGCTGATCAGCAGGCGCGGTCAGCGCAAAGGAGGCCCCGCCCGGATGCGCGCGGACCTCGGTTCTGACAACGGACCAACCCAAGTGGGCCTGCGCCCGAGCGATGCGCGCTCGCCAGCCGGCGATGAGCTGCGGATCGGGCACGAGCGCCGACTCGAGTACCGCTCCCGGCGCAGCAAAGAAAAGGCTGGCGCCCGTGAGACGCCGCGAATCCTCGAACGGCGGTACCTGCGCGTTCAGTCCTCAGCCTCCGGAGCGAGACGCACACCACGCTCATCGCGGATAAAACTCTCCACGCTGAACGCAGTTGCAGCCGGATCATCCTTCGCCAGCATCCGCGTCTCGGCGGCCACGCCGGGCGCGGCCGCAGCAGCCGCTCCGCCGCGGGGTAGGCTCACGCCCGAGCTCGGCGCGGCACTGTGGCCGTTGGTGCCGGCCATTGCCGGCCGGAATGCCTCCGCAGACTGCATCGCAGGGGTACCCTGAGGCCGGAACTTGGTGATCTGTTTCCACGAGCGCGTCAGCGCATCGGCGAAGATCAACAGCAGGTCCCCGGGTTGCCCCATGCGCAGTGCCGCATCGATGGCTTCCTGCTCATCCGGAATGATTGAGATGGCACTGGCAGGAACGCCGGCAGCATGCAACGCCTCGGCCTGCAACTTCGGCACTTCGTCCGACTCGCGCTCACGCAGGTTGTCGTCCCTGCGGCAGATGTAATGATCGAAGCGACCTGCGACCGCGCGCGCAATGGACACCAGGTCCGCATCGCGGCGGTCACCTGGCCCCGCGAGCACGACAATCCGTCGTCCGAGAACGTCCAGCCGCTGAGCCAGATCGGCCATCACCGCCACCGCGTGGGCGTTATGGCCATAATCAAACACTACCTTGAAGGGGTGCTCGCTGAACACATTGAGGCGCCCGGGTGCCTGGAAGAACGTGGAGTCGAAGGTGCGTAATCCCTGGCGAATCGCGTCCAGCTTGATCCCGAGCGAGAATGCCATCGAGGCTGCAAACATCGCATTCTGCACGTTGTGGGTCGCACGTCCCTCCAACGTGGCCGGAATCAGATGGGTCCACAACAGGGGAATATGGCTGCCACGGTCGTAGAGCGTCAGCATCTGACCGTTGACTCCCGCTTCCAGTGCGCAGGCGCGACCACCGGCGCGGATGTGCTCGCGCACGAGCGTATGCGAAGGATTCATGGTGACGTAGCAGATGGTGCGGGCTTCAGTATGACCGGCCATGCGCAGAACATGCGGGTCGTCGGCATTCAACACCGCGCAATCGGTCGCCACCTCGACGACAATGCGCTTGACCTCGGCGAGCTGCTCGAGCGTATCGATGCCCTTCAGACCGAGATGATCCGCCTGCACGTTGAGCACGGCACCGACGTTGACCTCATTGACGCCCATTCCGGCGCGCAGCAGCCCGCCACGCGCCGTCTCCAGAATCGCCATGTCGATCTGTGGGTCGGCGAGCACCATGCGTGCCGACACGGGACCTGTCATGTCACCCTGAACCGTGCGTTGTCCATCGATGTAGACGCCATCGGTGGTCGTCATGCCTGGCACATACCCCGCCATTTTGGTGATGTGCGCCAGCATGCGTGCGGTCGTGGTTTTGCCATTGGTGCCGGTTACCGCCGCAATCGGCACCCGCGCAGCGGTTCCTGCAGGAAACAACATGTCGATCACCGGCCCTGCAACATCACGCGCTATCCCCTCACTGGGGGCCACGTGCATCCTGAAGCCCGGCGCCGCGTTCACCTCGCAGATGCCGCCGCCGATGGTCCGGTAGCTCTCGGTGATGTCCTTGATCAGGAAATCCACGCCCCCAACGTCCAGGCCGATGGCGCGCACCGCGCGCTCGGCCATCTCGCGATTGTCGGGATGGATCACATCGGTCACATCTGTGGCAGTACCGCCTGTCGACAGATTGGCGGTCGAGCGCAGATAAATGATCTGCTGTGCCGCAGGTATCGAATCAGGATTCAGGCCTGCGGCTTCGAGCATCTTGAGGGCCTGCGCGTCCAGCTCGAGGCGCGTCAGCACCTTCTCGTGGCCTACTCCACGGCGCGGATCCTGGTTGACGAGGTCGACCAGCTGCGCAACGGTGTGACGGCCATCGCCGATCACCCGGCCGGGTGTGCGCCGCGTGGCCGCGACGAGCTCGCCGTTCACGACCAGCAGCCGATGGTCTTCGCCCTCGAGAAAGCCTTCCACCACCACCGAGCGGGAGTGCTCGCGCGCCACTGCGAAGCCGTGAGCGACTTCCGCGTCATTCGTGAGCCGGATGGAGATACCGCGGCCGTGATTGCCGTTATAAGGCTTGGTCACGAGCGGGAAGCCGATGCGCCGCGCGGCGCGTACCGCCTGCGCCTCGGTCTGCACCAGCTCCTGAGGCGGCACCGGCAGGCCGAGGGTGGCGAGGATCTTGTTGGTTTCCTCCTTATCGCTTGCGAGCTCGACGGCGATATGCGGCGTGCGGCCCGTGATGGTCGCCTGGATCCGCTGCTGGAACTTGCCGTGTCCAAGCTGCACCAGCGATTGGTCGTTCAGGCGTAACCACGGGATGCCGCGACTCTCCGCGGCCTTCACCAGTGAGGCTGTGGAGGGCCCGAGCGCGCGCCGCTGCGCGAAGCGAATGAATTCGTCGCGGGCCTCAGGCCAGCTCCAGCCCTCGGGCACGGAGTCGGGCGGACGCAGGTTTGGCGGCAGCAGTGAGCACAGCAGTCGCAAACCCAACTCACCGGCGGCAATCCCTTCATCGCGCTGCGCGTATTCATACACGACGGTGTAGACCCCGGGCGCATCCGCGCTGCGGGTCTTGCCGAATGTGACATCCTCGCCAGCAATATTCTGCAGCTCGATAGCCACGTGCTCGAGAACGTGTCCCAACCAGGTGCCTTCGTCCTCGCGCATGCGCCGCAGAAAGCCCCCGGGCACGCCGTACGAGCAACCGTGCTCGGCCAATCCGGGAAGCGCCGTGCTTAGTGCATCGATGAAGCCGGCGCCGAGCCGCGCCGTGGGCCATTTTTCGAGCTCACCCAGGTCCAGCTCCAGGCGGATGACCGGGAAGCGTGCGTGCAGCGACGGCCCTACATACACGGAACGATCGAGAATACGCATGCAGATCCTCGGCCGGCGGCGGGTGAACCGGACTCTATGACGTCTCGCGTTGTTTTGGTCTGAGCAGGGAACCGGCCGCAGCAGTACGGTTACCCAGGTTGAAGGTTGCGCCGGCGATCAGGCAGTGCACGCGTAAACCCAACACGCATACCGGCTGCCCCTCGCTCGCGTAGGCAATCGAGGAGTAGCTGACGTCGGCTGCATCGACCACGGTCACCCCGCCACTGCCTTCTACTTCCAGCACCTCGTCCGGACCGATGAATGCGGCGGTATCCTCGTCCAGGCCGATTCCAACGGCGAACGGGTTCAAAGCGAGCGCGGTCAGCAGCCGGCCGAGGCGATCGCGCTGACGGAAATGCTGATCGATGATGAAGCGGTTGGTCAGTCCGAGCCCAGGGGCGAGTTGCACGTTGCCGGCGACGGCCGCCGAGCCCTCATCGCCCGAGGCAATCATGTGCTCACTCAGGATGCTGGCTCCGGCGCTGGTGCCCCCGACCGTCACGCCTTGCGCATTGCGTCGGCGGATCAGCGTCGCCACCGGAGTACCGCCGAGCAGCGTCGTTACCCGCAGCTGGTTCCCTCCGGTAAAAAATATGCCGGTGGCGTTCTCCAGGCGTTGCAGGCGGCCGCTTTCCTGGCAGTCGCGCCGCGTGTCGAAGTCCATCACCGTGACCCGTGCCGCGCCGAGCTCGCTGAACAATTTCTCATAACGTGGCCCCGTCTCATGCATGCGGCTGGCCGTCGGGATTACGACGATGTCGGCGGCCGCGCCACCTGAGACCTGCACGAAGCGCTCGAGGATGCGGGGGTCGTTTTCCTTGTTCTCCGCTCCCCCGATGGGAACTATCCAGCCACGCGTGCGGCCGTCGGGAATTTTACTTGGCATGGCCCCGAATGCTCCGCGTTGCCCGCCCTCATGTCAATGTCGGGTCAGACGGCAGGGCGACAGCCAGGGCGCGCCGGATGGCGGCATCACCGAACTCACTTTGCAGCCGCTGCTGCTCCTCAACACCGAGGGTTCTGCCGCCCCAGCCGCTGATGTGCGCGCACAGCGCATCGAGGTCGCCAGCCAGCGAAACGATGCCCTCCCCCAGGCGCGGCGCAATCCATTCCAGAAATGCGGTGCGCAACGCGACCACCGGCCGATACAGCGATAGCGCGTAAAAGAAAGATCCGCTCACCAGCGTATTCGGTTCCGCATGCGCAATGATCACCGCCTCGGCACCCAACACCAGCGCCTGTGCTTCCTCCTCGGCCAGAAGCCCCGGTTTGTACACGATGTTGTCACGCGTGCGCGTAGCGAGCAGCTGCGCATAACTTTGGTCCCCCACCTCGCCGCACACCACCAGCGCATGGCCCGCAGCAGGCCACCTCGCCATGAGCTGCTCGATCCGCTTGTAGGGAACGATGCGACCGAATACGAGAAAATAACGTGCTGGCAAACCCAGTCGGGCCCGTAGCGCGATGGGGTCCGCCGTGTCCACCCGGCGGTAAAGCGGGTGCGGCAGGTAGTGTCGCGCGCGAGGACCATTGCGCAGGGTGAGCTCATCGCCGGAATGAACGAACACCACATCGCAGCAGCGCTCGTAGTAATCGATCAGCTTCTGTGCCAGTAAGGCGCTACGCGCCGCGGTTCGATGCGGATAGAGGTTGTGACGTACGAATACCACGCGCCGGGCGAAGATCCGCATCAACAGCAGCTGCAGCGCGACGCGCAGCACGCCCTTGAGTGAGATGCGGCGGGTGGCGCGCGAAACGAGTCGATTCTCCACCCAGTTGAGGATCACGACGTCGAAGCGCATCCAGTTGCCCCGGACACAGCGGCGCAAGCAGTCCCGCAATGCAAATCTCTCCAGCCGTGCGCAGCTGGCGATGATGTCCTGCATGCGCCGGGCGTAGGGATTGCTGCCGCTGTCGTTGGGAACAAATCCGACCACGGGCTCCTGTTTCATTGCGGAGGTGCCAGGAAGATCCTGCCGTCCTTCATGACAAAACGTACGGCTCGCACGGCATGAATATCCGCAGCAGGATCAGCTTCCACAGCCACCAGGTCCGCCAGCAAACCGGCACGAACGGCCCCCACACGATCGGCCATGCCGAACCAGCGCGCATTGCCCGAGGTGGCCGCCATCAGCACCTGTATCGCCGGCATGCCCGCTGCCACCATGAGTTCCATCTCGCGCGCGTTATCCCCGTGCGGAAACACGCCGACATCCCCGCCCACGCACAGGTTGACGCCTGCGGCACGAGCTGCGGCAAAGGCCGCGCGCGCTGTGCTGACCGCTGGTGGCGCAGGCTCAGATCCGTTCCACCCGTGGTAGCGGGCGATTGCATCGGTCGCAGCAAGGGTTGGGCAATAGGCGGTGCCGCGTGCATGCATCAGTTTGAAAACTTCCGGCGTTCCCTCGTTGCCATGCTCGATCGTATCTGCGCCTGCCAGAACCGCACGGCGCATGCCTTCGGCGGTAGTGGCATGGGCAGCCACCAGCCGGCCCGCGCTATGCGCGGCTTCCACCGCCGCCTGCATTTCCGCCTGCGTGAATGTCGGACGGCTCGGCTCACCCGCACGCCAGCGATAATCGGCATAGAGTTTGATCAGATCGGCGCCGAAGCCGATCTGACGCCTTGCAGCTTCAACGAGTGCCGCACCGTCAGCCTCCTCGGCACCCAGCGGCACGCTGACTCCAGGCTCGAAACCGCGGGGCCCATAGGCACCCGTGGCAACCAGCGCCCGTGTCGCGACCAGCATGCGCGGACCGGGCACAATTCCCTGCTCGATCGCCTCTTTCAAACCGACATCGGCATAGCCAGCACCTTCAGTGCCCAGGTCGCGGACAAGGGTAAAGCCGGCTAACAGTGTGGCGCGCGCGGCCACCACAGCCCGCGCCGTGCGCAACGCCAGCGGCTCATGCAACACCTGATCATCCCAGGCGGTCTCGTTATAAGGATGCAGGAAGAGATGCGAGTGGCCTTCGATCAGTCCTGGCAGAAGTGTCATACCCGGGAGCACGATCCGCGCTGCGCCTTGCGGCGCAGTCACATCCGGACCTGCGGCAACGATGCGTCCTGCCTGTACCAACACCATCCAGTCGGAGTGCATCTTCGGCTCGGTACCATCGAACACACGTGCCGGCTGCAGCAGACAGGTTGACTGCAGAGGAGGCGCTGCGGCGCTCGCGGTTGTCGCTAGGGCCGCCCTCATCAGCCCCAGGAGCAGAACGCCGGTACTGACAAGCGTCGCGGTCAACTGCCAACGCGGGTCTCTCATCGCTTAATTCCCCGGGTGATAGTGTCGTTCGACATGCCCACGCAATTCATCGGGATAAAAATACACGCGGCGCAGCCGTCCGTCTGCATAGCGCTGCGCCTGGTCGAAGAAATGTCGTGAATGGACGTTGCCGCTCGCCCCTCCTGTACTGACCGCCCAGGCACGTATACGCGGTCCAAACTCAACTACGGCTACAAAGCTATTACCGCTGGAGCCGTAGTAACAGCGCGTGCCTGGATACGGGCGCGCGCCGAAGGAGGCCAGCGAGCCCCAGCGCGAGGATGTGAAAGGCACCGGCAAGCTCGGCGAGGTATCGCTGAAAGTCTGATCGGTGGCGTCGTCCCGGCGCTGCAAGCGGTTGATCTCACCCCAGGGCACCTGCCAGCTGCCGAAATCTCTCGTCAGGTGCTGCACCGCTTCCGCAAGCGCCGTCAGCCGCTGGTCGTCGGTCGCGTTGAGGACCGCGTAATCCCATACTGACACGCCCGCTCGCTGTGCCTGCTCGGCGAGCGCACTCCACAACGCCTCTCCCCAGAACACTGCCAGTGAGGTCGGCGCAGACTGCAGACCCCAGCGAAAATCCCAGTGACGCAGCAGCTCCACCGGGCCGGCGAGCTGCGTGCGGGCTGCAGCGCCGCCGGGCAGATCATCGTAAGCGTGCAGCAACACTGGAATCCAGCGAGCAAAGGCTGTGAGGTAGGGATCGAAGGCGGCGGTGATCAGTGTCTCGGGCGTGAAATCCCGGCGCGCATTCAACACCCGTTCCGCGTGTGGGCCGCGCGGATTCTCGCCATTCTGGTCCATGTAGCGCGGGAAGTCCGCAGCCCGCGGGCTGTCGGCTCCAGCGGCCGTCCAGGGCCAGTTGTTGGTATTCATGACCCAGCCGTTGGCTGGATTGACTACGCGCGGCAGCGAGTCGAGTGAGTGCACGCCTTGCCAGTCGCTGTGCGGATCGCTGCCATCTACCGGCCGGGTGTAGTCGAGCCGCGAGTCTCGCCGCGGGACGAACTGCGGATGCAGGTAGGCGATCTCACCGCGGTCATCGGCCAAGATGGTGTTATTGGAGGAGTTGGCCTGGAAGCGCAGCGCCCGCTCGTAAGAGGCATAGTCCCTCGCCCGCGTGCGCAGGTAGGACTGCTGCAGGGCTGCAACCGGCCGGTTCATAAGGGCAAGCGCGACCCATCTGCCATTCTCCGCGCGCACGATGGGACCGTGATGAGTCGCGAAGGTCGTAAAGGTACGCGACCCGAGTGAGCCGTCCGCCAGGCGATACGAGAGCCGTACCGTGCGGGTGCTGACCGGCCGAAGCTCTGCGCCATATCGATAGTGCCGCGAGCCATCCGGTGCGACAGTGACGGTCTCGGCGAACTCGTCCACATTATCGACACCGCTCGAGGTGTGCATCCACCCGACATGTGGATTGAAGCCCTGATAGATGAAGAGCTGTCCCCAGGTCGCCGCGCCATACACGTTCAACCCCGCATCGCTGCGCACACCGAGCTCAGTCCGGAAGTAGAAGGTGGTATGCGGATTGATGAGCAGCAGCGCATGCCCGGCACGGGTGCGCGCCGGGGCGATGGCAAAGCCGTTGGACCCTGTTGGCTCGCGCGAGACTGACAGCTGCGGCAAGGGCGATAGCTGTCCCATCCGGGGTGCCACAGCCAGCCCGCCAGCAAGTTCGGCGGTAGCAGCAGCGGCAGGTGCGGGCTCGCCCGGTTGCGGGGGATCGTAAAACTCCTGCAGGGCCGGCAGCGACGCCCGCTCGATATCTCCACCGATGCTGCCTTCTGAGAAGCTGAGAGCCATCCACGGCTCGAAGCGAGTGAGCACCCGCGGATGTACTTCAGGATGGGTGGCGAGGAAGTAGTTCAGGCCTGCCGCCCACGCCTGCAGTAACTGCCGCAGCCAGGCCGGACAGCGGGCATATTCGCTCTGCAGCTGCTGCGGATCGACGAACAGCTGCTGGCGCAGATCTTGCCAGAGCGTCCCTGGACCCTCCGCCTCGCTCTGCCGGCCGAGGCTCACGAGGTAGTTGTTCTCCACGCGATTGAAGTCATCTTCAGCCTGCGCATACATCATCCCGAAGATCGCATCGGCGTCCGAATGCCCATGGACGTGCGCGATGCCCCAGTCGTCGCGGGTGATCGTGACCCGTGCCGCCTGTGCCTGCCACTGAGTGGAATCGCCCGGCACCGCCCAGGCAGCAGCGAGGGGCAGGCAGAGCAGTGCGAGGATGGTGTCGTATGTGAGTGACTTGCGTGCCATGCATCGAACGCACATTTCCACAACTTACGTCCGGATCGCAGACATTCTATTATCTTGCGCGCCTCCGGTGTGCGCTCCTGGCACAGAGGACTCGGTTCCGTAGGTCTCGCCGCGGAGGACTCCATGTACCGTCTGCTGTTTGCATTGGTGCTCGCATCGCTGTGTCCAGGGGCTCGTGCGGAATCCTTTGACGTGTTGATCCGCAACGGGCACATCATGGACGGCACCGGTTCGCCGTGGTACGCCGCGGACATCGGCGTGCGCGCCGGGCGTATCGCAGCGATCGGACGACTGGGAGATGCCACGGCCCGTACCGTGATCGACGCGCGCCGGCTGCTCGTCACACCCGGCTTCATCGACATGCTGGGACAGTCCGAGATTACGATCCTCGTCGAGCCCCACCTGCCCTCGAAAATCTTCCAGGGCATTACCACTGAGGTGACCGGTGAGGGCAATTCGGTGGCTCCGCATAACGAGCAGATGATTGCCGCCGACCGGGTGGGTTATGCGCACTATCATGTCACTCCCGACTGGCGCACTCTCGAGCAATACTTCAACCGACTCGAGCACCAGGGGCTCGGCATCAACTTCGCAAGCTACGTCGGCGCAACCAGCGTACGGCGCATGGTGCTTGGAGATGAGGACCGCGCCCCGAATCCACAGGAGCTGGAGCGCATGCGCGAGCTGGTTGCGACGGCCATGCGCCAGGGGGCGGTCGGCCTGTCGACCTCATTGCAATATGCGCCGGCGCCTTACGCGAGCACCGACGAGCTGATCGCCCTCGCGACCGAAGCGGCTCGTTACGGCGGGATCTACGCAACGCACATGCGCTCGGAGCAGGACGCCATCAAGGCCTCACTCGATGAGACGATCCGCATCGGACGTGAAGCGCATATTCCGGTGGAAATCTGGCACCTGAAGACGGGTGGGCGAACCAACTGGGGCCGCATGCCCGAGGTCGTGGCGCAGATCGAAGCGGCGCGTGCGGCGGGAATCGATGTCAGTGCGGATACGTACGCCTACACCGCGTGGTTCAACAGCTTTTCGGCATTCGTGCCGCCATGGGCACATGATGGTGGTGACGAAAAACTCATCGAGCGCATGCGCGACCCGACACAGCGCGCTCGCATCCGCAAGGACATGGAGACACCAACGACACAGTGGGACAACGAGTGGCTTGCCATTCCCGGACCGGAAGCCATTCTCATCTGCGTCGTGCAGAACCCGGCGCTGCATGCCCTGCAGGGAAAAACGCTGCGGCAGATCGCGCAGGAGCGGCGCAAGGATCCGCTGGAGGTACTGCTCGATATCCTCATCGAGGATCACGCCTATACGTCGGTTGCGGTCTTTGGCATGGCCGAGCCGGACGTCACTCTCGCGCTGCAGCAACCGTGGGTGGCCATCGACAATGATTCCGAGGGCACCTCACCGACGGGCTTGCTCGGACAGGAACATCCTCATCCGCGCGCCTATGCGACTTTCCCGCGTATTCTGCGCAAGTACGTGCGTGAGGAGCACCGCCTCAGCCTGGCTGACGCCATCCGCAAGTTCAGCGCTCTGCCCGCGCAGCGCATGGGCTTCGCCGATCGCGGCGTGCTGAAGGTCGGCATGTGGGCGGACATCAATGTCTTTGATCCGCAGACGATCAGCGACCGCGCTACCTTTGAGCAGCCGAATCAGCTCTCGACCGGTATGCAGTACGTGCTGGTCAACGGCGTGCCCGTCATCTCCCAGGGCAAGCAGACCGAGGCGCTGCCGGGCAAAGTGCTGCGCGGCCGGGGTTTCAGGGCAAACGGGGCAACACGGTCGCCACCTGCAGCCGCGGCCGCACGGGACGCGCGTGCTGGCGGTAACTAGCGGGCGCCCTGTACAGAAGCGGATTATTGCCATCCAGGTGCCACATCTCATCGCGCATCTTCTGACGTCGTGGATCGGCAATCTTTCCGTAACCCTGGTGGGGCGTGCAGGTCAGCTCGCCGAAATATACGCGCTCAGCGACGCTGTACAGATCGACGCGCACGAAATCGAAATCCGCGGACAGCAGACGGGCGACTTCGACCATCTCCTGGAAGTTGGCGGGAGCAACATGAGGTGCGAGCTCCTCGCGGCTCAGGCGGCTATCGAGCAGCTCGCCCCGGCGTGAGAACGTGGCGCCGCGCCCATCCGGAGCGCATATGGCATAGTTGTAATCAAATCCGCTTGCGCTGTGATAGGCGAAGAAGGAATAGTCCCACGGGCAACCGCCGGTGTTTCCTTCCAGCAGCTCCTCGACCACGATCCGTGCCGGTATGAACGCATAGTGCCGCTCCCCGGAGTTGCCTCCATAGGTGGCACGCAGGTAGCGATTGAAGCGGCGCACAGTCGCTCCTACGTCGAGACGGCTTTTGTCCCGCACCACCTCGTGCCACTTGCAGCCATGATTCGCCTTGATGATGAAGCGCGATGGCAGTGTCGCAAAATCCTCAGCTCGCAGCTGCTCGTAGACACCCAGCAGTGGAATGAGATACTGCCCGCCAACACGCCCGGCAACGTACTCACGGACGCGGTATTTGTCAGCGACGCGGGCATAGAACGCGTGGTTGCCATAGAGTTTGCGGAACTGGATCTTCTCCTGATAGGTGCACGGATTCTCGAAGTCTCCCGCGTAGCCCAGTGAACGCCGAAACTGGCGCCGGATCCGCATGCGCTGGACCTGCAATGCAGCCCACTCGGTGGCTGCCCTCAGCATCTGCGACATCTTGCATCCCCTGTTATATTTCTGACGCAGTGCGACGAGGTGACAGAACGTCGCCGACAGAAGCGTGTTGGCGCGTAATGTGCGCGTCCCGCCGCAGGCACTCTGCGACGCGCGTCTCAGATCCGGCTATAGGGGAGGCGGTCTACTACGTCCGCCCGCGGCCCCGGGCGGCGAGCCGTCGCACGATGCGATACAGGCGTCTGGCATGCAGACGGGCTGGGGAGATAGCAGTGCCGACGTTGCTCTGCCAACGCAGATAGTCCGTCGACGGAAGGATTCCGAAGCGCATCAGACCCCACATCTGCCGGAGGTCTCCAGATAGCGCTATCGAGGTACGCCGCCAACAGCGCGTGGACCTCACCAGGCTGAGACAGATCGCTTCAGTTGCCGGTCCATCCAGCTGCCGGCTCGCGCTCTCCAGCTGGGCCAGATAGCCGAGCGGCATGGGGACGCTCAGTGTGTCCCGTAACCAGCGCAGCAGGATGAACAAGGGAGCGGCAAGCCGCGCCTCGATGGCTGTCGCGACCAATTGCCGCCAGTTGAGATCCGGTGTCAGCTGCAACAGATAATAGGCCTCGCACAGCCAGCGTAGGTTGCCTTCTCCGGGCGGATACAGTCCATGGCCACACAGATGCAGCAGGCAATCCTCGGGCGAGATCACCAGCATGGCGCGCTCGCGCACCAGTACCGTACGGCGCCGCTGCCGCAGCTCCGCCCCTGGGATGTCGAGTTGCGGCAACATAAAGACACGCGAGTGCACTCCGACGGCAAGTCCGCGCGGATGTCGCAGGTGACGGTGGGCCGCCGAACCTGGGCCTGTGCCTTCGACGCAAAAGCCGGCTGCGCGCAGCGCATCGAGCGCATTGGCCATCTGGTTAGGATGCACCAGCAGGTCGATGGCATGGCCTGCGCGTAGCGCAGTTTGCGGACCGATAGTCAACGCCAGCGCGGCCGATTTCAACAGCAGCGGATATATACCCGCTGCATTAAGCGTGCGCACGCATTCCTCGAGCACCGACTCATACAACTCACCGCGCAGCTCCTCGAGCTGCACACACTTTCTCACGTAAGTGCGCAGCGAGCGCGCAGCGCTGATGCCGTTGCGATCGAAGCTCGCCTCGAGCAGCGGCAACAGAGCTTTGCTGCCCGTCTCATCCTGCTCGAAATAGGCTTCGACGTCGCCGACGGAGGCCTGGAAGAATTGCCAGGCTTGCAGCGCCTGGGGACCGTAGGCGAGGACGGCGCGCAGCAGTGCCGAACGTTCATCCTCTGGCAGCAGGCCCAACAGCGCGCTCTCGTACGGAAAGGGCACACGCGCAGTGGCATCGGCGGATGGCGTCACCGACTCAGGCCGAGCTGACTCGTGCGCCTTCACGACCTCCTGCAGTCGCAGCGCAAGCGCGCTGCGGTTGGCCAGGGATGGCGCGGCTCCTGCCGAGCGCAAGGCGCGCGCCCTGCGCGCCGTCCTGGAGGAGAAATGGGTAGCTGCCCTTTTATTTGTCATATTTTATTGGCGGGTTTTCCACCCCGCGTCGCAGCGGGGCGCTTCATCGACCCTACAAGGCTAGCGTAACAATGAGTGGGGTCTCAATGAGCGTCAATCAGCAATCACGGGTATGGCTGCAAAACCAACAACCTGTACACTGTTCATACACGCCGGCCACATAACAATAAGCGGCGTTCATAACTTATAACGAAGATGACCGACCAACTCCGCAAACCCCGCAAGCACACCGCGACAAGAGTGCGTACGGCGCATTCGAACGCGCGGCACAGCCGGCACGGGAGCGAAGTTGGTCTTTTGAACTGGCGTCTCGGTATCGCGCCCGATACGCCATAGGCGCGGCAGCCTGCGACTCCCTGCGCAGGCTGCCGCCCCGACCTTCTACGCAAGACTGCCGCCCCCTTTCACGCAAGACTGCCGGTCCGACCCTCGCGGCAGGGCGCCGCGGGACCGTTATTGCCATCGCAGACCGAGAACTGCGTTGCTGAAGCGCTGGCGACTCCGCTTCACAATAAGCCCTGTTCCGCTGGCTGGGTAAGGTGAGCCTCCCGATGACATGGATTCTCTGGGCCTTGCTCCTCGTATCTCACGGGGCTGTCAGCCGCTGGGCCAGGTCGAGCCGGCGCTTTGCGCTCGCAGGTCTGGTCGGAGATTGCCTGCTCATGGCGATTGCACTCATCACGATTGACCAGCTACAGGGGATGACCCTGCTCGAGACGGCGCGCGTGGGTTTGTTCTTTGCCGCTTTCGGCACCTGCGGGCGGCAGCTCATGCACAGCATTCTGGGGCGGCAGGTCCCCGACACCCTCGTCTGAGCTCAGCTCGTCGGCTCCTCCGGCACGAATCCGAGCAGCCCGATGACTTCCGCCACGGCGGCGGGATTGCCGCAGACCATGTCGTATTTGGCGGGGTGACTGCGCGATCTGCGGGTTACACACCGACCGCCTGCCTCTTCTACGATGACTTCCGTTGCGGCGATATCCCATCTGTTGAGTGGAAATTCGATGGCGACATCCACCGCCCCGCGGGCAGTCATCGCATGCATCCAGCAGTCACCGAGGCCCCGAAAATACGGCTGTGCAGCCGACAGCCGCTCATAGCCTGCGGCGAGCCCGGCGGCGGCGAATTTCGCCACATCCGGCGCGGACACCAGGCATTCGCGCAACGGGCGGCTCGGTGCGATACGAATCGGCTGGCCATTGCAGTGCGCACCGCATCCGCGTGCGGCGCTGTAGAGCTCGCCATGCGCGGGCAACTGAATGACGCCGAGCAGAGCCCGACGCCGGCGCACATCCTCGAGCGCGACGAGCGTTCCGAAGTAGGGCAGACCGCGAGTGAAAGGCAGCGTCCCGTCGATCGGATCGACGACCCAGCGATGGCGTGAGTCCTCTGCATCGGCTCCGAATTCCTCACCGAGCACCGGAAAGCGATATTGCGGATCGCTCTGCAGAACTTTCCGGATCTGCTGTTCCGCCTCCCTGTCGAGCGGCGTGACCGGTGAGCCATCGGTTTTCAGTTCCACTGCCAGTGACGGGTTACGAAAGCCGGCGAGGATCAGGCTCGAGGGTGTGCATGCAGCACGGATAGCCAGCTCGAGCAGGCGTGCGAGTGGCAGACCCGCATCATCAGGTTGCGAACTATCGGGCTGTGACATGGCGGGTGCTCGCCTCCGGGAACCATTGACGTGCCGAAGTATGCCAGCCAGAGGTCTATAATTGGCTGTCACCACTGCAGGACGAGATTGCGATGAGACCTCGCCGACGCGAACATCAGACCGGCGGTGCAGCGAATCCGGCTCCCCCGCGCACCGCGCGCTATCGCAATCTGCGTAATCCGTTCACACCGGTCCGGATCTTTTCTGACGATCAGATCGCCAGCATCCATGTCGCCGCGCTTGGCATTCTCGAGCGTCAGGGCATGCGGATCCTGTCGGCACGCGGCCGCCAGATACTGCGCGATGCAGGTGCCACGGTGGATGAAGCCACGTCGATGGTGCGCCTGGATTCCGCGATGGTCACCGAAGCGCTCGCCTCCATTCCGGCGGAAGTCCCCTTGATTGCACGCGAGCCTTCGCGCTCCTGCCGCGTGGGCGGTCCGCATGTCGTTTTCGCTCCAGTCGCAGGTCCTCCAAGCGTGCTCGATGAGGTGCAAGGCAAACATACCGGCACGCTGGAGGACTATCGTGATTTCGTGAAGGTCTCCCAGGCCTATGACGTGATCCACGTGCTCGGACAGATGGTCGAGCCACAGGACTCGCCGGTCGCCGTGCGCCATCTGGACACCTCGTTCGCGCAGCTGACTTTGGGAGACAAGGTTCCGTATTTCTACTGCCGCGGCGACGGCCAGCTGGGCGACTGCTTCCGCATGCTGCAGATCGCTCATGACATCGACGAGGCGACCTTTCGCAGTCAGCCCCGCTGCTATTCCATCTGCAATACCAACTCGCCTTTGCAGCTCGATGTGCCGATGACCGAGGGGATCATCAGCTTCGCTGAGCACGGGCAGCTGATCATCGTCACGCCGTTCACGCTCGCGGGCGCCATGGCACCGATTTCGATCTCCGGTGCGCTCACTCTCGCGCATGCGGAGGCGCTGTTTGGCATCACGCTCACCCAGATCGTCCGGCGCGGCACTCCGGTCATGTACGGCAGCTTCACCTCCAATGTCGACATGAAATCCGGCTCGCCGGCCTTTGGCACCCCGGAGTACGCCAAGGCGGCCTTCGGTGCTGGACAGCTGGCGCGCTACATCAACGCGCCGTGGCGCTGTTCGAGCGCCACCGCCGCCAACGCGGCGGATGCGCAGTCCGTGTATGAATCACAGATGAGTCTCTGGGGTGCGCTGCTGGGCGGCTGTCACTTCGTGCTGCACGCCGCTGGCTGGCTGGAGGGCGGACTCACCGCCTCCCGCGAGAAATTCATCCTGGATGTGGAGATGCTGCAGATGTTTGCGGAGCTGTTCCAGCCCGTGGACGCCTCGGTCGAGGAGCTCGGCCTCGATGCGATTGCCGAGGTTGGCCCTGGCGGCCACTTCTTCGCGGCCGCGCACACGATGCAGCGTTACCGCGATGCGTTCTACGCACCGCTTGTATCTGACTGGCGCAACTACGGCTCGTGGGTTGCTGACGGCTCCAAGACGGCTACCCAGCGGGCCAACACGGTCTGGCACAGCACGCTCGAACGTTTCCAGGCACCGGCTCTGGATGCGAGCCGGCTGCAGGCTCTCACTGAATTTGTCGAACGGCGGCGCCGCGAAGGCGGCGCGTCGCCGCTTTCCTAGCGGCGGAAAGAATAAGGAGGCAGCCATGATTCGCAAGCAGGCAGGTTGCAGCGCACTGTTGATCTCGACGATGGCCGTAATTTTGGGCGCTTCGGCAGCGAGCGCGGGGCCCAGCGCCCATGGCAGCGGCGCGACGATGGCGGGTGGTGGCTTTCATGGCGGTGGTGGCTTTCATGGCGGTGGTGGCTTTCATGGCGGTGGTGGCTTTCATGGCGGTGGTGGCTGGCACAGCGGTGGTGGCTGGCATGGTTATGGCTGGCGCCACTACGGTTGGGGCTGGGGCTGCTGCGGTTGGGGCTGGGGATGGGGATGGCCGTGGGGATGGGGCTGGGGATTGGGTTGGTATCTGCCGGTACTGCCCCTGGGCTTCCAGACTTATTGGTGGAACGGAATTCCCTACTACTACGCGAACAATGCGTACTACGTCTGGAACGGCGATGTAGGGCAATACGAAGCGGTTGCCCCTCCCGCAAGCGATGATGGGGACACTCGAGGCTCTTATTTCATGGCGGCGCCCGGCTCGAATCCTCGTACCTCACCCGCATCCAGCTCGGAGCTGTTTGCTTATCCCAAGGCGCATCAGTCCGACGAGCAGCAGGCCAGGGATCGCGAAGAATGTCGTCAATGGGCGGCGAAACAGACCGGCTCCAGCCCCCCTGTATCGAACTCACAGACAGAACATCCCGTGAGCACGGAGCAGCGCGCCGCCTATCTGCGTGCACAGGCCGCCTGCCTCGAGGGGCGTAACTACAGCGTCCGCTGAAGAGCGAGTCTTTCGGAGCCTGCCAAGGCTGTGGGCAGCGTGGCGCGCCGCTTGCTATCGGGACAGATTCTGGTCGCGCCTGTTAAGTATGGTGCTCAGGCGCACAGTTCCAAGGAGCTTGCATGTCTGCCAAGTCACTGACTCCGGCTGTGGAGCTGGCGCGCAAAAGTACGATGCGCTTCCCGAACGAGAACGCGGATTATCGTCGCGCCCGTGAGGCGTTGCTGGCTGAGGAGATCGAGCTGCGTCGGCACATTGAGCGCGTGGCGCAGATGCGGCGCGCGCTGCCTCTCGGCGGTGCTGTCACCAGGCAGTATTTGTTCGGCAGCGAAAGTGGTCAGGAGGTCAGTCTCGATGAGCTGTTCGCGGGCAAACAGAGCCTGTTGACATACAGCTACATGTTTGGCCCGCAACGCTCACGACCCTGCCCTATGTGTACGTCGCTGCTGAGCGCATGGGACGGCGAGGCGAACGACGTCGCGCAGCAACTGTCGCTGGCGATCATCGCGCGCTCGCCCCTCGAGCGGTTGGTTGCCTTCAAGCGCGAGCGGGGCTGGCGCTTTCTGCGGCTTTTCACTGATCTGACCGGAGAGTTCAGCCGCGACTATCATGGGGTGACCGCATCCGGGGACGACATCCCGGCGGTCACCGTCTTTACGCGGCGCGAGGAGCAGATCCATCATTTCTGGAGCGGTGAGATGGGCCCGGAGTCGGCCGATCCAGGACAGGATCCACGCGGCGCTCCGGATCTGATGCCGCTGTGGACTATCCTCGATATGACGCCCGAGGGTCGCGATCCCAGCTGGTACCCGAAGCTCGAATATGCCACTTGAACGTCCATCAGAGGCGGCGTGCGTGCTGATTGCCATCAAGGCACGAGCGCAGTGCAAGCAGCGGCTCGCCTCGGTCCTAACGCCCGAGGCGCGCATACGCCTCGCGCGCAACATGCTGGCGCGGGTGATCAGCGCCGGACGCGCGGCGCGCACGGTTCAGCAAGTGATCGTCGTCAGTCCCGAGCGCGACGATGTGCCATCAGACATCCCGGTGTTCGCCGATGCAGGCGGTAATTTGAATGGCGCACTGCAGGATGCTCGGCGCGTGCTGCTGCGGCTGGGTTGCAGACAAACGGTCATCCTGCCGGCCGATCTGCCTGAGATCTGCGGGAGCGACATCGAGGCGCTGATCCGCCACGGCCGGACCGGTAGCTGTGCCCTTGCCGGTGATGCCGCCGGACATGGAACCAACGCGCTGTATCTCGATACGGCTGAAGAATTTACCTTCTGCTTTGGGCTCGAGAGCCGGCAGCGTCACCTGCAGGAGGCCGCCCGCAGGGGGCTGACGCCGCAGCGCGTGCGCTTATCAGGTCTGGAGTTCGACGTCGATTCACCGACAGACCTACAACGACTCAAGGCATCACGATGGCTGGCGATCCGGGCCTGAAAGCTCTCGAGCGCGCTCTGGCATCCGGCCCACTGGATGCAGCAACCGCACTCGCAGTGCTGCCGCAGCTGGATGTGTCGGAGCTGATGCCTTTTGCTGCGGCACTGACCCTGCAGGGCTTCGGCAATCTCGTCAGCTACTCGCGCAAAGTTTTCATCCCGTTGACGCAGCTCTGCAGGGATGTCTGTCACTACTGCACCTTCGCCCAAGCACCTCGCAAACTGTCGGCGCCGTACCTTACGCCTGAGCAAGTCATGAGAATTGCGCGTGACGGTGCCGCGTCCGGCTGCAAGGAGGCGCTGTTCACACTCGGAGACAAGCCCGAAGAGCGCTACTCCGCTGCGCGTGCAGCCCTGAAAGCACTCGGCGCACAAAGCACCATCGACTACCTGCAACAGGTTGCGCAGCAGGTTCTGGAGGAGACTGGACTGCTGCCGCACTTGAACGCCGGCGTCATGAACCTGCAGGAGTTGCGTCGATTGCGCGCGGTCAGTGTGTCCATGGGTCTGATGTTGGAGAGTGCTTCTGAGCGACTGTGTGCACGCGGCGGACCGCACTTTGGTTCACCGGACAAACGGCCGGCCGCGCGGCTCGAGACGCTGCGCTGTGCCGGGGAGCTGCGGATTGCCACCACCACAGGATTGCTGATCGGCATCGGCGAGACGCGCCAGGAGCGGCTGGAGGCTCTGCTCGAGTTGCGGGCGCTGCAGGAAGCCTACGGCCATCTGCAGGAGCTCATCATCCAGAACTTCAAGGCCAAGCCCGGCACGAAGATGGCGCACGCGCTGGAGCCTGCTCTGGAGGAGCACCTGTGGAGTATCGCCGCCGCGCGCCTGGTGTTCGGACCTGCGATGTCCATTCAGGCGCCCCCCAACCTGCAACCCGGGGCGCTGCAACAACTGATCCGTGCCGGCATCAACGACTGGGGCGGCGTGTCGCCGGTGACGCCCGATCACGTCAATCCGGAAGCGCCCTGGCCGCACCTCGCCGATCTGGCAGCGGCCACTGACGCAGCCGACCGTATCCTGGTGGAGCGCCTGGCATTAACACCCGCCTATGCAATGCAACCTGGTATGTGGACCGAGCCGGCCATCGCGACGCGGGTACGTCGGCTGACTGATGCGCGGGGCCTGGCGCGCAGCGATGCATGGTTCGCCGGATCGCGCTGTGAGCTGCCAGAGCACCTGCATGTGCCGTTGCGGTGCGCCTCAACGCTGCAAAGCATTCTGACAGCGGCCGTTGCAGGTCACGCACTGCGGGAAGCTGACATCGACCGGCTGTTCCGCGTCGAGGGCCCGGACCTGGATGCACTCATCCAGGCCGCGCACGAGCTGCGCCATGCTGCGGTCGGCGACACCGTCACCTACGTCGTCAATCGGAATATCAACTACACCAACATCTGCCTGTATCACTGCGGCTTCTGCGCATTCTCAAAAGGACGCAGTACCACCGATCTACGCGGACCTGCCTACAACCTGCCGCTGGAGGAGATCGCGCAGCGCACCGCAGAAGCGGCCGATGCAGGTGCGACTGAGGTATGTCTGCAAGGTGGGATCCATCCGAGTTTCACCGGGGAAACGTATCTGCAAATCGTGCGCGCGGTGAAGGACGCGGTGCCATGGATGCATGTCCACGCATTCTCGCCGCTGGAGATCAGTCATGGCGCCCGCACTCTTGGCGTGTCGCTGGGCACATATCTCGAACGGCTGCGCACTGCGGGTCTGTCGACACTGCCCGGTACGGCGGCAGAGATACTCGATGACGAGATTCGCGCCATCATCTGTCCGGACAAGCTCACAACCGACGAATGGCTCGAGGTCATTGGCACCGCACATGAGATTGGGCTGCGCACGACCGCAACTATTATGTTTGGCCACGTCGAGCAGCCGGTGCACTGGGCGCGGCACCTGTTGCGCCTGCGCGCGCTGCAGGCGCGCACGGATGGCATTACCGAGTTCGTACCGCTTGGCTATGTTCACATGGAGGCGCCGCTGTGGCGCAAGGGACTGACGCGCTCGGGTCCTACTTTCCGCGAGGCAGTGCTGATGCACGCCGTCTCCCGGCTGGTGCTGCATCCGCTGATTCCGAATATTCAGACCTCCTGGGTCAAAATGGGCGCGCGGGGCGCCGCGGTGTGCCTGGAGGCGGGCGCCAATGATCTGGGCGGCACACTCATGAATGAGTCCATCACGCGCGCGGCAGGTGGTGCCCACGGTCAGCAACTGGATGGCACGGCATTGCAGGAGCTCGCGCGCAGCATCGGACGACCAGCCCGCCAGCGCACCACCCTGTATGGTCAGATCGCGGCTTGCGCTGCGCGTCCTGTCCCGGAATCCACCACGGAGATGCCGCGTGTTGCAATTCGGCTATAAGGCCTCCGCCGAGCAGTTCGGACCCAACCAGCTGCTGGATTTCGCGCTGCTCGCCGAGCGGCGCGGGTTTGATTCGGTGTTCATCAGCGATCACTTCCAGCCCTGGTGGCATCGCGATGGTCATGCGCCCTTCTCGCTCGCCTGGCTCGGCGCGCTCGGCGCACGCAGCTCGCGGCTCATCATGGGAACGAGTGTGTTGACACCGACTCTCCGCTACCAGCCCGCCATCATTGCGCAGGCATTCGCGACGCTGGGCAGCATGTTTCCCCATAGGGTGATCCTGGGCGTGGGAAGCGGAGAATCGCTTAACGAGGTGCCGGCGCTAGGCGGCGAGTGGCCCGCGCCGAAGGAGCGCACCGCGCGCCTGAAGGAGGCGGTCGCGTTGATCCGACAGTTATGGAGCACGGAGCGGCTGGATTTCACCGGTCAGTACTACCGCACGCGTCTTGCTACGATCTACGACAAGCCAACGCAACCGCCAGCCATCTACATCGCCGCGGCGGGACCTGTGATGGCCCGCTTTGCCGGCGAGTGCGGCGATGGCTTCATCTGCACCAGCGGCAAGGATACGGGCCTGTACACGGATACGCTGCTGCCTAATGTACGCATGGGCGTGAGTGCCGCGGGTCGCGCCCCTGATGCGTTCGGCATGATGATCGAGATGAAAGTCTCATTCGACACCGACCGACAGCGGGCGATCGAGGACACCCGCAACTGGGCCGCGCTTGCCATTCCACCCGAGCAGCGCAGCGCAGTGCACGATCCGATCGAGATGGACCGGCTCGCCCGGCAGTTGCCCGCGGCCGATGCCGCCCGACGCTGGCTGGTTGCCAGTGATCCGCAGGAGCAGCTCGAACAGATTCGCCCTTACGTGGAGATGGGGTTCCGGCACCTGGTGTTTCATGCGCCAGGCACCGACCAGGCACGCTTTCTCAATCTCTATGCCGACCAGGTGCTGCCGCGACTGCGCGCCGCTTTCGACTGAGGCAGCGGCACCAGCGTCTTCATGGCATGACAAACATCCGGGATGTGTGGCTCAAGGCGCTGCCGCAGTTTCCACGCGTTGCTGCAGGAGATGACCTTGCCGCAATGACGCTTGCGTCGCTTGTGCACGCGCGTGTCAGTCTGCAACCTGACGATGTTCTGGTTTACGCGCAGAAAGTGGTTTCCAAGGCGGAGGGCCGGCGCATCGATCTGCGCGAGATTACACCCTCCTTCCGGGCATTCGAGCTCGCGCAGACGGTACGGAAGGACGCTCGACTGGTGGAGCTGATCCTGCGGGAGTCCCGGCGGATCGTCCGCACTGCACCTGATGTGCTGATCACCGAGCATCGGCTGGGATTCATCATGGCCAACGCAGGCATTGACCAATCGAACGTCGCTGCAGAAGGCGAAGGCGAGTTTGCGCTGTTGCTGCCGGAAGATCCGGATGCGAGCGCTGCCCAGTTACGCGAGCGGCTGGGGCAGCGCAGCGGTGTCACGCCGGCGGTGATTATCAGCGACAGCTTTGGCAGGCCGTGGCGCCTGGGCACTGTCGGTGTGGCCATCGGCTGTGCAGGGTTTGGTGCGCTTCGCGACCTGCGCGGCCGCCCGGACCTGTTCGGCCGACGCCTGCGAGTCACTCAGGTGGGATGTGCCGATGAAATCGCCGCCGCCGCAGCGCTGCTGATGGGCCAGGCGGACGAAGGTCAGCCGGTGGTGTTGCTGCGCGGGCTTCGTTTGGATCAGCCGTATCAACCAGCCGCAACGCTGCTGCGGCCTGCCTCCGAGGATCTGTTTCGATGACCTCGGGCACGGCGGTCGTAGCGTTATGCGGTGGGGTCGGCGGTGCGAAGCTCGCACGCGGATTGGCGCATGTGCTGCCACCGAAAGATCTCACCATCATCGTCAACACAGGCGATGATTTCCAACACCTCGGGCTGCACATCTCGCCGGACCTGGATTCAGTCGTATATGCGCTCGCGGGACTGTCGGATCCGGTGCGTGGCTGGGGTCGATGCGATGAGAGCTGGATATTCATGGAGGCGCTGCGGGGTCTCGGCGGTGAGAGCTGGTTTCAGCTGGGTGATCGCGATCTCGCGTTGCACATCGAGCGCAGCTGGCGCCTGACTGCTGGCGCCACCCTGAGTCAGGTCACCGCGCATCTGTGTGGGGCGCTCGGCATCGGCGCACGTGTGCTTCCCATGAGCGACGAGCCCGTGCACACGCGACTGCTGACCAGCGAGGGCTGGCTCGACTTCCAGCACTATTTCGTACGGCGCCGCTGTCAGCCGGTTATCCAGCAAATCATCTTTGCGGGCGCGGCCACTGCGTGCCCGCAGCCCGCGGCGCTGCTCGCACTGCGTGATCCCGGCCTGCGTGCCGTCATCATCTGCCCCTCCAACCCGTTCGTGAGCATCGAGCCCATTCTGGCTCTTGCGCCCATGCGCGCAGCTCTGGAGCAATGCAGGGCACCGGTGCTGGCCGTCACACCCATCATCGCAGGCCAAGCTGTCAAAGGTCCGGCCGCCAAAATGATGCGCGAGCTGGGCCTGGAGGTCAGCGCCGCATCCGTCGCTACGCGTTACGAGCCGCTCATTGATGGCTTCGTGCTCGAGGAGGCTGACGCGATTCCCGCGACGAGCGGAGTGCACTTCTTCGGCGTGCCAACCCTGATGCGCACGCTCGAGGATGAGGCGCGGCTCGCACAGCGAGTACTGCAAGCGGCGGACAGCCTGTCCGCAGGCACGATCTCTCCCGCACCACAAACTACAGGAGAACACCATGGCTGAAACCAAAGGCACTCAGCAGGAGCTTCCCGCCTGGATCCAGGATCACCTGCGGCGCTATCTCTCTACCAACGGCGAGGACGGTTATCTGTGGGATGCGAGCCTCGGCGGCGGCAAAGGCATGGTTCCTACCCTGCTGCTGACCACCACAGGCCGAAAGTCAGGCAAACAGCTCACGCTGCCGCTCATCTTTGGCCGCTCGGGAGCCGACTACGTCGTGGTGGCTTCCAAGGGTGGCGCGCCGCAACACCCCGCGTGGTACCTGAATCTGGAGGCCAACCCCGATGTGCAGGTACAGGTGAAGGCCGACAAGTTCAAGGCACGAGCCGTCACGGCCTCGTCCGCCGAGCGCGCCAAGCTGTGGCCGCAGATGGTCAGCATCTACGGACCTTACGCGGACTACCAAAAGAAGACTGACCGGGAAATCCCGGTGGTGATCCTCAAGCGCGCCTGAAAGCCGCGTAAGCGTGAACGGGCGCCCGTGCCACGAGGCGCCGGTGCCCGAGAGGTGCCGCTGTCACAACGGGACCGCTACCCAAGGCGCCGCTGCACAATGGCCCAGCATCGGTGCCTTGCTCAGTGCGCGGCCGCGCCGGCGTGCGTACCGCTCATGCCCCGCAGCTGTGGCAGCACATGTTTCCCATAGAACTCGATGACTTTCTGCTGCTCCGGCTGCCCGGAGTGGATGTTGACGATGGTCGCGCCACTGTCGAAAAGCTGTTTGATCTGCTTCAGATGCTCTGCCGGATCGACACTCACGGTCCACTCGCCATAGACCTTGGGCAATGGCAGCTCCGTCGCCGCCTGACGCTCGATTTTTGCCGGGTCGGGAATGTTGTGATAGCCCTTGAAAGCCCGCGGAATGAAATTCCACAGCTTCGCGGCAGTCTGCGCATCGTGCTCGTCGCCTACGACCACGAAGGCCTCGATCAGTACCGGCATCGTAGCAGGATCTTTGCCAGCCGCCCGTGCACCGGCCTGCCACTCGCCCTTGTGTTGTTTCCAGGTCTGAGGATCGGTGACGAGGCCATCACCGTGCTGTCCGGCGAGCTTCATGGCCTTAGGTCCGTTGGCCGCCAGCAGCAGCGGCACCGGCTTTGCTGGCGGATCGTAAAGTTTGCCATCGACCGTGTAGTGCATGCCCTTGTGCTGCACCGGCTCGCCGCTCCACAGGGCGCGAATGATGGCGAGCGCCTCGATCAGCCGGTCCCAACGTTCGCGCCAGGCAGGCCATTGACCGGTAGCCGCCTGCTCATTGAGGGCTTCACCGGATCCCACAGCCAGGAAGATCCGGCCAGGATAAAGCTGACTCAGCGTGGCGAAAGCCTGGGCTACGATCGCCGGGTGATACCGCAATGTCGGGCAGGTGACCGTGGGCCCCATCCAGACATGTTGGGTCTGCTGTCCGAGCGCGCCTAGGGTGACCCACGCTTCCCCGGCATGGCGTTCGTTCGCCTGCCACGGCTGAAAGTGATCGCTGGTGGCGAGCATGTCGAAGCCTGCCCGCTCCGCTGCCGCACCCAGGCGGAGTAGCTCCGCCACCTTGAACTGCTCGTGCGCCAGCATGAACGACAGCATGCCGCGGCGCAGGCCGCTGGATCGGGTCGCAGCAGATGCCGGCGAAGCCGCGTTTTCATTCAACATGAGCAATCTCCTGCTGTAGCAGGTCAGTGCCGCAGGTTTCGTGCCACGGCCAGCGCCGCAGCAGTGACTGAGAGCAGCGGAGGTTGGAGCTGCAGCGCTCAGGGTCGATGCGCGCGACCCACGAGATAACCTGCTGCGAATGGCAGTCCAAGTGCCACGAGCACCAGCAGAATCACCAGCACGAGGGCCTGGCGAACCAGATGGCGCACTTCCTCGCCTGCCTGGCCGATCACCTGCTGCGCCAGATGGTTCGCATCGGCAGCAAGCGCCACGCGTTGCGCATCTACGGCCTGCAGCGCCGCCTGGCGCTCGACATCAACAGAGGCCGCGAGCGCGATGCGCTCCTCGTGCAGGCTCGCCAGCAGGCGCGTCCAGGTTGTATCGAACTGCGTCCGCAAATCGCGGAGCGCGGCATCCATCAGCTGCGGGGTTGATTTTGCAAGTGTCGTAAGCTGCGCGAGGCGCTCGTCCATCCGCTCGAACGCAGCGCGCACTTCCTGCTCGCTGATGCCGGACTGCTGTGCCGTAAGTTGCGCCCTCCACAACATCTGGGACGGTGCCTCATCACCATACATGCGCAGTAAATCGCCCGCCTGCGCGAGCGCCTCGGGGACGGTACCCAGCGAGTCAGCGAGCTTGCCCTGCGCGCCGGTCTCAGCGGTCCATTGCGCGACCATGGAGGCCCGCGCGAAATCCAAGCTATCAATGGGATGCAGCTGCGAGTAGTTGCGCACGAACTGGCGGTCACGCGCAAATTCCTGCGCAGTGGTCACTCGCTGCACGAGACCTGTGGCCTCTTCAAACAGCAGCGTCGAGAGAGCCACCGCTGCCGGCTGTTGCGCGGCAAACAGCGCCCTGCCGGCGCCTGCATCCAGATAGTCACTCATCTGCTCGGTCAGCGCCCAGGTATCCAGCAGAGCCAGCATGGGAGCCATCTGTCCGGCGGCCTGCAGGCTGGCGCGCGTGGCCGCAATCTTCCAGCGCAGCGCATTGAGTCGCACACCGGGATCGGTGCTGGCGGCGGCAATGTCATCTGCGCTGTGTTGCACGGCCGCGGCGAAGCGCACCGCGAATTCGTGTGTGAGGATGCGCGCGTTCAGATCGCGGGGTGACAACGGCTTTTCCGGTGTCTTGAGCGACACCAGTGAGCACCCTGAAAGCAACAAGGCGAAAGCCGCCATCGACAAAGAGCGCATCAAGCTCGCAGACATCAGTTTCGCGGACCTCAGGCTCGCGAACATTACTCGGATTGCTCGATGTAATGGGCGGTGGTGCGTTCCCGCACTTCGGCTGACGTCACCCCGGGTGCCAGCTCGATGAGGCGAAATGCCGAGTCGCGATCCGGACGCTGGAACACCGCCAAGTCGGTGATGATCACATCCACTACATTGACCCCGGTCAGTGGCAAGTCGCAGCGCGGCTTGAACTTGGCGCTGCCGTCGCGCGCCAGGTGCTCCATCAGCACGATCACGCGGCGCGTTCCCGCCACGAGATCCATGGCTCCGCCGATGCCCTTCATCGACTTCCCCGGCACCGTCCAGTTGGCGAGATCCCCGTTGGCGCCCACTTGCATGGCGCCGAGAATGGCCAGATCCACGTGACCGCCACGGATCATGCCGAAACTGTCCGCGGAGGAGAAATATGCCGCGCCCGGCAACTCCGTGACGGTCTGCTTACCCGCGTTGATGAGATCCGGGTCCTCCTCACCCTCGAAAGGAAAGGGGCCGGTTCCCAACATGCCATTCTCTGAGTGCAGCGTGATCTGCAATCCCGGCGCGAGATAATTGGAGACGAGCGTCGGAATGCCGATACCGAGATTCACGTAATAACCGGGGCGCAGCTCGCGGGCTGCCCGCTGCGCCATCTGCTCGCGCGTCCACGGCATTATGCTGACTCTCGCTTGCGCACCGTGCGCTTCTCGATGCGGCGCGAATAGTACGCCCCGTGCACGACGCGCTGCACATATATACCGGGGGTATGGATCTGATCGGGATCCAGCTCACCTGCGGCGACGACCTCCTCCGCTTCCGCGACCGTCACGGTCGCCGCGGTCGCCATTACCGGATTGAAGTTTCGCGCGGTTTTACGATAGACGAGATTGCCTGCGGTGTCGGCGCGCCAGGCTTTCACGATCGCAAGGTCGGCGCGCAACCACCGCTCGCGCACATACAGCTTGCCATCAAACTCCTCTACGGGCTTGCCCTCTGCGATCACCGTGCCGACGCCCGTGGCGGTGTAGAAGGCCGGAATCCCCGCGCCACCGGCGCGGATGCGCTCTGCCATCGTGCCCTGCGGATTGAGCTCGAGCTCGACTTCTCCTGACAGACACAACTTCTCGAACAGCCGGTTGTCCCCGACATACGAGGCGATCATCTTGCTGATCTGGCCGCTGGCGAGCAGCAGCCACAACCCATACTGCTCCGCGCCGCAGTTGTTGGAAATGACAGTCAGGTTACGCACCCCATGCTCGCGAATGGCCCCGATCAGGTTTTCCGGATTGCCGACCAGTCCGAAGCCCCCTGACATGATCGTCATGCCGTCGGACAACAGGCCGGCGAGTGCTGCGGCTGCAGTGGCAAAAACCTTGTCGCTCATGCAGTCCTCATGGTGTTAGCGGACGTGGCAAAGACGCGCTCCTGACCCGAGAACCGGTTCCCACGATACACGCGATGCTCGCGAAACAAATGTTCCACTTGACGCGATTATAGCCAAAGTTGTTTCATTGGCGTCATGAGCGTCGATGAGCTTGCCGCCCGGATTCTGCAACGCCTCGCGGGACTTGCTCCGCAGCTGCGGCGGGGCGCCCGCTTTCTGGTTGATCATCCCGATGTCGTAGCGACATCATCCATGCGCCAGGTGGCGGGCCGCGTGGGCGTGTCGCCCGCGACGCTCGTGCGCCTGGCGCGTGCCCTGAATTTCCGTGACTGGTCCGAGCTGCGCGACTCGTACGTGGGACAATTCCGGCAATCCGCGCCGCACTATGCGCAGAAGGCCGACTCGCTGGTACAGCGCGGCGGGGTCAGTGGGCTGATCCAGGAGGTGCAGCGCGCCCAGCGACTCACTCTCGAGCACTGCGTGGCGGCGAATGCGGCCACGGACATCGATGAGGCCGCACGCATACTGAATCGCGCGCCGCGCATCTTCGTCGCCGGATTCATGAGTTGCCGCGCCCCCGCGCTGGCGTTCGCCTACATCTGCCGGCTGTTCCGCTCCGATATACACCTCCTGGGAAGCGAAGGCTCCTCGCTCGTGGCAGAGTTGGAGGACATCCGCGCCACCGATGCGGTGCTAGCGATCAACTTCAGGCCATACGCGCGCGAGATCCACTGCGTCGCTACTGCGCTCGAGCGTTGTCGAGCCCCGCTGATCTCCATCGCCGACAGCCGGATCACACCCGTAGCGCCATTCGCGCGATGCATTCTGCTGTTTGGTGCAGACAGCCCGTCTTTCTTTCCATCAATCATGTCCGCAGTGGCGCTCGTGGAGAGCCTGGCCGCCACGATGCTGTCGCACGCTGGCCCACGCGCGGCGCAACGTGTGAGTGCGGTCGAACAGGCGCTGTATGCATCGGGCACCTATTCCACATGAGACAACACGTTTTTCACCGCAGTCTGAGGGATGAGCTGCCGCTCGTGGTCGAGGGGCAGGGCCTCGAGTTGGTCGGCGCCAACGGGCGGCGCTACCTGGATGCGTGCGGCGGTGCCGCGGTTTCGTGTCTCGGACATGGTCATCCCGCGGTCACTCAAGCGATCGTCCAGCAGGCCCAGCGGCTCGCTTACGCACACACCAGTTTCTTCACCAACATGCCGGCGGAAGAGCTGGCCGAGGCCATCGCACAGGCCAGTCCGGGATCGCTCAATCGGGTGTACTTTGTCGGCGGCGGCTCGGAGGCGGTCGAGACGGCCCTGAAGATGTGCCGCCAGTACCACCTGGAGCGCGGCGAGCCCCAGCGCCGCCGCCTCATCTCACGCCGACAGAGTTATCACGGCAACACGCTGGGCGCACTCGCCGCCGGTGGAAACGCGTTGCGGCGCGCGCCGTACGAGCCGCTGCTGATGGATGTCGCGCTCGTCAATCCCTGCTTTGCCTATCACTATGCGCGGGCCGGCGAGTCGCCAAGTGCCTATGGCGAGCGTGCTGCCGCGGAACTCGAAGCCGAGATCCTGAGGCTCGGGCCGGAGAATGTCATGGCATTCATTGCCGAGACCGTGGTCGGCGCCACCGCCGGTGCGGTGCCACCGGCGCCGGGCTACTTCCAGCAGGTTCGCGCCATCTGCGACCGCTATGGCGTGTTGTTGGTGCTGGATGAAGTGATGTGCGGGGCAGGACGCACGGGTACGTTCCTGGCCTGTGAGCAGGATGAGGTCACACCCGATATCGTCCTGCTCGCAAAAGGCCTCGGTGCGGGCTACCAGCCGATCGGTGCCGCACTCTGCAGTGACCAGGTGTACGACACCTTTGCGCATGGCTCGGGCGCGTTTCAGCATGGGCACACCTACAGTGCCCACGCGATCGCCTGCGCAGCAGCGCTCGCCGTGCAGCGTGTGATCCGCGAGGAAGGCCTGCTGCAACGAGTTGTGAATCAGGGTCGTTATCTGCAGGAGTGTCTGCAGGAGCGCTTCGGCGGGCACCCCCACGTCGGTGAGATCCGCGGGCGCGGCTTGCTGCAGGCCATCGAGCTCGTGCGGGATCGTTCGAGCAAGGCGCCTTTCGATCCAACACTACGCTTACATGCACGTATCAGACGCGCGGCGTTCGAGCAAGGTCTGATGGTCTATCCCGGAGGGGGCACCATCGATGGCAAGAGCGGTGATCACGTACTGCTGGCACCACCTTACATCGTGGAGCGTCAGCAGATTGACGAGATCGTCGCGCGACTCGACCTTTCGCTGCAGAACGCCCTGCGGGAAATGCAGAGCGCGCCAGCCTGAGACGGCGAGGAACCAACATGTGTGAATTCAAGCTGACCTATGCCACGATGTTTGCGCCACCGGCTGCGCTGCACGAGCGCTTCGACCACGCCTTGCGTAAGGCGCGCAGCAGCCTCGGCGCCGAGCATGCGCTGTTCATCGGCGGCGAGGATGTCAGGACCGGGCAGCGCGACCTCAAATACACCCCCATCGACCGCCGCGTCCTGCTCGGCAGTTTTCAGATTGCAGGTCCTGCGCAAGTGCAGCGTGCGCTACGCGCCGCGACGGATGCGTTTCCCAGCTGGAGCCGTCGACCGTGGCAAGAACGAGTGGACTTGTCACGGCGCATCGCCGAGCTGATTGAGTCGCGCGTCTACGATTTGGCGGCGGCTCTGGCGCTGGAGGTGGGCAAGAACCGCATGGAGGCACTCGGCGAAGCACAGGAGGTCGCAGATTTCTTCCGCATCTATGCAGATCACTTCGAGCAGCACGGCGGCTTCGCGCAAACCCTGCCCGATGACCCGATTCCCGGCTGCGCGAGTCATAACCGCAGCGTGCTGAAACCTTATGGCGCATGGGTCGTGATCGCACCATTCAACTTCCCGCTGGCCCTCGCCGCCGGCCCGACTGCGGCCGCACTCGTCACAGGCAACACGGTTGTGTTGAAAGGGGCCGAGGAAACCCCGTGGGCCGGGCGGTTGCTGGCCGAGGTGCTGCGGGATGCCGGCCTTCCCCCCGGGGTCTTCAATTATCTGCACGGTAGCGGCGAGGAGCTCGGGGAGGCACTCACGCGCCATGAGCAAACCTGCGGCATCACCTTCACCGGCTCGCGTGCCGTCGGCCTGCACATCGCGCAGGTCCAGGCGGCCGCAGGAAGGCTGTTACCGTTCATCGCCGAGATGGGCGGCAAGAACGCAACCATCGTTACCCGCCATGCGGATCTGGAATGCGCCGCGACGGGAATCGTGCGCTCGGCTTTTGGCTTGCAGGGCCAGAAGTGCTCTGCCCTGTCGCGGCTCTACGTCGAGCGCAGCGTGGCCGACGCGCTCAGCGAGTTGATCTGCGCCCGCATGCGGGACATCAAGGTGGGTGATCCCACGGTCGCTGCGCATTGGATGGGACCAGTAGCTACGGCGTCCGCCTACCGGCGCTTCGGCGAGTGTTGTGCCCAGCTGCGCAGTGACGGCGCCCGCATCCTCTGCGGCGGGGAGCAGTTGCGTGATCGCGAGCTTGAACACGGATTCTACTGCGCGCCGACTTTCGCCGAAGCCCCTGCGGCGCATCGTTTGTGGCAGCAGGAGATGTTTGTGCCCATCCTCATGTTGCGGCGGGTAGCGGACCGGGACGAGGCCATGGCATTAACCAATGCCTCGCCGTTCGGACTGACAGCCGGCTTCTATGGAGCAGAGGACGAGGTGCCATGGTTTTTCGACAACGTGGAAGCGGGCGTGACGTACGCCAACCGTCCCCAGGGCGCGACCACGGGCGCCTGGCCGGGATATCAGCCCTTTGGCGGTTGGAAGGGATCCGGCTCGACGGGTAAGGCGATCGCCTCTTTCTATTACCTGCCGCAATATCTGCGCGAACAATCCCAGACACAGGTGCGTTGAGTGCGTCCGCGGCATGACGCGCGACTCACGTTACGATCTGCGCTACGAGATGCCACAGATCCAGTGCGCAACTCCGCGATGAGGCAGCCAATCATGACGGCCGTAGCGCTGCTCGCGTTCGGCCCCGGCTGCGTCTGTGCCACGCCCCGAGCCCGCGATCTGGGGGTGCCCTTCGAAGGACACACAGGTCCTTTGAATGCGATCACAGACGTCAGTGGTGTGGAGGTGGGTCACGTTACCTTGATTCGTGGCGATGGGGCTCGGCACGTCGGCGAAGGTCCGGTCCGCACCGGTGTCACCGTGGTGTTGCCCAGAGGACGTGTGCACGCCGGCAACCAGGACACGGTCTACGGCGGCTATTTCAACATGAACGGTAACGGCGAGCTCACGGGACAAGCCTACCTGCAGGATTTCGGCGTGATCTACGGGCCCATCGGGCTTTCAAACACCAACGCCATCGGCCAGGTGTACACCGGCATCCAGCAATGGACCCAGCGGCAATTCGGTGAAGCCGCCGATCCGGTAGTGGCCGAAACCTGGGACGGACGCCTCAATGACATCGACGGCTTCCATGTCGAGCCGCAACACGCGATTGCGGCAATCGAAGCGGCGCGCGCAGGAGAAGTCCCGGAAGGCAACGTGGGCGGTGGCACCGGCATGGTGTGCTTCGGTTTCAAGGGCGGCATCGGCACCGCATCACGCCTGGTCACCGTGGGGAGTACCCGCTACACCGTGGGTGTGCTCGTTCAATGCAACACGGGTGACCGGCAGACGTTGCGCATTGCGGGCGCTCCGGTTGGTCAGGAACTGGCCGACAAGTGGTTGCCGTGCTACGTGGACAGCGTAGCGCCCAAGGCCACCGAATCGCGCTGCGCTGGCAGCGCTGCGGGCAGTCCTCCCATGCGGGATCAGGGTTCCATCATCATCGTCGTTGCCACGGACGCTCCGTTGATTCCGCTGCAATTACAGCGCCTCGCACGGCGGGCGGTGTTGGGGCTCGGGCGCATGGGCTCCTATGCCGGCAACAGTTCCGGGGATCTGGTCGCATCGTTCACAACGGCGGGCACAGCGAATTATCCCGACGCGCAGCAGGTGACGCCGATCCAGCAGATACCGAGCCTCGAGATTGATCCTCTATTCAAGGGGACCGTGGAGGCCACTGAGGAGGCGATCACCAATGCGCTGGTGGCGTCAGAAACCATGACGGGTGCTGACGGGTTGCGCGTGTACGGCATGCCACACGAGGCGCTGCGCCATATCCTCAGAGGTTACGGGCGGCTCGAGGCGGCAGCGAACACGCGGGAACGAGACAACCGAAAAACTCCCTGAAGGGAGGCCGCGGCACATCGCTTGCTCAGCTATAGCGCATGAACGCTACGCTGACACCTGTGCAGGCCCGAACGCGAATCAGCCACGAACTGCCAGCGCCACCGCCACCTGAGCGCGAGCCGCCGATCGCGCCGCCTGAGCCCTTGCCCGGAGACCCACGCGAGAACACGCCCGTCAAAGATCCACCCGCGAATCCGAATCAGCCGCACAAGCGCATCGCGCACCGTCATTTAGCGTCGTGAAAGATGACACCGAGCGTATAACGTTGGCCACTGCGCAGGGTGCTGACGCCATGGCGCATGTTGACGCGGTAGGCGCCTCGCTTCCCCTGCACCGGCCGATGATGAACGGCGAAGACTACGGCATCTCCCTGCTGTAACGGGACGACCTCTGCCCGTGACTGCATGCGCGGGCGCTGCTCGGTCAACACAAACTCGCCGCCTGTGAAATCGGTCTCCGGCTTTGACAACAACACGGCCAGCTGCAGCGGGAACACGGTCTGTCCATACAGGTCCTGGTGCAGACAGTTGTAGTCACCCGCGGTGTACTTCAACATCAGCGGCGTCGGACGACGCTGGCCGGCACGACGACACTTCTGCAGAAACGCATCGTGTCCGGGCGGATAGCGCAGCGGGCTGCGCAGTTGCTCGCTCCAGCTGTTGGCCACGGGCACCAGCTGCGGATAGATCTGTTCCCGCAATTTCGCAACCAGCGGTGGCAGGGGATAGCTGAAATACTGATACTCGCCCTGGCCATATCCATGGCGGCTCATGACGATGCGGCTGCGGAAGCGCTCCTGCTCCGGATATAACTCGATCAGCTGCGCGCAGTCCTCGGGTGCCAGCAATCGCTGTGCAAGCGCGTAGCCCCGACGCTGTAGTTCGTCGGTCAGCTCGCTTCCGGTCAATGCGCTTCCGGTCAATGCGCTTCCGGTCAGTCCACTCCGGTTCATCCCCCGGCTTCCCGCTCCAGCAGCGTGCGCTTGCGCTGCACGCCCCAGCGGTAGCCCGAAAGTGATCCGTCGGTGCGTACCACGCGATGGCAAGGCACCGCCACGGCAAGGGAATTGGCTGCGCAGGCTTGTGCAACGGCCCGCACCGCGTTCGGCACTCCGATCCGCTGCGCGATCTCCGCATAAGTCGCCGTCGACCCGGCGGGGATCTGTTGCAGCGCCTCCCAGACGCGCTGCTGAAACGCGGTGCCGCGGATGTCCAGTGGCAGGCGCACTGTTATGTCGGGCTTCTCCACGAGTGCCACGATCTGCGCCACCAGTTGCTCGAAGCCCGTATCGTTGCCTACCAGATTCGCGTGCGGAAAGCGGTCCTGGATGTCGCGTGCGAGCGCCTCGGGATCATCCCCAAGCAGGATTGCGCAGACTCCCTTGCGACTGCGAGCCACCAACACCGCACCCAGCGATGAAGCACCGATGGCGAACCAGATGTCCGTATCCTTACCGCCGCGGCGGTACGCTGACGGGGTCATCCCGAGCACCGCACGAGAGGTCTCATAGAAACGCGCACCGGAATTGAATCCCGCGGCGAAGATCGCCTGAGTCACCGGACGCCCCTCCTCCAGTTGCTGGCGCACCCGCTCGGCACGCTTGGCCGAGGCATACCTCTTCGGTGTCAGTCCGGTCACGCGTTTGAACAGTCTGTGAAAATGATAGGCGCTCATGTGTGCCATCTGCGCCAGCTGCTGCAACTTCGGTACCTGCTCGGCCGTCTCGATGCGCCGGCAGATGTCGGCAATCAACGCGGTTTGCCGCTCCGTGGACGAGGCGTCCCGTGGCTTGCAGCGCTTGCAGGCCCGGTAGCCCTGCGCCTCAGCGGCTTCTGGCGAGAGGTGAAAGGCGAGATTGCCCCGCTTGGGTTGTCGCGATGGGCATGATGGCCGGCAATACACCCCAGTGGTCTTGACACTGTAGTAGAACTGGCCATCCGCCGCCGGATCGCGACGGACAATAGCCTGCCAGCGCCAGTCTTTCTCATCAGGTGTCGAGCGGATGTGGCGATTCATGACGCAGGGCTCTCTAATGATTGCACGGCCCGAGTGCCCGTGCGTGGATGCGCTGCGAGAAGGTCATGTTCTTGCCACCGAGCCGGATCTCCAGCGTACCGCGCAGGTGCTGCTTACCCAGCTGCCAGCTCGCATGTCCTTGCGTGTCACGAGCGGTGCACACGAGAGTGTAGGAGATGGTCTCAAGCTCGCGCCGCCCCTCCTGCAGTGTGCAACCCTGCAGCGCCGGATGATCGAGCACTGGGAACAGCCGGCGCAGATCCTCCTCCTGCACGCAGCGTTGCGCATGCGTGATGGTATAGCGCAGGTTCTCTTCCAGATGCGGCATCAGGGTTTCGGTCGTCAGCTCGTACAGTCGGGGTTGGAGTCTCATATCCGCTTGTGGCGGTGCATCTGCCCCCCACGTTGAGCCCGCGATACCGAGGACGATGACGGCGATCAGTAGTGGGCCTGAAAAGAATGACACGGGGGTTTTCCACGAGCCGAAGAGACCCCATCATCTCTCTGCCGTGCGCACCCGGCCATCCGATTCTTGCTCTCGAATTGGCGCGTGCGAAGCCGAGCGTGAACTAGTATCCCATGTCTGCAACCGCCGATCTGTTCGAACCCCTGGACCCGGTGCCCGCAAGCATGACGCTCGGCCCGGGCGCCACTTTGCTGCGCGGTTTCGCGGCGCGCCAGGCACAGCGGCTGCTGATTGCGGTGGAGCAGATCACCGCGGCGGCGCCCCTGCGCCATCTCATCACTCCCGGCGGTTTCCGCATGTCGGTTGCCATGACCAACTGCGGGTCGCTGGGCTGGGTCTCGGATCGCACCGGCTACCGCTACACGCGCGAGGATCCCGAGAGCGGTCGATCCTGGCCGGCCCTGCCGCCCCTGTTCCTGCAACTGGCGCAGCAAGCCGCCGCGCAGGCGGGTTTCGCGCGCTTCGCGCCTGATGCGTGCCTCATTAACTCCTATGAGCCCGCGGCGCGCCTGTCACTGCATCAGGACAAGGACGAGCTCGATCTGAGCGTGCCGATCGTCTCAGTCTCGCTGGGTATTGCCGCCGTGTTTCTTTTCGGCGGGTCGCGGCGCTCTGATCCCGTTCGGCCGGTACCTCTGCAGCACGGGGATGTCGTCGTCTGGGGCGGCCCCTCCCGGCTGAGCTACCACGGCGTGCGGCCATTGAAGGACAGCGAGCACCGGCTGCTCGGTCGTCGGCGCATCAATCTGACCTTCCGTAAGGCGCGCTGATCAGGTCAGTCGTTGCAGCACGGCAGTGACGGCGCCAGCCAGTTTGCTCACCAACTCCTCCAGCTCTACATCACTGGCGTTGAACGGCGGGGCAATGATGAGGGTGTCTCCTGTTCCCCCGCCCACATGCCCGGCACACGGATAACAGATGAGGCCGTCCTCGAACGCCTGCTGCGCAATCTGGTGGCTGACCGCCAGCTCGCGGGCATACGGCTGCCTGGTGTGCGGATCGCGCACGAGCTCGATGCCGATGAAATATCCGCGGCCGCGGACATCCCCGACCTGTGGGATACGGCTGAGCGTCTCCTGTAGAGCTGACTTGAGCAGTGCACCGCGCTTCTGCACCCGTTGCAGCAGGCTGTCGCGCTCGATAATGCGCTGCACGGCCAGTGCGGCCGCGCACCCGGCAGTGTGACCCGAGTAGGTGTGACCGGTCATGAATGAGCCCTGCTCGCGCAGGATGGTTTTACCAACTTCCGTGCTGCACACGGTGGCGCCGACGGGAATGTATCCGCCAGAGAAGCCTTTCGCGATGGCCATGATGTCGGGTGCAACGCCTTCGTGTTCAAGGGCGCGCCACGTCCCACAGCGGCCGGCACCGCACATGACTTCATCGGCAATCAGCAGTACGCCGTGGCGGTCGCACACACGCCGGATGGCTGCCACGTATCCGGGTGGTGCCGGTACCACGCCGCCCGCGGCCCCGACAACAGGTTCGAAGATGAAGGCTGCGATGGTGTCGGGGTCGCGTCGTTGAATCTCCTGCTCCAGCTCCTCGGCGAGAGCTGTTGCCAGCCCACCCTCGCCAATGCCGGGAGGCGGGCGATAACTGTTGGCCGCCGATACAAATGAGACCTCCAGCAGGCTGCCCTCGAAAGGCCTCCGGCGCTCGGCAAAGCCGGAAACCGATAGCGCGCCGAGGGTGTTGCCGTGATAGGAGCGCTGCCTCGAGATGAAACGCCGTCGCTGCGGTTCTCCCCGGGCGTCCCAATACTGCAGCGCCATCTTGAGGGCCGCTTCCACGGCTTCCGACCCGCTCGAGCAATACACCACATGGCCGAACGTCGCGCCGGATCGGCGCAGGATCAGCTCGGTCAATTCCTCCAGCGGAGTACTCGTGAACAGGTAGCGATAGGCGCAGGCCACGTGGGCCAGTTGCTCCGCAATCGCTGCGTTGACCTCCGGGTGCGCGTGCCCGATGCAGAAGGCCGCAGGTCCCCCGGAGCCATCCAGATAGCGCCTGCCGTCAGCATCCAGCAGATAACTGCCCTCGCCGCGCACGATCCGCGGCAGGTCCTGCAAGCCAAATCCAATGGCGCGCTGAACCATGCTGCTCAGCGCAATGATGTAAATACATCGCGCGCCGCAGCCAGCTGCTGCAACACGTGAGTCTTCTCGCTGGCATCATTCCAGTCCGGATACGCGTTGGTCGTGGCGCGGATGCGCTCGATCCAGGCGAGGAAGTATTCTGCATCCGCGTGCGAGCGCGGCCGCTGCTCGGCGATCGTCACGTAGACCGGGCTCGTGGTCGCAAAGACGTAGTTGTCGAGCACCGGGTAGCGTGCGCCACGCGTCTGAGCACGCAGCAGGCACCAGCCGGATTGCCGCAGTGGCAGCGTACCGGAAAAATCACCGCTCGCAGCCGCATGCGTACCCAGGAACGACCTGACAATGTGCCCGTTGCAGACGAGCTCCAGCTGGTCTACTGGCACGATGCTCTTCAGGTGCACGGCGAAGGCGACCGATCCCTGCGGGGTTGCAAAGCGCAGTTCCTCCCCGGCCGCCACCCCTGCCAGCGTGAATCCGAGTAGGGGGCCGTTGGTTGCGAAGGTGTGGCCCTGTTTGATGGCCTGCAGGAACGAGTCGGCTGTCAGCTGTCCCTCGATACGCGCATAGACGCGATTCATACCTACCGGTCCGCGCAAACTTGCGAAATTGGCCATTGCATCGGTACCGGCACCGGCCGGGAGGCGGAAGCCGAGATTCAACAGTCGATACCAGACGTCGCTGGTCGCCCGATGGTCGCTGAAGCCGAGCGCTTCGATGTAGTCGACGTTGCCCAATGCTGCATCGACCGGCAGCGCGTTCGTCAGGCGCTCATGCTCGTCAAATGGATGCGGCGGTGTATCAAACGGATGCACATATCCCACCAGGGCCGCCCGCTCGTGCGCGAGCGCCGCGATGTCGCTATTGCTGGGGAACAGACTGGAAGCGGCAGTGCGCGGGTAGCCGGCGTAGCCCGGCAGGATGATGCCGCCTGAGAGGCCCAGAAGTCCCAGATGTCCCCAGTAGCTGGTGTGGAATTCCTGACCATGCACCACCAGCGTGTCACTGCGGGAGGCCGCATCGAGCTGCTGACCGTTCCAGGCGATGTCCGGAAAGCGCTGCTCCTTGTTGACGATCAGCGATTCCACCACGTTGAGACTCTCAGCGCGTGCCTGGGTGACCAGATGCGCGGGCGTATTGCGGTAGTCCCCGCCATAGTTCATGTGCACGTGCAGATCACCGCTGACCCAATGTCCCTCCTGCGGTACGGCCAATTGTTGCTCATCCAGATCGACGAGCAGCTCGCGGGTCTCGCCGGCTGCGATGTCTAGATCATGCGCCTCGGGAGATCGCGTGAAGCCATGCATGATCTCCACGTGCGCGCGGCCTGCCGGCACGGTGACATCCGCCGCTCCAAGCAGATGAAAGTAATGCGCTTCAAAAGCGCGCTCCCGGCGATCGAAGCCGTCATCGGCGTTAATCCAGGCATCGTGCGGCGCGCGAAACATCCCGTCAGCGTCGGTAACACTGATCCGGGCGGCGCCCGGGCCACCGCCTTGTCGCAGCACCAGGTGCAGGGTGCCGGAGGGGCGGATGAATTGCCGTGTGGTGACGGGCAGGCGCGAGAAGGCGCCGCCCGGCAGTGTCATCACGTCGAGCTCGGTGTTGCCGTCACGGTTGGCGATGAAGGCGATATGCCTGCCATCGGGCGACCAGCGCGGATTCACCTGGTCATAGTCGCCGAAAGCGAGCGGCAGCGGATCGCCACCGCCTGCGGGCAGAATCCAGAGGTTGTGCCATTGGCGTCCGGTATAGGAGGCATACACCAGGCGATCGCCTTCCGGGGAGATCTCCGGCCGCGCCCGCCAGTTGGTCTCCTCAAAATGAATCTCCCGGGGCTCGGCTCCCGTGTGCGCCGGCATGCGCCACAGCCCGCCGGTGCCGTAGATGTGACCGCGATTACTGATGTACAGCAACTCGGCACCGTCGCGCGTCCACACCGGGCTGATCTCGTGGTCGATCGCGTTGTAGTAATAGCGTGGCAGCTCACTTGCGTGCTCCGGGGTCAGCTGCTCGACCGTGCCCAGGCGTCCCTGCTCGAAATTGGCCACGAAGATATGAAAGTGGCCACGAGTTGACGTAGAGACGAAGGCGATGCGATGACCGTCGGGGGAAAAACGGGGCTCAACATTGACGGCCCCGTTCTGTAGCAAGGGATGAGTCGTGCCCGTGGACCGGTCCAGTACCCAAAGCTCGATGGCATCCGCCCGGTAGGAGCTATAGACCACGTACTTTCCGTCGGCGGAGGCATCGGGCTGATAGTCGTAGCTGCGGCCCGCGGTCAGCTGCCGCGCCTCGGTGGCACCCAGCCGCTGCTGCCACAAGGAGCCAGCCATCGAATAAATGAGCGTCTGCGAATCGGGCAGCCAGCACAGACTGTCCGGACCACTGGTGAGCTGGGGCAGATACATCTCGCGGGAGTAATAAGGATGCGGAAGATCGAGCTGCTGCAGCACCGGGGCGCGCTCCGCATGCGCCACCATGCTCAGCGCGAGCAGCCCCGCGCAGCGCCAGGTACCGCCGAGGTAATGTTTTACTCTACGCATCAGCACGCCCCCGAGCGAAACGCCTGATGCTAGCTGATACCGCTGCCCGGGGCGCGGCTGGGTGTGGCTGCCAGCCCCTTCAGCGCACTTCGTCAGTCCACACGGTGAATTCCTGCAGAGACGCCGGTCCGAAAGTCATGCTGATGGCCACATCGGCAGCATCGCGGCCACGGGCCATGAGGATGCGGCCAATGCGCGGCATGTTGTGGCGCGCATCGAAGGCATACCACGCGCCGCCCACGTACGCCTCGAACCAGCCGGAGAAATCCATCGGCGCGTCCATCGGTGGAACCCCGATGTCACCCAGATAGCCGGTGCAGTAGCGGGCCGGAATGTTGAGGCAACGGCACAACGTAATCGCAAGGTGCGCGAAGTCACGGCAGACGCCCTGGCGCTCCTGGAAGGTCTCCAGCGCGGTTCGCGTGCCGCGGGCAAACTCGTAGCCGAATTTCACATGGCTGTGCACGAAATCGCAGATGGCCTGCACTCGCGGCCAGCCGGGAGGCGTGCTGCCGAACAGACCCCACGCTTCGGTGCTCAGATGCTCCGTGTCGCAGTAACGACTCGCCAGCAGGTAGAGGAGTGTGTCATCGGGGAGCTGCTCGATATCCGCCTGCTGCGCCCCTGGCATGACCGGTTCGGGAAGACCCGAGTCGCGCACCAGCCCGTCGGCGGTGATCGTAATGCTGCCCGCCGGCGCCACCAGGCGGGTGCAGGTGTTGCCGAACAGGTCCAGATACATCGAGCGCGGCACCTGTGGATCGGTCCGCAGCTCATCGGGGCGCAGCAGATCCCCCCGGCGCGAGGCATGCACATTGAGATTGAGGATCATGGGCACCGGCTGCAGGCACTGGTACACCAGGCGGTAACCCACGCGGATCTGCACGTCGAACCTCGCTGCGAGTCAGGAATACTCCCTTCCGAGAGTAACACCTGCCACCAGCGAACGTTCCCGCGGCGCCTGGCTGGGAGGCATCCGCCCGCGCTCGGACGGCGGCTCAGCCGTTGACGACTGCCGATATGCTCGCTAACAGTGCATCGCCGGCAGGGCGCGTCATGGGGGGCGCCGCCAGATCGCGGAACACCGATCGCACCCCTTCACTCCACTGGCGGCTGAGTGAGGAGAAATAGGAGTCTCCCGGACCGAACCGGTGCCGCACGGTGATGCGCAGGGCGTCCCGTTCGTAGCAGATCAGGTCAATGGGCATCCCCACGGACAGATTGCTGCGCATGGTCGAGTCAAAAGATACCAGCACACATTTCATGGCATCCCCGAGCGGCGTCGCCGTCGTGATGACCCGGTCGATGATGGGCTTGCCGTACTTGGCCTCGCCGGTCTGAAAGAACGGGGTTTCAGCGCCGGCCTCGATGAAGTTGCCTTCGGCGAAAGTGCGGAACAGCCGCATGGGCTCGCCCTTTATCTGCCCGGCGATGATGAAGGAGGCACTGAACGAGGAGGTGTGCGCCGTTGGATCCTCGCCATCGCGCCGCTCGACGCCGCGCACCGCCGCGGACACCAGCTGCGCGACATCGAACATGGTGCGCGCCGTCCAGATGGTCGAGCCCTGCGGTCCGCCCGCCTGGGCCCGCTGCCGCAGGCTGCTGATCACCGCCTGAGTGCTAGCGAGGTTTCCTGAGCTCAACAAAACGATGACGCGGTCGCCGGGGCGCTCGAACACCGACATCTTGCAGAAGGTCGCAAAGTTATCGACGCCGGCGTTGGTCCGTGAATCCGAAGCCAGCACGATTCCGTCGTCCAGCAGTACTCCGACGCAGTAGGTCATGAGGTGGCAGCTCCCGGGGGGTGCGCGAGTGTGCGATCACGCATGCGCCAGATATCATCCCGCGCCTTGCGACCGCAGCCAAGCCCATCAGCTCATGCAGTTGATCAATCGAACCACTTAGGCGCACGAACTGTGAGGCGTGACACAAAATTGTGCCGGGTCGGAGCGCGGTCCGCGTCACTATAACTTCGACTTTGCTCGAGACGGCACTGTGACAGCGCTGCGCGAGTTGCAACTACAGCATCATCCTCTGATAAAGGCGGCGATCGCATCACCCGCCGCGACGGTATCTGCCGAGCCTCCGAGGTCACGCGTACGGGTGTGTGGATACGCCAGCCCGTGCTCCACCGCACGTAACACGGCTTCGGCCGCTTCCGCCTCACCAAGGTGCTCGAGCATCATCTGCGCTGCCCAGATCATGCCGACGGGATTAGCGATTCCCTGCCCCGCGATATCCGGTGCCGAGCCGTGCACGGGCTCAAACAGGGAAGGGAAACGGCGCTCCGGATTGATGTTACCCGAGGGCGCGATGCCGATCGTGCCGGCGCAGGCGGGACCCAGATCCGACAGGATGTCACCGAAGAGATTCGAGCCCACCACGACGTCGAAACGCTCGGGACGCAGTACGAACATCGCTGCCAGCGCATCGATGTGATACTTGTCGGTGCTGACCTGAGGATAGCCGCGCGATATCTGTTCCACGCGCTCGTCCCAGTAAGGCATGGTGATGGCAATGCCGTTGGATTTGGTCGCCGACGTCACATGGCGCTTGCGCTTGAGACTGGCCTCAAACGCGAAGCGCAGCACTCGATCCACCCCGATGCGGGACATCAGCGTCTGCTGCATCACGATCTCCCGCTCGGTTCCCGCAAAGGCGCGTCCGCCGATCTCGGAGTACTCCCCTTCGGTATTCTCGCGCACGATCAGGAAATCGATATCGCCGGGTTTGCGCCCGGCGAGCGGACACGGCACGCCCGGCATGAGCCGCACCGGACGCAGATTGACGTACTGGTCGAACTCGCGGCGGAACTGTACCAGCGACCCCCACAGCGAGATGTGGTCCGGTACCTGCGCGGGCCACCCAACCGCCCCAAAAAGAATCGCGTCATAGGAGCCCAGCGTCGCTTTCCAGTCTTCGGGCAACATGCGCCCGTGTGCCTTGTAGTACTCGGCACAGGCGAAATCATGGTGATCGAATTGCAGCGCGAAACCGTAGCGAGCCGCGGCCCGGTGCAACACCTTCACACTCTCCGGCAGGACTTCTTTGCCGATGCCGTCGCCGGGAATCGCCGCAATACGATAGCTTCGCTGGCGAGTCATGACACTGCCTGCTCCGCGGGCAGGTTCTCAATGGCCAGAGCGGGCAGCGGCTCCGCCGGGGAAAACCCGAAGATCCTGCCGTAAAAGGCGAGCTCGGCCTGCACGGCGCGCGTGACATTCTCCGGCTTGCGAAAGCCGTGCGTCTCGCCAGGGAACAGCAGGTAGGCAACGGGAATTTGTCGCGAACGCAGCGCCGCCACGATCCGTTCGGACTGAGCGGGCGGCACGACCGGATCTTCTTCCCCTTGCAACACGAGCAACGGTGCGCTGAAGCCCTCCAGATGATTCAGCGGGGAGCGGCTCTCGTATAGCGCTTGTGCCTCGGGCAGCGGACCGATGAGACTGTCGAGATAGCGGCTCTCGAATTTGTGTGTATCCCTGGCCAGCGCAGTCATATCGGAAACGCCGTAGTAGTCGGCACCGGCGCGGAATTCCCGATGCAACGCGAGCGCCGCCAGTACCGTATATCCTCCGGCGCTACCGCCGCTTATCGCCACGCGGTGCGCATCGGCCTTGCCGGTGTCGCACAGAAAGCGCACCGCTGCGACCACATCCTCGACATCCACCACACCCCAATTGCCCTTCAGCTCTTCCCGGTATGCGCGGCCATACCCGGTGCTGCCGCCATAATTCACATCGACGACCGCGAATCCGCGACTGGTCCAGAACTGGGTACGCGGCGTGTAAGAGGGACCCGCGTAGCTCGTCGGACCTCCATGCACCAGAGTCAGCAGCGGCGGAGACTCTCCGGCGGGGCCGCAGAATTCAGCACTTGCAGGCGCATAGTAAAAGGCGTGACCGACCCGTCCTGCGGCGCTGGGGAATTCGATGGCCTGCGCAACCGAGATTGCAGCGGGATCAAGTGGAGTCGTACCCGCCTGGCGCAAGACCTCCGCCGTACCGCTGTCCACGTCGATGCGCACGATACGCTGCGGGGCCTGCGCTGAGCCGGCGATCACGGCCACGTGGCTCTCATCAAGTCGTGTCAGCTGCGCATATTCCGCGTAGGGAAGGCAGATGGGCCGCGCCGTACCGGCGCGCAGATCGATCAGCGCGAGCTGATCGGAGCCTCCTTCAGTGAAGCGCGCCAGGGCCCGGTGCTTGCTGAGCAGGGCGTAATTGGATTGTCCTAAACTCCACAGCCCGGCTGCGAATTCCGCCGCGCGCGGCCAGATCGGCCGATCAGCAGCCTCACCTGCGTGCGCATACAGATTCCAGAATCCGGTGCGATCGGAGATGTAGTACAGCTGTCCGTCAGCGCCCCACTGGGGGTCGATCACGGACTCGATAGCTCCTCCGGCGACAGTCCTGACACCCTCGAGCCCCTGGCCCGTGAGTCGCCCGACCTCGAGCTGCGTGCCGTCCCAGGGCATGTTGGGATGGTTCCAGCGGATGAAGGCGAGCTGCTCGTTTGCACTCAGCCTGGGGTAGGCAACGAAGTCACTTTCCTCGTACAGGACTTCGCCCGTACCGCCCTGCGGCAGGGGGATCCGAACGAGTGTGTTGCGTACCCGGTTCGCCTCGGTGTGGTCTTCGCGCACGCAGATGAGCGCCGTAGTCCCTCCATCGGAGCTGCGTTGCAGTGTGCAGTCAGCATAGCGATAGCCAGGCGGTGTCAAGGCCACCGGCGGTCCCGCGCCGCGCAGGAGGTAGAGCCGCTGGTCCTGGTAGTTGGCGAAATAGACGCTTGCGCCGTCGGCCAGATACGGGGCTCCGCCATACTCATGCACGCGCGTACGCACGTTGCTGCCTTGAGGTGACAGTCGAGCTGCTCCCTGCTCGCCCAGCAGGCAGAACAGCGCAGTGATGCCGCCCTCTGCCGGCACGGTTTCCGTCCAGTACAGCCGACCGGCGGCCGCGCGCAGATCAGCGAAGCCGACACGTCCAGCAGCCAGCGCTTGCGCGCTCAGCGGCGATCGCCAGGTCCCGTACGGAGCCGTGATTCTCGCTGGCGCAGCGCACGTCATCGCTTGATGCGCATGCGACCCAGAAAGTCCCGCTTGCCGATCGGCACGCCCTTCCAGCGCATGATGTCGTAGGCGGTCGCCGCGTGGAAATAAAAGTTGGGTTGGGAAAAGGACAAAAGGAAATCCTCGGCCGCGAAATCGATGCTGCGCCCGCCGAAGGCAAAGCGCATGGGCCGTCCGATGAATCGACCCATCTCGGCCTCATCGATCGCCTGGAGCGCGGTGAGAGTCTCCTGGATGCGTGCCTTGAGAGCCGGGAAGCTGACTGGAGGTGTCGTGTCGTCAGGACTGAAGAGGCCGCGACGTACGCCCTCGATCGCCCCCAGCGAGTGTACGGCCGTCGACTTCACCTGATAGGCGAAAGGATTCATATCAGCAGCGAGCCGCGCCTGTATCAGCTCTGCCGGTTGCAATTGCTTCTCGCGACAAAAGGACTCCGCGGTGTCCAGCAGCCGTACGATCGCATTCAGAATCTGCAGATAGCTCGGAATCGTGGCGGCGTAGAGCGAAAACGGCATGAAGGGGCTCCGTATGCCACTGATGCGCCTCTCATTATAGAGGGGGCCAGATCCTTGCGCCCGGGCTCAACGGCCCTACTTGGGTTTGACCGCGATGCCCATCACCTCGTAATGCGCATTGGCCAGCAGGTGATCGACGCCAAGGAATGCGCGGGCCGGGAAGGGACCCTTGAAGTAGGTGGCATAGACCTTGTTGAACGCCGGATACCAGGAGAGATCGGCGCAGAACACCTGAACCCAGACGAGATTGTTCATCGTGAAACCGGCACCCTCCACCGTCTTCTTGATGCTGTCGAGTACGACGCGGGCACCCTCTTCCGGCGTGGCGGCGATCTTGCCGGTTGCAGGGTCCATGTCGATCGTTCCTGCGACGTAAAGCGTGTCGTTGGCAAGCACCGCGGCGCTGAAGGGCGGAGCGGCCCCGGAGGGCAGCGGGACAGAGGAAGACGGCGGGAGGTTGGCGGGGTAATGCTTGACTTCGGCAGTTACGCTGCCGGCGGCGAGGACAGTCAGCAGGAGCAGGGACGAACGAAGGGTTTGCATGGGGATCTCCTGTCAGTCAGTAGCAGGGTGGACGGCTCGGGCGCCTGCGGCGTTGCCCGCAGTGTGCCAACACCCCTCGCTACTGACTACAGGCGATCCGTCCCGGTCGCGCCGGGACGGATCGCGGCAGCGGACCGCTGCCGAGGATTAGAGGGACAACAATCGCTCGAAGAAGGATCGGTAGCGCCGCAGGGCTACACGCAGGTTTTCAGTGGCGCCCTCGCCGGTCTCATCGAGCTGCGCTTCCATGCGCTGCCGCTCCGCGGCGAAACCCTGAGCGAGGTTACTCATCACCTCTGCCACCAGCTCATCACCCCGACGCACCGCTTGCTTCGGATCATCCACGAAGCCACTCTGAATGGAGACCCAGCGCTCCCGGAAGCTCTGCGCCAATCCCGAAGCAAACAGCGGCTCTAGTGCCTCCTCTGACGAACCAGGCCGCGCCCGCGCCGGCGCTGTCTCAGAACTGCCGGCAATCCGATCGCCTACCGAGCGATTGCCGGAATCCCGGTCGGCCCGGGCCCGGTCGGCGGTGTCGCGGGCAGGGATGGTGCGGTCGGCCTGACGGCCGCTGACGACTTGATCAGCCATCTCATCGGATTCGCCCGCGACCGCAGACCTGGCGGTGGTCCGCTCTTCATCCCGCGCCTCGCGATCCCGCGCCTCGCGCGAGCTGCCCGGTGTGCGGTCCCGCACGTCAGCGTCCGCAGCTCCCTTCGCTCGCTCCAACCCTGGCGGCTGTGCCACATCCAGACGTGTGACCTCCTCTTCCGTATAGTCGACATCTGTATTCGGATTGCCAGGACCTTCGCTGCGCCGACCGGCACGCGCAAGATCAGCGGTGGACAAGGGTTTCCCATCCTCTCGACTCGTGATGCTCATGAGTGCAATGCCTCCTCTTTGCGAGCGACCGCTGCGGAGTTGCTCGGTGTCGCCGGAGCACCGACAGAGAGCAGATCGTCAAATAGGGAGCGGTAATGCACCACGGCCTTGCGTAGCTCCTCGGTGCTCGCCTCACCACGCTCGTCGCGCAGGGCGATCGCCTGCGCCGCCCGGTAGTGCTCCACCACGGCGGGGTGATGCACCGAAATGTCGGCCGCACGCCGCTCGAAATCACCCATCGGGTAGCCACGTTTCGCCATCAGCTCGCGAATCAGGCGATCGGCTTCGCCGACGACGCCGTTGGGATTGTCAACGAAGCGGGCTTGCAGCTTCGCCCAGGCCTCGCCGAAGCGCGCCGCCTCCGCCGCGGGCAGCGGCACCAGCTTCAGTCGCTCCACACGTTGCTCGCGCGCCTGCAGCTCAGCCTCGGCCTTCTCCTGACTGCCGGCGGTACGCAGCACGCGGTTATATTCCGGCCCGAATCGCTGCTGCAGATGCATCGAGCGCCGTGCACGTTGCTGGCGCACAATCAGCACTGCTGCTGCGATGACGCCGAGGATTAACACGGCGACCAGGACGAGGGTTTGAGGTTGAGTGGCGTTCACGTGCTTCCCCTTTATAGGTGTGATGAGGGTGAACGCCCTGTCAGGGTCAGGGTTCCCGCGTCAATCCGCGACGTAGCATGGCGGGCAGCGGGCTGCCAGGTCTGCGAGAGCGAGGTCTTAAGATGTTCATAGCCTTAGGCACGAAATGCGGAAAGACGGACCCGGACGCGCTGCCGTTCTCGCCAGCGGTGGAGTTATGCGGCACGTTGTATTTCTCGGGACAGATGGGTTTCGTCGACGGACAACTGAGTGGCGACACCATCACTGCTCAGACGGAGGCGACCATCGACAACATCGAGCGACTGCTCAAGCACGAAGGCCTGTCGTTGCGGCATGTTTTCAAAGTCACTGCCTGGATCACGCGGCGCGCCGACTTTGGCGCTTTCAATGCGGTCTATCGCAAGCGCTTCACTCCGCCCTACCCGGCGCGGTCAACAGTCGTGAGCGAGTTGGTGGTCGAAGGAGCGCTGGTGGAAATCGAGGTCAGCGCGCGCCGTTGAATTGACAGTGCGAAGGCGCTCATGCTTTGATCCTGTATGGGATAAGAGTTCCGTATAAGGAACGCACGCCTTGAAGCTGATCGTCACTCGCGAAGACTGGCCGCTGCTCACGCCCTTCCGTATCAGCGGCTACACCTTCAACTCATCACCCTGCGTCCTGGTGACGCTGCAAGAGGGTTCATATCGCGGGCGCGGCGAGGCGGCCGGAGTCTACTATCGGAATGACACCGTAGAGCAAGCGCTCGCGCAGATTGAGGGGGTGCGCAGCGCAATCGAGAAAGGCATCGAGCGTGCGCAGCTGCAAACGCTGTTGCCTCCGGGCGGTGCCCGCAACGCGCTCGACTGCGCGCTGTGGGATCTGGAGTCGCAGATCGCGGGCGTGCCTGCATGGCAGCTGGCCGGTCTCGAACCCCCGCGCCCGCTCGTGACGACCTTCACATGCGGCGCGGAATCTCCGCAGGTGATGGCGGACAGGGCCCTGCAGTATCGCGGTGCCCGTGCCATCAAACTGAAGCTCACCGGTCAGCCGCTCGATGTGGAGCGGGTGCGGGCAGTGCGCGCTGCCTGTCCGCAGGTCTGGCTCGGTGTCGATGCGAATCAGGGATTCGACCGGCCCTTTCTCGAGCAGATCCTACCTGCGCTCATCGAGGCCCGCGTCGCGCTCATCGAACAGCCCCTTCCCGTCGGGCGCGAATCGGAGCTGGAAGGACTGCAGTCGCCGATACCAATCGCAGCTGATGAAAGCCTACAGGGGCTGGAGGATCTGCCCGCACTCGCAGGGCGCTTCTCGGTCGTCAATATCAAGCTGGACAAGTGCGGCGGCTTGACCGAAGGACTGGCGATCGCGCGCGCGGCTCGCCAGGAGGGACTGCAGGTCATGGTCGGCAACATGACCGGCACCTCACTCGCCATGGCGCCCTCATTCCTAGTCGGTCAACTGTGCAGCGTGGTCGATCTCGACGGTCCGGCGCTGCTGAGCCGCGATCGTGAGCACCCGGTGTGTTATCGCGATGGGATGATCGACTGTCCGCCGCAGCTCTGGGGTGGCGGGCGCAATAAATAGACTCTGGGGAGAAGAATAATGCGTGTCGGCTCGCTGCTCGTGGCGCTCCTCCTGGTCGCTTTCCCCAGGTTGGGTCTGCCAGCCGCCAATGAGGATGCGGCAGCACGCGCGACCCGGGTCCTGCAGCGCACGCCGCTCATTGACGGTCACAATGATCTGCCCTGGGAAATTCGCGACCGCTTTCACAGCAAGCTGTCGAGCCTCGATCTCGCCCGCAGCACGGCAGAGCTGCCCAGATCGAAAGACCAGCCCGCGCTGATGACCGACATCCCCCGCCTGCGGCAGGGTCAGGTCGGGGGGCAGTTCTGGTCGGTGTGGGTGCCGGTCGAAATGCATGGTCCTGCGGCCGTACAGGCCACTCTCGAGCAGATCGACATCGTGCGACAGATGGTCGAGCGCTATCCCCGTGACCTTGAAATGGCGTATACCGCGGCCGACATCCGCCGCATCAAACGCGCCGGCCGCATCGCCTCCCTCATCGGCATCGAGGGCGGGCATCAGATCAACGATTCGCTCGCAGTGCTGCGGCAGATGTATCAGGCCGGGGCGCGCTACATGACATTGACCCACTCCAGCAACACGGACTGGGCGGACTCGGCCACCGATCATCCGCAACACAATGGTCTGTCGGCGTTCGGCCGTGAAGTCGTGCGGGAGATGAACCGGCTCGGCATGCTCGTCGATCTGAGTCACGTCGCGCCCAGCACCATGCGCGCAGCGCTCAAGGTCTCCGAGGCTCCCATCATCTACTCGCACTCGAGTGCGCGTGCGCTGGTCGATCACCCGCGCAATGTGCCAGACGACATCCTGCAACTGGTCGCCCGCAATGGCGGCGTGGTGATGGTGAACTTTTATCCGGGCTATGTCTCCGCGGCCCGCAACCGTTGGGATGCGGACCTGATAGCTGAGAAAGCGCGCTATGACTCCCCGCCGTTCGCCGGCCTCTACATCGGCCAGCCGGAGCGCGCGGCTGCCGCGCTGGATGCTTGGAAAGCGGCCCACCCGGCGCCGGAGGTCACGCTCGCCGACGTTGCCGATCATATCGAGCACATCCGCAAAGTAGCGGGCGTCGAGCACGTCGGTCTCGGTTCAGATTTCGACGGTGTGCCGGAGGTTCCTGCTGGCTTGGAAGCCGTCGACAAATACCCTGCCCTGCTCGCAGAGCTTGCCCGCCGTGGCTGGAGCGACGAGGACCTCGCGAAGCTTGCCGGAGACAATCTGCTCAGAGTGCTGGGTCAGGTGCAGAGCATCAGCGCGCGGCTGCGCGCCAATCGTCCGCCCTCGGAGGCCACGATCCAGGAATCCGATAAGAGTTGATTTGCCAGATGGGTCGCTCGTCAGTCTGGGCCGCTCGTCAGAATCTGACGCCGACCTGCACTCCTATGGTGCGCGGCTGAATGAAGCTTGCCAGTCCCGTCTGGTTGGTACCGCCATTGTTGTTATATTCAGTGATGCCGCGGCGGTTCGTGAGGTTGTTGGCGAAGACCTCCGCGCTATAGCGCCCATTGTCCAGTCCGGCATCCAGTTTCAGGGTGTTGTAGTCGGGTAGCTTCACGAGCGCTTCGACCACCCCGACGTTCGCTGAGAAAGACGTATAGGCGTGACCGACGTAGCTCCACGAGCCGCCGGCAAACGCCGAGAAATCTGCAAAAGCATGCCAGCGGTAGTCGGCGTTGACCGTGGCACTGACGTCCGGGACGTAGGGAAGATGATCACCGCTGTGAGCCCCCAGACCTGGCGCGTCCGCAGTCAACTTCGCATTGGTGTAGGCACCCAGCACCTGCACAGTCAGGTTGGCCACGGGTTGCCAGGAGAGATCCCACTCGACGCCGCGACTGCGGGCGCGCCCCGAATTGCCGTCGATACCGATCGGGCCGCTCGGTGAATCGACCAGACTCAATATCTGGATATCCTTCCACTCGATATCGAACATGGCGACGTCCAGGTTGATGCGCGGCACGGGTAACGCGGATTTGAAACCGAGCTCGTAGTTATACGTCGAGTCCGGTTTGAAGGTGGGCGGCGTCGGCAGCGCCGGCGTCGGTAGATTCGGCCCTCCCGGACGATAACCGGTGGACACGCGCGCATACAGCAGGTTGTCCGAATCGATGTGCCAGCGTGGCGCCGCGGACCAGGTGACGCTGTTCTCGGAGCTCTTCAGCGCAGCATATGCCGTATCTGGCCCGAACAACACGCAACAGTAGGTGGTGACCTGCGAGTTTTGCCAGATATGGGTCTCGCGGCCGCCGAGCTCGATGTCAAAAGCCGGCGAAAAATGGTACGTGACGTCGGCAAACAACGCGCCTTCCTTGTAGATCGCAGGCACGTTGACACCGCCGAGCGCGGGATCGAGCACGTTGTTGAGATCGGCCGGATCGCGCGCATCGAAGAATTGATTCAGGTCCGTGGTCTCGCGCGTGTAGAAGAGGCCCGTCTGCCAGTCGAAAGGCTGTCCAAACAGCACACTCCCGGGATTTGACGTCAGCCGCAGCTCCTGGTTGAACTTGTGCAGGAACTCGGACTGCCGTTGTGCCATCACGATGCTGTGCCCGTATGCGAGGCCTCCCAGCAGCTCTCCATACGTGACCCCGGGAGCCAGATTCAGGTTGGTGAAATCGCCCGAGAAATCACGCCGGATCTGCCCATAGCTGGTCGCTGACAGCAACGTGGCCGCCGCAAAGTCGTACTGCATGCTCAGCCCGTAGTAAGTGAGCCGCGTGGCGATGCCATGCGGCCAGATGGTGGCATTGCTGAAGCCATGCACCGGGTCGAACTGGTTAGCGGGCGGTGCGAGGGGATTGGCTGCTGCGCCGACGACCTCGACGAACTCATCGCCGTGGACACCCAGATGCTGATTGAACACCGTGAGCCGGGCGCTGAACGCATCGGCTGGCTTGACGAGCAGCGAGGCGCGTACGCTGTATTTCGAGCCATCGTTGATGTTCTTCTGGCCGGTTACCGGATCGTCGATCCAGCCAGGCTGGCCCTCCTCGACCGCGCTGACGCGCAGCGCTGCCCGATCGGCCCACAGCGGCAGGTTGATCAGTCCCTTGGCCAATCCTACAGTGGAGCCTCCGTCTAGCACTGCACCGCCGAGAATCGCATCCGCCTCAAATCGTGCAGGATCCGGCAAGTTGGTCACGTACTTGATCAGACCGCCCTCCGCGGTCGCCCCGTAAAGTGTGCCCTGAGGTCCGCGCAGCACTTCCACGCGCTGCATGTCGTAGGTGTCGACATCCGCGCCGAAGAAGGCTCCGTTGGCCTGCGCACCTGACATCGAGAAGGGAATGTCATCGACCATGGTCGCTACGGTTGAGCCGGTGCTGCCAGCATTGGCTCCCCGCAGGATGATGCGCGTCTCGCCCGCATCGATGGCCTGCAGCGAGAGCCCGGGCACCTGATCGACAAACTGGGTGAAACTTACTTCCTGACGCCGCAGCAGATCGTCACCGCTCACAGCGGTAACACTCATCGCGACGTCCTTCAGTTGCTCCTCGCGCTTCGTGGCAGTGACGATCACCGTTTCCAGCGTTGTTGCCGGCGCGCGGGCCATATCAGATCGCGTATCAGCCGCGGCATCCGCCGGAGCAGCCGCACTGGCCATACCATCGTCCGGTCCGGAAGCACTGGCCCACGCCGTATCGCCGAGAGTGAGAATCGCGAGTGACAGCGCCCAACCACTGCACACCAACAGGGCGGCGCGGCGACCGCGTGCCGGGAGGCAACGTCGAGCGAGGACTTCGGCGCGCATCGGGTACCCCACTGTTCTCGTATCGGATAGGCATGCACCACGGCGGCATGCGCTCAAACCGGATGCCAATTTGCTATCCAGGAGTATAGTTGCGTATACGAAACTGTCAATCACAGTACGCATTCGCAGGCATCGTCGCGGCTGCTAGAGTGTGGCGATGGCCAGAAACAAGGTCTCTCCTCAAGCCCGCCGCGTTCTGCAACCGGCGGCGGCAGAATCGCCCAACCTCGGCGAGTGTCTACGTCAGCTGCGCTTCCAGCGAAGGATGTCCATTGCGGAGGTCAGCAGCGCCACGGGTATCGCCAAGTCCACCCTGTCGCGCGTCGAAAACGATCAGCTGTCGCTCACCTACTCGAAACTGCTGCAACTGTGCAAAGGGCTGCAGATCGACATCGCGGAGCTGTTCTCGCGCGGCACGGCGGGCAAACCCGCGGCGCCCTCCGCCCGGCGCACCTTCACCGCGGCTGGGACGGGACGCATGGTGCAGGTAGGCCAGCAGGCCTACGAATACCTTTGCACGGAGCTTGCCGGCAAGCGCATGACCCCGATGACCGGCACGATCAGCTCGCGCACGCTGGCTGAAACCAACGGGCTGCTGCAACACGAAGGCGAGGAGTTCACGTATGTCCTGGAAGGCAAGCTCCAGTTGCATACGGAATTCTACGAGCCACTAATCATCGAGACCGGAGGCTCGGTGTACTTCGACAGCACGATGGGTCATGCATACGTTTCCATTGGCGCGTCACCTCTCAAGATCCTGTGTGTCTGCACGACGCCCGAGCCTGCGCTGCCATTCCCGATGGAAAGACGGGCGACCGTCGCGCCAGGCGTTCCGGCGAGCGCACCTGTTACGAGAGGGCGCCGCGCACGGCGTTGATCCCAACGGGCTGATGCAGCGAAAACGAGTGTCGGTGACTTCAGGGCGCGGCAGCGCGCTGGAAATCGCGCGGCTGGCCCCTCACTGCGGGTAGACGTACAGGAGGTGATCCACCAGCGCCCGCACACCCGCCTCTTGCAGCGGGTCGGCACAGGGCAGACCTGTCGACCGCTGACATTCCTGCAGAACACTCGCGCGCTCCTTGTCCGGCACTTTGGAGAGATTCAGCGACACACCGACGCAGCGGATAGAGGGATTGGTGAGCCGTCCGATATCGATCGTGCGCGCGATGACTTCGCTGACGGTGGGAAGACGGAATTCCGGCCAACCTGAAATACTGGTGCGCGTGGGATCGTGACAGACGACGAAAGCATCGGGTTGTGAGCCTACCAGCAGACCTACCGTGACCTGCAGGTAACCGGGATGAAACAGGCTGCCCTGGCCTTCGATGACGTCCCAGTGAACGGGATCGGCGGCAGGTGAAAGCAGTTCCGCCGCGCCGGTCAGGAAGTCGGACACCACGGCATCGAGCGGTATGCCCTCCCCCGCGATCATGATGCCGGTCTGCCCCGTCGCGCGAAAATTACTGGGAACCGCGCGGCGCCGCAGCTCGGCGGCGAGCGCAAGGGCCGTGTATTTCTTTCCGCAGACGCAGTCAGTACCCATGGTCAGCAAACGCCTGCCCGAGCGTTTGGCACCGGTTCCGACCGGCAAGGCATTGGGGGGAACCCGTACATCGATCAATTGCGCTCGACCGGTCTGGGCGGCGGCGGCAAGACCTTCGAGACTACTGAGACGCACGTGCAATCCGGCGACGATGTCGATACCGGCAGCGGCCGCCTCACGCAGCGTAGCGATCCAGGCTTCGGGAATGCCGCCCCCGACCGCAGCGGATCCGATGATGAGGCTGCGCACGCCGGCAGCGCGTGCCTGTGCGATCGTGAGATCGGGTACTCCGGTATCGATGCGGCAGGCCGGCAGGCGGATCTGACCTGCGCAGTCCTCGCGGCGCCACTGCACCAGCCCGAGCGCAGTCTTGCCATAGGTCTCATCGTCGATATCACCGAGGAACACTGCAAAGGGCACCTGGTAACGGATCATTGCGCGCACCACGCGAGCCGCCGGCACCCTTGCAGATCATGCGCAGAGTTTGTTTTCATAATGGGCCTGCTCGTTGCTTAAATGCAGTATAGTTGCGTAAACGGAACTGTCAATGAACCGGAGGCGCCATGAAGCTTACGCTGCCGACGTTTGCAGGAGATCTCCTTCGGGAGCGGACGCGGCGACGGTCGCGGCGGCGCGGGTTGGCCCCTAGTCGTTGCTGCGGTTTCGCACTGCTTTGCGGCCTGAGCATCGCGCCCAGCGCTGCGCTCGCATTCTCCGCATCGTTGGTCGCCGCACTGGCGGGTGTTACGTATGCCACCGGACGGCTGGCACCAACGGACGTGTCCGCGCGGGAGAATCTTCCTGCTCCCACGACCGGACCCAGTATCACGCCTCCGCCAGCGAGCGCAGCTCCCGCAACCGTCGCCACGCACGCATCCCCAGGTCAAACCCACACCCCGGCTACCGGCCTGATGGGGAATCCAGCTACCGATGCACACCCACTGGAGAAGACAGATCTGCTGTCGTGGCTCGATGGTCTGCTGCCGTACGCCCTCGAAGACGGCGACATTGCCGGTGGCGTGGTTGTAGTGGTCAAAGATGGCGCCGTGCTACTCGCCAAGGGGTACGGCTATGCGGATGTAGCCGCACGCACGCCGGTAGATCCCGAGCGCACCCTGTTTCGGCCTGGCTCGGTCTCCAAACTTCTGACCTGGACCGCTGTCATGCAGCTGGTCGAGAGCGGCAGACTCGATCTGGATCGCGACGTAAACGCGTACCTCGACTTCCACATCCCTGAGCGGCCGGATGGTCCAATCACGCTGCGCGACATCATGACGCACACCGCCGGCTTCGAAGAGCAGATCAAATCCCTGATCACAGCCGACGTGAAAGAGCTGGTGCCTCTCGCTCAGTACGCAGCTAACTTCACCCCGACACGCATCTTCAAGGCCGGCTCTACACCTGCGTATTCCAACTATGCGACTGCCCTGGCCGGTTATATCGTGCAGCGGGTCGCAGGTCAGAGCTTCGACGACTACATCGAAGCGCATCTGTTCAGGCCGCTCGACATGACACATTCGAGCTTCCGACAGCCATTGCCCGCTGCACTCAGCTCCGACATGGCCAAGGGTTACCCACTGGCATCCGGGCCGGCAAAACCTTATGAGATCGTGACACCCGCGCCCGCGGGCAGTCTCGCGGCCACCGGAATGGACATGGCGCACTTCATGATCGCGCACCTGCAGGATGGCGAATATCAGGGGCAGCGCATCCTGCAGGCCGCCACGGCACAGATGATGCACACGACGGCGTTGACGATGATTCCGCCATTGAACCGGATGCTGCTCGGCTTTTATGAGCAGAACTACGAAGGCCACCGGGTGATCAGCCACGGCGGCGACACCGAATGGATGCACAGTTACCTGCATCTGTTTCCGGACGATCACGTCGGACTGTTCATGGCTTTCAACAGTGTCGGCCGCGAAGGCGCCGTCGGGCGGCTGCGCGCGGCTCTGTTCGATGAGTTTGTCGACCGCTACTTCACCGGCCCCTGGCCTGCCGGCACGGTTGCGCCGGATGTCGCGGCCCGTCACACGCGGCTGATGGTGGGTTATTACGATGACTCGCGCCGTCCGGACCGCTCCTTCATGAGCCTCCTGTCCCTCATTGCGCCGGTCAAAGTCGCCGCGACCGAGGACGGCACGCTTACCATGTCATTGATCAAGGGGCGCAACGGCACGCCGCGGCACTATCGGGAGATTGCGCCGTTCGTGTGGCGCGACACCGTGAGCGGCTGGCGCCTGGCAGCGAGGGCCGAGGAGGGTCGGGTGGTGCGCATGAGCGTAGATGAATTGTCGCCGTTCATGGTGTTTGATCCGACGCCCGGGTGGAGGTCGCCAGCGCTGCTTCTGCCAGCGATGGCCTTTGCCCTTGGCAGCTGTCTTCTGACAGCAGTGCTGTGGCCGATAGCGGCAATCTCACGCCGGCGCCATCATGTCACGCTGCCTATCACCGGACTTGCTAGAAACGCGCACCGGGCCGCGCGCATCGCGGCAGCGGCTCTGGTTGTCATGAGCGCCGCTTGGCTGGCAGTGGTCCTCGGTGGGCTGGCAAACCTCGGTGTGCTCAGCTCAGCGCTCGATCCTCTCATCCTGCTGCTCTACGCGCTGTCGGTAATCGTCTACATCGGTGCGCCACTGGTCATGATCTGGGCCGTACGCATCGCCTGGGTCGCACGTCGTCCCTGGGCGGCGTGCGCATGGACACTGATACTCGCAGTGGCAGCAGTTATTTTCCTGTATTGCGCCGTGATCTTTCATCTCATGTCTTTCGTCACAAGGTACTGAGGCGATGCCATGAAACGCACCACCGTGCTGTTGTCTTCGTGGGTCGCCCTCGGGACCACGCTCGGGGCCTCGTTCGCGACTGCGCACCAGACTGCTACGGCGAGCGCAGCCCCGTTGCACGACACGGTCATCCGCCACGCCGTGATTTACGACGGCTCCGGAACCCATCCTTACAGCGGCGATCTCGCAATCGACGGTGACCGGCTCACCTATGTCGGACCTAAAGCCGCCGGGCGCGGCGGGACGGAGATCGATGCGCGCGGCATGGCCGTGGCTCCGGGTTTCATCAATATGCTTGCACACCCGGAGGAATCACTGCTGGTCGATGCGCGCGCGCTGAGTGATCTGCGTCAGGGAGTGACGCTCGAGGTGATGGGCGAGATTTCCATGGGACCGTTGAATCCCCATCTCAAGGAGGTGCTCGTCAAGTCCCAGACGGACATCCACTACGAGGTGGACTGGAACACGCTCGGTGAATATCTCGACAGGTTGCAGAGGCAGGGCATCGCTCCCAATGTGGCCTCGTTTGTCAGTGCCGGAACGATCCGGGAGAACGTGCTCGGAGAGAACGATGTGCAGCCGAATGCGGAGCAGCTGCAACATATGCGCCGGCTCGTGCATCAGGCGATGGAGGAAGGCGCGCTCGGCGTCACGACCGCGCTCATCTACAACCCAGCCACCTATGCCAGGACGCCCGAGCTGATCGCGCTGGCCCAGGAGTCTGCGCGCTGTGGCGGCATGTATATCGCACATATGCGTAGTGAGGGCGATCGCCTCGTCGAGGCCGTGCAGGAGACCATCGACATTGCACGGGCGTCCGGCGCTCCAGCGGAGATCTATCATCTGAAAGTGGCCGGACGCAGCAACTGGGGCAAGCTCGATCAGGTCATTCAACAAATCGAGTCGGCACGCGCGAGCGGCACGCGGATCACGGCAGATATGTATGTCTATACCGCAGGGGCGACCGGGCTGGATGCCGCGATGCCTTCCTGGGTGCAGGAAGGTGGCATCGACAAGTGGATCGAACGGCTGCGCAATCCGCAGATTCGCACGAAGGTGGCTGCAGAGATGCGCGCCCCTGCGAGCAGCTGGGAGAACCTGGGCCTCGCCGCCGGACCCGACGGCATGCTGCTGCTCGCGTTCAAGAACCCGGCTCTCAAACCGCTGACTGGCAAGACACTCGCCGAGGTGGCGCGTCAACGCGGCCGGTCAGCGGAAGATACCGCCATGGATCTCGTCATCGAGGACGGCACGCGTGTCGGAGTCGCTTACTTTCTGATGAACGAGGAAAACATCCGGCGGCAGGTGGCACTACCGTGGGTGAGCTTCGGTTCCGATGCGTCCGCACCCGCTCCGGAAGGCGTGTTTTTGCTGTCGGCAGAGCATCCGCGGGCATACGGGAACTTCGTGCGTGTACTGGCCAGGTACGTGCGCGAAGACCACGTCCTCAACCTCGAGCAGGCCGTGCACAAGCTCAGTGATCTGCCCGCGCAGAATCTGTCCCTGCCGGATCGCGGCCGTCTGCAACAGGGTTTTTTCGCGGACGTCGTGATGTTTGATCCGCAGAAGGTCCAGGACCATGCGACTTACGAGAAGCCTCATCAACTGGCAACGGGCGTCCGCGACGTCTGGATCAATGGTGTTCTGGCACTGAAGGAAGGGGAAGCAACGCGCAATTGGAGTGGCCGCGTTCTGCGCGGTCGAGCGTGGACGGGCGCGCCTCGCGGTGGCTGCCGCGTCTCCAGTCAGGACTGGACTTGGAGCCACTAGCGTCGCGCTTCAATCGCTATCTGCTGCCGGGCTTCGCCTTCAAAGCGTTCGTCATAGGTGGTGGCTACGCGACCGGCCGCGAGCTGGCGGAGTACTTCCTGCCGAGCGGTCCCTGGGGTGGCTTGCTCGGAATGCTACTCGCCATGGCGTGCTGGAGTGTCGTGTGTGCGATCACCTTCCTGTTGGCACGCACTCTGGGCAGTTTCGATTACGGCACATTCTTTCGTGCGCTGCTGGGCCGCGGCGCGGTGCTCTTTGACCTGGTCTACGCCTGCCTGATGCTCATCATCCTGTCGGTCTTCGGGGCTGCAGCGGGAGAGATCCTAGCAGCGCTGTTCGGCTGGCCGAAGCTGGCCGGCACCCTGCTGTTGGTCGCAGGCATCGCCGCCATCACCGCGCGCGGCAACCTGGCCGTCGAGCGACTGTTCCGATGGGTAACCTATTTTCTGTACGCGGTTTACGTGGTGTTTCTGCTCATCGCGCTTACCCGAACCGGCGAGCGCATCGAGCACAGCTTCGCCAGCTTCACGGTGAGTCCTGGCTGGGTGTTGAACGGACTGACCTACGCCGGCTACAACATTATCGGCGCCGTCGCCATTCTGCCCACCTTGCGCCATCTGACCAGCAATCGCGATGCGATCGTCGCTGGGGCATTGTCCGGTCCACTCGGAATGGTGCCTGCAATCTTGCTGTTCATTTGCATGAGCGCCTACTACCCGGACATCGGAGCGGCCACCCTACCCTCGGACTACATGCTGGCCCGCTTCGGCATTCCTTACTTCCACGTCATCTTCGAGTTGATGATATGCGCCGCGCTGCTGGAGAGCGGCACAGGAGCCGTGCACGCTGCCAACCAGCGTATCGCCGCTGCACTCGCACGGCGCGATGCCGCACGCGGCACGCTACCGACGCAATTTGCCCAGCAGCGGGTGCTGCCACCGCGTGCGCGACTGCTGCTATCCCTGACGATCCTCGTGCTCTCCATATTTGTCGCCACGCATTTTGGCCTCGTGGCGCTGATTGCGCGCGGCTACCGTCTTCTGGCTTACCTGCTGCTCGTGGTCTACGTGCTGCCGCTGCTGACGCGGGGCGTGTGGATGCTGCTTGCACCCGCCGCAGCGCGTACCTACCATCGCGACAGCCTCTGATGCGGTTGCCTCCGCAGGATCTGGCAATCTTGAGCAGAACACGACCCCCAGCTGATCACCGCTCGGCAGCGGTTCCGAAACGCAGCGGCCGGCCGCCGCAACGCACCAGCAAGCCCACGCTGGGCGTGCTGTTGCGCTCGCTGCGCACGCAGAACCACTGGACGTTGAAGGAAATGAGCGCGCGCACCGGCATACCGTTCTCGACGTTATCGAAAGTCGAGAACGACCGGCTCACCCTGTCCTATGACAAGCTGCTGCAGCTGGCCGAACGCCTGGGACTGCAGATGTCCGAGTTGTTCGCCGAGTCCACACCAGCGGAAGACCCGCACTCCGTCACGGCCCGGCGCAGCATCGGAACGCTTGACAACGCGGTGCGGGTGACAACTCCCAATTACGACTATTTCTACATGTGCACCGAGCTGCGGCACAAGCGCTTCATTCCCGTGCTGACACGCATCAGGGCGCGATCCGTCAAGGAGTTCGGTCAACTGGTCAGGCACTCGGGCGAGGAATGGATTTACGTTCTGCAGGGCCGGATCGAGGTGCATACCGAGTATTACGACACGGTCACTCTGGAGCCGGGGCAATCGGTCTACATCGACAGCAATATGGGCCATGCTTTCATCGTCGCGCCCGGTCATGAGGAAGCGACAGTGCTCGGCGTCTGCTCCAGCGCCCAGGAGAACCACATGCACGAGATCATCTCGGCGCACGACGAGCAGTGAGGCGGCGGCGCTGTACGCGCCGCCTGCTCGCGTGCGACTCTAGCCATCCTCTCCTGTGCTCGCGCTGGCCTCCGCGGCCTCGCCGTCCCTTTACTATTCCTGGATCTCAGGCTCGACCAGGTGCGCCAGCTGCTGCAGCGATTCCTGCCAGCCGAGGTAACACATCTCTACCGGAATCGCCGCCGGCAGACCTTCCTGCACGATACTGAGCTCGGTGCCGCACGTCACCTTCTGCAGCGTGATGGTCGCACGCATTTCGCCCTTGAGATTGGGATCATCGAAATGATCCGTGTAGCGGATTCTCTCGTTGGGAACGAGCTCCTGGTACTGTCCGCCGAAGGAATGTGCCTGACCGGTGCCGAAGTTCCGGAATGACATGCGGTAGGTACCGCCGACCTTCGCCTCCAGGTGGTGGACGCTCGCCGTGAAGCCATAGGGCGGCAGCCATCTCGCGAGCGCGTCCGGTTCGAGAAAAGCTCGGTAGATCTTCGCAGCGGGCGCCCTGAGGACGCGGTGCAGACGTACGGTGTTGGTGGGCATGCAAGCTCTTCCATACTGGTAATCGATGGCGACAGAGTACAGCCGGGAGCTGGCAGCTGTCCGCTGCCGATCGATGATCTGTCTCGGTTCACCGCAATCCAGCACAGGCACGAGCGTCAGAATTCTGTCACTGCGCTCGCCAGGATCCCTGCGGCACGCGCCGCCCTGTCTTATACCTGTTTTGAGCCCCGCAGGTCATTCAATCATCCACCACGGGGCGGCCGACCCGGGCTGCCCCTCTTTTTTTGCATTGGATGATGCGCTCATTGCGAACGTCGGGAAAAAATCCCTAGGGTTTCGCTCATTGCTGACCCATCCTGCCGGCAACGCGCGCGTGCGCGGTGAACCTGACGATGATCTCAAGAGCTCATGCCTGATTACGGGACTCGCCTCAGCACAGCGGTACACCTGTTACATGCCCCCGTCCTGACACTGCTGATTGGTTTCAGCCCCGCGCTGCCTGCCGCCGAACCCGTTGCGATCGCCGAACCCGATGCGACTGCGGAACAACAGCCGATGGCGACCATCGTGGTCGTCGGCACCTCGCCACTGCCGGGCACCACCATCGATGCGGACAAAGTGCCTTCGAACGTGACCTCGGTGCAGGCCGCCGATTTACGCCGCGAGGGGGCCGCAAACCTCACCGCAGCTCTCAATGCGCAGCTCGGCAGCGTCAATCTCAACGACACGCTGGCTGATCCCTTTCAGCCGGATATTCTCTATCGTGGTTTCGATGCCTCACCGGTACTCGGCACGCCGCAGGGCCTGGCGGTCTACCAGAACGGGGTGCGGATCAATGAAGCCTTCGGCGATGCGGTGAATTGGGATCTGATTCCGGAGCTGGCCATCGATCGGCTCGAGCTCGTCAGTGCCAATCCGGTCTACGGCCTGAATGCCCTGGGCGGCGCCGCTTCACTCATCATGAAGAACGGCTTCAACTACGACGGACGCGAGATCGAGATCTCAGGCGGCTCGTTCCACCAGCGGTCAGCGGCAGCCCAGATCGGTGCCCATAACGGTGTGCTGGGATTTTATGTCGCCGGACGGGTCCTGGACCAACACGGCTGGCACTTCTTTGCCAACGACCGCGTCAGGCAGTTCTACGCGGCACTCAGTGCGCATCTCTCTCGCGCGACGCTCGACCTCACCTACACCCATGCCGACAACGCCCTCTATGCGCGCGGCGCGACTCCGGTACAAAGCCTGGCGTTGGATCCGCGCAGCGTCTTCACAGGTCCGCAAGGCACGCTCGATCGGTTGGATTTCCTCACCCTCGATGGCTCCCTGAACCTCACCGACCACCTGTCCATCCAGAACGTCTATTACTACCGCGACTTCCGACAGTTCATCATCAACGGCAACACCACCAATTACACCACCTGCACCACCACGCCGTTACGCGGACAGTTGTGTCAGTCCGACGGCATGACTGTCGTGCAGGATGCCGCGGCTCAGCCGATCCCCGACCTCTCCGCCGGTGGCGCACTGCCGATCGGCGAAAACGATTTCGAGGACATTCACAGTCACGGTGTGGGAGGGTCGTGGCAGCTGCACGTGACGCACCCGCTGGCTGGCCGCGAGAACAAGTTGTCCGCAGGCGCTACTCTCGATCTTGCGCACAGCGATTTCGCCTCGAGCAGCGAGCTCGGTGTGATCGATCGCAATCTGACCGTGCTGCCTTCTGGACTGTTTGTCGACACCCCGGAGAGTAGTGGCTTTCCCGCGACGCCGGTGCTGCTGCACGCCATCGACAAATATTACGGGTTCTATATCACAGATGCGTGGGACCTGACATCCAGGCTCACCGCGACCGCAAGTGCGCGTTTCAATATCGCGCAGATCGACTTGTACGATCAGCGCGGTACGAACCTCAACGGGCTGAATCGCTACACGCACTTCAACCCCGCACTGGGTGCTACCCTCAAGCTCACCAAGGCGCTGACCGCCTATGGCGGGTACTCGACGACGAATCGGGCACCGACTGCCAGCGAAATCGAGTGCTCCGATCCGCTTCTGCCCTGCCTGCTGCCTGCCAACCTTGCCGGTGACCCGCCGAATCTGCGCCAGGTCGTGGCGCATACATTCGAGGTCGGGCTGCGCGGCCGCCTCGAGCCGGCGAGCGGTGTTGCCGGAGCTTTGAGCTGGGACGTTGGATTGTTCCGCACCCAGCTGGATAACGATATCTATGCCATCGCGAGCTCGCTCAGCACCGGCTTTTTCCAGAACATCGGCGCTACGCGGCGCCAGGGCGGGCAGGCGAGCCTGGCCTGGCGCGATGCGCGCCGTTCGGCGTATCTCAACTTCAGCTACGTCGCAGCCACTTTCGAATCCTCGTTCGAGCTGAACTCACCTTCGAGTCCCGCACAGGATGCGCAGGGCAATATTCAGGTGCGCCCCGGCGATCAGCTGCCGGGCATTCCGCGCCAACGCATCAAGGCAGGTGCCGACTACGAAGTGATCGCCGGCTATTCAGTTGGAGCAACCCTCTTCTACCAGGGCTCGCAGTTCTACAAAGGAGATGAATCCAACCAGAACGCTCCGCTGCCCGGATTCGTCGTATTGGGACTGCACGCGAGCTGGCGGTTCTGGAACGATTCCCAAGTCTTTATCGCGCTACAGAACGTCACCGATCGGCGCTACGCCACCTATGGCATCTACGCCGATCCCACGGGCGTAGGCGCACCGGGCATCCCCGCGAATGCCAGCTCGAATGACTCCCGCGTCGATAATCGCTTTGCAAGCCTGGCCGCTCCTCGCAGCCTGTTCGGTGGGATCCAGATCCGCTTCTGATGCGCATTGCGCTCGTGCCACACAGCGGCGCGCCGCCACTGACGGCAGCGGGCCGCAGGCAAGAAGCGCTTCAGGCGCGAATACCCTATTGGGTGGAAGTTGCAGTCTTGGCGCGATCCTTAACCGTTGCCAGATGTGAGTTAGCCGCATCCTTGCACTGCTTCTGAGCGTCGCCCTCGAGCGCGTCGCACTTTGCCAGCGCTACCTTGTTGGCCCCTTCCGCTTCGGCGACGGCGGCATCGGCAACCGCAGCGACACTGCGATCGGCGGCCTTGGCGCGCGCAGCGGCTTCGTCTTTGGCGAGATCGGTGCGCGCCTGAGCCTCACTGTCCTTGCGTTTCTGATCGGCTTTGGCGTTGTTGTCAGCTGCCTCCTGTTGAGCCTTTGCAACGTTGGCCTGCACGTCCTCGGGCTTATCCGCCTTATTGCACGCGGACAACCCCACGACCGCAGCAGCCAGAATTGCGCCGGCAAACGCCAGTCTCATCGGAGTTGATTTCATTCGAGTTCCCCTGATACACGAGCTTGAGCGTCGTAGTCCAACGATACGCCTTCAGCAATGGAGCCCACAGTCTCATAACCCAAGTTATGTTGTAGGAATCGTCTGACACGAAAGTCTTCCAACATCCAGGTTAAGTCGCGCCCAGCTGCCGAGGACTAACGGGCCACGCGCATGCGCACTGGTAAGGGCACGTTGCACAGGTCAATGTGTCCGGGGTTGAATCCGAACCAGGCTTCGCGCCGGTTGCGGCGCTGCTCAAGCAGACGGTGGAATGTTCTGGTGTCGGTGCGCAGCACCTGGATAGGAATCTGCTCGGCAACCGGTACGTCAGCACCGACGCGCATCGAGACGATCGGCACCACCGCCTCCGAGGTGCGGTCGAACCCCAACTCTTCACTCCCGCGGGGCAGCGCGGCGAGCAAAGCGATGCCCTTGACCACCCGTCCGACCAGCGCGAGATTGCGATCGAGCTGCCTGGGCGACTGCCCTATCACGGCATACATCTCCATACCGTCGCTTTCCGCTGCATCATCGCGACCGCTGCACACCGCGAGCAATCCACACAGCAGCGCGGCCATGCGCCGGCCCTGCCATCGCAGAGCGGGTGGTATCAGGACAGCAAGTACCATGGTCATGGTTCCCGACACTCTCCAACACCGCGTTCCGCGACGACTGGTGTACGCATTGATGCACGTGCATCATAGCGCGCCTGGTTCAGGAGGGATTCGCATGAGGTTTTTGCTGGCCTGCGCCGTGGCTCTTTCGGCACCTGCGGCGTTTGCGTTCACGGCGGACGAGTTGGCGGCCAAGAATGTTGAGGCCAAGGGAGGGCTCGAGAAGGTGCATGCCATTCAGTCGCTGAGACTCACAGGCACGCTGCGCCTGCAAAACGACGCGCTGCAGCTCTCCTACGTTGAGTTGATCCGCCAGCCCGGCTGTATCCGGTATGAGGCTTCGTTGCAGGGACTCACGCAGATCCAGGCATATGACGGGGCTCAGGCCTGGCAGATCAATCCGTTCCAGGGCCGCAAGGATCCGGAGAAGCTCTCGGCCGATGACGCCAAAGGCCTGGCAGAGGACGCTGCCGATTTCGCAGGACCCCTGGTCGATTATCGGCAGAAGGGCTATCGACTCGAGCTGCTCGGTACGGAGGACATCGATGGCACCGAGGCTTACAAGCTTCGCGTCACGCGTGCCAACGGCGATCTCACTACCGTATACCTCGATCCGGACTATTTCCTCGAGGTGCGCACGGTCAATCGGCGCATCGAGCACGGCGTGCCGGTGGAAACCGTCACTGACTATGGCGATTACGAGAAGGTCGCCGATGTGTTTCTGCCCTTTTCCCAGAGCACAGGTCCCAAAGGCTCCAGTGAGCGTCAGAAAGTGCAGTTCGACAAGGCGGAAGCCAATCTCCAGGCAGACGGCAGCCCGTTCCACTTTCCCGCCACTCAGGACAAGTCGGCGCAGTAACCGCCAGGAGTGAGTATGCCTATGCGACCGGTTACCCTTGCGGCTGCCAGCCTGCTCCTTTACAGCAGCCTTGCGACAACGCAACCGCGCGACGCTGCAACCGCAGTCTTTGACTCCGGAGCGATCTCCGGACTTGGGGCGCGCAACATCGGCTCGGCGGCGATGAGTGGCCGGATCGCAGCGCTCGCCGGCTACGATGATGACTCGGGCAAGGTCGTGTTGTTTGTCGGCTCCGCCAGCGGCGGTGTGTGGAAATCCACCGACGGGGCGACGACCTTCAAACCGGTATTCGACGAGCAGCCCGTACAATCGATCGGCGCTATCGCCGTCGACCCTTCCAATCATCAGAATGTCTGGGTCGGAACGGGCGAGGCGTGGACACGCAACAGCGTCTCGATCGGTGATGGCATTTATCGCTCGAGTGATGGCGGCGAGACCTGGACACACGCAGGACTGCCGCAATCCGAGCGGGTTGGCAGGATCATCGTCGACCCCCGTTCATCGGACACGGTTTATGCCTGCGTTCCTGGCAAGTTATGGAGCGACTCCGCTGAGCGGGGCCTCTATAAGACGACGGATGGCGGCAAAAGCTGGCAGCTGGTCCTCAAAGGCCCCAATCTTTCCACGGGCTGCAGCAGCCTCGCGATGGATCCGACGAATCCTGACACGCTGCTCGCAGGACTGTGGGATTTCCGCCGGCAGGGTTGGACATTCCGCTCCGGTGGCAATGGTCCGCACGCAGTATCCGGAAGTGGCCTCTTCCGCAGCTCCGACGGCGGCCGATCCTGGACCGAGCTGACGGCCGCGGCAAACAAGGGGCTGCCCGCCAAGCCCTACGGACGCATCGCGCTCGCTTATGCCCCGAGTGATGCCAGGACGCTGTATGCCTTTGTCGAAGCCACCGACTCGACACTCGTGATCTCTCATGATGGCGGTGCAACGTGGGAAGCGGGCGACAAGAGCCAGTGGATGGTATGGCGGCCGTTCTACTTCGCCAATCTCATCGTTGATCCGAAAAATCCGCAGCGGCTCTTCAAGACCGATGGCTCGCTGATTCTCAGCGAGGATGGCGGCAAGAGCTTCGCGACGATCGGCGGCTTCGTCGGCATGCATGGCGATGTCCACGACGTGTTCATCGACCCCGCCAACTCACAGCATATCTTCGCGGCGGATGACGGAGGATTGTGGGTCTCCTCGGATGGCGCCAACAAGTGGTGGAAGACCGACAACCTGCCGGTATCCCAGTTCTACCATGTCAGTCTCGACAACGCCGATCCGTACCACGTTTACGGCGGGTTGCAGGACAACAGCGCCTGGGTGGGTGACTCCGCCTACCCCGGCGGCATCAGCAGCTCGCGCTGGGAAAACATGTATGAAGGCGACGGCTTCTGCATGTTCCCCGATCCGACCGATCCGGACTACGTGTATGCCGAATCGCAGGGCGGGCACATCGGGCGGGTCAACATGCGCACCCATGAGACGCGCGACATCCAGCCGAAACTCGGCCCGGAAGACCTCAAGCGGTACGTCAAGCTGCGATTCAACTGGAACACACCCATCGCGCTGTCGCCGCATGACCCGGCGACGCTCTACATTGGCGCCCAGTTCCTGTTCCGCTCCCGCGATCACGGCCAGAGCTGGCAGCGGATCTCGCCGGATCTGACGACCAACGATCCGCAGAAGCAGAAACAGGAACAGTCCGGTGGCATCACGGTGGACAATTCGGCCGCCGAGATGCACACCACGGTGTACTCGATCAGCGAGTCGCCGTTGCAGGCCGGGCTCATCTGGGTCGGCACGGATGATGGCAACCTGCAGCTGACGCGCGATGCCGGAGCACATTGGAGCAACGTCGTCGGCAATGTGCACGGACTGCCGAAGAACTCCTGGGTCAGCTGGGTGCAAGCCAGCTCCTTTGCCGCCGGCAGCGCCTACGTGGCGTTCGACCGGCATACCTTTGGTGACATGGCACCCTACGTCTATCTGACCACCGATTACGGCAAGACGTGGGCAGCGCTGGCCTCGCCCGCCGATGCGAAGAGCATCCGGGGCTATGCGCATGTCATCAAGGAAGATACCGTCGATCCCAGGCTGCTGTTTCTCGGCACCGAATTTGGCCTGTGGATATCGATCGACAGCGGTCAGCACTGGGCACAATTCAAAGGCGGGCACATGCCCGCGGTGGCGGTGCGCGACCTGGCCATTCAGCCGCGCGACCACGATCTGGTGCTGGCTACTCACGGACGTGGTATCTGGGTGGTCGATGACATCACCCCTCTGCGGCAGCTGAGCGGAGATCTGACACGCGAGGAGGCTGCGTTCATCTCAGCGCGTCCCACCGAGCAGCGCATCGAGGCGACCGGCGGCTGGCCTGCTGGCGCCGCGGCCTTCAGTGGTGAGAATCCGCCTGACGGCGCTGTCATTACCTACTATCAAAGCCATCGACATCTCTATGGCAAGCTCAAAGTCGAGATATTGGATTCCACCGGCGCGGTAGTCGATGAGCTTGCCGGCAGCACGCGGCGCGGACTCAATCGCGTCGTGTGGTCCATGCACCTGAAACCTCCACATGTGCCGCCGGCCGTGCAACTCGCGGGGTCGGGCACTCAGGGACCCAGGACGCTTCCTGGCACCTATACCGTGCGGCTCGAGAAAAATGGCAAAACGTATGAGACGGCGCTGACCATCGGCCTGGACCGACGCGTCAAATGGACCCTCGCCGATCGGCGCGCGCAATTCGACGCAGCTATGAAGGTCTACACGCTGTTCAATGACGAGTCGCAGCTGTTCGCACGTATCGCAGGTTTACGCGAACAGATCGAAGCGGCCGACAAGACCCGCGCCGACAAAGAGCCCCTGCACCGGCAGCTGGTCGAGTTCGATGGCAAGCTCGACGGATTGCGCAAGCGCATCGTGGCAACGACAGAAGGGGGCGCCATTACCGGCGAGGAGCGGCTGCGCGAGCACACGGATCAGCTCTATGGCGCGATCATCTCCTGGGACGGTCCTCCGAGCGCTTATCTGATCGACAACACCGCAGCGCTGCGAGCGGAGCAGACGGATATCGAGTCGCAGTTCGACCGGCTCGCGGCGAGCCGGCTGCCGGCGATCAACAAAGCCCTGCAGACTCATGGCGGTCAACCGCTGAGCATTCCGGCGCCTGTGGCGTTCGAGAATGCGGCACCCGGAGGCGGTGATTCGCGCGCCGCCGCCGCCGACCCGGACGCGCCTGTGTGGGTCGCGCTGCCGCGAAACATGCGATTGTGGAACTGACACATGAATGACATCACATGTGGCGAGGCCGTAATGAAGCTGCTCGCGGCCTACGAGGTCGATACGGTCTTCGGCATGGCAGGCACGATGACCGTGGAGTTATATCGCGGCATCCGCCAGGCCGGCATCCGACACGTGCAGTGCCGCAACGAGCAGGGCGCCAGCCTCATGGCCGATGGCTATGCGCGCGCAACCGGCAAGCCGGGTGTGTGCACCCTCATCGCCGGACCCGGCGTGACCAATGCGGCGACCGGCATTGCCCAGGCTTACTGTGACTCGCAGCCGATGCTCGTGCTGTCCGGGGGAACCCCCACCATGTCACACGGTAAAGGCTGGGGCGCGGTGCATGAGCTCAATGATCAGGCAGCGGTAACGGCGGGCTTTACCGCCCTCAGCGCCATGGTCCGCAATCCGGAAGAGCTTCCCGAGCTGATCGCGCGCGCCTATGCGGTGTTCCGCAGTAGCCGGCCGCGCCCGGTCCATCTTTCGCTGCCGCGGGATGTTCTGCCAACCCTTGCGGCGGGCGACTGGCAGCCGCGCCGTTCCCCATCCCGACCCGCTCCTGATCCGGCGATGATCGAGGAGGCTGCCGCACGGTTGGCGCAGTCACAACGGCCTCTCATTCTGGTTGGCGGCGGGGCGATCGGCTGCCGCAAAGCCCTGACCGAGATCGCTGAGCGCATCGGGGCAGCCGTGCTGTCCACCAATGCCGGCAAGGGTATTCTGCCGGAATCCCATCCGCTCTCGCTGGGCTGCTCGATCCTGCAGAAGGCAAGCCAACAGGAGCTCGCGGATGCAGATGTTGTGCTGCTGGTAGGCTCGGAAGTGTCATCCGGTGATCATTTCCTGCCCAAGCTGGAGATCAGCGGCGACCTCATTCGCATCGACATCGATCCCGCGGAGTTGACCTCGGTGTACGCGGCGAAGGTGCCGATCCAAGCTGATGCCGGCATCGCGATGCAGGCTTTGTCGGCAGCACTTGGCCAGCACCCGCCGCGCAGCCAGCGTTCGCAGGGGGAAGTACGCGTGCGACAGATTCTCGCCAGCAATGCTGCGAACCTGAGCGAGCTCGAGCAGCTGCACGCTCGCGTCTGGAAGATTCTGCGATCCGCCCTCCCGGCCGACACCATCGTCATGGGCGATGCGACCCAGATCGTTTACAGCGGCACGTTTGCGATGCCGATGGAGACGGAGCGCTGCTGGTATTACCCGGGTACTTACTGCGCGCTGGGCAATGCGTTGCCGATGGCCATTGGAGCCAAGATCGGCGCACCGCGGCGGCCCGTAATCGCGATCGCCGGTGACGGTGGCATCATGTTCACGGTGAACGAGCTGGCAACGGCGGCCGAGGAACGCCTACCGCTTCCGGTCATCGTGTGGAACAACGATGCCCTGAAGGAGATCGTAGACCAGATGGACCGGCGGCAGATTCCACGCGTTGGCGTCGAGCCCCGCAGCCCGGACTTTGTGCGCCTGGCGGAGAGCCTCGGCTGTCGCGCCACCCGCGCGAGCAGCGCCGAGCATCTTGCCAAATCCGTTCGGGATGCTTTCGGTGATGACCGTCCGACGCTCATCGAGGTCCGCCAGGACAGTCCCTGGCTAGCCAGGATGTAGTGCGCGCGGCCGACGCATCGGGTTCTGGTCGTTGATCTCGTCACGTGGCCGATACGGCGCCTCAAGAAACGCCCGCTCGGTCGCATCGAGCTGCAGGTCGAGCGCCTCGATGGCAACTTCCAGCTGTGAGGTCCTGGCCGCGCCGACGATCGGGATATTGTCATTCGGACTGTCAGCCACCCATGCCATCGCGACATGGGCTGCGCTGACACCCCGACGCAGAGCCACTTCGCGCACGCGCCGCACAATGTCCCGGTCTATCTCATCACCATAAAAGTCCTGGAAGGTGTCGTGGGCGACCCGTGCGGTGCGCGTCTCGCGCGCCAGAAAGCCTCGCGCCAGCGGACTGAAGGTGGTGACCGCGATACCCTGGTCACGACAATAGGGAAACATCTCCCGTTCCTCCTCGCGATAAAGGAGGTTGTACTGGCACTGCATGTTGATGAAGGGCGTCCAGCCATGCAGCGCCGCACTGTGATTCATCTTGGCGAACTGCCAGGCGTACATCGTCGAGGCGCCCAGATAGCGCACCTTGCCGGCACGCACCGTGTCGTGCAGAGCCTCCATGGTCTCCTCGATCGGTGTGTCGGCATCGAAGGCATGGATCACATAGAGATCGACATAGTCGGTACCCATCCGCGCCAGCGAGCGGTCGATGGAGGCGGCGATATGCTTGCGTGACAGGCCACGATCGTTCGGATCGTCGCTCATCGGGTAATACACTTTGGTCGCAAGCACCAGCCCATCCCGATCACACATCTTCAGGAGATTGCGCGCGACGACTTCCTCGTTGCGGCCATTGGAATACCAGTCCGCCATGTCATAAAAGGTAATGCCAAGCTCGATTGCGCGCTGCAGAATGGGAACGGAGTCAGCTTCATCGAGCACCCAGCCTCTCCAGGCGGAACTGCCCATCGACATCGTGCCGAGACATAGCCGCGAGACTCGCAGACCTGTCTGCCCGAACCGGACGTAATCCATGCGCGACTCACTCCGCGTGGCGGCTCGAATGCTGGATGTTTGCATTCTGGCACGAGTCCATGCATGCAGCGAATAACGGGTGCTACCATCTCGAGCCCGCATGGGCTGAGGGCGTTGGGATGGATCTCGGACTGAAAAAGCGCTGTGCGTTGGTCGCGGGAGCCTCGCGGGGTCTGGGCCGCGCTACGGCGCTGGCACTGGCTGCCGAAGGGGCGACGGTCACCGCAGTAGCGCGCAACGCCGAGCGCCTGGCGCAACTCAGTGCCGCAACCAACGGGCCGGGCTCGATTACTGCCCGAGTGTGTGATCTGTCTGACCCTGCCGCCATCCAGGCACTCGGCGCGCAGCTCGGGAACGTCGACGTGCTGGTGCTGAATACCGGGGGTCCGCCGCCCGGCACGGCTGCGGAGATCCCGGACGCAGCCTGGATGGCGCATTTCGAGGCCATGTTTCTGAGTGCCGTGCGACTCACGCGGCTGACTCTCCCCGGCATGCGCGAGCGCGGATTCGGCCGGATCATTGCGATCGTCTCATCAGGGGTGATTCAACCCATTCCCAACCTTGCCATCTCCAATGCGGTGCGTCTGGCCCTGGTCGGCTGGGCCAAGACCCTAGCTGGTGAAGTCGCGCGACACGGCATTACCGTCAACTGCCTGGCACCCGGACGCATTGCCACGGATCGTGTCGCGGAGCTCGATCAAGGGCAGGCAGAGCGCGCGGGGATCGACGTGGAGGAGGTCAAACGCCAGTCGCGCGTCAACATTCCCCTGAGTCGGTACGGTGAGGATGTAGAGTTCGCCTCCGTCGCCGCCTTCCTGGCAAGTACTCAGGCTTCCTATATCACCGGCAGCGTCATCAGAGTTGATGGCGGCATGATCCGCAGCGTTTAACGACGCTTACGCCCGGAGCGGCGCGGGATACGTGGCGCGCCAGTGTTGCGCTATCGCGGCCCGATCACACATCCAGACCGCGTCATGGCGCTGGATGTGATCGAGCAGCCGCTGCAGCGCTGCGATGCGGCCTGGCCGGCCGATGATGCGGCCATGCAAACCGATGGTCAGCATCCGCGCACTACCCTCGCCCCCGCGCCGGTACAACCACTCGAAGGCATCGCAACAGTAGCGGAAGAACTGCTCGCCCGTGCTGAAGTCGCCGCCACGCTGCAGCCGGCTGTCGTTGCAGTCGAACGAATACGGCAGTATGAGCTGCCAGCACTCCCCGACCCGTACCCAGTAAGGCAGATCGTCGTTGTAGGCATCACTGTCATATAGAAAGCCACCGGCCTCGGCCACCAGGCGGCGGGTGTTCGGGCCCGGCCGACCGGTGTACCACCCCACAGGCCGGCGCCCGATGAGTCGTGTCAGGATCTCGATGTTCTTCTCGATGTGGGTGCGCTCCTCGGCCTCCGGAACGTGCTGATAATCGATCCAGCGCTGACCGTGACACGCCACCTCGAGTCCACTGCTCGCCAGCTCGGCGGCTGCGGCCACATTGCGCTCCAGCGCCATGCCGATCGCGTAGATCGTGGCCGGCACGCGGCGCTCGCGCAGGATGCGCATGATTTCCCAGAAACCCACGCGGCTGCCGTATTCGAAATTCGATTCGACATTGAGGTTGCGAGCGTTCGCGAGCGGCTCCGCACCGACATCGGTCAGCACCCACTCGGAGTGCGCATCCCCGTGCAGGATGTTGTACTCACCACCTTCCTCGTAATTCAGGACGACCGAGACCGCGATGCGGGCATTGCCCGGCCATTTGGGATCGGGAGGCTTGCCGGCGTAGCCGACGAGGTCACGAGGATAGTGCTCTGCGCGGCTCACTTCAGATCCCTCATGCATCGGCTGCGGGACGCTCGGCCTGGGCAGCAATCCACTCCAGGTAGGCGTGCAGGGCTTCGCGCGCCGGCCGCGGCTTCCAGCCGGTTTCCGCGCTGAGGCGCGAGATATCGTATGCACCCCACATGCCATCCACCCGTGTAGGGTCCTGCAGGATATCCGCCTCTTCCGGTGCGGTGATCTCGGCATGAAACCCCGGGTATTTCTCTGCGGCCCACTCCACGAGCTCTGCCAGGCGCGTGGCCCGCCCTGTCGCGATGTTATAGGCGCTGTAGCGCACCCGTTCGAGACGCAGCAACGCCGCGATCGCACATGCCACATCCTCGGCATGCACATAATCGCCGACGGCGTCAGTTGTGTTGACACACACGCGCTTCGCGCCGGCTACTGCCATGTTGGCAATGCGGTGCGGGCCGTGCCTGAAGGAGCGCGTCGCGGTCGGCCGATCCATGGTGCCGTACACCGAAGCCAGGCGCACGGAAGTCGCTGACAGTCCGAACAGGTTTGCGTAGCGCTCGGTAATCAGCTCGGAGGCGAGTTTGGAGACACCATACAGCGTTCGGGGCATCACATAGCCATCCTCGGGCAGCGGTTCGCCGGGACGGTCGGGACCATGATGTTTGTAGACCGCTCCGGAGCTCACGTAGATGAAGCGCTGTAGTGCAGACACGGTCCGAGCGAACTCGAGCACGGCAACCGTACCCATGAGGTTCACTTCGACGATCCGCCCAGGATTCTCCGCCTCCGGCTCGCGCTGCGCTTCGCGCACCGTGCCACGCGAAATCGGCGTGATCGTGGCACCGTGAACGATGCGCGTGATGTTGCAGCTGGCGAGCTCAGCGCGCCAGGTATGCGGCCGGGTAACATCAGCCTCCACGATCGAGAGACGATCGGCGACGGGAGCAAAGTAGTGCACCGCTGCCGCATCCGCCGGAGCGGCATCCAGAATGACCACGCGCTGCCGCGGCTCGCTCTCGAGCCAATGCCGCGCCAGTACGCTCATGACAAAGCCGGTACCGCCAGTGATGAGCAAGGTCATGCGTGCCTTATCCTTTGAGTGGCTGTAGCTTAGCGCAAGGAAGGTAGGACCGCGTGAACCCTCCGGCTCCCTCTGCACCCAAAGATCAGGCCGCCGCTCACCATCTGTCGCGCCAGCTGGGTCTGCGAGACCTCGTTCTGTCGCAAGTGCTCACCGTCGTCGGCAGCTCGTGGGTGGGACTCGCCGCCGGGCTCGGTCATGCGCAAAGCCTCGTCTGGCTGCTCGCCTTTGCCACCTTCTATCTGCCCATGGGCGCCGCAGTCTATTACCTCAACCGCGAACTGCCGCTCGAAGGTGGACTGTACGTGTGGACGCGGCAGGCCTTCGGAGACACCGCCGGCTTCCTTGTTGCATGGAACATCTGGGCCTATGGCCTGTCGACCATCGCGACCGTCCTCTTCCAGATTCCCACCGAGTTCGCTTTCATGATCGGCCCCCGCGCGGCCTGGATCCCGGAAAATCACCTGGTCGTCTTCTGCGCACTGGCCGTAATACTCGCGTCGCTGGCGCTCGCTGCTGTTCGCGGCCTCGCACTCGGCAAGTGGATCCACAACGTCGGCGGCGCCGCCGCGATCACTGCCTTCGCACTGCTCATCTTCGCGCCGTTATGGGCGCTCCTGCACCACACTCCGTTGCACTTCACGCCTTTCGAGCTCCACCTACCCGAGGCATCTGCGATCTCGCTGGCGCTCATCGGTCAGACACTGTTTGCGGCCGCAGGCCTGGAGTACGTGGCCATCATGGCTGGTGAATCGAAGACGCCGAGTCGCGACATCGGCCGCTCGATTCTCATCGCTTCACCGATCATCTTCGTCATGTTCACACTCGGTACGGCGTCGGTGCTTGCCTTCCACGAGCTCAAGGGCTCCGCCATAAACTACATCGCACCGATTCCGCAGACGCTGCGCCTCGCGTTCGGCAACAACGACACCGCCAACCTGCTTGCGCGACTGGTCATCCTCCTCCTGCAGATTCGAATTCTCGGGGCGGCCAGTTTCATCTTCACAGGCTTGGTTCGCCTGCCCATGGTCGCCGGGTGGGACCACCTGATCCCCACTTGGTTCTCGCGCCTTCATCCGCGCTACCGCACGCCCACCAACGCCATTCAAGTCACGGCGCTGCTCATTGCGGCGCTGCTCATACTGGCCTCCGCAGGTGTCCGCGCGTCCGAGGCTTTCGCCGTGCTGAACAATGCATCGAACGTCTTATACGGTCTCGCCTATCTGGCGATGTTCGCCATCCCCGTTGTCGGCGCGAAGCTGCTTCGCAACTGCATTCCGACGTGGGTGAAGGTCCTATGCTTCGTCGGCTTCTGCGCCGTCGCCTTCAGCCTGTCGACCAGCGCCTACCCCTTCGTGGACGTCCCAAACCCGCTCGGCTTTGCCACCAAGGTCATCGGCACGACCGCCCTGAGCAATCTGCTCGGCTATGCCTTCTACCGTGCCCGAACCCTGCGCAAGTTCATCTAGCTTAGAGCGGGAAATTACTCAACAGTCCCACCATTGCCCGCGTGCCGACCGCAAAGTCCTGCAGCGCCATGGTCTCATCGGGATTATGACTGCCGTGCTCGTTGCGCACGAAAATCATGGCAGCAGGGATCCCGGCCCCGGCAAATACGGCCGCGTCGTGCCCAGCGCCACTCGGCATCTCGAGAGGCTCATCGAGCAGATCCAACAGGCAGCGCCGGAGCGTTGAGTGCATCAGCGCCGGGGGGGAGTCGGTCGCCGCACCCAGCTCCAATGCCACCCGATACTGAGCACCAATCTGCTGCGCGCTGCGCAGCGCCTCCTCAGCTACCCTGTCCATCGTCTCAGCTGAGAGACTGCGCAGATCGAGAACGAAGCGAGTCTCACCGGCAACCTTGCTAGGCGCATGCGCTGCCGCGTCCGTGTACAGCTCACCGCTGGTCATTAACAGATCGGCACCCTGCGCTTCCTGAGCCAACCACACGCCTTCCATGTGATGGAGGAACGCTACGGTCGCCGCCACCGCATCACGGCGCAGGTGCCGCGGCAGTGCACCCGAGTGCCCGTATTCCCCGATGCAGCGTGCGTTTCGAAAGCGCTTGCAGCCGCGGATGCCGGTCACCACGGCTGCAGGCAATCCCTCCGCCACGAGCCGCGGGCCCTGCTCGATATGCAGCTCCAGATAGGCGCGAATCCGCGCCGGCTCGATGAGTGCACGCCTTTCCCGGATGGGTTGCGGATCGAACCCCCGCTGCCGCAGTGTTTCCTCGAGCGTGCGGCCGTGATCGGAGCGCCGCACGGACAGACACTGCGGGTCCAGCAAGCCCAATGCGCCGCTGCTGCCGAGGTAGGACACATCGAACCAGGAGGATTCCTCGGCGCGAATTGCCATCACCGTCATGTCACACGGCGGCACGAAGCCTGCTTTGCGCAATGCGCTCAGGGCACACAGGCCCGCCACCACGCCCGCCGCGCCATCGAAATTACCGCCCTGCGGAACGCTGTCCAGGTGCGAGCCGATCAGGATGAACGGTGCATGTGGCTCTCTGCCGGGCAGCGTGATGGTCAGATTGCCGATGGCATCGACGGCTGTGCTGAGCCCGAGGCGCTCAGCCGTACTGCGCACGATGTCGTGGGCCGCCTGCTCACCGTCTCCGTAGCTGTCTCTGAGGATGCCGTGACCGTGCCGGGTTGCCTGGTCCAATTGCGCAAATAATGTCGCGGCCAGTTGTAGATCGATGTCGGGAGCGTCGGATTGGATGGCCTTCACGGACAATCTGCTCTATGTTGCGTTGATGTCCAGACTACTTGCCGGAAAGGTCGCCATTGTCACCGGCTCCAGCTCGGGAATCGGGCGCGCGATCGCGCTGACCTTCGCCAGCGAAGGCGCTCAGGTCGTTCTGGCGGACGTTACCACGTCGCCGCTCGAGGGTGGAGACACCACGCTCGATCTCATCCGGAACGCCGGAGGCGATGCGCTTTTCCAACCGGTTGACGTAGGACAATGGGACCAGGTCGATACCCTGGTGGGTGCCGCCGTAGCCCGCCATGGGCGGCTGGATATCATGGTCAACAATGCTGCCATTTCCTCGCAAACGGGACTGTTGGAAACCACCGAAGCACAGTGGGAGGAGGTGCTGCGCGTCAACCTCACGGGTATCTTTCACGGTTGCAAGCGCGCCGTGCAGCAGATGCTGCAGCAGCAACCGCTCGATGAAGTCAGGGGCCGCATCATCAATCTCGGATCCCAGCAAGGGATCGTCACCTGCCCCGGCGAGACGCCCTATGGCGTGAGTAAGGCCGGGGCGATCTATATCACCCGACAGATCGCGGTCGATTACGCCAAACACTTCATCGTGTGCAACAGCATCTCCCCAGGCAAGATCGTGACGGGCAGACCCGGTGTCGGCCAGGATGCCGCCCTGCTGGAGAATGCGCGGCGACGCACACCATGGCCGCGGCTCGGCCGTCCCCAGGACATCGCCAATGCGGCCCTGTTCCTGGGCAGCAATCTCGCCACCTATATCACCGGCACGAATCTCGTCGTGGATGGCGGCTGGCTGGCCGGCTGAGGGCATGTCACCGATTGGACACAGCGTAGATCTTGCCGCGATAAGGCGATTTATCCAGCTGATCGAGCGCCGTCACATAGATCGTGCGCTCATCGGGGCTGAACGTCAGATTGGGAACGCCGGGCGAGGGCAGATGGAAGGAGCGCAGCAGCTGGGCGGCAGAACTTACGACGAAGATAGTACCGGCCAGCGGGGCGTGTGGATCACGGGGATTCTGGCCGATGTAGAGTTGGCCGCGCGAGTCGATCTTGACTCCATCCGGATAGAGGTGCCCGACATGCTGCGTCAGCGCGTCCAGATCGAGGAACAGGCGCTTATCCGACAGCTGCCCCGCAGTTCCGATCGTGTAGCGCAACAGGTGATGCTCCTCGGTTTCGATGACATAGAGTGTCCCGCCGTCGCGTGAGACCACGATGCCGTTGGCACTGTTGAGATCCTGAGCCACCTGGGCGATCGTGCCATCCGCGGCGATATAAAACACGCTGCCATCGATAGCCTGTCCCGGATGTCCGGAGCAGGTGAAATAAATGCCGCCCTTGCTATCGGGCGCGAAATCGTTCGGTCCGACGAAGCGCTTGCCATTGCGGTCGTGATCCCAGGAGGGCAATGGTTTTCCTTCAGCGGAGAGCCGGCCGATACTGCCGCTGTCGTAGCAGGTGGTGATGAACTCGCCGCGTTTCGTGACAAACACCGCGGAGGGTCCACAACCTTTGAGCTCGGCGAAGATGTGATTGCTCTTGCCGTCCCACGTGGTGATGGTGTTGCGATCGTACTCGACGTAGTAGAGTTTGCCTGCGTGCCAGATCGGTCCCTCCGCAAAGTGCACGTCGTCGTTCAGCACTCTGGGCGTCGTCTCGTCGGCGCTTGGCGATTGTGCCGCGCTCACCGCCGGCGCCGTTCGCACCGCCGCTGCCGCGCTGCTCGGTACCGCGCTCAGGGACGTCGCCGTCAACACCGTGGCCAGATACGTCATCAACAGCCGGCGGGCTGCGCTTAGGGTTTTCACAGGGCGGGAACTCCCATGTAGCTGCCGGCGGTCTTCTGATCTTCGATGATCGTTTTGCTGGCCAGGAACAGATGATAAGCGGCCCAGAAGCCGGTGGGCGCCAGAATCAACAGCCCGAACCGCAGCGAGGCCGCATTGCTCGCATGGCCGCCAGCGTAGGCATCACTCAGGATGCCCACGAGCTGGGGCGCGATGATCAGATTGAAGACATTCCCGCACAGCCCGGACCAGGCCGCGAATACCGAGCGCATGTGACAGGCCGCCAGATTCTGTACGAGCGCCATGCACGGACCGATGTAGAAGTAGATGGCCGGGATGAACAGCCAGAACATTACGCGCGACAGCAGGAGGGAATGAGTCCAATACGCAACGAAGGAGGGGATCGTTGCCAGCCCGACTCCGGCGGCCAGTACCCAACACACCCGCCGTGGATCCAGCATCATGGGTCGGCCGAAGAGCCATGCGGTGCCGAGGCTCGCGAGCACTCCGGCGATCAGGTGAATGTGTCCGGTGACGGCGCCAGCCTCGCCGACATCGAGTCCATAGGTGCGCATCAGGAAGGTTGGGGTCCACCAGATGAGTCCCCAGCCCCAAAGTGAGCAGACGCCACTGCCCATGATCACGTGAAAGGCCGCACGTTGCCGCCACAGGAAACGCAGCGACTCGAGCAGTGACGCGCGCTGCTCCACCGTCACAGCGTCCAGTCCGCCACGCGCGGGCTCACGCACACTCAACAACACCAGCGCTCCGATCAATACCCCCGGCACGCCGAGCGCCAGGAAGGCGGCACGCCAGCCATATGCGTTCGCAACCGCACCCGCCACATCCGCTCCCAACCACGCACCTAGCGGTGCACCCAGCGCGAAAATCGTGAAGGCCATCGGCCGTCGTCCCGCCGGGAAATAATCCGCCAAAAGGGCGTTCGAGGTAGGCGTGCCGCCGGCCTCGCCGGTACCTACGCCAATGCGCGCAAACAGGAACTGCAGATACGTGCGCGACAGCCCGCAGGCTGCCGTGAAACCAGACCAGATCAGCACGCAGGCGCCGAGAATATTGCGCCGGTTGGAGCGATCTGCCAGCCAGGAGATCGGAATGCCCAGGGTTACATAGAACAGCCCGAGCGGTACGCCCGTGAGGAACGCCGCGCCCTGGTCGTTCAGGTGCAGCTCGATGCGGATCGGCTCGAGCACCGTCGACACCACGTAGCGATCCGCAATGTTGATCATGTAGATGAGGCACGTGAGAATCAGCACGTACCAGCGCACGACCGCGGAGCTGAGCTCCCGCTTCGCTACCTCGAGCGCCGTACTGCCCACGCCTTACATCTCCGGATGACCGGTCGACCCTCCGCCAGGATTGCGGGTCTCACGGTTGGAATTTGTAGCCTATCCTCAGCCCCAGCACCCGGGGCCGCGTAATATTCTCTGCGACCACGAACTGGCTGGTCGAGGTGAAGGTGCTCTTGATCACATTGGTCAGATTCTGGCCGTATAACTCGGCCGTCCAGACATCCTTCGTCACGCCAAGCGAGGCGTCGTACTGAGTGAGCGGCGGATTCTCGAAGCGCAGCAGCGTCGTGCTGACGTTCGAACCCGCCGACAGCGATGGATTCACACTCGATTGCGTGAACGAATGAGCGGAGTGCGTTACACCGGCCTGGAAGTAGGTTTCGTAGGAGTTCAGATTCAGCTGATAACGCACGCGCAGATTGAACTGCATGGGCGGTGAGTTCGAGCTTGGGGATCCGATGGGCCCGAACGGGTTGGTGATGCCAGTGATGGGTTTGCCGTATTCCGCGGCGCTCGCCGGATTGGCGAGCAGTGCGGGATTGTTGGCGATCAAAGCTGGCGAATTCGTCTGCTCACTGCTGTTCCAGGACGCCGCTGCCTGCGCCGTCAGGCCCGGCAGGAGGGATGCGAGCACGGAAGTCTCGACACCGCGAATGCGGAAGTTCTGGCCGTTCGTCTCGAAACCAATGTTGCCCAGAACCGTGGGATTGAAGAGTCCGATCTGCGCGTTGGTCCAGCTCTCCTGGTAAACCGCCCCATTCCATTGCAAGCGGTGATCGAGCCATTCGCTCTTCCAGCCGATCTCATTGTTGGTGAGATTGTCGGAGGTGAAGGCATACGGGGAGCAGTACTGGCCGATGCCCTGGGCATCGGGGATATAGCACGCGGTGAAGCGGTTGAAGGCACCCGGGCGAAAACCCTGCGACCAGGTGTAGTAAGCCAGCACATCCGGGAGGATGTGCCAGGTCACGTTGGCGCGGCTGCGCGTGCCGGTGTACGTGGTGCGCAGGTTCGCATCGTCGATGTTGTTGGCTCCGGCGAGGCACGGAGCTGGCCCTGCCTCGTAGCAGCCGAAGCTGCTCGTATAGGCGCCCTTCTCATAGTTGTCGAAGCGGTAGTAGCGCGTGCCGGCGGTCAGGGTGAGCACTCTGGGAATGAGGTCGAAGTCGATCGAGATAAACAGTGCGCGCTGCTTGTAACCGCGCCGCACGTCGTTGAAGAAGGCGACATTGTCGTTGCGAATCGTCGGATCGGTGGCGCTCGAGCCCGGTGCGGGCGCGACGTCCGTGAGGCAGCCCACCGTCAGCGTGTCCGTGCAGGCGGGCAGACTCTTGTAAAGCCAGTTGAGCCGATCGGTGATGTCCAGCCGCTCCCAGAAGGCGCCCAGGATGCCGCGCAAGCGCCAGTCATCGGGTGTGCTCAGCCGCAGCTCATGGCTCTGGTGGGTATTGTGCTCGGCCTCATTCCAGGTGGCAGAAGGCGAGAAGCAGGTCGCCGCAAGTCCATTCGCCGGCTCAGCGCCGTGACACTGGTAGTAGTCCGCGTACGCGCCACGCGAATAGTTGGTGTAATCCTGCACCTCGCTGATGTTGCGCACGAGATACGCCCCTGTATAGACGGCCTTGAGCGGTCCAACGGGCCCCGTGAACGTCCAGGCGGTGTTCTCGAACTTGTCCTTGCTGAAAGAGTTGTTGAACAGCGTGACCGATTGGCGCGGCAGCGGCTGCCCGTCAGAACCCCTGGGCATCTGATAGAACACGCCCTCGGCGTCCATGTTCTGATAGCTCTGGGTGAGGAGCGCATTCCACTCCTCGCTGATGTTCCAGAGCGCCGACACCCGTATGCCGGTGTAGGTGACGGGATTGATCGCCCGCGCCGCGATATTGTTATTGTTAATGGGAGCAGCGCTCGGCGGCACGGCGCACGGCAGTGCTGCGGAGCCGCAGCCGTCCGGATAGTTGCCGTAGTGGAATACCTGTATACCCAGATCAGACGCCTTGCGCGTGAAGGTGCCCGGGACGTTATTGATGTAGCCGCCGCGCGCGTCGTCGTAGATCACGCCACGCACCGCAAGCGTGTCCGCGATCAGCGGCAGATTGAGGACCGCAGTTACGTCCGTATTCGGATCCCCTCCGGCCGTAATGCCATAGCTCGCTGTGACCGTCCCCTCCGTAGTATTCAGCTTCGGTTTGTTGGTGATGTAGCGTATGACGCCGGCCTGAGCCCCCGCCCCGAACAGGGTTCCCTGGGGCCCCTCGAGCACTTCTATGCGCTCCAGATCCGCAGCGTAGACATCCAGGTTGCGACCGGGCAGCTGCCCGGACTGATCGTCCAAGTAGATGGCAACGTTGGGAAAACCCTCGATCGAGCCTCCTGACTGGGTTGCCTGTTCGCCAGCGCCCAGACCGCGCATGAAGATCTGCGACTGCCCGGGAGCGCTGGTCGAGGCAGTCACGTTCGGCAGGTACTTGACGAAGTCATCGAAGTTCGCGACGTTGAGCTCGCGCAACGTCTCTCCCGTCAGAGCCTGGATCGCGATCGGCACGTCTTGTATGTTTTCGCTACGTCTTTGTGCCGTGACGACAACTTCCGTCAGTCCGGTCGATGGGCTCGCTGCCTCATCTGCCGGCGTTGCCGCAAAGACTGCCGCGCCGGCGTGTGTTGCCAGTATCGTGGCGACGGCGCGGGCGCACTTGTGGTTCGGGCTCATCGTCAGGCGCTCCCTTATAGTAATAATCGGTTGCACTGACTCAGCCGGTGGCCGATCGTCCCTTGTCGGTGCGCCATCAGTGCTCCGGATCCCCCTTGTTGCAGCGAGCTCAGACCCTCTGCATACTCTCAACAACTTAAACATAAGGCCTGCGACCGGTCAACGCATGTGCAGCAGGCGCCATGTTCCCCGCGCGAATCTTCTCGCAAATGTAGCGCTGGCCATTCCGATGCTGTTGGCCGGTACGGTTGCAACAAGCACGCCACTCACGATCATCGATCGTGATGCGCATTACCCCGAAGGGCCGCTGTGGCGAGCGGGGAAGCTGTTCTACGTCGAGTACTCTGCAGGCAACATCAAAACCTGGGATGGAGTACGCATCAGTCCCTTCTGGCATCAGGAAGGCTGCGGCCCGAGCGGCTTGATCTGGCGCGGCTATCATCTGCTCGTCGCCTGTTACGACGGTAACTACCTACTGGAGCTCGATGCGTCCGGACGGGAAATACGACGGCTGCGAAGTGACAGTGGCGGCCGCACCTTTACGGGACCGAACGACTTTGCGGCCGACGACCAGGACGGTATCTATTTCTCCGCCTCCGGTGCCTACGATGTCAACGCGCCGATCACGGGAGCGCTGTTGTACCTGCGAGCTGATGGCAAGACTATCGTCGAGGTGGCTAACACGCTGCACTATCCAAACGGGCTTACTCTAAGTAATGACCGACACCATCTGCTGGTTGCGGAAATGCTCGCGGCGCGAGTGTTGTCATTCCCGATCGAGTCAGCCGGGTCGCTCGGCCCGCGCACGGTCTGGGCGCGAATGCAGGATCTCGCGCAGCCAACCGCCAATGCAGATGCTTACAATGGCCCCGATGGTCTGAAACTCGGCCCGGACGGCCTCTACTACATCGCGCAGAACGGCTCCGGACGTCTGCTCGTGGTAAATGACGCCAGGAAACTCGTGCGGAGCATCAGAGTGCCCACACCCTACGTGACGAACGTGGCCTTCGACCTGCACGATACGAGCGGCGTTTTCATCACCGGCGCCTTTGAGCAGTGGAAGCCGCCGTTCACGGGAGTGGTCTACCGCTGGCACAACGAGCCATGAACGCCAGGAATCCCTCGTCGCGTCAAAAGGTGGCGCTGCTCGCCAACTGCCTGTTGAATCAGAATGCCAAGGTCTGTGAGGGTGCCCATTACCGCGGCGTCGTGAGTCCCGTCGTGGAGGCGCTGCGTACTCGGGGCTATACGCTCCTGCAGCTACCCTGCCCCGAGCTCGCCTTTGCGGGTGTACGGCGCTGGTGGGCCGTCTATGAGCAATACGACACTCCCGCATATCGGGCGCACTGCCGCCGCCTGGCTCAGGCGATCGCGCCGCGAATCGAGGGATATCTGCGCGAGGGCGCGGAGGTCATCTTGATCGGTCTGGATGGCAGCCCTTCCACCGGCGTGCGTTTCACCTCCAGTCAACCGGCCTGGGGTGGACGTCCGAACCGCCCGCAGGACGATTGGGAGATCGTGCCGCGACGTGGCATCTGGATCGAAGAGTTGGAAGCCGAACTGGCGCGTCGCGGACTGCCCGCCCTGCCGGCTACGGGTTGGGCGCTCGACATGGGGCGCTTCAATGAGGAGGGTTCGCGCCGCGACCTGGAGCAGTTTCTGGACCGCAACGATCAGACCTCATGACCGCTGATGCGCGCGGCTGGCGGGTAGCGCTGGTAGCAGAGACGCTCATTAATCCTTTGCCCTCGCCGCGCAGCTCACTTGCAGATGTGCTCGCAACCCTGGAACGCATTGGTTACGGCCTCCTGCAACTGCCGCCGCCCGGCGAGCACCGCCTGCTGCTCCCTGTCATTGCCGATCAGATTGCCGAATATGCTCATCACGGATACGCCGTGGTGGCGGTTGGGATGCGCGGGCAACCGGATCACGGACTTCATTGGCGTCGCATCGCTCGATTGCTGCGCGCACGGGCCGTTGCCCTGCCGCCGCGTCACATTTTACGGCCCGACGCCGACCCTGCCTCGGAGCAGGCCCGGCTTGCGAGCTTTCTGACGGCGTACGATCTGCCGGTTGCCGAGCAACGCCACTGGCGCGTCTGAGCCTTGTTTGCTGAGCGATCAGCAGCGCTCTAATGTCTTTTGTCCCGCTCGACTTTCACGGTGAGAGCCGATAGCGAGCGCTTACGCACCCGCAGCAGCTCGCTGCCGAGCAGGATTTCGGCGCCGGGTGTCAGCTGCGTCGGCGCCTCGATGCGTACTCCATCCACGTGGGTGCCATTGGTGCTGGCGAGATCCTCGATGGTTGCCTCTCCGGAAGCGACTTTGATGCGGGCGTGGCGCCTGGACACGGTGCTGGCTTCAATTACGAACGAGCATTCGGGGTCCCGGCCCGCGAGGTGTTCACCTTCGGTCAGAGGCAGGCACTGCGTTTTCCAGATCAGCTCGATCACCGCCGCCGAGGCAGGAGCGGGCGACAGGGAGGTCACCTCTGCACAGAATGCATACCCGGTTTTATAGACTGTGCGGATGATTCGCGGATCGCGCGGCGTGTCACCTAGTGCCGCGCGCAGCTCAGAGACGAGCCGGGTCAGGCTGGTCCGTGCAACGAAGACCTGCGGCCAGAGCAGCTCATCGAGCTCGCGGTTGCTGACGACAGCAGGCCGGCGCTTGATGAGCACTTCGAGCAACTCGTACACCTTGGGCTCGAGAGCTACGATTTTGCCCCGGCGCTCGAGCTGTCGGGTGCGCAAGTCCAAAGCGCAGTCGGCAAACCTTAACTGCATGGCGCCCGATCTGAGCACTTCTGCGCAGCGTCATCAACCTATCCCAGACTTTCGCGCCAATGCTGGTGGGCAGCAGGGTCCGACCGTGTGCCGCCGTCGGACCCTGCCAACCGTTCACCGTTTCGCCGCTGCCAGCAGCGTGGGCTGCTGCCCGGTCTTCGCCCGGAAGTAAGCGGTGAGCTGGGGATTACCCACGGTCTCTACCGCCCGGGACTCGGCCTCCCTCGCACAGGCTCGTCCAGCCGACCTGTACAACGGGTCGCTCTCCGAACACACACGCTGTGCAGCGGCATGAATACGCTTATACAGCGCCTGGATGCCCGCCGGTGTCTCCAGACTCAGATCTTTAAAGCTCACGGTCTCCTTGCGGACATCTGCATCTGCGGCCGAAGCCGTCAAAATGCTGCACCCGCACGCGAACAGTACGGCAACCGAGAAAGCGAGGCGACTGCGCGCCAGAGCTCTTGTCTTGACGTTCATGGTGATCTCCCTCAAGTCCGAATGATTGGTAAGTCGGTTCGGCGGTGAGTGCCAGTGGCACCCCTCCGCCTTGGATGTGAGGTTAGGCATCCAAGGCAGGAACATCTTTATGGAGTTCTGATGAAGTTGTGATATCTCCGCCGACGCGGCACCCGCGGCGCTAGATCGGGTGCTCCAGCGACTGCGCCAGTCCCGTGAAGAGCTTCGGTCCGGTTGCAGTCATGTACCAACAATCCTCCAGGCGCACACCAAATTCGCCCGGCACGTACAAACCGGGCTCATCGGAGAAGCACATTCCGGCCTCCAGAGGGGTCTGGTCGTTGCGTACGAGATAGGGGGGCTCGTGACCATCCATGCCGATCCCGTGACCGGTGCGATGCGAGAGGCCGGGAAGCAGGTAGTCTTTGCTCCAACCCTGCTGCTCGTAATAGGCGCGCACTGCCCGATCGAGCTCACCCGCCGCGACACCTGGCTTCGCAGTCTGCAGTGCGATCTGCTGTCCGTGGCGCACGGTATTCCAGAGTTCCCGCTGGCGAGCAGAGGGCGTGCCGTACACCCAGGTCCGTGAGATATCCGATTGATAGCCGTGCACCGTGCAACCGGTATCGACCAGAATCACAGAGCCATCACGCACTATCTGCGGCTTCCTGGAACCGTGCGGAAAAGCACTGGCTTCGTTCAGCAGCACCAGCGTGAACTCATGCGCACCCCCAAGTTGGGTCGTCGCGGTGACGATCAGATCGAGCACCTCGTCACTGCGCATGCCAGCACTGACATGTGCATACGCATGTCGAATGGCCGCGATGGTTACATTGTTCGCCACCTGCATCAGGGCGAGTTCTGCGGCTGACTTCTTCATGCGACAGGCGCGCACGTAAGGCTCGCCAGAGACCAGCTCGAAGCTCGAGTCCGCGGCCTCCCGCACACCCTCGACAATGAAGTAGCGCGTGGTGGGCTCCACAGCCACGCGGGAATTTTCTTTCGCCCGCTCGCGCAATGCCGCCGCAATCAACTGAAAGGGATTGGCGTCCTCCTTCCACGTCCGCACGTCGGCGGTTATTTTGAGCGACTCGCTGACAGAAGGAGACTCGAAATACGGAGTCACGACCACCGTATCACCCAGCGCTGGAATGATCGCCGCGGTGGTCCGCTCCGAACGCCACCACTGGATGCCGGTAAAGTACTCGAGCGTCGAGCCCGCCTCCACCAGCAATGCAGCCACCTGGCTCTGCTGCATCAACGACTGCAACTTAGTCAGGCGCTGGTGGTACTCCGCGCTCGCGATGCCTGCGATGTCTGCGGTGAGTGATGACAGCCTGCCGGGCGCTGTCGCTGGCGCACCACGTGCGTATGCGGCGCCAAGCGCAGTACTGGCAAGGAAAGCACGACGTGAGACCACGCTTTGGATCTCCGATGGCGGGGCAGCAAGCTTACCACTACCCTCCAACTTACCTCATCGAGATCAGGCGCGGTGCACGTCCCGAGCTTATGACAATCGCTCTGCAAGGCGGCTCAAAAAGATAGTAGGCTGACCGAAAGAGTAACCATTGTTAGGGACAGTCGTGACGTCATTCATGCGGTTATCGTTGCTGACCGCTCTCTGCGCGGCACTCCAGGCCTGCTCGAGCCACCAGCCCGCTGAGGCGCGGGGGGCTGCCAATACCGCGCCCACCTCGAGTGCTGCTGGTGCCCCGGCCACGGATCCTGCCGCCACCCCGGCTGCCAAACCCGCCGTCAAGGTGTTGGAAGACAAGACCTTGACCAACGAAGAAGTCAGGCAGCTCCTGGCACAGAACTACCGACCCCTGTCACGGGATGGCCGGATCTATTACTGTCGGCGCGAGCAGCACCTGGGTACCCGATTCGCGACGCTCACCTGCCGGACAGCGGATGAGATGAAGGAGATCGCGCGGGAGAGCAAGGATATGACCGCCGCGAAGCAGAAGTCGAGCGGCTGCACCTCGCAAGGCCCATCCTGCTAGCCAACCGGCACTTGAGTTAAGCTGTTGCTTACGGAGGCAATCCAGACCTCCGATCAGCCAGCCGCCGGGGGGCGCAGCCTTCGTGACGGAGCCGTCGCGCGCCGTATTTCTAAGTTACGCATCGCAGGATGCCGCCTGCGCGCGGCGGATTGCCAATGCGCTCCGCGAGGGTGGGATCGAAGTCTGGTTCGACCAGAGCGAGCTTCGCGGCGGTGACGCCTGGGACAGCTCGATCCGCCGGCAGATCAAGAGCTGCAAGCTGTTTCTCGCGATTATCTCGAGCCATACGCAAGCCAGGGAGGAAGGCTACTTCCGCAGGGAATGGAATCTGGCCGTCGCAAGAACGCTGGACATGGCGGAGGACACACCCTTCATCCTGCCGGTGGTCATCGATGCCACCGGCGATGCCGAGGCACGCGTACCGGAGAAATTCCGGGAGGTGCAGTGGACGCGCCTTCCCGAAGGAGCAACAGCCGCTGCGTTCGTCGAGCGTGTGCGGAGACTGACGTTCGGCCGTGCCACGGAAACTAACACGGCGCCAATACCGACTGCGCCAATACCGACTGCGTCAACACAGACGGCCCCACAGGGGACCACCGCGGCGAGCCCTGCACCCGGAGCCAGTCCACGGCAGGCGCCACTGGCGCAAAAGTACAGCGAGAAAATGCGCTACACCTGGCTGACGGCCGCCATCGCGGCGCTCCTTCTGCTGGCGATCGCGCTGCTGATGATACCGCCCTGGCAGAGAAAGGAGCACGCGCGCAACGTTCTGCTACCCGAGATAGAAGCCAGCGCGGCGAGCATGTACCGCAGCGACTCGCGCATCTTCGATAAAGCGATGGAGGCGCAGAAGTACCTGCCACAGGATCCGGTGCTCGTGAGATTGTTGCCTTCGATCGCGAACACGTTGTCGATCGAGACCGAACCCGCCGGTGCACAGGTCTTCTGGAAAGACTACGAGACACCAACGGCCGCCTGGCGCCTGGCGGGAACCACACCGCTGAAAGATGTGAAAGTGCCCCGCGACTACCTGCGCCTGGAAGTCAGGAAGGAAGGCTATCAGACCATTGAGCTTGCCGTACCCATGTTCAGTCTGCGCCTCGTCCCTATCACGCAACACCTGAAACTGGATCCGGTCGGTCGGGTGCCGCCAAACATGGTGCGCATCCCACGCGCCAGCACGAATGTGCAGATCGTCGGCATCGACAAGTATGGGCCGCGCGAGGTCCCTGAATTCCTCATCGACAAATTTGAGGTGACCAACAAGCAGTTCAAGGCATTCGTCGATGCCAACGGTTATAACAATCCTGCCTACTGGACCGTTCCTATTCGCGACGGCAGAAGAGTCATTCCGCTCACTGCAGCGCTTGCGCGCTTCCGGGACCGCACTGATCGGCTGGGGCCTTCGAGCTGGGAAGCCGGTACCTACCCGGATGGCGCCGCGGACCAGCCGGTTACCGGCATCTCCTGGTACGAAGCGGCCGCATATGCGGCATTTGTGCACAAGCAGTTACCAACCGTTTTCCACTGGGCAGCCGTCGCCGACACCTCCCGTTCGGAGTTTCTGCTACCGCTGAGCAATTTCAATCACAAGGCACCGACTTCCGTGGGCAGTCTCGGCGGCTTCAGCACTTTTGGTGTTTATGATCTTGCGGGCAACGCCCGGGAGTGGACTTACAATCAAAGCGGGGACTCCGATCAGCGCTTCATTCTAGGAGGAGGCTGGAGCGATCCCTCCTACGCATTCAACGACAGCTTCTCGCAGCCGTCACTGGATCGCAGCGACTCGAACGGCTTGCGCTGCATTACAGAGCTGGCGGACAACGAATCCACAGCCGGACTGCGGCAATCGCTGTCAATGGACTTCAGGGACTATTGGCGGGAGAAACCGGTAAACGATGCCACATTCGCCACCTTCGCGCGGCAGTTCATCTATGACAAGACCCCACCGGGCGCGCGGACGCTGCGGACGTTGGCGAACGAGGCATGGAAGGCGGAAGTCGTGTCCATCGACGCCGGTTACAATGATGAGCGGCTGGTGATCTACGTTTTCCTCCCCAGGAGCTATCACGCGCCCTTGCAGCCGGTGGTGTTCTTCCCCGGCTCCAATGGTATTCACGAAAGTACCTTCGACCCGGCGTTCGTCAATGGACGCCTGGATTTCATCATCAAGAGCGGGCGGGCATTGATCTTCCCGATCTACAAAGGCACCTACGAACGGCAGGACGATCTGAAATCCGATCTGCAGGACACCACGGTCCGTTATAAAGATCACGTCATCATGTGGGTCAAGGAGTACTCGCGCACGCTCGATTACCTCGAGACGCGCAAGGACCTGCAGTCTGACAAGGTGGCATATCTGGGATGGAGCTGGGGCGGTTTCATGGGAGGGATCATCCCGGCGGTCGAAAAGCGCATCCGGGCAATTGTTCTGAATGTCGGCGGAATGGAGATGGAAGCCGCATTGCCGGAGGTGGATCAGATCAACTTCCTCCCGCGGGTGACGCAACCCGTGCTGATGTTGAACGGAAGCTACGATATGTATTTCCCGGTCGAATCCGCGCAGAAGCCGATGTTCCGTCTGCTCGGAACCGAGCCGGCACAGAAAAAGATGCTCGTCTATCCGTCCGGCCATCTCGTGCCCTCGACCGAATTCGTCAGGGAAACACTGGCATGGCTCGACACCTACGTCGGACTTGTCCACTGAGCACTCGGCACGCGAGACACCGGTAGGGCAACACAGCTGTTTGCACGAGCTCAGTAGATACATGCCGACCGCCCCAGCCAGTCCGCAGAGCAAGCCGAAGGGCGCCGTGTTCCTGAGCTATGCCTCGCAGGATGCACAGGCGGCAAGACGCATCGGCGAAGGGCTTCGTGCGGCTGGGATCGAAGTCTGGTTTGACGAGAGTGAGCTGCGCGGAGGCGATGCCTGGGACCACGGTATCCGCACGGGAATTCATGACTGTACATTGTTCATTCCGGTCATCTCTGCGCACACCCAGGCGCGACCCGAAGGCTACTTCCGCCTGGAGTGGAAGCTGGCCGTAGAACGCTCGCATCTGATGGCCGCGGAGCGTGCGTTCCTGCTGCCAGTGGTGGTCGATTCCACGTCGGCCCCCGCGGCGCTCGTGCCAGAGCGGTTCCGCGAGTTGCAGTGGACCTACCTGCCCGAGGGAGCCACCTCACGCGAGTTTATCGATCGTGTCTTGCGGCTGCTCGCGCAGCCGCTATTGACGCGGCAACGCGATGAAGCAGCAACGCCAGGCGTGAAGACGCGCAGGCGCGATCGGCTGTCGCTGTGGGTAGCGGCCGCAAGCGCTGCAATTGTCATACTGTATGTGGCGGTGGAACACTTCCCTTGGCGAGCACGCCCGAATGAAGGCGTCTCCGAATCGGTCGCCATCTCTGAGAAGTCGATCGCGGTTCTGCCGTTTGCAGACTTGAGTGAGCACGGCGATCAGGAGTACTTCTCCGACGGTCTGGCAGAGGAGCTGCTCGATCTGCTTACCAAGACTCAGGAACTGCAGGTGACGGCGCGAACCTCTTCCTTCTATTACAAAGGCAGGCAGGCCACCGTCCCTGAGATAGCGCGCACCCTGCGGGTGGCCCATGTGCTCGAGGGCAGCGTGCGGAAATCCGGCAACAAAGTGCGGGTTACGACAGAATTGATCCGGGCTCGAGACGGCGTGCACCTGTGGTCGGAGACCTACGACCGAAATCTTGATGACGTTTTTCAGGTGCAGGATGACATCGCTAACGCTGTGGTCAAAGCACTGCAAGTGCGTTTGCTGGCGTCAACAAGGCTAGCCAATCTGCGACGAGCGATAGATCCTGGCGCCAACCCGCGGCAGGGAATGCCCGTATCCTCGAACGGCGAAGCCTACTATCAGTATCTGTTGGGAAGAGGTTTACAGAATCGTGGCAACGCAGACGGATGGCCTCTTGCCCTGGCAGCGTTTCGCAAGGCCATTGCGCTGGATCCCGGCTATGCCCCGGCCTATGCCAGGTTAGCCATCGCGGAGAATTTCGTCGCCGACCGCACTAACGACGTCGCTGGGTTTCAGCGTGCCGTGGCTGCGGCGGATCGCGCGGTCGCCCTTGCACCGGACATCCCGGACGGGTATGCCGCACGCGCGTTCATGCGCTACACCTACCTGTGGGACTGGAAGGGGGCCGAGGACGACCTGAACCGAGCCATCGAGCTGGACCCGAACGATGCAACTGTGCAGCGCCGCTACGGCGATCTGCTGGACACGCTGGGTCGCGTGCCGGAAGCCATTGCTGCGACGCGCCGCGCCATCGAAGCGGATCCTCTGTCGGCGCTCGCCTGGCAATCACTCGGCCTTTACCTGTACAGCTCCGGGCACATGTCGGAATCGCGCCAGGCCTTGGAGCGTTCCTTCGAAATCAATCCCGAGGGCACTTACATCCATTGGCACCTTGGCGTGTTGGAATTACTGACCTCGCACCCCGCGGCAGCGATGGAACACTTTCGTCAACTCAAAGCGTCGGACCTCAGGCTCGCTGGCGCTGCCATTGCGCAGCATGCGCTCGGGCATGGCCGCGAAGCGCACGCGGCATTGGATGAACTCATCAGAACGCTCTCGGGGGAAGCGGCTGATCAGATCGCGGAAATCTATGCGTGGTTTGGTGAACCTGATCAGGCGTTCGAGTGGCTCAACCGCGCTTTTGAGCAGCGCGACGGCGGCATCAGTGACATCAAAACGGACCCTCTATTCGCTTCGCTGCGTCAGGACCCGCGTTACGTGGCCATGCTGCGCAAGCTAGCTCTGCCCTTGTGAACCTCGTCCTATGGCGGACAGCCTAGACCACCGCTGCAGTCAACGCCGATGCCGCTACCGCGCTCATGGTCGCCATGTGCGATCGTGAGGTGATGCAACTCTATGAGCTCATATGGATCATTCGCTCCTGACCCCAGTGTGAATACTGGTCCGGCACCAGCAGCGAAGACTTCCGTTGCCGGTCCTACGCTGCTCGAAGTACCGATCAGCACCAGCCCCTTGCCCACGATCTTTACGTTCTCAGTAAAGCGTCCCGCAGAGATGTGAATAACATCGCCGGAGGCTGCCGCGTCGACCGCTTCCTGGACTTTAGTGTAGGAACATCCGCTGGGGCAGACGAGCAGATTCGCAGCGCGTAGCGCAGATGGCGCCAGGCATATCAACAACACGCCTGAGGCCAGCAGCGCTGCCCGTGCGACATTGTTCATTGAGAGGGATTTTATCACGTGAACGTACGGTGTTGTTGTCAACCGCAAACGGGAACATGCTCGTGCGAGTAGCGTCCAAACGATCCGGGCGGCACAATTGCTGAGGCGCAACAATGTGGCACACAACGGGCGGATACTGATGTCGAGACTGCAACTGATACCAGCGTGGATTTTAATTGGCGTGCTCGCGGCATGTACCCATGGCAGTCAGGCTCGTCGGGAAACAGAACCGAACTTGCCGGCGCCGACTGCAGTGCAGCTGCCTGCGCAGCCGCCCTCCCCGGAGTCTGCCGCGACAGAACCTCCGGCCCCGGCTGCCCCTGCTGAGCCGCTCCCATCTGCCAGGGTACCTCCCGCGACAGCGAAGAACCCGCCGCCGGCACCCCCCGCTGCGACTCAACCCGGCTCTGCTGCGTCACGCAACCGAGCTGCGTCGACTGCCGGACAGAGCCACCCTGATGATCGGACGGCGAAACACCCGATGACACCCCCAGCGAAGGCCTCCCCGGGAGCGACGGCAGCTCCCGCAGTCGCTGCGACGCCGCCCGCGGCTGCGACGCTGGACCTCAAAGGGCTCGAGCAACGGCTGCGTGAGACTTCGGCCATCGGCGTATTCACAAAGCTGTCTCTGAAGAATCAGGTGGACGACCTGCTGGCGCAGTTCAGGGCGTTTCATCAGGGCAGGTCACGAGCTCCGCTCGCACAGTTGCGTCAGCAATACGAGCTGTTGCTGATGAAGGTCGTGAGTCTGCTTCAGGACGGCGACCCGGACCTGTCGAAAACGGTATTCGCTTCACGCGAGGCCATCTGGGGAATCCTCTCCGACCCGGCGAAATTTGCTGCCGTGTGACAATCGTCAGCGGCCGTCTGACCTTTTAAGCAAAGGAGCTACCATGTCTATACGTTCAGTTGTCAGTCTCACCGCTATGGCACTGCTCGGCGCCACTTCCTCTGTCACCGCCGCAGCTGCGAATCCAGGTGAGGATCTGAAGGCCACCATAGTCCTGCATGGATTCCCATGCGATCAAGTGGTCGATTCCAAGCGCAATGCCGACAGTGATTACTCGGCCACCTGTAAGGATGGCAACCGTTATCACATCTCCGTAGACCCTCAAGGCCGTGTAGTAGTCAAAAAACTCTGACCGTTGCGTTTTGAGAATTGACCCTGCAATGGAGAAGCCGATGACCAAGCCCATCATGAACCTCGACGAAGTGCAGTTCGACGATGTCGAGGACAACGGTCTGTACAGCTCACACCGCGGACAGATCAGCGACCACATCGGCGCGCGGCAGCTCGGCTATAACCTGACCGTTCTGCCGCCCGGAAAGGCCCAGTGCCCATTCCATTGTCACCATGGCGAGGAGGAGATGTTCCTGATTCTGGATGGCGAAGGTGAGCTGCGTTTCGGCGAGCAGCGCTACCCGATCCGCAAACACGACGTCATCGCATGTCCCACGGGTGGCGCGGCGGTTGCGCACCAGATCATCAACACGGGCGAGGTTACGATGCGCTACCTGGCACTCTCGACGCTGGTCGAGATCGAGGCATGCGAGTATCCGGACTCCAGGAAAGTGCTGATCGTGGCGGGCAAGCGTGGCCATCGCACCCTCCGCAAGATGTTTCGGGCGGAGACGACCGTCGATTACTACGATCGCGAGACGCTCTGAGCCTCACCACGGTCGCGGCATGTTCTGCCGCCCAGCCTTGAGGTAGCGCTACGGGTTGAAGTCTAATGAGAGCATGCTGGTGGCGCGTGTCGTTGTGTTTTTTTTGCTTGTCCTTGTGAGCGGCGCAGCGCGTTCTGCGCAGAACTTCTTTCCCGCAGTATCGAACGTACCAGGGGCGCAAACCCCCGCAATCCATCAGGATGGCAGCGTGACTTTCACGCTCGCCGCTCCCCAAGCCCGCACCGTGCAGTTAGCCGGCGGTGCCGGATTGGGACACGGGCCGTTTTCGCTGACGAAGGACGCGGCCGGGATCTGGAGCGTGACCATTCCGGCTCCAGTGCCAGGCTTTCACTACTACTGGTTCGTACTGGATGGAGTCGTCGTCAACGATCCGGCAAGTCGCACTTATTTCGGATACGGCAAGGAAACTTCGGGTATTGAAGTCCCGGAAGCGGGCGCGGAGTTCTACGCTGTCCAGAACGTTCCGCACGGTGAGGTGCGCGAGAAGTGGTATCGCTCCAAATCAACGGGCGAATGGCGCCGCGCGCTCGTGTACACACCGCCGGACTATGACAGAGACCCCAAGCGCCGCTATCCAATGCTGATCCTGCTGCACGGCATGGGTGAGGACGAGACCGGCTGGACGCATCAGGGCCGGGCGCAATTCATACTCGACAACCTCCTCGCCGCCGGCCACGCGCAACCGATGATTGTCGTCATGGATCACGGCCAGACCAGTGGCCCTGGCGCGGCGCCATTCAAGCTCTCCGACGAGACTCGCCTTGGCGCGATTCGCGCGTCGTTCATGGCGCTGGAGCGTGTCATCATGGACGACCTGATTCCGACGATCGACGGCTCTTACCGCACCATTCCCGACAGAGAGCACCGCGGCTTGGCGGGTCTGTCGATGGGCGGCATGCAGACACTGTTCATAGCCCCCCGGCACCTCGATCAGTTTGCCTACATCGCCGCCATGAGCAGCCCAATGCTTCGCAGTAACGAGCCCGATGCGAAATTCACGAGCAGTCTGACCGGCCCGCTGGACCTCAGCGTTGCTTACGACGGAGCCTTCGCCGACCCCTCACACTTCAACGAGCGTGTGCGCCTGTTGTGGCTCGGCGCAGCTACTGCAGAGGAGGAGCCGGTGCACTCAAGCGTCGCTGAAGCTGTCACTGCACTGCGCGCCGGCGGTATACATCTGGTGTATTTTGAGTCCCAGGGCACCGCCCACGAGTGGCAGACGTGGCGACGCGACCTGTTAGAGCTGGCTCCGCGTCTGTTTCGCTGATTCGATAACTGCCTGGTGTGTGGCAATCGCAACAGCGGCAGCTGCCGTACTTGCGAGAACTGAAACAGTCATCTTCCAGGCTGCTGCTCTGCGGGAGACGCACCGAGCTCCTTCTCCAGCCCTCGCGCGCCGAGGAAATAGTGAATTGCCGCCCAGGCATACAGCAGCACGGTCACGATAATTCCCTCCCTGGAGGCTCTTGCCAGGGTCGAGCGGCATAGCCATCGAATGACTTCCGGCTCCGATTCCCGGGCCTGTCCGGCCGGGCACTGCGCACGGAACGATATGGCATGAATCGCAGCACTGTGAAAATCAATCTGTGCAAATCGATCGATCAGCCATCCGGTGAAGAGCGCGCCGCCGCCCAGCGCAACGACATTGAGCACGACGTAGATCAGGGCCGTCGCGGTAGCGCGCTGGCGCGGCTCGACTGCGTTCTGGATCACCCCGAATGTCGGGCCAAACGACAGATACTGAAAGAAGCTAGCAACGCCGAGCAGTGCTGCGGTCGTCATCCAGTGCCGCTGTATGAAGGCGAGCACGAAAAGCGGCGTGGATATCCCCAGACCAAGTGCGCAGATGTAGGCATACCATCGCACGCTGTAGCGAGCGAGCCAGTCTGCGAGGGGTCCGCCGCTGACCAGACCGGCACCGACCGCGACACCGCCTGTCAGGGCGGCCACGATGCCGACCGTGGCATAGTTCAGATCGAACGCGCGATTGAAGAATGCAGGAATGAAAGCCCAGGAACCCTGGGAGGCAAATGCGGCAACGGTCACCCCCGCGAAGAAGTGCGCCAATGGCCGGCGCAGCAGCAACGCGCGGCAGACCACGCCCAACTGCTGTAGCTCAGTGCTCAGAGTCGGTTGCTCATGAAGCCGCAGGCGACGGGGTTCGTGCACGACCAGCTTGACGACGATCGCAATGAGCACACCTGGCAGACCCAACGCCACGCAGGCCACACGCCAGCCGTAATGCAGCGCGAGGTAGCCCCCGAGCAGCGCGCTCAGGATGTAACCGAGCGAGATGCCACATGAGTAGATCGATAGCGCGGTAGCGCGCTCAGGCGGAGGAAAGTAGTCGGAAATAATTGAATGAGCGGGCGGTGTGCAGCCGGCCTCGGCTACACCGACAGCCATGCGTAACCCGAGAAGTTGCCAGAAGCTCATGGCTACCCCGCACAGCGCGGTCATACCTGACCACAAGATCATCATCGTGCAGAGGATGTTGACTCGGTTGAAGCGCTCGGCGAGCCGCGCCACGGGGATTCCGCTGAAGGTGTAGAGGGAGGCAAAGGCTGTGCCCACCAGGAAACCGAACTGGGTGTCCGAGAGCTGCAGGTCGAGCTTGATGGGTTGACCGATGATTGCGATGAGCTGGCGATCCGCCGAATTGAGCGTGTATGCCAGCATCAGCAGCAGCGTCACCAGGTAACGCTGTGTGTTCAGAGCTGCGACGGTAGGCGCCGCCGCGCTGCTCTGCAGTTCGCTCATGCCGGTTGCGGCTTGCTGGCGGCCTGTGCCTCCTCAGTCCAGGTCGGCTCGATATAGAAAGGACCCGGATTCTCCCGCAGCTGCTCGTATTTGCAGATCTGCGGCTCGGCACCCAATGCAGTAGATATGCCATCCCGAAAGGCCCACTCGCCCCGATCACTATCGGCTGCCCGAACATAACTGTTGATCAGGAAGCAGCGGTCGTAATCACTGCAGTTGGGAGCCGAGCCGTGTACGGTATATAGCGTCCACAGCAACAGATCGCCCGGCTCCATCTCGCAAGTGACGGCGCGCCCCGGATCGAGCCCCACTTCCCTAAGATCATCGTCAGGGGTATGGCCTGTCATGATCGTGCCATCCTCCGACAGCCCCAGATATCCGCGCCGATGACTCCGTGGAATCACGCGCAACGCGCCGTTCGCTGCCGTTTGCCGATCGATGGCCAGACCTGTGGTTACGTTGCCCTCGAGAAAATTGCGGGTGGCATCCTGATTGCGAAAGCGTGCATCCTGGTGATAGCGATAGAACGTGTATTTGGCGCCGGGCGGCTTCCAGTGAATCTGATGTGAGATCTGTTTGATATCTCGACCCAGGAAGGGCTCGAGAATCGTCAGATAGCGCAGGTCCCGGCGCATTTGCTCGAAAAGGGGACTGATCCAGGCCATCCAATGCACCTGAAGCACGACGCGCCGAGCCGCCCGGGGGTCATCGAGCACCTCGAACAGCAGATTCCTGTCGCGGTAGGTTGTGTGATGCTTCAGACCCTGCTGGTAAATCCAATCGCTCTCCCTGCGGATTTCATTCATGACATCCGCAGGGAAAAACCGTCGCACGATCACATAACCCTCAGTGTGAAGCCGCTCAACCAGCGCTGAGGAAGTCAGCCCGGCGAAGTCGACTTCGGACAACGGCTGAGCGGATGTTGTTGACATGTGAGAGATCCCCACGAAAGCTCGGCGTCCCCGCAGGCATAGAGTACAACCCATTCCCGGCTGAAAGGGCGACTTCAGGCCCGTGCAGGACAGGCGAAACTGTACTAGGCTACCGGGATGACCCTATCGCAGAGCGCCGTTTCGTTAGAACAGTCGAACCTCCCGGATACACAGCACAATACCCTCAGCCGCTCTTTGCGGCCGCGCCATGTCTCGATGATCACCATCGGCGGCATCATCGGCGCAGGCCTTTTCGTCGGCAGCGGCGTGGCCATCGCGGCCGCCGGGCCTGCCATCATCCTGAGTTACGCGCTCACCGGCACACTCGTCCTGCTCATCATGCGCATGCTGGGTGAGATGGCGGTCGAGATGCCGCAGGTGCGTTCCTTTACCGAGTTCACGCGTGCTGGCCTAGGCAACTGGGCGGGCTTCTCGGTCGGGTGGCTCTACTGGTATTTCTGGGTGGTGGTCATCCCGGTCGAAGCCATTGCCGGAGCCGGGGTCATCCAGCGCTGGCTGCCGCTGCCGACGTGGGAAATCGGCACGGTGCTGATGGCCCTCATGACTTGCGTAAATCTCATGTCCGCACGCGCCTACGGCGAGTTCGAATTCTGGTTCTCGTCCATCAAGGTGGCAGCCATCATCAGCTTCATCCTGGTCGTGGGCGCCTACGTGTGTGGATACCGCTCCCCTATGGGGCCGACATTCTCGAACTTAGTCGCCTACGGCGGCTTTGCGCCCCGCGGAGCGTTCGCTGTGCCGGCTGCCGTGACGACTGTCATCTGGTCGATGATGGGCGCGGAAGTGGTCACGATCGCCGCCGCGGAGTCGCCTGAACCGGCTCGTGCGGTGGCGCGTATGACCTCGACGATCATCAGCCGCATCGTATTGTTCTATATCGGCTCGATCTTCGTCATCGTGTGTGCGGTTGCCTGGAACCAGGTGGTGCCCGGACAGTCACCGTTCACGCTCGCTCTGGATCAAGTCCGCGTCCCCTATGCAAGCACCATCATGGCGGCAGTAATTCTCACCGCCGTGCTGTCATGCCTCAATTCTTCGTTCTACGTCGCTTCCCGAGTGCTGTTCGTCCTCGGCAGTCGCGGCGATGCGCCGCGGTGGCTGGTGCACACCAACGCCCGTCACGTGCCCACGCGCGCCGTGTTATTGGCGAGCGCGGTAGGATTCGCAGGAGTTATAGCTGCAATACTTTCGCCAAGTGTCGTGTTTGCTTTCCTAGTGAACGCCTCTGGTGCGATCATCGCCGTGATTTATCTTGCTATCGCGGTGTCCCAGGTACGCACACGACGTGCGCGGGAGCGTGCTGGTAAGCCTCCAGCGGCACTGCCGATGTGGCTGTTTCCGTGGTTGAGTTATCTCGCCATTGCGGGAATGTTATTGGTGCTGATTGCCATGGCGTTGACACCCGCTCATCGCGCCGAGTTCTGGACGAGCGCGGTCTCCATCACCATTGCATTGCTGGCATTCGGGCTGTCAAAGCGTTTCCGTCGTCAGCGCACAAGCGCTCCAGGCGCCACGGGATGAACCCTGCAAGGTTGCAGCGGATAAACCTCACAGCAGGTCTCGTGCTCGTAATGATGTGCACGCTCGCACAGCATCCCGATGAGGCCCGGGCGGCCGAGGCACCAGCCACTGATCACAATCCGCTGCAGCAGCAGGTGGCAGCTACCGAGCGGGCGTTCGCGAAGACCATGGCGGATCGCGACCTGGCAGCGTTCGGGCACTTCGTCTCGGCAGAAGCGGTATTTGTCTCGGATGCCAAGGTGTTGCGCGGCCGGCAGCAGGTGGTCAATGGCTGGCGTAAGCTCTACGAGGGCAAACAGGCACCTTTCTCCTGGGAGCCGCAGACCGTGGAGGTATTGGACTCGCAGCACCTCGCGTTGAGTCGGGGTCCCGTGCACGACGCCACCGGCAAGCTCGTCGGCACCTTCACCTCGATCTGGCGCCTGGAGGCGCCGAACACCTGGCGCATCATCTTCGATTCCGGCTGCGAGGCGTGCGAACGCTGCGCGGAGCGCGGCAAGTGAGGTGTGTCATTCAGTGAGCCGGCAATGTCAGTCGCGTCTGGGCCGACGCACGATACGAACCTTGCCGCTGTTGCCTCCGCCGCAGAAGAAGCGATCGTGGCCATCGGATTCCAGGCCGGAAACCCCAATACCCGGCGGCATCTCAACACGCTGTACTACCTGACCACTTGCGGGATCGACCTGATGTAGATCGCTCTGCTCGCCCTCCCAGGTGCCGTGCCAGAGCTCTCCGTCCACCCAGGTGACCCCGGTGACGAAGCGGTTGGATTCGATGGATCGCAGGATCGCTCCGGTCTCGGGGTCAATCTGGTGTATTTTGCGCGCCCGATATTGTCCCACCCACAGGGTGCCCTCGGCCCAGGCCAGCCCCGAATCGGCCCCACCACCAGGTGCCGGGATGGTGCCGAGAATGCGACCCGTCTGCGGATCGACCTTCTGGATGCGATCCTCGGCTATCTGATACAGATGTTTGCCGTCAAATGCGGTGCCGGCGTGGGCGGCCACCTGCAAGGTGCGCAACCTTGCGCCACTGTCCGGATCAAGGGCGTGCAGCGAGTCGCCGGCGGCAATCCAGAGCCGCTCGCCGTCGTAGCTCACCCCATGGACGTGTGTGACATCCGTGAAGGGCCCGTATTCGCGCACGATCTCGGCTGCTGATCTTTTCATGGCCTGATGCTAGCTCTCCGGCAGCGCGGAGGGGAGTAACAAGCTCGTCGCGAATCCGGGCGCGGGCGGCATCATCCAGCGCACCGCGCGCCCCCGACCGATAAATTGGACCTTGCCGGCCGACAGCAGCGATTCCATTGCCCGCTGCACGCTGCGCTGGCTGGCGCTCAGAGCCGTAGCCAATGCCGAAGTAGCCCACAACTCCCCATCGGCGAGCAGTGCGAAGACCTCCGCATGTTTTTCTGCCACCGGTCGGGCGAGCACGACGACTTCCCGTGAGCGGCCCGGTGTGAAGGCGAAGCCAAGCGGGGTGGTCTGGACGCCGGCGAGTGGCCGCAGCGCCGCTCGCAGACGACCGATCTCAACTCGCAGACGGGCACGGTGCGTTTCGTCCTGCAGTTTGATTCGAAAGGCATGCTCAATGAGTACCCGGCGCGGCACCTGTGCGGGCCACGCTTCGGCTAGTACGCGCGCTAGCGTAAACAACAGCGGACGGCGGGCAAGAGAGACCGTTGCTTGCTCATCGCGCACCACGTAACGGCACTCGTCAACTATCAATGCATCCGAGGCATGCAGCGATTCGACATCGGCCAGGGTGACTAACTGTGCCTCACCCCGATGGATACGACGGGCTGCCGGTGCATTCAGAAGACGGAAGGCGTTGTCCACTTCTGCTATCAGAGATGAAATGGCTGCACGCCGCGCGGCACGCTGAGCCCGCATGAGTGCGGCACGTGCCCCCCTCGCCTGCACTCGTCGCATCGCAATACCAGCTACCAACAATTCGGCGGCCGCCTGCAGCGCTGGAGGCATGGAGCGCCGGTCCATGGCATCGAGCCGTGCTTCGGCCTCACCCAGGTGTCCCAGCAGAACGAGCCGCCGGATCTCCACATGTCTTGCGTGGGCAGCATTGGCCCTATCCGCGTGCCGTTCAAGAATCCCTCGCGCGGTCTGCAGCGGCTTCATGGGCCAATTCAAATCGCGCGCGGCGAATGCCACCTCAGCCTGCGCCACGACACAACGCGCACGCGCGAGAGACTCCCGTGGTGCAAAAGCCCGTACCGCGCGCTTCAGCAGAGCCTTCGCCCGCTCGAGGTCGCCGAGCTGTGCCATCGCGATACCGCGCAGTGCCAGCGCCGGTGCGTCGTCGCGCAGCGCTACCCGCTTCAGCGCGCCCAGGGGGTCACCGGCTGCGAGCGCTCGTGCCGCCGCTGTAATCAGCGAGTCCACTGCAATCGCGCCAAACTTGTCACTCCCACCCGAGCGGCAACCGGGAGCTAAATGTAGCTCACCGGCGCCGAGTGTGGCGCACGTAAGGAGCGAGCATCATGACCAAGCATTCAACCGGAACCCGCGCAGAGTGGCTCAGCGCACGGCGTGAACTCCTCACAGCAGAAAAGGAGCTCACACACCGTAGCGACGAGTTGGCACAGCGCCGCCAGCAGCTGCCGTGGGTCCGAGTCGACGAGTCATACCGATTCCAGACCGATGACGGCGACGCCTCTCTGGGCGATCTCTTCCGCGGGCGCTCGCAGCTGCTCGTCTACCACTTCATGTTCGGCCCGGACTACAGTGCAGGCTGCCCGTCATGCTCGATGATCGCCGACGGCTTCAACGGCTTTGCAGTTCATCTGGCCCACCACGATGTCATGCTCTGGGCCGTGTCACGCGCGCCGCTGGCAAAGCTGCAGGCCTACAAACGACGCCTGGGCTGGACATTCCCGTGGGCTTCCTCCGCCGGCACCGACTTCAACACTGATTACAGTGTGTGGTTCAGCGAGGAGCAACAGCGCGATGGCGACATCCAATACAACTACCGGCGCGAGAGCGCGTTCAGGTGGCGCCCGGAGCTGGAAGCCGGTGGCGCGCGCGCCGAGGCCAAGTTCGCCGCCATGTGCGGGACCGACCCGGCGACCTATCTGCGTGATCGGCCGGGCATGAGCGCATTCGCACTGGAGGCCGGTATCATCTACCACACCTATTCCGCCTACGCCCGCGGACTGGACAGCCTGTGGGGCGCCTACCAGTGGCTCGACCGGGCACCCAAGGGGCGTAACGAGGCGGACGGTGTCTGGTGGCGCCGTAACGATGAATACGTCGCCGGTTGAGCCGTGGCACGTGTCATGTTTCTCCAGAGGGTGTTGAAAGAAGCTAGCTTCAACTCGCGGAGCCTGGCTCTGCCGCTTGCTCGCGAACGGACGTTCCTCGGCATCTGGGCGCTCCTGCTTACCGCCAGCACTGCCGCAACGACTCTATGGAGCACATCCATGGCGTCGATGGGGGCGATGCCGATGGCCGGCGGTTGGACATTGTCGATGATGTGGATGCGGATGCCGGGTCAGGCGTGGAGCGAAGTCGCGATCGGCTTTCTCGGCATGTGGTGTGTGATGACGGTGGCGATGATGCTGCCCTGCCTGTTACCCATGCTATGGCGCTATCGCCAGGCAATCCAAACCTCGGCTGGCGCAGGCCTGCAGGTCCGCCGTACCCGACTTCATAGTCTCACGACGCAAGTCGCCCTGGGTTATTTCTCTGTCTATCTCCTGCTGGGTCTGTTCGTCCTGGTACTCGGCCTTACACTCGCCGCAGCGGCGAGGCTACAACCGGTTCTTGCGAGCCGGATGCCGATTCTCGGCGGCGTCGTGATTTTTCTCGCGGGTGTCAACCAGTTCTCCGAGTCCAAGTTAGATCAGCTAAGGCACTGTCGCCATGCCTTACCGACAATCCTGGGCTCCCGGCAGAGCATCACAGGCGCCTGGCAGCACGGCTTCCACATCGGAGTGCTCTGCGTCCGCTGTTGCGCCGCACTCATGATGATCCTGCTGGTCGTTGGCATGATGGAGCTGCGTTGGATGGCGCTCATCACGGGGGCCATCACCCTCGAGCGGCTAGGAGCGGCTGGTGAGCACGTGGCGCGTGCCAGCGGCTTCATCGCAATCACGCTGGGCGTGATGCTGATCACTCGGGCTATTGCACAGATCTGACGGAGCTGCTGCGCAACAAAAGAGGGCCGGGCAACGGCCGGCCCTCAACGATGTACAGCATTGCAACAGGCTACCGTTGTCCTGGCTTATCCTGTCCCGGACGACTTGGGTTTGAGCCGCCAGTTTGACCCGGAGTGCCCTGACCCGGCTGCTTTGAGCGGTCACCCTGTTGCTCATGTTGCTTCGGGTTGCCGGTACCGCTGCCGGGTTGATTGGTTCCCTGCGATCCCCCACCCGTCTGGCGACCGCCTTGCTCATTACGGTTATCCTGACCCATATCGCGCCCCTTCCTCAGTTGAACACGCAACTCAGCTTAGATCAGCGTGACGCCGGGTCATACCGGCCGTGTTGTATTAAGTTGTCGTCGTTTGTCCTACACACCTAGCTTGGGCTTGGTCTTCTGCACCGCATCGGCCCTGCACCCTCAGTGTCGAACGGAGCTAAGAGCTTCAGCCAGGGACGGCGCCGCCTGGGGTTTGAATTTCCGAAAGTCCTTGCCCAACATGTCAGCCACCGTCGCTGCGATCTGGGCTTGGGTGACATCCGGAACGTGCCGTCGCTCACCGAGAGGCGGGGTATCGGGGCCGAGCACCCCGATCCATATATCTTCCGACCCGCGCTGCGCGGGGCCATGCTCCTTCCACTCCTGCAGGCCATTGCCGCGTCCGTGATCGGTGGTAACAATCAGTGTCGTCTGGTTGCGATACTCCGGCATGGATTGCAGCTGATTCCAAAGATCGGCCAGGAATCCATCGAAGGCGTGGGCCGATTCCAGGAACGCATCGTAGCGACCCAGATGCTGCCACAGATCGGTATCGCCAAAGCCGACATACAGTACGCGGGGCCGAGCCTTCCTGAGATGCTCCCGGAGCGCCACGTATACGAACGAATCGTATGGATCATCGCCGTATATGCGCGTGGTCTTACGGTACAGCTCTGACAGCAGCTGACCTTGTGAACTGCTATCGGCAGGATCCACGAGCGTCGCGCCGGCGCGGATCGGCAGCCCGCTGCGCGGTCCGGCGAGGATGTCGTGAAAGGCACTCCAGGCAGCAAAGACATCGACACGCCCGCGAAATTGCGGATCGTGATCGAGCCATTCGAGCACCGTCACATTCGGATTCAAACCAAACTCATTGCTGCTGATTCTCGGATCGGCCATACCGGAGAGCATCTCGTTATAGCCGGCATAGGACACATTGACGTGATTGCTGGTGCGGGCGCGGCTACCGAGATTCTGGTTACCGAACAGTTGACCCTGCGCGCCGATCACACCCCACAGGAATGGAAAGAGCTTACGACGTCGGGTGTCAGAATCGACACCCCCAAACTTCGATTCGAGTTGCGCAGACGGCAGCCAGATCCCGCCGTCCTTCTCGTTCATCAGAGTTGGATCGGCTCCCCGAAATACTTCGTGCCAGCGAATGCCATCGCTCGTCACGATGACTACCTGGCGCGTCTTTCCCGCAAAGGCGACAGGCATCACACCAACGAGGGTGAGCGCCATGATCCATGAGGCCAGCCACGCGAGCGCTCGCGAGGACACCTGCACGACCGCAAAGAAAACCGGCACCAGAACTCAGCCACCTGGACCGATCAGTGGTGCTGCCACGTAGCAGCCAAATTCCTTAACGAAGTCCACCGAGACGCGTGCATGTACACGTCCCTGGCGATCCAGGAACTCGGCGTGGTCATCCAGCGGCAGAAACGGGCCATGCCAGACGTTGGGACGGATGTAGAGGCCGCGAGTGCCATCACACCAGAAACTCACGAATCGCTCGGGGGTCACATCATCACCGGGCAGTGCCAGCGGCACGACAAAAGGCTGCCCGCGGAGCGGATACACTAGCTGTCCTCCGTCGGGATGGTAGTTGGCACGCCAGGTGAGCGCGCGTTGGCGCCGCTCGCCTACGCCTTCTGATCTGGCCTCTTCCGGTAATCGGCTCCAGGCGAACAGGTAGCTGTCACCGACCGCATTGTTCTGAGCGAAGAGCGTGTCGCCCCGCCACCAGAACTCGAAGATCCCTTCGGTTACCCCACCCTGGTCCCCGGAATTGGCATCGATCTGCCGCCAACCCTGGGCGGGCCAGCGGACGATCTCGATTCGAAAGGTCTTTGGATCGGAGACCAGACAGCCGTAGCCCTCGAGGCTCGCATCCGTTGCTACTACCAGGGGCGTCTCGCGAATCTGGCGAACACCAGTGCTCGGAATGTATGCCAGCTGATCCAGGCTGATGGCCATGCTACCCCCTGAATGGAAGGCGCAGGACGTTACACCTGTTTATGGCGGCCCGCCACAGCGGGTAGCGCACCTCGTCGTTGGGTATTCATGGCCTGGTATATGATCACCACCGGGCGCTGCAGTAGCCTGCCCACACTAACTTGGACACCCTCTCTCAAGTCCTGACGGCCATCCGGCTGACTGGCGCCGTTTTCCTCGAGATGACTCTGCGTGAACGCTGGTCGTATCTCACAGCCCCCGCGCGTGCAATCGCCGACGTGCTGATGCCCGACGCCGACCATGTCATACCTTACCATTTGGTTACGGCAGGCGCCTGTCACGCACGGTTGATGAACGGTGAGCCGGTATCGCTGCAAGCCGGCGATGTCATCCTGTTTCCGTCCGGCGATCGGCATGTGCTGACTGCTGCAAATCCTGCGGCGCTGTCCCTGCCACCGGTGGAGATCACCGGGAACAGCCTTCATCAGCTGTTGACCCGCGGCGAGGTCGAGCCTTTCAAAGCCGGGGAACGCGGCAGCGCCACCCGCATCGTCTGTGGTTTCCTCGCTTGCGATGCGCACCTCGCAGCTCCCATCATCAGCAGTCTGCCACGAATGTTGCGTGTGCGGCTCAAGGGCACGGGCAATGCGGCCTGGGTCATGAGCTCGATCCAGTTCTCGGTATCGGAGAGCGCCGCTCGCCGGCCAGGCTCCGCGATGGTGCTGGCGCGCCTCTCTGAAGTGCTGTTTGCCGAGGCGCTACGCCAGCATATGGACAGCCATCCGACGCAACAGACCGGCTGGCTGGGGGCGCTCAAAGATCGCTTCGTCGGCAAAGCGCTGGCACACATGCACGAGCAACCGGCCGCGGGCTGGACCGTCGATGCGCTGGCCCGCTGCGTCGGTTTATCGAGATCGGCTCTAGGCGAGCGATTCGTGGCGTTGGTGGGGATGCCACCCATGCAATACCTGCTGCGCTGGCGCATCGCGCTCGCGGCCTCGCAGCTTCGCCAAAGCGACGCATCGGTCCGGAAGGTCGCTACCGATGCGGGATACGAATCCGAAGCCGCATTCATTCGCGCCTTCAAGAAAGAGCATGGCGTGCCGCCGTCAGCATGGCGGCGGCAGACAGGCTCCCGTGCGTGACTGCGCAGAGCCGATCCTGGCCGAGCCTCGTGCCACCGCGAGCGCCGTTACTCTGCAACGATGTGCCCAGACCCGCCCATCTCCTTCGGATAGTCCTGGAGTTTGGGTAAGCCATCGCGCATCGGCAGCACCGATTCCAGATAGTTGACATGCAGGCCCGCTCTGAAGGGCAGCGTGGGTATCACCGCCGCATACACATCGATGACGCCCAATCCGGGGTGCTCCGCCAGCAAATGGCCGCCGCATTGCTTGCACCATTTCCGATAGCTGCGTGGTGTCTGGTGATACGTTGCAAGCTGCTCGGCGCCCTGCGTGACTTGCACCGCCTGCGGCTGCCATAGCGTGAAAGCATTGACCGGACTTGCAGCCCACATCCGGCAGGAATCGCAATGGCAGTATCCCATGGCTACCGGCTCGCCACTGACCGTGATCTTCACGGTTCCGCAGAAGCAGGATCCTTCGTAGTGGGCCGTCATCTTCCGGTGCCTTTCGCCGCAAACGAGCGGAGCAGGTAATCAGCCAGTTTCGCCACTAACAGCAGCAGCGAACCCGATGCGGACAATGCAATTAATTCCACTTTCTACCTCCCGACCCGGCCGCGATGCGTTCTCTAGCGAACGCCTCTGGTAGCCGGGTCGTAATGTTGCCTGCACAGCTGCAAACTGACTTGGCGCGGACGCCGGATTTCTTTGCCGGGACGCCGCACTGTGCTGATTGGCGTGATCGAGCGCGCTCAGTTCTGCGAGCAGCCGTGGGCGGGCTGCCGCGCCTTCGCCAGATAATAAGTCGTCAACTTGGGCGCATTGATGTCGGCCACCGCACGGCTCAGCGCCTGCGCCGTGCAGCAATTCACGTCTGTGATCAGCGCCGAAGGACAAACCTGGCTGGCCGCAACACGGAGGCGCGAGTACAGGGCCACCGCTCCTTCACTGCGGGTCAGGTCCAGATCAGAGAAGCCGATAGTACGGCTGAGCACGTCCGGTTCGCGCTGCCGCGCGTTCGCAGCTGTGCTCAACGCACCCAGCGACGCAGCCATCAGCGCGCACGCTATCGCCTTGGTGATGTTGAGTTTGTCTCCCATGATGTTCTAACTCCTCTTGTATGGTACGAATGAAAATGTCAACGCAGTCGGGTACTGTGCGCCGACACTCGCGTCGTGAGTGCGCTCACACACCCGCCTGGTTCTCTGCGGAACTCACAGCGTGCTGCGACCCGCGCAGGCGCGGCACGAGCATGGGGGTGCGCTGCCGGTACGTGGTGTAATCAGCGCCGAACGCCTCCACCAGATCGTGTTCCTCGAGAGGAATCGCGATCAGGATGTACGCGGTGGTGAGAACGGCAAACAGCAGGTGCGAGGAGGTCATGGTGGGCGCCGCCCAGAAAATGGTCAGCCAGCCGATATAGAGCGGATGGCGAACCAGCTTGTAGAGGCTCGGGGTGTAGAACCGTGGCGGCCGATACTGCTGGCGGGCGACATGACGCCACACCTGCTTCAAACCGAGCAGATCGAAATGATCGATCAGGAATGTCGTGTAGAACAGCAGCAGCCAGCCGAGCAGATAGACGCCGATCACGAGCTGTCGGCCGAGTCCGTCGGACAGCTGCCAGATGACGCCGCCGAGCGGCGACCAGAACACGAAGATGGCCAGCATGGCGAGTGAGCTCAAGAGCACATACGTGCTGCGCTCGGCCGCTTCGGGAACGAAGCGAGTCCACCAGCGTTTGAAGCCGGGACGCGCCATGATGCTGTGCTGGAGCGCGAAGAACATCACCAGGCCGATATCAAGGCCGAGAGCCGTTCCCAGCGGCTGGCGTGGCGGCCCGTCCAGCATGGTCGGAGTGATGAAGCCGCCGATGAAACCCGTGGCGTAAACGAATACGACCATGGAGAGCGCATAAGATGAGACACCGTAAAGAAATATTCCGAACCGCGACATTGCCGCCTCCTCGCTGGCAAGAATCCGAGGCAGCATGGTGGGCGGCTGCGGTCGGCGGCGCATGGGGGCGGCCCCCTAACTTTTGGACTTGCGTCCCCTAGTTCTCGCGCCCGCTAGTCATCGAGCGCATCAGACAAACCCTGCCGACGAGCGGCAGCGGCTGCCTCCCACCGCTTTGAGACCCCAAGTCGGGCCATCATCGCCGAAACGTGGTGCTCAGCGGTTTTGTGGGAGATGCTGAGGCGCTGCGCGATCTGCGCGTTGCTCAGTCCCTTCACCAACAGGGAGAATACCTCCGACTGACGCTGGGTGAGGCCTGCTGGACTGGCGCGTGTTTTCGCAATCGGACCGCGCGGGATCGCCCGGGCACCGCGGGCGCGCATCATTCTGCGTAGCCGAGCAGCGGCAGGCACCGCGCCCACGCGATCGAAGAGACTCAGCGCCTCACGTTGCGCTGCCTCATCTCCCGCTGACAGAGCGATCGCCTGCTCGTACGGACATCCGAGCTTGCTCCACTCATCCGCTGCCTTGCGCCAATCCCCAGCCAGGTGCGCCTGGTAGGGAGCGCGCAGTCGCGGCAGAGTCTGCAAGTTCAATGAACCGGGCTCATCGAGTATTTTCAGCCACAGAGCTGTCTCAGCCAGAGTCCAACGCTGCCCTTGCGCGCGCGCTGCTTGTTCATGGGCGGCGCGCAGGCCCGCACGTGCTCCGGGTCGAGATAATCCCAACCAGAGAGCTTCCGCTTCGACTACCGCCAGCGGCGCGCTGCGCATCACGTCCCGCTGTGAAGTTGGCAGAGAGTGCGCCTCATCGAGGACGCCATCCTCGGGGGTTCCCATGCGGATTCGCGCACGCGCGAGGGCGACACGCGCCGGGAACCGGCTCGTGCCCTTGGGATAGGGCCCGAATACCACGAACTCGGCCTCGGTCGCCGCCTGCTGTGTGTGCCCCATGTCCAGCAACGCCAGGGCACGCGATCCGCGCATGTAGGCTTCAAGAGGCGTGTTGTCACGCGCGACCGCTGCCTGGATACCCTCTTGCAGGAATTCGAAGAGGCGCTCGTAACGGCGATCGGACATCAACATGTAGGTAAGATTGGAATAGAGGCGTGGCAGGAGATCCGGATGGCCACGGCGGCGCGTCTCGGCGATCGCCGTAAGGATCCCATCGCTGCCCGCACCGACATTCGTCGAGCAGCGCGCCGCCGTGAGGTTGGTCACCGCATGCAGGTAGATATCCCAACATCCCAGCCGCTCGGCCAGTGCCATGGCTTCGAGGGCCCGCGGAATGGCTAACTGATTGCGATCGGCCAGCATATCGAGCTGCGATTGTGCACTGAGCGCCATGGCGTACTGCCACGTATGCCTATGACCCTGAAGCACTTCGAGGGCCTGCGCGGACTGCTCCTCCGCGAGCTCAGATTGGCCGCAGAGCCAGTGCACACGCGCCGAGATGCGCAGCGCATCCCCCAGTCCCACGGTATCGCCACTGCGCTGGCGCGCGGCGATCGCCTCCTGCAGGGCGGCGCTCGCTTCCACAAATGCACCACATTGCTCACCGGACTCGGCCCGGCACTGCAGGGCATCCGCCCGCTCGGCATCTGTAAGCCAGTCGCCGTACTCGAGCGCGCGGGCAAGGTGCGCCATGCTCTCCCGATGGGCACCGAGGACCCGCGCCTCCTCCGCGGCGCGTCGCGAGTAAGTAACCACGTCATGCGCAGCCCCGCCGTGCTGTGCGTGGTGGACCAGCTCTGCGGCGCGCGCCTGCTGTGTTGATTTCAGCAGTTCCAACGCGGCGACATGCAGTTCCCGCCGCCGCAGCGGTGATATCGCCTCATGCACCGCGCGGCGCGCCAGCTCGTGGCGAAAAGTCAATGCATCCCCTCTGCTGATGAGCATCCCGCCATGCATGCATTCCTCCACACCCTGGTCCCGGGGGTCATGGGCCAGGACGCGCAGCAGCGCCTGATCGATGTGGCGCGGGAAGATCGAAGCACAATCCAGCGTGCGGGCTGCCTGGGTGCTGAGGCAACTCGCACGCGCCAATGTGGCATCCCGCACGCTCAGTGGAACCGCCGCATCGCCGGTGGCCAGATACTCCGTTACATGGAACGGGTTGCCACCGGTAATGGCGTAGATGTTGCCGCTAACGGCGACATCAGCCCGCTCAGAGAGCTTGGCAACCGCTTCCGGCGAAAGTCGCTGCAATTCGATACGTTCGCGGCAATCGAGCGGCATGTCGGCCCACAAATCAGCAAGTCGCGAGCGAGAATTCACCTCGTCAGTGCGGAAGGTGGCGACGACGAGGAGCCGTGCGCTGCGGATGCGCCGTCCGAGATAGCGAAACAGATCAAGGGTCGGATCGTCCGCCCAGTGAAGGTCCTCGATCAACAGCAAACCCGGATTGCTATGCGAGGTCAACAGGCGCAGCAGCGCCTCGAAAGTCCCGAGCTGGCTGCTCGGGGACACGGCGAACCTTCCGCGGCTGTCCCGCTCGATATCGCGCAGGGGGCCCAGCGGCTCCGGTGTACTGAGGTTCTCGCAGCCCCCGACGTACACCTGCGCATCCGCACGATGCGCTGCAACGAAATCCAGCGCAGCCGATGTCTTGCCGATGCCGGCTTCCCCTTCGATCGATACAACGCGCCCAACACCCTGCCGCGCCGCATGCAGAGAAGCTTCCAATTGAGACCTGGACTGTTCGCGCTCGAGTAGCATCGTTACATTTACCACTGCGTTTGGAAGCCCCAGTGGGCTGAGCGGGCATAGCCGGCGTAAACCGGCCATTGGGCCTGTTCATTGGCTCGAAAGCAATAATACGCTCGACGGCACGCGTTCCTGGAAGTTAGATCGTGTTGGCCGCCGCGCCCGGGGACGCCATGCTGCGCCGGACGCGCGCATTACCGTAGAGAAAAAGCGCCGAGCCACTCAGTATTAACAGCGCGTTGAGGCCGGCGATCTTCAACACCGCGAGCGCAGGATTGACCTCTTCAGGTGGCGGAATGAACGCGACTACGATCGATGCGGCCGTGGTCGCCAGACCCAGCACCGCAGTACTCACGATGAGCGCTCGGCCCCCCGGAATGCGAACCTCGCCTGCTCGATGCGGCCCCGCGGAGAGCTTGATCGCGGCACCGAACAGCGTTAGGAACGGCACCAGGGACGCCACCACCATCATTTCGATGAGCACGTTGTACGCGCCTCTTATGGAGGTTCCGCTCTGGCCGATGAGAACCAGTGCAGCTACGATCAACACCTGTATCCAGATCGCTGTCGCAGGTGCCCCGTTGCGTGGATCGAGCCTCGTGAGCCGGGCGGGGAGATAGGTATCGATTCCGGCGGACACCGGGATGCGGGCCAGGGCGCCAATCCACAGGCACACGCTGCCAATGCGATCAAGTACCACGCACGCAGCTCCAAGCGGAACCAGCCACCACAGTCCGAGGCGCCCCGCCGCGGCACGAACCGACTCAATCACTCCATAGACTCCGCTCGCGCGCTCTGGCGGAATGGAAAGCAGGATGCTCGCGGTCCCTATGATGTAGATGCCGGCAATCATGGGCGCGGCGAGCATGAGACCGCGGGGAATGCTGCGCCGGGGATCGCGGATCTCATTGCCCATGAAGGAAGCCGCTTCGGGACCAGTGAAGCAGAAAGCGAGCGTCGTCCAGAATATGACATCGGCCAGGCGGAAGGCGGGCACGATCGTGTGGCGATTGATATCGGTCGCAGGCCCAAACCGCCACCAACTCGCGATCGCCAACGCTACGAGCAGCCCGGTTCCAATCCAACGCGCAACCGCACCCACGCTGTTGAGCCACTTCGCGACAGTGAGCCCACGCACATTCAATACGGCTGCCAGAAGAAGCGCGGTCACCGAGAACCCGATGAACCAGGCGGGAGTTGCATTCGCGGCATCCATGCGCATCGATGACAGCAGTGCACTGCCGGCGGTGAAATAAAGCACGCTGGGGAGAAATGCGAGTGTGCCCGTCCAGTAAGTCCAGCCGGTCATGAAGCCGGCATAGGGCCCGAACGCCAGGCGGGCCCAGCCATACAGCCCGCCCGCTTCAGGATAGCGTGAGATGAGAAAAATGACGCTCAACGACAAGGGCAGAAAAAAGCCGACGCCGCCCAGCAGCCAGATCATCAGTGAGCTTGGACCTGCGGCCGCTGCCGTTGCAGTCCACTGCAAACTGCATCCCGCGGTGATCATGAAGAGCGTGACGTCGAGGGCCCCGAGCGCACGCGGCGGCGCAACTGCGCCCGGTTGGTGTGATTGCATCGCTCGTCAGTCGGCTTCTTCTTCTCCTGATATTGCGCCTTTCCGAGCCCTTATTCGAGCACTGCGGCAGGGGCCTCAGGATGCAGCGCGCCGTGTGCCCGCCCGGGTCATTTGACAACTGTGCGCCAGTGGTAAGGCTATCTGAGCAGTAGCCGGCGTCTGCGCAATATCTGGTGCCTTAGCAGCGCATGTTTCCTGCTCGAGCGCGAGCAGTCGTGCCTTCCTGTCGAGACCTCCACCGAAGCCGGTCAGCGTTCCATCGGAGCCAATGACCCGATGGCATGGGGCAATGATGGGAATCGGATTGCGGCCGTTTGCGGCGCCGACCGCGCGCACAGCCTGCGGACTGCCGATCTGCCTGGCAATCTGTGCGTACGACCGGGTCTCACCATACGGAATGGTCAGCAAAGCAGCCCATACACGCCGCTGGAAGGGTGTGCCGGTGAAATGCAGCTTCAACGAGAAGCTTTGGCGCTGTCCGGAAAAGTATTCGTGCAGCTGCCGTTCCGTTTCCAGGAGAACCGGGTTGTGCTGCTCTTCCACAACCTCCCCCAAGTTGCTCTTGCCGGGTCTGCCGTCATTCCACAGCACTGCCACCAAACCATCGCCGCTGGCGATGAGCTGCAGCGACCCGATGGGTGACTCGATGACCTTACTGACATAGGAGTGCATTTAGTTTCTCCAGTTAACGGGCCTTGCGATGCATACTAGCCGGAATCGGACAGCACGCTAGCCATTTTCGGACGGCAAAATCTCACCAATTGCATGACCGAAAATGGCTCCTGCCGCACAGGTTGCCACTCTATATTGGGTCCATGACACACGAGCGCAGAATCCTGTACCGGGCACTCACCGCGCGCGATCGTCGCTTCGATGGCATCTTCTTCGTCGGCGTGACATCCACGGGTATCTATTGCCGTCCGATCTGCACTGCGAAGACTCCGAAGGAGGCGAACTGTCGGTTCTTCGATAGCGCGCAGCAGGCCGAACAGGCGCGCTTCCGCCCTTGTCTGCGCTGCCGGCCTGAGCTCGCGCCGGGCAGCGCCCCCGTTGATGACTCGCAGCGCATCGCGCAACTCATTGTGCAGCGTCTCGAAGACGGCACTATCGACAACGATGCCGGTCTGGAAGCGATCGCCAACCAGTTTGAACTGAGTTCGCGGCAAATCCGTCGCATCGTGCAGAAGGAGCTGGGAGTCTCACCCGTGCAACTGCTGTTGACACGGCGTTTGTTGCTGGCGAAACAACTCCTCAGCGAGACGGCGCTTCCGGTGACTGAGATCGCATTTGCCAGTGGGTTTTCCAGCCTCAGACGCTTCAACGATGCATTCAGCTCGCGCTACCGGCTCTCGCCAACGCGGCTGCGCAGGAACGCGAATGCCCTGCAGGCTGCGCCCCCAGGCGGCGATACATCCACGCTACAACTTACCTATCGCCCTCCCTACGACTGGAAAGGCGTGCTGGAGTTTCTCGCCGCTCGAGAGCTAGAAGGGGTGGAGTGGGTGACGGACGAGTTTTACGCACGGACGGTGCGCCTGGGCGCGGCTGTAGGTTGGATCCGGGTGACCCACCTCAAGGGCAGAAATGCGCTCGCCCTGGAGTTTACCCACAGCCTTGCGAATGTGTTGCCGCCTCTCTTGAACAGGGTGCGCGCTCTCTTCGATCTGAACGCGCGTCCGGACGTTATCGGCAAACACCTGAGCAAGGACAGGCGACTTGCGCCAATCGTGCGGCAGACACCCGGACTGCGTGTGCCGGGCGCTTTTGTCGGATTTGAGCTCGGCGTGCGCGCAATCATTGGTCAGCAGGTCACAGTCAGGGCCGCGACGAAGATTGGCTGCCGCCTTGCCGAGGCGTTTGGGGAACCGAGCGTGACGCCGTATCCGCAGCTTAGTCGCCTGACGCCCGCGCCTGCGCGAGTCGCCGCAGCCACGATCGACGACATCTCGAAGCTTGGTGTGGTAAGCGCGCGCTCCCGCGCCATCATCGCGCTCGCGACCGCACAGGTCTCCGGAAAGCTGGCGCTCGATGGCGGCGTGCTTCATAACCCTGATGAGGCGATTCAACGGCTGGCCGAACTGCCCGGGATAGGGCCATGGACAGCTCATTACATCGCCATGAGGGCCATGAATTGGCCGGATGCGTTCCCAAAAGAGGACGTCGCCGTCCGTAACGCGCTCGGCGGGGTGTCTGCCAAGACCGCCGAGGAGATGTCGCAGGCTTGGCGCCCATGGCGCAGCTACGCGGTCATGCATCTGTGGCTGAGCACAGGCATCACCCCACAGGAGAACTGCCAAGGGTCACGCATGAATTTCCAGCAGCGGTTGCAAAACGAGCTAAGAAGCTGACATGCCTGCATAATCGCAGCGGCCGCGGAGGTCAGATGAAAGCGCTTCTTTGCCCGGTCGGCAGCATCCTCCTTGCCTTTACTCTGTGCCTGAGCTCACCCATCCGGGCTGCCTCGGCCACAGCAGAGCTGCCCGTTGCTCTCGTGAACTCGGGAAAGTTGAGCGACGCGCCGGTCGCCAACACCGCCTTCGTCCCGGAACCCGGCGCACGGGCTGCGCCGGACTTCGTGGGTGCGGTCACGATTTCCCAGACCGCGATGCAGGCTGAACCCGCGATTGAGCATCCGATGCAGAATGGTCGCGATGCGCGCCTCTTTCCAGAGGTGACGCTTGAATTCTTCACAGTTGACGGATTGTTGGTACCAGTGCAGCGCGGGGAGATGGTGCACGAATCTACGCATGTTCGCGTGCCCAGCTTCTGGCAAGTCATACCGCAGTTTGGCCGCACCTGGAGAGAGGCGGCCGATGGGCGGTGGTCACGGGCTGCCTTGCCACTCATGCTGGTCAACGACATCGATAATCACGCGATGCAGGGGTTGGCGTGCTTCCTCTTTGACGGCACAAAGATCAGCAGACTGCGCTTCCAATTCATACAACAGAATGCGCCATATCTGCTGCATCAGCACTTCGTAACCTGGGGTTCCGCATCGACCGCGCTCGGGCGATACGCGCCCGACGATCTCGCGGCTAAGCGCGCCGAAGCGAGAGCCGAACTCGCGCAGCGTTTGCCAAGCAAACCCTGGAGCGAGCTCGTACGATCGCTGGCCCCCGGCACGCTCGATGGTTTTGGAGGTCCTCTGGACCCGCGCTGGATCGTTGCGGCAGCGCTGGTGCGCAACGGCGTGTTGTTCTACCAACCGGCACCGACCCCCTACGGCGACTACCCATATCCGCTCGAGATGCGATTCGGCGTGCGCTCAATCACCAAGAGCATCGTGAATCCCCTTGCGCTGCTGAGGTTGGCGCAAACCTACGGCCCTTGGGTATTGACGTTGAAGGTGGGCGACTACGTGGACGGCCTTGATCCGAAATGGAAGCGTGTGCGGTTGCTGGATGCAGTGGACATGGCGAGTGGATTCGGCGGCGTGGGATCTATCAAGACGAATCCGAATGACGGTTCCGACGGTACTGCACTCGGTAACTATGACACCTGGTTTACTGCACCCTCGCACGCAGAGAAGCTCAAGGCGATCAACGCTGACTTGCGTCCTTACCCCTGGGACCCCGGAACGGTCTTTCGCTACCGGGATCAGGATATGTACCTGGTTGGCGCAGCCATCGACGGTTTCCTGAAGTCCGTGGGTAGCCCACAGACGGATCACTGGGACCTGGTGCGCACGGAGGTCCTGGCGCCGATAGGCATTCAGCACGCCCCGCTCGTGCGGACACTCGAGGCCGCTGGCCGCAAGGGCATTGCGTGGGGCAGCTCGGGTTACTATCCCACTCTGGACGAGCTCGCGAAGATCGCGACGCTGTTGCAAAACCTCGGCTCGCATGCCGGACATCAGTTACTCCACCGCCAACTCACGGCCGAGCTGCTGGCAGCAAAGGATGCGATCCGCACCAGGACAGATATGTCAATCGACAGGAGCCCTCCGGAGCAGAGCAACACCGATGAGGAGCTCTACAAGATGGGGTTTCACTTCGTCCCGTTCGTGGGCAGTCACTCGGCAAGAAAACTCTATCTGCCGGAGATGACCGGTTTCGGCGAGAATCAGGTGATCCTGTTCCCGAACGGACTGATCTCGTTGCGCATGGCAAAGGCGGCTGAGCTACCAGCGGGGACGGCTATAAACAGCGATGTTGCGAAGTCGACGGCACAGGTCGTATCTCAATTCGCGCCGTTCTGATGTTGGCCCTTGGTAAAGCAACAGACACCATATGACCACGAAAATCCAATGGGTATTCGATGTCATCTCGCCGTTCGCTTATCTTGCACTGAAGCAACTGCCGGGGCTGCCTGAGACTGTAGCTATCGAATACGTGCCGATACTGTTCGCCGGGCTGCTGAATCATTTCGGGCAGATCGGCCCGGCCGAAATCGAGCACAAACGACGCTTCACCTATCGGTTTGCGCTGTGGCGGGCGCGACGGATGGGTATCAAGATGCGCCTGCCGCCCTCGCATCCGTTCAGTCCGCTGCTGGCACAGCGGCTGATCCTTGCGGCCGGGGCAGAGCGACCCGTGATCGAGATGGTCTTCGATGCGGCTTTTCTGCACGGTCGCGATCTGAGCGATCCGGCCGTGATCACCGATCTTGGCACGCGACTCAAACTCGCAGACCCGCAAGTCGCAGTACAGGAACCACATATCAAAGAACAGTTGAAGAAAAACACGGAGTGGGCCATCTCTCGAGGTGTATTCGGCGTGCCTACTCTGATCATCGGCACAGAGCTTTTCTGGGGTCACGACGCTTTCGACATGGCGGTGGATTACCTGCGCCATCCGCAGGAATTTCAGGATGCTGAAATGCGCAAGGTCGACCAGTTACCCATCGGCGTCGTGCGACCACGAAAACAGAGTTAGTCGCTGTTGAATACACGAGCCAAGGCTGCGGCTACATTACTGGCTGGCATTGGCTGGCTTTTACCCTCAGCGCACGCCGACACGGCCTGCAGTCGGAAGGGATTGCAGCTGCAGGTGCTCGGCTCCGGCGGTCCGGAGGTGCAGGACAAACGCGCGAGCAGCAGCTACCTGATCTGGCGTGACGGCAAGGCGCGCGTACTGATCGATGCCGGAGGGGGCGCGGCGCTGCGCTTCGGCGAATCCGGAGCACAGATGGAGGATCTCAACTTCATTCTGTTATCGCACCTGCACGTGGACCACACCGCTGACCTGCCGGTACTGTTCATGTCTTCGTACTTCGGTCAGCGGACGCACCCGCTGCCCCTCTTTGGTCCGGGCGGCAACGGCCAATTTCCGGCAACCACGGTCTTCATCTCAGACCTGTTCGCTCCGGCGCGGGGTGCGTACCGCTACCTCGGTAATTACCTGAGTGGCCACGACGATGGATATAGGCTGCAGCCGCACAACGTGCAGCTTGCGGCTCACGAGATGCGGCAGCTCGCTGCAAGGGAGGGCATCGCCATTTCTGCTACCACGGTGATTCACGGTTCGGTTCCGGCACTTGCGTGGCGAGTTGATCTCGACCATCGCTCTGTCGTCTTCAGCGGCGACGGGAATGGAGACAATGGCAATCTGCAGAAGCTTGCCGACGGCGCGGACCTGCTCGTTATCCATAACGCAATTCCCGAGGGGACCGACGGTCCGCCCCGCGCACTCCATATGCCACCCTCGCTTATTGGCGTTATCGCGAAGACCGCGCACGCGCATCGCCTAGTGCTGTCCCATCGGATGCTGCGCACGCTCGGACGCGAGCCGGAAACGTTGAGCTTTATCAGCCGGAACTATGCAGGCCCGGTCGCGTTCGCGAACGATCTGGATTGCTTTGCACTGGGGCCTCCTGAATCACCCTAGAGCCCAGGTCTGGCATCGCAATTCAGGCTGCCGGCGGTGTAGTCTCTGCCATCGGCAAAGGCCGACGCGGCACAGAAGAAGAGCGGAGCACCGTCCATGACCTCTCCTGGAGCAAAATCGATGATCTCGCCTGCGTCGTCTCAAAAAGAGCTGACCGTCCGGGGACTGATCCTGGGTGTCGTCATCACGTTGGTATTTACAGCGGCCAACGTGTTCTTCGGCCTGAAGGCCGGACTCACCTTCGCGACTTCCATCCCGGCAGCCGTCATTTCCATGGCCGTGCTGCGCGGCTTCAAAGGAATGACCATCCAGGAGAACAATATCGTGCAGACGGTCGCGTCCGCCGCCGGTACGCTGTCCTCCATCATCTTCGTGCTGCCCGGCCTCGTCATCATCGGTTGGTGGACCGGCTTTCCTTACTGGACCTCCGTGCTCGTCTGTGCGCTCGGCGGGATATTGGGCGTCATGTACTCGATTCCGTTGCGGCGAGCTCTGGTTACCCAGTCGGATCTGCCGTATCCCGAGGGAGTCGCCTGCGCTGAAGTTCTGAAGGTCGGCGGAGGCGCCGAGGCGAAAACCGAAGCGGTGGAGGACTCTCGGGCCGGATTGCGTGCGGTCGTCTGTGGCTCGATCATCTCCGGGGTATTCGCAGTTGTGGTCGGGACGCGGATATTCGCCAGTGACCTGGTACGTTATTTCCGGGTCGGTAACGGCGGCGTCAGCGGTTTCGATCTGTTGTTCTCATTCGCATTGTTTGGCGTCGGCCACCTGGTGGGCCTGTGGGTCGGAGTCGCGATGGGGGTTGGGGCACTCATCGGCTGGGCCTGGGGAGTGCCGCACTACTCTGCGCTCAGCGGCAGTCAGGACGCAGTAGCTGCGCTTGCGCAGTTCACCTGGAGTCATAAGATTCGCTTCGTCGGCGCAGGCACGATTCTCGTCGCGGCGATCTGGACGCTGGCGAAACTCGTCAGACCCGTGGCGGCCGGGCTGCGCTCCGCGATGGCCGCTTCCCGCGCTCGCCGCGCAGGCAACCAGGGTGCGTTGCCGGTTACGGAGCGCGATATTCCGATCGGTATCGTGGGCTTACTCACACTCGTGTGCCTCGCGCCGATAGCAGTACTTCTGGCTAGTTGGGATTCGCATGGCGCATTGAACGCTCACATGACGTTGTTGGTGGCCGCCGGACTGGTGTACATCGCCCTGATGAGTTTTTTCGTTTCCTCGGTCTGTGGTTATATGGCCGGCCTGATCGGCTCTTCCAACAGCCCCCTGTCCGGCATCGGCATTCTGGCGGTGCTTGGTGTTTCCCTGCTGCTGGTGTTCGGGGTGCGCTCCGCATTGCCTGCGAGCGCCGAGCAGGCTCTGGTCGCATACGCCTTGTTCGTCACCGCTGTCATATTCGCCGTAGCCACCATCGCGAACAACAACCTGCAGGACCTGAAGACCGGTCAACTCGTGGGTGCCACGCCATGGAAGCAACAGGTCGCACTGATCATCGGCGTCATCGCCGGCGCGGTCATCATTCCGCCGATACTGGATCTGTTGAATCACGCCTATGGATTTGCCGGAGCGCCGGGCCCGACACATGAACACCCCCTGCCAGCACCTCAGGCGGGGCTGATATCCGCCCTCGCACAAGGCGTACTACAGAACAATGTCAACTGGAGTCTGATCGAGGCGGGGGTTGGTATTGGCGTGGGGATCATCATCATCGATGAGGTCCTGAGGCGCGTGACCGATGGCATGCATCTCTCACCACTCGCGGTGGGGCTGGGAATCTACTTACCCACGCAGAGCACTCTGATGGTCGTTGTCGGGGCCCTCGCTGGGTGGTATTTCGATCACCGCGCGGAAAGACGCGCTAACCCCGCAGCGGTCAAGCAGCTCGGGGTGCTGCTCGCTTCCGGGCTGATCGTTGGCGAAGGGCTGATTGGCGTGTTGATCGCAGCACTCGTGGCCTTTTCAGGCAAGGACTTTCCGCTATCCCTCGTCAGCGACAAGTTCGCTGACAGGGGCGCCGTCGTTCTTGGCACGATCGCCTTTGCGCTGGTGGCGGCTCTGATGTACCGATGGGTGGCGAGACTGCACCGCTGAGGAACCGGCAGCGACGATCAGCAGGCCGCTCAGTTGGCGATGTCTGAATTGGTCACGGTGATGGGTGTGCTCGCAGCGGTTGAGATCTGCGGATACGTTGGGTACCACGAACCACCGGTGTTACCAGTGATCGTGGAATCGGTGATGGCGATACTGCCGGTGTTGTCGTCCGATACGAAAATGATCGCGGAGCCGAAGGCATTGACCCCGTTGTAGCTCAGTTGCGAACCGCTGATGGTCAGCACCATCGTGTTACCATCATTGTAGATTGCACCACCGCTCCCGCCGCCGGGTGTCCCGCTGGTCGCCGGGTTACCGCCATTACCCACAGCCTGGTTGTACGAAATCAGGCTGTTGATGATGCTCCACGATACTCCGATGCTGCCGAGGGCACCGCCATTCGAGCAGCTATTGCTCAAGGTCGACTGGCCACCGAACGTTGAGTGCACTACATATACGGGCAGGCCCTGGTACTGATTCGTTGCGTAGATTGCGCCGCCGGCCGTGTCGGGTCCGGTACTGGCGCAGTCATTACTGAAGAAGCGCGAATTGACCACCTTGATGCGACCGCCGCTTGCGTAGATGGCGCCGCCCTCCGGCGCCGTCTCATTGCTGGCATTACCCTCGGTGAAAGTCAGGTTCTGTACTGTCAGCTGCGGGTACTCCTGGTTCTGGCAGTGGGTAGTGGTCCAGACCAAACTCTGGTCACAGGTGTTCACGTAGAGGATGCGTCGCTGCCTCATACCGCTGAGTGTGACCCGACCACCGCCATCGATCACAGTCATAGGCGCCGCGTTATTGAAAACCTTAGCCGTTGCGGTCATTTGGATGGTGACGGGCGCTGCACCGCAGTTGAACGTGATGACACCACCTGCTGCCACAGCAGCCACGACTGCGTCGCTCGTACAGCTTGCAGGCGTGCCACTACCTATCACGTGATCGGGACTAGAAGTATCTGCGAGGCCTGCGCCAGCCGGCATGGCATCGGTGCCACTAGACCCGGCTGGTGGCAGACTATCCCCGAAGCTCACGAAGCCCGTTGCTGTGCTGCTGGAGCTGTTGCCCGAGCCCGCGGTGCTGCTGCCATTGCCGGAGTTCGTGCTGCCGCTGTTCGTGCTACCGGCAGTCGTGCTACCGGCAGTCGTGCTACCGGGAGTCGTGCCGCCGGAGGTCGTGCTGCCAGTGCTGGTACTCGGGGCGGTGTTGGTACTGGTGCCGCTACTGTTGGTGCTGCTGCCGGTGCCGCCGCCACAGGCGGATAGCGCAATCGACATCACCACCGAAATTACTGCCGCCCTTCTGCTACCGCTCATTCCACGCCTCCGCAAATTCCTGGTGCATCCTAAATTCCCAGGAGATACCTGACGGTGTATCACTTCTCACTAAAGAACATGTCGCCTGAAACCGACGCTGTTTAACTGCATCTCGCCGTATGCCAACACGAGCTGAGCTCGTGTACATCAAACTCCGACGCATATCGGCGACAGCGGAAATGAGGAAGTGGATCCAGTGGACGGTGAATTCTGTGGACGGCCAATTTGTGGACGGTGATTCTCTGTACGTTGATCCGTGGGATGGGTCAGGCCAGTCGGTGGGGGGCCGTGCTCGAGCGTTACAGCTGCCGAAACGAAATATGCATATGCCCAACCGGTCTAGCCGGAATGTTGAGGTCGCCGTCGCCGGGCCTATGATCGTTGGCCCCAGCCACGAAAGGCGAATCTGCCCTGTATGTGGCGCTACCGCGGCTGTGATTAATGACACCCACACCGAGCAGCTGGAAAGAACACCTCGCGGATCGGGTCCCCGCCGAACTCAGTCGCGAGATCGACGACTTCGAAGGCAAGATTGAGCTCAAGAAGCAGGGCAAGATCGAGGACAAACTGTTCACGGAGGCCCGGCTGCGTCGCGGCGCCTACGGCCAGCGCTATGACAATGGTCAGCGTCACGATGGCATCACGCATCGCACCCTGCCATTTCCGGCACATGCCAATAAGGGCACCGACACCGTGTGGGATGCGCCAGGGATGCAGCGCATCAAGATTCCTTTCGGTGGTCTGACTCCAGATCAGATGGATGTCCTGGCCGATCTGGCCGAGGAGTACTCGGACGCGATCTGTCATGTCACCACCCGGCAGGACGTACAGCTGCACTACGTCCACATAGAAGACACGCCCGACATCATGCGTCGACTGGCATCCGCTGGCGTCACCACCCGCGAAGCCTGTGGCAACAGCGTGCGCAATGTCACTGCGTGTTCGCTGGCGGGCGTCTGCCGCTGCGAGGCCTTCGACACGACACCGTACGCGAAGGCAATGGCCTATCACCTGTTGGGTCACCCGGATACCCAGGATATGGGTCGCAAGTTCAAGGTGGCCTTCTCCGGCTGCAAAACCAGCAGCTGTGGCCTGACCAACATCCACGATCTCGGGTTCATCGCCAAGACCTGGCAAGGCAACGGCGCAACGCATCGCGGATTCGAGGTGGTGATCGGCGGCGGCCTGGGTGCCGTACCGTACGATGCCAAACTGTTTGATGCCGCGGTTCCGGAGGAGGAGATCCTGCCGCTCGCCCAAGCTACCTGTCGGGTCTTCGCCCGTCTGGGCGAGAAGCGCAACCGTGGCCGGGCGCGGATGAAATTCCTGATCGAGAAGATCGGACTCGAGGAATTCCGCCGCCTGGTGCTCGAAGAGCGCAAGGTTCTGCGGCCCGATCCACGCTGGACCGATTATCTTCATGATGTCGAGCGGTATGAGGAGAAGCCGGCGAAGGCCTCCTCGAAGCTGAACCTATCCAATCTCGATGCGGAGTTCGAGGCCTGGCGCGCGACGAACGTTTACGCCCAGAGACAACCCGGCTATGTTGCGGCCACCGTCACTCTGCCGCTCGGAGATATCACCTCCTGGCAGATGCGTCGGCTGGCTGATGTAGGCCGCAAATACGTAGGTGATAACGTACGGACCACCGTCGAGCAGAACCTGATTCTGCGCTGGGTATCCGAGGCCGATCTGCCATCGCTTTACGCGGAACTCAAACGTCTGGACCTCGCTTTACCCGGTGCGGGCAAAATCGAGGACGTAGTCAGCTGCCCCGGCACTGACACCTGCAAGCTAGGCATCGCTGCATCGCGCGGGCTCGCCGCAGAGCTGCATGAGCGACTGGTAGAACGGCAAAAGACCGCAGGCATCGACCCTGCTGTTCGCGATATGCACATCAAGATGTCCGGCTGCTTCAACTCGTGCGGACAGCACCACCTCGCCGACATCGGCTTCTATGGTGTTTCGCGCAAGGTCGGTGGCGCGACCGTGCCGCACTTCCGGGTGCTCATGGGCGGCGAGTGGGAGAACAACGGTGCGACCTACGGCCTGACGATCGGCGCCGTACCGTCCAAACGCATCCCCGAGTTCATCGACCATGTAACTCAGCGCTACCTCGCCGAGCGCAACGAAGGCGAGCGCTTCAAGGACTACGTAGTGCGCATCGGCAAGAAAGCGCTCAAAGCGATGGTCGACGCTTACTCCCCAGTGCCTGCGTACGCGGTCGATCGGACCTTGTACTCGGACTGGCGTGACCCGCGGGAATTCACGATTTCGGACATCACCACCGGGGAGTGTGCCGGTGAGGTCGTGCCACAGATCGAATTCGATCTGCAGGCGGCCGAGCAGCGCAATTTCGAGGCACAGATTCAGCTGGAGCAGAACGAATTCCAGAAGGCTGACGAGGTGGCTTACCAGTCCATGCTGATCGCAGCCAAAGGGCTGGTACGCACGCAGTTCTGGGACGTTCCGGACGATGCCGAGCGGATCGTCAGCGAGTTCAAGACGCGCTTCTACGACACTCAACTTTTCCAGTCTCCAGACGCCGGCCAATACGCTGGGGGCAAGTTCGCCCTGTATCTGCTCAACCGACATACAGACAAGAACCGGGTGTTCACTGCCGACAAGGCACGCCACCTGGTCGAAGAGGCTCAGCTGTTCATCGAGGCTGCTTATAGCTGCCATTTGCGCCTGAGCGAACAGCAAGCCAAGAGTGCAAAGGTCAGCTTAGAGGTGCCTGAGCTGCCCCTCGCAGCCGTGAGCTGACGTCCCCATGGATCTGCACAAGTTCGGCATCAAATTCTTCGCAGCGGGCGCGAACAGGATCGACATCCTCAAGCTCATCCCGATCTACCATCGGTGGATCCAACAGGATGCGCTGGAGGATCTGCTCATCGACGTGGCTGACTACAGTCACGTGCCCGCGGGACCCGGTGTGATGCTCATCGCCCATGAGGGCAATTATGCCTTGGATGAGGCAAGTCACGAGCCGGGCGTCCTGTACTACAGCAAGCGCAAGCTCACCGGTGAGCTGCAGCAACGTCTGGCAGAGGTCGCCCGGAAGGCCTTGACCGCTGCCGAGCTTATGAGCAGCGACGCGGAGCTCGAAGGCGCACTGCAAGTCCGGGGCAATCGACTGCAGTTTTTCGCCAATGATCGACTCGTTGCCCCGAATACGGATGCCGCCTACGACGAGATCGAACCGTCCCTCAGGGTCTTCCTGGACCGACTCTACGCCGGTGCGCCCTATACCCTGCGACGCGAAACCGATACCAAGGAGCGGCTGTCGGTGTGGGCGCAGACCGAGGCCGAGGTGCCGCTGCATACCTTGTTGGAGCGGCTGGCGTAACCAAGCGACACGCATGACCGTGTCATAGAAAGCCTTCGCTGAGGTATTCTCGAGCGCGCGTCCGCTGGACTGCAACGCTTCCCGATGCCGCATGGCGATGACAAGATTGCGGCAGCGGGTGGGTGACTGAGCCATCGGTTACGCGCCCAAATTCGCAAACCCTGAAGGCCTCGCGTGAAGAAACTCAAACATGAAGCCGAGTTGTTCAAGGCCGCGCTGCGCGCCGGCGTTGAATATGCGGAGGGCCGTAAGGCCGTCGAGTTCGAGTCGACGGACTCAGCGAGCGACAAGGCGCTGTACATCTATCGCCTACTCGTGCACGACAAGGTCATCTCACCCATGCCGGAAGAGCAGCTCAGCGAGAAGACGATCCGGCATCGGCTCGCCGCCTGGTACGCGCACCAATTGCCGGATGGGCATCCTCTCTTGTCATAGAGGCGAAGTTTGCTACGCACTATGGTGCGAAGCAGCGATTGCGCGGGCGGGGCAGATAGGCCATCCTGAGACCAAGCAAAGGGGAAATCGATGCGTGCCTGGGCTTTCGCACTACTGCTTGTCAGCGCGACCGGTCTTGCTGGATGCGGTTATAACCGGCTGCAGCAGCTCGATGAAGGGGTGAAGGCGTCCTGGTCCGAAGTAGTCAACCAGTACCAGCGGCGAGCCGACCTGATTCCGAACCTGGTAGCCACCGTAAAGGGCTTCGCCATTCAGGAGCAGCAGGTGCTGATCGGCGTCACGGAAGCACGCGCCAAGGCCAGCTCCATCCAGCTCACCCCGGAGCTCATCAACGACCCGGCGGCCTTCGCCAAATTCCAGCAGGCACAGGGGGAGCTCACGCAAGCGCTGAAGAGCCTGTTCGCGGTTACCGAGGCCTATCCAAACATCAAGTCCGATGCGAATTTCCGCGACCTGCAGGCGCAAATTGAAGGCACCGAGAATCGGATCACGGTGGCGCGTAACCGCTATATCGACGCGGTACGCGAGTACAACACCAAGGTCCGCCAGTTTCCAACGAATCTCACTGCCAAACTGTTCGGGTATGGGGTTAAGCCCAATTTCTCCGTGGCGAACGAATCTGCCATCGCCACCGCACCCAAGGTGGACTTCGGCAGCGGCGCGGCGCCGCAAGCGCAGCCGCGTGCCGGGGGCCCCGGGGCGTCCGAGGCGCCGGTCGGTGCACAACCAGCGCACTGAGATGCGAGTCCACACGCCTTACTGACAGCATGTACGTTTACGCTCTGAAGCGGTGGTGGCTGTTCGCCCTGCTCTCAGGGATCTGCGGGATACTGGCTGCACAAGAGCTGCAGCCCGTGCCAGCATTTACGGCACCCGTGGTGGATCTCACCAACACCCTCAGCGAACAGCAAAAGGCCAGCCTGGATCAGAAGCTCACTGCGTTTCAGCAGCGCAAGGGATCGCAACTCGCCGTGCTGATGGTGCCCACCACGCAGCCTGAAGCGATCGAGCCCTTCGCCACGCGCGTGTTTGATCAATGGAAGCCAGGTCGCGGTAAGGTCAATGATAGGTGGATCGATGACGGCGCTCTGCTGCTGATCGCGAAGGACGATCGCAAAATGCATCTGGAAGTAGGTTACGGTCTTGAGGGTGCGCTCACCGATGCCACCTCCCGACGCATCATCGATGAGACCATCAGACCTTTGTTTCGCAGCGGCGATTTTGCCGGTGGCATCAATGCTGGAACCGATCAGATCCTGAAGGTAATCGACGGCGAGGCATTGCCTCCGCCACAACAACGTGCGGCTGAGCATAGCCACTCGATCGGAAACGGACTGCCATTTCTCATCTTCGTCGCGTTTGGACTCGCGTCGATCCTGCGTCAGTTTCTGGGACGCGGAGGGGGCGCCGTCGCAACAGGTGCGGTAACGGGACTACTCGCCTGGTTGTGGAGTCACTTCCTGCCCGTGGCGCTTTTGGCCGGGGGGATGGCTTTTCTCTTCAGCCTCCTCGTCGGGCTCAGTGGCGGGGGCGGATGGTCGAGCGGGCCTAGGGGAGGCGGTTGGGGAGGCTTTGGCGGCCTGGGCGGCGGATTTGGCGGCGGCTTCGGCGGGGGAGGTTTCGGTGGTGGCGGCGGCTTCGGCGGCGGGGGCGGCGGCCGGTCGGGCGGCGGCGGGGCTTCCGGTAGCTGGTGAGATGGCCACCATGGGCTTCAAGCGCACACTGCGACATCTGTTCATGACTCATTGGCAAGTGCGGCGGCATTTCCCGGCTTCCGTGTTGGACGAGATCGAAGGGGCGGTGCGCGAAGTGGAAGCGTGCCACTCTGGCGAGATCCGCTTCGTCGTAGAAGCGGCTCTCGAGGGGCAAGGGCTCTGGAACGACATCACGCCGCGCGCCCGCGCCTGGCAGATTTTCGGTCAGCTCGGGGTGTGGGACACCGCGAATAACAACGGTGTTCTCATCTACGTGCTATTCGCCGATCACGCGGTGGAGATACTCGCGGATCGTGGTATCGCTTCGCGCGTGCCCGCAGATGAGTGGGCAGAGATCTGCCGCGATATCGAGGCACATTACCGCAAGCACCTATTCGCTCAAGGCTCCGTGGCTGGAGTGCGTGCAATCGGGAGTTTGCTGGAACGGCACTTTCCTGGTCCAGGGACGGGTAGGGACGAACTACCCAATCGGCCGATGTTGTTGTAATCGAATAGCCGCGCTCGAATTTGCGGTTATCGATTGAATGAGCGCATGCTTTCCCCATCCTCCAGGGTCGGGCACTGAGCTTCGATGACGGCCGAAGAAAACCGCGTACCCCTACCGACCGAGTTCTCGCCGAGCGAGGCTGAAGCCGATCCGCAGCTATCCGCGTGCGCGCAGGAGGGCCTAGGGATTGGGGGCTTCCCGTCGGTTCTGTATGTTGCGGGAGTCGGCTTGATCCGCGCCGCAGGAAGTGCTCTGGAATCCGCGGGGAGCAAGCCATGAATGACTTACGCCTGGTAGAGTTTGCAACTTGCTACACTGCCGCCTGGTGCAGCCACAGTGCCTCGAGCGTCGCGAGCTTCTATGCAGAGTCAGGATCACTCGCAATCAACGATGGGGCTCCGGCAGTGGGCAGGCTTGCGGTCCAGGCGGCGGCGCAGAGCTTCATGACTGCATATCCGGATCTCGTGGTGCAATTCGACCGGCTCGAGTCCAAGGGCGATCGAGTGCTGTATCACTGGATCTTAATAGGCACAAACATTGGGGCCGGCGGAACGGGCAACAAAGTCAGGATCGCTGGATACGAGGACTGGAAGATCGGGCCTGATGGACTGATTGCGAACTCGCGAGGGCACTATGACACTCAGGAGTGGGATCGGCAGGTAAACGGAGGCTGCAAGTGAAACTGTATGAATTCGGCCCTACGCGCTCAATCCGAGCCCGCTGGATTCTGCAGGAACTCGAGGTGCAATTCGAGGCCGTCAGCGTCGATCTGACGCGGCGAGAGCATCGCAGCCCAAACTTTCTGCAGCTCAACCCGGCCGGCAAAGTGCCGGTGCTCATCGACGGCGATCTCGTGCTGAACGAATCGGTCGCCATCGTTCTGTACCTCGCCGAAAAATATCCCGACCGCGGCTTCCTTCCTACGGACCTGAAGCTGCGCGCGGATTGCGACCGCTGGATCCTGTTTGCAGTTACGGAGCTCGAGCAGCCGTGGTGGCGGATCGCCAGGCACACCCACCTGTACCCCGAGCAGGACCGTCTTGCGGCCGAGGTGGTGCTTGCCCGACGCGACTTTCTGCCCATGGCGGCAGTGCTCGAGAAGCACATGAGCGGCCGGAGCTACGTGGTCGGCGAACGGGTAACCGCGGCCGACTTCATCGTCGCGTACACTCTCGATGTGGCCGATGAGATGGAGCTGCTTGGCGAGTGCCCGGATTTGCGTTCCTACCTCGAGCGCATGTACGCCCGGCCGCGCGCACCGCAGCGGATCGCGGATATTTTCCGGGCCATGCGCTCTGGCGAGGTGAGCGCGGGAGCAACCTGATGAAAATGTCGGCGCACGGCCTCGCGGGGCCATGCATTGCGCCCGTCCAGCCCCTCCCGCTACCAGTAGTCATCGACGATACGCCGCAGGCGGATGAGGGCGCTCAGTGCCGGCGGCGGCAACTCGCGTCGCCCGGACCCTGGTCCCAGCCGGCAACCCATTCTGGCCCCTTTATCACGCCGGTCGCTGCGTGCTGGAATGTCGCCGCACCCCAACCCGGAGGTTTCCTATGAACGCGCAGTTGCGCCCCGACGAAATGCGGCAGATCGTCGCAGCCGATCGGGCGCATGTTTGGCACCACCTCACGCAGCACAAGCCGTTCGAATCTCAGGACCCCCGGCTGTTCGTCGAGGGCCGGGGCATGCGGCTCTGGGACGCCAACGGCAGGGAATACCTGGATGCCGTATCGGGCGGAGTCTGGACGGTCAATGTCGGCTACGGCAGGCAAAGCATTGCCGATGCCGTGCGCGAGCAGCTGCTGCGCATGAACTATTTTGCAGGCTCGGCGGGCTCGGTTCCGGGGGCCCGCTTCGCCGAGCAGCTCATCGGCAAGATGCCCGGACTGAGCCGTGTCTACTATGCGAATTCCGGCTCGGAGGCCAACGAGAAGGTCTTCAAGATGGTGCGCCAGATCGCACATCGGCACCACGGCGGCCGTAAATTCCAGATTCTGTACCGCGAGCGCGATTATCACGGGACGACGCTGGCGACATTATCGGCGAGCGGGCAACCGCAGCGCAGCGCACAGTACGGACCTGTGGTGCCGGGCTTCGTCGAGGTGCCGCACTGCCTGGAGTATCGCAGCCAGTACGGCGAGGTGGCGGACTACGGGGAGCGGGCTGCCGATGCGATCGAGCAGGTGATCCTGCGCGAGGGTGCCGACACCATCGGTGCGTTGTGCCTTGAGCCCGTGACCGCCGGTGGTGGCGTGATCACGCCACCGCGGGGGTACTGGGAGCGCGTGCAGGACATCTGCCGCCGTCACCGGATCCTGTTGCATATCGACGAAGTCGTCTGTGGTGTGGGTCGAACCGGGAAGTGGTTCGGCTACCAGCACTACGGCATCAAACCTGACTTCGTGACCATGGCCAAGGGCGTCGCCTCAGGTTACGCCGCAATCTCCTGTGTTGTAACGACCGAAGCCGTGTTCGAGCAGTTCAAGGACGATCCGGCGGACCCCCTGTCCTACTTCCGTGACATCTCGACTTTTGGGGGCTGCGCCTCGGGCCCCGCCGCCGCGCTGGAGAACATGCGGATCATCGAGGACGAGAAGCTGCTTGCCAATACGCAGGCGATGGGCGAGCGCCTGATTCGCAATCTGAAGTCATTGCAGGAGCGTCATGCCGTCATCGGCGACGTCCGCGGCATCGGCCTGTTTTGCGGCGCGGAGCTGGTCCAGGACCGAGGGAGTCGCGAGCCGGTCGAAGAAAAGAACGTGCAGGCCGTCGTCGCTGACTGCATGGCGAACGGAGTGATCATCGGCGCCACCAACCGTGCCTTCCCGAAGTTGAACAACACGCTGTGCCTAAGCCCTGCGCTCATTGCCACGGCGGATGACATCGACCACATCACCAACACGATCGACAGGGCGCTGGTCCGGGTATTCGGCGGCCGAGCACAGTCCTGAGCTGCCGGGGAGATTTGCATGAAGATGACCACGGAAGAGGCTTTCATCAAGGTGCTGCAGCAGCACGGTATCGAGAATGCCTTCGGCATCATCGGCTCCGCTTTCATGCCGATCTCGGACCTCTTTCCCAAGGCGGGCATCCGCTTCTGGGACGTCGCCCACGAGACCAACGGCGGCCTGATTTGTGACGGCTACACGCGCTCGACTGGCAAGATCGCCATGGCAATCGCCCAGAACGGGCCCGGCATCACGGGCTTCGTGACCGCCGTCAAGACCGCTTACTGGAATCACACGCCCATGCTGCTGGTAACGCCACAGGCTGCGAACCGCACCATCGGCCAGGGCGGCTTTCAGGAGATGGAGCAGATGGCTCTGTTCCGCGACATCGTCTCCTATCAGGAGGAAGTGCGCGACCCGAGTCGCGTTCCGGAGGTTCTGAACCGTGTCATCGGCAAGGCGAAGCGACTCTCGGCTCCTGCGCAAATCAACATCCCGCGGGACTTCTGGACGCAGGTGATCGATGTGCCGTTGCCGATCGCGATCGAGTTCGAGCGGCCAGCCGGCGGCGCCAAGGCGATCGCCGAGGCCGCCCGGCTGTTGTCGCAGGCCAAATTCCCGGTCATCCTGTCAGGGGCCGGTGTCGTGTTGGGCAACGCCATGGCAGACTGCGCAGCCCTCGCGGAGCGCCTCGATGCGCCGGTCTGCAACAACTACCAGCACAACGACAGCTTCCCGGGGGATCACCCACTGGCCGTCGGCCCCCTCGGCTACAACGGCTCGCGCGCTGCAATGGAGCTGATCAGCGAAGCCGACGTCGTGCTCGCCCTCGGCACGCGCCTCAACCCGTTCTCGACGCTCCCCTGCTATGGATTGGATTACTGGCCCAAGTCAGCGGCAATCATCCAGGTCGATATCAACGCCGACCGCATTGGCCTCACCAAGCCGGTGGCGGTCGCCATCTGTGGTGATGCTCGGCAGGTCGCGGCACAGATACTCGAACGCCTGGACCCAAGCGCGGGCAACGCGGGCCGCGAAGAGCGGCGGCAGCGCATTGCTGCCCGCAAGCGAAGGTGGGCCGATGCCCTGCAGACCATGGATCACGAGGATGACGATCCCGGAACGGTCTGGAATGCCGACTGCCGTGCCCGCGAGCCGCAGCATATGTCGCCACGCCAGGCATGGCGAGCGATCGTCAGCGCACTGCCTCGTGAGGCCATCATCTCTAGTGACATCGGTAACAACTGTGCAATCGGGAATGCCTACCCGATGTTTCCGCACGGCCGCAAATATCTCGCGCCGGGGCTATTCGGTCCCTGCGGTTACGGCTTTCCCTCCATCATCGGCGCCAAGCTCGGCAACCCTGACACACCGGTAGTAGGGTTCGCGGGCGACGGCGCGTTCGGCATCTCCATGAATGAGATGACCTCGATCGGACGCGACGAATGGCCGCATATCACTATGGTGATCTTCCGCAACTACCAGTGGGGTGCCGAGAAGCGCAACTCGATTCTCTGGTACGACAATAATTTCATCGGTACCGAACTCGATCCGAATTTGAGCTACGCGGGTATTGCCGAAGCATGCGGCCATCGCGGCGTGACGGTGCGCACGCCTGCGGAACTGACGCAGGCACTGAAGATCGCATGTGCTGCCCAAATGGACAACGTTACTACCTTCATCGAAGTGATCCTCAACCAGGAACTCGGCGAGCCCTTCCGGCGCGATGCGATGAAGACGCCGGTTGTCGTCGCGGGCATCCGTCCGGAGGATATGCGTCCGCAAAAGCCTGCCTGACAGTGATCGGCGCCTCCGGTGACGCCGGCGGCGCCACCGTCAAATGGCCATTGCGATGCTCATGCTCTAAGCATGCCAGGGGTGTGGCCTGAGCCTGGCAGGCTGTGGTAAGAATCCTCTAGGTGGTCGCGGCCCGAAAGGCGGCCGTCCACCCTACCCCAAGTTTGCAACGGGATGGAGACCGTGGCTGGAGGACGGCGACCCACCCAGGTTCTGTGGCACCAGTTGTTGAATTTGCAATCTGGTTCTGCGTTGACATTGCAGGCCCAGCTGCGTGCCCAGCTAATCACTGCCATGGGGGCCGGGCGCCTTCCGCCGCGCCGTGCGCTCCCATCGAGCCGCGCACTCGCTGCGCAGCTGGGCATTGCTCGCAACACCGTCGTCATCGTCTACCAACAGCTCGCCGATGATGGCTACCTGCTCGCGCGCCGCCGCCAGGGTTACTACCCGAACCCCGCCGTACTCACGCAGCGGCCTTGCACGGAAGTAGCCCAAGCACAGCCTGCTGCAGCACCGGATTGGGACACCCGGCTGAAGCGGCGCCCGTCCCAGCATCGTCATATCTCCAAGGCATCTGATTGGGAGCGCTACGGCTATCCTTTCATCTACGGTCAGCCCGACCGCACCCTCTTCCCGACGGCCGACTGGCGCACCTGCTGCCAGCAGGTGTTGTCCGGGAGCGATGCCCTGGATTGGACACAGGACCGCTTCACGCGCGACGATCCGGCGCTGCTGGAGCAGATCCGTGACAAGGTCTTGCCGCTGCGCGGTATCTGGGCTACTGCGGACCAGATCCTCGTGACGATCGGCGCGCAGCATGCGCTGTATCTGCTGGCGGACCTGCTCATCGAGACACATACCGAGGTGGGGGTCGAGAACCCGGGCTATCCCGACGCGAGACACATCTTCGCGCGTCGCACCACTCACCTGCGCGCTCTGCCGCTCGATGCACACGGGTTGCGCCTCGGCGCGCCCCTCTCCGGGTGTCACTTCGTGTATGCAACACCCAGTCACCAATCGCCGACCACTGTCACGATGCCGGTCGACCGCCGCATCGAGCTGCTGCGCCAGGCCGAACAGGACGACTTCCTCATCATCGAGGACGATTACGAGACCGAAGTCAGCTTCTCCGAGCTACCCAACCCGGCACTCAAGAGCCTCGATCGCAGCAGTCGCGTCATCTACGTCGGCAGCCTGACCAAGTCCCTGGCGCCAGGACTGCGACTCGGTTATATCGTCGCGCCCGCCGCGCTGATCGCCGAATTACAAGCGTTGCGCCGCCTGATGATCCGCCATCCCACCGCTTTCATCGAGCGCAGCTTTGCACAGTTCCTCGCGTTGGGTTACTACGACGCCTTCAACCGCCGCCTTGCCGCCGCCCACCGGGTGCGGGCGGAAATGCTGGCCGCAGCGCTGGCACTTCATGTTCCCGATGTCCGCCATGCGCCGGTGACGGGCGGATCGTCGTTGTGGATCGAGGGACCTGATTGGCTGGATGCGCGACGTCTTGCGGAGGAGGCGCGCGCTGAGAGCGTGCTGATCGAGCCCGGTGATGTGCACTTCGCCGACGAAGTGCCACCACTGAAGTATTTCCGGCTGGGCTTCTCATCGATTGGAGCACCAGCCATACGCGAGGGCGTGCGCCGTCTCGGGGCGCTCATCGAGCGGCAGCGTCCGGACCGATAAAACTTGCTTCGCTGTCCGCAGCGCGCCTGAATCTAACACGCGAGCACACATACGTTCGCTACGGACCGCGCCCGCGCTTCGTGATGTATGTGTGACAATCCGCGCCCGAGTCTATTAGACATGTCAACGGAATGAGCGATAGAACCGATCATGCGAATAGCTGCATTGCCTGAAGCCACCTCCCCAAGGCATCCTCTGCCAATCTGGACCCTATGCAGAAGCGCGGATGAGTGAAGAGTCGCCTGAATCTTCGAGTCGACCGACGGGAGCCGTATTCCTGAGCTATGCCTCGCAGGACGCAGAGGCAGCCCAGCGCATCTGCGCGGCGCTGCGTTCAGCGGGGGTCGAAGTGTGGTTCGATCAGAGCGAGCTTCGGGGCGGGGATGTCTGGGACCGGCAGATTCGGCGGCAGATCCGTGAATGTGCGCTTTTCGTGCCGATCATCTCGGCGAGCGCCCAGGCCCGTCCTGAAGGGTACTTCCGCCTGGAGTGGGATCTCGCAGACCAGCGCACCCATCTGATGGGGCGCAGCCGCGCCTTCGTGTTACCCGTCTGCACGGACGCGACGCCTGAACGGGAAGCGGACGTGCCGGATTCATTCCTGGCCGCGCAATGGACACGTCTGCCCGGCGGCGCCACAACTCCTGCGTTCGTTGCCCGGATAAAGCGCCTGCTGTTCCCGGAGCTCTCGCCATCGAGCACAGCATCAACGCGTGCCACCGCAGTCACGGAGCCGGCGCCGGTGCCGCGGAGGCTAAAGCCGGTAGTGCTCTCGATCATCGCCATTGTCTGCGTTGCACTGCTTTACCTGGCGGCTAACAGGTTCTCGGTTCCGAGGCATTCGGGCATCGTCGCTGGGGACACAACATCTGCCCCTCCGCAACCCGCCGCAGCGTTCAACCCACCCCCACACTCCATCGCCGTTCTGCCGTTCGTGAACTTAAGCGGCGACAGGGAGCAGGACTACTTCTCCGACGGACTGACCGAGGAGTTACTCAACTCACTGGCAGAGATCAACGAGTTGCAGGTCGCCGCCCGCACTTCCTCGTTTTCCTTCAAAGACCACCCCGACATTGCGACCGTTGCTCATAAGCTAAATGTCGGCGCAGTGCTCGAAGGGAGCGTCCGGCGCTCCTCGCACACCCTCCGAATCACCGCGCAATTGATCAATGCGGTCACCGGCTTTCATCTCTGGTCGAAGACATATGACCGCGATTTGGGAGATGTGCTGAAACTGCAAACCGAGATTGCCACGGCGGTAGCGAGCGCCCTCAAAGTGACGCTGCTTGGAGATGTCGCGGCCAAGGTCGAATTGGGTGGAACGCATAATGCTGCCGCCTTCGATGCGTACCTGCGCGGCGCGAAAGCGTACGGGTCGAGACACGAAGGCAGAGATGCACCCACTGCGATCGCCGCGTATACGGAGGCGATCCGCCTGGATCCGCACTACGCGCTCGCGTTCGTCGACCGATCGATCGCTCTGGCCGGCCTCGCCTCAGAAGCCGCGACGCCATCGGCCATGCGCGAGGACTTTGACAAGGCGCAGGCCGATGCGCGACAGGCGCTTGCTCTGGCACCGGATCTGGCTCGAGCACACAGCGCATTGGCGGCGACGTCGGAACTAGGCCTCGACTTCGCACCGGCGAGCAAGGGATACGCCAGGGCCCTTGCGCTAGCACCCGGCAGCGCGGAGATTTTGCGACGAAACGGTCAGTTTTTTGCCTACATGGGACACTTCGAGGATGGCCTTGCAGCCACCCGCCGTTCCGTCCAGCTCGATCCGCTCGCTCGCGAAGCTCACACCGCTGTCGCCCGGGCACTCTATGTGGCGCGCAGATATCAAGAAGCAGTCGCAGCTTTCGCAGAAGTCATCAGCCTGGCGCCGGGCTTCAAGGATACCTATGGCGAACGCGGGCTCGCCTATTACGCGCTCGGAGATCTTCAGAGCGCGAGCGCGTCCTGCCGAACCACGCCGGATTACTGGGCAAGTCAACAGTGCCTCGCGGTGATCTATGACAAGCTCGGCCGGCATGCCGATGCGGAAACTGAGCTTGCGAAATTCAGGGCATTCGGGGGCGATAGTGGTGCTTATCAGTACGCCACGATCTACGCACAGTGGGGGAATCTGCCCAAGGCACTCGAATGGCTCGACACGGCGCTGCGATTGCGTGATCCGGGCCTCCTCGAGCTCAAGACCGACCCACTTCTGGACCCGCTTCGCGAAGAGCCGCGATTTCAGGCGATGGAGCGGGAGCTGAAGTTTCCGAGCTAGGGGCGTGGGTTTGCCTGATTGAATCCCCGCGCATCTACTGCATCCGGGAAATCCATTGCAACACCGAGCTGCCCACCGATGCGGGGGGTCGCGCCGAACTTGCCGCCGAGGATGCCGAGGCTCACGCTCAGACCGGTGCGGAGCGCATATTGCGCGCCGAGCAACGCCTGCAACTCCGCTCGGTCAGCGCCGGCGCCATCGGAAATGCCGCCATTCAGCTCTGCTCCCAGCGTGAGTCTGCTGCTCACATCGTGCAGCAGCGAGAGACCACCGGTGTAGACCTGCCCGTGTCGGGTCTGGATGCCAACGTCGCCGGTGCTGGTGTTGCCGGCAAACAGGATCCCGAGATTGACGTTGAAACGAGTCGCAGGCGAAAGCGGCTTTTGCGCAATGAAATTCAGCCAGTAGTCGGTCAGTCCCGAGCCGAGGCCCTGTCGTGCGTTACCGGTCGGAAATTCAACGTATAGGCTGACAGCGAATGCTGTCTGCAGCGAATCCGGCGGCGGGTCACGCACGCTCCACTTCGCACCCAGGTTGGTATCCCCGACGCCGCGCGCGCTTTCAGACTCGGCAGCGCGGTAGATCTGAATATAAGGGACGTCCAAATCGAGCTCGACGTGCCGCATCAGGCTGAAGTTCAACTTGATATTGGCGGTGTTCTGCCGCAGGTCGGGATACTGCGAGGACGGCAGGCCGTCGACTTCGTCAAACAGCTCAACATGCAATTTGCGCGGCTCAGCCGTCGCCGGGTCGTCCGTGTAAAACGGCATTTGCGCGCGTAGTGTACCCGAAGAGAAAAGCACGATCAGAAGCAGCACAACCATGGGAAGTTGTGATAAGCGGAAATCAGCGATCATGAACGCTCGCGCCCTCCGTAACCATGCCGGGCAATGTTGTTTCGACGCACGCTCGCTGCAACGTTCGGAGGTCTGGTCGTTCGGCGCAGATTCGACCGCCACAGCTTGCATTGTATAATGCTGGTAGTCTCAGAAATCCCGGTTGGTCTGCAACACCATCGGGTAGCAGCCGATGCTTCAATCGAGGACCAGTTCGAGGCAGCCATGTGTAGAAATATCCGCACGTTGTTCAATTTCGAACCGCCGGCCACGGAGACGGAAATCCGTGACGCCTCCCTGCAGTTCGTGCGTAAACTCAGCGGCTTCAATGCGCCGTCGAAGGCTAATCGGGCGGCATTCGAGCGCGCGGTGGATGACGTCGCCGCGGTTGCGACGAAACTCATCGCATCGCTCGTGACTTCCGCCGAACCGCGCGATCGGGAGATCGAAATGGAACGAGCCCGGGCCAAAGCACAAGCCAGATTCCCGCCCAGCTCCTGAGATGTCGCCGCCACGCTTCTGCATCGGCAGGCTCTGACTTTTGTGCTGTGGATACTTGCCTCACTGATATTCAGCTGGTGCGCGTGTCGCGAGGTCTACAGGAGTTTAGTCGCGGCGCCGGGCTATGAACTTCCCACGCCCGTATCTTATCCGTACCTTGCGGTTGTTGTGACGCTCGCCGCTCTGTTCGCGTGGCCGCCGCTTCACACCTGGCATTTCGAGCGATTCTTGTCGGCAACTGCCACCGAGCTCGCCGAGCGTCATCACGCAAGAGTCCATTGCAACACCGCGTTCGACACGATGCTGGACCCCATGATGCTCTCCATCGGTCATGCCGATCCACGTACCGGCGAAATTGGAATTCAGGCACCATGGTGTGACGTCTTGATGGGCTACCTGCGGCATCCCGAGCATGCATCGGCCAGGGAGTTGGTCAGTCTGGACATGTTCACCCACGAGAGCATGCACATACGAGGTCAAATGAACGAGACTCTGACGGAGTGCGAGGCGGTACAGCGAAACTATCGCGCAGCGCGGCTGCTTGGTGTCCCTGTTGAGACTGCCAGGCTCAATGCGCAGGATTATTACAATGGTGAATATCAGCGGCGCGGGAGAATAGGCGGGATGCAGGCCGAGTACTATTCGGATCAGTGCGGGCCGGGCAAAGCCATGGACGAGCGCCTAAGCGACTCTACGTGGGCTACTCCCTAGTGAGGAAGTTCTCCGCGGGCCTTGCGTGCAGTTGGCTCGTTTCGTTCCAGTCCATTGCGGCCGACTCAGATTTCAGGGTGGACTCGAAAACCCTCGCCGCGCTCGAGTATCTGTATGCCGATGTCAACGACAGCAACTCGATCCTGACCACAATCGATTCCGGCTTGCTCAGCAGTTACCAGGGCAAGGACCGCGCGGCCTGGGAGGAGTTTTATCGCAAACATCGCGCCAAACTGGACAAGCAGCTGCAGAGGTTGCCTACCTCCGGGCTCTCCAGCCGAGACATCAAGGCCGTTGCCGTCATGCGCAAGCAGATCAAGGCATTTACGGGAGGTGGAGCGCTTTTCACCCCCGCGGCTCAATGCCAGGAGGCAGTCCGCAAAGACGGGACATATCTGCAGCTCAAGTCGGCCCTGGTCGCCTGTTTCACGCAAATCGGCAATAGCCTTCAATTCGATGGCGGCAAGATCAACCGGGTTTCCGCCCTCGACCTGCTGCAGGAAACCTCTGATCCGCTGCGGCGCAAGGCGGTTTTCTTGGCCTTCGTCCCACTGTGGCAGGCCATCAACGCCAAGGACGAATTCGACAGCCCCTATCGCCGCCTGATCGCTTCGGCGGCCGCCGAAGCGGGTAAGAATGGTTCGGAAATCGATCATGCCGCCCACGACGTCGGCATCAAGCCCACGGAAGTCGAGCTCTGGTTGGTGCAGATCCTCGATGCCTGGCGCGCAGCGAGCGCCGATGTCATGGTTGAGCCCTGGGATTTTCGTTTCCAGAGTGCGCGAGCCGATCGCCTGCTTGCCCCATACATCCCGCGGGAATCGCTGCAGTCGATCAACCAACATTACTATCGCGATCTGGGAGTTGACCTGGAGCAACTGGGGACGCTCTACGATCTGGGCCCCAGGGCGGGGAAGGCGGCACTTGCCTACACGGAATTTGTCACGCATGGGCGCCTGGTGAACGGCGCCTGGAAGCCTACGATAGCGCGCGTGTCAGCCCCGTACGAACGGGGCGGACTGTTCGTGTTGAACGAGCTGATACACGAGACCGGCCACGTGGTGAACATCTCCGCGATCCGTAATCGTCCTGCCTTCGTGGACTGGCCGAGCGATCTGTTCGCAGAGGCGTTCGCTGATGTCCCCGCCTGGAGCACGTATGAGCCCGTCTGGCAGCGGCTCTATCTGGGCCATGAAGCCCCGGAGCAACTTTCGCTGCGCGCGTTATATTCAATCGTCATGCTGGATGTCGCCTGGTCGCTGTTTGAATTACGGATTTTGCAGGCTCCTGCGACCGACCCCAACGCGCTCTGGACCGACATCACGAGCCGCTATCTGCACGTCCTGCCGCATCCCGAATTCTCCTGGTGGGCGATGCGCGTGCAGTTGGTAGACCTTCCCGGGTACATGGTGAATTACGGTTTCGGGGCCATCCTTACTGCTGAGATGCGCGCGCAAATCTCGAAAGCTTTAGGTTCTTTCGACACGGGAGATCCCCGTTGGTATGAATGGCTGTCCGAGCGCCTGCTGCGGTACGGCTCAGAGTCTGACACCCGGACGTTGCTGCAGGATTTCCTGGGTCATGCGGTCTCGCCGCGGCCGCTTCTCGAGCAGATCCAACGCCTGAAGCCCGTGTCGGCCAAGTGAATCGGTGCTCACATCCTATCGATGCAGGCCGCGGGAGCTAAGCAGCGTCAGCCGGATTTCGATCCGGGGCTGCCGCGCAAGCAGTTGCCCACCGGCAGTGTGCGAGTGTGCGGGGCGTTTAAGATTTGAGTCGCACTTATCCCAACCGGAGGAACCATGAAAAACCTCAGCCTCTTCGTACTGCTGCCGCTCATTGCCTTCGCCCACGCTGGCGCGCGTCAAGACGCCAAGGTAGTGATGGACTCCGATCCAGAAGAGGGCAAGTTCCAGGCGGAGTGGGGATTCGCCAGCGCTATCCGGGTTGGCGACACAATCTATCTATCCGGAGTCGTCGCGGGTGTGCGTAAGGGAGAAACCGATCTCACGCTCGGCTACGAGCGTGCGTTCAAAAAGATCGGAGAGACCCTGAAGTCCGCAGGCGCGAGTTGGGACGATGTAATCGACATCACGACCTTTCACACGGATCTCACCACGCAGATGCCGGCCATCGTCGCCATCAAGAATCGCTACATCAAGGCGCCATTTCCTGCGTGGACCGCGATCCAGGTTGCAAGAGTGATTCCTACCAACGGAATCACCGAAATTAAGATCGTGGCAAAAGTTCCGATGTGATCTGCTGATAGGTTGATGACAACTTTTCAAAGACGGTAATGGTGGGGATCATCAGCGCGCCGTCGGGCGGGTGCGGCCAGTGGGGTGTTGCGTGGAAATGCCAAGCGCCTGTGCTATGCGCGCTGCAATTTGCTGGGCGTCGCCGTGTGGCTGGTCGGTGTAGTGCTGTGTGCCGCGGTTCCAGGCTTCCCCCAACGCGTACCAGTCGATCGGTACCGCGGGTTGACCGGTCCGCAGCTCATTGTCGAGCGAATGAAAGTAGGTCGCCCAGCGGACCCGGTAATAGTCCCGTGTCAAACCGGCCCAATCCTTGTTGCCATAGTCATGCAGATCGGCGGCGTCGCTGGCCTTACGGTCGCCCCAGGTGGTCAGAATTGAGCGAGCGTCATAGTTGAGACGTGCAAGCTCCGCTGGCGTCGATGCCCAGCGCGCCACAAAGCCAAGCCAGGTGCCTACCAGGAACGATCGGTCAGTGGCGAGCAGTTGATCCTGCAGGTCCATCAGTTTCAGCCAACGAGCCGCCAAAGCCTCGAACAGCGGGCGATTCTTCGAGTCGTACGCGCCCTTGATTTGCGGCAAGAGCACGCGACTTTCATTAGCGAGCGTTTGTCGCGCCACATCGACCAGATCGTACGACTGGTTGCGCAGCCTCGGTGCAGCTCGCAGTAGCGCCGGCAGCGCGCGCTGGAAAGTTGTGGCGTCGTAGCGCATGGCTTCAGGAGACCAGTTGGATGCTCGGTTTGCTGTGAGGCTAGGACGAGCAGCAAACAGCGATTCCTGCGGAGTATCGCGCTCACTGTTAAAGACCACGTTATTTACGCGTATGTCGTACGCGGTGTGCAGCAATACCTGCCAGGCCTTGACTGCATCTGGATCCGCCACGCCGTAGCGGCGCTGTACGTAGGTGGTGGTCCAGCTGGGCATGTCGAGCGGTGCGCTGCGCCAGGCCATCTCGGTGAAGAGGTCGAAGGCAAAAGGGTTGGTATCCAGGCCTTCGGTGAACAGGGCAGTCCCTGCCATATTACCGTTGGTGCGGCCCAAGCGCTGCAACCGGTCAGTGATGTTGGCCACGTTGGCGCCGAGCGTGGTGCGGCCGCCGAACTCCCAAATGCCGCCAAACAGAAATGGGGCACCCTGGAAATCCCTTTGGCGATCGTCGCGCGGCTCGCGGTCGTGATCGATGTCCACCACCAGCAGATGCTGCCGGTCCACGCCCGCGAGCAAACTCTGGCTCGGGTTGCCTTGCCACGCGAGCATCATCCAGTTTGCGCCCGGGTGTGCCGCCCACAAGGCAGCCTGCACGGCGCGGGCAGCTTCCGGTACGGGGACGTTGCCGGAGTTTCCGCCTTCCTGGAACACCTCCATGTCATAGATACTGCTGTCGCCAAACAGCTCGTGTTGATGCCGATAAAAGGCGCTGGCTAACTGTGCAAACATCGGGTCGCGCGGATCCAGCCAGTCTGGCCGAGTGAACCCAGCCCATTCGCCTTGGGGAACGAGATGAGCGCCGGGAAACCTTCCGTGGAAGTCGCTCGGGACGATGCCGTAGAAGCCTGGCATCACGGGGGTGATACCCAGCTCACGCAGGCGGGCGATGATCCTCTGCGCTGACGCGGCACGCTTTTGCAGCAGTTCAAAGCTGATGGGGCCGTTGAAGCAGCACAGGTTGCCCATCAGCTGCCAATTTTGATGCGCCGGCTGAGTAATCCATTCGCGTATCTCGCGGTCCGAGTAGCCGAAGTCACGGAATGTCTGATAGAGCACCAGGTCGGCACCGCGCTCGATGAGCATTGCGTTGATGCCCGAGAAGGCGAGCACATCGATCTCACGCGTCCAGCGTGCCCAGTCCCAGTACGCTGTGGTATAGCCATCCACGTTCTCGTTGAGCGCGTAGCGGTAGGCATAGGGCGTCTCGATTTCAATAGTGGTAACTGGCACAGGCAACTCCCCAGCGGCGCCGAGTTGATCGCCGTTGGTCGAGATCTGCATGTGGGCGACGTACTTCAGATACCAGTTCACACCGAACAACAGCGCGGTCGGCGTACTACCCTCGACCCTGACGCGTCCGTGCGAACCCGAGATACGGCACATCTCACGGCGATCCCTGCTTTCGATCGCACCCAAGTCGAAGTGCGAGGCGTACTGCGGTAGCAGGCGCTGCAGGACACGCTCGGCAGCGCGGATGTCAAAGCTCGGAGACGCCACGGCGTGTTGCAGCAGTGCAAGACACAGCAGCGCCCCTTTTACGGCGGTCGCAGCGCATCTGTGCGTGCCGGACGCAGCGGACCGCTTCCCCAACTCCCGCCACGTCTTCGAACGCCCGCTCAGGCACCAACTCATGGGTCGATTTCCCTTGGCCCTCCGAGCCCACACCGGCTAGAGCCTGACGTAAATGCCTTTGCGGTCCATCACACAGGCTACCGTCCAGCAACCCAGCATGTACACGACCGCATACAACAGCGAGCCGAGCTTGTCACCGGCCCAAGGCGCGAACCCAACCTCATACAGGCCTTCGAAGAGGCTTTGCTGGCCTATGCCAGTTAGATGGAGCAACTTCTCTCCGAGCTCACTGAGGAGGTAAATGGCGAGAGTGTTGCGCCCGAACACTTCGAAGAAGTACGTCCAGCGGCGATCGTGCACTTGAGGGACGATGTAGACGATGAGCGCGAGAACGCCGAGGTCGATTCCCACTGTGCACAGCACATAAGAGCTGGTCCAGAGCTTCTTGTTGATCGGGAAAACAGTATCCCACCACAGGGCAAGCGCAATGCTGACAGCCCCGGCCAGCAGCAGCCTGACGAGCGTGCCACCCTTCGTCCCATGATCGCGGATGAAACGACCGGCCAAATAGCCGGCGAGTACATTCACAATGGCGGGTAGCGTGCTCAAGATGCCTTCGGGATCGAAGGCCACGCCCTCACCTTGGTACATGTGTGCTTCGCCGAGTACGAGCTTGTCGAGCTTGATCTCGGCATTGCCGGCGAACGAGTAGTCGCCGAAGGCATGCATTACCCACCAGTAGCCCAATAGTGCGGCAAGCCCAAAGCTGATCGCGCCGGCGCGCCCACCATAGTGCACGATTAGGGCCGCAATGCCGTAGCCGAGGGCGATCCGCTGTAGCACGCCGAGAATGCGCGTGTCTGCGAGCGGCGCGACGACGGCATGCCCGCCGTCATCGACCCCGAAAAATGGAAACCAGTAGAGCAGGTACCCGCACAAAAAGATCAGGGCAGTGCGCATCGCGATCTTGCGCATCACTGCGGCATCGCCCAGACGTTCGTACTTCTCGAGCGTGAAAGTGAGGGTTGTTCCGACAACGAACAGAAACGTCGGAAACACGAGGTCCGTCAGCGTCAGGCCATCCCATGCAGCGTGTAGCAGTGGAGCGTAGGATTTGCCGGGGCCGATCTGCATGTTCACGACAATCATCAGCGCGAGCGTAAGACCACGCAGCACGTCCAACGCCCGAAACCGGTTTCCTATCTCATTCATTCGCTGAGTCCCGCACGATGCGCCGAGTGGCCGCTCTGTTTGTGAGAGCAGTGAAATATTTGACCCCGCTCAGGGAGTGACCGGATAGGGTCGTGGCAGTAAGACCCCCTTGCCGGCCGCAACCGAGCGCAACAGATCAGGTCGATCGGAAATGATGCCATCGACCCTACGATCGATCATACGCACCATATCTTCGGGCCGATTGACCGTCCACACCACGACTTTAAGCCCCAGCTGATGTGCCTCTTCGATCGACTTCGTATCGACATCACGAAAGAGTGGCGACCAAATAGCTCCGCCCGCCGCTTTCACGGCGCTCGGCACGGAGCCGCCGTGCGTAGCAGGATCGAAACCCGCAGTCCACGCCGAGGGCTCCTCCAGGTCGATATTGGAAAACGCTCCGTGCTGCTGCGTCAGATAGACGGTGGGGATCTCGGGGGCCTGTTGTTGGACCAGTTGCAGCGTTCGCCAGTCGAACGACTGGATCATCACGCGATCGCTGAAATGCTCGCGACGCAGCAGTTCGAGTACCAGCGACACGAAGCGTTGCGGATCTGGAGCCTGATCAGGATGGTTCGGGTCGATCTTGGTCTCGATGTTCAGTCGCACGTGCGGATCACCTGAGCGACGCACCAACGCGATGACTTCGGCGAGCGTCGGAATGCGGGTACCGGGGATTGACACCTGATCCGGAAATTGCGCCGCATAGGCACTGCCGGGCCGAATCCGTCCGACCTCGTACTGCTTAACCTCGGCGAGCGTGAGGCTCGCATATGGGATACCGGGCGGAGCCACATAGGCGCCATCCGGGCCACGCGCCAGATCAGGATTCAGCCGGCGGTCGTGCGTGACCACGATCACGTTGTCGCGCGTTACACGGATATCGAGCTCGAGAGTGTTCACGCCCATCGACAATGCATTAGCAAAGGACGCCAGAGTGTTTTCCGGACGCAGCGCGCGGCCGCCGCGATGGGCCTCGATGTCCAGCTCGAAGGAATGAGCCTCGACCGGCGCGATTGAGACCGATGAAACGCTCTGAGACCAGGCCGTTGCTGAGCCGAGAGACAGTGCGAGGCAGCCCAGAGTTGCGCTCGGTCGCAATGATTTAGTTAGATTTTGAAAGGGAACTCCGATACTCGCGTCTCGCGCGCATCCAAACGCCATCAGTCACCCACGATGATCGCTTTAGGTTCCAGAAACTCGCGCAGTCCGTAAATCCCCCCCTCGCGGCCAACTCCGGACTGCTTGAAACCGCCGAAAGGGGTGAGGGGATCATGCGCCAGAGTATTGATGAGAACCCTGCCTGCCTGAAGTTGTCGAGCGACTCGGTGAGCTCTGTCGGCACTGGTAGAGCTCACGTAAGCCATCAGTCCGTAGTCCGAGTCGTTCGCCATCTGAATGGCCTCGGCCTCGGTCGTGTAGGTCAGGATTGAAAGGACCGGACCGAATATTTCTTCCCTTGCGATTTTCATGTCAGGCTTGACGTTGGCAAATACCGTCGGCCGGACAAAATTCCCCTGTTCCAGCCCTGGCGGATGACCCTCCCCGCCGATTACCAGTTCGGCGCCTTCGTCGATTCCTGAGCGGATGTATTGCTGGATTCGGTTGTACTGCTTCTGACTGGCGACCGGGCCGATCGTTACGGCGTTGTCCGTCGGATCGCCGACTTTGATTTTAGCCACGATCCCCCGAACTAACTGCTTCACGTTCGCAAGGCGGCTATGAGGCACGAACAAGCGAGAAGCGGCGATGCACGCCTGACCATTGTTGAGAAAGCACGCATTCACGGCCATTGGCACTGCTGTGGTGAAGTCCGCATCGTCCAGGATGATGTTCGGCGATTTTCCGCCGAGTTCCAGAGTGAAGCGCTTCATCGTTTCGAGCGAGGCTCTTGCAATCAGCTTGCCGATCTGTGTCGATCCAGTGAACGCAATCTTGGCAATATCCGCATGGGTGGTTAGCTCCGTGCCAACAACCTCGCCATACCCTGTGAGGACGTTGATGACACCGCGCGGCAAGCCTGCCTCGTGAAAACTCTCCATCAATACTTGAGTCTGCATCGCGCTCATTTCGCTCGGCTTAACTACGACCGTACATCCCGCGGCGATCGCCGGTGCCACCTTAACGGCGATCGATCCCGCGCTCGAATTCCACGGAGTAAAGATCCCTACAACACCCAGCGGCTCAAGCCAGACCTTCGAGCTTCCCACGGTCGAGACGAATTCGAAGTCTCGGAGGACGTGCTTAAAGTGCAGGAATATGCTCGCGGCGAGATTGTTGGAGCCCTTGGCGCGCTGCTGGGGCGCGCCGTATTCCAAGACCGTCGCCCGAACAAGCGCGTCCATGCGTTTGCACACGCAGTCATGCAACCGCTGCAAGTACTCCATACGCTCTTCTCTGCTGGTTTGAGAAAACGTCTTGAAGGCCTCCTGCGCCGCGGCAATGGCCCGACGCGTGTCAATCTGGTCCGCCATCGTGACCTTGCCGATCACTTGATTGTTGGTCGGATTAGTCAGGTCGGCTATTTCCCTGCCATGGGGTGCTACGAACTCTCCGTTGATATAGGCCTGGTCGAACGCCGGGGTAGTGGCAACGGTGTTCATCGGTCTTCTCCTGAATTGCGTAGGTACGGGACCTAAGATGAGGCGCCGTCATTGGCCCGTCTAGAAGTATAATGACTGATGCTGCGTTGAGCGATTTAGGATAATGAAGACATCTGGATTGGGCGAGCTGGAAGCCGTGCTCGCGGTGGCACGTCATCGCAATTTCCGCGCTGCAGCCTCCGAGTTGGCCGTTTCCACATCAGCCTTGAGCCACGCCGTTCAGGCGTTGGAGACGAAAATCGGCGTGCGGTTGTTCAACCGCACGACGCGTAGCGTTTCGTTGTCGGAAGCAGGCGCGCAATTCGTTGCGAGCATCGGCCCGGCCATTGCGGCAATCCGCGGCGCGATGGAAGAGGCAGGAAGCCTGCGCGATACGCCTTCCGGCACGCTACGAATCAACACCTCTCTCGGTGCCGCAAAGCAGGTGATGCCTCTGTTCACGAACTTCTTGCGGCGATATCCGGACATGAAGCTGGACATCATCACGGAAGGGCGACTGATAGATATCGTGGTCGAGGGGTTCGATGCCGGCATTCGCCTGGCTCAAAGCGTGCCGCTGGACATGATCTCTGTGCCGTTTGGACGGCTGCAGCGCTTCGCAGTCGTCGGCAGTCCATCCTATTTCGAAAAATGCGCTAAGCCGGCGACGCCGTCCGAATTGATCGGGCACGTCTGCATCCGATCCCGTACGCCAAGCGGAATCCTTGAGCCATGGCAGTTCTCACGCCGGGGCAAGACGTTGCGTGTAGAAGTCAAAGGCATCGTAACGCTGGATCAACCCACTTTAATGCTCGATGCCGCACGAGATGGACTGGGCCTCGCGTACCTCACGGAATTCAATGTCGCGGCAGACCTGACGGCCGGAACTTTGGTGCGTGTGTTGACCGATTGGACACCGTCCTTCGGTGACCTCTGCCTCTACTACGCAGGGCGTCGGCAGACCCCGGCCGGGTTGCGAGCACTAATTGAATTGATCCGAGAGCAAGCGTCCCTAAAACGCTACTAAACAGCCCGGAACCGAACTAGAAGGGGGCTTTGAAGATCCCCTCCCGCCCGTTTCCATTCGCTACCGATCATCCGCGCGGCCTGCCGCCGGCAACGACGATGGGTTGGCCGAGCGCTTGTAGATATTCCTCCTCGCCGATCGCATTCACCGATCGCAACTTCGCCAGCAGCGCGTCGATCAACGAACGCAGCCCGGGCCCCGGCGTGCCGTGCGCGAATGAACTCTGGTACTTGATGGGCCCGGGGATGATCGCGACCAGGAAGGCCATCTCGGCCGGCGTCAGCGCCTGGGGTTCGCAACCGAAATAGCTGCGGGCCGCGGACCGCAGGCCACGCAGGTCTGGTCCCCATTCGATGATGTTCAGGTAGATCTCGAGGATACGATCCTTGCCGAGCGCCGACTCGAGCAGGAACGTGATCGCCAGTTCTCGCAGCTTGCGACCGAGCTGTTTGTCGCGCGACAGGAACACGTTCTTGGCGAGCTGCTGGGTGATTGTCGACGCGCCGCGCGCGGCGCCGCCACGCGACCAGTTGGTGAGCAGCGCGACGGGTAGTTCGCGCAGATCGATGCCTCGATGCCCGTAGAAGCCTGTGTCTTCGGCAAGCAGCAGAGTGCGCACGAACAGCGGCGGAACGTCGCGCAGGGCGATGAAGTCGGGGGATGCGAGCGAGACGTCGATGGGGTGGCGTGGCCCGGGGCCGTCTTCGGAGCTGAAGATGAAATCGCCGCGCAGGCGCATGATTGCTGGCGGCATCTGGCGTGGCGGCCTGAAGGCGATCTTCTGGCTCACCGAGAGCGAGGCAGGGTCCGCCGGGCGTCCGCGTACACGCACCTCGATCGTGGCCGAGCCAAGGTCACGGCTACCGCCGGGCACCATTCCCAAGCTTTGGGGCACCGCGAGCCCGGATGTGCCAAGCAGTTGCGCGAAGTCCAGATGCCGCACGCCGAGTGCGAGATCGACAACCGGATCAGTGTCAAGATCGTGCAGTGCGATCGAGCCTGACAGGGCCGCACCGGCCACCGTCGCGTGGACCTCGGGGATCTCGATCGTGCCCCCGGCCCGGCGCCAGGCGCCATCGAATTGTACGGTCACGTCCGTCGGATCGCCGAGCTGCGGCTCGTCGGCGGCGCTATCCGCCAGCGCTCCCAAGCGCGCGCCGCGCGCCCCCATGTCTACGCGGAAACGGAGCGCATCAGTGTTGGTCTGAATATCTACGCGGCCGTCCGCGATACCACCGTCGAGCAGCGGGTGGGCGTCGCGCCGCACATCTAGCAGACGGCCGACATCGAGCCCACGGGCCTCGACATTCCACGCACTCCCTACCGGATCCGCCAGCTTGCGGATTGACAGGCCGACCTGTGGCTCAGCCAGCGTGAGCTGGAGGTCCTTGCCGCGAATACCCGCTATGTCCCAGGCAGTGGCCGGCGAGCTGACCCTGACCCCTGCTGGACCCGCGAGAGTGGCGGCGCGGACCGCGAGTCGCAGGCGGCCGGGCCATGTGGCTGCAATCATGTCGGCATGCAGTCGCATTCCATGACCGAGGTCGAGATCGAATCCCTCCAGTCGCAGCGGTGGCCAGACGCCGACGTGTACCAGCCCGATTCGGGCAACCACCCCATGGCGCACGGCCGCAGACTTGATCCCCTCACCCACCGCATGCTCGAGCATGGGTCTCAGCAACAGCGCGGCCAGGCTTACGACCAGCGCCGTGGCGATCGCTCCGAGCCACAACCGTCGCCCGCGGGTTCGAAACGTAGACATCGACGCAAGGATGCCACAGCCGGATCGCGCGCCGGCTGTTGGGCGTCTGGTCGCAGACGCCGTCGATCGGATCCGCTTCAATCGGGCCCCTCGGGTCGTTAACGGCCAGTGGTGAATTACTGAAACTGTCAGTTTCAGAGTTCCAGCTAATTTGGCGTCAAACTCCCGCTGCCCTTCTCGCCGCCCTCCACAGGAGATTCAAAAGCTCGAACCGCGACCGTCCCAATCGGCGCTCGCAGACCTTCGAACGTAGGCATCAAGCAGGTCAGCGACCAGGTGTTGTTAGTCAACTTGGTACGGTACGATCTCGGCTTCTTCGATCAGGACGGACCGGGTCACCAGCGCCGAGAACCCCTTCGGCGCAAGGTGTTACCTATGTCTCCGGTATAAACCGTTACCGATGTCATCGGTATAGACCATTGATGTAATGGTGGCCAGGGGCGGAATCGAACCACCGACACGCGGATTTTCAGTCCAGTGGCCAAAACGAACTATGTCGCTGCAGTTATGATGAAAACTTGTGCCACGGCGTCCAATAGTTCTGCGAGATACTGGCAGTTAAGGCCCTGATCCCCCGAGATAACGCCACTCAACATTGGACACTGTTTCCCGCGCGAGCCTCTGGCTCTCGACACGACGCCTCAGTCGATTTGATTGCTCGGCACCGAAAGCTCCGAACGGCGGAGATTGACCCTCTGCTGACTTTCGCGCGCGCGCGCTTCCGGGAACTCCGATTAGGTCTTCTGCTTCGCGGCAGCCTCGCGAGCGTCTTCGAGCTGCCTCCAGTTCGGCGCGTACTTCAGTGCCTCGACGTACTTCGCGAGCGCCTTTTTAGGCTTACCCTGCTTCACGAGCACATCGCCCCATGCTTTCAGCGGATCGGCCCAGTGCGGACCGCGCCGGTTCGCGTCCTCGAGCTTCGCCTGTGCGTTCGCGAGATCGCCGTGCTTCAGGAAGGCGACGCCCAAGGAGTAGTACGCCGCGGGCAAGTCCGGCGCGAGCGCGACGGCCTCGGCATACGCCTTCTGTGCCCCGGGCCAGTCGCCGCGGCCGTCGAGAATGTCGGCACGAAACCGGTAACAGTCCACAAAGGTGCCACCGGTCTTGAGTACCGCGTCGGCCTTGTCGGGATGTCCTGCGGCTTCCTCTGCGGGTGCAACCCAGCAGTTATAGCCGGGGTTGTTGGAGGACACCGCAGGATCGGCATAGGCATGACCGAGCGCCTCCATCTCGGCTGCAGCTTTAGCCGCATCGCCCGCCTCGGTCGCCAACCGGCTGCGAACAAAGTGAGCCATCGCGGCGATGGTCGGATCGTGTGGGTCTTCCCTAATCGTCTTGAGCGCCAGGTCGGCGGCTTCCGGATCATGCAGCCGGGCCTGGATTTCGGCGATAACAGCCCCGGCTGTGGCAACTGCGTTTCCCGCCCCGCCAGCGGTTTCGGCGTCTGCCACTGTCTCATCCAGCCACGCCTGCAGGTTCCACGTGAGGTAGTCCCAGTTCTGGTAATGAATATCGGGCGCCCGGCCCGGGCGACCACCGGCGACTTTGCGCATCTCCTCACCGGCCCGCCAAGCTCCCTCCTCGTCGCCGAGAATCATGAGGGCGTTCATGATGTTGCTGTGGGCGTTCCAAAAGTCCGGCTGGAGCTTCACGGCCGCGCGAAGAAGCGCCAGCGCCTCGCGTGTCGAGCCGCCGGTGCTTTCGATCGCATTGGACCAAGTACTGAGGAGTCCAGGCCGCTCCACGGGGTCGGCGCTTGCGACCGCCGTCCGGCAGAAGGCAATCGCCTCCTCGTAGCGCTCCACGGTCGTGAGATAGGCGGCCCACCGTGCCGGCTGAGATTTCGAGTAGACGTACTCGGCCGACTCGACCGTGAGCCTCTCGACCTCCGTGGCCGAGGCGCTGAAGGTTTTTGCAGGCACACCGTTGCCGCGGACGGTAAGCGCGAGCCCCCCTGCAGCGGCCTCGATGAGGTCCCCGTCCACGTGCACGTCATGCCCGAATCGCGCCCTGAGCAGGCGCGAGAGCTCGCCGAGGGAAACACCGGTCTCTGGCACCTCGAGCTTGATGTCGCTCGCCCAGGCGCTAGAGAGGGTGCGCGCAGCGGCAAGGCTACGGGTGGCATCCTGCAGACGGCTGAGTTCATCGAGAAGTCCGGTGGCGACGACTTTACCGGTAAGGCCTCGGGCCGCCAGTGCCGGCGGTGCGCCAAACGGCTCGATCACCACACGGCGTGAGGCGAAGGCGTCGCGGATCATAATCGCAGCTGCGATCCCGATGATGGCCGCGACAAGTGCAATGAACAACTGGAAACCGACGCGAAGACGCAGGCTAAATCGGCGGACGTTTTCCTCACGAAGTTGGTTGCGCAGGTGGGCAACGCGCAGCGCGTGTTCGTCTTGGAGGTGCCTCGCCTGGAGTTTAAGCAGATGTGACTGGTCGCTGAGGAACTCCTCAGTCTTCCGAGCGACTCCAGGGTCGTTCCCGGCTAACTTTGCAGCTACAGCGGCAGCGAAAGCCTCGACCCCGGCGAGCGCCTCCGGAACCTCGACTTCCGGCTTTTCGTTCTCGCCACCCAGGATCCCACCGGGTATGCCTTCAGCCATGTTCGTCTCCCGCTGGCTTCTGGGCCAGGTTCGTGGATGCGATCTGCGCTGGCACTTAACTCGTGGGTGAGTATCGCGGAATGTTCGCTTTGGAGTAGGTATTTCGCTACGCCGGACTTCCACTACTGGGCCGACTGTTGCCGGTGACGAGTCTACTTCGGTCTGGACCCGTAGCGGCCTTCTGCGAATGGCGGCTCTTTGGAAGGCTACTTGACGGGAGCGCGAGGTACGTAGCGCCGAGGAGGAACTCTACGGCCATCAGCGAGTGAAGACGTGTCGTGTCAAAGCCAGGCATCCGCACATCCGATTAATCGATGATCAACCGAATCTCCGTGCTTTCTAAAATAATTCCCTGCGCGCCTCGTTTGGAGCTCTTCGATTTGCTCCGTACATAGCGCTTTGTCTCTGGCTTGTAGATTCCCATGCCGAGACACGTCGGCGTAGACCTTGTGCGGGGTATTGGGGCAAAACATCACAGCTTGCGCCCGCCGCCGCGCGCAGCTTCATCGCCGCGTCCGACAAGATGTCCGTGATCTGATCCCATCGCCCGGAGAGTTGAAGCGCGTGAATCTCGTTCTGATTCAAGTTGTAAAGCACTAGCGGCGAATTGATGTTACTGCCATAGAGGTCATTGACCTCCTGGTTGATGTATCGGTAGTACTCAACTGTAGAGCCCATGGATGCTTCCTGCCCGGGTATGTAAGCCGGGAGTGTGGCTTCCCTGAGAGCTGCAGTGTGCGCAGCGGAAATCTCAGTTTTTTCTGATGATGGGGATACGAATGCCCGAAAAGACGTGCCACTTGGGCCGCCGTTTTGCCGGGTGATCTATCGCTTTTTTGGTGGCTGGATTCAGAACGAGGCTGGCCGCGACGCCAGAGAACCTCATTTAGCGAGCTTCGTCTGCTCTACTCTAAGACCTACAGCCCATGACTTTCGCCCGTGCGGCAGCACTATATTCAAACTGATGTTCTGACCATCAATCCATCAATCTTCCAATGGGAACTTTCCAAAAGGAAAACTCGCTTGAGCATCATCCTTTTTAAGACGCTGTAGGTGAGCCGAATCAGAACTAGGGCTTCCTTATAGCCCCTCCAATTCTTTTTTCGGCCGCTGTATATTTCGCGTGCGCGAGATTCATCGCCAACAGACGTTTCGATCAATAGTGGTCCACGCGTCCGGCTTCGCAACCGTAGATGATCAGCTTTGGTTCAGCGGGCTTACTGCGGTCGTCGAAGCCAAGTAGCCCCGTTTTGAGCATGTGCTCGACGGGGGAGATGGGAATTGTGCCCAGGGTGCGTTCGTGCTTCCCCACGCTATCGCAAGGGTCTCCGCAGGCGACACCGCGAAGCGCCAGTCCTTGCTGTGCCAGCAGTGGATTTGGCCACAAGAAGGGAGGCGAGCGCTGCGGGCACATTTCTGTATGTCACCGGAAGTAGCATGTGGTCTGCTCGCTGGACTCAATATTGAATCCTAATCCTATTATTTTTTGGTGGCTGGGTTCGGGCCGATCAAGTAGGGACAGATGATCCTCGGTGAACCAGTGCCGTGGCTTGAAGGAACCGACGGTGGAGGAAGTACAAGCCAAGCGGCCCGCTAAAGCACCAGAAGAAGGCAGTTAGGGCTGCGAAGGGCCTCTTAATACCTGCCGCATTCTCGACTGACCGCAGCGAGCGGGCTGCGGCTACGAACGGATACGACAGGATTGTGGCCATGAGCGGAGCCAGGACATAACGCCACCACTGCGGTGGTCTTTCGGGTTGTCTGGCACTGAGGTCCATCACTACTGCGTGCGTGGGGATCGCAATGAATGTCACAGCCCCTAACAGGGCGCAGCCGACCGCTGCTATCTTTTCTTTCCGATGTAGTGTGTTTGCCGGACGAATTCGTCAGCCAGCACGGGTATCCGTATACCAGGAGCAATCCGGCGAAATAGCGCAGGATTATAAGAAGTGCCCTTGGTCGGGGGGTCCCCTCCAAGGCCGCAGAAAGGCCGTAGAGAATCGCGGCTACAGCGGCGAGTAATAGCGGCGACATGTGTACGCTGCTTGGATCGGGGCAGTCAACAAATCGCCACCGGGAGAGCGGATGTCGTGCCTTTCGATGTAGCGCTCGCAGGCTACTTGGGCAGCGATAGCCGCAATCAGAGCGATCAGTGGCAGTCTTGGCTGTGAAATCATCTGTCGCGCAGTTGACCGATTTCGCAAGCCGCTATGCCACAGCCTGGAGCAGCCAGAATCCGCAAGGTTTGGTGTCCTTCTACGCCAAAAATGGATCCATCACTATGAACGCCGGTACGCCCGCCGTCGGACGTGCAGCGATCGCCGCCAAGGCCGGGGAGTTCATGACGGCATTTCCCAACATGATCGTGAAGATGGACTCAGTGAGTCTGAATGGCAGCCACGCAACGTTTCACGCGGACCGGAAGAAATACGGGCCCTGGAGGCACGGGCAAGCCCGTTCGAATCAGCCGTTACGAGGAATGGACGTTGAGAAGATGGACCACCGGAGTGAGGTGGTTAACCGCGGACTCTGAGCCCGCTCGGGAGTTCCGTCGACATGTTGGCTCCCCTATGAGAGGACTGCGAGCGCCTGCTGCAGATCGGCGATCAGATCGTCTGGGTCCTCGATTCCCGTGGAGTAACGCACGAGTCCCTCGGGGATTCCGGCGGCGGCTCGCTCCTCGGCGCTGCACTCGACGTGACTCGTCGTCAGCGGCGGCCCGACCACCGTTTCGACGGCGCCGAGATTGGCCGCCAGGTGCGCAAGTCGTAGTTTCGGCAAGAACAGCTTGATGGCAGGCAGACCACCCCGGATTGCAAAGCTCAGCACGCCACCGTATCCACGCATCTGCCGCGTGGCGATCGCATGCGCCGGATGGGACTCGAGGCCCGGATAATTGACAAGCTCGACGAGCGGATGCCGTTCGAGCCAGTGTGCAATCCGTAGCGCCGACTCATTCTGGCGGGTGATGCGCAGCGCAAGCGTCTTCATGCCACGCAGCAGGCTGTAGGCGTCATCCGGCGAGAGGGTCGCGCCGTTGATTTCCCGGAAATGATACAGCTGCTGGACGAGCTCGCGGCTTCCGCAGGCGATGCCGCCAAGCGCATCCGCATGCCCGCCGAGGAACTTGGAGGCACTGTGCAGAACGAGGTGGGCGCCGAGCTCGAGGGGGCGCTGGTTGATGGGCGTCGCGAAGGTATTGTCGACGACGACGACTGCGCCGGCGGCCCGGCCCGCGCGCGCGAGCCGTGCGATGTCCAAGACCCTACATGTCGGATTGGTGGGACTTTCCAGATAGAGGACCTGGCAACCTTCCGCGATCGCCGCCTCGATCTCATCATGGTCGCCGGCGTTACACAGACGGACGTGGATGCTGAAGGCCGGCAGGAACTCGAGCAAAAGCTTGTTGGTGCCGCCGTAGGTGTCGGTGATCGATACGACGCGGTCGCCGGGTCGGAGCAACGTGAAGAATGTCGCGCTGATCGCAGCCATTCCGCAGCTGAATGCCGTGGCCACCTCTGCGCCCTCCAGATCGCGGCACTTCTCCTCAAAGGCCCGTACCGTGGGATTGGTGTTACGACTGTAGATGTGGCCTGGCTCTCGACCGAGTGCCACACGGTGCCAGAGATCGATGTCGTGGTAGCCGAACGAAACGCTGTGCACGACCGGCACCTGCGTCGCTCGCTCCCAATTGTCGTGTTCTCTCTCGCCACCCCACACGCACAGCGTCGCGTCGTGGAGGCTGGACTGTCTTGACGACGTCATTGGCTCACTCCTGAATAGGCGAGGAGAATTCCCGCAGCGCCGCGATCATCCGGCGCCGGTCGATGCGGGGATCCCACCCATCAATGCGCGGTCCCCGCCGCCTGATTGCGATAGGCCGCCCAGGCTCGGTCGATGGCATAGGCATGGATATCGTCCGCGTCCTGGACGCTCAGCGCTGCCATCTCCGGTGCCGAGTGGGGGACGCCGAATGCCAGCATACCTTGTTCGCGGTGCGAGCCGCCGAGCACAATGGCATACCAGTCGCGATGTGCATCGGGCGGCATGTAACGCAAGTCTGGGAGGCCGCCATTGAGTACCCACCGGCCGCTGCCATCGAAGCGTGGCGAGTGACAATCCGTGCAGGCGTGGCTGTCGGCCAGGCGCTCGCCGCGCTCAATGGCTTCCTTCGAATAGGTTTGCCCGGGCGGCTTTGGCACCGCCGGTACCGTCACGTGCGGGAAAGGAAACCGTTGGGTAGCGCCGAGCCTGAAAGCAAGAAGCCGCGAGGGTCCGTACTTTGATTGCGTCGTGACCGTCATGGAGGCGGAAGCGAACATGCGGAACATCCCGCCCCATCCCGCCGGCACGATGACGTACTGCTCCCCTTTAAGGCGATAAGTAACCGGCACCGCATCGATTGCGGATCCCGTCTGGATTGACCACAGTTTGGAACCAGAATCGGCTGAGTAGGCTGCGAACTCGCCGGTGCCTTCACCTTGGAACACCAGATTGCCGGCGGTCGAGAGCACCCCGCTATTGACGATGAGCGGATGCCGGACACTCCAGCGCGCGTGCTGCGTTGCCGGATCCCAGGCGAGCAACCGACCGACCATGGGTAGATCGCCGGGCGGATCATCGGCGCGGCGGCGATCCCAGATTGGCACATAGGTGAGTCGCGTGCGAGGGTCGTAGCTCATCGGCCACCAGGAATGCACCCCGAAACAGCCGCCCTCGGGACAGTCTTCGACGCCTCGAACCGTGATCCCAGGATAATCCATGTGCTCTTCGGGAGCGCCGGACGGCGGGTGCAGCCAGCCCTGCTTGACAATGGGTTGCTGACTGATCAATTTGCCGGTCGCGGCGTCCAGCACATAGAAAGTGCCGTTGCGCGGCACGGTCAGGGCCACATGCCGCCGTCGTCCGCCAATTTCGATGTCGGCGAGCACGATGTGAAAGTTCTCGGTCTGGCGTGCTGGCGTACTGGTCTGATAGTGCCAGGCGTAGGTACCCGTATCGGCATGGACCGCGACGATGCTGCCCGAGAATAACTTCGCGCCGGCGGCCGTTTCCTGGCCGGTCGGCCCGTTGTCGCGAAATGATTTCGATGTCCCAAACAGCAACAGTTCGGTGGTCGGATCGTACGTGATCGGATCCCATACCGTGCCCCCACCCTGACGCCACCATCCCGACCCACTCCAGGTCGTGGCGGCCATCTCGAGGGCCTTGTTCTCAAATCCTTTAGTCGGATCGCCCGGTACAGTCCAGAAGCGCCACAACTCCTTGCCGGACTTGGCATCAAAGGCTGCGATCGAGCCCCGTATCTGTTCATCGGACCCGTTGTAACCGATGAAGACCTTTCCCCGAGCCACGCGCGGAGCACCAGTGACGCCGGTGAGATTCGGGTCGCATACCGTGCTCGCCCAGCGCTGCGTCCCAGTGGCGGCATCGATTGCAACGAGACGTCCATCACCGGTGCCGACGAACACGCTACCCTCCCATACAGCGACGCCACGATTCACGCGCGCGCTTGACGAGGCGTCGATGCTGGTGTCCAGGCGCACATGCGGATCAAATTTCCAGAGGGCCTTGCCGGAAGCGGCGTCGATGGCATAGACGACCGAACGCGGTGCGCTGAGGTAGATCACTCCGTCCAGCACAATCGGCTCAGCCGTAAGGCCCATGGGGTCGTCGAGTTCAGTCACCCAGGCAAGGCCCAGATTGCCGACGTTGCCGGCGTTGATTTGCTCGAGCGGGCTAAATTGCTGCTGCAGGAAACTGCCGCCCTTGACAAGCCAGTTATCACCGTTGGTCTCTGTCGCTACCCGTGCGTCGGTGACATTGCCTGCGGGCTGGCGGGCAATTGAGGCGATTGGAAGGAGAAGAAAAACGCCGGCGCAAGGCCAGAACGACCGGAAATATCTGAAATTTTGCATGTTCATAACCCATTTATCCGCTCGAATCCGGGAACGGTGGTCGACGCCGCCCTAGCCTAACCAGACTCTCCAGTCCGTCACAAGCTGCCGCCACGTTCGCATCCAGTCGAGATCTAGCGACTACGAGACGACTGTCGTCGAGGGCGAGTAAATCGCAGCTTGAGGCCGATCACCCAAGAGCATCCAAATGAACCTGTTACGATTCGGAGGCAGCCCGTTGACTGCTCCAACAAGCTCAACGCGTTCGTGTGCGAGTTCTTCAGCACGAGGACGTCCGGAGTGTCCGTGCGCTACGCCTCGCACGGAACCCGTCCGCTTTAGGGATATTCGAAACCCGCATGCGGACTGTATATTTTCAGTCGGACCGAAATACAGGCCCGACCCATGATGGATAACGTCGATCTGGTAACACTCCTGCTCGCCTACGCGTGATAGGCAACGCACTCATCGGCATCATCCTTCAGCGCAACGGAGTTCAACTGAGTTGGTGGCGGGTGAGCAATCCCCTATATCTGCTTGGGGCGTGCTTGTCCCTTTCGGGTCGCCGTGGTTCGCTTGCCTTCGTCCTGAGCGTTGACGTTGCCCTTGATGGTCGGTGTCGTTGCTTTAATATTGGAGCGTAGGTTTCTCGTGGCTGAATTGGGGTGCGGCCGGGTCGGCCGATGTCGGATGGGGGGCACCCCCGGTCCCTCAAACATCCGCAAGGCGAAATTACTTAGCCGATTAAGACCGGAACTGTCCAGCGCTACCACCCATTACGGTGCTACTCAGCCGACTTCCGTTCGGCGTCGCCTGCTCTCGCGGTAGGCAATTACGTCCTGCATGGTTGGCCCAAGGTAGCGCAGCACCAACGTGAGGATTACGACAGACGCGGCGATGACACGCCTCGGCTGCCGCTCGACGCCAATCCAGTGCAGGTAGGAATCGGCTACTGCCGCAAAAGCAACCCAACAAGGCTATGCCAACCATGGCGCGACGAGCGTTGAAAGAGAAGTTCCCGACCTTCTTGTCGTCGACGAGATCCATACTGTCTACGGCCGCAGTCAAGAGCCCTTAGGAGCTTCGCTCACCGATCAGCGCCCCGGCGCCACTGCGTCGGCTCGCCCTTAATCCTGCAGATGGTCAGCAGCAGTCCGATCATCGCGAGCGCGAAGGCCCAGTGCGCATACGGGTTCCGTGGCACGACGAAACGCACACAGATCATGAACACCGCCAGCCACGTTATGAGCACGACCCAGCCTTCCAGGTAGCGGGCAGTCCCCATCCCCAGCCATACCGCTTGGCGACCGCGGACGGGTTTCGCTCATGCCGCGATCGTATCTTCACCATGTCTCCCACGGCCGCAAGTTCAGAGCCTTCAGTCTGCGAATGACAGCAGCCACGCTGCGCCGCGCCCACCGCCCGCCTTCGGCAGATAGGTGGTCAGCACCGTTGAGCTGATAGCAGCGGCTGTCATGTTGTCTCTGGTGGCATTCATGGCTCCGGCTATCACCGGCGGGTTGTCCTTGGCGAATTGATCCGCCCGAGAGGCAGAGGCAACACCAGCTCGATAGCTGCTCCTAGCTGGCTGCCCGGGCAGCCGTGCCCAGCTTACCTTGGCGGCCTGCAGGCCCCGCCCTGATGCGGCTAGAGATAAGCTGCCCCTCTTTCTTGTTGATTGCAATGTGGCCAGGGGCGGAATCGAACCACCGACACGCGGATTTTCAGTCCGCTGCTCTACCAACTGAGCTACCTGGCCATCGATGGGAGGGCGCGTATTAGACCGGGCCGCCGGTGGCGGCGTCAAGCAAAGTCGCCGGCGGCGTTGCCGCTAAGCCTTTGATTCTGCAGCTGGCGATCGGCGTGCCCGCTGCCATCGTATGGCCGCAGGGGGTACTGTTGGAGAATGTGCTCGGCGAAAACGAATCTTCTGCATGCCGGTGTGCCAATACGCTCCGCAACCTCGCGGTAGTCCAACACTCGTGGCGCGTAAATCACTAGGCAGGCGAGCGCCAGACAGACCAGGCAATACCCACGCAGCGGCAGAAGGGGCGCCGCACCCTGCCCGCTCAAAGTCGGAACGGAAGAAATCACCTGGGGGAGCGCGTTCGAAGGCCACGCGGCGACCTGGCCCCGCACAGGCAGGCCGCAAGCGCTTCACGCCTAAGATGCACCTCATCCGCTACGCCGTCATCGGCCTAGGTTACATCTCGCAAGTGGCGGTGCTTCCAGCATTCGCGAACGCGAGGCGCAACAGCAAGCTCGTCGCACTGGTTTCGGATAACGAAGAAAAGTTGAGCACGCTGGGGGCTCACTATGAGGTAGATCAGCTTTGCCGATACGGCCAGCTCGGCCAACTCCTTGGAAGCGGCGAGATCGATGCAATCTATATTGCGTTGCCGAATACCCAGCACGCCTCCTACGCCATCAAGGCAGCAAAAGCGGGTATCCACGTTCTGACAGAGAAGCCACTGGCGGTCACGACCTCCGAATGCGAGCAGATGATCGAGGCCGCCCGGCATTCTGCGACAAAACTCATGGTGGCATACCGCCTGCACTTCGATGCAGCGACCCTGGAGATCGCCGACCTCGCGCGATCGGGGCAGCTCGGTGATCTACGTTATTTCACTTCGAGCTTTTCGATGCAGGTAGATGACGGCAACATTCGCCTGCGCAGTCAAACCGCCGGCGGCCCGTTGTATGACATCGGCATCTATTGCATCAACGCGGCGCGCATGGTGTTCGGCGCTGAGCCCACCGAAGTGTTGGCGACGGCCGCGACTCACGATGACCCCCGCTTCCGTGAGGTGCCCGAGACCGTCGCGGCTATTATGAGATTCCCCCGCAGCAGGGTGGCCAGCTTCGTATGCAGCTTCGGTGCAGCCAACCGCTCCACTTATGAGATCGTCGGTACCGCCGGCAGCCTCATTGCGGATCCGGCGTACCCTTACGCACAGGGAATCCGCTACGTGCTCCACAGCGGCGGGCGCAATCAGCTGCACCAGTTCAAGAAGAGCGATCAGTTCGCCGCCGAGTTGCTCTACTTTTCCGACTGCATCCTCAAGGATCGTGAGCCCGAGCCCTCTGGCGAAGAGGGTCTCATCGACGTCACCATCATTGAAGCACTGAACGAATCGCTTCTGAGCGGCAAGTGGATTGCACTCGACTTGTCGCAACGGCAGCGGCGACCCGCGAAGGACCAGGCTATTACCTGTCCAGCGGTGAAACGGCCATCCCTGGTAGCTGTCAGATCTCCGTCACGAAAGTGACCGTTCCTGTGGGCAGCTGCGCCTGTCCCTAAAGAGGCACCCCGACACCTCACGGGGGATGCCGGAATCGCCCTCCGCCCGGCGAATACCTCCGATCCTTGCCGGGCACCACTATTACCCCCGCAGCGGTACGGTCCGACACAGCGCAGAGGGAGTTCTTCATGTTTGTATCCATTGCACGGAGCGCCTTACTTTCCGGGGTCATGCTGGTGGGAGCGATGCTCTCCGCCTGCGGTACGCATCGCGCCGCGCAGGCGCAGGGAGCCGCTATGCCGGCTCCACAGGTGACAGTCGCGCAGGTCATCGCCAAGAAAGTCACCGACTTTGACGACTTCACGGGCCGTCTCGAGGCCGTGGACCGCGTGGAAATTCGTCCGCGCGTCTCCGGTTACATCTCCTCGGTCAACTTCTCCGAAGGCAGCGAAGTCAAGAAAGGTGACGTCCTTTTCGTCGTGGACCAGCGTCCCTACGCCGCGGAGCTGAAGCGCGCCAAGGCGCAGTTGGCCCAAGCCAGGGCACAGGCGTCTCTGGCGCGCTCAGAGCATGAGCGCGCCATCAAACTCCTGCAGCAACATGCCATGTCTCAGGAAGAGTTTGATACGCGCGTCTCGGGTAGCGATCAAGCGGGTGCGAATGTCGAGGCTGCCGAGGCAGCCGTTGAGACCGCCGCACTCAATTACGCCTGGACTGAAGTGACCTCGCCGATCTCAGGCCGTGTCAGCAAGGCTCTGATTACTCCTGGCAACCTCGTGAACGCCGGTCAGAGCATCCTCACCACCGTGGTCTCGATCGATCCCATCTACGTGCGCTTCGATGGTGATGAGCAGGCTTACCTGCGCTTTAGCAAGCTGGCCCGGGAGCGCGCAGCCGAGACGGCAGCGGGTGATACGGCATCGCGTGATACGGCATCACGTGATACGAAGTCAACGCGCGAGGTTCGCAATCCGGTCCTCGTAGGCCTCGCTGATGAGGCGGGCTATCCGCATGCCGGCGTGATGGTATTTCTCGACAATGAGGTCGATCCGCAGACCGGCACCATCCGCACCCGCGCGCGCCTGGACAATCATGACCGCGCTTTCACGCCCGGTCTGTTCGCCCGCGTACGCCTCCTGGGCGATAGCTCTTACAACGCGGTGCTGATCAACGACAGCGCCATCGGAACCGATCAGACCGTGCGCTACGTGCTCGTCGTAAGCGCCGACAACAAGGTCGAATATCGACCGGTCAAGTTAGGGCCGATCATCGACGGTCTGCGGGTGGTCCGCGAGGGCTTGCGGCCCAATGAAACCGTCGTCGTCAATGGCTTGCAGCGGGTGCGGCCCGGGTCACCGGTCTCGCCACAGCGCGTGGCCATGGGCGAGCAGCATGTGCATTCCAGCACGATGCTCGCGCAGAACTCGGGAGACCTGCAGTGAAACTGTCGGACTTCTTCATCGACCGGCCGATTTTCGCGGCGGTCCTCTCGGCATTCATCACGATCGGCGGCGCGATCGCGCTGTTTAAGCTGCCGATCAGCGAGTACCCGGAAGTGGTGCCGCCGTCAGTGGTGGTGCGCGCCACCTATCCCGGTGCGAATCCCAAGGTCGTGGCCGACACCGTCGCAGCACCTCTGGAGCAGCAGATCGTAGGCGTTGAGGACATGCTCTACATGTCTTCTACGTCCACCATGGACGGCTCGCTCTATCTTACCGTCACCTTCAAACAGGGCGCGGATATCGATCGGGCGCAGGTCCAGGTGCAGAACCGCGTCTCGCAGGCTTTGCCGCGATTGCCCGAAGAGGTTCGCGATCTGGGCGTTACCACGCTCAAGAGCTCGCCGAATCTGACCATGGTGGTGCACCTGTACTTCACCTGATGGTCGCTACGATGCCCAGTACCTGCGCAACTATGCGACTCTGAACGTTCGCGACGTGCTCGCGCGCATCACCGGGGCGGGTGATGTCCAGCTGTTTGGCGGCGGCGATTACGCGATGCGGGTCTGGCTCGATCCGCAGAAGCTCGCTGCACGTAACCTGACCGCCGGCGATGTCGTGCAGGCCATTCGCGAGCAGAACGTGCAGGTCGCAGCCGGCCAGATCGGCGCGCCACCCGCGACCAACTCCCAGTTCCAGCTGGCCCTGAATGCCGCGGGCCGCCTGACCGACGAGCAGCAGTTCCGTGACATCGTCCTCAAGACCGGCGGTGAGGGCGAGATTGTCACCCTGGGCGATGTGGCACGCGTGGAGATGGGCTCGCAGCAGTACTCCATCCAGAGTCTGCTCGACAACAAGGACGCCGTGGCCATTCCGGTTTTCCAGGCCCCCAACTCCAACGCGCTGGCAGCTCTCGGATGCGGTGCGCAGCGAAGATGGAGGAGCTCAAGAAGGATTTCCCGCAGGGCGTCGACTACTCCGATCGTGTATGACCCGACCGTCTTCGTGCGCCATTCGATCGAGGCGGTGGTGCATACGCTGCTTGAGGCGGTAGCGCTCGTCGTGCTGGTAGTGATCCTGTTCCTGCAGACCTGGCGCGCCTCAGTCATTCCACTGGTTGCCGTACCGGTCTCGATCATCGGCACGTTCGCGGTGCTGCTTGGCTTCGGCTTCTCGATCAACGTGCTGTCGCTGTTCGGCCTGGTACTGGCCATCGGCATTGTGGTTGATGATGCCATCGTGGTGGTCGAGAACGTCGAGCGGCACATCGCCAACGGGCAGAGTCCGCTCGCAGCGACCAAGTCGGCGATGGCTGAAGTCAGCCGGCCGATCATCGCCATCACCCTAGTGTTGTCGGCTGTGTTCGTTCCGGTGGCGTTCGTGCCCGGCCTGACAGGCGAGTTCTACCGGCAGTTCGCACTGACTATCGCGATCTCCACGGTGATCTCCGCGTTCAACTCGCTGACCCTCTCGCCGGCGCTCGCGGCGGTGCTGCTCAAGCCGCATGGCGCCAAGCGCGACTGCTCTGACGCGAGTGATGGACCGGCTCTTCGGCCGCTTCTTCGCCCGCTTCAACCGCGGCTTCGAGCGTGCCGGCAACGGTTACTCGCGTGCCGACGACCACTATCGTGCGCCGCACGGGGATTGCGCTCATCGTTTACGGCGGGCTGATCGCCCTCACCTAGCTCGGTTTCAGCGGAGTGCCCGGAGGCTTCATTCCCGATCAGGACAAGCAATACCTGATCGCTATCGCACAGCTGCCACCGGCCGCGACACTCGATCGCACGGACGAGGTGGTCCGCAAGATCGGTGAAGTCGCCATGAAGCAACCGGGCGTCGAGCATGCGGTGCAGTTCAGTGGCATGTCGGTCAACGGCTTCACGCCGAGCTCGAGCGCCGGCATCGTTTTCTTCGCCCTGGATGACTTCGACAAGCGCACGACCCCCGACAAGTCGGCCAAGGCGATTGCACAGGCGATGACGCAGAAGCTCTCCTCCATTCAGGATGCGTTCATTGTGGTCGTGCCGCCGCCGCCGGTGATCGGGCTGGGCACTCTCGGCGGGTTCAAGCTGCAGGTCGAGGACCGCGCGGATCTCGGCGCGGAGGCGCTGTATGCCGCGACCCAGGAAGCCATCAAGAAGGCATATCAGGACCCGGCCCTCATGGGCACCTTCAGCACGTACCAGATCAATGTGCCGCAACTGAATGTCGATGTCGATCGTGTCAAGGTGAAGCGGCAGAACGTCAAGCTCTCCGACGTGTTCGAGACGCTCAACATCTATCTCGGCTCGCTGTACGTCAACGACTTCAACAAGTTTGGTCGTACGTATCAGGTGCTGGCGCAGGCCGATGCGCCGTTCCGCTCGCATGTTGAGGACGTCCTGCCCCTGAAGACTCGCAACGCGAGTGGTGACATGGTGCCGCTGGGCTCCCTGGTCACCCTCAGCCCGACCTTCGGGCCGGATGTCGTGCAGCGCTACAACGGCTACCGGGCATCGGACATCAACGGCGGCGCCGCGCCTGGATTCAGCTCCGGACAGGCCCAGGGCGAGATCGCCAGGATCCTGGCGGACACGCTGCCGCGCGGCATGAGCTTTGAATGGACGGACCTCGCCTACCAGCAACTGCTCTCGGGCAGCTCCGCCCTGCTCGTCTTTCCGCTGTGCGTGTTGTTCGTCTATCTGGTGCTCGCAGCGCAGTACGAGAGCCTCACGCTGCCGCTGGCGATCATCCTGATCGTGCCGATGTGCCTGCTCGCCGCGGTCACCGGAGTGTTGCTTTCGCATGGCGATAACAATGTCTTCACCCAGGTTGGACTCATCGTGCTGGTGGGCCTCGCCTGCAAGAACGCCATCCTGATCGTGGAATTCGCCAAGCATCTGGAAGAGGACCGGGGCCACGACACAGTGACCGCGGTGCTGGAGGCGGCCCGGCTGCGCCTGCGACCCATTCTCATGACCTCTATCGCCTTCATCATGGGCGTCGTGCCGTTGATGGTGGCCGGTGGTGCTGGTGCGGAGGTACGGCATACGCTTGGCACCGTGGTGTTTGCGGGCATGCTGGGAGTGACCTTCTTCGGGCTGTTCCTTACGCCAGTGTTCTACGTGTTGATTCGGCGACTGGCCCAACGCAAGCCACTCCACGGTCCTGACGACTCCTCGACGCTGCACAGTGCGAGCTCGGCGTCCGGTGGGGATCTGCCGCGCGGCGCTCAGCACGGTGTGCCACGCACCATCTCGCCGGAGACCCATTGATGAGCTACTCAACACCCAGTGTCAGGATGTTCGCAACGGCCGCGCTGCTCATCGCTGTAGCACTGACAGCCTGCGCTGTCGGTCCCAACTACCGACAGCCGGCGACCCCGCTCGCATCGCAGTTCCATGCGGCCGAGGCCACTGCCTACTCCTCCGAGGAAGCACAGGCGCATTTCTGGAAAGTCTTCAATGATGCGACCCTGGATCAGCTGGTCGACGATGCTCTGAATGCCAACCACGATTTGCGGATAGCGCTCGGACGACTGGCGGAAGCGCGGGCAGCCAGGCATCAGTCGCTGTATGACCTGGCGCCCACTGTGACGGCGCAGGCCGGCCATCAAACCGAGTTGGTACCGCAGGTACAGGCCGGCTTTCCGTTCAAGACGTCGTACTACGAGGCCGGCTTTGATGCCACCTGGGAGCTGGATCTGTTCGGACGGGTGCGCCGGGAAGTGGAAGCCAGCAACGCCAGCCTCGAGGGGGCCGAAGCGAATCTGCGCGATGCCCAGGTCTCGGTCATCGCGGAAGTTGCGCGGACCTACTTCGAGCTGCGCGGCGTACAGGACCAACTGGCGGTGGCGCGTCGCAATGTCGAGAACGAAAAGGAGACATTTGACTATACCAACGCGCGCCTGGATGCCGGCCGGGCGACCGAGCTGGATACCTCGCGCGCCAGAGCGCAGCTGAGCACGACCCTGGCGACCATCGATCCCCTGCTTGCCGCCGAATCCCGCGCAATCCATCGCCTGAGCGTTCTCACCGGTCGCGAGCCCGACGCGCTGGAGGCCACACTACATCCGCCAGCGGCATTGCCCGCGCTGCCGGAGATCACGGCGGTGGGTGACCCGGGCGCCCTGCTGCGTCGCCGTCCGGATATCCGGGTGGCTGAGCGGCAGCTCGCCGCGTCCACCGCCCAGGTCGGGGTGGCCGTCGGTGACCTGTTCCCGAAGGTCACATTCAATGGCAGCTTTGGCTACGACGCAGCTACTTTGAATGGTCTGGGCGCAGGCTCCGGCCGGTCTTATGTCATAGGGCCTTCGATCTCCTGGGCCTTCCTGAATCTCGGCCGGGTGCATGCGCAGGTGGCGGCGGCGCATGCCCGCAATGACACCGCTCTGGCGCAGTATGAGAAGACGGTGCTCGGGGCCTTGGAAGAGACCGAAAATGCCCTTGTGACCCATGCACGTACGCATGACCAGCTCGTCCATGCCACCGATGCGGCGCAATCCAGCGCGCAGGCGGCCAAGCTCGCCCGGGTGCGCTATGAGGGCGGCACTGGTCGATTTCCTGGAAGTGCTGGATGCCGAACGCACACAGCTTACAGGCCGAGGACCAGCTGGCCCAGACGCGCACGGACGCTGCCACCAGCCTCATCGGCGTATACAAGGCTCTGGGTGGTGGATGGGAGGATGCCCCTCTGCCGCGCTACACTCGCGCAGCCAGCCGCTGAATGTCGGGCCCATGACCTGCTTGCTACGAGCCGCCAATGCCCCCACATTCAGCCTCTAAACCCGTGTTCCTGCGCCCGATTGGAGCCCGCTCGATGAATGCCACCGTGGTGGAACTGCCGGTTCCCGAGAACAAACCTTCGGCGGAAACCACCTGCGCCGAGGAGTTCGACCAGATCAACGAGTCGCTGCAGCGCCGCGAGGCGTTGCTGGCGGTCTCGGCGCAGCGCGAGTCGTCTGCTGCTCGAGGCGCCTGATGTGCGCGCCGTAATCCCCGAAGTGCTGCGCCTGATCGGCGAGGCCGCAGGCGTCGACCGGGTGAATCTGATGCTGTCGGAGAAAGGCCCGATGGGGCAGCCGCTGCTGGTCCTGGCCAGCGAATGGGTTGCCGAGGGCGTCGCTCCGCATCTCGAGCAACCCTGCCATGCAGAAATGTCGACGAGCGCGACTTCGAGGCTGTCTGCCGCGAGCTGCGCGCCGGTCGCAGGGTGTGTCTCAGCAAGAGCGACGATCAGACGGAGTTCGTGCCCGTCGGCATCGAAGGTGTAGGCACCAAGACCAAGGCCATCGTGCCGATTTTTGTCGGCGGGGAATTCACCGGCATTGTTGGTTTCGACAATACGCGACAGCGGCGCGCGATCGACTCTGCCGAGCTCTCCGCCCTCGAGACGGCCGCGGGCGTCATCGGCGCGGCCCTGCATCGTGAGCGACTCGTCGATGATGTGCGGCGCGCCCGTGAGCGCGCGGCCGAAGAGCGCGTTACCGAGCTCGCCAAGGCGAATGCTGTCATCCGCGGCAATCTCGAGCGTCTGGCCAGCGAGCCGGACCTGCATAGTTTCATGGGCCACATGCTGCTCGAGGCCACCCGTCAGTTTGATGCAGCCTCCGGCTCGGTCATCGTCTCGAAGGACACTCTGCAGGAGTGGCGCGTGCTTGCGCATGCGCGCGATGGCAAGCTCGAGCAGGCCCCGTTTGCCACCAGCGTGCCCTTCACCGGCTCGCCGTTCACGGAAGTCTTTGGCCGCAGTCCCGAGCCGAGCTATCTGAGTGTCGAGGCAGGCAGCTGGGAGATCTGGCCGGGCGCGCTCGAGTTCCATCGTCGCGAAGGCTATTCCAGCGTCCTGATCTATCCGCTTGAGTTCGGCTCGCGCAATGTCGGCTTCTTCATTCTTTCATTCCGCCGGGATGCCTCCGACGTACAGCACAGCGAGCTGTTGGTCGCACTTGCCCAGCAGGCAACGCTCGCCGTGCAGCTCACGCGGCTGGCGCATTCAGCGAAGGAGGCTGCGGTGCTGGTCGAGCGCACGCGCATCGGTCAGGAGATCCACGACGGCCTGGCGCAGGCATTCACCGGGATTCTGATGCAGCTGGGTGCGGCGGAGGAATTCCAGCCGTGCAAACGCAAGAACTCCGAGCTGGCGGGTGTACTCAACCGCATCCGCGATCTGGCCCGCGATGGGTTGTCCGAGGCGCGCCGTTCCGTGATGGCACTGCGGCTGGATCAGACCCGCCGCGCCGGACTGGAGATTGCGCTGCGTCAGCTCGCGGATCGCTCCACGGTTCCCGGCCGGCGTGAGCTGCACCTTCGAGGGCGGGGATTTCGCGACCGGACTCAAGCCCGAGCATGAGCATGAACTGCTGCGTATCGCGCAGGAAGCGGTCAGTAACGCCGTGCGCCACGCGCGGCCGTCCAAAGTGCAGATCACCATGGCGGATGAGCCGGCCCACTGGGCATTGTCCGTATCGGACGATGGCGTGGGAATGGGACAGCACGTCGATGCCTACACGGGCGAAGGCTTTGGGCTGACGAGCATGCAGCAACGCGCCGGTGCAATCGGCGGCGAGTGGCACATCGAGAGCACGCCGGGAATGGGTACGCGCGTCAGCGTGCGGCTGCCCAAACGGAGGGCCTGATGGTTGCGGTGATGAAACGCAAGATTCGGGTCATCCTTGCCGATGACCACCCGGTCGTGCGCGACGGGCTGGCGGCGATGGTCAACCAGCAGCCGGACATGGAAGTGGTCGCCGAAGCCGGCGATGGCGATGAGGCGATCGCGCTCTACGAGCAACACCGCCCGGACGTCATGGTTCTCGATCTACGCATGCCCAAGCGTGATGGTGTCGCCGTCGTACAGCGGGTGCTGGAAGGCAACCCGAAGGCCTGCATTCTCATCATGACGACGTATGACGGCGACGAGGACATCTTTCAGTGTCTGAGCCAGGGCGCCAAGGGCTACCTGCTCAAGGATGCACCGCGCCAGGAGATCCTCTCGGCCATTCGCGCCGTCAGTGAAGATCGTCCCTACACCTCATCATCCGTGGCGGCGAAGGCGCTGCAGCGCATGGCCAAGCCGAGCCTGACGCAGCGCGAGCTCGATGTGCTGCAGCTGGTGGCGCAGGGTCGCAGCAACAAGGATATTGCGCGTCGCCTCTCGATCACCGAAGGCACCGCCAAGACTCACGTCAAGGCGATCCTTACCAAGCTGGATGCCATCAGCCGCACCGAAGCCGTCGCGGTCGCGCACAAGCGCGGCATGATCCGGTTGTAAACGCGTTTATCGGCGCTGCCTCCGCACCGCACTTTCCTTAGCTCTGCGGTGGCTGGAAGCCTTCCGGCGCTTGCGAGCCGGCACCGAAGAAAAACTTCTCCATCTCCCCTTCGAGGAACTTCCGCGCCTTGGGCTCGATCGGTGTGAGCCGGTATTCGTTGATCAACATCGTCTGATGCTTGAGCCAGCGTGCCCACCCTTCCCGGGAGACGTTCTCGTAAATCCGCTTACCGAGCTCTCCCGGGTACGGTGGCCTGTCCAGGCCCGGCTCTTCGCGCTTCAGCACTACGCACTGCACCGTTCGCGGCATCTCAACTCTCCTGACCTGGCCCAGCAGCCTCGGCTGTCACGACCGCGGTGCTGTATCAAATAGCGTCGGGCTGGCAAGCTCCTGTAACAGCTTGCTGATGGGCGCTGGCAGACCGATCGGCAAAGGCTGGCGCGAGTTATACCAGAGCGTTGGAATGTCATCCATGACTGCGCCCTGGCCACTGCATTCAACAAGCAACGGCGTGATCTGCAGATCGAAATGCGTGAACGCATGCTCGACGATTCGCAGCGCCTGCGGCCGCTGAGCCGCAGTGCACAGAGTGCGATGCGAATACACGCTGGCGGCCGAGGCGCTGTCGAATTCAGGCAAGCACCATAAGCCGCCCCAGACGCCGCTGTCAGGTCGACGTTCGAGCAGCACGCTACCATCACGGCGCCGTGCTACCAACATGCACACCGAGCGCAGACGTCGTGTCGCCGGCGCCGCGCGCGGCGTTGGTAGCTCGGCCTGCCGGCCGCAATTGCGGGCCACGCATCCTTCGGCGAGCGGACACTGAGCGCACAGCGGCTTGCGCCGCACGCACACCGTCGCACCGAGATCCATGATGGCCTGCGTGTACAGCTCGACATGCGCCTGCGGTGTGCAGGTCTCGGCCAACTGCCACAGACGAGCCGCTACCGCTCGCTCGCCCGAGCGGCCCTCCACGCCGAAATAGCGGGTTAGTACGCGCCTGGCATTGCCATCCAGAATGGGAAAGCGCTGCCCCTGGCTGATGGCGAGTATCGCGCCTGCCGTAGAGCGTCCGATCCCGGGCAGGCTCGCCACAGCCTCGAACGTTCGCGGAAATTCACCACGCAGCTCGTTGCGGATCTTCACGGCAGCCCGGTGGAGGTTGCGGGCCCGTGCGTAGTAGCCCAAGCCGGCCCACAGATGCAACACGTCATCGAGCGGCGCATCGGCCAGAGCGCGCGCACTGGGAAAGCGCGCCATGAAGCGCTCGTAAAATGGAATGACGGTCGCCACCTGGGTCTGCTGCAGCATGATCTCGGAGACCCACACCCGATACAATGTGCGCTCCTTCTGCCACGGCAAGTCATGCCGGCCGTATTGCGCATGCCACGCGAGCAGCTGTGAGGCGATCGGAGATCGGGTAGATTCCATCGGTTCGGCCATTCTAGCTAAACTGAGCCGACAGGCCGGGGAGATCTGCCGCTCATGACCTACTGCGTCGCCATGCTGCTGGATACCGGGCTGGTGTTCCTGTCCGACTCGCGCACCAGTGCGGGCGTCGATCAGATCAACACCTTCCGCAAGGCCATCGTCTTCCAGCGGCCGGGCGATCGGGTGCTGGTGATGCTGACGGCCGGGAACCTGGCGATTACGCAGGCTGTGACCAGCGTGCTGCGCGAGCAGATCGAAAGTGCCGACGGACGACCCAATCTGTTCACGGTGCCCAACCTGTTCGAAGGTGCACGTTGCGTCGGAGATGCGTTGCGCGAGGTGCACCGTCGTGATGCGTCCGCTCTCAAAGACATCGGCCTCGAGTTCAACGCCAGTATCATCATCGGCGGGCAGGTCCGGGGCGAGTGGCCGCGCCTGTTCAGCATCTACTCCGCGGGTAACTTCATCGAGGCGACCCCCGACACGACGTACTTCCAAATTGGCGAATCCAAGTACGGCAAGCCGATCATAGACCGCGTGCTACGCCGCAGCAGCAGCATGAACGAGGCGACCAAGTGCGCGCTGGTGTCGATGGACTCGACGATCCGCTCGAATCTGTCCGTAGGGCTGCCCGCGGATCTCGTGCTCGTCAAACGCGATCGCTATGAGGTCGCCCGTCACATGAGCATCGATGCGGACAACGACTACTTTCACGGCATCCGCACGCGCTGGAGCGAAGCGCTGCGTGAGGCGTTCGCCGAGCTGCCCGATCCGGACTGGCTGCGCGCGCCGTTACCTTAGAGGGCGCGCCGGCGCACAGGGAAGGCTCTGCGTTCCGCGACGCAGGACGTACTGTCGCACCCCCTGTCGGCCCCTAGTGATCGCACAAATCCACGCTGCCGCTCATGGACTTCACCCGCACGCGAGACTCGCCCGCCCCCTCTTTTCCCTGCACGCCGCTGAGTCGCATGCCGGGACCATAGCGGCTCACTTTCTCCGCCGCCGTACCCATGCAGTTGGTAATGTCACCGCTGAAAGTGTTGACTTCATAGGCGAGCGCGCCCTCGGCCACCGTGTGGATCTTCAGATCGCCGCTGAGGGTTTCGGCATCGACCGTACCGCCCTTCAACAGCTTGCCGTTCAGAGTCGCCTCGCCCGAGGTCGTGTGAATCCGCACATTACGCGTGGGATTGAGGTCCAGCGTGAGATCGCCGCTCACGGTGGTCGCCTCCAGATCGCCCGCCCCATGCTCCACCTTGATATTCCCGCTGATGGTCTGCACCCGCAGCTGCGATCCTCCCGAGCCGCGTCCGCGCAATGTGACATCGCCGCTGACGGTCTTCACTTCCACATCGCTCTGGAAGACCTCCCCGTAAACTGCGCCGCTGACGGTTTTCAGGTGCAATGGTCCCACCACCTCGGTGGAGCGCACGTCGGCACTGATCCCAGTGACTTCCAGCTCACTGCCGCGCGGCACATGTACCTGCAGATCCGTGCCGCCGCCATGGAAGGAGCTGCTCGGATAGACGACCTTGATGCTGGTGCGGCCATGATCGCTCTGCACATCGATGCGCTGCGCACCGGCGCCGAGCATTCCCCGGACCTCAACCTCGGAATCATCCCAGCCGCTTACGGTCACTTTGCCAGCGACGTTCGAGATCTCTACCGTGCCGTGCGGGTCGGCCGCGACTTTCTTCTCGAAAGAACCTTCATCCGCCCGCGCGGCGCCGACCGCAAAAGCGGCCAGCAGCACGGCGATCAGCAACGAGCATCGCATGTCAGATCCCCTTGCCGGTTCCCCCGGCCTCCTGCACGGCAGTGAGCACGCGCATCTCATCCTGGTAGCTGTTGACCAGCAGTTCCTGCAGCAGGGCATTGCTCGGATCCCGGCCGAGCGCGGCTTGCAGGTCCCGCATCGAGGTACGAATGGTGCTGAGGTCATTCACCACCTTGTTGCGCGTGTCAGGCGGCAAAGTGGCGAGCTGCGCCTCGAGATTCTTCAGCAGCGCCGCACGATCGCGGCTGTAACGTGCATCGAGCAAGTAGGGTGAATGTGTCATGTCAGGTTGGATGTTTTGGGTCAGGCCGGGGTTGGAATGCAGCACCGAAATACCACCGGGCAGTGCCGAGCGACCGATCCACACGCCGAACGCGAGTGCCGCGACCACCGCGGCGGCAGCCAGAAATCGCATACCCGGCGATGCGCGCCGCCAGCCGCCAACCGCCGACTGACCGGTGGCGGACTTCGCTGCTGCGCCACGTGCGCCAGCCTCGCTCTGCGCGGCCTTGATTCTTGCTTCGATTCCCGACCACAGATCCCGCTGCGGCTCGAGAGCCTGTGGCAACTCGCGCAGCGCCGTAATGCTGTCTTGTCCTGGCTCAGTCATCAGTGAATCTCCACGCCCAGCCGCTCGCGCAGCAGACTGCGCGCGCGGTGCAGCTGAGCCTTGCAGGTGCCCTCGGCCACGCCCAGCATCGCCGCGGCCTCCACATGCGAATAGCCATAGATCGCGTGCAGCACCAGCACATCACGCGCCCCCTCAGGCAGACGCTCGATGGCCGACTCAATCTCCTGCACCTCCATGGGTGTCTCCAACGTCCACGCCGTCTCGATCGCCTCGTCCTCTTCATCCGGCGTTGCGCTCTCCACCACCGGGCCCGTCCTGCGGCGCTTCGCCAGCGCCACATTGACCGCGATCCGGTGCAACCAGGTCGCCAGCGAGCTGCGGGTTTCGAAGCGCTCCAGCGCCCGCCAGGCGTTCACAAAGGTCTCCTGGGTGCAGTCTTCGGCCAGGGCCGCATCGCGAGTCATGCGCAGGCACAGCCCGTACACCCTGCCCACATGCTCCCGATAGAGTCGCTCGAATGCCCGCGTGTCGCCGGATTGGGCGCGCTGTATCAGCGCTCCTTCCCACTCGACCGGCGATGTCTCCCGCAATTGACTGGCCATGCGCCACAGCGCCTTTCCCGCCTGTTTCAGGCGATAGTCGTCCTGTCAGGTTGGAGGGGCCTTCGCCGGGAATGGTTTAAAGGCGCCGCGGAAGGCTCTTAAGTCACTGATTTAGATGTACTTCCGCCGGTTGCGGCGGCGCCCGGCTGCGGCTCAGATACCAATTGATCGCATACTGCAGCAGCTGCGCGTTGGTGGCGAGATTGAGCTTGCGCTTGAGGCTCTGCCGATGGGTCTCGACCGTCTTGATGGACAGACCCAGACCGTCCGCGGCTTCACGCGAGGATAGTCCCCGTCCGATCAGACTGAGCACCTGCAGCTCGCGGTTGCTGAGTCGCTCGATCGGATCGTGGCTAATGGCCCCATTTACGCAACCCACCGTGCGCTCCAGGTTGCTGGCCAGAGATTCACTCAGGTACACACCGCCCGCCAGCACGGCACGCAGCGCGAGCAGCAGCAGCGCCGAGGCAGCGTGCTTCATGATGTAGCCGCTGGCTCCCGCGGCGAGCAGCCGCTCGCCATAGATCAGCTCATCGTGCATCGAGAGCACCAGCATCGGCAGGTCCGGCAACTGTGCATGGACGTCGCGCACCAGCTCCAGTCCATCTCCCTGGCCGAGCGAGATGTCCACTATGACAACATCGGGGGAGAGAGCACGGATCGCGGCGCGCGCCTCTTTCTCCGTCTGCGCCTCTCCGCAAATCGTCAGGTCTCTCTCCAGCTCGATCATGCGGCGCAGACCCTGACGGACGATGGGATGATCATCGACGATCAACACCCGTCGCGGCCTCGCCAGCGAGTTGTGATTAGCCACTGGATCCAACTCCTTGCAACAGGCTGGAACAGCGCACGCCGACACCGATCCTGCGGTCCGGATTCGATGCTCTGGTCGCCGCCCGACTTCTGCGCGATGGCCGCGGCGTGTTCACGAGCCGCCCCGAAGCCGCGGCCATCTGACCAAACATGGCATAAAAGGTGACGCAGGTCTCAAATTCGAATTATGACCGCAGCGCCCGGTAACCGTATGGCTGCGGCAATGCCCCCGGGCGCCACTGCGATATTGTTGTCTGTGTCACAGATAGAGCGATCGGAGTGCGTAATGGGACACATTACGCCGCTACGGGCCTCCTTGCCAGCCGTCTCTTTCCTGAATGAATCCTGAATGAAGCGTGGTGCAAACGCCACGTCGGTCCGAGGAGACATATTCCGCCGGAACTCCCGCTTGTGTAAAACACTCAATCATTGAGCACAGCCTTTCAGAACGCCACGACAAGGGAGCGCAACATGACAACGAACGACTTGCGGCTCTGGCAGCCGCCCAGTGACGCACTGGATGCTCTGGCGACCGTGCTCAGTCAACACTGGACCGCCGCGCGCTCCCAACAGATGCTGTTCTGGCCCAAGCCCCTCAACTGGCTCGAGCAGGTGCGTCAGCTCACCACCGCACCAGCGGCGGCAGACTCATCAAGTACGCTTCCGGATCCGCATCCGTGCTGAACCCGAAGCGGGTCCCGCGGTCATAAACGAGGTTGAACTCGACATAACGGCCGCGTTTGATGAGTAATTTCTCGCGCGCGGCGCTATCGAAAGGCTCGTCCTTGCGGCGCGTCACCAGGGTTGGATAAACCTCCAGGAACGCCTCCCCCACTGCCTTCACGAACGCGAAGTCCGCCGTCGCATCGCCACTGTTGAGATCGTCGAAGAAGATGCCGCCGACGCCGCGCGGCTCCTGGCGGTGCGGCAGATAGAAGTAGCGATCGCACCACGCCTTGAAGTCGCTGTAGGCATTCGATCGATAGCCATTGCAGGCCCGCTCCAGGGCACGATGAAATTCTCGCGTGTCTTGCTCGAACTCGAAGGTGGGTGTCAGATCCGAGCCGCCACCAAACCAGCCGCGACTTGTGCGCAGGTAGCGCAGGTTCATGTGGACAGTCGGCACGTAAGGGTTGGACATGTGCGCCACGAGCGAGATGCCCGTGGCGACGAAGCGTCCGTGTGACTCGTGCGCACCGGCGACCTGATCGCGCGCCTGCTCGGAGAATACGCCCCACACGTGGCTGACATTCACACCGACCTTTTCAAACACCTGGCCACGCAGCAGGTGTGACTTCCCGCCGCCCTGCAGGCGATGCCCGTCGGGGCGACTCCAGTTGCGCACGGCAAATCGGCTGTCGGGTTCGAAGGCCTCGAAGGCGGTGCAGATCCGAGCTTGCAGATCGGTGAAATAAGCCGCCGCAGCCTCGGCAAGATCCTCAGACGACATGACGATCCCCGCCGGCGCAGGAGCGGGCATGCACGTAATCAACCAGGCGCGCGACGGCATCCGGGTCGGTATCGGGCCAGATGCCGTGCCCCAGGTTGAAGATATGCCCACGCGCCCGCCGTCCGGCGAGCAGCACGGCGTCCGCCAAGCGCTGCAACTCGGCGGGGGGCGCGAATAGTGCCGCCGGATCCAGATTGCCCTGCAGGGCAAACTTCGATCCCAACACCTCGCTGCACGTATCCAGCGCGGCGCGCCAGTCCACGCCGATAACATCCACATCCAGCTGGCGCACGCTCTGCATGAGCGCCGCGCCCTGATTCATGTAGTAAATCAACGGCACGTCCGTGACCTTACGCAAGGCGTTCACCGTACGGTGCACCGCGCGCAGCGCGAAGCGGGTGAATTCGGCAGGCGCCAGCAGTCCGGCCCAGGATTCGAACAACATGAGCGCCTGGGCGCCAGCCTCGGCCTGCGCGCCCAGGTAAGCCGCCATGGCATCGCCCAGGCGGTCGAGCAGACGTTCGGCACTGTGTGGCTGCGAGTACAGGAACGAGCGGGCGGCGCCGAATTCCTTGGAGGGACGCCCGCTGACGAGATAACACAGCAGTGTAAAAGGCCCACCGGCAAATCCGATCAGCGGCACCCCGCGCGGCAGCGCCGGCCGGATCAGGCGGATCGACTCCAGAACGAACGGCACAGCCTGCTGGGGCACGAATGCCGGTAAGGCATCAATCTGCGCATCCGTACGGATGGGTTGCGCTACGACGGGCCCGGGCTCAAAGGACAGGTCCACGCCCATCCCCTGCAGCGGAGTCATGATGTCGCTGAAGAGGATGGCGGCATCCAGCTCGAAACGCCGCAGTGGCTGGAGCGTCACTTCCGCCGCCAGATCCGCTCTGCGCGTCAGCGTCTGGAAATCCACCTTGGCGCGCAGCTGCCGGTACTCGGGCAGATAGCGGCCCGCCTGGCGCATGACCCAGATCGGTGTATGTGCTGCAGGTTGGCCACGGCAGGCGGCAAGAAAGGCACTCATGGGTTCAGCCAACGCGCAACCTGCGGTGCGAAATAGCTGATGATGAGATCCGCGCCCGCTCGCTGAATGCCGGTCAGGCTCTCCAGAGCTCCGGCGCGCTCATCGATCCAGCCGCGCTGCGCGGCCGCCTTGATGAGGCTGAACTCGCCCGAGACCTGATAGGCCACGACCGGCACCCGTACGGCATCGCGCACTTGACGGATCACATCCAGATACGGTCCCGCCGGTTTGACCATCACCATGTCAGCGCCCTCCTCGACATCGAGGAGCGCCTCGCGCAGCGCTTCGCGGGAGTTCGCCGGATCCATCTGATGGGAGCGCCGGTCTCCGAAGGCGGGCGCGGATTCGGCCGCTTCGCGAAACGGACCATAGAAAGAAGAGGCGTATTTGACCGCATACGAAACAATCGGGGTGCCCGGGTAGCCTTCCTTATCCAGCAGCTGCCGCATGGCCAGCACCCGACCGTCCATCATGTCACTCGGTGCTACGGCATCGGCGCCGGCACGCGCGTAGTTCAAGGCCACCTGTGCCAGGGTCGTCACCGAGGAGTCGTTCTCAATCTCGCCCGTCGGGGAGACGTGACCGCAGTGTCCGTGGTCGGTGGCACCGCAGAGGCACACATCGGCCCATACCAGCAGCTCCGGACAGGCCTCCTTGATCGAACCGATGGCCTGCGCTGCGAGCCCTTTGGGATCCAGAGCCGCGCTGGCGTCGGGATCTTTTTCGGAGGGTGCGGCAAACAGCAGCACGGCGACGATGCCGCTGGCGCCGACGGCCTTCGCCTCCTTCACCGCCTCATCGACCGAGAGTTGCGAGATCCCCGGCATGCTCTCGATGGCCCGGCGCACGCCGCGGCCGGGCACCACGAACATCGGATAAATGAGTCGATCGGGCGCCAGGCGTGTTTCACGCACCATGCGACGCCAGTGCTCCGACTGGCGCGTGCGGCGCGGTCTTTGCAGCGGAAAACCCATGTTCATTGCCTCGTTTGCAGAATGCGGAAGGTAGTCACTGCCAGTCCCTGCAGCGTGGTTGACTCGGCCAGGATCGCGGGGCGCCCCCGTTCGCTCAACACGCGCGCCGTTGTCGGCCCGATGGCGATTGCCTTGGATTGCTCCAGCAGGCGCGCGAAATCCTGGCTTCCGAGCGCGCGTTCCAGCTCCACCACGGCCGAGGGGCTGGCGAAGGTCACCGCCCCAATGCCATCGCGCGCTATCCAGGAGCGGCAGTCCTCGAGATTCAGGGGTGCCGCTTCCGTACGATAAGCCTCCACCTGCGTCACCTGCGCCCCAAGCTGCGTCAAGCCTGCCGTGATGGTCGGCAACGCGCGCGAACTCGCCGGAAACAACACTCGCTTGCCCTTGACCTGCGCTTCGGTCGCAAAGGCGGCCACCAGCGCCTCGGCACTGGCCTCGCTGGGTGTGAGGTGCACTTCCCAGCCGCGCTGTTTCAACACCTGTGCCGTCGCCTGTCCCACCGCCGCGACCCGCAGCGCGGGCGGTCGCGTGAGCGCATGGGCGGTGATGGCAGCCACGGCCTGGCGGCTGGCAAACACGATCCAGTCAAACTGCTGTAACGATTTCGCCGCCTCCTGCAGCTGCGGGGTGTTGGCCGACTGCGTGCTGACGGCCGGCCACAGCAGCACCTCCAAGCCAAGTGCGCGCAGAGCGGAGCTGAGTGGCCCATCGGGCTTTTCGGCGCGTGTCACCACGACAGCCCTGGGAGTCGGCGGTGCGCTCGATTCAACACTGACTCGCATCGTCACGGCGCCTCCACGCGCGCAGCTCGCTCCTGCGCAATCAACCGCGCCGCCCCCTGCGCGAGCAACTCCTGCGCCAAACGCTGCCCTAACTCCACAGCCGCCGTAAGCTCAGCGGCCGCTTCGCCGGTAGCGCGCAGCAACTGTGAGCCATCCAGGGCACAGACCGCCGCCTGGAGCTGCAGACGGTCACCGAGTACCGATCCTAAGGCCCCCACCGGTACCTGACAGCCTCCCTCGATCGCCCGCAGCAGGGCACGCTCCGCCGTGGTTGCCAGGCGCGCAGCGCGCGCATCCAGCAGCTCGAGCCAGCGCAACGCCCGCATATCGCCACTTCGCGTACACACACCGATCGCGCCCTGAGAGACGGCCGGCGGAAAATGCTCCACCGGCAACAGCTGTGTGATGTGGCGTTCCAAACCCAACCGTTTGAGCCCTGCGGCGGCCAGCACGATGGCATGGTAGTCACCCGCGAGCAGCCGTTCGATACGCGTCGGCACATTGCCGCGCAGTTCCAGTAGCTCGGCATCCGGACGGCTCCGGGCAAGAAAGGCGCGGCGTCGCAGGCTGCTTGTGCCGATGCGGGCCTGCGGCGGCAGCTCGTGCAACGTGCTGCCCGCACGGCTGAGCAGCGCATCGCGCGGGTCTTCGCGCTCGAGAACGGCGGCAAGCGCGATACCCGCTTCCAACACCGTGGCGAGGTCCTTCAGGCTGTGCACGGCGATATCAACCGAGCCATCCAACAGGGCCCGATCGATTTCCTTGGTGAAAAAAGCGCGGCCGCCGACCTGCCACAGCGGCACATCCGTGCGGGCATCACCCTCGGTGCGGATCCGCACCAGCTCAACGGCCGGCGCACCGGGCTGCGCCCGGATCAGACTCTCGACGTGACCCGCCTGCCACAGCGCCAGCGCCGAGCCGCGGGTCCCGATGCGCAGGGGCGCAGCGCTCATGGCTCGCCCTGCGCCAGAAAACGGTAGCCGACACCCCAGACCGTGAGGAAATGACGCGGGTTGGCCGGATCGCGCTCGAAACGCTTGCGCAGTCGCAGTATGAAATTATCGACCGTGCGTGTGGAGGGAAACACGTCATAACCCCAGACGCGCTCGAGCAGATCTTCGCGTGAGACGATCTCACCCGGCCGCGCGGCCAGTACCTTGAGAATCATGGCTTCCTTTTCGGTGAGCTCCTGTTGTACGCCGTTCCACGAGCGCGCGCGGAACGCGCGGAAATCCACCTGATTGCCCGCAAACTCCAGCACTGCATCGGCCGCCGAAGCGGAAGCACTCCGATACCAGTCCCAGCGGCGCAGAATGGCGCGCACCCGCAGCAGGAACTCCTGCAGGTGAAAGGGTTTGGCGAGATAATCATCGCCGCCCGCTTCCAGACCGCGCACGCGATCGGCCGGATCGCCGCGCGCCGTGAGGAACAACACCGGGGTACTGTTACCGCGCTCACGCAGCTGCCGGCATGCACTGAATCCATCGAGCACCGGCAGCATGACATCGAGGACGATGAGACCACACTGCTCGTGCTGCAGCCAGTCGAGCGCCTGCTCACCATCGGTTACGGCATGCACTTCATAACCTTCGGCACGCAGATTCTCGATCACACCCGCGGCCAGCAGGGAATCATCCTCCACCACCAGGATGCGGTTATAAAACTCCGCAGCCGGTGTGCTCGCAGAGGCTGCCGGCGTATTCACGTGGGGCCCGCAGGCGCGACAGGCCACGCCAGCGTGAACAGGGCGCCCTGTCCCACGCCTTCGCTGTGTGCGCTCACCCGGCCACCGGCCAGCTGCATCAGGCGGCGCACGATGTACAACCCGAGTCCCGTGCCGAAGTAACTACTGCCTCCACCGGGATGCAGGCGCGTAAATTTCTCGAACAGCCGCGAGCTGTCGGCGGGCCTGAAACCAACCCCCGAATCGCGTACCGAGAGCTCGATCTCGTGATCGAGGCGCCGCGCCTCGATCCGGATCGTGCCGCCGCCGATCGGCGCCACCGCTGCGATCGCATTCTCCACCAGGTTGCGGACCACCACATCGAGGGCGAGCGCATCGCTCATGACGTACATGGCTCGATCGATGTGGGCCGTGATGTTGATGCGTTCCTTGCGAGCGCGCTCCTCCAGTTGTGACACCACCCGCTGCACCGCAAGCGCCAGATCGACCGGCTCACGGCGCAGGTCCACGCGGCCGCGCTCGAGCCGGTTACTTTCCAGGATCTGCGTCACCATCGCCGCCATGCGCTGCAGATCGAGCAGCATGCGATCAATCAGCATGCGCGACTGTGCCGGGGACAGGCTACGGATCGCCATTGTCTCGAGCGACAGCTGTAAGCTCGCGAGCGGCGTCTTGAACTGATGCGAGACCAGCGCGAGGAAACTGTCCTGCTCCTGGCGCACAAGTGCTTCGGCGCGCAGTGCGCGGGCAATCACCCCAATGCAGGCGCCGAGGGCGAGGAGGAAGAAACTACCCTCCCACGCGTATTGGTTGATGCGTTTGTGCTCTTCCTGCAGCAGCGCCTGATCCACCTGCGGCGCGAGCACCACGTGTTGATCGACGATGTTGAGGCCAGGCAAAACCGCTTGCACCTCCGCGGGTGTCTTACCGCTCTCGAGCAGTGCCTGAGCTGCCGCGATCTGCTGCGCGTACAGCTGCCGCATGTCCTGGACGCGGTCAATGGCGTAGGAGCGCTGATCGAACAGCCAGTACGCGACCTGCACGACCGCGACCACTACCAGGGCGAGCGCGGTGAGTTGAAATACCCGCGTCGCTTTCATGGGATCGTGGCGAGCGACTCCCGCAATGCGCGCGCGAGCCGCTGCACATCCTCACTGGTGTGAGCCAGAGACAGGAAACAGGCTTCATAGCCGGATGGCGGCAAACAGACGCCGCGCGCCAGCATGGCATGGAACAGTCGGGCAAAACGCTCGGTAGCGATGTCCGACATGACCGCTGCGTGGCGCGGCGCCTGGCCATCGTGCAGTGACAGCCAGAAGAGCGAGCCGGCGCGCACGAAGTGAATGGGGAATGGCGCATCAGACAGAATCGGCTGCAGTGCCCGCTCCACTTCCGCGCCAATCGCCTCCAGGCGCTGCCAGCCGGACTCCTTCGTGAGAATCTCGAGAGTCGCGATCCCCGCAGCCATCGCAACCGGATTGCCGGAGAGTGTCCCGGCCTGATAGGTGTCACCCAGTGGCGCGAGGCGTTGCATGATTTCGCGTCGGCCGCCAAAAGCCCCCACCGGCATGCCGCCGCCGATCACCTTACCGAAGGTCGCGAGGTCCGGCGTAATGCCGTTGAGCTCGGCAGCGCCACCACGGGCCAGGCGGAACCCGGAGATCACCTCATCAAAGATCAGCAGCGTGTCGTGCTGTTGAGTCAGCGCGCGCAGGTGACGCAGGAATTGTGGTCGTTGCAGCAGCAATCCGTGGTTGGCCGGCAACGGCTCGATAATCACAGCGGCGATCCGACGGCCTTCGCGCTCGAACAGGTCGCTGACGCCACCCTCGTCATCCAGCGGCAGCACACGGGTGCATTCCGTGAAAGCCAATGGCACGCCCGCGGACGAAGGCCTGCCGAAAGTGGCGAGTCCGGAGCCGGCAGCCACCAACAGATGATCGGCATGTCCGTGATAACAGCCGGCAAACTTCAGGATCAGATCGCGCCGCGTGAAAGCGCGCGCGAGGCGGATGGCGCTCATCACTGCCTCGGTGCCCGAGGAAACGAAACGCACCTGCTCAAGCCCCGGATAGGAACCCACGATGCGCTCGGCCAATTCAACTTCGCCTGCGCAGGGGGCGCCGAAGGTGGTGCCCTGTCGCGCCGCATCGATCAGTGCGGCAAGCACCGCCGGATGCGCGTGCCCGAGTATCAGCGCGCCCCAGGAGTTGATGAGATCCAGGTATGTCTGTCCGTCCGCATCGGTCAGATGTTGTGCGGCACCTGCGCGGATGAATAACGGATTACCGCCGACTGCCCGAAACGCCCGGACCGGTGAATTCACCCCTCCGGGGATTACCCGGCAGGCACGTTCAAAGAGCTCTTCGGAACGGGTCACTTGTTCTGCCTGTTGTCAGGATCGTTTGCCGGCACGATGCGCGTCAGACGCGCCTCGCGGAAGAATGCATCCACGGCATCGCTACTGGCATGGGCGGCGGCAGCCCTGAGGCCGGCGAGCGGCAGATGCGCCAGGCGCCGCGCCACGGTCGATGCGAAGCGTTCCAAGGACTGCCGCTGATTATCATCCAGCTCCCGCAGCTCCGTCGCCAGAGAGCGTGCGAGCTCCTCGGCAGCGATCTGCTCGAAAGTATCGCGCAGGTCCGCCAGCTTTCGACCAAACGCGCGCGTGGCCAGCTCACCCCGCAGTCGCGTCAGGCGCTCATCGATGGCCGCTCGTACCGGAGCGAGTCGCATGAGCTGCGCGAGGCGTCGCTCCTGTGCCGCATCGATCAGCTCATCCATTCCCACCCGCGTCAACCCCACCGCGCGCGCTATCGAGGGTTCGGCATTGGGTGGCACGCCGAAGTCGATGAGCAGCGGCGTCCCGCCCTGAGCGGCGTGTGCGATGCCGGCCAGCGCCGGAGCGGCGAGTATCGGCTCACCACCCCCGGCGGCGAGGATCACGGCTCCCAGTGCCGGGGGCTGGCTGCGGAACTCATCCAGAGACATGGCACGCCCACCCACGACCGCCGCGAGCTCCTCGGCAGGCTGGAACGAGCGGTTCACAACGAGTAGCGACATGCCGGCACCGCGCAGCTGCACGGCGCAGCGGCGTGTCATCGGCGAAACCCCGATGAGCGCAACGGGCGCGTTGGTACCGGACTGAACGGCCGCGGTGGCGGCCAGGTGCTTGAGCACACGGTCGGAGGCGAGATCGGCCAGAGAGGGGGTGCGGACGTCAGCCTCCAGGCGCCGCACGCGGCTGGCCATGCTGAGTGCCTCGCCAAGCAGCCGATCGAGCACGGGACCACTGGCACCGACGGCGCGGGCGGTAGCCCAGGCCCCGCGGATCTGGGTGGCAATCTCCTTCTCGCCTGCCTGTGCGGAATCCAATCCACAGGCCACCAGGAACAGGTGCTCGACCGCCGCCTCACCCGTCCAGGCCCGCAACATCCGGCTGGCCTCCGCCCCTAGAGGGTCATGGCCAATGAGAGCCCGGAAAACCTCACGCCGGGCATCCCCCGCGGGCGAACCGTCCGCGGTCGTATAAAGCACTTCCACTCGATTGCAGGTGCTGACGTAGCAGAGCTCGGCGACATTCAGCGTGGCGCGCAACCCGGGCAGACGCTCCGGGATCTGCTCTTTGGGAACGGCAAAGCGCGCGACATCGGCTACGCCCGCGTGACGATAGGAAAGGCCCACCACCCCGATCTGGTGCATGGCGCAAGCAGACCATGGGCCCCGCGGGCGAGTGTCACTGAACCGTCACGGGGAGGAGAACCAATCCTCAGTTCAAGGACTGGCGGCGGGCCCTGCGTTACGGCAGGGCCGCCCTTACATCGACAGTTACCGCTAACGCCGTCCCGAGCGCAGCATGCTCATCAGCAGGATGCCGGCCAGAAACCCGGCGCCCAAAGCCCAGGCACTCGCCTTGTAGGGCTCCGCTTCCACCCGGTCCTGCCAATCGCTCCACTGCGAGCGCGCCCAATCCTGCGCCTGCTGCGCGCGCGCGCGTGCTGCGCTCGCCGCCGCCTCTTTCGCGGCCCGTAGATGGTCGCGGACCTGATCCGCATCCGAACCAGCTCCCAGATCACCGTTCTTGGCATTCATTCTCGAACCTCCGCCCACTGCCCTTCAGGAGGCAGCGTGTGCTTGAGAACGGCGCCCGGCAGCGAAAGTTCCCCCTACAGCTCGTCCTGCCAGCCAAAGCCATCACGGCTGATGAGCGCGCTCGAGGCAGCCGGTCCCCAGCTGCCGGCCACGTAGCTCTTGATGCGCTCGTCATTACGGCTCCAGCCCTCGCGGATCGGATCGATCCAGCGCCAGGCCGCCTCCAGCTCATCCCGGCGCATGAACAGTGTCAGGTTGCCTTGCACCGCATCCATCAGCAGCCGCTCATACGCTTCCACCGGCTTCTCCTTGAACGAGCCGGCCAGGTCGAGCGCCAGGTTGACTGGTTTCAGCCGCATCACCTCACCGGGCACCTTGGCGAGGATCGACAGTGTGATGCTCTCCTGCGGCTGCAGGCGAATGACCAACTTGTTGGCCGCGTGCACTCCGCCCGCGCCGAAGATTGAGTGCGGCACATCCTCGAACGTCACGACGATTTCGGTAACGCGCTCGGCAAGCCGCTTGCCGGTGCGCAGGTAGAAGGGCACCCCCGCCCAGCGCCACGTGTCGATCTCCGCCTTCAGCGCGACGAACGTCTCGGTGACGCTGTCAGCGTGCACCCCCGTTTCTTGCAGGTAACCGGCGACCGGTTGCCCGCCCAGGGCGCCGGCCTTGTACTGCGCCCGCACCGTCTTGGAGAGCACGTCGCGCTCGGTAATCGGGCGCAACGCGCGCAACACCTTGAGCTTCTCGTCCCGCATCGCATCCGGATCGTCACTCGCCGGTGGCTCCATGGCGAGTATGCACACCAGCTGCAGCAGATGGCTCTGCACCATGTCGCGCAGGGCGCCCGTCCGATCGTAGAACTCACCTCGGCCCTCGACACCCAGCTGTTCAGCCACCGTGATCTGTACGTGGCGGATTCGACCGCGGCGCCACAAGGGCTCGAACAAAGTGTTGCCGAACCGCAGCGCTATCAGGTTCTGCACCGTTTCCTTGCCGAGATAGTGATCGATGCGATAGATCTGACGCTCACGAAAGATAGCGCCGACGCTCTGATTGATGAGCTCGGCGGAGGCCCGATCGTGGCCGAGGGGCTTCTCCAACACGATCCGTGTGCGCGGCGTCACGAGCCCGCGGGCGGCCAGATGGGTACAGGTCTCAGTAAACAGGTTGGGAGCCATGGAGAGAAAGAAGATGCGCACCAGCTCCTGGCGTCCTTCGAGCTTGGCGGCAAGGCGCGTGAAGTCACCGGCCTGATTGACATCCACTGTCAGATAGTCCAACAGGGCACAAAAGCAATGCCAGCGCTCGGCCGTGAATTCCTCCGCACGCAGATATTTCCGGCAGGTCTCCTCGATCTGCAGCAGGTATTCGGCGCGGCTCTGCGCCGTGCGCGCCACCGCGAGCACCCGCGAGCCGCCGCTCAGCTGACCGGCGATGTGACGGCGATACAGGGAAGGCAGCAGCTTGCGTTGCGCCAGATCGCCCGTCGCCCCGAACAGCACCAGATCGAAGCCCTGGCTTTGCGTTAGCACATCCTGCACGCTGACAATCCTCCTGCTGATTCCCTGTAAGCTCGCACGATAGCGGTAACCAGGCGGCCGGCACGTGAGATTTTTTCCGTCCGGGGCACGGTCAGGGACCGCATTTCAGGCGTCAGAGAGGTTGCCGATACCGATCATGTCCATGTCCGCCTTGCATCCGACCTTAACGGAAGTGACGGCCCGAGTCCGAGAGCGTAGTCGCAGGGAGCGCAGCGACTACCTGCGTCACATGGCCGAAGGCAGCGATTCCGCGACGCTGCGCTCGCAGTTGTCCTGCGGCAACCTGGCGCACGGGTTTGCCTCGGCGAGTGCCGCCGATAAAGACGCGCTCAAGCAGCTGCGGTGGCCGAACATCGCGATCATCACCGCCTACAACGACATGTTGTCGGCGCATCAGCCCTTCGAGAAGTATCCGGAGTTGTTGCGCAACGCGGCGCGCGAGGCTGGCGCGACCGCTCAGGTGGCCGGCGGAGTGCCGGCCATGTGCGATGGAGTGACCCAGGGTCAGAGCGGGATGGAGCTGTCGCTGTTCAGCCGCGACGTGATTGCCATGTCGACCGCCATCGCCCTTTCCCACGGCATGTTCGATGCCACCTTGTGCCTCGGTGTCTGCGACAAGATCGTCCCCGGTCTGCTGATCGGCGCGCTCGCCTTCGGCCATCTGCCCACGATTTTCGTGCCGGCCGGCCCCATGCCCTCGGGCCTGCCCAACAAGGAGAAAGCCCGGATCCGGCAGATGTTTGCCGAAGGCAAGGTGGGACGTGAGGCGCTGTTGCAATGTGAGGCGGACAGCTACCACAGCGTGGGCACGTGCACTTTCTACGGCACGGCCAATAGCAACCAGATGCTGATGGAGATCATGGGTCTGCACCTGCCCGGGAGCGCTTTCGTCAATCCCAACACGCCGTTGCGAGCCGCACTGACCGCCGCCGCCGCGCAGCGCGCCGCGAAGCTCACCGCAATGGGCGGCGAATACATCCCGCTCGGCAGTGTGATCGATGAGCGCGCAATCGTGAACGCCATTGTTGGTTTGCTGGCCACGGGCGGCTCAACGAATCACACACTGCACCTGGTGACCATGGCGCGGGCCGCGGGCATAGTGATCGACTGGGGCGACTTCAGCGATCTGTCGCAGGCCGTGCCGCTGCTTGCGCGGATCTATCCCAACGGCAGCGCTGATGTAAATCATTTCCACGCCGCAGGTGGCATGGGATTTCTGATGCGCGAGCTGCTGCAGGCGGGACTTCTACATGCGGATGTCACCACAGTCATGGGACCAGGGCTGCAGCGTTATACCCGCGAACCCTGGCTGTCGGCGGGTGGCCTCGAGTGGCGCGAGGCGCCCGGCGCGAGTGGCGATCTTTCGGTGTTACGACCGGTCGCCGATCCGTTCTGCACCGACGGCGGCCTGAAGCTGCTGCGCGGCAATCTCGGCCGGGCGATCATGAAAGTGTCGGCTGTCAAAGAGGAGCATCGCATCATCGAGGCGCCGGCCCGCGTGTTTGAGTCGCAGCAAGGCGTCGTTGAGGCGTTCAACGCCGGTGAGCTCACGCGCGATGTGGTCGTCGTGGTACGGCACCAGGGACCGCGCGCGAACGGCATGCCGGAGCTTCATCAGCTGACCCCGGCGCTGAGCACCTTACTCAACAAGGGCCACAAGATCGCGCTCGTCACGGATGGCCGCATGTCAGGTGCCTCGGGGGCGGTACCCGCGGCGATTCACGTGACGCCGGAGTGCCTGTGCGGAGGTCCGCTCGCCAGGGTTCGGGATGGCGACATGCTGCGCGTGGACAGCTTCGCCGGCACACTCGATGCACACGTGCCTCCCCCGGTGTGGGACCAACGGGAAATGGCAGCGCCACAGGCTGGCGACCCTCAGCGCGGCACGGGGCGCGAGCTCTTCAGGCTGTTTCGTGCACATGCCGCCTCCGCCGAGCTCGGCGGCGGTGTCTGCTTCCCCTAGGCGCTACGCGGCGTCCTCCATGTCGTACCGGATAGAGGCCAGGACCTGCGGCGCGCGCCGCTTCAGCATCCCAAACCACACGCCACCGGCGAGCAGGTAACCGAAGAATACGAAGGGCAGCACGTCATAGGGATGCGGCGGTACCGGGTAAAGACTGCCGAAGATCACGAAGCACATGAGCGCCGCCCCGAGTACTCCGATGAGTACATGCCGCGCCTTCATCTGCCCGCTGCGCTGCAGGTCGAGCGGCGCCACGACGCAAACCAGTAGGTACACCGCCACAAAGCCGAAACTGGCGAGTGTCCCTGCATAGCCGAATGCGTTCAGCAGTCCCAGGGGCAGCAGCGCAAAGCAGATCACCACTACGATCAGGCCGCATGCGAGGATGGCGCGATGCGGGGTGCGGTGAGAGGGGTGCACATAGCCCAGCGAGCGGTGCAGGAACTGGTACTTGCCCATCGAGAACAGCAGACGCGCCGCGGCGTTGATACTGGCGAGGCCGCAGGCAAATACGCTGGCCATCGCTGCGCAGTACACCAGCAGGGAAGCCGAGCGCAGACCCGCCTTGGCCGCGACAGCGGTGAAGGGCGCCGAGCTGCTCCCAAGGCTCGCGGCATCGTCCGCCATACCAAACACCATGAAATACGCCATGACCGTGAAGAAGATGCCGGCAAAACCGCCGCAGCCCATCACGGCCAGGGGGATATCACGCTGCGGATGAGTGGATTCCTTGGCAAGCGTCGCGGCGCTCTCGAAGCCAACGAAGCTGAAGATCACAAATGGCAGCGCGGAGAAGACCGCACCGTAGTTGAAATTGAAGATCTTCAACTGGGCCCGATCGATCATCGTGCCCTGCTTGCTGACGAACAGGACCGTGATCAGCACGATGATGCCGATCGAGATGATCTCCAGCAGCAGCCCCACGCGCGAAGATAACTTGACATCGCGGTATGCCGACCAGGTCATCGCCCCGACGAACAGCAGCAATGCCACAGCAGAGCTCGCCAGGCCGGGTTGCAGGCCGACTTCGGCGCAGAAATTACCGAGGAAGATGGCGAACGACAGTGACACCGCCACCGCGGTGAGCAGATAAGCGCTGATCATCGCCCAGCCTGCCAGCGCTCCCGCCAGGGCGCCGAGCGTGCGGCCGATGTAAATGAAATACGATCCCGCCTCGCGGTGGCGCGCGGCGAGCACGCCGATATTGGCCGCGACAATCACCACTCCCACCGTACCGATCAGATAGGACAACCAACAGCCGATACCGGCAAGGCCGGCGACGACTGTGATGTTGAGCGCGGGAGTCAGTGTGGGAGCGATGGCGGCGAGCGACTGGCCGACAGTCTCCACGAGGCCGAGTGCGTTCGAGCGCAATTGCTGACTCAATACTCTCTCCAGACCGCGGACTGCCCGCGTCGTCCCGCGCGGACATCTGTGATGTCGCGCCGTGCTTTTGCGCGTCCGCGGCTTTATGCTCAAGGCATGAGAGATCTGACTATAACGTAGGGTCAAACTTCCTTGCACCGTGCACCCGTTGTTGCGCTGGCGTGCCTTCTGCTGCTCAGCGCCTGTCTGCTGCCGGCGGCCCGTTCGCGGGCGGAGATCCCGGCACTCGTCAGCGCCGCGCGCTCAATCCTCGGCAGCGACCAGGGGGTCTGTGTCGAGGCAGCAGATGGCTCGCAGCTGCTCGCGCAGGCTGCGACGCGTCCAGTGCATCCGGCGTCCGTGTCGAAGGTGCCGACCACCCTCGCGCTGCTACGCAAGTTCGGGCTGGACCATCGCTTCGCGACGACGTTCTCCACCAGCGGTCCGCTCGTTGACGGCACGCTGTATGGCGACCTCTTCGTTCAGAGTGACGGCGACCCATCTCTTGTTGATGAGAACGCGCTCGTGATCGCCACGCGGCTGCGGGCGGCCGGAATCCGGCGCATCGTGGGCGGATTGCGACTCGTCGGTGCGCTGACCTTCGATTGGCAGCCGGATCCGGATGGCGCGCGGATGCGCGCCGCCCTGTCAGGCCACGTCTCTGACGCTGCCCTGGCGGCCGTTCGGGCCTTGCAAACCGTGGGCGCGCAGGCAACCATCCTTCCCGCGGCCGCGTACGCATCGGCGGAGTCAACACCGCTGACGACGCCACCGCTTGCCAGCATTGTCTTTGCAGAGCCAGGTACGTGGTCGGACACGGATCGGGCGCGCTCTGCCATGGCGCAGTCGCCGCAGCCGCATCCGCTGTTGGTGCATCGCTCGCAGCCGCTACTTGCGCTTGCCAAGGCGCTCAATGATTACTCCAACAACATCTTCAAGCCGCTGGCTGATCAGGCAGGCGGCGCACTCGCCGTGCAGCAGCTCGCGCGCAGCGTGCTGCCGGAGTCCATGCGCTCGGAAGTCACCCTCGGCGATGGCGCCGGTACCGATCCGCGCAATCGGCTCAGTCCACGCGCTGCCGTCACGCTTCTGGAAGTCCTGGACCATGAGCTGACGGCGCAGGGACGCAACCTGACTGACATCCTGCCGGTCGCGGGCATCGACCCCGGCACCCTGCAGAAGCGCATGACTGCGCCTGCGGAGGTGGGACGCGTCGTGGGGAAAACCGGGACCTTTGGTGACTATGGCGCCAGCGCGCTGGTGGGTGCCGTGCCGACTTCGGATCACGGCACCGTCTATTTCGCCATCCTGAACCACAACGTCCCGGTGGCGGAAGCCCGTCGCCGTCAGGATCGATTTGTCGCCGTGCTGCTCGGGCAGCTACACAGCCATCCCTGGAAATATGAACCCGACAGTCGTCCGGCCGTGCAGCGGGCGGAACTGGTCAGCCTGACTCCCTGAGCCACAGGTTAGCAGCGCCTCTCAATAGATCCCGAGCGCCAGGCCCGCAGCGAGGGTCGCTCCCAGCTCGGCACAGCGCGCCAGATCCTCGGGTCCTATCTGCTTCGGCGCCAGAATGGCCTCAGGCGTCTGCGCATGCGTGCACACGATCACAGCGGGAGCAATGTCCCGTAGCCGCCAGCCAGTGGCGATGCGTTCGATCTGGCGGACAGCATTCGTGCCGTCGCTGCCGGCACAGACCATCAGGGCATACGGTCGGCCTGCGATGCGCTCGAGCACGGCGTAATACGTACGGTCGAAGAAGTCCTTCATCAGCCCCGCCACGGCCGCCAGATTCTCGGGGCAGACGAACAGGTAGCCGTCGGCGGCAAGCAGGTGCTCCGCGCTGGAGTCGACTGCGGCCTGCAATGCTACGGTCAAACCCTGTTCGTGCGCAGCAGCAGCGGCTGCCGCCCGCGCCATCTGCAACGAGCCGCCAGTCCTGGTGTGATAGACGATCAGCAGCCGTTTCATATCCGCCCTTGACACTGGCACCATAGCCGCCGTTGTAATGCGGGATGCACGCCCTTGCAATGCACAGGCACCTCCAGCCCGGCGCTTGGCATCGTGTGCGACGCCTGCATCCAACCGGGACATCCAGACTCGCTAATACATCTGAGGGAGAACAAACATGAAAAGCATCGCAGTGACAATTCTTCTGGGCCTGCCGCTCACCGCCTGGGCCGCAGGTCCTTTCGATGGAACCTGGAAAACGGACGTGAGCACAGCCACCATCAAAGGCAAGCCTGACGTTTTTCTGTTGCAGGATGGCACCTATACGTGCTCCACGTGCATCCCCGAGGTGAAAGTCGCCGCCGACGGCAAACCTCACAAAGTCACGGGACATAGCTACTATGACGAACTCGCAGTGTCCGTGACGAGCCCCGAGGTGGTCAAAATCGACGCGACACTGAAGGGCAAGAAGACTATAGAAAGAAAGCTGCGCGTCGATGCAGGCGGCAAGACGATGGTCGATGAGTTCACGGACTACACCGGTGACAAGCCGGCTTCGGCGAAGTTCGCCAGCCGGCGGGTTGCCGCGGGTCCCTCGGGCGCGCATGCCATCTCCGGCTCGTGGGAGCCTGACGTCAAAGCGACAACCATGTCTGCCGATCTCGTGACAGTCACCTACCGGGAGACGGCGGATGGTTTGAGCATGAAGACGCCCACCGGCCAGAGCTATGAGGCCAAGTTCGATGGCAAGGAATATCTGACCGCCGGCGATCCTGGCAAAACCATGGTGTCGCTGAAGAAGCTGGCAGCCAACAGGATCGAAGAAACCGATCGCAGACAGGGCAAGATTACCGATGTCGTGGTTTCGGAGGTCGCGGCGGACGGCAAGCTGCACGTCACCGATGAGGACAAGCAGAACGGCCGCACCATTTCCTACGTAGCTGAGAAGCTACAGTAAGTGGGGGGAGCGGATTGCCGCCACGCGCCTGCTGCGCGCGGCGGCAATCCAACACATACGCAGCTTCTACGAGGCCGTCGTAGACTCGTTGATCACGATCTGGCCATCACGCACCGGAATCTCGCGCCCCGGGTCGTGATCCATGTGCACCTTGTGGCGCTTGCCATCCAGCTCGTACACCACCTCGTACCCGGCAGGCTGCACTTCAGTGTCGTAGGCCGTCACACAACGCTGCTCGGTCGTCGTATAAGTGTTGGCTTCCTGTACCTTCTGCTGCAACTTGTTGCCGGCATAGCCGCCCGCGGCCGCACCAGCGAGTCCGGTGACGATGCGAGTGTTGCCACCACCAATGCGACTGCCCAACAACCCGCCGACCACGGCACCTACGCCCGTGCCCACCAGGCGGTGCTCGTCCTTGACGGCCTTTTGATGCGTGACCTGCTCGTCATGACATTCCTGTCTGGGTTTTTTGACCGTCTTTGTCAGAGCCTTGGCGCTGACGACCTGCGCGCCGCTCGCCGCGGCCAGCATCCTGTAGCCTGCCACTGCCCCCACCGACACCGCTGCAAGGGCACCCAGCACCAGTCCCACCGTCAATGACTTGTTCACCATGAATCCTCCGACATCATTCGTCGCCGCCAACGATAGCGACCTCGCTATCCATTGCCGTCACGCATTTCACAGATTTCGCGCCGTTGCAGAATCGAAACAACATTGTCGGGGATTGGCGACCAAGGCCTGGCAGCGCGCGCGGCCGCGAACGTCGTCTATCTGGAATATCCGGCGATGGTTTTGCGGCGATGGTTTTGCGCCGGTGGTTTTGCGCCAGTGATTCCATGGCGCTTAGCGGGGACGATTTTTGGCGGTTAGCGGCTGATTTTGTGGCCGGTCTGCTCCTGCACATGGCCCTGCAGATCATCGAAGCGGGCATGCATGGTGTTGCCATCGGGGTCGACACGCCAACGTGTTACTTTGACCACCTTGCCGGCCTTCTTGTCGGATTCTTCGATGGTGCGCTCGTCGATCAGCCGCAGCGATACCGAGGTGAAGTCCGGATCGCCTTGATATGGCGCCTCGCTGCCATCCAGTCTTGCCGTAAATGATCGGCCCAGGCGATCTGACATGCTGAGTGTTCCATTGCTCACGAGATAGTCGGTGTCCTCATCGTGGTTGGTGAGATCGGCCTCGATCAGGTGCCAGGATCCCGAGATCGCATGCGAGCCCTGCGGACCCTCTGATACGCGGGAGGATCGGCTGGTGAAGTCCACCTTGCGCGGCCCGACGTTGGAAAGCACTTGACGCTCCGTCAACGTGCGACCGTCTGGAGAGACTTGCGCTCTGGATTCAGCGACGGTTGCACCGGCCCGCGTCGCAGCCTTCGCGACGGTGTGTTCGTCGATGACGGTGATGCGCAGCGTGTCGAAACGGGCGTTGCCACTTATCGGTTGATCCAGGCCATCCGCCTTGACCTTGTAGGGCGGCCTGCAGGACCGGCACTGATATTCGCCATTCATGAGCTGGAAGACATCCGGCGGCCGATCGGGCTCGGGATGCTGCGGGTCCGGGCGCCAGGTGCCATTGAAAACACTCTGCGCCATGGCATACGGCGTTGCGGCGATCCAACCCAGAACAAGCAACGGAATGACACCCCTCATGCTGCGATCTCCGAGCGCTTACTCACCGCCGCCACTTTACCCCCACCTGTGCGGGCTCATTGCTGCACCGCAGGTGCAATGATGCCGGTGACCAGCGACAATCGGCATCGCATCTACGCATTTGTGGGGGACAAATGAACAAGGGTTTGCTGCCTGTCATCGTCGCTTCGATGTATCTCTTCATGGCTGCGCCATCGCCAGCGCTCGCGGCGGAAAATGCCGGCCCTGGACACGATAGCGAAGCTGCGCCTGCCGCAACCAACCCAGCCGCTCAGCTGGCCGCTCCGGCTTTGTTCGATGCGATGAAGTGGCGGCAGATCGGACCGTTTCGCGGCGGTCGGGTCGTCGCCGTGAGCGGCGTGCCGGGTGACCCGGAGACCTGGTATTTCGGCGGCGTCGCCGGCGGCGTGTGGAAAAGCGTCGACGCGGGTAATACGTGGCAACCGATATTCGATAAACAGCAGGCAGCCTCGATCGGCGCCATCGCCGTGGCCGACTCGGACCACAACATCATCTACGTCGGCACCGGCGAAGCCTGTCCGCGGGGCAACATTACCTACGGTGACGGCGTTTATAAATCAACCGACGCCGGTAAAACGTGGCAGCACGTGGGTCTGACTGATACCCGGCACATCGGCGCAATCATCGTTGACCCGCACAACCCCGATATCGTGTTCGTGGCCGCTCTCGGTCACGCATTCGGGCCGAACGAAGAGCGCGGAATCTTCCGCTCGGGCGATGGCGGCCGCAGCTGGCAGCGGGTTCTGTTCAAGAGCCGCGATGCTGGGGGCATCGATGTCGTCTTCGATCCAAAGAATGCCAGCAGATTGTTCGCCTCTCTCTGGCAGGTACGTCGATCACCCTGGGGCTTTGCCAGCGGCGGACCGGGTTCAGGCCTTTACCGGTCCGATGATGGCGGTCTGAGCTGGAAACCGCTCGGCGGGCATGGACTGCCTGAGGGGCCGCTCGGCCGCATCGGTGTCGCCGTCTCGGGCGCCAGCTCCGAGCGCGTATACGCTGCCATTGAGGCGAAGGAAGGTGGCATTTTCCGCTCGGATGACGGCGGTGAGAGCTGGACCCGCATCAATTCCGATCACCGCTTCCGGCAGCGTGCCTGGTACTACTCGCATATTTTTGCGGATCCGGTCGCGCCGGACACGGTGTATGTGCTCAATACCGGGGTCTTCCGCTCATCCGACGGCGGGAAGAACTTCGAGCTTTTGCCGGCTCCGCATGGCGATCATCATGCGTTGTGGATCGATCCCAGCGCTCCGCAGCGGCTCATCAACGGTAATGACGGCGGCGCCACGCTGTCCGTGGACGGCGGCAAAACCTGGACTCGTCAGGAAAACCAGCCGACGGCGCAGTTCTACCACGTCGCGGTGGATAACCACTGGCCCTACAGGGTCTATGGCGCGCAGCAGGACAACACCACCATTGCCATCGCGAGTCGCGATGACAACGGCGTCATCGGCCGTGAGGATTGGTACTCGGTCGGTGGGGGTGAGAGTGGCTACATCGCTCCCGATCCCCGCGATGCGGAGATCGTCTACGCAAACGCGGAAAGCGGCCAGATCTCGCGCTACGACCATCGTGCTGAGAACCTGCGCGATGTCTCGGTGTTTCCGCTGGATGTCTCAGGCAATGGAGCCGCGCAGCTGGAGTACCGGTTTCAATGGACCGAGCCGCTGCTGGTCTCGCCACACGACTCGAACGTGCTCTATACGGCGGCGCAATTTGTAATGAAGAGCACGGACCAGGGTCGCAGCTGGAAGCGTATCAGCGCCGATCTGACCCGCAATGACAAAAGCAAACAGCAGCCCTCGGGAGGCCCCATCACGCTCGATATCACGAGTGTCGAGTATTACGACACGGTGTTTGCGCTCGCGGAGTCGCCGCTGCAAAAGGGACTGCTGTGGGCGGGTACCGATGACGGTCTCATTCACGTCACCCGCGACGATGGTCAAAGCTGGAAGAACGTCACGCCGAAGGACATGCCCGCCTGGAGCATGGTGAGCATCATCGATCCTTCGCCACATGACCCTGCCAGCGCTTTTGTCGCGATCGACCGCCACAAGCTGGATGACTTCAAACCGCTGATCTACCGCACGCACGACGGCGGCAACACCTGGAAGCGCATCGTCGCGGGAATTCCGAACGGCGCCTACGTCCGCGCCGTCCGGGAGGATCCCAGGAAAAAGGGGCTGCTGTATGCCGGCACCGAAACCGGCATTTTCGTGTCCTTCAATGACGGAGAGCAGTGGCAGCCGCTGCAGCTGAATCTGCCCACCACACCGATCCACGACCTGGTGGTAAAGGACGACGACCTCATCGTCGCGACGCACGGCCGTTCGTTCTGGATCCTGGACGACGTGACGCCGCTGCGGCAGATCGACCCCGCGAGCGGCTTGCCAGATGTGCGCCTCTATCGGCCCGAAGCAGCGTACCGGCTGCATTTTCCGCAAGAGGTCAACAGGCGTGGCCCGGTGGGCGACAATCCTCCGAATGGTGCCATTATCGACTACTTCCTGAAGAACAAACCGGCCGCGGACGAGGAGATCACCCTCGAGATCCTCGACGCGCAGGGCACCGTACTGCGGCAATTCTCGAACCATCAGAAGGACAAATTCGAGCAGCCCGCGGAGTGGCCGGATCGCCAGAAGCCACCGAAGCTGCTGCCCGATAAGGCGGGCATGAATCGCTTCGCCTGGGACCTGAGGGTCGAAGATCCGATCGAGATTCCCGGTGCCTTCTATGCGGACGAGGGACCCAAGGGGCCGACTGTGAATCCGGGCTCTTACACCCTACGGCTGACTACACGCGGCGGGCAGCAGACTGCGCCTCTGGAGGTGGTGCTTGATCCGCGACTGCGTCAGACCACGAACGCAGCTGACCTGAGCGCCCACTGGGATCTGGTCACCAAAACCACCGCGGATATCGAGAGTCTCCATCGTGCCGTCAACCAGATCCGCTCCATCCGCGAGCGTTTGCACGAAGTCAATCCATCCGCTGAGGGTAAGCCGTCGGGTAAGTCGGGCTCAGCACTCAAACAATCGGCAGCATCTTTCGAGAAAAAAGTCAGACCGATCGAAGAACAGCTCATCCAGGTGAGTATGAAAGCGTCCGAGGACAACCTGCGGTATCCCAATCGGCTCAACGAGCAATACGACACATTCCTCGCCACGATCGAATCTGACGACGTGCGACCGACAGACCCCCAACAGCAGGTGTACGCCGAGTTACATCGACGTCTCACCGAGGAACTTGCCCATTGGAAGACCCTCAGCGAAACGGATCTGCCCGCACTGAGCGCTGAGATGCAACGTGCCGGATTCGATCCTCTGACGGCTGCGGCAAACCGCTAGCTCCCGGGCCGCCGAGCACAGCCTATGGCGAGCGGCTTGATTTATATATGCCTTTTAGAGTATATACTTCACATGGAATCCACATTCGCCATCATCGCCGAGCCAAGCCGCCGCGCCATCCTCAGTCTGCTTGCCTCTTGCGAGCGCTCGGTCGGTGAGATCGAAGCGCAGCTGCGGCTACCACAACCTTCGGTTTCCAAGCATCTGCGAGTGTTGCGTGAGGCAGGTTTCGTGCAATCGCGCGTTGATGCACAGCGGCGGCTCTACCGGATCAGACCTGAGCCACTCATGGAAATCGACGCCTGGCTCGAGCCGTTTCGGCGCTTCTGGTCGGTCCACGTCGATGCCCTCGAGCGCCATCTCGACCGCACCCGTCCATCCTCACCGCGAAAGGGGAAAAGCCGATGAGCAGCCGTGACGACTACCGACCAGGCCCGGCCGCGGGCGCCGAGGTCCGCAGGAATGGCGAAAGCTGGACGCTCATCCTCGTACGCGAGCTGCAGCACTCGCCATCGAGGGTATGGCATGCGCTGACCGACCCCACGCAGCTGCGCGAATGGGCGCCGTTCGATGCCGACCGAAGTCTCGCTGTGGTTGGCCCCGTAAAGCTCTCGACAGTAGGCGCTCCGACCCCACAGGTTTCCGAGACGCGCGTGACGCGCGCTGAGGAGCCGCAGTTACTCGAGTATCGATGGGGCGACGCGCAGATCCGCTGGCAGCTCGAGCCGCTCGGCGATGGCACGCGACTTACGCTCTGGCACAACATCGACCGTCGTTACATCTCGATGGGAGCAGCGGGCTGGCACATCTGCCTCGATGTGCTCGATCGGCTTCTCGCCGCCCGCCCTCTGGGGCGAATCGTTGGGGGCGATGCGATGAAGTTCGATTGGCCGCGCTTGAACACCGAGTACGCCAGGCAATTCGGCGTTGAGGCGCCGCAATGGCCGCCCAGGAGCACGCAAAGTTGACTTGTGCCGTGGCACCACCCCGGCGTGGCGTGTTGCACTGCACGCCCTCATTCCACGAGCGGACAGTCCTATCAAGTGCCTGGCGCCGCGGTACGTACGTATAGCCCACTGCATTGCCGCGCCTAAGGTAAACTGCGATTGGCACCTCACGTCTGATCCGATGACATCCAGCTGATCATGCTGCGAGCACCGGAGGAAGCATGAAAGAGTCCACTCGCGCGGGGCTGAGCTGCGTTATCGCGCTCATGGCCCTGTCGTTGACGGCGGGGCGCGGTGCCGCTGCCAGCGAGACTCTCTTTGTCACCAACGACGGCATCGATGCAGGGAACTGCGGATCCAGGCCGAAGCCCTGTCGCTCGATCAGAATGTCGGGGCCGTAGCGACTCTGTTCGGTCCGGCTGAAGTGACTCCGCCTCCCAATGAGCCGCTGCGGACCGTGAACGATTTCTGGGGCGCCCCGACGGGGCCCTCCACAGCTGGAGCCGCGGATGCCGTGGGCGGTGCCTGCGATCAGAACGGTGGTGCCACCTCAGCGCCGAAACCATTCGCATCGCAGGCCTTCGGGATCACCACTTCTACGTGGGACTGACTCTACCGTCCCTCGTCGCAGACGCGAAGATTTGCTCCCATGACCGGCGCGTCCGTTCGGCTCGGACGCGCCGGCTGGCAGTTGCCTTGCCGGCATGCTAGGCACTTGCTGCTCGCTATATCCTGCGTACCTGGCGGCCATCGCGAGGCCTACAAGTACTGGAACATCAGCACTTCACCGACGACAATCACGAGGGATGCGGCTGCCTGGGCGACCCGAGCAAAGACTAGGTTGGTATTCATGATGACTGCGCTCCTGGATGTAGGTGGGTTGACGGAAACAGCTTGCGCGTCCGCCGCCAGACCAACAAACACAAGGGGTGACCGCGTGTTAAGGAAAACTTAACTTGCCAGCTGCCTACGACCGACTGCCTCTGGGAGCGCTACGCGTATTCGAGGCAGTCGCCTCTCACCTGAGTTTCAGCACTGCGGCGGATGCGCTCAACGTGACCCCGGCGGCGGTAAGCCAGCAGATCAAAGCGCTCGAGGATTACCTGCAGGTACCGCTGTTCCGCCGCAACGGACGACGGGTGGAAGTCACTGACGAGGGACTGGAGCTGTTGCCCGGCGTACGCGCCGGACTACAGGAGCTCGAAGCTACCCTGCAGCATGTGAAGCAGCACCGGCATGGCGGACCGCTGCAGATCTCACTGCTGGCCTCGTTCCTGCAGATGTGGTTGCTGCCGCGCATCCGCGCGTTCCGGCGCAAGTGGCCCGATATCACGCTCGGCTTGCACACATCACGCGAACTGGTCGATTTCTCGCGCGCGTCGATTCACGTGGCCCTGCGCTTCGGCCGCGGTGCCTATCCGAATCTGCACGTCGAGAAGCTTCTGGATGAATGGCTGGTGCCGGTGGCACATCCTGAGCTCGTGAAGCAGTACGGGATGCTCGAGCGCGGCACCGATCTCAACAAAGTACCACTGCTCGACAGCGACGACGAACCCTGGCGCGTGTGGCGTCAGGAGGAAGCGCAGCGCGCCTGGCAGTCACGTGCCCCGACGATCGCCGACTCGGCAGGTCTGCTGGCTGCGGCAGAGGAAGGGCTCGGCTTTGCGCTTGCGCAATGGACTCTGGTCGCGCGCTCGTTGCAGAAGGGAACGCTGAAGATCGCAGGCAGCGAAATCCTGCCGTATGGAGCCGCGTACTACTTTGTTTGTCCCAAACCGTATCTCGCGATCCCTAAAGTGGCAAGGTTTCGCGATTGGCTCATGACCGCAGCAGGCGAATTTCCGCCACCGCCGCAACCGCGTTCCCGCGAACGAGGCTGAGATTATCGGCGACGTCTCTGGCTGGAGTTGGAGCGGGTGACGGGAATCGAACCCATGATGGAGCCGGATTCCTACAGAACTTAAGCGACTGATCCAACAGGGCAGCAGCTCACACCGCGCTACGTCGCACCAGCTGCTGCCGCTGTTACTACGCGCAAACAAGAGCCAATAGATTCTGAACGTCGACCGGTTTGGTGAAGTGGTAATCGAACCCGGCAGAAAGCGCGCGTGCCTTGTCGTTCTCCTGAGCCCATCCGGTGATGGCGATCAGCTTCACAAGCGCACTGCGACGATTGTCGCGCATCGTTCGAGCCACCTCGTAGCCGCTTAGCCCTGGCATGCCAATATCCAACAGTACGATGTCGGGTCGAAGCTCGGCGAACGCGGCGAGCGCGCCAGGTCCGTCATGAACCATGTTGACGTCGTGGCCGTTCATGCGCAGCAGCTCTGCAAGCGTCTCGGCCGCATCACGATTATCGTCGGCAATTAGTATTCGCCGACTCACCAGGGGGCGCAACGGCGTCTCGGCGGTCGCGGGATCCCGCCCTCCGTCTGTGACCGGCCTCCTCGGAAGGTGGAGGGTGAACTCGCTTCCGCGCCCGAGGCCGGCGCTGCGGGCCTCGATCCTCCCACCGTGTAGCTCGATCAACCCTTTTGTGAGTGCAAGTCCGATTCCCAATCCTCCCTCTGAACGATCCCGTGCAGCGGAGGACACTTGCGTGAACATCTCGAATATCTTTGGAAGTGACTCGGCGCTGATTCCGATGCCGGTGTCGACAACGCGCAAGGTCAGCTCTGCAGGTTCAACGCTCGCGGTGAGCCGGACCTGCCCCTCAGGATCGGTGTACTTAGCAGCGTTGGTTAGGAGGTTAGACAGCACCTGAGCCATGCGCAGCGGATCGGCGCTGAATCGTATCGGCTCTGTAGGGATCTCGACCGACAGGGTATGTCGCTTGGCATCGATCAGGGGACGTGCCGTCTCTATCGCAGCGCCGATCAACGACGCGAGGTCAGTCGGTTGCATACGCAGCACGAGGGTTCCGCGCGTCACGCGGGAGATGTCGAGCAGGTCCTCGAGCAGCATAGACATGTGCTGGACTTGACGATCGATCACATCATGGCTCCAACGCTTTTGCGCCTCGGTTGCGCTCGGCGTCTTCGCGATGAGTGTTGCCTGGCGGATTGGAGCGAGGGGGTTACGAAGCTCGTGCGCCAAAGTTGCGAGAAATTCATCCTTGCGGCGATCGGCCTCACGCAGCGCCGCCTCCGCGCGGCGCCGCGCCGTCACGTCGTGAAAGACCATGACTACCCCGGAGATGCTGCCGGCAGCATCGCGGATAGGTGCGGCGCTGTCCTCGATCGCGATCTCTGTGCCGTCCTTTGCGATCAGCGCTGTATGGTTGGCGAGGCCGACAATCGCTCCTTCGCGCAAGACCCGTTCCACCGGGTTCGTAGCCTTCTGGCGGGTGTACTCGTTGATGATGTTGAACACCTGCTCCAACACAACTCCCAGGGCCTCGCCGGATGACCAGCCGGTGATCTTCTCGGCCACCGGATTAAGAAAGGTGACCCGGCTACGAGTGTCGGTCGTGATCACGGCATCGCCGATGCTGGCCAGCGTGACCTGAAACCATTCCCGCTGCTGGCGCAGGTCTGCCTCCGCGCGCTTCTGCACTGTGATGTCACGGAAGCTCCAGACGCGCCCGACATTCCGTCCCTCCAGATACTGTATGGTCGAGCGGCGCTCGTACACTCGGCCGTCGATCAATTCGAGGACATCGGCGCTCTCGGGGGGGGAGATGGCGCAGATATCCTGGACACGGCCGACAAATCCCTGCGAATCGGCGAACCGTGAGGCACAAAACTCAAGAGTGTGCCGATGGTCGGCAGCCTCGATGACCTCTCGGGGGATGTTCCACAACCGGAGGTATTTCTCGTTATATCCCGTGATTCGCCCTTGACCATCCGTCACCAGGATTGCATCGAATGTCGACTCGAGCGTAGCCTCCATCATCGCCAGCGATTGTGCGAGCTCTTGTGTCTTCTGCTCCAAGGCCTCCTTCGCAGCCAGGAGCTCCCGTTCGGCTCGCTGACGAGCACGCAGTATGGTCTTTGCGTTCTCAAAGGTTACCGCGCGCAGCGCTTCTTCTTCCCCTTCATCGGAACCCATCAGCGCACGCCCAACGCTTCAGCGGCCAGCGCGGTGCCGCGCACCCGGGCTCGAATCTTTGCGAAAGCCGTTTCGCGTGTGGTCGAGGTGTCATCGCAAAAAGGGGAGAAGCCGCAGTCGTCCGTGGTACCGAGCTGTTCGATAGGGATGTACTGCGCTGCCTCGAGCACTCGGTCACGAACTTCTTCCTCTGTTTCGATGCGAGGGTTAATCGGTGCGATCACGCCCACAAAGACCTTCTGGGCCGGGTGCAGGTACTGCCTTACGCTCCTGAGTACGCGTTTTCGGTCCGACTCCCCGGCCAATGCGATGTAGAAATTGCCGACATTGAGCTCGAAGAGGCTGGGGAGCAAATCGGCATAATCAACGTCTGCACTGTGCGTGGAGTCGCGGTCGCCGCCCGGGCAGGTATGTACCCCGATGCGCTGGCGATCCGTCGCGGAAAAGCGCGCCAGCGCGAGGTTGTTCAGATCGATGAAGCTGCTCAACATGCCACCTGAGGGATCTACTTTCACGGCGAGCCTCCCCTCGGTGAAGTCGATCTGTACTTTGTACGCACCTTTTTGCAGACAGCGACGTACTTCGGTTTCGTGCTCGCGCAGCAGATCTTCGATGAACTGCTCACGCGCGTACCCCGGGATGCCCTCAGGCGGATACATGAGGCTTAATGCAGAAGGGGAGATCACTGCCTGCTTGAGCGGAACGCGGGCGTACTGGAGGGCCGCATCGAGATACTGATCCGCGTACCGCTTGTAGCGGAAAGGCTCGGATGTCAGACGCAACATGCGCCGCGTGTGGCCGGCGGAGAAGGGGATCTTGAATCCCTCGGGACTCGTGTTCTTAAGTCCGTGAACGCTGTACGTCCAGAAGTTTTGAAACTTCCTCTGCTCACCGTCGGTGATGACCGGGGAGCCGGTTGACTCCAGATTGGCGATGGTATCGCGGGTCGCCTCCTCATATAAGGGATCGAGTGCCGGGTCCAGGCCATCGCCGCCGCAGGCGGCTATGGCCTCCAGCAGTTTCAGTGGCCGGGGGATGCTGCCAATTGGCTCAGTGGGTATCGGCATTCGATTCGGTCCATTCGGTGGCAAGGTCGCAGTGGAGTCTTTGCACCAATCTTGCGCGCTCTCACCAGCTGCTGCGAGCGCATCGCATAATGGCTACGCTTTAGGTTGGGTCTGGGAAGGAGGAGACAGATTCGATCGCACGGATGGCAGGACGACGCAATGGCTCCATGCCGCTCACGGCAGCCCAGCACGACGGTGGAATACATCTAGGTTCATCAACAGCCAACAAACTAGATGGACCGCATGAGGAGCTGGTTACAGGTCTGGGACGCAGGTTCGGCATCAATGCAATTAAAATCCATTGCGGGTGAGCAGGGGTCAGCCGTAGAAGCACCGAAAATCTTGCTCAGCCTTGTTGACCATCTTGACGCCATGTTGGCCTATTGGGATATCAACCAAGTTTGCGTCTTCACGAACAATGCCTATCGCGATTTGGTTCCGGAGAAGGACTGGATAAATACTTGCGCGCTGGCCCCGCTGGTTTACTGCTGTGGCAGGATCGCATTACACAGGCGCTTGCGCTCGCGAAACGGCAGCGCGACATGCTCGCTGTTCTCACCGGCGTGCAGCGTGGGTATCGCACTCTACCGGGGTCATGGCATAACTCCTGAGGAGTTGATGGTCAACTCGGATCGGGCCTGCTATGCAGCCAAGAAACGCGGCAAGAATTGCTACGCGTTCTTTGGCGCAGAGGAGAGTTGAGCTCGCATCATCGCCCTCTCGGTGGCGTCAGCTTGCAAGCACTGACGGGGCAATCTTTAAGCTGGGCTAAGCCCACTGGCAGGGAGCTGCAACCAGATTTCGTTACGACGCAGGAACCAGGGCGTGAATGGCGAGTTATAGCGCGAGTAGATCGGCTCGCCTGACCATTTCATGCCCGCCTTCCTCAAGGTTTCCCGCAGCTGGGCCAAGTGCCTGTTGTAGTTGGCATCCGACCAGAAGCCAGAGTAGCGGATCACAGCCACAAGCATCGGCTGCACTTGCCGAACGACGATTCGCTGGTCGATTGGTTCAGGCGCGGTATCCAGAGTGACGCCCCTTGGTAATACGAACTGCACCAGATACCCGCCTGGCGCGGCGCTCTGTCTCACCGGAGCCGCCATTTCCAACTTCATCGGCGCCGCGGTCTGCTTGACCGGCGCGGTCATGGCAAGCTTGTTCGCACCTTTGTTCTTGCCAAAAATATAGCCGGCCAGAATCCGAAATGCGTTGTTGCCCGCCTCCGTGGCGGACCCTGTCATCAGCACCTCGGCCACTACGTAAGGTGCGTATTGCCGCAACTCAATATCACTGATTTTCACCGTGATTTCGTAGGCGGGCTCTTCGATGGAGTGGGTTGGCATGGATGCATCGCACAGGGCAATCGCCAGAAGCAAAACCAATTTCGTGACGCGCATCGGAAGGCGCGCCTCCGTGTGCTATCACGGACAGCGTCAGCTTATCGCAAGTGGCGGACAACCGCTCTGATGGCAATCGAACCCACGTCGGTCCGCGTCTAAGAACCTGACCCCACGCCTTATTGTCGGGACCACGGCCTGCGCGTGACTCCAACGACAGCCTGCGTCGCAGCGCGCCTGCGGTAAGGCCCACTTGGCTTCCCTTGGCTAGTCCTGGCGGGGGATCGGAGCGGGTGATGGGAATCGAACCCACGTTAGCAGCTTGGGAAGCTGCAGTTCTACCATTGAACTACACCCGCAACTTCTGATGCTCGTCCGCGATGGCGCCGCATGATCGCGCGAGTGGCCGCCGCTACGGCCGCTAAGATTACCACCTCCTCGTCCGGGAGTGAGGCCGGACCTGCACGGGTGGCCCGCACCTGTCCGCCGCCGGTCGTACGATGGTAAAAAGAGGGATAGCCGTGCTGCAACCAACCCTCATGTCCGGTATTTCGTGGCAAAGATACCGCGCGCTACTCGCGACGGCGCTGCTGGCCGGGGCCTGCCTGTGCGCCGGGATGCTGCTCTGGTCAAGGGCGATGCATCTTGGATTCAACAGTGACTGTCCGTCTCCCGGCGGCCGGGAGCAGCTTGTGCGTGCCCGCTTTCTGCAATACCCGACGGGAGCGCGGCGCTACGATGCGTTGTTTCATTACTTCCTCGCGGGCTTCCGCAGTCATGCCAGCCGCGGCGGTGCACGGGTTTATTATTGTGGTGCCGCCAGCAATGCCGGACATCGCCTGGATGGACTTGAAGGTTTCGCGCGCACTGCGCCGTTATTTGCGGCTTGGCTGTATTCCGGGCGGCCGGCGCTCGTACATAGCGAGCTCACCGGCGAAGAGATCGATCTGGTTGGAATTCTACGCAAGGGTATCCTCGCCGGCGTCGATCGCAACTCGGCAGAGTACTGGGGCGATATCAGCGCTTCGGATCAGCGACGCGTCGAGGCTGCGGACATCGCGCGTGTCCTGTGGCTGACGAGGCCGCTCATCTGGGATCGGCTGTCGCACAGCGAGCGGCACGAAATACTGCGCTGGCTCCTACCGGCGAGCGTCTTCGAGTCTCCGAAGAACAACTGGGCGCTGTTTCCCATCGTGGTCAGCCTCGTGTTGGCGCAGCTCGAACCCGAGCAGTTTACGGAAGCGAGCAAGACGAGCGCCCGCGAGCAGTTCGCCGCGTATCGGCGGCTGTATCGCGAGAGTGGCTGGTTCTCCGATCCTCCCAACGGGGTCGACTTCTACAATACCTGGGCCATCAGCTACGAGCTGTTCTGGATCAACAAGCTCGATCCACAATTCGACCCAGACTTCATCCCCAGCGCCATTGCCAGTAGCGGCGCCCTCACAGAGCATCTCATCAGTCCCCGAGGTATCCCGATAATGGGGCGCAGCGTCTGTTATCGAACGGCGCTGCCGGTGCCGGTGCTGGCTGCCCAGAACGTCGATCCCAGCAATCATCCTGCCCGCGCCCGCCGCGCTCTGGATGCGGTCTGGTCGTATTTTCTTTCCCACGACGTGTTGCGGGATGGCTCATTGAGCCAGGGCTACTTCGGAACTGACTTGCGCTTCCTCGATCCTTACTCGGGTACCGGCAGCTGCCAGTGGGGCTTGCGCTCACTGATCATCGCCTACCTGGACGCTCCGGATACCCCGTTCTGGAGGGTTGATCCCGCTCCACTTCCGGTGGAGGAAGCCGACTACCGCATCGAGCTGCCGCTGTTGGGTTGGCGTGTCACCGGTGAGCAGCGCAGCGGCAACATCACCATCGAAATCCTGGCGAATGCAGCCGGCCGGCTGGCGCCGGAGCAGTACACATGGAAAGCGCGGCTCACTGAGCTCCTGACGCGCCGGCCGCAACGCCCGCACAATCACGAAGCGAAGTACGAATCACGGATGTATTCCGTTGCCGCGCCTTTTCCGCTTGACTAGCTCCCGATCCGCTACAGAGCGGCAAATTGCCGCGCGTTGCTGTCCCAGCGTGGCGCATTGCGCAACGCCTCGAGCACCTGCTCCGGTTCGCTGATCACTTCCCACATCCAGGCGTGGCGCTCATCCATGAAGCGCTCCTGGATCGCATTGGCAAACAGCCGCAGCAGCGGATCGAAAAACTGTCGCGTGTTCACCAGCACGATGGGATTCAGATACAGGCCCAGGCGCTTGAGCGTAATTGCTTCAAGCAGCTCCTCCAGTGTGCCGCTGCCTCCGGGCAGAGCGATGGCGGCCTGACTGCGCGTCAGCATGAGGTGTTTGCGCGTGCGCATATCCTCAACGAGTTGCAGCTCACTGAGCCTCGGGTGTCCCCACTCCAGATCTGCCATGAACCGTGGCAGCACGCCGATCACGTGACCCCCGCGAGCGAGTGCACCATCGGCGAGTGCGCCCATCGATCCGCGGCCTCCGCCGCCATAGACCACATCGAATCCCCCTTCCGCGAGCGAAGCTCCAAGGCGATAGGCCACATCGCGATAGTCAGGGTGGGCAGCGCCGCTCGATGCGCAGTAGACGCACACAGCACGCCGCTGCGACTGCATTGCCTCAGTGCTCACAGATCGAGCAACTTCACCGGTACCGCCGTTGTGCCAACACCGCCGTAGACCTCAAGTCTTGCGCGCTTTGGCCGCTGACAGATCGAAGGGTAAGGTATGGAGCCTGAGGCCCGTCGCCGCCCGCACGGCATTGGCGACCGCCGGTGCGATCGGCGGAGTGCCGGGTTCGCCCACGCCGGTGGGCTTCTCCGTGGACGGCACGATGTAAACCTCAATCAGCCGCGGCATCTCGTTGATGCGCAGCACGCGGTACTGGTGAAAGTTGGTCTGGTCGACCCGTCCGTCCGTCAGTGTAATCCTGCCATAGAGCGCTGCGGACAACCCGTAACCGATGCCACTTTGCATCTGGGCGCGGATCACATCCGGGGTCACCGCAATACCGCAGTCCACCGCACAAACGACCCGATCAACCCGCACCCGCTCCTCCGCGACCGTCACCTCGACAACATAGGCCACTGCCGAGTTGAAAGACTCATGGACAGCCACCCCCCGGCCGCGACCACCGCCCTTTGCGAGAGGTGCATCCCAGCCTGCCCTTTCAGCCGCCAGCTTCAGTGCACCCGCGCTGCGTGGTTTCTTTTCCAGCAGTGCCAGGCGAAAGGCCACCGGATCCTTGCCGGCGGCAGCGGCGATCTCATCGATGGCGACTTCCGTAGCATGCGCCGAATGCGAATGGCCCACCGAGCGCCACCACAGAACGGGCACGCCCACCTTGGCCGGCGTCCAGGTCACCAGCGCATGCTCGATTCCGTACTGCTCCGGGACGTTGCCTTCTACAGCCGTGCTATCGATGCCGTCCTTCATCATCGCCTCGAGCGGCGTGTTGGCGAGAATCGACTGGCCGACGATGCGTTGTTCGAGTGCCAGCAGCTGGCCGTTCTGGCTGAGACCTGCGCGAATGTGATGATAGGTCGCCGGACGATAGCGGCCGCCGGTCACATCATCTTCCCGCGTCCACACCAGCTTGACGGGATACTTGCCGCCCGTCGCCTTCGCAATCGAAACGACCTCCGCGATGTAATCGGATTCCGGAGTGGCGCGGCGGCCGAACGAGCCTCCCGCCGCGAGCGTGTTGATGAATACCTGCTCTGGCTTCAGACCCGCCGCGGCTGCGGCATTCATCTGATCGACGGTATGAAACTGACAGCCAGCCCAGACCTCGCACCGCTGCGCGCTCAGTCGGCATGCGGCCGTCAGTGGTTCCATCGGCGCGTGCGCCAGGTAGGGATACTCGAACTCGAGGTCGATGATTTTGGCGGCGTTCTTCAGCTCCTGCTCGGGGTTGCCGCGCTTCTCGACCTGCAGCGCACTGCTGCTGTCGCGCAGCTGGCGAAACTCCCGCGACAGCTCGGCCGAGCTGCGCTTCTCCGCGGCCGATTCGTTCCAGACCACCTTGAGGGCGTCGCGTCCTTTCTTCGCAGACCACATATCGCGCGCCACGACCGCAACGCCGCGTGGCACCTGCACGACGTCCACCACCCCTGCCACCGCGCGCGCCGCGCTGTCATCGATGGACTGAACCTTTCCCCCGAAGCGGGGCGCACGTAGCAGCACCGCGGTCATCATGTCGGGCAGCATGACGTCGATCGCAAATTGCTGCGTACCGGTGGATTTCGCCCGGCTGTCCAGCCGCGGCAGCTTGTCGCGACCGATGTACTTGAATTGCGCTGGATCCTTCAACTTGAGGTCGCGCGGGACGGGCAGCTTTCCGGCGCTCGAAGCGAGCTCACCGAAGCTCGCATGCTTGCCCGAGGGATGTGATAGGACCCCCTCACTGACGGTAATCTGCTCGGGCGGCACCTGCCAGCGCGCCGCTGCGGCCTGCACCAGCATCGCGCGGGCCGCCGCACCCGCCTGTCGCAGCTGATCCCACGAGTTGGCCATCGAGGTAGACCCGCCGGTGCCCTGCATGTTGCCTTTCGGGTCGAACGCCAGATTACCGTACTGGGGAACCTGCGCTGGGGCGCTCTCGGTGCGCATCTGATCCCAGGATGCATCGAGCTCATCGGCGACCACCGCCGGCAGTCCGGTCCACACGCCCTGCCCGGCTTCGACGTGTTTGATGATGACCGTTACGGTGTTGTCGGGGTTTACGCGCACGAATGGGGTTACCAGGGAACTGCCGCGGGCCGATGTTTTGTCGTCCGCTCTGGAGGCCCCGACAGGCCACCAGGCGCCGAGTGTCAGACCGGCTCCGGCAATCGTGGTCAGGCGCAGGAAATCGCGTCGCGTGACGCTATCGGGCTGCTCCGGCGTCAATTGCCAGCCAGAAACCGGCGCAGCGTTGCTGTTCCGCACGTACATGTTGGATGTCCTTGGGGCTTGTGCCCCGCTGCGAGGCTGCTCCCGATCAGCTGCCCGCGGTCGCGGGCAACGCTTGTGCTGCCTGATGAATTGCCGCTCGGATGCGCACATAGGTGGCGCAGCGACAGATATTGCCCGCCATGGCGGCATCGATGTCCGCATCAGTGGGCTTGGAGTTGCTCGCGAGCAGTGCGGCAGCTGACATGATCTGCCCGCTCTGACAATAGCCGCACTGCGGCACATCGAGACTGATCCATGCATCCTGCACGGCTCTGCCCGCCGGTGTAGAGAGGCCCTCGATCGTCGTGATGCGCTTGCCTGCGACCGTACCGACCGGTGTCACGCAGGAACGTGTGGCCTGTCCTTCGATGTGTACCGTGCAGGCACCACACAGCGCCATGCCACAGCCATACTTGGTGCCCATCAGCTTGAGATAATCACGGATGGCCCACAACAGGGGCATCTGCGGATCGACATCCAGCTCCTGCGGCTGGTTGTTGACCGTGAACTTGATAGACATGCGACGCTTCTCCCTTGGCAGCGTGGCAAGGCTTGCCCTGGCATCGGACTCGGACCGGCCCCACCACGCGAGCAATTATGCTATTGATCCGCAGCCGGCCGGTAGCGCTGGAACCAGGCGAGGATGGCGCTCGCCTTGGCCGCGGACTGCGAGGGCCGCGCGGTCAGTCCCCCATGCGATGCCCCCGGCACCTTCACGAGCGCGGTCGGAACGCCCTGCAGCTGCAGTGCCTCGTAAAACTGCTCTGAATCGCTGACCGGGGTGCGATAGTCCTCGCCACCCACCACCACCAGGGTCGGCGTCGTAACGTTCTTCACCAAGGACAGCGGCGAATGCTTCCAGTAGGTCTGTGGATCCTCCCAGGGCAGCTTGTCGAACCAATACTTCGGCACGTAGGTAGCGATGTCCGTGGTGAGCGTGAAGCTTGCCCAGTTGATGACCGGTTTCTGGGTGGCGGCTGCCCGGAACCGATGGGTCTTGCCCACGATCCAGGCCGTCAGCACGCCGCCGCCTGAGCCGCCCGTGACGTACAGCTGCTGCGCATCGACCGAGCCGGTTGCAATGGCCGCATCCACGACGCTCATGAGATCGTCGTAGTCATGACTTGGGTAATCTCGGTTGATCAGGTTCGCGAACTCCTCCCCGTAAGAGGTCGAGCCGCGCGGGTTGCTGTACGCCACCATGTACCCGGCCGCCGCGTACAGCTGATCATCCGTTGAGAACAGGGGACCGTAACTGGCGAAGGGGCCGCCGTGAATCTCGAGGATCAGCGGATACTTCTTGCCCGTCTGAAAATCGGCCGGCTTTACGAGCCATGCATCGACGGGACGTTGGTCGAATGATGATTTCACCGGCAGCGCCGTTACGGCGGCGAGGTGCCGCGCGGTGAACAGCTCATCGTTCAGGTGCGTCAGTTGCTTCGACTGGCCTGCCTGTGTCACGGCAAGCTCAGGCGGATGGTCGGTAGCGCCGAGAGTGAACGCGATGATGCCGCTGTTGGATACCGAGAACAGTCCGCCAGTATAGGGACGGTCGATTTCCTGATTGCCCAGTCCTTCGACGCGCCGCTGCAACGCGCCATCCAGTCCGAGCCGCGCGACGCGAGTCACCGCGTGATCGGTGTACTGGATGTACAGCGACTTGCTGTCCGCACTCCACTGCAGATCCTCCACCGTGCGATCCAGGGAGTCAGTAAGCGAGCGCGCCTGAGTGCCATCCGCATCCATGACGAACACGCGCACATTCTGATAGGCGAGCTTTCGATCATCGAATCCCAGATAGGCGATGTGCCGTCCGTCGGGCGACACGCGCGGTTTGATGTCCTCGCCGTTGCGATGCGTGAGAGCGATGACGCTGGCGTCCGCCACCGACACCTTGTAAATCTGTGAAGTGACCGGGTCGCGTTGCCAGCCTTCGGTGCGGTTACCACTGACGAGGAGTGAGCGGCTGTTTGGCGTCCAGGACAAGGTTCCCGCTTCATCGTAGGCGCCGAAGGTAAGCTGGCGCGGATAGCCTCCGTCTGCTGAGACCACGAACACGTGCGAGAACCCCGGCTTCAGATAGCCCTCGCCATCGGCTCGGTACTTGATGTTGGTAATGACCGTCAAGCCTTCCGCCCAGTTGGCCCCCTCGGGTTTTGGAGGCGCGTTGCCCAAGCTCGGCTTGTCATCGGGCGTCAGCATGATGAAGGCAATGGAGCGGCCGTCGGGTGACCACTGCAGATCGGATGGTCCCTCGGTGAGATCGGTAATACGGGCGGGCTGCGCGCTCTGCAGCCAGCGTATGAAAAGTTGCGCGTGACCACCCTCCGCGGTCGAGACATACGCCAGCCGCTTGCCATCCGGCGACCAACGCGGTGAATAGCTCGAGCCCGTTCCGACAGCCAGCGGTGTCTGGGACCCGGTCTCCGGATCGAACAGCCAGATGCTGCGTCGTTCCCGGTCTGACATGACATCGAAGCTGATGCGCACGTAGGCGATCAGCCGGCCATCCGGGCGGATTTGCGGATCGGTGACGTACTGAAGTTGAAAGAGATCCTTGCCGTCGAAGCGGTGCGAAGGCTCGGTTGCAGGTGAGGCGCGCACCCCCGCAGCCACAAGCAGGCTTCCCAAGGGGAGCAACGCCATGAGCAGCTGACGCATGAAATCCCGATCCCGTCTTTTAATTGGGGACCGGAATTATAGGCACAGCCTTCGGGCAAGCGCGTCCCGGGGGCGACCGGCTGCACACCTGCCACGCCGAACCGACGCGCCGCGCTCTCCTGCGGAAAGGCGCGGATGCATGGAATATCATGTGTTAATGACGATCGAGGATGGCCTCGTGGCAATGACTGCCCTGTTCATCGTGGGCATGACATGGTTGCGTACGCGGCTGCAGTACCGCAAACGACAGGGCCAATCGCTCCACCTGCTGCCAGCCGGGCAGCTGTACTTCGCAGCTCTGGTCGCGACCCTCGCGCTCGGCTGGCTCGCAGCCCCGGCGCTCGGGCAACGGCTCTGGCCGGCTGCACTGGCAACTACGACCCTCATGCGCGTGCTGTGGTTCATGTCAACTTACTTTATTTTCATCATGGCCCATCGCGCACTGGCAGCGCGGGGCCAACCGCTGTTCGTAGCCCGCTGATTTCCGACCCCGCTGATCACCGCGCGCGGGTTCCGCCCGACGGCAAACCCTGCGCGCGCTATCAGTCAGCCGCCTACAACACGAGTCGGCGGCAATGCTGCATCGAGACTGGCTATGGGAATAGGGATTGCGGAGATTCGTGCCATTTCCGAAAGTCAATCACCAGGAGTGCATATGAATAAGGTCGGATACATAGCCGTGGCTGTCAGTCTGGCAGTGGCGGGCACAGTCGCAGCCCAAGCCCAATCTGCGGGAGGCGCAGCCGGGGGTGCTGCGGGATCGGCCCCAGCAACTTCATCCTCGTCCGCGAGCTCACCCTCGAGCTCCACTGCGCCGCCCTCGACAGGGACTGGACAATCGAGCAGTTCGAGCGCGTCCACAAGCAGCTCGTCCCCTTCGAGCAGCTCGAGCACCTCGAGCACCTCGCCGTCGTCTTCGGCGTCGTCAACCAACGGCACGAGTTCGAATGACAACTCGTCCACGAGCCCGAAGAAAATGCGGCGCGCGCAGGCCGGCAGCAGTTCGTCGAGCTCGTCGAGCAGCCCGAACGCATCGAGCAGCCCGACTCCTCAAAGCTCGAGCAGCTCGACCTCGACAAGCCCACAAAGCTCGACGACCTCGCCCCCGCGCTGAGCGCACAGCGGCTCGTGCGCGCCGCCCTGGATCACTCTTCTACGATCCAGCCGCGGCGCCGCGCCGCATTCAGAAATTCCCGTACATCCACTGCAAAGCTATCGTCCTTGGAGCGGGGCAGGACGCGGGCGACGATCTGTTCGCGGGTGAGCGTCCCATCACAGAGCTCGAGAATAGCCGCGGCACTCTCGTTGAGTTGCACCACATCGGTGGGACCTACGAGCAGGTGTCCATCGGCCGAGGCGTCCTTCTGCAGCTGACGGCCCGGGGCGAGCCGCACCTTGCCCTGACGATTTGTGACCCTGTCCTTCATCGCCTGACCCCGCCGCACGCCGGTTCACTCCTGAGCGCACAAGGCGGTATTGCGCTGGATCGCGCGCTCCTGACCTTGCCTGCCAAGCGTCGTGCAAGCGGCGGGCCAGCGATCCCCTGCGCAACACTTCTGTGAGTTCCGAATTACGCGGCGGGTGTCGAGCCGTGAGCCAGCGGGATGGCGTGCCGCTTCATCCGCCGATACAGGGTATTGCGGCTCATACCAAGCTGCGAGGCCACGCGTGTCATGTTGCCGTGGCATTCCGCAATCACCCGCACGAGCGCTGCCCGCTCGGCCGCTCTGAGTGGGTTGGCAGGGCTCGTACCCGCTTGGCTGCCTGCGACAACATCCCCGGACGAGAGCGTCCCCATGCCGCGATCACCCGCATCCACATGGGCATCGCGGATCTCGCGTGGCAGATCGATACCGCGCACCACACCTCCCTCGCAGATCGCCAGCGCGGTACGAATGACATTGCGCAGCTCGCGAATGTTGCCCGGCCACGGATAGGCGAGCAGCCGTTGCAGAGCATCCATCTCGATGGCCGCGGGCCTGCCGTTGCCGGTCTCCGCAGCAAGCGCGTGATGGATCACGCGCTCCTTGTCAGCACGATCGCGCAATGCCGGCAGCTCGAGCGTGATGCCGTTGAGGCGATAGTAGAGATCTTCGCGGAAGCTGCCATTGGCGATCATCTCTCGCAGGTTGCGATGTGATGCAGCCAACACGTGCAGATCCACCTTGATGGCGCTTTCGCTGCCGAGCGGCACGATCTCCTGTTCCTCCAGCACCCGCAGCAGTCGCGTCTGCAGCGCAACGGGCATATCGCCGATTTCGTCGAGGAACAGCGTACCGCCCGCTGACTGCAGGATCTTGCCGCGCATGCCCTCTTTGCGCGCACCCGTGAAGGCGCCCGGCTTGTAGCCGAACAACTCACTTTCGATGAGTGTTTCCGGGATCGCCGCGCAGTTGACCGCCACGAACGGCCTGTCCGCCCGATGACTGACAAGGTGCATCGCATGCGCGAATGCCTCCTTGCCGGAACCAGTAGGTCCCTGGATGAGCACTGATACGCCGGAATCGGCAATGCGGTAAGCGCTGCGAACATTGCGCAGCATCTGTGGATCCTCGCCGGCCAGATCCTCCAATGTCAGTGCATGTTGGTTCGCCCGGAATGCAGCAAGTGCAACTGCACGCTCCGCGTCGAGCGGCCGAGCCGCGGTCACACTGGCCGATGTGTTACCTGACACGCCGTTGACAGTCGCCGTGTTGACGGCCGCCAGCGAATCTTTGCTGACGCTCGCGGCAATCGCGACACTGGCGACCACGCTGTTGATACGCGTAACCTGAAACGTGCCTTTCAAAGCCGCGTTGCTTGTCTCGCGAAGAATAGTGCCGCTCTCATCCGTCAGTAACAGCGCGCAGCCGCTGTCACTGATGCGCTCGAATAAGCGATCCATCTCCGATCCGGCCGCAGCTATCAACTGCTCGCGGCGCACCCGCTCCGGACCGGCGCGCTCCGCCAGGTCTGGCCCGCAGCGTCCCGGCGGCGCGTTCCCGCCATTGACGACCGTTGCGTTTCCCATACTAGTTCCCCCTCTGACAGTCACTGTTCTGCATCAAGCGTCCCGTGACAGTGTGTCGCTAGAGAAACACGTTCGGCGGGTGACTGCAAGTCCGTATTACGGCTGCAAGTCCGCAGCAAACAAGGGGTAAAGGTGTTGTTTAGTGCCGGATCCGTTCCATAACAGTGACAACGTTGTACCAAACTCCGATGCAAATGGAACATTGCAGGAGTCAGCGGGCGCCGACTGTTGCATCAAAGCCACGTCGATTTGCGGGAGCCGGCGGTTGGCATGGGGGTTGCACCCGCATGCACGCCGTGGTCGCGGGTTATGAACATGGCAGCGCGTAACGCGACACACATTGAGCGCGCTTCGCCGACCAACTCGAAGGACGCTCCCAATGAAACATCAACATATGCGCTTATCGGTCGCGGCCGCATTGGCAGCGGCCCTGGCTCCGGCCGCACACGCCGTCGATGTGACTGCCGGTGACTGGAAACTGAGCTTCGATGGCAATGTCAACGCTCACTACATCTATTCGGAGTGCGAGTCCGTAACACGGGCGCGGAGTGTCGCCGGCGGTCTGGCGTGCATCGGCTCCGAGGACGGGCAGAATGGCAGCTCCTCGGTGAGCAACGGCCTGCTGCCGGCCGCGCTTTCGATCAGTGCGGCAACCACGCAGGCGGGTTATGACATCGGCGTTACTTTCGGACTGTACCCGGGCATCAGCACCAACGACGGCGGCAGCCCGAACATCGCCAACACCTCGGTGACCCGCAACACCGCCCTCGGTTCCGCCAGTCTCGACGTCCGCCAGGTATTCCTGACCTTCGGCAACAAGGACATGGGAACCGTCATGGCCGGCCGCAACATCGGTCTGTTCCAGGCGGACGCGATTCTCAATGACATGACCCTGCTGGGTGTCGGCGCCGGTAACGGCGACTATGCCGCGCCAACCAACACGTCACTGGGATCGATCGGCCTCGGCTACATCTATACGGACTGGCTGGCGCAGATCAATTACACGACCCCGGACATCAGTGGCTTCAAGGTCACGGTCGGCATCTTCGATCCGGTTGAGTCGCTCACCGATCCGAACGGCCCGACTCCGAAGAGTACGCCCGGCTTCCACGGCAAGGTAAGCTTTGGCGACAAGACTACGCCCTATTATTTCTCGGCCAGTGGCATCTGGCAGAAGCAGGTCATCGATACGGTGCCCAACACCGGCGTGCTCGACAGTCGTGTGGAATACAACGGCGGCGGCATCGATGTCGGCGGCAAGTACAAATTCCTGGGTGCACTGGAAGTTGCGGCCTGGGGTTATTACGGCAAGGGACTTGGCACCACCGGCCTGTTCGTGAATGGCGCCAACGAGGCCTTCGGCACACCAGGTTTCGGACAAGCGCGTAAGTCCGAAGGTGTGCTCGCGCAGGTCACCTACTCGATCGCCAATGTGAAGCTCGGCGTCAACTATGGACTGAGCAAACTGCAGCTCGCCGATGGCGAGGTCAACCCGACCCTGGTAGAAAAGAACGACAAGGTGACCGTCGGCATCTACGACCAATTGACGCCCAATCTGTTGCTGCTTGCCGAAGTGAGCAAGCTCTGGGACAAGAACCAGGCCGGCCAGGGCAACAACAGCACCAATGGCAACATCGGCGCCTTCGTGAGTTTCTAGCGCGCAAACCTCCGTCTGTCATCAGACAGGCGCCGGCCGTCACTGCGGCCGGCGCTTTTTTTGCGACTCACAACTGCGCTCAACCAACCTTGCGCAGCGAAGCGACAAACACCGGCTTGCTAGTCGGGCTGCCGGTGGCCGAGCCGCCTGCGGCTTCAATGGTCACCGCAAGCTGTTGTGATCCGGCGAGCGCCTGCTGCTGTCCCGCCGTGAGGTTCCGACGCGTCGTGCCGCTGACGGGCAGTACGCCCAGCGACACCGGTGTGCCGCCTTGCGGCAGCGCCCACAACTCGTAGTCGCGATCCCTGGGGAGCGCCGGCAAACGCCCCGCGTGAACCACCATGCGGCTGGTGCGCTCGTTGATATCGACTTCCCAGTACCGGACACCTGCAGGCGTGGCGATGTGCGCTACTTCGGTCGCTCGGCCGCCGGTGATCTCACTCCAGTACAGCACCGCCAGCACAGCCAGCAGCACCACACTAGCGGCTACGGCCCACGTCGTCCGGAAGTGCCAGCGGGACTGCTGGCGTCGCAAACCGAGCCGCGACCGTATGCCCTGCCAGAGGCGAGCGGGAGGATCGACGGGCCGGAGTCCTCGGGCAAGTGACATCAGGTGCTGCTCCCAGAAAGTGACTCGCTCCTGCACGAGCGCCGTACTGTTGAGCCATCTCTCGAAACGTCGGCGCGCCCGGCCGCGCAGCGTACCCAAGACATACTCTGCCGCCAGGGCATCCACGGCATCAGGTCTGTTCTGTGGTGTCATGTCGACTCCAGACACTGACGCAGGCTCTGCAGGCCCCGACGGATCCAGCTCTTGACCGTGCCGAGCGGATTGCCTGTCAGCCGGGCGATATCCTCATGCGAGTTGCCGCCGAGGAATGCAAGCTCGAGCGCGCCGCGTTGCCGGTCCGTAAGCAGGGCCAGACAACGCTCCAGCAGACCCGTGGGCGGCAGCCACGCACTGCTATCGCCATGTCCATTTGTCTCCTCGGCAGCAGTCTCGGGTGTATCCGGAACCAGCATGGGGGCCGAGCGCTCGTGCCGCAGCAGGTCTATGGCGCGATAGCGTGCGATGGACATCATCCAGGCGAGAGCCTTCCCGCGCGTGGCTCGAAACTGGGCAGCACGCTGCCAGATGCTGACAAACACGTCCTGCAGGGCTTCTTCGGCCAGCGCCCGGCGTCGGAGGATGCGCAGCAGCGAGGCGAACAGCAGGGGTGCCGTCCGGTTATACAGCTCCTCGAGCGCTAGGGCCTCACCCGCCGCGCAACGCTCGAGCAGCTTCTGCAGTTGCGGATCAGAATCTGTCTGGGTCAAAACGGCGTCCCGCCTAGAACGAAGTTCTCCGGGCAGACAATGCCCACCGGTCCAAGGCCTTATACACGCTCCCGGCCCCGGCTTCAGTCTCTTGCAGCTACGGCCCCGACCCCTGTTTGGATGCAGTAAAGTATGCCATTGCCACCCCGACAGCCCTGAGCCCCCGTCCCGCCATGCCACACACCACCCCTGATCAGGTCACCGAGTACGACGCGACAGAAGTCAAAGCCCTTCTGGATGCCGGACGGATTTTGCTCATCGATGTGCGTGAGCCTTCCGAGTTTGCGACCGAGCGCATCCCGGGGGCGCTGCTGTTTCCCCTGTCGACATTCGATGTCAGCCAGATCCCTCCGGATGAGTCGCGCCAGGTGGTGTTCTCCTGCGCCGCCGGCGGGCGCTCGATGACGGCGGCGCGGCATCGGCGCGCCCTGGGTCAGCCGGCTGCTCACCTGGCAGGCGGCATTTCGCAGTGGAAGGCGGCTGGATTGCCCACTATCCGCATGGATCCGCGCACGGGCCGACCCCTCTAGCCTTGACTGACCCGGGCCGTCGCCGTGCGGTGCGTTCGTTTGTCGTGCGCGGAGGGCGCATTACCGACGCACAGGAGCGCGCCCTGGCGCGACTTTGGCCACGCTTCGGCCTCGAGTTCGAGCCGACCATGTTGGATCTGGTGGCTCGCTTCGGGCGCGATGCGCCCCGCACACTCGAGATCGGTTTCGGCAACGGCGAGCATCTGGCGGACCTTGCCGGCCGGCACCCGGAGCGCGACTTCCTCGGAATCGAGGTGCATCGACCCGGGATAGGCCACCTGCTGTTGGCTGTGGAGGAGCACGCGCTCAGCAACGTGCGCGTCATCTGTCATGACGCGGTCGAGGTATTGCAGTGGCAACTGCCCGCTGCCTCGCTCGATGAAATCCTGATCCTTTTTCCGGATCCCTGGCCGAAGAAGCGTCACCATAAACGGCGCCTTGTGCAAAGCGACTTCGTGCGGCTCATCTCAGAGCGGCTGCGTGCCGGCGGTACGCTGCGCCTCGCCACCGATTGGGAACCGTACGCACAACAGGCACTGGATGTGCTCGGCGCAAACCCTTCCCTTGTCAATCTTTCCGACACTGGCTTCATGCCACATCCCGCCGAGCGCACACCCACGCGCTTCGAACGCCGTGGTACACGGCTGGGACACCAGGTCTTCGACCTGGCTTTTATGCGCAGGTAGATGCAGAGGGGGCATGGTGCTGCGCGCAACGCAGCCCGTGTGGCACCGCGGACTGCTCAAGTCCTCATTGCAACCATTATGGTCTTGAAACCATCCGGAGTCAGGAGCAACATCGACCGGCGCTGACTCATCTGCCGGTCGTGCGCCGCGGATCCGAAGCCAGTGCCGCGCGTTTATTCAACGCGCTTGCGACATGTGTGGCGCGTGCGGGACTGCTTCGCGGAGGTTGTAACGATGGCTGCTCCAACTCCGAGCATTGGTGAGTGGTATCGCCACACGAGTGGTGAGCTCTTCGAGGTCGTGGCCTACGATGAGGATGACGGCACGATCGAGATCCAGTACTTCGATGGTACCGTCGAAGAAATGGACACCGAGGACTGGGAGGCTCAGTGGGCCGACCGTTCGCTGGAAGCTGCGGAAGCTCCGGAGGATTGGACCGGATCGGTGGATGTCGAGCCCACCGACGACTTCGCCACGGGTGCGGACATCTCCGGCGATGAGGGTGGCATGCGTGCCAGCCCGCTGGATGGTATCGACCTGTTCGAGTAAGCGATCAGGCGTCCGGAGGCGCGCTCGGCTCGACACCGTCGCCGAGTAACACGAAGCCATCGGCAATGCGCAATGGCAGCGGCTGCAGCGCCTGTCCGGCGCAGGGGCCTGCCACGCAATAGCCAGTGAGCTTTTCAAACAGCGCGCCATGCGACGAGCAGAGAATGAGCGTCTCGTCGGCAGTCAGGAAGCGATGCGGCAGCAGGTTGAGCGGATGTCCGACATGGGGGCACCGATTGATATAGCCGCGGATCTCTTTCCCCACGCGCACTACGAAGCCGCGCAGCGGCCAGTCACCGCTGCCGATAGCAAAGCCGCGCGCGCCTTCCGTACCGAGGGCATCGATGCGACAGATCACGCGCTCGACATCCAGTGATGCGGACGGCTCAGACGCTGTCAGTGTCGCTGGCTGTTCAGGCTTCATGACTGTAGCTACGCGACCCGCCTATCCAGAGCGTCAATCTGGCGTCGCATCGACCAGACGATGGCCAGGCCGGGCAACGCGATTGCAAAGCTGACCACGTAATACAGAGACCAGCCGGCATGATCGGCAACCCAGCCAGCGGGATAGCCGAGTCCATAGCGCGGCGCGAGCGCCAGCGCTGACAGGAGCGCATATTGGAATGCGCTGTAACGCACATCGCACAGGGCCATGATGAGCGCCACCAGAGCGATGTTGCCCATGGCCCCGGCCACATGCTCCACCAACACCGCGATAACCATCAGGCTATAGCTCTTGCCGGCAGCCGCCAGCGCACAATACATGAGGTTCGACACCGCTTGGGCGATACCAAAGATCAACATCGAGCGCAGCAACCCCAGTCGCACCATGAGGATGCCGCCGATCACCGAGCCGACGAGGGCGCCAGCAGTAAACAGCGACTTGACGATCAGCGCGATCTGCGTCTTGCTGAATCCAACATCGAGCATGAACGGTGTGAACAGCTTCATGGCAAAGGCATCGCCGATCTTGAAGACCAGCACCACCGCGATCAGGGCCAGCGCGGAGGGCCCCGCCAGCAGCTCGCGCAGGGGCTCGACGATCGATTCCCGCAGCGTGTGCGGATGCTGCTGCGAGTGCGGTGGCTCCGGCGCCGACCACGTGACCGCAGCAAACAACAGCATGACCCCGGCGAGAACCAGGAACGCCAGTCGCCAGGAGAAGTGATCGGCAATCAGCAGCACCACCGCTGAAGCTGCCCAGGCGCAGGTGCGGTAGCCGAGATTGGTAGCCGCTGCAGCCGGGCCGCGCTCGGCTGGCGTGGTCACATCAGTCCGATAGGCATCGAAGGCGATGTCCTGCGTCGCCGAGAAAAACACGATCAGAATCGCCCAGGCGGCCAACGGCTCCAGTCCCGCGGCCGGATTCTGCAGCCCCAACATTGCGATCGCCCCCGCAAGCGACAACTGCATGACCAGCATCCAGCCACGCCGCCGGCCCAGCAACGGCAGCGGGAAGCGGTCGATCAGGGGCGCCCACAGCGGCTTGAGCAAGTAGGGCAGCGCTACATACGACATGACGCCGATGGTGGTGTTCGATACCCCGGCATCCTTCAGCCACGCCTGCAACGCGCTCTCGGTCAGCTGGTTCGGATAGCCCGAGGCCGCGGCCAGGAACATGATGGCCAGCATCTTCGGGCTGGCCAGCACCTCGCGCAGCGGCGGGGCGCTGCCGGCGGTACCAGGGACTGGCGATTTAGCGGCGATCGACATCGTCATCGCCGCATGATAACCACAGGAGCTGCTTGCGTTGACAGCGTGAAGTCACAAGTGGCACCGTCGCTCGCCACCCTCTGCACTCAGCTGCGGCCACCTCGCATGCATCCGTACCAGTTGCGCTTCATCGATCTCGCTCTTGCCCGGCAGGCGCTGCGCTTCGGCCAGTTCCGCCTCAAATCCGGGCGCGACAGTCCCTACTTCTTCAACGCCGGTCGGTTCAGCGATGGCGCCTCGGCAGCAACGCTCGGCGAGTGCTATGCCGCCGCCATCCTGGGGTCCGGTCTGCAATTCGACATGCTGTTTGGCCCGGCCTACAAGGGCATCCCGCTGGTGACGGCAGTGGCAATCGCGTTTGCCACGCAGCATGGTCGCAATGTGCCATACGCGTTCAACCGTAAGGAAGCCAAGGTACATGGTGAAGGCGGCGTGGTAGTGGGCACTGCGCTCGCCGACCGGGTGCTGGTCATCGATGATGTGATCACCGCTGGGACTGCGGTGCGCGAGTCGCTCGACATCATCCGCCGTGCCGGCGCGCGGCCGGTAGGTGTCGCACTGGCACTCGATCGCCAGGAACGCGGTCAGGGCGAGTTGTCGGCCGTACAGGAACTCGAAGCCACGCAGGCTCTGCGCTGTGTGAGCGTCATCACACTCGCGGAACTGATCGAGACGCTGGCTGCCCCCGCGGACCAACAGGTTCGCATTTCTGCAGAGCAGCTCACATCCTTGCAGGCCTATCGGCAGCGCTATGGCGTCAGTTGAGCTTGCCACTCGCGCAGCCTCGGTCAGAATACACAGGATGAGACCGGCAGTTGCCGGCGGGGGTTACTGATGGGCCGCACGGCTCGGATCATGTTGCTGGCGTTGCTGATGGTGGCCGGAGGTGCGACCGCCGCGACGCGCGCGGGTGCCGATAAGACCCTCACCTATCGTTGGGTGGATGAGCATGGGTTAGTGCACTACGGCGATAGTGTGCCGGCCCAATATTCACAGAAGGAGCAATCGGTCCTCAACAGCCAGGGTGTTGAAGTCAAACGCCTGGATGCGCAGAAGACACCCGATGAGCTGGCAGCCGACAACCGCCGCCAGCAGGAGCAGCTGCGCCAGAAGCAGCACGATAGCTTCCTGATGACGACTTACACCTCGGTGAAGGACATCGAGGCGCTGCGCGATCTGCGCCTCGATCAGCTACGCGGCCAGCGCGTGGCGGCCGAACAATATGTCGAGAACCTGCACGGGCGCCTGTACAACCTGCAGGTGCGTGCCATGAATTTCCGTCCCTACAATGACAAGCCGCAGGCCCGACGCATGCCCGACGACCTCGCCGAGGATCTGGTACGCACGCTGAACGAGTTCCAGACCCAGAAGGGCGTACTGGTGGCGAAGGGTGAGGAGGAAACTCACCTGCGGGCGCAGTTCCAAACTGATATCGAGCGCTATCGGATGCTGCGCAGTCCGCCGCCGCAGGCCAACAATCTGTCAGCTACGCCCTGAGCTGCCGAACCCACCCGCGCCGCGTGCGCTCGTGCTGAACGATTCGACGACCTGCAACTCCACCTGGATCACCGGCACGATGACCAACTGCGCGATGCGCTCCCCCGGCTGAATCACGAAGTCCGCCGCGCCGCGGTTCCAGCAGGACACGAGTAACTGTCCCTGGTAATCCGAATCGATCAGACCCACCAGATTTCCGAGCACTACCCCGTGTTTGTGTCCCAGCCCGGAGCGCGGTAACACCACCGCTGCCAGCGAAGGATCGGCCAGGTGAATGGCGAGTCCGGTCGGGATGAGCTGCGCCTGCCCGGCCGCGAGCACCAGGGCCGCGTCGATGCAGGCGCGCAGATCCATGCCGGCCGAACCCGCGGTGGCATAGGATGGCAAGGGAAATTCGCGGCCGATGCGAGGATCCAGCACCCGCACTTGCAGCGGCTGCCGTTGCAGGGCCTCGCGTTGGCTCATGCGCTGGCCGATTCCCGCTGCGTCGCGCCCGACTGAGCGTTCTGGTATGAGCGCACCACGAGCGCCAGCAGCTCGCGCGCCAGAGTCAGTTTCGAAGCCCGGCCCAACTCGTAGCGCGTGTTGCGCGAGAGCACGATGAGCTGGTTGTCCTCGCAATCGAAGGCCTTGTCACAGCCCACCTCGTTGGCGGCGATCATATCGAGATTCTTGCGCAACAGCTTGGCTCGCGCATGCTGCTCGACCGACTCCGTCTCGGCAGCAAATCCCACTACAAAGGGTCGCCGCGGCAGCGCGGCCACGGTCGCCAGCACGTCCGAGGTACGCTCCATGGTGAGATCGAGCGTGTCGGTGGTCTTCTTGATCTTCTGGGTTGCGGCACGCGCGGGTCGGTAATCCGCCACCGCGGCCGTGGAAATGAAGATGTCAGCTCCCTCCACCTCGCTCATCACCACATTCAACATCTGCAGGGCGCTCTCCACATCGACACGGCGTACGCCTGCGGGCGTAGCCAGGCTCACCGGTCCGCTGACGAGTGTGACCTCTGCGCCCAACTCGCGCGCCGCCTGAGCCACCGCGAATCCCATCTTTCCCGAGCTGCGGTTGCTGATGAAACGCACCGGATCGATCGCCTCGCGTGTCGGGCCAGCCGTAATCAACACCTTGCGCCCACGCAGTGGTCCCTCGTTCCCCAGCAGGGCAGCCGCGCGCTCGGCCAGCTCCAGCGGCTCCAGCATCCGCCCGGCACCAACTTCGCCGCAGGCCTGGTCACCCTCGGCTGGACCAAGCACCGTGATGCCGCGCCGCCTCAGCAGGGCGACGTTCGCAACTGTCGCTGCATTGCTCCACATGTTCCGGTTCATGGCGGGCGCCACGACCAGCGGTGCGGTCGTGGCCAGGCACAGGGTGGCAAGCAGATCGTCGGCCGCCCCTCGGCTGAGCCTGGAGAGGAAATCGGCGCTGGCGGGCGCAACCAGCACCAAGTCCGCCCAGCGCGCAAGCTCGATGTGCCCCATGGCCGCCTCGGCCGCGGCATCCCACAGCTCCGAGCGCACCGCCCGTCCGGAGACCGCCTGAAAGGTCAGCGGCGTGACGAACTCACGGGCGCCGCTCGTCATGACGACCTGAATCTCGGCGCCGCGCTCGCGCAGACGGCGCACCAGATCCGGACTCTTATAGGCGGCGATGCCGCCCGTGACTCCAAGCAGGATACGTTTGCCTTGCATCAGAACGCCCGCTCCGCTGATGGGGAGGATTATCCGGCCGCGTTCCGGGCGGGTGCAAACAGCCAATCGGCATAACGGCAGCTTATTGGGTTCAAAGGCGCACTTTGATGGGGCTGCCGGCGCCCTGCGGCCCTCGGCACAATGACATTTTGTGAAACAGGTGTTCGCCTAGGTGCGCAAAGAAGACGCTGGCGCAGCATCGCGGAACCAGCCGCAGGGCGCCGCCAGCACGATCCGGGACTGGCCCGCACACGAGCGCCCGCGCGAAAAGTTGCTCAAGTCCGGCTCCCACGTCCTGTCCGATGCCGAGCTGCTGGCGCTGCTCATCGGCTCCGGCACCCGCGGTCGTTCCGCCGTGGACCTCGCGCGCAGCCTCATCGCTGAGTTCGGCTCGCTGCGCGAGCTGTTGGCAGCGGACCGCTCCCAGTGGCGTCGCCGCTGCGGGGTCGGACCTGCGCGCTTCGCCACGCTCAAGGCTGCGGTAGAACTCACGCGACGGCATTTCCTTGAGCCGCTCCGCAGGGGCGCGACGCTGGATTCCCCGGGCGCTACGCGGCAGTTCCTGTCCGCCCAGCTGCGCGATCGCCCCTATGAGGTATTTTGCGGGCTTTTCCTCGACAATCGCCACCGCTTGCTGGCTTTTGAGGAGATTTTCCGCGGCACGATCGATGGCGCCAGCGTTCACCCTCGTGAGGTCGTGCGCCAGGCACTGATGCGCAATGCCGCCGCCCTGATCGTCGCCCACAATCACCCCTCGGGGATCGCGCAGCCGAGCCACGCCGATGAGCTCATCACGACCCGCCTGCGGGATGCCCTGGCGCTGATGGACATCCGCCTGCTCGACCACATCATCGTGGGGGATGGCAGCTGCTACTCCTTCAGTGAGCATGGACTGCTGTAGCGGCGGGCGATAACGGCGGGCCCGGCCTCGTGAGTCCGTGGCTTGTCGGGGCTGGCCGGGGCTGGTATAAAGCCCGACTCGGCGGAGCGTCCCCTCCGGTTTCCGCTCAACTCACTGAATTCTCAAGGTTGTTTTGTATGTCGCGCGTCTGCGAGATCACCGGCAAGCGGCCGGCCGTCGGTAACCGCGTTTCCCACGCGAACAACAAGCGTCGTCGGCGCTTCCTGCCCAATCTGCATACGCAGCGCTTCTGGGTCGAGAGCGAGCGGCGCTGGGTGTCGTTGCGCATCTCGACCAACGGGCTGCGCACCATCGAGAAAAACGGCATCGAGACTGTCATCGCCAGGTTGCGTGCCAAGGGCGTGAAGCTGTAGGCCGGCGGGTCACGAAGGAGCTCTCATGCGCGAGAAGGTCAAGTTGCTTTCATCGGCCGGCACCGGCCATTTCTATGTGACCACCAAGAACAAGCGGTTGCACCCGGACAAGATGGAAGTGCGCAAGTTCGATCCGGTTTCCCGCAAGCACGTCATCTACAAGGAAACCAAGATCAAGTAAGGCGGTTCGTGGCGCATGCCCGAACTGCCTGAGGTCGAGAGCACCCGACGCGGAATCGAGCCGCGCGCGGCCGGACACCGCATCGTCGCCTTTGCGCTGTATGAGACACGACTGCGCTGGCCCATCGAGCGTGACATCGTTCTCGAGGTCACCGGGCAGCGCATCCTGCAGGTCGGGCGTCGCGCCAAGTATCTGCTGCTGCGGCTCGAATCAGGCACGCTGCTACTGCATCTGGGCATGTCCGGTAATTTGCGCGTCCTGCCGGCAGACACGCCGCGGCTGAAACACGACCATTTCGACCTGGTGCTGGACAACGGCGCCGCCTTGCGATTCAACGACCCCCGCCGCTTCGGCAGCCTGCACTACACGCGGGACGACCCGTTGCAACACCCGCTGCTGCGCCATCTCGCCCCCGAGCCTTTTGACGAGAGCTTCAACACCGACTATCTGTGGCGCATCACCCGCGGCCGTCGCGTGGCCATCAAACAGCTGCTCATGAACAGCCGCCTGGTCGTGGGGGTCGGCAACATTTACGCGAGTGAGGCCTTGTTCAAGGCCGGTGTGCGGCCGCGGCGCAAGGCGCGCACGCTGACACGTCAGGAAGTGACGCGGCTCGTACGCGCTGTGCGCTCGGTTCTCTCCCGGGCGATCCGGGTCGGCGGAACGACACTGCGCGACTACGTTGGAGCGGACGGCGCACCGGGTTACTTCGGCCAGAAGCTGTTCGTGTATGAGCGCCAGGGATTGGCCTGCCGCAAGTGCCGTGGCGCCATTCGGCAACTGACCCAGGGACAGCGCTCCAGCTACTATTGCGCAAACTGCCAGAAGTAAGAGCTGGCAGAAACGAGCTCTCATGAGCCGACGCATCCGAGTTCATCTGTCGACGGCTGATGCCAACATGCAGGCGCTGATCCGGGCGACCGGCGAGTACCGCCTGACATTGCAGCCACAGTGCCATCCGTTCGAGTCGCTGGTGAGGGCGATCGCCCACCAGCAACTGCACGCCACGGCGGCCAACAGTATTCTGCGGCGCTTCATCGAAAGCTGTGGCGGGGGGCAGTTTCCTTCTCCCGAACGGCTGCTGGAGACCCCTGAGGCTAGCCTGCGTGCGGTCGGTTTCTCGCTGGCGAAGATCGCGGCACTGCGCGATCTGGCGGCGAAAAGTCTCGCCGGCATCGTTCCCGACCGCAGCGCGCTGCTGCACCTGAGTGATGGGCAGATCATCGAGCGTTTGACGGAGGTGCGCGGCATCGGCCGCTGGACGGTCGAAATGCTGTTGATGTTTCAGCTGGGCCGTCCCGATGTCTTTCCCGTGGATGACTTCGGCGTGCGCAATGGCTTTCGCCTGGCCTATGGAATGCGCAAGCTGCCCACTACCCGGGCGCTCGCCACCTATGCACTGCGCTGGGCGCCGCATCGCACGGCCGCTGCGTGGTATCTGTGGCGCGCCAACGATCTGCACAAGGCAGGACGGCTGCCTGCGCCTGTCGAGAAGGTGCGGCTGCCGCGAATTCGGCGGCGTCGACGAGTGCAACCGACGGCCGGGACCTTGGAGGAACGTGCCGCAGCATTGCGGGCCCGGATCAGGACAACACGGAAACCGCGCGCTCGTAAGTAATGCTGAGAAGCAGCTGGTCCCCCTGCGGCTGCATTCGCGCTGGACGCTCACCGCCATCGAGGTCATAGCAGACGATCAGGCGATCATGGCTCAGATCGAATATTGCCAGCAGGCTGCGCCCGGCATTCGGCCCTTCACGGCCAACGATATCGAGAGTGGGTGGGCGCACGGTCGTGTTGGCGAGATACTCTCCCCGGTCGACGATTTTGTTGGCGCGGTCGACGATGCTGTAGTCGCGGCCATCCAGCACCAGGTACTTGACGCGCAGTTCACTGACCAGCAGATCGCGACCGCTGACATTGGCCGCGACCGGTACCCAGGCACCGGCTAAGCCGGACTCCGGAGCTGAGTGGCGCGGCGGACTCACGCAGCTCAAACGCGCCGGTGCTTCTTCAGTTCCGCCTCCACGATAGGGTGGACGAACTTGCCCACCGCGCCGCCGAGCACCGCGATCTCGCGCACCAGCGTCGAGGAGATGAACGTGAACTGCTCCTGGGGTGTGAGGAACACGGTCTCGATCTCGCGTGCGAGATGCCGGCTCATGTTGGCCAGCTGGAATTCAAACTCGAAATCCGAGACCGCACGCAGACCGCGTACGACCACCGCCACGTCATGTTGACGGGCGAAGTCCACGGTCAGTCCGGAGTAACCCACCACTTCCACGTTGTTCAGATCGCTCAGTACGCGGCGCGCCAGGTCGACGCGCACCTCCAACGGAAACAAGGGAGTTTTGTTGGGATTGGCCGCGATGGCCACGATCACCCGGTCAAAGATGCTCGCCGCGCGCCGCACCAGATCCTGGTGTCCGTTGGTGATGGGATCAAAGGTCCCCGGGTACATCGCGTTGCGATTCATGCGGCGGTCACCCCCCCGTCAGCCTGGTTGTCCGCTCGTGTCAGCAGATGATACCCGACTGCACCGGCCTGCTTCGCCTTGCGCACCTGCCAGGTGGCCGGCAGCTGCGGCAGCTCGGCCCGACGCTCCGTTTCGACATATATCAGTGCATCCGGCGATAGCCACCCGCGCATTTCCAGCAGTGCTGCGGTACTGGCAATCAGGCTCGAGGCGAAAGGCGGGTCCAGGAAAACGATGTCGAATCGTCGTGCGGCACCGGCCAGATAGTGCACAGCATCCAACGTCAGCACCTCGGCTCCGCTTGCGTGCCATGCTGACAGGTGCGCACGCAGCTGCTGCGCCGCGCGCCTTTCCTGCTCGACGAAGATCACCTGTGCCGCGCCGCGCGACAGCGCCTCAAGTCCGAGCGCACCGCTGCCGGCGAACAGATCGAGGCAGCGTGCACCCTGCACCCGCTGTCCAAGCCAGTTGAACAGCGTTTCGCGCACCCGGTCAGGTGTGGGCCGTATGTCGGCAAGCGGCGGAAACTGCAACCGCCGGCCGCGCCAGCGTCCGCCGATGATACGCAGCACGCGCGACTGCGCGCCGCGCGACGCTGCGGCACTCGCTGCCCGTCGCAATTTTTTCTGTTCGGTCAAGCTGCTGTAAGCGCATCGCGCGCCGTGCCGCGGAACCCAAGCCTACCGCATTCGCCGCTACAATAGCCGCTGCCACCGAGCACACCATGTTCAGACGACAGACGCAGCAATCAACAGCCAAACCTGAGGAGCGCCAGGGCTTTTTCCAGAAACTGCGCGCCCGGCTCAATCGCGGTAATTCCTGGCTGACCTACGACCTCGCCGATCTGTTTCGCGGTCGCAAGATCGATGCGCAGATTCTGGAGGAGCTGGAGACCCGCCTGCTCAGCGCCGACGTCGGCCTCGAAGCGACGGAGCATATCCTGGGGCTTCTACAGAAGCGCGTCGCGCGCAATGAGCTGCAGGATGTAGCCGCCCTGATCGTGGCACTGCGTGCCGCTATCGCTGCGATCCTGGCGCCGTGCGCACAGCCGCTCATCGTGGACGGCAGCCGCCAGCCCTTCGTGATTCTGGTGGTCGGTGTGAACGGCTCGGGCAAGACCACGACCATTGGCAAGCTAGCACGCCGCCTGAGCGATGCCGGCGAGCGGGTGATGCTGGCAGCCGGGGATACCTTCCGGGCCGCGGCCATCGAGCAGCTGGGGGTGTGGGCTGAGCGTTCCGGTGCGCAATTCGCAGCCCAGCAGGCCGGGGCTGATCCGGGCGCCGTGGTGTTCGATGCGTTGCAGTCCGCGAAGTCGCGGCAGGTCGATGTGGTGCTGGCGGACACGGCCGGCCGTCTGCACAGTCAGTCGCACCTGATGGAGGAGCTGAAGAAGGTCAAGCGGGTCATACAACGTGTCGATCCGGCCGCGCCGCATGAGGTGCTGCTGGTGCTGGATGCCAATCAGGGCCAGAACGCGCTGGCGCAGGCCATCCAGTTCCACGACGCCGTCGGGGTCACCGGACTGGTGTTGACCAAGCTGGACGGCACTGCCAAGGGAGGCATCGTCGTCGCGATTGCACGCCGTCTGGGGCTGCCGATCCGCTTCATCGGCATTGGCGAGCAGGCGGAGGACTTTGGCGAGTTCGACGCACAGGCCTTTGCCGCGGCGCTGGTGGACGGGCCCAAACCGTGATCGTGTTCGATCATGTCAGCAAGCGCTATCCGAACGGCCGCGACGCGCTGACCAAGGTATCCTTCGAGATTCACAACGGCGAGATGGTGTTTCTCACCGGGCGCTCAGGCGCTGGCAAGAGCACGGTGCTGAAGTTGATCGCACTGCTGGAGCGACCGACGCGCGGCACGGTGATCGTGGGCGGCAACAACACCACCACACTCAGGTCGCGCTACGTGCCGGCTTTCCGTCGGCAGATCGGGATGGTATTCCAGGATCATCGGCTGCTCGCGGACCGGCCGGTGTTCGACAACGTGGCGTTGCCGTTGGTCGTGGCCGGCGCAAGCCTCAAGGAAGTCGACAAGCGGGTGCGTGCGGCGCTCGATCAGGTAGGACTCCTCGGCCGGGAGCGCATGCTGCCGATCGAGCTGTCGGTCGGTGAGCAGCAGCGCGTCGGCATCGCCCGAGCCGTCGTCAGCAAGCCCCCGTTGCTGATCGCCGATGAGCCTACGGGCAATCTCGATCCGGATCTCGCGCTCGAGATCATGCGGCTGTTCCGGCGCTTTCAGGATGTTGGCGTGACCGTCGTGATCGCCACCCACGATCTGCATGTGGTGCACGAATTCGGGCAACGCGAGATCGTGTTGGAGGGCGGCGAGGTCGTCGGCGCTGCGGACGATTCGTTGCCCAGTGTGATCGCGGTGCGTTGAGCGGCACGTGGGAGCGAGGCACCTGCAAGCCCTATTGGGCTCGTTCGGAAGACTGGCCAGAAATCCTTTCTCCACGGCGCTCACCCTGCTCGTCATCGGACTGGCCCTCGCATTGCCGATGGCGCTCAAACTCCTCGTGACCAACGCGCAGCAGGCAACCGGGGGGTTGCACAGTGCCGTGGACCTCTCGGTTTACCTCAAACCTGACGTGCCGCTGGTCAAGGCGCGGCAGCTGGAGGGCAACGCGCGCGCACGTCCGGAAGTGGCGAACGTGACGCTGATCAGCGCTGATCAGGCGTTGGAGGAGTTCCGCAGTTACTCTGGATTTGGCGCCGCCCTGCAGGCCCTCCAGCAGAATCCGCTGCCCAGTATGTTGCGCGTGCAGCCGCGCGAGGGCGCGCGCACGACCGTCGCCGTTGAGACGTTGAAGCGCTATTTCGCGGCCTGGCCCGAAGTCGATCTGGTACAGGTGGATACCGAATGGGTGGCCCGGTTCAACGCCATTCTGCAGCTGCTGGGGCGGCTGCTCAGCATCGCCGCAGTGGTGCTCGGCGCCGGCATCCTGGCGGTGATCGGCAACACCATTCGACTGGAGATTCTCAACCGTCGCGAGGAGATCGAGGTGACGAAGCTCGTGGGCGGCTCGAATGCGTTCGTGCGCCGCCCCTTCATCTACACCGGTGTCCTCTACGGTCTGGGTGGCGCTGTGGTGGCCTGCGTGCTCCTCGAAATCGGGGTAATGATTCTGCAGCGGCCCGTCACCACGCTGGCGCAGCTCTATGGCAGTCACTTCAGCCTGCAGGGGCTGACCCCGAGCGACGCCGGTGTGTTGTTCGCTGCGAGCTTGCTGCTGGGATGGGTCGGCGCCTGGCTGTCAGCCCAGCGCCATCTGCACCGCATCGAGCCCCGAGCCTGAGCCCGGCGGGAGCCACGACCGGCTCCTGCAAGCACGGCTCCCAAAAGGAAGAGGCCCGCCTATGCAGACAGCACGATTACCCGCGGTGAAAACTTGCCCACAATCGCCTTGGACTGGAACCGGTAGGCCGGCCAGTCGTTCGGCAGACTCGAGGAATTTCTCCTCACCCCTTCGGGGCTTGGGCCTAAGCTCTTGTTTCCCAAGGCTTGATCTGTACCCCGGCCGTGGAACTTCCGCAGCCTTTAGCACTCTAATCACGCGAGTGCTAATATGTGGGCCAAACCTTGGGAGACTCAATGACCGCAGGTACTGCAATCGTCGCCCGTAACAATGACCTGGCTCTTTCCGGTCCGCTCGGCAGCCTGGATGCCTACTTGGACCGAGTGAGCCGTATTCCGGTTCTCAGTCGCGAGCAGGAGCGGGAGCTGGCAGACGGCTTTCGACGCGAAAATGACCTGGACGCCGCCCGCGAGCTCGTGCTCTCGCACCTGCGCTTCGTGGTGCACATCGCCCGTGGCTATAGCGGCTATGGCCTGCCCATGGGTGATCTCATCCAGGAAGGCAACGTCGGTCTGATGAAGGCCGTGAAGCGCTTCGACCCGGCCGTGAACGTACGGCTGGTGTCCTTTGCTGTCCACTGGATTCGCGCCGAGATTCACGAGTACGTACTGCGCAACTGGCGCCTGGTGAAGATCGCCACCACCAAAGCGCAGCGCAAGCTGTTTTTCAATCTGCGTCGCTTGAAGAAGAATCTCGCGTGGTTGTCGGCGGAAGAGACGGCAGCGGTGGCGCGCGATCTGGGTGTCAGCCCCGGCGAAGTCACCGAGATGGAAAAGCGACTCGCCGCGCGCGACTTGTCGTTCGATCCAACACCGGAGTCGGATGAGGATGAGGTCTACAGCCCGGCGGCCTATCTGCCGGCTGCGGATTCCGATCCGGCCGAAAGGGTCGAGAACGCGGAGTGGGAATCGGATTCTGCAGACCGCTTGCTGCAGGCGATGCAGCGCCTGGATGATCGCAGTCGCGACATTTTGCAGCGACGCTGGATGGCCGAGGACAAGGCGACACTGCATGAGCTCGCCGACAAGTACGGCGTCTCGGCGGAGCGTATTCGGCAGATCGAATCCAACGCGCTCGGTAAGCTGCGCGGCTTCATGGTGCCCGCGCCAGCCTGATCATCGGCCGCGGCCGCTGCGCCGTTAGTGTTGAAATATGAGGCCCGGTGCCCTCGCAGGCATCGGGCCTCTCTTTTCGTGTTCGCGCCGGCACAGTGGCCTTTTCCGCTCTAGGCGGAACTTTCATAGCAAGCCATCGTTCACACGGGCGGCAGCGGCCCTGGTGTTGTTTGTTGTTGACTCACAACGTTCCGTCAAGCCGCAGTTGCAGACCTGCAGGAGTGAATGATGCGCAAGGGGATCTTGCTGTTATGTGCGGCTTTGGCGCCAACATTGGCCTGGGCACAGCCCGGGGACGAGTGGTATGTCACGCCGGAAATCGGCGCCATCGTGCCTGACTATCACCGCGACCTGGGTCACAACGATTGGCTCTACGGCGTGGCGCTCGGTCGTGAGCTCGGCCCATTCATTAACGCCGAGCTCAGCTTCAACGGTGCACGCGTGAATGACGGCCGCGGCCACAGCCATCTGGATACGTATGGTTACGGCCTCGATGCGTTAGCGATTCTCAATCGGGGCGGGCTGTTTGCACCCTATCTGACGGTAGGTGCGGGCGCTGAAACCAACAACCTGGTCCCTGGCAACCCATTGACCAACAGCACCAAGCTGATGGCACAGGCCGGAGTCGGCGCCTATTTCAACCTTTGGCGCAGCGCTGACGACAGCAGCGCGTTTTCGCTGCGCCCCGAGGTGAAGGCGCGCTTCGATGATCCCGGGCATGGCAATCACCTGATTGACTACGTCGGGCTCGTAGGCCTTCAGTTCGCATTCGGCGGTAGCCCCAAGTCGGCGCCTCCCCCGCCACCGCTTGCGCCTTCCCCACCTCCGCCGCCTGAGGCCGCCCCGGCGCCGGCGCCCACCGCCGCGCCCGCCACACCGCCCGACAGTGACGGCGATGGCGTGCCTGACAACATCGATCAGTGCCCGAACACAGCTCGCGGCGTGCAGGTGGATGCGGTGGGTTGTCCTTTGAAAGGTTCCGTTACCCTCGAAGGTGTCACGTTCCAGACCAACTCCGCGGAACTGACGGTGGACTCGCACGGTCCGCTCGACACGATTGCCGCTGGGCTGAAGAAGCATCCACGACTGAAAGTGGAGATTCAGGGGCACACCGACAGCACCGGCACACCTCCTTACAACCTGAAGCTGTCACAGCGGCGCGCCGATGCGGTACGCAGTTACCTTCTCAGCAGCGGTGTCGAGCCCGAGCAGCTCGTCACCAAGGGCTATGGCCAGAGCCAGCCGATCGCGAGCAACGCAACAGCCGAGGGCCGCCGCAAGAACCGCCGGGTCGTGATGTTCGTCATCAGCAATCCGGGCGACGTGAAGATCGAGGGCGAGGGGCAGGTCGAAGGAAGCGGACCGCAGTAGCGCGCTGGCAGCGGCCCTGCGCCCGCGGCCGGGCCTTGCTGTGGATAGCTCGCCGGGGCAGGGCATGGTTTATGATGCCTGCCCTTTCCCGGAGAGCACTCGTGGCCAAGAGCTCGGTTGGCGCCTTGAATCCCCTCGATCTATACGATGTCCGCGGCATGCTGGCCGAGGACGAACGCATGGTGCAGGACTCCGTAGCGCGCCTGGTGGATGAGAAGGTGTTACCCATCATCCAGAAGTGCTTCGAGGAGCATCGTTTCCCACGCGAGCTGATCCCCGAGCTGGCAGCGCTCGGGCTGCTCGGCTCCTCGCTGGAAGGTTACGAATGTGCCGGACTGAATGCGATCTGCTACGGCCTCATCTGTCAGGAGCTGGAGCGCGGTGACTCGGGTCTGCGCAGCTTCGTGTCGGTGCAATCCTCGCTGTGCATGTATCCCATCCATGCTTTCGGCTCCGAGGAGCAGCGTCAGCGCTACCTCCCCGGCATGGCACGCGGCAAGATCATCGGCTGCTTCGGACTGACTGAGCCTCACGGGGGCTCCGACCCCGCCAACATGAAGACCCATGCCAAGAAGCGCGGCGCGGACTGGGTCCTGAACGGTGCCAAGATGTGGATCACCAACGGCGCCATCGCTGATGTCGCCGTCGTGTGGGCGATGACCGACGAGGGTATCCGTGGCTTTCTCGTCGATAAGGACATGAAAGGCTTCGCCGCCCGCGAGATCGAGCACAAATTCTCGCTGCGGGCCTCGGTGACCGCTGGATTGTTTTTCGACAATGTCGTGGTGCCGCAGCAGAATGTACTGCCGGAGGTCACGGGGCTGAAGGGGCCGCTGTCCTGCCTGACACAGGCGCGCTACGGAATCGCCTGGGGCGTCATCGGTGCCGCGCAGGCCTGCCTGGCGCAGATGCTCGATTACACCGCGACGCGCAAGTTGTTTGGACGCCCACTGGCGCAGAACCAGACCATTCAGGTCCGGCTGGCCGAGATGAGCCGCCAGATCACCACCGCCCAGCTGCTGGTCCTGCAACTCGGCCGTCTGAAGGACTCCGGCCGCATGACTTCGTCACAGGTCTCGCTCGCCAAATGGAACAACTGCCGTATCGCGCTCGACATCGCCCGCGATGCGCGTGACATGTTGGGCGGTGCGGGCATCAGTGCGGAGTACGTACCCATCCGCCATATGCTGAATCTCGAAAGTGTCATCACCTACGAAGGCACCGAGACCATTCACCAGCTCACGATCGGACGCGAACTCACCGGCCACAACGCGTTCTGAGCGGGCCGCGCGGCGCATCATGAAGCGCACGGTAGCAATCGTCGAGGACGAACCTGCGATCCGCGATAACTATGCGGCAGCCTTTGCGCGCGAAGGCTATGCAGTGCGCTGTTATGCCAACCGGGCTGAGGCCATGAGCGCCTTCGCTGCGCGACTGCCCGATCTCGCGGTCATCGATATCTCGCTCGAGGATGAGCCTGAGGGAGGCTTCGAGTTGTGCCGCCAGTTGCGTGCGCTGTCCGCGGAGCTGCCGATCATTTTTCTGACGGCGCGCGACAGTGAATTGGATGCAGTATCGGGGCTGCGCCTGGGTGCAGACGACTTTCTCACCAAGGACCTGAGCCTTGCGCATCTGACGGCCCGCATCAACGCACTGTTTCGGCGCATCGATGCACTGCGCCGGCCCGCCGAGACGGCGCAAGTGATCCGGCGTGGAGCTTTGAGCCTGGATGCCGATCGCATGGCGGTCGAATGGCAGGGTCAGGTAGTACTGCTGTCTCTCACCGAGTTCTGGATCGTGTACGCGCTCGCCCGCCATCCTGGCCATGTCAAGAACCGGCAGCAACTGATGGATGCCGCCAACGTGGTGCTCGATGACAACACCATCACCTCCCACATCAAGCGCATCCGGCGCAAGTTCCAGAGCATCGATCCGACGTTCGATGGCGTCCAGACGGTCTACGGCATGGGTTACCGCTGGGTCGACAGCGGTTCCTGAGCCGCATCATGTCACTGCGTTTCCGGCTGTTGCTGCTCGGGCTTGCGACGCTCGTCCTGCCCTGGGCGGGATGCAACTACGCGCGCGAAATGGAAGGCGCACTGCGCGAGGCTGAGCATAACTCGCTGCTGGCGATCGCCGAGACGATGGCAGCTTCGCTGCGTGGGCGGCGTGACCTGTTGTATCGAGAGGCTCCGCCGCCTGCCTTGGATGATGAGGAAAGTAACGCAACGACAGCCGTCGTACCGGCGCCAAATGCCTACGACTTGCACACGGTGGTGCTGCCGACAGCGCCGTTCATCGACGGTTACGTGGATGAATGGCCACAGCAGAGCAGCGCCTGGCGTTATTACACCAATGGCCCGCGCCGGGTAGGCATTCTCTGCGGCGTCTACGGTCGCATGCTGTTTGTGCAACTCGTGGTACGCGAGCCGCGGGTGGTGTTCGATGTACCCGGTGGCAACCCGCTTGATCCTGCCGCGGCTGGCGATCGCATCTGGCTCGGCTTCGATACCCCGGAGGGTTTACAGCACGAGGTATTCCTCGGCGCGCCGGGCTTCGGCACGCTCGTGGCCCGCAGTATCGGCACAGGCGAATTCGCGCAGAAGATCGCGCTCGCGGAGCCCCGCATCAGCGGAGCCTGGCAGCTCAGCTCGGAAGGTTACCGGGCGGAGCTGCGGCTGCCGCTCTCGATGTTAGGTCAGCATTTTGGGGTGCTGGTGGATGACCGCGAGCAGCGCGGCGGCCCCGTGGTGAGTTTCGGCAGCCTGCGAGTGGAAGATCTGCGCGCAGTGGGCCGCCTCGTCACCGCCTCTCCGCAGCTCACGGCCTATCTCGGCCAGTTCATCCAGCCGGGCATGCGTCTTTCCGTCACGAGCGCCGAGGAGGGTCTGTTGGCGCGCGTTGATCAACTGGAAGGTGCTAACGAGCTGGCCGCCGAGCCGGGCATTTTGACGAGGCTGTACCGGCACCTGGTCGACCGCAATGCGGCGCCGCGAGTGATCGAAGCCGCTGCAGCGATCACTGACCGCGATGCGCATGCGGTGATCGGAATGCTGCACGTCGCTCAGAGCGAGCGCCGCTGGCTGACATTGCGCGATCGCGCGCTTGCCCGCATGTTGAATCTGACGGTCAGCATCAGTGCGATCGCAGTCATCGCGATTCTGCTGTTCGCGGCACGACTCGCGCTGCGCTTGTCGCGCCTGCGCGCCGCGAGTGAGACTGCCTTGACGCGCGAGGGGCTGGTGACCACTTTCCCGGAAACGCAGGCGCGCGATGAGCTGGGCGATGTGGCTCGCGGCTTCGCCACGCTGCTCGGGCGGCTCAATGAATACACCAGCTATCTGCGCACCCTGGCCGGAAAGCTGGCGCACGAGATCCGTACGCCGCTCACGATCGTGCGCTCGTCGCTGGAGAATCTCGAATCCGAGGAGCTGCCTGCCCCGGCTGCGGTGTATCTCGAGCGCGCTCGCGAGGGTACTGAGAGGCTCAATGCCATTCTGCTGGCAATGGGCGCGGCGATGCGTGTCGAGGAAGCCATCGGCAGTGCCGAGCGCACGCGCTTCGATCTGGTGCCGGTCATCCACTCGGCAGTGGCGGCGTACCGCACAGCCTTCGGGCAGCGGCAGTTCGTGACGCAGCTGCCGGCCGGCTCCATCTGGCTGAATGGCGCGCCGGATCTCATCGTGCAGATGCTCGATAAGCTCATCGACAACGCGGTCGATTTCAGTCCTCCCGGGTCAAGCATCACCGTGTACCTGCACACGGCGGCCGACACCGCCATCCTCGAGGTCGAAAATCCCGGCCCGCCGCTGGCGCCCGAAAGCCAGGGCCGCCTGTTCGAATCGCTCTGGCAATCCCGCGCCGGCAGCGATAGCCGGCCGCACTTCGGGCTCGGTCTCTACATCGTGCGCCTCATCGCCCAGTTTCATGAGGGCGAGGCCTCCGCGGCCAGCTTGCCTGCAGGGGACGGCGCGCGTTTCAGCGTGCGCCTGCCGCTTCTGGCTTCCCAGGTCGAGCATGCGGAATAAACGCCCGGTGATCACCCATCGAGCCGCCTGCACGGCGCAGCCAGGCATCTACGGGTCGCTGACCAGCACGCAAAAAAAAGCTGCTGTCTGTTAAATACGACATGGAAAAATCACGCTGGCGCGCTACACTGCATTGATCAAAGACGCGAACCTGGCAGTAACTTGCTGTTCTGCAAGGAAATTACCGCCAAGGCAGCGCCGCCGGCAGAGCAGGTTACAGCTCGCGCGTTCGCACTGATGCGAATTGCGCACAACGAGGGGAGAGTCGAGACAAGAACAGAAAACTCGGGTAATCGACGCGGGTATGGGAAGGCAATCACGAACTTTTTGCGGTTGTCGCAGACGGAAAGCGCATGCACTGACATGCGGGCCTTGAAGATCGGCCGGAGCCAGACGCACCACCGTTTCAGCCCTGACAGATGCTCGTGACGACGCTGAGCGCGGCTAGGGCGACGTTCACTTTGAATAAAGCCCACACGCGACCGTAGGCTGACAGCGATTCACCGAGTCATTGACGGGAGACAATCTACTGGCCCCGCCTGTCCGGTGGGGCCTTTTTCTTTTGCGCGCTCAGCCCACGCCGAGATACCCGAGAATACCTCGCGCCGCCTCGCGGCCTTCGAATACCGCGGTCACGACCAGATCCGAGCCGCGAACCATGTCACCGCCCGCAAAGACTTTCGGGTTGGTGGTCTGGTAGGGCGTCGCACGCGCCGCTGAGACGCGAACCCGACCGCTGGAATGCAACCGGATGTCGTGCTGTGCGAACCATTCCGCGGGACTTGGAAGAAAACCGAACGCGATGATGACCGCATCGGCAGGCACCACGTGCTCCGAGCCCGCCACGGGTTCAGGCACGCGACGACCGCGCGCATCGGGCTGACCGAGGGTGGTCGCAATGAGTTTGACGCCCTCGACCTGCTCGGAGCCGACGATCTCGATGGGCTGCTGGTTGAAGAGAAACTGCACGCCTTCTTCCTTACTGTTGCGGTAGTCACGACGCGAGCCGGGCATGTTGCCCTCATCGCGTCGATACGTGCAGGTGACCGATTCCGCCCCCTGACGGAGGGCCGTGCGATTGCAGTCCATGCCGGTGTCGCCCCCGCCCAGCACCACGACGCGCCGGCCCCGCAGATTCACCCAGTGCGTCTCGCTGCCGGGCAGATCCAGCTCGTGATTGATGTTGGCAACCAGAAACGGCAGCGCCTCGTACACCCCTGGCAGATCCTCGCCGGGGAGGCCGCCCTTCACCGAAGTGTAGGTGCCCATGCCGAGGAACACGGCGTCGAACTCAGCCAGTACGGCTGCGAAGGACAGGTCGCGGCCGACCTCGATGCCGAGCCGGAACTCGACTCCCATGCCCTGCATCACTTCGCGCCGGGTCTCCACGACCTGTTTGTCGAGCTTGAAGGGCGGAATGCCAAAGGTGAGCAGGCCGCCAACGCGGCTGTAGCGATCGAACACGACTGGGGTGACGCCGTTACGCACGAGAATGTCAGCGCAGCCGAGCCCGGCCGGCCCGGCACCGATTACTGCCACACGTTTGCCGCTCGGGCGTACGTTGGACATGTCGGGCCGCCAGCCCCGCCGGAAGGCTTCATCGGTAATGTATTTCTCGATGGAGCCGATGGTCACGGCGCCGAGCCCGTCAGTGAGCGTACACGCCCCCTCGCACAGCCGGTCCTGCGGGCAGATCCGGCCGCACACCTCCGGCAGCGAGTTGGTTTTGTGCGATAGCTCGGCGGCCTCGAACAGGTTGCCTTCCTGGATGAGCTTCAGCCAGTTGGGAATGTAGTTATGAACCGGGCATTTCCATTCGCAGAACGGATTGCCGCATGCGAGGCAGCGACCGGCCTGCTGCGCCGCTGCCTGCGGCTCATAAGGTGCATAGATCTCGCCGAAGCTCGCGACCCGTACCTCCACGGGCAGCTTGACGGGATCAGCCCGCGGAATATCGAGAAACTGCAGGTTCTTGTCTGCCATCAGGCTGCGCGCCGCAGATTCTCGATGAGTGAATCGATGGAGGCCGCCTTCGGCTTCACGACCCAGAACTTGCCGATGTAGGTACGCAGATCATTCAGGATATCCTGCGCCCACCCCGAGTGCGTCTCGGCGACGTGCTGCTCGATCAGCCCCTCGAGATGCTGCAGATGCGACTGCATGGATTCGGCGTGGATGCGGCTGATGTCGATGAGCTCATGGTTGTAGCGATCCACGAAATCGCGCTGCAGGTCGAGGACATAGGCGAATCCGCCGGTGAAGCCTGCTCCGAAGTTGACCCCGGTGCGTCCGAGCACACATACCACCCCGCCCGTCATGTACTCGCAGCAATGATCGCCCGCGCCTTCGATGACTGCCGTGGCGCCGGAATTGCGCACGGCAAAGCGTTCGCCGGCGACGCCGGCCGCAAACAACTGGCCGCCGGTGGCCCCATACAGGCAGGTGTTGCCCATGATGATGGTTTCCTGCGCTTTAAAGCGCGCCTCGCGCGGATGACGTAGTACGATCTTGCCCGCAGCCATGCCCTTGCCGACATAGTCGTTGGCGTCCCCCTCCAGATACAGGTGCAATCCGCCTGCATTCCACACGCCGAAACTCTGGCCGATGTTGCCACGCAGACGCACCGTCAGGGGGGCATCCTCCATACCGTAATTGCCCCAGCGACGTGCGATCTCGCCGGAAATGCGGGCACCGAGCGAACGGTGATAGTTGCGTACGGCGTACTGCCACTGACCGCCCAGCTTGCCGGCGATCGCCGGCAACATGTCCTCGAGCATGTGCTCGGCGAGCTCGCCCTTGTCTGCCGGGGCATTCGCGGGTGTGGCGCAGTACTGCGGCGCATCAGCTGCCAGGCCAGCGCTCGAGAGGATCGGCGCGAGATCGAGTTTGCGCTGGCGAGGCGTATCCCCGGGAAGCGCCTGCAGGTATTCGGTGTGACCGATGAGATCCTGCAGCCGGCGCACGCCCAGGCCTGCGAGGATCTCACGCACCTCGCTGGCGACGAAGCGGAAATAGTTCATCACCATCTCAGGCAGACCGATGAAATACTTCGATCGCAACACGTTGTGTTGAGTCGCGACTCCAGTTGCGCAGTTGTTGAGATGGCAGATGCGCAGATACTTGCAGCCGAGCGCCACCATGGGAGCGGTACCGAAGCCGAAACTCTCCGCGCCAATGATCGCGGCCTTGATGACATCCAACCCTGTCTTGAGACCCCCGTCGGTTTGCAGTCGGACGCGCTGCCGCAGCTCATTCAGACGCAAAGTCTGGTGGGTCTCGGCCAACCCCAGCTCCCACGGCGTGCCGGCATACTTGATCGAGGACAGCGGACTGGCTCCCGTGCCCCCGTCATAGCCTGAGATGGTGATGAGGTCGGCATAGGCCTTGGCCACACCCGCCGCGACGGTGCCCACCCCGGGCTCGGCTACCAGCTTCACCGACACCAGCGCCTGCGGATTCACCTGCTTGAGGTCGAAGATCAGCTGCGCCAGGTCTTCGATGGAATAAATGTCATGGTGCGGCGGTGGGGAGATGAGACCAACACCCGGGCGCGCAAAGCGCAGCGAGGCGATCATGTCATTCACCTTGTGCCCCGGCAGCTGGCCGCCCTCGCCAGGCTTGGCGCCCTGGGCCACCTTGATCTGCAGCACTTCGGCATTGATCAGGTACTCCGGGGTGACACCGAAGCGTCCGGAGGCGACCTGCTTGATCCTGGAGTTGCGCTCCGTGCGATAGCGCGCCGGGTCTTCACCGCCTTCGCCGGAGTTGGAACGGGCGCCCAGCCGGTTCATGGCGGTCGCAAGTGCCTCGTGCGCTTCGGGTGAGAGTGCTCCAAGGGACATGCCGGCGCTGTCGAAGCGCGCCAGAATCGACTCGATGGGCTCGACCTGATCGAGCGACACGGGTGTCGTGCCGGCGCGTAGTGCCAACAGGTCGCGGAAAGTAGCAGGCGGCCGCCCGTTTACGAGCTGCGCGAATGCCTGGTATTGCGCGTAGTCGCCGCTCGTCACGGCTGCCTGCAGCGTCGCGATCACGTCCGGGTTGTACATGTGGTACTCGCCGCCGTGCACGTACTTCAGCAGCCCGCCCTGATCGATCGGCTCGCGCGGGTTCCAGGCCCGCGCGGCGAGCTGTTGGCTATCGGCCTCGAGATCGCTGAAGTCTGCGCCCTGCACGCGACTGTCGGTACCGGTGAAGCACAGGCTCACCACCTCGTCGGCGAGTCCGACGATCTCGAACAGCTGAGAGCTGCGGTAGCTGGCGATGGTGGAGATGCCCATCTTGGACATGATTTTGAACAGGCCCTTGCGCAGGCCGGCGCGGTAGCTGCGACCGAGCTCCAGGCGCGTCGCGAAATCGAGCTTGACGCGCCCTTTGCGCATCATCTCGAACAGCACCTGATAGGCCATGTACGGATACACGGCAGTCGCACCGTAGCCGATCAGGCAGGCAAAGTGATGCGGATCGCGCGCGGTGCCGGTCTCCACCAGAAGGTTGCACTTGCAGCGCAGGCCGGTGCGCACCAGGTGCTGATGTACCGCGCCGGTGACCAGCAGAGCGTGTGCAGGCAGCTTGCCTTTCACCAGGTACCGGTCGGAAAGCAACAGTACGAGCTTGCCCTCGCCCACGGCCTGCTCCGCCTGCTGGCACATGCGGATGATGGCGGCCTTCAGCCCCTCGGCGGGCTCGTACTGCAGATCGATGAATTCGTGCGTCACCTCCTTCAACCCCAGGATCTGCCGCAGCTTGCGCTGCGAGAGAATCGGCGAGCCGAGCACGATCTGGCGCGCGTGCTCCGGTGCCGGCACGAACACGTTGCACTCCGGTCCGATCTGCGTCTGCAGCGACATCACGATGGACTCGCGCAGCGGATCGATCGGTGGATTGGTGACCTGCGCAAACTGCTGGCGGAAGTAGTCGTACAGCGAGCGCAGCTTGTGGGATAACACCGGCATCGGCGTGTCATCGCCCATCGAGCCGACCGCCTCACTCTCATCCTCGGCGAGCACGCGGATGATCTCGTCACGCTCCTCCGAGCTGACGTTGAACATTTTCTGAAACAGCGACAGGGTATCGCGGTCCATCGGTTCGGCCGCCAGCCGCGGGTCCACCAGATCGGTCTCGAGATAGCGCACGCCCTTCTTGAGCCAGGTCTTGTAGGGATGGCGCGATTTCAGAATCAGGTCGATGTCCGTCGATTCCAGCAGCGTGCCGGTCTGCAGATCGAGGGCAATCATGTCACCGGGGCCGAGCTTGCCCTTGCGCAGGATGTCCTCGGGAGCGTAGTCCCAGACGCCCGTCTCGGAGGCAATCGTCAGCATGCGGTTGCGCGTGATGACGAAGCGCGCCGGCCGCAGGCCGTTGCGGTCGAGCGTGCACAGCGCATAGCGACCGTCGGTCAGAACGATACCGGCCGGTCCGTCCCACGGCTCCATATGCACTGAGTAGTACTCGTAGAACGCCCGCAGGTCGGCATCGATTGAGTCCAGACCGTGCCAGGCGGGCGGCATGAGCAGGCGCATCGCATGCAGGGCATCGAGGCCACCCATCAGCAGAACCTCCAGCATGTTGTCCAGGCTCTGCGAGTCTGACCCCGCAAGCGACACCAATGGCTGCACTTGCGCCAGCTGCGGCAGCAATGGCGAGCGGAACAAGGGGCCGCGCGCCACGGCCCAGTTCCGATTGCCCTGCACGGTGTTGATTTCGCCGTTGTGCGCAAGGTAACGATAGGGATGCGCCAGGCGCCACTGCGGCAGGGTGTTGGTCGAGAAGCGCTGATGGAACACCGCCACGGATGTCTCGAGCCGCGGGTCCTGCAGGTCGCGGTAGAACTGCGCCAGGAACTCCGGCATGACCATGCCCTTGAAGGTGATCGTGCTCGCCGACAGGCTCGGCACGTAGAACGCCGGATCTGACTGCAGTGCCAGTTCTGCATGGCGGCGCGCCATGTAAAGCTTGCGATTGAACGAGGCCTCATCGTGATCGGGCAGGTTGCAGTTCACGTAGATCTGCTCGATCTGCGGCAATGTCTTCAGCGCCTGCGGACCGCAGGCATCCGGGTCCACTGGAACACGACGCCAGCCGGCCACCTCCAGGCCCTGCCGCTGCAACTGCGCCGCGAGCACATCGCGCGCGTTCTGCGCCATGGCCGGATCGCGATTCAGGAAGATCAGACCCGAGGCAAAGTGAGCGGCCAAATCGATGCCCGCTTCGCTCGCCACCGCGCGCAGGAACACTTCGGGCTTCTTCAGCAGCAGACCACAGCCATCACCGGTCTTGCCGTCGGTCGCCACCGCGCCGCGATGTGTCAGACGGTTCAGCGAGATCATTGCCGTCTGTACGAGCCAGTGGCTCGCCTGATCATCCAGATTGGCAATGAGCCCGAACCCGCAGCTGTCGCGTTCGTAAGCGTCTCTGTACAGACCGGTATCGGCGCCACGCATGAGTTCGTGCCTCGAGGCTGGTTGGCCATCGACAGGTAACCGTCCGCGCCGCAGCTGTAGCCAGGCGCGATCAGAGCCACGCCCCGATCCTGCCGGATCAGGCGTAGCAAGCCGTCGCTGCAATGCGGATCAAACGAAAAATTTGCTGCGGTCGGAGGCACCGTTCCGGGTTTGCACCCGCGGGGCCGGCAGTCGAGATCGCTCGAGGCTGGGGTTGGGGTGGCCTGAAGCGGCGATCGCCTGTCTTACCTACACACTATGACCGAATCATACCGGTCGGAACTGCGCTTTCAATAGTCATGCGGGCCCGGCATGCGCACGAATGGGAATGTAGTGATAACAGAACAGCAGCTCGGCACCCGTCCGCGAGGACCCTTTCAAGCGAGGAGCCCTCGCCGACGGGAACTGTTGCATCGATCAGCGTCGTACCTCAACATGCGCGCGCTGCGTGGAGGTGTTCCGCTGAACTATCGCGATCCCACAACCCACCTGCACCGCCTCAACCAGTACCTCGAACGGAACTTCCCCGATTTTTTTGCCGAGGCGCGCTTTCAGATCGGCGACGACGACTATTTCCTTTACGCACGCTTTGGCCAATACCTGGCGCACAGCATCGAGCAGAATCGCGCTTCCCGCGAGAAGATCAAGCGCGGCTTCACCTTCCTGAACAGGATGGCGCGGATGTCCGCCCGCTATCCGCACATCCGCCAGATGCTCATATCCGGGCCACTCGAGTTCATCGTCGATGCGCCCAAAGCCCGGGCTCTTGCTCTGCAGCAGCTGTCACCTGTTGCGCAGGGCTACATGGCAAGCCTCTGCGAGTAGACGCAGCGAACGAGCTCGCTGTGCTGATCAGTCGCCGCTGCGCGGCACCACTGAGACTTTCAGGTTCTGCATCCGCCGTACCACATTGAGCGTCAGCTCGGCCCCCACCGGCCAGCGACCGAGTTGCAGGTGCAAGGCATCGATCCCATCAACGGGTACGTCGTTGACGCCCACGATCAGGTCCCCGACGCGCAGCTCACTGCGCGCGGCCGGTCCCTGAGAATCCCGTGCGGCCACCTCGACCGCCCTGCGTACCTGCAGGCCAAGCGCGCGTACCAGGCGCAGATCGAGCGGTCGATCGCGCACGGTCACGCCCAGAAACGCTCGTCTGACGCGCCCCTGCGTCAGGATCTCCGTCAGCACCCATTGCGCCGTCGTTGCCGGGATGGCGAAACCAATTCCCTGCGCCATCGCAATGATGGCGGTGTTCACACCGACCACCCGACCGCGCGAGTCGAGCAGCGGACCTCCGGAGTTGCCCGGATTCAAGGCCGCCGTGTGCTGCACGATCCCATCGATGAGCCGTCCATGACGGCTGCGCAAGGAGCGACCCAAGGCGCTGATCACCCCCGCCGAGACGGTCGATTCGAACCCAAGAGGATTGCCGACCGCAATGGCGAGTTGTCCGACGCGCAACGGCTGCTCGGTGACCAACGCGGCGTAAGGCAACGCGGTCGCCTGTGCGCGCAGCACTGCGAGATCCGTCGAGGGGTCGCGCCCCACGACCGTGGCCGCGACGCTGCGACCATCCACGAAACTCACGCGCACGGCGGGTGATGACTGCACCACATGCTCGTTCGTGAGAATGTAGCCATCGGGTGTTACCACTACGCCTGAGCCCGCACCGGCTCGCCCGCGCCCCGCATCATTGCCCGGGCCGACATAAATGCTGACAACCGCGGGCCCGACCTGCTCGACGGCGCCGACCACCGCCCTGGAGTAGGCATCGAGCTCGTGGCTGTCCGCATCGGCAGCGGATTCCCGGGCTGCGGTTTCTCGGGCTGCGTGCGCATCGACACTGTCGGCGGCGGCGAGCTCGCCGACACCGCTATCATTCATTTTCGTTCAACATACGGCGCAGCCTTGGGGTGGCGGGGGCCGAACTCAAGGCTTCCCAGCCCGCCACGGATTCCTGCCAGAATCCGCTCATGGCTATCACACTCTCACAAACTGCGCTGCTGCTGGGTGCGGCCGTCGTTGCCGTCTCGCTGTTCCGTCTGCTGCGGCTGAGTTCGATTCTGGGTTATGTTGCCGCCGGCATGGTCCTCGGCCCCTGGGGTCTCGCCCTCGTTCAGGACGTGCCGCAGGTGATGAGCTTCGCCGAGTTCGGCATCGTGCTGCTGCTGTTCATCATCGGCCTTGAGTTGCAACCCACCCGCCTGTGGGTGATGCGCCGGAACGTCTTCGTGCTGGGACCGGCACAGGTTCTGCTGTGTACCGTTGTCCTGGGTACGGCTGCATGGCTCTGCGGCCTTTCCGCCGGACCTGCGTTGCTGGTCGGTTTTGGCCTGTCGCTCTCCTCCACGCCCCTCGTGCTGCAGATGCTGGCCGAGCGTGGCCAGCTGAGTACTTCCCACGGCCGCGCCGCGTTCGGCATGCTGCTATTCCAGGATCTGGCGGTGCTGCCCGCGCTCGCGGCCCTACCCCTCATCGCCCCGCCCACGGACCCGGGTGGCGCCAGCGGCGCCGCAGCGGGCTCCATCAGTCCACTTACCGTATTGCGACTGATGCTCATCATGGCTGCCATGGTGGCCGGCGGCCGGCTGCTGCTGCGTCCAGCACTGCGCGTGGTCGCGCGGCTGAAGATCACCGAGGTATTCACGGCCGCGGCGTTGCTCACCGTGATTCTGACAGCGCTGCTCGCGAGACAGGCCGGACTGTCGATGTCCCTCGGGGCCTTTGTCGCCGGCGTGCTGCTCGCTGACAGCGAGTTCCGCCATGAGCTCGAGGCGGACCTCGAGCCTTTCAAGGGACTGCTGCTCGGGCTGTTCTTCATCGCCGTGGGAATGGCGGCGAATCTCGGACTGCTGCAGTCCGAGCCGCTCGCCGTATTGGCGGTGACCGCGGCATTCCTGCTGCTGAAGGCACTGGTGATATCCATGCTGGGGCTTTCCGCCGGCCGCACCCGCCGCTCCGCCTGGCGCCTGGGTTTCACCCTGCCGGCGGGCGGCGAGTTCGCGTTCGTGCTGTTCACGCTCGCCGCCCGCGAGCGCATCATTGCGGCGGACGTGGCCGACCTGCTGGTGCTGGCCGTCACGCTGTCGATGATGCTCGGTCCGTTGTTGCTGATCCTCCACGAGGCCGTGCTGGAGCGCTGGACAGCCGATCCCCCGCGCCCCTTCGACGGCATCGAGGAGCGCGACAACCGCGTGATCATCGCCGGCTTCGGGCGCTTCGGGCAGATCGTCGCCCGTGTACTGAGCGCCCGCCGCATTGCCTTCACAGCTCTGGATTCCAACCAGACGCACGTCGACTTCGTGCGCCGCTTCGGCAACAAGGTGTACTACGGGGATGCCTCACGCCTCGAGCTGCTGCGCGCCGCAGGCGCGGACAGCGCAGCAATTCTGGTGCTTGCCGTGGATGACATCGATGCTTCGGTACGCGCTGCGCAGCTCGTGCGCGAGCAGTTTCCGAGGCTGCGCATCTTCGCGCGCGCCCGCAATCGGCAGCACGTGTTCGCGCTGCGGGACGCGGGAGTGCGCTATATCGTGCGCGAGACGTTTGCCTCGAGCCTGGAGATGGCCGCCGCGGTACTGGAATCACTCGGGGAGTCCGGCAGCAGCGCGCGCGCGGCGGTGCGTAAGTTTCGTCAGCACGATGAGGCTACGCTCGACTCGCAGTATGCAGTGAAGGAGGATGAGACGAAGTTCCTCGCCACCTCGCTGGCGGCCGCACAGCAGCTGGAGAAGCTGTTCGAAGCGGATGAGATCAAATCGGAATGACCATGGACGAGGCGCTGCGTGTGCGGGAGTTCTGGTTTGGCAAGTCACTCACCGGCTCAGGGCCCGGACATGCGGAGATGGCTTCGCGGGCGCAGGAGCTGACCCGGCGGATGGAGGTGTGGTTCGAGCGGGACCCATTACGCGCGCAGGCCCGCGACGAGCTTGTGCGGACGGGCTTCGCAGCACTCCTCGAGCGGGCGGCGCGAGGAGAGCTGGCCCATTGGGCAGACAGTCCGCGTCGCTGTCTCAGCCTGATCATCCTGCTCGATCAGTTTCCTCGGCAGATCTACCGCGGCACCGCCCGCGCGTTTGCCTACGATGCGCAGGCGCTCGGCTATGCGCTACAAGGCATGCAGTCTGCGGCCGATGCGGCCCTCAACCTGGTTGAACGCTTGTTCTTCTATATGCCCTTGCAACACGCCGAATCAATCGACGTGCAGGACGAGTCGGTGGCCGCCTGTCAGAGACTGGTCAACGAATCACCGCCGGAGCTGCGCTCGAGCTTCGAACAGTCGCTTGTCTATGCCCGCGCGCATCGCGAGATGATCCGACGCTTCGGCCGCTTCCCGCATCGCAATGTGATCCTGGGACGATCTCACACCGCCGCGGAGACGGCTTGGCTGCGCGAGCACGCGGATACTTTCGGCCAATAGATCAGGCCGCCGATCACGGCGAGCCCTGTGCGAGACGCTCGAGCTGCTCGATGCGGCGTTCCAGCTCGCGACGATTTTCCAACAGCTCGATCGCAAGCGCCGCACCACTCACGTTCACACCCAGATCGCGCATCAGGCGGCTCGCCACGCGAAGGCGGCCAATGGCTTCGGCCGGCACGCACCATTGCAGCGGCTGTGCACCTCGTGAGCGGATGACACCGAGCTCGACGAACTCGATCACCAGATCCATGTCGATGGCGCACAGCCGGCAGACATCGTCCACGGCGAGCCATTCGCCTTCCTGCAGCAGCCGGACTTCGCTCGTGTTGGACACTGGCTTCACCGCGAGAGCTCCGCCCGGGGCTCGAAGGGAAGTTGCTGTTTCATCTGCTCGTACAGCTCGCGCGCCTGGGCGCTGGTTGCAGGCGGCAACACTACTTTGAGCTGGATGTACTGATCGCCGGCCGTTGCACCCTTGAGCCCGCGCCCACGCAGCCGCAGCTTCTGGCCCGTCTGTGAGTTCGCTGGAATATGCATGTCCACTGCGCCACCGAGCGTTGGGACCGTGACGGTAGCGCCGAGTGCTGCCTCCCACGGAGCCACCGGCAGTGTCAGGGTCACATCGCGCCCATCCAGTTGAAAGAGTCGATGTGGACGGATGTGTACTTCGAGATACAGATCCCCTGCGCGCCCTGCTCCACCCGCCTGCTCGCCTTGCCCTGCCAGGCGGATGAGTTGCCCATCGGTAACACCTGCGGGGATCGTCACGCGCACCGTGTGCGTCTTCAACTCGAGGCTGCCATCGGGACGCAACTCCGGACGCTTGAGCTCCAGTGTGCGGGTCGTGCCGGCATAGGCTTCCTCCAGGTCGACGTCGACGCGGGCGTGATGATCGCGCGCGGCGCGCTGGGCCGAGCCTGCGAACGGCCCGCCGCCACCAAAGCCTCGTTGGCCGAACAGAGATGAGAAGAACTCGCTGAAGCCTTCGGCGTCCTCGAACTGCTGCTCCTGGCTCGCGCCACCGCGGGCTCGCTGCCGCGGACCACCGCGGAACTCGAAGCCACTGCCCCAGTCCGGCGGGGGACGGAACTGCTGGCCGGATTTCCATTCGCTTCCCAGCTGATCATAGGCCGCGCGCTTCTCCGGATCCTTCAAAACCTCATAGGCTTCCTGGACTTCCTTGAACTTCTGTTCGGCGTTGGCCTCCTTGCTGACGTCCGGATGGAATTTGCGCGCCAGCCGCCGGTAGGCTTTCTTGATCTCCTCCGCCGTCGCGGTCCGGGAGACGCCCAGCATCTGATAGTAATCGCGGTATTCCATGAGGTATGAGAGCCCTGTAGAGCGAGTCCATATTGGGGCGGTGCGCGCTGGCGACAAGGCGGGTTGAAATTGTCGGCCGCCGTCCCAAGCTCCCTTTCCGGTAACCGGGGACCTGTGAACATGAGCACCGCGACTGCCACTGCCGCCAATTCTATTCTCGTCGCCTGTCCTCAGTGCCATACCCTGGTCCGTACGCCGCTGGCCCGTCTGGCGGAGCAGCCGCGTTGCGCTCGCTGCAAGGCGCCGCTACTGCAGGGTCAGCCCGTTACTCTGGATCGCGCCGCCTTTGCGGCACATGTGGAGAAAGCGGGACTGCCGGTGCTGGTCGACTTCTGGGCGCCCTGGTGTGGTCCCTGCAAAATGATGGCCCCGGTGCTCGACCGCCTGGCCAGTGAGCGCCAAGTGGGTCTGCAGGTGGCGAAAATCAACACCGATGAACAGCCCGAGCTCGCGAGCCAGTTCCAGATCCGCAGCATCCCCACGCTGATTCTGTTCCACGAGGGCCGCGAGCTCGGCCGGCAATCCGGCGCGGTGGACCTCGCTACCTTATCGCGCTGGCTCGACAGCGTACTGCGGCCCTGAGTCCGACAAGGTTTCACACCAAGATCGACCGCGGCGTGTCACGTCGGGTCCCCGCGGGTCCACGACAATGGCTTGCGCTTTGCGCGCTACCACGGTGCGCGGCAACCTGCGGTCAGCCCAATTCGATGCAGGAACTGTCACTCACCGCCGTTAGGATGAATTCAACCCCCTCAATGGCCCCGCGAACGCTCGGCACGATGGGGCATGGTTTTTGCACCGAGCGGCGGTGCTGGAAACAATGAAGTCACCTGCGCCCGTAACACGACTGCCCCGCCAACCTCCGCTGCGCAACCTGCGCTCTTTCTGCGCGGCTGCGCGTCACCGCAGCTTCAAATTCGCAGCTGACCAGCTGTACATCACGCCCTCCGCCGTCAGCCACCAGATGAAGGAGCTCGAGGATGCGCTGGGCGTGCGGCTCTTTGAGCGCAAGACCCGCGCACTGGAGCTCACTGCGGCAGGACAGATGCTGTTGGATGAAGTGGAGCCGCTCCTGGAGGCGCTGGATCGCAGCCTTGCGCAGGTCGCGCGGCGCAATGGGCGGCAGACGCTGCGCGTGCTGCTGCCGCCCTTCTTCGCCAATGAGCTATTCATCCCGCGGCTGACCAGCTTCCATGCCGCGCACCCGGAAGTGGACATGCAGATCGACACCAGCGATCCGCGTCCGACCAGTCATCCCGCCACAGCCGACGTATCCATCCTGTTGTCCGATTCCGTTCCACAAGGGCTCACCACCGCACCGCTCTTCTCCTTGTCACTGACAGCAGTGTGCGCTCGCGAGCACGCCGCCAAAGTCGCGCGTCTGGGAAGCGCCGTATTCCGGCAGATGGCCCTCATCGTCCACAAAACACGGCCATTTGCCTGGTCGAGCTGGGCCGAGGAAGTGGGTCTGGATACACCCGAACCCAAAAACGTGATCGAGCTCGATACGATGACGGCCGTCGTGCGCGCCGCGGAGCGCGGTGTCGGGGTCGCCCTCGTGCCCTCCATGCTGTGTGACTCCTGGTTTCACCGTGGCGCACTCATGCGCATCTTTTCGGTGGAAGTCGCGACGAACGATACGTATTACCTGGCCAGCCGGCCGCGTGATGCTGGCAAGCCACCGGTGCAGGCCTTTACACGCTGGGCGCTGGCGGAGTTTCGCGCGCCCGGCCATCCGTCCATGGCTTTGTTGCAGCAAGATCGGGAGCTGGCGCCCTGCAGCTGAGCGCTCACTCCAACTCCTCGAGCGTGCGCGGCCAGTCTTTTTTCAAGAGCCGTGACAACGAGCGGTCCGCAAGGATGCGACCCTCCGTCTGACAACCCGGACAATAGTTCGTCTCGTTGTCGGCATAACGGATCCGCTGCACGGGTGCGCCGCATACCGCACACGGCTGGCCGAAGCGGCCATGCACTTGCATTTGCGGCCGGAAGGCAGTCACCCCTTCCGGGAAGTCTGCTGCACTTTGCTCGCGCAAGAGCACGATCCACTCCCGCAGCACGGCCTGCACCGCCTCAAACAGCTGTCGTAGCGCTGGCTCATCGAGCTTCTGGGTCAACGCGACCGGCGACAGACGGGCGCGATGCAATATCTCGTCCGAGTACGCATTGCCGATGCCGCTCATGATGTGAGGGTCGGTGAGCGCGCGCTTCAGGGTACGGTTGCTGGCAGTAAGGCGCTCGCGAAACTGTGCGAAAGTTGCGCTCAACACCTCGAGTCCGCCCGGGTCGTGCCGTGCGAGCTCGGTCTCATCGGCATACACACTGAGGGAGGCGCGCCGCTTCGAACCTGCCTCGGTCAGAGTCAGCGTGCCGGTGTCGAAGCTGAAGTACGCCAGCGCGGCGCGGCCGAGCCGTTTTGCCTCAGGAGCAAACCAGTGCAATCGTCCGGCGATCATCAGATGCAGCACCAGCCACTTGCCGTCCTGGAAACCCAGTGCGATGCGCTTACCCACCCGCCGCACCTGCAGCACCTTACAGCCGTAGAGACTCTCCAGTGGTGTTGCAAACGTCCGCAATAGAAAAGGGTGCAGGAGCCGTACCGACCGCAGGTGCGCGCCGATCAGGCGCTTCTGCAGTGCCTCGACATACACCGTGACGTCGGGCAGCTCCGGCACGCGTAGCTACCGATCCGGTCAGACTCGCGCCGGCCGACCGCTGCAGACGAATTCGGGCTCGAGCAGGTGCATCTGCGCGACCGGGCCATACTGCTGCAGCTGCGCGCGCAGCTGACTGGCATCGCCGATGACGACAATCGCCACCGCATCGGGCTCGGGAAACACCTGGTCGATGACGCCGCGGGCGTCCGCAAGGGTGACTTCGCGCAGCTGCCGCCCGTAGTCCTCGATGTACTCAGGTCCGAGTCCGTATAGCTCGATTTCCCCCATCGCAGCAGCCCAGTCGCCGGCGGTTTCGAAATCGAGCGGATACTGCCCCAGGACGTAGGCCTGCGCAGAGGCGAGCATCTCGGCGGACAGGTAATCACGCTTCAGCTGCGCAAGGGTCTGCAGCGCCAGATCCACTGCCCTGACCGTATCGCCGGTCTGTGCAAAAGAACGAATGGCAAACTCACCGGCAACACTGCCGCGTGTGAAGCCCGAGCGTGCGCCGTATGACAAACCCGATTTAACCCGCAGCTCGGTGTTGAGGATGGAGGTGAAGCGTCCGCCGTACAATGTATTGACCAGATCGAGCGCTGCGCGCTGCGGAAAGTGTCGGCTGACCCCGAGGTTGCCTATCCAGAAATGACTTTGAGTTGCACCTGGAGCATCAACCAACAGTACTGTGCGCTGCGCCCAGCGTTGCGGCTCCGGCAGAACGACTCGGGGTGCCCGCGCCCGAGACCACTGCGCGAAACGTCGCTGCACCGCGCGCTTCAGCCATTCGGGGTCCACATCGCCCGCCACCACGAGCACCAGCCGGTCGGCACCGAAGTGCGACTCGTAATACTCAGTGATGTCGCCGTGCGTGATGGCAGCGAGCGTTCGCTCGCTACCGATCACCGGTCGGGCGTAGGGGTGACCGGTGAACAGCAATGCGCGCCCGTAGGTGCCGAGCAACTCCGATGGATCGGAATCCTTGGCAGCCTTGATCAACTCGATCTGGCGGCCCCGCAGGATCTCGAGCTCCGCTGCAGCAAAGTGCGGACGCAACAGCGCATCCGCGAGCAGCTCCAGCATCAGCTGCTGATCGCGTGCCAGGAAGGTGCCACGGATGCCAATTGCCTCCGGTCCCGCCCCGGCCCCAAACATCCCGCCGGCCCCATCGACGGCGTCGACAAAGGCGAATGCATCGCGTTTGCCGGCGCCTTTCTCCAGCAGGCCCGCTACCAAGGAGGCAATGCCGGCACGCTCGGCCGGGCCGGCGGATTCGCCACCGATCAACACCGCATTGAAGGAGACGAGTGGGACATCGTGCCGTGGCAGCACGATCAGGGTCATGCCGTTGTCGAGGACCAGCCGCTCATGCCCAGGGACCCGGACCCCCGTCTGTGCAGGCGGAAGGCCAGCCGCGATCGCTGCCACCCCACTCACGAAGGGACCAGCACGCCGACCGTGCGGCGCCGGCGCTCCAGCAGCTCATGAGCGACCCACTGCACCTGCGCCTGACTCACCCTGTCAGACAGGCGTGGCGCATCGAACAACTTGAGCCAGTTGCCATGGAAGACTTCGTACTCGCCCAGCAGCTGTGCCTTGCCGTCGATGGTGGCGAGCTTGCGCCAGAAGGCCGCAGCGGTCATGTTCTTGGCGCGCGCCAGCTCCGCCGCGCTAACCCCGTTGCGCACCACTTCGGCCAACTCGCGGTCGACTGCCTGCTGCGCGCGCTCCACATCAGCGCCCTCGGGCAGCGTCAGATACAGCCACACCAGACCCGGATCGAAACCCTCGTGCCAGTGGCCCGACACCTCGACGGCGATCTGCTGCTCCTCGACGAGCCGCCGGTGCAGCCGCGAGGAATCACCGTCCACCAGGATCGACAGCAGCAGGTTCAATGCCGGCCCCCTCGGATCCGCTGCCGCGGGTGCCTTGTAGGCAAATTGCAGCAGCGGAGTCTGGGCCTTGCGACGGACAACAACACGGCGCTCGCCGAGTTGCTCGGGTTCGCGCTGATCCACCGGCCGTGCCGGCTCCTGGGCCGGCAGGGCACCGAAGCGACGCTGCGTCAGCTCGAATGCCCGTTCGGCAGGTACGTCACCTGCGAACACCAGGGTGAGATTGTTAGGGGCGTAGTAGGTGCGGAAGAACCCCTGCAGATCGGCAATGGTCCAGGACTGGATATCCGACGGCCAGCCGATGGTTGGAAAGCGATACGGGTGCGTCACGAAGGCAGCCGACTGCACCTGCTCACTCAGCCATCCTGAATTGTTGTCCTCGACCCGCAGGCGACGCTCCGAGTAGACGACACCGCGTTCGCTCTCCACCACCTGCGGCACGAAAGCGAGTTGCGCCACGCGATCCGCTTCGAGCTCGAGCACCAGATCGAGCGCATTGCGTGGGAACCAGTCCTGATAGACCGTGACATCATCACTGGTGAAGGCGTTATTCGCACCCCCCTGCGCCTCCATCAGCCGGTCGAACTCACCCGGCTGACGTTGCGTGGTGCCGTTGAACATCATGTGCTCAAAGAAATGCGCCAGTCCGGTGATGCCGGGCCGCTCGTTACGACTGCCGACCCGGACCCAGTTGTACAGGGCCACATTCGGGATCTCGTGCACCGGCCAAACGATGACGCGCAAGCCGTTCGCGAGCGTGATCGCGCGGATCGCCTCGGAACCGGGCACCGCCGCGGGCAGCGAATCGAGGCTCGCACTGAGCGTTGCGAGGGTATGGAAATGGCTTCCGAAACTCTTGTTCATGCTGGCAGTTTACCGGCGCCGGGCTGCGGCCGTTGGCCGGGAGATGGATGCTGCACCGGGATGCTGCAAGGGAGGGGCGGGAGGAAAAAAAGACGCCGCGGGCGGGGGAAGTCGCGTCGCGGCGTGCAGAAGCGAACACCGGGGAAGTTGTTCGCAATTTCGAAATACAGTCAAGCTGCAGCAAAGGGCATGCCAGCTGTCGAGGCATTTGAAATCAGTGGGTTACGGACCTAAAGGCCAGTTTATACGGTGACATTTTCTGTCAGCTTCGGTCGACGCGCCGCAAAGTTGCTCCGGCGCGTCAGAGCTGTCGTTGATCAGCGGCGCTTTCGTCTGAGCTGGCGAGCTAACGAGCGCCGCGCCGTTCCGGGCTCGCAACCTCTGACTTTGGCCCAGCAGCAGCAGCTTCGTTTTGAGGGGATTGTGACTCCGGGCGTCGCCGCCGCAAACCGGCCCGCTATGCTAGTTCCGCCGAGTACGGCTCGCATGGAGTCTTCGTGAGCGCTACACCGAAGCGGCGTCTTATTGATCACCTGGGTAGCTCGCCGACTTTCGTCTCCGAAGGCAGTCGGGTTACCGGCGATGTGGAGGCGCAGGGTCCTCTGGTGGTCTTCGGCTCCGTGCGCGGCGATGGTCGCGTCGGTGGCTTGCTGCACCTGGCGGTACGGGCACAGTGGGAAGGCGAGGTGCACGCGCAAGCTGCCGTGATCGCAGGCCATCTCACCGGGCGGCTGGTCGTGGAAGGCAAGCTCGAGATTGGATCCACCGCCGTCATCCGCGCCGATGTCACGGCCCACAGCATTGCGATCGCGAAGGGAGCCGTCATCGAGGGCGCTCTGACCGTCGCGGGTGGCGAGCCCGTCATCCGCTTCGAGGAGAAACGCGCGACGGCGGAGGAGCTGAGCGCGAACTCTGCGTCGCGGACCCGCACTGCAGGCGGTCGCGGCTAAAGATCACTAGGCGCGCGCGAGTTGCGCTCCGACCTCACCGCCAGAGGATAGGCAGATGAGTTCCTCCACGATGCGGCGCTCCACCCAGGTCGGTCCCGTCAGTCGTTCGAGAAATCCGCAATGTCCGCCGCGGCGGGTGATCATCACCTGCAGACACGATGGCGCGCGCAGCTCGCGCAGACCGTCCACCGGGATGATTGGATCATCGCGAGCGGTGATGATGCGAGCGGGCACCGCCAGCGCATCAATCCTGCCCCCGGTGATGGAATAGCCCTCCAGATAGGCATCCAGGGAAGGAAATTCGGTGAAACGCCGCACCAGCTCGGCAGTCATGCGGCGCAGGTCGGCCATGGCTCCGACCTCGGCAAAATCATAATGACCGGGCCAAACTGCCTGCTTTTTCAACAGCGAGCGCATCCATTTGCGCACGAAGTAGGCCTGGTAAGCCCAGAAAGAGTTCTCGAGGGCGTGCAGGGTCTGCTTGGGATCGAGCACCGGGGAGACTGCGATGACGCAGGCGATACGGAGCCCGGCCGAAGCCGCCGCCGCCGCTGCGCGCAGCATGAAGTTGCCGCCGAGAGAGAATCCGGCGAGCTGCAGCTGCTGGCCGGGAAACAGCTGCTGAATGGCCCGCAGTGCGCCGATGACATCCGCCAGGCGGCAGGAGTGGAACAGCTCGCGATTCAGATGATGGGTATCGCCATGATCCAGCAGATTCAGACGCAGCACATCGAAGCTATGTGCAAACAGCTGCTGTGCCAGCGACAACACGTACAGCGACTGGGCGCTTCCTTCCCAACCGTGCAACACCACAATCGGTGCGCGCGCCTCGCCCGGCGGACTCGAGCGAAAACACTGTAGCCGCACACCATCGCCACAATCGAGCAACAGCTCCTGCTCCACGGCCACGACGGGACGCGAACGACGTATGATGGGTGCGCGGCGCGCGAAGGTGCTGGCCAGCATGGACTGCACATGAGGGTTGCGCAGCCAGAACGGTGGATTGAAATCATCCACCAGCCGCGGTGGGGCACAGGCAGCGGGCATCCGGTCAGCGGACCCGGATCTCGATACGGTTGTTGGCGTTTGCGGCACGATTCCACTCGCCGGAAGTCAGATCACCGCCGGTGGGTGGATAGGGCTGCAGGGTCGTGTTGGAATCACCACTACCCGCCTGGATCTCGAGAGCGCCATGCGAGGCGTGCCGGAATCCGGCAATCATGTTCGCGAAGGGTAGCGGTACGCGCTGCGCCGCTGACAGCGCCTCCTCCGGAGGATTGCCGATGAGGTCGCACTTGGCGAACGGCAGCTCGTCAGGAGCCGGCGAGTAGCCATCACTGTTGTTGCCGATCAGGCAGTACCGCCCAGCGTAGGTTCTGATGTCCAGCACCCCGGGGCGATTGTCCTTCACCATGCGCTCGAGCAGCACTCGGATCGACTCCTGGCGCGGTCCGGCGAGCGGTTCTGCCCCGTACGGAACCTGGATGATCAGCGGATGCGCGTCGCTGGGCAGAGTCAGCGACACGCCGCCGGCTGGCAATGCTCCGCCAACAGCTGTCGGTGGCAGGTTGCTCGCTGCGGCTTCTGCGCCAGTCGCTGCGCCCACGGCGCTATCCCCCGCCGGCCCAGCCGAGGCGGAGCGTGGCGTGGCCCGCTGCGCACCGAGCACGACACGCAACTCGCGCATCTCGTCATTCAGGGCCTGAAGCTGACCTGACTGCCGCCACCACAAGGCCGTACTCGCCAGCGCAATCGCGAGCGCAATGCTGGCGACCAGCCAGCCCCACTGCGGCGCCTGCGCGGCCGGTACCGGCGGCCGGGTCGTTTCCTCTCCCTGCACGACCGGGGGGAAGGCTTCCAACAATAGCGCGCGTACCTCCGCGGTGATGCGCTCGGTCTGCGTGTCCACACCGGCCACGAGTGCACGCCGCAATTCTGCAAACTGCTCACGCAGCGCGCTTTCGGTCAACACGGCTGGCAGGACCGCCGAGTCATTGGCGGCACTGTCGGCGCTCGCGACGCCCGGCGACAGGTTCACGGTCTGGAAGCTGCTCTGGTGCGGGCTGCGCCGATCAGTCAGCAGGTGCAGCTGGTAGAGCACCTTGGAGACATCCGCAGGCTTGATCTGCTTCGGCAGCACGCCCACCGCGCCCAAAGCACGCGCCTGGCCCAGATACAACTCACCTTCCTGCGAGGTGTACATGAGAATGGGAATAGTGGCCGTCAGCGGGTTGTTCTTGATCGCCTGCACCGCCTGAAAGCCGTCCATGCCGGGCATCAGGTGGTCCATGAAAATCACATCGGGACGGTGGCTCGCGAGATACTCGATGGCGGCCTCGGCGGTCTCGGCATCATCGACATCGATCCCGTATTTTTCGAGCATCCGCGCGAGAAAGAGCCGCGCAGATTTCGAGTCATCGACGATCAGCGCGCGCTTGGCCGTCATGCCCGCTCCGAACCCCCGGCTGGGTATGCGGCGGAAAGTGTAACGCAGAACAGCATCCGCACCAGCGTTGTCGCAGCCGTGCGACGCGCGTGTCGGGGCGCTCGACTGAAGTTGGATTTGCGCTAGGTTAAGGCGAGTCCCAGCTCTGCCAAGGATGCGCCGATGACGGCTCCGACCAGCACGTCGGTCGGATAGTGCAGTCCCAACACGACCCGCGAGCCGGCAATGAGCGCCGCAAGCGGCACCAGCACCCAGCTGAGCTCGGGAAAGTGCACCGAGGCCTGCCAGGCGAAGGACACCGCGTGCAGGGTGTGACCGGAGGGAAAACTGTAGCGGTCGAGCGGAGCACCGGCGAGATCAATCGTCGCGTGGGTGATGAAGGGGCGCTCGCGTACGAACACCCGCTTCAGGAATTTGTAGAGCCCCACACCCAGAACGCCGGTCGCGGCCATGCCGATAGAAGGCTTTAGACCCGCAGGGCCGTAGAGCAGCGGCAAAGCCAGCAGCAGCACGTACCACACGACCCCGTCGCCGAGACGACTGGCCATCTGGAAGGCGCGCCGCGGCAGCGCCAGTGCGGCGCCGCGATTCAGGGTCCGGCACAGACCGTATTCGACCGCGTCGACCCGTGCCATGAAGGTGGTCAGCCCGGTGGCTTTCATGTCTGCTTCCAGGCCGCGGTGTGCGAATACCCGCGACTTCGCGGCCAGAGCTTCGATTCCGGTGGCTTCAGCTCGGTTAAGGAACTGTGAATGTTTCGTTTCGACAGACACTTACAAGCTTTTTTGTGACCTGCGTAACAACAATGCCCGGGCCGCGTGGCCTCAGGGAGCGTCTGCCCGCCTTGGGCAAGGAGCTTCGCCAGGCTAGCCGGGGCCGGCCGCGGCGCTCCGACGGCAGTAGCACACAACGGACCAGCTCATGGGTAGGGCTCGGCCATGCGTTGCAACAGCGCGGCGGTAAACACCTCGGCCGAGCCTGCGGAATGAGCAAAGAACAGCGAAGGCTCGGTCAATTCCAGCTCCAGCAGCAGGGGGGGGCCTTCCACTGAACGGATCAGATCTATTCGGGCATACAGCGGTATCGCAAAAGGCAGGCTGGAAAGGATCCGCTCACCGAGCAGCAGCTCGTCAGCACCAGGCTGACGAGGCGTGATGCTCTCAGCCGCAAACAGTCCCCTGGTCGCGGCCCCGCCCGGCGGCAACAGCGCTCCTTTACGCACGGCATGACTGAAGCGGCCGGCAAAGTACATGAGTGCCGTCTCGCCGTCGCGATCGACCCGGTCCAGATAAGGTTGCACCAGCACGCTCCGCTGTGCGTGCAGCAGGCGCCGGGCATGCGATTCCGCACCGGCTACTTCGCTGCGTCGATGGCGCTGCGCATCGCGGGAGCCGGCGCCCACGGCAGGCTTGATGACAATCTCGGCCGTCACCTGTTGCTGCAGAAACTGCGCGAGTTGTGCACTCGGATTCTCGCCCGGCTCGATGAAGAGGCTCGGGACCACCGCCACGCCGAGCTGTGCCAATTCCGCGAGGTAATGCTTGTCGGTATTCCAGCGCAGGATCGGCGGCGGGTTCAGCACACGAGTCACGCTGGCGGCACGCTGCACCCAGGCGAGAAATTCCGTGCGCCGCTCGGCGTAATCCCACGCCGAGCGCAGCAACGCCGCATCGAACTGGCTCCAGTCGACGCGCAGATCATCCCACTCGGTGGTCTGCGCCTCGCAGCCCGCGCTCTGCAGCGCGAGCCGCAGAGGTGGCTCGTCCTCATCCAGACCGCGCGCGGCACGCGCCGTGACCAAAGCAACCCGCACGTCAGTCCCGCGTACCAATACCCCGTCCCAACATGAGGACGGCGGCGGCAAACAACACAGCGGCGGCCCCGGCCATCAAGGTGAAAGCAGTCCCGACTTCAACATCCGAAACGCCCAGAAACCCGAAGCGGAAGGCGTTCACCATGTAAAGAATAGGATTGATGTAAGACAGCTTCAGCGCCCACGGGGGTAGCAGGCTGACCGAGTAGAACACGCCGCCGAAGTAGGTCAGCGGAGTCAGCACGAACACGGGGATGAAGTTGACCTGGTCGAAGTTCTTGGCGAACAGCGCATTGACGAACCCGCCGAGCGCGAATGTGAGCGATGTGAGGACCACGGCAAGCAGGATGATGCCGATGTGGTGCACGTGCAGATGCGTGAAGGCAAGCGATACGATCGTGACGGCCGCCCCGACAAGTACACCGCGCAGCAAACCTCCGGTGGCGTAGCCCGCGACGATGATCCAGTTGGGGAGCGGCGAGACCAGCAACTCCTCCACGTGTTTGCCGAACTTGGCGCCGAAAAACGAGGAAACCACGTTCGCATAAGAGTTGGTAATCACCGACATCATGATGAGGCCGGGCGCGATGTACTGCATGTAGTCGAACCCGCCCATGGCCCCGACACGCCGCCCGATCAGGCTGCCGAAGATCACGAAGTACAGCGTGGCGGTCACGGCGGAAGGCACGATGGTCTGGCCCCAGATGCGGATGATGCGGCCGTATTCGCGAATGACGATTGTCTTGAAACCGATCCAGCGCACCACCGACATGCTGACCGGCGGAGCTGCGGCAGTGCTCACCGGAGCATCCATCAGGAGGCCCGCGCGGCCGCCGCGGTAGCATCCGGCGCGCGTGCTTCGACCAGTCGCATGAAAATCTCCTCGAGCCGGTTCACCTTGTTGCGCATGCTGAGCACCTCGACGCCGAGGGTGGACAGATGCGCAAACAGTGCGTTCAGATTCTGTTCGCGCGAGATCTCCACCTCGAGCGTGTGCTCATCGAGCATGCGGGCGGGATAGCCGGCGAGCGCCGGCGCCTGCTGCAGATTGTTGCGCAAGTTCAGCACGAAGGTCTCGGTGTTGAGCCGCCGCAACAGGCTGCTCATGCGGTCGCGCTCGACGATCCGGCCGCCATCGATAATGGCGATGTTGCGGCATAGCGTCTCGGCTTCCTCGAGATAATGTGTCGTGAGGATGATGGTCGTGCCCTGCGAATTGATCTCACGCAGAAAGTCCCACATGGAGCGGCGGATCTCGATGTCTACGCCAGCCGTCGGCTCATCGAGGATCAGCAGCCGCGGCTCATGCATCAGCGCCCGGGCGATCATGAGACGGCGCTTCATGCCACCGGACAGTCCGCGCGACATCTTGTCGCGCTTGTCCCAGAGCTGCAGCTGCCGCAGATACTTCTCGGCGCGCTGCCGCGCGAGCGGCCGGGGAATGCCGTAGAAGCCGGCCTGGTTCACCACGATGGTGAAAGGCGTCTCGAACATGTTGAAGTTGATTTCCTGCGGCACCACGCCGATGCAGGCCTTTGCTGCCTCCAGCTCGGTGTCGATGTCATGGCCGAACACCCGCGCCTGGCCGGCGGACTTGTTGACCAGCGAGGTCACCACGCCGATCAGGGTGGTCTTGCCGGCACCGTTTGGCCCGAGCAGGGCAAAGAAGTCACCCTGCTCGACATCGAGGTCGACGCCCTTGAGCGCCTGCACACCATTCTTGTAAGTCTTGGTCAGACTGCGAACCGAGAGCGCATTCATGTGGGCACAGGATCGGGGCTCGGGGGAAGGCATGCAAGTATGCCCTCAGTCGGCGAAATAACGTGCCAGGTACTGCTCGTAGGTACCCTTGTCGCCTGCCTCGATCGAGGCCTGGCGCGCGAGCGACTCCTGTGCCTGGGCGGCGAACTCCGCCAGACGCTCCTCATTGGGGGGGTACAGATCGAGGAAATACGCTTTGTGAGCGCGCGACACCCGCAGCGCCAGTTCCGAGAACGACTCACCGGAGTCAGTGAGCTCTGTCAGCAGCCGGGCTGAGGGCGTGAGGCGCACGTCCGCTAGCTTGGCCGCCTGCACGGCGAGCGCGGCCGAATAAGGCCGGGAAGCATCGCCGCTGTCGAGCACCTCGCAGATACCGGTCATCGAGTCAAGGAGCTCCTGCGCCCAGTCGCGCATCGGCACGTCATGCCCATCGCGCCACAGCCGCAGATCAGGCTCGCGACCGCGACGCGCCACGGTGACATGATTCTGATCGAGCGAGCTCTGCTCGGCGGCGCTGATCGGCGGACTGTCCTTCATCAGGCACAGGGCGAGGAACGCCTCGAGGAAGCGCAGCTTGTTCTGGTTAACCCCCACCGGGTCGAATGCACTGACATCCAGCGCCCGCACCTCTACATACTCGACACCCGCACGCTGCAGCGCCTTGGTCGGCCGCTCGCCGGAGCGCGCCACACGCTTGGGGCGGATGAAGGCGTAGTACTCATTCTCAATCTGCAGGATGTTGGCGTTCAGCTGCTGGTACTCACCGTTCGCATCCTGGATGCCGAGCTGTGCATACGGCGGATGCACAGTCGAGATGGCGCGCGACAGGTCGCGTACGTATTCATCCAGACTGTTCACAGACACGCTGAGGCCGGACTGATTGCGGTTGCGGTAACCCACATCGCTCATGCGCAGACTGCTCGCGTACGGCTCGTAGGCAGTGGTACTCGTCAGCTCAGGCAGCTGCGCAGCACGGCCCGTGAGAAATGACTTGCAGACTACCGGTGAGACGCCGAACAGGTACAGCACCAGCCAGCCGATGCGCCGATAGTTGCGCAGCAGATCGAAGTAGCTGGCGGAGATGAAATCCGCGCCGCGCTCGCGACTCTCGCGGATGTCCGCATACAGCTCCCAGAAAGGCAGCGGAAAGGAGTAGTTGAAATGCACCCCGGATATAGCCTGCATCATCCGCCCGTAACGCAGTCCCAGACCGCGGCGGTAGATGTGCTTCATGCGCCCTACGTTTGAGCTGCCGAACTGTGCGATGGGAATGTCCTCGTCGCGATTGATCGAGCAGGGCATGCTGGTGGCCCAGAGCAGCTCATCGCCCAGATGGCGATAGACAAACTGGTGCAGGTCGAGCAGATACTGCAGCAGCTCCCAGCTGGTGGTGAAGGCAGGCGTTACCAGCTCCAGCAGCGACTCGGAATAATCCGTCGTAATGTGCACGTTGGTGAGCGCGGAGCCGAGCGCGCGCGGATGCCCGGTGGTGGCCAGCGTACCGTCCGGGCGTACGCGCAATGACTCCTTCTCCACGCCCTTGCGCCCACCCTGCAGGATCTGCGGCTGTCCGCTGTTGATCAGTGCAGACAGGCGCCGCTCGAAGGCGCGATCGATTCCGGGTCTGCTCATGTGTTTGACCGTTACCTGCAGGAGCCGTCAGCGCTCGAGAATCGCGGTGACGCCCATGCCACCTGCGGTGCACGCGGAAATCAGCCCGCGCCGCGCGCTGGCATCATTGGCCAGCAGCTTCGCGAGCGTCGCCACGATGCGCGTACCGGTGGCAGCGAACGGATGACCGATGGCGATGCTGCCGCCTTTCACATTGAGGCGTGCCCGGTCGATGCTTCCGAGCGCTCCGGGCAGACCGAGCTGCGTGCGGCAGTATTCTGCGGATTCCCATGCGCGCAACGTGCACAACACCTGCGCTGCGAACGCCTCATGGATCTCGTAGTAGTCGAAGTCCTGCAACGTGAGGCCTGCATCCTGCAGCATGGCAGGCACCGCGTGAGCCGGGGCCATGAGCAGTCCTTCTCGGCCGCTGATGTAATCAACGGCCCACACCTTGCCGTATGTCAGGTAAGCCTGCACCGGCAAACCGCGTTGCTGCGCCCAGGCCTCCGAGGCCAGCAACACGGCACTGGCGCCATCGGTCAGCGGCGTGCTGTTGCCTGCGGTCAGCGTGCCCGCGTTGGCGTCAAATATGGCTCGCAATTGTGCGAGTTTCTGTGCGCTGGTGTCAGAACGGATGTTGTTGTCAGTTTTCAGACCGCGGAATGGCAGGACCAGATCGTCGTAGAAGCCCTCGCGCCACGCCGTGGCGGCATGCATATGGCTCTGATACGCGAGCTCGTCCTGCTCTTCGCGCGCAATCTTCCAGTGTTGGGCCATGCGCTCGGTGCTCTGCCCCATGGAGAGGCCGGTACGCGGCTCCACCACGGCAGGCAGGACAGGTTTGAAATGTCGCGGCCGCACATCGAGGAATGGCTGCAGACGCTGCAACACGTTGCGTCCGCGGAAGCTCCGCAACAGCAGCTGCTGATAGGCACGCGGGTAGACGATCGGTGCATCGCTGATGGAATCGCTGCCGCCGGCCAGGCCGGCATCGATCTGCCCCAGGGCGATCTTGTTGCCGATGAGGATGGCGGCCTCGAGACTCGTGCCACACGCTCTTTGCAGATCAAGCCCCGGGGTGTGGGGGTCCAGGCCGCTCGAGAGCACGCACTCGCGCGTGAGGTTGTAGTCTTTGGTGTGCTTGATGACCGCGCCGGCGGCGACATCTCCCAGACGTACGCCCTGTAGCTGAAAGCGCTCCACCACGGCCCGGAAAGCCGCGGTCAGCATGTCCTCGTTCGACAGGCGGGCGTAGGCCGTATGTGCCCGGGCAAAGGGGATGCGCACACCACCGATGATGGCGACGCGCCGTACTGCTGAGCCAACGAGCATCGATCCTCCCCGCTGCGATTGTCGCGGACGCCCTGCGGTGGCGCGCCTGCGGCGGGCTGCAGGATGCCACGGCTCATGGGATGAAGCCATTGCGCCGGATTTCAAGGACCCGGCGACGCAAAGCGCCTCGTCTCGGCCCCGCTTTCGTGCAAGGGGGGCCGGGCGTTATCCTGCCCCCATCCGGCCGCCATTCCCGGCCAACCAACAGGACAGCTCATGAAGCTTCAGGATCCGGCGCTGCTGCGCACCCAGGCGTATGTCAATGGCGAATGGATCGGCAGCGCAGGTGCGGCGGTGCAGGACGTCAGCAATCCGGCCACGGGTGAGAAGATCGGCACGGTGCCAAACATGGGAGCGAGCGAGACCCGGGCTGCGATCGCCGCCGCGGCCGCTGCGTTTCCCGCCTGGGCAGGGCGCACCGCTAAGGAACGCGCCGGCATACTGCGGCGCTGGTACGAGCTCATGTTGGCGAACCAGGACGACCTGGCACGCATCATGACCGCCGAGCAGGGCAAGCCACTCGCCGAATCCAAAGGCGAGATCGCCTACGCGGCCTCGTTCATCGAGTGGTTTGCGGAGGAGGCCAAGCGGCTCTACGGTGACATCATTCCTCCTCACCACACTGACAAGCGTCTGCTGGTGCTGCGGCAGCCCATCGGTGTGGTCGCCGCGATCACCCCGTGGAATTTTCCCGCGGCGATGATCACGCGCAAGGCCGGTCCTGCATTGGCCGCTGGCTGTACTTTCGTCTGCAAGCCGGCGTCGCAAACCCCTTTTTCGGCACTGGCGATGGCCGAGTTGGGAGCGCGCGCCGGACTGCCTGCGGGTGTGTTGAATATCGTGACTGGACGGGATGCCGCTGCCATCGGCGTCGAGATGACTTCCAACCCGACCGTACGCAAGATCACCTTCACGGGCTCGACCGAGATCGGCAAGAAACTGATGAGCCAGTCGGCCGGGACGCTGAAAAAACTCTCGCTCGAGCTCGGTGGCAATGCGCCCTTCATCGTGTTCGAGGATGCGGACCTGGATGCGGCCGTGGCCGGTGCCATTGCGAGCAAGTATCGCAACACCGGACAAACCTGTGTGTGCGCCAACCGACTGCTCATCCAGAGCAGCGTGTACGAGCGCTTCACCAGAAAGCTCGTGGATGCGGTCTCGCAGTTGCGCGTGGGCGATGGGCTCAAGGGCGTGACTGACCAGGGACCCTTGATCGATGCGCGTGCCCTGCAGAAGGTGGAGCAACACATCGCTGACGCACTCGCCAAGGGGGGGCAGCTGGCCTACGGCGGCAAGCGTCACGCGCTCGGCGGCACCTTCTTTCAGCCGACCGTGCTCACGCAGGTGACTCCTGACATGCTGGTGGCACGCGAAGAGACCTTCGGTCCAGTCGCGCCGCTGTTCAGATTCGACAGCGAGGCGGACGCCATTCGCATGGCGAACGACACCGAGTTCGGTCTCGCCGCCTACTTCTATACCCGCGATCTGGCTCGCTCCTGGCGCGTGTCCGAGGCACTCGAGTACGGCATCGTCGGACTCAACACCGGCCTGATCTCCACGGAGGTGGCACCGTTTGGTGGAGTGAAAGAGTCAGGCACGGGACGGGAGGGCTCGAGGTACGGCATTCTCGACTACACCGAGCTCAAGTACCTGTGCGTGGGCGGCATCACCTGAGGTATCTTTGCAGTCACATGCGTTACATCAGCTCCCCTGACTTTCATCGCGACGGCGCCGAGCGTATCGGTATCCTGCTCGTGAACTCGGGCACGCCGGCTACGCCCGAGCCGGCGGAAGTGCGCAGGTTTCTCGCCGGGCTGCTCGGCGACCCACGCGTGGTGGAGGCGCCGCGACTGCTGTGGCTGCCCCTGCTCTACGGCTTCATCCTGCCCTTCCGGCCGCGCCGCTCGGCGGCCAAATATCGCAAGATCTGGACATCCTTCGGCTCGCCACTGCTCAATCTGTCGGAGCGTCTGAAGAGCGAGCTCACCGGCACGCTCGCACAGCGAATGCTCGCGCCGCTCTCCATCGAGCTCGGCATGCTGTACGGCGGGGAGCCGAGTGTGCCGCAGGCGCTCACACGGCTGCGCGAATCCGGCGCGCAACGCATCCTCGTCGTACCCATGTTTCCGCAGTATTGCGGTGCGACCACGGGTGCCGTGTATGACCAGGTGAATGCCGAGCTGCGCCGCTGGCGCTGGCTGCCCGAGCTGCGTTACATCGCGGAATATCATGATTACCCGGGCTACATCGAGGCGCTGCGCGCCTCGGTTCAACAACAGTGGGAGACCGACGGCCGCACGCAACATCTGCTCATCTCCTTCCATGGCATTCCGGAGCGCTACTTCCACAAGGGAGATCCGTACTTCTGCAAGTGTCAGAAGACTGCGCGCCTGCTCGCCGATGAGCTGTTGCTGCAGGACGAGGAATGGAGCGTGAGCTTCCAGTCGCGCTTCGGACCAGCCGGCTGGCTGCGACCGTACACCAGCAAGGTGTTGCAGGAGATGCCCGAGCGCGGCATCCGCAGCGTGACCGTGGTCTGCCCCGGATTTGCAGTGGACTGCCTGGAGACTCTGGAAGAGATCGACATGGAGAATCGCCAGCGTTTTCTAGCTGCGGGCGGCGATCTGTTCCGCTATGTGCCGGCACTCAATGCACGCGCCGAGCACGCGCGCTTCCTCGCCGACCTCATCGCCCAACACTGCCTCAGCTGGACCCAGGTCGAACTCGGATTGCGGCCGGCGGGAGCTGCGCGCGGCGCATCGGCCTGAAGACCGCGGCCGGGTGCTGGGACGTTTCCACGAGATAGGCATTACGACCGACGACATCCGCTCGTCGGTGGAGTTTTACGAGAGCCTCGGCTTCACGCAAGCGCCTGCCAATGACACCTGGGCGCACCCCTATGGCGTGTTGACCGACGGCCGGCTGGTCATCGGCCTGCACCAGCGCGCGGGACCCTCTCCCGTGCTGACGTTTGTGCTGCCGGATCTGCAGATCCAACTCGCGCAGCTGACGCAACTCGGCATCGAGTTCACTTTGTGCCGCACCGGCGCGGAATCCTTTAATCAGGCCAGCTTCCAGGATCCGTGGGGTCAGGCGGTGACGCTGCTCGAGGCACGCACGTATTCGCCCACCGACCGCGCGGCAACCGAGCTGTCGCGCTGCGGTTATTTCGAGGGGCTCAGCCTGCCACTAGCTGATTTCGATGCAGCGCGCACCTACTGGGAGCGACTTGGATTCGTGGCACTCGAGGAACGTGAGACGCCATACGTGCATCTGCCACTGACCAGCGATCACCTCGAGCTGGCGTTTCATCGGCCACGCACCCTTGACAGCGTCATGCTGGTGTTCAGCGATGCGCACATGGCCGCTCGCATTGCGCAACTGCGTGCACAAGGACTCAGCGTATCACCGGAGCTGCCGCGAGGCCTGGACAAGCGCCACAACGCGCTGCTCGCGGCGCCGGAGGGAACGCTGCTGGCGCTGTTGCAGGACGAGTGAGGAACGCTATGAGGGCGGCGGACGTCGCGCCACGATGTGAAAGCGCACGCGCATCTCATCCTGTACCTGCAGCGCGCCCATCAAAGCGCTGAGCGGTGTCAGTCCCAACTCCGTCTGCCTCAGCGGCAAGCTACCGGTGATGCTCAGCTGCTGAGCATCGAGCTCGAAGCTCGCCACAAGGTGCACGATGTGTGACTGCCCGCGCACGCGCGCCTCGACCTCTGCCCACGCCTGCTGCGGCTCGTCACTCAGGTTGATGCGGCTCGCGGTGAGGGTGATTTCCGGGAATTGTTCTGCTGCCAACACCGCCTCCCCCAGCATGTTACGTCGCGTGCCAGCGATTGCACCTGGGGGTACGTCAGGCGGGAAATCTGCGCCCTCCGCCATCCGCGATTGGGGCTCATCGACACTGAAGCCGGCGACCGGGACATGCAGTTCGAAGCTGGCGCGGGACAGCTCTGCGGGAACATAAAAGGTTCCGGCGAGATCGTGACTCGTGATGACATGGTTGTGACCGGATCGGGCCAGCGGGCCGGCACGGTAGACGACCACGGTCAGTAGTGACTCGCTGCCGAGAACATCGTAAGGACGGCCTTCGTGTCCCGCCGCTAACGAGCCCGGGGTCGCGGCGGCTGGCGCCACCGCAGCTGCGGCTACGGGTCGCTTCGCGGGTGGTGACGGGCAGCCCGCTAGCAGGCTGATGACACTCAGCAACAGCATCCCCCGGGCCACCCTCGCTCTCCCACGTTTCAAACCTGGCGCCATGCGCATAAGCTTGCCTGCATGATGTGGCGGAATACCGAAGAGCGTTGGGGGGCAGTGGCGCAGTTTCTGCATTGGCTGATCGTAGTGCTGATCATCGTGCAGGTCACGCTTGCCACGATCGCCGGCGAGCTGCCCATAGGCGTGCAGAAGGTCGCCATGTATGCGCGTCACAAATCGGTTGGTATCACGATTCTCGCACTTGCGGTGCTGCGCCTGGCCTGGCGCTGGGCCAATCCGCATCCGCCCTTGCCAGGTACGCTGAAGCCCTACGAACGCGGCCTCGCCGGCTTCACGCATGCGGTCCTCTATGCTCTGTTGTTTCTCATGCCGTTCACCGGCTGGATGATGACTTCGGCTCGTGGGTTTCCGGTCAGCTGGTTCGGGTTCTTCCAGTTGCCGGATTTCGTACCGAAGAATCACCAGCTCTACGAAGTCATGAAACAGACCCATGACACCCTGGCGCTCGTGTTGTTCGCCATCGTGGCGCTGCACGTGCTCGCAGCGCTCAAACATCACTTCGTACTGAAGGACGACGTGCTGCGGCGAATGCTGCCGTTCACACGCAGATCCGGCTGAGCAGATTTCGGCACTGATTCATCAAGGTAGGTGGCCAATGGCTGTCCGTTTGCATGCGCACTCCCGGTGGATCCTGCCTGCGATACTTCTCGTGCTCACCGCATTCTCCACCGCTGTGCAGCCGTCAGCCTCTGCGCAGGCGTCTGCCGCTGCGCAGGCGCCCGCCGCGCCGTCGGCAGCCGCACGCTACGCACTCGATCCAGCGAAAAGCTCACTCGAGTATCAGTTCGTGCAGGCGGGCGCGCAGAACAAAGGGCGGTTTACCCGGATGCAGGTCAGCCTGCAGAACGGTACCGGCACTCCCGCGGGTGGCAAGCTGGAGGTCGTCGTGGACGTGCGTTCGCTGGATACTGGTGATGCCGAGCGCGATGACACCCTCCGTGGCGCCGATCTGTTCGACGTGGCCAAATTCCCCCAGGCACACTTCTCCTCAACCCAGATAACGCAAACGGCCTCAGGTTTCGACGCCGCCGGAAAACTCACCATCCGCAATGTCACCCGCGACGTGCATGTGCCATTCACGTTTCGCGTCAGCGACGAGCAGGGCAAGTCAGCAGGCTATCTCGCAGGCAAGCTGCTATTGCATCGACTGGAATTCGGAGTCGGCCAGGGCGATTGGAAATCGACGGAATGGGTCGGCAACGAGGTGACGGTGAGCTACTCGCTACGATTGCTGCCGGCTCAATGAGCGCGCTGCGGGGTGCGTCGCCGACGGCTTATTGCTGCGGGCAGACGTGTAGTTTCGAGGTGCAAAGATCGTAAATCGATGCCATCAATACCTGCACTGAATGGGTCATGGCAATCTCGATTCCCTTCAGCGCCGCATCCTTGATCGCGCGCGTCAGCGTATCGAGCTGCTCTTCGGTCAGATTTTCCGGCATGCGCGTCGTGATTTGCACCGCAGGCACATCCTCCACGATCTCCCGCAGGATCTGGTAGACGCAATCCGCCTTGGCGCGCATCAGACGCTCGTCATCGCCGAAGATGGAACCGATCGTGACCAGGCCGTCCGCGGTTTTGGCGCGGGTCTGCTCCCATTCACGCTCGGTACCAAAGGCGACATGTATGACTTCGCCCATGCTTGCCTCTCAGTCACTGTGCGGCTCGCGCCACTGCCGACAAATCCGCAAGGAACGTGCCTCGGAACGGGCCCCAGCCGGCGCGCAACGCCCGAAGGTGCGCGCGGCAGGCCGGAAAATGCGGCTCATGACGAGCGCCGTAACTTGGTCTACAGCGTAACAATAAAGTCGCTTCGGGAACGGCAGGCGGGGACTGTCGTTTAGCAATCCATGGCGACTTGGTGGCAGCGTGGGCTCATCTATCAGGTTTACCCGCGCTCCTTCCAGGACACGGACGGTGATGGCGTCGGTGATCTGCGCGGGGTGATGGACCGGCTGGATTACCTCGCGGGACTTCGCGTGGATGCATTGTGGTTGTCGCCGGTGTACCCCTCGCCGATGAAGGATTTCGGCTACGACGTCGCCAACTACATCGACATCGATCCGCTGTTCGGCTCGCTCGAGGATTTTGATGCGCTCATCGACCAGGCGCATCGCCGCGGCCTGAAACTGATTCTCGACTACGTTCCCAATCACACCTCGGATGAGCATCCGTGGTTCATCGACGCGCGCAGCTCGCGCAACAGCCGTCATCGCGATTGGTACATCTGGCGTGATCCGGCACCCGGTGGCGGTCCGCCGAACAACTGGTTGAGTCACTTCGGCGGCAGCGGCTGGGAGTTGGATCCGAACAGCGGCCAGTATTACTACCACGCCTTCCTGCCTGGCCAGCCGGATCTGAACTGGCGCAATCCGCAGGTGTGTGCCGCCATGCACGACGTTTTGCGCTTCTGGCTGAAGCGGGGCGTAGATGGGTTCCGCGTCGATGTCCTGTGGCTGCTGATCAAGGACGATCAGTTCCGCGACAATCCTGCTAATCCTGCCTGGCAGCCGGGTGATTCACCGCTGACGTCGCAGATCATGTTGTATACGGCCGACCGCCCCGAGGTTCAGCGGGTCGTAGCGGATCTGCGCCGCGTTTGTGATGAGTTCGAGGATCGCGTGCTGATAGGGGAGATCTATCTGCCGCTCGAGCGCCTGGTCGCCTACTACGGCGCCGATCTGAGCGGCGCGCAGCTGCCATTCAACTTCCAGTTGCTGCAGGCCAAATGGAACGCCCACAGTCTTGCCACGCTCATCAAGGATTACGAAGCGGCGTTGCCGGGTGGAGCGTGGCCGAACTGGGTGTTGGGAAACCATGATCGCCCGCGCATTGCGAGTCGAGTCGGCATCGACCAGGCGCGGGTAGCGGCAATGCTGCTGCTGACGCTGCGTGGCACCCCTACACTTTACTATGGCGATGAACTCGGCATGTTCGATGTCAACATCCCGCCGCAGCTCGTCCAGGATCCTGTCGAGAAACGCGTGCCCGGCATCGGCCTGGGACGCGATCCATGCCGAACGCCGATGCAATGGAACGGCAGCGCGCAGGCCGGTTTCACCTCCGGCAGACCTTGGCTGCCCTTGGATCCTGACTACGCAGTCGTCAACGTGGAAGCGCAACGCGGAGACCCGACGTCGATGCTGATGCTGTATCACCGCCTGATCGAGCTGCGGCGCCGCTCTTCGGCATTAACTCTTGGCGAATACCAGCCAGTCGCCATGACGGGCGACTTGCTGGCCTACATCAGACAAACCGACACCCAGCGCTTCCTGATTGCTCTCAACCTCGGCGGCGAGCCGCACGCGGTGGCCACGCCTCACCAGGGTACCTTGGCGCTCTCGACTTACCTCGATCGCGATGCCGAGCCCTTCTGCAGAGAACTGAATCTGCGGGCCAACGAGGGCATCGTGATCGCGCTCAGCTAGTCACACGGCTAACGCCTGCCGCTGCGCCGTCCGGAGCTGCGCTTACCGGAGCGGGCTGAGCGGCTCTTTGCCTTCCGGGGACTCTTTGCCTTCCGGGGACTCTTTGCCTTCCGCCCGGCCGCCCGGCCGCGGGCGGCCGCTGCCTTCTTTGCCGCGGGCCGCTTGCGGGCAGCTCCTTTGCGCTTCGCGCCCGATCGCGACCCGGAAGACGCGGCGCGTTTGACTGCTCTCTTCAGCGTGCGTGTACGCGCCGATCTGCTTGCAGCCGCAGATGCCCGCTTCGCGCTGGGCTCTGCAGCGGAGTCTTGTGGTTCAGGAGTGCCGCGCAGCTGCTCGAGGATGGCGGGATTCTCCAGGGTAGAGACATCCTGGGTAATCTGCTCACCGCGCGCGATGGCGCGCAATAACCGACGCATGATCTTGCCGGAGCGAGTCTTTGGCAGATTGTCCGCAAAACGAATCTCCTCGGGCTTGGCGATGGCGCCGAGCTGCTCGCCGACCCAGCTGCGCAGCTCCTTGACCAGTGCGCTCACATCGCCGCTGGGCCGCTCGCCGCGACACACAACATAGGCGAATACCGCTTCGCCTTTGATCTCATGGGGCTTGCCGACCACGGCCGCCTCGGCCACGCGTGCATGGGAGACCAGCGCTGACTCGATCTCCATGGTGCCCAACCTGTGCCCGGCGACATTCAACACATCATCGATGCGCCCCATGATCCAAAAGTAACCGTCCTTGTCCCGCCGCGCACTGTCGCCCGCGACGTAATAGCGCTTCTGATACCTCTCCCAGTACGAGCTGATGTAGCGCTCATTGTCACGCCAGATCGTGCGCACCATGGCAGGCCATGGCTGTTTGATGACCAGGTAGCCGCCCGCCTCCGGTCGCGTCACCGGATTGCCGACGTCATCGACGATGTCCGCATCGACCCCGGGCAGGGGCACTGTGCAGGAGCCTGGCTTGGTTGCAGTCACGCCGGGCAGCGGCGAGATCATGATGGCGCCGGTCTCCGTCTGCCACCAGGTGTCGACAATCGGACAGCGACCACGGCCGATCACGCGGTGAAACCACATCCAGGCTTCGGGATTGATGGGCTCACCCACGCTGCCGAGCAATCGCAGACGCGACAGGTCGTATTTGCCCGGCCACTCCTCACCGAGCTTCATGAGCGCGCGGATGGCCGTCGGCGCCGTATAGAACACCGTGACGCCCTGGGACTCGCAGATTTTCCAGAAGCGGCCGGCATCCGGGGTCGTCGGTGCTCCCTCGTACAGCACAACCGTGGCGCCGTTGGCCAGCGGACCATAAGCGACATAGCTGTGGCCGGTCACCCAGCCCACATCCGCCGTGCACCAGAACACATCGTCATCGCGCAGATCAAACACCCAGCGGCTCGTCATCTTCGCCCCGAGCAGGTAGCCGGCGCTGCTGTGCTGAATGCCCTTCGGTTTGCCAGTGGAGCCGGAGGTGTACAGCAGGAACAACGGGTGCTCGGCGTCGACCCACACGGGCTCACACTCACTCGGCTGGCTGCTGATCAGATCGTGCCACCAGACATCGCGGCGCGAATCCATCGGCACATCCCGTCCGGTCCGTTGCAGCACGATCACCCGCTCGACACTCGGACAGCCGCCCGCGAGGGCTTTGTCGGCGGCGGCTTTGAGCTCCACGACCTGACCGCCGCGCCAGCCGCCATCGGCGGTGATGACCAACTTCGCCTCGGTGTCGAGGATGCGATCCCTCAGAGCGAGGGCTGAGAAGCCTCCGAACACGACCGAGTGGATCGCGCCCAGGCGCGCGCAGGCATGCATCGCTATGACAGCCTCGGCAACCAGGGGCAGATAGATGATGATGCGATCGCCCTGCTGCACACCCAGACCGCGCAGCGCATTGGCAAAGCGGCAGACCTCTGCATGCAGCTCGCGATAACTCAATCTGCGGGTATCACCGCCCTCGCCTTCAAACAGAATGGCTGCCTTATCACCACGCTCGCGCAGATGCACGTCCAGACAGTTGTAGGAAACATTCAGCTGGCCGTCTGTAAACCAGCGATAGTTGGGGGCATCTGCATCATCGAGCGTAATACTGAAGGGCCGGTGCCAGCTCAGCTCCTCGCGTGCGAGCTCCGCCCAGAAGCCCGGCAGGTCGGCACTGGCAGCGCGTTGCATCTTCTGCAGTTCGGCCGGCTTGATGCGGGCCCTGGTGGTGAAAGCCGCGGACGGCGGAAACGAACGCTCTTCCAGCAACACGGATTCAATATTCTGCACAGCCATGAAGACCCCCTGTGAGCTGCTGAGTTCGGCGCGGCCGCATAGCGTAGCCCAATCGGCACCCGGTTCGTCATCGTGACCCTGCCGGAAAAAGGGCGCGCAGCGTCAGCGTCTCTTGGCAGCGTAGCTGAGGATGGCGTAGAACGGCGCGTCGCCGGAATTTACGCTCCAGATCTGCAACAACACATGTGGTCCCCCGCAGAGCTTCGGCGCCGGCTGTCAGGTCAGCTCGCGTGCTGCGTGCTCCTCGCGCTGATGAGCCTCTGCGCCGGTTGTCATGCCCGTCACGGCGTGACACAAACCGTGCTCAGTCGCCGCTGTGTGGCAGGGACCGGGCAGCCAGCCGATCTGGTCGTCGTGGCTCCGATGAAGGGTACGCTGCGCTTCACCGTGGAACAGCGCGGGATCTCGCTGGTCGCAAGTACGGATGGCGATGCCCGCACGGCCGCGGAATCCCCTATAGCGCGCCTCGGTTCCATAGTGCTGATAGTCCCGGCGCGCGCCGGCGAGCACCACACGCTCCAGATCCACCTGCAGGAGTCATCGGCCGCTGCGTCGGAATACTGTGCGCACGTGGATCTGATTGGCCCCGCCGATCAGCCGCGATACCGGGCGGCGCTCCTGTTGGCCAACGCGGCCCGCGCCACGCATAGCCACGACTGGAGCGTCGCCTTCGAGGCTTATCTGGCGGCCGGTCGGCAACTCGATGAGTTCCACGCGAAGCGGGCCGCGGGGGCTGCGCGCTATGCGCTGGCCGAACTCGCCTACCTGCGACTGGACCGTAAACGCGATAGTTACGCGCTCGCCAGCGAGGCCTTCACGCGTCTCGCTGATGCATCGCCGGCGGTGCGGGGCGCATTGTTGAGTCTGCAGGCGAAGGCTTTGCTCGAGAGCCCGGGTAGCGACGTGCACCTGGTCGCCGCACGGGTTCGCGCTTTGCAAGCGCAGGCGAGCAAGCAGCTCGCGCTGGATGCCGCTGGAGCGCGGGAGTTGCCCCGGCTGGACATCATGGCGGGGTTTCTCGAGTACCGGCTGGATGCACCCGCAGCGGCGCAACAGATCTTCATTTCGGCAGCGCAACGCTGTCGGGAGCTGCAGGATTGGGAGTGCTACGCCATTGCCAATCAGAACCTGGCTGCCCTGGCGATCGAAAACCGCAACTACACGATTGCCCTGAGCTCGTTCGCCCGCCTGTTGGACGAGTTGCCCGCCGGCATCGACTCCAAGCTGACGGCCGATATCTGGAACAATTACGGCACCCTGCAGGCACTCGCCGGCCTTTACAGCGACAGCGAGCGCTCACACGCAACGGCCATGCGCGGCTATGCCGAGATCGGTGACTGTCCGGGAGTCCGGCGCACGCTTGTCCGCTCGGGCAGCCTGCTGGTGCAGCTGGGCTCACTGAGTGATGCCATGGGCAGCTTGCACCAGGCCGCGACACTCGACTGTCCGGCTCTGTTCCAGATCGCGCGCAGCCTCCCGGCGCGGAACCCGGCCGGCGGTGTGAGTGCCGAGCTGATGCAAACGATACGAGCGCCCCAGCCCACCGAGGCTGAGCGCTGTGGGGGCACTCTGGATCCCGCCCGGCTCGCCACCGATAACCGCGTGACGGTTCTCAATGCGTTGATCGCCCTGGCGGGGGCGCTTGACTTACAGGGCCAACCGGGTGCCGCACAGCGCTGCCTCGAGGCAGCGGATGGTTACGCTGCCACTTCCCGCGCGCGGATGCGCCTCGCGGCAGCGCGCGGGGAGGTGTTCCTGGAGGAGCAGAATGCAAGCGCGGCGCGCGCAGAGTTCCAGCAGGCGCTGCGTATTGCCGATGCGGCGCGGTTGCCGGCTGCACACGAATCGCGCGGCGCAGCCGAGATCGGTCTCGTGCGGACTGCATTACTGCTAGGGGACGGCCCGGATGCAGTGCGCCGCGGAGGACGCGCCCTGCGCAGCAGCGCGGCGCGCGGGGATGTCGAAAACACCGTCACCTCGCTGCGACTTCTCGCATCCGGCTATCGGGCGATGGACAAGGACGCCGAGGCGATGCACACGCTGGAGGCAGCGGCCAACCTCATCGAGACGGTACCGATCGATGAGTTGGACGCGGAACAGCGCGCCACGTATCTCGCCACCCAGCATTCGGTGTTCGCACAGCTGACCGACCTGTATGTGTCCGCTGCGAGCCTGAATGTCACGACTGCGGCGGCCGCATTTTCGACTTCCGAGCGCGGCCGCTCCCGCAGCCTGCGCTACGCCATCACCCAGGCGGTGCGCAACGCCGAGCCCCGCCCGCAACCACCCGAGGCATCGCGCTATCAGGCCATCCTGCAGGCAGTCACGCGCGCCCCGGGCAACCAGAGCGGTCCGGAGGCGCTGATCATGGCGATCAACGCCGCGGTCCACCGCGAGCCTGCAGCCTCGGAAGATCCCGATCCGCAGCGGCTCACCGCCACCCTGGCGGGCCTGCACAGCACGCTCATTGAATATGCCGTGGGAACGCAGGACATGTTCGGTTTCGTGCTCGACCGCACCGGATTGCACGTCGTGCGCCTGGGGGAGCGGCGCGCGATTGCCCGGGCCGCCTCGGAGTTGCAGGAGCGGCTGCTCGATCCGGAAGCACCTGCCAGCGAAGTGCGCGTTAGCGCCGGTCGGCTAGCGGCGCTCGTGCTCTGGCCCCTGCAGCCGCTGCTCTCGGGGGAGCGTCTCATCGTCGTGCCCGATGGCAGTCTGCACACCGTCCCCTTCAATGTTCTGCCGTGGTCGGCTGCAGATCAGACTCCAGTGCTGCAGCACGCAGAGGTGGCGATCTCCCCTTCCGCTGCATTTCTGACCGAACAGCTGCAAGTGCGCCATGTGCGCGGGCACGGCAGTGCCCCGCGGTTTGCGTTGTTAGGCGATCCGGTGTTTCGCCTGTCCGACTGGCAGCGCCAGTGCCGCGAGGAGCTCACCACGCCACTGCGCGAGGCCGGCCCGGGGCGTTCTGGACGGCCGCGCTCTGCCAGCGATTGGACGGAAATGCTCCCGCGCCTGCCCGCCAGCCGGACGGAAGTGCAGATGGTGGCACAGCTGGCACAGCAGACCCGGCCCGGTAGCCACATCGAGCAGCTGCTCGGATGCGCGGCCGTGCCGACCGCGCTGCGCCGGGCGGTGGAGGAGCGCGTCGACCTGCTGCACATCGCAACGCATGCCAGGGTGGATTCGCAGCGGCCGCGGCTGTCGGCGTTGGCTCTGACACCCGAGCCGCGCGGCACTGGCACCGCATCGGCATTCGGGCTGTTTGACATCCTGGGCATGAAACTGGATTCCAGTCTCGTCGTGCTGAGCGCCTGCGAGACCTCTCGCGGGCGTCTGCTCCCGGGCGAAGGTGTCCTGGGCCCCGCGCAGGCGTTTCTGCAGGCCGGTGCGGCCGCGGTGGTGGCGAGCTACTGGCGCGTGGATGATGAGACCACCGCCCGCTTCATGCAGCAGTTCTACACGTACCTGCTCACCGAGCGCCTGCCGGCGGCAACGGCGCTGCGCCGCGCGCAACTCGACCAGGCGCGCAGTTCCACGGCGCACGACTGGGCCGCTTTCGCGATCTACGGCTGGCCTGACAGCGGCGTCTGAGTGCGCTGTGCGGGGCGCTTGGTGCGCCCCTGCTAAATCTAAATTGCAACTCGCCTGAGATAACGCGCCTGCTCGGCGCAGATACCAGGGGCGGCATTCGTCGTGCCGCTCACTACTCAGGAGAACACCATGTCCTTCAAGAAAATCGCCGCCGGTTGTGCACTCGCCGCCCAATGTTTGATCGCCACGGTGGCCAGCCTCTCCCCCGCACAGGCCGGCACGGCGACGAACGGTGCCATCGAACGCGCGCGCGATAATGGTGTCATTCATGTCGGCGACCTGCGCGACAACGGGGTCATCCACGTCGGTGATCTGCGCGACAACGGGGTCATCCACGTCGGTGATTTGCGCGACAACGGGGTCATCCATGTCGGTGACCTGCGCGACAACGGTGTCATCCATGTCGGTGACTGAATACCTCAGCGCAGCTGAGTAACGCCTGGTGTTCGTGGCGTGTCGGCCCGGCGGCACGCCCTGCCGGGCCGGTTCCGCCGGGTGGCGGTGACAGCGCCTGGGCCGCAGAGGCCCGGGCAGCCTGCCGCGTGTGCTCCTGCCCGGCTCAGTTGCAACATTCCGTGATCTGACCCACAAAGCCGGAGTCTTCCTCCTGACCCCCGGCGACCCCTATGCCGGGACGCCCTAGTCGCCGGGCACGGGCCGGACCTGTCCGCCATCAAACGCTGGGTAGCGCGCTACCGCCCCGGGCGATGGCGTGTGCTAAATTGAATGCCGACGGGTTCCTGACCCGGGTCTTATAAAAGCGCATGCTAAGAAGGTGCGCCACATACAACCCGGCGCGACCGAGTTCCAGCATCGCCCAGCTAACTCGTCGGATGACATGCAGCAAAGGACCGCAGACGTTTGTCATAAGCCAGGGTCGCCGTGATACCGCCTCCATGACTTATACCGAAGCACCACCAGCGCAAAGCACCGCCGACAAGCCTGCCAGCCGCCCGGAACAGAGTGACCAGTCTCTCGTTACGGCGGTAGCGGAAAGAAGTGAGCTGCAAAATCACTTTTACCTGAGATATCGGCGACCCTTGCTGCAGGTATTCCTGCACAGACGCATCGCTCGCGATGTGGCTGAGGACCTGTTGCAACGCACGTTCCTGCAGGCGATCAAGAAGATTCGCGCTGAGGGGCTGGATGACCCGAGTAATCTGGGCGGCTATCTGTATCGTACGGCCTGCAAGCTGGCCGCGTCCTACTGGCGCGGAGAGCTCGCGCGGCGGCACGACAATAACCGCGAGTTGCTGACGAGTATTCGTGACGAGTCGCTGTCTCTCGAGGAGCGGCTCGACCATGAGCAACTCGCCAGCTGTGTGCGGGAACTGATCAACCATCTGCCCGTGCAGCGCGATCGCGAAGTGCTGGAGCGGTTCTATCTGCGCGAGGAGTCGCGCAGCTCGATCCGTGAGTCATTGCAGTTGACTGACATGCAATTCAACCAGGTCCTGTGGCGCGCACGGCAGCGCTTCGGGGAGATTCTGCGTCGTCACGGCATCGCCGGCGGCAACGCAGGGTCGATGCAATCGAGTCAACTGTAGGAACCAACATGGATCATACACAGTTCAAGGCGAGCCAGACCGCGGCGCAGTACGTCGCGCACGATCTGGACGAGCATATGCAGGAAGCGTTCGAGCTGCATCTGATGGGATGCACCGACTGCGTGGCGGACGTGGAGAGCTGGCGCGCGGTCAAGCTGGGTATGCCGCCGCAAAGCGCCGAGCCGCGACCATTGGCTGCCCAGCGGCGTCTCCCCGCGATCAGCGACTGGCGCATGGCGGCCTCTTTGCTGGGTGCCGGCGTCGTAGGCGCCAGTGCAGGCTGGATGGCCAAGTCGGGCCAGACTACCGAGCTCGACTCAACACATACGGTGGTCTTCAACCTACCCTCGGTCACGCGCGGTGCCGATGAGTGTGTCACCCTGCGCCTCGCTACCGATAGTCGGGTTGCCGTGTTACGCGTGCCCGGTGTAGCACGCACCGAGCGTTTGATTGCTCTGGATGCCCAGCAGCACCCGCTGTCGGAAACGCAGTACGCAACGCGTGTGCAGCCCGATGGCAGTCGACTGCTGCGCATCGAGGCGCAGCTGCTGAAGGGACATGCCGTGCAGCTCGAGGCGTTGCATCCGGACGGACAAACCGAGCCGCTCAGTTGCGTGACCGGTGAGCTCCCCGCCGACGGCGCAGGCCAGAGCTGACAGCCGCGCTCAGCGCACCGGAAGCTGCGCCAGTCGCTCGCCCTGGCGCCGCAGGAAAGGACCAAAGCCCAGGTGGTCGTAGAGACCACCGAGGGCATGGATGTCAGGTACCCGGCGGCGCAGTCCTTCCACCTCAACACCGAGATCCATGTCGCAGGTGATGCGGGTAAGGCGGCGCGCGAGGAAGACTGACTCCTGATGCGTCCGCAGGCGCTCCGCCAGCTCACGCGCACCGCGTAACTTCAGTGTGAGCACGCCTTCGAGGTCAGCAAACAGATCCTCCAGGCTTGCGAACTGCTTCATGAGCGCTGCGGCAGTACGCGGTCCGACCCCCGGAACGCCCGGAATGTTATCGACACCATCGCCGGTGAGGGCCAGATAGTCGGCAAAGCGCTCAGGCGCCACGCCGTAGTGCCGCTCGATGTCGTGATAGCCAAACTGCTCGCGCGCGCCGTAGTCCCAGAACAGATCGCCATCGCGCACCAGCTGCGCCAGATCCTTGTCGCGCGTGATGAATGCCGAGCGCACGCCCGCATCGCGCATCTGACAGGCGAGTGTGCCGATGATGTCATCGGCCTCGTATTCGGGGTGGGTGAAGACGGCAACCCCGAGCCGCCTGCAGACCTCACGGCAGATTTCAAACTGCGCCACGAGGTCGAGCGGCTGCGGCTCGCGGTTGGCCTTGTAGGGCGGGTACACGCGGCTGCGATAGGAATTGGCGAGACGTTGATCGAAGGCGACCGCAATGTAGCGTGGCCGTACGCGTTCGATCAGATCGCCGAGAAAGCGCGCAAAGCCGAATACCGCGTGCACCGGATTGCCATCCCGGTCGACCATGCCGGGCAGCGCCGAATGGTAGGCGCGGAACACATAGACCGAGGCGTCGACGAGAAAAATCAAAGCCGCGCGTCAGGCAAGCCAGTGCTGGATGCGCGCGTGCAGCGGGCTGCTGCGCGGAAAGTGCGCCAGCAGATACTCCATCTGGTCAGCGAGCACCCTGCGGCCCTTTAGAAAGATGTATTCCGCATAGGTGGGCGTGAACGGCACGGCGATCAGCTGCATGCGAGCCTGTTCGGGCGTGCGCGAGGCCTTCTGATTGTTGCAGCGCCGACAGGCAGTGACCACGTTGGTCCAGACATCCGCGCCGCCCTGGCTGAAGGGTCGGATGTGATCGCGTGACAGCTCGCGCGCAGCGAAGCGCATGCCGCAATACATGCACAGGTAAGCATCACGCCGGAACAGCGTTTGATTGTTCAAAGGTGGAACATAGTCGTGTCGGGTGTTGCCGGGGTTGCCGGTGTGGCCCACCGTCGCGACAATCGAGTTGACTTCCAGCACTGTCCGCAGTCCACTGGCGGCGTTGACGCCGCCGTAGAGCGTGTAGAGAGGCGAGCCGCAGGTGTAGGCCACTTGCTCCTGGTGATACAGACGCGCGGCTTCCTTGTAGTCGATCCACTCGAGGGGCATACCGGCGACGTCGGTGCGCAGTACGAGCTGCGAAAGGCCGCGCACCGTCGGCACCGCAAGAATGCGTTGCTCGTCGTGATGGCCGTGGTCGGCGCGATCTAGATCTATGCCAAGCATTGGCGCTGTAAGATAAAGCAGTTTTATGCAAGAATTCAACGTCGCAACGTATTCATTCGCTTGAGGATTTCCAAGAGTGTGACCGTTCCGTCACACCGCAGATCCCGTAATCACCGTTGAGGGGCCCCGCATGCCAGTCACCATTGGTGCGCTCCGTGAGAGTGCGCCGCAAGAAACGCGCGTCAGCCTTGTCCCCGAGGTCGCGGACAAATTCGTACAGGCCGGCGCCACGGTGATGGTCGAGCGGGGAGCCGGCACACGCGCGCAGTTTCCGGATTCACTATACAAGCAGGTGAGCTGGGCTGATTCCGGCACGGCCGTGCTCGAGCAGGCGGATGTCATCCTGAGCGTACAGCCGCTCAGTGTCGAGCAGATCCAACGGCTCAAACCCACGGCCGTCGTGATCGGCTTCATGCAGGCCTATGCCCGCAAGGCCGAGGTGAATGCACTCAAGGATAAACGCATCACGAGCTTCGCCATGGAGTTCGTGCCGCGCATCTCGCGGGCGCAGTCCATGGATGCGCTCTCGTCCCAGGCTGCCATTGCTGGCTATAAGGCCGTGCTCATCGCCGCCAGTTACCTGCAGAAGTTCCTGCCGATGCTCACCACAGCGGCCGGCACCATCCGCCCTTCCTCGGTACTGGTCATCGGCGCTGGCGTCGCGGGACTGCAGGCGATCGCTACGGCGCGTCGTCTGGGCGCGGTGGTCGAGGCGTATGACGTGCGCGCGGCCACGAAGGAGCAGGTGAAATCGCTCGGCGCGAAATTCGTGGATACGGGAGTGAGCGCCGAAGGCACCGGTGGGTATGCACGCGAGCTGACCGAGGAAGAAAAGCGCAAACAACAGGAGGTGCTCGATGCGCGCATCGCCGCTGTGGATGCTGTGGTGAGCACGGCCTCGGTGCCGGGGCGGCCTGCGCCGAAGATCATCTCGCGCGCCGTCGTGGAACGCATGCGACCGGGATCGGTGATCGTCGATCTGGCCGCGGAGCAGGGTGGCAACTGCGAGCTGACCCAGGCGGGTGAGGTGCTCGAGCACCAGGGGGTGAAGATCGTCGGCGCCGTCAATCTGCCGGCCTCCCTCGCCTACAATGCGAGCGAGATGTATGCGCGCAATCTGCTCAACTTCCTGCGGCCGGCGCTCGACAAGGGTGAGCTCAAGATCGACTGGAACGACGAGGTGTTCGCACAGTCGTGCCTGACGCACGCTGGCGAGATCAAACACGAGCCAACGCGCAAATCCATGGGTGGCACATGACCGGCATCGTTGCACTGTACATTTTCATGCTCGCGGCGTTCACCGGCTACGAGGTGATCTCGCGCGTACCCGTGATTCTGCATACGCCCCTCATGTCGGGATCCAACTTCGTGCACGGCATCGTGCTGGTCGGTGCCATGGTGGCGCTCGGCGGTGCGCATACGCCGCTCGAGAAGATCATCGGCTTCGTGGGCGTGCTGCTCGCGGCCGGCAACGCCGTCGGCGGTTATGTCGTGACTGAGCGCATGCTCGAGATGTTCAAGTCGAGCGGTGCGCGCGGCAAGGCAGCGGGCGCAGCCGGGAAGGGGTCGCACTGATGTCTGCGGACACCAACTTCGCGGTATTCGATCGCGCGACCATCATCCAGGTGAGTTATCTCGTCACCGCCGCGCTATTCATTCTTGGCTTGAAGCGCATGAGCTCGCCGGTGACGGCGCGCAGCGGCGTGCTCTGGGCCGGGGCCGGCATGCTGGTCGCGACCCTGGTTACTTTCCTGTTCCCGGGCATGAGCAACTACGAGTGGATCATTCCCGCCATCGTCGTCGGCAGCAGTCTCGCCTGGTGGAGCGGCAAGCGCGTTGCCATGACCGACATGCCGCAGATGATTGCTCTCTACAACGGCATGGGCGGTGGTGCGGCCGCGGCCATCGCCGCGGTCGAGTTGTATCGCGGTGAGACCGGCAGCTACTCGATCTCAGCGCTGGCGGTCATCGGCGGCATCATCGGGGCGGTCTCCTTCAGCGGCAGCGCCATCGCCTTCGGCAAGCTGCAGGGTCTCATCACCCGCAGCATCCGCTTCTCCGGGCAGCAGATCTTCAACCTGGTGATCCTTGCCATCGCGCTCGTACTGGGTGCGCTGGTGGCGTTTCACATCAGTGCCACCCCTGCCGTCGTAACCGCCTTCTTCGCGCTGGCGCTGCTGCTCGGTCTGACGATGACGCTGCCCATAGGCGGGGCGGACATGCCCGTGGTCATCTCGCTCTACAACGCGCTGACGGGCCTGGCGGTCGCTTTCGAGGGTTTCGTGCTCAACAACGCGGCCATGATCATCGCCGGCACCGTAGTGGGTTCCGCCGGTACGCTGCTCACGCAGCTGATGGCCAAGGCCATGAACCGCTCACTGGGCAATGTGCTGTTCTCGGGCTTCGGGGATACCGGCGGCGCCGCGACGGGCGAGGTCACCGGCAGTCTCAAGCCGATCGAAGCCTCGGATGTGGGCGTGATGATGGCCTTCGCCTCCAAAGTCATCGTGGTGCCCGGATACGGCATGGCAGTCGCCCAGGCGCAGCATAAGATCTGGGAGCTGTGTCAGCTGCTGCTCGACCGCGGTGTAAACGTCAAATTCGCCATCCATCCGGTGGCAGGCCGCATGCCGGGTCACATGAACGTGCTGCTGGCGGAGGCCGGAGTGCCATACGATCTGATCTCCGATTTGGAGGAGATCAACTCCGAGTTTGAAACCGCCGACGTGGCACTCATCATCGGGGCCAATGACGTGGTCAACCCGGTAGCGCGCAACGACAAGAGCAGTCCGATTTACGGCATGCCCATTCTCAATGCCGATCGGGCCAAGAACGTCGTGGTCATCAAGCGCGGCAAGGGAGCGGGCTTCTCTGGTATCGAGAACGCGCTGTTCTATCTGGACAACACTCGCATGCTGTACGGCGATGCGCAGAAGGCCGCAGCCGAGCTGATCCAGTCCATCAAGGCTGTTGGATGAGTGCGCCGATTCGTTGGGCGGCCGCAGCGTTCTGTGGCGCGCTCGCCGTCAGCGCACCGACAGTCAGCCCGGGGAAACGAGCGCCGGTCGAGGCGGGCCGACCTCAAGTCAACTCACCGAGCGGCGCCAGTACGCACCGTCCCATGACCACCGCCGAGGTCCTCGCAGCAACCACCGCGGCTGACTGGCGGCCCTTGGATCCGCAAAACACGCTGTATGTCGAGCTGTCCGGCGGACGGCTGGTAATCGAGCTGGATCCCCAATACGCACCGCACCACGTGGCCAACATCGCAGCGCTGGCCCGCGAGGGTTATTACGACGGGCTCGCGATCGTACGCTCACAGGACAACTACGTGGTGCAGTGGGCCGACCCCGAAGGCAGCAAGCGCAAGATCAAGAATGCGCAGCGCACCCTACCGGCTGAATTCGAGCGCGCATCCCGAGGAGTACCTTTCACCCCGCTGGTCGATCCGGACACGTACGCACCCGAGGTGGGGTTGGCCGATGGTTTTCCCGCAGCGCGCGATCCCAAGCTCGGTCGCACCTGGCTGGTGCACTGCTACGGCATGGTCGGCGCCGGGCGGGACAATGATGTCGACAGCGGTGGCGGCACTGAGCTCTATGTCGTCACGGGCCAGGCACCGCGTCATTTGGATCGGAATGTGACCCTGGTCGGCCGGGTCATCCAGGGCATGGAGCTGCTGTCTTCATTGCCGCGGGGGACCGGGGCTCTGGGCTACTACGAGAAACCGGAGCAGCGCGTCCCCATCCGCTCCATCAAAATTGCCGCCGATGTGCCGGAGGCGCAGCGCACCGAGCTCGAGCTGTTGCGCACCGATACACCGACCTTCACCAACTACATCGATGCCCGGCGCAATCGCCACGAGGAATGGTTCAAGGTACCGGCCGGACACGTTGATGTGTGCAACGTGCCGATTCCGGTGCGCCACCGCTGAGGTAGCCTGTCAGCGCCGCGGTGGGGAGGGCAGATGCGCAGGCGGGCGGGGCGGGGGCCGCATCGGCATGCTTCGGGCACGCTGCTCTCGGGCCCGCTCGATCATCAGCTGACGCTGCGCCGGCGAGGCTTCGCGCCATTGCTGCCGCAGGTTCTGCCGCTTTTCGGGGGGGAGCTGCTGGAAGCGCCGGAAATTCTGCCGCACCGCAGCCTGCTCGTTCGGCGGCAGCGCCTGGAATCTCTGCCAGCGCTCGCGCAATTGCTCCCGCTGCTCCGGCGGCAGCGAACGGAAATGCTGAAAGCGCTGCTGGGCCTGGCTGCGCTGATCGGGAGACATGCTGAGCCAGCGCGTGCTGCCACGCGCCAGCGCCTGCTGGCGCTCCGGCGGCAGCGAGTTCCAGTTAACCCCGAAGCGACTGCTGAGCAGGCGCTGCTGCTCGGGCGAGAGACTCGACCAGGGGACCGGGTGGCTGCTCTCCCCAGCAGGGGCCATCGGAGCTTGCTGGGCAAACGCGGGAGCGGCCGCCAGCAGCCAGCCCGTCATGATGAAAGCCAACCCCTTAGTCATCTTTCTTATCTCCGGAGGCGACCGGCTGTCCGCCGGCCGCACTCTGCCGTACTCGCGCGGCATCCGGGTCGCTCGCCTTCGCCACCTTGTTGATATCCGTTCGTGACAGATAGTCCAGCCAGCTGCCATCGTCGGCAGCTGCCTGGGAGTCGCCGACTGAATCCACGCTGCCCAGAAATTCAAACAGATCCGCATCCGCCGCCGGATCGGGCGCAGGGTTGCCGGCCAGGGCCGCCGCGCCTGACACGGTGGCCGCCAGCGCCAGCGCGAGGCGGAGGAGACCTGCCATCAGGAACTCGTCTCGTTGGAACTGTCTCCCTGCGTCTGATCCACTGCCCATTCATAGAAAGCCGCGGCCGAATCTTCCGAGACCATCTCCGGCCCATCCCCGTCCGCGAGCAGATCGAGATCCTCGGCGCTCGCCCGGCCGCTCTCCAGCAGCGGCAGATCCGCCTGTCGCGCATGCGGCCAGAGCACGATAGCCATCAGCACCGCTGCCGCAAGGGCGCCGGCCGCGGGCATCAGCGCCACTCGGCGCCACCGCGGCCGCCGCTGGCTCACTTCCGCCAGCGCTGCCTGGCGGGCTTGGTTCAGGCGCGAACGGACATGGCCATTCACGTGGGTGAGGCTCTGTTCGAGCAGACTGCGTGCGCGCCGCTCGAACTCCTCGTCCACCTTGAATTCACCCGCCATCGGCTCACCCACCCCGCTCATGTCCCGAGCTCTCCGAGCTGCGCCCGCAACGTCTGCAGAGCGCGGAAATAATGGGTTTTAACACTGCCTTCCGAACAGCCCATGGCCTTCGCGGTCGCTGCCACGTCCAAACCCTCCAAAGTGCGCAGCATGAAAACCTGCTGCTGCCGGCGTGGCAGCGCAGCCACCGCACGCTCCAGGACTTCCATGGTCTGCGCCAGCTCCAGCTGGCGCGGCGGCGGCGGATCGGTACTCGGTGCCTGGGCTATCGGATCAATCTCATCGTCATCTTCATCGCCGCGCAAGGGCAGCCACGCCATGACCCGGCCGCGGACCGTGCGCCGCCGCTGCATGTCCCGGATCCGGTTTTCCAGAATCCGGTAGAAGAGCGGCTTCCACTCTTCGGCCGGGCGATCCGAATACGCGCGCGCAAGCTGCAGCATCGCGTCCTGCACGGCATCGAGTGCATCATCCTCGTGACGCAACGCCGCCTGCGCGATCTTGAAGGCCTTCAGCTCAACGCCGGCCAGAAACTGGTTCAGCGCTTGTGCGGGGCTATTTGTCGCCGGTTCGGTTATTTCCACGTCGCCGTGCCATGCCGACGGCATGCTATAAGGCGGCGCGAGCGTAGCAAAACCTGACATGCGCTGTATAACGCACGTCCCACCGGCACGGTTGACGACCGCTCGCCCACGCAACCCATTGACCGACAAAGCCTGATGAGCCCAATACCGGTCCTGCGCGTGGCCCTCGACATGCCACTGCGAAGATCGTTCGATTACCTCCCGCCTCCGGGTGTAGCAGGCTCCGAGCTGGTGCCGGGGCTGCGTCTGCGGGTGCCGTTCGGACGTCAGCGGCTCGTTGGCGTGCTGGTGGAGGTCAGCCACAGCAGCGAGTTGCCGCCTGAACGGCTGAAACCTGCGCTGGAGGTGCTTGATGCGACACCGGTTCTGGATGGCGCGGCGCTCGCTTTGTTGCACTGGGCTGCCGACTACTACCACCACCCCCTGGGCGAGGTTCTGGCCACGGCGTTGCCGAAGGCGCTGCGCGCGGGCGCCGCGGCCGTGGCGCGCGACAAGCTCTGGGAACTCACCGCAGAGGGCCGCTCGGCGCAGGAGCAGGGTGAGCCCCGGCGAGCGCCGCGCCAGCGGCAGTTGCTCGAGTATCTTGCTGCCCAGGCGCGCAGCGCCCCTGCCCTCAGCAGTGCGTTCGCCGAATGGCGCCCGGCGGCGCGCGCACTGCGCAACCGAGGATGGATCCAGTGCCGCACGACGACACGGGATGAGCCCGGCCCAGTGCAAATGTCGCGCACGCGCGTTGCGGGGCCTCCCTTGGCCGAGAAACAACAGGATGCGATAGCCGAGGTCAGCCAGGCGCTCGGGCAATTCAGTGCCTACGTACTGCATGGCGTGACCGGCAGCGGCAAAACGGAAGTGTATTTGCAGCTGGTCGAGCGGGTGCTGGCGCGCGCGCAAGCAGCGCTCGTTCTGGTTCCGGAGATCGGCCTCACACCGCAGCTGGTCGGCCGTTTCCAGGAGCGCTTCGACACGCCCATGGCCGTGTTGCATTCGGCACTGACGGATCAGGAGCGGCTGCGCGCCTGGCGCGAGGCGTACAGTGGTCACGCGCGTATTGTGCTGGGGACACGCTCTGCGGTCTTTGCGCCCGTGCCACAGCTGGGCCTGGTCATCGTCGATGAGGAGCACGATGCGTCGTTCAAACAGCACGAGGGCGGCTTCCGCTATTCCGCGCGCGATCTGGCAGTGGTGCGTGCCCAACGCGCCGCGGTCCCGGTCGTACTGGGCTCCGCAACACCTGCGCTGGAGACGCTGCACAACGTGCAGTTGGGCCGATACACGCGGCTGCGGCTACCGCGCCGCAAGGATCAGGCGGCCCCGCCGCAGATCGCCCTGCTGGATCTGCGCAACAACGCCGTGCATGAGGGGATTGCAACACCGGCCCTGCAGGCCATGGAGCGTCATCTGCACGAGGACGGTCAGGTGTTGGTTTTCCTCAATCGACGCGGCTATGCCCCGACGCTGCTGTGCACCGCATGCGGCTGGATTGCACCCTGCCAGGCGTGTGATGCGCGTCTGACCGTACATCTGGCTGCCGCGCGGCTGCGCTGTCACCACTGCGGGGCGGATCAGCCACTGCCGCAGCGTTGTCCGCAATGTGGCTTCGCGGTCAAGCCGGTGGGCCAGGGTACGGAGCGCATCGAGGCAGCCCTAGCGCAACAGTTTCCGCAGGTCATGCGCGTACGCCTGGACCGGGATGTCGTGCGGCGTAAGTCCGACCTCGAGCAGGCGATGCGGCGCATGGCCAGCGGTGAGGCGCGCATTCTGATCGGCACCCAGATGGTCACCAAGGGTCACGACTTCCCCAACGTGACACTGGTCGTAGTGCTCAATGCCGATCAGGGCCTGTTCAGCACCGATTTCCGGGCCCCGGAGCGGCTGGCACAGACCATCGTGCAGGTTGCCGGCCGTGCCGGCCGCGGCGCACGTGCTGGTGAGGTGTTGATCCAGACGGAGTTTCCCGAGCATCCGCTGCTGCGCAGCCTGTTGCAGGAAGGTTATGACGGCTTTGCACGCGGTGCTCTCGCCGAGCGCGCACAGGCCAGCTGGCCGCCTTACAGTCGACTCGTGGCGGTGCGTGATTCGGCGACCACCGCGGAGGCGGCGCTCGCCTTCCTCACGACAGCGCGCGCGGCAGCGCGGCCAACATCGCAGGTCAGACTGTTGGGTCCGGTGCCTGCCGCCATGGCGAAACGCGCTGGGCGCTATCACGCCCAGCTGCTGGTGGAGAGCGTCGAGCGCGCGGCGCTACATCGCTTTCTGGATGGCTGGCTGCCGCAGCTGGAGCCGTTGCCGCAGGCGCGGCGGGTACGCTGGGCGCTCGATGTGGATCCGATCGAGCTGTTCTAAACCGCCTCCAGAATACTGAGCGGTGAAGCGGTGGCGATGACCCGTTGCAGCCGCAGCCCGGCCCCGCCAAGCAGCCGCTCATACTCAGGCCGGGTGCGCTCCTGGCCGTTTGCCATGACCATCATGTTGATATCGAGCAGCTTGCCCCAGTCGCGTCGATTTCCGGCACTCAGCAGATGCTCGATGATGAGAATGCGACCCTCCGAGGCCATGGCGCGGCGGCAGTTGTCGAGAATGCGCATGCACTGGCTGTCCGGCCAGTCATGCAGAATGTACTTGAGTACATAAACATCGCCGCCCTCAGGCACGGCATCGAACAGATCGCCGGCCGCAAGCTCGCAGCGCACGCGTACGTCCGGCGCTGTGAGATGCATGCCGTGCGCGGCCTCCGCAATCACCTGCGGCTGATCGAACAATACGCCGTGAATCTTCGGATGTGCCCTCAGGATGGTGGCGAGCAGCTGCCCGTGCGCGCCACCGACGTCCACCACCTTGCGCAGTTTCCCGAATGCGTACGCCTGCGCCACCGCATCGCTCTCCTGCGCCCAGAGACTGGCCATCGACGCGGCGAACTGCCGCTCTTTTTCCGGATGTGCCCTCAGGTAGGCAAACGCGGGCATGCCATGGACGTGCTCGAAAGCGCCTTCCCCGGTTCGCACCGCATGCGCAAGCGCCGTCCAGGCATGCCAGTTGTGCTCATCGAGCAGCATGAGCGCAAAGTCCCGCAAGGAGTGCGGCGTGTCGCTGCGCAGACGCTCGCCGATGGCCGTGAGGCGAAAACGACCGCGGCGGTCAGCGGCGAATACTCCGAGGCTGGCCAGAGCACGCATCAGCCGCGCGAGCTGCGGCACCGAGGCACGCACGCGGCTCGCCAACTCCTCACTCGTCAATGCGCCACCGGCGAGCGCATCCGCGATCCCGAGCTTCGCGGCGACGAACACCAGCTGTGATTGCCAGAATGCCGTAACGAGCTTCAGCAGGCGGATGTGTACCCGCCGACGGCCACCCAACACCATGCGTTCTCCCCTGTCGCTTGCAGCGCGTGGCAAGTATCGCCTGTTGCGCCACTTCACGGACATCGTGGCACGCGCCTCGTGGTTCGGGCTCGCGCTCCGCTTGCGGTAAACTGCCCGGCCTTATCCTCGGAACCTCGCCTTGAAGCAACAAATCGAGCAGTTGCTGCGCAATGCAGTCGCCCGCCTGGCGGATACGATCCCGGAGATGCCCGCGGCAGCTGCCATCAGTGTCGAGCGGGCACGCGATCCGCAGCACGGAGACTACGCCAGCAACGTCGCTCTGCGGCTCGCCCGTGCGGCACGCAGAAATCCGCGCGAGCTGGCGAGCGCCATCGTTGCCGCCCTGCCGGCCAATACGCTGATCGCACGCGCCGATGTGGCCGGGGCTGGGTTTATCAACTTCTTTCTCGGGCCGGCAGCGTACGCCACCGAGCTGCGCCGCATCCGCGATGAGCGTGCCGCCTACGGTCGCAGCACGCTCGGGCGCGGGCTTCCGGTGCTGCTGGAATTTGTGTCTGCGAATCCGACCGGCCCGTTGCATGTCGGCCATGGCCGCCAGGCGGCCTATGGCGCGACTCTGGGCAACATCCTCGATGCCGTAGGCTATCGGGTGACGCGCGAGTACTACATCAATGACGCCGGCCGGCAGATGGACATCCTCGCGGTCAGTGCCTGGCTGCGCTATCTCGAGCTCGGCGGCGCGCAACTGCCTTTCCCGGCGAACGGTTACCGTGGGGACTACGTACGGGAGATTGCGCAGCAGTTGCACCGCGATCTGCGCGGAACCCTGCAGCGCCCTGCAGCGGCCGTGCTCACGGGGCTGCCGTCCGACGCTCCGGCCGGAGACAAGGAGCTTTACATCGATGCGTTGATCGCGCGCTGCCGCGAGTTGATCGGCGCGGACGGGTTCCAGCAGGTGCTGGACGTGGCGCTGCAGCAGATGCTCGCGGACATCCGTGAGGACCTGGAGCAGTTCGGCGTCAGTTTCGATCGCTGGTACTCGGAGCGGGCACTGAGTGAAAGCGGCGCGATCGACCGAGCCTTGCACAGATTGCAGTCGCAGCAGCGCCTTTATGAGCGCGACGGAGCCACCTGGTTTCGCGCAACGGAGTTCGGCGATGAGAAGGATCGCGTCGTCGTCCGCGACAAGGGTGCGCGCACTTATTTCGCCTCCGACATTGCCTATCATCTGGAGAAGCGCGAGCGCGGCTTCGAGCTGCTGATCGATGTGCTCGGCGCCGATCACCATGGTTACATCGCCAGAGTGCGGGCAGGTCTCATGGCGATGGGCGAGCCCGGGGATTGCCTGGAAGTGAATCTCGTGCAGTTCGTCAATCTGTTTCGCGGCGGCGAGAAGCTGCCCATGGGCAAACGCGAGGCACAGTTCGTCACGCTGCGCGAGTTGCGCAACGAGGTGGGCAACGATGCCTGCCGGTTCTTCTACCTGATGCGCAGTCACGACCAGCCGCTCGACTTCGACCTCGAGCTGGCCAAGTCGCGCAGTAACGAGAACCCTGTTTATTACATCCAGTATGCACATGCGCGCGTTGCCAGCGTACTCAAACAGCTGGCGGCGAAGGGCCTGCAGCTGGATGCGGCACAGGGGCTGGAGCACGCCGCCCTGCTGCAGGGGACACACGAGCAGGCGGTGCTCAAGCAGGTCACTTCTTATCCGGAAGTGCTGGAGCAGGCCGCTGCGAACCGGGCACCACACACGCTCGTGCACTACCTACGCGAGCTCGCCAATACCCTGCATACCTACTACAACGCGGAACAGTTCATCGTGAGCGAGGCACCGTTGCGCAACGCCCGCCTTGTGTTGGTGACCGCAGTCCAGCAAGTCATCCGCAATGGTCTGACGCTGCTCGGCGTGTCGGCACCGGAGTCGATGTGAGACCCTCGGCGCGCGACTACAAGCGACGCCAGCGACGCGCGATCGACTTGGCACGGGTACGCGAGTTCGGGGCCGGGGCACTGGTGGGCATCATTCTGGCGAGCGTCGTCACCGTGTATTACATGAACGGCCGTCACGCGACGGCGCGTGAGAAGATTGATTCGCCGCGCCCCGAACCGAACCGCAGCGCCCCACTCGATCCGGACGCCGTGGCCGAGAGCAGCGAGAAATACGATTTCTACAAAATGCTGCCGAATTTCGAAGTGGTGGTGCCGGAGAAGGACAAGGAGGTCAAGCGCGACCTGCCGGACACCGCCCGCATCGAGCGGCCCGGGGTCTATGTGTTGCAGGCCGGCTCGTACCGGAATGAGGCGGACGCCGATCGCGTCCGCGCGCAGCTGGCACTGCAGGGCATCGACGCCAAGGTGCAGCGCGTCGCCGTCGATACGGATGTCTGGCATCGGGTGCGCATCGGTCCGATCTCCAAACTCGACGAGCTCAACAAACTGCGCCGCCAGCTGCGAGCGGCAGAAGTGGACGCGCTAGTGATACGTGTGGGCGACTGATGGACTGGCAATCGTCCGCGCCGCACGCCGTCAATCGTCGCTGATGTTACGGAAATCGACTCCGAGTGAACGCAGCTTGCGATACAGGTGCGTGCGCTCCATCCCGACCCGCTTGGCGAGCTGACCCACCTTGCCGTTGCATAACAGCAGCTGCTGCTGCAGATAGGCCCGCTCGAACTGCTCGCGTGCCTCGCGCAGCGGCAGGGCCAACAGGTCCTGCTTCACCAGCGGCTCACCGGCGGGTGCCTGCACGGCCAGCTCCCGCTCGATCTCCTCCAGGCGAATCTCCTCGGCGCCGCCCTGAATCAATAGCCGCTGTACCAGATTCTTCAGCTCGCGCACGTTGTCAGGCCATGGATAATTGCGCAGCCGGTTCTGCGCTGCGACGCTGAAGCGCCGGAACTGCAGGCCCTCACTGTCGACCAGCCGGTCGACATAGTGCCGCAACAGCTCCGGGACATCCTCTGCATAGTCGCGCAGCGGCGGGACACGCACGATCAGCATGTTGAGATGCGCGAGCAGATCGCGGCGCAGCCCACCCTCGTTGCCAGCACGGTTCTCGATACCGGGCTGGGCCGAGGACAGCACACGCGCTCTCATCGGCTGCTGTTCGGTTCCACCCAACGCGCGTGAAGTGACCGGATTCGAGCACCCCGACCAGCAGCCGCTGCGCTGCTGGCGGCAGATCCTCCACCTCGTGGATGAACAGCGAACCTTCCCCGGCCTCTTCCAGCAGCCCGAGCTGCCGCTGTCCGTCGCTGGCTTCCCGGCCAAACAGCCGGCTCTCGGCATCACCCTCCCGCAGGCTGCTGGCGATCAGCGTAACGAACGGTTGCGCTGCGCGTGGCGCGCGCTCGTGTAGATAGCGCGCAAACGCCTCGCGGCCCGATCCGGGCTCGCCGATCAGCAACACCGGCGCAGGATTGGCTGCGATCTGCTGCAGCTCGCTGCGCAGCTGCTGCATCTGCCGGCTCTTACCCACCGGCACCATCAGGGTCGGCGCGAACAGCTTGCCGGACTGACGCCGGCGCTTGCCCGCATCGAGCGCACGCTCGACCGTGCGCAGCAGCTTCGCGAGTGACAGCGGCTTCTCGACGAAATCGAACGCGCCGAGCCGCGTGGCCTCCACCGCGGTCTCCACCGTACCGTGCCCGGACATCATTACCACCGGACAGCCATCGGTAGTGGAAGCGGACCACTCGCGCAGCAAGCGTGATGCCATCCACATCGGGCATCCAGATGTCGAGCAGCACCAGATCGGGGCTCTGGCGCGCGCGCGAGGCCCGCGCCTGCACCGCATTCGCAGCCACATCCACCTCGTAGCCCTCCTCGGAAAGGATCTCCTTCAGCAGGCCGCGGATGTCTGCCTCGTCGTCGACCACCAGAATGTGTGGAGCCGTCATGCCCTTTCCCTCCGATACTGATCACGCGAGCGAACTGCCCCAGTCGCCGATCGGGTGCTGTCCCTGAGGGGCAGTACGACGCGCACCCGCGCACCGCCTTCAGGGCGGTTGTCCGCCTCGATCCGGCCACCGTGCTCCTCGACGATCTTCTTCACGATCGCAAGCCCGAGGCCGGTTCCCTTGGGCTTGCTCGTCACGTATGGGTCGAACACCCGGCCGAGCAGTTCGCGCTGAAATCCGGGACCATTGTCACACACCGTGATGACCGCGTATGCCGCATCACCGCCGCGCTCGAGGCGACTGCTGATTTCGAGCTTCGGCGCCGCAACCCCATCGAGCGCCTCGAGCGCATTGGTCACCAGATTATTGAGGATCTGGCGCACGCGGCCGCGATCGGCCTCGATCACATCGATCGCCTCATCCAGATCGAGGACGGATGCTGGCGCGCGGAATCCTGGGAACGGTACAGGTCCGCCACCTCGGTAACCAGCTGGTTGAGGCTGAAGCGGGTGATCTTCATCTCCGGCGCACGCGCATATTCGCTGAAGGCGTTCACCATCTGCTGCATGGCCTCGACCTGCGGCACGATGGTGCGGGTGGAGCGATCGAGGAGCTCCGCGTCCGGCGGACTCATGCTGCTCAGGAAGCGTCGCCGCATGCGTTCGGCTGACAGCTGGATGGGCGTGAGCGGATTCTTGATCTCGTGCGCGAGCCGTCGCGCGACCTCGCCCCAGGCGGCATCGCGCTGCGCCTGCCAGCAGCGCCGTGATGTCATCGAACACGATGACATAGCCCATGCTCGGCGTCCTCGCCGGGCATCGGCGTACAGGCACACATCAGGGTGCGGCGCCCAGCTTCACCGTCCAGGTCGAGCTGCTCGCGCCACTCATCCCGCCCGGCGGCGAAACGCACCGCGATGGCGCGCCACGAACTGCCCGAGCCGCTCGATTGCCGCCAGCCAGCTCCGGCAGTGAACGCCCGGTCGCCGCCGACAGATCCGTACCGAGAATCGCGCCCGCGGCATGATTGGCCATGCGCACCGTCAACGTGCGATCAACCGCCAGTACACCAGTCGACAGGCGCGCCAGGATGATCGCCAGGCGCTCGCGCTCGCGCTCCACCGCCTGCTGGCTGCGGGTCGCCTCCTCGCGCGCACGTCGCAGGCGCTTGGTCATGTCGTTGAAGGAATGCACCAGAAAGCCCATCTCATCACGTGAGGGCAGTGGCAGCCGCGTGCCGAAATCGCCCTTGCCGACGGCGCGTGTGCCCGCGATCAGATCCTGCACCGGTCGCACCAGACGCTGCGCCGAGAAGATCGCGCCATAGATCGCGGCCAGCATCGCCAGCAGCAGCACCAGGGTCAGCGTGAGCCGGAAGCCCGACTTCAGCGCCTCGCGCAGCGCCGCAAGCTCGCCGTACTGCGAGTAGGAGCGCTGCACGGCTTCGGAGAGTGCCGAGAGCTGTCGCGGGACCTGATAGATCGCAACGACGTAGCGTCCTTCGCTCTGACTTGTGCGCGCCACGCATCCGCGAGCGGCGCCGCGGTGCGGATGAAGTATTGGCCGTCCGCCTGCGGCTCGAGACTGACATAGGGACGGCGCTGCGCTGACCTGCCGCACCAGATCCGACGGCGGGCGGGACGGCAGCAGCTCGAGCAGGATTTTCGACGCTGGCGGCGATGATGCGCTCGTGCTCGACCGAACAGCACGATCTCGACGCCATCGGTGACGCGCCGCTCCGTCATCCAGTCGCTCCTGGATCTCGGCCGGTGAGCTGCCAGCTGAGAGTGCGCGCCAGCTGCTCGGTGCGCTCGCCGAGTACTCGCGCATGCGCAGACTCGAGCGCGGCGCGCGACAGCACCAGCGCGTCGTTCAGCCCCTGCTTGATCTCCACCTTGAACCAGCTGTCGATGCCGCGGTTGAGGAAGTCGAGCGAGAACAGATAGACGATCAGCAGCGGCGCGACCACCAGCGCGCCGAACATGCTGACGGTGCGCGCCGTGAGCCGCGAGCCGGGAACGTGCTCGCGATAGTCGCGGAGCAGCTGCCAGAGCTTGCGCGCCAGCAGCAGCGATCAGCGCGATCACGCCGACCAGATTCAGCAGCAGGATCCAGGGCTGCAGCCGATCGAATGCCGAGGAGTTCTGCACGCTCTTCGCCAGCAGCAGCAGCGCGCCGACGCCGATCGCGGCCCACAGAACGAGCAGCGCCGGCGCTGCCCGGCGCGGGCGCGTCGCAGACTGTCTCGCCGTTCAAACCGGGAGTGACCATGAGTACCACTCGCTCACGCGATGCCAGTCGTCAGTCCAGAACAACAGCGCGCGCAAGGACGCCGGCAGACGTCCGCGCCGGACGCCGGCACGCACGCTGATCAGGTAGTTGCCGCCGTCCGAGCTGCGGCTCCACCAGTATCGGCCAGCTGTCGACCTTGCCCAGATAGGCGAGCGCCTCCTCGAGCGTCGGAAAGTTCTGCTGTTCGCCGCTGCGTATGTCGCGGACCACGTAGCGATCGCTGACGGCGTGGTAGGTGAGCTCGCGCCGCAGGGTGAGCTCCACGATGTTTGCGTTGAACCACAATCGCCGCTCCCGCTCGACGCGGGTGTCGAGCTCAAATGTCAGTGTGACGCCATCGCGCAAGGCGTCGCGGATGGCCGGGGTTCACCGGGTACTCGACGCGGGCGTGCAGCAGGAACACGCCCTTGTCGATATTCACATAAGCGGACCGCACCTCGAGCACACCGTCCAGTGCGTCCGCCCAAACCGCTGCCGTCGTCGCTGCGAGCAGCAGAGACAGCAGAACTGCAGGTACGCAGGACATGGCGACCTGCCGGGCTGTTATCGCGAAGGCTCGTAGCATGGGCAACACAGATGAACGCTAGCTGTGACCCGCGCCACCTGCTCAGGTTCCGGTCGTTGTCTTTTCGACACAAGCATAATAGAAGCCATCGGTGCCCGCCTCCGCACCGGGCAGGAGTTGCAGGCCGAAGTCCGTCTGCACAGCGCCCCGGGCTACGGCCGCGCTCGACAGGCACCGTCGCGCGCTGCCGGTTGCTGCGCCAGGAAATCGCCGCGACGACCTCATCGTTCTCAGCCGGCAGCAGCGAACAGGTGCAGTAGAGCAGTCGGCCCCGCATCGCGAGCAGGCCGAAAGGCCGACTGCAAGATCGTGCGCTGCGTGCGCGCAAAGGCAGCGATGTCCGTCGGCGCGGCGCAGCAGCTTGATGTCGGGATGGCGGCGGATGACGCCGGTCGACGAGCACGGGGCGTCCACCAGGATGCGCTCGAATGCAGCGCCATCCCAGAACTGTTCCGGGTGACGGATATCCGCAACACGCAGCTCCGCATCCTGGCCGAGCCGGTCGAGATTGCCGCGGATGCGCTGCACACGCGCCGCCATCGATGTCGACGGCAACCAGCTCGCGCGAGCCCCGGTTGCTGCTCGAGCATGTGACCCGTTTTGCCCCCGGGGGCGGCGCAGGCATCGAGCACCCGCATACCGGGCTGCAACTCCAGCAGCGTTGCGGCGAGCTGCGCGCCGGCGTCCTGCACCGACACCCGCCCGGCGGCAAATCCTGGCAGCTCATTCACCGGCACCGGCTGCTCCAGTTGTACCGCGGCACGCGCCCATCCGAGGGCGGTGCCAGCAAGTCCCGCCTCGGTCAACTCCTGCAGATAGTCAGAGACACTGCCGCGCGTCAGATCCACGCGCAGCACCATGGGCGGATGCGCATTGTTGGCTGTCGAGGATGGCTGACAGCTGCGCCGGCCACGCAGCGTTCAGCTGCTCGATGAGCCAGGCCGGATGGGCTGTCCGGACTGCATCTCGCGCATCCAGCTCGGCAGGCAGCGCGTTCGCGGACGAAGCGACGTAGCACCGCATTGACGAGCCCACTCGCCCGGCTGTGGTGCAGGATGCGTGCCGCATCGACTGCCGCGTGCACCGTCGCCTGCGGCGGTTGCGGGAGTATTCGATCTGGTGAGCGGCCACGATCAACAGCGCGCGAAGCGACCAATCGAGTTTCGCAGGTTGCGTTACGAGCCTCTCAACAGCGGGCGCGAGCCGCAGATACCAGCGCAGCGTTCCCAAACTGATCGCGCGCACGATGGCGCGCTGTCTGTCGTCGCCTCGGCCACGCTCAGCCGCTTCAGCCAGATCCTCAAGGTCGTGCTGCGCATCATCGACTGAGCGTCCGCCGAGCGCCACGGCAGCCACGACGTCGGCAGCGGCTGCCAGCGCGGCGGCGCCGGGAGCCCAGCGGGATCGATCAGCCAAGCTGTTGACCTTGGAGTTGCAGCCCCTGCGCGAAAGCACGCGCCGCCATCGGCTTGCGCCCGGCGCGCTGCACCTGTGTGAGAGCCAGCAGGCCCTGGCCGCAGCAGACCAGGACGGCATCGTCCTGCACATCGACAATTCGCCCGGGCACACCGGCCACGGCACCACGGTCGGACACGAGGCGCGCGGCGTGGACTTTCAACTGCTCACCATGCAGGCGGGTTTCGGCTCCGGGCACGGGATTGAATGCGCGGATCTGACGATCGATCTGCACCGCGGTGTGTTGCCAGTTGATGAGTGCTTCAGCCTTGGAAATCTTGGCGGCATACGTCACGCCGACAGCGGGCTGCGGTGCGGCCGTAACCGTCCCGTTGAGCCCGGCCAGCACCTCGATCAGCGCCTCAGCCCCGGCAGCGGCGAGCCGCTGCTGCAGGGTGCCGGCGGTGTCGGTAGGAAGAATCTCCAGCACACGGCGCAGCAGTATCGGTCCGGTATCCAATCCAACATCCATCTGCATGATGGTGATTCCGGTTTGCGGATCGCCGGCAAGTATGGCGCGCTGGATCGGAGCCGCACCGCGCCAGCGCGGCAGCAGGGACGCATGGATGTTGATGCAGCCCAACCGGGGCAGATCCAGCACCGCTGCGGGCAGAATCAGCCCGTACGCGACTACCACCAGCACGTCCGGCCGCCAGACGCCAGCAACGTGCGCCTGCTGCGAGCTGTGGCGCAGCGAATCAGGCTGGCTCAGTGGCAGAGCCGCGGCGGTGGCAAGCTCCTTGACGGGGCTCGCGGCGAGCTGTCTGCCACGGCCGTGGGACGGTCAGGTTGAGTCAGCACTCCGACTACGGTATGCGGGGAATCCAACAGCGCCTGCAGTGCCGGAACGGCGAACTGCGGCGTGCCCGCGAAGGCGACCCGCAACGCTGTCACAGCAGCGCTGCCGGTCTGCACGGATTAGAGGGTACGACGAGAAGCCCCGGGGTTGTCGCGCGCCAGTGCCGCCCGCGAGCGACGCTCCTTCTCCAGCTTCTTGCGAATGCGCTGACGCTTCAGATCCGACAGATAATCCACGAACAGCTTGCCCTCCAGATGATCCATCTCGTGCTGGATGCACACGGCCAGCATTCCATCATAGTCGTGCTCGAACACGGCCCCCGTGCGATCCTGGCACGCACGCCGGATCTTCGCCGCGCGCTTCACTTCGTCGAAGATCCCGGGCACCGACAGACATCCCTCCTCGGTTTGCTCCTCGCCTTCACGCGCAAGAATCTCCGGGTTGATGAACACCAGCGGCTGATTCGCGCTCCTCCGACATATCGATGACGATGACGCGCTGATGCACGTCCACCTGGGTGGCGGCGAGCCCGATGCCCGGCGCGGCATACATGCTCTCGAACATGTCATCGATCAGCTGCTCAAGCTCGGCGTCGAAGCGCGTCACCGGCTGTGCACGGGTGCGCAGACGCGGGTCGGGGAATTCGAGGATGGTTCGGATCGCCATGAGTCAAATCCACGTTCGGTTAAATCGGGTGCCCAGCGCGCGCAACGGGCCTGGTTCACGGAACTGACACCGGGCTCGCAAGACCAGTACGCAGCCGTGATCCAGCGCACAAAGTTGACATTAATTCGTGTGCCGCGCGGCCGGCTGCCAGTATAACAACTAGGCTGATCGGGCAGGATGTGTGGGCGCCTCGTCCGGGAAACAAGCGCAAGCTGAGGACCTGCCTGCTGCGCGGCAGGCGCGCCCGAAAGAGGAGTGTTGTGGATGGTCTCTAACCGAATACCCGCGGTGCGCCGGTGCACGGGCGCGCTGACGCTGCTGGTTGCGCTCTCGGGCTGCTCCTGGCTGGCCATCGCGGCGGACAAGCCGGCCGTGGCAGCCCATGGCTTCGGCTGCCGAAGTCCCCGATTCCGGCGAAGCGCGTTCCGGTCGATGAGATGACCGCTACCGAGGCGGCGGTGAGCAAAGCAGGTAACGCGCCGGCTGCCGCCTGCCGAAGCGGCCCCCGCAGATGACCGGGGCAGCATCCTCAATCCGAGCGCTCCGAAGAGCTACGTGGTGAAGCGCGGCGACACGCTCTGGGGCATCGCCTCGATGTTCCTGCGTGATCCCTGGTTGTGGCCTGAGGTCTGGTATATCAACCCCCAGGTCGCCAACCCCCACCTGATTTACCCCGGCGACACGCTCGCGCTCGCCTATGGCAAGGATGGCAAACCGCAGATCCGCCTCGAGCAGGGTGGCGCGGCGCGTCTGGATCCGCGCCTGCGCAGCTCGCCGCTGGACGGCGCTATCCCGACGATCCCCTACACCGCGATTGCCGCGTTCCTGTCACGACCTTCGGTGCTGACCAACGAGCAGGTGCGTAACGCCGCCACACGTGGTGGCATTCCGCGACGAGCACGTCGTTGCCGGCACCGGCCACGAGGTTTACATCGCCGACCTGAAGGCGCAGCCCAACACGCCGCTACAGCGTCGTGCACGTGGGCGATCCGCTGCGCGACCCGGACGACGGCAAGGTCGTCGGTTATGAGGGCATCTACACCGCGACCGCGCTGGTATCGCAAGCCGGGCAATCCGACCAAGGCGCTGCTGATCGATACGGCCCGCGAGACACTGCAGGGCGACAAGGTGCTGGCGGCCGACCTGGATGTGCCGCTGAACTTCATGCTGCGCGCCCCGCGCAATGATGTGCACGGCCGCATCATCGCCGTCGTCGACGGCACCGAAGTCATCGGCCAGTACCAGATCGTGGTGATCAACCGCGGCAAGCGCCACGGCATCGATGCCGGGCACGTGCTTGCCGTCGACCAGGCCGGCCAGACCGTACATGACGTCTATGCCAACGAGCAGTGGCTTCATGCACGCACCTCGGCGGCGTCGGCACCTCCTTCGCGCCCAAGGTGAAATTGCCGGACGAGCGCGCCGGCACGCTGCTCGTGTTCAAGTCCTTCGATCGCCTGAGCTACGGCCTGGTGTCGGCGCTTCCGACGCCATTCGCGTGAATGACGTCGTCCATAACCCCTAGCGATTTGCGATGTGCGGGTTATTGGGTCGATCCACCCGATAACCCCACCTGCTCCCGGCGCTGTGCCCCGCTAGCCTGCGGAAATGGACGAGTCATATGCGCGCATCCTCTTGGCTCGAGCTCCCGGACTTGGCGTACGGCACCTGCAGATCCCTGCTCGCCGCCGCAGCCGGCGACCTGACACGTCTCGACCAACCTGGTCTGTGCAACGCTGCTGGCTTCTGCACCGGCGCACAGCTACCCGCCAAGGCTGCGGCATTCCTCCGTTCCCCTGACCACGGGGCCTTGCGACGCCGACCTGCAATGGCTGCAGAGCAGCGAGTGCCGATGAGGCTCGGGTCCTGTTGTGCACCGACGCGGATTATCCCACGCAGCTGCTCGACGTTGCCGGCTGCCCTGCGGCACTGTTGTACGTGCTGGGCGACCGCACAGCGCTGCAGGCGCCGCAACTGGCGATCGTCGGCTCACGCCGCCCGACGCCAGCCGGCCGACACACCGCGGCCTGACTTCGCGAGGCAGCTGGTCGCAAGCGGGGCTCACCATCACGAGTGGCCTTGCGGTCGGGATCGATGCGGCGAGTCACGAGGCGGCGCTGCGACGATGGCGGTGTCACGGTAGCGGTGTGTGGCAACGGGCTTGACGCATCTATCCCGCGCAGCACACCGCTCTCGCCGCGTCGCATCCGCGAGCCGTGGCGCCCTGATCTCTGAGTTTCCGCCTCGGCACCCCGCCGCGCGGGCCGCAACTTCCCGCGGCGCAACCGCCTCATCAGCGGGCTTGCCCGTGGCACGCTGGTCGTCGAGGCGAGCGCTGCGCAGCGGCTCGCTCGTCACGGCGCGACATGCGCGCGGCCAGGGCCGTCCAGTGTTCGCCGTTCCCGGCTCCATCTACAGCCCAGCAGTCCGCGGGCTGCCACAAGCTGATCCGCGACAGGTGCCGCCCTGTGTCACGTGCGCTGCCGAGGTTCTGTTGCAGCTTGGAATTGTCCCTGCGACAACAAGGACTTATAAGTCAAACAGCGCCGCCTGCCAGGCCGCGGCCGGCATTGGACAAGGGGTTGAAATGCTGTTAGATGCCGTCGGCTTCGAACCCGTGAGCGTCGATGTTCTCGCTGCTCGCACCGGACTTGCCGGGTGAGTCGATTGCCTCGATGTTGCTGCTTCTCGAGCTCGAGGGTCGGATCGCGCCCTCCCAGGCGGCCGTTATGGCCGCATACCACGATGATGACCGGCACCGTTCTCGACATTCTGATCTACGTCTTTGACCGCTACATGCTCGACGAGGTGCCCGAGGTGCCGGAACGCGAGCATCTCGCGCGCGATCTGGAGCGCGTTGGCTTCGGTCAGGCGAATGTCGAGCGCGCGCTCGACTGGCTGGCCGACCTGGCTTCCGAGCGCGATCGGCCACCGCTGATGCTGGCTTCCTGACGGGCGGTCCCGCGCTGCGGATTTTCTCCGACGGCGAGCTGGCGCGGCTGTCCACGGAGTGCCGCGGTTTCCTCGTGACTCTGGAGCGCCTCGGCATTCTCTCGCCGCAGCAGCGCGAGATCGTGATCGACCGGATGCTGGCGCTCGATGCCGACGAGCTCGACACCGAGCAGTTGAAATGGGTGGTGCTCATGGTGCTCTCGAGCCAGCCCGGACAGGAGCTGGCGTTCGAGCGGCTGGAAGACCTGGTCTCCGATGTTCATCCCAGCACGCCGCACTGATCGACCACAGCGCCGCGGCGACGATCAGCTCCGCGGCCCGGCCGCGGTTTTTTGTTTTTGAGCGGATACGGATTCGCGTAGCGCCATGGCAGACAATCTCGTCATCGTCGAATCGCCCGCCAAGGCGAAGACCATCAAGAAGTACCTGGGCAAGGACTTCGATGTGCTCGCCTCCTATGGCCACGTGCGCGATCTGCGTGCCCAAGGAAGGCGCGGTCGATCCGGATCACGGCTTCGCCATGCAGTACCAGGTGCTGGAGAAAAACGAGCGCCACGTCGAGGCCATCTCCAGAACGCTGCGCAAGTCAAAGGCGCTGTACCTGGCGACCGACCCGGATCGCGAGGGCGAGGCCATCGCCTGGCATCTGAAGGAGATCCTGAGTGAGCGCGGCGAGCTGACGGACAAACAGGTGCACCGCGTCGTCTTCTACGAGATCACGCGCAACGCCATCCGCGAGGCCGTGGCGCAGCCGCGCGATCTGTCGCTTCGATCTGGTCAATGCGCAACAGGCGCGGCGCGCGCTCGACTACCTCGTGGGCTTCAATCTCTCGCCGCTGCTGTGGAAGAAAGTGCGGCAGGGCCTGTCGGCCGGACGCGTGCAGAGCCCGGCGCTGCGCATGATCTGCGAGCGCGAGGCGGAGATCGCAGCCTTCGTTGCCGCAGGAATACTGGACCATCGAGGGCGAAGGCGCGCACACGTCGCAGGCCTTCCCGCTCAAGCTGCTCGAATACCGCGGCGCAGAAGGTCGAGCAGTTCAGCTTCACCAACGAGACGCAGGCGCGCGAAGTCGAGCAGCACCATCGATGCCGCCGCACGCGACCGCGCCGCGACCGTGCGCCGGATGCCAGCGGACTCGGCGAGCTGCGTCGTCGTCGCCATCGATCGCAAGCAGCGCCGCCGCAATCCGGCGCCGCCGTTCACGACCTCGACGCTGCAGCAGGAAGCCGCGCGCAAGTTGGGTTTCAACGCGCGGCGCACCATGCGCCTCGCGCAGCAGCTGTACGAAGGCATCGATATCGGCGAAGGCAGCGTCGGCCTCATCACTTACATGCGTACCGACTCGGTGTCGCTCGCGGCCGAAGCAGTCAACGAGATCCGCGAGGTCGCCGCGCGCCTGTACGGCAAGGACGAAGTGGCCGACGAGCCGCGCATCTACAAGACCAAGTCGAAGAATGCGCAGGAAGCGCACGAGGCCATCCGCCCGACCTCCGCGGCGATCACGCCTGCGCAGCGTCGAAGGCAAGATCGACGCCGACCTGTACAAGCTGTATGCGCTGATCTGGAAGCGCGCCGTCGCCTCGCAGATGAGTCACGCAGTATTCGACACGGTTGCCGTCGACATGCTCGCCGGCCCGGATGGCCCCGAGCGCCACCTGCTGCGCGCCAACGGCTCGACGCTGGTCAAACCGGGTTACATCTCCGTCTACCAGGAAGGCACCGACGATGCCAAGGCCGACGATACCGATCACATCCTGCCGCCCATGAAGGAAGGCGACCTCGTCACCCTGCTGCGCGCTGCACGCCGAGCAGCATTTCACCGAGCCGCCGCCGCGCTACTCCGAAGCCTCGCTGGTGAAGGCGCTCGAGGAGCACGGCATCGGCCGGCCCTCCACGTATGCGACGATCATCTCGACGCTGCAGGATCGCGAGTACGTGGAGATGGATGCGCGGCGCTTCATTCCCACCGACATCGGCAAGATCGTCAACCGCTTCCTCACCGACCACTTCCATCAGTACGTGGAGTACGGCTTCACGGCGGCGATGGAAGATGAGCTCGATGCGGTCTCGCGCGGCGAGGAGGACTGGACCACGCCGCTCGAGAAGTTCTGGAAGCCGTTCATCGATCAGGTCGAGACGATCGAGAAGAACGTCACGCGCGAGCAGGTGGCGCAGGCGCGCGAGCTGGGCAAGGATCCGGCGACCGGCAAACCCGTCACCGTGCGCATGGGACGCTTCGGGCCGTTCGTGCAGATCGGCACCAAGGACGACGAGGAGAAGCCGCGCTTCGCCGGCCTGCGGCCCGGGCAGAAGATGGATTCGCTCGACGCTCGCGCAGGCGCATGGAGCTGTTCAAGCTGCCGCGCACGCTCGGCGCCACGCGCCGAAGGCGAAACGATCGTGACGAACGTCGGCCGCTTCGGTCCTTACGTGAAGTACGGCAGCAAGTACGTCTCGCTCAAGGAGGACGACCCCTACAGGTCACTCTCGAGCGCGCGCTCGAGGTCATCCGGCTCAAAAAGGAAGCGGATGCCAACCGCACCATCCGGGACTTCGGGGTCGATGGGCATTCAGGTGCTGAATGGCCGCTACGGACCCTATGTCACCGACGGCAAGAAGAACGCCAAGATTCCCAAGGATCGTGAGCCAAGCTCCCTAACGCTCGAGGATTGTCGCTTGCTGATCGAGCAGGCTCCGGAACGGGGGGGACGGTTCGGTCGGGGTAAACGTGCCGCGGCCAAAACCCCAGCCCCTGCCAGCGCGTCGGGGGCGGCCGCTGCGAAAACCACGGCCGCTGCGAAAGCCGCGGGCGCTACGACTCCAGGCGGAAATGGTGGGACTACCCAGCGCAACACCCGGTCGCCTGCGGCAGGGTCCCGCAAGCCCGCCGGCGTGCCCAGAGCGCGTGCGTCGCGCGCGAACTCCTCCGAGGCCGAGGATCAACATGTGCTCCGCGCAGGTAATGGCGCTGCAGCATCGCGCACGCGACCCGCTTTGCGGGCTGCAGTCGCCGGTAACGCCCGCACGGGCAACGCCGGGAAGGAACAGCCCAAGGGCAAAGCGCGCAAGGGCGCCAGCAATCGCAGGCGCAAGAAAGCTGCAGGGGCAAAGCCTGCTGCGACCGAGACCGCACGACGCTCCGCAGCGGCGCGCACCCGCGGCCTGAAATGACCTCCGCGAACGCGGCAGCGGCACCGCGTTCGCTCCGGCGATGAAATACCAGCACACGGCTTCCACGCCGGTAATTTTGCCGACATCCACAAACACGTCATGTTGCTTGCCCTGCTGCAGGCGCTCAAGCGCAAGGACAAGCCCTTTGCATATTTCGAGACGCATGCGGGCCGGGGTGCCTATGATCTGGCGCACTCCGCAGAGGCGATGCACGGCAGCAGACGCTTTGCCGACGGTGATTATCGGGCACCAGAGCTGCGCGCCTTCGAGGCGCTGCTGCGCGACTTCCGCAGTGCGCGCTCTGCCCCGGAGGCCTATCCCGGCTCACCCTGCATCGCGGCGTTGCAGCTGCGATCACAGGACCGCGCAGTGCTGTGCGAATGCATGGCCGGGGAAGCCGCTGCCCTTGCGCGAGAGTTGCAGCAGCATCGCAACCTGCGTGTCGAACGCGACGACGGTTTTGAGCGCCTGCAGGCCTGGCTGCCGCCCGCTGAGCGTCGCGGTCTGGTCTTCATCGATCCGCCGTACGAGCAGAGCCGCGGCGATTTCGACGCAGGTCACCGCTGCAGTCAGCGATGCCCTGCGGCGCTTCGCCACCGGAATCTACGCCATCTGGTATCCGATCAAGGACGAGCGGCCGGTACGCGCCTGGCAGGAGGCGTTCGCACAGGCTGTGCGCTATCCGACCATCGCCGCAGAGCTGTGGCTGTATCCGCGGGACTCCGCGGTGGCGCTGAACGGATCGGGCATGCTCATCGTCAATCCTCCGTACCAGCTTGCCGAACAGGCCAGCCCGTGGCAGCCCGAGCTGCAGCAGCAACTCGATGTTGGTCTCCGGCGGCGGCACGCTGCTGCGCACGCTCACACCCTCGAGGTGACCCCGAGCACGTGCCGCGTCACAATGCATCGATGAGCGCGGACAGGTATGGAGTCGTGGGGCATCCGGTCAGCCATAGCTGGTCGCCGTTCATCCATGGCCTGTTCGCCCGCGAGACCGGTCAGGCGCATCAGCTACCGGCTGTATGACTTTCACGCCCGACGAATTCGCGCGCGCGCGTACGCGATTTCTTCACGCTCGGCGGCAAGGGACTCAACGTCACGCTGCCGCACAAAGTGGCCGCCGTGGCACTCGCCGGCAGAGCTCACCACTCGCGCCACGCACGCCGGAGCAGTCAACACGCTCGCGCTGCAGAAGGACGGCAGCCTGCTCGGCGATAACACCGACGGCGCAGGTCTGGTGCGCGATCTGTGTGACAATCTCGGACTGACCGTCACGCGCCGCCGGCTGTCTGATCATCGGCGCCGGCGGCGCCACGCGCGGAGTGTTGGCACCGCTGCTGGCGCTCGAACCTGCGCAGCTGGTGGTTGCCAACAGAACATCAGCACGCGCCCTCGCCCTGGCGCAGATCTTCGCCACACTGGGAGCCGTCAGCGGCACGGGCTTCGATGATCTGGCCGGTCCGCCCTTCGACCTCGTCATCAATGCCACGTCCGCAAGCCTCAGTGGCGAGATGCCTGCCGTGCCCGCTCATGTGGTAGGTCCCGACACCATCTGCTACGACATGGCCTACGGCAAAACCCAGACCGCCTTCACGCAGTGGGCAAACCAACAGGGCTGTGCACGCGCCCACCAGGGCTGGGGCATGCTGGTCGAGCAGGCCGCCGAATCCTTTCGGGTATGGCGCGGCATGCGGCCCGAGCACCGCCGCGGTGCTCGCTGCCCTCAAGGCCCGCGCGCTCAGCGCATCGTAACCAGCTCCTCGGCGCTGGTCGGATGAATGGCGACCGTATCGTCGAAGTCCTCTTTGGTCGCTCCCATACGCACGGCAACCGCAAACCCCTGCATCATCTCATCGGCGCCCGGGCCGATGACGTGCACGCCCACCACGCGCTGCTGCGGACCTACGGTGACCAGCTTCATATCCGTGCGTGGCTTGCGCGTCGTGAGCGCGTGATACATCGGAACGAACCCGGAGCGATACACCGTGACCGCCTCATCGCCATAGCTGGGCGCGCGCCGCCGCCTCGGTGAGGCCGACCGTTCCGATGGGCGGATGGCCGAAGACGACGGTCGGTATGTTCCTCGTAATCGAGGTGCCGGTCGGCTTTGCCGCCGAACAGCCGGTCACTTAAACGCCGGCCGGCGGCGATGGCCACCGGCGTCAACTGCGCACGCCCCGTCACATCGCCGACGGCGTAGATCCCGGCGCCGCTGGTGACCTGATACTTGTCGGTCACGATGAATCCGTACGCATCGAGATCCACCGCGGCGCGCTCCAGCCTGAGATCTTCGACCGCCGGCACCCGGCCGATCGCCCAGATCACGGTGTCGAACGGCTTCAGCACGCCGGCCATCGCGCAACGTCGATGTCGAGCGCACCGGCAGAAGTGCGCTCCAGCGCGTGCGGCCAGGCGTTGGTCTCGATATCAACACCTTCCTCCCGAGTATCGTCAGCATCGCCTCGCCCAGCATGGCATCGAAGTCCTTCAATGCCCGCTGTCCGCGCAGCACCAGTGTTACTTTCGCGCCGAGCGAGCAAAGGATGCCGGCGATCTCCACCGCGATGTAGCCACTGCCGACGACCGCGACACGGCCGGGGAGGTGCTCGAGCTCAAAGAAGCCGTCCGAAGTGATGCCAAGCTCGGCGCCGGCGATCGGCGGGCACCATCGGGCGGCCACCCACGGCGATCACGATGTGCGGGGCGGTCAGCTGCCGCGCGGCGGCCGCAACAGTGTGCGCGTCCGCAAAATGCGCGCGGCCGCGGAGCAGCTCGATGTTGCGCTTGGCGAGATTGCTCTCGTAGATGCCATTGAGGCGGGCGATATAAGCGTCCCGCTTGCTCTTCAGCAGCGTCCAGTCGTACGCGCTCGGCAGGTTCCAACCGAAAGCCGTAATCGGCCGCATCCTCGAGGCCATCGGCGATGTCGGCCGCATTCCACATGACTTTCTTCGGCACGCAGCCGACGTTGACGCAGGTGCCTCCGAGCCGCCCTGATTCCACCAGCGCGACGCGTGCACCGTACTCGGCGGCGCGCTGGGCAGCCGCCAGACCGCCGCTGCCACCGCCGATGACCACCAGGTCAAATTGCTCGGTCATACGCTTACCGCACATCCGCCTTACGAGGGGGCCATGTTACCGAGCCCCCGGCGGGGCGCGCATATGTCGAAGGTGGGAGCCCGAGTCCCGATTCCAAGGCAGCCGCCGCAGGTGCGCGCGCAATCCTGTTAAGCCATAGAATGCACTCTGGTCCATGGATTGAGAACCGCATGGAAAACCCGCTGCTGGGCCACGAGCCGCTGCCTGCCTTTGCCCGTATTCGTCCCGAACACGTCGAGCCTGCCGTGCGCGAAATCTTGCAGCGCAGCCGCGCGCGCATCGACGAGCTCGCCGCCGTCCAGGAGCCCACCTTCGCCACCGTCGTCGAGCCGCTCGAGGAGCTGCAGCACCGCGTGACGCGCACCTGGTCGCCGGTCAGCCACTTGAACGCCGTACTCAACTCCGATGCACTGCGCAGCGGCTACAACGCCTGCCTGCCATTGCTCTCGGCCTATCAGACCGATCTGGCGCAAAGCGAGCCGCTGTACCGCGCCTACCGCACCATCGCCGAGCAGGAGCGGACTGCACTCGGACCGGTGCAGCGCCAGGTGATCGAGCACGCGCTGCGCGATTTTCGCCTGGCGGGTGTCGGCCTGGATGCCGGCACGCAAGGAGCGCTTCAAGATCGGTGATGCTCGAGCTGACCCAGCTGCAGGCGAAGTTCGAAGAGAACGTGCTCGATGCCACCAACGGCTGGAGCTATCACGTCGCCGATGCCGCCGAGCTGCGCGGCCTGAACGCGAGTCTCATCGAGCAGGCGCGCCGCCGCAGTCACGAGCAGCGCCTCGAGGGCTGGCTGCTGACGCTCGATCAGCCCACCTATGTTGCCGTGGTGACCGATGCCGAATCCGAAACGCTGCGGCGCGCCTTCTATGAAGCCTGGACGACACGCGCCTCCGACCAGGGACCGAACGCCGGCCGGTGGGACAACTCCGCAGATCATGGAGGACATCCTGCGGCTGCGCCACGAGGCCGCGCAGCTGCTCGATTTCCGCAACTACGCCGAGTACGCGCTGGCGACCCGCATGGCCCACAGCGTGCGACGAGGTCATGCAGTTTCTGCAGGAGCTGGCGCAGACGGCGCGTGCCGCCGCCCGGCAGGAGTTTGCCGAGCTCGAGAGCTTTCGCGGGGCGGCAGCTCGCAGCCTGGGATGTTGGTTTTTACGCCGAGCGGCATGCAGCGCGAGCGCTACTCGGTTTCCCAGGAGGAGATGCGGCCCTACTTCCCGCTGCCGCGCGTACTCACCGGACTGTTCGAGGTTGCCGAGCGGCTGTTCGGCGTACGGATCCGCGAGCGCCAGGGTGCGCCCAGTCTGGCATCCCGATGTGCGCTTTTCGAGATCACAGGCAGCGACGGTCAGCGATGGGCAGCTTCTATCTGGATGCCTATGCGCGGGCCAACAAGCGCAGCGGCGCCTGGATGGATGAGTGTGTCGGGCGCAAGCAGCTTGCCACCAGGCTCGGCGCTGCCGGTGGCCTACCTGGTGTGCAACTTCCTGCCGCCGAGCGAGGGGCGGCCGGCGCTGCTGACACACGATGATGTACTCACGCTGTTCCACGAGTTCGGCCATGGGCTGCATCACCTGCTGACGCGGGTTGACTACCCGAGCATCGCCGGCATCAACGGCGTGGCATGGGATGCGGTGGAGCTGCCGAGTCAGTTCCTGGAAAACTACGCGTGGCATCCGGAGGTGCTGCAGCGGATCTCCAGTCATGTGGACACCGGCGCAGCCGCTGCCGCCCGAGACGCAGACGCGGCTCATGGCCACGCGCAGCTTTCATGCCGGCCTGCAGATGATGCGGCAGCTGGAATTCGCGCTGTTCGATTTCCGGCTGCATGCCGAATACGACCCGGCGCAGGGCGGCCGCATACTGCAGATACTGCAGCGAGGTACGCAGCGCAGCTGGCGGTGGTGCCCGTGCCGGAATGGAACCGCTTTCCCAACAGTTTCGGGCACATCTTCGCGGGCGGCTATGCCGCCGGCTACTACAGCTACAAGTGGGCCGAGGTGCTGGCGGCCGATGCCTTCGCCGCCTTCGAGGAGCAGGGCGTGTTCGATCGGACGACGGCGCGGCGCTTTCTCGATGCCATCCTCGCGCGCGGCGGCAGCCGCGATGCGCTCGAGTCGTTCATCGATTTCCGCGGGCGTCGTCCGGATGTGCGCGCGCTGTTGCGGCAACACGGCATTCTCGAAACCGGTGAGCTGGCGGGCTGACATCGGCCGACACGCGCTGACAACAGCCCGCACGCCGCCCCCGCAGGCACCTGGAGTCCTCAGCTGCCGCGCATCGGGTCAGGCTGGCCCGCCCGCGAAACGCGCCATCGCTGCGGCTCCCGGCAGCCGCTTGACATAGATTCCCCCTCGCCGGTAGTCCCGGTCTTTAAAACTGTGCGCCGCGTCGCTGGTGGAACCCTAAAGGGCTGGCCTAGACTGCCGTCGATACATCACAGCAGATCCGGGGACAGCCGGCAGTCCGGCCGCGCGGGACACAACGGGATAATGAAAAGCGTTCGTCGCAGCGATTTCGATGTCACCAATACGGTGCAGGTCAGCTCGCCCGCAGCCGTGCTGAATGCGGTCAAGGCCTTGTATCGTCCGCTGTGGCCAACACTGTCGCTCGAGGCGCTCGACAAGGCATTTCGCCATTTCGAGCAGTTGTTTGCCGGCGAGGTGCCCGGTTACTGCGGTGTCGACACCGTCTATCACGATCGCCAACACACCCTGGATATCACGCTGGCGCTCGCACGCCTGATTGTAGGTCACGAGCGCCAACACTCAGGCGACGATGCACTCGGCAGCGAGCGCGCCGTCCTCGGCCTGATCGTCGGCCTGTTTCATGACGTGGGTTACCTGCGTCGCACCGACGATCAACAGACACACAACGGCGCGGAGTTCACCCGCACACACGTCTCGCGCGGTGCGCGCTTCCTCGAGGATTACCTGCCGCAGCTGGGACTGGCAGCGGCGGTGCCGATCGCGCGCGAGATCATCCACTTCACGGGCTACGAGGTGCCCTTCGCCCGTATCGCTGTCAGCGATCCGCGCGATATCAAACTGGGTCATCTGCTCGGCACCGCTGACATGATCGCGCAGATGGCGGACCGTTGTTATCTGGAGAAGTGCCGCGACCGGCTGTATGCGGAGTTCGTACTCGGTGGTGTCGCGCTGCCGATGGCGGCCAACGGCGATCGCGAGGTCAAGTACGCATCGGGCCTGGACTTGTTGCGTCAGACACCTGACTTCGTCGCCGAAGTGCGCAGCAAGCGTCTGGATGGCGAATTCAACGGCGCCTATCGCAATCTCGAGATTCTCTACAACGGCTCGCAATCCCTACATGGAAGCGATCGACCGCAACGTGTTTTATCTGCGCCAGATCCTGCGCAGCGAAAACTGGCGCCTGCTACGGCGTAATCCACCGATCTTCGCGGCGACTGCCGATCCGATGTCCACCATGCGTGGGCTCATGCTGGGCTACATCAAACGCGTCTGGGCTGCCCAGCGAGATACAACCCCGGTCAGCCGGTAGCGAAAGCCTCCTCACCCGCGCGACATCCGCGCCTCATCCGCAAGCTGCCCGAGATCCACGCGGGCGTGCTCGGCGCACTCTGCGCCACCAAGCGGTTGGCCTCGCCGCCACACGGCGTTAATATCGGTCGGTAAATCATAAAGAGGGTGCGCCACCGCCTCGCGGAGGCGGCTGCTGACTATCCTGCCGTGGAACGCATGACGACCGTAAGTCTCAAGCTGAAATACGCCGGCGCGGCCTTCGCGATGGTGGTCTGTGCGGTCGCCGCAGTCGCCGGAGTTTTCGCCTGGCAGCATGATGTCGGCGCGCGACGTATGAACGCGGCCGCCGAAAAGTCAGCACGCGATCGTGTTGCGGTTGAGCTACGCGCGCGTGCCGAGGTCACCGCTGCCCACGCTGCGGACGGCTTGGCGCCGCCGCTGCGTGCGCGTGATGCCGAGAGCATTGCGCACCGACTACAGCCAATTACCGATGATCCGACCGTCGTATCCGTTGCCGTCACCGATGCCGCCGGTGTCACCGTTTACGATTGGCGCCGAGCGGAGAAACACCCGGGAGCGCTGCAGCTCCTGGCTTCTGCGCCCGTCCGGGAGAGCGCGGAAGGCGCCACTGACGCTGCAACAACGAGCACCGTCGGCAAGCTCGCCATCGGTCTGGAGCAGGCATCGGCTACCGCGCCCAGCAGCCTGCCGGGGCGGCTTGCGGCCGCAAGCGACTATGAAGCGCACACCGTACTGGCACTGGCGGGCGGACTGGGACTGCTCGGCGGGCTGGCCGGCGGCTATCTTTTCTGGCGCACGGGGCGGCGCGTGGAACAACCCATTGCCGCTTTGATCCGCGGCGCCGAGCGCATCGGCCAGGGCGACTACACCCGTCCGCTCGATACCTGGCCGGCGCGACGAGCTCGGCGAGTTGCAGCGTGCTCTGGAGCGGATGCGCGGGCGGCTGCGCCAGACCACGGTCAACAGCAACTATCTGCACAGCGTGCTCAACAGCATGACCGATGCGGTGTTCGTTACCTCCCCGGAAGGAGTAATGAAAGTTGTCAATGCAGCCGCCTGCAAGCTGCTCGGCTACAGCGAAGGAGGAGCTTGCTGGGCCGCAACATCGCGAGCGTGCTGGATGAGCGTGAGCGTGAGCCATTTCGATCTGCAGCAGGCGGCGCAGGAGACGCGCGAGACCGTGGTACGCACGCGCGGCGGCCAGACCATTCCGGTTGCCTTCACCGGCTCGCAGATCGAAAGCGACGATCCGCAGTTCCAGGGCGTGCATCTTCGTCGCGCGCAACATCACCGAGCGCAAGCGTGCCGAGCGGCGCATCCGCTACCTCGCCCGCTACGATGCGCTCACCAAGATCCCGAACCGCATGCAGTTCCAGCATCTGCTGCAGCAGGCGATCGCCCGCAGCCTGCGCAGCGGCACGGTGGTCGCGCTGTTGTATCTGGACATGGACCGGTTCAAGGAGGTGAACGACACCTTCGGCCATGCCGCCGGGGACCGGTTGCTCGAGGTGCTGGCCGAGCGTCTCACGCGCGCGCTGCCGAAAGACACCGTCATCGGACGCCTTGCAGGCGACGAGTTCGCGCTGTTCGTCGACGGACTGCCGGCGGATGCGGACAACCGCGGACCCATCGCGCATCTGGCACGCTCGATTCTCACGGAGGTGAGCCGCGCCTTCCAGCTCAACCAGCATGAGGTCTTTCTGACCGCCAGCATCGGCGTCGCGCTTCTGTCCGCGCGACGCCGAGAACGTCATCGACCTCATCCGCAATGCCGACGCCGCGATGTACTACTCGAAGCAGAACGGCGGCAACACCTTCGCGTTCTACTCACCCGAGATGAACGCCGCGGCCGTCGAGCGGCTGATGCTGAAGAGCAAGCTGCGCCGCGCCGTGGAGCGGGACGAGTTCGTCATTCGGTACCAGCCGAAAATCGATCTGCGCAACGGCCGCATCATCGGCGCCGAGGCGCTGCTGCGCTGGCGGCTGCCGGGCCACGGCGACATTCCGCCCTCGATGTTCATTCCGCTCGCCGAGGAGACCAATCTCATCCTGGACATCGGCGAATGGGTGCTGAACCGCGTGTGCATGGATTACCGCACGATGCAGACGCGAAGGCGCGAACCCCGGCCGCGTGTCACTGAACCTGTCGCTCAAGCAGCTGCGCCAGGCGAGCTTCATTCTGCGCTGCCGCTGCGGTGTTCCGTCGTCACGGCGTCTCGCCGACCTCGTTCGAGCTGGAGATCACCGAGACTACGCTCATGGCCGATGCCGAAGCGCACGGTGCGGCTGCTCGATGAGCTCTACGCGATGGGACTGCATCTGTCCATCGATGATTTCGGCACCGGCTACTCCTCGCTGTCGGCACTGCAACAGTTCCCCATCGGCACGCTGAAGATCGACCAGTCGTTCGTACGCGACGTGAGCGAGGACGCAGGCGATGCGACGATCGTCAAGACCATCATCGAGATGGGCCGCAGCCTGGGTATGGAGGTCGTCGCCGAGGGGGTCGAATCGCTGCGACACCTGGATTTCCTGCGTCGCAATGCCTGCCACTACGCTCAGGGCAAGCTGTTCGGCGAGCCCTGCACAGCGGAGGATCTGCTCGCCCTGCTGCTGCAGCAGGCCGGCGGCACGGCGCCCTTCGGGCACCTGCTGCATCATGCCGACGAGATGGCCAGTCGTTCGGCCTGATTAAGTCAACCCGTCCCCGCGCGGCGCACGGCGGCGCGAGCCGCTAGAATCCCGCCATGCCGTTCACCTCGACGACGCGCGATGTGCCCGCGGCACGTCGCTCTGGCTGGTGGAGGCGGCTGATCCTGCTGACACTGGCTGCGCTGTGGGCGCTCATCGCATGGTGGCAAACCAACAAGTCACTGCCGGCCGGACTGCAGCTGGATTCTCCTTGGGTGCCGGTGAGCGCGCGTGATGTCACCTTCATAGCGGATATCACTTCCGCAGATGCCTACGGGCGTGCCGTTGTGAGCCATGCAATCTTCGATGAGGAGCTGGCGGCCATACGGGCCGCAGAACGGTTCATCGTCCTGGATTACCATCTCTTCAACAGCGCGCCGTCAATCGCGGGCGGTGCAGCAGCGACACGGCCAATCGCCGCGGAGCTACGCGAGGCATTGCTCGAGCAGCAGCACCGGCAGACACAGCTGCAAATCCTGCTGCTCATCGATCCGGTCAATCTGGGTTACTCAGCGGTGCTGTCAGGCGAGCTCGAGCCGCTGCGCGCCGCCGGCGTGGCGATCATCCCGGTGAATCTCGATCGCCTGCGTGATTCCAACTTCATCTACTCCGGTCTGTGGCGGCTGGCGATCGGCTGGTGGCAGCGACCGGCAGTGACGACAGCCCCAGGTCCCGTTGACACGGTAGAGCCTGCACCGGCGGCGCCGGCCGGTTCGATCGCGGGTTGGCTGCGGCTGCTCAATTTCAAGTCAGACCAGCGCCGCGTGCTGATCGCCGATGATGGCCACGACGGCCTGGTCGCCATCGTCGGCTCAGCCGACCCGCACGCTGCGAGCAGCGCCAACTCCAACACGGCGCTGCAGATACGCCGCAATGCCATCCTGCCGTTGCTGCAAAGTGAGCTGGCCATCGCGCGCTTCAGCAGCTCTGACCGGCAGCTGCCGGCACGGCTTGCCGCGATCACCTCGGCCAGCCGCCTGACAGGCGCGGCAGCAGGCGGGACGACCGTGGATGCCACGACGGAGGCGAAGGCAGACGCAACGCCTGCGAGCGCGGCGACAGCGCCCGACACGGTGATCGATCGGGCACGCTGCAGGATCCTGACGGAGGGTGGCATTCGCGCCGAGTTGCTCGAACGGCTCGGGGCAACCAGTTCGGGAGACAGCATCGACATCGCCATGCTGCACATCGCCGATCGCGGCATCATCGAAGCGCTGCTCGCCGCGGCGCGCCGGCACGTGAATGTCCGGCTGATTCTCGATCCGAATCGCGAGGCTTACGGGCGACCCACGAGCGGCATCCCGAATCAGCCCGCCGCCAGCGAGCTGGTTGCTGCGAGCGATGGTGCCATCCATGTACGCTGGTATCGCACTCATGGCGAGCAGTTCCATGCCCGCCTGGTGATGGTCTACGGCGCACAAGGCCTGTGGATCACCGCCGGCTCGGCCACCCTGACACGTCGCAGTCTTGCGGATTACGACCTCGAGGCCAACATCGCGCTCGAGCTGGACCGGCGCTCTGCACCCGCACAACAGCTGTTGAGTTACTTCGAGACGCTCTGGAGCAACCGCGCCGCCCTGGGCATCGAGTACACCACGGATTTCGGCTACTTCGCCGATCCGTCCCAGCTGCATTACTGGCTCTATCGTTTGATGGAGGGTACTGGACTGTCGTCGTTCTGATCAGCCTGCATGGCGGAACTGCTGCGCGCGGTGAGCTCCGCCACCGCCTGATTTGCGGCGATCTCGAACGCGCTCACCACCTCGTGAAGCTGATTGGCGCTGGCGGGCGCTGAGCCCTGCACCGAGAAGCTTGCCGGAACGTCGCGCCCGCTACGCCGTCCGATTGTGCAGTCCAGAGTCACATGCACTTCGGGCGCCGCGGGATTACTGACGTACTCCGCATCGAAGCGACGTACAACGATCTGCAGCAGGTAGTCTGAGTGGAAGAAACCGCGCGAATCCTGCACCGCAGCCCACGACCCGCTGGCGCGCAGGCCCTCCACGACCAGCTCCTCCACGACCTCAGGCAGCGGCGCAGCCCATACACTTGCAGCGTAATAGTTCATACGGTGGTCCGGCTGCAGGATCACGATGTGCTCCGAACTCAGCCCGGGTGCGGCATCCGGGCGTGCGACCCGGATCGAGCGCGTAGTCGCCTGCGGCGCAGGTGTCTTCGCCGCCGCCGGCATGAGACGCAGCACGTACACCTCTGCGGGCTGCGCATGACTCCACAGGCCGCTACAGCCTGACAACATCACGGCCGCGCATGCTGCTACAAGCGCATACATTGGAGCCCCGTAGCTCTGCCCGCTCACCTCGGAATCTCCATGCCCCGAGCAGACGGCTGGTAGAACAGCTGCGAAGGATTCTCGCGCAGGCTGCTGGAGAGGGCGCGGATCTCCTGCGCCGCCGCACGGCCGTCACGCACCAGTCGCTCGAGCTCCGGCAGTCCCTCCCGCGTGAAGGCGCGCAGCTCCTGCCTGTTGTCCCCGATCAGCTGATCGATCTGCTCACTGGCGTGCGCGATGTGCTCCGAGATTTCCCGCACACGCTGCACGGCCGCCATCACCTGCGGTCCGCTGGCATCGAGGACCTGTCGTGCACCCTTCGCCGCGGCCGCGAGATCCGCCGTCGCCGCATGCAGCTGATTGACGAGCGCACTCACCTCTCGCAAGGTGCGCGGCAGGTCGGCAGTCGCCTTGTCCAAGTTACCGATGGCATTGCTGATGGAGGTGATGTTGCGATCACTCAGCACGCGCGCCGCCCGATCGACGACCTCTCCCGCCGAGGCGAGCACGTCCGGCAGCCGCGCCAGCAGCAGGTCGACGCGCGATCGGGCCGAGCGGATGACCGGGTAGTCGATACCGGGTACGGTAGGCGGCGGCTGCGTATCCGCGGGGATCTGTTGCAGATCGATGTATAACAACCCCGTGACGCCCTGCAGGCCGAGCTCGGCAAGGGTCCGGTCCGAGATCGGAGTGGTCGAGTCGATGTCCACGATGACCTGCACGCGACCTGGATCGCGCGGATCGATGCGCAGACGCATAACCCTACCTACGCCGACACCGAGATAGCGCACCGCCGCACCGCGCTCGAGCCCGCTGATACTGCCGTCGAAGTAGATCTCGAAGCGGCGGTAAACCTTGTGCTCGCGCGTGTCCGAATACCAGTAGACAAACAGCCCGCCCAGCAGCGCAATCAGCAGCACAAAGGCGCCGACCGCGGCGTAGTTGGCTTCACGCTCCATGCGGGCTCAGGTGTGACCGGGCGCGGACGCCATGAAAGTACGCCTGGATCCAGGGATGCGGGTTGTCGACGATGCGTTCGATCGTATCCACTTCCATACGGCAGTCGACGATGACACCCACACGGTTGCACACGCGGAAGATGGAGTCCAGATCGTGCGTGATCATGATGACCGTCAGGCGCAGCTCCTTCTGCAGATACAGGATGAGCTCATCGAAAGCCGCCGCGCTGATCGGATCAAGGCCGGAGGTGGGCTCATCCAGGAACAGCAGCTGCGGATCGAGCGCTAGCGCACGCGCCAGGGCTGCGCGTTTGGTCATTCCGCCGGATAGTTGCGCCGGGTACTTAGCGCCGGCATCAGGCGGCAGCCCGGCCAGGCGCAGCTTGATGAGCGCCAGCTCATGACGCGTGGACTCATCCAGCTGCAGATGCTCGATCATCGGCAGCTCGATGTTCTGCACTACGGTCAGAGCCGAGAACAGCGCGCCGGACTGGAATGTAACGCCATAACGCGCCTTGGCAGCATGCAGTTCCGGGGCGCTCATGCAGGTGATGTCACGGCCCTCGAGGCGGATGGCGCCGGCCTGCGGCCGCTGCAGTCCCAGGATGCTTCGCAACAACACCGACTTGCCGGTCCCCGAGCCGCCGACAATGCCGAACACCTCGTCTTCGTGCACGCTCAGGCTGAGCCCATCGTGCACCAACTGACTGCCAAAGCGGTTTACCAGCCCTGTGACTTCCAGGACGTTCTGCGTCACAGGCCGATCTCCAGGAACAGCACGGCGAACACGGCATCGGCCAGTATGACGAGAAAGATCGCCTGCACGACGGCGACCGTGGTCAGGCGCCCGAGCTCACGTGAGGAATTGCGAACCTGCAGGCCACGATAAGTGCCGGCCATGCCGATCAGGAGCGCGAACACCGGTGCCTTCACCAGTCCAACCCAGAAAGTGCTGCTGGAAATCGACTCGATGGCTCGGCTGGCGAACTGGCTCAGAGGAATGTCCAGCAGATAGCGACACAGCAGCGCACCGCCCAGAAGACCGATCACATCGGCGACGATGGTGAGCAGCGGCAGCGCAATCATCAAACCGAGCAGCCGGGGCAGGACCAGCGCCTCGAACGCATCCACGCCGATGGCGCGCAACGCATCGACCTCTTCGTTGAGCTGCATCGAGCCGATCTCGGCGGCAAAGGCGCTGCCGGAGCGCCCCGCGACGATGATGGAAGTCAATAGCACGCCCATCTCGCGCAGCACGCCGATGGTCACCAGGTCGATGACGAAGATCTCCGCGCCGAAGCGCCGCAGCTCCTGCGCCCCCAGGTAAGCGATGATCACGCTGATCAGGAAGGCGATCAGCGCAGTGATGGGCATTGCGGTAAGCCCGGTGTCGTAGATATGGCGGGCGATGGAGATCGGACGCAGGCGCCTGAGAGAGCCCAGCGCCCGCAAGAAAGCCACGCCAACACGCCCGACAAAGCCGAGGGCGGCGTTCAGATCGCGCCACTCGCGCACCGAGTACAGACCGATCTGCCCCAGACCCAGCTCCGTGAGGGGTGCCAGCCCGAGCTCGGGGGACTCGAGCGGCTGGGGCGGCGGGCGGGTCTGATTGGCATCGATCAGCCGCAGCTGATCGGGGGCCGCCCCGTGGAAGCTCACCGCAACCGCCAGCACCGTGGCGCGTGTGATGAATTGGCGCAGACACCAGGCGGCCGACAGATCGAGGGCGGTCAGTCCCTGGGTTGCGATGACGATGCGATGCACGCCTGTCAGATCCACACCGGCCAGCTCCGCGGCCAGTTGTGGCAGGCGCAGCGCGCGCCACTCGCCTGCGAGCTGCAGTTCGAGCTGCTGTCCGCTGCGGCGCTGCTCGATGAGCGCGCTCAATGCCGGCTACCTGCTTGCATCGCCACCCGCTGGTCGCTCGGCCCGTAGCTGGACTGCTACGGCGGCGAACGCCAGCCGATGATAAGGGAGAGCGGTTCAGGTGTCGTCGCGGAAACGCCGCATGCGCGCCGTGAGCCAGGCCAGCCCGATGGCCGCCGCCAGACCCAACCACAGATCGATGTTGGTCAGTGCCGGCCACAGCCGCAGGCTGCCGAAGTCGCCGGCGAGCACGCTGTTCGCGGGTGTGCGTAAGGTCGCAGCGCTCTCGATGGCCGTGCCGAGATGCATGATTTGCCAGATGCCGACGGTACGGTACTCGAGGAAGCGGTAGATGTGATGGGTATCGAACGCGTACCACTCGAGGTAGAGCAGTAGCAGCGGCGGCAGCACTGCCCACAGGACGACGGTGCGCCGCGCCCAGGCCGATAGCAGCGCAAGATAAGCCGCCGCCGGCGCATACCACAGCACCGACATCAGCAGGATCACGAGGATCATCGCCTCCTGTTTGATCCACATCAGCGTGTCCCACTGGGTGATCGTGTCCGATAACGGACGCAGCACCGCGCGCAGGTTGAGGATGCCGACGATCAGCAGGTTGCTCAGTGCTGACAGCAGGAATACGCCCACCGGCACGACGAGCAGCGCCACGAGCAGCTTGGAGGCGACGGTGATGCCATCACCTACGGGCAGCGATTTCCAGAACAGGATGCTGCGATCCTTGCGCTCGGCGTACAGGCAGTCGAGCAGATAGAAGTTGAGTACGATCACCATGACGAGCAGCTGCGGCAGCGCGGTCACCCATTGCAGCGCCCCATAGATCTGCAGGTTGATATGACCTGAGGCATGCCGGTCATGCGCCTCCTGGCCCGGCAGATGGATCGTCGCGAGAAAGGCACTGCCGATCAGCAGCACGGCCGCCAGCAACGGCGCGATCCACAGCGCCCGGTGCTCCCAGAGCTCACGACGGATCAGCGTGACGAGCACCGGGCGACGGGACGCTGCCGCGACGCCGTTAGCGCGGGTGTCGCCCTCATCACCTAGCGCAGCTGACACATCGGCGCCGCTGCCGAGCGGCGCATCACTGCTGTTCATGCGAAGTCCCCTGCATCTTGGCCACGAACAGATCCGCTATCGAGGGAGTACGCACCTCACCATAGCGGCTGAGGGTTTCCGCCGACTGACCCTCGAAAAACAGCGCATGCCGGCCAAACACCTCGCGCTCGTAGAAGGGTTGCAGTTGCCGGGCGTGCTGCGCCTGGTCGGTCGAGACCAACACCTGCAGGTAGCGCCCCGGCAGGCTCTCCACCGGGCTGTCGAGCACGATGCGGCCATGGTTGATGAAGATCACATCCGTCAGGATATTCTCGATCTCCTCCACCTGGTGGGTCGTCAGGACGATGGTTCGCTGCTTGTCGAAGTAATCGTTCAGCAGCGTGTCGTAGAACTGGCGGCGGAACAGCAGATCCAGGCCCAGGGTGGGCTCATCGAGCACCAGCAGGCGTGCATCGATGGCGAGGATCAGCGCCAGATGTAGCTGGGTCACCATGCCCTTGGACAGCTCACGAACACGCTGGCTCATGCGGATGTCGGTCTTGCGCAGGAATTCCAGCGCGCGGCCGCGCTCGAAGCGCGCATGCACGCCCGCGACATAGTCGATGGCTTGTGACACGCGCAGCCACTTGGGCAGCACCGCGACATCGGCGATGAAGCACACATCCTGCATCACAGAGTCGCGCTGCGAGAGCGGACTCAGGCCGAGCACCCGCAGGTCACCCTCGAAACGTGTCAGCCCAAGGATCGCCTTGAAAAGCGTGGTCTTGCCGGCGCCATTGGGTCCGATGAGACCCACGATGCGGCCACTTTGGATGCTGAAACTCACCGCATCGACGGCCCGCGTCGCGCGGTACTTCTTGGTCACTGCACGCGCTTCAATCACGGCTGTCATTCTTTCGTGCCTCCGGGGGGCGTAGGCCAGGGAGTGGTGGGCGCGGCAGCCCCTGCCTGCAGCAGCTCGTCGGCCGATAACCCCAGTCTCTGGATGGTGGCAAAAACCTTGGGCCATTCCTCGTTGAGAAAGCGCTGGCGCTCGTCCTTCATGAGCGCTTTACTCGCCCCGGCGCTCACGAACATCCCCAGTCCGCGGCGCTTCTCCACGAGCTGCTCATCCACCAGCTGCTGGTAACCTTTCAGCACTGTCAGCGGGTTGAGCCGGAATTCCGCAGCGACGCTGCGGACCGAGGGCAGAGGGTCGCCTTCCTTCAGCGCGCCTTCGAGAATCATCGCCACCACCCGGTCCCGCAGTTGCCGATAGATCGGCACACTCTCGTCCCACTGCGGCTCCATCAAAGCTCCGGGGCTCATAGGCCTCTTACGACGTTACCCGACTAATCTACCAAAACAGCGGGCCCGGACCTCGCGAAGGCAAAATGGCGCGAGTGGGCCGGCGCTGAGGCGGCAGCGTGCAGCGGAGCCTGTGCCGTGGTGGCAGAGGGCACCGTGGACGTCGAGAGAACGAAGCTGCAGCTCATGAGGGTTGTGATGGCGAGTGCACCTGCGCCGCAGGCAGTGACTCTGGTAAGGGTGCTGAGCGTATCCATGACAGTCTCCTGGCTAGTTCCTGGGTGACCCTTCGGCCGTGGGTCAGGCTCGGTGGCTAGCGGCCGGCGCCTGGCCAGTAGCGGTCGAGAGGTAGTGCGTGCGCGGCAATGATGGGGCCACCCGGTCCGTCACGGCCGGCTTGATCGCAAACGGAGCCGAGCTTGTGGACACTACAAAGCTCCAGCTCAGGACTGCGCTAATGGCCAGCGCGGCGGAACCACAGGCAAAGCTCTTCACGGCGGTATCGAGGATGTTCATGAGGTTCTCCTTCAGTGAGGGCCCGCAGATGAGTGCTCTGTGCAACTCACCCGTCCCTTGGTGTTATATATAACTACATCACTACACTAGTGTCAAGGCATATCACCAAAAAAGTACCTGAAAACGGCGGCCGTGACCTAGTGCTCCCTTGGAGGCGGCGGCGTCTCAAAGGGTTGGGATGGGGTAAGGTGAGCGCGGATGAGCACGGATACCGATGCCGAGCTGATGCTGCGTTATGGCCGCGGCGACGGACGTGCCTTTGATGCGCTTTACGCCCGTCACCGGCTAGCGCTATATCGCTATCTGCTGCGGCATAGCGGCGATCCCGACATCGCCAGCGATCTGTTCCAGGAGGTCTGGGGCAAGGTCATTGCCTATCGCAGCCGTTATGAGCCGCGTGCCCGTTTTGGCACCTTTTTGTTTCGGATCGCCCAGCATTGCTGCATCGATCACTTCCGCCGCCATCGAGTACAGCGCCTCGGCGCGGGGTCGGCAGGCATTGCAGACGGAGTCGATAGGGCACTGATGCTGCCGGCGCCCGACAGCGACCGCCCGGATATCCGGGCCGAGCGGGCGCAGAGTGTCGCCAGGTATCGTGCGGCACTCGCGCGTCTGCCTGTAGAGCAGCGCGATGTTTTCCTGCTGTACGAGGAGTCGGGCTTGTCCTTGGATGAGATCGCCGGCATCAGCGGCGTGGGTGTTGAGACGAGTCGAAGCCGATTGCGCTACGCCGTCGCCAAACTGCGCGCAGCTCTGGCACCGACCGAGGAGCGCGCCGCTGCGCAGCGCGCAGTCACGGATCTCCTGTCATGAGCCGCCGACTGTCATGAACCGCGAAGATCCAGGTGATACACAGTTGAGTGCAGAGGAACGAGAGTTCGCAGCCTATCTGCAGCAGCGTTCGCTTGCAGAACACGGTCATGAGGATGCGGCGCCTTCTGCTGCGCTGGACGCGCAGGTGTTGCGCGCTGCGCATCAGGCCGTCGCGCCCTCCGCAAGGCATCGCGCGCCGCTCACCAGGTGGGCGCTCCCAGGCTCACTCGCCGCGACGGTGTTGGTCTCGCTCGCGTTCATTCTGCACTCGGGCATGCAGACACCTACAAGGCCACCGATCAGCAGCACCGCAAGCTCGCAGGCCGAGTCGTTGCGCGAGACTGCAACCGCCGATCGCGCCGCCTCAGCGCCTTCGCGAGCGCAGCGTACCGAGCAGGGCACAGCAGCCGTTCAGGCGCCGGCTGCTGCGCTGAACGCCGCTCCTGCGGCTGCGGAGACAAGGGTGCAACCGGCCGCACAGGCCGAATCGGATCCGCAGGCGTGGCTGGCACGTATCGAGGCGCTGCGCGCCCAGGGTAAACAGCAGCAAGCCGATGCACAGCTGCGGCGGTTACGGGCTGCATTCCCGGATTATCCGATCACCGCAGCGCAGAGCGCTGCTGCCGACGCGAAGCGCGCAGCGCCGCCCGCGGACCGTACGCCCAAATAGGGCGTCGATTTGCAGTAAAATTCGCGGCCCTTTGCCTGGAAAGACACTGCCATGAAGCCAGCTCTGAATGTCGCTATCACCGGCGCCGCCGGTCAGATCGGTTATGCCCTCGCGTTCCGCGTTGCCTCCGGGCAGATGCTGGGCGCGAATCAGCCGGTCAATCTGCATCTGCTGGAAGTCACGCCCGCGCTGGCGGCCCTGCAGGGCGTCGTGATGGAGCTGGGCGACTGCGCCTTTGCCACACTCAACAAGCTGGTCGCGACCGACGATGCCCGCCTGGCGTTCCGTGACTGCAACATCGCGATGCTGGTAGGAGCACGGCCGCGCAGCGCCGGCATGGAGCGCAAGGATCTGCTCATGGCCAACGCGCAGATTTTCTCGGCTCAGGGCAAGGCGCTCAATGAGTCCGCCGACCGCAAGGTCAAGGTGCTCGTGGTCGGTAACCCGGCCAACACCAACGCGCTGATCGCGCGTGCCAATGCCCGCGATCTCAACCCAGCCCATTTCACTGCCATGACCCGCCTGGATCACAACCGCGCCCTCACCCAGCTCGCGGAGAAGACCGGCAAGCACGTGACCTCCATCCGACGCATGACGATCTGGGGCAACCACTCGGCCACCCAGTATCCGGATGTCAGTCACGCGCTTGTCGACGGCAAGCCGGCCAAGTCGCTGGTCGAGCAGAAATGGATCGAGGAGTCATTCATTCCAGTCGTGCAGCAGCGCGGCGCAGCCATCATCAAGGCACGCGGAGCTTCCTCCGCGGCCTCCGCAGCCTCCGCAGCGATCGACCATATTCACGACTGGGTTCACGGCACGCCCGCGGATGATTGGGTCAGCATGGCTGTGCCCTCCGATGGCAGCTACGGTATCAGCGAAGGCGTGATCTACTCTTACCCGGTCACCATCCAGGACGGTCGCTACCAGATCGTCCAGGGGCTGGCAGTCGACGAGTTCAGTCGCACACGCATGGATGCCACGGATGCCGAGCTGCGCGAGGAGCGAGATGGAGTAAAGGCACTTCTCGGCTGAGGAAGAGCACGATGCTCGGCACCCTGATCGTTCTGGTGTTGCTTGCTGCGGCGGCCTACGCGGCTACTCAGGCTGGTGGGGTGATCACGCTGCTGTTCATCGCGGCGGTGTTGTTCCTCGCCTACCGGCGGCTCTCGCTGCTCGCCTTCACGCGCCACCTTCACGCTGCTGCTCATCGCCTACACGGTGTTAGGTGCCCAGAGCGCCCCCGCGGGGGTGTGGAAGGGCTTCTCTCTGGCTGGCTGCTTGCCGCGTTGTGGCTGCTCAACCTGCGTCCGTTGCGCAAGGCCCTCATTACACGACCGTTCATGAAGCACTTACCTGAAGCTGCTGCCGCCGATGTCACAGACGGAGCGCGAGGCGCTCGAGGCCGGCACCGTGTGGTGGGATGGCGAGCTGTTCACGGGCGCGCCGCGCTGGAGCCGAAGCTGCTGGCGGCGGCACGCGCCGCGCCTGACCGCCGAAGAGCAGGCGTTTCTGCGACGGGCCGTGCGAAAGCTCTGCCGCATGCTCGATGACTGGAACATCACGCACGAGCGCGGCGATCTGCCACCGCACGTGTGGGAGTTTCTGAAGGCGCGCGGCTTCTTCGCGATGATCATCCCGAAGCGCTACGGCGGACTGCGAGTTCTCGGCCTATGCGCATTCCTGTGTGCTGGTGAAGATCGCCAGCCGCAGCGCCACGGCGTCCTCCACGGTCGCCGTGCCGAACTCCCTGGGGCCGGCGGAGCTCCTGAATCACTACGGCACGCCAGAGCAGAAGGACTACTACCTGCCGCGGCTCGCACGGGGCGAGGAAGTGCCCTGCTTTGCACTCACCGGACCGCGCGCCGGCTCGGATGCGGCCTCGATCCCGGATACCGGCGTGGTCTGCCGCGGCATGTGGCAGGGCCGCGAGATCGTCGGTTTGAGACTCAACTTCTCCAAGCGCTACATCACGCTTGCGCCCGTCGCGACAGTGATCGGCCTAGCGTTCCGGATGTTCGACCCGGACCGGCTGCTCGGTGACAAGGTCGATATCGGCATCACCTGCGCGCTGATTCCGCGCAACACACCGGGCGTCACGCATCGGCCGGCGTCACTTCCCGACTCAACGTCCCGTTCCAGAATGGACCGATCCAGGGCAAGGATGTGTTCGTGCCGCTCGATGTGATCATCGGCGGTACCCGCAATGGCGGGCGCAGGGTGGCGGATGCTGGTGGAGCAGTTGTCGGTGGGGCGCTGCATTTCACTGCCTTCGAATGCAACCGGGCGGCGCCAAGGCGGCGGTCTGGGCGACCGGCGCGTATGCGCGCATCCGCCGACAATTCAACATGCCGGTGGGTAAATTCGAAGGCGTGGAAACGTGTCATCGCGCGCATGGTCGGGCTGACCTATACGATGGATGCTGCGCGCTCGGTCACCGCGGGCGCCATTGATGGCGGCGAGAAGCCCTCGGTTCCCTCGGCGATGCTCAAATACCACGTCACCGAGATGGGACGGCAGGTCGCCAACGACGCCATGGATGTGCATGGCGGTAAGGGCATCTGCATGGGGCCGCGCAACTACCTGGCGCGCGGGTACCAGGTCGTGCCGGTGGCCATCACGGTGGAGGGCGCAAATCTCCTGACCCGCAATCTCATCATCTTCGGACAGGGCGCCGTGCGCTGCCATCCGTTCGTGCTGCGGGAGATGAACGGCGGCGCGCAATCCGGACCGGCGCCGCGGTGTGGATGATTTCGATCGCGCGCTCTTCGCACACATCGGCTTCAGCATCTCCAACGCGGTGCGCTCGCTCATCCTGGCGATGACACTGGCGCGCTTCACTCGCGTGCCAGTCAAAGGGCCGACGGCGCGCTACTTCCAGCACATCGTGCGCTTCAGTGCCTCGTTCGCATTTACCGTCGATGTGGCCATGCTGACGCTCGGCGGTTATCTGAAGAAGAAGGAGAATCTCTCCGCACGCCTGGGCGATGTGCTCTCGTGCATGTATCTCGCCTCCATGGTCCTCAAGCATCATGAGAACCAGGGCCGCCCTGCGGAGGACCTGCCCATCGTGGAATGGGCCTGCCGCAACCTGCTCTATCACGCGCAGGAACAGCTGCACGGCTTCCTGCGTAACTTCCCCAATCGGCTGCTCGCGGGAATGATGCGGCTCATGGTGTTTCCGCGGGGCCGCACCTATTTCGCGCCCGGGGACCGCCTGGGCCGGCGTGTCGCGGGCCTGGTCACCAGCTCGAGCGAAGCCCGCGAGCGGCTCTGTGAGCACATCTACTGGACACTCGAACCGGGCAATCCCCTCGGGCTGCTGCAGGAAGCGCTGCTGCTGGCTGAAGCGGTCGAGCCGATCGAGAAGCGCATCCGCGTCGATGGCATCAAGACCGGCAGAGTGACCGCGCTCGACCTGCCGGGCCAGATCCAACAGGCGGTCGCCGCCGGCATCATCTCGGAAACCGAAGGTGCGGCTCTGCGTGACTACGATCGCAAGGTCCTCGAGCTCATCCATGTCGATGACTTCGCACAGGACGAGCTCGGTACCCAGAGCGAACCGCGCTCAGCTGCTGCACCCCGAGCCGGCAGCGCACATGTCGCCTGAGCCATCTGTCGTGTAGCCGGTTTAGCCGTGTCCGACCCGCGCTCGGCGAGGCGTGTAGTGCTCCATGTCGATATGGATGCGTTCTACGCGTCGGTGGAGGTGCACGATGACCCGCAGCTTGCGGGCAAGCCCCTCATCGTCGGCGGTGTCAACGGCCGTGGTGTGGTGGCGGCGGCGAGTTACGAAGTGCGCAAGTTTGGTGTGCACTCCGCAATGCCGATGAGCACGGCGCTGCGACTATGCCCGCACGCGGTCTGCGTCCGGCCGCGCATGCAGCGTTACCAGGAGGTTTCCCACCAGGTCTTCGCAGTCTTCCATGAGGTCACACCGCTGGTACAGGGGCTGTCGCTCGATGAGGCCTTTCTCGATGTGACCCGCAGTCTTGCGCTGTTCGGGGATGCGATTGCCATTGCCCGCCGCATCAAGACACGCATCCGCGATGCGACTGGACTGACCGCTTCCGTCGGCGTGGCCGCCAACAAGCTCGTCGCGAAGATCGCTTCGGATCTCGACAAGCCCGACGGCCTCACCGTGGTACCCCCCGAGCGCGTGCCGCAGATCCTCGACCCGCTCTCCATCCGGCGCCTGCCAGGACTGGGGCGCAAGACCGGGGAGCGCCTGGAGCTTGCCGGGGTCCATACCTTCGGCGAGCTGCGTCAGGCACCCGATGAGCTGCTGTGGCGGCTGTTCGGACGGCACGCCACGCACATGCGCCAACGCGCGGCCGGAATCGATGAGCGCCCGGTCGAGCCGGACCACGAAGAGAAATCGATCAGCGCCGAGGACACCTTCTCGCAGGATCTGGGCGATGAACGCGAGCTGCAGGTGGAACTGGCCAATCTCGCGGATCGGGCCTGTGCGCGGCTGCGGCGCAAGCGCCTGGTCACCGGCCGGGTCGGCGTGAAGATCCGACGGGCGGATTTCAGTACTTTCACCCGGCAGCGCGGAGTTGCACCGGCGACGCACGATGGGCGTACCATCGCGGGCGTGGCGCGGGAGCTGCTGGGGCACTGGCTCAGTCAGCATCCGGGGGCGAAACTTCGGCTGCTGGGCGTGGTCTTGAGTGACCTCGGCCCTGCCTCGCAGCTCGGGTTGTTTGACGTCAGCGCGCCGCATGCGACGCGCCTGGATGCGGCGCTCGATGAGGCCCGGGCACGGTTTGGGAGCCGAGCGCTGCGGCGCGGAAACACGATCAAGTAGCATCTGCTCATGTACCTGTCGTTCTTCGGACTGAACGAGAAGCCGTTCGCGATCACCCCCGATCCGCGCTATCTCTACCTGAGCGAGCGCCATGCTGAGGCTTTAGCTCACCTGCTGTACGGCATCAACGAGGCGGGTGGGTTTGTGCAGCTCACGGGCGAGGTGGGGACCGGCAAGACCACCATCGTGCGCTCGCTGCTGGCGCAGACGCCGAAGGACGCGGAGATCGCCCTCATCCTCAACCCGAAGATGACGGCGACCGAGTTCCTGCTGACCATCTGCGAGGAGCTTGGCATCGGCGTGCCGGATGCTGCCGAGGGCAGCCTGAAGGACCTGGTGGATATCCTCAGCCGCTACCTGCTGCGCGCCCATGCCGGCGGCCGGCGCGTGGTGGTGGTCGTGGACGAGGCGCAGAACCTCGCTCCTGCGGTCCTCGAGCAGGTACGGCTGCTGACCAATCTGGAAACCAACACGCGCAAGCTGCTGCAGATCATCCTCATCGGGCAACCTGAGCTGCGCGAGCTGCTAGCCCGCAATGAGCTGCGGCAGCTGGCGCAGCGCATAACCGGCCGCTACCACCTGAGCCCGCTCACCCACGAGGAAACCGGCGCCTACGTCCGACATCGGCTGCGGGTCGCAGGCGCAACCAACGATGTGTTTACACCGGGTGCGCTCGCGGAGGTGTATCGCCTGTCCGGTGGCGTTCCACGCGTCATCAACGTCATTTGTGACCGCGCGCTGCTCGGCGGTTACTCGTTGGACCGGCATCGCATCACCGGCAGTCTCGTGCGCAATGCGGCCTCCGAGGTATTCGGTCGCCGCGTGACTCCCTGGTGGCTGCCCTGGATCGCCGTCTCATCCGCCGCGGTGTTACTCAGCATCACGCTGACGTTGCTCTGGAACTTTCGCAGTGCCAGCGCCCGCCCGGAGGCTGCCCAGTCGGCACCGATCGCCCGTCTTCCGGCCCTGGCGGCGGGTAGCTCCCCTGCCCCCATGCCGGTGACCGGCTCACCCGCAACTCTGAGTCCCGCGATCGCATCGGGACTCGTGCAGCGCGGCTCGCTGTCCGGACATGAGCTCGCAGATCTGCTCGCGAAGCATGGCGCGGAGACCGATACCGACGGCGCGTTCGCCAAACTTTTCGGCCTCTGGCGCCTGCGTTACGTGCCAGGCAGCGTCGATCCCTGCACGCAGGCCACCGGCCAGGGGCTCGAATGCCTCACGCAGCGGGGCTCCTTCGGTCAGCTGCGCCTCTACAACCGACCCGCCATTCTGATGCTCAACGACAATGCTGGCGCCAGTCACCAGGTGGTACTGACGGCGTTGGATGATGAGCGCGCCAGCGTAGAGCTGGGTGGTGGCAGCCGCGACATCAGTTTAGGAGAGCTGTCACGTTACTGGTTCGGGGACTTTGTTATGTTGTGGCGGCCCGGTACCACCGAGGTGAAAGCGTTGACCCAGGGTATGCGCGGCGAAGACGTTCGCTGGCTGCGGCAAAGCCTGCAGCGGGCTCAGGGCGTCGCCGTCAACGGACCGGTGAGTGACGTGTTTGATGCCGACCTGAGCAAGCTGGTGCGTGAGTTCCAGAAGCAGCACCGACTGACCGTAGACGGCATAGCCGGTGTGCAGACTCAGATCGTGCTGGCGAGTGCCGTAGCACCCCCCGGGGCCCCTTCCCTCTATCTCGCGGACGCGCACGGCAGTTGAGCAGATGTCGTTCATTCTCGATGCACTGAAGAAATCCGAAAGCGATCGCCAGCGACAGAGCGGACCTGCGCTGTTCGAGGTGCGCGTCGCATCGTCGAAGACACAGCTGCCGGTGTGGGCGCTGGCCGTTGGCGCGCTGTTGCTGGTCAATATCGTAATCGTGGGGTGGCTGCTGTCACGCCGGTCCGCTCATGCAGAGAGCGCTGCGGCCATGCCGCCCGCGGCTACCAGCAACGTTGTGGCGGCGACTGCGCCAGTGCCTGCAGGCCCAGCGCCAGCGGTACCGCAACCCTATGGCACGGCCGCGGGGTCTTACCGTCCACAATCCAACTCGGGCGAGCCAACGCTCGGTAATGGCAACATGGCCGGCGTGCCGGCCGCATCCACCACATCAGCAGCACCAACATCCGCAGCCACGTCCGCCACGACATCGGCGGCGCCGACGGGACCGCTGCCCGCACCGATATCGACACCGCCATCTGCAGCATCCTCGCCAGCACTCGGTGGTCAGCTGCCGCCTGGCTCAGCCCCTGCCGCGACGGCCGCGCAGAACACTGACGACAGGGGCACATCTGAGGCTGCGAATCCCGATGATTACGCGCCTGCGAAGGAGGGTAGCTCCACGCCGCTCTTCAAAGGTCACGTCAGACGCGCCACCGATGGCGGCTACACCCTGTACCAGGATGCCGCGGTGGCCCCCGCCGCCAATCTGCCGCAGTTGCGGCTCGACTTGCACGTGTATGCCGCCCGCCCGCAAGACCGCTTTGCGCTGATCAACATGCATCGGGTGCATGAGGGTGACGCGTTGCCCGAAGGAGTGCGTGTCGAGAGCATCAATCCCGAAGGAGTAGTGCTGTCGCACAACGGTTCGAAGTTCCTGTTACCGCGCGACTGAAGGCGCGTGACCAGTATCACAGAATCCCCTCGGCACTAGCGACAAATCCAGTAAGTCTGCGTCATCTTGGCAGGGCTGTCCGTCAGGAACGCCCATCGACATGCCTGCGCCTCCCGATAAGTCAACACGCCTGCTCGTGGTCGAGCAGGACCGGCGCTATGGGGAATGGTTGCGGCAGCATTTGGGTGTGCTGTGTCCCGAATCGCTCATCAGCGTGTTGGATTTTCGTGAATTCGAGCACTGGAGCGAGGAGCTGGCGGCAGGCGAGTGTGACATATTGCTGCTCTCCAGCGACTTTGGCAGCGGCCCCGAGGATCCGCGCGCGACGGGGCTCGAGCAGCTGCGGCGGCTGCGCACCAGACGCCGCAAGCCCGCCGTCATCGCCGTGGCCGAGGGCGGCAATGAGCTCACAGCGGTACGCGCGCTGCATCTCGGCGCCATCGACTATCTGCCCAAGCGATTGTTGACTCCGGAAAGGCTGGCCGCCGCGCTGCGGCTCGCCCTGCGACGACTCGCTAGAAAAGAAGCACGTCGCGTGTCGCCACCAACACGCACGAAGGTTGCAACAGCAGCGCTATCAGCTGGAAACTCACGACCCCCACAGCCGCCACGGCAGCAACCCGCAGCGGCGCCCGTGTCGGCGGCGGTTCGAAGCGTGCCGGCAACGCAAGCGCCGGACGGCGAGTTGCCTGAGGATACCGATACGGCGCTCGATGCAGTCGGAGACCTGGAAGCGCAGGCCATCCTCGAAGGTAATGCAGTAGCTGGAGGCGCCGCACCCGCGGCTGACACAGCTCAGGCAGGAGCGGCCGCTGTAGCGGCCGCAGGGCCGGTTGTGCCGGGCGAGCGACCGGCGTTCCTGCCGTATGGATTGTCACCACTCTTGCAGAAGGATGAAGCGGCGCAGCCTGCAGCAGCCGCATCAGGCAGCGAACGGCCGCCGTTTTTGCCCTACGGATCCGACTACGAGGATGCCGTGGAGTCGACGGACACGATCTCGACCGCGGCACCGCTGCCGCAGGTCGCCATCAGCGCGGCGTCCGCGGCTGACAAAGTTGGTGCTGAGGCAAGCGACCCCGCCGAGGCGGACGTTCATGCAGCAGTGCTGCACGCCGATTCCGCGCCGCTGGCAGCGCTCGCCCCGGCCGTGCCGCCTGACTTTCTGCCTGGATATACGATCCACGGCATCGTCGGCGAATCCGAGAAGGCTACCGTGTATGTTGCCTCGAGCCATGCGCTCGGGCACAAAGTAGCGGTGAAGGTGAGCAAGACGCTCCGCGACGATACGGCTGGCCGCCAGTTCCTGGAACGGGAGTACCGCGCAATCGTCGCCATCCGCCACCCTGCGGTCGTACGCATTTTCGACTATGGAGTGCAGGGAGGATTCGAATTCCTCGTCATGGAATACCTGCCCCTGGGGGATCTCAAGGCGCGCATGCAGCAGGGTGTGACCGAAGCGGAGGGGCTCTTCTATCTGCAACAGATTGCGGTCGGGCTGCGCGTGGTGCATCACGCCGGGCTGTTGCATCGGGATCTGAAACCGCCGAATGTCATGTTGCGTGCCAGCGGCGAGGTCGCGTTGATCGACTTTGGTCTGGCGCGCGCGCTCGATGGCAGCACTCCGAGTACGCGCATTGGCGTGTTGCGCGGCTCACCGTACTACATGAGCCCCGAGCAGGCGCAGGGTGAGCCGCTGGATGCGCGCTCGGACTTCTACAGCCTGGGAATCATCTTTTTCGAGATGCTGACCGGCACCAAACCGTATACCGGCGCCACCGCGATGGACGTGCTGCAGCAGCATGTCAGCGCCCCGCTGCCGCAGCTGCCGCAGTCACTGGCGCACCACCAACCACTGCTTGCGCGGCTGCTCGCCAAAGTACCCGCGGAACGTTTCACTAGCGCGTCGGAGATCATCGACGCGGTCACCACCGCCCGGGAAATCTCCGAGGTGGCGCCGAGCGCCGCCTGATTGCCATTGTCACGCGCGCTCGGCCTTCGTACCATCGACCGGGCCAAACGGGGTTGAGCTGCACCACTGACAGCGCGCTGTCATGGGCCGTGTCGATGCGCAGCGAGGAGATAATACCTGGCCACGACGGCGGGCGCTGATTCGGCCGCGAAACGCTGGGCTTTTGTGCTCGAAGTGCTGGCGGCGGCCGCGCTGTATCTGCTGGTTGCCAAGCTCGGTCTGGGTCTTGCGTATGTGGCCCGGCAGGTATCGATCGTCTGGCCGGCCAGCGGCGTTGCGCTCGTGCTGTTGGTGCTGCGTGGCCGCCGGTTGTGGCCCGCGATCCTGCTCGGAGCGCTCGCTGCCAATTACCTGAATGACACACCGGCCATCGCCGCGGCCGGCATTGCCATCGGCAACACACTGGAAGCGCTCATCGGTGCCTCATTGCTGCGTCGGGTTGGATTTCAGCCGGCCTTGCGCCGCCTGCACGATGTCGCCTCGGTCTTCCTGCTGGCTGCGGGGCTCAGCACCGTGGCGAGTGCGACGATCGGTGTGCTGACGCTCTGTCTGAGCGCAGTCGTGCCCTGGCGGCAGTTCAGCCCGCTCTGGTCCGGGTGGTGGCTTGGCGATGCCATCGGGGACCTGGTCATGGCGCCCTTCCTGTTCGTATGGTTCGAGCAGCTGCGCCGCGGGGTGCAGTACCAGCGACTTGTCGAAGGTGCCGCGCTGCTGGGATGCATGCTGTTGCTCAGCTTGGCCGTGTTCGTCGACGGCGGCAGCAACGCTCCGTATCCGGTGCACTATCTCATTTTCCCGGCGGTGATCTGGGCAGCAACGCGCCTCGGTCAGCACGCAATCGTGACATTGGTCTTCGGTTCGCTGGTGGTGACCGTGCTGGCAACGCTTGCGGGGCGCGGCCCGTTCGTCACGGCGAGCCTCGGCACGAGTCTGTTGCAGGTGACGATGTTCATGGCTGTCGTGTCCGTGACTGGCCTGTTCCTCGGCGCCGCCACTGCCGAGCGCAATCGCGCCGAGCGGCGCCGCAGCGCGGATTATGCGCGGCTGCGGCAGAGCGAGGAGCGCCTGGCGCGTCAGGCGGAGGAGCTCGCGGCCGCCGATCAGCGCAAGGACGAGTTCCTGGCCGTGTTGGGTCACGAGCTGCGCAATCCACTGGCGCCTCTGCAGAACGGGCTGCAGCTGCTGACACTGGGAGCGGGCGACCCAACCCTGGTGGTCCATGCACGCGAGCTGATGGAACGACAGCTGCGGCATCTGGTGCGCCTGGTGGATGATCTGCTGGATGTCGCCCGGATCCGCTCCGGCAAGATCACTCTGGAGCTGCAGCGGGTGTCGATGCGCTCCCTGATCGAGAGCGCCCTGGAGCTTGCCCGCCCGCAGATCGATGCGCGTGATCACCGGCTGCAGATCACACAACCGGAGCAGTCGCTGTGGGTCCAGGCCGACCGCATTCGACTACCGCAACTGCTGGCCAACCTGCTCAACAATGCCGCCAAGTACACCGCCGAGCGCGGGATGATCCATGTCGTCATCTCTGCTGACGAGCAGCACGTGCTGGTCCGGGTGAGCGACACCGGCATCGGCATGAATGCCGAGGCACTGCGGCGGGTATTCGAGCTGTTTGCGCAGGCGGCAGGTCCAGAGCACGCCGTCCAGGGCGGTCTCGGTGTCGGGCTGAGCCTCGCTCGGACCATCGCTCAGCTGCACGGCGGGCTGCTGTCCGCGCACAGCGAAGGTCCTGGGCGCGGCAGCGAGTTTACCTTGCGCCTGCCGCGTGCCGCGGCGCCCGCGACGAGCTCCGCGATCGCGAATGTGTCAGCCGTCGCGAACGGGCCGACTATCGCGAAGCAACGCATCCTGGTGGTGGACGACAACATCGACGCGGCGGACAGTCTCGGGACATTGTTGGCCTGCTCGGGTCATGACGTGCGGGTGGCACACAGTGGCCCGGAAGCGCTGACGGCCGCTCACGAGTTCGCCCCCAGCGTCATGATCCTGGACCTGGGTATGCCGGAAATGGACGGGTATGCCGTCGCGCGGGCCGTTCGCGCCGATCCGGATCCGCGCGTAGCCCGCACCCGCCTGATCGCACTGTCAGGTTATGGACAGCCTGATGACCGGGAGCGAACGGCGGCGGTCGGGTTTGATAAACATCTCGTCAAGCCGGTCGAGCACGAGGTGCTGCAGGCGGCACTCGGCTAGCGTGCAGTCACTTCGCGACCGCGAGCTCCTGCCGCTGCCACAGCCCGCACGAAGCTTGACACTACCAGCGGCGGTGGGTGCAATGCGGGCCCGGAGCTTGCTGGTAGCGGAAGGTAGCAGGATGCCTGCGTGGATCTGATGCACCTCGTCGATACGACACTTTTTTATTCTCCCACCAGCGGTGGCGTCAAAAGATACCTGGACGCCAAGCATGCGTGGCTGCAGGCCAACACGAGCTGGGAGCATACGATCGTCGTACCCGGTCCGGAGGATCGCTGCCAGCCGGGCGAGATCTGTACGTTGGCCGGACGCAAGATCCCGCGCTCCTTCAACTACAGGCTGCCGCTGAATCCGCGCCGTTGGAGCGCCCTACTGATGGAGCTGGGGCCAAACCTCATCGAGGCCGGAGATGCATTTCACCCCGCGTGGTGCGCAGCGCATGTGGGGCAGCGGCTGGGCATCCCGGTTGCCGCCTTCTATCATTCCAACCTGCCGCAGATCATCGGACGTCGTGCTGGCAGCCTCAGTGAGCGTGTCCTGCGACGCTACATCCGCACGTTGTACAACAGGTTGGATGTCGTATTTGCGCCGAGCCGGCTCATGTGCGCCTATCTGAACGATCTGGGCGTGCCGAACACGCTGCATCAGCCGTTGGGCGTCGATCCGGCCGTATTCTGCCCCGAGCGGCGTACCGAGGATCTGCGCAGCAGGTTGGGCCTGCCGCCGAGCGCGCGCGTACTCGTGTATGCGGGACGCTTTGCCAGCGAGAAGAACCTGCAGGTCCTGTTCGAAGCATTCGCACAGCTCGGCCGTCCCTATCACCTGTTGTTGATCGGAGGCGAGCGCGAAGAGCGACGGGCAGATAACGTCAGCGCAATTCCGTACCGGCGCGATAGCCTGGAGCTCGCGCAGTGGCTGGCCTCCGCCGACGCATTGGTGCACGCCGGCACGAAGGAGACCTTCGGCCTGGTGTTTCTGGAGGCGATGGCCTGCGGGCGCCCGGTCGTGGCGGCGCGAGCTGCGGCCATTCCCGAATTCATCGATGACAGTGTGGGAATGCTGGCAACACCTAACAGTGCCTCGAGCATGGCCGAGGCGATCGCAGCACTTTACGAGCGCGATTTGCAGGCTCTCGGAGCGGCGGCACGCGAACGCGTGTTGCAGCGATTCACCTGGGATCAGGCATTCCGGACCCAAACCACTGCCTACGCGATGTTGATCGGCGCACGCCGTCCGCTGCCCGCGATGCCGGAAGGCATCGGGCTGCGCTCGCCCACATCCTAGCGCATCAGCAATACCCCGCAAAACAGCAGCACCGCACCGATCAGGCGGGTAGTCGTGAAGGGATGTTGCGGGAAACCGATCCAGCCGTAATTGTCCACCAGCAGTGATGCGAGCAGCTGGCCGAGCACGGTCAGTGCAAGCAGCGTCGCTGCGCCAAGTCGCGGTCCAACCGTGATGGCAGTGGCGACGTAGTACGCGCCCATGAGTCCGCCACACCACGACCACAAGGGAGCGTGCAGCCAGGCATCCCGCCCGGGCCAGCCCTGGCGCGAGACCATCAGCAGCAATGCAAGGCCCGCCAGGCCCACCACGAAGCTCGTAATTGCCGCGGCCAGCGCACCACCAAGGCTCTGGCGCAAGATGGAGTTGGCCCCCACCTGGATGGTCAACAGCACACCGCCAATCAAGGCCATCGCATACCACAAGGGCTGCATTCGGGTCGTCCTCGTCAGCGCCGCAACAGCAGCAGGAGTTGTCTGCCAACCGGATTGCCAGCCAAGAGCAGCACCACATGCCAGAACAGGCGCTTGCTCAACGGCACCGGACGGGGAATGATCGCCTGATAAAAACGCTCTGCGACTTCACGGTGCACGACGCAGCTATGCACCGACAGCATCCACCTGCGCCCGGAGCCCGCGATGCCGATCTGTGTCTCGCCCAGCCGTTCCACGCACACATCATCGAGACGCGCGGGCAGGTCTGGCGGCGGCTGCCCCGAGAATGCAACCGTGACGCGCTCGCAGAGACTGTCGGCTGACAGACCTTCCAGGGTAAATCTGCTGTTGTTTGCTTGACGCTGACAGCTGACCCCGCCCGTCATGCGTATCAGCACGCCAGGAGCGTGCCTCACGCCGCAGCGCGTCCGAAACGCAGAGCCATAGGCCAACTGATACCGCGAGCCGGGTCGGTGTCCTTCCAGAGCGGATCCAGCTGTCTGCCGAGTGCTTCGACCGGATCGACGCCGACCTCATCCACATACCGCGCAGTGGCAGACCAGGTCTGCAGATAGCCGAGCAGCTGCTGGCGCGTCCACAGGCTCTGCATCGCAAAGTAAGGCGGGGTGAGCTCCGCGAACGGAAAGGCGAGGCTGCGATAGCCATCCTCTACCAGCTGCCGCTCCGGCGGCCAATACGGGCCCACGGTCGTCTCATAGAAGTGCTGGATCAGCGAGTTGACACCCTCACCCTCCACGAGCAACACGCCGTACGTCCAGACCGCGAGCACGCCGGCCGGCCGCAGCACGCGGTGTACTTCCGCATAAAATGCGGGCAGATCTAACCAGTGCAGCGCCTGTGCCACGGTCACGAGGTCCACCGTGCCAGACGGCAGTCCGCTGTCCTCGGCCTTCGCGACCCGGTAGGTCACCTGCGCATGCGGGGTGGCCGCGGCAATCTGCTGTGCACTCGCATCCGTGGCAACGACGCAATCGAAATGCTCAGCCAGGGCTGCACTCGCTTGACCGGCCCCACAGGCGCAATCCCACGCAAGCTGCCGGCGCGGGCTGATGCTGGCCAGGTAATCAAACAGGGCCGCCGGATAGGTCGGCCGATAGCGCGCGTATTGCTTCGCCAGGCGGGAGAAATGGTCCTTGAACCCCCCGCTCGCGCGCTCAGCTGCCGCCATAGCGCGGCTCGCATCGCACCTCGGTAGTCACCGAATTGGCAATGAAGCATTCTTCGTGAGCGCGATGATGCAATTCATCCAGGACCGCGCGGCCCGGATCTGAGCCTGCAAAGCGCACCTCCGGGTGCAGGGTGACGTGCAGCACAGCGGTCTTTCCTGCGGCATTCTTTCCCAGGACGCCTTGCGCATCATCCTGGTAACTATCCACCTGCAGACGCTTTGCGGCCGCAAGCGACAGGAACCACAACATATGGCAGCTTGCGAGCGAGGCGACGAATGCTTCCTCGGGATCGACGGCGGCCGCGACCGAGAGCGGCGGGCGTACGACGAGCGGAGAGGAGGAAGCAGGCACCTCGATGCCACCATCGAAGCGCCACACGTGCCCACGGCTGTAGCGGTTGTCAGTAAAGAGCGCATCCCCCCGCTGCCAGAGGATCTGCGCGCCATATCGATGTTCGCTCATGACAGTTTTCCAGTAGGCTTCGCAGGCCCATTATGAGCGTCCAGGAAGCACAACACCACGCAGACCGGGCGGCGCTGCAGCCCAGGCGCGCTTTGACGCTGCTGCATGCGACCTCGTTGGTCGTGGGCATCACGATCGGCACCGGTATCTTCCTCAAAGCGGCTGTCATGGCACAGGCGGTCGGCACTCCGCTGCTGGTACTCGCGGCGTGGGTGGTTGCCGGCATCATTGCAATGTTCGGTGCACTCAGCTTCGCCGAGCTCGGCACGCTCCTGCCTCATGCGGGCGGCGAGTACGTGTATCTGCGCGCGGCCTACGGCGAGGTGCCGGCGTTCCTGTATGTCGTCAACAGTTTCCTGGTGGGCGGTGCCAGCATCTCCGCTTACGGCGCCGCCGTTGCGATCTTCCTGGCGGACATCTATCACTACGACAGTGTCTGGTACGAGCACACCTGGACCCTGTTTGGCTCGAGCAATGTTTTTCAGTTCGGGTTGCGGCAGCTGCTGGCGCTGGGGGTGATCGCAGTCTTCGTACTCATCAATTGCGCCGGCGTACTGCTGGGCGGGCGTGTGCAGACGCTGCTGACTACAGTCAAGGTGCTTTCCGTGCTCGCGGTGGCAGTTGGCGTTTTTGCCTTCAGCCGCAGCGGCGACTGGCATCACTTCGCCGCCGCAGCGCCGGTTGCAGGTGGCGCAAGCGGCTTTGGCGCTGCGCTGTTTGCGGCGCTCTGGGCATATAGCGGCTGGCAGTTCCTGCCCATGGCGGGAAGTGAGGTGCAGCAGCCCGAGCGCACCCTGCCGCGTGCGATCATCGGCGGCACGCTGCTGGTGCTGACAATCTATCTGCTGGTGAACGTTGCTTATCTGTACGCCCTGCCATTCGCACAGGTGGCCAGCGCCAACTCCACCGCCTTCCCCAACGCGCCCTCCGTCGCTACCCGCGCCGTGCAGAGCTTTCTCGGTTCACAGGCGGCGCCCGTGGCCGCGCTGATCTTCCTGGTGTCTTCCATCGGGGCCCTGAACGGTACGATCCTGACCCGGGCGCGGGTACCATTTGCCGCCGCTCGTGATGGACTGTTTTTCGCAAGCTTCGGCCGGCTCTCGCCGCGCAGCCGGGCCCCCGTGACGTCCATCGCACTGGTCGGGACCTGGGCTGCGCTGCTCGCCGCCACCGGCACCTTCGATCAGTTGACCAACATGGCGGTGTTGTCTTACGCCATCTTCTGGACGCCCGTCGTCCTCGCCGTCATCGTCCTGCGGCGCCGCATGCCGGATTCACCGCGGCATTACTGGGTATGGGGCTATCCGTACGTGCCGCTGGTGTTCGTGCTGGTGATGGCGTGGATCGCGGTCAACGCGCTGTTCACGCGTCCCGCCGAGTCGGTAGCGACACTCGCACTGCTGCTGCTCGGACTGCTCGCCTATCCACTCTTTCGCCGTCGCCGCAGCGCGGCGCTGGCCGCCGCAAAGTCCTAAAGGGATTCGAGCTCCCAGACCCCAAACGGCGCTCCACGCCGCAGCCAGAATCCGGCACCCGCCTCGCGAAAATGGCGCCGCAAGCGCATCCGATACCAGCGCGCACTGCGCAGATGCACGTGCGGATCGGTGCGGCTCTGGTCGCAGTTGTGTTCCCAGTCGATGCGCGTCAGCGCCGTGAAATACAACACGCCGCTACACAGCCGTGCCAGGTTGGTCAGCGCCCGGGTAGCTCCAGGCCCCTCAAGGTACTGCAGCACGTCGTAACAGATCACCAAGTCGAAGGGACGCGCGGCCCGGAAAGTCTCGATGCGGGCCTGCTGCCAGCCATAGCGGCGGCACAGGTATTCGCTGCCTTCGATGCCCAGATATGCAGCCTGCGGTAGTAGCCGCTTGAGCGGAGCCTGCAACAGTCCAGTACCGCAACCGGCATCCAGAATACTCTTGACCTGCAGGCCGACATGATCGGCATAGGCTGCGATCAGGCGTGCGCGTGCACGCATCTCCCGTTTCCCGGTGACCGCCGTCTCCTGGTCGTAGTAGTAACGCTGGTAGTAGCTGCGATCGAAGCTGCCGGAATCCATGGTGTCTGCCGAGGCCATGAGGCGCGTGCGTTTACTGTACGCTGAGCCGCATTGCAATGTCATGGCATGAACCCAGTTGGCGACGCGCGATTGCGGGCGGACGCACGGGCGGGCAAACTTTTGCGTCCCAGACACGACGCTGCCTGCGCAAGGATCATCATGAATCGCTGCTCAAATCACCTCCCTCGAACGGCGCGAACTGGAATCGCCGTAGTGACCCTCGCCTCGATGGCCGGTTTACTGGCCTTGATGTGCCCAGCTCAGGCCGCCGAGCCGGACACCGCGGCCTCCGGATTCACCTTGCAAAGTCCGCAGATCAAAGCGGGGGGCGAGATCGGCAGCGAGCAGGTGTTCAATGCGTTCGGATGCACGGGCAAGAACATCTCTCCCGCCTTGTCCTGGAGCCATGCGCCGGCCGGCACTCAAAGCTTCGCCCTGCTGGCCTACGATCCGGATGCGCCTACGGGCAGCGGCTGGTGGCACTGGGTGGTGTACAACATCCCGGCGAACACCACATCCCTGGTCGCGGGGGCTGGCGATGCAAAGAAAAACCTGCTGCCGGCCGGCGCCGTGCAAGGCCGTACGGACTTTGGCACGGTGGGATACGGCGGGCCGTGCCCACCGCCTGGCAAGCCTCATCATTATTATTTCCGACTCTACGCGCTGAAGGTGCCGAAGCTGGACCTCCCCATGGATGCCACGGCGGCCTTTGTTGGTTTCAATGTTAACGCCAATGCCATCGGCAAGGCGCAGCTTCTCGGGCTCTACGGGCGCTGAGGCGCCCCTGCACCCCGGTGCCCGGCGCGTCGGGTTGATCTCCGACACGCATGGGCTGCTGAGGAGGGAGGCGCTGCAGGCGCTCGCGGGCGTAGATCTCATCATTCACGCCGGTGACATCGGGGGAGCGGACATACTCGCAGGCTTACGGCAGCTCGCACCCGTGCATGCGGTGCGCGGCAACAATGACAGGGGGCCGTGGGCCGAAGCGATTCCCGAAGAGCTGGACATCACGCTCGCCGGTGTGGCCATACACGTGCTGCATGACATCAAGGCCCTGCGCCTGCAACAGTGCAGCGTGACGCCTCGCGTCCTGATCGCCGGACACTCGCACCAGCCATCGATCGCCGAGCGCGACGGCGGCCTTTATATCAATCCCGGTAGCGCCGGCCCGCGGCGCTTCCGGCTGCCCGTGACACTGGCGTTTCTCGAGCTCGGCAGAACCAGGCCCAGCGCTAGGATCGAACAGCTGCTCTGAGCCGTTGCCGCTCACTGTAGTGAGGCGTAGGCTGCCGCCATGGCAGCACAGGGGTCCAGGGCCGGTAGTACAGGCATGTCGCCAGACCGGCGGCCCGCAATCTGGCCCTGGTTGGTGATGCCGTTCGTGACACTCTCGCTGTTCTTCGCGCTCGACAAACTGCACAAGGCCCACGGGCGCGACACGCCCGCTTTTGGCTCGAGCATCCAGAGCAGCCCAGGCGGCGGTCCAGGCGACTTTACCGGGCACTAGCGCACCCGGTCCGGCGGAGCTGCGGTGGATTGGTACCCAAAGCACCGGGTGCGACTCGCGTCCCGGTGTTAGCATAGCCGCCCTTTTTTGCCCGCTGCGCTTCCATGCCGCGTCCTGCCAAAGCTCGCGTACCCAAGATCGGTTTCGTCAGCCTTGGTTGCCCCAAGGCCCTGGTGGATTCGGAGCGGATCCTGACGCAACTGCGCTCCGAAGGTTACGAAGTCTCACCGAGCTATGCCGCGGCGGACGTAGTCGTGGTCAACACCTGCGGGTTCATCGATGCCGCGGTGGATGAGTCTCTCGAGGCGATCGGCGAGGCGCTCGAGCAGAATGGACGCGTCATCGTGACCGGATGTCTGGGTGCGAAACCCGAGAGGATTCTCGACCGCCATCCGCGTGTGTTGAAAGTGACCGGGCCGCACGCCTATGAAGACGTCGTGGGTGCGGTGCACGAACACCTCCCGCCGTTACACGACCCGTTCATGGATCTCGTGCCACCGCAGGGTATGCGGCTCACACCGCGCCATTACGCTTATCTGAAGATTGCCGAGGGCTGCAATAACAAGTGCACGTTCTGCATCATTCCGTCGATGCGCGGGCGGCTCGCGAGCCGACGCATCGACGAGGTGCTGCGCGAGGGTGAGCGACTGGTCCAGGCAGGGGTGAAGGAGTTGCTGGTGATCTCGCAGGACACCAGCGCCTATGGGTCGGATCTGAAATACGAGTCCGCGCGCTGGCGCAGTCACAGCTATCAGACACGCTTCATTGATCTTGCGCGCGGCCTGGGCTCACTGGGTGCATGGGTGCGCCTGCATTACGTCTATCCGTACCCGCACGTGGATGAAGTGATCCCGCTAATGGCCGACGGGCAGGTGCTGCCGTATCTGGATATTCCTTTCCAACACGGAAGTGCGAGCGTGCTGAAGCGCATGCGTCGTCCGGCGCACGGACAAGACACCCTGCGACGCATCGAGCGATGGCGACGGGAATGTCCGGAGCTGGTTTTGCGCAGCACATTCATTGTCGGCTTTCCGGGCGAAACCGTAGCTGAGTTCGAGGAACTGCTGCAGTGGCTGGACGCAGCACAACTCGATCGGGTCGGCTGCTTCAAATACTCACCGGTCCAGGGGGCCGCGGCAAACGCGTTGCCGGGCGCTGTCGCGCCGGAGATTCAGGAGGAGCGCTATAGCCGCTTCATGGAACGGGCTGCGTCGATCAGCACCCAGCGGCTTACAGCACGCGTCGGCACGAGACTCACTGTGTTGGTTGACGCCGTCGACGCAGAGGTAGCGATCGGGCGGAGCTTCGCGGAGGCACCGGAAATTGACGGTTTGGTCCGTATCGAGCAGCCCGGCCGGTTGCGGGTTGGCGATTGGGCGCAGGTGCTGGTGATCGGCTCAGGTGCCTATGACCTGCAGGCGCGGCTCCTCACGCACTAGCGCGAATGCCTGCTCAGCGCCCCCGGCGCGCGGCTGAGTTCTGCGCGACGCTGGTATCCTCTGCCGCGCTGCGAATGGCCGCCCGGTGATGTTTGAGCAACCGTGCCGCTCGTCGCTCCTGTGCGCGTTGTAGCAGGATATCTGCGACGGCCTGCTGCGCATCAGCGACACTCGTGCCTGCTGGAAACTCAAAGACTTCGCGACGATCGAATGGATTGCGGTAGCGTACCGGCGGCAGCTGCGGCTGTTCTGTTTGCGGCTCCTGTTGGGGAGCCGGGACTGCTGGCGTCTCAATCACCGGCGGCGGCGGCGGCAGTGGCTCGGGATGAGGTGCCGTGGGCCATTGGAGAGCTGCCACTCCTGCAAGCGCAAGTACCGCAAGCCCTGCGGCCACCAACACCCACCCACGCACGCGTGACTTCTTGTCAGTGCTCGGCAACGAGGGCTGGGTCGCTGCGTGTTGGTCGCCCTCTTGCCGAGAATTCTCGAGTACGGCAGGCGTGGCTTCCCAAGTCGAGACGGTCAGGGAACCCGGTGCATGCTCATTGGGTGCATGCTCATTGGGTGCATGCCCATTGGCAGCGTGCTCATTGGCAGCGTGCTCATACCCCTGGGCGGGCACTTCACTGTCGTACAGCATCCTGGCGCCCCCGCCTGCGTCAGGCCGAGAGGCCGCGTGCAACTCACGGGCTGTCTCGGCAGCACGCGACAACGCCTCCACGAGCTCCGAGCCGAGCTGGAACTCGATGGTGTCTTCATCGTATGCCGCTTCGGCGGATCGGGGCCCGTCCGCGGTTGCCTTTGTCATGTGGGCAGGATAACTAAACTAAATCCGGCACACCTGTGTGTGGATCACTATTCTCCCGCGTTGGATAGGTTTGGGAAACCCCTGGGCGCGACGGCCGCCGGACAGCAGCTGTGATGCATGCCTCAGGCGCTTCAGGGGCCACTGCGAACGTCAGTGCGGCCGATATTCTGTCAACTTCCGGCTACCCCCGGCAGTCGCGCCGGGTGCAGCCACTGGAGTTACCCGTACTGATCGTCAGGGCACGGCTGTGTACTGGGTGGCCACACAGCTCCATTTATCGCCAGTGAGCTTGATCCAGGTGTCCGTAAAGCGCAGCTGCTCTTTGAAGGGCTTGCCGTCCTTTTCGGTACCGCTGCCCTTGAAGATGCCGCGAACGATCGCGGTGTTGCCATACGCCGCCGCCCGCATGTCCTCGTATTCCCCGGTCGCATAATGACGATCGGTTATGTCCGCCAATACCTTGGCGCGACTCTCGAGCTTGCCTCCGGCCGAAGTTGACATGTAGGTATCGGCAAGCAGCGGCGCGGCTTTCTCGGGGTTGTGCTGCTTATCGGCCTCGAGCCACTCATCCTCGAGCGCGAGAACGGCCTTCTCTGTGTCTTTTGCCGCGGCTGATGCGCGCAGGCTGACGCCGCCTGCAAGGAGCAGCAGGCCGGTCCCGGATAGTGCGGTGCGACGATCCATGATGAACTCCCTTATCGTTGGTTGTTTTTGAGCGAACGGTACAAGGTTTGCCGCCAGATTCGGATCTGCACCGGCAAGCTGCGACGGATGCTACGCTTCGTTTGCAATGGTGGCTAATGTCGACCCAGGGGTGTCATCATGGAAACCTCTTTCAGCCGAAACTACACAGAAGCGCGCGAGCGCTTCATACAGGCTGCTGCAGAGGCGCGATCAAGCCATGATCGTCGGGTTTGCGCAGCGCGCGGACCGAGTGACGAAGAGCTGTCGATGGACACCGCCTGGTTGGGGGACGAGTCCGCCTCAGGCGTGCTGGTTACTATCTCCGGCACGCACGGAGTCGAAGGTTTTTTCGGATCGGGCGTGCAGGTTGAATGGCTGCGGCGCGCATCCCAGGAAAGGCTTCCCGACCGGGTTGCCGTACTGCATATCCATGCGGTGAATCCCTATGGCTTTGCTTGGCTGCGGCGCACCAACGAAAACAACATCGATATCAACCGCAACTGGGTGGATTTCAGCCAACCACCTAAATCCAGCGTGTTGTACGAGCAGATTGCGGCTGAGCTGTGTCCCAGCGATTGGTCGGAGGCGACCCAGGCGCAGACACGCCAGCGACTGAATGCCTGGATTGGACAGTGGGGACCGAGCGGTTTTGCGATGTATCAGAAAGCCGTGACGGAGGGCCAGTGGAAGTACCCAAGAGGCCTGTTCTATGGCGGTCAGGACATCAGCTGGTCGCGGCAGGCACTGACGGACATTCTGCAAAGCAGGCTCAGCGGGGCCGAGAGGGTGTGCGTTCTCGATTTCCATACTGGCCTGGGCCCCTTTGGCTACGCCGAGCCTATCATCGGCGTGCCCCGTTCGGATGCGAAATTTGAGCGGGCAAAATCCTGGATCGGTGCAGGGCTGCGCTCACTGTTTGGCGACGGCTCGGCGTCCGCGGAGATCCAAGGCGACAGTCTGACCGCGCTGCAGGGACTGCTTCCGCATGCACAGGTGGACGCCATAGCCCTCGAATGCGGTATCAAGCCGGTTCTTGAGGTGGAAGCCGCTTTGCGCGCAGAGAGCTGGCTGCATGGTTATGGCGATCCGCGCTCGATAGAGGGCCGGCGCATCAGCGAGCGCCTGCGTGGCGTGTTTCATTCGGAGGACCCGCTCTGGCAGGGCATGGCCCTGGGCCAGGGGTTGTCAGCATGTAAGGCGGCGATCAGCGAGCTGACACTGAGCAATTGACTACGAGCTGGCGGGCGGCTGGATGTACGTTAGGGCAGTTACTCCACGGTCACGCTCTTCGCCAGATTGCGCGGCTGATCGACGTCCGTGCCCTTGAGGATCGCCACGTGGTAGGCCAGTAGCTGCAACGGAATGGTGTACACCGCTGGCGCCTGAAAGTAGGTGACGTGCTTGGGCATCTCGATGACGGTCACGCCATCGCTGGGCTTGATGCCCGACTCGGGATCGGCAAATACGATCAGCTCGCCGCCACGGGCGCGCACTTCCATGAGATTGGACTTGAGCTTCTCCAGCAGATCGTTGTTGGGGGCCACGGTGATGACCGGCATGTCGGCATCGACCAGCGCCAGCGGTCCGTGCTTGAGCTCGCCAGCGGGATAACCCTCAGCGTGGATGTAAGAGATTTCCTTGAGCTTCAAGGCACCCTCCAACGCGATCGGATAGAGCGCGCCGCGTCCGAGGAACAGCGCGTGATGTTTGTCGGCGAAGCGCTCGGCCAGCTTGTGGATCACCGGATCGAGCTGCAGGGTCTTCTCGATCAACGCCGGCAACTCGATCAGTCGCGCCACGAGTCCGCGCTCGCGTTCGGCATCGGCGCCGTGATGTTTGGCGAGCGCGACCACGAGCATGCCGAGCGCGGCGAGCTGGGTTGTGAAGGCCTTGGTCGAGGCGACGCCGATCTCGGGCCCGGCACGAGTGAGCATGACGAGCTCGGACTCGCGCACCAGCGAGCTCTCGGGCACGTTGCAGATCGCCAGTGAGGAGAGATAACCGGACTGTTTTGCGAGCCGCAGTGCCGCCAGGGTATCGGCCGTCTCGCCCGACTGCGAGATCGTCACGAACAGCGAGTTAGGCGGCACCAGAGGGCTGCGGTAGCGATACTCGCTCGCGATATCCACGGCGCAGGGCAGCTTGCAGATCTGCTCGATGAAGTAGCGGGCCGTAACAGCCGCGTGATAGCTGGTACCGCAGGCGACGATGTGTACGTTGCTGGGTTCGCTCGAAAACCTCTGTCGCTGCAGGCCCGAATGCCGCCTCGAGCAGACGTCCATTTGCTACGCGCTCCTGCAAAGTGTTGGCTACAGCGCGCGGCTGCTCGTGGATCTCCTTCAGCATGAAGTGCCGATAGGGACCCTTCTCGGCGGCGTCAGCTGACGAGCTCGCTCTCGCGAATCGGGCCGCTCGACACTGTTGCCATCCTTGTCGATGCACGCGCACCGACTTGCGGCGTACCTCGGCGACATCGCCTTCTTCCAGGAACACGAAACGGCGGGTGACCGGCAGCAGTGCGGCCACATCCGAGGCAACGAAGTTCTCCTCGACGCCGAGTCCGAGCACCACCGGACAACCTTCGCGTGCGAGCTATCAGCCGCTCCGGATCGTGCTCACTGACTACCGCGAGCGCATACGCACCCTCCAGCTCAGCTACCGTCGCGCGCACTGCCTTGAACAGATCGTTTACCGTGCTGCAGGTGAAAATGGATCCGATGTGCGATCACCTCGGTGTCGGTCTCGGATGTGAATTTGTAACCGACGCGCTGCAGCTCCTCGCGCAGCTCGTCGTGATTCTCGATGATGCCGTTGTGTACGATGGCAAGGCCGTCGAGGGAGATGTGCGGGTGCGCGTTGCGCTCGCTCGGCACCCCATGCGTCGCCCAGCGGGTGTGGGCGATTCCGAGCTTGCCGGTCGTGGGCTGTTGCTCGAGTGCTTCATCCAGCATGCGCACTTTGCCGACCGTGCGCAGTCGCTTGAGGTGCTGGGTTCCATTGAGAACGGCAAGACCTGCGGAGTCATAGCCGCGGTACTCGAGCCGACGCAGACCCTCCATCAGGACGGGGACGATGTTGCGTTCGGCGATCGCTCCGACAATTCCACACATGAGCTCAGCTAGCCTCTTGCATTGTTGGGGCCAGGTGCCCCGGTACCTGTGGTGACGCCCAGTCTGCCTGAAAACAAGGCCTTGAAAGCACACCCATCACCTTTTTGCGTCCGTACAGCCCACGTTCAGGATGCCGCGCGGCGCTTTTAAACTTAATGAGCGCGGTCGCAGGCAGATTCCGACAGCGCCATGCTGGAACGCCCAGCCATTCGCACCGCCGAGCGCGTCACGTCGCTGGAACTGTGACCGGCGCACTGCACCGGAGGGTCAGCCCGACCGCTGCGAGGCATCAATGCTAAAATGACTGATGCATAAAAGCACTTTCCGGTGCCGCGCAGCGGCACAAAGTCCCTATCTCCTCCTTCTGAGCCGGCTTGCGGCGCTGGCAACGGCTACTGCCGTGCTTCTGACGGGCGTGCTTCTGACGGGCGTGCTGATGGGGGCGCCTGCGTGGGGCGAAAGCAAGCCTGATCCGGTCGGTACGATCAAACAGGCTCTGGAGTCGCGCTATCCCGGAACACGCGTCCTGGAGGTGAAGCCCTCGGCGATGCCCGGCTTGTACGAAGTCTACCTGGGCAACGAGCTGGTCTATGCCGATGCCTCCGGCGATTACCTGCTCGGGGGCCCGCTGGTGGATACCCAGACGCACCAGAATCTCACCGAGGCCCGGCTGAATGAATATGGCAAGGTTGACTTCAAGACGCTGCCGCTGGAGCGGGCCATCAAGGTCGTAAAGGGCAACGGCAGCCGCCAGTTCGCAGTGTTTTCGGACCCGGATTGTCCGTTCTGCCAGGAGCTGGAGAAGACACTGCTCAAGGTCACGGATATTACGATGTACGTGTTTCTCTTCCCCATCGCCACGCTGCATCCGCAGGCGACGTCGAAGGCTCACGCGATCTGGTGCGCCAAGGACCGTGCCCAGGCCTGGTCGCAATGGATGCACGAGAAGAAGCTGCCTGATATCAAGGCCAACACGGTCTGCGCGGGTGACCCGGTGTCCGAGTTGCAGAAACTGGGTGAGCAGCTGCATGTCAACAGCACGCCGACGCTGTTCTTCGCCAGTGGTAAGCGCGTGGCCGGTGCGCTGCCCCTCGATGAGCTGCAACGCCTGCTGAGCGCAGCGCGCAAGTCCTGAGCTAACCGTAGCCTCGCGTTCAATCGTATCTGCAACGGGCGATCGCCTGGGTGCGCGCTGCCTAAGAATGGGTTCGGGTAAACTCGGTGCCTTACTTGTTGGTCTTGAGCGGCCGGTGCCAATTGTCGACGGTCACCTGGCGAGCGCGGGCGACTGTCAGTTTCCTGGCCGGGACCTGACGGATCACGGTCGATCCTGCCCCGATGGTCGCTCCGGCGCCTACCGTAATGGGCGCGACGAGCACACTGTTGGAGCCCGTGTGCACCTCATCCTCGATGGTCGTACGGTGCTTGTTGGCGCCATCGTAGTTGGCGATGATCGTTCCCGCGCCGATGTTGACCCGCTCCCCGACCTGGGCATCACCGACATACGACAGATGGTTGGCCTTGGAGTCCGTTCCCATGGAGGCATTCTTCACCTCCACGAAATTACCGATATGCACTCCGCGGCTCAGGGTAGAGGTGGGGCGGAAGCGTGCGAAGGGGCCGATGTTGCAGCCGGGCCCGATCATGGTGCTGTCGATGACACAGTTGCCGAACACCTCGGTGTCGTCGCCGATCGAGCTGTTGCGGATGACGGTATTGGGACCCACCCGCACCCGATGGCCGAGTGTCACCTCGCCCTCGAGCACCACGTTGACATCCAGATAACAGTCACTGCCGTGGCGCAACCGGCCCCGTACATCGATACGCGCCGGATCGGCGATTGTGACGCCGGCAAGCATCAGCTCGCGCGCTGTTCGGCTGCGCAGCACGCTTTCGAGCTCGGCGAGCTGCGCCTTGTCATTGACTCCGAGCACCTCATGCGCAGATGAAACCACCAGCGGGGCGATGCCAACTTTGTCTTTCACCGCAAGAGCAATGATGTCCGTCAGGTAGTACTCGCCCTGGGCATTGTCGTTACGCAAGGCCTGCAGCCATCGCCGTAGCAGTCGCGCTGGCGCCGCCAGCACACCGGTGTTGCATTCGCGGATCTTCAGCTGCTTGCGGGAAGCGTCCTTCTGCTCGACGATCTTCTGCACCTGGCCGCGGCTATTGCGTACCACGCGACCGTAGCCGGCGGGATCGCCAGCGATCATGGTCAGCAGGCCGAGCTGTTTCGCGCCGGCGAGCCCCAGCAGCTCGCTAAGCGTGGCAGGCTGATGCAGCGGCACGTCACCGTACAGCACCAGCACCAGCTGCTCGTCGGCGATCTGCGGCATGGCCTGCATGACAGCGCATGCCCGGTTCCCAGCCGCTCTGCCTGCAGCACCCAGGAGACCGGCTCGGCCTGCAGAGCCTGCCGCACCTGTTCACCGCCGTGGCCGAACACGACCTGAGTTGCCGCCGGCTGCAGGGCCAGCGCCGTATCGATCACATGCTTCAGCAGTGGCCGTCCGGCTAGCGGCTGCAGCACCTTTGGGCAGGTCGGACTTCATCCGCTTACCTTGGCCGGCTGCGAGAATCACCACAGCCAGCGGGGCGTGTCCAGAGTGGGCTGGACGTTTGTCAGACCTGCGCGAACGATCCTTTCTGGCCATGCGTGAACCCGGGGCGATCCGTCTTTAGTGATTGGCGACGATTGTAGCCTGCCGATGCGCATGCTCGCCGCCTTCGAGCTGTGTCAGCTTGGCGCGCATGAGCGGTCCCATGAGCATCTGCGGGTTGGAATGCGTCTTGTGCTCCGCGCTCTCGCGCTGCGCGATCAGTTCGCTCGCCTTCCGAAAGGCGGCCTCGATGCTCGGCGTGGCAGCGAGCGAGTCCTTGAGGAAGGCCTCGCCAAAATAGGTCAGCTCGCGATCATCGTCGCAGCCGAAGGAGCTGTGCTCGGCATCGGATGCCGTGATCACGAGCGTCTGCGGATCGCGCAGCGCCTCGGCGAAGACGCCCGAATAACACGCCGACACGACGATGATGCGCCACTTGATACCGGACTGCTCCAGTGCGTGCTGCAGCTCGGCCGGACCCAGCTGCACCAGGGGCAGAGCGCCGTTCTCTACAGCCAGCCCGTCCTTCGAGCCATGGGACGTGAGCAGCAGCACGAGCACATCCTCTGCGAGGTCCATGCGGTCGGCCACCAGCCTGAGGGTCTGTTCGAGCCCGGAGACCGTGGCGAGCGGATACGAGTCGCGATCATCCTCGTCATTGATGAGCTCGACCGAGCGATCAGTCAGAATCGAAGTGCTCACCGAGACGCGGTTGCGCGAACAGCGCTTCGCGCTTGAAGATGGCCTGCGCGCCATCGCCTGCGAAGCCGACGTAATACACGTTGGTCTGTTCGATCACACGAGGCGGCAGCTGTTCGACTGCCGTAACGATGCGACCGGGCTGCTCGTAAAGCGTGGCTTCTGTGCCGCTGTCGTCATCGGTGGCCGTATCCTGAGTGTCATCGGCCAGCCACAGGCGAGTGTCGATTTGATCGAGGCCAGCAGGAACGGCGCGGCGATGACGATGAGGATGGCGAGCACCAGCGCCTGGGCCGCGCAGTGCCGTAGGCGGCCTGCAGACATGCGCACGCTGAGCACAATGAGGTACAGGATCATCGCGGTCAGAAACAGCCCGGCCCGGTCCTGCGACCACCGCCAGATCGCTCAGGAGCCAGAACGCCGCCAGCAGAAAGGGCGCGACCGCGAGTGTCGGTACGAGGAGAGTGCGCGTCTCGGCCTGTCGCGATAGGCCCGTGCGACGAGTCCGCAGGCGAACAGCCCGAGCAGCAGATAGAAGGCCCAGCCGTACAGCCCATCCAGCATGAGCTGCGCACCACGCTCGGCATGCAGTGTGTCCAGCCCCGCCCAAACCAGCAGCTTCAGCAGCAGCAGCGCCGCGACCTGGTCGAAACTGTGGACGAAATCCGCTGGTACGCGCCGGAGCAAGGCGAGCAGCTGCAGCCCGCTCGTGAGATTGCGGCGCAGGCCGCGCAACAGTCCCTGAGGTGCGGCGCTCGCGGTCAGCTCCGGATCTTGCGCAGGCGCTCGATCAGTTTCAGCTGGGCCGCAGCGCGCGCCAGCTCGGCCAGCGCCTGGGCCTGGTCGATGTGCGCGCTGCTTGTCCCGCAGCGCCTCCTCCGCGCGCTGCTTGGCTTCCAGGGCCGCCGCTTCGTCGAGGTCCTTGGCGCGCATGGCCGTATCCGCCAGCACGGTCACCTTGTTCGGCTGCACTTCCAGCGCCCCGCCGCCGACAAAGAACGATTGCTCCTTGCCATCAGGCGTCTGCACGCGCACTTCGCCCGCCTTGAGCAGCGTCAGCAGCGGCGCGTGACGCGGTGCGATGCCGAGGTCGCCCTGCGATGCCGGCGCGAACACCATCGTGGCCTCGCCGGAGAACATCTCGCCTTCGGCGCTGACGATATCGACGTGGATGGTGTGCGCCTCTGCCATAAGCGATTCCTACTGCAGGGTCTTGGCCTTCGCGACAGCCTCATCGATCGAGCCGACCATGTAGAAGGCCTGCTCGGGCAGCGAATCGAACTCGCCGCTGATGATGCCCTTGAAGCCGCGGATCGTGTCCTTGAGCGGGACGATCTTGCCATCCTGGCCCGTGAACACCTTCGCGACGTTGAACGGCTGCGACAGGAAGCGCTGCACCTTGCGCGCGCGGAACACCGTCAGCTTGTCCTCTTCCGACAGCTCGTCCATGCCCAGGATCGCGATGATGTCCTGCAGCTCCTTGTAGCGCTGCAGCACCGCCTGCACGCCGCGCGCGGTGTTGTAGTGCTCTTCACCGACGACCAGCGGGTCGAGCTGGCGGCTGGTGGAGTCGAGCGGATCCACTGCCGGGTAGATACCGAGCGAGGCGATCTGACGCGACAGCACGACCGTCGCATCCAGGTGCGCGAAGGTCGTGGCGGGCGAGGGATCGGTCAGATCGTCCGCAGGCACGTAAACGGCCTGGATCGAGGTGATCGAGCCGGTCTTGGTGGAGGTGATGCGCTCCTGCAGCACGCCCATCTCCTCGGCCAGCGTCGGCTGATAACCCACCGCGGAGGGCATGCGGCCCAACAGCGCCGAAACCTCGGTGCCGGCCAGGGTGTAGCGATAGATGTTGTCGACGAAGAACAGCACGTCACGGCCATGGCCGCCGTCTTCGCGCTGCTCGTCGCGGAAGTACTCGGCCATGGTGAGACCGGTGAGCGCCACGCGCAGGCGGTTGCCCGGCGGCTCGTTCATCTGGCCGTACACCATCGCGACCTTGGAGTTGGACAGGTTGTCCTTGTCGATGACGCCCGACTCGATCATCTCGTGATAGAAGTCGTTGCCTTCGCGGGTGCGCTCACCGACGCCGGCGAACACGGACAGACCGCTGTACTGCTTGGCGATGTTGTTGATCAGCTCGAGCATGTTGACGGTCTTGCCGACGCCGGCACCGCCGAACAGTCCGACCTTGCCGCCCTTGGCGAACGGCACGAGCAGATCGATGACCTTGATGCCCGTGACGAGCAGATCCTGACCGCCCGCCTGCTCGTCGAACGCCGGCGGCGGCCGGTGAATGGGCAGATGGTCCTTCGCCTTCACCTCACCGCGGTTGTCCTGCGGATCGCCGAGCACGTCCATGATGCGACCGAGAGTGCCCTTGCCGACCGGAACCGTGATCGGTGCCCCGGTCGAGCTGCACCGCGCAGACCGCGCTTGAGGCCCTCGGAGGGGCCCATCGCGATCGTGCGCACGACGCCATCGCCGAGCTGCTGCTGCACTTCCAGCGTCAGCTCGACGTCCTTGAGCTTCAGCGCGTCGTACACCTTCGGAATCGACTCGCGCGGAAAGGCGACGTCCACGACGGCGCCGATGATCTGCGTGATCTTGCCTTCGGCCACTTCAGCCATGCTCTGTTCCTCTTAAACTCAAACTGCCGCTGCCCCGCCGACGATCTCCGAGAGCTCCTTCGTGATCGCGGCCTGGCGGGCCTTGTTGTAAACCAATTGCAGTTCGCCGATCAGCTTGCCGGCGTTGTCGGAGGCCGCCTTCATCGCCACCATGCGCGCGGCCATCTCCGAGGCGACATTCTCCACGGCGCCGCGATACACCTGCGACTCGATGTAGCGCATCAGCAGCCCGTCGAGGATGTGCTTGCGCGTCGGGCTCGTAGATGTAGTCCCAGTGCTCCGGCAGCTCCTCGGTATCGACGCGCCTGCACCGGCAGCAGCTGCTCGACGTGCGGCTGCTGCGTCATGGTGTTGACGAACTGCGCGTTCACCAGGAACAGCCGGTCGATCTTGCCGTCCGAGTAGGCATCGAGCATCACCTTCACCGTGCCGATCAGATCCTTGATGTGCGGCCGGTCGCCGAGGCCGCGATACGTTGGCCAGGATCGGTGTGCCTAGCCGGCGGAAGAATGCGAGTCCCTTGGCAGCCGATCAGACACAGGCTGACCTCAGCGCCCTTCTGCTGCCATTCGCGCATCAGTCAGCATGGTGCGCTTGAACACGTTGGCATTCAGTCCGCCCGCGAGCCCGCGATCGGTGGAGACCACGATGATGCCGACCGCCTTCGGCTCGCGCTCCATGCAGGAACGGATGCCGGTAGTCCGGATTGGCCTCGGTCAGATGGCCGATCACGTTGCGCATCTTCTCGCGCATACGGACGGGCGAGCCGCATGCGCTCCTGCGCGCGACGCATCTTGCTCGTGGCCACCATCTGCATGGCCTTGGTGATCTTCTGAGTGCTCTTCACACTCGCGATCTTGGTGCGGATTTCCTTCGTGCCGGGCATCGCGTTTCCTAGTAGGTGCCGGTGGCGACGAACGCCTCGATGCCCTTCTTCAGCGCTGCCTCGTTCTCCTTGGTGAGCTTCGGATTGGCGTTGATGCCATCCAGCACCTGCTTGTGATTCGGAGCTGCGCGAAGGCCTGCAGGGCGGCCTCGAAGTCCACGATCTTGTTCAGCGGCACCTTGTCCATGTAGCCGTTGTTGACCGCGTAGATGCGTGAGCGCCATCTCGGCCACCGACATCGGCGCGTACTGCTTCTGCTTCATGACCTCGGTGATGCGCTGACCGCGCTCGAGCTGCCGGCGGGTGGCCTCGTCGAGATCGGAGGCGAACTGCGAGAACGCGGCGAGCTCGCGGTACTGCGCGAGCGCGAGACGAATGCCGCCGCCGAGCTTCTTGATGATGTCGGTCTGCGCGGCGCCGCCGACGCGTGACACGGAGATGCCGGCGTTCATCGCGGGACGGATGCCGGCGTTGAACAGGTCGGTTTCGAGGAAGATCTGTCCGTCGGTGATCGAGATGACGTTCGTCGGCACGAACGCCGTCACGTCTCCCGCCTGAGTCTCGATGATGGGCAGGCCGGTGAGCGAGCCGGTCTTGCCCTTCACGGCGCCCTTGCGTGACCATCTCCACATACTCTTCGTTCACGCGCGCGCTGCGCTCGAGCAGACGGGAGTGCAGATAGAACACGTCGCCGGGGAATGCTTCGCGACCGGGCGGCCGGCGCAGCAGCAGCGAGATCTGGCGATACGCGACGGCCTGCTTCGATAGATCGTCATAGATGATGAGCGCGTCCTCGCCGTTGTCCATGAAGTACTCGCCCATCGTCACGCCGGAGTAGGCAGAGATGTACTGCAGGGCGGCCGGCGTCGAGGCGGATGCGGCGACGACGATGGTGTGCTTGAGCGCGCCGTGCTCTTCGAGCTTGCGCACGACGTTGGCGATGGTCGACTGCTTCTGGCCGATCGCGACGTAGATGCACTTAATGCCGGAGGTCTTCTGATTGATGATGGTGTCGACCGCGAGCGCGGTCTTGCCGGTCTGGCGGTCGCCGATGATGAGCTCGCGCTGGCCGCGGCCGATCGGCACCATCGAGTCGATGGCCTTGTAGCCGGTCTGCACCGGCTGGCTCACGGACTTGCGGTAGATGACGCCCGGGGCCACGCGCTCGATCGGTGCGGTGCGTGCGGCCTTGATCGGGCCCTTGCCATCCAGCGGCTGCCCGAGCGCATCGACCACGCGGCCGAGCAACTCCGGTCCAACCGGCACTTCGAGAATGCGGCCCGGTGGTCTTGACGGTGTCGCCTTCGGACAGGTGTTTGTATTCGCCCAGCACGACCGCGCCGACCGAGTCCTGCTCGAGGTTCAGGGCCAGTCCGAAGGTGTTGCCCGGGAACTCGAGCATCTCGCCGTAGCGCGCATCCGCCAGGCCGTGAATGCGGGTGATGCCGTCGGTGACCGACACGATCGTGCCGACGTTGCGGGCTTCCGTGACGCCCTTGAAGCTCTCGATCCGCTGTTTGATCAGATCGCTGATCTCGGTTGCCTTGATCGCCATGTGGGTGTCCTATTGCGAAATTTCTACGCGGTCAGCTCGTAGGCGATGCGGTCGAGCCGCGCACGCAACGAGCCGTCGATGACCAGATCGCCGGCACGCAGCACCGCCCCGCCGATCAGCGTCGGATCGGTCTGACAATGCAGGCGCACCTCGCGCTTCAACCGGCGCTGCAATGCAGTCGCCAGGGTCTGCTGCTGCGTAGTCTCGCAGCGGCGCAGCGGAGGTCACCGTGACATCGACGACGCCTTCCGCCTCGTCCTTCAGCTCGTCGAACAGAGTCGAGATCTCCGGCAGATAGGCGAGGCGCTGGTTCTCGGCGAGCGTGCGCACGAAGTTGCGACCGTCTCATCCAGTTTCTGCGCCGGCAAGCTCGATGACGAATTGCGCCAGCTCGTGTGGGTGTGACCGCGGGGTTGCCCAGCAGGTCCTGCACCCGCGGATCCTGCACGACGATGGCTGCGGTGCGCAGCGCTCTCTGACCAGCTACTCGAGACGCTTGTCGCTGGCGCGCCTCTTCGAAGGCGGCTTTGGCGTAAGGGCGGGCGATCGTGGTCTTGTCAGCCATGCAGGTGCTTCCGGCTCAGATCTGCGTCGCGAGCTTGCTGAGGAGATCCGCATGTGTCTGCGGATTGATCTCGCGCTCGAGCAGCTTGGAGGCCGCGCTGACCGCAATCTGCGCCACTTCGCGCCGCAGGCTCTCGCGCGCCCGTGAGCGTTTCCAGCTCGATCTGCTGCTGTGCCGCTGCCACCAGTCGCGCGCCCTCGGCGCTCGCGGTGCCGCTTAGCCTGCTCGATCAGATCGGTCGCGCGGTGCTGGGCCTGATCGATGATCTGGCCGGCACGCTCGCGGGCTTCGCGCACGATCGCCTCGGCGCGCTCCTTGGCCTGCGCCAGATCGCTGCTGGCCCTTGTCGGCCGCGGCGAGTCCCGCCTTGATCTTGCGCGCGCGCTCTTCCATCGGGTCCAGGATCATCGGCCAGACGACCTTCATCGTGAACCAGACGAGCACGATGAACACGAGCATCTGCACGAAGAGCGTGAGATTGATGTTCACAGTCGTCTCCTAGACACGGACACGCGACGGCGTGCCCTCGTCAATGAGTAAGGCCAGCAGTGAACGGGTTCGCGAAGGTGAAGAACAGTGCGAATCCGATGCCGATCATGGCCACCGCGTCGACGAGTGCCGCGACGATGAACATCTTGGTCTGCAGCTGTCCCGATCAGCTCCGGCTGGCGGGCCGAGCCTTCGAGGAAGCGGCCACCCAGAATGCCGAAGCCGATAGCCGTGCCGAGCGCGCCCATGCCGAAGATGATGCCGACGGCAAGTACGGTCATGGCCTGGACGTGTGCAATGTTCTCCATTCAACTCTCCTAACCGGGAAACGATCTGTGAATTAAAAAGCAGCTCAGTGATGCTCGGCGCCATCGCCAGATAGACGATGGTCAGCACCATGAATATGAAGGCCTGCAGCGTGATCACAAGCAGGTGAAAGATGGCCCAGAGCAGTGCCAGCAGGAACTGCACGATGAGAAACAGCCAGCCGCTGACGTGATGCAGCTGCTGCACGCCGGCCAGCGACAGCGCCGCCAGCAGCAGGAAGATCATCTCGCCGGCAACAGGTTGCCGTACAGACGCAGCGACAGCGAGATGGGGCGCGCGATGAAGGGCACCACTTCCAGCAGCAGGTTGGCAGGCACCAACAACAGCCTTGACGATCGGATTTCTGGCGCTGAAGGGCTGCAGAGTGAACTCAGCGATGAACCCGCCCAGGCCCTTCATCTTGATGCTGTAGTAGATGATCAGCACGAAGACCGTCAGGGACAGGGCGAATGTCGACGTTCAGATCGGTGCTTGGCACGACCTTCAGGTGCTCGAAGCCGACGCTGGTGCGCGGCGGCCGGCAGCAGATCGACCGGCAGCACATCCATGGCGTTGAACAGCAGCACCCAGCAGAAGATCGTGAGTCCGAGTGGTGCGATCAGCCGGCTGCTGCCCTTGAAGGCATCGGCGACCTGCTCGTTGACCGTCTCCACCAGCAGTTCGATGAAGTTCTGGAACTTACCCGGTATGCCCGAGCTGGCCTTGCGCGCCGCCAGATAGAAGGAGCCGGCGAACAGGATCGCGAGCACGACCGAAAAGAACACGCTGTCCCAGTGAATGACCGAGAAGTCGACGATCCCATTCGACTCCTTGTTGGAGAGGAAAGTCAGGTGGTGAAGGATGTACTCGTTCGCGCTTGTTGACTGTTCTGCTGCCATGTTCCGATCTCGATCTCATGCCCGCAGGCATTGTGTGGCTGCGTGGCTGGTCCGATCGCGCGTACAACACGCACCGATCGCTTCATCTCTCCGCGGCATCCGTACCGGCGGGACGGGCCGGGCAGCGGTCGCGGACACGCGCCAGCGCCACCCAGAACACGAGGAAAGTCGCGATGTATGCGCCCAGCATCGCCAGCGGCACCACCTTCATCGTCTTCAACACCACCACGAACAGCACGATCACGACGGCAACCTTCGCCGCCTCGCCGGCAAAGAACGCGCGCCATCGCCCGATACGGATCCTGCGCTGCACGCGCCCTGAAGCTGAGCAACGCCATCGCGAGACTCGCCAGCGCGCTGATCCCGCCGCCCAGCAGGGCAGATATTGCGGCGCTGCGGTCAGCGATCAACCAACTCACGAGCGCACACAGCAGGGTGACTGCCGCCTGACCCAGCACGACGCCTAAGAGCCAGCCGCCGTGGATTGGATCTGGACGTTGCGGTCACCTTGAATCCGCATCTGGGGCGAGCGCTGCAGTCTGTGGGCGCCAGACGCAAGCGGCTGCGCTTGTTACTTAGCCATAACGTAAGCGACGATAGTCGCTTACGGACCCAGCAGGCAGGCCGGTCAAAAAAGCCGCGGGATTATAGAGATCGGGCGCCCGCCAGTCCACAGCATGCGCCATTGCGGCGGGCCGGGGGACGCGCTCCGTTGCGACGGCACGACCGGGTACTGCAGCCTATTGAATGTGGGCCAGGATGCCGTCGAGCTCGTCCAGGCTGTTGTAGCTGACGACCAGCCGGCCTTTGCCGGCAGTTGAATGTTGAATCGCCACCTCGCGCCCCGAGCTTCTCGGCTAGCTCCTGCTGCAGTCGTGACACGTTGGGATCGCCGGTCTCGGCATCAGCGACTGGCGGCGGGCTGCTGCTGCAGGCGGCGAACCAGCGCCTCGGTCTCCCGGACCGAAAGGCCCTTTTTAGCGATTAGCGCGGCGACCTCGATCTGCTGCTTGCGGTGGCCCAGCGCCAGCAGGGCCCGGGCGTGACCCATCTCGATCTCGCGCCGCTCCACGCGCTCGGCGACCTCCGGTGCAAGCTCGAGCAGCCGCAGCAGATTGCTCACGGCGGCCCGTGACCGGCCGACGGCCTCGGCCGCCTGCTGATGTGTCAGCGCGAACTCATTGATCAGGCGCTCCAGGGCGCGCGCTTCCTCGAGCGGATTGAGATTCTCGCGCTGAATGTTCTCGATGAGCGCAACGGCGATCGCGGCCTCATCGGGAATCCGCCGGATAACCGCCGGAATCTCTGCCAGCCCCGCCATCTGCGCAGCTCGCCAGCGACGCTCGCCGGCGATGATTTCGTAGCGCTGCGAAGTACCCGCCGCTGCAGCGGCCAACGGACGCACCACGATGGGCTGCACGACGCCCTGCGACTTGATTGAATCTGCGAGCTCCTGCAGGGTCTCGGGTCGCATATCGATCCGCGGCTGGTAGCGCCCGCGCTGCAGCAGATCCAGGGGCAATCGCGCGAGCTCCTCATGGAGCGGCTCGGCAGCCGGCGCAGCGGGCGGCTCGGGGCTGACGACTCGCACCCCCGTCATGGCGCCCGGCTGCGGCACCGGCCGAGGCTGAGCCTGCCCGAGCAGATCGGCGAGTCCACGCCCCAGCGTCGGTTTCTTATGCATCATGAGCGCGGATCATAGCGAGCGTTGCAGCGTCGGGCACGCGCACCTTCACGGGCACGCCGAGCTTCACGGGCACGCCGACCTTCACGAGCCTGGTCACGAGCCCATCGCGCCGCCAGGTTGCAGCGGTTCCGGAGCAGCGCTCTGCACTCGCTCATCCTCCTCCTCGCGGCGGATCATCTCGCCCGCAAGCGCCAGGTAAGCCAGCGCGCCGCGGGAGTCCTTGTCGTGGAACAACACCGGCTTGCCGAAGGACGGCGCCTCTGCAAGCCGGATGTTGCGCGGAATGATGGTCCGAAACACCTTGTCGCCGAAGTGCATGATGAGCTGCGCACTCACCTCGTTCGCGAGATTGTTCCGGGGGTCGATACATTGTGCGCAGGATGCCTTCGATCTCCAGCGAGGCATTTGCAGCGGCGCGAATCTGCTCGATGGTCCCCAGCAGCGCCGACAAACCCTCCAGGGCGTAGTACTCGCACTGCATCGGGATGAGCACGCTGTCAGCGGCCACCAGAGAATTGACCGTGAGCATGTTGAGAGCGGGCGGACAGTCGATCACAATCACGTCGAATGAGTCGCGCAAGCGGCGCCAGTGCGCTGCGCAGCCGCGTCTCGCGGCTCTCGGTCGTGGTCAGCAGCCGCACCTCGGCCGCGGTCAGATCCTGGTTGGCCGGCAGCAGCGAGAATTTGCCGATCTCGATGGGCACAATCGCGCTGGCGAGATCGCATTCGCCCAGCAGCACCTCACAGGCCGTGCGCGGGACCTGTGCTTTGTCGATGCCGCATCCCATGGTCGCGTTGCCCTGGGGATCCAGATCGAGCAGCAGCACGCTGCGCCGGGTTGCGGCCAGGGAGGCGGCGAGATTGACCGAGGTGGTCGTCTTGCCCACCCCGCCCTTCTGATTTGCCACCGCCATGACGCGCTTCATGAGGCGAGAGTGTACGCGGCACGGCGCGGCTCGTGGTAAACCACCGCGCGATGAATTGACCGGAACGGCGAGCTCGGCGATGAGTGACGCGTCAGGATCAGGCGACCAGGCGCCGTATCCCGTAGCGGATACGCTCGCGTGCCATCTGATCGGCGATCACATTCGTCGGGCGATTCTCTCGCTGGGCTCTCTCGAAGATTTCCATGAGTCGCACCGGGATGGCGTGAATCTCATGTGTCACCTGCGCCTCGCTCGCATTACCGCGGAATTCGTGCGCCACGCTGATGATGCCGCCGGCATTGATCACGTAATCGGGAGCGTACAGCACCCCTGCGTTGAGTAGCGCTGCGCCGTCCTGGTCCGTTGCGAGCTGGTTGTTGGCGGCGCCGGCGATCACGCGCGCCCGTAGCCTTGCGATCGAGGCGCTGTTGAGGATTGCGCCCAATGCGCACGGCGACAGCACGTCGAGCTCTTGGGACAGAAGCTCATCTACCGGCACAACGGTCGCGCCGAACTCATCGCGCACACGCGCGGCGGCCTCAGCACGCACATCCGTCACCAGCAGCTTCGCCCCCGCGTTGGAAAGCAAAGCACAGAGGTGATATCCCACGCCGCCGACACCCTGAACGCCAACGCGGCTCCCTTCCAGGTCCGCGCGGGCCAGGCGGAACTTCACCGCTGCCTGGATGCCTAGGAATACCCCCAGGGCAGTGCGCGGCGCCGGGTCGCCACCAGCTGCTCCCGGTGCGCGGCCGAGGCCACTCACATAGCGAGTCGTACGCGCCACCTGCTCCATATCGGCGAGCGTCGTGCCGACATCTTCCGCAGTGACGTATGCACCCCCGAGAGAGTCGACCAGACGACCATAGGCCTGGAACAGCTCGGCAGACTTGCCCTTTTGCGCATCTCCGAGGATGACGGCCTTGCCGCCGCCGAAGGGCAGTCCGGCCAGCGCATTCTTGTAGCTCATGCCACGCGACAAGCGCAGCACATCGGTCAATGCTTCCTCAGTGGAGCGGTAGGGCCACATACGGCAGCCGCCAGCGGCGGGGCCCAGGGCAGTGGAATGGATCGCGATGATGCTGTGCAGCCCCGTCGCCGCATCGTGACCGAAAACGACCCGCTCATGATCGAATTCCCGCATGCCGAAGATGTCCATCGCCCGCTCCGTACTAGCCGTCCGAAAACCCAGCCTACGGAAGAGCCTCCGCTCAGAACCTCACAAAAGTTGCCGAACCGACCCTTTCCATGAAAGATTCCTCGCAGCTATAGCCGGACTAGTGAGATGAACAATGCAAGTAGAGCTGGACCGCAGTGATGTGCGCATCCTCGATGTCCTGCAGGACCACGGAGATCTGTCTGCCGCCGATGTCGCCGAGCGGGTCGGCATGACCGCCTCGACCTGCTGGCGGCGGATCAGCCGCCTGCAGGAAATCGGCGTCCTCAGGCGCCGCGTTGCGCTTCTCGATCGCGAAAAAGTCGGCCTCAACGTCATGGTGTTCTCCCACGTAAAGCTGGCCGGCCACGGACGCGATGCGCTGCTGCGCTTTGAGCAGGCGGTGCGGGAGCATCCCGAAATCCTCGAGTGCTACACGCTGATGGGAGAAACGGATTTCCTGCTGCGGATCGTGTGCCGCGACATCAAGGCGTATGAGGCATTTTTCCTGGACCACCTGTCCCGCTTTCCAGGAGTGCAGTCCGTGAACTCCTCGATTGCGCTCGCGGTCATCAAGGAGACGACCGCGCTGCCGCTCGCCGCGGTACCTAACACAACATCGCGCTAGCGCCGCAGCGTGAGGCCCTGTCAGGTACCGGGACGGGCGCCAGGATCAGCCGACTTTCACCGGTACAAATAGCCGGTTGTCACCCCGCTGCACGAGGAGCGCAACGTGGCCCTTGGATTTTTCCACCGCGCTGCGCAGCTCGTCGGCACTCAAGACCGGCACGCCGTTGGCCGCCAGCACGATGTCGCCCTGCTGCAGCCCCGCGTCGGCCGCAGGGCCCCGGGACCGCTCGATCAGCAGGCCGCCATGCGTCCTGGCCTCACGCTGCTCCTCGCTCGTCAGCGGCCGCACGGCCAGACCTAACTTGCCGCCGGACTCATTAGGGCTGGCGTCGGCGGCAGCGGTACGGCGATCCTCCATCTGTGCCAGCTTCACGCTGACATCGCGTGTCGCGTGCTGACGCCAGATCTGCAGATTGACCGTGGTTCCGGGTGCCAGCGCGGCAATCTCGGAAGGCAGCTCGGTTGACTGATCCACCGGCTGACCGTTGAGTTGCAGGATCACATCCCCGGGCTCGATGCCAGCGCGCTCGGCCGCACCGCCCTTCTCAACACTGGACACCAGCGCGCCTTCCGGCTTCGGCAAGCCAAAGGAATCGGCGAGTCCCTGATCGACCTTCTGGATCACGACGCCGAGCTTGCCACGCGTAACGTGCCCATGCGTCTGCAGCTGCTGACTGACATGCATGGCCACATCGATCGGGATGGAGAACGACACACCCTGGTACCCGCCCGAGCGGGTGTAGATCTGTGAGTTGATGCCGACCACCTCGCCACGCATGTTGAAGAGCGGTCCGCCGGAGTTACCCGGATTGATGGGTACGTCCGTCTGGATGAAAGGCACATAGCCCGAATCCGGCAGCGTGCGGCCTTTGGCACTCACGATGCCCTGGGTCACGCTGTTCTCGAATCCGAACGGTGCGCCAATGGCGACCACCCACTCTCCGACCTTCAGGCTGCGGGTATCGCCGATCCGCACGATCGGCAGATCGTGCGCCGGAATCTTCAACACGGCGACGTCGCTCTTGGTGTCCACGCCGATCACCTTGGCGGTGTATTCGCGCCGGTCGGTGAGCCGCACGGTTACTTCACTTGCGCCATTCACCACATGCGCATTCGTAAGGATGGTGCCGTCGGCATTGACGATGAAGCCGGAGCCCTCGCCATGCATCGGCTGCGGAGGCTGCATCGGAAAGCCGCGGAAGAAAGGCGCGAAAGGACTATTGGGGCCGAACGGATTCGGATTCGCTTGACCTGAGTCGTCATCGTCGTCCGCACCGGGCTCCTGTTGGCCAAGTGAGGTCGGCACCTTGGTTACGACCGAAATGTTGACGACTGCCGGACCGTACTTCTGCACCATGGTGCTGAAATCCGGCAGCACCGCGTTCGGGTTGCCGGTGGCTGAAGCCGATACGGTGGGGGCGGGCGGGGAAGCCGGTGGCGCAGCGGGCCCTACCCCGAACGCATACAAGGCGCCCATAGGCGCGGCAACGGCGGCAGCACCCAGCAGGGCGGCTGCCAGCTGATTTCGTACAAAGATCCTGGGACTCATGGCGCTCTCCGTTGGATAGTCACAGGCCCCGTCAGGGGCTTTGGCGACAAGATAGGAGCGCAGACTTAAGGCAGCCTTAAGAGGGCCGCACGGGTGGGAAGCGCACTCGCACCTCGAGGCCCTGGCCGCCAGGTCCAGTACCCAGCTCGACGCGGGCCCGGTGCGCATCAGCGATGGTTTTGACGATGGCCATGCCAAGGCCACTGCCAGGTGGAACGGTCCCCGGAGTGCGGTAGAACCGATCGAAGACCCGTGAGCGTTCCGCTTCGGCAATGCCCGGGCCGCTATCCACGACTCTCAATACCACCGCGCGTCTGGAAAGCCCTTCGTCCTCCGCTGGCACGCACGCTGGCTCGGCGGACTGTCGCCCAGGTAGGTCATACTGTCTCTCCTCTGAGACAATTAGCGGCGTATCGGGTCTATTGTCTTGCAGAACATTCAAAGGCGCCGCGGCAGGGACCCGCGGTGTCTCCTTAGAATCTTTAGCGGGGCTCGCGCGGCTCTCGTCCCAGCCCTCCACAGCGACGTCCACCCGGCCGGACTCAGGGGAGTAGCGCACCGCGTTGTCGATCAGATTGCGTACCAGGGTGCGCAGGGCGTCCGGGTCTCCGGTCACGAGCGCGGGCTGCGAGGTCAGAATGCCCAGATCAATGTGGCGCGCATCGGCCAAAGGCACCAGCTCCGCGACGACATCCCGCACCAGCTCATCCAGCCGCAGCTGTAACGGAATCGTGGCCGACCGGGGCTCCTGGCGGGCAAGCGACAGCAGCTGCTCGACGAGCCGGATCGCGCGTTGTACACCCGCAGCCAGCTGCGCCATCGCTGCGCTCCGTTCCGCTTCGTTGCCGGCCCGGGCGAGGGCGCCCATCTGCAGGTGAAGAGCCGTCAGCGGCGTGCGCAGCTCGTGCGCGGCATCGGCGAGAAATCCGCGCTCTCGCTCGAGTGCAGCTCCCAGTCGGGCGAGCAGCTCGTTCAGCGCCGCAACCAGCGGCTGCACCTCTCCCGGAAGGTGATTCTCAGGCAGAGGATCGAGCGCTGCGAGCTGACGTGCCTTCAGCTGTTGCGTCAGCCGCTTCAGGGGCTCGAGCGCATGTCCCACCACGATCCAGATCAATCCGGCCAGTAGCGGTAACAGCAGAGCGAAAGGGGTGAGTGTCCGCAGCGCGAGTCGCGCTGCTCCTTGCTCGCGCACCCGCATTGGCTGCGCCACCTGGATCACGCGTGTGCTGGCCTGGACTCCATACACGCGCCAGGTGCCTTCCGCAGTGGTTGCGTTGGAAAATCCTAACGTCGTAATGGCGGGCAGCGCAGCGTGCGGACGCGACAGATAGACGCGCACGCCGTCCAGCGTCCAGACCTGTACGGCAAAGTCGAACCCGGCGTCCGTACTCTGAATATCCGGACCAAAAAGATATTCGACTGGCTGGTCCCGCAGCAGTAATGCGGTTTGCCTGAGGTGATAGTCGAAGAAGGTATCCGCCTCGAAGAGCGCGTTGCGATAGACCATCCAGCCGCCCAGCGCGCCGACCAGCAGTACGCCTCCCAGCAACCAGACCAGCAGTCGTGCCCGAACCGAGCTCATGCGGTCGGTCGCACGCGATAGCCGACGCCGCGCACGTTTACGATGAAGTCGGCGCCGAGCTTGCGACGCAAGCCATGGATGTGGACCTCAATGGCGTTGCTCTCCACCTCCTCGCCCCAGCCATAGAGGCGCTCTTCGAGCTGCGCACGCGAGAGGATTTGGCCAGGCCGCTCCATCAGCAGCTGCAGCAGCGCGAACTCTCTGGGCGACAACACGATCTCCTGGCCATTGTGGGTCACCCGATGGGTAGCGGGATCGAGACTCACGCCGAGATGCTCGATGAGTGGCGCTGTGCGGCCGGACTTGCGCCGCAGGAGCGCGCGGATGCGCGCCGCGAGCTCATCCAGATCGAACGGTTTGACGAGGTAGTCGTCGGCCCCCGCATCGAGTCCCTGCACGCGATCGGACACGGCATCGCGCGCGGTGAGGATCAGCACCGGCAGGGGCAGGCGGTGAGCACGCAGCGACTTCAACACCTGCAGTCCGTCACGATGCGGCAACCCCAGATCGAGTAACAGTATGTCGAACTGCTCGGTACGCAGCACCCGCTCGGCCACCTCGCCATCGCGCACCCAGTCGACTACGAAACCGTCGCGCCGCAATCCGGAGCGGATGGCTTCGGCGATCATGGCGTCATCTTCAACGAGCAACAGTCTCACGATCAGCCTTATTCTACTGACAACAGCTGGCAACCCGGAGTCCCGCTTGAGTCTCAGCGAACCCCTGCAGCGCGCGGCGGCGAGCCTGGGCGTGCCGCTCGATGCGATCGGGGCGGCGAAACTCCTGCGGCTGCTCGATGAGCTGGAGCGCTGGAATCGGACTTACAACCTGACAGCGATCCGCGAGCGCACCGCCATGCTCACGCATCATCTGCTGGACAGCTTGTCGGTGCACGGCGATCTGCTCGGCACTAGCATCGCCGACGTCGGCACCGGTGCGGGCTTTCCCGGTTTGCCGCTGGCCGTCGTCAACCCGCAGCGACACTTCACGCTGATCGACTCGAGCGGCAAGAAGATGCGCTTCGTCGAGCACGCGGCGCGCGAGCTGGGCTTGGACAATGTCAGCCCGTTGCAGCAGCGGGTGGCGGATTGCAAGCCGGCGCAGTCCTTTGACACCATCGTGGCGCGTGCGTTCGCGCCCTTGCCGAAGCTGCTGCGCGAGGTCAGATCACTTGGCGATGCGCACACCCGCATCCTCGCGATGAAAGGCAAGTGGCCGGCAGCCGAGCTGGATGAAGTGGACCAGCAATGGCGTCACGATGCTTCGCACACCATTGACATACCGGGTCTCGACGAGGCGCGCTGTGTAATCGTGCTCTCGCAGAGCTGACTGCCAGATCAGGGTTGGCCTTCCTCGGCACGCGGACTGCCGTTGGTCACCAGGGCAGCCATGAACTCGTTTACTGGCATCGCTTCGAGTCCCGGGTTGCGGAACAGTGTCTTGATGCGCTCGCCCTGCCTGGGATTGAACCAGTTGTCCACGGAGGTCTCGAATTTGCGCACCAGCATGGGCATGCCTTCCGCGCGGCGCTGCCGGTGTCCGATCGGGACATCCACCTGGATCCGCTCACTCGCCGAGCCGTCGTTGAAGAACACCTGCACGGCGTTGCCGATGTAGCGCTTCTCGGGTGCGTAGTAGTCCCTCGTGAAGTCAGGGTTTTCACGGACCGTCATGCGCGCGCGCAGCGCATCGATGCGTGAATCACCCGCCACGCTGTCCTCGTAATCCTCCGCCGTCAGGCGACCGAACAGCAGCGGAATGGCCACCATGTATTGGATACAGTGGTCACGGTCTGCGGGGTTGGCGAGCGGACCGGTCTTGTCGATGATGCGCACTCCAGGCTCTTGCGTCTCGATCACGATCTGTTTGATCTCTTGCAGGCGGCTGCTGACTTGCGGATGCAGCTGGAGTGCGGCCTCGACGGCGGTTTGTGCGTGGAATTCGGCCGGGAAGGAGATCTTGAACAACACGTTCTCCATGACGTAGCTGCCAAAGGGCTGCGGCAATGCCAGCGCGCGGCCTTTGAACAAAACATCCTGGAAGCCCCAGGTCTTGGCCGTCAGCGCCGACGGGTAGCCCATCTCGCCGCTAAGCGCAATCAGCGCGTGGCGCACGCCGCGGCTGGTCGCATCGCCCGCCGCCCAGCTTTTGCGCGATCCGGTGTTGGGGGCGTGACGATAGGTACGCAGCGCACCGCCGTCGATCCAGGCGTTGGAGACCGCATTGCTCACTTGCTCCACGGTCCCGCCGAGCATCGCGGTGACGACCGCACTGGATGCCACGCGCACCAGCAAGACGTGATCGAGGCCAACACGGTTGAAACTGTTCTCGAGCGCCAGCACACCCTGGATCTCGTGCGCCTTGATCATCCCCGTGAGCACATCGGCGACCGTTGGCGGTTGGCGGCCTTCCATCACGGCCTTGCGCGCAAGGTAGTCGGCGATAGCGAGTATGCCGCCGAGATTGTCGGATGGATGGCCCCACTCGGCAGCAAGCCAGGTGTCGTTGAAATCGAGCCAGCGCACCATCGCACCGATGTTGAAAGCGGCCTGCACCGGCTCGAGCTCATAGGAGGTGCCCGGTACCCGAGCGCCGCCGGGCATCAGCGCTCCCGGCACGGTCGGCCCGAGGAGCCTGTTGCACGCGGGGTACTTCAGGGCCTGGAAACCGCAGGCCAGCGTATCCATCAGGCAGTAGCGTGCAGTCTCGTACGCCTGGGCACTCGAGATGTTGACACGTTGGGCGTAGTCGGCAATCGCCTGCAGCAGGGTATCGGGCGCCGGGCGCTGCGCGGAGCGGGCATCGTACATGTGCGAGAAACCTTTGCGATCAGGCGCGCTGCTCGAGCGGCACGAACCTGAGATTTTCCGGTCCGATGTAGTTGGCGGTCGGTCTGATGATCTTGCCATCGGCCCGCTGTTCGATGACGTGCGCGGACCAGCCACTGGTGCGCGCGATCACGAACAGCGGGGTGAACATCGCCGTCGGCACACCCATCATGTGATACGAGACGGCGGAAAACCAGTCGAGATTGGCAAACATCTTCTTGGCATCCTGCATCACTTTCTCGATGCGCTCGGCCACGGCGAACATGCGCTCCTCGCCCGCTTCCTGGGAGAGCTGCCGGGCGACTTCCTTGATCACCTCGTTGCGCGGATCAGACTTCGTGTACACCGGATGACCGAAGCCGATGATGACCTGTTTGGCCGCGAGGCGCTCGCGGATATCCGCCTCGGCGGCGTCGGCAGTCTCGTAACGCTGCTGGATCTCGAAGGCGACCTCGTTGGCGCCACCATGCTTAGGTCCACGCAGCGCGCCGATGGCGCCGGTGATGCAGGAGTATATGTCCGAGCCCGTGCCCGCGATGACGCGCGCCGCGAAGGTAGAGGCGTTGAATTCATGCTCGGCGTACAGGACCAGCGAGGTATGCATGGCGCGCACCCACGATGGCGGCGGGGCACGCCGGTGCAGCAAATGCAGGAAATGTCCGCCGATCGAATCGTCCTCGGTCTCCAGATGAATGCGCTGGCCGTTGTGGCTGTAATGAAACCAGTAACACAACATCGAGCCGAAGGAGGCCAGCAGGCGGTCGGCGATCTCGCGCGCCCCGGCGGCGCCATGATCGTCCTTTTCCGGCAGCACGCAGCCCAACACCGAGGCACCGGTGCGCAACACGTCCATCGGGTGCGTCGCCGCCGGCAGCCTCTCCAGCGCCTCTCTCACCGTGAGCGGCAAACCGCGCAGCGATTTCAGCTTGCCGCGGTAGCCGGCGAGCTCGGCGCGGTTGGGCAGCTTGCCGTGCACCAGCAGGAAGGCGATTTCCTCGAATTCGCAACGGTTGGCAATCTCGAGAATGTCGTAACCCCGGTAGTGCAGATCATTGCCGGTAATACCGACCGTACAGAGCGCCGTATTGCCGGCGATGACGCCGGACAGTGCCACCGATTTCTTCTGCCCGGGTCCGCCGGTGCCTGGGGTAGTCCCCGCCGCTGCATCGCCTGGTTTCACGACCGTTCCCTCTTGTTTGACTCACCGGTAGGTTACTTACCGACGAGTTTAGGATGCGCCTGCGGAGCGCGCAATCAGCCGGAGAGTTTGTTCCGTTGCCGGCGCTCGAGCCATGCGACGAGTCCCTGGGCGTTCAGGTCCGCATCCAGGCTGAGCACCTGTGTGACCTCCGCTGGCGGCACGCGGCTACCTTCGGTGCGCAGCAGCTCGAGCCACAATGTGAGCAGATCGGCCCGGATCGCCTCGTACGGCGCCGCGGCGTGCTCGTGCCGCTCAGCAATGGCCACATATTCATCCAGCTGGCGCAGCAGCAAGGCGCTCAAGCGCTGCAACCCGGTGACGCGGCTGTAATGCATCAGGTAGATCGAGGTTGGCGCATGGCTCATGATGCGCCGGATGGATTGAGCGGCCTGCGCCGGGTCAAAGTGCGGTGGCGTGGTGGCCGGCGCGATGAACGGTCCGGATGTCGTATCCAGCTCACGATAGGACACGCCAAAGGTATCGCCAGCGAATACGCAGGCGTGGGCCCGATCGATGATCACATAGTGATGAACGGCATGCCCGGGCGTGTGCAGCAGCTCGAACTCACGCCGGGCGAGACGGCAATGCTCACCATCGGCGACCGCGATGATGCGCTCGGCGGGAATGGGCAAGATGTCTCCATAGAGCCGGGCAAAGCGGTCCTCCCCGTAAACCGCGCGCGAGGCGCTCATCAGTTTGGACGGATCGATCATGTGCGCCACACCGCGCGGATGCAGCACCACGCGCGCGTAGGGCAAGGAACGCAACAACAGCCCCGCGCCGCCGGCATGGTCGAGATGGATGTGTGTCAGAAACACGTAATCGACACTGGCCGCCGCGATGCCGAGTTGCTCGAGCGCGCTCAGCAGATAGGGCACGGAGTTGTTCGTCGCGGGGTCGACGAAGGCGGCCCGCCCGTCCTCCACGATGAGGTGGACTGCGGCGACACCGGGCCGCAGATACTCCGCATCGATGGCATAGACACCATCAGGATGAGACGTGATCCGCGGAGTGCGGCGCGTCGGGTGCATGGATGCAACGCTTTCGGGCACCATAGTGATCTTATGATGAGCAACTTGATGGGCGGCTGCCAGCTCGCCTTGCTGCTGGCCGCGCTGCTGCCGCTGCCGACCTTCGCACAGCGTGCGCCTGCGCCGACGCGCCAGGAGCACGACAGTCTGATCTTCGAGGGTATCCCGGCTCGGGATGCCGGCCTGTCCGAGCGGCTCGCCCGCTATCGCCAGGCACGCGAGGCGCGCTTCTTCGACTGGCAGGCCGAGGGCTCGATACTCATTGCGACGCGTTTCGGTGACGTGGAACAGGTGCACCGTGTGGCCATGCCCCTCGGTGCGCGTGAGCAGCTCACCTTCTATGGCGACCCCATTACCGAGGCGCGCGCTGCCCACAGCGGCACTGCCCACGAGTTCGTGTTCCTCAAGGACCACGGAGGAGATGAGAAGGCCCAGCTGTTCCTCTACTCATCCCCCACGCAGATTCAGCAGCTCACGCCGGGCCACGCCCACCACGGCAGTCCGGTGTACTCCAACGACGGCAAGCGGATTGCATTTTTCGGTACTGAACGCGATGGGGTCAGCTACGACGTGTACGTCACCGATATAGGCACGAGCACCCCGCCGCGTTTGGTCGCTGGCGGGCAGAGCGATACGTGGCTGCCGCTGGACTGGTCAGCGGATGATCGCAAGCTGCTGCTGCGGCGGGTGGTATCGGGCAATGAGAGCTATCTGCACATCGCCGATGTCTACACGGGAACCGTGACGGCACTGGATGAAGGCGGGCACAAGGCGGCCATCGGCGCGGCTCGTTTTGCCCCCGATGGCCGCGGTGTTTACTACACGAGTGATGAAGAGGGCGAGTTCGCGCAACTGCGCTACGTGGATTCGGTGACCCACGAAGTACGCAAACTCACCTCCCAGGTGCCCTGGGACATCGAGGGATTTGATGTCAGCGCAGACGGACGCTACCTGGCCTACGTCGCGAACGCAGATGGCCAGAGCAAGCTGACCATCATCGACACGCTACAGAAGCTGGAGCAATCGCCGGCTGGCTTGCCGCAAGGGCAGATCACCAACATCCGTTTCGACCACACCGGCAAACGCCTGGCGCTTACGGCGGAATCGCCCACGAGTCCCCGGGATGTGTTTGTGTACGACCTCAGCCGCAGCGCACTCGAGCGTTGGACCCACAGTGAGACCGGCCCGCTGGACACCGCCTCCCTGGTGCCTGCCGAGCTGGTCCGCTATCCAACATGGGACCGGGTGGGTGGCAGTCAGCGAATGATCTCGGCGTACCTGTACCGGCCGCGCTCGCCGGGTCCGCATCCGGTGCTCATCGACATTCATGGCGGCCCGGAGGCGCAGCATCGCCCCGGATGGGACCCGTTTACTCAGTTTGCGGTCAACGAGCTGGGCTATGCCGTAGTCGCGCCGAACGTGCGCGGCTCCTCGGGTTACGGCAAAAGCTTCCTGAAGCTGGACGACGGCGTGCTGCGCGAGGATGCCGTGAAAGACATCGGCTCGCTGGTCGTGTGGATCGGATTGCAGCCTGCCTTCGACCGCAACCGCATCCTGGTCATGGGCAGCTCCTACGGCGGCTACATGGCGCTCGCCTCATTGGCCGCCTACGGGGACCGGCTCAAGGGCGGCATCGACAACGTGGGTATCAGCAACTTTGTCACGTACCTGGAAAATACCCCGCCCTATGCGCGCGAGCTGCTGCGCGCGGAGTACGGCGATGAGCGCGATACCCGCGTGCGCGCCTTCCTCGCCCGCATCTCCCCGCTCAGCAACGTCGCCTCGATCCGCCGGCCACTGCTGCTTACGGCCGGCATGAATGATCCGCGCGTCCCCGCCAGCGAGTCACAGAACATCGCCTGGCGCATGCGCTCCAAGGGCGAAGACGTGTGGTTTCTCGCCGCCAAGGACGAAGGCCATGGCTTTCGCAGGAAAGGCAATCAGGATGCGTACCTCGAGACCGCGGCGCTGTTTCTCGAGCGGCTGGCTCAGCACTGATCAGCACGGTGAGGTGAGCACTGATGGCAGCTTGGGTGCCCGATCACCGCGGGTCCGCACCTGAGGTCTCAGTGAGGAATCACTTTCCGGCCTTGGGAGTCTCGTGTTCGCCAAGGGTGGTGTACGGCCGGCTCTCCGTCGAGAGCGAAGGTTTCAGCCGGCTGAAATAGTCCGCGATCATGGCGATGTCTTCTTCTTTGATCTGCGCGGCCATGCCGGTCATCACCGGGTTCTTGCGACCGCCTTTCTTGTATTCCTCGATGGCGCGCGCAAGGTAATCGGGATGCTGACCCGCCAGCGTCGGGTACTGCTCTGTGATTCCAACACCGTCCTTGCCGTGACACGTGGTGCACAGCTGCACAGCCTGTGGCACCGTACCCTGCGATTTACCGCTGCTCACCAGCGGCTTACCCGAGAAGTAGCTGACAATGTCGGCGATATCCTGATCGCTGAGCGTCGAAGCCTGCGAATGCATGGTGAGGTGCGCCCGATCGCCATCGCGATACTCGTGCAGGGCCGCCGCGAGATACTCCGGATGCTGCCCTTCCAGTTCCGGCACGCTGTAGTTGGGATACGCGTTCTTGTAGCCATCCACCCCATGACAGCCGAGGCACGTATAGGAGAGCTCCTTGCCTCGTTGTGGATTACCCTGAGGCGCGGCCTGCTGCGCGCTCGCCGGCATGCCGGCAACACAGGCTGCCAGCACCGCGGTCAACGCGACACCGGATCGAGCCCCAGAATGAAGCCACTGCAGCACCATCGACGACTCCGCCACCCCTGCAAAACGGCCCCGAATCTTACGGACTCGTTCCGGCAAATGCCACACGAGCCGGCGCGCGCAAGCGCGCTTCGCCTCGGGTGTGTCACCGATGTGCCACGGCCGTCCGCGCAGGCGTTGCCGGGATGATCGCGCTCATTCAGCGAGTCGCCGAAGCGCAGGTGAGCGTGGCGGGACTCAGCGTGGCAGCTATCGGGCCTGGCATCCTGGCGCTGATTGGCGTGCGCCGTGGCGACCACGCCGCCACCGCCGAGCGTCTCCTCGAGCGGGTGCTCACCTATCGGATCTTTGCTGATGCGGCGGGACGCATGAACCGCTCGTTGCAGGACGTGTCCGGAGGGTTGCTGCTGGTTCCGCAATTCACTCTGGCCGCAGACACACGTAAGGGCACCCGCGCCGGCTTTCAGCCCGCCGCGCCGCCAGAGCAGGCGCGTGCGCTGTTTGAGGTTCTGGTGAGTCGGGCGCGGGCCGTCCCCCTGCATGTCGCGGCGGGTGAATTCGGTGCCAACATGCAGGTTGCGCTGATAAATGACGGGCCCGTCACATTCTGGCTGGAGGCGGGCGCGGGCGAGGGGGCATAAAGCGCGCCAAACAGCGAACTTTCACGGGTCGGCACCCCTCTTTTGGCCTATCATCGATGCATTCTCTGCTGGCCAAGCGGGAGTTGAGACTTATGGGTATAGGGATGCGCGAGCTGGTGGTGATCCTGCTCGTCGTGCTCTTGGTGTTCGGCGCCAAGAAGCTGCGTACGGTCGGCTCGGACCTTGGCGCTGCGGTGCGGGGTTTCAAGAAAGCGATGAGCGAGGGCGAGAACGAGGATTCGCCACCACCACAGATCCGTTCCGACAGCCCCGACGCGGAGTTTGCGGAGACGCCCAAGTCACGCGATACCGGCACCAGGGATCGCCAGGCCTGATATCCGCCTTCCGCGCATGTTCGACATCGGGTTCTCCGAGATCCTGCTGATTTTCGTGCTCGCCCTGGTGGTATTGGGGCCTGAAAAGCTACCGAAGGTGGCTAGCCAGGTCGGCCGCTGGGTGGGACGCGCGCGGGGCATGGCGCGCCAGTTTCGGGAGCAGCTCGAGGAGGAGGTCACGCTGGAGGAGTCGCGACGTGCGCGGCCCGCTGGCGCGCGGCCGACCGGCGCTACCGACACGCCGGATGCAACGAGTGCACACAGCGCGGGGGTAGCGGCGGAGCCCCCTGGAACGGTCGTGTCCACGTTTGCGGCGCCGCAGGACCCGCTCGCCGCGGCAGCACCAGCGACCATGACCGGCACTCCGGTGGGCGGCGACCGTGAACCGGTGTATCCGCCTACCTATTCCCACGCTCATCCAACTGATTCCGAGGGTCGTCCAATTCCCTCGCGCGACGGGCGCCAGCACGACTGGGTCGGCGATCTGCAAGGAAACGATAGTGCCGCGGCGCAGGGCAGCGCCGCGCCGGCGTATGCTCCCCCCCATGAGCGAGGAACCTGAACAGCTCGTCGAGGGCACGCTGATCTCGCATCTGCTCGAGCTGCGTGATCGGATCATCCGCTGCATGGTGGCGGTTGGGCTGTGCTTCGTGCCCTGCGTGCTCAATTCCAATCAGATCTTCACCTTCGTCGCCACGCCGCTCAAAGACAAGCTGCCCAAGGGCACGCAGCTGATCGCGACGACGGTCATGGCGCCCTTCACCACACCCTTCAAACTGTCCATCTTCGTCGCGATCTTCGTCGCGATGCCCTACATCCTCTACCAGGCCTGGGCGTTCGTCGCCCCTGGACTGTATCGCCATGAAAAGCGCTTCGCGGTACCGCTGCTGATCTCCTCCATCCTGTTGTTTTATGCCGGCATCGTGTTCGCCTATTTCTGTGTGTTCCCGGTCATGTTTGCATTCTTCGCGGCAACCACGCCCAAAGGCGTGGCCATGATGACCGACATCAGCGCTTACCTGGACTTCGTGCTGAAGATGTTTCTCGCCTTCGGCGCAGCGTTCGAGGTGCCCATCGCGGTGGTGCTGCTGGTGCTGACAGGCGTCGTGCGCCTGGAGAAGCTGAAGGAGAACCGTGGTTACGTGCTGATCGGTACCTTCATCATCGCCGCATTCGTCACGCCTCCGGATGCCTTCTCGCAGAGTGTCATGGCCGTGCCGATGTACCTGCTGTACGAAGGCGGGATCATCATGGCGCGCATCCTCACCAGAATGCGGGGCGATGACCCGCAGCGCGGGATCGAGGCCAGCCGCTCGCAGTGAGCAGTGCGGTGCAGGCAGATCCGGCGGAGCGCGAGCTGCTGGGCCAGCCGCGCGGCCTCTTCACCCTGTTCTTCACCGAGATGTGGGAGCGCTTCACGTATTACGGCATGCGCGCGATGCTCGTGCTGTTCATGGTGGATGCCGTGCAACACGGGGGCCTCGGCATCGATGACCAGAGCGCCAATGCCATCTATGGGTTGTATCTGGCCATCGGCTATCTGCTGTCACTGCTCGGCGGCTATATCTCCGATCGCCTGATCGGTCAGCAACGCGCGGTGCTCACCGGTGGTGTGCTCATCATGACCGGCAACGCGCTGCTGATCTCCGGCATCACTGCAGTGTTCTTCAGCGGCATGCTCATCGCCGCTTTCGGCGTCGGACTGCTCAAACCCAACATCAGCGTAATCGTCGCGCAGCTCTATCCCGAAGGTGGCTCACGGCGCGACGCGGGCTTCTCCATCTTCTACATGGGTATCAATCTCGGCTCATTCTTCGGCTCGACGCTGGTGCCGCTGTGCGGGGCGCGCTACGGCTGGCATGTCGGTTTCGCGCTGCCGGCCGTCGGCATGGTGCTTGGCATCGCACAGTTTCTCTACACGCGCCGGTATCTCGGCACGCGCGGCCTCACACTGGCTGCCGATGCACGGCGCGGCTCGTGGCTGCCGGTGATTGTGCTGGTGCTGGCGGTGCTCGCGACCGCGGTGCTGCAGATCAGCGGCGCGATCCATCTCAATCCCAACCTGCTGGCTGTGGCAGTCAGCTGGACCATCAGTCTGCTCGCCGTGGCCTATTTCGCTTACCTCCTGCTGTTCGCTGGTCTCACCGGCGTCGAGCGTCGGCGCGTTTACGTGATGATCGCGCTGTTCGTGGGATGCGCGGTGTTCTGGGCGGGGTTCGAACAGACCGGTGCCTCGCTCAATCTGTTCGCCGACCGCTATACCGATCGGGTTATCTTCGGGCACGTACTGCCGGCAGGTGTGCTGCAGGGAGTCAACCCGCTGCTCATCATCATCTTTGCGCCAGTGCTCGCAAGCGTGTGGCTCACGCTCGGCCGGCGGGGAGCCGATCTGTCGGCACCCGCGAAGTTCGCTCTCGGTCTGATCCTCATGGGAGCCGGATTCCTGGTGATGTTCCTCGCCTCGCAGTACGTGTTGCGTGGTGAGAAAGTGCTGCCCACCTGGCTCATCTTCACCTTCCTGCTGCATACGCTGGGGGAGTTGTGCCTGTCGCCTGTCGGCCTCTCCTCGATGACCAAGCTGGCGCCGGCGCGCTTCGCGGGACAGGTCATGGGGATCTGGTTTATGGCCCTGGCGCTCGGCACCAACCTCGCCGGACAGCTGTCAGGCGATTACGATGCCAATGACCTGCAATCGCTGCCCGCGCTGTTCATGAAGATTTTCTGGTGGGGAGCGGGCAGCGGGATCATCATGCTGCTCCTGACTCCGTCGCTGAAGCGTCTGATGCCCGGTGTCCGATAATCCGTCCAGTCCATTGAGCGGCCGCACCATCGCTATTCCCGAAACCCGCGAGGTGGAGGTCTTTGCCGCCATGCTCGAGCGGCGTGGGGCAAGCGTCGTACGTTGCCCGATGGTGGCGATCCGGGATGCACCCGATCCCCAACCCATTCTGCGCTGGTCAGAGGAGGTTGCGGCAGGCGCCTGCGCGGATGTCATCCTGCTCACCGGTGAGGGTCTGCGGCGGATCCTGAGCTGCATCGACCACCATAAGCCGCCGCTGCGGGAGCGCTTCATCCAGGCTCTGGGTCGGGCACGCAAGATTACACGCGGTCCGAAGCCGGCTCGCGCATTACGCGACCTGGGCTTGCGCCCCGACATTGCCGCTGAGGTTCCCACGAGCGAAGGGGTGATCGACTCGCTGCGCCCGCATGATCTCAACGGGCGTACCGTAGGCCTGCAGCTCTACGGCACCGATCCCAACCGTCCCCTGGTCGAATTCCTGCAGCATGCGGGCGCCAGTGTCAGGACAGTGGCGCCATACGTCTATGCCGACGCAGCCGACGATGCCGCGGTTCTCAAGCTATTGCAGCAGCTGGTCGCGGGGCAGATCGATGCCGTGGCGTTCACCAGTACGCCACAGGTGGAACGGCTCTTCCACGTGGCGCCTGCGGAGCAGGTGGTGAACGCGCTGCAGAAGACCATTGTCGCCGCCGTGGGGCCGGTGGTCGCCGAGACCCTGCGCAAACATCGGATCCATGCGCGCGTGATGCCGGAGGAGTCGTTCTTTCTCAAGCCGCTAACGAGTGTGCTGGAAGAGGCCTTCGCAGCTAAAGACTGAGCGCCAAAAACTGACGCCCAAACCGAGTCGGCGCTCAGCGCCGCCGCACGTACATATCGATCTTGCCGCGTGAGCCGATCAGCGATGAGCCAATCCAGCCGGTGATGCTGACAATCAGTGCGGTCAGGAACGCTGCGCCGAAGCCGCCGGGAATCGCAAAGCCCGGCAGTATGGCTGCGACCAGCGCCACCATGGCTGCGTTCACGACCAGCAGGAAGATTCCCAGCGTCAGAATCGTCAGGGGCAACGTCAGGATGATGGCAATCGGTCTGATGATGGCATTGACGACACCGAGCAGCAGCCCGGCCAACACCAGCGTCGAGGCATCGCGAATCCAGATGCCTGACACCACGCGCGTTGCCACCCACAGACCAATTGCGCTGATCAGCGCACGCAGGACGAATCCAGTCACGACCCCGGCCTCCTCAGTTGTTTCTCTACCAGTACTTTGAGGCGGGCTACGGCGCCGCGCCATCCCAGCTGCAAGCGCTGGTAATAAGCTGTCCACTCGGCATCCGCTGGAAAGCCGGAGCCGAGCAGCCGCAGCAAGGTGCCCTCGCGCGACGGTGTGAGCATGAAATCATCAATGATCGCCGCATCGCTCGGGGGCAGCTCCACCACGGGCAGATGGATGAGCCGCAAGCGGCGTGCGGGCTCGAACACATCGATGCTGGCCTGTAGCTCCCGCGTGCGGTCGACACTGGCGCAAAACAACCCCCCCTTGCGCTGGCTCAGGCGGGCATCGGGGGCGCACCAACGCACCAGGTGCTCCGGCTCGGTCAGACCACGCCAAACGTCGGCCACCTCCGCCGCGATATCAACCCGATGCGCATAGCCACGCGGTCGTTCGCTCATGCAGGCCATTGTGCCATTGCCGCCCGGAAAGCGGTCGGCGCAGGGCTTCGCAGCGCAGCAGCCATGCCGTAGGCTTTACCGGCCGGCCCCTGTGGCGACGGCCAGGAGATCAAGATGCCGTGGATTCACCTCGTGCTGTTACTGGCGCTCGCCGAGTTTCTGTACTTTCTGTTCGAGGTCGGTCAGGCGCGCTATCGCTACGGCGTGCGTGCCCCGGCGACTACCGGTAATGACATGTTCGAGCGCTACTATCGCGTGCAGATGAATACCCAGGAGCAACTGCTGCTGTTCATCCCCTCACTGCTGGCGTTCGGCTACTACCTGAGTCCGTATGTCGGTTGCGCATTGGGGCTGGTGTTCATCCTCGGCAGGTTTATCTACTTTCGCCACTACGTACGCGATCCGACCCGCCGCTCGCTCGGCTTCAACCTCTCGATGTGGCCAAACGTCGCGTTACTCGGGGGCGGCCTGTTCGGCGCTGCTCGGGCCGCATTCTATTTCTGAGCCGGCCCCTGCGGGACATCCGCCCTGCGCCGGGAGCGCAACCAGGTGAGACCGATCGGCAGCAGCGACACCACGATGATGATGAGGGTGACGATACCGAAGTGCTGTTTGACGACCGGAATGTTGCCGAAAAGATAGCCGCCCCAGAGAAACAGCATCACCCAGCTGATGCCGCCCAGCAGGTTGTAGGCGAGAAAGCGGCCGTACGGCATGCGCCCGACGCCCGCCACGAAAGGCGCAAACGTGCGGATGATCGGCATGAAGCGCGACAGGGCGACCGCCATGCCGCCGTGGCGCTGAAAGAACTCCTCCGTGCGCTGCAGATACTCGACTTTCAGCAGGCGATAGCGGCCACTGAACGCCGGTGGCCCGATCGCCCGTCCGATCGTGTAGTTGACCGTGTTGCCGAGGACGGCGGCCGCACTGAGCAGCACGAACAGCAATGGCGCGTTCAGGGTGCCGCGAGTATCGACGGCAGCCAGCGCGCCGATGGCGAACAACAGGGAATCCCCCGGCAGGAAAGGCGTGACGACCAGACCCGTCTCGGCAAAGATGACGGCAAACAGGATGGCGTAGATCCACAAGTCGTAACGGGCGACGAGCTCGACGAGGTGATGGTCGAGATGCAGGACGAGATCAAGCAGCCAGGCGATCAAAAGCAGTCCTCGCGGCGGCCGTTACGCGCACCGCCGTCCGAGGGACCGATTCGCGCAATTCGCTGTGGCTAGGGAACGAAAGCCGCCCGCATCGTGGCCACAGGCCCCATGGTATGGGCGAGCGCCGCGCGCGTCTTGAGGGTATCAAGGGCGAGGCGCACTTCCTTGTCGCGTGCGACGAGCGGCGGGGAGTCGGCTGTCAGCAGCTCCGCGGGCTGCTCCTCCGGACCGTCCGCGACGATGTCGGGCACGATGCCTTTGCCGTGGATCGACGCACCGGATGGGGTGAAGTAGCGCGAGGTGGTCAGCTTGACCGCGCCCCCGTGGGACAGCGGCATGACGGTCTGCACCGAGCCCTTGCCGTAGGTCTTGTGTCCGATCAGCTCGGCACGGCCGTGATCCTTCAGTGCGCCGGCGACGATCTCCGAGGCGGACGCCGAGCCGCCATTGACCAGCACCACGAGCGGCGCACCGTCGATGAGATCACCCGGCGTCGCGTCCATCTCGAAAACGGGCATCGGGCGTACGGCCGTCGGCGGAGACAATCACCCCATCATTGAGAAATGCATCGGCCACGGCGACCCCGGCTTCCAGCACGCCACCGGGATTGTTTCGCAGATCCAGCACCAGGCCCTTGAGGCCGGCTGGATTGTCGCGCTTCAGACGTGTCACCGCGTGCGCGACATCATCGGCGGTAGTCTCACTGAAGCCGGTGATCCGCAGGTAGCCATAGCCGGGCTCGAGGCTCTGCTGCGCCACGCTGTGCACTTCCACCTTCGCGCGCCGCAGCGAGAAGTCCAGTGTCTGCCCGGTCGACGGGCGGCGAATGGTCAGCTTGCACGAATGCTGCCGGAGGCGCCGCGCATCTTCGCGATCGCGCCGGCGAGATCGGCCCCGATGTCGGTGTCATCGATGCGCACGATCTGATCGCCAGGCAGCAGGCCGGCCTGATCCGCAGGCGAGCCCTCGATGGGACGCAGGATCTTGACCGCGGAGTCCTCGGCCACCACCTCGATGCCGACGCCCGGATAGGAGCCCATGGTGCTCAGCCGGATCTCTTCGAACTCCTCGCTGTCGAGGAAGGCCGAGTGCGGATCCAGCGCAGCCACCATGCCGCGGATGGCCTTGTCCATCAGCGTGCGATCGTCGACTTCATCGACATACTCGCGCTTGATGCGCTCATAGACCTCGGCGAACAGCCGCGCTTCTTCCCAGGGCAGGTTCGCAGGGGTGGGCGCCGCAGAGGGCGAATCGTGCTGGCGCTCTGCCAGCACCCCGCTGGTGATTGCGGCAGAGAAGCCGAAAGCCGCCCCCGCGACGAGAGCGATCAGCGTGCGCGATCGCGTCGACATCATTCCTTCAAACCCCCCGGTTTGGATGTAACACGGATACTACAGGCGTCCATTGACGGTCAATCCCGTGTGGCGGCAGTTGGGTAGCCGGCACGTTGCAGTTGCCGAAGTTGCCGATCAGTGCACAATTTGCCGGCGCGCACGCTGCGTCGCGGTGCAGCGCCGGCCTTCAAGGCCCGACTTCGATCAGCTGCGCGAGCGCCGCATCGCTCAGCACGGCCGGTGTCGGATCGGCGTTGACCAGCAGTGGCAGATCGGCGAGTACCTCGGAGAGCGGCACGGGTTTGCCCATGGCAAATCCCTGGCCGTAATCCACCCCGAGTGTGGCGAGGCGGGTGCGGATCTCCTCGGTCTCCACGTACTCCGCCACGGTGGCGATCGACATGCTGCGCGCGAGTTGCGCGATGGCACGCACCATCGACTCAGCGCGCGGATCCTTGAGAATGTCGCGCACGAAGCTGCCATCAATCTTCAGCATCGTGACGGGCAGCTGGCGCAGGTAGGCGAGCGAGGACAGGCCCGTGCCGAAGTCATCCAGCGCCACGCCGCAACCGAGCTCGCGCAGCGCGCGGATCAGCGACTCGGCGCGCGCGATATTGGCGATCGTTGCATTCTCGGTGAGCTCGAAGCAGAACAAGCTCGGATCCAGGCCGCTGCTGCGGATTTGCTGCAGCAGGAAGTCGACGAACTCCTCGTCGTTGAGCGACTGGCCGGAGAAGTTGATGGCGAAGGCCACTGTGTGGCCGCGCAGCAGCTCGGCATGCGGCTTCAGCAGCTCAATGGCCTGGTTGATCACCCAGCGATCGATCTCCGGCATCAGCTGGTAGCGGTTGGCTGCCGACAGGAAGCGGTCCGGCCCGAGCGTGTGGCCGTCCTCATCGAGCATGCGCAACAGCAGCTCGAAGTGCGGCCGTGGCTGCTCCGCGCAGGCAAACGGCAGGATCAGCTGCGCATACAACTGCAGGCGACCCGCATCGATGGCAGTGCGCAGCTCGCCTGCGATGTTGATATCCGCGAAACGCCGCACCAGGCTCACGTCATTGGCCTTGTAGACCTCGACGCGATTGCGGCCGCGATCCTTGGCCGCCTTGCAGGCGGTCTCGGCAGCGGCGAGTGAGTGCATCAGCTCGCCCGGCACCGGTGTCCAGGAGCGCGACACCGACGCTGACGGAAATATGCAGGCGCGATTCACCCTGGGTCATGCCGAGCTGCTCGACGCCCTCGCGCAGAGACTCGGCAAATCTTTCGCGCATCCTCCAGATGCGGTCGGCAACAACACCGCGAAGCGATCGCCGGAGATGCGCGCGGCAAAGCGCGCCCGGGCGGCAGGCGACGGCGGATCAGCTCACCGAGCTGACCGAGCACGGAATCGCCCACGTGCATGCCGAAGCTGTCGTTGATGACATGAACCTGATCGGCATCGATGTACAACGCGCTCCAGTGACGCGGCCCTTTGGCCTCACCCACGAGAGCTCGCACGCGCTGCTCGAACGCAGGGCGCGTGTAAAGACCGCTCAGGCGTCGTAGCTGCTCTCGATGATCGCGACGGCCTTGCGCGCCAGAATGTCGGTGAGCCGCGCATCGCGCTCGACGAACGGCGCATCCACCTCCTCGCGGAACAGTGCGAGTACTCCCATAGCCTTGCCGGCGCCCGAGCGCAACGCGCACGACAGTATCTTGTAAGGGATAACGCCCGAGCGCACTGTTGGGCGCGAGCTTGTTGATGATGACGGGCTCGCGGCGGACCTGCGCCATCGACAGCAGCTGCCGGTGTGCGCGCGCCACGAGCTGCATATCAGCAGGTCGCGCCGCGTTCGAGCGCAGCAGCGCGATGCTCTTGTCAGGCACGATGAGCGCCGCAGTCGTGCAGCCGATGTGATCGATGGCCTGCTGCAGAATGCCCTTGAGCTCATCGGCGCCATCGCCGGCAGGACGCTCGGCGATTGCCGTCGGCCAGCAACAGCTCGAGATCCTTGTCGCGCGTGCTCTACGGTGCGACTCAGCGCATCGATTGCCGCGCGCGCCAGCAGATCGCGGCGCAGGCACTCAAGCGCGGGACGCAGCAGCGCATAGGCGAAGGCGAAGCCGCGGCTTCCAACTCCGGTTCGGCGTTCTGACGGCAGAGCACCGTGAGAACGCCAATCAAACGCTCAGCATCATCGCGCAGCCAGCATAGATAGACGGGCTGTCGCCATCGAGTAGCTGCATCTGACCGGGGCCCTGCGGACTGGAACCGACGCCAGAGAGCGCTTCTTCCACGAGCGTGTGCACATCTGGTCCGGTCGTCGTCTCGCTCGACCAGCGCATGCGTCCGGTCGCCGTCGAACAACGCGACGCTACTGGCGCGCGGTAATAGCGAGCGCACGAGCTGGACATAGGGCTCGAATGAGCCCCATGGGTCCGAAGTCGACTCATTGGTATTGTTGACTTCCATTCCTTGCAGCGCGTCCAGCCTGCTGCAATTTGCACAATCGCAGAGCGCTCGGGCGCCGATCCTTGCGCGATTTGGCGTTTCCCGGCCTGAGCTGGCGGTTGCGGAACAAACGGTGGACTCAGTCACACTCCACGCGCGCGAAAGTGGAGCTTTTTGCAATGCAAATGGCTGCGCAGGTCACCCACCCCCCCCGATTGCCCGCGGCGGACGCGTCGCAGCGCAGAGAGCTTCGCCGGTTGGCGGCCGGAGTATCTAGGGCTGGCGAGCCTTGAACCAAGGCCCCGGATCGACCGCCTTGCCGGCCTTGCGGATCTCGAAGTACAGCTCGGGACGACTGCTGCCGCCACTGTCACCGGCGGCAGCCAACGCATCCCCAGCACTGACATGCTCGCCGACAGCCTTGTAGAGCCGCTCGTTGTGGCCATACAGGCTCATGTAGCCATCCCCGTGATCGATGATCGTCAGCAGGCCCAGTCCGGGCAGCCAGTCCGCATAGATGACCCGACCTGCGTACACCGCGCGCACCGGCGCACCGCGCTCAGTGCCGACGAGCACGCCATCCCATTTCACGCCGCCCGCGCGCGTCTCGCCAAGCGCGCCAGAACTGTGCCGCTGACCGGCCATGTCAGTTTGCCGCGCAGCTGCGCGAATGCCTCGTGACTGTCGATGGGAAACTTTTCCGTAGCCTCGCGCAGCTCGTGCAGCAGCTTCTCCAACGCCGCCTGTTGGTTTTTCAGCCGCTCGAGGCTCTGCGCGTGCGAGTTGGATTCGGCCGTCAGGCTGGCCAGCACCGTGGAGCGCTGCTGCCGCGCCTGCTCGAGCAGTGCAAGCTCCTCGTGCTGTTGCCGCTCGAGGTCGGCCAGCTTCTCGTCCTGTGAGATGAGCTCGTCATCGAGCTGCGCAATGCTCTGCACGTCCGTTTCGATCTGCTGGATCTGCTGCGCGCGGGCGCGGCCGAAGTAGCTGTAATAAACGAACATGCGACCTGCGCGCTCGGGGTCCTTCTGATTGAGCAGCAGCTTGAGAGGCTCTTCGCGCCCGATCAGGTACGCGGCGCGCAGCTGCACGGCCAACGCCTCGCGGCTGGCTGCTAGATCGACTTCGCGAGCGCGGCGCTGCGCGGCGAGCGCGTTACGACGGCTCAGCTTGTCGGCCCGACCACGGCGTACGGCTTCCAGATCGCCGCGCGCATGACCGACAGCCACTTCGGCGTTGCGCAGCTCGCGCGACTGCCGGTCACGCTCCACCTGCTCGCCGCTCACCTGCCGGCTGACCCGTTCGATCTCGGCCTTGATGGCCTGCAGCTCCGCCTCGGTCTCCGTCCGCCGCGTCTGCTCGGGCCGATGCGGACTCTCGGCCCGGCGCGCATTTTCGGATCGCTGTACGCTGCGGTGGCGGGGTTCGGGATGCCGCGGCGCGGCCACAGTCTGAGCAGCGGACAAGGCAGCACAGAGCAAAGCCAGCAGCAGCCAGTGAAGTGCGCTCTGCGCAGGGGCGCAACGCATGTTCATCCCAGCGGATGACAGCCCAAGGACGCCAGAGCTCGGTAAGGGAAGGGGGACGCTATAATGCGCGCCCTTTTTGTCACTGCCAGCATAATGGCCCGCAGGTAAATGGACCGCCTACTCGAGTATATAAGTCACCATCCCTGGCTTGCAGCAGGGCTGGGCGCCACCATCGTGCTGGTGGTGGTGTATGAGCTGCGCGCTCGCGCGGAAAGTTTTGCTGCCGTCTCGCCGCAGGATGCCATCCGGCTGATGAACCAGGGCGCGCTGCTCATCGACCTGCGCCCGGCGGAGGCGTTTGCGAGCGGGCATGTGGCCGGCGCACGGCAGATGAATGGCGACCAGATTCTCAAGGCCGGAGATACCCTGAAGAAGCACAAGGACAAGGCAGTCGTGGTGTACGACGATACCGGATCACTGGGCGCTTCAGCGGCCCGGCAGCTTGCGGCCCAGGGTTTTACCAAGGCATTCAACCTGCGTGGCGGACTCGCCGCATGGCGCGCCGAGAATCTGCCGCTGACCCGTGGCTGAGCCAGATGAGGATCATGACGACCCACAAAGTGGTGATTTACCTGACAGGATGGTGCCCGTATTGCGCCCGGGCGCTCGATCTTCTGCAGAGCAAGGGGGTCGAGCCCGAGTGCAATCGATATCGAGGAGCGCCCCGAGGCGCGCGCGGAGATGATCGCCCGCAGCGGCCGGCGCTCGGTGCCGCAGATCTTCATTGGCGAGACGCACGTCGGCGGTTGCGACGATCTGTACGCGCTTGAAGCCGAGGGCGGCCTGAACCCCTTACTTCAATCTGGAGCATGACATGAGCAACGAGATGGCCGGCGGTGTTCCCGGGGCCGAAGCGCAGAACGACATCGGGCCGGCGCTCGCCCTGCAGAATGTGTATCTGAAGGACTGCTCCTACGAGGCACCGAACGGGCCGCGCATCGAGGGCAACTGGAATCCGCAGATCAACCTCGACCTGCACACCGCGGCCAACGGGATTGCCGCCAGATCTGCGCGAAGTGGTGCTCACCGTGACGGTCTCTGCCAAGCAGAACGATGTCACGATCTTCCTGGTGGAGGTGAAGCAAGCCGGGCTGTTTCTGATGCGCAACCTGAGCGAGCCGGATACGCAAGCCGCGCGGTCAGCACGATCTGCCCGAGTGTGTTGTTTCCGTACGCGCGTGCCGCGGTGTCCAACCTCGTCACGCAGGGTGGCTTCCCGCAGTTCCTGCTGCCGCCGGTCAACTTCGATGCGCTCTACGCGCAATCCACCACGCAGTCTCAACCGGTCACCACGAACTGAGAATCGCACCGGGCCAGAGATAGGGCGAGGCACGAGATTGGCCGCCGCTACAACAGCTGAAACATCGGCGGCTGACAGCGGTGCGCCAATTGCCGTGCTCGGCGCCGGCTCCTGGGGCACCGCGCTCGCGCTCCAGTTTGCGCGCACCGGCCGGCCCACGCGCATCTGGGGCCGCGACGCCGCGCGGCTGAGCATCATGGCGCAGGAGCGTTGTAACCGGCGCTATCTGCCGAGCGTGCAGTTTCCCACGCAGCTGCACATCGAGCCCGACCTGGGCGCCGCGCTCGAGGGCGCGCACGAAGTGCTGATCGCGGTTCCAAGCCACGCGTCTGCGCACGCTGCTGATGCAGATCGCGCCGCATCTGAAGTCCGATACGGGCCTCGCCTGGGCAACGAAGGGATTCGAGCTGGAAACGGGACTGCTGCCTCACCAGGTCGCCGCCCAGGTCCTGGGCTCACGACGTTGCGTGGCCGTGCTCTCCGGACCGACATTCGCGCGCGAGGTGGGCGCCGGGCTGCCAACCGCCATGACCATCGCCTCACCTGATGCGGATTTCGCCTCGATGCTGGCGCGGCAGCTCTCCAGTACCAACTTCCGCGCGTACACGGCCGCTGACATCGTGGGTGTGGAGGTGGGCGGGGCGATCAAGAACGTGCTGGCCGTCGGTGCGGGTCTTTCCGATGGACTGGGCTTCGGCGCCAATACCCGTGTGGCGCTCATTACCCGCGGCCTGGTGGAGATGACGCGACTTGGCGTAGCGCTGGGCGGCCAGCGGGAAACCTTCATGGGCCTCGCCGGCTTGGGCGATCTGGTGTTGACCTGCACCGACGATCAGTCACGCAATCGCCGCTTCGGTCTGCTGCTCGCGGCGGGTCGCGCGCCCACGGAGGCGCTCGCGGAGATCGGACAGGTCGTCGAAGGTTACACCGCCGCCCGCGCCACGCAGCGCGTCGCAGCGCGCCTGGGCGTGGAGATGCCACTGTGCACCGGTGTGTATCGCGTGCTGTTCGAGAAGGTGCCGGCCAAAACGGCGGTGCGCGAGCTCATGACCCGGCCAATCAAGCCGGAGCATGGCTAGCGCCGGGATAGCCGAGCTGGCGCCAGGCTTCGTAGACCACCACGGCTACCGCATTGGAGAGATTGAGGCTGCGATTTCCCGGACGCATCGGGATCGCCAGCCGCTGCGCGGGCGGTACGAGATTCAGGAGCGCGGCAGGCAGGCCACGCGTTTCGGGGCCAAACAGCAACGCATCGTCGGGTCGGAAGTGAGCTTCTGCATAGACACGCTCGCCGAATGTCTCGACGCAAAACAGTCGCGAGCCGGCAAGCCCCTGCAGGCAGTCTTCCACCTGCGGATGCACGGCCACCTGCGCCAGCTCGTGATAGTCGAGGCCGGCACGGCGCAAGGCACTCGCCTGCATACTGAAACCCAACGGCTCGATCAGGTGCAGCGTGCAGCCGGTATTGGCGCAGAGCCGGATGATGTTGCCAGTATTGGGCGGAATCTCGGGTTGATAGAGAATCAGGTGGAGCATGGCGGCCGCCGGGGACGCGAGAGGATGCCTTGAGTCATAATGGCGCCATGGGCGCTGCTTCCGAAAACCTCACCCGGCCGCTGCAGCTGAACTTCTGTGGTCTGGATTTCGCCTCACCCATCGTGCTGCTGTCCGGCTGTGTCGGTTTCGGCGAAGAATACACGCGCATCGAGGGATTCTCGAATCGCGATGCCGGGGCAGTGGTGCTCAAGGGCACGACACTGCAGCCGCGGCTGGGGAACGCGCCGCATCGCATCTACGAGACACCGGCCGGCATGCTGAACGCCATCGGGCTGCAGAACCCTGGGGCTGACTTCGTCGTGCGACGCATCCTGCCCGAGCTGGACTTCTCCGAGACCCGTTTCATCGCCAATGTATCGGGCTCAACCGTGGAAGAGTACGTGGAGGTCACGCGGCGCTTCGACCAGTCGCCCATCGATGCCATCGAGATCAACATCTCCTGTCCGAACGTCAAGGAAGGCGGCGTAGCTTTCGGCAACTATCCCGACATGTCCGCCCAGGTCGTGGCCGCCTGTCGCCAGGTCACCAGCAAACCGCTGATCACGAAACTGTCACCTAACCAGACTAACATTCGCGAGAACGCGCGCCGCTGTATCGAGGCGGGCTCGGATGCCTTGTCCGTCATCAACACCATCATGGGCATGGCGATCGACGTACAGAGCCGCTGCCCGGTCATCGGCAACGTTCAGGGCGGCCTGTCCGGACCCGCCATCAAGCCGATCGCACTGCTGAAAGTGCACCAGGTCTATGAGGTCGCCCGGCGGCATCATGTGCCGATCATCGGTCAGGGTGGTATCACGACGGCGGTCGATGCGCTCGAGTTCATCATCGCGGGTGCCAGCGCTGTCGGCGTGGGTACCTCGCTGTTCTATGATCCGATGGTTTGCAAGAAGATCAACGCCGGTATCAGCGAATATCTGACTGCCCAGGGACTGGCCAGCGTCGAGCAGCTGGTGGGCACACTGCGGGTCACCGAGGCGGACGCCACGGCGCAGGCGGACTGATTGCAGGTGCGCGGTGCGCGGTGCCTGGCTCGCAGGCGCGCTGCTAGGATGCGCCGCTGTCTTCGTATCTGCCGCTGTGCTCGGCTGCGAGCCCTCAAGCGGGAGCGATCATGCCGGTCCGGACTCCTGTTGGCCGCAGCTCGTTGGTATGCAGTACACCTTCATACTGCAGCACCAGAGCAGTCTCGAGGCGCCCTACGGCGGTCGTTTGAGTCTGGATTCGCACGGCGATACCCAACCGACGCACACGATCGGCCTGTACAGCGGCTGGTCGTTGCTCGCGCCCGAGACCGGCACCACCGTACGCCTGCTTGGGTTTCGCAACATCGCCCGCATGGGAATCTATGACGAGGCACTGGCTTTTGCGGCCGCAAGAGTGCCGCCGGGTGCGGGTGCGCGCGGAACTGTGAGCCAGCAGGCGCACTTCGGCGCCTCGTTACGCGCTGTTGATCGTCGTTGATAGGGGGCCGCGCCCTGCCGGGTTCTCGATGTACACCACGGCGCGTGTCGGCGCGGCCAGCTGCACGTTCATGTCGCGCAGCTTGTGCAGCAGCGCAAGATTGATGCTCTGCTGGATGTCCGCGTAGGTGTTGAAATCTGACTTCAGCACGAAGAACACCAGCTCAAACTGCAGAGCGGTATCGCCATAGGCGAGAAAATGACAGCGGTCGAAGCGCGTGTCCGGCTGCGCCTCCACGATACGCCGGACCTCGCCCGGAATCGCGGCGAGTGCTTCGGGCGGTGTGTCGTAGTTCACGCCAAACTGGAACACCGTGCGGCGCTCACGCATGCGGCCATAGTTGCGCACGCGCGCCTTGATGATATCGGCGTTGGCAATGATGATCTGCTCGCCGGAGATGCTGCGCAGCTGCGTGCTCTTCACGCCGATGTGCTCGACGGTGCCCTGATAGTCGCCCACGGTGAGAAAGTCGCCAACTCCGAAAGGCTTGTCCAACGCGATGGACATGGAGGCAAGCAGGTCGCCCAGCACCGTCTGCACCGCAAGAGCGATGGCAATACCGCCGATACCGAGACCGGCGAGCAGCGGTTTGATCTGGACCCCGAGGTTATCAAGGGCGAGCAGCAGCACCATCGCCCAGATGATCAGTCCCGCCGAGAAGAGGATGACATCCACGGAGCCGGCGAGCGCCGCGTCCAGGCCCGCTGAGCGTGCGCGACGCAGGTCGACCGCAAAGCGCACGGCTGACATCGCCCAGAGGCCGACCTGCATCCAGAACGTCGTGACGATGACGATGGTGAGGACCCGCTCGATGCGCGGCGGCAAATTGAGATTGCGCGAGGCAAGGTACAGCGCCACCACCAACAGAAACAGCCGGCTCGTGCGCACCACGAGCTGGGTCGTGAGCTCGATCGCTGTGTGAACCTGCTGCCGATCCTCAGGTGTCCAGCGTCGCTTGCGCGCACCGATGACGCCCCTGATCAACGGCAGCACCGTCAGGGTCACGAGGAAGATGGTTGCGGCCAGCACCCAGTCGATGACCGGGTTGCCAAGAAACTCAAAATGCAGAATGTCCTGCCAGCGCAGCATGGGTACCCGCCCTGCAAAAACCCGGGCGAAGTTTACATCCCGCACAGCACCGGCGAGCGCGCGTTCACGCGCCGCATGCCTATGGCTCCGCGGACTCCATGCCGAGCTCTTTGAGCTTGCGGGTCAGGGTGTTGCGGCCCCAGCCGAGGAGCCGCGCCGCTTCCTGGCGGTGCCCCTGGGTACGCTTCAGCGCCGAGCGGATCAGCACGCGCTCGAACTCCGGCTGTGCCTCATCGAGCAGCGGCCGCTTGCCATTCATGGCGTGCCGGTCGGCCCAGCTGGAAAGCGCGCGTGCCCAGTCAGCATCCGCTGAGCCACTCGGCACGGCAGCGTGCACCTCCGGCGGCAGATCCTCGACGCGCACCTCGCTACCGGGTGCCAGCACCGACATGCGCCGGCACAGGTTCACCAACTCGCGCACGTTTCCCGGCCAGCCATACGCGGTAAGTCTTTCTTCCGCTTCCGGCGTCAGCAGCTTGGGCTCGACCCCGAGCTCGTGAGCCGCGACATTCATGTAGTGACTGAGCAGCGCCGGGATATCCTCGCTGCGCGCGCGCAGCGGCGGCAGCTCGATGCGGATGACATTCAGGCGATGATACAGATCCTCACGGAACAGGCCGCGCTGCACCCGGTCCTGCAGATCCTGGTGAGTGGCTGCGATCACGCGCACATCCACCCGCACCGGTGTCTGACCGCCGACGCGATAGAACTCACCCTCGGCGAGCACACGCAACAGGCGGGTCTGCAGTGGCGTTGACATGTCGCCGATTTCATCCAGAAACAGCGTGCCGCCGTCGGACTGCTCGAAGCGGCCACGACGCTGGGAGTCTGCGCCGGTGAAGGACCCCTTTTCATGGCCGAACAACTCCGATTCCAGCAGATCCGCGGGAATCGCCGAGGTGTTGAGGGCAATGAAAGGTTTGCCGGCGCGCGGACTGTGATCGTGCAGCGCGCGCGCCACCAGCTCCTTGCCGGTACCTGACTCACCGGTGATCAGCACCGTGACACTGGAGCGCGCCAGCCGACCGATCGCCCGGAAGACCTGTTGCATTGCCGGTGCGCGACCGAGCAGCTCCGGGATGCGTGGCGTGCTGACCGAGTCGATGCCCGCCTGCGGATGAGCGTTGGCGGCACGACGCACGAGTGCCACGGCCTGGTCGATGTCGAACGGTTTCGGCAGATACTCGAAGGCGCCACCCTCGTAGGCCGATACCGCGCTGCCGAGATCCGAATGCGCGGTCATGACGATCACCGGCAACGCCGGGCGTGCATCGCGGATCTTCTTCAGCAGCTCGAGGCCGGATTGACCGGGCATGCGAATGTCCGTGATCAACACATCCGGGGACTCACGACGCAACGCATCGAGGGCAGGTTCCGCAGCCTCGAAGGCACGCGGGCTCATGCCGTCGTTGCGCAGCGCGCGTTCCAACACCCAGCGGATGGAGGCATCGTCGTCGACAAGCCAGATGCGCAGTGACTGGCTGCTCATACGGACTCTCCCAGGGGCAATAACAGCGTAAAGATGGTGCAACCCGGCTCGCTCTCGAATTCGATCAGGCCGCCGTTGCGAGTGACGAGCTCCTGCGCCACGGCAAGTCCGAGGCCGCTGCCGTTGGCGCGTCCCGTGACCAGCGGATAGAAAATGCTGGAGCGCAGCTCCGCGGGTACGCCCGGGCCGTCGTCCTGCACCTGCACGCTGGCGACCAGCCGATGGCGCGCCGAGCCGATGCTGACATTGGATAGCGCGCGCGTGCGCAACACGATGTGCCCGCTGTCACCGCTGGCCTGCAGTGCGTTGCGGGTGACATTCAACAACGCCTGGATGGCCTGATTGCGATCCAACATCGCACTCGGCAGGCTCGGGTCGTAGTCGCGCTCGATGAGCACGGTGCTGCGAGCCTCGGCACGCAGCAGGTGATACACGTGCTCGCAAATCTCGTGGATGTTGAGCAGCACCTTCTGCGGTGCGCGGTTCGGTCCGGCCATCGAATCCACGAGCGCCGTGAGCCGGTCGGCCTCCCCGATGATGACTCGTGTGTATTCCTTCAGTCCCGCTGCCTGCAGCTCGCGCTCGAGCAGCTGAGCGGCGCCGCGCAGGCCACCGAGCGGATTGCGGATCTCGTGCGCCAGCTGGCGGATCATGAGCCGGCTGCCGTCCAGTCGCGCCCGCAGATCGTTCTCGCGCGAGATGCGCTGCCGCTGCGTGGTGTCGGCGAGCTCGAGCAGCAGGTGCGTTCCGGTGACCTGACCTGCCAGCGGTGTAATGGTCACATCGAGGATACGCAGCTCGCGCGGCGTACCTGCGGGGCGCATGCTGAGCTCGCGGTCGGCAATGCTCTCGCCGGTCTGCAGCGCGCGTCGCAGGATGGCGGTAAGTCCGTTCGCGTCGTGGAGAAAATCGGCGAACGGCCGGCCGCGCGCCTGGTTGAGACTGAAGGCCAGCAGATCCTGCGCCGCCATGTTGGCATAGATGGCGCACAGCTGCGCGTCCAGCATGACGATGCCCGTCGAGAGGGCATCGAGCAGATCCACCGGATCGAAGTGCGACAGCGCCGAGGGCAGGTTGCTTTCAAATGCCACGGCGCTCCCGCGGCGGTGGTGCGCTCAGTGACGGGGCAACTGCACCGGATTCTGCGGATTCAACAGCGAGGGTTGATGCACGTGGAAGGTCACAGGCGGGGACTGACACAGCGACTTGCCGCCGCCATCCTGCACGACCAATTGCAGCGAATGCGTGCCCCGATCTATCGGGGATATCGTGAACTGCCCGCCGTCGGCCGGCACCCCGGGCAGGCGTTGACCATCGAGGGTCACGATCACCTGATCGCCAGGGCGCACGGCAGGCTGGATGCTGATTCCTGCGGTGACCGTGGACGTATTCATGAACATCTGGTCGTTCGCCGGTTCGCTGATGGTGCAACCGCGGTAAAGCGGCCCCGGACGCGGTGCCGCTGCGTCCGCATCGGGTCGCGGGACCGGGATGGACGGGGTTTTGGGTGCGCTGTAGGTCTGCGGCGCTTTCACTTCGACCTTCTGCGCATGCTCGTGCGGCTGATCGCTGTAGTGAGTTACCCCGTCGTCGTCGACCCACTTGTAGACGGTCGCCGCCATTGCCAGCGTGGACACAACTGACATTAAGGTAAACAACAGGGTACGCATAGAGAGCGAGCATAGCTTCCCCAGCCGTGCTCCACCAAAGCGGGCGGCGATATTCGTGACATACCGCCGCCCGGGAGGCTCGCGGGCTGCCGACCCATGCACGTGCACGCAGCCCTGCCATCAGCAGCTGTAATACAAGTCCAGCTCGATCGGATGCGTCGACATGCGAAAGCGCGTGACCTCCTGCATCTTCAACGCCATGTAGGCATCGATCACGTCGTTGGTGAATACACCCGCCGCGCGTCAGGAACTCCCGGTCCTTGTCCAGATGCTCGAGTGCCATGTCCAGCGAGTGGCAAACCGTGGGGATGTGCTTCGCCTCCTCCGGCTCGAGGTCGTACAGATCCTTGTCGGCGGGATCGCCGGGATGAATCTTGTTCTGGATGCCATCCAGCCCCGCCATCATCATGGAGGTAAAAGCGAAGTACGGATTGGCGACTGAGTCCGGGAAACGCACCTCGATGCGCCGCGCCTTCGGGCTCGACACCCACGGAATACGAATGGAGGCCGAACGGTTGCGCGCCGAGTACGCCAGCATCACCGGCGCCTCAAAGCCGGGCACCAGTCGCTTGTAGCTGTTGGTTCCGGCATTGGTGAAGGCGTTGAGCGCTTTCGCGTGTTTGATGATGCCGCCGATGTAGTAGAGCGCGGTATCGGAGAGTCCGCCGTACTTGTCGCCCGCAAACAGCGCCCTGCCTTCCTTCTGCAGCGACTGGTGTACGTGCATACCGCTGCCGTTGTCGCCGACCAGGGGTTTAGGCATGAACGTGGCGGTCTTGCCATAGCCGTGCGCCACATTCAGCACCGCGTATTTGAGGATCTGGACCTGGTCGGCCTTGAGCACCAGACCCCCGGCGCCGATGCCGATCTCGCACTGCCCGCCGGTGGCCACCTCGTGGTGATGCACCTCGACCTTGAGTCCCATCTCCTCGCAGGCGAGACACATCGCCGAGCGGATGTCCTGGAAGGCATCGACGGGTGGCACCGGAAAGTATCCGCCCTTGATGCCGGGACGATGGCCCTTGTTACCTTCCTGGTACTCGGTCTGCGAGTTCCAGGCTCCCTGCACCGAGTCGATGGAATAGAACGCACCGCGCATCTCGTTCGAGAAGCGCACGCTGTCGAAAATGAAGAACTCGTTCTCCGGCCCGAATAGTGCGCCATCGGCAATGCCGGTCGACTTGAGGTACGCCTCGGCGCGCTTGGCGAGCGAGCGCGGATCGCGCTCATAGCCCTGCATGGTCGCCGGCTCGATCACATCGCAGCGGATGTCGACCGTGGTCTCTTCGAAAAACGGATCCAGAACCGCCGAACCCGCCTCGGGCATCAGGATCATGTCCGACTCATTGATGCCCTTCCATCCGGCAATGGAGGAGCCATCGAACATCTTGCCGTCACGGAACAGCTCCTCATCGACCAGCCGCGCGGGGATGGTGACGTGCTGTTCCTTGCCGCGGGTGTCGGTAAAGCGCAGGTCCGCAAACTTGACGTCTTTTTCTTTTATCAGCTTGAGTACATCGCTGGGTGTCATATCGCCTCCGGGAGAAAGTAGCTCTCGCCGCGCAAGGCCACGCCGCCTGGCGCAGGCAGCTGGTCGCAGGGCGTCGCGCGGCAGAGTGGCGTCGTACTGCAGGCCCTGTGCCAGCTGCCACAGTCAGTTGAATCAGTGACTTAGCATAGCCACCGGCCGCCGACGCACCATTTCGGCGCAAGACCGAAGGCCTACGCACTAAATTAGAGCGAATGGCGGCTGATTTCGAGCCCCGCCAGAGTGCAGCGCTCGGTTACGCCTGCCAATGGTGCAAAACCTGTCGATAGAGTCCGAGCCGGACCGCCCACCAGGCGGCGCTGAACCGCTGCCAGCGATGCCAGCTCCGGTTAGCCGCTATACTCGCCCGCCGCCGCAACGAGTCGTCTCGCCTTCTGAGCTCAAGATGAAGATTGGTACTGCGCCGCACACCTTTCAGGATCTGATTTTTCGGCTGCAACAGTACTGGTCACAGCAGGGCTGCATCATCCTCCAGCCCTACGACATGGAAGTGGGAGCCGGCACCTTCCATACGGCGACTTTTTTGCGCGCGGTGGGTCCCGAGCCCTGGAGTGCGGCCTACCTGCAGCCCTCGCGGCGGCCCACCGATGGCCGCTACGGCGACAATCCCTTTCGGCTGCAGCACTACTACCAGTATCAGGTGGTCATTAAGCCATCGCCGCTCGACATCCTGGACCTCTACCTGGACAGCCTGCGCTTCCTCGGGCTCGACCCGCTCGTGAACGATGTCCGTTTTGTCGAGGACAACTGGGAGTCCCCGACCCTCGGGGCCTGGGGAATGGGCTGGGAGGTCTGGCTGAACGGCATGGAGATCTCGCAGTTCACCTATTTCCAGCAGGTGGGCGGGCTCGACTGTCGTCCGGTCACGGGTGAGATCACCTACGGGCTCGAGCGCCTGGCGATGTATCTGCAGGGGGTGCCCAGCATCTATGACATCGTCTGGACGGCCGGCAGCCGCGGAGCTGTGACCTACGGCGATGTGTATCACCAGAACGAAGTCGAGCAGTCGAAATACAACTTCGAGCTGGCCGACGTGGCGCTGCTGTTGCGGCATTTCGATGAGCATGAGCAGCAGTGCCGGCGCCTCCTCGAGGCGAAGCTGCCCCTGCCCGCGTACGAGCAGGTCCTGAAGGCCTCACACACGTTCAATCTGCTGGATGCCCGCCGCGCCATCTCGGTCACGGAGCGGCAACGCTACATCCTGCGTGTGCGCACCCTGGCGAGTGCAGTGGCGCAGGCATATCTGGAGAGCAGAGAGGCTCTGGGGTTTCCGCTGTTGAAGACGACGCCGGTGGCCGCTTGAGCACGGTGCGACGCGATTTTCTGGTTGAAGTCGGTACCGAGGAGCTGCCGCCCACCGCGTTGCGGACACTCGAGCTGGCCCTGGCGGCGAGTCTGCAGGCGCATCTGTCGAAAGCTGGACTGGCTCACGGCGAAGTGAGCTCCTATGCCACACCGCGCCGGCTTGCGGTGCTGGTTCGCAAGTTGACATCGCAGCAACCGGCGCAGCATATTCGCCGCCGCGGACCGCCGGTGGCGGCCGCGTTCGATGCCGGTGGCGCACCCACACGCGCCGCACTCGCGTTTGCGCAAAGCTGCGGCACCTCCCCCGAACAACTGCAGCGTCTGGATGAGGGCAAGGGACCCTTCCTGTTCTTCGTCGGCACGCGGCCTGGCACGCCTGCTACAGAGCTGCTGCCGCAGATCGTGCAGAGTGCCCTGGAAGAGTTGCCCATCCCACGACGCATGCGCTGGGGCTCAGGCGATGCGGAGTTCGTGCGGCCGGTGCACTGGCTGGTGATGCTGTATGGTAAGGAGGTCGTCAGCGCCAACCTGCTGGACACCGTGGCGGGCAACCAGACGCAAGGCCACCGCTTCCATGCGCCGAAGCCTTTACGAGTGAGCGCTCCGGCAAGTTATGCGCGCACCCTACAGCAACGCGGCTATGTGATTGCCGATTTTGCCGCGCGGCGCGAACTGATCCGCGCCGGGGTGACCGAAGTCGCCAGCTCTCTGGGTGGCAGCGCGTTGATCACGCCAGCGCTGCTGGATGAGGTGACCGCGCTGGTGGAGTGGCCCGTGCCGCTGGCGGGACGTTTCGATGAACGGTTCCTGACACTGCCGCGCGAGGTGTTGATTTCCACCCTGCAGGATCATCAGCGCTATTTTCCGGTGCAGGATGCACACGGACGGTTGTTGCCCGGCTTCATCACGGTCAGCAACATCGAGAGCCGCGATCCGGCCAAGGTGCGCGAGGGCAACGAGCGAGTCGTGCACCCGCGCCTTGCAGACGCAGCGTTCTTCTGGGAGCAGGACCGGCGCCAGACGCTCGCCGCGCGCGTGCCCGCGCTCGATACGATGACTTACCAGGCGCGCCTGGGATCTTTAGGTGACAAGCGCCGCCGCGTCATGGTGTTGGCCAGCGACATCGCCGCGCTCGGCGTGGCAGAGCCCAGTACGGCGGCGCGCGCCGCACAGCTATGCAAATGCGATCTGCTCACGGCCATGGTCGGAGAATTTCCCGAGCTGCAGGGCATCATGGGGTCCTACTACGCCTGCGCGGACAGCGAGCCCGAAGAGGTCGCAATTGCTATCCGTGAACATTATCTGCCGCGCGGCGCCGGAGACGAGTTGCCGGCAACGCCGGCGGGGTTGGCCGTCGCGCTCGCCGACAAACTGGACACGGTGGCGGGCATCTTTGCGATTAATGAGAAGCCTTCCGGTAACAAGGATCCCTTCGGCCTGCGCCGAGCTGCCATCGGGGTATTGCGCATCCTGATCGAGAAGCGCCTGGACCTGGATCTACAGGCGCTGATTACACAGGCGCTGCGCACCGTGCGGGCTGACGTGCGCCGCATACAGTCGGCTACCGACAGCTCGGCCAGCGAATCCAACGGTATCGCGGATCCGGCGGCAGCGCAGGTCTATGACTTCATCATGGAACGCCTGCGCGCGTATTACCTCGAAGCGGGCGCTGCAGGAACCGCTGCGGGCAGCTCAGTCGCTGCGCCGAGCGGTCGGGGCAGCGGTCTCACCACCGAGATGTTTGATGCGGTGCTGGCAATGCGGCCCTCCTCGCCCCTCGACTTCGATGCGCGACTGCAGGCATTGGCCGCGTTTCTGCAACTGCCCGAGGCCACCGCGCTCGCGGCGGCCAACAAACGGATCGCCAACATCCTGCGCAAGTCCGGCGGCCTGCAGTCGACGCAGGTGGCTGCGACCAGCTTGCAGGAGGACGCCGAGATCCGGCTGTTCGATGCGCTGCATGGCTTGCAGGAGCCGGTACGTGCCGCCATCGAACAACGTCAGTATGCAAATGCGCTCGGGCGGCTCGCGCAGCTGCGCGTTCCGGTCGATGCCTTCTTCGATCAGGTCATGGTGATGGCCGAGGATCCGCAACTGCGCGCCAACCGGCTCGCCCTGCTTGGACAGCTGCATGCGCTGTTCAGTGGAGTTGCTGATCTCTCGCGCCTGCCCGGCTGAGGACCTGCGCTTCAGGCGCCGCGCGTATGCAGTTCTTTGCCTCGCTGGTGTTTACCGTCTTTCTGTTTCTCTGGACGTTTGGCTACGCAATCTTTTTTGTGATCGCGTGCCTGTTCCTGCCATTCCGCAAGCGCTTCGTGCTGGCGCGTCTCTGGGGCGTCGTGCTGCTGCGCGCGCTGAAGTGGACCTGCAGGCTCGACTACCGCGTGGAGGGCCGCGAGAATCTCCCTGAGGGCAATCACATCGCGCTATGGAAGCACTCCTCCTCGTGGGAGACCATCGCGATGGCCGTGGTGTTTCCGCGCCAGGTGTGGGTGTTGAAACGCGAGCTGCTGTGGGTTCCGATGGTCGGCTGGGGTATCCGCCAGCTGCACGCCATCGCCATTGACCGCAAGTCCGGACACTCAGCGGTGGGCCAGGTCGTCGAGCAGGGACGACAGCGGCTGGCAGAAGGCGACTGGATCATGATCTTCCCTGAAGGCACGCGCATGCCGCTCGGGCAGACGCGCCGCTATGGAGTCAGCGGTACCCTGCTGGCATCCGAGTGTGGCCGGTTCATCGTGCCGGTTGCGCACAACGCCGGATGGTTCTGGCCACGCCGCGGCCTGATGAAGCGCAAGGGTACGATTCGTCTGGTCATCGGGCCGCCCGTCGCGGCAGCGGGGCGCGATGTGCGCGAGGTCAACAACGAGGTCCAGCAATGGATCGAAACCACTGTCAGTCAGCTGCTGCCGCGTTAGGTTAAAGACGCACGCTCCCCTTGGGCGGCCAGCTGGATTACCCCCCGACACTTCTCAATTGAGACGCGGCCGCTAGCGCCCCAGCCAGCGAAGTCGCGAGAATCAGCGCTTCCCGAGCACGCTGATGGAGCGGTGGTGCGGCTCTTCTACAGGCGGCTTGCTGCCCCGACCCTGACACTGTTGCTGGCCCTGTTACACAGCGGCTGCAGCTCGGTCGCGCCGCAGAGCTTCGAGCACGCCAGCCGCAGCGGCATCAGACAGGTTTATCTGTTGCCCGTGGGGCTACCCGAACAGGCGCGCGTGCAGATCATGAATCCAATCGGTGCCGGCTTCGGAATCGCCGGCAATCTCATCGAAGCGCGTCGCGCCGCCGGCGCCGGTGAGGAGATGCAGAGCACGCTCGCCGCGGCACACTACGATTTTCGCGCCGCACTCAGCAACTCACTGGCCGCGGCCGTGAGCAAAGTTGGTTTTGTGATCACGCGCGTCGCCGGAGATCGACCCGCCGCCGAACGCGCGCGCTTCCTGCACGAGTACCCGCAAGCCCATCATGCGGATGCGTTTCTCGACATCTATGTCACTTATGTCGGTTTCGAGGCACCGCAGTCCTCGAGCGACTATCGGCCGCGATTGGAGATTGCCGCGCGGCTGGTGCGGGCGCGCGACCATCGCACGCTGTTTCAGGATCGCATCGTGTATGGATACGTAGAAAATGTCGATGCCGAAGCCAACATCATCGGCGCGGACGAGAAGCTGAGCTTCCGCAACCGTGCGTCGCTGCAGGCGGATCCCCATCGCACCGCACGGGCTTTGCAGTCGGCGATCGATACAATCTCCTGGGAGCTGGCCCGCCAGTTCATGTAACACTCTCGTGCAGCGCTGCGGGAAAAGAAGACCGCAGGAGGACGAGAGGGCATGCGTTGAGCTCCAATCTGATCGCTGCGGCTGCGCTGCTGCTCTGCGCCGGCGTCATCTACTGGTCGTGCGAATACTTTGTGAACGGCGTCGAGTGGGTAGGAGTGAAGGCCGGCGTCTCACAGAATGCTGTCGGCACCGTGTTGGCCGCATTCGGAACCGCGCTGCCCGAGAGTGTGGTGACATTCGTCGCGGTAGTGTTTGGTCACACGGCCGCAGCGCAGGACATCGGTGTCGGAGCCGCCCTGGGCGGCCCGCTCGCGCTCGCCACCATCGCCTATCCCATGGTTGGCGTGATGCTGCTGCTCACCCGCGCGCAGCCGGCCGGCCAGCGCATCGACTTGCAGCGGCGCCGACTGACGCGGGACCAGGGCTGGTTCCTGCTCATCTTCGCCTGCAAGTTCGCTCTCGGCTATCTGGTATTCCGCGCGAAACCGTGGCTTGGCTGGCTGTTTCTGGCCGCCTATGTCCTCTACACATATGCGCAGATGCATGCGCAGAGCGAGGGCAGCGAAGGCGCGCCGGAGCCGCTCAAACTGCTTCGCGGCCGGAGCGATCCGGGTTGGCTGCATGTTAGTCTGCAGACGCTGTTGGCACTCGCGGTGATTTTCATCGCCTCGCATCTGTTTGTGCGCGAGTTGCAGATCGTCGGCCCGTGGTTGGGTCTGCCGGCGGCGGTAGTGTCACTGGTGCTGACGCCGATAGCCACAGAACTGCCCGAGACCATGAATGCCATCATCTGGATCAGGCAGGGCAAGCTCCGGCTCGCCCTTTCCAACATCAGTGGCTCGATGATGGTTCAGGCCACCGTGCCGACGGCGATAGGATTGCTGGGCACGCCCTGGTTGTTCGGACCCGTGCTGGGTGTCTCTGCAGCCCTCACGATGCTGTCCATCGCCAGCCTGTGGTTATTGCTGCTCTGCAACAAGCTGACACCGGGACGGTTGAGTGCCTTCGCCCTGCTCTATCTAGTGTTCGGGATTCTAACCTGGAGCCTCTGGCGTGAGGGGTTCGCGGATTAGGCTGGGGCCTCCGCGGTGGGGTGCGACGCCGGGCGGATTCGCCCCAGCTGTATAAAAAGACAGTCATGGGCGGTTACACGTCGAGGTTGGCTACCGACAGTGCGTTCTTCTCGATGAACTCCCGCCGTGGCTCGACCTGATCGCCCATCAGGGTGGTAAAGATATCGTCCGCCGCCACCGCGTCATCGATGCGCACCTGCATCAGGCGCCGGGATTCGGGGTTGATAGTGGTGTCCCAGAGCTGCTCGGGATTCATCTCGCCCAAGCCCTTGTAGCGCTGGATCGTCTGACCCTTGCGCGCCTGATCAAACAGCCACTTGATGGCTTCCTTGAAGGAGCCGACCTCATGGCGCTCCTCGCCGCGCAGCGCATGGGCGCCCTCGCCGATCAGCCCGGCTAGGGTGCGCGCCAGCTCGGCGATCCGTTGATACTCGGCGGATTCGAAAAACTCGCGCGGCAGGTACTTGTTGCTCGGGGTGCCGTGCTCGGTCCGATGGACCACAACGCGTGCCGGATGACGCGCGTCCGCGGCGGCGGTCTCCACCCGGTAGGTGCGCGTGCCGTCATCCAGGCCATTGAGACGCTGATGGAGCTCCTGAGCCCAGCCACGCAGCCAGTCGGGCCGATCGAAATCCTCGGTACGGACTTCGGGCATGTAGATCAGTTGATCCAGCAAACGCTCGTCGTAACGTCGCGACCAACGCTTGATGATGGCCTGCACTTCCATATAGAGACGCGCCAGAGATTCGAGACCCGCTCCCTGCAGCGGCGGTGCGGCTGAGTTGACGTGCAAGGCCGCACTCTCGAGCGCGGTGTTGAGCAGCAAGGCGTTGAGCTCGTTTTCGTCCTTGACGTACGACTCCTGTTTACCCCGCTTGACCTTGAACAGCGGCGGCTGGGCGATGTAGACGTGTCCGCGCTCGATCAGCATGGGGATCTGTCGATAGAAGAACGTCAGCAGCAGGGTGCGAATGTGCGATCCATCGACGTCCGCGTCCGTCATGATGATGATGCGGTGATAGCGCAGCTTGTCGATATCGAACTCATCGCGTCCGATGCCGCACCCCAGCGCGGTAATGAGCGTCCCGACCTCGGCGGACGATAACATCTTGTCGAAGCGCGCTTTCTCGACATTCAGGATCTTTCCCTTGAGCGGCAGGATGGCTTGAGTGCGCCGGTCACGACCCTGCTTGGCGGAGCCACCGGCCGAATCGCCCTCGACAATGAAGATCTCGGAGAGTGCCGGATCCTTCTCCTGACAATCCGCGAGCTTGCCTGGCAGGCCGGCAATATCCAGGGCGCCCTTCCGCCGCGTCATCTCGCGTGCCTTGCGCGCGGCCTCGCGGGCTCGGGCGGCTTCCATGATCTTCGCCACGATCGACTTGGCTTCCGACGGATGCTCGAGCAGGAATTCCTGCAGCTTGGCGCCCACCGCTGTCTCGACGATGCCCTTCACCTCCGAGGAGACGAGCTTGTCCTTGGTTTGCGAGGAGAATTTTGGATCAGGTAACTTGACGGAAAGGATGGCTGTCAGGCCCTCCCGCGCATCATCCCCGGTGGTTTGCGTTTTGTCCTTGCGGGCCGTGAGCTCCTTCTCGATGTAATCGTTCAGCGTCCGGGTGAGCGCGCTGCGAAACCCCGCCAGGTGCGTGCCGCCGTCCTTCTGGGGAATATTGTTCGTGTAGCAGAACATGCTCTCCTGGTAGGAGTCGTTCCACTGCATAGCCACTTCGACCGCTACCGCCCCTTCCTGGGTCTTGAACCAGAATACGGAATCCTGAATCGGGGCCCGGGTCCGGTTGAGGTGCTTGACGAAGGCCTGCAGTCCGCCCTCGTGCCTGAAGGTGTCGGACTTATTCTCCCGCTCATCGACCAGGTCGATCCGCACGCCTGAGTTCAGGAAAGAGAGTTCCCGCAGCCGTTTGGCAAGCACCTCGTAGTTGAACTGGATATTCGTGAAAATCTTGGCGCTGGGCCGGAAGCGAATGACGGTGCCGCGCTCCTGAGCTTCTCCCACCACGCTCAGCGGGGCCACCGGCTCGCCGAGATGGTATTCCTGGCGATGCACCTTGCCGTCTCGGCAGATCGTCAGCTGCAAATAATCCGAGAGGGCGTTCACCACCGATACGCCGACGCCGTGCAGGCCACCGGAGACCTTATAGGATGAATCGTCGAATTTGCCCCCTGAATGCAGCACGGTCATGATGACCTCCGCCGCCGAGCGACCTTCCTCCGGGTGGATATCTACCGGAATGCCCCGGCCATTGTCGGAGACCGTCACGGACTCATCCGCGTGGATGGTGACGATGATGCGATCGCAGTAACCCGCCAGAGACTCGTCGATGGAGTTATCCACGACCTCGAACACCATGTGGTGCAAACCCGAGCCGTCATCGGTGTCCCCGATGTACATGCCGGGGCGCTTGCGCACCGCATCGAGACCTTTCAGAACCTTGATTTTGCTGGAATCGTAGACTTCGTCAGATGCCATGAAGAATAAGGCCGAGGGGAAGCTTAGGCGGGTTTGCAGATGCGATATTATACAGCTGTGACCTGCCCCTGTTCCACGTGAAACACCCTTTCAGGCATGCCGAAAGGGTCCGAATCGGGGGCGAGTGCCGAAAGCACCAGCTGACAGCCGAGCTGCTGCACTTCTCCAATAAACTCGCGCAGATAGGTGCTGTCGAGCTCGGCCCCCGGATCATCCAGAAGCAGCGTCGGATAAAGGCCCACGGCCGCTTGTAACAGCCGGATCTGGGCCAGAATCATCGCAACGGCCACGAGTTTCTGCTGGCCGCGCGAGAGCACCTCCCGACCCAATCGGTTACCGACGCGCACCACCACGTCGGCCCGATGCGGCCCGCTATGCGTCATCCCACGCAAGCTGTCCCGTGCCCGCGACTCCTTCAGCGCCTCAGCGAGGCTAGTGCCCTGGGGCCAGCCCCGTTGATAATGAAGCGAGGCATCCAGTTGGCTTAACCTGGCCACGGTCGCGGCCCAGAACGGCGCCAGCTGATCGAGCACGCCTTGCCGCGCCACGGCAATGGACTCGCCCAGCCGCGCCAACTCGGTGTCCCACGCCCAAGCTTCCGCCGACTGGTGCTTCAGGGCGGCATTCCGCTGCCGCACGGCCCGGGTGTAGCGCGTCCATTGTTCGGCGAACATGGGTTCCACGTGGAACACAGCCCAGTCCAACCAGCGGCGCCGGCGGTGAGCACCCTCTTCAACCAGCTTGTGGACCCCAGGATCAATGACCTGAACCGGGAAAGCCTGGGAGAGCTCCGCGAGCGAGTGCGCATCATTGCCATTGATACGGGCAACTGTGCCGTGCGGACGGCGGATCTCGATCCCGACATGGCGCGGCGGGAGGTCGTCGGTGCGACCAAACACAATCAGCTGCTGCTCACCGTGCCGGATGAGCCGCTCGGAGTTGCGCGTGCGAAAGGATCGTCCGCGCCCCAGCAGAAAAAGGCCCTCCAGCAGGGTGGTCTTTCCCGAGCCATTACGTCCCCAAATAAGGTTATGGGTGGGGGCGAGCTCCAGCTGCGCTGCTGTAATGCAGCGAACGTTCGCCAGCCTGACCTCGACGATGCTCACGTGGCCGTGAGCCTGCCGTCAGAGGCGCATCGGCATCACGACATAGCGCGTATCGGTGACACCCGGCGCGTGGATCAGGCAGCTGCTGTTCGAATCGGTCAGCCCAATCTCCACCTGTTCCGACTCGATAGCACCCAGCGCATCCAGTAAGTAGTTGACATTAAAGCCAATCTCGACCTCCTCGCCGCTGTAGGCGACCTCGACCTGGTCCTCGGCTTCCTCCTGCTCCGGATTGTGCGCCTGGATGACTAGCAGCTCCGGCCTGGCGATGAGCCGAATACCACGGTACTTCTCGTTGGACAGGATCGCCGTGCGCTGCAGTGCACGTCGCAGCAGCTTCGCGGTCGGCCTCACGTGGCGGGGTGGGCTGGCGGGGATGACCCGGCCATATTCCGGGAAGCGACCGTCGATCAGCTTCGAAGTGAAGCGAATTTCGCCGATCTGGGCGCGAACGTGATTGGTTCCGATCGCAAGCTCGATATTGCCCTCACTGCCCAGGATACGCTGCAGCTCAAGCACCCCCTTGCGCGGCACGATGACCTGCTGGGTGCTTCGCGACCCTGCTCCAGCGTCATCTCGCACAGCGCCAGGCGGTGTCCGTCGGTCGCCACCGCCCGCAACGCACTGCCATCGGTCTCGAGCAGCAAACCATTGAGGTAATAACGCACATCCTGCTGCGCCATCGAGAAATGCGTCTTGTCGATCAGCCGTCGGAACTCTCCCTGCGCGACCGTGAGGGTCTGCTGGGCGTTGATCTCCTCGACCAGCGGAAACTCCGCCGCCGGCAGGCTCGAGAGCGTGAACCGGCTGCGGCCAGCACGGATCGACACCCGCTCGCCCTCGGTGCTCAGCGTGACGCTGGTCTTCTCGGGCAGCGACGCGAAAGATGTCGAGCAGCTTCCGTCCCGGCACGGTGATGTCCCCTCCCTGCTGCACGGTAACGTGTCTCGAGGCCACGAGCTCGACCTCCAGATCGGTGCCGGTGATGCTGCAGTCGGCTATCGCGCGCGGAGAGCAGCACGTTGGCGAGCACCGGCATTGTCTGCCGCCGCTCGACCACGCCGATGACGCTTTGCAAAGGAGCGAGCAGATCTTCACGCGCAGCGGTCAGCTTCATATCTATCTATCTTTCTTGGATCAGAGATTCAGAGTTGTTGTTACTATAGGGCCTGTGGATAGCTGCATGACTCATCTATGTCTTGCACGATCAAGGCATTGCAGCCCCTTCGCGGCCGCACAAAGGGCAGAGCGGCCTGCCGATGAACTGTGCATGCCCTGTGCGTAACTTTATCCCCTAAATCGTCCACATGTAATTCACAGCGCTGCACCCCCGCTGCTGCACAGCATTTCCCTTATCCGGCCAGGGTTCTCAACAGGTTCGAGTAATCCTCGCTCATGCGCTGCTCGGAGTCGCGCAGCTCCTTGATGCGCTTGCAGGCGTGCAGCACAGTCGTATGGTCGCGGCCGCCGAATGCATCGCCGATCTCCGGCAGGCTGTGGCTGGTGAGCTCCTTGGCGAGCGCCATCGCGACCTGCCGCGGACGCGCCACCGAGCGGCTGCGGCGCTTCGAGAGCAGATCCGCCATACGTACCTTGTAGTAGTCGGCGACGGTCTTCTGGATGTTCTCGATGGTGACCAGCTTCGCCTGCAGTGACAGCAGGTCCTTCAGCGCTTCCTTGGTGAATTCCACCGTGATCGGATGGCCGGTGAAGCGCGAGTTGGCGATCACCCGCCGCAGCGCGCCTTCGAGCTCGCGCACGTTCGAGCGGATGCGCTTGCCGATGAAGAACGCGACCTCCTCGGGCAATACCACGCCCGCATGCTGCGCCTTGGTCATCAGGATGGCGACGCAGGTTTCCAGCTCCGGCGGCTCGATCGCCACGGTGAGGCCCCATCCGAAGCGCGATTTCAGCCGCTCCTCCAGGCCGTCGACCTCCTTCGGATAGCGGTCGCAGGTGAGGATCACCTGGTGCTGGCCCTCGAGCAGCTCGTTGAAGGTGTGGAAGAACTCTTCCTGCGAGCGATCCTTGCCGGCGAAGAACTGAATGTCATCGATCAGCAGCGCATCGAGCGAGCGGTAGGCGGTCTTGAACTCGTTCATCGAGTTGTGCTGCAGGGCGCGCACCATATCGCCGACGAAACGCTCCGAATGCACATAGGCGATGCGCGCTTCGCCGTCGCGTTCCTTGATGAGATGCGCGATCGCATGCATGAGATGCGTTTTGCCCAGGCCGACGCCACCGTAGAGAAACAGCGGGTTGTAGGCGCGACCAGGATTCTCCGCCACCTGCAGGGCTGCCGCCTTGGCGAGCTGGTTGCTCTTGCCTTCGACGAAGGTGGCAAAAGTGAAATCGCTGTTCAGACGAGCGCCGACCACCAGGCCTTCCGCACGGCGTGCGCGCGGCGCCACGGGCGGGGTCGCCGCGGGACGGGTGGGAATTGCGCGCGAGCCGACCTCTACCGTGACGATCGGAACATCGCCGGTACCCTGGTCGCGCAACAGCTCACCGATCCGCGGCAGCAGATTAGCGTTCACCCAGTCGACCACGAAACGATTGGGCGCGAGCAGCTTCAATGCGCCGGCACCCTCGAGCACCTGCAAGGGGCGCACCCACGTATTGAACTGCTGCTCCGGAAGCTCGGCCTCCAAGGCGCTGATGCATTGAGTCCAATGAGACGCTTCCACGCGCGCTCACCTCCGCGACCGGCTCGACGGGACCTGAGAAAAGGGCTGCGCAGTCTATACCCACAACGGCGCGCGCTGAAGATGAAACGCGGAAGAAAACGCCGCACACTGTGCGCAGAGGAAGCGTGCAGCGAAGTTGACACCTTGGTGCTCAACGGCTTAGCCTTCCCGCCCTTTTTGGCACGCACGGATCGTCGACGGAGCTCACGCTATGAAGCGCACCTATCAACCAAGCAAAGTGCGGCGTAAACGCACTCACGGATTCCGTGCGCGCATGGCGACGAAGAACGGGCGCGCAGTGCTCGCGCGGCGCCGGGCGAAGGGACGCCGCAAGCTCATCCCGTAGCGCGCCCGTGTCCGCAGCTGTTCCCTGGCATCGCGCGCAGCGCCAGCTTTCTGGCGCGAGCGTGCCACTTGGCCTCTGACTGCGCCGGCGCGAACCGGTCGGACCGTGACGGGTCGGGCCGCGAACCGCTGAGCGGCGAGCTGCCGGACTGCAAACGGCTGACTTTTCCGGCGAGCCGGCGGATACGGCGCAAGACGGACTTTCAGGCGGCTTATGCCGCCGGGTGGCGCACCGGCAATGGCTTCTTCGGCATCACCGCGCGCCTCAACGAGCAGGGCGAGCCGCGCCTTGGACTGGCGGTCGCCGTGAGGATCGCCGGCGGCGGGGTTGAGCGTAATCGGCTGCGACGCATTATTCGCGAATCGTTCCGACTGCATCAGCACGAGCTGCCCGGCGTGGATCTGATCGTGAGCGCGCGCGAGCGGGCGCGGGGCGCCGCTGGCGCCGAGCTGCGCGCAGCGCTGCTGGGACTGTGGAAAAAAGTAACCGAGCAATGCGCCTCGCAGTAATCCTGATCCGACTCTACCAATGGACACTGAGTCCGCTGCTCGGGCAGAACTGCCGTTTCTATCCGTCCTGCTCGCACTACGCGCTCGAGGCGGTGACGCGCTTTGGCGTGCTGCGGGGTGGCTGGCTGAGCGCGCGCCGGCTGTGCCGCTGTCACCCCTGGCATCCGGGCGGCGTTGACCCGGTGCCGCCTGTCGCGCCGCTCGCGGCTCCGACCGATTCTGTCTCGCGAAGCACATGACCAACAACCCACGAATCTTTCTTTGGGTCGCCCTCGCATTGATGGCCTGGCTGAACTACGACGCCTGGAATCGCGACTACGCCGCGCACGATGTCATCACGCACAGCGTGCGTCCGGGTAATCCGGCGTCGTCGGATCTGAGCGCGCAGATACCCGCAGCTCCGCAAAGCGCCGCGGGCACGGGCGGCGTGCACGCGACAAACTCGCAGGCTCCAGCTGCCGCGAAGGCGGATGAGAACAGCACGGCGGGTTCCGAAGCCAACACAACAGCAGCGGCGCAGACCGTGCACGTGCACACCGATGTACTCGACATCGAGATCAACACGGTGGGCGGCACGATTCAGCGCGCCGACCTGTTGAATTACCCGAAGGTCAAGGGCGAGGCGGCGCCTGTGCGTCTGGAGGATGTGGAGGATCCGCAGTCACTGTACGTGTTGCAATCCGGGCTGACCGGCCCCGATGCCACGCCGAGCCACATCGCACAGTTGAGCAGCGCCCAGAACAGCTATCAGCTGGACAGCGGCAACGAGCTGCGCGTGCCGCTCACCTGGACGGGCGCGGATGGTGTCCAGGTAACCAAGACTTTCATTTTCCGACGCGGTCAGTACCGGATCGGCATCGAGTACGCCGTTGCCAATCACTCCGCCGCCGCGTGGACGGCCGCCCCGTATGCGCAGATCGTGCGCAATGATCCACGCACCAAGCGTTCCATGTTCAATGTTGAGAGCTATGCATTCCATGGACCGGCGTTGTGGGATGGCAGCAAGTACCGCAAGCTCGATCCTGCGGACAAGGACGAAAGCCACCTGTCCCTGGATGTCAGCAACGGTTGGATCGCAGCTTTGCAGCATCATTTCGTGAGCGCCATCGTGCCTCCCGCCGGGGCTCCCTGGCGTTTCACGCTCACCAGCGACAACGATCAGTATCGACTTGCGGCCACTGGTCCTGCGCAGACCGTCGCGGCGGGCGGGACGGCGTCCTTCCTGGTGACGGCATTCATCGGACCTAAGCTGCAGGGTCAGCTGGAGGCGAGCGGCCCGCAGCTGGAGCGCGTGGCTGACTACGGCCGTCTGACGCCGCTGGCAAAGCCGTTGTTCTGGCTGCTCGACAAGGTACACGGCATTACGGGCAACTGGGGCGTGGCCATCATCTTCGTAACTTTCCTGCTGAAGCTGCTGTTCTATCCGTTCTCGGAAGCAAGCGGCCGCTCGATGGCGAAGATGAAACAGCTGCAGCCGCGCATCAAGAATCTGCAGGAGCTCCACAAGGACGATGCCGAGAAGCGCGGCCGCGCCATGATGGAGCTCTACCAGCGCGAGAAGATCAACCCGGTAGCGGGCTGCCTGCCGATCGTCATCCAGATCCCGGTGTTTCTCGCCTTCTACTGGGTGCTGCTGGAGAGCGTGGAGATGCGCCAGGCGCCCTTTGCCTTCTGGATCCACGATCTGTCCTCGCGCGATCCGCTGTTCGTGCTGCCGGCGATCATGGCCGCCGCGATGTTCGCGCAGTACAAGTTGAACCCTGCACCGCCCGATCCGGTGCAGGCGAAGGTGTTCATGTTCATGCCGCTGGTCATGTCGTTCATGTTTGCCTTCTTCCCGGCGGGACTCGTGCTCTACTGGGTGACGAACACTGTGCTGTCCATCGCCCAGCAATGGAACATCAACCGCCGGATCGCAGCGGCGGCGTTGCGCAGAGCCTGAGAGCGCACCCGCGCGCTGCGGGTGCATGAGATCCTGATAGCGGACTGTTCAGCCGCGACGCCGGGGCCGCTATGCTGTGCGCCTCTCCGGCTGGCCGGAGGCGCACGGACCTGCCCATGAAGCACGTCGACACGATCGTAGCGGCAGCGACTCCGCCTGGAAGGGGTGGTATTGGCATCGTGCGGGTGTCAGGGCCGAAGGCGCCGGAGATCGGCGCAGTCATCGCTCGGCGACCTACCCCCGGCGCGTCGGGCGGTCTTCGCACGCTTCATGGACGCACAGCGCAACCCGATCGACGCAGGCCTGGTGCTGTTCTTTCCAGCGCCACAGTCCTATACCGGTGAGCACGTGCTCGAGCTCCAGGGGCACGGTGGCGCTTTGGTGATGGAGGCGCTGGTTGCACGCGTGTTGCAGCTCGGGGCGCGGCGCGCGCTGCCGGGGGAGTTCACGCAGCGCGCCTTCCTCAACGAGCAAGCTCGATCTGGTCCAGGCCGAAGCCATCGCGGATCTGATCGATGCCGGCTCGATGGCCGCAGCCCGTGCGGCGATGCGCTCGCTGCAGGGCGAATTCTCCGCCATGGTCCGGGGACTCACCGATGCGGTCATCGAGTTGCGGACCTATGTGGAGGCCGCCATCGATTTTCCCGAAGAGGAAATCGATTTTCTGGCCGATGAGCAGCTCTCGGAGCGTTTCCAGGGGGTGCGCGAGCACTTTGAAGGCGTCGAGCAGAGTGCGCGCCAGGGGCGTCTGCTGCGCGAGGGCATGACAGTGGTGATCGCCGGCCGACCCAATGCCGGCAAGTCGAGTCTCCTCAACCGGCTTGCAGGCTACGAGGCGGCAATCGTAACCGCCATTCCCGGAACCACCCGCGATGTGGTGCGCGAACGGATCGACATCGATGGCATGCCACTGCACGTGTTGGATACGGCCGGTTTGCGGCATGGCGGCGATGAAGTCGAGGAGGAGGGCATCCGCCGCGCCCGGGTCGAGATGCAGCGTGCCGACCGGGTGCTGTTCGTGATCGACGCGGCGGCTGATCCTGACGCCCGCGCCTTTCACGAGGAGCGCGCACAGATGCCATCGGGCGTACCCGTGACTCTCGTGTTCAGCAAGTGCGATCTCGCGACGGCGCTGCCGGTTGCCGACACCATCAGCGGACCGCCGCGGCTCACGGTCTCCTCGGTGACAGGCAAGGGCATCGACGGGCTGCGCACGCACCTGAAGCACTGCATGGGATACCAGAGTACCGATGTCGGTACGGTGTCGGCGCGACAGCGACACCTGGAGTCGCTGGCCCGCGCAAGACGCTGTGTCACCGAGGCGGAGCAGCAATTGCGCGAGCGACGCGCCGGTGAGCTGGTCGCCGAGGAGCTGCGTGGCGCCCAGCAGGCGCTCAGCGAGATCACGGGCGAATTCACGAGCGATGATCTGCTCGGACGGATCTTCGCGAGCTTCTGCATCGGTAAGTGAGTCGCGCCGCATGAGCACCACTGCAATCATCGCTGATCGATGCGCAACGACAGGTCCCGGCTGTACACCACGTTCATGACGTTGTCGTACCAGCCCTGCACCTGCGGCTTGACCAGGTGCTTGTTGACATAGAAGTACAGTGGGATCAGCGGATGATCGCGCAACATGACACGCTCTGCGGACTGCAGCAGCTCGCGGCGGCGTGCCATGTCAGTTTCGCCGGCGGCACGCTCCAGCAGCGTGTCGTATTCGCGACTGCTGGTAGTGCGGCAGGTTGATGCCGAAGCCACTCTTCAGATACTGCAGGAAGGTGTAGGCGTCGTTGTAATCACCAAGCCAGCTGGAGCGGAACATCTCCACATCGCCGCGATCGATATCCTGCAGCAGTGACTTGAATTCAACGGCCGTGAGGCGCACTTCGGCACCCAGCGCCTCCTTCCACATGGAGGCGACGGCCACCGCTACTTTGCTGTGCACCTCGCCGGCGTTGTAGCGCAACTCGAAGCGCAGCGGGTTAGCTGGCTGAATAACCCGCCTGCGCATACAGCCGTTGCGCTTCGCGCAAGCCGTGCCGGCAGCGGCAGTCTTGCGATAGTCGAAGGACTGCGAGGTGTAGTCCTGCACGCCCGCGGGAACCCAACCGTACGCGGGCAACTCGCCGACCCGCAGCACGCGCTGCACGAGCTTCTCGCGATCGATCACCATCGACAGCGCTGCGCGCAGGCCCGGTTGGTCCTTGAAAGGCGCACGCCGCAGATTGAAACCGTAGTAGTAGGTGTTGAGCTGCGGGGAGATGTGCAGCTCGTTGCCCAGGTTCGCGCGGATCCAGTCGAACTGTCCGCGCGGCACCACGTAGCTGATCTGCAGCTCACCCGCACGGTAGCGGGTGAGCTCCGCATTCTCATCGGGGATCAGCAGGTACTTCACCGCAGTCGAGGTGAGTCGCTGCGGTCGTTCCAGTAGTGCGGATTGCGCAGCAGCAGAATGTGCGAGCCCTGCACCCACTGCTTGCAGCATGAATGCGCCGTTCGAGACCATCACGCCCGGTCGAGCTACCTGCGTGGGGTGCGTCGCGAGGGTCGGTCGGTGAATGGGACAGGTGCTGGTATGCGACAGCAGACTCGGCAGATAGGCAGCCGGCGAGCGCAGCGTGATGACCACGGTGTGCTCATCGGGCCCGGTGACGCCGAGTTGCTCGATGGGTTTGCTTCCCGTGGCGATCTCCGCGGCGTTGGCGATGACATCGATGACCTGTGCGTAGGCGGAGGCGGTCGCAGGATCCACCAGGCGACGCAAGGCGGTGACGAAATCCGCTGCAACCACCCGATCGCCGTTCGACCAGCGCGCCTGCGGTCGCAGATGGAACGTGTAGGTTGTGCCGTCCGCACTGATCTCCCAATCGGAGGCGACGCCGGGCGCAACGCTGGCGTCTTTCGCGAGCGTAGTCAGTCCCTCGCACAGATCGCGCAGGATGCCCTGCGACTCAACCGAGCGCGCTTTCTGCGGATCGAGCGAGTCAGGCTCCGCGCCGCCCCCTCGCAGCAAGGTCTCCCCGGGCGGGGCTGGGCTGCCCTGATGACGGCTGCAGCCGGTCGCGACAGCGAGGCTGGCGAGCAGCGCGCACAGCAGCGTGCGCGAACGTGGCGGCCGTCGGTCCCCGTGCCAACGGTCCGACAACCCACGATCCAACTTCAACTGCGCGTCTGCCGGCTGCGATTGATCTGATCACGCAGTGCGACCGCGGCAGCACGCGCAGCGGCAGCGAAGCCATCACCCGCACCGGCATAGAGGATGTCGCGCGAGGAGCTGATGACGAGTCCGGTGCCATTGGCTGTCTGGCCGTTGCGCACGGCCTGCGCGACATCGCCACCCTGTGCTCCCACACCTGGCACCAGTAAGGGCATGTCGCCGACGATCTCGCGCACGTCCGCGAGCTCGCGCGGATAGGTTGCCCCGACCACCAGCATGCAGTTGCCGCGTGCATTCCATTGCCGCGCGACGAGCTGCGCAACGACCTGGTAGAGCTTGCGGCCGCCCACTTCCAGGTCCTGTATATCGCGGCTGCCGGGATTAGAGGTGCGGCACAGGACGATGACGCCTTTGTCGGCCCGCCGCAGGAAGGGCTCGAGCGAATCCCCACCGAGATAAGGATTCACCGTGACGGCGTCGGCGCCATAACGCTCGAACGCCTCGATCGCATACCGCTCGGCGGTGTTGCCGACATCGCCGCGCTTGGAGTCCAGGATGACGGGTATGCCCGGGTAGCTGGCGATGGATGTAGTCGATGGTGCGTTCCAGCTGATCCTCCGCCTCGTAGGCGGCGTAATGTGCAAACTGCGGCTTGTAGGCGCACACCAGATCGGCGGTGGCGTCGATGATCGCCTTGTTGAACTGGAAGATCGGCGAGGGCTGGCTCGCGATCTGCGCGGGAAAGCGCTCGATCTCCGGATCCAGGCCGACGCAGACCAGTGAGTCGGCTGCGGTCGCCAGCTCTGCGCCAGCTGTACGATGAATGCACTCATGCGACGCGCGTCTGGCGGTCTGCCGCACGCTTCTTCAGATGCACCAGCAGGATCGAGACGGCCGCCGGCGTGATGCCGGGCAGCCGGCTTGCCTGACCCAGAGTCCCAGGTCGGCTTTCCGCAAGCTTCTGCCGCACCTCATGCGACAGGCCCGGCGACCTGCGAGTAATCGAGATCTGGCGGCAGGCGCGTCTCCTCGTTGCGCCGCTGCCGCTCGATCTCCTCCTGCTGCCGCTCGATGTAGCCGGCATACTTGGCGCGGACCTCCAGCTGGGCACGCACCTGAGCGGGCAGCCGCTCATCGAGATCGGTCCAATCGCGGTCGCCGGCGAGTTCGCACACCGCTGCGTAGCTGACCTGCGGCCGCTTGAGCAGCTCGAAAGCCGACACATCGCGCGTAAGTGGTGCACCCAGCACCCGCAGAGCCCAATCGTCGGGCGTCCCCGGGCTGAACGCGCGTCCGCTCGAGCCGCTCCACCTTCGGCATCGGAAAGAGCTCGCTTCGCCTCGAACAGGCGCCAGCGCTCATCGTTCACCAATCCGAGCTCGCGGCCGATTGGCGTCAGGCGCAGGTCGGCATTGTCCTCGCGCAGCAGCAGACGATGCTCGGCGCGGCTGGTGAACATGCGGTAAGGCTCACGCGTGCCGCGGGTGACCAGATCGTCCACCAGCACGCCGAGGTAGGCCTCGCTGCGCTTGCTGGCAGCCAGGGCGTCGCGCCTTGCGGACGCGCAGTGCGGCATTGATGCCGGCCAGCAGCCCCTGGGCCGCCGCCTCCTCGTAGCCGGTGGTGCCGTTGATCTGGCCGGCGAAGAACAGCCCTGCAGGAGGCGCGTCTCGAGGGATGGCTTCAGGTCGCGGGGATCGAAGTAGTCGTACTCGATCGCATATCCCGGTCGGGTGAGGTGCGCGTTCTCGAAGCCGCGGATGCTGCGCACGAACTCGTGCTGCACATCGAACGGCAGGCTGGTGGAGATGCCATTCGGATAGAGCTCAGTGGTGTGCAGCCCTTCCGGCTCGACAAAGATCTGGTGGCTGGTCTTGTCCGCGAACCGAACGACCTTGTCCTCCACCGAGGGGCAGTAGCGCGGACCCACCCCCTCGATGACCCCCGTGAACAGCGGCGAGCGATCTGTCGCCGCGCGGATGATCTCGTGCGTCCGCTCGTTTGTATCCGTAATGAAACAATCCACCTGCCGAGGGTGCTCATTGGACCGCCCGAGAAACGAGAAGACGGGAGTCGGGTCGATCGCCCGGCTGCAGCAGCCATGACGCTGAAATCCACGCGAGCGCCCGTCGATCCGCGGTGGCGTGCCGGTCTTGAGGCGGCCGACACGCAGGGGCAAGCTCCCGCAGGCGCGCGGCGAGCCGGTTCGAGGGCGGGTCTCCGGCTCGACCCCCGTGGTAGTTGTTCGAGCCCAACGTGGATGCGGCCCGCCGAGAAAAGTGCCCACGGTCAGCACCACGCATGGCGCCTCGAACGTGAATGCCCGTCACCGTGACCACTCCTCTGACCTGGTCCCCTTCGACGATGAGGTCAGCGGCCTCCTGCTGGAACAGCGTGCAGGTCGGGCTGGTTGCTCCAGGACCTGGCGCATCGCCTGGCGATAGAGCTGCGCGGTCCGCCTGGGCGCGGGTTGCACGGACCGCCGGCCCCTTGCTCGCATTGAGGGTCCGGAACTGAATCCCCGCTCGGTCCGTGGCGCGCGCCATGGCGCCGCCCAGCGCATCGATCTCCCGGACGAGGTGGCCCTTGCCGATGCCCCCGACGGCGGGATTGCAGCTCATCTGCCCCAGCGTCTCGATGCTCTGGGTGAGCAACAGGGTCCGCGCGCCCATGCGCGCAGCCGCCAGGGCGGCCTCGGTGCCGGCGTGACCGCCGCCGATGACGATGACATCGAACACGTGGGGATGGCGCATGGCAATCGCTCGTGCGTAAGCCGGTCAGTCCAAAGCTACGTATTGTATCCTCTCGCCCCGCGTGACCTACCCCGCTTTCTCGCCCTGTCTGCCCGCCCGCATCCGCTCCATGAGCAGGGCCGGACCGGCCACATCGCTGCCGGGGCTCGTTGCGCTGCGCGGGTTGATTGCGGTGCCTGCGCTCCTTGCAACCCTGTTGCTCAACAGAGAGGTCCGCGCGCAGTCTTCGGTGGAATTCGCCCCCTGCCAACTGCAGGACGTCACCGGTGTCAGCGTGGTGGCGGCCGAGTGTGGCTCGCTACGCGTGACGGAGAATCCGCAGCAGCCCGACGGCCGCCATATCGCCTTGCGCGTCGCACGGCTCGGCGCCGTGAACCGGCGCAAGCAGGCCGATCCCCTGTTTGTGCTGGCTGGCGGACCGGGCATGGCCGCGACCACATTTTATGCCTCCGCGGCGGTCGCTTTTGAGCGCATCAGGCGTGAGCGCGACATCGTGCTACTGGATCAGCGCGGTACGGGAGCATCGAACCCACTCAACTGCGCGTTGCAGGAGGACGATCTGTACCAGGCGAGCGAGCAGCAGATCCAGGAGGAGGCACGACGCTGCCTCGCCGCACTGCAGCCGCACGCACAGGTCGAGTACTACGACACCAGCATGGCGGTGCGGGATCTGGAGCAGCTGCGCGCAACGTTGGGCTACGGTCGCATCAATCTGTACGGCGTCTCCTATGGCACACGGGTCGCACAACAGTACCTCCGCCATTACGCAGATCACGTACGGGTCGCGATTCTGGATGGGGTGGTACCCCCTGAGCTCGCTCTTGGGCCGGCCTCGGCACTGAATGCCGAGCGGGCACTCCAGAGGATCCTGGCGCGCTGCGCCGGGGAGGCAGCCTGCCAGCAACACTTCGGCGACCCGAGTGCGGCCTATCACCGCGTGCGCACGGCCGTGCAGCAGCATCCGGTTGCCGTAACACTGCCCGATCCCACCACAGCGCAAGCGGCCCACCTGCAATTCTCCAGTCTGCAACTGGCGAGTGTGCTGCGCCTGGCGAGTTACACCGCCGAACAGGCGGCATTGTTGCCGCTGATGCTGGACCGCGCGGCGGCTGCCGCTGACTATGTGCCGCTCGCTGCGCAGTTCCTGCTGATCAACCGCACTTACGACGATGCGGTCTCCTATGGCATGCACAACAGCGTCGTATGTGGCGAAGACGTGCCGTTTTACCGTGACGAACAGATCGATCGCCTCGCCCTCGCCCGCACCTATCTCGGCACCGCGCAACTCGATGGTCTGCGCAGCATCTGTGCCGTATGGCCGCGTGGTCCGATCGATGCTGACTTTCATGAGCCCTTGCGCAGCGCCGTTCCGGTATTGCTGCTTTCCGGAGGCGACGATCCGGTCACTCCTCCACAGGATGCCGAGCGTGCCCGGCGCACCCTGGCGCACAGCGCCCACATCGTGCTGCACGGCTTCGGGCACGGGCAACTCACCGCGCCCTGTGTCGACCGCCTCATGGCGCAGTTCATCGCGCGCGGCGCAGTGGAAGGACTCGATGTTGGCTGCGTAAAGCAGGACAAACCGCTGCCTTTTTTTACCTCCATGGGCGGGCCCTCCCCGTGAGCAGCCGCGACGGCGCGACGCCATGATCGAAGCGCACGCGCTGCGCAAGCAGTTCGGCACGGTGCAGGCGGTTCGCGATGTCAGCTTTCGCGCAGCGGACGCGCGCATCACCGGCCTGCTGGGCCCGAATGGCGCGGGCAAGTCCACGACGCTGCGCATGTTGTATACGGTGATCGCGCCGGACGGCGGCGAGGCGCTGGTCGACGGCATCAGTGTCGTCACGAAGCCGCTCGAAGCGCGTCGCAGGATGGGGGTGTTGCCACACAGTGCGGGCATCTATCCGCATCTGACTGCGCGCGAGAACATCGAGTATTTCGGCGCTCTGCATGGGCTGAACGCGCGCCAGCGACGCGAGCGCAGCGGCGAGCTGCTCACGCTGTTGGAAATGCAGGAGTTTGCCGAACGCCCGGCACGCGGCTTCTCACAGGGGCAAAAACTGAAAACTGCATTGGCACGAGCGCTCATCCATCGGCCACGCAACATCGTGTTGGATGAGCCCACCAACGGCCTCGATGTGATGGCCGTGCGCAGCCTGCGTGCGCTGCTGACCACGCTGCGGGATGCGGGACATTGTGTGCTGTTCTCCAGTCACGTCATGCAGGAGATCGCTGCTTTGTGTGACGATGTCATCGTCATCGCACACGGACGCGCCGTCGCGACCGGCACCCCGGGTGAGCTGCGAGCGCGCACCGGCGAGAGCAACCTCGAAGAAGCTTTCATGCGCCTGATCGGCACGGCCGAGGGATTGGGTTAGGCGGATGCGGGCGCTGCTGACCGTCTTTCGCAAGGAGTTCCGCGAGAATCTGCGCGATCGTCGCACGCTGATCTCCGCGCTGATCGTCGGCCCGCTGTTCGGGCCGTTGCTCTTTGGTGCCGCACTCTCGCTGGGAATCGAACGCGGGGCTGCCGAGGCGGATCGGCCGCTGGCGCTCGCGGTCTCGCACGCAGAGCGCGCACCGCAGCTGCTCGACTTCCTGCGCGAGTACGGCGTGCAGGTGACCGCGGTGAATCTCGATGATGCGGCGGCACGGCAGGCCGTGAAGACACACGTGCAGTCGCTGCTCCTGAGCATCAATGCTGACTACGCTGCGCGCCTGGGTGGCTCGCAGCCGGGCGCGCTGGCGCTGTATGTCGACTCCTCCGATGCGGCCAGTGGCAAGAGCGCAGCGCGCATCCGCCTGTTGATCAGCCATTACAGCGGGCTGCTGGCGCGGCTGCGGATCCTGGCGCGGGGAATCGATCCACTGGTGCTCTCGCCCATCGTGTTGCATGACGTGGATGTCTCCACACCGAGCAGCCGCTCAGTGCTCGCACTGGGGACCCTTAGTTATCTCATTCTGCTGACGATGCTGATGGGCGGCATCTACCTGGCGATCGATGCGACCGCCGGTGAGCGCGAGCGCGGCTCGCTCGAGCCGCTGCTGACCGTACCCGTACGCCGTGAGCAACTCATTTACGGCAAGATCCTGGCAACCTGCGCCTACATGGCCATCTCGCTCGCGCTGACGGTGACCGCCTTTGCCGTCGTGTTGCGTTTCGCCGGGCTGGAACGCTTCGGCATGACAGTCAACTTCGGCCCGGGAGTCGCCCTGCAGGTGGTGCTGTTCAGTCTGCCGCTGGTGCCGCTCGGGGCCGCGCTCATGACCATCATCGCCGCGTTCACGCGCAGCTACCGCGAAGCCCAGACCTATCTCGGTCTGGCGCTCGTCATTCCCACCCTACCGCTGGTGTTTGCCGGAGAACTCGGGCTGCGGCCGACGGCGCAACTGATGCTGATACCCTCGTTGAGCCAACACTTCCTCATCACGAGTCTGCTGCGCGATGAGCCGCTGTCTGCCTCGCAGGTGCTGCTGTCAGTCGGTGCCACACTGCTGGTCGGCCTGCTGCTGGTGCGGGTGGCGGGCCGGCTCTACCGGCGTGAAGCGTTACTGGGGTAGCTGGCGCAGGCGTTTTACGCAGACGGGCCCAGCAGGCGCCGCAGCTGCGGCGCGTGCAGATCGGCGAAGGTCCGCGCCTCCACCTCGAAGCGGTTCTGCCAGTAGCCGCGCCGCAGGCATTCGGCGGCGTAGCTGCACAGGGTGAGGGTGCGCGGCTCCCATTGTTTGAGCACGTGCCAATACTCGTGCAGCATGAGCCATGGGTTATCGAAGAAGTCGCTGCCGCTGCCGCGCAGGAAGATGCGGCGCCGGCGCGTGGTCGCCACGGCACGACCGTGACAACGGGCAAACAGCGAGTGCTCGAAGACCTGCACGTGCGCCACCGGCTCGCGCAGCAGCTGCTGCAGGCAGGCAGCCACGGCCTCAGGGGGTGCGACGGGTGTTCCGAACCAACTCACAGGCGAAAGTATGATCTATACGGTCGGCCATTCGAACCATCCGGCGGAGCGTTTCCTCGCCCTGCTGCAGACCAATGGGGTGGACCTGGTGGCGGATGTACGCTCAATGCCTTACAGCCGCTTCAATCCGCAGTACAACCGCGCACGGCTCGAGCAGACCCTGGCCGCCGCCGGCATCGGTTATCTGTTCATGGGCCAGGAGTTCGGAGCACGCAGCGCGGATCCGGCCTGTTACGATCGGGAAGGACGCGTGAGTTATCGTAAATTGGCGGCCACCGCGGCATTTCACGCAGGACTCGAGCGACTGCAGGCGCTCAGCCGGGAGCGTTGCATCGCGCTCGTGTGCGCCGAGCGTGATCCTCTGGATTGCCACCGCACGATCCTCGTGGCGCGGGCGTTGGAGAGTTGCGGGGTGGCGATCCGGCACATCCTCGCTGACGGCTCGTGCGAGGAGCACGCCGAGTGTCTGCGGCGGCTGGCGGCACAGCTGCACCTCGAGGATGCGGATCTGTTCAGCAACGCCGCACAGCTGCGTGAGCGGGCTTACAATCTGCAGGCGGCACGCATCGCCTACGTGAAAAAAAAGCCGGCATGATATTCAGCAAGCCATCCGCATGATTTTCACCATCGCCCTGGGCGTCGTTACCGCCAGCGCCATCGCCGGCCTTTATCTGCTCGCCCGCGCCGTCAACCTGCTCGACCAGATCAACCGTCGCCTGGGGGCCTCCTCAACGCGCCCGCCGCCGGATGGGCGTGTCGACCGGTCGGAGGGGGGCTGACGCCGATGCCGCAGGACGCGGCAAGCGTTCGCCGGTCAGGTCGTAAACGAAATTTCCGCACCACGTGTGGATGTCATTGCTGCGGATCGCGGCGATCATTTGCTGATAGCGCTCCCGGCGCTCTGCGAGCGGCATGTTGAGTGCGATCTGGAGAGCCCCCGCGAGCCCGTGCTTGTCATAGGGATTGATCTGCAGCGCGCCGCTCAGCTCATTCGCTGCCCCTGCCATCGGTGACAGCAGCAGCACCCCGGGATCGGCGGGGTCCTGGGCCGCGACATACTCCTTCGCCACCAGATTCATGCCATCGCGGATCGGGGTCACCATCGCCACCTGGGCGGCACGCAGAAATCCCATGAGCGTGGGGTGGCTGAAGTCCCGGTTGAGATAGCGGATGGGGGTCCAGTCGGCCTCGGCGAAGCGTCCATTGATGCGGCCGGCGCGCTGCTCCAGGGCCTGACGGATCTCGCCGTAGGCCGTTACATCGCCGCGGGTCAGCGGTGCGATCTGCAGCAGCGTGACCTGCCCCTGATTCTCGGGGAAGTCGCTGAGGAACTGCTCGAAGGCGTCAACGCGGGCCGTGAGTCCTTTGGTGTAGTCGAGCCGGTCGACGCCCATGATGAGCTTGCGGCCGAGCAGACTGCGTATCAGCCGCTGTACGGGCTCCTGCGGCGTCGTGCTGTTGGCCTCGCGAATGACGCCGTCCACGTCGATGCCGATGGGATAGGCCCCGACCCGCAGGCGCCGCTCGCCGAGATCCAGCCAGCCATCCGCCGGCAGGCGCTCGGCCGCCGGATCCAGACACGTCAGGAAGGAACGCACATCGTCGATTGTCTGGAAGCCGGCCAGATCGTACTGACACAGGTCGCGTATCAGCTCGGCATAGTTCGGCAGCAGCCGCAGAATCTGCACGTGTGGGAAGGGAATGTGCAGGAAGAAACCGAGTGCGCCGTTGAATTCGAGTTGGCGCAGGTGCCGGCCGAGCGAAATCAGCTGATAGTCGTGCACCCACACGACATCGTCGGCACGCAAAAGCGGCCGCAGCTGGCGCGCGAATTGCGCATTGACCGCCTGGTAGGCCTCGAAATCCTGCTGCTCGTGGCGGAAGCGCTCGGGGAAATAGTGAAACAGCGGCCACAGCGTGCCGTTGCAGAAGCCATTGTAGTAGGCATGAAACTCATCGGGCTTCAGATCGATCGTGGCGTACTGAATGTTGCCGCGAGTGACGATTTCGGGGGTGTCGCGCGGCTTGGGATTCTGCTCGCCGCTCCAGCCGAACCAGACACCGCCCGTGTGCTGCAGTGCTGCGAGCACACCCACGGCCAGTCCTCCCGGCGTGGCACCCCGGCGGGGCAGCGAGACCCGGTTGGAAACACAGATGAGCCGTTTCACGCAGCAACAACGCGGCGGTCCGGAAACGGTTCCGGTCGCGTCAGCGTACCTGTACCCACCCCATGCTGGGGCGGAAGCGCAAGACCCGCGGCGCACCCGCATTGACATCCGCGGGCAGGACCTGCACGCCGGCATCCTGCAAGTAGTGCTGCACCATCAGCAGCACGGAGTCACAGGTGTACTGGGCATGTGGGTGCTCGCTCAGATGCGCAATGATGCGTGCCTGCAGGTTGCGGGCGGCGGGTGCGGCCTCGCGCATCGCCTCCACGCAGCGATCGAGCAGCAGCAGCTCCGTCGCCAGCGTCGAGTCCGTCACCTCGGTGGGCTTGGAGCCGTGCACGACACAGCGCAGATGCAGCAGTGCCCCGGCCTCCTCGACCGCATCATAGACACACACCGCCATGGCGGAGCGCAGCTCGGTGGTGAGCAGTGCATCATCAGCCGCGACTTCGAACTTGTCGGGCGCAACGATGATCTCGCGGGTGGGCATTCAGATGTTGTATACCGTCAGGCTGCTGCGTATGTGCCGGGGATGCTCAAACTTTGAACTGCCGCACGTTGCGGTGCGTACAATACGGTAATCGGTACGCTTGGGATTCGAGCATGAAAACGCTGTGCGCTGTGTGTCTCCTCGCGATGACGGGCGTCGTTGGCGCCCAGCAGCTCAGCCCGGCGCTGTCGTCAATCCGCGTCACCGGCGAGTCGGTAGTCACCGTCAAGCCGCAGCGCGCACTCGTGAATGTCGGTGTGCTGACACAGCAACGCCAGTCTCAGGCCGCTGTGACGGACAACGCCCGCACGAGTGAAGCGGTCACCAACGCCTTGCACAAGTTGCTCGGCGACCAGATCGACATCAGCACCGTCAATTATGCGGTGAACCCGGAGTACCAGTATCACTCCAGCAACGGCCGGCCGTCGGTGAGTGGCTACACCGCGGTCAACGTCATGCGCGTGACGGTCGATAATCTCGATCAGGTGGGCGCGGTGATCGACACCGCGGTGCAGGCCGGTGCCAACCATATCGAGAGCGTGCAATACAGCGTACGTGACCCTACCCCCTACCGCGCGCAGGCGTTGCGCGAAGCAGCAGCGAAGGCCAGGGCGGATGCCGAGACCCTTGCCACGGCGCTGAACCTGCACATTTTGCGGCTGCTGAAGGTGGAACAGCTACGCGACCCCGGTCTGCCGCCGCCGGTGGACCCGAGCGATCCGGAAAACCGCCTGTCGCCCGGGGGTGATCCGCTGCCGGTACAGCCGCCCGGCTTTGACTTCACCGCCAATGTCGCGTTGACACTGGAAGTCAGTACGCGCTAGACCTGTGCTTCTGAAGGCGGCCGGGCAGGGCGGACGCCACCTGTATCTGCAGGTAGCTTCGGGCTTGCGCGGTCGCGAGGGGTGGTCCCGGAACGGCATTGCGATGAAGGGGGCAACAGCATGACGACCGTGCGGCATCTGCTCGAGCACAAGGGCAAGGCTTTGTTTTCAGTGCAGGCGGAGGATCCGGTTCTCGACGCCATCCGCGTCATGGCCGAGCGTCGCGTCGGTGCGCTCGTAGTCATGAAGGGCAATAGCTGCAGGGGATCATCTCCGAGCGCGACTACGCCCGCAAAGTAATCCTCAAGGGCCGATCCTCGGCCGACACCCCCGTGGCGCAGATCATGACCTCGCCGGCGACCACGGTGACCCCGCAGCAGACAGTGCAGGAGTGCATGAAGCTGATGACCGAAGGCCGCTTCCGCCACCTGCCCGTGGTAGAGGCGGGAGCCGTCATTGGCATGATCTCCATCGGCGATCTCGTGCGGGCGCTGATGGAAGAGCAGCAGCAGACCATCGAGCAGCTGGAGAGCTACATTCACCGCTGAGGGGCCGGCGGGGTGGCCCACCGTTTTACCGACGGTAGCTATGAACGCCGGCAGCTGGCTCCGGCTATTTGCGCCAGAACGCAGGCGTGAACAGCACGATCACGCTGAAGATCTCCAGCCGACCGAGCAGCATGGCCACCGTGCAAACCCAGGTCTGCGTGGCCGTCAGTGCGTGATAGCTCGCGCCCGCCCCACCCGTGTGCAGCCCATGCGCGGTGTTGTTGATGGAGGCGACGCTGACGCTCACTGACGATCCGCAAGGCTCAGCCCTGTCAGCAGCAACGCGAATGTCAGCAGCGCCGCGGTCATGAAATACAGGAAAATGAAGCCCAGTACCGCGTTGGCCACACGGTCCGGAATCGGCCGGCCGCCGATGCGCACCGGCACGACCGCGCTCGGGTGCACGAGCAGCTTGAGCTCGTGGCCCGCCTGCTTGGCAAGCAGCAGGGTGCGGAACATCTTGATGCCGCCGCCCGGCGAGCCCGTGCTGCAGATGATGCAGGACAGAAACAGCATCCAGAACGGCGCGAAGACCGGCCAGGCCTCGACGTTCTGAGTCGACCAGGCCCGTGGTCGTCGCCATCGAGACGACATTGAACGCGCGTGACGCAGCGACGCTGCAAAAGCTCGGGTAGGTGTCGTGCCAGGCCAGGAGCGTGGCAACCACCAGCACGCTCAGGCCCAGCACCGCGAAGATGGCGCGGCACTCGGGATCGGCGCTGTAGGGCTGCAGGGACAAGCGGCGCAGCGCGACGAAGTGACGCGCGAAGTTGAGCGCAGGCGACGAGCATCAGCGCGATCAGCACCAACTCGATTGGCAGCGAGTTGAACTAGGCGATGCTCGCATCGTGCGTGGAGAAGCCGCCGAGCCCCACGGCCGAGAAGGCGTGACAGATCGCATCCAGCCAACGTCATGCCGCAGACCCGCAGCGCAATGATGCCCGCGCGGTGATCAGCATGTAGACGAGCCACAGCGAGCGGCCGGTCTCGGCGATGCGCGGGCGCGAGCTTGTCATCCTTGACCGGCCCGGGCGTCTCGCCCTTGTAGAGCTGCATGCCGCCGACCCCCAGCAGCGGCAGCACCGCGAGCGCCATGACGATGATGCCGAGGCCGCCGAACCATTGCAGCGCGTGTCGCCAGAGGTTGAGCGAGGGGGGCAGCGTGATCCAGGCCGATGAGCACGGTGGAACCGGTGGTGGTCAAGCCCGACATGGTCTCGAAGAACGCGCTGCGTGAAACTCAGCGACGGCAGCGCCATCAGCAGCGGAATGGTGGCGAGCGCCGAGGTGAGCACCCAGCTGAGTGTTACCAGCACGAAACCGTCGCGCGGCTTGAGCTCGCGGCGCCGATGGCGCGTGGCCGCCACCAACAACAGGCCGGTGCCGCTGCCTGCGATGGCGCCGCTCAGATAGTCGAGCAACAGCCCGTCACCCAACAACACCGAGCAGGCGAGCGGCAGCAGGTAACGCGACGCCGAAGAAAGCCAGCAGCAATCCGAGGACGTGCGCGACTGCGAGCATCGCGGTGGCCTAGCGCGGCGGCGTGCAGGAACAGCCGCTCGACCGCCTCCAGGTGCCGGCGGTCGGAAAGGAACAGGATCACGTGATCGTTGGCGACTGCATGACCGTGTCGTGGTGCGCCATCATGACCTCATCGCCGCGCACGATGGCGCCGATGGAGGTGCCCTCCGGTAACGGAATCTGCTCAACCTTCCTGCCGACCACGCGTGAGGTGTCTGGCATCGCCGTGCACCACAGCCTCGAGCGCCTCGGCTGCACCGCGGCGCAACGCGTGCACGCGCACGACATCGCCGCGGCGCACGTGCGCGAGCAGCGAGCCGATGGTGATGGTCTGCGGGGAGATTGCGATATCGATGCTGCCGCTTTCGATCAGATCACTGTAGGAGGGCTTGTTGATGAGCGCCATCACCTTATGCGCGCCCAGGCGCTTCGCCAGCATGGCGGACAGGATGTTGGCTTCCTCGGAGTTGGTGAGCGCCGCGAAAACATCGGCGCTGTCGATGTTCTCCTCGATCAGCAGCTCCTCGTCGGCGGCGTCGCCGTTCAGCACGATGGCATTCTCCAGCAGCTCGGAGATGCGTCGGGCGCGTCGGGTGTCGCGCTCGATGAGCTTGACCTGGTTGTTCTTCTCCAGAGACTTCGCGAGCGCGGTAGCCGATGTTGCCTCCGCCAGCGATCACGACGCGACGCACCGGTGCATCCTGCTTGCGCATCTCGCTCATGACGCGCTTGATGTCGTTGCGCGCGGCGAGGAAGAACACCTCATCGCCATCTTCGATGATGGTGTCGCCTTCGGGTGCTACGCTGCGGCCGTCGCGATAGATGGCAACGACGCGCGTCTCGGCTTTGGGCAGATGCTCGCGGCAGCTCGCGCAGGCCATGTCCGACCAGCAGTCCACCGCGCAGCGCGCGGACGCCTACCAGCTGCACCTTGCCATCGGCAAACTCCAGCACCTGCAGCGCGCCAGGGTATTGGATCAGTCGCTCGACGTATTCGGTGACCAGCTGTTCCGGGCTGATGAACACATCCACCGACAGCGCTTCGTCGCTGAACAGCTCCGGGCGGCTGGTGTATTCCGCCGAACGGATGCGCGCGATCTTGGTCGGTGTGCGGTACAGCGTGTAGGCGACCTCGCACGCCATCATGTTGACTTCATCGCTGCTGGTGAGCGCGACGATGATGTCTGCTTCCGGCGCGCCGGCCGCCTCGAGCACGGTCGGATAGGAGGCGTTGCCGGCGACAGTGCGAATGTCGAGTCGGTCCTGCAGGTCTGCGCAGGATCTCCTCGTTCGAGATCAACGACGGTGACTTCGTTGGCCTCCTCGCGCGACAGATGATGCGCAGCGGTACGGCCCACCTGACCGGCGCCGAGGATGACGATCTTCACCGCGCCCCCTGCCGGCGGTGGAAACTCACGACATCGGCTCCAGCTTGGCGTACTGGATCATCAGCCACTTGGTGCCCTGGTGCTCGAAGTTGACCTGGACGCGGGCATGAGCGCCGTTGCCTTCCACATTGAGAATGACCCCTTCGCCGAACTTGCCGTGGCGCACGCGCGCCCCGAGCCGCACGCCGGCAACCGCCGGCTCCTCTGGACGCAGCCGCGCCACCGCGACCGGTCGCGCCACCTGCACGCGCGGCCGGATCTCCTCGATGAGCTCCTCGGGCACTTCCTTGATGAAGCGCGAGGGCATCCCATAGCTGTCGACACCGTGCAGACGGCGCTGTTCGGCGTACGTCAGAAACAGTTGTTTCATCGCGCGCGTCATGCCGACATAACACAGACGGCGCTCCTCTTCGAGCCCATCGAGATCATTCAGCGAGCGCTGGTGTGGGAACAGGCCGTCTTCCATGCCGCTCAGGAACACCATCGGGAACTCCAGACCCTTGGCGGTGTGCAGCGTCATCATCTGCACGCAGTCTTCCCACGCATCCGCCTGTCCTTCACCCGATTCCAGCACCGCGTGCGCAAGAAAGGCCTCGAGCGGAGGCATATCACCGTCAGCACCTTCCGGAGTAAAGCCGCGGGCTGCGCTGACGAGCTCCTCGAGGTTCTCGACGCGCGCTTCGCCCCGGTCAGCCTTGTCGCGCTTGTAGTGTTCGATAAGACCGCTCGCCTGCAGCACATGATCGACCTGCTCGTGCAGCACGCGGCCTTGCGACCTCGCGCGCCAGGCGCTCGATCAAGCCGAGGAAGCCACTCATGGCTACCGCCGCCTTGGCGCCGAGCGTACTCGCACTTTGGCCTGCGCTCAGCGTGAGGGCGCTTTCCGCGCCGACACACGCGGCGGCCGCCTCCCACAGCGAGCAGCCGGCCCCACGCGCATATTCGCGCACGATGTCCAGGCTGCTGCGCGCCGATGCCGCGCGTGGGCAGGTTGACGACGCGCTCAAACGACTGATCATCGTTACGATTGGCCACGAGGCGCAGATAGGCGAGCGCATCCTTGATTTCCGCGCGCTCGAAGAACCGCAGGCCGCCATACACCTTGTAGGGGATGCGCGCCGAGAGAAAGGCTTCTTCAAACACGCGCGATTGCGCGTTCGAGCGGTAAAGAATGGCGATCTCGCGTCGCTGTCCGCCGTGATGCACCCAGTCGCGGATGCGGTGGGTCACGAACTCCGCCTCATCGCGCTCGTTGAAGGCGGCATACAGGCGGATCGGGTCGCCGCGCTCTCCGCTGGTCCACAGATTCTTGCCGAGACGCCCGGAGTTATTGGCGATCAGCCCGTTCGCCGCGGCAAGAATGGCGCCGGTAGAGCGGTAGTTCTGCTCGAGCCGAAACAACTGTGCCGTCGGGAAATCGCGGCGGAACTGGTGCAGGTTCTCGACACGCGCGCCGCGCCAGCGATAGATTGAGTTGTGCGTGACGATGCCGCCGGCGATGAAATTGTGCGTGCGTTCGATGTTGAGATCGTAGACCGCGACATCACCGGCAGTGTTCTCGATTCGCTCGACGATGTCGAACCGATTACTGTCGACCGCCATGACCATTCCAGGCCTGATGCTGGCGGCCGTCACGAACGGCAGCGATTTCGTCAGCATGTGGCCCTGCAGCACGTACTGACCGTCGAGCCGCGCTCGGATGCCCTGTGCGATCTTCATTAGCTCGCCGAATTCTGCGCGCACGGTCTCGTAGCGCCAGCTGCCGCCGTTGGATTTGGCCGCACGCACGCTGAGTCCCATGCCCTCGAGCACGGCGCGGTCTTTCGCGTTGACCCCGGCGACCGAAATCCGATGCATCGGCGCGTCCCCGCGACGGTCGCCGCACAGAGTGATGACAATGTTGCGACGGTTGGAATTGCGTCCCTGCGGACGATGATGAGGGCGGTCGATATCCAGGCCCACTTGTTCAAGCAGCCGCTCGGCTGGAACGAGCGTCTCGAGCGCGGAAAATATCCGCGTCAGACACGCCGCGTCGTGAACGAAGCCATTGAAGCCCTTGGCTCTGCGCGGCACGAACGGACAGGTCGGCAGGCCGTAGCGCAGCGAGGTCAGCAGCTCGTCGATGCGCGCTTCGCTCTCGCTGGCATGCGTGCGTATGATCCACAGCGCGTCTGCGTGTTCCTGCAGGGCGCGCTGCTTGAAGCCCACCATGGGCTTCGCCTGTCCAGCGGTATAGAGCTGCGAGGTGCCAAGCCGGAAGCCGACGCCCTCCTTGTGCATCAGATAGAGGAAATAGATCTGGGGTGTTTCGCCCAGCACATAGCCTGCAAAGTGCACGTGCTCTGGGGTACTCGTGAGAGTGGCACCCGATCGCAGATGCAGCGTGATGAGGCTGCCCTGCCGGGGCTTCGCGAAGCACTCACTCACGCGGGCGGGCCGCAGCTCGCCATTGCCGTAGTTGGAAAGAACAAGATCGCCTGGGACAATCGACTCGATGGCGCGTTTTGCTCCGTTGCCCATCGTGACCTGAGTGCCGGCCACCAGGCACTGATCATCATCGCCGACCGCGAAACACATCCCCTCGCTGCCGACCAGGAGTTTCATCCAGCCGTACTGGATGGCATTGGTGTCCTGGAACTCATCGATCAGCACGTGGCGAAAACGGCGGCGGTAATGGGCGAGTAGTTCCGCGTTCTTCTGCCAGAGCTCGAAGGCACGCAGCAGCAGCTCTGCGAAGTCGACCACTCCGGCGCGGGCGCACGCCTCCTCGTAGAGGGCATACAGGCGGATGAACTGCTGACGGGTTGGATCATTGCCATCCTTCAGCTGCTGCGGCCGCAGTCCCTCATCCTTGTTCGTATTGATGAAGTACTGCACCTCGCGCGGCACCCAGCGCGTCTCATCCAGCTCCTGCGCCTTGATGAGCTTCTTGATCAGCCGCTGCTGATCCTCGGCATCGAGGATCTGAAACCCCTGCGGCAGGCCGCTCTCGCGCCAGTGAAGGCGCAACAGGCGGTGCGCAATGCCATGGAAGGTGCCGATCCAGAGGCCACCGCCGGGCATACCGAGCAGCTGCTCGACACGCCCGCGCATCTCGGCGGCGGCCTTGTTCGTAAAGGTGACCGCCATGATGCCGTGGGGCGATGCGCCCTCGGCTTGGATCAGCCAGGCGATGCGATGGGTCAGCACGCGGGTCTTGCCGCTGCCGGCCCCCGCCAGCACCAGCACCGGACCCAGGGGGGCGGTTACGGCCGCCCGCTGGGCCTCGTTCAAGGGGTTGAGAATCGGCGATAAATCCATGGGGGGGCGCATTCTAAGGCACCCGGCCCGATAGTCCTATTCCACCGCCACCGCCCCCTGCCGGGAAAACTGCAGCAGCGATGCGATGAAGGCCAGCAGCACCGGACCGATCACCAGCCCCAGGATGCCGAACGCTTCGGCGCCGCCGATGGCGCCGACGAACACCGCGAGCGTGGAAACTTCGGCCTGACGCGCGGTGAGGAACGGCCGCAGCACATTGTCGAGCACCGCGATGCCGGCACTCCAGGCGGCGAGGAAGATGCCCGCACCCCAGCGGCCATCGAAGAACAGGTACAGCACGGCGGGCACCAGCACGATCGCCGACCCCGCCGGCAGGAACGCGGCGATGGTCGCCAGCACGCCGAATACCACTGGCGAGGGTAGCCCGACGAATGCGAAACCAACACCCACCAACACGCCCTGGATGAGCGCGGTGGCCACCGAGCCGAACACCACCGCGCGGGTCACCGCGCCCAGATACTCGAGCAGCCGGGCGCGCGGCCGCGGTTCCATCGGGATAAAGCTGGTGAGCCGCTCGATCATCGCACGGCCGTCGCGCAGCAGGAAGAACAGCAGGAACAGCATCATGAAGAATCCAACCAGCGACCCCATGATGCCGAGGGCGAAGTTGCCGCCCATCGAGGCTGCGGATTTCAACATGGTCTGCGCCCCCTCCATCAGCCAGTCCTTGATCTGCGTGGCGCTCACCGGCGCGGTATCGCGGATCCATTGCACCGCGCCGCCCACCACCGGAATGGCTTCGAGCTGCTGCAGTAGCGCAGGATAGGTGAGCGTCGTGCCGGAAAGCGTCGAGATGATGTTGGCAACCTGGCGTGCGAACACCACGCCCATGATGCCGATGGGCGCGAACACGCAGAAAGGCGTCAGCGCGGTCAGAATCCCCGCCGAGGCCGACCCATGTCCACGCAGGCGCGCGGTCAGGCGCTCGTGCAACGGATTGAGCAGGAAAGCCAACACCGCGGCGGACATGAGCGTGGCCCACAAGGGCCGCAGGATCTGCAGCGCCGCCCAGCCGAGGATCAACGTCGTGGCAATCGCAAAGCTGCGCCGATAGAAGTTCGAGTACATGAGGGGCCAGTTGTCAGTCGGAGCGACCGCGGGCAGATTACCCTACGGGAGGCAAGCCATGTACACGCTGTATGACTATCTGGATTCGGGCAATGGCTACAAGGTCAGGCTGTTGCTGGCGCAACTGCAGCAGCCCTACCGCTGGGTGGAGCTCGATATTCTGAGCGGTGGCACCCGTACGCCGCAGTTCCTCGCGAAAAACCCCAACGGTCGCATCCCGGCACTGGAGCTCACCGATGGCACCTGCCTGGCAGAATCCGATGCCATCCTGTGGTATCTCGCCGAGGACTCCCCGTTCATCCCGTCCGGGCGATTGGCGCGCGCGCAGCTGCTGCAGTGGATGTTCTTCGAGCAGTACAGCCACGAGCCCTACGTGGCCACGCCGCGCTTCATCCTCAAGCACTTACCGGCTGACTCGCCACGCCAGGGCGAGTTGCCCGAGCGTCAGAGCCGGGGGCACGCCGCACTCCAGGTCATGGAGGCGCACCTCAGCCGCGAGCCCTTCTTCGTCAGCCGGCGCTACAGCATTGCGGATATCGCGCTGTACGCCTACACGCATGTTGCCCCTGAAGGAGGCCTCGAGTTGCAGTCCTATCCTGCAGTGCGTGAATGGCTGGAACGCGTGGCGGCGCAGCCTCGCCATGTGCCGCTCGAGCAGCGCCCGCATTAACGCATCTCTCACCAGCGATTGCGCAACTCACGCAGCCGCAGGAACACCTCTCGGGGCTCCGGCTGCGTGCTCAGCTGCGGAAAACTTGCGCGCAAGCGTTCGATGAGCGTCGCACTGTCGAGCCGCAGGAAGGTGTTGCAGAGCTTCTCCTCTCCCAGGGTCATGACGGGCATATCCGCCGGCTCGAGCGCGCGGGCGGCCCGCAGCCGGGCGCTTGCCGCAGCATTGTCCGGCTCGCGATCGAGCGTGAACTCCAGGTTGCGTGCCAGATACTCGTGTCCCGGGTAGATGCGCGTGGCCGCGGGCAGCTGCGCGAGTTGCATGCTGAAGGTGTCATACAGACGCCCCGGGTCACCGCCGTTATGACAGTTACCGGCGCCTGCGTTGAAGAGTGTGTCGCCACAGAACAGCGCCGGCTCTGCGGCATGTGCGAACAGGCAGATGTGCGCGAGCGTGTGACCGGGGGTATCCAGGCACTCGAGCTCGACGTCGCGACCGATCCGGACCACATCACCTTTTGCCAGCCCGCGATCGACGCCGCCGATGCGCCCCGCTGCCGCCGCATGGGCCAGAAGTTTCGCCCTGGTGGCCGTGACGAGCCCGGCATTGCCGCCGGTGTGGTCACGGTGCTCATGAGTGTTGAGGATCTGTGTGATCTGCCAGCCGCGCTCGCGCGCCTTGTCCAGACACAGCCGCCACTCGAGCGGATCGATGGCGAGCGCCTCGCCGGTCTCGGCCGAGGCGATGAGGTAGTGGAAATTCCGGTAGCTGTTTCCGGACCAGATGCGTTCGATCAACATGACTGCCGTCCCGAGGTTGCGCAGCCGCGAGGGCTGCACCGTACCGCTATTGGCAGTGTCGCGCCATAATGCGTGAGCGCGGCAGCCGGTGGGCAGCGAACTCAAAGCTTCGGCTGCAGCGCATGGGAGCAGCCGCTATGATGCATACGTTCCTGTTTGATCCTGGAGTGTGGAGCTCCAGAGGCACCTTCTGGCGCGAAGACGGCGAGCCGCTCGAGGCCCAGGGCCGCACCGTGATCGCGCACCGCCCGGAATGCTGGCTGCTGTGCGGCACGCTGCAGGTGCTGGGCTCGCCGCCGGTGGAATTCGTCAGCGCCTCCACGATTCAGCCACCCGGGCGGGACGGCTGCACTCTCAAATGGACGTCGGAAAACTCAACCCTGGGAAAGCTGAGCGGCACGTTCGCGGTGGTAGGCAATACCATCCTGAGCCTCTACACCTGCGGTGCCTCGGGCTATCACGGCTCCGAGCATCTCACCCAGACCGATGTCACGCACTATCAGTCGGCGGGCATGCTGCTGTTGAACGAGCGACGCCTGTACTCCTGGCAATTGACGCTGACGCGCTCCAACAGCTGACCGCCAGCGGATTGGCGCAGATCGCGCCCTACGTCGGCAGATAGTGATCAACCAGCAGTGCGGCAAACAACCACATCAGGTAGCGCACCGAGAACTTGAAGACGCGCATCGGCAGCTCCTGCCGCGCGGTAATCTTCAGCGCCAGGGCGTAATAAAGGAAGCCGACATTCAGCCCAATGGCAGCGGCGAGATACAGCAGCCCGCTCATACGGGTGAGATAGGGCATGAAGCGTCACTAGCACCAGCAGCACCGTATATAACAACACGTGCAGCCGCGCATACTCGACACCGTGAGTGACGGGCAGCATCGGGATGCCGGCGCGTGCATAGTCCTCGCGCCTGGCGATGGCGAGTGCCCAGAAGTGCGGCGGTGTCCAGACAAAAATGATGAGGAACAGCAGCAACGCGTTGGGATCGATGCTGTTGGTGACCGCCGTCCAGCCCAACACCGGCGGTGCGGCCCCGGCTGCGCCGCCGATCACGATGTTTTGCGACGTAGCCCGTTTCAGCCACACCGTGTAGATCACGGCGTAACCGATCAGCGAGAGGAAGGTCAGCACGGCCGTCAGCAGGTTGACCAGGAAGGCCAGATCGGCCATCGCGGCGATCCCGAGAAGCGCGGCGAACCCCAGGGCCTGACTCTCCGTGAGATTCCCGGTAGGCAGGGGACGGCCGCGGGTGCGCGTCATCTGCTCATCGATGCGCCGGTCCAGCACGTGGTTGAGAGTGGCCGCGCAGGCCGCTGCCAGCGCAATGCCGAGGTTGCCGAACAACAAGGCGTCGAGCGGCGGCAGACCTGGGCTTGCGAGCAGCGTGCCCACTATGGCCGTGAAGACGATCAAGGCCACCACGCGCGGCTTGGTCAGCTCCAGATAGCGCCGCCATATCGCCGGCGCCGCGGCCGGCAGGTCGGGCGCGTTCATGGCCGATCCGTGACCGCGCTCTGCAACCGCGCGACGGCCGCCGCCAGATCCTCCGAGCTGATGGGCTTGGCCAGATGTCCCTGGAAACCGCTGTCGCGCGCCTGCACAGCATCCTCCAGACGCGCAAAACCCGTGAGCGCGAGAGCCGCTACGCGTCCGCCCCGCTCCGGTGGGCGCGATCGCAGGGCCCGCATGAAGTCATAGCCATTCATGCCGGGCATGCCGATGTCCGAGACGATCACATCCGGCAACCAGTGATCGAGCAGCGCCAGAGCCTGCGCAGCGGTGCTCACGGCGCGCAGCTCAAATCCGGCTCGCTGCAGTCCCGCCACCGTCATCTCGCGTCCGTCCTCATCGTCATCGACCAACAGAACGCGCCAGGCTTTCGCAGGTCTCGCCGTCGCCCCGCCAGATGCGCTCGTGCGGCTGGCGTCATGGGCGTCGCCCGGTCCGAGTGCGTGCTCCGCGGCCAGCCGGGGCAGTGACACCGTGAAGGTGGATCCCGCATTCTCGCCGGCACTGTCGGCACGCACCGTACCGCCGTGCAGCTCCACGACATGCCGTACGATCGCAAGGCCGAGTCCCATGCCGGTGTGCTGGCGGGTGCTGGTGCTGTCCGCCTGGCGGAATCGATCAAACACGTGCGGCAGGAAATCGCTCGCGATGCCAACGCCGGTATCCGTTACGCTGACCACCAGCTGCGAGCCCTCGACATACAGCCGCACATCGACGCAGCCTTCGGCGGGCGTGAATTTCACCGCGTTGGTCAGCAGGTTCCAGAACACCTGCTGCAGGCGGTCCGGATCACCCCGCACCTTCGCGCCCGGCGCCTCCTGTGACAGGTTTACGGTGATCTGCTTGGTGCTGGCCACCAGGCGCAGATTGTCCACGGCAGACTTCAGCACCATGCCGAGGCTCACATCCTGCATCTGCAGGCGAAACTTGCCCGTTACGATGCGCGACACATCCAGCAGGTCCTCGATCAGCTGCGCCTGGCTGCGCGCGGCGCGCTCGATCGCCTCGGTGGCACGATTCTTCTGCTCCTCGGACATCGGGCCGTTGCGCAACAGGTGCGCCCAGCCGATGATGATGTTCATCGGTGTGCGCAGCTCGTGCGACAGGTTGGCGAGGAAGTCGTCCTTGAGGCGGGTCGCCTCCTCGGCCTGCTGGCGGGCGAGCTGCTCGCGGTGCAGCGCCTCTTCGCGCTCCGCTTCAATCCGCTTGCGCTCACTGACATCGAGCACCAGTGCCAGCCAGCGCCGCCGCCGCTCATCGATGAGCACTGCGCTCACGACGGCGCTGATCGCTCGGCCATCCTTGCGGGTGTAGAGCTTCTCGAACGGCGCGCATGAGCCGAGCGTCAGTACGTCCCGCTGCGCGGCCTGCGTCTGGGGGCGACTTTCCGCTGGGGTGATCTCGGTGATGGTTAGCTTGCTGAGCTCGCTCGCGTCATAGCCCACCATTTTCTGAAAGCGCTCATTGGCCTCCACGATGTGGCCATCCTCGACGATGACCACGCCGACCACGTTGGAATCCACCAGCCGCTGCCAGCGCGCTTCGGTCTGCTTCAGTCCCGCCTCGGTGCGTCGCAGCTGTAACAACACCTGCACCACCGTCTCCAGTACCTTGGGCTCCAGTGGCTCGGTGAGATAGATATCCGCGCCGCCGCGCAGGCCTTCCTGCTGATGCTTTTCGGTGACGAAGGTGGCGGAAATCTGAATGACCGGCACCGTCGCGGTCACGGGGTCAGCCTTCAACTGGCGGCAGACGTCGATGCCGCTCATGTCCGGCAAGTTCACATCGCACAACACCAGCCCGGGTTGCAGTTGACGCGCCAGGCGCAGCGCGGCCGCGCCGGTGTCCGCTTCCACTACATCGTAGCCCGCGGCCCGCAGCGTGCGGGTCTTGCCGTAGCGCAGCGCCGGTGTGTCATCGATGTTCAGGATGGTGATGCGGTTGCTCATGCCAGCTAAAGACCATTGGAGGCCAGCAGCGCCCGCGCGCGGTCGGCATTCATCTCGCTCTTCTGCAGGACCGCCTGGGCCAGATTCTCCAGCCGTGCCCGCTCCTCCCGGGAAAGGTGCGCGGAGGTGACGATGGCCACCGGCACCTCGTGCAGCTCGGCATCCGCACGCAGTGATTCGAGAACCTGCTCACCGCCGAGATCCGGCAGGCGCAGGTCCAGAAAGATCATCGCGGGGCGTGCGCGCCGGGCAATCGCGAGCCCAGTGCGACCATCGCTCGCCTCCAGCACGCAGGTATGAGCCCCGCGTAGCAGCTTCTGCATGAGATAGCGCTCGCCCGGATCGTCATCGATCACGAGCACACAGCGGGCCGTCAGCTCCTCGAGTCGCGCCAGCAGCTGTGCCGAGCTCACCGGTTTCAGGCAGTACGCATCGGCCCCGAGTGCCAGACCCTTGCGCTCATCCTCCACGGTGGTGACTACGATCACCGCGATGGATGCCGTGTCGGGCTGACTCTTGAGCTCGCTCAGCCAGCGCCAGGTGTCCTCCCCGCGCAGCATGATATCCAGGATGATCGCCTGAGGCCGCACCTGGCGCATCAACTCACGAGCCTCCCGCAGGCTGCGCACGCTCAGGGGTTGGTAGCGTGTCGGCCGCAGGTACTTCTCCATGACATGGCGGTGTTCCGCGTCGTCATCGACAATGAGCACCGGCAGACGCGCGCTGTCGACCGCGACTTCGGGCACTGCCGCGAGCACTGCGCCCTGGTCCTCAAAGTGCAAGGGCAGGGTGGTGCTGAAAACCGAGCCCACTCCCAGCTCACTCTGCACGGCCACCTCGCCGTGCAGCAGGCGCGCGAGCCGCCGGCACAAGGGCAGACCCAGGCCGGTGCCCTTGACGCGCGCCTGCAGTGCGCTCTGCACCTGGGTGAATTCCTCGAAAATCCGCTCCTGGTCCGCCGGGCTGATGCCGATGCCGGTGTCCGCCACCCTGAAACAGACCGAACGCCCGTCCGCGGTGAGCGCGGCGCTCACTCGCACCTCGCCGCGCTCGGTGAACTTGATGGCGTTGGAGATGAAGTTGCGCAGGATCTGCGAGATCTTGCCTTCGTCATTGAACAGCTCGAGCGGCGGATCGGGCTCCTCGAACACCAGCCGCACGCTGTCGCCCACCAGCAGCGGACGCAGCATGCCGCGCAGGGCGCTGAACAGGTTGCCCGCGCTGAACTCGATCGGGCGCACATCGATCTTGCCCGCCTCGATCTTGGCGAGGTCCAGGAGGTCATCTACCAGCGTCGTGAGGTCATCGGCCGCCTTGCTGATGAAGCGGATCTGCTTGTCCTGCTCGGCGTTGAGCTCGCCGTCAGTGCGGTTCAACAACAGACGCGACAGCGCCTGGATGGAATGCAGCGGCGTGCGAAATTCATGGCTCATGTTGGAGAGGAAGCGAGACTTCATCTCATCCGCGCGCCGCAGATGATCGGCTTTCTCGTCCAGCTCGGCATAAAGCGCCACGACGCCGCGATTGGTGTCCTCCAGCTCGTGGTTCAGGTGCAGCAGCTCATCCTGGCGCTCGCGCAGCTCTGCCAGCGTGCGCACCAGCTCGCGATTCTGCTCCTGGATTTCCTCCACGGCGCCCGCCGGCGGCTTGCTGCTCAATTCCTGCACCATGCGGCTCAGGCACGCGGCGGTCACCAGCGGCGCCCGCGCCGGCAAGAGCTTCTTCAGCAGCACATCGGTACCGCGGCCGGGGGCGGAGCTGATCTCCACCTGGTCCATCAGGCGATGAACGCCCACGATCCCAAGACCCATGCCGGTGTGCGAGCGATATTCACCACTGAGGATGCGCTCGAGATCCCGGATGCCGGGACCCTGATCGAGTACCCGGATCAGCAGCAGCTGCGGCGCGCTCTGCCCTTCCAGGCCGAATTCAACCTTGCCGCCCTGCGCATAGCGGAAGGCGTTGCGGGCGATCTCCGAGACCGCGGTCGCGATGCGCGTCTGCGCCTGGCCGTCGAAGCCCAGCAGACCGGCCAGCTGTCGGGCGCGCTGCCGCGCCACGACGACATCCTGCTCGAAGCGAAGCGCGACGGTCAGCACCCTGGTGTTCATGTCACTGGCGGTGCGCCTGTTGTCGTTAGTGCACCCTGGTTGCGAATGACCAGGACCGTAACATCGTCCCGACCGCGCTGATGGTCGCGGTAGAGGACCCCTGCGATCAGGCCCGCGTGACGCTGGGCCAGTCCCGGGTAGTCTGCCAGATTCCAGTGCGTGTTAATTCCGTCACTGTGCAGGATCAGCACCGCGGCCGGCTCGAAGGCAAATTCGAACTGCTGTACCCGGCGCAGCGTGTGGCCGAGTGTACCGTTATGCGACACCAGCTGCCGGCGGGTCGTCGGCAGCTCGATGCGGGCGGCAATATTGCCGACGCCAGCGAAGCTGCCCGTGCGCTCGGACGCAGCCAGGCGTGCCACCGCCACCGCTGCCCCGCGCGTAGAGGCTAGCGCCCGGTGGCAGGTCTCGATCAGCATCGCCGGTGCATCGCCCGGGCGGCGCGCCAGTACCTGGGTGGCCGCGATGGAAGCCCGCGCGGCCTCAGTGCCATGGCCGAGTCCATCGGCCACCATGAAGACATGGCTGCCGTGGCCTGCAGTTGCCCCGGCCCAGGAGTCTCCGCAGACGCTTTCGCCGGGCTTGGGGATGCAGACCGCTCCGATCTGCAGAGCCGGCGGCGGCACCGGCCGCGACCAGATCTCTGCCAACAGCGCCGTGCCGCGACCGGATGGGGCATAGATCTCAAAGCTGTCGGAGGCCCGCGCCATGGCTCCGAGACCCGTCCCCGCGCTGCCGGCGGTAGAAACCCCGTCGCGCAGGCTGCCGGCCAGGTTGGCGATGCCCGGACCCTGGTCCAGGGCCAGCAGCTCGAGCCCGAAAGCACCATCGCGCTCGAGAATGCGCAGCAGCAGCTCCCCCCTGCCCGCGTGCTTGAACATGTTCGTCGCCGCCTCGGTGACGCACAGCGCGGCCTTGCCGGCCTGGGTCGCATCGAATGGGTGGCCCTGGGTCAGCTCGGCTGCGGCACGCCGGGCGGCACCGACCTCGCTGCGGTCGCCGACGGCCACGCGTATCTGACGAAGCAAGGCAGCTCCTGGCAGGGCGCTCAGCGCCACCGGGCGATCATGATCCGGGTGCCCTTGCCCAAAGCCGAATCGATCGTGAATTCATTCGAGAGCCGCCGCGCACCGCTCAATCCGAGCCCCAGACCGCCGCCGGTGGAGAACCCGTCCCGCAGTGCCTGCTCGACATCCGCAATGCCCGGTCCCTGATCGACGAACGTGAGGCGCAGGCCCTTGCGTGCCCCGGAGGTGACGCGCGCGATCTGTACTTCACCGCCATTGCCGTAGTCGAGAGTATTGCGCGCGAGCTCACTGGCTGCCGTCACCAGTTTGGTCTGATCCACGAGCGAGAAGCCCTGAGCCTGGGCGTGCTCGCGAGTCGCCTGACGTACGCGCACGATGTCTTCCTGCGAGCGGATCGGCAAGATTGCCTCCTGGCCGCCCCCGTTGCCGGCGTCCTTGATCACGTACACCCTGCTTCAGGGACCTGCGGCCACGCTCTGCTGCAGCAGGGACATGCCCTTGTCGATGTTCAATGCGGTACGCACGCCTTCCAGTGACAACCCGAGCTCCACGAGCGTGATTGCCACCGCGGGCTGCATGCCGACCACCACCGTTTCGGCATCCAGCACGCGCGCCATGGCTGCGATGTTGCTGATCATGCGACCGATGAACGAGTCGACGATCTCGAGCGCCGAGATGTCGATCAGCACACCGCGCGCGCGGTGCGCGACGATGCGCGCGGTCAGGTCGTCCTGCAGCTGCATCGCCAGCCGGTCGTGCATGTCCACCTGGATGGTGACCAGTAGGAACTGGCCCATCTTGAGAATGGGGATGCGGTCCACGCCGTCAGCCCGCGACGGCTTTCGGCAGCGACGCCTGGGTCCGACGCAGGGCGACCAGAAACGCATCCGCCAGAGTGGCTTTCGTCGTGACCTCTGAGAGATTCACGCCAAGGTGCACGATGGTTTGTGCAATCTGCGGACGGATGCCGCTGATGATGCAGTCCGCCCCCATGAGGCGCGCGGCCGCCACAGTTTTCAGCAGATGCTGCGCAACCAGCGTATCGACTGTTGGTACGCCTGTGATGTCGATGATGGCGATCGCAGCCCCGGTCTCGACCACTTTCTGCAGCAGGCTCTCCATCACCACCTGCGTGCGCTCACTGTCCAGCGTGCCGATCAGCGGCAGGGCAAGGATGTTGTCCCAGAGCTTCACGACGGGGGTCGACAGTTCGAGCAGCTCCTGCTGCTGGCGCGCGATCACCGCTTCGCGACTCTTTTGAAACATCTCGGTCGTATACAGGCCGAGCCGGTCGAGCAGTTGCGTCGAGGCCCACAGCTCATCGACCATGGCGTGTACATCTTTGCCGGCTTCCGCCCGCAGACGAGCAAACAGCGGTTGTTTGAGCGAGAACACGAAAGTGGCCGTCTCGCTGGGGCTGAAGCCCTGCAAAGCCCGCGAGCGCGAGATGCCGGTGAGAAATTCCCGCACGGAGTCCCATGCCGGACCGGCCATACGGGTGGTATCTCCGGAGCCCACCGCCGCGTTCAGCAGCGCCAGAAATTCGCGCGACTGCTCGCGCAGCTCGGACTCCTTCATCAGGTCCAGCCGTGCGCTGTCCGTGGCGAGCTGGTTCTGCACCCAGTCGTTCAGCAGCTCTTTCTGGCTCTTGATCAGAATCTGCTGCAGCAGCTGTCCGGATGCCATGTCTTTCCCCCGGCCGTAAGGTGCCTCACCCCGGCACGTGCATGTTGTCGCCGCGCGCGAGACTAGCAGAAAGGATCAGGCGCGGGTGGTCCCGGACTCGGCACGCAGCAGGGCGATGACGGTCAGCAACAACAACGCCGCCCCGCCCGTGTGGGCGGTGGCAAGCCATAACGGGAAACCGCGGACCACCATGGAAATGCCGATGGTCAGCTGCAGGGCAAGCGCGAGCAGTACTGCAACGGCCGCCGTACGGACAGCCGGCGGCGCGCGTCGCGTGAGCGCGGTGACCGCAACGGTAAGGAGCAGCAGCGTCACCACAAGCGCACCGATACGATGCGTGAGGTGGATAGCGATACGGGCGGGACCTGCGAGGATCCCGCCCTCGTAGTCGACGTCCAGTCCCCGCCAGAGCACGAAGGCGTTGTGATAATCGCTCGATGGCCACCATTGAGCCTGACACGTTGGAAAATCCGGGCAGGAGATCGCGGCGTAGTTGCTGCTCGTCCAGCCGCCGAGTGCGATCTGCAGGCCGAGCGCCACGAGGGCCGCGACCAAAAGCGCGCGCACCGGTCCATGGCGAGATCCCGTGCCATCGGCCCGTACCGGCGTGATCTCCGGAGCGGTCGCGGCCAGGCGCTGAGCTGAGAGGCTGAGCCACCACCACCAAAGCAGGCTGAGCGTCGTCAGCCCGAAAAGCAGGTGGCCAGTGACGATCAGCGGCTTGAGCTGCCAGGTCACCGTCAACATGCCCAGCATGCCCTGAACAAGTACGGTGGCGAGCAGCGCAAGTGCGAGCGGCAGTCCGCTGGGGGCAGGCCGCCGCATGACCACCGCGAGGACGGCGAGCGCCACGATGATGAGTCCCAGGCTCGACGCCGCGTAGCGATGGATCATCTCGCGCCAGGCCTTGCCGACATCCAGCGGCCGAGATGGGAAGACAGCCTGCGCCGTCGTGCTGTGCTGCGCGCCCAGGGGTGAGAGATGCCCATAGCAGCCCGGCCAGTCGGGACAGCCCAGGCCGGCCGCCGTCAGGCGCACGTATGCACCCAACACGACTACGACGAAGCACAGCAGCAGCCCGGCCAACACCAGGCGGGGCATCCAGCGCGCCAGCCGCGCCCGCGAATCGAAGCCTGACTGCTGCATCTGAGCTTACCGGGACGAGCGACTTTGCGGCACTTCAGCCGATGTGGGACAGCGAGAGCAGCTTCTTCAGGTCCTGCAGCAGGCCTTTAGGATCGCCGCGCGCATCGTAACGCATCATCAGGTTCCCGAGTGGGTCGACGATGAACAGCATGTGTTGCCGCTCTGCAGGAATCGCGGCGAGCAGCGGCGCCGCCGCCGGGCCGCTGCCATCGAGCAGCACTAGACCTGCATGTTCGGCCTTCAATTCCTGCACCGTGCAGCAGTCGCTGGATACCAGAAACACGCGCACGACCCGCGCCATGTCGTTGTTGAGGGCAAGCCGGCTCTGCCGCATGACATACAGCGCCTGCCGACAGGCGGCGTCGCATTCACCGGAGCCCACATACAGCAACGACCACTTTCCGTGGAAGAGTGGCGCGGGCGGACGCGGCCAACCGGCAGGCGCCGGCACATCGACCTGCGGCAGGGGCCGGACGGGCTGGACGAGATCCCCGTGGTTGCTGTGACCCGTGGGTCGCCAGCCACTGGCGTAGTAGGTCCAGAAGGCGAGCAGCAGTGGCAGCAGGAACAGGCCGGCCAGCAGCGTCAGGGTGCGCAGGTTGCGCGCGCGCAGCTGTATTTCGGTTGGACTCATGAGACGGGGCTCGTCCTGCGCAGATTCAAGCCGATCCACAGACCGAGCTGCAGCACGGCGAACGCCCACCACTGCACGGCATATGACCAGTGGCGGATCGGCTCCATGCCCGGGGGCTGCCAGTTGCGCGTATAGCCAGGACCGCTGTTCGCATCCAGCAGAATCACCCGCGGCTCAAGCTCCGCACCCAAGGCGGTACTGAGCTGGAGCGTGTTGGGGAAGGTGGTGAGCTTGGGCCATGCCGAGCCGGTCGGCGGAGCGCGCCCGCTCGCCAGACCCGGACTTGGCAGCTCGGCGATGCGGCCGGTCAACTGCACTGCCCCCATCGCGGGCACGGCGATGTCTGGAACCTGAGCGCGGATGCCCAGAAAAGCTACCCAGCCGCGGTCGATGAGCACAGGCGCACCCTCCTGTCGGATGAGCGGCGTCAGCACTTCATATCCCGGGCGTCCGTTATAACTGCGGTTGTCGAGGAGGAACTGATGCGCGCCATCCAGAGTTCCCTGCAGACTCACGCGCTGAAAGCGCGGCAGTGCGCTCGTGTGGCGTGCGCCAAGCGGCACCACCATATCGGTGCCGCGCGCGAACCGATCCCATTCCTGCTGCCGCAGATTGCCCTTGTGCCATTGCCAGCGACCCAGTGCGAGGAATAAGGCACACAGGGCTACAGTCAACAAGGTGAAGCCCCACGACGGTGCAAACACCCGATGACCCGGAAGGTTCAGCCGCGGCACGATCGAAGCCCAATCCTATAAGCTGGCGCACACGCGCATGAACACTGCTATTCGACTTCTCATAATCGGCGCGCTCGCGGCGATCATCGCCAGCCTGGGCTCTGCGCTCTATTACCTGACCCGCAGCTCAACTGCCGATCCGCGCCGTTTTGCGCGTGCCCTGACCATTCGCATCGGGCTTTCCGTAGCCTTGTTCATTCTGCTGATGATCGCCTGGTATTTCGGGCTCATCACGCCGCATGGGCTCAGCCCGACCGGGGTCACGCCGCATTGATATGACCTGCGGCTATCGCCGACTTGGGTCGTCGGCGGCCTGAAGCCCGCAAGCGCGCTACAGCCAATAAACGAATATAAACAGCCCGAGCCAGACCACGTCCACGAAGTGCCAGTACCACGCCACCGCCTCAAAGGCAAAGTGCCGGTCGGGAGTGAAGTGCCCCCGCAGCACCCGCAGCCAGATGACCGTCAGCATAATCGCACCGATCGTGACATGCAGGCCGTGGAAGCCAGTGAGCATGAAGAAAGTCGAACCGTAGATGCCGGTCGACAGGCGCAGGCCGAGCTCGCGATAAGCCTCGCCATACTCGTGCGCCTGCAGGCCAACGAAGGAGAAACCTAACAGGAAGGTCAGCGCCAGGAACAGCGCAAGCGTGCCGCGTTTGCCGGCGCGTAATGCGTGATGCGCGATCGTGACGGTGATACCGCTCGTGAGCAGGATGGCGGTGTTGACCGCTGGCAGGCTGAATGCCGGAATAACATTGAAGCTCGAATCAGCGCGGCCACCGACGTGCGCCGGGCCGTTCGTGGGCCAGGAGCCCTCGTACTGTGGCCAGAGCACGAAGTTGGAGAACATCTTCACTCCCTGACCACCCAGCCATGGCACCGACAGGGTACGGGCATAGAACAGCGCACCGAAGAATGCCGCAAAAAACATCACTTCGGAAAAGATGAACCACATCATGCCCATGCGGAAGGAATGATCGACCTGCAGGTTGTAGATACCGCGCTGGTTCTCGTCGATGACGGTCGAGAACCAGCCGAAGAACATGTAAACCAACAGTGCTGCGCCCGGGATGAACACCCAGCTGCCGCTCCAGTCGTTGAGATAGACGATGGCACCCAGCATCAGCGTGAAGAGCGCCACGGAGCCAGTGATCGGCCAGCGACTGTCGTGCGGGAGGTAGTAGGCGGTGCTGTCAGGAGCGTGTACGTTTGCCATTGTTCTGCATTTCCTGCCTGGAGGTCTCAGCGCGCAGAGACCCGCGAGGACTCGTCATAAAACGTGTAGGCCAGAGTAACGCGGTCGATGAAACCGGGAATCGCCGGGTCGATGATGAAACGGACCGGCATGTCGCGCTGCTCGTCCGCAGTGAAATGCTGCGGCGAGAAGCAGAAACATTCGGTCTTGTGGAAATAGGCCGCCACGCGCGAGGGGGCGATGTTGGGCACTGCCTGGGCGATGGTATCGCGCCCTGTCAGGTTGTGAGCGAAGAACTCGGCCGAATACAGCTGTCCGGGGTGCACTTCGATGGTGCGCTTCTCCGGCCGGAAGTCCCACTCGCCCGCGCTCGCCACGTTGGCCAGGAATTCCACCGTAATCGTGCGACTCGGATCCGGGTGCTCGAGCGCCTTCACCTGCCGCAGCAGCTGCTTCTGGTCGCCATAGCCGGTGATACTGCACATGACGTTGTAGAGCGGCACCAGCGCCCAGCCGAATGCGAAGCTCCCCAGCGCGATGCCGAGTAGCTTCAGGGTCAGGCTGCGATGCGGACGCGGGGCGGTGCTCATGGGTTCGCGCGGAGCACTGCCATGATGATGTAGCCCACGTAGAACGCCGCAGCAATCAGGCCGCAGATGAGCGCCGTGCGGCGCACCTTCTTACGGCGCAGGTGGTCGATGGTGGCTGACACGTTCACCGGTGAAAGGCACTGCTGCGACGGGCGCGATCAGTGAAAGGCGCCCTTGGCGATAACCGCCTCGGAGGGCGGCGTCTGCCAGGAGTGGTAGGGCGCAGGCGATGGCAATTCCCACTCGAGTCCGTGCGCACCTTCCCACGGCTTGTTCCCGCGCACCGGCACCCCGGACTTCACGCATTTCCAGATCAGGTAGGGGAACAGCAACTGTGACAGACCGAAGCCGAAGCCGCCGATCGAGGACACCATGTTCCAGTCGGTGAACTGCACGGCGTAGTCCGGAACCCGGCGTGGCATGCCGGCGAGTCCGAGGAAGTGCTGCGGGAAGAACAGCACATTGACGAAGATCGCGGACAGCCAGAAGTGCCATTTCGCAAGACGCATGTCGTACATGCGCCCGACCCATTTCGGCAGCCAGTAGTACACGCCCCCCATGATGCCGAAGATGGCACCGGGCACCAGCACGTAATGGAAGTGAGCCACGACGAAATAGGTGTCCTGATACTGGTAGTCGGCCGGCACGATGGCGAGCATCAGGCCGGAGAAGCCGCCGAGGCTGAACAGAAAGAGAAATGCGAGCGCAAACAACATCGGCGGCTCGAAGCTGAGCGAGCCCTTCCACATGGTCGCCGTCCAGTTGAACACCTTCACACCCGTGGGAATGGCGATCAGCATGGTCGAGAGCATGAAAAACAGCTGCGCCGCGAGCGGCATGCCGACGGTGAACATGTGGTGCGCCCACACGATGAAGGACAGGAAGGCGATCGAGGCGGTGGCGTACACCATGGCCTCGTAACCGAACAGCGGCTTGCGCGAGAAGGTCGGGATGATCTCCGAGACGATGCCGAAGGCCGGCAGGATCAGGATGTAGACCTCGGGATGGCCGAAGAACCAGAAGATGTGCTGGAACATCACCGGGTCGCCGCCGCCGGCGGCGGTGAAGAACGTGGTGCCGAAGAAGTGATCGGTCAGCAGCATCGTCACTGCCCCCGCCAGCACCGGCATCACGGCGATCAGCAGGTAGGCGGTGATGAGCCAAGTCCACACGAACAGCGGCATGCGCAGCAGCGTCATGCCGGGAGCGCGCATGTTGAGGATGGTCACGACCACGTTGATCGCCCCGAGGATCGAGGACGCCCCCATCATGTGGATGGCGAAGATGACCATCGGGAAGCAAGCGCCATTCTGCAGCATGAGCGGCGGATACATGGTCCAGCCGCCCGCCGGCGCGCCGCCGGGAACAAACAGGGTGCCCAGCAGCAACGTGAAGGCAAAGGGCAGAATCCAGAAGCTGAAGTTGTTGAGGCGCGGCAGGGCCATGTCGGGCGCGCCAACCTGCATCGGGACCATCCAGTTCGCAAGCCCGGTCCAGGCCGGCATGATCGCGCCGAAGATCATGATCAGCGCATGCATGGTGGTCAGCGAGTTGAACAGCTGGGGATCCACGAACTGCATGCCCGGCTTGAACAGCTCCAAGCGGATGACCATCGCCATGGCACCGCCGATGAAGAACATGGTGCAGGCGAACACCAGGTACATCGTGCCGATGTCCTTGTGGTTGGTGGCGAAGACCCAGCGCCGCCACCCCTGCGGCTTGTGGTCGTGATCATCGTGAACGGCGGCGTGTGCGTGCTGCTCGGCCATGGCGTATCTCGTAGCTTGGGTAATCGGAACTCAGGTAATCGGAAACCGGGTTATCGCGAAGGGCTCAGCTGTTGGGCCTGTTGGTTGCGAGCGGCGCATTGGGCGCTGCGGCCGAAGGCGGTGTGCCCCCTGGCGCTGCAGCCTGCTTCTGCTCCGCGGCGGTACTCTTCAGCCACTTCTCGAATTCTTCCCTGGGGCGGGCGTCGACGACGATCGGCATGAAGCCGTGATCGCGGCCGCACAGCTCCGCGCACTGGCCGCGGTACAGGCCGGGTTTGTCGCTGTCGATGTTGAACCAGGCCTCGTTGACGAAGCCCGGAATGGCATCCTTCTTCACGCCGAAAGCGGGCACCCACCAGGAGTGAATGACATCGGCGCCGGTAATCAGCAGACGCACCTTGGTGCCCACCGGCACCACCAGCGGATGATCGACATTGAGCAGGTAGTGCTCGACCGTGTTGGGGTCGATTCCGGAGCCGAGCTCGCGCGCCTCATCGCTGTGCCGATCCAGGCGCGAGAAGAAGGCGACTCCCTGATCGAGATAGTCGTAGTTCCAGCCCCATTGAAACCCGGTGATCTTGATGGTCAGCTCGGTCTTCGTCGTGTCCTCGATATCCACCAGCGTGCGGGCCGCCGGCACCGCCATGGCAATCAGAATGACCACCGGCACTGCGGTCCAGATGATCTCCACCCGGGTGTTGTGCACCAGGGTGGTGTCCGCCACGGCGCCCTGCGATTTACGGTAATTGACGATCGACCAGATCATCGCCCCGAATACCACCGCGGCGATGGCCACACACACCCAGAAGATCAGCATGTGCAGGTCGTAGATGCGGCGACTGATCTCCGTTACACCCTGCGTCATGTTGAGCAGCCCCCAACCGGACGGGTGAGAGGCGGCGTGCGCCTGAGTAGCCAGGGTTAGCGCGAGCGTTGTGGCCAGAAGCACGTGCCGAGCACAGTTTGAGCGGATCATCATTTGCCTTGTTGAACCTTTGTGCGCCCGGCTCCCGCCAGGCGCGATCTCATAAAGTCTTCGAACTTCCAGCCGTCTGTTACCGCAGGTTTGCGGCGTTTACGCGGATGGTGCCAGCGACGGCGATTCGTTGATGCGTCCGATCGCATTCTGCAAACGCATCGCCAGCCCGCGGCGCTCGGCTTCCGTCAGGAAACTGCCCAGCTCGCAGCGACGGCCGTGCGATTCGATCGTCAGTCGGCTCGGATGCAGGCGCGATGCGGGGCGGCGCAGTTTAACCTGCGCCCAGTGCCGCGGGAACACGAGTTGAGTGGAATGTTCGCGATCGCGCAGCTCCACGCTGACATCCGACTCCGTCACGGTGATGGTCTCGCGGTGATGCCGCCGCAGCATGCTGGTGCGCAACGCCCAACCGAGCAGCAGCATCTCGCCGCCAGCGAACGGCAGCACGGGCCAGAACCCGCGCGCGGCCATCAGCCCGGCAATTGCGAAGGACACGCAGCAGAGGCTGCCAAAAAAAAGCATGGCGGCCCGCAGGCTGAGCGAGCAGTGGGGACAGATTACGATACGCAGCGCTTCCGGAACCACTTCGGCACAGCCGGGGAGGTCTCGACACGGCATCGATGGTACTGCAGGACCTTCATTATTCAAGTGAATGGCCTGGCGAGGCATGCTCAGCCCCTGGCACTGTGTCAATTCCGAACTTCTGCAGCAAAACATGGGCCGCGGGCTCAACGGCGTGCGCAAGCTCGGCCGGTGCGGGTGAGGACGGAATCGTGCACAGCGGCTCGCTGCCGAACAGTCGGACCAACGTGTGCACATTCTCGTTTGCGCGCTGCATCGATGGGTCGATGTGATTCAGAACCCAGCCGCCCCAGGGAGCACCATCCGCAGCAATCGCGCGGCGACTGAGGTGCGCATGATTCAGGCAACCCAGTCGGAGCCCGACCACCAGCACTACGGGCAGCGCAAGCTCCAGGGCGAGCTGCGCCATCGCGCGGCAGGCATCAATCGGCGCCAACCAACCCCCGGCGCCTTCGACAACCATGAAGCGCGCATCCGCTGCCATCTGCTGATAGGTGTGGCGGATCTTGCGCAGATCCGGGGGACATTTTGCTTCTTCTGCTGCGATGTGCGGCGAAATTGCTGGCTCATAGCAATAAGGGTTGACGCGCTCGTAGGCGAGGTTGCCGCCCGAGGCGGCAAGCAGCGCCAGGGCATCCGCGTTGCGCAGTCCCTCTGCGGTGCGCTCAGAGCCTGAGGCGATTGGTTTCATCACGCCCACGGGGACGCCGCGCTTCGCTATCGCGGTGGTCAGTGCCACAGCGAAGAGCGTCTTGCCGACACTCGTATCGGTGCCCGTCACGAAGATGCCGGCTGTCATTCCGGCGTCCCCGCGCCTGAGGTACGCGCCCGCCGGCCGATCGCAGAGGGGCTGATCAGCACTTCCTCCGGCCTCTCGGACCGGCCCTCAGTTCCCCAGGCGACGCCGTAGACGACTTCATAGGTCGCCGGCAGGGTGCCATCACGTCGTAGAGGCTCGTACGCAGCTTGCAGTCTTGCCAGCCGCGAGCGGCCGGTCAAGCCGCGGGGCCGGCCATGAGTAACATTGTGCGCACCGATCGACTTCAGCTCGCGCATCAGGCTGATGACATCGCGATACCCGAGTTGCTCGCGCTCGACATCCAGCACCGGCTCGCCCAGGCCCGCGCGCACCAGCGCCTCGCCGATGTCATGCATGTCGATGAAGCGGTTCACGTGACTGAACTCATCCGCCGCACTCCAGGCGGCGCGCAGCTCGACAAGGGTGTCCGGGCCGAGCGTGCTGAAGCAGAAGAAGCCGCCGGGTTTCAGGATGCGTCTCACCTCACTGAGCGCCAGGCCCAGGGGCTCGCACCATTGCAGCATCAGGCTGCTGAACACCAGATCGACGCTGCTGTTGGCCAGCGGCAGATGCAGGGCATCCCCACACACGCGGGCAAAGTGACGAAACAGGCGTTGATGCCGGGCAGCTTCGCGCAGCATGCCGGGTGCGACATCGAGCGCGAGCACCGACGCACGGCGATAACGTTGTTTGAGCTCACCGCTGAGCCATCCCGTACCGCAGCCGAGATCGAGCACGACGCCCGGCTGAAATCCGAAGGGCTCCAGGCGGCTCAACAACTCCCGCCCGACACGCGCCTGCAGCACCGCGCTGGCCTCATAGCCGGCGCTGGCGCGATCGAACGCAGCGCGCAACGCCGCCCGATCCAGACTGAAGGTCGCGTCGGAGCCTTCCATGAGCTAGCGCCGCGTGTTAGCGCGCATCTTCTTGCGCGCCCGTGCCGGGATGCGCCGTTTGGCGCCGCGCTGCGCGAAGGTACGAGGGGAGCGCAGGAATTCGCGAACCAACTTTGCAAACACCTCGGGATGCGACAGGAACGGGGCGTGAGCCGCACGCCCGATCTGAACGAAGCGCCCCAGCGGCAGAGCCGCGGCGAGCGCCCGCGTGGCAGCGGGCGGAGTGATTCGGTCATATTCCCCTGCGATCACCAGAGCCGGCGCCGAGACGTGTGCGAGGCCGCCGCGCAGGTCACTGACTGACAGGCGCTCGAGAGCTGCCGCCAGAGCGGCACTGTCGGCTTCGCCATGGTTGAACAACGCCTGCCGCAGCTGTTGCAGCACCGCGGCGCCACCGGCGGTGGCGCGCACCTGCAAATCGAGAAAATCACTCACGGCGCGGCGATGATCTTCGCGCAACGAGGTGCGCAGCTTCTCCAGCAGCGCCTGCTCGGCACCATGCAGCCAGTCCTCGGCCGCCGCGAATTTCGGGGTGGCCGCGACGAGGATCAGTCCTGCCACCTGCGCCGGCGTCGCGGCGGCCAGATCGAGTGCGATCTGTGCACCCAGCGACCAGCCGAGCAGCGCGTAGCGGCTCGAGATGCCGGCAAGCGTCTGGTGAATCAACCAGGTCTGCTCGGCGGGCGTGTGATGTCCGGGCAACCACGGGCTGCGGCCGTGACCCGGCAGATCGAGTCTGATCAGCCGGAAGCGGCCTCGCAGCTGCTCGACCAGACCGTCCCAGATGCGCAGGTTGAGTGCCCAGCCATGCAACAGCACGAGATCGGGTCCGGCGCCGTTGATTTCGACATGGATGGAGCTCATGACATGTTGTCTGCCAGCGCGCTGACCAACGCATTCACCTGCTCTTCGGTGTGTGCTGCCGACAACGTGATGCGCAGGCGCGAGCGGCCGACGGGCACGGTCGGCGGCCGGATCGCGGCGACCGCAAAGCCGGCAGCGAACAGTCGCTCCTGAGCGGTGAGCGCGCTCTGCTCATCCGGGAGCAGCAGCGGCTGAATCGGAGTGCACGCCTCGCCGGTCTGCAGCCCGGCCTGCTGCGCCCGGCGCCGGAAATGTCCGCAGAGCGCCAGCACGCGCTCACGCCGCCAGCTCTCGCGCTGTGCAATCTGCAGCCCCGTGCGCGCCGCCGCGGCGACCGCTTGAGGCAGGGCCGTCGTGTAGATGTAGGGGCGCGCCCGCTGTACCAGCAGCTCGATGAGATCGGCGGAACCGGCGACGAAGGCGCCGAACGATCCGAAGGCTTTGCCAAGAGTTCCCATCAGAACCGGCATTGCGTCAGATTGGAGACCCCAATGTTCGAGTGAGCCGCGTCCGCTCGCACCCAGCACGCCCAGCCCATGCGCATCGTCGATCACCAGCCAGGCATCATACTCGCGCGCGAGGCGTGCGAGCTCGGGCAGGGGCGCCAGATCCCCATCCATGCTGAAGACCCCTTCGGTGGCGAGTATCGCGACGGGGTGGCGCGAGCTGGCGAGCAGCTGTGCCGCCGCGCCGCTGTCGTTGTGCGCAAATCGACGCAGGCGGGCGCCGGACAGGAGCGCGCCGTCGATCAGCGAGGCATGCGAGAGTCGATCGAGGATCACGGTCTCGTGCCGGCCGGCCAGTGTCGACAACAGCCCCAGATTCGCCATGTAGCCGGTCGAGAACAACAGTGCCCGCTCGCATCCAGTGTAAGCGGCCAGCTCCTCCTCCAGATACGCATGTTCGATGCCATGACCCGTAATGAGGTGTGCGGCGCCACTGCCGGCGCCACAGCGCGTTGCGCACGCCGCCATCGCCTCGACGAGCTCCGGGTGATACGCAAGGCCCAGGTAGTCATTGCTGCTGAAATCGACGACATCCCGCCCCTGCAGATGCAACAGGGTGCGATTGCCCGGATCCGGAAAGCGCTCGACCTCGCGCCGCGTCCGCCTCAGGTGCTGCCGATCAATTGCGCTCAGCGCAGCCCGCAGCTCAGATGACCGGCGCTGCATCGCGATGCAGTGCCGCGACACCATCGCGCGCTGCGCCGGCTGACGGTGCAGTACCGGTCGTCGTGCAGACCCGCATTCCCAGCCGCTGCAGCAGCTGCTGATCGCGTGCGACGTCGGGATTGCCAGTCGTGAGTAGCTTTTCCCCGTAGAAGATGGAATTGGCACCCGCAAGAAAACACAGCGCCTGCAGCTCGTCGCTCATGGTCTCGCGCCCTGCAGACAATCGCACCCAGGAACGCGGCATCAGAATGCGCGCCACCGCGATGGTACGAATGAAGTCGAACGGGTCGGTGGCCGGTGTGCCGTGCAGAGGTGTGCCTGCAACCTGTACCAGCTGATTGATCGGCACACTCTCGGGATGTTCGGGGAGAGTCGCGAGCGTGCGCAGCAGCTCAGCGCGATCGGCCGTTGATTCGCCCATGCCGACGATGCCGCCACAGCAGACTTTGAGGCCTGCGGCGCGTACCGCGGTGAGCGTCTGCAGCCGGTCCTCGAACCTGCGTGTGCTGATGATGCTCGCGTAGAACTGCGGCGAGGTGTCGAGATTGTGATTGTAGAAATCGAGCCCGGCATCCTTCAGCTGCGCCGCCTGCTCCGGCTGCAGCATTCCCAGCGTCGCGCAGGTTTCCATCCCCAGCTCGCGCACCGCCTGGACCATCGCGCAGATCAGCGCGAGCTCCCGGCTCTTCGGCGCCCGGTATGCCGCTCCCATGCAGAAGCGGGTCGCACCCGCTGCGCGCGCGCGCAACGCAGCCTCACGTACGGCTTCGACTTCGAGGAGCGCAGAGCGCTCGAGGCCGGTCTGATAATGCACACTCTGCGGACAGTAAGCGCAGTCCTCCGGACAGCCGCCGGTCTTGATGGACAGGAGCGTGCTCAGCTGTACGGTGTTGGGCTCGTGATAGCGACGGTGCAGCCGCTGTGCCTCGTACAACAGATCCGCGAGCGGCAGCGCGAACAGCGACTCGACTTCCTCGCCTGACCAGTCGTGGCGGACCTCAACGGCGCCGGGACGAGGAACTTCTTGCAGGTGCAGCATGCGTCGAGTTTTCCCTGGAATCCGCGCCCGGCGGCACGGATCGATCTTCGGGACTGCAGGCTCTCATGTCAACCGGACGAAGCCTGCCAAGTCGACAATCGATTAAGAAGTGATCAGCCGGCGCGGGCGTAGATGTAGTCCATCAGGATGCCGATGAAGATCACCATGCCGACGAACTGGTTGTTGACGAAGGCTCGCAGGCAGGACGCCGGCTTGCGCTGCCGGATCAGCCACTGCTGATACACAAACAGCGCCGATGCGGCGGCGAGGCCGCCGTAGTACCAGTTGCCGAAGTGCAGGTTTCGACCCACCAGGCCCAGCGCGAAGATCATCATGACCTGCATGACGAAGATCAGCAGCCGATCCAGGTCGGCGAACAGGATCGCGCTCGAGCGCACGCCGATCTTCAGGTCATCTTCGCGATCGACCATGGCGTAGATGGTGTCGTAAACCGCCGCCCAGATGACCGCCGCGATGTACAGCACCCACGCCACGCGCGGCAACCCCCCGGTCTCCGCCGCGTACGCCATCGGCACACTCCAGCCTCCAAAGGAAATTCCCAGATACAGCTGCGGCATCGGGAAGATTCGCTTCACGAACGGGTAGGAGACCGTCAGCACGGCGCCGATCACGGCCAGCTTGATGGTCAGCAGGTTCAGCCAGCTGACCAGGTACAGCGCGATCAGACTCAGCACGCCAAACAGCACCAGCGCCTCGGTCGGGGACACGCGCCGCGCGGCCAGCGGCCGATCGCGCGTGCGGCGCACGTGCGGATCGATGTCACGATCGGCGAAATCGTTGATGACGCAGCCGGCCGCGCGCATCACCACGACGCCCAGAACAAACACGATCAACGCCCTCGGATCGGGCACCCCGTTACCCGCTATCCACAAGGCCCACAGCGCCGGCCACAGCAGTAGCCAGGTGCCCACCGGCCGGTCGAAGCGTGCAAGGCGTGCAAACTCTTCCAGCCTGCGGCCAAGCCGCCAGGACAGCGGGGCATCTGTGACTTTTCGGGTTCGTGGCCGAAAATCGGCCGACGCCGTGACCATCTGTCTCTCCTGCGCCGGAGCAGAGCGCGATCCGGGCGGATCAGGGGCTCTCAGCCGATGCGTCCATAGCGTTCGTCGGAGCCGATCCAGCGCGACGCCAGCGCGATAATACTCTCCGGATGCGTGCGCATCAGGAGCTCCGCGGTCTCCTGCACGTGCGGCAGCAGGTCCGCATCCCGCACCAGGTCCGCCACACGCAACTGCGCGAGGCCGGTCTGGCGCGTGCCCAACAGCTCGCCAGGTCCGCGCAACTCCAGGTCTCGCCGCGCAATCTCGAAGCCGTCGTTGGTCTGGCGAATCGCCTGCAGACGTTCGCGTGCCAGCGCCGAGAGCGGCGAGCGGTACAGCAGCACGCAGGTGCTGACCGCGGCGCCGCGACCAACCCGGCCACGCAGCTGGTGCAACTGCGCGAGGCCCATGCGCTCGGCATTCTCGATGACCATGAGAGTGGCGTTCGCGACGTCCACACCTACCTCGATGACGGTCGTCGCCACTAACAGCTGAATCTTGCCGTCCTTGAACGCCGCCATCGCTTGCTCTTTGACAGCACCGGGCATGCGTCCATGAATGAGCCCGACCCGCACCCCCGGCAGCGCCTCCGCCAGTGCGGCCGCCGTCTCCTCGGCGGCCTGTGAGCGGATCTCCTCCGACTCCTCGATGAGCGGGCAAACCCAGTACGCCTGCCTCCCATCCCGACAGGCTTCCACGATCCGTTTGACCACTGCCTCGCGTCTGGATTCCGGAATGACCACCGTCTGCACCGGCGTGCGTCCGGGGGGCAGCTCATCGATCACCGAGATATCCAGGTCGGCATAAGCGGTCATGGCGAGCGTGCGCGGTATCGGCGTTGCCGTCATGATCAGCTGATGGGGGAAGCGGCCGTCACGGCTGCCTTTCTCCTGCAGCCGCATCCGCTGCTGCACACCGAAGCGGTGCTGCTCATCGACAATGACGAGTGCGAGATCGGCAAACTGCACGCCGGCCTGAAACAGCGCATGGGTACCCACGACGATACGGATCGCGCCGCTGGCGACAGTCTCAAGGGCCGACCGTCGCGTGCGCGCCGGCTGTGAGCCCGACAGCAGCGCCACATCGACACGGAGCGGTTGAAACCAGCGTCGAAAGTTATCGAAATGCTGCTCGGCGAGCAGCTCGGTCGGTGCCATCAGCGCCACCTGGCGAGCACTGCCAGCGGTGCGCGCAGCGGCGGCTCCGGCCACCACCGTCTTGCCACAGCCCACATCGCCCTGCAGCAGCCGGACCATGGGCCGCATCAGCAGCAGGTCCGCCTCCACTTCCGCGAGTGCGCGGCGTTGCGCACCGGTCAGCGGGAAAGGCAAGGAGGCGGTGAAGCGGGAGCCCAGCCCGTCGGCATCCTCAAGAGCCCAGGCCTGTTCGCGGCGCGACTCGCCTTTCATCCAGCGCAAACTCAGCTGATGCGCGAGCAGCTCCTCGAAGGCCAGCCGCCGCTGCGCCGGGTGGCGACCTGATGCGAGTTGCGCGACATCGGCATCTCGTGGCGGGCAATGCACGTAGTCCAGAGCTGCCTGCAGCGAAGGCAGCTGCAGACGCTGCAGCATTGCCGCAGGGATCCAGTCGCGCAGGTGAGCGCTCGCAAGCTCCTGGCGCGCAGCTGCGATCAATGCCCGCAGGCGGCCCTGCGCCACCCCCTCGGTGAGTGGATAGATCGGCGTCAATGTCTCCTCGAGAGCTGCGTCGGGCTCGCTGACCCTGCGGTATTCCGGGTGCACGATCTCCAGGCCCAGCGGGCCGCGGCGGATCTCGCCGTAACAGCGCAGCCGGATGCCGCGGCTCAATGCGTGCTGCTGGCTCGCGGTGAAATGAAAGAACCGCAAGGTGATAAAACCGGAGCCATCCGAGAGTCGACACAGCATCTGACGGCGCCGCCGGTACACCACATCCGTCAGCTGGATCTCGCCTTCGATCACCGCGCGCTCCCCCGGCTGCAGTGAGCCCATGCTGCGGATCTGTGTGCGATCGTCATAACGCAGCGGCAGGATGAAAAGCAGGTCCTGGACCTGACTGACACCCAACCGCGCCAGACGCTCGGCGAGCGCGGCACCTACCCCCCGCAGCGCGGTAACCGGACGCTGCTCGCGATGCGAATCGGTGGGATCGGCGGACACGGCTGCAGTTACGCGGCGATCGATCCGCGAAGCCGTCAGCCGAGATGCAGCACGCACTCGATCTCGACACGCGCACCGCGCGGCAGCTGCGCCACGCCGACTGCGGCCCGCGCCGGGAAGGGCTGCGTACAGTAGCTCGCCATGATCTCGTTTACCTTGGCAAAGTGTGCAAGATCGGTGAGGAACACGTTCACCTTCACGGCATTTGCCAGACTGCTGCCGGCCGCCTCGGCCACCGCCCGCAGGTTATCGAAGACACGGCGGATCTCAGCTTCGATGTCGCCGCTGACCATCTGCATGGTCCTGGGATCGAGCGGAATCTGGCCGGACAGATAAATCGTGTCGCCGGCGCGCACCGCCTGCGAATACGGCCCGATCGCCTGGGGCGCATTGTTGGTATGGATCGTCTCGCGAGTCATCGTACTCTCCAACAGTCAGTGACTCCCCGCTGCGCGGGAGTCGTTACTTTTCAGTGTCCTCCTGATCGGCCTCATCGGGCGCATCGGCAGCGGCGGCATCACGAGCGTGCGCCGCCAGTGAGCGCGTCACGCGTACCACATCGGGCATGCGACGGATGACGCGCACGATGCGCGCCAGGTGTTTGCGATCGCGCACGCGCAGCTCGAAGGTCAGCACGACAGAGTCGCTGCCGTGCTCGTCGATGGCAACGCGGTCGATGTTGGTCTCGAGGTTGGCGATCGCCGCTGCGACCTGGGCCAGCATACCGGTGCGGTTGACGACGTCGACGCGGATCTCGGAGCTGAACAACCGGTCGGCTGACACCTGCCAGGCCACCGGCAGCCATTTCTCCGGATGCTTGCGGTAATCCTCGACGTTGACACAGTTCTCGCGATGAATGACGACGCCGCGACCGGCAGACAGGAATGCAAAGATCGGATCGCCGGGAATCGGGAAACAGCAGCGCGCATAGCTGACCAGCAGGCCCTCGGTACCGGCGATCGCCAGCGGCGCGAGCGCGCCGGTGCCGCCCTCGCTCTGGGCGCCGGGCAACAGCCGGCGGGCCACCAGCGGCGCCAGACGGTTGCCGAGCCCGATGTTCTCGTACAGCTCATCCAGGTCCTTCATACCGAGCTCGCCCAGGGCTGCCGCCTGCGACTCGGCGGTGACATCGTCCAGTGACAGCCGGAATTCTCCGAGTGCCTGATTCACCAGCCGCTGGCCGAGGGCGATGGCCTCGGTGCGCCGCAGGCTCTTCAGATAATGGCGGATGGCGCTGCGTGCCTTCGCGGTCACCACGAAGTTCACCCAGGAGGGATTGGGCATCGCGCCCTTGGCGGTGATGATCTCCACGGTCTGCCCGTTGCGCAGCACGGTTCGCAACGGCGTCAGACGGCGGTCCACCTTGGCCGCCACGCAGCGATTGCCGATATCGGTGTGCACCGCGTACGCAAAGTCGACCACGGTCGCACCGCTGGGCAGGCGCAGGATCTCTCCCTTGGGCGTGAAGACGTACACCTTGTCCGGGAACAGGTCGACCTTGACGCTCTCGAGGAACTCCTCCGAGTTGCCATCCTCCTGCAGCTCCACCAGGTTGGAGAGCCACTCACGCGTGCGCTCCTGTTGCATGGAGCCTGCGGCCTCGCCCACCTTGTAGCGCCAGTGAGCCGCAATGCCGGACTCGGCCACGCGGTGCATGTCTTCGGTCCGGATCTGTGCCTCGATCGGCACGCCATTCGGACCGAACAGCGTGGTGTGCAGCGACTGATAGCCGTTGACACGCGGAATGGCGATGTAGTCCTTGAAGCGGCCGGGCATTGGTTTGAACACCGAATGCACCACACCGAGCGCGCGATAACAGGTATCGGCACGGTCGACGACGATGCGCAGTCCATACACATCGACGATCTCGTTCAGCATGGCGCGCTTGCGGCGCATCTTGCTGTAGATGCTGTGCAGATGCTTCTCACGCGTCTCGACTCGCGCCTGGATGTCATTTTTCAACAGCGCCGCGCGCAGCTGTTGTTCGATTTTCTTCAGGAACTCCTTCTGGTTGCCGCGCGCCTTCTTCAGCGCGTACTCCAGCACCTGGTAGCGCCGCGGGTAGAGCGCCTTGAAGCCGAGGTCTTCCAGCTCGAGCTTCATGTTGTACAGCCCGAGGCGCTCGGCGATCGGCGCGTAAATCTCCAGCGTTTCGCGCGCGATGGCACGACGTCGTGGCGCCGACATGGCCTCGATGGTGCGCATGTTGTGCGTGCGGTCCGCGAGCTTCACCAGGATGACGCGCAGATCCCGCACCATGGCCAGCAGCATCTTGCGGAAGGACTCGGCCTGTGCCTCCTCGCGGCTCTTGAACTTGATCTGATCGAGCTTGGTAACGCCGTCGACCAACTCGGCGACGTGTACGCCGAAACGCGCTGTCAGCTGGTCTTTCGGCGTCGGCGTGTCTTCGATGACATCGTGCAGGATGGCGGCAACGATGGTGTCCGCATCCAGACGCAGATCGGCAAGGATGGCCGCCGCAGCCACCGGGTGCGCGATATAGGGCTCGCCGGAGAGGCGTTTCTGACCTTTGTGCGCCGAGGCGCCAAATTCAGCCGCTTCGCGGATCCGCTCCACCTGCTCTTGCGGCAGGTATGTCTCGACAGAGCTCAGCAGCTCCTTGAGCCCGGGTGTGCGCCTTCCACCCGGAAGCAGTCCCAGGAGCGAAGACGCGTAATCCATAGCTCAAAGCCCGATGGGTCAGTCTCCGAGGCCGAACTGCGGGGCGCGGAAGGTGGACTGTGCATCGAGCTCGGGCACCGGGGGTTCGGTGACCGGCTCCGGTTCGCGCAGCATCTCGATCGTGACATTGCCAGCGGCAATCTCGCGCAGGGCCACTACGGTGGGCTTGTCGTTTTCCCAGGCGACGGTCGGCTCGGCGCCGTTAGCCAGGCGCCGCGCGCGTTGAGCCGCGAGCAGCACGAGCTGAAAGAGGTTATCGACGTTGCCCAGACAGTCTTCGACAGTAATTCTGGCCATGTTAAAGCTTTGCCATTGAGGCGATGGAAGTGGAGGTACGCCGCTGCGGGAGCACGCGAGACCGCTCAGTATACGCGAGCGGCGTCCCCTCAGGCCAGCAGCTCGGCCAGGAGTGCTTTCAGCTCTGGGCGCTGCGCCTGTAGTGGCCTGTCCGGATCCTGTGCGGGCGGCAGGTCCCGCGTCCGGTCAGCGGTGGCGCGCGCCTGGTGCTCGATGATCTGCACGAGGTCGCCAACGGCGTGGTCAAACTCATCGTTGATAACGACGTAGTCGAATTCGTCCCAGTGCGACATGTCGCTGACCGCCTCCTGCAGACGCCGGGCGATGACCTCTTCGGAGTCGGTGGCCCGGTTGCGCAAGCGCTCCTCGAGCGCCTGACGTGAGGGCGGCAGGACGAAGATGGTCACGCACTCCGGCATGGCCTTGCGCACCTGTCGTGCGCCCTGCCAATCGATCTCCAGCACCACGTGATGGCCGCGGGCGAGCTCGCTCTCCACGGGCCGGCGGCCCGTGCCATAGAAGTTGTCGAAGACCTGCGCATATTCGAGAAACTGCCCCTGTTTCTCCAGCGCCCAGAAGTCTCCGAGTGAGATGAAATGATATTCCCGCCCGTCCTGCTCATTGGGCCGGCGGCGGCGCGTGGTGTAGGAAATCGACACGTGCAGCTCGGGCTTGCGCTGCAGCAACGCGTGTACGAGCGAGGTCTTGCCGGCGCCCGAAGGGGCTGCGATGACGAACAGATGCCCGCGCGCCGCGCCGCCGGCTGCCGGGGCGCGCTCACCTCGCTTCGAGGTGGCGGCGGCCTGGCCGGTCGGGCTCGCTGCGCGTTTTGTCGGCGAGGGGGACATCGGGCGCGAAACATACACGCGGCGCCCCGCACCGGTCCACTCTCAGCAGCAGCTTCATTGCGGTCCAATGCGTAGTTTCTGCAGGTATTCACGCACCGTATCGCGATATCCCTCGCTGCTCGTGACGGTCGTGCCGCCGCTCAGCACCAGAATGAAGTCACCGCGCGGTGTGCGGCTGATCTCGCGGATGTGGTTCGTGTTGACTACACAGGAGCGGCTGATGCGTAGCATGGGCTGTGACTGACATGATCTCTCGGCGGACTGCAGGGTGCTGCGTGCCAGGTAAACCACGCGTCCGACGGTCAGCTTGACGTAATTGCGGTCTGCCTCGAGCAGCTCGACCTGGAGGACATCGAGCATGTGCATGCGGCTGCCCGACTCGGCCAGAATGCGCGCGCGGGCTTCCGGGGCGCCGCGCACACTGCGCTCGATCTGTGCGAGCAGCGAGTTGAGGGTGTTGTGCCGGTCGTGGTCCGGGACGTCGCGTCGGCGGATGCGCTCCAGCGTCTTGCGAAAGCGCTCGTCATCGAAGGGCTTCAGGAGATAGTCGACGGCGCTCACCTCGAATGCTTCCAGGGCATAGCGATCGTAGGCCGTGACGAACACGATCAGCGGCAGGTGCTCGGGGTCGAGTGCGCGCGCCAGCGCCATGCCATTCAGCGTGTCCATCTGAATATCCAGAAACAGCAGCTGCGGCGGCCGTGCCTGAATTGCGGCCAGAGCCGCCCGGCTGTCGCCGAACTCGCCCACGATGCGCAGGTCCGACTCGCGCAGACAGCACTCGCGCAAAGTGCGTCGCGCGACCGGCTCGTCATCGACGATGATGACATCCAGCATTGGACAGCGCCTAGCCCGCGCCAGGGCCGTCGCGCAGCAGCGGCATGCAGATTTCGGCGATCCATGTCGTGGCATCGGCGGCCGCCGCATTGAAGGTGGCCGCGGCACCGAACTGCACCATGAGCCGCTCGCGCACGTTACGCAGCCCGATGCCATCGCGACCCGGCAGACTGTCGTGCGGGATGGTGTTGATCACGCGCAACCACAGATGCTCCCCGCAGACCGTAGCCTCGACGCGGATCTCCACAGGCCCGGCATGACCTGCGAGGCCGTGCACCACGGCATTCTCGATCAGGGGCTGCAGTATCAGGCTGGGTACCCACAGCGGCGGCAGCTCTTCGATGTCCGCCATCCAGATGGTGAGCCGGTCGGCGAAGCGCCTCTGTTGTAGTTCGAGGTACAAACGCGCAAAGCGCAGCTCATCCTGCAATAGCGAGAAGTCGCGCTCGCCCGCTGTCAGCAGACGCCGTAACAGATCTCCGAGCTGCACGACCATCGCCTGCGCCGCGGCCGGATCCCAGCCGATCTGTCCGCGGATGGTATGCAACAGGTTGAAGAGGGTATGAGGTGAGAGCTGCATGCGCAGCGCCGCAAGGTGGGCCGAGGCGAGAGCGCGTTCGAGCGCCGCCGAGCGCAGTTGCGTGTCGCGCATCCGCTGGTAGAGAGCGAACCCGGAGATCAGCGCCAGCGCGAAGCCATACGTGAGCAGAAAGTTGGTGGCGCTTGCGAGCCACATGGCGAGCTCGACGCCGGAGAAAAACTGCGCCATGCTGTGAGCGCCGTGCGACCAGCCCTCCTCGTGGCCAGTGAGCATCTCGCCGAGCATCAGCGCCGGTGAGGCCAGCACGGCAAAGAACAACCCGAGCAGCAGCTGGATGGGAATGGCGCGCCAGCCCGGTTGCCAGCCGACCCGCAGCGAGCTCAACACGCAGCCCAATAGGAAGGGATACAACATAAGATGCTGCAGGATGCGCGCGTCCCAGGCGGCGAAGAAGAACTTCCCCGGCGACATGATTGAGAAGCTGACCTGCATGCTGTGCGCATACAGCACGTTGGACAGCGCCACGTATATCCAGAACATGGTCAGGATGAAGACCAGCGGCCAGAGCCGCAGTCCTGCGCTGATGGACGGTCGCACACCGCTGCCTGGCTCTGCAGCGGCCAGCGCACCGACCAGCGGCTCGTTAGTACTCACGGCATTCATTTAGTGCCTCCGGCAATGGGCTTAGCCTACCGCAAAAACGTTGCAGCACTGACGAGAGGGGCAGTGCGGGGGACGGATGCGTTGGCCGCGGGGACGAATCCGTGGGTCGCGGCCGGGGGCGCCGCCGCATAACTGCCTGCCTGAAAACGGCACCCCTGCGCAGGTGCTACGTGACCTGCAGCACGTCCGGTACGAATCCGTTGTAGCGCGGGACCAGCTCGAGTTGCGGCTGCAGACGAGCCCAGCCTTGCGAGTGTCTCATACGCACATCGCCACCGGCGATGGCAACCGACACTCAACCACACAAGCATTCAGGAGCAGGACCATGATCTCAACATCCAACAAGTCGCGACTGCTGGCCGCCATGGCAGGCCTGGTCATCTTCGCGGCGGGCACGACAGCCAGCGCCGCGGACCGCGATGGCGTGCGGACGTTACGGGTAAACGCCGCCGATCTGAATCTCGCCAGTGATGAGGGCTCGGCAACGCTCTATCAGCGCATTACCTGGGCTGCACGCCAGGTGTGCTCCGAGAGCAACACCCGGGATCTGGCGGCGCAGATACGTGTCCGCAAGTGCGAGCATGAAGCGGTCGCGCGTGCCGTGAACGATCTCGGCAGCCCGCGGCTCGCGATGTTGTATGCCAGCCGCACCAAGCGCGGGTGAGTGGCGGCGTGCGCACACGTCAGGCAGTACGGCCCCGGTTGAGCTGTGAGCAGCAGGGGCCTGTCTTACTGTTGCACGATGACGGCGAACCCCGCCGAGGCAATGCCGTTGGCCACGACCTGCAACGTGCTGGCACCGGACTCGGCCGTGACAGGTACGTCAAAGTTAGTAGATACGCTCGTCGAGCCAGTCGCTACACCCATCGTGCTGTGATCGTGAGTGCGCGCATAGAACACGTGTCCGCTCGCTTGGTTGATGATCCGCACCAACGGGTAGTTGGTCGCGTTCTGAGACTCGTCGCCGAAGGCGCTGGCCTGCGTGAGGCCGTTGAATTGCGTGCCCGTGATCCGATACGTCGAGCCTGGCGCGATCGCCGCGGGAACCGACACGATCACGGGCGCCCAGGCTGGAACGGCGCCCGGGGAGAGTGCGGGCGAGTAGATCTGTACCGTCTGAGATCCATCCACGAACAACACTTGCCCGGTGGGCAGGGGTAGAAGACTCGTAAAGTAGGTCGCATCCCCGGCGCTGCCCGCCGGTGCAGGCGCGCTGATAAGCTGCACGCCGTCGAACTCGTAATACTTGAGGCCGGTACCGGTGGCCCCTGGACTGGCCCCGAACAACACGTGCCCACTCGGCAGCACCACCGCCGGACCGTCCTGGATGTTGAGCCCGTTCGGCACGCTGGGTCCCAAAGCCCAACCATTGCTCGCCGGCGAGTAGATCGCGGTCAATCCGTTGGCACCGACTGCAAACACGCTGCCGTCCGGCCGAAGCAGTGCCGGACCCATCTCCCCCGGCGGCGTGTAGGCCGGACATCCCGGCGCGGTAAGCGGAGTCTCGTCTGGTGAGCGCGTATGCAGGTCATCTGGTGTTGAGCCAGCCGATACCCAGGCGCCGCTCGTAGCACCGTTCGCCAGCACCAGCCTCTGCGCTGCAGGCGCGTTCGCCACATCGAGCGTGAGCACGCTGCCATCAGACAGCAGCGTCCAACCCTCTTCGGCACTGATGCTGTCGCTCTTGCCGGGTGCGGAGATGTTGGACCAGGTGAGAGTTCCCGGGTCCAGCACGGTGACATCCTGGTACAACTTGCTGCCGATTACGAGGCGGCCGTCCGCGAGTACGGCAGCTGGCGCATCCCCGATGCACTGCCAGTGGTTGGGTGAGCCAGTCGAGGGCGGCGGGTTGAGCGGCTGCCAGCGGTCCGCCACAGGATCGAAGAGCATACCCATGTCGGACAATGTGAAGCTGGTCTGGCCGTTCGTCGTTGTGTACTCACCACCGACGACCGCCACGCGCCCGTCTGCGAGTACTGCCGAAGCATATGCCTGGGGGATGTAGCTCGCTGGAAAGCTGGCCGCCGCGGACCAGGTACCCTGTCCATAGCTGCCGTTTTCGTCCGGAGTCAGACGATACCAATTCTGACCGGCGCTCCCTTGGCACAACAAGGTTGCGTCAGTCAGCAGCAGGCACAGCTGCAGGTCAGCCGGCGGTGCATTGGCGAGAGTCATCCAGGTCGCCGTCGCGACGGCCTGGCCGGTAAGTGTGACGGTGTTGGAAGCCGGTGCAGCATTGCTGCTCAGGGTGAGTGCGGCGGATAGCGTCCCCAGGGAGTTGGGATGGAATTTTACAGTGACGGTACAGTGGCCTCCTGGAGAGACCGTACTGCAATTATTGGCCGCGGCAAACGCTGCTGCTCCCGGGCCTGTCAGCTGAACCATCGAGATCGTGAGAGGTGCATTGCCCACGTTCGATATCGTTACATCAGTCCCGGGGCTGATTGATCCGGGCTGTTGATCAGCGAACGTGATCGTGGTGGTGCTGAGCCTGATGGATGGCGCCGAGGCATTGCCGCCACCACCGCAGGCGGCAACTGTGCATAGCAGAGCGAGAGGGAGAAGGAGGCAGGTGCGCTCGCGCATGGATTCTGTCCTGTGTATCGTACTGTATTCAGGTCCCATCTGCCCCGACTCACGGCAATCGGCAGATCGCACAGGGCAAGGTTAGCCACTGGCCATGTCTCTATCCAATTCTGCAACGACCCTCCGACACCCGAGCTCAGCGATGGGAGAACTGGCGCCGCGTGAAGACGCGGAGCGCCAATTCGAGCAATAGGTCGTGATCTATGTGATCGCCGACAGGCGACGCGATATGCAGTCGCTCCTCGCACGCCGGTTGCTCAGCGCTTAACAGCGACTCAGGCGCAATGCACTTGGTTTGAACGGCGCGCCGAATGACGTGAGTTTTGCCGTTTGACACCGGGGCCCGCGAGAAAGGCCCTGGTACACCGCCAAACATCATTCGACGTTCTGTACCTGCTCGCGCATCTGCTCAATGATGACTTTCATGTCGACCGCGCTGCGGGTGGTCTCGAGGTCCTGCGACTTCGATGACAGCGTGTTGGCTTCGCGGTTGAGCTCCTGCATCAGGAAATCCAGACGGCGGCCGGCCGGCTCGTGACCGGCGATAACGCGGCGGATCTCCACGATGTGGCCGGCGAGCCGATCGAGCTCCTCATCGACATCCAGGCGCTGCAGCAGCAGTGCCAGCTCCTGCTCGAGGCGCTCGCGATCCACATTCACCTGCAGCTCCGCGAGGCGCTCATGCAGTTTCGTGCGGATGCGCGTATGCACTTCGGGCAGGCGTGCGCGTACTGCCGTCACCAGCACCTCGAGCGCAGCGCAGCGCTGCTCCAGCAGCTCACGTAACCGTGCGCCCTCACGCTGGCGCGCAGCAATGAGGTCCGCGAGCGTGCCGTCGAACAGTATGCGACCCGCCTGCAGCAGTTCCTCGCCCACTCCAGCGTCCTCGCGCAGCACACCCGGCCAGCGCAGCACGTCCAGCACGTTGATGGTGTGATTGGCGGGCAGAACCTGCGCGAGATCCCGCACGCGCGCGGTCAGCTGCTCGAGCGCGTGGGAGTCGACCTCCAGGGAGGCCTCGGCGGCGTGCAGGCGACGCCAGGAGATGCTGCAGTCGACTTTGCCACGCCGCAGCTCTCGGGTGAGCCGCTGGCGAAATTCGCCTTCGGTAGCGCGCAGCTCATCGGGCAGGCGGAAACCGGCTTCCAGAAAACGGTGATTGACGCTGCGCAGCTCGCACACCAGCGTGCCCCACGGCCCGGAAACTTCGCGCCGGGCGAAACCCGTCATGCTGGCAAGGCTGCTCACGGCCATCGATCCGAACCCGTGAGCGCCACGGGCATCAGCTCCACCAGGTCACGAACATCGCTCATCTGCTGCCGGGGTGATATAAAGCAACATCAAGTCTAACAGATGTGCGGGTTCTCCTTGCGCGTGGAGTACGCGGAAATCAGTCTCCTCGGCGGACGCGAGGAGAACCAGGACAGGGTCACGGCTGCGGTCGGTGAGCATGCGGCGATGCTGCTGGTCGTAGATGGCATGGGCGGACATGCACATGGTGCGCGGGCGGCGGAGATTACCCAGCACGTCCTTGTTGACGCGTTCACGCATGCCTTGCAGCCGCTCTTCGACCCGATGGGCTTTCTCCATATGAGCCTCGGGCGCGCCCACGAAGAGGTGGTGCGGCTGGGCATGAATCTACCGATCGAGCATCGTCCGCGAGCGACCTGCGCCGTATGCATCGTGCAGCAGCAGGCCAGCTGGTGGGCGCACGTGGGTGACAGCCGCCTATATCATCTGCGTCGCGGCGAGCTGGTGTCCCGGACGCGCGATCACAGCCACGTTGAGCTGCTGCTGCGCGAGGGTTTGATTACCCCTGATCAGGCGCAGATGCATCCGATGCGCAACTTTGTGGAATGCTGCCTGGGCGGTGATCCCATTCTTCCGGACATGACCCTCGGCAGGCGTCGTCCGCTCGAGAGCGGCGACGTCCTGTTGGCGTGCACTGACGGGTTCTGGGCAGGCGTGCGCGATGCGGAGATCGCCACTGAGCTGGGCGCCGCGGGAGCGCCACTGCGCGACACACTGGTCGCGTTCGCCGAGCGTGCGGTGCTACGCAGCGGATCGGCGAGTGATAACACCTCGGCAGCGGCCCTGCGCTGGTTGGCCTCCTGATGCTCGCGCGTTCGAGCGGCCGCGCAGCGGATGAGATGCGGCAGGTCAGCTTCACGCGCGGCTTCACCCGTCATGCGGAAGGCTCAGTGCTGGTGGAATTTGGGGCCACGCGCGTGCTCTGTACCGCGAGCGTGGAGGATTCCGTCCCGCCTTTTCTGCGCGGCAAAGCACAGGGCTGGGTGACCGCGGAGTACGGGATGCTGCCGCGCTCCACGCATACGCGCTCGCCGCGCGAGGCGGCCCGTGGCAAACAGAGCGGACGCACGCAGGAGATCCAGCGGCTCATCGGCCGTTCGCTGCGGGCCGTCATGGATCTGAAAGCGCTCGGGGAGCGCACGGTCACCATCGACTGTGACGTGTTGCAGGCAGATGGCGGCACGCGTACCGCGAGTATCACCGGCGGTTATGTGGCGCTCAGCGAGGCCTGCAGTCAGTTGGTCAGCCGACGCCTGATCGGTGCCAGCCCCATACACGGGCAGGTTGCCGCAATCTCGGTGGGCATCGTCGGCGGGGTGCCGGTGTTGGATCTCGACTATACCGAGGACTCGCGCGCGGAAACTGATATGAACGTGGTCATGAACAACGGCGGCGGCTTCGTGGAGATTCAGGGCACGGCGGAGGGTCACGCGTTCCGTCGCCATGAGCTGGATGCGCTGTTGAATCTTGCCGCCAGCGGCATCGAGCAGCTGTTTGCGCTGCAGGCTCGGGCGCTCGCGCCTGACTCGTGAGGCTCGGGCCATGCTGAGCGGGCGCATCGTGCTCGCGAGCGGCAACCCCGGCAAGCTGCAGGAGCTCGCCGCTCTGCTGGCACCCCTCGGACTGAGCGTACTCGCCCAAGCCTCTCTGGGTGTCGAGTCCGCCGAGGAGACCGGGGACAGCTTTGTTGCGAATGCGCTGCTCAAGGCGCGCCATGCTGCGCGTATCACTGGACTGCCGGCGCTGGCAGATGACTCCGGCATCGAGGTGGACGCCCTGCAGGGGCGGCCCGGAGTGTGGTCTGCGCGGTATGCGCGGGAGCATGCGAGCGACAATGAGAACCTCAACAAACTCCTCGATGAGCTGCAGGCTGTGCCCACGCAGCGGCGCACGGCGCGCTATCAATGCGTAATTGCCCTGGTGCGCTCGGCGTCGGATCCGCAGCCACTGCTCGCGCACGGCACTTGGGAAGGCTCTATCGTCAGTGCCCCGCGCGGTACGGGCGGGTTCGGCTATGATCCGATTTTCCAGCCGCGCGGCTGTGACTGCACCGCGGCGCAGCTCACCGCTCAGCAGAAAAATGCCGTGAGCCACCGAGCCCAGGCATTGAGCGAACTCACCAAGCAGCTGTTACGCGTCTGAGCCAAGCCATGAAACTGCCGCTCATCAAACTTCCGCCGCTGTCGGTGTACGTGCACTTTCCGTGGTGCGTACGCAAGTGCCCGTACTGCGACTTCAACTCCTACACCCTGCAGGGACAACTTCCGGAAGCTCAGTATGTCGATGCGTTGCTGCGTGACATCGCGACGCAGGCGCCGTCGGTCTCAGGCCGCGAGGTGATCAGCATCTTTCTCGGTGGCGGTACACCGAGTTTGATCTCACCGGAGGGAATCGCGCGCGTGCTGCAGGGCATCGCTGCGCAGCTGCCGCTGGCGGCCGATGCGGAGATCACACTCGAAGCGAATCCGGGCGCCATCGAGCACGGGCGCTTCACCGAGTATCGCAGCGCGGGAGTCAATCGCGTCTCGCTCGGCGCGCAGTCTTTCCATGCAGCACGATTGGCTGCCCTCGGCAGGATCCACTCTCCGGATGACACGCGGTGCGCCGCGGCACAGCTGCACGCCGCGGGTCTGCATAACTTCAATCTGGATCTGATGTACGCATTGCCTGGACAGAGTGAGTCCGAGGCTATCGCCGATGTGGAAGCGGCACTCACCCTGGAGCCCGCTCATCTGTCGCATTACCAGCTTACGCTGGAACCGGGCACCGTGTTCGCCGCACAGCCGCCGGCGCTGCCGGATGAAGACGCGGCGGCGAGCATGTTGAATACGTGCGCCGAGCGGTTGAGCACGGCAGGTTTCGTGCAATACGAAATCTCCGCATACGCCCGCGCCGGACACCAGAGTCGTCACAATCTCAATTACTGGATGTTCGGTGATTATCTGGGTATCGGCGCTGGAGCCCACGGCAAGTGCACCAGCGCTGACATGCGACGGGTGCTGCGCACGACACAGCCGCGCGAGCCGCGCCGCTACATGGCCAACCCCACTGCACCCACCGCACATGGCGTGCCCCGGGGGGAGCTGCCTTTCGAGTTCATGCTGAATGCGCTGCGGTTGCCCGCAGGCTTTGCAGTGGCGCTGTTCGAGGAACGGACCGGGGTCGCCTGGAGCGAGATTGCCGCGCCGCGCGCCGAGCTGCACGGGCAGGGTCTGTTGCTCGAGGCGGGCGGCTGGGCCCGCCCGAGCGCTTTGGGCTTGCGATTTCTTAACAATAGCCTGTTACATTTCCTCACGGAAAAGCCGAAAACCGTCGGTAAATCCGGAATGTCAACCTTGGCTTGAGCCTGCCGCGAGCCCGCCCGGCGGCTTTTATTCACAGGCTCAAAGAGGCGCGTCGGCAAATGAGCACATTACGCGCCTTTTTGGAAAAACCTCTCCCAGAGATGTTCTTAAGTCATTGAACCCGAACGAAACAATTGTCTGGTTATTTTTTAGCCAGGGTAACAAATATGCAATGTGGCCGCGAAACCAGCGACAAACGCCGGCCAACATCCACAGAGTTATCCACAACTTCTGTGGATAAGGAAACGTACCCGCTGGAGCTTCCCAGGGACGCCTGCGTATACACAAGCCCAAGCTCAGAGAGAGGGGTGCCGGCTCCGTTCCGGGGCGCCCCATGCAAGAAAACAAGCTCAGGCCAGGTGACCGGGCCTCAGCTTGAGGCCCGGCGTGACTGCCGCTACACTCCCGCGCCCTTTATTTCCCAGCCGCGTGCCGCCATGTAAGGCGCCGGCTTCCTGTGAGCGGTGATTACCATGAAAGCTTCGACCCATCCTGAATACAAAGAGATCACGGTGAGCTGCACCTGCGGGAATACCTTCAAGACCGCCTCGACGCTCGGGCACGATCTGCAGGTCGAAGTCTGCTCGAATTGCCATCCGTTCTATACCGGCAAGCAGAAGATTGTGGATACCGCCGGTCGGGTGGACAAGTTCCGCAAGAGGTACGCGGCCGCAGGCGCGGCGACGGGTAGCAAGTAACGCGACGAAGCGCCACTGATCGGCGCGCGGCGCCTGCGGGGGCGCCGGTGCCGCGTGCTGTCAGGCAGCGCTCCTGAATCCAACATCTGGCACCCGGTGCCGTAACCTGCCCGTGCCACCTGTGGCGCAACTCGGGCAGGCCGTGGCGCGCCTCGGCGCCGCGCGGCGGCTCACCTTGATTTCGGCGCGCGGACCCTGTATTTCCTGAACAGCCCGCGCCCGATGCCGTATCGGCTCGCTGCGGACTCATTCAGGGATCCCTTACCGATGACCGAGAAATCCTTCGAGCTCGTTGATCAAGCCACGCAACACAAGTCGGAGCTGCCCCTACGCTCCGGCTCGGTCGGGCCTGCCGTGGTGGACCTGAGCTCGCTGTACAAGGATCTCGGCGTCTTCACCTACGATCCCGGGTTCGGACTCACAGCTGCCTGCGACAGCAAGATCACCTATATCGATGGCGACGCCGGCGTGTTGCTCTACCGCGGCTATCCGGTCGAGCAGCTCGCGCAGAAGAGCTCGTTCATGGAGGTGGCCTACCTGCTGCTGCTCGGCGAGCTGCCGAATCCCAAACAGCTGGAGGAATTCACCTGCAACATCCGTTATCACACGATGATCAACGAGACGTTGCTGCGCTTCTTCAACGGCTTTCATCACAACGCGCACCCCATGGCCATGGTGTCGGCCGTGGTCGCATCGATGTCGGCGTTCTATCACGACACGATGGACATTCATAACCCGCGGCATCGCGAGATCTTCTCGCATCGCATCATCGCCAAGATTCCGACGATTGCCGCCGCTGCTCACAAACATTCGCTCGGGCAGCCGTTCATGTATCCGCGCAACGATCTCGACTACTGCAGCAATCTGCTGCACATGCTGTTCGCCGTGCCCTGCGAGTCCTACGAGGTGGACCCGGTCGCGGCCGAAGCGCTCGACCTGTTGTTCATTTTGCATGCGGATCACGAGCAGAACGCCAGCACCTCGACCGTGCGACTGGCAGGCAGCACGGGCGCTAATCCCTATGCGGCGATCTCCGCAGGCGTGTCGGCGCTGTGGGGACCGGCCCACGGCGGCGCCAACGAAGCGGTGCTCGCGATGCTCGAGCAGATCGGCACCGTCGACCATATCCCCAAATACCTCGCGATGGTTAAAGACAAGTCCAGTCACTTCCGGCTGATGGGCTTCGGCCACCGGGTCTACAAGAACTTCGACCCGCGCGCGCAGATTATTCGTGAGATGTGCCACAAGGTGCTGGCGCGCCTCGGGCGTCCCGACAACCCGCTCTTCGAGCTGGCGCTGCGCCTGGAGGAGATTGCGCTGAAAGATGATTACTTCGTCTCGCGTAAGCTCTATCCGAACGTCGATTTCTATTCCGGCATGATCTACAGCGCCATCGGCATCCCGCGCTCGATGTTTACCGTGATGTTCGCGATCGCGCGTACCGTCGGCTGGGTAGCCCACTGGCAGGAGATGATCTCGGATCCGACGATGCGCATCGGACGCCCGCGGCAGCTCTATACCGGTGCCAAGCGGCGCGATTACGTCGACATCAGCAAGCGCAGCGACCGCAGCGTGGATACGCGCGGTCACTGAGCTCACCCGTCGAGCAGCGCCTCAACTGTCGAGCAGTGCCTCGACTTCCACTTTGTTAGCTCTCCTCATCGGCCGGCCATCGACCGGACTCACCGGCGCCTGGCGGATGCCGTCCATGGGGAACACGATCGCCTCGATAGACTGATCATCGAGCTCGAAGCGCACGCCGGGGTAGGCGAGCACGCGCTCGGCATTCATGCGCACGCGCTTTTCCGTCACTTCGTGCGGGATGCCCTCATCGAGCAGTTTGATCGCCACGGACTCTGCGTTATCCGTGAACAGGTGCAGCTGCACATCCGAATGTCGGGTTGCGGTGCCACTCAGCACCGCGCCCACCAGGCGCGGCTCGAACTCATGCAGATAGACCATCGCGTTCAGCGCCGCGCGGCGCTGCGCATACAGCGACTCGAGATGTGACTCCCCGCCGAACAGCCGCTGGTACTGCGCCAGCGCCTGCTCGATCTCGATGTTCTTGGGCAACACCGCTCCCACATCGCTGACGCCGAGACGTTCGGCGGCCTTGCGCTTGGCCACCAGGAAATCCCGGATGCCGTGCTCGGCCATGATGCGTGCGGCCTCCTGGGCCAGCGCGCGTCGCAGGTTATCCGCGCGGGTAGCTTTCATCAGAATATCGGCTCCGAGCTGGACTGGGTCTCCTCGGCGCTCTGCGCCATCGAGTTGCCCTCTTCGGTTGCCGCGCCTGGCAGATGATCCGCCATGAAGATCTCCATGATGCCATCCGGATTCTCGGCGCTCACGAGCGCTCCGGTCTGTGCTGAGACCCGCAGTGTCACGAGTCCATCGGGCATCGGCCGGCGTTTGTCCGGCACGGCGCGCAGCGCCTCGTGCATGAAATGCATCCAGATCGGCAGCGCCGTGCGCGCGCCCTCCTCATGCTCACCCAGCGGTCGTTCCTGGTCATAGCCGACCCATACCGATGCCACGAGGTTCGGTGTGAAGCCGTTGAACCAGGTGTCCTTCGCCTCATTGGTGGTGCCGGTCTTGCCGGCGATGTCATTGCGCCCCAGCGAGCGCGCCCGGGCGCCGGTGCCGCCGCGACCCTTGATCACATCGGCCATCATGTCCGTCATGATATAGGCGTTCTGTGGGCTGATGACGCGCTCGGCCAACTGCTCCGGCGGCAGCGGTCCGCGTCCGCCGCGCAAGGAGTCGGCCGCCTGCAGGCCATCGGTGGCGGTGTTGCCCTTCAAGCCCAGGTCGCCGAGATCCACGGTGCGGTCGCAGTCATCGCAGGCAATACGCGGCTTGGCTGCCCACACGACTTGCCCCTGAGCGTTCTCGATCCGCTCGATGAAATACGGCTGCACACGAAAGCCACCGTTCGCGAACACGGCATAACCGCTCGCCACCTCCAGCGGCGTCGCCTGCACAGTGCCCAGTGCCAATGTCAGGTTCTGCGGCATGAGGCGCTTGTCGAAGCCAAAGCGCGTGATGTAGTCAGTGGCGTATGGCACGCCGATCTCGCGCAGCAGACGGATCGAGACGAGATTGCGCGAGCGCACCAAAGCTTCGCGCAGCCGCGTCGGGCCGCCAAACTCCTTGTGGGAATTCTCCGGACGCCAGGACGCCTCGATGCCATCACCCTCGAGCACCACGGGCGCATCCAGCAGGACACTTGCCGGGGTGAAGCCTTCATCGAGCGCTGCGGAGTACAGGAAGGGCTTGAAACCCGATCCAGGCAGGCGCCGCGCCTGGGTGACCCGGTTGTACTTGTTGGTGAAATAGTCGAAGCCGCCCACGAGCGCGGCGATACCGCCGTCAGTGGGATTGAGCGCCACGAGCGCGCTTTGTGCCTCGGGTATCTGCCCAAGCTGCGCCTGGCCGGAGTTGTTCGCGACGACATACACCACATCGCCGCGCTTGATGACATCTGCAGCCGTCTTCGGCGGCGCGCCCAGCGAGTCGCCGTTCTGCACCGGGCGTGCCCACGACAGCCCGTCCCAGTCGATCTGCGCAAAGCCATGGCCCCGTGCGTACACGCGCGCGGCTTTGTCAGTAACGGCGGTGATCACTGCCGGTGACAGGATGCCGACCGAGGAGTACTCGTCCACCACCTGCTCGAGCTGCTCCGCGGGGGCGTCGGTGGCGAGGTTCACATGACCGATCGGACCACGCCAGCCATGTCGGCGGTCATACTCGATGAGTCCGATGCGCACGGCCCGGTTGGCGGCGACCTGCAAGCGGCCGTCGATGGTCGTGTACACCTTGTAGCCGGCGGTCTCCGCCGTCACGCCGAACTGCTGCCGCACCTGCAGGCGCGCCATCTCGGCCACGTAGGGCGCATCCACATCGACCAGCGGCGCGTGTGCGCGCGCCTGCAACGGCTCGCGATTAGCGGCTTCGGCCGTGGCCGCATCGATGAAACCAACATCAAGCATGCGCCGCAGCACGTATGAGCGGCGCCCGAGCGCCGCCTGGGGGTTGACCAGCGGGTTGTAGGTGGATGGCGCCTTGGGCAGGCCGGCGAGAGTGGCGGCCTCGGCCACCGTCAGCTCCTCGAGCGGCTTGCCAAAGTAAGTCTCCGCGGCTGCGGCCACTCCGTAGGCACGCTGCCCGAGGAAGATGACGTTCAGATACAGGCCGAGAATCTCCTGCTTGCTGAACTCGCGCTCCATCTCGTAGGTGACGAAGGTCTCCTGCAGCTTGCGGCGGATCGACTTATCGAGCGTCAGGAACACGTTGCGTGCGGTCTGCATCGTGATGGTGCTCGCGCCCTGCGTCTTGTGACCGGAGATGGTATCGACCAGCGCGGCACGTACGACACCGATGTAGTCGATACCATGATGCTCGAAGAAGCGATCGTCTTCCGCGGCGAGGAAGGCATTGCGCACCAGCGGCGGAATCTGCTCGTAGGTCGCCGGAATGCGCCGCTGCTCGCCGATCTGCGCGATCAGCCCGCCGCTGCTGGTGTAGATGCGCAGGGGCACCTGGAATTCAACTGTACGCATCGCTTGCGGTGAGGGCAGCGAGCTGGCGAGATAGACATAACTACATAACAGTGCGTAGCCGACCAACAGTGTGACTGCGGTCACAGCCGCCAGAGCCACCGCAAACACGCGAAAGTAATTCCATTTCACAGAAAGCAACTCTCTCCGCTTGCGCTCGCTCGGAGCGCTATGCATAGTAACAGCCGTTTCAGGGCAAACTCACCGAAAGGTGGGGACGCAAAGCCTCCGGTCTACGGGACACAGTGCCTATGACAGCGGGGTTGCCGGTTCGGACGCTGACAAACTGCCACCGCCTGCTCGTTGAGGCGCCGCAGCGCTGCGACCGGGCCGCTTCTCGCATCACTCACTGTCCTCGCCTTCAGACCTGCGGCCGCCGTCCCCCGGGGGCGCTGTGGACAGGTTAGTGCACATTTTGTTGACCGTTCGCGATCGGACCTCCAGACGTGAGACCCGTAGCAGTTCTCACGCCGCCTGTCGGCAGCCGGCGTCGTTGTGTGAGAGCGCTCACGCTCTATTTGACATTGCGCTGCTATATAGTTGCGACCGCTTTGACGTGGGGTCGGCGGTTTCAGGCATAAGTTCCTGAAAAGGATAGAAGAATGTTCCTCTTCCAGCGCAAATACCGCCCCTTACTGGGCTTGGACATCACCACCTCCTCGGTCAAGCTGATCGAGCTGGCGATGGCCGGTGGTCAGTACCGGGTCGAGGCCTATGCAGCCGAGCCTACGCCACAGAATGCCGTCAACGAGAAAGCCATCGTCGACGCCGAAGCCGTCGGTGAGGCGATCCGCCGCGCCGTCAAGCGTGCCGGCGCCAAGAGCGGCGAGGTGGCGATCGCCATCAGTGGCGATGCCGCCATCACCAAGGTGATCCAGATGCCGAGGTCGTTGCGCTCCAGCGATCTGGAGGCGCAGGTGGAGATGCAGGCCGACCAGTACATCCCTTTCCCGATGGACGAAGTCAGCTACGACTTCGAAGTGCTCGGGCCGTCGGAAAAGGACCCCGAAACCAACGACGTGTTGTTGGTTGCGACGCGCACCGAGAACGTCGAGCAGCGCCAGGCGGCGGTGAAGGCCGCAGGCTTGAGCGCACGCATCGTCGATGTCGAGGCCTTCGCGCTCGAGAATGCCTGCAAGCTGATGACTCACCAGATGCCCGACGGAGGCATCGACCGCGCCATCGCGGTGGTCGACTTCGGCGCGAGCAGCACCACCTTCAGCGTGCTGCGCAACCTGAAAGTCGTCTACACGCGTGATTTCGCCTTCGGCGGGCAGCAGCTCACCGAGGAAATCATGCGCACCTACGGTCTGTCGATGGAGGAAGCCGGCCGCGCCAAGAAGGAAGGCGGGCTGCCGGGCAACTACCAGTCGGAAGTGCTCGATCCGTTCATCGATGACATGACTCAACAGGTGAGCCGCTCACTGCAGTTCTATCTCGCCTCCGGCACCGGCCGCGAGCAGCCCGAGAAGATCGTGATCTGCGGCGGCTGCGCCAACATCCCGGGCGTGGCCGAGGTCATCTCCAGCCGCGTCGGTATCGCGGCGGAGAAAGGCGATCCGCTCGGGCAGATGAAATTGTCCTCGCGCGCCAAGGCGCAGGCGGTACAGCGCGACGCCACGGCCCTCCTAACGGCCTGCGGCCTTGCACTGAGGAGCTTCGACTGACATGCCACGTATAAACCTGCTTCCCTGGCGTGAACACCAGCGCAAGGAGCGCAAGCTCGCCTTTACGGTGGCCCTGGGCGTCGCGGCGCTGGCCGCCGCGGTGGTCACCTTCGCCATCTACCTCATGTTCGGCTCGATGATCGATGCGCAGGAGCATCGCAACGAGCAGCTGCGTGTCGAGATCAAACATCTCGACAAGCAGATCGAGGAGATCAACGACCTCGAGAACTCCAAGCAGAAGTTCATCGCGCGCATGGAGATCATCGAGAAGCTGCAGCGCTCGCGACCGGAGATCGTGCATGTGTTCGATGAGATCGTGCGCACGCTACCCGATGGTGTGTACCTGACGGGGGTGAAGCAGACCGACAAGCGCTTCCAGTTCGATGGCGTGGCGCAGTCGAGCACGCGCGTCTCCTCCTTCATGCGCAACATCGACAGCTCCGAGTGGCTACGCAACCCCGAGCTGGTCGTGGTGCAGACTGGCAAGGACAAGGACAAGTCCCCCGGTTCCAACTTCACGCTGTACGCCGATCAGGTGCCTACAGCGGGTCAGGACGAGGTCGGCGGCCGCGGCGGCATGCGCAAGCCTGGCGCCAAAGTCATGGCGAGCAGAGGTACACCGTAATGAATCTGATGGAAGAGCTGCGGTCCCTCGATCCGCGTGACCCCGGCCGCTGGCCACTGGCGATCCGCACCGGCGCCGTGGCGCTGTGCTTCGTCGTGCTCAGCGGCGTGCTGACTTACCTGTTCGTCTGGAACGACCAGCGTCCCGAGCTGCAGCGCCGGGCTGACACCGAGCAACAGCTGCGCCAGGAATTCAAGACCAAGCATGCCAAGGCTGTAAACCTCGATGTCTACAAGACGCAATTGAAGGACATCGAGCGCTCCTTCGGCGCGCTGCTGCGCCAGCTGCCGGGCAAGACCGAAGTGCCCAACCTGCTGGTGGACATCTCGCAGACCGGTCTGTCGGCCGGCCTCGAGGAGAAGCTGTTTCAGCCCCAGCCGGAACTGAAGAAGGAGTTCTATGCGGAGCTCCCCATCAAGATCAGCCTCACCGGCAGCTATCACCAGTTCGGCGAATTCGTGAGTGGCATTGCGGCCCTGCCGCGCATCGTCACGCTGCATGACATCGACATCAAGACGGCGACCAAGGATGCCTACGATCAGCTCACACTCGAGCTGACGGCGAAGACCTATCGTTATCTGGATGAGGACGAGATCGCGGCAGGCGAGGCGGAAAAGAAGAAAGATGCCCAGCACCACGTGAGGCCGAACGGCTGAAGGACACATGACCCCGTACAGGGGTGAGCACTATGCACAAACATTACCGTCAGTTGCTCGTCTGCACTTTGTTCGCAGCTCCATTGCTGACAGGGCTTGCGGCCTGTTCCAGCGCCGATGACGAGCTGACCCGTTTCATCGAAGACACCAAGAAAGAGCCGGGCGGTCGCGTCGAGCCGCTGCCGGAGGTCAAGCCCTACGAGACCTTCATCTACTCGGCGCGCGAGATGCGCTCGCCATTTCAGCCGGGCGGCAATGCCAACGGCGGTGCCGCCGGTCTGCGGCCGGATTCCAAGCGCAATCGCGAGTTCCTCGAACAGTTCTCACTCGACACGCTGAAGATGGTCGGCACGCTGCGCCTGAGCGGTCACATGTACGGCCTCGTACAGACCAAGGACGGCCTGGTGCACCGCGTAACCGATGGCAACTACATAGGCCAGGCGGACGGCCGTATCACCGATATCACGCCGGCCAAGATCACCCTCACCGAGATCGTTCCTGACGGTCTGGGCGGGTACATGGAGCGCCCTGCGGCGCTCGGTTTGAACGAATAGCCGATTAGCACCGGTTTTCCAGGGAGTCTTCACGAATGAAACGTCATACCCCGATGAGTCGGATCCTGGCCGCGGCTGCGTGGCTCGTGATCGCAGGCCTTCTCGGGACTCTCCCGAGCCAGCCGGCGCGTGCCGAAGATGGCCCGAAGCTCGAATCGATCGACGTACAGCCGCTGCCTGGTCAGCAGATCCAGCTCACGATGCGCCTGTCCGGTCCCGCACCGCAGCCGCTGTCATTCACCATCGACAATCCGGCGCGTATCTCCTTCGATCTGCCGAATACCACTCTCGCCCTGCCCTCGCGCCGTATCGATGTGCACAGCTCCGGGCTGGACTCGATCCTCGCCGCCGAAGCCAAGGATCGCGCCCGCCTGGTGCTGAATCTGGATCGGCTGGTGCCCTATGAAACGCGTGTGGACGGCAACAACATCATCGTCATGCTGGGCGCCGCCAATCAGGCCGTCGCGGCCACCAGCTCTGCCGCGCCGGTGGTGACCTCGCGTACGGCGAGCGCAGGCGGTGGTCAACGCACCATCCGCAGCATTGATTTCCGACGCAGCGCCGATGGCGCCGGCCGGGTGCTGGTGCGCCTCACCGATCCGCACACCCACATCAATTTGCGCCAGGTCGGCAACCAGATCGTGGTCGACTTCGACGCCGATCTGCCCAAGAACCTCGCGCGCCGCTACGACGCCAGCGACTTCGGCACGCCGATCAGCTCCTTCGATGCCACGCGCGTCGGCACCGGTACGCGGATCGCGATCAACGCTTCGGGTGACTACGAGCAGCTCGCCTACCAGACCGACGATCAGTACGTCGTCGAGGTGCAGCCGCAGCGCAAGGTCGCCGCGACTCCGGATGAGAAGCCGCAGTACACCGGCGAGCGCCTGACTCTGAACTTCCAGGAGATCGAGACGCGGGCGGTGCTGCAGCTGCTGGCGGATGCCAGTGGCCAGAACATCGTGGTCAGCGACTCGGTGAACGGCAATGTCACGCTGCGCCTGCAGAACGTGCCGTGGGATCAGGCGCTGGACATCGTGCTGCGCACCAAGGGACTCGACAAGCGCAGGCAGGACAACGTGATCATTGTCGCGCCACAGGAGGAGCTGGCTTCACGCGAGAAGGCAGATCTCGCGGCGCGCAAGGACATGCAGGAGCTCGCGCCATTGCGTTCCGAGTATCTGCAGGTCAACTACGCCAAGGCCGCCGACATGGCCGCGCTCATCAAGTCACAGAACAGCACGCTGCTCTCGGGCCGCGGCACGGTGAGTGTCGATGAGCGCACCAACACCCTGCTGTTGCAGGACACCGCTGACCGCCTGGCGGACATCCGTCGCCTGGTGGCCACGCTGGACATCCCGGTTCGACAGGTTCTGATCGAGGCGCGCATCGTCATCGTCAACAACGATTTCCAGCGCCAGCTGGGCGCACGTCTGGGTTACACCACGGCTCAGGCCAACGGCAGTGGCGTGTGGACGACCACGGGTACGGCTGCGGGTACTGACACGGTGATCGGCTCGGCACTGGGCAACCAGGCCTCCACCGGTCAGTCCTTCCCGGTGCAGGTGCCGACCGGCAGCAACGCAGCGAACCGCTACAACGTCAATCTGCCGGTGGCAAGTCCGGCAGGCAGCTTCGCGCTGGGTTTCCTCGGCTCGAACTACATTCTCGATCTGGAGCTGTCCGCAGCCCAGGCGGAGAGCCGCGCCGAGGTCATCTCCTCGCCGCGCGTCGTTACGGCGAACCAGAAAGAGGCGACCATCGAGCAGGGTACCGAAATTCCCTACCAGCAGTCGGCCTCGAGCGGCGCGACCACCATCTCGTTCAAGAAGGCGGTGCTGTCGTTGAAGGCGACACCGCAGATCACTCCGGACAACCGCATCATCCTCGATCTGGATGTGCGTAACGACAGCATCGGCACGATCACGGTGCAATCGGGCGGCGTCAACGTGCCCTCGATCGACACCAAGGAGATCGTCACGCAGGTGCTGGTGAATGACGGTCAGACCATCGTGCTTGGCGGCGTGCTCGTCACGACGCATCGCGATGATCAGACCAAAGTGCCGCTGCTGGGTGACATCCCGGTCCTGGGCCACCTGTTCAAGACCACCAGCAAGAGAAACGATAAAGATGAGCTGCTGATCTTCATTACACCGAAGATCGTTCGCGAAGGGGTCAACGTGTATTGAGCGGGGAAGGTCGCTCAATACCAAGTCAGGTGAGGAATATGAGTAAACTCCTTTCGAAAGCAGCAGTCGGTGCCGTGGCACTGGTGTTGGCCGCCTGTGGCGGCAGCGGCACCGATCTCGCCGGCACGGGCACGGGCGGATCCACGAGCTCCGGCGGCACCGGCGGCACCGGCAGCGGTTCCACGTCTACCACTTACACGATGGGCAACGGCAGTGGCAGCGGTTTCCAGCCGCAGGTCATCGGCATCTCGAGCGCCAATGTCTCGGCGGGCGGCAGCACTAGCCTGTCGGTCACGATCGTCGACAAGACCGGTATCCTGTATGCCGGTACCGACCTGACCGTCACCTTCAATTCTCCGTGCATCGCGCAGGGTCTCGCCGTCGTCACCGCTTCCGGTACCTCGGTCGCGGGCTCATCGCCCAACACGGTGACCACCTCCACCGGCAGTATCAGCGCGACCTACACCGCGAAGGGCTGCAGCGGCTCGGATGTCATCACGGCGAGCTCGACGATCAACAGTGGCACGCTTTCGGCGACCGGCACGGTCACCGTCGCTTCCGGGACCATCGGCTCCATTCAGTTCGTCTCCGCCACGCCGACCACCATCGGTCTTAAGGGCACAGGACTTGCCGAAACCTCGACGGTGGTCTTCAAAGTGGTCGATGCCACCGGCGCTGCGCGCCCCGGGGCGAGCGTCAACTTCTCCCTCGATACCACCGTGGGTGGTCTGACGCTGTCGCCCAGCACGGCGACTTCGGGTGCTGATGGAACGGTGCAGACGGTTGTCAGCTCCGGAACCCAACATACACCGGTGCGCGTCACGGCGAAGATCGTCTCTCCGGCGCTCAGCACCCAGTCGAGCCAGCTGACGGTGAGCACCGGCATCCCGGCCTCGGCCGGCTTCTCGATCTCGGTGGGATCACCGAGCTACGCCTCGAGCGGCAACGCCTGCACCAACGTGGAGGCCTATGGCGTCGACGGTGTAACCGTCCCCGTTACCGTGCGTCTCTCAGACCGCTACAACAACCCGGCCATGGATGGCACATCCGTCGCGTTCTACACCAACGGTGGTCACATCGTGGGCTCGTGCACGACACCCTCCGCAGCCGGTGCTGCAGACGGGACTTGCACGGCGACCTGGACGAGCGCCAACCCGCGGCCGCTGATGAATAGCGACACGCCGGCACTCAAGGCGGACGGGCGGGCCACCATCCTCGCGACCGCGATCGGCGAGGAATCCTTCACCGATACCAACGGCAACGGCTACTGGGACACTGGCGAGCCGTTCGTGGATCTAGGCGAGCCGTACGACGATGCCAACGAGAACGGTATGTTCGACTCGGGTGAGTACTTCCTGGACTTCAATCAGAGCTCCACGCGCGACGCCGGCGATGGCACCTTCAAGGGCATCACCTGCACGGGCGCGCCGCCCACCTGCAGCAACAAGAGCCTGGCGATCGGTGCTACGCACCTGCTCATCATGTCCACCAGTGGTGCGCAGATCAGCGCAATGCCGGTCTCCGGCTTCGGTACGGCCGGCAGTGCCTACACCATCCCGCACAGCACCACTACTCCGGCGGTGACCAACAGCGGCACGCTGCAGTACACCGTGATGGATCTGAACGGCAACCCGATGGCCGCGGGCACCACCGTCACGGTGACGGCGGACTCCGCGATCGGCACGATCAGCGGTCCCGGAGCAAACTGGACGATCGGCTGTCGCAGTGCCCTGGGCGGTGACACGCTCTCGGTCAGCCTCGCGGCCGGCACCAGTGCCGCTTCCGGCAACATCACGATCACTGTGACTTCGCCCGGCACGAAGACGGTCACCGTCTACGTAATACCCGTGCAGGTCCAATAAGCCAGCTCGACTGGATTGGGAACGCGGCGGCCGCCTTCGGGCGGCCGCTTCGTTTTGGTGCGCCCGGCAGGGCGCACTCTCTTGGAGGTGAAAGTCCTCTACATACCCGACACGGGGAAATGTTAGCTGCACGGCAAGGGTTTCCCGGGCGACTGGGAGTCTGAAGGAAGCCGGAGGCAAAGCGCTGGCGCGACGAACAGGAAGCGGATAGAGGCGGCACCGTGGGGTGAGCAGGCCAAAAGATGCAAAGCCCGATACGTGTCCGGAACGCGGTGACGTATATCCGACGCGCATAAGCGTGACAGAGGGTGCGCAATACCCGGGGAGATCTGCACGGGTGCCGCTGTGCTACGAGGATCGAGAGGTCCTCGGAGGCCTGTGCAGAAGTCAGCAGAGGCCATAGTAGGCGGCAACGCCGAAGGGCCGAACAACAACACCGAGAGTAGGACAGATGATCTCGATGCGGATCGGTGAGGCAGAAGCTCCCGCAAGGGGGACCGAAGCGCAAGGTGCGGGCCGGAAGCTTGGCACGCGTCGCCCCCTACCCTGGTATGCTGCATGGCATGCGCGCCAAGCCAAGCCTCTTTCTGATCGGCCCGATGGGCTCGGGCAAGAGTGCGGTGGGCAGAACGCTGGCACGGCTGTTGGACTTTCCTTTCTATGACAGCGACAGCGAAATCGAACGTCGCACCGGCGTAGACATTCCGTTTATCTTCGAGAAGGAAGGCGAGGCAGGCTTTCGTCAGCGCGAGCGTGAAGCCATCGAGGCGCTCACCTCCCTCGAGCCCGTGGTGCTGGCCACCGGCGGAGGTGCAGTGTTGCTTGCGGAGAATCGCAGAGTTCTGGCTGAGCGCGGCTGCGTCGTCTACCTGCGTACCTCCGTGGCCCAGCAGGCGGATCGGGTACGCCACGGGCGCAACCGGCCGCTACTGAGTAATGTAAACACGGCCGGCAAACTGGAGCAGCTGATGAGCGAGCGTGCCGAGCTCTATCAGCAGATCGCCGATGTCACGGTGGATACTGACCTGCGCCGCGTGCGCAGCGTGGCCGATGACATCCTGCGCGCCATCCACGCTGCCAGGGCCAGTGGCTAGCCTCCGAACCGGCAGGCGACGGCCCATGCGCCAGCGGCGGTATACTCCGAGCATGTCGCGGACCGATGCGGGATCTGGAGGCCGGTGCAGACTCTGAAGGTTGACTTGGGCGAGCGCAGCTATCCGATCGTTATCGGAGAGGGGCTGCTGCGTCAGGCCGAGCTGCTGCGTGAGCACATCAGCGGGCGCGATGTGCTGCTGGTGAGTAACACGATCGTCGCGCCGCTGTATGCGCGCGAGCTGCGCGAAGCACTGGCCGCGCCGCGTATGGTCGAGGCCTGCCTGCCCGATGGCGAGGCGCACAAGTCGCTGAAGAGTATGGCGCGGATCATGGACGTGCTGGTCGCCAACCGTTTCGGGCGCGATTGTGTGATCGTGGCGCTGGGCGGTGGTGTGGTTGGCGATCTGGCCGGCTATACCGCGGCCAGCTACCAGCGTGGGGTCGCCTACGTGCAGGTGCCCACCACCCTGCTGGCGCAGGTGGACTCATCGGTTGGGGGCAAGACCGGGGTTAACCATCCCGGTGGGAAGAATCTCATCGGCGCGTTCCATCAACCTGCGGCGGTGCTGGCCGACACGGCCACTCTGCGGAGTCTGCCCGCGCGGGAACTGCGCGCAGGCCTTGCGGAGGTCATCAAGTATGGTTTGATCTGCGATGCGGATTTCTTTCAGTGGCTCGAGCAACACCTGGATGAGTTGTTGGCGGCGGATTCTGCGGCGCTCGCCCATGTCGTGCATCGCTCCTGCGAGATCAAGGCGCAGATCGTCGGGCGCGACGAGCGCGAGCACGGCGATCGGGCACTGCTCAACCTGGGTCATACCTTCGGACATGCCATCGAGGCGGCCACCCACTACACCGAGTGGCTGCACGGCGAGGCGATAGGCACCGGACTGTTGATGGCCGCTGCCATGTCGCACGCCAGCGGGCTGCTGGATGCGTCCGCGGTCGATCGGTTGCGCGCTCTGTTGGTTCGCCTCGGGTTACCCGTCAAGGCGCGCGGAGTCACGGCCGATGCGACGCTCGAGCACATGGCCATCGATAAAAAGGTCAAGGATGGCCGCATCCGCCTCGTGCTGCTGCGAAGCATCGGCGATGCCTTCGTCACCGCTGACTATCCGGAAGCGGCACTGCGTCAGACACTCGACTCCTATTGCGGATGAGCACCGGCGAGCCGGCAATCCTCGCGCCCTACGCCGCTCACGATGAACAATCCCGGGGCCGCCGCCATCCAGAGCCGCCACCGCAGTTCCGTAGCGAGTTCCAGCGCGACCGCGATCGGATCATCCACTCCAATGCCTTCCGGCGCCTGGTCTACAAGACGCAGGTCTTCGTAAACCACGAAGGCGATCTCTACCGGACGCGGATCACCCACTCCATTGAGGTAGCGCAGATCGCCCGGTCAGCGGCGCGGGCCCTGCGGTTGAATGAGTCGCTGACCGAGGCGATCAGTCTCGCGCACGATCTGGGACACACTCCATTCGGGCACGCCGGTCAGGAGGCACTCAATGCGTGCATGCGTCCCTACGGAGGTTTTGAGCACAATCTGCAGTCGCTGCGCGTCGTCGATGAGCTCGAGGAGCGTTATGCGCAGTTTCCCGGACTCAACCTTACGTTCGAGTGTCGTGAAGGAATACTCAAGCACTGCTCGGTGCGCAATGCGCGCGAGCTGGGGGAGATCGGGGCGCGCTTCATTGAGCATCGCCAGCCTGGGCTCGAAGCTCAACTGGCCAACCTGGCAGATGAGATTGCCTATAACAACCACGATGTCGATGATGGGCTGCGCGCGCAACTGATCGACGTGGAAGGTCTGCGGGCGGTGCGGCTGTTCCGCCGCCAGTACGAGAGCGTAGTCGCACAATACCCGGCGCTGCCCGGTCGGCGGCTGGTGCACGAAATCGTGCGCCGCATGATCAACTTCATCGTGGTCGACCTGATTGCCACCTCGCACGCCCGCCTGGAATGCTCCCAGCCTGCCTCGATTGATGAGGTGCGCGCCCGTCCTGACCCCCTCATTGGACTGAGCGATGAGGGCCAGGCGGAACACAAGGAGCTCATGACGTTTCTGCGGGAGCACGTCTACCGTCATTACAAGGTACTGCGCATGACCTCCAAGGCGCGGCAGGTGATCAAGGCCCTGTTTGAGGCGTTCATGGATGACGTCAATCTCATGCCGCCCGAGCATCGGGATCTCGCCCGATCGGCCGAAGAAGCCCGAGGGGTGGGGGGTCGTGCCCGGGCGGTAGCGGACTACGTCGCCGGGATGACCGATCGCTACGCCATACTCGAGCACCGGCGGCTGTTCCACCCTGCGGAACGCACCTGACTGGTCACCCGCAGGGGCTCCTGAACCCGGGCTATTGACCCGCGACCCTACGGACAACTTTCGCTGCAGTTTCAATAAGTTAAAACGACAAACCTCCTGAAGATCGTTTTTGTCAACGATATTCCACAAATCTTTGACGAACGTCACAATTTGCTGCTACGTTGTCTTACATAAGATAAGTAAGTGTCGGTGACTGCCGACACTCAGGGGAGGGTCTGTGGGCGTAGGGCAAGCATCGTGCGCGGGTGAGATTTTGCGCCGCGCTAGATGGTTGATTGCTGCGGCGCAGTAATCCACCCATGAATAAGACGAGCAAGGAAAAGGAAGCCGTGCTCAACGTGTTTGCGGCGTTAGTACAGCCGCTGATGCGTGTTGCTTTCGAATATGGAATTTCCGCTGGGGAAATCGCCGGAGTCGTACGCCGTTCGTACATCAAGGCACTCGAGGCGAGATTGCAAGAACAGAAGCGTCCAACCACGGACGCCCGCCTTGCTGTAGTAGCTGGTCTTCCCAAGTCTGATGTCAGTGCGCTGCGCGACGCACTGCGCGCGGGCGCACCGCACAGCCTGCGTGCGACAGTCAGTCTCGACCAGATCACCAGTCTGCTGACGGTTTGGCACACGCACGCCAACTTCTCCGGAGCATATGGACTTGCGATGGATCTCGACCTGAACCGGGTCGAGGGGTCGCCGCGTCGGAGTTTTGCAAGAGTTGGTTAGCTTGGCATGTCCAAGTGTCGATCCTGATGCGTTGCTAGATGAATTGGTAGCAGCGGGATCAGTAGAAGTTATCGACAGCACCACCATCCGCTGCTTATCGCGAGCGTATGTGCCGAAGGGGGCAGATGTAACTCGCATCGAGCGAATGGGACGGTTCCTGGGCATCGTAACCGCAAACTTTGTGCACAACTTGTTACGAGAAGATGAGTCGCCTTGTTATTTCGAACGAGCGGTTATCTCGGACGAGGCTCTATCGGATTCCGGAAGAAATCAATTCTTTGCACTCGCCGGAGAGAAAGGACAAGAACTCTTGCTGAACTCGATACAGCTTTGACACGAATGCCCGCTTCAGAGAAGAGCGATGCGGGTAAGAAGTACGGTGTTGGATTGTATTTTTTTGAAGATGCAGACAAAGCGCCATCTGACAAGCAGGCACAGCGCGCGACGTTTGCGAATACGCAGAACAGACCGCCAGTTATCGAGGAAATCGATGTTTTGGCAGCGGTGAACAAAAAGAGAGATTAGTGAACACGGATGGAGTTCGGGGAAGGTCAATGATGAAGAATTTTGGAATCTGCACGGCGGCATTGTTGTTAGCCGCATCTTTTAGCGTTGCAAACACCGCGGGCATGGGTCTTGCTCGCTCCAATATGGAGGCCACCGCGCTTTTATTCGTAGGTCCGGTGGACGAAGTGCTGCCAAAAGAGCACTCCGCTATCGTACTAGGGCAACGCATAGCGCTTCTTCCGTCAGAGCATCTCTCTGTTGGCGAAACTGCCGAGTTGTACGGAAGTGTTGACGCCCAAGACGGCATAACTATATCGAGCGTTGTTAGCCGGGGAGCATACGTGGCAGGCGCCACGAAGGTGCTCGTGACGGGGTATGTCGAAAAAGCTCAAGCCTCCACCGGACGTGCACAGGTTGCTGGATTGGCCATTGATTTAACGCCCGCTATGTCTGGGTCCTTTTCGTCCCCGACAGTTGGCACCACCGTTCAGATTCGCGGAACGCAGCCAAACGCGCATGGCGTATTGCTCGTGGAGAGTTTGGAATCTGTAACCGCAGTTAGGGGCGCAGGACGCCTTGGTATCAGTGGTAGTGGCGGTGCGTTTGGTATCAGCGGCAGCGGCGGTGCCAGTAAGGGCATCAGCGGCAGTGGCGGTGCGTTTGGTATCAGCGGCAGCGGCGGTGCCAGCAAGGGCATCAGCGGCAGTGGCGGTGCGTTTGGTATCAGCGGCAGCGGCGGTGCCAGCAAGGGCATCAGCGGCAGTGGCGGTGCGTTTGGTATCAGCGGCAGCGGCGGTGCCAGCAAGGGCATCAGCGGCAGTGGCGGTGCGTTTGGTATCAGCGGCAGCGGCGGTGCCAGCAAGGGCATCAGCGGCAGTGGCGGTGCCTTCGGCATCAGCGGCAGTGGCGGTGCCAGCAAGGGCATCAGCGGCAGTGGCGGTGCGTTTGGTATCAGCGGCAGCGGCGGTGCCTTCGGCATTAGCGGTAGTGGCGGTGCCAGCAAGGGCATCAGCGGCAGTGGCGGTGCGTTTGGTATCAGCGGCAGTGGTGGTGCCAGTAAGGGCATCAGCGGCAGCGGCGGTGCCTTCGGCATCAGCGGCAGCGGGGGTGCGATAAGGGCATCAGCGGCAGCGGGGGTGCGTAAGGGCATCAGCGGTAGTGGTGGTGCCAGCAAGGGCATCAGCGGCAGCGGCGGTGCCAGTAAGGGCATCAGCGGCAGTGGTGGTGCGTTTGGTATCAGCGGTAGCGGCGGTGCCTTCGGCATCAGCGGTAGTGGCGGTGCCAGCAAGGGCATCAGCGGCAGCGGCGGTGCCAGTAAGGGCATCAGCGGCAGTGGGGGTGCGTTTGGTATCAGCGGTAGCGGCGGTGCCTTCGGCATCAGCGGTAGTGGGGGTGCCAGCAAGGGCATCAGCGGCAGCGGGGGTACGAGTAAGGGCATCAGCGGCAGTGGTGGTGCGTTTGGTATCAGCGGCAGCGGCGGTGCCTTCGGCATCAGCGGTAGTGGCGGTGCCAGCAAGGGCATCAGCGGCAGCGGCGCGGCTAATCAAGGAATCAGTGGTAGCGGCTCTCCGACGAAGTCCTGAGTTTCCCGCTTCGTACGGCTACCCGGCCCTCTCCTGCAGGGCTTACCTCCACCTGAAATTGCTGCGTTCTTCAGCACACATTCCATTGGGACCTATTAATACGCTCTAAGCCCAAAAATGCGCACTTACGCCAGCGCACATTGGAACGCTAACTTCTTGATCGTCGCCATAGATCCCACGCTGCGACAGGGTACCTTGCCTATGGAACACGAACAGACCACAGGTAAGTTGATGCTCTAACGCTCGGGAGTAGTTTACCGGCGTTCAGAGGGCCCCAAGCTGAGAAACAAAAAAAGGCGAGACCACGTCTCCATCGACGCGCGGCGTGCGGCTTCCTTGATGTTTCCAATCGCTGCGTTTCTCCTCGCCGGAGGCATGACGGAGAACGAGGCTCAGCAGATCTTTTCCATCGCTTTAAAGAATTCCTCTACCAGGACAGCCCGCCGCCGCATCGACCATATTGGTCGACCGACCGGTTTTGCCGACATTATTGCCGAGTGGGGCAGAGCGAAGAGGTTCCTCGACGCGTCCGGTTGGCCTCGCGACCTTCCAATGAGCGGAGCAAATAGTTTCTCCTCTTTAGTACACGCCGTCGATCCCACGACTGATCCCGCGAGTGCATTGGCAATATTGAGGCGCTACGGCAATGTTCGGCGCACGAAAACCGGCAAATACTCGCTAACTAACTCGTTTTTCAATACGAGCGGCCCCACGGCCATGGCCTACGAACCGGTCGCTTACTTCTTGAGCGATGCCAGCGAAACTCTTGGAAGGATACTGAAACGATCGAAACGTCCGTCTGGCCCTCCATTGTTCTGGCAAAAGACAGAAAACAGATTCATTAGCGAGACCGCCGCTAAAGAGTTTTTCGAATTCGCTAAGGAGCGGAGTTTGGTATTCCTAGACGAGCTTGATGATTGGCTGGAGGCCCATCGAGCTCGTCGCAAAGCAAATCGCCGTTCGAGTCGACGAGTTGGTTTAGGGATTTTTTCTATCTATTCTGACCCAGAGCAATGATCGCGCCTGACCGAGAGTGCATGCGTTGATTTCCTATTCTTCGGAGAAAAAGACTGACTTGAACGATGCCCTGACAGCGTTAATGCTGCCCATTGGGGCACTCCTCATCTCTAATCGAGTGGGGGTCGGAGAACTCGTTTACGCCGCGAAGCATGCTTATGTAAAGGCCGCCATTGACACCGTCCTAACTGCAGGCTCCCGAGTCAATACCTCAAGACTTTCCGTCGTAACTGGATTGACCCGAAAGGAAGTTTCATCACTTCTAGATGAAATGAAAGGACGAAAATCTGCAAAAAATCGTAGCACGAACGAGCAGCGGGCGCTGCGCGTGTTGAGGGGCTGGAGGATAGATGGCCGCTTCTCCAAGAGAAGCGGAAAGCCGGCTGACCTGCCGGTACGTGGGAGCAAAGGCTCTTTTTCGCAGCTCGTCAAGCTATACGGCGGAGATGTCACTCCGGTTTCGGTACTTAAGGAGCTGCAGCGAATGAAAGCCGTCTCAGTAAGGGCGACCGGACGGATAGGCGTGAATGCCTCTTGGACCAAAGAGCGGTCTATGCGTCAGCTGATTGAGGTCGCGCGGTATCTGACAGACTTTATACGCACGCTAAACCGGAGCGGTCCGCCTATGAGCCAAGCTGGCTTTTTCGGCGTGAAAACCTCTCTTTTAACCTCATCAATCCAGGCTGCCCGTTTTCAGCATGTTTTTACCAAACGTGCTGATGCCTTACTCAACGGCGTAGATCAATGGTTCGCCTCGCAAGACAGCCATCATCCGGTTTCCCGTGACACGAAGAAGTTTCGCGTCGGCGTGGGCGTCTATCTCATTCATGACCCAACTTTCGGAGCTGTGAAGTGCGAATCCTAAGCTCCGCGCATCACCGCTTGGCCACTTCCTCGCGCAGCGCTTTACGCAGGATCTTCCCTACATTGCTCTTCGGTAATTCATTGCGAAAATACACGTGTCGGGGAACCTTGTAGGCTGCAAGAGATTGACGGCAAAAATCGATCAGCGCGCGCTCAGTCAGACTCGAATCGGAGCGCACCACGAACAGAGCAACCACTTCGCCCGAGCGCTCATCTGGCTGCGCAACTGCCGCGGCCTCGGTGATTCCCGGATGAGCGGCCACTGTAGCCTCGATTTCATTGGGATAGACGTTGAATCCTGACACCAGGATCATGTCTTTCTTGCGGTCCTCGATGTAGACGTAACCTCGTTGATCCATGTGGCCGACGTCACCGGTGCGCAGCCATCCTTCCGGCAGCATGACTTTGGCGGTCTCGTCCGGGAAATTCCAATAACCCGCCATGACCTGCGGTCCACGCACGCAGATCTCGCCGATCTGGCCGAGGGGTATCTCCTGACCTGCATCGTCCCTGATGCTGATCTCTGTCGATGAAATCGGCAGCCCAATGGAGCCGTTGAAGTCCTCCTCGGGCGGATTGATGCAGGCACCCGGTGAAGTTTCTGTCAGACCCCAGGCTTGAGTGAGGCGTTTACCGGTGACTTTCTTCCAACGCTCCGCGACCGTACCCTGAACTGCCATTCCCCCGCCGAGCGTTATCTGCAATGCATCGAAATTGATGTCAGCAAATCCTGGCGTATTCAACAGCGCATTGAATAATGTATTGACACCACTCATGAAGGTGAAGCGATATTTTTTCAGCTCGGCGACCACCGCGCGAAAATCCCGCGGATTGACGATGAGAATATTGCGCCACCCGAGCCGGGCAAATAGCAGGCAATTGGCTGTCAATGCAAAGATGTGATACAGCGGTATGGGTGTGATGAGTGTCGCCGTCTGTTGTCCGAACTGCGGTCTGATCCAGGCCTCCGCCTGCAGAATATTGGCCGTTATGTTGCCGTGCGTGAGCATGGCGCCTTTGGCAACCCCGGTCGTGCCCCCGGTGTACTGCAGAAACGCAAGGTCTTCCCGTTTGAGTTCGACGGGCTCGAGGGTGGCGGCGGCACCCGCTGCCAGCGTCTCACGGAATCTCACGGCCCCTTCGATTTTCCAGGGGGGTATCTGCTTGCGGCGTTTGATGACGAAATTGACGAGTGATGACTTGGGCCAGGAAAGCAGATCGCCAACGCCGGTGACGATCACCTGCTTCACCTGTGTCTGCGGCAACACCTTGGCGACGCAGTGTGCGAAGTTCTCCAGGACCAGGATCACCGTGGCACCCGAGTCGCGCAGTTGATGCTCCAGTTCCGGCGCGGTGTACAACGGATTGGTGTTGACCACTGCAAGCCCAGCGCGCAGGGCCCCAAATAATGCGATGGGATATTGCAGGACATTCGGCAGCATGATCGCGATACGCTCGCCCTTGCGTAGCTGCAATTTCTGCTGCAGGTAGGCTGCAAAGTGGGCGGACAGCTGCTCGAGCTGGCGAAAAGTCAGCGTATGACCCATCTGCACGAAAGCGGGCAGTGTCGCGTGCGCTGCGCACGTCTCAGTAATCAGCTGTTGTACGGTGCGCAGCCTGCTGGGATCGATCTCAGCCGGCACGCCCGGGGGATAGGACCTCAGCCAGATTTTGTCCATCAGCGCCCCCTCAGCGATCTTTCTTCAGCAGTAATTTTAACTGGGACCAAAGCGTATCCAATACGGCGGGCTCGCCATCGGCTGTCGGATGCAGGCCATCTTGCTGCATACGAGCCGGGTCCAGTGCCACCGCTTCGAGCAGGAAGGGGACGAGCGTCACCTGATAGCGAGCCTTGAGCTCGGTATACATTTGCGCAAATTCGCTGGTGTAGCGCGGCCCATAATTCGGCGGCATTCGCATGCCGACCAGCAGCGTGGCCGCACCTGCCCGCTGCGTCATCTCGATCATCTTTGCGAGATTGTCCCTGGCGGTCGCGATCGGCAGGCCACGCAATGCATCGTTCGCACCGAGCTCCAGGATGAGGATGCGTGGAGTGTGCAATTGCAGGGCCCGCGGCAAGCGCTGCAGTCCGCCGCTGGTGGTTTCGCCGCTGATGCTGGCGTTCACGACCTCATATTTGTACCCTTCGTTGCGTAGCCGCTTGTCCAGCAAGGCTACCCACCCCTGTTCAGGTCTGAGCCCGTACGCGGCGCTGAGGCTGTCGCCGAACACGAGTATGGTCTGACCGGACGACGCTGCGCTCGGGAGCGCGATGAGCCAGAATCCGATGCCGAGCGCCCAGGCGCCGATGATCCTCGACAGTGTTCTCAAGGCCGAAAACCTCACCAAGCAGGTTGCAAGTCCCGAAGGCGTGCTCACTATTGTGCACGACGTTTCTCTGAACATCGCCCCCGGCGAATCGGTGGCAGTCGTCGGGGAATCGGGCGCGGGTAAATCCACGCTGCTTGCGTTACTGGCCGGTCTCGATTTGCCCACCAGCGGGCGGGTGCTGCTCGATGGCCAGGATCTCACGGAGCTGGATGAAGATGGTCGCGCCGCCTTGCGCGCGCAGCGGGTCGGATTCGTATTCCAGTCCTTTCACCTCATTCCGGCATTGACGGCGCTTGAAAATGTCATGTTGCCCCTGGAGCTTGCCGGCAACTCCGCGGCGCGCGCGGCAGCCATGGATACTCTGCGGCGGGTAGGTCTCGGGCCGCGGCTCGGACACTATCCGCGGCAGCTCTCGGGTGGGGAGCAACAACGCGTGGCACTGGCGCGGGCTTTCGTGACCCGACCCGCCGTGTTGTTTGCAGATGAGCCGACAGGAAATCTGGATACGCTGACTGGTGCGCGTATTGGCGAGCTGCTATTCGAGCTGAATGCGAGCTCTCGTACCACACTCGTGCTGGTGACCCATGACTCGCAGCTCTCTACCCAGTGCGCGCGCACCATCCGCATGGCCGCCGGGCGCATCGTATGATGAGACGCGCGCTGCTTCTGGCAATGCGCTCGCTGCTGCGGGAGTGGCGCTCCGGTGAGCTTGGTGTGCTGCTGCTCGCTCTGATCGTGGCCGTTGCCGCGCTGACTGGAGTGGGTTTTCTAGTGAGTCGCATCAGCACGGCGGTAGCCATCCAGGCGAGCGAGGTTCTCGCCGCAGATATCCGCTTGGGTTCCCCTCAGCCGGTGAGCGATACATACTTTTCTGAGGCTACGCGACGCCACATCCTCACAGCACGCAGCACGGCGTTGCTCAGCGTCGTCTTCAACGGCGACCGCAGTCAATTGACCAACTTGCGAGCTGTGACGTCGGGTTATCCGCTGCGCGGTCGCGTGCTGATCGCTGATCAACCCTTCGTAGCCGGTCGCACGGCCGCCGGCATACCCCGGCCAGGAGAGATCTGGCCGGACTCGCGGCTGATGGCGGCCCTCGAGATTCGCGTGGGCTCGAGGGTCAGCATCGGTGCAGCAACCTTTACCGTTGCGCACGCGCTCATCTCGCGTCCGGACCAGAGTGGCACCTTCGCGGAGCTGGCACCCACCCTGCTCATGAATGCTGCCGACTTGCCGGCGACGCAACTCATTCAGCCCGGCAGCCGCGTGAGTTATCGCGTGCTGTTCGCCGGCGAGCGCGAGCGCATCGATGCGTTCAAGGTGTGGTTGCTGTCGCACAAACGACCGGCAGAACGGGTCAGTGACATCACCGATGCCAGCCCGCAGATCCGCAATGCAATCGAGCGGGCCGGCCGCTTCCTCAGCCTGGCAAGTCTCGTCAGCGTGCTGCTGTGCTCCATCGCGGTGGCCATGTCGGCACGGCGCTTCGTCGCCCGGCACCTGGATACCGTGGCGCTACTGAAGACCCTGGGCGCATCGCGCGCCTTCACACTCAGCGTCAACGTATTCGAGATGCTGATCGTCGCGGCTGTCGCAGCGTTACTCGGCTGTGGGCTGGGCTTCATCGCGCAGCAATGGCTGTTGCATACCATCCGCAGCCTGCTCGTCGTGGAGCTGCCGCCTGCCAGCCTGCTTCCGATCGCCGTGGGGTTTGCCGCCGCCATGGCCGTGCTCGTGGGCTTTGGCCTGCCGCCGCTACTGCAGCTCGCACGCGTTCCGGCATTGCGCGTCTTGCGGCGGGATGTCGGGCCGCCACCGCCGCTCGTGTGGCTGGCATTCGGGCCCGCGATGGTGATCGTCGTGCTGCTCGTCTTCTGGGTCGTTCGGGACTGGAAACTGTTTGCCGGCTTTACAGGCGGCCTTGCCGTGTTCCTGGGCGTGCTGGCGCTGTCCGGGGCGCTGCTGGTGGCAGCTGCTGGACGACTACGCGCACGCGCAGGCGTCGCGTGGCGTTACGGTATCGCCAACCTGAGTCGCAGGCGCGCAGAGAGCATCGTGCAGATCGTGGCATTCGGCACCGGCATCATGGTGCTGCTGCTGCTGGCAATCGTGCGCGACGATCTCAACAGCGACTGGCGACGCACGCTGCCGGCGAACGTGCCCAACTTTTTCTTCGTCAACATTCCTCCTGGCGAACGCGCTGCGTTCCTGCAGTTCCTGCACGAGCATGGCGCAATGACCGCGCGGATGCTGCCGATGATCCGCGGGCGTTTGACGAGCATCAAGGGACAGCGGGTCGAGGATCTCAAGTTTGCGGAGGGAGACGGCGACAATTTCGCGACACGCGAGCAGAACCTGACGTGGGCGCAGGAGGTGGGCACCGACAACCGCATCGTCGCTGGCAATTGGTGGAGTGCCGAGGATTACGGCAAGCCGCTCGTTTCACTCTCGACCGAATTCCAGGAGTCGCTGCACGTGCAGGTTGGTGATCATCTACAGTTCGATATCGGCGGGGAGACCTTCGATGTGCGTATTGCCAACATCCGCAAGGTGAAGTGGGATAGCTTCCAACCCAACTTCTTCGTGGTATTCGCCCCGGGCCTGCTGGATAAGAGCGCAGGTACCTACATCACCAGTGCCAATCTGCCGGCCGGCACCCACGGTGCTCTGGCAGAGCTCGCCCATCGCTTCCCGAGTGTATCCATCTTCGATATCGATGACCTGCTGGCACAGGTGCGCTCGGTGCTCGACAAGGCGGTACTGGCCGTGCAGAGCGTTTTCGTCTTCACTTTGTTCGCCGGTTTGACCGTGTTGTTGGCGGCGGTGCAGTCGAGCCGGGATGAGCGCCGCTATGAGAGTGCGATGCTGCGCACGCTGGGTGCCTCGCGGTCTACCGTCACGCAGGGGGTGCTGGCCGAGTTCGTGACCCTGGGGTTGCTGTCGGGGTTGCTGGCCTCAATCGGTGCCAGCATTGCCGCCTATTACATGGATACACGCCTCCTGCAACTGCACTACGCGTTCGACTGGCGAGTGGCGGTGGAGGGAGTGGTGGGCGGTGCGTTGCTGGTGGCGGCGACCGGCTGGCTCGCAACCCGCTCCGTCGTCAGACAACCGCCGCTCAGGACGCTTCGCGCGAACTGAGGCACGCATACCACGCGCGCAGCTCGCGGCTATTTATCGATCAGTGCGCGCGCCTGCTCGGCCCAGAAGACGGCATCCATGTAGGCGGCACGGATGAGCGCCGGCGGCAGATCATTGTATTTCACCTGGTCCCAGGCGGCGCGCTCGTAAGCGCGCGTACACTGCAGCGCTTTACCGAGATCGCCCTCGTTCGCCGTCAGCGCCCTGGCAATCGCCGCAGACAACGGCAGCTCCTCGACGATCTGCTGGATCGGCATGCCGGTGAGCGCATTCAGCAGCGAGAACAAGCCGGTAATGAAGAACGCGCCGGTGTCGCTGGCGCCGCCCAGCTTGCCGAGCTGCTCGCACATCCGTGCACGAGTCATGGCGTTGATGAACAGGCTGGGCGGGCGATCGTCAAACCCCTGCAGGCATAACAGAGAGCACAGCTGGCGCAGCTGCTGTACCCCGAGGATGACGACGGCCTGGCGAATGGAGCTGATCTTGCGCGGCAGATTGTAGTAGCTGGAGTTGATACAGCGCAGAACGTGATACGACATCGACACGTTCTGGCTGAGCAGCCGCTCAACCTCATCCACGGAGTAGTCTTCGTTCTGCAGCGTTGCGACCAGGCGCAGCGTGCTCAGCTTGGTGGATGGCACACGCTTGGCACGGAAGGTCTGCGGGTGCTGCAGGAAATATCCCTGGAAACCGACAAATCCCAGGCTCACGCCGTTCTCGAAGTGCTCCGGCGTCTCAACATTTTCGGCGATCAGCTCGACCCCGCGGGATCGCAGCTCCTTCACCAGATCGCCGAGCTCCTGTGCACCTGGATGAGTGATCTCGACCTTGACGATGTCCGCAAGCTCGAGCAGGCGCGAGTCGCTGACCTGCAGTGAATAGTCATCCAGCGCTATGCGGTGGCCGCGTGCCCGCAGCTTGAGGATTCCCTGCACGATGTCCGGCTCCGCGCGTACATCTTCCAGCACCTCGATGACGACGAGATTCGGCGGCAGGGGCAGATCGGGCAGATCTGCCAGCAGTTCGGCCGGGAAGTTGATATGTACCGGCTGTCCACCCGAGATCCGGTCCAGGCCGATCTCCAGCGCCGCACTGGCGATCACTTCCAGAGTGGCCTGACGGGGATCGGCGATATGGGCGCGCGTGGCCGACGGTGAGTGCCGATAGAGCAATTCAAAAGCGGTCACCGCCATGGCGGTGTTGTAGATCGGCTGACGGGCGACGAAGACATCGGTCTGTCCTGCCGCTGCTGACGGTGCATCCGGGCGCCGCCGCTCAACTGCGTTTGTCATGGGCCCTCAAGAGCCGCTTGCCTGCGCTTCTGCGCAAGACTGTAGCGCAACAGCCGAAGACAGGGCATGTGAGCCGTAGCCTTCATGACACGCCGCACGGGTCGCGAGCGCGAAGCGAGAACTGCGTCACGCGATGTGCCGCGTGCCGATTCAGCGCTGGATGGCGAGGGTGATCCAGGAGTCCGGCTCCGGATCACCGCGCCAGGAGAGTCCCTGAATGGTCAGCTGATAATTGCCGGGACCGAGCGCCGTGCTGTTGAGCGCCATGCGGACATGGCCGTTGGAATCTTTCGCAAGGTTATGCAGGACCGCTACCCGACCCTGATCGATGCGGTCGATGGTGATCTGGTAGAGTTTGTACGGCGAGCGGGACTCATCGATCCGCAGGTCTACCAGCTCGGCCGGCGAGCGACTGATGCTGATGGCTGGCGTGTTCGATGCGCCCTCACGACTAGGCACCAGACGCACCGCGCGCGTGTTGGTCGCCGCCTCGAGCGGCTGCTCGGCAAGTTGCCGCTGCAGTTTTTCGATGCGTTGTGTCTTGGAAGCGGAGTTGCTGCCAACGATCCCCAGTGCGACGGTCAGCAATACAACAGCGGCGCTCAGGGCGAGCAGCACCTGTGGTCGCAGCCATTTCGGACGCGCCGGCTCCTGCCAGGGCTCGGGTTTGCCACTCGCCTCCAGCAGCCGCAGTCCGGCATTCACCCGCTCGGGAACTCCGAGCTCATCCAGCAACTGTGGATTCTCACGGCAGAATCGCTCGAAGTCGGTTGCACCCTTGAGCGGCAGTCGTCCGGAGAGATAACGCTCGATGATCTGATTGCGCGCGATGAAATCACGATCCATCGGCGGTGAGACTGCTGCAGGGGCAGTTGCCGCACTCGCGGGCGCCGCTGGAGGGCTCGCTGCAACGATCTTCGACTCGCGGACAGGCGAATCGCGCGAGGCAACAGAGCTTGTGTTGCGCGTGAGTTCCGGCGGCGTGGCTTTTTGCGCAGTGTTATCGCGGGCGCTCACCTCGCGTGCGGTCGCCTCGCGCGATGGAGCAGCTGCAGCGGAGATCGCAGCGGCTGTTGTGGGATCGACCTCAGCGGGGCCGCTGCTGAGCAGTGGAACATAAGCGGATTCCGCTGCCGGAGGCACGGACCCGACACTGACCGAAGCTGTGGGTTTCGCATCAGGTCCAGACACCTCTTTATATACCGTGGTCCCGCGCAGTCTGTCGGCCGCATTGATCGGGTTCGGAGCTGGCGTCGCTGTCGCGCCAATCGCCGGGCCCGGGGCCTGGCGAGCGCTCACCGGCGGGCTCGGCACCTTGCCGAGCAGGATTGCCTCAGGGTCGAGCAGCTCCGCCGCCTCGAGATCCATCGACCGCTGCACGGGCTTTTCGGCGGACGCGGTGGCGCTGCTGGTAGCGGGCGCAGCGTGCGCTGTGGGGGCGTCCTGCGGCTCGAGCAGCGACAGCTCCTCCACCGGCAGATCGGTCAGGGGCGGCACGGAGGGTCGGGAACCTTGCATGAAGCTATCCTGCAATGGCGCCCATCAGGCGCCAAAGTGATGGCTCACAGATCCGGGGGAGCCACCGTCCCGGTGTGATGCACTTCACAGGTCGGCAGCGCGGATTTAACCATGTCACAGCCGCCCGGTGCGGCACCTGGGTCACAGACCGGCGTAACCATCGTCTAACCGGATTTGCTTGCCCGTCACGTTTAATCAGAAGTCCTGAACGGAGGTTCTCCAGATCATGCCTAACAATTCGGCCACATCGCGCCTTCTGCCGGCAGTGACCCTCATTGCTGGCCTTGTCCAGGTAAGTCCCGCTCTGGGGGTGACCGAGGACACCGCCATCACCATCTACAGCTCGCAGCAGCCCGGGGCGATTACCGCAGATCTTTACCGACCCTTGCCGGGAACAGCGGTCCCGGGCGCCGCCGCCATCCCCGGTTATGCAATGGTTCGCCAGGAACGCGACGTCAAATTGAACAGTGGACGGTCGAGCCTTAAGTTTACCGACGTCGCCGCGCTCATCGATCCCACGACGGTGACATTCGCGTCCCTGACTGAACCGCGCACGCGGGTGCTGGAACAAACTTATCAATTCGATTTGGTGAGTACCGAGAAACTGCTGCTGAAATACCTCGACAAGCCGATCAGTGTCGATTACCAGTCGGCCGATCACAGTGCGACGGTCAACGGCACCCTGCTTGCCGCGGCCGATGGGCTGGTATTGCGCACGGCGGATGGCTCCATCCAGGCGCTGCGCAACTATTCGGCCGTGCATTTCCCGGAACTGCCTGGCGGTCTCGACACGCGTCCCACGCTCGTCTGGGACGTATTGTCGCCGCAGGCCGGCGAACAGCGCACGCGCGTCACCTACCAGACCGCGGGGATAACCTGGTGGGCGGATTACAATCTCATCTTTAGGGAAGGGCGTGACGCGAACGCCGGCATGCTCGATCTGTCGGCCTGGGTCAGCATCATCAATCAGTCCGGGGCCACTTATCCGAACGCGCGACTGAAGCTGATTGCCGGTGATGTGCATCGCGTGACACCCGAGAACCGCCCGGCCATGTACAAGCGCGCGATGGATTACGCCGTCGCCGAAGCCGCGGCCGTTCCCGGATTCAAGGAGCAGTCTTTTTTCGAATTTCACCTCTACACGCTGCAGCGACCCACCACGCTGCTGAACAATTCTACGCGGCAGATCGAGTTGTTCGACCGCGCGCAGCAGATCCCGGCGCGGCGGCTGCTGATATATGACGGCGCGGCGAGCGCTTACATCCCGGCCAGCCCGATCACCGATCGGAACTTCGGCGCACAGTCCAACAAGCAGGTCGATGTGTATCTAAAGTTCCGCAATCAGAAGGAGCACGGCCTCGGCATCCCCTTGCCCGCCGGACGCGTGCGCGTCTCGAAGCTCGATGCTGCCGACGGAGCTCTGGAGTTCATCGGCGAGGACAGTATCGCGCATACGCCGAAGGATGAGCAGGTGCGCGTGCGCCTTGGCTCAGCCTTCGATGTGGTCGGCGAGCGCCGGCAGACCGACTTCGTGCTCGACAGTAAGGGCCACGCGCTCGAAGAGGAATTCGAAGTGCGCCTGCGCAATCATAAGTCTGAGCCAGTGCAGGTGCTGGTCAAGGAGAATCTGTATCGCTGGAGTAACTGGAAGATCATGAGCAAGAGCAATGATTTCACTAAGGAGGATGCGCACACGATCAGCTTCCCGCTCGAGGTGGCGAAGGATGGCGAGACAGTGCTGCGCTATCGCGTGCGCTACAGCTGGTGAAGGCGACGCCGCTGGATGCGCGCGCATCCGAACTGCGTCACATTCCAACACGCACGAGTGAGATACATTGCTGATTAATGCACATGCACGCCGCGCTCGATCTGCAGAACTTCCCCGATTCTCCGTACGCGAGCGAGCTGCGGCGCCGCTTTCCCCGACTGCAATTTGCCGCACCACTGGAGCGCGAATTTCAGGCACTGCATCTGCCGCGCATGCGCGCGCGCGTGCGTGGCTTTCAACTCGCGTTGTGTGCGCTTGCGGTGGCGCTGGCATTGCAGCTGCTGTTGCTGGAAGAGAACTCGCTGCTGCAATTGGCTTGCGGCTGGCTCGGACTCGTGATACCGGCGAGCCTGTTCATGCTGTGGGCGGCCTTCAGCCGCCGCTACGCGCAGCTGTACTTGCCGCTCGCCCGATGGGCAGTGCCGCTGACAGCAACCGCCTCCGCCATCGGCATCGCCGCTCATAGCGAATCGGGCGCTTCCGATCAGTTCTACTTCCTTACGATCTATTGCATTGGGCTGTTCTTTCTTGGCGGGCAGTTGTTCCGCGAGTCACTGCTCAGCGCAGGCGTGCTGGTGCTCGTCTATGGCTTGACATTGATTTATAACCAGCAGCCGGCCGGCTCGGTGGTTTACTGCACCCTGGTGCTGGCGATCGCCGCTACGACCGGCGGCTGTATCTATTACGGCGTCGAGCAGCAGGCACGCACCTCGTTTCTGGAGCGTGGCTTGCTGGGTGAGATGGTGATGCGCGACAGTCTCACCGGACTCAAGAACCGTGGCGCCTTCGATGAGTGTTTCGCGCGGATCTGGCAGCAACGCGCGCGCGAAGGCCATGCTCTCGCGCTGCTGCTGATCGATGTTGATCATTTCAAGGCGTACAACGACCGCTATGGCCACCAAGCGGGAGACGATGCCCTGCGGCGCGTTGCGCAGGTGGTACAGCGTTTTGCGCGCCGACCGCTCGACATCGCTGCACGCTATGGTGGCGAGGAGTTCGTGCTGGCGCTGTACGATCCCGGTGTCAATGATGTGCGGGAGATTGCGCATGAGTTGTGCGCGGCCATCCGTGAGGTGGGTATCCTGCACGAGGACTCTCCGACTGCGGCCGTCGTGACGGTCAGCATCGGCATGGCGCAGCTGGGTGCGCGCCTCGCGCAGTCTCCCGAAGCCCTGGTGCACAGCGCCGACAAGGCACTATATCGCGCCAAACGCCAGGGCCGTAACTCGGTTGCGTGGCTCGATGACGGCATCCCGCACAGCGGGCTCGAACCGTCGCTCCGGGCAGCGACGGTATGAACCTGCGCTGCACCGCCTGAGTGGTTAGCGGCGCTGGGTAGGTTGCGGGGTTGCTGCACAGATTGTGGCGCTGAGGCAGATTGCGGCGGCGCTGGGGCGGATCGCGGTTAGGCGCGCGTGCCTTTCAGGAAGTACTCGACCTTGTCGCGATACGTGCGCGACAGCTTCAGTTCATGACCTCCCGTGAGCGTCAGGAAGTATTCACCGTTCATGTGGGCGCGCAGGCTCTTCACCAGACTCAGATTGACGATGGTGGAGCGATGCACGCGCTGGAACAGCTTCGGATCGAGGACGTCCTCAAGCTCCTTCATCGTGCCGCGCAGGATGTGCGTGGTCCCGGCCGCGTGGATGCACATGTAATCGCCGGCAGCGTCCACCCACTCGATGCTGGCAACCGGCACGCGCACCGTTTCCCGGCCCTGCCGTATCGGCAGCACTTCAGGACGACGCGCGCCGGTAGCCTTGCTTCCATGAGCAAGCAGCTCCTCGAGAGCGAGTTTCCCCGAGCCGGTGAGCTCGGCAATGATCTCCACCAGGCGATCGCGCTGATTGGCCGCATTGCTGGCACCGATCTGCGCGCGGACCCGCTCGAGTGCGGCTTCAAAGCGCGCATCGTCCACCGGCTTGAGCAGGTAGTCCACGGCCTTCGCCTCAAAGGCCTGTATCGCGTACTGATCATATGCCGTGACGAACACGATCACTGGCAGCGACTCACCTGGTAACTGTCTCAGCACGTCGAAGCCGGACAGTCCGGGCATCTGGATGTCGAGAAAGACCACATCGGGCTTCTGCTCGGTCACGGCTACCAGCGCCTCGCGACCATTGGCGCATTGTCCAACGATCTCGAAATCCGGAGCATTCTGCAGGCGGATCTCAATGCCGCGCCGGGAAAGCGCCTCGTCATCCACGATCAGGGTGCGGATCGTCACGCGCGTGCCACTTTGTCGAGCATACTTTGCGGCTCGGAATCGAACGGCAGCGGCGGTCCCATCTCCAGTGGCAACGCCATGTCGATACGCAGTCCGGGGTGACTGTTGAGAACGGCGAAGCGATGATTGGCGCCATATAGCACTGCAAGGCGCTCTCGCGTGTTGCGCAGGCCTACGCCACGACGCTCGCCGACCGGGACCGTGTCGCGTAGTCCTGGACCATCATCAATGACACCGAGCTCCAACATCGCGCCGCGGATACGACCTTCAATACGTATCGAGCCGCCCTGCTCGCGCGGTGAAACCGCATACTTCAAGGCATTCTCAAGCAACGGCTGCAGCAGCAGACTTGGAATCAACGCCTCGAGCGCGGGGCCATCCACCGCGTATTCCAGGCGCAACCGCTCTCCGAATCGCAACCGCTCCGTGCCGAGATACAGATTCAGGGCCTCGATCTCCTGCCTCAGCGTGACCTTCTTCATCGGATCCTGATCGAGAGTGTAACGCAGAAACTCCGACAGCCGCGTGACGGCATGATTGGCCTTGCGATTCTGGTTATCCAGGATGAGGGTTGAGATGGCATTCAGTGTGTTGAACAGGAAGTGCGGGTTCAACTGATAGCGCAGCATCTTGAGCTGTGCTTCCTGCGCCAGCGCGGACGCCTTGAGTGCCGCAGCTTGTTGCTTCTGCTGCATCTCGTAGTACTTGATGCCGAAGTACAGCGCGCTCCAGCACAGCAGCAGATACATGGCCGAGAGCGTTCCCTCGAACAGCTCGAAGGGGTTTTTGAACTGATAGTCCGGTTCGATCAGATGCACATAGGCAACACTGATCACCACGCGCAAGGCGAGTGCAATGACATAACAGCTGAGCAGCACCGTCAGCCAGTACACGCCCGGTGGCTTACCCCACAGTCTGCGGTACACATAGCGCAGCGGCATTGAGAACACGAACCCCGCCAGCGCCGCGATGAGGAACAGCTGCCCATAGCTGGCTCGCTTCTCCTGTTCATACAGCAATGCGCCGAAGTACTGCGAGACGGCATACGCCGTCCACCCCGCGGTGTGCAGGCTCCAGAACAGCGCGTCACGGTTGGTGCGCAGTCTCTCCAGCAGCGACATCAGCTTCATCTATAAGGGCTGGGCGGTCACCAAGCTTAGGCCATGTGGCAGCGAGCGCTGCCACAATCAGCGCGCCGCGCTGTCGGTCCGTCGCACAGGCCTAGGGAACCACCGGGCGGTTGCCGCGTTCTGGCTCAAGTGACGTCGCCGCCTATGGTGCGCCGTCGCGCGCAGGTGCCACGTTCGAGATCCCACGTCGTGGGGCGGCTGGGCCGGCACGGGCCTTGCGGCGGGGCGGCTGCGGATTGTGCGGCGACTCCAGGAGGTCCCATGAGAGCCCTGATGTATCCGGTGACGGCGATCGCCCTGGCAACCTCCGGTCTGCTCTGGGCGCAGGTCGCTCAACGCGTAACTCCCACGGATGCCACGACCACGACCGCAAGGGGGCAGCCCCTTGCGGATGGTGGTCAGGCGCCTGCACCTGGCCCGACGCTGCGACTTGCCGCGATCGACACGTCCGAAGCCGCGTTCCGCAAGCTAGATACCGACCATGATGGGCGCATCTCAGCGCTCGAAGCGAACCAGAACCCGCGCGTTGCCGCAGCGTTTCCCATGGCCGACCGCGACAAGGACGGCTATCTCAGCAGGGAGGAGTTTGCAGCTCTCAACCGCGCGCTTCCCAAGCCGCCGGACGTGGACGCTTCGACACCCAGCGGAGATGCAGCGTCGGATCCCGGTGGAGATCAGAAGGCTACGCCGCCCTCGGACTAGGTCGCCCAGTCAGTTCGGTTCAGCGCAGCGTCAGCCGGCGGGAGCGGCCAGCGTCTCGAGAGTTTGCGGCGCGGCAGCGGCGCTGCCCTGCGCCAGATCGCAGCCGATAGCGGCGAGCCACTGCAGTGCCGCCTTCGAGTCGACTCGCTTTGCAGCACAATGAATTCCCAACACCTTCACAGCCTGTGCGATGGCAACCACCATCGCTTGAGCCAGTTTGTCTTTCAGGGCGACGGAGGTGAAGCGCGGGTCGATCTTGACCAGTCGCAGCGCCCGGGAGCGCAGCAAGGTCACGATCGAGGAGTCCAGCGAGAAATCGTCGATCACGACGAAGCAACCCAGCTTCTCGCACAATTCGAAGAACCGCTCTACTTGCACGCGACGCTGCATGCAGAGCGCCTCGGTGATCTCGAAACCGATGCTCTCTCCGGCAATGCCGTGGCTGCGCAGGTTAGTGGCTATGAATTGCGGAAAGCGCTCGTCCTCGAGCGTGGTCGCCGACAAGCTGAGTGTGAAGCTGGTGGGCTCGATGGTCCAGGCGCGGCGGTTGGCACCCATCCAGGCCAACAGCTGCTGCAGCACATACTTCTCCAGCCCCGGCGGTGCGCGGTCGCTGTCCTTGTAGGAGATCCGTGGTTGGACTTCGAACCGACGCGAGCGTCCGCCAGGCCGCATGGACATGAATCGGTGCAGGTCAAGCGAGACGGTCATCCCCTCGGGTAAGCAAAGCAGCCGCGCCTCGCCCGATGTGCCGGCAGGAGCCGCTGCCGTGACGCTCTTCGGGGCTGAAATCGTGGCTGAGATCGGTGCCGCGGCAGAAGCGGTAGCCTCCGCGGAAGAAACGGTAGCGTGTGCGGAAGAAACAGATGGCGTTGTCGGCGGCGCTGAGATTGCCGGCGGGGAGATGTCTGCGACTTCGGGCGACAGATCGAATTCGAGGACGTCGTCAACAGCCTCGGATGCCAGGACCGGGATCTCGTTGGCCGCGGTTCTTGCGGATCGATGTGGGGAGCCAAGGTCGATGGTGACAGGTTGTACGGCGGCCGGTTGTACGGTCGCCGCCGAGAGCACCGGAATGTTCACGGCCGGGGGCAGCTGCAACACGCGTCCAGTGCCGGTGCGCGCTGATGCCGGCCGCAGCAACACCGCGAGTCTCTGCAGGATGGCACGGATCTGCGCGTTGGCGAGCCGCTCGCTGACACTGTCGCTGACGGATTTCGTATCGGCCAGGATCATCGCCAGGCCGACTGTCGTGCCTTGTGGTGATCGCGCTGGAAGAACGAGTGCGGTCCGGCCATCTTCCAGACGGCTCTCATGGCACGCAAGCGCGAGATCGCGGGACAATGCGTCGATGGCCTCGGTGACGGCGTTGTGCTCATCCGGCCCCAGCGCTCCTTCGTTCAACCACAGCACATTGGCGCGATCGTCATAAAGGGAGATAGAGTGCACGCGCATCGGCGGCAGGGCGGCACGCAGCTGCGCGCCGAGGGACTCCGGTGTTGGTGCTTCACCTGTCAGCAATTGTGGGACGGTCACTGTGTTCCCAGATGACCGGCGGTCGGTGACATTTAAGGGCTGCAAGGAGTTCCCCGCGGACGCTGGTGAGACAAATCAGATCCGGCTGTGACGTAGCGTGGCAGAGAGCGCCCCGCGTGCGCCGTGACCGCGCTCCCGTTCTGTCGCCATCAGCAGACGTCGGCGCGCTGGGCAGTTGTCATATCACTGCGATGCTGGTCGCGCTACGGTTTCAATGAAACAATAATCGGCATGTCGTACAGCTTGCGTTGCCCGTGAGTCAGCTCTGGATACCCGCGCAGCTCGCCGTGTTGGCCAAGGTAGTCGACCTCAACGGCTTCTCTGCGGCGGCGCGCGCTCTGGGTGTGCCGAAAGCTGCCGTAAGCCGTGCCGTTGCCGAGCTGGAGAAATCCTTGGGGGTACGACTGCTCGAGCGGACCACGCGCCGCCTGAGTCTCACTGCCGTGGGCAAGCTGCTCTATCCTCACGCACAACAAATTGCTGCCGAGTGCGATGCGGCGCGGGCGGTGGTTGCACGCGTGCTGGCGCCAGCAGCCGGGCCATTGCGTGTCGTCGCGGATCCAACATACGGACGAATTCTGCTGACGCCGCTCGTGCCCCGATTCCTGGAGAGCTTTCCCGGGGTGCAGTTGGAAGTCGCATTGCGGGCGGACCCGGGAGTCGCAGACAGCGACGGAGCGAGCTGGGATGTCGCACTCAAAACCCAGCCGAGCACCGCTAGTGGGCTGGCGTGCCGCGAGCTCGGATCGCCTGCCGCGGTGCTGTGCGCCACGCCTGCATATCTCGAACAGCGGGGTCAACCGGCCCGGCCAGAGGATCTGCGTGAGCATGATGTGCTGACGCCGGAATCCGCTGAGGCACCACAGTTCCGCCTGCGGCTTGCGCGCGGTGCGCAACGGGCCGAGGTCACGCTAGCCCCGAAGCTTGCCATCAGTGATCCCACCGTGCTGCATGCGGCCACCGCGGCTGGATTGGGCGTGGGCCTCCTGCCGGCTTTTCTCTGCCGCCAAGGCGTGGCGACGGGCCGGCTGCGGCCGGTACTCCCGGAATGGTTGCCGCCGCCCGCGGCCGCGCTGTACGCCGTCTATCCGTTGTCACTGGCACCCGATCAGCGCGTGCGGCAGTTCGTCGAATTTCTCGCAGTCAACATCGTGCCGGCGCTCGGCTGACACGCATCTCACCGCTGCACGGGGCATTTTCCAGCCGAAGGTTACCGGGCGGTAGGTTTTCGGTGCCGCCGTCGCACGGTCGCGATACACTGTAGGCCACTCAGCGGCCGAAGGTGTGCCATGTACCGCGCTCCACTCCAGGAACTCCAATTCGTGTTGCAGGACGTGCTGCACACGCAGGAACTGGCGACGCTACCGCCTTTTGGAGAGTACTCCGCCGATGTGGCCGAGGCGGTTCTCGGCGAGGCTGCGCGCTTTGCCGAGAGCGTTCTGGATCCCTTGAATCGCAGCGGCGATGAGGCTGGCGTGCGCTGGAGCGAGGAGGGTGTGAGCACGGCTCCGGGCTTTCGCGATGCGTATCAACAGTTCGTCGCGGGCGGCTGGCCGCAGCTGGGCACCTCACCGGAGTACGGTGGGCAGGCCATGCCGCAGGTGTTGGTCACTGCCGTGCAGGAGATCTGGGCATCTGCCAACCTCGCTTTCAAGTTGTGCCCGATGTTGACGCTGGGCGCGGTCCACGCGCTCGAGCTGTGCGGCACTCCGGAGCAGAAGGCGCGTTTCCTGCCGAAGATGATCAGCGGTGAGTGGACCGGCACGATGAATCTGACCGAACCGCAGGCGGGCTCTGACCTGGCGCTGATCCGTACCCGGGCCATTCCCCAGGGCGATCACTACCGGCTGTTCGGACAGAAGATCTTCATTACGTGGGGAGATCACGACTGCACGTCCAACATCGTGCACATGGTGCTGGCGCGTATCGACGGTGCGCCGCCAGGTGTACGCGGCGTCTCGCTGTTCATTGTTCCCAAGTATCTGGTGGGTGCCGACGGCAATCCCGGCGAGCGCAACGAGGTGCGCTGCGTTTCCATCGAGCACAAGCTCGGCATCCATGCCAGTCCGACCTGCGTGCTCGCTTATGGCGATCGTGAAGGTGCCGTGGCCTATCTCGTCGGCGAGCCCAACCGCGGCCTGGAATACATGTTCGTCATGATGAACGTCGCGCGCCTCTCGGTAGGTCTGGAGGGTTACGCCGTCGGCGAGCGGGCCTACCAACACGCACTCGAGTGGGCGCGCAACCGCGTGCAAGGCAAGCCGCCCGTCGCACAGGCCCAGGGGCCGGTGACTATCATTCATCACCCCGACATCAAACGCATGCTGCTGACGATGAAATCGATTACCGAGGCGTCACGCGCACTCGGCCTCTATGCATCGCTGCAGCTCGACGTCGCGCGTCATCATCCGGATGCGCCGCGACGGGCTGCTGCTCAGGCGCGTGCGGATCTGCTGATTCCGATCGTCAAAGGCTGGTGCACCGAAAAAGGCAACGAGGTGGCCTCGCTGGGAGTGCAGGTGCATGGTGGCATGGGATTCATCGAAGAGACCGGCGCTGCGCAGTACCTGCGGGATGCGCGTATCACAACTATCTATGAGGGTACAACGGGTATCCAGTCGAACGATCTGCTGGGTCGCAAGTTGGCGCGCGATCATGGCGCTGCCATGTCGGAACTGGCGGACGATATGTTGCGACAGCTGCGTCAGCTCGATGCCAGCCACCCGTCGGTCAAGGAAAGCTTGCAGGCTGCGATGGAAGGAGTGGAGCTTCTGCAGGATTGCACGGCAGCGCTGCTGGAGGCGCATGCCGAGCGTACGGATGCGGCTCTGGCCGTATCGGTCCCCTACCTATTGCTTTGTGGCTATGTCATCGGCGGCTGGTTGCTTGCCTGGTCGGCTGCCGTAGCCGCGGACAAGCTGGATACTCCGGAACGAACATTCTACGAGGCGAAGATCCACACGGCGCGCTTCTATTCCGAACAGGTATTGCCGCGGGCGCTTGGGCTCGCACGCACGGTGGGCACGGGCGCAGCAAGTGTTATTGAAACGGACGCGGCCCTCCTCTGAAGACCGAGGCACCAATACACTGTAGCCGTAAAGATCTCAGGGGCGTGCCCGTCCCTGGCGCATGCTCCGGAACGCCTCCAACGCGCGTTCACGGCTCAGGCCCAAGTCCACCATCGGTGCCGGATATTGTTCAGGGTTGTCAGCTTCCGGCACCCATTGAAGACGATAGCGCCTGTCGGGATCGAAGCGTTGGGCCTGGGTGTGCGGATTGAAAATCCGGAAGTAGGGCGCCGCGTCGGCGCCGCAGCCGGCAACCCACTGCCAATTGAGTGTGTTGTTGGCGAGGTCGGCATCCAGCAGCGTATCCCAGAACCAGTGCGCGCCCTCCTGCCAGGGGATCAGCAGGTTCTTCACCAGGTAAGAGCCGACCACCAGCCGCACGCGGTTATGCATCCATCCGGTCGCCCACAGCTCGCGCATGCCGGCGTCCACCAGCGCCACGCCCGTCCGCCCCCGCTGCCAGCGCCGCAGCTGTCGCGCATCGCGTCGCCACGGGAAGGCGCTAAATTCCCGCCGTAACGGCAACTGCGGTGTCTGCGGAAAGTGAACCAGGAGATGATAGGCAAACTCGCGCCAGATGATCTGGCGGAAGAACGCCGAGCTGCGGCCCCGCGGTCCCAGCCGATGCCAGATCTGCCGCGGGCTGATCTCACCCCAATGCAAATGAGGCGAAAGGCGCGACGTGCCGCGCACTCCGGGCACATCGCGCAGCTGTGGGTAGCGCCGCAACGCCGAGCGCTGGAAACGCTGCAACGCTTGCTGCGCCCCGCGCTCGCCAGGTTGCCAGTGGCCGGCGAACTGCTGATACCACTGAGCGCGCGGCAGCAGGCCAAGACTGTGTATCGCGAGGCTAACAGGCCAACGCGCAAGTGGCCGGAGCCGGCGTGGTGCAGGCAGTGCAGCGCCGGGGTCGAGTTGCCGTAACAACCCACGCTGGAAGGCGGTGAATACCTGGTACGGTTTGCCGCTGCGGTTGCGGAAAGTGATGGGGTCAGTCAACACTGTGCCATCGAACTCGTGCGTGGCCACTGCGTCAGCGCGCAGTCGTCGCTTCACCTCCTCGCTGGTGCGCAGCGCCGCTGGCTCGTAGCGTTTGTTCCAAAACACAGCCGTGGCGCCGGTTGTTGTTGCCAGACGCGCAAGCGCTGTCGCAGTCATGCCCCGAACCAGCACCAGGCGGCTGCCGAGGGCGCGCAAATCGGCACTCAAAGCCTCGAGCGAACCATGCAGCCAGCAGCGCGAGGCGGCGCCCGGCGGCCAGTCACCCTCCTCGCGCGGCGACCAGATAAAGAGCGGAATAACCGGACCGCCGGCACGGATCGCGGCATGCAAGGCGGGATTGTCGCCCAGCCGCAGGTCGTGACGGAACCAGACGATGCTCGGGGGAGCCGTGCTCATCGAGACCACAACACCTCAACGCACCCGGCTGACCCGGTGGGCAGCACCGTACGGCACTTTCAGTCTCAGGTACGGAGGCTCGTTCAGGTTTTCCAGGAAGTGACGGCGTGCTTCCGGTCCCAGTGCGGCCCAGTCGATCTTGCGCGCATGCAGGCGTCGCAGCTCGCGATCGCTGATGCGGGCCTGCGCGCGGCTGCGACTGCGCCAGGTCGTTGGCAACCGCGAGGTGCTGCCCGTTCGCAGCAGATCGATCACCGCTGCGGCGACCAACGGATCGCGCGTCAGCTCACTGTGAGCCACCGGGACATAATGATTGCGCGCGCCGGGCAGTGCGGCGCTGCTGACGGGCACGGTGCCGTCCCCCTGGCGGGTTATGGTGTAGACGAAGTCCTGTCCGCGGCGGGATACCGCGGTTACCGTCTCCTGACCGACGCCTACAACGGTTGCGACCCGGGCGTCAGCGCGCGGCAGGCCGCGCTGAATGCGGCGGGCGTGTCGCAGCAGGCTGGTCTGGGGCTGCGGACCGGATCTCGGCCAGTTGCCGCGCTCGAGCAGATCGAGCGCACCCAGCACGCCGCGCGCAGGCAGCATGTGATACAGGCTCGGAAAGCTGTGGAAGATGCCGCTCGCTAGTGCTTCGGCCGTATGGTTGTTCATCAGCATCGCTATCCTGCGCACGACGGCGTAGGTGCCGCGTAACGCCTGCAGCGGCGCAAAGGAGCCAAAGTTCGGCGTGCCGAGCAAAACCAGGCGTCGGACCTTCTCCATGCTCGCGCAGCTGAGTGCTGCGCGACAAACGAGTCCGCCCATGCTGTGCCCCACCAACATAACCTCATCGCTCACATCCTCGCGGATGTGCCGGGCGAGGGCTGCGCCCAGCTGATCCACACCCAGCCGCCAGTCGTAGTCATAACAGACCGGGGCAAAGCCGCTGGCACGCAGATGAAGTTTGAGCCGCAGGTAGGTATACAGCACGATGCCGAGTGGAACGATCGGCGCATGCGCCTGTAGCCGCAGCGCTTCGAGTTTGCCCACCTGGATGTCGATCGGATCGAGCCACAGCACATCGTGGGGATGGGGCGCTGCGCGACGCAGTCCCAGTTGCGAGCCCATGATCCCGGGAACAATGAATACCCGCACGTTCGGCGCATCGGCCGGCGGCTCCTGCGCGGCTCGCGCCAGCCGCCGCAGCTCCGCGTATTCCGCAGGTCCGAAGTAGGCGCTCAGCTCCTGTTGCTGTTGTCCGGAGAGCAGAAGCCTTTCCACCTCGACATCACGCCAGGCGCACCGGTCGTACGGGGTGATGTGATCCGGTGGAGTCTGTTCGCGAATCAAACCGGTCTCATTCGGCGCCGGGCGGACGCACAGTTGCGGCGACAGTCAGGGAACTGCCGTCGGCCAGGGAGAGTACCAGTGGCACGCTCTGTCCCGGAGACAGGGCCAGGCGCAACCCCTGCAGCATCACGTGCAGACCGGCCGCCTGAAAGCTTAGGGTCTGACCTGCCGCCACGCTCAAACGAGGCAGGGGTCGCATGCGCGACTGGTGATCCTGCAGGGAGGTCTGGTGAATCATGCTCACCTTCGCCACCGGACTGCCGATCGCTGTGATGGTGATGTCAGCTGCGGTCGGGTTCTGCAGTGTCATGTAAGCGGCCGCGACATCCGCCCCGGGTGTCGCCCGGATCCAGGCATCGCGCACGCTCAATGCAGTCTGCGGTGATGCAGCCGCGGTCCCGATCCAACTCATGACGACCGCCAGAAACAATGGCCGGATCGGCAGTGATTCACAATGTCTCAAGCAGACGCTCGCAACGGGTCGAAATGGGCGCCGGATTATGCCAGAGCGAGCCATCAGCGCCGACCGCCTCGCATGAACTAAGACTTGGCGTTTTCGCTGATGACGCGGCATACCGCATCGATGGCGGGCATGCGCGCGCTGGTCTTGCGCCACACCGCCCCGATGCGACGCACGGGCACGGGGCGTGCGAAGGGGCGCACCGCCACGCCGCGCGCGTTGCCGTAGGCACCGCGGCTTGCCATCTCGGGCAACAGGGTGACGCCAGCACCGGTCGCCACCATCTGGCGCAAAGTCTCGAGACTTGTGGCGCGGAAGTCCTGTTTCTCGTGCAATCCAATGCGGCTGCACACCTCGAGAGCCTGATCGCGCAGGCAATGACCATCTTCCAACAGCAGCAGCTGCTCATTCTTCAGATCCTCGATGCGTACCGTCTCGCGCTTCGCGAGGCGATGCTGATCGGGCATGGCCACTGTGAAAGCTTCGGTAAACAACTCGCGACACTGCAGCCCCTCGAGCTCCACCGGCAGCGCCAGGATCCCCAGATCGATCCCGCCGTCTTCGAGCTTTTCCAGGATCTGCGCGGTCTGATATTCGTAGAGACGCAGCTCAAGACGCGGCAGCGCTTTGCGGATGGGGCGTGCCACCTGCGGCAGCAGATAAGGTCCCACCGTGGGCAGTAGCGCGACCCGCAGCCTCCCGGCCAGTGGATCGCGGTGAGTGCGCGCGAGCGTCACCACCTCCTCGCTAGCCTCCACGATGCGGCGCGCACGCGCGACGATCTGCTCGCCGGCATCGGTGAGCGTGAGGTTCTTGGGCTGCCGCTCGATCAGCTGTACTCCCAGGTAGTCCTCCAGCTTCTTGATCTGCGCCGAGAGGGTCGGTTGGCTGACGAAGCAGCGCTCGGCGGCCCGCCCGAAGTGGCGGGTATCAGCGATCGCCACCAGATAGCGCAGGTCTTTCAGCTTGATATCGCTCATGGCGGATTTCGCTCCGAAATGGGGGTCTAGCACTCCGATATACAAAAACTATCGCGATTATAATTTCTATCGATTTGAACTATCAAGAGTCGGACCGCAGAATACTGGCCAATCCTCTCGTAACAATGACTTGCACAGGAGTGAGCACATGCTGGGTATCGGTCAGAAATTTCCCGAATACAGCCTGACAGGCGTGATTTCGAATGACGTGAAAAATGCGTTCAAACCCATCGACCAGGACAGCTTCGCCGGCAAATGGCGCATCGTGTTTTTCTGGCCGAAGGACTTTACCTTTGTCTGCCCTACCGAGATTGCCGCGTTCGGCAAGCTCGACAAGGAGTTCAAGGCGCGCGATGCGCAGGTGCTTGGTGTGAGCATCGACAGTGAGTTCGTGCATCTGGCGTGGCGGCGGGAAAAGGACGAGCTGCGCAACCTGCCCTTCCCGATGCTGGCAGACATCAAGCGCGAGCTGACCACGCAGCTCGGCATCCTCGATCCCGAAGCCGGCGTGGCGCAGCGTTCCACCTACATCGTTGATCCGCAGGGTGTCATCCGCTTCGTCTATGTGACCGACCTGAATGTCGGCCGCAACCCGGATGAGGTACTGCGGGTGCTGGACGCACTGCAGACTGACGAGCTCTGTCCCTGCAACTGGAAGCAGGGCGAGGACACGCTGAAGGCTGCCTAAGGCTTCGACCGTCCAACCTATGACGCGGGCGCCAGACGCCCCCGTCTGCTGACAGGAGAAGAAATGACGACATTGGACTCAATTCGCGATGCGCTGCCGGACTATGCGCGCGATCTGCGACTCAATCTGGCAAGCGTGCTCGCCCCGACCGGAGCACCCGGTCTCAGTGAGCGGCAGATCTGGGGAGTGGCCGTGGCCTCTGCGATTGCCGCGCGCAACACCTCTTTCACGCGCAGCATCGAAGCGCTTGCGGCGACCCAGCTGGATGCTGCTCACCTGAACGGTGCCCGCGCAGCCGCGGCAATCATGGGCATGAACAACATCTACTATCGGTTCCTGCACCTCGTCGAGGACCCGGAGTATGCGCAGCTTCCGGCGCGTCTGCGTATGAACGTCATCGGTAACCCCGGTATCGACAAGCAGGATTTCGAGCTCATGTCGCTGGCCGTATCGGCCATTGCGGGCTGCGGGACTTGTGTCGCTTCGCACGAGCGCACCCTGCGCAAGCATGGTATGGGTCGCGAGGCCGTGCAGAGTGCCGTGCGCATCGCCGCCACTGTCCACGCCGTCGCGCGCGTTCTCGAAAACACATCGGAGGTTGCGGCTTCGCAGGCCGAGGCGGCCTGAGTTCCGCGAGGCTGGTATCCTCTGCGCGGACCGGCTGCAACTCGCCGGCCCGCGCAGGGGCATCATGCTGCACAGATTGTCCGCAGGAGTCGTCGTAGTCCGACGCAGCTCCGGCGACTGGCTTTTCCTGATGTTGCGCGCCTATCGCAACTGGGACTTCCCCAAAGGGCTCGTTGAGCCCGGTGAGGATCCACTCGAGGCGGCGCGGCGCGAGGTCCAGGAAGAAACGCTGATCGAGCAGCTGCAGTTCAACTGGGGCGAGGTCTTCCTGGAGACCGCGCCCTATAGCCATCGGAAAGTCGCTCGTTATTACCTGGCCGAAACCCAGGTCGCCGAGGTCACCCTGCCCGTGCGGCCCGAGCTCGGGCGTCCCGAGCATAACGAGTGGCGCTGGCTGAGCTTCCAACAGGCGCTCGTGCTCTGCTCGCCGCGCATCGATCCCATCCTGCGCTGGGCCGCGGGCACGGTGGGCGCTGCGGACGCAAACTCCGATTGAAGCCAGTGCAGCCACATCGACCATCGCTGCGTCACGCCGCTGCGTTGGTTGCGGGCGTGCTCGCAGCGACGCTGGGCTCTGCAACCGCGGCCCCTGCGACCGCGGCCCCTGTGGCGGTGGATTCCCTAACCGTGCACGACGACCTTGGACAACCCGTGACGCTAGCAGGCCCTCCGATACGGATAGTGAGTCTCTCACCGGGCGCGACCGAGATGCTCTTTGCCGCCGGTGCGGGTTTGCGGGTGGTGGCGACCGTGGAGTATTCCGATGAGCCCGCCGCGGCACGCGCAGTGCCGCGCATTGGCGACGTCGTCGCTGTCGACATGGAGCGGTTGCTCGCGGCGCGGCCGCAAGTGGTCGTAGCGTGGCCCGGCGGGGGCAACATCGCACAGACCGGTGCGATCGAACGGCTCGGCATTCCTATCTATCGGGAGCAGGTCAATCGTCTGGACGATCTGGGCGGCTCGCTGCGACGGCTGGGTGTCTTGATGGGCACGACCGACGTAGCGGAGCGGGCCGCGCGCGCCCTCGAGGCACAGGTGGCCCGGCTTGCGAGCACGTACCGCAACACTACTCCGCGCACAGTTCTGCTGCAGGTCTGGAACCATCCCCTGTACACGCTGGGAGGGGGTCAGTTGATCAGTGATGTGCTGCGTATCTGTGGTACGCGCAACATTTTCGGTGATCTCAGCGAGCAGGCGCCGGCCGTGGATCCAGAGGCGGTGATCGCGCGCGATCCTGACATCATCGTCGCGGCCTCACCGCCAGGGGCCGGCCAGCAGTGGATCACCGATTGGCAGCGCTTCAAATCACTGCGCGCCGTACGCCGCGGAAACCTTTTCGTGTTTGAGGATCAGCGCCTGACACGTCTCGGACCCAGCGTCATCGAGGCGGCTGCAGGACTGTGCGCGTTGCTCGCGACGGCACATTGAGGCGCCGTCGGCGCTTACCTCAGTCGCGGAAATTGTTGAACTGCAGCGGCAGGTCCAGTTTCGCGGCCCGCAACAGCTGGATGGTTTTCTGCAGCTCATCGCGTTGTTTGCCGCTGATGCGCACTTTCTCGCCCTGCAGAGCCGCCTGCACCTTGAGTTTGGAATCCTTGACGATGCGGGTGATCTGCCGCGCACAGTCCGCATCGATGCCCTGCCGCAGGATGACCTGCTGCTGAGCAGTGGCGAGCGTGATCTCGGGATCCTTGATCTGCAGACACACCAGATCAATGCCGCGCTTGGCGAGTCGCAGCTTAAGGATCTCCAGCATCTGCTTGAGCTGGAAATCCACCTGGGCGCGCAGAGTGACGGTGCAGTCCAGCAGCTCGTAGGCAGCGCCCGTGTCCTTGAAGTCGAAGCGTTGTGTCAGCTCGCGGTTCGCCTGATCCACGGCATTCATCAGCTCGTGTGCGTTCACCTCGGAAACGACGTCGAACGAGGGCATGTCACTGCGCCGGGCTGCCCGTCCGCAGCTCCGCCTCGAGGCGTTTGCGGTGCAGACGGGCGAGCTCCATGAAGCGCGGCGTGAGCCCGACATCCTCGTAAACCGGATCGCCCTGCTCGTCGGTCGAGATGACCTTGCGTCCGGGCACGTAGGGCATCGCTGCCCCGATCTGCTCGAGCGCCGCGCCCAAAAGATCGGTGATCAGCTGCTCAGGGGGGCGGCCGGGGAACATCTCGGCGAGCGCCTGTAGCCGCGCGGCATCGTCCACCGGCAGCCGTACGGCATACTCGCGCACCGTGCGCGGCTCGGAGGCGGTCTCCCGCCAGCTATCGAGCAGTTTCTTGAAACTCACCAGTCAACTCCAGGTGGCCTGCCTGCCGCATTGTAGCGCGACTTGACGCCCGAGCCGGCCCCCGGCGATACTCGGGACAATGTCGAAGCAGGCGATCGCACGATTCAACTGGTGGTGGCGCACTCTCTGACGGAGTGGGCCGACGGTCGCTGCTGGTTTCTCGATAGCTCAAACTTTTTTCCAGGCACCAGACCCATCTCCGCTGACCCGGGATGGGTTTTTTGCTTATGCGCAGCGCTTGGCTTCGAGGTGGTGTTGAGGCACCACGTTGCATGTTGGGACAGGCAGGAGACGGCGTGTTGCAACCGCCATTCGACATCTCGGGAGATCTGGACACACCGGTCTCTGCGTATATGAAGCTGGCCTCTTTTGGGCCACGCTTCCTGCTGGAAAGCGTCGAAGGTGGCGAGCGCCTGGCGCGTTACTCATTCATCGGTTTCGGCGCTGGATTGGAAGTCAGGATGGATCGCGACGGGCTGGCGCTCGGCGTTGAGCGTCGCGCCACGCCGACGACTGCCGCGCAGTTGCTCGCTGCCTGGCGCGAAGCGCTGCGTCTTGCGCCGCAGCCGCAGCCTGCTATCGCCGGCGTCCCGCTGGCCGGCGGGCTGGTCGGCTACTCCGCATACGATGTCGTGCGACTGTTCGAGCGCCTGCCGCCGCGCACTCACAGCGGCTTGCCTGCGATGCACTATGTCGCACCGCCCTCGCTGCTGGTGTTCGACCACCTGACTCGGCGCATTGCGTTGCTGCACGCGGGCTCGGATGCCGAGCGCGAGTCGTTGCGGCGCGAAGTCATTCAGGCGTTGCGCGGCGCAATGCCGACGCTGCGCCGCCCTGGCCGTTACTCCCAACCCACGGCCGCCTATAGCCACGGGGATTTCCTGAACGGAGTGCAACGTACGCAGGAGTACATCGCGGCAGGGGACGTCTATCAGCTCGTGCTGTCGGCGCGATTTGCCGGCCGACATGATCTGGATCCGTTCCAGGCTTATCGCGCGCTGCGGCTGATCAATCCATCACCGTACATGTACTACTGCGAGCTCGGTGAGGTCACAGTCGTCGGCTCGTCCCCCGAAGCGCTCGTGAAGCTCAAGGACGGTCAGGCACAACTACGGCCGATTGCCGGGACGCGGCCGCGCTCGGATGACGCGGCGCAGGATGCGGCACACGAGTGCGAGTTGCGCGCCGATCCGAAAGAGAACGCCGAGCATGTCATGCTCGTCGACCTCGCGCGCAACGATCTCGGCCGCGTAGCTCAGGCTGGCAGCGTGCGCGTAGAGCCGTATCGGTGCATTGAGCGCTACAGTCATGTCATGCATCTGGTGAGCGGCGTGCATGGCGTCCTTGCCGGCGGTTGCGATGCATTCGATCTGTTTGCCGCGGCGTTCCCGGCCGGCACGCTGGTCGGGGCTCCGAAGGTGCGGGCAATGCAGATCATCGATGAGTTGGAACCGACCAACCGCGGTCTGTACGGCGGCACTGTTGGTTACTTCGGTGCCGGCGGTGATATGGATCACGCCATCACGATCCGCACGCTGGTCTTCAATGGCGATGACTACAGTTTTCAGGCCGGTGCCGGCATCGTCGCAGACAGCCGGCCGGAGCTGGAGTACCAGGAGGTGCTCGCCAAGAGCGGGGTCATGGCGCGGGCACTGCAACTTGCGGAGAACGGCCTGTGAAGCTGCTGCTGATCGACAACTACGACTCGTTTACCTACAACCTGGTGCAGGCGTTCCTGGTGCTCGGCGCGGACGTACGTGTCTATCGCAACGATGCCATCGGCGTTGCTGCCGCGCAGCAGCTGACACCGACTCATCTGTGCATCTCCCCCGGTCCGGGTACTCCGTACGATGCGGGCGTCTCCATGGATATGATCCGAGCCTTTGCCGGTCAGATTCCAGTGCTGGGCGTGTGCCTCGGACATCAATCCATCGTCGAGGTATTCGGCGGCAAGGTAGTGCGCGCGGGACGCCTGATGCACGGCAAGACCTCGCGCATCGAGCACGACGGCAAGACCCTGTTTGCCGGGTTGCCACCAGCGTGCGAGGTGGGCCGTTATCATTCGCTGATCGCAGCACCCGAGCAGCTGCCGCCGCAACTCGAGGTGAGCGCACGTACGGCCGAGGGCGAGATCATGGCCGTGCGTCATCGGGAGCTCATGGTGGAGGGTGTGCAGTTTCACCCTGAGAGCATCCTGACACCGGATGGGCCGGCATTGCTGCGTAATTTTCTGGCATTCGTGCGCGGCGTACGCACCAACGCCGCAGCAGGGGCAACCGATGCCTCGCTTGCGTGACACGCTCGCCAGACTGCTGCAACGGCAGGATCTGAGCGAGCTGGAGAGCGAAGAGCTGGCCGGCGAGCTGACTGATCCACAGACCTCTCCGGCCGTGGTCGGCGCGATCCTGACCGCCCTGCAGGCCAAGGGGGTCGTGGCTGCCGAGCTGCGCGGGTTTGCGCGCGCTATGCGGCGCCTGGCACGCCAGCCTGACATCCCCGTTGGTATCCGCGGGATCGATATCGTGGGAACGGGCGGGGATGGTGTTGGAAGTCTGAATATCTCCACCGGGACCGCGCTCTTGACGGCCGCCTGTGGGGTGCCGGTTCTCAAGCATGGCAACCGTTCGATCTCGAGTCGCTCGGGCAGTGCCGATGTTCTGGAAGCGCTGGGCTTGCGGCTGCCGCTGGATGAACGGCAGGCAGCCGACTGCCTGGCCCGCTGCAATTTCACGTTCTTGTTCGCGCCCTACTACCACCCGGCCATGAAATCCGTAGCGGCCGTGCGGGCGGCACTTGGAATCAGAACCATCTTCAACATCCTCGGTCCGTTGACGAACCCGGCTGCGCCGCCCTTTCTGCTGATCGGTGCTTACAGTCTGGAGGTGGCGCAGCTGATGGCGGACACACTCGCGGGCATGGATGTCGAGCGGGCGTTCGTCGTGCATGGTGCCGAAGGCTGGGACGAGCCAACACCTGTGGGTCCCTTCGTGTTGTTTGACGTGCGGCCCGGCCATGTGGATATACAGACGCGTCTGCCGGCGGACTTCGGGCTCGCCACCTGCAGCGCTGAGCGACTCAGCGGCGAGGACGCGCAGTACAATGCCGCAGCACTCGAAGCAGTACTGCGCGCCGAAGACGGCGGTGCCCATCGGGACTGCCTGCTGTTGGGAACCGCGCTCGCCCTGGAGCTGACCGGTCGCGCGGCCTCGCCGCGCTCCGCCGTCGCCCAGGCTGCCGAGGCGATCGCAAGCGGAGCGGCGCGCGACTTGCTCGCGCGGTTGCGTGCCTCAGATACACAACCCGCTGTCGTAACGGTCGCGGCTACACGTGACGCATGAGTGATTTTCTCAAGCAGATGGCACTCAGCAGCCAGCAGCGTCTCAACGCCGCCCGCCAGCGTTGTCCCGAGCCGAAGCTGCTGCAGCAGGCGCTGGCCTGCGCGGCAGCACCGCCCCTGCAGAGAAACCTTGCAGGTTTCGATCTCATCGCCGAAGTGAAGTTGCGGTCACCCGCCGCAGGGGCACTTGCGCAGACAAACACCGATGTCGCATCGCGTGTGCAGGCTTACGTCCGCGGCGGAGCTGCCGCAGTTTCGGTGCTTACTGAACCTACGCGCTTCGATGGGGCACTCAGTCACCTCGAGGCGGCAGTCGATGCGCTGCAGCTGTCCCGAGTGCCCGTCCTGCGCAAAGACTTTCTGATCGACCCGTACCAACTCATCGAGGCTCGCCTGCATGGAGCGGGTGGTGTGCTTGTCATCGTGCGCATGCTGAGCCACAGTCAGATCGATGCGATGCTCGACTGTGCCCGCACGCTGGGCCTGTTTGTGCTGCTCGAGGCATTTGACGAACAGGATCTCGAGCTCATGCAGGCGGTGATCGCGCCGCGCCACAGAGCGCAGGCCGGCACGACGCCAGACCCTGCAGCGGCGCCGCTGCTGGTCGGCGTCAACTGCCGCGATTTGTCCTCGCTGCAGATCGTGCCGCAAAGGCTGCTGCAGCTGGTCGGCTCGTTGCCCTCGGGGCTGCCGCGGGTCGCTGAGAGCGGGGTGATCTGCGCAGCTGATGCGGCGCGAGTTGCAGCTTCAGGTTATCAGTACGCCCTCGTGGGCAGCGCACTCATGCAGGGCGGTCAGCCCGAGGCACTGACCGCCGCCATGCTGGCTGCGGGACGCCAAGCCGTCCGCGCTCGCGCGGAAGCAGGCGGTGCACTGTGAGTTGGGTCAAGATCTGCGGCATGACAACGGCTGTGGCCGTCCGTACTGCTATCGAGGCGGGGGCGGATGCCATTGGCTTCGTGTTCGCCCGCTCCCAACGCCGCGTTTCCCCGGCAATCGCCGCGGATCTTGCGACTGCGGCCCGCGGCCGGTTGCAGTGTGTTGCAGTCATGAGCCATCCGCAGCAGCATGAAGTGGCTGAGGTGATCGCCGGTTTCTCGCCGGATGTGCTGCAGACGGATGTGGAGGACTACCCTACCCTGTCGCTGCCAACGCAACTGCAGCTCCTTCCGGTCATGCGTGGTGCGCTGCCGGCAGGAGGAGTGTGGGCGGGATTGCCGCCGCGGCTGCTGTTCGAGGGGCCGCAAAGTGGCAGCGGACAGTGTGCCGACTGGAGCATGGCGCACCAACTGGCGCGACAGACACAACTGGTCCTTGCCGGCGGATTGACCGAACACAACGTCGCGGAGGCGATGGCAACCGTACAGCCCTACGGGGTGGATGTGTCGAGCGGGGTGGAGAGCCGTCCCGGAATCAAGGACCCGGCCGCCATCATCCGCTTTATTGCCGCGGCACGGACGGGCGCTGCGACTTCTGACAGGAGAACCTCATGAGCACCTCAATCCCAGACAGTGAGCGCCTGCTGGCCGATTCCATTGCGGGCCGGTTTCCCGACTCTCAGGGACGTTTCGGTCCGTTTGGCGGCCGCTATGTGCCCGAGACGCTCATTCCGGCACTGGAGCGGCTCGAAGAGGGCATCCGCACTCATCTGCAAGCGCTGGATTTTCAGGCGCAGTATCAGGAGCAACTGAGGAGCTGGGTGGGACGCCCCACGCCGCTTACGTATGCGCGGCGCCTGTCAGAGCGCTGGGGTGCGCAGATCTGGCTGAAACGTGAGGACTTGGCGCATACCGGCGCTCACAAGATCAACAATGCGATCGGTCAGGCCCTGCTGGCACAGCGGCTCGGGGCGAAGCGCATCGTCGCGGAGACCGGTGCCGGTCAACACGGCGTCGCCAGCGCCGCCGCATGCGCGCGTCTGGGCGTCCCCTGCACGGTCTACATGGGTGCGGTCGACATGGAGCGCCAGGCACCGAATGTCGGGCGGATGCGGCTGCTGGGCGCTACAGTCATGCCGGTCACGGGCGGCGACCGCACGCTGCGCGCCGCGATCGATGAGGCGCTGCGCGACTGGGTGGCCGATCCGCTCGATACCTATTATCTCATCGGCTCAGCGGTCGGTCCGCATCCCTATCCGTACCTGGTGCGCGAGCTGCAGGCCGTGATCGGCCGGGAGGCACGCCGCCAGATGCTGGAAGAGGCGGGCGGGCTGCCGGACGTTCTCCTGGCCTGCGTCGGCGGTGGCTCCAACTCGATCGGCGCGTTCCATGCCTTCGTTCCCGAGCGCTCGGTTGCCATCATCGGCGTGGAGGCCGGGGGGCGCGGCCAGGGTCTCGGGGACAATGCGGCGACCTTGTCCTACGGCAGCCCGGGAGTGTTGCAGGGAAGCTTCTCCATGTTGTTGCAGGATCCGGAAGGTCAGATCCAGGAGACGCACTCGGTGTCCGCCGGACTCGATTATCCGGGTGTGGGACCTGAGCATGCGCTGTTGCTTGCGGCCGGGCGGGTGCGCTACCAGACGGCCTCCGACGAAGAGGCACTGGATGCCGTACACATGTGCTGCGAGTTGGAAGGCATTCTGCCGGCACTGGAAAGTGCTCACGCGCTCGCGGGGGCACGCCGGTGGGCACAAAGTCATCCGGGCAAGCGCATTCTCGTGTGCCTCTCGGGCCGCGGTGACAAAGACATGCCGACCTTGCAGACGAGGTTGCTGGCGGGCAGCCGATGAAGCTGCGCGACAGCATCAGCGCTGCCATCCGCGCGGCGGGCGCGCACGGCGAACCGGCGCTCGTGGCGTTCATGACTGCCGGCTACCCGAGCCGTGAGCAGTTCACTACTCACTTGCGGACCATCGCCGCGCACTCTGATGTTGTGGAGATAGGGGTACCGTTCACCGATCCGATGGCCGATGGCGTCACCATCCAGCGCTCGAGCCAGGCAGCGCTCGCGCAGGGCGTGACACTGCGCTGGATCCTGCAGCAGCTGCAAGATCTGCCCGCGCTCGAGGCACCGCTGCTGCTGATGAGTTATCTGAACCCGCTGCTCGCGGTGGGGCTGCCACGGCTGGCCGCCGCGGCGGCACAGGCGCGCGTGGCTGGATTCATCATTCCGGACCTGCCTCTGGATGAGAGCACCGAGCTGCGCCGCGAGTTGGATGCCCACGGCATCGCTGCGGTGCAGATGGTCACGCCTGTGACCCGACCGGAGCGTTTGCAGCGGCTGTGTGCGCACAGCCAGGGATTTGTTTATGCAGTGACCATGACGGGCACGACCGGCAAGAGTGTTGCCGTACCCGATGAGGTGATCGAGTATCTGGAGCGCGTACGCAAGCTCGCTACAGTGCCGGTCTGCGCAGGCTTTGGCATACGCAGCCGTGAGCAGGTGCAACGCCTGCGAGGCCATGTGGATGGTGTGGTGGTCGGTTCAGCGCTCGTTGAAGTCCTGGAGCGCGGGGAGGATCCGGCACCCTGGCTCGATGCGCTGCGCGCGCCGCGCGCCTGACAGCGCGGAATCCACGACGCGTGTCCGAGGAAGGCCCAGCGGTCGTACGGTGGAAGATGGCCGTGTTGCTCGCGGCGCTGGCGATGGTCAGCCCGTTTTCGATTGACACGTTCTTTCCGTCCTTTCACTCCATTGCCGATTACTTCGCCATCAGTCGCTGGGCCGTGCAGCAAACCCTGACGGCGTACATGCTGCCGCTGTCCGTCATGTCGCTGGTGCAGGGTCCGCTGTCCGACGCGCTCGGCAGACGTCCGGTCATTCTGCGCGGCTTGGGAATTTACACGCTGGCTTCGGTGGGCTGCGCGCTCGCTCCGACGTTTGGCGTGCTGCTGGCGTTTCGCGCACTCCAGGGATTGAGTGCCGGCGTCGGCATGATCGTGGGTCGCGCCGTGATCCGAGATCTGTACGACGGCCCTCATGCACAGCGACTGCTGAGTCTGGTTACCATGATCTTCGGTTTTGCGCCGGCCGTGGCACCGGTGATCGGCGGCTGGATCCATGTGGCCCTCGGCTGGCGTGCGGTGTTTGGTTTCATGACGCTGGTTGGTGCCGCGCTGTGGCTGAGCGTGTTGCTGGTACTGCCTGAAACGCATCCGCCGGAAAACCGGCCGCGATTGCATGCCGGGGAACTGGCACGCACGGCCTGGGGCATCGTGAACCACCGTGAGTTCCTGTTGCTCGCCATCGCCATGGGCGCCAATTTCGCAGCCATGCTGAGCTTCATCGGCGCCGCCCCGGCGGTCGTCGTCGACCACTGGCATCTGCGCGAGACGCAGTTCGCCTACCTCTTCATCCCAGTCATCGGCGGGATCGTGGCCGGTGCGTGGGCCTCGGGCAGGATGGCAGGTCGCCTTACGCATGCGCGGCAGACGCGACTGGGTTTTACCCTGACACTGTGCGCGGCGGCGCTGATGATCGTCGCGCTACTGGTGTTGCCCGGTATCCTGCCGGTACAGCAGCTGCTGCTCAGTACGATTGCCTTTGGTGTGCAGCTCGTTGGGCCGCCACTCACCCTACGTATGCTCGATCTTTATCCTCGCGCACGGGGTTCCGCGGCCTCGGTGCAATCCTGCGTCTCTATTGCCATCTCAGCGCTCGTTTTCGGCCTGCTCTCACCGCTCCTCAGCACCTCACTGCTGACGCTGGCGTTGGGGTCCTTGTGCGCCACCCTAACGGCGCTTGGACTGTGGCTGCTGGCGCAGCGTACGGTGCCCCGCGCGCTGCCGGCCTGAGTGGCGCACACGATGCTGCGGAACAGGCTGCTGCCGCGGAGCTGCCGATGTGCTCAGCTCGCTTCCATCGACGGAGTCGGAGCTGTGGAGCGTGCCGGCAGGAACTGCGCAGAGCGCCAGCCCCCGTAACGGTAATAGAGCCAGGCCAACAGCGCGGCAAACGCCGAAGACAGGGGGAAACTCCACCACAACCCTTGTGCCCCGTAGTGCCCGAGGAGTACGGCGGCCAGTGGAATGCGCACCAGGAGCAGCGCCAGGGTGAGACACACGAGCGGCGCGATGACCGCTCCTGTGGCGCGCACCACGCCGAACAGCGTGAGCGATATACCGAAGAACACGAAGGAGCTGGTGGCGATGCGATTCAGGGGATGCGCGGCCAGCATCGCAGCGGATTGGCCCTTGAGGAACAGCGCATAGGCGTGGCTGTCCAGCACCTGCAGCAGCAACACGACACTGCCGGTGAGGGCGAGACTGTACAACACACCGACGCGGGCAATCGCGCTCACGCGATCCCACTTGCCAGCCCCAACGTTCTGCGCGGCCATCGAGGACACGGCCATGCCCACTGCGAAGGCGGGCATCTGGATGTAGTTCCACAACTGCAGCGAGGCGCCGAATGCGGCCGCCGTGTCCACACCCAGGCGATTGACGATCGAGATCATGAGGATGGCGCTGAGGGACACCACCAGCATCTGCGCGCTGACCGGGATCCCTTTCCGTATCAGCGCGGCGACGATCGGCCAGTCCACCCGCAGCAATCGCAACTCTGAGCGATGCAGCACCAGCATGTGCCTGCGGCGGTACAGGTGGTGAATGAGTGCGCTGAGACTGATGGCCTGTGAGATGAAGGTGGCGAGAGCGGAGCCGGCGATGCCCAGACGCGGAACCGGCCCGATGCCGAAGATGAGCACCGGGTTGAGCAGGATGTCGATCGTCACCGACAGCAGCATGAAGAAAAAAGGAGTTCGCGAATCTCCCGCACCGCGCAGCACGGACATGACGAAGGCGTACATGTACAGGCAGGGCAGCGCGAGGAAGATCACGCGCATGTAGGCCACCGCGAGCGCGAGCGCATCCGGCGGCGTTTTCATGGCCACGAGCAGCGGACGACTGAGCAGCAGTCCCGCGATCGCCATGACCACGGAGATGGCGGCAAAAAAGCTGGCGCTGGTGCCGACGATGCGCTTTGCCTCGGCAAGGTTGCGCGCGCCGATGTATTGCGCGATGAGGATGGTCGCGGCCATTGCGATGCCGAAGGCGGCTGCGATCAGCAGAAACATCACGGTATTCGCGTTGGAGGTGGCCGTGAGCGCCGCTTCACCCAGGAAGCGGCCGACCCAGATGGAATTTACCGAGCCGTTGAGGCTCTGCAGGATGTTGGCAAACAGGATCGGCAGCGCGAAGCGGACGAGCCCACTGCTGATGGAACCTTCGGTCAGGGAGCGCGCGGCTTGCATCGGAACCGTTATGGGAGTCGGCTGGCTAGTCTCGGGGGCGCGAGGCTACCAGCAGCCACGCGATTGCGGCCAGCGTGAGCAGCCAGCCACGCCAGTCGCTCGCGTGGCTCATGCCCAACCACACGAGACCGCCGAGCAGGATGGCGGAGCCGATGGTAATGGCATCGCGGCGCCTGCCGACGCGGTGCACTTCGCGCTTGATTTCCTCCAGCGCCGGCGAGTCGACCTGCATGTGCAGGATGCCGCCCTGTGCGCGCTGGATCGCGCCTTTCAGCACCCCGGGCACGGCGCGCGCGGCATCCAACAACTGCGGCAGCTGGGTTCGCGCCGTCTGCAACAGATGGCGCAGGCTGGTGCGCTCCTGCATCCACTCCCGCAGGATCGGGCTGGCCGTCCGCCAGATATCCAGCTGCGGATACAGCGCCCTTCCCAAGCCTTCGACGTTCAGCAACGTTTTCTGTAGCAGGATCAGCTGCGGCTGCACCTGCATGTTGAAGCGGCGCGAGATGGCGAACAGGCGCAGCAGCAGATGTCCGAAGGAGATGTCCTGCAGTGGTCGATCGAAGATCGGCTCACACACCGTGCGGATCGCCGACTCCATCTCATCAACGCGGGTATCCGGTGGCACCCAGCCCGATTCCACGTGCAGCAGCGCGACGCGGCGGTAGTCGCGATCGAACACGGCGAGGAAATTCTCGGCGAGGTAGTTCTGGTCGCGCGGGTCGAGCGTGCCGACGATGCCGAAATCAACCGCTGCGTAGCGCGGATTGGCCGGATCGCTGATCAGCACGAAGATGTTGCCCGGATGCATATCCGCGTGAAAGAAATTGTGCCGGAACACCTGTGTGAAGAAGATCTTCACGCCGTTCTCCGCCAGGCGCGCGATATCGGTGTTGGCCGCGCGCAGCGTCGCCATATCGCTGATCGGGACGCCGTGAATGCGCTCCATTACCATGACATCGACGCGGCAGTAGTCCCAATAGACCTCCGGCACGTACAACAGGTCCGAGGCCAGGAAGTTGCGCTTCAGCTGCGAGGCGTTGGCCGCCTCGCGCATGAGATCCAGCTCATCGATGATCGTCTTCTCATACTCGGCGACGATCTCGAGCGGCCGCAGCCGGCGGCTCTCTCGCCAGTGGCGCTGCGCGAAGGCGGCCAGCGCATACAACACCTCCAGATCGCGCTCGATCATGGCGCGCATTCCCGGGCGCAGCACCTTCACGACCACCTCGGAACCGTCGCTCAGGCTCGCCGCATGCACCTGAGCGATCGAGGCGGCAGCGAGCGGTGTCTCATCGAAGGTGGCAAAAGTCTCCTGCACGGGACGGCCGAGGGCACGCTCGACGATCTGCCGCGCCACGCGACCCGAAAACGGCGGCACGCGATCCTGAAGCCGAGCGAGCTCCTCAGCCACGTCATCGGGCAACAGATCGCGACGGGTCGAGACAGCCTGGCCGAACTTCACGAAGACCGGACCCAGCTCCTCGAGTGCCGTCCTCAGGCGTGCTCCCCGCGACAGCCCGCGGCGGCGCTCGAACCAGACATCCGGCGAGAGAAAGAACAGGAAGCGCAGCGGGCGATACAGATGCGTCGCGCGGACGAAATCATCCAGGCGGTGTCGCAGCAGCACGCGCTGTATCTGCAGCAGGCGTGCGAGGACGCGCAGCTTCACGTGCGGGGCGATGTCATGAGATCGATGCGCGCAGCCAACCGATCGACGTCCTCGCGCAGGCTGTCTACGCCCGAGAGAAAGCCCTGAGCCTCGGCTTTGGAGACGAGATCATTGCGCTCGTGCGCCAGGTACTCGGCAACATTCTCCAGCGTGGTCGAGACCGCGCGCTCGCCCCAGCTCAGGGTCGCGCGCAGCAACCTGCCGATGTGGTGCGCGGGGATATCGCCGAGCACCATGGCCAACTCCTCCTCGGCATCCGGCCGCAGCAGGCGCAACAGCTCATGGAATTTTCCCGCCACCTCGGAGTCTCCACCCATCTGCACGGCGCCATTGCGCAGCGCGGCCCGCTGATCTGCGACGGCGAGTGAAAGCAGGCTGAAGGGGCCGCCGCTCAGGGTGGCATCGCCCGAGCCCGCCGGTGATCCGGTCGGAGGGCAAGCCGCAGCCTGCGATGCATCATCGGAGTCGCCGCTGAGGTGCAGCGTCAGGCCGTCCGACTCCAGCAGCAGCCGGCCGATACCCTGCACTTCAATGTGTAATTTCCTGCCGGTCAGCTCGGCGCACAATTGTTGCGCACGCGGTGAGCGCGGCAATCCGCGATTGAGCAGGTTTTCCAGCGTGGAGATCAGCATATCGGCCGCATGCACATGCGCGCCGCATCCTATACCGCGCGCTCCACCTGCGCCATCGGCGACGCTCGCGCTTGCGGCCCGGCGCAAGTCGCGCTTGTCAGCCGACGGGCGGTGGCGCCTCGCCCTGTATATCAGTCAGGCAGCGGTCGACATTCTCCAGGTAGTCGCTCAGCAGCTCGTGCGCTTTACCGGTGAGTGCCAGAAACTCGCGGCGTCCGTCGCGCGTGTCCGGAATGCGGTTGACGTAACCGCGCGCGGTGAGCTCGCTGATGCGACGCAGGGATGTGGTGGCCGACACGCCGGGAATCGACAGCGTCAGGCCGGAGACCGACAGCCGATGTGCACCGCGCTCGGTGCGCAGCAGCTCAAGCAGCAGCTCCCAGGCGACGTCATCCAGCTGATGCACGTCATAACGCCCGCGCAATCTGCGCAGCTGCTCAATTGCTTCCAGGGCTGCGTATTTCACCCGCCGACTGGCGGTGGTCTCGAGCACGTCGGCGCCATCCTGGTTGCGACTGCGGTGCAGGAGCAGGTCGCGGCGCGCCTGGACGAGTGCCTTGTTGACGGCCGTCAGCAGCTGTTCCTCCTCGAGCGGCTTGATGAGGAAGTCGCAGGCGCCACCCCGCAGCGCCGCGATCGCCGACTCCAGTGACGGCCGCCCGGTGACCAACAGCACGCGCGGTGCGGGACGTCCCAGCTCCAGCGCGCTCAGGCGCTGCGTGAACTGCACCCCATCCAGACCAGGCATGTACAGGTCGCACAGCACGACGAGGATATTGTCACTCGCCATAATGCGCTCGAGCGCGGCGTAAGGATCACTGCAAACCGAGCAGTGCAAGCCCGCAGCGCCGAGCATCGCGTGCAACACGCGCAGGGCAGTCGGATCATCATCGACCAACAGCAGTTCCGGTTCCATCGACACCAAGGTTAGCGCCGATGTGGGTCGCAGTCACGGTACGGGTTGCGTTCTGCTGCGGCCGTGAAGATGTTGTTTGCAACGGGCGACAGCGGGTGTGCGCACCCGGCGACAGTTTGACTTCAGGCCTTGTAGCCGCGATGTACCGCCACGATGCCGCCGGAGAGATTGTGATAGCGGCAGCCTTCCAGGCCGCTCGCCTGCAACATCTCTAACAATATTTCCTGAGATGGATGCATGCGGATCGATTCGGCGAGGTAGCGGTAGCTCGCTGCATCGCGCGCCACCAGTTTTCCCAGCAGCGGCAGCACATGGAAGGAATAGGCGTCGTACAGTGCGCGCAGCGCGGGTAACAGCGGTTGTGAGAATTCCAACACGAGGAGCTGTCCGCCGGGCCGCAGGGCGCGCGTCATCGAGGCGAGCGCCGCTGCCTTGTCAGTGACATTGCGCAAGCCGAAGCCGATCGTAATGCAGTCGAAGCTGTTCGCAGCGAACGGCAGGCGCTCGGCGTCGGCCTGGACATAATCCACATTGCCGGCAAACCCCGCATCGGTGAGCCGGTCGCGTCCGCGGCTGAGCATCGCCGCGTTGATGTCGGTCATGACGAGCTGACCGCGCGGCCCGATCTGTCGCGCCAGCCCCGCGCTCAGATCCCCGGTACCGCCGGCGACATCCAGCGCGCGCTGTCCGGGTCGCAGCCCGGTGAGGGACAGGAGGAATTGCTTCCACAGGCGGTGCACCCCAGCCGACATCAGATCGTTCATCAGGTCATAGTTGGGCGCGACGGAGTCGAACACCCCGCGTACGCGGCGCGCCTTGTCGGCGCGTCGCACGCTCTCGAAGCCGAAATCGGTTCTCTCGTCTGACATCGCCGCCCGCTCAACCGGCATGGGTAGTGGCTCTGCGGGACATTCTATGCGATGAGCAGTGGTTGCTTTTTCGGATTCGGCCTGCGCACAATCCGCCGCGTAAAGGGGTCTTGACACCACAGATAGGCCGGGCTGCGTTGCAGCCTGGCCTTTTTTTCGCGGCGAACCAACACGGCAGCCGCTGCACCGGGCATGGCTGAGAACAGCGGAGCCGTTACAGCGAGCTGCTGCTCAGCACGAGATCTCAGCGGCAGCGCGCGGGTTGCGCGCGAGCGCGCCTTTCCTGGTAGCGGTCCCATAACTGGGCCTGATCCCGACCCAGCTCGTACAGGTATTTCCAGGTATACAGACCGGTGTCATGACCGTCGTCGAAGATCAGCCGCACGGCGTATTGGCCGATGGGCTCGATGCCGCGCAGGCCGACACTTTCCTTGTCGAGGACGAGTACTTCCTGCCCGGGTCCATGGCCCTTGACCTCGGCGGATGGCGAGTGCACGCGCAAGAACTCGAAGGGCAGGCTGAAGTGACTGCCGTCACCAAAGCTCACCTCGAGCACGCGTGAACGACTGCGAACCTTGATTTCGCTGGCGACAGGATCGGACATCGTGCCGATTATACGGGCTGCGGGTTGACCCGAACGCCGCCGCGTTGCGCGACCAGGACGGCCTGGGTGCGATTGACGACACCCAGCGCCTTGAAGATGGCCGTGACGTGGGCCTTGATCGTCTTCTCGGAGAGCCCGAGCTCCAGCGCGATTTGCTTATTGGTCTTGCCCTCACAGATACGTCCGAGGACCTCTACCTGGCGCTGCGTCAGCCGCGTTTCCCCAGCAGTCGTCGCGCCGGCCATCTGCTCTTCACCGACCCACTGCAGAGCCTTGATCAGCACGCGGGTAGCGGCCGATTTCGGAATGAACCCTGCCGCCCCGGCATCGATCGCCTGCCGGAGATGGTCCGGCTCCTCCTGCGAGGCGAGCACCACGACCGGGAGCTCGGGCCGTTGCGCGTGCAGGCTCTCGACGAGGCTCAGGCCGCTTGTATCGGTAAGCTCCAGGTCGAGCAGCACCAGATCGAGGTCGGGGTGGCCTGCCGCGGCCGCCAGGCCCTCGTGTGCATCATGGGCTGCCATGACCTTCAGCTCAGCAGTCAGCTCAGACTCCGCGGAGGCCTCCGGCGGTGGTCGCGGCTGATGATCGTCAATGACCAATACTTTCAGTGTCATAGGCAGGAGCGATGACCCAGGTGTGCTTCGTCCGTGCTGCTGGCCCGAGCTGGATCTGGCCTGCGACGGTCTCAGCTTGCGCCAGCCTGCCAGGCCGACGCCATTGCGATTGCGCCATTTTGCACCGGCTTCGCCGCCCCCAGGGTGAGGGCCCGAGCCTTGCACTATGTCAAGCGGATAGCCGCTTGCAGTGTTCAAAAACGGTGACAAGGTGTCGCAGCGGTTATACTCACCGCCCCTTTTACCGCATGAGGGCTGCGCGCCGGCTGCGGCACTAGATGGAACCAACTGATACCTCGCATCCCGACTATTACCATCGGGTCGTGGATTGCCAATGGGCATGTCCCGCCCACACCGATGTCCCCGAATACATTCGCCTGATCGCCCAGGGCCGCTTCACCGATGCTTATCTGGTGAACCGGCAGTCCAACGTCTTCCCCGGCATTCTCGGGCGGGTCTGTGACCGGCCCTGTGAACCCGCCTGCCGCCGCGGCCGGGTCGAGCAGAAGCCGGTGGCCATCTGCCGCCTGAAACGCGTCGCTGCCGATCACCGCGACGATGTGCGCGGGCTGCTGCCCAAGGTGCCGCGCATCAAGAACGGGCGACGGGTGGCGTGTATCGGCGCGGGTTGCGCCTCGCTCACGGTCGCCAACGATCTGCTGCCTCTGGGCTACCAGGTGACCATCTTCGAGCAGTTCGGTGAGCCTGGCGGCCTGATGCGCACCAACATCCCCTCCTTCCGCCTGCCCCACACGGTGCTCAACGAAGAGATCACGATGATCACCGACATGGGGGTGGAGCTGAAGCTCAATACCCCCATCGAGAGTCTGCGCCAGCTGCTCGAGCAGGGCGGGTTCGATGCGGTGTTCGTCGGCTCCGGCGCCCCGAAGGGCAAGGAGCTCAAGCTCCCCGGTCGCGCCGAGGGTGCAGCCAACATTCACATCGGCATCGCCTGGCTGGAATCGGTGGCGTTCAAGCACATCGAGCGCATCGGCGAGCGGGTGCTGATCATCGGCGTCGGCAACACGGCAATGGACTGCTGCCGCACGAGCCTGCGGCTCGGCGCACGCAACGTGAAAGTCATGGCACGCAAGCCCCGCGGCTTCTTCAAGGCCTCGACCTGGGAGCTGGAGGATGCCGAGGAGGAGAGCATCGAGATCGTCACCAATCGCTCGCCGAAGGCGTTCGTAATGGAAAACGGACGGCTGAGCGGTATGACCTTCGATCAGATGGAGTACGAGCTCGATGCCAACGGGCGCATCACCGCCGAGCGCATCGTGAGAGAAGAGTTCATTCCTGCAGACGACGTGATTCTCGCGATCGGTCAGGAGAACGCCTTCCCGTGGATCGAGCGCGATCTGGGCATCGAATTCGACAAGTGGCAAGTGCCCGTCGTGGATCCGCGCACGTTTCAGTCGACGCGGCCGGGGGTGTTCTTTGGCGGCGATGCTGCCTTCGGACCGAAGAACATCATCTGGGCGGTCGAGCACGGCCACCAGGCAGCAATCTCCATTCACCGCCACTGTCAGGGCGAGTCGGTCAGCGAGCGGCTGTCGCCGGGGGTGAACCTGCAGAGCCGCAAGATGGGCATGCACGAGTGGTCGTATTCGAATGACTACACACCCGTGGAACGGCGCCTCATGCCGCACGTCTCGCTCAAGGAGCGCTTCAAGAAACTCAACATCGAGGTGGAACTCGGGTTCACCGCCGAACAGACGGCGCAGGAGGTGCAGCGCTGTCTCAACTGCGATGTGCAGACGGTTTTCGCGCCGCGGCTGTGTATCGAGTGCGATGCCTGCATCGACATCTGCCCGGTAGATTGTCTGACCATCACCGCCAACGCACCGGAAACGGAGCTGCGCGGTCGCCTGAAGGCACCGGCGCGCAACCTGACCCAGCCGCTGCTGGTGTCCGCCGGCCTGCCGCAGACCGGGCGGGTGATGGTGAAGGACGAGGATCTGTGTGTGCACTGCGGGCTGTGCGCGGAGCGCTGCCCGACAGCTGCCTGGGACATGCAGAAATCATACGTACGCTGGCCGCACGCGCTCGAGGAAGACCAGGCCTTGCAATCGCGCAAGCCGAAAATCGCGTAAGACCAAGCCCGCCGCCCTGCCCCGGCGCAGGACGTGCCACAGGTCGCAGCAACATGTCGCCAAACACCCAAGCCCGTATCAACGACTTCGCCATCAAGATCGCCACGGTCAACGGCACCGGCTCTGCCAGCGCCAATAGCTTGCTGATGAAATCCATCTTCCGCAGCGGCATCCCGGTGGTCGGCAAGAACTACTTTCCGTCCAACATCCAGGGCCTGCCGACCTGGTATGAGATCCGGGTGACGAGCCAGGGGTATGCCGCTCGCTCGGGTCGCATCGATGTCATGGTCGCGATGAATGCCGAGACGTACGCGCGCGATGTCAGGGAAGTGGCCCCGGGCGGATATCTGATCTACGACTCGACCTGGCCGCGTCCGGCGCTGCTGAAGCGCGACGACATCACCGTCATCGGCGTGCCGCTGGCGAAGCTCTGCAACGAGAACTTCAACGGGGTGCGCACCCGCATCCTGATGAAGAACATCTGTTATGCGGGCGTGCTCGGGGCGCTGCTCGATCTGGATCTGGAGCGCATTCGTGAGCTGCTGGCGGAAACCTATGCGCGCAAGCCGCAGCTGGTCGAGAGCAACATGAAGGCCATCCAGCTCGGCTACGACTACACCCGGGAGCATTTCAGCTGTCCGCTGGCGCTGCACGTACAGAAGATGGAGCGCACCGCAGGTCACATCATGATCGATGGCAACACCGCTGCGGCGCTCGGCTGTGTCTATGCCGGGGCCACTGTCGCGGCCTGGTATCCCATCACTCCGTCCACATCGCTGATGGATGCCTACAAGGCATTCTGTGACCGCCTGCGCATCGATCCGGCAACCCAACGGCGGAATTTTGCCTTCATTCAGGCCGAGGACGAGCTGGCGGCCATCGGCATGGTGATCGGTGCGGCCTGGAACGGCACGCGTGCATTCACTGCCACCTCCGGTCCGGGCATCTCCCTCATGAACGAGTTCCTCGGGCTCGCTTATTACGCGGAGGTGCCGGCGGTGGTCTTTGACATCCAGCGCGTCGGCCCCTCCACCGGCATGCCCACTCGTACGCAGCAGTGCGACCTCATGGCCTGTGCGTACGCGTCCCATGGCGACACCCGGCATGTCTGCCTGTATCCGGCAAATCCGCAAGAGTGCTTCGACATGGCGGTACAGGCCTTCGATCTCACCGAGCGACTGCAGACGCCCGTGCTGGTGCTGTCAGACATCGACATCGGCATGAACGACTGGATGTGCCCCGAGCTGCAGTGGGATGACAGCTACCGTCCGGACCGCGGCAAGATTCTCTCCAAGGACGAGGTGCTGCGGCTGGAGAAGTTCTACCGCTTCCTCGATAAGGATGGCGATGGCATCCCCTATCGCACGCTCCCCGGGGTGCATCCCAAGGCGGCTTATTTCGCCCGCGGCTCGGGACATACGCAGTACGGTGTCTATACGGAGGATTCGGTCGAATACCAGATCGTGGTCGACCGGCTGCTGAAGAAGTGGGAAACCGCCAAGAAGCTGGTGCCACAGCCGCTGATCGACGGCACGCACAACAAGCTCGGTCTGGTCTCGGTAGGCAGCTGTGACGGAGCCGTGCTCGAGGCGCTCGATGTCTTGCGGGGCAGTGGTGTGCAGATCGACTACATGCGCGTGCGTGCCTTTCCCTTCGGGGAGGAAGTCGAGCGCTTCCTGGCCACACACGAGCTGCTGTTCGTCGTGGAGCAGAATCGTGATGCGCAGCTCAAAGCACTGCTGACCCTGGAGACGGCGGTCGAGAAGTCGAAGCTGCACTCGCTGCTGCATTACAACGGACTGCCGATATCCTCCTCCTTCATCATCGATGGAGTGTTGGACCGGGTGCGGTCCACCCCAGCGACGCAGCCACGCGGCGCCGCACACGGCTGAGCAACCACTATGACCTTCATCGCTAAACCGAAGATCAGCCATCCGTCCCTGCCGCGCAATCCGCTCGGCCTGACCCGTCGTGACTACGAAGGGGCTCTCTCCACGCTGTGCGCGGGGTGCGGACACGACTCCATTACGGCAGCGATCGTGGAGGCCTGCTGGAATCTCGCGATCGAGCCGCAGAACCTGGTGAAACTGTCCGGCATCGGCTGCTCCTCAAAGACGACGGCCTACTTTGTTAGTGGCGGCCATGGATTCAACTCCGTGCATGGCCGCATGCCGTCCATTGCGATGGGCGCCAATGCTGCCAACCGGCGCTTGCATTACATCGGCGTCTCGGGCGATGGCGATACGCTGTCCATCGGCCTCGGGCAGTTCTGTCATGCGATCCGCCGCAATCTCAACATGCTGTACATCATCGAGAACAATGGCGTGTATGGCCTTACCAAGGGCCAGTTCTCGGCCTCTGCCGACGTCGGCACCAAAGCGAAGAAGGGCGAGACCAACTACCAACCGCCTATCGATCCGGTACAACTCGCCATGACGCTGGGCGCGTCGTTCGTGGCACGCAGCTTTTCCGGTGACAAAAAGCAGCTCGTGCCGCTCATCCAGGCGGGCCTAAATCACAACGGGTTTGCGCTGATCGATGTGCTCTCGCCCTGCGTAACCTTCAACGACCACGAAGGCTCGACCAAGTCCTACGCCTACACGCGCGAGCACTACGAGCCAGCTGTGCATGCGGACTTCGTGCCGCTGGAGCGCGAGATCGTGGCCGACTATGCGGAGGGAGAGGTGTTTCCGGTCGTGCTGCACGATGGCAGCCGCCTGCTGCTGCGCAAATGTGATCCGGACTACGATCCGACCAACCGCGCCTCGGCCCAGGCTTACATCCAGGAGCGGCTGCGCGCCGGGGAATACCTTACGGGTCTGCTGTTCGTCGAACCTTCACAGAACGAGTTTCACGAGCTGAACGCAACCCCCGATGAGCCGCTGAACAGCATTCCGTACGAGAAGCTGTCTCCGGGTTCGCAGGCGCTTGGGAAAATTCTCGCGCGCTATCGCTAACGCAGGCCCCGCGCGGCGAGCAGCTCGAGGGCGCGCAGCTGCTTCACAGTGGAATCAGAGGCAGGCAGCAGCCGGTTCGCCCGACGCACGAACTCCGGAACCTCGCTCCCGGGCAGGGGCTTGCTGATCAGGTATCCCTGGGCATAGTCGCAGCCGAACTTACGCAACAGATCCCAGGCCTGCGCTTCCTCCACCCCTTCGGCCACCACTTTCAGCTCCATGCTGTGGGCGAGCTCGATGGTGGAGCGGATGATGGTGGCCGCATCGCTGCCGGCGTGCGTCTGCATGACGAAGGAGCGATCGATCTTCAGCTCATCGAGCGGCAGCAGCCGCAGCTGCGAGAGTGAGGAGTGGCCGGTACCGAAATCGTCCATGGCGAAGCGTACCCCTACGATGCGTAACAGCTGCATATTGCGCGCCGCGAGCTGCGGGTCGCGCATCACCGCGCTCTCGGTGATCTCCAGCAGCAGGCTTGGGGCGTTGACGCGGTGACGCTGCAGCAGTTGCAGCACCTCATCGCAGAGCTCCGGATCGAGGATGTCAGGAGCCGACAGATTCACGGCGACCTCAATCTCCAGTCCCTCCTGATTCCACTCACCCAGCTGTTGAATCGCCGCGGCCAGCACCCAGCTGGTGAGCCGGCGCGCGCCACCGCTGCGCTCCGCAAGTGGAATGAACTCGCCCGGGCCAACTGCACCCAGCTGCGGATGCGTCCAGCGCACGAGTGCTTCGACGCTGCGCACGCTGCGAGTGTCCATGGCTACCTTGGGTTGATAGACCATCGTGAGCTCGTCTTTGTTGATGGCCTCGCGCAGATCCGCCATCAACGTGAGGCGGCGGCGATGCTCCTCGTCACCACCGGGACGATACATGACGACCCGCATGCGGCTTTCGTCGACATCCTCGATGGCGCTTTGTGCCCGGCGCAGCAGCTGATCAGACTGGGTGCCATGCTCGGGATACAGACAGATGCCTGCCGCCACCCGCAGCTCCAGACTCAATTGTGACAAATGGAACCCTGCACGGATCGCGGTGGCGAGCTGCTCCGCATACAGCGGCGCCCGGGCCATCGAGCAGTCACTCGCCAGCAGCAGAAACTGGCTCTCCCCCAGGCGCGCGACGAGGTCCTGCGCGGGGACATTGGCGCGCAGTCGCCGCGCGGCCTCACACAGCACCTCATCGCCAACACGATGGCCGAGTGAAGCATTGATTTCGCGCAGGTTGCGGATCTCGATCAGGATCAGGGCCGCTGGCGCACGCGTTGCGCCGCCCATCAGTTCCTCCAGGCGCTTCTGCGCCAGTGTGCGGTTAGGCAGGCCGGTGAGCGCGTCATGATGCGCCTGATAAGTGATGTCGGCTTCGCGCTCGGCGATGTTCCGCTGCATCGAGTTGAACGTCGCGGCCAGACTGCGGAACTCGGCGCCGCCGGAAACCTCCACGGCGGTGTTGTAATGGCCACTTTGAATGCGCTGGGCGGCCACGACGAGCTCGCCGATCGGTCGCGTCGCGCTGCGACCGAGGAATGCGCCGAAGATGGCGGCGAACGCCAGGGCAATGCCATCGATGATAAGCAGAGCGTCCCGCACGTCGCGATAAGGCGCAAGGACCTGCTGCATCGGCTTTTGCACAATGACATCGACGGCATCGCCGTGCCCCTCGAGGCCCTGCGTGAAGCTCAAGTGGTCAGGACTGCCGCTGTGACTGACGCGCGCCTGGGCGCTCGCTGCACCGGCTCTCGCTGCACCGGCCAGCTGCGTCGTACCCGCGGCAAGGCGCTGTGAATCTGACAGCGTTGAAGCGTAACGGATGCTGCCATCGCGCCCGTGCGCCGCGAGGCTGACTTCGGCGCCAACGAGATCATGAATGCGCTGTGCGAGCCGGTCATCCAGCCGAAAGCCCATGGCCACCCAGGCGATGGTCTCGGGAGCGCGCACGGGAGCCAGAAAGAACTGGTAGGCCTGATCGCCGAGCACCAGGAACGTCGGCGTGTTGCGCTGCGCTGTCAGCTCAGGCAGCACATCCTGCAGTGACAGGCCGCGCGCCAATCCCTCCTGTCCGGTAGCCGCGATCGCCTTGCCGTGCGTGTCCAGCAGCAGCGTGAGATCTGCGCCGATGCGTTGCGCGACGTTGCCGGCCGCCGACAGAATGGTGGGGCCATCGCCGCTCGCCACGGCTTCCCGGAAACCGAAGTCGGCTGCCAAAACGCCAACACCGTTGGCCAGCTCGCCGGCGCGGAAGCGGATCAGCTGCTGTGCGAAAGACCCGCCGGAACGCAACTGCTCGGCCGCACGTGCCTCCACGTTGTGAGCGGTACGGGCGAGCACTGCGGCCAGCGTCACAGTCTGCGTGACGACCACCAGCCCGATGATCAATACGAGAAGTCGTTTGCGGAAGGTTCCCATGGAAATGACTCGAATGCTCTCTCCATCCTAGTCAAGGGATTACCGGGGCCGCGAGGCCCTGAGTCGAGGAATGAGACCTCCGGCACGCCAGGTAAAAGGAACGTTCCCGCGGCGGCAATCGTGGCGCATTGCGGCGTCCCTGGCGTTGGTCATCCTCGTGCTCGGAGAGGGCACTGCGGCTCGGGCCGCACCCATTTCAGTCACCGTACTCACCGCAGACGGTCACCCTCTGGCTGGCGCGGTCGTGGCAGTGTACGGCAGTGCCGCGGAGCGTCCGGCAACGCCTGTGCAGGGCGTCATGGATCAGATCAACAAGACCTTCCAGCCCGATGTGCTGGTGATCCCGGTCGGCTCGACGGTCGAATTTCCCAACAGCGACACCGTCAGCCACCAGATCTACTCGTTCTCGCTAGCACGGCGCTTTCAGCTGCCCCTGTATCGTGGCAAACCGTATCCACCGGTGCACTTCGATCAGGCAGGACTGGTGACTCTCGGCTGCAATATCCATGACTCGATGCTCGGCTACATCCTGGTCACCGATGCACCCTGGTTCGGTCGCACCAACACCGCGGGCCTCTGGTCCGTCGAGGTGGCCAGCGGCGATTACACCGTGCGCATCTGGCATCCACGCATGCGCGAGCGCCCGGCGATCGAGCGCAAGCTCGCGGTGCGCGAGGCTGGCGCACAGCTGCAAGTCAAGCTCTCCGAATCCCTCCGCCCGCAACATCTGGACGGTCAGCGCGCCATGGATGCGTATTGATGCGTACCGCGTGTCTCGTGCTGCAGCGACGCGTCGCACGCTTCGTGCGGTTGTGTCGCTTCGCATGCCTCGTGCTGCTCCTGAGCTGGGCCTCATTGGCACAGGCAGTCGACTGGGAACTCGATGCGGATGGTCGACTGATCAGCTCAAATGCCGAGCGCTCTTTCACCAGCGGCGGGCTCGGTACGCTGCGTTATGACGCGCAGCATTCCGGACTGCAGTTGGGTCGTGCGCGCTTTGCCGCCTCGGAAACATTTGCTGAGATCTGGTCGGCGCACCTCGACGCCTCAGCCTGGGGCGATGATGATCGCAGCCCGGTGGACCTGACGGAAGGATACCTGCAGTTTCGCCCGTATCCCTTCGGCGGCTATCGGCTGCGCGTCAAGGGCGGCGCTTTCTATGCACCGATCTCGCTGGAGAACCGCGCTGCAGGTTGGGAGTCTCCCTACACGCTTTCCTACTCAGCCATCAACACCTGGATCGCCGAAGAGCTGCGCACCATCGGCGCCGAGGCGCAACTGGAGTGGCTCGGCACACGCCTGGATCGCGCACTCGATGTGGGGATCACGCTCGGAGTGTTTGGCCGCAACGAGGGCGCAGGGACGGTGCTGGCGGCGCGTGGTTTTGCCTTGAGCGACCGACAGACGACCTTGTTCGGGCGCGTCGGCTCGGGAATTTCCTCACCCCTCGCCCGGATACGGCTGTTCACGCAGATGGATGATCAGGCGGGTTACTATGCAGGCGGTGAGCTGCGCCTCTACGACCGGGTCGCCCTGCGAGGGCTCCACTACGACAATCGCGCGGATCCCCAGGCGCACGATGAGTCGGTGCCGCTGCCGGAGTTTGCGTGGCAGACACGGTTCGACAGCGCCGGCCTGCGGGCGCAGAGCAATGACGGCCTGAGTTTCATTGCGCAATGGCTCCGCGGGCAGACCTACATCCAGCCGGTATTCGCCGACCTGTTGTGGAAGTTCGATGCCCGCTTCGGATTGCTGTCCCAGCAGTTCGGCGCGCATCGCATCAGCGTGCGCTACGATTCCTTCGATGTTGATGCCGCGGAGGGGGCTGCGGCAACCGGCCTGGGCACCCAACATGGGCACGCCTGGACGCTTGCGTACATTCATGACGCGGGCGCGCACTGGCGCTTCAGCCTCGAGTGGTTGCGCGTCTGGAGTGACTCCGTCAACCGGACCGTGTATCTGGGCCAGCCAGCCTATGCGCGCGAGACGCAGTTGCAGCTCGGCGTACGCTACGCGCTGCGCTCGAGCCTGAACTGATCGTGATAACATCCGCGGCCTCTTCAGGCTGCGGAGTGATGCATGGGCAAGGGAGACGGCAGAAGTCGCCGCGGTAAGATTTATAAAGGCTCGTTCGGCAAATCACGGCCGAAGGATCCCGCCAAGAACAAGAAGCGCGCTGCGGCCAAGAAATAGACAGCGGCCAAGAAATAGTCTCAGATTTGCGCGGCTGCCATCGCACCGGATGGCGCTTGACCTCGGCTGGCAGCGTACGGATGACTGCACTTGGGCTCCAGCTCGTCGCATAATGCGGGCGGGCAGTGGAACGGCGCTTGCGTCCAAGCGTTATGTGCCCCCGGGTAGCCGAGCGGTTCCCGGCGAGCAAGAACCGAACACACTGAGGTGATCTTATGCAACGCAGTCTTCTTTTGGTGTGCCTGAGTGCGCTGGCCCTCGTCGCTTGCTCCAAGCAGCAGTCGACCTCGCCCAGCTCTCCCAGCACGGATTCGTCATCTGCTACGGCGCCGGCATCGTCGAGTGATTCGACCTCATCGAGCTCGGGCAGCATGCAGAGCACGGCACCCTCGGATCAGAGCAGCCCCTCCAGCACGCCTCCCGCGGATTCGAGCGGCACCTCGAGCGGCACTACCAGCCCGCCGTCCGATACGAGCAGCACGACGCCTCCGAAGTAATCGCTGTCATCAGCTGCGCTCATGATGGCCAGCCTCCTGTGCTTGCGGCACAGGAGGCTGTAGTCCCCTTTTGATCCGCTTTCAGGAGTTTGAGGCCATGACGAAGTACGCACTTCCGGATCTTCCCTACGATTACGGCGCTCTTGAGCCGCACATCTCGGCCAAGATCATGCAACTGCACCATGACAAGCACCACAAGACGTATGTGGATGGCGCCAACGCCACCCTCGAGTCCCTCGAAGAGGCGCGCAGCAAGAGCGACTTCGTCCGCATTGCCGCTCTGGAGCATGCGCTGGCGTTCCACCTGTCCGGGCACGTGCTGCACAGCATGTTCTGGAAAAATCTGTCTCCCGATGGCGGCGGCAAGCCCGCCGGTGAGTTGGCGAGCGCTCTCGAGCGCGATTTCGGCAGCTTCGAGGGCTTCAGGCATCAGCTCACCCAGGCCGCCGCGACCTGCATGGGTTCAGGCTGGGGCGCACTTGCGTGGGATTCGCTGTCCGGACGACTCATTACTCTTCAGATCCACGACCACGAATCACAGACGGTGCAGGGCGCGATTCCGCTGCTGGTGCTCGATGCCTGGGAGCACGCCTACTACCTGCAGTATCAGAATGAGAAGGCGAAGTTCTTCGATGCCGTGTGGAATGTGTGGAACTGGAAGGATGTGGCAGAGCGCTATGAGCGCGCCCGGGGCTTCGCACTGATTGACGATCAGATCGATACCGCGCGCAGCACAGGGGCGGGCAAGCAACGCGTCCCGCCGCAGCCGCCTGCCGGCAGGGCTTGAGGGGCCGACGACCAACATCGCGGCGCTCCGCAACCCTGCGTAGCGCCGCGCGTCCCTACCCACCGATCTCCGACTATGCGCTGATTGGAGATTGCCACTCCGCCGCATTGGTGTCGCGCGCCGGCTCCATCGACTGGTGTTGTCTGCCGCGGTTCGACTCCGACAGTTGTTTTGGCCGGCTGCTCGACTGGGATCGTGGCGGTCACTTTCTCATCACCCCTCAGGGAAAGGCGCGGGTCACCCGCGAGTATCTGCAGCACACGCTGGTGCTGGTGACCACGTACCGCGCTGGCCGCAATGTCGCGCGCGTCATTGATTTCTTCTCCATGCGCACCGGCGGACGTGATCGGCCACGACGGGAGCTGGTCCGCATCATCGAAGGCGTGCGCGGTTCGATGCGCTTCGACATCGAGATCCGGCCGCGCCTGGACTACGGTGAGGTCAAGCCGTGGATTTTCTCCGGTGGGCGGCATGCGCATTTCGCGGTAGGCAGCAACACCGGTCTGCGCGTGTTCGGGGACGTGCCGCTTGAGGTGCTTGCGGAGCACGAGCTGCGGGCCGAGGTCACGACCCGGGCGCGGCGCCGCTGGTATCTGGGGGTACAGTTCATTCCCCCGGAGGAGGCGCATACAACGCCGCAACGCCGCACCCCAGGGCGCGAGCTGCACGCGCATTATCTGGAGACCGTCCGCTGGTGGCAGCGCTGGTCAGAGCGAATGGTGTACATCGAGCGGCACGGGGCCTGCATCATCCGCTCGGCACTGACTCTGAAGGCCCTGACCTTTGCGCCGACGGGGGCCATCGTGGCAGCGGTGACCACGTCGCTCCCCGAGCGTGTGGGTGGGGAGCGTAACTGGGACTATCGCTTCTGCTGGATTCGCGACTCGATCTTTACCGTCTGGGCGCTTACCGGTGTCGGTCTCGTTGCCGAAGCAGACGGCGTACGGCATTTCATCCAGCGCGCCGCCGCAGGCAATGCCGATGAGCTGCAGGTGCTGTACGCCGTCGACGGCCAGCGGCGGCTACCGGAGATCGAGTTGCCTAAGCTTCAGGGCTGGCGAGATTCCCAGCCGGTCCGTATCGGCAATGGCGCGGCTGGACAATACCAGGCGGACATGTTTGGGCTGGTGCTCGAGCTGACCTGGCGCTGGAGCACCCGCGGTAATCGGCCCGCACCGGTTTACTGGAACTTCCTCTGCCAGATTGTCGAGACCGTCATCGGGCGCTGGCGTGAGCGCGACCGTGGGATCTGGGAAATCCGTTCGCGACCTTTGCACTTTGTGCAGTCCAAGGTGATGTGCTGGGCGGCCGTGAATCGCGGTGTGGCGTTGGCCGAGAAGTATGGCTTCGAGGCGCCGCTGGAGCGCTGGCGTGCCGTGCGGGATCAGATCCGCCAGGCCATCGAAAAGCGTGGTATGGATCATCGCCGCGGCATCTTTGTGCGCAGCTTCGGCAGCCGCGATGTGGATGCGGCACTGCTGTTGCTGCCCAGTGTGGACTTCATCCCCTATGAGGATGAGCGCATGGTGCGCACGACCGAGATCATCTGCAAGCAGCTGATGCACGATGGTCTGTTGCTGCGTTATCGCCACGAGGACGGCTTGCAGGGTACCGAGGGGGTATTTCTGGCCTGCACCTTCTGGCTGGCCGAGTGCCTGGCGCGGCAAGGGCGCCAGCGCCAGGCCCTGGCCGTGTTCCGGCGTGCCGCTTCCTGCGCCAACGATGTCGGTCTGTTCGCGGAGCAGTACTCGCGATCCGGACGGCAGATGCTGGGTAACTATCCGCAGGGGCTGACGCATCTGGCGCACATCACGGCGGCGTTGGCGCTGCTCGATGTGCTGCCGCAGCAGCGCACCCGCCGCGTCTACGGCCCGTCGGCCCGCCGTCGGGTGCCGACCGCTTGCGGCCATGCTGAGCGTGAGGTTCAGTCGCGGCGCGGCGCCCACCATCGTTCTTCCGCGACGCCGCGACGGCGCGGCAAGGCAGGCTCCCCATGAGCATGAGCATCTGGCCTGTGTGGCCCCGCAGTACCTCCGTGGTGAAGGCGATTTGGGGGTTGATGCGTGCCGCTGCGGATGGTTGGTTCGAGCACCAGGCTTCGCGCACAGGCGCAGCCCTCGCGTTCTACACCGTTTTTTCCCTCGCACCGGTACTGACTCTCTCCATCGTCATCGCCGGCTTTGTCTTCGGCGAGGCGGCGGCGCGTGGCGAGATCGTGGATCAGATGAAGGATCTGATCGGCCAGGAAGGCGCGCTGGCGGTGCAGGCCGCACTACAGAATGCGAACAAACCAGGAGCCGGCTTCATCGCCACGGTCATCAGTATCGGTACGCTGCTGGTCGGCGCCAGCACGGCCCTTGCCGAGTTGAAATCCGGACTCGATCAGATCTGGGACGTGCCGCCGGAGCGCCGCGCGGGATTGTGGTACTTCGTGCGCACGCGCCTGCTGTCCTTCGGGCTGATTCTCGCGCTGGGCTTTCTGTTGTTGGTATCGCTGGTGATCAGCGCGGCATTGACCGCACTCGGGCGGTTCTGGGGCGGCGAGCATGTGCTCAACCTGCTGCTGAGCTGGATGAACTTCCTGTTTGCCTTCATGTTGGTGGCCGCACTGTTCGCGACCATCTACAAGATGCTGCCGAGCGTTCGTATCGCATGGCGCGATGTCACGATCGGCTCCCTGGTCACGGCGTTGTTGTTCACAGCCGGCAAGTTCGCGATCGGCGTGTATGTCGGCAACAGCACCGTCGCCTCCACCTATGGCGCCGCCGGCTCCGTCATCATCATCCTGCTGTGGGTATATTACTCGGCACAGATCATGTTATTCGGCGCGGAATTCACGCGCGCGTTTACGTACCGTTATGGCTCGTTCGCGCGCCGCGACCGGGCGCAGCCGCCGACGCGGCCGATATCTCCCATTGCTCAGAGAATATACCGGCTCAGGTCCTCGTCCTTCACCAGGGTGCCGAGGTGATCGTCCACATAGCGGCCATCAATTGATACGCAGCGGCCGGACTGGCCCGCAGCTTCGTACGAGACACTCTCCAGCAGGCGTTCCATGACGGTGTGCAGGCGCCGCGCGCCGATGTTCTCGGTACGCTCGTTCACCTGAAAGGCAATCTCCGCGATCCGCCGCACGCCATCGGCGCTAAAGTCGACCTGCAAACCCTCCGTGGCCATCAGCGCACGATACTGCGCGGTGAGGGAGGCATCCGGTTCCGTGAGGATGCGCACGAAGTCGCCGACCTTGAGCGAATCCAACTCCACGCGGATCGGCAGGCGGCCCTGCAGCTCCGGGATCAGATCCGACGGTTTCGAAAGGCTGAACGCCCCCGAGGCGATGAACAGCACGTGATCGGTCTTGACCGGGCCGTACTTGGTCGTGACCGTCGAGCCTTCGACGAGAGGCAGCAGATCGCGCTGCACGCCCTCGCGCGAGACGTCGGCGCCGATTGTTTCCTGGCGGCGGGTGACCTTGTCGATCTCGTCGATGAAGACGATGCCGTTCTGTTCGGCATTCGCGATCGCCTGAATCTTCAGCTCATCCTCGTTGATCAGCTTTCCCGCTTCCTCGTCGGTGAGCAGCTTGAGCGCCTCGCGCACCTTCACCTTGCGGGGCCGTGTGCGGTTGCCGCCGAGATTGGCGAACATCGACTGCAGCTGCTGCTGCATCTCCTCCATGCCCGGCGGTGCCATGATCTCCACGCCCATCGGCAACGCACGGGTCTCGATCTCGATCTCGCGATCGTTGAGCTCATTCTCGCGCAGCATCTTGCGGAATTTCTGCCGCGTCTCCGCGTCACGGGGCTGGGTGGGCTCGTCCGTGGAGAAGCCCATCATGCGTGGCTTGGGCAGCAGCGCATCCAGCACCCGCTCCTCGGCCGCATCCGCGGCGCGTTCGCGCACTTTCTCGACGGCCTGCTCGCGTGTCATCTTCACTGCGACGTCGACCAGCTCCTTGACGATCGAATCGACATCGCGACCCACATACCCCACCTCGGTGAACTTGGTAGCCTCGACCTTGACGAACGGGGCGTTGGCGAGCTTCGCGAGCCGCCGTGCGATCTCCGTCTTGCCGACCCCGGTCGGACCGATCATCAGGATGTTCTTGGGAGTGATCTCCTGGCGCAGCGGCTCGGCGACCTGCATGCGGCGCCAGCGGTTGCGCAGCGCAATCGACACGGCGCGCTTGGCCGCATCCTGACCAATGATATGTTTATCAAGCTCGACGACGATCTCACGCGGCGTGAGGGAGGACATCAGCTCGCTCCCGGCAGCTGGTCGATGACCAGGTTGCGGTTGGTATAGATGCAGATGTCGGCCGCAATGTTGAGGGAGCGTTCGACGATGCTGCGTGCGTCGAGCTCCGAAGCCTCGAGCAACGCCCGCGCGGCGGACAGTGCGAACTGCCCGCCCGAGCCGATGGCAGCGGCATCGTAGTCAGGCTCGATGACATCGCCGTTGCCCGAGATCACCAGCACCTTGCCGGGGTCTGCCACCAGCAGCAGCGCCTCGAGCCGTCGCAGGTAACGATCCGAGCGCCAATCCTTGGCGAGCTCGATCGCCGCGCGGGTAAGATTGCCGTACTTCTCCAGCTTACCCTCGAAGCGCTCGAACAGCGTGAACGCATCGGCAGTGCCTCCGGCAAAGCCGGCCAGCACGCGGTCGTTGTAGAGCCGTCGCACCTTGCGAGCGTTGCCCTTCATGACGGTATTGCCCAGGGTGACCTGGCCATCACCGCCTATGGCTACGGTGCCGTTGCGCCGGACTGCGAGTATCGTCGTGCCGTGGGGGTCGAAAGCGTGCTGCGGGTGAGTCATGCCTTGCGTCGGGAGCGAGGGTGGGTTGCGTCGTAGATGCGGGCCAGGTGCTGGAAGTCAAGGTGGGTGTAGATCTGGGTGGTCGAGATGTCGGCATGACCGAGCAGCTCCTGGACACCCCGCAGATCGCCTCCCGATTCGAGCAGGTGCGAGGCGAAGGAATGCCGGAACAGATGCGGGTAGATTCGCGCGTGCAGCCCCTGGCGCCGGGCCCAATGAGCGATCCGTACCTGCACGGTGCGTCGGCTGATGCGCCGGCCCTGCCGGGCCACGAACAGGGCCGTCTCGCCCGGCTGCGCCCGGGCCTGGCGGTCCTTGAGCCAGGCTGCGAGCGCCTGACGCGCCGCGCGGCCCACGGGCACGATGCGAGCTTTGTTGCCTTTGCCGAGGACACGGACTACCCCATCGCTGAGGTCAAGATCGGTGGTATCGAGTGCCGTAAGCTCCGCCAGGCGCAGACCAGAGGAATACAGCAGTTCCATGATCGCCCGGTCGCGGCTCACGCAGCCCTCGCCGCTCGGGAGCGCCAGCAGCCGGCCCATCTGATCCGGATCCAGCGTCTGCGGCAGGCGTCGCTGGCCTTTGGGAGCACGCACCTCGCGCGCAGGGTTGCTGAGTACGCCGATCGCGGCCGCTGTGTCTGCGACCTGGCGTTCGGCAGCCGCCTCGCGCAACAGGAATTCGAAGAAGGTGCGTACCGCCGACAAGCGCCGCTGGATGCTGCGTGGTGACAGCCCGGCGGCGTGGGACTGTGCAGCGAACACGCGAATGTGCTGGCTGTCGAGCGCCGTCCAGCAGCGCAGATCGCGGGCATCGCAAAAGCGCACTAGCGCCGCCAGATCGCGCGCGTAGTTGAGATCAGTGTGCCTGGAGAGACGGCGCTCCGTGCTCAGGTAGCGCCGGAAGCGCGCGATACGCTCGAGCGCTGCGGCATCCAAGTGCGGTCAGCTTTGCGTGCTGGCGGGAATCGCGGGCGTGGTGCTCAGCGCATCGGCAATCAGATCGGCCATGCGTGCCAGGAACTCGGTGCTCATGCCCGGATGAAAGCGGTCGCGCTCGGTGCTGCCAAGCGCCAGCAGTCCGAGACTACCCTTGTCACCCAGCGGCACGAGTGCCACCGACCCAATGTCGTTGGCTTCGGCACCAAAGAGGAATTCCCGTTGCGAATCGCGCGCCTGACCACAACGGGGCTTGCCGTTGTTGAACAGGGTCTCGAACGAGCGCAGCTGCGGCTCATCCGCACGCACCGTACGCACGAAACGCTGCGGTGTGGCATCCGCCGTAGCACCGATCAGAACCAGCACGGCGTGAAACGCATCGAAATCCACCCGCAGGCTCGACTCGAGCGTTGCGATGACCGCCTCGTGCGAGCGAGCACGCAGCAGCTTGCGCGTGAAGCCGTGCAGCTTGTCGGCGAGCAGATCGTTGGCGCGCGCCACGCGCACAAACTCCGCGAGCTTGGCTTCAACGGTGGAATGCTTCTCACGCAGCACCTCGATCTGGCGCTCGACCAGCGAGATCGTGCTGCCGCCGCGCGCGTGCGGCAGTCGCAGCCGGGCGAGCAGCGCATGATGGCGCTCGAAGAAATCCGGGTTGTGTTGCAGATACGCCGCGATGGATTCCTCGTCCGTCTCCACGGCGGCGACGCCACGCGCTTCTCGTGTTGTCATGTGCTCAAACCTCGACCTGACCCTCAAAGGATACCTCGGCTGGCCCCGTTAACCAGACAGGCTCTCGCGCCGCACCCCAGTTTACGCTCAACTCGCCGCCGCGCACGCTAACTTTGACATCCGGCTCGAGCAGCCCGCGGCTGCGGCCCACGGCGACAGCCGCGCAGGCGCCGGTGCCGCAGGCGAGGGTTTCCCCGGCGCCGCGCTCGTAAACGCGCAGCCGGATGTGCGAGCGGTCCACGATCTGCATGAATCCGACATTCACCCGACGGGGGAAGCGGGGATGGTTTTCGATGGCGGGCCCCAGGGTCTGCACCGGCGCGTCCTCGCTCGAGGGCACGATCAGGACCGCGTGCGGATTGCCGATTGAGACAGCCCCGACTGGCACCGTAGCCTCGCCGACTTGAAGCTCATAGGTTTGCGCCTGCTGCGCGGCCTCGAACGGCAACGCGCGCGGATCAAAGTCAGGGACGCCCATTGCGACCGCGACGCTGGCGACATCGTGCACCCGCGCCTGTACGAGTCCGCCCGGACTGTCGAGGGTAACGGCGCCCGCCGATATTTGTCCGCGCCGGAACAACAATGAGGCGATGCAACGCGCCCCGTTGCCACATTGCTCCACCTCGTGACCATCGGCGTTGAAGATACGGTAATACACCGCCGTGTCCGCACGGCGCGGCCGCTCCAGTACCAGCGCCTGGTCGAAACCGATTCCGGTATGCCGGTCCGCCAGCTGGCGCAGCTGGTCCGTATCAGGCAGGCGAGCCTCGGCGGAGGATTCGAACACCATGAAGTCGTTGCCGCAGCCGTGCATCTTGCAGAACTCGATGCGCATCGGCGCCAGAATAGCCGAATCAAGCTGACACGGCACTCAGGACAGCGGCCCTCCGCGGTTGGCCTCGCAGCGACAATGCGCCTAGTCTGCGCCATGGAGCCGAGGCCACATGCGGTACGTATCGAGCCACACGCGCGCGAGCTGCGGGTGCGCGAGGACCAGTCCATTCTCGATGCCGCGCTCGCAGCAGGTCTCAATCTGCCGCACAGCTGCAAGTCAGGGCATTGCGCCTCCTGCATCGCGCGCCTGCGACAGGGCGAGATCTGCTATCCGCACGGTCCGCCGCTGGGGCTGAGCGCCGCAGAGGCTGAGTCAGGTTGCATCCTGCTCTGTCAGGCCCAGCCGCGCTCGCCGGTGGTGGTCGAGGCGCGCCTGATCGCGAGCGTCGGCGAGGTGCAGATCAAGACGTTGCCCTGTCGGATCGCCGGCATGACCCGACTGGCTGCTGATGTGCTGCAGGTATGGCTGCGCCTGCCACCCGTGGAAAGCCTGCCGTTTCGTGCCGGGCAATATCTCGACATCCTGCTGAGCGGCGGCCGCCGCCGTAGCTTCTCGATCGCAAGCCCGCCGCATGACAGCGGACTGCTGGAGTTGCACGTGCGCCGCGTACCTGGCGGGGGTTTCACAAGCCAGCTGTTCGATTCACTGCACCTGGATGACCTGTTGCACATCGAAGGGCCGATCGGCCAGTTCGTCCTACGCGACTCGCGGGCGCCGCTGCTCATGATCGCAGGCGGGACCGGGTTTGCACCGTTGAAATCAATGTTGCGGCATCTGCTCGAGAACGGAGCCGGGCGCGCCATCCACTTTTATTGGGGCGCGCGTCGCGCCAGCGATGTCTACGAGGATGAGCTGGTGTTGGGCTGGACGCGGCGGTATCCCCAGCTGCACTACCAGGCGGTGCTCTCAGCCGCAACCTCCTCGGGCCATGCGCATCATCGGCTCGGCTGGGTCCACCAAACCGTGCTGCACGATCATCCGCAGCTCGCTGGATTCGACATCTATGCGGCAGGCCCACCGGCACTCATCGAAGCGGTGCGCCACCAGTTTCCGACGCACGGCGCCGATGCCACGCGCCTGTACTTCGATTCGTTCGATTACGCCCCCGATGCAGCTCCTACAGCTTGAAGCGCTCGCGCAGCTCACTGGCCATGCGGCGGCTGACCTGTAGCGGAGTTGCGCAGCCGCGCAGCTGCACGAAGTAGTAACCCTCCGGTGAGCGCTCGATCTGCTCGAGGTGGCGGATGGCCACGAGGGCGTTGCGGTGTATCCGCACGAACAGGCTCGCCAGCTCATCCTCGAGCGCCCGCAACGAGTCGTCGATGAGGTCCTCACCCTGCAGGTGACGCACGGTCGTGTACTTCTGCTCGGCCAGGAAGTACAGCACTTCGCCCACCGGAATGAGACGCAACCCTTCGCGGTGTCGCACGGCGATGTGAGTCCGGGGCGTCGTGCCGCCGAGATTCTGCAGCTGCGGCCGCGTCAGCCGTCCGGCGTGGGTGAGGGCTGCCGCCAATTTCTCCTTGCGGATGGGTTTGAGCAGATAGCCCACCGCCTGGGCATCGAAGGCATTGAGCGCATACTCATCGTAGGCCGTGGTGAAGATGATCGCCGGCGGCCGCTCCAGCCGATTCAGATGCCGTGCGGCCTCGATGCCATCGATGCCTGGCATGCGGACATCGAGCAGCACAACATCCGGGTGCCATTCGGCAGCGCGCGCCAGGGCCTGCTCGCCGTTGGCAGCTTCGCCTGCGACTTCCACGTCGCCGATTTCGGTGAGCAGGCTGCGCAGGCGTTCGCGGGCAGGCGCTTCATCGTCCACGATGAGCACCCGTACACTCATGTGCGCAGCTTCTGGGGAGCCGTGATGTAAGGAAAACGCAGGGTCACGATGTACTCCTGGTCGAAGCGGCCCGCCTTGATCAGGCTGCGCCCCCCATACATGAGCTCGAGCCGCTCGCGGATGTTGGCAAGTGCCAGACGGTTGCCGTCGCGCTCGTTCAGTCCTGCGCCGACTGGGTTGCGTACGATGATCGTGATCAGCTCTCCTGACAGCTCGCCACTCACGCTGACCGTGCCGCCCGCGGGCTGCGGCTCGATGCCATGATAGATGGCATTCTCCAGCAGCGGCTGCAGCGTCAGCCCCGGCACCATCGCATCGCGCGGCAGCGTGTCGATCTTCCAGTCTACTCGCAGGCGCGCACCAAGGCGTAGCTGCTCAATGCGCTGATAGATGCGCGCCACCTCGCACTCTTCCTCGAGCGTGATCGTATCGCGCTTGTCGCTGAGGTTCGCGCGGAACAGATCGGCGAGATCCTGCACCGCCTGCTCGGCCATGACGGGATTGGAGCGCGTCAGCGAGGCGATGGTATTCATGCTATTGAAGAGGAAGTGCGGACGGATGCGTGCCTGCAGCGCATGCACCCGTGCTGCCGCCTGCATCTCGATGTTGCGTCGCCATTCATGCGTCACGTAGAAATAGCGCAACGCCAATCCGGTGACGATGGCGCCGATCAGCAGGTTGCGCAGAAGGAAAGGCCCGAGTCGTGTTGGAAACAATGCGGTCGCGCCGGCATCCTCGATCAGGTTGGAGTGACCGAGCGACCAGGTCACCGCGGAGACGAGCGCGATGACCGTGGCGATCGACAGCAGCACGAGCATTGCCCCCTGCGGCACGCGCAGCCGCCGCAGCCGATGTCCGAGCGCGCACAGCAGGCCGGCGGCAGCCAGGCCGATCCACAGCAGGAACAGCGAAGTGCGCGCGAAATCCGACCAGAACCCGGCCGCGGTCTCCCGCGCCAGTGTCAGGATGAAGGCGGTCAGCTCGACGATCAGCACGACCGCGAGTGCGGCGCGTGGCGTACAGAAGTCGGGGAGGTAGAGAGTCCGGTCGGTGGCGCTGACGGCCAAAACCTCAGGCCTTCCCCGGAGTGCCGGACGTGTGCGCGCGCTCGAACAGCTCTTCCTTCAGCCGGTAGGTGGCGGAGATGTCCTCATCGCCGAAGCCGCGCGAAACGAGCTCTGCGTATTCGCCGAGCATGCGCTCGACCACCGGCAGCGTGACACCGAAGCGTGCGGCCATGTCACGGCAGATGCCCAGATCCTTGGCATGCAGGCGCACACGGAAGCCTGCGGGGTAGCTGCCGCGCACCATGTTGGGAGCACGATGCACGAAGTACCAGCTGGAGCCCGCCCCCTTGCCGAGCGTATCGACGATCCGCTCCAGCGGCAGTCCCTGCGCATGCGCGAAGGCCATCGCCTCTGCGATGGCCTCGATGATGCCCGCGCACATGATCTGGTTGGTGGCCTTGGCCGCCTGGCCGCTGCCCGTAGGTCCAAAGTAGCTGACCGTCTTGCCCATGGCATTCAGCACCGGCAGCGCTTGCTCAAAACTGGCTGGAGTGCCACCGACCATGATGGCGAGCGTTGCGTTCTGGGCGCCCTCGGTGCCCCCGCTGACCGGGCAGTCGAGGAACTCGACACCCGCCGGTTGCAGCAGCGTCGCGGCGGCGCGCGCGGTCTCCGCGCCCACGGTCGAACAATCCATGACCGGCACGCCGCGGCGCAGCCCCGGTGCCAGCCCGCGGACCACCGAGAGGACATCCTCATCCGCCGACACGCAGATCACGACGCCATCGACCTGGGCTGCCAGATCGGCGAGTGCTTGCGGGGCGGGGCAGCTCAGCTCGCGGGCGAGCGCTGCGGCTTTGGAGTGAGTGCGGTTCCAGACCGCACCGAGAAGCCCGGCACGATGCAGGTTGCGCGCCATGTGCATGCCCATGGCGCCGAGGCCAACAAAGCCAACGCGCATAAGTCCGTCTGCTGACGGCCCGCAAGGGCCTTGGGCGCAACTATAGAGTGTTATGGCGCCCTGGACTACTTCGCGCCGCTGCCGCAGGCCTCGAGCATTTCGTTATGCGCCTGCAGGCGCAGGTTGTCGGCTTCCTCGTCTGAGAGGTACTGACGCTCGGGTTCGGTCGCCGGCTTGGCGGCCTGGCCATCGGCAGCCGGTTGAGCCTTGTAGATGCGACGTGCCTGGATCACCTTGCTGTAGCGATCCTTGGCTTCCTTGCACTGCTGCTCGCGGGCCTTGACGACATCCTGTTTGACCGCTCGCTCGGAGGCGTCCTGCGCAACCTGCAGCGACGCCCGCTCGCCAGCGATGTAGAGCTTCTGCTGGGCATCGTGTTGGCTCGCGCCGGAACCCCCGGAGGTGGCCGCGCGGGTGTGGGTTGTCTTGATCAGCTGTGAGCCCGGTACCCACTGATCGCTGTAGTGCACGCTGCCGTGCTCATCCACCCAGCGATAGACATCTGCCTGCGCTGCGGTCGCAGCCGCAGCCATGATCACAGTCCCGACGATGATGGTGCGCAACATAAGAGGAGCCTCCCCGGCCGCGCGCAGTATCGCCGTTCAGCGACGCCGCCAGCGTCGAACTCCGTCACACCCGGAACCGGAAGGGCGCCGCTTAGGTTACATATCGTACGCGCGCTCGCCGTGCGAGGTGATGTCCAGGCCCTCGCGCTCCTGCTCCTCGCTCACTCTCAGTCCCATCAGCAGCTTGACGGCCATGAAGCCCACGGACGCAACCACAGCCGTCCAGACGGTTACCAACAGCACCGCTTTCAGCTGAATGAACAGCTGCGTGCCGATTCCCGGATAACCATAGGTCCCTTTGACATAGTCCTGCACCGAACCGGGTCCCCCGAGGGTAGGAGAATTGAAGACCCCGGTGGCAAGCGCACCGAACATGCCGCCCAGGGCGTGGATACCAAACACATCCAGCGAGTCGTCAGCCCGGATCAGCCGTTTCAGTCCGGTGACCCCCCAGAGGCACAGTACGCCCACGCACAGGCCGATGACGAAAGCTCCAGGGATACCGACATTCCCTGCGGCGGGCGTGATCGCCACGAGGCCCGCCACTGCGCCCGAGGCGGCACCGAGCATCGAAGGCTTGCCCTTCAGCAGCCATTCCGCTGCCATCCACGACAGCACGGCGCACGCCGTGGCGAGGTAGGTATTGACGAAGGCCAGCACCGCAGAGCCGTTGGCCTCCAGAGCTGAGCCGGCGTTGAAGCCAAACCAACCAAACCATAGCAACGATGCGCCTATCATCGTCATGGTCAGGCTGTGTGGCGGCATCGCCTCGCGGCCGAACCCCTTGCGGGGTCCCAACACGAGCGCCCCGATCAGTCCTGCGATACCCGCGTTGATGTGCACGACGGTGCCACCGGCGAAGTCCAAAGCGCCCATCTGAAACAGGTAACCGGCGGTTGCGCCGACTGCAGCAGCCTCGTCGGTGGACGTGTAGGCATCCGCACCGGGCCAGAACCAAACCATGTGCGCAATGGGGCAATAGCTGAACGTGAACCAGATGGCCATGAAAACCAACAGTGCGGAGAACTTGATGCGCTCGACGATGGCACCCAGGATGAGACAGCAGGTGATCGCAGCAAAAGTCGCCTGGAACACCACGTACAACAACTCATACATCGGCGTGTTCTTGCTGAAGGTGCCCGTCAGGGCGAGATTCTGCGTCGCCGGGTCGAAGGTGCCGTGCAGGAATAGCCGACTCAGACCGCCGATGAAGGCCGTGTTCGGCGTGAACGCGAGTGAGTAGCCATAGATGCACCACAACACCGTGATCAGGGAGAAGGTTACGAATACCTGCATCAGCACTGACAGCATGTTCTTGGTGCGGACCAGTCCCCCGTAGAAGAGCGCCAGTCCCGGCACAGACATGAGCAGCACCAGGGCGGTCGAGATCAGCATCCAGCTGGTATCGCCCTTGTTCGGCACGGGCGATGTCACTTGTGCGCATGCCACGGATGGTCCGATTGCTGCCAGACCGAGGATAGCCACACCACGGACGCTCAGACTGCTGACGGTCAGACCTGGAGCCGGTGAGGCCGGGATCTTCAATGCGGTGCGCATGGGGTGCTGGTTGCCTGCGGATCGTTATCGGGGGCCGCACGCGACAAACGACCCCTCCCTGCGGGCGCGGCGCGTGCGTATGCTTATAAGCGCGCTCTTCGGGTGCAGCTTCCATGCCATGCGCAAACGACGGTGCATGAAGCAGATTTTTCGGTGCGATGTGCGGCTGATGCACCAATGCGGTGCGCTCGCTGTCGCGGGCGCCCGCTAGTGGGGCGTGATGAAGGAGATCAGCAATGACTGAATCAAAGCGGATCGACGAGCTCGCGCGCCGGCTGCTGGAGAGTCTGCCGCCGGGTGTGCGCAGCATGCAGCAGGATCTGGAGAACAATTTCCGCGCGGTGCTGCGCGCCGGTCTGGCTCGGCTGGACCTCGTACCCCGCGATGAGTTCGATGCTCAGGTGCGCGTGCTGCAGCGCAGTCGCGCGCGGCTCGAGGAGCTGGAGCGGCGCGTGGCCGAGCTGAGCGGCAAGACCGGTAGCTAGCGCCGCGTTGTGCGGGCACGGACGCCCATGCCGATTGCAGTACTCGCCTGCCGCGCGCAGATTGGTTTGCAGGCGCCGTCCGTGCAGGTCGAAGTGAGTCTCGCCGCCGGCCTGCCCGCATTCAATGTTGTGGGCCTTGCGGCAACGGTGGTGAAGGAGAGTAAGGAGCGCGTGCGCGCCGCCCTGCTGCACTCCGGTTTCGAGTTCCCGGCTGGACGCATCACCGTCAACCTGTCCCCGGCCGACATGCCCAAGCGCAGCGGTCGGTTCGACTTGCCGATCGCGCTCGGCATTCTTACCGCCTCGGGACAGTTACGCCCCAGCTCGCTCATCCGCAGCACGGAGTTTTACGGCGAGTTGGGTCTGGATGGAGAGTTGAAGCCCGTCGCTGGAATGCTCCTCGCCGCCGCGGAAGCGCAACGTGCGGGCCGCGAGGTCCTGCTGCCCTGCGCGAGCGTAGCGGAAGTGGCTCCATTGCTACGCATGGCGTCACGTGCCGCGATCCGTACGGCGGATCATTTACGTGCCGTATGCGCTCACCTACAGGGCACTTCTGTACTGCGGCCCTTGCGCGCCGAAAGCCTTGGCTGCCAGTCACCGAGCACCGCAGCAGCGCCACCGGATTTAAATGACGTGCGTGGCCAGGCCGCGGCGAAGCGCGCACTGGTGGTTGCTGCCGGCGGATCGCACAGCCTGCTGATGGTGGGTCCGCCTGGTGCGGGCAAGAGCATGTTGGCTGTCAGGCTTACAGCACTGCTCCCGCCTCTGACCGAGAGCGAAGCACTGGAAGTGGCAGCCATCGCCTCGGCCAGCGGCCTGCAACAGGCCTTCGGGTCACGTCCAGTACGAACCCCCCACCACACGAGCTCCGCAGTGGCGCTGATCGGCGGCGGCGCGAGCGCGCGTCCTGGAGAGATCAGTCTCTCGCATCACGGTGTGCTGTTCCTCGACGAAGTGTTGGAATATGACCGGCGCGCTCTGGAAGCGCTACGCGAACCCCTGGAGTGCGGAGCGGTTACGGTTTCGCGGTCCGCTGTGCGCGTGCAGTACCCGGCGCAGTTCCAACTCGTGGCTGCCATGAATCCGTGCCCATGTGGTCGCTTGGGAGACTCGCGTGGTGTTTGCAGATGTTCACCCGCTGAAGTACAGCGATATCGAGCGCGTCTGTCGGCTCCCCTGCTGGAGCGCCTGGATATCCATCTCGAGATCCCGCGAGTTGATCTGTCTGAATTCGGCGGGAGCACGGCTCCGGTACGCAGCACGGCTGAGCTCGCCGCGGTAGTGCAGCGGGCACGCCAGCTGCAGCTGGCCCGCCAGAGTGTCTACAATAGCCGCTTGAGCGATAACCGACTTGAGCAAATCTGCACGCTGGATTGCGCAGGAGGTGAATTACTGGGGCGAGCACAGCAGCGTTTCGATATGTCAGCTCGGACCCGCCAGCGGATCCTGAAGCTCGCTCGGACGATCGCCGATCTCCAAGGCAGTGCGCTGATCAGCGCTGCGCATGTTGCTGAAGCGGTGAGCTACCGCTTCCTGGATCGCAGCTCGACGGCTGCTACTTAGCCAAGCTACTTAGCCAAGGACACCATGTGGTCGACGGCCTGCTTCACCAGATCGTCGGAGATGTCGACGCGACCGCCCTTGGCGGGCATGACGCCCGAGCTTCCCTGGAAGCCATTCAAAGCGTGCTCGTAGAGGGTGGCGTTGCCTTTGGCGATGCGGGGTCCCCAGGCAGCCTTGTCGCCGGCCTTCGGCGCCCCGGCGATACCCGCGCCGTGACAGGCGCTGCAGACCTGTTGGAACACTTCCGTGCCGGATTTCAACTCGGGGCCGGCAGCGCCGGCGCCTCCCTGCGCATTACCCTCATCCGCCTTGATGGCGAGCGCCGTGTTGTCCTGACCCGCGACGGCTTCCCGGCCAGCCCGTGCAAGGCGCTGGTCCACCCCGTCGGTGTACTGCTTTTCTTCCAGGACCTGCTTGTCCTGAGTCTCGCTGGCGACGACCCGGGCGAGCGCGAAGATAAGGATGGCGACGACGATCAGCAGTCCGATCACCAGACTGAAGACATTGAGAAAATGCGTGTCCTGCTTGCTCACTTGCTCGGGTCCGCGGTTGGTATGCCTGCAAATCGGCGGCGCAGTATAAACCAGCTGTGACCATTTGGCTGACGGCTGCCGCCGTGCGGTCTCACTGTGCTGCGGACGGCGCAGGCTGCAGCCGGTGAGCTGCCCGGTATGCGTACAATCGGCGCTCGCCGCTAATGGGTTGAGCTATGCAGAAACAGATCGGACGTCGCAGCCTGTTGATCGGGGCCGGTGCTGCGGTGCTTACCGGTGCGCTCCAGGGATGCACACTGGGCAGCGCGCGACGGCAAGCGGGTGAGCCCGCTGCGAAACGTCCGTTGCTGCCGTCACTGCCGGCGCCCCGCGCGACTCCCGATCGGATCACGCGCATCACGGTGTGCACCCGGCCATTCCGCGCGGCGGGACCCAGGTTGGATGTTGAGCGCATCGGCTCCCGGACGCTGGTCCACAACTATGGACACGGCGGTAGCGGTTGGTCGCTTTCCTGGGGCTCGAGCGCCATCGCTGCGCAGAAGGCGCTCGCCACTGGCGAACATGACATCGCGGTGGTCGGTTGCGGCGCGTTGGGACTCACCTCTGCGCTGTTACTGCAGCGGGCTGGAGCACATGTCACGATCTATGCGAAGGATCTGCCACCCAATGTGCGCTCATCGCTCGCGACCGGCGTGTGGTCGCCGGATTCCCGCATCTGTCTGGCCGAGCATGCCACCGCGGAATTCCGTCAGCAGTGGGAGGCCATGGCGCGGCAGTCGTTCCAGACCTATCAGACCTTGTTGGGACTACCCGGCAATCCGGTCGAGTTCTACGACAATTACGTCATCACCGAGCAACCGCTCACCGGGGCGCCGCACCGGCACAGCGATCGACCGCCTTTCGCCGAATTGCAGGCGGAGCGGATTCCAGACCTGATCCCCGCTGCGGAGGATTTTGCACCGGGCCGGCATCAGTTCGGCACCCGCTACGTGCGTCGGAACACGCTCATGATGTTCAACCTGAGCCTCTATGCGCGCATGCTGCTGGAGGACTTTCAGCGCAATGGCGGCCGCATCGAGATTCGCGAGTTCCACAGTCCGGCGGAATTCGGCCAATTGCCCCAGCGCACCCTCGTCAACGCCACCGGCTACGGAGCCCGCGCGCTGCTCGGCGATGAGTCGCTCACACCGGTGCGGGGCCAGCTTGCGCGGCTCATCCCGCAGCCGGAGATCGGCTATGGCATCTACTACCGTAACGTGTCATTCGTCCCGCGCCGTGACGGTCTGGTGTTCCAGGCGACCGGGGATGATGACTATTACGGCTATGGGGACGAGACCACGAGGCCCGATCGTGCCGAGGCTGAGCTGGCCGTCAACACCATTGCCGGCCTGTTCAGCGCCTGATGAGGCTTACCCGATAGCAGATGCAGTAGAATGGCGAACGGTGCGCCCGTAGCTCAGCTGGATAGAGTGGCAGCCTCCGAAGCTGCAGGTCGTTGGTTCGAATCCAATCGGGCGCGCCAATTTCACAAGGGTCTATTCCGATGACGTGGGTACACCCATCCATCAGGAAGGCATTGTTTCTGGTAAAACACTCCTACGTGCAGGTCAGCCCCGCTGCATGTCCTCCAGTGACCATCTGTTCATGATTGTCATCGCGCCATCGGCATCCTGTGTACTTTCCGACTCTCCACCTGAGAGAACGACGCCGGCCCGAACAGCTTCTGCAAAACTGACCGTTCTGGTCGGCGCTTCGGTTTGGACCGCACCGCCGTTTGCAGGCGTCGAGTTGGGCGCTCGCAGCCCGATCGAAAGCGTGAGCGAGTGCTCGTCATGCCCCAGCGACCAGACGATGGGCCCGATCTCGCGTTGCTGACCGCCGAATTCCACAGTCGTCTGCGCGATCCGCAAAATCACTGGCTTGAGTTCCGCGGGAATATGCTGTTCCTCCACCGCGATGCACGGCTCGATCAGCGGCCTTTGGTTGACTGAATGCCCGTCGATCCAGAGAGAGCGCAGCGTCGCCAGCACGCCAGCTTCCTGCATCCTGGCCGGACGCAGCTGGAATGCGAGTGCGCGGGCATCCCGGATTACAGACTGTAAAGAGGGAATCACCGCTTCGGGGACGTACGTGGGGGCCAATCCAGGCGCACCCGCCGTCGCGTGTTGGGCACTCGTGAGGAAATACATGATGCCGCTCAGCGACTGGCAGACTTCGTCGTGCAGCCTGACAAAGGCTTTGGCCTTTCTGTCGTCCTCCCATTCCAGCATGCGGTTGGAGAGATCACGCAGCGTTCGGGCGCTGCGCGCGGAGCGGCGGCGTAGGGCAGGGATGACAGCAATCCTTGGCAAAAGCAGCAGCGCCGACAACACCGCACTGATCAATAACAGAATTGAAGGGCCTCGCGGCACACGCCACGTTGATGGGTGTTCAGAAGACACCTCTACGAGCCGACTCAGCTCCGCCGCTATCGGACGATCCACTCCCTTGACGGCAGCATCGATCTCGCGGACTGGGGCGTGTTGGTTCTCCATTTCCAGAACTTCTTCCAGAGCTGACCGATAGCTGCCCAATGACTCACGCAGCGCTGTCAGGTTTCTACCCTCATCCATGAGAGTCGCGCCCTGCGCTCCATAAGCGGATGCCAGCTGTTCGATTGCCTGGATATGACGATAAAAACCGTCACAGTCGCCGGCATCATCGCGCAACAGGCAGTCCTTGAAACTCTGCACGGCATGTCCGAGTTCGAGCTCGGCACGCAGCGCCAGTTCGGACTTGCGGAATTCGCTTTGTCGCAACTCGTTCTGCTTCTGCAGATCTCTTGTAATGTCCGTGGCGGCGAGCGCAGCGCACGTGAGTAACAAGACACCAAGGGCCAGCGTGGCGCTGTGTTTTAGCGGCCAACGAATCACTCGCAGTCGGAGCACGGCACGATTCCTGGATGCTCGATAGCGTAACGTACCAGGTCAGCAACGCTCCGCAGGTTCAGCTTGCGAAGTACATTCAATTTATGAGCGCTGACGGTCTTGGCGCTCAGCATGAGCTGTTGGGAGATATCCTTAATGGTTCTGCCATCGGCGAGCATCCCGAAAATCGTGCGCTCCCGCTTGGAGAGCCGCTCGTGCAGCAGGGTAGCGCCATCTTGCAGCGCAACCCGCAGTGCAAGGCTTTCCGCGACGTTCGGGCTCAGAAAAGGTGCGCCACCGGCAACTTTGCGCACTGCAGTGAGTAGCAGCTCGGGGGTGACGTCTTTCGTGACGTAGCCGTGAGCGCCCGCTCTGAGCGCCCGCGCCGCATACTCGCTTTCTGCGTGCATCGTCAGGACCACGATTCGGACTTGAGGCAACGCTTTGCGCACGTAGGCGAGGAGGCCCAAACCGTCACGGTCCGCGGCAACGCCTCCCATCGCGAAGTCGAAGATCATGACATCGATGTGATTGGCGTTGAGCTGCGCGATGGACTCTTCCCGTGTACCGGCCTCCGCCACAACTCTGATATCCGGCTCTCCGGCCAGCAATGCCCCAATGCCCTTGCGTACCAGGACATGACTGTCAGCTATCAGCACATCGATCAAGTAAAGATTCCTCTAAGGCCCGCGACAAATCTTGATGCTTTCGCAGGCCATTCTAATTGCTTTCTCAAGCCATTCTAATTGCTTTCTTAAGTCTTTCGGAATGGCAGGTCCTGAGTGCCCGGGCTTTTTTCGTGGCGAATTGAGACGTGGTTCCCCGGCTTATGGCAAACGCCAAGGAGGGCCGTCATCAACGATCCGGGTCCCTACTGATTGAGTACGGTCAAGTGCCCAGTTGAGATGGGCAATCGTCGCACTATAAATCGGGCTTAAAGCTCGAAAAAATCAGGGCCAAGAGCGCAGATAGATCGGGATTAATGCCGACAGCTGCGCGGGCCAATCGCTGGGGACAGGAGCAGCCGTGCAGTCAAGAACCGTGGTTAACCGCCAGATCGCGCTGCGGATGATGGAGTGCGGTTTTAAATCAGTGAGCGATCTTTGCAGGCGCTCGGGTCTGTCGCGTCGCGACATCAGCAGTCTGGTCAAGATGCAATGTTCTGCCCTCCGCCTTGATGGCGGGTGGCGCCGCCCGGCCTCGTCGCTGGCGGAGGCATTGTGCTGCACCTGCGATGTGCTCTTCCCGCAGATGCGCCGGGCGAGCACGAACAGCGCAGGGAAAGCCCGGCCGCGCGCGACTTGGTTAAAGAGGCAGGGGAGCCCCGCCGCCCGTCGGCCGCCGCTACCCGAGAACCCAGCGGAGCGTCTGCTCGAAGAGTTGGATGCGGTAGCCAAGAGGCACGCGGTACGCCGGGCCTTGAACTCTCTGCGTCTGCGGCCGCGGGACCGCCGCATTCTCGAGGGCCGCTTCGGCATCGGTTGCGAAGAGCAGACGTTCGAGGCGCTCGCCCGGGAGTTCGACGTCTCAGCGCAGTGCATCCAGCATCGACTGCAGGTGACTCTTCGCCTGCTGCGCGAGAACCAGGGCAAGGCGGGTCGCTGGCTCCTGCAGGCGCATCGACCCGCGGATGCCATGGGATCGGTGCACGAAGCGCAGCTGAGAAATTCCCAACAACGCGCGCTGTTCGATCCGCCGCGGCCGTTGCCGAGAAACCGTTTGCAGGTGCCCACCCGGTAACAACCGGGTGTTCTACCAACTCTAGATAAGCAAATGGCCTACTTAGCCTCGAGCAGAAATCTTGGCACCTTTGAGCATGTGGTTGAAGGTGATACAGCGGACCGCCCCTGCAGTTCCGGCGCCTCAGGCGGCCGACCCAGGCACTTCCCCGCCGGGCATGCAAAGGCAAAGGCGCTTCCGCCGGGCGCGAGCCAGTGGCCGCTCCAGCCTCGAGGCGGGAGCGAATTTACGGAGGCTTCAGACTCATGAACAGGCTGAATTGGATTTTGCTGTCGGCGCTCCTGGCGTCCCTGGGGCCCGCTCTGGCGAATGCACAGGTGTTTCAAGGCGGCGGCTCATTTCGGACGCAGTGCCCGATGGCCACCCTGCGGCATCCCGGCGGTACCAACACGGGCGGCAACGGCTCCACGGTGAATCCGCACCCCGAATCGGCTGAAGCGCCGTACACCGGACCAGTGGTCCGCACGGCGACGCTCTCCCCAGTAACGGACGTCACCGGGAAACAGCTCCCTCTCAATGGAGGCACTCAGGCGCTCACGATCGTCGATGACGGTGGCGCGGTCAAATGCCAGCAGATCTCGGGTGGCGACGGCTATATGACCGAGGCTGACGGCAACCAGACTTTCATGTTCGCATTTGGGCCGCTCTCCGGCTTGAACGCGATCGAGAACGGCCAGCCCGGAACGGAGTATCCCGCGACCTTCGACAAGCCGTATTGCGATCCGGCGCGTCCAAACTACAACAGCGGTCAGCCCAATCCCAACTACGGAACAGCGACCTGCAACCCCGGCACGGACCCTAACGGTGCCGTGGGTTACCAGCCGCCGAGCAGCGACCCGACGGTGCTCGCAACGGTCAACACTGATCCCGCCGCGATCATGAACACCGGCGTGATGAATGGCAGCATCCCTGGGCCGCTCATGGCGTTCGACGAAGACGACGAGTTCATGCTGACGCTGAGCAACGTCGGCATGATCATGCGGCCGGATCTCTTCGAGCAGCACACTGTGCACTTCCATGGGTACCCGAACGCAGCGTCGTTCTATGACGGCGTGCCCGATGCGACCTGGGCCATCAACATCGGCGGCAGCGCCACGTACTACTACGTAGCGCCGGATGCCGGCACGTACTTCTGGCATTGCCACATCACTCCTCCCGAGCATATCCAGATGGGCATGGCAGGGTGGTTGTACGTGCGCCCGCGGCAAAATCGGGTGCCTGCGGGTACAGATCTCTATCTGGCAAAGGCGGCACCCCCGCCGGCGGGTTACCCCACCAAGTCATCGCCCAACGTGCCCTATGGTAACGGCACCATGGGTTACAGCCAGGAAGCGGACCTGCGCACCGCGTGCGATCCGGCGTTGCCGACCACGACGAATCCGGCACTGTTTACCAGTCGCGGTCCCGACATTCTCTGTTCGGCCCCGAACCCGCCGAGCGACACCGGTGCCAAGCAGGGCACTTACACAGCGAACGACCCCGCGGGACGCCCCGATCCGCAGGGCTACGTTGTGGGCGACAACTACAAGTACGTCTACAACGATGGCGACGGCTCGACACGCTACGACATCGACGTTCCCCTGCAGATCCACGGGTTCGATCCAAACTTCCACTTCGTCGGCATGACCTTCAACCCTGAAGGCTTCGCCGACATGAAGGACAAATACTTTCTTTTGAATGGCCGCAGTTACCCCGACACCGTTGATCTGCCCCAGAACTCCGTCACGGATCCGACACTAGGAACTGCAGTTTGGACCGGCGGTGTGGCAACAACGGGCACGGTCAACCCCATCCCGGCCACGCACGCCATCTACACAACGGACTCCGACAACCAACAGCGCCCTTCCCAGCCCGCACCGGCACTCATCGTGCTGTCGAATGGTAGTGTCAGCGATCCCGGTACCCCGCACACGTGTGGCACCGCACCGTTCACTTCAGGGACCTCGCGCTGCGGCCAGCGTGCGGCGCTGCGCATCGACGACCTGGATGTGGTTGAGTACCAGACGCTCGAATCCTCCGGCATACCGATGATGCTGGTCGGCTTCAACGCCAAGATTCTGCGCGACCAGGCCGGCAACAATCTGTTCATCAAGACGAATTCGGTCACCCTGGGCGGCGGCGAGTCGCAGGACGTGATCATCGACGCGACCGGTGTACCGGCCGGCACCTATCTCCTCTACACCCCACAGCTCGATCATCTGTCTAACGACGCCGAAAACTTCGGCGGCCTCATGACCGAGATCGTGGTGACCAACTAACCTGGGACAGCGATCATGAGCTACAACAACAAGAAATCCGCTGTCGTCTCAGGCGTCCGTCAGGCCACCGCCATCGCGGCGCTGGCGCTGCTCGCAACCGCCGCTCAGGCCTCCGCTCCTGGCATCAAGGGCACGAGCTTCAGTCTGAGTGCCGGTGCCACCTACAGCAGCCAGCCGGACGGGGCGTCGATCTACTCCTGGGGCTACGGATGTAGCGGTGGTTCGATCCAGTCCAGCTCTGGGGCAGCATTCGCTCCGGCCCAGTTCAATGGTGGAGTCGGCTTCTGTCCGGCGGTGCAGCTCCCAGGCCCGACCCTGATCGTCACGGAAGGGGCGCAGGGCGCAGCGACGCCGACGACGTTCTCGGTGACACTCACCAACAATCTGCCCGCGGCTGCCGGCAACACTTCAATCAGCTTCCCCGGTCTCACCGTCACGGCGGCTCCTGCCAGCTCACAGCCCTCCACCTGTACGGCAACGAACGCAGCGACGAGTCAGGGTTTGCTCGCCCTGGAGGCCACGCCTGGTTGCGCGGTGACATACACGGTGAGCATTCCCTACGGCACCGCCGGAACGCACATCTATCAGAGCGGCTCGCAGCCGGATCTGCAGGTGGAGATGGGCCTGTTTGGTGCCGTGATCGTGCTGCCAGCATCGGCGCCCGCCAACTGCGCTGCAACCGAAGCCGGGCGTGAGGATTATCGACTGGCCGCCGCGGCCTACGACCATCCGCTCACCTGCTACGACCGCGAGTACCTGTTTCAGTGGTCGGAGATGGACCCACGCATCCACACACAGGCGCAAGCACAGGTCAACGCCGCCAACTGCACACCGCTCCCCTCTGGTGGGCTGCCTGCCACCTGTCGCATCGACGTCGCAACGGAGCCCTATCAACCGAACTACTTTCTGATCAACGGGCGCTCGATGCCCGATGACATGGATCCGGACTACGCGCCGAACTACCCGGTGCAACCCTACAACGGCAACCCGCACATGCATCCCGGCGAGTTGATCCTGGTGCGCGTCACGGGGCAGGGCCACTGGCAGCACCCCTTTCACGAGCACGCCAACCACGTCCGCATTCTCGCTCGCGACGCTCATCTGCTTCTGGCACAGGCCAACGACACGACCGGTTACGGCCTGCTTGCCGGGCGCATGGAATTCGACACCGACACCACACCGGGCCAGGCTTTCGACGGAATCTTCTACTACTCGGGTAAAGGCTTAGGGTGGGACATCTTCGGCCATACCAACGCGAACGGCATTACCGATCCGCCGTGCATTCCGGACGCCAATGGTTACTACACGGTCGCGAGCGGCGCGACGCTGCCAACCTACGACTCCAGCGGGAAAATGATCGGCGGGTCGCCGAACTATTACGAGTGGTGTGCCGATCACGACATACCTCTGGAATCAAATCCACTCACGACCAATTTAGCCGGCCAGGTCGGCGCGGGCGGTCCCATGACGCTGTTTGATCCACTCGTTGCCACCAACGGACTTTGGTACAACGGTACCCCGTACCTCGGACCCGATGCGGTAAACCGCTCGCGCGGACCGACGCCGCTGCCTCCGGGAAGCGCCTCACAGAACCCGCTCCCGGAGTCGGGCATCGCCTTCATGTGGCACTCCCACAACGAGCGTGAGATCACCACCAACGACGTATTCCCGGGCGGCATGCTGATGATGATGCTGGTCGATCCCTACGTCTGGAACATCGACGAAACGCTGTGAATTCAACGGAACAAACGCCATGCGACCCAACATGAGAAAAACAACATTCTGCGCGGCGCTTCTGGCGGCGACTTCGATAGTCACCCTCTCGCAGCCGTCGTTCGCTCAGACCGTGAGCCTCACCGCATCCAAACAGAGCACCACGCTCCCAGACGGCAATTCCGTGCCGATGTGGGGCTGGACGTGCGGCGACTCGCTGGTGACGCCCGTGCCGAGCGTCGGGGCCAGCTGCACCTCGCTCACCTACATCAACACCGCGGGCGTCGTCACTACGACCAAGCAGCTCGGGGGCACCGTATGGCAGCCGCCTTTGATCGTGGTTCCCTACAACTCCTCGGGCACCAGCCTCACCATCACGCTGACTAACGCGCTCCCGGTCAATACCTCTCTGATGATCGTCGGCCAGCCGGCAGCCTCGGGCGGAGCGATCGGCACCCCGGTTCGCGAGAGCGGTCCGCGGACCGACGGGGACCATCAGACGCAGACGGGGACGACGTGGCCTACGGTCGGTCAGGCAGCGGCCGGCACGGCGATTACGGGATTCACGCCGCCGACACAAGGTGCGCGCGTGCGCTCGTTCGTCACCGAAGTTGCAGGCGTCGCAACCTTCGGCACCGCGCCGCAATCCCTGACCTACAGCTGGAACAATCTGCAGCCCGGCACGTACCTGCTGCGAACGGGAACCTACCCCTCGATCCAGGGGCCGATGGGTCTCTATGGCGTGGTCGTCGTAACCCAGCCGCCCGGCAGCGTAAGCGGATCAACCTCGGGTATCGCCTACCCTGGCGCAGGCAGCAGCGCGGGTGCGGTCATTTATGATGCCGATGTCGTGGCACTCGAGAGTGAGATCGACGCGCGCCAGAACGACATGGTCGCAGCGCTCTTCCCGGCGACGGGCGCGGCCGGCAGCCCTACCGCCAACGCGGGATTCAGCGAGACGACCAAGTGGACACCGCAGTGTGGCGCGGCCCCCAACTCGTCGCAAACCACCTTTGGAACGACACCCAGCTGTTACCCGCCAGCGGTCGACTACACGCCGTTGTACTTCCTGTTCAACGGCGTCGCTTTCAATAAGGAAAATCAGCAGGCTTCCGCGCTGGCCGTTCCGGCACCCGGCGCCACTGGCAACGTGCTAGTGCGCTTCGTGAACGCCGGCTCCCACATGCACATTCCTTCGGTCAACAACCTGAGCGAACTGCTCGTGGCCGAGGACGCCAACGTTCTGCCGGACATCGCACTCGCGCTCGGCCGAGGCAAGACACTCAGCGCGCGCGCGGCCAACGCGCCGGCGACGGCTGCTGCCGGCCTGCAACTCCGCAACGAGGTCTGGATGGCGGCGGGCAAGGTGATGGACGTCATCGTGAGTCCCGCGCAGAACAAAACGCCTGGCAGCTACGATACAGCGAGCTACATGATCTACGACCACTCGCTGAGTGGCCTCTCCACTAACAACCTGCGCGATGGCGGCATGCAGGTCATGCTGGATGTCAACGATGTCGGCGGCGCCGCGCTCGCCGGCACAAACAGCACCGTATCGGCCAACCCGGATTCGTATCAGTACGCGCCCGGCGTCACGCTGACCATCTCGGATCCCGGCAAGGGCGTCATTGCGAACGATCTGAATGTCTATGGGGTGCAGATCACCACGGCAGCGACCAGCGGCACCGTGAATCTGAATCCGGACGGCACATTTGCCTACGTTCCGAGCGGGAGCGGTCCGGACTCCTTTGGCTACTGTGCCAATGGCGCTGCGCCCGGCACGTCCGGAATGTGCACGACGGTGTCGCTGTCGGTATCGCCGACGGTCGGTCAGAAGCCCACTGCAAATCCGGACCTCTATACCGCTCCAGTCGCCTCGATGTTGCGCGTAGCAGCCCCTGGCGTGCTTGGCAACGACGTCGACTCGAACGGCTACCCGCTGACCGCCGTCTACATATCTGCGGCGCAGGCCGGCCTCACGGTGCACCTCAATGCCGACGGTTCCTTCACCGCCACCAAGGCTTCGAGCTACGCGTGTCCGTTGCTCGGATGCACCTTCACCTACCAAGCGCAAAATTCGGAAGGTGCGCTGAGCGCTCCGGCGACCGTGACGGTCAACTTCCTGACCGCGAGCAATCTCGTGGTCAATGTGCAGGACACAGCCACGCAGGCTCCGATTACCGACTACAAGTGGATCATTGAGAAGGACATTACCTTCCATATCGACCCTGCCTGTCAGCAGAATGGCCCGGGGGGCACCAAGCCAACTACCTGTCCGGCGGGAATCCCGCCGACGCTCGGCACCAACTTCCACGCCAGCTTCATGCCGGTGGTCGCGACCGGCTGCACGGGTCCGCAGAGCTGTGGCCGCGGCCAGACCGTCTTCGATAACAACCCGAAATCACCGACCTATCAGCAGCACATTCAGGCCGCCTGCGACGGCTATGGCATCTGCACTCCGGGAGCCACGCAGAACGCCGTGTCCATGCCGGGCGACGTCAACCTGCCTGCGACCGATACGAGCGGAATCCAGTGCACCGGGACAAATACGCCGGCGGGCTGCAACGCGAACTACGGCAAGCCGATTTACTACTACATCTCAGTACTGCCCGGCGATTCGGCCAATCCATTCAATTACGGCAATGCCTCTGATCCGACGGTCGCCGGCAACTGCGCCCCCGCGACAGGACAGACGGAAGCGACGGGATTCACGACCAACTCCACGTGCGGCCACACCATGGGCGGTGCGCCCATAGCGCCCGTCTGCACCAGCGGCACGAGTTGCACGCTGCCTGGGAGCGTGACAGTGAACGCGGAAGCCAATCCGCTGCATACCGCCACGGTAACGGTGTTCGTGTTCGAGGACGACTACCCCACCAATGGTGAGCCCGATACGGGCGGCGGTGTCGACACGTATCCAACAGAGGAGGCAGGCCTTGAGGATTTCCAGGTTGTCGTCTGGGACCTGGCCGGTTGTGTCTCGTGCGACAACACCGGGCAGGACACTTATGACCAGTTCAACGTACCCCTCACCAACGCGCTGAACGGCACGCCGGATCCGACCACGGGATTGAATGCGTGCCCCATCTCCAACACACAGCCCGGGGTGGGTGCTGGCGTCATCATCGTGTGCCCAAAGTATGAATCCGATGGCAAGACGCTCTCGCCGCTGGTCGGTCAGGCGGTGATCAAGAACCTGAACCCCGGCCTCTTCGATGTCACGGTGCATCCGGGCGCTGCGCGTGAATCACGCGGCGAGGAATGGCTGCAGACCAATACGCTGGATGGCAGCCCGAAGCTCGACGCGTTCGTGAAAGCGGCCGAGCCCGGATACTTCCAGGAATTTGGACCGGGCGGTTACCACGTGTTCTTCGGCGAGGCGAATCCCGCCATCATTAACTCACGTTTGCATAACCCGAGCGGGACCGGCCTTTGCGACGGCACGAGCGCGCCACCGTGCAAGAACACCATCCACGGGCAGGTCACGAACCTGCACCAGGGGCGCTCCCCGGATGAGCGGTTGTGGACCAGCGGAGTGTTCCCGCAAGGCAACCCGCAGAACTCGGCGGCTTTCAGCTACACCACGTGCTGGGCCACGATCGGCGACACCGATGGCTTGACCTTCCAGCTGGCGAAATGCGATGCGAATGGCAACTTTACCTTCACGAACATTCCGGATGGCGACTGGGGAGTCACCGTATTCGATCAGTGGAACGATCTGCTGGTGGATGGTTCCAGTCGCTCAGTGACCGTCAAGGGCGGGCAGACGCTCAACATGGAGTACGGCTCGTTCTCCTGGCAGTCACACCTGTGGTCGAAGACCTACCTCGACACGCAGGGGCTCGGCACCCCGGTACTGGATGCCGCCGGGAATCTCGATCCGGTGAAGAGCCCGCCGCTGATCCAGGTTCCGACCCGCGTGCGCATGCGCAACGGCAAGATCAACAACACTCTGCTCTCCGACATCGGCGGCAACGCCCATTTCGATGAGACATTCCCGCTTTTCAACTGGTACGTGGTCGAGTCGGATACCACCCGGTTCCGTGGTACCGGCGTACACGTCGTCAACGATGCGGGTGGCCAGCTTGACGGCCCGGCAAATACAAGCTGTCTGTCATACCCACTGTCTAAGGTGTGCGGAAACGGCAACGTCGGTACCGCGACGGATCCCAACCCCTACCAGGCGATCCTGAATTCAACCGAGATCTTCTCGCTGCCTGGGGATCTCCAGACCCCGGGCGCGGTGTATTGCGCCAAGGGCGATCCCATCTGCAGCAATACGAATTACGGCACCGCGCCGGCGGGTAATGCTGGCTCGGCCGGCAACTGCAACACCACCCCCGCCGGTACAGGCACGATCGGTGGCGTCACCTGCAGCGGACTCTCTACGGGGCGCATCGATCCTGGCAGCACGCTCTCGGAAGGTTGGCAGGGCGGCGTCAGCGAGTACGAAATGACGGACTGGGGCAAGCTGCCGTATGCGGTCGGTGAAACCGGCGGCATCCGCGGCCACGTGGTCAATGCGACTACGAGACCCTTCGATGATCCGGGCATGGTGAATCAGAATCTGTGGGAGCCGCTCGTGCCGCGGGTCACGATCAATCTCTACCAGGAGAGCACCGCGCCGGATGGCACGACCAGCCTCACACTCGTGGACACGACCACGACCTCTAGTTGGGATGACTACGTCTCGGGCTTTGACGCCAGTGGCCGACCGAACATCAATTGTCCGGGTGAGGATTTCAACGACCCCTACTTCAGCTACACGATGGCGGGGACGACGAACTTCCTGAACCCCGGCACGCCGATACCGCACAACTCCCAGTTCAAATGCTTCGACGGGTTTCATAACCTGAGCCAGCTACAGCCGGCGCCCTATGATGGCATGTACCAATTCCCGAGCCCGTATTGCGCTGCGAATCCCGGCGGTACGTTCACTGCCGCGGGCCGGAGCATCCAGTGCGTGACTGTCAAAAACCCTGCGCTCAGCCTTCCGGTGCACACCGGCGCGGCTCCCGCGGTCCTGCCCACGGGCAAGTACGTCACAGAGGTAGTGCTGCCCCCCGGCTGGGAGATCAACAAAGAGGAGGACCTGAACCTCCTGATCGGGGACAACTTCATCGCGCCGGTCTCGTCACAGTTCGGCGGTATTGCAAACATCTTCATAACGCCTGATCAGGCGTCGATCGACGCGATGAACACCTCTTATACCGGTCCCTACACGGCGGCTAATCCCTACAACCAGCCATTCAACTGTGCGCCGAACGGCGGCCCGTGCACGTTCACTGCGAACACGACCAACAACGGTAAGGAAACCACCGACCTGGGTCGCGGTGCCAATTCCGGATTCAGCCCGGGAGGCATTATCAAGCAGGCCGCTCCGTGCGTCGGCCTCATGCGCGTCGTGCCGGACTACCTCAGCATTTCCCCAGAGTCAGGCGAGGTGGCGCCTTTCGCGGGCGCCGTACGACCGCTCTGCGATCGCAAGGAGGTCACGATTACCGATCAGATGCAAACCAACGCAGATTTCTTCGTCTGGACGCAAGTGCCCGCGGCGGCGCACTACACCGGCTTCATCAGCGATGACTTCGCCTCCGAATTCGATCCGGCGAATCCGGCGTTCGGCGAGAAGTTCGCGGTGGTGAACGTGCCCATCGGAATAAAGGACTACAACGGCGTGGAGATCTCCCGCGTCTATGCGGACCAGTGGGGCACCTTCAACGGGCTCGCCTACTCAACCTGGCAGGTGAACCCGCCCAACATCACTGGCTACGGGCCGAACGTGATGATCTTCTGCATGAACGATCCGGGCCCGATCAAGGATCTGGACCCGAGCTCGCCCACCTACGGGCAGATGATTACCGATCCGCACTACAACCCGAACTACAGCGACTTCTGCTACGAGTGGTCGCTGATGCCGGGCGACACCGCGTACCTCGACACTCCGGTGGTGCCGACCTCGGCCTTCGCAGAAGGCTACAACCCGCCGGATTGCGCGTACCCGGATGCGACGCCGGCGATCAAGGAAGTCGATGGCGATGGCATCGGACCCTGGGTGAGCGCCAGCGGCTCGCGTACGCTGACCATTACGGCGCTCGGGGACCAGCAGGTGCAGAACGATGCATATTCGGGGCCCGCGGCAAATACGCCGCCCTATAACCTGAAGACGATCAAGCGTCACTACGGCTTCGGCAGCCAGTCATCCGGTACGCAATGCACCGCGGGGCAGTCGTGCGTTGCGCTGCTCGGCGCGGACGGAAAATCCTATCCGCTCACAGGCGTGAGCTGGACGGATACCGCGATCACCGGCACCGTGCCTGCAAACCTTCCTCTGTGCAGCGCCAGCAACCCGACCTACAGGGCCGGAGGCAACAGCAATCCGAACGCCAACGCGCGCTGCGGCGAGCTTGTGATCACGGCCGCCAACGGCAAACAGTCGATTGACGCGGTCACGGTGACCCTCGGAGGCACGACGCCGAAGCGCGTCGCGGCCGGACAGACGATCCAATCTGTCATCGATGCCGCAACACCGGGCGATCTCATCATCGTGCCCGCCGGCCACTATCACGAGATGCTCCTCATGTGGAAGCCGGTGCGCTTGCAGGGCGTCGCTGCAGCCTCCACGATCGTGGACGCCAACACCAATCCCGCCGGCCAGCTCCTCGAGCCCTGGCGGCGCGAGGTGGACTGTCTCTTCGGCCTGTCGCTGAACGGCGCCTTGCTGTCTGCCGGCAATCCTTACGATCCCACTGGAACCTACAGCTGCAACTTCAACCATCAGGCCAACACCTATCAGGTCGATCCCATCCCGCTGGAGCCGATCATCGGCTGGGTGGCGAGCTTGAACGGTAATATCGCCGAGCTGCTGCAGGAGCCCACGCTGATGGGAGCCTACGAGGGCGCTGCGATTACGGTGCTCGGCCGCGGCTGGGAGCAGCGGGTGCTCGTTCCGACGGGCGGCACGGGTACCAACAACGCCTCCAGCACCTTTACGGGCACGCTGCTCACCAGCAGCACCAGGGATTGCAGGTACGCGAGCAACTACCTGTGCAATCCCTCGCGCGTCGACGGCATGAGCTTCATGAACAGCTCGCAGGGCGGCGGCGGCATCTTCCTGCACGGCTGGAACCACTACACCGAGGTGGCCAACAACCGCGTGTACAACAACGGCGGAACGCTGTCCGGCGGGATCGTGGTCGGCCAGACAGAAACGCCGGATGGCACGATTGCGGCGGACGGCACCACGGAGCTGCCGTTCCTGCTCAACGAACATGTGAACATTCACCACAACTCGATCACCGCCAACACGGCCTATGGGGATGAGCTGAACTCAAACACGCCAGCCGCTGCAGGTGGCGTGTCGCTGTGCAACGGCAGCGACTATTACAAATTCAACTACAACTGGGTATGCGGCAATCTGAGCATGGGAGACGGCGGCGGCATCGCGCACTTCGGCTTCAGCTACAACGGTGACATCGAGCACAACTCGATCATCTTCAACCAGAGCACCAATCCGACGCTCACGACCTACGGCGGTGGTCTGATCGCCGAGGGTGTGGGTCCGGATGGCACGCTGTGCGAGAACAGCGCGACGGTGGATCTCGACTGCCCGCCGCAGCTCCCGGACGGTATCGGCCCGGGCCTCGTTATCAATGCCAATCTGATCCAGGGCAATACCGCCGAGGGCGGCAGCGGCGGCGGCCTGCGGCTGCAGAAGGTGAACGGCACCGATGTGCAGCGCAGCCCGCTCGACCCGTCAAAGTGGTATCAGGTGACGGTGACCAACAACATCTTCGTCAACAACGTCGCTGGCTGGGGTGGCGGTGGTGTGTCGCTGGTGGACTCGCTGCTGGTCAACTTCGTGAACAATACGGTGGCTTCGAACGACAGCACGGCGACCGCCGGTGTGCTGTTCGACTCGCCGACGGCACCGAATGCGAACGTGCCGCCGCCGAACTGCGACCCGACGCAGCCGAATGGCGTGCCTCTGCCGAATGGGAAGCTCAACAACTGCTCGAACACTTCCGTTACGATCTCCGCCCCCATGGTCGCGGGCCTGCAGGCCGATCTCAACAGCCTGCAGCTGCAAGGAGTCATGAACCCGAAGGTCCATTGCCCGACGACCCACCCGAACTGCTACAACCTCTCGAACCCGCAGCTCGAGAACGACCTGTTCTGGCAGAACCGCGCCTTCAATATCACCACGGGGGTGATCCCGGCACCGGGCCTGGCCACGGCGGTGCAGCTCGTGCCGGCGCTGCAGCAGCTCACCACCGGTGCCTGCCCAGCCGGTACACCGGGATCGAAGCCGTCATCGACGCCCAACTACTGGGACATCGGCGTGTACGGCGATACCTCGGCGACAAGTCACGACTCGAAGTACACGTTGAATCCGCGGTATTCGTTGTTCAGCAGCGGCAGCTACTCCGGCAGTGGCACCGGCAATATCTCGCCGCCGAGCCCGGGCGTCATAGCGCAGTACTGCAACGGCTCGCGTGTGCCGCCAGAGATAGCCCCGACGCTGTGCAGCGGGCCAAACGGCAACGGGAACGCCCAGGGCTGCGTGCAGCCGGGCACTGTGGGTATCTCGCTGACAGTGCCGCCAGGGATCACCGACTCCACGTACGCGGGCCCGGCGTTCAGCCTCACGCCTGCGGCCACCGTGGACGAGGGCAGTAATTGGGTGAACATGTTCTACGGACCCCTATCACTGTCCAATCCAACCATCGCGGGCGGCACGAGCTACGGTGGCGGCGCCCCCTTGGGTAACTACGCGATCACCACAGGCTCGCCGGCGATCGATGCCGGCACGGGCTCGGGTGCACCGTCCACGGACTTCTACGGCAACACCCGCCCGCAAGGTGGCGGCTACGACATCGGGGCGGTCGAGTACGTCGCGCCTGCCGTCGCGGTGCTGAGCGTGACCGGTGGGCCTGTGAGCTTCGGCAACCAGGCTGTGGGTTATCCCAGCGCGGCTCAAACGCTGACACTACACAACACCGGCACCTCAGGGGCCACAGGTATCGCGGTGACGTTTTCCTCAACACCGAACGGTACGAGTGGCTCGGTCTTCACCCGACCAAATGGTGCGGCTGGAGGAACTTGCGGTACAGCGCTGGCCGCCGGTAACACGTGCACGATCAATGTGGCGTTCACGCCCACGTCCACCCGTTCCTACACTGGGGCCGCCACGATTGCAGCAAGCGTCGTCGTGAGCGGCTCGCCGGTTGCTCTGTCGGGTACCGGTGTCGCCGCAGTAATCAGTGCGTCTTTGATGCCGCCGACTTGGAATGCGAGCTGCACCGGCGCGTTGGGTTGCGGTCTCTTTGCTCCGCTAAGAACCTTCACGCTGAGCAACACTGGTAATGCCCCGCTGCAGAACATCACACAAGGCACTCTGAGCGGCACCAACGCCAATCAGTGGACCATCGTGGGGATGTTGTCGAGCTGCGGACCGGCGGGCGGCGGCCAGCTGCTTGGCAATCCCAGCCTGAACCCTGGCGCGACCTGCACGGTGACGGTGCGATTCACGCCGACTACGACTGGAGCGAAGGGACCAGCCAACTTGTCCATTGTCGATGCCGCGGGTACTCAGACATCAACACTGACCGGTACGCGCAACTAGCTAAAGGCAATTGGCAGCCGATGGGTACTGGGCGGACAGGTGGAGATTTGACCTTGGAAGTATTTATCAACATGAGAATCGTCGCGCTGTGCGCTTGCGCCTTTCTGGCGGCCCCGGTCCTTGTGCTGGCCGAGGAGACAGCACCGGACCCGTCGGCACTTGGAATGGCTGAAGCGATTCTGAGCTATTGTGCGAAGGTCGACCCGGCGGCCTCCGAGAGGTATCAGCAGCAGGGCAAGCTGCTGGTGCAGGACGCCAGCAAGGAGGCGCTCGAGAAGGTCCGTCGGAGCAGCGAATACCAGCAGGCTTACGCTGCGGCAAACGAATCGGTAGACAAGCTGGACGAGCACAAGGCGAAGCAGGTGTGCTCCTCATCACTACCGTCGGGCAAGTAGGGCCGAGTTGTCGCGAGCAGGTCGAACAGAATAAGAACCGACAGCAGTTGGTCATGAGGACGGTATGAAGAAAAACAACAGGCCGGTCCAGCGGACAACGGCCACTCAGGGACAGGTCGTCAAACAGGCGCGCCATGCAGAGCATTAAGCGAACGCAACTCTTGCGGTGGCTGCCGATCGGTATCATCGCCTGCAGCGCGCTGGCCTACGCGGCGCCTCGGGGAGTACGCATCGTACCGGGCGCGCAAACACCGAACGTCCCGGACTCGATCCCCGCCCCATTTGTCGGCAACGCGGTGAGCAGCGGCCGCGAGGCGTTGATGTTGCGGCGAATGTGGGGGCTCGAGGACATCCACGTTCGCTCCACGGCATCGGGCGCTTTGATCCGCTTCAGCTATCGGGTCGCAGATCCAGTACGCGCGAAGGTCATCAACGACAAGAAGTCTCATCCGTACCTGATAGTGCGCAAGAGCGGTGACAAGCTCGAAGTCCCGGTGACCGAGAAAGTCGGGCAGCTGCGCCAGACTGCCGCGCCCGAAGGCGGGCGGGAGTACTGGATGGTATTCACCAATGTGGCGCGCAAGGTCGTGCCCGGTGACCACGTTGATATCGTGATTGGCTCTTTCCACGCGCGCGAGCTGGTAGTCGAATCCGCCGGCTCGGTAGCGCGTAATCCTCCAACCGCTTTCCAGAATCGATCTCAACCCTGATCAGGAGTGCGCCGCCGATGTTGCGAAAAGCTCTTCTACCCAGCCTGGCTTTGACGCTCGCGCTGGCCCCGTTCACAAGCCGTGCGTATACGGTCCAGACGCCCGCCCAGGGCGGGTCCCCGGCTGCCACTCAAACAGCTGCCACTCAAACGGCCGCTACCGCCAAATCTGCGGCTACATCCGTCGCGAAGCTCAGCGCCGCCCAGATCGCCGACAAGAACGTCGCGGCCAGGGGCGGCCTCACATCGTGGCGCGCTGTTCAGACGCTTGCGTATTCCGGCAAGCTCGAAGCCGGAGGCAAGCAACACGCTGAGTTGCCGTTCGTTCTGAAGCTCAAGCGCCCGCGCAAGCAGCGGGTCGAGCTCGAGTTTGCCAACACCACCGCCGTGCAGGTTTACGACGGAGCGAAGGGCTGGAAGGTACGCCCCTACCTCGGACGCAACGATGTTGAGCCATTCTCTGCGGCTGAATTGCAATCGGCATCGCTGGAGTCCGATCTCGATGGACCGCTGATCGACTACGCCGCCAAGGGCACGCGGATCGATGTCGAAGGCGTCGATCAAATGGAGGGCCATGACGCCTATCGGCTCAAGCTCACGGCCAAGGGAGGCGCGATACGACATGTTTGGATCGACGTCCGGAGCTTCCTCGATCTGAAGATCGAAGGCGTACCCCGGCGTCTGGACGGCCATATGCATCCCGTCGCGATTTATTTTCGCGATTACCGCAGTGTAAACGGTCTCATGGTGCCCTTCGTTCTCGAGACCGTGGTGCAGGGCGCAACACACCCGCACAAGATGACCATCGAGAGCGTGCAGGTCAATCCGCAGCTGGATGATGGGTTGTTTACGGCTCCGAAGCCCTTGCCTGCCGTAGCTCCCAGGTCGCCGGCCAACTCCAAATCCATAGCGGGGTAATATACGTGAAGACCAGACTCATCGTTGCGCCCTGCGCCGCGGCGCTGATGTTGCTCGTAGGACCGGTGGTCAGCCTCGCGCAGAGTGCTGTCGCGCCGAGTCCGCTGGCACAGAATCCTTCAAGCCCGGCAGCGCAGGCTCCCCGGTTTTCGCCAACACCGGGCGGGCACTGGAGACGCGTGCCCAACCCATCCAAGACGGACAAGGCCCCGGATCCCTTGGATGACTTCACGGATCTGACTTACAGTCCAGACCAGAAAGCGCGCATCGAGCAGATCCGCGAGAACAGCCGTAAACGCATGCACGACGTGGCCATTGATACGAAGCTGAGCCCGGAGCAGAGAGGGGCGATGATCGACGGGATCCAGCGCCTCGAGCGCTTCGATGTCTACAAATTGCTGACCTCCGAGCAGCAGGCCGATGTGCGCAAGCGCGCGGCGGCACGGCGCGAGGCAGCACAAAGGGACCGGCAACGCCAGGCACCCCCTTTGGCACACTCACCGAGCCCAATGACGCCATCGCCACTGCCCGAGCCCGCTATGGCGGGCCAGGCGATGCCACGCTGAGACGGCGCTTCGAAGCTACTTGCGCCGCTTGGGCCGATGCGCCGTCGGCTGATGGCCTCCACGAGCCATAAGTTCGGCGTTGAGGCGCGCAGCTTCAAATGCATCGCCCGGTAGCCATTCAATCAACTTCGTCTGCGCTGCCGCCTGCGAACCGAGCTCGCGCCCGAACGTTGCCAGAGTTTCCGGATCGGTCCCGACGAGAGCAATCGAGGGAACCCCGCGCTGCGCGAAGCGGTAGGCGCCGGCGTCATCGCGAAGGCCGGACGGCTCAGGAAGACCGCCAGCCAGCACAAGTCCACTCTCCTGGGCGCTCGCCGCCACGGTTGCGGAAAAGGTCGTGCGGGTGGCGGCATCCGCGCTGATCCGATGAAAGTCGCCGCCGCTACCGCGCACGTTGTAGCTCAACGCTGCGGAGATCTTCCCCGGAGGAATCGGGCCGCGAGTCACGAGGTATTCTACGCCCGCTGCGCCTTCGCTCTCCGATGTCAGAGCGGCGAAGAGGATAGTGCGCTTCGGTGGAGGACTGCTCTTCGACCACAGCCGCGCGACTTCCAACATCGTCGCCATGTCTCTTACACTCGACGCGTCGTTATAGCGGGCTGCATACAACAGCGCCTCCTGCGCATTGCCGCCTCGTCCCGGCAGGGCGGCGACGACGTTCCGTGCATCGATGCGGCGCGATTCGCTCGCAATGTGAGCCTGCAACCGAAGGGGCAGCGGCACTAGGGCAAAGTCTTTCTTTTGCGCTCTCGCGACCAGTGTTTCCAGATCCAATCCCGCCAGGGCAACCAGCTTGCGGGACGTATCGGGACGCATCCAGCAGCCCGCTTGTAGTCGCGGCGCCGCATCGTTCTGCAGATGGTAGGATGCCGCGCTCCAAGTCCTTTGCAACCTGCTCCAATCGTCTGCTGAGGCCGTGGTCTGCACGATCAGTGCTGCGACTGCCCCGCGGCGCGCAACCTGCTCGAATTGGGTCTCGGGGGTTTCATGATGAATCGGCGAGTGTCCGTGTCCGCCGCCCGTGGCCTGCAGAGGCGGATCGTCCGCGAGCAGCAACACTACCTTGCCCGTCAGATCGGTGTCCTTGGAGTCGTCCGAGCCGGAATCCGGCGCTTCAATGCCGTAGCCCGCGAACACGATCGGCGCATCGATGTTGGTCGATTGGAGACCGGTCTCACTGCGCGTCAAGACCTCCACGCCGTTGTGCAGCGTGAGCGTTTCGAGCGCGCTCGATACCACGGTAAGCCTGGTGTCGCCGAGCGTCCGGATCTCGATGAGCGGTACCTTCTCGAAGTAGCTGCCTTCGTCTCCCGCGGGGTCTAGTCCGTACGTCGCGAACTGGGCTGCGACGTACTTCGCCGCGCTGTCCCCGGAGGCTGCTGTCGCGGGCGCCTCGGACGCGCGATTCGTGAGCGCTTGCACGTGAGCGCGGATTCGCTCGCGGCCCTCTTGGCGGGGTATCGGCTTCGTCGCCGGCGCCGGCATCTTGGCGGCAGAATACTGCGCGGTGGCCCACGGGCATATCGAGACACACACAAGAACGGCCGCTAGACCAGCCGCTCGCGCCCGAACCCGGCGCCGTTCCCAGAGTGACTTGGTGCGCCCGATCTGCACCATGTTAAGTTTCTCCTGCGGCACTAAACCGCTTGAATCTACTGCGGTACGGTCCACGCGCCCTCGGCGACCGGCGCGCCACCTGCAGTTGGCGCAAGATGAACGATGTAGCCGCCCTTGGATGCGAAGCGCTGTCCCGGCGCAAGCCCCAGTCTCGGATAGTAGCCATCCAGCAGCTTCACGCTGATCATGTTCTCGATCTGCTCGATCAGATAATCGGGGACCGGATCGGCAAAAGCGTGGGCCACGGCTTCGGAGAGTACCTGACATGCGACGTAGGTATCGACCTGGACTCGTTCAGCGACTACGGGAATCTGCTGGGCGCGGAACCATGTCAGCGGCTGAATCAGTCTCATCGTGCGCTGCTGCGGAAGATCGACAGGGTAGGTGATCCGAACAGCGGTGCGCCAGTTCCGCGGCAGCGGAGCGTCCTCGAGCCCACCCATGAGACCGGACGCGAAGACAGGTGTGGCGGGAACCTGGTCTGGAAGTGTTTGCAGATCCTGGCCGCGAAGCCACAAAACCAGGACATCGTCCGCTCGAAGGGTGCTCAGCGCCTCCTGCAACACAGCAGCTGCCGGGCCGGCACCGAGCGGGCGGTCGACCCATTCGGTGATCGCCCGCCTGCTGGAGGGCGCGGCCTGGTCGCGATCGGTGAACCCGGTGCGTAGCGCTTGCGCCGCTGCCTCGCCGATATCACCACGACGATAAAGTTGGACGATGCGTCGCGGAAGCGCGTGCGTGGCCTCCTGCGAGCGAGCCAGCTCTTGCAGCCGCCCGCGGATCAGATCGGATTCGAGCAGCACGCCGCGCGAGAAATAAATCGGATAGAAATCACCTTCGGCGACGACCGGCAAGCGCACATTAGGGAACAAACACGGCAAGTGCTGGCGCTGGCAGAAACTGTGGACGGGACGCCAGTCGCGTCCGCCGACTCCCGAGATCACTGCAAACACGGGCTCCGCATGGAAGTGCGCACGCAACTGCGCTTCCCAGGTATCAGGCGCACCCGACAGTTCCCAGACATGCAGATGCCAGCTATAGGTGACGCGGTAGTGGATGCGGCGGTTTGAGATGAGCTGCGGATCGTGCCCCCGCTCGAAATGATTCTTGTTGGCAAAGAAGTGCTGCAGGACATCGAGCATACCGTTGCGCTCGGCCGGGTCGGCATCGGGCGTGACGATGGTCGCAAACTCGAGATTGTCGTGGGCTACTCCCGGCTGTGCTTGCGTCGAGAGGGTCTTCAGATACGCGATCAGCAGCTTCGTGTCGGCATCGCTCAGCGCGAAGCGTGGCATCAGATAACCGAGCGCTCTGCCGTCAGAATCGATGCCCTCGCGAATGGCGCGCGCGAGCGATCGGTCATCGTACGGTTTGCGCCGCGAGATGGCGGTCCCGCTGGTCTGTATCGCGGCCTCCGGGAGCGCCCGATCGCCAGGTCGCGCGAGGTACTTGCCCGAGATTGGCGGGATGACGGTCCGACCTTCGTTGACGCCGAGGCCGCTGCGCCTGTGGCAGTTTGCGCATGCCGCCGCGCCGCCTGTCAGCTCGGTGCCGCCCTCGCGTTTGCCCCTCAGGGGTTGGCCCGACGGGAGTATGCCGGTGCGGTAGAGGCGCTCGGCATCTGCGGTCTGGTCTGCAACGGCGCTACTGAGCCAGCCGAAAAACACGAGATTTGCGAGGGCCACCGCAGCCGCCGCGCGGCGCGCGGTTCGCGGCTGTCGCGTAGCACTCAAGGGACGCTCCAACCGCCGTCGGCGATGATTCTCGAGCCCTGCGGGCCTGCGAACCGCACCAGGTAACCTCCCTTGGAGGCGAAGCGTTGACCGGTGCCGAGTCCGAGGCGCGGATAGGCACCGTTCACGATCCGCGAGCTCAGATGCATCTCGAGCATATCCAGCAAGTCGTCCCGCAGCAGGTTCTCTCCCATCATGCTGAGGGTCTCGGCAGTGATCACACAGGCGAGATAGGTATCCGTCTGGATGCGCTCATCCGTCAGGGCGATGTGCTTGAGCCGCATCCAACTGAAGGGGTAGTCCATGCTGACTCCACGCCGCTCGGGAAGCTCGAGAGGGTAGGTCATGCGAGCGACCTCGCGCCAAGCCGCCGGAAGGAGCGCGCGCTCGAGCCCCGCCATGAGACCTGAGAGGAACACGGCGCGTGCAGCAGGTGGCTCGGATGGAAGTGACGGGATGTCGCGCGGCCGGATCCACAGTATCAGTACATCATCAGGACCGGTACCGGATATGACAGCCTGAACTTGCTTCGGCGTCGCATCTGATTCGACAACACGATCGAGCACCTGCGCTGATGACGCGGACAAGGCTGCACGCAACTGCGCCGCCGCATCGACGCCGATGTCACCCTGCCGATAGATTTGCACGATCCGGTTCGTCGTGGCTGCGCCTCGCGTCTGCTCGCGCAGCCGTGCGGCGATCAATTGCGCCTCGAGCAGTACACCTTTGGACAGATACACATCGTAGAAGTCCTGCTCCGCCAGCACCGGTCGGTCGATGTTAGGAAAAAGGCAGGGCAGCTCGGCGCGCTGACAGAAGCGATGGACCGGCTCCCAGTTACGGCCGCCGACGCCGGAGAGCAGTGCGAAAACGGGCTCACGCTGCAGACGTTCGTCGAGCTGGGCTTCCCAGGAATTCGGTGCGCCGCTCAACTGCCACACGTGCAGCTGCCAACGGTGGATCCCGGGGCTGAAGCGGTGCGACCACTGCGGCGGCTGACTCGTGGCGCCAGTAAACACATTTTCCCTGCCGAAAAACTGCTCGAGGACGGCAAGCATTGCCTGGCGTCTGAGGGGATCGGCTTCGGGTGTAATGACGGTGGCGAACTCAAGCGTCGTGTCGCCCACACCGGGCGAGGGGCGGCTCGAGAGTGGCTTCAGATAAGCGATCAGCGCAGCCATCTCAGGATCGCCGAGCTGGTAGTGCGGCATCAGGTAGGCGAGGGGGTGTCCGTCGGGGGCCATGCCATTGCGGATTGCGCGCACGAGCGTCGCATCGGTGTACGCCAGGCGTTCGCCGGGGCCCATGTCGGGAGGAGACGTGTTTCCAGCAGTCGGAAGCCGGCGTGCACGGTAGAGGAATCGCCCCGTTACGGGCGGCACCGCGGTGCCGCCTTCCAGGCCGCCAAGCCCGCTGCGGCCATGGCAATTCGCACACGCAGCAGCGGCTCCTGCAATTTCCGGCGCCCCCGCACGATCGCCCCGCAGGGCTTCTCCACCGGGCAGGACGCCCCGCCGATATATGTCAGCTCCCTCGGTCGACGCCGCTGCGCTCTCGGGGGCCGACGTTACCGGGTTCGCAGCGGCAGCGATCACCCCCAGCAACAATGCGCGAAAAAGCCTCATGGGATCGAGACAATACGATGCCCGCCTGAGCGAGCGTAACGACTGCGTCGAATTTGGAATGATTTTTCGACATAACCTCCAAGTGCGAGGTTTCGGGTTTTCAGGTAGCGGCGGCTCAGTAATCCCGGGCAGTGTGGACGATGGCAATACCGATTATCGTGGACGTCTGACCGCTTATCGTGGGTGTCTGTGAGAGTCGTGAATCTGCGCTGGACTGACAGGAGACACCGGAGTCTCGGTGGGCTCTCTCTGCTACTTGCCGCGTCCGGGCTCGTTCCGCTCGCCAGTGCTTTGGAGGTGCCCGCGCCGAAATCCTCGCCAGGGGTCACGGGTTCCGTGGCTCAGTACACGATTCCTGCCGTGCAGCTTACGCGCGAGGACGGCAGGGTTGTCTCGCTCCCCGAGGAGATGAACGACGGGCGGCCCGTGGTGATGAATTTCGTGTTCACGAGCTGCAATTCGGTCTGTCCGCTGTTGAGTACCGTGTTCGCCGAGTTCGATCGGCGCCTCGGAGCGGACCGCAGCAAAGTGCATCTCATGTCGATCTCCATCGACCCAGAGGCCGACACCCCCGCGCGTCTGCGTGAATACGCACACCGCTACAAGGCGGGGCCCGAGTGGCATCTCTACACCGGGACGGTCGAGGCGAGTCGCGCCGTGCAGCGCGCCTTCGACGTCTATCGCGGCGACAAGATGAATCACACTGCCGTGACCTTGTTGCGCGCCGGTCCCGGGCAACCGTGGCGGCGTCTTGACGGCTTCCTGACGCCGAACGACCTGCTGAGCGAATACCTCAGTATGGAGCGAACCGCCGGCGCACTTGCAGTGCGCTGACCCCAGGCCCATTGCTGATCTCTTACAACCAACCCCGCCGCTTGAAGTAGACATACGGCACCAACGCCGAGATGAGCATCGCCGCGAGCGCAGCGCCGGGCGCCCAGCTCGCGTGCAGCCAGGGAATGTGCTCGAGATTCATGCCATAGAAGCCGGTGATCACCGATGAGGGCAGCAGGAACACCGTGACGACCGAGAATATCTTGATGATGTTGTTCTGATCGATGCTGACCATGCCGAGGGTCGCATCGAGCAGGAACTGCACCTTGTTGCCGAGGAAGTTGGAATGATCCGTCATGGCGAGCACATCCCGCGCCAGCGTGCGATAGCGCGCGCGGGAATCCTGGGTCACCTGCACATTGCCGCTCTGCTGCACGAAGCCGAGCAGGCGGCTCAGACTCACCAGGCTCTCACTGGCCTTGGAGACGAGATCGCCGCTCTGGCCGATCTGTGAAAGTACCCCACGGTAATCCATCGGCCCGGTGCGGGCATCGTCGCGACGCGCGAAGATGCCGGAGGACACCAGATCGACATCGGCGCCTACCTTTTCCAACACATCGGCGATGCGATTGACGATCGCCTCGAGCAGCCCTGCCAGCACGACTGCACCCGAAGCTGCGGCATTGGGATGCGAGGCGGCAAAGGCGATGAAGCGGCGGAACGGCAGCGGATCGGCGTAGCGGTTGGTGACGAGGCGGGTGTCCGTCAGGATGAATGTGACCTGAGTGCGCTCAGGAAGATCGGTGTCGAGCTTCGTAACGATGGTCGCCGTCATGTACAGCGCGCCGTTCTCCTCATAGAAGCGATTGGATGCCTCGATCTCACGCATCTCCTCGCGCGTCGGGACCTCGATGCGCAGAGCCGCCTCGACGGCCTGCTCTTCGGCAGGTGCCGGGTCGTGCAGATCGATCCAGAGCGCATCGCCAGGCAGCGAGCCCGCATCCTTGCTGACGCACACGAGCCCCTGGGGACGTGCCGCGTAGACATTCAGCATCCGACCCACTCCGCACGCGGTCCCTGCGCTGCAGGGCCGCGGCGATAGATATCAGTGATGATGCTCGGAGGCCGCGAGATCGTCCACCAGCGCGAACAGCTTGTCAGGGCCGCCGGCCTGGCCGATGTCCGTGGTGTACTTGCCATCTATCACCAACAGCGGCACACCGGTGACGTGATAGCGCTGGGTCAGCTGCTCGGCGCGCTGCAGGTTGCTGTTCACCGAGAACGAGTTGTAGGCCTTGGCAAACTCGTCGGCTGCGACGCCATTGGCCTTGGCGAACGCTTCCTGTGCCTGCAGGGTTTCATCCTCGCTCGAGCCCATCAGCATCTGGTGCTGCTGCTGGATGGCATCGAAGGCCTTCGCCACCAGGTCCGGACGGTTGAGCGCCTGCAAGGTATAGAACAGATGCGCATGCGCCCGATGGGCGGGGCCCCACATAACGGGTACGCGCACGAATTCGACATATGCAGGTTTGTTCTTGAGCCACGCTAGTACGTAAGGCTCGAGCGCATAACAGTGCGGGCATCCCAGCCAGAACACCTCCACCACTTCCACCTTGCCTGGGCCGACGCTCGTCGGCTGCGAGGGCACGAGGGGTTGATAGTTGACGCCGGGTTTCCACTTGCCTCCCGGCAGCTGCTGATCGGCCGGCAGCTGCGCCAGGCGCTCCAGGCCCGCATCGGCGCGCGTCTGGCGCGGATCCTCTTCCGGCTGATCGCCCGCATTCTCCTGAGCGGCGGCAGCCTGCCGGGTCTCGTCGGGTTGCGTCAGCTGGGCCGCCTGGGTTGCCGGGGACGGCTGCGAGGGAGGAGGCGACTGGACCTGCGGCGGACTCGCGGCAGGATGCTGCTGCGGAGCCGGCGCGCTGCGAGAGCAGGCCCCCAGAGCTGCGCAGACCGTGGCGAACACCACCAACATAAAAGGCGCACCGTTCGGTCGAATCATCGGATTCCCTCGGTAAAACAGCGGGCCACGCCCGTTTTTCGGTCAGCGCAGTCCCTGAACGTAGGATGCGACGTTGCGCATGTCCTCCGCACTGAGCTTTTTCGCAATGGAGAGCATCATCGCCCCATTGCGGCTCGGCTGCGCCGGGTTCTTGGCACCCGGATAACGTGCGCCACTCGCGTAGTCATTGAGCTGCTTGATCACATAGACAGACTGCTGTGCCCGAAGTGCCGGGTAACCCGCGGCGGGATTGCCGCGTCCGTCCGGTCCGTGACAGGCGACACACGCCGGTATACCCCTGGCCTTGTCGCCGCGCCGGTACAGGGTCTCGCCGGCCTGCCAATAGGAGGGGTCGGCTTCGAGACCCTGCGGGGTCTGCGCTTCGTAATAGACCGCGACGTCGTTGATGTCCTTGTCACTTAATGTGGAGGCCATCGGCATCATGACGGGGTTGTTGCGCACGGCAGCCTTGAACAGTTTCAGCTGCTCCTGGATGTAGACGGCGCTTTGTCCGGCAAGCCGCGGCCACTGCGGATTGGTGCTGTTGCCGTTAGGTCCGTGACACGAGGAGCACACGGCAGCCTTCGTGGTCCCGTCCTGGGCATTGCCATTGGAGAAGGGCGAGGAGTTGCTGTCAGGTGTGGCGGTCTGTGCGTAGCTGAGCGTCGTGGCCAGCAAGGCGAGACCTGCCCAGCCGGCTCTCTTCGTCTTCCTCATTGTTCTCGTTCCGCTTTCATCCCGTAAGTGCGAGGGCGCCGAATTGTACACTACCGGGGTGAGCCGATTTTCTCAGGGTCGCTTTCTGATCAGCGCTGCCGCGGCCGGGCAGTTTCCCGCCGACCTCGGTGTTGAAGTGGCCTTCGCCGGGCGCTCGAATGCGGGCAAATCGAGCGCCATCAATGCCATCACGCAGCGTCAGGGGCTGGCCCGAACGAGCAAGACGCCGGGCCGTACCCGCCTGTTGAATTTTTTCGAGCTGGGACCGCAGCAGCGCATCGTGGATCTGCCGGGCTACGGCTACGCCGCGGGTCCGGAAGCGGAGCGCCTGTCCTGGCGTCCGTTGATCGATGCTCTGCGCGGACGGCAGTCGCTATGCGGCCTGTTCCTCATCGTGGATGCGCGGCGGGGGCTGACTGAAGGCGATCTGACGCTGCTGCAGTGGGCGCAGCCCGGGCTAGCGGTGCATGTGCTGCTGTCGAAGGCCGACAAGCTCAATCGCCACGACGCGCTCCAGGTGCTGCGGGAAACGCAGTCCCGGTTGCAGGGGGTCTCCGTGCAGCTGTTTTCGGCTCTGCACAAAACCGGGATCGCGGAAGCGCAGCGCTGCCTCGAAAGCTGGCTGGGAGGAGACCGGCGGAGCACCTCGACACGGGCCTCGTAAGGGCGTTCACCGCCGCCGGCCCGAAGGGCATCCCGGAAAAAAAGAACCCCGATGACCTCTATGGTCACCGGGGCCAGACTAACCCGGTACAGGTCTCATGTACCGAGTCGACCCGCTCAGGGAGGGAAGCGGGGAGTGCACGAGGCACTCGCGGGATAAGACGATTCGGAGGGGTGGAAGTTCCAGCTTTTTCTTGTAAAAAAACCTTACCAATCAGTGTCTTGGCCGTTCACATGTGGCGCTTTGACAACAGCTGGTCGCAACGCCTGATTCGCACAGCTTTTCCTCAGTGTGCTTTATCCCAATTCGGTCCAGTACCAATCTCCACGCGAAGCGGCACCTGCAGCTCGCCTGCGCCAGTCATGTGCCGCCGCAGGGCAGCAGCCACCTCAGCGACCGCCTGTTCACGCACCTCGAGCACGAGCTCATCGTGAACCTGCATGATCAGCCGCGCCGGCGCATCCTCACGCTGGCACCAGGCATCGACGGCGATCATGGCGCGCTTAATGATGTCGGCGGCTGTACCCTGCATGGGTGCGTTGATGGCGCTGCGCTCGGCGTACTGCCGCATCTGCGTATGACCTGAGCGGATATCGGGTAGGTAGAGGCGCCGGCCGTACACGGTCTCCACATGCCCGGTGTCGCGCGCGCGATGCCGGGTCTCATCCATGAAGCGTTTCACTCCGGGATAGCGGCTGAAGTAGCGCTCCACGTATTTCTGCGCCGAGCCGCGGTCGATACCCAGCTGCCGCGCCAGCCCGAACGGTGACATCCCGTAGATCAGGCCGAAGTTGATGGTCTTCGCCAGTCGCCGCTGGTCAGCCGTCACCTCGGCGAGCGGCACGCCGAATACTTCGCTGGCCGTGCTCAGATGCACGTCACGATCTTCCGCGAACGCGCTCAGCAGGCCCTGATCACCGGAGAGGTGCGCCATGATGCGCAGCTCGATCTGCGAGTAATCGGCCGCCATCAATAGCCAGCCGGGTGCGGCAATGAAGGCCTGACGGATACGCCGTCCTTCCGCGCGCCGGATGGGAATGTTCTGCAGGTTGGGATCCGCCGATGACAGCCGCCCGGTCTGCGCGACCGCCTGCTGGTAGGAGGTGTGGATACGACCGGTGTGCGGATCGACCTGTTCGGGCAGCTTGTCGGTGTAGGTTGATTTCAGCTTGGCGAGCGCCCGATAGTCGAGAATCAGGCGAGGCAGCGGGTAGGAGGCGGCCAGCTCTTCGAGCACGTCTTCGGCCGTCGAGGGCTGTCCGCTCGGGGTGCGACGCGTCACGGGCAACAGCAGCCGCTCGAACAAGATCTGCTGCAGCTGCTTGGGCGAGTCCATGTTGAATTCACTGCCGGCGACCGCGCGCGCCTGCGCGGTCAGCTCGCGCAGCTGACTGTCGATCTCCCGGCTCTGGGCGCGCAGCAGCGCGCTATCGATCAGCACGCCGTTCTGCTCCATCCGCTGCAGCACCGGAACCAGCGGCTGTTCGATCTCCTCATAAAGCTGTCGCAGGCGCGGCAGCGCTTTGAGCCGCGGCCACAGCGTGCGATGCAGGCACAAGGTTAGATCGGCATCTTCGGCCGCACATGCCGCCGCCTTCTCGAGCGGCACCTGGTTGAACGTCAGCTGTCGCGCACCCTTGCCGGCAACGGCTTCGTACGTCACCTGCCTGGGTCCCAGGTAGCAGGTTGCGGCAAGATCCAGCTCGTGGCGCGTCACGACGCTATTGAGGACGTACGATTCCAACATCGTGTCAAAGCGCATGCCTGCCAGGCGGACGCCGTACTTCTGCAACACGTGCGCCACGTATTTCAGGCGGTGGCCGATCTTGCCGCGTTGCGGATCTTCCAGGATCGGCTTTAGAGCACCGAGCACACGCTCGCGCGCCAGCTGCTGCGGGGCGCCGGCGTAGTCATGCCCGAGCGGCACGTAGGCCGCACGGCCCGGTTCAATGGCGAAGCACAACCCGATGAGAGCGGTGCGCATGTACTCCTCGGCATCGCCCTGAACATCGAGCGCGAAGAGCTCGCTACCCTGCAGCTGATCGAGCCAGCGCTGCAGATCCTCCCAGGCCAGGAGCATCTCGTAATGACGCTCCGCGGGCAGCAGGGCAGAGGGTGCGACTTGTCCGGCTGCGGCGGCCGCGCTGACCGCGGCGGACGGATTTGCGGCATCGATGGCACCGCGCGGACGAGCCACCTCAAATTCGGCATCGGCGTTACCCTCGAGCTGCTTCAGCAGCGCGCGCAGCTCGTAGCGGCTGTACAGCTCGCGCAGCTTGCTCACATCCGGCTGCCCGGGTGTGAGCTGATCGTGCGCCAGCGGTAGTTCGAGATCGGTGTGGATGGTCGCAAGCTGGCGCGAGAGCTCCAGAGTCTCAAGACCTGCGCGCAGATTCTCGCCCACCTTGCCGGGAATCTCCGCGGCATGCGTGATGAGATTGTCGAGCGTGCCGTACTGATTGAGCCACTTCGCCGCCGTCTTCGGCCCGACCTTCTCGATGCCCGGAATATTGTCCGATGAATCGCCCACCAGCGCCAGGTAGTCGATGATCTGCTCGGGCCACACATCGAACTTGCTCTTCACCCCGCTGCGATCGAGCACCGAGTTGCTCATGGTGTTGATCAGCGTCACCGCCTCTCCGACCAGCTGCGCCATGTCCTTGTCACTGGTAGAGATCAACACCCGCTTGTGATCGCGCGCCGCGCGGCATGCCAGCGTGCCGATGACATCGTCGGCTTCGACGCCATCCATGCGCAGGATCGGCATGCCATGCGCCCTGATCATGGCGAGCAGCGGCTCGATCTGCGGACGCAGGTCGTTGGGCATCGGCGTGCGGTGCGCCTTATATTGCGCGAACAGCTCATCACGGAAGGTCCTGCCGGAGGCATCGAAGACGACGGCCATGCAGCGCGGCTGATAGTCCTTCACAAACTTCAGCAGCATGTTGAGTACACCGTGCACCGCGCCGGTCGGCTCGCCGCGTGAGTTGGTGAGCGGCGGCAGGGCATGAAATGCCCGGTAAACATAAGAGGAACCATCGACGAGAACGAGATCTGGGGTGCTGGGCATGCGGGGGACCGAAACAGGCAGAACGATAAGTATAGCGCGCATGGGGCCGTCAACCCGGGCAGCGCTGTTGCGCTTAGGGGAGTATTACCGCGGCAAGGATCCGTCGTGTCCGCACCTGATAGCGCAGCCATTGCCGCCAATCGCTTCGGACTCGGCGCCCGCCCCGGTGAGCTCGGGCAGATCGGCCGGAACGGCCGCGAATGGCTGCAGGCGCAGCTGGCGGGCCCTGCGCCACTGCTGCAGTCGAATGAGCTCAGCAGCTCTGCCGACACGCTGAGCAAGGCCTTACGGATCCGTCACGAGCTCGCTGACAAGAAGCATCTCTTGGCCGCTACTGCCGCGGCGGACCCTGACGCCGCGCAGCCGCTCAGCGCGGCGAATGCCGTCACTGCGGTGCTCAAGGTTGGTCAACTGTATCGCCCGGTGTATGTGGCGGAAATCAACGCGCGCTTGCGCACAGCTATCCAGACGCAGCGGCCTTTCATGGAGCGGCTCGTGGCGTTCTGGAGCAACCACTTTGCAATCTCCGTCGACAAGCCGAGCGTGCTCGGACTGGCCGGCAGCTTCGAGCGCGAGGCGATCCGACCCAACATCATGAGCTACTTCGGGGATCTGCTGCGGGCCGTGGAGCAACATCCTGCCATGCTGCTGTATCTCGACAACCATGTGTCCGCAGGCCCGCACTCGCTCGCCGCCCACGGACTCGCCCGTCGCGCCGGCAAGCGCACGGTTGGTATCAATGAGAATCTCGCGCGCGAGATTCTCGAGTTGCACACTCTCGGGGTGGGTGGCGGTTATACGCAGAGCGATGTGACGAGCTTTGCGGAAGTGCTCACCGGCTGGTCGATCGGCACTGAGCGTGGCGTCCTGACACGCGGCGAGCCGGGGAAGTTCGTGTTCCGGCCCGCGCTGCATGAGCCCGGGCCCAAGAGCGTTATTGGGCGCCGTTATACCGAGAGCGGTGAGGAACAAGGGGCGGCAGTGTTACACGATCTTGCTGCGAGCAAGGCCACCGCACATTTCCTCGCCACGAAGCTCGTGCGGCATTTCGTTGCCGACGACCCGCCACTCACGGCGGTCGCCCGTGTGGCCAGTGCCTACATGAACAGCGGGGGTTACCTGCCGGCCGTGTATCGCGCCTTGATCGACGCACCGGATGCCTGGCGCCAGCCTCTGAGCAAATACAAAACCCCGTATGACTACGTGGTCTCCGTGCATCGCGGGCTCGAGCTGCCAGCGGCGCCTGGCAAGCTGAACGCAGCAGCCCTGGAGGTGTTGGGACAGCGGACCTACAGCCCCGGTTCGCCCGCCGGCTGGCCGGATCGCTCCGCGGACTGGGACGGCGCCTCTGCGCTCATGAAGCGCATCGAGTGGGCCAGTGCTGCGGCGGCAAGCGTCGGCACACAATGCGATGCGACGACACTTGCGCCGCAGTTGCTCGGTGCCAATCTGCACAGCACGACGCGCGTCGCGATCTCCAGGGCCGCAAGTAGCGCGCAGGCGATGACGCTTTTGCTCGCTGCGCCGGAGTTTATGCGTCGCTGAGCGGCGCCCCGTCGGACGGAGAAATCATGGCAACCCTGCATCGTCGCAATTTCCTTTCCGCGGGAGCGCTGAGCTGCGGTGGCATGTTCCTGACGACCCGTCTGGCCTTTGGCGGCACGGACAGCGCCACGCGTAGCCGGCTGGTGCTGATCCTGATGCGCGGCGCTGTGGATGGCTTGTCGATGGCGCCGCCGTACGGTGACCCTGACTATGCGGCGCTGCGAGCGGAGCTCGCCATCGCCCCGCCGGGCAGTGCGGCGGGGGCGCTAGCGCTTGATGCGACGTTCGGCTTGCATCCCAGTCTTACCTTCCTGCACGAGTGCTTCACTGCCGAGCAACTGTTGGTCGCGCATGCGATTGCAACTCCGTATCGCGAGCGCTCGCATTTCGATGGACAGGATGTGTTGGAGAGCGGAGCGCTGCATCCTCACGCCTCCCAGTCGGGATGGCTGAACCGCGCGCTCGCGGCACTCCCAGGCGCGGTCGCACCAAGCGAGCGCGGCGTCGCTCTGGGACAGAACATCCCGCTGGCGATGCGCGGCCCGGCGGCGGTGACCTCGTGGTCGCCGGCGAGGCTTGCGGCCTTGGATGAGGACACCTTGCAGCGGCTCACCGACCTGTACGCGCATGATGCCCTGTTGTCTTCGCGCCTCGCCGATGCGCTCGCGGCCGACCGGATCGCCAGCGCAACTGGCGGCGGTGCTGACAGCCTGGCGACGCCTGCGGCATTGCGAACGAAAGCGGCGCAGTACGCTGAGATCGTGCGCGCAGCGGCGGGGTTTCTCAGACGCGAAGACGGTCCGCAGGCTGCCATGTTTGACACCATGGGGTGGGACACGCACGCGAACGAAGGAGGTGCGTCCGGGCAGCTGGCAAACCGGCTCGCGGTGTTGGATCAGGGATTGCGCCAGCTGCGCGATGAGTTGGGGCCGGTGTGGGACCAAACCGTTGTCGTGCTGGTGACCGAATTCGGACGCACCGCGGCCATCAACGGTACGCGAGGAACCGATCACGGCACGGCGACCGCAGCCTTTGTGGCAGGCGGCGCGGTGACTGGGGGCAGAGTGCTCGCGGACTGGCCGGGACTGTCACATCGCGCGCTCTACCAGGAGCGCGATCTGCGCCCCACGCTCGATCTGCGCTCGTTGCTGAAAGGCGTGCTGGGGGATCACTTGCGGATATCCAACCGGCAGTTGGAAACACAGGTCTTTACGGACAGCAGGGACGCCCGGCCGTTGCGGGGGTTGATCCGCGCCTGACCGGATAGCAATCGCCAGCGTCGCGACTACTGCGGCGGGGTCGAGGGCGGGGTCGGCGCAGTGGGCGTCTCGGAGGTCGGACCTGAGGGCGATTGCGTGCCCGCCGGAGTGGGTGCCGCGGATCCGGGCGTCGACGGCGGCGCGGGTGAGCCCGGTTCCGTGGGGGCGGTGGGGGGCGGAGCCGCTGTATCCGGGTAGGCAGTGGGCGGTGGTACGGTGTTGCCCTGTTTGCGCGGAGTGGCTGCAGGCGCGGTGGTATTGTTCTCCGGCGGGGCTGCCGGACGCGTTACGACGGCTCCCTTGGATGGCAGATACAGCGCACCTTTCTGACCGCATGCCGCTGCGAGGCACGCGGCCGCGAGCACCGCACCGGCTGCGCGCCAGCTCATACGTACATCCGTCGCCGGTCGCGCAGGGCTAGCCAGCCACGCAACACTCGATAAGTCAGCCACACCGCAAGCAGCGCCACGCCCAGCCACAAGGTGGCGAACCCTACCAAGATCAGCATCAGGGGCAGTGAGACGGCATAGACCACGATCGCCCAGAACAGCGCCCACCAGAAAGTGCGGATCTGCCAGCGGAAATGTGACTCGAGAAAGGTGCCGCGGGCATCGCGCTGCCGCACGTAGTTCATGATCACCGCAACGATGGATGGCAGGCCGAAGATGAAGCTGCCAATGACGGTGACTGCGGACGTCAACCCGATCACTACCGAGAGCGCGTGCAGCGCATAGATCACGTTGGTGTAAGAAATGAGGGACGCATCCGCTGGCCGCTCGCCGAGGGGAATGTCCGGATTGATGTCATGGGCCATGCCTTACACTATGCCATGCGTTCGCCGAGGTCCACAGGGAGCCGGAATGACTGAGTTTGCATTTGCCGCCCCGGTGCCGAGCGCCGCCATCGCGGGCAGCGCACAACGCTTCCCGGTACATCGGATCTACTGTGTTGGTCGCAACTACGCCGAGCATGCACGCGAGATGGGCGGCGACCCACGCGCTGAACCGCCGTTTTTCTTCATGAAACCGGCGGATGCGGTGCTCGCCAGCGGCGCCGAACTGCCGTATCCGTCCCACACCCGCGAGCTGCACCACGAGATCGAGATGGTCATCGCCATCGGCCGCGGCGGCCGCGACATCGCCCTCTCTGAGGCGCCGGCGCATATCTTCGGCTATGCGGTAGGAGTGGATCTGACTCGCCGGGATCTGCAGGCCGTGGCCAAACGCAGCGGACGACCCTGGGATACGGCAAAGGGATTCGAGCACTCCGCGCCGCTCGCTGCGATCCGACCGGTGGCCCAGGGTCATGTGCAGCACGGTCGCATCTGGCTCGAGGTGAACGGTCAGCTGCGTCAGGAAGGAGATGTCAGCCAGATGATCTGGAAGGTACCGGAGATACTGGCCGAGCTGTCGGGATACTTTGCGCTGTGCCCGGGAGATCTGGTGTTTACCGGCACGCCAGCCGGCGTGCAGGCTCTGCAACCTGGTGATCGGCTGGAAGGCGGGATCGCGGGCCTCGAGACGCTGCGCCTGCGGGTAGGGCCGCCCGCCACGGCGCATGCGAGGTGAGCCGCATGAGACTGTATACGTACTATCGCAGCTCGGCGGCTTTCCGCACCCGCATTGCGCTCAACCTGAAGGGTGTCAGCTATGAGTCAGTCGCGGTCAACCTGCGGCCCCCCGTGAGTGAGCAGCTACAGCCGCCCTGGCTTGCGCGCAATCCGCAGGGACTCGTGCCGCTGCTTGAGACCGAAGCGGGATCCCTCACACAGAGTCTCGCCATCATCGAGTATCTGGAGGAGATCTGTCCGGATCCGCCGCTGTTGCCGCGCACGCCGTTCGATCGGGCGCGCGCACGCGCCATGGCGCTCGCCGTGGCATGCGACGTGCACCCGCTCAACAATCTACGCGTGTTGAATTTCCTGCGCTCGCCGCTGGGTCATGACCAGAGCACGGTCGATACGTGGTACCGGCATTGGATTGCCGTCGGCTTCGGCAGTCTGGAGCGAATGGCCCGCGAGGCGAGCGGTGATGGACATCACATGTTGGGAACCACCGTGAGCATTGCCGATGTCTGTCTCGTTCCGCAGATGTTCAATGCCCGGCGCCTCAAATGCGATCTGACTGCGTATCCCACGCTCCGCGGGATCAGCGAGTATCTGGAAGGGCTGACGGCGTTCGCGCGCGCGGCGCCTGACGTGCAGCCAGACGCCGTCGCCTAATCCTTCTGAAACCGCGCGCCGATGCGACGGTAGGCCTCGCGGAAGGAGATGCCTTCCTCGATGGCGAGCCTGTTGGCTTCTTCGGCGGCGTGAATCGACGGGTCGAGCCGGATGCGCTGCGGCACAAACTGCATCGCATCCAGCGCTGCCGGCAGGATGCCGAGTGTCTGCGTCGCCAGATCGATTCCCCGGAACAGCGGGAACTTCAACAACTGCAGGTCGCGCTGGTAACCAGAAGGCAACTTGGCGCACACCGCGAGAGCCTCCGTGAGACAACCGAGTGCGCTCGCGGCGCGTCCACGGATCAGCTCGAAGACATCCGGGTTGCGTTTTTGCGGCATGATCGAGGAGCCTGTGGTGAAGGCTTCCGGCAGGCGCAGGAAACCGAACTCCTGTGTGCAAAACAGCAGCACATCGGCAGCGAGCCGGCTGAGGTCCTGCAGCAGCAGCGTGATCTCCAACAGCAGCTGTGCTTCGGCTTTGCCGCGCGAGAGCTGCACGGCGGTGACCGGTGTGTGCGCGCTGGCAAAGCCGAGTGTCGCGGTGGTGGCGTCCCGGTCGATGGGCAGGCCGGGAGTGCCGTAGCCCGCGGCCGAGCCGAGCGGATTCTTTGCCACCCGCCGCAGCACCTGCTGCAGAGCCTCCGCATCATCGCGCAGCTCCGCGGCGAATCCCCCTGCCCATAGTGCCACCGAGCTCGGCATCGCCTGTTGCATGTGTGTGTAGCCAGGCAGGGGTGTATCGGACTCCCGCACCGCGAGCCGCTCGAGCGCCTCTGCCACTTGCCGCGTGCCCTGTGTCAACTCAGCGATGACATCGCGCAGGTACAGGCGGATGGCCGCCAGCACCTGGTCGTTGCGCGAGCGTCCGAGATGCATGCGACCGCCGGCAAGCCCGATGCGGGCCGTCAGGCGTCGCTCGAGCGCGGTCTGTCCATCTTCATCGGCAAGCTCGATGTGCCAGCCGCCGCCGGCATGCTCGGCAGCGAGGGCCTCGAGTCCCGCACGGATCGCCTGCACATCGGCATCGGACAACAGCCGCTGCGCGTGCAGCATCGCCACGTGGGCGAGCGATGCCCGCACGTCGTAGGCGACCAAACGCTCATCGAGCGCAAAATCCTCACCAGCCGTAAAGGCGAGCACGCGCTCATCGAGCGTGCCTCCCTTATCCCACAGTCGGCTCATGCGCGTGTCAGCTCCTGCCGTGACTGGCCAACTGCTCGGCCACGGGCAACGCGTTGACATCCGCCACGATCATCGTGCCCGTGCCTTCATTGGTGAACACCTCACCCAGGATGCCTTCCGGTGCCTTGTAGGAGACCACGTGCACGCGGTGCACCCCGCCACGCAGGGCATTCTCGATGGCACGCGCCTTGGGCAGCATCCCGGTCACGATGCGACCGTCCTCGCGCAACCGCTTCAGTCCGCGCAGATCAGTGAACGAGATCAGCGAGCCGGAATCCTCGACATTCTCCAGGATGCCCGGCGCGCCAGTACACAGGATCAGCTTCTCCGCCTCCATGGCTGAGCCGAGCGCGGCGGCGACGGTGTCGGCGTTGATGTTCAGCAGCACACCGCTGTCATCGGCCGAGAGCGGGCTCACCACCGGCATCAGGCCGTTGTCCAGCAGCTTGCGGATAACAGTCACATCGACTGCGTCGATGTCGCCCACCAGGCCGTAGTCAACGGTCTCACCGGTTGATTCCACGCGGACCGGCGGTCGCCGGTGCGCCCTGATGAGTCCGGCGTCCACGCCGCTGATGCCGACGGCATCGATGTTGAGCTCGCGACAGATGCCGAGGATACGGGTGTTGATCAGGCCGTTCAGCACCATCGCCGTGACATCGATGGATTGCTGGTCGGTCACACGTCGGCCCTCGACCATACGCGTGGGCAATCCCAGAGCCTGTGACAGCTCCGTGAGCTGCGGTCCACCGCCGTGGACCATCACGACGCGCACGCCGAAGTAATGCAGGATGCCGATCTGCTCGATCAGCACGCGGGTGCTGTCATTGTCGGCAAACACGCCACCGCCGGCTTTGACGACAAAGGTCTTGCCCTTGTACATGCGAATGTAAGGCGCGGCACTTTTCAGCGCGCGGATGGCAGAAGCCGGATCGCCGGGATGCACAATCATGGGCATTCAGAGTCCTTTGAACATGCGGTAGAGAACGGCCATCTGCACGACGAGACGGTTGAAGGCTTCGCGCTGCACAAGGCTGCGCGGGCCATCCAACACCTCATCGGCGATCGCGGTATTGCGCCTGACCGGCAGACAATGCATCACACGGCAATCGCTCGCCGTGCCAGTGAACCAGTCCTCACGCACACACCAGCCGGTGAGAGCGGCGCGTAGTGCGGCATCGGCCTGTGCATCACCGTAGCAGCTGGTGGCCCCCCATTCCTTGGCGTACAGAATGTTGGCGCCGGCGAGCGCCTCGGCGCGGTCGCTGGTTTCATGCACCGAGCCGCCGGAGTGTGCCGCGGCCGAGCGTGCCTTATGCATGATCTCGGGCGGCAGCGCGAAGCCCTCCGGGCGTAACACCACGACTTCCATGCCGCGCATCGCCGCCATGTGTACGATGGCCGCCGGGACCGCCAGCGGCAGAGCGCGCGGATGATAAGCCCAGGACAACACGAAGCGGCTGCCGCGCGCGATGCCCAGATCATCCAGCGTCTTCCAGTCCGCAAGTGCCTGGCAGGGATGATTGACGGCTGACTCGAGATTGATGAGCGGCTTGTCCACCAGCTCTGCCATCGCTTTGAAGTGAGTTTCGGCCAGGTCGCTCGCCAGCTCCTTGCCCGCTGCGAAGGCGCGGATGCCGAGGACATCGCAGAAGGACGCGAGCACCGGGATGCCCTCGCGGACGTGCTCTGCGGCAGCGCCATTCATCACCGCTCCCAGCCGGCTCTCCAGTTGCCAGGTGCCCTGGCCCGGCGTGATGACGAACGAGCTGCCGCCCAGGCGCGCCATGCCCGCCTGCATGGAGGCGAGCGTGCGCAAAGAGGGATTGAAGAACAGCAGGCCCAGGATCTTGCCCGTGAGCGCCTGGGGTTCAGGATGAGTCTGCAGATGCTGCGCCAGATCGAGCAGCGCGGCGATCTCGTCGCGCTCGAAATCAGACAGATCCAGAAAGCGCCTCATGGCGGCAGATCCGCGAGCGCATCCCGCAGCATATCGGCGTGCTCTTCCTCGAGGATGAAGGGCGGCAGCAGCCGCACGATATGCGGATCGGTGGCCGTGCCGGTGAGAATGCCGCATTCCAGTAACTCGGCCTGCACCTCCCGGGCAGGTCGCGTGGTGCGCAGTCCGATCAGCAGGCCTGCGCCCTGGTGGCCGCTGACGGGCCCGGTGATGCACTGGCTGCGCAGGTACTCGCCAATGTGCCGCACCCGCTCCAACAGCTGCTCACTCTCGATTACCTCGAGCACGCCCAACATGGCCGCGCATGCCATCGGGCCACCCCCGAAAGTCGTGCCCAGCAGATCGATGGCGAACGCGCAGGACACCCGCTCCGTGGTCAGCAGTGCAGCACACGGATAGCCGTTGCCCAGTGCCTTCGCCGTGGTGATCATGTCCGGCAGCACGCCATACAAATTCGCCGCGAACGGCTGACCCACTCGGCCCATCCCGCACTGCACCTCATCGAAGATGAGCAGCGCGCCCACCGCATCGCACCGCCGTCGCAACGCGGTCAGGTACTCCACGCCGAGATCCACGGCCCCGGCGAGCCCCTGTACCGGCTCGACGATGACGGCAGCGGTCGCCTCAGTGATGTGCTCGGTCAGCGAGTCATCCAGAGTGCGCGACAAAAAGCTGACATCGAACGGCGCACGCGGGAAGCCATACCACTTCTGCGCAGCACCCCACGAGACTGCGGCGGCTGCGGCCGTGCGGCCGTGAAAGCTGCCGTGCACGGCCGTGACCTGGCTGCGACCGGTGATGCGGAAGGCGAGCTTCAGGGCGTTCTCGTTCGCTTCGGCCCCACTGTTGACGAAGAAAACATGCCTGAAGGGCAGAGCCGAGAATTGCACCAGCCGCTCGGCGGCCCGCGAACGCACCTGCATCGCCACCGCGTTCGACTGGAAGTTGCAGGCATGCGCCTGCTCGAGCAGGCACTGAGTGAAACGCGGATGGTTGTAGCCCAGGGCTGCCACCGCGTGCCCACCATACAGATCCAACACGCGCTCGCCGCGATGGTTGGTGAGCCATACGCCTTCGGCTTTGACCACCTCGAGCGGATATCGCGCAAACACCGGTGCCAGATAGTCTGCGGCAGCGATTGATGGAACAGCGGCACTCATCAGGTCCATCCCGGTGCCGGCATCGTCAGGCCCAGAGTCTCGGGCAAGCCGAACAAGCGGTTCATCCATTGCACCGCACCGCCGGCGGCGCCCTTGGTGAGATTGTCGATGACGCACATGACCGCAACCGTTCGCCCGTTGGCGGCCGCCGATAGATGTGCGTAATTGCTGGCGACCACTTCCTTTACATGCGGTGCGCGCTCGCTCACACGGATGAACGGTGCGCCGGCATAGAATTCTCGCAGCGCGGCGAGCACGCGACTGCTGTCAAGCGAGCTCTTCAAGGCCGCCTGCACGGTCACGTGGATGCCGCGGGCCAGCGGACCTGAGTGCGGCACGAACGCAAAGTCCGCTTCCACGCCGGTTGCGGCATAGGCGCAGGCGCTGATCTCCGGTGTATGGCGATGCACGAGCGCGTTATAGGCATACAGATCGCTGTGGCGCAGCGGGTGATGCGTGCCTTCCACAGGTTTGCGCCCTGCGCCGGTGCTTCCGGTCACGCCGCTCACGAACAGCGTGGGCGCCGTGAGGCCCAGCGCCAGCAGCGGCACGCTCGCGAGCAGCGTGGCGGTCGCAAAGCAACCCGGATGAGCGACGTGTGTGGTGGTCAGCTCGCGCAAGTGCTCAGGCAGCGCACAGGTAAACTCGGCAAGACGTCGTGGCGCACTGTGCTCGTGACCGTACACCGCCTGATACCGCTCGGCATTCGCGTAACGATAATCAGCCGAAATGTCGACGAGGCGTGCGCGCTTACCGGCCTGCTCCGCGCTGAGCAGCAGTGAGTCAATGAGGGCTGCGGACACGCCGTGCGGAGCAGCTCCGAACACGGCGCTCTCGCTTGTATGACTGAGCAGCGCAGCAATGTCAGCGTGCGCCATGAACCGCGTCTGCGGATAACTGCTGGCGAGGTGCGGAAACACCGTTGCCACAGTCTCGCCCGGCTGACTGTCGGATAGGATGCCCGCGAGCCGGAAGCGTGGATGCCCGGCAAGCAGCCGCAGCAACTCGCCCGCAACGTAACCGCTGCCGCCCAACACGATGGTGTCAATGTCGCTCATGCGTTCGGCTTGATCCCGATTGCCTCGATGACACGATCGCCGAGGGCCGCGCCGCTCGTGAGCGCATTGAATGCCGGCACTCCGAGCTGCTCTTTGATGATCTCCACGCCCACCTGATTGTCGGTGGCGGGGCCCGTCACGACACACGGCTCGATGGCGAAGCGCTCGCGCAGCAGTTTGACGCCGCCCCAGGCGGCCACCGGATCATTGGCTGAGAGGATCACGCCGGTCAGCGCGCGACGGATATCCGGACAATCGAGAATCGAGTCCACCCCATACGTTCCCAGGATGCCATCGCCCAACTCGAAGACGATGACATCAGGCCGCCCCGCAGACAGCTCGGTGAGCATGGTGCGCGTAAGCGCCGGGCCATTCGCCCGGGTCGTGGACACGACCCCCAGATCGGTGAAGATCATCGAGGTGCGGGCCCCGGCATCCTCCATGGCGAGGATGTCGCGTCGCAGGGATACACCCGTTGCCTTGAACGCATCCACCGTGAGGCCGCGATGTCGCATGCGGCTGATCACCGCGCAGGCCGCGGCGGTCTTGCCTGCTTCCATGCAGGTGCCGGCGATTGCGACCACTGCCACGCCGCGGTTGTCCAGCTTGGCATCCGGATCCAGGCGTTTCAGACCCACGCGCGCGGGTACGCCGATGCGTTCACCGAGGTAGGGGAAATGCAGCACGCCACCGATGACGCGACAATCGAACGGTCTGCCCTTGTCAGGATTGGCGGAATCGCACACGCCCAGCACACCACCGATGTTGAGCATCTGGATGACATCCCCCGGACGCACCTCTGCGGGCACGTAGCCCGAATAACCAAACAACGCCTTGCGATGCCCGAGCGCACCTACGACGATGTCGCCCTTGTTGACTTTGGCCATGCGCCCGCTCGTGAGCTCGAGCGTGTTGTAGGTGCTCTTGTTCGTGAGGATTTCCACGGCTATCACCACGCCTTCCTCGGCGGGGATATCGGTGGCGACACGAACTTCCTGCGATAGGCCGCAGGCCTGCGTCACCGAGGCAATCTTGTCCACCAGGATGCTGCGCATCGCGGCCACCATCAAGCACCTCCCTTGCTGTGCGCGACAGAGCCTTGGGGGGCAGAACCCGCAGCACCCTGCGTTGCGGCACGCTGTGCAAACACGCCTGGCAGCGCGACAATCTTCGAGAAGCCGAGCGCATCCGCCGGGGTCCATTCGCCGACGGCTTCGCCGTAAACGCCCTTGGAAGCTGCCATGAGAGAGTAAGGTGACTCCACGCCTTCGATGAACAGCTGTCCGGTCCGAAACAACACGTGCACCACACCGCTGACGCGCTGCTGCGAGGACACAAGCAGAGCCTCGATGTCGCGGCACACCGGATCGAGAATCTGACCCTCATGCACGAGATCACCGTAAAGCTGAGCGACGGACTCCTTGATGCGCTGCTGGCGAGCCGTGAGCACCAGTTTCTCGAGCTCGCGGTGCGCGGTCAGCAGCGTTTCGGCGGCGGGCGCCTCGAATGCCACACGTCCTTTGGTGCCGATGATCGTGTCGCCCAGATGAATACCGCGGCCGATGCCAAAGGGAGCTGCAATCGCTTCCAGCGATTCGATGACCGCCACCGGTGACAAGGCGTGACCGTCGAGCCCGACCGGGCGGCCGCGCTCGAAGGAGATGGCATGCCGCTCGGGCGCACGAGGGTTGGCGAAGGCATCACGCGTCAGCACCCAGGCATCTTCAGGAATGCTGCCCGCGGATGTCAGGGTCTCTTTGCCGCCGATAGTGACGCCCCAGAGGCCGCGATTGATGGAGTAGGCCGCGCCGAAGGGCGGTACCGGCAGGTTGCGCGCCTGCAGGTAGTCGAGCTCCTCCTGACGGCGGAACGCCCGATCGCGCACTGGCGCGAGCACTTCGAGCTCCGGGGCGATAGTGCGCAGCGCCACTTCGAAGCGCACCTGGTCATTGCCGGCGGCGGTGCAGCCGTGCGCGATCATGTTGGTGCCGATCTGACGCGCGGTGCGCGCGATGGTCTGCGCCTGCATGACCCGCTCCGCGCCAACACATAGCGGGTAGAGCTGACCGCGTCGGACGTTCCCCATGATCAGAAAGCGCAGCACCTGCTCGTAGTACTCCGCGCGCGCATCGACCTGGTGGTGTTGCACCGAGCCCAGCGCCTTGGAGCGCTCCGCCAGCGCAAGTGCAGCGGCCGCATCGATACCACCCGTATCGACGGTGACGGTGATCACCGGCCGGCCGGTGTGCTCGGCTACCCAGGGTACGAGGAATGAGGTGTCCAGCCCGCCGGAATAGGCGAGAACAATGGGCTTCGCGTCCGCGTGAGCGGCTGTCTCGGACTTCATGTGTTCAACCAATACGGAAGATGGAGTGCAGGCGGCCGACGAGCTCGTCCTGAGCACGCACGCTGGCCGTGGCGATGAAGATCGTGTCATCTCCGGAGATCGTGCCGGCGACTTCCGGCCACGCCGCCCGATCGATAGCCACTGCAACGCTCTGCGCGGCACCCGTGGTGGTCTTCACCACCGTGATGGCGGGACCAGCGCGCCGCAGGTCACGGACGAACTGCGCGAGGGTCGCGAAATCGCCGTTACTGCGGATGACCTCCTCCGCGGGCAGCACGTAGCGACCGCTGGCCTTGAAAACCCCCATGTCGCGCAGATCGCGACTGACGGAGGACTGTGTGACGTCGTGTCCCTCTTTCTTCAGCAGGCGCACCAGATCCTGCTGCTTGCGCACCAGCCCGCTGCGCAGGATACGGATGATGGTGCTCCGTCGATCGATTTGCTGGGTATCAGTCAGCACTTTGGCCGTCCGCATAAAGTTGCACGCATTCTGCATATTAATGCACAGACGGTCAAGCCCTTGAAATCGGCAATCCGGCTGCAGGACTTGGCCGGGACTGCTACCTTAGTCTTCCGGGTACGTTGCAAGATCGGGGGATCGGCTCATGTTCGCAGTCAGAAATGCTCGGCGAGGTCTGCACGCCGCCTTGCTCGGCGTGCTGGGGTTGACGGCAGCCCTCGATGCAGCGTCCCAGGCGACGGCACCTGGCGCGACAGGTGCCGCGAACGTATCGAATCACGATGCCGCCGCAGGATTGCGCACCGCTTTGTCGCAAGGTGTGGACAAAGCGATCTCACTCCTTGGCTCGAAGGATGGCTTCCTCAGTAACCCGAAATATGCCATCCCGCTTCCGCCAGCGCTGGACAAGGCCGACAAGGCGCTGCGCCTGGTGGGAATGTCAGGAGATGCGGACCAGTTGCGCGTTGCGATGAATCGTGCAGCGGAGATGGCAGTCGCCGACGCACGCCCGGTCTTCAAGAGCGCCGTACAGCATATGAGTGTGCAGGACGCGAAGGGCATAGTGACCGGTGGCGATGATGCCGCGACCCAGTATTTCAAGCGTGCCACTCACAGCGACCTGCTCGTGCGATTCAAACCGATCGTTGCGCGCGAGACCGCCAAGCTACGCCTGGGTGGTCTGTACGATCAGTACGCCGGCAAGGCGTCCCAGTTGGGCCTGCTCAAGCCAGAGGATGCCAACGTCAACGATTACGTCACCGGCAAGGCACTGGACAGTCTGTTCGATGTCATCGCCGGCGAGGAGCGCGCAATTCGCAAGGATCCGATGGGTCAGGCGAGCTCGCTGCTGCGCAGGGTATTTGGCTCCGGTTAGTCCGGCGACGGCACTGCTGTTACGACCCCGCTCGTGGTCGACCTTGAACCCGGGCAGAGATGCCGTCACATTAAGTGCTCCTGCAAATTCCGCGCGAGGGGCTCATGTTGCGTCTGCTGCGTCTGTGGCGTTTTGCCGCCAAGGATATTCCGCTGCTGTGGTTCGCACTGCGCCATCCCGCGCGCCCGGCGTGGCTCTGGCCGGCAGCATTGTTCATCGTGGTCTATGCACTGGAGCCGGCTAACTTCGCCATTCCGGCATTGGGCGCGGTGGATGACCTGGTGATCGTGCCCTTGATCCTGCATCTGCTCGTCAGGATGCTGCCCGCGGAGATCCATGCCGCCTTCGGTCGACGCCTGATCACGCGCTAGCGCTGGATGGTGTACACCAGATCCGCACCGCGCGCCTGACCCACCTCGGTTTTGATCGTCCAGCGATCACCCAGGCTGTAGCGCAGCTTGAGCACGTTGAGCTGCTGAGTGAGTGCCACACCGTAGCTGACATACAGCCGCGGTGACAAGTAGCGCCCCAACACCAACGAAGTCTGGTTGGTGAGATCCGATTCCAGGCTCACATCCTCGATGCCGACGCGCGAGCCGAGTTGCTGCGCGAGGATGGCGCCCCCCTGCGCCAGCGCCTCGTAGCCTGCACCCGTCTGGCGGCTCTGAGCACTATCCAGCGAACCTCCCGAAAGAATGAGCGAGGCAATCTGTGACTGCGTGAGAGAGGGGTCGGAGAAGAAACTGATCCGCGGCTGCAGCAGCGTGCCGCGCACGTTCACACCCGCGGTGACATCCGGAAACACCTTAACGGCGCGGATGTCGATGCCAGGGTTCTCGATCGGTCCGCCGGAGAAGATCAGTCGTCCTTTCTGGATGTCGAGCTTGCGTGCATAGGCGATGTATTTGCCCTGCTCGATCGCCAGCTCTCCGGTAGCCCGGGTGATGGGCTCATAGCCGCTACGCACGGTCATCGAGCCCGTCAGGCGGCCGGACAGCCCGCTGGTGTCGATGCTGACTTTGTCGGTCAGGTTGAGCGTGATGTTGCTCAGCACTTCGAAGCGCTGTGCGGGATCGGTCTGCGTCTCTCCAACGACGAGCTCATCGGACGAGGCGCGCACGGCTCCGGTCAGGTCGGCGGGCGCGATCTTCGCGTACGGCACGGTCACAGCACCGGTTGCCTCGATCCGCCGCCCGTTGATCGCGAAGTCCAGCGCCGGGGAGGCATCGATCTGGGCTTCCGGCACATCCATGACACGCAGGTTGTTGCCTTCAACGTGTACGCTGCCGTAGGGCAGGGAGTTGTGCCATTCGAGCCGGCCACGGGCGCGCGCGCTGCCCGAGCCGATACGCGTGTAGCCGTTGAAGTCTACGCCGTTGTCACTGAGGCGGGCATCGAATGCCAGCTGACGCAGCCCGAGGTTGACCGCGTAGTAATCGATCTCGCCGGCACTGATCTTGAGGTCTCCATTGATCAGCGGCGTACCCAGAGTGCCACTCGCCGTGACCTCGGCATCCAGATGACCGGCCGCGCGATCGATGTCGGGTACGTACAGGGTGATGAGGCCAAGTTGGTCGGTATGCGCATGCAGCTGACCCCGCAACGGATAATCCAGCCAGACTGTACCGGTGCGCGCGGCGTGCAGAGCGCCTCTGATGGTGCCGACATCACCCGCCTCCAGTCCGATCTGCGCCTCGATCGCGCTGGGCGAGGCCGTAACGGCGATGACGCCCGAGCCGATGCGTGTCACATCGCGGCGCCCGCTGGCCAGACGGTGCGTGAGCTGTGCATCACTCAGATCTGCGCGCACGCTGCCCTGCGTCGTCTGCTGGGGCGCGCCCCGCACCTGGCCACTGACATTGATGCGCCCGCCGTACTCCACGGCCTGGGTCATTCCTGCCGTCAGCGTTGCCAGCGGCAGCTCCTTCGCCGCGAAGTTGGTTTTCCATTCCGCGGGCGACCAGAGCGCATCCCCGCACAGGCTGGCAGGGCGGCCCACGAGGCACACGGGCTCGAGGTGCACCGCCGTGGCGGACCACGACAGCGGCGCCGGCTTCTCCAGCTGCAACCGCAGTGCTTCGGTGCCCTGCAGGCTGACATTGGTCAGCATCCCATTCCAGGTACCGGCCGCGAAGGGGCCGCTCGCCTGCAGGGAGGCTGACAGGCCCAGGGCCTTGAAATCGACGTGCGCAGCGTAATTCGCTGGCGTGCCGGAGAAGTGCACGTTGAGTACATCGAGCTTGCGCTGCGCATACTCGAGATTGTGGACCTGTGCCTCGATGCGCGACTCCTGTTGCGCGGCAGGGTTGAAATCGATGTTGGTCTCGAAGGAATCAATGCCGATACCTGCGTGGCGGATGGTCTTGCCGCGCGCCCGCGCGATGATGATGGGCGACTGTAGGCTGCCGCGCAGTGTGCCACTGGCCTCCAGCTGTCCTTCACTGTCGGGCCCGAGCAGACTCAGATCGTGCGTCGCCAGGGCAAAGTGCAGATCCATGGCATCGTTGAGGTGGCCATCCACAGTGAGGCTGGCCGTACCCAGCTGCAGATGCACCTGGTCGAACCGCCAGGTTGCGCCTGAGCGCGCGACGTGCGCGTTGCCACTGGCGGCAACCCCGCGCAGGCGCCCGCTGACGTTACGGATCCCGAGCGCGAAATCTCCACGCCCATCGAAGCCCTGGCCGGATGTCTCCAGATCGAAGCTCAGGCGGCCGGGCAGATCCGTGCGCAGCTGTCCTGGGTCGACATCGGTCAGCCGACCCGTGACCGACCAACGCTGTTGCGGAGTCCAGCTCACGAGGCCGGAGACATCCGCATGCCCGCCGTAGAGATCGATCGATGCGGATTCGAACGTAAAACTATCCCGTGCCAGTGAGCCGTCGATGTGCATCGGCATGGGCGGTAGCGAGCGCACCGCAGCCGCGCCTTCGGCGTGAATGGCGTAGGGCCACGTGCCATTGACGGTGAACTCGCCCGCACTGCTATGAAACGGAATCGATTTACCGGACAGGGGCCAGCGGAAATCGCGCCAGGTGCCATGCAGATCGAGTTGTGGCCCGTTGCTGACCACGGCGATCGCGCCCGCCGCAACGACGTGGGCACCCGAAGCGCGATGCGTGAGTTCCATGTGTCGGCCCCAGAGCGTGCGCGGCGCGTATGCGCCTTCGAAAACGGCATCAAACAGGCCGACACCCAGACCCGAGGAGTCCACCGGGCCGCGGGCGCTGAAGCCATCCTGATCGCCACCGCCGGTCAGATGACCTGAGAGCAGCCCCAGCACATTGCTGCCCCCCCAGCGTGTGATATCCAGATCGTGAATGTCGGTCGCAGCCACCCAGTGCCAGCGGGAGGTCAGATCCAGGGCATCTCCGGTGAACTCCGAATGATACGGCGCCGCGGTGCGACCGCTGATCGCCAGTCGGTCGAGGTCCCCATGCGCCTCCGCCTCCGCCGACCAGGGCGGCTGCCCCTCGGGTGTCCAGTCGATGTGCGCGTGCATGTCGAGCTGCAGCGGGTCGTGGGCCTGCAGCGTGCCTTCGCCGCTCACCACCATCGCATCAAAGCGCGCCGTGCTCTCGAGGAGACGGATCTTGCGATAGTGGCCGACCGCTGAGGCGCTGATGTCACTGGCCTCAAGGCGCGTACCGCCTGGAGCAATGATGGTGAGTGCACCCAGGTGGGCATGCATGGCATTCACGATTAGCCATCGTGGCATGAACAGCGGCGCCGACGCCGTGGGCGGTCGGGTGCGGTGTTTGGCCTGGATCACGAGGCTGCCGATGGTTGCGCCATCGGTGCGGATAGTCTGCAGCACCAGCGGCAGCAGCTCCACGCGTCCGCGGATGTCAGTCAGCTGCAGATGGACCAGTTGATGATCGATCTCGAGCCGACCGATGCTGAGGCCGTGGGCGAGCGTGCCCGAGGGGGCTGCGATCTCGAGTTGTACATCGCCGATCCGGCGCGGCAGGTGGACGACGAGAAATCGCAGACCACTCTCGGTGAACGCAAAATAATAGAAGCCGGCCGCGGGAATGGCGATGGCGGCGAGGATCAGCAGCGCGCAGATGACTAACAGGATGCGGCGCATGCGGCTACAGCTTGGGTGAGAAGTTGATGTGCAGGCGCGGGCTGGCCCCGGGACGCGAGATCGGCTGTGCCACATCCACACCGAGTGTCACGACCGGCAGACGTACGCGAAAGCCGACGCCCACCGAGTACTCCAACGGCGTGCCGCCGAAGCGGTTGAAGGCATTGCCGTAATCGAAGAAGGTGGCGATGCCGAAGTTGCGTGGCAGGTCGCGGATCACCTCGACCGTGCCGGTGACCACATCCTTGCCGCCGACGCGGGCCGAGGCGGCCACGGCCTGACAGCTGCCGTCCGCCTTCAGCAGCTGGGTTCCGGTTCGTGGGTCCCTGGTGCACACACTCTCCACGGGCGACAACTCGTTGTAGGCGAAACCGCGTACGCTGTTGTCGCCCCCGGCGAAGAAACGCTCGACGACCGGCAGCTGGCTGAAGCGCGACACCAGTGTCGCGCCGATCTCGTCGCGCAACAACAGGTGCCATTTCGGGCGGAAGTTAATGACTCGCTCAGCGGTGATATGCGCCTGCGCAAAGCGTGTGTTGGCGCCTATCGTGCCATCCGAGGCCTTCAGCTCGACGAACAGCTCGTGCTGGAAGATCGGCTCGCCCAGATAACCAATCGGCACCGAGGCAATGTCCAGGCCTGGTATGAGCAGCTGATCGGTGCGGTTCTCTACCGTTGACTCCGCGGTGGTGCGCATGGCCTGCACGAACCATACGTATTGCCAGCGGCCGGTGACCTTGGTGATGCCAGGCTGCAGATACTCGCTGTGTGTGTTCACATCGGCGAGCTGGCGCTGCTCGGCGACGCCCTGAATGGTGAGCTTCTCCACGGCCGGATCGCCGATCGGGATGATGTAGTTGCTCTGCACCTGGTACTTGGTGACCTGCGCGGCCTGTACCAACACGCTGAAGCGATGACCGAAGCGATTGACGCGACGGTTCTCCCAGGTCACGGTGCCGCGCGGTCCGGTATCCGATTCATAACCTGCGCCAATCGAGTACCAGTTGCGGCGGCTGGGGTCGGCCTTGATGTTGATCGGAATCAGGTGCGCCGCGCGATCCGGGTCACCGGGCAGCACCTCCAGATTGGCGAAATACTGCGCATCATCCAGCGCGAACTGGGTGCGCAAGACCTGTGTCAGATCGAACGGCTCGTTGGCCCGGTAGCGCAGGTAGCGGCGCACCAGCGCCTCGTCGACCACGGACTGCTCGATGCGGGTGGCGCCGAAGCTGTAGCGCTCGCCGGTCTGCATCTCCAGCGCGATCCGCGCGCTGTGATGTGGCGGGTCCACCGTCAGCTCGCTGCGGGTCAGCTTGGCATCCACATAGCCATAGGTGGCGGCGGTGCGCTGCAGTTCCCCCTTGAGGTTTTCGTACAGCGCGTGGTTGAGCCGATCCCCGGGGTGCAGCGGCAGATGCGCGGTGATGCGCGTGAAGAGCGGATCGCTGGCACCCGGCCCGTGCAGCTGCACGTCGACGGCTGCGAGCAGCACGGGCGCACCCCGGTCGACGTCAATCGTGACACGCCAGTCACCCTTGCCCGCGGCAGACACCACCGAGCGGACAGTGGGTTCGTAGAATCCGAAGGGTCGCAGCGCTGATTGGACCTCGCGCTCCACGCGATTACTCAGTCGCTCGATCGTGTCGAGGCTCAGATCGGTCGTGCGTTGGTAACGCTCGAAGCTCAGGTAGGCGAGGATGTTGGCGCGCAGCGGCTCCTCGACACCGCGGATCTCGACATTCACACCCGCGTGTACGCTGCGGGTGATGCAGAGACACAGCAGCGCCAGGGCGACCCGGCTGTGCCCCCCAGCCGCCCGGCAAGACCTCGTTTGCGCCATGAAAACGGTGCGACGTCACAAAAGTTCGGAATTCTAACTGGCGCCACGTAGCTCACAGCCACTCATTCGCACCGAGCTGCACTTCCGTGTCCCCCACGCCGGCGCCCTGCGCATCGAAGCGCCGTTCATGCAGGCGCAGGGCACCGGAATGCTCCAGCAGCAGCACGGTCGAGCAACGCGTGCCGTACTGCGGGTGTGCCACGAATGGCGAGGACAGGATGCGTTCCCACTCGAGCGCAAGCCCGGTGCGCGGCAGCTCGGCATCCTCCACACGCGTCCTGTCCGCGAGCAGCTCAAAGAGCCCGGAGCGCTCCGACCTCGCGGCGGCCACCCAGGCTGTGAAGCGCTGTCGCACCCGTTGCAGCTTCGGCCACGGGGTATCCAGATATTCATTCGATAGTCCATAGATGCCCGGATCGAGACGCCGCGCAAAGCCGGCGACGCGGTTGCAGCCGTACCAAAGCGAGTCCCGATCTGCCAATAAAAGGTTGAACCCCGAATAGGTTGACGCGTGAGGCTGCAAAGCCGTGAGGTAGTCCGCCGGCGACCCGGGCCCGTGCAGGAACTGCGGAATGAGAGCGCCGCGCGAGGGAGCTGAAGGGGCAGGCTGCTGCAGCTCGCGAAAGTTCGTGACCACTCCGAAGCGTCGTTGCGGGTCGATGCCGAGCCAGGTGCCTCCGGCTCGCAGATCCCGTCCGGCCAGGATGCCGGGGGGCTCGGGCCACCGTGCCAACGGTGCCGCCGGTCGCTCGTGGAATTCGTCCCGATTGGCTGCGACCACCAGCCGGTAGCGGGGATGGGCATGCCATGCGAGGACCAGCAGGCACATCGGCTGCGCTAGCGAGCGGATTCCAGCCAGGTCGAGATCAGCCGAAACGAGATGGAATGCGAGGGCGGCACCAGCGGTATGCCCTCCGCGCGCACCTCGGCACGGCTGAACCAGCGCGCATCCTCGAGCTCGCTCCCCAGGACAATCGGGCAGCCGGGATCGGCCTGGGCCTGAAAGCCGATCATCAGCGAGGAGGGAAACGGCCACGGCTGCGAGGAGTCGTAGCGGGCGCGGTATGCCACCACACCGGTCTCCTCGAGTACTTCGCGCGCCACCGCGTCCTCCAGGCTCTCGCCGGGCTCGAGGAAGCCGGCAATGGTCGAATAGCGGCCGGCGGGCCAGCCGGCCTGCCGGCCGAGCAGCGCACGTTCCCCGTCGGTCACCAGCACGATGATGGCCGGATCGATGCGTGGGAAAAACTCGTGGCCGGCCACTGGGTTGGTGCAACGGATCACGTGCCCCGCGCGGTGCGGCCGCGTCGCATATCCGCAGACGCCACAGAAGCGCTGGCGTTGGCGCCAGATAGTGAGCGCGCGCGCATAAGCGAGCAGTCCTGCGTCCTCAGCAGTGAGCAGAGGTGAGAGCGGCCGCAGCTCCTCGAAGCTGCTGTCCGGGGGCAAGTCGAACTGCTGCTCAGCGCCTAACTCCACCAGCACGCAACGGCGCCCGCGGAACCATCCGAGCAGCACCAGCGCATCGTCGGTCGCTGCGCGCACGGCCGGATGGTCGCCCTGTACGAAGGCGATGCGGAACTCGGCACCGGTGCGCACGAGCTGAGCGGTGTCGCGCGCCAGCAGGTAGCACGTGTTGGCATCGGCGCGCGCGGCAGCCGGCCACCCGGCCTCCTCGCGCACGTCAGCGCGGCGATCGATATATGGACCTGCAAAGAAATTCGGCCGATCTGTATCCATGTGGGCTTGAGGCGCAGTACCGGCGCTGATTGTAGACCAGCACGGTGCGCCGCCGGGCGCATGGCGGTTGGCGCGGGTATCCGAGGTTAGTGTGTGCTGGCGGCGTGGGTGCAGCGATAACAGCGGCGTTCGCGGATCGGGAAGCGCTCGAGCACTACGAGCCCGCCGCACTCAGCGCAGCCGCCGATCCGCAGCTGATCGCCGCGCGCGAGTGCGGTGGCGAGGAATACGGCGTGCTCGAACGAGATGTGCGCATTGGGGATGGCCGTACGATAAGTTTCGAAGGCATAGCAGAGGCGCTCGCCGCGGTTGATTCCGGGCAGTGAGCCGGCCACCTCCGTCCCGCTGGTCGAGGGGATGACATTCAAGAGGCTCAACAGGCTCGCGAGCTGTGCAGTTTCCCACTGCATCCTGAGTGAGCGCGTGAAGAAGGCAATCTGTTGCGGTGATTTTCCTCGATGTCGTGGCACGAAGCGGGTGCCGCGGCTCATGTAGGAACGGTACAGGTTGCGGATGCGGTCATCGGTCAGGCCGGTCCAGACACGGATAGTCTGCGTACGCGCCTCCAGGCGCAGAAAGCGCAGCGCGCAGTCGAGCCGCTGACGCTCGTGAGTGTAGCGATCGTCGGAGATGCGCATCGGGACCCCCTGCTGCGGTTCGGTGTTTATCGCTTATGGCTGCAGTTTGGGAAAAATAGCCCAAAATTCCAAGGATTTTAAATTTGGGCAAAAATGCCCAAATCTGCAAGCGGCGAGCTGTTGCCATCTGGGTAACATGGTAGTCCCCGCAAGCGTGCATACCCGGCCGGCATAAGCCAATGACCAGTGGCACCGATCAACGCGAATACGCCTGGCCCTGTGTCGAGCCGCTGCAGGCGATTGCGGAGCTGAACGAGCAGTGCCTGGAGTTGGTTGTCGAGCAGGCGGCGCTGGCTGTCAGTCCTGCGCCAGCGCTGCTGCGTGAGCTGGCTGCATTGTGGAGCGCGCTGGATGGCGCGAGCCGCAAACGCGCGGCCGCCTGTCCATTCGCCTTGATCGATGTCGGATTCACCGAGCCACAGCGCTGGCGCTGGGTCACGGGTCGGCAGGTCACGGACCGTGAGATGGCGGTGTTCGCGCCGTTTTTCACGGTGCCGCAGGCTGCAACGCTTGCCCAGCATCTGTTCACCCAAGCGTGGTATCTGGCGCGCAGTCAGCCGATCGGCGCTGCGCTCTATCTGGGCATGCCGCCGGAATGCGTCGCCTTGTTCAAGACCTGCTCCCTGCGTCAGATCACCGATGTGGCGGCGCGCTATCAACACTGGTTGCGTCCGCGCTGGGCAGCGGACCTCGGGTTCTGGCGCGACCTGCTGGAGGCGGCGCTGGCAGACGAGGATCTCGCGCTGGAGCGTGCCCGGCTGCATGGCGTGCAGCTGCTCGCCACAGAGCTCAGGACGCTCGATCAAGTCGGCAGGGGACGCCGCTGAGCGCTTGACATAATCCACCATCCACTGTCCGTTTTTGGATGGTGGATGACCGGTTGGCCGCTCGATACCGGTCGATCTTGAGTTCATGATGTGTCCCTATCAGATCTTAGAATCACTCCGGGAGGGTCGTCATGAAGAGCGCGTTACTGATCATCGATGTGCAGGAGTCATTCCGCCAGCGTCCCTATTGGCAGGATCGGGAGCTGCAGCCCTTCCTTTCCAACGTCCAGGCGCTTGCCGATGACTCACGCCGCCGCGGGGTTCCGGTGCTGCAGGTGTTCCACTGCGAGCCGCCGGCAAGCCTCAGCAACCCCTTTGCGCTCGAGTCCGGCCATGTACGCACCCTGAGCGGTTTGCAGCTCCAGCCCGCCGCGGTGTTCCACAAGAGCGTGCACTCGGCTCTTTTCGGACGGGCGGCCTCGGGCCTGACACTCGAGCAGTGGTTGCAGCAGCATGACATCGAGGAGGTCCTCGTGACGGGCATCCGTACCGAGCAATGCTGCGAGACTACGGCGCGGCACGCCTCGGACCTCGGATATGCCGTGCGCTACGTGAGCGATGCGACACTGACCTTTCCCATGCAGTCGCGCAGCGGGCGCTGGTTCTCGCCTGCGGAACTGCGGGAACGCACCGAGCTGGTGCTCGACGGGCGCTTCGCCCAGGTGGTCTCGACCGCCGAGGCGCTCGGCTCCGGGGCCGCATGGCTCGAGAGATCCTCGGCATGAGAGAGATCTGCTTCGTGCTGCTGCCGCAGCTGGTGCTGTTGGATCTGGCGGGCCCCGCGGAGGCCTTCCGGCTGGCGGCTCGCGCAGTTCCGGGTAGCTATGCACTGCGCTTTCTCGCCCCACGCCGCGAGGTGCGTGCGGCGATCGGACTCGAGCTGGCGCAGCTCGAGCCGCTGCCGCAGCAGCTCGCTCCGGGCACGATCCTCGTGTTGTTAGGTGTGAGCGGCGTGCGGGTGCCGGAGCATGATCCTGACGTGTTGGCCGTGGTCAGGTGGCTGCGTGCCGGTGTCGCGCGTGATGCCACACTCCTCTGTGTGTGCGCTGGCAGTGTCGTCGCCGCGCGAGCCGGTCTGCTCGCGGGCCGCGAATGCACCACACATCATGCGCACATTACCGAGCTGCGCGAGGCCGAGCCCACGGCACGCGTGTACGACAACCGCATCTTCGTCGAAGATGGCAGCCTATGGACGAGCGCGGGGGTCACTGCTGGCCTGGATCTCGCGCTGCATGTGATCGGTCAACAGCTCGGATCGCGCGTCGCAGTCGATGTGGCGCGCGACCTGGTCGTCTATCTGCGGCGCGCTGCAGCCGACCCCGCTCTGTCTCCTTGGGTTCAACATCGCAATCACATGCACCCAGCCGTCCATCGGGTGCAGGAAGCCGTCAGCCGCCAGCCCGCCGCAAGTTGGACCGCGCGCGAGCTGGCGGCAGTGGCGTGCACCAGCGCGCGTAACCTCGCGCGGCTTTTTGCTGAGCACGCGCGTTGCTCACCACTCGACTACGTGCAGCTGATCCGCTATGCGTTTGCGCGCGAGTTGGTCATGCAGACGCAATTGGATCTGGAGAAGATCGCCATGCGCGCTGGTTTCAGCTCTGCGCAGCAGCTGCGGCGGGTATGGTCGCGCTGGGAGGCGCGTCCGCCACGCGAGTTTCGCGGCAGCGCACTGCCCGCACCGGTTCGCACACCGGCCTATGCGTAGATAGCAACCTCTCGATAGCCGCTGCTGTCACGCGCGCCCCGAAACATCCCTTCGCTGTTGAATTCCATTACGGCGCGCCCGGACGGGCCGACGGCAATGATGCCGCCATCACCACCCATGCTCCCCAGTACGTCAAACAGCAGCTCTCGCGCGGCCGCCTCGAGCGACATGCCCCGATACTCCACCGCCGCGGCGATATGGTGCGCGGCGACGGTGCGGATGAAGTATTCGCCGTGCCCCGTTGCAGAGACGGCGCACACGCCGTTCTTGGCGTACGTGCCGGCGCCGATAAGTGGCGAGTCACCGACGCGTCCGGGTCGCTTGTTGGTCATGCCCCCCGTGGAGGTTGCCGCCGCAAGGTTGCCCCGCTGATCACACGCCACCGCTCCAACGGTACCCTGCGACCCAGCGGCAGCCACCCTGCCGCGCAGCCCGCTCGGATCGAGCTCCGATACCTTCTCGCCGCGCTGCTCCGCTTCGAGTTGCTGCTGTCTCTCGGGCGTACGAAAGTAGCTGTTGGGCACCAGGACGAAGCCCTCTTCCAGCGCAAACTCCTCCGCGCCGTCGCCTACCAGCAGCACGTGACGCGATTTCTCCATCACGCGGCGGGCCAGCTGCACTGGGTTTCTGACGTGCCGCACCGAGGCCACCGCGCCTGCGCGCTGACGGCTGCCGTCCATGATTGCCGCATCCAGCTCGGCGGTTCCACCGCGGGTCAGCGCGGCGCCATGACCCGCATTGAAAAGCGGGTCATCCTCGAGCAGCCGCACGGCAGTGGCCACCGCGTCGAGACTCGAGCCGCCGCCCTCCAGCACCTCATAGCCGGCATCCAGAGCGGCACTGAGACTGGCGCGGAACTGCGCTTCGCGCTCGGCGGAGAGCTCGTGGCGCGGCATGGCGCCCGCGCCGCCATGAATGGCTATCGTGTAGGGACTCACGGTCTCCTCAGACGGCGTCCTTCAAAGCAACCTGCGGATCGGCAAGACGGTGCAGATCCGGGCGCACATGGGCGGCGATCAGCTTGCGCGCCGCCATCTGGTCCTTCGGGCTGTTGAGGGTGTCGATGGCGATCAGCTCACCGCCGCGCAGGTAGCAGGTACTGAAGCTGCGTGCTGCCGGGCTGCCGCGCACGATGACCTGTTCGTATCCCTGGCTCAGACCGATGATGATCAGCTTGAGGTCGTACTGATCCGACCAGAACCACGGCACCTTGTCGTGCACCGTCGGCACGCCGCGCATGTTGTGAGCGGCGCTGACACCCTGCTCGAACGCATTGTCCACCGATTCCAGGCGCACGCGGCACTGGTAATGTGCGCTCGGGTGATTCGTGCAGTCGCCGGCTGCGAAGATGGCCGGATCGGAAGTGCGGCAGTGCTCATCGACCATGATGCCGTTGGCGCATTCCAAATGAGCCGCCACGGCAAGCTCGTCGGCCGGCATGACGCCCACGCCCACAACGACGACCTCGGCCGGGTGCTCAGCGCCATCCTCGGTGAGTACGGCCGCGACCCGGCCGTCAGCGCCGCGCAGCGCCTGCACCTTGGCATGGGTAACGATCCGCACCCCATGCCGCGCGTGCTCCGCCGCGTAGAAGGCCGACATTTCCGGGCAGGTAACCCGGTTCATGACGCGATCCGCCATCTCGAGGACCGTCACCTCGAGGCCAAGCTCGCGGGCGGTCGCGGCGACTTCCAGTCCGATGTAACCGCCGCCAATGACGACCAGCCGCCCACCCGGCCGGATGTCCGCACGAATGCGGTCGACGTCTGCGATGGTGCGCAAGGTATGCACGCCGGAGAGGTGCGCCCCCGGGACGGCGAGAGGACGCGGGCGGCTGCCGGTTGCGAGCAGCAGAGCGCCATACGGAATGAGAGTGCCCTCATCCAGCCGCACGCGCTGGGCGCTGCGGTCGATCTCCTCCACCCGTCGGCCGATCTGCGCGAGGACGTGGTGCTCCGCATAGAAGTGGCCGGGACGCAGCACCAGCCGCTCTCGTGCAAGGCTTCCGGCCAGGAACTTCTTGGACAGCGGCGGCCGCTGGTAGGGCAGCCAGGGCTCATCACCGACCACCGTGAGTTTGCCGGTGTAGCCCCCGCGGCGCAGGGTGTGGACTGCCTGATCGGCCGCTTGCCCGGCCCCAACGATGACAATGTCATCCAGCATGACGGCAGCATAGCCGATACATTGGATTGCCGGCGCCATCAGGCTTGCACTGCCCAAGCGCGGTCCTCCCGAGCGCGCGCCACAATGGTGCGAATCGCCCGCACGCCGTGCAACCTCTGCGCACAGGTTTCGTGTTTTAATAACCGTGCCGGGCGTGGCATGAAAGCTGCAAAAATCTCCACACACCGGCATCGAGACAGAGCAGTGCTTCGACGGGGAGCAATATGAAACTGGTTACCGCGATCATCAAACCGTTCAAGCTCGACGACGTGCGCGCGGCTCTGTCCGACATCGGCGTTTCCGGCATGACTGTCACCGAAGTGAAAGGATTCGGCAGACAGCGGGGCCACACAGAGCTCTACCGGGGCGCCGAGTATGTGGTCGATTTCGTTCCGAAGACCCGTATCGAGGTGGCCGTGCGCAGCGACCTCGTCGATCAGGTCATCGAAGCGATTCTGAAGTCCGCCAAAACGGGGAAAGTTGGTGATGGCAAGATCTTCATCACCGAGATTGAGCGTGTCATTCGCATCCGCACCGGCGAAACCGACGACGCTGCCTTGTAGTCCCGGGACCGTTCGGTCCCGGGATTTCACTCGGGTTGAGAGTTCATGGCGCAGGCAATCCGTTTTCATGCTCCCGGTGGCCCGGAAGTTCTGCAGTTCGAGACTGTAGAGACCGGTCCGCCCGGCGAGGGCGAGATTCAGATCCGCCAGACGGCAATCGGTCTGAATTTCATCGATGTGTACGATCGCACCGGTCTCTACAAGACCGAGCTGCCCTCCGGAGTCGGCAGGGAGGCTGCCGGCACCGTGGCGCAAATCGGCCGGAAGGTACGTGGGTTTCGCGTTGGCGATCGAGTCGCTTATGTGCTGCCGGTACCCGGGGCGTACACCGACCTGCGCAACGTTCCCGCCGAGCGGGTCGTCAAAGTGCCAGCAGGGGTCTCGGACCGCGAGGCGGCCGCCATCATGCTGAAGGGACTGACGGCACATTACCTCTTGAGACGGACCTACAAGGTTGCCCGCGGCGACTACATCCTGGTGCACGCCGCGGCCGGTGGCGTCGGCCTGCTGTTATGTCAGTGGGGCCGGGCGCTCGGCGCCAAGGTGATCGGCGTGGTGGGCAGCGAGGCGAAGGCAGAGCTCGCGAGGAAAAACGGCTGTCGCGAGGTCATTCTCAGCGGCAAGGAAGATCTGGTGGCGCGGGTGCGCGAGGTCACGCGTCAAGCTGGGGTGGCCGTGGTGTACGACGCGGTGGGCAAAGATGTGTTCATGCCATCGCTCGACTGTCTGCGACCGCTGGGCATGATGGTGACCTTCGGTAATGCCTCAGGCCCGGTGCCGCCGCTGAGTCCGCTCGAGCTGAGCAAAAGGGGCTCGCTGTTTCTCACCCGACCCACGCTCTTTCACTACATCGCCACCCGCGCAGAGCTCGATACCGCCGCCCGGGCGCTGTTTGCCGCGGTCAGGAACAGGACCCTCCGCGTGCGCATCGGTCAGACCTATCCGCTGGCGGATGCCGCACGGGCACATCAGGATCTGGAAGCACGTCGCACGACTGGCTCGACGCTGTTGCTGCCCTAGCGCCCCCGACTGGTTGATCGGCGGCCAGTGTTGGTACCGCGGGAGCTCAGGCCCGTTTGTCCTGGGCAGTGCGGCCGGTGAGGCTCGCGATGACGATGGCGAGCTCTTCGGCTTCCACCGGCTTTGCAACATGATTCTGGTAACCGGCCTGCAGTGCGCGCAGCCGATCGAGGGTTGAGGCATAGCCCGTCACGGCGATGGCCGGCGTTTGACCGCCGAGATCCGGGTCGAGCGCGCGCACCTGTTCGATCAGCGCATAGCCGTCCATCCCAGGCATGCCCAGATCGGCGATGAGCACATGGGGCCGCTCTTCAAACAGCCGTGCCAGTGCGCTCTGTCCATCGGATGCGGTGCTCGCTTCGGCCCCGTATCCCTGCAGCATGTTGACGATCAGCTCGCGCGCACTGGCATCGTCGTCGACCACCAGGACGCGGATGCCATTCAGCATCGAGGAGGTCGCGGGCGCGTCGGTAATCTCATCGGCTGCCTTGGCGCCTGCCGGACGTGCCGGCAATCTGACCACGAAGCGTGCGCCTTTCCCCTCTCCGGCACTGTGTGCCTCGACGCTGCCCGCATGCAGCTCGACCAGGTGCCGCACGATAGCCAGCCCGAGGCCCAGACCGCCGTGCCGGCGACTGATGGAGCCGTCCTCCTGGCGGAATCGATCAAACACCAGAGGCAGGAACTCGGCTTTGATGCCCTGGCCACTATCGGTCACGCTGATCTCCGCCTGGTCGTTGCGTCGCGCGAGACACACCTCGACATGGCCACCCGCTGCGGTGAACTTGATGGCGTTGGAGAGCAGGTTACAGACGATCTGCTGCAGGCGCGCAAAGTCGCCGCGCACCGAGCCCGCGGCCGTATCGAACAGCGGCAGAATCTTGATGCCCTTGGCCTGAGCCGCCGGCTGCATGGTCTCGAGCGCAGCCTGCACCACGCGGCGCAGATCCACCACACTCATCTCCAGCGCTACCTTGCCGCTCACGATGCGCGAGACATCGAGCAGATCCTCGATGAGCCGCTTCTGCGCGCGGGCATTGCGCTCGATGGTCTCGAGCGCACGTTCCTGGGTGCCCTCATCCAGTCGGCGTGTCCGCAGTAGCGTCACCCAGCCGAAAATGGCATTCAGCGGCGTGCGCAGCTCGTGGGACATCGTCGCGAGAAACTCGTCCTTGAGGCGGCTGAGATTTTCGAGCTCCGCGGTGCGCTCGCGCACACGCGATTCGAGCTCCTGGTTAGCAAGGGCGAGCGCTGCATGCGCCTCGTACAGATCCACGAACACTTTGACCTTGGTGCGCAGAATCGGCGCGACCACCGGTGTCAGAATGTAGTCGACCGCTCCCAGGGCATAGGCCCGCACGGTCTGTACCTCATCGGCATACGCCGTAATGAAGATGATGGGAGTATTGCGCCCGTTGCGATGGCCACGGATGAGCGTGGCGGTCTCGAGCCCATCGATGTCCGGCATGTTGACATCGAGCAGGATGACCGCGAAGGAGCACTCGAGGACCTGCTTCAACGCCTCGGTGCCCGAATGCGCCTGGACGATCTCCGCGTCGATATCGCTCAGCAACGTGGTGTAGACCAGCAGCTTCTCTGGCAGGTCATCGACGATGAGGATGCGGGCGCGGCTCACGCGGGTCTTCAGCGCACTACGCGTAGCGGTCGGGCATTGCGGCTGATGCCCAGCGCGCCGCTGCGCACCACCTCGAGCAGCTCGGCCTGCTGGGCAAGCGTCTGGATGAAGGTATTGATCTCTGCCTCGCTGGCCGTGAGCTCGACCACGAATCCGTCGGGAGCAGGATCCAGGACCCGCCCGCCGGTGCGCACCACGTAACCGCGTACGCCATCGGTCTGCTCCGGCCGCACGCGCAGCTTGAGCAGGATCAGCTCGCGTTCCAGGTGCTCCCCTTGAGTCATGTCCTCGGTGCTCACCACATCGACCAACTTGTTGAGCTGATTGGCGATCTGCTGAATCACCGCCTCGGAGCCCTTCGTGACCAGCGTCAGACGCGAGACCGTCGGATCGTCTGTCGGGGCGACCGACAGCGATTCGATGTTGTAGCCGCGGGTCGAGAACAGCCCCGCCACGCGGGCAAGGGCGCCGGCCTCGTTCTGCAGCAGGACGGCGATGATGTGCCGGGTCGGCTCGGGGGTCGGCATGGGTTTGTTCATGGTTGGCAGGATTTGCGGATCATGGAACGGGCAGCCTGAGCTGGCGGCGGCCAGGGAATGCCGGCGGGGCGCCTCCGGCACGCAGACCGACCACCCTTGACAATATAGCAGCCGCGGCCCGCGATTCTGCCCCCGGGGTGCCCGATCGTGTCGCCGCCGGCGCAAGGTGCTAGGCTCATCCGGTTAGCGTCACCTGCCGATGAGTCATGAACGATACCGTCATCCAGCCCCGGCCTCTGGGCCACCCGCTTGCCGGCCAGACGATATCTGGCGCTCGCATGATCATGCAGGTGCTGGCGGACGAGGGCGTAACAGCGATCTTCGGCTACAGCGGTGGGGCGATCCTGCCGACCTACGATGCGGTGTTCCTCTATAACGAGGAGCAGCAGCGCACCGGTGGTGCGCAGATCCCGCTGATCGTGCCGGCGAATGAGCAGGGTGCCGGCTTCATGGCGGCGGGCTATGCGCGCTCGACCGGCCGGGTCGGGGTGTGCCTGGTGACCTCGGGTCCAGGCGCTACGAATACCGTGACGCCAGTCCGCGATTGCGCCGCCGACTCGGTGCCGATTGTGGTGATCTGCGGTCAGGTGGCGCGGGCAGCCATTGGCACCGACGCGTTCCAGGAAGCGCCGGTTCCCTCGATCATGGGTGCGGTCGCGAAGCACATTTTCCTGGTTACCGATCCGGCGCGCCTGGAGGCCACCATCCGTACGGCGTTCGAGATCGCCCGCACGGGCCGTCCCGGACCGGTAGTCATTGATATCCCGAAGGACGTGCAGAACTGGGAGGGCGTCTTCCAGGGCAGCGGCAAGCTTCCCATTCCTGGCTACCGGCGGCGCATGAACGAGCTCACCGGCCGCCAGCTCGAGCCGCTTGAGGGCGTGAAGTTCTTCGAGATGCTCGGTGAGTCGCAGCGGCCGATGATCTATGCCGGCGGGGGTGTCATCAACGGCAACGCCGCAGCCGCCCTCAGGGAATTTGCTGACGCGTTCGCCATCCCGGTGGTTACGACGCTGATGGGCATCGGTGCGGTCGACACGACGCGAGCGCTTTCCATGCAGATGCTGGGCATGCATGGCACTGCCTTTGCGAACTACGCGGTGGATGATGCCGACTTCCTGATGGCCGTCGGCGCCCGTTTCGATGACCGGGTCGCCGGGGTACCCGCGAAATTTGCGCGTCGTGCGCGGCGCATCGCGCATCTCGATATCGATCGCGCCGAAGTCAACAAGGTCAAGCGGGCGCACTGGAGTTATATCGGCTCGATCAGCGAGGCGCTGCAGGCCCTCACCGCGCAGGGCCGGCGACAGAACTTCGCACCCGACTACCGCGGCTGGCATGCGGAGCTCGCCGAGCTCAAACGCATCTACGCCATGAACTACGACCGGGCGAGCGAGCTCATCCAGCCGTACTACGTAATCGAGGAGATCAATCGCCTCGCCGGCGGCGAGGCCATCATTGCCACGGGAGTGGGTCAGCATCAGATGTGGGCGGCGCAGTACTGCGATTTCCGCCACCCGCGGCTGTGGCTCACCTCCGGCAGCATGGGCACTATGGGTTTCGGGCTGCCGGCGGCCATCGGCGCGCAGATCGCCAATCCGCAACGCCTGGTGATCGACATCGATGGGGACTCGAGTATCCGTATGAACATCGGCGAGCTCGAGACCGTGACTACCTATGACCTGCCGGTGAAAGTGGTGGTACTCAACAACTTCGGCGACGGCATGGTCAAGCAGTGGCAGAAGCTGTTCTTCAAGGGACGACTGTCCGCAAGCGACCGCTCGCTGCACAAGAAGGACTTCGTCAAGACCGCCCAGGCGGACGGCTTCCGCTATGCCGTGCGCCTGGAGCGTAAGGCAGAGGTGCCGCAGGTGATCCGTGAGTTCCTCGAGTATCCCGGTCCCGCCTTCCTCGAGGTCATGATCGATCCGGACGCGGGCGTGTATCCAATGGTTGGACCCGGGCAGAGCTATGAGGAGATGATCACCGGTGACTTCATTCCCTCCCGCTACCGGGTCCACATCAAGACACCGGACGCCTCCGAGATGTTCTGAGACGCTGGAGACTTAGGCGCGATGAAGTACCTGCACACGATGGTCCGCGTCACCGACATCGACGCATCCCTGCGCTTTTACTGCGATGCGCTGGGGTTGAGGGAGCTGTCGCGACAGGAAGTGCCCGCCGGACGCTTCACGCTCGTGTTCCTGGCTGCACCGTCAGATGAGTCCGCCCAGGTCGAGCTGACCTACAACTGGGACCCGCAGCCCTATCCGGCAGGCCGCAACTTCGGCCACCTGGCTTACGCGGTGGATGATATCTATGCGAGCTGTCAGCGTCTCATGGACCACGGGGTGACCATCAATCGCCCGCCGCGCGATGGCCGCATGGCGTTCGTGCGCTCGCCGGACCAGATCTCCATCGAGCTGCTGCAGAAGGGCCCGGCACTTGCGCCCGCAGAGCCGTGGAAGTCGATGCAGAACGTGGGAGCGTGGTGAGGGGAGTAGCGGCTGACGGGCCCGCGGCCGGCTGACCGAACTGCCAGCGGCCGACCGAACCTGCCAGCGGCTGACCGACCGACGGGCGTCGTATAACTTACAACCAGGCGGTTTGCAGCGCGCCGGCACATCTGACCGGACAGCGTGCATTCAGCTTCACGCTGGCAATCTGGCGCTCCCGGGAAGGGCGTCCGGCAACTTATGACAACAGCTGAGCGTATGAGATTCCTGCCTGGCTTCGTGATCGCGGCGGCTTTTGCAGCGTTGACCTGCGCCTTCTGGGCCTGGCTCAACCGCCCGACGGCGGAGCCGCCTTGGCCTGCGCATATCCAGGGTTTCTCGTTCTCACCCTTCCGTCTCGGCGAGGACCCCACCCATCACCTGATGCCTACCGAGGGCGAAGTCGACTCGGACCTGCGCCTGCTCGCCGGTAAAGTCAACACGGTGCGAACCTACAGCGTCGAGAGTCCGCTCGATGATGTGCCGCAGCTCGCGGCCCGGCGCGGCATCAATGTCGCCGTGGGCGCCTGGATCGATGACCATCGCGATGCCAATGAGCAGCAGCTCGCGAAGGTGATCGAGCTGGCGCGAACGCATACCAACGTCATGCGCGTGTTCGTCGGCAACGAGGTGGCCTTGAACGGCTACGTGCCGCTGCAGCAGCTGGAGAATTACCTGGACCGCGCGCGCGATGCGATCGCGCAGCCGGTGGGTACTGCCGAGCCGCCGCACGTCTGGCTCGAGCATCCGGAACTCGTGCGCCACGTCGATTTCATCGGTGTACACCTGCTGCCCTACTGGGAGGGCAAGGGCGTCGAGGAAGCCGTCGGCTACTCCTTCGAGCAGTACCGACGCCTGCAGAAGTCGTTTCCGCACACCCCGGTGATCATTGCCGAGGTGGGCTGGCCCAGTCACGGCCGCACGCGTGTCTCGGCGGTGGCTTCGGACGCCAACGAGGCGCTGTTTCTGCGGCGCTTTCTGGCGCGCGCCGAGAAAGAGCACATTATTTATTACCTCATGGAGGCCTTCGATCAGCCCTGGAAGGCGTATCAGGAGGGCTCGCCGGGTTCGTACTGGGGCGTGTACGACGTCAGCCGGCATCCGAAGTTCGCCTTCACCAAGCCAATCGTGCGCGTACCGGTGTGGCACACACTCGCCGCCATTTCGGTGGCGATGGCGTTGCTGGTGCTGTTTGTCTTCTATTTCAACAGCAACACCCTGCGCAATCGCGGCCGCACGTTCCTCGCTGTCGTGGTGTACGCCGCCGCCACCATCACCGTGTGGGTGTTCTACGACTTCACACAGCAGTACATGACGATTTCGAGCGTGGTGTCGGGGGTGCTGCTGCTGCTGGGCATGCTGGGCGTGATTCTCGTGCTGCTGGCCGAAGCGCACGAATGGGCTGAGGCGCAGTGGGTCAGCTCGCGCCGGCGGCTCGCGCCGGCGGGATTCGCCGCAGCCGGACCCCTGCCCAAGGTCTCAATCCACGTGCCGGCTTACAACGAGCCGCCGCGCATGGTCATCGAGACACTCGATGCGCTGGCGCGACTCGATTATCCCGACTTCGAAGTCCTGGTGATCGATAACAATACGCCGGACGAGGCCGTGTGGCGTCCGCTCGAGGCGCACTGCGCCCGGCTGGGTGCGCGCTTCCGCTTCTACCACGTCGCGCCGCTCGCTGGCTTCAAGGCGGGCGCGCTCAATTTCGCCCTGCAGCATACCGCTGACGATGCCCAGATCATCGCGGTGATCGACAGCGACTACGTGGTGGATCCGCGCTGGTTACGGGATCTGGTTCCGGCCTTCGTCAACGAGCGACTGGGAGTGGTGCAAGGCCCGCAGGACTACCGCGATGAGCGGCTCAATGCCTTCAAAGCCATGTGTTATGCCGAGTACCGCGGCTTCTTCCATATCGGCATGATCACACGCAATGAACGCAATGCCATCATTCAGCACGGCACCATGACGCTCGTGCGCGCTCGCCTGCTGCGCGGCACCGGCGGCTGGGCGGAGTGGTGTATCACCGAGGATGCCGAGCTCGGACTGCGGGTGTTCGAGGCAGGCTATGAGGCGCAGTACGTGCCGGTCAGCTATGGACGCGGACTGATGCCCGATACCTTCATGGACTTCAAGAAGCAGCGCTTCCGTTGGGCCTACGGAGCCATGCAGATTCTGAAACGCCATGCGGGTTCGCTGTTCACCGACGATGGGGCGCTTGCGCCCGGGCAGCGCTATCACTTCATCGCGGGCTGGCTGCCGTGGGTAGCGGATGGCTGCAACCTGCTGTTCAACGTCGCAGCGCTGATCTGGTCGGCTGCCATGTTGCTCGCACCGCGCCAGGTGGATCCTCCGCTGGTCATGTATTCGGTGTTACCGCTGTCGCTGTTCACTTTCAAGCTCGCCAAGCTGGCGCATCTGTACCGGGCGCAGGTTGGTGCGAACTTCCGTCAGACCTGTGCGGCGGCGATCGCCGGTCTGGCGCTCACACATACCATCGGCACGGCCGTGCTGAAGGGACTGTGCACGCGCCGCGAGCCGTTTTTCCGCACGCCGAAGGCCGGCACCTCACAACGGCTGCTGCAGGCACTGTCCAGCGCGCGGGATGAGACCGTTATGATGCTGTGCCTGTGGCTGTGTGCCTGGGGCGTGTCGCATCCCCCGTGGACGCTGCAGGTCGCAGACCGCTTCGCGTGGAACATGACGCAGGGTCCGGACCGCTTCGCGTGGCTCGTGGTACTGCTGGTACAGTCGGTGCCCTATGCGTCTTCGCTGCTGGTCTCGCTGGCGAGTGCGTTTCCGCTGCACGCGAACCTTCTGGGCAGCGGCTATCGCAGCGTGCCGCCCGCACCCGCACCGCTCGTGGCCGCACTCGATGCCACTCCCCATAGCGAGCCGGTCGTCGCCGTCGAAGCTGATCCGACGGTCTGATCGGCTATGACCGGTCCGCCGGCCAGGCGGCCGTTCAAAGCTATCGGCCTGATGCTGCTGGCGGTGATCGCGTTCTGCGGCATGGATTCGGTACTGAAGCTGTTCGCCTCCCACTATCCGATTCTGCAGATCGCGGCGCTGCGCGGGGGCGCCTCGCTGCCCTTCCTGCTGTTGCTGCTGCTGTTGCGGCGGCGGCTGCTGGAGCTGCGTCCAGTACGCTTCCCCATGCACCTGCTGCGCGCAGTGCTCATGCTGATCGTGCTGCTCGGGTTCATCTACGGCGTGCGCAGCCTGTCGCTGGCCGATGCCTATGCGATTTTCCTGGCGGCTCCGCTCATCGTCACAGCGCTGTCGGTACCCTTGCTGGGTGAGCGCGTCGACTGGCGGCGCTGGACCGCGATCACCATCGGACTCGTCGGCGTCGTGACGATTCTGCATCCCTCACCCCGTCACATGATCTCACTGGGGGCACTGGCCACTCTTGTGGCCTCGACCATGTATGCGTGCAACCAGATTGCGCTGCGCGTCATCACGCGCAGTGACACCACCGCCAGCGTCGTGTTCTGGATGATCGGTCTGGTCACGCTGTTCGCGACGCTGCTGGCACTACCGCAATGGGTACCGGTGCGCCGGGAAGACTGGCTCCTGCTGACGGTGCTGGGAGTGTTCGCCGCCATCGGCCAACAGCTGCTGACGGAGGCCTTCCGCTATGCTCCGCCTTCGGTCATCGCTCCGTTCGAGTACACGGCGCTGCTGTGGGGGATGATGGCCGACCGGATTATCTGGGGGGTGCTGCCAACCGCCCGGGTGTATCTGGGCGGTGGCATCGTGATCATCAGCGGGCTGTATCTGATCTGGCGCGAGCGGGCTGTCAGCGGTACAGCGCTTGCCGCCGAGACCATCGGCCCGACCTCCACCACACCCTGAGCAATCTTTGCCAATGGCGAGTCCGCTAGTGCTTTCCTCCCCCCACGGCGCCCGCGATCTGCAGGACTACCTACATGCGGCCATCCCGCTGTCTGCCGCCATGGGTATGGAGGTGAGGGAAGCGACGCCACGCAGCGTGCTCTTGTGGGCGCCCCTGCGTCCCAACATCAATCACAGCCGGACTGTGTTCGGCGGCAGCGGCGTCGTGCTCGCCACCTTGTCGGCCTGGGCATTGCTGCATCTGCGCTTGCGGGCAGCACAGACCCCAGCGCAGCTGGTCATCCAGCGCAGCGCCATGGAGTATGAGCGGCCGATCAGTGGCGATTTCGCGGCGCGCTGCGAGTACTCCGACGAGCGCGCGTGGCGGCGCTTTCACGCCCTGTACCAGCGCCGTGGGCGCGCGCGACTTACCCTGCAAGCGCAGTTATGTTTCGGTGCAGAAGTGATGGGAGCTTTCGTGGGAGACTTCGTCGCGTTGCGGGAGAGCTGATGTTAGGATGCGGCGTACCCAGCTGGCGCAGCGCTACAATGTCAGCGCGCACCGCTTCACGTCGACACGCCGCTCATTCAGAGTAAGGAGAAGGGGCCATGAGCAACACCGATATACGGGGCCGTTTCGTATGGCACGAGCTATTGGCATCCGACACGGCGGCCGCCATCACCTTCTATACGCGGCTGATGCCGTGGAAGACCGAACCTTCGGGTATGCCCGACTACACGCTGTGGATGTCGGGCAAAACACGCGTTGGCGGTCTGATGACGATCCCGCAGGGTTACGATCCGGGAGCGCCCGCACAGTGGATGGTGTACATCGGCACACCCGATGTCGATGCGGCTGCGGAGACGGTTGGCAAACTCGGCGGCCGGGTTTGCAAGCCCGCCGCGGACATTCCCAATGTCGGGCGGTTTGCCGTGCTGGCAGACCCGGCTGGTGCGACCTTCGCGGTGTTCACCCCGGCGGCCAGCGGCAATGGTGCCCTGCCTGGCGCAGGCGCAGTGGGCGACTTCGCCTGGCACGAACTGGCCACCACCGATCTGGAGGGCGCGGTCAGCTTCTACACGCAGCTGTTTGGCTGGAGCCGCGGTGCTGCGCACGATATGGGTCCCATGGGTGTGTACCAGCTCTTTACGCATGGCGGCCAGGATGCTGGTGGGATGTATAAAGTGCGTGATAACGCCACGCCACCCGGCTGGCTGAGTTATGCGCGCGTGACGGATGTCGACAAGGCGGCAGCTGCCGTCAAGGCAGGCGGGGGACGGGTCCTGAACGGCCCGATGGAAGTGCCGGGCGGCTCCTGGATCGTGAATCTTCTGGACCCGCAGGGAGGCGCCATCGCCGTGGTCGAGCCGCCGGCTAGCGCTGCGGAATCATCGAAGACGAGCGGTGCTGCGCAGAAACCTGCTGTGAAAAAAGCTGGCGCTCGGAAAACAGCAGCTGCCGCGCAGAAGGCCACGCCTCCGCCTCCAGCGGCGGCCAAAAAATCAGCGGGTAAAAAATCCGCAGCCAGAAAATCTGCGGCGACGAAGTCAGCCGGCCAGAGACCTGCTGGTGCGAGGACTTCCGCTGCCAGGGCAGCCGCCAGGAAGAGCGCGGGCGCTAGATCAGGAACGAAGGCGGGCGCGAAACGGGGCAAGAGCTCAGCGCGGGGCAAAAGCTCCGCACGCGGTAAGGTCGCGGCGCGAGGACGCGCGATGAGCAAGACCCGGAGTCGGGTTGGTACGCGCGGGCGCCGAGCGGCGGGCAAAACTCGCAGGAGACGTTAGCTGCTGAGAGGACTGCAGCTTCGTTCAGCGGCCACGCCAGTCGTGGCCGCCGCAAAAGGACGTGCGCGCGACGCCCCCCGTGCGCGTTGCGCTGCTTACTGAGATGCGGCTTCCGCTGCTTTACGTTGCTCAGCCGCCTGCTGATACGCCGCATCCAGCTGCTGCTGAACGCGCGCTTCCGCCTGCTGACCCGCGCGCAGCTCCTGCGCGCGCGCCGCAGCTTCGGTCGCAGCGGCTGCACCCGTATCGGCCACGCCGCAGGATGTCAGCATCAGTGCGGGGAACACGGCCAGTACCTTGATCATCGGGTCTCCTTTGCGCGCCGGCCGTGCCAGAATTCGCCCAGGCTCGAAGCTCGCGTCAGCTTCGACTTGCCGGCGGCATGAGCGCAAGCCGCAGCGGCGACTTTCGTGATCCAGGAGCACTTTCATGGCTAAAGGCACCGTCACCGCGAGGCAGCCCGACTCCGCACCGCGCGTGCGCCGCGGCTATTTCGAGAGCCGCTTCGGTCAACTGCACGTGCACAATGCCATCCCTCCCGGAGGCGGCTTCGAGGAAGGCACGCCTCTGCTGTGCCTGCATCAGTTCGGAGGGAGCGGTCGCGAGTTCGAGCGCCTGCTGATGCTGAGCGGTCGTGAGCGCTCCGTGTACGCACCGGATCTGCCGGGCTTCGGCGAATCCGATGCGCCGCCGGCGCGCATCACGCTCGCTGAATATGCAGCCGCCATCCGCGACTTTCTCGAGTCGATGCGCTTTCGTCAGATCGATCTGCTCGGATACCAGTCAGGATCACTCCTTGCAGCGGAGCTCGCTATCGGCCGGCCGCAGATCCGCAAGGTGGTGCTCGTGTCCGTGCCGCTACTGGACGATCGGGAGCGCGATGGCTTGCGACGTGCTCACGCGGTAATTTCCGACGATGGCGCGCAACTTGTCGCTGAATGGCGACGCATGTTGGAAGCATACGGGACTGCCGTGCCGCTCGAGTTTCGGGTGCGGGCTTTTGCCGAGCGCCTGCGCAGCGCAGTCCAACTCAACGGTGCATTGGCCGCTGCGCAACAGTATGCGGCGCGCGAACGGCTGGGCCAGCTCACGCAGCCGGCACTGGTCTTGCGTCCCAAGGATCAGTACTGGGATGCGACGGCGAGGGTGCGGGAAGTGCTGCCGCGGGCGCGCATTGTTGATTTGCCGCAGCAGGGTGGCGGCCTTTTCGCTGCAGCGCCCGAGTCTGTGCTGGATGCGATGCGGGATTTTTTGCGCGGTTAGAGTCGACCACACCGCAGAAGCGGCTTGTGTGGGTTGCATTCGACGCTGAATCTGTTATGTCACATTCAGCCCGCAGGGCGTTCAATTAATTGAGTTTGAGTCATGCCTCCGATGCTGTGTACGGCTAAACTTCAAACCAAAGGAATGAGAGGGGAAGCTGGCCGTGCGTGGCCGGATGCGCGAGGAGACTGGCGATGAGCCTGCAACCACGCCAATCAGCGGCGTCTGACGACGATCTGGAAATCACCGCCGAGCTGCCGGTGCTCGATGTCATGGCGTACGAGGCCAACGTGGCCTCCGCTGCGGCGGCGGTAGCTTCACACGAGGGCGCAGCCAGCCCGGCTGTCCAACCCGAACCGCCCGATCTCGACCACATCAACGATACGGTGCACATCTCGCTACCGCCGGCGCGTACGTCGAAGCCGGCGGCAGAGGGGGCCGCGGCCCTAGATCACAGCCGCGCGCGACTCGAGGTGAATCTGCAGGGTCTCGCGAGGACCTTACGGGATGTGGAAGAGCGACTAACCCGCAAGAGCGAGCGGCTTGCCGAGATCGAGCGTGCCCTCGATGCTGCGCTGGGCGAACGCAATACGGCTGAACAACAGGCCCGTGCGCTCGCCGATGATGCCGATGAGGCGCGGGCGCATGCGACTGCTGCGCAGCTGCGTATCAGCGAGCTCGAGCAGGTGCTGCAGGAGCGCGAGGCAGCTAGCGAAGCGCAGCGGGCTCGCGATGCCAATACCAACGCACTGCTCAACGCGCGTAATTCGCGGCTGGAAGAGGAAGTCACTGCGACCCGCCAGCAGGCTCAGGAGCAGATCGTCGCGCTGACGCGGGATGCGGAGAGCCGGCTGGCCATTCTGACGCGCGATGCCGAGGCACGCGTGGCCGCCCTCGAGCAGGAATCACAGGAACAGCTGCTGACGACACGGGCCGAAGCCCAAACCCAGGTCGGGGACGCCCGTCGCGATGCGCAGGAGCGCGTCGACGCCGCGCTCGCGGACGCCGAGGCGCGCATCGCTGCGACCAATCAGGATGCCCAGACACGGGTTGAGACGACACAGCGGGATGCGCAGAGCCGGATCGAGAAGACGACTCGCGATGCGCAGGCGCGCATCGAAGCCACCAATCGCGAGACCCAGCTGTTGCTCGAGGCTGCGCAGCATGACGCGCGCAGTCTCATCGAGACGACTCATCGGGATACGCGGCAGCAGGTTGCAGATCTCAACAAGCGCTACAGCGCACAGCTCGTCGAGCAGGCGCGGGCGCTGTCCCTCGTCGAGCGCGAGCTGGAGTCGACGCGGGCACGGGCCGCGGAGTACTTCGAGACCCTGCAGTCCATGGAAGGCCGGCGCTCGGTCTTCGAGGACCTGGTCGCGACGCTCGACAGCGATGTCGCGCAGCGTGAGCAGCGCATGGCGGGCCTGCAGGCGAGCGTCGCCGAGCACACCGAGCGCGTCAGCCAGCTGGAAACCGAGCTGCGTGAGCGCGTGACCCGCATTGCCACCCTGGAAAGCCAGGTGAGCGCGCTCACCGCTGCACTCGCGCAGAAATCCGAGCAGCTCAATGAGACAGAGCAGGCCCGCGACGACACGCAGCAGAACGTCGCATCGCTGCAGGGGGTCCTGAGCGAGCGCAACGAGCGCATCAACGTACTGGAAGGCACGCTCGCGCAGCAGCAGATCAGCGCGACGCAGCTGCGCGGCGAGCTGGAGCGGGCAGCCACCGAGCGCACGCAGCTTCTTAACACGGCGGCGTCGTTCGAGGCAGCCATCAAGGCGGCGCAGGTGCGCGGCGATCAGCAGGAAGCGGCGGCCCGGGCCGCGCAGACACGTATCGAGGAGCTGGAACTGCTCATCCCGGTGCAGCGTCGGCGTGCCGAGCAGCTCGAAGCCGAGATCGTCGCGGTGCGCGAGGAGCTGAAGTCCTCACACGCCGCCCTGCACGCGGCGACCTCGGAGCGCAGCGATCACGTGGCGCATGCGACGGCGGCCGGCGTGCGCATCGTGGAGCTCGAGGCGCGACTCAGCCAGCAGCAGGAGGTCATGCGCCGGCTGCAGGCCGAGGCGAACTCCACGGCCGCCCGTGACGAGGAGCTGCAGAGTGCGCTGCGCGCTGCGACGGAGACTATCAACCGCATGGAGTCCGAGGCGCTCGAGCGCAATGCACGCCTCGAGGAGCTGGAGAGCAACAACCGCGAGTGGCGCACCACCGCCGAGCAGGCTCGCGGTGCCATCGTCGAGCGCGACAATCTCATCCAGCGTCTCGAGCAGGAAACAGCGAACAGCGCAGTGTTGGTCGGGCACATCCAGCGCAGCATCACCCGCATGGATCACGGCAGCGAGCACAGTCACGAGCCGGCTCCCGATGGCACCACGCGCTTGCTGATCCGCATGGATGGGGAAACGGAAGTGGTACACGTCCTGGGTCGCAAGACCAGCGTGGGGCGCACTCCGGACAACGACCTGCAGATCGATGCGAAGTTCATCAGCCGCCACCACGCGGTGATCCTGTCTGGACCCACACATGCCATCATCGAGGATCTGAACAGCACCAATGGGGTGCTGGTCAATAATCGGCGCATCACCCGTCAGCCGCTCAAGGATGGCGACAACGTGATGATCGGCAAGACGCAATTCCGCTTCGTGGTGCGCGGCTCGAAGGGTTGAGCACACCCAGCGCCGCGCAGGGACCTGTCAGTGCCCGGCGGCGTTCGCGATGGCTTCGGTCCATTGCTCGATGTCTTCATCCGACATCGTGCTGAGCTCGGTATGACGCGCATCCAGAAAGCCCCATACCTGCACATCCATCAGGTATTGCTCGCGCGACAGCAGCGTGCCCTGACAGATGCGCTCGGCGGGTGCCGTGCGACGCTCCTCATCCTGCAGGCGCAACGTCAGTCCGCGCAGCAACCAGTAGGGGATGCGCGCACGTTCCGACGGATACACATAACCAAACAGGCATAGGTGTACCAGCAGCACACGCCAATGGCTGCCGAAGCGGCGCAACAGCCGTTTCCAGTCGAGTTGCTCCGAGCGCGTCAGCATCAGGTGCATGATGTCCGCACCGTCGAAGCGCTCACGCTCCATGATGGAGGCCTTCGACCAGATCATCTCTTCGGCGGGGCAGAGCCGCACCGGCACGCCGCAAACTTCGGCCGGCGCGGCATGGCGAAACCAGTCCTCATCGACCGCCGCGATGCCGTTACCCGAGTTGAAGATCACATCCACGTAGCCGTGGGAGCAGACCGCTTTCCCAAGCCAGTGCGGAAAGGTGAGCTCGGTGCGACAGCCCGCCTCGGCCAGCACACTCATGACGGCCTCGTAATCGTGCCGTCGCACGAAGATGTCAAAGTCCTTGGGATCGCGCGCCACGCCGGTGTAGTAGCCGAGCGCGTAACCGCCTCCGACGAGGTAGGGCAGACCGGACGCATTCAGCACCCGCATGATGTGCACGTAAAAATCGCGCACGGCCGGCTCCGACGCCGCCCCGGATGATGCCTCGGAGAGGGTGCCGATGGGCATAGATATTGCTCTAATCTGCGCCCGGAGGGCTTAGAGCTGGACAGTAAGCAAACAACGCGCCTGGCAGCAGTCGGCGACCTGCATGTCAAAAAGACCTCGCAGGGCACACTGCAACCTCTGCTGGCGCCGGTGAACACGCGGGCGGATGCGCTGCTGCTGTGTGGAGACCTGACCGACTATGGCTTGCCGGAGGAGGCGAACGTGCTCGCGCAGGAGCTGCGCGCGGCCGTCTCGATTCCGATCGTCGCGGTGCTCGGCAACCATGACTACGAGTCAGGGCAGCATGTAGAGGTGTGCCGCATTCTCACCGCGGCCGGCGTCAAGGTGCTCGATGGGGAAGCGTTGGAGCTCGAAGGCCTGAGCATTGCGGGCGCCAAGGGTTTCGCTGGCGGCTTCGGCCGAGCAACACTCGGTGCCTGGGGCGAGCCTGCGACCAAGCACTATGTGCAGGAGGCGATCGACGAGGCGTTGAAATTCGAGGGCGCGCTGGCGCGGCTGCGGACCACGCGCCGCGTGGCCATGCTGCACTACTCGCCGATCCGCGCGACCGTCGAAGGCGAGCCGCTGGAGATCTACACCTACCTGGGCACGAGCCGCCTGGAGGAGCCCCTCAATCGCCACCCCGTGAACGTCGTGTTCCATGGGCACGCGCATCATGGCTGCCTCGAGGGCCGAACCAGCACCGGTATCCCGGTATACAACGTGGCGATGCCGCTGCTGCTGCAGAAATTTCCACAGCAGCCGCCGTTTCGGATCGTGGAGATTACGGGGCCGCCGGAGGTGACCGATGCGGCACCGGCGCTGCCGACGGCGGCTGCCGAGGTGCGCGTGACATCAGGCCCCGAGCGCCGTACAGGCACGACAGCCGAGACTAGCGCGAGCGCCGTGCGCTAGCGGCGGCTCACGAGCCGCCGCGCCGCACGTGCCGCTGCGGAGGATTCCGCGGCCGAAAGTCGCTAAGCTCGCAGGTTTCCCTGCAGTGGCGATCATCGTGGCAAGCCCTTATATCGAGCGGATTCTCAAAGCGCGCGTGTATGACGTTGCGATCGAGTCACCCCTCGATGAGGCTGCGCGCCTCTCGCGCCGGCTGGGCAACCAGGTATTGCTGAAGCGCGAGGACCTGCAACCGATCTTCTCTTTCAAGCTGCGCGGCGCCTACAACCGCATCGCCCAGCTGCCCGAGGAGACCGCGCGCCGCGGCGTCGTGTGCGCCTCGGCCGGCAATCATGCCCAGGGTGTGGCGCTGGCCGCGCGCCGCCGCGCCATCCCCGCGGTGATCGTGATGCCGGAAACTACCCCCGACATCAAAGTCCGCGCGGTGGCTGATCTAGGTGCGGAAGTGCTGCTGCACGGGGATGACTACGACAGCGCCTTCGAGCACGCCCAAAACCTCGCTCGCGAGCGCAACCTGGTGTTTGTACATCCATTCGACGACCCCGATGTGATCGCCGGGCAAGGCACCATCGGTATGGAAGTGCTGGCCCAGACCGGCGGCAATCTCGATGCCATCTTCGTACCCGTAGGGGGCGGCGGTTTGATCTCGGGTATCGCGGTGTACGTCAAATACCTGTATCCCAACATCCGCATCATTGGCGTGGAGCCGCGGGATGCAGCCGGCATGCACGCATCGTTGCTGGCTGGCCGCCGCCTCACGCTCGAGCGGGTCGGCATTTTTGCAGACGGGGTGGCGGTGCGCCGCGTGGGCGCGGAAACCTTCACGCTCTGCCAGGCTCATGTCGATGAGATTCTGCTGCTGGATACTGATGAGATCTGCTCGGCCATCCAGGATGTCTTCGAGGACACCCGCTCGATCGTCGAGCCGGCAGGGGCGCTGGCGGTGGCTGGTGTCAGCAAGTATGTCGCCCGCGAGGGCTGCCGGGACCGTCGCTTCGTCTCGATCACGAGCGGCGCCAACATGAACTTCGACCGGCTGCGTCATGTGGCCGAGCGCGCCGATCTCGGCGCCGAACGCGAAGGATTACTGTCAGTTGTCATTCCCGAGCAACCAGGCAGCTTCCTGCATTTCTGCGAAGTGCTCGGGCGGCGCAGCGTCACCGAATTCAACTACCGCTACGAAGCGGGCCACGCCGCACAGATCTTCGTCGGTTTCGCCATCGCGCAGGGGCGCCGGGAGCGTGAGAGCGTCATCCAGGAGTTGCGCGCCGCCGGCTACGCGGTCACAGACATGACCGACAATGAGATGGCGAAACTGCACGTGCGTTACATGGTGGGGGGGCATGCACGCGGCATCGCGAATGAAGTGTTATATCGGTTCGAATTTCCGGAGCGGCCCGGCGCACTGACCCGCTTCCTGCGCGCGATCGGCACGCGCTGGAACATCAGCCTGTTTCATTATCGTAATCACGGCTCGGACTATGGTCGCGTACTGGCGGGCATTCAGGTGCCGGCGGCGGAACGTGACGATTTCGTCTCGCACCTCAACGAGCTGCACTACGCCTATTTCGAGGAGACGGCCAACCCCGCGTACCAGATGTTCTTGGGCGCCTGAGGCGCGCTTACTTGATCAGACGCAGGGCAAACGGATAGCGATACGGCACGCCCTCGCCGGCGCGGATGCCGGCCAGAATCGTCATCGCCAGCCAGTAAACAAACAGCGCCAGTCCGAGCAGGATGCCGATGAATACATACACCAGCAGGCTGCACACGATGGCAGCCAGTGTCACCGAGATGTTGAAGTTGAGAGACTCCCGTCCCTGCTCCGCGACGAACGGCGACTGCTCGCGACGCACCAGCCAGATCGCCAGCGGACCGAGGATGTTGCCGGCAAATGGCAGTACCAGACCTGCGAAGGCTGACAGATGCGTCAGCATCGCCCAGGTACGCTCCTCCTGTGTCGGGTTGCCCGCGCGCAGGGCTGCGTCGAGCTGTGGCTCGTTCATGTATTGCAGCATACACGGGTTGCGTCTGTGACCTACCAACCGCGTCGCATTCCGCAAACCCGGTGGCTGTCGCTCCGCGGACTCAAACACCGGATGTTGTGGTGGGAAGGGCATGACCCAAGACCTGTCGTGTTGCTTCACGGCTACATGGACAGTGCCGACACCTGGCAGTTTCTCGTTGATGCTCTGCCGCAGGACTGGTCGCTGGCCGCGCCGGACTGGCGCGGCTTCGGCCACACCGAATGGGCTCCCGGCGGCTACTGGTTTCCCGACTACCTGGCGGATCTCGAGGCGCTGCTCGCTCTGCTCTGCCCCGATTCAGCAGCCGGAGTGGTCGGCCACAGCATGGGTGCCAATGTCGCGGCCCTGTATGCTGGGATACGCGTTGAGCGCCTGAAATGGCTGGTCAACCTGGAAGGAGTCGGCCTGCAGCCGACACACCCGGAGGAAGCTCCGGCGCGCTACGCGCAGTGGCTGGATGAGCTGCGCGGCGCTACGACCGGCGTCGGCGTTACCACCGGCGTCGGCGTTACCACCGGCACCGGCGCCACTAGCGGCAGCTATCGCTCCGTGGAGCAGCTGGCGCAGCTGTTGGTGCGTCGCAATCCGCGCCTGTCCGCGGACCGGGCCGGGTTTCTGGCCCAGGCCTGGACCTGCCCCGACGAGCAAACCGGTGGTGTGAGACTCGTCTTCGATCCGCGCCACCGGTGGGTCAACCCGATCCTGTATCGACGCGAGGAAGCAGCAGCCTGTTGGTCGCGCATGCGCTGTCCGATGTTGCTGTTGACAGGCTCTCTGTCAGCGCACCGCGAGCGGCGCGAGCAATATTTTGGTGACGAGTTACTGCGGACCGCATTCCACAACGCACGCGCACTCACCTTGCCAGGAGTGGGTCACATGATGCATCAGGAGGATCCCGCCGCAGTCGCGCAGGCCATCGTGTCATTCGTCAGCGTCCAAAATGCCCGCAGCCCGGCGGATCGCTCATGAAGACGCTGCTGATTGGGGCTGCGCGCTCCGGGAAGAGCTCTCTGGCACAGTGTTGGGCGAGTGAGCGATCTCAACAGGTATGCACGGTCGTGACGGGCACGGCCAGCGATCCGGAGATGGCAGCGCGAATCTGCGCTCACCGTCGGGAGCGGCCGGCTCACTGGCGTGTCAGAGAAGTGCCGGTGCATCTCGGCCAGGTACTCCGCGAGGAAGCGGCTGCGGGGGGTGTGGTGCTGATCGATTGCCTCACGCTCTGGATCAGTAATTGCTTATGGCCGGCGTCGGCGGCGCTGACCGCATCAGAGTGGGAGGTGGATGAGGCGCTCTGGGCGCATGAACGCGCGGAGTTGCTGAGATCGCTCGCCGCATGTTCCGCCGAGGTTATCCTGGTCAGCAATGAGGTCGGCGCCGGCATCGTGCCGCTCGCGGCAGCGGCGCGGCGCTATCAGGACGAGCATGGACGATTGAATCAGGACATCGCCGCGCTGTGTGACCAGGTGTTCCTCGTAGTCGCAGGCCTGCCGCTGCCTCTGAAGTCGATCTAGCGCTGCCCGCTCAATACCAAGATGTTGGACGCAGCGCGCCCGCAGGCCCTGCGATAGCCAGCGCCAGCAGCAGCGTACTCTCGGTGATCTCCACGCCCGCTCCGAGGCAGTCACCGGTCTGCCCTCCGACTCTCCAGCGCAGCCACACACTAAACACCACCAGCAACAGCGGGGCCACGCAGAGAACCGGTGCAACCAACGCGCTCAGCAGCAGCAGTGCGATCGTCCAGGCTGCAATCCAACCCGGTCGCAGTTGCTGTGCGAAGCGCGCGCCATGACCTGGCTTCAGCGGGCGTAGCCACTGCGCCCATACGAGCGGCCCGAGTCTCGCCCAGGCCGCAATCAGTATGAGCGCATGGGGCGCACTGTCCGCTACACGCGTCAGCGCGGCGAGCTTCAGAATCACAACCGCGACAACCGCGACGGCTCCGAAGGTCCCCAGGTGCGGATCGGCGAGCACCTGCAGGAAGCGTGCTGGGTCACGATGACTTGCGGCCAGTGCGTCGACCAGGTCGGCGAGGCCATCCAGGTGCAGTGCGCCCGTGAGCCATATCCAGGCCAGAAGTCCCGTGGCGGCAGCCAGCAGCGAGTCTGCAGTGCCGAACCAGAGGCCCAGGTGCCGGATGGCTGTGAGCACGGCGAGCACCGCGGCGCCGATCGCGGCGCCAAGCAGTGGAAACCAGCCAGCGGCGCCTGACAGCTCTGCCGGTTGCACCTCGGCGATCGACGGTAGCGGGATGCGGGTGAGAAATGCGGCGGCGATGCGCAGCCCGCGCAGACTCATACCGAGGGCGAATCGAGCGCGCCAGCCACGCCGGCCTCGGCAAAAGTGGCCATGTCACCATGCAGGCGTAAGGCCGCACGGATCAGACTTACGGTCAGCGCGGCACCGCTGCCCTCGCCCAGCCGCATTCCCAGATCCAGCAGCGGTCGCAGTCCGAGGGCCTCGAGCGCGACGGCGTGGCCGGTCTCCGCGGAGCGATGTGCGGCCAGCATCCAGTGCATCACATCCGGTTCCATGGCTGCCGCCCCCAGTGCTGCGGCACCCGAGATATAGCCATCGAGCAACAGCGGCACCCCGCACCGCGCCGCCTCCAGATAGAGACCCGCCATCGCCGCCAGCTCGAGCCCACCCAGCTGCGCGAACACCTGACGAGCCACAGCGCCCGTAATCCGCAGCTGCCGTGTTGCGGGAGCAGGCGCAGCGCTGCCATCGATGCCAAGGTGCTGCCTGACGCGTGCGACCGCCGTACCGACGACGCGCACCTTGCGTGCCAGACCTGCATCATCGATTCCTGTGCCGCGGCCCACGACCTCCTCGATCGGTGCACCGGTGAGCGCGCAGATCAGGCAGGCGGCTGAGGTGGTGTTGGCGATGCCCATGTCACCTGCGATCAGCAGCTGAGCGCCGCGCTCCATCGCTTCGCGCGCACAGCGCGCACCGACGGCGAGCGCAGCGGTGAATTCCGTCTCGGTCATCGCCGCTTCGCTGCACAGATCACGGGTGCCCGCGCGTACCTTCGCGGCGCGCACCCCGGCCGGTGGCACACCCTCGGCGCACACGCCGACGTCGACGACCTCAATGCGGCAGTCCTGCAGCTTTGCGAGCACATTGATAGCGGCCCCGCCAGCAGCAAAGTTACTCAACATCTGCTGAGTCACTGCCTGCGGAAATGCGGACACGCCGCGACCGGCGACCCCATGATCGGCGGCAAACACGAAAATCTCACAGCGGTCGAGGCTGGGCAGAGGTGTGTGCAGGCGCGCCGCAAACCAGCAGGCCAGCTCTTCCAGTCGCCCCAGCGAACCTGGGGGCTTGGTGAGTTGGCTCTGGCGGGCGCGCGCCGCAGCTTCGGCATCGGTATCCGGCGCCGGGATCTGCAATCGCGCTGCGTCCTTGCTCATGGGCTCTCCTTCTCACTGGAGGTTGATTTCTCGGCCGGGGTCATCTTCTCTCCTGGGGTCACGCCCGGGGTCATCGGGGTCATCGGGGTGATCGGCAGATCGAGCAGCAGCTCGCGCACATAGGGTACTGGTGGGGAGCCGTTTGCCAGCAGCGCGTCATGATAGCGCTTCAGTGTGAAAGCCTTGCCCCACCTCTGCTGAACCTCGTCGCGCAGGGCGCGATGTTCCTGCCATCCAACGAAGTAGGTGGATAACTGGCCCGCAGTCAGCTGCACGCGCACCCATTTGGCGGCCGCTTCGCTCTCCTGCTGGAAGGTATCGTGCGTCATGAGTCGCATGGCCGCATCGCGCGACATGCCCTCGACATGCACGGACTGGTCCAGGATGGCATTGGCGATGGTGCGCAGATCCCACTTCAGATGGATCAGGCGCATGAGCGGATCGTTGTCCTGAAAGCCCGCATCGGCCATCACACCCTCGGCGTACACGGCCCAACCTTCGATGAAGGAATCCGAGGCCAGCACCGCACGCAGTGGTGAGGGGTAGCGGTTGGCATGCATCAGCTGCAGGTAATGTCCCGGCATGGCCTCATGCAGCGTCAGCTCGTAAATGGAGCGCGTGTTGTACTCCCGCAGATAGGACTGTACCTGAGCCTCCGTCCAGTCCTGAGGGATGGGCGCCACAGCGAAGTAGGTCCGTTGGCCGCGATCGAGCGGACCGGGCGCATCGCAGAATGCCAGGGAAACGCCCCGCTGAAACTCCGGCATGACGATGACTTCGAGCGGATCGTCGTATACGGTGACGAGCTCGTGGCTGCGCACGAAGCTTTCGGCCTCGGTGAGTGCGTGACGCGCGGTCTCTATCACTTCAGTGCGCGCCGGCTGGCGCTGGTAAGCCAGCTCCAGCGCAGCGGCGATTGCCGCCTGCTGTTGCTCAGGATCTGCAGTGGCGGGTAAGGGCAGGGTTCCCGCGGTACTGCGCAACACCTGTGCTGCCAGCTCATACATCCGGTCACGCGTGCGCCTGAGTTCCGCGTCAGCGCGCTCGCGGATCTCGCTGCGCGACAACGACGAGCCGAGCTCATAGCGCAGCTCGCTGTCGTACAGGGCGGCCCCAAGGCGGAACTCGCCGTGCGCAGCCGGTAACAGTTTCTTCTCCAACCAGATCTGATGTTGGGCGATTGCCGCCCGCGCATGCGCGATCGCACTCTTGAGATTGGCCTGCTGCTCTGCCGGCAGCGCATTCACCTCGGGCGCCACCAGCTGATCGATGAGCTGCAGCACGCCGTTGTTCTGCTCGATCACAGTGTGTGCATGGATCGGCGGCACGCGTGCCGGATCGAGGCTCTGACGAACCTGCGCGAGCAAACGTGTCAGCTCAGACAGCCGGGCGGTGACGCTCAGCAGCCGCGCCTGCAGGGGTGCAAAATTGCGCGCCATCAGCGTGTAGATGCTGTTGCCGGCGAGGGCAGTATAGAGCAGCGGGTCCCAGCGCCACTGCTGCAGCTGATTGATTTCCCATTGTTGTTTTTCCAGCTCGGCGCGCAGCAACTGTAAATCGACCTGATGTGCACGGCTCAGGTGATTCGCATCGATAGCAGTCAGCTGAGCCGACAGTTCCGCGGCGAGAGCTGCGCGGTGCGCGAAACCCTCGGGACTTACATCATCCAGCAGCGCATCGAAACGATGCTCTCCCAGCGCCGTAGCTGCCACGGGTGTGAGCGCCAGCATCTCGTCGAAATAGCGCTGTTCGAGGCGATCGAAGCTGATCTCCGCGGCGCTCGGGACGGGCGGCTGCGGCAGCACGATCCGGGCAGGTGCGGTACACCCAGCAAAGCCCACGATGACGGCCCCGCCCAGTACCCCTGTCAGGGCACGGCGATTGCTTAGATTTGTTTGCATTGGATGGCCCCTGGGAGGTCATCATGATGACGAAGACCAGGTTCCATGGGAAGTGAAGCACAGCCTGTTGATTTGCGAGGGGACTTAGAGCGACTGCAGATGGTGCCGGAGGGGGTTACCTCCGCTGAGTTCCGGATCTTCGCAGAGGCGTTGCCTTACATGGCGTGGGTCTGTGCGGCTGATGGCACGCTACGCTATCTCAATAGCGAGGGAGCGGCTTATCTAGGACGCCAGGTGCTCGACTCCGCGCGGCTGTTCCCTCCCGGCGAGATCTTTCATGAAGAGGAGCGCGAGCAGGTCCGCATGGTGTGGGACCAAGCGGTGCGTGCGCAGGAGAAGCTCAGTGTTGAGGCGCGTCTACGCCGCGCCGACGCTACCTTCCGCTGGCACCTGATACGTGCCAACCCGGTGCGCGATGACGAGGGCCGCGTCATCAAGTGGATGGGTGCCTGCACCGATGTGCATGCGGTCAGAGAAAGCCTCGATCTCAACGCTTTCCTGCTGCAGCTCTCCACTGATTTCGCGCGCATCGATAATCCGCACGAGTTGTTGTGCACGGCGATGTTGCGTCTGCGCGAGCGGCTCGGGGCGACCGAGGTGGCGCTCGCCGAGTTGGATCACCCGCGCGGTGAGGCGGTGATTCTGCTGCAAGGCGCAGCGGATGGCACCAATCTGCAGGTGACCAACCTGCGCATCGCGCATTTCAAACCCCTGCTGATCGAGGGCGGGCGCGGGCTGGCAAGAGTCATCTCCGATCTGCGCCAGCAGGACCCGCATATCGTGCAGATGTACGATGCGTGGTTCGGCCTCAATGGCGTCGGCGCGATTATCTCTGCACCGCTGTTGCAGGGAGGCTCGCTCGCTGCCGCGCTGAGTGTCGTGGCCACCAACCCCCGCCAGTGGACCTCTGCAGAGGTGGAGTTGACCAGGCGGGTGGCCGAGATCATGTGGCCGGCACTCGAGAAGGCCCGCTCCGAGCGCGCCTTGACAGTAAGTGAGCAGCGGCTGCGCCTGGCACAAACCGTCGCGCAGATCGGCACCTGGGAGCTGGATCCGCGCAACGAGACGGTATTCTTCTCGCCGGAAGCCTACGAGCTCTTTGGCCTCGAGCCCGAGGACAGCGACCGCTATGGCATCTGGACCAGCCGCATCGACAGCCGCGATCGCGACGCGCTGCCGATGTTGATCGCCGACTGCGATGCGAGCGGCAGCGCCCATACCGAGTACCGCTACCACCATCCGGTGCGCGGATTTCGCTGGATTTACTGTCGCGCCGGGCGTGTGCACGATGCCGGCCATGATTTTCTGGTCGGCATCAGCCTGGATGTCACCGAGCGGCGTCAAGCGGAAGAGGCGTTGAAGGAAGTCAACCAGCGCAAGGACGAGTTCCTTGCCATGCTCGCGCATGAGTTGCGCAACCCGCTTGCACCGATCCGCAACGCCGCGCAGATCCTGCGCGTGCACTCCGACGACCGGCCGCAACTGCAATGGGCATGGACCATCATCGAGAGACAGACCGGCCATCTGGTGCGCCTGGTGGACGATCTGCTCGATGTCTCCCGCATGATCCGCGGCAAGATCGTGTTGAAGAAATCCCCGATCGAGCTCTCAGAGCTGATCCAGCATGCACTCGAGACCAGTCAGCCGCTGATTCGCGCCCGACGGCACCAGCTGCACGTAAATCTGCCCCCGCAGCGGACGATGCTCGAAGGGGATCTGACGCGCCTGGCGCAGGTCATCGCCAATCTGCTCAACAACGCCGCGAAGTACACCGATGAGCAGGGCGAGATCTGGCTCGATGCATGGCGCGAGCAGGATCGAGTGATGGTGCGGGTGCGCGACAGCGGGCCCGGGATTGCGGAGACCCTCCTGCCGCATGTGTTTGATCTGTTCACGCAGGCGGAGCGCACGCTCGACCGTTCCCAAGGCGGGCTCGGCATCGGGCTCACACTGGTGAAGCTGCTCGTTGAGATGCATGGCGGCCATGTCGAGGCCTGCAATGCGGAACAGGGCGGCGGTGCGCAGTTTACGATGTCGCTGCCGTCAAGGGCCACCGCGGATACCTCCGTCCCGGCCCCGGGCCTTGGGCCCACGGACGCCCCAGCGGGTGGTCGCACCTCGGCCGGCGCGCCGATGCGCGTGCTCGTGGTGGATGACAACATCGATGCCGCGGACAGTATCGCGCTGCTTCTTAGCATCGAAGGCTTCGAGGCCAAGAGTGTCCATAGCGCACTCGCAGCGCTCGAGGCGGTGCACTCCTTCTCCCCGGAAGTAGTTCTCCTGGATATCGGACTGCCGGTCATGGATGGCTTTGAGCTGGCGCAACGGCTGCGCTCGGACAACAGCATCGAGCGGATGAAGATTGTGGCGCTCAGCGGCTATGGCCAGCCTGCCGACCGCGAGCGCGCCGCTCGCTCCGGTTTCGATGATTATCTGGTGAAGCCGGTGGAGCCCACCGTGCTCACGAGCTTTCTGCACACCCTGCGCTGAAGCTGCCCGGGGGCGTCCGCGTTTACGCTACTACTGTATAAGTGTACAGTTGCCCGCATGAGTCAGCGGGTCAACAGCCATCAGCGACTGACTGGGCGCGGCGCATTGTCCAACCCGGCCGGACGCTTCGAACCGGCGCGCGCCGAGACAGTGGACGATGGCTGGTATGTAGAGGAGCAGCCGGATTCCGTTGCAACATCGGTGCAGCCCGATACAGCGCGGCGTGTCATCACCCGGAACGACTCACCCGATATCAAGTTCGAGCAGTCGATCAATCCCTACCGTGGATGTGAGCACGGCTGCATCTACTGCTATGCCCGGCCCAGCCACGCCTACATGGGCCTGTCAGCTGGAATCGATTTCGAGACGCGGCTGTTCTACAAGGCTGACGCGGGCCGGGTGCTCGAGCAGGAACTGGCGGATCCGCGCTATGTGTGCAAGTCGATCATGCTCGGGGCTAACACGGACCCGTACCAACCGGTGGAGCGCCGGCTGCGCGTGACGCGGGACATCCTCGAGGTGTTGGCTCGAACCCATCATCCTGTGTCCATCATCAGCAAAAGTGCGATGGTACTGCGGGATCTGGATCTGCTCGTACCGATGGCCCGTGAGGGCCTGGTGAATGTATCCATCAGCATCACGACGCTCGATAACGAGACCAAACGGGTGCTGGAGCCGAGAACCGCGGCACCGCAGGCACGCCTGCGAACCCTGCGCGAGCTGCACGCCGCAGGCATTCCCACGGCAGTGATGGTTGCTCCGGTCATTCCGGCCATCACGGATCACGAGATGGAAGACATCCTGGCTGCGGCGGCTGCGGCGGGAGCTAGCTGGGCTGGCTATGTGCTGCTGCGTCTGCCGTTTGAGATCAAGGATCTGTTTCGTGAGTGGTTAGCGGAGCATTTTCCGCAGCGCGCCGCGCACGTCATGTCACTGGTTCAGGATATGCGAGGCGGCAAAGACTATGACGCCTCCTTTGGCACGCGCATGATCGGCACCGGACCGATGGCCGAGCTGCTCGGCAACCGATTCCGCATCGCCGTACGCCGTCTGGGCTTGAATGTCCGCGCGCGTGACCCGGCGAACACGGCGCTGTTTCAGCGTCCCAGGGTGTCCGGCTCGCAACTGACCCTCGGCTTTTGAACCGTTTAGCCATTGGCGCAGTCTGATGAGGGGTCGCCGGTGGCATACTGCTTGCGCCGGTTACCGTCGGTACGACAACTTTTGCGCTGAGGCTGTGAAAATACACAGGGGACGACGCAGCATTTTGATGGGGGCTTGTGCGGCTTACCTGGCTGCCGGGTCCGGCTGCGCGCTGAAAACCCAACCGGATACATCCGCATCGGCATCCAGTGCCGCATCCCCAGCTCCCGCGTCCGCCTTCAGCACCGTACGGTCATTGGGTACGACATCTCAACCGAGCAATGACACGGCTCAGCTGACAGCGAGCAGCGGGCCCCGTTCCCGCAAAGCTGCCGATACTGTATTGCTGATATCCGTGCCGGCGGCGGGGAATGGGCGCGCGGCGCGCGTGCTGCCGGATGTCAGCGACGATGAGATCGTGGTGCGACGGCTGAAGCAGGCAGCTGAAGCAGAAACCGACCCAGAGCTGCGGGCGCGATTGTGGCGTGAGTACGCTATTTACGCGGGCGGCGGGACGGAGCGCTGATGACCCAGCGCCGCGAAGTCGCGGCAGGGTTCAAGGCCAGGCAGGCCCCTGGCCTCGCCGTGAGCGGATCCGTTCCCGAGGAAAAGGGCTCTCCTGTGGCACTCGGCGGCCATCCTCCACGTTATGTCACAAGCGAACGATTCAATAGTGGCAAGAGTGATCAGGAGGCTGTCATCCCCACAATGCCGGAGTTCGTTGCAACCGTCAGTTACGGCAAAATGCGTGGACCCAGGTCCGGGGCGCAGGTCCCGGCCAGAGCCCGAACGCAGCAGCAGCCGCCGCGAGACACGGCGGGGAGCATCATCGATTCATGACCGAGGCTGTCGAAAACATCCACGGCAGAAGGCTGGACGCGCGTTATGCGCTGATTTCCAAGCTGGGCTCCGGCGGCCAGGCCGAGGTCTGGCGTGCGCATGACAGCGTGCGCGGGGTGGACATCGCCCTCAAGGTGCTCAACCCGTCCCTGACGCGCAATGAGGCCGCGTGGGATGTTCTTCAGCACGAGTATGAGATCAGCAGCCGCCTGAATCATCCGGGAATACTCAAGGTGTTTGCGCCGGAGCATTCCGGCGACTCCAGCGTGCTGCCCATGGAGCTTGCCGCGGGCGGGGATCTGCGGCGACTGCGCGGCTCGGGGTTCCTCGAGATCATCCCGGTGCTGCTGGAGATTGCTCAGGCGCTGGAGCATGCCCACGAGCGCGGCGTCGTCCATCGCGATCTCAAGCCCGGCAATGTGCTGTTTGATTCGCGCTCGCGCGTGCGCCTCGCGGACTTCGGGGTAGCCGGTACGGTCGTGTCGTCGACGGATGCCAAGGGGGCAGGGACGGACAACGGACGGGATGCGGTGCGACACGCGATGTCCCCGTTTACTGCGAGTCCTGCTCAGTTGCGGGGTGAGCCGCCTACTCCCGCTGACGATATCTACGGGCTCGGCGCGCTGGCCTATGAGCTGCTCTCCGGTTATCCACCGTACTATCCCAACTTCGACCGACGGCGCGCGATGGAAGACCCGGTGCCGCCCCTGGTGCCCACGCGGCAGATTCCTCCGTTGTTGAATGCACTGGTGATGCGCATGCTCGCGAAGGATCCACGCGTGCGACCGCGCTCGATGCGCGAGATCATTGATGAGCTCGATGCGTCGCTGAACGAAACGCTGATCTTCAACTTCGATGAAGACGCCACGTCGGTCGCGGCTGAGGACGAAGACGCAGACGAACCGATTGCACCACCCAAAGCGGGCCGCCCGGTTGCGCCGGCAGCTGCTATCCCAGCGAGTCCGACACGGTCGGCGCCTGGCAGCTCACGCGATAGGCCACGCTCCTCGACCGGAAGCGCGCGTGATGCCGCTGCGCCCTCGACCGGTGGCCCGCGTGATGCCGCTGCGCCCTCGACCGGTAGCCCGCGCGAAACGGCTGCGCCCTCGACCGGTGGCCCGCGTGACGCCGCTGCGCCCTCGACCGGCGGCCCGCGCGAAGTACAGGCAACCGCTGCGGACAAGGGGCCGACGAAGGCTCGCCAGCAATCGAACGCTTCTCAGATCGGCGTGGGCGCAGCGCTGCGCACGATGTTTGTCTCTGATGTGCCGGCGGCGAACACGGCTGAAGGGCTGCTCCGTCAGCGCGCGCTGCGCGAGCAGCGCCGCGAGCCGATAGGTAAACCCTCTTCTGAGTCGCCACGCGAGCCGGATCATGAGCCGGGGCGTTTGCCGCGCGAGCACGCGCGCGGACAGTCGCCTGAGCAAGCGCAGACGCCGAGTGAGCAGGTCCGTACGCAGCCGAATGAGCAGGTGCACGCACAGCCGCGTGAACACTGGAGTTTTGGCGGCCGTGACCGGCGCGCCAAGATCGAGCGTCGATCCGCGCAGCGCATCGAGCCGATATTCAATCCCGACCCGGCGCCGGCAGCCTCAGGCGCGACTGCGGCGGTAACCGAGCCGCCTCACAGCACTGCGGCATCCGCAAGTTCTGCATCCACCAGTTCTAAAGTGTCTCTGCCGGCACGCCGTGAACAGCCCGATCGGGACAGCAAACACCACCCGTTCCTGCGAGGCGACCTGACGCCGCGCGAGCCCGTTACCTCGGTTCGGCGCGAGGTCGCCACGGTGGCCTGGAACAACATCCCGCTGGATGCGCTGCCACGCGTTTCGCGGCTCGAGCCCATCCGGCCGCGGCGATGGCCGTGGGTCGTGTTAGGTCTGATGGCGGGCGCTGCTGCCGCGGTGTACTTCTGGCTGCCGCACTTTGAATCGGAGCTGCCTCCGGAGTTGCGGGCGCTGGTCGCGCCTTTGCAGGCGGCGCTCGGATCCCAGGAGTCACCGGCGTCCCATGATGCCGCGTCGGATTCCGCCGCCTCAGTTGATCAAATCGCAGCCGCACCGAACTCAACCGAGCATTCGCCCGCAGGCGAAGGATTGGCTGCGGCAACAGCTGCTGGGACGCCGGCAGCAGGCGCACGCGATCTCGAGGAGCGCTTCGAGACGATGCGTAAAGGCTTCGACACACGCTTTGCGGCGCTTCAGGCGCGCGGTGCGGGTAGCTGGGGCGGATCAGACTTCGCCGCAGCCGAGATGCGCGCTGCGGAGTCGATCGGCGCCCACGACGCGGGCAACCCGCAGTTGGCCATCGAGCGGCTGACCGTCGCCGGGCAGCTGTTGGACCAGGTCGAAGCCCATGCCTCGCAGGCCCTTGTTGCGCAACTCGCTGCTGGCGACAAGGCGCTGAGCAGCGGACAACAGGAGGTTGCTGCACAAGCCTTTGCCCTCGCAAAGCGCATCGATCCTAACGATTCGCGCGCGGCGGAGGGGCTGCGTCGCACTCAGAGTGTCAACGGCATCCTGCCGCTGCTGGCAGATGGCCAGAATGCGGAACGTGCGCACGATTACGCACGCGCCGCCCAGGACTATAGCCAGGCGCTGTCTTTAGATCCGCACAATGCCACGGCGCAAGCCGGACAGAGCCGCGCCGCCAGGGCGTTCGATGATGACAGTTATGCCAAGGCGGTTGGAGCAGGCTTCGCCGCGCTCGGTGCGGGTCGCATTGATGAGGCCCGCAGCGACTTCAACAAGGCCCATGCCGTGAAGCCGCACGGAGCCGAAGCGGCGGAAGGGCTGCGACGCGCGAATTCGGGGGCTGCAAACCGCGGTTTCGCCGCCGTGCGTGCCAAAGGCTCATCGCTGGAAAGTCAGGAGCGGTGGGAGGAGGCGGAGCACACCTATGAAGCGGCGCTTGCCAGCGATCCAACACTGGCCTTCGCCCAGGAAGGCAAAGCGCGCGCGGCAGCCCGCGCCGACCTCGGGGATCGCCTGCAACAGCTGCTCGATCAGCCTGACCGGCTCGCCGCCCCCGCGGTGCGCGAGCAGGCGCGCTCGCTCCTGCAGACGGCACAGAGCCAGTCACCCTCCGGACCGGTACTGCGCTCGCAGATTGCCCGCCTGCAGATATTGCTGCCTGGCTTCGACAAGCCCGTGCGGCTCTCGTTGCTGTCCGACAACTCCACCCAGGTCGCGATCACTCGCGTGGGAGCGCAGTCTGGGACCGCCAGAGTGGGGTCTTTCGGCGTCTTCTCGAGGCGCGATATCACGCTGCTGCCGGGCCGCTATGTCGTCGTTGGCACACGCAACGGTTTCCGCGACGTGCGCCGTGAGATAACCGTGGCGCCCGGACAGGACATACAGACCATCAAGGTCACCTGCTCAGACCCGATCTGAGCGATCACGACGACGATGCAACACGAGCCGGCCCCGGATACGAGCAAGGCCGGGTCCGCCTCGGTGCGTTCTCTCAATCATGCTGAAGTGCGCGTGCGCGAGCCGCTCGGCGAGCGGCTGTTTGTCGATGCGCTGGGTGCCGGCGGCGAGGGCGCCGACCTGGTATTGCCCGGATGTGCTTCGGGCAATGCAATGCACATCGCGCGTCGTCAGGGGGCATGGACAGCCGGGGCAGTTGGTGTTAGCCCCGTACGGGTCAATGGGCAGCTGCTGCTGGAAGAGCGGCATCTCACACTCCATGACGTGCTTGCAATCGGCGATGCGCAACTCATCGTCACCGGGCTGTCCCGCACCCTGTTGCGACTGCAGGTACAGCATCTGGCCGGTAACAGCACGATGCCTCCGGAACGGGTGCACGTGCCGATCTCTGAGGAAAGTGAGGATCTGGAAATCACTGCGCTGGAGCCCGCAGCTGCAGTCGATGACATCTCCACAGCCGGGGTCCTGAACCGCTTCGCCCGCCGCGGCGCGCTCGCCTGGCAACATGCCGCCATTCGGCGTGCAGCGCTCATCCTGATGACGTTGCTCGTACTCGCTGCACTCTTGGTGTCGCAACTCAGCAGGGTACCGTTGCATGTCGAGCCGGCGCGGGCGCGCATCCGCACTCCGGGCACACTCCTGGCCCTGCACCTCGGTGCTCAACTGTACCTGCTGCCCGGCAACCATGTCGTGCGGGCGATGCAAACCGGCTACGGCGATGCAGAAACGATCGTCCAGGTCACGCGCGCTGGCGCGGCTGGAGTGCATTTGGTGTTGCAGCGGCTGCCGGGTGTGTTAGTCATCGACACCAACGGGGTCGCCGCTACGATCAGTATTGATGGTGTTGAAAGCGGGCAGGCACCGGGCACCGTGCGCGCACCCGCTGGCACGCATACCCTGACCCTGCGAGCCCCGCACTATGTCGATGACATCGAAAGCGTCGCTGTCATGGGTGGCGGACAGCAGCAGAGTTTGTCCGTAAAGCTGCAGCCGAGCTGGGGCACTCTGCAAATCCTCTCGAGTACCCCGGGCGCACTAGTCAAGGTAGACGGCGTCGAGCATGGCGGCGTGCCCGCTACGGTGCAGGTGCCATCGGGAGTGCGCCGTGTGCTGATCAGTGCGCCGGGACGGGCCAGCTGGGAGAGCAGCGTCGTTCTGAAGGCAGCCACGGTGCTGACCATTGGTCCCGTTGCGCTCGGGCAGCCAGGAGTCCAGCTGCGGCTGAGTTCGGACCCCGCGGGGGCCGCCGTAACGCTGGATGGCGAGCTGCGCGGTCGAACACCGCTGGCCACGGAAGTGGCTTCGGGTGTGCGCCATGAGATCAACATCAGCTTGAGTGGCTATTCGCCCTGGCAGCGGGAGACAAATGGCAATCCCGGTCAGACGTTGCCCATCCACGCGCAACTGCAGGCAGAAACGGTGCGTCTGACCGTGGAGGGTGAGCCGCAAGCTGCGCATGTTTTCATCGACGGACGTGACGAGGGAGCGGCGCCTCGTGTGTTACAGCTCTCTGCAGCGGCTCATCAGGTTGAAGTCAGCAAACCGGGATGGGCGACTTACAAGATATCCCTGGCCGCTGCTGCCGGGCTCGACCGCCATATCCAGTATCACCTGCTGACCGCGGACGCCGCGGCGCGCAGCTTGCCGGCCGCCTCCATTATCTACACCCAGACCGGCTACGCGCTGCAACGGGTGCAGGCGGTGGCGGTACCTGCTGCCACAGGACGCGAGGGCGATGGAGCCAAGAGCCGCGGCGCCATTGGATCCCAGCTGTTCTATCTCGGCATCGCTGCAGTCAGTAACGAGCAATTCCGTCATTTTCGCGTCGACCATGCGACGAGCGCCGCAGGCAACCCAACGAGAGATCCGGGCAAGCCTACGGCAGACTCGAGTAAATCAGCGATGGATCCGGACGGGGAGCCCGTGACGCGCGTGAGCTGGGAGGATGCGGTGCGTTTTTGTAACTGGCTCTCAGAGCATGACAGCCTGCCACCGGCCTACGAACGTAGCGGCGATGAGTACGTGCTGCGCAAACCCGCCACCATCGGTTATCGACTGCCAACCGCGGCGGAACTGCGCTCCGCCCTGTCGACGACGGTCGTCGGTGCAGCGCCGCACATTGCCGGGGAGTGGGTGAACGATCATGCCGCCGCAACGGTCAATCCTTCTGCTGGCTCTTCTGTGAGTTTTCGTGTGGCGCGAAATGCTGACTAGCTGAGTGGGGATGAACCATGAGAAGACGCACCCTGTGGTTGGCCTTGATCGGCGTGCTGCTGAGCGTCGGCGGACTGTTGAGTTTGCTGGGGCACGCAGCCGGTGCCACTACGGCTCGTCCGCCGCCATCCGCACCAGAGGAATCTGCGACGATCGCAGACGATCCGACGATCGCTCCGGATGCGGCGCAATCGGCTGACCACAGTGTCAGCTTCCCGGCTGATATCTGAATCGTGACCCGGCTCGCAGTGGAGCTGGATGATCGCGTACTTGCGGTCGCGCGCGACGGCAAGTTGCTATCGAGCGAGCCCAGTGCGGTTTGCGGTGTTGCAGAGGAACCGGCTGAGCTGCTCGTGGGCGCCGCCGCCTGGGATCGAGCGCGCAGCATGCCCACCCTGACCTCGACTCATCATATGAGTGCGGTCCTTGTACCTGTGGATGGCGAGCGTACCGGCAGCGGACTGCTGGGCGCCGAGCTACAACGGCGCCTGGCAGCGGTTACGGCCGAAGGGGTCACCCCGATGGCTGAGTCCAGCAGCGAGCCGGTCTGGTTGGTCACACCGGCACGGGCGAATACTGTCGGCCTGTCGCAGCTGCTCGGCCTTGCACGGCGGCTGTCTGTTCCGGTGGCGGGTTTCGTGGACGCAGCCGTGATCAGCACCGCAGCTCTGGATTGCACGGGCCCTGTCATCGTGCTGCAACTCGGGCTGCATCATGCAGGCGCGGTGCTGGTCGATGCTGCCGGGGGTCAGGCGCGTCGGCGACGCTCACTGGTTGCAGACGGCTGCGGACTGCTCGAGCTCTACCAGGCCTGGCTGGATCTGATCCGCGCGACCCTGATCCGGCACACGCGCTTTGATCCGCTGCACTCTGCAACCGGCGAGCAACAACTGTTCTCTGCGCTGCCGGCGCTCATTGCTGAAGTCGCCACGAATTCTGTAGCGCAGCTTCAAGTCCACGATGGCAGCCGCCATTACCAGGTGGATTTGAGTCTCGAGCAACTCACGCGGGCAGCGCAGCTGCTCATCGGGAAGTTGAGTGAGCTGGCGCATCGCCTGCGCCCGGCGGGTACGCCCGTCGATCTGATCGTACCGCGGCTGGTCGCCGCGCTTCCTGGAATGCGGGCCGCACTCGGCTCCTTCCACAACTGTCGACTGATCTTGCTTCCTGAAGGTTTCGCAGCGGCGGCGGCCTCGTCCGGCGTGCTGCCGGAGTCTCAACAGGAGCGGGTGTGGTGGCTGCGCGCGCTTCGCAAGCTACCGTCGGAACGATGGCAGGCGCAGGTCAACACGCAGGTGCTCACTTCCGCTGCGCAAGGTGCCGCACCGTCTCACGTGCTGGTCGCAAGTCAGGTCTATCCGGTTGGGGAGAGCGTGCTGATCGGTCGTGAGGTGGAAGGTCCCGCGACGATCAGAGTCGCTGACGGAGTGTCCGGCGTGTCGCGCCGGCACTGCACGCTGTTACCTGATGGCGGCCAGGTCACCTTGCTCGATCACAGCTCCTTCGGCACCTTCGTGAACAACGAGCGCGTGGTGGAGCGGGTGCGCGTGTATGCCGGAGATCAGATCCGGCTCGGCGAGCCGGGCACAACCCTCACGCTCATTGTCCTGGGTGGCGGCGCCACGCCGGGCTGAGCACGAGAGAAAGGTATGCGGCGACGGCGCAGCGTCGAGGTCTTTACCCTCTCCTTCCTCGATTGCATCTGCTGCGGCTTTGGTGCCGTCATCCTCTTTTATACGATCGTCAGCGCCCACGCGGGCGTGCAAAGCCGGCGCGGCAACGAGGAGCTCGCCGCGCAGGTCAACCGACTCGAGCAGCAGGTGACACTCGGCACGCGAGGACTCGTAACGCTGCACAATGAAATCGAGCGCGTGCAGAGTGAGACCGCGAGCGCCGAGGCGCACAGCAAGTCCATCGTGGCGGCCATGCATGAGCGTCGCGAGCAGCTCTCCAGAGCCGCCGCCGACACGCTGGCCCAACACGCAGCGCCGGCGCAGCGTCGCGCGGATGTGCAAGCCGAACAGACGGGACAACGCCGACTGGAAGGCGGCAGTCTTGATCGCATGCCACCGGGTCAGCAGCTGATCAGCTTCCGTGACACAGGCGGCGACCGCCGCTACCTGAACGGCATCCGCATGCACGGCCAGCGCATTCTGATCCTGCTGGATAGCTCAGCGAGCATGCTGCATGAGGATCTCGTGGGTGTTCTGCGTCTGCGCAATGCATCAGATGAGCAGAAGCGCTCAGCCTCCAAGTGGCGTCGCGCCATCGACACCGTCCACTGGCTGCTCACGCAACTGCCAGGTGAGGGGCAGTATCAGATCTACACCTTCAACACGCAGGCGCACGCCCTGCTGCCGGACTTCGCGGGCCGGTGGATCACGGCCACGGACGCCCCGACGCTCGGGCGTAGCCTCGCCAGTCTGCAGGCGCTGGTACCGGGGCTGGGGACGAGTCTATTCAATGCCTTCAATGCCGCACGCACGCTAAGTCCGCTGCCCGATCAGATCGTGCTCATCACCGACGGGCTGCCGACGCAGGGGCCTGCTGCAGGCTCACGACCTCTGGTGGACTCCGCATTGCGCGTGCGGCTCTTCGATGAGTCGCTGCAGCAGCTGCCGGCCAACGTGCCGGTGGATTCGATCCTGCTGCCGATGCAGGGCGATCCCCAGGCACCGCATCGGTTCTGGAATCTCGCGCGTCTCACCCACGGGGCACTGCTGATGCCGGCAAAGGATTGGCCATGAGCGCGCGGCGGCGGGCGGTGGAGGTTTTCAGCCTGGCGTTTCTCGACTGCATCTGCTGCGGCTTCGGGGCCATCATCCTGCTCCTGGTGCTGACGGAATTCGATCGACCCGCGCGCCTGGAAGTGAGTCGCGTGCAGCTGCAGGGAGAGGTGCGCGAGCTGCAACAGCAGCTTGCCGCCATCCGTGGGGACTCGACCGACCTGCAACGACAGTTACAGGGACGGGTCGACCACCTGGCGAGTGCGAATCAGCAGCTCAGCCGGCTGGCAGGCGAGCTGAGTCGCGTGCGCGGTGCACAGGATGTGAGTGCCACGGAGGCCTCGGTTGCCAACCCGCAGCCGCGCGATCCGGTTGCCGCTCGCCAGAAGCTCTCGGCGGAGATGCAGCGCGTGCTGCGAGAACACGGCGTGCGGCCGTCCACCGAGGCGATCGCCGGCATCCCGATCGACAGCGAATACCTGGTCTTCGTGGTCGATACCTCCGACAGCATGACGGTCAACCACTGGGCCACGAACCTGCGCATCATCGATGAGATTCTGGCGCTCTACCCGCATATCCAGGGCATGCAGGTGATGAATGACCAGGGCATCTACCTGTTTCCCGAGTCGAGCGGTCGCTGGCTGCCCGACAGCGCGCCGCAGCGCGATGCCATTCGCGAGCGGGCCCGCCGCTGGCATGCCTTCAGTCAGTCCAATCCCGTTCCCGGCATCGAAGAGGCGGTGCGTCGTTACCGTACCGATGAGACGCGGGTGAGCGTGTTCGTGCTCGGGGATGAATTCACCGGCACATCGATCCAGGCGGCCCTGGACTCTATCGGTACGCTCAACCGTCCGGACGCGGCCGGACATCGTCCGGTGCGCATCCATGCGATCGGTTTTCCAGAGGGTCCCGGCATGTCCCCGTATACCAGCATCCGTTTCGCCGCCCTGATGCGCCTGGTATGCGAGCAGAACAACGGCAGCTTTCTCGCCGTGCAACCGTAGCTGGCAATCGTCCCGGAGCCGTTTTAACCTCGCGGCAGCGAATAACAACAGCGCCCTGTGAGGTGGCCACGCATGGCCGAGGTTGAATCCGGGACGGCACTGCTCGCTGGCGCCAGCGGTTTTGCAGGCGGACTGACACTGCAGGCGCTGCTGGCGGCATCTGACGTCGCGCGGGTTTATGCCATCAGCCGCCGACCGCTCGGCCGTGAGCATCCGCGACTCGCCAACCGCATCGTGCAGTTTCAGCAGATCGAGACTCAGCTGCGCGGTCTGAGCTGTCATGCCGCGCTCTGCTGCATCGGCAGTCGCATTCGCGACTCCGCTCCCGAGCAGCTCCTGCGCCAGGTGGACGTCGATGTTGTCATGGCGTTTGCGCGTGCCGCGAAGGCGGCCGGGGCGCAGCGCTTCGTGGTGCTCTCGTGTGCCGGCGCTGCTGCCCAGGCCCGCAGCCCGCATCTGCGCATCAAGGCAGAGATGGAAGCGGCGCTCGCGACATTGAGCTTCGCATCACTGGATATCCTGCAGCCCGCGTGGCTGCTCGGCTGGCGCAGCGATGTGCGTCCCCTCGAGCTGACGGCGGGTGTGCTGATGCCGCTGGCGAACCCATTTCTGACCGGCTCGCGCGCGATCCATCGGGGCATCCCCGCGCGCACCGTGGCAGCAGCCATGGTAGGTGCGCTGCGATCAGGCCGTCGCGGCATCCAACGCTACACGCACGATGGAATCGTGGCACTCGCGAAACTCAAACCGCAGCGCGCGCTGCCCGTGGAGGAGCCGCGCGCACCGGCCAGAACACGCTGAGTCCCACCCCGCGGAATGTGAACGGGTTAACACTTCGGACCCTCACCCCGCTAGTTGACTTATCCATTCATTGACGCACCCCTCATGGCGGCGAGCCGAGCAGCGGCTACATTTACGGCCACTTAGCAGGAAGGTTTCTGATGAGCGGGCCGGCGATGAACAGCCGCATGGGTAGGCGCATGACCGTTGCAGCAGGATTGTGCGCGGCCGTGCCATTGTGCTTGTTTGCCCTCGGGATCGCCCGCACAGCCGATAGCGATGAGACCACGGCGGCACAACGCAGGCTGACCGATGTCGCCGGCGTGTATGCCGATGTCATCCGTGCGCGTATCGGCGCGGGGACCAGCATCGTCGAGGCCGCGACCGCCACCGACAGCGGTGCCGATGCCACCACGGTACGACAGCCGGCACTCAACTCCCGGGCGTTCAAGTCCGTAGTGCTGGTCAACAGCGATGGCATTCTTGGAAATGGCGCGACCGCGTTGCGTCCGAGTGCTGCGCAACGCAGTGCGCTGGAAGCCGGTCAGACCGTGCTGTTGCCGGCCACCTTGGAAGGCCAGCTGCCGGCGACGTTCCTCGTGCGCATCATCAGCGCAGCCGGCGCTCACAAGCTTGCCTATTTCGAATTCGCACCGGACTGGCTCTGGCACGATCTGCCGAGCGCGCCCGGCACGGCGATCGCACTCGTCGATGCCGACGGTCATGTACTGCTCAGCCCGACCAGTCTGTCTGCCGACATGGCTCACATGTTTGCCGAGCACATCAGTCTCTCCGGTGAGCGCGGCGGCCTGCTCGACAGCCTGTCATGGCAGTACGGTGGCGAAGCCTGGCAGGGCGTGCTCACACACGTGCGCCTTGCCGACGAGCGCATCACGGCGGTGCCGTGGGCGGTCGTCGCTTATGCGCCGGAAGGCTCGTTTTTTGCGCGATCGCAACGCATCTGGCAGCTGCTGCCCTTTGCGATACTGGCGCTAATCATCAGCGCACTGTGCGCAGCGCAATATCTGGCCAGAGCTTATCTGCCGACGGTACGCGTGTTGCGGGCGGCTCTGCCGGCGTTGCGCCGCCGTTATTTTGAGCCGCTGCTGGTGTGCGGGCACGACGAGCACCGGGATCTCATCGAGGCGTTCAACCAGTCTGCCACGAGCCTGCAGGAGCAGTTCGTAGCGCTCGAGACTCTCGGCGAGATCGACAAGCTGCTGTTGGGTTCCGCAGCGCTGGAACAGGTGCTGGAGGGCATCCTCAGGCGGGTGCAGGCCGTCACCGGGTGCCACTCGGTCGGGATCACGCTGCGGGATGCCGATGCGCCCGGACGCGGACGCGTCTATGTGGCCGTGAATGGACTCAGCGATCTGCCCGTGAACCGCGTCGCACTCGATCATGACATGCTGCTGACGCTGGCGGCCGAGACCGGCGGACTCACGATCGCGCGCTGTGAGGAGATGCGTCACAGCTTCCTGCGCTCCATGAAGGAAGTCGGGCGCGGAGTTCTTCTGGGTGTGGCCCGTGAATGTGGCCGAGCGACTCGAGGCCATTCTGGCGATCGGTTACCAGGAAGCGCCGCTGACCGATCCGCATCTGGCCCGTTGCGGGGGGCAGTTCGCCGAGCGTCTGGCGGTGGCGCTCTCCAAGAGCGCGCACGATGAGCAGCTCTACCGGCAGGCCCACTTCGATCCGCTGACCGCGCTGCCCAATCGCATCCTGTTCCGTGATCGGCTGTCACAGGAGATTGCCACGGCCACCGCGGGACTGAGCCGCGGCGCGCTGCTCTATATCGATCTGGATTACTTCAAACGCGTCAATGACACCGTAGGCCACAGCGCTGGAGACCAGTTGCTCACGATCGTGGCCCAGCGCCTGCGCGCCTGCGTCAAGGACGGCGATACCGTCGCGCGTCTCGGTGGCGATGAGTTCACGGTCATCCTGCGTAACGTCGCCGAACCTGCCGCGGCGCGCACCATTGCCGAGCGCATCCTCGAGTCGCTGCAGCTGCCGGTCAATATCAACAACCGCGATCACTTCGTCAGCGCGAGCATCGGCATCACGCTGTTCCCGGACGACGGCTCGATGCTCGATGCGGTCATGAGCAACGCGGACACCGCGATGTATCGGGCCAAGGAACTCGGCCGCGGCCGCACGATGTTCTTCGACCCGCAGATGAATGCCGCCCAGCCGCGCGCCACCGAGAGCGGACTGCATCTTGCGCTGCGCCGGCGCGAATTCTCGCTTTTCTACCAGCCGCAGTTTGCGATCGGCACCGGAACGCTGAGCGGCGTGGAGGCGCTGCTGCGCTGGCAGACTCCGGCCAATGGACTGCTGCAACCGGGCGAGTTTGTGCCGGCGGCAGAGGAGAGCGGTCTGATCGTTGACATCGGCGGCTGGGTGCTGGAGGCGGCGTGCGCGCAGCTTGCCGTGTGGCGTGAGCAGAAGCTCGCCCCACCCCGGCTTGCGGTAAATGTGTCCGTACAGCAGCTGCGTCACGCCGAATTTCCGAAGCTCGTGCGCCGCGCGTTGGAGCGCCACAGCTTGTCGCCCTCGCAGCTCGAGCTGGAGTTGACCGAAAGCGTGTTCGCCGATGCGGCCGCCTGCAGTGCGCTCGAGCGGCTCGCGCAGCTCGGTGTGCATCTGACACTCGATGACTTCGGTACCGGCTATTCATCGCTCTCGTACCTGCGTCAGTATCCGATCGGCACGGTAAAGATCGATCGCACGTTCCTGCAGGAGCTGCCGCACAACCCGGCCGCTGCCACTTTGGTGGAGACGATCATCGTCATGGCGCATGCTCTGGGCAAACGCGTGATCGCGGAGGGCATCGAGTCCACTGAGCAACTCGATTTTCTGCGCGAGCGGCGTTGCGATATGGCACAGGGGTTCTATCTGGCACGGCCGCTGGCCGGCCCGGTGGCAACGGAGCTGCTGCAGGCCCGCGCTCTGGCGGATGCCGATTCGCGTGAAGTGCGCGCTACGGGCTGAGCACCGCCTCGCGTTGTCCCGTCGTCGGATTGGGACAATTGGACATAAACCGGCGCGTCGAATATATCCAGTGTGCTGATGAGAGACCGCACACAGTCTGCACGCTTGACTCTGATCGGCGACGCTTTGACACTAAGTCCTCGTAGTGAAAAGGGCAAACCCGTCGAAAGGCGGGGACGCAAAGCCACCGGTCTAAAGGAATCCTTCCTATGACGGCGGGGCTGCCACGGTCGCGCAGCTGGCGTGGCCGCTCGCACCCCCGTCGCCCCGCAGGAATGGCTTTTACAGCCGTTGGCCGATCCAGTCTCGGTCCGGGGAAGCATTTATGACACCAACACCGAAGTCTGCATCCGGTGCAGCCATGCACACCGATGTCCAGGGAGGAATGCCGGCAAAGGATGCCGAGGCAGGTCCGTTCGTGCTCAACCTGTGCTCGTCCACCACGCCGATGGCTTTGCCGAAGGCCGAGCAGCAAGAACTCAAGCGCTTCAGTTTTTTCGTCAGCCGGCGATTCGAGGAAGGGCGCGAGCGCTTCCGGCTGCACATGGGCTACTTCGCAACGCTGGCCGATGCGGAAGAGTGGCTCGCAGCCGTACGTGACATCTATCCTGGCGCCTGGGCGGGTGAAGCTCCTGGCAAGAAATTGCGAGCACGCGCGGTTGCTGCAGCCGCCGCCAAGGCTCAACACGCGGCCGGCCCGCCGCCGCATGCCGCGGTCACAAAGCCTGCGCCTGCTGCCGAGCGACCCGGCGCTCAGGTGGCGGAATTGACGCTGGCCGAAAGTGCGCCGGAGCTCGCCGGTCTCAACATTCCCACATTGCAGGCCGCGAGCGCGCCCAGCGTGGTGGAGAACCCGGCCGCGCGCTCCGTGCGGCCTGCCGCGGCTATAAAGCCGTCCGCCGCGGCACCCAAGACGGCGGTAGCGCCACCGTCGCAAGTTGCTGCGAAGCCGATGACTACCGCGACGCCAACACCCGCCGGCGCATCGCTCGGCGCACCGATGGCCGCCACAAAGGTTGTGCCATCCGCGAAGCCGGCGGCACCGAGCAAGCCGACGGTAAATCCCAGAACGACCGGGGCGGCGCGACCGGCGCCGTCGATGCAGCCTGCCTTAGCTTCCGGGACGCTGACACCGAACACGCCGCGGAAGGCCGCCGCAGGCGCTGCCGGGCAGGGACTCGCAGAACGCGCGATGAAGCCCCGGACGGTAACTCAACTCATGACGGCACCGGAGACCTCCGCCGTACCTTCGCAGATGCCGACCGCTGCCCCGCGCAGCCGCGCCCAGGCCATGCCGGCCGCCGCAAGCCCAGCACGCGCGCCCACGCAGCCCGCATCCAACACCGCACGAGTTGCAGCACCGGCCGTGCGTCCTGGCCCAGTCTCTGCTGCGTCAGCCAGGCCGGCCGGCAAGGGCAAGCAGTCCTTACCGGACTCAAACGTGCGCGAGGTACTGGCGGCGCTGGATGAACACACCGGCGAGACGCGCATGATGCCGGCGCCGGCGATTGCGGAGATGGAACCCTCGCACTCGACATTGAGCGACACGCAGGTGCTGAAACTGCTCGAGACACGACGCGCCGACGGTAGCCAGGAAGGTAACCCGCAGGCTGAATCGGGAGCGATCTCGCTGCTCAAGCCCGATGACACGAGCACGGTACGTGCGCTGAAGCAGGCGGTTGTCGACAACGCACCCGTCTGGTTTGCAGTGCAGCTGCAATGGTCCGTGCAGGCGATCGAACTTGCGAAAGTGCCGCCGCTGGCCATCTTCAGCGCCTACACGTTGTACAGCGTCGAGGGCAGCCGCGATGGACGCAAGTGGTACGGGTTGCGCCTCGGGTTCTTCAGCGATGCCATTGCGGCCAAGCAGGTTGCCTACTACGTGCGCTCGGAGTTCACCTCCGTGGCCGTGGTGCCCGTCAGTCCTCAGGAGCGCACGCGCGCGACGGACGTTGAGACGGCGGGGCCCAGCGTGGCGCGCCCGAAGAAGTTACGGCAGGAGCCGGTCGATGAGTTCAAACTCATCGATTCCGATGATGCAGCCGTCGTGGCGCCTGCAGTTGCAGCCGCGGTTGCCGCCAAAGTGCCTGCGCCGCGCCGTGCGCCCGCCGCCGGCAAAACCGGTGCACGAGTGCGCGCCCGCGAGCGTCGCGGCCCTCAGTCTCTGGAGGAGACGCTCGAAATTCTCGGCGCTGGCGAGCTGCAGATGGACGGTGACGACGATGCGCTCAGCGAGAGTGGCGTGCGGCATCTGCGCGTTGAGGTGCAGAAGAACTCACCCTTCGGACGGCTGCTGGAGCGCTTGAGCGAAAAGGTGCGCAAGCCCTGAGAAGCGCAGCGGCCGCGCCACCTGCGCTGCGGCGTTATTTGCCGAACAGTTTCTCGAGCTCCGAGCGCGCCTTATCCACTGCGGCGGTGTCGGGGGGCGTGTAAGCCGCCGCACGTGGCTTGAAATGGTCACAGAAGTTGGCTCGCGTCTTGTCGTTCACTTCATCCGCCGTCGGCTCACGGCAATGCGTGGCAACACGCGTATCGTATTCCGCGCACATGCGGCAGACGTGCAGCTCGGCCCGGCACTTCGGGCACTCGTCCAGACGGCGTAACGGCAAACTGAGCTCCGCCAGCGCCGCGCCACATTTCCAGCAGACGAGATCATGGCTCATGGTCAGCCTCGGATCTTGATGTCCACACCGATGCAGTCCCGAATCATGCGCGCAGGCGCCGTGTCCCGGAAGCGCGGCGTTTGCGCGCTTCGGATTCGTGCTCTTCGCCGCCGCGCAGCTCGTCGGGCGCCGTGCGCCCCCGCAGGAAGTCGGCCAGCACGCGCCCGGTGTGGGATTCCTTCCGCTGCCGGGCAATCTGGGCCGGAGCACCCTGGGCGACGATACGGCCGCCGCCTTCGCCCGCTTCCGGACCCATGTCGATGATCCAGTCGGCCTCGGCCATCACATCCAGGTTGTGTTCGACGACCACGGCGGTGTTACCCGCATCGACCAGGCGGTGCAGCACGTGGATCAGCTTCTCCACATCTGCCATGTGCAATCCAACAGTGGGCTCATCCAGCACGTAGAGCGTGTGTCTGGGCTTCTGCCGCGGCCCGGCGCGTACGTCGGCGCGCACCTTGGCGAGCTCGGTGACCAGTTTGATGCGCTGCGCTTCACCACCCGAGAGTGTCGGGCTCTGCTGGCCCAGGGTGAGATAGCCGAGCCCGACGTCCTGCAACAGCTTCAGGCAATGGTGCACGCGTGGATGGGCGACGAAGAACTCGACGGCCTCGTCGACATTCATCGCCAGGATGTCGCCGATGCTCCGTTCTCCGCCACAACACGCTCAGCGTCTCGGAGTTGAAACGCCGGCCCCCACAGACATCGCACAGCACCTTCACATCCGGCAGGAAGCTCATCTCGATCGTCTTGACGCCCTGGCCCTCGCACGCCTCGCATCGGCCGCCCGCGGTGTTGAATGAGAAGCGGCTGGCACCATAGCCGCGAATGCGCGCCTCGGTGGTGTCCTCGAAGATGCGGCGAATGTCATCCCAGAAACCGATGTAGGTAGCTGGACAGGAGCGCGGTGTCTTGCCGATCGGGGTCTGGTCGACTTCCAGTACGCGATCGACCTGTTTCAGCCCGCTGATGGCACGGCAACCGAGGAGCTCCAGCGCCTGTTTTCCGCGGCGCCCGCGTCCATTGCCGCCCTTTCCCTTGCCGATGATCATACTGATGAGATCGCTGCGCACGCCATTGCGCGAGCCGTTGGCCTGCTCACTCAGCAGCCGCTTGAGATTGGCATAAAGCACGTCGCGCGCCACGGTGGATTTTCCTGATCCGGAGACCCCGGTAATCACCACGAGCCGCCCAAGGGGCATGTTGACATCCGTTTGATTGACATTGTGGAGACTGACCGCCTGCAGTTGCAGCATGTCAGTATCTGCGGTCACGGGGCGCACAGGTTGCGCCGGGTGCTGCAGCGGGTTACGCAGGAACTGGCCGGTCGTCGAGCGCGGATTGCGAATGAGATCTGCAACAGTGCCTGCGCCTACCAGCTCGCCGCCGCGCACTCCGGCCTGCGGACCGAGATCAAGCACGTGGTCGGCGCGGCGGATGGTCTCCTCATCATGCTCAACCACCACCAGAGTGTTGCGATGCTCGGCGAGTTCGCTCAGTGCGCCCAGCAGCACCGCGTTGTCGCGCGGGTGCAGGCCGATTGTCGGCTCATCGAGCACGTAGCACACGCCCTGCAGATTCGATCCGAGCTGCGCAGCGAGCCGGATACGCTGTGCCTCACCCCCGGACAGTGTGGGTGCCGAGCGATCGAGCTGCAGATAGCCGAGGCCGACGCGCTCGAGAAACTGCAGCCGCGCGCGAATCTCCGCGAGCAGGTCCCGGCCGATCTGCGACTCGCGGCTGTCCAGCTTCAGCTCGCGCGAAGAACGCCGCGGTGCGCTGCACGGATTCGCTCGCGAGCTCGGCAATGGAGCGCTCGCGAAAGCGCACATTGAGGGCGACCGGATTCAGCCGCTGACCCGCGCAGACACTACAGGGCTGCGGCTCGTGCTCGTACCATTCGTTCCACCAGATCTCCTCGCCGCTCTGCTCCTCGTCGAAGCCGGTCATTTCCACACCGGTGCCGAAGCAGCTTCGCACCAGCCATGCCTGGAGTTGAACGAGAACAGCCGCGGGTCGAGCTCCGCGAAGCTACGCCCGCACGACGGACAGGCGCGCTTGGTGGAGAAGACCGTCGACTGTGCTCCGCACGGCGGTCCGAGCACGTGTACCAGACCCTTGCCGATAATCGAGCGCGCGCGTCAGGGCCTGGTGCAGCTGGGTGTCGGTACTTCGCGGCCAACCTCCACCTCTGCAACAGGCAACTCGATCGTGTGCTCCTTGAAGCGCGACAGCCGCGGCCATTTGGCAGTGCTGAGATTGGCGCCATCCACGCGCAGCACCTTGAATCCTTTCTTCGCAGCCCACTTGGCGAGGTCGGTGTAGTAGCCCTTTCTCGCCACCACCAGCGGCGCCAGCAAGGCGATGCGTTGGCCGCGATAGTCGCGCAGCAGTCTTGCAGCGATGGAGGCGGCACTTTGCGGCTCGATCGCAACATCACAGTCGGGACAGTATTGCGTCGCCAGCTTCACGTACAACAGGCGCAGGAAGTGATAGATCTCCGTCAATGTCGCCACGGTGCTCTTGCGACCGCCGCGGCTCGTGCGCTGCTCGATGGCAACCGTCGGTGGAATGCCGAAGATCGCGTCCACATCCGGGCGCGTAGCAGGCTGCACGAACTGTCGCGCATAGGCGTTCAGTGACTCGAGGTAACGGCGCTGCCCTTCATTGAAGAGGATGTCGAATGCGAGGGTCGACTTACCGGAGCCCGAGACTCCGGTGACAACGGTAAACTTGTCGCGCGGAATCTCGACATCAATGTTCTTCAGATTGTGCTCGCGCGCGTTGTGAATGACGATCGCGTTGCGGGCACGCGCCGTACCGCGCTTGTCGGCAATGCTCGCCTCGTAGGCGCCGCCGGGCTCGGCCACCCGCAGCAAATCTGGCTGCGGCAGAGCGGATAGCGCGCGCGATTGCGGTACTTTCGCCAGCGCATCCGCCAGGGGCGTCCTCGGCAAGCGCCTGCTCGTAGGCGGCGAGTGCCTGGCCGGTGTACGAGCGCGGGTGGCGGCGCACCTCGCGCCGGTGTGCCGGTGCACACGATCTCGCCGCCGCGCTCACCGCCTTCCGGTCCCAGGTCAATGATCCAGTCCGCCGCGCGGATGATGTCGAGGTTGTGCTCGATGACGAGCAGAGAGTGCCCGGCGGCGAGCAGCTTGCGGAAGGCCCGCAATAGCTTGGCGACGTCCTCGAAGTGCAGCCCGGTGGTCGGCTCATCGAACAGAAACAGCTTGCCGCGATGGGTCGTGCTCGAGACCACGGCCCCGGCTGCCGCCAGGTGTCCAGCCAGCTTCAATCGCTGGGCCTCCCCTCCGGAGAGTGTGGGGACCGGCTGGCCGAGCTTTACGTACTCGAGTCCAACATCTGCCAGTGGTGCGAGTCGCGACGCCACCTCGCGCGAATCGGCGAAGAAGGCGAGCGCCTCGGTCACCGTCATGTCCAGCACCTCGGCGATGTTCGCGCGCCGTGCCGTTGGCGCCTTCGCGCCTGATATCCAGAACCTCATCGCGGTAGCGGCTGCCGTTGCAGTCCGGGCAGCGCAGATACACGTCCGAGAGAAACTGCATCTCGACGTGCTCGAAACCGTTGCCCGAGCAGGTCGGGCAGCGGCCGTTGCCGGAATTGAAGCTGAAGGTGCCGGCGGTGTACTTCCGCTCCTGGGCTGCGGGCTCAGTGGCAAACAGGCTGCGGATGGCATCGAAGGCGCCCACGTAGCTGGCGGGGTTCGAGCGCGTGGTGCGACCGATGGCGCTCTGATCCACCATGATCACATCATCGATGAGCTCCGCGCCGCGCAGGCCGGCAAACTCGCCCGGTGCCTCGGTCGGCTTGCCACGATATTTGAGCAGCGCCGGATACAGCACGTCCTCCACCAGCGTGGATTTGCCTGAACCGGACACGCCAGTGATACAGACGAGGCGCTTCAGCGGTATACGTACATCGATGTTCTTGAGATTGTGTTCACGAGCGCCCTGCAGCTCGAGCCATCTGTTGGAACGTGCTTCGGCGACCACCTCGGTGGTCGCGGCGGTGTGGCTGGCGGACTCTTGGGGCAAGCGCGACTTCGCCCCGACGCTTTTGCGCCCTGACAGATATTCGACCCGTCAGTGAGACCTCACTGCGACGCAATCTGCGCAGGGGTTCCGAAGAACACGATTTCCCCGCCGCGCTCGCCGGCGCCCGGACCCATGTCGAGCATGCGATCGGCCTCCAGCATGATCTGCGGATCATGCTCCACCACGAGCAGCGAGTTGCCCGCATCACGCAGCCGCTTCATCACCGTGATCACTCGCTGCATATCGCGCGGATGCAGTCCGATGGAGGGCTCATCGAGTACGAACAGCGTGTTGACCAGCGAGGTGCCCAGCGCGGTGGTGAGATTGATCCGCTGCACCTCGCCGCCGGAAAGGGTGCGTGACTGGCGGTCGAGGGTGAGATAACCCAGGCCGACATCGGTCAGATAGCCGAAGCGGCCGCGGATCTCTCCCAGCAGCAGGTCCGTGGCCTCATCGAGCGGTGCCGGCAGCGCGAGCGGAGGTGAAGAACTGATGCGCCCGCTCCACCGGCAGCAGCATCAGATCGTGCAGCGACAGTCCTGGCAGGCTGTGCTCGACTGCGGCGCTCCACTGCGACTCCGCGGGGCCGGAAACGCGGCTGCCCCTGAAGCACGCGCTCGGCAAGCTCGCGGCTGCCGAGCCGCCAGAGAAGTGCCTCGGTCTTCAGGCGCGCACCGTCGCAGGCTTCGCACGGGGTATAGGAGCGATACCGCGACAGCAGCACCCGCACGTGCATCTTGTAGGATTTGGTCTCGAGCCAGCTGAAGAAGCGGCGTGCGCCATACCAGACGCCCTTGTTCCAGTCGCCCTCACCCTCGATGACCCAGCTGCCGTCGCTCCGGTCCCAAGCTCGCGCCACGGCGTATCGAGCGGAATGCCGCGCTTCTTGCGCGAACTTCAGCAGATCGTCCTGACACTCCTGGTAGGACTTGGTCTGCCATGGCTTGATGGCACCGGCGCGCAGCGACTTGCTTTCATCCGGAATCACCAGTCCGTAGTCGATGCCGATGGTGCGCCCGAAGCCGCGACAGCTCTCGCACGCGCCGACCGGGGAGTTGAAGGAAAACAGGCTCGGGATGGGCTCGCGATAGGCGAGATCGCACTCCGCGCAGTGCAGCTGGCTCGAGTAGCGCCAGGTCGTGAGGATCTGTGGCTCGGCTGCATCGTCGACCACGTGGATGTTGACGCGCCCCTGGCCGACACGCAGCGCCGACTCGAGAGATTCCAGCACGCGGCTGCGCTCGGCGTTGCGGGCGCGGATGCGATCCTGCACGACCTCCAGCATGACCGGCGGTGCGCTCGCCTTCGCGGCGCGCTTGCCGCGCCCGCGCGACTTACGTGCCGGCGCCGCCGACCGTGAACTTGCGGCGGAAGCGCACGATTCAACAGCGCTGGAAACAGGCGTCGTGCTTGGCAGGAAACGTGTGTAGCCCTGCTTCTGCAGCAGCTCGCGCACTTCCGCTTCCGTGAAGTTCTCCGGCACCGTGACCGGAAAACTCAACAGCAGGCGCGGATCGCCGCTCGCCTGCGCGCGCAGCAGCATATCCTCGTAAATGCTCTCGCGCGCTGTCGCGCCGCACGGGTCGCCACAGCAGCGGCAATACAACGCAGCTGCCCGGGCAAACAGCAGCTTCAGATGATCGTTGAGCTCGGTCATCGTGCCGACGGTGGAGCGCGAGGTGCGCACCGGATTCGTCTGGTCGATGGCAATGGCCGGCGGGATGCCGGAGATGCCATCGAGCTGCGGCTTGTCCATGCGATCCAGGAACTGCCGGGCGTACGGAGAGAACGTCTCCACATAACGCCGCTGGCCTTCCGCATACAGCGTGTCGAATACCAGCGAGGATTTGCCCGAGCCGGAGACACCCGTCACCACGACCAGCTCGTTCAGCGGGATCTGCAGGTGGAGGTTCTTCAGATTGTTCTGGCGCGCACCGCGGACAACGATGGCATCGCGGGATTCGTCGGTCATGCAGTCATCCTGAACTCAGCTCTTTCCAGTGCCGGCCGCCCACCGCGGCCGAACCATCCATTCTAAGCCAGCAGGGGGTAGAATGGCGCAGGACACGAGGGCGGGCCCGGCCGGTACAACCGGTAGGAGGGGTGTCGATGACAAAAAGTCGGCATGCCGACGGCAGGGTCGGTAATAAATGAGGCAGCCAACGGGTCTGTTTCCATCGTCGGTTCTGTTCTCAATCAATCCCGAAAAATGGAGAGTCTCCGAATGAACAGTCGAAAGATGTCCAGCGTTGCCTTGGCAGCTGCCGCCGCCATGCTGTTCTCGAACGCCTTTGTGGCCACGGCCAGCGCCGCCGATGAGGCCAAAGTAAGTGCGAAGGCGTGAACTCCTGCAAGGGCAAGTCGGCCTGCAAGAGCGCCAACAATGCCTGCAAGGGTCAGAACTCCTGCAAAGGCCAGGGTTTCCTGGAGATGACGCAGGCGAAGTGCGACGCTGCGAAGGCAAAGGCCGCCAAGTAAGCGCCGTGGCGAGAGCACCCGTCCGGGCAGGACGGGTGCTCCTGCAAACACCCATGAGTCGTCTCGAGCCGCCGCTGGGTTTTGGTCTCGGCCTGCGGGTCGATCATTACGAGGCAATCCTCGCCGGACCACCCGCCGGTCGACTGGTTCGAGGCGCTCACCGAGAACTATCTGGTGCCCGGCGGCAAGCCGCTGGATTACCTGCGCGCATCCGGGAGCGCTATCCCCTGGTGCTGCACGGTGTGTCGCTGTCGATCGGCAGCACCGAACCTCTCGATCGCGACTATCTCGGCCAGTTGCGGCAGCTGGCCGCGGCGCGTCGAGCCGCGCTGGATCTCCGATCATCTGTGCTGGACCGGCATCGGCCGGTCGCAATCATGCACGATCTGCTGCCGCTGCCATATACGGAAGAGGCACTGCGATCACGTCGTGGAGCGCGTGCGCACGGTGCAGGACGTGCTCGGGCGGCGCATGCTGCTCGAGAACGTCTCGAGCTACGTCAGCTACCGGGGCTGCGAGCTCACCGAATGGGAATTCCTGCGGGAGATCGCCGAGCGCGCCGACTGCCTGCTGCTGCTCGATGTCAACAACATCTATGTGAGCAGCGTCAATCATGAATTTGCGCCGCTGGATTACCTGCAACGCGATCCCGGTGGAGCGTGTGCAGCAGATCCATCTGGCCGGTCACGAGAACCACGGCGACTACCTGATCGATACCCACGATCATCCAGTGCCCGACCCCGTGTGGGAGCTGTATGCGGCGGCCGTACGCCGCTTCGGTGCCGTGACCACGATGATCGAGCGCGATGCCAACATCCCGCCGCTCGAGGAGCTGTGCGCGGAGCTTCGCACAGCGCGTGAGTTGGCCGCGCGCACCCTGGCGGCGCGTGCAGCGTGAGCATCTCGGCTGAATGCAAGCGGCGCTGATGCGGCTCGGTGAGTTGCAAAACGTCTTTCAGCGCTACCTGCTGGAAGGGGATGAGACGATTGCCAGCCATGTGGCCGGCACCACACGGGTGCCGGTGCGCACCCGGCTCGCCATCTATGGAGAGGGTTACCAGCTCCGCCTCGTCGGAGGCGCTGGAGCACAGCTTTCCAATCCTGCTGCAGCTGATGGGGAGCGACGAATTTGCCGTCCTGGCGCGCAACTATATCCAGCGCTTTCCTTCCGTGTTCCGCTCCGTCCGCTATTACGGTGATCAGCTGGCCGCATTTCTATCGGCCGAGCCGCGCTATGCAGCCACACCGCTCCTTGCCGAGATGGCGCGCTGGGAGTGGGCCATGGCGAATGTGTTTGATGCGGCGGATGCCACGCCGATCGACATCGGCGCGCTCACGGACATTAAGCCGGAAAGCTGGGCGGAGCTGCGCTTTGAGTGGAGCGCGGCACTGGAGGTTGTGTCGTTGCGCTGGAACGTCGCAGCGATCTGGAAGGCCTGTCGGAAGGAACGAGCGCTGCAGGGCATGAGCCTGCAGGGGGTGAGGCTGCGACGGCAGTGCCTGCGGCGAGACTTCTGGAGCGGCCCGGCGACTGGCTCTTGTGGCGTAAGGAACTGCAAATATACTTCCGGCAACTTTCCGCAACGGAAGCTCAGACCCTCGCGGCGGCACGCGCGCCGTGAGTCTTTCGGCGAGCTGTGTGAGCGGTTGTGCGGGCAGCTGGATGAGCAGGCCGCCTCCCTGCATGCCGCGGCATTCCTGCGCGGCTGGGTAGAGTCGGGACTGATCATCGCCGTGCAGCTACCGCAGCAGGGAGTCTGATGTCCGCAGTTTTCAGCAACGTGCTGCAGATGATCGGCCACACGCCGCTCCTGGCGGCGCGGCACCTCGATACCGGACCGTGCGAGCTGTTCCTGAAACTGGAAAACCAGAACCCCGGCGGCTCCATCAAGGACCGTGTCGGGCTCTATCTGATCGAGGCCGCCGAGCGTGCCGGCGTGCTCTCCCCCGGAGGCACGCTCATCGAAGCGACGGCCGGCAACACCGGCCTTGGGCTGGCGCTCGTCGCGGCGCAGAAGGGCTATCGGCTGCTGCTGGTCATTCCCGACAAGATGAGCCAGGAGAAGATCTTTCATCTCAAGGCCATGGGCGCAGACGTGCAGCTGACGCGCTCGGATGTCAGCAAGGGACATCCGGAGTATTACCGCGACGTGGCCGAGCGCCTTGCGGGCGAGATCCCTAACTCCTACTTCGTCAATCAGTTCGGCAACCCGGCCAACCCGCAGGCGCACGAAGAGACCACCGCGCCGGAGATCTGGGAACAAACACAGGGCCGCCTGGATGCGGTTGTGTGCGGGGTGGGTACGGGGGGCACGCTCACCGGCCTGTCGCGTTACTTTGCACGAGTCGCACCGCAGGTGGAGATGGTACTCGCCGATCCTGCCGGCTCGATCCTCGCCCGCTATGCCAAATCCGGGCAGATCCCCACTGAGCGCAGCGGCTGGCTGGTGGAAGGCATCGGCGGGGATTCCATTCCGCCGGTGGCCGATTTCTCGCGCGTCGGCCCGACCTACACCATTCCGGATGCCGAGGCGTTCCGCACCTGCCGCGAGCTGCTGCGCAATGAAGGCATCATCGCCGGCACCTCCACCGGTACGCTGCTGGCAGCCGCGCTGCGCTACTGCCGCGAGCAGCGCAGCGCGAAGCGGGTCGTAACCTTCGTCTGCGACAGTGGCAACAAGTATCTGTCGAAGGTCTACAACGATTACTGGATGCTGGACCAGGGTTTCATCGAGCGCGAGCGCTTCGGCGATCTGCGCGACCTGATCGCGCGACGCCACTGGGAGCACGCCGCGGTGACCGTCAACTCGACCGAGCCAGTACTCGCGGCGCTGCGTCGTATGAAGCTGTATGACGTGTCGCAGCTACCGGTGATGCAGCGATGGCCGTATCGTGGGCATCGTGGATGAAGAGGACATCCTGCTCGAGGTGTTCGAGAACCCCGAGCATTTCAATGAGCCGGTGACCAAGGCGATGGAGAGCGGACTTGGTGACTGTACCGGTCGATGCGTCGATTGCGCAGCTCATGGAAATCTTCAAGCGCGGCCTGGTGGCCATCGTGGTGAAGGACGGAGAGTTCCTCGGACTGGTTACGCGCATCGATCTGCTCAACTGGTTGCGTCGCAGGGTGTGAATATGGGTCAGGATTCGGATCGCCAACGTTTCGGCACGCGCACCATTCACGGGGGGCAGCAGCCCGATCCGCTCACCGGCGCAGTGATGCCGCCGATCTACGCCACCTCGACCTACGTGCAGGCGAGTCCGGGCGTGCACAAGGGTTTCGAGTACTCGCGCACCGCCAACCCCACGCGCAATGCGCTGCAGGCGGCGCTCGCCAACCTCGAAGGCGGCGCTGCAGCGTTTGCCTTCGCCTCCGGCATGGCCGCCACGGCCACGGTGCTAGAGCTGCTCGACAGCGGTGTCTCACATCATCGCCATGCACGACCTGTACGGCGGCAGCTACCGCATCCTGGAGAACGTGCGCAAGCGTTCCGCGGGTCACGATGTCAGCTTCGTCGATCTGAGCGATCTGGATGCACTGCAGAGCGCCATCCGACCCAACACCCGCCTGGTATGGGTGGAGACACCGACCAATCCGCTGCTGAAGATCGTAGATCTGAGAGCCGTGGCAGACACAGCGCGGCAGCATCAGCTGCTGAGTGTGTGCGACAACACCTTCGCAACGCCCTATCTGCAGCGGCCGCTACGAGCATGGGTTCGATATCGTCGTGCATTCCACTACCAAGTATCTGAACGGCCATTCCGATGCGATCGGCGGCGCCGCAGTAGTGCGCGAGGCGGGCGCGCTGCAGGAGCGGCTTGCCTACCTGCAGAATGCGCTGGGCGGCGTGCCCGGCCCATTCGACTCTTTTCTCACGTTGCGCGGTATCAAGACACTCGCCTTGCGCATGGAGCGACACTGCGCTAATGCGCAGGCGATCGCCGCCTGGCTGGAAAAACATCCGCGCGTCGAGCGCGTCTACTATCCGGGACTTAGCAGCCATCCGCAGCATGAGCTCGCGAGCCGGCAGATGCAGGGCGGGTTCGGTGGCATCGTGACCGCGGTGCTGCGCGGTGGTCTGGAGAATACGCGCCATATGCTCGAGCGCTGCCGCCTGTTTGCACTCGCGGAGAGCCTCGGAGGCGTGGAAAGTCTCATCGAGCATCCGGGAATCATGACTCATGCGTCGCTGCCGCCCGCGCTGCGGCAATCCCTGGGAATTGACGATGGCCTGATACGCTTGTCCGTCGGCATCGAGGACGTGCAGGATCTGATCGAGGATCTGCAAAGCGCGTTGCGGTAGCAGACCTCCAGGAGAAGGTCATGAAGATCGGTTTCATCGGGCTGGGCAAGATGGGCTTGGGAATTGCCGGGCATCTGCTCGCGGGCGGTCACGAGTTGCACGTCTGGAACCGCTCAGCGGCACCAGCGCGTGAATTGGGTGAGCGAGGCGCCAGGGTGGCGCGTACCCCGGCCGAGCTCGCCGATGCCGAGTTCATCATGACCATGCTCGCGAACGATGAGGCGGTGCGCGCGGTACTGCTGGATCAGGGCGTGCTCGAGGCAGCGCGCCCGGGCTGCATTCACATCAATCTCGCCACTGTGTCCATCGCGCTGACGCGCGAATTTGCGCAGCTACATGCGCAACACCGGATCGGCTACGTGGCTGCGCCGGTGTTCGGCCGTCCTGATGTGGCGGCCGCGGGCAAGCTGAACGTTGTGGCAGCCGCCGAGCGGCAGACACTCGAGCGGGCGCGAGCGGCGCTCGAGGCCGTCGGCCAGAAGGTATGGCTGGTCGGTGAGCAGCCCGAGAAGGCGAGCGCGGTGAAGATCGCCGGTAATTTCATGATCGCGGCGGCCATCGAGACGATGGGCGAGGCCGTGGCTCTGACGCGCTCGCACGGCGTAAGCGCCGACGAGTTTCTGCAGGTAATGACCAACACGTTGTTTGCGGCGCCGGTCTTCAAGGGCTACGGCTCCATGATCAGCGAGCAGCGCTACGAGCCGGCAGGATTTCCCGCGCCGCTGGCACTGAAGGACATCCGACTTGCGCTCGCTGCCGCCGATGAGCGCAACGTGCCGCTGCCCTTCGCGAGCGTGTTGCGAGACGGTTTGCTGGAGATCATTGCCACCGGTGGAGCGCACAAGGACTGGAGCGCACTCGCAGCGCTCGCGGCGCGGCGCGCCGGTCTCGACGGGCACTGACGCCGATTGGCTGCCACCGCGGTCTCATTCGCCGCCCTGCGGCATCCGGGTTTCCGGATGTATTTCGTGGGCACGGCGACCGCCATGCTGGCGGACAACACCGAGCACGTCATCAGCTACTGGGCGCTCTACCAGAAGTTCCATTCGCCGGCTCTTGGCGGCTTTGCGGTGATCTCGCACTGGCTGCCGTACCTGTTGTTCTCGATTCATGCCGGAGTCCTCGCGGACCGCTTTGATCCCCGCCGTCTGATCCAGCTGGGCATGCTGCTGTTCATGGGCGTGTCGATCGGCTGGGGCGTGCTGTTCATCACCGGCGCCATTCAGGAATGGCACGCGCGCGTGCTGCTGGTCATCCACGGCATGGCGGGTGTGCTGTGGCTGCCGGCGAGCCAGGTGCTGCTGCATGACATCGTCGCAGCCGATGAGCTGGCCAGTGCCGTGCGCCTGGGCGCCACGGCGCGCTATCTGGGCATGCTCACCGGCCCGGCGGTGGGTGGGCTGCTGCTGCTGGGCTTTGGGACGGCCTACGGAATCTTTCTGAATGCGCTGATCTATCTGCCCATGCTGCTGTGGCTCGTGTCGGCACCGTATGGTCATCGTGGCCAGGCGCGCCAGAATGTCAGCGAGGGCGCTGTGTCGGGCTGGAGTGATGTATTCGCCACGTTCCGGAACATACGCGGCGATCCGATCCTGACACGCATGATGTTGCTGTCAGGCCTCGCCGCTTTTTTCATCGGCAACGCCTACCAGGCTCAGATGCCGGCCTTTGCCATTGACCTCGGCCACGGCAATCCGGGTGTGGCCTACAGCATGCTGCTCGCTGCGGATGCCGCCGGCGCACTGGCGGCCGGTTTCATTCTCGAGAGTCTGAGCCTGCTGCGTCCTGCCTCGCGCACCGCACTGTTGTTGGCGATGGGCTGGTGCGTGGTGCTCGGGAGCTTCGCGCTCACGAGGTCCTATCCTCTCGCCTTGCTCCTGCTGTGCGCCGCAGGCTTTCTCGAGCTCGCATTCAACTCCATGTGCCAGGCGCTGGTGCAGATCAATGCACCGGCTGCGATACGCGGACGCGTGCTCGGGGTGTTCGCGATGTCGTCGAACGGTATGCGGCTGTTCAGCGGCATCTTGGTCGGACTAGGCGGGGTGGTGCTCGGCATTCATGGCTCGCTCGCGCTGAGCGCGGCGGCACTGCTGGGCGCGATCGGTGCGATGTATTACTGGCAGAACGGCTCGCACCGGGGGCGTCCGCAGGCACAAGCCCAAGGGACCTGAGGCACGAAGCCTGCTGCGCACAGGCTATGACCCGGACCCGTATCGGCATTTCCGGATGGCGCTACACCCCCTGGCGCGGCACGTTCTATCCTGCCGGCCTGCCGCAGCGGCTGGAGTTGCAGTATGCGGCCGGGCACCTGGGTGCGATCGAGATCAACGGCTCGTTCTACTCGCTGCAGCGGCCGGAAAGCTATGCGACCTGGTTCGAGCAGACACCGGCTGACTTCATGTTCGCGCTGAAGGGACCGCGCTTCATCACCCACATGAAGAAGCTGCGCGACGTCGAGATCCCGCTCGCCAACTTCCTGGCCTCGGGGGTGTTCAACCTGCAGCACAAGTTGGGTCCCATCCTATGGCAGTTCCCTCCGACGCAGCAATACGATCCGCAGCGGTTCGAGGCGTTTTTCAAACTGCTACCGACCGACACACGCGCGGCGGAGCGACTGGCGCGCCAGCATGATGCGCGCTGGCGCGGCCGGGTCCAGCTGGATGCCGGGCCGCTGCGCAGGCTGCAGCACGCGGTCGAGATCCGTCACAAGAGCTTCCTGACACCTGAGTTCCCGGATCTGCTGCGCCGCTACAACATCGCGCTCGTGATCGCCGAGACCGCACGCAAATGGCCACTGGTCCATGACATCACCGCAGACTTCATCTACATGCGGCTGCACGGTGACAAGGTGTTATACCGCAGCGGCTATTCGGATCGGGCGCTGCAGCGCTGGGCGCGGCGCATCCGGGCGTGGCAGAGCGGTACTGAGCCTGCCGACGCCCGTTGCATCAGCCCGCGCAAGCCACCCACCCACACACCTCGTGATGTCTACTGCTTCTTCGATAACACCGATGTGAAGCTGCGCGCACCCTTTGATGCGCAGGCGCTGATGCGCAAGCTGCGGCTGACGGCGACAGCGCAGTCAGACGCGCTCAGCGTGATTGCACGTTATGGCGCCAACACCCGTGCCAGGACGGCAGTCAGGGCACGGCCTGGGGCTCGATGACCGCGGTAGGCAGCTTCGCGGCGCGCCAGCCCTCGATGCCATCAGCAAACCAATAAACCTCGCGATAGCCGTAGCCGATGGCACGTTTGGCGCCGTTCCAGCTGAGCCAGCAGCGCTCGTGGCAATAGATGACCAGCGCGCGGGACGGGTCGTGAGCCGTAAGCTGCTCGAGACGCTGGCGGTAGTAGTCGGCAACGCCCGCTGGCGGATCACCCAGTCCCGCACCCGGAATCCACACCGCGCCTGGTACCGCTTGATGCGGTACGGGCAGCCACATTGAAGAGGAGGGCAGGTTGTCCGGACGGCGGGGAGCGTTGGAAACATCTACGACGACGGGATGCGCACGTTTCAGCAGCGCCGCAAGCTGCTGCGCATGAATGACGGTGCCGCCGTTGATGGTACGCGGCACCGGACTGTTGATCGGCCCGGTCCAGAAACCCTCTGGCTCAGGCACCTCGGCGCTCCCCTGCGCGCGGTCCCGAGCGCTCTGATGTCCGGTTTCAAAAGAGCGGGCTGCGGGCCCGGTGGCAGCGGTGCCTGCATCGGATCCCTTGGCGGCCAACCCCGCCGGAGGCGGCGCCGTCAGCGGGTCGTTGGCGGCAAAGCCGGGCGAGATGAAGCCGCACACGAACGCTGCCGCGGCGAGCAGCAGCCCCCGTACCCTCCTGACAGGCGCCATCAGCTCGCAGGTCCTGCCGGCACCTCGAAGCTGTGATCGAAGCGCGCATTGTCACTGTCCTGCGCCACCACCTTCATGGTGCCTTTCTCGTGCGGGACGAAACCAAACGTGATCACCGGATCGGTGCTGAGTGAAATGTCGGTATCGACGTGGAAGATCTGCGCGCCGTCATAGGTCGCATCGATCGTGCGGATGAAGCGTGCCGGGGTGTAGAAGCGCGTGATCTGGTTCATCTGCATGCCGTTGAAGTTCGGGTGCCGGATCATCAGTTGCGCCTGCAGTGGCTTGCCCGGATTGAAGTTACCGAGCAGCTTCAGTTTCATGCGTCCCAGGTCCTGTAGCGCTGCCGCATCGTCGGCGCCTGCCGGTGCGGAGCAGCCGCCCGCCGCTTTCACGAATTTCGCGGCCGCGTGCAACTTGCCGTCGGCGGTCTCGGCAACCGCATGGATGTTGGTGTAGGCATTGACGCGCACGCGCAGTTTCAGGTCGTGTGGATCGGCATCCGGTCCAAACACGAAGTGCGCAGCCATGGGCGCGGGGTTGTCGTCGATCACCACATACACGCCTTTCACCGGTTGCTTGCCGGTGATCTGCAGCTCGATCGGCACGAGCGCTGCATCCAGTGCACGCGGCGGCGCATCGATACTGATGATGCCGCCGGCGCTCTCGATCTCGCGGTGCGGGAAGATCGCCTGCTGCAGCTGTTTCCAGCGGGCGGCGTGATCGCTGTTCCCTTCCTCGGCGCAAGCCGACTGCAGAGCGCCAAGTGCCAGCCCGGCGAACAGGGCGAGGCTCAACTCGCGCGTCATTCCCATTCGAGCTCCTTGTAGGCCTGGGTGACGTTATGGCCGTTGTAATCGTCGAACAGTTGCCAACGCGAGCGCTCCGACTGCGCGACGCTGTTTGCGGCGCGACTGATGTCCACGGATCGGGAGATCGCCGTGCGCGTCTCGCTTTGTAACGTGTGCAGGTAGCGCTCCAGGTCCGCAGCTCCTGCGGGCCAGTCTACGCTCGTCGGCCCATGGCCGGGTACCGCGCGCCGCGCCGGATGTTTCCGCAGTTTTCCCAGCTCCTGCAGCCAGCCCTTGAGACTGCCATCCAGCGAAGGAACGCGCCGCACGAACAGCAGGTCCGACAACAGCAGCGTCTGCGTCTGGCGGTCGAACACACTGAGGTCGCAATCCGTGTGGGCCGTGGGGTGGGCAGTGATCTCGAGTAGGCGGTTGCCGAGATCGATCTGCGCATGATCGCGGACCTGCACGCTGGGTGTGACGAGCGGTCCGGCACGGCCTCTGCCCAGGATGCGCTCCAGTCCGTCGCGGTAATACTCGCCGCGCTGTTGCAACGCTGCCGGAAGACGGGCATGACCGATGAACTGCGGGTGATCCGCTTCAAAGGCCCCAGCACCGAAGATGTGGTCAGGATGCACGTGTGAGAGCAGCACGAAGCGAATCGGCAGGCTCGTAGTGCTGCGGATGGCGGTACGCAGCCGCTCGCCGTCGGCAACGCTGCCACCCGGATCAATGACGGCGACGGCGTCCTGCCCCACGATGAAGCCGATATTGGCAATCGCATCGAGATTGGCAGCCGTGGCATCTTCATCCACGCCCTCGCGAATATGAATGCCGGGGGCGATCTCACGCAGCGGTGCAGAACGGGCGGAAGCCTGATTTTTTGTACCCGCGGCCGCCTGACCCACCGCTGCTGCACTCATTCCCAGCGCGCACGCACAGCTGGCCATCCCAACGACAACCTCGCGCCGAGTCTTCACGCTGGATTCCGGTGAATGTCTGCCAGGCTCGCCACGACCTCGCGAGCGGCGCGCTCGCCGCTGCGCAATGCGCCCGCCACCGTCGCCGCTTCCTCGGTATCGGTAGCCTCGCCGGCAAAAAACAGGGTGTTCTCAATCGGGGCTGCGAGCGCTGCGCGAGCCTCGCCACCGCCGGCCAACACGTAACTGTACGCGCCGCGTGTGAGAGGGTCGGTCTGCCAGTTATGCAGGTACGCGGTTTCCAGACCCATCATTGAGTGCGTACAGCGAAAGATCTGCGCAAGTGAGGCGAGCGCCTGTTGCACGATGTGCGCGGTGCTGCGCTCGGACAGGTGCGCGGCCGCAGGGCCGCCCACCCAGGCGGTCAGTAACGGCGCGCGTAACGGCAGCGCGGTCCAGAATGTCGGGAACGGTGACTCCGGGGAATGGAAGAAGGAGGCATGCGCGTAGCGGCCGTCATCCACCGTTTCCCAGAACGCATGCCGAAAGCGCAGGCTGACTTTCAACACGGCACCAGCAGCCAGGCCCTGCAGTGCCTGTTGTTTGACCGCGAGGGACGGTGCAAAGCTCATACCCTCTGCAGAGTCGGTGTGCTGCAGCACTCCCAGCGGCAGCGAGATGATGACGCGCGGTGCTGTAACCCGGAAGGGCTGGCCCAGAAAGTCGGCATCGATCGCGACGTTGCCGGGCCGCCAGCTGAGGCTGTGGACGAGAGTCTGCAGCTGCACCCGCACCCGCTCCCGGTCGAGTGAGCCGGCGAGCGCTGCCAGCACCGCGCCGTAGCCGTTTTGCGGACGAAACTGCCCCGCATCGAGCAGCCCGCCTGAGCCCCACTCGCGGGCGACGAAATGCGTGCTGACGCGCTCCGGATCGGCTGCATCGAAGCCCGCGACGAAAGAGCATGCCAGCCGCTGCGCCTCCGGCGACAAGCCGTAGCGCTCGCTGCCGCGCAGCCATTGTGTGAAGGGCAGGTCGGGCTGGCTGAGCGGATCAGCGCGACGCAGTGCTTGTTGAATCTCACCGAACAGATCTTCTGTGCGCTGGGTCAGCCTGCCCGACAGCAGTGTCCAGTGATCCCCCGTGACATCGAACGGCACCTGACCAACGCGACGTAACAGCTCGAAACTCACCGGTGCGCGGCCATGGATGAATTCAGCGCCCAGCTCGATGGGCGCGGGCAGATCCGGCTCGTAGCGGGTCCAGGTCCGGCCGCCCACGCGATCGCGCGCCTCCAGCAGCAGCACCGTGTGCCCGGCGCGGCTCAGCTCGCTCGCTGCGGCAAGTCCCGCAGCGCCGGCGCCGATCACAACAACATCCCAACGGTCGGTCATCGTGGCCATTCCGCAAGCGCTATGCCCACACTCAATATGACATACGGGCAGGTACAATGAGCCATGCCTGCACGAGCTCACCGGCGGGTGCCGCTGGTCGGCCACCCAGGCGCGCACAGCAGCGCCATCCACAGCCTGGACGCAGAGGTCACTCTGCGCGACGGCGTTGAGTTGCTGCTGTGCTATGTGCTGCGCGCCGAGCTGGCGCAGCTGCAGATCCCGCCCCCGTCCGCAAATCCGGGCAGGGCCGATGAGCTGTGGCGGCACACGTGCTTCGAGGCTTTTATCGGCCAGAGCTCAGGCCCGGAGTATCTGGAGCTCAATTTCTCCCCGGCGGGCGCGTGGGCAGCTTATGCCTTTGACGACTATCGCCAGGGGATGCGCCCGGCGCAGCTGCCGCAACCACCCCTTATCGAGCCTGTGCAGGAGGGGCAGCAGCTCGAGCTGCGCGCCAGCGTGCGGTTGCCGCAGAGCGCGACCGCAGCCGCAGCCCGCACCTTGCGCATCGCGGTGACGGCGGTCATCGAGGACGCGACCGGAAGTCTGTACTATTGGTCGGCTCGGCACCCGGCCGGCAAGGCCGACTTCCACCACCCGGATAACTTTCTGCTCGAGCTCACACCATGAAGTTTGGAATCGACCGGCTGCTCGATGAACCCGAGTTGCGGCGCCCGCTGGCTGGCCGCCGCGTGGCCCTGCTGGCGCATCCGGCATCGGTGACCCGGAACCTGACGCATTCGCTCGATGCGCTGGCAGCACTCGGAGACACGCACATCACGGCGGCCTTCGGCCCGCAGCACGGCTTGCGTGGCGACAAGCAGGACAACATGGTCGAGTCGGCGCGACTACCATGATCCGCTGCATGGCATTCCGGTGTTCAGTCTCTATGGCGCAGGTGCGGCGTCCCACAGCGCAGATGATGGACAGCTTCGATGTGCTGCTCGTGGACCTGCAGGATCTCGGCTGCCGCATCTATACCTTCGTTACCACGTTGCGTTATGTGCTCGAGGAAGCGGCGCGGCACCGCAAGGCGGTGTGGGTGCTCGACCGTCCCAATCCGATCGGACGGCCGATCGAGGGGCTGACGCTGCGCGCCGGCGGTGAGAGCTTCGTCGGCGCAGGTCCGCTGCCGATGCGCCACGGCCTGACGATGGGCGAGCTGGCGCTGTGGTTCGTCACCAAACTGCGGCTCGATGTTGATTGTCAGATCGTGCCCATGGATGGCTGGGAGCCCGCGCGCCGAGCCAGGTTACGGTTGGCCCCTCGGACGGCGCACCTGGGTCAACCCAAGCCCCAACGCGCCCAACCTGTGGATGGCCCGCTGCTATCCGGGCTCGGTGATGCTGGAGGGCACCACGCTGTCGGAAGGACGCGGCACCACGCGGCCGCTCGAGGTGCTGGGCGCGCCGGATCTGGATGTACGCGCGCTGCTAACTGAGATGCGCACGCTGTCGCGCCGTCCTGGATGCGCGGCTGCCGCATCCGGCCATGCTATTTCGAGCCGACCTTCCACAAGCACGTTGGCCAAGCTGTGTGCCGGCTTTCAGGTCCACGTGGAGGATGCCGCGTACTACGATCATGATTCCTTCCGGCCCTGGCGGCTGTTTGCGCTGGCGTTCAAGGCACTGCGGCGGCTGCGGCCGGAGTATCCGATCTGGCGGGATTTTCCCTACGAGTACGAGAGCGGACGCCTGGCAATCGATGTCATCAACGGCAGCGATCTGTTGCGTCGCTGGGTGGATGATCCGGGCGCCATGCCCGCGGACCTCGATGCGCTGACGCTTGCAGACGAGCAGGCGTGGCAGCGCGAGCGCTCCGGTGTGCTGCTGTATTGAAGGTGTGCTGCTACATTGAAGATGATGAGCTTATTCTCCTACCCATCCGGCTCGCCCGGAATAACGCGGCGGCTGCTGAGCGCGCTGGCGCTGTTGGCCCTGTTGCACGGAGGGGACACCTTGGCCGCTGAGGCGACATCCACTCAACTGATCACCCGGCAGGCGCTGTTCGGTAATCCGGTGCGCGCCCAGGCGCGGCTCAGTCCGGACGGACGCTATCTGTCTTTTCTCGCTCCGCGCAATGGCGTGTTGAATGTCTGGCTCGCGCCGCTTGGCAAGCCGGATGCGGCCAAAGCCATCACGGATGATCGCAAGCGGGGTATCCGCCAGCACTACTGGGCCGAGGATGGCCGCCACGTATTGTTTCTGCAGGATGAGGGCGGCGATGAGAACTGGCGCGTGTTACAGTGTGGATGTGAGAGCGGAGTTCAGATCGACCTGACACCGCTTCGCCAAGGTACGCGCCCAGATCGTCGGGCTGTCCCACGCAGCGCCCGCAGATCGCACTGATCGCGCTCAACGACCGCACGCCCGAATATCACGACCTGTACGAGATCAACATTGCCAGCGGCGAACGCAAGCTGGTCGAGCGCAACGATCAGCAGTTTGCCGGCTACCTGGAGGACCTGCAGCTGCGGCCGCGACTGGCCGTGAAGTCCCTGGCCGATGGCGGTGGCGAGCTCTATCGCCGCGACCGGAGCGAGGTTGGGAGAGCCTGCTGAAATATGGCCGTGAGGACAGTCTCACGACCCGGCCGATCGTGATCGAGGAGGATGGCGAGACGGCGCTGCTGCTGAGCTCGCTGGATCGTGACAAGGCGGCGTTGGTGCGCCTCGATCTGCGCAGCGGCAAGCAGACGGTCATCGGCGACAGTCGACAGGCGGATGTCTCCGAGGTGTGGCTCGAGCCCAAGACCCGTGAGCCGCAGGCCTACGCCTTCGAGTATCTGACCACGAAGGTCACTGCGCTGACGCCTGCCGTGGCGGCCGACATCGAGCGGCTGACGACCGCGCTCGGTCCACAGTTCGAAGTACTGAGCCGCACCCTGGATGACAGCCGCTGGATCGTCGTGGTGGACGACCCGGTGCAGGGCACGAGCAGCCACCTTTACGATCGCGGCAGTCAGCAAGGTCAACAAGCTCTTCGATCATCGCCCGGAGCTCGTCGGGGCGCCGCTGCAGCCGCATGCAGCCGCTCGAGATTGCGCTCGCGGGACGGCCTGCCGCTGGTCGGCTATCTGACGCTCCCGCCGGGACCGGCGCGCCCGGCGCGGATCGACCCTCGCAGCCGCTGCCGTTGGTGCTTGATGTGCACGGAGGTCCGTGGGCGCGCGACAGCTACGGCTTCAACCCCGAGCATCAGTGGCTCGCCAACCGCGGCTACGCGGTGCTCGGCGTCAACTATCGCGGCTCGACCGGCTTCGGCAAGAAGTTCATCAACGCAGGCGACCATGAATGGGCCGGCAAGATGCACAAGGACCTGTTGGATGCGGTCGACTGGGCGGTACGCGAGCACATCGCGCAGCCTGACAAGATCGCGATCTATGGCGGCTCCTATGGCGGCTACGCAACGCTCGTCGGGCTGACCTTCACTCCGGACCGTTTCGCCTGCGGTGTCGACATCGTAGGTCCTTCCAACCTAGTGACGCTGCTCAACTCGATCCCGCCATACTGGAAGGCATTCTACGAGGACATGGTGCGCCGGATCGGGGACCCGCGCACCGCCGAAGGCCGTGAGTTCCTCAAGCAGCGCTCGCCACTGACCTTCGCCGGCAAAATCTCCAGCCCGCTGCTGATCGCACAGGGCGCCAACGATCCGCGCGTCAACAGGCCGAGGCGGATCAGATCGTGGATGCGCATGAAGGCGAAGCAGCTGCCGGTCACTTACGTGCTGTTACCCGGATGAGGGCCACGGCTTTGCCCGGCCGCAGAACCGGATCTCGTTCTATGCGATCGCCGAGGGGTTCCTGTCGCAGTGCCTCGGCGGTCTGGCGCAACCGATCGGTGATGATTTCGCCGGCTCGAGCCTCAAGGTCCTGAACGGGGCGGACGTGATCAGTGGCCTGCCCGAGGCGCTCAGTAAGCTGGAGGCGTCGCCGGCGGCCCGCCAGCAGCCGGATTCGGCGCAACAGGACAAGCGGCACTGACATTACGCTAACTCGGCCACAGCAACATGCAGAGCGCACCTGAGATCAACGGCTATCGGCCGTACTGGGCACGACGCTTCGGCATCGCGCCCTTCCTGCCGATGTCCCGGGCCGAGATGGAGGCGCTCGGCTGGGACAGCTGCGACGTCATCGTCGTCACCGGCGATGCCTACGTCGATCACCCCAGCTTCGGCATGGCGATCATCGGGCGGGTGCTCGAAGCGCAGGGATTTCGCGTCGGCATCATTGCGCAACCTGACTGGCACAGCGCCGCAGCCGTTTGCGGCACTCGGACGGCCCAATCTGTTCTTCGGCATCACTGCCGGCAACATGGACTCGATGGTCAACCGCTATACGGCGGAGCGTCGGGTCCGCAGCGATGATGCATACACGCCGGGCGGCAGCGGCGGCAAGCGCCCGGACCGTTCCGTGATCGTCTATGCGCAACGCGCGCGCGAAGCCTTCAAGGATGTACCCATCGTCATCGGCGGCATCGAGGCCTCGCTGCGCCGCATTGCGCACTTCGACTACTGGTCGGAGAAGGTGCGTCGCTCGGTACTGCTGGATGCCAAGGCGGACCTGCTGGTGTACGGCAATGGCGAGCGGCAGATCTGCGAGATTGCGCATCGGCTGGCCGCAGGCGAGAGCATCAATGCGCATCACGGATCTGCGCGGCACCGCCTTCGTGCGGCGTCAGGTTCCGGGCGACTGGATTGAGATCGACTCCACGCATCTGGATGCGCCGGGGCCTGTGAATCCGCCGCTCAACCCGTATGCGATGGAAGGCAACTCAATGCCGCAAGGGCCTGAGCTGCAGGGCTGTGCGTCCCCGCCAGCAGCGCTCACGCCCAACGAGAGGGTGGTGCGCTTTGTGCGGCGCGTGCCCAATGCCGAGCGCGACCGCAGTGTCATCCGCATGCCGGCCTATGAGCAGGTCGCAACCGATCCGGTGTTGTACGCGCACGCCTCGCGCATCCTGCATCTGGAATCCAACCCCGGCAATGCGCGCGCGCTGATACAACAGCACGGCGATGTGCGATGTCTGGCTCAATCCGCCGCCGATGCCGCTCACGACCGCGGAGATGGATTGGGTGTACGAGCGCGCCTATGCGCGGCGGCCGCATCCGGCATACGGCACGGCGACACATCCCGGCATACAAGATGATCCGCTTCTCGATCGCCATCCAGCGCGGCTGCTTCGGCGGCTGCACCTTCTGCTCGATCACCGAGCACGAGGGCCGCATCATCCAGAGCCGCTCGGAAGACTCGGTGCTGCGGAGATCGACGCAGATTCGCGACCAGGTGCCCGGCTTCACGGGTGTCATCTCCGACCTCGGCGGACCGACGGCCAACATGTACCGGCTTGCCTGCAAGAGCCGCGCGATCGAGAGCGCCTGCCGGCGCCCGTCCTGCGTCTATCCGGCGATCTGTCCCAACCTCAATACCGATCACACGCCGCTCATCAACTTGTATCGCACGGCGCGGGCTCTGCCCGGGCATCAAGAAGGTGCTGATCGCCTCAGGGGTACGCTACGACCTCGCCGATCGAGTCGCCGGCAGTACGTCAAGGAGCTGGCGCAGCACCATGTCGGCGGATACCTGAAGATCGCGCCTGAGGCGCTGGCCGAAGGCCCGCTGTCGAAGATGATGAAGCCCGGCATGGGCGCTTATGACCGCTTCAAGGAGCTGTTCGACCGCTACTCGCAGCGAGGCGGGTAAGGAGCAGTACCTCATTCCCTACTTCATCGCCGCGCATCCGGGCACCAGCGATCAGGACATGCTGGAGCTCGCCCTGTGGCTGAAGAAGAATGGCTTCCGCGCCGACCAGGTGCAGGCCTTCCTGCCCTCACCGATGGCAACCGCGACCGCCATGTACCATTCGGGCAAGAATCCGCTGAAGCGCATCACTCGCGCACAGCGAAGAGGTGCTGATTCCCAAGGGGCTGAAGATCCGCCGCCTGCACAAGGCATTTCTGCGCTATCACGATGCTAACAACTGGCCGCTGCTGCGCGAGGCGCTGCGGCGGATGGGTCGCGCCGATCTGATCGGCAGCGGCCGCCATCAGCTGGTGCCGGCCTACCAGCCCGCAGGGACCGGTGGTGCGCGCGAGCGGCGCGGCAGCGATGCGGGTGCTCGCGCGGCCGAGCGCAGTGGCACAGCAGTCCAGGGAGCCCGCAGTCCCCCACCCGGTCAGATCCGTGGTACTAATGCGCGCGGTGCCGGCAAACGGCGCAGCCATCCATTTCGCACACAGCACACGGGTCTGCCGAAAACACCGCGCGGGCACTGAAAGCTGCTCGCGACCGTCTGCGGCAACCCGCACGGAGGGTCGGTCATGTCGCTTGGTCTGCTCGTCCTCATCCTCGTGGTGTTCCTGCTCATCAGCAGCGTGCGCGTGCTCAACGAATACGAGCGCGGTGTCATGTTGACCCTCGGGCGCTTCACCGGCATCAAGGGTCCGGGGCTCATCATCGTCGTGCCGATCGTGCAGCACATGCGCAAGGTCGATCTGCGCGTCGTGGTGATGAACGTCCCCAAGCAGGATGTGATTACGCGCGACAACGTCTCCGTGAAGGTCAATGCCGTGGTGTATTTCCGCATCGTCGATCCGAGCAAGGCCATCCTGCAGGTGGCGAGCCCGTTCGACGCCACGAGCCAGGTCGCGCAGACCACGCTGCGCTCCGTTCTCGGTCAGCACGAGATGGATGACCTGCTTGCCCAGCGCGAGAAGCTCAACGCCGACGTGCAGACGATCCTTGATCAGAACACCGAGGCCTGGGGCATCAAGGTCGCGAACGTTGAGATCAAGGATGTCGATCTCGATGAGAGCATGGTGCGCGCCATGGCGAAGCAGGCCGAAGCCGAGCGCAGCCGGCGAGCGAAGATCATCAACGCCGAGGGCGAGTCGCAGGCGGCACAGACGCTCGTTCAGGCGGCGACCTCCATGGCCGCGCAACCGGGCGCCATGCAGTTGCGCTACCTGCAGACGCTCGCCGACATCTCGCACGAGAAGACACAGATCGTGGTGTTTCCCCTGCCGCTCGATCTGCTCCGACCGTTGCTGGAGCGGCATGCACCGGATCGCAGCCCCGTCAGTTGATGGACAGCCGGCGCACACTGGTCGTCGCGGCGGTCCTGATCGCCCTCGCCACGATCATGGGTGCATTTGGCGCGCACGCGCTGCGCGCTCAGTGGTCCGGCGAGCGACTGCAGGTGTATGAAACTGCCGTGCGTTACCACTTCTATCATGCGCTGGGCTTACTGGCGCTCGGCGTGCTGTTGCGTTCCGCAGATGCGGAGCTGTTGCGCTGGGTGGCGCTGCTGCTGCTGACCGGCATCGTGCTTTTCAGCGGCAGTCTCTATGCGCTCAGCTTTGGTGCACCGCGCGCGCTTGGCGCGGTGACACCACTGGGCGGCCTGTTACTCATTGCCGGCTGGCTGCTGTTTGCGCTAGCGATCTGGCGGCGCTGATCGGGTGATATCCGGTCTGCCGATCGATGCCGCGCTTCCTGCGCTGTGTGCCGCGTTGCGCGGCGGTCGCGCTGCGGTGTTGCAGGCGCCCCCGGGGGCCGGCAAGAGCACCGTGGTCCCGCTTGCGCTGCTCGAGCAGTCCTGGGCCGAGGGCCGCCGCCTCATCCTGCTCGAGCCGCGCCGCCTCGCGGCCCGCGCCGTGGCGCGAAGGATGGCGCACACCTTGCGCGAGGCGGTAGGCGAGACGGTCGGCTATCGGATGCGCATGGACACGCGTGTGTCGCCGCGGACGCGCATCGAGGTCGTGACGGAGGGCGTGCTCACGCGGCTGTTGCAGACTGACCCCGCGCTCGAAGGTGTCGCGGCGGTCCTGTTTGATGAATATCACGAGCGCAGCCTGCAGGCGGACCTCGGGCTGGCACTCACACTCGACTGCCGCGCCAATCTGGCACCCGAGCTGCGTGTCATCGTCATGTCGGCCACCCTGGAGGGCGAGCGTGTAGCGCAGCTGCTCGGTGATGCGCCCCTCGTGACCGCGCAGGGTCAGATGTATCCGGTCGAGGTGCGTTACATCGGTCATGGTGCGCCGGCACTGCCCGACAGTTTGCGCCATGTTGAGTCGACTTCGCCGGAGTCCTTGACGGCGCGCGGTGTGCTACAGGCACTGCGCGAGCCCGACGGCGATGTGCTCGTGTTTCTGCCCGGACAGCGTGAGATCCGGCGCGTGCACGCCCTGCTGCTGGGCTCTGATCTGCCCCCGAACGTCGCGGTGCTGCCGCTGTTTGGCGAACTGAGTGCGCAGGAGCAGGAACTCGCACTGCAACCGGCCGCTGCCGGCAGCCGCAAAGTGGTGCTCTCGACCAACATCGCAGAGACCAGCCTCACCATCGAGGGGGTGCGTCTGATCGTGGACAGTGGGCTGATGCGTCGCTCGAGCTTTGATCCGGTCTCCGGCATGAGCCGGTTGGTGACCGTACGCATCTCGCGGGCCGCGGCCGAGCAGCGTCGCGGTCGGGCAGGTCGTGTGGCGCCGGGGGTGTGCTATCGGCTCTGGAGCGCAGAGGCCCAGCGCTCACTTGCGCCATTTAGCCCACCGGAGATCGTCGATGCCGACCTCACACCGCTGGCACTCGAGCTGGCAGCCTGGGGAGTTCGGGAAGTGAGCGAGTTGCGCTGGCTCGATGTTCCACCGGCTGCCCAGATGGCCAGCTGCAGGCAACTGTTGATGGGTCTCGGCGCACTCAATGAACACGGACGCATTACCGAGCATGGCCGGCACATGTTGCAGCTGAGCACGCACCCGCGTCTGGCGCATATGCTGCTGCGCTCTGCCGGGCATGGGGGCGGTGAGCTTGCCGCGCAGCTCGCAGCCGTACTCTCCGAGCGTGACCTGTTGCGCACCGGCAATAGGGAGCGTGACGTGGATATTCGCAGCCGGCTGGAGGTGTTGGATGAGCGCCGGCCGTCAGACCAGGTTGATCGCAATGCTCTGCAGCGGGTTCGGCGGGCAGCGCAGGATCTGCACCGACAGCTGCCGATGGTCACGCGTCGCTCGGCTGCGTGCACGGCAGGCGTATTGCTGGCATTTGCCTATCCCGACCGGATCGGACGGCGCAGGGCAGGGGCCGAAGCACGTTACACGCTCAGCAACGGACGCGGCGCCTTCCTACCGCAGGCGCACAGTCTGGGACGCGAGGAATTCATCGTGGCGGTCGAGTTGGATGACAAGGATCGCGATGCGCGCATCCTGCTCTCGGCGCCGCTGCAGCGCGCCGAGATCGAGCAAGTCTTTGCAAAGCAGCTGCAGTGCACCGAGACGGTGGTGTGGGATTCGCAGCAACAGGCCGTGATGGCCCGCCGCATCCTGCGCCTGCAAGCCATCGTGCTCGAAGACAATCCGCTCCCGCAGGTGCCGCCTGACGCTGCACTTGCAGCCATGCTGTCCGGCGTACGCGAGATGGGTCTCGAGGTGCTGCCCTGGACCGACGCGGCGCGCACGCTGCGGGCGCGCGTTGCCTTCGTGCGTCGTGTGGTGAGCGAGGCGCAATGGCCTGACTTCTCCGATGCAACGCTCACCGCGACATTGGACAGATGGCTCGAGCCGTGGCTCGCGGGCATGACCCGCCGCACTCACCTCGCCAAACTCGATCTGGTGGAGATCCTGCGTGCGGGGCTGAGTTGGGAGCAGCAGCGCGAGCTGGATGCACTCGCCCCAACCCATCTGCAGGTCCCCAGCGGCTCGAGCGTCCGCATTGACTATCTCGATGAGAGTGCGCCGGTGATCGCAGTACGGTTGCAGGAAGTGTTCGGCCTGGCGGCCACGCCGCGCATCGCAGCCGAGCGCGTGCCCGTGACCCTGAAGTTGCTCTCGCCGGCACAGCGGCCCGTGCAGATTACGCGCGACCTCGCGAGCTTCTGGCGCGAGGGTTACCTACAGGTCCGCAAAGACCTGCGTGGCCGTTATCCGAAGCACTATTGGCCGGAAGATCCCCTGGAAGCGGAACCAACTCGCGGCGTACGTCGGCGGCGCTGAGGAGATGTGCTGCGCCGCGCCGGCACTTTGGACTGCTGGCGCGAGCGGCCGGGTCGACGCGCGGGTCCGGGTGAACGCCGGGACTTAGGCGTGGAGCGCCGCGCGGGGGCGGCCGTGGTGTGACGGGCGGTGGCCGATGAAGGTACGGGGGGAGTGTTACCGGTCAGCTTACCGATGGCTGCGACCAGCGAGCCCGCACTCGCGTCATAGTCTTCCCAGGGATGGTTGCGCTGCAGCTCCCGAGGAACGGTGCGCACCGTGTACCGCGCCGGATCCAGCCCCGCCTTCACCTGTTGCCAGTTGAGTGGCATGGACACTGTTGCGCCGGGTCGTGCGCGTGTGGAGAGTGGCGCGACCGCCGTCGAGAGCCGGTCGTTGCGCAGATAGTCCAGGAAGATGCGACCGGTGCGTTCCTTTTTCGCCATGTTGAGCACGAAGCGGTCGGGAGCGTCCTCGGCCATCTGCCGGCACACCTCGCGCGCGAAGGCCTTTGCGACCGCCCAGTCGGGCGTGACTTTCCGCGATTGGGTGAGGGCACAGACAACATGCAGCCCCTTCCCGCCGGTAGTCTTGCAGAAGCTCGTCAGTCCAATCTTCTCCAGTCGTGAGCGCAACTCCAGGGCCGCCGTGATGACGGCTGCAAACTCAACATCGGGCGCGGGATCCAGATCGAACACCAAGCGCCCGGGCACCTCCGGCTCATCCGGCACACAGCCGCCGGGGTGCAGCTCCAGACCTGCGGTCTGGGCGATCGCGATCAGCCCCTCGAGGCGATTGATGGCCACATACGGCTGCCGATCGCCCGCGATATTGATGAGGTCCACAAGGTTGGACATGCCGGCCATGGCGTGGCGCTGGAAGAAGCGCTGGCCCATGATGCCGTCCGGCGCGCGCACGATGGAGCAGGGACGCCCCCGCAGGTGCGGCAGCATCCACTCACCGACGGCAGCGTAATATTCGGCGAAATCGAGTTTGGTGACGGGCTTGCCATCACCGGCATCCGGCCACAGGACCTTGTCAGGTTTGGAAATGTTGACGCCCAGCACGCTGTCCTTGCCATCGCCGTCTCTGGTCTTGCCCGCGCGACCGCGCACCTGGTCCGAGGACTGCCTTGCAGCGCTACCAGGCTGCGCACCTCGCGGCGAACGTGCGCCGCGCGTGGCAACGGGTGTTTTACCTTGCGAGACCTGCTCCACCGGCGTCTCGTCCACGGGTAGCATGACGGGCGTCTCGGCGCGCACTTCCTTTGCTGGCTTGTCTTCGCGCAATCCCTTGAAAGCGGCCTGACGGACATTGCCGCCTTCGGTCCAGCCGGCAAACTCGATCTCTGCGACGAGCTCTGGCTTCACCCAGTTGATCTTACGACCGCCAGGGGTCGGCACCTTACCTGCGAAAGGACTCGTCGCGACCGCGAGCGGCTTGAGCCGTTTCATCAGGGTGGCTACCTTGGCGCGACCGAACCCCGTGCCGACCCGGCCGACCGCGACCAACTCACCGTCGCGGTACACCCCGACCAACAGCGAGCGCAGCACGCCGGATTCAGAGGACCAGCCCCCGATCACCACTTCATGGCCCGCGCGGCACTTGGATTTGACCCAGCTGCCGCTACGGTCGGATCGATAGGGGTCATCGAGGCGCTTGGACACAATGCCTTCCATTTCGATCCGGCAGGCCGAGCGCAGCACCGCATCGCCGGCGCTCTCGAGATGCTCGAGGTAACGGATGCGACGCGCTGCGGCGCCGCTGAGCGGCTCGAGCAGCCTCGCGAGTCGTGCTTTCCGATCGGTGAGGGCTAGCGACCGCAGATCCTCCTGGCCCTCGCATAACAGATCGAAGGCAAAGAACACCAGGTTGTCAGAATCCTCATCGGCGAGGGCGGCCTGCAGCGCTGCGAAATCCGGTACCCCACGCTCATTCAGGGCTACTCCTTCGCCGTCAATGATGCAGTCAGGCAGATCGCTCGCCGCCTCGGCGAGAGCCTCGAACTTGTGAGTCCAGTCGAGGCCCTTGCGCGTCTTGAGGGTGGCCTTGCCGTTCTGCACCCGCAGCTGCAATCGATAGCCGTCGAGTTTGATCTCGTGTCCCCAGCGGCCCTCGGCAGGCGGGCGATCGACCAGCTTTGCAAGTTGGGGGGCAATGAAAGCGGGCAGCCGGCCGCGCAGTCGTTTGCCCGAGACGGGCGGATGCGAGTTGCCCGAGCTCTTCGGCATGGCGCGTTTCGCTGTGCGAGTCGTGGGTGTTGGATCCGGGGATGTCGCCACGCTGCGCTGCTGCTCACCGGACTGCCGGTTGGAATGCCACACGGCATCGGCACGCGCCGTACGCCCACCCCCCGCAGCTGCCAGCATGAACGGCCGCGGCGCACGGCCCTTGCCAGCTTCGATGGCCGCCATCGGCCGGCCCGAGGCCACCGAGCGATCCTCCGCGAGCAGCGCATCGTGATCCCCGCTGCGCGCGAACTCGTCACGATGCTTGATCAGCAGCCAGTTGGTGCGCTTGCCGCCATAGCGGTCATTCCTCATGCGCACCAGCACCCAGCCGCCGTGGAGTCGTTCGCCCTCCATGCGGAATTTCAGCTCGCCGGCATGCAGCGCACTTGCGGGATTTGTCTCGTCCTCCGGCATCCAGTAACCGCGATCCCACAACTGCACCGTGCCGCCGCCGTACTCCCCTTTGGGAATCGTGCCTTCGAAATCGCCGTAATCGAGTGGATGATCCTCGACCTCCACGGCGAGCCGCTTGTCGGCAGGGTCCAGCGATGGCCCGCGCGTGACCGCCCAGGACTTGAACACGCCATTGAGCTCAAGCCTGAGGTCATAATGCAGGCGACGCGCCGCGTGTTTCTGAATGACGAACCGCAGCGCCTGGGCCCGGGCGACGCGCCGCGCGCCGCTGGGCTCTGCGGTTTTGCTGAAATCTCGCTTGGCGCGGTACTTGGAGAGCTTTCGATTGGCCATGGCACGCTCCGCAACATCCGCGGAGCGTGCCGCAAGACTTGCGCCTAACCCCCGCGCAGCATTCCCGGCGTTTCAGTGAGCAGGTTTCGGGCGGGGACGATCTGCTTCCAGCGTCTGCTGCACGGCAGGCCGCGCCGCGATGCGCTCCCGGTAGGCCTGCAGGGCGGGCCAGCGCCCGAGATCCACCCCAACGTGCTGTCCCCATCCCAGCACGATGAACAGATAGGCATCGGCAACCGTGAACCGATCGCCCATGAGGTACTGGCGGCCGCTCAACACCGACTGTAGATGATCGAGCTGTTTGTTGAGCGATTTGCGCGCGTATTGCTTCACTTCCTCGCTGGCTTCCGGCGAGAACAGCGGACTGAACGCTTTGTGCACCTCGGAGTTGATGTAGCCGAGCCATTCGGTCAGGCGATAGCGCTCGGGCGTCCCGGCGGCGGGCGCCAGCCCGGACTCGGGCTTCAGATCCGCGATGTAGCTCAACACGGCGACGTTCTCGGTCAGCACCTCACCGTTGTCCAGCTGCAGGGCGGGCACCGACCCTTTGGGATTGATCTGCCGGAAATCGACCCCCTCTGCCTGCTTGGTGCGCTTGTCGACCTTGACGGATTCGAAAGAAATGCCGGCTTCGCGCAGGGCGATCGCCGAGGCCAGTGAGCAGGCACCGGGGAGGGTATACAGCTTCATGCGATTACTCCGTGGTTATGCGCGTCATGCTAACGTTGTGGGACCGAATCGCAATAGGAGCCTGCCATGCGCATGCTCAGGGTTACAGTCTGTCTGTTGGCCCTCGCGAGCGGGGCGGCCGGATGCAGGAATCATGAGCGCCGCCCTGTACCGGGACCGCAGTCCGCAACGCCTTCGGCTACAATCCATTCCGTTGGGCCTGTAGCACAGCGGTTAGTGCAGGGGACTCATCGACACGGTGCCTTCGCGCGGAAACGCGCGAAGTGGACGGGATGAATTCAGGGAAACCTTCGGATGCCGGCGCATCCATGGCAATCCTGAGCCAAGCCGCCGGTACACCGGCGGAAGGTGCAGAGACTACCTGGGGGCTACAGCGCCCTTGATGACAGGCATGAGCGTCCCGCACCCACACGGTGGTTGTGCACCTGCACGACCCCCGCGGGTGAAGAGATAGTCCACTCCCGGCGGAAACGCCGGGATCAAGTGAATCCCTTGGTCGTAGGTTCGAATCCTACCGGGCCCACACCATCTTGCGTGATAGCACGCAGCGCCGTGCCCGCGTACGGCCTTGCGGTCGAATTAATGACCGGTGTTACTTGAACACCGAGTCACCGCGACCGAGATCATCGCGATGCTGGGAAAAATCCACCATCGCGCCGAATGCCGGTCCCGCAAGCGCGTTGCTCTTGATCGTTTCCCCCAGTGCGGCGTTGACCTTGTCCAGACCCTCCGCTTTCGGGGTGACGAAGAACACGTAAAACAGGCCGGGATCGGCGGCATGAATGGCCTGTTCTGCGACCTGATAGGCCTGCACGGTGCCATCGCTCATCAGTTTCTCGAACAGAGGTGTGATGAAGCTCTTGCTGAGGATCTCCATGGCATCGTTCGAGGCATCGGCTTTGAGCTTGTAGACGGCACCGTGCACATAGCCGCCCTTCACGCTGCCGGGATGCCAGCCATAGGATCGACTGACATACAGGTCGTCCCAATGTTTGGTGGCGCTTGCGAGCACCGGATTCGTTGACGAGCCGCTTTTGTAGAACTCGTCCAGGGTATTCAACACTCCCGCCATGGACATGGCGCACCACCAGCCGGTATGAGTCGCGCCATCGGGCGTATGTATCAGGGACTCGTCATTGCCGTAGGCCACCAGCGTGCCGTTGCCGATGTCGTGGTCCAGAATCTTCAGCGTGGGGGCCGTATTCTTGGCCATGTCGCCCCACTTGGCGCGCGGAATCGTCCAGTTTGCAACGTAGGTGTACAGCGGCGGTTTTTCCTTGGCCTCGTTGGACTGCGCGCTGGTCAGCGCGGGTACCACGAGCATGGTGGCAGTGATGCACAGCGCGGCGAGTGAGCCGCGAGACAGCGTCTTCATGGGTTCCCCCTGGTTTGGATTCTCGTTCAGATCGGAGGTCTCGCGCCGGTCATGGCCGGTTTTGCGAGGGAGGCGATTACACGCTCTAATCGATGACAAGTCCAGCTGTCGAGAAGCGTCGCGGATTTACCAACCGCCCGATTGCACCTGGATCTCATCTACCCGCTCCGGATAGAAGGCGAGATAGCCCGCAATCTGTCCTACCGCAGCGTGCGGTGCCTCATAGGTCCAGACCGCGTTGACCGAATGCTCGCCTCCGGCCGGGATGCTGTAGTAGGCACAATCGCCCTTGTAGGGGCAGTAGGTGTGATGCGTCGTGCGTTGCAGGAGTGCCATGTCGACATCTTTGCGTGGGATGTAGTGCACGGGCGGATAGGCCGCCTCTTGGAGCGACAGGGCATCCCGCGTCTGCGCGATACGCCGGCCTGCCACGAGTACCGTGATGCGCTCGGGCGCGGGACTGATGGTGATGGGATGTTCCGGGCCGGGTTCTCTGACTGGTCTGCTCGTCATGCGCTGACTCCTCGCCGCTGGTCTGCGCATGATGGGACTTCATTTGCGCCGACGGAAGCATCGAGCAAGAGCTGTGCCGCGTTAGTGCTGCGCCGATGGGTAACGGCCCCGCGGCATACGCTCACTACGCTGCCTTGCAACGCACAGATGCGGCAGGACGAGAGCAGGACGCGGTGCGTTGAGCTTACCGCCGGCGCGACTCTGTGCGCATGCTAAGCTTTGCGACTGTTTTTCAGGGGGCTGCCGTATGAAGCGTGTGATGCGAAGTCTGTCTGCGGCGGTGCTCGCCGCTGGGTTCATCTGCTCGAGTGTGCAGGCGGTGCCGGAGCCGGCGCCCGATCCGGCCTTGCAGCGGGCGGTCGCCGATCCGTCGCGCAGTCCGAAGTTCACCGCGCGCGACCGCTACCGGCATCCGGCCGAAGAGTTGAGCTACCTGGGCGTCAAACCCAACATGACGGTAGTCGAGGTTGCGCCAGGTGGTGGCTACTGGACCGAAATCCTGGGCCCGTACCTCAAAGGCTCGGGACATTATTACGCGGTGCTGCCCGTGCACGGCGAAAACGAGGAAGAGGATCAGGGCGCGCAGGCGTGGCGCAAGCGCTTCGAGAATCAGCCGGACCGTTTCGGCCACATCACGCTGACGTACATGGGTAAGGGCCACTACGAGGCGGCCCCGCCGGGCTCGGCTGACATGATCGTCACTTTCCGCAATTTCCATAACTGGGTGGAAGCCGGCTACGCGGAAGAGATGCTCAAGGGCTTCTACAAGGCCCTGAAGCCGGGCGGCATCCTCGGGATCGAGGATCATCGCGGCCGCAACGACCAGCCGCAGGACCCACACGCCAAGTCCGGTTATGTGCGGCAGGACTACGTCGAACAGCTTGCGAAGAAGGCCGGTTTCGAGCTGGCAGGCAGCTCGGAGCTGCTCGCGAATCCGAAAGACACGAAAGACTGGCCACAAGGGGTATGGACCCTGCCGCCGAGCCTGGCCCTCGGCGACAAGGATCGGGAGAAGTATGTCGCTATCGGGGAGGCGGACAATTTCCTGCTGAAATTTCGCAAGCCTCAGCACTAGCCAATAAGGTCGTGGCCGTCTGGCACCGCGGCCGGCAAGTGGCCGGACCGCGGACTACCTTCTCACCCTGACCCGATCGAGCAGGCTCGTCAGCGCATAACTCGTTTCCAACAGCGGCGTCGCGACGGCATGCGTCCGGGCCATCTGCAGGGCATAGCCCAGCGTCTCATGAATTTCGAGCGGGCGTGCTGCCTCAACATCCTGCAGCGAGGACATGCGATGCCCTGGCGCCTGGATGGCGTAGCGCTGACCGGTCGCGAGGACAGTCTGCAGTGCCACATCGTCCGGGCCGTAAGCGAGCGTTGCCGCAGGCAACACGCCGTCATCGGTCAGGGTGATGCCGCGAGCTGCGGCCAGCTGACCCATCTCCCGCGTAAGCTGTATCAGAACTTTCGCACACCCCGCATCGCTCAGATACTGCGCGGTGAGGGCGCGCGTCAGGACCGACAGAACCACGAGTCCCACCCAGACGACAAACTTCGACCACTCGATGCTGAGGATGTCAGGCACTACGGTTGCCCTGATACCGGCGGCGGCGAGTTGCGCGGCGAGCTGATGCGCCCGAGGCGTTATCGGTCCGGACAACTCGCCGAGCAGCAGGTTGACATTGCGCGTGAACAAGACAGCACCGCCGGCCAGTAGCTCGCCACTGATGTCTGCTGCTGCACCCAGCACATGCGAGCGGTCGAAGGTCTCGACCAGCAGCTCGTCCTTCAGCACGCCGTTTTGGACCGACAGCGCGATATCCACATCCACGTGACGCAGCTGTTGCAGAGCCTGCGCCGTGCCGGGCGTCTTGGTGGCCACAATCAACACCTGCGCGCGGCGCAGTTGCTGCGGCTGGATAAGCACCTGCACGGGCATGGAGAAATCGGTCAGTCCGCAGATGCGCAGCCCGGCTTGCTGCACGGCTACCGCGCGCGAGCCGCGGGCCAGTACGATGACTGCGTGGCCCGCTCGGGCGAGGTGAGCGGCGAGGATGGAACCCAGCGCCCCAGCGCCGAGAATGGCGAATTCGCACTCGGTGGGGTGACGCAGGTCTTGGTGCGACATCTGGCAAGTTTACGGTATGGTGAACGAACCCATGAGTTCGGACATAAGTTCGGCAAAGTCAGCTGCTGCGGGTGCGCAGAACGTGGTGGCTGGGCTCGTTGCGCAGATGCGCGCTCTGCTGCAGGAGCTGCGAGCCGGTGCTCAGCCGCTCCCCGACGGCTTCCTGGAGGACTGGCCGTCGATAACGGCGCTGCGCGGTGTGCTGCCCGGACCGCTACCCGTGCTGGGTTGGCTGGCAGGGATGTCAAAGCAGGCCGGGCCTGTCACTGCCTCGCTGGTAGGAACGCTCGAGAGTATCGCCGCTCAGTTGCGCTGGTCACAGACATATCAAGTGCCCGAGGTGCCGGAGAGCTTCCTGGAGAATTACGGCTGGACGGAGGTGCTAGGCCTCACGGGCCCCGTGGCCAGTGAGCATCTTGCGGCGGGCTTTCTCCTGCTCGGACCTCACAGCCACTATCCCTCGCATCGTCACAAAGCCGAGGAGCTGTATGTGCCGCTTGCCGGACGGGCTCTCTGGCAACAGGGGGCGCGTCCCTGGACCGAGCGCGCGCCCGGTGAGCTCGTCCATCATCATGCTGACGAGCTGCATGCGATGCGCACGACCGAGCAGCCGTTGCTGGCGCTGTATGTGTGGCGCGGGAAGCTGCAAAGTGGCGCGCAGCTGGCTCGAGATCAGTAGCCGGTTCGAGCTCAGGAGAGCGGAGGGCCGTAGATCATCTGACGCGCATAGCGCGGGAAATCCAGGCCGAACTGCTCAGCGAGCCGGCGCGCATGCCGATCGAGCGACACACCGTCCCAGGTCTGCGGACCGCTGCGAAACGCCAGCACGATTGTGTTGCCATCCTCACGGGCCGGCAGCGCGATGAGGCGCTGACCGAAGACTCCGCGGATGCGGGCGAGATGGTTCTCCACCTCCTCCGGCTCACCGCAGATGTTCATGGAAAGTATCCCGCCGAGGGTGAGCTGGCGGCGCAGATTCGCATACAGCTCGGGGACAGCAAGCGCCGGCGCCAGTCCATCTCGATCGCAGGCGTCCACCAGGATGGCATCCAACCGCGCCGCCGGCTGTGCGAGGTAGTGCACCGCGTCGGTTTGCTGGATACGAAAGCGCGCGTCATCGGGCGGGATGCGGAATTCATCGCGCAGCGCGATCACGTCGGGATCGATTTCCAGCACCGTGATGTCTGCCTGGGGCAGGTAGCGATGGCAGTATTTCGCCAGTGATCCGCCGCCCAGACCGAGCAGCAACACGCGCCGCGGTGCCGCATTGAACAGCAACAGCGCCATCATCTTGCGCGTGTAGGCCAGACAGAGCGCGTCCGGCTCATCCAGGCGCATCGCACTCTGCACGTTGTCGACGGCGAAATGCAGAAAGCGCAACGGACCTGAGTCAACAATGAAGGGGCGGTTGTAGGTCCCCTCGATCAGCCGCTGCTGCAGATCCGTCGCACAGCTGCCGGCAGGCTCCAGCAGGCGCAGCCGGGCCGGCGAGAGCGTGCCGGGTCCTGCCATCTCGAGCAATCAGCGCACCTTGTCGGGGAGGGCGACGGAAAACTCGAGTACTTCCTGGCCGTCCTCCTTCTCGACGCTGATCTGAATGGCCGCCGGATCCACGTTGACGTACTTGCGGATAACTTCCAGCAGCTCGCGTCGCAACAGCGGCATGTAGTCCGGACCGTTGCTGCGCGCGCTGCGCTCCTGTTGCACGATGATGCGCAGCCGCTCCTTGGCGACCGTAGCGGACGGGGGCGTTCTGCGGAAAAGCGCGAGGAGCCCCATGTCAGCCTCCGAAAATACGTGCGAAGAACCCCTTCTTTGGCTCCTCGAGGAAGCGCAGCGGTACGTTCTCGCCCAGTAACCGCGCCACCGCGTCCTCGTAGGCCCGCGACACGTCACTCTGCTCGTTGAGGATGACCGGAACGCCGGCATTGGAAGCCGACAGCACATCGACAGACTCGGGTACCACCCCAACCACGTCGAGGCCGAGAATCTCTTTGACATCATCCACGCTCATCATCTCCCCCGTCGCGACCCGCTTCGGGCTGTAACGCGTGAGCAGCAGATGTTCACGGACCCCGCCATTACCCTTTTCCGCCCGCTGCGTCTTGCTGGCCAGCAAGCCGAGGATTCGGTCGGAATCACGTACCGAGGACACCTCCGGATTGACCACGACCACCGCGCGGTCGGCAAAGTACATGGCCAGATATGCGCCCTTCTCGATGCCGGCGGGCGAGTCACAGATGATGAAATCGAAGTTGTCGGCGGTGAGCTCATCGAACACCCGCTTCACGCCCTCGGCCGAAAGGGCGTCCTTGTCGCGGGTCTGTGAGGCGGCCAGCACGAAAAGTGTCTCGAGGCGCTTGTCCTTGATGAGCGCCTGTCTGAGCGTACATTCACCCTGGATGACATTGACGAAGTCGTATACGACACGCCGTTCGCATCCCATGATCAGATCGAGATTGCGCAGGCCGATGTCAAAATCGATGACAGCTACCTTTTTGCCGCGGCGTGCGAGTCCGCAGGCCAGGCTGGCGGACGTCGTCGTCTTGCCGACGCCCCCCTTGCCCGAAGTGACAACGATGATCTCGGTCAATTCTGGATCTCCTTCCGCCCCCTGGATGGGCCGCGCTGCCGGGCCGGCGCGACCGCCGTCAACATAATGTGTTATTTAGGCGCCAATACGCGCGAAATGTAAATCATCGCTTGCGAGCCACGCCTGCACCGGGTGGCCGGCCAACTCCGCGGGGATGGTTTCGAACACACGAAACACTCCAGCGATCGACACCAGCTCCGCGTTGAATTCCTGGCAGAAGACCCGCGCCGTCGTATCCCCGTGCGCACCTGCCATGACACGTCCGCGCAACGGTCCATACACGTGCACACAGCCGTCGGCCATTACCTCCGCCCCCGTTGCCACCATACTCATCACGATGAGATCGCGATTGCGCGCGTACACCTTCTGGCCGGAGCGCACCGGTTGGTGCTGCATCTGTGAGGGCAGTCCGGTGGGCTCCGGAGTCGCCGCAGCCTGCACGACCGGCACCGGCTTGTTGACTGCGCGAATGTGCGTGAACACGGGCACATCGAGGTCGCGTGCGAGCGCCTCGATCGAAGCGCCGCCTTGGGCCAGACCGACGGATAACATGCCGGCGCGTCGCACCACTTCGATGACCGATCGCACCTCATCCGCCGACGGCTCGCTCTTCAGTGCACTCAGATCCAGGCACACCGCGGTGCGCTCGAAAAAATGCGGCGCAGTCGCGGTGCGGCCGGTGAGCTCATCGAGAATGGCGCCCCGGTCAGTGGTGTGCAGGCGCAGCTGCACGAGGCCCACCTGACCGAATCGGATGTCAATGGCATGCTCGCGCGCGGCGTCGGCTGTCTTGTTCATCGAGGCCTGAATCTTGTTGTGTAAAGCGGCGGGGTCTGCAGGGAACGCGCAGTCTACCGGTAGCAGGTCCATCAATGAATGCTCCGTAGCGCGCCAGTCAGACGCTCCGCCCATTGTGCCTGGCCCGCGGGGGTCTCGATCAGATCAGCGCGCAGCTCGAGCATCACCGAATGCAGCTCGCGTGCGGCGCTATGGCGCGCCAAGGTGTGGTAGACGCCATCGGTCGGCGCGTAGGGTTGGTTGTCGCCCACAGTCAGTTCGCGCTCGCGGTTGAGATAGGCGAGGACGGGATCCGCCATGCGCCGGTCCGCCGCCGACAGCACACCGACGTGCCAGGGGCGTTGCTGTCGATGGAACACCGGGGTAAAGCTGTGCACCGCCACCAATCCGGGCGTGCGGTGCTCGAGAGCGCTCGCGATGACGCTGGCGAGGGCCGCATGGTAGGGCTCATAGATGTCGCGCACGCGGCGCGCGCGTTCCTGCGGTGTGATGTCGCGATTGCCGGGAATCTCAGTGTCCTCACTACGCGTCACGATGGAGCCGGGGTGGGTCGGATCCCGATTCACATCGAGCACCAGGCGCGAGATACCGGCGTGTACCAGAGGCGCATCCAGCTGCTGTGCCAGGCGCTGCGACAGCTGCAGCGCCCCGGGATCCCAGGCGATGTGGCGCGTGAGCTGCTGCGGCGCCAGCCCTAAGGCCTGCAGCTCCTCGGGCACCCAGTTCGAGGCGTGATCGCAGATGAGCACGAAGCGACCGCGGCCGGCAGAGTTTTCCACGGCGACGGCGGGTCGCCCAAGCCACGCAGGGTGTTGCAGCACGGTGGCGGATTCTACTGCCGCCGTGGCTCAGCTGACAGAGCCGCCTCGACGTGTCACTGTGGCGCTGCTGAACCTTTCCCGTCACTCATGAGTTTCTGCTGCATGCTATCTCGCGTCCGTGCATTGAGCCTGCTGCTGCTGTTACCGCTCGTCGCCTGTCGGGTGAGCAGTGATGGCGTCTCGGTGGGGAATGGCCCGCCGCAGCGCGGGACACTGCTCAGCACGCCACCGGCATTGACCGGCACCTATACGGCCGCCGATCTGGCAGGACTGCTCGGCGGCAACTCGGTGGGCAAGGAGCTGCTGGTGATCGCCTATGCGCCGGTGTGCTCGATCAATGTGTTCCAGCTGAAATACGAGACGGTCGGCGGCCGCGGCGAGGCGGCCACGGCCTCCGGTGCCCTGATGGTGCCAATCGGCACCGACCCTGCCTGCCAGGGAGCGCGGCCGATGGTGGAATACGCTCATGGCACCACACCCGATAAGACCTACAACCTTGCAAAGCTCGGTAGCTCCAGCACCGAGGCGCTGCTGCTGGCCGCAGTGTTTGCCTCGCGCGGCTACATCGTGGTGGCGCCCAACTATGCCGGTTACGACAGCTCGGACCTGCCGTACCACCCGTATCTGAATGCGGATCAGCAATCCAAGGACATGATCGATGCGCTGGCTGCCGCCCGCACCGCGCTACCGATCGTAGGGCTGGCCGTGAGCGACAATCACAAGCTGTTCCTCACGGGTTACTCGCAGGGCGGCTTCGTCGCCATGGCCACCCAGAAGGCGATGCAGGCGAGCGGCATCGCGGTCACGGCCGGAGCGCCCATGTCAGGTCCGTACGCGGTTGCCGCCTTTGCTGATGCAATCTTCATGGGCGAGGTGAATGCCAGCGGCGCGCTGAATTTCGCGCTGCTCGCGGCGAGTTACCAGAACTCATACCAGAACGTGTACAGCAATCCGACGGACGTGTTCGAGCCGGCATTCGCCAGTGATATCGGTTCGCTGCTGCCGAGTACGGTGGGCATCACCACGCTCTACAGCGAGGGCAAGCTGCCGGAGAACGCGTTGTTTCCGGCCACGCCGCCGGCGCCGGAGTTCGCGAGCATCACACCTGCGAAAACACCGGCCAAACTGGCACCGGTATTCGCGCTCGGATTCGGCTCGCCGGATCTAGTCACCAACAATTATCGGCTCGGGTATCTGCGCGATGCGCAGGCGGCTCCCGATGGAGGCTTCCCCACGCTGTCCACCGGCGTGCCGGCGAGCGCTCCCGGCAATACTCTGCGTCAGGATCTGAAGACCAACGATCTGCGCAGCTGGACACCGAGCTCACCGGTGCTGCTGTGCGCCGGCGATGGCGATCCGACCGCGTTCTATCTCAACACGCAGCTGATGCAGCAGTACTGGATGGCCAATGCGCCGATCGGTCCGGTCACGGTGCTGGATGTCGATGCGGCGATCAGTGGCGGCGATCCATACGCGACCTTGAAGCAGGCGTTTCAGAGCGAGAAGGCGGCAGTCGCGGCCGCGGCCGTGCTTGGTGGTGCAACCGATGGCGGAGCCATGGCGGTGCTGAAGGCCTATCATGGCGAGCTCGTGCCGCCGGTTTGCCTGAGTGCGGTAAAATCGTTCTTTGACGGATACTAATCAGAGGGTGCAATGGCAACGAAGCTGGACAAGATTCTCAAGCGCGAGATCGACATCGATGGCCGGCCCTACATGATCACCTTGTCGCCCGAGGGGGTGAAGCTGACCGAGAAGGGTAAGCGCAAGGGGCAGGAAGTCTCGTGGAAGGGGCTTGTCAATGGCCAGAGCGCCAGTGCTTCTGCCGGGGAAGGAGCCTCCGAGGTGCAGGAGGAGGCGTAGGCCGAGGGGGACGCGTAGCCCGAAGGAGAACGCAGCCCCGTAGATGGCGGCGCCTGCTGACAGGCGCCGCAAAAGCTGCTGTAGTAGCAGTCGTCGCGCAGCAGGGCCCGCAGAAAGCCTGAGGGGAAGAACGACATGGCTACGCCTGCTCAGTACGCCGGTAATCAGCCTGTTTCCGGCATCGATCGCGCTCACCGCACTGTCATCTTCGCCTCCTCACTCGGTACCGTGTTCGAGTGGTATGACTTCTATCTGTACGGCTCACTCTCGGCGGTCATCTCCAAGCAGTTTTTCTCAGGCGTCAACGAGACCACGGGCTTCATTTTCGCGCTGCTCGCCTTCGCCGCCGGATTCTTCGTGCGGCCTTTCGGAGCGCTGGTGTTTGGCCGGCTCGGCGATCTGGTCGGACGCAAGTACACCTTCCTCATCACCATCATCATCATGGGCAGCTCCACGGCGATCGTGGGTCTGCTGCCGAGTTATGCGACCATCGGGGTCATCGCGCCGATCGCGCTGATCACGCTGCGGCTGCTGCAGGGTCTGGCGCTGGGAGGCGAGTACGGCGGTGCCGCCACGTATGTGGCCGAGCACGCCCCGGCCAATCGCCGTGGCCTGTACACGAGCTGGATCCAAACGACCGCCACGCTGGGTCTGTTTCTGTCGCTGCTGGTCATTCTCGTCTGCCGCATCTGGCTCGCCGACCAGTTCGATGTGTGGGGCTGGCGCATACCGTTTCTCGTCTCGATCCTGTTGCTGATCGTGTCGGTCTACATCCGCCTGCAGCTGAAAGAATCGCCCGCGTTCCTCGAGATCAAGGCGCAGGGGCAGCTCTCGAAGGCGCCGCTGACGGAGGCCTTCGGTCAGTGGCCGAACCTCAAGCTTGTGATCCTGGCGCTGCTGGGTGCGACGGCCGGTCAGGCCGTGGTGTGGTACGGCGGGCAGTTCTATGCCCTGTTTTTCCTCGAGAAGGTGCTGCAGATCGATTCCAAGGCGGCAAATCTCATCATCGCTGCGGCGCTGGTGATCGGCACGCCGTTCTTCATCGTGTGGGGGTCGGTATCGGACCGCATCGGGCGCAAGATCGTGGTGCTCGCCGGCTGTCTGCTCGCAGCGCTCACCTACTTCCCGGTCTTCAAGGGCCTGACGCACTTCGGTAATCCGGCGCTGGAAGCGGCCGTCTCCGCCAGCCCCGTGACAGTCATGGCGGATCCGGCCGACTGCAGCTTCCAGTTCGATCCGATCGGCAAGAAGACCTTCACGCGCTCCTGCGACGTGGCGAAATCCGCGCTCGCCAAAGCCGGTATCCCCTACAGCACCGAAGCTGCGCCTCCAGGCAGCGTGGCGCAGCTGCGCATCGGTGAGGGCGCGCAGGCAGTGCATGTCGAGTCCTTCGCGGGCAACACCCTGAGCAAGCCGGATTTCAAGCCAGCAAGCGAAGCCTTCGGCAAGAAACTCAAGGCTGCCCTGGCCAAGGCGGGATATCCGGCCAAAGCTGACATGTCACGTGTCGACTACCCGATGCTGATCGCGCTCTGCGCCTATCTCGTCTTCCTGGTGACCATGGTCTACGGACCGATCGCCGCCTGGCTCGTGGAGATGTTTCCCACCCGCATCCGCTACTCGTCCATGTCGCTGCCTTATCACATCGGCAACGGCTGGTTCGGTGGCTTTCTGCCGGTGACCTCATTTGCCATCGTGGCGGCCACCGGCGGCATCTATAACGGCCTGTGGTACCCCGTGATCGTGGCCAGCATGACGTTCATCATCGGCACATTGTTCCTGCGGGAGACGCGTGGTGTCAGTCTCAAGTCATGAGCGCCGGCGGGATCCTGCGGGCATTGGCGCAATTGTGTTGATATGAGCGACGAGCACACCCTGCGCAAGCTCCTGGCCCGGGTTCACGAGCGGCTGAACAGCTCGGCCAACGTGGATCCGGGCAAGCGTGCCTCGCTGCAGAAGGTGATGCAGGACATCGATCAGCGTCTGCAGGCGCGGCAGGGGGAGAGTGAGAGTACCTTGGGCCACGTGCCACGCCTGGAAGCGCTCGCCGTGCAGTTCGAAGCCGAGCATCCAGCGCTCGCCCAACTGCTGCGGCAGCTGGGGGCGCTCTTGGGTCAAGCCGGAATCTGACTTCTCTCAGTCATCCATCAGGAAGCTGCGCAGCTGCTCGCTGCGGCTCGGATGGCGCAGCTTGCGCAGTGCCTTGGCCTCGATCTGGCGGATGCGCTCGCGCGTGACATCGAACTGTTTGCCGACCTCCTCGAGGGTGTGATCGGTGTTCATATCGATACCGAAGCGCATGCGTAGTACCTTCGCCTCGCGCGGTGTCAGCTGGGCCAGCACCGAGTGCGTGGTCTCGCGCAGTGACTCCATGGTGGCCTGATCGATCGGCGAGGCCACCGAGGTGTCCTCGATGAAGTCCCCGAGGTGGGAATCCTCGTCATCGCCGATCGGAGTCTCCATCGAGATGGGCTCCTTGGCGATCTTCAGCACCTTGCGCACCTTGTCCTCGGGCATCTCCATGCGCACCGCGAGCTCTTCGGGCGTCGGCTCCCGTCCCATCTCCTGCAGCATCTGCCGCGAGATGCGGTTGAGTTTGTTGATCGTCTCGATCATGTGCACCGGGATGCGGATGGTGCGCGCCTGGTCGGCGATCGAGCGAGTGATCGCCTGGCGGATCCACCAGGTCGCATAGGTGCTGAACTTGTAGCCACGACGGTATTCGAACTTGTCCACGGCCTTCATGAGGCCGATGTTGCCTTCCTGGATCAGATCGAGGAACTGCAACCCGCGGTTGGTGTACTTCTTCGCGATGGAGATCACGAGGCGCAGGTTGGCCTCGACCATCTCCTTCTTCGCGCGGCGCGCCTTCGCCTCGCCGATCGACACCTCGCGGTTCACTTCCTTGATGTCGTTGATGGTCAGGTGGTACACCACCTCGAGCTGCTCGAGCTTCTTCTGGCGGCGCTCGATCTCGTCCTTGAAGCGCACCAGCGGCGTCGAGTACTTCTTGCCCGCCTTGATGTGCTTCTGCAGCCAGCGCGCGCTGGTCTCATTCTTCGGAAACGTCGCGATGAAATCCTTGCGCGGCATGCCCGCATCGCGCACCGCGATGATCATGATCTCCTTCTCGAGCTGACGGATCTCCGCCACATGCGTGCGCAGATTGAGAATCAGCGCATCGAACATGCGTGGCGAGAGTTTGAGCTCCATGAACTCGTCGGCCAGCTTGCGGCGGGCCTTGAGCACCCGCGGCTCCTTGGCACCGGCCTTGTCGATCGAGCTGAGGATGCCAACGAACCCTTTACCGAGCGAGGCAAAGCGCGTCGCGGCCTCTAACGGATCGGGACCGGTGTCGACCGCCTCTTCCTCGGAGTCGCCGTCCTCGCCTTCCTCTTCGTCCTCGCCCTTCTCATCAGCCTCCACCACTTCCATCTTGGTGGGATTCTGAGGCTGGGCGATAACATCCGGAGCGTTCGGATCGATGAAGCCGACGATGATGTCGACCAGACGGGCCTGACCGCCCTTCACGGGCTCATAGGCCTTCAGCAGGAAGTCATAGGTGGCCGGATACATCGCCAGCGCGCTGCGCACGGCATCGAGTCCCTCCTCGATGCGCTTCGCGATGCGGATCTCGCCCTCGCGGGTCAGCAACTCCACCGTGCCCATCTCGCGCATGTACATACGCACCGGGTCGGTGGTCCGGCCGAGCTCGGCATCCAGCGCGGCCAGCGCCGCGGCGGCCTCCTCGATGGCCTCCTCATCGGCAGGCTGCGAGGGCTCTGTAGCCAGCAGCGACTCGGTGTCCGGTGCCTTCTCGTACACCGGAATACCCATATCGTTGATGGTGTTGACAATGTCCTCGATCTGCTCGGGATCGACGATCTCGGACGGCAGGTGATCATTCACCTGCGCATAGGTCAGGTAACCCTGTTCCTTGCCGCGCGCAATGAGAAGCTTAAGCTGTGACTGGCGATCCTCGGGCATCACGGGACTGCGGCGCTCGATTCCCAGAGGTGTCTTGCGCTCGGCGGCGTTGCGGGCCGCGCTCTTTGACTCACGGGATTCCGTGCTGCGAGCTTCTGCCGGCGCAGGGCTCTCTTGGGGATGCGCGGCACCCTTGCGGGAGCTGTCCTCGGTGCTCTTGCGAGCCACTTCCTCGCCGTGGCCGTGGCTGGTCTGACTACCGTGACTATGAGCGCTGTGACCCTGGCCACTGTGACCATGGCCACTGTGACTGTGACCGGCTTGGCCTTTGCGCGGTGCCTCATCAGCGTGCGTGCCCGCGTGCGCAGCGTGCCCATGAGCGCGGCGTGCGGATTCCTCTGTACTGCGGCGGACGGGCTCATCCACAGCCCTTCGGGCTGCGGTCGTCGCCTTGGTCCGCTCCTTCTCCCGGGGCGCCGCGCTGACCGCGGTGCGGGGATGAGCCGGTTTCGCCGTCTTGCGAGGCTCGGCTGAAGGACGTTTTTTGGCAGCGGCAGTAGGCTTGTGCTTGCTTGTCATGAGTAGGCGCGGGCTGTGTAGGACGATCCCCTAGATGCTGGCCGAAAGCGCAGGCTTCAAGGGGCGCCGAAACAAAGCCCGCAATTGTATTTGACACCCGTGCAAAGTCCAAATTCCGTCCTGCCCCGTATGCGCCGTAGCCCGTTAGGCCGTCGCCGGCGGCCTCGGACCTAACGCGCGCGCCGTCCGCCGACGCCGCGATTGGACATAAGCATCAGGTATTCCTGACGCTCATCGGGCTGGAGCCCGATGGCTGCATCCTTGGCTTCAAGTGCTTGCAAGCGCCGTACCGTGATGAGGTCGCGCAGCTTCGCGAGCGCCGCATGCAGCTCGCCCGCGGCGCTCAACGCATCCGCCAGCAGTTGTTCCTGTTGCAACAGCCGCTCCAACACGGCGGCGTCCGGGCGCCCCGCCCAGCGTTCGATGATCTGCGCGGAGCTGCGCGCCGGTTGCGCGCGCAAATGATCGATCAGCTCGCGCAACAGCTCGGCACCTGCCTCGTCGCAATCCTCGAGTATCGCCCGCTCCTGCGCGCTCACCTCGAGTGCGATGGCAGGAAAGGTGAGCAGTCGCAGGATGCACTGGCGCACCAGGCTGCCGCGACCTACGCTCAGGCGCGCGGGCGCTGCACTAACGCGGGCCTCGTTGGGCGCGCTGGCGGGTGGCCGGCCATGTATGTTTCCCGATGCTCCCATTACGTTACCGTTAGTGGCGGCGTGTTGGGTTCCGGTGTTGCGCCAGTCCTCCAACAAGCGCTCCCGGCCGACGCCGACTACCCGCGCGACCTGCTCGAGGAGCAGGTCGCGGTAGACGCTGTCGGGAACCTTCGCAAGCAGCGGTGCGGCCAGCTGCGAGAAGCGCGCCCGGCCGGCCTTGTCCAGCGTGCCGCTCTGCTCAGTCAGCTCGCGCATCAGGTAATCGGATAGGGGCAGCGTGTGTTCGAGGCGCTGCTCGAATGCTGCGCGACCCTCGGCGCCGACCAGCGAATCGGGGTCCTGGCCCTCCGGCAGGAACAGAAAACGGATCTCACGCCCGGGACGAATCTCCGGCAGCGCCTGCTGCAAGGCGCGCCAGGCGGCGGCGCGCCCGGCGCGATCGCCATCAAAGGCAAACACCACTTCGCTCACCAGCCGGAAGATGCGCTTGAAGTGCTCGGCGGTAGTGGCGGTGCCGAGCGTCGCCACGGCGCTCGTGATGCCGGCCTGATGCAGGCGCACCGCATCCATGTACCCCTCGACCACGAGCACGCGCTTCAGGCTGCTGCTACTGCGACGCACTTCGAACAGGCCGTACAGCTCGCGCCCCTTGTGAAACAACACCGACTCCGGCGAGTTGAGATACTTGGGCTCGCCCTGATCGAGAATGCGGCCGCCAAAGGCGATCACGCGTCCGCGTCCATCGCGGATCGGAAACATCAACCGATCGCGGAAACGGTCGTAGTAGCGGTTCTCGCCGGCAGGCGCTTCGCGCAGCTGGCTGCGCTCGCGTTCAATGATGAGTCCCACTTCAGCCAGCGCGCGCCGCGCAGCATCGCTCTCGCCGAATCGGCGCAATAGGGCATTCCACGAATCCGGCGCATAGCCAATACCGAACTGCGCGATCGTCTGTGAGCTCAGCCCGCGGCGCTCAGCGTATTCACGCGCTCGTGGCTCGCGGGCGAGCTGCTCGGTGAAGAACTCCGCAACGCGGGCCGTCAACTCGAACAGCCCCTCATCCATGCGGCGCGGCGCGCTGCTATCTGCCTCGCGTGGCACCTCCAGTCCGAGCCGGCTCGCCAGTTCCTCCACGGCTTCGGGGAAGGACAGGTGATCATGCTCCATGAGAAAGCGCACTACCGTGCCGTGGGCGCCGCAGCCGAAGCAGTGATAGAACTGCTTCTCGGGGCTCACCGAGAAGGAGGCTGACTTCTCGTTGTGAAACGGGCAGCAGGCCTTGTACTCCCGGCCGGCTTTCTTCAGCTGCACGCGCGAGCCGATGACTTCGACGATGTCGGCGCGCGCCAGTAACTCGTCGATGAATGTTTGCGGGATCAGGCCCATGAGGCTCGTGTCCGGGAAAGCACTACAGTAACGCCGCGCGTCGCAAAGGTGCACTTAGATGTGCAGCAGGGTTCTCGCGAGGAGCACGGCGAGTGCCGCAGCCGCGATGTTGATGATGCAGGCGCGCCAGTAATCGCCACTCGCGCTCCAGACGCCGCAGCGTGGCGAGACAGACGAGCGCTAGGAGGACGAGGCAGGCAACGGTGAGCAGGCCGCGGCCAGGCAAGGGCCGCTCACCCGGAGAGCTTCTGCTTGATGCGGGCGCTGACGCTGCCCATGTCGGCCCGTCCCTGCGCCTTCGCCTTGACGGCCGCCATGACTTTGCCCATGTCCTTCAGTGAAGCAGCGCCGGTGGCGCTGATCGCTTCGGCAATCAGCGCATCAAGCTCGGCCGGGGACATCTGCGCCGGAAGGTAACCTTGCAGCAGGGTGAGCTCGGCGGACTCTTTGGCGACCAGATCGGCGCGGCCGCCGGCTTCGAACTGGGTGATGGCTTCCCTGCGCTGCTTGACCATCTTCTCCAGCACCGCAAGGACCTGGGCATCATCGAGAGTGATGCGCTCGTCGACTTCACGCTGCTTGATGGCCGCCTGGATCAGGCGGATGGTGGCGAGGCGCTCTTTTTCGCCGGCCCGCATCGAGGCCTTCATGTCCTCGGTGATGCGTTCCTTGAGGGTCATGCCTAGCGCGCGGCGCGCATACCGTCGCGGGAGATACGCTTCATGTGACGCTTGATGGCCGCAGCCTTCTTGCGTTTACGCTCCTGGGTGGGCTTCTCGTAGAATTCGCGCCGGCGCAGCTCCGTGAGAATCCCCGCCTTCTCACAGGCGCGCTTGAAACGCCGCAGGGCGGCATCGAAATACTCGTTCTCGCGAACACGAACGCTCGGCATCGATACCTCGAAAAGCTGGGGTCCGGGGTCAAAAGGGCGGGGGATTCTAAATGAGCCTACGGGCAAAGGCAAAACAGCTGCGTATCCTCGCCATTGAATCCTCCTGCGATGAGAGCGCGGTCGCGGTTTTGGACGCTGAGCGCGGCCTGCTTGCGCATACGCTGTTCAGCCAGATCGCTCTGCACCGGATCTATGGGGGGGTCGTCCCGGAGCTCGCCTCGCGCGACCATGTCCGCCGGCTGCTGCCCCTGCTGCGCATCACGCTCGAGGACGCCGGCAGTACCCCCAGCGATCTCGACGGCGTGGCCTACACCGCAGGTCCGGGGCTGATGGGGGCGCTGCTCACCGGTGCCGCACTGGCACGCAGCCTTGCTTACGCCTGGCAGCTGCCCGCCATCGCCGTGCATCACCTGGAGGGACACCTCCTCGCGCCCCTGCTCGAGGCCGAGCCGCCGCCTTTTCCACATGTGGCCCTGCTGGTCTCGGGCGGCCACACCATGCTCATCGAAGTTGCCGCGGTGGGAAAGTACCGCGTGCTGGGCGAGACGCGGGACGATGCCGCCGGGGAAGCCTTCGACAAAACCGCCAAACTCCTCGGACTACCCTATCCCGGTGGCCCCGAGCTGGCCCGCCTTGCCGCAGACGGGCAACCGGGAGAGTTCCGCTTCCCGCGACCCATGCTCGATCGGCCCGGGCTCGAGTTCAGCTTCTCGGGCCTCAAAACCTCGGTGCTGCACGCCGTGCGCGAGCGGCCGCTGACTTCGCAGCTGAAAGCAGACATCGCCTGGGCCGTGCAGGACGCGATCGTGGAGACGCTGATCGCGAAATCCTGGCGCGCCCTGCAGCAGACCGGCCTGGATGCGCTGGTCGTTTCCGGCGGAGTGAGCGCCAACCTGACACTGCGCAGCCGCATGGCGCAGCAGATGAGCCGTCACGGCGTGCGCGTGTACTATCCACGATTGGAGTTCTGTACTGACAACGCGGCGATGATTGCCGTGGCGGGGCTTGCGCGCTTGCGCGCAGGGCAGGGCGAGCCGCTCGCCATCCGCGCACGGGCGCAATGGGAGCTGCGCTCGCTGGCGCCCGTGTGATCCCGCTGGCTGCGCAGGTAATAAAGAGAGGCAGCGAAAGTGCCGTCGCGACGAATAGTGACATGGCGTCTGTGAACGAGATAACGGTCTTCTCAAGATGAGATCCGACACTATTTTTCTGCGTGGGCTTGCCATCGAATGCATCATCGGCTTCATCGACTGGGAGCGCCGCGTCAAGCAGACCGTGATCATCGATCTGGAGCTCCCGGTGGACTGCCGCAATGCGGCGCTCACTGACGAGGTGACTGACACCCTCGACTACAAGCGCGTGGCGAAGCGCGTCATTGCCTTCGTCGAGGAATCGCAGTTCAAGCTCGTGGAGACTCTCGCGCAGCGGCTCGCCCTGCTGCTGCTCAGCGAGTTCGGCGTGGAGTGGATCCGCCTCTCGATCAACAAGCCGGGAGCCATCCGCGGCTCGCGCGATGTCGGAGTGAGGATCGAGCGCACGCGCGCCGATCTGCCGGCCACCGGCTGATTGCAGCGATCGCCATGCCCGATGTCTATGTCGCCCTGGGCAGCAACGTCGAGCCCGAGAAACATCTGAGGCTTGCGAGCCAGGAGCTGCGGCGCCAGTTTCCCGGTACCCGTTTCTCCGCCTGGTATCGCAACGCGGCCGTGGGTTTCCAGGGTGCGGATTTCATCAACAGTGTCGCGGTATTTGCCACCGAGCTACCGCTGGCAGAGGTCATCCCGCGCCTGCACGCCATCGAGTCGCTGTGCGGCCGGCCGCGGGATGCCCCCCGCTGGGCACCGCGTTCGATGGACATCGATGTGCTGCTGTACGGCTCGCTGATCTGCCAGCAGCCGCGCCTGCAGCTGCCGCGTCCCGACTTGCTGAAGCGCGCCTACATGTTGGGTCCGCTTGCCGAGCTCGCACCGCAGGTGCTGCATCCGTCCACCGGACTCACCATCGCGGATCATTGGGAGCGCTTCGATCGCGAAGCGCATCCCATGCAGCGCATCGAGCCTTCGCTAGACTAGGCAGCGAGGCTCACCAGGTGACGCTGCGCCCGCCATCCACCGCGAGGATCTGGCCGGTCACAAATGGCGCCTGTGTCGCGAAAAATAGCGCGGCGCGCGCGATGTCTTCCGGCGACCCGGTACGCTTCAACAGGGTGTCATCCACGATCTTTCGCTGCAGCTCGTGGTCGATGCCACCGTCGGGCCACAGCACCGGCCCAGGCGCGATGCCATTCACACGGATCTGCGGACCCAGCTCGCGCGCCAGCGACTTCGTCAGCATGATGAGGCCTGCCTTCGCCACACTGTAGACCGTGTGTCGGCTGAGCGGCCGCATGCCATGAATATCCGCAATGTTGAGGATGAGTCCCGCGCTCAGCCGCAGCGCGCTGGCGGCAGCCTGGGCCAGGAACAGCGGCGCGCGCAGGTTGGTGCCCATGAGATCATCCCAGTGGCGGTCAGTGATCTCACCGACCGGGGTCGGGTAGAAGGTGGATGCATTGTTGATGAGCACATCGAGCGAGCCGAAGGTGCGGATGGCGACGCCGGGAAGCGCGTGCAGCTGGGCAGCATCGAGCAGATCAGCCTGCGCAGCCAGAGCCGACTGCGGCCGCGTATGATTCAACTCACGCACCAGGCCTTCGGCTGCATCCGCAGAGCTGCGAAAGTGCAGCACGATGTTGGCGCCCGCGGCATGCAGCTCGCGCGCCAGGGTGGCACCGATGCGCCGTGCCGCCCCCGTGATCAGCACGGTCTTGCCGTGCAACGCGTCCTTGCCGTGCAACGCGTCCTGAGCTTTGGCTGACATCACCCGATTATGACGCGAAGCGAGCCAGGCCTGTCACTGCCACCCCTCTGCGCGGCGGAGCGCCAGCACAGCGAGGCGCTGCAGGCGCGCATCCAGGACGAGTTGCAGGCCGCCGGCGGTTGGCTCTCGTTCGAGCGCTTCATGGAGCTGGCGCTGTATGCCCCGGGCCTCGGCTACTACAGCGCAGGCAGCGTGAAGCTCGGTCCGGCGGGTGACTTCGTGACGGCACCGGAGATCTCCGCCCTGTTCAGTGCCTGTGTCGCGCGGCAATGCGTGCAGATTCTGCGCCTCAGCGGCGGGGAGATTCTCGAATTCGGCGCCGGCACCGGACGTATGGCCTGCACCATCCTCCAGTGCCTGCGCGAGAAGCATGGGGTACTCCCCGAGCGCTACAACATTCTGGAGGTGAGTGCCGATCTCAGCGCCCGCCAGCGAGAGTGCGTAGCGCAGCTGCCGCCGGAGCTGCGCCAGCGAGTGTCGTGGTTGACGGAGCTGCCGCGCCACCCCTGGCGGGGCATCGTGCTGGCCAATGAGGTGCTCGATGCGCTGCCTTGCAGCCGATTCGCCGTCGCCGCAGGCACCGCGCGCGAACTCGGTGTGGTGTCTGAGGGCGGCCGTTTCGCGTGGCGTGCCGCGACCGCCGAGTTCGCCCCCGCTGCCGGGTTGCTCGAGGAGCAGCTCGAGCGGCACATCCGGTTACCGGATGGCTACGTGAGTGAGTTGTGCCGCAACCTCACACCCTGGATGAGCGCAGTCGCGGCTCATCTTGAGCAAGGTGCGCTGCTGCTGTTCGATTACGGTCTGCCGCGCGCGCAGTACTACCATCCGCAGCGTGTGACGGGTACGTTGCAGTGCCATTTCCGTCAGCGTGCGCATGCTGACCCTTTCATCAATGTTGGTCTGCAGGACATCACGGCGTGGGTGGACTTCACCCGGGTGGCCGAAGCCGCCGTGGCGGCGGATCTCGATGTGGCAGGTTTTGCGACGCAGGCCGCGTTTCTTCTCGGCACCGGCATCACCGAGCTGGCTGCCGCGCCTCACGACCTCATCGCGCAGGCTCGCCAGGCGAGCGAGATGCGCCGCCTGCTGCTGCCGGGTGAGATGGGTGAGGCGTTCAAGGTGATGGCGCTGACCCGCGGACTCGAGGAGCCATTGCAGGGGTTCGTGCACCAGGATCTGCGCCCATCACTCTAGAGTGACGCTGGCATACTACGCCGCGCCGGCGGGTGCCGGCTGGCCGCGTCGTACCGCGGCACCGGTCAAACCCACTGCAAATCGGAAGTGATCGTGGCGGACATCCTGCATACCTTTCTGCTGGGCATCATCGAGGGCGTTACGGAGTTTCTGCCGATCTCCAGTACCGGCCACCTGCTCATTGCCGAGCAGTTTCTCGGCGAGCGCTCGGATCTGTTCAATGTCGGCATCCAGGCGGGCGCGATCCTGGCGATCGTACTGATCTACCGGCGGCGCCTGCGGGAGCTGCTGCTGCACCCGCAGTCGGGGCAGAACCGCGATTACTTGCAGAAGCTCGGCCTGACGGTGCTGCTCACTCTGGTGCTCGGCTTCGTCGCCACGCGACTCGGTTTCAAGCTGCCGGCCAGTGTGCTGCCGATTGCCGTCGCGACACTCATCGGCGGACTTGCGATTTTGGCCATCGAGGCCTACGTGGCGCGCCGACCGCTCTCGGACCGCATCACCTGGGCGGTGGCCTTCTGGGTGGGCGTCGGTCAGATCATTGCGGGACTGCTGCCCGGGACCTCGCGCTCTGCGGCCTGCATCTTTGCCGCCATGTTGGCCGGACTGACCTTGCGCCCGGCGGCCACCGAGTATGCCTTCATCGTGGGAATACCGACCATGTTTGCCGCTACCGGTTATGAGCTGCTCAAGGCGCGGCACGATGCCGCGACGGAGAACTGGACACAGCTCGTTATCGGCTTCGTGGTGTCAGCGATCGTTGCTTTCGGGGTGGTGAAATGGCTGCTGCGTTATGTGCAGAGTCACCGCTTCACGCTCTTCGCCTGGTACCGCATCGTGCTCGGGATCGCGCTGCTGGTGATGCTGCATCAGGGTGTGGTGCATTGATGTTTGACGCGGCTCACCGCGGCCAGCCGGCGCTCGCGAATGCGCGCACCGATCTGCCGTCCATCCAGCCCCTCGCGATCCTGCGCCGATAGTTCCACCGCCATCGCCGCGCTGAGTGCCCGGCGCAGGTACTCGGCCTGAGGATACGGTTGCGTCTCGAGGCCGGTACGTCCGCGCGCGTCGGCTTCACAGGCGAGCAGCATCTCGCCAAAGCGCTCGGGGCGGCGAAAGGCATCGGTGTTCTCCAACAACTTCAGCACGGTATCGGCACGCAACTCCTGAGCTCGGTGCACGAGCTGATGATGCCGCGCGGCCAGCAGGGCGAGCTCGCGATAGCCATTCGGTACGCGCAGGCGCTGACACAGCGCCTCGATGAGCGGCACGCCCGCCTCCTCGTGGCCGCGATGGCTCGGCCATTGCTCGCGCGGCGTGCGTGCTTTGCCCAGATCGTGCATCAACACAGCGAAGCGCACTGTGGTTGGGGCACCGAGCGCCGCTGCGTAACGCAGCGCCAGCATGACGTGCACACCGGTGTCGACCTCCGGATGCCACCGCGGCGGCTGCGGGATGCCGTACAAGGCGTCAAGTTCAGGAAACACCACCGCAAGCGCCCCGCAATCGCGCAGCGTGGTGAAGAAAATGTCGGGGCGCTGCTCACCGAGTGCCCGCTCGGTCTCCTGCCATACGCGCTCGGGCACCAGAGCACCGGCCTCACCGGAGCGCACCATCTGCTGCATCAGGGCCAAAGTTTCCGGGGCCACGGTAAACCCCAGTCCCTGGAAGCGGGCTGCGAAACGCGCCAGTCGCAGGATCCGCACCGGATCCTCCACGAACGCTGCGGACACATGCCGCAGCAGTCGGGACTCAAGATCCCGGCGCCCGCCATACGGATCGATGATCGTGCCATCGGCGCGCTGCGCGATGGCATTGATGGTCAGATCGCGCCGTTTGAGATCATCCTCGAGCGTGACGTCCGGGGAGAATTCCGTGGTGAAGCCGCGGTAGCCGGGCGCCACCTTGCGCTCAAGCCTGGCCAAGGCGTACTCCTCGTGTGTTTGCGGATGCAGGAACACGGGGAACTCACGACCCACGGCGACGTAGCCGGCCTGTTCCAGCTCCTGCGGCTGCGCGCCCACGACCACCCAATCGCGTTCACGTACCGGTAAACCGAGCAGTTGATCCCGGACCGCGCCACCGACCAAGTAGACTTGCATGCGTTTATGTTACTCGAAGGTCTGCAGGGGCTCATCGGTGCCCGAACCGGGCGTATGCGCCTGGCGCTGTGTCTGTTGCTCAGCCTGACGCAGGTGGGTTGCGGGACCCTGTATGTCACGCAGGCTGCGGTCGGTCAGTGGGGCGTACTGCGCGCGCGTCGACCGATCGGTGCGGTCATTGCAGATCCGCAGACGCCGTCACCGCTGCAGGACCGACTGAGCACCGTGGAGGCGGCGCGCGACTTCGCGGTCACGGCGCTGCACCTGCCCGACAATCGCAGCTATCGAACCTATGCCGATATCCATCGGCCGTACGTGGTATGGAATGTGGTTGCGGCGCCCGAATTCTCGGTCGTACCGCTGCGCTGGTGTTTTCCGGTAGCCGGCTGCGTTTCCTACCGCGGCTATTTCAAGGAGCGGCGCGCTCGTAGCTTCGCTGCGAAGCTGCACAGTAGGGGGCTCGATGTAGCGGTCGGGGGTGTGCCGGCCTATTCGACCCTGGGCAAGTTCGCCGATCCGGTGCTGAGCAGCATGATGCGCTACGGCGATGACGAGCTCGTCGCGATCATCTTTCATGAGCTCGCGCACCAGCTGCTGTACGTCAAGAACGACACCGAATTCAATGAAGCCTTCGCAACGACTGTCGAGAACACCGGACTTGAGCGCTGGCTGGCAAGCCGCGACCAGGTGCAGCAGATGGCAGCTTTCCGCAGGGATGCGGCGAACGAGCGGGCGTTCGTCAGTCTGTTTACAAGCGCCCGCGCGCGGCTGGCGAAGTTATATCGCTCCGGGCTCGCGGTGCCGCAGCTGCGGGCGCAAAAGGCAGATGTGCTGGCGGAGCTCGCTACCGGGATGCGCGCCTTGCAGCAGCAGCAAGGCGACCACTATTACGAGGCGTGGCTGACTGCAGGACTCAACAACGCGCAGCTGGCCTCGGTGGCCACTTATTATCAATGCGTGCCGGGCCTTGAACGCCTGCTGGCATCGCAGGATGGGGATCTACAGCGTTTCTACGCGACCGCCCGCGAGCTGGCGCATCTGTCGCGCAAGGCTCGCCATGAGCGAGTCTGCTCGCCGTCAGATCCGAGCGAGGCGGCGGAGCCGGTTGAGCTCAGCGCAGCGGAATCAACACGATCGCCTGACCGCGCCGCACCTCGAGCACCATGACGGCGGCATTGCGCGCACGCTCGCGCAGTTGCTGCACTGATGTGACTCTGCCGCGGTTCACCCCAATGATCACATCATTGTTGTGCAGTCCCGCCTGCGCGGCGGCACTGCCGGGTTCAACGTTCTTGACGAGCGCACCTGCGCCCTCCGGCGCATCCGTCAGTGTAGCTCCCGCGAAAGCCCGATGAATGCTTTCCGGCTCAGCCGGTTGCGAGGTGCTCGCATCGGCAATGATCGCGGTCACATGCAGCGGTTTACCCTCACGCAGTGCGCCGATCTCCACCTTATCCCCCACCCGCAGCAGACCGATGGCGTTGCGCAACTCGCCATTGGATTTAACCGATTGGCCGTTTACCGAGGTGATCACATCGCCGGTATGGATGCCGGCTTTCGCGGCCGGGGAGCCGTCCACGACCTGCGAAACCAGCGCGCCCTGTGCATTAGCGAGACCGAGCGACTGGGCGATGTCGGGGGTGACGGTGATCATACTGACGCCAAGCAGCCCGCGCTTCACCGCCCCGAACTTGATCAGCTGCTCCATGACGCTGTGCGCCATGTTCACCGGGATCGCGAAACCGATGCCGATGTTGCCGCCGCTGCGCGAGAGAATGGCAGTGTTGATACCGATGAGCTCGCCGCGCAGATTCACCAGCGCGCCACCGGAGTTGCCGGGATTGATCGAGGCATCGGTCTGAATGAAGTCTTCGTAGCCGTCCGGGTTGATGCCCGAGCGGGACAGTCCGCTGATGATTCCCGAGGTGACGGTATGCTGCAGCCCGAAGGGATTGCCGATCGCCACCACGAAATCACCGACCTCCACCTTGGCGGAGTCGCCGAGAGGCATCTGTGTCAGCCCTTCGCTCTTGACCTTGAGCACGGCGACATCCGAGGGCTCATCGCTGCCGACGACGTCCGCCTTGACTTCGCGATTGTCCTGCAGAGTCACGGTAATCTCGCTCGCGTTCTCGATGACGTGCGCATTGGTGACGATGTAGCCGTTGCGGGCATCGAAGATGACGCCAGAGCCGGCACTCTGGAAGGGACGCTCACGCGGGCCGGATTCCTGCGGCACATCGAAAAAGCGCCGGAAGAACGGGTCATCCAACAGGGGATTCTGCGGGCCTTTCTCGTGGATCGTGCCGCGCGTGGCGATATTGACGATGGCGGGGGAGACCCGCTTGATCATGGGCGAGAGCGAGGGGACGGGCGTCTCACCGACCGCCGCGGGCATCGCTGCCGGCACAGGGGCAGCGACGGCGCCCAGGAGCATGGCCGCGCAGGCGAGAAGGGCAGCTTTCATCATGGAACGCTCGGCCTGAGGCTGGTCGCTTCGGACAGCTGATTCTACCTGCTGCGGCTGGCCCTGGAAAAACCCCGGGGCAGCGAGCGCCGCTGCCCCGGAAGTTACGTTAAACGGCGGGCGGCGCAGGTTTGCGCCGCCGCCTACCGGGCGAGTCTCAGTGCGTCTCGACGGCGATCCGCCGCGGCTGCACTTCGGGCTGCTTCGGGATGACCACTTCGAGCACGCCGTTGGTCTGCCGGGCCTTGATCTGCTCGGTATTGGCACCCTCGGGCAGCGTGAAGCGGCGCACGAATGAGCCGTACGCGCGCTCGACGCGCTCATAACCATTCTCGGTAGCGCGCTTCTCGGCGCGACGCTCACCGGTGACCGTCAACACACCGTTCTCGGCCGTAATGTTGATGTCTTTCGGCTCAACGCCGGGGACATCGGCCAACACGATGAAGCGGTCCTGCTCCTCATGGATATCAACGCGCGGCGACCAGGTCGCATTGCGCGAGCCGGAGGCCTCAGGTGAACCCAGAGTCTCACCAAACAGTTGGTCGAGCGACTGGTGCAGTCGGTTGAACGCGGACCAGGGCTCATAGCGGACGAGTGTCATGTCAGTATCCTCACATCAAGGGTGTTGCACTTGAAACCCGATGTGCGGACGGCTCGATACGTTTCAAGAGCGTTTGTTGTGTTTGTTTGAAGCGGATCACACGGCCGCTGAGCTTGCAGCCGCCGCGCCGGTGGCCACCGCGCAATCAGGGGCCTCGCGGGTTGCAGTCCTTGCGGGTTGCAGACCTCAAGGCCTGCCCCCACATCAATGAACCGCCTGCCAGTGTCTGTGAAATGGGGTCGTTGGGCGCGTTTTCAGGGCGCCAGACACGCAGAATTTCACCGCGCGCATACGCACCTGGCGGCGCTATCGCCGCGCCGGCTGAGCGGCTGCTCGAGCTCAGCATGTGCATAAGGATGTGGAGAAGCTGTGGGACCCTTGGGCACACTATATGTGGGATTGGCTGCGGCTCACCTGCGAGACAAAAAAGGCCGCCTATGAAGGCGCCTGGGGCTGCACGAACTGCCATAAGTGCATGATATTTATATATAAATATTATGTGACAGAATACTGCAATGATCCTTGACGACCGGGAATCGCCTCATTAGGCTCTTGACCCCGACACAAGATCTTGTGGTCGCGCGCAGCAACCGCGGATCTCAATCGGGAGGTTTCAGGGGGTCCGGCGAGGCGCTCCTGGGTCGCACAGATCCAGGGCAGCGCACCGCGGCGTCGTTGGCGACGCGACCGGTCCCTCTGTGGTCGTCATCAGGCGTACAACACAATCCGGAGCGCCGCGGCTTCATGAATACCGTAGTGAAGATCGAACCCAAAGACCTCGATGCCGTCGCCTTCCAGGAGGCATCCCTCGACATCTGGGACAAGAAGTACCGTCTCACTGCCAAGGACGGATCGCCCATCGACAAGACGATGGACGATACCTACAAGCGTGTGGCCCGTGCGCTGGCGGATGTCGAGCAGCCGGAGGCGCGCGAGCAGTGGTATGAGCATTTCCTGTGGGCACTGCGCCGGGGTGCGATCCCTGCCGGCCGCGTGACCTCCAACGCCGGTGCGCTGGAGCACAAGCCGGCCACCTCCACGATCAACTGCACGGTCTCGGGCACGATCCGCGACTCGATGGACGACATCCTGCGCAAGGTTCACGAAGCCGGTCTGACTCTGAAGAGCGGCTGCGGCATCGGCTACGAGTTCTCGACGCTGCGGCCGCGCGGTGCGTATGTCTCCGGTGCCGGGGCCTACACCTCCGGCCCGCTGTCATTCATGGATATCTACGACAAGATGTGTTTCACCGTGTCCTCGGCCGGCGGCCGCCGGGGCGCACAGATGGGCACCTTCGATGTCGGCCATCCGGATGCGATGGAGTTCATCCGCGCGAAGCGCGAGAACGGCCGGCTGCGGCAGTTCAACCTCTCACTGCTGATCACGGATGATTTCATGCAGGCGGTGCGCGAGGATCGCGACTGGAAGCTGGCCTTCCCGCTATCGCAGCGCGAGTACGCAAGCGAGCAACCCGATCTCACGGACAACTCCAAGTTTCTGTGGCGCGAGTGGCCGGTGCACGACAACTACGTCGTGAACGAGGAAGGTCTCGTGGCCTGCAAGGTCTACCGGACGCTTCCGGCGCGGCGGATGTGGGACGTCATCATGTCCTCCACCTACGATTTCGCCGAGCCGGGTTTCATTCTCATCGATCGCGTCAATGAGATGAACAACAACTGGTGGTGCGAGAACATCCGTGCCACCAATCCGTGCGTGACCGGCGATACGCGCCTCGCCACGCAGTACGGTCTGGTGCGCATGGATCAGTTGTATGACTCCGGTCTGGCGCTCGAGGCTACCGTGGACCGGCGCGCGTTGGGAGAGCAAACGCTGGGAACGGCCATCCGGCCCGCCGTGCCGGTGTTCATGACATCGCCCTGCGCGGATGTCTACCGCGTGGTGACCGAGGCCGGTTATGAGATCAAGGCCACTAAGTGGCATGACTTCTACACGACGCGCGGCAAGATCAAACTCAGGGACCTCAAGCCCGGCGATGAACTGCTGATCCAATCGGGCAAAGGTCAGTTCGGGGGCAAGGGTGGGCGCGAACTGGGTGAGTTGATTGGTCTGCTCACCGGTGACGGGCACTTCACCAATCGCGGTGCGGGCAAGCAGGCCGCTGTCATCAACCTGTGGGGCGATGAGCAGGCCCATGCCGAGTCCCTGGTCAGCTACATCAACCTGATGATTGCGGGCTGGTCGGCCCGGCAGCGCGATTATCGCGTAAGTCCGGTGTCCGTGCCGGAGCGCAATCTTCTCATCATCCGCTCGACCATCCTGCTGCGCGTCCTGACGCAGTTTTTCGGTGTCACCGCGCAGTGCAAGAAGCAGATACCCGAGATCGTCTGGCAAGGTAACGAGGCGTGTGTCAAAGGCTATCTGCGCGGGCTGTTCCAGGCGGATGGAACGGTCAACGTCTCGGGCCATCACGGCACGACATGCTCCGTCAGGCTTGCATCGAGCGAGCCTTCGCTGCTGAAGGATGTGCAGGTATTGCTGGCAAACCTTGGGATCTTCTCCTGCGTAAAGCGACGCCGTGAAGCTGGCGAGAGGCTGCTGCCGGATGGCCGGGGCGGCCACCGCTACTTTGCTTGCAAAGCCGATTACGAGCTCATAGTTGACGGTCAATCGCGTGAGCGCTTCATGTCCGAGATTGGCTTTCTGGGCAGCGCCAAGAATGACAGATACAACAGCTGGGCGTGCGACAAACGCCTGGGGAAATCACAGCGCTTTACGAGTCGGATTGCTGCGATCACCCATGTTGGAAAAGAGCCGGTGTTTGATACAACTCAACATGACTTCAACACCGTTATATTCAACGGAATGGTGACCGGACAATGCGGCGAGCAACCGTTGTCGCCGTACGGCTCGTGTCTGCTCGGCTCGGTCAACCTGACACGCTTCGTGAAGAATCCGTTCACGGACTTCGCCGAGTTCGACTGGGGCGAGTACCGCGAAGTCGTGAAGATCTTCACGCGCATGCTCGACAACGTGGTGGAGGTGAATGGCCTGCCCCTCGAGAAGCAGCGCGAGGAGATCCGGCGCAAGCGCCGCCACGGCATGGGCTTTCTCGGTTTGGGGAGCGCCCTCACGCTGCTTGGCATGAAATACGGCTCGTCCGAATCGGTGAAGTTCACCGAGGATGTCGCGCGTGAGATGGCGGTCGCGGGCTGGGAAGCGGCGCTCGAGCTGGCGCGTGAGAAGGGCCCCGCGCCGATCATGAACGAGGAGTTCACGGTCACCCGGGAGATGCTGCGCAAGCGGCCCGAGATGGCGCGTGATGGCTGGAAGCCCGGTGCGAAGATTGCCGGACGGCTGCTGCATGCCCGCTATAGCCGCTACATGCAACGGATCGCCGAGGTGGCCCCGCAGCTGGTGCACGAGTTGGCCGAGGTGGGAGCGCGCTTCACGCATCACAGCTCGATCGCACCGACGGGCACCATCTCGCTGTCGTTGGCCAACAACGCCTCGAACGGCATCGAGCCCTCGTTCGCGCACTATTACTTCCGCAACGTCATCCGCCAGGGCCGCAAGACCAAGGAGAAGGTCGATGTGTTCTCCTTCGAGCTGCTGGCCTACCGACAGCTGGTGAACGCCAAGGCGATCCCGGGTGCGAGCAGTCCGGCTGAAAAACTGCCGGAGTACTTCTCCAGCGCCGAGGAGGTCACGCCGCGCCAGCACGTGGAGATCCAGGCGGCCGCCCAACGCTGGGTGGACTCATCCATCTCGAAAACTGCGAATGTCCCCACGGACTACAAGTACGAGAACTTCAAGGACATCTATCTGTACGCCCACGAGCAGGGCCTGAAGGGCTGCACCACTTTCCGCTTCAACCCCGAGGCGTTCCAGGGTGTGCTCGTCAAGGAAGAGGACCTGAAGAACACCACCTATGTGTTCACGCTCGAGGATGGCACCGATCTGGAAGTGAAAGGGGATGAGCTGATCGAGTACGACGGCGAGACCCATACCGCCGCCAACCTCTTCGATGCCATGAAAGAAGGCTATTACGGCAAGCTGTAGTTCAGGAAAACTCATGAAGATCGACAAGCGAATCGTCAAGTACCGAGTGCGCAAGCCTGAGGACCGGGCCGCGGAGCCGAAGAGCGCCGTGCCTGCGGATCCGGACACATTCCAGGACAAGAACGGCAAGACCGCGAAGGTCATCCGGATGCACGAGAAGCTCGAGCGTCCGGAAGTGCTGATCGGCTCGACGTACAAGATCAAGACGCCGGTCTCCGATCACGCCATGTACGTCACCATCAATGACATCGTGCTCAACGAAGGCAGCGAGCACGAGCAGCGCCGGCCGTTCGAAGTTTTCATCAACTCCAAGAATCTCGATCACTTCCAATGGATCGTGGCGCTGACGCGCATCATCTCCGCCGTGTTCCGCAAGGGCGGAGATGTGACGTTCCTCGTGGAAGAGCTCAAGGCGGTGTTCGACCCGCGCGGCGGCTACTGGCAGCCGGGTGGGAAGTTCATGCCGTCAATCATTGCCGAGTTGGGCTACGTCATCGAGAAGCATCTGCAGACCATCGGCCTGATGCGCAAGCCCAAGCTCGATGAACACCAGCAGAAGCTCGTAGATGAGAAGCGGGCGGAGTTTCAGGCGCGCTCCAAGCAGACCGATGCCTTCTCCAAGTCGCACTTTCCGGAAGGGGCGCAGCTGTGCGCCAAATGCTCCACCGCTGCGGTGGTCATGATGGAAGGCTGCATGACCTGTCTGAATTGCGGCGATTCGAAGTGCGGTTGAGTAGCGAACGAGGCTGACGGACGCTCGGGTGGAGCAGCTTGGTCATCCACCAGTGCGGACCGACTTGGGGCAGCTCGGCTCGAGCTGCCCCTTTCTTAGCTCCGGCCGAGCAGACCCTGCACGCCGTACGTAGAGTTGAAGCTGTCTTGCGGTCAGGACGGCACGCAAACCGCTACTTCCGTTGGAGGACAGATCGCAAAAACCCTTGCGGGAAATCCGGATCCCTTAAGAGGTTTCGGAAACGAGGTAATGGCGATCGCACCGGCCGGAGGAACTGAGGAGAGGTTGGCGAGCATCTCGATCTGATATCGATCTCGTTCAAGGAGAAAGCGTTCTGCCGGATATTGATCTGCAGAGACGTCTGCACCGGTATCCGTGTCCGTTGTTTCATGACCAAACGCACGGGCGCCGCACCCGTCGATCAGATAGCGAAGCGCCTCTATACCCCATCCGGGGAACCGCGCGATACCATCTGATCCAGCATTCCTCATCGCCTCAGGGTCCGGCCATCGTGAGGACCAGCCGGTTTGCATGACGGCAAAAGCTCGAGGCGGGATGCGCCCGTGCTGAGCTTCCCAACTCTGCACAGCTTTCAGATCAAGCACATAGTCGGGGTTGGCGGCTACCTCACGCCGCACGTCGAATGCCACCAACGGCAGGACCATATCGGTGACCGGAATTTCATCCAGAAAGCGGCCACCACGGATGAAATGCGCAGGGGGATCGACGTGCGTGCCCCATTGACCGACGTGCTGGTATTGATGCATCAGAAAGCCAGCACCGAGCGTTCCCCGACCCGCGTCGAAGTCGTAGAGAGTAACGCGCTGCTCGTCTGGCATTCCCGCTGCGTGCGGAATACCTGGCTGGAATGCATGCGTGAGATCGACGAACCTACAAGAATCAATAATTTCCAGAATTTGCCATAGGTCTCGTGTCATGGTGGTGGCTTCCCTGGAAGACCTCGGATCAGCACACATACTGCGCGCGACGCTGATTTCACTTCCAGATGTGCGTTTCCAGATGTGCGTTCAGCTCGCCGCGCGGGCATTGGCCGCACTACAATCCTGCCAACCCCAGGTGTGAACCTGCATCCGCGGGAGTGACATGGATCTTCAAGAGCTGCAGAGCGCAGCGGAGTTGGTTTATCGCGTGATGCCTGCGACCCCGCAGTACGCCTGGCCGAGGCTGAAGGAACGGCTGGGTTGCGAGGTATGGGTCAAACACGAGAATCACACGCCGACCGGCGCCTTCAAGGTTCGCGGCGGCATCGTCTATATCGACCGGCTCCTGCGCGGTCAGCCCCGCAGCGGCGGTGTGGTCTCCGCGACTCGCGGCAATCATGGACAGTCGATCTCGTTTGCTGCCCAGCGCGCCGCTATCCCGGCCACGCTCTATGTGCCCCTGGGGAATTCACCCGACCAGAATTCCGCCATGCGCACCTTTGGCGCGCGCGTCGTAGAGGTGGGCCGCGATTTTGATGAGGCCAAGCATGCGGCGTTACGCGCAGCTGACGAGGAGGGTAAGCATTTCGTTCCTTCGTTTCATCGCGATCTCGTGGTAGGAGTCGCCACCTACGCGCTCGAGCTGTTCCGCGCGGTGCCCAGGCTGGATGCGGTCTATGTTGGAGTGGGAATGGGCTCGGGCCTCTGCGGACTGATTGCGGTGCGCGACCTGCTCGGGCTCAAGACGGAGATCATCGGCGTCAGTGCGACCAACGCCCCGGCCTACACGCGCTCGTTCTCAGCCGGCAAGGTCGTGAACACTGCATCTGCCCTGACCTTTGCAGATGGCATCGCAACGCGCGAACCCGATGCCGCAGCCGTCGCGGCGATTTGTCGAGGCGCTGCCCGCATGCTCACGGTGAGCGAGGACGAGATCGCCGAGGCCATGCGGATCTACTTCGATACGACGCATCAGATTGCCGAAGGGGCTGCGGCGGCGCCGCTCGCTGCCCTGATGCAGGAGCGTGACCGGATGGCCGAGCGCACCGTCGCCCTGATCATGACGGGAGGAAATATCGAGCGCGCGCGTCTGCTGCAAGTGTTGGGTGGCGGGACGCCAGCCAGCGGTCAGCCCAGTACGTAGCCCTGGTACAGGGGCACCAGAACGCCCGCAAGGACTCCCAGTCCAAACATCGCAACCAGCAGCACGCCAACGACGATGAGTGTGATCGCCGCGACGCCGACTTCCCGCGCGGGACCGGCAGTCGCGATCTCGGCGGGAGAGTACCGGCGGCGCACCACCAGCGTGCCGGCCAGGCGGTCATGCAGGCACTGTCGGTAGCGCGTAAAGACGCACATCACAAGCCCGATACCCAGAGTCAGCTCACTGAGGATGTGAGCCGAAGTGCGCCAGAAGGAGCGCCCGAAACTGATCCGCGCGCCCTGCAAATCCGTCACCTTGATGCCCGCGACGAGTTTGCCCACCGTGGCCTGCAGCGGTGAGCATTCCATCAGGATGGGGTACAGCGCAGATAGAAAGAGCACGATCAGCGTCCAGATCGCATCCATGATCACCAGCGCGCCCACACTGCCAGTCGGGTGTGCGGTGGCTAGCGTCATGACCATGCTGGAGGCTAGTACCAGCAGCGCCGAGTCGATCAAATAAGCAAACACCCGCCGCCAGAATCCAGCGTAGAGATCGGCGACCGGCCCGGCGAGGCGTGACCGAGGGGTGGGTGCCGGGCCACCCGGTGTGGTCGTTGGCGGTGTGGTCGTTGGCGGTGTGGTCGTTGGCGGTGTGGTCGTGGGCGGTGTGGTCATTGACGACAGTGATCTCCGAGTACATTTTCCGGCGTGCGCTGCGGCACCGAGACCGAATCGAACGTCGCCGCATCATGCTCGCGGATGAAGCGTGTGGCGATGAGCGGTTCCGAGACTGACTCATCAGTGATCGGCCGCAGCGGCAGCACCCCGCGAAAGGCCTTCCAGGCTGCGGTTGGCCCTGCGCCAAATTCACGCTGGTCATCCTGTGCCCTGCGTACATCCATCCAGATACTGGCGTTGAGGAGGTCGTGAGCCAGGAGCTCCGAGGTGATGTCGATCGCGCGGCGGGCGTGCTCGACCTTAATAAGTGTCTGGGCCTGCAGATCCTCCACCATGCCGACGATGGCGCTACCGGAAGGGGCGACGGGGTTCATGAGGCTCTGCATCTCCTGCTGTAACGCCACGATCGAGTAGCCAGTGAAGCGGCCGGCTGCGGCCGGCAAGATGTCCTCTGCCTTGACGACTGTGAAGAACGGACTGGTGAAGCGCTCGATGCGCGACATCACGGCGACGTCCAGGTTGCCGAGTGCGATCACCAGATTCTCGAGCTCGTTCGCCATCGGATACGGATCCCAGTTGGCGTTCGACACGATATAGCCATGCTGCCCGTGGCTCAGCGCGCCGCCTTTTACGTAGAAACGCATCATCTGCGGCGTCGCCAGCTCCCAGGAATCCTCCGGCCCGATGCCGGTGCGCACCGCCGGGTTGTGATCCGAGGAGTTGACCTGCGCCAGCACTGCGGCGCGCAGCGCCGACCATTCCCGCCATGCTGACCCCTGACGGATGGAGGAGGCGCGCAGACTCTCCGGATCCTGGATGATGCGCGCCGGATCAGCCTCGAACAGGTAGCTTCCGCGCAGCATCGAGAGCACCTGCAGCGCATCCCAGTTAAGCCAGCCGTCCGGACGATCGCACTGCACGACCAGGCTGAGCGGGGTCACGCTGCTATCCATCCCGTTGAGATCCATGGCATAGATCAGATCGGCCCACTGCAGCGCGTGCTGCGCATCGTAGACCACGAGGGCAGCCTGTGCGGTCGCATAGGCATTGCTGCTCGTGAGCGCGTTGTCATCCGCACCAAAGGGTTGCAGCGGCTTGAGTCCGGCCAGTCGCAGAGCCTTGGCCGCAGTCATCCGCTGCCCGCGGTAGTACACCTCGCCCAGGCCCATCATGGCCGCGCCGATGTTGCCCAGCTGCGCCAGATCCCCTTCACCGATGGTTCCGCGCGATTGCACTACCGGGGTGATGCGCTGATTCAGAAAGTCGAGCAGCAGCTGTGACAGCTGCGGACTCGGCGCGTTCCAGCTCATGGTGTTCGCGCGCACCAGCATCATCGCGCGCACCAGCTCCTCGCGATCCACCTCCGGAGCCAGACCCCAGGTTGCGCCGCGCCGGAACCAGCGCTGCTGCCGTTCCTCGATGGCCACCTTGTTGCGTGCGAGGGTCGGATCGCCGCTGAACAAGACGGTCTCGCGCTGAGCACCCGCGCCGCGATTGAACCAATAAACCGGCACGTTCTCTGCGCCCGCCTCGAGTAGCAGCCCGTAGTTTGCCTCCTGGCGTTGCTGCGCCTCGGGGCTCAGGCGTACCGCAGCACCTTCACGGGCGACCTGGATGATCTGCTCCAGCGTCAGATCGCGCCCGCTGAGCACGACGGTCTCGCGCACCTGCGGAACGAGCGGCTCGTAGGCCGCAGCAGGTCGGATGGCGAGCAGCAGGAATGCGCAGCCGACGACGGACAGCGGAAGCGTATAGCCGAAAACGTGCAGCAGGAGTGCACGGCCGACGAGACGCAACGCGCCGGGTGACGGGGTGGCCATAAGTGAATCCAACTTCGCAGCAGACATAAGCAAGTGTGCCTGATCGGCGCGGCACTCTGGCGGCTCATGACTGCGCTACAATCCGCGGGCAAAAAAAACCCCGCTTGCGCGGGGTTGATGGTCGCTTGCTTGTGTGGAGGAGTGTCTTCTAGTTGTTGTCCGGTCACATGGTTTCCGGCCTGGCAATCCCGCCTCGGCCGGACCCACATTTTCTTTTTAAATCCCTAGCTTGTTTCTTCCTTCGCGGGCCGCTATCGGCCGCTTCTGGCTGTTATAGAAGCAACGCTCATGCCAGCTGCGCGCCGGATTCTGCCGACATGACATGTTGTATCTGGGACGTGGTTCAAGTGTGACGCACTGCCCGGTATGCGACTGTGCGCACCCTGCGTGGCGCATCTGCGGAGCCTCGGGATGGAGGCAGGCGCTACGCACCGGGCGGGCGCTGTCAAAAGCTTCGACATCCCCACCGGAGAGGGTGTGCGGTGGGTCCGCCCCCGCAGCTCAAATGGTTGAAAGCGCTGTCGAATTATCTTGGACTTGGGGTGTAAATGAACTCGACACGGAGTAACGCCAGCTTGCGTGCATGGCTCACTGGACTTGCGCGCACTGGTTCACTGCTGCTGCTGCTGACCCTTGCTGCAGGCCGGCTGCCGGCCGCCGAGGACCCGATGCCACGTCCGCCGCAGCTGGAGCGGGATGTACAGTTTTGGATCCGGGTGTACTCGCAGGTCGATACCAATGGTGGGTTCCTGCACGATGAGCACAACCTCGGTGTGATCTACGACACGCTGCGCTTCGTGCCGAACACCTCACCCCATGAGCGTGAAGCCGTCATCGATCAGGAACGCACTCACTATGCCGCCGCACTCCGGCGCATCGCCGCGGCTAACGGCGGGCCACTGTCCGATGAGGATCAACATATTCTCGACATGTGGGGTGCGGAGGGCACACCGGCGCGCCTGCTGCAGGCGACCGATGACATCCGCTTCCAGCTTGGGCAGGCCGATCGCTTCCGCGCCGGACTGATCCGCTCGGGCGCCTGGGAGACACACATTGCCGAGACGCTCGCCAACCTCGGTCTGCCCGCCGAGCTGGCCGTGCTGCCGCACGTCGAGTCCTCTTTCAATCCTGCGGCCTATTCCAAGGTCGGCGCCGCCGGCTTGTGGCAGTTCATGCGCTCCACCGGGCGGCGCTACATGCGCATCGACAGCGCGGTGGATGACCGCCTGGATCCGTTCCGTTCCACCGAGGCCGCCGCGCAGCTGCTCGCCTACAACTATCGTCTGCTGGGCAGCTGGCCTTTGGCCCTGACCGCCTACAATCACGGCGCCGAGGGTGTACGACGCGCCAAGGAAGCCCTCGGCACCGATGACATCGTGCAGATCGTGCGCAACTACCAGGGCCGCACCTTTGGCTTCGCCTCGCGCAACTTCTACGTCTCGTTCCTCGCCGCCCTCGAGATCGATCGCAACCCGGAGAAGTACTTCGGCCCGATGGAGCGAGCGCACGAGGCGCACTTCCAGGAGGTCGTCGTTCCGGCCTACGTGCAGGTCAGATCGCTCGAGCGCGCCCTGAAGGTCAATCAGCAGACGCTGCATGAGCTCAATCCGGCGCTGCTGCGCACGGTATGGGACGGACAGCGGCACGTGCCGAAAGCCTATCGCCTACGGCTGCCGCTCGAGGACAGCGAAGTCACGAGTGATCTGCTGGCGCAGCGGCTCGCCCCAAGCGAGCTGTTCGCCGGTCAGCCCCAGCCCCGCCGTTATAAGGTGCGCTCGGGTGACACGGTGGCGAGCGTTGCGGATCGTTACGGCTTGACGCCCGAGGCGCTGGCCAGAATGAACCGCCTGCGCACGAGCGCCAAGCTGCGTCCAGGTAAAGTTCTGAGCCTGCCGGAATCGAGCGCCGGACTGGTATTGGTGGGCCTGAATACTCAGCGCAGCGGCGGCGCAGTGATTGCATCCACTGCGACGGGTGCTGGCAATGCAGCTGCCCCGGGCAACAAGAGCAGTCCGGGCCGTGCAGGTGCTGCGGGGACGGCAGGCAGTTTCACGGGTGCAGGCACAGCGGCAGCTGCAGGCAAAGGAGTGCGGCACGGGACTGCCGGCAGTGCGCCGACTGCAGGCAGCACAGGCACCGGTGGCACTTACATCGTGCAGAGCGGCGACTCACTGTCTGATATCGCCGCGAAGTTCGGCATGACCGAAGCACAGCTCATGAAGCTGAACGACATCCGCGGCCGCGATTTCATCTTTGAGGGTCAGCAGCTGCAGGTCGCGCCTGCGACGAGCACCGGCAGTGCAGCGGCGGGCAACGTGGGGACGCCACTGAGCGCTGGAGTGATCAACTCGCGCGCCGTGGCGAGCTCGACCAGCCCGGTTGCGAGCACCGCTGTGCCGTCCACCAATGTACCGAGCGCCGACCGGCTAAGCAGTGCCTCTGCGCCGGAGAGTGCTCCCGTTGCCGTAGTGGGAACGGGTGCCGTACCGCCTGCCGAGGCGGCACACGAGGATGTGGAGGAAGCCAAGGCAGTCGCGAAGATCGAGGTTCCAGCCGAGAACGCGCAGCCCGTCTCGGCAGCGCAGGCCGAGGAGTTGAGTCCTGCGCTCGGGCCAGCCGCCGATACGCAGCAGAACGCCGATCCAACCGACTACTCGGTGGGCAAGGACAATACGATTCGGGTGGCCGCAGCCGAGACGCTGGGCCACTACGCCGATTGGGCGCGACTCACTGCGCCCCGCATCCGCCAGCTGAACCACATGAAGCTGGGTCGGCCGGTGCTGATCGGTCACAAGATCAAGTTGGACTTCGCGCGCGTCTCACGTGAGGCGTTCGAGGCCAAGCGGCGCGAGTATCACCAGGAGCTGCAGGCGAGCTACTTCGCGGCGCACCGGATCATCGGCACGGAGGTGTACATCGTGCGTCGGGGCGACTCACTGTGGACGGTCACGCAGCGCTTCGAGCAGCTGCCGATCTGGCTGCTGCAGCAATACAACCCTGACGTGGATCTGGCCGATCTGCACCCGGGCACCCAGATCGTGATGCCGCGGATCGAGGATGTCGTCGCCGGCCAGGGATGAGGGGTGGTCAATAATGCTGCGTGAAGGCGTCGAGCGCAGCGATGTTCTTGCGCTCGGCGCTGTAGATCTCCGTGTCGCCGTTGGTGTTCTGGGTTTGCAGACTGATGCCATGCGCGCCGGCGAGGCACTTGAGACCCTCATCGGTGAGCCGGAAGTACCACTGCTGACTCCAGGGCACCGGCGATTCATATGGCGCCTGTGACAGGTACAGCTGCGACAGCTCGCTTGTAGCCGGTGCGGTGGATGGAGCCGTCGTCGAAGGCGCCGTAGGCGATGGTGTTGTGGATGAGTCCGCGGCTGGCGAAGAGGCAGCGCCGGCCAGCGGCGCTGCCATTCCGGGCTGCATGTCACGCACCGGTTGCAGCGCGAGCGGCTGATCGTTGCACTTGATCTCGGGCTCGCCGCGCAGGCCGGCGTTCACCGGTGCAGACACCCACAGATATAACGCACGCGCACCCTGTCTGTTCGTCTCAAAGGGCGCGAGATACGCGAACGGGTCGGCGGCCACCCCGTGGCCATTCTGTGAGAACAGCTCGACCGGGCGGCTGAGGATCGTCACCGTCGTCGCGGTGTTGGGATCCAGCCGCTCGTTGATCGCGTTGCCCTGGGTGGCACAGCCCCCAAGAAGGGACAGCGCCATGACGACAGCCGATGTATTACGCATGCTGTTTCCCCGCACCTTGCCCGGGCGATTGCTCCACAGCAACGGAACTCGCAAGCCTGGGCGGTAGTTCCCCGCTGTATGCAGCGGTGTTGTGACGAATGTACATCGCCGCGGCCGTATTGAGCGCTTATAATCGCACTAAAGTGTGCAAGTTATTGTTTAAGCGACGAATGAAGTCTGTTGCAGTCTGTCTCATGGCCCTGCTCGGCGCGGCGGCAGATTATGCCCCTGCCGATGGACTGCCCGAGCCGCAGCGCGTGCTCATGCGCAGTACGGACAGCCTGCCCACCGTGAACCATGTGGTGGTGCATAAGAGCGAACGCAAGCTGTTCCTGATGCACGGTGAGACCATCGTGCGCACCTATAAGATTGCTCTGGGCCTGAACCCGGTCGGCACCAAGGAGCGGGCGGGGGATTTCCGCACCCCGGAAGGCAGCTACCGGCTGGTGCGCCGCAATCCGCGCAGCGATTACTTCCTCTCCATGCAGGTGTCCTACCCGAACGAGGCGGATCTGAAGCATGCGCACCGTTACCATTGGGATACGGGCGGTGCCATCATGATCCACGGCCTGCCCAATCAGTTGAAGCACGATCCGAGCTATTACGAGAGTCGTGACTGGACCGACGGCTGCATTGCCGTTTCCAACTCCGACATGCTGGAGATCTGGCTGCTGACACCCGACAACGCTCCGATCGACATCCGTCCATGACGGAAGGCGGACGAGCGCGCGTGGACGGCAGTATCAGTGTCTCTTCCGACTACGTGGATGCCCGCGTTGGGCCGATCGGCAGCCTGGAGAGTCTCTCCCAGGATGAGATGAGCAAGCTGCTCGATGCCGGCCGCGGCGGCCTGTATCCGCTGTTTCGCAAGTGCGCGCTGGCGGTCCTCAACAGCGGCAGCGCCGACACCGATGATGCCCGGGAGATCTTCGAGCGCTACCGCGACTTTGACATCGAGATTGTGCGCCAGGCCTGGGGCGTGAAGCTCGAGATGCACAATGCGCCCGGCTGCGCCTTCGTCGATGGACAGATGATCCGCGGCATCAAGGAGCATCTGTTCGCGGTGCTGCGCGATGTGGTGTACATCTCCAACGAGATCATCGCCAGCGGCCGCTTTGATCTGAACGAGTCGGCCTCGGTAACCAACGCCGTCTTCCACGTGCTGCGCAATGCCCGCGTGCTGGATTTCAAGGCCCGGCCGAACCTGGCGGTGTGCTGGGGCGGGCATTCGATCGACACCGAGGAGTATCAGTACACCAAGAAAGTCGGCTACGAGCTCGGGCTGCGGGGCATGGATGTCTGTACCGGCTGCGGACCGGGCGCCATGAAAGGGCCCATGAAGGGCGCCACCATCGGACATGCCAAGCAGCGTATCGAGCGCGGCCGTTACATCGGGGTCACCGAGCCCGGGATCATCGCCGCGGAGCCGCCCAATCCGATCGTGAACCAGCTCGTGATCCTGCCCGACATCGAGAAACGGCTCGAGGCGTTCGTGCGTCTGGGCCACGGCATTGTGGTGTTTCCAGGCGGCGCCGGGACGGCGGAGGAGATCCTGTATCTGGCGGGACTGCTGCTCGACCCGGCCAACCGCGAGCAGCCCTTTCCGGTGGTGTTTACGGGGCCTGGGCCCAGCGCGGCCTATTTCCAGCAGATCATGCACTTCATCGAGGCGACGCTCGGCAAGGAGGCGGCGCGGCGCTTCAAGGTCATCATCGATGATCCTGCGGAGGTTGCGCGCTACATGGTGCGGGGCGTGAATACCGTGCGTGAGTTTCGCCGCCACCATAGCGATTCCTACAACTTCAACTGGCTGCTGTCCGTGCCGCCTGACTTCCAGCGGCCCTTCGAGGTGACGCATCAGACGATGCGTGCGCTGCAGCTCGACCAATCGCAGCCGCCGCACCAGCTGGCCGCGAATCTGCGCCGGGCGTTCTCGGGAATCGTCACAGGCAACGTCAAAGAGGCGGGCATCCGCGCCATCGAACGGCACGGACCTTACGAGCTCGCTGGCGCTCCCGAGCTGATGCAGCTGCTCGATGAATTGCTGGCAGCATTCGTCGCGCAACGGCGCATGAAGCTGCCCGGCACCACCTATCGTCCCGTCTATCGGCTCGTCGCCTGAGAGCTGACTGCGCTCGTCTGACTTGACTAAACGTACGACGGCGTCGCCAGGTCGTAACATAACGTCAAGCGCAGTTCGCACCGACTGCGCTTTGTCCGAGAGCTGCGTCCCAGCGTATCCGACGCCCGACATGCGTGTGAACCAGTTCCTGCGGGTACTGCCGCGCAAACCGTACTCTGTTGGAAACGTTCAGGAGCGGTTATGAGCTCATCAGACAGGGGGCGCGGTGACATGCCGGGTGTGCGGCCGGAGACGCTCGCCCCTGGTAAGCCTTCCGGGGCTGCGGACAACGCCGACCCCTACGCGAGTTGGCTGGACCGCATGCAGCGGGCGCGCGCGCGCCATGCCGCCATCACCAAGAATCTGTACACCTGGTCCAACTACAAGAACTGGGCAGAGCGCATGCGCGACTCGTTCGGCGAGGAAGGCAATGCGAAGCCCGATCCCGCCGCACCGAAGACCGGCGGCATGCCCCTCAAGCCCCCGGGTGTCAAGCGCTGACGATGGCGGGCGCCGAGCCGCTCTCCGCGCCACGCGAGCCCCCTGCCGGACGCGCCAGCCACTGAATGAGCGGCGCCCACTGCTCGACGTCCTCCTGAGCCACGTGGTTCTTCATCTCGTGAATCCCCATGCCCAGCTCCGCCGCACGCAGATAGTTCTGTGAATCGCGGATCGTCCCCACGATGGGGATCCGCAGCGTATGCAGGAAGCGGATCAGCGACTGGTAGGTGAGGGTGTTGCGCCGCACGCGGTTGGCGATGACGCCGATGCGATCGTCTTCGCGGCGAATCTTCGCGATCAAGAGCAGGTCGCGGATGATGCGCGAGCAGGCGTGAATATCGATATCCGACGGCAGCACCGGCACGAGAATCTTGTGTGCTTCGCGCGTCACCTCGGGCAGCGTACGCGGATCCACGGCTGCTGGCGTGTCGACGATGACGTGCGTAGCGTTGTCAGGAATGCGCAGCTGGAAAGCCCGCGTGGTGCGCGAATCCTTCTGGAACGCTGCGATGACATGGATCGGCGGCTGAGCTGCCTGGCGCTTCTTCGCCCAGCGTAGCGAGGATCCCTGCGGGTCGTAGTCCATCAGCACCGGCCGCTGCTGCCCGGCGGCAAAGTAGCTGGCGAGATTGGTAGCGATGGTGGTCTTCCCCGAGCCCCCTTTCGGGTTCAGGACCACGATGCGTTGAATGTTGACCGTGTTTGTCAGGCAGCTACCTGATTAAGTCGCCTCAAGCCTACGCAGGCGTTGCAGGCAGTGCAAGTTGCCACCCCCGCTGCACAATGACTGTGAGTTCGCGCACGCCAACTGTCATACGCTGCCCGTAGGCTCTCGCGTGCATGGAATTTCTGCTTCTCTGGTGGGATGACCTGGATGATGTCGCGCATGCCTGTCGCCACCTCGCGACCGAGGCCTTGCGCGAGGTCACCGTACTCGCCACACCCATCAGTGCCGTGATGGCCGCCGGTGCGGCCTGGCTCATGCTGCGCCTGCAGGGCTGACAGCGGCGCGCGATTGACGAGCGCCAGCAGAGCGCTACCCGGTGAGCCGACGGCTGCGCCGCGGCTCTTGAAATTCCGCTTAAAATTCCCAAGATCGCTCGCTCCGGCGCCTTCGCGCCCGAGGCGAGAGCATGTCGAGCACCGAGCAGACCCCATCGCAGGATACCCAGGCCGGCGGCCGGCAAACGCTGGGATTTCAGGCCGAAGTCCGCGATCTTCTCAAGCTGATGATCCATTCCCTGTACAGCCACAGGGAGATCTTCCTGCGCGAGCTGATTTCCAACGCCTCCGATGCCAACGATCGGCTGCGTTTTGCAGCCATCGCCGCCCCGGCATTGCTGTCTGATGAGCCGGAGCTGTACATCCAGGTGGATGCCGATTCGGCCGCCGGCACGCTGACCATCCGTGACAACGGCATCGGCATGTCGCGTGAGGAGGCCATCTCCAACCTCGGCACCATCGCCCGTTCGGGCACGGCCGAGTTCTTCCGCTCGCTCTCCGGGGATCAGCAGAAGGATTCCGCGCTGATCGGCCAGTTCGGTGTCGGTTTCTATTCCGCGTTCATCGTCTCGGACCGGGTGCAGGTCGAGTCGCGCAAGGCCGGTGTTGCAGCGGACGAGGGCGTGCGCTGGGAATCGAGCGCCGAGGGGGACTTTACGGTGGAAACCGTGCAGCGCGCGGAGCGCGGCACTACCGTTACGCTGCACCTCAAGTCTGATGCGCGCGAGTTTGCCGATCCGTACCGACTGCGCTCGCTGATCCGCCGCTATTCCGATCACATCGGCTTCCCGGTGCGCATGCGCAAGGAGGGCGAGGCCTCGCTGGAATACGAAGTGGTCAACCAGGCGAAGGCGCTCTGGACGCTGCCGCGCAGCGAGATCTCCGACGACGAATACAAGCAGTTCTATCAGCACATCGGCCATGACTTCAGCGATCCACTCGCCTGGAGTCACAACAAGGTCGAGGGCAAGCGGGAATACGTCAGCCTGTTGTACCTGCCCTCGCGGGCGCCCTTCGATCTGTTCCAGCGCGACGCTGCCCGGGGACTCAAGCTGTATGTGCGGCGCGTGTTCATCATGGATGACGCCGAGCAGTTCCTGCCGCAGTACCTGCGCTTCGTCAAAGGCATCGTCGACTCGAGTGATCTGCCGCTCAACGTCTCGCGTGAGCTGCTGCAGCAGGATCCGGAGGTCGATGCCATCCGCAACGGGCTTACCCGCCGGGTGCTCGACATGCTGGCAAAGCTTGCAAAGGACGAGCCCGAGAAGTACGCGACCTTCTGGAAGGAGTTCGGCACCGTGCTCAAGGAGGGGCTGGCCCAGGACCAGGCCAACAAGGACAAGATCCTGCCGCTGCTGCGCTTTGCGAGCACTCATGAGGCCGGCAACGAGCCGAGCACGAGCCTGGCGCAGTACGTGGAGCGCTTGAAACCCGGCCAGGAACGCATCTATTACCTCATTGCCGAAAGTGTCGAGGCGGCCCGTTCGAGCCCGTATCTGGAGAAGCTGCGCGAGCGTGGTCTCGAGGTGCTGTTGCTCTCAGAGCGCATCGACGAATGGGTGATGGGGCAACTGGATGCCTACGAAGGCAAACGCTTCAAGGACGCCTCGCGCGGCGATCTTGAGCTCGGCGCACTCGAGGACGAGGCGGACCGCAAGCAGCGCGAGGCCGACCTGAAGGAAAGCAAGGGGCTGCTGAAGCGCGTCAAGGATGCGTTGGGGGATCGCGTGGAGGAAGTACGTACCAGTACTCGCCTGCGCGAATCGCCGGCGTGCCTCGTGCTGGGCGAGCATGACCTCGGCGCGAGCATGCGGCGGATCCTGGCTGCGGCCGGGCAGAAGGTGCCGCAATCAAAGCCGGTGCTCGAACTCAATGTCGGGCATGCGATCGTGAAGTATCTGGAAGGCATCACCGATCTGGCACAGTTCGGCGAGCTCTCGCAGCTGCTCTATGACCAGGCGGCACTTGCCGAAGGCGGCCAGCTTGCCAATCCGACCGACTACGTGCAGCGCCTGAATCGCCTGCTGGTGCGCCTGGCCGGTGTGACTGCGCCGGCGGCCTGAGCGGCGCCGGACCAACATCGCATGGCCTCTCCGCCCCGCAGCGAGCGCCTGACAATTCCCGGTCCGGCCGGCCCGCTCGAGGCCATCATTGATGTCCCCGCGGGGGCGGAGGGTCACCGCTTTGCTGTGGTCTGCCATCCGCATCCGCTTTACGGCGGCACGATGGACAACAAGGTGGTGTTCACGCTCGCGCGGGCCTGCGGCGAGCTGGGTGTCCCCGCGATCCGCTTTAACTTCCGGGGCGTGGGCGGCAGTGCGGGCCAATTCGACGAAGGCGTGGGCGAAACCGAAGACGCCCGTGCTGTCATCGAGTTCGGGCAGCAGCGCTTCCCGCAGAGCGAGCTGTGGCTCGCTGGCTTCTCGTTCGGTGGTGCGGTCGCCATCCATGCCGCCCGTGCTGCGCATCCGGCCCTGCTGATTGCGGTCTCTCCGGCGGTCATGCGCCTCGAGCACCGCCTGGATGTCGATGGCATCCGGCAGCGGCAGTGTCCGTGGCTCATCGTACAGGGCGATGCCGACGAGGTGATCGATGCGGATGCCGTGCGCAGCTGGGTTGCGCAGGTGTCACCGCCACCCGAGCTGCTGCTGATGAAGGGTGCCAGTCATTTCTTTCACGGCCGACTGCACGAGCTGCGCGGCGAGGTCGTAAATTTCGCCCGCCGCCACGCGAGCGCCTGACCCCAAAAAACAAGCCCGGCCGCGGAGCGCGTCTCCAGGGCCGGGCTGTTGCCGGCACGCCGTGGCGCGGCGTGCGGCGACGATTCTCTTAGCTGTTCACCATCGCCTTGAGGCTCTTCAGCGGCAGCACGCGTACTTTCTTGCTGGCCGGCTTTGCCTTGAAAGTCATCTTCTCGCCGGTGAAGGGATTCACACCCTCGCGCGCCTTGGTGGCGGGCTTCTTTACGACCTTCAACTTCATCAGACCCGGCATCGTGAAGAGACCGTTACCACGCAGGCTCTTGCGGATGACGCCGTTGAGGGACTCGAACACGGAACCGACCTGCTTGCGGGACAGGGCGGTGTCCTTGGAAATCTGCGTCAGCACTTCCGACTTGGTTGGTGCGCCACCTTTCTTCGCCATAGTACGCTCTCCTCGAGGTGTGATGTTCTGTGAGCGCGGGTGCGGCCGCGCACGGGGAATCGGCGCGAAAAATAGCACACCGGACCGCAGACGCAAGCACTTTTTCTGTTTTGCTGATGCGCAAATGCCTTTTTTTCCAGTGTTTGCGTGACACCCCGTTTCCGCTCGAGGCGTTGCAGGCTCAATCGGCGGCTCTTTGGCAGCTGCGCCGAGCCACTGTCACAGCGCGTCACTACTCAGCGCAGCAGTATGAAAATCGCCTGAATGGCGATCACCGCCCACAGCGGCGACAGATCAATACCGGCAATCGGGGGAATCAGCCGGCGGATCGGGCGCAGCACCGGCTCGCACAGCGTCGCCAGCACCGATTGCAGCGGCGAATAGCCGCCGGGTGCGATGAGACTCAACAGCGCATACAGCAAGATGGCCCCGAAGTAGGTCCACAACAGCATGCGCACCACCTCGAGCGCCACCGCCTGCAGCCAGAACAGCGGTGCCGGCCACATGACCCCAGTCATTGCGAAGAACAGCGTCACCTTGATGGTCGCCACGATCAGGACGGCGACGACCGAGGCGGTGTCGACCTTGCCCACTGGTGGCAGTACGCGGCGCAGCGGCAGGATCAGTGGATTGGTGAGGCGAACCACGGCCTGACAGACCGGATTGCGAAAATCAGCGCGCGCCCACTGCAGCAGCAGCCGCGCCAGCACGACGAACAGTGCCAGCGACAACAGCGTATCAACGATGAAAATCAATGCGTTCATGCTGAACCGTGAGACCTCGTGTCATCTTGCGTGCCATGCTCATCCGCCAGCTCGCGGCTGCGCCGGCTGGCCGCCGCGAGTGCACCATTCACCAGTTGCTGCAGCTCGGGGCTGTTGAGCACGGCGAGCGCCGCAGCCGTGGTGCCACCCTTTGAAGTGACTTCAGCGCGCAGCCGCGCGAGATCGCCATTGGAGGCCTGTGCCAGCTGTCCCGAGCCATAAAGGGTCGCAATCGCCAGTCGTTGCGCCGCCGCGGATTGCAGCCCCAGGCTCGCTGCCCCGCGCGCCAGCAACTCGGCCAACAGGAAGAAGTATGCCGGGCCGCTGCCCGATAAGGCGGTGACGATATCGAGATCGTCCTCGGCGTCGAGCCATACCACCTCGCCCACCGCCTGCATGACCTGAGTGGCGAGCCGACGCTGCGTACTGCTGACCTGCTGCGCGGCAAACAGTCCCGTGACGCCCGCGCCGACCAGCGCGGGGCGATTGGGCATGGCGCGCACCACGCCGATTTGCGGGCCAGCCCAGCTCTGCAACGCTGCAGTGCGAATACCGGCCGCGACGCTGATGAGGAGCGGTCGGTGTTGACTCAACACGGGCTGCAGGCTCTTTACCATCGGTTCGATCTGTTGCGGCTTGACCGCGAGCACGATCAGATCAGCGTGGCTTGCGGCCTCGAGATTTTCTGCGGTGGCGGTGATGCCAAAGTCACGCGCGATGCTCTCACGGGAGGCTGCATCGGTTTCACCGACGTAAAGGTGCTCGGGACGGGTACCCTGGCGCAACAGGCCGCCGAGCAGCGCGCGTCCCATGTTGCCTCCCCCGAGAATCGCCAGCTGCATGTTGCTCATCGTGTGATGTTACTTTATGCAGCCGGCGCTTTGCGCGGCCGCGGACCGAACAGTGCCGTGCCGATGCGCACGATTGTCGCACCTTCGAGGATCGCCGCTGCAAAATCTGCGCTCATGCCCATTGACAGGGTATCGAGTGCGGCTCCGGCACGATTCAGCGACTCGAATGCCGCGCGCAGGCGCGCGAACCACATGCGCTGGCGTTGCGGATCCTCCTCCTCCGGAGGAATGCACATGAGGCCGCGCAGCCTCAGGCGCGGGAGGCTCGCGACGCCAGCGGCCAGCGCGGGCAACTGCTGCGGCGACACACCACCTTTGGAGGACTCCTCGGCGACATTTACCTGCAGACAGACATTCAATGGCGGCGCATGGAAGGGACGCTGCTCGGACAAACGCTCGGCAGTCTTCAGCCGATCGATGCCGTGCACCCATGCGAACGCGCCCGCCACGGCACGCGTCTTGTTAGCCTGTAACCGTCCGATGAAGTGCCAGGTGAGTGACTGGTCGGCGAGCGCCTGCATCTTGTCGAGCGCTTCCTGCACATAACTTTCGCCAAACTCCGTCACGCCCGCCGCGGCGGCGGCGCGTACCATGTTGGCCGGCTGACCCTTGCTCACGGCGAGGAGTGTGACGCAGTCGACGTTCCGGTCTGCGTCACGGGCCGCCGCAGCGATGCGATTGCGTAGCAGTTGGACCTGCTCCGGCAAATTCTGCGGACCCATTAACATATTGGACACGGAACCCCCAAGTTATACTGCAACCGCGCCCGACTGCAGTTGCTGCGAGCACCCTCGCGAGCGACAGCCGGGGTCCGACCTCTTCAGGAGCATTCATGGCTGTCGATATCGCGCAACTCTTGGCCTTCGCCGTCAAGAACAATGCGTCAGACCTGCATCTGTCCGCCGGCGTGCCGCCGATGATCCGTGTCGATGGCGACATGAAGCGGATCAACATGCCCGCGCTGGCGCACAAGGAAGTGCACAGCATGGTCTACGACATCATGAACGACAAGCAGCGCAAGGCGTATGAGGAGTTCTTCGAAACGGACTTCTCCTTCGAGATCCCGAAGCTGGCGCGCTTCCGCGTCAACGCCTTCAACCAGAACCGCGGCGCCGGCGCCGTGTTCCGCAACATTCCCTCGGTCATCCTGTCGCTCGATGACCTGCAGTCACCAAAGATCTTCCGCGACCTGTGCATGCTGCCACGCGGGCTGGTACTGGTGACCGGCCCCACCGGCTCGGGCAAATCGACCACCCTCGCCGGGATGGTCAACCACTGCAACGACAACCGCCCGGACCACATCATCACGATCGAGGATCCGATCGAGTTCGTGCACGAATCCAAGCGCTGCCTGGTCAACCAGCGCGAGGTGCATCGCGATACCCTCGGGTTCACCGAGGCGCTGCGCTCCGCGCTGCGCGAAGACCCGGACGTGGTGCTGGTCGGCGAAATGCGTGACCTCGAGACCATCCGCCTCGCACTCACGGCCGCCGAGACCGGACACCTGGTGTTCGGCACGCTGCATACGAGCTCTGCTGCCAAAACCATCGATCGTATCGTGGACGTGTTCCCCGCGGCGGAGAAGGACATGGTGCGTTCGATGTTGTCCGAATCGTTGCGTGCGGTGATCTCGCAGACACTGCTGAAGAAGATCGGCGGCGGTCGCGTGGCGGCGCACGAGATCATGATCGGCACTCCGGCCATCCGCAACCTCATCCGTGAAGGCAAGATCGCGCAGATGTATTCCGCCATCCAGACCGGCCAGGCGAACGGCATGCAGACGCTCGACCAGTGCCTGACCGAGCTCATGACCAAAGGCCTCATCACCAAGGAAGAGGCGCGTTACAAGGCCCAGAACAAGGACGCCCTGTAAGTAAGCGCCGCGCGCGGCAGGAGAGAACTCTATGGATCGCGATCAGGCCATCAAACTCATGCAGGACCTGCTGCGGCGAGTGACGGAGAAGAAGGCCTCGGACCTGTTCATCACCGCCGGCTTCCCGCCCGCCATCAAGCTGGACGGCGACATCCGCCCCCAGAGCGAGCGCGCCCTGACGGCCGAGCAGTCCGCAACACTCGTGCGCGCGCTGATGAACGACCGGCAGACCAAGGAGTTCGATGCCTCCAAGGAGTGCAACTTCGCCATCGCACCGCCGGGCATCGGCCGCTTCCGCGTCAGCGCCTTCGTTCAGCAGGGTGCCGTCGGCTGTGTGATCCGCCTGATCAATGCCAAGATTCCGACTTTCGAGGAGCTCGATTTGCCGCCGATCCTGAAGGAGGTCGTGCTCTCCAAGCGCGGCCTCGTCGTGTTGGTCGGTGGCACGGGCTCAGGCAAGTCGACCTCGCTGGCCGCCATGGTGGGCTATCGCAACGAGAAGACCCGCGGTCACATCGTGACCATCGAAGACCCCGTCGAGTATGTGCATCAGCACAAGGGTTGTGTGATCACCCATCGCGAGGTCGGAGTGGACACCGATTCGTGGCACACCGCGCTCAAGAACACGCTGCGCCAGGCGCCCGATGTGATTCTCATCGGTGAGATCCGGGACCGCGAGACGATGGAGTACGGCATCCAGTTCGCCGAGACCGGTCACCTGGTGCTCGCCACCCTGCACGCCAACAGCGCCAACCAGGCGCTCGACCGCGTCATCAATTTCTTCCCCGATGAGCGGCGCGAGCAGCTGCTGATGGATCTGTCGCTGAACATCCGCGCGCTGGTCTCCCAGCGGCTGATTCCGCGCGAGTCGGGCGCCGGCCGCATCGCGGCAATGGAGATCATGCTCAACTCGCCGCTGATCCAGGATCTGATCTTCAAGGGCGAGGTTGCCAAGATCAAGGAAGTGATGTCGCGCTCCACGCGCCTGGGGATGAAGACCTTCGATCAGTCGCTGTTCGAGCTGTACGAGACCGGTTTCATCTCCTACGAGGACGCCCTGCGTAACGCCGACTCGAAGAATGAGCTGCGTCTGCGCATCAAGCTGGAAAGCAAGCGCGAAGCCAAGTCGATCGATGACGGCGGCGCGCTGCAGATCATGGAAGAAGAACAGGGCCGATCGCTGTAGGTGCGCTTCAACATGCAGGGACACACAGCAGCGGCGACCGAAAAGCCGCCGGCCAAGGACGCTGACGAACGCAGTGGCGCTGCTCCTGCCGCCTCCGGTGACACGCTCCCCGGTGCCGTGCCCGCGGTGAATCCGCATCCGACGCTCAATACCAAGCCGCTCTTCAAGCTGATGGTGGAGAAGAAGGCCTCGGATCTGTTCTTCACCTCCAACGCGCCCATCAAGATCAAGATCGAAGGACAGATCCTGCCGGTCAACAAGCAGGTGCTGACGCCCGAGACGGTGCGCCAGACCGCCTTCGCGCTCATGAGCACGGAGCAGCGGGAGTATTTCCTGCGCGAATTCGAGCTGGACTTTGCGATCTCGGAGCCCGGACTGGGCCGCTTCCGCGTCAACGTGTTCATGCAGCGCGGCTATCCGGCGATGGTGCTGCGCTACATCACGGCCGACATGCCGCGCCTGGAGTCGCTCGGCCTTCCCGAGGTGGTGACGGACCTGGTGCTGCTCAAGCGCGGCCTGATCCTCATGGTCGGTGCGACCGGCTCGGGCAAGTCGACCTCCCTGGCTGCGATGATCAACTTCCGCAATGAGAACGCCTCGGATCACATCGTCACGATCGAGGATCCGATCGAGTTCCTGCACACCAACAAGCGCTCGCTCGTCAATCAGCGCGAGGTGGGCATCGACACCAAGACCTACTCGCGCGCGCTGCGCGGGGTGGTGCGCGCAGCTCCCGATGTCATTCTCATCGGCGAGATCCGCGATCGCGAGAGCATGGAGGCGGCCATCAACCTGTCCGGCACCGGACATCTGGTGCTGGCCACCTTGCACGCCAACAACTGCGCCGAATCGCTCGACCGCATCATCAACATGTTCCCGCGCGAGCAGCACAACCAGATCTTCCTCGACATGTCCCAGTACCTGCGCGCGATCCTCGGGCAGCGGCTGGTGATGGGACGCGACGGTAAGCGCGTCGCCGCAGTCGAGGTGATGATCAACACGCCGCATATCTCCGAGCTGGTGAAGAAGGGCGACGTCATGGGCATCAAGGAAGCCATCATGACGAGCGGCGAGCGGGGCATTCAGAGCTTCGATAACTCGCTGCGCGATCTGTACCGCCAGGGCCGCATCGAGCTCGAGGAGGCACTGGCGAGCGCCGACTCGCGCGCCAATCTCGAAGCGAAGATCAATTTCGGCTAGAAGGGCGGCCGGCTCAATTCCACGCCGCCGCGACGTGCGAACGCTCGGAGCGTGCGGCGCGCCGCGCCGGGCGGGGCACGCGCATTCGCACCCTATACCCGCGCGCAGAGCTACTAACCTCACGCTTCAGGTTGATAGAACACCGCGCGGGACTCGAATACGGGCCCGTCGACGCACACGCGTTTCATCGCCAAGCCGTCGCTCGTCATGATCGGCACCGTGCAGCCCGCACAGCCTCCCACCGCGCAAGCCATGAACTCTTCCAGAGACACCTGGCAGGGCAGCCCATACTTTTCCGCGAGGCGCGCCGTCGCCTCGAGCATGACCATCGGCCCGCAGGCAAAAATTTCCACTTGAGCAAGCGCCGTGGCATCCAGAGTAGCCAACCATCGCTCGGCGAGCTCGGTCACCCAGCCATCGAAACATCCGGGCAGATCGGCTCGACTCGCCAAACGACTGGCGATACCCCATTCCTCGAGCAGCGGCATGCACGCGATTGCACCCGGCGGGATACCGTCGACGACGGTAGCCGAAGGGCGTGTGCGAAACGGAAACGGAATTTCCGAACCCATCAACACCAGCGGGCGCCACTGCGCGTCGTGGTTGCCGCGCAACGTGTCAGCGAGAAAGACCATGGGCGGGATACCTACACCGCCGCCGATCAGGAGCGGGCGAGGTCGCCCGGGATTGCGGACGAATGGTTTGCCGATGGGACCCAGCGTGCTGAGAAGATCGCCCTTCTTGCGCGCCGCCAGGGCATGCAGTCCGGGCCCGACCACTTTATAAAGAATCTCGATCCAGCCGGCGCTGCGGTCAGCGCGCAAGATGGACAGCGGCCGGCGCATCGGGATGGCCGGGTCACAGCTGAGGTGCACGAAGCTGCCGGCCTCTGCGTGCGCGGCACACTTCGGGGCCTCGAGCCGCAAGACCAGCTGGTTGCCGTCGTAGGCGGTGTGCTGCAGGACGCGCGCCTCCTCCAGAAAGATCGTGCCGCGGTTGGCATGCAGCATGCTCAGGTCACTTCCGAGCGGGCTTGTCACGCGAGCCGATGACATCGGCGAGCACCGCCGTTCTGACGGCCACCCCGTTACGCACCTGATCACGAATGACCGACTGCGGGCCGTCGGCGACGTCGGAGGAGATCTCGATGCCGCGGTTCATGGGCTGCGGGTGCATGACGATGGCATCCGGCTTGGCCACCGCGAGCCGCTCGGGAGTCAGTCCGTACTGTGCGAAGTAGCGGTCGGCGTCCGGCAGATCCGCCTGACCCATCCGCTCCTTCTGAATGCGCAGCATCATGATGACATCCGCATCGGCAAGTCCGGTATCGAGCGAGGTATGGCGCTCGCACCCGAGGAATTCATCATCGGTGGGCATGAGCACAGGCGGTGCCACGACGCGCAGCGCGCCCACGCCCAGGGCGCTGAACACGTGCAAAGCTGAGCGGGCCACACGCGAATGACGCACGTCCCCGACGAGGGCGATGGTCAAGCCATCGAAGTGTTTCTTGTGCTGCAGCACCGTTAGTGCATCGAGCAGTCCCTGCGTGGGGTGGGCAACGTGGGCCTCACCTGCCGAGAGCACACTGACGTGCGGTGCGACATTCGCTGCAACCAGCGCCGGCACGCCCGGCTCCGCATCGCGGATCACCATGACATCAACATGGAGTGACTGCAGGGTGTAGACCGTGTCGAGCATGCTCTCGCCCTTCACGCGCGAGGACAGCTGCACTTCGAGGTTGACCACATCGGCGCCGAGCCGCTTGGCGGCGAGCTCGAACGACACCCGCGTCCGCGTGGAGGGCTCGGTAAACAGCAGCGCGACGGTGACACCCTGCAGCGCGGTGCTTGCTTGCGGGCGCGCGCCCAGCGGGGAGACGTAGCCTTGCGCCTTGTCCAGCAGTCGCTCGATCTCAGCGCGGGGCAGATGCTCCAGGGTCAGCAGATGGCGCAGCGAGCCATCAGGGCGGCGCTGCTCAGTGATATCACTCATGTCGGACCACCTTCGCCAGAGAGCCAACGCTCCAGAATGATCGCGGCCGCCGTGCTGTCGATGTCCTCGCGGCGCACCCGGCGGCGACGCGCACCGCTGGCGCGCCGCGCTTTCAGCGCCGCGGCCGCCTCGAGAGACGACCAGCGCTCATCGACCATCTCAACAGGTAGAGCGAAGCGATGTGCGAGCTCGGCGGCAAACTGCCGGGCGCTCGCGGCGAGCGCGCCCGGACTGCCATCGACATTATACGGTGCACCGACGATCAGACGCTGCGGGCGCAGCGCCTCGATCTGCTGCGCGATGCGCGCCCAGTCGGGTCCGCGTTCGTGGACGGGAATGGCGGGCCTGGGGGCGGCCGTGCAGGTCAGAGTGTCGCCGGCGGCAATGCCGATGCGCTTCGTTCCGAAATCAAATGCAATGACGGTATGCGGAGCGCGCGCGCCCTCACGCATGACCGGCAACGAGACTCAACCTCTCGACATCGATACCCATCAGACGCCAGGCACCGGTCCAGCGCTCCTCGAATGGCAGCTCGAACACCACGCGCGCGTCCACCGGCATGGAGAGCCAGGCGTTCTCGCGCATCTCGCGCTCGAGCTGTCCGGATTCCCAGCCGGCATAACCCAAGGCGATGAAGGCATCCACGGGACCCTGGCCGCGTGCCATGGCAGCCAGTACATCGCGTGAGGTGGTTACCTGGATGCTGTCAGAAACCTTGTGCGTGTGGTCCCACGTGCCCCCTGGCCGATGCAGCACGAAGCCGCGGTCGGTGTGCACCGGACCGCCGCGCAGCACCGGCAACTCGGCGATCAGCTCGCTCGAGGGCTCGAGTTTCATCTGCGTGAGGACGTCCAGAAGCTTCATCGGCAGGGGCTTGTTCAGCACGATACCGAGCGCGCCTTTGTCGGTGTGCTCGCAGATGAGGGCGACGGTCTGCGCAAAGTTAGGGTCCACGAGCGAGGGCATCGCGATCAGCAGATGGTTGGTCAGGCTGGAGAGGGATTCCGGCGCTCCGTCAGCCTCAGCGCTGCGCTCAGCGTTGCCGTTCCCGGGGGGAGCGGCCGTGGGACTGTCGTCGTCTTTGCTCATATGACCTGAGTATGAGGACGCCCTGGGAGATGCTCAAGGAACGGTTGACACGGCGCCCGTTTCGAGGTGCCCGCCGACAAATTGCCACTCGTACGCGAAACGTAGAACGCGGTACTCGCTCGTTAGCTCCGGCGGAAAGGGATCAAAAGGGCTCGCGAGCTTCAGGATCTGCAGCGCGGCGTTGTCCAGCTCCGGATAGCCGCTGGAGCGGCGGATGACGGCGCGATCGAGCGTGCCGTCCGCGGCAATTCCCACCTCGACGACCGGACTTGCCCGTATGCCGGGCGCGCGCGCCGCGGTCGGGTAATTGATGGTGCCGACGTGCTCCACCTTGCGCCGCCAGCTGTCGAGGTACGGGGCCAGGCTCGCCGCCCGCGTGTCGGGCGTGATCCACAGCTCATCGTGCTTGGGACCGCGCAGCCGGGCAGGTCCGGATTCGTCCTCGGGACCTGGCTGGCTCGTCGGCTGGGCATTCAGCAGCAGCGGACGATCACGCGTGGCGCCGGCATCGCCGCTATCGGCGAGATTGCGCACATCGGTATTCCATCCCGTGCTGGTGATGACGCGCTCCTCGGCCGCGCCGGCCGCATCGCCGCTGTCATGCAGCGAGTCACCCTCGGGGACGCCTGCGTGTTGGGGAATTGGCACAGACGAGGCCGGGTTGCGCGGTGATACCGACTCGCTCGTGTTGCCGGAGCCGAGCTGCGTGCGCTGCGCAAGATAAGTCGCCTTGTCGTTGCGCTCGGCTTCCGGGACCTCATCGGACACCAGCAGCACCTGCAGGCCGGGGGCGGAGTTGGCGCTGCCCAGGGAGGAATTGAAGGTCAGGCCGAGGATGATGAGCCCATGCAGCAAGGCCGCCAGAAACAACATCGTGACCAGGCGGTCCCGAACCGGAGCCCTGCCTTCACGTAAGGCGAGCGCGCGTGGTGCCATGACTCAGGAGCGGCTCGTGCGGCGCGCCTGCAGTCGCCGCGCGATGCATTGAATCAACAGATCCGCGGCATCCACGCCGAACTGCTTCTGCAGCTCGCGGATGCCCGTGGGACTGGTGACGTTGATCTCGGTGACGAAGCCGCCAATGACATCCAGGCCGACGAACAACATCCCTTTGGCGGCCAGCGCCGGGCCGATCTGTCCGGCAAGCCAGCGATCCCGCTCGGTGAGCGGCCGGGCCACGCCCTTGGCTCCGGCGGCGAGATTGCCGCGGTGGTCGGTGGCAGAGGGGATCCGCGCGAGCGCATACGGCACAGGCTCACCGTCCACCAGCAGCACGCGCGCATCGCCCGTCTCGACGATGTCAGGGATGTAGCGCTGCACGATCGCAAAGCGCTCCCCGTAGTCCGTCAGCGTCTCGAACACGACGTTCGTGTTCTTGTCGTGCTCCTCGAGCACGAAGATCGAGCGGCCTCCCATGCCATCGAGTGGCTTGCACACGACTTTGCCCTGCTCGTGCAGGAAATCCTCCAGCGCCTGCATGTCACGGCTGATGAGCGTGGGCGCGCAGCATTGCGGGAACCAGGCGGTGTAGACCTTCTCGTTCATGTCGCGCAGTCCCTGCGGCCGGTTGACGACCAGCGTGCCCTGCTCCTCGGCCCGCTCGAGAATGTAGGTGGTGTAGATGTATTCCGTGTCGAACGGCGGATCCTTGCGCATCAGGATGGTGTCGATATCCTGCAGCCGCTCCATGCGCGGCGCGCCGAGGGTGAACCAGTCGCGCTCGGCCTGGCGCACGCTGAGCGGCCGCGTGCGGCCCCAGGCGACACCGTCGCGCAGCAGCAGGTCGCGCTGCTCGAGATACAGCAGCTCAAATCCATGGCTCTGTGCCGCCAGCAGCATGGCGAGCGTGGAGTCCTTGGCGAATTTGACGGTGGCGATGGGATCCATCACCACCGCAAGACGAAATTGGCTCATCCTGAAATTCCCAATGCCCAATAGCGATTATGCTCGCCAGCGCGGCTCGCTGTCCGCGTCTGTCGGTAGGCTGCGACCGCGTTAGCTGCGAGCTGTGAAAAACGTGACACGCATTGCATGGCAGGGGGTGTACCGATATGTTAAAACCCGCGCTGCGCTTGCCTGTGTGCCGGCCACTATAGTGGCCTTTCGAAGAAAGGAGGACCGTGAGCGACAGCAACACCAAGCTCCAGGGGCTCAAGGTACTGGTGATCGACGACAGCAAGACGATCCGTCGCACCGCCGAGACGCTCCTGGCGAAAGAGGGGTGCGAGGTCTTCACGGCGATCGACGGTTTCGACGCTCTCGCGAAGATTGCGGATCATCAGCCTGACATCGTCTTTGTCGACATCATGATGCCGCGTCTGGATGGCTATCAGACGTGCTCGCTCATCAAGCACAACAAGGTGTTCCGTTCGATTCCGGTCATCATGCTCTCCTCCAAGGACGGCCTGTTCGATCGTGCCCGCGGCCGCATCGTCGGCTCGGAGCACTATCTGACCAAGCCGTTCACCAAGGATGAGCTGCTGAGCGCGATCGAGACGCATATCGGGAGGTAGCTGGCAGTGCCACTGATCCTCATTGTCGATGACTCACCCACCGAGCTGCATGTCATGCAGAAGGCGCTCGAGAAGCACGGCTATCGCACCGCCGCTGCCGCCGACGGTGCGGAGGGCGTGCGCCTGGCGCGCGAGATGAGCCCGGATCTGATCTTCATGGACATCGTCATGCCGGGCATGAATGGCTACCAGGCTACCCGCGCGCTCGCAAATGATCCGCGCACGCGCACGATTCCGATCATCATGGTGACCTCCAAGGGACAGGAGACGGATCGGATCTGGGGGTTGCGTCAGGGTGCGATTGATTACATGGTGAAACCGGTCTCGCCGGACCAGCTGGTCGCCAAGGCTCAGGCGACGCTCTCCGGATGAGTTATTCGAACAGCAATCGACTGCCGTCCAGCGTCAGGTCATGTCAGACGAAGCACCGCTGAAAACGCTTCGCGATCGCCCGTTTGAGCTGCTGGCAGAGCTCGAGCGCCGCGGCCGTGCCGTCTCGGCGCAGGTCAGTCAGGAAGGCGCAGGCGGACGCGAGTGGGTCGGCGTGGCGCTGCGCATGGCCGGGGATCTGTACCTGGTGGCGCGCGAGGAGACGCGCGAGGTGTTGGGAGTGCCGACGAGCATGACGCGCGTGCCGGGCGCCAAGGCGTGGATCAAGGGGATTGCGAATGTACGCGGACAGCTGCTGCCGATCATCGACCTGCGGCAGTTTCTCGGCAGCGGCGTGACACCGGTGTCACGTAACACCCGCGTGGTGGTGGTGAATCATCGCGAGATCCCGGCCGGCCTGATCGTCGATGAAGTGTTGGGATTCCGGCGCTTTGCCGAAGGGGAGTTCAGCGGCGATGCGCCGCCGACCGTCGCGCGCTGCGAGCGCTTTCTGGCCGGCGCCTTCCGGCGTGCCAGTGAGCAATGGCCGGTGCTCAACCTGCGCGCGATTCTGGAAAGCAACGCCTTCGCGGAGGCGGCCGCATGAGGGCGCCCGTGACAGCGCAGCGTATCGGCGGAGGTCTGCTGGTTGCCCTGGCGGTGGTCGCCGCTTTGATTCTGGCGAGCGTGATCGCCTATCTGGCGAGCGGTCCACGCGCGAGCGTCGCCACGCCGGGTGTGCCGCGCGATGCGCTCTATGGCATCGCGCTCGATGCCGAGGCGGCGGCGCGCGGGGATGAGGCCGGGATGGCCGACCTGCAGAAGCATCTGGCGCAGCTGAAGGAAGCCTCCAGCCGCGACTCCGGTGCCGCCTATCTTCAGGACCCACGGTTCGGCCGCACGCTGAGCAACGGTGCCGCCGTGCTGCAGGGGCGTGCTGCCCTGGGCGAAGCCAACGCCGCCGCGCGCGAGATTCGCGAGATCCTGCCGAAGCTCGTCACGGAGCTCGCAGCGGTAACGACGGGACTTAGCGGGGGCGCACTGGACAATGCCAACCGTGCGCTCGAGCGCTTCGAGCTGCGGGCGCAGCGCCTGCAGGCAGATGTGGCCACGCTTTTGACCGGCGCTGCTAACGGGCCACCGCCGCAGCGTCTTACAGACAGTACGGATTACCTGGGTCAGATCATCCAATCGGTCATGGGTACGGCGCCCGGTGTCGGCTTGCCGCGCCTCACGGGCGCCGAAGGTGAGCGGCGCCTGAAGTCGCTCGACTCGCTGTACACCGATCTCAGCGGGGCGGTAAGGCGCCTCGTGGCCGCGGCACCCTCATTACCTCCGGCACAGACCGCAGCGCATGCGCTGCAGACGGATGCCCGTGCGCTGGCGGCCGAATCGGTCGCCGCAGCGAACAGCGCCGCCGAAGCGGGCCCGAACAAGACGCCCATTGTGTTCGCAGCGCTTGGCCTCCTGGGCGTGTTGGTATGTCTCTTCTATGCCGCGCGCCTGCGGCAAACCGTGTCGCAACAGCGCCTCGCCGTGCAGACCCAGCGCAAGGAGAACGACCGCAACCAGCAGGCCATCCTGCGGCTGCTCGATGAGCTCTCGAGCCTGGCGGACGGCGATCTCACCGTGCAGGCCACGGTCACCGAGGACATTACCGGGGCCATCGCGGACTCTATTAATTATGCGGTGGATGCGCTGCGCGGCCTGGTGACGACCATCAACCAGTCCGCCATCCAGCTCGACAGCGCGACGCGACAGACGCAGGCACTCTCGGGACATCTGGCGAAGGCCAGCGGGGCGCAATCGAAGCAGATCGCCTCGGCTACCGAATCCGCCGGCGGCATGGCCGCCTCGGCCGAGGAAGTGTCGGGCAATGCCGAGCGCGCCTCGGATGTGGCGCGCCATTCCGTGGAGGTCGCGCACAAGGGCGGCGATGCCGTGCGCCGCACGATCGATGGCATGAATACCATCCGCGAGACCATCCAGGAGACCTCCAAGCGCATCAAGCGACTGGGCGAGAGCTCGCAGGAGATCGGCAACATCGTCGAGTTGATCAACGACATTGCCGAGCAGACGAACATACTGGCGCTCAACGCATCCATTCAGGCCTCGATGGCCGGAGATGCGGGACGCGGATTCGCCGTCGTGGCCGATGAGGTGCAGCGCCTCGCGGAGCGCGCGGCCAATGCCACCAAGCAGATCGAAGTGCTGGTGCGCACCATCCAGACCGATACCAACGAGGCGGTCGTCTCCATGGAACGCAGCACGACCGATGTGGTCGGCGGTGCGCTGCTCGCGGAGAACGCCGGCGCTGCCCTGGAGGAAATCGAGCAGGTGTCCAACCAGATCGCAAGCCTCGTGCAGAACATCTCCGCAAGCTCGCGTCAGCAGACCGGAGCCGCCCAGAACATCGCGCGCAACATGCAGATCCTCAAGGAGATCAGCGCGCAGACGGCCGAGTCGACCCATGCCACCTCGACCGCCATTGCCAAGCTCGCCGAGCTGTCCGCGGGCCTGCGCAAGGCCGCCGCCGGCTTCCGCCTGCCCGGCAGTAGTGCCGAGCCGGTGGGTGCCAGTGGGCCCTTCAAACGGCTCGAAGACACCAAGTCCACCACCGGCGTGCGCCCCATGTCGGCGCTCGGCGGGACCTGACGCCCGAGCGCCCTGAATGTCGGAAGTTGCCTCCCAGACGCTGGATTTCGTCGGTCGCGAGCTGAATGTAACGCTCGGCGAAGCCCGTACTGCGCTCGAGAATTACGTCGAGCAGCCGGATAACGTCGCGCTGCTCGAACGCTGCGCGCAAGAGCTGCACCAGGTGCAGGGCGTGCTGCGGGTGTTGGAAATCTACGGCGCGGCGCTGCTGGCCGAGGAGATGGAGCAGGTCGCCGAATACCTGCTCGCCACGGCAGCGGAGCGCAAGAGCCAGGCCGAGAGTCTGGATGCGCTCATGCGCGCGATGGTGCAGCTGCCGAGCTACTTGGAGCGGGTGCTTGCAGGCGGCCGCGATCTGGCGCTGGTGCTTCTGCCGCTGCTCAACGATCTGCGTGCGGTCCGGGGTAGCGCGCTGCTGTCGGAAGGCACGCTGCTACTGCTCAATCTGAAGTCGGACAAGCAGGCGCAGCCGATCGCTGCGGCGCCGGGCGAGGCGCCGCTGAGCGTCGAGCAGTGGGCACGACGCCTGCGCGCGCGCTTTCAGGTCGGCCTGATTGGCTGGATCCGCGGCGAGCGCATCGAGCAGAATCTGGATGGGCTTGCGGCCGTGGCGCAGAAGCTCGAGCAGATTGCCACCCGCCAGCCGCTGTTCCAGCTGTGGTGGGTGATCGGCGCGGTCATCGAGGCGCTGCAGGAAAATGGCCTCGAGGGCGGCGTGTCGGTGAAGCGGCTGCTCGGTCTCGGCGATCGCGAGATTCGGCGTCTCTATGAGCAGGGCGAGGCGCGTTACGCGCAGAGCCCGGCAGTCGAGCTGCTCAACAACCTGTTGTATTACGTGGGCCGCGCCGAGTCCTCCGGACCGCGGGTCTCGGCGGTGCGCGCCTCGTTCCGCCTCTCCGAGCTGCTGCCTGTGGATGAGAGCATCGAGCAGGAGCGCGAGAATCTTTCGGCGCCCAGCGTCAAGCTGATGCAGACCGTGGCTGCGGCAATCCGTGAGGATCTGTCCAAGGTCAAGGACGTGTTGGATATCTTCGTGCGCCGCGGCGCTGGTCAGCCGAAAGAGCTCGCCTCTCAGGTAGAGATGCTGCGCAAGATCGGTGACACGCTGGGCGTGCTGGGCCTGGGTGAGCTGCGCGGGCACGTGCAGGCGCAGACGGAGCGGCTGGAAAACATCGTCAACGGCAGCCAGCAGGCGGATGAGAGCTCGCTGGTGGAGATCGCTGCGACCCTCATCGGCGTCGAAGACCGGCTTGACTCGCAGCTGGTCGGCCTGATCCGGCCGAAGAGCACAACGGTGCCCGAGGAGGACGCCGACAACGAGTTCCAGGCGGTGCAGGCCGCGGTGCTGCGCGAGTGCATCCTGAATCTCGCGCGAATCAAGGAAGCCATCACGCAGAGCGTCGGTGGCACGCTCGATGCGGCCGGGCTCGACAGCTGGCCAGAGCTGATGCGCGGCCTGAAGGCCGGGCTGCTGATGCTCGGCAAGGCCCGCGCGGTCGAAGTCGTCGAAGGCATCACGAATCAGCTGAAGCGGGTGATGCAGCCCGGAGCGCACAGTTTGACTCCTGGCTTCCTCGATCGCCTGGCCGATGCCATTGTCAGTGTTGAGTACTACATGGAGACGCTGCAGGCCGGCCGCAGCGATCCCTGGTACATGCTGGATAACGCCCAGACGTGTGTCCAAACGCTCGAGAGCCAGCTGGAAGCGCCGCTGCCGGTCATTCCGCCGATCGAGGCGGGCGTTTATTCCAAGACGGTCCAGATCACACCGCCGGGCGCTCTGGCGGAGGCGGATCCGGCGGCGACGCTGGTTGGTATTGGGCCGCCCCCGGTCAGCGCCACCCGGCCCATCACCGCGCCATTGGCGGAGTCGGCCGATCCCGAGCTGGTCAAGCTGTTCATCGAAGAGGCGCACGAAGAGCTCGCCAAGATCCGCAAGTTCTTCCCGGCCTGGGATCAGAATCCGATGGAGCGCGATTCGCTGGTCACCGTGCGCCGTTCCTTCCACACCTTGAAGGGCAGCGGCCGGATGGTCGGTGCGCGCGAGCTGGGCGAGTTCGCCTGGTCGGTCGAGAATCTGCTGAACCGCATCCTGGACAACACGCTGTCGCGCTCGCCGCCGATCGTGGAAGTGCTGCGCGATGCGGTCGCCGCGCTTCCTGAGCTCATCGAGCAGCTGGATACCGGCCGTGCGGTGCGAGCCAATACGGCAGGGATCTGCAGCCGGGCTCATGCGCTCGCCTCAGGCAAACCAGCGACAGCCGCCGTTGCGCCGACGGCTGCGACAGCTGCACCGGGTACACCGGTCGCGCCGGCAGCGCCGGTAGCTCCGGCTGCGTCTCCCGCGTCGGCCACGGCCGCCGCTCCGCCAACCTCCGCGGCCACGACTGCGTCTGCCGCATCGGCTGCGCCTGCCGCTGCCGCGAAGCCGTCGCAACCCGAGACCCCCGCCGCGGACGCATTGTCCATGGGCCAACCGGAACAGGCCGAGCCGTCCTTCGTGTTGGATAGCGTAGCTCACGATGAGCAGGCCACTCACCCCGCACTGCATGTCGAGAGCATCACGCCGGCTGCCAATGAGCCGCGACTCGAGCAGCGTGCCGCACTCGATGGCGGCGCCAACGCGCAGCAGGCTGTTGCTGAGGAGCGGGGCGGTGAGGCGCAGGGCGGTGAACCGAATCAGCTAGCGGCCGCACAGGAGTCCGCCGGCGGACCGGCAGGAATCATCGAGCAGCCCTGGGCGGCTGAGCAGCCGCACGTGGTCGAGCCGCCGGCAGGCGCCGGCCGCCCGGTGTTGGATTTCACCAGCGATGAGGTGGCGGTCCGCAGCGATGGCGAGAACGGGCAGTCGGGCAAGGATGAAGTACTGCGCGATATCTACACGCGTGAGACCAGCACCCATGTCGCCACGGTGCGGGCCTATCTCGAGCGCGAACGGACCCGTCCCGAGCCGCACACGATTCCCGAAGACGTCTATCGCGCCTGCCATACCCTCTCGGGCAGCTCCAAGATGGCGCAAGTGCGTCATGGTATCCGGCTCGCCGAGCCGCTCGATCACTGGCTGCGACGTGTCTTCAACAGTGGGCTGGGATTAGAGGACAGCGACCTGCAGCTGCTCACCGACTGCATGGATGCCATGGAATCGGTGGTGACTCATCTGGATGAGACGAGCGGCTATTTCCATCACCATGCGGCACTCAAGCAGCAGATCGATGCGGCCGAGAAGCGTCTGGATGCGCGCATCGCCGATGCGCGGGCGCAGGCTGCTGCGCAGACCGCGCCAGCTGCTGCTGCGGGCGAGCCCGCTAACGACGGGGCACTGGATTACGATCCGGAAGTTGCTTCGATCTTCACCGAGGAAGCTCTCGAGCTGATCGAATTCTCCGAGCAGGCACTCGGTGAGTGGCGCGATGAACCGGAGAGCGCCGAGCGCCGTTCTGCGCTCAAGCGCCCGTTACACACGCTCAAGGGTGGTGCGCGCATGGCAGGCATCATCGCCATGGGCAATCTGAGCCATGAGCTCGAGACCCTGGTGATGCAGGTCGACAACGGCTCGGTCGCGGCCGATGCCGAGATGTTTGATGTCATTCAGGCGAGCCTCGATGAGCTCGCGCGGATGCGCGAGGCAGTCGCCAACGGACGCCGCGTTGCACCGGCACGCGCGATGATTGCGCGTATTCAGAGCGTCTCGAAGGCGGGCGGCACCGGCGCACGTCCGCTCGTGGTCCCATCGCAGGACGAGATCGGGGAGTCGGATAAGACTCCGATTGCGCATGCGCCGTTTGCGACGGAGGAATCGGTCGCCTCAGATCTGGCATCGGGCAGTGTCGCGGCGGAGTTGGCGACTAGCTACGCAGCGCCCGACTCCTCTGCTGCGCAAGACGAATCAGCTTCTGAAGCGGCATCGCCTGAAGCCGAGTTTCCCTCTGCGCCTCCCCTCCATTCGGAAGCGGCGCCCTTGGAAACGATGGCGCCTGCTGAGGCGGCGAACGATCAGGAGCCTTACCAATTTGTTCCGCCGGCGCGCCACCCTGATGAGGCCGCAGGCTATGCGGCGGTCCTGGATCAGGCGGAGGACGCGAGGTCGTCCAGCGAGCCGTCACACCTCGAGACGTCACACCTCGAGACGTCACACCTCGAGACCGCACACGCTGCGGATTCCGCCGCGGCTCCTGCGACCACGGCCAAAGCCGTGTCCGTCACCATCGGACGCATTGAGACGCGTGTGCAGGATGATGGCCTGCTTGCACCGACGGCGGTGCCGCCGGGCCGCGAGCCCGTGGCGCCTGCCGAACGGCAGGAGATGGCGCGCGTCGATGCGGACCTGCTCGATCAGCTGCTGAATGTCGCTGGCGAGGCGAGCATCGCCCGCTCGCGCCTCGAGCAGCAGCTCGGCTCAATCGACTTCAACCTGGGCGAGCTGTCACGCACCGTGACCCGACTGAAGGAGCAGCTGCGCAACCTCGAGATCGAGACCGAAGCACAGATCCTGCATCGTCACGAGGACGAGGGCGGTCATCGCGGCGACTTCGATCCGCTGGAGCTCGATCGCTATTCATCTATTCAGCAGTTCTCGCGCGCTCTCGCCGAAACTGCCAATGACGTCGGCAGCATCCAACAGCTGCTGGAGAACCTCGGTAAAGAGACGCAGAACTTGTTGCAACAGCAGGCCCGCACGATCACCGAGCTGCAGAACGGCCTGATGCGCACTCGCATGGTGCCCTTCCAGCGCCATGTGCAGCGCCTGGCGCGCATCGTGCGTCAGGCCGCCAGTGACACCGGTAAGCGGGCCGAGCTGGTCGTTGAAGGCGCCGCCGGGGAGCTCGACCGGCAGGTGCTCGAGCGCATGCTGCCGCCCTTTGAGCACATGTTGCGCAACGCCGTCGTGCACGGCATCGAGAAGCCGGCAGAGCGAGCCGCGGCAGGCAAGCCGGAAGGCGGCCACATCGTGCTCGAGCTGCATCGCGAAGGCGCGGAGGTCATGGTGCGCCTGAGCGATGACGGCGCCGGCATGGACCTCGAGGCCATTCGCCGGAAAGGCACGACACTCGGGCTGATTCCGCCGGGCAGTACGCTGAGCGATGAGGATGCAATGCAGCTCATCCTCGAGCCCGGATTCTCCACTGCCGGCACCATCACGCAGCAGGCCGGTCGCGGCGTCGGTATGGACGTGGTGGCGACCGAGATCAAACGCCTGGGCGGGGCGCTGCACATGGAGACCAAGCTTGGTCAGGGCACGACCTTCACCATCCGCCTGCCGTTTACGCTCGCCATCAGCCATGCGCTGGTGGTGCGAACCTCCGATGAGTTCTACGCCTTGCCCCTGCCAACGGTGGAAGGCGTACTGCGCCTGTCGAAGGCGGAAGTGCTGGCGCACCTTGGGCGCGAGGCTGCGCTGTTTGATTACGGTGGTCAGAAGTACCGCTTCCAGCATCTGGCCACCTTCGTGGGGCTCGAGACCTCGCCACTGCCCGAACAGGACGTGACCATTCCCGTGGTGCTGGTGCGCGCAGGTGAGCACTCGACCGGACTCGTTGCCGATGAGCTGGTGGGCAGCCGCGAGATCGTCGTGAAATCGGTGGGGCCGCAGATCTCCGGAATCCGCGGCATCTCCGGCGCTACCATCCTCGGCGACGGCCGCATCGTCATCATTCTGGATATCGGCGCGCTGGTGCGCGCGGAGTGGCGCGGCCGGGGTCAGACGCCGCTCATCGTGCCGAAGGAAAAGAGCGACAAGCGCATCTTCGCCATGGTGGTCGACGACTCAATCACGGTGCGCCGTGTGACGCAACGGCTGTTGGAGCGCAACAGCATGCGGGTACTGACCGCTCGCGATGGGATGGATGCCGTCACGCTGCTCCAGGACCATGTTCCGGACATCATCCTGCTCGACATCGAGATGCCGCGCATGGACGGCTATGAGGTCGCGGCACACGTGCGCAACAACCCGCGCCTCAAGGATGTGCCCATCATCATGATTACCTCGCGGGTCGGTGAGAAACACCGTGCCCGTGCCATTGAGCTCGGCGTCGATGACTATCTGGGCAAGCCCTATCAGGAAGCGCAGCTGTTGGATGCGATTGCACCGCTCGTCGAGCGTCGCAAGGGCGGACAGGCCAGCAGCGGCACCTTCGCGCGCGTCGGCGACTCGCGGGTTTGAGTCATGGCCGAGCGCGTAGCCGAAATCTACAGCCTGCTGATTCCAGTGACCGATGGCCGTCTAATCGTGCCGCGCGCCTGCGTGGCTGAGGTCATCGGCTTCCACACGCCTTCAGAGATGACGGGTGCGCCGCCCTGGTACATCGGCACAGTGCCCTGGACAGGCAAGACCGTGCCGCTCGTCTCGTTCGAAGGCGCCTGCGGACAGATGATCCCGCCGGCTTCCGGTCGAACGCGGATCGTCGTGTTCCACGCACTGGGCTCGCGCATCGAGGGCGGCTATTTCGGCATCGTCTCGCAGGGCTTTCCGCAACTCGTGCGCGTGAGCTCGGATGTGGTGCGGCCGGATAACTCGCGGGTCTTTCCGGAGCGCGCGCCCATCATCTGCCAGGTGCGGATGGTCAACGAGACACCGATGGTGCCCGATTTCGAGCGTCTCGAAGAGATGATCGCCGACGAGACGCGCGTCGGCGCCTGAATCCCCTCAGGGCTTCGGTGCGGCACTCGGCGGCGGTTTCTGTGCCGGTTGCATCACTGCCGCCACGCCTTTGAGCGCGTCCGCGGAGCTCGGTGGGCTTCCGGGCTGCAGGTGCTGGGGGGGTTTGAACGCAACGGGTACCGTCGAGCCGCTGTCGTACTTCGCAAAGGGCAGGCCGTTGACCGAGGCCATCGTTCCTTCACACAGCTCCAGCTTCGGCAGTTTAGGTAGCGTGATGGTCGGCTTCGGCACCTCGACGTCAATCTCGCTGGCCTTGACGCCGAGTGCCGAGGCGAGATGCTCGACGAGCCGCCGCAACTCGTCGGCAAAGTCACCCTGCAGCGAGGGGTCGCGGATCAGGAAGTAATCCGTCAGGTAACGGGCAACGGGCGAGGCTTTGCCGATCTCGTGATTGACCAGCTCCTGCTCGTTGGCAAAGGTGAAGATCGACGTGGTCGACAGATAATCCATGAAGTCGGTCGGCACCGCTGGCTCATCGGCGTGGATGGGCGCGGTGTGCACCTTGATGGTGGAGCCCTCGCGGGAGACCTGCACGTCGCTGAGCTCGAGGCTGTAGGCGAGGCGCGCGGGCCACACCAGGAAGATCTGTGGGGTCTTGCCGATGACGGACGGGCAGACACGATACCAGATCGCAAGCTGCCGCTCGTGTTGCACGATGGCGTGCGTGCGCAGCTCCGTTACGATCACTTTCACCGGATCTACGGGCTCAGCCGGCTTCTCACCCCAGATGGAGCGCCCCAGCAGGGCGCCGAGTGCGATTGCAAGCAGAGCCACCAGCACATATTTCATCGCGCGGTCCTCACAGATCCCCGCAGCGCTGTTGTAGCACCGTTAATGCACTCACGGCAGCGGTCTCGGTGCGCAGCACCCGCGGTCCAAGGCGCACCGGGATGAAGCCGCGCAGCCGCGCGAGCTCCTGTTCCTCTGTCGCCAGTCCACCCTCGGGCCCAATGAGTAGGGTGACGGCCTGTTGCTCCAGGGGGGTATCTATCAGCCGGTTGTCAGCCAGTGGTGACAGCAACAGCCGGGACTCAGCCGCCGCCTCAAGGCTGCCGACTTGCGGCAGGGACCCCAGGTAGTGCTGTAGCGACGCAGGCACGGCAATCTGCGGAACACGATTGCGCCCGCTCTGCTCACACGCGGCGATGGCAATCGCACGCCAGTGTTGTACCTTCTTGTCGGCCTGTACCCCCGGCAGGCTCACGACACTGCGCGCCGTCAGCAGCGGCACGATCGCCGTGACGCCAAGCTCGGTGGCCTTCTGCACGACCCAGTCCATGCGCTCGCCACGCGACACACCCTGCAACAGAGTCAGATGCAGCGGGGACTCTCGCTCGATGGGATCGTGCTCACCCACATCCACTTCGACATCATCCCGCTGCACGCTGTGGATGCGCGCTGCATACTCACCACCCGAGCCGTCAAACAGTATGAGCGGATCACCCACGTTCGAACGCAGCACGCGCATCAGGTGGCGCGCGGCGTTCTGCGGCAGCGCATAGCGATTCGCGCTACGCAGCGGACCGGCGACATGGAGGCGTGTCAGTCGCATGTCGCAATTCCAATCGCCTCCCGGGCAACACCCACCATGAGCTCGATCTCATCCGGTGTGATGACGTAGGGCGGCATGAAGTACACCACTGTGTCGATCGGACGCAGCAGCACACCACGCTCCAGCCCGTGTCGGTACATCCGCAGCCCACGGCGCTCCTGCCACGGGTAGGGCTGTCGGCTCGCCTTGTCGCGCACGAGCTCGATCGCCACGATCATGCCGTGCTGACGAACCTCAGCCACGTGCGGGTGATCGGTCAACTCGCGTGCCAGGTTGCCCATGTGCGCCGCAAGCGCGCGGTTCTTCTCGATGACTGCGTCCTGCTCGAAGATGCCGATCGTGGCGAGCGCGGCGGAACAGGCGAGTGGATTGCCCGTAAAGCTATGCGAGTGCAGGAAGGCGTTGAGTTTCTCGTATTCATCATAGAACGCGTCGTACACCGCCTCGGTGGTCACGACGGCTGACAGCGGCAGATAACCACCGGTGAGTCCCTTCGAGAGACACACATAGTCGGGGCGGATGCCGGCCTGCTCGCACGCGAACAACGTACCCGTACGACCGAAGCCCACCGCGATCTCATCGGCGATGAGCTGCACCTGGTAACGATCGCAGGCGGCACGCAACAGCTGCAGATACACCGGGTGATACATGCGCATGCCGGCGGCACACTGCACCAGCGGCTCGACAATGACCGCGGCGGTCTCGTCCGCATGCCGCGCCAGAGTTGTCTCCATGGCGGCGAACTGCCGCCGTGAATAACTCTCCCAGCTCTCGCCCGGCTCGCGCGCAAAACAATCGGGCGAGGGCACGGTGATGACATCCATCAGCAGGGGCTGATAGATCTGCTTGTACAGCTCGACATTACCCACTGCCAGCGCCCCGAGAGTCTCCCCGTGATAGCTGTTGGCGAGTGTGATGAAGCGCTTCTTGGCCGGCCGGCCGACATTGCGCCAGTAGTGGAAGCTCATCTTGACGGCCACTTCTACCGCCGAGGAGCCATTGTCGGCGTAGAAGCAGCGTGTCAGGCCCGCCGGCAACAGCCGCACCAGGGCTTCGGACAAGCGGATGACCGGCTCGTGCGTGAAGCCTGCGAGGATGACATGTTCGAGCTGCTCGAGTTGCTGACGGACGGCCGCGTTGATGCGTGGGTTCGCGTGGCCAAACAGGTTGACCCACCAGGAGCTGATACTGTCCAGGTAGCGGCGTCCGGCAAAGTCCTCGAGCCAGACACCGCTGCCGCGCCGGATCGGCACCAGGGGCAGCTGCTCGTGGTCTTTCATCTGCGTGCATGGGTGCCAGACATGCGCCAGGTCCCGCTCGACATAAGGAGTGTTTGCGGTGCTCATGGCCATGATTGTGGCATGATCCCCGCTCATGCAGCCGGCATTGAAAATAGACCCGGTTACCGGACTCCTGGCCGATGTCCGCCAGGTGTTATCCACCCACTACGACGCACGCCCGGCAGGCGTACTGCCCGAGCTGATCGTCATCCATGGCATCAGCCTGCCGCCGGGGGAATTCGGCGGTCCGTGGATCGACCGGTTGTTCACCGGCAGCCTGCCGCCGGATGCACATCCTTACTTCCGTGACATCGCCCGCAACCGCGTGTCGGCGCATGTGGTGATTAAGCGCGACGGCACGCTCGTGCAGTACGTGCCTTTCGGCCAGCGCGCCTGGCATGCCGGCCAGTCGCACTACCGCGGGCGACCGGCGTGCAACGACTTTTCTGTTGGTATCGAGTTAGAGGGCGTGGATGATCTGGCCTACACGGATCTTCAGTACGAGCAGCTCGCCGCGCTGGTCGATGCGTTGCTGCTGACCTATCCGACGCTGTCGGCCGATCACATCGCCGGCCATTCCGACATCTCGCCGGGCCGCAAGACCGATCCGGGTCCCGCATTTGACTGGTCACGCTGGCGTACGTTGCTGCGCGCCTACGGTCGCCTGGAGCGTCGGCGCCGCTGATCAGGCGGGATGGCGGCCGCTGCGCCAGAGCACTTCCGTTCCGCGCTCGTGACGCGCCAGCACCCGCGCAAGGACGAACAGCAGGTCCGACAAGCGGTTGAGGTACTTGAGGACCTCGGGACTCACCGTCTCCGTGCGCGCAAGTGTCAGCACGCGTCGCTCGGCGCGCCGCGCTACGGTGCGCGCCACGTGACATGCGGCGGCAGCGGGACCGCCTCCCGGAAGGATGAATTCCTTCAGAGGCGGCAAGGGGTCGTTGAAGCGGTCGAGAATGCCCTCGAGCCGCGTGGTGTGCTCAGCCTGGATCGCGCGGTAGCCGGGGATGCAGAGCTCCCCGCCCATATCAAACAGCTCGTGTTGGATCTCGAGCAGACTGGTGCTGATGTCTGGCGGCAGTCCAGGTAGCGCGAGCAACACGCCGATCCAGCTGTTCAGCTCATCCACCGTGCCGTAGGCCTCCACACGCGGACCGTCCTTCGGCACGCGGGTGCCATCGCCGAGTCCCGTGGTCCCGTCATCGCCGGTGCGCGTGTAGATTTTGCTCAGTCGGTTGCCCATCAGATGCTCCGCGTAGGGCGGCGCCGGCCGCCTCAGCCGTTCGTGACCGGTGCTGCCCGCAAGGGAGCGCGATTGTGCCAGAAGGCCGAGACCTGCGAGTTTTGCACTGCGGCACCGTGCCGCGTGTGGAACACCCCGCCCGCCACGGCGTTGATGACCCAGTCCGTTCCAATCGGGAAGAGCAGCATGAGATACGACTATCCATCCGCCAAAGATGTCGCCGGCAAGGAACTGCGGGAAGTTCTGGCCAGCACGGAGGCACTGCTCGCTGCGCTGGGCAACGAGGGGGGCGATGCCGTCGAGGAGCTGCGGGAGCGCCTGACGACGACCATAGCGGACGTCAAGAAGCAGCTGGGCCCATCCGTCCTGAGCAGCGCACGCGACACGATCGCCCGCGTGCGCGATACGGCCAGCGACCTGGACGACTTCGTGCAGGACCGTCCCTGGAGCGCGCTCGCCATCGGCGCAGGACTCGGTCTGCTCATCGGGCTGCTGATGCGCCACGGCGACTAGCTAGCGGGACGGGCCCGGTTCATGGCGACCGGGGTAGTCCTGTTCAGGTCAGGACGAACACGCTGCGGTCCCCGAGCCGCAGCGCACTGACGGCGGTCAGGTAGAGCTCGCTCAGCGTCGCAGGCGTGAGCGACTCTGCTACCGCGCCATACTGCCAGCGGCCATCACCAAACAGCAGCAGCACACGGTCCGCAAAGCGGGCCGCGAGGGTGGGATCGTGCATGGTGGCAATGACGGTCTTGCCGCCATTCGCCTCGGCCCGGAACAGCTGCAAGACCGCCAGCTGGTGATGCGGATCCAGGTGATTGGTCGGCTCATCCAGGAGCAGGATGTGCGGCTGCTGAGTGAGCAGGGCTGCAATCGCCATGCGCTGCCGCTCACCGCCCGAGAGCGTCTCGGTGTGGCGCAGCTCGAGATCTGACAGCTCGACCGCACGCAGCGCTTCGCGGGCGAGCCGCTCATCCTCGAGCGACTCCCACTGCCAGAGTGCCAGATGCGGATGACGGCCGAGCAGTACCGTCTGCAGGACCGTGGCGCCGGCCTGCGCTTCCGTTTCCTGGGTGAGCAGTCCCACGTGGCGCGCGATGTCGCGGCGGCTCAAATGCACGAGAGGCGTGTTGTCCAGTCGCACCAGGCCAGATTCCGGGGCACGCAGGCCGGCCAGGGTATGTAGGGTCAGCGTCTTGCCGCTGCCGTTGCGACCTAACACCGCGATGAACTCGCCCCGGTTGAGATCCACCGTCAGCTGACTGACGAGGGTGCGCTCACCCACGCTGACGGTGACGTCCTGCACCTTCATCATGGTCGTGTCCACCCGATCTCCAGCGCCGTCGCGGGCCCGACGACGACCTGCAGCAGCGATGGCGGCATGACTGCCGTATGCGGCGCCAACAGCCGGCGGCCTGCCATGATTTCAGCCTTGTCCTGGGGATATAGCGGCTGGCGCTCGGGCTCAGCGAAGCCGCTGGGGAAGAGGGGCTCGCCGGCGCGCGGATCGTATTTATCGGTAGCCCCCAGAGTATGCAGCAGCTCATGAGCGATCACGATGTTATTACTGCCATTCATGGCAGGCGTCGCGAAGGCGTGCACCACGCCGACCAATCCCTTTTGCAACCCGTGCGAATCGGGAGCGATCGGGTGAGTGTCCGGGTCGTGATAAATCACGAACAGCTCGATGCGCGGCGGTGCCTTGCCGCCCGTCTGCGCATGCCGCCATCCGAACCAGCGCAGTTGCAGGCTCCAGAGTGCGGCGCCCAACAGCCCCGGGTGCGGCTGCAGCTGCGGTGGTGTCTTACGCAGTTGCGGATATAACTCCACATGGACCGGCTGTTGCAGCGCGCGGCCATAGCGATGCGCCTCGTCGCTGAAGAACGCCTCGATGTCAGCGAACTGCGCAGGGGTGAGGCTATCGATATAACTCTGACTGCGCGCGCTGCCATCGGCCACGGGAAAGATGCCGACCCATAAGGGCTTTTGCCAGCGGGTGCTGGTGTAGCGGTCCATCCAAGTGTGCAACGCCGCCCACAAGAGGACGAGCAACAGAGCCAGGATACGCAGCTGCTTCCACATGCGTGGTGCGGAACGGTTTCCTCAGGGTTGCAGACGGGTCGCGGTCCAGGGCCCGATAGCAAAGCGTCCACCTGCGCCCTGCTGCAGCGTTCGGGTCCAGCGCGCCCGGTCGTGGATGCGGGCTTCCCCTTCGGTCCATAGCTCGACCGCCTGGGCCCACAGCTGGAAGCCACCCCAGTGTGGGGGTCGCGGAACGACCACATCGGTCCGGGTAGCCGCGGCGGCATCGCTCGGCAGGGGTGTGCCAAAGCGCTGTGCCATCTTGAGCACCGCCTGTTGCAACTCGGCGCGGCTCGCGACCGGCCGGCTCTGCTCGCTCGCCCAGGCGCCGAGCCGGCTCGTCCAGGGGCGCGAGGCGAAATAGGCATCGCTGTCGGCCGCGGGTGCCTGCACGATGGCCCCCTCCACGCGCACCTGCCGATGCAGATGATCCCAGTGGAAGACCGCGGCGGCATGCGGGTTCGCGCTCAGCTCACGGCCCTTGTGCGAGCGGTAGTTGGTGTAAAAAACCAGGTAGCCCGGCTGCGGCACGATCTCCTTGCACAGCACGACGCGCGCCGAGGGCTGGCCGTCGCCTGCCGCGGTAGCGAGCACCATGGCATTGGGATTGGGCTGCAGCTGTCGCCGCCAGCTCTGTGCCAGCCACTCATTGACCACGGCCAACGGCTCGGTGGGCAACGGGTCGGGCAGAAGTTCTGTCGGCTCTGGCATTGTGTAATCCTAAACCACCCGATAAAAGGGTGTGCTGGAGGATCGATCTGTCATGTCGAGCGATGATGTAACGCTGGAAGGACTGCGCCAGCGACTGACGGAAATCGATCGTCAGCTCATTCACCTGGCGGCCGAGCGCAAGCGCCTCAGCGCCGAGGTCGCCCGGGTCAAGCGCGCGACGGGCCATCCCACGCGCGACTATGAGCGCGAGCGCGAGGTCATCCTCGGGGTGCGCAAGGCGGCCGAGGAACAGGGACTTTCGCCTGCGCTGGCGGAAGATCTGCTGCGGCTGCTGATTCGCGCTTCGCTCACCACACAGGAGAAGGCGACGGTAGTCGCGCGCGGCAAGGGCTCGGGCAAACGGGTGCTCGTCATCGGCGGCGGCGGCAAGATGGGCCGCTGGTTCGTGGAGTTCCTGAGCTCACAGGGATTCACGGTCGAGGTAGCCGATCCCAACGCAGCTCCCGAGGGCGGCACGCGCGTGCAGGACTGGCGCGCCACGGATCTCAAGCAGGACTACATCATTGTGGCCACACCGCTTGGGGTGACCGACGGCATACTGCGCGAGCTCGCGCTGCGCCGGCCCACCGGCGTGGTGTTCGACGTCGGTTCACTCAAGTCCCCGCTGCGCGCTGGACTCATGGCGCTGAAGTCGCATGGCTGCAAGGTCGCCTCGGTGCATCCGATGTTTGGTCCGGATACCGAGCTGCTCTCCGGCCGGCATGTCATTTTCGTCGATCTGGGCTCGGCGGAAGCGCTCGCCAGCGCGCGCGAGCTGTTTGCCTCGACCATGGCCGAGCAGGTGGTGATGAGTCTGGATGATCATGATCGCCTCATCGCCTACGTGCTCGGGCTGTCGCACGCGCTCAACATCGCCTTCTTCACCGCCCTGGCTGAAAGTGGCGAGGCCGCGCCGAAGCTGGCGCGCATGTCGAGCACCACCTTCGATGCGCAGCTGGACGTGGCGAGTCGCGTGGCACAGGAGAGCCCGGAGCTGTATTACGAAATCCAAAGCCTCAACGACTACGGCGCCGAATCGCTCGAAGCCCTGCACCAGGCCGTCGAGCGCCTGCGCACTGCGGTGATCGCGCAGGATCACACGGCATTCGTCACGCTCATGCAGCGTGGCCGGGAATACCTGGAAGACCGTCGCAACGTCGCCGAGCGGCGAGCCTGAAGCATGCGTCGTCCGCCGACACCCGACAGCCGCCGCGGCGGTGCTGCACTCTCTCGCGTGCATGCGCTCGAGGACGAGCTGCAGGCGCTGCAGACGCGTCTCGATGAGCTGACCAACGAGGTCACGCGCAACGACAGCCTGTTTCGCAAGACGCAGGAGCGCGAACTCGAGCTGCTGCGGGCCGGCTCGCTGGCCGAGCTGCTCGAGCGGCTGATTCACGGGCTGCAGCGCTCCTATCAGCTCGATGGCGTCCGGCTCATCCTGCAGGACCCAGAACACGAGGTGCGGCACCTGTTGGAAAGCGACGGCTTCGCGCTGCATGAGCTGCCGGAGCTGCAGTTTGCCGATGTGCTCTTGAGCATGGCACCGCAGCTGGCGCAGCTCGAGCGACCGTGGCTTGGCCCGTTCCGCAAGGCGGAGCACGAGCAGCTGCTGCCGCCCGGGCGCCACGGCGGCAGTCTTGCCTTGCTGCCGCTGCGGCGCACGGGGCAGCTCGATGGCGTGTTGGTCTTCAGCAGCGCCGAACGCTTCCGCTTCACTCAGGAGCTGGCGAGCGATTTTCTTGCGCACCTGGGCGTCGTTGCGGCGATCTGCCTGGAGAACGCCGTCAACCGGGCGCGCCTGGTGCGCAGCGGCTTGACGGATTTTCTCACCGGCTTTCATAACCGGCGTTATCTGCATGCTCGGCTCTGTGAGGAGTTGGCTCTCGCCCATCGCGACAAGATTCCGGTCGCCTGCCTGATGATCGATGTCGATCACTTCAAGCGCATCAATGATCAGTACGGACATCTCGCGGGCGATGCGGTGCTGCGCGAGGTGGCACACCGTATCGATACCGTGATGCGCCTCAGTGACACGGGTGCGCGCTTTGGCGGTGATGAGTTTGCGATTGTGCTGCCGCACGGAACGCTGGTGGATGGCGAGCGCGTTGCACAGCGCGTGTTGGATGCGGTACGACGTACACCCGTGTCAGTGAGTCCGGCAGAGAGCGAAACCATCACGCTGTCGATCGGTGTGGCGACTGCCGCTCCCAAGGTCGGGGACAAATGTGACTATCATGCGCTCGCGGAGCGGCTCATCGCCGCAGCGGATGCGGCGCTTTACCGCGCCAAGAGTGCCGGCCGCAACCAGTTCGGCACGGCGACGGAGGTCATCACCTGACCAGCGGGCCAGTCGTAGGCGCAACGCGGCGGCTTGATGCGCGGGAGCTAACGCTGCGCGCGCAGCATCGTGATGAACACCGGCGCGCCCAACAGCGCCATCACCGCACCGACCGGCAGCTGACGCGGCTCGGCAATGGTTCTGGCGATGAGATCAGCCCCGGCGAGCAGCGAGCCCCCAAGGAGTACGGACACGGGCGCAACGACGCGGTGGTCACTGGTTCGCAGCGCCAGACGCACGAAGTGCGGGGTGATCAGTCCTACGAAACCGACAGTGCCGGCACTGACCACTGCGATCGCAGTGAGCCCTGCCGAGGCGAGGAAAATGCCGCGACGCCAAAGCTCGAGGTCTAGGCCGACGCTGCGCGCGCGCAACTCGCCGGCGGCGAGGACATTCAACGGTCGCGAGATGAGACCCGCCAGCGCAGCCGCGAGAGCCGCCGTGCCGAGGCTGAGCCAGGGATTCGGGGCCCAGCTCAGATCGCCCGCTAGCCAAAAGATCATGCTGCGCAGGCGTACCGAGTCACTGAGCGCCAGCAGCACCGTGATCAGCGCGCCGCAGGCACTGGCGAGCAGCACGCCGGTCAGGAGCAGCCGGGCATTGCCGCCATCGCGGGCCAGCAGATAAACCAGCAGCACAGCACCGATCGCCCCCGCGAATGCGGCACCCTGCACGCCTATCGGCGCGAGATTCAGGAGCAGGGCGAGCAGCGCCCCGACCGCGGCGCCGCCGGAAACTCCGAGTACATAAGGGTCTGCCAGGGCATTGCGGAACAGCGCCTGTAGCAGCACCCCTGCAAGTGCCAGCACCCCGCCCACGCCCAGTGCGGCGAACAGGCGCGGGATGCGGATCTGGACCATGACGCTGCGCGCGAGCTCGTCATGGCCACCGATGAGGGCGAGCAGCGCCTGCCGTGCCGGGATGCCGGCCCCCATCAGCAACGAGGCGACGCAGATCAGGACCGCCAGCAGCAGCATGGCTGCGATCGCGGTCCAGCGAATCCTCATCGATCCGACCCCCAAACGACGTGCGAAAACCGCCAAGTTATCACTGCGCTGCACTGGACGCCTTATGGCAGACTCCGCCGGGCCATGGCGGATATCATCGATTCGGACGGCTTCCGCGCCAATGTCGGCATCATTCTGCTGCGCGGCAGTGGCGAGGTATTCCTCGGCCGGCAGGTGGGCGGTCGCGGCTGGCAGTTCCCGCAGGGTGGACTGCAGGGTGACGAGAGCGTGGAACAGGCCGCCTACCGCGAGTTGCAAGAGGAGATCGGTCTGGAGGCTGCGGAAGTCGAGGTGATCGGCAAGACCTCGCACTGGCTGCGTTACCGGCTGCCGGCAAAGTACCTGCGCCGCAACCGGTTGCCGATGTGCATCGGCCAGAAGCAGCGCTGGTTCCTGTTTGCTCTGCGTTCCCGACACGCGCGGTTCAACTTCGCGCGCACGCGCGACCCGGAGTTCGATCACTTTCGCTGGGCCAACTACTGGGAACCGGCGCGCGAGGTCATCTATTTCAAGCGCGCCGTGTACGTGCGCGCCCTCACTGAGCTCGCACCGCTCGCCTTCCCGGGCGGGCCACCGCCGCAACCCGAGTGGTGGGCCGAGCTCGCCACTCAGGCCGAGGAACCGCCCGTGACTGCACCGGCCCGGTCCGCGCAGGCTGACTGACTCCGCGCGCACGGCACACGGCAGCCAGAAACATGCGCGCCTCCGAGGCCACGCCCAACCTGGTGATCCGCACCCATGCGCCCGCCCGGCGCCGCGTGCTGGCGCTGGTGATCCTGCTGTTGAGCGCGCTGCTGCTCTACATCGTCTATGAGACCGGACGCTTCAACGCAGGCTATGACCGTCTTGCCGTCGCGCAGCAGCGCAGTGAGCTGGAAGTGGACATCGAGCGACTCAACAAAACCAACCGCGAGTTGCGCACCCAACTCGCTGAGCTCGACACCATTCGCATCGGTCGTGCCAAGGAGCAGGCGGAAGTGGCGCGCTCCATCGGTGAGCTGCAGGCGCAGGTTGCACGCCAGGCTCAGGAGCTCGCGTTTTACCGCGGTATCGTCGCGCAGGGTGCCGGAGCGGTCGGTGTGAAGGTCGAGCAGGTGCACATCTCAGCGGGCAAGAGTCAGCGGTTCGCGCTGCACGTTGCGCTGGTGCGCTCGGTGCGGCCGGACAATGTCGCCACGGGCTCGGTGGGCATCAGTGTCGATGGCACCGGCGCAGACGGGAAGAATGCCGTCCTCGATCTGGGCGCGCTCACCGCCGGCAAGCTGCACGAGCTGCCATTCAACTTCCGCTATTTTGAGAATCTGGACCAGGAAGTCGCGCTGCCCGCCCATTTCACACCGGAACATGTTGCCATCGAGCTGCGCTCGAGCAAGAAGGACGTGGCCCCGGCGAGTCAGACCTTTCCCTGGGCCGTGGACGCATCCTGAGGAGATGGGAATGTTCAACCGAGAGCCGAAAGCACCCCGCATCGACCATCTGCTCGGCAAGACCGCCCGCGTCCAGGGCAATGTGCAGTTTGCTGGCGGACTGCATCTGGACGGCGCGGTCGCGGGAGACGTCCGCGCGCAGCCCGTCGAGGGCTCGAGCTTGTCCATCAGCGAGAACGCCTCGATTGAAGGGTCGGTGGAGGCAGCCAACGTTATGTTAAACGGCAGTGTACAGGGGGATATTGTCGCCCGGGAGCGGGTGATTCTGGGGGCCACCGCCAAAGTGCACGGAAATGTTTACTATGGTGTGATTGAAATGGCGCTGGGCGCGCAGATCATGGGTAAGCTCACGCGCATTACGGAAGAGGCCACAACCTGATGAGCACCGAAACAGCCGAGCTCGAGACCCCGGCGCTGCTATTTACCGATGCGGCCGCCCGCAAGGTCAGCGACCTAATCCGCGGCGAGGGTAACCCCAGCCTGATGCTGCGCGTGTTCGTGCAAGGCGGGGGTTGCTCAGGGCTGCAATACGGTTTCGAGTTCGATGAGCAACAGCAGGACGGCGATACCTGCATCGAGAACCAGGGCGTCAAGCTGCTGGTGGACCCGATGAGCTACCAGTACCTGAGTGGTGCGGAAATCGACTACCGCGAGGGCTTGGAAGGCGCGCAGTTCGTGATCCGCAATCCGAATGCGTCCACCACCTGCGGCTGCGGGTCTTCGTTCTCCGCTTGAGTTAGCGGCACCCGAGTGAGCCCGGCCGCTCCGGCTAAAGCACTTCCGACAGAAAGCGAAGCCGCTCCGCGGAACGTCCCCGACGTTCTGGCGGCCATCGATCTCGGTTCCAACAGCTTCCACATGGTCGTGGCGCGCTACTCCCACGGCCAGCTGGTCATCATCGACCGCCTGCGGGAGATGGTGCGCCTCGGGGCTGGGGTGGTCGAGAACGGCCGCATTGATAAGGAGGTCGCAGCACGCGCCCTCTCCTGCCTGCAGCGATTCGGCCAGCGCGTGCGCGACATGGCCGCGGGCAGCGTGCGCGTGGTGGGCACCAACGCGCTGCGACGCGCGCACCGCAAGCAATCCTTTCTCGAGCGCGCGCGTGAAGCCCTCGGACATCCCATCGAGATCATCTCCGGCATGGAGGAAGCGCGCCTGATCTACTCGGGGGTGGCCCACACCATGCCGAGTGAGCCTGGACGCCGACTGGTAGCTGACATTGGCGGCGGCAGCACTGAGCTCATCATCGGCGATGGTCTCGTGCCGCTCGAGCTCGAGAGCCTGCAGATGGGCTGCGTGTCCTTGAGCGAGCGCTTCTTCCGCGACGGCAAGATCTCCGCCAAGCGTGTCGATCGGGCCCGCATGGCCGCCCGCCTCGAGCTCGAGCCCGTGCAGGCGGCCTTTCGCAGGCGAGGCTGGGAGCATGCAGCCGGCAGCTCCGGCACCGTGCGCGCCATCGGTGATGTGATCCGTGAGCTGGATCCAACCTCGCAGCAGGTGACCGGGGAGGGCATCGAGAAGGCGCTCGAACACATCATTGCGGCCGGACATGTAAAGGAATTGCGGCTGACGCCGATCACGGAGGATCGTCGCCCGGTGTTTCCCGGCGGGCTGGTGATCCTCGCGGGCATCTTCGAGGTCCTCGATCTGCAGGAGATGCGCATCGCCGAAGGCGCCATGCGCGAAGGGCTCCTGTATGACATGTTGGGTCGCTTCACGAACGAGGACGCGCGCGATCGCACCGTGCGCGCCATGCAGAAGCGCTATCACGTCGATCTGGCGCAGGCTGAGCGGGTCGAGAAGACGGCGCGGAAGTTCCTGGAGCAGACGCGCTCCGCCTGGGCGCTGGAGGTGCCGCTCGCCGATCTGGCGCTGAGCTGGGCGGCCCGGCTGCACGAGATCGGTCTGGATGTTTCGCATAGCGGCTATCACCGCCACGGCGCCTACCTGCTCGAGAACGCGGACATGCCTGGCTTTCCGCGCGAGGAACAGCGGCTGCTCGCGCGCATTGTCGGCGGCCACCGCAGAAAGCTGTCCCTGGAAGGACTGGAAGAGCTCGTGCCGCCGTGGGATCGCAGCGCACTCTACGTGATCGTGTTGCTACGACTCGCGGTGCTGCTGCATCGGGGTCGCAGTCCGGCGGCGCTGCCGCAGATCGAACTGCGGGCAACAGCGCGCTCACTGGAAGTGGATTTCCCCGCGGGCTGGCTCAAGGATCATCCGCTGACCTCGGCTGACCTGCAGCAGGAGACCGAGTATCTGCGCGTCAGCGGGCTGCGCCTGCGGGTATTCAGCTAGCGGAATCGACCGCGGGCGACTCGGCGAGAAAGGTGCTGCCCGGGCCTGCCGCGTGGAGAGCCATCAGCTCCGCCTGAGCGTTGATGGCGCGCTCGCCGGTGTTGCGCTTCACCCGCTGATAGCTGCCGTCGGATCGCAGCTGCCAGGCCTGGCAGTTGTCATCCAGACATAACTGCAGATCGCGCATGATCCGCTCGCGGTGGGTGTCGCGGCGGATGGGGAAGGCGATCTCCACCCGGCGGAAGAAGTTGCGCTCCATCCAGTCTGCGCTGGCGCACCACGTCTCGGACTCCCCGCCGTTCTCGAAATAAAACACGCGCGAGTGCTCGAGGAAGCGTCCGACGATCGAGCGCACTTTGATGTTGTCCGAGACGCCAGGCACTCCCGGGCGCAGCGCGCAGACGCCGCGCACGATCAGGTCGATCTTCACACCGGCGCACGACGCCTTGTAGAGCGCCTCAACAGCAAGCGGCTCGACGAGGGAATTCATCTTCGCGATGACGCGCGCCGGCCGGCCGGCGCGCGCGTGGCCCGCCTCACGGGCGAGCCTGCCAATGACCATCTCGTGCATGCCGAAGGGTGACTGCACGAGGCGGTTCAGGCGCGGCGTCTGGGTGAGGCTGGTGAGCTGCAGGAACAGCTCGTGCACGTCCTGGCCAATCTCCTCGTTGCAGGTGAAGAGGCCGTAGTCCGTGTAGGCGCGCGCGGTTTTCGGGTGATAGTTGCCGGTGCCGAGGTGGCAGTAGCGGCGGATGCCGCCCGGTTCGCGCCGTACGACCATCAGCACCTTGGCGTGCGTCTTGAAACCCACCACACCGTACATGACATGCGCGCCCGCCTCCTGCAGGCGGTTGGAGAGCTCGATGTTGGCTTCTTCGTCGAAGCGGGCACGCAGCTCCACGATGACCGTGACGTCCTTGCCGGCGTTGGCCGCGGCGACCAGCGCATCGACCAGGGGCGATTCGTGACCCGCACGGTAGAGTGTCTGCTTGATGGCGAGCACGTTGGGATCCGCGGCCGCCTGGCGCACGAAATCCATCACCGGCGCGAAGCTCTGGTAAGGATGATGCAACAGCATGTCGTTCTGGCGGATGGCCGCGAACAGATCGGTGCCGGCCAGCAGCCGCTTGGGGAGCCCTGGGGTGAAGATCGGGTACTTCAGGTCCGGGCGCTGTACCAGGTCATAGATCGCCGAGAGTCGATTGAGATTGACCGGACCTGGCATGCGGTACATGTCGACATCGGTCAGGGCGAACTGGTGCAGCAGAAACTCCACCACCTCGTCCGGACAGTCGCTGGAGGTCTCCAGGCGTACGGCCGCGCCGTAGCGTCGATGCGCCAGCTCACCTTCCAGTGCGCGGCGCAGATCATCGATCTCTTCCTCATCGACAAACAGGTCGCTGTTGCGGGTGACGCGGAACTGGTAACAACCGAGCACTTCGATGCCGGCGAACAGTTTCTGCACGAAGGAGTGCACGATGACTGACAGCAGCACGAGCGTGCGCGCGCCGCCCGGGTTGGGCACGGGAATCACTCGCGGTAAAGAGCGTGGCGCCTGCACGATCGCATGCTCACTGTCGCGACCGAAGGCATCCTTGCCACGCACGCGCACGATGAAGTTGAGGCTCTTGTTCTGGATGCGCGGAAATGGACGGGCAGGATCCAGACCCAGCGGCGTGAGCACCGGCTCGATCTCCTGCTCGAAGTAGCGTTCGAGCCACTTCTCGGCCTCGGGGGTCCATTCCGGTCGGTTCTGCAGGAACACGCCCTCGTGCGCAAGGGCAGGCATCAACACCTCATTCAGACATCGGTACTGCTCGTTGCACAGCTGCAGGGCGCGCTCATGGATGGCGGACAGCTGCTCATCCAGCGGCAGCGCATCGGCTGCGAATTGTGCCGAGCCGAGCTCGACCAGTTGCTTCAGTCCCGCGACGCGAATCTCGAAGAACTCATCGAGATTGCTGCAGGAGATGCACAGGAAGCGCAGCCGCTCGAGCAGCGGCACCGATTCATCGAAGGCCTGCGCGAGCACGCGCTGGTTGAATTCGAGGAACGAGAGTTCGCGGTTGATGTAGTGCTGTGCTGCCTTGAGGTCGGGTGAATCCATCGCTCAACGTGCTACCAGTGTCGTTCCTGCCGGCGGTTCCAATGCGGCGAGCAGGGGCGCCGCCCGCCGCTCGAAGTCTTCCCGCCAGCGTGGATCGATCGGCTCCGCATCCGGCAGCGTCACCGACTGGGGATTGCGGGCCTCACCGTTAACGCGGAACTCGTAGTGCAGGTGTGGACCGGTAGCCAGACCGGTCATACCCACGTAAGCGATGACCGCACCCTGTGAGACGTGCGCGCCCGTATGCGTGCCGTTCGCGAAGCGCGAAAGATGTCCGTACACGGTCATGATACTGCGGGTGTGCTCAATCTCAACCACATTGCCGTAGCCGCCTCTGGGACCAGCGTAGGCGATGCGGCCATCCCCCGCGGCGCGCACCGGCGTGCCCTGAGGGGCGGCGTAGTCGATGCCCTTATGAGCACGGATCAGGTTCAGGATCGGATGCAGCCGCGCGGTGTTGAATCTCGAGCTGATGCGCGAGAACTCGACCGGCGCGCGCAGGAACGCCTTGCGCATGCTCTTGCCATCAGGCGTGTAGTAGTGCGACGTGCCCTGAGGATCGACATAGCGCACCGCCCGGTAGCGGCGCCCCTGATTGACGAACAAGGCGGCGAGCACCGGGCCATCCTTGACGTATTGGCCATCCTGGTAGAGCTCGCGGTAGGTCACGGTGAATGAGTCACCGGGCTGGATGTCCAACACGAAATCGATGTCCCAGCCGAAAATGTCAGCGAGATTGACGGCCGTCTGATCGTGGCCGCCGGCGGCGCTGACCGCCTCGAACAGCGAGCGGTCGATGACGGCGTGGATGGTGCGGTCGCGCCCCTCCAGCGGATCCTGCAGCACATTGGCCTGCAGCCCCTCGGGACCGCGCGTGATGCGCAGGGTCTGCTCCTCGTTGAGCCGGCGCTCGAGAGCGGTGAGCTGCGTCTCCTTGTAGCGCATGTGGAGCACCTCGCCGGTGCGCAGGCGATCAAGATGGGCACGGATGCCCGGAATGGCGCGCAGGTTGGCCAGATCCGTCAGGCTGAGTTTGAGCTTTTTGAAGAGCCGGTCGAGGGTGTCGTTGCGCCCCACCGTGACATCCATGACCGAGTCATCCGGTGAGCCACCCGGACTTAAGGCAGTCCCCTGAGCCGATGCAGCCACCTGAGCGGCAGAGGAGCTTGAGCCCGCCGTGCGAGGCGCGCCCGCGCCGCTCTGTGCACTGTCCGCCGATTGCGAGCCCGACGTGTTGTCTACCGATTGGGAGCCGGAGGCGGTTGCAGGCGGTCG
>OY970272.1:0-1427500 GCA_963715725.1 uncultured Pseudomonadota bacterium | reverse complement strand
CTGGTTCTCCCCGAAAGCTATTTAGGTAGCGCCTCGAGTGAATACTCAGGGGGGTAGAGCACTGTTTGGAGAAGGGGGCCATCTCGGCCTACCAACTCCATGCAAACTCCGAATACCCTGAAGTAATACTCGGGAGACACACGGCGGGTGCTAACGTCCGTCGTGAAAAGGGCAACAACCCAGACCATCAGCTAAGGTCCCAAAGTTTCGGCTAAGTGGTAAACGATGTGAGAAGGCATAGACAGCCAGGAGGTTGGCTTAGAAGCAGCCATCCTTTAAAGAAAGCGTAATAGCTCACTGGTCTAGTCGGCTCGCGCGGAAGATTTAACGGGGCTAAGCCGAGCACCGAAGCTATGGATTCATGGCCGTAAGGTCATGAGTGGTAGGGGAGCGTTCTCTAAGCCTGCGAAGGTGTGCTGCGAGGCACGCTGGAGGTATGAGAAGTGCGAATGCTGACATGAGTAACGTTAAAGCGGGTGAAAAACCCGCTCGCCGAAAACCCAAGGTTTCCTGAGCTACGTTAATCGGCTGAGGGTGAGTCGGTTCCTAAGGCGAGACCGAAAGGTGTAGTCGATGGAAAGCAGGTTAACATTCCTGCACCGATAGCTACTGCGATGGGGTGACGGAGAAGGCTAGGTCAGCGGCAGCAGTGCCGTTTAAGGCCGTAGGGGGATCCTCCTGGAAAATCCGGAGGGTCATTACCCCGAGAACTGAGTACGAGGGGACTTCGGTCTCCGAAGTGACTGATGCCACGCTTCCGGGAAAAGCCTCTAAGCTTCAGGTAGTTATTGACCGTACCGTAAACCGACACTGGTGGGTGAGGAGATGATCTCCTAAGGCGCTTGAGAGAACTCGGGTTAAGGAACTCTGCAAATTGATACCGTAACTTCGGGAGAAGGTATGCCTTTAGTCGTCACTGGACTTGCGCCAGGAAGCGATCAGAGGTCACAGGTAATCGAGGGCTGCGACTGTTTACCAAAAACACAGGACTCTGCTAACACGAAAGTGGATGTATAGGGTCTGACGCCTGCCCGGTGCCGGAAGGTTAATTGATGGGGTCAGCCGCAAGGCGAAGCTCCTGATCGAAGCCCCGGTAAACGGCGGCCGTAACTATAACGGTCCTAAGGTTGCAAACCGCTGCCTTAGTAAAATTTGGCTATATGCTGGAATAACTGAGTATCCGGTGGTACTTGCCATGTGCATTAACATGTCGAGTGACAATCCATCCGGTGCAGTCAATCAGCAGGAAAGGCCGATCATCTGATCGGAATCCTCAGAGACTACACGCCAGACATCCGCAACAACGGATGAAGATATAGTCCGAGCTGCATGGCGACATGCAGGGTGAGTTGTGAGCTCACCTTGGTTTCCAGGAAACTTCTTTGAAATCAATAACACGGCAAAGCGAAATTCCTTGTCGGGTAAGTGACATTGCCCGGGATGGTGGCAACATCATTCCAACAACCGGCTCAAATCGGTGGAACCCTAACAACGTCTGTGCAAGTGCGTTGTGGGCAATACCGAGGGTAAGATTCGACGCCAAGCGCGAGGCGCTCCGTCGATTCCCCGTAACGACTCAGGGGTTGAGATCCCTGGATGGCTGCAAAGCCATAACACGCCGGCCCTGGTAATTGTCGATGGACTTGAACTCTTACATCTCAGGTTTTGTAGACGGCGAAGGCTGTTTTTGCGTTTCTTTCCAACCCAGTAAGCGACATCGCTTCGGCTGGGAAGTACGACCGAGCTTCTCGGTCAGCCAAAACGCGGATCGAGCTGAAGTTCTCTACATGATCCAGAAGAGATGGGAGTGCGGGTTCATCCGGCCAGACAGATCTGACAAGACCGTCAAGTTCGAAATAAGGAATCTCCGAAATCTGGTGGACAAAGTTCTGCCGCATTTCCGGAGCTATCCTTTGGTGTCCTCCAAGCAAGCTGACTTCGAGAGGTTCGCAAGAATCTGCGAGGTAGTCATAAATGAAGGGCATCTCGAATCCAAAGGTCTTGAACAGATTGTCCTGATCGCGATGGAGATGAATCCATCGGGCAAACGAAAGTACATCGGCAGCGACATACTCAACTCGCTGCGACCAGGTGAACGTATAGTCTATGCCGCAGGTAACTGCGGAAATCATGAAGTTCCGACCTGCACGAATGGCGTAACGCTGGCCCTACTGTCTCGACCCGAGACTCAGTGAAGTTGAAATCGCTGTGAAGATGCGGCGTAGCTGCGGAAAGACGGAAAGACCCCGTGAACCTTTACTACAGCTTTACACTGAACTTTGACCTTGTTTGTGTAGGATAGGTGGGAGCCTTTGAAGCAGGGGCGCTAGCTCTTGTGGAGGCAACCTTGAAATACCACCCTGATAATGTCGAAGTTCTAACCTTGGCCCGTAATCCGGGCTGGGAACAATGTATGGTGGGTAGTTTGACTGGGGCGGTCTCCTCCCAAAGAGTAACGGAGGAGTGCAAAGGTACCCTCAGCGCGGTCGGTCATCGCGCTTTAGAGTGCAATGGCATAAGGGTGCTTGACTGCGAGACTGACAAGTCGAGCAGGTGCGAAAGCAGGTCATAGTGATCCGGTGGTTCTGTATGGAAGGGCCATCGCTCAACGGATAAAAGGTACTCCGGGGATAACAGGCTTATTCCTCCCAAGAGTCCACATCGACGGAGGAGTTTGGCACCTCGATGTCGGCTCATCACATCCTGGGGCTGTAGCAGGTCCCAAGGGTTCGGCTGTTCGCCGATTAAAGTGGTACGCGAGCTGGGTTCAAAACGTCGTGAGACAGTTTGGTCCCTATCTTCCGTAGCCGTTGGAGATTTGAGGGTGAGCTGTCCTTAGTACGAGAGGACCGGGATGGACGCACCTCTGGTGTTCCGGTTGTCACGCCAGTGGCACTGCCGGGTAGCTATGTGCGGACGGGATAACCGCTGAAAGCATCTAAGCGGGAAGCCCCCCCCAAGACTAGATCTCCCTGGGAGCTCGACTCCCCTAAAGGGCCCACGAAGACTACGTGGTTGATAGGCTGGGTGTGTAAGGCCAGTAATGGCTTCAGCTAACCAGTACTAATTGCCCGTGAGGCTTGACCATATAACCTCAAGCAGTTTGATGGCATGAAGCACAAGCGGACTGCCAAGGGCTTGAGTAGATGCGACCGTGAAGTTTGATTCATGTGAACGCGACAAGCGTCAGAACAGAAAACACCTGCAGTCATTCGGATGATGAGTCCGATACTGCGGGTTTCCGGATTGGAGGCGTATGCGCCGGTGGCAACACCGGCGCATGAGTCTCAAACAGTTTGCCTGGCGGCCATAGCGAGCGGGAACCACCCGATCCCATTCCGAACTCGGAAGTGAAAACGCTCTGCGCCGATGGTAGTGTGCCTTGCAGGCATGCCAGAGTAGGTCACTGCCAGGCTTTAAACCGAAAACCCCTTGAGGTCGCGAGATCTCAAGGGGTTTTTCATTTGATTATTTGCTTGCGCAAAAAAGGTTTACGTCAGCGGTAAGGCTCGATCTCACCAATCTCACCCCTGACCTGACCATGTGCGAGCACGGCAAACAAACCGGTGCCTCCGACAATGTTGCCGAGCAGGGAGGGAAGGATCAGTTTGCATGAGGCGTCTACCAAGGTGGCATGCCCGCTCAGCCAGAGCAGCCAGGCTTTCCCCGATCCGGCGACCACGTGGCTGAAGCCACCGATCCCGATCACATACGTGATCATCACTACTACCCAAAACTCGCCCCCGCGAGAGTTCGGCAGGATCCAGGCAATAGAGGCGATCAGGAACCCCGCTGGCATGCCGACCAGGAAGGTCGTCCAGGGATCATGATGGAGGATCGACACTGAGACGTCGATCGCCGCGGACATTTGCTCAGCACCAACGATGATCTGGCGTGACACGAGGAAGGCGACCAGCAATGTGCCGGCCATATTGGCCGCGAATACCGCTGCCCAGAGCCGCAGCAGCCGGAGTAGATTCCGTCCGGTCGGATGCGTTGCCAAGGGCAGCACTGCAGTCACCGTGCTTTCGGTGAACAGCTGGAGGCGGCCCATGATGACGATGACGAAGCCCACCGTGTAGCCGAGCGATGTGATGAGTTCTGACCAAGGCGCGTTAGGAAGACGCGCGTGAAGGAAGGCCTCAGTCAGAAACGACGCGCTGATCGCGACACCCGCAGCGAATCCGGAAAAGAGCAGCGAAGGTAGGGGCCGTCCGAGTTCCTCCTGGCCTTGAAGCCTGATGACCTCGTGGACGACCTTGGCCGATCCGGGCTTCCTCTCGGCGACGGAGTCGACTTCCGTATCCGACAAACCGGGCGATGGCTCGGCCTCGCGAGCGCCTTGTTGTTGGTCGTCAGTCATTCAGGCGCGCTGCGATGCCGGGCCGACACTGACCTTCTCGGCTGAGGTGCCAACTCTGGCCACCGCGTCTTTAAGTTGCTGCTCTGTCACTCCCAGGGACTGCGTCCAATGTCGGATCTCATTTCGATCATGGATGTCGATACGCTTGTTATCCGGCGAGCCCCGATTGCTCTTGTCATCCGCCATGATGATCTCAGAAGACTAATTCGTTTGCTTAACGGCTCATTGCGCGTGCAGTTCCCGCACCATAACAGCCACTTGCGTGTCCAATAGCACCCGGCCCGGCGCGCTTCGTGGATGGGCTTGTTCGGCTGATAGCAGCCTTTGGCGATGGTCGAGATCCCAAAGCCATCGGCTACCACACCCTGACTGTCTATTGTCTTCGCGAAGTACCTGTGATGTCGATATCGGTATCACAGGTACTATGCCGCATCCGGCGCTATGCCGATAGTAGGTTCAAAAATGGAAACGATCACAGAAGTTTTTCCATTGAGTAATTGTGGATCAGCACCCCACGCAGAGCGAATTCATTTTTTCGAATCTTGATATAGCCTTTGCGCTCGAAGAAGGATAAAGCGTGTTCGCTCGCCTCGACATACAACCGAGTCAATCCTAACTCCCTGGCATGCAGCTCGAGCCTGTTGTAGATCGCTGATGCTGCCCCCTTTCCCAATGCTTCTGGGCTAGAGTAAAGATGATCGAGGTGACCATTGGTCTGCATATCCCCATAGGCAATTGGTTTATCGGTATCATCCACAGCGACAATCGTAATACGGCCCTCAGCAGTCCGCCCGCTGTGCCAGGCACTCGGCTCGACGAGCCCAGGGGCCCATGCCTCTATCTGGGCCTGGCTGTAACAGCGAGAGGCCACCTCACGGACTGCGCGATAAAAAATTGTCGCCAATCCTGCAGCATCACTTGGGCGATATTCTCTAATCTGCACGATACTTCCCGAACAGGTTTTTTCGGAAAAATTCCAATACCTGAGCGTTAAACTTTCTGTGAAAGTTGGCGCGGTCGAAGCCAGGCGCGTCGGCACATTCGAATGCGTCAGCCTTTGCAACTTCACTTGAGCAGGGAAAGAGAAAAGAAAAGTGTCCAGAATTGGCTGGACGATGATATTCGGCGTCATCGGGCAAATGTTTTGCGAGAAGCGCCACGTCCTCGGGCCGAACTCCCATGCCGCCGCGTTCAGAGCTCCACAGTTGAATTGGAGCCATTATTTTTCGCAAACTGGCCTTATCTGGGAATAAACTAACAGGATCGGCAATAACAAAGGCTTTAATACGCGGCTCGTATCCGCAGCCATGTTTGGGAATATTTCCATCACGTATCTGCCTACACATCAATATTTCTTCGGGACATGGAAGGGGTAGCGGAAATTCAAAGTTGGGCACCGCGCCCGCCAGAACCAGCCCGGTGTAACCACCACGTGACCAGCCAAAGAATCCTATCCGCTGCGGATCGATGCTTACGACCGGCTGCGCGCTGGTCAGTAGAAAATCGAGCACACGGCTGATATCCACGGTCCGAACGAGGAAGGAGGCAATATCGTCCTGTGAGTTGTCCTTGATGGTAGATAAGGAATCCAGCGTGTGATCGAGCGTAACGACGGCAAAGCCAGCGTCCGCCAAGAACTCAGCCGTGTCGTGGTGATCAAATACGTCTCCAAACAGGCCATGCGAGACGACGATGAGCGGGAGATCCTTGCCCAATGGCGCACAATCTTTGACGGCTTTTATGGTCAACGGAATGGACGGCCCGCGACCGACCGCCATCACGCTAGGCTCTACCGCGCAAGGTGTCCAAAGCCGCGCCGAAATCTCGGGTCCTTTTGCATCTGGTGGGATCAGGATTTCCCGGATCCCCGCAGCTCGGGTTATAACCGAGAAAAGCACCAAGCATATAAGCAGCAGAAATCTTTGCTCGTTGCAGGGTCTGCACGCCAGTTCATGTCGATACTTCATTTGTTTGTTTCTCATATCTCAACGGTCCTGGTTTAATTCAACCGTTGAATGGCAGTAACGGTTTCGACGAAAGTCAAGGCGTACTTCTCCGATCGCTGTAGACAGTAGCTCGGTAAGCGTCGGATGTAACCAATGGGATGGACGCCCCCACCCTGTAACGGCATCGATGTGCCAGAGTGGAAGTGTCATCGACCACTCACAACGGGGTAGGAGCGTCCGTCATGGATATTACGACCGTCGGTATTGATCTGGCGAAGAACTTCTTTCAGATCCACGGGGTCAATGGGCGCGGCAAGGCTTTGCTGCGTAAGCAATTGCGCCGGGAGCAGGTGGAGGCGTTCTTTGCGAATTTGCCGCCATGCTTGGTTGGTTTGGAAGCTTGCGCGAGTGCCCACCACTGGGCGCGTAGGATCCAAGCGTTCGGCCATACTGTGAGGCTCATGGCTCCGCAGTTCGTCAAGCCGTACGTCAAGAGCAACAAGAACGATGCGGCCGACGCGGCGGCGATTTGCGAGGCGGTAAGCCGAGCGTCGATGCGCTTTGTGCCGATAAAGAACGTTGAACAACAGTCGGTGCTCGCGCTGCATCGTGTTCGACAGGGCTTCGTCAAGGCGCGTACGGCGCAAGCGAACCAGATCCGCGGGCTACTCGGTGAGTTTGGCCTGATCGTGCCCCAGGGTATCGCGTACATCACGCAGCGTGTTCCGGCGCTCCTCGAAGACGCCACCAACGATCTCCCGGATGCCATGCGACAGTTGATTGAGCGGCTACTCGAGCATCTCCGATTGCTCAGCTGCCAAGTCGATGAGATCGAAGAACAGATTAAGGCATGGCATCGGGCAAACGAAGCCAGTCGACGGCTGGAGAAGGTGCCGGGTATCGGTCCGATCACAGCCAGCGCACTGGTAGCAACCCTCGGTGATGCCAGGAACTTCGACAACGGCCGACAGCTCGCTGCATGGTTGGGCGTGGTACCGCGGCAGCACTCCAGCGGCGGCAAGCCGACTCTGTTGGGTATGAGCAAGCGAGGTGACGCGTATTTGCGGACGATGCTGATCCATGGCGCCCGATCGGTGATCTTCAGGGCCACCCAGAAAGCCGATCCGCGGAGCTGGGTCTTCAAGGTCGCCATGCGGCGTAACAAGAACGTTGCGGCGGTCGCACTGGCTAACAAAAATGCCAGGATCGTCTGGGCACTCTTGGCCCACGATCGCGAGTTCCGGCACGGTTACACACCGGCCGCGGCGGCCGCATAGTGCAAACTGCAGGAGCCACTTCTCAATCGCATCAAGATCTCACCGCCGATTGCTCAGGCGATCACACAGTGATGGCAAGACAGGTCAGACCGTGGTTGGCACAGCCCGCGCCGGACGAGGCACCCAGAGTGCGTGTAACCGATCGAGGCGCCAACCAGCTGAACCCATCAGGGACAGCGAGTTCGTCTCGCAGCCAAAGTCCGAATGTACGGGTGCAATCTAAGCCTTCGTACCATCACGAACCGATCGCTTGGCCATGGCACCTTGCATGGCAGTTGCCGTTTAGGCTCGTCGTAAAAGGCCCGGGGCAACAGGATTTCCCGAACTGTATTCTTGCGCATCGATTGATGCGACGACTGTTCCTGTGTCACTGTTAGCGATGTGAACGCGGTCGCCAACTCTAGCTTCTGTGCCGTCCTCGTATTTCACTGCATGGTTACCGGCGGCGGGCAGCCGTTCCTCGAGACATCTAGCCGGGTGAGTGAGTAGCCCGCGATGGGGTGGGATAGGCGCCCGTTGAGCACATACTACAGAGTGGTCCGTGTTATCGCGGGTGTCATGGTATTCAGCACCACTTACGGGATCGTACTACTACTGCTGACGCACGGCCCCAACATCGATCCCGTCATCAAGTGGAGCATCCTGGCAATCCTGGTCCTCATGCTCTTTCTAAGCGTGCTGATGTTCCGGTCTCCATCGCGCGATCCCTAATACATTCCGTCGTACCCGGAAAGTTGGTCGCCCCGTACCCTTGCAATCGCTCGCCTCAGAGAACAAGCAGATTCTGTGGCTGCGCGTATTTCACTGCTGCCAGTGGGATAGTGCTGTCGAATGTCACAAACCGGCCCTCATTACGGACTGCTAGGGCCAGCAGGTAGATATCTGTCAGTTGCCTGGGCCCGTGTATTCGCGTGACATCGACAAACCTGGGATCCAGGATGCTGACTTCCTCTGCCCAGAACCGGTGCACCTGCTCCCTGCAGGCGTTGGCCAGGCGTTTCACGATGGCCTGCACCGGCAAGGGCTGCGGGTAGCTGGGGTTTGACATGATACGGATGCAGCCATTCTGGGTAATCGCGCAGGAGGCCCAGCCTTCTGCGGCATGATCCTTGAACCAACCCATTGCCGCAGCGTGCGAGGCATGGTCGGCATCGAGTAACGCGATGAGTACGTTCACATCCAACAATGCACGCACTGCTGAGGTTTCCCTCTATGTTGCTCGCTTGGTGAGCGCCCTGGGGGGTCACTCAGTAAGCATCGTCTTCGCGCAGCTTGTCGATAAGTTCATTGGTGACGATGGCACCGCGGCGGGCGAAAGGCTGAAACCCGTAAACCGACTTGGGCTCTTTCACCGATGGGGCTTCCGGCATCGCCGTCAAAGCGCGTCTGGCCAGCTCGGATATCACCTCGCCGATGGATTTCTTCTCGCGCTGGGCTCGCTCCCTTGCGGCCTGAAGCACGTCGTCGTGGATATCTAAAGTGGTTCGCACATATATGATGCTAGCGCATCAAGCATCTGATGTCGAAGACCACTACAAATTGTGTCTGCTCCGTCTTGATGCCCCGTTGTGCACTAGATATAGTGTTTGCAGAATATGTTCAGCCGGGGGGCCGACCTATGACCAATGGGGAGCTGATTGCACTTCTCAAGGAGTCTCGTACCGTCATGGAGCACTACATGTTCGATGGCGTCGATCTCCGCGACGATATTGCTGAAGTCTGCGCGAAGATAGATGACGCAATCCCGACCCCGGAAGCCCACGAGCCAAAGGTCCTGCAGCGCATCGAGCGCGCGGCCTAGACAAGTCACTTCAGGCGCTCAGCAGCCTACCTGTACGCAGGGCTGTGAGGCTTTAACCGAAGTCCCTTGAGGTCGCGCGATCTCAGGGCGTTTCGATTACCGGTTGCCGTGCGAGTGACGAATCCATCCCGACGCAGGGATTGCAGCTCCACGGCTGTCTGCTCAGTGGCCTCCCATGTGGCCGAGCAGCTTTGAAAGAGCGTCGAAAACGCCGGTGACATTGCCGCTGACATGCAGAATGGGAAGTAGCGTCGCCAGCGATCCCAGCGAAGAGCCCGCGAGCTGGGCGAACGAAACCAGATCAAAAGGCACGACACGCATGCTTTCGATACGGTTGAACATGGTGCCTAGCGTGGACAGCTCGGTCAGATCCCGAATCTCGTCGGGCGCTGAGCTCGCGTCTCGCGTTCCGCTGAGCCAGCGCATCTCGACTGCCCGACTGTGCTCGGTCACCCGTTGTCGGTATGCCGCCAGCGCGCGGCGTTTACTGCGGTAAAGCTGCTTGGTGAACATGAATAGCGGCAGCGTAAACAACAGCGGCGCGCCGATGGTGAATCCCACCACGGGTCCCCACACCGGCGTTGTCGAAAAGTCGTAGTGGAGGACGGTGATTTCATAGCCGACCGTCGCTGCAATATTGCTGATGCCGTATGCCAGGATGAAAAGCGCGAAATGGGCCTGGGTGTTGCTGATGAATCCGATGCCGCCGACCAGATCAGGATGTGTGGGATGCAGTTGCAGACTCAGGCGGCTGACTCGGTTCAGATAATAGGTCCATAAGAGGATCTTCCAGACAAATCGCAACCAGGTGTAGTTCAGTACCGGCAAGGCGATGAGAAATTCCCAGGCACCGGCAGGAGTCAGGGTGCGAATGGAGGTATAACTCAGGAAGTGCACGGGGTAGTCCGCGACGTGCCAGGTGGGATTGGGGTTACTGCCAAACTCCGGCACTAGAATGACGAGGGACAGCGCGTAAGCGATCACCAGGCAGACGAGGTCAGGCCAGAGAGAGTTTCGCAGGATGGCAAGCTGCGCATTCCACCCATAGAGCCTGGGGCAGTCGCGCGCGCGGATAATTCCGCAGGAAACGAACTGTTTGGCAGCCCCGCGAGTGCTCGCGTCTACGACCGGTTCAGCGAGGACGAACAGCGGCATGGCGATCAGGAACTGCGCATACGCCGCAAAATCTGCGAAAAAATTGGTCGCGCCCCATTCACGATGAGAATACGGGCCCACGAGGGAAAGCAACGCGACGGGGATCCAGGTCATCAACACGGCCAGCGCACAGCGTTTAAGCAGCCGAAACCGCGTGTACCTGCCAATGTGGAGGGTGGCGTACAGGCGATGCAGTCCATCACTATCGAACAGCGAAAACTGTGCGCTACCGGGATCGGTCTCAATCGCCCGCATCGGCAACTGTCGGTTTTGGTGATAAGTGAGCTGTACTAACGGGTTGCGAGCGCAAAGGCATTGCCGTCGCGAGCGTCAAGACGCCTTCTTTTTCGCTTTGCACCGGATTATATAGAGGCCGTCGAGCTACAGGATCAATCAAGTCCTGGCGGGGTCCCATACAGTCCATAATGGCCGAGCGGCAACTGTAGCACAGCAGAAATCCGCCTTACCGGATTTGCGTGGCGGCAGAGTGGAGGTACGACACCTTGAGCTCGCTGATCGACAAGTCGACTGACACGGTGCGTGCCGCCGCGGCTGCATTGATTCGGGTCAGTCCGCTTCGTCGAACCAACTTGTGCCGCTTATTAACAAGCTCCCTTCTCCTGGCTCTCTTGAACAGCCCCCCGTCGGCGTGGGGACAGACGCCGCTGCAGCGATGCCTGGGGGTCGTGCCCGGCCAGGAGCCGCACCGCCCGCTCGGTCCTTCTCCGAACACGCTGTCCGCGTGCAGTCAGTTGCCGGGCTGGGAACTCTATCAGCAAGCTGGAGCCCGTTTTCAATCGGGCGATCACGCGGCCGCGGCGAAACTCGCGCTACAGGCGGCGCAGATGGGTAATCCGATTGCGCAGGCTCGACTTGCGACCATGTATGCGCACGGTGATGGCGTGCGCGCGGATGCGGGTGCTGCGTTGCGCTGGATGCAGGCCGCCGCGACCCAACATGAGCCGTCCGCAGAGCATGAGCTGGGGTACGTCTACGAGTATGGTCACTCGGGCAGTTACACCGCTTACGGTATTGACGATGACTGGGACCGCGCGGCTAACCTGTGGCACGACGCGGCATCGCAGGGACTTGCAGCCGCAGAGTTCGACTTCGGCCGAGCCCACCAATATGGCATCGGCGTACCACTCAGTCTCACGCAGGCCACTTACTGGTATGACAAGGCCGCGGCCCAAGGCCATGAGCAGGCCAAGTACTTTGCAAAATACCTGCGTGACAACCACGGCTTCGATGGCTCCAGCCGCGACGAAGCAGAGCGTGCGTTACTTGGGCCCCTCATTGGACGCAGTGTACCTTTCACGGCGCCTAACGGGATTACGTTTCATCATCTCTCCGAGCGCATCGCCTATGTGAAGAAGGAGTACGTGGAGCAGGAGCGCGCGAAGGCTCAGGCCAACTACAACATGCGTGAGCGACAGTACAAGGACTGCACGTCAGCTGGCCGGTCGAATTGTATGGCGCCGGGTCCACCGCCGAGGTGACTGGCGCGGGACGCTCGAATGCAAATCAGAAGAGCTCAGCCAGCCGACGTGGCGGCAATCGCCGAGATCATTGTGCCGACTTTTCGGGAGGCGTCGACGTATACGATCGATCCGAACATCAGCGAGGAAGCGGCGCTGGCGTATTGGCTGTCGACCGATAAGGAGACGTTCGTGGCAGAAGTCGATGGGTTGATACTCGGCACTTATTTCATTCGCCCGAATCAGGGCGGCGGCGGCCGCCACGTCTGTAACTGCGGCTACATCACCAGGAGCGGAGCTACTGGGCGCGGAATTGCAAGAGCCATGTGTCTGCATTCATTAGCGCATGCGCGCTCGAGTGGCTACCGCGCGATGCAGTTTAACTTTGTCGTGGCAACAAATGAGCGCGCGGTGCGGCTCTGGGAGTCCTTGGGCTTTGAGGTGGTGGGGCGTCTGCCAGGAGCCTTTCAACACCCGTCTCAAGGCGTCGTGGATGCGCTCATCATGTATCGATCGCTTTGATGTGATCAGCGCAAATCGGCCGCGCATCGGCATGGGCTCACCTGCGCCTGATGCCCGGAGTACTCGCCAAACGACAGGGCTTGACAAAGTGCATATGCACAGTTAGCATACTCGACCATGAAGACACCCCCCACCGTGAGCCTGTGTAACTGTTTTGCGGTGCGCCAAGCCGCCCGCCGTGTGACAAGGCTCTACGAGAGACACCTTGCCAGCTCGCAGCTCACCAGTGCGCAGTTTTCAATCCTTGGAGCCTTGGCAGAGGTCGGGCAAATGACGATGTCGGAGCTCGCCGGCGCCTTGGGAATGGACCGGACCACACTGTTGCGCGCGATGAAGCCGCTGCAGCGCGAGGAATTTCTCAAGAGTCGGTCGGCCGATGCGGATCCACGGCAATTGATATTTTCCCTGTCCGCGGCCGGGGAGCGAAAGCTGAAGCAGGCGATGCCCCTGTGGCTGAAAGCGCAAGAAGAGTTCGAGGCCGAGGTGGGCGTCCGTGAGGCTAACCAGCTCCGTCGCAGTCTTTTAGCTGTCGCCCAAAGCGAGTGAGGTTTGATGATCGTCCATCCGCAATCAATAGTTTCATCTCGACATGTGCATATACACTTATAGGAGAGAGTCATGAATAGTTCACCTAAAATTCTCGTCGCTGCCGCCGTTTCGCTGCTGTTGAATTCGGCTATCGCGAGCGCCCATGAGACGCAGTTCAACGCGCCGAGCACGGAACAGGCGCAGCAGAGCGCCGAGTTGCTGCGACGCACCGCAGACGGGTTCTACAAGTTGCCGCTTGCCGCCGGGAATCGAACAGACGGACAGCAGATTTCAGATCTGTGGCTTTTCCCCACCGGTGATCCTCATACCGTGTTCGCGCGATATACGGTGGGTGCTAACGATCGAGTTCATTCTCCCAACCAGCATCTGACCATTCTCACCGTGAAGGATGAGCAGATCGTCGCCGTACGCGAGCTGACGGATGCACAGGCCGAGCTAACCCGCAATGATGGAGGAGTGATCGATGGCCTGCATTGGTCAGCAGCGATCGGTACCGGCCACGCAGCGGACAGCAGCGTGGCGAGAACGCCCGTCGGATTGCCGGCATCGGCCGATTGGACGGCCAGTATCGGAACAGGTAGAGCTGCTCTCTCCACCACTGCTCCACAGATCGCTCAGCCCGTTTCCTCGGTCAGCACAGCGTCCATGGCACAGGCACATTGGAGCTCGAAGATCGGAACCGGTCGTGCAATGGAGCCCGAGGTCGGCAGCGCTAGCGCACAGCAGGCGGTAACCATAGCCGCCCTGAATGGTGTGAAGCGTTGATCGGCTTGCCATTGTGGCGGCGAGGGCTGCAGCGCTCCGCCGCCACACAAGGTGGCGAAGTGGAGTGTGAGTAGCAACACTCAATGTTCCCTTCATCGCGCTGGGGCCACAGTTAGTCTCGTCTGGGCAGACTGGTGATCCTACCGCGATTGATAATGACGCGGGATATGCCGCGGGCCATCGCCCCGAGGAGACTTCGTGTACTGCAACTGCGTGCCGCTTGCTTCCTCTGTATCGATTGCGCTTTGGCGGCTGCTGATAGTCGGCGTGCTGTCTCTGTCGAGTGTTGAGCTTGCGATTGCGGATGACCTGATGCCGCAGCTGAGCGCGGCTCAAATGCAACAGGATCTCGAGTTCCTGCGCGATACGTGGAAGCCTCAGGATAAAAGTTTCAACGCCGAGCAAACCGCCAAATTCGATGCCATCGTGAGCGATGCCCTCGGCAGAGTTCAAAGTCTCGATGCGGTGTCATTCTGGATGCTCGTCTCAAAGGCCGTCGCGGCATCTGGGAACGCACATACCAACATCAATGGCGACGACCCGCCTCTGCCAGGCCTCCCGTTACGATTCTGGTGGTTCAAGGACGGACTGTATGTGGTCCAGGCCGAGAGACCCTACGCCCGGTTGCTCGGGGCCCGGGTTGAGCGAATCGGCCGGCAATCGACTGAAGACGCTCTGCGAGCCGTAGCGCCGTTCATTGCAGGCAGCGACCGTCGGGTCCGCAACAGCAGCCCCTCCTACCTGAGAATCCCTGCTCTGATGCACCGTGTTGGCTTGGGTCCGGACGATACACACGAGGCACTGACCCTGCGTCTGTCCAATGGCAAGACCCTGAAGACGACGCTGCCACTGCAATCAGGATGTGATGCCTCGCTTGACGACGACTGGGACGTGTTGATTCCGGCTGACTCCCATCATCCGACCTGCTGGATGCATGTGCTGGACAAGGTAGAGCAGCGACCTGCGATCTATCGATCCCCGGTGGATGAGCAGACGGAATGGCTGGATGGCCATCGGGTTCTGTATCTGCGCAGCAATATGATCGACTCGGGCGATCCAAAGAATGCATTCCTGTTGCAACAGAAGCTGTTTGAAGTTGTGACTCAAGATATCGTGCCGCAGCCGCCCAAGGGCGTGATCATCGATCTGCGACTGAATTCCGGCGGCAACTTTGGCAACACGATCCTCTTTACCCAGTCTCTTCCCAAAGTGCTGCAGCCGGATAGCAAGGTGCTGGTGCTGATCAGTACCAGTACCTTCTCTGCCGCGCTCGTCACGGCCGCCTTGCTCAGGGAATCCGGCGGTTCCAGCGTCATGCTGATAGGGACCCCCATGGGGGACAACGACGCGTTCTGGGCGGAGGGAGCCCACCGGATCACGCTGCCGAACTCGAAGCTGCGCATCAAGCCCAGTCCGGAGTTCGAGGACTGGGGTAAGCCTTGCCCCGAGTCGGATCGATGTTTCTGGGCGGACGTTGTGTGGGGTCCGAAGACACCGATCTCGCTGCAGCCTGACCTGCAGGTCGAGCCCACCTTCGCGCAATACGCTGCGGGACAGGACCCGGTGCTCGAAGCCGCACTCGCTCAAGTGCCACGTTGATGGCGGAAGACCTTATTGGGCTGTCTTCCCAACCTGCTCGGCGATCCAAGCCTTCACGCGTGCGTGCAACATCGGTAACGTCACCGTACCGCTGCCCAATGCAGCGTCGTGAAACGCCCGTAGATCAAAGTGACCTTGCGCGTTGCTTTCGGCCTGCCGGCGCAGTTCGAAGAACTCGGCGGCTCCCGAGTCATAGGCTGTGAGCTGCCCCGGAATCGCGGCAATACGATCGACCAGATCCTCGGCACTGGAGCCCACGAAACGCCCGGATTCCTGCACGAAAGCGACGGCCTGCTCACGGGTCCAGTGGAAGGCATGGATGCCGGGATCGACGACCATGCCGCGTGCTGGCCATGCGCGACGCAGAATCTTTGCATAGTCGGAGTCATAGAGACCGACTTCCTCGGCGAGGGCTTCTGCATAGCGCGCCCAGCCCTCCACATAGCCGGAGTTCGCCAGCAGCTTGGCAACCGGGTGCAGATCTTTGAGACGCTGTGCATACGCTATCTGCAGATGGTGCCCCGGCCATCCCTCATGGTAGGCGGTGACCTGGGCCGAGGCACGGGTGGCGTCGCGTTCCATCAGGGAGATCCGGTACACGCCTGGATGGCCGTCTTCGCTCGGCGGCTCGTAGTGAGAGCTTGCTCCAGCGCTGTCTTCGTAAGCCGGTATGGGCTCGACGGTCAGCGGTTGGTCCGGAATGAAACCAAACAGGGGGCGAATCTTTGCATGAGCACGCTCCTCGTAGGCGCGCGAGGCGGGCAACAGCTCACTGCGGTCTTTGAATTGATTGTCGGGCGCACTGCGCGCCCTCTGAATAATGGTCGCGTAGTCTTGAGTACCGAACAACTTCTGCCCCGTCGCGAGCACCTCAGCTCGATATCGGTCCACCGTCGCCTTGCCGCGCGCATAGACCTCATCCGCGCTGCGGGACAAGGTCGTTGATACACGCAGCAGTGCGGCGTAACAGGCGGTCCCATCGGGCAGCTCGGTAACGGCAAGGCTAGTGCGCGCCTTGGGCAGATACTCATTCGCAAGAAACTGCCGATACTTGCGCAAGGCCGGCAACACCGAGTCGGTGATAACCGCGCGAAAGGCGGTACCGAAGGTGGCATCTTTGCTGCGCGCCGCAGGATTGGCATAAGGATGATCTGGGAGGGGCGCTGCGATGAGGCCGTCGATCTGAATCAACATCCGCTTGGCCACGGGCTGGGGGACGGTGTAGCCGTGAGCAAGGCCAGTACGCAGATTGGAGATTTCAGCCTCGATGTAGTCCGGTACGCTGCGCCAGCGGGCGAGCGCTTCCCGTCGCTCCGTCTCGGTGCCCACGGGCTGCAGCTCTGCGATGTGCGCAAGCTGCAGATGCCAGCTGCCCATCTGATTGACCGAGTACCACCACTCGAGGTGGCATACGCGCGCCTGCACCGCCGATTCCAGATCTTCCCTGATCAGCCCATACGTGACCCAGTCGGGACCGTAGCCCAGTGAGCGGACATCGATGGCTTGCAGTGTGCGCAGCCACTCATCCTGGCGCTTCTCGAGGCTTCGCAGAGACTGTGGCCGGATGTCGTCGAGCCGATCGTGATGCCGGGGCATGACGCCCAGGTCCATCGCCTCCATGGGCTTGAGAGCGAGCATCGCTGCGTAGTAGCGGTCCGCAAGTTGGTGAATCGTCGTGCTGGGGTCTGTGTTGGCGGGACGGTGGGCTGGAGCCTTCGGCGCCGCGGCAGCTACCGCAGCGAGCAGCAAGCCGCATATAACCGAGGATAGCCAGCGAACCCTCGAGCGACTCCTCATATAGCAACCCTTCTATGTGGAAAACGCGGTATGACTCTGCTTTACCACAAACGCACGCGGTTGGCTGGAGACAGATACAGCCGGTTGTCCGGCTTCACGGAGAAGGCGCGGTACCACATATCCAGATTGCGCACCGTGTCGACGCGATACTCAGGCGGTGAATGTCCATCCGTAACAATCGCATCGCGCAGGGCTGCTTCGCGATACTTACTGCGCCAGACCTGCGCAAAGCTCAGAAAGAACTGCTGATCGCCAGTGAAGCCCTGCATCGCCGGCGCCTCTTTGCCACCATGCGCGAGCCGATAGGCGTCATAGGCAACCGTCAGTCCTGCGACATCCGCGATATTCTCGCTCAGGGTTTGCTGGCCATTCACCGCCAGATCAGGGAAGGGATGATAGCTGTTGTATTGTTGCACCAGCCGCCCTGATGCGGCATGGAAGCGTTCCAGGTCCGCCGGCGTCCACCAGTTACGCAACCGTCCGCTCGCATCGAACAACGCGCCCTGATCATCAAAACTGTGACTGATCTCGTGTCCGATGACCTGGCCAATCGCACCGTAGTCCATGACGTCGGGTCGGCGCGGATCGAAGTAGGGTGGTTGCAGCATGCCAGCCGGGAAATTGAGGCCATTCATCGCCGGCAGATTTACGGCATTGATGGTCTGAGGAGTCATGACCCACTCGCTGCGATCGACCGCGTGACCGAGCTTGGTGAGGTTGTGGTGGTAATCGAATAGCTCGGCGCGCTCTGCATTCCCGAGCGCGTCTCCCGCAACAACCTTTAGTCCGGAGTAATCGCGCCACCGATCGGGATAGCCGACTCCGACTTTGAGTGCTGCCAGCTTAGCTTTGGCCTCCTGACGAGTCTGTGGCGCCATCCAGTCCAGATGATCGATACGGTCTCTGAACGCTTCGATGAAGTGGCTGACCATCTGCTGCGCGCGCGCCTTCTCAGCTGGCGGAAAATATGCGGCGACATACATCCTACCGACCTCGTCGCCGAGGGCGGCATTGGTGCTATTCACGGCGCGCTTCCAGCGCATCCGCAGTTGCTCGGCTCCGTACAGCTGCTTGCCGTAGAAGGCGAATCGTTCGTCTACAAAAGCCTTGGGTAGATACGGCGCTGCATGCTCGAGCGCATGCAGCGTGAGATAGATCTTCCAGTCTTCGAGCGGCTGGCTTGCGACCAATGCTGCGAGTGCAGTGACTGCCTGCTGATGCCACACCACGAACTCGGATTGCTTGCCGAGGCCTGCGGCACTGAAGAAGCCGTTCCAGTCCATGCCCGCAGCCCGCTTGTCGAATTCGGCGCGGCTCCAGTGATTGTTACCCTTCCTCACGTCTTCCGAGTCGGCCCGGGATGAATGGCTCTCAGCGATACGGAGCTCCAGTGCAAACACCCGCGCAGCATCTGCATCGGGATCGGGCATCTGTGCAAGTCGCAGGACTTTCGCAAGATGTGCCTGATACTGCTTGCGGACCTTGTCCATCCGCTCGGATGGATTCAAATAGTAGTCACGATCGGGCAGCTCGAGACCACCCTGCAGCAGAAACGGCAGGTAGCGACTGGGATCGTCCAGGCTCTGGGCGATCCAAACTCCCAACACGTTGTCGGTCTGCAGGTTCGTGGCATTGAGGACATCGACATCGGCGCGCAGCGTACTACCTAAGTAGCGCGCCAGTTCCTCACGGCTGCTGATTTTCCTGATCGCTGCCAGTGTGGGCTGGAGAGGTTGCAGGCCGAGTTGTTCGATCCGCGCTTCGTCCATCAAGCTCGAGTAGTAGTCGACAACCTTGCGAGCCTCGTTCGAGTTAGGGCCATGCGTCGCGCGCTCGATGAGATCTCGGGTGCGCTGCTCTACGAGTTCCTCCATGGACACGAAGGCATTGATGCTGGTGCGATCCGGAGGGATCGGTGTCTGCTTGAGCCAGGTCCCATTGGCGTAGGCAAAGAAGTCATTGCCCGGCGCAACCGTGCGGTCCATGCCAGCGACATCAATACCGCCCATCTGCAGGGATGTCCCTGGGGCTGTGCTTTGGCCGTCGTTGGCGGCACTCACTGTGGTGGCGAACAGGCCCAGCCACAACGCCCCCGACAGTGAGGCCGACAAGGTAGCAACCCGTGCCTGCGTGCGCCGCCTGCGATCCATGACCCCTCCTTCATGCGTCTACAATCTCGCGTGAACGCTCCGCGCAACCGCTGTGTGCAAACGCTGTAGATTCACCCAGCTGCTGCTGCTGCAGATTCACCCGCGCAGCTGCTGCAGATTTGAGCTCAGCGGCCGACGCGTGCCGCCAGGTGTGGTGGATAACGGTCCCCCTGCGCCTTGATGTCAGCCAGAGCCTCGCGGATCGCGCGCAGGTCATCAGCGCTCAGTTCGAGCGCCGCAGCCCCAACGTTTTCCCGCAATCGCTCTACCTTGGTCGTACCCGGGATGGGCACGATCCACGGTTTCTGCGCCAGCAGCCAGGCCAGTGCGACCTGCGCGGGCGTGGCCTTCTTGGCCGTGGCGATTCTCGCGAGCAGCTCGACAAAAGCCTGATTGGCCTTGCGGGCCTCAGGTGAGAACCGGGGAACGATATTGCGGAAATCGTCCTGGGAGAACGACGTGTTCTCATCAATCTTGCCGGTCAGGAAGCCTTTGCCGAGCGGACTGAAGGGTACAAATCCGATGCCGAGCTCCTCGCAGGTTGGCAGCACTTCAGTCTCCGGCTCGCGCCACCATAGCGAGTACTCGCTTTGCAGGACTGACACCGGTTGGACAGCGTGAGCGCGGCGGATGGACTGGACACCCGCCTCGGAGAGCCCAAAGTGTTTGACCTTCCCTTGACGGATCAAGTCTTTGACCGTGCCGGCGACCTCTTCGATCGGCACCTGAGGATCGACCCGGTGCTGATAGAGCAAATCGATGCGGTCCGTCTTCAGTCGAAGTAGCGATGCCTCGGCAACCTCGCGAATGCGCTCGGGGCGACTATCCATGCCGGCGACGGAGCTACCGTTCTTGAAACCAAACTTGGTGGCGATCACGACTTTGTCGCGTATCGGTGCCAGCGCCTCGCCGACCGTCTCCTCGTTCTTGAAGGGCCCATACGCCTCCGCGGTATCGAAAAACGTGACTCCAAGATCGAAGGCGGTGCGGATCAGCGCAATAGCGGTCTGGCGATCGGTGCCGGGTCCGTAACCGAAATTCAGTCCCATGCAACCTAAGCCGATGGCCGAAACCTCGAGACCCTCTTTTCCCAGTTGGCGTCGCTGCATAGCTATCTCCCGGCGTGATCTGAACAAGCGCACATGACTGATCGATTTTTCAGTCTCGACGAAGGCTAGCATTGTTCGCTACTGCCGCAACTTGCCTCATAGCAGCAAGGTAAGCGCTGCAGTACCAATTGTCGAAGCACACAGCCGTCAGCGCGTACCTTGCATTGATTGATTGTTCCCGCTTACGCTTTGAACGCGCGCCTGTCATCGGTGACAACCGTGGCAGGCCCTGGTCATAGCAGCCAATGCTGGGGATAAGAATGACGACCAGCCGCCGGGAGTTTCTATCTGGTGCCGCTATTCTGGTAGGTGCGCCAGCAAGTGAGGCGAAGACGCAGGATGCTGAGTCGCATCACCATGACGATCATGACCATTCGGCCGTGCCTCCGGACATTGCGCTTCGGGTCAAATCGCTGGAGTCGGTGCTGGTTGAAAAGGGGTTGGTGAGCGCAGCGACACTTGATGCACTGGTCGATGCTTTCGAAAACAAGGTTGGACCGAGAAACGGCGCCAGGGTCGTTGCACGAGCATGGGTGGACCCAGCCTTCCGCAGCCGGCTTGTTGCAAATGGCAAGGCGGCGATCGCCGAGTTCGGTTTCACCGGGTGGCAGGACACTGACATAACCGTCGTTGAGAACACCCCGCATGTGCACAATCTGATCGTCTGTACCCTATGCTCCTGCTACCCGTGGCCACTGCTCGGGCTTCCTCCCACCTGGTATAAGTCAACGGCCTATCGATCGCGTGCAGTGATAGATCCGCGCAGTATTCTGCGGGAGCTCGGCACCGCAGTCGCCGACTCCGTCGAGGTTCGCGTCTGGGATAGCACCGCCGAGGAGCGCTACTTCGTTCTCCCCGAACGTCCTCCAGGAACTGAGGCCATGAGCGAAGAAGAGCTCGCTGCCCTGGTGACTCGCGATTCGATGATCGGCGTCAGCCGAATCGCAGGCCCGAATTCCGGAAGCAGCGCATGAATGGTGTGCACGATTGTGGCGGCATGCAGTGCTATGGCCCCCTGCATCACACTGCCACCGAGCCGAGCTTCCACGAGCGCTGGGAGGCGCGCGTTTTAGCCTTGAATATGGCCTCGTGGTACGTGCGTAACGCCGATCTACCCACGTTCCGCTCGGATATCGAAGCGTTGCCCGCGGCCGACTATCTGCGGATGAGCTATTGGGAAATCTGGTACACCGCGTTGCTCAACCGCCTGCTCGCCAACCGCTGGCTGACGAAGCGCGAAGTGGAACTCGGACATTCAGACGGCAGCACACTCCAGGGAGCTCAAGCGATCTCGGCACCCGAGGCCGTCGCAGCGTTGATCAAGCCGCGGACTCAGTCGCGCAAGGACCCGCAGACTGCTCGATTCCGGGTCGGCACTCCTGTTCGCGCGAAGAACATCAATCCAACCGGGCATACCCGGCTGCCACGTTATGTGCGCGGCAAGCTGGGCGTAGTCACCGCCTACCGCGGTAGCTACGATTTCCCGGACACCGATGAGTACAACTTGGGCGCCAACCCCAACGGCGTGTATTCGATCCGCTTTACAGCGCGCGAGCTGTGGGGTACTGGTGCGCCCGTGAACGATGTTATTTATCTGGATCTTTGGGAGCGATATCTTGAACTCACCTGAGCCTCGCTCCTGCGGCGAGACGGCAAGTTCATTGCCTCCCGAGGCGGCCAGAACATTTGCCGAACCCTGGCAAGCGCAGGCGTTTGCAATGGCGGTGCGCCTGTCAGAGGCGGGTCATTTTTCCTGGCAGGAGTGGACGGAAACGTTCGCCGCTGAGCTCCGAGCGGCAGCGGAAGCGGGCAACCCCGATGATGGCACGCACTATTACCATCATTGGCTTGCCGCGCTGGAAAAACTGGTGACAGCCAAGGGTCTCGCGAGCGTGGATGAGTTAGCCGCGCGCAAACTAGCGTGGCACGATGCTTACCTGCACACACCCCACGGGCGACCTGTCGAGTTGCCTCGCTAGCGCTAGCTCCACGGCTAACACTCTGCAGTCTCGGGCTGCACGCACACGGTGTCGCGGTTGTTCAGCGCGCATGACGCAGCATCAGTGCGGAGCATGACCCACATCGGTGGCGGCTCAGCTTGCATGCAATGTAGAGAGAAAAATTTGTTAGGCCAAAAGTCCGTGACCCCGTCGATCTACTCGCTCGAGCGCACAAAGTCAGTGCGTGAAACGCCTTTATTTCCCGCATGTCAGCCGCTGTTGGCCACTGTTCGAGTCTTTGTGCCAGAGAGTTTCGTGACGCATTTTTTCGACATTACGTTTGAACGTGATTTGAGTTAGGGTCCCACCGCGCTTGAGACAAAGCGCGTGTCGGAACGCTGCGACACAGTGATTCACAAACGGGTAGGGTCAAAAAGATGCTTTTGATTTCGAGGAAAAGGATGTCCGGGGGACTCCGTCGTGCGCAACTGGTGATGATTCTTCTGGGTGCGTTGGGGCTGAACGTCGCGGTCTTCGAGCCGGCTCATTCGTCAGACACGATGAGCAATGGACTGACGATGCATGCGCTGGCGGCGAATGCGACCAATCTCAACTGTACGCTGCTCGTGCCCGCACGTCCTCTCACTGCCGAGGGGCTTGCCACGCCGTATCAGCTCACGGCCACGAATTCGGGCTCCGGCGCGTGCCATGAGGCCAACTCATCACAGTCGGCGTTTGTGCAGGCGGTCATTCTCGACCCCGCTACCGGCGCGATCACGGTCTACAACCCGCTGGTGATCGACCGCAACGGCACTCCGGCAATAAAGCCCATCGTGCCGCACGTGCCGGCGGGAGCCGTCGTTGGAATCTGGTTTGGCTTCGATGGCGACCGGCTCACGCTTGCCGATGGAGCATCTGGATCACTTGACGATGGTAAGTGCGTAAATGGCTCGCGAGGTAGTCGTTTCGGTCAGTTTGCGTACTGCAATGCGCCCGCATTCTTCAGCGCTGCGAATCGTGCCGTCCAGTCGGGCAAGCTCAGAGTCCCGTCGCTTGGAACTGCCGCTGATGGTAAACCGTGCCCAACCGTTCGCGACTTCTTTATCGTCGATCAGGATCAAAGCGACAATCTGCCGACGAGCTACCTGGCAGACGCAGACGGCAACACGGCACAAAACAACGGCTCGAATCACGAGAACATGCCAGCTGCGGATGTGCTCGGGAATCCGAGCGACAACGGCCTGCTCGACAAGTATGTCGCACCGGCTTTGCGATGCTCAGTCTGGACCGCTGCCGATGCTTCGAATCCGGGTCACAAGACGGCCGCATTAGCGCTCAACGAATTGCAGGCGCGCAGCGAACAAGGCACTCCAGTAGCTCTGATTCCGGCCGGAGACCCGATGGCCCTGGTGAATGGCTCCGAGAGCCGCAGCAAGGTCAACCTGTACCGCGTGGGCGTGGATCAGCCGCAAGCGAATTCCGACTATTACACCGACACGGCAAGATATTGCCGGCAGCTGTTGCGGGTCTTTCCGGAGCGCTTGATGAACAACAGCCGTGCTCTCAAGGGCAACAGCTCGCCTGCGAGCGAGGCGGCCGACTCGCTCTATACCTTCCTCGGGCAACGTTTCGTGGGTACCTACAGCATGCTCGACTGCGAGACGCGCACCGGGCAGCCCGATCCCGTTTCGGTCTCCGTCAACGACCGTGGAGTTGCGACGGGGGTCAATGTGGATACGACGGGGCTGAAGGCGAGTCTTGCGAAACTCGAACCCTATCTGGCGGGCGACGACTCAGCAGATAGCAGGCGCCGTGACGATCAGGCCTTCGAATAACGGCTGTACGGTTGTGTCGGTTGGATTCTCACCCCGGTGTGAAAGCCGCGTACTCCACGCACTGCGTGGAGTACGCGCAATTGTCTGCTATTGCCTTCAATGAGACTCGACGGCGCTGCTGCCCATCATGGAAGTCGTGCCGCTCGAGTGCTCAACGCCAACTGCGCCTGCAGAATTCGCAGCGTGCTGCCGGCCATCTATCTCACCTGCGCCGCTGCCATCGACCTTGAAAGCCGGCGGCGTCGGCGGTGAGGCCGCCTGAGCTGTGGTGGTCTGTGGAGTAGAGGATGCCGTGGGCTGTGGCGTAGAGGATCCCGTGCCCGGGTGCGATTTGTGCCCATTCGTCGCTGCACTGGCAGCACCCTGAGAAGCTGACTGCGTCGCATCAGCAGCGCGGCTCGAGGTCACCGAACTCAGCGAGCTGGCGCCCGCGTTACCTGCAATGCCTTGCGGCTCCAGACTCAACACTCCCTGCGAGCTACTGTCATTCGCGATGGTCGTCTGTCGTGCGGGAAGAGCTGCCGAGGAGGACTCGGAAGCTGCGCTGTCCGCTGCTTTCTTTGCCGGCGCGGCAGCGGGCTGCGTGTGCCATGACGGCCGATCCAACCGACCGGTGGTGCCGAAGGCGCCCGCCCCGCTAACGCTGGCGGGATTGATGCCGCCGCCGAGGCCGCCAAATCCCGACAGGCCACCGCCGACGCCCCCGCCACCGAGCACGCCCGCATGGGCCTGGGCGGCCAGGCCCACTACAGCCAAAAACGTCACGTTCGAGATCGTGTGTCGAATGCTCATGTCGTACTTCCTCGTACTGGCTGCAGACCGCTGCAACCTTCACTGAGTAATACGATCCGCAGGTTCGGTTTCTTCCCTCAGCGTCGTGAGAGAACCGTCACAGGCTCGATGCGCCATTGGGCGCCGACCAGTCCGAAACCATAAGTCAAATTGCGCCCGGCGCCTCCCAGGTGCACAGCGTTGCGCTGCAGCTCCTGCAAAGCAGAGGTGGCCTGCCGCGGGTCGGGCTGCGATATGGCAAGAGCCAACAGACCGGTTACAAAGGGCGCAGCGAAAGAGGTACCCCGAACAGCGAGGTACTTGCCTTCCGCATCTGCCGCCGCCAGATCAGCGCCGGGTGCGGCAAACATCACCTGCACGCCCCGACCAGCCTCCAGCAGCACCCGGTTGTGCGCATCCACGCCCGTGACCCCGATCACGCCCGGGTAAGAAGCCGGGTAGAGGGGCGGCGCGGCCGGGCCGTCATTGCCCACTGCAGCCACTAAGGTGAGCCCCTGGGCCAGCAGTCGCTGGATCGTCTGCTCCAGGAGCTGATTGCGTGCACCGACCAGACTCATGTTGATGACCGACACCCGTTGCGGTACGAGCCACGCCAGCGCACCGATCAGCGCATCGAGTGCGCCTCCACTGGCTTCCCCGCAATAGATGTCAGCGGCGAAGAGGCGCGCGCTCGGCGCCACACCTCGAAAAGCACCGTCCTGGCCGACCAGCAGCGAGGCTACGGCCGTACCATGGGCGGAAGGAATGAGCCGATCGTGGCAGCCCCAGGTGCGAATCTGGGCCGCTCGCAGACTCGGATGCGTCGTATCGATTCCGGCGTCGAGCAGTCCGATACGCCTGGCGGCAGTGGCTGGCGCGTCGACCGGCGCCGTGCCCGGCGCATCGTCCGCCGCTCCTTCAGCAGCGCTCTGCGTGCGCAGGTTCCCTGGCATCCCAGCCGCTCCCGCCGTCAAATAAATATGATCGTAGTCATAGGCACCCGTCGGGTCCGCATGTCGCAGACGCTGAAGTGCCATGCGGGTCGACAGCTCCCGGGGCGCGCTCAGCACACTTAGGTGCAGTCCGAGCGAATCGATGACCTGCTCGCGTAACAGTGTGAATCCCATGGAGCGCGCTTGTGTCAAAGCGGCGGGGCTTGCGTCGAGCGCAAGCACCACGCTGCGTACCACTGGCTCACCATCGGGGTCGCGATCCACCACATCCCTATGTGCACGGTAAAGAGTCGTGATCTGCAGTCGACGCAGCTCGCTGAGGGTGCCGTGGGACGGCGTCTCGAGCGAACGCAGCTCTGGCGTTACAGTCGGAGGTAATACGCCCCCGAACGACGGGATATTCAGGCGAACCTGTGCATTGGCCGCTGAGGCCAGCAGTACCGTGATCCACCACAACCCTACAATACGCATGGTGCAAAGTATCCCGCAGCGACGGATGAAAGGCCGGATCTCAGACGTCTTTATCTATGAATACGAGTGATGGCTCACAAATCGTACGCAACGAGATAGAAACCATGCTGCCGCGACTTCGACGCTTTGCTCGTCATCTGACGCGCGATCGGCTTCACGCGGATGACCTGGTGCAGGACGCCATCGAGCGGGCACTGCGGCACGCACAGCAGTGGAATCGGACGTCGCGTTTCGACAGCTGGATGTTTCGCATCGTGCGCAATGCCTGGATCGATGAGTTACGCGCGCGCGGAAGACGGGAAGAGCTGTTCGCACCCGAGGAGGCCGGCGAGGCAATCGGCATCGAACCGATCGAGCACACATCGACAGCGTTGGCATTGCACAGTGCATTCGCCCGTCTGCCGGAGGAACAGCGGTTGGCCGTGAGCCTCGTACTCATCGAGGGGCTGCCGTACAAGGAGGCCGCAGCGGTGCTCGACATCCCGATCGGAACCCTCACCAGCCGCCTGGCGCGCGGTCGTGAGGCACTGCAACGACTGCTCGGAGAAGTACCGCCATGAGCATCCCCGAGGAGACCTTGATGGCGTATGCCGATGGTGAACTATCCGGTGAGGATCTCCTGGCCGTAGAGGAGCTCATGCGCGCCGACCCAGAGATCCGTCGTCGTGTAGAGCGGCATGTTCGCCTGCGCCAGGAGCTGCAGAGTGCATTCTCCGCTGAGTTGCGCGAGCCTCTGCCGCCACATCTGATCGCAGCGCTGCGTGAGCCTCCGGTCGCTGCGAATGCGAATGTCGTACAGCTGCCAGCACGACACGCGCGGCGCGCCTGGAACAAGTCAGTCCCCTGGCGTACGAGCGGCGCGCTGGCGGCAGCGGTGCTGATCGGGCTCGCACTGGGCGTGGGTACCAGACCCAACGACCGCCTGATCGAATCCGCTCCATCTGGAGCGCTGACAGCGCACGGAGCCCTCGCAACCGCGCTCTCGCAGCAACTTTCCGGTGAGTCGAGAGCTGGGACTGCCGTGGTAGTCGGCCTGAGTTTTCGTGCGAAGTCCGGGGAGTATTGCCGCGCGTTCTCGTTGCAAGGGCGATCGCTGGTGTCCGGTCTGGCCTGCCGTAGCGGGGCGCAGTGGCGTATCGATCTGCTGCACCGCTCTACATCGACTGAGACGTCACAGTCAGATTATCGACTGGCCGCCTCACAGTCCGATCCGATCATCTTGAGGAGTATCGAAGAGCGCAGAGCCGGTGAGCTGCTCGATGAGGCGCAGGAGCGCGCGGCGCGCGATCAGCAGTGGCGTTGACGGCTGCGCATGCCTTGCGATTCGTCGCAGCTGCGGGTAGAACCGGCACGGTGATGCGTACCGATCCCCGGCGCCGGTACAACGCGGAGGACGTCGTGAAGAAAGGCAAGGCCAAGGCAACCAAATCTCCACGGCCGATGGCACGCAAAGCTGCCAACAAACCGCAGGCAAGCCGATCCAAGCGCCAGTCGGCGAAAAGCAGCTCTGTGCGGACGCCGCCGCCTGGCAAGCCTGCTTCGCAGCTGATCGACGGTCGCATCCGTGACCTGGGCGATTGGCGCGGTCAGATGCTGGGTCGGATCCGCGCACTGATCAAGGAAGCCGATCCTGAGGTGGTGGAAGAGTGGAAGTGGCGCGGCGTGCCGGTATGGTCCCACGACGGTCTGATCTGTACCGGTGAGACCTACAAGAACGTCGTCAAGATGACCTTTGCCAAAGGCGCCTCACTGGAGGATCCCTCCGGTCTCTTCAACTCGAGCCTCGAGGGCAACACGAGGCGCGCCATCGACGTGCACCAGGGCGAGGGTATAAACGAGGACGCGCTGAAGACTCTGATACGTGCCGCGGTGATGCTGAACAAGTCCAAGGCGCAGCGCTGAGGCCCAGCGGCTGTTACTCGGTGCCCTCATGAATGAAGATGATCTCATCCGAATGCGGGTGTCGATGAGGTGAGATGGCTTGCCCCGGCGGAATATCCTCGGTGAGCATTACGAACTCCGGGGCGCCACCGTTTTTCTTATCCACCTTCAGAATGAACGGCGCCGTTAGGTTAGAAAGAGCGCCTGGCGGAGGACGGTGCAGCCTGCGTTCTCCTTCGGCAGCTCCCAGGATAAGCGCGGTACCTTGTGAGACTTGGCCATGCGAGGGATTACTACTCATTTGCTCGTCTATATTCCGGGCGCTTGCCGCAAGGAGCGCAAAGAAAAGCACGCTGGCCAAGGATGCAGCACGAACGTTCGAGTAGGGCATGATCTACTCCTGCGACGCCGATATAGTTAGGGGCGCACGGCTCATCCCGCATTATCCAGCACCCGTGCGGCGGGCGGCCGTATGCAGCCCGATGGCGCACCGGTGAAGATCCCGGCCAAGCAGCGGCGACCATTACGCCCCGTGACAGCGCTGGTCGCAGGCACTAGCATTTCAGGCATGCGTGTCAATCAACCACCTAGCATGCATCCTCTGACCGTCGTCGGGCACGCCGATGCGGGCGAGGACGATGACACCGCTCTTGCGCCGCCCATCATCCAGACCTCCGCCTTCCGGGCGCGATCGGGCGCCGATTTCGAGGAGATGGCGGGCCCACGCTACAACCGCTACTACACACGCGATGGCAATCCCACCTTCACGCGTGTCGAGAAGATCATCGCCGAGCTGGAAGGCGCCGAGACTGCGCTCCTGACGGCCTCCGGCATGGGTGCGATGAGCGCAAGTGTGCTCGCTCATGTTTCCAAAGGTGAGCACGTAGTGGCGCAAAGGTCGCATTACATGGGCACCACTCAGCTGCTCACCGATGTCCTGCCACGGTTCGGTGTCGAGGTCACCCATGTGGACCAGACATCGATCTCCGCGCTCGGGGCCGCGGTGCGTGATACCACCAAGCTGATCATCGTCGAGACGCCTGCCAATCCGCTGCTGAAGCTGACGGATCTCGCAGCCGTCGCGGCCATCGCACGCCCGCGCGGCATTCTGACCATCTGCGACAGCACGATCGGGACGCCGATCAATCAGCAACCGCTGCAACTGGGCATCGATCTGGTCATGCACAGTGCAACCAAATTTCTGGGCGGTCATCATGACCTGTTGGCCGGTGTGGTCGCCGGTCGCCGCAAGCTGATCGAGCCGATCTGGCACATGACCGTGGCCCTTGGGCCAGTTCCGGATCCGTTCTCGGCGTGGCTGCTGCTGCGCGGCTTGCGGACCCTGCCGCTGCGCGTCGAGCGCCACAACAACTCAGCGCTGCAGATCGCCCGGTTTCTCGAGACACATGCAGCGGTCTCCGCGGTGCACTACCCGGGACTGGAAGAACATCCGCAGCACGAGCTCGCCCGGCGGCAGATGAAGGGCGGATTCGGCGGACTGCTCAGTTTCGAGCTGCACGGCGATGCCAAGACGGCGCAACGCTTTCTGGATGCCGTGTCACTCGCGGCTCGTGCCGTGAGCTTTGGCGGCTTCGAGTCGCTGATCAGTCATCCCGCCGCCATGTGGACGGGTTCCCTGGGGGCGGATCAGGCGCAGCAGGCGGGTATCAGCGCAAGCCTCATCCGCTTCTCCGCAGGCCTGGAGCATCCCGAGGATCTGATCGCGGACCTGAGTCAGGCGCTGTCAGTCGTCATGCCGGGCTGAGTCGGGGCACATTTATCTGGTTAGATCACATTTCTCGGCAGCCAGCGCAGTAGCCTTGGCGGTTGTCGGTATGTCATCAGCTCGCGCCGACGACCCGGATACGCGAGCGCGTCGGATCGAGGCGCAGATGACCGACGATGAGCGCATTGCTCTCGTGCATGGCATTCGCGCGCTGCCTGAGCGCGATAGGATCTCAGACGGCCAACTAGTCCCGGACAAGGACGGCTCCGCGGTCGCCGCGGTAGGGGGCCTGTGGGGCGCCGGCTTCGTGCCGGGCATCGCGCGGCTCGGTGTGCCGCCGTTGCACGAGACCGATGCCGGTCTGGGGGTGACCAACCCCCTCGGTGCGCGTGTCGATGACACCGCAACGGCGTTACCTTCGAGTTTGGCTCTGGGATCGAGCTTCGATCCTGAGCTGGCACGGCGTGCCGGTGCGATGGTCGGAGCCGAGGCACGCTCCCGGGGTTTCAACGTGCTGCTCGGCGGCGGCATGAATCTCGCGCGCGATCCGCGCAACGGCCGCAACTTCGAGTATCTATCCGAAGACCCGCTGCTGAGTGGCGTGCTCGCCGGTGAAGAAGTGGCCGGGACGCAGTCGCAGGGTGTCATCTCAACCGTCAAGCATTTCGCGCTCAATGACAACGAAACCAACCGTCATCACCTCGATGCCCGCATGGATCCTGCGGCCTTGCGCGAGTCCGATCTGCTGGCATTCCAGATCGCGATCGAACGGGGACAGCCCGGATCGATCATGTGCGCCTATAACGAGGTCAATGGCGCCTACGCCTGCAGCAACTCGTATCTGCTGCAGGATGTCCTCAGGCACTCATGGGGTTATCCAGGTTGGGTGATGTCAGACTGGGGAGCGGTGCACGGGGCTGATGATGCCGTGCACGGCCTTGATCAGGAATCCGGGGTGTCGCTCGGGCGCAAGGCGTGGTTCGATGCGTCCTTGCGCGCGGCTCTGGCGTCCGGCGCAGTAAGTCACCAGCGTCTGTCCGAGATGGTGCGACGGATCCTGCGCTCGATCTACGCTGTCGGTGTCGACCACACCGATCCCCGGCCCATCGACCTAAACCAAGATCGCGCCGTGGCGCTCGATGTCGAGCGTGAAGGACTGGTGCTGTTAAAGAATGAAGGGGTGTTGCCCCTCAGTGCATCGATCAAAACCGTCGCCGTCATCGGCGGCCTTGCGCGCGTCGGCACGCTCTCCGGTGGTGGGTCTTCTCAGGTCACACCGGTTGGTGGCTACACCGGCATCATTCCGTTGGGACAAGCCGGTGTTGAGGGCAGTTGGCACGCGGAGCATTTCGGCGGCGCGGCGCCCTACGACGAGCTCGTGAAGCTGTTGCCCGCAGCGCACTTCAGTTTCGATCCCGGCGTCTATCCGGCCAGAGCGGCCGCGCTGGCCAGGCGCGTCGATGCGGCCATCGTGTTCGTCAACAAGTTCGAAATTGAAGGTGAAGACTCACCGGATCTCACGCTGCCGGGCTCGCAGGATGCGCTCATCGCCGCGGTGGCCGCCGTCAATCCCAACACCATCGTGGTGCTGGAGACGGGTAATCCCATCCTCATGCCGTGGAAGTCGCAGGTAAAGGCGATTGTGGCGGCGTGGTATCCCGGGCAGGCCGGAGCTCAGGCGATCGCCGAAGCGCTGACGGGTCACGTCAATCCTTCCGGGCACCTGCCGATGAGCTTCCCCGAGTCGCTGCAGGATCTGCCGCGGCCTGAGCTGCCGGGCTTCGGCACTCCGGGTAACACGCCGCTGACGGTGGAGTACAAGGAAGGGGCGGATGTGGGCTATCGCTGGTTTGCCAGAGCGAATCGGACGGCCGCGTTTCCATTCGGGTTCGGTTTGAGTTACACGCACTTCGATTATGCGCAGCTGCAGGGCCACGCCAGTAGCACTGGCCTGCAGGCGAGTTTCACGGTGCGCAATGCTGGCGAGCGCGCGGGAGCGACGGTCGCGCAGCTTTATCTCACCGACTCTGCTGGCACGCCCAGCCTGCGCCTCATCGGCTTCCAACGCATCGAGTTGCCTCCAGGCGAGAGCCGGCGCATCTTGTTGCAGGTCGACCCAAGGTTTCTCAGCTCGTTCGATGCCGAGCGCAATAACTGGCACCAGAAGGCCGGGCGCTACCAACTGAGACTGGCCCAGTACGCGGGTGATGCCGGCCAGACGGTCAGCGTCACACTGCGCGAGCGCCGCTTCGGCCATTGATAACCGGGCGCGACTTGTCAATGTAGCCTCATGAGGCTACTATTCTCGTATGAAAACGGTAGGCGTTCGAGAATTGAAGAATCGGCTGAGTGAGTATCTGCGCCGGGTGCGCGCGGGGGAAAGCGTGCTGGTTACGGATCGGGGCGAGGTGGTCGCTGAGTTCTCACCTCCCGGCGAGGGAGCGAATGACCCTGCTATTCCTGCGGGTATACGCGCCTTGGCGCGGCGAGGTCTGATCACTCTCGGCGAACCTGCCGACGCGGCGCTCTACAAAGCCCTGCCGCGCAGCCGGAAAAGTAAACGAAGCGCGCTCCAATTGCTGGACGAAGAGCGCGGGGTGCGTTGAGTCTTTACGCAGAATCGAGTGCAATCCTGGCCTGGTTGCTCGACGAAGATGCCGCGCCTGCGATTCGTCGTTTACTCTCGGGCGCAGAACTGGTCGTTGCTTCAGATCTGACGCTGATCGAATGCGACCGCGTGTTGCACCGAGCGGTCAAGATGGATGAGCTGACCGAGGTCGAGGCGGCGGATCGCCATGTACATCTGGTCGCGGTCTCGACCCACTGGCACGTTTTGCGCCTAGGCCCGGAGATTGTCGAGCGAGCGCGCCGGCCGTTTCCCCTCGAGCCCCTTCGGTCACTTGAGGCGATTCATCTGGCTGCCGCGCTGGTGGCGCGTGCGGCGATCGCGGGTCTGCAGCTGTTGAGTCTTGATGATCGAATTCGAAAGGCTGCCGTGCACTTGGGTTTACCAGTGGTCCCAATGTGAACGTGCGCCATCCCGCACTCCATAGCTGTGGGTGCGAGCGCCAAACACGTCCTTAAGCGCTGCTGTTTCTGCCCAGACCTTCACGGCTCGAGCTAAACCCCTGGTTCTGAAGGGCTAACAGCTCCCCTTTCGTCCCTCTTTCGGAGCGGCTCGGAAACTGTGCACGGCGCACCTCTACCCGTTCCCGCGATACGACACACTGGCTTTGAAAGACGGAGCAGATTGTGAATCAGGTCTCACTTGCCCTGGTGGCACTGGCCACCGGAGCACTTCTGACTGGGGTGATATTCACGTGGCTGCGCAAAAGGCGCAGTTGGACTGCCGTTGGTGTTGGCGCCTGCTCCCCTGACACGCTGCATGCCCTGTTCGATCAGTCCCCCGACAGCATTCTCGTGACCGATGCCACCAGCCTGCGGGTCCTGGACGCCAATGGCTCCGCGCAGCGGACGCTCGGTTACACCCACGAGGAATTGCTGGAGATGACCCTCACCCAGCTGCTGGCTCATGAGGGTGAGGCGCTCTGCGGCATCCTGAAGCAGCTGCACAGTCCCAACCCACGCATGGCACTGCAGATCCGCCAGCGCTGCAAGGGTGGCAGCGCCCGGGATGCCGAGATCAGCGGCCATCCCATTGAGCTGCCGCAGGGGGCGGCGATCGTCTTCACCGCGCATGATGTGAGCGTGCGCCGCAAGGCCGAGGCCCAGCTGCTCGAGAAGCACCAGCATCTGGATCATCTCGCCCATCACGACCAGCTGACGGGACTGCCGAATCGACTCTATCTCGCCGCACACCTGCCCGAGGCCATCGAGGAGGCGCGCTCCAGCGCCTCGCAGCTCGCCGTACTGTTCCTCGACCTGGACCGTTTCAAACACATCAACGATTCCCGTGGCCACGAGACGGGCGACAAGCTGCTGAAGGCGGTGGCGCAGCGGGTGCGTGCCACGGTGCGCGCGGAGGATGTGGTCGTGCGCATGGGAGGCGACGAATTCATCGTCATCCTGAAACATGCGCGCAATGCCGAGGAAGTGAACGAGACCGCCATGCGGATCAATGAGGCGCTGGCGGCGCCTGTGATGGTGGACAACCGCCCCCTCGTCACCACCGTCAGCATCGGTGTCAGCCTCTACCCGCGCGATGGCGCGGACATGGGCGAGTTGCTACGCCATTCCGACACGGCCATGTACCAGGCCAAGGACCGCGGTCGCAACAACTTCCAGCTGTTCAGTCCTGCGATGGAGCGCAAGTCGAAGGACCGCATGGTGATCGAGACTGATCTGCGCAACGCCATGAAGACCGCGCAGCTCGATGTGCACTATCAGCCGATCATCGACATCCAGACCAACAAGGTCGTGGCGCTGGAGTCGCTGCTGCGCTGGCGGCATCCTGCCCGGGGGGTCATTCCTCCGGACCGCTTCATCGGCGTCGCCGAGGAGACGGGATTGATCGTTCCCATCGGCGAGTTCGTCCTGAGCCGCGCGATGGTGGACATGTGCCGCTGGCGCCAGGCCGGCTGCAATCCGGTCCCGATCGCCGTGAACGTCTCGGCCGTGCAGCTGCAGCGCTCGGACCTTCCGGCGACGATCGCCCGGCTCACCAAAGAGTACAAGATCAAGCCCAGTATGCTGCAGCTCGAGCTCACCGAGAGCTCGGTGTTCGAGCGGCGCGAGAGCCGCACCGGCGAATCCAACGTCGATGCCGTGGCGCGCCTGCGCGAGCTCGGGGTGCGCATCGCAATCGATGACTTTGGTACGGGCTACTCGAGTCTCTCGTACCTCAAGCAGTGGCGCATGGATTACCTGAAGATCGATCGCAGCTTCGTGCGCGATCTGGTCACGGATCCCAGTGATCTGGCGATCGTGAGTGCCATCATTGCGATGGCCAAGCATCTGCACATCAAGGTCATCGCCGAAGGCATCGAGGGCTGGCAGCAGCTCGAGAAGCTGCGGCAGATGGGCTGCAATCTCGCTCAGGGCTTCCTGTTCGCGAAGCCGGTGCCGGAAAGTCAGTGCGCGCGTTATCTGTCCGGCGAGCCTCTGAACCTCGTCGAGCAGGACATCGACGACTCCACCACCAACGAGCATCCAAAACTCGAAGCCTCGGTGGGTTGAAGCCTCAGTAGCGTCAGTGGGTTGAAGCGTCAGTCGGTTGAAGCCTGCGAGGCCGTCTCCTCCATCTGCAGCTGCGTGCCCGCGCTGCCCTCGCTGTGCGCCTGCCGTTGTGTGGCGAGCACGGCCTGTAGGTCGGCAAGGGTATTGGCCTCCGGCGCAGGTTTATCCTCCCTGCGGCGCAGAATCCGCGGAAAGCGCAGCGCGATGCCTGACTTGTGGCGCATCGAGGCCGCAATCCCCTCGTAGGCCAGCTCGAATACCTGCGTCGGTTCCACCGCTCTCACCGGACCAAACTTCTCGAGCGTGTGGGCCCGGATCCAGCGATCCAGCGCGGTGATCTCCGCATTGCTGAGCCCCGAATAGGCCTTGGCGACGGGCACCAGCTCGCCCTCGTGCCACACCCCGAAGGTGTAGTCAGTGTAGAGGTTGGAGCGCCGGCCATGGCCCGGCTGTGCATATAACATCACCGCATCGAAGGAGTGCGGCTCGATCTTCCACTTCCACCACGCGCCGCGCTGTCGTCCCGTACCGTAGGGCGAGGTGAGAGATTTCAACATCAATCCCTCGACGCAACGGGCACGTGCCTCCGTGCGCAGCTGCGCCAGTTCCGCCCAATCCCCGCCAGCGATGATCTCGGAAAGCCCCAGCACACCCGATCTTGCCGACAGCAGCAGCTCGAGGCGCGCGCGCCGCTCGAGGAGCGGCAGGCTGCGGATGTCGGTGTTGTCCGACTCGAGCAGATCGTAGGCCAGAAAGCGAACCGGCACCGAGGAGAGAAGTCCTGCGGAGACTTTCTTGCGACCCAGACGCTGCTGCAGCTCGGCGAAGGGTCGGATGCGTCCCTCACGCCAGGCCACGAGCTCACCATCCAACACCACGCCATCGGGCAGGGCCGCCGCGGCCGCGATGATCTCCGGAAAACGCTCGGTGACCAGATCCTCACCGCGCGACCAGATGAAACAGCGGCCGGCGCGCCGGATCAGCTGACTGCGCACGCCGTCCCACTTCCATTCGGCAAGCCAGTCGGCGCGCGCGCCCAAGCTGCTGACGTCGGCCTCGAGCGGTGAGGCCAGATAAAAGGGGTAGGGCGCGGAGACATCCTCCGGCGGCGCGGTGGCGGACTTGAGCGCCTCCCAGAAGCGCGCGCTCGGCTGCCAGTTGCCCATCAGGCGCCGCACGATGTCAGGGCGCGGCATCGCGAGGACCTCGGCCAGCGCGCGAATGACGAGGGATTCCGACACGCCGACGCGCAGCTCACCGGTCAGGAACTTGTTGATGAGGAAATTCTCGCGGTACGGCAGGCTACGCCACCACTCGATGATGGTGGCCTTCTGCGCTTCCTCAGAGGCTGCGCGCAAGGGCAGCAGCCGCTCATCCAGCCACGCCGCCAGTGAGACTTCGGGGACGCGCCGCTCGCCCTCATGCACTTGTGCTCTGCATGAGAAGCGCAATCGTCTCGGCCAGATCGCCGACCGTGGCGCGGCACTCCTCCACCAGCCATTCCGGCAGACCACAGGCTTCGATCAACCAGCGATACAGGAGCGCGGGACCTAAGAAGCGCTTGAGTCTGCGGCCCGAGAGGATATACGCCGCCCAGGCGGCATCTGCTGGAGCCGCCTGTCTGAAGTAGCGCGCCATCGCAGCCACCTTGAGGTTGGTGGCCGTGGTGGTGTCGAGCTCCTCATACAGTTCGCTGAAGGCGCGCATCACTCTTCGGCGCCGAAGTCGGTCTTGAGCGCCCCGGCCTGCACACCGCTCTCGCTCAGATGACGGCAGAGCGCATCGGAATAGCCGTGAGTGAGCAACACCTTGCGGGCGCGCGTCGCCCGGCAGGTCCGCAAGAGGGCGGGCCAGTCGGCATGGTCCGAAACCACAAAGCCGCGGTCATAGCCGCGCCGGCGCCGATCGCCACGGACCCGCATCCAGCCCGAGCAGAAGCCCGTGACGTGCTCACCGAAGCGCCGCATCCACGGCGTACCGGCCGCACTCGGCGGCGCGAGGATCAGCGCGCCACTGAAGTCCGTCTTGCGGTCCTGGGGAATTCGCAGCGTCGGCAGCATCGGCACGCCGGCCTGGCGATACACCCCGACGAGCGAATCGACCGCGCCGTGTACGTAGACCGGTTCGTTCGTAAAAGCCATGAGCTCGGAGAGCACGCGCTGCGACTTCCCCAGCGCATAACAGAACAGCACCGAGGCCATGCGGCGCTCGCGATTGGCCTGCCACCAGCGGGCGATCTCCTCGACCACCACGGAGGTTTGCGGCCAGCAGTACACCGGCAGTGCGAAGGTGGCCTCACTGATGAAGACATCGCACTGAAGCTCCTCGAAAGGCGCGCAGGTCGGATCCGGCTGGCGCTTGTAGTCGCCGGAGACGACCCAGACCCGATCGCCATGCTCGATGCGCACCTGCGCCGAGCCCAGAATGTGTCCGGCCGGATGCAGCGAGATCGTGGTCTCCCCGAGCTGGTGGGAAAGGCCGTAGTCGGTCGGCTCGAGCTCGCGATCGCCGCCAAGCCGTAACTTGGCGATTGCAGCTCCAGGACGTGCGACAATGTAGCGCGCGCTGCCGTGACGCAGGTGATCTCCATGGGCGTGTGTGATCACCGCCGTGCGGACCGGCCGCCACGGATCGACATAGAAATCGCCGGGCGGGCAGTACAGTCCCTTGTCGGTGACAGTGATCAGCGGAGTGGCATCGGGGCTCATGAGTATCGAAAGCTTGGGCACTACACAGGCAGGGGATGCACGGCAGGCCTGTGCCCGTGCCGTGCTCATGATTAGGCCTGCCGCATTCGATTACAACCCGGAAACCGCGCTCACCAACAGGATGCAGCAGGCGCCTGCGAGTGCTCGGACAATTGCCGAGAGCAGCGCGGCACAGACCGCGGCGCTCGCTGAATTCGATCGCATGGCCGCCGCCCTGCGCGGTGAAGGCATCGAGGTCTGTGTCGTGGCGGACACGCCGACTCCGCCGAAGCCCGACGCCATCTTTCCCAACAACTGGGTGAGCTTCCATCAGGACGGCACGGTGGTGTTGTATCCCCTGCAGCCGGCCAGTCGCCGACCCGAGCGGCGCGACGAGGTGGTGCAAGCGGTTTGCCACGAGTTGGGATTCGTCAGGTCCCGTACTCTTGATCTGCGCCATCACGAGCAACAGGGCCGCTTCCTCGAAGGGACCGGCAGTCTGGTGCTCGATCACTGTAACCGGTTGGCTTACGCCTGTGTTTCCCCGCGCACCCACCCGGATGTCGTGGAGGAGTGGGCGCACGAGCTCGGCTACACACCCGTGATCTTCGAGGCGACCGACCGCAACGGCGTGCCCTACTATCACACCAACGTCATGATGTGTGTCGGCTCGCGCATGGCGATCCTCGGAACCTGTGCGATGTCGGAAGTCGATCGCGCGCGGGTCATCGAGAAGCTCGAGATCGGCGGGCTCGATGTCATCGAGATCAGTTACGAGGAGATCGAGCAGTTCGCCGGCAACATGCTGGAGCTGGCGAGTTGGGATGAGGCGCTGGGAGATTATCGCCTGCTCGTGATGTCCGATACCGCGCGCAAGGCGCTGCGGCCGGAAGTCTACGGGCGTCTCTCCGCCGCCGCGGACGGCGTGCTGGCCGTGCCGGTGCCGACCATCGAGCGCCTGGGCGGCGGCAGCGTCCGCTGCATGATGGCGGAAGTGTTTTTGCCTTCTCTCAACGCGCGTTGAGGCCGGCCGTGCTGGAACTGTCCGTCAAAGTCCTCAGCAGCTACCTGCTCGGCTCCATCGTGGGGAGTCTGGTTGTGGGGCGCCTTTGTGGTGGCATCGACATCCGCTCCTTGGGCAGTGGCAATGCGGGTGGCACCAACGCCCTGCGCACCCAAGGCAAAAGCTTCGCGCTCTGGGTGATGTTGATTGATATGGGCAAGGGCTGGCTCGCGGTGCAGATCATTGCGCCCCTGCTGCTACCGGCGCTGCCGGTGGATCCGCCAGCGGTGCGCGCCTGGCTTCCAGCCGCCTGCGGGATCGCTGTCATCCTGGGGCACATCTATCCAATCTGGTACGGATTCCGGGGCGGCAAGGGGGTGGCCACCCTGTTGGGAGTCATCATCGGGCTGGATGCGTGGCTCCTGGTCCCGGTGCTGCTCACATGGATCGTCACCGTCGCGGTGTTTGGCTATGTCAGCCTTGCCTCCATGCTGGCGACAGTCGCGCTTCCGGTCTGCTCACTGCTGATCGGGGTGGACACGGATCCGCCGCTAACGGCATTCGGGCTGATCGCGACGCTCCTGATCGCCTATACCCATCGGGCCAACATCGCGCGCATCCGCGCTAAGACAGAGCCGCGGGCCCGGCGGCTGTGGCTGTTCGGACCCAATGAGAGATAGCTTGCGCGCGCCCGCGAACCCTGCGTCCCAACCGCAAGGCGCTGCGGGGGAGTCTCTCATCGCGATGCTTTTCGCGAATCTGGTCGATGGTGCCTTTCATTCCGGCGAGGCCCTCGCACACGAGCTGGGCGTGAGTCGCAGCGCGATCTGGAAAGCCGCGCGCATGCTGCGGCAACTCGGCACGCCTGTGAATGCGGTGCGCAATCGCGGTTACCAGCTGGCAGCGTTCGCCGAGTCTCTGAATGCAGACCGCATCGCGGCCCACCTGCTGCCGCTCGCGCGGGAGAAAGTGCGCCGGCTGGAGACGGTGTGGTCGGTAGACTCGACCAACACCACACTGATGCAACGGCTGCCGCCGGTCGGTTGCGCGGATGTGCTGCTCGCGGAGCACCAGACGGCAGGGCGAGGTCGCCAAGGACGCAGCTGGCTGGCGCCTCCGGGAGGCGCCATCTGTCTGTCGCTCAGCTGGAGCTTCGCGCAGTTGCCGCGTGACGTGGGTGCCCTGGGTCTCGTGATCGGGGTGTGCGCATTGCGCGGGCTGCGCACCCTTGGCCTGGACAACATCCGCCTCAAATGGCCGAACGATCTGCTGGTCGAGGATCGTAAGCTCGGTGGCATCCTGATCGAGCTGCGAGCCGAAGCCGCCGGTCCTGCGAGCGTCGTCATCGGCATCGGCATCAATGTCGCACTCGGCCGCGAGATCCGCAACGCCATCCAGCAGACGGGACTTCTGCCGAGCGATCTGATGACTGCGGGGCTCGCGCATCCGCTGCGTAACCAAGTTGCGGCCGCCCTCGTCAGCGCCTTTCTCCAGGGGCTAGTGGATTTCGAGAAGAAAGGATTGAAGCCTTTCGTGCACGAATGGCTCGAGGCGGATGCGCTGCGCAGCCGTGAGATCGTGGTGCGCACGGTGGCAGGGGAGTTTGAGGGTGTGGCGCGGGGCATCGATGTGGATGGCGCGCTGCTGGTCGAGACGCCTCACGAGCTGATGCGCTTCGTTTCGGGAGACGCCTCCGTCAGGCCGGTGTAATGGGCGTCCTGCTGGTCGATGTCGGCAACACACGTGTGAAATGGGCCCGGCTGGAGAACGGCCGCATGGACACGCAGCGGGCCGCCGTCGTCACGCACTGGGAGACGGAGGACTACGCGCGCCGCCTCATCGGCCGCAAGCTACCGCAACGCATAGTGATCTCGAGCGTCGCAGGCGACAGCGTCGATCGCAAACTGATCGCGGCTGCGCGCCAAGCAGGCGCGTCCATGCCGGAGTTTGTCCGCTCAGTGCGCAGCGCTGCGGGCATCCGTACCGAGTATCTCGAGCCGTGGCGCCTCGGTGTTGATCGCTTCGTCGCCGCCATCGGCGCACACCATCTCGGCTCAGGTGAACCGACCGTTGTGGCGAGCATTGGCACCGCGGTCACCGTGGATCTCGTGGATGGTCGTGGCCTTCACCGGGGTGGATCGATTATTCCGGGACCGACTCTGATGGTGCTGAGCCTGCTCAAGGCAACGCATGGCATCCGGCGGCGGGCGAGTGGCGGCTCCGTGGGCGGTCGTAACTTGTTTGCGACCACCACCCGCGGCGCCATCAGCCAGGGCGCGCTGCATGCCGTCGCGGCCACGATTGATCGGGCCGTGCAGGAAGGGCTCACGCTGCTGGGACGCCGGCCCATCGTCCTCGTCACCGGTGGCGGTGCCAAAGTGATCAAGCCCCTGTTGCGCAGCGGCTGTGTTGTCGTGCCGGACCTTGTTCTGCACGGCTTGGCCGTATGGTCCCGCGACCATCCGGCGTGAAGACGACCCGACTCGAAGTGAGGGCACAGGCTGACCATTGCTCACGCGTCACAGGCCTCACTGCCGGGCCCGCGGCATGGTAGCTTTGCCGCGGGGGCAGTCGAACCAATGAACGAAACAGGCCCAGGCGGCGAGCGACACATGCGCACTGCGTTTCTCATCCTGGCGTGCATCAACCTGCTATTCCTGGCATGGGCGCAATGGGTCGATGTGCCGCGCGAGAACACTTCGCAGGAGGGCTTGTCCAGACTCCCGCGGCTGCAGCTGCTCACCGATACCGCGGAAGGCAGCGATAGCAACGGCAGTGCGCGGAAAATGTCGCTGCGCCACTATCCGCGTCCTGCTCCAGTACAGGCCTGCAGTTCCCTCGGGCCTTTCAAGGATCTCTCCGGCGTTGCGAAGGCCGCGGGCGTGCTGCGCAACCTGGGATTCGATACCGAGCAGCGAGCGGAGGAGGAGGACGCTATCACCGGTTACTGGGTTTTCATCGGTGGCTTACAGAGCGACGAGGAAGTCACTCAGGCCGCAGAGAAACTCGAGAAGGCCGGTTTCACCGATACGCACGTCATGAAGTCCGCGCCATCCGATCGCAGCCTCTCCGTCGGTCTCTTCCACAAACGGGAGGGCGCCGAACGACGCGCCCAGTACGTAACTCAACTTGGGCTGCAGCCTGAAATCACCGAGCGCAGGTTTCGTGGGCCGGTGTACTGGGTGGATGTTCCGATGCCGTCCTCGAAGGAAAGCCATCTGGAAGGATTGCTGTCACAGGTCGGATACGAGGGTGCCACGTTGCAACCTTGTCCGAACCGACCTGGTCTGGAAGAGACGGTGCCGCAGCCAGAGGATCAGGATTCCATTCCGAGACTGCCAAGGACGACGGTGGCGAGCGCGCCGAAGGATTCAGCGGCTAACCATTGATCAAGTCAATCCGGCCAGTCGTCAAGGCAGGTCCGCGTACGCGTAACGATGCATATCAAGCTGCTGGCGATGAGTGCGCCCCATGGCCGGCACTTGGTCTGCGACTACATCAGGTCGGTCCTAAGCCCTCTTGAGGTGTATCAACCGCACGAGATCACCCACATTTTTTAGCTTTTGAGCTTCAACAGAACGTATCCTGACTCCGAAGCGGGCTTCAACTGCAACAATGATATTAACTTGCGCGAAGGAATCCCAGTCCTCGATTTGCTCAGCGTTAGTTCCAGCGTCAATGGACATAACGGGATTCGAAAACACCTCGCGAAAGATTTCAGTCAACCCCACATAGATGACTCGCTCGTTCATCAATTACCGGCCCCACTCCAGTACCCACGTAGCTAAGCTCGGTTCGGCAATCGAACTGTTGCACGTGAAATGGACTGTACTCGTGTGCATGGAGAACACCACTAGACTGTGAGCCCGAACAAAATGTGCCAATCAATGTCGCACCGGGACAGTCAGCCGATCAAGCCTCGTTGCGATTAGTGACCAAGGTTGTTCTTCTCCCGTCAATTACTGCACAGAATAGGCCGACGCTTGCATCAATTTCTAACGGAGCGGCATGGATATTTCCTCGCACATTGAAAGAAGCACCGCTGGACTAGACCTTTCCGCTTGTTCAAGGGCTCGAACAGAAACGGAACTCACGAGTAGTTACTCCATTGTTGCGTATGCCGTGGCCGTTTCGATCAAGCTATCGGCAACACACAGCTTTTTCGGGAACCGATCGGGTTAAATTTGGGCGCGCTTTCATCGGCGCCTAGGGGTTGTCCACCCGACTGTCGGGATCAAACATCGTGGCGTCTAATGGATTCCCGCTATGACTTCAGCGATGAGCAATGCGCGCGACGGCGACGAGCTATATAGGGCTCTTGTTGACCACAAGCTTATTGTACCTGTGGGAGTGGATGGCGCCTTTGCCCGCTGCGCTCTCTTCGAAGATGTCCTACATCGGTTTGATGCCTTGGTGTGCGCGAAAGCTAGCGACGACGACTACGAGGTTTTCACCTTTCCTCCTGTAATTAACCGCCAAGTTCTGGAGAAGGTTCATTATTTTGATGCCTTCCCACATTTGTGCGGATCGGTCTACAGCTTCTTCGGTAAAGAAGCGGAAGCTAGGGAGCTATCGGAACGCATTCATAACGAGAAACCGTGGGACGAGCTTCTGAACATGACACGCGTTGTGCTTAATCCCGCGGCGTGTTATCCGCTCTACCCCACTCTCACCGGTACCTTGCCAAAGGCAGGCCGCAAGATAACTATGTTGAACTGGGTCTTCCGACATGAGCTCTCGCAAGAGCCCACTCGCATGCAGTCGTTCCGCGTGCGCGAATTCGTCAGTATCGGTACGACTGAAGAGGTGGTTCACTGGCGTGAACTCTGGCTCGAGCGTGCCACGTGCATTTTGGACTCCCTCGGTCTTCGGGCTATGTTAGGTGTAGCAACGGATGCATTCTTTGGTGCAGCCGCTGAGTCGCTGGCCGTAAGCCAGAAGAAGAGACGTCTCAAGTTCGAGCTGTCGGTGCCGATTATTTCTGGGCACATCCCTACAGCTCTGTGCTCGTTTAATTTTCATCAAGCGTTCTTCGGATTGACCTTCGATATCCGCACCCACGATCAGCGAATTGCGAACTCAGCCTGTGTCGGATTCGGTCTAGAAAGGGCAGTTATGGCTCTTTTCTCGACTCATGGCTTCGATGCGTGCCAGTGGCCCCAATCGGTTCGTGCTCGGCTCTGGCCATAGAAAGCGTTTCCACAAACAAACTCCTCGGGAATAGCTCGCTGGCCGAGACGTGGCCTTGTCAGTTTTATCACAATCGCTACGTAAACGTGAGCCCCTAGCTCTGGCATGGCCGAGGCCGCCGGTAACAGGGGGCACCGGTTCGTACTTACGCCCACATCACCGACGCCGTGTGTGATCTGCTATCCGAGGCCGCGCCATGCCGGTGACTCAGTCGTGGCAAATGCTGACCACACATCGGGAGTTCGTACCACGAATAGTAGACAGGCCTCGGAATGTCGGATTATAAGTTTCGGATGTCGGACTTTCTTACGTTATGGTCGCCGCTGTAAATTCGGTCACCGTGGGCTATAGGGGAATGACGTGACCGGACTGGCGATAGAGGCTCAGTGTTCAATCTGTCGTGCGACACAGAAGTATATATCTAGCGACGACTATTTTTCCTGTCGTGATGAGCTTCGGCCATCAGAGTGTAAATACAAGACATGCCTCACTCGTCATCGAGCACTAGCTGACGTTCTGTTTTCTTTGCATCCCAGAACAGAGTTTGCGGACCTTCGCATCCACGAGTCTTCGTCGGGTGCTATCGGCGTCAGCCTTTGGCTGAGTCAGAACTGCCGCAACTACATGACCTCCGGGTACTTCCCGAAAATACCCTTTGGCTCAATGGTGGGACGCCTGCGAAACGAAGATCTGGAGCGCCAATCCTTCCCGGATAACACGTTCGATTTGGTCATTCACTTGGACGTTATGGAGCACTTATACGATCCATTCCGTGCTCTTCGCGAAATCGAAAGGACCCTTGTTCCGGGCGGCCGATGCCTCTTTACAACTCCTACATATCCGGGGCGTGCTCGCAGCGAGCAGGTCGCCTTTAAGGAGGGAAGTGTCTTACGTGTCGTAGGAGAGCCCGAATATCATGGCAATCCTCAGAGTAGCGAGGGCTCTCTGGTTACGTGGCGATATGGCTACGATCTGCCCTACCTTATCGCAAAACAGACCGCATTCGATATCGAGGTGCGACGTTGGTATTCCCGAATGAAGGCAATTATGGGACCGATGACGGAGGTCTATATCCTGACGAAGCCCTCGACACCAGCTAAGGCCACCTTGTCGGACAGCCATGGACATTAAGTGTCACGATAGTAGCCCCCGATCCAGCATGGATGTGGTTGAGCGCTTCTTTCAGGTGGCGGACCGCCAGGCCGATCGGATTGCTGTAAGGGCACGAAGCGATCTAACCAGCTATCGTGATCTTGCTTCCCTAGTTAGGAGGTTTGGAGCGTGTTTCTCCACGAAGGCGTCGCCGAAGGTACTGGTGGCTTATGATCAGGGACCGTATGCGTATGCCGCGATGCTTGGCGCAATGCTGACGGGCGGCTTCTATGTCCCGGTAAACGTCTCGGCGCCCGGGGAGAAACTTTCGGCAATCTGCAAATCGTTTAAACCGCAATTTCTCGCAGGTGACGAATCGACACTTATAAAGCTAAGTGCAATTGTGCCGGAAGCAATGCGAGTTACTCCGTCTGCAGTTAACGCATTCGAACCGCTCTACGGCAAGGGCTCGCGAGGCACTATTGCTTACGTAATATTCACTTCCGGCTCAACCGGTATGCCTAAGGGCGTTGTTATACCGCACGCCGCACTTGCTCATTACATTGATTGGGTTGTTGCCTCGGAATTGTTTCTGCCTGCTGACTCCGTATCTCAATATTCGAATATCGCTTTCGACTTGAGCGTTTTAGAAATATTTGGTGCACTCTGCTCGGGGGCCACTCTTGTGCCCTTTACATCGCGCGGCGAACGACTGATGCCGGCGGAAATAGTCAACGGGCGAGGTATAACGGTTTGGGTATCAGTTCCCTCTGTGATTAGTCTGATAGCGCGGGCGAGACAATTGACGTCCGAGCATCTTGCTGGGGTGCGAAGATTCTTCTTTTGTGGAGAGCCATTGCTAGAGACGCACGTAAAGGGCATCTTCACGGCATGTCCCGACGCCGAAATCTGGAATTCTTATGGACCTACCGAGACGACGGTATCAATGACTTGCCTCAAGCTCACCGCTGACTCGTACACATCCGCAATTAGCTCGTCGGTTGCCCTGGGAAATCCAATACCAGGCATGGAATTACATTTCGTCGGAGGTGAGCAAGAGACTTCCGGCGAAATTGTGATCATCGGTCCTCAACTGGCCGTTGGCTACTGGAACGCCCCAGAACAAACGTTGCGGTCATTTCGGGAGGTGGAGATATCTGGAGTACGCAGGCGAGCATATTTCACCGGCGATTGGGCACAAAGGTTTAACGATCATATTTTTTTCGAAAGTCGAGTTGATCATCAGGTAAAGGTGCACGGCTTTCGTATCGAGCTTAACGAAGTGGCCGCTGCTATTCGCTCCCTTGGGTGGGAAGAAGTAGTAGTGTTAAAGCTGAATGGCGAATTGACTGCCGTCATCGAAGACAAGCAGGGCGGGGACGCCGGGCCTGAATGGAAGTGAGCTGCACACACGCCTGTGGGAGAAGCTCGATCGCTACGCTATCCCATCACGTTTCATCACGGTCCATCAATTGCCGCGTAATGACAATGACAAAATCGATCTACAGGCGGTCGCTCAGCTCGCCGCTGACCGAATCGGTATGAAGTATTGAGCCGAGTACCATTCCATGGGTAGGCAACAAGCAGGCAGCCGCTGGTCCCTTAAAACCATAGTGCTTTTGCATGGGCAGTGTCTTGGGGGGAGAGCTTCAATTGAGTGATACAGATATATACGCCGCACTTACAGAGATCTTCAATGAGGTGTTTTTGAGGAGTGACATGAAGTTGACGCCCGAGCTCACGGCACAGGATGTACCAGGGTGGGACAGTTTCAAGCAGGTGGAGATTCTTATCGCGGCTGAGGAGCGCTTTGGTGTAAAGCTGCAGACACGAGAAATCGACAAACTCAGGAATGTCGGCGACTTCGTAACTATATTGAACGAGAAGATTCGTACAAGCGCCTGATGCGCGCCTTGTTCGCGGCGACTGCTGCTCCGACCTACGGCCTGCGGATTCCGAGACCATTCTCTAAGTCGCGTCAACGGTGCTAAATGGCCAAGGGAATAGGAGGTAGTTCGCGGGCGAGCGTAGTGGATACTGGTACCCACCGTGGTGCTCCCTTCATCGATGGCCCTACCACCTATAAGTTAGAGGATCGGATGCCTTACCTCGGCGAGAATCTACCGCATCGTCTATCCGGGCGTCTCATAGTCTGTGTGGGTGTCTATCGAAGCGGATCGACGTGGGTATATAACATGGTGAAGTCCATCGTCCACTCGGCATTGCCTAACGTCAGGATCGAGGGGCGTTTCGCGGAGAATATTGAAGAGCTGGCGCCATCGGCTACCACAAATTGTGATCTGGTAGTACTGAAAACGCATCCAGAGAAATCGCTCTGGTCTCTCATCGAGTTTCTGAAGCCGCCAGTTATTTTGTCGGTTCGCGATCCTCGCGATTGCCTCGCGTCATGGACGGAGATGCTGGAGAGGAATTCAGGGTCTTTCAGCCCCGGCTCATGAGGAGTTGTGTGGCCGCCTTGCGACTTGTTAATCAGGAATACACACACACGATCCGGTACGAAGATGAAAGCAACGGCAAGCGTCCGAACTGTTTTGGCAATTGCTGCTCATCTTGGTTTGAACGTCTCCAAAGATCAGGCGGAAGCGCTCCTGCGGAAACTGTCTCCAGAGGCGGTCAAGCAACAGATCACCCGCATGGTTGCGGCAGGTCGGATAGATCCAGATAAACGACTCGTCAGCGACGCAGAGACGCTCTGGCTTCCTGCGCACATCGGAGACGGAAGGATCGGAAAGTATCAAGAAGCGTTGAGCAACGAGCAACTACGGTCCGTCAACTGCTGGTCCCGAGCCTATTGCGAAGCATTTGGCTACACTTTGCCAGCTCCGCTTCCCATACCTCGTGGCCACGGTCGTTTGTTGTTCGGCAACTGCTCTGATGCGCTTCAATATCTGCGCGTCGGTTTTTCATATCCGGAAACGGGTTTTATCTGGACAGACGGTGACGAGGCCGTTATCGCTCTTCCGCTCTTGGAATGCATCACAGGCAATGTTTCTTGTGAGTTTCATTACTTCAGCCCACGGCCGACGTCCGCACCTCCCGTGAGAATTGTTGTAATGCTTTTGTGCGGTAGCGCAGTCATATGCTCTGCGATCGATACCGGCGATACACCAACTATTCGGCTCGCAATCGATGACTGTCGGCTTTATGGGAAGCGAGAGCTGGTATTCCGTATCGCCGTGATAAATCCGTATTGCCCAAAGGCACACAATGACAGCAACGACGAGCGTCGGCTCGGCATGGGGCTGCAGGCTATTTCCCTTAGCTACTGAAGGACGCCTTGTGCCGGGTGCATAAATTGCAGTGTTGGCGGTATCAGCTAATGACCTCAGCAGTGCCGCAGCTCCGCGCGGAACACATTCCTCGTGGCCGAGGGGCCTTGGCAGGTACATTATGAGCGAAAGCGCACAGAAGCCCATCGACCTGGTCTTCCTGGATGATGCGCCATTTGCGGAGGGGCGCGCCGGCAAACTTCAAGGGCGTGATACCGACGTGCCAAGTGTCGCCCTTCGTCAAATATGTGGAGCAGACAGGTGCGCGCAGACATTTCAGGCACCGTCGGGTCGAAGGTGTGGGTGGCGGACCCGCCTATTTGCCAATCGGAATGTTTGGGTCGCCTCAGCACTGGATCGCGAGAGAGGGCCAGACGCATTCTTTTGCCGGGGCGGCGTCAAAATTGGCTCGTTACTATGGATCGGCACCCGCGGCTGAAGCTGCTGATCGACTACTCATGGGAGGCGGGGCTAGATAAGAGCTTTCTACACGAGTTTGACAATTTTATCGCCGATATCAAAGTGGACCCACGGCGTATTGTCCTGCTGGTTTCAAATCGTGGCCTCGAGGCACGATACCACGAATATCTAAGCAACAATCGGCGGTCACTCACCAATTCATGGAAGATGATCGGCTCCGACTTGTTCCTTATGTATTCGGGAGTAGAGTTCCGTCAGCGTCGCTCGTTTGGAAGACCGGAAACGATCATCTCTACAGTCGAAGTTGAATATAACGCACAGAACATTCGACCGCACAAATACGTCTCGCTTAATAGACGTCCGCGGTGGCATCGCTTCATCCTAGCCATGACACTTACACGATTGAACATGCAGCGGCAGGGGCTAAGCTCCATGGCGAGTCCGGCGTACGAAGGCGACTGGCAATCTGAACATCGTATGCTGGAGCGCTTCGGCCGGCTAATGGATCCGGTGGTTTGGGAAAAGCTCACCGAGGTAGAGGAGTCGACGCTTGCCGCGCTACCGTGGACGATCGATGTGAATATCGACAAGAGTGGCCACACGTCCGGTTACGCGTTTCACAATCCGAGACGTGAGTTGTTCTTGCAAAGTTATGTACAGATCGTAACCGAATCATATATGGAAGGACTGCCAGGCGAACTCTTCGTGACGGAGAAGGTCTGCAAGGCTCTCGCCAACCTGCAGCCATTCATCTGCTTTGGAATGGCAGGGCTGAATGCACGCTTGGTGCAGCTAGGCTTCGAGCCAGTAAATATCGTATACGGCGCATATGACGATGAGCTTGAAGTTGGAAGGCGTCTGACACGTCTTTACCATGCACTCGAGCAACTTGCGGGAATGTCGATCGAAGCAACTCACGAGTCGTACTATGCGGCTCTCCCAAAGATCTCCCATAACCAGCAGCGTTTATTTGAGCTACCCGAGATATTGGGGAAAGAAGTGGCTACCCGGTTGCGTGGGATGTTGTAGAAGATAATTGTCACACTAAGCGATCCGCCGCAACACTGCGCGCTCGTTATTAGATTGACTGCCGGCGCGTCGCTTGGGTCTAAGTTGGCCTTGGGGATCGGACAAACTCTGGCCGAACCGTAGCGGGCGGTGCGGTGTTCGGCGCCGTGCACTTGGCGGGAAGACAACTGCCCGACCGTGTATTTCCTATTTCTCGCGACATCACAACCGAACACTTCCGCCTCGGGCGCGTAGGCTGATAGAAAAGAACCGGCTACAATCCTCGAGAGGTGATCGGGTAGCGTTCTAGTCCCAATGCGGAGGCAAGATGCGTAGTGCATTAGTTTGCGGGGCCGGTGGGTTCATCGGCAGTCACATCGTTACACGCCTGAAATCGGAGGGGTTCTGGGTCCGGGGAGTGGATCTAAAACGCCCCGAGTTCTCTGCGACGCGGGCCGATGATTTTTGCCTCGGCGATCTGCGAGACCCCAGCTTCTGTGCTGCGATCGTAGATCGGCAGTTCGATGAGGTTTATCAGCTCGCCGCCGATATGGGCGGAGCGGGCTTTATTTTCACGGGTGAGCACGATGCGGAGATCATGCACAACTCGGCCAGCGTTAACTTGAACGTGCTGGAGGCGTGCCGGCGGAGGTCGATCCCCCGAGTGTTCTACTCATCGTCAGCCTGTATCTATCCAGCTTACAACCAAGAAGATCCGGCAAATCCGAACTGCGCAGAATCGTCAGCCTATCCGGCGGCTCCTGACAGTGAGTATGGGTGGGAAAAGCTGTTCAGCGAGCGACTGTATTTGAGCTATCAGCGCAATTATGACATAGGTGTGCGCATCGCCCGATATCACAACATTTTCGGTCCTGAGGGGACTTGGACAGGCGGGCGAGAAAAATCGCCCGCGGCACTGTGCCGTAAAGTGGCGGAGGCGAAGGAGGGCGGCGAGATCGAGATCTGGGGTGATGGTCAACAGACTCGCTCCTTCCTCTACATCGACGAATGTGTTGAGGGAACCATTCGCTTAATGCGTTCGAATTTCACTGGACCAGTCAACATCGGCTCGGATGAGATGGTCACGATCAACCACTTGGCGCGGATGGTGATGCGAGTTGGAAACAAACTACTGCGGATCCGGAATGTGCCTGGCCCCCTCGGCGTTCGCGGGCGCAACTCAGACAACCGCATGATTCAAGAGACGCTGGGCTGGAGTCCGTCTAAGAGCTTGGAGGCAGGGATCTCGATCACATACCAGTGGATCAAGCAGCAGTTGGCAGGCGGCAAGCGGACTGCCAGCGCAGCATAGAGTTCCGAAAGGTGAATGTGGAAAAAACTGAAGGATACCGACACGATCATGTGACCAAAAAGCCAAGGACTCGACCTGCTATTCAGACAAGGCTGGAAGCCATCGTTGGAATGATGCAGGACGGCAAATGGGGTGACGCACTTCTGTCTTGGGAGGATCTCTCGACTCGCCACTCCGACTTTAGAAGAACCTCCTTGGGTCTGGCGCGAGAGTTGCGCGATTTGGGCCAACGACAGGAAGCCGAAGGTGTCTTCACGCAATTGCTGGATCGGTACCCGGAAGATATTAACCCGGTTTTAGACTACGCGATGATGGCATATGCGGCGCGAGAATGGCCGGAGGCAATCCGGCGCTTTCAGTTAATGAGATCGCGTTTCCCGGACGCACTAGACGGGTATAGATTTGTTAGTGACTTGCTGATTGGCGAGAAGCGATTCGATGAGGCTGACGCTGTTCTGCGCGAGGGAATGTCACGTTTCCCTGACGAACTCCGCCTGGCAAAGTCATATTGTTGGTCCGCTCATTTGAGGGGCGATCAAGGAGGTGGGTGGGAAGAGGCCAGCGTCCGGTGGTTAGCGCTTACATCGAGATTTCCGGAAGAGAAACTCGGGTACGCCATTCTTGGTTTGGTCTTGGCCAAGTATCTGGGACGTACTGAAGAAGCGGAAAAACTATTAAGAGAAGCGATGGCGCGTTTTCCTGATGATCAAGCCATGCATGCCAATACGCGCGTGCGGCTGATTGATCGAGGGACTGGGCGGAAGCCCTCCGACGTTGGGATGAGTTGGTCGTTCGTTGGCCGAGTCAGCCGGCTGTGTTAGAGGGTCGTGGTGAAACCGAGGTGCGACGTCGTCTCCTTGAAATCGACAGTTCGCAAGTGCGCCCGCCAAGAGTTGCTATACAGAATCGCCCAGCGGATAAGTGGATCTCCTGACGGAGGGGAGAACGGCCACGTTGTCATGCAGTTCGAAAGCCTTGAGAGAGGACTGCGAGTTCGGCCTTGTGCAAAGACATTTTGGCGTCGAACCGCTTGGGCTTCTGAGGTGGGTATCTTTGGCTCCTGAGGCTTTATGTGTTGCTCTCGAAGAGAGGTTTTCAAGTCTGGACGAGTTGGAGGATCTCGAAATCAAGCTGGTGGGGCCCGAGTACCATACCCACGGAAAGCGATATGACATGCGGATGCATACACATATCCTGCAAAGCGAATACAAGGGATCCCCGAAGCAACTCCTGGCTCAGCTATTTCGCAGACTTAGATATCTCAAGAACAAACTGCTGGATGACTTGAAAGTCCGCAGAGAAGGTGTTGGTCTGGCAGTCCGGAGTCGCTCAATTCTGAGCGACGAGGCGATACTTCGGATGCACCGCGCCGTTCGTAATTATGGCAACAATACATTGCTCGTGGTGCGACGAATGACAACTCAACTAGGGAGCCAACAATTCATAAACAGTTGTCCGGACTCCTAATTGCTTCATTGCGTCAAGTTGACAGGTTTCACGGTAATGACGGAAAGGTTAGGGTGTGCTCACCATTCGGAGGCTGGTTAACGTTGTGCCGCAGGCCCTGGTGCTGACGGATTGAGGCGGCGCATTTCTTGGACCGCGCTGTTGGCAGCTCCGCGGGGTCTGACGCCAATTGGGACTCTCTCGGAAAGATGCAGCGCTGCTTCAAAAAACTGCTTTTGTTGGCCTTAGCTTTTGCTGATCCAGTGCAGGCTCAATCGGAGGCGAACACGCGCGGTGAGTTCGACTTGATTGCCGAGCCCGCCCCGTCGGCAGCTCAGGTGAGGCAGCAGATGAGCATACAGCCGTATTTAAGCAAATGCTCACGCAGTCCAACGGTCAACCTTTGCGCAACTAATGCGGCGGCGCAAGCGAAGGCAGCCGGGCTTTCGCTGTACTTCCCTCCCGGAATCTTTCCTCTAAGTGATTGGGAGCCACCTTGCCCTTTGACTATCTTTGGTGCTGGCCAAGGTAAGACAATTTTACAGCGACCGGCTCACTCTGGAGGAGTAGTTATAAGTGTCGCGAACTGCGGCGGCTTAGGACTCAGCAATCTCACGATAGACGGCAACAGAGCTGAGAACACCGCGGTGAGCTATACAGTCGTTCTGAAGGACAGTTGGAATTCGGTGATTGAGAGGGTGGAGATCAGAAATTCCAAGGGGCCCGGAAGCGCTTTGACGCTGCAGAGCATGGCTGACGATTCCAAGAATACGCGCTCGACGTTTTCCGATCTAAATGTTCACGATAACGATGGAAATGGGATCTTCTTTCAGAAGCACGCCGGCAACTGGCTTATTCGCGATTCTGTGATTCGCAATAACGGCGGGGACGGCGTAGCCGTAATCGATTACGAGTTCCCACCTGTGGCGGGTCAGTTCTCCAACTGCACTATCGTACACAACCGAATCTCAGGCAATCGCAAAAGTGGTATCAGCCTGACTTCAGGCATTATCGGTGGAACGTCGGCATTAGCGACGAATGGCCCCTTCGATACCGTGCGAAATTGCAGAATCGCAGACAATCAGCTCGATCACAACAATGGGTACGGCATCATCATGGCTGGCGGCTTCGGTATCGAGATAGCTAATAACTCTGCCACACACAATGGAACGGGCCTGGGATCTGTCGTGGCCGGTATAAATAGTGCACTGTGCACGCGATGCAACGTGCACGACAATCTAGCGGCATACAATGATTTCTACGGTATTGATACAGGGGGCGCGGTTGAAACCGTCGTCCATCACAACACCATTTCCAACAACGGCAATGCGACGATCGATAACGGTAACGGGATAAACTGCGGGGCTTGCCAGCACGTTGATATCACAGGCAATGTGATAAGCAGCAATGGCTGGAGCGCGGGCGGTGCGCAGATTCATCTAACGACGTACGACGGTGGAACCTCAGGCTTTTCCATATCAGCGCGGGATATAAAAGTTAGAGAAAATCATCTTGTTTGCGCGAATAGCAACGAGGTGGGCCTGCTCGTACTGTCCGACCCGCCGAACACAACCGTCGAGGATAATTGGGCCGAAGGATGTGCACCTTTTAAAGGATACGTGCTGCATGTGACTCGAGCTGAAGTACATCGAAACAGGCAAGACAACTGGTCCGAAGGCACTGACTTCACTCCATCCATTTCTGATCCTGTTTATCCCGACGCGGTGGAGAATATCTTATGGCCGTCAGCTTCTCGTAGTGTAGTCGACGCGCTGAGACCTCATTTTTATTCGACCAATTACCACACCGTGTACGCGATAGTGGTCACAGAGCGAGGTTCTGACTACTCTACCTCACCGACGGTAAACTTTATCGGTGGTTGCGAGAAGGAGCCAACGGGATCGGTATTCCAGGATAACGCGGGACACGTGGTCGGCGTGAATTTGACCAGCTTTGGTTCGGGTTGCACCTCTCCGCCGCGCGTCCTATTCGCTGATGGCAGCGGCTCAGGGGCGGCGGCAACGCCCTATGTTTTAACTGCGTTACCTGTTGACGGACGCACTCTTACCGTGCTGTGGCCACCCGGAACCACCGTGGTGAACAAATCAAATGATCTCTCCCTACTTGGGGGCGTGAGTTTTACAGTGCCTAGTAATAGCTTTTCATTGAGCACACTCCGTGGCCGGAATGGACATTGGACAGAGACCGCACGTGCTCCTATGCGAGGAGGGAAGCGGCATCCCTAAGTACGCGCAGACGACTCGTCTGCGTACAAACTGTTCCGATGTTCGGACCACTCACCGCCGGTGACGATACGTCATTTGTGTCCGGGGCCGTGCGCCCCTGGACCTGGACACGCTGACACGGGCCCCATCCGCAGCTTTCGTTTTATTTCTTTCCAAGCCGACAAGAATTTCGGTCACGCGATCGAGAATTCGAAGACCGATGGCACGAAATCCATGCTGCAGGCGCACGTCCCGTCGACCTCTTGCTGCAATTGTCCGGGCCCGCGCCGGCTCGTCGATAACCAACTTCAATAGCTCTACGGCGCGGTTAACATCAGCTTCGGCCCAAACCTGGCCTTCCCCAAAGGGGTACTCTTGCAATCCGACTGGAACCAGACGGTAGTCGAATCAGAAGAGAATTCTCTGGGGTCATATAGTCCAAATTTCCAGACCACGCGGTCGCCATTGCGAGACGGCCAAGGAACATCGCTTCACCTGTACCGCGCCCAAACCCCTCCGCGCGATGCAGGGACGCAAAGCAGTCGCAGCAGTTGATAAGCGAACGCGTTTCGAGAGCGCTCATGCGTTTACCGAAGCAAAGCGCTTCAGGTACCTTCTCGCGGATCAGGCTGAGCCAATCGTCAGCGTTTTCATCACCATTCTTCACCTTCAGAACTAACTGGATGTCTGCAAAGCGTCGCTCTTCCCTGATGGCCTCGAACATGGCCAGAATGGCTGTGGGATTTTTGCGAGTAGCGAAGGAAGACAGATCGAAGAGGTGCAAAATCACGAAAGCGGATTCCCGGATCCCGAAGTATCTCCGCGGCAGGAAATAACCGAGCGGCACCTCGACGGGTTGACCAATCAGCGTGCTGCTGACACCCGCAGCCTCTAAGCTATCGGCAATGAACTGAGATACTGCCCAAACCTCCTCAAATCTGCGCAGCTGCTTAGCCCAGTCAGCCGGATACTTCTGTAGCTCCCACGCTGGTGCAATAACGTTATATCCAGCATCGAACGTCCCTCCTCTGGCTTCGAACGCTCGCAGCACAGATTCGATCTCGTCACCATTGATGTGAAAGATGCGTAATCCTGCACCGGGACTGTCCACTTCCAGCGGTTCGACCAGGTTGCGGTGGCTGGCGTCGCTTCGGCTCGCATAGCGAAAAATGTCCATCACTCGGAAAGGCAGGTGCACGCTCAGGCAGGCGCCAATATGGGATCGGAGCTGCTCTCCCATACCGACTGTGGCGAATGGGTGTCCGATTAGAGTAACGGGCGTCTCGTGGAACTTAACTGCGTTCGTCATAGCTAATGGGAGAGCAGGTCGTTATATGAGGGACTTAGCCAACATTGCGTTATAGATTGCTTCCAGCCATCGATGACCAAACCTTTGATCTGGCTCTAGATGTGTTCCCTCGGCCCACTCGTTCCAGGCATTTATGAACAACAGGCGCTCCTCTCCGACAAAATGATGAGTTACTTCATCCAGCTTCTCCTGAATGTAAACCTGGAATGCTTCCGGGGTAGCGTTGATGAAGCTATCGCCCCGCAACGGCTGGCGGGGAGTATTGTCCCAGCTGGGAAACACCGCCGGGTGCCGCTTATAACTCACGGAGGGCCTACACACGCATTCAACCACAGTGTCTTCATAATCATATCGAACACCTACGAATCCATCGCGTATTACGGGCCGGCTACTATCAGCTGCACGAACGGCGATGCCCTGCGGCGGAAATTCTACGCAGCCATCAAAGCCAAGTTCGTTGGGCCGCGGGAGGCTTTCGGCTGCCTCCATGCTCTCAACATATAAAAGGTAAACATCCTCGAAACCTGCAAGACGGAAGCTTTCTCTGCAGCTGGCGGTAAAGCACGCCACATCAGGGATGAGCAAGGGCCGATACACGATAAACACTGGTTTATTGTTTACGCGGATGTAGCGGGAATCCGCCGCATAGCGCACCGCGTCATTGATTACGGAACGAAGCGTTTGCTGATCGTAAGCTTGCTCGAAGATAATTTCTCGAGTGCCGCCGTCCCAATGACGAGTCCAGCTCTCATTGGCCCAGCACACGCAAAATGGGAACTGCATCGTGGGATCAGAAACCATTGCCTCAAGAGGTTGATCCAATGCACGTTGCTGACCGAAGTTATAGTAGTACACGCAAAAGCCAGTCAGGCCATAACGCTTGGCCAATGAAGCTTGATCGTTCATGACCTGCTTTACTCGCAGGTCATAAAAACCCAGATCCGAAGGCAAGTGGGGTTGATAATGTCCGACGTAGGCCGGTGACGCCTTCGTCACGTTCGTCCATTCCGTGAAGCCCGGCCCCCAATGAAAATTGTTCTCCACGGTAGGATGGTATTGGGGCAGATAGAATGCGATGAGGCGAACATTATTCATTCTCTCCAGCAAATCCGACCATTTGGTGCTGAGTGTTTGTTGATTTCGTGTGATGAGTTGCAGGCGCTTTGGGACCGATTGCTTGTTGGTCGAAATGCTAAGATGGTGCACTACCTCTGCTTGCGCACAATAGACGACTCGTTCACCTTGGGAAATCAAACGCAAGCAGAGATCGGCGTCTTCACAATACGCGGGTGCGAAAGTTTCATCGAAAAGAATCTTACCGATGCTGCTCCTACGGACTAATAGCGCGGCCCCTGAACAATAGTGCACTTCGCGACTGAAATTGTAGGCTGGCGCAGCGGGGTCACCAAACAACCCGATCATCGAGCTTGTACCGTTTCGGTTGATAGAGCATCCAGCTTCTTGCAAACGCCCATCTGGGTAGACGATCTTTGGGCCCACTGCCGCGACACCAGGATTGTCATCCAATACCGCTACCATCGCATCGAGAGCGCCGAGCCTAAGCTGTGCATCGTTGTTAAGAAGGAACAGATACTGTCCTTTACAGAATCGAAAGGTTGCGTTGCAATTCCTTAGAAAGCCTACGTTACTCGGCTGGCGAACGAACTTGATATTCTTTACACCCTGCACCGCTTTCGCCGCGTCTTCGTTTGAGGCGTCGTCAGCAACGATTACTTCATAACTTACCTGAGGCGCGGACTGAATAATCGAGCCGATGCACTCGGTCGTGCATTTCGCTTCGTTAAAGGCGGGGATGAGAATCGATACGCGGGGCGCCTTGAACCGAGGTAGAGCAAGAGAAGGAACATGGGTTAATGGATTCTGAACGCATCGGATATCCAGCGGGAGGACGGATATTGAGTCCTTTGCTTTTTGGCGTCGTTGAGCAATCTTTCTTTCAAGCGCGTCATAAACCGCTACTGAATCTGATTCGGTGATGGAGCAAGGCGTTGCATTAGATTCGGCTGCCAAATGCACCGCGGACTTCGGCAGTGGAAAACACGCGCGTCCTTCGCTGGCTCCCAAAGTCAAATAATGTGCTAGGGGTGGAATGTGGGCTGCCGCGACGTCGGGATTGCGCTCTAGATATAAAGCTCCACTAAACTCCGCGCTCGGAGCAATGCCTTGGCGGTCACCGACCAAGACGAAGTGGCGAAGTCCGGAGAGGAGGTCATGAGGTTCATCTAGCTGGCGGTAGTACCAGAATAGGTCAAGGAGCGGGTTAGGCCGGCATCCCGCCAGCAAGCCTTCGGAAAGAAAGTGACCCAATAGACCACGACCTGACTCGTGCGATCCTGGTGCCTCACTTTTGTAATAGTCCAATGAAAAATAAGGACTTGGATCCACAAGATTCAGACAAAGGGCCTCATGGAGTTGTAGAACGGAGGGGGAACTCGAGAACAGATGTGCATCCAAAGATCGCATGTATGGGAAGTGGATCAGGGGATGTGGCGATCTGCCTTCGGCACAGCCGTATTGAACAAAATGAATGAAGGGATCTACACCGGCTGCGGCAATGTCTGGATTCGTGATGAGATAATATTCGGAATCAAAGAAATAACTGAGTCGAGGACGCGCTCGCACAGGTATCTGCAAATACAAACGCGCCGCGTTGATCTCATTAGGACCCGCGCCCAGAGAAGTGTGACATAGGCCTTCATCGACTAGCGGCACTGAGATAATGCGACGTACGAACTCCTGCGCGGTCACAGTTGCATCTGGAGTCATAACTAGAGGTTAACCTTACGAAGTCGCAAACAGTGCCATGTCCGCGATGTGCATCGGGTAGCGCCGAGGGAGAGACGGTTCCGGGGGTTGTTTTCTGTTTGAACTCCAAACTATCTGCCCAGGATGCTCATCCAACGCTTTACGGTTGTTTCGCTTTCCGAGTTCGGGAAGCGACCTTCGAAGGCGCCAGACCGCAGATAGTGATCCAAGCCCGATGCAATACCTCCACCTGTGATGACTGTTCGGACGTCCTTGTACATGTTCACGTAGTATTCTTCATCAACATTCGGCTTAGATCCAAAACGTCCTTCTAGGTAGCCTTCCTCAAGGAAGTGTTGCCGTGGATCGGAAATGCGGCCAGCTTCATACGCGCTTTTGATGTCTGGGTAGGTAGTCAGGTAAAAATCCAGGTCAAAAGGAAGCGTCGATGCTGCAATGGACAAGAGCTCTTTGAGCAGTTGAGCCGGAACAGGTACCTTGACCTTGAGATTGCGACCGGCATTCAATCTTTCGCGGCTCAGGCCAACGGCCTCGAGCAACAAGCGTCCGTTCGGCAGTCCGTCTGATTCCTTGGTCCGGGATTCTGGACTGCTTCGAGACTGAGCCATGAAGGCGCCTTATAAAGTTAAAGGATGAATCTCCATTTTGACGGAGACGCGATTGGACCGCCACCCACGCAGAGGGATCTGGGAGCACAGCGTGCACGGTATCTTCATCGCATGAAAGCGTGATGCTCAGGGGCGCGAGTTGGCATCGGACTGCACAGCTCGCGGTCCGGGCAACTGCAACGCTTGCCATGATCGCGCTCGGCTCACCGCAAACTGCGAGGGTCAGCCTCCCGCTTTGACGATACCAGCGCGCGTGACACCTCAGCATTCCGACGATGAATCGAATATCTTTGGAGGCGAGCTACGAAGTCTGGCGTGCAGTTCGAGGAAGAACGGAAGTCATGACGCTCGCGCTGAAGTCTGTCGCTTCAACTTCTTCTGCCTCATTTCTCACTCATCGCTCTAAGCTAGAGTCTAATACTGATGCTCAGATACTTCGGCGGGACGCACTGGCGACAGGGGACCTTGCTCCGCGGCACCGTGAGCCTTGCCACCGGTTTCAGTCTCGCACGACTTGGATGTAAATTGCGGATTTAAACCCTCAGGATCTCGGCATGGCTTCCCATCGCAGTCTTTGGCTTGAATCTCGCGAAACTGGAAACTGCTAAGCGCTGAAAGACAAGCCGCACATCGCGAAGCACTCACGAGTCGTGGTCATTGAAGGATGTCAAGTACACTTACGCACGTTTCGGACGCTAGACTTTCCGACTTGATCCTGGTCGGGCATTCACACATCGAATGCATGCGAGTACGGCCGTTGATAAATGGCTCGCCTCAATTCGTACTCGTCGAGGATGGTTCGCCCAGGGTCTTCACGGTCGCGGTTAAGAGGGCCGATAAGTTTCCGGAATACTGGAACTTGGTGGCAAGTAATTGTACTGGCCGAACTGTTGCTCTCTCGTGGAACGGAAACCAACACCTCGCCGAGTTTCTAATTGCGCCCAATCCATTATTTGATTTCGTCTGCCCAGGTGCGGCTTCGTCGGAACTCCATCCTCGCGCGGTTATCCTGCCGGCCTCCGTTCTTCGCGCATTCTTTCAACACTGGCTGTCAGACCTGGGTCCTAGCATTCGCAAGTTGAAATCGAGTGCCGTGGGGCGGGTACTCGTGCTGGGAACGCCTGCTCCAAAAGGGAGTGATGAGTTCGTACTGAAACAAATCAGAGACGACGAATGGTTTCGACAACAAGCCCAGGCCGCGGGAGTTGAGCTTAAGACCGGCTGCCTTACTCCAATCTCCGTACGGCAGAAGCTGTGGACGTTGGTCCAACAGATGACCTCGAAAATCGCAGCGGATGAAGGAGCTAAGTTTGTTCCGGTTCCCTCCGACACTCTAGAGACAGGACGGAACGCTCAAACCTGAATACTGGGCCGCAGACTGCACGCACGCGAACCGAGCGTACGGTATTCATTTTCGCGCTCTACTCGACAGGATGATTCTGCGGGGAGACAACTAAGTGCTGCATCCATATAGGTCCGCGCCTGACCACGCATTCTGGGACCGTGCCATCTCGAAAGGCTGGGCGCCAGCAGCCATAGTGCACAAGTCGCAACCACTGGTGGCACTTGGCCAGAAGGTAGCCTCGGGTGGCAGCTGTTTCGCAGCCAATATGATCGCGTATCTCGAAGCGGCAGGAATTAAATATGTCCGTGCGGAAGCTCCGCCACAGATCTTCGGCGCAACGTACGTCGAAGCACTTAACTACCACAAGTTTTCGGCTGCTTACGGCAACATTTATACTGCCCGGCATTTGCTGCAGCTACTGAAACGATCTTTGGGTGAGTTCAACCCGATCGAGGATCGCTGGTACTCGGACGGCCAAGTCATTGACCCGTTCCGACCAGGACTTGCTTTCCCTGCCGCTAGCGACCGAGAATTCGATGCGCTGACCCGCCAACATCTTGATTGCGTCATCCAGGCGTTCCGTCAGGCTGATGTCTTCGTATTTACCCTCGGACTCACGGAAGCTTGGATCTCGTCTCTAGATGGTGCGGTGTTTCCCGCCTGTCCCGGAACAATTGCCGGCGAATATGACCCGAGCCGCCACATCTTCAAAAACTTCACTGCTTCCGAAACCAAGGCGGACTTGTTGGCGGCCTTCACTCGGGTCCGCTCCATTAACCCCAATATGCGGTTCGTGGTGACTGTATCACCGGTGCCGCTGGTGGCTACGGCCACAGACGACCACGTTCTAGCCGCTACCATTTATAGCAAGTCCGCGTTACGGGTGGCCGCGCAAGAAGTGATGTTGGCGTTACCTTGTGTTAGTTATTTTCCGGCCTATGAAATTGTAGTGGGACCACAAGCTCCCTATGAAGTTTATGAACCTAACCGCCGCGATGTAAGCCGAGGAGGCATAGCTACGGTCATGTCAGCATTCCTGTCAGCTTGCGACGTAGACACTCCGGCAGCAGTTCTCCCGACAGAGGCGAATCATCAGCCTCTGTAGGCTCGATGGCGGACGATGTCTTTACATTTGCATCCGACAGTAAAAGAGCGATTTCGGCGCTCGTTGCTCGCATCGAATGCGAGGAGGCAGCGACCGGTTTGTAATCAGTTGGCTAGTCGCGAGAAGTGTGACTTCCCATCTGCTCTTTTGAGGGCTGCGGCAAGAACTTCATCCCTCTCCATCTCCCAGATCTCCCGCGATGACCGGTACCCAGCCGATCGTGGTCGGCATCACCAGATGAAGCGCTTCTTCGGGTTACAGCCTCACCTTCCACTGGCCGCTTTATGTCGTTCTGATGTTCTGCTGGACCCGCCATCTCACCGTTCTGTTGCCGCGCCAAGTGCATCCAATCACGGTCGAGCTTAGCGGCGATGTACTGATGTACTAATCCTACTATGCGCAGCACAGGAGCCCGGCGTCCGCACATGGCATAAGATACCGCACTGGTGCTTCGTCGAATCGCCACGCAGCGACCACTTATCCGCCGTCTTGCATTAGGTGTTTCTGGCAGGGTCCTTTAATATTAAACGGGCGCGTATTGTCGTGCTCACGGATCCGATGTCATGACGAAAAGACCGCGAGCAAGCTACTCATTACCTCCCACCACCTCCAGTTCTCTTCAAGCACTGGCGCGAGTTGCATCGCGCCTAGGCTTGGACGTAAGCGCTGAGCAGTTGAGCCGACGTTTCGCTGTGCAGAGCGGCGAACCGCCGACTTCGACGCTAGTGGCAATAGCCAGAGAACTCGGTTTGGAAGCTCGCCCGGTAAGGATGAGCTTCGGTGAACTTCCGCGTCTCTCACACACCTGTCCCGCTATTTTACGAGCAAAGAACGGGGGCGCGCTCTTAGAAAAAGCACATGCGGATCCAGTTAAGGGCACCGTAGCCGTTATTCGGGACCCATTCGCCTCCGATGATGCGATTCTAGCTATCGATGAATTGCACCTGACTGAGGTGTGGGAAGGCGAGGCGATCCTCATCAAGCGCGTGCACTCACTCAATGACAACGATCGGCCGTTTGGTCTGAGTTGGCTCGCAGCGCAGGTACTGAAGGAAAGGCGCCTTTTCGGCGACATCGCGGTGGGCGCATTCATCAGCACGATCTTCGCTCTGGCACCACCCTTCATATTCATGATCGTAATAGATCGGGTACTGGTCAACCACTCCTATTCGACGCTTAAGATCCTGACTGGCGCCCTTCTCCTAATGCTCCTGTTTGAAACTGTTCTGGTGCATTTACGCCGCAAGTTGACTCAGGTGGCGACAACTCGCATCGACGGCCGACTGAACTTGTATATCGTCGAAAGGCTCCTCAGGCTTCCCATGGAGTATTTCGAGCGCACTCCGACAGGTACCACGCTAAGCAAGCTGAGTCAGATTTGGCTGATCCGTCAGTTCCTCACAGGTCAACTGTTCGGAGCATTCCTTGAGGCCGTTCCGCTAATCGGCTTGATCCCTGCAATGCTCATTCTGGAATGGCGCTTGGCGTTGATTGCCTTTGCGTTGACCGGGATCATCTTCGTCATTGTTCTGTCCTTCCTCAAACCTATCGGTCACCTGTATGCGGCCGTCGTACGCGCCGAACAAGCGAAGGGATCGCATTTGGTCGAAACTATTCATGGAATGCGCACAATTAAGTCACTGGCGCTTGAAGGACGACGACGAAAGGAATGGGACCGGCGTGTCGCTGAATCTGCATCAGCAAACCACTCGTTGGGGTTGATGTCGAACTATCCTCAGACTTTTTCTCTCCCCTTTGAACGGATGATCTACTCGGGCTGCATGGCCGTCGGTGCTTACTTGGTACTTCTGCATCCCGGCGTGATCAACCCCGGCGCACTTGTTGCGTTTTCGATGCTGTCCCTAAGACTAGCTGCGCCGCTTATCAAGATTGCTCACCTTCAGCGAGACGTCGCGGAAGTCCGCGGGGCGGTTGAGCAAGTAGCCTCGATCATGAACGCACCGACGGAGGAGAACAGCAGCAATGGTTTGCGGCTTCCCATTAAAGGAGAGATCTCGTTTCAGGATGTCTGTTTCCGCTATTCCTCAACGACACCCCTTGCGCTCGATGAGGTGTCGTTTACGGTCGCAGCTGGTACATCGCTTGGAATTATGGGACGGAGCGGGTCAGGCAAGACCACGATCGCGCGATTATTGCAACGTCTCAATACAGGTTATGAAGGAATCATAAAGATTGATGGCATGGATCTGCGCGAGATCGATTTGATGCATTTGCGGACCCATGTCGGAATAGTGCCCCAGGAAAACTTTCTATTTTCGGGAACTATTCGCGAGAATATTGAAATGGCAAAGTCTGATGCCACTTTCGCGGACGTCGTGCGCGCTGCTCAGCTCGCCGGAGCGGAAGAGTTCATTGAGAGGCTTCCGAGAGGCTACGAGACGCAGCTCGAGGAGGGTGCTTCAAATCTGTCAGGTGGTCAGCGACAGCGGTTGGCTCTTGCGCGTGCTCTCGTTACAGATCCTCCAGTGCTTATTTTGGACGAAGCGACAAGTGCTCTCGACGCGGAAAGCGAGGCTCTCGTAAATGCGAATCTCAAAAGAATGGCGAAAGGCCGTACGGTTGTTTCGATCTCCCATCGACTCTCCATGCTCGTCGAGTGCGATGCAATTCTAGTACTGGAGCGTGGGAAGCTCTACGATTTGGGAACCCACGAGGAATTACTTCGACGGTGTGATATCTACAAACACATGTGGTACCAGCAGAATAGACATCTAGATCCGCAGGCCACTAATGGGCCACTTTTACTTTCTCGGGGAACCGGACGATGAATTTTGGTCTCGTGAAACTGGCCCCCTTCCCGGTTCTGCGCTCTCGGCCCGATACTGTTGGCGAAGTCGTGGGTGCATTTGAATCGGACACCGCTGCCGTCTTTGTGCGAACAGCTCCCGCGAACGAGCACATTATTTTGTATGTGCTGGCGGCCATGCTGCTAGTAACGATGGTCTTGTCTGCGATCGTCAAACTAGATCGTGTCGTCTCGAGCACTGGCCGGATTGTGCCAGCGGGCGGCTTCCTTTACGTGTCACCGTTCGACTCAGGCATCGTGCGTCAGGTGACGGTAAGACCAGGACAGGTCGTCAAAAAGGGACAAGTACTGGCGACACTGGATCCGACGTTCACGCGGGCGGATGTGCTTCAGCTGCAACAGAAGCTTGCTAGTGACATGGCTTCCACAGCCAGGCTTGAATCTGAGCTATCAGGCCGTCCATATAAATTCGAGGCATCGGATCCCTATCAGGCGCTGCAGGGAGGCATTTGGCAGAAACGTCAGGCAGAGTACCGATCTAATCTCGCGGACTTTGATGCTCGAATTCATAGTACGGAAGCTCAAGTCCAACAGTACGCTACGGACGCTCGGCAGTATGAAGGCCGATTGAAGCTGGCAGGAAACGTGGAAAAGCTGTATGAGCCACTGCTGGAAAAGGGGTACGTATCGAAGCTCCAATCCATGCAAGCGACGGATGAGCGTACGGAAATGAGTAGACTTCTATCCGATGCTCAGAATCAAATGTCATCGCTACGTCAGACCCTCGCCTCGGTGAAGGCCCAGCGGGAAGCATATATTCAGAAATGGCACTCAGATACGGGCTCAGAGCTCGTGTCAATTCGCAACGATCTGGATACCACACGACAAAATCTCGAGAAGGCGAAGAAGCTGAGTGAGCTTTCCACCCTGAATGCTCCGGCAGATGCCGTAGTGTTGAACGTTGGTAAGGTATCGGCGGGATCAGTGGTAGCAACTGGTGCAAGTCAATCGCAAGCACAGGATCCCCTGTTCACGCTGGTTCCCCTTGACGCTATAGTTGAGGCTGACGTTAATGTACGTGCGGAGGATATAGGCTTTATTAAGGTCGGTGACCTCGTTCGGTTGAAATTGGATGCGTTCCGGTTTATGCAGCACGGTACAGCTACGGGAGTAATCAAGGCCATCAGCGAGGGATCTTTCACGACTGACGAGAACAACGTACCCACTGAACCCTACTTCAGGGTGCGGGTGAAGATCCAGCAAGTGCATCTCCGAAACGTTCCCGCAAATTTCAGGCTGATTCCCGGCATGACTCTGGTGGGAGATATCATGGTGGGCCACCGCACGATTCTTTCTTATCTGGTTGAGGGCGCTATGCGTACTGGCTCAGAGGCAATGAGAGAGCCTTAGCTTGTCTCGTATTCAACACCAACTGGGCCCTTGGGCAACCAGCATTGATGAAGAGCAGCCTCGCAAGTGTGGCATGCGTAACAGAATCGCCGGAATATCTGCCGCAGTCTTATTGTGCAGCGTCGTTGGCAATGTGGGTTACGCCGATCCGAAGTCCGACCTGTTCGAGCCTGATTTCTTCGGCACTCGCGATGCACTGCAAAGGCGCACTTCAACTCTCACCGATCCCTTTGGCAGAACTTGTCAGCTTATTGCAAAAGCCCTGACAGTCTCGGCCGCTATCGATTTGGCGCTCTGCAAAAATCCGGCAACCCGCTCCGCATGGGCGGCCGCTCATCAACAAGCAGCGGCTTTGGGCGCCGCGGAGGGTGCCTGGTTACCTGAGATTTCAGCGACCGGCAGTGTAGCGCGTACTTTTGGGCCGCATCTTGACAATGGCGGTGTTGTAACCTCCAGCGATCAGACAACCAAAGATGCTGCTGTCAATCTTTCGTGGACCCTCTATGACTTTGGTGGTCGTGCAGCGCGCATTCGGAGCGCTAGATTCCTGCTGGACGCGTCGGCCGACACTGCTAGCAGCGTATCGCAGCAGACCATTCTGAATGTAGTCCAGGACTATTATGGAGTCGTAGCCGCAGACGCGGGCCTGATGGCCGCGCAAACTACAGAGAACAATGCTGCTCATAGCCTTGAAATCGCACGTGCTCTTCGGCAGGGCGGTGTTGCGACACTAGCTGATGTGCTTCAGGCGGAAACGGCTTATGACCAGGCAATGTTGGCCAGAATTCAGGCCGCTCAGACCGCGAAAACCTCGCGGGGCGGCCTCGCTGTTTTGATTGGATCCGATGCCAACCAGCCGCTTGAACTGGCTGCCGATCCAGTCCCCATTCAAGCTCCAGCGTTGTCAGCAAGGATGGAGGATTTGATGGCTGAAGCGGCGCGGCAGCGTCCGGACTTGGCCGCGGCGCGTGCACAGGTCGACGCCGCAGTGGCGAATGTCACGGTAGCCAGAGTGGCTGGCAGACCCTCCATTTCCATAGCCGCGGGACGCACCGGCAGCGATCAAGCGGGAACTTCGATCCGCTATTCCCAGGTTGGCATTAACGTCACGATCCCGATCTTCTCCGGATTTCAGGTTGGTTACGGGGTTCGCCAAGCGCAAGCTGCTCTCGAGTCTCAGCAGGTCAATGCTGAACAGATCAGGCTGAACGTCTCGCTCCAAGTGTGGAACGCGTACTATGCCCTGGATTCTGCTAATCAACAGCTCGCGACAACCAGCATTCTGATTGCCACCGCATCCAACAACGAGCAAGTGGCGGTAGGCCGCTACCAGGCTGGAGTCGGCACAATCATTGACCTGTTAACGGCTCAGACCGCGGCGGCAAATGCTCGCCAGCTGCGCATTAATGCTGAACTAAATTGGAGGTAGCCCGCGCTCAGTTGGCACTCGCGCTCGGGCACCTTACGGGTGCGCAACCATTGAACGCAGGACCCGATCTGCCCTGAATCGTGAGCCTCTGTGCCAACCTGACAAACTGATCGAACCTAGTTTGGTTACAGTTACCGACGGACGGACTCCGCCAATCTATTGGTCGCTCTAACATCTAGCGCTGGGCCTATGGTTCTACAACGTGCCTCACTCGCGATGCGCTTTGGCGCTCACGGCACGGAGGCGGAATACCTCCTTGAAGGCTGGTCGACGCCTGAGGATGGCTTTCGCTGGGCTGTGGGTAATCAATGCTCCCTCCGGTTGCTGCCGCTCAGCGGGCGCGAAGATCTTATTCTCACTCTGGAGACCACACCCGCACCGATTGATGGCTTGCCAACTCAGGTCGTGCACGCATACGTGAATGATCGGTTAGTCGGCCGCATGCACATCACGGGGCCAAGCGAACACATGTTGATCGTACCACGATCTTTGCTCTCCGATCGGGAGATGAATATTCTTTGCCTGCGGTTCGGGCACCACGCACGACCAGGGGAGATCGATGCGCGGGAAGATCGTGCACTCGCGCTGTTGTTTCGCAGCCTTCGCTTGGAGCCCACCCCTATCAAGCTTCTTCCACGGGCGGCTCTGCTTCCCGGCGGACTTGACTCGCCACCTCCATCCGATTGGAAATACATCGCAGAGCGCTTCGAGAGTCTAGGGCAAAACTGCGAGTTTGGCATGTGGCAGAGACGCTGTGGCGCGGAGCCACTTGGCCTCTTCCGATTCGCATCCGCGCGGCTCAACAAAGTACTGCGCGGGGTCCGTACGGATTTTGAAGGGCTTGGTGATCCCCGTCAGCTCACCCTGCGGCACCGTTGGGTGGGGGATGAGTACATGGGGCACCACGAGTATTACGAGCTGGACTATCACACCTTCCGCAATCACGGTGACGTGGATGGACATGCATTGCTTCGCGGAGAGCCTGCGCGGCTCAGTTATCTAGCCCGCGAACTGATGGCCAGCATTCGCTCGGCGGAAAAGATTTTTGTAGTTCAGCGCGGTGACCTGGATTTGACTCTCGAGGAGGTGCTTCCGCTCCTGTTATCGCTACGGAGTTTGAATTCCACGGTCCAGCTCCTTTACGTCACGACTCTTGGGTCAGCACCCCGTTCACTGCATGGGCGAGTAGAGCGCATTGCGCCAGGCTTGTTCCACGGTCTCTTGGAACGGTTGGCTCCCAGCGAACGCGCGTGGGACTGCGATTTTCACGGATGGCTGAGTCTGTGCACAGCTGTTACCGCAGCTTCATGCGATGAATCAGGCGGTTGAGGTCCGGGTCGATTCAACTTACTTTACCGCCGGAGCTGGCGTCGTATTGTTCCTTAGAGAGTCAGCGCAGGCGAGGTATACATCCGTGACCGTTAGAGCCCGTAGACATTCAAGACCGCGGAGACAGTCCTTGGCTCGCTCAAGAAAGCAGGGCGAGCAAGACATGTTCCGCCGGATCGCGACGGCGTTCGTTCCTACAGGCCCCCACTCGCATGCATCCACGACCCCCGAGTGGATACCAACAGTAGGCGTGCCAAGTGCTGCCGCGATGTGCTGCGGCCCGCTATTGTTACCGATGAAGAGGGTCGCTCGCGCGAGTAGAACGTGCAGTTCGGCTAGGCTCAATTTTCCGGGTAAGATTTGACCACCCCCTTGTCTTTACCAACTAAGCGTATCAGCGCATCAGCCTCCGATTTGTCGCCCTCGTTGCCGATTATAGTGACGACGATGCGGTGTTTCGTGCGGAGTAGGTCAATTAACTCCGCGAAATTCTCCAACGGCCATTGGCGCATAGGTGTGCCGGCCGCAGGATGTAGGCAAACGTACGCCTCACTCAGGATTCGCTGTATTTCCCTAGCCAACGGCAGCTCGTCTGTCGGTGCACCGAGCACGGGTACGCGGTTCGAATCTCCGTGCGCGGCCACTGCTTCCACTAGGGCAATCAAATCGTCGGAGATGTGGGTGCGCTTTATGCGCAGTGGGACGTCCTCGTCCCACTCTAAGGCGAGATCCAGCCACGGAAAGCGGCCATGATGGTCGAAGCCCGCAAGGAGCAAGGCTCCGCTGAGCCGCAGCACGTGGCGCGAGTCGGGCTGTTTCCGCAGGTCGATGGCAAGATCGAAGTTTCGCTTCCGGAGTTCGCACTGGAGCTCACGTTCGGCCGCTAGCGCTACATCGATTTTCCCTAGCCCCGAGCGTGCGTGGTACAGGTCGAATTCCACTACCTCCTGTACACACAGCTCCGCACGCCAGATCGTGCTAGTGCTTTGGGCGCACAACACTGTAATCTCAGCCTGAGGAAACTTTTGCTTCAGTCGGCGGACCGCCGGGAGCGCGGTAACGCAGTCGCCAATGTGGTCAAGCTTAATCGCCAGAACCCTGTGCACGGCGCCGCGATCGTATACAGGGTGACCGGTGTATATCCGTTCAGTTGGCTCCCATTCCGGCACAAACATTTCGCTCTGTCGGCACAGATTCGGATTGAAGTAAGGATCCCCCGCAACCGTCACATTTCGCCAGCGGTGCTCAAATTTCTTAACGTCGTACGTATCAGGTAACTCACATCGGCTCGCAAGCTCATGGTGAATTAACCGCGCATGCGGGGTGTAGACGTTCAAAAGGCCCGCATTCCATATGCGAAGGCAGTAATCGAGATCGTTGTTGACGATTGCGTGGGCCTCGTCAAAGCCCCCGAGCCGCTAAACGTCTCCCGACGGGTAAGCAGGCAGGCCCCCGTCACACCAATCACGTTTCGTTGAGTAAGGGCAAGACCGAAGTAGCCGCCGTCACCCTGCCGGAGATGGCGGAATGAGTGGCGTCCGCGGCCGCGGTCATCAAGGTTCATTCCCGCGTGCTGCACCGACAGATCCGGGTACAACAGCAGAGCTCCTACGCTGCCGACTTCCGGCCTTTGACTCTGTTCAACGAGCGTCGCGAGCCAGTCAGCGTCGATGATCTCCACGTCATCATTTAGAAAAAGCAGATGAGCACCCGCAGCCCTTCGCGCGGCGCGATTGTTGAAGACCGACCAGTTGAACGGTTCGCTCGCAGCAATCACGGTGTCCGCTTGTGTCTTCAGCCAGCGTCGCATGTGACTGCGTTCCCTTGGAATGTTTTCGATGCAGATAATCTCGTAGTGCGGGTACGAGGTTGTGGCACGTAGCGTCTCGACGCAGGTTTTCACCCGCTCGTTCGCAGCACAAGTGGGGATGATAATTGACACACGCTCCGCGCTCGATCGGCGCCTGACGCGGAAGCGTCCAGGGATGAGTCCTGGGATGACTTCGGCAGCGACCTTGCGACGCTTCAATGCGTTCGCCAGTGCACGTCTCTCGACTACTTCGCTCTCGAAACTAGCGGGCTCGTGCCCGAGCAGAACCTTTGGCACGTGCCGGATCCCGCGTGCGACCTCCGTGAGCCGCAGAGAGGAGTCATACGAGCTCATACGCGTGAGATCGCTACACCTCAAATGCGCCTTCTCCAGCAAGCGTGCATCGGCGCACCATGCTCTCCCAAGGTAGTTCATCGACAGCAACAGATCCGGCGACCATCCGGGCTTAAAGAAAGCCTCTGAGGGAGCGTGCACACTAGGACACCTGCGGTCATCGCAGTAAAACAGGTCTGCATCTGAATCGCGCGCAGCGGCGAGGGCCATCTCTAACACCGCATCGCAGCCCAGCTCATCACCGGGGGCAAGGCTCCATGCGAATGTTCGGCTGCCGGGCACCTCTGCTGCCGCACAGTCATCGGCTGCGATGATCTGGAGGTGCTCAGAGATCTCGGTCATGTGCGTGAGCAGATTCGTCCGAAGGTGGCGGTGGCTGCAGCTGCCGCGTGCGCCAGAGGCCCCTACTATCAGTGTCACGCGCCAAGCATCGTGCGTCTGACGCGCGAGCATACGGAGAGTGTGACGGGTACGCTCGAGTGCATGGTTGCCGACAGGTGCGGGCATGATGAATTGGAAACGAATAGGTTTCTGCTGCAGTAACAAGCCCCGCTTCAGAAGGACTTCCGCAAAGGCCATTCTGCGGCGTAGTTGCCAGGGCCCGCTACCACGCTCGTGCTGGTCGACATCGATGCGAAACTGTAGCTGCGACTGCTTGCCGTCGCGATCGTGCAGCGTGACGGTAACGCTGTGTTCACCGGCGGGTAGCGCCTTCGGTGGCACGTGCGCGGCGTATCCGCTGAGGAGCGCGCCCTCACGACTAGAGTACACTGCTGCAACATCCGGACGTCGGAGTCCGTGGCGTGCGCCGATAACGCGCTGACTGTCGAGGGCCACCTCGATAGCCTGCACCCCGGCATGCGCCAGGGCCCAACCGATCACCGAGAGACCTCCGCCCTTGATGGGCGCTACTGCGCGCCCGTTGACAATAGTGGGCACATCGATAAATAGCAGATTGCCTGTTGCGGGGTTGATCGCGCCTTCGCCGCGGCGGGCAGTCTCGCTGGCCGCCGCAGCCGTGCGTTCACTCGAAGTACGCGAGCCGGAAGCTCGGTTCCACGCTTTCGGCGTCAATCCGCGCTTTACACCGATGGTCAGATAGTGAACAAGTGGATTCGCAGGGGCTTCGCCGAGCTCTGCGCACTGACGGAGATAGTGCATCGTTTCGAAGTTTGGGCTCGGATCGCGGCCCTCACGGCCTCCCCATTCCAGGTAGTGCATTAGGGTCGACATTTAGAGCTGCGATGTCGGGGTTCTGCGTGAGATAGAACTGCGCGTCGAAGAGTCCGGAGTCTCGACAGAATTGGAAATCGTCAAAAACTCATGTTCATGGGTCAACATCATTATGGCTGCGTAGGATGCGTTAAGCCGGATTCCGTGCCAGCCAAGCGTGCTGCCGAGATAATTTCGCTCTCACTGTAAGCGGACACAAGCTGCGCAGTACTGGAAGCGTTGTAGGTGTTGGCCAACCCTTTCCAGGCGCCTTAAAGAAAATGCACTTGACGCTCGACAACATATTCGCGTAGAAACGGTCGGACATAAGCCAGTACACAGGTCGAGTCCACCCGGCGCGATAACTCGACGATCGGACCTGCGTCCCAGGCCTGGCGGTTTTGGTTTTAGAAGGCCGTGCTTCTTTGCTCCGGCGGCGAACTCAGCTTTCCGGCGTGAGAAAGGAGCGGTCTAGGGGGAGGTCTCATGGGTGGCACTTACGTCAGCGTCCCTGGCTGTCATAATTTCGACATCACCGTTCATGGCAAAGGTACCGTTATCTCCGGTAATGGTAATGACAAGGTCACGATTACCGGGCCGGGCAAAATTGTTATGGGCAGTGGGGTGGACACGTTCACGCTGAATAGCGGCGGACTGATTTCACAGCATGGCGGCGCCGGCCGGGACACTATCCACCTGGGATCGGGAAGCACGACGATATTCGAGCAGGGTCACGCGACCGTGACTGGCAGCGCCTTCGGGGCTGCGACCGTATTCGGCGGCGAGCTGAAAGTAGCAGAATCCCACGGTGTGACCGAATCAATTGCAATCAGCGGCAAGGTCACCCTACAGGGCGGTTCAGAAGCCGATAAGTTCATGGGCGGCAGCGGCTCAACAGCGATGTTCGGCGGCCAAGGCGCCGATACCCTGATCGGAGGCACCGGCTACGACACCATGACTGGTGGCAAAGGTGCTGATTTGTTCCAATTCTCGGGCGGTGGTCATCACCTGATTACGGATTTCGTTTCCGGGCAGGATCAGCTGTATGTCGAAGGATTGTCTTTCAATCAGCTGAAGAGCCATGTGACCGAGAGCGGCGGCAATACCTACATCAGCCTGGATGGGGGTAAGACGACGATCGAGCTGGAAGGGTTGAAGAACCTCAAGGCTGGCGACATCACCACTCATAAGCATTGAGCTGCGCTGACCAAGTTTGCGCAGGATACAGGCTCCTCTCAAATACGACGTGTCGCCGGCGGACGCGTCGTTTGAGGTTCTACTCCGTCGATCCACCGCGACAGCTATCGCCAGAGTACTGCAGATCGTCGACGGCGCCAGCGCCGACGGCCTGCGTATCTTGCATCAGCTGCTGGGCGCATCGCTTGATGCCGCTCTGCGGAAGCTGGATCAGATTTGGCGTAACGCCGACGGTCTGGAGCTGCCGCAAATCGCTGTCATCTATGGAAGACTGCTCGCACTAAGCAACGCAGATCCAAGCGTTACCTTGCGGATGCTCCACCGCACCACCGGCACTCCTCCGGACCCGGATCTCGCGGCAATAATTACGCTTACGCTCCTGCGCCTCGAGCGATTTGATGAAGCCTGCAAACAGCTCCAGAGCGCACTGGTCGATTACTGCGTGCCGGGTAAAGATCTCTTGAGTTTCGCTGCGCGCTCTGTCATCCGCCATCCGGCAATCTCACTTCCGGGGTGGGTGGGACGGGGGTCGAAGCTGGAGATGGTGGGCGAGCTCGCACCGCGCGAAGTCTCGAGCGTGCTCGACGTCAGAATTGATCGAAATCCGGCCTTCGCTCAGTTGCTTCAGGAACGGTCCTCCGACAACGAACGGCGTTTTTCCTTACCCGGCCTTGGACGCTGCCATGTTTGGGATGTCAGAAGTAGGGGTACGGAGCTCATCGGGTCAGGTCAATCCTTTCAAGAAAGTTTTGGGCTTGATGGCCGCGCACACCTCACAGGGAGCAAGTTATGGGGGTGGGTCCGGGTAGGCTGGCGCCCGAGCTTTCGCCCCAACATGCGGTTGATCCTCGGTTCCGGAGATCAAGCCCATGTTGGCGTGAATGCCAGGCCCGAAGGTTTGGATGGCTGGGACTTCTGTGCTCCTAGAGTGCGCATGGCGTCGGAGAGCCGCCTAACGGTTGAGGTAAAGCTTCCTAGCCTACGTTGGTGGCCCCTGCCTGATTCGCCTTTAGTATTCGAACGCGCTGTGCGCTTGCGTAGCGTGCCTCGCGACCGGCTTGTCGACTGGCGCTCTGTGCCTCGCAGGCGTGCGGTGCGCCGTCCCGCGCCGAGCCCTACTCACAAGGTAGTCGACGTTGTGATTCCCGTTTACGGAGCGCGAGAGGCAGCTCTAGCCTGCATCGAGTCCGTCCTTAACACTGTTGGCACCAACGGGCGGCTAATAGTCGTGGATGATGCGAGTTCCGATCCGAAGCTAGTTGCAGAGCTGGATGACCTTCAGCAGCATGGCCGCATCGAGCTGCTGAGGAATAGCGAGAACCAGGGCTTCGTACGGTCAGTGAACCGCGCGCTTGGACTTAACCCAGATCGCGATGTAGTCATTCTGAACTCGGATGCACTGGTTTTTGGCAACTGGCTTACGGGCCTTCAGGCGGCTGCATACAGTGAGAATCGAATCGGTACTGTCACGCCTTTCAGTAATCAAGCCGCGATCGCGAGCTACCCACATAGAGCCGGTTCCGAGCTTTCTCCCCCATGAGGCCGCAAGACTTACTGTTATTGCATCTGCCATGGGTCCTGCAGCGCCCATAGAGATCCCGGTAGGGGTCGGTCACTGCCTTTACATAAGGCGGGATTGCCTTCGGGAGGTGGGCGAGCTTGACGCGGATGTCTTCGGTCACGGGTACGGCGAGGAGACCGACTTCTGCCTTCGTGGACGTCGCCTCGGGCGGACCCACGTCCTGGCGCCGAATGTCTTTGTCTACCACGCGAGCGGCCGCTCATTCGGCCGAGTACGCCGTACGGCCCTGCTTGAGCGAAGCCAAAGGCTTCTCAATTTACGTTACCCCGGTTATAGCCGCTTCATCGACCGCTATTTGATGGACGATCGTCTAGCACCGGTGCGTCGCAAGTTCGATGAAGCGCGCCTGATGCAACTGCCAGGGCCATTCGTGATACTGGTATCACAAGGATTATCGGGCGGCGTCCAGCGCTATGTCCGCGAGCGTTGCGTCGCATTGCAGCTGCAAGGCAAATTGCCTCTGATCCTTAAACCTTCAGAACCGGGTCGCGGTGACGGCTGCCAACTCAGTAGCGAAACTCTCGATTTGCCGAATTTGAAATACAGTGTTCCTTCAGAACTTCAGGCCTTACGAGCGGTTCTTCAAAATTTAGCCATCGATAGCATGGAGCTGCAGCACTTCATGTACATCGATCCTCGCGTGATAGAAGCGATCCGGAGTTTGCCGGTACCGTATGACGTCTTCATCCACGACTATGCGTGGATTTGTCCCCGAGTCACGCTAATTGATGGAACAGGCCGCTATTGTGGGAGCCTCGGGTCGCGGCCTGCCGGAGTTGTGTCAGCAAAAATGGATCTGTTTTGCAAGAACGAATCTCAGTGCCGGCCTTGAGGGCGCGCAGCCATCAATGGCTACGAGGGGCCCGCCGCGTCATGGCGCCCTCGATGGACACCGTGCTGAGACTGCAACGCCACTTTCCTGACCTGCGGATCGATGTTGAAGGGCACGAACCGGACCGGAAATATCGTCGGAAGACCCGCTACCGCCTGTGCCTGCCCATGGACCCGTGCGCGTGGGTCTCCTGGGAGCCATCGGACGGCACAAAGGCTATAAGGTCTTGTTGGACTGTGCCAAAGACGCAAAGTCACGCAAGCTACCGATCGAGTTCGTTGTGATCGGATACTCGGAGAACGATGCGGCTCTCGCGGCAACGAGCAAGGTCTACATTACGGGTCGGTATGGCGAAGGCGAAGCTTCGCACCTTTTGGCTCGTGAAAGAATTGATGTCGCATGGTTTCCCTCAGTTTGGCCTGAAACTTGGTGCTATACACTGGATTACGCGTTGGCGGCCAAGCTGAGAGTGATGACTTTTGATCTTGGCGCGCTGGCCGAACGGCTGCAATCGCGACCTAACACTAAGCTGTTGCCTTTGAACACCGAGGCTTCTGAGATCAACGATCACTTGATCAGATTGGCGCGCACCACCGAGCGATCGACCGACACCGATAACGTTGTAGTGTCGTCCACCGTGTATGACGCTAAGATGCCCACAATTCAATCCAGTAAAGCAGATGTGAATAGCGCAATCAAAGAGCGATCCAGCCCGGCCCAGGAGGACGGTTTGAGCGCCTCCGTCCAGGTGCTGCCGCTGCCAGTGGGTCTGTATCTTTTTTCGGTAAAGGCCGCTGTGCCTTCGGTCGCTGCAGCCGCAGGGCGCCTAGTCCTACCTGCGGTACACATAGGCCTCGGCCCCGGGGTGCAGTCAGATATTGTTGAGTTCGTGACCGGTCCCTCAACGCACGGAGCCTGGCTGTTTCATAAGGGTGATCTCTTGGTCGCCAAGGTGATGGGAGAGGGTGCCAGCCTCGTCATGACTTCAGTGCGAGCACCAGGCGGAGACGTTCTCGCCATTAAGGTAGAGCGACTTGAAACGAGAGCGGACGCTTCTCCTGCTCCGCCTACCTCAGGCTCACAGCATGTCCTAAAGCCGATGGCGAAGAATACTAACGGGAGTGCGCAGCGATCCATGCGGCCGGCTGGGGCCAATGCCGCAATTTTGCCGCTTGAGATCACTGCCCATATCCGCACTCGTGGTGATATGAACTTTAGTGGTGAGGGGTGGGCCGGCAAGGTCGCTCCTGGACTGTGGATCGAGTCATTTTCCGTTCGGCCTCTGGCACGCTTCGGGTCTTGTGATATTGAATACAAGGCGCTGACTGCCAGCGGATTCGAGACCCCTTGGTTGAGTGATGACAAGATGTGCGGCACTAAGGGAATGGCGACTCCACTGTTGGGATTCGCTATCCGGCTGAAGCCAAGTCCCGCAGCTGCGGCGTACGATGTCGAATACAGCGGGCATTTCCAGTCCGGTGCGGTGATCGGCCCTGTGCGAAACGGAGTTCCGTGCCGATCCTCCGTAGCGAGCGATCCCTTAGAAGGTATTCAGCTTCGTATCGTGAAGCGTTCGGCAACCATGATGTCCTCAGTCGTGGTTCAGAAGACCGGGACCGCCGTGAAGGTCACGCGCGAGCGCCCTAAAGAGACGCACCGTTCGCTCAGCTTCGCGCGCGGCTGCGCGGCGTTCGTGAGTCAGGCGTCGAGGGAGCAAATCCTGGTCAACCTTGGAGCGGTCCGCTCAACAGCGTTCCGTTGCCCGCCCAGTTCAGCAGTTGGAAGGAATTGCGTGTGGACGCCGATCCCGGCGTCGAGCCTGATATCGTTGCGAATCTGACTGATCTTTCGCAGATTCCGGACGCCACCGCCGATGTGATTTGGGCTGCCCACTGCATCGAGCATCTGTATGAGCATGAGGTAATCCTGGCCCTGCGTGAATTTCGTCGGGTGGTCCGAGACGACGGGTTCGTTTGCATCATCGTGCCGGATCTGCAAGCAGTCGCGGCCTATGTGGCAGCTGATCGCATGCACGAACCGCTCTACGAATCCGATGCCGGTCCCATCACTCCGCACGATATTTTCTTCGGATATGGCAGAGCCATCGCCGGCGGGCGTACATCTATGGCGCATCGTTGCGGGTTCACTCTGGGTATCCTGCAAAAATGCTTTGAAGAGCTGCCGTTCGAAGAAGTTGTGCTGCGCCGCCGTCCGAAGCAGCTGGAGTTGGTGGCCCTGGCGCGAGTTGAACCGTTGCGTAACCAAGAGGAGCGAGATGCTCTGTTCGCGACGCTCGAGCTATGAACTATCTTTTCATTCACCAGAACTTCCCGGGGCAGTACCGCTACATCGTGGAGCATCTCGTCAAACAAGGCGGTCATCAGATCTACTTCGTCACCCAACCGAACGACAATTCCATGCCGGGTGTCTACAAGGTGACTTATCCGAAGGACGCCCGAGGCTTCATCAACTGTCACGCTTACTCCGTAGAACTGGATCGCGCGATCAGTACCGGCGCTGCGGCAGCGGAAGGTTGTCGCCGCCTGCGCGATCAGGGCTTTCACCCCGATTTGATAGTCGGGCACAGCGGCTGGGGCGAGACACTCTTCATCAAGGATGTATTTCCGGACGTACCCCTGCTGGCGAATTTCGAGTTTTATTATCACCCGCGGGGTACTGACGTCGATTTCGATCCAGAGTTCGCCTCCATCTTCAATGATCCATCGTTCTTGCGGTCAAGAAACGGGGTGAGTCTCATGGCCTTTCAGTCTGCCGACTGGGGTCACAGTGCTACGCATTGGCAGCGTAGCCTCCACCCCGCGGAAATGCAGTCGCGTATCAGCGTCATTCACGAAGGGGTGGATACGGACACGGTCTGCCCGAATCCGGGCGCGACGTTCACGCTGCCCAGCTCGAAGCGACGTCTCACCGGTCAGGACGAGATTCTCACCTACGTAGCCCGCAATCTCGAGCCGTATCGAGGGTTCCACGTATTCATGCGCGCTTTGCCGCAGTTGATGAGACGACGCAGGAACTTGCGCGTGATCATCGTTGGCGGTGACGAAGTGAGCTACGGCGCGCGGCCCCCGCCACTATCCACATACCGTGCGATGATGTTGGAGGAGGTGGGCGGGTGCATAGACCTGAAGCGCGTCCATTTCTTGGGACAGATTGACTACAAATCGTATCTGCAACTTCTGCAGATTTCCTCGGCGCACGTGTATCTCACCTATCCTTTCGTGCTGTCGTGGTCATTTGTCGAAGCAATGGCCGCAGGTTGTCTGGTTATTGGTTCGGCGACGCCGCCCGTTTTGGAAGTGCTCAAAGATTCTGAAAATGGTTTGACGGTCGACTTCTTCGCGGTACGTGAACTCGCAGAAACGATTGATGCGGCGTTGGCTGAACGAAAGAAAATGCAACCACTGCGAGAGGCGGCGCGCGCAACGGCGGTGGCGCAATACGATCTCAAGCGAGTCTTGCTGCCACGATGGATGGATCTCTTTGAGGACTTGCTCGCTCGACGCAACCCACACACTGATCGAAAAGTACCGCGGCCTGTCACCCATGCAGTGCTGACTGAACACGGGCCACGTCTGCTGCGGCATCACTGAGGCCTGCTCCGACTGCACGCTGATAGAGCTTTAATGCGGCATCTTTGTCTTCAGGAACGCCGCGTCCAGTTTCGTGCAGCTGACCCAAGGATAGCATGGCAGCCGGATGACCTGCCTCGCTGGCCCTACGAAACCACTCGGCAATCTCGCGCCACTCTTCGTCGCTGGTCGCGTGTTGGGCCTTGAGAGAGCCGAGTGCCAACTGGGCGGACGGGTGCCCCTGTCGGGCTGCCGCGGCATAGAGCTTTTCGGCTTCCTTATCGTTAGCATCCACACCAAAGCCCTGCCGCAGACACACACCCAGGTTGTACTGTGCCTCGGGATCACCGCTCGCTGCCGCTTGCCGCAGCAAGATCACTGCGCGAGTGCAGTTTATCTCTGTTGGCTCTGCCAAGAACAGCTGCGCCAGGAGCAACATGGATGCACTGTGTCCGCGATCTGCCGCAGCCCGCAGCCAGCGATGGGCGTCTCTAGGCGAAGCCGGCACGCCAATCCCTCTCAGGTACATTTCCCCGACGGTGCCCATCGAGGCGGGATTGCCATGTTCAGCAGCACGCATCCAAAGCTGGAAGGTTAGTGCGAGCCGATCTTGCGGCCCGCCTGCTGCGATACGCAAAGACACGAGCGCTGCGATTGCACCCGCGTAGCCTTGGACAGCGGCGCGGTCGTACCACTGGGCCGCGGCGTCACGATCGGCGGTTACGCCCAATCCCTGAGCGAGTACATCCCCCATCCACGCCTGAGCAAATGCGTTACCGCCCCGCGCGGCGCGCGATAACCAGCGCAACGCCAGATTTGAATCCTTGGGGAGATGCTTACCCTGATAATGCAAGAGGCCCAAGCGCGCCTGGGCATCGGCGTCGCCGGTCAGCGCTATTTGCTCCAGCAATTGCAGCACGCGTTCCATCGTCGGCGCTGCGGGATCACCACGCTCGAGACGATCAGTCAGGTCGCAGGCGGCGGCGATACTCCCTAACTCAGCAGCTCTTGTGAGCCACTGAACCGCGAGAGTGGGGTTGGAGGGAACGAATTCGGCGTCAGTATATTGCCGATAGAGCGCCCACGCTGCCTCCGTATTGCCACCGGTAGCGGCCTGCGAAAGTAGCTCGATGCCGCGGGCTGCGTCTTGATTCACGCCCAAACCTTTGAAATGCAAAAAGGCGAGGTTGTAATAGCCGGCCGTCACGCCTTGCAACCCTGCCAGCGTATAGAAACGTGCAGCCCATTTATAATTTTGGGCAACGTACTGCCCGGTAGCATAAAGGATCCCGAGCTGCAGTGACGCTGCACCGTTGCCCTTTGTCGCAGCATCGCGATAAGCCCTGAATGCCGCGTTAGGATCTAATTCGACGCCTCGGCCTTCCAGCCGCAACGTGCCCAGATGATAGATGGCGTTGACATCGCCCTGCGCAGCGGCACGACTGAACCATTCCGCGGCGGCGGTAAAATCTTGTGGTAACCCAATTCCTTCGGCATACAACGCTCCCAGCCGATCGAAAGCGGCTGTGATGTTCTGATCCGCTGCCCTTTGCAGCCAGCGAGCCGCTTCCATTGGATCTTTGGGAACTCCTTCCCCGGCGAGATAAAATTGACCCAGAAGGTATTGCGCTTCCCCATCACCTAGGTCGGCAGCCTCGCGGCAAATCACGGCTGCCGCGTGATAGTCAGGCTCGAACCGGTTCGAAACAGATAAACCAGAGACAGACGCGCTCTTTGATAGCCGCGAGCAGCCGCCCGACGTAGCCATGTCTCTGCCATTGAGTTGCTTTGCTCGAGGCCCACACCCCGACGGTACAACTCACCCAGATGAAACATTGCAGTTGGTAGATTGGCTTCCGCGGCCTCCTGCAGAAGGGTGGCTGCTCTTGCAGAGTCGTGTTCTACACCCTCTCCGAATAACAGCAGCAGCGCCAAGCTGAGTTTGGCAGTCTTATTGCCCTTGGAGACAGCCCGTTCCAGCCAGTCGCGCGCAGCGATGTGGTTCTGGGCTTCGATGCCGTATGCACCGGCGAAGAGCATGCCGACGCCCAGCAGCCCAGCCTCCAACTCCTGGCTAGCGGCCGCCTGGAACCAACGCAACGCTTCCGAGAAATCCTTCCCGACCCCATTGCCGGTGGCATATTGATGGCCCAACCGTGCCTGGCCGCCGGCATCTCCTGATTTCGCCGCCTTGCTGTTCCATCGCGCTGCTTCCTCCGGATCCGCTGCGACGCCCAGGCCCAGTGGATACAGGCGTTTCAGCAAGGAGTCTGGATTGTCATCTTCTTCGAGGCACGCCAACGCCGCGGGGGTTGCGGTATTCGGTGCCGAGAGACCCGTGAGATAGATTTCGCCCAGCCTTGCAATCGCAGGCTTCGAAAACTGCTCGGCGGCGGCGCGATACCAACGGACCGCCTCAAGGAAGTTCTGTAGGACACCTTCGCCACGTTCGTAGAACTGACCTAGCCGCAACTGAGCGGTAATCGAGCCATCTTCAGCGAGCTCGCGGTACTGTGAGGCTGCGTCAGCCTTGCGCCCGGAAAGAAGGAGCTTTTCCGCGGCCTCCAAGGTGGGTTTCCGCTTACGGCGCCGCGTGAGCTTTTGGAATGCGAAACGGAGGCTCAAATTCGACTCGGAGGTTCTATGCCCGAATTCAGAGTATACCCGCTGTTCCGGCCCACGCCGCTAAGCTCGCCACTCGTTCCGACCGAGGAATTGCCCGTGCTGCTACGCTAGCCACCAGCTCTGACCGAGGAAGCGCCGTGCTGCTAGGCTCAACGACGAATGCATGATGTCGCGTGCGTTAGCAGGCCGTTGAGCCCGAGCTTATGGGCGTTAAGATGTTAGGAAAAGCGAAAGAAGTAAGACGATGGAAATGATAGAAACAATACGCTACACAGTTATACGCGTCTAACAGGAATTGCGTGGTTGCTAGCGCTTCTTTTTACCCACTAAGGACACGAGATCCCCCACATTCGCCAGGTTATCAGTCTCGCGGCTGCTGAATTTGATAGCGAAAAGCTGCTCCGTTGCGACTAGGATTTCGATCTGCTTGTAGCTATCCCATTCCGGAATGTCATCGGCGCTCAGTGTAGACGTTAATATTAGGTCATCGCGCAGAAACACATCGTTAAACACCGGCGTCAATGCAGCGTAGATTTCAGCTTCAGTCATTCTCGTCCGCACTCTGTGAGAGTTATGAAAGTTTTCAAAGGGGGCAAGCTTTCGATATCCAGTATAGCGCGGGAGGACCCGTCGGCGCGTGTCTCCACCAATCGAATCCGAGCTTGACGTAATGATTGATGACCATCCCGTTCTTCTCGGTCGGAATATAGTCTCCAATCAATCGTTCTGCGCCAAGGCGCTTGGCTTCTGCGGCAACCAGATTCAGGACAACTGGCTCTAACTGACGGCCTAGCACTCGACAGCTCATTAGCCACGTGTCTATCAAGAGATCAGTGTCATTAATCATCTTGCCGATACACACTGCGATGATTCCGTTATCACCAAAACGATCGGCAAGCCGCAATTGCAAACCGAACGCATCTTTCGCTTGCATAATCGAGAGAATGTCCTGCTGGGTGTATCGCCGCGTAGTGAGGTTGAATTGATTGGTCTTATTGGTCAGTTGGACAACACGCTGTAACCCAACTAGATCGAAACGCCGCCAAAACAGCTCCATCTTCAGTCCGCGTAAATATGACGTCATGTCCGTAGCGGCAAGTCTGAGCACATCCCGTTGGCGATTTCCCTGATATTGCTCAGCGCGCAATCGGTCTTCTTCCGTGACAGAAACACCCTCGAAGTAACCACCATCGGACAAAGCCTCGATGAAGCTCATTGGGTCGTCGGTAACCTCCGGCACCTCCACCGAAGGAAGTTCCTGTCGGATCCATGCCCGTTCCGCCGGATTGTCATCAATGAAAACTAAGCTATCGAGCCCAATATTGAGCTCCGATGCAATGTTCCTGATATTCGTGGCTTTATCCGTCCAATTGGCTCTAAAGCTAGCGAAGTCTCCCTGACTCAGTACCATTTCTGGATGTTCTTTAAAGGGCGAAAGTGCTGTCTGCTCATCATTTTTGGAGCACACCGCCAGAATCACGCCACGACGGGAGAGATCACGTGCGAATCTCTGGAATTCAACGTAAGCCTCCCCGACGGGACTACCTTGTCCAATGACGATGCCCGTCAAGCCATCATCCCCAATAACTCCGCCCCATAGAGTATTGTCCAGATCGAGTACCAAACACTTAAAGGAGCGGCCCTGTTTTGCCGCAACCAAGCGAACGAGTAGATCACCATAGAGGGGTGCGGCGGCGGGCGAGATTTCCTGTTTGGCCCTGTGCCAAAGATTAGCGTCGTGCCAACTGCGGATTCCGTCCTTCGCTGCACGAGTGTCGAGAGTGAGAAGCTCAATGCCGAATTCGTCCGCCATCGTTCGCAATCTGTAATTTAATTGGTAAATGAACCGAGAACGTGAGCCGGACAGCCGGTGCTCGTTTGAGCCCAGCAAATCCGGATACAGCGGAAGGGCGGTTTGCTGGATAATTTGGCAGTTGAATGCATGAGCGGCGAGGCGCCAGCATTGCATGACTTGAGTGCTGCGCTCCTCCATAAGAGCATCGCACTGTCGGGGATCTAGGTTGGTGGAAACACCCGCAGCAAGGTAGCGCGCGTCCTGTGCTAACAAGACTACATTCGGGTTGAAGGCATGCAAAGCCGATTCGGAATTTATAAGTTCCTGAAAAAACTGACCATACGCGCTCTCGTATATATTGATCCACATACCGCGGCGCATACCGGCGACACGAATAGCGCTATGCAGATGGGCCATAGTGCAAGAACCCAGTAGCGCAAGACGAACCGAAGGTATGCCGAGACTCTCAGTTGATACACCGCTGAACACTGCACGCACCGCCTGGTCGAGAGCGTTGGTCCCTAAAAAATCCATCCGAAGCTTTGCCGAAGCAACAACTTCCTTCCAAGTATTTTTTGGAGCTCCTGTCCGCTGGCGTAGCCTGCCGAGCCGCGCGCGCCAATCGTCAGCGATAGGAAGCCAGTGCAAGTGAGTCACCGCGGGACTATCTCTGCGCTCATCAAATTGAGATCGTCACTGGCCTTGATTAGATGCACGCCGTCGACGAAAGCGTAGACAATAGTAGTGTACCAAAGCAAATCTGTCGGCGATTGCTCGAGGCACTGCCTGGAGAGTGTTGTGCCCGCGGCAACACAAAAGCAGTGCTAAGATTTTCCTATCAGCCACCCGCGCACCTACTCGTGCAGCAGCGATCACCGTCGTGGCGCGCGAAAGCACCAACTAGAGCAGGATCATTGCTGTAATGAACCGCCACAAGGGGTAGCGTGAGTCACATTCTCGCAAGTCGCGAACACTCCCAAGTCGATCAGGCGCAATTCGCCGCCCTTTCTGGCGACTTCAATCCGCTGCATGTCGACCCTGTAGCGGCTCGCCGTATTGGTGCCGGTGGGCCGGTCGTTCATGGCGTTCACAACCTTCTTTGGTGCCTGGATATCGTAGGTCAGCACATTCAAAATTTACCGAGAATCGTTGCCTTGAAGGTGAATTTTGATAGTTTTGTTGTGCTTCACGAGCGGGTCGATGCCGTGTTAGCACGGTTCGATGCAAAGCTGATGCGGGTCGAAGTGCGTGTCGGCAGCATCCTCGCAGTCAGTGCTGTTATAAGCTTCGGCGACAAACATATCGCAGTCTCATTTGAAAAGCCCAGCGGACTCATTGATCCGGCGTCGCCTATAGAACAGCCAGAGGAGAAGATTCCGAGACTCTCCGGAAGGATTCCATTTTCATCGCCGCCGACCGAGACCGCCAATGCGTTTCCCAATGCAGCCCGCATGCTCGGTGCTCGGCAAGTCGCAGCGATAACGGCATTTAGCAAACTTATAGGAATGGTCTGCCCAGGATTACATTCTGTTTTTAATGGCTTATCACTGGAATCCTGTGAGGACGATGAAACCAATGACATTGGGTTCAGAGTCGCTGACTCCCATCGAGAGCGCCGACGAGTTCTATGCGCAGTGGCCGGCGGCGGCTGGGTGGGGACCCTTACCAGCATGATGCGGCATAAACCAACAGCTCAGGCCGCGATATGTGAGGTGGCCAGACACGTCAAGCCCCAGGAATTCGCGCAGTGTGTCTCACTGGTGGTCGGCGGCTCCCGTGGAATTGGCGAGGTGGCGGCAAAGATCATCGCAGCGGGCGGGGGTAGGCCGATCTTCACGTACAACACAGGGAAGGTGGATGCTGAACGAGTCGCGGCCGAGATACGCGGCTGGGGAGGCTTATGCGATGTTATAAAACTAGATATAAACGTGCCAATCGCCGTTCAATTCGCAGCGATTGCAACGCTGCCTAATCAGCTCTTGTATTTCGCAACTCCAATGATTGGAGGTCGCCGAGGGGCGTTCCTCGAATTTGATCGGCTGCAAAAATTCTTGCGCTTCTATGTGTCTGGATTTTATGAATGCTGTTGCGCCTTAATCGAGAAGGGCTCGCGGCCTTTGACGGCATTGTATCCCTCCACGATCTACATCGAGGAACGTCTGGCGGGATTTACAGAATATGCCATGGCGAAAGCCGCTGGTGAGCAACTGTGTCGAGACATGAATAGCAGATTCGCATCGTTTCGAGCTCTCGCACCTCGCTTACCTCCTCTGTCGACAGATCAAAACCCGGAGTTGCCAAATGGCAGCCACAAGTCCGTGTGCGACGTAATGCTTCCGCTGATTCGCAGTATGCGGACCAGTGCGGAAACAAACTCATGACGAATCTGCGCGAATCGCCATGGGCGTCTGGGGTGCAGGTCGCGGGAGTTGAGGGTATCGCAAAGATGTCCTTGTCCCAAGGCTATTCGCAGGTCCAGGCCGACGGTCTGGACGCGATATTTCTCCGATAGAAATCGTGCGCTCTCAGAAATGTGAGGACCTGTTAGCGGATGCGGAGACCGCGAGCAAGGCCGCAGAGCATGACAAGGCGTTGGCACTGTGGGGACAGGCCACGGAACAATATCCGGAAGATCCGCAAGGATACATAAAGGCCGGCGTCGCATTGCGGAGGTTAGGGCGCTTTGAAGCTTCAGATACGGTCATCAGGGCTGGTCTAGAGAGGTGTAGGGAGCGGCTAGCTCTTTTAATTGAATATGCCTGGTCCGCTCACTATCAAGAGGAATGGCATGAGGCATTGCAACGATGGGAGGTAGTGCGCCAATGCTTTCCAAATAGTGCGGCGGGCGTCACAGGTGTTGGGCGGGTGCTTTTGAAGCTTTCCCGCTTCGCAGAAGCCGAGGAGCGCTTGTCCACCGGGGTAGCGAGCTTTCCGGACGATATATGGGTCGCCACCACTTACGCTGAATTAGCAATGGCGCGGGAAGACTGGCAAGAGGCGCTTACCGCTGGAACCGGGTCCTTGCCATGAAACCTCACAATGAAACCGCTATCTCAGAACGCGGATAGCTCTTTGGCACTGGGGCAATCGAGCCGCGATAATGCAGACTTTACCTACGCAGGGTACGATCGTTGAGATAGACAGGGTAAGCGATAGGAACACGCGAAAGTTGCTAATGCAGTACGAGAGCCTGGGTGAGAATTGCGAGCTAGGACTTGTACAACGGCATTTTGGAGCCGAGCCATTGGGCTTGTTTAGATGGACCTACTGCGTGGTGGACACGCTTATCAAACTTCTTGAACAGCGGCTGGCTGGTTTTGGCGAGTTGGAAAACTTACGTCTATCTAGAACGTCATGGAAGGAATATATGATCAAGGAAGAAAGGTATGGAATAGTGTTCACACCTTCTGTAACAAAGGATATCGAGGATTAATCGGCTCTTTCTCCGGAAACAAAGCACCCGACTCTCCTGGTTAGCTGAAAGACTGCTGGCTGATTTGACTGATAGCAACAAGCGATTTATTTTAGAAGCTATACCACCAAACAACAGCGGATGCCCAGACTCCGCCGAGTGAGACTCTCTTGTTCATAAATATTCAACGAATAATAAACTGCTTTGCATAGCGGTATCCGCGAATCACGGGGCAGCAGTCGAGAATTTCGGCAACGGATTGGCGTACGGGAGATTAAGTCGCAACAACCCGGGCGCTACGTGGGATATTCCCATGACGAGTGGCTTTCAATTCTTCAGACCGCTGATTCGTTATGGCGAGTGAGATCTAGCTTCTAGGTTTCGAAGGAGGGCATATCGACTCGGCACGGTAGATGGCAATCCTGACTGAACATCATGTGCGCATTGCCCATAAAAATTACGATGGGAGACTCGGGACCGTTGTCTGACTCGAGCCTGTCCGCCAGCCGGGACATCAGGTGCCGACGATCCGAGTCAAGGTGGCGATCCGGGTTATCCATGTTGCCCCGTCGTGGGCCAACCGGCATGTCAGCCACGCGTGACCCCGATTCGCCTCACCCGCTAACTGCGCTGAGACAGTCAAGCGGTGCCCCATGAAATCATTCAGCTCTAATGAACGTCGCATCACGATCTCATGCAGTTGACCCGGAATAGGCAATCCTGCCGCCCCTACCGGTCCCAAACTGCATCCGTTCGGCGCAGGCTGAAGTAAGCCAGCCCGAGCACCGCGGCCAGATTCAATTGCAAAAACACACTGGCCAGGCCAATCGGGCGAAATCGCTGTATGGTCGGACACAATGTTCCGGCAAGCGCGCAACTCCAAAACATTCCCTGTACCACTGCGAATGCACGGTATGTGGCGTTGTTAATTACGCAGGAGCTAACGAGCAGGCTGATGAGCGCAAACGGCACGAGAAGTCTGCCGAGCTTGTGGGACACGTATTGCCACCATACTGGGTTCGACCAAGGGTTCAACAGCCATAAGTTCCGACAAAGGCTTTGCCAATTTCCCGCAAGTGTACGGATCTTGCGGCGACGCTCATCGACAATGTTGGTTTCGAGACGATCGTAGGCTTTAGCGTGCTCGTCGAGAATAACTCGCTTGCCGATCCTGATTACGCTCATCGGTTCGTCAAAATCGTCGAGAAGAGTCCCATCGCGCAGGGGCACAAAGTCGCCCCTGTGCATTGCATAGAGTGCTCCTGTGGCGCCAACTGTCGAGAAATAGGTGCTCTCGGCACGGCGAATCCATTTTTCATAGCGCCAATAAAGACCGATGGAAGCTTCCACTTGAGAGTCCGGTTTGAGGTGCACGAGCTCGCCACTTGCAATACCAATAGTAGGATCGCCCTGCAGGCGGTCAACCAGCGCGGCAATGGCGCCATCATTGAGCTGTTGGCGTACGTCGGTGAGAATAACAATTGCGCCGCGTGCGGCCGCTACGGCGCAATTGATTGCTGCCGCTTTCCCCTTCGGAGCGCAATCCAGAACGGTTGCCCGGCCATCATGACGCAACAGCTGCAGGGTCTGGTCGGTCGAGCCGTCTGAGGCGATGATGATCTCGATCAACTCTTGCGGATAGTGCTGCGACCGCAGGTTGTCAATCTTGCAGGGCAGTCGCGCGGCTTCGTTCCGAGCTGCAATGCAGACGCTGACGAACACACGTTGCGATTCAGAGGGGTCGGGCGGAGTACGCGATGCCCGCGGCCGGAGTTTTGAAGCGGCCCAGATCGCGATGGGATACCCAATGTAAACGTAGGCGATGAATCCGAAGCTGATCCAGAACGCGATCTTCACTGCCGGCACCCGCCGAAACGTTGGACGCCGTAATCTGGTGGTGTCCGATCCGCGAGTGTATCTTAGCTGCATAATGACCTCTACAGGCCGCACAAGGTCCGGGGGCTTGTACGATCCCATCCGCACAGGTGTGGCCGTCGCATACTGAGCCGCGAGCGATATAGAACCGCCATGCGACCCACATACGCCCCGATCGGACGCGCGCCGCCCCGGCGTGCCGATCGCCCAGGCGTCGGCGCATTTGGCTGGAGCGTGGTGGCGCTGATAATTGTCGGAGTCGGTCGCATAACTGAATTTGTGCCTGTGCTGCGTGGGGCGCCGCTTGCGAAGATTGCGATTGCTGTGGCGCTGCTTGCCTATTGGAATGGTCAAGCAGGGAGATCCGGGACCCCGCCGTTTCTGTCATCGCCCTTGTGTCGAACGGCGGCGGCGCTGGGTGCGCTTGCCGTGTGCAGCCTGGCGTTCTCGGTGTGGAAGTCCGAAACGTTGAAAGTCCTACTGGAGTCGACTGCGATCGCCGCCGAGTTTTGGTTGATTTTTCGGTCGGTCTGCGACTGGCGCAGTATCCGCCGTCTGTCTGCTGCGATCGCGATCTCTGCGGCGATGCTCGCTGTCGCAGCGCTGCTGTTCTACTCTGGCGGCAGAGCGGCGGTGGAGTCGAGTTACGACACCAACGATCTTGCCTACGTGCTGGTCGCAACCTTGCCGATTGGTTACGGGATAGCCGTAACCTCCACGGGAGCGCGGCGACTCCTCTGGCTTGCGGTATGCCTGGTTTCTGTGATCACTGTGATCCTCACGGGATCGCGGGGAGGCACACTGGGCCTTGCTGCCGTCGTAGTTTGTCTGCTGGCGATGAGCACCACCCGGCCCAAGCGCAAAGACGGTCAGACGCATCGCGCGCGCGTGGTGATCGTGCTCATCGCGCTCGCCGCGGCTGCCGTGATCTCGTGGCCGATGCTTCCAACCGAGACACGCGAGCGACTTGAGAGCTTTACCGACCTGAGCAACGACTACAACTTGCAGTCCGGTCACGACGCGCGTACCGACATCTGGTCGCGTTCCATCAAGAGTCTGCTGCAGCGGCCGATTGGGTTTGGCCTGGGATCGTTCGGGGTAGTGGACATGATGACTGGCGGACAATTCCGCGCGGCACATAACTCAGAGGTGCAGATTGCAGTAGAGCTCGGATTCCTGGGTCTGTTTCTGTATCTGCGAATGCAATGGCTGTCCTGGAGCGCCCTCGGGCGTCTCGTGGAGTTGGGGCACGTCGCGAAGTCGGATGAAGCGGTTGCGGGCGGCATCCTGGCTGCCAATCTGAGAGTGAGTCTGATCGGCAACCTGGTCGCCGGCTTCTTTCTGTCCCAGGCCTACAGCAACCTCATCTGGCTGTTGTTTGGACTGATCGCCGGGATGGCGACTACCTCCCCGCAGCCAAAGACACTGACGCGCGCGGCGCGGGTGTAGTCCATGCAGTCTCTCTGGGTATCACATCTGGTGCCCTATCCGCCAAAATCCGGCGCCTCGATTCGTGCTTACCACCTCCTGAAAGCGCTTGCGGAGCGACACGCTGTCGATCTGGTTGCCTTCGTGCAGGAGCCGCTCATGCGTGCTCTGTTTCATGACCGGCAAGAGGGAATCGCCGAGTGCCATCGAGAGCTCTCGCGAATTTGCCGCGAGGTGAAGTTCGTGCCCATCGAGCGGCTCACGCGACCATTGGGCAAAGCACGCACGGCCCTGGAGAGCTTGCTTGCCGGCAGCGGCTACATGGCAGACTGGCTGCGAAGTCCCGCTGCGCTCAGCGCGATCGCCGAGCTCGTTACGCGCAGGCGCTATGCGCTGGCGCATTTCGACACGATTTCGCTGGCTCGCTACCGCGACCTGTTGCCCGCGGTGCCGGCGACGCTCGGTCATCACAATGTCGAGTCGCACTTGATGCAGCGACGCGCCGGAGTCGAAAGTAATCCGCTAAAGAGGCTGTATTTTCGGCAGGAAGCCAGCCGGCTTGCCGCCTACGAGCGTAAGCAGGTACCGCGCTTTGCCGCGAACATCGTGTGTTCCGAGCTGGATGCGCAGCGACTAAAGGAGGTTGTGCACGGTGCTCACACCGAGACTATTCCAAATGGGGTGGACTGTGTCTATTTCCGACCTACCGGTGGTGTGCAGCAGCCGGATTCGGCCATTTTCGTTGGAACGTTGGATTGGTATCCCAACACAGCTGCGATGATCTACCTGCTTCGGGAGATATGGCCGCGACTGTTGCGGCTACGCCCCAAGGCCACCTTGCACATCGTGGGAGCAAATGCGCCGCCAGTCGTAGTGCGCGCTGCCCGCAGGGTCGCAGGTGTAACGCTGCACGGATTCGTGCCGGACGTACGGCCGCTGATCGACTCCGCGGCCGTCTATGTCTGCCCGATCCGCGATGGCGGTGGCACCAAGCTCAAGATTCTCGAGGCGTGCGCCATGCAAAAATGCATCGTTGCCACTGCGGTCGCGTGCGAAGGGATCGATCTGCAGCCCGGGGTCAGTGTCGAGCTGGCCGAGACGCCCGAGGCATTCGTGCACTCACTCGTGCGCCTGTTTGACAGCCCGGGCATGCGCGCGACGATGGGCCGCGCCGCGACGAGCTGCGGCCGAAGCTGAATACTCCTTCGATGTCATTGGCGGCAGATTTGTCCAGGTTCTCGAGCGGGTGGTCGCGCAATCTGTCTCGTGCGGCCAACTTGAATGACGCGACACGCATGTGCAACTCTCGGTATTGTTGGACGCACTGGATCACGTTGAAATGCGTCTCGACGATTTTGCGTGCGTTGCTGACGAGCCGTTGTCTCAACTCTGCATCGCCCCAGAGCTGCCCGATCGCATTCGCCAGGGCGCTGCAGTCCCCGGCAGGCACCAGCAAGCCGTCTTCGGTATCCGTAATAATCTCTGGAATGCCTCCTATCGCGGAGGCTATGACGGCACAACCCACCGCCATGGCTTCGATGACGACGTAACCGAACGCCTCTGCCCAAATTGAGGGCACAACCAACATGTCATGACGCGCGAGGATCTGCATCACATCGGTCCTGTGACCGAGAAATGCGACGCGGTCGCACAGACCGAGCGTTGCGGCCAACCGCTGTAGGCTGGCCAACTCGGGTCCTTCACCAACCACCGTCAGGCGCGCTTCCGGAAGCACACCGCGCAACCGCGCGATCGCTCCGATTGCGACGGCAGCACCTTTCTCGGGTATCAAGGCACCGACAAACACCAGTGCCGGCCCGGAAGTCTGTGCCGGCACTGCCGCGTCCGCCGGTGGAAGCTCCACCGCTTCATGCAGATTCGTCCCATTGTAGATAATCGTGACGCGCTCGCGGGGCACAAGATAATCGGCGACCAGTTTGTCCCGAGCGGCACACGAGACGGCGGTAATCGCACGTAGCGATCCCGAGAGCAGTGACCACCTCAGCCGTTTTACAAGGCGCCGTAAGCCGCGCGCGTGTGTGGGTTCGCCGGAGTAGTGATACGTAGCCAGAACGGGCAGCCGCAAGATGCGCGCTAACAGCAGAAACAGGCAGCGGAATTCGCACAAGTGCAGATGAACGGTGTCCGGATGAGTCTTGCGCAGAATGCGCCAGAGCAGCAGATCCTGCTTCAAGCCAAGCACCCCAACTTGCGGAACGACGTGCCACACGGCCCCTTGCACCGCCAGTTGTGTCGCCAGCGCTACACAGGGTGAGGCTTCGAAAACGAAGTCAGTGTCTATGCCGTCTTCTCTGTTCTGTTGCGCGAGTTGCACGCACAGACGCTCAATGCCGCCAACCTTGTTCGGCACCAACCCCACGATCCACAACACGCGCATCAAGCCGGCTTCCGATCGTGGCCGCGCTTTAGGGGGATTGTAGTGGAGCTCAGTCTCGCGCGGATGGCCCCGACTCGTCGCAGGATCGGCTCGCAGCGCTCTTCGAGCCACAGTCCTGCTTCCAGCAGGGCAGAGAATGCGGCATGGGCCAGCGGATGAGCAATGTCCCGCTGGTAGCCGTGCACAAAATGGCGGGCGTCACCGAAACCCAGGATACGTTGCTGCTCGACCGTCAAATTACCGAGAAATGCGGCGTTGAGTCGCAAGGGGGCGTAGCGATTGTACGCAACATCCTCGCCCTGAAGCGGTATGGAAGGATCGTGGTAGCAATAGAACAATGCATGCCTGACCCTGAGAATCGGATGCGCCTGGCGATGGATTCCGGATGTATCGAACACTACGACCGTGCCGGCAGGGCCATGCACATCCACTCGTTCACCCCACGAGGCGGTTGCGCCTTCCTGGCGCGAGTGCAGCCGCGGTCGCTGCTTCTGATGCGAACCTTTCCTATAAGCGAGACCGCCGGAATCGACGTCGGTGAGGTACAGACCCACCTTCACCTCCCTGGGAATGCAATTGCGCAGTACCTGCTGGTCATACCACGCATCACCGTGCCAGCCGTGCCAGTCCTTGCGGGTGATCCGTGATCGCCACCCCTTGCACTCGGTCAGTTGGAATTGCGGTCCGACATAGCGTTGCACGACGTCGGTGATCAGAGGATCCAGACCGAGGTCCAAAAAACCTTGATCCAACAGCAGCGGATGCTCGATCATGTCACGCAGGCGCTCGGTTTTCTCATATCCATCGACGGAGTTTGCGCGTAGGCGCTCGAGCGCTCGGGAGAACGCATACTGCATGCCGGTCAGTCGGGCTCCCCGGACGAACTCCGGCAGGATTACAACGCCGTCATTCTTCAGTGTGCTGAAGACTACATCCGCGCTATTCATGAGCGTTCCCCTGGAATTTGTCATTGTCCTTTTCGCAGGAAATTAGAGCACATGCATGGGATTCGCGACACCGGCCGTGGCGAGGCGGGCGGCACGCGTGAATGTCCTTGATTTAGCTAACAAAGCCATTGCCAATCCGGCCGTCAGGGGTGACATGACACCGCCGGGCTCGACCGTTTCCCTGGAGCGACCGCTACGGGTCGTTTCCGTGATCGAGGGGAGGTCGGTTACAGGTCCGATCAAGATGTTGCTTGCTTTTGCAGAGCGCGCACGCGGCCGCGTATCGCAGTCAGTGGTGACAACCGTGCGCTGTAACGCCGTCGTTGGAGCGAACTCGTTCGTTGAGGCCACGCGGCGTGTTCAGGTGCCTCTGGTAGCACTCAGCGAGCGGCATGCGTTCGACTGGTCCGTGGTTGCGGATCTCGCTCATGCGCTGGAGCGCGAGCAACCTGACCTAATCGAAAGTCACGGCTTCAAGACTCATGCGTTGGTTTGGCTGGCACGGCGCCGTATCAGGTCCACCGCGGGAAGGTGTCCGTGGCTCGCATTCCATCACGGCTACACCACTGAGTCGCTCAGAGTCCGTCTATATAATGAGCTCGATCGCTTCACCTTGCCACGAGCCGATCGAGTGATCACGTGCTGCGCGGATTTTGAGCGCCATTTGCGTGCCAGGGGCGTCAGTGCCGAGCGTCTAAGAGTGCTGCGAAACGCATCTGACCCAAGTCTGCCGCCGTCCCAAGCGACGCTGGCACAGCTTCGTGCCGAGCTGGGTATCGCCGCCACCGATGTCATTTTGTTGGCTGTTGGGCGTCTGTCCTCGGAAAAAGGCCATGCGGAGCTGATCCAGGCGTTCGAGCAACTGAAGCGCGTCGGCGAAGGGCGGAACCTGCGACTGTTGATTGTCGGTGACGGGATTGAGGCTGGCCGCCTCAAAGAGCAGGCGCAGCCGCTCGGCACGAGCGTGATTTTCGCCGGCCACCGGCCGAACGCCTGGCCGTACTTCGGGCTTGCGGATATCTTTGTGTTACCCTCCCGCAGCGAGGGATCGCCACTGGTGTTACTGGAAGCTATGCACGCCCGGCTGCCGATCGTTGCAACTTGCGTAGGCGGCGTCGAGGAGTCCGTTCAGAACGAAGTGAGTGGGCTGCTAGTGCCACCGCGCGACCCGGATGCGCTCGCCACTGCGCTTGCCCGGTTACTGCGCGATGCACCGCTGGCCGTCCGTCTTAGGGAGCAGGCGGCTGAGGCGGTGCAGCGTTTCACGGTGGATGACTACACTGCAGCGCTGCTAGCAATCTATGGGGAAGTAGTGCCAGGCGGCGGGCTGCTGGGGCGGCCCTGATCGCTCAGCCATGTGTCGTCTCAATGGTGCGTGGGAATGGCTGCATCTTCGCGGTTGGTCGACTTGAGCAGTCCGCGCGTGCTGCGAATCGGAGTGCTCGTCAATAGCGACCCGCTTCCGGCTGCGGACGGCGAATTGCTTCAGCAGCTACTGCTCACGGATTACCTGCACCTGACGATCATCGCCGTGGTGAGACCGCGAGTTGTCCGGCACCAAGGCTCAACAGGCGCGCGCGCGCTGATCAATCTGTATCGGTGGATGGATCGCAGGATGAGCGGCGGCAGTGCAGCTGAAGCAACTCGTCTACTCGCCTCGTACACAGAGGGTCGGACTTCTGAGACCGTTCTTGTTGAGGGCGCAAGTGAAAAGCTGACGAGCGTGCTGGCTGCACACAGCCTTGATGTGGTCGCCTGTCTCAGTCCTTTCGAGGGCATGCGTAACTTGGCAGTCGGCGCGACGTTTGGAGTGTGGTGGGTTGGGCCCACACCTTCCGAAGTTGAAGGCGCCGAGTTCGTAGACAATCTGTTCGCGACGGCCGCGGCCAATCGGCCCCTGTCGTATTGTGTCTGGGCCTCAACCTCCCCAGAGACTCAGCCGTTCTGCCTCGAAGCTGGCGTGGTACCACTCGTCTCAGGTATTTCCGTCGCTCGGAACACCAAGGCGGTGCGGCTACTGCGGCGAAACCTGTGGCTGTCAGCCTTGCGTAGATTGGCATCGCAGGGGTGGGAAGCAGTTCGCGCCCGGGATGCACAACTGCAACCTATCAGGATCCAACGACGGGGCCGCGTTGTTGGAGCCGAATGAGGTCACCGTCGCCAAAGTGAGCCGGGCGCTGGTGCACATGGGGATACGGCAACTTCGCCATCGCAGTCGACAGCGAGAGCGGGTAGAACAGTGGCGAGTGGGGGTGCGTCCAATTCGTGATCACGGCCGCGCCCTCTGCGACACAAAGGGCTATCGATGGCTGCAGGCGCCGGCTGGGCATTGGTACGCGGATCCGTTTCTGTGGTCCGTGGGTGGTACGGACTTGTTGTACATGGAAGACTTCAGCGAGGATCGCAAAAGGGGCCGTATCGTGTGCGGCACGATGGACGCTCGGGGCCGTGTCAGCGCGGTGCAACCCGTTCTCGAACGGCCGTACCACGTGGCTTATCCGTGCATCTTCGAGCACGCAGGCGAAGTATTCATGATCCCCGAGACGGGTTTTAACAACACCGTCGAACTGTATCGCGCCATAGCGCTACCGCTGCAATGGGAGCTCGTTAGGGTTCTATATACCGGACCCGCGTTCGATACCTCCGTCCTCCACCATGCCGGGCGGTTCTGGTTTTTTACTTCGCTCGTGGAAGGCGAGGCCCGCCACACGACTCAGCTCCTACTGTTCCACTCGGATCGCATCGATGGCGAGTGGATCTGGCATCCGGCGAACCCCATCTCACACGACGCCCGCTTCGCGCGCAACGGCGGTGCGATACTCCGTCACGGAGCGCGAATCATCCGCCCTGCGCAGGACGGGAGCAGTACTTACGGCGGTGCGGTCAATCTGCAGGAAATCAACACTCTAAATGAGAGCGAGTACGCGGAGGCGCCTCTCGGCTGCATCACCCCTGCGCGTCTGCCTAACGCCGTCGGGCTTCACACTTACAGCAGCTCTGCGAGAATGGAGGCCATTGACTGCCGGCTGCGCTTGCACCGCGCATAAGCCCCCCAGGAGTCGTAGCGGTGTTACCACGTTCGCTGCAGAGCACGTCACTTCCTGTGCTCCTGCCATATTTTCCGAAGGCTGCGGTACCGTCGCAGCAGCGCGGTGCTTAGTGCCGGTCGCTGAACCTCCAGCCACGTGACCGGGCGATCGATGCGTTGCCAGACGGCGCTTATAGTGATCTTCTCCCGCCAGAAACTCGAATGTCCGTGCCCCGGTTGCGGCGTAGTACGCGATGATCAATGGGAGTGCCAGATATCCGGGTTGGTTGTGATCGGGCAGCACACGGTAGTTGAATCCGCACTGGTAGAAGTAGGCGACGTTCCGGTAGCGAAAAGCGTATATGAAGCCCACGATGGTCATGCCACATTGGACGCGAAACAGGTCCAGGCAATCCGCCGCGAAATGGTTGCGGATCAGCGCTCCGTGAAACGCACGAAACGCCGGCACCGCGAATGCTCCCGGGTGGCCTTTCTGCGTCCATCTTATCTGGTGCAGCTCCTTAAGCCCGCTTAGGAACTCTTCGGCCTGTGCGGTCGTCTCGGCGCGGACCAACGTCGGCTCACCGAATGTTCGGCGGTAGTCTTCGAGCGCGCGCCGTACTGCGTAGCGGCCCTTGGCACCCAACAGAGCGGGATATGGCCGGCCTGTCGAGCGCAGGTGGTCCAGATCCACGTATGGCGCCGACTGCTGAATTGCATGAGTCCAAAGCCCGCTTTCCGACGCGAGTTGAGTCACCTCCGCGCCGTGAGCGAGGCCGGGCAGAAGGAGCTCGTCGCATTTCATGTGAGCGCCGGAGCGCGCCACGGCGTTAAACAGCGCGCGCATGGCCGGCAGCTGCCAACGACTCGCGGCCAGCAGCTGGTTCATCTCGATATGAATGGAATCGTGCTCCTCGCTTCCAGAAGCATTGAGCAGCACCTGTCGGAATAGCATTCCAAGGCGCCACCCGCGCCGCCGCCCGAGGACTGCGAGGGCCACGGGTTCTCCTGCGTGCAGGACGCGGCACACGACAGGCCAGCTTTCCCGGGGCAGGAGGCTGATCCACGTTCCCGTCCAGGCCCAGGAGCCGAAGAAGGTGGTGTCGGCGAGTCGCTCCAGCGAGAGCCAGGCTTCCTGGAGCACTTCGTAGTCCCGCAAAGGCGCAAGCTCAACGATCAGGCCGTTGGCCGCAGCGTAAGTCTGCGTCGTCACCGGAAGGTCAATGGCCAGTCGAGAGCGCAACGCATTCGAGGCACGGTTGATATCAAAGCTGTCACTTCTGCCCCCGCGACAATTGTATAGTCTGTTCCGGGCGGTTCATCCACATTTCAAGCGGCATGACGGAAGTCAGCGAACGCGGGGCGGACGACTTCTTGCGGCTCGACCGCGAGACCCCGCTGGCGGGCGAACTTCGTGATCTGGCGCGGCGGTCGATCGAACCCAATGTGTTTTATGAAGACTGGATGCTCCTGCCCGCCCTGCGGTTGTTACGCGGGACGGCGGACGTGCGTCTGGTTTGCGTGCGCAACAGTGCGCGCAGCCTGATTGGGCTTGTTCCAATGGAGATGGTGCGCCACCGGCACTTCCGCAACCTGAAGTTGTTACGCCTTTGGCGGCATAGGTATTGCTTCCTGTGCACGCCGCTGATCGACGCGCAGCACGTCAGGCCGTGCGCCGATGCGCTTGCGAGCTGGCTGCAATGCGGCGCCGCGCCAGCCGCCATCCTCGAGTTTCATAGTTGTGCGCTGGACGGACCGTTTGGCAAGTTGTTTCTTCCTGCACTCGGCGCACGGCCCGGATGGGTAAGTGAGGGGAGCCTGCACACCCGCGCACTGCTCAACCGCAACTCCGCTGAGTCCGTCGGTCCTTCCGGGAAGCACCGGAAGGACCTGCGACGTAGCGCACGGCGTCTAAGTGAGCTCGGAGAGCTGCGCTTCTCCGTGTTGCAGACGGCAGAGGATTGTGAGTCCTGGATCAACAGATTCTTGTCACTTGAAGGCTCAGGTTGGAAAGGGCGCTCTGGGACCGCGCTCGATTCACAGGATGAGGATCGGACGTTCTTCCGCCTGGTCGCCGCGGAAGCGCACCGGCGAGGTCGCCTGCAGATGCTGGCACTTGAAGTAGGCGGCGTCACTGTTGCCATGAAATGCAATTTGCTCGCCACCCCTGGTGCATTCGCCTTCAAGATCGCGTTCGACGAGAGCTACGCGAAATACTCCCCCGGCTTGTTGCTCGAGCTATTCAACTCCGAGCACATTCTGTTGAGATGTCCACAGATTGCTTGGATGGATTCCTGCGCCGATCCGGGACATTTCATGATCGAGCGGCTTTGGCCGGGTCGCCGCAAGATCGGCCGTCAGGCGGTCTGTGGTCGCGGCCTGCTGCCTCGCGCTGTCGTCCTGGCCGCTCCGCTCTACCGATCCGTGAAAGGAATGATCGCACGCCCCGACCCGGCGGCGGAGGGGGCTCGTGCATGAGTTGGCTGCAATACTCTGAGGACCTGATGCTGACTCGCTTCCCCGGCAGGGCGTTCAGGATTCGACACCAGCTCATTGACCACCCGCTGCTGCGTCTGCCGCGCATCATCCAACTCGCTCAGACACTACCCGAGCAGCAGTGCGAATACAACAGCGGTAGCCTGCCGGTCAATCAGGATTACCTGAGCACACCCCGTACGGGTTTGTCCGCGCTGCAAACGCTGCAGCAGATCGAGCAGTGTCACTCCTGGCTGGTGCTGAAAAACGTCGAGCGCGATCCAGAGTACGCAGCACTGCTCGAGCAGTGCCTGCGACCCGTGGCCGCGCAGATAGAGAGCGTCGCTCCTGGTATGCGACACGCCGAGGCCTTCATCTTCGTCTCCTCGCCCAATGCGATCACGCCTTACCACATGGATCCGGAACATAACTTCCTGCTCCAGATACGCGGCTCGAAGCGGCTCACCGTATTCGACGGCAGCGATCGTTCCGTCCTTAGCGAGCAGCAGTTGGAGAGCTTTCACGCCGGGGCCCATCGCAACATGCAGCTAGAGGATCAGTTTGCCCACAAGGGTGAGTTGTTTGAATTGTCGCCGGGGGACGGCTTGTACATTCCCGTCACGGCACCGCATTGGGTGGCCAATGGCGCGTCGGTATCCATATCCCTCAGCATCACGTTCCGCACGCTGTCAGCCTGCAATCGGGCCAGTGTTTACAAAGTGAATGGCTGGTTGAGAAGGCGAGGCTTCGCACCTCTGCCGCCCGCACGGTCGCCATTGCGAGATGCAGTCAAAGTCGCTCTCGACCGCGCCATCAGCAGATGGCAGCGCCTGCACTCACAGTTTGGGGGGAAACCCTAACGCATATATAAGCTGATCCCGTCGACGGCTTGCTGAAACTCAGATTCGATCCTGATAGAGTTCGAAATCCGGCTCGCCGACTGGCATCTGCAGGTGCGAATCTTGTCGTCGCGATAAGAGCCGAATCTCCTGAAGGGGAGACGGGAAAGTAAAAATCAGGGCGGTGTCAATCCTTGCGGTTTCTCGGCCTACACGCCCAGATCCTTATCTTCGCAGCGCTCGAGGCGGCGGTCTGTTTTGGTGCGTTCTACCTGGCTGCCGAGATACGGTTTGACGAAGGGATCATCGCTGCGCAGGCCGAAGTTGGGCCGCTCTGGGTACGGGCAGTTCTGTTTTCCGCCACCATGCTGCTGGGCCTGATTTCAGTCGGTCTTTATAGCCCACGTCAGCGCTCAAGGTCGGTGGGAACGTTTGTTCGCGTCGGCGTAGGTACGTCGGTAGCGTTCGTCCTGGTGGCCATTGTCTATTACGTGGTGCCCAGCCTGCACATCGGCCGTGGTGTGATGGGCCTGACAATGCTCATAGCCTTTCTCGGCTGCCTGGCAACTCGCGCACTGATGTCGAGAATCGTCGACGCCGACGTGTTCAAGCGGCGGGTGCTCGTCTACGGCGCCGGCGTTCGCGCCGGGAGTATCGCGCGGTTGCGCCGTCGCACCGATCAGCGCGGCTTTCGGATCGTGGGCTACATCGCCAGTCCCGGGGATAGAGCCGGCGTGCCTCGCGACAAGGTGCTGCTGCAGACCGGATCCTTGCTAGAGCTGTGCCGCAGCCTTGAGGTGAGTGAGATCGTGGTAGCCATGGATGACCGCCGTGGCAACCTTCCAGTGCAGGAACTGCTCAACTGCCGCATGAGCAACGTCCGAGTCATGGAGTTGGAGGGGTTCCTGGAGCGTGAGACCGGCAAAGTGCGCCTGGATGTGCTCAATGCCAGTTGGATGATATTCGGCTCGGGTTTCTGTTGCACGGCGGTGCGCAAGCTCACCGCGCGCTGCTTTGATGTCATAGCAAGCCTGCTGCTTCTGCTGTTGACTTGGCCGATCATGCTGATCACGGCTCTCGCGATAAAGTGGGAGGATGGGATCCGTGCGCCGGTGCTCTATCGGCAAATTCGTGTCGGCCTCGAGGGGCCGGCATTTCGGCATGCTTAAGTTTCGCAGCATGCATGTGGATGCCGAGCAAGACGGTCAGCCTAGATGGGCACAGAAGCGCGATCGGCGGGTGACCCGTGTCGGCGCGGTCGCGCGCATATTTCGCGTGGATGAGCTGCCACAGTTGGTGAATGTCCTCGTGGGCGACATGCGCTTTGTCGGGCCCCGACCTGAGCGGCCGGAGTTCGTCGAATCGCTGGGCCGCAAGATCCCGTACTATCACGAGCGCCACTGCGTGAAGCCGGGCATCACAGGTTGGGCACAGCTATATCTGTCGTACGGGGCATCCGAGCAAGCTGCTCTGGAGAAGCTTGAATACGACCTGTACTACGCGAAAAATCATTGCCTGATGCTCGATCTGAGTATTCTGCTGCAGACAGCTGAAGTGATCGTCTGGCGTAAAGGCGCGCAATAATGAATCAACCACATCTGAGTGCCGATGAATCAGCTCATTGATGCAGTCCTGGAAGCGACGCGCAGCGCCTGGCGGTTTCGCGGCTGGGGACTGCTCGCGGCTTACCTGATTGCCGTCCCCGGATGGCTTTACGTCTTCGCGCTTCAGGATCGGTACGAGGCCAGCGCGCGCATTTTCGTGGATACACTTTCACCGCTTCATCCCGTGCTGCAAGGCCTCACAGTTGATCAAGACGTTATGGCGCAGCTCAACTTCGTACGGCAGTCTTTGCTCGATGGACCACAGCTCGAGAAGATTGCGCGGGATACGGGGGTTCTGACTGCTCGCACACAGAATCCTCGCGACCAGGAGGGTGTGCTACAAGACCTGCAAAAGAGGGTGGGTATCTCCGTATCCAGCGCGAGTCCACACGACAACGAGCGAGCGACCGCAGGCAGCATTTACGACATCACCTACCGAGATAATGATCGCGCTCGTAGTCTGCGCGTCGTCCAGATGCTGCTGACCACGCTTATCGAGCACACCCAGGGCGGCAGGCGCGCAGGATCGGAAAGTGCGCAAAAATTTCTCGAGACGCAAATTCGGCAGCACGAAAGTCAATTGCGTGCCGCGGAAGACCGCCTGGCGCAGTTCAAGGGGAGCAACCTCAGTGCTCTGCCTGCGGAACAAGGCGGCTACTTCGCACAACTCCAGACCGAGTTGGCGGCCACGGAAAAAGCACAGACCGCATTGTCGATCGCGCTGTCGCGACGCGCGGAGCTAGAACGGCAACTGCGTTCGACGGCGCTGACTGCGGCGACCGTGGGCACGCCGATGTTAGGGCTGCCGGGTAAGATCACTGCGGATGACACGGTCTCGCGGATTAGGGAGACCGAGGCCGAACTCGACGAATTGCGGCTCAAATTCACCGAGCAATATCCCGAAGTCATAGCGACACGGGAGAAGCTGCAGGAGCTGCAGCTACGCCGTGCCGCCGAGTTGGAACGGCTGCGAGGAGGCGACACCAATACCATTGCCTCGAGCGGCGCCTCGGCCAATCCCGTTTACCAGAGCATACAAGTGGGACTCAATACAGCCGATCTGGAGATCGCCTCGCTGCGGGCGGAGCTTCAGCAGCATGCAATCAGGACCAAAGAGCTACGCCAGAGGCTGGACAGTGCGTCGCGCGTTGAATCCGATTATGCCACGCTTACTCGCGACTATAACGCGAGCCAGGCAGAATATTCCGCATTGCTGGCGAACTATGCCAAAGCGCGTCTAGGCGAGCAGGCCGACAGCACGGGCGCGGTGCGATTTGAGATCCTGCAACCGCCACGGGCGTCCATTGTGCCAGTGTTCCCGATGCGCGGCCCACTGCTGGCCGCGGTATTGGGAGGCGCTTTGTTGGTGGGAGCCGTCCTAGCCTACCTGTTGCACCGGCTGCGCCCGGTTGTTGGCTCGATGCGTAATCTTGCGGACCTGACGCAACTGCCCGTATTCGGGGTGGTGGGCTTTGCATTTCCCGAACAGCTGAGCCGCGCCGAGCGTGCCGCTTCACGGCGTTTCGCCGGGCTTGCGGCCGGCCTTCTAGTGGCATTTGCAATGGCTCTTTGGCTCAACCGGGAAGGTGTGCGCCTCTCATTGGCAGGCCTCGGGGTAACCTAGTGACTATCCGGCCGCCGGTCAGCATTGTTGGTACTGGGGCGTTGCATTTCACACCGCGCCCGTGGACAGGCACGGAAGCTGACGCTGGATCGCGAGGTGCTGCGTAAGCGGGGATATCTTCCCGATCTGAGCCAGGAACGCCCATTCGATGATTATTATCGGAGAATCAAGCGCCCGGTCATCGCGCAGGCTATGGTGCAGGCGCCTGCTGGGGCGACTGATCTGCGGCTGGTTATGATGACAAGCGCTCTGCCAGGAGATGGCAAGACTTTCACCAGCATTAATCTCGCATTGAGTATCGCGCGCGAGCAGGACGTTTCGGTTGTCTTGGTCGATGCCGATGTCGCCAAGTTGCACCTCAGTCGCATACTCGGCGTCGAGCGTGAGCCGGGTCTGCTCGACGCGGTCATCGATCCGACGCTCGATATCGAGTCTGAGATACTGTCCACTAACATCGCGGGACTGAGTATTCTGCCTGCCGGCACGCAGCACGACAGCGCGACTGAGTTGCTCGCCAGTGTACGGATGACACAGGTCGTCGGCCGCATCATGGCGGCGGATCCACGGCGCATCGCATTGTTCGATTCACCGCCGCTGTTGTCGTCGAGCGAGTCGCGCGCCATGGTACAAATGTTCGGGCAGGTTGTGCTCGTGGTGAGATCCGGTGTTACGCCTCAACAAGCTGTTCTGGATGCCATCAGCTGCGTACCAGAGAACAAGCCGGTCGGACTGATACTGAATGGCCGTGTGGCTAGCTTGACCGAAAAATATTACGGCTACGGCACATACTATGACAATCTCGACCAGACTTCGGATGCGCGTTAGCGGCGCGCGCTGATCACGGAACGGCTATCAGTCGCCTACGGCAGCTCGTCGCTCCTTCCTGATAACAGGGATTGCACCAGCTGGAGGAATGCTTGGCTTTGTACCTCGCGAGAGAATTCGTGCACTGCGGATGCCGGCGGCGCAGTCAGTATCCCGGTCAGTACGTGGCGGCGATATAAGTCTGCAATTGCGAGGTCCAAACAAACACCATCTGCGGGGTCGACACAGGTGACGCCTGGAACACCGCTGATGAGCTGCGCAGTACTGCTGTGCGCTTCACACATGACCAGGACCTCGCGTCCGCTCGCCATGTGCTCATACGTCTTGGCGGGCACCGTAAAGGGAGATGCTTGTGCGAAATTGAGCAGCACCGAGGCTTCCGCTTGCATCGCCTCGACAACTTCTGTCGTGACCGGCGGCAGAATGCGCACAAGCGCTGCGCACCGTTTGCCGCGAAGCCAGTCGGCGAGGCGCACGCCGCGATAGCTCTCGCAGTTGCCGACGAAAGTAGCGCTCACACGGGAGGCATCCGTGTCGTCAAGTGCAAGCAGCCGCTCGAGTGCCGACAGAAAGGGAAAGGGATCGCGGTTCACATAGATTTCGCCGGCATACAGGAAGCTCAGGCGGTGCCCGGTCGAGGTCGGCAGTTGCCGCGGCTCGCCATCGAAGCCATTACGCACAACGCGGATCCTGCTGCTGGCCGCGGGGTAGTTGGAAGTCAATTGTTGGGCGAGTAGATCGGTCGTGACTGTGACTGCCGTGCTGCGCTCGATCAGCAGTCGTTCCATTGACGATCGCAGTTTGCGCTCGAACGCCGATATCCCGGGAAAGCGCTCAAACCCCGAGTACCAGGGGTCACGAAAGTCGGCTATGAAGGGGATTCTACGGATTCGCGCCACCCACAAGCCTGCCAGCAAGTTGGTCATGGGGGGGCCGGATGCAATCACGGCGCGCGCATCGAGCCTTTTACTGGCGCGCAGAGCTGCCCAGGCCGCTCGCCATGACCACATTTTGTATTGATCCAGACAAACGATGAGCTGAACGAACCACTCACGCGGCGAGACAGTCTGGCGCTGCGAGCCCGCGGCCGCGGGCGTATTCGAATTTCGCTCGACTTCCGGAGCGTCGTGCGAGCTCAGCTGGGAGTGCATCCGAGTGATCCGCTGCTTCGCAGCCACGATGCTTCTCATCAGCCATCTGCTGGACTCTGCGATCCTCACTGCGGTGATGGATGAATCCGAGTTGGCAGAGGCGAATGCGCGATCCCCGAACCTGCTCACCACGATAACGTGTACGTTGTGCTCGACGAGCCAGCGCACCAGTGCGCCGTTGCGCCGCGCACCGATCTCGTTCGACGGTGGATAGTGATAGGAGATGAAAACGACGGCGGATGTTCGCAATATCATCAGTCCACGATGATTGCTGAGTTGTCGCCGTAGTCGTTCCATTCCCGGCCGATGACATCAAGTTTATTGGCTCGCATCCAGACGTCGCTGCACGCATCGAGTTGCATCAACCACGATGTGCTGCGGTTATGGGCACGGTTGCCGCGCACGAACGCGGCTGCGACTCGCGTTGCTCGGATTGCAGAGACTCGAAAGTCGGCGAATTCACAGTCATCAAGCAGGAAGGCGCCATCCCCGGTGAAGTAGGTTGCATGGGAAGCGGATGGCGCGGAGAAGTGCAGACCGATGATCTGGATATGGGAAAGCCCCTGATACCGGCTTCCCAGAAGCGCCCGGTTACTCGCGCCGCCCACAAGCCTCGGCTGCCGGGGATTCACCGCCTGCAGCACGGTGGGTCGTCCAATTGTTCCAGTCGGGATCTGCAGCAGCGGGATGTCGTAGTCCGAGGAAGTCAGCCGCGAAACGTCATAGGTGCCATCGAGCACACCAATCACGTACCCTGCGATCAGGTGTCGATGGTCGGCACTGTTCAGCGCATCCAGCGGCCATGCGGAATCCGGGGTGAGCCCGTCATTGGTCAGCAACCCTGCGGGCCCAACATACCGGTCATAGGCTGTGTATCGGCGCGGGCCGTCAGTCACGATCACGCGCTTGAGCACGCGCGTTCGCCCAAAGCCGTTAACGACCTCCAATTGATACCAGGCGTCGCGAGAGGGTCGATCGACGATCGACCGTGGAGCTTTCAATACGTGCCCTACCGGTGTCATCCAGGCGCAGGCCTTCCCGGTCCACTCCGGACTCAGGGTAACTGCCTGGCCCGAGGTGACCTCGGACGCGCTGGCGCGGAGTGTCGCAGCCGGGGTGGTGCCTTTCCGTGGCGCGTCGTTCTGGGCGTGTACGGCAGCACCGGTGTCCACGACTTCGAAATCATCCGTGCGCAGCTGGCGAAGATCTTGCCATGCCGGGCCTCCAGTCTGCGCGGCGTAGTCCCAGCGACTTGTATCGCCTTGGGATGACAGCGCCAGGCCCGTGTCGGCATTGATCATGCCGAATTTCTTCAGCGCACGAATGATCCTCAGGGCTCCGACATTCCAGGGACCGCCGCCCGGCTTATGTGTCTCCGCGACGCTGGCCTTGAGCCTGAGGCGCCCACCGAACGGCAGTGCTTGCGCATTGCCATACGCGCTCGCATGAGAGGCAGGGGGTGAGAGATAGTTCGGATTTTGATGCTGGATCGTAAATCGAAACGCATGATCGATCGAGTCCGCGGTGACCTGGTGGCCTAGGATCAAGCCTGCCATGACAGACAAACCGGCGACATCCGCACTCGTGTCGCCTGCGGGCCGCTGCAGATCCCCGCTGTCCATATCCCAGATTGCCATGTTCGCGCAGTACCAATGATCCACGCGTCGATAAGCCCGATGCAGCTCGTAGATCACACGATGATCTCGATCTATAACGATGAGGTGTCTGTCTGAGTCGGAGGGGGTGTTGGGAAAGCGGCTGTTCTTGGGAAATCCCTCGACGATGTCGTCCCGCAGGGGCAGCGGGGCGTACGAGATGTCACTCTCGGATAGGTACTGACCGCATACTACGGCGACGTAGGGCTGTTCACTTCCGGCGACCACAAAATAGGGAATCCCTACTGTTGCCCCGGCGTAGCTCCAACCGCCTGCATCTTGCGAGTAAACCTGCGCACCCAGGGTTGCAAGATAGGTTGCCGACTGGGGATGAATCGGCGCGCGGCTGATGTCGCGATACCATTCGGAATTCGCCAAGAGTGGGTTCGGTCCGAGAGGGGCATTCAAGCCCAGCTCTGGCGCGCCGCGCCTCGGTGTTGTGGAAGCGGCGAGGGGGGAGTCACCCGAACGCGGCTCTGAAAGCACTGCGCTCGAGAGAAGGCGAGCCTTCAGCGCGCCGAGGACCGTGGCGAAGCCCAGCACGGAGGCGAGAAAAGTGCGCCGCTGACTGACAGCCCTTGAGGCTCCAACAGGTACGTGCTCGTCGCTCATTGTGGAGTCTCGTGCGGCCGCGAGATCGCACCCCGGAGCATTCTCAGGAAGTCCGCAAATCCGCATATCTCCGCCTCGAATTCGATCTCACTGGCATCGTCCCTATCCATGTATCGCCGCAGCAGAAAGGGAGAGGCATCTGAAGTGTTGGAGCCGGCATCGCAGGTGGTCGCCGAAACGATACCGAGCTGCGCGAGCCATTCGGGATGATGTGCCGCGTATGCGCCGCTCGGGTAACAAAAATGCGTCGCAAAACCGCCGCCGAGACGTTCGATGGCGGCGCGGTTCTCATCGATCTCGCGCGCGGCGGCCTCAAAGTCGGAGGCCGGCAAGCGGTGCCGGTGTGTGTGCAGCTCGACGGCTACGCCGAACGCGACGAGTTGGGCAATGTCGGAGGAAGTCAGGAGGGCAAACCGCCCATCTTTGGTCACCTCCTCGAAATCGAGTCCCAGACAGCCCGCCAGCGTGCGAAGTAAATCCTGGCGCTGCGGCCAGCTGAGCTGTGTTTCGCCGAATCGAATCCACTTCTCAGCGACGGCTTCTTCATTCCCCGGGACGTCATAATCTCCATCGATCTCGGGCGACAGGTTTCGGAGCGAGACGCGTGTACAGCGAGTCTTTTGTAGCATGTAACGAACTACGACGTTGAAGACCTCCGCATCCCGCTCAGCATAGTAGGTCGTCAGATAGAGGCAGGCTGGCATCCCGTGCTTTGCCAGTAGCGGCGCGGCCAGCGTCAATGTCGTTCTCCAACCGTCGTCGATCGTGATGACGACCTCGTTTCGGCGAATGGCACCGGTCTGTAGCTTGAAGATGGCGTCCTCCAGTGTCAGGACTGGGTAGCCCAGCCGCTGCAACAATAGCAGCCGGCCCTCGAAGGTCTCGGGACGCATGAACATCACGGGGGAGTATGAGTGCTGGTCGCCAACGGAGAAACCGTGATAACAGAGGATGCGAAGTCGTCGCCGTGACAGTCGCCGTGCGAGGGCGAACAAGCCCAGTCCGCGCACTGCACGCATAGCGATCCGTTTCGCTCTCTTTCGATTCTCAGGCAAACGGGCCGCCGGTCGGTTTGTGTTGCAATGTCAGGATGCGCATTGAACGTCTCGAGGCTCAGCCCGGATTCTGTAGCGTCTTGGTTCTGCGCAGCAAGCCGTGGATGGACGCGACAGCCGTGCGTGCCAGGTCGCGTATATCGACTTCAGGACCGGCGGGCTTGCCGATAATCGTCCACAAGCCGATGAGAATTGTGACGTAGGAGACGATGCCCACGGTGATCATCAGCGCCAGCCGCAACCAGATCTGCTGCGTGGCCCAGGTTGCACCAGAATTCGAGAACGCGCTGACGAGCGCACTCATTCCCGCGCTGGCAATGACCACCCGATAATTCCGCCGCACGATGTCAGACATGCGCAGCTGCAGGGTTGTGAGCAATACGGCATAGTTGATTGCAAGTACCAGGCCGGAGGCAATGACCTGTGCCCAGGCAACGCCTGACATACCGAGCTGGGTTCCGAGCAGCAATGTCAATGTGATGAATATCGTAGAACCCGCGAGGCTGAGCAGCGTGACGAAGCGCGACTTGCCCAAGGCCCAATAGATGTATTGCGTATTGCTGGCCATGATATTCAGAAGTCCGGCGAATGCCAGGATCTGCAGCACCTGAACGGCATCGGCCCATTGACCACCGAGCAGGATCCTCACGATCAGCGGGGCGCACAGGCCAATTCCGAGCGCGGCGGGCATGCCAACCGCCCATATCAGTCCTGATACGCGCAAGTATCCCTCGCGCAAGGCCTCGACGTCTCCGACCTGCTGCATGTATCGAGTGAATACAGCTCGATTGATCGGCGCTGCCAATTCCGTGGACGCCAAAGCCGACAGCTCGGAGCCCATCGCGTAGAGGCCAACCGACCTCGGGCCGATGTTGCGGCCGAGCCAGATCTCCGAGAAGCGTGACCGCAAGACGTCGGCTACGTTACCCAGGAGCAGCCACATGAGAAATGCAACAAGTCCGCGCTTCGTGAAAGATCCCAGCGCGCTCTGCGCGGATGAAGCCGGTAGCTGAGCACCGTCGAGGTCAAACGGGATGCAATGATTCCCGCGACCAGCGCCCAGTAGGAGCGAGTCTGCAGCGCCACCCCAGTTGCGGTGAGGAAGCCGGCTATCTTGGCGAGTGTGCGCAGCGTGAATTCCTGATTGAAGCGGTTTTGCCGCCGGAATTCCGCCATCCAGATGTTCTCCGCGGATCCGATCAGACTACTGAGTCCCATGGCGATAACGACAGCAGTCACCGCGGGCCGGGAATACAACACTGCGATGGGATAGGCGAGCACCGCAAGGCCGACAAAGACAAGAGCGCCGCACAGCACGTCGCAGACTCCAAGCGGTGTCATAGTGTTCGCGCGTGGGATTCGGCAAGCGAACGAGGGCCCAGTCGAAGCCGAAAGCGGCAAGGACCTCGGCCACTGCGGCAATGGAGGTTCCCATGGCTACGAGACCGAAATCACTCGGCGACAGAAGCCTTGCGAGTATTGAAATGCTGATAACGCCGAGCAACCGCTCGCCCTGGCGAGCTGCGAGCGTCCAGACCACAGCCCGAGTAGTGCTCGGACGTCCACGAGTGCCGGAATCCGGTTCGTTCATGTTGTGCCGGCACGGGTCCGGCGCCGGCACAGCTTCGGCGCGACCGCCTCGTGATCGACCTTCCGGATTCCTTGCGGGGAGTGTTGCAGCTCGCTCCACATATCGACAGCCATTCTCCCACTATAATCAGCAACTTCCCGTGAGTACATTGGCTCGAAGCTAGCCCTTTGGGTGTACGCTCAAGCCATGAAACTCCAAAAGAGCGTCCTGCTATCACGGCTCGCCTCCGGCTGCCCGGCCCGCACTTATGCAGGCTGTGCTGCTGAACCGAGCGCCGTGGCGTGAGTGTGTCTCGGCAGGCCACCATCGCGCATGGTCTGTATTCCTACCAGATCGGAGGTTCCGAGCGCATTGGAGCGGATCTGGCTATGGAGATGAAGCGGCAAGGCCACGAGGTCGTCTGTTTCGCTCTCTACGACCATGCGGGCCCCATCCGTGAGGAGCTGGAGTCTGCCGGGATCGACTGCGTCAATCTCGATTACACGGCCAGGCGCCGGCCGGTACGCCGCATAACCTACCCTGTAGAGTTCTTTCGGTTTCTCGTGCGTTACAACGTTGGTGGACTCGTGGTTCACCACGCGACGGCCCTGATTCTTTGCGGACTAGCGGCGTGGGCGGCGCGCGTGCCTCGAGTTGTAATGGTGGAGCACGGGGTGCATCAGCTACGAGATCGTGCCGATTACCGCCGCAGAGCGCGGCGCTACTGCCGGTTCGCCGATGCAATCGTCGGAGTGGATCAGACGATCGTGGACTATTTCCGCACGCAGATGGGTGTGGCGGATCGGAGACTGAGTTATATCCCGAATGCGGTGCACCTTCGGCAGCCGGACAGGGTCGTCCGGAGCGAAGTGCGCGGCAAGCTGCGTACCGAGCTCAGAGGAGTTTGTCTTCTTATTCGTCGGTAGGTTACAGCCTGAAAAGGATATCCCGACTCTCCTCGCGGCCTTTCGACTTGTCACGAAGCAATCCAATCGCCGCGTGCGGCTCTGGATAGCCGGTGACGGTCCCCTTCGAGAGTCGTTGCAGGCAGAAGCTGATCGCCTCGGCTTGACCGCGTTGCTCAATTTTCTAGGGGCGAGGCGCGATGTTCCTCAGCTTCTGCAGGGCGCGGATGCATGCGTCATGACATCCATCACCGAGGGCCAGCCGATGGCGCTCCTTGAAGCGATGGCCGCGGGGCTCCCTTGTATTGGCTACAGAGGTCGGCGGAATTCCGAGGTCTGCTCAGAAATGGCGCAGGCCTCGTGGTTCCATCACGCGATCCGGGGGCGGTCGCTCAGCAGATGATGCATCTCGTCCGCGATCTGTCGCTTCGCGACTCACTTGCGCGCTGCGCCAAAGAAAGAGTCATGCGTGAGCACACCTTGGCCGGATCGACTCGGCACTACCTGCAGTTGCTGCAACTCGTCGAATGACGCGCGGCGCCTACCGCAGCCGGACGGTCCGCGAGCCGCGCGGGGTGCTGCACATCAGCTCGTGGCAAAGAGATCCATGTGATCACTGGCAATCTCTCGGCTCAGAAGAGGTAGAATACCTGTAGGCTCCAGCGTCGGCAGGCGCCATTTTCCTGCAGACAACACGCGGCATCTCGAATCTTACCACCCGAAGTCCTGATGAAAACTCGCGGCGTCGTCAACTGCGCCTTCTCCCCGCGGGTCAGGAGGGCCCTTTCCAACAGGCCGCTTAAGCATGCGAATTGACGACGACGACTAAATGACACTGCACCAGAAGTGAGTTAGCAGAATCACGCGCGCAACGCCCACCTACACGCCGGAGCCGCCCGCAGATGCAGTCGCCACCAGCGTGGTCTCATTCCGGCGTTCCGACTGGACCTGGGCCGGCCTCGTGCTGGCAGGCAGCATTCTGCTCTTCCTGCTCTCCAATTCGGTGCAATACGGGGATGCGATCGTTTATGCCGAAGACATCCGCGCGGGACAGCTGCTGGAGCCTGGGCATCTCGCTTGGCGCCCGCTGGGCTACGTCGCGGCAGCCCTTACCGGCCTTCTGCGCTCCGACTCGGACGTGCTGTGGGTGTTGCAAGGCTGCTCGCTGCTGTTCAGCGGAGTGGCCGTCGCCGCGCTTTGGCTGTTTTTAAGGCAATCCGCGGGCTGTGGACGCACCACTGCGGTGGCGGCGACCGCTCTGATGGCCGTGTCCAACGGCTTCTGGGTTTACTCCTTCTCCGGTGCCAGCTACAGCCTCAGCATTCTGCTGTTGATTGCTGCGATGAGCTGCGCGAGCCGCGCGGAGGGGCCGGTGTCGGCGCTCCGCGCGCTGCTCGCGGGCACTCTCGTTGGCGCGGCCGCGAGCAGTTGGGCCATTCAGGTGCTCTCTCTTCCCGCAGTGCTGTTGCTGCTCGTGCTAACTCAGCGATCGCCATGGCGACTTCACGTGAGGAATGCCTTGGCGATGGCAGGCGGCTGGATGCTCACGTCCCTGCTGCCGTTGTTCGTCGCCTATACATGGCACGCGCACCATCAGGTACAAGGACAACCGCGCGCCGCCACCTTCGGACTTGTGCCGTGGCTAGCCTCGGCCAGCCACGGCATTCGTCCGCACGTGTCGCTGGCGCAGCTGCTGCGGGTCATGATCGGCTGGCCGCAGTCGATCCTGTCGACCTTCGATCTCGGCCAGAGGCTGCGGCTGTGGAGCCTGCACGAGGGCAGTTTCCCATGGTCAGCATGGTTGCTGACACCTCTCATCATGTACGTGATGACCGCCTTCTGCGTCTATCACTTACTGAAGAACTTCCGCAGTCACACGCACTTCGAGCACGGACTGATCATTGCAAGTGCCGTGGCGATCACAGTCAATCTACTGTTCGCGCTGCTGTGGCAAGGCACCGACCTGGAGCGCTATTTCCCCAGCCTGCCCTTCCAGCTCCTGGTGTTCGCCATCACGCTAAAGCACGCGCCGGATATGCCCCGCGCAACTGCCGTGCTCGTCATCAGCCTGGGTTTCGTCGCCTGGATCAACTGGCAGGCGGCATTCCTCACCGTCCTGAGCAGCCACTCCTACCGACAGGTATGGCTGAGCCAGTTACGGCGCGTCGCCACCAGCCGTGATCTGTTGGTGGTGCTGGGGCAAAGAAAGAGCGCCATCGTGGCGCCCCATGATCCGCAGATGCCCAGGATCCGCAATCTGACGATCGATATCACCACGCTCGGTGACGGTTGGAAAGCGGTGGTGCTGCGGGACATACAGACGACGGTGCAGCACGGCGGCCGCGTGTTTCTGGGTGACTCACTGTTCGGCAGCGACAGTGCGCCCCGCGATGGCTGGAGTTTCAAGGAAATTCCCTCGCCCAGTCCGCAGCAGATTCAAAGCGTGTTCCTATCCTTCAAGAGCAACACCGTGGTCTTCACCGCCGGTGGCGAGCGGGTATGGCTGGCGAAGTAGGTCCAGCTATTCGGATTTCCGAGAACAAGGCCGGGCCGTTGCACAAGACGCCGGCGGACCTCCGCAGAACTCTCAGCTCGGATGCGACAGCCCAAGCGACCTGGAGGGGCCCGACGCCGCTGGCACGGAACGAATGGATCTGTTGGATAATCTCAGTCAAACAACGCACAACACGCAGCCGCCGAATCCAGCGAATGGTCGAGAATCTCAAACAGGGTAAACGCCGTCCCTGTTGCTGGCCGGGCTGCCCGCATCGCCGGCCTAGCGCGAGGAAGTGGTTCGAGAGACGGGGACGATAGGAACGCACCTGGAGCGTCCGACTGTATACTGCTCGGATGCTACGACAACAACTCGTCCTGCTCGTCGCTCTCGCTTTGATGGGCTCAGCTTGGGCCGCTAACTCCGAAGGGGCGCTGCCCCCCAAGGAGGATCTGGACCTGGCTCACAACATCCTGAAGGAGCTGGTCGGTATCAACTCGACCCATGAGTACGGCTCTACGGCCATCGCTAAGGTCATCCAGAAGCAGTTGGTATCTGCCGGGTTTGCGCCGGAAGATGTGGCGCTGGTGTTTCCGGCTGGCAAGCCTCTGAAGGGAAACGTTGTCGTGCGGTACCGGGCCAGGTCGCGCGGCGGCAATGCGCTTCCCCCAGTTCTGTTCCTGGGGCATCTCGATGTGGTGGAGGCTAAGCGCGAGGACTGGTCCATGGACCCCTTCCAGCTGACCGAGAAGGACGGCTGGTTCTACGGCCGCGGCACCCTGGATATGAAGGACGGGGATGCCGCCATGCTGGAAACCCTGATTCGCCTGAAGCGCGAACATTTTGTTCCAGCACGCGATCTCATCATAGCGTTCACGGCGGACGAGGAAGCCGGAGGAGATGCGAACGGGCCCGCTTTCCTGCTGAAGGAACATCGCGACCTGATTGATGCCGGCCTAGCCATCAACCTCGATGGCGGAGGCGGCGCCCTGAAGAATGGGCAGCGCCTGTTCTTTCGCCTCGGCACGAGCGAGAAGGTCTACGTAACCTTTACGGTCGAGACCACTAGTCCCGGCGGACACGGCTCCTTACCTGGGCCTGACAACGCCATCTACCGTCTTGCGGACGCTCTCAGCCGTCTCGAAAAGTTCAAATTCCCCGTGATGACCACGGCCACCACACGAGCCAGCTTCGAGCAACTGGCGAAGCTGGAGAGTGGTCAGGAACGCGACGATCGACTCGCGGTAGCAAAGTCGCCTCCGGATGTCGATGCGGCCGAGCGCTTGAGTCAGAACGTTGCTCTCAATGCGCAGCTGCGTACGACCTGTGTTGCAACCTTGATTTCCGGCGGCCATGCGGAAAACGCGCTGCCTCAGCGAGCCAGGGCTACCATCCAGTGTCGAATGATGCCGGGCGATACCGCCGAGAACGTTCAGACAACACTCGCCCGCGTGCTCGATGATCCAAAGATCACACTCACTCTCGATGCGCCGCCAATCCTGAGCCCTGAGTCGCCTCCGACCCGCGAAATTCTCGATAAGGTTGGCAAGCTCGTGCACTCGATGTGGCCAGGCGTGCCCATCATCCCGAGCATGGCCAGCGGTTTCAGTGATGGACGGCAGACCCGCACGGCCAGAATTCCTACTTACGATCTCAGTGGAATGTGGTCCGAAGTGGATGACAACCGCGCCCATGGCCGCGATGAGCGTATCGGAATCAGACAGTTCGACGAGAGCATCGAATACACCTACCGCCTTATGAGGTCTTTCGCGGGGCGCTGAGGGTTCACGCGCGGCTGCGAAAACGGCACGCTGTATCGGCTGCACGTCGATGACGATGCGGATAACGACTAGCAGGTCGCGCCTGCGCACGGCGTGCATCTCGGCGCGGGGCGGAACGGATTCCGCCTTTACGCCTTGAGGGCGATCAGCTGCTTGAAAAAGGCTCCTGTCCGGGACAGGCTACGCTGTCCGGAAGAATCAAAGTCAATAACGAGTGCCGTATGACGAAAACCCTGCTCGCTGTTGTCTGTGGCGTCGCTGCCGGGTGTGCATTCATGTCGGCCGTCGTTGCGGCACAGTGGGTCTATCCCGAGGCACCGACATCGAGCGCGTTCGATGTCTGGCACGGCAAGCGGTACGAGGATCCTTATCGACCCTTGGAGAATCTCAGCGATCCGCGGGTTGCCGCGTGGTTCAAGGCCGAATCACAGCTCACTGATCGCACGCTGGAGAAAATCCCGGGTCGAGACGAGCTGGTGAAGGAGTGGCTCGCGATGGATCAGCGTACGCCGCCGCGCTACCAGGAGTTTCAGTTCCAGGGTGGGCAGTTGTTCTATCGCAAGACGCTCGGCGGTCAGAACATCGGCAAGCTTTACGTTCGCAGCGGCTGGACGGGCACCGAACGTCTGCTGTTCGATCCTGATGCCTATAAGAAGAAGGCCGGGACGACGCTCTCGATGTTCGCGCCGTCGCACGACGGCAGGTACGTCGTGCTCGGTCTTGCGGTCAAAGGAGGCGAATGGTCAGAACTGCGAGTCCTGAAGGTCGCTGACGGGCAGCTGCTGCCCGATTCCATCTATCCTGCTGGCTGGTTTGGGGTGGACTGGCTGCCGGGTGATCAAGCCTTCGTCTATAACGGCAGCGACGTCACCGATATCAAAAGCCAGGACATCGAAACCAACCGGAAAGCCCGGGTTCATACTCTTGGCCGTCCCATCGCTCAGGATCGTGACATCCTCAGCACCGCCGCAACGCCTGCGCTGAATATCGAGCCCAAGGAGTTCCCGCTGGCAGCGTTCCCGGAATCCGCTCCACAGCGAATTCTTGGCAACCTCGCTACCGTACAGTCGGAGATGCGGCTGTTCGTCGCTTCCGTGACGGAGCTCGGTCAGGGGCGTCTGCAATGGAAGTCCCTGGCAACGCGCGAGGACAAACTTGTGCGCGGCTTCGCGATTACGCCCGACTACCTCTATGCGATCACCTCCGCCGGTGCGCCTCATTACAAGGTTGTACGTTCGAGACTTGACGCACCCAGTTGGAGAAAGGCGGACACCGTGATTGCGGAAGCCGCCGATTCCATCGATTCAATGGCCCAGAGCCGGGACTACATCTTGGTGGTGTATACCGATGGGATTCGCGGCCGGCTGGTTCGCCACCATCTGGCCAGCGGGAAGACCGATGAAGTCCCGCTGCCGTTGCAAGGCACGGTTGAGGCCCAATGTCCCGATATTCACAGCAACCGCTGCCTCATTACCGTCAGCAGTTGGCTGCAGCCGCGTACCGTGTATGAGGTCGACGCGGGCTCCGGTCAGGTCCGTAGTAGCATTTTCAACGGCGATGTGCACTATCCGGAGCTTCAGGATCTGACAGTGGACGAGGTCGAGGCGAAGGGTCACGACGGAACGATGATCCCCGTGTCGATAATCCATCGGAAAGATATCAGGCTCGATGGGTCGAGCCCGTGCATCCTCGAAGGCTACGGCGCCTACGGCATTAGTTGGAATCCAGAGTTCAGCCCCCGATTCTCCGTCGCCAATCGGGGCGTCGTGGTGGCTTATGCACACGTTCGAGGTGGCAGCGAGAAAGGCGAGAGCTGGTATCGGGCCGGCTTCAAGACCACAAAACCCAACACCTGGAAGGACTTTATCTCGAGCGCAGAGTATCTGATCGAGAAGGGCTACACGAGCCGCGAGCACCTGACTGGTCGAGGCACGAGTGCTGGCGGTATTCTGATCACCCGTGCCATCACAGAGCGGCCGGAGCTGTTTGCAGCCGCAGTGGTAAATGTGGGGTCAGCGAATGCCTTGCGGTCCGAGTTCTCGCCCAACGGGCCCGTCAACACGCCCGAGTTCGGTACCGTGAAGGATCCCGTCGAGGCCGCCGCACTCTACGAGATGGATGGCCTGCAGCATGTCAAGCGCGGCGTACGTTATCCGGCCATCCTGGGTGTCGGTGGATGGAATGACCCTCGCGTCGCTGTGTGGGAGCCGGGAAAGTTTGTAGCGGCGGTACAGAGTGCGTCCACGTCCGCACGACCTGCTCTGATGCTGGTAAATTACGACAACGGGCACTTCACGGAAGAGAAGACCGTCACCTTTCGTAATTTCGCCAACCAGTTTGCCTTCGCGCTCTGGCAGGCCGGTCACAAGGACTATCAACCGAAGGCGCCAGCAAAGCTGCACTAGCTGGGCGGGCCAAGTTGCCCAAGTATCCCCGCAAAGCGCGCTGACAGGCGGAATTGCGGCTCATCCTCGTGGTCGCAACTGCACCCGAATGCGCGCTTGTCCACCCAGCAGAGTGGGAGCCACGCTCGCGATCTCAAAGTTGTCGCTGCCGCAATGGCTGCGGATTTGGTCACTGACGTCCGTCATCACCGTAGGGACGTGTCGCGATACTGGGAACACGCTCGACAGAACCTCACAGCCGTGCACGTCGAATGGCCGAAGGCCGACCTCGCGATCCTGGAAAGTAGCGGTGGAACACGCCGTGAGAATGCAATCCGGACTCAACGGTGCACTCACGATGATACGCACCTGCAAGTAGCAGCTCGGCCTGGCAGGTTCGATAAGCACCTTCCGTTCACTCACGAGTGAGCCCCAATCTTCGAGTACCTGGTCGAGACCGGCTTCCAGATCCGAGGATGTCAGGAAGATGTCTTTACAGTCGCGCGCCCCTGCCGGCGGAGCGCTCGCGAGCGCAGCCAGCAAGATCGCGGTAGGAAGCCATCGGCAACTCATGCAAGGAACTCCGTGACACATCCATGTGCCGCGGATGCGCCGATCATGCATTGCCGCTGCTTGATTGTTACTTTGGCGCAGCGTTAGCCGCGTGTAGTCTACACCTGCGCAACAAATAGGGGCGACTTGGCACTCGTGCGACAGCGGTAGTCGCGGACATTTTGGAATACTCGACAGACAGGAGCGGTGCAGGCGACACTCCAACCCACGCGGCTTGCAGGGCCAAGCACATCGACGCATGCAGTCAACGGTAGATATCGCGGACGCTACAATTGCCTTCCAAGACTCCGGCGAGGGGCCGGTTGTACTGCTGCTCCACGGCTTTCCGGGGACATCACGTCTCTGGACAGATGTCGCCCCTTCGTTTGTCGAGCTCGGATTTCGGACGATTGCACCAGACTTGGTGGGATACGGACGATCCACCGTACAGCCCGGAATCCCCATCGATATGAGGAGTCAGGCGCACTGGATACTGCAGCTGCTCGACTCGCTCAGTATTGAGGATGTGATCGTCATAGCGCATGACGTGGGATCGGCGGCGGCACAACTCATGCTGGCCGCCGCTCCTCACCGTGTGCGAGGTCTCGCCATCCTGGATGGAGCATACGAAGGTGAATGGGCGATGGACTCAATCGAAAGCATCATCAAGTGGGACCCATCGGACGCGCATAGGATCCATCCGATCCTGGTGCGGCGCTTAGCGAAGTCCGCGCCGATGCGTGAGATGCTGTCGGTATACGAGGGAGAGGAGGGCGGGCGGCGCTTGATCCGGGCCGCTTGTGACCTGCACCCGGAGCAGACGGTAGGCTTCGCGCAAATGCTGCGCACAGCCCGGAAACCCGCAATCGTCATCTGGGGTGACAATGACCGCTTCCTGCCAATCGATACCGTTGCGCGCCCGCTTGCGGATGCGCTCGGTGCGCCTTTGGTGCTCGTTCCCGGAGGTCACTTCTGCCCAATCGACTGTCCCGCAGAAGTATCTGCAGCTCTTCAGCCGTTCTTGCGGAAGTTCTTGGGCAACTAGTCAAGTGCGGCAATGGACATAGCCTCCTGCGGGATGGCAGACCGGGACTCCGGAGCTCGGGTCCCGGTCTCATCGCTCATCGAACTATCGCCGTGCGGATCATCGGCTCGCGTTCTGGGCGAGCTGAGACTGTTGCGCCTGAGCAAGCTGCGCGACTGATGCATCAGCCTGCTTTACGGCAGTATCGATGCACGTGGCGAGGTGAATCCCAAAACCGATATCCTGGGGGTCGCTGACGCGCCAGCACACGGTTCGCGCGGCTTTGCGCACGCGCTGATAAGCCTTCTGTTGACCCGCTTGCGAGCTGAGATCCAGATCGTTGAGTTGCACGTGGATGGCTGCGGCATCGGCAGCGAACGCCGTGCTGTGCGGAGTGGCTACGCTGAGGCCAATGAGAAGGATGCTGCCTGCGATGAAGGAGACGATGTTGGTCAGGCCGGAATTCTGCTGGATCGTGGTGTTCATGATTCTGACTCCTGTGGGTGGTGCTAACTGGAACGGGCACTACCTTGTCAGGAGGCAATAACGGTCGCCGCAGATTTCCGATGAAGTCCGCTAAAACGGGAGTGAATTTGAATTACGCGTGCCTGAACAGATGAGCATGCGCGGCACTGACGGGCAGCAGCTCGTTGCGATCTTTGATCTTGATTTCGAGCGAGCCGCGGAAAGAACGGTAGATCGTGTCCACGGCGCCCACGTTGACGATGATGCTGCGATGGATCTGCCAGAACATCTCTGGATCGAGCTTGCCCTGCATCTCCTTGAGGGACGAATTGAGCAGGAAACTCGAGGAGCGCGTGTTGACCGTGGTGTATTTATTGTCAGCGCGCAGGTAGAGAATTTCGCTGACCGCCAGCACGCGCAGCTCAGAGCCGTGAGGGACGCTGAGCCACTTGAGATATCGCGGCTCGGTACTGACGGCGGACTTCAGCAGCTCTGCAAGCCCGTGCAGGTCAGCCGGCGGCTCACGCAGGCGCTCCCGCAGACGCTGGATGGTCAAGCGGATCCGCTCTTCCGAGATCGGCTTCAGGATGTAATCAATCGCGCCCTGCTCGAAAGCGGCCAGCGCGTAAGCGTCGTAAGCGGTGATGAATACCACATGAGCTTTGCCGCTTGCGTGGCGCGCCACGTCAATCCCCGTGGCCCCGGGCATCTGAATGTCCAGAAAGAGAATGTTCGGTCCATGCAGATCGAAGGCGGCCATGGCCTGCAGGCCGTCGGCGGCTTCCGCGCTGATACGCAGTTCCGGCCAGAGCGTGCCCAGGGTTTCCCGCAGTTCCGTCCGCAGCAGCGGCTCATCCTCTGCGATGATCGCCGTTGGGTTCATGGGGCCGCCTCCGCGCTCGGCTCGTGCGCCTTCAGCGTGCGGGTCAGCGCCGTGCGCAGAGACAGGATCAGTTGGCTCAATTGCTCCTCGGCACCCTCGTCATTGCGCGCCAGTCCCATCTTGATCTCCTCCAGCTGCTTGAAGAGCAGTGCAGGGTCGATCTGGGCCTCCGCGGTAGCGAGGCGCGATTCGACCAGCTGCCGTCCGAGTTCGACACGGCGCAATTCGCTGTTGCGGAAGTTCTCCAGCATCCGATTCGCGGTGCACTGATTGACGTAGATCAACATGCCGAACGCGCTGTAGATGGACATATGAAAGGATGACTCGATGCCCGCCGCCCAGAAGGTATTTGGTCTGTCAGCAGGCAACCCGAAAATCAGCACATACACGAATTGTGTGAAGGTGTACGTAATGAGCGCGACGGGCAACATCGACAGCACGGCAACTGCATAGGCGACTCGCGCAGACGCGCCGCGCTTGACGGCTTCATCCGACAACAGTGCGATGGGAACGACCAAGAAGACGCTCAGTGCCATGGCGACAAAGTGTGCACTGGGATGCCCCATCCAGCTACCGAAGGGCTGTTCTTCGCGTGCATCGAGAAAGCAGGCCAGCTGCCCCACCAGCTGCAGCACCAAGAGCTTGCGCCAGGTGATGGTTCGCCAGATGGCCCGCAGCGATCCACTCATGCGGCGGCCATCGGAATGGACACGGTCGCTGTCATGCCACGGCTGGCTGCACGCGCAAGTGAGAGCACTGCCTGATCGCCGTAGAGCATGACCAAGCGGCGGCGAATATTGGCCAGTCCAACGCCATGGCCGTCAGTGGACACCAGTCCCTGGCCAGAGTCGGTCACTCGCAATACGAGCGCGGCTCGCTCGCGTGTCGCGGTGACGCAGATATTGCCGCCGTCGACTGTGGGATTGATGCCATGTTTGACAGCGTTCTCCACCAGAGTGAGCAACATCATGGTCGGCACGCGTTCGGCTGTGAGCTGTGCGGGGATCAGCAATTCATAGGACAGGCGCTTGCCCATCCGGATCTGATGGATCCGCAGGTACGCATCGATCAGTTGCAACTCCTCGGCGAGTGAGGTTTCTTCCTGGCGCAACTTGGGTAATGCCTCGGAAAGATAGCGCAACAGGTTGTCGAGCATATCGATCGCTGCTGGCTTTTCGATACGTGCCAGTGTTCGAACAGTCGCTAGCGTGTTGAACAGGAAATGCGGTTCGATCTGCGCGCGCAGCAGTTGCAGCCGTGCCCGCTTGACGTCCGCATCAAGCGCTGCGCTTTCGATTTGCCGTTGCACCAGCTGGGTGGAGGCCGACTGCGCTGAGGTGCGGTAGACGCAGGCCGTGAGGATCAGGGCGACCATGAGGGCGTATTGCTCGTTGAAGCTTCCCAGCTCACCCTCGAAATAAAAGAACATCGTGCAGAAGAACCAGACAAAAACGCCGAGCGCGATCAGCCACAAGTAGCGACGCACACCGGCTGCAGGTGCGAGATTGACACCCACGGTCAGCACCGGGACCGTGGGCAGCTGATGCGCTGATAAAAGCAGCCAGAACCAACCGGCAGCCTTCAGCGCCGCCAGCGGTCCGTTGGCAAAACATTGATAGATGAAGGTATCCAGATCCCAGGCCACCATCAATGCGAGGACCACGGTGAGCGCGTAGCCGAATCCCTGAAACAGGCCCCTGGTGCGCAGCTTCTGCAGCCAGCCGAAATGTTCGTTCATAGGTGATCTCTGGAAGGGCGCCCTGATGTTAGCGCGGGACTCGTCCGTGATCACGCAGCGCCGCTGCGCTGCCATGCTGCAAAGCCGCTCTTTTGGGTGGTCGCGGCTGGCGGACGACTCAATCGCTCCCGAATAACCCCGGTTCGCTCCGCAATTCGGGCTGTTCGTCGGAAAGTTGCCCGGTTCGGCCTCCGATAGGGGAATCATCGCGGCAACCCGGCCCGGTTACGGTGTCCGTGAAACCCTGATTTTCCGGATGTAAGAAGGAGACCCAAATGTCCAAGCAAATCCAGAGGACGCCGTGCGCCGTGCGCAAGGTGCTCTTGCGGTCAATGATCGGACTGTTGGCAGGGCTGGGCTGCGGCGCACAGGCTCCTGCCCAGAACGCCATTACCGACTGGCATGCGGTGATGGAATCGACCGTGGCGGCGAGCGGGCGCAAGAATGCCGTTGCACTGCCGTATTACGCTTATGTCGATGTCGCAATGTATGACGCGGTGAGCGCGATCGAGGGGTCCCACGAGCCCTTTGCCGTGTTGGTACGGGCCAGTCGCACGGCCTCGCAAGATGCGGCCGCTGCGCAGGCAGCGCACGATGTCCTGAGCGCGCACTTCCCCACTCAGGCGGCAGCGCTGGATAACGCCCTGGCGATGAGCCTGGCCAAGTTGCCACCCGGCCAGGCCCTTGCGGACGGTGTCGCGGTAGGGCGGCTCGTCGCGGCTCAATGGCTCGCTCAGCGCAGCGGGGACGGATTGGAGGCCCCGTACACCTACGTATGGGGCAGTGGACCTGGGGTCTGGCAGCCGGTTCCCACCGTGCCGGCCCCACCGCCCAATACCCCCGCCGCACCGGTGGGAGTCTGGATGCGGTATTTCACACCCTTCGCGCTCAAGAGCGCCGATCAGTTTCTGGCAGAGATTCCGCCGCCACCGGCTTTGTACAGTGAGGCCTGGGTGCGGGACTACAACCGCACGAAGTCCTACGGCGCTCACAACAGCACGCTACGCACGGGGTCCCAGACCGAGATCGGGTTGTTCTGGACGGCAGACGCTGCAATGCAATACAGCGCCGCACTTCGTACGCTGATCGCCAACCAGCACCTGTCCACGGCGGATGCGGCGCGCCTGGGCGCCATGACTTCGGTGGCCGCGTCCGATGCGGTGACCGTCTGCATGAATGCGAAGTATCACTTCGCTCGCTGGCGCCCTTACACCGCCATCACCGAGGGGGATACGGACGGTAACTCGCGCACGGTTGCCGACGTAAACTGGGTGCCGCTTGCCGTGACGCCCGGTCACCCCGAATATCCCGCTAACCATGGCTGCGTCACCGCCGCGATGATGGAAGCGTTGACGGCGTTCTTTGAAACCGACGATATTCCCTACGATGTGGTCAGCAACGTCACCAACACCACGCACCATTTCAGCAGTTTCGCAGACGTGGTGCGGGAAGTGGATGACGCGCGGATCTTCGGAGGCATGCATTTTCACAGCTCAGTGCTGCAGGGTAATCGGCTGGGGATCCGGGTCGTGAGCTATATGCTGCGGCATAAGTTCCATCAACAGGGCGATCACCGCAGCGGAGATCCTGACTAATCGGGGGCTGACTCGATGAGCCGAGTGCTCCGCTGAGGCTGTAAAGAATCCGCCGACCGGACGAGGGCCACCTGTGTTGCGAGAAATGCTACAGCGAGGGCGGCAATCTCCCGATGAGCTCCGTGCTCTGGCGCAAGACCTGCTGGACCGAGGTCTGTTGGACGATGCGCTGGCAGCGGCGCAGCGGGCCGTGCAGAGACAGGAGAACTGCGCGTCCAGCTGGGCGCTGCTGTCGAAGATCCTGCTGGTGCAAGGCCGTTTGGAGGATGCCGAGGGGTCGATCCGCCGCGCATTGCGGATCGACCCTACCAATGCTCACGGGTGGGTCGGCAGGGCCAGCATCCAAAACCGGTTGCTGCATCCGCAGGACGCCCTGGCATCGTACCGACAGGCGGAAGCCCTAGATCCCCGTATCCCCCTGCTGCATCTCTCGATCGGCCACGTACTCAAGGCCATGGGACGGCGCTCGGAGTGTGAGCGGGTCTATAAAGAGTGCCTCGCGCGCGATACGGATGCCGCAGCGGCCTGGTGGAGTCTTGCGGATCTGAAGAATTACCACTTCAGCGACGCTGAAATCGACGCTCTTCAAAACTCGCTCGGCAGAGCTGGGTCGCACGACAGGGACCTCATGCGTCTGCATTTTGCGCTCGGCCGTGCCTGCGAGCAGCGGGCGCGGTATCAACAAGCCTTTCGGCACTATGAGCGTGCAAACCGCATACGAAGTGCGCAATGTCCGTTTGATTACCGCGACTTCGAGGCGAACGCTCAGCGCATCAGGGCCTGCTTCGACCGTGCTTACTTCGCGAGGGTGCGGGGTCAGGGGCACCACGACGGCGCTCCGATTTTTATCGTGGGTATGCCGCGCTCGGGGTCGACACTGCTCGAGCAGATTCTCGCCAGCCATTCGTGCGTGGACGGCACGATGGAGCTGGCCAATTTTCTCAACTATGTGCAGGAGCTCGACCACACCGGGGGCGCAGCTCATGCGTACCCCGAATGCGTGCGCGATGCGAAGCCCTATCTCCTGGAGGCGCTCGGCAGGCGCTACATCCGCGAGACGCGTGTGCTGCGTTCCGATGAGACACATTTCATCGACAAGATGCCGAACAATTTCGCGCACGTCGGGCTGATCCATGCCGTGCTGCCCGAGGCAACCATCATCGATGTCCGACGTCACCCGCTGGACACAGGTCTCAGCTGCTACAAGCAATATTTTGCGGCAGGTCAGGCGTTCACGGCCGACCTCGACGGTCTGGGAAAGTATTACCGCTCGTATCTTGCGCTCATGGATCACTGGGACGCCGTGCTTCCGGGCAAGGTGCTGCACGTCGCGTATGAGGAACTGATCCACAGCCCGCAGCCGCAGATCCGCAGGTTGCTCGCACATTGTGGTCTGCGCTTCGAACCGGCGTGTCTGCAGTTCTACAAGACCTGTCGCACGATCCGCAGCGCCAGCTCCGAGCAGGTCCGTCAGCCCTTGTACACATCAGGAATCGGCGCCTGGCGGCGCTTCGAGCGGGAGCTGGAACCGCTGCGAGTCAGCCTGGGAGATTGCCTCGAGCGTTTTCCCGACTCGGCTCCCGCGCGCCGCAGCGCGCCTCGCAGGCAAGCGAGTGTCGCCGGCAGCCGCTCAGCGCTGGGCGTCGCGGTCGCGGCGCTCACTTACGCCGGCTGCGATCCAGTTGCCCTGGCGGACAGCCCCGCGGATAGCCTCGAGGAAGTGATCGTGACCGCGCGCCATCGCGCCGAGAAGCTCGAGGACGTCCCGCAGAACATCGATGTGCTCACCAGTCAGGACTTGCAGAATTCCAACATCGTCAGGATCGAGGATTTCGCTCTGCAGGTGCCTTCGATATCCTTGATCAGCACCGGACCGGGCGGGCAGCGGCTGGTCATCCGCGGCGCCTCGGACGGCAGCGATCCTAATTTCGGTCATAGCAACGTCTCGACCACCGGCTTCATGATCGATGATCTGTCCTTCAGCTTCTTCGGACATGACCCGGATCTGCATCTGGTCGATATCAATCGCATCGAGATCCTGAACGGCCCACAGGGCACGCTGTCTGGCCCCGGGGCCTTGTCGGGCACGGTGCACATCATCACCAATAAGCCCGATCCGCGCGAATACAGTGCTGCGGCACATATTGAGGCTGCTCAGATCGCCGGCGGCACCAACAATGAGACGTACGAAGGGACGGTCAATCTGCCGCTCATCGAGGATACCACCGCTCTGCGGGCATCACTGTACAGCGTGCATGAAGGAGGTTACATCAACAATGTGCTCGCCTCACGTCAGTGGGCCAATGGCGTGACGTCCAGCAACGGGGACTGGGCTGGACGCCATCAGAACACCCGCAACATTCTTGGCGGACGAATTGCCTTGCAGCACTCATTCTCGGACGAGTGGCTGGTGCGTCTGACGGGCTACTATCAACAGCAGCGTTACGCAGGCAGCTGGGAAGAGGATCCCACGAATGTCGGCGCGCGCGCCTTGCGACGTTTCTCGCCGCAGGGCGGCTACAACTACGGACGCTTTGTCGAGCTACACGCCGAGGGTGACGTCGGCATCGCCGATCTCATCTATACGGGAGGCTACTCTTATCAGAAGAGCCGCCGACTGTATGACTTCTCGGATTACGTGCAGTACTACTACGCGCTCGAGGCCCTGACCTGTCAGACCGACCCGGCAAGCGGCCCAGGAGAGCACGGCTGCAAGGCGCCCTATATGTTCGGACAGGTGGATAGCGTAACCGAGCGATTCTCCAACGAGCTGCGACTGCAATCCAGACCGGGAGGCAACGCACACTGGGTGGTTGGCGGGTACTGGGAGAAAACGCGCGATCCCTACAGCGGTTTTCAGCATCTTCCCAACATCAACTTCCAGGGTGAAGCTGCGCAGAGCGCGCTCGCAGGCGGCGGTGCAAGCCCGCTGCCTGAGGAGTTCTACAGCGACTTTGCGACCTCTAACCACCTGCAGACCTCCGCGTTCGCGAACCTCGCGAACGACCTCAATACCCACTGGAGCGTCGAAGGCGGTATCCAGCATTTTCACTCCAGCTCATCGGATTACACCTACTGGGCCGGTTACTTTTCTGATCCCAAGATTCCGATATACAGGAGCGCTGCGGCGTCGGCGACGAACTTCAAGGCCAGTCTGAGCTACCGGCCGGCCGCGCATCCGCTGCTGTACTTCGACTTCGCACAGGGTTTCAGGGACGGCGGCTTCAATTATCTCGCGCCGGACTTCGCCAATCCCGCCATACCGCGTTACTACCGGCCCGATACGCTGGAGAACTTCGAGCTGGGATGGAAGACTCAGTTCCTCGATGGTCGGCTTCGCTGGAGCGGCGCCCTGTATTACATGCCCTGGAAGAAATACCAGGTGCAAGTCAGCATTCCGACGCCCCCCTACGCCTTTGGCGCAAACGTAGGCGATGCACGCGTGTACGGCATCGAATCCTCCCTGGAATGGCAACCCCTGGCCGGGCTGCACCTGAGCCTTACGGGAAACTACAACGATGCCCGACTGGTGAGCGATGCATTCCAGGGCGCAGGCTTCCACGCCGTTCCGGGAGAACGTCTGCCGGAAGCGCCGCTGTTCAATTTCAACGCGATCGGCCGCTATGAGTGGCAACTGCGCGCAGGCATGCAGTGGTATGCGCAGGCGGATGTGGCGTACAAGGGCAGCATGTGGAACGACCTGCGCATCGATCAGCGCACCCTGCAACCGGCATACACGCTTGCAAATCTGCGTTTCGGCGCAAATTGGTCCGGTGCTGCCTGGAACGCGGAGGCGTTCGTCACCAACGTGGGCAATTCGAACGCGGTGCTGTTCGTCAATGCGACGGGATATGACACGTTCGCGGGTGTGTCCAATCCTGTTATCGCCGTTGCACCGCGTACTTACGGCTTGCGTGTCACTTACCGCTGGCGCAAAGGGCGCTGAGCGGCCGCTTCATCCTTCCCGTGCATTCCGGAGTCTGGTCTGGCCAACAAGCGTTAAGCGCCGGACGCTGTGCCGTAATGGATGCGGCCTTTCATATTCATTTACCGGTGAGCGCGATCGCCCTCGCCAACCTTCAGGTTCAGCTCTCAACCGTAGCGCGTCAGCCTCCTGGAGCATCCTGGGATCCGACTTTCGGAGTCTCGGCAGGAGACTGTCCGCTCTGCGCATCCGTCGGGTTAGGTGTCTTGATGGGTGTGGTGTCCGCAGGCGCAGGCTTGTTGACCTCATTCCTTCGATCGCCGCCGCCTTTTACGTTCGAGCTTGGGCCGGTCATAAGGCATCCTTTCTATGGGAGAATTTCTGACAGCTATTGCGACCATGTTACTGCGGCTGATCGGGGATTCGAAATGGCCGGGCACCGGGTGGTCATTCGATAGAACTGACGCCTCGTACCAACCCGTTCACGGCGTGTGCAGGTCTGCCATGATCGGGCGGCCTGGAGCGACACCTTCCACGATGCGTCCGGCGTCGATCGCCAGCGTGCCGCCGACCAAGAGATAGCGAACGCCGACGCTCGGCGCATCAGCCCGGCGATAGGTCGACCGGTCCTCGAATCTTGCCGGATCGAAGACTACGATGTCGGCGTCCGCGCCAGGCTGCAGTCGGCCCTTATGGCGGGCAGCTTCGCTGGCGCCTTCCAGACGTTGCGCCGGCATGAGTGACATTTTTCGCACGGCGTCCAGCAGTGTCAGCTTGCCCTGCGCGCGCACGTAGCGCGCGTATACGTGCGCAAATGATCCGGCGTTGCGCGGGTGCTCCACAATACCGTCGCTTGCGACCATCACAAGCGGGTACGTCATGATGGCATCGACCACGGCGTCCGGGTTCAGATAACCGAGAACGACGATGGGCTGCGGGGATGCGTGCAACACTTCGAAACGCTCGCGCGTAAGGCGCTCCCCCGTGTCCGGGAGTGCCAGGTCGCCGTAATCCATGCGGTAGCGTTCGCGCCAACCTGGCGCAAACACGGCTGAATTCACGAACGTCATGAATGCCCCGTACGGGTAGGCTTCAGTCGTCACATCGAGGCCCCGCGCACGGGCACCGGCTATCATGGCGAGGCACTCGGCAGCGTCGCGCATGCACATGCTGTTGACATGCACGATATGCAGCGGAGTACCTGTCACGGCCGCAGCACCGATGACTTCGCCGACGGCTTCGATGCTCGAGCCGGGCTCGATCGGGCCCGCACCACGGATATGGATGAAGACGGGCCGATGGTACTCGCCAGCCAGCCGGAAGAGCTCGATCACCTCGTGGCGCGATGCGCCGGGGGTGTACTCGAGGCCGATTCCTATGCCGAGCGCGCCGGCGTCGAGCTCGGCGCGCAGCTGAGCCAGCATACGATGCAGTTGCTCCGGGGTGGCCGGATCCGAAGTGACGGGTCCGGCGGGAGGATCCGGGATGCCGGCCTCGGCGCCGAACGTGCTCGGCGGCAGCGGCAGGCCCCAAGCCATCACCCGGGCGGCCTCGTGGCTCGCGGTCGCGCCGAAGTTTATGAGCGTCTTGCCGCGGCGCGCATCGACGAACTTGTTGATGTCGGGCACGCCGGTCTCAAGTTCCAGCGCACTGGTTACCCCATCGAGCGCTTTCAGACGATAGCTCCGCGCATCCTGCTGGTGCTGATGCAGGTCTATGAACCCCGGAGCAACGACCAGGCCGCGGGCGTCGATTACCCGCTGACCGCTAAGGGGTTCCGTTGAGATGCTCACAATGCGATCTTTGCGCACGCCCACGTCACGAATGGCGTCGAGCCCGGTCTCAGGATCCACGACCCGGCCGCCCTTGAGCACGATATCGAACTGCTCTTCTGCCATGCCGAAAGGGGACATGACTACGAGGAAAATGGCGACGACAATGATACGCATCAGTGAAATCCCCTGATCAGCCCTGCGGGGCGCACAAGGATCTCACGCGCATAATGAGAATGCAGCTGAGTCGAGCGCGACGGCAAACTTGCCACGGCTCCGAACCGGGCGAGCAGCCCAACGGAATTGGATTCGGGCTAGGGTTCGCTGTGTTGAAAGATCCTGCTGAAGCAGGCTACATGGCTTCAGCAGGCAGTTTCTTTTGGGCCGGAGCGGCCAACACCCACTTCTGGATTGATCCGAAGGAAGACATCGTTGTGATCGCCATGACGCAGACGATGCAAGTACCTGGCGCAGACTCGCTCTCCTTTCAGATCCGGAATTTGGTCTATAGTGCATTGGACAACTAGGGCAGAGCGGGAGGCCCCGCGTTTAAACCGTGGACCAGCGCGGTTCGCAGGCCGATGCGAAGACAGCTGTCATGATCAACTACCGCTGATCGCCTCGTGAGCGGTTCTGAGTAACGTACTGTCACCGGCGAAGCGCGTCGCAGACTAATCGTCTGCGGATCGCGCGCCGCGGGAGACTGCCAAAGCCCGCTCGATCACAACCCTGTCGGCGGCATCTTGGTCGCGCATGGTTTGCTTCGTCAGAAGCAAGCCTTCGAGACTTACGGTATGCACGGGAATGCCATCGAGATCCACGATCTGACGATACTGACTGAGCGTATTGTAGGAATGCCCGTTCGCGTTGAGCATGATGTCGATAGCAAAGACATCCGCCACGCGGATATTCTCACCTTCCTCAAACCATTCAGGTTCCAGATCCGCCGCTGCCTGGTCTGGCAGGAGCATGAGCGCCTCTTTGACCCGCCGGCCGGAGTCTGCTGACATCCAAGCCCTCATGTACCACATCGATCGGCGCACGCCTGCTGGGCAGCGCGACTATGCTCTCTTTGCCTTGATGTTCAACACGGGGGCACGTGTTCAGGAGGTCCTTAACCTCCGGGTCAGGGACCTTCGACTCGACCCGCCCGAGTAGGTGCGCTTGCACGGCAAAGGCGACAAGATCCGCCTCTCTCCTTTGTGGCCACGGACTGCCCGGCGATTCCCGAACCAACTCCTAGGTGACAATCGATTCTTCTGGGGCCGAAGGGCGGTGCACGACCGCCATCGGCCAAGACCAGTCGGTCAGTAGGCAGCGTCAGTTTTCCGTAAAGCGGCCGTTCAGGTAGGCTACCGAAGCCCACGCTTGGGAGATCCAATGAGAAATTCCCCTTTCGCGGTCTACTGCGTCGTCGGCCTTCTGGTGTTTGCTTCTGGCGCGTCAATTTGGGCGATCAGCAGCCGTGCCTCAGCCGCGCCTGCCAACGTCTCGGACATCGCCGGCACGTACGAACTGACAAGGAGAGTCATGTCGAACGGCGACGAAATCCGCCCGCCGGCGATCGTCGCGCTTTACACCATGGACCACGGACGAGGTAACTTTAACCTCTTCGTTAAGAACAAGGACGGCACGCTGGCATCCGAATCGACGATCAGCCGGTATACCTTGGCGGCTGCGCAGTACTGCGAATGGATTGTGTACACGACGAGAAACAACGTCGATGGTCCCGGGCTCACGAACGAGGCTCCACCGGTGACAGATCATTGCGCTCGTGTTACGTCAAAGAACGGTCAAATAGTCTTCGCACCACCGGGCGAGGGAGTTGAGTCACGCTTTGATAAGGATGGCTTCACCGCAATAATCCCTGGCCAATTCGTCGACCACTGGCGAAAGGTGCGGTGAAGCATTGCGAACAGCGGTGGCTGCCACGGATTGATAGATCAGCGGCAGAAGTCGGCCAGGAGCAGACTTCCAACCGCATTGGGGAACTTCCCGTGAACGGACATTGGCGAACCCTCGCGAAGGAGTAGCTGGTGAGCCTTCGCACGGCCGGTCACCGCGCTTGGACCCGCCGCGATTTTGTTCGTGCCGGGCTTGCCGCCGGGGGTGTCGTGGCGGCCGGTGCGTCCGTCTACCGGGGCACGCTGCCCGCCTTCGCGGCCGCCGATTCGGCTGCCGCCTTTGACGATCTCGCCCGCAGCGTTCGTGGGCGACTGCTTCGCGCAAGCTCACCTGGTTACGACGAAGCGAGAAGGGTCTGGAACCTTGCCTACGATCGCCGCCCGCTCGCGATGGTACGCGCCGCGGACGTCGATGACGTGCGACGCTGCGTCGAGTTCGCGCGCAAGCACACTGTTCCCATCGCCATCCGCGGCGGTGGTCACAGCTATGCTGGTTACGGGGTCGCCGATGGCGCGGTACAGATAGACCTCGGGATGTTCACCACCGTTACCGTCGACCGTGACCGACGGGTCGCCTCGGTGGGTGGCGGCACGCGGATCCGGGACCTCCTCAGGGAGACGTTGGCCGCAGGTCTCTACACGCCGATGGGGAGTTGCGGCTCCGTGGGCGTCGCGGGGCTCACTCTCGCGGGCGGTGACACGAGCGGGAGAGGGCTGTACGGAACGGCGTGCGACAACCTGATCGGCGCGCAGCTCGTGACGGCTGACGGTGACGTACGCGAACTCGGTCCCGGCAAGAACGAAGACCTGTACTGGGCAATCCGCGGCGGTGGCGGGAACTTTGGCGTCGTCACCCGACTCGACTTCCGGCTGCATCCGATCGTGCCGTTACATTCAGCGGCGTTCAGTATCGGCTGGCGCGACATCCCTGGAGCATTGCGCGCGTACGGCGACCTCGTTCGCAACGCTCCCGACGAGGCACGCGCTGGGTTCTTCGTCGATCCGGAGTCTGGGGCCTCGGCGAGCTGCGGATATCGCGGGGACGCCGCAGCCGCTGCGGCCTACCTGGAAAAGTGGAAAGCCGCCTTCCGCCCGGTAGAAGCACAGCTGTCCAGCTCAACGCCAGATCCGGAGGGCGAGGTGTGGGCGACGACGCACGTCGCGGTCGACGGCGCATTCATCGAAGACCTGAATAATGGCGTGATCGATGTGCTGTCGCGCGCGGCCATGGAGGGGCGGGGGATCGGACAGATGCTGCTCGGCCTCTCGAACGGGGTTGTTGCACGCATCCCGATGACCGCCACCGCCTATCCACTGCGCGGAACGGGACTGAGCACCCTGATTGCCGCCGAGTGGGACAAGCCGGAGGGCCGCGCGCGGGCCGAGCGGTGGGTGGCTGAGACTGGCGCGGCACTGCGTCCTTACGCGCACCGCGCCTATGTGAACTACCTTCCGCCCAGCACGCCGAAGCGGATTCGTGAGGCTTACGGGGTCAACTATTCGCGGCTGGCGCGGATCAAGGCGCTGTACGATCCGGCAAACCTGTTCCGGGAAAACCAGAACATTCGGCCTGAGGTCCCGGCATAGCCGCCATTGGCCAAGTGAGAGAGACGGATCAAGACCAGAGAACGGTGGGGTTCAAGGTGACTCAGCCCCTGCCCCTTTTTGTGCAGATACGGCAAGAGCGTACTTCGTCAGAGAGCAATGAAGGGCTCAAAAACGGCGCATGAATCGAGCCGCGCTCTTTGACCTCAGATCGGCCGCCGCGGCTCCGGGAAAGCCGGGGCGGTTCAAACCCAAATTCGAGTAGCGCAATGAAAAACGCATTTCATTCGATAGTTGTGGGACTCGCGACGGTCTTGCTGGTTGCATGCGCTCAGGGCAAGCGCTCTTCGCTTGAGGCCGTGAATGGCAGTGTTGAATCAGAGCTTGAGCAAATGGAACTCGATTGGGAAAAGGCCCTCGTGAGCCACGATGCGACTGTGCTGAGGCGTATCATTGCAGATGACTGGCTTGAGACCAGCTGGGACGGGACGTCCTTCGGAAAGGCCAAGGCAATTGCCGACCTGTCAGCGAGCACTCCGGAGTCCGTCGTTATGGATCCCGTGATGGTGCGGGTCTTCGGCGACGTGGCGATTGTCACCACCGGTGACACGGAAAAGAGCACTGATATCGGCGACAACGGGACTGCCCACTACGTCTGGACAGACGTGTATCTGCAGCGCGACGGGCGGTGGCAGGTGATATCGACGCAGGGTTCCAAGGTACCGCCTGCAAAGGCGAGAACCGAGTCGAAATCAAGCAGCTAACGACAGCTTGGTCAGCATCGGCATCGCGCCCGCTGATCAGAGCAACACGGCCATCAGCGGCCAGTCACTGCCTGAACGAGAGTTTGAGGAAAGCCGACATGCGGAGCCCGACCTTCTACTGATCCGCCCACGCCACTCCCGTGATGCGCCAGCCGGACCGCTGCTTACGAAGGGTCATCGTAAGCGTGCCGAGGAAGCTCACCGGCTTGCCCGCCTTGATGTATGAGAGCGTGACTGGAGCCACGAGGTACGCAAAGTCTCCATCGAAATCTAGATGACGAATGTCTCCGAGCGCGATGGCGGCGTTGCCTACTTCAGCGTTTGAGGCCCACGCCTCAAAAGCCATAAACCACTTTGAGCAGGCGCCGGGCCCTTGCCACACATGCGGGGGAAGGTCGTCGATGACGACCGCATCCTCGGAGCACGGAGCGGTGTCGGTCTTAAAGCTGTGCCGATTAAAGGCATCCGTCCAACGCTGTACAACCGCCATTACATCGCCGTCATCAGATGCCGCGACTGGGCGAATGATCGATATCACCAAAGCGGCGGCGACTATGAGGTTGCGCACAATCTTCACTCCCATATCGAGTGAAGAACATTATGCACCGGTTCTGGGGCGAGTTCGGCTGCTCCTCCGCGGGCCTGAGATGCGGAGTTCTAATAGAACCGACGGCAGGTGCCGCCGATCGAGGCGAAGGACGCAAGTCGCCGAAGAATCGCTGACGCCACTCAGCTGCGGCCTCTTGGTGCAAGAATACGGAAATTGGATGCTGTGGCGGAGAATTACATGATGGGTTGGAACAGGAAGCACGAGTCAGTTCGGCGTCTCAAACGAGAGCGGAGTGTTAGTGTTAGCGATTTGGGGCTGTGCCTGGTGCTATGGTCGACGACCGCGCTAGCGCTCCCGCCCGGCATCGAAGGCACATGGCGGCTGGTCTTGCGAAGTTTTCCAGCGGTAAGGTTGTCAAGCCACCGGAGGTCGTAGGACTACTAAGCATTTCCAAGGGGCATCGCAACTGAACGTGTCGTGTCGTGATCGAAGCGGCATGGGGCGAGCTGACCATGGTGTTTGAGGGCAACACAATGACGGCGACGCTCTTCTCCTTAGCGGACGGCCGGTGATAGTGTGGATGCCTGTATGGGATGCGGCATCATGTAATTCAACCGATTGCGAATGTCCGTCCGGATTCGTACCACGGCCTTGTCGTCTAACATAGTGGCGCGTACTCTAGGAGCCGGCATGTTCAAGGCATATAGGTTTCGGCTGCCGGCGCTGATCGCCTTCCTGGCCACAGCGCTAACGCCGGTCTTTCTTCATAGCGCGGTTGGGTCAGGCGGTACGAGCGGCAAAATCTTGTCGATTCTCGGAACGTGGACTGGGACATGGACGAACGCAAACAACATCACAACTGGTACTGAATCCTTCGTCGTTCAAACGCAGGTGGGATCAACTATCACTGGCTTCTTCTGCTGGGATATAACACAAGACCCGGCAACCTGCTCCGCTAATATTAACGACTATGAGTCTTGGAGCGGGACAATAGACGCAACCGGAACTCTTGTAATCACTGGCCAGTTGGGTGATTACCCCGCAAAACTATCGCTCGACGGGACCTCTATCAGCGGCACTTATCAAAACCGCAGTATCGCCAGTCACACAGGCACATGGGGCGTACAGAGAGCGCCTTTGAGATGACCCCAGCGAACAGTACTATCATCGGGAGGCCAATCAGATGCTTCCCGGCCAGTTTGAGACGGTGGCATCCCCAAACGGCAATCTCTTTAGCGGACTGTCGGGTCCTCAGTCTCGTCAGACGGTTCGCTATACACCTGACTAACCGTCGCGGCTCGAATAATTGCTGTGATCATTACATTCCTGGGAGGCACGATGGCTGGCAATGGTTCGCTTTTTGACCTGAGTGGCCGCGTCGCCGTGGTGACCGGTGGCAATCGCGGAATCGGCCGCGCAATGGCGCTGGGCTTGGCTCGCGCGGGCGCATCCGTGGCCGTTCTCGCGCGCAATGCGGAACAGAATCAACTGGTTCTCGCGGAGCTGAAGTCAATCGGCAGGCCTGCGCTGGTGTTGCCCCTCGATGTGACGGATCGGGCTGCCTTACCTACTGCAGTGGCTGAAGTACAGCGCACGCTGGGCGGCATCGACATATTGGTCAACAATGCCGGGATCGTTGCGTTAACGGGTGGGGTACTGAACGAAACCGCCGATGTCTGGGATAAGACCATAGAAACCCATTTGAACGCTTCCTTTCTCCTGTCACAGTTGGTTGCGAAATCGATGGTGAAGCGCAAGAGCGGCGGCAAAATCATCAATCTCGCGAGCATGTACTCGATCTTTGGCTCGGGGCTCGTGCCTTCCTATAGCGCGGCCAAGGGAGCCATCGTTCAGCTAACAAAGTCCCTGGCAATCGAACTGGCGCCTCACAACATCCAAGTCAATGCCATTGCGCCCGGTTGGATCGAAACGGACATGACGGCAGCTGTGCGCGGCTCACCGATGAACGACGAAATCATCTCGCGTACACCCGCCAGGCGCTGGGGAAAAGCTGACGAAATAATCGGAGCGACCGTTTTTCTCGCCTCTCGCGGAGCCGACTTCATCACAGGCGCGACGCTGCCGGTTGATGGTGGTTATTCGATTTACTGAAAATCAGACTAGCGTTGCGCAAGAGCCGGAGCCTTCGAGAGCGGCCATTGGCGACAGGCCGCTCCGGGTCAGCTACCGCCCATACATATCACGTAGACACGGGTCCAGGACTTACCAACGGGAGTACCGACATGGACCAACTGATACGCATCACCTCTTATCATCACGAGCCTTGGAACAAGGGCAAGCTCGTCGGCCAGAAGGCGCGCTCAAACTCAAGGAAATATGGGCCATCCGGGTTCGACTGCAGCTCGGCGAGCGGGCTCGGGAACTCGCGTTGTTCAACCTTGCCATCGACAGCAAGCTCAGATCCTGTGATCTCGTGAAGCTGCGTGTCCGCGATGTTACGCACGGGGGTCGTATCGCCGCGCGAGCAATTGTCATGCAGCAGAAAACCCAGCGGCCTGTGCAGTTTGAAATCACAGAGCAGACGAGAGAATCCCTGGGTGCGTGGATTCTGCGCGCCGGGCTGAGGGCAGATGATTACCTATTCCCGAGCCGGCTTCGGGCCTCGCCTCATGTTTCGACGCGCCAGTACGCTCGGATCGTCCGGGGCTGGGTGAGCCAGATCGGGCTCAATTCAGCTGCCTATGGTACGCACACGATGCGCCGCACCAAGGCCTCCCTGATCTATCGTCGAACGAAAAATCTCCGAGCAGTGCAACTGCTGCTTGGGCATACCAAGCTCGAGAGCACGGTTCGCTACTTGGGAATCGAGGTTGACGACGCTCTGGAGATGGCCGAGCAGACTGAGGTGTAACGGACTGGCTGGTCAGCGGCCGCCGGTCGCTGACCGGCCAGAAGCGGTAATTCGACCACGCGGATTGGCCGCCCGATAGCGGTCGTCCCGGCTCTCCCATCCTTGGCGGTTGCCAACCCCCAAGCCATTCGCGACGATGCCACACAATCGTCGGTCGGGGGGCTGGAAATGGTCGAGGGCGGTGGCGAAGATAAGGCGAGCGTCCGTGCGCCCGCCGTATTCATCAGCTACGCCTCGCAGGATGTCGAGGCGGCTAGCCGTATTTGCCAAGCACTCCGGGCAGCGGGCATCGAAGTTTGGTTTGACCAGAGCGAGCTGCGCGGCGGGGACGTGTGGGATCGCCAGATTCAGAACCGGATTCACGACTGCCGGCTGTTCATCCCCGTGATCTCGGCCCATACGGAGCGTCGCGACGAGGGGTACTTCCGACGGGAGTGGGGCTTAGCGGTGGATCGCACGCGGGACATGGCCGACAAGAAGACGTTCCTAGTCCCCGTTGTTGTTGACGACACGCTTGAGCGGGGCGCTTCCGTTCCCGACAAGTTCCGCCATGTGCAATGGACCCGCCTCTCTGGCGGTGCCGCCTCGCAAGACTTCATCGATCGCATAGCCGCGCTCCTAGGCACGGCAAGCGCTTCGACGACTTTAGCCCCGCCGAATCTAACCCCGCGCGAGGTAGCTCGCTCCGAGCCCGCGAAGCGCCTGCGACTCTGGCCGTGGCTATCGCTTGCGGCGTTGCTGGTTGCAGTGGGTGCCGGCTGGGTCGCGTGGCGGTACGCGGTTACCCGCTCGGCCTCTGAGCAGGGCACCAGCGGCTCCGCGAACCCGATAGTCGCCGACAAGTCAATCGCCGTACTGCCTTTCGTGGACCTCAGCGAGAAGCATGACCAGGAGTACTTTGCCGATGGAATGGCCGAAGAAATTCTCGATCTGCTGGCGAAGACTCCAACTCTGAAAGTGATAGGACGGACCTCTTCGTTCCAATTCAAGGGAAAGACCGGCGATTTACGCAACATTGCTGTGGCGCTGGGAGTCAGCTATGTCGTCGAAGGCAGCGTGCGCCGCAACGGCGACCATATCCGGGTGACGGCGCAACTGGTCGACGCACGCTCCGGTGCGCACCGTTGGTCGGAGACTTACGACAGGGCGTTCGATGACGTCCTGGCAGTGCAGAGCGAGATTGCCAGCGCGGTCGCGCGCGAGCTGCAGGTTGCCACGGGAGCTAGCGAGTCAACATCCACTGCGCGCCTGCATGATGCGCAGGCGTACACACTGTATCTTCGTGGCCGATCGGCTCTCGATCGTGGCGATCGTACTAGCGTGGCGCAGGCGAAGCGCTACTTTGAGGAGGCTTTGGCTCTCGACCCAAATTGGGCGCGTCCTGCCGAAGCGCTTGCTTGGGCGCATCACATACAGGTTCAGTACGAGTTTGTGCCGAGTCGCGAAGGATGGCAGCAAGCGCGGCTAGCTGCCGAGACGGCTTTGCGCATCGATCCCATGTCGGCATCTGGCCACGCCGTGCTCGGCCAGTTGTATGCGCTGGAGGAACACAACTGGGATCGCGCTCAGGCCGAGTTCGCAACTGCGCTGCGTACCGATCCCAACAATGTAGATGCCCTGCAGTTATCCGCAAACACCTTGGCAGCCCTGGGTCGCCTTCGTGAAGCCATCGAGCGCGAAGACGAAGCCCTCACGGTCGATCCGCTCAATCCGGAGGCGCTTGAGAGTCGTGCAATCTGGTCCTACTTTCTGGGCGATCTGGAGAGCGCGGAGCGCGATCTCCGCAGTTGCCTCACTGTCAGTCCGGCGTACACCTATGCGCATTTCGCGCTCGGCCAGGTTCTCTTGGCGCGCGGGGACAAGGAGGGGGCTTTACGCGAGACGTTGAAAGAGGCCCCGGGCGACCGGGATCTTGGCTTGGCCGATATCTACCTCGTGCTCGGAAACAAGCGTGAGTCTGACGCAGCAATCGCGCGGTTAACCCGGCAATTCGGCGAACTCAAGCCCTATGCGGTCGCCCAGGCGCATGCCTCGCGCAACGAGAAGCAGCAGGCTCTGGAGTGGCTCGATCGAGCGTACGACGCGCGAGACTCCGATCTCCAGTTCGTGCGCAACGATCCGCTACTCGGGTCTATCCGGCAGGATCCCCGCTATAAAGCGTTCCTGCGCAAGATGAACCTGCCGGAGTAGCGTCGCCGAGGCCTCGCCACTGTTATTGCCTGCCCGAAAGCTGCCGGTCGCGACGGACCGCAAGGGGTGAAGGAACGGGCATTGCCGTCGCTATCCGGTCAACTAACCTGAGCCTAAAATGCCGAGTTGCCAATGCACCGACCTCTCATTGTCCTCGGAACGATTCTGGTCATTGCGGGGCTGCTCTGGCCGTGGCTCAAGAAGGTGCCCTTGTTTCATCTTCCCGGCGACACCATCATCGATCGCCCGGGATTCAAGTTCATGTTCCCGATCACGACGATGTTGATCGTGAGCGCGATTCTGTCGCTCATTTTCTGGCTAATGCGGCGCTAGCGTTTACGGCGGGTTGGATTTTTTTCCCCCGTGTCCACGCAAGGTTCGGGGCGGCCCGGGGAGCCATCCGCAGCGCGCGGGGTATAATGACCTGATGACCAGGACGGATGTCAGGTCCCCTCGAGCCCACGGCAGCGCGCCAGTAGTCAGCGCGGAAGCGCAGTGAGAGCTCTCTACGAAAAAACGATCGCGTTCATCTTGCAATACATCGACGAGAACAAATTGCAGGAGGGTGCGCAGCTGCCCACCGAGCCGAAGCTGGCAAGCGAGGCGGGCGTGAGCCTGGTGACGGCGCGGCGGGCTCTGCAGGAGTTGGCTGCACAGGGCGTGATCCGCAGGGAGCAAGGCCGGGGCACATTCGTCGCGCGCCCCCGGGTCCGCGCCGAGACAACTCGAGTGGGTGGGCTGCGCCACAGTCTGCACCTGGACGCCCAATCCAACTTGCGAACGCGGACGCTGAGCTGCTTCTCCAGGCGGGCCAATGAGGCCGAGCGAGCGGCCCTTGGAATTGCCGATGGCGTCGCGGTGTGGGAAATCTCCCGGCTGCGACTGCTCAATCGCCGACCTGTGATTTGGGAGGTCTCCACGATTCCAAAGCTGCTCGCCCCGGACCTCGGAGACTATTTCGCCTCGCGCGATGAGCGCTCGCTCTACGACTTGCTGGAGGAGGTCTATGAGCTCAAGGAGGCTCGCGAGGAGCAAACGCTGCTATCGCGCCCTGCACAGCCTCGTGAGCGACAGCTCCTTAAGTTGCTGCGCTTCGAATGGGTCGTGCAGATTTCCGGCATCAGCTATTCCACCCGTCAAACTCCCATCGACTCGTTCCGCATGGTATTTGTCGCGAAGTCGTTCGCGTTCCGGCTGGCTACCGCACCAGCCTTCGCCGTCAAGGCGGTGGAGATCGCCTGAACGGCCCGGAGAGCCGGGAATCAGCCACCCGGCGCAACACCTCGCGCGCAAGCGGTACCGGCTCCGCCTGCGCAAGATTAGCGAGCAGCACGACCGTGAAGCCGGTGACGGGATCGCGCTCGATCGCCGAGCGGAAGCCCTGCCACGAACCATCGAACTCAAGGACGTCGCGGCCGAACAGGGGCACATGGTCCCAACAAAAGCTATGCTCGGTGAGCTGCCCGTCACGGGTTCGGGTGCGCTCCCAGAGCGCGGCCCAGGAAGCTGCAGACAAGCGTGCCCCACGATCCATGGCCGCAATCCACGCTGCCCAGTCATTGAGTGAGAGATACAGGCTGCCGTCCCCGGTGGCATTCAAAGCCGCCGAAACGAAGTTCTGATTGCGGATCCCGGCATTCGTGCGCACATAGCCGGCCGCTCGGTTCGGCACGATATCGCGGTCGCTGATCACGCGTGCAGTGGCCATGCCCAAAGGGCGAAATACTTCCCTCACCAGGAAGTCCCCATAGAAGATTCCCGCGACTCGTGTGACGAGTATGCCGGCGAGGATGTATCCTGAGTTGTTATATCTCCAACGGCTACCCGGCGGAAAATTCAGCGGGTACGACTGCAAGACCTGGATGAGCTGCGCATCGGTGTATTCACGGCGGAGGTCGAAGATCTCACCACCGTCTTCCTCGGCGTCATGGATACCGGAAGTGTGGTTGAGAAGCTCGCGCACGCTGATCGGCGTCCAGGCTGGCGGACCGGGCCCCAGATACTTGTTGATTGGGTCGTCGAGCGACAGTTGACCCCGTTCCTGGAGCAGCAGCACGGCGACCGCCGTAAACTGCTTACCCAGCGAGCCGCTTTGAAACATCGTGTCTTGCCGCACCTTCACTTGATGCTCGACATTGGCAAGGCCGTAGGTGGATCTGCGGATCACCTGGCCCGAGCGCATGACCAGGAGCGCCATGCCCGGAACTTGCTCGCGCTGCAGGGCCTGGCCGATGAGGCTGTCAATCTCATCGCCGCGGATGTCTGATGCCAACACTGAAAAGAGCAGCAGGCTCGCTAGCACCGCGCCTAAGATCGCAGGCGGAGTTCCGGAGCGGTGGCCACCCCAAAGCGAACGACGACGCCGGCCGACCGGACTCAAGGGCTGACGCTCGAAGATGCAGGCAGTGAGTAGGTCATTGCAATGATAACCGAATCATCCTACATTGAACTCCAACCGACTAGCCCGAGCCGGCGGGGCGGGCCGGAGAGCAATATGCCTGAATTTCACAAGGGGAGCGGACCCTGGGCACAGGTTTGGATTGCTTCAACCTTGCTCTTACTCAGCACTACTTGGCTGCCTTCCATCGCAGCCGATGCGCCGGCGCCGGCGGAGACCTCCGTCCCGCGCAGCACGAGTGACGGAACCGATAGCGAGCTGCCCACGGTCGTCATCACCGGTTCCTACCTGCGTAGGACGGATACCGAGACGCCCTCGCCGGTACAGGTGATCAGCAGTGCTGACATCGAGAAGAGCGGGAAGGTTACGCTCTCCGATGTGATCCGCCAGGTATCCGCTGACAACAGCGGCTCTCTGACGCAGAACTTCAGTGGTGCGCTTGCAGGCGGAGCTAGCGGAATCTCCCTGCGCGGTCTCACTCTGGATGCCACTCTGGTTCTTCTGGACGGCCACCGGATGGCGCCCTATCCCCTCGCCGATGACGGCCAGCGGCCGTTCGTCGATCTCTCCTCGCTGCCGATGTCGATCGTCGAGCGCGTCGAAGTTCTGAAGGACGGCGCCTCGGCGATCTACGGCTCCGATGCGATCGCCGGAGTGGTCAACATCATCACCAAGCGGGACTTCCACGGATTTCAGCTGGATGCCGACTTTGGCAGCACCTACAAAGCAGACGGACTGACGCAGCGCGTGTCCGCATTGTGGGGCCTCGGGGATCTGCAACAGGACGGCCACAACGTCTATCTGAACATCGAATATCACCATCAGGCCTCTATCAGTCAGCAGGATCGCGGCTCCTATCTGAGCAATCTTGATCTCACCCCGTACGGAGGGCCAGACCGTCGCGGCGGCGTAGTCCAACAGGCTTTCCCGAACAACGGCACCTTCACGGTGCCGGGCATGGTCGCCCCGCAGTACTCGGTGGCAGCGGGCGATCCGAACGCGGGCTACTTCCTGCTGCCCGGCTGCAAGCCGCAGAATCTCGATCCATCCGGCGGGTGCATCTGGAACATCAATCTCTACAACAAGATCCAGCCGCGAACTGAAGGTCTGAACGTCGCGGCTCACTGGACTCAGACTCTGTTCGATGGCTGGCAGAGTGCCTTGGCGCTTTCATGGTTCAACTCGCAGTCGGAACAATATCGCCAGTCCGATGCCTACAGCACAGGCCCGGTCACCATCCCCTACACGTGGGTGGGATCGAAAGGGCTGCTGGTTGATCAGACCGATCCAGCCACCACCGGTATGGTCCTGCCTGCAAACAGCCCCGACAATCCCTTCAATCCCGCGAGTCCCTATTTCGCAGCGGCCAGCAATTACTACGGAGCAAATTTCGCCGGCTACATCGGCCAGCCGGCGCTGCTGTACGCGGTGTTGACCGATTTCCCCGACCAGCAGATCCGCTTCAGGACTGACGTGTTGCGCATCGCGGAGGACTTGTCAGGCGTGATCGGCGGCTGGGATGCGAATCTCAGCCTCGGGTATATTCGCGACGCCACTCATGCCACGTACATCGGGTTCATCCGTAATAGCCTCCTCACCGCGGCACTGGCCAATGGCACGTACCGCGTGGGTGCCAATGCCTACCTCAACCCGCCGTCGCTCTACGCACAGCTTGCCCCGCAGACCAGCGACACCGCCACCTCGGAGTTGACGTATGTCGCGGCTCGTGCCAGCCGATCGCTGCTGTCGCTTCCGGGAGGACCTCTGGGGCTCGCGGCAGGCGCAGAAGTCCGTTACCTCAAAGCTAACAATCCCGGCGAGCCCTACGCGACCGACGGCGACATCATCATGGACGGCAGCTTCTACGCTCAAGGCTCACAAACCGTATCAGCTGCCTTCCTGGAGCTGTCCGCGCCGGTATTCAAATCGCTCGAGCTCGACGCCGCTGGCCGCGTGGACCACTATAATTTCCCGAGTACCTCCTTCACGCCCAAGTTCGGTGCCAAGTGGACACCCTTGACGCAGATTGCGCTGCGCGGCACGTACGCTAAGGGCTTTCGAGCGCCCGGCATCGCCGAAGCCGGCAACAGCGGCACCGGTTCCGCCACGACCGCACCGGTCGATCCGTTGCGCTGCCCCTTCACCAACAAGCCCTCCGACTGCGGCTTCGGTTATGCGGCGACCTTGAGCGTCGGCAATCCGAACCTGAAACCGGAGAAGTCGCGCAGCTACACGATCGGTGTGGTGCTCGAGCCGCTCAAACAGATGAGCTTGACCTTCGACTATTACAACATTCGACGGGATGACGAGATCGTCCCGGCGCCTTTGGGTCTGGCCGCTCCCGTGCGCGGGGTACAGCAACCGGGCACGGACTACCCCGGTCCGATCATCTACTACCCGCAGCCCTATGTGAACGCCGCTAACTCGCAGACATCCGGCTACGATGCCGCCATACACGTCGAAGTTCCCTTAAACGAGTGGGGCACCGTGGCCTTCTCGCTCGATGCGAACTACGTGATTACCTCCGATCAGACCTTCTTCGACCCCGTCAACGGCAACGCAACTTTTCACTATGCGGGCACAGCAGGTCCCACCGCAGTCGGTGGTGCCGTCGGCACTCCGCGCACCCGAGGGTCCTTCAGCACGGATTGGAACCGCGGGCCGATAGCCCTCGGAGCGACGGTCTACTACCGCGGCGTCATGAAGGGTATCGACGAGTCCGTCTCGGGGGACCAGTGCTTGCAGCTTTCGGTCGACAATCCGCACTGCTACATTGCCTCCTTCACCTACCTCGATCTCTACGGCAAATACCAGTTCGGTGACCACCTGCAACTCACGGGCAGCGTTGCCAACGTAACCAACCGGATCGCACCGCTCAACACCATTACCTATGGCGGATTCAACTACAACCCGTCGCTCGATCAGGCTGGCGCCGTGGGGCGATACTTTCAACTCGGATTGCGCTACCGTTACTGACGCCCAGCGCAGCAAAGTGAGCGTTGCTATGCGCCTGCGTGCGGTCTGCCTGACTCTGACCGTCCTGCTGATCGGGCCTGTCCCTGGTGCCGCTGGTGTCGAGGCCACTGCGGCAATTACGCGCGTGGAGGTCGATGCGCGCGACGCGCCCCGCGGTATCCTGAAAGTCCGCCTGCAGATCCCTGTGAGTCCCGGCGCCCTGACTCTGGTTTATCCCAAGTGGCTCCCGGGACGTCATGGACCCGCCGGGCCGATCACGGATCTCGCCGGCCCCGCATTTCGTTATGGCGATGTGCCGCTTGCCTGGCGTCGTGATGAGGAGGACATGTACGCCTTCCATCTCGAGATCCCCGCGGGAGCGACCTCAATCGAGGCCACTTACGAGATCCTGACTGGGTTGCGACCCGACGGGGTGGTCAATGGTCTCGAGGCACCGCGCACGGCGACCGAATCACTGCTGGTTCTGGAGTGGAACCAAGTGGTTCTCTATGTCGCGGATAGCACGACGGACCAGTTGCGCTTCCAGGCGCAAATCCGCCTTCCCGAGGGCTGGAAGTATGCCACCGCCCTGAGCCCCGACGGCAATTCCAACGCGGCACTGCGGGTCTTCCAACCGACCTCGCTCACGACTCTGGTGGACTCCACCTTGATCGCGGGCCGCTACTTTCAATCATTCGAGCTCGGCGGCGACCCCATGGTGCATCTGCAGGTCGCCGCTGACGGACCTGCGGCTCTCAAACTCACGCCCGCGGTCATTGAACACTACCGGCGCTTGGTTCTGGAGGCGCGGGCGCTGTTCGGCGCGACTCACTATCGACATTACGATTTCCTCTATGTGCTGACGGACCAGATCATGCCCGATGGGCTCGAGCACCACGAATCGAGCGACAACCGCTCGCCTTACCGGACTTTCCTCGACGACGACGTGCGCCGCGCCGAAGCGGCGCTTCTCGCCCACGAGTACACGCACTCCTGGAACGGGAAGTACCGCCGGCCCGCAGGGCTTGCCACACGCAACTATCAGGATCCGATGCGCACCGAGCTTCTCTGGGTATACGAAGGTCTCACCGAATATCTCGGCGATGTGCTCGCTGCTCGCAGCGGCCTGTTCACCCCGGATGAATTTCGTAGCGAACTGGCACATGACCTGGCTGCAATGCAAAGCCATACCGGACGTGCCAGCCGCAACCTCGATGACACGACGATCGCCGCGCAACTGCTCTACGTGCAACCACGGGATTGGGCCGGCCGCTTGCGTCGTCAGGAGGACTTCTATCAGGAATCGGCACTGCTATGGCTCGAAGCAGACATCCTGATCCGCAAGCTCTCCGGCGGACGGCGCAGTCTCGATGACTTCTGCAGGCGCTTCTACGGTGGTTCGGACACGGCCCCCGAAGTGCGACCCTATGACTTTGCTGAGCTGGTTAGCGCGCTGAACGAGATTCAGCCCTACGAGTGGCGCAGGTTCTGGGAGGACCGCCTGCAGCGTCATGATGGCCGCGGCCTCGGGCAGGGCGTCGTGCAAAGCGGCTGGAATCTGGCCTTCGATGCGGCGCCTTCCGTGATGCATCGCGCCCACGAAGCCGACGATCGTGACATTGACCTGCACTTCTCTCTGGGCTTCGCGGTGAGCGAGGACGCCACAGTGTCCGACGTGCTTCCGGACTCACCTGGTGAGCGTGCGGGGCTGTCACCGGGCGACCGGATACTTGCGGTAAACGATCGCAAGTGGTCAAAAGAGGAGCTGCGCGATGCGCTCGAGCAGACTTCTTCTGCTGTCGATCGCATCACGCTGATCATCCAGCGCGGTGATATCTTCAAGCACTCAACGCTCGTCTACTCCGGCGGACCCCGCGAGCCCAGACTCGTGCGTCTCGCAGGCTCGCCGGATCTGCTGAGCGCGATAGCTGCACCCCGCAGCAAGAGTCATTGAAGCGGTTGGATGAGTCCTTATCCGTGTGTATGCTTGAGATAGTCCGCGTAGAGTCGCTGGTATTTATCGCAATCCGGACCGGGACGCACCCCTGCCGGCCACGCCCTCCTTACTGCTAGCACGGGCAAAGGCGACATCATCCGCAGGGCCCCTATGGCCGCTCCCAGCGCAGCGGCAGAGCTGTCGGGGTAGGGCTGCACAGGCTGGCACAGGATGTCGGCAAGCATCTGCAAGCTGGTGCGATACTCATTGATGCGGCCGGCGACGACAATCTCGCGCACCGGAGCGGATTCTGCCAGCACAGACAAACAGCGCCGTATCTCGAACCCGACTCCCTCCAGGAACGCCCGCGCCAGGTCCGCAGCCGAATGCTGCAGCGTCAGACCCGAAACCGACGCCTTCAAAGCAGGATCCCATAGCGCACCCTGCTCGCCGCCAGCCAGATACGGCGTGAACGTCACGCCCCGCGCACCGGGGACAGAGCGAGCTGCGAGCTCGTCTAACATCCCATCCCCAAGGCCCAGCAGCTCACTCAGCCATTGGTAACCTGTGCCGGTCGCCAACAAATCCATCTCGCGTCCATAGACGCCGTCCTGCACGTGTGGTGTCAACAGATACCGCATCAATGGATCGAGCTGCGGCTCCCGAACGGAGTCAATGATGACGGTACTGGAGCCCATCGTGATGCATGCGATTCCGGACTCCAGGCCGCCCATCGCCAACGCACTGGACACCGAATCTGCCGCCCCGACAGTCACCGGAATCCCTGTCTGCAATCCGAGGAGTTCGGCGCCGAAGGTATTGAGTGTCCCGGCGGCAGCGTGTGACGCGCGCACCGCAGGCAAGCTGTTCGGCGGCAATTGCCACAGCTCTTGCAGCGCAGTCGAAAAAGCACCTGTTGACAGGTCAAATGCGCCATAGCCTGCGGCGGTGGACGGGTCCGTCACGCGCTGGCCGGTCAACTTGTACGCCAGGAAGTCTTTTGCCGATAAGATGCACTCCACCTCGGTGCGGCGCGCCGCCCGGTGATGCCGAAACATGGGACCCAGATAGCGGCCGTCCAAGGGCATCCCGGTTTGCTCATAGAGCACGCGCCGCCGGGGCTCATCGAGCAGCAGCGCGGTCGAATCGTCGGCGCGCCCGTCCTTCCAGGTGATCGCGCGTCCCAACACGCCCGTCTTTCCCAGGCACACCAGCGTGGGCAGCTGACCGGCCAGCCCAATCGCCGCGATCCGACGCCGCCAGTCCGGCGTTCGTCTGCTCAGAGCCGCATCCAGTGCGCAGATGGCCGCACGCACCGCTGACAACCAGTCACCGGGGTCCTGTTCGGCCTGACCGGGAACTTCACTCAGCGTGGCGAAGGCAGCGGACCCGGTAGCCAGGATCTGCAGATCCGCTGCGCTCGCCAGCATCTTCACCGCTGAAGTGCCCAGATCGATTCCCAGCACCAGCGACTCAGACACTGCTGTTGCAGCCCTCTCAGCGGTGCTCACGGAGTTCCAGCAACGCGTCACGGGCCGCCGCCAGAGTCTGCTCGATGTCCTCCTGGGAGTGCGCAAAAGACACGAACAGGTTCTCGAAGGCGTGCGGATGAAACAGAACCCCGCGGCTCAGCATCCCTTCCCACCACATCCGGAACTTCTCGTGACTCGCATAACGGGCGGCATCGCGATAATTGCGGATCGGCTGCTCGCTGAACCAGACCTGCAGCACCGGCCCCACGCCGACGACCTGAGCAGGCACTTTCGCATCGCGCAGTGCCTGCTGAAGTCCTGCCTGCAGTCCTTCACAGCGCTCGCTCAGGCGCTCATACATGCCAGGCTCGGTCAGTTCATCCAGAGCGGCGTGTGCTGCCGCGACCGCTATGGTGTTGGCCGCGTACGTGCCCGCCATCGAGACGGTGCCATCGGCTACCAGGCTCATGATGTCCTTGCGGCCACCGAGAGCCGCCACCGGAAACCCGCCCCCCAGACCCTTGGCGAATACGGAAAGATCCGGCCGAATACCATAGAGCCCCTGCGCGCCGGCGATGTGCAACCGAAACCCGGTGATGACCTCGTCAAAGATCAGCAGGATACCGGCGGCCGCCGTCAGCTCGCGCATGGCCGCGAGATATCCGGGCTCCGGCAGGATACAGCCGGTGTTACACATCACCGGCTCGGTGAGCACCGCGGCAATAGCCGCGCCCTCACGATCGATGGCCGCGCGCAATGCCTCGATGTCGTTCCAGGGCAAAATCAACAGCTCCTCGGCCAGCCCGGCAGGCATGCCCGGTCCCTGGGCCACAGGCAGCGGCTGCTTCGCAGGGCCGGCTTGGGACAGCGCAGGATGCTTACTCCAATACACCCCATCGGAAAAGCCGTGATACATCCCTTCGAAGCGGATGACCTTGCGACGGCCGGTGAAGGTTCGGGCCAGCCGCAGCGAATAGAGCACCGCTTCGGTGCCGGTATTGCACAATCGGACCTGCTCGATGCTCGGAATCAGCTCGATGATACGTCTGGCGAGCGTGATCTCCTCCTGGGTCGGCATGGCAAACACCGTGCCCCGCTCCTCGATCGCCTTCACGACTGCGGCGGTCACCTTGGGTGGTCGATGTCCGAGGATCATCGGTCCGAGCCCCAGCAGATAGTCGATGTAGCTGTTGCCATCCACATCAAACAGGTGCGCACCCGTGCCATGGTGAGCGAACAGCGGGTACGGGTCCCAGCCGGAAAAACGCGCGCGCGCGGTGCTATTGACACCGGCCGGGATGAACTCGCAGGCCTCGGCATACAGCGCCGCGCTACGCGCGCTGCGGTTGGGATTTCGATACTTCAGGTCACCCGAGCTCACAACACATGCTCCCCTTGGACGGACTGATCCTCGCGACGCGTCTGAAAAAAGCGAGTGCGACCGAAGGCGCGGATAACCAGAGCCACGAGAACGCCCACGCCTATCGAGCCCAGACCATAGATCAAAACCTGCGGCGGTGTCGCTCCGGAGAGGATTGACTCAACGGCTACCCACACCATGAACAGCATTCCCACGCCAGGAAACAGGCCACTCATCAGAAAGTCGGTCGGCGACTGTCGCCACCTGCGGCGACCCTGCCAGACGGCAGCCGCTGCGGTCAGCGCATAGAAGAGGATCGCGATCAACCCAAGACTGCTGACCACGTTAGCCAGCGCCTGACCAACATCGTTGGTCGCGAGGATAACGGCAAGCAGAGCCAGATTGACGGCGCTCATGACTAACGTGCCGACCCACGGGTTACCAGTACGCGCATCAACGTACCGTAACGGCTCGGGCATCACCCCGTCGCGCGCCATGGCAAGGCCGATGCGGGCGGCCGAGATGACAGCGGCCTGAAGTGTTGCAAGGGTGCCTGTCAGCACAACCAGACTCATGATCAGCCCCCAGGGTCCGGGCAGCAGCCGTGTCGCAATGATCGCCAGCGCATCGCTCGCGTGCTGCTGTAACTCCCGCTCAGGCAGTACCGCCTGCAAGCCGAGCAGACTGATTGCGTAAAAGGCTGCGAGCAGGACAACACTCGCAATGGCCGCCCGACCTGGATTTCTCGCCGGGTCAGCGGACTCTTCGTTCACATAAACCGCTGCATCCCATCCCGAATACATGAAGCACGCCACCAGAATACCGCTCATCAAACCGCGCATGCCACCCATACTGTCGAGTGTCAGCCAGTGCCAGGAAAAGCCGACAGCACTGTCAGCGCGTGACAATGCAGCTATGCCCGCGCCGGCAACCAATAACAGGACCGCGTACTGAAAAACTACAATCGTCCATTCGAAGCGTGCGGCTAGCTTCAAGCCCTTGACCGCGAGCAGCGTGACGATGACATTCCATGCGCCGCCGGCGATACCTACTGCCCAGTGACTGCCGAGGTAGCGCGGAGCCAGTAGCGCCACCGTGTATGTTCCGGCCGGCAGCGTAAGACTGCTGGTGCCGAACGTGTAATAAGTCAGGATCATCCACCCGGCGAGAAAACCCAGGTAAGGATGAAACACCTTGGCCACCCAACTATAGGTCGCCCCCGCCTGTGGTTGCCACCGATTCAGCCGCTGGTACGCGATCGCGATACCCAACATGGCAACAAAACAAATCAAAAGGGGAACGACACCGCCGTAGCGGCAGGCGGCGACCATGCTTGCCAGGCTAACAGCCAAGGTCTGCGCGGGCCCCGACCCTGACAGCCCAAGAATGATGGCATCGCCCAGGCCGACACGATGGGAAGCCGCAGTCATGCCATCTGGCCCTCCTGCCGAAAGCCACTCTCATCGACGCTGCTCGGCAGGTTACTCATGTTATTAGGTCATTGCAATGACTTGACCGGTGCTCCACCCGGTGACTGACCGATGCCATGCGGACACCTCGGTCTCGCTGGGCGTGGGACGTCAGGAGGACCGCCTAGTCTTAGTCCCGCGTGCCACCTTGAAAAATGGCCTCTCACGTCAGATGACCGCCCATCGTACACTTCTCATTGTTATGTCGCCTCGGCACGCTATGATGTTAGGTACTCATCCTCAACGATACCGCTCGACTGACCGTACCGGCCCATGCCACCTCTTTGTTTTCCCCAGAATCTGTCAGCCACTACGGCTTTTTCCGTCACGGTGAAAAGCGCTCCGTGCGATCCGGTGCAGCAATGGTGTCGTGTAAGCGGCTCACCGGCCGGCGCAGAACAACACTGCCAGTTCCATCAAGGTGAACTGGGCGCCCACCGACGGACCCGCTCACGAAACGGATGTTTGGCTCAAGCGCGGCGCCGCATGGAGGATAGTCCACGCGCAGCATCAATCGCTGCACCGCCGCCACAGTAGCTGGCGATATCGGCTGTATCAGCTGCCCTGACGTGTTCGCTCTGGCGTAGCACCCAGGACCCCTACGTGCTCATATGCGGGGTCGAAGCTTTCCATCCAGGATTCGGCCCGCCATAATACTGTTCATAAAAGCTCCGGGATATGACACGTTCGCGGGCGTGTCCAATTCTGTTATCACCGTTGCAGCCCGTACGTACGGCTTGCGTGTCACTTGCCGCTGGCGCAAAGGGCGCTCAGCGGCCGCTTCATCTTACGCAGGGCTATATGCAAACCCAGTATCGCGATAATGTCTCTGGTGGCTGCGACTTCACCCGCCGAGGGCTACTGCTCGTGAGATCCGTGGGCGTGGCCGACGGTGCCTCTCATGAAGCCGTCAGTCACCGGGACGACATCGGATCGACAAGCAGCGCGTCGCGGCAACCAGGCCGGAAGATGGCGCCCGAAGCCGCCCTCAGCGGGTTTGAGTACAGACGCATCATCACGAGCGGAGCCACTATCAACGTCGCAAGCCGCGGGAAGGGACCACCGCTATTGCTGCTTCACGGCTATCCGGAAACGCATCTGATGTGGCGCAACGTCGCTCCGGCCCTGGCGGAGTATTTCACCGTGGTTTGCGCGGATCTGCGTGGCTACGGCGATAGCAGTAAACCCGAGGGGACGCCCGACCACGCTAACTACTCAAAGCGTGCCATGGCGAAAGACATGATCGAGGTCATGGCCGCTCTGGGCCACCGTCAATTCGTGATCGCCGGGCACGACCGCGGTGCGCGCGTTGCCTATCGCCTCGCCCTGGATAACCCGGGTGCCGTGAAACGACTGGCGCTCCTCGATATCGTGTCCACGAAGGCGGTATACGAACAAGCCACGATGTCACTTGCGAGCGCCTACTTTCACTGGTACTTCCTGATCCAGCCGCGACCCATACCGGGACCCTGATCGTCACTATCCCAAGTTTTGGCTCAAGACGGTATTTGGCAGTTTGTCGGCTTCGGGCGCCAGGAACCTTCAGCGATTCGACTATTCGCGAATACTTGCGTGCTTTCGGGACGCACGAGGGCATACACGCTGTCTGCGAGGACTATCGCGCTGGCGCAACCGTCGACCTGGCCCATGACCGCGCCGACGTGAGCGTCGGCCGCAAGATCACGTGTGCGACTCTCATTCTTTGGGGGTCATATGGTGTCATCGGAAAGAATTTTCGACCGCTCACAACGTGGCTCGACCTCGTCGCCTCGCCTACCGGCCACGCCATCGACTCCGGGCACTTTCTGCCGGAGGAGAATCCAGATGAAACAGTGCGTGCACTGCGGGAATTTTTTCGCTCCTGACGACTCGCAGCCTTCAGTACACCGACGGCTCCGGCAGGCGCTGCGCTCGGCCGTAACCCGATGTCCGAAGGCGCAAGAGGAGCGTTGCCGGCTGGCGCACTCGTGAGTGTTGTGCTATTAGCTGCAGATCAGACGAGGGGGTATTCTCCGGTGACCACCACGCGACGAGAACTGTTAACAACGGTGCTCACCGCCGCAGGGGCTGCCATAGCTCCATCCGGAGCGAACCCAGCCACGGCGGATCACGAAATCCATCACGACCACGAGCACTCAACGCTGCCCTCCGAACCCGCGCTGCGGGTCAAATCTCTGGAATCGCTGCTCATAGAGAAGGGTTTGGTCAGCGCAGCCGCACTCGATGCGCTCGTCGACTCCTCGAGCATAAAATCGGCCCGCGCAATGGTGCGCGACTCATCGCAGAGCCTGGGTCGATGCCAACGACAAGCAGCGTCTCCTCACCGAGGCTACCGCGGCCATCGCCGAGCTTGGTTTCAGCGGCTCTCAGGGTGACCACATGGTTGCGGTGGAAAATACTTCCAAAACACACAATGTCATCGTTTGCACGCTCTGCCCCTGTTATCCCTTTCCGGTGCTGGGTCTCCCGCCAGTTTGGTACAAGTCTGCCGCTTTCCGCGCCCGTGCGGTGATCGACCCCCGAGGTGTGCTACGGGAACTGGGGCTTGAGCTGCCGGATGATGTTGAGGTTCGAGTCTGGGACAGCACCGCGGAAATTAGGTACCTGGTGGTGCCTGAGAGGCCCACGGGTACCGAGCACCTGAGCGAGGAGGAGCTTGCCGCTCGGGTCACCCGCGATTCTATGATAGGCGTCGCTAAAGTCGTTTGATGTCCCGGTGCATATAACGGGAGGGTTGTCATGAACGGCATTCATGACCTGGGCGGCATGCAGGATATGGGGCCTGTGGCCTATGAGAAAGCTGAGCCAGTTTTTCACCACCCCTGGAAGGGCGTATCTTCGCCTTGAACCGAGCGACCAGCGCTTGGCGCGAATGGAACCTCGACGCGTCTCGGTTCGAGCGCGAACTCATTCCACCGCCCGAATACTTGCGAATGAGCTACTACGAGCGCTGGCTAGAGGGCCTCACTTCGTTGTTGCTCAAGACCGGTCTCGTGACGCGGGAAGAGCTGGAGTCCGGGAAACCGTTGGCGGGTTCGTCCAAGCTCAACCCGCCGCTAACACCTGACAAGGTCGGACCCTTCTTGGCGCACGGTGCTCCGGCGACAGGGACGTCCCTGTAAAGGCTCATTTCCAAGTCGGCCAACTCGTGCGCACTCGCAATCTGAACCCTACGGGTCATACTCGGTTGCCGCGTTACGCGCGCGGGAAATTGGGAACCGTCATCCGGGATCACGGCATCTTCGTCTATCCGGACACGAATGCGCTGTTTCAAGGAGAGCAGCCGCGGCACCTCTATTCAATTCGGTTCAGCTCGCAAGAGGTGTGGGGATCGCAGTCGAGTCCGCGGGACTCGGTCTATCTCGATCTGTGGGAGTCCTATCTTGAGCCGGCGTGAGCATGCGATCGATCAACCGCCCTCTACGCTTATAAGCAACTGTTTCTGTCTTTCCTTGGGCTATGCCCGGCGAAGATCAATCGTCTGCGGATGGCGCGCCGCGGGAAACTGCCAAAGCCCGCTCGATCACAACCCTGTCGGCGGCATCTTGGTCGCGCATGGTTTGCTTCGTCAGAAGCAAGCCTTCGAGACTTATGGTGTGCACGGGAATGCCATCGAGATCCACGGTCTGACGATACTGACTGAGCGTATTGTAGGAATGCCCGTTCGCATTGAGCATGATGTCGATAACAAAGACATCCGCGACGCGGATATCGTCACCTTCCTCAAACCATTCCGGTTCCAGATCCGCCGCCGCTTGATCTGCAGGAGCATGAGCGCCTCTTTGACCCTCCGACCGGTTTCTGCGCTGGCCGGGAACACAAGGTCGATATCCGTCGTCGCACGGTGGTAGCCGTGAGCCGCCAAGGCGTAGCCCCCAATGAGCAGATAATCGACGCCGCAAGCGTTCAATGAACGCAGCAGCGTTTTCAGGTCATCAAGTGTTGCCGGACGACTGGTCTGCTCGGTCGTGGCTGCGTCTTGCCACCAACAGCGCCATACCCCTTGCCAGGCAATCGCTCTGATGCTTGTTTGCCGCCTCGTGAGTCTTGAAGCGGTATATACCCTTTGGAATAAAAGTGGACTTGGAGAGCTGAGCTATCGATTCGCTGAACAGCGCGCCAGCACGCAATGCGGCACCGCTAGCCTGCGCTCGAATGCGATGTTGCTGTCGCTTGCCAATGGTCTTCACGGGAGGTTACTCCGGCACCTGTCGGATGATAGCTCAAGCACATCAGTCTGACACAAGACCAGGAAATGTCGCGATCATTGGTCCTCTTTTAGCGCCGCGAGCTGGCGCTCCGTCCTTCGCAATCTGCGCTCTTGTCCGCGGGGTAGCGACCGCACGGCAGTCCGTGACGCGCGGGCAGGCAGTCGTGCGCTGCTCGATGAGTGCGGGCGCACCAGGTTGAACATCAGGTGCGTGCTTGCGGCTCATCGAACTATCGCGGTGGGATCGGCGGCTCGCGTTCTGGGCCAACTGAAACTGTTGCGCCGTGGCTGCGAAGAGCGCGGTCATCTGCTATCCGCAGCCCGCCGGACGTCCTGCAGCGCCTGTCAGCAAGCCCGATTTCGAATGTGTCCGCTGATCTAAGGATTCGCACCACCCTGCGCTCCGCGCCTGAGTGGACTGCTGAGGCGCACCAGTCGCCAACATCGACTAACTTCCCACTACCCTCAGGCCGTGTGCTTGTGCAGCCAACCGCAGCGCGCCGTCGTGAGTGGCCATGATGGGATCGATGCTTGTGGCATCCTTCCACAGCAAGGCCGAAGCAAGATGAATCGCATCGAGCGTTCCCAGCTCTGTCGGCATTGGCTGGGCGGCACGATCCAGCACGGTTGAGTCGACTTCGATCAGTTCAAGTGAGTCGATGAGGTTCAGGATAGTCGCTCGTCGGCTTGCAACCTCATTGTCGGATAATTTGGCGCGAATGCGCACTCGATCCAGCGTACGCAAGCTCTCTGTTGAAATCAGGGCACTCGAAACGCCGCGATCGACCTGCCGCCACTCTGGCAATGCATTCGATGGGGCGAGAGCGAGCCGAAGCACGACTGACGAGTCGACGTAGGCAATCATCGGTGGCTTTGTCGTTCCTCGAGCAGCAACTTCAGCACGTCGACTTCCTGGTAAGTCGGCTTCGGTATCAAAACCTTGTTGGGTTTCGGCGACCCGGAAGCTGGCTTGCGGACCCGTAGGCCCGGTCTCTCGCGAATCGGGACGATATGCGCCACCTCGCGGTTGCGATCCAGAATGGCAATTGACTCTCCTCCCTGAACGACCCGAAGAAACTCGCTCAGCCTGGCTTTAAGTTCAGCAATGCCGACTTGCTTCATGACCTCATATGACCATAAGTAGTCATAATGAACAAGGGGCACGCGACCCGCTGGCCCCATACGTCGGCGTGCCTCTTTGGTATCATAGCGGCAAGTCCCATCGGCGCCGGCTTAGCACAGTTGGTAGTGCACCTGATTTGTAATCAGGGGGTCGGGGGTTCGAATCCCTCAGCCGGCAAAGCCTTCCTGGACTTACCAAGCACGCCAGCGAGCCCTCCGGACGGTGGCCTTAAAGCGTCTTGACGTCAAAGCGCTGTTTGGCTGAAAATCGTGTCCTATGACTTCTCCTAAGCGCGCTACGGTTTATTTCGACCCTGAAATTCACAAGGCGCTTCGGCTGAGAGCTGCCGCTAATGATCGCTCGATCTCCGACCTGGTGAATGATGCAGTTCGCCTGGCACTGGCGGAAGACGTGGCAGATCTCTCCGCATTCGATCGTCGCAAACGTGAGAAAAGTGAATCCTTCGAGAGCTTCGTGCAGGGCATGAAGCGCCGTGGCCTCGTATAAGATTTTCATAAAAACATCGGCAGGCAAGGAGCTGGCTGCGGTCGGGTCAAAGGCAGATAGGGAGCGGCTAGTTACTCGAATCCAGGATTTGTCTAAGAACCCGAGGCCCCACGGATCGGAGAAGCTCGCCGGATACTCGGACCGTTACCGGGTGCGACAAGGTAACTATAGAGTTGTCTATCTAATTGACGATGACGCGGCCACGGTGACGATCTTCAAGATAGGACATCGTCGCGATGTATATCGATGAAGCGGATGTATATCGATGAAGCGGATGTATATCGATGAAGCGAAATAAATACATGACCGCTTCTGGGCAGCTGTCGGCCACTGTGGCGACCAGGAGTGTAGCGGTGAGCAAGAAAGGTGCCAAAATACCATTGACGATCGCAGACCACAGCAGCGCTTTGATGGGATCCACGTTAAAGTGATCGAGTGCGGCGCCTGCGACGATAGACAAGATGAAGACCGCATAAAATGAAACTGCGTTGTTAAATTTCTCATCCAGTCCGTACGCCCAGTCGAAGGTCTCCGCAAACGCATACGCCGCGGATCCCGCCAGCGTAGGGATTGCCAATAATCCCGTGCCGATGATTCCGATGGTATACAGAAAGTAAGCGTAATCTCCCGCTAGAGGGCGCAACGCCTCGGCCGCATCCTTGGTGGTCGCGATCTCGGTAAGTCCGTGACGGTGCAAGGTAAGTGCGGTGGTCAGAATGATGAAGAACATGACGACGTTGGAGAAGAAAGTACCAACTCCGACGTCGATTCTTTTGTCGTCAATTTCTCTTGAGGTCGCTCCCTGTCGGTAAACCAGCAGTCGGCGACCCCTGGCGCGTTCCTCTTCAACTTCCTGACCTGCTTGCCAGAAGAACAAATACGGACTGATGGTGGTGCCAAGAATAGCCACGAGAGTGGCCCAGGCCGGCGAAGTGTGCGGCCAGGTTGGCGCGAAGGTGTCGTGGAGCACCGCAGACCAGTGTGGGTGCACTAGAAAGGCAGTGAGGATATAGGCGAATAAGCCCAGTGCGAGCCATCGGAGGACGCTTGCGATCTGGTGGTAGCGTAGGAGCACGGTCGCTGCGCAGATGCCCAAACCGAAGATCCAGACGTACCAGTGCGAGGAGCCTGCCCCGAGCATCTCGGCGGCATCGGCCATTCCGGCCAAATCGGAGGCAATATTAATGGTATTGGCGGTGAGTAACGCAACGGCAATCGCTCCGACGACCCAGCGAGGGAACTTCGCCCGAAGCGCACCTGCAAGTCCCAGTCCCGTCACCATGCCGATCCGAGCGCACATCATTTGGACACAACCCATCAGCGGCCATGTAATCAGTGCAGACCACAGGAATGCGGTGCCAAATTGGGCTCCGGCGACGGAGTAAGTAGCAACACCGGACGGATCGTCGTCCGCAGCGCCTGTCGTCACGCCAGGACCTAGCGCACGCAGGACACGCTTCGTACCTGCTACCAAACCGACCATGATGTGTCCTCATGTTTGCGGAGCAGCCGACCGATTCAGCAGCTCGCCATGGCTACAGATTCGATTCTTGCATAGCCGGTCAAACGACGTGTTGAGATTCAAGCGCACAGTCAACATGCTCGCTGACTTCGATCTGAATCGTCGCATGGTCGATACCGAAGCGTTGATTCAACTCTTGTGCTACGCGTACTAAATAGGCGTCACCCGGATGCCCACCCGACATTACGCAATGGCAGGTGAGCGCTCGTTCTGTCGTGCTGATTGACCAAACGTGTAAATCATGAAGGGAAGCGACGCCGGGGCGTGCCGCGAGAAACGCGCCGACCTGAGCGAGATTGACATCTGACGGCACTGCATCCAGAGACATGGCCACCGAATCACGCAGCAGTCCCCATGTACCTGCCAAAATAAATACCGCCAGAACGAGACTGACGAGGGGATCGAGCCATGTCCACCCAGACACTAAGATCAGCACACCGGCAATCACAACCTCTACCGACAGCAAAGCGTCGTACGCCATATGCAGAAAAGCGGCGCGCAAGTTCATGTCCGAATGGCGACCGGCCGCAAATAGCCAAGCGGTCAGGCCGTTCACAGCAATGCCGATGGATGCCACGACAATCATGACGTTAGCGGCGACCGCAGCCGGTTCAATCAAGCGTCGCACGGCCTCGACACTGATGGCGCCTACCGTCAATAGCAGCAAACCGGCATTTGCGAGCGCGGCCAAAATCGTGCCGCGCCGCTTGCCGTAGGTGTAAGTCTGGCAGGGTGCGCGGCGCGCGAGAATGGTCGCGAACCATGCCGCCAGGAGCCCGAGGACGTCGGCAAAATTATGCCCGGCATCAGCGATCAGAGAGATTGAGTTAGACAGCAGGCCACACACGAACTCGACGGCGACGAAACCGAGATTCAAGAAGGTTCCGATCGCAAAGGCCCTACCAAACTGCAGCGGCGCGTGTACGTGGCCGGCAGCCCTTCCATGGCGGTGATCAGCACAGTGATTGTGGGAATGGGGGGACACGAATGCAGGCTCCTCTAACACGTGATCCGATATACCTTTCAGCGCGTCATCGCCGAATCGCATATCCCGCCACTCATCGCTTCAAATATTGGTGAACGATCTCGACGAGCTCTTCCGCAGCGGCAGCTCGTGGGTCGTCCCGTGCCGCGCGCGGGTCAACCATGTGCTCGCGAATATGATCTTCAATTACCTCCGCGATGAAACCATTCAGCGCGCCGCGACAAGAGGTCGCCTGCTGTAGGACGTCGGCACATTCTTCTCCAGCCTCGACCGCCCGTTCGATCGCCTCGATTTGCCCGCGCAGCCGCTTTATGCGATTGAGCAGTTTCGCTTTTTCTCGTTCAACATGTCCCATATCTGAAGCCTCGTTGCTGATCCCTACGCTTCATGCTGGTTCTACACTTAGAGTTGCGCGTGCAGGCGAACCGCGAAGACTGAAACCGGTCCACGGTCCCTGTTGTACGCGGGATTCGTGACCCATTGGTAGTCCAGAGTGACTTGAACCTGCCGTATGACTAATAGGTTGTAATAGCCTTCGACCACCTGCTCCCGGCCTGGATGTGGCAGTCGCCCATCGCCGACGAGAATGCCGAGCCCCCCGGCGTCCAGATATCGCTGGCGCGTCGCCGAGATTTCATTGACGATCGCAGCAATTCCTATGGTGTCGTCACCGCGTTTCCAACGCGCTCCCTTCAGTGACAGACCTGCTGCGAGCGTGCGGTCGATGTCCGTGAATTCATAGGCTTCCACATTGCCGGCTGCAGTCCCCGCACGAGTGAATAGTCCGAGATTCGCCGTGAGCTGCTGCTCAAGGTTGAGATCGACGCCAGGGCGATCGCGGTATGCCCGCACGGCTTTGATATCGACGGGGCCGCCGGTGGTTTGCGAGAGACGAATTGCGTCAGCGAGCAAGCCCATGCGTCCATGACTATCGAATAGCGTGATCAGGAGTTTTCCGGGGCGGCCGATGATCTCATGGCGCCTCTCGAGCTCGAGAATCGTCTGGAATTCGTGGAATCCGGGGTCCAGATGTGCGCTGTTGGGCACCGTCGATAGATCAAAGAAACCGGCCCGGACTGTCCACCGCCCCTGAAACCATTCGACTGCGGCACCTACGCTGTAGCCCCAAGCATCTGCCGCATAATCAAACGTCCCGGCATCGATTGCTGCCCAGTTCAGGAAGTCACCGCGGGGATCGTGAGCGTACTGATTGGCATCAAAAACGTCGGTAGCCGCGAATTTCCCGGCGGTCAAGACCAAACGATCGGACATCCGCGATCCGCCAAGCTGATTGAGGCTGGACTCGATACTTTGCGCGGATCCGCCCAGTCCGTACTCTTGGCGTAAGAAGGCGCGCTGCAGGCGAAAGTAAGGCTGATTTCGGCCCACTTTATAAGCCTCGCCGCTCGGGAAGCCAGCGACGCCCACCGTGTTGTCGAGACCGAAACCTTGGTCAATTTCCGGATTGATCCACAACTGCGATCCAGCCCAGAGTCGCGCGCCGAGATAGAGCGTCGCATCGGTAGTTTCCCGAGCGGCTCGCGGTGAGAGGCTGTTGGCGCCCCGGTATGGTGCGTTGAAAGCCGATGTCTCCTGCTCCACGTAGGTGAACTGACCGTGGATGGCAGACTGTTCAGGGCCGTCGTCTGGGGTCTTGCCGTATTCGGAGCGGTTCGCGGCCGATACGATGCAGGACTGACTGAAGGCCATGACGACGCTCGCAGCCCACGCCTGCCTGAGGCGTTTCGATAAAACCATTCCCACCATCTCCGCCAGTTCCCGCGCTGCTTCGTGCTGCTACCCAATCAGGCGGCGCCCCAGTGACGCCGAGACAGAAGAATCGAGCCCGAAGGCAGCAGCAACAGTTCAATTGTTGGGATCCCTCGCTCAAATAGGGTTGTAGCTCACTATATACCATAGGGGGGTATAGTAAATAAGGTTCCCGCGGTAATTCTGGAATTCGGGATCGCGCTGGGCAAAGCTCACCCGGGAAGCGGCTATCGAGGACATCGATCTCAAGGCCGCTCGCGCACTGGATCGCGCGAGCTTGGGCCAAGTTCACCCGACTCGAGTGGATCACCGAGCACCTCAACGTGCTATCACCGGACCCACCGGCGTCGGCAAGAGCTACATTGCCTGCGCCATCGGTCACGCCGCCTGCCGTGCCGACCACAGCGTCCGCTCCTTCCGCCTCCCTCGGCTCATCGACGAGCTCACCCGTCACACCGCCTTGCAGAACAAGCCGACGTTCCTTCGCCAGCTCGCCAAGGCCGACCTCATCATCATCAATGACTTCGGGCTCGCGCCACTTCCTGATGCGATCCGTCGGGATCTGCTGGAGATCCTCGATGATCGCTACGACTGCAGGTCCACCTTGATCACAAGCCAGCTGCCCGTCGAGCAGTGGCATACGTACCTCGAGGGATCCACGTCTGATGGCTGGCAGATCCGTCTGGGGGCGCTCCCCACCTGCTGCAAGAGCGACCAGGACTCCAAGAGCGCATCGGTCCGGATCGCGTCCGGCGTATGTGCGGGGTAGTCAGCCAAGCTCATGAGGCGTCCATCCAACCCGGGCTGCTTCTGATAGGTGCGAGCTGACTGTGAGTTGAACGCTTCGGGATCTGCGGAGGGCATTACGTTGAATTCCAGCCCTATTGGTTAGTCGATTGCTAGACTAAATGTAGTGTACGTTGCAATCATAGGCCGAGGAATGGCCACGAGCGTGAGGGGTTCGCGCGTCGAGCTGCGCTACAAGAATGCCCTTCTGTCCGTGCTGACTATTGGGGGCCAAGCCAGTCAATACAGAACACCGATCACAGCCGTGTGGAATTCAACCTACGTTGAAGGACATAAGGTGAATCCACGACGGAGACACCTGAGCCAAAGATAAGCTCGCCCTCCACTGAGAGGTTGGCAAGATTCCAGGGGACTCTGAATGATTCCGCAGTCGATACGGGCGCGCCACCTTGGACTCCTGCGCTCCTTGGCCGCAACTTTCTTGACTCTCGCATTGCTAAGCGGCTGTGGAGGCGGGGGTGGCGGAGCCAGTAATAGCGATACAGGCGGCAGCACCGGCAGCACCGGCAGCACCGGTAGCAGCAACGACGGCACCGCACGTTTATCCGTCACTGCCAGCACTTCGGGCGCCCAGAACAATACCGACGTTGCGTTATCGGTTTCGCCCCTGAACATCAATGTCTCAGCGGTCACCCGGGAGTCTCCACCTCAGGCCGCCAACATCTTCGCTTCCCTGAACGGTGTTCAGATTGGTCAGACTTATTATCTCGAGGGGCAGTATTCGACCAGGGGCATCGCGTCGATCGATGGGGGTCTAATTGAAAATGCAATTCCTGTATTCGATGTTCATTTCAAAGATCCCGCTGCGCTCGGGCCTGGGGTTTACACCGATTCCATTCAGATCAAAGGATGCACTGACAAAGCCTGCTCGCAACAGGCCGGTAACAGCCCCCAGACCGTGCAGGTGACCTACACCGTCGAGGCGTCAACCGTTCAGCTGACTGCAATTTCACCCCCTTCCGCCGTGTTGGGCGCGCAGGGTTTCGCAGCGAAGCTTACGGGAGCAGATTTCACAGATCAGTCCGAGGTATTTTGGAACGGCAACGCGTTGACAGCAGTATTCATCAGCAGCACTCAACTCAAAGTTGAAGTCCCGTCAGGCATCAACACTCCGGCCGGAAGCTTACCTGTATACGTGACCGATCCCACCAATGGCAGGTCCAATACCTTGTCCTTTACAGTTACGGACTCCTCGCTTCAGCCGATCTCCCTGTTACCCAACTCAGTGGTTGCTTCCGGTCCGCTCTTTCTGTTGAGAGTGAACGGCTCGCAGTTTACCCCACAGTCAGTAGTGCTATGGAATGGGGTGCCACGACCCACGACCGTCGTCAGCTCGACCCAGCTCGTTGCCCGCATCTCTGCGGCAGACATTGCAACGCCCATGAACGTACCGGTCGCAGTCAACGATCCGGTAAATGGGACTTCCAGCCCGCTCAACTTCAACGTGAGCCCGGCTACTTTGACGCTCGAGTCGCTGTCACCCCTCAGCGTGACAGCCGGCGGACCTGCGTTCTCCTTGACTGTGCTCGGTGCCGGCTTCACCAACCTCTCGGTCGTAAAGTGGAACGGTGCTCCGCTGCCGACCATCCACACTTCTGGCAATGGCACGAACGAGCTCATTGCTCAGGTTTCCGCGGCAGACATAGCGGCGCTCGGCATTGCCCAAGTGACCGTGAAAGACTCAACGGGATCCGGCGCGACGACGGCACCGTTGACATTGAACATCGTGGCGCCATCGAAAGACGCCGTTACCTATCAACTCAACGTGGCTCACACAGGCGCTGTCAGCTTCGGATCCGTGTCGTTGCCCACGACTCCGGCCTGGACCACGGACGTAGGCGGCACACCTGCCTACTCGCTCATCGCCAACGGTAAGGTGTATGTCACGGTCGGGCTGTCCGGCCGAACCTCGAATGTGCTGGCTCTGGACGGCAGCACCGGCAGCACAGTCTGGGGACCGATAAGCATATCGGGAGTGACCAATGCAGCGTATGACGGCGGTAAGATTTTCCTGGCGATCTATCCTGCCATAGGCCCGCCGGTGATGGAGGCGTTGGATGCTCAAACCGGTCTTTTGCTGTGGCGTACACTGCTCAGCGGAGCGCAGGGCGTACCGAGTGCACCGACAGCTGCAAATGGGCTGATTTACCTCGGCAATGCAGCGATCGACGAGGCCACAGGCTTGATTCTCTGGCAGCCGGGCGAGATAAGGCTCGGGACCGATGCGCTGACCGCGGATGGCGCCTACATCGCAGTCGCGTGTTACACCGAAGATCAGCGTCCCGCAACCGGAGAGGTGATCTGGGGCGAGATGTGCGATCCCCGTGCTGCAAGTGGCGGTGAAGAGGGTGTAGCAGTGGCAGCCAACCAGTCCGTGTATGCGCAAGACAGTTATCCGCTGCTCACTTCCGGCGCGATATATAACTCCGAGACGGGCAGCAGGCAAGGCACCTATGTGTCTGATGTTCCGCAGGCCTTCACCACGACAGCCGGTTACTACTTGCAGGGTGGCACGTTCCAGGATGGGACCTTCAGCGGTGCAACCCTCAGTGCCGTGCAGCTCAGCGACTCGACGACTCTGTGGACCTTCACGGGCGATGGCGAGCTTGTCACCTCGCCTGTCGTCATCAACCAATACGTCTTCATCGGCTCCAGTGCCGGAAACCTCTACGCACTGGATGCTTCGACGGGTCAGCAGGTCTGGCACGCTTTGCTGACAGGGACCATATCCCAGGGTGCTCGCTGGGGCACTGGTGCAGTGCTCTCGGGCCTGTCTGCCGGCGACGGCCTTTTGGTGGTGCCCAACGGCACCAAAGTGACCACCTTCGTCGTCTCAACGAACCCCTGACGCGTGAGTGAGCCCAATCCTTTTGGGACTCCGACCGGAAGATCGACATCCCGCCGCACTTCATCGGTGGGGATCAGGAATGGGTGGTCTCCCAGTCGCCCGGTGCGCAGTGTTTGGTCACGATGGCAGGATAGCCGAGCGGCGGATTCTGTTTAACACTGCCGCCAGGGTTCTACGGGGCACCCATTGCCGATGGTTTATGTCGGGACGAAGGGTCGATCCGCAACGAGCGGCGGATCGACCCCTCGGCATCCTCCAAACGGCCTTGTGCCAGCAGGATCTTCGACAGCAGCGCCCAGGTGGACGCGCAGTTCTCCTGTCTGTGGCACAGCCCGCTGCGCCGCTGCCAGCGCAGCGTTCCATCTTAGTCAGGATCTCCGCTGCGGTGATCGCCCTGTTGATGGAACTTATGCCGCAGCATGTAGCTCACGACCTGGGTCCCCAGCCGATTACCCTGCAGCACCGAGCTGTGAAAATGCATGCCTCCGAAGATCCGCGCGTCATCCACTTCCCGCACCACGTCTGCGAAACTGCTGAAATGGTGCGTGGTGTTGGTGACGTTGCTGACCACATCGTAGGGAATATCGTCGGTTTCAAAGAACGCCGTCAACGCTTCCATCATCGCGGCGGTGACGCAGCCATGGTTAGCGGGATATTCGGGGTGACCGGGCGTCACGGCAAGCGGCACCCAGTTTACGTCGGCAACCGTGCGCGAGTTACCGTCCGTATCCCCCTCGGTGATGGCGGTGTAAGGGCGCCAGCGAGCGAAGTGATACTTCGCATTCATGCAGACGGTCACCGCATCGGACGCGGCCACCGAAGTCATGGCGCCCAGGCGCGCCGCATTCGCCGTAGACAGGTGCTGGTTGGCGATCAGCGTACGAAGTGCGGCGCTGTATTGCATTGCAGCGTCTGCCGTCCAGAACAACCCGATCTCGGTCTGGGACCCCGTGCGTAGCGTGCTGTTGTGAGCGCCGTAGGACTTCGTGCGGTTGTAGTCCCGCACCCAGGCCTCACTGTACAAAGCCGGTGGCGGCGGAATCTCTGCCAGAAACTGATCGGCGCTCTTGAGCGCGAAGGGTGTGAAATACCGCATCCAGACTCCCACCGGTGCGGCGGGGGTATTGGGCGGTGGGGCCGGCACGGTGGGAACCGGCTGCCAGACCCCAGGTCCACTGCCCCATACGTAGGTGTACGGGGCCTCCAATCCGTCCCCGCTGCGCTGAGCGAGCCATTGAGCCGCGACGAGCCGCCCTACCGCGACACCGTCCGCAAGGGCCTGGCCGGGTGGCAACTTGGCCAGGCTCATCGCCAGGGCGTTATCCAGCGCTGCCGCCTGAGTGGGGAAGTGCGCGCTCAGGACATCGTGCGCTGCCTGCGCAGCGGCCGCATCTTGCGAGGCCGTGCGACTGGCCCGTACCAACACGGCAAAGGGCTCGTGGGACCCCTCGATCGCGCTCACCGCGTCATACATTGCGACATCGACATAAGCGTAATACGGCAGTGCAACGGCATTCTTGCGCCCACTTGCCGCCACGGTCGATTCCATCACCGCATGCCAGTCGGTAATGGCGTTCTGGGCAGGAGCCTGTGCGCCGCAGCCCAGCCCTGCCAACAGTCCGATCATTGACCGCAAGAGCACCTTGCGCACGGCGCACGGCGTCCCAGGGAGTCGCTTGGAGATTTGTGTTGTCTCCTTCTTGAATGAGTTGTGGCGCTTCTCTGCGTCGGCCTTGGTCTCTAGTGACGCTGTGACACAAGGCTACCCGGCGCAGAAATCGGGTTCTTGGCGTCGTATATGGCGGATAGCGCCGGCTGGTTGACCTTACTTACCGCATTCGCGATGGTGTTCTGCACACAACGAGCTTCATCCGCGTCCGTCTTGAACCAAAAGTAATTGCAGGCGCTTTTGGCCGCCGCTCGAATGCGCGCGTAGAGCACCAGCGCGCCCGACGGACTTGCGATGTTGAGGTCCGCAGATTTCACCGTAATGCTGGCGGAACTGAGGTCAGCTGCGGAAACGGCACCGAAGCCGGCGATAAGTGCGCCGAAGATCGCAGTAGCAATGAGACCCCGAAGGCTGGCGGAACGGGATGAACTGTTCATATTCGTCTCCTGAACTGACATTCAATGGCGTGCTTCAATACATCTCTCTTCAATAGGAGCGCCGCAGTCAGACCTTGGACACCCCAATTACGGCGTTCCGACAGGTACAGGAGTTGGCAGACGAGGACGGCTCACTAAATCACTGAGCGATTTTGCAAATTCACCGATGCCCGGGAGCACTTGCGGAGTCGGTGCACCGGATCGCGCACCTTCCCTCTGGGCTTCGCGCGGCGGTGCAGCATCAGCCAAGGGGTCTAGAGGGTCAGCCGAGGTTGGAGCAATTCGGAGTACAGTCAACTAAAGGTGTCCCGCCGCAGGCTAGGGCACTCTATATATATAGGGGTGGTGACAGGTCGCTCGTCGGAGCGCGATTTGAAGTGCCAGACGTCAACAAAGCGTTCTTCGAGAGATTGTTTGCAGCCCATCGTGGTGCGCTGCAGGCTTTTTTCTCTAGACGCCTTCGAGGTCAGGCGGACACCACGGATTTGGCGCAGGAGGTCTACGTTCGGATGCTCAGGGTAAAGAACCCGGAAGCCATTCGAGACATGGACGCGTACCTGTTTACGGTCGCCAGCAATCTCGCCCGAGAGTACTCAGCGCGTGAGCGTCGCCGTGGCACAGCGGTGGATCTTGAGGACGCCGCGGTACTGGGGGAGCTGTGTGAACAGCCTGCATATGACTCGCAGATCGATGTCGAGCGGCAAGTGAGTCGGCTACGGGAGGTCCTGAGGCAGCTTCCACCAAGATGGCACGCAGCGGTGGTGATGCAGTACGTGCACGGCCTGAGTCATCGCGACATCGCCGAAAAGCTGGGCGTCTCGCCGCGAATGGTTAAAAAGTACGTCGGACAGGCGCTGGGGCGATGTCGTCGCAGAATGGCGCGACTAGGTTGAATTCGATGAACACGGACGAGGAGAAGGTGAGGGATATCGTAGCCGGGCAGGCGGGCGAGTGGGTGGCCGCACATCACGCAGGTGAGCTCGATGCCGCGCAGCGTCAGGCGTTCTATGAATGGCTGATGATATCGCCGCTGCACATCGAGGAGTATCTCGGAGTCGCACTGCTCTCCCGCCGTCTGCCGCTGGCGGCTGCAGATCCGGAGCTGCCCCTCGAGGCGATACTCGAACGCGTTCGCGAAGAGACAGAGGGTGTCACCAAACTGACAAGTACGCCGCACTCATCACACGCTGCGCCACGGGTGCACTCGCCGCGACGCGTGCTTTGGGCCGCCCTCGCGGCGGGCTTTGCCGTAATCGCCCTGACTTTTTTCTGGTCGCGTAGCGAGCAGGTGAGCGTAGATCATTACGCCACCCGGCACGGGGAGATGCGAAGCTGGCGCTTGGGCGACAACTCGACCCTGCGGCTGAATACCGACACCTCGGTTACAGCCCGTTATAGTCGCTCGCAGCGGCTGATCGAGGTCGAACGGGGAGAAGTTTTATTCGAGGTTGCCCATGAATCGCCGCGCCCGTTCCGCGTGATCGCGGGAACTGCCAGCGTGCTGGATGTCGGCACCATCTTCAGCGTCTTCAAACAGCAGGATTCCACTCTGGTCACGGTCGTGCAGGGACGGGTGGGAGTATCGAGCACGAAGGCTGGCAATCAATCTGTGAACGCAGGGCCCGGAGAGCGGGTTCGCGTGATCAACGGGGAGCCACCTGAGTCTGCCGTGCCTGTCGATGTTCAGCGCAGTACCGCCTGGTTGCACCGGCAGATCGTGTTCGAACGGGAACCCCTCGCTCAGGTCACCGTCGAGTTCAACCGCTACGCCCCTCGGCCGATCGACATCGAGAGTCCGGCATTGGGGACATTGCCGGTTTCGGGTGTTTTCGCGGTCGATGACACTGAGACATTTCTCGCTTTCCTGCGTACCTTTAGCGGGGTCACTATCCAGGTAACACCGACGCGAATTCGGGTGTTCCAGGTGACTGCGCCGGGACCAGCCGCCCCGCCGGCTAAGCGACGTAAGTCGTAGCTCATAGGGCAGGTTCGAGGTTTCTGCGGTATGTAGACGGTTCTGACATCCAGGGCAGGTAGAGGGGGGTGCGGATATTCGCGTCTGGGCGTGTGCAACCTGCGCAGTTTCGTTATGTCTCTGCAGCCTCGAGGGACTGGCCGACGCACCTCTGTCCAGTGCGATCCCGGCGCAACCACTTGCCACGGTACTCACGCAATTCGCCTACCAGACAGGCCTGCAACTCGTCTATGTGTCGGACGCAGTTCGAAATCGGATGTCGAGCGGTGCACGCGCCGGACTGTCGACCGCCGACACGCTGAACGCGCTGCTCGATGGCACAGGGTTGACGTTCGAGTTTCTCAATCAACGCGCCGTCCGTATCTTCCCGGTTCCAATCGGCGCGAAGGCATCGGCCGGTGCCAGCGAACTTGGCACCGCGCGAGATGCGCAATCACTCGAGACTGTTGTTGTGACGGCTACTCCGCTCAGCGTCAAGAAGCTGGATGCGAGCTATTCCGTGGTGGTTGCAGACCTGGATCAGATTAAGAAATCAAATCCGAAGAGCACCGCGGATCTGCTGAAAATAGCACCGGGAGTCTGGACGGAATCGACGGGTGGTCAGACCGGCGCCAACGTCGAAGTGGCCGGTTTCCCCGGTGCCGGCGATGCGCCCTTTTTCACCTTACAGATGGAGGGGTCGCCACTTTATGGCGACCCGTCGCCAATCGTCTTTGCGCAACCTACGGCGTTGCGGCTCGACGATACGATCGATCGCGTCGAGATCGTGCAAGGAGGACCGTCAGTGATCTTCGCCGATGGTCAAATGGGCGCCACCGCCAACTTCATACTCAGGCGAGGAACCGAGCACCCCACGGGAAGTGTCGGCTTTACCTATGGCTCGGAGCGGATGGAACGCCTCGACGCTTTTTCCGGATTCAAGATTGCCAGCAACTGGTATGGCAGCCTCGGAGGGTTCTATCGCACTTCGAAAGGAGTACGAGATCCGAGGGATTATCCAGCGGACGTGGGCGGCCAGATTACCGCAACAGTGAGCCACGACTGGACCGATGGTTCGGTCCTCTTCTACGCCCGCGCGCTCAAGGACAAGAACCAGTTCATTACCTCGCTACCCCTGATTCAGCAGGGTCCGGATCATTTCAGCCCTTATCCTGGCATCGATCCCCTGACGATGACGTACGGAAGCAACGCCGTTCGCCACGTCAATCTACCGAACGCTTCCGGCGGAATGACGAGTGCAGATCTTGCGAACGGGCGAGGTGCCGACCTGCGCTTCTTTGGAGGCGATCTGGATCTTTGGGAGGAGGGCTGGACCCTATCCGACCGATGGCTCGTCAATGGCGGCGACACGGACGTCAATGCGCTGTTTTGGCACCCGTATGCGCCGGCCAGGCTGGCGGACGAGATTTCGCCCGATCCGGCGCTTGGCGGGTACCAGATTCCGCCGGGCTCCGTCGTGACCGCAACTTATGTCGGCGGCGGTGTGGTCGATCCCAATCAGAGCGTCATTCAACAGAGCTGGTGGTTCGTGCACCGGTACCAGTTCACCGTAAGCAACGAACTGCGACTCAGTAAACCGCTTTTCGAGCACAACACGCTCACCGGTGGTTTGTACATGGCCCACTACAGCCAGTCGGGCACTTACCTGATTGGCAATCCGATGCTGATGAGCAATACGCGCAATGCGCGGCCAATCCTGGTCACCTACCTGAGCAACGGCGTCAGCTATCACCGAACCGATCCGCAGGGTTTCATTGACTTCGGCGGCTACAATCTTGATATCACCGACCACGGTTCTGCGACCAACGCAGCTTTGTACCTGTCGGACTCATGGCGCCTGAATCGGTGGTTGTTGGATGCCGGGTTGCGCGTGGCAAGGGAAGCTCTGACAGAGCGACTATGCAATACCGCCTTGGTCGACCTTGACCACAACCCGTTGAATCTTTACAACAAGGGCGTGCAGGTGTGCGACGGTACGTTTAGCACGACTCACTACGATCCGACGCGCACGTCCTGGACGGCTGGCGTAAGCCGGGAACTGCTGCGCGAGCTGAGCGTGTATGGTCGAGTTGACCATGGAGTGCATTTCCTCAGCTTCAGCGACGTATGGGGCTACATGAGCGGCCAGACTCCGCCGGAGCAGACCGTCCGCGGGTTTGAGGTCGGCTTGAAATATCAGTCGCCGTGGCTTTACGCGGACCTCACTGCCTACCGGAGAACCTTTTCCGGGGTACCTTACAATGCAACAAATAGCCAGGGCGAACCGTTAGATAATCGGCTGCTCGTCTTCGGGGCCGATTCCAAGGGCGTAACTGCCATCATGGCATTAACGCCAGTCGCGCCCCTGAAACTCGAGCTGGTCGGCAGTTATATGGATGGCCGCTATTCGCACTTCAACGGCTGCATCTCCTATGTGAATCCAGTAACTGGGCCCGGTTGCGGTCTCATCGACGGTCGGCCGTTGCAACGCCAGCCTGTGTGGCATGTGATGCTGACGCCGACCTATTCAGTGCCGCTTAATTGGGGTGAACTGACAGCGTTCGTGACGTACACGTACGTTGGCAAGCACTGGGAAGATCTATCGGGGCTGCAGTCGTTGGGGACGTTCAATACGCTGGATTTCGGCTTCATTGCGGCTGTCGGCAGGAATTGGGAGCTGCGCGTGCAGGGTACCAATCTGACCAACGAACTGGGGCTCACTGAGGCTAACTCTGTTTCCGGGCCGGTCCCTGCAGGCGGTAGCGTCATCAACGGGCGGCCGCTGGAGGGCCGTGAAGTCAACATCGGGCTGAAGTACAGCTTCTGATATGCCCGGCGTGTCTTACTGGTATCCGCAGGCAACACCACTCTTGATGAGCCAGATCCACCCTGCGCGGCGGATGCATGCACGCGTCCTTGGACGGGGGGTCCGCGGCATGCCTCCGCTAAGCCGCGAGTACTGCAAGCTGCCCACCCACGGGAATGTCAGCGCGCGTCTCAGGGTGTCGACGCATCCAGGATCGTCGGCACACCCCTTGGTGTCTCAGTCGCAAGCGCTTCGAGACCGTGGAGCGAGCCGCGCTCAAGCTGCCCATCTTCGCCAAGTCAGTATGGTGGGTGGGCCGCGCGATTCATCCATGTAGCTGCGGAGAGTGCTTGATCTAGATTAGTCACCGTGCCCGATACGCGTGACTAGGGTAGGGCGAGCCATAGTCTCAGAAGAAGTTCTCCGCCTAGCAATCGCTGATTACGAAATTTTGACCGTGGCGACCAGCCAGAGAGCGTCAACGTTGGTTACAACTGTTTGAAGTCTTGCCATGGCGGACTGATGCCGGTTGGCATCGGGGAATGGATTTTGCTCTCCTCATCTCGAGCAGGACCTGAGGCCGTGCGTTCATGAAGATTGCGCAGATTGCGCCGCTCTACGAGTCCATTCCCCCGCGCTATTACGGCGGAACCGAACGCGTGGTAGCTGGCTTGTGCGACACCCTGGTCGATCTCGGACATGACGTTACGTTATTTGCAGCGCAAGATGCGCAGACCAAAGCTCGGCTGATATCCACGCGGGACCAGTCACTCCGGCTAGACCCGTGCGCGCTGAAGTCTGACATCGCAGCCCATCTGGTAATGCTACATGAGGTCAAGAAGCGTGCTGTCCAGTTTGACATCCTGCACTTCCACGTGGATCTGCTTCATTTGCCGCTCTTCGAGATGTACGCAGACAAATGCGTTACCACGATACATGGCCGCCTCGATCTGAAGGATCTGCAGGCTGCTTACCAGCAGTGGGACGCGTATGGACTGGTGTCAATTTCGAAGAGTCAAAGGCGACCGCTCGCGGGGGCGAATTGGCTGGCAACGGTACCCAATGGGATTCCTGCGATGCGTTACGTCGCACCACGCAACCCGTCCCGCGATTATCTTGCCGTTCTCGGAAGAATCTCTCCTGAGAAGGGTTGTGACCGTGCGATCCGTCTGGCAAAGCAAGCCGGCCTGCCACTGCGAATTGCCGCCAAAATAGACAACGCGGATCGCGCCTATTTTGAGCAGGTCATTCGACCACTGTTGAACGATTCCTCGATCGATCTCGTCGGGGAGATTGGCGACGAGCAGAAGTCGGAATTCCTTGGTAACGCGCGAGCCCTGCTGTTTCCTATTAATTGGCCGGAGCCATTCGGCCTGGTCATGATCGAGGCGATGGCGTGCGGCACTCCTGTCGTCGCGTATGAAAATGGCTCGGTTCCGGAAATCCTGCAGGACGGACTCACCGGTTTCATCGTCCACTCTGAACCGGAGGCCTTGCGAGCGATTCAGCGGCTTGAAATCCTGGATCCGCAGGCTATCCGCACGGAATTCGAGCGCCGGTTCACCGCCGATACGATGGCACGCGCCTACGTGGATGTTTACTCCAGGTTAATGCAATCACAGCTGCTCGAGCGCGCAGGTTGAGCGGGCTCGGTCGGCGCCCCCGCGTAGGTGTCGTGACGGTGTTGCGCAGGTCCAGCTCAGAGATGGCAACACGTTTCTGCTCGCCGACGCCCGGGCGACCCGGCTGTTATCGATTTGAACTGCAGATCGCTTATCGCAAACTTTCGTTGCTCGGGCCGTTGCCAACCAGAACAACGGGGGCATAGATCGTGGGCCGGGTACAAAACGGCCAGAAGCCGAAGGCGCTCTTCCGATGCCCGTATGCTTGGTGGCAGACTGGGGTGATCTACCAAGTTTATCCCCGCTCGTTCCAGGACACAGACGGCAATGGGATCGGAGACTTAAAGGGGATTACACAACGGCTTCCGCACCTGATCGAGCTTGGCGTTGATGCGATTTGGATATCACCGATTTTCCCCTCCCCTATGCGAGACTTCGGTTACGACGTAAGCAATTACTGTGACATCAGCCCTCTATTCGGTACGCTCTCGGATTTCGATGCGTTGCTTGCCACTGCTCATGCGGCGGGGCTCAAGATCATTCTGGACTTTGTGCCCAACCACACCTCGGACCAGCATCCTTGGTTCCTGGATAGTCGGTCATCAAGACGCAGCTCGAAACGAGATTGGTATATCTGGCGAGACGCCAGCCCTGGCGGTTCTGAGCCCAACAATTGGGAAAGCGAATTCGGCGGCTCGGCTTGGAGCTTCGATAAGCTCACGGGTCAGTACTACTACCACGCGTACCTGAAGGAGCAACCTGACTTAAACTGGCGCAACCCCAGGGTCGAGCGGGCGATGTGCGACGTGCTTCGGTTCTGGTTTGATCGGGGTGTAGACGGATTTCGAGTTGATGCAATTCACCATCTCCTCGAAGACGAGGAGGGTCGCGATAACCCGCCCGACCCGAATTGGCGGCCAGGAATGCCGCCCAACAAGCGATGGCTGCAAATCAGGACGATCGATCAGCCCGATGTACACGCATCCATCAGGGCCATGCGGCGCGTCTCGGACGCCTATTCAGACAGGGTGATGATTGGCGAGGCCTACCTGCCGATCGACCGGCTCATGTCTTATTACGGTGCCGACCTGACGGGCTTCCATCTGCCGTTCAACTTCCATCTCATATCCACTCCGTGGTGCCCGAAATCTATCGCGTCCCTCATTCAAGCATACGAGGCCGCGTTGCCGAGTGGCGGATGGCCCAATTGGGTGCTGGGCAACCATGATCGTCCGCGTGTCGCAAGCCGCTTAGGCTCGGCACAGGCACGCGTCGCGGCTATGCTGCTGCTGACGTTGCGCGGAACGCCAACGATCTACCAAGGGGAGGAGATTGGGATGCAGGATGTGCCGATTCCGGTTGATCAGGTGCAGGACCCATTCGAGCTGAACGTTCCCGGATTTGGCTTAGGGCGCGATCCGGTGCGAACTCCGATGCCCTGGACATCCCAACAGCACGGCGGCTTCACCGACGGTACCCCTTGGCTGCCGCTCAACGCCGATGTGCACGTATTGAACGTCTCCACTCAGGCCGCCGATCCAAGGTCCATGTTGTCGCTTTACAAGGCACTCATCCGGCTCCGCCGGGAGAACGATGTCCTCTCAATGGGCGCATTCCGGCATGTGGATGCGGAGGATGGCGTGCTCACTTACGCGCGTGAACTGCGGGGGCACCAAGTGCTGATAGCGCTCAACATGACAGAAAGGGAGCAGGTCTTGCGACCCGAGCGTCCCATCCGTGAGGCGCTGCTCTCGACCTATCTGGACGATCCCGCCCCATCGGACCCCGGGGAGATCCACCTACGCGCGAACGAAGGCCTGGTGCTCAGAATGCTTCCCGATGGTTTTTAATTAAACCGGCACGGTTGCACCATTGTCGTCTCATGCCGTGGAGAAGAAATGAAAACGCCGATTAGCCCGCCGCCTGTCAAAGGCGGCGGACGAGACGAGTTGCCAGCCTATATCGCCAACGGCGTCGTAGGCCTTCGCGTCCGAGAGATGCCCCTGGCTGGTGGACTAACCCTGATCAGCGGTTACACGGGCGAGCACCCTCAACGCCGGATCGAGGCAATCGCGGTTGCGCCGTACCCGGTAGCTGGCGACATCCAGCTTGACGGCGTGTGGCTGTCGGATTCGCCGCATGCCGTAACCATCATCGATCAAGCCTACAATTTCGAAGCGGGCGAATTACAAAGCCGCTTCAAATTCACGGCAGGCGGCTGCACGGCGAGCATTGACGTGCTGGCTTTCTGCAGTCGCGACGAACCAAGCCTCGTTTGCCAGGACATCGCCATTAAGGTTGATAAAGGTGTCGATCTTGCCTTAGAGGCGCTGGTCGATGGACGTCACGTAGACGGGCGCGCGCTGCGGTACCTTCGCGAAACCCCAGGCGAAGACAAGCCTTCGTGCGACGGCGCGGCATTGTGGGAAAGTGCGGGCGCGCTTTCGACCTGCGGTATCGCCTACATCACTGAAGTACTGGGCTCAAAGACCGAACCTGACAAGCCGCCCCTCGAAAATCGCTCAATGTCCACCCGCTATACTTTCAAAGCTGCCGCGGGGCGGACTTATCACCTACGACAAATCGCGAGCCTCATACCCAGCGTGACACATGCTCAGCCGGATTTTCAGGCGGTCCGCCAGGTTGCCCTGGCCCGCAGGCGTGGGTTTGACGCCATACGGGCGGCAAACCAGGAAGTTTGGCGCGACTTATGGAAGGGACGGATCAAGATCGTCGGTGCCGATCGCCGATGGCAGGCGTTCGCCGATGCGGCTCTCTTCTATCTATTCAGTTCAACCCATGTCGCCTCGCCAGCCTCGACGTCCATCTTCGGTCTCGCGACATGGCACGACTACCACTATTACTATGGCCATGTCATGTGGGACATCGAAACCTTCGTTGTTCCTGTGCTCAGTCTCCTGCAACCGCAGATCGCCGAAAGTATTCTCGATTACCGAACCCGTATGATTGCTGGGGCTTCCAGCAATGCCCGTTTGCGTGGCCGACGGGGCCTACAATTTCCGTGGGAGAGCGCCCCGTCCTCGGGACAAGAATCGGCTCCGATGCCCGGCTCGGCTTCGTGGCATGAGGATCATGTGTCCCTGGACGTGGCGCGCGCATTTGCGTTCCATTCGTATGTAACCGGCAATGTTGAGTACCTCCGAGAGAAAAGCTGGCCCATTCTCTCAGGGGTTGCGAACTGGATCTTGAGCCGGGTTACAAAAACTGACCGCGGCTACGAGATCAAGGCTGCCATGGGCATCGCCGAACGCGAGGAGGAAGCCGACAATGCTGCCTTCACCAACATGGCGGCGATGGTCGTGCTTCGCGACGCAATTGACGCCGCCGAGACATTGGATCGGGCCGCAAGTCTCGACTGGATCGAGGTCGCCGCCAATATCGTACTTCCAAAGAACGGTCAGGTGATGATTTCCCACGACGGCTTCAAATCGAAAGAGGAGAAAGGCGGGACTCCGGATCCCCTCATGGGTATTTTCCCACTTGGATTCGACATGGGTCGAGAGTCAGAAGCTGCGACCTTGAAGTTCTACCTCGGCCTCAGGAAGGGCTACATTGGCAGCCCTATGCTCTCGGCCCTCTATGGTGTCTGGGCTGCCTATGCAGGTGACCGTCGACTTTCGGCACAATTGTTGGATGAAGGCTATGGCCAGTTCTGTGTCGGGCGCTTCGCACAAACATTGGAATACCGGCCCGATGTCTTCCCGGACCAGCCAAGGGCTGGCCCATTTTTTGCCAATCTTGGCGGCTTTTTGATGGGGCTGCTAATGGGATTTCCCGGACTCCAACCTTCGCGCGCCGACGTTAAGAATTGGACCAAGCGGCCGGTGGTACTGCCGGAAAGATGGACCCGCATTGAGATAGAGCGTGTGTGGGTCCGCGGAATTCCCTACAAGCTTGTCGCGCGGCAGGGGGCAAAACAAGCGGAACTCACGCCTGCCTGAAGCCTTCTGCTCGTAGTGGATCATGATCGTTCTAGGAGCACACACCTACTTGATGAATAATACTTTCAGCAGACGATCCTGGTCCAAGTGCTGAATCTCATGCTGGAAATCATGCAGAGGGATGGGCGCGCCACAGAGTGCGCAAGTTTTGCCGCTTCCCCGTCCTTGCCATACTTGGGACTCGACTGCATCCACAATGCAGGTGGATAGATGGCATTTGGTGTCACTGGGGCGATAACACTTTTGGCGTTCGGTAGCCGCAGTCTCCCGGTCAGCCCTGAACAGTAGCGGCCGCAAATGCCACCGTCGCCGCGGCCATGATGCCTGTGGCCCCCCAGCCCAGCACCTGCAGAGACCGCGGGATCTCAAACCGCCCCATAATCCTTCGGTTGGTGCTCATGAGCATCAGCATCACCATGACGGGTACGGCGACGATGCCATTGATGACCGCCGCCCAGACGAGTGCTGCGACCGGGTTCACCGCAAAGAAGTGCAAGGCCGTCCCCAGAAGCGTCGCGAGCGCTATCGCGCCGTAAAACGCCTTCGCTTGTAGCGGCTGCTTGGAGAGCCCGACAGGCCAGCCTCGCGCCTCGCCCAGTGCGTACGCTGCTGAACCTGCCAGCACCGGAATGGAGAGTAAACCTGTGCCAATGATGCCGAGCGAGAACACCGCGAAAGCAAAGACTCCCGCTAACGGGCGGAGCGCCTCCGCCGCCTCCGCTGCGCTTTTGACTTGAAGCACACCCGCAGCATGCAAGGTCGTCGCGGCCGTTGCGAGAATGGCCAACGCCACCAGATTGGAGAATCCCATTCCGACTAACGTATCGAGTTGAATGCGAGCCAAGGCATGTTTGGCTTGGCGCGGATTTTTAAGCAGCGGTTCCTGAATGGGATCTGCTTTCGTATCTTCCACCTCCTGGGCGGCTTGCCAGAAGAAGAGGTACGGACTGATCGTGGTCCCCAGAATAGCCACGATCATCAGCCAGAAATCGCCCTCGGGGGCTAAGTGTGGAATCAGAAATCCGAGCGCGAACTGCCGCCACGGCACGTGCGCTACGATGAGCGCTGCAAAGTAGGCGAACAAGGACAAGGTCAGGCACTTCAGAACTGCCACATAGCGAGTGTGCTGTAGGAAGAGCTGCGCCGCGGTGCACACTGCCGCGAACACCGCCACAAACACCCACGCCGGAACACCGGGCACAAGCAAACGCATTGCCTCCGCCATAGCTCCCAAGTCGGCGCCGATGTTGAGGGTATTCGCCGTAAACAACAGGATCACAATCGTCTGCACCAACCAGGGCGGGTAATGCCTGCGCAGATTGCCCGCGATCCCCCGTCCGGTGGTTCGACCGATTCGCGCGCAGATCGCCTGAACGGCGACCATGAGCGGATAGGTCAGCACTAAGGTCCATCCCAGTTGGAAACCAAATTGGGCACCGGCCTGCGAGTAGGTAGCGATGCCGCTTGGGTCATCATCGGCGGCACCGGTAATCAGACCAGGTCCTAACACCTGCCACAACCGAGGTTTGCTCGGGCCGACGACTGGGCTTGCTTTCGGATGATGCTTCACTTACGGACGGCGGTCCCTGCACGGCCTTTCAGAAATCGGAGAGACTCGCACTCGCATGGTATTGACCTGTCCGCAAGGTAAGGGCTCTGCATCCTGTGCTCACTAGCGATGAGCTCGTGGAGAGGCATTCTCGAGGTGCGGTGTGTTGACAACTGTCCAAGGGCACCGCTCCCATTGGGCTCCATGGTCTCCCATATTGAGGTGCAGGATTTCGCGCTAATCGATGGGGTTAATCCCCCGTGAGCAGTGTGTCTGATTTGTTGGGATGGCCTCACCGCAGTGTGCTATCCGCTCTCGGGTTACGCAACCGCGGAGCGCGCGCTATGTCGACGCGCTATGTCGAGCGGAAGCGGGAATTTCAGTCACGCTCGCGAAAAGGCGTCTGAAGCAAGCCGCAGGGGTTATACCCATTTCCAGATCAGTGGGGAGCATTGAAAACGGTTAGTGGTCCACTCGGACGCTCGGAGCTAACCTAGGTTAGCTTGCAACCGGTCGAGTTCGGCTAGCCCCCATTAGGATAGCCGCAAGGTTTAATGCCGAATACTCCGATCGAGGCGCCGTAGGAAAACTGCCCATGCCTTTAGAGCGCGCGTCTGATGGCCGTGACTCGCCCCTGAGCCCAGGATGGGTTAGTCACCTCAACTAGCTACTTCGGGGAGATCGCAATGCCAACACCCACCTCTTCCAATCCTTCCAACGCCGGCCTCGGTGGCGTTTCCAACGCGCCTAGCGACGGATTTACAACCACTGGGTCTCAGTCAAAGCCGAAAGCATCTTCCGGGCTCGGCAATAAAGCTGCCGACACCATCGACCAAGGCCGCCAGACAGCAGCAGGGGGTTTAGAATCTGCGTCCTCAGCGCTTCACGAGCGTGCGGACAATCTGCCCGGCGGCGAAAAGGTCGCCAGCGCGGCTCATGCGACCGCGGATGCATTGGGCTCGACCGCCGACTATATCCGCGAGAATGATCTGCAGAGCATGATGCAGGATGTACAAAAGTTAGTTAGGAACAATCCCGGACCTGCACTGCTCACGGCCGCGGCACTTGGCTTTCTGATCGCCCGCACCTTCTCGCGCGATTAGGAGCGCGGCAAATGAACACGGTTTCGGGCGAGCGGCCCCTATCAACGGTGCTCCAGGACATCGTTCGGAACACCCAGGACATCATCCGATCCGAGGTGCGTCTGGCGAAGACCGAGTTGACCGATGAGATCGCTAAGGCGCGCGAAGCAACGCTGTTCGTGGCAATCGGAGCAGTGGCTGGCATCTTCGCAGTGGGGTTTGTCCTGCTAGGGGCTGTGTATGCGCTCGCCTTGGTTATGGCTGCGTGGCTGGCAGCCTTGATCGTGGCAGTCAGTGTCGGAATCCTCGCGGCTGCGGCTTTCAGCGCTGGACTGAAGCGCTTCAAGAGGGTTCGCGCCGCTCCGAAAACGGTTGCAAGTCTCAAGGAGAACGTCGAATGGGCCAAACAACAGACCAAATAGAAACACATATTGAAAGCAAGCGGGAGGATCTGAAATCCAATCTTCAGGAACTGGAGGCGAAGGTGAAGACCGCCACCGACTGGCGCCAGTACTATCGTAATCATACCGGTACCATGGTCGCCGCCGCGCTAGGTGGAGGGGTGCTGCTTTCCGCAATGCTAGGGCAGCGCAAAAGTCCCGCCGCCGTTTCGAGTACGGCCGCGCCTTCCAGCTCGGCCTCTGCCTCGCGGTCGTCCCGCACCAAGCACGAGGTGCTCGAGACGTTGGACACCATCAAAAGCGCGCTGGTCGGGGTGGCCGCCACCAAGTTCAAGGACCTGTTGAGCGAAACGGTCCCCCGCTTCAAGGAACACCTCTCCCAGGCGGAGAACTCTCGCAAACTGCGAAACGAGGAGTTGCAAACGGGCAATCCCCATTAGCAAATCCAATCAGCTACGGGATTATCTGCTAGCGGGACCCCCCCTCCCGCGGGCTACCGCAGCGGTCCGCTGCGGTAGCACTGTTATCTGGCTAGGTCTTGCCGAGCGGCGGCCGCGCACCTTTTTTAGTCTTCGCTGGCGGTGGCTGGGCGGTCGATTCTTCCTCGTCCTCGCCTGAATCACCGGTCTCAGCCAGCAGCTCGGTCTTGCGTTCCTGTAACTCTTGACCCAGCTCCTTCAGATCAAGATCCGTCATGCTCAACTTCGGAAAAAGCTCATTTTCCTCTTCTTGGACGTGGTGCGCGATGGCTTCAGCGAGCAACGTCATCTTGGCGTCAAGATCATCCTTCCCACCCTCAATCGCCTGGATCTGGGCAATCAGGTCCTTCGCGCTGGCATGCTCGACTTCTGCCTCGTCGAGCAACTTTTCGGCCGCTTCATCTTCCACCAGGGCATCCCGCGCCGCAGGGTAAAAGATCTCCTCTTCGATTTCGGCATGCACGGTGAGGAGTTTGCACACCTCGGCCGCGATCGACCCTTTCCCACTCTCGGCCGACTCGAACTTCTTGAACAGGGCCGACACCTCTCGGTGATCCTCCTTCAACAGACTGATGGCATCCATAGATTTTCTCCGCATCGCTCGAGATGAGCGGCAGATCTAACACAGCAATCCGGATGCCGGCCGAGGCGGTTGCGCGTCGACTGTCCCATCAACGCGGGGCGACAGGTATGAGGCTCCGACCAGCCGCCAGCGCTGCAGGCTCGGCTTGCCACAACATGGGGTACGCGATGGTCTGAGTGCCAGCTGCCAATGCGGATCTCGGGACGCGACAGCGGTAGCCCTGATCGACTCGCTTTCGCGGTGGATTCGTTTGGCGCATGCCTCTATCCAGCTGAGTACGTTCGCGATTCCAACAGAAGTCGCTGGAACTGGCTACTGACGGTCGAGAATCCCGCTGCCGACTATTGGGGTCTCACTTGAAATATGCAGTCCTGATGAGCCATTGAGGAGGGGTTTGCCGCTAGAGCTTCCTCGAAGTCTCTGTACCATGGACAAGCGAAGTTCCCGGGATTAATAAAGTATTGCCACATAACTTCGTGACCATTGGGCTCCCGCACCACGATGTTCTGTTGGTGTACGACAAACGGCAACCTGCCGGGGGGGCTGTAACGCGTCGTACCTTCGACAACCTGAACTACGTCCTGACACGGATAGAAGGGAAACGTGCGTTGGCAGACGAAGTTGGTGGCCACTGCTCCGGTGAAAACGCCGAATGTGCCATCCGGCGGCGTAGGAAATCCCAGAGTAGGCTCGGGATATTTGCCGTAATGACCAGACCAGGACTTTGCTTCGACCCAAAAGTGCATGACCTCGTGCTCTGAGTTCGAAGGATTCCCGCCGGGATACCGATTGTTCAGCCGATTCCACTCGCCGAAAAGGGACTCTTCAACCGGAGTGGCCACCTCGAAGCTCCATCCGAGGGCGCAAAAGAAGAGAAGGACACTTCCGGCGAGGGGGAGTGACTTGGTCATGAAGCCTCTCGAAACCGCACACCACGTGCGCCAACTTCCTGAGCGTTGGGACGGTCCGTGTGACCTAGCCTACGCGCTGCGAGGCCACCATCCAAGCGGGCCGACGTACTACGCGTAACCGCAGTCGATCAAGGGCCGTGGTACCGTGCAAAGCGGTTCCCCGACCAGTTACGACGTTCGAGCTGGCGTGTAATCAGCCGACTCGTGCAACGAACGTTCACCGATGTCTAACAGACCGTCGATGGTTGTTCTAACAGAACAGGGATTCGAATATTTCTACAGATCGATCCAGTCACGTCGCTAGCAACTGGGCCAGCTGCTCTCTAAGCATTCAAGCTCCAGCTCGAGGAGCGCTTGCGCCAATCGTGCCTCGGTGGAGGGCAAACGCAGGTCGAACTGAAGTAGGTTCGTGTCGCGACCTTCTTCCGGGGAAAGGCTGACCAGGCCGCGCACGGAATCTGCTGAGGGCACGAGGACACCCGTACCGATGCCGTCCAGCTGCGCCGGCGTCGTGAACGTCACCAGCTTCCGTGTCAGGTACTTGTATCGATCGTCGTAGTACGGCTTGATCTTGGAGAAGTCCGGATAGGGGAATCCTTCCGCCTTAACCGGCGCAATAAAGTCTGCCATCACTTGAGGGAATAACCGGACGGACACTTCAGCCACCTCAAATCTGCCCTCGGTGCCACCATAGCTTTCCACCGCAATGACACCCGGCCCCTGCACAGCGTCTCGAGGCATGATCGCCCGCGGGGCCTTGGGGTCACGACGATGAAAGCTCCGTCGGAGCCGTGCCAGGTTTGGCAGTGCCAGCCGCGAGGCGCGAAGACACCGGGTCCGTCGACTGCCTGGTAAAACGCAATGTGTGCTGCCTGGGCAAACTGCCTTGGCAATTTCTTGGGCGGACGCTCCGGAGCGGCGCTGGGTTCAGGGTCCGCACCGCCTATCGCCGTACATCCGACAAAGGGGACTGTGACGGAGGCATTGCCCGCGTTCGTGGCGCCCGAGGGAGCGACGACTGCGGCCGCCATGAGCCATAAGTAGTGTATCGAGCGGGTCATATCGGAGTTTCTTTCAGAGAGCGCACGGGAGGATTGTCAGCAGCCCAAGTCACTTTGCTTTCCGCCAGTAGCTACGTATTGCATGCGCTGGCATAGTGCTGAGCCTCGTTTTAGACGGCTAAATGCGCTAGGGTGCGAGCGCCACGATTGTCAACGCGCCAAGCGCGACGCTCATTCTAAGCCCGACAGCTCGGAACGATGACCCAGTCTACGTGCGCAGTTGACCCTGCTCGCCAACAACACGTCGACCGCTGCCGCGAGCAAAGCTTTCCAGCCGGCAGCGAATCCAATTGGCATGCAGGCAGTAATCTGAATGTATTGTCACCATGGGCAACCTCGCGGGTGCAGCGATTCTCGTCCATGCCGCCAGGGGGCTCGGCGCCGATGCACTGCCCTCTGCCCGGACCGGTCAACTCGCATATGGGGGTCCGGTTTCCGCAGTTGAATAAGGGCATGCCGGATGGGTTCAACCTGCGCTCGCTCTGGCGTGTGTTCTCGCCTCGCTCAGTGTCCAAGCCGCGACGCTCACCCACTAACCGGGACAACCTGCGCGCGGGGCGCATCGCCGCGTACGATGCAGTTGAGATGGAAGGGCGTGCGAATGCGATTCGCCCAAGCGCGCGATCAACCGCTGCGCGCGGAAAACCTTACTGACCAGGCTTTCGCCCGATCAGCGCAAATGCGGTGATGGGCTACCTGTTCGCCTCGTATTCCGCGAGGAGCTTCTTAGGTGCGACCATTCGCCATCCTCGCAACACGATATCCGCCAAAGCATCGCGATCGATTTTCTCCAGCCACACCAGGATCATTGGATAATCGCGATAGTGGTCCGTTAGGAAAAACACACCAGGATTCGCCTGCAGTAGGATCTGCCGGTCGATGAAGTCACAGCGCAGTGCAAGTGCACCCTCAGCCTCGGTTCGAAGCCTGGACAGCAGTTTGCCTCTGATCTTCACGGCCGGGGTCCCGTAGGAAGTCGATTCCTCTGCACCGGGCAGCTTCAGCGCAAGTTGCAAATACTTCTGATAAGCGGCAGGCACAATCCGGACACGATGCGGCCGAGTTCGCCCGGTCCTCGTATTACTCAAACCTGATCTCTTACCGGCCATTTACAGCGCCTGGGTCCGCAAGAGGTGGGCCGTCTGGTCAGCCACGGCGATAATCGTTTGTGGGCGTCATTTTGCTGCGTGTCGCAACGGTAGATCCACCCGGCATTGTACATGCGGAGCGCTGATTTTCGCCGGATGGACCCGCCTGTCGAAATCGCTGGCGTGCAAGTCATCGCAATTATCGCTCAGGAAAAGATGAAGAACGACTGCTTGACATTTCGACAATCGCCGTAATATCGTATTGAGTATGAAGACTGCCGCCGCGATTGATGCACTGGGAGCCTTGGCTCACGAGCATCGGCTTGCTGTCTTCAGGCTTCTGGTCGAGCGCGGCCCAGCAGGCCTTCCCGCTGGCCACATTGCCGAGCGAGTCGGCCTCGCTCCTTCGTCCTTGACTTTTCATCTGCAGAATTTGCAGCGTTCCGGGCTGATCACTCAGCGGCGCGAAAGCCGACAGCTCATATACAGCGCCGATTTCGACGCCATGTCAGGGTTGATTGCATATCTCACTGAGAACTGCTGCGCGGGAAGTGATGAGTGTTCGTCAGCCTGTCGGCCACCAAAACTAGCTAAGACTGCGAAGCGGGCCGTCGCCGCCTAGGGATGCCGGCGATGCCAGCGGTCTCAATCAAGGCACGACCGGCCCTGGCCGCCGCCCGATTACTTCTTGAAGCGGAGGGATTGCCCTCGTCAGATCTGGACGCGACGCAGCTCGAGCATTTCTTCTTCGTGGGCGCGGATGCCGCGCCAGTGGCGCTCGTTGGGCTCGAGATCTTCGCCGGGGTAGCCCTTTTGCGATCGCTCGTGGTGCAAACCGCCGCACGTAGAAGCGGTCTCGGCAGTGCGCTGGTGCGCCATGCGGAGAGTTACGCCGCGTCGCGACAAATTCGAGATCTCTTTCTTCTGACGACAACTGCCGAGAACTTCTTTTTGCGACACGGCTATGAGCCGACCGCTCGCTCAAGCGCGCCGGCGTCCATCGTTCAAACGCAGGAGTTTTCCAGTCTGTGCCCAGCGAGTTCGGCTTTTATGCGCAAAAGGTTGAGGCGAAGGGATACCTCCCTATAAAAGCCTGCGGCTGTGGCGAGCTACTGACGAACATCGAATTGAACCTGAGGAGTTCTGACATGAAACGATTCCACCTGCATGTGAGCGTCACAAATCTCGAAGAGTCGATCCGTTTCTATTCAACGCTGTTCGCCGCCGAGCCCGCAGTTCATCAAAAGGACTATGCGAAATGGATGCTCGAGGATCCGCGAGTGAACTTCGCCATTTCGACCGATCGGCAGCCCATCGGGGTGAATCACCTTGGATTTCAAGTCGACACCGCCGAGGAACTTCGGGAGTTGCATGCTCAGCTGCAGAGCGCAGATGAAAAACTGTTAGAGGAGAAGGAGCAGCCTTGTTGCTATGCGCGATCAGACAAATATTGGGTGACCGATCCGACCGGCCTTGCCTGGGAAACTTTCCATACACTCGGGAGCATCCCGGTCTACGGCGAAGATACCGCAGTTTTCAATCACGGCGAATCCACTGTGCCGACGCAGAAAGCTGCGCCACAGCCATGCTGCGTCCCGGAGGCAAAAGCGCAGGCCATCACTGGTGGAGCGAGCTGCTGCTCGTCGTGACCCCTTCAGCGCCAAGGCAGCAGCTATGGCCGATAGATCTTTCAATGTGCTTTTCTTGTGTACTGGAAATTCGGCGCGCAGCGTCCTCGCCGAAGCGATCCTCAATCTGAAGGGCGCGGGACGCTTCAAGGCCTTCAGTGCCGGAAGCCATCCGAGCGGCAAAGTTCATCCGGATGCGCTCGAGCTCCTTGAGCAAGCCGGCTTCCCTACGTTTGGGCTTCGCAGCAAGTCGTGGGATGAATTCGCCGGCACCAACGCCCCAAAAATGGATTTCATTTTCACCGTGTGTGACAGCGCCGCAGGTGAGGCGTGTCCGTTTTGGCCCGGGCACCCGATGACGGCTCATTGGGGAGTACCGGACCCAGCCCATGTAGTGAACGACACCAAGCGCAAAGCGGCATTCCGAGAGGCGATGCGTCTGTTGAATCGTCGTATCGAACTATTTACCTGCCTGCCCATGGAGTCAATCAGCGAGCCGGCTCTGCAGGCACAGGTTCGTGCCATCGGGAAGGCGACCGAATGAGCAGGAGCTCGGCGGCGCTGAGCCGCAGGCTTGCCTCAGAAACTGTGGGATCGCTTCTACTGGCCGCTGCGGTGGTCGGCTCTGGGATCATGGCGGAGCGGCTCGCCAGCGGAAATGCGGCGGTGGCTCTGCTCGCCAATACCGTTGCCACGGCCGCGGTCCTCGCAGCGCTGATTGCGTTGCTCGGTCCCGTCAGCGGCGCGCACTTCAATCCGGCGGTATCACTCATCGAGGCTCTCCGGGGGAAGCTTGCCTGGACTGATGCGGGCACGTACCTGGTTGCGCAAGTGCTGGGGTGCTGTGCGGGCGCATTGCTGGCGCACTTCATGTTTGAGCTGCCTGTCTGGCAGGCTTCATTGCACATCCGCACGGGACCTGCTCAATGGCTGGCAGAGAGTGTGGCCACGTTCGGCTTGCTTCTCATTGTTCTCGGCCACCGCCGGGTCGAGGATGCACCCTGGATGATCGCGTGCTGGATCGCTGGGGCTTATTGGTTTACCGCCTCGACCTCGTTTGCCAACCCGGCAATCACTATCGCCCGATCGCTCACCAACACGTTTTCAGGTATCCGGCCCACCGACGTACCCGCATTCATAACGGCGCAATTCATCGGAGCCTTGGCGGCGCTGTGTCTCGCCCGAGCGTTGTTCCCAAGTCCCATATCCCTGTCCCCATCGCTGGCCGAGGCTTCCGCCATCCAGCATGTCGAGCCGGATGGAGAGCTACATGGCTGACTGGAAAGTTTCTGTCACGATCTATCACAACCTGGAATGTGGCACCTCGCGCAACACGCTGCCCCTGATCCGCCTAGGCATTCGGCAGCGCGCTCGCGCGAGACTCCCGCGCTCATTTCGCAGCTCCCCCGCCTTCGATCGCTATGTTGATCGCTGTCGTAGCAGCCGCTGATGTTCAATGCGACACATCGCAGGGCGGTTCCGAGACGCCTTCGATCTTCCAGACCTCCCCGGTGAGGGTGACGACGTATGCGGTGCTTCCGATGAACTGGAGCGAGGTCGGTAGGTTCAAATGGTCTGTGACAAGGGTCAAGGTGCCGTCCTCATTGACTCTCACAAGCGCGCCGCTGTGCGGCTGCGCCGGAGAACCCGGAGGAGCGCCCGGCACCCCCGGTCCCTGCGAGAGCGCGTAGAGACTACGTCCGCGGCCAAATGCGACGTCGACGAGGAGAGGGGCGCCGGAGGCCACCTCTCTGGCAGTGGTCGACTTCGGTCCGAACGCCACAACCTTACCGTTCTGGGCCAAGTGGGGGACGGGGCCGGCCTCGGCCATGTAAATCGTGTTCCCCGACACCGCCAGTCCGGTCGGGACGATGTCGTCGAACGCAATCAACACGCTGATCTCGCCGTCGCGCGTGACCCGCAGCACGCGGTTGAGGTGCCCATCGGTCACCAGGAATCCGCCACGGAAGGTTTCCAGCGCGTACTGGACTCCGGTCGGGATGAAAAACGGAAACGGAATAGTCGGCGGATTGTTGATGTTGAAGTCGCCAATGTCCGCAACGATAGTGAAACTGTCTGGGCCGTCCACTCGGTAGATGCCATCAACGCCGCTGCCGCCGACGTTATGGTCGACGAGGGTGACCAGCACATACGCAGTCTTGCCGATGAACGCGACGTCGATCGCCCCACCGATGCCGACCGCCGGGATCGCCTTCGGCAGATCGCTAGCGAAGGTTGTGAGCTCGCCGGTTTGCGGATCGACGCGCGAGATCCTTCCGGCTGCGCCCTCGGTGACGTACAGCGCACCGTCGGGACCTACAGTGCTCCCCGTCGCACCCTGCAGGCCAGTAACGAGCAGCGCGGCGGTGGGACTCACGGAGCGTGCCGGTGCGCTCTCCGCGGATGGTGCGATCATCGCGACCAAGGCCATCAGCAGCAAGCTGTCGATCAGAAATCGTCCGATCCTGTTCATAATCCCTCCCTTGTGTCAGCGCGATTTTCGCGCTGAGGCTTCGACGGCCGGCTCTAGGCGCCTGGGCGGCCGGATAGCTCCCAGTGACGCCCGCCAATCGATGCACACGTCCACTTGCCCTTCGGGCTCTCACAGGAGCGCACCTAAGTAACGTCTTTTTAGCGATGGTCTCAGCCTTCACTTCGGCGAACAGACATTTGCTTGGGCTTCGATTTGAAGCTACTCGCGGCAACGAAGGACGGCTATCACCAGAATTGATGAGACAGCTAAGCGCACGGCGACCGGAATGCGCGGAAGGTGTCAGTGTCGTTGTCGATATTAAGGTCCACTTAACCCGTGTCAGATGGGTGCATTGGTCACCGTCGGCACCGAAACGACAAACGCACACCGATGCCACGCAGGCATGCCTGCGTGGCATGGCGTCTTATAGCTCATCGTCAATTGGCTTTTGCGAGCTGCACAAGACCGGCCTTATCACCCTTGGTGCGCAACTGATGATATTGCGACAGGAGCGGGCGGTTGACCTTCGCAACGGCATCGGCGATGGCCTTGTCCACGCAGGCTTTGTACGCCTGCGGAAACCACAAACTTTCGAGAGGATTGCAGACGTCGCGCGCTGCATCTCTGATCCGGCCATACAACTTGGTAACGCCAACGCTCTTCGAAAGATCGAGATCTCGGAATGCGACGATTTCTTTGCGCGTATCTGCTGTCCTTGGCGTGTCCCCAAACGCGCTAGCGGATGCACCGGCTGCGCTTAAACCAAGAGTCACTGCGATACAGATCGTCAGTGCTCGAGCAGGGCAATTTATGAACGTGTTCATTTATGTCTCCTTGGTAGAGCGATGTTAGGTGGTCGGCTTTGGAAGCCATTCACAGTGCGACTATGAACGTCCGCGTGGCAGTTCTTGTATCGCGAGAAATGAGTACAGATTCCAATGCGTGCGTGGTAAACCGCGTCATTAGTTCGAATTAGATCCCGCGCCTGAGCAGGCTGGTGGAGCGTTCGGCCGATGAGTCACACCGCCCTTCATCCGTGATCTCGTCACCGCGTGCCGAATGTCATCTGCCGTGACCGGCCGCGACCCACTGGTGGTCTTCGCGCATCAAGACACTGATAGCGTTAGGAAAACTGAGCTTTGATATCGGGGTCCCGCCCCTAGCGGTTCCTGGTGAGGCCGCGTCCGCTGCTTCGCAGCGCGAGCGACCGCCATGCCGCTCACCATTGCTGGTGACTCTGCTGGCTGATAAGCAGATGTAGAATCAGGTGTGCATGAACGATATTTCCAGCGCGAGCGGCCGGAACTCCCAGCGATTTATGGCTGGCCGGGCACGCGAGCTCGAGGTTTTTCGGGAAGCGTTCAGCCGCATGCTTTCCGGGCAACGCCAACTAGTGCTCATATCCGGGGAGCCTGGAATAGGCAAGACTCGCTGCGCCGAAGCGATCGCGGAGTTAGCCGAGGATCAGGGCGCTCTGGTTCTTTGGGGGCGCTGCCATGAGGAAGCCGGAGCGCCGCCGTACTGGCCCTGGGTGCAAGTCCTTCGGGCCTATGTCGCGGCTTCTTCCCTCGACGAGGTGCGTCTCAACATGGGCACGGCGGCGAATGTCATTGCCGCTCTGGTGCCCGAACTCGCAGAAACCCCACACCATACGCTGCTGACGTCTGACACGCTGGGTGATGCTAGCCCTGCGAGATTTCGGACCTTTGACGCCATCGGCCAGTTCCTCCTCAAGGCCACGCAGCAGGTACCCTTAACGCTGGTCCTGGACAATCTGCACTGGGCCGATGCGCCTTCATTGGCGCTTCTCGAGTTCCTGACGCAGGAGCTGACTCATAGCCGGTTGCTCCTTGTCGGTACCTATCGGGACTCAGATATCTCGAGGACACCGTTGCAAAGCACGCTCGGCGGTCTGAGTCGCGAGTCTGACGCTTACAGAGTTCACCTCGCTGGACTCTCGCGAACCGCGATCGCCGAGGTCGCTGAGTGCATGTGCGGCGTTGCGTTGTCTGAGTCTGTGCTCGGGACGATTTATCAGCAGACGGACGGCAATCCGCTATTTGCCATCGAGCTGATGAAGGTGCTCATCGATGAGAGCGCGGGAGCTGGACTTGCCACCGTGCCCGCAAGAATTCCCGCCGGCGTGCGCGAAACTATTGGCCGACGTCTGATACGACTTTCAGCTCGATGTAACGACTTGCTCGGCGTAGCGGCTGTGTTCGGCCGTCAATTCACAGCTCGTGAGATCGCTGCCGCTACCGACGAAGATGTACAAGAGGTGCTGACCGGGCTTGAGCCGGCCCTGCAAGCCGGCATCATTCAATGCAACCCAGAAGTTGCAGCAGGTTATCAGTTCACCCATGCGTTGATACGCGAGACGATCTACGAGGAGCTGCCTACGCTTGAGCGATTGCGCATGCATGCGCGTGCCGGCGATGCGCTAGTCGACACGCATTCCGCGCAGCTTGAACCCGAACTCACACGCATCGCGCACCATTACTACCTCGCGACCGCGCTGGGAAATCCCGACAGAGCCGTCGAGTTTGCCCTACGGGCGGCCGCCAGCGCAGTTCGGATGTACGCATATGAAGCTGCGCTGCTGCAATACGATCGCGCCATCGAGACCTTAGTGAGTGGCGGACTAGTGCACGATGAGCGCCTTGCTCGCGTGTACATTCGTAAGAGCGTGGCGCTGAAGTACTTGGGGCAGGTTCGGCGTTCGATTGACGTCTTGCTTGAAGCGGTGAATCAGACTCGTGTATCGGGCAGCGCTGAGTTGCTAGTCGATGCTCTAATGTTCCTTGCCATCTCTTCATCACATGTCGCGCAACAGCACCTCCTTCCATTGCTGGACCATGCTCTGACGCTGTTGCCTGAAGGGGATTCGGTGGCGCGCGCGAAGGCATTGGCAACGCGCGCGTTTGCCCACAGAACTTTGGCGAGCAACTCACGGGTTCAGGTGTTAGTGGACGAAGCTCTTGCTATGGCAAGGCGCAGTTGTGACGCTACGGCGCTTTGCGCCTGCTACCAGCTAACGGTTTTGGCGATGCGCGGCAATCCGGAGAACCTGCACCGCCGGCTGCTGCTCGGCGAGGAATACATTGCAGTGGCGCGGGCTACTTCCGGCGGCGATCAGCTGGCTGAAGCTTATGACTGGCAGGCTCTGAACTACCTCGAATCCGGACAGCTCGATCAACTGGAAGCGCTTCTTGAGCACTACGACAGTCTCACCACGGCTCATGTTGGGCTGCATCAATACCGAGCCGCCGCGTACGGTGCGACCGTGGCCTTGTTGCGCGGCGAATGGGCAGAGTTGGAAAGTCAAATAGAGGCCTTGCTGGAGATCGGTACGAAAACTCGCAGCGACGACGCGCATGGTGTCTACGGTGCGCAGATGTTCACACTGAATCGAGACCTTGGCCGCTTGCAGTCGCTAGCCCCACACATTGAGCGGATTGTGGGGGGAACGGGTCCGCGCATGTGGGAGCCTGGCCTGATGCTGATGTGTGCAGAGATAGGGATGCTTGATGAGGCGCGTCGAATTTTCAATCGGTTTGCCGAACAGGATTTCCGTGCGATATGTCGGGACGACATGTACGTGACGTGCCTGGTGTTTTGTGCGGAGACCTGCTGCGTTTTGGGTGACGCCGAACGGGCGGTCGCGCTCTATGAGCTGTTACGGCCCTATGCGGGGCAGACAGCCGTACATCCGACCGCCGTTTGCTTCGGTGCTGCCGAGCTGTACTTGGCCATGCTCGCTTGCGCTGCGATGTGGCCGGATCGTGCTCGGGATCACTTCAATCACGCGATATCGCTTAATCGCAGGATGCGTGCGTGGCCCTGGCTTGCTCGAACCCTATATCGGTACGGAGCTTTTTTGATAGCACTGCAGACGGATGTAGACCGGCGAGTTGGTCGTCAACAGCTACGCGAAGCGGAGCAACTCGCGCGCCGATTCGCAATGACGCGCCTGATTGATGACATCAATATCTTGCTCCATGGGGTCGCCGGCGGTGTAACGTTCCCGGATGATCTTACCGCGCGCGAAGTGGAGGTCCTGCGCTTGCTTGCCATCGGTCGGACCAACAAGGATGTTTCTCTCGTACTGTCGATCAGCCTGAATACCGTTGCCACGCATGTCCGAAGCATTTTGAACAAGACCCAATGCGCTAATCGTACCGAGGCCGCTGCCTACGCAATCAGGCACGGATTGCAGAACTCCGAATCGCGTTCGATTGCCACTTAACCTTAATGGAGATGATCATGGCGCTATTCATGATAGAAAGAAATTTCGCCGTGGCGCTGAGCGCCTCGCCGGCCGACCTCAAGGCTATCGTCGAGATCAACAATCAAACCGGCGTCAAATGGCTGCAGTCGTTCTTATCTGCGGATAAACGCAAGACGTATTGCCTCTACGAAGCAGAAAGCGCAGATGCCATCAGGGAGGCTGCCAGACGCGCTGGTCTTCCGGCAGATATCGTCATTGAACTGGCGGGTGAGCTCCGTCCGGAAGGATTGGTCGCGGCATGACACGACGCTTCGCCACTACGACCCGGCTCATGGCCGACCGATCAATTGAAGAGCTCAAGCCTGGCCGATGCGGGCTCAGAGTTTGCCGCCCAGTCACCCCGATCGAGGGCCGTTGACCGTGGGGGGATCTACGCTGTCTGGATTGATCACGCCAAAACGCGCGGGAATTTGCGCATAGAACAATCGGATCTTTGCCTGATGCAATACCTCCAACAGCTTCTGTGCTTCCTCGTCCGTCACGATGAATTCAATTTCCACGGTTGCGGTGCCCGCGAGCTCGAAGAATTTGTCTTCGTGCAGCATGTGGTGTCGCCCAAAGCCCGCCATGGCCTTGAAAACCGAGCCCCCGCGAATCCCTAACTTGTTGGCATGCTCGAGCAGCCATTCCCAAACGAGCCGGCCGTGATGCCGATGCCCTTCGTGTACGTAGAATCTGAAGAATGACCCTTGCATGACAGTTCTCCTTGCCGTTCTGCGGTCCCCATGCCACCGCGTCATCCAGCCATCATCTAGCTCAGGCCTTCATCCAGTTCACCGTGGCGATTCCCGCAAAAGTCATGAGCAGCGAGCCTGCCAGATGACTTGCGGCAGCAGCGCAGGCCCAATCCAGCCGGCCCTGCTGCAGAAGCGAGACGATTTCGGCTGAGTACGTGGAGAACGTGGTGAGACCGCCGCAGAAGCCGGTTATGACCAGCAAGCGCCACTCCGGTGCGAACGTTGGAAATGCGGCGAAGATCGCAATGGCAAGCCCAATGATGTATCCGCCCACCAGATTGGCCACCAAAGTACCGGGCGGGATGGCTGGAAGAAGGCTGTTGAGTCGCAAGCCCAGCCACCAGCGAAGGAGGGCGCCCAGGCCAGCCCCTAACCAAATCACCACTATCGATTTCCACATGCACCTGCCCTTTTCGAGTTTTGTCGGACAGGCGTTTTAATAGCTACGCCTCTCCGAGGGAGTCAAGCGTAGGCATCATCAGCCGCAGATGCGGCGGTTCGGGGAGGAATGCCATCTCCTAAGTCTTGCGAGTGTACATACAACCCCGAGCGGCGGGCAACTCAAAGCCTTGGGTAGCACTCAGTCCGCGAGAAATCGGCTGATGATACCGGCAGGGAGAGTAATGTGACTGCGTAGTGAGCCCGGGTTAGCGATCCGAATTTCGCGCGGAAAAGCGAAAGGGGCAGCACCATGAGGTGAGCGCCGATCTGCAGGATCTCAACTATGGAGAATGGCAGGGGCGCACCCATGAGGAGGTGGCGCAGGCATGGCCAGAACTTTACGCCCGTTGGCACAGACTCCCGCAGCTTATGCGTATCCCTGCCGGGGAATCGTTGCAGGAGCTCGAATCGCGCGTGGCCGATGCCTTCCGTTTAATCCTGCATCGAAAAGACTCGAATATCGTGGTCGTCGTGTGCCATGAGAGTGGCATTCGCGCCTTACTTCTACAGCTTCTGGATCTGCCTGCGTCCAGCTATCACACACTCGCGCAAGATACCTGCGCTATCAATGAGATCTGCTGTGCGGGCGATCGACCCATCATCAAAACCCTCAATCAGACGACTCACCTGATGGGTGTATAGAACAATCACACTAGCCCGTTCGGCCACGCCGCTGGTTCCGGCGCCTGGAACTAAATCGAACAATAACGGTCTCGCATTAGAAGCGGGAGCGAATTCACACCCTTTCGGAACCGATACGGTACACTGAGCCTCGCCATGCAGCGCCGCCTGATCGTCCTTGCATTGATTCTGGCCTCCATCCTTCAAGGCCCGGTCTTTGCGTACGCAGCAACTTTAGTATCAAGCAACATTGCAGATGCGATCCCCCACTTCTGCGGAGAGCAAGTGCTGGCGGACGGGAGCGATTGCGACGCGTGTTGCTCCCACGGCTTGATGACTTCCTGTTCAGTGCGGTGCCCCGTGCCCACGACCGCGGCCGTGCCGCTGATGCTCCCGACCTCCTTGCGGATTGATGTTCTCGGCGTCCTGATCCCAGACCCCGGCATCGCTGCCTTCGCAGATCATGACCCGCGCAATCCCCTCCGTCCTCCCATCGCCTAACACTTCTCCGATCAAGTAGACACTCGGACTTCCATGAAGTCCGCGCGACCATTCGCCTTAGCGGCGAGGGTCACATGAAGATATTCGGAGACCTTCCATGATTCGATGGTCCCGCAGTTTGCTGGGCGTTGTGCTGCTTGCAGCTCCTGTTTTTGGATTCGCAAAGCCGATCGCGTTCGCCGATGGTACGACGGTGATGGCTGAGTACGGCGCCGGCACCATGAAAGAATTTCAGATCTTCTACGCACCTCGGTACAACTATTCTGTCGGTGTAGGTCACCTTCAGTTGGATGCCGATGAGAGTCCCAAATCTCGCAGTATTACCTACGGCCGCCTCAACTACCTCCTGCATCGCTGGAACCTGGATTCGGCCCAGGCGAACATTTTCGTTTGGGGTGGCGCGGGGAGTGCCACGGGTAATACCTTTCGAGGCACGGAGTTCGCCGGCCATGCCGGCGCTCAGGCGGACTATGAGACGCGCCGCGTCTACGCATCCCTCAAAACCGACTGGCACCGCGCCTCGGACTTCTCCCACCGCATCGATACGCTGCAACTCGGATTGGCGCCGTACCAGCACGACTACAACGGATTGGCTACCTGGTTCGTCGTCCAGGCGCGCGATTACACCGGGGGTGTCCATCGTGGCCCCGAATGGGCGGCACTCCTCCGTCTATTCAAAGGGGGAGCATGGGTTGAGGGTGGCGCGACGACACAGGGGAAGATTCAGGCCATGGCCATGTTCAATTTCTAAGGGAACCCTGATCATGAACAAGCTCGCTCAAATGTTGGTAACGGCCATCGCTGCCATGGTTTCGGTAGCTGCTACGGCAGCCACCATCGAAATGCATGTTAACGGCCTGGTATGTGCCTTTTGCGCCCAAGGCATCGAGAAGAAGCTTCGCAAGCTCCCGGCCACCGCCGATGTGGTGGTCAGCCTCGAACACCGCCTCGTCGCGGTCGCCTTGAAGGACGGGCAGGACATCTCGGATACGGATCTGCGTAAAGCGCTGACGGATGCTGGCTATACGGTAACCGGGATCGAGAGAACCGAGACATCGATTGCCGCAGTTCGCGACAACCTAAAGCAGAGCAAACCATGACCGGTCCCCATTCGACCCTGACCCGCAACGCGGCCCTCTCTGCCGTAGCATTGCTGACCAGCTCTGCAACTTTGGTTTGTTGTGTACTGCCGGCTGTGCTGGTGGCGCTAGGCGCGGGGGCGGCACTGGCCGGTCTGCTCGCCGCCGTTCCCCAGCTTATCTGGTTGAGCGAACACAAGCAGTTGGTATTCGGAGTGGCTGCCATCTTCTTGGCGGCAAGCGGTGCGGCAATTTGGTACGCCAGCTCCCTGCCATGCCCCACCAATCCCGTCGCGGCGCGCACTTGTCAGAGACTTAGACGTTTGAGCGCTGTACTGTACGCCATCGCTCTGGCGAGTTTTGCTATCGGTACGAGCTTTGCATTTGCGCTCCCACTCCTTAACCTTCACTGAGACGTTCGAAACCGTCCGATGACCAGAGGTCGCTTCCGACCATATGATGAGCAAAGAACAGTCCACTTGGATCGTAGCGGCGCTTGATACGCGCGAGGCGCGGGTAATGGGTGCCCCAAAAAGCACGTCGCCAGTCTGGCTCAAAGAAGTCGCTTTCGGACACATACGATGCCGGAGTTGTGAGAAGCGCGCGAAGTGGCGCAGCGGCCTGGCGGATACGGGCTGCGTCGGATCTACCTTCGGCAACGTTGGGTTCATGGTTGGGGATATCTGGATACGCGTGTTTCTGCTCCGCACCTAAGATTGCTAGAGCGAAGGCATCAAGCACCGCTGGGTTGGTGGCAGTATCCCGAGCAGCTGAGATCACTTCGGGTCGGGCACCGGCAAGTCCCTTGTTCAGATGCAAGCTCACCTTCCAGGTCGATGCGGCCTGCGCAAGCGCCGTGACGAGCCGGCCTCGCTCCGGTCTGTCGAGGAGTTGGGCCGGCAGCCACATCGAGGCGTAGCCGCGAATGAGCTGCGCCGCTTGTTCGCCATCGCCAGCCCAATAGAAATTGTCTGCGGGTGCATCGGGCCGATTATCGACAGCGATCGCGCCCGGTATGGTACGAAGGAACGCCGGATCCCACGCTTTTTTCATCGGCGCGGAAACAATGTTGATCTCTCCGAGAGACAAATCAGGATTGGCGCGTGCAGCGTCGAAGAACTCACGCCAGATCTGCCTAGCCTCGTGTTCATCGATGCCCTGGAACTCTGTGCGGACTTGCAGGATGTTGCGCGGCCGGAAGATGAGCTGCTCACCCCAATGTGGCGAGAGTAGCCTGCGGCGACAGAAGTCGATCACGAGCTCGATTAGCGTTGTGAAGCTGCTCTCATCTTTTGCCGTGATGTCGGCGTTGACGGCGCCTGCTTCGCTCGGAAGGTCGTGTGTGCGTAATGTTAGCTTTGTAATGACTCCGAAGGTGCTTCCGCCCCCACCCTTGAGTGCCCAAAGCAGGTCCGGCTCGTTGCAGCGGTTGACTGTTCGGATGCTGGCGTCAGCCGTTACGACTTCCGCCTCGAGCAAATGTGACGCGGCGGTGCCGAAGCCTTTCGAGAAGGTGCCGAACCCCCCGCTTGATACCAACCCGCCGACGCCCACTGTTGAGCAGCCGCCGCCCTGAACGTAGCGGCCTGCACGAGTCGTCACTGCACTGTACGCTTCCTGCCAAATACACCCTGCACCGAGAGTTACTGCCGGTCCCTCTGACCGCGCGCAGCCCAGCGGTCTAAAGTCCTCGTGAAGTGCGATGTCCGTGAGTTTACGCGTCCAGATCAGCAGGGAATCGGGTGCGCTAGATGTGCCGTGATAGCTATGCCCAGCGCCTTTCACCACCAGGCGCAGATTGTGCCGACTAGCAAAGCGTACCGCTCTCGCCACATCGACTGCCGACTGCACCGCCACGGCATAGGTGCTTGGCAGCGACGTCCACGCATCTATCCATCCAAGCGATTGCGTAAGCGCCGGGCTGTCCCGCAGAGCGTATGGGTTTGCAATCTCCTGAAAGATCGCATCGCAATTACCTTCTCGCGTGCACTGCTTGAGTGGAGACACCGGACGCATGAGGCGACCCCCGGTTTGCTCGCCGAGCCTCGCCCACTCGAGTGAGCTTGGCCAGCCTTGCTCGCCGGGCCGGGGTCTATGCCGGAAACGCGGTGCGGCCGCCCCTGAAATTGACGGTTCCGCGCATAGTCCGAAAGCCGCTATGTTCTTCAGCAGACTTCGACGATCCACTCTTCGCGGCACCTCCCAGAGGTTGCGCAGCTGGATTCGGGCAACGACCCCGAACAGGAGCGAAGCGTAATGGATGAGTGCGGGAAAGCAAGATGGTCCGCGAGCGCTGCGATCTATGAGCGCCGCGCAAGCGCGCCGGCCATTGTATCAGCGCTGACAGGTTTGACGATGTGCTCGTCGAAACCCGCTCGCAGGGCGCGCTCGCGATCTTCGGGCTGGCCATAGCCGGTCAAAGCAATGATTTTGACTTGAGCTCCGCCCGGCTTGGTGCGGATCTGACGCGCCACTTCGTAGCCGTCGATTCCTGGCAGGCCGATGTCCAGCAGCACCGCGGTGGGTGCGAAGCTATCGAAAGCATCGATAGCGGCAGCGCCTGAGTAGCTGCATTGCGTCTCGTGTCCTTCCACTTGCAACAAGAGCGCCAGTGAATCCGCGGCATCATGATTGTCATCAACAATGAGAACCTTCTGAGCCGCTGCACCGTGCGAACGGCTTTCCACTAGAGCAGCAGGCGCGTCCTGGATCAGCGGAAGCCGAATGGTGAATGTACTGCCGCGACCGCCGCCGGTGCTGGTCGCTGAGATGCTTCCACCATGCATCTGCAGAAGCTGACGACATACGGCGAGGCCGATTCCCAAACCACCGTCACTGCGATCCAGTGAGCGGTCGCCCTGGACGAACAGCTCGAAGATGTGTGGCAGCAGCTCAGGCTCGATACCGATACCGTTGTCACTGATCTCGATGATGGCGTGTTCGTGCTCCTCATACGGTCGGATCCGGATCTCACCCCCATGCTGGGTGTACTTGGCGGCATTGATGAGCACATTGCCAAAGCATTGCGCGAGGCGTACCCGGTCCCCGAGGATCAGGAGTGGTTGCAGCGTCTCGATCAGAATGAGTTTATGCCCCTTATCCCGAATCAGGTTTTGCGCTGCTTCCAGTCCGGGTTCGATACAGGAGGCGACGGTTACCCGGTCCCGCCTCAACTGGATTCGCCCCTGAGTGACCCGCGCCACATCCAACAGATCATCGAGCAGACGCGACAGATGCAGCACCTGGCGCTGTATCATCTGGACCAAAGGCGCAGCCTTCGGCTGATCCTGTAGTACTCGCGACAGCACCTCCGCGGCATTGCTGACAGGGGCTACCGGATTGCGCAACTCGTGGGCGAGCATCGCGAGAAAATGATCCTTGCGCTTGTCCGACTGTTCGAGTGCCTCCTGAAGCTTACGGTGCTCGGTGATGTCGGTGCTCGTACCAAACCAGCGCGCGATCTGCCCGTTCTCATCCCGAATAGGGATCGCGCGGCCGAGAAACCAGCGATACTGCCCATCCTTCCCACGTAATGGGAACGTGTCTTCCCATGGAACCCCGGCTGCCAGGGCCGAGGCCATGCTCTGGTTGAGTCGCGGCAGATCTTCGGGGTGGATCACTATCTTCCAACCGTCCGGGCTCATCTGCTCAGGGGCAAGCCCGGTGTATTCGAACCAGCGATAGTTGTACCAGGTCGGCTGGCCTAACATGTCGCATGTCCAGACGATCTGATCAATGTGGTTCGCGAGCTCCCGCAACCTCTGCTCACTGTCGGCCAGCTTCTGTTGAGCGAGAACGCGCTCGGTTACCTCTTGCACCACTCCCACCATCCGTGAGGGACGCTCGGCGTCGAAATACACGCGGCCGGTAGCCTCCACCCAGCGAGTCACTCCATCAAGCCGGTTGATCACCCTGTAAAGAGCGGAAAAAACGTGATCACCACGAAGATCCAAAGACCGGTCGATAGCTTTCTGGGTACTCGCATGATCATCCGGATGCACCTGGGAGAAGAAGGCGGCCACCTTCATCGGACCTGCAGGCGGGATTCCCCAAAGCTCGTGAGTGCGTTCGTCCCAGAGCAGGGTGTCTGCCTGGATGTCCCAATCGAACGTGCCGAGTCGGGCGGCTTGTTTCGCCACCAACAGGCGGTCCTGACTCTCGCGCAAGGCCTCGGTCTGCTTACGGTCCGCAATTTCCACCGCGGAGATCACCAGCGTGTCACCGCCAATCCCATAAATGACGACCCGTAGGTCAACATCACCCAGACGCATCTCGTACCGACCGGGGCGACCGGTTGCGAGCGTGTTCTCTGCGAGAGTGACCGCTTGCTTTGAGTGCTGCGGAAGGACGGCAGTGAGCCTCTTACCAATCAGCTCCTCACGCGAGTGCGCAAGGAGTTTCTGCGCATTCCCGTTGACGTCACGGTAGATCAGGTCGCTAACAACGCCGCTGCCGTCCCGCTCGGCCGAAACAATCATGGCAAACTGGTCGGGATGCTCGAAGAGTGCATGCAACTGCGCTTCGTATGCGGCCAGCGCATCCGCATGCTCGAGGTCGCGGCGCTGGCGCGCCTCCGAGAGCGCTTCGTTCAGACTCTGCAATTCACGGCGACGCAGGTGAAGCTCGACCAGCAGGGCGACTTTGCTGCGGAGGATCTCGGTTACTACTGGTACCGAGATGTAATCGATCGCTCCGACCTCGTACCCCTTGAGCTGGTCCAGCTCTGTTATATGCACCCCGGTAATGAAGATGATGGGAGTCTTCTCAAGTCTCGGGTGCTCACGAATCAGCCGGGCGAGCTCAAAACCATCCATCTCCGGCATGCTTACATCCAGCAGAATCACCGCGAACTCGCGCTTCAGAAGTTGCTGGAGAGCTTCGGTTCCTGAGAGTGCGCGGACGCACTGGATGGGTAATCCGGAAAGAATGGATTCATACGTGAGTAGACGGGCCGGCTGATCGTCAACCATGAGCACCGCTGGATCAGACGGCCTCGATTCGGCGGCTGCGTCAACGTGGGAGCTTGCAAGTTCCGCTACCGGGCCGTGAATTTCATTCAAGACTTCTGCCCCCCGGGAACGGCCGTCACCGCATGCGCCTGCCGGGCGCTGTAAGGATGCACCCGTCAGTCCGCAACCCAATGGTGCAAGCAATCTTTATGCCCGAGCGTGAGCGGAGGGCCCGGACGCCATGGCCCGTTCGCATTGCGGCAGTTGGCTCTGGCGCCAGCGCCAGCGGGCATACATTACGGGTGCTATGAATCGAACGCTACAATCACCCTAGCAAAAGAGCGCGGCGGCGCTACACCGAATCGAAGGAGTCGATATGACAGAGCAGCCCCGACCATCGGAGTCATTTCCGTATGCGACGCATCTGAACATCCTGCATGCACCTCTGGAGAAGGTGGACGTGCCTTCTCTCGTCGCGGCCGTACAGGATGCTTGGTACAACCAGACGCTGTGTCAGGTGAATGGCTCGGTCGTCCGTCTGGGCGTCATGCAAGGCGAATATCACTGGCACAAGCACGATGAGGACGATGAGTTTTTCTTCTGCCTGGACGGACAGTTCAAGATCGACCTTGAAGGGAAGACGGTCACCCTCGGCCCGCGTCAGGGGTTTGTCGTGCCCAAGGGCATTCTCCATCGTACGCGAGCCCCGCAGCGCTGCGTGATCCTGATGGTCGAGAATGCTGGCATCGTTCCCACCGGGGATTGAAATAACGACCCCGACACCATGTGAGGTAATGTCAGCAGCACATCGTGAAGGAGTGGGGAAGATGAATCGAATTTCACTCGGGTGCATCATCCTGCTGGCTGCGACGACAGTGAGCCCGGCTGCCGAGAGGGATTGGTCCAAAGTCGACCAGGCGATGGGCCGCAAAGGCGCGGAGTTGCCAGGCGGAGTCCACAAGTACGCATTCCCCCGCTCCGATCTCAAGGTTACGGTTGATGGAGTCCCGATCAAACCGGCTTTGGCCCTCGGAAGCTGGGTGGCCCTGCTCTCGGCGGGTGCTGACACGATGCTCATGGGCGATCTTGTGCTCACGGATACGGAGATCAGCCCCGTGATGCAACGGCTGGTTGCAAACGGGATACAAATCACCGCCGTTCATAACCATCTGCTCAGGATGTCCCTGCCGGTTTTTTACATGCACGTCGGGGCTCACGGAGATCCCGTTGAGCTCGCGCAAAGCCTCAAGGCGGCGTTGTCACTAAGCAAAACTCCAATGAGTCCTGCTGCGCCCGCTGCATCAGCAGCGCTCGAGCTCGATACTGCCGGAATAGAAAAGACACTCGGGTACAAAGGCACGGTCAATGGCGGGGTCTACCAGGTCAGCGTTCCGCGACAGGAGTCGATCTCGGAAGGCGCCATGCCGCTGCCTCCCGCAATGGGAACCGCCATTGCGATCAACTTTCAGCCCACCGCGAATGGCCAGGCTGCGACGACCGGCGATTTCGTGCTGCTGGGGAGCGAAGTCAACCCGGTGCTCAAGGCGCTGCGCTCGCATGGAATCGAAGTGACGGCGCTGCATAGTCATATGATCGACGAATCGCCGCGTCTTTTCTTCATGCACTTCTGGGCGCGTAACGATGCGGAAAGACTAGCTGAGGGGCTGCGGGCTGCGCTCGAGCTGGTCAATGTGAAGCGCGGCTCCTAGAGCATGTTCGGCGGCCGCAACCGCGATTTGCACCGACCTGCTGAATCGGTGATGCCATGACGGCGCGGCTGATGCTGCTGGGCCTCGTGTTGTCGGGCGTCGCATATCCCCATCCGCCGACACTTCAGTTAGAGGCCAAAATCGCTTTGGGAGAGGTCAGTGGTCGTATCGATCACTTCGCACTCGACACGAAGCGCCAAAGGCTCTACGTGGCTGAACTCGGCAACAACAGCGTCGGTGTGGTCGATCTGAAGACCGGAACACTGCTGAAGACGCTGCCTGCACTGAAAGAACCCCAGGGGATCGGCTATATCCCGTCTACCGACACACTCTATGTGGCAAATGGGGGTGACGGATCAGTGCGGCTTTACGAGGGCGTTGATCTAACCTCGAAGGGACAAATCGAGCTGGGTCGCGATGCAGACAACGTGCGCGTGGACGATATGGCACACCGAGTGTTCGTCGGCTACGGCAGTGGGGCGCTGGCGGTAATTGACGCGGTGAGCAGGCAGAAGGTCGATGACATCGTGCTGAGGCAACATCCGGAGAGTTTTCAGCTCGACGCTACCGGACATATCTTTGTCAATGTGCCCGAGGCGCGCGAGATTGCCGTCATCGATCGCGCGGCGAAGAAACAGATTGCTGCGTGGCCAACTGGCTCACTTCGGGCGAACTATCCGATGGCGCTCGATCTCTCCCGCACCCGGGTGGTAGCGGTTTTTAGGCACCCGCAGAAGATCGGCGTGTTCGATGCCCGGGATGGCCGGTTGCTCTCCAGCTCCGCTACCTGCCGCGATGCTGACGATGTGTTTCTCGATGCGAAGCGAAGCCGTTTGTACGTGAGTTGTGGCGAGGGGTTTATCGATGTGCTGGAGGCGCGGGGCGAGAGCTATGTGAGGATCGACCGGATGACCACAGTCAGCGGCGCGCGCACCGCGTTCTTTGCACCTGAGCTGGATCGACTCATGCTCGGCGTGCGCGCGATCACGGGCACTCCCGCCGCGATATGGGTGTATCGGCCGAGCACCTAGCTCGGTGCGCGCGCCCTTTGGGTGCGTCGGGCGACCGACCTGCCTTTTCGAGCACCGAAACCGGCACACCTGTAGCCCCATCCTTAGGCTCCCCTCAGGCAACCTCGGCTGTGGGAACGGGCTAGAGGCACGTGACATCTAAGACAACAAAGAGCCAATTGCGACGAAGCAGCGCGGGCTACCCCTTGGCAAACCTGTTGTCCCTGCAAGGAGAACGTCAATGAGAAAGCGTGTGTATCTTTCAGCCATCATCTTCGGCTCCTTAATCCCAGCCGCGTGGGCGCAGAGCGGGAAACCGACCGATCCGCAGATTGCGGCCATCGTTGTGACAGCGAACCAGGTGGACATCGATGCCGGCACGCTCGCGGAGAAGAAGGCGCATGCGAAGGACGTGAAGGACTTTGCGAAACAGATGGTTACCGACCATACGGGCGTCAATAAGTCCGCGACCGAGCTCGTGCAGAAGTTGCACGTGACGCCGGAAGATAACCCTACCAGCAGCAGCCTCAAGCAGGGTGGCGATCAGAATGTTGCCGCGCTGACCAAGCTGAGCGGTGCGGCCTTCGACAAGGCTTACATTGAGCACGAGGTGACCTATCATCAAAGCGTGCTTGATGCCATGGACAAGGCACTCATCCCGAACGCTCAAAATTCTGAGCTCAAAGCGCTGCTGGTCAAGGTGCGGCCGGCTTTCGTGGCCCATCTTGAGCACGCCAAACAGATACAGAGCTCACTCGAAAAGCACGGGTGAACGATGCAGCTCCACCCGTCAGCTGCTCAGCAAACCTGGAGGAGTTCACCCACTATCGCACTCGCCGGTGCTGCGTTGCTGGCGGGTATGGCGCCGGGTTCTGAAACGAGCGCCCTCGCTGCAGAGCACACCTCGGCGCCGACCTATACCGTCACGATTGATGGCGTAGTCTTCAGCCCGCAAACGCTGGTGGTGCCGCGTGGCGCGCGGATCACTTGGATCAACAAGGATCCGTTCCCGCATACTGTGACCGCGGTGGACAAAGCGTTTGATTCGCGCAGCCTTGCCGCGGGTGCCTCATGGACCTACATCGCGCGCAGCGCGGGCGAACATCAATACATCTGTACCTTGCATCCGAGCATGAAAGGTGAAATCACAGTCCAGTAGGGCGCAGCATGTCTGATAGCAATAGTGCACTTCCATCCTCAGGTTGCCTCGATGATGGGGCGATCGTACAGCGGGTCTTGGGTGGAGAGCGCGGCGCGTTCGCGCTCCTGATGCGTCGCTACAATCGGCGGCTTTATCGTCTGGCCCGTGCCACCTTAGGGGACGCTCAAGAAGCGCAGGACGCGCTACAGGATGCTTACCTGAGCGCTTATCGCTCCTTGGCACAGTTTCGCGGCGACTCGTCCTTCTGCACCTGGTTGTCACGTCTCGTCCTCAATGAATGTCTCGGCCGCTTGCGCCGCAGCAGCCGCCGCCAGAACGTAATTCGCATGACGCGCCTGCCCGATGACGCGGAACTCGACGCTGCGACGTCCGATGAGTCGGGCTCCCCCGAGCGTGCAGCGGATCGCGCTCAGATGCGCCAGATACTGGAGCACCAGATCGATGCACTGCCCGAGAGCTTTCGAGCAGTCTTCGTTCTGCGCTCCGTCGAGGAGTTGAGCGTCGAGGAAACGGCTGAATGTCTGGGTATCCCGGTCGAGACCGTGCGAAGCCGGCACTTCCGCGCCAAGGGCCTGCTGCGCGAGGCGATGGCTCGGCACGTCGACCTTGCTGAGCGTGATGTTTTCGAATTCGCCGGCGCGCGGTGTGATCAAATCGTTACCCGAGTTCTGTTGCGCATCACCACCGATGGTGCCTGAATTAGCGGTAAATACTCACTGAAGTTGCGATGAAAACGACGGCGACGGGGCGCGTGCTGGTGTGGCGTGGCGCGAGTCTGTGGATAGGCAGAGGTGGAGAGCCCACGGACTTCCACGCGCATCACGCGATCCAAATCAGTCTGCCGTTGTCCGAACAACACGTAAGATTCCGCCTCCCCGGGGAGCCGTGGAAGCCCTACTCCGCGGCAATGGTGGCTGCGCAACAGCGTCATGCCCTGGATGCACGAGATGTCTTCGTGGCGCAGATTTTTGCAGAACCGGAATCGCGCGTGCTTTGCGGCACCGGCTCGAAGTTGGAGCCAGGGCTCGATAGTCGTGTGCAGGCTGCCATAGAGCTCATACGCGATCGTCTGGGATCGACGTTGGAACTCGCTGAGGTTGCGGCGCGCGTTCATCTTTCCCCGGAACGATTTCGTCATCTCTTCGTCGAGCACACCGGCGTGCGGTTTCGAGCCTACATACTCTGGGCGCGGCTTGAGTGTGCCCTTGCGGCCTACGTCGCAGGCAGCTCGCTTACGGAGGCCGCACACGCCGGCGGATTCTCCGACTCCGCGCACCTGTCGCGCACCTTCAAGAAGATGTTCGGCATCGCCGCTGCCAGCATCAATTTAGAATAGCCGCTTCGTTCAAGCGGCTCTCCGTGGCGCCTCTTACAGTGGCCGCATGTTTCATCCAATCCACCAAGCGGAGAGTCACGTGAAAGAAGCGAACCGGGCAATGTGTGCTTGCAACCCCTGCAACGAAATCGCCTGCAGCTGCGGCTGTCAGCAATCCCAGGGCCAGACCTGCGCCTGCGGCGAGCAGTGCAAATGCGGAACCGCCTGCTCGTGCGCCAGCGAGCCGGCCAGTTCGGAGCATGGAAACGATTGATGACTCAACGGTCAGTTGAATCGACGCGTGCTATTACGCATCAACCGGGTTCCTGCAGCACGGTTGGGAGGCTTGTATGGGCGGACACGGAACTGAGCCGTAGGAACAGAACACGCAACAGTCGCCGGCTTTCGGACGCAGGAGCGCGCGACAGCCGGAGCACTCATGGAAGTAGATACAGGCATCGGTTGGCATCGTTTCGATCGAGGCCTGCCCGCATCGCGGGCAGGTCAGTATGCTGGTCGTAATCATGCGATCAGGCAACGTTTGCGGCCGCTGCCGTCGCGTTCTGTTCGGCTTGGATTGCCTTGCCCAGCAGCGTGCGAAAACTCGCAAGCGCTGTATCCATGCGCATCGCAAGCATGGGGGCGTTTGGATCCAGATCGAGAATCTTTTGCTGAGCCAGGATGATGTCCTTATCCTCCATGAAGCCGGCCAACACCGATGCTGTCAGGTTCTCGGTCACTTTAGGATCATCGAGCGCAAAGCCATGGGATTGCTGGAAGAAATAATGTGAAGTGGTTTCCGTTTCGGGTGTGACGGCCTGACAGCCGAAGAAATTGGCTGCATCCACGCGCTTGCCCTCAGGCGCTCCGGTGCCCGTGGGAGCACTACCAGAGTCCATGAGCAGTACGCCCGGCAACACGACGTCATAGACGTTCCAGCGGTCAACGTTGCCTGGCCATGACTTCAGATTGCTCAGAAAAGGGGCGGGCTCGTCGTCGATGAGCCATCGTTCCACCCGTATGCTCCGGGCACTGCTGGTCACCTTCGGCCGAATAGCGGCGTAGTTGGCGGTTCCCCCGAGCGTCTTTTCGTGAACAAAAGACAGGTGCGAGAAATCCAACAGGTTATCCGTTATCAGCAGATAGTTCGCATCGTAATGCATGTAGCCAGGTGTACCCCGCCAACCTGGGTCCTGCAGATAGTGCGTGTCGGGAATCAGTGCGGGATCTGCCAACATCGCATCCCCCATCCACACCCAGATCCAGTTGAAGCGTTCCACCACGGGAAACGAGCGCACCTTCGCGGCGGGTGGTATGAAATTCTGAGAGGGAATCTCCACACACTTGCCTGTGCTGTCGAACAAAAGCCCGTGGTACATGCAGCGGATCGTGTCGCCTTCTCGGCGGCCTTTGGAGAGAGGCGCCGCTCGATGACAACAACGATCCTCGAGCGCCACGACCTGGCCTGCTCCGTCCCGCCAGAAGATCAGGGGAACACGGGTTATGACGCGAGCGAGCAGTCCCTCAGCAGGGACTTCATGGGACCAGGCCGCGACGTACCAGGTGTTCCTGAGAAAGGCTGTGCTCATGCTGAAGTCTTCCCACCGCGTTGGCTGTAATTCTATTATAAGAGATGAATTACGCAATAGGAAATTTCAGCGCCGCGCTGGTGTCGGAGTGCCATTAAGACGGCCGCACATTTTGATTTGACCGCAGCACATTATTGGGGTCGTACTTCTTCTTCATCGCCACAAGCCGGGAGTAGTTTGCCGCATAAGCCGAGCGAACCAGGTCTTCCCCCGTTTCGCCCAGCTGGTTGACATAGGCACCGATCGCCAGTGGTCGTAACTTGTCGCGCAAGGCCCTTACCCACTCCACAGCGCGCTGCTCATCTGTCGGATTGTCCCAGCGACCCATGATGTCCAACTCGTAACCTCTCGACCGCCATGGAAATGCGGTATCACTTGCTCGCACGCGTGTCACGGCACCGTAGAACGGCACCATGAACACTCTGGTATTCGAGGGCGCATCGTTAGCGGCTGTGGACAGCGTCGAGATTACTGCCTCGCTCAAATCCGGCACGAACAGGTTCGTCTGAAAGTGCGCGACAGGTGCTGCAGGATTAATCGTCGAATTGATCTGCAGGTACGGCGCGACCCAGACGCGCTCTTCAATCGGTTTGAGCGTGCGTAACGGACGAAGAAGGTTTTCTCCCTGGCGCGGATCGCCGCAATGGCAGACCAGTATCCGAAATCCTGGCCCCTGATCAGACGGCAGGATCTGTGCGATTACATTGAGTTCGTCTGGCGCTGCAGCGACGAATTTGCCGAGAGCCTCGAGCATCTCGGGTACTCGCCCGGGCGGATAAGTCAGTATTCCTGCCAGCACGTCGGTCAACGGATGGAGTCGGTACTCAAGCTCGGTTGCTATCCCGAAATTGCCGCCACCCCCGCGGATGGCCCAGAAGAGATCCGGATTGGAATTCGCGCTGGCATCGACTTGCCTCCCATCCACTGTGACAAGTCCCGCCGACATCAAGTTGTCGCATGCGGCGCCGTACTTCGACATGAGGAAACCCAAGCCGCCGCCAAGCGTCAATCCCGCTATACCGACAGAGGGACAACCAGCCAACGTCGTCGCCAAGCCGAAGCGCTGGGTGGCAGCGTCGACATGCACCGTGAGTGCGCCGGCTCCGGCATGAGCGATGCGCCGATCCCGGTCGACTTCGACTCGGTTCATGGCGGAGAGATCGACCATTACTGCGCCATCACAGACGCTGAGTCCTGCGCGATTGTGACCTCCGCCACGCACCGTCACGGGGAGCGTGTGCCGCTGCGAAAACTCGAGCACGCGCGCAATGTCAGCAGCACTCGCGCAGCGCACGATGAGCGCCGGGTGTCTATCGTAGGCGCGGTTGAAAATCGCGCGAGCGGTTTCGTACTCGGACGCATCGGGTGTGATCACCTGCCCGGTCGTCTGAGATGCAAGTTTTCGGACGGCCCTCGCATCGACCCGAACAGTTGCTCGCGGATTGCGCGCGTCATTGAATGCTCTCAGCGGGCGCGCACGAAACGCAGCTGCTGCGACTGCCGTAGAGTGGACAAACCCTCTTCGAGTAATCGGTGCCATACGCGCCTTAGCCAGAGCGCAGCGGAGGGCGGCAGATTACCCGAGTGTCGAGTACGACGGTACCGTTGTGCTTGCCAGCGGTTAGATCCCTCGGGTCGCTGGCGGCACCTGCTCGTCTCCTCTTCCTGCAGCTGTCATGAGGCTGGGATCGATGTCGAGCGCGCCGGGGACATTCGCAAGTGTCGCGACGGATACCGGTTTGACCGGCGGGCGCACCACGTAGGGCGGGATCGTCTCCAAACAACACCCTTTCTGGCGTGCAATGGCACGGCGCACGCTGATCTCGCACATACGCCCCTGACAGAATCCCATCCCAACGCGGGTCATGAGCTTGGCGGTGCTGGCGCTTGCGATATGCGGATCTTGCTGAAGCGCGTCTTCCAACTCGCCCACCGTCACATCTTCGCATCGGCAAATGAGGGCTTCCCGCCCTGCGAGATCGTTTAAGAGGGCGGCGGAGGGCGCTGACAGCACCGCCATCATCGCGGCGAACCGGCGATGACGAGTCCAATGGCGCCGAAGCTCGCACTGCCGGCTATCTGCTTGCGACGGAGACACCCGTCCTATGTCGCGCAACACGCCGAGTCCGGCGATCTCTCCCGACAGTACAGCCGCCTCCGCACCCGCAACCCCTGCGAGCTCGCCGGCTACCGAGACCCCGGCAATGCTGGTGCGCAGGTATGCATCGTGGACGGCCACCCAGCCGCCCTCGGGAGCCCATACATGTTCGGCTCCCACCTGTCGAGACAGCTCCGTCTGCGGGAGGAACCCGAAGCAAACACCGAGTGCGTCGCACTCTATCGTCCTTTCCTTTCCGTGCTCGAGATCACGAAGCTGCACGGATTTAAGCTCGCGGCACCCCGAAGCCTCTACCACCGCATGCCCAAACCACAGCGGAACGCCAGCGCGCCGAAGCTCGATGAGGCTGCGGAGCGTTCGCAACAGTTGGGACCGTGCGACCAGCAGGTCCCAGGGCGAGCGCATCAGGCGCCAAGCACTTGCCCAGGGCTGCGCGAACGCGATGCCGGCGATGCGGACACCGGCGGCCATGAGCTGGTCTGCCACGACTAACAGAAGAGGATGGCTTCCCGCCAGGAACACCATGTGTCCCGCTGCGATACGTTGGCTCTTGAGGAGCGTCTGTATGCCTCCCGCGCTCATGACACCAGGCAGATGCCAACCGCGGAAGGGCACCGGAGCCTCGTAGCATCCGCACGCAAGGATTACGTGGCGCGCATCGATTCGACCGAGCGCTCCGGCTTTCTCGAATAGGATTTCGTAGCGACGTTCGCCCTGTGACCCCAAGGGACGCGCAAAGCAACCCCAGACAGTTGCAGAGCCGACATGCTTGAGCTCGGACAACTGCTCGGCGGCTCTGATTGCTGACTTTGCCGCCTCATACTGAGCACCTGCCAACCAATCTCGTACCTCGAATTCGCGTGGCGGCTGACGGTATATTTGACCTCCGAGACGCGGTTGCTCATCGAGCAGACACACCTCGAGGTCATGATTTCGGGCGATTCTGGCCGCTGCTATTCCTGCAGGACCACCACCGACTATCGCCAGATCGCAAGAACGGATCAGGACGGCCTCGCATCGGGCAGTCCGGTGCGGACCGGGCGCACTTTGAGCCCCTCTGCTACTGGGAAGAGACAGGCTCGGACGGTGCGCCACGCGCTGCCCTCGAGCACCTCGACGATGCATTCGAAACAGGTGCCCATATTGCAGTAGGGACCTCGTGGCCGATTCTGCGTGTCATGTCGAAAACTTCGCCGACCGACCGCGAGCAACGCTGCGGCGAGCGTTTCCCCTGAGTATGCCGTCACCGGCCCACCTTCAAACTCGAAATTGCATGCTTCACCACGCCGGGTTCCTTCGAGCACTCTCAAGTCGTGTTCCATATTGGTTCGCAACCTACTAAGCGCGTGATTCCGAGCGCTCGAAGCGCTCGGGACGATATAACCGGATCGGCATGGAGGTGCTGCCCGTGCTGATGAGCTCGCTCACCAGGCGCGCGTAAGTCGGACCCAGCGTGAATGAGGAGCCGCCCGCGGCAATATAGACACCCGGCAGCGACTCGATTGCGCCCAACACAGGAAGATGATCAGGAGCGACACTCGCTATCCCGCTCCAGCTACGAATGATGTTAAGTGACAAGGTAGCAGGTATTGTGCGGGCAGCAACTGCGGCGCTGCCGATCATTGCCTGCGCCTGCAGTTCAGCGTCCGCCCTCTCTCCGAGGTCGCCCTTACCTGGCAAGTGCGCGGGCCATCCCCCACCGATCAGAATATTGCCTGCGCTCAACTGTTTGATGGAGAGACGACGTCCCATATGTTGAATGAGATGCGCAATCAAGGGAGGCGCCCGCTGTGTCACCATCATCTGCAGACCCACCGGTACCAGTGGCACCGCCACCCCCAGCGGCTTCAGGATCTCGACAGACCAGGCCCCGGCTGCAATCAGCAGCGCCGATGCGCGAATCCCGTCCGCACTCGTCTCGCGCGGGTCGCCCCGTCGGGGCGCCAGATGCCAACCGCCGGGGTGCGGCGCGATCTCGGAAACACGCGTTCCCAACCTGAACTCCGCCCCTAACGCTCGCGCCGCCCGCGCATACGCTGTGGTAACGAGACGCGGATTGGCGTGTCCCTCTGACTCCAGATAGCTGGCGGATTGCACGCTCTCACCCAAGTAAGGTGCGATGCGCCGGAGGTCCCTTCGGTCGAGCATGCGAGTCGGTAGCCCCGAGCGTATTTCCAACTCCACTTTTCGCAGCAGTAGATCCTGGTCTCGCTCTGTCTCGGCGAGCATCAGCCCGCCGTGCATCGCAAGCTCGAGCTCGCATCCGAGCTCCGCCGCGAGGCTGCGCCAATCTTCGACGGCGCGCAGGTTAAGGGGAATGAGGTCACGTAACCTCTCCGGATTCGAGATCAACACGTCCACCATGCGGGGTTCGATCTGGAAATGCAGCGAGCCCGCATTGCGTCCGGAGGCCCCGCGATTGATTTCTGTCTGGTCGAGTACGATGACGCGCCGCCCCGCGCGCTGCAGATAGAAAGCCGCAGCGCAGCCGATAAGCCCGGCTCCCACGATTGCCACATCGCAACCGTTCACGGCAGCGATTTACGCTGCTCTATGTCGCGCACGGAGCTGCCGAGCGCGACCCGAAATTCGCCGGCCGGAACGACCCAGGCTCGGTGTGTGCTGTCCCACATGGAGCGCGACTGGCGGTCGAGTTCGAAGGTGAATCGCTGAGTTTCGCCCCGAGCCAGCTCGATTCGATCGAATCCGCGAAGCTGCCACGGCGGCTCGCCGGCACTCGAAGGAAATCCCAGGTACAGCTGTACGACAGCCGCGCCCGCACGCGACCCGACGTTGGATACCCGGCCGTCGATGCGCACGGCGCCGCTGATAGCCGGATGGATCTGGACGTGGTCGATTCGGAATCGGCTGTAGGTGAGCCCGAACCCGAATGGGAACAGTGGTGTCTCGTGTCGTGCCTCGTAGTAACGGTAGCCCACTTCGAGCTCTTCATCGTAACGCACGCGACCTTTCGTTCCGGGAAAGCGGTCCGGTTTTGTATCGGGTCCTTGGTCTTCCGTGGCGGGAAATGTCATGGGCAGCTTTCCAGAAGGATCGACGTCGCCGAACAGCACAGCCGCGATAGCGGCGGCGGCAGCTTCACCCGGATACCAGGCCTCGATGACCGCAGCAACTTTGCTCAGCCAAGGCATCAAGACGGGTCCCACTGTGTGCAGGACGACGGCCGTATGCGGATTAGCCTTGGCGACTGCAGCGATCAGCTCGTCTTGATCTCCGGGGAGTTTCAAGCTCATGCGATCACCACCTTCGGAGACGTTGTCACTGGCGAATACGATAGCGACATCGGCTCTCCGAGCCGCCGCAACTGCTTTGGCGAGCCGATCGTCCGGTGGTTGCCATCCCCATTCCAGGCGCGGCTTGGAGATCGTTGGAGCCGTGGCATAGTCGATACGTACCTGCACCGGTCGACTCGCGGAGAGCGCGATCACACCATGCGATACAGAGGTGAAGCCTTGCTTGAATATCCGCGTCACCTCCTGCCCGTCGATATAGAGCACCGCGTCACCCCCACCGCTGAGCGAGAAACGGTACCGTCCGCTGCGCGGTGGAGTCAGCCTGCCTTCCCATCGTACCGACCATACCGCAGGCATTCCTGGGGGCGCCTCGCGCAAATCCACAGCAGACTCGCGCGTCTGCTTAAACGGAGGTTCGTCGGGATCCGCGCTGCCATACCAGGATGCCGAGAGTCCCGGAAGCCCATCGTGCGCGGAAGAGAGCACCGAAGTCGGCACTACAGGAAGCGCCCCCGTACCGAGGGTGCCGGGTTCGAAGGTCACCTTTACTGGGTCACCCGCCCGTCTGGTGATTGCCTGCAGCGGCGCGGTGATCTTAAGGCTGGGATCATTGACAAAGCCGCCGTAGCGCTCCGTGCTTTGCACCCGCTCTCCCGCATCGTCGCCGATCACGGCAATGGAGTGCGTCTGCCCGCCCAGAGGCAGCAGCGCCGCGCGATTCTTAAGTACCACCGTGCCTTGCGCGGCGATTTCAAGTGCGAGCGCGCTGTGTTCCGCAGACCTGACCGACGCCGCAGGGTTGTCGCTGGGTCTCTTATCCGCGAGACCCAAGCGAAACATCGGCCGCAGAACGTTCTGGACCATGGTATCCAGGCGTTCCGGCGACACTTGCCGGTCGTCGATCGCCTGACGTAACGCGTGGCCAAAGAAAGCAGGAAATCCGAAGTTACTGCCTCCGGGCATCGAGACGTCAAGTCCCGCAAGCGCGGCGGCAACCGTGCTCCGGTGCGCGAAGTACCAATCGGAGACCACGAATCCGTCGAAGCGCCAATCCCGACGCAGTACCTGATCCAGGAGCGGGCTCTCGCAGGCGTAGATGCCGTTGACTCGGTTGTATGAGCACATGACCGAGCCGGCATGGGCATGCTCCACAGTAGCCCGAAATGCTGGGAAATAGATCTCGCGCAATGCCCGCTCGGAGACCAACACATCGATGGCCGCAAATGACGGTGCATCGCCCAGGCGCAAGGTCTCCTGATTGTTTGCCACGAAGTGTTTCGGCGTGGCGATCACGCCGCGACTCTGAATCCCATCGACCACGGCCGCGCCCAACTGGCCCGTCAGATACGGGTCCTCGCCGAGTGACTCGGCGGCACGCCCCCAGCGCGGCGTGCGCAGAATATTGATCGTGGGTGCGAGCACGACGTTCCGCCCCTTGCCCGCGTGCTCATCCGCCAGCGCCACGCCATAACGTCGCAGCAGTGCGGCATTCCAGGTCGCGGCTCCGGCGACAGGTGCGGGGAACTGCGTCACCCCCGTCATCCCGTTGCCCACACCCGCGGGGCCGTCGCCGAAGCAGAGCGCCGGCAGACCCAGTCGCGCGATGGCCGGTAGATGTCCGACGCACGAATTGATGCCGGTGCCGTTTTCATCAAGGATAGTGTCGCCTTGAACGAGCGAGAGCTTCTCGGCGAAGGTCATCGCCCTAACAGCGAGACGTGTCCGCTCGTCCGGGCTGCGAGTCGGATCAAGCCATGGAAAATTCGGGGCTTGCGCGCGGGCCAAGCTCGCCAGGAGCAAGGGGATGGCGCATGCGATGCACGCTCGCAACCTCATAGGCGACGTGCAGCTTCGAAGCAGATCCTTGCCGCGGCGAGCGGGTCCTGCGCCTGGTCGCGCTCGACGTAAAAGCACACGACGCCTGATAGTCGTGCCGCACGCGTGACGGCCGCGAAATCAATGATGCCACGCCCGATCTCGGTTATCTCGCCTCGGGAATCGATGTCCTTCAGGTGGACGAGCCGATATCGATTCGGAAACTCGGCGAAATAAGCCAGGGGATCGATGCCGCCCTTGGCAGCGTAATATGTATCAAGCTCCATCGCGACCTCGGGATCGGTGTTGCGCAGCAGGAGGTCGTAGACACGGTCCGGCCCGATACGCTTCGAAGCCTGGCTACCGTTGTGAAATGCGAATGTCAGTGCTGCATCCTTGCACAGATGGGCCGCCTTATTGAAAGCGCGGACTACCTGGTCGAGCGCTGCGCGTGATGCGACTTGCTCCTCGAAAAGCACCGGCCAGACAAGATATCGCTGCCCCAAAGCCTGCGCACGCAGGATCCCCTGTGCCACAATTCTCTCCAGGTCATCGAGCGAGTACCCCTCACGCAGGCGACTCAAGGCTTCGTTGAGCGTGAGCGAGCCACCGTCCCATCGCTGGTAAACGCTGTACAGATCGTCAGGAACCAGATGTTGGGCACGGGATGAGAGACCGCATTCGGCCAGGGCGTCACGCAGGGCTTTCGGCGCAATCCCAAGGCTTCCCAAGGTCTCGATCTCTCGATAGCCGATCGCGGCGACGGCCTTCAGAGTGCCGCGCAGGTCGCGACCCAGCGGACGCAAGACGGTGATGGCCTCGAGTCCCGGCATGAAGCCCGTACCCTGGGTCCGGGCCAGGTTCGAAGCGGACAATAGCGATGCCACGGATCCCGAGAATGCACTCGCGAGGAAACGGCGGCGCTGCATTCAATGCGTGATGTGCAGCGAGGCTAACCGATGACAGCGGTTGCTTCGATCTCGACCAGGAAGTCAGGGAGTGCGAGGGTCTGGACTCCGACGAAGGTGTTAGCTGCAGGAGTGGCGGTGCCGTAAAAGGCACTGATCTCCCCTAGCACCGGACCGAGCTTATCGGGCGTGTGATTAACCACGTAGGTACGTAGCCGCACGATGTCAGCGGGCGTCGCACCGGCTGACTCGAGCACCTGGCGCAGATTCTTCAGAGCCTGACGCGTTTGCGCAGCGAGATCACCCGGCCCGACCAGCTGGCCTTCCTTGTCCCACGCGACTTGTCCCGCGAGGTGCAACGTGTCGCCGCCGCGCTGGCGCACCGCGTGTGAAAAGCCGTATTGAACGCTGTTGTACAAACTCGAGGGATTGACTCGTTCAGCAGGCATGTGACCTCCGTTGACTGCGTTGCTCAATCAGAACGTCGTGCGGAAGGTAACACTGACGGTCCGCGGGCGGTTCGGAATATTCGCAGGCGGGTAGAGCCCGTGCTGCACAGTGGTATCCGCGATGGTTGTCGTGTTGTCGAATACATTCGCCACGTTCACCAATGCCGTCCAACGGTCGCCTTTCACACCCACGTGAATGGTGGTCGTCTCATATCCTGGAAAGGTCTCGACATAGACGGGGGGGAAGGTCTGGAGTTGGCCCACCCTGGATGACGTGTAAGCGTAGTCCCCGCCCACGGTCCCGGTCAGCTCCCGGAACCCCAGTGACCAATCGTAATTGGCGGTCAGGGTGACGGTGGTCTTCGGAACGTACGGAATTCGATCGCCTGCCAGACCCAGGCTTGGACTTGGAATATCCCCGGCGAGCTCAGCTTTGTTGTAGTTGAAGAACAGTCCGAGCTGCAATCCGGTCAGCGGGTTTGCTTCGAGCTCGAGCTCGGCGCCCTTCACGGTGGCCCGTCCGCCATTGCCGGTGTAGGGAAAGGATGAAGAGCCACTGGTCGCCTGCTCGGAGACCTGGATCTTGGACCAGTCGATGTAGTACAGCGCGCCGTTCGCCACCAGATGGTTATCGAGCCAGGAGGACTTGAGGCCGAGCTCGTATTCGATCAACGAATCGGAGGTAAAGCCGGCGGGAATAGTCACGCCGGCGATGGCGGCCGCCGTTTGGTCGTTGACGCCGCCGGGGCGAAAGCCTTGCGCCACTTGTCCGTACACGAGGACGTGCTGGATCGGCGTATAGGACAGGTTGGCCTTACCAATCAGACCGACGTTGGTCGACTCGAGCTGCGGTCCGGGGCCGCCTCCCGCACCACCGCCGAATCCCACGAGTGCATTGGAAAGCTGCGTGTCGCTGATGTCGTAGCGGCGTCCGCCGACTGTCAGCTTCCACTTGTCGAGGAATGCGTAGCTGAGCTCCGCGAACACTGTCTTTTCGCGAATCGTGTCCGATTGTGTGCGATCCAGAAGGATTGTCGGATTCGGATCGACGAAGCCATTCGCGTCCGCGGTCAACACGTGACTGCGGAAGTTGCGTTGCTCGTTCTGGAAGAAGCCGCCGATCAGCAGCTGTACCGGAAACGCCCAGCTGGAGGCGAAGCGCGCCTCATCCGATACAACCGTGCGCTGCTTGGGATACGAGATGACGCTACGGCCGGTCGTGTCGATCGGCAGGCCGAGATACAGGTTGATGACGGGCGATGCGTCGCGCGTATAGTCAAAGCTTCGATCGAAGCGCGAGGAAGTAACGGTGTAAGTCCCGTAGCTCGTCTTGTCCTCCAGGGCGAGTTCGTACATGTTCATGTTATTGCCGGTCGGTTCCCGCGCGTATATGTCCTGGTAGAAGCGCGGCTCGGCGAGCGGTTGAAAGTTGAAGTTCTGGTCGTTGTAGTAGCTTAACGCGTCCGCCTTGGTCCTTTGCGTCATCGCCATCGCGCTCAAGCTGATGTCATCGGTGATCGCGAACCTTGCCGAGGCGCGCCCCGCCTTGACGCGGGTCTCGTTGGCGTCCTGCTCGAACTGATTGCTGATGTAACCGGGGTTGTCCAGATAGTACCCCGCCAGGCGCAGCGCAAAGCGGTCCGGCGCGAGCGGGAGATTCACCATCGCGTCGAATTGACTGCCGACCCCGCCGCCTTTGGTCTGCCGGTAGCCGCCGCTCGCCTCGCCGCTGAACTCGCTCAAATTCGGCTTCGCGGTGATGAAGCGGATGGTGCCGGTCATCGAGCTCGATCCGAATGTCGTGCCCTGCGGCCCTTTGAGAACCTCGATTCGATCGAGGTCGAAGAGTGCAATATCGGGGGCCTGACCGCCGCCGTCCTGACTGTTCTCGCCCGTGACCACAACGTCATCGAGGTACAGGCCCACTGTGCCCGCGCCGGAGGCGTTGACACCGCGAATGGCATAACGCTTGTCGCCTGATGCGCCGTTGTCCTGCGTCGCAAGTCCCGGAACGAGGGGAGCCCAGTCGCTGATCTCAACGGCGTTGATGTTGGTCAGTTGCGCTCCGGTGAATGCCTGAACCGCAAGCGGCGTCTCCTGGATGTTTGAGGAGCGCTTGGTTGCGGTTACGACGATCTCCTGCAGGCCTCCTTGGTCGGCCGCTTCGTTGGGTCCCTCCTCGGCCGCCATCGCCAGACCGCCACCCGCGAGCAGCATGAGTGCAGTACTGAGCGTCGTCGCAATACCGCCACAAACGCGCCGGCTTTGCAGCCTGCTAGCGCAAATCGACATACGCTGCTCCCCCCAAGTGACCGTGGTTATGTAACCCCGTATTCATATTCCTATGGGGGAGTAAGCTCAATGACAACAGGCATCAAATCTCGTTGCATTCAATGCAACGAAGTCACAGTCTGCCGAGACGCCGCAATGTCGCCCTGACGCTCTCTCGACCAGTTTCGTCAAGCTCGAGCAGCGGCGGCCGCGGGTAACCACCCGGGATGCCCTGCGCATTCAAAGCCTCTTTCAGAATGGACTGCGCCGAGCCGAATGTGCCGACCAGGTTCTCGGTAAACCAATCCTTCATGATCTCTCGATCGAGCGCACCACAGCGGAGGGCCTCGGTCAGGTCCCCTCGCCACAAGTGATTGTAGAAGTCCGGCTGAGTGCGACCGAGCACGGCGCCGGCGCCCATGGTTCCATCCCCCCCGTGCTCACGTACCAGCGTGGCGCCAAGCTCGTCCATACTGAAGCCGAAAATGCGGACACGCTCCTTGAGCGCGAAGAAGGAGCGCACGAAGCGATCGAGACGACCGGTGGAGTTTTTGATGGCGACTACCTTGTCGAGATCCGCAAGTCGTTCGAGCAACTCGAATGACATGTCGATGTTGGTACCCGGCGGCCAGTTGTACACGCAGATCGGCAACGAAACAGCGGCCGATATCGCGCGGTAGAACTCGTAGATTTCGCGCTCGTTTGGCACGATGTACGGCGGCGGCGAGACCAGAATTCCATCAAGGCCGCACTCCTTGGCCATTTGTGCGTTTGCGATGACGCCCGCGGCGGAAAACGCATTGCAACCGGCGATGAGCGTGCGCTTACCCTTGAGCTGCTGGCCGGCGGTCTGCAGCAGCTTGCGCCGCTCCTCGTCCGACAGGCTGAACCACTCGCCGGTGGTTCCGGCCAACACCAGTCCGTGCATTCCTTCGGCATCCAGCCACTCCAACAAGCGCCCAAGGCCCGGCTCATCGAGCTCACGATTCTTGTCGAACGGCGTCGTGATCGCCGGAATGTAGCCACGCCAATCGACTGAATTTCTATCCACTGAGATCTCCCGGGCCGCGCCCGCTGTTCTCGCGTTCCCTGCCGCGAGCACCCCTGTTCAACTCGCCAACTTGAGCACCACGGCAGTTTAGATACCGCGCACACGTGGTAACAACGACAACGACTGCGTATGCTTGTTGCTCTGAATGCAACGGCGGCGAGGGCCCCCCTTGATCACCGAGGCCAAGCTTCGCTACCTCGTCGAGGCAGCGAGCGCCGGTTCCATGCGAGGCGCCAGCGAGAAACTCGATGTGGCGGTCTCCTCCGTCAGCCGTCAGATCGCAGCATTAGAATCGGAACTCGGGCTGCTTCTGATCGAGCGCGGCCGGCGCTCGATCAAGCTCACCGAAGCGGGTGAACACGCCGTGCGGTACTACCGCGAGTGTGTCGCCCATCGCGAAGCGCTCGATTCGACCTTCCAGGCGCTGCGGGGTTTGCGCGGCGGCAGCATCCAACTTGCGATTGGCGAAGGGTTCGTGAGCGCGATCTCCTCGCAGCTCGAGAGCTTCCTCAATGAGAACCCAGGGATATCGCTGTCGGTGAAGACCGCATCGACCCTCGAGGTCGTGCGCGTCGTTGTCGAGGACGAGGCGCACATCGGTCTGGTGTTCAACTGCCCCGCCGATCCGAAGCTGAGCATCCGAACGACCGTCGCTCAGCCGATCAAGCTACTGGTACATCCGGAGCACGCGCTCGCGAAGGTCACGTCGGTCTCTTTGAAGCAGGTAGCCCGACAACGGCTTTGTTTACCCGAATCGGGGTTTCGTATCCGACAGATTGTGGGAATGGCGGAGACTCAGGATCGCTTGTCGCTAATCCCGCAGGTTACGACGAACTCACTGCAGCTCCTGCGACACATGGTGAGATACGGCGGTTACGTGACGTTGATGCCGGAGGTCGCAGCGATTACCGAGCTCGAGAGTGGCGAGCTGCTGTCGATCATGGTCGAGAGCCCGATCCTGCAATCGACGTCCGTCAATTTGGTCTGCCGGCTCGGTCGCGCACTGCCCGTGGCTCCTGCGACTGTGCTGACAGTGCTCGAGCGAACTATGCGCAACCTGGTTAAGCGTGCGCCGAAGCCTAAAAAATGATCTCGTGGGCTTACCTGAGGAGCGCTGAGTTGCTGCTACAGATACTGCACCAGCTCGAGTTGGTTGCCGAACGGGTCCTTGACGTACCAGGAGTGCGATGGCGGACAGGGCCCGTCGGTCATAGTGATCGGGCCTGCCATTGCTCGGCAACCGTGCGCCGAGAGATAGTCGACGGCTTCCTTGATGTTGCCCACTTCGAGGCACAAATGGGCGGCGCCCAGATCGTTATTGTTCGGCGGGAGCTCGCGCGCGCTGCCTGGCCGCGAATACTCGAACAGTTCGAGCTTGGCATCGCCGCCGAGCGATAGCATCACTATGCGCAGTTTGGCGTCGCTCACATCGATATGCAGATCGGTCCAATCGCGCCCGCCCGAATCGCGAGGAATCTCACGGGAGTCGAACGGCCCCATTTGATACAGCACCTTCGCGCCGAGCACCTCGGTGTAGAAGCGAACAGCGTCGTTCATGTCCCGCACCGTGAGCGATGCGTGGTCAACCTTGCGGAATCCGAGAGATGCTTTTTCCATAGACGACATCTCCGTGAGACATCTTGATCGAGCTGCGTCAACGAGTATAGACCAACCCCCGGCCGGTTTTGGCAAACGCTGCTCGAAACGCAAAGTATTCGCGCTCAAAACGCAAACATTTGGCGAGATACTGGGGCGAGGCACTTCTTCGGGGGAATTGACCGCTATGACTACCCACTCTGGCTCCTGGAGCGCCAACCTGTCCGCGCTGCTCGCGCTCGTCATACTCGCGGTCGTGCAACCGCTCGCTGCCCAGGATGCATCCAAGTACTACACGGTGCAGCACCCCGCGGAGTTCAAGATCGATTGGGGCGCGTTCTACCGTCAGGCCGATGCGGCGACAGCGGCTACTCGGGCTGAGTTTCCCCATCGGCTGGATCTGGCGTACGGAAAGAACGCCAAACAGCGGCTTGACCTATATTTCCCCAAGGCGAAACCGAATCGTGCCGCGGTGTTCCTGTTCCTGCATGGCGGGGGCTTTCGCGAGGGCGATCGTGCTCAATATGGATACGTGGCGAAACCGTTCGTTGAGCGAGGCGTAATCACGGCAGTCGCCAGCTACCGTCTGACGGGTGATGGGTTCAAGTACCCCGATCAGCCCATGGATACCAGACTCGCCATCACCTGGCTATACAAGCACATCGCTGAATACGGAGGCGATCCCGATCGGATCTACGTCGGAGGCCACTCTGCCGGGGCGATACTTGCGGCCGATGTCGGTGCCAATCGGTCCTGGATGAAAGCCGCCGGCATTCCGCAACGAGCATTACGAGGCATTGCGCCCATCAGCGCCCCGTACGACTTGCGCACGCCGGGGCGACGCGGCGAAGACGATGCATACGCGTCCACAGCGGAGCTGAGAGAGAAGGCGAGCCCCCTGCTGCACATCGTCGCTCCCGTGCCAGTAGCCATCGTCGCCGTCGGGTCTCTCGAGGATCCCGCCAAGATGGTTGGAAGTTCGCGGGATTTCGCGGCGAAGATGACACAGGCAGGCGCACATGCGGATTTTCTGTTGCTCGATGGCGAGGACCATCGTGGCACCGTGCGACAGCTGGGGGAAGGAAACAGCGTCCTGTTCAAGGCGGTGATCGCCATGATCACCGCTCGTTGAGCTGCCCGCGCGTATGTTCCAGCTAACCTTGGATAGCGAGGAAAACGATGGCGAGCGCGAGAGGCACCATGTATCGAACCGTCGAGTACCAAACCTTGAACGCACTTCCAGTCCCAATGCCGAGCTCACGACTCACAGCTTCCCTGGAGATGGCCCATCCGGCGATGAGGGCGACCATGAGCCCGCCGACAGGCAACATGATGTTGGATGCCAGATAGTCGATGATCTCGAACGGCGTGCGCATCGAGGAGAATCCGAGAGCGTGAAGCGGATGAACGTCTTTCCACGCGTTGAAGGAGAAGACGGTCACGAAGCCCGCAAGCCAAATCGCAAGACCCGCGCTGTAGGTGGCAATCGCGCGCGAGAGGGGGGTGTACTCCTCGAGAAACGCTACGATCGACTCCAGTAGAACGATGGTCGCGGTGAGCCCTGCGAACGACAGCACGAGGAACATGATGGTTCCGAACAGCGCGCCGTACGGCATTTGCCCAAAGGCGACCGGCAGCGTGACGAAGACCAGTCCGGGACCCTGAGTCGATTCGAGGCCGTATCCGAAAACCAGGGGAAAAATGGAGAATCCGGCTAGCACGGCGACCAGACCTTGCGCGAAGGCGACGGTGAAGACCGACCTGACGATGGAATATTCCCGCTTCATGTACGCGCCGACTGTCATCAGCACGCCCGCCCCAACCCCGAGTGAGAAGAACGCCTGGCCTACCGCTATCACGATCACGTTTGCTGACAAACGATCGAAATGAAAAGACAGCAGGAAGTGCGCGGCCGCACTCGTGTTGCCGATGATCGACGCGTACACGCACAATCCGATGAGCATGACGAAGCGCAGTGGGGTCAGGATGCCCGACACCCGTTCGATCCCTTTGTTGACGCCATGCGCAACGATCAGGGTAGTCAGGAAAATGAAGAAGCCCGAGCAGGCAAGCATCTGTTGCGGGCTGGCCAACATCGTCGCATAGAGAGATTGCGCCTGGAGAGCCGGGATCTTGGCAAAAGCGCCGCTCACGCCCAGCAGAAAGTAACGCAGCATCCAGCCGCACACGACGAAGTAGAAGCTCAGTACGAGAAAAATCCCGCTCAACGCAATGACACCAAAAGACTTCCATGCCGGACTCACCCCGTCCCGCTCAACCAGCAGCCGCATGCAACCCGCGACGCTTCGTCCGCAATATCGGCCGATCAGCATCTCGGCGATCAGTGCGGGTACCGCGAGCGTTACGAGCGCGGCAAAGTAGACGAACACGAAAGTGGCACCGCCGTTTTGCCCGGCCAGATAGGTGAATTTCCAGAAATTTGCGATGCCGGCCTCGGTGCCGATGGCCGTAATCAGGAACAGGAGGTTGGATGACCATTGCTTTTTTTCCACGCTGCCCCCGAGCCTCAGATAAGTTTCATGATACCTGCGGCGTTTCGAGCCGCACGCCGCAAAGTGCGAGCCGACTTTCTAGCAGACAATCTGCGCGCAGACCATGTGTGCAAGCTTCGCTACTCTGCTTGCTGGCGCTGAGCATACTGTTCTTGGGGGGCGCAACCGCCTCTGCTCAAGATGTCTCGACTTACTATACGGTTCGTCACCCTCAGCAATTCAAGACCGATTGGGCGGCCTTCTATCGTGAGGTCGACACCAGAACGGCAGCCGTTCGCTCTCACGTTCCGAATTACCTTGACCTGCCGTACGGCCCGGATATCAAGCAGCGACTGGATCTATACATGCCGGTCAGCAGGCCGGGCAAGAAGGCGCCCGTGTTCTTGTTTTTGCATGGTGGCGGATTTCGCGAGGGCGATCGCGCACAGTACGGCTTTGTCGCAAAGCCATTTGCCGAGAACGGCATCATCACGGCGGTTGCCAGCTATCGATTGACCGACCCGGGTTTTGTCTATCCAGATCAAGTCGAGGACGTGAAACGTGCGATACGCTGGCTGTATAGCAACATCGGGCAATATGGTGGCGATGACTCGCGCATCTATGTCGGCGGGCACTCCTCGGGAGCGATGCTGGCCGCCAGCGTTGGGGTCGATCGAGCTTGGCTCGTGCATACCGGAATCCCAAAAGGGACGCTGAGAGGAATCGTGGCGGTCAGTGCGCTGTATGATCTTCGATTGAAGGACTCCGCGGACGCCGAAAAAGTGTTCTGGAGCGTGTACGCACCGACCCGCGCGCGGCAGGAACAGGCGAGCCCACTGCTGCATGTGCACGATCCCGCGCCCAAGGCACTGATCGTTGCCGGCTCAACCGAGCGACAAGATCCGGAAAACTTCGTCGACGGGTCGAGGGCGCTGGCTGACAAGCTCAGCGCTGCAGGCGCGCAGGCCGAATGCCTGATACTCGAAGGCCAGGGTCACAGAGATACGGTGTTGTCGCTGGGAGAGGCGACGAGCCGCGAGTCTGCCGCCGTGATTCAAATGATCATGCAAGATAAGATTCCCTGACTGGTGACTTTGTTGATGGATCGGTTGTTGGTAGTGGCGCGATGCATCGCAGCACAACACTCTTCGCTCGCACCGAGTACTCCGCTGCTAAGCCAAGAGCAAGCTTCACCGCGACGTTCCGTTCTTCTGCGGCGACGAGCTACAATGCACGCGCCTCCAGTAATACAGAAGACAATTCAGCAAGGAGCGCTCGAGTCAGACTGCACCGCGATGGAAGCATTTGGACGTAAAAAATGCGTTTCGCCGGCTCCTTGCTCGCTAGCCGAACCGAAAGCTAACAACTGCAACAGATGGGGTCATCAGTCGCCGCCAGACTATTTTCGCTGGGCATGAATCCGCGGCAGGGAGGGACGTCCCGGATGGATGGCTTGCAACTTCCGAAAGCGGCGGTGCGTGCTTGCCGCCGCCGCTCGATCCTGGCTCTACTCAGCCTGGGACTGCCCGCCTGCTCCGGCGGCGTCTTGGACCCCGCAGGTCCGGTGGGCTCTGACGATGCGACCATACTGATCGACGCCACCGTCGTCATGCTGGCGATCGTCATTCCGACGATCCTGTTGGCATTCTGGATGGCCTGGCATTACCGCGCCTCGAACATCAAGGCGGAATACCTGCCGTACTGGTCTTACTCGGGACGGATCGAAGCGGTCGTCTGGTCGATCCCCATTCTGACCATTCTCTTCATCGGGGGCGTGATCTGGATCGGCTCTTATAAGGTCGATCCGTTCAGGCCGTTGCCCTCGAAGACTCCGCCCCTCGAGGTACAGGTGGTATCGCTCGACTGGAAATGGCTGTTCATCTATCCACAGCAGGGCATCGCGACCATTAACCAGCTGGTCATCCCGGCCGGGAAGCCAGTGCATTTCTCCATCGTGTCCGCGAGCGTCTTCAATGTCTTCTTCGTGCCGCGGCTGGGCTCGATGATCTATGCGATGCCCGGCATGGTCTCGCAGTTGAGCTTGCAGGCGGACAATCCCGGCGAGCTCTGGGGCACCTCGGCGCAGTTCTCCGGTGACGGCTTCTCGGATATGCAGTTCGAGGTGCGCAGCGTGCCGGCCGCGGAATTTCCGGCGTGGGTGGCCAAGGTCCAGGGGGCCGGCCCCAGGCTTGATCGCGCTGCCTACACCGAATTGATGCGTCAGAGCCAGCGAGTGCCGCCCTCCACCTACCGGGCGATCGATCGGCAGCTTTTCCAGGCCATTGCCTCCCAGAAAATTCCTCCGGGGCCCGGTCCGCAGCCGGAAGGACCGCAACACGCCGGTCGCGAGCTCGCCACCGGCGGGAAGGATTGACCATGTTCGGAAAACTCGACCTGTCGGCGATTCCGCTGTCCCAACCGATCCCCCTGATCACGTCCCTCATCGTGATCCTGTTCGCGCTCGGCGTGCTGATCCTCATCACCACGAAAGGGTGGTGGCCGTATCTGTGGCGCGAGTGGATCACCAGTGTCGACCACAAGCGCATCGGGGTCATGTACTGCCTGCTCGGGGTCTTGATGCTGATCCGTGGCTTTGCGGATGCGATCATGATGCGCACGCAGCAGGCGGTCGCGATCAATGCGATGGGCTATCTGCCACCGGAGCACTACGACCAGATCTTCACCGCCCACGGCACGATCATGATCCTGTTCGGGGCCATGCCGCTGGTGCTGGGCTTCATGAACTTCCTGGTGCCGCTGCAGCTCGGCGTGCGCGATGTCGCCTTTCCAACCTTCAACTCGGTGGGTTTCTGGCTTACCGCCAGTGGCGCCTTGCTCGTCAACGTCTCGCTGTTCATCGGGGAGTTCGCCCGTACCGGCTGGCTGCCATATCCGCCTCTGAGCGAGACCGCCTATACCCCTGGTGTCGGCGTTGACTATTACCTCTGGGCGGTACAGATCTCCGGTATCGGCACTCTGATCACGGGAATCAACATCGTCACGACGGTGCTGAAGCTCAGATGTCGCGGTATGAGCTATCTGCGCATGCCGGTGTTTTGCTGGACTGCGCTCGCCTCCTGTCTGTTGATCGTGGCCGCCTTCCCGATACTCACCGCGACGCTCGCCATGCTGACCCTGGATCGCTACGCCGACTGGCACTACTTCACCAACACCGCGGGTGGCAACCCGATGATGTTCGTGAACCTGGTGTGGGCCTGGGGACATCCGGAAGTCTACATCCTGGTCTTGCCGGCCTTTGGCATGTTCTCCGAGATCTTTTCAACGTTCTCCGGCAAGCCGCTGTTCGGCTATCGCTCCATGGTGGCGGCCACTCTGTTCATCTGCGTCGTCTCGCTGATGGTGTGGTTACACCACTTCTTCACCATGGGCGCGGGCGCCGGGGTCAACGCATTCTTCGGCATCTCCTCGAGCATCATTGCCGTCGGCACCGGAGTGAAGATCTACAACTGGATCTTCACCATGTACGGCGGGCGAGTGCGCTTTGAGCCCCCCATGCTGTGGTCCATGGGTTTCATCTTTACCTTTATCATCGGCGGCCTCACCGGTGTGCTGCTCGCCGTTCCGCCGGCGGACTTCCTGACGCACAACTCGATGTTCCTGGTGGCTCATTTCCACAACGTCATTGTGGGCGGCGTCGTCTTCGGGATCTTCGCAGGCGTGGAGTTCTGGTTTCCCAAAGCCTTCGGATTTCAGTTGCATCGAGGCTGGGGGAAGGCCGCCTTCTGGTTTGCCTTCATCGGCTTTTGGGTGACGTTCACGCCCCTCTACATCCTGGGACTGCTGGGCATGACGCGACGCCTGCAGCACATCAACATTCCGGAGTGGCGACCGTGGCTCTACCTCTCCGTCGTCGGCGTCGGAATCCTCATTGTCGGGATGATCTCGCAGGTGGTGCAGCTCGTGGTCAGCATCCGCGACCGCGAGAAACTGCGCGACGTGACCGGCGATCTGTGGGACGGCCGCTCCCTCGAATGGGCCACGCCCTCGCCGCCGCCCTTCTTCAACTTCGCCGTCATGCCGAATGTCGAAGGCGAGGAGGCGTATTGGGGGATCAAGCAGCGCGCGGTGGAAACCCAACAACTGGACCCGGAGCCGAAGTACGAACCGATCGAGATGCCGGTGAACAGCTCGGTAGGCGTGTACACCGCCTTTTTCACCACGGTGTTTGGGTTTGCGATGATCTGGGACATCTGGTGGCTCGCCATTCTCGCGCTGATCGCCGCCTTCGCGGGATTCGTCGGCTTCGCCTGGCGTGACGTGCACGAGTTCGAGGTGCCCGTCGAGGAAGTTGCGCGCGTGGATCGTGCCCGTCGCGCCGCGCGGGAAACCGTACTGCAGCGGCTCCCCCGCCAAGAGGCGCTCCCATGAGCGACCCGGGATTGCCAGCCAGCATCGCGGCCATTCGCCGCGTTCGTGAAGATCCTCACCGGCTTGGTCATCGCGCTCATGGTCCGGAAGAACCTATCGAAGGCGTCGGCCACGGAGCAACCGGCCCCGCTGGCAAGCGGATCATCGTCGGCTACGGCTTCTGGATCTTCCTGCTGAGCGACATCGTCATCTTTTCCTGCTTCTTTGCCGCCTTCGCTGTGCAACACGGAGCTACCGCCGGCGGCCCCTCGATCGGGCAGATTGTCGATACCCATCGGGTAGCGTTGGAGACCGCGGCTCTGCTGCTGTCGAGTTACACCTGCATGCTCTCCTTTGCGGCCACCAACGCCAGAAATCTGCTGTGGACGCAGATTTACCTCTTCATCACCGGTCTGCTGGGCTTGATCTTCGTGCTGTTGGAGCTACAGGAGTTCATCGAGCTCGCTGGCCGGGGCATCACGCCGCAGCGCAGTGGAATGCTCACGTCCTTTTTTGGCCTGGTGGGTATGCACGGGGTGCATGTCACCGCAGGCGGAATGTGGCTCGCCACCATGATGGCGCAGGTGCAGGTCAAGGGGTTCCGCCGGGAGATCGTACACCGGCTGATCTGCTTCAATCTCTTCTGGCATGCCCTGGACATCGTCTGGATCGGCATCTTTACGATCGTCTACCTGATGGGAGTCGGCCAATGAGCACCCCCGAATCCGAGCTGCCGCTCCCGACTGACCCGACCCCCGCGCGCGACGACCACGCCCCGGGTGATGAGCCTGCGGAGGACAGCGGCCACTGGATACGCAATGCCAACCTGGGCCTCGCGTTCTCGATCGTGCTCACCGTCGGAGCTTTTCTGCTCCCCGGCGCGCATGGTATTTACGCGCCTGCCATTCCAGTTGCTCTGATCGTGCTTGCCATCGCGCAGATGGGCGTGCATCTGGTGTTCTTCCTGCACATCACGACGGGCCCGGATAATACCAACAACATACTGGCGCTCGCCTTCGGCACGCTGGTGATCTTACTGATCGTGGCCGGATCGATCTGGATCATGGATCACCTGAGCCAGAATATGATGCCGATGGAGCAGTTGATGCAGATGCAGCCCTAGCTGCGCGATGGTCAAAGGAAGTATTGGAAGTGCGCCCGGATCGTCCGAGGTACGCCGGGATGAATGACGAAGTCCGGTCGCGGTGAGGCCTCGTTGCGCAGCCGCGCGACGTAGTAATACTCGATATCGTTCCATTTGACATCGGCGAGATTGAAAACGTCGACGGCCAGCAGCCATTGGCCGGGGCGCTGAAAGCCCGCCTGCAGGTCGAGCGTGGTGTAGGCGGGAGAGCGCGCGCTGTTGTCCTCGACGAGCGGCGATTCGCCAAAGTGTCGTGCCCGAAGGGATCCGAACCAACCGGAAGGATGTTGCGCCGTAATCCCGGCGTCGATCACGTTCGTGGGGCTGTTCGGTATGTAGTGACCCGTGATGGCAATCGGCGCGAGGCACGGGTGACTCGGGGCCGCATCCCCGCAACCGAGGTCATCGGGATCGACGTTGTGGTCAAATCGGGCGCGTGAGAAGGCGGCGTTGAAGTCTGCATGCAGCCACTCGTTGATGCGCAAGGTGTTGCTCCATTCCAGCCCCGTACGGGTCGTGGAGCCGCTCGGCGAGGTCATCCCGGCTTCGCCGTCGAACACGAGTTCGCTCTTCAGCTTCAGCAAAAATACATCCAATGATGTGTGCCAGGCAGGCCGAGGATTGGTAGCGACTCCCAACTCAGCGCTGGTTGCGCGGGTGAGAGGTGTTACGGGCGTCGCATCCGCGTGAGCGCCGCTGCGAGTGATGCCACGGGCGTCGTTGCTGTGATAACCATTTGCGACCGTTAGAAAATAGGACGTGCCTGCCCACGGTCCCAGAACCAGTCCAAATTTGGGACTGAAGATATTCGCACGAACCACGCCGCTATTGCAGCCGAGGGGATCGCTCGCGAGATTGCAACTGCCGTCTGCATTGCGCATCTTGTCTTTGACATCGAAACTGAACTCGTCCTCGCGCAAACCGAGCACGGTGCGAACCCCATCATTCCAGGTGGTGCTGTTTTCGAGGTAAGCCGCGCCGTTGGCCTCCACCACTGAGGCAGCCTGTTTCGTATACAGATATCGACGCTGCACAGTGGCATCGATCGCCACATCGCGAATATCGTCGACGCGGGCCTGCACGCCCAGAACGGTCGAGGTCGCAAGGCCCCACAGAGTTGCAGACCAGGTCCTGGATCCCTTGAATCCATACACCAGCCGGTCATCGTGCTGCAGGATCTGGTCGGCGTCAGTCGCATCCTGCAGGTAGTAGGTGAAATCTGAATACAGATCGAGCCGGTAGCGAATCACGTACGCGGAAAACTGCACCTGATCCGGGTCGAAGCGCTTCACTCGATTAAACGACAGGCTGTAGCGACTCGAGGTGCCGCCGTCCGAGGGACTGAGACTACCAAAGCGGCCGATTAACCCTTGCGTGATGGCCCGCTGTGGCACCTGATCTGTGGAGTTCCACCTGCCGGAGTACGCCATTGCTGTGAGGGTCAGGAAGTCTTGCGCATCGCCGTGGTGATAGCGCAGCACACCATTGACTCGGTTGTAGTCATCCGGGTTATCGGATGGACCGTCGTTGTGATAGACATCCGCGGCGCCGAGCAAGGTGCCTGACGCTAGCGCGCCGGAGCCCATGAGCAGACCCCGACGATAGCCGTACCGACCGATGCCCAGGGTGGCTGAATTCGGCACGCTGTTGAGGAGGGCCATGCGCACTGCGCCGGCGGTCGCGAAATCGCCCTCATCGGCGTAGTACGGCCCTTTCTTGTAGTGCAGATCGCTCACCAGTTCAGGAATGAGGAAATTGAGATCCGTATAGCCCTGCCCGTGGGCGTGCGTCGGCATATTGATTGGCATGTCGTCCACTTCCGTGGCCAGATCGGTTCCATGGTCCAGATTGAAGGCGCGCAGAAAGTACTGATTGGCTTTGCCTTCGCCGGAATGCTGGGTCACGATCAGACCCGGCACGTTTTCCAGCACCGCGCCGGGACGCAACAACGGTTGGGTGGCGAGCTGGTCCTGGCGGACGTCACCTGCCGATGCGGCGTCCATCAGGCTGACCCCGCTGGCGATCACCGTCACGGTATCAAGATCGGCAGAGAGGTTGGCGTTGGCACCGTCGCCTGCCCGCGCGACCAGGCATTGAGACAGCAGTAAGATCCGCAGCAACGAGCGGGCTCGCGTGAGCTTGCCATGAAAGCCGATCGCACCGGGTCGGTGAACATGGTCCACTCTCTGCTCCACCATCGAGGTTGCGCCGCTGCAGACGATCATCAGCGAGACGGCGTCTGAAGGCTGCACAATCGTAATACGGTACCGGGAAGAATTTGGATGCAGAGAACGCCAGCTCGTAGCCTGCCGGCTCGGGTACTGCGATCAGTCGCGGCCCTGCGCGGGCGAGCCCGTAATAAGTCGACCAGCCAGCCGGTCAACTCCTAAGCTGCCGTAGCCGAAATGGCTCGTTCCGCCGGAGGTACCATGCGCAAGCTCATGACAGTCATGCTGGCCCTCGCTGCCCTGTCGGCCGAGGTTTGCACTGCAGGCAACTGGGTTGCGGCACCTGCCGGGTCGGCCGCCGGACTCATGCAACGATTGGATCGTGCTCACTGGATCTCGGCCGGCGCCAAGTCGCCAGGCCGTGTGGTGTATGTGTTTACCGATCCGAATTGCCCGTACTGCAACGATCTGTGGAAGGCAATGCGGACCGCACGGGCAGCGGAGGTCCAGATCAGGTACCTGCTGGTCGCTGTCATCAGTCCCGATAGCAAGGGTAAGGACGCCGCCATTCTCGAATCGGCTGACCCTGCGACAGCGTTCGACAGGAGCGAGCGCAACTTCGACAAGGGTGGGATACCGCCGAAGGCAAAGTGGCAGCCGGCTACGACGGACGCTATTTCCGCCAATGAGGCTCTCATGGAGGCGCTGCATATCTACGGCACGCCCGGTCTTGTGTATCTCGGGGAGCCGAATGAGGTCAGGGTGTTCGCGGGTATGCCCGATGCCGGGCAGCTGCGAGCCATAGTGGGCAAGCGCGCAGAGAGCAAACAATCAGCGGCGCAATGATAGCTGCCCGGCGAATCCGGTTAGCACGACAATGACGACGGCGCAATAGCGCGCCGGTATGCTGAGCCTCACATGAGCACTTTCCGCGAGCAACTGCGCAATAACTCCGTCGCGTTGATTAGTCTGCTGATTGCTCTGACCAGCCTGGGCTACAACACGTGGCGAAACGAGCACACGGAGCACAACCGCAACATCCGCGCAGCGGCATTCGAGATCCTTACCAAGCTGGCCGAGTTCGAGCGTGTGGTGTTCCTGGCCCACTACGATCGCGACATGATCAACGGTAACCCTCGCATGGGCTGGACATACATCATCGTCATGAATGATCTGGCACAGGTCATACCTGGAACGGTACAGCCGCGTGCAGCCGCCCTGCGCGACACCTGGAGAGGTAGCTGGGAAGATCTGGGCAAGGATGGCGATGCAGCGATAGACCGGATCGACGGTGAGATCACGAGCGTTCGCGAGGCGACGCTGCAGACCTTACGCTCCTTGCGGTGAGAGCGGCCTCATCAAGCCGACCTGCCGCGGCAGCCGGCTCCGCGTGACAAACCTAGGCTGCGTTTACGAACTGGTGCAGACAACGGTTGTAGGCAGGAGCATCGTCCCAAAAGCAGGCATGCCCCGCATTGGGAAACAGATGAGCCTGCAACTTCGGAATGCGTGCCATTTGTTTCTCGATGACTTGTGGTTTGACGACAGCATCCTCGCTGCCATGTGTGACCAGTACGGGCTTGGTCAGCTTGGGAAGCAGATCGTCATTGTTGAACGAGCGGGCAAACAATGCCTGGCGAACATGTGGAGGAACACTGAGGCTGCCCCCTAACAGCAGGTAATTCTCCTCGGCGGAAAGCTCCGTGAGAAAACACAGGCGCAAGAGGGAATTCAGACTGCTGACACTCTCCTCCACGTTGGCGGAGAAGAAGCCTGGTATGAGTCCAAGGAAGTCGGCGGTCAGTACGGCCAAAGCCTCCTCATCTCCCAGCCGGGTAACACCACCGACGAAGTTGACCCCGGCGATTGCATCCTCGCCGTAATGACGCAGGTAATCGAGAATCACGAGCGGACCGTACGACCATCCACAGAGCACCGGACGCTCGAGCGCCAGCGCCTGGATGACCGCATGAATATCATCGGCCCACAGACGCGAATCGGCGTATGCGTCGCGGGGCTTGCCCGAGAGCCCGTGGCCCCGGAGATCCACGCCGATGAGGCGGTTGCTGTCCTTGAGTTCGGAGCTCATCTGGCGGCTCCAGACGAGCCAGTTCTGCGAGAAGCCATGCAGGAATACAATTGGCCGCCCCGCGGAGTTGCCTGTTTCAACAACATGCAGTGGCACACCGCCGCCCCCGGCAATCATGTGGCGCTTCATTACTGCAAAATATAGCGTAACGCTGCCGATTTGGCCGTCTCACTCCATGTTGCCGGGCAGCAATTCATTGTCGCTAGGTGAACAGCGACGAGCCGTCCGTCGTGTCGAAATGCTCGCGGCGCGCCTGTTCAAACTGCCAGGCCGCATGGCAGAGGAAGTGAAATCGGTAGGCCTGCGTGCTGTCGCGCACCTCGTACTCAACTTCATGGGCCCCGATCGCTCGGTGGCAAAGCGAGCACGGCTCGCCGACGCCAGAGCCGCCCCATGCACCGAGCGGGGGTGTAGCCGGAAGGCGCCCTTCCTGAATCAGAGCGCGTGCCTGAGAGCGTAGGTCGTTCTCTAATTTGGTCAGTGCCACAGCCGCCGCTCCACAATATTGCTGAAAAAGACTCCAACTTGTCGTCTGCCCGTACTCTAGGGCGACTGGCGTGAACGGTTGCTGAAGCAGGCAGCGGTGTCCATGCGAACTATTACGACGGCGAGCGCCCCTAGGCGTAGGGTCTTTACCCCATCGAGCCAGGTCGCATCCGCCGCTAAGCTCCGATTCACCGCACGCTGATTCACGCATGCCGGGCTGCGCTGCGGAAGGACGCCTGCACATGACAAGAGGACAGGTCGAGGCGGCGCTCAGAACGGCGCACATCAACGCCGTGGCTCATCTCATCGAGACAAGTGCTTTTCCCGTATGGATCAAGGCTGAGGCCATGGCGCGTGCCATGGCCATGTGCACCGATGCCGGCGTGAGTCCACTCAACTTCGCGCCCGCCACCAGCGTTGCCTATCAGGCGTTCCGGAAGGCGGAGGCGGATCCTGCGCGGCTCGCGCTGGCAGCTCGGGCATGGGGAACGGATTTCAACTCCGCCTCGAAGTGGGAAGTACTGCAGCTGTTATGACGTGGCGCTGCGCGCTCGAGCGCCGAGAGCGTGGACGGAGCGCATGCGGCAGAAGCTGCTGGCCAGGATGGCGCGGGGGGCTGCGCGGGACTTCGAGGATTTACCCCGAGCGGCCATGCAGCTGATTGCGAGCACAAGGTGTCTCTGCCACCGCCCCCTGCCGGGGGCGACGCCGGTTAATTCGTCGCGCGGGCAGACGAGGCGGCCGGGGGTTGGCGCCCATGGCGCAGCAGGCCATACACCGCGATGATGACCCAGAGGACGTTGATACACGCCGAGGGATAGGCGCCATTCCAGCCGCTGTTCACGATAAAGCCCGCGCCGGCAAAGATATTGAGCCACTGATAACGGGACGAGTGCGAGCTCACCCGGCCAGTGGTCAGCAGCAGATAGCCGAGCAGCATTAGCGATGCGCCCACCCATCCGATGATCTCGATGACCAGTTTCACCATCGCTGTGCCTGAGAGCTTGTTGCTGTCCGGCAGTATGCCATGGCGCGGGTGCCTCTCTAAAAAGAGAGAGGCGCATGCCTCGAACGGAGTGCTCCGGATTGCTACTAGCTGAATCCATCTGTAGTTCTCTTCCGGGAAGCGCTGCATCTCTCGGCTAGGAGTTTGTTCCGCTATCGATGCAGTCTAAAGTAACTCCACGACATAACACCCGCGAACGCCGCAGACGAGGCGTACGCCGTGGAGATGAGCATGCTTTGGATGCGGCGCGTACCAGATGTGATTCGAGGACTCGGTCCTTATGCGTTGATCGAGCTCACTCTGCCCGGCGGCAGTGTGATTGCGCTGGCGTGGTGGCTTGCGCGTGAGCACCCCCTCACGGACGCCTGGCGGCGGCGCCTGCTGACGATGCTGGTGGGCGTGATCGCGGCTCTGGCAGTGCCCGTCTCGGCGCTAGCTGATCCCGGCGTCGAACCTGTCGCGCTGTCCACGGCTCAACCCCTCCAACGCCTTGCGCTCGCCAGTGAAGTTCGGCAGGCACAGCCGGTTTGCACGGAGGTAAGTTCACAGGTGGCGCGGGCGACTGGCGATGGGCTCTATCAGCAGGGCGATTATCAGCACGCTGCAGAGTGTTACCTCAGAGCGGGTGAGCCCGCGCTCGCTGACGGGGCCTTTCTCAAGGCGGCAAGACCCGCCGGTGCCGACACTGCACAGCAGTTTGCGCAGAACGGTGAAGACGCGAAAGCGCAGTTGCGCAAAATCAGGGACAGCTTTCACCACGCGCGCTGACACCGTCTCCCTGCCGGCGGCGAGTAGTTCACCGGCCGGAGCTCCTTCGACAGCCCCAATGCGGCAGTGCAGTGCCCAGTGCGAATCTCGCCCAGCAGGGCTTTACCCAGATTAACTGGCTGGTCCTTTCATCCGGCGTGGCTGGCTCCCCTCAACATTCCCACGACGAGGTGGAATGATTGTTGCGAGGGTGTCCGCGTCGGTTTGGCAGGGGTGAATTGGGAAGGGAGCCGTCGGTGGCCACGCGCGAAGCACAGCTATCCTTACATGATGAGAACCTCCAGGCTCAGAGTGCGATCGACCTGTTGAAACGGCTGGTGAATGAGCTCACCACCTTGTTTCGCCAGGAGATCGCGCTGGCCAAAGCCGAGATCACCGCCTCTTTGACGAAACTGGTCATGGCGGTCGCGGCGTTGGCCGGCGGAGCCTTGGTGCTGTTTGCAGGCCTGCTCGTCCTGCTGGCCTCAGCGGTGCTGGGTTTGGCGCTCGTGGTGGCCCCCTGGCTGGCCGCGCTCATCGTTGGAGGCGCCGTGACGCTGATCGGTGTGATGATGGTGCTGGCAGGGGTCAAGGGCGTTAATCCCGACAAGCTGAAGCCACGACGCAGCCCGGAATCACTTCGCAAGGACAAAGAGTTACTGAAGAGGAGCGCATCATGAATGCACAGGGGCCAGGGTCTTCGCCTCATCCCGATTCAGCTTCCGGGCACAGCCCGGAGGAGATTGAAAATGACATCGCGCACACGCGCGATGAGCTCGGGCGCACCATCGATGCGCTGAAGTGGCGCCTATCACCGCGCGAGCGTCTGGCCGCCGCCGCCGATTCCGCGCGCGCGACCGGGCGTAGGCTCGTGCAGAGGGCGAGCGGCTCGCTGCTGCCGAGCATCACCAACATGATCCGGCTCGATCACACCCATGTGCTGGCCCTGTTTCGGCGCTTCCGCCCCTGGACATCGGCGCAAAGGAAACAGGCGCTGGTGGCGAACGCCTGCCTTGCGATCGACATCCATGCGCAGCTCGAGGAGGAAATTTTTTATCCTGCCTTACGCGATGTACCAGGGCCCACGGACATGCTCGACAAGAGCGAGCCCGAGCACGACGAGATGCGCAATCTCATCGGCAGACTGCGCGCCATGGACGTGGAGGATCCGGTGTATGACGACACCTTCCGTGAGCTGATGCGCACCGTAGTGCACCACGTAGCGGATGAGGAGTCCGTGTTACTGCCCCTTGCCGAGATTCATCTGAGCACGCGCCTCGGCGAGCTCGGCAGGCAGATGACGATCCGGCGCATGGAGCTGTTGCGTCCCCATCTGGGCGAGGTCGCGATCACGACCGCGCGCTCCTTCCCGATGTTGACAATCGGTGTCGCGGCGGGTCTGCTCGGTGCGCTCTGGCTGGCATCCCGACCGCTTCGCTCGCTGGCGGTCGATCGCCGGCGCGAGCGCACGTGGTTTTGAGCCTCGGCTGAGGTCAGCTCGCGCTCAGCTCCGGCAGACCCGGTAGCAGCTTATCAAGCGTGATGGGTAGTTGCGCACCCGCACGCCCGTGGCGTTGTACACCGCATTCGCAATAGCGGCAGCCACGCCGCTACGCTCCCGCAGGGAAGCGGGCGTGCGCGTTGACCCTTAGGCAGCGCTCCGGGAGCCAGGCGGGGTACGCCGCTCGCGTGATGGGGTCTCGGCGAGACGGTAGTGCGCGATCAGCCTCGTGAGGGCCTCGGCCTGGGCACTCAAGGCCTGCGCCGCAGCCGAAGCCTCCTCGACCAGCGCGCCATTCTGCTGGGTCATGGTGTCCATCACGGTGACGGCCTTGTTCACTTGCTCGATACCGGTGGCCTGCTCGCGGCTCGAATTGGCGATGTCCGACATCACGGCGCTGACCTTCTTGACGCGCGCCACGATGTCGTCGAGCACCGCGCCCGACTCATCCACCAGTTTCTTGCCCTCATCCACTTTGCGCACCGAGTCCTTGATCAGACCCTTGATCTCCTTGGCAGCGCCGGCACTGCGCGACGCGAGGTTGCGGACCTCGCTTGCGACCACAGCAAAGCCGCGCCCATGCTCGCCGGCGCGGGCTGCTTCTACCGCGGCGTTCAACGCCAGCAGGTTGGTCTGGAAGGCGATCTCGTCGATGACTCCGATGATGTCGGCGATCTTCTTGCTCGCGGCGTTGATTCCGCCCATGGCCTTTACGGCGGATCCAACGACCTGACTGCCGTGCTCGGCTTGCTCGCGCGCAGCCTGCGCCAGCTGACTGGCCTGCATCGCATTGTCGGCGTTGTTCTTGACGGTGGAGGTCATCTCCTCCATCGACGAGGCAGTCTCCTCGAGACTCGAGGCCTGCTCCTCCGTGCGGCGGCTCAAGTCGAGGTTGCCGCGGGAGATCTCCGCCGCGCCCTGCTGCACCTCCTGCGAGGTCGCATCCAGAGTGGTCACCACGTCCATCATCGACTGGACCATGGAGTTGACTGACTCGGCGAGCAGCTTGAAGTGACCTGACTTGCCCTCGACGGGGACCCGCGAAGTCAGATTGCCCGCGACCGCGCGCTGCACCACCTGCATCGTTTCGGACACGGTGGTCTGCACGCTGCTGATCAGCTCATTGATACTGCGCGCCAGCAACTCCAGATTGCCGGTCTTGCCGGCCATGCTGATGCGGCGGTCGCCGGCGCCGCGTAGTGCTGCCTGAATTGCGTCCTGGGATTCGTGCACGGCCGCATCAAACGCGCGTCCGTCGAGGATGATCTGGGTAATCTCATTGGCCAGCTTGACCACTTTCCAGGGTTTCCCGTCCGCGCCGAGTAACGGGTTGAAGCTGGCCCGTACCCAGACCTCGCGGACGTCCTTGCCCATACGCCGGAATCGTCCCTGCTGATGCTTACCGGCCCGCATGTGGTCCCATAGCGTGCAGTAGTCAGCCCCTTCACGGTCCTCTGGATTGACGAACATCGTGTACGGCTGCCCGAGTACCTCCGCAAGGGTGTAGCCGAACAACTTCAGATAGTTTGCGTTGGCAGCCAGCACCGTGCCGTTCATGTCCAGCTCGATCATGGCCTGCGACTTGTCGAGCGCTGCGCGCAGCGACTCCAGCTCGCGCAGGCGTGCGCCATTCGCAAACGGATTGATACCACTCAACCCCATTTTGACGGCCATAGCGGTTCCAGAAAGATTGCCGAAAGATACAGAGGATGTCGTGCCGCAAGCGGTTCTATGCTGGCATCTTGACAAAAAAGGCCACGCGAAAATGAGACCGCCTCCGCGCTGGTGCACGCGCCTTTGCGGACCCGCGACACACTTTTTCGCCCCCCGGTGCGGTCGGACTAGTCCGCCTTCCGTGCGGCGGTCCTAGTCCGCCTTCGGCGCGTACTCGAAGTTGCTCTGCTTGTCCCTGGGCAGCCCGCCCCACGAGTAGACGAAACCGACAAAAGCGATGCGACCTCCGCCGCTGCGCTCGTAGAGCTGCGTGAACCGTGGTGTGGCCACGAGGCGCTGGTAGTGGTGGCCGTTGAAAACGTCCGAGACGGTCGCGACCAGCGCCACTGCCGGGCTGAAGGTGTGCTTGTAACCGAAGTTGACCTCGTTGATGGCGCTGATACTGCCTTGGGGGGTGAGCCGTTTGTCGGTGCGGGTGAAGGTGAGCTGTAGCGAGTCATTCCCGGCAGGCCGGTAGTCCAGTTTCGCCTTGGCGTTGACGCCCTGAGTGGAGCGCAGGCCGGGCGATCCCAGTGCGGTGGCATCGATCTGCGTGTAGAAAGCGTTACCGCTCAGACTGAAGCCGAGTTGGCGCAGCAGATGACCGCTGAGCAGGAATTCCATGCCGGCTGAATCATTGCGCGGCAGGTTCGCCCGCGTGGTCAGCGAGAAGCCGTTGCCAAGGTAGTCAGTGACCTCGGTGGCGCTGTCCTTGTTGCGGTGATAGTAGGCCGTCAGCCCGTAACTTGCGCCATGCTGCTCGGATTCGTAACCCAACTCGAACGAGCGCGTGTACTGCGGCGCGAGGTGCGGGTTGCCCGCGCGCAGGTTGGGCGTGTACTCGTGATCCACGTAAGGATCCAGATAGCCCGGATTCGGGCGCTGCACGCGGCTGCTGATGCCAAGTGAGAGTGTCGCCTGATTGGCAAGCGTGCGATCAATATGCAAGCTCGGATAGAGCTTGTCGTAGCGGCCGGCAATCCACAGGTTAGAGCTCAGAAGCCGGGCCTGCGTGCTCGTGAATTCCTCACGCAGTCCACCGAGCAGCGACCAAGCACCGAAGCTGGCCTGATAGCTCTGGTAGAGCGAATGGATACGCTGGCTGAAGGTGAAATCGTTGCTCAGCGTCGGATCGGGAGTCGCAACGCCCGTCACGGGATCCACGCTCGCGCCGAGGTTGGAGAAGCCAAAATCATCCTGCTCGAAGGCATAGCCGAGTTTCAGGCTGGCGCTGCCTCGCAGCGGCAGCGTGTACTCCGCGCCCGCTTCGCTGATGGCGTGGTCCTCGTGAAATCCCAGGTTGTTGTCGAACACCGGGCCTGGCGGCACGAAGGAGTAGTTCACGTAGTCATACTGCTCGAACTGATGCGAGACCGAGCGGTGCACTGACAGATCGAGAGTCTGTCCTGCCGCCGGCAGCTTCTGGCTGAAGCGTAGGGTCGTGTCGTAGTCGTTTTCCGGATCATGTCCGCTCGAAAGCCGCTCCCTGAAGTTCGACACAATCCCGGACGGCTGCATGCTGTCATCAAACTGCGTGTAGGTGCGCAGTCCGCCGCGCCGCGTCCAGCTCGCCGCGCCACTCAACGTCTGCGCATCGTTCGGTTTGTATTCCCCTGAGAGCGCCGCGCTCGGGATGTTTCGGTGGATCCTGAGATCGAAGTGGTCGTGACTCGTGAGCACGCTGCCGGTGGCGGGATCTGCTCCCACGGTCGTTGATCGTACGCTGCGCGGGCGGTAATCCTCGCGGTAACCGGCGGTCAGCGAGGCCGAGCCTCGACTCGCGCCGTAGGTGATGTTAGCGCCGACCACGGAGCGTTTGTCATCACCGAGGCTGCCTTGCACGGTGCCCGCCGCCCCGGCGGCCGCGTGTTTGCGTGTGATGATGTTGATGACGCCAGCGGCTCCATCGGCCTTGTATTGCGGAGGCGGCGTAGTCAGCACTTCGATGCGCTCGATATCCTTGGCGGCGATTGACTGCAGGTTATCGCCGGCCTTCGACCCTTGGAATTGGGTGCTGGGCTTGCCATCGATCAGGATGAGCACGTTGGAATCCCCGCGCAGCGACAGCACCCCGTCCGGATCGATGTCGATGGACGGGATGACCCCCAGGATGTCACTCAGGGATCCAAAGTTGCTCAGCGCGTCCTCGGTCACGGTGTACACCTTGCGGTCGATGCGGGTCTCGACGGCGAGCTTGTCGGCCTCGACGACAACCGTATCCATCTGACTGTCCGGGGGCTTGCCTTCATTGGCTGCCGCAGCCGTGGCGGCAGTGAGCAGCAGCAGGGTGGCCAATTGCGGGGCGACTTGCTTCATGCGCGCGACCGCGGCGGGGGTGGCTGGAGCGTTTTGTCAGACGGCGCTGACGAGAAGACTTCCTGCTGACTGATGTGCCGCCGCCGGCCCTCCTCGCATACTGGAATCGTAGCTTCGGGATAGTCCTCGCGACGAAGTCCCTCTACGACAGGAAGGGCCGCTGCAACGGCCCTTCTGCATTTCCGGGTGCAACCACTAACGGGAGCTGCGCCATGCTGGAAAAATTGCCTGCCTCGGTCGGACAAGCGCTTCTTCACCGGCGAGCGGGGCTGGAGGCGCTCCTGGGAGAGACTCTGGATGCCACCCACGGCCCAGACCTGATCAAGCTGACCAGTCCCGCCTTCGTCGATTACTCTCCGATCCCGATACGGTTTACGGCGGATGGCGAGGGCTTCTCGCCGCCGCTCGAATGGCGCAACGTGCCCCCGGAGGCAAGCAGTCTGGCGCTGCTCGTAGAAGATGCCGATTCGCCGACCCGCGAGCCGCTGGTGCATGCGATCGTCGTGGACATCGATCCGCGCACCCGGGCTCTGCTGGAAGGTGAGATCGCCGGTGAGCGTGCCGACATGGCGCTCGGCATCGGTCGCAACTCGTACCTGCGGCAAGCATGGCTGCCTCCGGATCCGCCTCCGGGCCACGGGGTGCATCGCTATGCCTTCCAGCTGTTTGCGCTCATGCACGGCGAGCGTTTCTCGAGTGCGCCCGGTCGCACTGAGCTCGCGCAGGCGATCCGCGAGCGGGCCATCGCGAGTGGCTGCCTGATCGGCACTTATGAGCGACTGCCTGAGAGCAGGCCCGCGAGCACGCCGCAGCACATCAACAGCTGAGCTCGTAGACGCTGATGCTCACCGCGGTGGCAAGATTCAGCGACTCGATGGCCGCAGCCCCTGGAATCGTGAATGGGGCAGCACCGATCAGCTCGGTCTGCCCGGGCGGCAGTCCACGCGCTTCATTACCGAAGACGTAGCAATCGAACTTGCGAAAGCCCGGTGTGTTGATGGCCGCCCCTGAAAGTGCCAGGGTGGCGAGCCGCGCAAATCGCTCTGGAAGCTGACTGAGCGGCACGTCGATCTCGATGGGCACGTGGAAAATCGCGCCGGCGCTCGCTCGCACGGCTTTCAGGTTGTACGGATCCACGCTCCCGGCACTCAGCAGGCAGCGCAGCCTGCCGAACCAACTCAGGGTGCGCAGGATGGTGCCGAGATTGCCGGGATCCTGAACTTCATAAAGATATACGGCCCGTTCCCGCACGGCTGGCGATGCGGCCCGCAGCACCGGCACACAGCCGACGATTCCCTGCGGCGATTCGGTGTCCGCCAGTTTTTTCATCTGCGCATCGCTTACCACATGCGTGATGAAGGGGCTGGACCAGCTGCGGTAGGCCTCGGTGACGTACAACTCGCTTTGCCGGAGCGCTGGATGCGCCGCCGCCGCCTTCTGCAACTCGAGCGCCAGGTGCTCGCCCTCGATGAGGTAATGCCCAAACGCTGCGCGATATTTCCTCTGGTGCAGCTTGGGCAAGTCGGCGAGCTTCAAGGGACGGCCTCCGTACGCGTCGCGAGCCGCGCGCCACTGCTATTGACAGGTCCCTCGGAAACCATGGCGCGGGCCACCGCCTCGGCGATCCGGATCCCATCTACCCCCGCGGAGAGAATGCCACCGGCGTAGCCGGCGCCTTCCCCGGCCGGGTACAGGCCGCGCACGTTCACGCTCTGCAGAGTGTGCGCATCGCGCGTAATCCGCACCGGTGAGGAGGTGCGCGTCTCAACGCCGGTGAGCACGGCATCGGCGCGATCAAAGCCGCGAATCTGCCGTGCAAAGACCGGCAGCGCCTCACGGATCGCCTCGATCGCATAGCCTGGCAACGCGCCAGACAGTTGCCCCAGGCGCACGCCTGGTTGGTAGGAAGGCTCGATCTCCCCGAGTTGCGTGGACGGCGTATCGTCCAGGAAATCACCTACCAGCTGAGCCGGTGCGCAGTAGTCGCCGCCGCCGAGCTCAAACGCCCGGCTCTCCAGCTCTTCCTGCAAGCGCACGCCGTCCAGGATTCCCCCGGGGTAATCCTCCGACGGATTGATGCCGACGACGATGCCTGCGTTGGCATTGCGCTCGTTGCGCGAATACTGACTCATGCCATTGGTCACCACGCGGCCCGGCTCGGAGGTGGCGGCGACCACCGTGCCGCCCGGACACATGCAGAAGCTGTAGACCGCCCGGCCATTGCGCGCGTGATGCACCAGTTTGTAGTCCGCCGCGCCCAGCTCGGGGTGGCCGGCAAACCTGCCGAGGCGCGCACGATCGATGAGCGACTGGGGATGCTCGATGCGAAAGCCGATGGAGAAAGGCTTCGGCTCCATGTACACGGCACGCCGCTGCAGCATGCCGAAGGTATCGCGTGCGCTGTGGCCGAGGGCTAACACCACGTGTCGTGATGCCAGCTCCGTGCCATCGGCGAGCCGCAGACCCTGCAGCTGACCGTCCTCGATGAGCAGGTCGGTGACGTGCTGCTCGAATCTGACTTCGCCGCCTAGGGCGATGATATCGGCACGCAGCGCGGCGACCACGCCGGTGAGCCGGAATGTGCCGACGTGGGGCTTGCTGACATAGAGGATCTCTGCAGGCGCTCCGGCGCGCACCAGCTCGTGCATGACCTTGCGCCCGTGGAATTTCGGATCCTTGATCTGACTGTAGAGCTTCCCATCGGAGAACAGCCCGGCTCCGCCTTCACCGAACTGCACGTTGGATTCCGGGGTGAGGATCCCACGTCGCCAGAGCGCCCAGGTGTCGGCGGTGCGGTGACGTACCGGACGGCCGCGTTCCAGTACGATGGGTTTGAAACCCATCTGCGCCAGAAGTAACGCCGCAAACAGTCCGCACGGCCCGAAGCCCACGATGAGCGGACGCGCATCGCACGCCGTCGGCGCCTGTGCGACCGCGTGATATTGCGTATCGGGACTCGGCCGCACCTGCGGATCGTGTGCCCAGCGCTTGAGCAGTGCAGCCTCGTCACGCGCGGCGAGGTCGATGATGTAGACGAAGTGAATGGTGTCACCGCGGCGGCGCGCATCGTAACTGCGCTTGAAGATGCTGAACTCGAGCAGCTCCTCAGTGCGCAACTGCAGTCGCTTGAGAATGGCGCTGCGCAGCGCGGTGACATCTGAGTCGAGCGGCAGCGACAGCTCAGTGATGCGGATCATACGGCCCTGGCCGGTCAGCGCCGGCAATGCACACGAAACTCAGCTTACAATGCCGCGACAGTATATCGGTGTGGCAATGGCCCGATCCAAAAGCAGCGGTCAGTGGCTGCACGAGCATGTGACGGACCCTTACGTGCGCCAGGCACAGAAGGACGGCTACCGCTCGCGCGCCGCTTACAAGCTGCTGCAGTTGAATGAGCGCGACCGGCTGCTGCGCCCTGGCATGCTGAGCATCGATCTGGGCTCGGCCCCGGGAAGCTGGTCCCAGGTCGCGAGCCGCCTCGTCGCGGAGCGCGGTCACGTCCTCGCCACGGACATCCTGCCGATGGAGCCGATCCCGCATGTCGAATTCATCCAGGGTGATTTCACGAGCGATGCGACGCTCGCGGCGCTGCTGGCGGCGCTCGGCAACCGCCAGCCGGATGTAGTGCTGTCAGATATCGCTCCCAACATCAGCGGCATCGATTCAGCGGATCAGGCCGCTTCGATCTACCTGGTGGAGCTGGCGCTGGAGTTTGCCCGTAAGGTCCTGAAGCCCGACGCCGATCTGGTCGTGAAAGTCTTCCAGGGCGCAGGCTCGGATGTCTTTCTCAAGGACTTGCGCTCCTCGTTCGGCAAAGTGGTGGTGCGCAAGCCGGCTGCCTCGCGGCCGCGCTCGCGCGAAGTGTATGCCGTGGCGCGCGGTTTTCGGCCGCGTTAGCGGAACACCCAGAACCGGCTGCCGGCAAAGTTCACGACGAGACCGGCCGCCGAGCCGAAGGCCAGTGGGATGACGGGCAAGGTGGTGAACTGCGGAAACAGACCGACCATCACCATGAAGACTGCGAGGTTGGTTAGCGAGCCGACACTCTGCACGGTCATGTAGCGCAGGTACTCCCTGACCGCCGACTGCTGCCGCTCGCCGCTGAACGTGAAGCGCCGGTTGACCAGAAAGGTGACCAGGCTTGCGGTGCCAAACGAGAAGCACCGTGCCAGATACACGTTCAGGCCCCAGCCACGCGCGAGCAGCGTGAGCACGCCGGCATCGACCAGGAAACCGAGCACGCCGACGGCGGCGAAGCGGATGAGCACGCTCGACAGAGGCATCTTCAGCGGCAGTCCTCGTGAATGAGCCTGAATTGTAGCCGGCCCGCCGTGGTACAGACGGTGCCGGAACCTTTTACCGTTGCCGTGATCTGTTGCAGGAGGGAGGCGCAGGAAACGGACGGTGCAACAGGTCGTCTTGGCAGGCAGCGGAGGTCGGCCCGGGCCGCGCGGACTCGGTGGCGCGCGCATGACCAGACGAGTAAGCCGACCGTTGGCGGTCCTCGCCGTCCTCATCGCACACGGAACGGTGTTGGTTTTGCTGTCCAGAGTGCATCCGTCCAGAGTGCATCCGTCCCGCTCCGTGACACGGGAGGATAACTCGCCGCTCACGCTGTTGTTCCTGCCGCTTTCGGCGCTGCATCGAGCGGCAGCAGCGCATTCCAACCGGCCCACGCCCTCTGCGGCGCCTTTGCCGCCGCCCGCTGCCAGCGCACCAGCGGTTACTCCCGCACCAGCCGTCCCGGAGCAACCGGCAGATTCCCGAGCGATTGACTGGCACGACGAGGCCTCGCAGGCCGCTGCCGCGACGCTGGGTGCGCGCGAGCGTGCTCAGCGCCAGGCACATGCGCTCGATCACGCGCCCGGGATGGATGAGGGGCATGGCATTGGCGTCATTCCGTTCCGTTGGAATAGCTGGCGCGCGCATCGGCTGGAAGTGCTGCCGGGCGCGCTCGTGTTTCATATCAACGAGCGTTGCATGGTGGCCATCATGCCGTTTCCCCTGCCCGTATGCGTGCTCGGCAAGATTCCAGTCTACGGCGATCTCTTCGAGCACCTGAAAGAAGAGAGGGCGCAGCCGCCTCCGGCTCTACCGTGACGGCAGAAGTTCGTCGCGGGCAGCCTACGGGATGTCTCAGGGCATGTTATGTGCTGCAGCCCGTACTCCCGGCAATAAACCAAGGAGTGCCTCATGGGCCTGTTCGATACCATCAAGAATGCCATCCTGGGGCATACCTCGGCGCCCGCGCCGACACAGTCCACCACGACCCCCGCCACTACCGGTGCCACCGCCAGGTTGCCGGATGTTGACTCGCGCACCGGCATGGTGGCGCCACAGGCCGCTGGTGCCGGGCAACCGGTGGACATCGAAGCCAAGCTCAGCGGCATGGCGCAGAAGAGCGGCCAGAAACTCAACTGGCAGAGCTCGATCGTCGATCTGATGAAGCTCGTGGGTCTGGATCCCAGCCTGCAGAATCGCAAGCAGCTGGCACAGGAGCTCGGTTACACGGGTGACACGAACGACTCGGCCAGCATGAACATGTGGCTGCACCGTCAGGTGATGATCCAGCTGGAGAAAAGCGGCGGCGTCGTGCCGGCAAGTCTCAAGGGCAAGTAAAAACTACGTAAGTCATGTTAAGTCGCATCCGGCGCGGTTGACCCAACTCGCGCCGGGCTGCCTTGCGGACAGCCTAACTGTCAGCGAAACGCAACGTCCCGCCCTTGCCGGCGTCGTGCAGCACCTCGCGGGCGGCGTTGTAGCCGGGAATGCCTGACACACCGCCGCCGGGATGGACGGAGCCGCCGCACAGATACAGTCCGCGGATCGGCGTGCGGTAGTCCGCGTAATGCGGCACGGGGCGCTGGAAGAACAGCTGATCGAGCGACAGCTCGCCCTGGAAGATGTGGCCCTGCGGCAGTCCGACGATCTCTTCGATGTCAGGGGGCACCAGGAACTGCCGCGCAATGATGTCCTGCGTGAAGCCGGGCGCCACGCGCTCGACGCTCTCCAGCACGATGCGCTCGAAGTTGGGTTTCTCGGTCTTCCAGTCGCCGTGCTTCAACTGATAGGGAGCATGACCACCGAACAGATTCACGACATGCTTGCCTGGTGGAGCAAGCGTGCTATCCACGATGGTGGGACATACGGGCGTGATGAAAGGCTGCCGGGAGTAGGAGCCGTACTTCGCATCATCGTAGGCACGCTCGAGATAGTCGATGTCCGGGCCAATATGCACGTAGGTGGGATAGCTCCATCCGGCGAGCGCATCATCCGCCAGGGCGCGCTGCAGGCACGCATACTGCGGCGGCCGCTCGCAGGCGATGTTCATTTTGAACGCGGTGCTGAAGGTGCGGTATGTCTCGATGTCCCGCACCACCTCCGCGGGCAGATGCCGCGTGCCCACCATCTTCAGGTAGAGCGTCTTGGCGTTGACGTTGGAGATCACGCGCTCCGAGGCATACACCCGGCCGGCGGTTGTGACCACCCCGCTGACGCGGTCATCCTGGATGCGCACTTCGGCTATACCGCTGTCAGTCTGTATCTCCACCCCCAGAGCGCACGCGGCCGCGGCAATCGATTGACTGATCGCCCCCATGCCCCCCTGCACGAAGCCCCAGCCGCCGGCCCCGGCGTTCTCACCCATCACGTGATGCATGATCACGTAGGCCGAGCCGGGCGTTTTGGGACCGGCAAACGTGCCAATGGAGGCGTAGTAGGCGAGCACCGCCTTGATGCGGTCGTCCTCGAACCACTCAGAGAGGAAGTCGTAGGCGCTCATCGACAGCATGTCCATGACCCGGAACAGCCGCTTGCCGATGCGCCAGTTGCGTTGCAGGAAGCCGGCCGCCTGGCGGAAGGTCTTCCAGTCCCGGCCGGTAGGATCGAACGGCGTCTCCCAGAGCAGGCGCCGGAACAGCCGGGCGTTCTCATTGAGGAAGTGATCGAAGGCGGGGTAGATGTCCGCATCCCTGCGGTTGAAGCGCGCAAAGCTCGCCTGGGTGCGCGCCACGTTGTCCGAGAACACGATGTAGTCGCCACCGTCCAACGGGGCCAGCATGTCACTGCAGGGCATGATCTTCAGTCCATGCGCGGGGAGGTTGAGCTCGGACTGGATCCGGGGGTGCAGCAGGCTCATGAGATAGGAGAAGATCGAGGCGCGGAACCCCGGTGCGATCTGCTGGGTGACGGCGGCTCCGCCCACCACCTCACGCCGCTCCAGGACGAGGGGCTTCAAGCCATTGCGCGCCAGGTACGCGGCACATACGAGACCATTGTGGCCGGCCCCGATAATGATGGCGTCGTAGCGATCAGGCATGAATTCTTCCTCGGAAAATGTTGTCGCGATTCTGCAACATACCCCTCGGCGCGGCTTGGATGGTATCTCGAGCAATTCAGCGTCCCCACAGCATTGACCCGGCCGCAACCGGGGGTGACACTGAGCCTCGCCGCACGACTCAAGGAACGCCAGCCAAGACTGGGCACGAATGTTGCGGTTACCGCTGACTGAAGCTTGAGCCTAAGGGGTACTCCCTCTCGGATTACGGTGCGAAGGAGCCAACGAACACGTGAATACTGCAGGCTCGCCCAGTGTACTGCTGATCGGACCCTACGATCCGCACTGTGGTGAATACACATTCCTGGCGCCGCCGCTGGGCGTCTGGCGGCTGGCCGGCGTTCTGGACGCGCACGGTGTCAACGCGAAGGTTTTCGATCCCAACTGTTGCCGTGACACCCCGCAACGCGCGCTCGAGCGGGAGTTGCTGAGTGGCCACTGGGACATCGTCGGGGTCTCGACCACCGGCATGACACTGCGCTTCGATCTGGAGCTGGCGCACATCGTGCGCCGCGTGGCGCCGCGCGCAATCCTCGTCGCGGGCGGCATGGAGGCAACCTTCCGTCCGGACCTGATGTTCGGTCTTGCGCCATTTGATCTGGTGGTGTTGGGCGAGGGCGAACATCCACTGCTCGAGCTCGTGGCGCGCGTGCGCGCGGGACAACCGCTGGGCGGCATCACCGGCACCGCCGAACGCGGCCGCGATGGCGCCGTTCTCAGTATTCCGCAACGAGCCCTGACACGCACCGAGCTGCGCGATGCCATCTACAGCACGCCCTACGAGCGGATGCCGTACCAGGCCTACTGGGATCGCCTCGAGGCGGCGTACCGGGTCGGCGCCTTGCCAAGCAAGGCTGCGCGCGAGGCGCATCTTGCCGAGATCCGCTCGGTGCGTCTCATCACGCTCAACTACTGCCCGATGGGCTGCACCTTCTGCTCGGCGACCAACTTCCTGCACGAAGCGCAGGGCACTGTGGCCTCGATCGCGCGCCTGGATGCGGATGAGTGCCTGCACATGATCGAGCGCATCGTTGCCGCTCATCCAGCCGTGCGCACGATCATATTCCAGGACGATATCTTTACCTTCACGCAGGACCGGCGGATTCTGCCCCTGTGCGACGGCATCGTGGCTGCCAAGCAGCAGGGACGTCTGCCGCCGCGCCTGCAGTTCATCAGCACCAACCGGATCGATGCGATGACGACCGAGCGGCTCGGCGCCATGCGGCGCGCCGGCTTCCGCGTGCTCGGTTTCGGTATCGAGAGCTTCTCGCAGCGCGTGCTGAATGAATTCAACAAGGGGCAGATCCACCGCCACATCGAGCCCATGCTGACTGCGGCGCTGGCCGCCGGCGTGACCCCGTTCCTGGATCTCATTCTGAGCTCACCGCACGCCCAGCTCGAGGATGTGGCCGAGACACTGCGCCAGTCGTACCGCTGGCTGCGCGAGGGCTGCGAGATCGGTATGTATCCGTATGTCATTCCGTTTTCCGGGGCTGCCTTTGCGAAGGATCCGGCGCTGCTGCCGCACACCCATCACGCCGAGCGGCGCATTGCCGGTACCGAGCTCAGCTGGCAGCAGCCCGCCAAGATCCTGCCGATCGATCCGGAGGTGGCCACGGTCATCCTCGCCATCGAGAGTCGCTTCGAGGCATTGCTCGAGCCGCTCGAGAAGCAGGTGGCGCATCTGCCCTCGCGGGTGCGCTCGCTGCTATGGATCCTGAGTTCACTACCTATCATGGCAGAGCATGGTCATCGGATAGCCGATGAGCGCGACGTGCGGGCCGAGCTGTACGCGCGTCTGCCCGCGTTGCGCTGGGAGGCCGCGGCGCAATGCGCCGCGGCGACCGCATGACCCGGCGCATGCGGCGCACGCTGCAGGTCCTCGCGCCGCTCGGGGTGTGCGCGCTGCTCGCCGGCTGGATCGTGCTGTCGGTGGTCAACGCCCAGGCGATCGGTTTCTCGATTTTCGTCTTCGCGGTCGCCAATCTCATTGTCTATACCGATGCGATCGATCTGGGGCTGCGGCTGTACATGCGTCGCCGGCACACCGCGGCGGCCGGTGGCATCTCCGAGGGAAGCCAGAACGGCAATCTCTCTATCAATCTCGCCGCGATCCTGCCGCCGGAGGCGCGGCGCATGGTGCCAGCCTCGCCGTTTGCCATCATCGCCTCGGTGCACAATCTCGAGGACCAGATCGACGAGTTCACCAGCGCTTTTGGGTCCTACCGCGACCGCGTCTGGTTGATCAGTGACGGCTCCACCGACAACACGGTGCTGCGCTTGCGCCAGGCCGGCTGGCGCTGCTTCGATGATGGTTTCAACCGGCGCAAACCCGGCGCCATCAAGCGTCTGCTGGAGCGGTTGCCCGCGCACATCGAGACCGTCATGGTCACCGATCCTGACATCCGCATCCGCGGCCTGCAGGAGGGCAGCAGCATCGATCTGGATCAGTTCGTGAGCGATTTCCAACAGTCGGGGGCTGCGGCCGCCTGTCCACGCATCATGATCGAGCCCGATGGCTTTCTCGCGCGCTTCCAGTCGTTTGAATATGCCCTGGCCTTCCGCGTGGGACGCGAGAGTCTCGGGGATTTCAGCATCACCTCGGGCGTGTCGTTCTATCGGCGCAGCGCGTTGCAACGCGCGCTCAATCGCCACTCGCTCTCGGTGTATGCCGAGGACTTCGAGAATGCGGTGATCCTGCTGGCGCAGGGCGAGCGCATCTACTACGACGGCCGGCTGGTGGTCAGCACCGAGGGACCCGGTACGCTGCCGCGTTGGTTCTCACAGCGCGTCGGCTGGTATCACGGCCTCATCAAGGTTTACACCGAGCGCTTCGCCGAGATCCTGCGGATCAGCCGCCGCTCGCCCTTTGCGATGTATCACTACCTGCTGTACGTCGGTGGACTGTCGCTCGCGATGCATCTGGTGAAGCTCGTGAGCGCAGCCTTGCTGCTGGCGAGTTTCCTGGCAGGTCTGGATGCACTGCTACTCGATGACATCGTGCCGCAGGGCAGTCTCACCAATCCTGAATATTTCACCGCCGCGATCACGAGCTATCTCGCTCTGGGTGTCATCGCGCTCTTCACCTGCGTGCCCAAGGCCGAGCGCGCCTATGCCGCGCCCATCGTGCCGCTCTACCTGTGCTACGCGCTGACCCACATCGTGCCGATGACCCTAGGGTTCGTGAACTTCTTCGCTCTGAAGCTGTTCCACCGCCGGGTGTATCGTGACCACTACGAAAGTCCCGCCGATCCGAGCCTGGTCAATGGCAACGGCAATGGCAATGGTCATGCCGTGGGCAACGGCAAAGTGCGGGTCGGCGAATGAGCGTGCGGGGCATTCCGGCGCCGCAACTGTACCGGCCGAGCCTCTACTGGGAGGATCGGGCACGGCGCTTTGCGGCCGAAGGCTCGGGTCTCGCCGCGGTGTGCTCCTACGGCATGCCGGAGTTCTACAACCGCGCCATTCATCTTGAGCAGCGCCTGGCGCTTGCTCCCTGGCTGCACATCGTACCCGGCACGCGCGTGCTCGACGTCGGCTGTGGAGTGGGCCGCTGGAGCCGGCTGCTCGCAGCGCGCGGCGCCACGGTTACCGGGGTCGACCTTAGTCCGACCATGATCACCGAGGCACAGCGCCGCGCTGCGCTCGAAGATGTGGCACAACGTTGCTACTTCGAGGTGCAGGATCTCTCGGCCCTCAAGGTGTCCGGTCAGTTCGATCTGATCCTGGGCGTGACCGTGTTGCAGCACATTCTGGATCCCGCGGCTTTGCGGGCCGCCTTGAGCGCCATGCGGGACCACCTGGCCCCGGGCGGGCGCATGGTGTTGCTCGAAGCGGCGCCTAACTCCATCGAGCGGCGCTGCGATACCAGCGTGTTTCAGGCCCGCCAGCGCGGCGTCTACCTGACGCTGATGCGTGACTGCGGTCTGCAACTGACCGCCCTCAGCGGCGTGGATCCCGCGCCGTTTCGTACGCAGCTGTTACCATATGTGCGAAAACTCCCTGGCAAGCTTGCGCTGGGGCTGTTGGCACTGGCGACCGCACTGTCGCTCCCGATCAACGCACTGTTCGGGCGACGCGCAACAAGAAAAACGTGGCACGCCGTGTTTGTTCTGCAACACAAAACCAGGGGGTGATTTCGATGGCCAGCGGCCGCCGCTCAGTTGTTGCGATAGGGGTGTTTGTCGTGCTCGTTGCCGTGGTGGCAGCGGGGCATTGGTATGAGACGCGTCGGGTGCAGACGGTGACATCCGCCAAGACTGCGAGCACGGTACACGTGACCAACGCGGGCGATCGCGGCCCGGGTACGTTGCGGGAAGCGCTGTTCATCGTGGCGGCGGCGACTGCGCCCACGACCATCTCAGTCGAGGTGCCCGACATCCGCGTGGAGACTGTCCTACCGGCTCTCGTCAATGGCAAGGGCGTGCGCCTGGTCGGCCAGGCCTCCGGCGTCGTAATCAACGCCGAGGTGCTCAATTCCGGCCCCGTCCTGGATGTCTCCGGGCCGAACACCACCATCGAGGGCATTGCGATCAGCAAGTGCCCGGCGGCCGCGGTGCTGGTGCGCGCGGTGCACTTCCGGATCTCGGGGTCGCGGATCGAATCCTGCGACGTAGGCGTGGAAGTTGCTGAGAACGCGAGCGATACCCTGATCGAGCACAACCGCTTCGTGCAGAACCGCATCGGTATCCGTTTCGGCGCCTCGGGCCACAATACCTCGGTCGCCAACAACGAGTTCTCCCAGGACAAGGACGCAGGCCTTTGGGCAGTGCGCAGCGCGCCGGATTCGCATGACGATGTCATCAGCATTCACGACAACAAGTTTACCGAGGACACCGCCGGACTGGTCGCGGGCAACATCCCGGTGATGGTGGAGCGCAACGATTTCATCAATGCTCATGATGCCGACGTGCATGTGGTGGGAGCCGGAGCGGTGATCAAGGCCAACCGCATCAACGGCGGCGCCTCGATGGGCATCGTGGCAGAGAATGCGCGCGGAGCGGTGATCGATGACAACGAGCTCGAGGGCCTGACGGCTTATGGCATCATGGTGCGTGGCTCGTCCAACACCCTGGTGCGCGCCAACAAGCTGCACAACTGCGGCTATGGTCTCGCCTTCGTGCTGGGTGATGCGCACAGCGTCAGCACTGCCGTGGACAACACCATCATCGAGCCGAAATACAACGGTATCGATGTGATCGGGGACTCACCGGTCCTGCGTCGCAATCAGGTGCTGCGCGCCCACGCCTATGCGCTGCACATCGAAGACTTCCAGCAGCCCAACGGGCAGAAGGTGCAGTCCCAGCCGTTCCTCGACAACAACAATTTCGGCACCGGGGCGGTGAACCGCGCAAGCGCGGCGGCCAACTCCAAAGGATCGCTGCAGTAGCGCCCGCATGACGGAGCTTGCTTGAGGACCAACCTCGACAGTACCCAGCTCATCCCGAGACCGTTGTGGGAGAACCCGCGGGTACACCTGCTGGATGACACCTGGCTGATGACCATCGTCGCCATCCTGGTGGCGACCGGCCTGCCCTGGTTTGCCAGCGGCTTCGAGGTGAACCTCGGCACCGCGACCTGGGGACTGCTGGCGCTCGGGCTGCTGCACATTGCCTTTACGATGCTGGCTGCACCGACGCGCGCTCCAGGGCGCTGGCGCGACCGCACCCTCACGGTGCTGCATCTCATCGGCGTGGTGCTGATTGGCTTCATCTGGGATCACGTCGGCGCCTTCCAGAATCCGCTGTTCCTCATGGTGTTCGCACTGCCGGTGATCGGGGCCATTTTCCTGTCGCGCTGGCAGCCCTATCTGGTCGCTGTGGTGAGCATCCTCGTGGTGGGCGTGGTAGCGCTGAGCCAGGCGCCCGAGCTGCGCTGGTACGCGAGCGGACTGCTCGGCAACGACACCTGGCTGCCGTGGCTGTTCGGCAAACAGGGCACGGGCGCGCAGCCGTCGTTCTCCGGCTTCTACGCGCCCTCCAACTACCTGCTCGTGCTGCTGGAGGTCTTTGCGGTACTGCTGCTCGCCTGCGCCGTCGCCGCGGAGTATCTCGGCACCATCTTCGAGCGGCTCAACGCCCACGTCATCATGGCGCGCACCGAGGCCGAGCGCGGGCACGAGATGTGGGCCAACCTCATCGAGCGCCTGCCGCTGCCGGCGCTGCTGGTCGATCCGGATTCCATGCGCGTCGTGGCCTCGAGCGAGTTTGCCAACATCTATCTGCGGGCCGGCGAGATGCCGCTCGAAGGGCGGCCGCTGTTCGAGGCGCTGCGCTTCTCCTTTCCGGAGATCGTCGGCGAGTTGGTCACGGGCTCCGATGGCAGCGCGCCGACGACTGTCGTGCGTATCTCGGAGCAACTGCGCGTGACGCATGTCAGGGTGCTGCACCTCGCGCACCGCGGGCGACGCCTGGCGTTGCTCACACTTGAGGATTCGACCGAGCTGTTCTGTCTGAAGGCTGCGCTGGATACCTCCGAGTACGCCGCGCTCGTCATTGATGCGCGCGGCCAGCTGCTCGCCTTCAACAAGCCGGCTGGCGCTCTGTTTGCCAACGCCGAGGTCGGCGCGAACGCCGGGGAGCTGCTCACGCAGCCGGATGCGGGTGCATGGTGGGAGCCGGGACTCACCGGCCGACGCAAGATGCATCTGGAGATCGGCCCGCGTATCTATCAGGTAACCAGTTCCGCCGTGACGCTGGCGGGTGAGGAGGAGCACATTTTTACCGTTGCGCTGCTGCCGGTGGCCAGAGCCGGTTCGACCGATCCATTCGCCACGAGCTCCACCGTGCTGACGAGCACTCTGGGTCAGCTGCGATGAGAAGACCTGCACATTCTCTGGGTAAGTTCGCACTGTTGGCGCTCGCACTCAGCACGGGTGCAAGTCTCGCACAGGAGGCGGGCGCGCCCCCGCCAGCCACGCCTTCGGGGCCGGCCAACACCGCCGTCCCGAATCCTACGCAGACACCGGCGAGCACGCCGGTACACCACTCGCTGTCTGAGGACCGACTGACCTTCAGTGCCAACGGCTCCTCCCTGACCGGCACCAGCGGCGGCGGTGGCGCCGCAGGCGGCTGGCTGCACAACTTCAGCCCCGACACCCTGTTGGGCGCAGCAGTGGAGTACGAGGCCCTGTCGGTGGCGCACTGGACCTTCGGCTCGCTGAATGGCTCGATGACGCGCGGTCCGGGCAACCAACGCTACACCCTGTCGGGTGAGATCCACGAGGGCGCCGGCGATGACGGTCCCAAGGCCTTCAAGTACCGCGTCGAAGCCCTGTCGCTGAGCGGCACCTACTTTCACCGTGTCAGCGCAACGGTCGAGGATCGGCAGCTCGATGTTGAAACCACTCATGGCAACCTGCCGAAGGTGGCGCTGTCCTATCTGTGGTCGCCGCACTTCCAGACCGCGCTTGCCTATCAGTACTCGATCAGCGGCAACCTTGACACCCGCCTCACCTCCGGGCGCGTCGACATCTATGAGCCGCTGGTGAACTTCTTCGCCGGTTTTGGCGTCGGCCGCACCTCACCGACCGTCATCGGGCAGGTGGGCGGGGGCACCGTGCTCCAATCGCGACAATTCCGTGAAGGCTATGTGGGATTGGCACGGCCGCTGCCACGGTTGCACAGCGACATCACGCTGATCGGGGACTATCAGCGCCTGCAGGGCACGGAAGTTCCGATCGTCTCGCCGGCCGGAGCTTTCTTCGTACCGGGCAGCAACCGCTGGACCGGCACGCTCAACTGGGTTTACCACATTCCGCATTGAGGCATTGATCGTGGCCGCACCGTTTCGAAAACGCGACCTGGGCTGGCTGCCAACGATAGTCGTGCTCGCCGTCGTGCTGCTCGGCGGATCGCGGCTGTTGTACTTGTCCGTGCAGCATCACAGCGAGGTGGCGCGGACCAATGCGGCAAATCTCGGCCTCAGCTATGCACGCAAGATCGAGCCGCAGTTGCAGCGTCTGGCCGATCTCACCGTAGCGCAGGCGCGCGCGGCTGCGCAGGCGCTCGCTGCCGATGAGCAGGTTGACCTCAACCTGGTACCGCTCAAACAAAACACGTTCTGGATGTCGGCAGAGGACCGGGTGCTCGGCGCGCGTCAGACGGAGATGACCGCGGCGACCGGCATCGCGAGCGAGTGGCAGTCGGCCGAGTCCGCGCGACCGGTGCCGGGTCAATCGGTTCTGGGCCCGCTGCGCCTGGGAAGCCAGTGGCTCATGGCGGCGCGCGTGCCGATCCGCAGCCGTAGTGGCGAGGAGCGCCCGCGCGGTTGGGCCGTGGGCTATGCGGATCTCGATGCGCTGCTCGCCGGCGCGCATCTGTCGCATCTCAGTGATGAAGGCTACGACTTCGAGCTGCTGCAGGCCGAGACGCGCAGCGCGCGCAATCGCATCTTCATCGGCTCGAGCACCGAGCCGCTGTTGCATCCGGCAGTGACGCAGATTCGTCTCCCGGCAGGCTTTACTCCGGCCGTGCCCGGCAGCTATCTGGCGATCACCCTGCGGCCCCACAGCGGCTGGTATCCGACCACCGAGCTCGCCTCCGACATCGGACTGCTGGCATTCCTCGCCTGGTTGCTGTCCTTCGGCACGCACGATCTCATTCACTCTTTACAGCGCTCCCGCGCGGTGTTGACCGCGGCACGCCAGCGCCTGCGCAGTCATCAACCAGCAGCTCGCCACCGAGATGCAGCAGCGCCTGAACCTGCAGGAGACCTTCGATCACGCGCGCTTTCACGATGCCTTCACCGGTCTGCCCAACCGCCGCTATTTCATGGATCAGCTGGATCGCGCGCTGCGCGATGTGCGCACCAAGCGTCGCCAGCGGATCGCCGTCATCCTGGTGGACATCTCACGCTTCAAGCTCGTCAACGACATGCTGGGCCACACCGCCGGCGATGAGCTCATGGTGCAGGCGGCGCGGCGCTTCGAGAAATCCACCTCCGCGTTCGAGGGCGTACTCGCCCGTTGGGGCGGTGATCAGTTTGCGGTGTTGATTCTGGATGTGGCCTCCACCGATGCCGCGCAGCAGCGTGGCAGGTCTGCTGCAGGAGGAGCTGCGCACGCCGTTCGAGCTGCGACGCCATCGCCTGGTGGTGGCGGCGACCTTCGGGCTGACCGCGGTCGACTCCGGCCAGCATCGGGCGGAGGACGTGGTGCGTGAGGCGGACATCGCGCTCACCGTCGCGAAGCGTCAGGAAGGCAGCAAGATCGTGCTGTATACGCCGAGCATGGCGGGCCAGGCGGCCTCGCCTCGTCAGCCTGGAGGCCGATCTGCACGTCGCGCTGGAAAAACACGAGCTGCGCTGCTGTTTCAGCCGATCGTCGACCTGCGCACCTACCGAATGGTCGGTGCCGAGGCGCTGCTGCGCTGGCGCCATCCGGTGGAGAGCGTCCTGGCGCCCGACAAGTTCCTGCGCATCGCGGAAGAGGCCGGGCTCATGGTGCCCATCACGCGCTGGATCATCTTGCGCGTGGTCAAGCTCGCCGGCGAGTGGCTGCGCCGCCTGCCAGCCAATCAGAAATTCTTCATCAGCATCAACCTGTCGCCGACCGCGCTGCGCGATCCGGGGCTCGGTGACTACCTCGCTTCACTCCTGCGCGAGACCCAGCTGCCGCCATCATTGTTGAAATTCGAGCTGACCGAGGCGGCACTCATCAGCAACGTCGGCGCGGCGCGCGAGAGCCTCGATCGGCTGCACAGCTATGGGCATCCAGCTGATGCTCGATGACTTCGGCACCGGTTATTCCTCACTCAGCTACCTGCAGCTGTTCCCGTTCGATTTCGTCAAGATCGACCGCCCGTTCGTCAACCGCACCGGGGCCGACCAGGCGAACACCGGCATGATGGCCGCCATGGTGCAGATGGCCGGCAGCCTGAATCTCACCGCGATCGCGGAGATCATCGAAACGGAAGCCGCCGCGCGCGCGCTGCAGGAGATGGGTTGCGACTACGGCCAGGGCTTCTACTTCAGCGAGCCCATCGAGGCGGAGCTCGCCTTGCAGCGGCTGCGCAGCCAGCAGCCCTTCCAGCCGGTGCAGAGCCTGCCAACCGGAGCCGAGACCGTGATGGTGCCGCCGCTGGAGGAGGATGACTCCCCGACGCTGCTGATCCCGGCCAGCTCGGTCAGCTTCCCCGAGCCCAAAGGCTGAGCGGCCGTTCACGCGCCGGCCCGATCGGCGGTCGCTTCACATCTTGAGCTTGTAGCCGGTGCGGAAGATCGCGAGCACCGCCGCGAGGCACAGCCCGAGAAACAGCAGCGTCATCGCGAAACTCAACACGATGTTGACATCGCTGATCTCGAAGAAGCTCCAGCGAAAGCCGCTGATCAGATACACCACCGGGTTGAACAGCGCCACCTTCTGCCAGAAGGGCGGCAGCATGGAGATGGAATAGAAGCTGCCGCCGAGGAAGGTGAGGGGGGTGACGATCATGAGCGGCACGATCTGCAGCTTCTCCCAGCCGTCAGCCCAGATCCCGATGATGAAGCCGAAGAAGCTGAACGTCACCGAGGTCACGATCAGCCAGGCCACCATCCACAGGGGATGCGCAACGCTGAAGGCGACGAACAGCCGCGCGGTGATCAGGATGATGGTGCCCAGGATCACCGATTTGGTGGCGGCGGCGCCGACATAGCCGATCACGATCTCGAAGGCGGAAATCGGTGCCGAGAGGATCTCGTAGATCGTGCCGGAGTACTTCGGCAGATAGATGCCGAAGGAGGCGTTGGAGACGCTTTCCGTGAGGATCGAGAGCATGATGAGCCCGGGCACGATGAAGGCGCCGTAACTGACACCCTCGACGTGCGCCATGCGCGAGCCGATCGCCGAGCCGAAGACGATGAAGTACAGCGAAGTCGACAGCACCGGCGAGGCGATGCTCTGGAAGATGGTGCGCCAGGTGCGCGCCAGCTCGAAGGTGTAGATCGCGCGGATGGCATGCACGTTCATGGGCGCGATCTCACCAGGCTGACGAAAATATCCTCCAGCGAGGACTCGCGCGTCTGCAGATCCTTGATCGTCGATGCCCTGCTCGCCGAGCCGGCTGAGCAGGGTTGCGATGCCGGTGCGTTCGCCCTGGGTATCGAAGGTATACACCAGCTCCGTGCCATCGGCGGACAGCTCGAGCGCAAAGACGGACGTCAGCTCCGGCGGGAGCTGCTGCAGCGGGCCGCGCAGCTGCAACAGCAGCTGCTTGCGACCGAGCTTCTTCATCAACACATCCTTGTCCTCCACCAGGATGATCTCACCGCCGTTGATCACCCCGATGCGATCGGCCATCTCCTGGGCTTCCTGGATGTAGTGCGTGGTGAGAATGATGGTGACGCCGTTGCTGCGCAGCGCGCGCACCATGTTCCACATGGAGCGACGCAGCTCCACATCAACACCTGCGGTCGGCTCATCGAGGAACAGGATGCGAGGCTCGTGCGCGAGCGCCTTGGCGATCAGCACTCGTCGCTTCATGCCGCCAGATAGAGTCAGGATGCGGTTATCGCGCTTCTCCCACAGCGCCAGATCCCGCAGCACCTTCTCCAGGTACTGAGGATTGGGACGCTTGCCGAACAGCCCGCGACTGAAGGTGACCGTGTCCCAGACGCTCTCGAAGGCATCGGTCGTGAGCTCCTGGGGAACCAGGCCGATCTTGGCCCGCGCGGCGCGGTACTCGCGGATGATGTCATGGCCGTCGGCCCGCACCACGCCGCTCGTCGGATTGACGATGCCGCAGATGATGCTGATCAGCGTGGTCTTGCCCGCCCCGTTGGGACCCAGCAGCGCAAAGATCTCACCGGCCCGGATCTCGAGGTCGACGTCCTTCAGCGCCCGGAAGCCCGATGCGTAGGTTTTGTTGAGACGCGCGACGCTGATGATGGATTGCAAGTGCGGATTCCTCGCGCTGCGCCTCAAACCGGTTCGGGCACTTCATGAATCGTCTGCTGATGCGTGGCGGTCGTGCCCAGCGAGGCGCAGATGATGAGACCGATCGCAAGCCACTGCACCTCGCTCAGGTGCTCGTGCAGATACACGTAGCCAAACAGGGCGCCAAAGGCCGGCTCGAGGCTCATCAGGATGCCGAAGGTCCGCGCCGGCAGATGCGTAAGGGCGATCATCTCCAGCGTGTAGGGGATGGCCGTCGAGAGCAGGGCGACGCCGAAGGCGGGAACCCATATCACGGGAGTCAGGGAGGCGCTGCCGGCCGCGGCGATGCCTACCGGCGCGACGCAGATGGCGGCGATGGTACTGCCGAGTGCCGCCGCGCGCGGCCCGAAGTCCGCGCCGGTCTTCTGTCCGAACACGATGTACAGCGCCCAGCACGCCCCGGCAGCGAGCGCCAGTACCGCGCCGACCGGATCGATCGCACCGCCCAGGTGGGCGATGGGCAGCAGCAGCAGCAGGCCGAGCGCTGCGAGCAGGATCCACACGTAGTCGAGCAGCCGATGTGAGCTCAGCACGGCGACCGTCAGGGGGCCGGTGAACTCCACCGCAACGGCGATGCCGAGCGGTACGCGGCTCAGCGCCAGATAAAAGAGCGCATTCATCACCCCGAGGCTGAGTCCGTACACGAGCAGCGGGGGGAGTGAGGCGCGCGTCAGGCGCGCCTGCCAGGGACGCAGCACGACCCACAGGATGAGCATGCCGAACAGCAGGCGCAGTCCCACCACGCCGAGGGGGCCGATGAGCGGGAAGAGGGATTTTGCGAGCGAGGCGCCGCCCTGCACGGAAGCCATCGCCAGCAGCAGCAGGGCAATGGGCCACAGGGTCGATGCCCGCCTGATAAGCTGCGGCACGCGGGGATTACACCATGAGCGGCCGAGTCGCTGAAATCTACCGCTCGGCACAGCGCGCAGCGTGTAATGACCGGGCCTTCATGCTGTTTGCGGTCGGCATCCCCAGCGCGATCGGCGTAGATGACCGTGACTGGGTGCTACTGGTCGATCCGGCCGATGTCCCCGCTGCGCAGGAGCACCTGCGGCAGTACGAGCTCGAGTTGCGCATCCGCCGCCCGCCACCGCCGCCCCCGCTGCCGGTTCATGCGCATGCCGGCATCGGCAGCCTGCTGTACGTGGTGCTGTTGCTCGGGGTAACCGCGGCGATCTCCAACGGCCTGGTACGCCTGGATGCATTCGATCTGGGCGAGCTGATTGCGGGGGCCGTGCGCCATGGAGAATGGTGGCGCGTCTGGACTGCTCTGACGCTGCATCTGGATGGCGCGCATCTGGCCGCCAACAGCGTGGCCGGCTGCTGGTTCGGCTACCTCGCCGGCCGCTTGCTGGGTGTGGGCAATGCCTGGTTTCTGATCGTGCTGGGCGCCGGTTTTGCCAACGGCGCCGAGGCCCTTCTGGGGCCGGCGTCGCACCGGGCGGTCGGCGCCTCCACCGCTGTGTTCACCGCGCTCGGCTTGTTGTCGGCCTTTTCGTTCCGCACGCGCTATCGCTGGCCGCAGCGCTGGGCGTTGCGTTGGGGTCCGCTCGTCGCAGGCCTCGTGTTGCTGGGGTGGACCGGCAGCGGCGCGCAGGATCTGAATTCGGCGGAGCCGACGGCACCGGAAGTGGATGTCGTCGCGCACGTGCTCGGCTTTCTCGCGGGCATCCTGCTCGGCACGCTCGGTGCTCAGCCTGCCACGCGTGACCGACTGGATCGGATCCCGCAGTGGCTTGCGGGGGCGGCCGCGCTGGTGCCCATCGCGCTGGCGTGGGCGGCGGCGCTCACGAGCTGAGGGGTCGGCAGTCCTTACGAGCGGAGGGTCCCGAGCCCTACGGCTTGAGTTTGCGCAGCAGGCGCAGCAGGTGCGGGGTGGCGAGCCACTTGAGCGTACCGCGGCCGGCCCGCACCGGCTTGTCGAAGCTCACACAGACGATCCCAGGCTTCTTCAGATCCACGGGCAGCTCTACCGGGTGGCTGCCGAGCAAACATGCCGCCAACAGCTTTCCCAGGTCTGGCTGATGGCCGACTACCGCGATGCCGGCGTGCTGCTGCTGAGCGAGCAGATCCAGGATCTGCTGCAGCGGGATGCCGGGAGCCAGCTCCGGAGTTTCAAGCGGCCGGGGCCAGTGAGCTACCTGTGTCAGGATGTCAGCAGTCTGCCGTGCGCGCACGAGCGGACTCGTGAGCAGCCGGTCGGGCGCTTTGACCAGATGGCGCAGTCCCGCCGCGGCATGGCGCGCGCGGCGCATGCCCTCGGGAGACAGCGGGCGTTGCGCATCATCCTTCCAGCGGCTGCGGTCGCGCTCGAAGGCGATCGCGTGGCGGACGATCAACAGGTCCATGGCGGTCAGCTCGGCGCGGTCGTCGACCCGGAGTGCTGCTCATCATCGTGATCGGGGCTCGGTGCCTGCGCAGCGGAGATCTCCGGGCTCGCCTCTGTGCCGGCATCGCGCATCTCTGGGGCGGCGCGCTTACGCCGCGCTGACCTGGCCTTGGTCGGCCGCGGTCGCGGTTGCTGCGCAACCGTTGCCGCTGGGCCGGCCTCCGCCGTTGGCGTTTCCTGGGAGGCCTCCGACGCGGAGGCGGGAGAGAACTCTGGAAACGTTGCCCGAAGCTTCTTCCAGCGTTGCCGCACCTTGCGGTACGCCTTGGGTAAGCCGGCACGGGCTCGCTGGGCCGCCGTGGCGTGATGCTCTGCGAGCCGCCCCATGAGAAACAGCGTCTCGGGTGCAGTCGCCTCCGGTGGCGCGTTGACAAAGGCGCGCAAGCGTCGGCCGGCGACATCGGCATCCTGCTGGATGCCCAGTTTCTCCTGCCAACGGCGCAAGGCACGCAACATCGCATCGCCAGCCTTGCCGTGGAGCATGGCGACTGTCTCAAGGGTGTAGCGCAGCTTTTTCACCTCGCTGCGAACCTCGTGGTAGGTCGCCATCGAGGAGTCCGCTTGCAACGCATCGGCCCCCTTGCGCAACTTGCGATAGCGCGTGCGCAGCAGCGTCGGCGCCACACTCACCGCCATAGTCGCATCGCCAACGCTGGCGGGGCGCGCCAGAATCTGCGTCAGTCTTTCGAACGCGATCCGTACGGTCTCCGAGTCCAGCATTTCCAACATGCGCTGGCGGGCCTGAGTGCGCTCCCAGGCGAGATGCTGCTGCAGGGGATGCAGTGCCTGCCGCTCGGCATCCGGCAGGGTGGCGATGAAGGTCTCGAGCTCGGCGAGCGCAAGATCGAGATCGCGCGCCTCGCCCAACACCTGACGCACGTTTTTCAATACAGGCCGCAGTTGCAACAGTGCCTCGGGCAGATACTCGCGAAACTGCCGTAGCAGCGCCTCGAGCCGCCGGCCCGCGACCCGCAGATCATGCAGCTCCTCGGAGTCATCGCCGAGACGGGCGCCCGGCTCGTGCTGATACCAGGCGGCCAGGTAACGGCGCAGGCTGGCAAACACCGCCTCGTCCATGCGCATGGCGGTATGCACGGTCGTCGGTGACAGGCTGGCGGGTGGCAGCGGTGCGAGCCCTGCCGATTTCAAACCCTGGGAGTACTTGCTGTCCTGCGCCGCGCTCAGCTCGCAATCGCGTCGCAGACTCTTTACCAGTGCCTGCAGGGGTTTGTGCGATTGCGCCTGCGCTTCGACCTCGACGCGCTTCAGCGTGGTGCGCGGGCTGCCGTCGGGACGACAGATGATCGTCTCATCCAGCGCGATCTCCCCGAGCGGCTCGTTCTGATCGGCCTGCCACACCGCAAACTTCTCGCGCGAGGTGCGCACCTCGAACAGCGCCACGAGCGAATGCGCACCGCTCACGGCGTGCACCCGCCTCCCCACAGGTCCGCTGGAGTGCAGGATCGAGTCGGTCGCGTTGCCGGCGGCACTGCTTTCGAGCGGCTCGGTCACCTCGCGACGGTCGGCGACATCATCGCGCGCCGAATGCAGCGCTTTCAGGGTCGCTTCCGTCCGGCCGGATTCGGTGCGGATCCGCAGCGCATAGCCGGCGCGATGGATGCGCCAGTCATCGGTGTCGAAGTAGGTATCGTGGATCTCGACCGTGGCGTCCGGCTGCAGGGTCAGTCCATCGATCTGCGGATGATCGGCCAGCCAACGGCGTACCGGACTCAGATCGGCCGAGGCCAGCTGCCATTCAATCTCACGGGTATCGCGCTCTCCGGGCTCGTGAGCCCCGGAGCGGTTATCAGATGACATTATTATGGCATCTTAGGCCAAGGCGCCCGCCGGGGTCACGGTCCGTTTGCCGAAACGGCTGGGCGTCTGTACAGCTTCGGATCGCCGGTGGAACAGCGGGTGGGAACAGCTCAGCTCGTGCGCGCCGCGCCGTAGCTTTCCATCATCAGCCCGGTGCCTCCGCGCGACACGTGCGCCACCACCGCCGTCCGGCGGTGCAGCTTGGTGACGGCTCCCAGGTTGATGGCGAACGCCAGGATCACCTGCTGCCCCTTGCGCAGGCCCAGATTGGTGGTCTCGATGAAGACGCCGGTGGCACTGAGGTTGACCGCCTTGCAAAGCTTGCGGCGGCCACCCGGCAGGGTGATGTAAACGACAGTTCGGGCACGATGCCTTGTGTGCAGGCGGCGTTCCACTTTGCGGGCCTCGCGGTTCTTGCTATTTGTTGTGCGTCGCGGTGACGCCATTATGCATGGATTGCACCGGCCCACCGGCCTGAAGTCAACTTAATGCCAGGGTCATTTTGAATCGTCGGCACGGCCGCGGCAAGTGCGGCCACGCAGGCGCCACCGGGAAGTGGCGCGCGAGGTGTGCTGCCGCATCCCTCAGGCGTTAATTGCTGCCCCAGCAGGTAATGGTCGTATCCGCGCCGCCACCGTCACGGGAATTGCGCTGCCCGGTGCTGAACAGGTTGAACGTCTGGCAGGGCGTGTCCTGGGTCTGCGGCGCGCGCGCCGGCACCGCCGTGATCGTATAGGTCGTGGGTGTGAGCGCGATGCTGACCGTGTACCAGCCGCCGGGGGTCGCGGTGGCGGCCGTCGGTGTTGGACAGGCGGGCACCGGCTGATAGGTGAAGTTCTGCGAATAGCAGCGCTGCAGCGCCTGCGCATCCTGCATCATGGTGTTGGTGGCATCGCTGCGGTACGAGCGTCGTACGTAGTTGTTGTAGGACGGAATCGCGATCGCCGCGAGGATGCCGACGATCGTCACCGCGATCATCAACTCAATCAGCGTGAAACCCGCTGCGCCTCTATTGACACTGCTGCTCATAGGTCGCTCACTTTTCCTGATGGGCCGAGATGCTGATCACCTCGGATGAGGAGGTGTTGGCTGGGCCGCTCAGGCGCACATCGACGCGCTGACCCTGCGTGACCGTGCGCACGTCCGTTGCCGCCGTGCTGCCGGTGCGGATGTGGTAGTTGTGGCCGTCGACCTTGATGTAGTCGGTCGAGGGGGGCGCCGTGAGGGTACCCGTGAGCAACACGCCTGCAACCTGATTGGCCTCGGCCGTGACAGCCACTGTCAGCGTCAGCGCCACTGCGGCGATAGCCGCGATCTTGTAAGTCTTCAATGTCGTACCTCCCACCAGCCAACACGTTGCTTGCCGCTACCGCGGTCGTTGACCGTCGCCACGGAGACGTTGGATCTGCCGACGTGCTTGTTGTTGCACGCGTTACCGGTGCACTTGGTCTGCGTCAGCGTGACTGCCGAGGCAAATCCGGCACCGAGTGAGACGGCCACCGGATTCGTGCCGCCTGCGGCCTGGTCACCGGCGTTCAGTATCCCGTCGTTGTTGAGATCGAGCTCCGGCAACTTGAAGGCACCACCGGTGGCGTAGTTGAGTGCGAACAGCCAGGCGTTACCCCCGCCCAGACACGGGTTGGTATTCGGTTGATAGACTGTCGCCACGAACACACCACCGGCTTCGATGATCGGATTGGTGACCATGCGCATGCCGCTGGCAGTGTTCAGATCCACATACCAGCCGCGATTGCTCGGCAGGTTGACGGGATTGACCGTCGATTCAATGAGGACTGACAGGCCGGCTGCGGTGGACGAGCTCATATTCTGCTGTACGAGGTTGGCGCGGCGTGGAATGCCCGCAAAACCAATCGGCGGTGCGGCTGCGGTGGGCGCATCGTAGATGCCATAGAGCGTCTGCGTCGCCGAGGTAGTCAGATCCGGTACGCCCAGCAACTGGCCGGTGCCGAATTCGACCATCGTCCCCAGAAGCCCCGGGAACAGCGGATTCAGGCCAACTACCGGTGCGGTGGTGATGGGCTGCGGATTGTTGCTGCTGTCGCGGGCCTGGAAGATCACCTTCACCGTCCAGCTGGCCGGGGTCGCGCTCGTGATGTCCACGCGCCACAGGTTGCCCTGCAGATCGCCGGCGTACACGGTATCGGCGGGCGCTGAATTCTGCCCGTAGCTGTTGACGACGGTGACGCTCGAGAGGCCATTGGCCAGAGCTAAGTTACAGGCACCGGCCACCGCGGCGCACAGGTCGATCTTCGTAATGATGGCGCCGGTCTGCGGGTTGAGCGCATACAGGAAGGGCTTCTGCTGCGCGCTGTTGTAGCCGTTGCCGACAAACACCAGCCAACCGCCGTAGGTCATCGAGGCGCCGACCTTGGTGCTGGCGAAGGCCGGTGCGCTGTAGGTGTAGCCGAGATCCGGGTCGGTGAACTCCCACAACGCAGCGCTTGCCAGTGCGGCTTCCGTGGTGATGGACGCCGGATCGGTCACATCGAGTGCATATAGCGTGGTGCCGCCGGCCGCTTCGCCACCCACCAGCACCGTATGCCAGGTCGAATCGGTGAACTGCACGTCGGCGATCTGCGGCGTGCCGTCCAGATACATGAGGTGGTTGGAGTTGTAGAACGGATTCGCGAGCCTGACGAGATTGGCGAACACCCCGTTGGGGATGTAGGCAAACTTCTCCACACCCGTATCGGCATCGAGCGCGTGCATCATGCCGTCGTTGGCGCCCACATACAGCATGTGCTCGCGGTTGACATGATTCCTGATGAAGGTCTTGTAGGAGGTAAGCTCGCTGAATCCTGAGGGTGAGCCCACGAACTGCGGGGCACTGTCGACGACGTCGCCGAGCCGGTGCGAGCGGTTGCGCAGCTGACCGCCGGAACGGACTTCGTTCGCGCTGTTGCCGCGCAGGAATTCGAGGATGTGCTGGCCATTGCTGTCGGCGGCGAACGTGGACAGCTGCAGTCCAAGTGTGCTGACCGCGTTGATGCCGTTGGGTGCCAGGGCAGGATTCCAGCGGAAGGGTGTACCTGCGTTCGCGGCCGGATCCCACGTTGCAATCACCCGACCGGTGTTCCAGTCGAGGGTATCCAGCTGGGTTTGCGCGCTCCACAGCGCAGCTCCCACGCCGGTGTTGACCTGACCGGTGATGGGGTCGATCGGGAACTCGTGCACATCGCCGGTCCAGTCCTGGTACGTATCCGAGGTGGTGAACTGCGCGAGGTATGCGACCGAGCCATTCTGCAGCTCCGTGGAGTTCACCGAGGCGGCCGCCGTCGATTGGGTCGCCGCGAGAATCGTGCCCAGGATGACCTGTAGGTCGGCGGTGAGTGCGGTGGGACTGGTGGCCGCGAAATACGTGCCGGTACCGCCGGCAATCGCCATGGCCGTGAGGACACTCGCAGCGGTCGGGTTCTGCGTCGGGTCCACCCCTGCGCCCAGGCCGATGATATAGGTCTTGATCGGATTGGGACCTGAGTTAAGCGTCGCCAGCTGGTTGATGGTATCGATCACCGCCTGGTGGTTGGTGGCGCCGAAATTCAGCGAGCCGTCAGCATTGAAGCCAACGTTCGCACCATAGGCCAGCGAGGAGGTGGTTCCGGGTGGCGGCCACGATCCACCACCGAGGTCGAGGGTCGGCAGACCGTCGGTGAGCATGACGACATAGCGCTGCGCGGCGCAGCCATTCGTGGTGGGTGGGTTGGTGTTGAACAGGTTCTTTGCGCCCTTCAACAACCCGGGCAGCGCCGACTGACCGCCGCTGGCCTTGATTTCCCGGGTGCCGTTGTTGTCGGTTTCCGGCTGCAGGTAGGGTGTGAACTGGGCGATGGCCGCATTGACCGTGGCATTGGTGGGATACTGCCCGGCACTCGTCATGCCAACCAGCGTATTGCCATTGTTGGGTGACTGGCCGCCGCCGTAGCCGAAGCCGCGCTGGATGTACATGGTCTGCGGTGAGTAAGGCACGAAGCCTGCATTGGTCGGTGTGGTGGTGCGGGCGCAGGCGTTGATCTGGTTGCTATAGGTCTCCTGGATGTTGCCGGGGTTGGCGTTGTACTGGCCCAGGGAGTAATGCGGTGGATATGGATTCACCGGATTTGGGCCGCCGTACACCAGACACACCGGCGAGATGCCGCCGTTCGCGTACAGCACGTCGTTGATGAGCGGATCATCGCTGCTGGCCGAGATCTGCATGTATTGTGAGGTGGCGACGTTGCCGATCACCTGGCCGCTCACATCGATGTTGCGACAGTTCTGGTAGATGACGTTCGCCGGATTCAGCAGGTTGTAGTTCTGGCAGGGATTGGTGACATAGCGATTGCCGCCAATCTGCGCATTCGTGAACACGAATCCGCTGCCGATCGGGCTCATCTCATACAGCCAGGTGGTATAGAGGCTCGTGCCGCCAGTCCGGTAATCGACCAGCGCGAAGTCGGCGTTCGCCATGAACGTGTTCAGCACCGCGGTGATACCGCCCTTGGCGACATTCAGGCGGCTCGGCGAGTTATCGACGAGGTTGCCGCCGGAGTTGACGGTGTAGGGCGCAAAGCCCAACGCCCCGGGATTGAGCGGCGGGGTGAAGCCGCCGGGGATCGCGTAGAACAGCGGCGAGCTGGAATTCTGCAGCAGCGCGTCCTGCGGCGGGCAGCGAGCCCGAACCGAGCATGATCGCGCCGCTCAGATTGCCGTCCATGGATTCGGAATTGCCGACCGCCAGGATGATCTGCGGGTGCGCTGGCACGACGATCGTGAGCGGCAGCTGCGACAGACTCACCGGTGTCGGCGGCGGCACGGCCGAGGAGATTCCGACGCTCACTGCGATGCCCAGCACGCCGAGCAGCGTGAGACGACGCAGGTAGTGCCAAAAGCGTGATGTATTCATGGCTTTCCCTTACGGAGCGCTACTGGTAGACGCTCTGCAGAGTGGCGGTGGAAGAGGCATCGGCACCCCCGGCATGCGCGGTGATGCGGTAAGAGAAGATTTGCGTCGCGGGCGAGTTGTAGCGCGGATCGCCCATCTGACTGCCTACCGGCGTGACGGGCGGCATCGCCTCGATGATGATCTGGGCCGCCTGCGAGGGTGGCGGTGCGTTGTTGAGAGCAGGCCCTGCGTACAGCATGGTGTCCACTCCGGGCTGCATCCAGTTGGTGGTGTCGGCAATGCTGGTCAGCGTGCCGGTCTGCAGCTCGAGGCTGAGGTCATACAGACCCGCACCGTTGGTGGCGAAATCAGCCTGCTGATATTTGCCGACGAACCCTTCAGCGTTGCGTAGCGCAGCTTCCGCGTACTCCAGCGCTAGCTGGTGGTTGTTCTCGTTGCGCGCCATGCTCTCCTCGGCCGTCTGCATGCGCGCCGCCGTGACTCCGATCAGAGTCAGGATCACCAGCAGGATCATGGAGACGAACAGCACCGCACCCCGTTGGTTGGTGGGCGCGGCAGTGAGCGGGCGTTTCATGTTGCGGGGTTCCACAGCTGGGGCTTCAGGTGTTGGCACGGCTTCAGGTGATGGCATTGCGCAGCCCGATGGTTACGGCAAACACGCGGCGTAGCCGCGTATCGATCGGGGCCGTGACGGTGGTGCCGAGCAGGTTGTAGGTGGGGGCCGCGGCAGGCAGCGACGCCGAGCCGGGCGGGCTCGCCGCCAGCACGGCTACCTTGACGCTGACGACTGTGTTGAAGTCGACCACCTGGTTGGCGGTCACATAGGAGCTGGCATTCTGGGTGCCGGTCGTGTCCACGCCGTACAGCACCTGCATGTTCTCCACATCGGGAACGATCTCTTCGGCGGTCAGACCGGCGAGGCCGTTGACCAGCTCCAGGCGCATCAGCGCGGAGTCGCCGTCCGAACCCACACCGATGTAGTAGATGGCCGTAGTCACCGGGGCGACCACGGCGCCGGCCTGCAGGCCCACCGGCAACGCCCCGGAATTACCCGCGCCGAGGCTGACGGTCGCCGGAGTGCCTCCGGCGATGGCGCCGGTCTGAAAGGTCCACCAGTTGACACAATCGGAAATCACCGCCATCTGGTTCGGCTGCAGACTGCCCACTCCGAGCGCCTGGAAGGACATCGCGCCGGTGGTGAATGCGGTGCTGACATAGGCAGGCGTGGCACGCGGCACTACCGAGCGCAGGATGACCACATCACTGTTGTTTACCTGCTTGTTGTTGGCGGCGGCAGTGAAGGTCGCTTCCGCGGCCGGTGTCCAGCTGCCGGTGCCCGCACCGCCGGCCGGTACCGCGGGCAACACGATCGCGTTGCCGGGCGAGGTGCCGATCGCCTCGTAGCCCCCGACACCATGAGCGAAGTCATAGGTCATCGGCGAGACGATCGCCGCGTTCAACAGGTTCTCCGTGCCGGTGGCGACGGTGTTGGTATGCGAGCAGGCCATGAAGCCCGCCCCGCGCGCCGATTCCTGGATGAACTGCATCGCCATGCGCCCGCTGTCCGACAGCGCGCCGACGCCAGAGGTCGACTGGTAGGCCGTGCGCGAGCCGACGAACATCGAGACGACCGCACCGGAGACAAGCAGCCCCAGGGTGACCGCCACCATCAGCTCAACCAATGAGAAGCCGCGGTTGTAGGTTTTCATAGTACGGTCTGCAAGGTGACGGCGATGTTTCCGGCCGGCGCGCCGAAGCTCTGTTGTGCAACGGTGTCGTTCCACTGCACGGTCACCGTCGTGGACATGTAGGTCGCGAGGGTCACCGGATCGAGACTCGTGGCGATGTTGATCGTGCCGTCGGCCGTAGGTCCGAGAGCGCGCCGCAGATCCTGCTGCCAGGTGTACATGTCATATTGCGCGAGCACGGCGTTGGCGCACGGCGCAGCCTGATTGCAGTTCACGCCCGGGTTGCCGATGGTGCTCACCAGGGCGGGGAAGATGGTGTAGTTGCCGGCCGTGGCGGCGATCTTGTTAGCGCGCATGTAGTCGAGCATCGCGTAGGCGAGCGCCGTCGCCTGGCTGCGCTGGTACGCGCTGTCATTGGAGCGCGCGGAAAACAACACCAGTTTGCCCACGCCCAGCAAACCGATGCTGAGCACGAGCAGTGCGACCAGGACTTCGACCAGCGTGAAACCACGGGCGCGGCGGAGAGCTTTTTTCTGCACAGATGGCATGGCGGTTCCCACAGCAGCGATTACGGACAGACCAGGGCGACACCGGTCAGATCCCTTCCGGGCATGGAGCTGGGTGCCGAGACGATGCGGCCGAAGGCGGCGACTTCCGTGTAGCGGGCGTTACCACCGCCGCGCTGATCGCAGAAGGTGAACTGGCCGGTGACCTGTCCCTGCACGGTGCCGTTGGACAGGAATACGAGCTGCGTGCGGCCGTTGTTTTCCTTCAGCGTGTTGCTGACCGGCATGGCCGGGACGCTCTGCAGCGGCGGACCGCCGGCGGAGCTCAGGACGATCCAGCCGTTGCTCCAGTTGGCGCTGTTGCAGTTGAGCCCGTCGTTGCTCGCGCACACCACGATACCGTTGGTGAGATCCTGTTTGATGGCCTCGCTGCGGGCGGCATTCAGGCTCATCACGAGCGCGTTCTGCTCCGTCCACATGCGGTCGTTCTGCAGGAAGGTGCGCATGGAGGGGATGGCGACGGCAGCCAGGACTGCGGCGACCGTGACGGTCACCATCAGCTCGATGACCGAGAATCCGTCCATGCGCGGCGCGACCGCGGCCCGCGCGGCGGATCCGGATCCCAGCCGCAGGCCCGTTACGCCGCAGCGTCGGCTCGTTACACGCAGTTTGCGATTCGTTGTCATGCGGCCAGTCTCCCGGCGCGCAGCCCGGCGCAGTGTGATTCAACTCTCAGCCGGTCGAGGACGCGCCCGAGGAGCCGATGGACGGCGGGTGCGGACGGATGAACGGTCGTTTCGGACCCCCGGAACGGGCGTTTCGCCGCGCTCTTTGTTGACTTAAGCGCCAGTCCCGGTACTGTCGGGGGACGCCGTCGCGAGCCGTGCACCCGGTGCGCGGCGGCAGGTTTCGGGGTTACGTGCCCGCTACGGAAATGCGGGCCGAGGGGTCGACATGGGCTGGATAGTTCTGCTCGTTCTCATCGGGCTGGTACTGATATTCATCTCCACCTATAACCGGCTGGTCACGGCGCGCAACGGGTTCAAGAACGCCTTCGCGCAGATCGATGTGCAGCTCACCCGCCGCTATGACCTGATCCCGAATCTGGTGGAGACGGCCAAGGGCTACCTCAAGCACGAGCGCGAAACGCTGGAGGCGGTGATCCAGGCGCGCAACGCGGCCTACGCGGGGCTCAAGTCCGCCGCGAGCGATCCCGCCAATGCCGCGGCGGTCCAGCAGCTCTCCGGCGCTGACGCGCAGCTGGGTGGCGCACTGGGCCGCCTGCTGGCCGTGGCCGAGGCCTACCCGGATCTGAAGGCCAACCAGACGATGATGCAGCTGTCCGAGGAGCTCACCTCCACCGAGAACAAGGTCGCCTTCGCGCGGCAGGCCTATAACGATGGGGTGATGAGCTACAACAATGCGCGCGAAGTGTTTCCCAGCAGTCTCGTCGCCAACATGTTTGGCTTCCAGCCGGCCCAGCCGCTGGATGTCGCCAAGCCCGAGGTGCGCGAGGCGCCGAAAGTCAGCTTCACCTGACGGGGCCGCGGACAGCCGGTCGTGGATTTCTATGCACGGCAGGCGGCGGCGCGCGGGCAGACGCGCTGGCTGGTACTCGCTTTCATCGCCTCGCTGCTGGCCGTGGCGCTCGCGCTGGATGTGGTGGTATTCAGCTTCTTCTCCTCGGCGGCAGCACGGCATGCCGATCTCGCGCCGCTGCAGTTTGCCCGTGAGAATCCCGGCGCGGCGCTGCTCAGTACGCTCGTGGTGATGGGGGTACTCGGTCTGGCCAGTGTGTATCGCACTATGCAGCTGCGGGCGGGTGGGGGCGTGGTGGCACGCGATCTGGGCGGCGTGCTGGTCACGCACGACACCTCCGATCCGCAGCGCAAACGGTTGCTGAATGTCGTATCCGAGATGGCGATCGCCTCGGGCGTGCCGATGCCCGAGGTCTACGTGCTGGAGCAGGAGGCGGGCATCAATGCCTTCGCCGCCGGACATACGCCCGCCAATGCCGCCATCTCCGTAACGCAGGGGGCGCTCGATCAGCTCAATCGGGATCAGCTCCAGGGTGTGATCGGGCACGAGTTCAGCCACATCCTGAACGGCGACATGCGACTGAACGTGCAGCTCATGGGCTGGGTGTTCGGTTTGCTGATCATCGCGCTCATTGGACGGTTGATCGTCGATGTCAGCCCACGCAACCGTCGCGGCAGCAACAACCTTGTCGTGCTCGGTCTTGCCGTCACGGTGTTGGGCTACGTCGGTCTGTTCCTCGGGCGGCTGATGCAGGCGGCCGTATCCCGGCAGCGCGAACGGCTCGCCGATGCCTCCGGCGTGCAGTTCACGCGCAATCCGCAGGGCCTGAAGGATGCCCTCATCAAGATCGCTGCCAACGAGCACGGATCGCGCCTGCTCACCCCGCATGCCGAGCAGGCGGCACATATGTTCTTCGCGCCCGGTCTCGAGCGGCTCTTCGCCACCCATCCGCCATTGCTCGAGCGGATCCGGGAGATCGATCCCAGGTTCGATGAACGGGAGCTCGCCCGGGCCATCGGGCAAGTCTCGCAGCAGCAGCTCGCTACGGGCCAGGAGCCGGGGTTGGCCGCCGCCGAACCAACAGAGTCTGTCCCGCCGGTCGCGGCCGCGTTCGCGGGCGGCCCGGCGGCGGTGATGTCACGCGCATCACCTCCCCCACAAAGCCTTCGTGCCAGCGTCGGCCGGCCGGATGCCATACATATCCAGCACGCGCAGGCGATTCGTCTGGCCTTGCCCGACAGCTTGCGCGCGGTGGCGCAGTCCCCCGGACGCGCACAGGCCCTGGTACTGGCGTTGCTTCTGAGTCGCGAGCCGCAGGTTCGCGCAGGCCAGCTCGAGCAGCTGCAGCGCGCACTCGGTCCCAACAACTTCGCCGTCTTCCAGCAGTTGATCCCCGTGGCAGATAACCTGGAGCCGCTGCTGCGACTGCCGGCGCTGCAGCAGCTGTTCCCCGCGTTGCGGCGCGCGCCCCCCGCGCAGCGGCGTTCACTCGGTCAGCTGGTGAACATGCTGATCTATGCCGATGCGCGGGTGGATGTGTTCGAGTTCTGTCTCGCCAAGCTGCTCGAGTCACTGCTGCGCGATGAGCTCGAGGCGGTCGTCCCTCACGGTACGCTCACCCTCGAGGATGTTGAGCAAGAGCTCTTCGTCGTGTTCGCGACCCTGGCGCGGATGGGCGCGGCCGATGAGCGCAGCGCACGCATCGGGTACGAAGCGGGCATGACGACCGTGTTGCCCATGCGCCGTCCCGAATATGCCGTGATCGCCGATTGGCCGCAGCAGCTGAGCCAGGCCCTGACGCGGCTCGAGCAGCTGCATCCGTTCGCGAAGCAGGCGCTGATCGAGGGCCTGGTCAGAACGATCGCGAGCGATGAGGTGATGACCGAGGCGGAGGCGGAGTTGCTGCGCACGGTGTGCGCACTGTTGCACTGCCCGCTGCCGCCACTGCTCGGTGTCTGAGCCTCAGGTGCCGGCCAGGAGGAACGGCCGGATCTCGCGGGTAAAGCTCGGAAAGTCGATCAGAAACGAGTCATGCCCTTCGATGCAGCCGAGCGGTGCGAAGCGCGTAGCAATACCCGCCTGCTCAAACGCCTGGGCAAGCCGGCGCTGTTCCTCGATCGCGAACAACATGTCCGATTCCACCCCGATGATCAGCGCCTGCTCGATGCCTGAGCGCGCGAGCACGGCCGATGCCGAAGTGCCGTGCTTGCTCAGATCAAAGCGATCCATCGCACGCGAGATATAAAGGTAGCAGTTGGGATCGAAGGCGCGCACGAACCGCCGCGCGTGCGCCTCGAGGTAGCTCTGGATCGCAAACTCCGGCGCGAAAGGCCCCTCCCATCCGTCCATCTCGATGGCCGGTTCGCGCCCGAAGCGCTGGCGCCACTCCGCTGCTGACCGATACGTCATCATGCCGAGCTTGCGGGCGATACGCATGCCGGTCGCGGGCGGTTTCTCCTCGGTGTAGGCCCCCCCTTTCCAGTCCGGATCGCGCAGGATGGCTTCGCGCTGAATGGAGCGTAGCGCGATGGCGAACGGCGATGCCGCCGCGGATCCCGAGATATTGAGCAGACGCCGCGCCGCGCCCGGAAACTGTGCTGCGAAGGCGAGCACCACCATGCCGCCAAGCGAGGGGCCAATCACCGTGTCGGCGCGCGTGATACCCAGCGCGCGCAGCGTCTCAAAGCCGCCGCGTGCAATGTCCTCGACCGAAAGGTCCGGGAAGCTCAGCCGATAGGGCGTACCCGTGGCCGGATTGCGTGAGGCCGGGCCGGTCGAGCCGAAGCAGCTGCCGAGCGAGTTGATACAGATGACGAAGAAGCGCTCGGTGTCCAATGCCAGCCCCGGGCCCAGCATCTGTTGCCACCAGCCCTCGGTCGGATCGGACTCGGAGGAGGCAGCGTGTGCCGGGGGTGACAGGCCGGTGAACAACAGCAGCGCATTGTCACGCGCAGCGTTGAGCGAGCCCCAGGTCTCATAAGCGATGCGCGCGTTGTGCAGCACGCCGCCGCGGTACATGGGAAAGGGATCCGGAAGCTGCGCGTAGCGCCGCGCATCGCGGCCAACCGGCGCCGCGGCTTCGCCCGATGCAGCTGTATTCACGGCTCCGGATCGCTGCCTTCGGCGATCCCTTCAAACAGCGGCGTGGACAGGTAGCGCTCGGCCGTATCCGGCAGCATGGCCAGAATGACCACGCCTGTGGAGGCCTCCCGAGCCACTTTCAAGGCCGCCGCGAACGTGCCGCCCGAGGAGATGCCGCAGAAGATGCCTTCCTTACCCGCAAGCGAGCGCGCACTCTCGATCGCTTCAACATCGCTCACCGGGACGATGCGGTGCGCGACCTTGCGATCGAGCACCTGCGGCACGAAGTCAGGCGTCCACCCCTGGATCTTGTGCGGCGACCAGGGACTGCCGGAGAGCATGGCGGCATTGCTGGGCTCGGTGGCGATGATCTGCACGTCCGGCCGCGCGAGCCGGATCATCTGACCTGCGCCCGTCAGCGTGCCGCCCGTTCCCCATCCGGTTACAAAGAAGTCGAGGCGCTTGCCGGCGAAGTCCTGCAGGATCTCGGCCCCGGTGGTGCTGCGGTGGTAGGCGGGATTCGCCTCATTCTCGAACTGCCGCGCCAGAAACCAACCATGCTTCTCCGACAGCTCCTTGGCGCGGCGTACCATGCCGGTGCCGCGCTCCGCAGCGGGAGTGAGGATCACCTTCGCGCCGAGCATGCGCATGATCTTGCGGCGCTCGACGGAGAAGGTCTCGGCCATCAGGGCGACGAACGGATAACCCTTCGCGGCACAAACCATCGCCAGCGCAATGCCGGTGTTGCCGGAGGTCGCCTCCACCACGGTCTGCCCGGGCTTGAGTGCACCGGAACGTTCCGCATCCTCGATGATGGCTATCGCCAGGCGATCCTTCACCGAGCTTGCCGGGTTGAAGAATTCGCACTTCACGTACATCGTGACGTTCGCCGGGGCCAGGCGCTGAATCCTGACGATGGGCGTGCGGCCAATGGTTGCGAGAATGTTGTCGTAGATCATGATTGCTTCTCACGGTTGCGGCCGAACGTATACTAAATGTGCGCCCCCCGGCTGCGCCAGATGGGTGCTGCACACTTGATCCGACTGCAGAAACTACTGGCCGCCTCAGGGCTCGGCTCGCGCCGCACCATTGAGGATTGGATCCGCGCCGGGCGTATCACCGTGGGCGGACGCATCGCACAGCTTGGTGATCGCGCGACGCCCGGTGATGAGATCTGCCTGGATGGTCGCAGGCTGCAGCTGCAGAGCGTGTCCGCAACGGCTGCGCGCGAGATCCTCCTGTATCACAAGCCAGTCGGCGAGATGACAACGCGCCACGATCCGCAGGGCAGGCCGACGGTGTTCGATCGGTTGCCTGCGCCACGCAGCGGACGCTGGATCGCCGTCGGGCGCCTCGATGTCAACACCTCGGGGTTGTTGCTGCTCACAAACGATGGTGAGCTCGCACATCGATTGATGCATCCCTCGAGTGAGATAGAGCGGGAGTATCTGGTGCGCGTACGTGGCCAGCCGCCTGACACCGTGCTGCGCAAACTCCTCGAGGGCGTGCAGCTCGAGGACGGTGTTGCACGCTTCGATCGCGTGCAGCAACACAGCGCCGATGGAGCGCACAGCTCCTTTACAGTGATTCTGCACGAGGGACGCAATCGCGAGGTGCGGCGCATCTGGAGCGCAGTCGGCTACGAGGTGAGCCGCTTACTGCGCACCCGCTACGGGCCTGCAATGTTGCCGCGTGACGTGCGTCCCGGGCGCTGGCTGCCCGCTGATGCCGCGCTTTGCGCCGCCATCACGCGTGCGGCCGGATTAATGTCAACTGCCGCCGCATCTGGTTAAGTTGCGATTCAGGCTCGGTTGCCGGATCCGCGAATGTGGACCCGCACTCGCGCGGCTGCTGTCGGAATGTGAACCCCGGCGGGTACACCCCCATGCGGATTAAGGCATCGTTCAGCGGTCTCTCCTAAGAATGAGCACGTAGGACAAATGGCATTCCGTAAGTAGCTTGATGGCCGTGTAACTCGCGGCGTTCGTGACGGGATGCGGGCGGGGCACGGGAGTGATAGCGGCATGTTAGTTGCGGAGTTCAGGCTGGAACCAGTGCGGAGCAGAACAATGAAAATCTCAGTCAGCTCGGATGAGTATGGCTGCTTCGATGAAGAGTCGATCCGGCGGATCGAGGGAGTCATGGAAGGCGCACTTGAGCGCTTCGGCGACCGTATCGCGGCAGTGGAAGTGAGCTTGAGTGACCCCGAAGGACTGGGCGCGGTAAAAGCAGGCATGACCTGTCACGTTGAGGTTCGCCTTTTACAAGCGGGTCCGCTGGCGGCGAGCCACCAGGCGACGACCCTGGCGGAGGCCATCCACGGCGCCGCCGCCAAGCTCAAGCGTTCGCTTAACGGTCAATTGCGGCGTCGTACCCCCGCGCTCCCGCTTCCGTCTGCCCTCGCTACCGAGGCCCTCGTTCCGGCGTTGCCGGCAGGAATGTCCGCGGTAGCGCCCCGGTCCCCCCGCTAAGCAGCGGCAGCCGGGGATCGATCGAACCGGGAGCGCAGCGCTCCCGCGCGCAAGCCCCTTTTCACTGCCACCCGGCCGTTTTCATTGGCCACCCGGCCGGCGCCAAGCCATCCATCCAGCCCGGGGCGGCGACAAGCAACCCACCCAGCCCGCAGCGCCAAGCAAATAGCGCGCCAAGATGCATTGACACCCCGGGCACCCGAAATCAGAATACGCGGCTCGTTTTTCGCGGAGGGGTACCCAAGCGGCCAACGGGAGCAGACTGTAAATCTGCCGGCTTACGCCTTCGAAGGTTCGAATCCTTCCCCCTCCACCATAAGGGGTTCATTGGCTCGCCGGCGGAAACGGTCAGGGTTAGGCGAGTTTCATCGAGCTACGTGCGGCTCGGGCGGGTGTAGTTCAATGGTAGAACCTCAGCCTTCCAAGCTGATGACGTGGGTTCGATTCCCACTACCCGCTCCAGAAGCTGATTACGGTCGCTGACGTAGCTCAGTTGGTAGAGCACGTCCTTGGTAAGGACGAGGTCACCGGTTCAATCCCGGTCGTCAGCTCCACTTCACTACTCACCAGGTGCGCAATTTTAAGGGTCTTGAGCCATGAGCAAAGAGAAGTTCGAACGCAGCAAGCCGCATGTGAATGTAGGGACGATTGGGCATGTGGATCATGGGAAGACGACTTTGACGGCGGCGCTGACGAAGGTGATGGCCGAGACGCACGGGGGTCAGTTCATGGCGTATGACCAGATTGACAAGGCCCCGGAGGAGAAGGCGCGTGGGATCACGATCTCGACCGCGCACGTGGAGTATCAGAGCAAGGAGCGGCACTACGCGCATGTGGACTGTCCTGGGCATGCGGACTATGTGAAGAACATGATTACGGGGGCGGCCCAGATGGATGGGGCGATTCTGGTGGTTTCGGCAGCGGATGGGCCGATGCCCCAGACGCGCGAGCACATCCTGCTGGCGCGCCAGGTGGGGGTGCCCTACATCGTGGTGTTCATGAACAAGGCGGACATGGTGGATGACAAGGAGCTGTTGGAGCTGGTGGAGATGGAGGTTCGCGAGCTTTTGACGCTGTACAAGTTTCCAGGGGAGAAGACCCCGATTGTGATTGGGTCGGCGTTGAAGGCGCTGGAGGGGGACAAGAGCGAGATTGGGGTGCCGGCGGTGGTGAGGCTGGTGGAGGAGATGGACAAGTACATTCCGATTCCCAAGCGCGAGGTGGAGAAGCCGTTTTTGATGCCGGTGGAGGATGTGTTCTCGATCTCTGGGCGCGGCACGGTGGTGACCGGGCGCATTGAGCGCGGGGTGGTGAAGGTGAACGATGAGGTGGAGATTGTGGGGTTGCGGCCCACGGTGAAGACCACCTGCACGGGGGTGGAGATGTTCCGCAAGCTTCTGGATGAGGGGCAGGCGGGAGACAACGTGGGGGTGCTGCTGAGGGGCACGAAGCGAGAGGAAGTGGAGCGGGGGCAGGTGCTGGCCAAGCCCGGCAGCATCACGCCGCACACGCAGTTTGAGGCGGAGGTGTACGTGCTGACCAAGGAGGAAGGGGGCCGTCACACGCCGTTTTTCAAGGGTTATCGGCCGCAGTTCTATTTTCGCACGACCGATGTGACCGGGGCGATTGAGTTGCCTGCGGGGACCGAGATGATCATGCCCGGGGACAACATCAAGATCAGCGTGGAGCTGATCAGCCCGATTGCGATGGAGGAGGGGCTGCGCTTTGCCATCCGCGAGGGAGGCAAGACCGTCGGTGCCGGTGTCGTCGCCAAGATCATGAAGTAAGGAGTGTCGATCGCGCACGGCAGACGCCGCGCCTATTTGATGCACGCCGACAGAAGCTGCGCCTTCTGCCAGCGAACCACGGAATGATGTCCGCTGAATGGCGGTCGGGATTGAATTGATGCACAGCCGGCAAAAGCCGCGCCTTTTGCCGGCGCACCACGGAGTGATTTCTGCTGCAAGCGCCGACGGGCGTCTTTCAGCCCATTTAACTAGGCCAGTAGCTCAATTGGCAGAGCGGCGGTCTCCAAAACCGCAGGTTGGGGGTTCGATTCCCTCCTGGCCTGCCATTCTTAAATCAGGACGCTAACGCGCCCGTTGTAACAGTCGATGGCAACTTCAGAAGACATCAAGGTCCAGAACGCCAGCGCGTCGGACAACATGAAGCTCGGCATCGCGGTCCTGCTGGTGATCGCAGGTGTCGCGGGCTACTACGTTCTGGCCGCGCAGCCGATCTGGTTGCGCTGGCTGGCGGTGGCCGCCGGCCTTGTGTTGGGCGCGGTGGTCATTGCGCTGTCGCGTTACGGTGCCGTGCTGTGGCAGTTCATGGCCGACTCGCGTGTCGAGTTGCGCAAGATTGTCTGGCCCGGCCGGCAGGAAACCGGCATGACGACGCTGGTGGTATTCGTGTTCCTCATCGTCGCGGGCGTGTTCTTCTGGCTGCTCGATTTCGCCCTCGCATGGGCAACCCGGGCGTTGACCGGGCAGGGGGGCTGAGCGTGGCGTTGAGATGGTATGTGGTGCACGCGTACTCGAACTTCGAGCACCGGGTACAGGAGTCATTGAAAGAGCGCATCCGGCGCGCTGGGCTTGAGAGCAGGTTCGGCGAGATCCTGGTACCGACCGAGGAAGTGGTCGAGATGCGCGATGGCGTCAAGCGCAAGAGCGAACGCAAGTTTTATCCGGGCTATGTACTCGTGCAGATGGAGATGGACGAGGACACCTGGCACCTGGTGCGCGATGTGCCCAAGGTGTTGGGTTTCATCGGCGGCACGCCCGAGAAGCCGGCGCCGATCACGGACAAGGAAGCCATGCAGATCCTGCGGCGGGTCGAGGAAGGCGTCGACAAGCCGCGGCCGAAGGTGTTGTTCGAGCCCGGCGAGGTCGTGCGGGTCGTGGATGGTCCGTTCAACGACTTCAACGGTGTGGTGGAGAGTGTCAACTACGAGAAGAACCGCCTGCAGGTGGCGGTGCAGATTCTCGGACGCTCCACCCCGGTGGAGCTGGATTTTTCGCAGGTCGAGAAGGCCTGAGTGGACCGATACCCGCTGCACTTGCGGCGGGTGGTGATTTCCGCCGAAAGCGCCGCAGGTGACTTTCGGCCAGTAAGCCATGGGGAGCTCGTTACGAGCGCTGACCCAGGAGAGAAGTAAGTGGCCAAGAAAGTACAGGGTTATGTGAAGCTGCAGGTGCCTGCAGGCTCTGCCAATCCGTCGCCGCCCATCGGGCCGGCGCTGGGTCAGCAGGGCGTCAACATCATGGAGTTCTGCAAGCAGTTCAATGCGCAGACCCAGAAGATGGAGAAGGGCCTGCCGATCCCGGTCGTGATCACGGTGTACAGCGATCGCAGCTTCACCTTCGTGATGAAGACGCCGCCGGCTGCCGTGCTGATTCGCAAGGCGATCGGCATAGAGAAGGGCAGCGGCACTCCCAACACCGCCAAGGTCGGCAAGATCTCGCGCAAGCAGCTCGAGGAGATTGCCAAGCTCAAAACACCGGATCTGACCGCAGCGGATCTGGATGCAGCGGTGCGCACCATTGCCGGCAGCGCGCGCAGCATGGGCGTGGACGTAGAGGGAGTCTGATCATGGCCGTGACCAAACGCGTGAAGGTGTGGAAATCCAAGCTCACCCCCGGCAAGCAGTACCCGGTGGATGAGGCGCTCAAGCTCGTGAAGGAATTCGCGACGGCCAAGTTCAACGAGACCGTGGATGCCGCCGTGAATCTCGGCATCGACGCCAGCAAGTCGGATCAGCAGGTGCGCGGCTCGACCGTGATGCCCCATGGCACCGGCAAGACCGTGCGCGTCGCGGTATTCACCTCGGGCAAGAACCAGGAGCTGGCCAAGGCGGCCGGTGCCGACCTGGTGGGACTCGATGACCTTGCCGCCCAGGTGAAGGCGGGCCAGATCAATTTCGATCGTGTGATCGCGAGCCCCGATGCCATGCGCGTCGTGGGTCAGCTCGGTCAGATCCTGGGCCCGCGCGGCCTGATGCCGAATCCCAAGGTAGGGACGGTAACGCCCGATGTCGCCACGGCGGTGAAGAATGCCAAGGCCGGCCAGGTCACCTACCGCGTCGACAAGGCCGGTATCGTCCATTGCACCATTGGCAAGGCCAACTTCGAGGTGCAGGCGCTGAAGGAGAATCTGTCGGCGCTGATCGCGGATCTGCAGAAGGCGAAGCCGGCTGCTGCCAAGGGTCAGTATCTGAAGCGCGTGGCGATCTCATCGACGATGGGACCCGGTGTGACCGTCGATCACGCGACGCTGGGCTGAGAGGGTTTGCGCGGGGCTGCGCTCTCAGGCGCAGCGTCCCGCCGTGAGTTGGATTTCGTGCGGATCGGTGCTGCCGGCAACGGTGACACCGATTCCATCGAAGACCGCAGGTGAGAGCAGAGCCCACGCAGGGCCTGGCTCTCTTAATGATGACCTGCGCAGATGGTGCACCGCTGTTCGCATCGAGGAACTCCTCGAGGCGTGGAGGTCGCCGTCAACGCTGCAATGGACAGCATTTGTCCGGAGCAGCAGGCGTCAAGGGCTGCCGCGGCGATGCGGCAAGCGGACGCAAGTGTATGTGGCCTTCTATGGCTTGCAGGAGATCGAAGTAATGGCACTTAACCTGGAAGACAAAAAAGCGCTCGTAGCGGAGGTGGCCGAGGTTGCGTCCAAGGCGCAATCGGTGGTCGCCGCCGAATACCGGGGGCTGACGGTCGGACAGATGACCGATCTGCGTGCGAAAGCGCGGACGCAGGGCGTGTACATGCGTGTGGTGAAGAACACGCTGGCTCGCCGGGCGCTCGCCGGCACGTCGTTCGAGTCTGTCGGCCCGAAGCTCAAGGGTCCTTTGGTGCTCGCTTTCTCAAAGGATGATCCGGGCGCGGCGGCGCGCCTGATGAAGGACTTTGCGAAGGCGAACGACAAGCTGGTGGCGACTCTCGTGTCGCTCGGCGGGCAGGTGCTGCCCGGGGGCGATCTCGACAAGGTGGCCAGCCTGCCGACGCGCGAACAGGCGCTGTCGATGCTGCTGGGTGCGCTCAAGGCGCCCATGCAGAAGTTCGTCAGCCTGCTGAACGAGCCGCCGGCCAAGCTGGCGCGCACGCTCGCCGCCTACCGCGACCAGAAAGGCGGTGCTCCGGCACCGGCCGCGAACGCCTAACGTCTTGAAAACTTAATTTGGAGACCCAACATGGCCGTCAGTAAAGATGAAATCCTCGATGCAATTTCCAAGTTGACCCTGGTCGAGGTCGTTGAGCTTATTTCCGACTTTGAGAAGAAGTTCGGCGTCACCGCCGCCGCCCCTGTCGCCGTTGCCGCCGCGCCTGCGGCGGGTGCTGGCGCAGCCGCTGCTCCTGCCGAGGAGAAGACGGAGTTCACCGTCGTGCTCAAGGAGTACCCGGCCGACAAGAAGGTTACCGTCATCAAGGTGATCCGCGAGATCACCGGTCTTGGGCTCAAGGAAGCCAAGGACCTGGTCGAGGGCGTGCCTTCCACCGTCAAGGAGGCGGTATCCAAGGCCGATTCGGAGACCTTCAGGAAGAAGCTCGAAGATGCCGGCGCCAAGGTCGAAGTGAAGTAATCCGTTAGTTCGTTTCTGGTATCGGACGGGGTTCGCGCGTGCGAGCCCCGTCAACAGTTGGGCGCAGCCCAAAGGATAGACCCGATGGCTTATTCCTTCACCGAGAAGAAGCGCATCCGCAAGAACTTCGGCAAGCAGCCGTCGATTCTGGAAGTGCCGTACCTGCTCGCCATCCAGCTCGACTCATATCGCTCCTTCCTGCAGGCCGAGAAGCCCGAGGAAGCTCGGGGTGACATCGGGCTGCACGCCGCTTTCAAGAGCGTGTTTCCGATCTCGAGCTACTCCGGCAATGCTTCTCTCGAGTACGTCAGCTACCGGCTCGGCGAGCCGGTGTTCGACGTCAAAGAGTGCCAGCTGCGCGGGCTCACCTATGCCGCGCCGCTGCGCGTCAAGGTGCGCCTGATCGTGCTGGACAAGGAAGCCGCCGGCGCCAAGAAGCCGGTGAAGGACGTGCGCGAGCAGGAGGTCTATCTCGGCGAGCTGCCGCTGATGACCGACAACGGCACCTTCATCATCAATGGCACCGAGCGCGTGATCGTCTCGCAGCTGCATCGCAGCCCCGGGGTGTTCTTCGATCACGACCGCGGCAAGACCCACTCCTCGGGCAAGCTGCTGTTCTCGGCGCGCATCATTCCCTATCGCGGCTCCTGGCTCGACTTCGAGTTCGATCCCAAGGACTGCGTGTTCGCGCGCATCGACCGCCGCCGCAAGCTGCCGGTCACGATCATCCTGCGTGCGCTGGGCATGAACGAGGCCGAGATCCTGGCCACGTTCTTCGACACCAATACCTTTTTCATCAGCCGCGATGAGGTGGCGCTGCAACTCGTACCGCAGCGTCTGCGCGGTGAGACCGCGACCTTCGAGATCCGCATCGGCGAGCAGGTCATCGTGGAAGAAGGCCGCCGCATCACCGCGCGCCACGTGCGTCAGCTGGAGGATGCCAAGGTCACGCGCCTGCGCGTGCCGCGCGAGTACGTGTACGGCAAGATCCTGGCTCACGATGTGGTCAACACCGATACCGGTGAGATCATCGCCAAGGCCAACGAGGTGCTGACCGCTGCCTCCGTCGAGAAGCTCATCGATGCCAACATCGCCCAGGTCAACACGCTGTATGTGAACGACCTGGATCGCGGCCCGTACATCTCCGACACGCTGCGCATCGACCCGACCAAGACCCGCCTCGAGGCGTTGGTCGAGATCTATCGCATGATGCGTCCGGGCGAGCCGCCCACCAAGGATGCCGCCGAGAACCTGTTCGGCAACCTGTTCTTCAATCCGGAGCGCTACGACCTCTCGGGCGTGGGCCGCATGAAGTTCAACCGCCGCGTCGGCCGCAAGGAGATCACCGGCCCGGGCATCCTCTACGATCAGAAGTATTTCGGTGCGCGTACCGATGACAACTCGAAGCGCCTGGTGGCCGAGTACGGACAGACCTCGGACATCATCGATGTCCTCAAGGTGCTCATCGACATCCGCAACGGCAACGGCCAGGTGGACGATATCGATCACCTGGGCAACCGCCGCGTGCGCAGCGTCGGCGAGATGGCGGAAAACGCCTTCCGCGTCGGCCTGGTGCGCGTCGAGCGCGCCGTCAAGGAGCGCCTGACGATTGCCGAGTCCGAGCCGCTCATGCCGCAGGAGATGATCAACGCGAAGCCGGTGGCCGCGGCGGTCAAGGAGTTCTTCGGCTCCTCGCAGCTGTCGCAGTTCATGGACCAGAACAATCCGCTCTCCGAGGTCACGCATAAGCGGCGTGTCTCGGCGCTGGGGCCAGGGGGTCTGACGCGTGAGCGCGCCGGATTCGAGGTGCGCGATGTGCACCCGACGCACTACGGACGGGTCTGCCCGATCGAGACGCCGGAAGGTCCGAACATCGGCCTGATCAACTCACTCTCGGTGTATGCACGTACCAACCAGTACGGCTTCCTCGAGACGCCGTACCGCCGCGTCGAGGGCGGTCGGGTCACCGATCGCATCGATTTCCTCTCGGCCATCGAGGAAGGCGAGTTCGCCGTGGCCCAGGCCAATGCGCAGCTCGGCCCGAAGGATGAGCTGTCGGACGAGCTCGTGTCCTGCCGCTTCCAGAACGAGTTCACGCTGATGCCGCGTGAGCGCATCAACTACATGGACGTCAGCCCGAAGCAGATCGTCTCGGTCGCAGCCTCGCTGATTCCGTTCCTCGAGCACGACGATGCCAATCGCGCGCTGATGGGATCCAACATGCAGCGCCAGGCGGTGCCGACGCTGCGCTCCGAAGTGCCACTCGTGGGCACCGGTATGGAGCGTCCGGTGGCAATCGACTCGGGCGTCACCGTCGTCGGCAAGCGCGGCGGTACGGTCGATTCGGTGGATGCCTCGCGCATCGTGGTGCGGGTCAACGACAACGAGACCACCGCCGGCGAGCCGGGCGTGGATATCTACAATCTGACCAAGTACACGCGCTCCAACCAGAACACCTGCATCAATCAGCGTCCGCTGGTGAATGCCGGTGATGTGATCGCGCGCGGGGATGTGCTGGCCGATGGGCCCTCGACGCACTTGGGTGAGCTGGCGCTGGGTCAGAACCTGCTGGTCGCGTTCATGCCCTGGAATGGCTACAACTTCGAAGACTCGATCATGATCTCCGAGCGCGTCGTGCAGGAGGATCGCTTCACGACGATTCACATCGAGGAGCTGACCTGCGTTGCGCGTGATACCAAGCTCGGGCCGGAGGAGATCACCGCCGACATCCCGAACGTCGGCGATGCGGCGCTGGCGAAGCTCGATGAGGCCGGTATTGCCTTCATCGGCGCCGAGGTCAAGGCGGGCGACATCCTGGTCGGCAAGGTCACCCCGAAAGGCGAGACCCAGCTGACCCCGGAAGAGAAGCTGCTGCGCGCGATCTTTGGGGAGAAGGCTTCGGATGTGAAGGACACCAGCCTGCGCGTGCCCCCGGGCATGGATGGCACGGTGATCGACGTGCGCGTGTTTACCCGCGATGGCGTGGATAAGGATTCGCGTGCGCTCTCGATCGAGAAGGCCGAGGTCGAGCGGGTCCGCAAGGACTTCGCCGATCAGCAGCGCATTCTCGAGGACGACCTGTACCAGCGCGTGCGTGACATGCTGATCGGCCAGCCGGCCGCCGGCGGGCCGCGCAAGCTGAAGGCCGGCACCCAGGTCAGCTCCGAGTACCTGGACGAGCTGCCCCGCGAGGAGTGGTTCGAGATCCGCCTGGAGGATGAGGATGCCAACTCGCAGCTCGAGCAGACCTCCGAGCGACTGAAGCTGCAGCGCAAGGCCTTCGAGAAGCGGCTGGATGACAAGAAGGCGAAGATCACCGCGGGCGATGATCTCGCTCCCGGTGTGCTGAAGATGGTGAAGGTGTACCTGGCGGTGAAGCGCCGCGTGCAGCCGGGCGACAAGATGGCCGGCCGTCACGGCAACAAGGGTGTCATCTCGACCATCGTGCCGGTGGAGGATATGCCCTATCTCGATGATGGAACGCCGGTCGACATCGTACTCAATCCGCTCGGCGTGCCCTCACGCATGAACGTGGGTCAGGTGCTGGAGACGCACCTGGGGTGGGCAGCCAAGGGCGTCGGGCTGAAGATCGGGCGCATGCTCGAGGCGCAGGCGGCGGTGGTCGAGCTGCGCAACTTCGTCAAGCGCGTCTACAACGAGACCGGCGGTCAGAAGGAGGACATCGACTCCTTGGGAGATGCCGATCTGGTGCAGCTGGCGCGCAACCTCTCGAACGGTGTGCCGATGGCGACGCCAGTGTTCGATGGCGCTAGCGAAGAGGAGATCAAGCGGCTGCTCGGACTCGCCGATCTGCCGCTCAACGGGCAGACGCATCTATTCGACGGCCGCACGGGCGAGCGCTTCGAGCGTCAGGTGACGGTGGGCTACATGTACATGCTGAAGCTCAACCACCTGGTGGACGACAAGATGCACGCCCGCTCAACCGGTCCGTACAGCCTGGTCACGCAGCAGCCGCTGGGTGGCAAGGCGCAGTTCGGCGGCCAGCGCTTCGGTGAGATGGAAGTCTGGGCGCTCGAGGCCTACGGCGCGGCGTACACGCTGCAGGAGATGCTGACGGTGAAGTCCGATGACGTGAATGGCCGCACGAAGATGTACAAGAACATCGTCGACGGCAATCACCAGATGGATGCCGGCATGCCGGAGTCCTTCAACGTGCTGGTGAAGGAAATCCGTTCGCTCGGCATCAACATGGAGCTGGAGCAAGACTAAATGAAAGACCTACTGAAACTGTTCAAGCAACATGCTCCGGTCGAGCATTTCGACTCGATCAAGATCGGGCTTGCCTCGCCGGAGATGATCCGTGCGTGGTCGTATGGCGAGGTGAAGAAGCCCGAGACCATCAACTACCGCACCTTCAAGCCCGAGCGCGATGGCCTGTTCTGCGCCAAGATCTTCGGGCCGGTGAAGGACTACGAGTGCCTGTGCGGCAAGTACAAGCGCCTGAAGCACCGCGGTGTGGTGTGCGAGAAGTGCGGCGTGGAGGTGACCCAGTCGAAGGTGCGCCGCGAGCGCATGGGTCACATCGAGCTCGCAAGCCCCACGGCGCACATCTGGTTCCTGAAGTCACTGCCCTCGCGCATCGGCCTGATGCTCGACATGACACTGCGCGAGATCGAGCGCGTGCTGTACTTCGAGGCCTTCGTGGTCATCGATCCGGGTATGACCCCGATGCAGCGCGGTCAGCTGCTCACCGATGAGATGTACCTCGAGTCCATCGAGGAGCACGGCGATGAGTTCGACGCCCGCATGGGTGCCGAAGCCGTGTTTGAGCTGCTGCGCACCATCGATCTGGCGCAGGAGATGGTCAAGATCCGCGAGGAGATGGGTGCCACCTCCTCGGAGACCAAGCTGAAGCGGCTGTCGAAGCGGCTGAAGCTGGTGGAGTCCTTCATCGAGTCCGGTAACAAGCCCGAGTGGATGGTGCTGACCGTCCTGCCGGTGCTGCCGCCGGATCTGCGCCCGCTGGTGCCACTGGATGGCGGCCGCTTTGCGACCTCGGATCTCAACGATCTGTATCGCCGCGTCATCAACCGCAACAACCGCCTGCGGCGCCTGCTGGAGCTGAACGCTCCGGACATCATCGTGCGCAACGAGAAGCGCATGTTGCAGGAAGCCGTCGATGCGCTGCTCGACAACGGCCGTCGCGGCCGGGCCATCACCGGCACCAACAAGCGGCCGCTGAAGTCGCTGGCCGACATGATCAAGGGCAAGCAGGGGCGCTTCCGCCAGAACCTGCTCGGCAAGCGCGTGGACTACTCGGGCCGCTCGGTCATCGTGGTCGGCCCGCAGCTGCGTCTGCATCAGTGCGGACTGCCGAAGAAGATGGCGCTCGAGCTGTTCAAACCCTTCATCTTCCAGAAGCTGCAGTTGCGCGGCGAGGCCTCGACCATCAAGGCGGCCAAGCGCCTGGTCGAGCGCGAGGGTCCGGAAGTGTGGGATATCCTCGAGGAGGTCATCCGCGAGCATCCCGTACTGCTGAACCGCGCACCCACCCTGCATCGGCTGGGCATTCAGGCCTTCGAGCCGCTGCTGGTGGAAGGCAAGGCCATCCAGCTGCATCCGCTCGTCTGCACGGCATTCAACGCCGACTTCGACGGTGACCAGATGGCGGTGCACGTGCCGCTGTCACTCGAGTCACAGCTCGAGGCGCGCGCGCTGATGATGTCCTCCAACAACATCCTCTCGCCGGCCAACGGCGATCCGATCATCGTGCCCTCACAGGACGTGGTGCTCGGGTTGTACTACATGACCCGTGAGCGGGTCGGCGCCCGCGGCGAGGGCATGTCCTTCTCCGATGTCGCGGAAGTACACCGGGCGTACGAGAGCCGCAGCATCGATCTGCAGGCGCGTATCAAGGTGCGCTTGCGCGAGCATACGCGCGCCGAGGGCGGCTCGCTGCATGAGCGGCAGCGCCTGGTGGAGACGACGGTCGGCCGCGCGCTGCTGTCGGAGATCCTGCCGAAGGGCCTGTCCTTCGATCTGATCAACATCGACATGACCAAGAAGGCCATCTCGGCGACGATCAATGCCTGCTATCGCGCGCTCGGTCTGAAAGAGACCGTGGTGTTCGCCGATCAGCTCATGTACACCGGCTTCCACTATGCCACGCGCTCGGGCGTCTCCTTCGGCATCGACGATATCGTCATCCCGGAGCAGAAGGGCCGGATCGTGGCCTCGGCGGACCACGAGGTGAAGGAGATCCAGGATCAGTACTCCTCGGGTCTGGTCACCAACGGCGAGCGTTACAACAAGGTGGTCGACATCTGGTCGCGAGCGAACGATCAGGTGGCGAAGGCCATGATGGAGAAGCTCGGCTCCGAGGAGGCTACCGATTCGAAGGGTCAGCAGCGCAAGCAGAAGTCCTTCAACTCGATCTTCATGATGGCTGACTCCGGCGCGCGCGGCTCCGCTGCGCAGATCCGGCAGCTCGCCGGGATGCGCGGACTGATGGCGAAGCCGGATGGCTCCATCATCGAGACGCCGATCACGGCGAACTTCCGCGAAGGTCTGAACGTGTTGCAGTACTTCATCTCCACGCACGGCGCCCGCAAGGGTCTGGCCGACACGGCGTTGAAGACGGCCAACTCCGGCTACCTGACGCGTCGTCTGGTCGATGTGGCGCAGGATCTGGTGGTGACCGAGGTCGATTGCGGTACCTCCAACGGCCTGAGCATGGCCCCACTGGTCGAAGGCGGCGATGTGGTCGAGGCGCTCGGTGAGCGGGTGCTCGGCCGCGTAATTGCCGAAGACATCATCAAGCCTGGCACCGCTGAGGTGCTGATCGCCAAAAACACGCTGCTCGATGAGAAGCATGTGCGGCGTCTGGAGCAGGAGGGCGTGGACCAGATGTTGGTTCGCTCACCCATCACCTGTGAGACCCGCTATGGCGTGTGCTCATCCTGCTACGGACGCGATTTGGCGCGTGGCCGCTCCATCAGCATCGGTGAGGCGGTCGGTGTCATCGCGGCACAATCGATCGGCGAGCCCGGCACGCAGCTCACCATGCGCACCTTCCACATCGGTGGTGCAGCCTCGCGCGCCGCGGCGGCGAGCAGTGTCGAGGTCCGTAACAAGGGCGTGCTGCGCTTCCATCATGTGAAGACGGTGCAGCACGAGAAGGGTCATCTGGTGGCCGTATCCCGCTCAGGCGAGATCGGCGTGGTCGATGAGTTCGGCCGCGAGCGCGAGCGCTACAAGATCCCCTACGGCGCCATGATCACGGCGAAGGAAGGCGATGCGGTGAATGGCGGCCAGATCGTGGCCACCTGGGATCCGCACACCCATCCGGTGGTGACCGAGGTCGCGGGCTTCCTCAAGTTCCAGGATTTCATCGATGGCATGACGGTCACCTCGCAGGTGGATGAGGTCACGGGGCTCTCGAGCACCGTGGTGCTCGACACCAAGCAGCGCGGTGGCAAGGATCTGCGCGCCACCATGAAGCTGGTGAACGCGAAGGGCAAGGAAGTGACCTTTGCCAACACCGAGATTCCGGCGGTGTACACGCTGCCTCCGGGTGCGCTCGTCAGCCTCGAGGATGGCGCCCGCGTATCGGTGGGCGATGTCATCGCGCGCATCCCGCAGGAGTCCTCCAAGACCCGCGACATCACCGGCGGTCTGCCGCGGGTGGCGGATCTGTTCGAGGCCCGCAAGCCGAAGGATCCGGCCATTCTTGCGGAGAAGTCCGGTACGGTCAGCTTCGGCAAGGAGACCAAGGGCAAGCGGCGTCTGATCATCACCAGCGATGATGGTGAGAAGTACGAGGAGCTCATCCCGAAATGGCGCCAGCTCAACGTGTTCGAGGGTGAGACCGTCGAGCGCGGCGAGGTGATTGCCGACGGCGAGCCCAACCCGCACGACATCCTGCGTCTGCAGGGTGTGGAAGCGCTGGCCAACTATCTGGTGCGTGAGATCCAGGACGTGTATCGCCTGCAGGGTGTGAAGATCAATGACAAGCACATCGAGGTGATCATCCGGCAGATGCTGCGCAAGACCGAGGTGCAGGAGATCGGTGAGACCACGCTGTTGCGCGGCGAGCAGCTGGATCGCGCCCGGGCGCTGGACATCAACGATCGCTCCAAGCAGGACGGCAAGCAGCCGGCCCGCCTGCAGCCGGTGCTGCTCGGCATCACCAAGGCCTCGCTGGCGACGGAGTCCTTCATCTCGGCGGCCTCGTTCCAGGAGACCACCCGCGTGCTCACCGAAGCGGCGGTGCGTGGCCTCAAGGACGATCTGCGCGGCCTGAAGGAAAACGTCATCGTCGGCAGGCTGATTCCGGCCGGTACGGGCTTCGCGGCCCATGCTTCCCGCCGTCGCAAGACGGAGGACGCCGGACGGCGCAGCTTCATGGATGTCGGTGGCGGCCTGCCGGACACGGAGGAGACCAGCGTCGGGGCCGAGTCGGAGAGCGCCGAAGGATAAGGAGCGGCCAATCGCGCGACATGCCACCGGCCAAGGCCATGTCATGTCGCGTAGGTAACGAGTCAGGGCCGGTGACAATGATGTCGCCGGCCTTTGTTCTGCCACGGCCGTAGCTTTCGCTGGCTGCGCGCCCGCCCGGCCGTGCCGCGAGTCTGCTGACACTTGCGATCATGTGCTACATGTAGCACAATGGGCCTATGAAGGAAGCAGGCATCAGGGAAGCCCGTCAGAACCTCACGGCTTTGATTGAAGAGGTTCGTAAGGGTCGCGAGATCACCATAACAGACCGTGGCAAGCCGGTGGCGCGCCTTGTCCCGCCCCGCCGAGTGCAGTCCAGACCATTCGCCGGCCGTGCGGCTCTGCGAATGAAGATGCCGAAGCTATCGGCTTCGCTTTCTGGCGCGGTCATCGATGGGCGAGCCGAGCGAACCTGAGGTTGCAGACCGTCCCGTTCCGCGGGATTCTGACGCTGGCATCTACGTCGACTCCAGTGCGCTCGCCAAGCTGTATGTTCCTGAGGCTGAGAGCGACAGGCTCGACGCTTTCTTGCGCGGCGCACGCGCGCTGATGGTTTCGGAGCTCGCCCTCACCGAAGTGCTATCGGCCGTGGCGCGCAGGAGGCGCGAAGGGGGCCTCAGCGCCGAACAGGCTTTCGAAATCCGCGACGCGCTGTTTGCGGACGCCGCTTCGGGTTCGTTCGATCGATTGGACCTGACTCCCCTGATACACCGCGAAGCTGAGCGGCTCCTGCTCGGGACCGACTCGCTATCGCTTAGGACGTTGGATGCGCTCCACATCGCGCTGGCGCTCTCGGGAGCAGCGACTCACATCGTCACCTTCGATGTCCGCATGCGCGCAGCCGCGACGCACGCAGGTTTGAACGTGATCGAGGTGTGAGGGGTCCCTACCCCCGGGGGCTCAGCGCAGTTTGCTGTCTGATGTTCCGGCCACCGGCGGCTCGGTCGGTGAGATGACTGCGCCCATCGTGACCGCCGCGACGAGCGCACTGAGCAGGGCCAGCGCGGCGGAAATCAACATCACCTTGCGGATGCTGGCAAAAAAGGCCGTCTGAATGATTTTGCGCGCGGCCGCCCGCTCGGGCGCCGGCGCGGCGCGCAGCTCCGGCATGACCAGACCCCCCCGTGCGGCTCCCACGAGCCTCTGCACCGCCTCGGGCGCGGCTCGCACCTGAGCGCCGTTAGCGAGCCTTGCATCCAGGGTCAGCACGCTGATGGTGCCCAGAATGGCGATGCACAGCAGGCTTGCCACTTGCGTCACGGCATTGTTGATGCCCGAGGCCGTGCCGCTGCGATGCTGCGCGACCGAATTCAACACGGTGGTAGTGAGCGGAGCGACGGTGATCGCCATGCCAAGCCCAGCCACCGTGATCGGTAACAGAAAGCCACGCGCGTAGGCGGATTCGCCACCCAACAGAGCGAGCAACACAATGCCTGCGGCCACTACCGTGGGACCCACGGTGAGCGGCAGTCGCGCACCGAGTCGATGTCCGAGGCGTCCGGCCCATCCTGACAGCAGTCCCACGATGAGGGTGAAGGGCAGGAAGGCTGCGCCCGCCGCCGTGGCGCTGTAGCCATGCACCTGGATCAGCAGGAACGGCAGGAAGAACATGGTGCCACTCAAGCCGCCGTACAGCAGCAGGGTTTGTAGATTGATGCCGCGGAAGATGCGGGAGCGGAAGAGATTGAGCGGCATCATCGGCGCCTTGCTGCGCTGCTCGACGATGAGGAAAGCGATCAGCAGTCCCGCGCCCCCTGCGAGCGAGCCCACGACGACTTGGCTACTCCAGCCCTGCGCAGCCGCTTCGATGAGTCCATACACGAGCAAGCCGAGGCCGCCGAAGACGAGCAGCGCGCCATGCCAATCGAGCGCGTGTGAGCTCTCGCGATCCCAACTCTCCTCCATGTGTCGCAGCGCAATCCACACGGTGGGCACCGCGAGCACCGGGTTGATAAGAAAGATAGCCCGCCAGGAGAGATGATCGACCAGCACACCGCCCAGCAGGGGGCCGGCGCCGGCGGCGATGGCGGAGGCGCCGGACCAGATGCCGATAGCTGCCGCCCGCGCCTCCTCGTCGAACGTCGCGCCGATGATGGCCAGTGAGCAGGGGATGAGGAGCGCGGCCCCAACTCCTTGCACGGCGCGCGCGAGGATCAGCGTGTGAACATTCGGCGTGAGGCCGCAGCCGACCGAGGCCAGTGCGAATATCGTCAGACCTACGACGAATATCCGCCGGCGTCCCAGCTGATCCGCAGCCGCCCCACCCACCAGCACCAGCGAGGACAGGCAGAGCGTGTAGGCATTGATCACCCAGGTCATGGCCGCCAGCGAGGTGTGCAGGTCGCTCTCCATGCGCGGCAGCGCGACGCTCACCACTGAGCCATCGATGAAGGCAATGCTCGAGCCGAGCACGGTCGCAGCCAGCACATAGCGCTCGCGTAAATTCATCGCGCGGCCAGCTCGCCCGTGCGCAGAAGAACGGGTGGACTACGGTTTACGGAACACCAGGACGAAACGATCCGTCTTGCCGAGCATCGGACCCTTGTAGCTGATCTGCTCCCGCGCATCCTCCGTGCGGCGCAGGACATCACTGCTTGCCACGACTTTCAACCCGCGCGCCTCCCAGTCGTGGCGCGTATAGGCCTCATCGATCCGGTGCAGCGAGCCTGCGACGCTGGTGCCGCTGCCGGGTTTGGCCGAGTGATCGACGATCACCAGCGTGCCGCCGCGCTTGAGCGCGCGGGCAATCTGATCGAGTACCCGGGCGACATCCACCTGCGGCCAGGGCGTCTCATGCTTGCTGTCCACCCAGTAGAGGTCGTGGTAAACCTTGATGAGCAAGATCGCATCGAGCGTCCCGGTGCCCAGCTCCGGGTGATTGATGTCCACGGTGCGGTGCTCGACGTTCGGCAGGCGGTTGTCCGCCAGACGCGGCTTCCAGCCATCATCACTCCAGTGGTCAAAGGCGGCATTGTTGATTAGAAGCACGTGGCCCTTGGGACCCACCACATAGCTCAGCAGCTCGCTGTAGTAGCCATCACCTGCGAGCACATCGGCCACCTTCATGCCGGGCTTGATGCCGGACAGGCGCAGGATCTCGGCCGGGTGGTCCAGTTCGTCCCGCTTGCGATCCGCCTCGGTGCGGCCGACATGCGCCACGGCCGCATCGTAGATATCCCCTGCCCGGGCGACGCTCCAGCCTGGCGCGCCACTGCTGCAGAGCAAGATGAGAAGCGAGAGGAGGCCGCGTGGCGAGAGCCTGGCGGGGGATCGCGGGAGCAGGTGGTCATTCGAGTTCATTGTTCAGCCCTCCGGCCGGTTCCGGTGAGTGCAGCAGCGGGGTATGCAGAAGCCCCGTGCGGCCGGCCGTGCACGGGTGCAACGGCTGCAAATCATAGGGTGCGCGGCGCCTGCGTGCAGCCTGTCATCTGGTTGACACTCCTGCAGCGCCTACCTAGAATCGCCGGCCTTTGTCGATCCGGCCCGCCAGCTCAGCGTCTGTGCGCGCCGACCCGTTTTTCAGTACCGGGCCGCCTCTTTGCAGGCGGCCCGGTCTTCTTCTAGCGCTCAAACGCGGGCGCGGGCTCGGGACATCGCGAGCTGCAGGATCTGGAGATAACCGACGCATGGCGACCACTGGTCAGCTCATCCGGCAACCGCGCCGGACGCAGAGCAGAAAAAACGAAGGTGCCGGCGCTCGGCGCCTCGCCCCAGAAGCGCGGCGTGTGCACGCGCGTGTACACGACGACGCCCAAGAAGCCGAATTCGGCGCTGCGCAAGGTCTGCCGCGTGCGGCTGACCAATGGCTACGAGGTCACGAGCTACATCGGCGGCGAAGGCCACAACCTGCAGGAGCACTCGGTGGTGCTGATCCGCGGCGGCCGCGTGAAGGATCTGCCCGGCGTGCGCTATCACACCGTGCGCGGCACGCTCGATTGCGCCGGCGTCGGCGAGCGCAAGCAGTCGCGCTCGAAGTACGGCGCCAAGCGCCCGAAGAAGTGAGGACCTGAACCATGTCCCGTCGTGCAGCAGCCCCGGTCCGCACCATCCTGCCGGACCCGAAATTCAACAACGACATGCTGGCCAAATTCATGAACGTCATCATGAAGAGCGGCAAGAAGTCCGCGGCCGAGCGCATCATCTACGGCGCCCTGGACCGCATCGGCGAGAAGACCGGCAAGAAGGGCGCCGAGTCGATCGAGGTGCTCTCCACGGCGCTCGACAACGTCAAGCCGGTCGTTGAAGTGAAATCGCGCCGCGTCGGTGGCGCCACCTATCAGGTGCCCGTTGAAGTTCGCGCCACCCGCCGCCAGACACTGGCTATGCGCTGGGTCATCGAGGCCGCTCGTGACCGCAGCGAGAAGTCGATGGCGTTTCGCCTGGCGCACGAGCTGATGGATGCCGCGGAGAACCGCGGCGCCGCCGTCCGCAAGCGCGAGGACACGCATCGCATGGCCGAGGCCAACAAGGCCTTCGCCCACTACCGCTGGTAAACAGCGGCGCCCTTCACTTGCGGACTTTCGGACGGAACAGGATCTGTGGCACGCGCGACGCCCATCGAGCGGTATCGGAACATCGGCATCTCGGCGCACATCGACGCCGGGAAGACGACGACGACCGAGCGCATCCTGTTCTACACCGGGCGTCTCGCACAAGATCGGTGAGGTCCACGACGGCGCGGCCGTGATGGACTACATGGAGCAGGAGCAGGAGCGCGGCATCACCATCACCGCCGCCGCCACCACCTGCTTCTGGAAGGGGATGGACAACAGCTTCCCCGAGCACCGCATCAACATCATCGACACCCCCGGCCACGTCGACTTCACCATCGAGGTGGAGCGCTCGCTGCGGGTGCTCGACAGCGCCGTGGCGCTGTTCTGCGCCGTCTCCGGCGTGCAGCCGCAGTCCGAGACGGTGTGGCGGCAGATGAACCGCTACGCCGTGCCGCGCATCGCCTTCGTCAACAAGATGGATCGCGCCGGCGCGAACTACTTCCGCTGCATCGAGCAGATCCGAAGCCGCCTGCGCGGCAACCCGGTGCCCATCCAGATGCCGATCGGCGCCGAGGAGCACTTCGAGGGCGTGATCGACCTCATCCGCATGAAGGCCATCTACTGGGACATGGAAACCCAGGGAATGAAGTTCGAGTACCGCGACATTCCGGCGGCGCTCAGGCAGGAGGCCGAGGAATACCGCAGCGAAGATGATCGAGGCGGCCGCCGAGGGCAACGAGGAGCTGCTCAACAAGTACCTCGAGGGCGAGGAGCTCAGCGAGGAGCGAGATCCGCAGCGGCCTGCGCGCGCGCTCCATCAAGAACGAGATCGTGCTCGTGCATGTGCGGCACCGCCTTCAAGAACAAGGGCGTGCAGGCGCTGCTGGATGCGGTCATCGAGTTCATGCCCTCGCCCATGGAGATGCCGGATGTGAAGGGCATCGACACGCAACGGTGCCCCCGCCACCCGCAAGGCGAGTGACGATGAGCCGTTTGCCGCGCTCGCTTTCAAGATCCTGAACGATCCATTCGTCGGCAACCTGACCTTCTTTCGCGTCTACTCCGGCACGCTGAACTCGGGCGACACGGTGTATGTGCCGACGCAAGGACAGGAAGGAGCGCATCGGCCGCCTACTGCAGATGCACGCAAGCGATCGCACCGAGATCAAGGAAGTGCGCGCCGGCGACATCGCCGCGGCGGTGGGACTGAAGGATGTCATCACCGGCGATACGCTGTGCGATCTCGAGAAGGTCATCACGCTCGAGAAGATGGTGTTTCCGGCGCCGGTGATCTCGGTGGCCGTGGAGCCCAAGACCAAGGCGGACCAGGAGAAGATGGGCCTCGCCCTGCAGCGCCTGGCGAAAGAGGATCCTTCGTTCCGCATGGCCACCGACCAGGAGTCGGGCCAGACCATCATCTCCGGCATGGGTGAGCTGCACCTGGAGATCATCGTCGATCGCATGAAGCGCGAGTTCAAGGTGGAGGCGAATGTCGGCAAGCCGCAGGTCGCCTATCGCGAGACCATTCGCGGCACTGTCGAGTCCGAAGGCAAGTTCGTGCGCCAGTCCGGCGGCCGCGGCCAGTACGGGCACGTGTGGCTGAAGATCGAGCCCAACCCGGGCAAGGGTTATGAGTTCGTGAACGGGGTCGTCGGCGGCACGCGTGCCGCGCGAATACATCCCGGCAGTCGACAAGGGCATCAAGGAAGCGGTGGAGACGGGTGTCATCGCGGGCTATCCCGTCGTGGATGTAAAGGTCACCCTGTTCGATGGCTCCTATCACGATGTCGACTCCAACGAGATGGCGTTCAAGATCGCAGGCTCGATGGGCTTCAAGGACGGCTTTCGCAAGGCGAAGCCGGTGTTGCTCGAGCCCATCATGAAGGTCGAGGTGGTCACCCCGGAGGAATACTCCGGCGATGTCATCGGCGACCTGAACCGCCGCCGCGGACAGATCACCGGCATGGACGAGGGCGCCGCCGGCAAAGTCATCACCGGCGGAAGTACCGCTGTCGGAGATGTTCGGCTACGCCACCACGGTGCGCTCCATGAGTCAGGGTCGGGCGACCTTCACCATGGAATTCGAGAAGTACGTCGAAGTGCCGCCCAACATCGCCGATTCAATCATCAAGAAATGAGCTGAAGGCCTCAGCAGGAACCAACATCATGTCGAAAGAGAAATTCGAACGCAGCAAGCCGCATGTGAATGTAGGGACGATTGGGCATGTGGATCATGGGAAGACGACTTTGACGGCGGCGCTGACGAAGGTGATGGCCGAGACGCACGGGGGTCAGTTCATGGCGTATGACCAGATTGACAAGGCCCCGGAGGAGAAGGCGCGCGGGATCACGATCTCGACCGCGCACGTGGAGTATCAGAGCAAGGAGCGGCACTACGCGCATGTGGACTGTCCTGGGCATGCGGACTATGTGAAGAACATGATCACGGGGGCGGCGCAGATGGATGGGGCGATTCTGGTGGTTTCGGCAGCGGATGGGCCGATGCCCCAGACGCGCGAGCACATTCTGCTGGCGCGCCAGGTGGGGGTGCCCTACATCGTGGTGTTCATGAACAAGGCGGACATGGTGGATGACAAGGAGCTGTTGGAGCTGGTGGAGATGGAGGTTCGCGAGCTTTTGACGGTGTACAAGTTTCCCGGGGAGAAGACCCCGATTGTGATTGGGTCGGCGTTGAAGGCGCTGGAGGGGGACAAGAGCGAGATTGGGGTGCCGGCGGTGGTGAAGCTGGTGGAGGAGATGGACAAGTACATTCCGATTCCCAAGCGCGAGGTGGAGAAGCCGTTTTTGATGCCGGTGGAGGATGTGTTCTCGATCTCCGGGCGCGGCACGGTGGTGACCGGGCGCATTGAGCGCGGGATGGTGAAGGTGAACGATGAGGTGGAGATTGTGGGGCTGCGGCCCACGGTGAAGACCACCTGCACGGGGGTGGAGATGTTCCGCAAGCTTCTGGATGAGGGGCAGGCGGGAGACAACGTGGGGGTGCTGCTGAGGGGCACGAAGCGAGAGGAAGTGGAGCGGGGGCAGGTGCTGGCCAAGCCCGGCAGCATCACCCCGCACACGCAGTTTGAGGCGGAGGTGTACGTGCTGACCAAGGAGGAAGGGGGCCGTCACACGCCGTTTTTCAAGGGCTATCGGCCGCAGTTCTACTTTCGCACGACGGATGTGACCGGGGCGATTGAGTTGCCGGCGGGGACCGAGATGATCATGCCCGGGGACAACATCAAGATCAGCGTGGAGCTGATCAGCCCGATTGCGATGGAGGAGGGGCTGCGCTTTGCCATCCGCGAGGGCGGCAAGACCGTCGGCGCCGGTGTCGTCGCCAAGATCATGAAGTAAGGTGTCGTATGGCTAATCAGAACATCCGTATCCGCCTCAAGGCCTTCGATCACCGCCTGATCGACAGCTCCGCGCGCGAGATCGTCGAGACCGCCAAGCGTACCGGCGCGACGGTGCGCGGCCCGGTGCCGCTGCCGACCAAGATGGAGCGCTTCACCCTGCTGGTCTCGCCGCACTCCGATAAGGATGCGCGCGACCAGTTCGAGCTGCGCACCCACAAGCGTCTCATGGACATCCTCAATCCCACCGACAAGACGGTGGATGCGCTCATGAAGCTCGAGCTTCCCGCTGGCGTCGACGTGCAGATCAAGCTCAACTGATTTAACTGGCTGAAAGACAGCCTGGCGGCGCTTTCAGCAGACATTGCTCCGTGGTCCGCCGGCAAAAGGCGCGGCTTTTGCCGGCTGTGCATCAAGCCAATACCGACCGCGCTTTCAGCGGACATCAGACGGGTCACCGCGGGCAAAGAGCGTGGTTTTTGTTCGCTGCGCAGCGGGTCAATGACGAGCCTGCAGGTGACGTTGATGTAGGGGAACTGGCCGCGTATACTCCGCGCCCCTGCGTCTGGGGCCTCTCTTTTCAGGGGCCGCGGACCGTCGCTCAAGAGCGGCATCGGGCGAGGTTGGGGACGGGCCGGACGGCCCGCGAAACTCCAAGACCACTCGAGATCAGCGTAGCGCAGCAGCGCGCGCCTCTTCGTTGTGTTCTACAGCTTCACCTGCGCCGCAGCGCGAGTCAGCCGTGCGCCGTGGCGCCGGAATTTGGTGACCTGCCCGTTGCATCGCGAACGAGCAGGGGAGTGCTGAGGAAATAACACATGGCAATCGGACTGGTCGGCCGCAAGGCCGGCATGACGCGTGTGTTCACGGATGCCGGCGAGACCGTGCCGGTGACCGTGATCGAGGTTCTGCCGAACCGCGTCACGCAGGTGAAGTCGCAGGAGAAGGACGGCTACCGCGCCGTGCAGGTGACCTATGGCACCCGCCGGCCGCAGCTCTTTTCCAAGGCCGCTGGCCGGCCATTACGCCAAGGCCAACGTCGCCCCCGGCAAGGCGCTGGTGGAGTTCCGGCTGCGCGGCACGGAGAAGTCCGACCTGCAGGCCGGAGCTGAGATCAAGGCTGACCTGTTCAAGCCCGGCGAGCCGGTGGATGTCACCGGCACCACGATCGGCAAGGGCTTCGCGGGCACCATGAAGCGCCACAACTTCGGCGGCCTGCCGGCGACGCACGGGGTGTCGGTCTCGCATCGCTCCCCCGGCTCCATCGGCCAGCGCCAGACCCCTGGCCGCGTGTTCAAGGGCCGGCGCATGTCCGGCCACATGGGCGTGGTGCGACGCACCACCGAGAACCTGCGCGTCGTGGAAGTGGACCTCGAGCGCAATCTGCTGCTGATCCGCGGCGCCGTACCCGGTGCCGAGGGGGGCCAGGTGATCGTACGCCCCTCGCTCAAGGCGGCGCGTCGCAAGACGCGCAAGACCGTGGCGCCGAGCAAGGTGGGCGCCGGCCCCTCGAAGGATGCGGCCAAGGCGGGGAAGAAGTAAGCCATGGCAACCCTCAAACTGGTCAATGGTGGCGGCGAGCTGCAGGTTTCCGAGGCGGCCTTCGGCCAGCAGTTCAACGAGGCGTTGGTGCACCAGGTCGTGACGGCCTATCGCAACGCGAGCCGCTGCGGGCACCAAGGCGCAGAAGACCCGCGCCGAAGTGCGCGGCGGCGGCCGCAAGCCGTGGTCGCAGAAGGGCACCGGCCAGGCACGCGCCGGCTCCAACCGCAGCCCGATCTGGGTGGGTGGCGGCCGGACCTTCGCAGCCAAGCCGCGCAGCTTCGAGCAGAAGGTGAACCGCAAGATGTATCGCGGCGCCATCCGCGCGATGCTCTCGGAGCTCGCGCGCACCGAGCGGCTGCTGGTGACTGACGGCATCGAGCTCGAGGCGCCGAAGACGCGCCTGCTTGCCAGCCAGCTGAAGCAGTGGGGCCTGGAGAAGGTGCTGATCATCGTCGAGGCGAGCGATGAGAAGCTGCTGCTGGCGGCGCGCAACCTGCCCTATGTCGAGGTCATCGAGGTCGGGCGCTCTGAATCCGCTGGCACTGGCCGGCTACGACAAGGTGCTGGTGACCCGCGGCGCCGTGAAGATGCTCGAGGAGCGACTGCAATGAACCGCGAGCAGTTGATGAATGTGCTGATCGCCCCGCACGTGACCGAGAAGACCTCGCTCGCGATGCAGAACCACAACCAGTACACCTTCCGCGTACGCCGCGATGCCACCAAGGTGGATATCAAGCAGGCGGTCGAGCTGATGTTCGATGTCAAGGTGAGTGCCGTGCAGGTGGTGAACGAGCCCGGCAAGTCGCGCCGCTTCGGCAAGACCCTGGGCCGCACGCAGGACTGGAAGAAGGCCTACGTCAGCCTCGCGGCCGGCCAGGCGATCGACTACGAAGCTCGCGCGAAGGGCTGAGGCAACGACATGGCGCTCATCAAATACAAACCGACCTCTCCCGGCACCCGCTCGGTGGTCAAGGTCGACCGCTCGCACCTGTACAAGGGCGGCCCGTACCTGCCGCTGACCGCGCACCAGAACAAGACCGGCGCGCGCAATCACTCCGGCCGCATCACGACGCGGCACGTCGGCGGCGGCTCGCGCCAGAAGTACCGCATCATCGACTTCAAGCGCGACAAGGACGGCATCGACCGGCGTCGTCGAGCGCATCGAGTACGATCCGAACCGCACCGGGCACATCGCGCTCGTGAAGTATGCCGATGGCGAGCGGCGCTACATCCTCGCGCCCAAGGGCGTCAAGCCCGGCGAGGAGATCCGCTCCGGCGCCGACTCGCCGATCAAGCCCGGCAACGCCATGGCGCTGCGGCACATTCCGGTGGGCTCGATCGTGCACAACGTCGAGCTGAAGGCCGGCAAGGGTGGCCAGCTCGCGCGCAGCGCCGGCAGCTCAGTCGCGTTCACCGCGCGTGAAGGCATTTATGCCTATCTGCGCCTGAAGTCCGGCGAGACCCGCAAGGTGCACATCGACTGCCGCGCCACCATCGGCGAGGTCGGCAACGACGAGCACAACCTGCGCAGCTACGGCAAGGCCGGCGCGAAGCGCTGGCTCGGCATCCGACCGACTGTCCGCGGCCTTGCCATGAACCCGGTCGATCACCCGCACGGCGGTGGTGAGGGCAAGTCCGGTCAGGGCAATCCGCACCCGGTGTCCCCATGGGGCCAGAACGCCAAGGGACTGAAGACGCGCCACAACAAGCGCACGGACAACATGATCGTCCAGCGCCGCAAGAACCGGATCCGCTGACGGAGCAACCGATGCCACGTTCACTGAAGAAAGGCCCGTTCGTCGATCTGCATCTTGCGAAGAAGGTGCAGGTAGCCTCGGCCAAGAACGACCGCAAGCCGATCAAGACCTGGTCGCGCCGCTCGATGGTGATTCCCGACATGGTGGGGCTGACGATCGCCGTGCACAACGGCCGCCAGCACATCCCGGTGCTGGTCACCGAGAACATGGTCGGTCACAAGCTCGGCGAGTTCGCCCCGACGCGCACCTTCAAGACGCACTCCGGCGACCGCAAGGTCGAGTCGGCGGCCTAAGGAGCCATCATGCAGGTCACCTCGATACTGCGCTACGCGCGCATCTCGCCGCAGAAGTGCCGGCTCGTTGCCGACGTCGTGCGGGGCAAGCCCGTGGGCAATGCCATCGCGACGCTGAAGTACATGCCGAAGAAGGGCGCGGAGCTGGTGCGCAAGCTGCTCGAGTCCGCAGTCGCCAACGCCGAGCACAACCACGGCGCCGATGTCGACGATCTCAAGGTCAGCCTGATCCACGTGGACGCCGCTCCGGTGCTGAAGCGCTTCGCAGCGCGCGCCAAGGGTCGCGGCAGCGCGCATCGTCAAGCGCAACAGTCACATCACCGTCGCGGTGAGCGACGGCAAGAAGGATTAAACATGGGCCAGAAGGTCAATCCGATCGGCATCCGCCTGGGCATCACCCGCGACTGGACCTCCAAGTGGTATGCGGGCAAGCAAGCAGTTTCCGCAGCACGTCCACACGGATTTTCGCGTGCGCAACTTCCTGCGCTCGAAGCTCTCCGAGGCTTCGGTCAGCCGCATTCACATCGAGCGGGCGGCGAAGAAAGTCAACATCACGATCCAGACCGCGCGTCCTGGCATCGTCATCGGCAAGAAGGGCGAGGACATCGAGAAGCTGCGCCAGGAGACCGCGAAGCTGCTCGGCATGACGCATCATCGATGTGCGTCTCAACATCGCGGAGATCCGCAAGCCCGAGCTCGACTCGCAGCTGGTCGCCGACAGCATCGCGCAGCAGATCGAGAAGCGCGTGATGTTCCGTCGCGCCATGAAGCGGGCGGTGATGAGCACCATGCGCAGCGGTGCGCTTGGCGTGAAGGTGCGCGTCTCCGGACGGCTGAACGGATCGGAGATTGCCCGCACCGAGTGGTATCGCGAGGGACGCATTCCGCTGCATACCTTCCGCGCCGACATCGACTACGGCCTCTCCGAGGCCCGTACCACTTATGGCGTGATCGGCGTGAAGGTGTGGATCTTCAAGGGCGAGGTGTTTGACAAGGGCGAGCTCGAGCAGACCGCCACCGAGGCCGAGTCCGCGCAGAGCGCGGCGCCGCCGGCTCCAGCGGCACAGCCTGCGACCGAAGCTCCGGCCCAGGCGTGATGTTGGGAAGACCGCAGCCATGATGCAGCCAAAACGCACCAAGTACCGCAAGATGTTCAAGGGCCGCAATGCCGGCCTGGCGCAGCGCGGCAGCTCCGTGTCCTTCGGCGAGTTCGGTCTCAAGGCCACCAGCCGCGCGCGCATGACCGCGCGTGAGATCGAGGCGGCGCGCCGCGCGATGGCGCGCTACGTGAAGCGCGGCGGCCAGATCTGGATCCGCGTCTTCCCCGATGTGCCCATCAGCAAGAAACCGCTCGAGGTGCGCATGGGCAGCGGGCAAGGGCAACGTCGAGTACTGGGTGGCGCGTGTGCGTCCCGGCAAGGTGTTGTTCGAGATGGAAGGAGTGGATGAGACCACCGCGCGCGAGGCGTTTCGCCTGGCGGGCTCGAAGTTGTCGGTGTCCACGACGTTCGTGAAACGGCAGGTTCAGTGATGGACGCGAAAGAGCTGCGCACGAGGACGGCCGAGCAGCTGTCCGATGAGCTCCTCAAGTTGCGCAAGGAGCAGTTTGCGCTGCGCATGCAGCGCGCCACCGGCCAGTCGCCCAAGCCGGATCAGTTCAGCAAGGTACGACGCAACATTGCGCGCCTGAAGACCGTGCAGCGCGAAATGCAGCGTGCCGACGGGAGCAAGAAGTCAGATGAGAACGAGGACCCAGCAGCTGAGCCGCCGATACGACGGCAACTCACGGGACAGCCGACAGCACGGCCGCCAACGCAAGTCAGGGCGCCCCCGTGAAGGGCGCGCGCACGCTGACCGGGCGGGTCGTGAGCACCAAGATGCAGAAGACGGTCGCGGTCGAGATCGAGCGCCTCATCCGTCACATGCCCTACGGCAAGTTCATCCGCCGCACGACCAAGCTGCTGGCGCACGATGAGAGCGGTGAGACGCGCGAGGGCGATCTGGTGACGATCGCGCCCTGCCGGCCGCTGTCGCGCCGCAAGTCCTGGCGGATCATCGAAGTACTCGAGAAGGCGGAGGCCATGATCCAGCTGCAGACGCTGCTCAACGCCGCCGACAACAGCGGCGCGCGCACGCTGATGTGCATCAAGGTGCTCGGCGGCACACGTCGTCGCTATGCCACCGTGGGCGATGTCATCAAGGTGAGCGTCAAGGATGCGATCCCGCGCGGCAAGGTCAAGAAGGGCGAGGTGTATGACGCGGTCGTGGTGCGTACGACGCACGGCGTGCGTCGCCCGGATGGCTCGCTCATCCGCTTCGATGGCAACGCGGCGGTGTTGTTGACCAACAAGCTCGAGCCGATCGGCACGCGCATCTTCGGGCCCGGTGACCCGCGAGCTGCGCAACGTGCAGTTCATGAAGATCATCTCGCTCGCGCCGGAAGTGCTGTAGTGAACAAGATCCGCAAGGGCGATCAGGTCGTGGTGCTGTCCGGCCGCGACAAGGGCCGGCGCGGCGCGGTGCTGCAGTGTACGGGGCGAGCAGGTCCTGGTGGAGAGCATCAACCGCGTGAAGCGTCACACCAAGCCCAATCCACAGGCGGGCCGCCAGGGCGGCATCGTCGAGAAGGAGATGCCGCTCGCGCTGTCGAAGGTGGCGATCTGGAATCCGAGTGCCAAGAAGGCCGATCGCATCGGCTTCAAGACCCTCACCGACGGCAAGAAGGTGCGCTTCTTCAAATCCAACGGAGAGATGATCGACGCCTAAGCGTCGCGCAGCTTCGTCACACAACGGTCGGTAAGTAACAGATGGCAAGGCTGCAACAGTATTATCGCGAGACGGTGGTTCCGCGCCTGAAGCAGGAACTGAAGATCGAGAACGCCATGCAGGTGCCGCGCATCACCAAGATCACGGTCAACATGGGCGTGGGTGAGGCCGTGGCCGACCGCAAGGTGATGGATGCCGCGGTCACCGACCTGACGCAAGATCACCGGGCAGAAGCCGCTGGTCACCAAGTCGCGCAAGGCGATCGCCTCTTTCAAGCTGCGCGCGGGGCTGGCGGTGGGCGCCAAGGTCACCCTGCGCGGCGCGCGCATGTACGAGTTCCTCGACCGGCTGATCAACATTGCGATGCCGCGCATCCGCGACTTCCGCGGCGTCTCGCCGCGCTCCTTCGACGGCCAGGGCAACTACAGCCTGGGCGTGAAGGAGCAGATCATCTTCCCCGAGATCCAGTACGACCAGGTCGATCAGGTGCGGGGCATGGACATCACGATTACCACGACGGCGGTGGACAACCGTCAGGGCCGAGCACTGCTCGAGGCTTTCAACTTCCCGTTCCGGAAGTAAGAGGAATTATGGCGAAGACGAGCATGGTCGAGCGCGAGAAGCGTCGCGCCAAGATCGTAAAGAAATATGCGACACGGCGTGCGCAGCTGAAGGAGCTGATCCGCAGCCCGAAGACCTCGCCGGAGGAGCGGGGCGCCGCACAGGCGCAGCCTGCAGGCGATGCCGCGCGATGCCAGCGCCTCGCGGCAACGCAACCGCTGCGCCATCACCGGGCCGCTCGCGCGGCGTGTACCGCAAGTTTGGCCTGTCGCGCGTCAAGATCCGCGAGGTCGCCAACCGCGGCGAGATCCCGGGCCTGACCAAGGCGAGCTGGTGAGGAACACCGCATGAGCATGACCGATCCGATCGCCGATCTGCTGACCCGCATCCGCAATGGCCAGAGCGCCGGCAAGAACGAGGTACAGCTTGCCTCCTCGAAGCTGAAGACCGCCATCGTCAAGGTGTTGAAGGATGAGGGCTACATCGCCGATTTCCGCACCGAGAGCGACGGCGGCAAGCCGACGCTGACCATCGGCTTGAAGTATTACGAGGGCCGTCCCGTCATCGACCGCATCGAGCGGGTGAGCCGTCCCGGGCTGCGCATCTATCGCGGCAAGGACGAGCTGCCGAAGATCCTGGGCGGCATGGGCACCGTGATCGTCTCCACGCCCAAGGGCGTGATGACCGACAAGCAGGCACGCTCCATCGGCCAGGGCGGCGAAGTCCTGTGCATCGTGGCGTGAGCCTGAGGAAGCAGTCATGTCGAGAATTGCCAAAGCACCGGTGATCTGCCGCAGGGCGTGACGGCCACCGTCACCCCCGAGGCGGTCACCATCAAGGGCGCCAAGGGCTCGCTCTGCCGTGCCGCTGGGGCAGGGTGTGTCGGTCGTGCAGGGCGACAAGAAGCTCGAGATCAAGTACAGCGATCCGGGGCTTGCGCGCACGCGGGCAGGCGCGACGCGCGCGCATCTGGCCAACATGGTTCTGGGTGTCACCAAAGGCTACGAGAAGAAGCTCGAGCTGGTGGGCGTGGGCTTTCGCGCGCAGGTGCAGGGCAAGGTCCTCAACCTGACGCTCGGCTTTTCCCATCCGGTGGCCTTTCGCCATTCCCGAGGGCATCACCATCGAGGCGCCGAGCCAGACCGAGATCGTCATCAAGGGCATCGACCGGCAGAAAGTCGGCCAGGTCGCCGCGGAGATCCGCGACATGCGTCCCCCGGAGCCCTACAAGGGCAAGGGTGTGCGCTACGCGGGCGAGAAGATCGTCCTGAAGGAAGGGAAGAAGAAGTGACGCCCGCTCTTCCCAGCGCAGGCCACAGGTAGCAGCCATGATCATCACCAAGAAACAACGTCGTCTGCGGCGCGCGGTCAAGACGCGCGAGCACATCCGTCAGCTGGGTGTGGCACGCCTGAGCGTGCATCGCACGCGCAGCACATCTACGCCCAGGTGACCGAGGGCAGCGGCGCGCAAGGTGATCGCGGCCGCCTCGACTCTGCAGGGTAGCGTGCGTGAGGGGCTCAAGGGCACCGGCAATGTGGAGGCGGCCAAGGCCGTCGGCCGCGTGATTGCCGAGCGCGCCAAGGCGGCCGGTGTCAACAAGGTGGCCTTCGACCGGGCCGGATTTCAGTACCACGGCCGCGTCAAAGCGCTGGCCGATGCCGCGCGTGAAGCCGGCCTCGAGTTCTAGCGAAGCGGCAACATATGGCAAGAGCGGAAAAGAACCAGTCGGGCGATGAGTTTGTCGAGAAGCTGGTGGCGGTGAACCGCACGGCGAAAGTGGTCAAGGGCGGCCGGCAGTTCGGCTTCACCGCGCTGACGGTCGTGGGTGACGGCGCGGGCCGCGTCGGCTACGGCTTCGGCAAGGCGCGTGAGGTGCCGGTGGCGATCTCCAAGGCCATGGCCCAGGCGCGCAAGAATCTGATCAACGTAGCGCTGCGCAACGACTCGCTGCACTACGCCATCAAAGGCACGCACGGTGCGACGCGGGTGTACATGCAGCCCGCTTCGGACGGTACGGGTGTTATTGCCGGCGGCGGCATGCGCGCGGTGCTCGAGTGTGCCGGCGTGCGCAACGTGCTCGCCAAGAGCTATGGCTCACGCAATCCCATCAATGTGGTGCGCGCCACCATCAAGGCTCTGGGCAGCATTCGCTCGCCGGATGAGATCGCCGCGAAGCGTGGCAAGACGCTCGATGAGATCACGGGTTGAGCACCATGGCCGCAAAGCAAGTCAAGGTAACCCTGCTCAAGAGCCTGCACGGGCAGCTGACCAACATCGCCGCCTCGGTTCGCGGGCTCGGCCTGCGGCGGATCCGTCAGAGGTCACGGTGGCCGACACGCCGGAGAACCGCGGCATGATCAACACCGCCGTGCATCTGTTGAAAGTGGAGCGCGGCGCTCAGTGAATGCGAGCGGCCCGGCGGCCTGCGCTGCCGATGCCGTACAGGACACGATATGCGACTGAACACACTCAAACCTGCTCCCGGATCCAAGCGGCCGCGCCTGCGCGTCGGGCGCGGTGCCTCGGCCGGGCAGGGCAAGACCTGCGGCCGCGGCGTCAAGGGCCAGCGCGCCCGCAAGGGCGGCTACCACAAGGTCGGATTCGAGGGTGGCCAGACGCCCGATCGACCGCCGCCTGCCGAAGTTCGGCTTCCGCTCGGACATCGCGCCGACCCGCGCCGAAGTGCGCCTGCACGAGCTGCACAAAATCGAAGGGGGCATCGTGGACCTGGAAGCCTTGAAGAAGGCCGGGGTGGTGCCCATGACGACCGAGCGCGCCAAGGTCGTGCTTTCCGGTGAGCTCAAGAAGGCCGTGACCCTGCGCGGGGTGGCCGCGACCAAGGGTGCACGCGCCGCCATCGAGGCGGCCGGCGGCAAGATCGAGGCGACCTAAGCCTTTGAAATTGCAACTTTCGACCCCCATCTAGAGAGATCCCGTGGCCAATACCGCACTCAGCAATCCCGCCGCCGCCCTGGGCGATGCTGCCCGTTTCGGGGAGATCCGCGGCCGCCTGCTGTTTCTGGTGGGCGCTCTGGTGGTGTACCGCATTGGCACGTTCATCCCGGTCCCGGGCATCAACCCGAGCGAGGTGGCGCGCTTCTTCACCGACCAGTCCAACACCATTCTTGGCATCGTCAACATGTTCTCGGGCGGTGCGCTCTCGCGCCTGTCGATCTTCGCCATGGGCGTGATGCCCTACATCTCCGCCTCGATCATCATCCAGATGATGTCGATGGTGATTCCCTCGCTCATGGAGCTGCGCAAGGAAGGCGAGTCCGGACGGCGCAAGATCACCGAGTACACGCGCTACGGCACGGTGGTGCTGGCAGCGTTTCAGTCCTTCGCCGCCGCGGGCGCACTGGTGAAGGGCGGGCTGACGCTCATCAGCGGCTGGCAGTTCCTGTTCGTGGCGACGGTCACCATGACCACCGGCACGTTGTTCCTGATGTGGCTCGGCGAGCAGATCACCGAGCGCGGCGTGGGCAACGGGATCTCGATGATCATCCTTGCCGGTATCGTCGCAGGTCTTCCGGGCGCTATCGGCAACACCGCCGAGGCGGTCAGCACCGGGGAGATGTCAGGTCCGTTTGCGCTGCTGCTGCTGATCCTGGTGTTGGGTACGACGGCGTTCGTCGTCTTCGTGGAGCGCGCCCAGCGGCGCATCGCGGTGAACTACGCCAAGCGCCAGGTCGGGCGGCGCATGTATGCCGGCCAGAGCAGCCATCTGCCCTTCAAGCTGAACATGTCAGGTGTCATTCCGCCGATCTTCGCCTCGAGCCTGCTGTTGTTCCCGGCGACGCTCGCGAGCTTCTTCGGCGCCAATCAGGAAGGGCCGCTTGCGAATTTCATGCAGAACGTGGCGCAGGCGCTCGGCTATGGCCAGCCGCTGCATCTGGTGATCTACGCGCTGCTCATCGTGTTCTTCTGCTTCTTCTACACGGCACTGGTGTTCAACGCGCGCGACACCGCCGACAACTTAAAGAAGTCAGGCGCGTTCATTCCGGGCATCCGTCCGGGCCAGCAGACCGCCGACTACATCGACCGCGTACTGACGCGGCTTACGCTGTGGGGCGCGCTGTATGTCACGGCCGTGTGTCTGCTGCCCGAAATCCTGGTGTCCTCGCAAGGCGTGCCGTTTCACTTCGGCGGCACCTCGCTCTTGATCGTGGTGGTCGTCGTCATGGACTTCATGGCGCAGCTGCAGGCGCACCTGATGTCGCACCACTATCCCGGCCTGTTGAAGAAGGCCAACCTGCTCGGCTACGGCCGGCCAGGCTCAGGAGGCTGAGATGAAAGTTCGTCCCTCGGTCAAGAAGATCTGCAAGAACTGCAAGATCGTGCGCCGCCGCCGCGTGGTGCATGTGATCTGCACTTCCGATCCGCGCCACAAGCAGCGACAAGGGTAAGGGTAAGCAGATATGGCACGCATAGCCGGCATCAACATTCCGATGAACAAGCACGTCTGGATCGGGCTGACGCACATCTACGGCGTGGGCCGGGCGCGTGCGCGCGCGGCCTGCAGTGGCGCGGGCGTCGATCCAACCACCAAGGTGAAGGATCTGACCGAGACGGAGGTGAATGCCATCCGCTCGCAGATCGCGAAGTTCGCCGTCGAAGGCGACCTGCGCCGCGAAGTGTCGATGAACATCAAACGCCTGATGGATTTGGGCTCCTACCGGGGCATCCGTCATCGCCGTGGCCTGCCCGTGCGCGGTCAGCGCACCCGCACCAATGCCCGCACCCGCAAGGGTCCGCGCAAGCAGGCCGTGAAGCTCAACGCGCCGCCGGGCAAGGCATAACTGAGGAAGGTCCCGATACATGGCTGATCCGAAAACCAGCAGTGCCGCGTCGGCAGCCGGCGCCGCTGCCGCCAAGAAGCCGAAGAAGGCCCGCAAGAACGTGCTCGATGCGATCGCGCACGTGCATGCCTCCTTCAACAACACCATCATCACGATCACCGACCGGCAGGGGAATACGCTCTCCTGGGCGACCTCGGGCGGCTGCGGCTTCCGCGGCTCGCGCAAGAGCACGCCGTTCGCGGCACAGGTGGCCGCGGAGAAGGCCGGCACTGCCGCTCAGGAGCACGGCGTGAAGAACGTCGAGGTGCGCGTCGGCGGCCCGGGTCCCGGCCGCGAATCCGCGGTGCGTGCCCTGAACAACTGCGGTCTGAAGATCACCAGCATTGCCGATGTGACACCGATTCCGCACAACGGCTGCCGCCCGCCCAAGAAGCGGCGCGTCTGATTACGTACTAGAGGTCAACTATGGCGCGTTACACCGGTCCAACCTGCAAGCTCGCGCGCCGCGAGGGCACGGATCTGTTTCTGAAGAGCGGCGTCAAGCCGCTCGAGAGCAAGTGCAAGTTCACCGCGCCGCCCGGCGGCATCAAGGGTGAGCGGCGGCAACGGCTGTCGGACTACGGCACGCAGTTGCGCGAGAAGCAGAAGCTGCGGCGTATGTACGGCGTGCTGGAGCGGCAGTTCTCCAATTACTACGAGGAGGCCGCACGGCGCATCGGTGCCACGGGTGAGAACCTGCTGCGCCTGCTCGAGTGCCGGCTGGACAACGTGGTGTATCGCATGGGGTTTGCCGCCACGCGCGCCGAGGCTCGCCAGCTCGTGAGTCACAAGGCCATCACGGTGAACGAGCAGCCGGTGACGATTGCCTCCTACCAGTGCAAGGCCGGCGATGTCATCCAGGTGCGCGAGAAGTCGCGCAAGCAGCTGCGCATCGCAAGCGCGCTGAATGTGGCCCAGCAGGTCGGCCTGCCCGACTGGGTCGAGGTCAACGACAAGGAATTCCGTGGCGTCTTCAAGTCGCCGCCGGCACGCGATGACATCCTGCCGGACATCAACGAGAACCTGGTCGTGGAGTTGTATTCGAAGTGATGCCGGCCGTTGCGGCCGCCGTGCGCATCACTGCGCAGTCGTTTTCTTATGGCGCCGGCCCACTTCCGCCGGCAAGGTGAGATGTTATGCAGGGTTCAGTCAGCGAATTCTTAAAGCCCCGGGTGGTGAAGGTGCAGCCGGTCGCGCCGCGCCAGGCACGTGTGGTGATCGAGCCGTTCGAGCGGGGCTTCGGCCACACGCTCGGCAACGCCTTGCGCCGCGTGCTGTTGTCCTCCATGCCGGGCAGCGCCGTCACCGAGGTGGAGATCGATGGCGTGCTGCACGAGTACACCAGCATCGAGGGAGTGCAGGAGGATGTCGTCGACATCTTGCTGAATCTCAAGCAGGTGGCGATCCGCATGCACACGCGCGATAGCGCGGAACTGCGGCTGCACAAGAAGGGCCCGGGCCCGGTCACGGCCGGGGACATCCAGACCGATCATGACATCGAGGTCGTGAATCCCGAGCTGGTGATTGCCAACCTGACCAAGGCGGGCGAGCTCAGCATGAACCTGCGCATCGAGCGCGGCCGCGGCTATCGTCCGGCAGCGGCGCGTGCGGCGTTCGAGGAGCAGACCCGGCCGATCGGCCGCCTGCAGCTGGATGCCTCGTTCTCGCCGGTGCGGCGCGTGACCTACTCGGTCGATGCCGCCCGTGTCGAGCAGCGCACCGACCTGGACAAGCTGGTGATCGATATCGAGACCAACGGCACGATCGATGCGGAGGAAGCCATCCGCCGCGCGGGCAGCATCCTGAAGGATCAGCTGTCAGTGTTCGTCGATCTGCAGGGTGAGGAGGAGGCTGCGACCAAGGTCTCCGAGATGCAGTTCGATCCGATCCTGCTGCGGCCGGTGGATGAGCTCGAGCTCACCGTGCGCAGCGCCAACTGCCTGAAGGCGGAGAACATCCACTACATCGGCGATCTGGTGCAGCGCACGGAAGTCGAGCTGCTGCGCACCCCGAATCTCGGCAAGAAGTCGCTCACCGAGATCAAGGAAGTGCTGCAGAGCCACGGGCTGATGCTGGGCATGCGGCTGGATGGCTGGCCGCCGGCAGGCCTGAAGCACGATGACGATCGCGACGTCATCTGAGCGCACCCGCTGAAGGACTACTGACATGCGTCATCATCTGTCGGGCCGGCAGCTGTCACGGAACAGCTCGCACCGCCACGCCATGCTGCGGAACATGAGCGTCTCGCTGTTGCGCCACGAGACGATCCGCACCACGCTGCCGAAAGCCAAGGAGCTGCGGCGGGTGGTGGAGCCGCTCATCACGCTCGCCAAGATTGACGGCGATGCCAACCGCCGCCTGGCCTTTGCGCGGCTGCGCGATGCGGATGTAGTGGAGAAGCTGTTTGCCGACCTTGGGCCCCGCTTCCGGGCCCGTCCGGGCGGTTACACCCGCATCCTGCGGATGGTGCCGCGCCCCGGTGACTCGGCGCCGATGGCGCTGATGCAGCTGGTGGAAGGATCCGCCGCAGAGGCTGCAGAACAGCCGCCCGCAGCGCCGCAAAAGCGTGCCCGGCGCGCCAAGAAGAGCGCGAAGGCGGATACGACGGCGAAGGAAGCCGCACCGAAGCGCACGCGCAAGAAGAAGGCTGCCGCCGCGTAAGCGACTCCGGCTGCGGCCGCAGTAAGCGACTCGGGCTGCTGTTGGTCATATTTGCTCGCATGCCGGGCTTGCCGTAGGCTGCGGCTCAGGCACAGGCAGGTTGCCGCCGAACGCAGACGGCTGATGCCCGCGCCCGGGATGGCGCCGGCCGCTGTTGGTGCCATCCGGATCAGGGCTTAAAACAACGCGACCAACAGGGGTACCCCATGAGCCTCGCTTCCGAGTTCAAAGAGTTTGCAATGAAGGGCAGCGTCATCGATCTGGCGGTCGGTGTCGTCATCGGCGCAGCGTTCGGCAAGATCGTCAGCTCGCTGGTCGCCGATGTCATCATGCCGCCGATCGGGGTACTCATCGGCAACATCAATTTCAGTGATCTCGCCTTGCGCATCGGCACCGATCCGGCCGGCAAGGCGGTGTTGGTGAAGTACGGGGTGTTCCTTCAGACGGTGATCGAGTTTCTGATCATCGCGCTGGTGATCTTCATGGCGATCAAGGGCATCAACCGGCTGAAGCGCCAGCCGCCGCCGGCACCGCCGGCCGCCCCACCGCCGCCGCCGCGCGAAGAGGTGTTGCTGACGGAGATCCGCGACCTGCTCGCGAAACGCACCGCGGTCTGAGCCTCAGTGCAGCGCTGCGAATGACGCGCGGGTCAGGTTCTCGCAGCCATTGGCGGTGATCGCCAGGTTGTCCTCGATGCGGATGCCACCGCAGCCGCGCATGCGCTGCACCTGCTGCCAGTTGATGCACTCTCCCCGGCCATCAGTGCGGGCGCCCTCGAGCAGCTGGTCGATGAAGTACAGGCCCGGCTCCATGGTCACCACGAAGCCTGCCTCGAGCATGCGTGTCAGACGCAGGTTGGGATCCGCAGCGGGGCGCGGGATCTCGCCCCCCTCGGGCGCGCGCAAGAAGCCGCCGACATCGTGCACTTCGATGCCCAGCAGATGTCCCACCCCATGCGGCATGAAGACGCGGGTCACGCCCCGCTCCACCGCCTGCGCCACATCGCAGCGGATCAGATCGGCATCGCGCAGAACCTGCGCGGTGAGCTCATGGGCTCGCAGATGCACGTCACGCCAGTCGACGCCGTGGCGGACGCTTGCGCACAGTGACTGCTGCAGCTGATCCATCCGGCGGATGAGCTCCGCAAAATCTCCATTGGTGGCGGCGTAGGTGCGCGTGATGTCGCTCGCGTAGCAGGCGAATTCCGCGCCCGCATCGATCAGCATGGAGCGACGTTGCGGCGGCGGACGGCGCGCGAGCAGCTGGTAGTGCAGCACCGCACCGCCTTCGTTCAGGGCGATGATGGGGTTGTAGGGCAGCTCCTGCTCGCGCAGTCCGCAGGCTCGCAGATAAGCGAGTTCGATGTCGAACTCGCTGCCGCCCGCCTCGAAGGCAACCGCCGCGGCAGCGTGTCCGAGCGCACCGAGTCTGTTGGCCTCGCGCATGCAGACGAGCTCGTAAGCGGACTTGACGGCCCGCGGGTAATCGAGCCGGCGCATGAGATCCCGTGGATTGACCGCCCCCAGACCCCACTGCGCAAGCTCCGCGAACTGATCGCCGATGTAGGCCACGCGGCTCAGATCGCGGGGCAGTGCGGCGCGCGCAGCGCCCCGCTCCATGATCGGCCGAATGTCGACGTGCCGCGTCCAGTAGCTGTCCGGCAGCGCGGCCGGCAGGTACCAGTAGTCCGGGGGGCTGTGAAACAGCAGCATCGGCCGTTGCCCGGGGCGGAAGAACACAAAACTCTCCGGCGCATCGCCCATCGGCACCCACACCTTGAACGGCGCGTGCGCCACGAAGGGATAGGTGCGGTCGTCCTCGAAGACGGTGAGGAGCGAGCCGGAATGCACCAGCAATGCACCGAAGCCGCACGCCTCCAGGGCCGCCGCCGTACGCGCGCAAATCCCCGCGAGGTGGGGGCCGAAGGACTCATCCAGCGCGCGACTCAGTTCGGCACGCGCAAGCTCTGCACTCATTCCCGTTCTCCCGGCGCCAAAGATTTCTTATACATCGTGGCGTCTGCTCCAGGCGACACCCTGGCCGCGACTGTTTCAAATCCCGCGGCAACGCTATAGAATTTGCCGCTCGATACTGTAGGACGCGAGCAACAATGCGCGCCTGCCGATATCGCTTCCACACCACTCTTGCTTCTGTTGGGGTACCGATCCGATGAACACCAAACTCGCTCTTGGCGCACTCGTTGCGGCCCTGATGCTGACGGCCTGCGCGAAGCAGGAATCCGCCAGCCCGGCAGCTGCTCCCGCGACCACCGCACCTTCGACCGATTCGAGCGCCTCGCCGCCGCCGGCCGCGCCGGCTGCCGATGCGCCGGCTGCACCGCCCGCCGATGGCGCCGCTGCGCCGCCGCCGGCCGATTCGTCGACGCCTGCTGCGCCGCCGAAGTAATTCGTGTCGGGAAGTCTTTCCCGAACGTCACTGTAAGTCGGCCCGGACGGCTCGCCTCGACGAGCTGCCCGGGCCGCTTCGTTTTTTCACCCCACGAAGGTGCCCGGTGTCTGTGACGGTCAGTGTGCGGGATGCACGCTCATCGGCGAGCGACCGGCGGTGGATGGAGGGCATCTACCGCGAGTACCTCGATGATCTGGCGCCCCTGAGCACCGGTCTGTTTCCGGCGCTCGGCGAGGTGGGACACCGCGAGCCGGACCAGATCGCGCGCTGGTTCGGCGACCACAGCGCCGTGCCGCTGGTGATCCTCAAAGCGGCCGAGCCGGTGGGTTTTGCCATGGTGGCACGCAGCAGCGGTGCGAGCGGCACGCAGTACCGGATGGCGGAGTTCTTCATCCGCCGGGACAGCCGCCGTCTTGGCATCGGACGGGCCGCCGTGGAACTCATCCTGAATCGCTTCGCGGGCAGGTGGGAAATCATCGAATACGTGCGCAACCCGGATGCCGTCACCTTCTGGCGCCGCGTGGTCGGGCACTACACGCGCGGCCGCTATCAGGAGCGCGTCATCAACGGCGAGGTACGCCAGAGCTTTGAGTCGCAGCCGGAGCGGACGCGTTGAGCGCAGACTGCGTGCAACTGTCGCAGCCGCTGCCGAGCCGGGCAAGCAGGCGCTGACGCAGCGCTGTCAGCCAGCGATCGCCGGGATGGCCCGGCAATGCCGCGAGCGCATCCAGCACCCTGAGGCGGGCGCCTACGCTCAGCAGGCGCCAGACACTGAAGATCGCGCAAGCGGCCACGATCAGGGCAACCAGCAGGTACTCGAGGACTAACATTCGGCCGCCTTCAGCCGCCTCCCAGGGCGAGCGCGACGTGGTACGTCACGAACGCTGCGAGGTAGGCGAGTGCAAACAGGTAGCCGGCCATCAGCAGCGGGTAACGCCACGAGTTGGTTTCACGCCTGACGACCGCAAGCGTCGACAGGCACTGCGGCGCAAACACATACCACGCCAGCAGCGCCAGGCCGGTGGCGATGCTCCAGGTGCTGGCGATGATTGGCGAGAGTGCACTCTCCAGATCGTTCGAGCCCGACATGGAATACACCGTCCCCAGCGCGCTGACGGCGACCTCGCGCGCGGCAAGACCCGGCACGAGCGCCACCGAGATCTGCCAGTTGAAGCCGATCGGAGCCAGCAGCGTGCCGAGCGCGCGTCCTAACATGCCGGCGATGCTGTACTGGATGGCAGGCCCGGTGGCTCCGGGCGGTGGCGCCGGGAAGCTCGCCAGAAACCACAGCACCACCATCAGCGAGAGAATGATGGTGCCGACGCGCGTGAGGAAGATCTGCGCTCGCTCCCACAGCCCGAGGGCGAGATTGCGCAGCACCGGCAGACGATACTCGGGTAGCTCGAGCAGCAGCGGCTGGTAGCCGCTGCGCATGATGGTGTGTTTCAGGACGAAGGCAACTCCCATGGCACTCACTACGCCTGCGACGTACAGGGCAAACAGCACCAGCCCGCGCAAATTGAAAATACCCACAGTCCGCTGCGGGATGAAGGCACCGATGAGCAGCGCATACACCGGCAAACGTGCCGAGCAGGTCATGAGTGGCGCGATCATGATGGTGGCGAGCCGATCGCGGCTCGATGGCATGGTGCGCGCTGCCATCACTCCGGGGATCGCGCACGCAAAGCTCGATAGCAGCGGGATGAACGCACGCCCGGAGAGGCCGACCTTGCCCATGAGGCGGTCCAGCATGAAGGCCGCCCGCGGCAGGTAGCCCGAGTCCTCCAGCGCGAGGATGAAGAGGAACAGGATGAGGATCTGCGGCAGATAAACCAACACGCTGCCGGCTCCGGCGATCACGCCACTCACGAGCAGACCGCGCAGCGGACCTTCGTGCATGACCTGCGTCACCCAATCGCCCAGCGCTGCCACACCTGCCTGGATCAGGGTCATCGGCACCTGTGCCCAGCTGAACACGGCCTGGAACATGAAAAACAACACCGTGGCCAGCAGCAGCGGACCGGCAAACGGATGCAGCACGATGGCATCCAGCCGGCGCAGCGCACTCAGGCGCGCCGGTATGCGGTAGCCGATCTGATGGAGGATGCGGCGCACCTCCCGCTGCAGCGCTTCGATCTGCGCAGGGGTAGCGGACGCCGGTGCATCGAGACGCCCGAGATTGGCGCCAAACTCATGATCATCGATGGCCTGCACGAGGGCGCGCTCGCCCCCGGTGCGCACGGCGACGGTGGGGACTACCGGCACGCCGAGCACCTTCTCGAGCGCGGCGCGATCGAAGCGATAGCCGCGCCGCTCGGCCAGGTCGCTCATGTTGAGCGCAACGAGCAGCGGACGGCCCAGCCGCCGCAGCTCCAGCACCAGACGCAGGCTCAAGTGCAGGTTGGTGGCATCCACCACGCAGATGAGCAGATCCGGCGCCACCTCCGCGACATGACGCCCGAGGATGACATCCCGTGTGATCGCTTCATCGAGGCTGGTGGGCTCGAGACTGTAGGCGCCGGGGAGATCGATGATCCGGTAGGCCGTGCCCGCGGTGAGTCCGGTCAGCCGGCCCTCTTTGCGCTCGACCGTGACGCCTGGGTAATTCGCCACCTTCTGGCGGCTGCCCGTGAGCCGATTGAACAGGGCGGTCTTGCCGCTGTTGGGAACCCCAATGAGTGCCAGCGTCGGCAGGGCGGGCCGCACCGCCACGGCGGGCCGCAAGGCGACCGAGGCGTTCACACACCGATCCCGGGTCGGGACAACTCCACCCAGATGCTTTCCGCCTCGCGACGCCGCAGCGCGAGGGTCGTGTTGCCGATGCGTACCACGAAGGGATCGCGACCGGGGCGGGCCTCGGCGAGAATTTCCAGGGTCTCACCGGCGCAGAAGCCCAGCTCCAGCAGCCGCCGATCCAGCGGCGATAGCTGCGCAGAGCGGTGACCTACGCTGACGACGACGCCCGCGGTCCCGGCAGACATGGCACTTAAGCAGATGTAGCCGGGTTTGAGGGCAACGCCGCCCGGTGCGGCAATGGCGTCCATAGGCGCCAGTATATGAGAACGGTTCGCATTTGCAATGAGGTGCGCGCCGCATTGCGCTAAGCGCCGCACCCTTATTCTGCGGCTTCCAGCGCAGATTAAGTCAAACGCCGCCGACTAACCCGCCGCGCGCTGGGCGGCGCTTGCCGGACGTGCCGCGCGTCCCGGCAGCAGCGGCCGCAGGAACGCCCCGGTATGCGACTGCGGATGCGCCGCAACCGCCTCGGGGGTGCCGGCGACCATGATCTGCCCGCCGCCTTCGCCGCCCTCCGGTCCGAGATCGATCACCCAGTCGGCAGTCTTGATGACATCGAGATTGTGCTCGATGACCACGATGGTGTTGCCTTCGTCGCGCAGCCGATGCAACACCTCGAGCAGCTGCGCGACGTCCTGGAAGTGCAGGCCGGTGGTCGGCTCATCGAGGATGTACAGCGTGCGCCCGGTGGCACGCTTGGCCAGCTCACGGGCGAGCTTGACACGCTGCGCTTCGCCACCGGAGAGGGTGGTGGCGTTCTGACCCAGCTTCACATAGGAAAGTCCGACATCCATCAAGGTCTGGAGTTTGCCGGCCACCGCCGGGATGTTCTGCAGGAAGCGCAACGCGTCTTCGACCGTCAGCTCGAGGACCTCGTGGATGTTCTTGCCGCGATAACGGATCTCGAGAGTCTCACGGTTGTAGCGCTGTCCCTTGCAGACATCGCAGGGCACATACACATCCGGCAGGAAGTGCATCTCAACCTTCAAGACACCATCGCCCTGGCACGCCTCGCACCGGCCGCCCTTGACGTTGAAACTGAAACGCCCGGCGTCATAACCGCGGGCGCGAGCCTCCGGCACCGCGGCGAACAGCTCGCGCAGTGGCGCAAATAGCCCTGTGTAGGTCGCCGGATTGGAGCGCGGCGTGCGGCCGATCGGACTCTGGTCGATATCGATGATGCGGTCGATCTGCTCGAGCCCCTCGATACGCTCGACGGGTGCGGCATCGAGCGGCGTGTTGTTGAGCCGCGTGGCGGCGTGGGCAAACAGCGTGTCGACGATGAGCGTGGATTTGCCGGAGCCCGATACACCCGTCACGCAGGTGAGCAGGCCGAGCGGGATTTGAGTGCTGACATGGCGCAGGTTGTTGCCATGTGCCCCGATGATGCGCAGCTGTTTGTCCGCATCGGCGCGGGTGCGTTGGGTCGGTAGCGGAATCTGCCGCCGGCCGCTCAAGTACATGCCGGTGATGGAGTCCGCACTGGTCCTGATGTCGGCCGGTGTCCCCTGCGCAACGACATGGCCGCCGTGCACGCCGGCGCCGGGGCCGAGATCCACCACATGATCGGCTTCGAGAATGGCTTCCTCGTCGTGCTCGACGACGATCACTGTGTTGCCGATGTCGCGCAGCCGCTTGAGCGTGCCGAGCAGCCGCTGGTTGTCACGCTGATGCAGCCCGATGGATGGCTCATCGAGAATGTACATGACACCGGTGAGTCCTGAGCCCACCTGGCTGGCAAGGCGGATCCGTTGCGCCTCACCGCCGGAAAGCGTTTCGGCGCTGCGATCCAGTGTCAGATAGTCGAGTCCGACATCCACCAGGAACTGCAGTCGCTGCGCGACATCGCTCGACGATCTTGCTTGCGACCTCCCCACGCCAGCCGGCGAGATGCAACGGTCGGAAGAACTGCAGCGCCTGACCCACGGTCAGCGCGGCGATCTGGGGCAGAGTGCGATCGGCGACGAACACGGAACGCGCGGCGCGATTCAGACGCGTACCGCCGCACTCCGGACAGGGTTGCAGACCCAGGTAGCGCGCCAGCTCCTCGCGCACCGTGACGGATTCGGTCTCGCGGTAACGGCGCTCGAGGTTGGGCAGGATGCCTTCGAACGGATGCCGCTTGCGCGAGATCTTGCCCTTGCCCTCGCTGTAGCGAAACTCGATCGGCTCCTCACCGCTGCCCTGCAGCAGCACATCGCGCACGCGCTGTGGCAGCTCGGTCCACGGTGTTTCGATGTCGAAGTCGTAGTGGCGCGCCAGCGACTGGATGAGATGGAAGTAGTGCGTGTTGCGCCGGTCCCAACCGCGCACCGCGCCGCTCGCCAGCGACAGATCCGGATGCAGCACTACACGCTGCGGATCGAAGAACTGCGTGCTGCCCAGACCATCGCACTTCGGGCAGGCACCAGCCGGGTTGTTGAAGGAGAACAGTTTCGGCTCGAGCGGTGGCAGGCTGTAGCCGCACACCGGACAGGCGTGCCGGCTGGAGAACACCAGCTCGCTGCGATCAGGCTCATCGAGAAAGCTGAGGCGCGCGAGTCCATTGCTCAGCCGCAGCGCGGTCTCGAAGGACTCTGCCAGGCGCTGGGCGCCATCGGCACGGATGCGCATGCGGTCTACGACCGCCTCGATCGTGTGCCTGCGCTTGGGTTCCAACGGCGGCACGGCATCCAACTCGTGGATCTGCCCATCCACCCGGGCGCGAACGAAACCCTGCGCGGCGAGGTCGGCGAGCAGCTGCGCATGCTCACCCTTGCGATCACTCACGATGGGCGCAAGCAGTGCCGCACGCGTGCCTTCCGGCAACTGCAGCACCTGGTCGACCATCTGACTCACCGTCTGAGCGGTGAGATCGATGCCGTGATCCGGGCAGCGCGGCGTGCCGGCGCGCGCGAACAGCAGCCGCAGGTAGTCGTAGATCTCCGTTACCGTGCCCACCGTGGAGCGCGGGTTGTGCGAGGTCGCCTTCTGTTCGATCGCAATGGCCGGTGAGAGCCCTTCGATGCTGTCGACGTCCGGCTTATCCATCATGGAGAGGAACTGACGCGCATACGCCGAGAGCGATTCGACGTAGCGACGCTGTCCCTCGGCATAAAGCGTGTCGAACGCGAGCGAGGACTTGCCCGATCCGGACAGGCCCGTAAACACGATCAGCCGGTCGCGCGGCAGATCGAGATCGAGGTTCTTCAGATTGTGAGTGCGCGCCCCGCGGACGCGAATCTGCTGCATCAGTGATTTTTCCGGCAAACCCGCAAGTCTACCCGCGCGGCTGCAAAATTCGCCTCGCCGGGCAGACTTGAGACAGTTACCCCCGCGGCGACGCTCCTCTAGAATGTCCCCTTCAAAACGAGGATGAATCCATGGCCCGCGGAGTCAATAAAGTCATTCTGGTCGGCAACCTGGGTGCCGACCCCGAAACACGCGCCATGCCATCGGGCACCACGGTCGCCAACCTGCGCATCGCCACCAGCGAGAGCTGGCGGGACAAGCAGAGCGGTGAGCAACAGGAGCGCACCGAATGGCACCGCGTGGCGCTCTTCGGGCGCTTGGGCGAGATTGCCGCCGAGTACCTGAAGAAAGGCTCGCAGGTCTACATTGAGGGCAGCCTGCGCACGCGCAAGTGGCAGGACAAGCAGGGCAACGAGCGCTACTCCACCGAGATCGTGGCGAATGATATGCAGATGCTGGGCGGACGGGCCGGCGGCGGTATGGGGGCCCCCGGAGGCGCAGGCGGGTCTGCCGGGGGTCGGGGCGACCCGTTTCCCGACTACTCTGCTGGCTCCGGCGGCGGGGGCGGCGCCGGCGGTGGGGGTGGGCACGAGCGTGAGGAGTTCGACGACGATATCCCGTTCTAGAGGCACTCCGGCAGGACCTAGAGGCATTCCGCCGGAGCGTTGCGGGCCCCCGCACCGCCCCGGCGCAGGCTACGGCCTCCTCATGGATCTTTCAACTTACTGATTTGATGGAAAAATCGGCACGGCTGGCGCCGCTCAGCGGCTTGGCCGTGCGTCCTGTCCGCCAAGCCCGTAGAATTTGCGGGCACGCCCTATGCCCCGCCGCTACTTCATCAAGACCTTCGGCTGCCAGATGAACGAGTACGACTCTGCCCGCATGGCAGACGTGCTCGTGGCGGCTGACCTTTACGCGCGACCGATGATCCGCGCGAGGCCGATCTGCTGCTGATGAATACCTGCTCGGTGCGCGAGAAGGCGCAGGAGAAGGTTTTCTCGCTCCTGGGAGAATGGCGCCAGCTCAAAGTGCAGCGGCCGCACGTGGTCATCGGTGTGGGCGGCTGTGTCGCCAGCCAGGAAGGCGAGGCCATCACCCGCGCGGGCCCCGTTCGTCGATCTGGTGTTCGGTCCGCAGACCCTGCACCGCCTGCCCGACATGATCGCGGCAGCTGCGGCGCACCGGACGGGCAGTGGTCGATGTCAGTTTCCCTGAGATCGAGAAGTTTGATCGGCTGCCGGCGCCGCGGGCGGCCGGCCCGACGGCGTTCGTCTCCATCATGGAAGGCTGCAGCAAGTACTGCAGCTTCTGCATCGTGCCCTACACCCGCGGTGATGAGATCAGCCGGCCCTTCGATGCGGTGATCGCGGAAGTCTCACAGCTTGCGCAGCAGGGCGTGCGCGAGGTGACGCTTCTCGGGCAGAACGTCAACGCCTACGCGGGCGCCATGGCCGATGGCGCCGAAGTCGACCTTGCGACCCTCATCCATCACATCGCAGCGCTGCCCCAGAATCGAGCGCATCCGCTTCACCACGTCCCATCCGGTCGAGTTCACTGACAGCCTCATCGAGGCGTATGCGAACGTGCCGAAGCTCGCCAACCATCTGCACCTGCCGGTGCAGAGCGGCTCGGACCGCGTGCTGGCGCTCATGAAGCGCGGCTACACGGCGCTTGAATTCAAGGAAAAGATCCGCAAATTACGGCGCGTGCGGCCGGATATCAGTGTCTCATCCGACTTCATTGTAGGTTTTCCGGGCGAGAGCGAGCGTGACTTCGAGGCTACGCTGGCGCTCGTGCGCGACGTGGGGTTCGATCAGTCGTTCAGCTTCCTCTACAGCAGGCGGCCGGGCACTCCGGCGGCAGCATTGCCGGATGAGGTGCCTCTCACGGTCAAGCAGGACAGACTCACCCGGCTGCAGGCTCAGCTCGAGGCGCAGGCCCGTGCGATCAGTGAAAGGATGGTCGGCACGGTGCAACGCGTTCTCGTCGAGCGGGCAGCCAGGAAGGATGCGCACGAGCTCGCCGGGCGGACCGAGAACAACCGCTGGGTCAATTTCGCAGGTCCCGCAGGCACTCATCGACCGCTTCGCCGACGTTGCAGGTCACCGAGGCGCGCGCGCATACGCTTGCGCGGCCGGCTGGATTCGGGCTCGCATGGGTCTCGCAGGGTCCGTCTGTGGCTGCAGCCGCGCCTGAAGCCGCCCGTGGCCTTCCGTCTCCGAACGCCAGCGCGAATTCGAACTCGAGCCGACCGACAACGCCCGCCTCGCGAATCTGTGCGGGCCGCTGGATGAGAACCTGCGCCTGCTGGAGTCGCGCCTGGATGTGCAGATCCGCCGGCGCGGCGATACGTTTCGCGTGATCGGTGAGCATGCCGAGAGCGCCGAGGACACGCTGCGGGAGCTGTTTGATCTGACCAAGAATGAGGAAGTGACACCCGAGCGCGTCCATCTGGCGCTGCGCGAGCGCGAATCCGGCCGACTCGCACCGAATGCGGATCAGCAAAGTGGCGCGGTACGCGTGCCGCGCGGCGGCATCCGCGCCCGCGGCCATCACCAGCGCGAGTATCTCACCAACATCCACGAGCAGGATCTGACTTTCGGCATCGGACCTGCCGGCACGGGCAAGACCTATCTCGCGGTCGCCTGCGCGGTGGAGGCTTTGCAGGCCGACCGCATCCGACGCATCGTGCTGGTGCGGCCGGCGGTCGAAGCCGGAGAGCGGCTCGGCTTTCTGCCGGGCGATCTGACGCAGAAGGTCGATCCGTATCTGCGACCGATGTATGACGCGCTTTACGAGATGATGGGATTCGACCGCGTCGCGCGCTTCATCGAGCGCAACGTGATCGAAGTGGCGCCGCTAGCCTTCATGCGCGGGCGCTCGCTGAATGAGTCCTTCATCATCCTCGATGAGGCGCAGAACACCACGGTCGAGCAGATGAAGATGTTCCTGACGCGTATCGGCTTTGGCTCCAAGGCCGTTGTGACCGGAGATGTCACCCAGACCGACCTGCCCGCCGGCAGGCAGTCGGGACTGAGCCACGTGGTCGACGTACTGCGCGGGGTGGAGGGTGTCGCCTTCACCTTCTTCGATGCGCACGATGTGGTCCGCCATCCCCTGGTGCAGCGGATCGTGCAGGCCTACGAGACGCGCGGCAATTCACCATGAGCCTGTCCATCGACATCCAGCGCCGGGTGCGCTCGTGGTCACCGCCACGGACCGAGATTGCGAGCTGGGCGAGCCTTGCCGCCGGTCGCGGCGCGGCGGGACGCGAGCTTGGAGTACGCGTCGTGGCGCGCGCGGAGAGCCGCCGGCTGAATGCGCGCTATCGCGGACGCAATCGGGCCACCAACGTGCTGTCCTTCCCGGCCGAGCGTATTCCCGGGGTGCCGATGCAGCCGCTTGGGGATCTGGTGATCTGCCCGGCGGTGCTGCGCGCGGAAGCGCGCGTGCAGGGCAAGAGCTTGCGGGCGCATTGGGCGCATCTCATCGTCCACGGCACGCTGCACCTGCTCGGCTACGATCACGAGGACTCAGGCGAGGCGCAGCGCATGGAGCGCCGTGAGATCGCGCTGTTGCGCCGGCTGGGTTTCGCCAACCCGTATCGGAGCTGAGTGATGGCCAAGGATCTGAACGCAACCGGCCGCTGGCTGAAGAAGATCACCCAGAGCTTCTCGGGTGAGCCGCAGGATCGCGCCGAGCTGCTCGGCATGTTGCGCGAGGCCGGGGAGCGCGGCCTTCTCGATACCGATGCGCTCGACGATGCTCGAGGGCGTGCTCGAGGTCGCGCGACCTGCAGGTGCGCGACATCATGGTGCCGCGTGCGCAGATGGTGTACGTACGGCGCGATGACCCGGCCGCCACACTCATGCCCGTCGTGGTCGAATCGGGCCATTCGCGCTTCCCGGTGATGGATGCCGATCGCGATGACATCGTCGGCATCCTGCTGGCGAAGGATCTGCTGCGGCTGTGCATCAGCGATACGCACGAGCGCTTCGATATCCGCGAGTACATGCGCCCGGCAGTGTTCGTACCCGAATCCAAGCGTCTCAATGTGCTGTTGAAGGACTTCCGCCGCAATCGCAATCACATGGCGATCGTCGTGGATGAGTACGGCGGAGTCTCGGGACTGGTGACGATCGAGGATGTCATCGAGCAGATCGTCGGTGAGATCGACGATGAGTTCGATGTCGAGGACGATCAGAACATCCGTCAAGCGAGGCGGACCGGCAGTACACGGTGCGCGGCGTCACCCGCATCGACGAGTTCAACGAGTACTTCGGCGCGCAACTCTCCGAGGAAGAGGGCTTCGATACCGTGGCCGGGCTGCTGATGAAGCAGCTGGGACGGCTGCCGCGTCGGGGCGAGCCGGCCACCATCGACGGATTCGAGTTCCGCGTGGCGCGCGCCGATCGGCGCCGCATCGATGCGCTGCGCGTCGTGCCGCCACGCGACTTCGTAGCACCTGAAGAGCGCCACCACGGCGGCGAGTCCTGAGCTGATGCGCAACCCGGTGCGGCTGCGTGGGGCGGTGGCCCTCGCCGCAGGCGCGCTGCTCGCCTGCGCGTTCGCACCCCTGCAATGGTGGCCGCTCGCCATCTTCTGCCCGGCCGTGCTCATGTGGCTGTGGCACGAGGCAACGCCGCGCGCGGCCGCCTGGTCGGTTTCTGGTTCAACGCCGGCACGTTCGCAGCGGGCACTTACTGGCTGTACGTCAGCCTCCACATCTTCGGCGAGGCGCCGCTCTATGTGGCGGTGTTTCTTGATGCTCGCTCTCGTGGCGATCATGGGGCTGTATCACGCGCTGTTAGGTTATGCGGTGGCACGCTGGCTGCCGCAGCGCGGCGGCATCCGCTGGCTGTTCGCCGTACCGGCAGCGTGGCTGCTCATCGAGTGGTGGCGCGGCTGGTTTCTGTCAGGGTTCTCGTGGTTGTCGCTCGGTTATTCCCAGACTGATACCTGGCTCGCGAGCCTGGCACCCGTCGGGGGCGTGTATGGCTCAGTGCCGCGCTGCTGCTGGGGGCAGGCGCGCTCACCACCCTGGTGTTGGGATGCAACCGGCTGCGGCTGATCGCGGCCGTACTGGGTAGCGCGCCGTGGCTTGCGGCCAGCTTTCTGCAGCACGTGCGAGTGGACCCAGCCGAGCGGTCCGGCCGTGTCGGTCGCGGTGATCCAGGGCGCGATCCCGCAGGATCAGAAGTGGCTGGATTCCAACAAGGATGCGACGCTTGCGCTCTATCACGCGATGACCGAGCGCGCGCTCGGATCATCGGCTGATCGTCTGGCCCGAAGCCGCGCCGCCGGAGCTCGCCAACGATCTGGTGGACTGGATCAGGGACATCTATCGCGATGCGCAGGCCCACGGTGCGGCACTGGTCTTTGGCATCGTGCGCGCAAGCGATGACGGCGAGCAGTACTACAACTCGGTGCTGGCGCTGGATCGCCAGGTGAGCTGGTACAACAAGGCCACCTAGTGCCTTTCGCCGAGTTCTTCCCGGTGCCTGCTTTCGTGCGCTCGTGGCTGCGGCTGCACAGCCTGCCGTACTGCGGATTTCACCCGCGGCGCTGCCGACCAGCCGCCGCTGTCGGCCGGCGGACTGCATCTGGGCGCAACAATCTGTTACGAAGACGCCTACGGCAGCTCCATGCTGCAGGTGCTGCGCCAGGCCGATGCGCTCGTGAACGTCACCAACGATGCCTGGTTCGGCCATTCCAGCGCGCGCCATCAACACTTCCAGATCGCCCGCATGCGGGCACTGGAGGCCGGGCGCTTCCTCATCCGGGCGGCCAATGATGGCATCTCCGGCGGTCATCGGGCCGCGGGGCGAGGTGATCGCCCGCGCACCGGAGTTCACCCCGGTGATGCTGCAGGCGATGGTGACGCCGTATGGCGGCCTGACCCCGTATGCCATTGTTGGAAACTGGCCGGTGATCAGCGTCTGCACATTGATGCTGGCGTGCAGCGTTTGGGTAGGGAATCATAGGCGCCAGCCGGTCCGCGGCGTTGCAGTGGGCACGCCGGGTGCTGCCAGTCGACTGGAACAGGCCTGATGAATTCGAGAACCGGCCGGCCTTGCGCTGCGCCCTGTCATCCTCTGGAGTGAACTTATGAGCCTCTTGCACGGCCCCGGTCGGGGACTTTCGCGGTTGTCACATTCGCAGTGGTGGTCAGTGATGGCCGTCTGCGTCGCCCTCGGCGGCTCGGCCAGCCTGAGCGCCCAGGGGTCGCGACCGCAGAACGCGCCCGGGCCGGCGCAAGTGCCCTCGGTCCCGGCCGTGGAGTCGGCCATTCGCGCACTGCCGGATTTCTCGCCGCTGGTGGAGAGGTACGGCCCGGCGGTGGTCAACGTCGAGGTGGTGGAGAAAGCGCAGGCCTCAGGTGGCCACAGGGCCTCGGCGCCGAATGATCCCTTCAACGAGTTCTTCCGCCGTTTCGGCATTCCGACACCGGATCAAGGTCCGCGCGGCAACGCCCCGCCGGTGCGCGGTGCCGGATCGGGTTTCATCGTGAGCCCGGACGGTTACATCCTCACCAACACGCACGTCGTCGGCAACGCCGATGAGGTTACCGTGCGGCTGACCGACCGCCGCGAGTTTCCCGCGAAAGTGATCGGCGCGGATGAGCGCACCGATGTGGCGGTGATCAAGATCAATGCCAGCAGCCTGCCGACCGTGAAACTCGGCGATCCGCAGCGAGGTCAAGCCCGGCCAGTGGGTACTCGCCATCGGCTCGCCGTTCGGCTTCGAGAACAGCGCCACCGCCGGCATCATCAGCGCCACGGCGCGCTCGCTGCCGAGTGACAACTACGTGCCCTTCATCCAGACCGACGTGGCGGTCAACCCCGGCAACTCCGGCGGGCCGCTGTTCAATCTTGCCGGTGAAGTCATCGGCATCAACTCGCAGATCTTCAGCCGCACCGGCGGCTACATGGGTGTGTCGTTCGCCATTCCGATCGATGTCGCGCGCAACGTCGAGGATCAACTCATCAAGACGGGCAAGGTGGTCCGCGGGCGCATCGGCGTGACCATCCAGGATGTCAACGCGCAGCTGGCCGAGTCCTTCGGACTGGACCGCCCGCGCGGTGCGCTGGTGAGCTCGGTGGAGAAGGATGGTCCGGCAGCGAAGGCGGGTCTGCAGCCGGGGGATGTCGTGCTCGCCGTGAACGGCAAAGCCATCGAGCGCTATGGCGAGCTCTCGGGGGCGATCGCCTCCATGAAGCCGGGCGCGGAGGCTGCGCTGGAGGTGTGGCGCGGCGGTAAGAGACAGACGGTGCAGGTGCAGATCGCCGAGCTGAAGGAGCAGCAGCAACAGGCGCGCAACGGCGGCCGTCCCAACGGTCGCTCGACCGACCAGGCCAGCCAGTTCGGCCTCACGGTGCGTCCGCTTGATCCGCAGGAGAAGGCAGCAGGCAGAGACGCAGGGCAACCTCGTAGTGGAGGAGGCCACAGGGCCTGCGGCCTCAGCGGGTGTGCAGCCTGGGGACATCATCCTCGGTGTCAACGGCAAGCGCGTGAAGACCGTGAAGGAGCTGCAGGAGGCAGCCAAGTACCTCCGGGAAGAACGTGGCGCTGTTGATTCAGCGTGAGGACGCACAGATCTTCGTACCACTGCGGATTCCGTAATGAAGGAGGCGTACGAGCCGGCGCGCGTCGAAGCGGCGGCCCAGCAGCACTGGCGCCAACTCGACGCGTATCGCGCGCGCGAGAACGATCCGCGCTTTCCAAAGGGCAAGTACTACGTGTGCTCCATGCTGCCCGTATCCGAGCGGCAAGCTGCACATGGGGCACATGCGCAACTACACGCTGAACGATGTGGTGTATCGGTTCATGCGCTCCTCCGGCTACAACGTCATGACGCCCATGGGCTGGGATGCCTTCGGCCTGCCAGCTGAGAATGCCGCCATCGAGAAGGGCATAGCCCCGGCGAAATGGACGCGCGCCAACATCGCTGACATGAAGGCGCAGTTTGCGCCCATGGGTTTCGCGTTCGACTGGTCGCGGGAAGTTGCGACCTGCGACCCGCAGTACTACCGCTGGAACCAGTGGCTGTTCCTGAAGATGCTGCAGGCGGGCATCGCCTACCGGCAGCACCCAGCTCGTCAACTGGGATCCCGTGGATCAGACCGTGCTCGCCAACGAGCAGGTCGTGGACGGGCGCGGCTGGCGCTCGGGCGCAGTGGTGGAGAAGCGCGAGATCCCCGGCTACTACCTCGCCATCACGCGCTACGCCGATGAGTTGCTCGAGCAGGTGCAGCATGAGCTCACCGGCTGGCCGGCGCAGGTGCGCGCCATGCAGGAGAACTGGATCGGACGCAGTGAAGGGTGCGAAGTGAGCTTTCCCTATGCGCCCGATACCGCGAGTCTGATCGGGGCAGCCGGCGCGCTCAAGGTGTTCACCACCCGCGCGGACACGCTGTTCGGGGTGACCTTCATGGCGATTGCCGCCGAGCACCCGATCGCCCTGCAAGCGGCGCAAACCAACCCGGAGCTTGCCGCCTTCATCGCAGAGTGCCGCCGGGGCGCGGTAATGGAAGCGGATCTTGCGACCCAGGAGAAAAAAGGCTTGCCGACCGGCCTGCATGTGTTGCATCCGCTGACCGGGCAGCCGATCGCGATCTGGGTCGCCAACTACGTGTTGATGGGCTATGGCGAGGGCGCGGTGATGGGCGTGCCCGCTCACGACGAGCGCGACTTCGAGTTTGCTCTGCAACAGGGGCTGCCGATCCTCAAGGTGGTGAACTCGACGCGCGCAGCCTACGAGGAGGTGCGCGCGCCCTGGTCGGATGCCTACATCGAATATGGCATCACCACCGCCTCGGATGAGTTCTCCGGCCTGACCTCGCAGGCCGCCATCGATGCCATCGCGAGCGCGCTCGAGGCGCGAGGGTTGGGTAGTAAGCGCGTGCAGTATCGACTGCGCGACTGGGGTATCTCGCGGCAGCGCTACTGGGGCACGCCGATCCCGATCATCCACTGCGGCAGCTGCGGTGTGGTGCCAGTGCCGGAGCAGGACCTGCCGGTCGTGCTGCCGGAGGATCTCGTCCCCGATGGCAGCGGTAATCCGCTCAACAAGCGATGAGCGCTTTCTCGCCTGCTCCTGTCCCACGTGTGGTCAGCCCGCACGGCGCGAGACCGACACGATGGATACCTTCGTCGACTCGTCCTGGTACTTCATGCGCTACTGCTGCCCGGATGCGTCCAGCATGGTGGATGCGCGCAACGATTATTGGATGCCGATGGATCAGTACATCGGCGGCATCGAGCACGCCGTGCTGCATCTGCTGTATGCACGCTTCTGGACCAAGGTGATGCGCGATCTCGGGCTGCGTCAAGCTTCTCCGAGCCCTTCCAGCACCTGTTCACCCAGGGCATGCTGCTCGCCCATTGCTACTACCGTGAGGATGCGACCGGCAAGCAAGCGCTGGTTCTATCCGGCCGAAGTCGAGCAGCAGTTCGATGAGCGGGGTACGCCAGTCAGCGCGATAGCGCGGGAGGATGGCGCCGCGGTGAGCTACGGTGGCATCGAGAAGATGTCGAAGAGCAAGAACAACGTGGTCGAGCCGGGTGCGTTCGTCCAGCGTTTCGGCGCTGATACCGCGCGCGCCTTCGTCATGTTTGCCGGGCCGCCGGATCAGAGCGCCCCGTGGTCAGATGCCAGCGCCGAAGGCGTGCACCGCTTCCTCAGACGGTTGTGGACCTTCTGTCATGAGCGCCAGGCCCGCATTGCCAATGGCCCCCGGATCGATGCTCAGGAGTTGTCCGCGGCGGCGAAGAAATTGCGCCGCGAGTTGCACGTGACCTTGCAGCAGGCGCTGTTCGACTACCGCCGCATGCAATACAACACCGTGGTGTCGGCTGCGATGAAGATGCTCAATGCGCTCGAGGTAGCACCGGCCGAGGCGCAGTCCGCACTGCGCGAGGGCGTGCGCATCCTGTTGTGTACGCTCTATCCGATCGCGCCGCACATCACGCACACGCTGTGGCAGGAGCTGGGATTTGCACGCGAGCTGGGGGATCTGCTGGATGCGCCGATGCCGGCCCCGCAAGAGGAGGCGCTGCGTCAGGATGAGCTCGAGCTGGTCGTGCAGGTGAACGGCAAGCTGCGCGGTCATGTGACGGTTGCTGCGGGAGCCGGCGAGGATGCGATACGCGCCGCCGCACTGGCGGATGCGCACGTGCAGAAGTTTGTGCAGGGTAAGCCCGTGCGCAAGCTGATCGTAGTGAAGAACAAGCTGGTCAACATCGTCGTCTGAAGGATCCATGCGCGGCCTGACATTCCTCGTCCTGCTCGGGTGCGCAGCCGGCTGTGGCTTTCACCTGGAAGGGCGCACACCGCTCCCTGCGGCCATCCGCGCCCCTTATGTGCAGGCCACCGATCGGCAGAGTGATTTCGTGCAGAGCTTGCAGAAGGCGCTGTTGGTCTCAGGCGCACGTCCCACCGATGATCGCGATCGGGCGACCGCCGTCGTCAAGATTCTGCGCGACGAGGTGAGCCGCCGGGTGCTGTCCGTATCCGGTGACAAGAATCAGCCGAACGAATACGAGGTGACCTACACCGTGCGCTTTGCGGTGAGTACCGCGGATCACGAGCTGCTCGCGGCGCAGGATGTGGCCGCCTCCCGCAGCTACAGCTTCAACGAAAGTCGCCTGCTGGCGAAGGAGCATGAGGAAGAGATCCTGCGCCAGGCCATGGCGCACGATCTGGCTGATATCGTCATGCGCGAGCTGTCGCGTCTGTGAATGTTGCGGCCGCCGCTCCCGCGGTGCTGCTGCTCGAGGGCACCGATCAGCCGAGGGTCGCAGCGGTGCTCGCGCACTATGGATTGCAACTCACGCTGACTGCGCCGGGTGCGCCGATCCCCGGCTCTTATTGGGGAGAGAGCGAGGCGGGATTGCAGGGGGTGCGCCTGTACGCCCGCCCCGATACCCCGCTGCACTCGGTGTTGCATGAAGCCGCGCACTTCATCTGCATGACGTGCGAACGCCGCGGCGGCCTGGATCGTGATGCGGGCGGGGATGATGCCGAGGAGTCCGCGGTGTGCTACCTGCAGCTGTTGCTTGCGGATGCGCTGCCGGGCATCGGCCGCGAGCGGCTGGCAGAGGACATGGATCGCTGGGGCTACAGCTTTCGTCTGGGCGATACACGCAGCTGGTTCAGCAGCGATGCCGCCGATGCGCGCGCCTGGCTGGTGGCAGCGGATATCATTGACCCGGCGGGCCAGCTCAGCGGGAGGTGTCGGCGCCGCGACAGCTAGCCCGGTGCTAGCGCGAAGCGGTCCGTCGCACTCACGAGCTCGTGGGTGTTGCCACGCTCGAAGGCGGAATGTCCGGCATCCGCCACGATGCGCAGTTCGGCTTCCGGCCAGGCGCGATGCAGATCCCACGCGCTTTTCATCGGACACACCACGTCGTAACGGCCCTGCACGATCACCGTGGGGATGTGCCGGATGCGCCCGACGTTCTCGATGAGCTGATTGTCGGTGTGCAGAAAGCCGTGGTTCATGAAGTAGTGGCATTCGATGCGCGCAAAGGCGGCGGCGTAATCCGCTTCCTGGAACTTCGCGATGTAGTCCGGATTCAGGTGCAGGAAGCTCGTGGCTCCTTCCCACACCGACCAGGCGCGCGCGGCCTCGCGCAACAGCTGCGGATCCTCCGAAGTGAGTCGGCGGTAGTACGCCTGCACCATCTCATGGCGCTCCTCCGGCGGGATGACGCTGACATAACGTTCCCACAGATCCGGATACAGGGCGGCCGCGCCGCCCGGATCCTGATAGAACCAGTTGATCTCCCAGCGCCGCAGCAGAAAGATGCCACGCAGCACCAGCTCGCTCACCTGCTGCGGATGGGATTCGGCGTAGGCGAGGGCGAGTGTCGAGCCCCACGAGCCGCCGAACAGCTGCCAGCGCTCGATGTTGAGGTGTTGGCGCAGCAGTTCCATATCGGCGACCAGATGCCAGGTGGTGTTGTCGATGAGGCTCGCATGCGGGCGGCTACGGCCGCAGCCGCGCTGATCGAAGAGCACGATGCGATAGCGCGCGGGATCGAAGAAGCTGCGCATGCGACCATCAGTGCCGCCGCCCGGGCCACCGTGCAGGAACACCACCGGCTTGCCCCGAGGGTTGCCACTCTCCTCGTAGTAGATCTCATGGGTGTCCGAGACACGCAGCCAGCCGCTGCGGTTCGGCTCGATCGACGCATACAACTCACGCATCAACAGCTCGCTTCAGTAGCGATAGGGTTCAATCTTGTCGGCGCTCAGATCGTAGGCGGCGGCACCCAGGCGCGTGGTGCGCGTCTGCAAATGCAGCTTGCCGGTGATCCAGTACGCATCGTAGATCGAATCGACGTTCGTGAGTTGCTCGGTATGCACGTACACGATCTGGTTAGGTGGCGGCGGTGGCACGTGAATGCAGGCGCCGAAGTAGGGAATCAGCAGGAACTCGCGCAGGCCATCCGGCTGCACGGGGCCCAGCGGCACGATGAACCCCGGCAGGCGTACGGTGGCACCCTGCAGCGACTTGTTGACCCCGAAGTCCGGCTCCTGCACGGCCGGCGGACCCGCCTCGCCGCGGGCATCGTGCATGGGCGGGGGCGCCACCGGACTGAAGCGGCCGCGCTCGTTCTCCGGCAACAGCTCTTTCCAGTCGAGCTCCAGGACCTCATCGGGCCGCAGCGGTACCGCGCCGGCCTGCGGGCCGGCACGCGTGAGCGCCGCCAGCGCGAGGAGGGCGGCAAACAGGACTGGACGCCATGCCATGGTGCGTTCGATCCTAGCGCGCGGTATCTGCCGGCGTAATGTTCCGAATGGCGACAGCTGCGGGAAAGGAGCAGCGTGAAACTGACCAGCGATTCCTTGGGACCGCACCTCGCGCAGCGATTGCTGCGCTGCTATCTGATCAGTGGCGATGAGCCGCTGCTGCTCGCCGAGGCGGCCGATGCCGTGCGCGCCCAGGCCCGCACGGCCGGCTTCAGCGAGCGTGAGGTATTTTTCATGGAGCGCGGCACCGACTGGGGCGAGGTGCGTGCCGCGGCGCAGAACCTGTCGCTGTTTGGCGCCCGGCGGTTGCTCGAGATCCGCATGCCCACCGGCAAGCCGGGTACGGCAGGCGCTGCGGCGCTGGTGGCGCTCATCGAGGCCAACGATCCGGACACGCTGCTGTTGATTCTCGCGCCCCGCCTGGATCGGGACGCACAGGGTTCGGCGTGGGTTAAGGCCGCCGAGAGCCACGGCGGCTGGGTCACGGTGTGGCCGGTGAATGCGCAGCGGCTCACGGGCTGGCTGCGCGGGCGTGCCCGGCAGATGCAACTCGAGCTGAGCGACGATGCACTGGCGCTGCTGGCCGAGCGCACCGAAGGCAACTTGTTGGCGGCTCACCAGGAGCTGCAAAAACTCCAGCTGTCGGGCGGCGCAGTGATCAACGCAGAAGCGGTGCTGGCGGGCGTGGCCGACAGCGCGCGCTTCGATGTGTTTCAGCTCGGCGAGGCCGTGCTCGGCGGGGATACGGGCCGCGCGCTGCGGGTGCTGGCCGGATTGCGCGCTGAAGGAACCGAACCGGTGCTGGTGCTGTGGGCCTTGAGCAAGGCACTGCGGGATCTGTGGGCCACGCTGCGCGGCGCCGCTGGGGGCGGGGGCGGATGGCAGCGGCCGAGCGCGGCGCTCGAGCGTGGTGCACGGCGCGCCGGTCGGCTGCCATTCCAACAGTTGGCGGTGCGCGCCAGCCGCGTGGACCGCATCGCCAAGGGCCGCTTGGAGGGCGAGGTGTGGGATGAGTTGACATTACTCGTCACCGAGCTGTGCGGCCGCCCGCTGACGCGGTCGCTGCGCGTCGTGTTCCCAGCAGGCAGGCCCGCATGATGCAACCCATCGGTTTGTTTGGCGGGACCTTCGATCCGATCCATTACGGGCACCTGCGCACGGCGTTCGAGTTATGGCAACACCTGCGGCTGAGCGAAGTTCGTTTCATGCCCACGGGCAGCCCGCCGCATCGGGAACAGTTATATGCCACTGCGCAGCTGCGCCTGGCCATGGTGCAGGCCGCGGTTCGCGAGGAGAGCGCCTTCGTGGTCGATGACCGGGAGATGCGTCGCTCGGGCTTGTCATATTCCGTGGATACCCTCGCGGAGCTGCGCCAGGAGTTGCCCGAGCGCTCACTGTGCCTGCTGCTCGGCATGGATGCGTTTCTCGGTCTGCCCAACTGGCACCGCTGGCGTGAGCTGTTCGATCTGGCGCATATCGTCGTCGCGCACCGTCCCGGCTGGAAGGCGCCGATCATGGGGCCGTTGGGTGAGGTGATGGTTGATCGGGGCACCGGCTCGATCCGCGACCTGCACGAGAAGAGCAGCGGCCGCATCTATGTCCACGCTGTGACCCAGCTCGAGATTTCCTCAACCGAACTGCGTCAGATCGTCGCCGGCGGCGGTGACCCGCGCTATCTTGTACCCGACCCAGTTCGGCAGATCATTGCAGATACGAGGTGCTATGCTCAGCGTTGACCGCACTGCCAGGAGATTTCACTTAAGCACATGACCACCCGTACACGTCCGCGCCGCCTACCGGAGTCCGAGCGCGCCTTGCCGTTACAGGATGTCGTTACGGCTGTGCTCGATGACATGAAAGCAGTCAACATCAGGGTGCTGGATGTACGAGGTCTGACCGACATCGCCGACACCATGGTGATCGCGTCGGGAAACTCTGACCGTCATGTACGCTCCATCGCCGAACGCGTGGTGGAGAAAGCCAAAGCAGCCGGCTTCCGCTCCCTCGGCATGGAGGGTGAGCGCGATGGTGAATGGGTGCTCGTGGATCTGCAGGATGTGGTGGTGCACGTGATGTTGCCGCGCATCCGGGAATTCTATGGACTCGAGCGGCTGTGGGACAACAGTACCGCCACTCCGGTGGCTGCCGGCAGTGCCGTGCCGGTGCCGCGCGCTGCCAAAGGTCGCCGGCCCTCCTGACGCACGCCCGGCGTAATGCGCATGAGCAAAGTGCGCTTGCTGGCGGTCGGTACGCGGATGCCCGCCTGGGTGCGTGAGGCATACGCTGAGTACGTGGCGCGCCTGCCGCCGCATCTGAAACTCACGCTCACCGAAATTGATGCCGCCCCCCGCAGCGCGGCGCGCTCGAGCGCGAAGGCGATGCAGAGCGAAGGTGAGCGGCTGTTGGCAGCCGTTCGCAAGGACGCGTTCATCGTGGCGCTGGATGAGCGTGGCGCGCAGCTCACGACGCGCGAGTTGGCCACCTGGCTCGCACAGCGGCTGAGCGAGCCTCACGAGCTGACCTTTCTCATTGGCGGTGCGGACGGTCTTGCCCCGGACGTTCTGGCGCGCAGCAACTTCAGGTGGTCGCTATCGCGGCTGACATTCCCGCACGCACTGGTCAGAGTGGTGTTGGCCGAACAGCTCTACCGTGCGCATGGCGTGCTGACCAATCATCCGTATCATCGCGACTGATGTTGCCACCTGAGCAGAAAGCGCCTCTTGTGTGCCTGGCCTCCGCCTCGCCGCGGCGCCGGGAGCTGCTGGCGCAGATCGGTGTGCCGTTCCGCATCGCGAGCTCTGCGGTAGATGAAACCTGCCTGCCCGGTGAGCCGCCGCGCAGCTACGTGACCCGTCTGGCGCGCGCGAAGGCGCTGGCCGTGCGCGCTGCGGATGCCTCGTTGCCGGTGCTGGCGGCCGATACCACGGTGGTTATCGATGGGGTGCTGCTGGGCAAGCCGGCCGATGCCGGGGCGGCGCTGCGGATGCTCCAGCTGCTCTCAGGCCGCACGCATGAGGTACTCACCGCCGTGGCGTTGGCTGATGCCAAGGGTGTGACGCAGTCATTGAGTGAGAGCCGGGTGACTTTCCGCCCGGTGACGGCGGCGGAGTGTGCCGCCTACTGTCAGAGCGGTGAGCCACGCGACAAGGCAGGTGGCTATGCCATTCAGGGCCGGGCCGCGGTGTTCGTGAGCGCATTGCACGGCAGCTACTCGGGCGTGATGGGCTTGCCTCTGTACGAGACGGCGCAGCTGCTGCGCGTCGCGGGCATCTCCTGCTGGGACGGGTTGCTGACGTGAGCGTTGAGATCCTGGTGAATGTCGCACCGCGCGAGACGCGTGCGGCCATCATCGAGTCAGACGTGCTGCAGGAGCTGTATGTTGAACGGACCGGCCGACGGGGCCTGGTCAGCAATCTGTACAAGGGACGTGTCTCGCGGGTGCTGCCCGGCATGCAGGCCGCGTTCGTCGACATCGGGCTGGAGCGTACCGCTTTCCTGCACGTCGGGGACATCGCCGCGAACCAACCCGAGGACACCGTTGTGCTGCCGGTGGTGGACGACATCAGGCGTCTCGTCAGCCCCGGGGATGACATCCTCGTGCAGGTCATCAAGGATCCGCTGGGCACCAAGGGCGCCCGCCTGACGACATTCATCGCGCTGCCTTCGCGCTATCTGGTGTACATGCCGCGCGGCGAGGGAATCGGCGTCTCGACACGCATCGATGATGACAGCGAGCGACAGCGGCTGCGCGAAACCCTGGCGGCATTACTGCCGCCGCAGACGCAGGGCGGCTTCATCCTGCGCACGGCATCCCAGGGCGTGACCGTCGAGAGCCTGCGCGAGGACATGCTGTATCTCGAGAAGCTCTGGCGACATGTGCGTAACACGGCCCTCGAGGCCCAGGCCGGCTCGATGGTGCACGAGGATCTGCCACTGCCGCTGCGTGTGTTGCGCGATGAGATGTCGCGCGGAGTGAGCCGGGTGCTGGTGGACTCAGCGCGCGATCAGGTGCAGATGGTGGCCTTCGCGGCCGCCTTCATGCCCGATGCGGCCACGCGCATCGAGCTGTACAACGGTCCGCGCCCGATCTTCGATCTGCATGGCATCGAGGATGAGATCGCGAAGGCCTTGCAGCGCAAGGTGACCTTGAAGTCCGGTGGGCACCTGGTGATCGATCAGACCGAATCGATGACCACGATCGATGTCAACACGGGCGCGTACGTCGGTCATCGCAACCTCGAGGAGACCATCTTCCGCACCAATCTCGAGGCCGCCGTGAGCATCGCGCGCCAGCTGCGGCTGCGCAATCTCGGCGGCATCATCATCATCGACTTCATCGACATGCGTGACGAGTCGCATCGGCGCCAGGTGCTCGCGGCGCTCGAGCGTGCGCTCTCCAGCGACCGGGCGCAGACGCACATCGTGAGTCTCTCGCCACTCGGGCTGATCGAGATGACCCGCAAGCGCACCCGCGAGAGCCTGGAACATCTGCTGTGCGAAACGTGTCCGACCTGCGAGGGCCGGGGACTGGTGAAGTCGGCCGAGACCGTCTGCAACGAGATCTTCCGCGAGATAGTGCGACAAAGCCGGCAGTTCTCCAGTCGCGAGCTGCTGATACTGGCTCATCAGGACGTGGTCGAGCGGTTGCTCGACGAGGAGTCCGCTACGCTGGCCGAGCTGGAGGCTCAGATCGGTCGCCCCATCCGCATGCAGCTCGAGGCGCTCTACGGTGTGGATCAATACGATGTCGTGCTGGTCTGAGGTGCCCTGATGGGCCGCGCATCGCTCGCTGCAGGGCTGGAGCGGCGCAAGAGCCTGCTGCTGGCGCTGTTTGCCACGCTCGTGCTGCTGATGTTCGTGCTCGTAGCTTATGAGCAGGCGCAGGCCCAGGTGCCGCAGCATCGCGCCGCCCTCGAGCGCCTGGTGCGCGCGCAGACCGGCCTCAACATCCGCTTTGGTGAGCTGGCGCTGCGTTGGGGCTGGTACGGACCGGAGATCATCCTGGAGCGTGTGGAGCTGGACCAGCCGGGCGCCGCGGTCGTGTTGCTGCGCGCGCCACAGCTGGTGGTCGGCTTCGATGCGTGGCGCACGCTGCGCAGCGGTCACCCCGAGGTCGGTCGCATCGAGCTGATCGCGCCGGATATCGATTTGCAGAAGGCTACCGCGCCGGGGCAGCGCGAGTCTGCGGTCCGCGGGGCTGCAGCGATCACGGCGGGGACCGCTCCGGAAGTGCTGCAGCGCTGGCGCGGCGGCAGGATCGATATCGAGGGCGGGACCGTGCGCCTGCCGCAGTCGGACGCTGCGGGCGCGGCGCTGCTGCTGCAGATCCGCCGCGCATCGCTGCGCCATACCGAGTCCGAGTGGAGCGGCTCTGGACTGGTGTTTCTGCCCGAGCGCATCGGCCGCAGCGCGCGCATCGTGCTGCGCGTGTCAGGGGATCTGTCGCAGCCGCAGCGACTCAGTGGCTCGCTGCGCATCGATGCACGACGGTTGCTGTTTGCCGGGTGTGCCGCACTGCTGAGGCGGCCCTCCGCGTGGACGGCGTACCTGCCCACGGGCGGTGGCGGTGATGTCATTGTCGATGCGGCCTTCGAGCAAGGTGTGCTGTTGAAAGCCAGCGGGAGCGTGCGCGCAGGCGATGTTGCTATGGCGGCGGGTGCCACCACCGGTGCGCTGCATCTGGAGCGACTGCGCGCCGACTGGCAAGTGGTGCAGCGCGGCGCGGACTGGCAGCTCAACGTGCGCCCGCTGCAACTGGCGCGCGGCACGCCGCCTGCCGCACTGCTGCTGGAGACCCAGGGGGGCGGAGCGCGCGTGCATGGTGAGCTGCAGCGCATTCCGCTGCAGAGCGCGTTGGCGGTGACGCACTGGCTCGCGCCCTCATTCGATCTGCCCGATATGGAACTGAGCGGCGAGGGTGAGCACTTCGCTTTTGATTGGGATGGCACCCGCGCCCCGGGCGAGCGGTTGCGCGCTCGCGGCAGCTTCACGCAGGTAGCCCTCACCCCGCACTCGCACGATTTCACACTGAGCGCACTCAACATGGCGATGGCCGGCTCCGAGCAGGCGGTGGACATTCAGGTGAGCGCCCAGGACGCTGTGTTGGAACTGGCGGCCGCGCCGCAGTATCCCCTGCAGGATGTTGCAGTCGACTCGGCGTTGCGTCTCAGCGCTCAGGGCGATTCCTGGATCCTGGCCACGGATGCTTTCAAACTCGAGCACGGCCGCACGCGATTGCAGCTGGCGGGAATGGTGCGCAGCGGGGTTGCACCCAGCATGGCGGCGCGTGGCACCCTCAGCGGACTGGATGTGCCGCTCGCTGAGCGGTTGTTGGGTGTTGATACGACCGCGGCGTTCGGCGCGGCAGCCTCGCACCTGAGCAGCGGCGAGATTCGCGATGCGCAGTTCGAGCTGCATGGCCCGATCGAGTCGTTGCCGTTCGCTGGCCATAACGCTTTTTCAGGAACGCTGGCTTTGCGTAACGCGGCGCTCTCCGGAGGCGGTCTGTGGCCGGATCTCGAAGGCTTCGATGCGCACATCTCCTGGCGCGATGCGCACTTCCAGGCGAGTGTCGACGGTGGTCAGGCAGGACCCTTCCGGATCACCGCGGCGGGTGCCGACTGGGATGCATCGGGCGCCGGACCAACACACCTGGCTGGGCGTATCAGCGCACGGGTTGAGGATGCGCTCGCGTGGCTGCGTAGCCATCCGGATCTGCAGCGCTATGCACCGGGTGTGAGCGCAGTCGATGCGCGTGGGACGGCCGATGTGGCCATCAATGTCAACATTCCAGTTGCGGCCCCGGCGGCCGCGCCCGAGGCCCATATCGTTGCACAGCTGAGCGCCGTGCGACTTGCGGCCGTGGACGTGCTGCCGCCGCTCGAGGGCGTGAGCGGGCCGGTATCCTTCGACGCCGGTCACCTGCAGCGCTCGATGTTGCACGGACAATGGGTGGGCGGCCCCGTCACCCTGCAGCTCGGTGAGCGCCGCGAGCACAACAGCCGCATGCTCGCTGTGCGGGCGGAAGGCAACTTCGATGCCGCGCGCCTTGCCAACACGGCCAATCTCCCGGGGACCGCGGCGGGCGCTACGCGTTGGGCCGGAGACCTCAGCTACGCACTCGCCGAGACCCCTCCGGGAACGCGGTGGCGAATGCGTCTGCAATCGGATCTGCGTGGTGTGATGAGCTCATTGCCCGAGCCGCTCAGCAAGCAGGCGGATACGCCGCTGCCCAGCGCCGTGGACGTCTCGGGCGACGAGGCGAGCGCGCAGGCGCAGCTCTCTATCGGCGATCGGGTGCGGGGCGTGCTGCGACTGGCGCATAGCCCGACTGGCTGGAAACTCAGCCAGGGTGCTGTGAAATTCGGCAGCGCGATGCCCGCGCTGCCGTCGGATGCGGTGCTGCTCGTGCAGGGACGGCTCGGACGGCTCGACCTGCCTGCGTATGCGCTTGCGTGGCAGCGGCTGCGTGCCGATCTCGTCCCGAGCGTGCGTGCCGAAGTGCTCGCGGGGCAGCTGCAGCTCGGGGCCCGGAGCTATCCGGAGGCGCGTGTGAGCGCGCGACGCTCGCCTGCCGGCAACGAGTTGGTCGTGGAAGCCGCAGGTCTCGCCGGCGTCGCCCGCTGGGCGGCCGCGGGGACTCCTGCAGCGGGTACCGATACCGGTACGACCGATACCGATAGCCATACCGATGCAGCTGGGGATGCGGATACGGTACCCGCCCCCGCCGACATCCATCTCAGCCGCCTGGAGCTGTCTGACGGCACGGTGCCAAGCGAGGGGCTCGGCATGCTGGCCGTACTGGCTCCGGCGGCGCATCTCGCGATCGATCAGATCGGCTGGCGCGGGCGCCCGATCGGGCGGCTCACGGCTAACTTCGTACGCCAGCAGCACAGCGTCCGTTTGGTTGACCTGCAGCTGACCAACACCACACACGATGCGCGCGGCACACTCAGCTGCGATCTGCAGTCGATCAGCTGTCAGCTGCAGTTCCGCCTCGACAGTGACGACGGGCTCGCAAGCCTGGAGAATTTCGGTTTCCGACCGGATGTCACGGCAAGTCATGCCATGCTGGCCGGCAACCTGCAGTGGCAGCCGGCGTCCCAGGGCTCCTGGCTCGCCAGCCTGCGCGGCAGCGTCAACATGGAGTTGACTGACGGCCACATCCTGCGCAGGGCCGCGAGCGAGGATGCTGGGCGGCCAGAGGATGCCGGGCGGCCATTTGTGCTGCTGACCGTACCGGCGCTGCTCAACGCCCTCGAGCGCCCTGATGCGGGCGCGCACTCCAGCGCGATCACCCAGGCTTCGCTGGCTGCAGGCGGGCGTGATCTGGCGTTCAGCCGCCTGCAGGCGGATTTCGAACTGCGCGATGGCCAGGCCAGCACGTCAAACCTGCACCTGGACGGGGATGCGGAGATCCTCATACGGGGACGTACGGGCCTTCTGGCCCGCGATTACGACCAGCAGGTCTGGCTGCTGGGGGGCGAAGAGCGCCTGCCTGAGGCCCTGCGGCGCCTGGTTGCCACGCCGCGCATGGCCGCCGTGTGGCTGTCCCTGCGCGATCTGGTCATGGGTCACGACGAGGATCCGCGCGCGCATGCGGTATTGCGCTTGCAAGGATCCTGGGACGACCCGATGGTAGTGGCAGCACGATGAATATTGCAGCGATCCAGATGACCTCCGGCCACGAAGTGGCCGCGAATCTCGAGCAGGCGCGACCGCTGCTCGAGCAGGCTGCTGCGCGCGGCGCGGTGCTCGCCGTGCTGCCCGAGAATTTCGCCTTCCTCGGGCTGCGCGATGCCGACAAGCGCACCATCGCCGAGGCGGATGGGACAGGTCCCATCCAGGAGTTTCTCGCCGCGACTGCCCGGCGCCTGGGACTGTGGATCGTCGCCGGCACGGTGCCGCTGCGTGCCGGCGCCGACGGACGCGTCGCCGCCGCGAGCCTGGTCTACAGCGGCTCCGGCGAGCGCGTCGCGCGCTACGACAAGATCCACCTGTTCGATGTGAATCTTCCTGGCAAGGCGGAAAGCTACCGGGAATCGGCCCACGTGGCTCCCGGTACGCAGCTCGCGCTCGTGGATACCCCGGCAGGGCGTCTCGGCCTTTCGGTCTGTTATGACGTGCGCTTCCCGGAGTTGTATCGGCAGCTGAGCGCCGCCGGTGCGCAGCTGCTGTCCATACCCTCGGCCTTCACCGCACCGACCGGGCGGGCTCACTGGCAGACGCTGTTGCGCGCCCGGGCGATTGAGAATCTGTGTTATGTCGTGGCGCCGGCCCAGTCGGGCATTCACTCGAGTGGCCGCGAGACCTACGGCGACAGCATGATCGTGGACTACTGGGGTCGGGTGCTGGCACGCCTGCCACGCGGCACGGGCTGCGTGCTGGCGGCAGTGGATCTCGAGCACCAGCGACAGGTTCGTAACAGTTTCCCCGCGCTTCAACATCGGGTGTTATCCCGGGAGAGTATGGCTCAATGACCGCAACAGACAGTGCTGCACAGCCGACCGTGGATGCGATGACGATCGCACGTGAGCTCATTCTGCGGCCGAGTGGCCTGGATGACGCGCGTCTTGACCGGGTGTTCGGCGAGGTGCTCGCGCACTCTGTCGATGCCGCCGATCTGTATTTCCAGCTCGCGCGCGAAGAGGCATGGTCGCTCGAGGACGGCATCGTGAAGGATGGCAGCGCGAGTATCGAGCAGGGTGTGGGTGTGCGTGCGCTCGCCGGTGAGAAGACCGGATTTGCCTACTCGGATGAGATCATCCTGCCGGCGCTCGAGCAGGCCTCGCGTGCAGCACGGGCCATCGCCGTCCAGGGTGGGGAGCGGCGCGTGCAGGCCTGGCAGGCACGGGCCGGCCACGAGTTATATCTCGCAGCTGATCCAGCCACCGCGCTGACCGATCAGGAGAAGGTCGCCTGGCTCGAGCGGGTGGATCGCGAGACGCGCAAGCTCGATCAGCGCATCGTGCACGTCAATGCCAGCGTGACCGCGCTGCACGAGGTGGTGCTGATCGCCACGAGCGAGGGCGAGCTCGCAGCGGACGTACGTCCGCTGGTGCGGATCAACGTGTCGGTGTTGGTTGAGCAGCATGGCCGGCGCGAGCAGGGTTATGCCGGAGCGGGTGGCCGCTTCAGCCTCGCCGAGCTCGTCGCAGGGGATCGCCCCTTGCAGCTGGGTCGCGAGGCGCTGCGCCAGGCGCTGGTCAATCTCGAAGCCGTACCGGCGCCGGCCGGCACCATGACCGTGGTGTTGGGACCGGGCTGGCCCGGCATTCTCCTGCACGAGGCCATCGGCCACGGCCTGGAAGGTGATTTCAACCGCAAGGGCACTTCCGCGTTCGCGAATCGCGTCGGTGAGAGGGTCGCCTCGCCCCATTGCACGATCGTCGACGATGGCACGCTCGCGCGCCGCCGCGGCTCGCTCAACATCGATGACGAAGGCACGCCTACCCAGTGCACCACCCTCATCGAAAACGGCATCCTGCGCGGTTACATCCAGGACAAGCTGAATGCACGCCTCATGGGCGTGCAGTCCACCGGCAACGGCCGGCGTGAGTCGTTCGCTCATCTCACCCTGCCGCGCATGACCAACACTTACATGCGTCCCGGACCGCACGATCCGCAAGAGATCATTCGCTCAGTCGAGCGCGGTATCTATGCGGTCAACTTCGGCGGAGGTCAGGTGGATATCACCTCCGGCAAGTTCGTGTTCTCTGCAAGCGAGGCCTATGCGATCGAGAACGGCAAGCTGACAACACCTCTCAAGGGTGCAACTCTCATCGGCAACGGACCGGATGTGCTGACACGGGTCAGCATGGTTGGTAACGATCTGAAGCTCGATGAGGGCGTCGGTACCTGCGGTAAGGAAGGTCAGAGCGTGCCCGTGGGTGTCGGTCAGCCCACGCTGCGGCTCGATGCGCTGACGGTCGGCGGCACCGGCTGAAGCGGCAAGGCAATGCCGTGAGCTGCGTTTAGCGGCGAACTGCCGCCAAATAGCCGCTCCCGAGCGCAGTCGTGTTGGTTCAAGCTCGCGTCGCGGTTGACAAGGATGTCATCGCACGCCAGGAACGCGTGCCGCGCACCGGACAGACGGCGGATGGTATGCAGCAACCATCCGCCGTCTGCGAGGGCGTGACCGCAAGCTTGTCACGCAGCGTGCGTCGCACGCGTGCGACGATTGGCGTCCTCGTTGCAAGCTGTGATACCACTATTCCCTGACTGGAATACCACTGTTGCCTGACTGTGATACCGCTGTTCCCTGACATAATTGCCAGCGAACTTCGAGTAAGTCGCGCTGTCGCACAGCCGACGCCTGTGTCTTGACAAGGTGTGAGGTACTGCACGCCGGCGCGCGGCGCGGGATCGTAGCTTGCTCGCGCCGAACTGAAGTCTTTTGTGTTGAAGCTTACTGAGGATCGCAAGATGCCATCCGATCGTGCCCTGGCAGAGACCCAGAAACTCGAGCTCCCGAAGGAGTTGTTGACCGCGCTGCAGAACCCTGACCAGCGCCCTCGGACCGACTATGGCATCGAGTCGCTCAAGCCGTCCTTTTTCGGCCGCTTGATGGAAAAACTGCTCGGTCCGAAGGACTGACCGTAACGGGAACCGGTTCGCGCCAGCGCGTGGCTTGAACATAACCGACCGCGGCAGCTGCCGGGTCTGGGGGCCGACGGCTCTGCCTCGAAACGGGGCATGCTGTCGCGCTGGAGTTTGCGCCTGACAGGTGACGCGCTAGGATGGCGCCATGCCCCGCTCCCACCGTCTGTCGGCGCCCCTGTACGAAAGCCTCCCTTGGGCTTATCTGGGAGGCGGCGTGCTGGCACTCGTGGGCAGTTATTTCAGCACGCACCGGCCCGTGAGTTGGATCAGCGGTGCTGTCGGGCTCATCGGTGTGCTCGGCGGAACGGTGGTGCTGCTCAGGCGGCGCGACTATCGGGCGCTAAGCTCCCAGTACGGCGATGCCGGCAAGACGCTGCCCGGACTCGATGAGCCGCGGCACTAGTTGTCAGTCGAGCTGATCTCCTTTCAGCCCTGTCGACCTCTCTTCAGTCGACCGGGTCTTCGTCCACGACGCCCGTCTGAATGTGCACGCCGGGCACGGTGTCCGCGACCGAGCTGCGCACGCGCGCCAGGCGCTCATCCACATAGATGAGCTCGTGCTTGCCGATGACCACCACGTCACCGTCATTGAGGTAGTGGCGCCGCACGCGCTTGGATTTCACGTAGATGCCGTTGGTGCTGTTGAGATCCTCGATGACTGAGGAGTGCAGCGTGGTCACGATCTGACAGTGATGGCGGCTCACGAAGCGACTGTCGATCTGCAGATCATTGTCCGGCGTGCGCCCGACGATGATACGTCCCACGCGCAGCATGCGCTCCTCGACCGTGCGTCCGTCCGTCGCCACCAGCAGCCGCCCGTGCACGGTTTGCGCAGCATCCATCGGCTGCGCAGAAGCTGTGTGATGATGGAACTCGAAGCCGCGCGTCTCGGCCACCGGGGTTCGCAGCTGCTGGGTGTTGCGGGCCGAGAACTCGACCCATTGCAGCTCCTGCACGGAAGACTCAATGTCAGCGAATGAGACGACATCCCGATCGGCGGTATAAGCGGCCATCAGGGCGGTGTCGCACAGCGTGTTCACCAGACGCGGCACACCACCGGTGTAGCGGAAGATCTCGTCGAAGGTCTCTTCCTCGAAGATCTGGACGGTCCGCGGCACCGGCCACTTCCAGGCGATGCTCGATATACGCGCGCATCTCCTGGGCTGACAGTGTTGCCAGGTGAAAGCGCAGCCGGATGCGCTGCGTGAGCTGCACGAGCTCGGGCGCATCGAGTTTCTCATTGAGCTCGGGCTGGCCGGCGAGAATGATGCGCAGCACCTTCTCCTTGGTGGTCTCCACCCCCGACAGCAGGCGGATTTCCTCCAACACGCGCATGGACAGATTCTGCGCCTCATCGACGATCAGCAGCACCTTGCGACCGGCGGCGTACTGCTCGATCAGAAAGTTGTTGAGCGTTGCAATCAGCTCGGCCTTCTTCATCTTGAAGGGCGAGAAACCGAACTGCACCAGCACCGCCTGCAGGAAGTCGACCGCGGACACCTGGGTCTGGTTGATCTGCGCGATGACGACGTCCGACTGAATCTCTTTCAGAAAGGATTCGATCAGTGTCGTCTTGCCCGAGCCGATCTCACCGGTGATCACCACGAAACCATCCGTGAACCAGATGGTCGACTCCATGTAGGCCTTGGCACGGGCATGCTGCTTGGAGAGATAAAGAAACTGCGGATCCGGGCTCAGGCGGAACGGCAATTCCTTAAGTTTGAACGATTCCAGATACATGCGTGCTCGTGCAGGACAGCCGGCGGGCCGGCGCGTTGTTGGCTGTTACGGGCGATGTTCGCGCTGGTGTCGGAACGACCGGTGGTGTGAAGCTTCCCGCACCGATCTTAAGGGATGCTCACGCCGGGCGCCAATTTGCCAAGCAACTGACGTGCCCGTGTATCGCGGGCGCGCGCGCTCGCGGCGACGTAGGTGCAGTGACCCAGCTTGCGTCCAGGACGTGCCGCCTTGCCATAATCATGGATGTGCAGGCCCGGCTCCCCGAGCAGCGTGCGTTGCGGCGGCATGCTGCCGATCAGGTTGATCATGGCACTGTAGCCGCGCGCCGTGGCCGGACCCAGGGGCATATCCAGGATGCCGCGCAGGTGATTCTCGAACTGACTGGTGACTGCACCTTCGATGGTCCAGTGCCCCGAGTTGTGCACGCGCGGTGCCATCTCATTGGCGATGAGTTTGCCGCGCCGGACGAAGAATTCGATGGTGAGAATGCCGGTGTAGCGGAAGTGCTGCAGGACGCTCTGCAGATAGCGCGCCGCAGTGCGCTGCCAACTCGCCGGACCAAACGGGGCACGTGTCAGGCGCAGGATGCCCTGTGAGTGGATGTTGCCATTCAACGGATAGATCACCACCTGCCCGCGGCGGTTGCGCGCACCGATGACGGATACTTCGCAGTCAAAGGGAATCCACTCCTCCAACAGCAACGGGGCGTTCCCCAACTGTTGCCAGGCGATATCCAACTCATCCGCGGTGCGCACGAGCGCCTGGCCCTTGCCGTCATAGCCGAAGCGGCGCGTCTTCAGTACCGCAGGCAGACCGATGAGCGCGCGCCGCGCGCATCAGCTGCGCATAGGAACTCACGGCACGCCAGCGTGTGGTTGGGATGCGCAGCCGCTCAAACAAACGTTTCTCGTTGACGCGGTCCTGTGCGGCCGCGAGCGCTCGTACCGGCGGACAGATGCGCGTGTCCAACGCCTGCAACGCATCGACGGACACATTCTCCCAGTCGAAGGTGACGACCTCGCTGCGCGTGGCGAGCTGTGCGAGCAGTTGCGGGTCGGTGAACTCGCCCTGCAGCACCGGCGCGACGCGCCCCGCGGGTGGCCGCCCGGCCGGATCCAGGAACACAAACTCCAGGCCGAGGGGATAACCTGCGAGCGCCAGCATCTGCCCGAGCTGGCCTGCGCCTACAACACCGACCGTCATGCCTTGTGAGCGCTGCGCGGGTCAGGATTCTCGAGCACGGCAGCGGTTTGCTGCTGGCGGAACAGCTCAAGCGCGTGCGCGATGGTCGGATGGCGATTGGCGAGGATGGACGCGGCGCATAACGCCGCGTTGCTGGCGCCGGCGCTGCCAATGGCGAAGGTGGCGACTGGTACGCCCGCAGGCATCTGCACCATCGACAGCAGCGAGTCCAGCCCTCCGAGCGCCCGGGACTGTACCGGTACGCCGAGCACCGGCAGCGTGGTTTTGGAGGCGGTCATGCCCGGCAGGTGCGCAGCTCCGCCGGCGCCTGCAATGATCACCTCGAGCCCACGTTTGCGCGCGGTGGCGGAGTATTCAAACAGCAGATCCGGAGTGCGGTGTGCCGAGACGATCCTGACTTCGTAGGGGACACCCAGCCGCTCGAGCGTCTCGGCCGCGCACCGCATGGTCTCCCAGTCGGAGGCCGAACCCATGATGATGCCGACGAGGGGGTTCATCGGCGCATTGTACCGGTCGGCGCAGGCTCTGGGTGGGCGGCAAGCAGCTCGCGTAGGGCGCGGAACAGCTCGCGGGCGGCGCTCGTGCCGGGGGAGCCCTGGCCCGGTGATCCTGCGCCACTGCGGCGCTCGGCCTGGGCCGCCGCGATCAGCCGCATCCAGGTTGGCCGGTCGAGCTCCGGGCGCCAACGCTCCAGCTCCTCGAGCGCCGCCGCTCCCTCGCCGATCAAGCGTTCGCGCCAGGATTCGATGCGCTTGAACAACTGCGCGTCGCGCGATTGTTGCTCGCTGCGCGCACCCAGCGCTGCGCGCAGGGGCTCGAGCTCGATGCCGCGCATGAGTTTGCCGATGTACTGGCGCTGCCGGGCGCCACCGCCGCGCGCGCCGATGCGCCGCGCCTCCTGCAGCGCTTCGAGCAGGTTTTCCGGCAGCTCGAGCGCGGCGAGCTCCGCATCGGTGAGGCGGATCAGGGCCTCGCCGAGGTCCTGTGCGGCATGGGCTGCGCGCTTGCGCTGGCTCTTGCTCGGCCGCTGCGCCTCATCCTCGTGCTGCTCATCATCTCGCTCTCTCACGCAAGCTCTCCCCAGCCGCAGATCCGCGGGTCTGCCGCCCGCGCATGACTGCTACAATTTCGACCCGTTTGCCGGACAACTCAAGCCAGTGATGCAACCGCCAACCCCAGCGCTACAGGGCCCCACGCAGCTGCAGGATATTGTGAGCCACGTGCTCGAGCAGGCGCGCCAGCGCGGTGCTACGCAAGCCGAAGCGGACGCCAGCATCAATCAGGGTCTGAGTGTCACCGCGCGTCTCGGCGAGGTCGAAACGATCGAGTATCAGCGGGACCGCGGCGTGAGTGTCACGGTGTACTTCGGCCATCGCAAGGGCTCGGCGAGCACCGCCGACCTGAGCCGCTCCGCGGTGCAGGCCACGGTGGAGAAAGCCTGCACGATTGCGAGCTACACCGCCGAGGATCCCTATTCTGGTCTCGTGGATCCGGATGCGCTGGCGCGCGATATCCCGGATCTGGACCTGGATCACCCGTGGGCGCTCGAGGCGGAGGCGGCCATTGAGCTCGCGCGTCGCTGCGAGGCGGCCGGACTTGCCGTGGATGCGCGCGTGACCAACTCCGAAGGCGCCTCGGTCAACACCAACAGGCACATCGGCGTCTACGGCAACTCGCTCGGCTTCCTCGCGGGGTCCGCAGGGACGAGCCACACCATCAGCTGCTCATTGATCGCGCAGGCCGGCGATGAGATGCAGCGTGACTACTGGTACACGAGCGTGCGCGATCCGGGCGAGCTCGAGGCGCCGGAAGCGGTCGGCCGGCGTGCGGGGGAGCGTGCGGTCGCACGCCTCGGCTCGCGCAAGTTGGCCACCCGCAAGGCACCCGTCGCCTACGCGCCGGACATGGCACGCGGCCTGTTCCGCAGTTTCATCGGCGCCATCCGCGGCGCGGCGCAATATCGCAAGGCCTCCTTTCTGCTGAATGCCGCCGGACAAACCGTATTCCCCGAGTTTCTGCAGATGCAGGAGCGCCCACACATCCGCAAGGGCCTGGCGAGCGCACCGTTCGATGCCGAGGGGGCTGCGACACACGACCGCGATCTGGTGCGCGATGGGGTGCTGCAGGGTTATGTGCTGGGCAGCTATTCGGCGCGCAAGTTAGGTCTGAAAACGACCGGCAACGCCGGTGGCGTACACAACCTCATCGTTACTGCGCCAGGGCAGGCGCTCGATGCTGCGAGCTTCCTGCACCGCATGGGCACCGGGCTGCTCGTGACCGAGCTCATGGGGCAGGGTGTGAACGGGGTGACCGGCGATTACTCGCGCGGCGCGAGCGGCTTCTGGGTCGAGGATGGCGCGTTGGCCTATCCGGTGCACGAGATAACCATTGCCGGCAACCTGCGAGAGATGTTCCGCGACATCGTTGCCTTGGGCAGCGATGTCGATCTGCGCGGGGGCATCCGCACCGGTTCGGTGCTCATCGGCGACATGACGATCGCGGGACAATAGCGCCCTCGAGGCTCGCCAGGCGCGGACCGTCCTCGGCCAGATCGCGCAGTGTCAGATCCTCACAGCGGCTGCGGCGCAGCTCATCCAAACTCGCGGTGAGTCGATCCACGGGGGGCAGGGGCAGCTCGCGCATCGGTGCGTGACCGCTGCGCTGATTGCGCGCCAGCTCGAGAATGTCGCTCACGGCGATGCGGCTGAGGTCGCGTGCACAGGACAACTCGTCCTCGTCCGTCATCAGCAGCAGCCCGTGGCGCTCGAGCGCCGCAGCCATCTTCGCCACCGCGATGCCCGGCAAACCCAACTCCGCAGCCAGGCGGTGCACGCTCCAGCGCTGCCCGCCGGTCAGGTGCGTGCGGGCCACCAGGTACATCATCTTCAGTGCAAGCTGCTCGAGCTCCACACAGGAGAGGCGCAGCTCCTGCAGACCGAGCCGCAGATAGCCGGGGTTCTGCACATAGAATGACAGCTGCGCGCCGGCGAGCAGGATCAGCCAGCCCAGGTAGGTCCACAGCAGGGCCGCCACGATGATCGCAAAGCCTGCGTACACGACGTGAGACGGGTGGAATACACCACGAAGGCGGTGAACACCTTGCCGACCGCAGCCCACAGCACGCCACCGGCCAGTGCCCCGATGAGTGCGGCGCGCCAGCGCACCCGGGTGTTGGGAACAAACATGTACATGCCGGTGAAGAACGCCGTCACCATCACGTAGGGCGCCACCGCGAGCAGCGTCGCCGGCAGGCGTTGCAACAGCGGCAGGCGGGCCATCGATTGCAACGAGGCGCTGGTCACGGTGGCATGGGTGAGGCCGACGAAGGCCACCAGCAGCAGAGGGCCGACGACGATCAGCGTCAGGTACTCGGCGATGCGGCGCGCGAAGCTGCGCGGCTGCTCGACCCGCCACAGGAAGTTGAAACTGTCCTCGACCTTCTTGATGGTGCCGACGAGGGTCCAGGCGAGCAGCGCGAGGCCCACCGAGCCGACGATTCCGCTGCTCACCCGATCGGCGAACTGCATGACCCGCTCGGTGAGCTCCGCCGCTGCCGTATACGCCCACGGGCGCGAAGAACTCGTACACCATGCGGCTCCAGCTCGCGGCGGGCGCCGAACACCTTGAGGATCGCGAAGCTGAAGGCGAGCAGCGGAATCAGCGACAGCAGCGTGGTGTACACCAGTCCCATCGCGCGCAGGTTGATCTCCCCGCGCCACAGGTCCCGGACCACGGCATACGGATAGCGCAGGATGCGGATCAGCTGCGCCACCGCCCCGTCCCGCTTCGAGGCCGGTCCGAAGAAGCACCAGTCGAGAAAGGCCCAGATGCGCGCGGACATTATCCCGTCACTCGCTCGGCCCGAAAGCCCTCAGGGTAACATTGTGCGCATGCCGCCAGCAGCTGCCTATCCCGAACGTATCGTCTGCCTCACCGAGGAGACCACCGAGACCCTGTATCTGCTGGGGGAGGACTGGCGCATCGTCGGTATCTCGGGATTCACGGTGCGACCGCCGCGGGCACGGCGCGAGAAGCCGCGCGTGAGCGCCTTCACGAGCGCGAAAATCGACCGCATCATCGCGCTGCGGCCGGATCTGGTACTCGGGTTCTCGGACCTGCAGGCGGATATCGCCGCACGAACTGGTGCGCGCCGGCATCGAGGTGCATGTCTTCAATCATCGCAGCGTGGCGGAGATCCTGCGCATGATCGGCGTGCTGGGCGGGATGATCGGCTGTGAGGCGAAGACCGGGCAGCTGCTGCAGCGGCTCCAGGGTGGGCTGCAGGAGGTGCAGCAGCGTGCTGCCGGCCTGCAGCACCACCCACGGGTGTACTTCGAGGAGTGGGACGAGCCGCAGATCTGCGGCATCCGCTGGGTGTCCGAGCTCATTGGACTTGCGGGCGGCGAGGACTGTTTTCCGGAGCTGGCGCGTGCAGCCGCTCGGGCGCGATCGCATCATCGCGGATGCATTGGAGGTGCCGCGACGCGCCCCTGATATCATTCTCGGTTCCTGGTGTGGCAAGAAGTTTCGGCCCGATGCAGGTCGCCGCACGACCGGGTTGGCAGGGCGTACCCGCGGTGCGTCGCGGTTATGTGCGCGAGATCAAATCGGCGCTCATCCTGCAGCCCGGTCCTGCTGCGCTTACCGAAGGCGTGCAGGCGATCCAACAGGTGATCTGCGAGTGGGCTGCCGATACGGCGCGGTAGAGGCGCGATAGCGGGTTGGCAGCCCTAGGTCGCAAGCCGTAGTTCGGGCAGCCGTAGATCGTCCGGGCGGCCGGGTTGCTACAGTCCGCGCCGTGTGCGGATCAGCTCGTACGCTTCGATGATCTGCTGCGTGCGCTGCTTGGCATGCTCGATCATCGATTCGGGCAGGCCATTGGCCTTGAGTTTGTCGGGGTGATGGCGGCTCAGCTGCCGGCGGTATGCCTTGACGATCTCATCAGCGCTGCTGGCAGCGGAGCATTCCAGCACGCTGTAGGCCTCGCGCAGCTGCTCATCGCTGCTCGGGCGCGCGGGCCCCGCTGGCCCCTGGCGAAAGCTGCCCGAGCGGATGCGCAGCACGGCTTCGATCTGGGCCAACTCCATCATCGAGACCCCGAGGCGGCGGCCACCTGGCCGAGTAGGGCGCGCACCGGCCCCTCGAGGTTGTTGCCCGCGAGCGCGGCACGCACCTGAATCTCCATGAACACCCGCAACAGCCCGGGACGACCCACGCAGGCCGCCTGCAACGCGGCGAGCTCGGCTGGCATGTTGAATTGCGCCTGCTTGCCGGCAGTGAAATGCTGGATGGCGGCCTGCACCTGCAAAGGGTTCAGGCGCAGCTCCGCCATCACGGCCCGCGCGGCCGCGATCTCCTGCTCCGAGACACGGCCGTCCGCCTTGGCGATATGTCCCATGATGCGAAAGGCGCTGCGAAAGAACTGGTCGCCAACCGCTGTGGTGTCGATGCCCGGCGGCGGCAACTCCCCGGCCTCGGTCGATTCGTCGAACTGATGCCCGAGCAGCACGCCGATGGCCGCGCCCAGCGGCCCGAGCGCCAGCAGGCCGATGGCGCCGCCCACGACTTTGCCGGTAAATTTCATGTGCCTGAATGGCTGCTGCGCGCTTTCATGCGCTGCTATAGTAGCAAGCCCCGTGACTGATCCTGCCCGCTGCGCACCCCACAGCCGATGTCCCAGCCAACCGTATTCCGCACGGCACTGCGCAGCCTCGAGCGTCTGCATGAAGGCAAGGTACGCGACATCTACGCGGTGGATGCACAGACGCTGCTGATCATCACCACGGATCGCCTGTCGGCATTCGATGTGGTGCTGCCGGATCCGATCCCCGACAAGGGCCGGGTTCTGAATGAGATCTCGAATTTCTGGTTCGCCCAGACCGCGACACATCGTCCCCAATCATCTCACCCAGCGGCCCCTCGAGAGCGTCGTGACCGATCCGGAGGAGCGCGCCATGCTTGCCGGGCGCAGCATGATCGTGCGCCGGCTGCGAGCGCTGCCGATCGAGGCGGTGGTGCGCGGCTATCTGATCGGCTCGGGCTGGAAGGACTATCAGCGCACCGGCAGCCTGTGCGGTGTGGCGACTGCCTTCCGGACTGCAGCAGGCGGACCGGCTGCCGACGCCGCTGTTTACGCCGGCCACCAAGGCGGCGCGCGGTGAGCATGATGAGAACATCTCCTTCGAGAGCGTGCGAGCAGCTCGTCGGCAGCGCGTTGGCTGCGCAGGTGCGTGCCGCCGCGCTCTCGCTCTATCACTTCGCCGCCGAGCATGCCCGGCGGCGCGGCATCATCATTGCCGACACCAAGTTCGAGTTTGGCGTGGATGAGGCCGGCAGGCTGACGCTGATCGATGAGGTCCTGACACCGGACTCCTCGCGCTTCTGGCCGGCAGACACGCTATCGCGCGGGCACCAGCCCGCCGAGCTTCGACAAGCAGTTCGTGCGCGACTATCTGGAGACGCTCGACTGGAACAAGACGGCGCCGGCCCCGCATCTGCCCGCCGGAGATCATCGCGCGCACCAGCGAGCAAGTATCGCGAGGCGCTCACGCGCCTGACGGCGCCGGTGTAAGGCTTGCGATGCAGGCTCCCTGGATAGCTCCCTCGATTCTGTCGGCGGATTTCGCGCAGCTCGGCGAGGAAGTCGATGCTGTCATCCGCGATGGTGCGCAGGCGATCCATTTCGATGTGATGGACAATCATTACGTCCCGAACCTGACGATCGGTCCGCTGGTTTGCGAGGCGCTGCGCAAGCACGGCATCGACGTGCGCCCATCGATGTGCACCTGATGATTCAGCCCGTGGACCGCATCGTTGCCGGACTTCGCCGCCGCGGGGCGACCTACATCTCCTTCCATCCCGAGGCAACCGAGCACATCGATCGCACCATCGAGCTCATCCGTGAGCACGGCTGCAGTCCGGGACTGGTGTTCAATCCGGCGACGCCGCTCGATTACCTCGACTACACGCTGGAGAAGCTCGACATGGTGCTGATCATGTCGGTCAACCCCGGTTTCGGCGGCCAGAAGTTCATTCCTCAGTGCCCTGCGCAAGCTGCGCGAGGCACGCGTGCGCATCGATGCGCTGCGACGCCCCGTCCGGCTCGAGATCGACGGCGGGGTCAAGGTGGATAACATTCAGGAGATCGCCCGGGCGGGCGCCGACACGTTCGTGGCCGGCTCGGCGATCTTCGGCAGCAAGGATTACGCGCAGACGATCCGCGCCATGCACGCCGAGATCGACGCGGCGCGTCGGCCGGCTCGCTAGCTGCTACTCCTCGTCGTCTTCATCCTCATCGTCATCGTCTTCATCCTCATCCATGTCCAGATGAGCCGATGACTTCGCTGCGGCGGCAGTGGTGGCGGGCTTCGCCGGGACGATGACCGGGCGGGTCTTCATCTTCGGGCGCGCGTTGAAGACCACGATCGTTTTGCCCGTGGCGCGCAGCAGGCCCTGCTCCTCGAGTACCTTCAACACCCGTCCGGCCATCTCGCGCGAGCAGCCGACCAGGCGTGACAGCTCCTGACGGCTGACCTTGATCTGCATGCCCTCGGGATGCGTCATGGCATCGGGCTCGCCGCACAGATCCATGATGGCGTGTGCCACGCGCCCGGTGACATCGACGAAGGCGAGATCGCCGAGCTTGCGATTGGTACGGTCGAGGCGCGTGGCGAGCTGCGTTGCCAGCTCGAAAATCAGACCCGGGCTTTCCGCCGCGATCTGCCGGAAGCGCGGGTAGGTCATCTCCGCCAGCTCGCACTGGTTGCGCGTTCGCACCCACGCGCTGCGGGTGGGCTGCTCGTAGAACAGGCCCATCTCACCGAAGAACTGTCCGCGGTTGAGGTAGGCGAGCACCATCTCGTTGCCTTCCTCGTCCTCGATCATGACTTCGACCGAGCCGCTGATGATGTAATACAGAACATCCGGCAGGTCGCCGGCATGAATCACGACCGTCTTGGATGGGACCGTGCGGATGCGGCAATAACTCAGAAAGCGGTTGATAGCCGGGATATCACTCAACGGTTTGATGTTTTCTTCCATCACGGCTCCCCGAGCGGCGGCTGTTTGCGGCGGCCCGCTTTTTTATACATAAGCCTGCAGAACTGCAAGCACTGCGAGCGCAGTGCGCCTGCAGCGTTCAAATCCAATAGGCCGTGGAGGTCATGACCCGCGCGACCTCGCCGCATGAGTGCCCGCGCCGGGCGCGGCAACTCGACCGCGCCGGCCGCCAGGGCAGCGGTGCCATGGTCGATTTCATCGGCACGCATCGTCTGAAGTATGGCACGGCTGCGCGTATCGCCGGGTGGCAACCGCTGCAGATGCTCATCCAGATGGCCCTCGACCTGCCGCTCGGTCTCCACCACGAAGCCGAGGCTGGTCGGGTCGCCCGTAAGGCGCAGCGAGTGCGCCGATGGCGAAGGAGCCGCAATACCACAGCGGGTTCAGCAGACTCGGCCGCGAGCCCAGCTCCTGCAGCCGAGTTTCGCACCAAGCCAGATGATCGGTCTCCTCACGCGCGGCGCGCAGCAACAGCTCACGGGTTGCATGCGAGCGGGCCACCAGTGCCTGTCCGTGGTAGAGCGCTTGAGCTGCGATCTCACCGGCATGATTGACGCGCATCAAACCTGCGGCGTGGCGGCGTTCGCCGTCGTTCAGCTCAGGTAACGCCGGAGCTGCACCCTGCGACTCCGCAGAGTTTGTGGGAGCACCCGGGGACATTGATTGCTGCAGCGTGTCAGGAACCGGCCGGGCACCGTGGGCGGGCGCGAAAACGGCCCGCAGCGCGCGGTCCGCGGCGCCGATGAGGCTATCCAGCAGACTGCCGGGGGGAGAGGTTCGGGTTTGCAGCCGGTCGACCGTCACGCCTGACTGGGTCCCGGGTTGCGGGCGGACCGCTGGGCACGATGGCTAAGCTCCATTGGCCTCTATTATAAGCAGGAGCGCCGGCAGTTTGTGCCGCCGCTTTGCATTGCCAGACTTGCTTGAGTACACTTCCCCGCCTTTTTTCGCCCCCTCTTCGTCACCGTTATGAACGAGCCAGCAGCCGCGATTCCGAGCAAAACCCTGTTTGCCAGGCCTGCCACTGTGCGCGGCGACTGGTATGTGATCGATGCCAGCGGCAAGACGCTGGGCCGGCTGGCCTCGCAGATCGCGCATCGCCTCAAGGGCAAGCACAAGGCCGACTACAGCCCGCACGTCGACATGGGCGATCACATCGTCATCGTGAATGCCGAGAAGATCCGGGTCACGGGGCGCAAGCTGACGGACAAGATCTACTACCACCACACCGGCTATATCGGCGGCATCAAGTCGATCGCGCTGGAGAAGCTGCTCGATGAGCATCCGGAGCGGGCGATCGAGATTCGCGGTGAAGGGCATGCTGCCGAAGAACCCGCTCGGCCGGCGCATGTTCCGCAAGCTGCACGTGTTCGCAGGCGCCGAGCATCCGCACAAGGCGCAGCAGCCCAAGCCCCTCGAGATTCAGTAGAGAGCATCGATATGGCATCAGCCCCACAGCCCCACTACGGCACCGGCCGCCGCAAAACGGCCACCGCGCGCGTGTACCTTGCGCCCGGCGAACGGCAAGATCACCGTCAATGAGCGTCCGCTCGATGAGTTCTTCGGCCGCGAGACCGGTCGCATGATCGTGCGCCAGCCGCTCGAGGCAGTGCAGCTGATATCGAAGTTCGATATCACCGTGCGGGTCGATGGGGGTGGCATCACAGGACAGGCCGGTGCGATCCGTCACGGCATCACCCGTGCCCTGATCGAGTACGATGAGTCGCTGCGCAAGCCGCTGCGCGATGCGGGGTTCGTGACCCGCGACGCCCGCGAGGTGGAGCGCAAGAAGGTCGGTCGGCGCAAGGCGCGTCGCGGCCCGCAGTACTCCAAGCGCTGACGTCGACTGTGCCCCCGGGAGCCTCCGGCCTTCCGGAGGCTGCGAGCCGCGGCGCAGTCCCTTAGGATCCGCACTGGGATTTTTGGGGGATCGTCTAGTGGTAGGACAACGGACTCTGACTCCGTTTACCTAGGTTCGAATCCTAGTCCCCCAGCCAAACATGCTCAGAGGCCCCGCAAGGGGCCTCGGCATTTTTGGCGGAGGAACTGGGATAACGACCGGCAGGTCGGCCCAGCGGGCGAGGCGCGCAGCGCACGCAGCGCCGAGTAATCCTAGTCCCCCAGCCAAACATGCTCAGAGGCCCCGCAAGGGGCCTCGGCATTTTTGGCGAAAGCACAATGCGGCTCGCTGGGATTTTCCCGTGCCACACCCGCTCGGTGTTAGTTTGGTGATTGTGCACGAGGCTGCGCAAATGTTAGATCGGCGCGGCGCATGCTGCTGCCGGGCGCGAGCGCGCCGTGTTTACTCAGCCGAGAGTCGTGATACCTGCATCCGTTCCGATCAGCAGCACATCGGCTCGGCGGATGGCGAACAAGCCCACGCAGACAACACCGGCGAGCTGGTTGAGCTCGCGTTCCAGAGCGACGGGTTCCTCGATAACGAGTCCGTGCACATCGAGGATGTGATTGCCATTGTCGGTGACATAGCCCTGTCGCCAGACCGGGTGGCCCCCTATCTCAGTTAGCCTGCGAGCCACCAGGGCGCGCGCCATCGGGATCACTTCGATGGGAAGCGGAAAGCTGCCCAGGCGCTCGACGACCTTGCCGGCATCGACGATGCAGACGAAGCGCTTCGCGGCCGCGGCGACGATCTTCTCGCGCGTCAGTGCCCCGCCTCCACCTTTGACCAGTTGCCGCGCGCGGGTCGCCTCATCGGCACCGTCCACATATAACGACAGGGCGTCGATGTCGTTCAGGTCGAGGACCCGCAGACCGAGAGCGCGTAACCGCTCGGTGGAGGCGTTGGAACTGCTCACCACCGCTGGAATGCGCTCGCGGTACGCGGCCAGCTCTTCGATGAACAGATTCACAGTAGTGCCGGTACCCACCCCGAGAATCGCACCCCCCTCGAGGTAGCTCAGTGCCGCCTGAGCGGCTCTTCGCTTGCGCGCATCGGTATCAGCAGACATTTCCGGGCTCCTGATACGACTGTGCCCGCTTTCGCGGGCACAGTCTTTTGCAGTGTCACTCGGCGGCCCTGTGCGGTCGTCCGAGTTAGGCCTACTTCTTCTTCGCTGCTTTTTTCTTGGCCTTCTTCTTTGCTTTCGCCATGTTGGCATCTCCAGTTAACGGGTTAGTCCGAGGTCGGAGTATATAGATGCGAAATGAAATTACAAGCGAGCCGAAGTGTGCTAGGCGCGCGGATGTGAACTCATTCACTCCAGGGAGAGAATGAATTTCCAGTGAGCCGGTTCTACCGGCGTCACTGACAGTCGGTTCCCCGCACGCAGCAGCACCATACCCTGCAGTTCTTGCGCGGCATGTTTGCGCAGCTCGGGAGCGTGATGACACGCGCCAGCCGGCGCTTCAGCCGCACATCCACCATAAACCAGCGCGGCGTCGGCGGGATCGCTCTCGGCATCGAAGTGATGATCCTTGCGATCGAATGCGGTGGCATCCGGATAACCCGCACTTCACGATCTGCATGACGGCGACGATGCCGGGCTCGGCGCAGCTGGAGTGATAGAGGAAGGCCTGATCGCCGCGGCTCATCTCATCACGCAGCATGTTGCGCGCCTGAAAATTGCGAACTCCGTCCCATGACGTAGTCCGCCGTGGTGCGGCAGCCAGCTCATCGACGCCGAAGGTGGCAGGCTCCGTCTTCATCAGCCAGTAGCGCATCGCACGACTCCTTGCTCCGTGACTACCGCATCGAGCAGCACATCGTGGGCTGCCGACTCGAGCGCTTCGAGCTGCTGAAAGGAGTAGGCCAGCCCCACCAGGCGCGGCGTGTGCCATACCGAGCGCCAGCGGCGGAAGGCGAATGCGCGATCGTAGTAACCCCCGCCCATTCCCAGGCGCACGCCCCGCGCATCGAAGCCCACGAGCGGCACGAACACGAGGTCGAGCCAACGGGCACCGAGCGCCCGCGCACTGATCGGCTCGTTGATACCCAGGCGGTTGTTGCGATGACGCCCTTCCATGCTGATGAAGCGCATGCGGCGGCCGAGCGTATGGCGATCGATGCGCGGCAGGTAGACCTCGCAGCCGCGGCGGCGGGCCAGCTCGATGAGCGGCGCGGCATCGAGCTCATGCGGTAACGATGCGTAGGCGGCGACGCGCCAGTGCGGGCGCAGATGCAGCCAGGCATCGGCATGATGGGCGACTGCGCGCGCGCTGTTAACTCGTTCGGAGGCAGGTACGGCGCGGCGCCGGGCGCGCAACCGGGCTCGTAGGGTCTTACGAGCTGCGGTCAGTTCCGAGGTGAGATCGGAAGACGTCACCCGCCAGTGCCGGTGCGGATCGTTGCTCTCGAACCAGAGCAACAAGTGGGACGAACTGCAGCAGGTAAGGCTTTCCGCTCGAGGCGGACTTGCACAATTCTGCACGCAAGACCTGATGTCCCGGGGTGTTTCAAATTAGGGTCCGAGGTAACCCGATCCGCTTGTCGAACACCGCAGGCGACGCCTGACGGACTCTACACTAGTCATGGCTGTGAGCAGCGCTCACAGCTCGAGTTGCTGACCTTTCTCCAGGGCCCCTTCAACTCGCTCGCGCATGACGCGCAGCCGGTTTCCGACCTCGCCCTCGAGCTTTGCGTCACGGTTCTTGATACGCAATAGCTCATTGGCGAGGTTGAGCGCCACCATCACCGCGATGCGGTCATGGCCTACGAGCTTGCCGCTGTCGCGGATCTCACGCATGCGGCCGTTGAGAAACTCGGCGGCGTCCAGCAGTGCCGAGCGTTCCTCGTAGGCGCAGGCTACGACATATTCCTTTTCCATGATGCGCACACTGATCTGGGCGCGATCTTGAGCATTCATGTGCCGTGTTCCATGGTTTTGAGCCGACCGATCATGGCTTCCACACGCGTGCGCACCTGCTCATTCTTCTGCAGCAGCGTGCCCCGCTCTGTTGAGAGCGACTCGTGGCGCTGACGCAGCGCGCGGTTCTCTTCCTTCAGATGCTCCACCGTCGCAACGAGCTCGTCGATGCGTTTCCCGAGTCTCGCCAGCTCCAGATCGAGCTGCGATTTTGTTGTGTCGCTCATGGCAGAGACTATAGTGCCGCGCTCTCGACCGGGTCAATGTGGGTACGCGCTTCAGGCATAATGCAGTGCATGCACGCCGAGAATTACAAGGAAATCCAGCGTGTGCTGCTGCAGGAGCGCTCGCTGACGGATGCGGCCGAAGCGCATGGAACCCTGGCGGGCTGTCTGTGTGCTGCCATCGGCTATCGCTTCGAGGATTGGCTGCAGGAGATCCTCCCGGAGGGGCAGGGCCCAACCGCTGTCGCGGGAAACGCTGCGCGGTCTGTTTGTAGACACCGCCGGCGCGCTCGAGGGTGCGGAGATGGAGTTTGACCTCTTGTTGCCCGAGGACGAGGAGCCGATCGATGCGCGTACCGCGGCTCTCGCCCAGTGGTGCCAGGGGTTTCTCTATGGGCTCGGCACCAGCGTGATCCAGGATGCCAGCGGACTGCCGGGCGACATCGGCGAGATCGTGCGCGACCTCACGGAAATCACCCGCGTGGCGGTCGATGACGCAGCAGACGACGGAATCCAACGAGAGCGCCTACGCCGAGCTGGTCGAGTTCGTGCGTGCCGGCGTGCAGCTGGTCTTCGATGAGCTCGGGCCACTGCGCGACCAACCTGGACCCCCGGACGTGGCACTGCATTGAGAAGCCTGGCGCCCGTCCCGAAGGAAGAGTTTGCACGCCGCCGCCGGCAGCTCGCGCGCCTCATGGGACGTGACTCCATCGCCGTCCTGCCCGCTGCTCCGGTGCGGCATCGCAACAACGATGTCGAATACGCCTACCGTCAGGACAGCGATTTCTATTACCTGACGGGCTTCAGCGAGCCCGAAGCCGTCGCAGCCCTCATGCCGGGACGCGAGCACGCCGAGTACGTGTTGTTCGTGCGCGAGCGTGATCCGGCGCGCGAGACCTGGGACGGCCGCCGCGCTGGACCTGCCGGTGCGCGCGCGATTACGGCGCGCGACGATGCCTTCCCCATCGGCGACATCGACGAGATCCTCCCCGGACTGTTGGAGAACCGCACCAAGGTGTTCTACACGATGGGCGTGTATGCCGACTTCGACCAGCGCATGGTGAGCTGGGTCAATGGACTGCGTACGCAGGCGCGCAACGGACGCCACGCGCCGCAGGAATTCGTGGCGCTCGATCATGTGCTGCACGACATGCGGCTGTTCAAGTCGCGCACCGAGGTCGGCCCTGATGCGCGAGTCGGCGCGCATCGCCTCCGCAGCCCACGTGCGGGCGATGCGCTTCTGTCGTCCCGGACGGCGCGAATACGAAGTCATGGCGGAGCTGCTGCACGAGTTCCGCCGCCATAACGCCGATATCTCCTATCACCCCATCGTGGGGGGCGGCCCGAACAGCTGCATCCTGCACTACCGCGACAACGACCAGACATTGAAAGCAGGCGATCTGCTGCTGGTGGATGCGGGCTGTGAGTACGAGTGTTACGCCTCGGATATCACCCGCACCTATCCGGTGAATGGCCGCTTCAGTGCCGAGCAGCGCGCCATCTACGAGGTTGTGCTGGAAGCGAATCGTGCGGCCATCGCGCGTGTGAAGCCCGGCAATCATTGGAACGATCCGCACGTTGCGGCCGTGCACAGCATCACGCAGGGATTGGTGCGACTTGGATTGCTGAAGGGCCGCGTGCCGAAGCTCGAACGTGAAGGCGCCTACCGCCGCTTCTTCATGCACCGCACCGGGCACTGGCTCGGCATGGATGTGCACGACGTCGGGGATTACAAGATCGGCGATGAGTGGCGGGTCTTCGAGCCGGGGATGGTGCTGACCATCGAACCCGGCATCTACATTGCGGCCGGCAGTCGCGGCATCGCCAGACGCTGGCACAACATCGGCATCCGTATCGAGGATGATGTGCTCGTCACCCGCTCCGGATGTGAGGTGCTCACCGCCCAGGCCCCGAAAGACATCGCCGCAATCGAGAGTGTGATGGCTCGGTGAGCCCAACAGCTGTCGACGTGGCGATCATCGGAGGAGGCATGGTGGGTGCCAGCCTTGCCCTTGCGCTGCAGGACGGCGGTGTCAGCACGGTCCTGATTGAGGCCGTGGCCCCTGACACGCAGGGTCAGCCGAGCTTCGATGACCGCACCACTGCGCTCGGGAACGCCAGCCGCCGTATCTTTGACGCGCTCGGGGTGTGGCACGAGCTGCTGCCCCAGGCGGCGGCCATCCGCACCATCCACGTCTCGGATGCGGGCCGGTTCGGTTTTGCGCGGCTGCGCGCGGCCGAGCAGGGGGTCGAAGCCTTCGGCTATGTGATCACCAATCGCACCATTGGCAGCACTCTCTGGCGTGCGCTCAACACTGCAGCGAACCTGACTCTGCGCGTCCCAGCGCAGGTGGACCACATCACGCTCGATGAAGCGGCTGCGCACCTGCAGCTCACGACCGCGCGTGGGGGGTCCGAGCACATCGTGGCGCGCCTGCTGGTGGCCGCCGATGGTGCCCATTCCGTGGTGCGCCAGGCGGCGCATATCCCAGCCGAAGTACTCGATTACCAACAAGTGGCCGTCGTGAGTCATGTTGTTGCTGAGCGGCCACAGGATGGCACCGCCTATGAGCGCTTCAGCTGCCACGGACCGATCGCGCTGCTGCCCCTGCAGAATGGCAGCTATGGGGTGATCTGCAGCACCTCGGCCGATGAGGCGCGACAGCTCCTGGGCTGCGATGAGCCTGCGTTTCTGCAGGAGCTGCAGCAGCGTTTCGGCTGGCGCGCAGGGCGTTTCCTGCGGGTCGGGGCGCGCGCCTCCTATCCCTTGCGGCTGAGCCGCGCAACGGCGCTGACCGGCACGCGCTGCGTGTTGATCGGCAATGCGGCGCAGGCCCTGCACCCCGTGGCGGGCCAGGGTTTCAATCTGGGTCTGCGGGATGCCGCGATGTTGGCCGAGCTGATTGCCGCTGCGCCGGTGGCCATCGGCACGGCGGAGTGGCTCGATCAGTTTGCCCGCTGGCGTGCCGCAGATCGCGCTGGCGTGGTGCGCTTCACCGATGGGCTCATCCGGCTGTTCACCTCCGCGCGCCCGGTCGCCGCAGTCCTGCGGGATCTCGGACTGTTGCTGTTTGATCTGACGCCGCCTGCCAAGAGCGCGCTGGCACGGGTCAGCACTGGCTTCGCAGGTCCCGTGCCGCGCCTGGCCCGCGGCCTGACCTTGCGTCACTGAGGCCGGAATGAGCGAGCTGTTCGATGTCGTGGTAGTAGGCGGGGGACCTGCGGGTGCCTGTGCCGCAGCGTTGCTACTGGACACTGGCATGCAGCGCGCGCTCAAGGTCGCCGTGATAGAACCGCGTGCACCGCTTGCGCCGCAGTCGCTCGAGGCACTCGATCCGCGGGTGGTCGCCGTATCGCGCGCGAGCGAGCGGGTTCTCCAGGCCGCCGGAGTCTGGGCGCTGCTCGCAGCCGAGCGCCTGCAGCCCTATGAGCGCATGCGGATCTGGCATGAGCGCGATACCCCATGGTCGGCGCGTGCCCTGCTCTTCGATGCTGCGGAGATGAACGAGCCCAACCTCGGTTACATCCTCGAGAGTCGCATGCTGCAGGCGGCCGCACTCGCAGCGGCCGCCGCGCGCGGTGCGCGCATCGAGCCGACGCAGCTGCAGGCGCTGCATGTCGAGTCAGATTATGTAAACCTGACGCTGGGTAACGGCACAGAAATGCGCACGCGACTGGTGGTCGGCGCCGATGGCGCGCAGTCGGCGCTGCGGCAACTGCTGGGCGTGCATGCCAGCAGCCGTGCCTTGGGTCAGACGGCGCTGGTCGCCAACATCACGAGCGAACGGCCACATGAGGCGACTGCGTGGCAGCGCTTCATGCATGACGGCACGCTCGCGCTCCTGCCACTGCGCGATGGCAACAGCTCGATTGTCTGGTCTGCCGACGATGACCTCGCCGCACAGCTGCTCGCCTTGCAAGCCGCGGAGTTCACTGCGGCACTCACCCGAGCATCCGGCGAGGCACTGGGAATCCTCCGTCCGGTAACACCGCTCGCCAGCTTCCCGTTGCGCTCGGTCGATGCCGAACGCTACATCGCCAATCGCGCGGTGCTGATCGGCGATGCGGCGCACGTGGTGCATCCGCTCGCCGGCCAGGGAATCAACCTCGGGCTGCTCGATGCGGCCTGCCTCGCCCAGTTGCTCATCGACGCCGTTGCCGAGCGGGAAGATCCGGGAGCGGTGCGCGTGCTGCGTGCTTACGAACGCTGGCGCCGCAGCGAAGTCGTACTGATGAGCACGGCAATCGCGGCCTTCGACCGTCTGCTGGCACATGGCAGCGGACCGCTCGCGCGCCTGGCGCAACGGGGTCTCGGATGGGTCAATCGCAGTCAGGAGCTCAAGCGGCTGCTGGCCGCGCGCGCCCTGGGCACCAGTGGGGAGTTGCCGCGAAGCGCCGGACTTAGACGGTAGGAATCAGATCGATCCGCGCCGCGCAGATGAAGTCGTTCTCCGACAGTCCCTTCACGGCGTGCGTCGTGTAGCGCACCCGGCAGTAGTTGTAGCCCACTTCCAGATCCGGATGATGATCCTCGATGTTGGCCAGGTGCGCGATGGCATTCACGAAGCTCATCGTGCGGTAGAAATCCCGGAACGTGAAACGCCGGCTGATACTGTGCGCATCCGCGGACAGCTCCCAGCCCTGCAGCTGCCCGAGCAGCTCTTGTGCCGCCGCGCGCTGCAGCGGCGGCATGCCGCCTTCACAGGGTTTGCACTTGCGTGATGCCAGCCCGGAACTGTCCGTCGCGCCTGCCATGCGTCGCGCGCCTCAAGCCTCGGCGGTTTGGCGCGGAGCGGTCTCGGCGCTCCGGCGCGTAAAGCTGCGCGCCACGTATTTCTCGACGAGATCCTGAAACTCCTCGGCGATGTGCTCGCCTTTGAGAGTGACCGTCTTCTCACCGTCCTCGTAGACAGGCGCGATCGGCCGCTCGCCGGTACCCGGCAGGCTGATGCCGATGTTGGCGTGCTTACTCTCACCCGGTCCGTTGACCACGCATCCCATGACGGCGACCGTCATGTCCTCGACTCCGGTATATTCGCGGCGCCACTGCGGCATGCGATGCCGGATGTGCGACTGGATGCGCTGGGCGAGTTCCTGGAAGAACGTGCTGGTGGTGCGCCCGCACCCCGGACAGGCCACCACCATCGGCGTGAAGGAGCGCAGCCCCATCGTTTGCAGAATCTCCTGCGCCACGATGACCTCGTTGGTCCGGTCACCGTTAGGTTCCGGAGTGAGCGAGACACGAATGGTGTCGCCGATGCCCTGCTGCAGCAGAACGGCCATGCCTGCGGTGGAGGCAACGATACCCTTCGATCCCATGCCGGCCTCGGTGAGGCCGAGGTGCAGCGGATAATCACATTGCGCGGCAAGCGCGCTGTAGATGGCGATGAGATCCTGCACGCCGCTCACCTTGGCACTGAGGATGATGCGATCATGCGGCAAACCGACTTCCTCGGCACGCCGCGCGCTGTCGAGCGCCGAGGCGACGACTGCGTTGCGCATCACCTCCTGTGCAGTGAGCGGCGCGGCACGCGCGGAATTTTCATCCATGAGTCGCGTGAGCAGATCCTGATCCAGGCTGCCCCAGTTCACGCCGATACGCACCGGTTTGCCGTAGCGGCAAGCCGTCTCGACCATCTCGGCAAACTGCGGATCGCGTTTGCTGCCCCGGCCGACATTGCCCGGGTTGATGCGATACTTCGCCAGCGCTTCCGCGCACGCCGGATACTCGCGCAGCAGCTTGTGACCGTTGAAATGGAAGTCACCGATGAGCGGCACGGCGACGCCCAGCTGGGCCAGGCGCTCGCGGATCGGTGCCACTGCGGCCGCGGCCTCGCTGCTGTTGACCGTCAGGCGCACGACCTCCGAGCCGGCGCGCGCCAGCGCCTTGATCTGTTGTGCCGTTCCTTCAACATCGGCGGTGTCCGTATTGGTCATGGACTGCACGACGATCGGCGCTGCTCCCCCTACCCGGACGGAGGCGATACGGACCTGGACACTGGGGCGACGTAAAACGGACATAAACTGCCAAGTTAGCGGACAGACCCCTATTCTACAGGATGTCCGACCGCACGAATCGCGCAGGAAATCGAGCAGGGGCAAGGCACTGCGCATACCATTCCGCCACGCCCCGCGCCCGAAAACGGGGGCGGATACCCAGCGGGATGTGAATAGGCAGCTGGACCTGAGATGGAAGCCGACAGCGTAGTCATAGATCGTTACAAGCCCCGCGGGGCGCTGCGCCTGGTGCGCGCGCTGGGCGCCAGCTGGCGCGGGCTGCGCGGCGCCTTCCGGGAAGAGGCCGCTTTCCGCCAGGAACTCGCCTCGCGCTGCATCGTCATACCGTTGGCGTTGTGGCTCGGACGCAGTGGGGTGGAGCGCGCGTTGCTCGTCGCGCCGATGCTGCTCACTCTGATCGTCGAGCTGATCAACAGTGCCATCGAGGCGACGGTCGATCGCATCGGATTCGAGCGGCACGCGCTGGCGGGCTTCGCCAAGGACATCGGCTCGGCCGCCGTCTTCATGTCTTTCATTCTGCTGGGCACGGTCTGGCTGCTCGTTCTGCTCGGCCGTTAGCGACGGCCTCAATTCAGGAGTCGCTATGCACGTTGCACGACTGCTCTGCCTGTGGTGTCCTTGGTGTTGCCATGACGGCGCAGGCGCGAGCCGCCGCGCGCCCGCACCACGGCGGCCGTGCAGCAGCCGGCGCAAGCAAGGGCCCTCAGCGCCGCTGCCCGTACAGCCGCAGCCCACACCCCCGCCTGCCGCGGCACAGCAGGATGCGCAGATGGCGCAGCAGGCCGCGGCCGTCGAGGAGCAACCCCGACTGGGCGGTCACCCTCGAGCGGATCGCCAGCAGTGTGGTGTCGATCGATGTGGATGCCACGCGGGCCTTCGATACCGAGTGGAACGCGACCGCGCAGGCGACCGGCTTCGTCGTCGATGCCGAGCGCGGCCTGATCCTGACCAACCGGCATGTCGTGACCCCCGGACCGGTCACGCGCCGAGGCGACCTTTCTCAACCGCGAGGAAGTGCAGCTCTATCCGGTGTATCGCGATCCGGTGCACGACTTCGGCTTCTATCGCTACGATCCGAGCAAGCTGCATTTCATCAAGCCGAAGGCGCTGGCGCTGTATCCGGAAGGGCGCGCAGATCGGGCGCGAGATCCGCGTCGTCGGCAACAACGCCGGCGAGCAGCTCTCGATCCTCGCCGGCACGCTCGCGCGTCTCGACCGCGATGCTCCTGAGTACGGCATCGCCAAGTACAACGACTTCAACACTTTCTACCTCCAGGCGGCCTCCGGCACCTCGGGCGGCTCCTCCGGCTCGCCGGTCATCGATATCCGCGGCCGCGTCGTCGCGCTCAATGCCGGCGGCGCCAATGGCAATGCCTCGAGCTTCTATCTGCCGCTCGGCCGCGTGCGCCGCGCGCTCGAGTTGATTCAACAGGGCAAGCCGGTCACGCGCGGCACGCTGTACACGGTCTTCAACTACACCCCGTACGATGAGCTCAAGCGGCTCGGCCTGAACGGCACCACCGAGGCCGCGGTGCGCAAGACCTTCCCGCAGTACACCGGCATGCTGGTCGTGACCGAAGTGCTGCCGGGCTCGCCGAGCGAGAACGTGCTGCAGCCCGGCGACGTCCTCGTCAAGGTCAACGGCCACTATGTGACGCAGTTCGAGCCGCTGGACGAGGTGGTGGATGCCAGTGTCGGCGGCAGGTGAAGCTGGATCTCGAGCGCGGTGGCAAGCCGGTCTCCGCGAAGCTGCCGGTGGGCGATCTGCATGCCATCACGCCGAGCGCCTACGCGGAATTTGGCGATGCGGTCCTCAATACCCTCTCCTATCAGCAGGCGCGTCATTTCAACGTGCCGGTGCGCGGGCGTGTACGTCGCGAACCCGGGCTATGTGTTTGGCGCGGCGGGCATTCCGCGCGGTGCCGTGATCACGCGCGATGGACTCCAAGCAGATCGACGACGCTTGCCGATGTCGAAGCAGCACATCGCGCAGCTCGGCGATGGCGACCGCGCCACGGTGCGCTACATCACGATCGACGATCCCAACGGCAGTCAGTCTGCGCTCGATCCGCATGGATCGCCGCTGGTTCCCGGCGCATCACTGCGAGCGCGATGACCGCGAGGGCCTGTGGGACTGCAAGGATCTGCCGGCGGGGCCTGCATCCGAAGCCGATCAAGGTCAGCGCCACCGGAGTTCCCGAAGTACAAGGATCCGCGGCTGGATGCTCTGGCGCCGTCGCTCGCGATGGTGACCTTTCGACATGCCGTATTCGGTGTCCGGCATCACCGAGCGCAACTATCACGGCACGGGGCTCGTGGTGGACGCGCAGCGCGGGCTGGTCGTCGTCGATCGCAACACGGTGCCGGTGGCGGTCGGCGATGTCACGATCACCTTCGCGGGCACGGTGCAGGTGCCCGGCCGCGTGGTCTACATCCATCCGCAGCACAATCTGGCGGTCGTTGCCTACGACCCGAAGCTGATCGGCACCACGCCGGTGAAGTCCGCGAAGCTGGCGCCGCGGGAGCTGTCGGCGGGTGAGTCGCGTCTGGGTGGTCGGCCTCGGCGGCGGACAGCGAGCTGCATTCGCGCAATACCGAGATCGCGAGCATCGATCCGCTCGAGCTGCCGCTGTCGCGCACCATGCGCTTCCGCGACAGCAACCTCGAGGCGGTGCAGCTGGTGAATCCGCCGCTCGATTTCGATGGCGTGCTCTGCGACAAGGCGGGCAACGTGCTCGGACTGTGGTCGAGCTTCGCCTACGAGAGCGGGCGCGAGATCGCGCAGGATAATCGCGGCGTGCCGATCGATCTGGTGGCCGACATGCTCGATCGCGTCCGGACCGACAAGCCGCTGCATTCGCTCGAGGCCGAATTCGCTGTGCAGCCGCTGGCGAGCGCGCGCGAGATCGGACTGTCGGAGGAGTGGATCAAGAAGCTTGTCGCGAGCAGAATCCCACCCAGCGCCAGGCGCTGACGGTCGTGCGCCTGGTGGGCGGCTCGCCGGCGGCGCAAGTTGCTGCAACAGGGTGATCTGGTGCTCGCCATCGATGGCAAGGTGGTCACGCGCTTCAGGGAAGTCGAGCGCGCCGTTGCCGACAAGGAGCAGGTGCAGGTGACCGTCTGGCGCGGCAACAGCGAGCAGACGCTCGATGTCGACACCGTGGAGCTGCCCGGCGCCGATATCGACCGGCTGGTGGAGTGGGGCGGCGCGACGCTTGCAGGCGCCGCACCGCGCCATGAGCGCGCAGCGTGGCATTCCGCCGGTCGGCGTGTATGTCGGCTACTTCTCCTACGGCTCGCCTGCGACCCGTTACGGCCTGTACCCGGGACGCCGCATCGTGGAAGTCGATGGCGTGCCGACGCCGGATCTCGATGCTTTCCTGGGCGCCGTGACGGGCCGCCCGGATCGGTCCTCGGTGCGCCTGAAGACCATCACCTGGAACAACGCGCCCGGAAGTCATCACCCTGAAGCTCGACAAGCACTACTGGCCCGCCTACGAGCTGACGCATACCGCAGCGGGCTGGCAGCGCAAGACCCTCGAATGAGGGTCTGAGGCAGCGCGGCGCACAAGTTGCCCGGCGGTACTGTGAAGCAGGTCTCGTGCTGCTCAACACGCAAGCTCGGCCCGGGCTATTTTCGGTTCGTTTTTGTGGCTTTTGTCGGTACTGCAACGGCGTGTGGGCCACGGGCCGACTGGTAGAATTCCCGGACCATGGTGCGAATCGTCCGAGCTACCCAGGTTGAGATCGATACTGCCGTGCAGGCGCTGCGCGACGGGGAGCTCGTCGCCTTTCCGACCGAGACGGTCTATGGGCTGGGCGCCAACGCCCAGAACCCGGCAGCGGTGCGCAAGATCTTTGCGGCCAAGGGACGTCCCGACGACTCATCCAGTCATCGTGCATCTGGACAGCCCGCGCTTCCTGCATCGTTGGGTCCGCGAGGTGCCGGACACGGCCAACAAGCTTGCCGAGCGGTTCTGGCCGGGCCCGCTGACGATGGTGCTGCCCCGTGCGCTGAACGTTCACGATGTTGTGACGGGCGGTCAGGACACGGTGGCGATCCGTGTGCCCTCCCATCCGATGGCACAGCAGCTGCTGACCGCCTTCGGCGGCGGCATCGCCGCGCCTTCGGCTAATCGCTATGGCCGGCTGTCACCGACTCGAGCCGGAGCATGTGCGCGATGAGTTGGGCGATGCGGTGAAGATGATCCTCGATGGTGGCGAATGTCAGATCGGCCTCGAGTCGACCATCCTCGCCGTGAAGGCTCCGAGGTGCGCCTGCTGCGCCCGGGCGCGGTAACCGCGGGCCAGATGCGCACGGTGATTGGCGATGTGCTGATCGGCGCAGCTCTGGACTCCCCGCGAGTGCCCGGCAGTGGCCCCTCGCACTATGCGCCCACCACCTCGATGACCATCGTGCCGGCGGGCGAGATCGATGCGCATGCGGCAACGCTCTCCGAGCGGAGGCCGCCGCATTGCGGTGCTGGCGCAGCGGCTGCCTCTGAAGTCACACAAGTACGTCACCTGGATCAACGCCGGCCGCCGCCCGGAGCAGTACGGCCACGATCTTTACGCCAACCTGCGCACGCTCGACCGAGCGGGCTGCCAGCAGATCCTCGTGCAGGACGTGCCCGATGACGAGCGTTGGGATGCGATTCGCGATCGCCTGGTGCGCGCCGCCTCCGCGATCAGCGAGAGCGACGACTCCGGCTCGATGGCGGTCCTGCCCTGACTACTCCGCAGGAACCGTCCGGTCCTGCGCCCACTGCCGCAGCGCTGCGATCCGCTCACCCATCGTGACAGACAGCGGCCGCGTCAGCTGCAGCTCGTGTGCAATGGCGGCCGCATCCATCGGATGGCCGGCGGCGCGCGCGCTGTAGAGTGCCGCGATCAGTGCCTGTTCGAGCTCCGCGCCGGAGAAGCCGTTGCTCACGTGCGCCAGCTGCAGCACCTGCTGCGGTGTCAGCGCAATGGAGCGTTTACGTGCATGGATGGCAAGGATCGCGGCGCGACCGGCCTCATCGGGCAGATCGACGAAGAAGATCTCATCGAGCCGGCCTTTGCGAATCAGCTCCGGGGGCAGGGCGGTGATGTCATTGGCCGTCGCCACCACGAAGATGCGTGCGCGTTGCTCAGCGAGCCAGGTGAGAAACGTGCCGAGCACGCGACGCGACGTGCCGCTCTCGCCCGTATCCTGCGCCATGGCTTTCTCGATCTCATCGATCCAGAACATGCAGGGCGCGAGTGCCTCGGCGGACTGCAGCGACTCGCGCAGATTCTTCTCCGACTCGCCGTGCCACTTGCTGTAGAGCGCGCCGAAGTCCAGGCGCAGCAGCGGCACGCCGAAGATTCCGGCTGCGGCCCGCGCCGCGAGACTCTTGCCACATCCCTGCACACCCAGCAGCAGCACTCCCTTGGGCGGATCGAGATCCGCAGCGCTGCCGTCAAAGGCCGGCTTGCGGCTTTGCAGCCACTGGCGCAGCCGATGCATACCGCCGACTTCGGCAAATCGGGCCGTGTCAGGCTCGTAGCTGAGCGCGCCACCGCGGTTGAGGAGTTGGTATTTGGCCTGCAGCACGGCATGCAGATCCGACACGGTCAGGGCGCCGTCATCGAAGATAGCCTGGCGCACGAGGCGCTCCGCATCCGCAGCACTCAGTCCGGCAAGATTTTCCACGAGGCGATTGCGAGCCTCCGGATCGAGCTGTGCCGGATGGCCGGGATGGGCTCTCGACCACTCCTCGGCGACTCGCTTCACGATCATCTGCCGCTCTTGCGCGCTCGGCAGGGCAAGCGGCAGGCGCGTCGCGAAGCTCTCGAACTCCTCAGGCAGCGTGACCTCATAGCTCATCAAGACGACGGTCCGGGCGACATGGTCGTAGCCCTGCGCGACGTCTTTCAACATGCGCACGTTGACCGGATCGGACAGGTAAGGGTGAAAATCGAGCAACACGTAGATGCCGGCCATCGGTGTCACCTTCAGATGACGCAGCAGCTGCGCAGGGTCGGCGAGCATGCGCTGCGGCCCGCCGAGATCCTGATCCAGACGCAGCAACCCTTCGGTCACCGTCCATTGAAATACTCCCCAGTCACGTCCGCGCTGCACGCGCAGGCTCGCGGCGCGTACCAGGCCGAGGACGCGCGCCTCCTCGCGCGATTCGATGACGATGAGCGCAAAGCGCGAGGCGAGCAGCATTTCGAGCTCGCGGCGCGGTTCGTGCGGCAGCGTCGGAGCACTCATGAGCGGCGAATGTAGCAGAACTGCACCCGTTCCCTTGTCATGCCTTCACGTTTTTCTAACAATGCGCCATGACAACACGAACCCGGCCGCGTTTCATCGATCCGTTCCAGCCCGCCCACATCCGCCGGCTGGTGAAGGAATTTGGCTCACCCCTGCTGATCCTCGACTGTGAGCGCGTGCGCGTACAGTTCCGCAAGTTGCACAAGGCGCTGCCGAACGTAGATCTGCACTATGCGCTCAAGCCGATGCCGCATCCGGCGGTCGTGCAGACCATCATTGCCGCAGGCGGCTTTCTGGATCTGGCCACCACGGGCGAGGTGCAGCTCGCGGCGCGGCTGGGCATCGATCCGCAGCGCTGCATCCATTCGCATCCGATCAAGCGCGATCAGGACATCCGCAATGCCATCCATTTCGGGGTGCGCACCTTCGTGGCCGACAATCCCGACGAGGTGCGCAAGTTTGCCGCGTATGCGGGCGAGGCCGAGCTGCTGTTGCGGGTCTCCTTCCGCAGTCCCGGCGCGGTATGCGATCTGTCGCGCAAGTTCGGCTGTGACCCCGAGGACTTGCTCGGGCTGGCGCGGCTCGCTGCCGAGACCGGGGTGGGGGTGCGCGGGCTGTCCTTTCATGTCGGCTCGCAGGCAACCGATTCGGCCAAGCACGTGGAAGCCCTGCAGGCCTGTGTCAAGCTCATGGCGCGGGCGCGCCGCGATCATCTCGGGGCCTTCGACACGCTGGATATCGGCGGTGGTTTTCCGATTGACTACGCGCAGCCGGTGCAGGACATCGGTCGCTTCTGCGAGCCGCTGCGCTCAGCGCTTGCAAGGCTGCCGCGACGCGTGCGGGTTATCGCCGAGCCCGGCCGCTACATCGTGGGACCTTCGGCGATCGGTGTTGCATCGGTCATGGGGCGCGCGCGTCGCGAGGGCCACTGGTGGTACTACCTCGACGATGGCTTGTATGGCTCCTACAGCGGGCAGCTGTACGATCATGCCCGCTACCCGGTCGAGCCGTTGCGCGATACCGGCGAGCGCCTGCCGGCCGTGCTCGCCGGTCCCACCTGCGACAGCATCGATGTGATTGCCGAAAATCTGCTGTTGCCGCAGCTGCAGGCGGGCGATCTGATCGTGGGCCGTGCCATGGGCGCATACACGTGGGCGAGCGCCTCCGAGTTCAACTTCTTTCCGCGCGCCACTGTCGTGACCGTCAACGCCCAGCCAGGTGATCTCGGTAGTGTGATGGTATGAGCGGACGCGCGCAGCGCTTGCCGATCGCAGCGCTCCTCGGCGCTGTCTGGTTGTTATGTGCGCCAGGAATCGGCGCGGATGTCACAGGCGAGACGGCGACGCGCGCGGCTGAAACGCGCCAGTTGGAGCTGCACAGCCTGAATACCCGCGAGATGGCGATTGTCACGTTGACGGAGGGAGGGCCCACGCCGGACTCGGTGGCGCACCTGCGGCACCTGCTGCGCGATTACCGCCTCAACGAGGAACACGATATCGACAATGGCCTGTTGCTGCAGCTCAGCGATCTGGCACGCGCCGCTGGCTGCGCACCGGTATACGAGATCATCTCGGGGTATCGCTCGCCCCGCACCAACGCCGCGCTGCGTGCCGCAGGTCATGCAGTGGCCGAGCACAGTCTGCACATGGAAGGCCGTGCCATCGATGTCCGGCTGCGCGGCTATCCGCTTGCTAGCCTGCGTGATCTTGCTCTGGCAGCAAAGCGCGGTGGGGTCGGGTACTATCCGCGCTCCAACTTCGTGCATCTGGATACAGGACGCGTGCGCACGTGGCAGGAATAGCGACACAGGTGCAGCGGCGATGAAGGGCGAGGCCCAGAGCGAGCCGGAAACGGCCATCCACCGGCTGGTCAGCGCCTCGCGTGACGGCCGCGAGCCGCGCGTGATAGCGCGGCTGTTTTCCGGCTGGGTGTTATTTGGCGAGCGACAGTTCCTGCGCGGCTACTCGCTGCTGCTGCCCGATCCGGTCGTGCCGAGCCTCAATGCGCTCAGCACCCAACAGCGGGCCGCGTACCTGCAGGATATGGCGCGCCTGGGCGATGCGTTGCTGAAGGTCACCGGCGCGCTGCGCATCAATTACGCCATCCTCGGCAACCAGGACCCGGCGCTGCACACGCATCTTTTCCCGCGTTACGCCGATGAGCCGGAGGAGCTGCGCGGCAGCCATCCCTGGGCATATGACTGGGACCGTGCGCCGCCGTTTGATCGGGCTCAGCTGCAGGAGCTGGCGGAAGGGCTGCGTAAGGAGCTGACACGCATGGGCCTCACCAAGCCGATGCGTTTCTTGCCCGGAGAGAATGCCGCCAAGCCTGGGCCGATCTGAGCGCCGGCCCAATCCCGAGAGCTGGGTCTGAGCGCCGGCCGCGCCGCGTGGCTACTGCCCGGACTCAGGTTTGGCGCCTGGCGCCGGGGCGGCGGCACCGGGTGCGGCTTTCGGCGTCTGCTGCACCTTCAACAGCTCCACTTCGAACTTCAGCAGCGAGCCGGGCGGAATGGCAGGCGGGCTCTGCAGGTCGTAGGCGAGCTTGGGCGGAACGAACAGCTCGTACTTCGAGCCGGGCTTCATCAGCACCAGCGCTTCCTGCCACCCCGGAATCACCCCATTGACGGGGAAGGAGGCAGGTTGGCCGCGCTTGTAGGAGCTGTCGAATTCGCTGCCATCGAGCAGCGTCCCGCGGTAATTGACGGTGACCTCATCGGTGGACTTGGGAGGGGTGCCCTCACCGGGCTTGATCACCTTGTACTGCAGGCCGCTGCTGGTCGTGACGACGCCCTGCTTCTTGCCATTCTCCGCAAGAAAGGCGGCCGCGGCGGCGTGGTTCTTCTCACCCATGGCATCGTGCGCGCCGCGGATGAAGCCCTGGATGTTCTGTTGGTCCTGCGGCGAGGGGGTGACCTTGCCGCCGAGCGAATCCTTCAATCCCTGCGTCAGCCGCTCCACCGAGATGGAGTCCGCGCTGATGCCCATGGAATGCAGCTGCGCGCCCATCGAGACGCCGATGCTGTAGCTGGCCTGCGACTTGGTTTCCGCCGGAGATTTACTCTCGCTCTTGGCAGCGGCCTTGTCGGGCGCCGCCGTCTTATCGGCATTCTGACCCCAGGCCGCTGCACAGCCCAGCATCAGCACGCCTGCCGTCAGCCCCGCGATGCGGCTTCGCGGCCGGCGGTGGCGCCCGGCATGCGCGCCTGCAGTCCAGTATCCAACAACATCACTCATAACTCACCTCTTGCTTACGGGGCGTGCGTGGCAGGACATCGCCTGCCGCAGCGGGCGACAGTGTGGCCCATCAGGGGCCTTCCTGCTGAGCTTTTTTCGCGGTTAAAGTAGGACGCGTGTTGCAGATCCGTAAACTGTGCCGCGCCTTCCGCGAAGGCGCGCGCGAGCACAAGGTGCTCGAGCAGGCCGAAGCCGAATTCAGCCGTGGTGAAGTGACTGCCATCATCGGCCGCAGCGGCTCCGGCAAGTCCACGTTACTTAACCTCATCAGCGGCATCGATCGTCCTGACAGTGGCACGGTGTGTTTCGGCGATGAGGACATCACGGCGCTCGCCGAGCCGCAGCGCACGCGCTTCCGGCGCACGCACGTAGGCTTCATCTATCAGTTCTTCAACCTCGTGCCCACGCTGAGTGTCGGGGAGAACGTGCGCTTGATGCTCGAGCTGAACGGGGTCCGTGGCCGTGCGGCGCGCGAGCGCACCGCGGCCATGCTCACGGCCGTCGGCCTGCAGGAGCGCGAACACAGTGACATCGATCGGTTGTCGGGTGGCGAGCAGCAGCGGGTGGCGATTGCGCGGGCGATGGTGCATCGGCCGGCACTGCTGCTCGCGGATGAACCAACAGGCAATCTCGATGACGAAACCGCGGCACAGGTGCTGCCGGTGCTGCTGGCGCTGGCCCGGCAGCACGGCGCGCTGCTGTTGATGGTCACGCATGATATGGCGCTCGCCCGTCAGGCCGATCGGGTGCTCGAGCTGCGGGACGGTCGGCTGCAGAGTGTGGCTGTTTGATTCCGCGTTTGTGGGCCGCGAGCGGCCGTCATCTGCTGCGCCATCCGGCGCAATTGTTGTTGGCCCTGACAGGTCTTGCCGTGGGCGTGGCGACGATCATTGCTGTGGACATTGCGACGGCGAGCGCAGGCCGCGCCTTTCAGCTGTCGATGCGCGCGGTGAACGGCGCCGCCACTCATCAGATCCTGGGAGGACCGCAGGGCATCGACGAGCACCTGTACGCTCAGCTGCAGCGCACGCATTGGCGTGCGGAAGGGCTCGCGTTTGCTCCGCTGATTGAGGGTTATGTCGACGTTGGCGAGCGGACGCTGCAGCTCATTGGCGTGGATCCCTTCGCAAGTCCGCGATTCGATAGCAGCGCTATGCCGTCCGTGCCGGCCGCCGCCGGCCTGGAGCAGTGGTTGCTGCAACCGGGCGCTGTGGTGTTGGGAACGCGCACCGCCGCGACGCTCGCCATCAAAAGCGGCGATAAGTTCGAGCTCGAGGCGGGTGGCCGCGTGCGACATGCGACCCTCATTGGCACCATCGACGATGCGGGCGGGGGCTATGACGCGCTGCTGCTGACGGATATCGCCCAGGCGCAGGAATGGCTGCATCGCGAGGGCCGCTTGTCGCGCATTGATGTGCGCGCTCCGGAGGGTCCAGGCGCAACGCAGGCAATCAGGCAACTGCAAGAGCTGCTTCCGGCAGGTTTGCGGCTCGAGCCCTCGCAGGCACGCAGCCGGCAGAGCCTGCAGATGACGGCGGCCTTTACCGCCAACCTGCAGGCCATGAGCCTGCTGGCGCTGATGGTGAGCACGCTGCTCATCTATGGGGCGGTCAGCTTCGCAGTCGTTCAGCGACGGCGCGTCATGGGGGTGCTGCGCGCCTTGGGCGCCACGCGCGCGGAATTACTTGCGATCGTGTTGGGTGAGGCGCTGCTGCTCGGTATGCTGGGAGCGGCCGCCGGCCTGGTGTTAGGCTCGGTGATCGGACGCGGACTGGTGCAGTTGGTTTCGCAGACGATCAACGATCTGTACTTCGTCGTCTCCGTAAATCAAACCGTGCTGCCGCCCACATCGATCGCCAAGGCGTTGCTCGCAGGTTTTGGCGCGGCGCTGGCTGGTGCTCTGGTACCGGCGCTGGAGGTCGCAGGCAGCGCCCCGCAGCTCGGGCTGCGGCGCTCGGTGTTAGAGAGTCGCGCGACGCGTCTGGCGCGCCGGCTGCCGCTGCTCAGCGCGCTGCTCACGCTGGCCGCCGCGGCTATTGCGTTCGGCTCGAGTCGCAGCCTGCTCGCGGGATTCGTGGCGCTCTTTCTGCTGCTTACCGCGGTCGCGGCCCTCACGCCCGCGGTACTGCGCGCGCTGGCGCTGCTGGGCGCGCGGTGCTTGGCGGGTGCAAGTCCCATCGGCCGCCTGGCTTTCAGCGACACCGCCGCCTCGCTGAGCCGCACGGGCGTTGCCGTGGCGGCCCTCGGGATGGCGATTGCTGCCATGATCGGCGTCTCCATCATGGTCGCAAGCTTCCGCGAGTCACTGCGCGCTTGGCTCGCAGACACGATGCGCGCTGACATCTACGTCACCGCGCCCGGGACCGGTGCGGGCCGGCCGGAGCGGCGTATCGACCCAGAGCTGCTCGAGCAGCTGTTGCATGCGCCGGGTGTGCGCGATTTCGGCCTGAGTCGGCGTGTCATGATCGAGCTGCCCGGCGGGCCGGTGCCACTGGATGCCGTACAGCTGGCGCACGGCGGCAATGCCGCCATGGACCTGACCGAAGGGGATCCCGCTAAAGTATGGCCGGCCTTCGAGCGCGGCGCGGTGTTGGTTTCGGAGCCGCTCGCCTGGCGCCTGCAGTTGCACATCGGCAGCGAGCTCGGCCTGCCGACGGATAGCGGCGTGCACCGGGTCAGGGTAGTTGGAATCTATCGCGAGTATGGCAATGAGCGCGGCACGGTGCTCATCAGCCTGGCAGAGTATCGGCGCGTCTGGCATGACGAGGCCATCACCGCATTCGGGGTATACCTCTCTGCGGCATCGAGGGTGGCCCAGGTCGAATCGACCTTTCGCGCGGCGAGCGCCGGCAAACAGGCGCTGTACATCCGTACCAACGCCGATCTGCGCGCGCTGTCCATGCAGATCTTCGAGCGTACCTTCGTCATCACGCGCGTGTTGTATTGGTTGGCAGCCGGCGTTGCGGCTATCGGGCTCGTCAGTGCACTGCTGGCCTGGGAGCTGGAGCGCGCACGCGAGCTGGCGATTCTGCGCGCGCTCGGCCTCACCCCGCGTGGCATCGCGCTGTTGATCGAGGCGCAAACCCTCTTCATGGGCTGCGTGGCGCTGCTCGCGGCGATACCTGCAGGGTTACTCACGGCACGGCTCCTCATCGACGTCATCAATCGCCGTGCGTTCGGCTGGCGCATCGACGTTCACCTCGCTGCCACACAGTTCACCAATGCTTTGTTGCTGGCGATCACCGCAGCGCTCGTGGCAGGGATCTATCCGGCTGTGCGCACCGCGCACGCCTCGATCGCCGCTGATATGCGGGAGGAATGAGCATGCGGCGCGGCATCCGGCTCCTGCTGTTGCTTCTGGGGCTGTACGCGGGCGCGCCGCCGCTGTGCGCGCAGGGTGCGCTGGATGTGCTGCGTGCGCCACGGCTCTCCGGCTTCGAGCGGGCACTTGAGCCACGCCGCTTCGAGTTTCCGGCCGATCACGGCCCGCATCCGGGTTTCCGGCATGAATGGTGGTATGTGACGGGCAATCTCGAGTCGGACCGCGGTGAGCGGTTTGGTTTCGAGCTGACGTTTTTCCGCGTGGCGCTGGCGCCGCCCACGAAGGCGCTGCCAGCGGGTGATTCCGCCTGGCGGACCACACAGCTGTACAGCGCGCACTTTGCCCTCACCGATCCAGCGCGCCGCCATTTTGAGTTTGCGCAGCGCTCCGCGCGCGCCGCGCTGGGCCTTGCCGGAGCTGAGGCAGTCCCGTTCGCCGTGTGGTTGGGCGAGTGGCGGCTGGATGCCACCGCTAACGGCCGCTGGCAGCTGAGCGCGCACGCCAACGGCTATCAGCTCTCGCTGGATGCCGAGCCGTTGGGAGCGCCCGTTGCCAACGGCGAGGAGGGTTTGAGTCGCAAGTCTGCCGCGGCGGCGAGTTATTACTACTCCATTCCGCGCATCGCGGTCCGCGGGCGACTGGTACGCGAGGGCAGCTCGAGTGCCGTGACCGGCCTTGCCTGGCTCGATCGCGAGTGGGGCAGTGGCGCCCTGGCTGCCCAACAGCAGGGTTGGGATTGGTTCGCACTGCAGCTCGATGACGGCAGCACGCTCATGTTCTACATGCTGCGCAAGCATGATGGCAGCCGCGACACCTACAGCGCGGGCACCTGGGTGGACGGCTCCGGGCAGCCGCTGGCACTGAGCGATCAGGACGTCCAGCTCGCCATCACCGATCACTGGCGCAGTCCGTCCGGAGTGAGCTATCCGGCGGCATGGCAGTTGCGCGTGCCGCGCCTGCAGCTGGTCGCTGCCGTTCGTCCCATTCTGGCTGCGCAGGAGCTGCTCACGCGGCCACGCTACTGGGAAGGGGCGGTTGATGTGCAGGCTGAGCGTGGCGGCCGTGCGGTCGGTGGGCGTGGTTACGTCGAGCTGGTGGGTTACGACCGCTAGCCCGGGAACCGCGGCGCGCTCTCGCGCAGTGGCATGTGACAGGGACTTTGGCGGATGATGGCGGCCGGTTCCAAGCAGGAGTCAGCTGATGCGCATCTCACCATACCGGATCCTCGTCCTGGGCGCGGCGCTCTGTGGGGCGAGCCTGGCCGATGCCGCGTTGCCCGATGGCGCCAAAGCCCCGCAGTTCAGCACCCAGGCCAGTCTCGCCGGCAAGCCGTTCAGCTTCTCGCTCGCCGATGCGCTGAAGAAGGGCCCGGTGGTGTTGTATTTCTATCCTGCGGCCTTCACCCCGGGGTGTACGGCGGAGGCGCATGATTTCGCTGAGGCGACCGCACAGTTCCATGCGCTCGGGGCAACCGTCATCGGTGTCTCACACGATCCGATCGAGAAGCTCAACCGGTTCTCAGTCAGTGAGTGCCGCAACAAGTTTGCGGTCGCCTCGGATGCCGACGGTAGCGTAATGAAGAAATACGATGCGGTGCTGGCCGGCAAGCCGGAGTACGCCAATCGCACCTCCTATGTGATCGCCCCCTCGGGCGAGGTCATCTATTCCTACACGGACCTGAATCCCGACAAGCACGTGGCCAATACCCTTGCTGCCGTGAAGAAGTGGCAGGAGCAGCACGCTAAGAGTTGAGCCGCCGGCGCTCAGCCGAGGTCGGCGAGCACGCCGGGCACGTGACGGCGCAGCAGCAGGTTCTGCGCCTCCCATTGCCCAGCGGGGTCCAGGGTCTGCAAGAACTGCACCTGCGAGCCGGCAAGCAATGCCACTGGCACGGCGTCCCGATATAACACGCGATTGCCACTGAGTGCCGGGAGCCGCGCTCCGGGTGTCAGGATGCCGATGAGATTGAGCGGATCGGCACCTGAGAGCGAGATGTACTGATCCGGATCCGTGTCGCGGCGTGCGGTGCGCACCAGGCCAACCGCCTCGGGCAGGGCATATTGCTCACCGGTAAAACCGGCAATGAAACGGCCGCCGCGAATCTCACCGCGCGCCTCGAGACGGCGCATGCAGCGCAGCAGCTCGCGCCAGGGCGGCAACCAGCTGGCTTCGCGTGCCAGCACGCGCCAGAGCACCACGCCCCAGCGGCGCAGCAGGGTTCTGACTACGAGCTCGATCGTTTCCTCATCGGTCGTGCGAGTGTTGTCCTTCTGCGCGACGGCGTTGCGCCGAACCAGAGTCCAGCGACCTGCGGCTCCCATGCCAAAGAGCGCGGCACGCCCGCGGCGGCCCGCCACAGCCCGGCGCCGCTCGGCCGGCATCAGCAATGCACGCAAGCCTCCGTAACTGTCAGAGTTGACGACTCCTAAAGCGACCAGCTCGGCCAGGGCCTCCTCAGCCTGACTGGTCAGCAGACCGGTGCCTTCGGCCAGCTCATCGAAGAAAGAGGCTCCGTGAGCCTGCAGGTATTCGAGCGCGCGGCGTGCCCGGGTGCTCAGGCGCATCGCCTGCGCGGGCGGGACAAGTGCGGTCCATGCCCGGCTGTTACGCCGATCCAGCAGCACGATGGGCGTTGATTTAACCGGCCCCGCGCCTCGCTCGCCGTCTTCGCCACCTGCGGAGGTGCCCCGCCGTGCGAGGCGGCTCCAGGCGTAACGGCCTGCCAGACACTGCTCATCGAGCCACGCAGGGTCGTACTCATTGAGTCGCATGGGCAGGATCTCAGTTTCCCATGCACTCGCGGGCGCCTCGAAACCCTCGAGTTGCCGCAGCACCGCGGCGATGGCATCCGGACCACTCATGCGACTCTGTGGCGTGACGCGCTGCCATTCGAACAGGAAGCGCAGGTAATCGCGCGCGGAAATAGGCTCGATTTCCGCGCGCAGGCGCTTGACGGTGTAGCGATGGATGCGCGCCAGTAGGCGCCGCTCACACCATTCAGTCGCGCTGCTGTTATCGGAACCGGTAGACGTCGCAGCGGCGGATGTGAAGCTGCCGCGCAACGCAAATCCCTCCGCCTGCAACACCGCGAGCGCGCTCTCGATCTCCGGCACACCAAGCTTAAGTGGAGCGGCCAGCGCCTGCGCCGTGGTGGGCCCGAGCCCCTCGAGCCGGCCGCGCACGATCTCCACGATGGCTGCATCGCGCTGCCATGTGCGCTGATAGCGCTCCGGCACATGGACCGCTGCGAGCCGCTCACCCCAGAGCGCCTGAAATAGCGGCACGCGTTCAGTGGCGATCCACACGGCAGGTTGCAGCACGCGCACGACGCGGTGTTGCTCCTCAAGCTGCAGGAGCAGTGCGCGCCATCCGCTGCTGGCGTCAACTTCAGACTCGGTCAGGTACGTGAGCCACAGAAGCGCATCGTGCAACTCATCGGCCGTGCTCGCATCGGGCCACGCCTCCGTGCGCACGCGCTCGATCGCATCGGCATCGAGTCTGCCGATATCCGCGGCGCTTTCCGGATCCAGCCAGCGGCGACTCATCACCGCCTGGGCACGCCGCTCTTCCAGCGGTGCATCATCCAGGTAGGCATAGGGACGCGCGGTGAGGATCTCGAGCGCAAGGGGCGAGGGCTCGGTGACATCGCGGGCCACGACCTCAATCCGGCCGCACTCGATCTCCCGCAGTACGCGCTCCAGTCCCTGGATGTCCATGGCTTCCTCGAGACAGTCATGGATCGTCTGCCTGATGAGCGGATGATCGGGAATCTCCAGCTCGCCGGGCAGATTTTCCGCGCAGGCCACCTGATCTGGGAAGATCGAGCTCAGCAGGTCTTCCGCTGCCATGCGCGCCAGCGGCGCCGCTACTTTGCGGCCACCGCGAAAACGCGGCAGCGCCAGCGCGATGGTGGCACTCCAGCGCCAGCGTGCGGTAAACATCGGCGCCGCGCACAGCGCCTGCACCAGCAGTGGCCGTACCGTGTTGGAATGCAGATAGCGCGCTACCGCGGCGAGCTCGAAGCTGTGAGCCCTGGTCAGCGACAGGATGATGGCATCTTCGGTCGCTGCGGCCTGCAGCTCGAAGTTGAATGCGCGGCAGAAGCGTTTGCGTAAGGCGAGTCCCCAGGCGCGGTTGATGCGGCTGCCGAAGGGGGCATGAATGACGAGCTGCATGCCGCCGGACTCATCGAAGAAGCGCTCGAAGATGACGGTCTGCTGGCTGGGCAGCGCACCCAGCGCGCGGGCGGCAGCGCCCAGATAAGCGGTGAGCTGGCTCGCTGCGTCCTCGTTGACACCGACCTCTGCGCTGAGCCATTGCATGGCCGCCTCGGACTCAAGCCGCGAGTCGGTAGCGGCGAGACGCTGCTGCACCTCGGTGCGCAGCCGCGCCACTGCATGCGACAGCTCATCCGAGCGCCCGGGCGCCTCGCCCAGCCAGAAGGGAATGGACGGCGGTTGCCCGTGGGCATCCTCGACTCGCACGCGTCCCTGCTCCACGCGCAGGATCCGGTAGGAAGTGTTGCCCAGCTGAAAGATGTCTCCCTGCAGGCTCTCGACCGCGAAATCTTCGTTCACGGTGCCGACCATCAACGACTGCGGCTCGAGGATGACCTGATAGTCGGAGTTGTCCGGGATCGTGCCTGCCGAGGTGATGGCGGTGAGGCGCGCACCGCGCCGGCCGCGCACGATGTGGTTGACGGCGTCGTAGTGGATCAGCGCGCCATGGTGCCCGCGCCGCGTGGTGTAACCCTCGGCCAGCATGCGGATGACTTCATCGAAGTCCGCGCGTGGCAACTCACGAAACGGATAGGCGCGTCGCGCGAGCTCGAACAGCTCTTCTTCCGAACATTCCCGCGCGCTGCTCTCGGCCACGATCTGCTGCGCCAACACATCCAGTGCCGCATCGGGGATGTGTACCGCATCGAGCTCTGCGCGCCTCACGGCATCGAGCAAGGCGGCGCATTCCACCAGATCATCGCGCGACAGCGGGAACAGCCGCCCCTTGGAGGTGCCTGCGATCGAGTGTCCGGCACGACCGACGCGCTGCAGGAATGCCGCAATGGAGCGCGGTGAGCCGAGCTGACACACGAGATCCACGTTGCCGATGTCGATGCCGAGCTCCAGTGAGGCGGTGGCGACCAGCGCGCGCAGCTCGCCACGCTTCAGGCGCCTTTCAGCCTGCAGCCGCAACTCCTTGGCCATGCTGCCGTGATGGGCAGTCACCTGGTCGCGTCCGAGCCGCTCGGAAAGATGCCGCGAGACCCGCTCTGCCAGCCGCCGCGTGTTGACGAACACCAGCGTCGTACGATGCTCGCCTACGAGCGCTGCGAGCCGCTCGTAGATGAGCGTCCAGGCATCTCCTGACATCACCGCTTCCAGGGGCGCTGCGGTCACCTCGATTCCCAGGTCGCGGCTGCGCACATGCCCGGTATCGATGATGTCGCAAGCCGCGCTGCCGTCCGCATGCAGGTTACGCATGCCCACGAGGAAGCGGGCGATCTCAGCGATCGGTTTCTGGGTGGCCGAGAGCCCGATGCGCGTCAGCGGCCGCCCGGCGAGCGCTTCGAGCCGCTCGAGCGAGAGTGCCAGGTGTAGTCCGCGTTTGCTGCCCACCATCGCGTGGATCTCATCGATGATGACCGTGCGCGTCGTGGCCAGCATGCGCCGTCCGGACTCCGAACCCAGCAGGATGAATAGCGACTCGGGTGTCGTGACGACGATGTGCGGCGGACGCTTGCGCATGCTCGTGCGCTCGCTCTGCGGAGTGTCCCCGGTGCGCACCATGCTGCGGATCTCGACATCGGGCAGTCCGAGTGCGGCGAGTTCGGTGCGGATGCCCTCCAACGGCGCCTCGAGATTGCGCCGGATGTCATTCGAGAGCGCCTTCAGGGGCGAGACGTACAGCACACGGGTCTCATCGGCAAGGCCCTGCCTCACCCCCTCAGTCACGAGCTGATCGAGCGCCGCCAGGAAGGCGGCGAGTGTCTTGCCCGAGCCGGTCGGGGCAGCGATCAACACATGGCGGCCGGCGCCAATCGCGGGCCAGGCCTGCTGCTGCGCAGGCGTGGCGGCGTCGAAAGTGCGCCGGAACCAGGCGCTAACTGCGGGGTGGAATGAGTCCATGGAGAAGCTCAATTCTACCGGTTTCGGCTGTGCCGGGAGTACAGTACCGGGCCGGGACTACGAGCAGGTGCGCGTGTGAATTGGAACGCCCAATCTGACATCGACGAGGGATTCAGAAAAAAGGTCATCTGGGGCTCCGCAGTCATTGTCGCGCTCGGCCTGGCGGGGGCGATCTACTATTACAAGTACTACGGCGCGCCGGCCCCGCCACCCAAGATCGAGCCTGCCCGGCCAGCGGCCCCGGCACAGCAGGCGACCGAGCCCGAAGTGCGCAATCCCGTTCCTGAGGACCAGGCGACGAGCAAGCCGCTGCCGCCATTGAAGGACAGCGACCCGGAGCTGCGTGACTCGCTGGTGGGTCTGTTGGGTGCCCCCGCCGTGGCGCAGTTCCTCGTGCCCGATAACATCGTGCGCCACGTGGTGGTCACGGTCGATAACCTGCCCCGCAAGAAGGTGGCCGCGGAGCTGCGCCCGATCAAGCCGACACCCGGCGCGGCCGAGATCAGCACGCAGGGCGACATCATGACGTTGAGCGCTACGGACTATGCGCGTTACACGCCGTTCATCCACCTGGTGCAATCGGTCGATGCGCAGAACATTGCGACCGTTTATTTCCGACTGTACCCGCTCTTCCAGCAGGCCTACGAGGATCTGGGCTACCCGGGGCAGTATTTCAATGACCGGCTGGTGGAGGTGATCGATGACATGCTGCGCGCTCCGGATGTGCAGGGTCCTATCCAGGTAACCCAGCCCAAGGTGTTTTACCAATTCGCCGACCCGCACCTCGAGAGTCTGTCCGCGGGACAAAAGCTCATGCTGAGGATCGGGCCTGCGAACGAGGCGATCGTCAAGGCGAAACTGCGCGAGCTGCGCAAGGCCGTGGCCAACCGGGAAGAACAGCCCGTCACACACTGAACGTCAGAGCGCGCATTCACATGTGAGCGAGGAAACAATATGAACGAACTCGCCGGTGCCAACGAGCCCGGATTGCAGCGGCCGCTGGACTATCTGCGCTCCATTCTCATTCCCGCCGAGACACTCGAGGCGTGGGCCGTGCAACACCGGCTGTTCGCACTCAGCCACCGGCGCATCCTGGTGGCGGCCACCAGCGGGCGGCTCATTCTCATGACGCGCCAGCTGCTCGGTGGTTTCGATGTGCACGACATCCGCTGGCAGGACCTCGAAGAGGTGACCCTGCACGTTGGCATCTTCGGCGCCGATCTCATGATCCGCGCGGGTAACGTTGCCGATCTTGCCTCGCAGAGTTCGGCGGGCTCACGGCGTCTGGAGTTCAAGGGCTTGCGCAAGGCGCAAGCACAGGCGGTGTATCGGATCTGCCAGGCACAGGATCAGGCGTGGCGCGAGAAGCGCCGGGTGCGGGAACTGGAGGAATTGCGCGCGCGCTCAGGGGGAATTCAGGTGAGCTCCGCGCCGGCGGCGATGGCTGCGGCGCCGGGCGGATCCGATTCGGTACGGAGGCTGCAGGAAGCCAAGCAGATGTTGGATGCGAAGCTGATTACCGATGCCGAGTACGAGTCCATCAAGGCAAAAATCTTCGCCTCCTGAAGGATGCACAGCTAATCCACAGGCAATCCACAGGGGCAGCGGGGTATGCTCCGCTGTCTATGGCCGTCAGGTTCCGCCGAAGCAAGCCATCACCTCCTCAGCAGGTGCTCGGGACTTATCACTTTCCGACCCGAACGGTGCAGGTCGTGCTTACCAGCGACCAGCGCATCCAGTGGGTGTGTGACTGCGACAAGTACCGTCGCGCCAGCCGGCATCGCGAGCCCCCCTGGTGCAAGCACATTGCCAAGGCCGCAGCCCGTCGCTCGATCGAGCGGCTGACCCGGCGGGTAGCGCTGCCCTCCAATCCGGAACATTGACCCGACCTTCGCGCGGCACGCCCCGCCCCCGCTTTGGATCGTCATCGGCGGGTATAGGGGTTGCTGAGCCTTGTCATGGCACGGGACCTGGCGCATGAAGGGCACGGTTGGCGTGAGGTCAAGCCACCGCGCTCGGGGATTGCCGACACCGGTGACACCGCCTTGCGACCCGTCGGTCCGCAAGCCGCGCTCGAACCGGGCCGCGGCCGTCACGCCGCACATCCCAAGGACATTCCCAAGGCGGGATGGCGCGACATCCTCCTGCGGGTTTATCACAAGCTCAGTCAGGACAACGCCACACTGATTGCGGCCGGCATTGCGCTGAACTCGCTGCTCGCGGTATTTCCCGCGTTGGCCCTCGCTGTGACCGTCTACGGCCTGTTCTCATCGCCCGCAAGTGTCGCCTCCGACGTCGAGCCCTTCTTTGCCATCCTGCCCCCGCAGGCGGCGGTGCTGTTGCAGGATCAGCTGCAGGCTCTGGTGAGCCCGGCGCGCGTCAAGCTCGGGTTGGGTGTGCTGGTCAGCGCGCTGCTGGCCTTTTGGAGCGCGCGCCAGGGAATGTCGGCACTCATGACGGCAACCAACATTGCCTATCATGAAAGTGAGCGACGCAGCTTCTTTCGCCAGGCGCTCATCTCGCTCGGCTTCACGCTGGCAGCCGTGGTCGCCTTCCTGATGATGCTGTTGCTGGGGGTGGCCGTGCCGGTGCTGGTGAAGCTGCTGCCGCTCGGTGACATTGCTGCCAATACGATTCTGGCAGTCCGCTGGGTGCTGCTGTGGGCGTTCAGCGTCGTGGCGCTCGCTGCGGTCTACCGCTATGCGCCGGATAGGGAGCGGCCGCGCTGGCGCTGGGTGTTCTGGGGATCGATCGCGGCCTCGACGCTCTGGCTGCTCGGCAGTGTGCTGTTCGAGCTCTATGTGGCGCACGTCAGCAGCTACGGTACAACCTACGGCGCGCTGGGTGGCGTGATCGTGCTGATCATGTGGTTCTACCTCGGCGGATTCGCCGTCGTGCTGGGGGCGGAAGTCAACGCCGAGATGGAACACCAGACTGCGGTGGACACCACCGATGGGCAGCCGCTGCCGATGGGAGAGCGTGGGGCGTATGTTGCGGACACGCTCGGCAAGACACCAGAATGAAGCCTCGCCTGCAACGCAAAGGACGGGCTCCATGCAGATCTGGGTGGACGCCGATGCCTGCCCGGTAGTCATCAGGGAAATTCTCTTTCGCGCGGCCGAGCGCACCGGCGTGCTGCTGACACTGGTAGCGAACAAGGCGGTGCGTCTGCCGGGACGCCCCAACATCCAGTTCGTGCAGGTGCCTGCGGGGCTGGATGCGGCCGACAAACGCATCATCGAGCTGATGCAGGCAGAGGATCTCGTCATCACCGCGGATGTACCGCTCGCTGCTGCGGTCATCGAGCATGGTGGCGTTGCGCTCAATCCCCGCGGCGAGCTGTACACGCGCGAGAATGTCCGGGAGCATCTCTCGGTGCGCAATTTTCTGGACGAGCTGCGCGGCAGCGGCGTCGACACCGGGGGACCTGCCGCTCTCAGTCAGCGCGAGCGCGCGCAGTTCGCGAACCAACTCGATCGGCTGCTGAGCAGACGGGCGCGCGGCGTTTGAGCTCTCACGCAGCGGATACAATACGACATGGCTATTCAAACGGTTCTGCGCATGGGTCATCCGCTGCTGCGTCAGGTCGCCTCCCCGGTGGAACGTTTCGATGCGACACTGGCGGCGCTGGTCGGCGACATGGACGAGACGATGCGATCCCTGAGTGGCGCCGGGATTGCGGCGCCGCAGATCGGTGTCAGCCTGCGCGTGGTGATCTTCGAGCTGCAGGAGAATCCGCGCTACCCGCATGTGGCACCCGTGCCCTACACCATTCTGGTTAATCCGGAGCTGACGCCGCTCGGCAGCGAGCAGGAGGAGGGCTGGGAGGGGTGTCTATCAGTTCCCGGAATGCGGGGCCTCGTGCCACGCTTCCGGCACTTGCGTTATCGCGGCTTCGATCTGCACGGTGAGCCGATCGATCGTACCGTCGAGGGCTTCCATGCACGGGTCGTGCAGCACGAGGTGGATCACCTCGATGGCATTCTCTATCCGCAGCGCGTGCAGGACCTGCGCAACTTTGGCTTCGAGGATGTGCTGGCCGGCCAGATGACGCCGATGCCGGACTGACAAGGTTGAATGCCGGACTGGCAAGCTGGACCCGCATGCCGCTGCCGCGGCGTCAGTCCCCCGCGCTGCTCGTGTGATTGTCCGCCATAACGCGCAGGTCGCGCACCATGCGGATCGCAGGCTCAATCCCCTGGTAGTAGCCGGACAGGCGTCCCGCCTCGCGGTAACCGAGCGCCCGATAGAACGTGTAGGCAATGAGGTTGCGGGCCCGTAGCTCCAGGCTCACGGTAAAGGTGCCCGCGGTAATGGCGGTATCCTCGAGCCAGATCATCATGCGGCGTGCGATGCCCTGCCGTTGATTCGCGGGCACGACGGCAAGCAGATTCAAGTGCGCGAGCTCCTCGGCGTATCGCATGATGGCGAAGCCCGCGATGCCACCAGGCTGGCGCGCCGTCAGCACGATGCTCTCGGGGTGTCGGATATGCCAGGCGATGCGCGCCGCGGACCACGAAGGGCGCAGTCCGGCTTCGATGAGATCCTGGGACATCTGCGCCAGCTGGCGAGCATCCGCACAACGAGCCAGCTCCAGCGTGCAGTCCTGCATCAGGGCCGTCCGGTGTCAGCCCGCCCGGTATCAGGCGAGCGTGTGGAAGACTTTCTGCACGTCATCGTCCTGTTCCAGTCTGTCAATGACTGTGAGCACTTCGGTCGCCTGATCCTCGGGCAGCTCGGTGGGCACCGTGCAGATGTACTCGTGCTCGGCTGACAGGGGCGTGATGCCGCGTGCTTCGAGCGCCAGCTGCAACTTGCCGAAATCGGCGAACCCACAGCGGATCACGAGCTGCGGCTCGCCCTTCTCGCCGCTGCTCTCGCCCATCTCCTCGAGTCCGTGATCGATCAGATACAACTCCAGATCATCCTGATCGATACCCGCGGGGTTCAGCCGGAACACGCCCATTTTCTTGAAGAGGAAGCTGACACTGCCGTGGGTGGCGAGATTGCCGCCGCCCTTGGTGATGATGTTGCGCACGCCTGCGACGGTGCGCGTCGGATTGTCAGTAGCCGTCTCCACCAACAAGGCCACCCCATGCGGCGCGTAACCCTCGTAGATCACTTCGTGATAGTTCGTGGCATCGCGGCCGGCAGCGCGCTTGATCGCCGCTTCGATCTTGTCCTTCGGCATGTTCACTGCGCGTGCGTTCTGGATGACCCGGCGCAACGCAGGGTTCGAGGCCGGATCGGTGCCCCCCGCCTTCACGGCCATGGTGATGTCCTTCGCGATCCGGGCGAACTGCTTCGCCATCCGGTTCCAGCGCGCGAACATCGTGTGCTTGCGGACTTCGAAGATGCGCCCCATGCCAGCATGGTGCACGAAGCATGGTAGTGATGCCAATGGGAGCGGGCCCCGGGGCCGGACGGCTCAGGGCAAGGGGCGAAACCCTACGGGATGCCTTGCGGTGGATTCCGCTCAGGCGAGCTGAGCGCTGATCAGACGCAGTCGCCGGCGCTGCAGACGCAGGCTGTACTCGATCTCGCGCAGGCGCTGCTGGAATTTCGCATGCTCCCAGTGCTCGAGCACGGCACGCTTCTTCTCTTCCAGCCATTGCTCCTTGACCCGCGCCCAGTCCGAGAGTGCTGCGAGAAAGGTATCGTACTCATGCGCGATGCGCTGCCGCAGCTGCTCGATCTGCGACTGACCTGCCGCATCGCGCAGCCGGGCCAGCTTCTCCTGTGCGCGCGTGAACTGCATCGCGAGTAGCACGCGCTGAATCTGGAAGGCAGGCGTGCGCTTCAGCCGTCGCGTGAGTCCCACATACTGCAAGCCCGCAATCAGCCACTTGGTGGGATCCCACTGCCACCAGCGCACGCCGTTGCGATAGTCATGCGCGAAGATGTGGTGATAGTTGTGGTAGCCCTCACCGTAAGTGAAGAACGCCAGCACGCCGTTGTCACGCGCGGTGTTGTCATCCGTGTAGGGACGGCTGCCCCACATGTGCGCCAGCGAATTGATGCAGAAGGTAACGTGATGGCTGACCACGAGGCGCAGCACCCCTGCCAGCAGGAACGTACCCCACACATCCCCGAGCACCCAACCGGCGAGCAAGGGCAAGCCGAAGTTGATGGCGAGCGCGAGCGGCACGTAGAAGCGATGCTGGAAGGCCAGCATCGGGTCACGCCGCAGGTCGGGAATGTTGCTGAAGTCCGGCTTGCCGCTGTCGAACTCACGGATCATCCAGCCGATGTGCGCAAACCAGAAGCCACGCCGGATGGAATAGGGATCCTTGTGCACATCGTCGACATTCAGATGATGGGCGCGGTGTCCACTCGCCCACACCAGCACGCTGTTCTGCAGCGCCATGGTGCCAAACAGCAGATAGACCGCCTTCAGTGACCAGTGCGCGTCATAGCTCTTGTGCGCCCACAGCCGGTGATAGCCGCCCGTGATCGACATGCCATTCGCATATAGAAAGACGACGAACAACACCCACTCGGCCACGGAGAACCCATGGGTCAGCCCGTACCAGGGCACCACCACGAGCGAGACCAGTAACGTAGTCGCAAACATGAGAGTGGTGGACCAGATCCGCGGGGCCTCGGCAACAGGCTGGGGCGCAGCGGTAGGGCGGTCGTTCGACATAGCGTCTCGCGTGGCAGCAAAGCGGGGAAGGGGAAAGCGCGGGTAACGTAACACGTCCGCGCGGCTATTGTAGCGACTTAAGTCAACCCTGTGAGGCGACACGCAGGCGGGCATCGCAAGTTCTCGCCGGAGGCCGCAGCGAAGGCGAAAAGGGGTACTTGATTACCCCGGAATGGCCAAGCCGGACGCTGGGTGACAGCCGTTCGGGGCCAAGACGGTTGAGGGGCCAAGGCGAGGGCCCAAGGCGAGGGCCCAAGGCCGGCGCCAGCCGGCAGGGTCACTCGCCGACGGCTCAGCCAGATCTCACACCGGTTCGTGCTTCTCGTAGCCCTCGATGCCCCCTTCGTTGCACGACACCTCAACTCGTTCGCTGCGGGTCGCCGAGTAGGCCATGTTCATGAGCTGCTCGGAGGGGATCGAGGCGCTCTTATCAAAGCGCAGCAGACGCCCGTCCGGCATGGTCATGTAGACCGCCACGATGAGATTGCACTGCGTGACCACCACGGCTGTGAGCGGATGCCCGGGCATGGTGATCGCATCCTTGTCTACGGGGATTTCGGTGACGTGCGCGACAGGTTGGGTGTCGGCAAAGCTAGAAGCGCTGGCGCCGAGCAGGACCAGACCGGCGCACAGTCCGGTGCAGATGAGCCGATTCATGGAGAGATTCCTTGGGGCGGAGCTAAGCATTCCAAGCAAGACGGATGCCAAATCTCGCTCGGGTGAATTTCCTTGCGCGCATGGCGTCTGAACTGAATGATGCTCAGGCGCAAACTGAGAACGGCATCACGGCTGTTCATGCCTGGAACACCTTGCCCTCATTCGGAACAGCTGGACGTATGCCTATGCCGCACCTGTGTTTGTCCCGAAATGCTGCCATCTGGAGCGGCCTGCGCCGCGGCAAAGCTCCGCTGCTGCTTCTCTGTGGTGCGCTGCTCGGGCTACCGCAAGCCGCGCTGGCCGGTCGGGCTTACGTCTCGAATGAGGATGGCGAAAGCGTCACCGTGGTCGACACGGATACTGCAGAGGTCGTGGCAACGGTGAATGTGGGCAAGCGGCCGCGGGGCATGAAGCTCAGTGCCGATGGCCGCACCCTCTACGTGGCCGTCAGCGGCCTGCCGAAATGCCCTCCCTCCGTGCCGGATGAGGAGTGCGCCAAGCTCAAGCGCGACCTCACTGCGGATGGCATCGCGGAGCTGGATACCACCTCGCTCAAGCTCAAGGGACTCCTGAAGAGCGGCTCGGACCCTGAGCAATTCGATCTGAGTCGCGATGGCAAGACGTTGTTCGTCTCTAACGAGGACTCGGCCACGATATCGGTCCTTAACGTCGCATCCGGAGCGATCGAGAGCAGCATCGCCGTGGGCAAAGAACCGGAAGGGGTGCGCGTGTCCCCGGACGGCAAGTGGATCATCACGACCAGCGAATCCGGTAACGCCATCTTTATCATCGATGCGCAGGCCCGTAAGGTCGTGCGCTCGATCCCCGTCGGCAAGCGCCCACGGGACGTGGCGTATTCCAAAGACATGAAGACGGTCTATATCACCGGTGAGTTCGATGGCTCGGTGTTCAGCGCACCGCTGCTCGGGGATTCCCAGGCTGGCGCGACTCGGCTGCTGCAGCTACGCGCCGAAGCGCGCCCCATGGGCATTGTGCTCGATTCCCCGCATAACCGGCTGTTTGTGAGCACCGGCCGCGGCGGTACGGTGGCAGTGATCGACCTGAGCGGACCGAAACTGGTCACGGAGATCCCGGCGGGCGCGCGGCCCTGGGGCATCGCGCTGTCGCGTGACGGCAAACGGCTCTATACCGCCAACGGATCGTCGAATGACATGACCATCATCGATACCAACACGCTGCAGGTCGTCAAAAAAGTGACCGTTGGAAAATCGCCGTGGGGAGTTACCCTCTCTCCCTGAGGGCCGACTTCAAGAAAGCTTGTTATGCACACCTGATATATCAGAGGTGCCCGCTACCACACCTGTCCGGATGCGCCGCATAGGGATAGGGCATGAGGTCCCGGGGCCGAGCGGCTACCGCACCCCCGGCTGCTTGAGACCACAGCCCTTATAGGCATCGCTTTCCACGCTGCGATAGAGCTTGGCGCGCTCCTTGGCGCGCTCGGGATCGCGAAACTCCCCGCCGCCCTCGCCACCCAGGGACGAGTAGTGGGCAAAGGTGCTCGCCTCGACGTAATCGTCATAGCCGAGCTTGGTGGCGATCTTGTCGATCACGCAGGAACATTTATACAGGTTCGCCAGCTGCCGCCGTTGGATCGGCCCATGCAATCCTGAACGAACTCCACGCGTGCGGAGGTCGGATAGTCGTTCGGCAATGGATCACTGTGTGCCGGAACGGCGCACCAACACAGCGCGGCGCAGGCCCCCAGTGCCTGCCAGCTCGGCATGAGCCGGCTGCCGTGTGGCACGCAAGCGGTTCGTTTGGCCATGACATTCTCATTCCTGACACAGTGTGCGGATTCTCGCCGCCCATCCTACGCCGCGTGGTTATGTTCGCTCCAATGTTTGTGGTTGCAGCCCGGACTTGGCGGGTGTATTGTATGCGCCGAAATTAGAACGTGTCACACATGCGCCCGCCAGCGTGTAGTGCCACGGATGGCTTCGCCTGCATACCACTCGATAACGTATGAATGCCGGGAAGTCATCGATTCGCTCGAGAACCATAAGCTGGAGGAGATATGAGATACGAGTATCGTTCGATTCTTAATGAGGGCTGCCGTGCTGGCCGCAGCAGCGGCAACATCGACTTCAGCCCTCGCCGATGCCGATCTGGATTCGAAGATTGTCCGATTCCGCGCAACTGGGCTGCGCAGGCGGGTGACTATGCCAACCACCGGCATAGCACGCTGAACCAGATCAACGCGGGCAACGTGGCAAGCTGCAGGTCGCCTGGACGATGTCCACGGGCGTGCTGCGTGGTCACGAAGGCTCGCCGCTGGTCATCGGCGACACGATGTACATGCACACGCCGTTTCCCGAACAACGTGTACGCGGTCAACCTGAAGGATCAGACCATCAAGTGGAAGTACGAGCCGAAGCAGGATGCGGATGTCGTTCCGGTCATGTGCTGCGACACCGTCAATCGCGGCCTCGCCTATGGCGACGGCAAGATCTTCCTGCAGCAGGCCGACACCACGCTGGTCGCGCTCGATGCCAAGACCGGCAAGGTCGGTCTGGACCGCCAAGAACGGCAATCCGAAGATCGGCGAAACCAACACCAACGCGCCGCACGTCTTCAAGGACAAGGTGCTGACCGGCATCTCCGGCGGTGAGTTCGGTGTGCGCGGCCGTGTCGTGGCCTATGACATCAAGACCGGCAAGCAGGTGTGGAAGGGCTACAGCACCGGTCCCGACAACGAGATGCTGATCGATCCGGCGAAGACCATGACCTGGACCAACGGCAAGATGGCCGCCGGTCGGCAAGGACTCTTCGCTGAAGACCTGGCAGGGCGAGCAGTGGAAGCTCGGCGGCGGCACCACCTGGGGCTGGTATTCCTATGATCCGAAGCTCAACCTGGTTTACTACGGCATCGGGCAATCCGAGCACGTGGAATCCGGCGCAGCGTCCCGGGCGACAACAAGTGGTCCATGACCATCTTCGCGCGCGACCTCGACACCGGTATGGCGAAGTGGGTCTTCCAGATGACGCCGCACGACGAGTGGGACTTTGACGGCGTCAACGAGATGGTGCTGCTCGATATCAACAAGGGCGGCAAGACCGTGCCGGCGCTGGCGCACTTCGATCGTAACGGCTTCGGCTACACGCATGAATCGTGCGACCGGCGAGCTGTTGGTTGCCGAGAAGTACGATCCGCAGGTGAACTGGGCCACCAAGGTCGACATGAAGACCGGCCGTCCGCTGGTCGACAAGAAGTACTCGCCGGGCACGACGGGTCCGGATGTCGATGTGAAGGGCATCTGCCCGGCCGCGCTCGGCTCGAAGGACGAGCAGCCATCGAGCTACGATCCGAAGTCAGGCCTGGTGTTCGTCCCGACCAACCATGTGTGCATGACCTACGAGCCGTTCCAGGTGGAATACACCGCAGGTCAGCCGTATGTCGGCGCGACGCTGACCATGTTCCCGACTCCGAACAGCCATGGCGGCATGGGTAACTTCATCGCCTGGGATCCGGCGGCCGGGCAAGATCGTCTGGTCGAAGCCGGAGCGCTTCTCGGTGTGGTCGCGGTGCGCTGACCACCGACGGCGACGTGGCGTTCTACGGCACGCTCGAGGGCTACATCAAGGCGGTGAGCACCAAGGACGGCAAGGAGCTGTGGAAGTTCAAGACGCCCTCGGGAATCATCGGCAACGTGTTCACCTACGAGTACGGCGGCAAGCAGTACGTTGGCGTGTACTCGGGTATCGGCGGCTGGGCGGGCATCGGCATGGCGGCCGGTCTCACCGAGTCGACCGCTGGCCTGGGCGCGGTCGGCGGCTACAAGGATCTGGCGAAGTACACCACCCTGGGTGGCTCGCTGTTCGTGTTCTGCACTGCCGGATGCGACCTGAGGAACTCGTCCGAGTCTCAAGCGTCTAATCAATAGAGCCCGCAGATCGCGCCACGCCGCCGTTACGGGGCGTGGCGCGATCGTCGTCAGAAATAGGGGAAATACATGCGGAAGATCAGTGTCGGCGGCAGTGCTGCTGTGCTCGGCTGCGCTTATGTGGGCTCGGCGCTGCCTATGCGCGATCAGCCTCCGGGCGCCTATACGGTCAAGAACGGCAACCGGTCGATGACAAGACCCTGGAAGGTTGGAAGACCTGGCGCGCCATGGCCTGCGAGCGCTGCCATGGCCCTGAGCAGGAAGGGCTCGTCGGGCCTTCGCTGGTGAACTCACTGAAGGTTCTCTCGAAGGACGACTTTCACACCACGATCACCAACGGCCGGCCCGAGAAGGGCATGCCGAACTTCGGCGGCGTACCGACCGTTCAGAAGAACTGGGAAAACCTCTACAACTATCTGAAGGGGCGCTCGGACGGTAAAATTGCCCCCGGACACCTCTATCCGCTCGACAAGGCCGATGCGCCGCCGCCACCCTCCGGCTGGAAGAGCGCTGGCTGATCCGGAGCTGCACGTTGCGCACGATCATTCCCTTCCGGGCTGCCATGGCTGCGGTCCTGGCCGTGGTCATGACGGGGCTGACGGCGCCGTTTGCCGCCGCCCAGGGCAAAATGAATCTGGATGCGCAGAGTCAGAAGAACATCGAGGCTCAGGCGCAGCAGTCGGGCAGCACCGCGCCACAGAAAAACGATCCCGTGCTGCGGGTCTGTGCCGATCCGAGCAGCCTGCCGCAGTCCAACGATCGCGGCGAAGGTTATGAGAACAAGATTGCCGAGGCGCTGGCGCATGATCTGGGCAAGAAGGTCGAATACACCTTCTTCCCGCAGCGCATGGGCTTCGTGCGCAATACGCTGCGCGCGCGCGATGAGCAGAGCCTGAAGTTCAAGTGCGATCTCATCATCGGCGTGCCGAAGGGTTATGACCTGACGGCCACGACGCAGCCCGTACATGCACTCGACGTACGCGCTGGTGTTTACCGACAAGCATGCGGATTTCCGCAAGTCTCAAGGGGCCCGAGGATCTGCTGGCGCTTGCCGCCGGAGAAGTTGCGAACCGCTGCGCATCGGCATCTTCGGCCATTCACCCGCGGCCGACTGGCTGTTGCAGAACAATCTGATCGATCGCGCAGCGATGTATGCGCCGCAGAGCGGCGATCCGAAGGTGACCCCCAACACCATCATCGAGTGATGATCTGAGCGCCGGCAAGATCGACGTCGCCATCGTCTGGGGACCGGTCGCCGGTCAGCTGCTGCGCGAGCATCCGCAGGGCTGGGCGGCCCTGCCATTCAAGCCCGATCCGAAGATCAAGTTCGATTATGAGATCTCGATGGGGCTGCGCCAGGGCGAGAAGGAGTGGAAGGACACACTCGATGAATGGATCGGTGGCCATCAGAGCGAGATCCACAGCATCCTCGTCAGCTATCAGATTCCGTTACTCGACCTGAGCTGAGTACCGCCCGCTCGCCCGCTTGCCTATACTTGGCGGATGAATCCCCGCCAGGTCCGTACCGTTGCTGATGCGCGCGCCATCCTTGCCGAGCGCGAGCTGACACACGTCAAGGTCGGAGTATTCGACATTGACGGCATTCTGCGTGGCAAATACATGTCGCGCGGCAAGTTCGAATCCTCCCTGCAACACGGCTTCGGCTTCTGCGACGTCGTGCTCGGCTGGGACAGCCGCGATCAGCTGTATGACAACGTGCGCTATACCGGCTGGCACACCGGGTATCCGGATGCGCCGGTGCGTGTCATTCCCGAGAGCTGCCGTGCACTGCCCTGGGAGCAGCCGGTGCTGTTTTTCCTCAGCGAGTTTGCCGAGGCGGCCGAGAAGGTCTGCCCGCGTGGACTGCTGCGCCGGGTGCTGGAGCGCGCCCGCCAGCGCGGCTTCGAGGCCTTCGCCGGTTTCGAGTACGAGTTCTTCGTCTTCCACGAAACCCCGGATTCGGTCCGCCAGAAGCACTACCGCGATCTGAAGCCCATTGCTCCCGGCAATTTCGGCTACAGCGTGATTCGCAACAGTGTCTGGAGCGACTTCTATCGATCACTGCTCGAGAGCTGCGAACAGCTCGACCTGCCGCTCGAGAGCCTGCACGAGGAGACCGGTCCCGGAGTCATCGAAGCGGCCATCGGCGTGGATGGCGCGCTGGCCGCCGCCGACAAGGCCGCATTGTTCAAGACGTTCGCCAAGGTTGTCGCGCAGCGCCAGGGATTGATGGCGACCTTCATGGCGAAATGGTCCATGGACTGGCCCGGTCAGAGCGGCCACATTCACATGTCGCTGCGCGATACGCAGGGCAAGTCGGTGTTTCACGATGCCAATGGCGCGCACGGCATGAGCGATGCCATGCGCTGGTTCGTGGGCGGCCAGCAGCGCCTGATGCCCGAGCTGCTCGCGATGATCTCACCCACGGTCAACTCCTATACGCGTCTGATTCCAGGCTATTGGGCGCCGACCGATTCCGCGTGGAGTGTTGACAACCGCACCTGCGCGCTGCGCGTCATCCCAGGCAGCGCCAAGTCGCAGCGCGTGGAGTATCGCGTGGCGGCCGCGGATGCCAACCCGTATGTGAGTCTTGCTGCCGCCATCGCCTCGGGACTGTGGGGCATGGAGCATAAGGTGGAGCCCGAGCCGATGATCGAAGGCAATGCGTATGCGCGCAAGTTGCCCGCGCAGCTGGCACTGCCGCGCACGCTGTGGGAAGCGGCACAGCGGCTGCGTGCCTCGCAGATGGCGCGCGAGTGGTTCGGCGAGGAATTCATCGAGCACTTTGCCGCCAGCCGCGAGTGGGAAGAGCGTGAGTTTCGTCGCCACGTCACCGACTGGGAGCTGGCGCGCTACTTTGAGATCATCTGAGGAGGCAGGCCCGGCTGCCGCCTTTCCTGGATATTCCCATGGCTACTCAACAGACTCTGAGCCCGGTTGACGGCTCGATTTACTGCGAGCGTGCGCTCGCGCAGCCTGCCGATATCGACCATGCACTGACTTGCGCGGTGCGGGCCCAGCGCGCCTGGCGTGGCGTGCCGCTGGCGGAGCGCGCGGATATCTGCCGGCGTTTTTGTGCCGAGTTCGAGGCGCGTCGCGATGCGCTCGCACTCGAGTTGACCTGGCAGATGGGTCGTCCGGTGAAGTACGCGCCCAGTGAGATCAATGGCACGCTCGAGCGCGCACGCTACATGATCGACATCGCTGACAGCGCGCTCGCCGCCGTCGATCCAGGTCCCAAGGCAGGCTTCCAGCGCTTCGTGCGACACGAGCCGCTGGGCGTCGTGTTCGTCGTAGCGGCGTGGAATTATCCCTACCTGATCGCTGTCAACAGCGTGATTCCGGCGCTCATGGCGGGCAACGCCGTGATCCTCAAACACTCGGCGCAAACGCCGTTGTGTGCCGAGCGCTTCGCGGAATGCCTGCAGGCGGCCGGGCTGCCGGCGGGTGTCTTCCAGTTCCTGCACACGACCCACGCTGACACGGAGCGTATCGTGGGCGATGCGCGCGTCGCCTTCGTCGCGTTCACCGGCTCGGTTGCCGGCGGTCATGCGATCCAACAGGCTGCTGCTCGCGGCTTCGCCGGCGTGGGGCTGGAGTTGGGCGGCTGCGATCCGGCGTATGTGCGGGGTGATGCAGACCTGCGTCATGCCATCGACAACCTGGTGGATGGCGCGTTTTTCAACAGCGGTCAGTCCTGCTGCGGCATCCAGCGCATCTATGTGGATCGCAGGCTGTATGCGGACTTCGTCGAGGGGGCGGTGGCCCTGACGCGGCAGTATGTACTCGGTGTGCCGACCGAGCCCACTACTACGTTAGGACCGGTGGTGCGAGCCGCGGCGGCGCAGCAGATCCGCCAGCAGCTCGCAGCCTCAGTTCAGCAGGGAGCGCGCGCCGCCCTCGATGAGCAGCTGTTCCCGGCGAGCCGTGCGCGAACCGCGTATCTCGCCCCGCAGATCCTGCTCGATGTGAATCACCAGATGAGCGTGATGCGCGAGGAGATCTTCGGGCCCGTGGTCGGCATCATGCCGGTGAGCGGTGATGAGGAAGCCATCCGTCTCATGAACGACAGCGATTTCGGTCTGACTGCCGCGATCTGGACGCGCGACCTGGAGGCCGCCACGACGATCGGCGATCAGGTGCACACCGGAACCTGGTTCATGAACCGCTGCGATTACCTCGATCCCGCGCTGGCCTGGGTGGGGGTGAAGGATTCCGGCCGCGGCTGTACGCTGTCACGCATCGGCTATGAGCACCTGACCCGACCCAAATCGTTTCATCTGCGGCGCGCGTAACGGCCAAGGTAGCGAGCATCGTGGAGCTGCGAGGCAACTGGAATTATCCGACCCTGATCCGCTTCGGCGCCGGCCGCATCCGTGAGCTGCCGGAACACTGCCGCTCACTCGGCATGCAGCGGCCGCTGCTCGTAACCGACAGCGGGCTCGCCGCGCTGCCGATGATCATCGCCGCTGTGCAGAGCTGCGAGGCGGCGGGACTCAGCTGCGTCGTGTACTCGAATGTGCAGGGCAATCCGCTCGCCGATAATGTCATGTATGGCGTCGCCACCTACCAGGCCGGCGGCCACGATGGCGTTATCGCTTTCGGCGGCGGGAGTGCGCTGGATGTTGGCAAGGCGGTCGCGCTCATGGCCGGGCAGACGCGACCGCTGTTCGATTTCGAGGACCGCGAAGACTGGTATCTGCGGGTGAACGTCGCCGGCATGGCGCCCGTGATCGCAGTGCCGACCACCGCCGGCACCGGCTCGGAGGTCGGACGTGCCGCGGTCATCACCGATCCCACCGATCATGTGAAGAAGATCATTTTCCATCCGCGCATGATGCCCGCCATCGTGATCGCCGACCCCGAGCTGACCACGGGTCTGCCCGCGAAGGTGACGGCCGCCACCGGCATGGATGCTCTGTCGCACAACCTCGAGGCCTTCTGTGCCCCTGCCTTTCATCCGCTCGCCGACGGTGTGGCGGTGGAAGGCATGCGGCTGATCCGCCATTGGCTGCCCAAGGCGGTCGAGGAGGGTACCAACATCGAGGCGCGCGCAAACATGTTGATCGCCTCCTCCATGGGCGCGACGGCCTTTCAGAAGGGGTTGGGGGCGATGCACAGCCTGAGTCATCCATGCGGCGCCAACCTCAACACGCATCACGGGCTCACCAACGCGGTGGTCATGCCGTACGTGCTCTTGTGGAACCGCCCCGCCATCGAAGGGCGTATGCAGCGTCTGGCGGCGTGGCTTGGCCTTGCGCAGCCCGGTTTCGATGGCGTACTCAGCTGGATTCTCGATCTGCGCCGGCGCATCGGCATCCCGCCCACCCTCGCGGAGTTGGGAGTGCAGGAGCAGCACGCGAAGCAGTTCGCACCGCAGGCACTTGCGGATCCCTCCACGGGCGGCAACCCTTTGCCCATGACTGAAGCCGGGTTCGCTCAGCTGTACCTGAACTGCATCCGCGGCACGCTGCAGGCCGCGCCCGTCTGAGCCGCAGCAGCGGCGCGCGCACCACCTTGAGCCCGCCGCGCCTGCACCGCACGCTCTACTTCTGGGTGCTGGTCGCCATCGGCGCAGGCGTGCTGCTCGGCATCCTGCAACCGCACCTCGCCGTGCAGATGAAGCCCTTGGGCGATGGCTTCATCAAACTGATCAAGATGTTGATTGCACCCATCATCTTCTGCACGGTGGTGACGGGCATCGCCGGTATGGAGAAGCTGCGCCAGGTCGGGCGCACCGGCGGGCTCGCGCTGCTGTACTTCGAGGTCATGACGACCGTGGCGCTCATCGTGGGTTTGTGTGTGGTCAACCTGTTGCGACCGGGCGCGGGACTCAACATCGACGTGGCGACGCTCGACACCTCGCAGGTGGGCAAGTACACCGGACCCGGCAAGCTGCCGGGCGTGGTCGAGTTTCTGCTCAACATCATCCCGGACACCTTCGTCGGTGCTTTCAGCAGCGGCGAGGTACTGCAGGTGCTGCTGCTGGCGCTGCTGTTTGGTTTTGCGTTGCATGCGGCCGGTGGCCGTGACAGCGTCGTGTACCAGTTCGTGGAGCGGCTGATGCAGGTGCTGTTTGCCATCGTCAATATCGTCATGAAGGCGGCACCGCTCGGTGCCTTCGGTGCGATGGCTTACGCGATTGGCGAGTTCGGAGTTCACGCGCTCGCCTCGCTCGGCAAGCTGCTGGGATGCTTCTATCTGACCTGCGTGCTGTTCGTGTTGCTGGTGCTGGGAACGGTGGCACGGCTGCACGGCTTCTCCATCCTGCGCTTCGTGCGCTACATCCGCGAAGAGTTGCTCATCGTTTTGGGCACCTCGTCCTCGGAAAGCGCACTGCCGCGGCTGATTGCGCGGCTCGAGGCGCTCGGGGTGCAGAAGTCGGTCGTGGGTCTGGTGATCCCGACCGGCTACTCGTTCAACCTCGATGGCACCTGCATCTATCTGACGCTCGCTGCCGTGTTCATCGCTCAGGCCACCAACTCGAGTCTCGATCTGCAGCATCAGCTCGGTCTGTTGCTGGTATTGCTGCTCGCATCGAAGGGTGCGGCCGGCGTTACCGGCAGTGGTTTCATCGTGCTGGCCGCGACGCTCGCGGCCGTCGGCAATGTGCCGGTGGCCGGCGTCGTGCTGATCCTCGGCATCGATCGCTTCATGTCCGAGGCGCGCGCGCTTACCAACCTGATCGGCAATGGCGTGGCCACGCTGGTGGTGGCGCGCTGGTGCGGTCAGCTCGACGTGCAGAAATTACAGCGTGAGCTCGCAGCTCCCGGCTCGCAGCTGACGCACGCCAGCGCGGCCTCTTTGCCGCACTAGGTCTGCCGCAGCCTGCCGCACTAGCTCCGCCGCGCGCGACGCGGTACTGTCTCGCCCTGCGCATTCACAGGAACGATAATCGCGCGTTGTAAGGCAATGTCTGACAGACTTTTAGGACATCGCAGCGCGAAGGCGCTGCGACAATCCGCAACCTGCCAAAGAGATAACCGCTGTCGCCATATGGCGACAGTACACTGATCTTCCCGCAGAAGGGCGCGTCACTGTTGGTTGCTGGGGCGCGTGCCGGAGGACTGGGTGGCCAAGCGTTCACGACTCAACGCGTTTGCCGTGGCGGCGATGCTGTGCCTTGCTACTGCCGCCGGTGAGCCTCCCGAGCCTTCGACGTCTGGCTCGCCGCCGCCCACGGAGTCGGCGACGCCTACACCTGCTGAGAGCCCGCCTGCGACTCCTGCGGCTGAGAATCCCGCACCTGCGAATCCCACGCCTGCGAATCCTGCGCCTGCACCGGCGAATCCTGACGCACAGGCGGCTCCCACTAACCCGCCGGCGCATAAAGCCCACGCGGCCGAGGGGCGCAAACCCTCCGACGGCAGTGAGGGGCACAAGGCCGCGGAAGGTGGCGAACCCCGAGAGTCTGCGGACTCATCACAGAGCCACAAGGCCGCCCCGGAGCACCGCGCCGGTTCCAAGGCGGAGCCGGCAGCGGCAGCGCGCCCGCCGACGCATCCGGCAGCACGACCAGCCCCGGCCCGCCCGCCCGTGCAGCGCGAGCCATTCTCCTTTCAGGGCGTGCAGCGCCTGGCGCAGGATCGCGCCGCCAAGACTTACCGCGAACGCTCCGGAAAACTGCCGGAGGTGTTGGCGAAACTGAGCTATGAACAATACGGCGACATCCGTTTTCGCCGCGTGAGCGCACTGTGGTACGACCACGCGATGTTCGAAGTGCAATTCTTTCATCGTGGCTTTACGTATGACCACCGCGTGAATGTCTACGAGGTGGTGAACGGTGCCGTGCGCGCCGTTCCCTACAATCCGGCAATGTTCGAATTCGGCAAGAGTGTGCCGCCGGTGAAGCTGCCCGCCGAGCTTGGGTTCGCAGGCTTCCGGGTGCACTATCCGCTCAACACGCCGGCCTACAAGGACGAGGTGCTGGTGTTCCTCGGCGCCTCCTACTTCCGTCTGTTGGCCCGTAACGAGACCTACGGCATCTCGGCCCGTGGGCTCGCCGTTAATACCGCGACCGAACCGGGAGAGGAGTTCCCCTATTTCACCGACTTCTGGCTGCTGCGCCCCGAGCCCAACCAGCATTTCCTCACGATCTATGCGCTGCTCGACAGCCCCAGCGTGACGGGCGCGTATCAGTTCGAGCTGCACCCGGGCTCGGTCACGCAGATCAGGGTGAGTGCCGATCTCTATCCCCGCCGCGCAATCGACAAGCTCGGCATCGGCGCGATGACGTCCATGTTCCTGCATGGCGAGAACTCCACGCGGCACTTCGATGACTCCCGTCCCGAAGTGCACGACAGCGACGGTCTCGAGCACCCAGACCGGTACGGGAGAGTGGGCCTGGCGGCCGCTGGTCAACCCGCGCACGCTGCGAGTCAACCGTTTCATGGACGAGCATCCGCGCGGCTTCGGCCTGAGTCAGCGCGATCGGGACCCAGCTCACTATCAGGACATCGACTCGCACTTCCACCTGCGCCCGAGCTACTGGATCGAGCCGCAGGGTGACTGGGGCAAGGGCGGTGTCGAGCTGGTGGAGATCCCGACCGACGAGCAGATCCACGACAATATCGTCGCGTACTGGGTGCCCGAGGCACCGGTGCAGCCCCACAAGCCGATTTCGTTCGCGTATCTGCTCTCGGTGTACTCGCATTCCACCCACTGGCCCCCGGGGGGACGGGTAATTGCTACCCGAACCGGAGCGGCGGTGCCCGGCCCAGCCACGCAGAGTGTCAATGGCACGCGGCGCATGGTGATCGACTTTGCCGGGGGAGAGCTGGACGATCTGTACGCGGCGCAGCCCGTGCAGGCGCAGATTTCGTCGAACAATGGAGAAGTAGATGAGGTCAAGGTGGAACGCGTGCCGCAGACAGCAATCTGGCGAGTGTCGTTCCGCATGAAGCCGGCGGGCGACAAGCCGGTCGACCTGCGCTGCTTCCTGACGCTGTACGGTGAAGCGTTGACTGAGACCTGGACTTATCTGTGGAAGCCGTCCGGAGGGGCATGAGTCATGACTCCTGATCGTCTGCGACGGACAGCGCGGCGGCGGCGTGTGCTGTTTTTCATCCTGACCTTCCTCACCGCCTTTCTGACCACGGGGCTGATGTACGACATCCTCTCGGCCAATGGCTTTACGCCGCTCGAGAAGATGAGCCTGCTGCTGTTCTTCGTGCTGATCACCTGGATCACGGGCGCGTTCTGGACGGCGGTCATCGGTTTCTGCGTGCAGCTGCGCGGGCGGGACGGTGCGGTGATCAGGGCGGCGGAGGTGCGCGGCCGGCAGCTCACGAGCCGCACGGCCGTGATCATGCCGATCTACAACGAGGACACCAAACGGGTGATGGCCGGGCTGGATGTGATCTGGACCTCGCTGCAGGCGCAGGCGCAGCAGGGGGCCTTCGATCTGTTCATCCTCTCGGATACGCGCAAAGCTGACATCGGCGCCGCCGAGGAAGTCGCCTACCGGACGCTGGTGAAGCGTCACCAGGCACAGGGGCGGATCTTCTATCGCCGCCGTGAGCAGAACATCGGCCGCAAGGCGGGCAACATTGCCGATTTCGTGCGCTCCTGGGGCGGTGCCTACGATTATGCCGTCGTGCTGGATGCCGACAGCATCATGACCGGGGATGCCATCGTCTCCATGGCGGCGCTCATGGATGCGCATCCGGAGGCCGGCATCATCCAGGCGCTGCCTTGCCCCGCAGGGCGCGAGACTCTGTTTGCACGGCTCATCCAGTTCGCAGCGCGTCTCAACAGCCTGATGCTGGCGAGCGGGCTTGCCTACTGGCAGCTGGGTGAGGGCAACTACTGGGGTCACAACGCCATCCTGCGGCTGCGTCAGTTCGCCGAGTTCTGCGATCTGCCCAAGCTGCCGGGCAAGCCGCCGCTGGGGGGCGAGATCCTCAGTCACGACTTCGTCGAGGCGGCGTTCATGCGCCGCGCCGGCTACCAGGTCTGGCTGGTCGCCGATATCGTCGGCAGCTGGGAGGAAGTGCCTTCCAATCTGATCGACTATGCCGCGCGCGATCGCCGCTGGGCGCAGGGGAATCTGCAGCATCTCGGACTGCTGCCGATGCGCGGACTGCACTGGCTCAGTCGTCTGCACCTGGTCACGGGTGTGCTGTCGTATGCCAGCTCGCCGATCTGGCTCATGACACTGCTGCTGAGCTCCATCATCGTCTGCACGGATGCGATTCAGGGCTTTCAGTATTTCGAGCCCGGGGCCTACACGCTGTTTCCACAGTGGCCGGAGTCGCGTGCCACCGAGATTGCGGCATTGCTGTCGGGCACGCTGTTCATTCTGCTGATGCCGAAAGTGCTCGGCACGACACTGGCGCTCGTGAAGTCGGACCTGCGCCGCGGCTTCGGTGGCGGACCGAAGATTCTCATCAGCGTGTTGCTCGAGCAGATATTCAGCACCTTGCTCGCACCGTCGATGATGATCTTCCACACCACGTTCGTGGTGACGACGCTCGCCGGGCATCCCGTCGCGTGGGACTCACAGGAACGCGGTGATCGCGGCATTCGCCTCGTGGAGGCGCTCAGACGCCACAAGTGGCAGATCCTGCTGGGCATCAGCTGGGCGGCGGTGATCCTGGCCATCGCTCCGCGTTACATCTGGTGGATGATACCGATCGTGGCCGGGTTGGTGCTGTCGGCCCCGCTGACCATGCTCACGAGCCGGGCCAGTGTTGGCCGCTGGGTGCGGCAGCGCGGGCTGCTGATGACTCCGGAGGAGACCGACACGCCGCGCGAGCTGCGTGCGCTGGAGGAACGCCTCGCTGAGGGTGATGTCGTCACACCACTGGAGTCGGATTCCGGCTCCAGCACGCCAGGTCCCAACCCCGCTCCCAGTTCCATGCCCGAGCCGACCCCGGGCGTGCCATCCAACATGCCTCCCGTGACCAGCGAGCAGACGCCCGCGGCTGCCCATTCCGCTGTAGCCCAATCCGCCGCAGCTCCGCTGCTCGTGCACGAGATCGTGCCGGAGCAGAGCAGCATGACGGAAAGCATCGCGGCGATACGTGCCGAGGACATCCGCGGAGTTGAGCTGCCCGCGCGGGTACCGCTGCAGATGGAGGCAAAGGCCCCCGTGTATCTGCGGCCGCGCGATGCGCTCACCGGGCTGCATCGTCTGTGGAGTGGCGCCCGGACCACGACCACCCTGTAGCCGCGACTTGTCAGCCTTGCTGCGACAGCCGTTGCTTTCTCTGACGCTGAGCGCTGCGCTGTGTGCGCAGGCCGCAGCGGCGGAATGGCCGGCCGCGCTCACCGAGATGGGCAAACAGCAGATCACCCGTGCGGCGCTGGAAGCACCGATCCGTTTTCTCTCCTCGGATGCGCTCGAGGGCCGCGGACCGGGAAGCCGGGGCGATGAGCTCGCGCGCCTGTATCTCGCCACCGAGCTCGAGGCGCTCGGTTTCGAGCCCGGCGGTGCCAATGGAAAGTGGCAGCAGCCGTTCGATATCGTCGGCATCAAGGCGCACATGCCGCCTGTGTGGAGCTTCACCGGCCCGCACGGTCCGGTGGATCTGAAGTGGCGCGACGACTACATCGCCGCGAGCGGGCAGCAACGTGAGCAGGTCAGCGTTACGGATGCATCGCTCGTGTTTGTCGGCTACGGGATCCAGGCACCCGAGTACCACTGGGACGATTTCAAGGGCATGGACGTCCGCGGCAAGATCCTGGTCATGCTCAACAACGATCCGGACTGGGATCCTAAGTTGTTTGCCGGTAAGCGTCGCCTGTACTACGGACGCTGGGTTTACAAGTATGAAATGGCGGCGCGCCAGGGAGCGGCCGGCGCCATCATCGTGCACACCACGCCGTCCGCTGGCTATCCCTGGCAGGTCGTACAGAGCTCGTGGGGCGGCACGCAGTTTGAGTTGCCCGCCGAGAACGAGCCACGCACACAAGTGAATGCCTGGGCTACTGAGCAGGCCGTGCGCGAGCTGCTGAAGGCGGCGGGACAGGATGCGGATAAGCTGTTCAAGGCTGCGCGGTCGCGCAGCTTCCAGCCGGTGCCCCTCAAACTGCATACCTCCCTCAGCTTCACCAACGAGCTCTCGCGCGCACAGACTGCCAACGTCGCCGGGCTGCTGCGCGGCGCCGATGATCAGCACGGGGCGGATGAGGTGTTGGTCTACTCGGCGCACCACGATCATTTTGGTATCGGTGAGCCTGATGCTTCCGGGGACCGCATCTATCACGGCGCACGCGACAACGCTTCCGGCTGCGCGCAACTGCTTGCCATAGCACGCGCCTATGCCGCGCTGCGCAGCCGGCCGCAAGTGATGCGACCGCGCCGCTCGGTGTTGTTTCTGTTCGTGGCGGGGGAGGAGCGCGGGCTGCTGGGCTCAGGCTATTACGCACGCCACCCGACGTTTCCGGCCGGGAAAATTGCGGCCGATATCAACTACGACAGCGGCAATATCTTCGGCCGCTCCCGCGATCTGTCCCTGATCAGCGCGGGTAAGTCGAACGTGGACCAGTACGTGGAGCAGGTGGCGCGTGCGCAGGGCAGGGTGGTGAAGCCGGATCAGTTTGCCGACCGCGGCTCGTACTATCGCTCCGACCAGTTCTCCTTCGCGCACATCGGCGTGCCGGCCATCTTTGTTGACACAGGCACCGACTTCATCGGCCACCCCCCCGATTGGGGCCGCACGCAGATCGAGCAATGGGAGGCCCAGAAGTATCACCAGCCCGGCGACCGGCTGGATGCCAGCTGGAACTTCGATGGCATGATCGAGGATGCCCAGGTCGGCTTGCATGCCGGGTGGCTGATTGCCAACGCTGACAGCATGCCCGGCTGGAATCCCGGCGACGAGTTCGAAGCCGCGCGCAGGCAGGCGCTGGCCGCGGTCAAGTAGCAGGCGCGGCTTGGTCGTTGGCCGGGTTGTTGCCACCGGCCTTGCCATCGCCCGGTTTGCCGTTGGCTTCGTCGCTTTTGAGCGCCGCCTCTTCCGCCTGCCGGGTCATCACGACGATGCTGATGCGCCGATTGATCGGATTTTGGGGATCGGCCTTGTCAAACAACACCGAGGAGGACAGCCCGACTACCCGGGAGACCTTGGCATCGGGCAGACCGCCTGCGACCAGCGCGCGGCGTGCGGCGTTGGCGCGGTCAGCCGACAACTCCCAGTTGGTGTAACCGTTGGTGCTCGGGTAGGGGCGAATGTCAGTGTGCCCGGTCAGGCTGACACGATTGGGTACCGAATCCAGGTACGGGGCAAGCTCGCGCAGGATCGCCGTGGTGTAGTCGCGCAACCGCGCGCTGCCCACATCGAACATCGGCCGGTTCTGCGCATCGACGATCTGGATGCGCACGCCTTCGGGCGTGATGTCCAACAGCAGCTGATCCTTGAACGGCTCGAGCGCCTGACTCTTGTCCACGGCCTGTTTCAGCTCCGCCATCAGTGCCTCGAGTTGCTTGCGCTCGGCAGCCTGCTGGATGGCCGCGGCCTGTTTCTCATCCGGGATCTTGCTCTGACTGACTGAGCCGTCCTTGGTCTGCTCGTTGCGGGTGAGTTGCGCGATGGCCGCGCCGCCCACATCGCGCACGGTCGTCACCTTGGGACGCAGCGAGTCCAGACCGCCGCGCAGATCGATCGGACTGGTGCTCGCCCCGCCCGGACCGGTCTGTCCCGGAGCCGGCTTCGCGCTGCGGCCGGGCTCCATGCTCGGGTTCTTGAAGTACTCGAAGATGGCCGCGCGCTGCTCTTTGGAGACCGCAGCGACCAGCCACATGACCAGGAAGAAGGCCATCATCGCAGTGACGAAGTCCGCATAGGCGACTTTCCACGCGCCGCCGTGATGCTCGTGGCCGCCCCGCTTCTTCTTCTTGATGATGATGACCGGGCGTTCGTTCTTGCCGCTGGGAGTGGCCATGGAGATTCGCTCAGGCTGCCCGGGCCTTGGCCTTGCCCTTCAGCTGCGCTTCGAGGTCTGCAAACGTCGGGCGGATGTCAGAGGCGAGCAGCTTGCGCGCGAACTCGATGGCCACCGCCGGAACGTAGCCGCGCACGGTGGCGACGAGTGCCATCTTCACCACTTCGAATGCCTTGGTTTCCTCATTGGCATGGTGCGTCATGCCTGCGGCGATCGGACCGACGAAACCATACGAGACGAGAATGCCGAGGAAGGTGCCCACCAGAGCGGCGCCCACCTTGTGACCGATGGTCGCCGTGTCCGCGCCTTCCAGGGAGGCCATGGTGTTGACGATGCCCAGCACGGCGGCAACGATGCCGAATCCCGGCAACGCATCCGCCACTTTCTGTACGGCGATCGCCGGCTCATGGACCTCCTGGTGATGAGTCTCGAGTTCCTGCTCGAGCAGGCTCTCGAGCTCGTGCGGATCGAGGCTGCCGCCGACCATGAGCCGCAGACAGTCGCGAATGAAGTCCATGAGGTGGTGGTCGGCGACGATTCGGGGGTTGTTCTTGAAGAGCGCACCGCCGTCCTTGGCCTCGAGGTCGCCCTCGATCGCCATCAGGCCTTCCTTGCGGATCTTGACCAGCACTTCGTACAGCACCTTGAGCAGCGCCACGTAATCGTCGCGCTTGTAGCGCGGGCCCTTGACGAATCCGAGCGCTCCGGAGAAGGCGGCCTTGGAGATCTTCGGCGGATTGCTGGTGATGAAGGCGCCCAGGGCAGCGCCGACGATGATCAGCACTTCCACGGGGTGCCAGAGGGCCATGATCTTGCCGCCCTCGAGCACGTAGCCGCCCACCACGCAGAGCAAAACGACAACGGATCCGATGATTTGAATCACGAAGAGTCCAGGGTGTAAATGGGCACAGCTTGCATCCCGGGGCACCCGCTGTAACGGCACCGGGGCGGCGACCTTTACCCGCAGTGCATCGAGACCGGGATGAGGCCTCATAATGCGGTGGGGACCCCACCCGGGTTGTGACGCAGCTCTCATGCGAGGCGGCGTGGCGCGGCCGCGGACCCCCGCGCAGGAGGCGATGTGACGCACTCACCGGTGGGCGTGAGGCGTCCGCCGCACTGACCCTGGGCATGAAGCCCGCGGGCTGCACCAGCAGCGCGCGTTCCCTGCGGATCGCCCGGGGCGCGGATGGCGGCGCACGCACGCAAAACCATTGGCACACCTTGTGCTTGCGTTCGCCCATGGACATCTCCCTGACCGTGGGCCTCAAACCTCCTGCACTTCCTGCAGAGCACTCCAAGACCCCACCGCTGTCGCGAGTAATCGTCGTGGATGCAGCAGCCCGCTGTATCGCGCGCCGCATGGATCATCGTCTGCGCTGGTCCACCATTGCGCGTGAGACGGGCAACGCCGACGCCGTCCATATCGAGGAGTGGTTTGAGGACCTGAATGTCCTCCTCGGCGAGTGTTATGCCCGCACGGCGCAGGGTCTGAATGACAGTCTGTTGCACGCCGAAACAGCTCCCGGCACGGCACTCGACCAGGTGGCTGCGTTCACCGTGGCTGCGCTCGAGTACCGACGTGCCCGGGGCGTGCTGCTCTCATTCCGGCGCGGCGCCGATCTGCTGCCCGCCTTGCAGCGCCGACTCAACGAACATGACACCGCGGTGCGCATGCGGCTGAAGCGCCTACTCAACAAAGGCCGCCGTGATGGCTCGCTCGCCTTGCGCAATCCCGACAGCGCGGTGGAGCTGCTGTTGGCGACTTTGCAGGCGCCGAATGTCGTGATCGACGGACCGGAACAGCGCATGTGGGACGGTGAGTTGGTCGAGTTGCTGCTCGCCGCGCTCGCCGAGCCCCATCCCGCCCCCCACACCTGATTCCGCCGCCAGCGGCTGATCCGAGCAGGTACACTCACGTGACCCCGCTGTCTGCGGCGGGGCGGAGAGTGACATGTTCGAGCGTCTCGACAGCCTGCCGACCGATCCGATCCTGGGCCTCATGGCCGCGTACCGTGCCGATACGGATCCGGGCAAGGTCGATCTGGGCGTGGGCGTCTATCGTGATGTGCGCGGCGAGACGCCCGTGCTGGCGTGTGTGCGGCGGGCTGAACAGGCGGTGCTGGCACGTCAGACCACCAAGACGTATGTCGCGGCAGCCGGGAACGCCGGCTTCAACCAGGCGATGGCGCAGCTGGTGCTCGGCGAGACGCACCCGATCTTTGACACGAATCGCCTGCGCTACATCCAGTCGGTGGGCGGTTGCGGGGCGCTGCGCCTGGGTGCGGAGCTCATGCGCCGTGCGGACCCGCCCGCCATCGTGCACGTGAGCACACCGACCTGGGCGAATCACGTGCCGCTGTTGAGTGGCTGTGGGCTGAAGCTCGAGCGCTATCCGTATTACGACAGCCGCACCGGAGGGGTGCTGTTCGAGGAGATGAAGGCGACCCTCATGCGGCTGCCGCCGCGCGCCATCGTGCTGCTGCATGCGTCCTGCCACAACCCCACCGGCGCCGATCTGAGTGAGGCACAGTGGCGCGAGCTGTTACCGGTGTTTCGGCAGCGCGAGCTGCTGCCCTTCATCGATCTGGCGTACCAGGGGCTGGGAACGGGGACTGCCGAGGATGCCTTCGGTGCACGCTTGTTCTGTGCCGAGTTGCCCGAGGTCGCGGTCGCGGTGTCGTGCTCGAAGAACTTCGGCCTCTACCGCGAACGCACTGGGTGTTTGTTGATCGTGACGCAGACACCGGCGGCGGCTGATGCAGCGCTCAGCCAGCTGGTGCAGATCGCCCGCAGCCTGTACTCGATGCCGCCCGATCACGGTGCCGCGATCGTGCACGAGATCCTGGGCGATGCGGCACTCAGAACCGCATGGCACGAGGAGGTTGGCTCGATGCGCGAGCGGATCAACGGCCTGCGCGCCGCGCTCGTGCGTGAGCTCGCCCGTAGCTGTCCGCAGCGGGACTTCGGCTTCATCGCCCGGCAGCGTGGCATGTTCTCCTGGCTGGGCGTGGATGTGTCCCAGGTGCGCGCGCTACGCGAGCGACACCACATCTTCATGCTGGATGACAGCCGCATCAATCTCGCCGGGCTGAGCACGGGGAATATCCCTTACTGCGCGCAGGCCATTGCGCAGGTGTTGCACTGACATGCCGCGATGAGGGGATGGGTGCTGGCGGCGTGTGCCGCCTTCGTGTTGAGTGCGGCGTCTGCTCAGGAGCAGGAGCCGCCTGCCGCTCCCACACCGCCTGCGACACCCGGCGACACCGCATTCTCCGCGCCAGCCAACAGCGGCTCGCCGGAGACGGGGGCGCTATCGGACCCCGGAGCGACGCGTGGGCCGGGCTTCAGCGTGCCCCCAGCGCAGGATGTTCCCTATCCGGGGACCCTCAGCCTGCGAGTCGATCTGAGTGATGTCGAGCGGCGCATCTACGCGGTGCACGAGATCATCCCGGTCAAACCCGGGCGGGTGGTCCTGCTGTACCCGGAGTGGGTGCCGGGCCAACACGCGCCGCGCGGTCCGATCGAGGCGCTGGCGGGGCTGACGATGAAGGCTGGCGGCCGCGTTGTGCCATGGCAGCGCGATGCGGTGAACGTGTATGCCTTCGCGGTCAACATTCCCGCGAATGTCACGCAGCTGGAGCTCGATTTCCAATTCGTCTCGGCGCAGACGCGCGATCAGGGACGCCTGGTCGTCACCCCGGACCTGCTCGGTCTGGAATGGAACACGGTGCTGCTGTATCCGGCCGGGTATTACAGCGATCGCATCCCGGTGAGTGCGCAGGTCACTCTCCCTGCGGGCTGGGAGTTTGCCGGGGCGCTGGAGGTCGAGGCGCACCCGGGCCGCGAGGTGCGCTTCCGCTCGACCACGCTGCAGAAGCTGGTGGATGCGCCGCTGTTCGCCGGCCGCTACCTGCGCTCGCTGGATCTGGATCCGGGCGCGCGGATTCCGGTGCACCTGAATGTGGTGGCCGATGCGCCGGAGTTTCTGGACGTGAAGCCGCCGCAGCTCGTCGCGCACCGCAGACTGATCCATGAGGCGTATGCGGTATTCGGGCCGGCGCCCTTCGATCGCTATGAGTTCTTGCTGGCACTGAGCGATCACTTCGGGGAGATTGGTCTCGAGCACGATCGCTCGAGCGAGAATGCGCGCTCCCCCGGCTATTTCCTCGAGTGGGAGCGCACCGCGGCCAGCCGTGATCTGCTGCCGCACGAGTTCGTGCACGCCTGGAACGGTAAGCTGCGCGCGCCGGCGGGGCTCCTGACTGCGAATTTCAACACGCCCACTCACAACTCACTGTTGTGGGTCTATGAGGGGCTGACCAGCTACATGGCGACGGTGCTGGCGACCCGCTCGGGTCTGTGGAGCCCGGAGCTGGCCCGGCAGGCGTGGGCCAGCATGGCAGCCAACTTGGATCGCAACCGGCCGGGACGTGCGTGGCGCGACCTCGAGGACACGACGACGCAGCCGATCATCACCGCGCGCCGGCCGCTGCCGTGGCTCTCCTGGCAGCGTACCGAAGACTATTACGCCGAAGGGGAGCTGTTGTGGCTCGACATCGACACCCGCATCCGCGAGCTCAGTGGCGGCCGGCGCTCGCTCGATGACTTCCTGCGCGCCTTCACCACAACCACAGCACCCGCGCCGGTTGCCTACACCTTTGCGGACATCGTGCGCGCGCTACAGAGTGTCGCAGCCTTTGACTGGGAGGGCTGGCTCAACCAGCAGCTGCAGGGGCACGGGCCGGGAGCGCCACTCGGGGGCCTCGAGCGGGCAGGCTGGAAGTTGGTTTACAGCGAAGTCCCGAGCGAATACGTGCGCAGCCTGGAAGATCAGCGCCACGCGCTCGACTTCACTTACTCGGTTGGTTTCGCTGTCTCGATGGTCAGCGGTCAGCTGACCGAGGTGCGCTGGGCTGGGCCGGCGTATGAGGCTGGGTTGACGACGGGGACGCTGCTGGTCGCGGTGAATGGCCGCGAGTACCGTCCCGATCGGCTGCGGGCCGCGATCACGGCGGCGCGCGCAACGCATCAGCCCTTCGAGCTGCTGGTGAAGAATCTCGACCGCTACCGCACGGTGCGCCTTGGCTATTACGGCGGGCTCAGCTATCCGCAACTGCAGCGTATCGAGCGCGGCGCCGACCGGCTGGGCGCCATCCTCAAGCCCCGCACCGAAGGCTCGCGCTGATCGCTCAGACCTGATAGCTCAGACCTGATAGCTCAGGAGAGCAGCTCGACGTTGCCCCCGATGGCGACGGTGTTGATGGTCAGGGTCCGCTCATTGGCAAAGCGCAGCAGGTAGTGCGGTCCGCCGGCCTTCGGCCCGGTACCCGAGAGTCCCTGTCCGCCGAAAGGCTGCACGCCCACGACCGCTCCAATCATGTTGCGATTGACATAGGTGTTGCCGACCGGAATCGAGCGAAAGACGTGATCGGCAAGACTCTCCAGACGGCTGTGCACGCCGAGAGTGAGCCCGTAGCCGGTGCTGCGCACCGCGTTGATGACCTGTGGCAACTGATCTGCGCGGTAGCGCGCCAGGTGCAGGATGGGACCGAATTCCTCGCTGCGCAGCTGATCCAGCGCGCGCAGCTCGAACAGATGCGGTGGGAAGAAGTAGCCGCTCTCGTGGCTCGAGTCCAGGGGGCAGGCGTACAGCAGGGTCGCCTCCTGGCGCATCCGCGCGGCATGCTTGCGCAGCCGGACCAGCGCGGCCTCCGAGATCACCGGTCCCACATCGGTTGACAGCTCACCCGGTGGGCCGATGTTCAGGCACGCCATCGCGCCGGCAAGCATGTCGATGATCTTCTCGGCGACTTCCTCCTGCACATACAATACGCGCAGTGCCGAGCAGCGCTGGCCGGCGCTGGTGAAAGCCGAGGTGATCACATCATCCACGACCTGCTCGGGCAGTGCGGTTGTATCCACCACCATCGCATTCACACCACCGGTCTCGGCGATCAGCGGCACGATGGCGCCATCGCGTGCCGCCAGTGCGCGGTTGATGGTCGTTGCGGTCGCGGTGGACCCGGTGAAGGCGACGCCCGCGAGTGCCGGATGGCGGAAGGCCACATCGCCGAAGGCCGGACCATCGGCCGGTGTGAGCTGCAGCACCTCGCCCGGAACGCCCGCTTCGTGCAACAGCTGTATCATGGCATGCGCCACCAGCGGCGTGGCCGGTGCGGGTTTCGCGACGACACTGTTACCGGCCATCAGTGCAGCGGTGATCTGGCCGGTGAAGATGGCGAGCGGGAAATTCCACGGGCTGATGCAGACGAACACGCCGCGGCCCTGCAACGAGAGCAGATTGCGCTCGCCGGTCGGGCCCTGCAAAGTCAGCGGCGCGGCAAACAGCTCGCGGCCCCGGGCCGCATAGTAGCGACAGAAGTCCACGGCTTCGCGGACCTCGGCGACCGCATCAGGCAGCGTCTTGCCGGCTTCACGGACCAACAGACTGAGGAACAGATCGCGGCGCTGTTCGAGCAGGTTGGCGGCGCGCTCCAGACAGGCGGCGCGCTCCTCCGCGGGACGACTGTCCCAGGCGGGGTAGGCGAGCGCGGCGCCGTTGAAAGCCTGGCCGATCTCCTGTGCGGTCGCATCCCTTGAGAAGCCCACGACCTCGAGCAGGTTGGCCGGCGAGATCACTGGTGCGCGCACCTCGCGCACGCCGTGACCGTTGATGATGGGCCCGCCGGTGTAGCCGTCCGCGGCGTGCTCCTGCACGCGCGCGAGCAGCTCCTGCAGTTCGGCCGGATCGCCCCAGTCGGCCCCGATGGAGTTGCGACGTTCGCTGCCATAGAGCGCACGCGGCTCGCGGATGCGCCCGGCGGCGCGCGCCTGCGCCTGCGAGTCGGCCAGCGCGGCGAGCGGATCTACGACCACCTGCTCGACCGGCACCTGCGGGTTGAGGAACTGGTGCACGAAAGAGGTGTTGGCTCCATTCTCCAGCAGCCGCCGTACGAGATAGGGCAGCAGATCCTCGTGCGTGCCCACCGGCGCATAAGCGCGCACGGGCGCAAGGATTGGCACCTCGGCGCGGACCGCGGCAAAGACCAGCTCGCCCATGCCGTGCAGCCGCTGGAATTCGTAGCGCGCCTGCGGCGGTGCCATCTCGAGAATGGCGGCGATGGTGAAGGCGTTGTGGGTGGCAAACTGTGGATATAACACGTCGGTCGCGGCGAACAGGTGCTGCGCGCACACGAGGTAGCTCGCATCGGTCGCAGCCTTGGTGGTGTAGACCGGAAAGCTTTTCAGGCCGCGCTCCTGGGCACGCTTGATCTCACTGTCCCAGTAGGCGCCCTTCACCAGGCGCACGGTCATGCGGCGCCCGCAGCTGCGCGCCAGCTCCGCAACCCAGTCGATGACGAGCGGCGCGCGCCGGCCATAAGCCTGCACGGCAAGCCCGAGCCCCTGCCACTCGCGCGTCTGCGGATCGCGCGCGAGCGCATCGATGATGTCGAGTGACAGATCGAGCCGGTCGGCTTCCTCGGCATCGATGGCCATGCCGATGTCAGCACGCGCTGCGTGCCGCGCCAGCTCGAGCATCCGCGGGATCAGCTTCTCGCTGACGCGCGAGTCCTGCAGCAGCGAATAGCGCGGCTCCAGCGCCGAGAGCTTCACGGAGATTCCGGAGCGGGCGTGCACGGAGTCGCCACCCTGGTTCTGCAGCGCTCCTATGGCCTCCTGATAGGCATCGAAGTAACGCTGCGCATCCTCCTCGGTACGTGCCCCTTCTCCCAACACATCGAAGGAGCACAGCGCGAGCTCCGTGCTCGCGCGGCCACGCGCCAACGCCGACTCGATCGTCTCACCAACAATGAACGCCTCGCCGAGCATGCGCATCGCGCGTCGCAGCGATGCGCGCACCACCGGCGCCACCAGTGGTTTGGACAGAGAGGCGGTCGAGCGGCCGCCGGCCAGCTCGACGGCCGCATCCGGCAGCAGCCGGCTGGCCACACCCAACAGCACGAATCCCGCCTGCAGCAGCATATCGTCGCTACCGGAGCCTCCCGCCTTGCGCACCGCCGCGAGCCGCTCGGCGATCAGCTGATCGGCACGTACCGGATCGGGCGTGCGTAACAGCGCCTCGGCAAGACTCATCAGCGCGCGTCCCTGGGGACTATCGAGCGGAAACTGCTCCATGAGCGATTCGGCGAAGGCGCGCGAGCGCGCATCACCGCGTGCGCCCAGCACCCAGCGCACCGCGTGGATGCGAGCGTTGATCATCTTCGGTTGCAGCGAGGCGAGTTCCGCGCGCAACTCGGCGATGGCTTCCGCCTCCGGCCGCAGGGTGGCGTGTGCGATGTCGGCCCGCAGCGCGGTGAGGGCGGCGGACTCGGGTGCAGGATCGTTCTGAGGGGCGGTCAGAGGCATGGCGGCTGCCCGTATTGGGATTTGCCGCCTATGATAAACCCGCACGCAGCCGCGCAAGCAGTCCCGGCAGGGAGTCGAGCGGCGTGGAGCACACACTGCCTTCGCAGACATAAGCAACCACATCGCGCTCCGGCGCACCGGGCTTGTCAGCCAGCGCTGCCGGCAGATCCGGCGCCTCCAAAGGGATTGCCAGCACCATACGCCGCGGTGCGTACAGCTGGCCGAGATCGCTGGCCCAGCGGGCCAGCGCAGGCTCGCTACCTCGCAGGATGACCAGCTGCGGCGGGTGCAGCAGCTCCTCGAGCGCCAGCAACGCAGTCGTGTGGGCCTGCGGGAACTGCTCGATGGCGCTCCAGGCGGCGCGCAGGGTCTGCTCGGCGGCGGCCAGGTAGCGGCTTTCGCCCAGCAGGTGGCCGAGCCGCTGCAGCACGTAGGCGGCAATGCCATTGCCGGCAGGCGTTGCATCATCGGCGAAGGTCTTGGAGCGGTAAATCAACACCTCGTGGTCATCGGAGGTGAAAAAGAAGCCGCCCGCCGGATCGGCAAAGTGCTGCAGCACGCATTCCGTCAGCTCGATGGCGAAAGCGAGCTCCGGCATGCGAAAGCGCACTTGCTGCAGCTCGAGGATCGCATCCACGAGGTAAACATAATCATCCAGGTAGGCGTTCAGATGCGCGTGGCCATCCTTGCAGGTGGCCAGCAGTCGTCCGTTCTGCCACAGGTTGCTGCGCACGAACTCGAGTGCCTCGGTTGCCGCCTGGACGAAATCGGCGCGCTCCAGGGCACGCGCGCTCATCGCCAGCCCGCGGATCATGAGCGCATTCCACGAAGTCAGGATCTTGTCATCGCGGCCCGGCCAGATGCGCCGGCTGCGCTGCGCGAAGAGCTTGCGGCGCGCACTCTCCAGCCGCGCGCTCACTTCCGCGCCCGTACAGGCGAGCGTGCTCGCGATGCTGTCGATGGATTCAAACACGTGCAGATGCCAGCGCCCTTCGAAGTTGGCCGGACGATTCAGGCCGAAGCGGGGTGCAAAGGCGGCGTACTCGCCGGGCTCGAGCAACCGCTCAACCTCGGCGCGGTCCCAGACATAGAACTTGCCTTCGTGACCTTCGGAGTCGGCATCGTAGCTGGAGTAAAAGCCGCCCTGTGGGGCGCGCATCTCGCGCAGCGCCCACTCCGCCGTTGTGGCGGCGATGCCCGCGTAGAAGCCATCGCCGGTCGCGAGCGCCGCCTCGGCGTACACCGCCAGCAGCTCGCCGTTGTCATACAACATCTTCTCGAAGTGCGGGATCATCCAGTAATCATCCACCGAGTAGCGGCTGAAGCCGCCACCCAGCTGATCGTTGATGCCGCCTTCTCCCATGCGCTTTGCCGTGAGAGTCGTCATGTAGAGCGCCTGCAGGTCGGGCTCGGGCTGTCCGGAGGTCGCATGCCAGTCGCGCAGCAGCCGGGTGAGGCTGCGCGGGTGGGGAAACTTGGGCGCGCGCCCGAAGCCGCCGTACTGCGAATCGAAGCTGCGCTGCAACTGCTCGCGCGAGTTGCGCAGCGGCGTCCCGCTCAGCTGCACTGCGCTCGCCGCAGGCGGCGGTGTCAGCTCGGCAAAAGCGCGCATCAGCGCATCGTTCTGCTGGCGCAGCTGTGGCGCGTGCTCGCGGTAGTAGCTCGCCACGCGCCGCAGGATCTCCTGAAAGGCCGGCAGTCCATGCCGTGCCTCTTTCGGAAAGTAGGTGCCGCCGAAGAACGGCCGCTGGTCATCGTGCGTCAGGAACATCGTGAGTGGCCAGCCACCTGAGCGCTGCGTGAGCATCTGCTGCGCGATCTGATAGATGCGATCGACGTCCGGCCGCTCTTCGCGATCCACTTTGATGTTGATGAAGAGCTCATTCAACATCCGGGCGGTGTCAGGATCCTCGAATGACTCGTGCGCCATCACGTGACACCAGTGACAGGCGGCATAGCCGATGCTCAGATGAATGGGCTTGTGCTCGCGCTGCGCCCGCGCGAACGCCTCGGCCCCCCACGGATACCAGTCCACGGGGTTGTGCGCGTGTTGTTGCAGATACGGGCTGGTTTGCGAGCGCAGGTGATTGCCGGGCCCGCGCGCGTGGCCGTCATGCGAAGCTGTCATAGCGTATAATCATACCGTCACGGCTACCACTCCCGCATGGAGTCCGGTGTGAACACGAACTCCGCGCTAATCCTGCCTGTCCAGCCATCGCTGCCTGTACTGCGTCTTAAGCGCGGCGAGGAGCGCCGCATCGTTGCCGGGCATCTGTGGATCTTCAGCAATGAAGTTGACACGCACAGCACGCCGCTGACGGGCTTCGGCACGGGCAGCCTGGCGCAGGTGCATTCGCATCGTGGCCAGTTCCTTGGCTACGCTTACGTCAATCCGCACGCACTCATCTGTGCGCGCCTTGTTGGTCGCGACAACCGCATCGCGGTGGATCGGCAGCTGCTGGTGCAGCGGCTCGAGTCGGCGCTCGCGCTGCGCAGCCGCTTGAGCCGCGCACCCTATTACCGGCTGGTGTTCGGCGAATCCGATGGCCTGCCTGGCCTCGTGCTCGATCGCTATGGCGATGTCATCGTCGGTCAGATCGCCACGGCCGGTATGGAAGCGCTCAAGTCTGAAGTGGAAGAGGCGGTGCGCGAAGTGCTGCAGCCGGCGACGCTGTACTGGAAGAACGATGCCGGGGCGCGCGATCTGGAGCATCTGCCACACAGCTCGGCGGCTGCGTTCGGACCGGTTCCGGAGGAGCTCAGTGTGCTCGAGCTCGGCGCGCGTTTTCAGGCGCCGCTGGCGCGGGGCCAGAAGACAGGTTGGTTCTACGATCAGACAGCCAACCGCCAGCGGCTGCAGCGCTATGTGCTGCCGGGTGCGCGCGTACTGGATGTCTGCAGTTATGTCGGCGCGTGGGCGATCACCGCCCTGCTGCAGGGCGCAGGTAAAGCGTGCTGCGTGGACTCCTCCGCCACGGCATTGGAATTTGCCACGCGCAATGCGGCCGCCAACGCCGTGCAGGTGGATACCCTGCAGGCGGATGCCTTCGATGCGCTGAAGGATCTGCACGAGCGCGGCGAGCGTTTCGATGTCGTCATCGTGGATCCGCCCGCCTTCATCAAACGCAAGAAGGACCTGCCGCAGGGCCAGGCGGCCTATCGCAAGCTCAATCAGCTGGCACTCGCGCTCCTCGAGGAAGGCGTGCTGGTGTCCTGCTCCTGTTCGTATCATCTCGGCTCCGATGAGCTGCTGGGTGCGATCCAGACGGCAGCTCGCCATACCGGGCGCTTCGTGCAGGTGCTGGAGGCCGGCGGTCAGTCGCCCGATCACCCGGTTCACCCCGCGATCCCGGAGACCCGCTATCTCAAAGCCTTCTTCTGCCGCGTTACCGGTGCGCTTTAGTTAAAATTGACCGATGCTGCGGTACCCGGGCTTCAATCCCATCGCCTTCCAGGCGGGTCCTCTCAAGGTCCACTGGTACGGCATCATGTATCTGCTCGGCTTTGCCGGCGCCTGGCTGCTCGCGCGCCGGCGCGCGCTCCGCCCGGCCTCCTCCTGGACGCCGGCCGCTGTCGATGACCTGATCTTCTACGCCATGCTCGGCGTCATCCTGGGCGGACGGCTCGGCTACGTGCTGTTTTACGGCCTTGGCTTCTGGGCCAAGGACCCCATTTATCCGCTGAAGATCTGGGATGGCGGCATGTCATTCCATGGCGGCATGCTCGGGGTCATCGCCGCGGTGGCCCTGTTTGCCTGGCGCCGCCGGCGCAACGTCGCCGACGTGCTCGATTTCACCGTGCCGCTGCCCGGTCTGGGACTGTTCTTCGGGCGGGTCGGCAATTTCATCAACGGTGAGCTGTGGGGCAAACCAACAACCGTGCCCTGGGGCTTCAATGTCGACGGGCGTGTACTGCATCCGTCGCAGCTGTATGAGGCCTTCTTCGAAGGGCTGGTGCTGTTCAGCATCATCTGGTGGTTTACCTCGCGACCGCGACCGCGCTGGGCGCCCTCCGCGCTGTTTCTGATCATCTATGGCGTCGTTCGCACCTGCATCGAGTTTGTCCGCGTGCCCGATGAGCACATCGGCTATCTCGCCGGCGGCTGGCTCACGGAGGGTCAGGTGTTGTCCGTGCCCATGATCATTCTGGGTGTCGCGCTGCTCGCGTATGCGTACCGGTCGCAGGTACCCTCGGGCAACTTCGTGGCGGCACAATGAAGCCCTACCTCGAGCTGATGCAGCGCATCCTCGACTCCGGGGCGAACAAGAACGATCGCACTGGCACCGGCACGCTGTCGCTGTTCGGACAGCAGCTGCGTTTCGATCTGGCCGCAGGCTTCCCACTGGTCACCACCAAGCGGGTCCATCTGCGCTCGGTAATCTACGAGCTGCTGTGGTTCCTGCGCGGCGAAACCAACGTGCGCTGGCTGCGCGAGCATGGTGTCACGATCTGGGATGAGTGGACGGATGCCGCCGGCGAGCTGGGTCCGGTGTACGGCAAGCAATGGCGCGCTTGGCTCGCACCCGATGGCCGCAGCATCGATCAGATCGCCGCGGCCGTGCAGCTGCTGCGCCACAATCCCGACTCGCGCCGCATCATCGTCAGCGCCTGGAATGTCGGTGAGCTCGAACAGATGGCGCTGCAGCCCTGTCACGCCTTCTTCCAGTTCTACGTGGCCGGCGGGCGGCTCTCCTGCCAGCTCTATCAGCGCAGCGCCGATGTGTTCCTGGGCGTGCCGTTCAACATCGCCAGCTACGCGCTGCTGCTGCACATGCTGGCGCAGCAATGCGATCTTCAGCCCGGTGAGTTCGTCTGGACCGGCGGCGATTGCCATCTGTACCTGAATCACCTGGAGCAGGCGCGCACCCAGCTCGCGCGTACCCCTCTGCCGCTGCCGACGCTGCGCCTGCGGCGCCGGCCACAGAGCATCTTCGACTACGACTACGAGGACTTCGAATTCGTGAATTACCAACATCATGCGCCGATCAAGGCGCCGGTGGCCGTGTAGTGATGACACCGGCCAGTACTGATTCTCAGCTGATCGAGGTGCGGCGCTCGAATGTGCATGGCCTCGGCGTGTTCGCGTTGCAGCCGATCTCCAAAGGCACGCGCATCATCGAATATCTCGGCGAGCGCGTCACGCACGCCGAAGCGGACCGGCGCTACGAGTCGAAGGAGGTGAACGACAGTCACACGTTCCTGTTCATCGTCGATGGGCGCACGGTGATCGATGCAGGCGTGGACGGCAATGATGCGCGCTTCTTCAATCACTCCTGTGAGCCCAACTGCGAGTCCGTGGTCGAGAAGCGGCGCGTCTACATCGAGGCGCTGCGGGACGTCGGCCCCGGGGAAGAGCTCACCTACGATTACCAGATTCAGCGCGAGGACGATGATCCGCAGAACATCGACGAGGTGTTTGCCTGCCGCTGCGGATTTCCCAACTGCCGCGGCACCATGCTATGGCCAACCGAGCGCAAGGCAAAGCGCAAGCCCAAAGCCGCAACGAAAGCCCGCTCCAAGTCCAGAGCCCAATCCGGTTCGAAATCCGGATCGCAGGCCGCATCCAGATCCCGCTCCAGACGCAAACGGGCCTCGCAGCGCGTGCGCGCCGTGAGTCGGGCGGCGTCGCTCAGGCGTCGTAGCGCACGTAAAGGCAAGAGGTCCAGCCGGCGCCGCTGAAGCGCTGCTCATCCCATGCACGACACCCGACGCTGGAGTCTGCCGGCGGTCATTGGCGCCACCGGCATCGTCTATGGCGACATCGGCACCAGTCCGCTGTATGCCTTCGAGACGGCGCTCGATGCCACGGGGCCCTTCGAGCCGGCGGCCGTGCTGGGAGTGCTGTCACTGATCTTCTGGAGCCTGATGCTCTCGGTGACCATCAAGTACGTGAGCGTGATGATGCGGGCGGATAACCAGGGCGAGGGCGGGATCCTGGCGCTGTTTGCGCTCGCACAGCGGCATCTCGTGGCCGCGCACAGCTGGTCGACGTGGCTCGTGGGACTGGCGCTCGCCGGCACCGCATTCTTCTTCTGCGATGCGCTGATCACCCCCGCAATCTCGGTGCTGAGCGCGGTGGAAGGGCTGCAGCTGCTGGACCCCGACTTCAAGGACGCCATCATTCCGGTGACAATCGGCGGTCCTGGCACTGCTGTTCATGATCCAGCGTCGTGGTCCTGCCCGCGTCGGGCGGTTGTTCGGGCCGATCATGATCACCTGGTTCGCGGTGATCGCCATCACGGGTATCCGCTCCATCGTGCACCATCCGGCCGTGCTCGCAGCGGTCGATCCGCGTTATGGCATCGCGCTGCTGATCAGCCACTCGGAGATGGCGCTTGCCATCCTCGGCGCGGTGTTCCTGGCGCTCACTGGCGGGGAAGCGCTCTACGCCGACATGGGACATTTCGGCAAGAGGCCGGTGCGCATCGCCTGGTTCTCGCTCGTCTGGCCGGCGCTGGTGTTGAATTACTTCGGCCAGGGCGCGCTGCTGCTGCAGCACGGCGGCAAGGTGCAACAGCCACTCTACGCAATGGTGCCGGAGCCGCTGCTGCCGGCGATGCTCATCCTGACAGCCGCCGCGACGGTCATCGCCTCGCAGGCGGTCATCTCCGGAGCGTTCTCCGTGGCGCGCCAGGCGGTGCAACTGGATCTGCTGCCGCGGATGCGCGTGTTGCAGACCTCAGCGCTCGAGCAGGGACAGATCTACGTGCCCACGATCAACACGCTGCTGTTCATCGCGGTGATCGCCTTCGTGCTCAATTTCCGCTCGTCCGCTGCGCTCTCCAACGCCTATGGCGCCGCCGTGGTGGGCACGATGGTGGTGACCACTATCCTTGGGGGCTTCGTCGCACGCACGCAATGGCAGTGGCGGTGGTGGGCGGTCGCGGCGGTATTCGGGCCATTTCTGCTGATGGATTCGGTGTTCATGGCAGGCAACCTCACCAAGCTCACGACCGGTGGCTGGATCCCGGTGACCCTGAGTGCGGTGCTGTATTCGGTGTTCTGGACCTGGCGCAGCGGCCGGCTCGAGCTGCGAACCGCGTTGCAGAAGATGGCAATCCCGAAGAATGATCTCGCCAAGCTCATCGATGGTCACACGCGGGTGCCGGGGACGGGCGTATTTCTCGCCAGCCATCCGCGACCTGATTCCCTCGGCGCTGATCCGCAACATTGAGCACAACCACATCGTCCACGAGCGGGTCATCATCCTGAACATCGAGATCGCGCACACCCCGCGGCAGGATCCGGTGCGGCGGGTGGAAATCGAGGAGTTGCTGCCGGGTGTGTTCGAAATCACTGCGCGCTTTGGCTTCATGGAGACCCCGGATGTCAGCCAGGCGATGAAGTCGTGTCGCACACGCGGCATGCGCGTATTCTCCGAGGACAGCTCGTTCTACGTCGGGCGGCACTTGGTGCGCGCGCGACCGTTACCGGGTCTGCGCGGGCTGCAGCGGCGCCTGTTCGCGAAGATGCAGCGGCACAGCACCCAGGCGGCGGAGTTCTTCCGCATGCCCTTCAAGGGTACGATCGTGCTCAACACAGCCGTGGAGATCTGACCTGGCAGCAGCCATAACTCTGGTGGTGGCGATGGCACGCAATCGCGTGATCGGGCGCGACAACGGCCTGCCCTGGCACCTGCCCGCCGATCTGCAGCATTTCAAGCGCATCACGATGGGCAAGCCCATGCTCATGGGCCGCAAGACTTTCGAGTCGATCGGCAAACCACTGCCAGGCCGCACCAACCTCGTACTCACGCGCGATGCGCACTGGGCGAGTCCCGGTGTGGTGCCGGTGCACTCGATCGAGGCCGCCCTGCAGGCGAGTCGCGACGCGGCAGAGCTCGCCGGCATCGGCGGGGCACAGGTGTTCGAGCTGCTGTTGCCGCTGGCCGAGCGCATACATCTCACCCGCATCGATGCGGAGTTCGAAGGCGACACCTGGTTTCCGGTCCTGCCGGCGGACACCTGGCAGGAGATCGATGTGCAGCGGCGCTCCGCAGATGAGCGCAATGCCTACGATATGGAGTTCGTCACCCTGCAGCGAGTGCCGGCAATCGCTGGCTGATCAGCTCGGCGGCGCGCCGGAAATCAACGCTTGCCGCCGTGGCTGCAGCGCCCGCATCGAGCTGCAGCAGGATCTCCTCCTGGATCACCCCCCTGCGCAGTGCCTCGGCATAGGGGATTTCGGGATGGAACATGACCATCGCATAGCGCGGAATGAAGCGCTGCGGAAAGCGTGTCTCCAGCTCGAGCGCCAGGGCCCGGCGGCGCCGGAAGCCGGCATCGAGTACGGTCGCCCGCATCTCGGTGTAGTTCTCCACGGCCATCTGCGCGATCGCCTCCGTGTTAGGACGGCGCTCCGCTTCGAAGCGGGCAAAGAGAGTCCCCCAGTCGGCATCTGTCTGCAGCAAGGCATCCAGCACGCGACAGTCTTCGAACGCGGCATTCATACCCTGTCCGTGAAAGGGCACGATCGCATGGGCGGCATCGCCGAGCAGCAGCAGCTTGCCGTCCAAGTGCCAGCCGCTGCTGTGCACCGTCGCCATCTGCCCGGCACGGTGCGCGGCGAACTCGGCGCTGAGCGCCGGCAGCAGCGCCGTGGCGTCGCCGAAGTGCTCGCGGAAGAAGACTGCGACCGAGTGTGCGTCGGTGAGCTCGGCAAAGCTGTTGGCGCCGGTACGCGGCAGAAACAGCGTGGCCGTGAAGCTGCCATCGGTGTTGGGTAACGCAATCAACATGAAGCCACCACGCGGCCAGATGTGCAGCGCATGGGGATCCAGAACTTCGCGCGCCGCAGCCGCCGGGATCGTCAGCTCTTTGTAGTCATGATCTAGCCAGTCCTCCCTGGTCCGGATCTGTCCTGACTGCGCCAGTGTCTGTCGCAGCACGGAGCCTGCGCCATCTGCGGCAACAGTGGGCGTGAGCGGCACGGCCATCATCTGAGCGGAGCCTGACGGAGCACCGCCGGTGTTCGAGGGGCGCAAGTGAAGCTCGTTGCGATGCAGGTCTGCGCCGGTGCAAGTCTGTCCGAAACTGAATGTCACTGCCGGATGCGTCGCGGCGGCCTCGATCAGGACGCGGTTCAGTGCCGCGCGGCTCACGGAGTAGATCACCTCATGCGGTCGCTGCCCGTAGGGTTGCAGTTGAGTGTGACCGGATTCGTCGTGAATCATTCGCCCGCGCATCGGGATGAGAAGCTTCTGCACCTGTGGCATCACCCCAGCATGCTCCAGCGCCACGATGCCGCGGGCTGCGAGCGCAAGATTGATCGAGCGACCCCGCTCGGCTGCGTTGTGCCGCGGATCGGCGCGACGTTCATACAGATGCACGCCGAGGCCGCGACGTGCCAGCATGACGGCCAGCAGCGCCCCGGCGAGCCCTGCGCCGACGATGTTGATGCGGCCAGTGGCGGCGGCCGGCATGGCGATCAGCTGGCCTCCCGCAGGACCTGCTGCAGGGTGGCGCTGAAGACCAACACGTCCTCGAAGCTGTTGTAGAGCGGAGCGGGTGCCACCCGGATGACATCCGGCTCGCGCCAGTCGCAGATCACACCGAATGCACCCAGGCGCTCGAAAATCTGTCGGCCGCGCGGCGCATCTCCCTGGATGCGCAGCGACAGCTGGCAGCCGCGCTCAGCGGGCGCGCGCGGTGTAATGACTTCGACCGCGGGCTGCAGAGGCTCAAGACGTTGCAGGAGAAAATCGGTCAGCTCGAGCGCCTTGGCGCGCAGCCGTCCAAGGCCTGCTTCCTGAAAGATCTGCAGCGAGGCCAGCAGCGGCGCGGCCGCCAGCATCGGCGGATTGCTGATCTGCCAGGCATCCGCGCCGGCAGCCGCCTGAAACTCCGGCCCCATCGCGAAGCGGCTGGCCGCATCGTGACCCCACCAGCCTTGCAGGCGCATCGGCGCTGGCTGGCGCAGATGCCGCTCGTGAACGAAACAACCGCCGATGGCCCCGGGTCCAGCGTTGAGATATTTGTAACTGCACCACACCGCGAAGTCCGCCCCGCTGTCATGCAGGGCGAGCGGCATGTTGCCGATGGAGTGCGCCAGATCGAGCCCCGCCAGCGCACCGGCCGCGTGCGCGGCCCGTACGATGCGCTCGAGGTCGAAGGCCTGCCCCGTGCGGTACTGCACGCCGGGCCACAGCACCAGCGCGATGTCAGGGCCGTGGCGCTGCAGGCATTCCTCGATCTGTGAGTGCGTCACGAGCTCACTGCCGCGAGCAGGGGCGAGCTCGAGCAGTGCGCGGCCTGGAGTCTCTCCATGCCAGGTGAGTTGGGAGGTGACGGCGTGCCGGTCCGAGGGAAACGCACCGGCTTCGATCAGGATGCGGGTGCGCCGGCCCGCGGGACGATAGAAGCTCGCCAGCATCAGGTGCAGGTTGACGGTCAGCGAGTTCATCGCCACGACTTCGCCGGCCTGTGCACCGCTCAGGGCGGCGAGCCCGGCACGTCAGATTCTCGTGATAGGGAATCCAGGGCCGCTGCGCGTGCTCGTGCCCCAGCACCCCCAGCTTCGCCCAATCGTTGAGCTCCTGCTCGATGGCCGGGCGTGCGGCGTGCGGCATGAGTCCCAGCGAATGGCCGCACAGATACACGAGCGGCGTGCCGTCGGCACGTGTGGGTAACGCGAACCGGCTGCGGAACTCACGCAGCACATCCGCCGCATCGCGCGCACGCACTTGCTGCAACATGGCGGGATCCAGGCGTTGCAGCGGATTCATGCGCAGCACAGTCGGTAGAGCAGCGGCCGGCTCGGCACCGCATCGCCGCCGAGCGCAGGTGACCTGCAACTCCAGCAGATAGGGGCCATCCGCTAGCGTGTTAGGCATGAAAGCGAGCTCGGTGACCGTCGCCTGCGGACGGCGCGCTGCAGCAAGAGTCTGCGAGTCAGGCGGCAAGCCAAAGAACACCCGGTGCACGGTCAGGCGTCCCTCATCGTGGCTGCGATCGAGCGAGGGCACATCGACCACCAGATGCTCGATGCCAGCGCTCACGAGCAGCTCCGCCGCCTCATGGGTCAGATAGGGCGGCGTCTCAGCGCCGTAGTCCCGTGTCAGTTTGTCGGGGCCGTTGGGCAGTGTGCGGATAATGAGGGCGCGCGGAGTGAAGGGCAGGGCCGCGGGCCAGGCAGCGTGCAGCGCCGCTCGCGTGATGAGCCGATCGCCATCCTGTGGGGTGGGGATGGTGCTCTCGGAGCTGCTCCGGGTTGCCTCCACGCTGGTCACCGACAAGAGCACCGCAGGAATCAGGCCGAAGGGAATCACCGCCTGCGCGGCGAGGGGCTCGGCCGTCAGGTGACCGACACACTCCGTGTGGGTGCCATTGCAATGCGGGATGAGACTGATCACGTTGCAATTGCAGCTGGCACCAGTTTGCACCGCGCCCGAGAACCCCGGCGCACCATACGCCTTGGTGCTGGCAGGCGGCGCACCGAAATGCCGCGGCTGATCGCTCGCGAAGTGCTGCTCGATGGCAAGGACGACGGGCTGCGTAAGATCGATGAGTACTTCGCAGTCGTCGAGTGCCACGCGGGCTCTCAACGCGTGCGCTCCATCACCGCACCGCAGTGCTTGCAGGTGCGCAGCTCCCGATTACTGATAGAAGCGCTCGAACAGTGGCGGAAACTGCTTCTCGATGTCGGTCAGCTCGAAAGAATTCCTCGTACAGCAGCTGATCGCAGTGCTCGCAGTACCACTGGAAGCCATCGAGCTCGCCGGGCCGGCGTTGGCGCTCGATGACGAGCCCGACCGTCGCGGCGCGCCGCTGCGGGGAGTGCGGCACGCCCGCGGGCAACAGCAGAATCTCTCCCTGCGCGGATCGGTACATCCACTGCTTTGCCGTCCTGGCATGGTCTTCAGCACCATGTCGCCTTCGAGCTGGTAGAAGAATTCCTCGCCCGGATCGACGTGATAGTCCTTGCGCGCGTTGGGGCCGCCGACCACCATGATCACGAAGTCGCCGTCTGCGAAACACCCGCTTGTTGCCGACCGGCGGCTGCAGCGCGCTGCGATTTTCCTCGATCCAGCGCTGGAAATTGAAAGCTCTGAAGGATCCATACCGTGTGTCCTGCCGGCGCTATTCGCGTATGTTACGCGCTCGAAACCCCTTGGGTGTGCGCCCGACAGGAGGAGCGTCATTCATGAGCACAGCCGTCCGCGCACGTACGAGCGCGCTGCTGGTGCTGGTCCTGGCCAGCGCAGGCTGCAGCCACCTGCCCAGCATTGGCCCTGGCATCGCAAGCCGCCGCCCCCGCCGCCGCAGGTCCATGAGCTGCTCATCACAACGCCGGACGGGCGGGATGCTGCATTTCCCCAGTACTGGAAGGGCAACACCCTGGTGGTCGATCTGCAGCCCGGAGGTAGCAGCGGCTCGGTGGCGATGCGCCCACGCGAACATACGCTCTGGCCCGTGCGGATCGCGTTCCGGGTGATGCCGGGGCAGTTTGGAGTGCTCGAAGTCAGGGCGCATCAGCGCCTGCTGTTGCCCATTACCCCATCCGGCGCGCGCCCGTCGATCTCGAGCTCGATCCGGGCGTATTCATCATGAAGTCCCCGGAGATCGCCGTTCGGTGGGGACCTGGCGCCGAGCCTGTAGCCACTGAGCCCGCCATCTCGCGGCCCGCAGGCGTGCCGGAGCAGGCCGTGCCCGCGCCGGCTGCCCCGATCACTCGCCGGGCAACTGATAACCCTGGCAGGGCAGGCTGATCGGCGGCCGCTCGCGATCGAGGTCGAAGGCCGTGAGCGCGCCTCCCCAGACACAGCCCGAATCCAGCCCGACGACATCCTCACGCCGAACGAAATCCAAGCGCGGACCAGTGCCCGAAGATGACCCGGTGATCCTGCGTGGCGCGCGGTCACGCAGTCGAACCAGGGCAACAGCCCTGATGTTGCAGGCGGCGGTTTGCCTTTGCATCTGCAGATCGACGCGACCCTCGGCAGTACAGACCCGCATCCGTGTCAGCACGTTGATGGTGAAGCGCAGGCGCGGCATGCCGCTGAGCTGTTCGCTCCAGCGCTCGGGCTCATCACCGTACATGTGTTCGAACAGTGCGCGCGGATCGGACTGCAGCGCGCGTTCCACCTCGGCTGCGAGCGCCAGCGTCCGCTCGACGCTCCACTGCGGAACGACGCCTGCGTGCACCATCAGGTCGGCATCGCGCCCGGGCGATCGGACGATGCGCGGTATGCGAGTGGCCGCGTCATGCAGCCATTCCAGCAGCCGCTCGCGGTCCGGGGCGCTCAGGATGTCATCCAGGGTGTCGGAGCGGCGCTTCCGGCGGGCTACCGTTGGCGACCGCGAGCAGATGCAGATCGTGATTGCCGAGCACGACGACGGCGTTGTCGGCCAGCGAGCGCACGAAGCGCAGCACCCGAGCGAGTGCAGGGCCGCGGTTGACCAGGTCGCCGACGAACCACAGCTGATCGCGATCGGCGGAGAACTTCAGCTGCATCGAGCAGCGCGCGCAGCTCGTGTGACAACCCTGCACATCCCCGATCGCATAGCGCGTCACTGCAGGATTCCCGGCATGGCCAGCCGGAACGCGGCGAATGGGCGCATCGAAGCGCTGACCCTCGTCCGTGATCATCTGGTAGCTGCCCTGCATGGCGCCCACCGGCGTTTCGAGCACCGCGCCGCTGGAATAGCGGAAGCCCTGGCCGGGCTTCAGGTGCGGCTGCTCGCCGACCACGCCATCGCCGCGCACTTCCTGCACCTTGCCGTTGGCGTCGGTGATGACCCAGTGGCGCGTCAGCAGCCGTGCCGGCACCGCTCCTTCGTTGCGGATGGTGATGGTGTAGGAGAACACGTAGCGCGCTCCTTCGGATCGGACTGCTCCTCCAGATAAGCCGTCTCGACCTCGATGCGGATCGGATGGGCGCTGCCGGTTTCCACGATGCTCACGGGCGGCGCACCCGCACGGCCAGCACATCGCAGGGCGCGGCGTGCAGTACGGTGTCTTCAGTGAAGTTCACGAGGATCGACAGTCCGTGGCGCTCGCGGCTGCCGAGCACGATGAGATCGCTTGCCGACTCGCGTGCGATGCGCACGATCTCGGACTTCACATTGCCGGCTCTCGACGCGGGTCGATGCCGGCGGCACGCCCAGCTCGCGCGGCCAAGCGTCGCCAGCCGCTGCCGCGCCCGGTCCAGCAGCTCGTCCTCGATCTGCACCGCGGGCATCAGCGTCTCGCCCATGGGCTCGACCGGCACGAACTCCACCACGTGCAGCAGATCGATCTGCGGCGCCGCATCGCCTTGGCGAGCGCCTGGGCACGGCGGCCGATGAGCAGGCTGTCCTCGCTCAGATCCACGACCAGCAGGATGCGGCGATAGTCCGTCATGACAGTTCCTGCTGACCGGCTCATGCAGACCCTCGACGGGGATCTTACAAGCTTCTGCGCGAGCGCATTGAAGGCCTCGGGCGCGAGCGTTTCCGGGCGTGCCCCCGGATCCAGTCCGGCGGCCTCGATCTGCTCCTGGCTACAAGTGCGCGCAGTGCGTTACGCAGTGTCTTGCGCCGGTGGGAAAAGGCCGCGGCTCACGACCGCGCCGTAAGTGTTCCGCTGACGTGAAACGCGGGCTCCGGTCGGACGGTGCAGCGCGTGCGACGGCCGACCAGACGCGCGGCGGGGGCTGGAAGGCGCCAGGACCCGACATCGAACAGCCGTTCGACGCTGACCCAGGGCGCCAGCATGACGGTCAGCCGTCCGTAGTCGGCATCGCCCGCGCTCCGCAGCCATGCGCGCGACCACTTCCCGCTGCAGCATGATGTGCAGGTCCTCGATGCGCGCCCGCGTGCTCGCAGCAGATGAAACAGCAGCGGTGTCGAGATGTTGTACGGCAGGTTGCCGACGATGCGCAGTCGTGCACCGCGCTCGCGCGCGAGAGTGGTGAAATCGAACTCGCAGGGCGTCGCCGTCGTGCAGGGTAAATGACGGACTGCCCGGACAGCTCGGTAGCGCAGCAGCGCGGCCAGGTCGCGATCGATCTCGATGGCATCGAGGCTAGCCGGTCGCGCTTGCAGCAGCAGACGCGTCAGCGCGCCGCGCCCGGGTCCGATCTCCACCAGGTGATCGCTGCGGCTCGCGGGTGGATCGCGGCGACGATCCGCTCGATGACCGCCGGGTCATGCAGGAAGTGCTGACCGAAGCGCTTGCGGCGCGGCGGCTGGTCCCGCAGCGAGCCGTGACGTCGCGCGGCATCAGCGTCGACGCGCTGAGCTCGATCGCAAGCTCGATTGCCGCCGCCAGGCTGCTCGCATCCGCGTGGCCGGTGCCGGCCAGATCCAGCGCCGTGCCGTGGTCAACGGAGGTGCGCAGGATCGGCAGGCCGAGTGTGATGTTGACCGCCGCTCGAAGCCGGCGTGCTTGATCACCGGCAGTCCCTGATCGTGATACATGGCGAGCACCACGTCGAACTCGCGCCAGGATTGCGCGGCACGAACGCGGTATCGGCCGGCAGCGGGCCGCTGACGTCGCATGCCGCGCTGCGCGCAGCCGCTCGATGGCCGGGGTGATGACACGGATCTCCTCATCGCCGAGATAGCCGCCTTCGCCGGCGTGCGGATTCAAGCCGCAGACGGCGATGCGCGGCTGCGCTGATGCCCCACCACTTCGCGCAGGTCGGCATCGATGATGGTGCACGATCTCGCAGCAGCGACTCGATGCTGATCGCGGCGCTGACCTCCCTCAGCGGCAGATGGGTCGTCGCCAGCGCCACGCGCATGCCTGTCGGTCGCCAGCATCATGACGGGCATGCGGCGCATGCGGTGCGCGCGGCCAGATATTCGGTGTGGCCGGTGAACGGAACGCCGGCGTCGTTGATGACGCCCTTGTGCACCGGCGCGGTGACGATGCGCGGCGAACTCGCCGCTGCAGCGCGCCGTCGATGGCGCGATCGAGCAGCTCGAGCACGTAGCGTGCGTTGTGCGGATCGAGCTGGCCGGCGGTGCTGGGATGCGATAACGGCACGATGCAGCACGCTGAGCGTACCCGGCTCATGCGGACCTGCCGTCTGCCCGATGGGAGCCGGTGGCATCAGTGTCATAAGGGCGCAGCACGATGTTGCATGCCGAGCTGCCGCGCGCGCTCGGCGAGCAGGTCGCGATCGGCGAGGCAGACGAGCTCGCACGGCAGCGGCCGGCGCGGCGATCGGCGAGACACAGCTCCGGCCCGATGCCGGCCGGCTCACCCGAAGTCAGCGCGATGCGCGGTAGGCTGCGCCGCCACGCGCATCGCACTACAGAGCTTCGTTTCGACGTACGCCTCGTCGCGCAGCCGGCGCAGCCACAGCTCGGTCTCCTCGTCGGCCTTGCTGGCGCGGATGGCTTCCATGCGCCTGATGGCGCTTGATCTCATCGGTGTTGTCGAACTGACGGCGGCCCAGCACCTGCGCGATGTGCCAGCCGTACTGGGTGTGGAAGGGCTCGCTGATCTCGTTGTCCTTCAGCTTCGCGATGGCCTCGTCGAACTCGGGCACGAAGCTGCCCGGTCCGGCCCAGCCGAGGTCGCCGCCCTGCGCAGCCGAGCCCGGATCCTCCGAGCTGATCGAGGCCAGGCCGGCGAAATCCTCACCCTTCAGAATGCGCTCGCGCAGCTGCTCGAGCTTCTGGCGGACCGTGGCATCGTCGGCCAGCTCGTTGGTCTTCATCAGGATGTGCCGGACGTGGACCTGGTCCACGATGGCCTTCGTGCTCCGCCGCCGCGCACCTCGTTCAGCTTGATGATGTGAAAGCCGGTGGGCGTGCGCAGCGGCTCGCTGACCTCGCCGGGCTTCAGCTTGCACGACCACGTCGGTCAGGAAGGTCGGCAGCTCACTGCCCTTGCGCCAGCCGAGCGCGCCGCCCTCGAGCGCCGTCTGGCTGTTGGAGTAGGCGACCGCGAGCTTGGCGAAGTCCTCGCCGCCCTGGGCCCGCTGTAGACACGTCCTGCGCCCGCTTGGCGGCCTCCTCGAGCTGCTGCGGGCGTGGCGGCCTGTCCCACGGCGATCAGGATGTGCGAGACGTTGTACTGGTTGTTCTCCGAGGGCGTGTTGGCCTGCTTGGCCAGGAACTGATCGATCTCGCGCGGCGTGATGCTGATCCGCTGCAGGACGTCGCGCTGGCGCAGCAGGCCCAGCGTCAGCTCCTTGCGCATCTCCTCGCGGTAGGTCGGCGTAGTCGATGCCCTGCTGGGCCAGCGCCTCGGGCAGCTGCGACAGCGGGATGTTGTTGCGCTGGGCGACCTCGCTCAGGGCGCTGTTCAGCGCCTCGTCCGGCACCTTGAGGCCGGCGCGTGTGGCGCGCTGCGCCTGGATCTCCTGCAGGACCAGGCGCTCCAGCACCTGCTGGCGCAGCACGTTCTGCGGCGGCAGCTCCAGCTTCTGGGCCCGCAGCCGCTCGCTGATGGCTGGCCACCTGGTCATCGAGCTCGCTGTTGAGCACCACCCCGTCGTTCACCACGGCGGCGACGCGATCGAGCAGTCACGCCCTTGGTGGCCAGCTCGCGGGTCTGCGCGTATGCAAGTCCTTGTCCCTGCAGGCAAAGAAGCTGCCGGCCAGGGCTGTGCCGGCCAGAGCAGACGTGCGAGAATACGCCGCATCATGGTCTTCCTTCGGTCTTGCGCGAGGCCTAGGGAGGCCGCGCGTCTCGAGGTGGCGCTGTCCGCGGGTGTAGCCGCGGATCGCCTCGGTCAGGAAGAATCCGACGCCGATCCGACACTTGCAAGGCCGTGAGTTCCAGTTGCAGATACACCCCGGTGTCTCTCCGCGCCGGTGCGGGTGCTGACGAAGCTGCGGCCCCCGAGCCGCACCTTCCAGCAGCACGCACGGTACTCGAAGCCGGCGAAGCGCTCCAGCGGCTTGTGGTCCTTGAAGGAATAGATGCCCCGCGGACGAAGACGTTCCAGGCCGGCGCTGATCGGCCAGGCGCCGGAGATCTCCGCCTGCGTCGAGCACGTCGCGCTGGTAGCGGTAGCCGAGATTGACGACGGCACTGTCCCGCCGGGCTTGTACTGGATGTTGACCTGCGGCGCGCTCGCTCTGCGAGGTCTGCGGATTCCACTGCAGCCCGATGTCGGCACTCCAGTCCTCGGAAGGCGGTGAGCGCGAGCTGGGCGACGAAATCCGAGCGGCTGTCCGTGCGGGCGTCTCGGGCGGCGTGAGCGCCCGTCAATGCGGCATCGCGGCAGCAGCACGCGCGGGTTGCTGAAGTAGTAGATCTGCCCGAAGGTGGCGGAGAGGAACTGCCTGCCGTTGAGGGCAGTCGAGCAGCCGGCTGGTGACACCGAGGCTGATCTGGTTGGCATCGCCGACCCGATCGGCGCCGACATAGCGGTTGGTGCGGAACAGCTCGACCGGATCCAGGTCCGGCAGGCCGTGTCGAACAGCGGCAGCTTGTCCTGGTTCCGGTAGGGGACATACAGATACAGCAGGCGCGGCTCGAGCGTGAGCTGCCGCTGGTCATGCGAGCCCACGTCGCGCTCGAACAGTCAGCCCGGTATCGAAGCTCGCGATCGGCAGGGTGCGCGACGGCGCGCGTCTGCTGGCCGGGGTCGAGTGTTGCTGAGCTCGTACTGCGTCGCGCGCCAGGCGATGCCCGGGACGGACGAAGTAGCCGGGCGCCGCGAGATTCAGCGAGACCTGCGGCATGACATCCAGGCGCCAGCCGTTGACGCACGGGTTCTGCGCCCAGACACCAGATGGCACTGATCCGCAGGCGTATCGCGCTGGAAGTTGACCACCTCGGAGTCGAAGCCGTAGCGCAGCTGCTGCGCGGCTCCCCAGCCGTAGTCGGCACTGACGCTCGAGGCCGGGCAGGCGCGCGTAGGGACGGTGAAAATTCGAGCAGCGTGTAGTCGATCGTCTGGTAGTGCTGCACCTCGCCGTCGATCTTCCAGTGCTCGTCGCGGTAGGTGAGCGTCGCGCTGCTGCTGCGACGAAGGCGGTGCTCGTGCCTTCCGGGCCCTGGCGCGAAGTCCTCGAAATAGTGCGTATCGCTGACGTTCTCGCGCGTCGATCGCGAAGCGGAAGTTGTCCGGCAGCTCCAGTGACGTTGGTGAGCTTGACGCGGCTGCGGCTCGCGTCGAACACGCTGTCGTAGGGCAGGTAGTTCCAGCGTCAGCTCGCCGTGATCGTTCGAGGTCAGGATAGCGCAGCTTCGCCGCCCAGGTCGACGCCGCGCCGCGAGTACAGGATCGGCTCGAAGGTCAAATCGACATTGGGCGCAATGTTCCAGTAGTACGGGACCGACAGCTCGGCGCCGCTGCGCGAGGAGTTCCCGACGGTCGGGAAGAGAAAGCCGCTCTTGCGCTCGTTGCCGAGCGGAAAGGACAGCCAGGGCAGATAGAGGATCGGCACGCCCTTGAATTCGACGCGCGCCGAGCGCGCCTCTCCAACCTGCTGCCGCGTGTCGAGTGTCACGCTCCTGGCGCGGATGCTCCACGCCTCTTCGGCCATCGGACAGGTCGTGAACTTCACGTCCTTCAGATCGAGGATGCCCTGCGGTGTGAGCTGCATCGCATCGGCCGAGCCGCGCGCCGCCCGCTGCTGCAGATCGAAGGTCGCGCGAGCGGAAGTCGGCGCCCGGCAGCGGTGGAGTAGTTGCCGCCGGCGCCGGTGATGCGCACGACCGGATCCTGGTACTCCATCCCGCTGTCACTGCGCACCGAGCCGTTGTCTTGGAGTTGTACTCGATCTGCTCGCCGTGAATTTCGCGATCGCCCTGGCGGATCACCACGTTGCCCGACAGAGTGCCGCTGCCATCGGTACCCAGATCCGTGTGCTGCGCTTCGATCGAGACCGCACCCTCGCTCGGTCCGGGCTTGCGCTCCGGCAGTGCGCGGCGCGCCTGTTCCGCGGACGGCTTGGTGTTGGATGTGTCCTGATGCGGTGTGTTGGTGGCCGCGGCCGCAGCGTTCGTCGAAGTCGTCTCTGGCGTCGCGACGGGCCCGCCCTGTGCGGTGGTCGCGCTCGGCTCAGGGGCGCTGGTCGGCGCTGTGCTGCTCGCCGGCGGGTTGTTCTGCAGAACCGGGGACAGGGCAGTGGCTCCGCTGCCCATCCGGCAGAGGTGATGCAGCCCAGCGACAGCAGTGTGATGTGAAGTAGGCGCCAGTGCAGCATGAGGGGCGGCATTATAATGGCGCGCCCGCATACCGCGGGCCGAAAACCTCGATGCTCATGCCGGAGAACGACGCGCGACTCGCGCTGGTTCATGACTGGTTGTCGAAGGACCTCGGCATCGCACACGGAGCGCATCGAGCCTGCCTCCAGCGATGCCAGTTTTCGTCGCTACTTCCGCGCGTTCCGTGGCGCCGAGACGTTCATCATCATGGATGCGCCCCCGGACAAGGAAGACGTGCGCCCCTACCTGCACGTGACGCGACTACTCGAGAGCGCTCGGGGTGCACGTGCCCCATGTGCACGAGGCTGACATCGAGCGGGGCCTGCTGCTGCTTGAAGACCTGGGCGTGACGCAATACCTGCAGCGCCTCAATGCCGGCGATGATCCGGACCGCCTGTATGGGGATGCGCTCGCCGCCTCGCCGAGATCCAGACGCGCGGTGGCGCAGCCGCTCAGCGAGCTGCCGCCCTACGACCGCGCAGCGCTGGCGCGCGAGATGGCATTGATGCCGGAATGGTTCTGCGGGCGACACCTGCAGCTCGCACTGAGCGATAACGAATCCGCCTGCATCGACTCGACATTCGAATTCCTGATTACGGAGGCGCTGGCACAGCCTGCGGTGTTTGTTCATCGCGACTTTCACTCGCGCAATCTCATGGTGCTGCCGGCGCGTAACCCCGGCATCATCGACTTCCAGGACGCGCTGCGTGGGCCCATCGGCTATGACCTGGTGTCGCTGTTGAAGGACTGCTACATCAGCTGGCCGCGTGAGCGTGTCGAGCAGTGGGTCGGCGCATACCGTGCGCAGCTGCGCGCGCGCGGCGGTGAGATCGGGGCGGACGAGCAGCGAGTTCCTGCGCTGGTTCGATCTGATCGGCGTGCAGCGGCATGTCAAAGTGTTGGGGATCTTCTGCGCGCTTGTGGTACCGCGATGGCAAGTCCGGTTACCTGCGCGACCTGCCGCTGACGCTGCAATACGTGCGCGATACCTGCGCTCGTTATCCGGAGCTTGCGCAGTTCGGGGCCTTGCTCGAAACGCGCGTCGTTCCGGAGCTCGCGCGCGCCAACGCGCGGGTACTGACACAGACACGTGCCCAGACGGTGGCGGCTTCGTGAGAGCCATGGTGCTGGCGGCGGGCCGCGGTGAGCGCCTGCGGCCGATCACCGACACCGTACCCAAGCCGCTCGTGCCGGTCGCTGGCAAGCCGCTGATCGTCTATCACCTCGAAGCGCTGGCGCGCGCGCAGATTCACGAGATCGTGATCAACCTGTCGTGGCTGGGCGAGCAGATCCGCAGCGCGCTCGGTGATGGCAGCGCCTACGGGGTATCGATTCAGTACAGCGATGAGGGAGCCGTCGCGCTCGAGACGGGTGGTGGGATCTTCAAGGCCCTGCCGCTTCTGGGTAACGCGCCTTTCCTGGTGGTCAACGGCGATGTCTGGACGGATCTGGACTCTCACCCCTCTGCGTCGCGGCCGCTGCCGATGCGCAGGCGGGCGCGCTTGCCCGGCTGGTGCTGGTACCCAACCCTCCACAGCATCCGCGCGGAGATTTCGCGCTCGAGGGCGAGGACGTCGTCGATGCCGAGCAGCAGCGGCTGACCTATTCCGGTATCGGGGTGTACCGGCCGGAGTTCTTCCAGGGCTGTACCCCGGGACGCTTCCCGCTGCTGCCGCTGCTGAAGCGTGCGATGGCAAACCGCCAGCTGCGCGGCCAGCTGTACCGGGGTGAGCTGGTGCGATGTCGGCACACCGCAGCGCCTCAGTGAGCTCGATGCGCAGCTGCGTGCCCGGGGCCGCGAGACGGTACAATGAGGGCATGTCAGGACTTAAAGACATCCCCGTCGTGACGGGGAGCGGCGCTGCGCGCAGTGGTGAAAAATATGTTACCCCGCAGGGATTTACCGCGATTCGGGATGGGCTGAAGCGCACCGCAGCTAGCGCTGACGCTCGGCCAGCGGCAGCCGGCGCTGCGGTGCCCCGGCTGCCGAAGCCAGAGTGGATGCGAGCCAAGGCTCCCATCGGGGCGGGTTTTCAGCGCGTCCAGGCACTGGTGAAGGAGCATCGGCTCGCGACCGTCTGCGAAGAAGCAAAGTGCCCCAACATCGGCGAGTGTTGGAACGCGGGAACCGCGACTCTCATGCTGATGGGCGCGGTGTGCACGCGCGCCTGCCGCTTCTGCGCCGTCGATACCGGCAATCCGCGTGGTTGGCTCGATGCGGAGGAGCCGGAGAATGCGGCGCGCACCGTTGCGTTGATGCAGCTTGAAATACGTGGTGCTGACTTCGGTGAATCGCGACGATCTGCCCGATGGCGGCGCCGCTCACTATGCCGCCTGCGTCCGCGCCATCAAGGAGCGGAATCCGCAGACCGCCGTCGAGGCGCTGACGCCGGATTTTGCACGGCGTGCTGGCCGACGTCGACACGGTCGTGGACTCGGGGATCGAGGTGTTCGCGCAGAACATCGAGACGGTCCGGCGACTGACGCATCCGGTGCGCGATGCCCGTGCCAGCTACGAGCAGACGCTGCAGGTGCTGGCCCATGCCAAAGCCCATCGGCCGGAGGTACTCACCAAGAGCAGCCTGATGTTGGGTCTGGGGGAGACGTGACGAGCGAGATCGATCGAGACACTGGATGACCTGCGCGCGGCGCGGGTGGATATCGTCACGCTGGGACAGTACCTGCGGCCGACCGCCAATCACCTGCCGGTGGAGCGCTTCGTTCCGCCTGCGGAATTTGACGAGTACCGGCGAGCTGCGCGCTGGCGCGTGGCTTTCTGGAGTGTGTCTCCGGACCGCTGGTGCGCTCCAGCTACCGCGCCGAGCAGGCGCTCAATCGTAACAACGCCGGGCTTGTGAATGCCGCCGCCATCAACCTGCGCTGAAACCGCTGCCGCTTCCCCGCGGCAGTCAACGCCGCTGCAGTCTGCGCCGTTGCGGTCTGCGCCGTTGCGGTCGAGGGCTGCGGTCTGAGGCGCTGCGTGCCCGAAGTCATACTGCCACTGCGGTGCTGAAGCATCTTGGGCTAGTGGATTACGAGCCGACCTGGCGCGCGATGCAGCGCTTCACGGACGAGCGCACGGAGCTCACGCGCGATGAGATCTGGTTTCTCGAGCATCCGCCGGTGTTTACCCTGGGCATGAATGCCAATCGCGCGCACGTGTTGGCCCCGGGTGAGATTCCGGTGATCCAGATCGATCGCGGCGGGCAGGTGACCTTCATGGCCCCGGACAGCTGGTCGTCTATCCGCTGATCGAGCTGAAGCGCGCAGGGCTCGGCGTGCGCGATCTCGTGACCGCGCTCGAGCGCAGCGTGATCGCGCTGGCCGCGCAGCTGGGCATCAGCGCGCACTGCCGCCGGGGTGCGCCGGGTATCTATGTGGATGAACGCAAGCTCGGAAGTGTCGGCATCCGCGTGCGCCGTGGCGCGAGCTATCACGGTCTAGCCCTGAATGTGAACATGGACCTCGAGCCGTTCACGCGCATCAATCCTTGCGGTTACCAGGGCCTGCAGATGACGCAACTCGCGGACCTCGGCGACCCGGCTACGGTGCCGGAAGTAGCGCGGCTTCTCGAGCCGCATCTGCTGCACGCTCTCGGTTTCTCGGCCTGAGCGCTCGCGCGATGAGCGGACTGCGCACGTTATGGCGTTTGCTGCCCTTTGCCGCGAGCGCCGCGCTGTTGGTTGCAAGCGCGGGTTGTGGCTCCCCGCAGCCATCCGGCACTGCGGGCGGTGCGGTCACGTTGCTCAACGTGTCATACGATCCGACGCGCGAGTTGTATTCGCAGTACAACGCGGCATTCGATGCGTACTGGCATGGGAAGACGGGCCAGCATGTCAGGATCAACCAGTCGCATGGCGGCTCCGCGAAGCAGGCGCGTTCGGTCATCGATGGTCTGGCAGCCGATGTGGTGACGCTGGGCCTCGCCGCCGACATCGATGCCATCGCCACCAAGGGTAAGCTGTTGCCGATCAACTGGGCGAGCCGCCTGCCCGACAACAGCTCCCCCTACACCTCCACCATCGTCTTCCTGGTGCGCAAGGGCAATCCGAAGGGCATCCGCGACTGGTCGGATCTGGTACGTCCCGGGATCTCCGTCATCACGCCTAATCCCAAGACTTCAGGCGGAGCGCGCTGGAATTACCTGGCCGCATGGGCCTGGGCACTGAAACAGCCGGGCGGCAGCGACGAGACTGCGCGCGAGTTCGTGCAGAAGCTGTACAAGAATGTTCCGGTGCTGGATACCGGCGCGCGTGGCGCCACCACGACTTTCGCTCAGCGCGGCATTGGCGATGTGCTGGTGGCTTGGGAGAACGAAGCGCTGCTCGCCGTGCGCGAATTAGGTGCTGAGAAGCTGCAGATGGTCGTGCCGACGATCAGTATTCTGGCCGAACCGCCGGTTGCGGTCGTGGACGAAGTGGTCCTGCGGCGCGGCACGCGTGAAGTGGCGCAGGCGTACCTGCAGTACCTCTACAGCAAGGAAGGCCAGGAGATCGTGGCGCACAACTTCTACCGCCCGCGCGATCCGCAGGTGGCTGCCGAGCATGCGCAGCAGTTCCCGCAGCTGCAGTTGGTCACGATTGCGGATTTCGGTGGCTGGCCGGCCGTGCAGCAGAAACACTTCGCCGAAGGTGGCGTGTTCGATCATATCTACAGCCCGTGAGGCTGCGAATCGCGGCGTGATTGACCCGCAATAGCGGCGCGACCGGCTGCTCCACGGGCAGGCTGGCCAGGTGGCGCGCCAGGCTCTCGGCGTGTCCGCGCAGCTCCTGCGCAGCGGTGGCCTCCCAGTGAGCGGCGCGCAACATCGGCCCCAGATAAAACAGGCGATGCGGTTGTTGGCCGCGGGAATCGAGCAGCGCGCCATGCTCTCCGGTACGCAACCCCAGGCGCAGGACATCGGGTGTCGCCAGCTGCCGTTGCAGCAGCGAGCGCAGCAGCGGCTCACGCGAGCGCGTGACATCGTAATCCGGCCCGGTGCAGTTGATGATGCGATCCACCTGCAGGTTGTGCACCTCACTCGCGCTCCGCGCCCGCCACTGCACACTGAGATGCTCTGCGTTGAGTTGCAGCTGCAGAATGCGCCCCGCGTGCAACTGCAGCTGTTGGCTCACGAGCATCTGCTGCAGCTGCTGGGCCGTGGCCGGCGGCAGCCGATGGCGATGGATATCCCAATAGGGTCGCACGTGGCGCAACAGGCGCTGGCGTTCATGCGCCTTGAGCCGGCTCCACAGCTGCGGTGCCAGGTTGCGCACCAGGGTGATCGTTTCGCGCCAGTCGCCCCCGCGACGCTGCGTCTCATCTGCCAGCTCCCGCACGATCCGAACGAGAGTGAGCGCGGAGAACGAGGCACCCTGCAGCAGCTCCGCCGGCTCACCGGCGGGGACGGTGCTTGCAAAGTGCGTCTGCGGGGGCGGCAGCAGGCCATGACGCGAGATGGCATGCATACGGATCGTGGAGGAGGCTTGCGCGGCGGCGCAGGCCACATCCGCCATGGTGAGTCCCGAGCCAATCAACAACAGGCGCTCATGGGGCTGAAAGCTGAGCGGCTGTGACCACGGATCGGCGATATAGCGCGGCGTGGACTCTTGGTTGCGCGGTTGACACAACTCAGCCGGGATCTTCACCGGCTCACCCGGCGGCGGGTTGCCCAAGGCTAACACCACATCGTCCGCCAACAGTGTCTGACCATCGGCGAGACGGACCAACAGAGCAGTACTCGCAGGCTTCGGCTCTACGGCGTGAACTTCGGCGCGCAGCCGCTCGCAGCGCACATGCGAAGGCGCTCGCGCCTCAGCAGCGCGCAGGGTCGCTTCAAGATACTCACCATAGAGCGCGCGCGGCAGATAGTCTTCAGCGGTGACCTGCCGCAAGCGGTGCTGCGCGTGCTGCTGCTGCGCGAAGTGCAGGAAGTCCAGAGGCTGTTGCGAGTCGGCTGACATGCGTGCCGCCGGGACATTAAGCAGAAATCCGTGTTCGCGCTCGGCGTAGGCCGTGCCGCGCCCGATCGCAGCGGCGCGTTCAATCAGCACGATCCTCGTGCGCTGCCGGTGCGCTGCCCGCAACAGGTGCACGGCGGCAAGTGCGCCGCAGAAGCCGGCGCCCACAATGGCGATGGTACGTGTGTTTGACACAGTGTCATCTCCGCAATCCATGAATGACACAGCTTACTGAAAGCTGCGGCAGTGCCCGGTATGAACTTGGTTACGCATCGGTGACGAGCGCGTAAGTGACTCTGCTGTCAGCAATTTGAAGCAGCGAAGACGGTGATCGGTTACTGCAGAGCGCCGTGGACGTCGATGAACGTTGAGGGCGGACGGCGCGGATCAGTCGACTACCAGTTTGTAGCCTGCGCCGGCGGCGGTCTGCAGCAGCTGCGGGGCAGCCGGATCGATCTCGATCTTCTGGCGCAGCCGGTGTACCAGCTGTTTCAGCAGCTGGCGGTCCGCGGCATTGCGATGTCCCCACACCTGAACCAACAGCCGATCACTGCCGACGGTGTGTCCCGCGTTCGCAAGCAACATCTGCAGCAGTCGCAACTCGAGTTTGGTCAGTCGCACTGGCGCGCCCGAGCCGATGCGCACCGTATGCTCCTCGAGATCGAGCGCAACACGCCCCGATGCCAGTGGCGCGCTGCTCTCCATGCCGGCACGGCGCAGCAGCGCCTTGATGCGGGCGAGCAGCGTGCGCGGGCTGAAGGGTTTGGTGAGATAGTCATCAGCGCCCAGCTCGAGAGCCCGGACCAGATCTTCCTCCTCGCCACGCACCGTGAGCATGATGATGGGTACCCGCGAGCGCTGGCGGACCGATTCGCACACCTGAAAGCCGCTCGCACCCGGCATGTTGATATCCAGCACCAGCAGGTCGGGAGTCTCGGCCGCGAACAGGCTGAGAGCGCTTGGTCCATCAGACGCCTTCACCACGAAGTAGCTGGCCTGACGTCAACGTGAAGCCGATCAGCTCGCGCAGATCATGATCGTCATCCGCCACCAGTATCTTCACGCCGGGCTCTCCGCGGGCAAGGTTACGACGAAGCGGGTCCGTGCCTGATCCGTGCGCACCAGCTCGATGCTGCCGCCATGGCGCTCGATGATCGACTTCACGATCCACAGCCCAAGTCCCAGTCCTCCGGGCTCCGGCTCCTCGCCGGCGCCACGACTGAAGCGCGCGAAGAGCGCCTCGCTGTGCGTAGGCTCACGGCCCGGACCTTCATCTTCCACCCAGGTTATGACCATCAGCGCGGCCGCAGGTGCGATGTTCGCAACTGTGGGGTTCGCAACTGCTGTGTGCGCGAGGGCCCCGTGCGCGGCGGCCGTCACTTCGGCGCCGATCCGCACCACGCTGCCCTCTGGGCGCGAACTTGTTGGCGTTGGCGAGCAGGTTGACGAAAACCTGAGTGAGGCGATGTTTGTCGCCCGGGATGAGCGGCAAGTCCTCGGGCAGGGTGACCTCGAGGGTCTGCTGGCGCTGCTCGAGCAGCGAGCCGATGAGCGCATGCGCGTCCTCCACGACCTCGGACAATGCGACGCTCTGCCTGCGGATATCGAGCTGTCCGGATTCGATGCGCACGCTCTCGAGCAGGTTGTCGATGAGCCGCGTCAGGCGCAGCGTGCCGTTCTCGAGCGAGCGCACCAGCTCCAGCTGCTGCTCCGGCCGCAGGCTGGTCAAGCCCTCGCGCAGCAACTCGATGGAGGCGAGCTGCGCCGCGAGGGGCGTACGGAATTCGTGCGAGATGTTCGCGAGCACCGAGTCGCGCGCGCGCCGCACCGCTTCGAGCTCGGTTTCGTCGCGGATGACCTGGACCTGCAGACCCTCGACCATGGCGGCGCTCGTGATCACCGTCGTACGCGGGACCTGCGACGGGAAGCTGCAGTTGCTCGATGGACTTCGCACTGCGATCCACGCGCGCTTGCAGGATCGGACAGCGGAAATCACAGATGCGCCGGCCACCCTCATCGCGCGGTTTCAGCACATCGCCGCAGAAGCGTCCCACGGCCTCCTTGGGTGTGACGCCAAGCAGACGAGCCGCCTGCGGGTTGAGGTAGCGGATCACGCGATCCTTGTCGACGGCATAGACTCCTTCGACGACGCCGCTGAGAACGGCCTGGGCCTCCGCTTCGCGTCGCCGCAGCGTGCCGGTGAGCTCCACGAGGTTGCGTCGCATGTCCTCCATGGTGCGCGCGAGCGCCCCCACTTCGGCCGCGCCGCCGGGTGGAATCGATGTTGAGAAATCGCCCTGGCCCAGGCGCAGCGCCGCGCTCGTCAGCGCCTTGACCGGACCTGCCACCCAACTCATTCAGCACCAGGCCGCCGAACACGGCGAGTGAGGCCAGCACCAGGGCGGTCAGCAGCAGCTTGTGAGTCAGATGGGTCGCAGACTGATCGATCGCTGCCGTCGGGAGCGATGCAAGCACGAGCGCGATCGCCTCACCTGTGGAGGCAAACACGGGGACACTGGCCGCATACAGCTGCTGTGAACTGATGCGCTGCACCGCCGAGCGGCCATCCGCCAGGCTTGCGGAATACAACGGCGTGAACGCATTCACCGGATCGTTGGTGAATGCCCGGTAGTCGATCAGGCTGATCTGCAGACCCACCTGGCTGGCTCAGGTTGGCCGCCATGCGCGCATCGAGCAGCCGCAGCGGCGAAGATGCGCGTCGCGCTCGGTGTCCGCAAGCGACGCATACGCACCCAACACCGGCGTACGCACGTTCGCGGGGAGTGCCAGGAACGTCGCCCCCTGCTCGCTGCTCGCGGTGACGATGCCCTGCCACTCGAGCGGCGGGCCCGCTTGCGCGATGCAGCTGGTTGCTGGTGAAGAGTGCGCAGGCTTCTGACGCCGGCCGTCTCGCAGGCCCGCCGCAGCAGGGGCGTGATGGCATCGGTACGCCCCTCAGAGACCAGCCGCTGCAGGGTCGGCCGCTCGCTAAGCGCGCGCGCTGCGGTCAGCATGTCTTCCCCCATGCGCCGGAGATCTTCGCGCGCCATGGCCCCGGCCAGTTGCGCACGCGCCTTGCCCTGCTCATCGGCGAGGTCGTGCAGCATCTGGATCGCGGAATAGGAGATGCCGCCGCCCACCACCAGCACGATGGTGACGTGGATCGCGACCAGCCACCAGGCAAGACTCGCTTGCCGGGTCGGCTGCAGCCACTGCCAAGCGGAGTTCAGACGCGTCCAGATCGTTCATCGACGCCGGTAGCCTGCCCGTTCCACCAGAGTCTTGACGATCAGGGTCACGAGGGCGAGCACCGTGAGAAGGGATGCCACGGCGAAGGCGCCCACGAAGTTGTATTCGTTATAGAGAATCTCGATGTGCAGCGGCATGGTGTTGGTCAGGCCGCGGATGTGGCCGGATACCACCGACACCGCGCCGAACTCGCCCATGGCGCGCGCGTTGCACAGCATCACCCCGTAGACCAGGCCCCAGCGCACTTTCGGCAGCGTCACCCGGAAGAAGGTGATCCAACCGCCGGCGCCGAGCGTGAGCGCCGCTTCCTCCTCATCGTTGCCGAGCTGCTGCATGAGCGGAATCAGCTCGCGCGCCACGTAGGGGAAAGTCACGAACATCGTGGCGAGTACGATACCGGGGAGCGCGAAGATGATGGCTGATGTCGATGCTCTTGCAGCCAGGGGCCAAACCAGCCGCGCAGGCCGAACAGCAGCACGTACATCATGCCGGAGATCACCGGCGACACCGCGAGCGGCAGATCGATCAGGGTAATGAGAAAGCTCTTGCCGCGAAACTCGAATTTCGCGATCGCCCAGGAGGCCGCGAGGCCAAACACGGTGTTGATCGGCACGACGATGGCCGCGGTCAACAGCGTCAGCCGGATGGCGGCGAGCGTGTCGGGATCGGTGAAGGCCTGTGCGTACGCGTGCCAGCCATGCTGCAGTGCCATGACGAACACCGTCGCAAGCGGTGCGAACAGCAGCGCTGCCAGAAATCCCAGCGACAGCGTGATGAACAGCCCGCGCACGAGCGCGCTGAGCGAGCGTGTCGCGCCCGGGACGGGAGGCGAGATCTTCCAGCGTGGCGTGGTCGGCGGCAGCAGCCATGAGGTATCAGCGCATGCTGGCCACGAGGCGGCGCCGGCCCCAGGCCTGCAGCAGATTGATGGCGAGCAGTACGATGAAGGAGATGACAAGCATCACGAGCCCCAGGGCCGCGGCGCCGCGGTAGTCGAACTCCTCCAGCCGGATGACGATGAGGAGCGGGGTGATCTCGGTCTTCATGGGCAGATTGCCTGCGATGAAGATTACCGAGCCGTATTCACCCACCGCGCGCGCAAAGGCGAGCGAGAAGCCGGTCAAGAGGGCCGGCAGCACCGTCGGCAGGATGATCCGCCGCAGAATGTACAGGCGCCCGGCGCCGAGCGTTTCCGCCGCGTCCTCCAGATCCCGCTGAATCTCCTGCAGCGCCGGCTGCACCGAGCGCACGGCGAAGGGCAGGCCGATGAGAGTCAGTGCGACCGTGACGCCGATCCAGGTATAGGCCACTTGCATCCCGAGCGGCTGCAGATACTGGCCGATCCAACCGTTGTCGGCGAACACCGTGGTGAGCGCGATGCCTGAGACGGCGGTCGGCATCGCAAACGGCATGTCGATGAGCGCATCGATGAGCTTGCGCCCGGGAAACTTGTAGCGCACGAGCGTCCAGGCAATGATGAAACCGAACACCAGGTTGATGGATGCCGCGAGCATCGAGGCGCCGAAGGACAGGCGATAGGAACCGAGCGCCCGCGGACTTGTGACCACGCGGACAAAGTCGCTCCACGGCATGGAGCCGGCCATCAGCACCAGCGCCGCGAGCGGGATCAGCACAATCGCGCTCAGGAAAAAGGTGGTGAAACCAAACGTCAGCCCGAAGCCAGGCAGCACACTCGGCTGGCTCCAGCGACTCATGAGGCCCGCGCCTCGCGCGTGGCGGGCTCTTCCTCCCGGCGATGCACGATGAGGATGGGCCAATGGCTCGCTTCCAGGAGCGCGCCGAAGCGCAGGGCGAGTCCGCCGACGTCCTGCACACCGAGGATCAGCATCTGATCGCGGGCCTCAGTCAACTGGCGCAGCAGCTCGGCACCCGCATCACCGAAGCGCAGCTCCGTGCGCATCTCCAGTCCGTGCACCGCCTGCGCTTCGGAGCGCGCATCGAGCAGGGCGCGCATGCCGTGCGGGCGCTGTGCCGGGGGCGTGTGCTGCGGCAGAATGCCGACATACACGGCTTCCGCAGCCACATGCCGCAGGATGCTGGCCGCGACAGCCAACGTCGCGCGGCGCATGCTCTCGTCGGTCCAGTGAATCAACACGCGCGCCGGCGAGGCGGCATGCTGCGGCAGGACCAGGATTTCCGCAGCGCCGCGTTGCAGGAGCCACTCCACCTGGAACGACGCATCCTCATGCGAGGCAATGACGGTGGTGCCCGTGAAATCCGGCTGCTCAGCGCCATTGAGACGCGCCACGTGCGCATCCGGCAGACCGAGCTTCGGATCCACGCGGACCGAGATGCGGGTTTTCATGCGCATCGCGAGCTCCACCAGCATGGGCTGATGGCTGAGAGCGCTCGCCATGAGCTCGTTCGTGGCACAGACGGTGAAGCTGGAAAGCGGCGTGGGCAGCACGTGCACGCGTCGGACCCCCAGCGACACCCGCTGACCCGGAACGATCTGGAAGGCGCGCCGCTCGTGCTGCGTGCGGGTCACATCCATGCACGCCTGCTCCGGGCCGGTCTCACCCGAGAGTGTCGCGGCATCGCCATCATCGATACACACCCGCATCCGCTCCATCGCACCGGTGAATGCAACTTCCTGCACCTCACCTGAGGTGAGATAGGAGGAGCGCAGCTGATCGCGGGACGGCGCCACCTCGAGCTCCTCGGGGCGCACCACCGCGACGACCTCGTGCTCGCGCGCACTCTGCAGCGAGCTCTTCGCCAGCGCGTTGAGCGGTGCCTTGCCGAAGCGGATGCCATCGCGCGTCTGCCGTCCGAGAATCAGGTTGGCGGCGCCGAGGAAGGTGGCGACGAAGCGCGTGGCGGGGCTCGCGTACAGCTCGTGCGGTCGCCCGATCTCCAACAGCCGGCCGTGATTCATGACCCCGATCCGGTCGGCGAGCGCAAAGGCCTCTTCCTGGTCATGGGTCACCAGCACGGTGGTGATCCCGAGCTCGCGCTGCACACCGCGGATGGTGCGGCGCAGTTCCTCGCGGATCTTGGCGTCCAGTGCCCCGAACGGCTCATCGAGCAGCAACACCTCGGGTTTGTGCGCCAGCGCCCGGGCCACCGCCACCCGCTGTTGCTGTCCGCCGGAGAGCTGAGCTGGCAGCCGCTCGTCCATGCCCTCGAGCGCGACCAGGCGCAGCAACTCCGCGCGGCGCTGCGCGCCGCGCGGCTGCGCTGCATGCGGCGTACGCGCAGCGCGAATTCGATGTTGTCAGCCACGGACATGTGGCGAAACAACGCGTAGTTCTGGAAGACGAGTCCAACGCCGCGGTCGCGCGCGCTCAGGTGTGTGACATCGCGACCGTGCAGCGCAATGCGGCCGTGATCCACCGCCGGCGAGCCCGGCAATGGTTCGTAGCAGCGTGCTCTTGCCGCTGCCGCTCGGGCCGAGCAATACAAAGAACTCGCCGTCGCCGATATCGAGCGAGACGTCGTTCACCACCGGGTGGCCCTGGTAGCGCTTGGTGACCTGATCGAGCGTGATGGACATGAGCCGGTGTGACGGTCCAAAAGCCAGTCACTGTACCGAGCGAGGAACCATCCGGCGAGGGGAAAAGCGCGGCAGGCGCGCAGCCGGTTACAAAGCGGTTACAGAAACCCTGTGCTCAAAGAGAAAGCGGGCCGGCCGCCTGGATCAGAGAATCGTCAGCACCCCGTCGCAGGCCTTCAGGTCGTTGACCAGCGCGATCACCTGCTCGCTGCTGCGCGCCTGGATAACATAGGAGATCGAGAGGAAATTGCCGTTCTCGCTCAGGCGCTCGCTGACCCGCTCGCTGTCGAGATCCGGCACGTGGCGCACGCATCAGCGCGTGCACGCGCGCGCGGAACTCATCCGAGGGACGACCGACGACCTTGATGCGGATAGTCGGTGGGAAACTGCAGCACCGGGGGCTGATCTACCACGGCTGTCCCACGAGCTCGCGCTTGTAGCGCTGCAGCTCCTCGCGCACCCGTCGCCACAGCGGCCCGGGCCGGCCGCGCCCCACCGCACGGCCATCGAGATGCGTCACCGCCTGCACTTCGCGCGTGGCCGCCGACAGCCACACCTCGTCCGCCGCGCGCAGCTGTGCTTCGGTGATCTTCTCCGAGCGATGGGGGATGCCCGCGCGCGTTGCGAGCTCCTCCATGGCGCCGCGGGTCGTGCTGGGCAGGATGTGTCGGGAGTTGGGCGGACTCAACACAACACCGCTGCTCACGATGTGCACGGCCGATGCGGAGGCTTCCAGTCAACTCGCCATCGCGCAACAGGATCGTCTCGCCGGCGTTCGCATCCACGGCGAGCTGCCGCAGCATCACATTGGCAAGCAGGGCGGTGGCTTTGATATCGCAGTAGTGCCAGCGGGTATCCTGCGCGGTGATGCAACTGACCCCGTGCTCGAGCGTCGGCGGATCGGCGATCGGCAGCGGTGCGCAGAAAGCAAACACCGTGCGGGCGATCTCGGGCAGCGGCGCGTGATTGCGACCGTGCTCGGCGCCGCGTGTCACCTCCAATAGATGTACTGATCGCCGCCGCCGTTGCGCTCGATGAGCGTACCGAGTATGCGGCGCCACGCATCGCGCGTGTGCGGATCCTGCATGCGCAGCAATGTCAGGCTGCGCGTCAGGCGTTCGGCATGGGCTCCGAAGCGAAACGGTCGGCCGCCATAGACGGGCATGACCTCGTAGACGCCATCGCCGAAGAGGAAGCCGCGATCAAGCGGTGAGATCCGTGCATCCTGCAGCGGCAGGAACTCGCCATTCAAATAGCTTAGCGGCAGCGGTTCGGCCATCAGGCCTCAATTGAACCACAAGCGCACATCATCCACGGCGCGTGTCATCAGACCGCCGGAAGGGATCTCCCGGCGCGGCGCGAGCGGCGTGCGCGCCACTACCTGGCCCGTCGAGTCGGTGATGGTCAGCTCGCCCACCGGCACGTTGGCCGCAAGCGGCGCGACCAGCGGCTCGTGGAACAGATGTGCCGTGCTCTTCAGATCCGGCAGCTGTCCGCGACCGACCGTGAGCACCAGATCCTTCGGGATGCTGAGAGTCACGAACTGCTCGGTGGACTTGTACACGCGCGGCTTCAACACGACCTCGCCGGCCGACTTCACCTTGGCGGTTTCATAGAACGTGTAGCCGTAGGTGAGCAAGGCTTCGCTGGCATCCTCGCGCGCCCTGATGCTGTTGGAACCCATGACCACCGAGACCAGGCGCATGTCGTTGCGCTTGGCGGAGCTGACCAGACAGAAACCTGCGCTGTCGGTGTGGCCGGTCTTCATGCCGTCCACGCTCGGATCGCGATCCAGCAGGCCATTGCGGTTCTGCTGCTTGATGTTGTTCCACTTGAACTCGTGGATGCTGTACCACTGGTAGTACTCGGGGAACTCCCGGATAAGCGCGTTCGGCCAGAATCGACAGGTCACGCGCGGTGGAGTAGTGGTTGGCAGAGGGCAGGCCGTCGCTGTTGTCGAAGTGCGTGGACTTCATGCCGAGGCGGCCGGCGTACTCATTCATCATCTGTGCGAAGGCCGGCTCGGTACCGCCGACCTTCTCCGCGAGCGCGATGGTCGCATCGTTGCCCGACTGCACGATCATGCCCTTGATGAGCACCTCGGCCGGCACGCTGCTGCCGACCTGCACGAAGGTGCGCGAGCCTTCCGAGCGCCAGGCGTGCTCGCTGATGGTCACCGGGTCGGTGAGCTTCAGCCGGTTCTCCTTCAGGGCCTTGAAGACCACGTAGGAGGTCATGAGCTTGGTGAGACTGGCCGGCTCGACGCGGTCATCGGCGTGGCTCTCGGCCAGCACGCGGCCGCTGAAGTGATCCACCAGGATGTAGGCTTTCGCCTGCACCTCGGGGGCCTTGGGGATGGGCGTCGCGGCGCGACCGGGCGCACTCACGCTTAGGGCAATCAGGGCGGTCATCACACTGCACGTGCGCAACATCGGCAATCCTTCACTGACACACAGGCGGCGCGATTCTAGCAGCGCACCCGGGGCTGCACCGCTGCGCAGTGTCGCAAAAGCAGCGATTCAGCCGGCTGCGGCGGTGCAGCCGCCATCGGCGAGGTCGGCGATCAGGGAGACGAGCTCGGCCGGATCGACCGGTTTACTGATATGGCGTTGATAGCCGGCCTGCAGAGCGCGGCTGCGATCCTCACCGCGCGCCAACGCCGTGAGTGCGACGGCGGGGATGCGGCTCGCCTGACCCGGTAGCGCACGGACCTGGCGGATCAGATCGTAGCCATCCTGCTCGGGCATCCCGATGTCACTCACCACGACATCCGGCAACTCCACGGCCTCGAGCGCTGCGAGCGCCTCGGCCGCCGATGCGGCCGTACGCACCCCGGCACCGCTGTCCTCCAGCACCCGCTGCGCGAGCGAGCGCGCGTCCGGATCGTCATCGACCACCAGGATGCGCACTCCGAGCAGCTCCCGGGTGAGGGTGGGAGCGGTCAGTGGAGCGCTGATCAAGGTCTCCTCACGCACCCGCACGTGCGCGGGCACCGCCGGAATGCGCACCGTGAAGGTCGCACCCTGGCCTTCCCCCGCGCTGTGCGCGCTGACCGTGCCGCCATGCATCTCCACCAGGCTCTTGACGATGGACAACCCCAAGCCGAGACCTCCGTGCCGGCGCGTGGTGGAGGCATCTGCCTGACGGAAGCGATCGAACACATACGGCAGGAACTCCGCGCGAATGCCCTGACCGCTGTCGGCCACGATGAGCTCGGTCTGGTTGCCGCTGGTATGTACCCGCACCTGCACTGTGCCGCCGGCCGGTGTGAACTTGATGGCGTTGTTGAGCAGATTCCACACGACCTGCTGCAACCTCGCCGGATCGCCATTGACGAACTGCTGCGCATCGATCTGCATCTGCAGTCGCACGCCCTTGGCATTCGCCGTGGGTTGTAAGGTAGCCACGGCGGCCTTGGCGAGGGGTCCCAGGTCCATCTTGCACACTTCAAACAGCAGCTTGCCCGAGAGGATGCGGCTCATGTCGAGCAGGTCCTCGATCATCTGGGCCTGCAGTTTCGCGTTACGCTCGATGACCTCCACACCCTGCTGCACCGTGTCGGCACGGCGGTCCATCTGCAGGATGCCGGCCCAGCCGACGATGGCATTGAGTGGCGTGCGCAACTCGTGACTCAAGGTCGCGACGAATTCGTCCTTCAGCTGCGTGGCGCGCTCGGCTTCAGCGCGCGCGGTGCGCTCGCTGGCGAGCAGTGACTCGCGGTAATCCTCGGCGCGGCGGCGCTCGGCGATTTCGTTCTCCAACATCCGCCGGCGGTCCTCGAAGCGTCGGCTGATCATGGCGGCGGCCACGACCAGCAGCAGACTCAAGATGATAGTCGCAGCGAGAACTACGGTGCTCCAGAGGCGGGCGTGCTGCTCGCGCTCGCGGCGCTGATCGAGCAGCCGCCGCTGCATCACTTCGAGCTCCGCCGAGTCGCGCTGGAAGGCGGTCATCAGGCGCTGACTGCGGCCATCGGCGACGTTGGCGAGCGCCGCATGCTTATGGCCCGCCTGCGAGTTGTGCAGGCTGTCACGCAGCTCCTGCAGCTTGGCGCCCGCAAGTCGGCCCAAGTGCGCGATGGCGACCTCCGTGGCCTCATCCACCGCGAGGCGCCGCAACTCGGTGACGGCGAGTCGCACCTGCGCGCTCGCCTCCTCGAACTGGGTCACATAGGAGGAATCCTGTGTCAACAGAAAGCCGCGCTGGTTGGTTTCGGCATCGGTGAGCGATGCGGTGAGGTCATCGAGGGTCTGCAGCAGCTCGTAGGAGTGTTGCACGCGCGCGCCGGACTCAGCCAACTGCGACAGCTCGAGGTAGCTGACAAAGCCGATGGCGAGGATCGCGGTAAGCGCCCCGATGAACGAGCCAACAAACAGCAGGCGGCGGCGCCGTGATTGTGAGGTCGGACTGCGCTTCAGGGGGTCAGTCATTGGCGAGATGCGCATTCGGGTAGCCGAGCCGGGCGAGCTCGGCTGCCAGGCGGTCGTATTCGGGCACACCGTTGATCGGTCCCACGCGCACCCGGTAGAGCGGCGCCTTGCCGTCAGGCGGCGGTGCCAGGATGAAGGCCTTGGCGAGTCCGCCGGTATGCAGTCGCTGCACGACGCGCTGCGCGTTGTTGCGGTCGGCAAATGCGCCGGCCTGAATGAACAGTGCCGGAGGCGGCAGCTGTGCGCTGCGCGTCAGGTTGTCCGGCTCCCGCACCGTCAGTGCCCGCACCTCCACGAGCGTGGTGCCTTCCCGCAGCATGTCCAGTTTGGCCGCGGCGGTGTAGGAGAGATCGATCAACCGGTTGGCCACGAACGGTCCGCGATCGTTGATCCGCACCACCACGCTGCGGCCGTTGCGCAGATTGGTCACGCGAGCATAGGTCGGTAACGGCAGCGTCTTGTGTGCAGCGGTCATCGCATACATGTCATAGCGCTCACCGCTCGAGGTGCTGACACCGTGGAAGGTCGGTCCGTACCACGATGCCACGCCGCGCTCGATGTAGCCATCGGCCGTTGGTAGCACCACGTAGTGCTTGCCCAGGACATTGTAGGAGGGCGGGTTGCCGTGGGCGCTGCGCGGCTCGCTACGGGGCACGGCATCGGGCACCGAGTCGGGCGAGGGTGGGTGCGGCGCCGGCACCTCCTCGACCACCGGCGGCGGGGCCCGTCGTGGCGGCGCGGAACAGCCCGTGAGGTCTGCGAGGGTGGCGAGGGCGGCGAGCATCAGGAGCGCGCCACAGCCGCTCAGGCGGGTCAGGGCCGGCCGCAAGCGGCTGAGGTCGCCCGGGATCACGAGCTCGTGGCCCGCATCAGGGAGGCGTGTCCTGCACGACGGCAGCCGTATTGCGCACCCGCCCGGCGATCGCCGTGGCCAGATCGTGCACCGCCATGGCGTAGCGCGCGCTGCGGTTATAGCGCGTCAGCACATAGAAGTTGTGGAAGCCGACCCGGTAGGCCGGGCCGTCCTGTTGCTCTGCGGACACCAGCACGACGGGGGTTGCTCCTGGTTGCAGCGGCGTGATTTCCACTCCTTGAGCGCTGAGACTCTCAACCGTCTCGTTCAGTTCCAGATTACGTGGGTCGAACTGGAACTTCGGGTCCGGATCCAGGCGGGTCTCGGCCAACACCGGTCCACCTGGCTCCCAGCCGTGCTGCACGAAATAGTTCGCGATGCTCGCCAGCACATCCTCCCAGTCCGCGAACAGATCGCAGCGCCCATCCGTGTTGCCATCGACCGCGTACCTGCGATAGCTCGAGGGCATGAACTGCGGTGCGCCCATGGCGCCGGCGTACGAGCCGGTGATCTTGAGCGGGTCAAGATGATTCTCGGTGCTCAACAGCAGGAACTGCTCGAGCTCCTCGCGGAAGTACTCACCGCGCGGTGGATAGTCGAAGCCGAGGGTCATGAGCGCATCGAGCACGCGATAGTGGCCGGTGGTGCGCCCGTACTTGGTCTCCACGCCGAGGATCGCGACGATGTACTCGGGCGCGATGCCGCGCTCGGCGGCGACGCGCTCCAGGGTATCGCGATGCTCCAGATAGAACTGCGCCCCATCGGCAACACGCTCCTCGGTGAGGAAGTGATCGCGGTACTCATACCACGGAGTCACTTTCTCCGCGGGGCGCGTCATGGCTTCCAGGATCTTCGGCTGGGGCTCCCCCTTGCTCAGGATCTTCATGACGGCACGGCGCTGCAACCCGTCGCGCCGGGTCACCTCGCTCACGAAGCTCACGATCTCCGGGCGCTTGAGGTCGAAATGCGGCTTGGGCGGACTCTTATGTCGGTGTGCGGCGACACTCGGCAGCGGTAGCAGGGTAACTGCTGCCGACACGAGCCAGGCGGCAAAGCGGATGTGCATCCTCATGGGACGATCAGGAGCTGACCAGTTTGCGATGTGAGTACAGCGCCATCAGGATGCCGAAACCTGCAAGGATGGTGACGACGGAGGTCCCTCCATAGCTGACGAGCGGCAGCGGCACGCCGACCACGGGCAACAGCCCACTGACCATGCCCGCGTTGATGAAGACGTACACGAAGAACGTCAGCGCGAGGCTGCCCGCGACAAGGCGCGAGAAGGTGTCCTGGGTCTGCGTGGACAGATACAGCGCGCGGCTCACGACCACGAGATACAGCAACAGCAGCAGACCCTGGCCCAACAGCCCGAATTCCTCGCCCACGACGGCGAAGATGAAATCGGTGGAGCGCTCGGGCAGAAATTCCAGCTGTGCCTGGCTACCGTTCATCCAGCCCTTGCCGAACACACCGCCCGAACCGATCGCGATCTGTGACTGGATGATGTGGTAGCCCGCGCCCAACGGGTCAGTCTGCGGATCCATGAACGTCAGCACGCGCTTGCGCTGGTAGTCGTGCATGAAGTTCCAGCCGAGACAACGCGCCCGCCGCCCCCAGTATCCCGAGCCCGGCCATGACGCGCACCTGCAGTCCGGCCATCACGATCACGAGCGCCCCCGCCATGGCAATCAGAGCCGCGGTGCCCAGGTCCGGCTGTACGGCGACCAGGGCGACGGGCACGAGGATCATGCCCGCGAGCAGCAGCAGGTGCAGCGGACGGGGCGGCAACGGCCGCTCGTGCAGGAACCACGCACAAGTCATCGGCACGGCGAGCTTCATGAGCTCCGAGGGCTGGAAGCGCACGATTCCGAGGTCGAGCCAGCGCTGCGCGCCCTTGCCGATGTGGCCCATCGCGTAGACGACCAGCAACAGCAGCACGCCGAAGGCATACAGCCATGGAGAGGTGCGGCGCAGGAAGTTGGGATTGACCTGGGCGAGCACCAGCATCGCGACCGTGCCGAGTGCCAGGCGTCCGAGGGTGCGATAGATGGTGATGGCACTCTGACCGGAAGCGCTGTACAGCACGACCAAACCAAACACGGCCACCAGGGTGAGCGCCACGATCAGCGGCCCATCCAGCTTCAAGGCAAACAACACGCGCGCCGCTCCCGAGAGGGTGCGGCGGGTGCGCGAGCCGGAGGTGACTTCTTCGTAGATCATCGCGAAGGCTAGCCGTTGGTGGATGCAGTCGATTGCGGGCTGGGCGGCGCGATGGCGTGCTTCTGGTCCGGCATCGGCAGCTCTTCGGTCGGACGCGGCGCCGGTGCGGACTCCGGAGGAGGCACGGTGCTGGCCGGCTTGAGCTTGCCGTCTGCACCGACTAGGTAGGCATCCATCACCTTGCGCGCGATGGGTGCTGCGGCGCTGGCACCCCAACCGCCGTTCTCGACGATCACCGCGAGTGCGATGCGTGGCGCCTCGGCGGGCGCGAAGGCAATGAACCAGGAATGATCGCGCAGACGCTCGGCCACGGTCTTCTCGTTGTATTTCTCGTTCTGGCCGACGCTGAATACCTGCGCGGTGCCGGTCTTGCCGCCGATCGAGTACGGCGCGTTATGGCCGATCGCGGCCGCCGTGCCATGCGTCGTGGCGCCGATCATGCCGGTATAGATCCGCTGCCACTCGGCCGGCGTGGCGAGAGTGATGTCAGGCTCGCGCACAGGCGCCAGCGGCTCGATCTTGCCCGTGACGGAATCGCGCAGGCCGGTCACGAGTCGTGGCTTCCACACCTTACCGCGCGAGGCCAACACGGAGACGTAGTGGGCCATCTGCACCGGCGTGACGTTGAGATAGCCCTGGCCGATACCGAAATTGACCGTCTCACCCGGGTACCAGAGCTTGTCGGCCGGACGGGTGAAGTAGGAGGCCTTCCACTCGCGCGAGGGCAGGATGCCCTTCATCTCGCCGCTGATGTCGAGACCTGTGGGTTTGCCGAAGCCGAAGGGCGCCATGAAGGCGGCGATGTGATCGACGCCGATCTGGTCGGCGAGCCCATAGAAATACACATCACAGCTGCGTGCGATCGCTTCGGTGAGATTGACAGCGCCGTGTTTGCCGCCCTTGCCCTCGCGGAACAGCCGCGAGCTGCCCGGCAGATGGAACTGGCCGGCACAGAAGCGTGTCTGGTCTGGATCGACGACGTGATAGACGAGACCCGCAAGCGCGATGACCGGCTTGACCGTGGACCCTGGCGGATACACACCGCGCAGGGCGCGATCGAGCAGCGGCTTGTCGATGTCCTCATTCAGTGCGCTGTACTCGGTGCGCGTGATGCCGCGGCCAAAGAGGTTTGGGTTGAAGCCCGGGCGGCTCGTGATCGCGATGACATCGCCGTTGTTGGGATCGATGGCCACCACGGCGCCACGCCGGCCGGCGAGCGCATCTTCCGCGGCGCGCTGCACCGTCAGATCGAGCGACAGCACGATGTCCTTGCCGGCCGTGGGTGCGTGGATGTGCAGCTCGGGCGTGAAGGCGCCCTGCTTTTCCACGGAACGGCCCTGAGCATTGACCAGCAGCTCGCGCGAGCCGTTCACCCCATGCAGCTTCGACTCGTAGGCGCTCTCCACGCCCAGCTTGCCGATCAGTGAGGTGCCCGCGTACGCGGCATGGTCAATGTGCTCCAGATCGTGCTCGCTGATGGCACCAACATAGCCGAGTGCGTGCACGGCGAGATCGCCATTCGGATAGGAGCGCGTCTGCCGGGTCTTGATGTCGAGTCCCGGAAACTCGAAGCGGCGCACGGCGAAGCGCGCAACATCCTCATCAGACATCCGCAGCCGCACGGGCACCGTGTCGAACGCACGATGGGAGCGGATCGTGCGCAACAGCTCATCCACCTCATCCGCGCCGATCAGGCCCAGCGCCACCAGGCCGTTCAGTTCCACCTTGAGGTTCGGTACTTCTTCGGGTACCAGCTCGAGCTGATAGGCGGGCAGGTTGCCGGCCACCACTTCGCCGTGACGATCGAGGATGAGGCCGCGCGCCGCCGGGATGGGCTCGGTGCGGACGCGGTTACCCTGCGAGAGCTCCGCGTAATAGTCGTGGCGGATGACCTGCAACAGGAACAGCCGGCCCAGGAGGCCGAGTGTCAGCATGACGATGAGGGCGCCTGCCACCACGGCCCGCTGATCGAACAGGCGCTGTTCGCTCCAGTGGTCCTTGATGTGTACGCCGCGGGCCATGGTCGCTTGCCGGCCTCAGTGCCGTCGATCGTTGGTCACATTCAATACCGCAGCTACGGGTGCCCAGAAAATGGCGCCCGTCACGGTATGCGTCCAGCGCAGCGGACTGGTGAGGGGATGACCCGTCCAGCCATCGATGGCAAACAGGATGGATTCGTAGGCGAGCAGCGCCGCGAACACGATGAGCGACTGCTGGAAGGCCGGCTTGGAGCGGATCTTCTGGTGCTCACGCACGGCGATGTAGGTAACGATACACAGCGCCAGCGCGTGCTCGCCGAGCAGCGGACCCTGGAAAACATCGAGCATGATGCCCGCGAAGAAGCCGAGTGCGATGCCGCCGGCGCGTGGCGAGGCAATCGACCAGTAGAGCACGGTGAGAACCAGGAAGGCCGGCCGGACGAGGTTGAGCCAGTTCGGCAGCGGCAGCACGGTGAGGATCAGCGCCAGCAGCGCCGTGAGCAGCATGGCGCCGCGCGGCAAGGAGTTCATCGCGGCTTGCTCCTCGAGGTCTTGGATTTGGCAGATGACTTGGGATGCGCCGTGCTGGGCGCCGCGCCAGGTGTGCCGGTGGTCGTGCCGGTCGTGCCGGTCGTGCCGGTCGTGCCGCCAGACGTCCCGCTGGAGGTCGCGCCGGGCGCCCCGGGAACCACCGCGGTCGCACCCGGCTCAGGCTTCGCAGAAGCCTCGATCTCGTAGGGCGGTGACTCTTCTTCGGGCTCAGCGGGCGTCGGTACGGCAGTTTTGCTGCTCGGTTTGAGCAGCGGAGGCAGCTTGGCCGCATCTCCCGGCGAGGGCGCGGCGCCGGCGGGGGCGGCGCCTGAGGCAGCTACGGTGCCGGAACCAGCTGCCGTACCGGCATGGGGTGCGGTCTGCGGCTGCATGCGTGGATTGCCGGTTTTTGCATCGCCGGTAGTCGGGCTAGTCGCGGCGAGCGGTGCCGCGGGATGGCCTTCGCGGAACCAGACGAGCATGACCTCGCGGTCCGTGTTCACGGCGGCGAACGGTATGGCACGCACCTGGGCCAGAGGCTGCACGGCATCGCGGTGCACCTCCACAATCTTTCCCACCGGGTAGCCGGCAGGGAAGACGCCACCCAGACCCGAGGTCAGCAGCACATCGCCCGCTTTCACATCGGCGTTGCCGGGTAGATAGGGAAGCGCAAGCTCGGCAGTGTCGCCGGTGCCGACAGCAATCGTGCGCAGGCCGGTACGCTCGAGCTGCACCGGCACGGCGTGCTCGGAATCGGTGATGAGAATGACATCGGCGCTCCACGGACCCACGTGAGTCGTCTGGCCCAACAGCCCATGGTCATCGAGCACCGCCTGCCCCTTGAACACGCCATTCAGCGCGCCGCGGTTGAGAATCACCCGCTGTCGCAAACTGTTGAGCTGGATGTCGACGATCTCGGCAACGAGCCACTGCGCTGCCACCGGTGGCAAGGCATCGCGTAGACCACGCAGCTCATCGTTCTCGCGCGCAAGCGCCTCGTAGCGCATGGTGCGCAACTCCAGCTCGCGGTCGCGCGCCAGCAGTCGCTCGTTCTCGGCACGCAGCACATCGCGCGTCACGACGCTTTCCTTCATCCACTGAAAGGCCTGACTCGGTGAGCTGACGGCGAGCTGGATGGGATAGGCGGCGGCACTCAGGACATAGTGGACGCGCTCGAAATACTCGCCGCGCTTGTCCATGAACATGATGACAATCGCGAGTGCCGCGTAGAGCGTGAAACGAAAGCCGGGCGGTGCGCCCCTGACTGATGTGGCCCCAGTCCCGAAGGCCATGTGCGACTGGCCGCGCTATTCTAGACCGAAGTGACCCGGGCCCAGCTCGTCCATCAGCTCGAGAATGCGCCCGCCACCGCGTGCCACGCAGGTGAGGGGGTCATCCGCTACGACGACGGGAAGGCCGGTCTCTTCAGTAAGAAGTTTGTCGATATCACGCAGCAGCGCACCACCACCGGTGAGCACGATGCCACGCTCCGCGACGTCGGCGCCCAGCTCCGGCGGCGTCTGTTCGAGGGCCTGCTTGACGGAGCTGACGATGCCCTGCAACGGTTCCTGAAGTGCTTCGAGGATCTCGTTGCTGTTGAGCGTGAAGCTGCGTGGCACACCCTCCGAGAGGTTGCGACCTTTGACCGAGAGCTCGCGCACCTGCTGGCCGGGATAGGCCGAGCCGATCTCGATCTTGATGCGCTCGGCGGTGGCCTCACCGATCAGGATGCCGTAATTGCGCCGTACGTAATTCATGATCGCTTCATCGAAGCGGTCACCACCGATGCGCGCCGAGTTGGCATACACGATGCCATTCAGCGATAGCACCGCCACCTCAGAGGTGCCGCCACCGATGTCGAGCACCATCGAGCCGCGAGCTTCGTGCACGGGCAGCCCCGCACCGACCGCTGCAGCCATCGGCTCACTCACGATGGCGACGTTGCGCGCACCGGCGCCTTCGGCGGACTCACGAATCGCACGGCGCTCGACCTGGGTCGAGCCGAACGGCACGCACACCAGCACGCGGGGCGAGGGCTTCAGCATGCGATTGCCGTGCACCTTGTTGATGAAGTGCTGCAGCATCTTCTCGGTGTAGGTGAAATCGGCGATGACGCCGTCCTTCATCGGCCGCACGGCCGTGATGTGGCCGGGCGTCCTGCCAAGCATGCTCTTGGCTTCGGCACCTACGGCGACGATGATCTTGCCGCCACTGCGGGTCGATTCGTCCTGCACTGCGACGACCGAGGGCTCATTCAGCACGATGCCCTTGTCACGCACGTAGATGAGTGTGTTTGCCGTTCCCAGATCGATCGAGAGATCACTGGAAAAATAGCCGCGCAAGCGTTTGAACATGAATTAGCGACCGGAATAAAGTGCGGCGGGAGGCCCCCAGAAGTGGCGCGTAACATAGCAACCGACAGGACATTCAGCAAGGCAACATGTATGATTTTGTGCTGGTTTTCGCGTTTGCTCCGGCACGCACCTCACATACCGCAGCGGCATCTCACATGGCTCTGACACGCGAGCAGATCGACAATATCGCCCACTTGGCACGCCTCGAGCTCTCCGCTGCGGAGATTCCCGTATATCAGACGAGCCTGTCGGCGATCCTGGATTTCGTAGGACAGCTCGAGCGCGCCGATACGGCCGACGTGACGCCCATGGCCCATCCATTGCCCGGATTGTCACAGCGCCTGCGGCCCGATGCGGTGAGCGAGACCGATCAGCACGCGCGCTATCAGGAAAATGCGCCACAGGTCGCAGCCGGACTGTATCTGGTTCCCAAGGTAATCGAGTGAAACTGCACGAGATGACGCTGGCGCAGCTTGCACACGGGCTGCGCGCACGGAGTTTTTCCAGCGTGGAGCTGACGCGTACGCTGCTCGATCGCATGCAGGCGAGCCAGCCGCAGCTGAACGCGCTGATCACGATTTTACGTGACGCAGCTCTCACTGCTGCGCAGTCGGCGGACCACGAGCTCGCCGCGGGCCGCACTCGCGCGCTCACCGGACTGCCGATCGTGCACAAGGATCTGTTCTGCACGGAAGGTGTGCGGACCTCATGCGGCTCGCGCATGCTGGATAACTTCGTCTCGCCCTACGATGCGACAGTAGTCGCGAAGCTCAAGGCGGCCGGAGCCATCACGCTCGCCAAATCGAACATGGACGAGTTCGCCATGGGCTCCTCCAACGAGACCAGCTTCTATGGTCCGGTGCGCAATCCCTGGAATCCACAGATGGTGCCGGGCGGCTCCTCGGGCGGCTCTGCTGCGGCGGTCGCAGCGCGGCTCGCTCCGGCTGCGACGGCGACTGACACCGGCGGCTCGATCCGTCAGCCCGCAGCACTCTGTGGCGTCACGGGTATCAAGCCCACCTATGGACGGGTGTCGCGCTATGGCATGGTGGCGTTCGCCTCGAGTCTCGATCAGGGCGGTGTGATCAGCTTCACAGCGGCCGATGCGGCGCTCGTGCTGCGCGAGATGGCAGGCTTCGATCCCAACGACTCGACGAGTGTTGATACGCCGGTACCGGACTACGTTGCCGGTCTCGAGGCGCCGCTCGCAGGCCTTAAGATCGGCCTGTTGCAGGAGTTCTTCGACAAGGGACTCGATCCGCAGAACGAGCGCTGTGTGCGCGCCGCGCTGCAGGTGTACGAGAAGCTCGGCGCAAGCCTGCGTACGGTGAGCCTGCCCAACCTGCCGTTATCGGTGCCGGCTTACTATGTGGTGGCCCCAGCCGAGTGCTCCTCGAATCTCGCCCGCTTCGATGGCGTGCGCTACGGGCATCGCGCCCGCGAGCCGCGCGACCTGACTGATCTCTACAAGCGCTCGCGCGGTGAGGGTTTCGGGGCCGAGGTCAAGCGCCGCATCATGACGGGCACGTACGTGCTGTCCGCCGGTTACTACGATGCGTACTACCTCAAGGCGCAGAAGGTGCGACAGCTGATCGCGGCCGACTTCGCGCGTGCGTTCAAGGAAGTGGACGTGCTGATGGGGCCGACGACACCGACGGCCGCCTTTGCCATCGGCGCGAAGACCGCGGATCCGATCACCATGTATCTGAATGACATCTACACGATCGGCGCCAATCTCGCGGGCCTGCCGGCGATGTCCGTGCCCTGCGGCTTCACCGACGGGCTGCCGGTCGGATTGCAGATCGTAGGTCCGCATTTCAGCGAGGCCCGGCTGTTGAATGCCGCGCATCTGTATCAGCGCGAGAGCGACTGGCATCGTCACATCCCGGAGGGCTGGCGATGAGCGCGCGCAGCTGGGAGACCGTCATCGGGCTGGAGATCCACGCGCAGCTCGCCACGAAGTCGAAGATCTTCTCGAGCTCCGCAACCGCGTACGGCGCACCGCCGAATGCGCAGGCCAACCTCGTCGATCTCGGCTATCCGGGCGTGCTGCCGGTGCTGAACGCCGAGGCCGTGCGCATGGCGGTGAAGTTTGGACTTGCCATCGGCGCACGCATCGCGGGCTATTCGGTGTTTGCCCGCAAGAATTACTTCTACCCCGATCTGCCCAAGGGCTACCAGATCAGCCAATACGAGCTGCCGATTGTCGCCGCTGGGGAAATCGAGATCGTGCTCGATGACGGCACGCACAAGCGTGTTGGCGTGACGCGGGCACACCTCGAGGAGGATGCGGGCAAGTCGTTACACGAAGGGCTGCCGGGCGTCACGGGTATCGACCTGAATCGCGCGGGCACGCCGCTCGTGGAGATCGTGTCCGAACCTGACATGCGCTCCGCGAAGGAAGCGGTCGCCTACATGAAGAAAGTGCACACGCTGGTGCGCTATCTGCAGATCTGCGACGGCAACATGCAGGAGGGCTCGTTCCGTTGCGATGCCAACGTCTCGGTGCGCCCAACCGGTACGGCAAAGTTCGGCACGCGTGCCGAGATCAAGAATCTCAACTCGTTCCGCTTCGTCGAGAAGGCGATCAACTTCGAGGTGGCACGCCAGATCGAGCTGCTCGAGTCCGGCGGCAAGGTGGTGCAGGAAACGCGCCTGTACGACCCGGACCGCGGCGAGACGCGCTCGATGCGCACCAAGGAAGAAGCGAACGATTACCGCTACTTCCCCGATCCTGACCTGCTGCCGATCGCTCTCGAGGAGACTTTCGTCGCAGAGGTGCGCGCCAGCCTGCCCGAGCTGCCCGATGAGAAGGCGGCGCGCTTCACGGCCGAATACGGTCTGTCTGCTTATGACGCCGGGGTGCTCACCGCAAGCCGCGAGCACGCGGCCTACTACGAGGCGGTCGTTTCCCGCGGCGCGCCCGCGACAGTTGACCCCAAGCTTGCGGCCAACTGGGTGATGGGCGAGCTGGCGGCGGCACTCAACAAGGAAGGCGTGGACATCGATGCGGGCCGGATGCCGCCCGAGCGTCTGGCGGGACTGCTGCGCCGGATCGCCGATCAGACGATCTCCGGCAAGCTCGCCAAGGAAGTGTTCGAGGCCATGTGGACCAGTGGAGCTGCGGCCGATGCGGTGATCGAGGAGAAGGGTCTGAAACAGATCACCGACTCCGCGGCCATCGAGCGGGCGATTGACGAGGTCATGAGCCGCAACGCCAAGCAGCTGGCCGACTACCGCGCCGGCAAGGACAAACTGTTCGGGTTCTTCGTCGGCCAGGTCATGAAGGCGACCGGTGGCAAGGCGAATCCGGCTCAGCTGAACGAGCTGCTGAAGAGCAAGCTGCCGGGCTAGTCCCAGCCTCTGCGCGCACCTTTGCGGTTGCAGGGTTCCACGCATTGAGTTGCGGCATTGCGTGCCCCATTCTGTGGGCATGCCAAGCACCAATGACAAGCGCGACGTGGTCCGTCGCTTCATCGTCGAGAATCAGCCGGTTCGCGGCCACTGGGTTCGCCTGGATACCGCCTGGCAGGAGCTCTGTGCACACTCGGACTATCCGCCCGCGGTGCGCGAGCTGCTGGGGCAGGCGGTGGCCGCCTCGGTGCTGTTTGCCGCCACGCTCAAGTTTCGCGGCACGCTGACGCTGCAGCTGGAAGGCAACGGCGCCATCCGGCTATTGGTGGCGCAATGCACCCACGATTTCCGACTGCGGGCCGTGGCCCGCTACGATGAGGAGACCGTCGACTCCATCTCGCAGGGGACGGATGCATTCCGACGGCTTGTCGGTAAATCGGGCCGCGTTGCCGTCACGATCGAAGCAGATGAGCGCAGTATGCGCTACCAGGGGATCGTGCCGCTGAGCGGGGATTCACTCTCGGACTCGCTGGAGGCGTACTTCGCCTCGTCCGAGCAGCTGCCGACGCGCCTGCTGCTGGCTGCCGATATGGCCCGGGGTGCGGGGGTGCTGGTGCAGAAGGTACCGGGAGCTGCGCATGCCAACGAGGCCGAGCTCGAGGAGACCTGGAAGGATGCGCAGAGCGGCATCGAGCGTCTGAGTGCAGCTGAGCTGCTCGAGTCTCCGGTCGAGAAGCTGCTGGCGAAGGGGTTTGCCGACCACGACATGCGGCTGTTCCGCGGGACACCGGTGCAGTTCGAGTGCCGATGCAACACCGGGCGGGTGTCGGGCCTGTTGCGCGCCCTGGGCGCGGATGAGGTACGGGACATTCTGCGCGAGCAGGGCGCTGTGACCGTGACCTGTGAGTTCTGCCACCGTCCCTATCGCTTCGATGCGGTCGACGTGGAGGCCTTGTTCGCGGCCTCTCGCGACGGCCTTGGCTCCCCCAGCATTCACTAACTTTTCTGAGATCATTGACCACTGCCCCTGGGAAGGGCCGGGGGCGGCGGCCTGTCGGTAGCGCAAATTCTCGGTATTGCACTTCGGCACGCATCGGCGGTACATTCTTCGGCATACAAATTAAAGAATTGTGCAATTCTTTACAGAATGCCGCCGCCGGATCTATGTCATTGAAAGCACACCCACAAGAGGGTCCGCAACTGGTCTCGTGGCTGCGCGCGGCGGGTGAGCCGAGCCGTCTGCGGCTCCTTTTCCTCTGCAGCCAGCGCGACTTCAGCGTCTCGGACCTCGCCACGACTCTTGCCCAGAGCGAGCCGCGGGTGTCGCGCCATCTGCGCATCCTGAGTGAGGCGGGACTGGTCGAGCGGTTGCGGCAGGGCCAATGGGTTCACTACCGCCCCTCCTCAGAGCCGGCGGCCGCGGCCTTCGTCCAGGGTCTGCTCGGTCAGCTGGATCGCACCGATCCGCAGTTCGGTCGGGATCTGCAGCGGGCCGTCTCGGTGGGTGCGGCCAACGAGCCGGCGCGCAGTTTCGAGTCGCGGTTGGGGCGGGCGCTGACGGATTTCGTAGCGGAGCGTGCCACGCCCGCCACGGGCTGCGCGTTGGTGCTCGGCGTCGCAGCACCTCGAGTTACTGGAAGGGGCCGCGGCGATTGCGGGACATTGCGTGGCGATCGCGCGCTCGCGGCGCGTGGCGCAAACCGCGCGTGCCTTTGCCGAGCGGCGCGGCTTCAGCTGCCAGGTGTTGGTGAGTTCCGGGGCCGAGGGGCCCGCGACACGGGACATTGAGCGCGCCCTGCAGCGCGCGGCCATCCAACAGTTTGACCTCGTCCTTGTCGATCGCCTGGCCGGTGCGGGCGCTGAACCGGCCGCGCTGTTGGCACGGGCGCGCGGCGCCTTGAGTGCTACGGGGAAACTGAGTCTCTTCGAGCACTACGACACTCTCGACAGTGCACGCGACAAAGTCGTCGAGCATCCGCTCGCCCGCCTGCGGCGACTGTTCGGTGATGCGGGGCTGAGCTGTGAGCGGTTGAGTCCGATCGAGGCCGACGGGCAGCACGTTCTGGCGGCTCTCGGCGCTGCGGCGATGGAACGTCACGAAACAACCATGAGGCGCGCATGAATCAGCCCATCTCGGTGTCGTTCGAATTCTTCCCGCCGGGGGATGAGGCCATGGAGGCGCTGCTGTGGGAGTCGGTGCAACGCCTCGCACCGCTCGCGCCGCAGTTCGTGTCGGTGACGTACGGCGCCGATGGCTCGACCCGCGAACGCACCCATAACGTCGTGACACGCATGCAGCGCGAAACCGCTTTGATCGGTGCGCCGCACCTCACCTGCATCGGCGCGTCGCGCGGTGAGATTCTCGATATCGCGCGAATGTATTGGGATGAAGGAGTGCGGCACCTGGTGGCGCTGCGCGGAGATCCGCCGCAGGGGCAGGGCTGCTATCAACCCCATCCGGATGGTTTCGCCTATGCCGCCGATCTGGTCGCCGGCTTGCGTTCGGTCGCTGACTTCGACATCTCGGTGGCGGCCTACCCCGAGGTGCATCCGGAAGCGCCTGATGCGCACTTCGACCTGGACAACCTGAAACGCAAGGTCGACGCCGGCGCCTGCCGGGCGATCACCCAGTTTTTCTATGACACAGAGGCTTTCCTGAGTTTTCGCGATCGCTGTGCTGCTGCGGGCATTCGCACGCCCATCGTCCCCGGCATTCTGCCGATCACGCGTTTCCCGCAGGTGGTGCGCTTCGCCAGCCGCTGTGGCGCACGCATTCCGGAGTGGCTGCAGGATCGCTTCCAGGGACTGGACGACGATGCCGAGACGCGCCGGATGATCGCGGCCAGCGTCGCTATCGAGCAGGTGCAGGCCCTGAAAGCACATGAGGTGCACGAATTTCATTTCTATACGCTCAATCGCGCCGAGCTGACCTTTGCGATCTGTCACGCGCTGGGTGTACGAGCGCCGCAGCAGAGGGCGGTGGCATGACCGCGCGTTCGACCTGCTGCCTGCATGAAACCCGCAGCCTGCACCCGGACGTTCAGCCTGCAGCCAGCCTGCTCGTGGGCGCGGCCCCCTACGCCATCACGCCTGTGGATGAGCCAGCACGGCAGGAAAGTACCCGAAGACTCAAGTCACTGCTCGAAGAGCGCATCGTCGTGCTGGATGGCGCGATGGGCACCATGATCCAGCAGCACCGGCTTGACGAACAGGCTTTCCGCGGGCAGCGCTTCCAGGCGCATGGCAAAGATCTGCGAGGCAACAATGACCTGCTGGTGCTCACTCAGCCGGATCTGGTAGCGAGCATTCATCGCCAGTACCTGGAGGCGGGCGCCGACATCATCGAAACCAACACCTTCAATGCTACGGCCATCTCGCAGGCCGACTATGGCACGCAGGCGCTGGTACCGGAGATCAACTACCGCGCGGCGCGCATCGCGCGCGAGACCGCTGATGCGTTCGCAGCCGCCAAAGGACGCCCGGCCTTTGTCGCCGGCGCGCTCGGACCCACGAGCCGGATGGCGTCACTGTCGCCGGATGTCAACGATCCCGGTTATCGAAGTGTCAGCTTCGATGAGCTCGCCGCCAGCTATACCGAGGCGGCGCGCGCGCTGTTACTGGGTGGCGTGGATGTGCTGTTGATCGAGACGATCTTCGACACCCTGAATGCGAAGGCCGCCATCTTTGCTGTGCAGACCTTGTTTGATGAGTTGGGTACGGAGGTGCCGCTCCTCATCTCCGGTACCATCTCGGATGCTTCGGGGCGGCTGTTGTCGGGCCAGACCGCGGAAGCATTCTGGAACTCGATCCGCCATGCCAGCCCGCTTGCGGTGGGACTCAACTGCGCGCTCGGTGCCCGCCAGTTGCGCCAATACATCGCAGACCTGGCGCGCGTTGCCGATACCTACATCTGCGCCTATCCGAATGCCGGCCTGCCCAATGCCTTTGGCGAGTATGACGAGACGGCGGAAGAGACCGCGGCCATCCTGAATGAGTATGGTGCCGCGGGCCTGCTCAACATCGTCGGCGGCTGCTGCGGAACCACGCCGCAGCACATCCGCTTGGTGGCCGATGCCATGCGGCAACATGCCAGGCGGCGCGTTACACCGGCTGTGCCGCGCCTGCAGCTGGCAGGCCTTGAGCCCTTGAACATCGATGCGCAGTCGCTGTTCGTGAATGTCGGGGAGCGTACCAATGTCACCGGCTCCGCCCGCTTCCGCAAGCTGATCGAGGCCGGCGACTACAACGCTGCCCTGGATGTCGCCCGTCAGCAGGTGGTGAGTGGCGCGCAGGTCATCGACATCAACATGGACGAGGGTATGCTCGATTCGGAAAGCGCCATGGTGCGCTTCCTGAATCTCGTGGCGGCAGAGCCCGATATTGCCCGCGTGCCGATCATGATCGACTCCTCCAAGTGGAGCGTCATCGAAGCAGGTCTCAAGTGCGTGCAGGGCAAGGCCGTGGTGAACTCCATCAGCATGAAGGAAGGCGAGCAGGCCTTCATTGACCACGCCCGCAAGGTGCGGCGCTATGGCGCGGCCATGGTGGTGATGGCCTTCGATGAGCAAGGACAGGCCGATAGCCTCGAGCGTCGCGTGGCGGTCTGCAGCCGCGGTTACGAGCTTCTGACACAGCAGGCAGGGGTACCCCCTGAGGACATCATCTTCGATCCCAACATTTTCGCAATCGCCACCGGGATCGAGGAACACAACGGCTACGGCATCGCCTTCATCGAGGCGACACGGCAGATCAAGCAACGTCTGCCGCACGTCTCGGTGAGCGGTGGTGTCAGCAATGTGTCCTTCTCGTTTCGCGGCAACGACCTGGTACGCGAAGCCATGCACTCGGTGTTCCTGTATCACGCGATTGCCGCGGGCATGGACATGGGCATCGTGAACGCCGGTCAGCTCGCCATCTACGAGCAAATCGCCCCGGACCTGCGCGAGGCAGTGGAAGATGTCGTTCTCAACCGCCGTGCGGATGCGACCGAGCGTCTGCTCGAGATCGCGGCACGCTTCAAGGGCGATGGCGGCGCGCGGCGCCAGGCCGACACGCAGTGGCGCAGCCTGCCGGTGGCGAAGCGTCTCGAGCATGCCCTCGTCAAGGGTATCGATGACCACATCATCGATGACACCGAGGAGGCGCGGCTCAGCTATGAGCACCCGCTGCAGGTCATTGAAGGGCCGCTGATGGATGGCATGAACATCGTCGGTGACCTGTTCGGCTCCGGCAAGATGTTCCTGCCCCAGGTCGTCAAGAGCGCGCGGGTCATGAAGCGCGCCGTGGCGCATCTGGTGCCCTTCATCGAGAAGAGTCAGAGCGGGCGGGCACGGTCCAACGGTCGCATCGTCATCGCGACTGTCAAGGGCGATGTGCACGATATCGGCAAGAACATCGTCGGAGTGGTGCTCCAGTGCAACAACTTCGAGGTCATTGACCTCGGGGTAATGGTGCCCTGCGAGAAAATCCTCGAGGCGGCGCGACGTGAGAACGCAAGTTATATCGGTCTGTCGGGACTCATCACGCCATCGCTGGATGAGATGGTCAACGTGGCGGCCACGATGCAGCGCCAGGGATTTCAGATCCCACTCTTGATTGGTGGGGCGACGACCTCGCCTGCGCATACTTCGGTGAAGATCGCGCCGCAGTATCAGTCGCCGGTGATCTACGTCAAGGACGCCTCTCGCTCAGTGGGCGTGTGTCAGACCCTCGCCAGCGAGACGGCGCGCAGCGGCTTTCTCGCGACGGTTGCGGAGGAACATGTCAGGCGCCGCGAGCAGCATGCCGGCAAGAAGATCAAGGGGCCGGAATACAGCCTTGCCCAGGCGCGCGCCAATCGGCATCCCATCGACTGGAGCACGTTCACACCGGTAGCGCCGCACGCCCCTGGCATCCAGGTGTTCCGCGATTACCCGCTGCAGGAGTTGCTCGGGTACATCGACTGGATGCCGTTCTTCAATGCCTGGGAGTTCACCGGAAAGTTTCCCGATGTGCTGTCCGATCCAGTCAAGGGGGAGGCGGCGAGCAATCTGTATGCGGATGCCCGGCGCATGCTGAAACAGCTGATTGCCGAGTCGTGGTTGCGTGTGCACGCAGTAATCGGGCTGTTTCCCGCCAACGCCAGTGGCGATGATGTGCTCATCTACCGTGATGAAAGTCGCAGCAAGGTGGCGATGCGGCTGTGCTTCCTGCGTCAGCAGAAGGGCAAGGCGCCCGGTCAGCCGCACGAGTGCCTGGCTGACTACGTCGCGCCCGAGTCGAGCGGTGTGCCCGATCACCTGGGCGCGTTCGCCGTCACAGCGGGCGTTGGCATCGAGGAGCATGTGCAGCGCTTCGAGCGTATGCATGACGATTATTCGAGCATCATGCTCAAGGCCTTGGCCGACCGGCTGGCCGAAGCGGCTGCGGAGCACTTCCATGAGCGAGTGCGCCGGCAGCACTGGGGTTATGCGGCGCAGGAGGCGCTGACCAACTCGCAGCTGATCCGCGAGGAGTATCGAGGCATCAGGCCGGCCCCGGGGTATCCGGCCTGCCCGGATCACACTGAGAAGGCGAAGCTGTGGCAGTTGTTGGATGTGTCTGATCAGGCGGGCATCCGCCTCACCGAAAACTTTGCGATGTATCCGACCGCTGCCGTGAGTGGCTGGTACTTCGCGCACCCCGCGACGCATTACTTCGGCGTGGGCAAGATCGATCGCGATCAGGTGAGCGATTATGCGCAGCGCAAGGGCATGAGCGTCGAAGAAATGGAGCGCTGGCTGTCGCCGAATCTCGGTTACGAGCGCGCCCCGGGCTGAAGCGACGGGCACAGCCCGGCGCGCGCGTCGTCGCTGGGCCGCTGGGCTGGGGCCGCTGGGCCGCTAGGGCCGCTGGGCCGCTGGGGCCGCTAGGGCCGCTGAGGGCGCGACTCTTTCTCGAGCGCGCGCAGATACGTGGCGCCCCCCAGGGCGCGCATCTGTCCGAGAATGGCATCCCGGCGACTCTGCACATACGGTGAAGGCCGGTCGGCATGCATGCGGATCGGGTTGGGTAGAACGGCTGCGAGCGTCGCGGCCTCATCGGAACTCAACTGTGCAGCGCTCTTGTGAAAGAAGCGCTCGGCTGCCGCCTCCACTCCGTAGACGCCCTTGCCGAGCTCAATGATGTTGAGATAGACCTCGAGCGTGCGCTCCTTGGGCCAGAGCATCTCGATGAGCACCGTGAACCACGCTTCGATGCCTTTGCGCACCAGGCTGCGGCCATTCCACAGAAAGAGATTTTTCGCCACTTGCTGCGTGATGGTGCTGGCGCCGCGCAGGCGCCTGCCGTGCTCGCTGGCGCGCACCGATTCGCGGATGGAATTCAGATCGAAGCCGGCGTGAAAGGGGAACTGCTGATCCTCTGAGGCGACGACGGCGATCGCTGCGTAGGGCGAGATACGCTCCAGGCTGACCCAGCGAAAATCAGATTGATAGCTGCGGTCGTGCTCGGACTCAGCGAGCCAGTACTGCTCCAGCATGTACGCCGAGGTCCAGGGATCGACCCAGCGCAGCAGCAGCACGGACGCGGCACTCAGCAGCGCGGCCGCGACCACCAGCGCAAACAACCACTTCAGCAGGAACGCGGTGATGCCGCCCTGCTGTGCGCGGGGCACCGCGCGCTGAGCTCTCAGCTGGCCACGGTCCGCGCAGAGTGGATGACCACATCCTCGAGCGGTGCGTCCTGATAGCCCTTCTTGCGCCCAGTCTTCACCGCGGCAATCTTGTCGACGACGTCCATGCCCTCGGTCACCTGGCCAAACACCGCGTAGCCATAGTCGCGCGGACCATGGTCGAGGAAGCCATTGTCGACGAGGTTGATGAAGAACTGCGCGGTGGCACTGTTGATGTCACTCGTGCGCGCCATGGCCAGCGTGCCACGTTTGTTCTTCAGGCCGTTCTTGGCCTCGTTCTTGATGGCCGCGCGCGTACTCTTGTTGCCAAAATCCGCGGTGAGCCCGCCACCCTGAACCATGAATCCGGGGATGACGCGGTGGAAAATCGTGCCGTCGTAGAAATGCTCATCCACGTACTTCTGGAAGTTCTCGGCGCTCAGCGGCGCCTCCTTGGGAAACAGCTCCACCGTGAAGCTGCCGTGGGATGTCTCGAATTTGATCATGTTTCCTCATCTGGCGGGTGGGCGGGCCATTGAGCTTCGGTCATGCGCTCATGCCCGGCAAGATCGCGGTGCGAGCGTACGCGAGCGAAGCCGCGCGCGACAAGCGCCGCGCCGACGCTCGCGGCCTGATCATGTCCGTGCTCGAGCAGCAGCCAGCCGCAACGCTCGAGATGCGCGGGCGCCTCATTGATTATGGCGCGCAGCGCCGCCGCGGCATCCGGTCCTGGGGTGAGTGCCACGTTGGGTTCGTGTTGGAGTTGCGCCAGCGCCGGGTCTGCGGCGGCCACGTACGGCGGATTGCTCGCGATGAGATCGAAGCGACGCCCCGGCAGCGGCTCGAACCAGCTGCCGCTCAGGAACTGCACCGAGGGCAGGTTCAGCTGCTGCGCGTTGCCGCGCGCTACGGCGAGGGCGTCAGCGGATGCATCGGTAGCCGTGATGTGCCAGTTCGGTCGCTCGCTCGCCAAGGCGAGCGCGATCGCACCGGAGCCGGTGCCCAGATCGGCAACCGTCGCCTCAGGCTCACCCAGCAGGTGTAAGGCGCGCTCCACCAGCAATTCCGTCTCGGGTCGCGGCACGAGTACGCGTCGGTCGACGGTAAGCCGCAAGGTCCAGAAGTCGCGGTAGCCGACAATGTAGGCCAGCGGCTCGCCCGTGGCGCGGCGCTCGATCAGCCGGGTGAAGGCTGCCGACTCTGCCGCGCCCGGAATCACTTCCGCATGTGACTTGATCCAGGCACGGGTTTGCCCGAGCGCTGCCGCCAGCAGCAGTTCGGCATCCCGGGCGGACTCCTCAGGCAGCAGGCGCCGGGCGCTGGCGAGCAGCCCGGCTACGGTGTGATTGCCAGTCATACTTCGTAATATTCACCGATGGCGTCCGCTTTGTATCCCTTTAACCGACCCGCAGCTATTGCCGAGGTGCTGGATGCTGGCTTTCGGATCTTTCGCGGCACGCTGCTGCAGACACTCCCTTACGGCCTGCTTGCCATGCTCGCGGGCAAACTGCCGCACCTGTACGGGCTGCTGAGCCCGGAGCGCACGGTTCAGAGCTCCGTCAGCGATCCGCGCTGGTGGGCGCTGGACCTTGGGGCGGCGCTGTTGGTGCTGTGGTTCATCGGCGCCATCCTCGAGCGGCAGGTGGACTATGCGGCAGGTGTGACACCGCACTTCCGTCAGGACCTATCCAGCGCGCTGCAACGGACGCCTTCAGCAGCGCTGGTGCTGATGTTGTTTCTACTGGCGATGGGTGTGTGCCTCGCACCGTTGCTCGTCGCGCCGCGGGCGCACTTCACGGTGCTGGCCACGGTGCTCGCGCTCCCCGTCATTTATCTCGCGGTGATCTCTCCAAATACCATGCTCGCGGCCATCATCGGCGGGCGCAGCGTGCTGGAGGCCTGTCGTTACGGCTGGCAGCTGATGCACGGTCACTGGTGGCGCACCTTCGTGATCTACCTGGTGGGGCTCGCGGTGCTCGCGGTGTTTGGCGCTCTGGCGGGAGTCCTTGCCGGACTCATCATCGCGCTTGCTGGCAATGCCAACCTGGCGATGATGACCGCCCTCTCCGCAGAAGTGGCGGCGGCAGTGGCCGCAGTGGCTTTGCCTTTCTATGCGGCACTCACGCTGTCGGCATATCGCGATCTGGAGGCCCGGCATGCGCTGCGGCTTGCCGTGCAGGGGTCGGCGACTCATTTGTCCGTGCCGACATGAAACACCGCACGGCGCTCCTGACACTCCTGGTTCTGCTGCTGCCACCATTGGCTGCAGCGATCGCGACGGCCGGACCTGCCCATACACTGATCGAGGCGTGTGTCAGTCAGCTGGATGCGCAGACCGATGTGGGTTATGCGCGCATCGCGGCGCGCTGTCCCGAGTTGGTACGGCAGCTGCGCGCAGGCGATTGGGCGGCATGGCTGCCGGCACGCTGGCAGGAGCCGAACAACGACCTGTCCGCGGATAGCCTGCGCGATCTGCAGCGGCTCGCTGGCTACGAGAGCGCACTCACGGTCGGGGGTCGCCAGCTGGACCTGCAACTTCTGCCGCCAGCCCTGGCGCGCCTGCCGCACCGGGAGGCGAGCCGCTGGTCGCGCATCCGCGGCTCGCTACGGAGCTGGTTCCAGCCTCCCCAGCGGCGGCCGGAGGAGAGCTGGTCCGCGGAGTTTCTGGTGCGGCTTCGCACCGGCACATCCGGGATGGATGTGCTGGTGTATGCGGCACTGGCAGGCTCGATGCTGCTCGCGGGGCTGACCGTGGCACGCGAGTGGCGTCGCGCGCGAGCTAGCCGGCAGGCCTCCGTCCCCACTCACACCTGGCCTACTGCGGCGTCAACCACGCACGCAGCCGTGCACCCCGACCAGCCAGCCGACAGGTCCTGGCGGGACCGTCCGCGTGAACTGCTGGAGCTGCTGCTTGCGCAGCTGGTGCAGCGCCGGGAGCTGCCCCCCAGTGGGTCGCTGACGGTGCGGGAACTCACCCAACTTGCGCGCTTGCCCGATGCCGAACGCGAGCAACTCGCGAAGCTCGCCGGAACGGCGGAGCTATTGCGCTTTGCCGCAGCGGCGCCCCCGCGGCAAGCCGTGGAGCGCTCGATCGTCGAGGCGGAGAGTCTGCTGCAACACCTCAGGAGCACTGACGCGCTCGCTGCGAATGGGTCTGGCCCGGCAGTCCCGCGAAACATTCGCGCAGCGCGTGCCAGCCGCTCGACATGAAGGAACGACTGATAACCCTGTTGTGCGCGCTCGGCGCGCTGTTGTTATTCATGACGCTACTCATGCATGGCGGCAGCGGAGCGGGCAACTCTGAAGGGATTTCTCGGCCCACCAGCGTGGATTCGGGCGTCCATGGCTACGGCGCTCTCGCCGACTGGCTGGCGGCCGCGCACATTGGCATGCGCTCGCAGCGCACCCGCTTCAGCGATGCTCGCGGTTCTGCGGCGGGCAATCTCCTGCTGCTGACCTTGCCGGCCGCGCGCGCGTACCGCAGCGAGGAGCTGCGCGCTATCGAGTCCTGGGTCCGTGGCGGCAATTCGCTCTTGATCCTGGCCGCACTGATCGACCACTCCGATTGGGCTCCTGCCGCGGAGAATCTCACCGCAGGTCAGCTCAATCTGCTCACCGGCCTTGAGTTCGAGCCCCTGCGCGCAGGTGTGGCTGCCTCACAGGTCCTGCAGCCGTTGCAGCCGCTCGTGATCACTCCCACCCGGCCACAGGGATACTTCACAGGTGTTCGCAAGGTAATCGCCCTGACTGACTCGGTTGCACAGCACTGGTCGGTGAAGGTCCCGGCAGGCGCATTCGTGCTCACCCTGGCACGGACCCAGGAGGGCTCGGAGGTGCTGTGGACTCGGTCGCTGGGGGCGGGCCACATCATCGTGAGTGGGGCGGCATCGCTGTTTGGCAATGCGGCGCTCGGCATGGCCGACAACGGCCGTCTGCTGTCCAACATCATCGGCGCGCAGCTGCGCCCGGGCGGTGTGGTGATCTTCGATGATGTGCATCAGGGATTGGGCAACGCCTATGATGCCGAGCGGTTCTGGAATGATCCCCGACTGCACCTGACCCTCTTGATCCTGTCATTGCTGTGGCTGTCCTGGGTGATAGGAACAGGGGGGCTGCGGCTGCCTGCACCTCGCGCGCCAGGACCGCAGGCGTCGCAGCTCGTCGAGGTGACCGGCGGGTTCATGGCACGTGTGCTGAGCCCCGTCACCGCTGCGCAGCGCCTGGTGCAGAACTTTGCGCACGAGTTGGGTGTGGCGGCCGCTGCTGCACCGGTCACACGGGAACAGTTGCTGCGGGCCCTGTCGCATCATGCCAGTCTGGATGCGGACGATCTGCGACAGCTGGATGCGTGGTGCGCACAGCTGGCGCGCCATCGTCGGGTGCCCCTCGTGCCGCTGCATAATCTCCTCGGGCGCATGCAAAGGTGTCTGAAGGCATGAGTGATGCGATCAAATCCCTCGAGACGCTGCTGCACACGCAGCTCGAGCCCGTTGTGCCGGGCGCGCAGCAGTCGCTGCGTGCGCTGATCATCGCTCTCGTGGCGCGCGGCCACGTGCTGGTCCAGGGCGTGCCCGGCCTTGGCAAGACCTTGCTGGCGAAGACTCTGGCCGCTGCGCTCGGCGGGACCTTCAAACGTATCCAGGGAACCCCCGATCTCATGCCCGCCGATATCGTGGGGGTGCAGGTCTTCGATGAGCAGCAGCGCGGCTTCGTGTTCCGTCCGGGGCCACTGTTTGCAGACATCGTGCTGATGGACGAAATCAATCGCGCGGGACCTAAAACCCAGGCCGCATTGCTCGAGGCCATGGAGGAACGCCAGGTTACCGTCGATGGCCAGCTGTTTACCCTGCCCGAGCATTTTCTGGTGCTCGCCACGCAGAATCCGCGTGAATTCGAGGGTACCTATCCGCTGCCGGAGTCGCAGCTCGACCGCTTCATGTTGCGCATCGAGCTGAGTTACCCACAGCGGACGATCGAAAGCGAGGTGCTGCGGCGCTACGGCGTGATGGCAACTCGGACCGCCGACGGCGTGGCGCCCATGAGCGGATCGGCATCGCTCCTGAGTGCGGCGCGCGCCGAAGCGGATGCGGTGCACGTCTCGGATGCCCTCAGCGATTATGTGTTGGATCTGGCGCAGGCAAGTCGCAGCCATCCTCGTGTCTCGCTCGGACTCTCCACCCGCGGGGCGCTCGCTTTGTTGAAGGCTGCACGCATCGTGGCCGCTTTGCGCTGCAGCGACTTCGTAAGTCCTGATGACGTCAAGGAGGCGGCGCCTGCCGTACTGGCACACCGTCTCGTGCTGACACCGGAGGCGGCGCTCGAGGGCGCTGTGGATGTCGATATTGTGCGGCACATCCTGGGCGACACGGCCGTGCCGAGGTAGCAGCATGCATCTGGCACAGCGTGCTTACGTGCTGCTGGTACTGACGGCGATCATCGCGATCGCAGGACTGTGGTCGGACCGCCCCGGCCTGACTGAGCTTTGGTGCATCCCCGCTGCCCTTCTCCTCATCGGGCTCGCGGTGGAAGGCTGGCGGTTGCAGCGGAACACGTTGGGGATCGGCATCGAGACCCCCAGTCGCGCTTTTCTGGGTCGCACTCAGCCTGCGGCCTTTGTGTTCCGCAACGACGGCTCCCGCGCCACCATCGTGCGCTATGCCGCTGCCACGCCCACCGGTGTACTGCCGGCTTTCGAGGCGGTGCGCAGGGTCGAAGCGCCCGCCGGAGGAGTCTGCCGGGATGAGTTTGCGCTCGTGCCAACACAACTGGGCGTGCAGCACTGGCCCGAGATCCGGCTGCAACTGTTAGGTTCGCTGGAGCTTGCCTGGTGGTCACGCGCGGCCCGGCCGCAGGGGAGCTTGCGCGTCGCTCCGGATCTGTTGATGAGCACTCGAGCGCGGCCGCGTGGGCAGCCTACCGGGGAGCGACCGCGACGCCTGGTGGGTGCCGGCTCCGAGTTGCATCAGCTGCGGGCCTACCAGCGTGGTGATCCGCCGGCGTGGATCGACTGGAAAGCGAGCGCGCGCCGCGCCGCGCTGATGACGCGTGAATTCACAGAGGACCAGCATGTTGATGTTCTGATCGCGTTGGACGCCGGCCGCTCGAGCACGGTGCGCGCCGGTTACCTGGATCGCTTCGGGCTGTATGCCAACCTCACGGCGCGGCTCGCTGAGATTGTCGTGCACAATGACGATCGCATCGGTCTGCTGGTGTTTGCTGATCGGCCCCTGGTCGCGCGTGCTCCCGCGCGCGGCAGGCCGGCAGTGCTGGCGCTGCGAGCCGTACTGGAGGCACAGGCGGCTTCGAGCACCGAGTCGGATCCGCTGGCGGCGGCGGTGAAGATCCGCGGCATGCTGACACGCCGGTCGCTCATCGTGTTGCTGACAGATCTTGAGGATGTGAACGCCGCTGATCCCTTGCAGCGCACGGTCCGGCTGCTCTCGCCCCCGCATCTGGTCGTGGCGGCAAGTGTGGCCAGCGCCGAGATCGAACAGCTTGCGGGTCGGCCGGCGCGGCGCTGGCTCGACCCCTGGATTGCGCTGGCAGCGCGCGAGCATCTGCACCGCGCCGCGGCCCAGAGAGCGATGCTACAGCGGCGCGGTGTTATCGCGGTCTCGGCTCCGCAGGAACAGCTGCAGAGCGCGGTGCTGGCGCGTTATGCCACGCTACGTCGTTCAAGACGCATCTGAGGTGCGTAAGTGGCGTGGCAGCAACCATCCCTGCAGCAGCGCCACCATGAACACCCAGTAGCCGACGCCGACCGCCAGTCGCACGGGCAGCGTGACTGAGGGCTCGGGCGAGAGATAGCCCTCGATGAAGCCGGAGCCCATCAACAACAGCACACAGGCGACGATCAGCTTGCCGGACTGCAGCGCGGCGTGTTGGAAGGAGGCGAGGCGAGTGCCGCGCTCCGGGCGGAACAACGCAGCTCCGACCGCAGCGCCCGCCGCCCCGGAGAGGCACATGACGGAGATCTCCACACAGCCGTGTGCAACGACGAACCGAAACAGGGCGTAGCCGAGGCCGTGTTGAGCGGTAAAGGCGAATACCGCTCCCAACATGAGTCCATTCAGCCCCACGATGTACACGGTGCCGAGCCCGAAGATGAATCCTGCGCAATACGCAAACAGGCTGACCACGACATTGTTGGTCAGAATCTGCAGCGACAGCACCGCGGAAGGCACGATGTTGAGGAGCCCCTCGGTCCAAAGCTGCCCGCGCTCGACACTGGCGATGAGCTCAGGGGATGCGAACAGCGCGATCAGGTCCGGGTAGGTGTGCACCATCCAATAGCCCGCAGCAATCGCAAGCAGAAAGAGCGTGGTACACCACAGGATGTAGGGTCGGAGCCAATGCACCACCGCCGGAAGATCGTCGCGGAACAACGTGAGCAGCGCATACCCGGGGTGCCAGGCTGTGCGGTGCAGGATGGCGTGCTCGCGCGAATAGGCCGACTCGAGGAACAGCCGGGTCTCGCTGGCCGGTAGCAGACGCCGGGCGCGGGCCACATCATGCGCGAGCAGCCGGTAATCATCGGCGATCGCCACGACATCATCGACATCCGCGGCGCGTCCGCCCGACAGCCGCCGCAGCCGCGCCAGGGCGGCGCTCCACAGCGGCGCGCGTTGCAGAAGACTGGCGCTGAGTGCGCTCTGCGGTGCTGTGGCCAGAGCTGATGCCGAAGTCCTCGCGGTGCCGGACTCAAGATTCCCGGTGGCGCCAGACGCCAGAGACCCGCCGGCGCCGGGGACCAACGCGTCGGGCACGTTCAGGTAGACGAGCAGGGTGCCAGCGGCCATGTCGCCGATGCGCAGGTGCTGGCGCGTGCAAAGCGTCGTGAGCAGACCGCAGGCGTAGGCCAGCGGCAGACAGTCGAGGATGCGGAACACGTTGCGGATCAGCAGCGCCGCCACGGACGCGGACGCGCCGGTGTTGGATATGATCTGCACACCTGCCAGATGTTTGCCGGGTGTGCTGCCACGAGTGACGATCTCGAGTACCGGGTGATAGAACAGGTAGATGGCCGCGGTTGGCGCGAGGACCGCAATGAACCAGGTGGCATCGGGACTGAGCGGTGCACCCAGCTCTTGGCCCCGGTTATAGATGAGCGCGGCGCTCACGTACCAGGCGAGACTCAGCGCGCTGCGGATCAGCCAGTCAATCAGAAAAGCAAACGCACGCGCACCGGGGCCGGCCAGGGGCATCGCCACGTCGATCCCGGTGGCGCTGCCAACACTCAGCTCCGGGAGGACGATGCTAATGAGGTCTCACTCCTCGGCGGCCAGCTGCTCGGCCTGATACTCCTGCTGCAGAGCGTCCAGCAGCTCATCGAGCTGGCCGTCCATGATCTTCTGCAGCTGATAGAGCGTCAGGTTGATGCGATGGTCCGTGACGCGACCCTGCGGAAAGTTGTAGGTGCGGATGCGCTCGGAGCGATCACCGCTGCCCACCTGGAGTTTGCGGGTCTGCGCCTGTGCACTCTGCTGCCGCTCCTGCTCGGCTGCAAGCAGCCGCGCTTTCAGGAGCGCCATTGCGCGGGAGCGGTTCTTGTGCTGGGAGCGCTCATCCTGACACTCGACGACGATGCCGCTCGGCAGATGTGTGATGCGGATGGCTGAGTCGGTCTTGTTGACATGCTGGCCGCCCGCACCCGAGGAGCGATAGGTGTCGATGCGCAGCTCGGCCGGGTTCAAATCAACTTCCTCGACCTCATCCAGCTCCGGCAGTATGGCGACGGTGCAGGCCGAGGTGTGGATACGGCCCTGCGCCTCCGTTGCCGGCACGCGCTGGACGCGGTGCGTACCGGATTCAAACTTGAGGCGCGAGAACACACCGCGCCCTGCGACCCGGCTGATGAGCTCGCGATAGCCGCCGTGCTCGCCGCGATTCTCGCTGACTACTTCCACGGTCCAGCCCTGGTTCTCGGCGTAACGCGAGTACATACGGAACAGGTCGCCTGCAAAGATCGCGGCTTCGTCCCCGCCAGTACCCGCGCGCACCTCCAGGAAGATGTTCTTGTCATCGCGCGGATCGCGCGGGATCAGCAAGCGGCGCAGATCGAGCTCGGCGGCCTCGATGTCGCGGCCGAGGCGGGCGACCTCTTCTGCGCCCATCGAGCGCATCTGCACATCATCGTCGTTGAGCATGTCCTGCGCGGCCGCCAGATCATTCTCGAGGCTGCGGTAGTGACCCAGCCCTTCGGCAAGCGGCTGCAGGCGGGCGTATTCCATGGAAAGATCGCGGAACTGCTGCGATCCGCCGGCGATCTCAGCTGTAGCCAACAGTCGGCCGACCTCCTCGAAGCGGTCACTCATTCTCTCGAGGCGCTGGCGAATGGATTCCTTCATATGTCGAAAGGAGCAGCAGCAGGAGCAGGTGGCTGGCGGGCGCGGCATTCTCCGGGATCGCCGCCGCCGCTGACAAGCCAGCTCACGGCTCGGCTACCGGCGGTGAGCCGAGCGGGCCACGCGGCAGGCATCCGCCCCTGTGGGCCAAGGCCGCAGCAAGCGGCGCGGTTGAATCATGAGTGAATTCACGGTCTTAACGATTAACCCGCCCGCCTCGATGTGCGATGCTAGATGGCGCTGGCACCCCGGCGCTTCTATCCTTCACCCAGCAGGCAGACAGTAATCCTAGTGACTTCCGCTCTTACCCCCCGGCACTCGCTCATCCGCTTGCTCGCTTTGAGCACGGTGTTGATGGCCGGCTGCGCCAGCCACCCCACGATCCCCGGCCCAAAGACCCAGGGTCACGATCCTGCCGCACTGACCGTCGTCGCGGAGATCGCCCTAGCGCAGGGGGATTGCCGCTCCGCGTCTGAGAACTATGCGGAAGCTGCACAACATGGCGCAGCGCCGCTTGCGCGCCGCGCGAGTGAAGTTGCCTTGGGCTGCGAGCATGTCCCGGCGGCATGGAAGTCCGCGACGCGCTGGCGCGCGCTGGCACCGGGGGATCGTGAGGCGGCGGCCATGTACGCCACCGTTGCCACCAAACTCTATCGGATCGCCGAGGCACGCCAGGCGATTGTCGATTTCTCCAAAGTACCCTCACCCAGCGCTGCCGCGCGCGCCGGAAGGGCGGCCCCGCGAGCGAACGCGCCGAGCGCGACTGCGCCAGGCGGGAATGCCTCCGGGACCAATCCTGCAGCGCCGAATGCAACCGCTCCGGATGCCGTCGGCTTGAGTGAGCTGGCCGGTCTGTTGCTCGAGCAATCGGATGCCCCCGCCGTGATGGCCGCGATGGGCAGCGCGCTTGATGCCAACGCCGTCTCGCCCGATACGGATGCGCTGCTGGCGGAGATCGCCCTGGATGCCAACGATGCGCAGCGTGCGCAGCGTTATGCGCAGCAGGCGCTGGACCGGGATCCGCGGCAGATCGGCGCCCGCCGCGTGTTGGCGCGGGCCTACGTGGTCAAGGGGGATGCGCCGCGAGCGATTGAAACAGCGCGAGAAGTCATGCGTGCTGACTCCAATCGAGGCGCGTTCGAGCTGGCCGAGGTGCTGGCCGCGCTGGATCGCATCGAAGAGGCACACCAGGAGCTGGAACGATTGCGCAGTACGCGTGCCTCGACCAGCGAGATCGATCGGCGGCTCGCGCTGCTCGCTTACAACGCGGGTGATATGAAGGAAGCGCAGCAACGCTTCACAGAGCTTGCCTCGCACGGCGAGGGCACCGATGCCTCGCTGCTTTATCTGGCAGATATCGCTGCCCGGGACGGGGATCAGGACGCGGCACTCGCCGGTTATCGACGCCTGGCTGATTCGGCCTTTGCACTGGAGGCGCGTTCCAAGGCGGCCGGCATCCTGTTGGGTCGCAATCATCGCACCGAGGCGCTGCTGCTGCTGGATGACTACATCAGTGACCATCCCGAGACGGAGTTCGAGACACGCTTGTCGGAGGCGCGCTTGCTGGCCGATCACGGGGAAGCCGATGAGGGCCTGAAGTTGCTCGCCACGGCGCTGGACCGTCACCCGCAACATCCCGCCATCGAATACGACCGCGCAGTGATCCTCGAGCGCGCTGGGCGTGTAAAAGAGTCGGTCGACGTGCTCGAGCGCCTGCTGCAGGAGCGACCTGAAGACCCCGTCTTGTTGAATGCACTCGGCTACACCCTGGCCGATCACAGCCTGGATCTGCCACGCGCCGAGGGGCTCATTCACAAAGCGTTGAACCTGACGCCTGACAGTCCTGCGGTGTTGGATAGTCTGGGATGGGTTCGCTTCCGTGAAGGCGATGCGACGGGTGCCGTGCCGTCACTCGAACACGCCTATGCCTTGGATCATGATGCGGACATCGCGGCGCATTGGGGTGAGGCTCTCTGGACGAGTGGTAAACACCAGGAAGCGCGGCGCGTGTGGGCTGCGGCCGTAGCGCGCAAGCCCGATGCTCCGTTACTCAAGGCGACCATGTCACGGTTCCTGAACGATGCGCCGTAGCGTTGCGGCGCTACTCGTCGTCGTCTCTGTGTTGGTTGCAGGCTGTCGCACGGTGCCGCAGCGTCCGGCTCCACCGAATCAATCCTGGGAGGCTCGCCGAACGCAGCTGCAGGGCGAGGATCATTTCCAGCTGAAAGGGCGCGTAGCCGTGGCCACGGGCAATGAGGGCTTCAACGCCCGGCTGCGTTGGTCGCAGTCCGGCGCACAAACACATATGTCGCTGGATGGTCCGCTCGGTGCGGGTGGCGTGCAGGTGAGCGCCGACGGTAGCGCGCTCAGCATCGTCACCTCGCGCGGCGAGCGCCTCGACAGCGATGCCGCCCGAGCCGAGCTGGCCACCCGCTTGGGCTTTGACCCGCCGCTCGAGAGCCTGCGCTACTGGATCCTCGGGGTGCCGCGGCCCGGTGAGCCGGCGGGTGAGACGCTGGATGATCAGGCCCGACTCGTGCATCTGCAGCAGGAGGGCTGGGAGATCGACTATCCGAGCTACACACCCGTGGAGGGCGGCTGGCGACCTTCCCGGCTCACCCTACAGCGCGCCAACATCCGCCTGAAAGTCATCGTTGAAGACTGGAACTCGTGAGCCCTGCTGAATTGCGCCCTGCGGAAACACGGCGCTCGTGGTCGGCGGTGTCTCACTGGCCCGCCCCCGCCAAGCTCAACTTGTTTTTGCACGTCACCGGACGCCGCGCCGACGGCTACCACGAGCTGCAGACGGTGTTTCAGCTGGTCGATCTGCAGGACACGATCAGCATCGAGCTGCGCGATGACGGCCGCATCGAACGTCCCGATGGTCCTTCCGGCGTGGCGCCCGAGTCCGATTTGACGGTGCGTGCCGCCCAGGCGCTGCAATCCGCGGCGAATTGCAAAAAGGGCGCGACGCTCAGTGTTGCGAAGCGCATTCCCATGGGGGGCGGACTGGGCGGTGGCAGCAGCGATGCCGCGACGGTACTCCTGGCGCTCAACCAGCTTTGGGCCTGTGGTCTTTCGGCCGCCGAGCTCGCACAGCTCGCGTTGCCCCTGGGGGCCGACGTGCCGGTTTTCGTTTACGGCCGCTCCGCTTGGGGGGAAGGGGTAGGGGAACATCTCAGCCCCATTGAGCTGCCGCCCCGCTGGTACGTCATCATCCATCCAGGCGTCGCGGTAAGCACGCGCGAGGTCTTCCAAAGCGCTGAATTGACACGAAATTCCCCCCTCATCACAATACGCGCCTTTTTGCAGGGGGCCGGGCGCAACGACTGCGAGTCGGTGGTGCGGGCGCAAGTTACCGAAGTCGCTGAGGCGCTCGACTGGCTCGGCCGCTGGGCGCCAGCGAGGCTGACCGGCACCGGTTCCTGTATCTTCGCAGCCTGCTCCAGCGTCATGGACGCGGAGCGCATCGCGGCGCGGGTACCGGATCGATGGACGAGTTACGTGGCTCGCGGACTGAATGTGTCGCCGGTGCATGCCATGCTGCAGGGAGCCGGTGCCGCGGCGGGCCGCAGTTGAAGTGCTGGGGTGTCGCCAAGTGGTAAGGCAGCGGGTTTTGATCCCGCCATACGCAGGTTCGAATCCTGCCACCCCAGCCAATAATTCGACGGCTCGAATCGTTCGTCGATAAACAAATGGCCCTAGTCTTGAGCCACGACGGGCAGGATAACGCCCGTAGGGTCGATCAGATGCGCCGAGCTCTCCGCTCGCTGCAGCGTGGTCATTCGCGTTGTGCAGTTTGTCGCCCTAACACCCGAAGGGCGGCCCCGAAGGGGTGAGGCCCGCCGCCCGTAGGGTCGATCAGATGCGCCGAGCTCTCCGTCGCTGCAGCGTGGTCATTCGCGTTGTGCGGTTTGTCGCCCTAACACCCGAAGGGCGGCCCCGAAGGGGTGAGGCCCGCAGGGCCGAATAATCCTGCCACCCCAGCCCGCTGAGCGATGACTGCGGTCTGCAATTGCCGCCGGGCTTTTGTGCCACGATATTTGCTGACGGCATTGGTCACGCACGCCATCTGGTCGTCGCACCGAACGGAATTGTGTACGTCAATACCTGGTCCGGCCGTTATTACGGCACTGCCTCGCCCCCTGCTGGGGGATTCCTCGTTGCACTGGAAGACACGACCGGTGCTGGCAAGGCGGATGTGAACGAGCGATTCGGGGCGACCGTGCAAAGCGGGGGCGCGGGTGGCACCGGCATCGCCATCTACAAAGGCGCTCTTTACGCGGAGCTCAACGACAGAATCGTGCGCTATACGCTACCAGCCGGTGCGATCGTACCTCGCGATGCGCCGGTAACGGTTGTATCCGGATTGCCGCTCGGCGGCGACCATCCCATGCATCCGTTCGCGATCGATGCCGATGGGTCTTTGTACGTGGATGTCGCCACCGCCACCAATGCGTGCCAGACAAAAAATCGCATCCCGAAGTCTGCAGGCATCAATCCGTGCACCGAGCTGCAGACGCGCGGCGGTATCTGGCGCTTCGATGCGAATAAAACCAACCAGAGGTTTTCACCGGCGGAGCGCTTCGCTACGGGCATACGCAACGCGGAAGGTTTCGCAATCGACTCGGCTGCACATCGCATTTTCGTGACACAACACGGACGTGACCAGCTGCATTCCAACTGGCCGGATTTGTACCAGTCCGAAGAGGAAGCTACTCAGCCAGCTGAAGAGCTATTGGAACTGAGCCGAGGCGGCGACTACGGGTGGCCGGAATGTTACTATGACGCTGTACAGCGTAAACTCGTACTCGCCCCCGAGTACGGTGGCGACGGCGGCAAGAAGATTGGGCAGTGTGCAAATAAGAGAGCTCCCATCGCCGCATTTCCTGCACATTGGGCGCCGAATGCGATGGCGCTGTATGACAAGCAGCAGTATCCAACTCATTACCAACACGGAGTCTTCATCGCTTTCCATGGATCATGGAATCGAGCGCCGTATCCCCAGGGAGGTTATAACGTCGTATTTCAAGCCTTGGCAGGCGACTACGCGTCGGGTAAGTGCGAGGTATTCGCCGACGGTTTTGCCGGGGCGGTGAAGTCACCCGACCAGGCGGCACATCGCCCGTCCGGCTTGGCGGTCGGACCTGAAGGCTCGTTGTATGTGTCTGATGATGTTCGCGGCCGTATTTATCGCATCGTCTATGTAGGCGGGGCAGGGGGCGTTGGCACCGCCACGAAGTTCATTCCTTGTCCAAGCGCGTCCGCACCGGCTGGTAAAATCAGCGAAGCCGATGCCCGGCCTCCGGAAGGCACTCACCCCGATGCTGGGGCTACTCTTGCAGTTCCTAATGGAGCCACGCAAGAGATGGTTGCGGAGGGAGATCGCATCTACCACGGTCAAGTGGGCGGAGCGACTTGCACAGGGTGTCATGGTGCCAATGGCGCGGGCACAACGCTCGGCCCGGATCTCACAGACACCAAGTGGCTGTGGAGTGATGGTAGTTATGGTGGAATCGCCAAGACAATAACCGCCGGCGTGCCTCAGCCGAAGGAATACCGCTCACCCATGCCGCCGATGGGGGGAGCTCAGCTCACCTCCGAGCAGGTACAAGCGCTAGCAGCGTATGTCTGGAGCTTGAGTCACTGGGCGAATCATTGATCTCACGAAAACCCGGATTTCAACTGAAACCGGCCACGGCGCGCGCGGAAATGCGCGGGACATTTCCTCGCTCTAGTCTGATCGGCATTCGCAAAAACAGCAGGTCAACACTATGAACGCTCAAGCAATGGACCATGGACTACACGGATCGGCGTCCTCGCCGTCGGGTTTTGAACCGGATGCCGTCGCAAGTATTTCGGCGGCCCTGACTGCACTCCTGGCCGATCTATTTGCGCTTTACCTCAAGACGAAGAACTTCCATTGGCATGTGTCGGGCCCGCATTTTCGCGACTATCACCTGCTTCTGGATGAGCAGAGCGAGAAGTTACTCGCTACGACCGATGACATCGCCGAGCGCGTCAGGAAGATCGGCGGGATGACTCTGCGCTCGATCGGCCATATCGCCCGACTGCAGCGGGTTACCGATAACGATGAGGAGTTGGTCTCCGCGCAGCGCATGCTGACGGAACTTCGCAATGACAATGCACAACTAGCGGTCCGCTTGAGGCGAGCTCATCTTCTTTGCCAGGACTACGGCGATGTTGCGTCCGCGAGCCTGATCGAAAACTGGATCGACGAGGCGGAGCATCGCGTCTGGTTCCTGTACGAGGCAACGCGCGGCGACTGCGAAAAGCAGGGATAGCTGCCGTCAGCTTGGTGGTATGTCGGCCCCGAAGCCGCGGGGCGTGAGCTCCGCGGCAGCATCCTGGATGCGGGTGAGCCTCTGGGTCATCGGCCGCTGCGGTACTCCTCGGGCGTTCCCGTACTGCCCTCGGGCGTTCCCATTGAATCTGTAAGTTCATGATGTATAAGCATTTTCTGCGCACGGAGGACTCTCTTAACGCATCCCATTTGGCGAGGTGCCAGGCAGCGATGGATGCTCGCGATCCAGTACCGTCATACCAGACGGCATCCACCGGGCATTGACCCGGGGCAGGGACTGGACCCAGATCGAGTTTGGGGCAGGGGATCGTGTATTATTTCGCCCCTTTTTAGACCCGGGCTGCCATCCGGAGGTCCGATATCGATCCCACGATGAACACGACCGTCGACACGCTAGCCCTGTTCTCCGGCAATGCCAATCCGACCCTGGCTGCCGATATCGCGCGCCATCTGCAGACGCGCCTCGGCCGCGCGACCATCAGTAAGTTCAGTGACGGCGAGATCAACTGCGAGCTGCTGGAGAATGTTCGCGGGCGCGATGTATTCATCGTGCAGCCGACTTGTCCGCCGACCAACGACAGTTTGATGGAGCTGCTGGTGATGATCGATGCGGCGCGCCGGGCCTCGGCTGCGCGCATCACCGCAGTGGTGCCGTACTTCGGCTACTCGCGCCAGGACCGCAGGCCGCGTGCGACGCGCTCCGCCATTACCGCGAAGCTGGTCGCCAACATGGTGGCGAGCGCGGGTGTCAATCGGCTGCTGACGGTGGATCTGCACGCGGACCAGATCGAGGGGTTCTTCGACATCCCCGTGGACAATGTGTATGCCTCGCCGGTGTTGCTCGGCGATGCCTGGAAGCAGGCCTATAGCAACAAGATCGTGGTATCGCCTGATGTGGGCGGCGTGGTGCGCGCGCGCGCGTTTGCGAAACGTCTCGAGGATGCGGAGTTGGCCATCATCGACAAGCGGCGGCCGCGACCCAATGAATCCAAGGTGATGAACATCATCGGTGAGGTTGAGGGCCGAAGCTGCATCCTCGTCGATGACATGGTGGATACCGCCGGTACGCTGTGTCAGGCCGCGCAGGCGCTGAAGGACGAAGGGGCGTTGAAGGTTGTGGCCTACATCACCCACGCGGTGCTGTCGGGGAATGCGGTGGAGAGGATTTCGCGCTCGGCGCTCGATGAGCTGGTGGTCACGGACACCATCCCGCTCTCGCCGCAGGCGCAGGGCAGCGGTCGGATTCGTCAGTTGTCGGTCGCGGCGCTGCTGGCGGAAACCATCCGCCGCATCCGCGATGAGGAGTCGGTGAGCTCGCTGTACGTAGACTGAAGCGAGCTTTCGAAGGTGCGTCCCTTCTGGTCGCGGTGGGGACGTGATGAGTACTAACTGGAGATCATCATGCGTATTTCGTTTTCATTCGGCGCGGATGTCCGCGAGATGCAAGGCAAAGGTGCGAGCCGCCGCCTGCGTCACGCGGGCAAAGTGCCGGCCATCCTCTATGGTGGCCACAAGGAAGCTCAGGCGCTCATTCTCGATCAGCAGAACCTGCTGACCATGATTGGCGATGAGCGTTTCTATTCCTCCATCGTGCAGCTGAAGGTGAGTAACGGCACGCAGCAGGAGGCGATCGTCAAGGACGTGCAAATGCATCCGTCGCGCAACGTCGTCGTGCACGTTGACCTGCAACGCGTTGTTGAGACCGAACAGATCCGTCTCAAGCTGCCGATCCACTTCAAGGGTGCGAGCATCTCCCCGGGCGTCAAGACGCAGGGCGGTGTCGTGTCGCATCTGCGAGCCGATGTCGAGGTGGTGACGCTGCCGAAGGATCTGCCCGAGTTCCTCGAGCTGGATATGTCAGGCATGAACCTGAACGAGACCAAGTTCCTGGGCGACATTCCGCTGCCCCCGGGTGTCACGATCCCCGAGCTGGCACATCGCAATGCGCCCGTGGTCTCAATCCACAGCCCGCGTGCCGAGGAGCCCGAGCCGGTGGCTGTCGAAGCTGCTGCCGCAGCGACGCCTGCCGAGGGCGCAGCTCCCGCACCGGGAGCCGCTGCCGCACCGGCTGCCGCCGATGCGAAGAAGGGCGAGGAGAAGAAGGAAGCCGCACCCGCCAAGAAGGAGGGTGGCAAGAAGTAACGCGGAGCAATCCGCTACTTGCCCATCAGGGCTGCAGCCGCAGGGTGCATGGCGCCCTGCGGCCTGCACACGACAAACATGCCAGGCGTGCCGCTCAAGCTCATTGCCGGCCTCGGAAATCCGGGGCCCGAGTACGCGCGCACCCGTCACAATGCGGGCTTCCACTTTGTCGAGGAACTGGCCCGGCGTCACGGCGGCGCTTTCCGCAGCGACGCTAAACATCAGGGCGAACTCGCGCGCATCACCCTCGGTGCGCACGAGTTGTGGCTACTGAAGCCGATGACCTACATGAACCGCAGCGGCGGACCTGTGCGCAGCGTCGCAAGCTTCTACAAGATTCCGCCGGCCGCGTTGCTCGTCGCCTATGACGAGCTGGATTTTTCGCCCGGCACTGTACGGCTGAAGCAGGGCGGTGGAGCTGCCGGACACAACGGCATCCGGGACATCATCGAACAGATGAGTGATGCGTTCTGGCGGGTGCGGATCGGAATCGGGCATCCCGGTGATCGCTCGGCGGTGTTGAATTACGTGCTCGGGCGGCCGGCGGCGCAGGACGCGCAGCTGATCGGTGAAGCTATTGCCGCTGCCATCGATGCACTTCCTGTGATGTTAAATGACGGCGCGCAGAAGGCCATGAACCAGTTGCATACGCGCCCCGAACCGGGCACGGCCCAGGAGTAGTTTCAATCATGGCCATTCGCTGTGGAATCGTCGGTCTGCCGAATGTCGGCAAATCGACGTTGTTCAATGCGCTGACGCGGGCGCAGATCGCAGCGGAGAACTATCCGTTCTGCACCATTGATCCCAATGTTGGTGTCGTGCCGGTCCCCGATCCGCGGCTGGAGCAACTGGCGGCCATTGTGCACCCGGAGAAGGTGATCCCGACCACCGTTGAATTCGTCGACATCGCAGGCCTTGTGGCGGGCGCATCGCAAGGCGAGGGACTCGGCAACCAGTTCCTGTCACACATCCGTGAAGTGGATGCGATCGCGCACGTCGTGCGCTGCTTCGAGAGCGGCGACATCATTCATGTGGCGGGCAAGATCGATCCATTGGCCGACATCGAGACGATCGACACCGAGTTGGCGCTCGCCGACATGGCAACCGTCGACAGGGCGGTGGATAGAGCTAACAAAGCGGCCAAGAGTGGTGATAAGGAAGCTATGCGCCGGCGAGCGTTGTTTGAGCGCGTGAAGGGGCAACTGGATGCGGTGAAACCCGTCCGTGCGCTGCAACTGTCGGAGGAGGAGCGGCGCGATGTGCGCGAGCTGCAGCTGCTAACGGCCAAACCTGTCATGTATGTGGCGAATGTTTCCGAGTCCGGCTTTCAGCACAATTCGCTGTTGGATGTGTTGCAGCGGCGTGCGGAGGCTGAAGGCGCAGTGGTGGTGCCGGTGTGCGCTGCCATCGAGGCGGAGATCGCACAGCTCGAGGAGAGTGATCGCGCCGATTTCCTGCAGGAGCTGGGCTTGCAGGAGCCGGGGCTGAATCGCGTGATTCGCGGTGCGTACACGCTGCTCGGACTCCTGACGTATTTCACCGCGGGACCGAAGGAAGTGCGTGCCTGGACAGTCAGAAGAGGCTCAACGGCCCCGCAGGCGGCGGGCGTCATCCATACGGATTTCGAGCGCGGATTCATTCGCGCGGAAGTCATTGCCTTTAAGGATTACATCGGCGGAAAAGGCGAGGCAGGGGCGAAGGAAGCCGGGAGATTGCGACTTGAGGGCAAGGAATACGTCGTCCAGGAGGGCGATGTCATGCACTTCAGATTCAACGTTTGAGTGGCTGTAAGTCTCTGTTTCAGTGGGCTTTCTGGCTTCGTAGAAAAAGCGGCAGTAGCGTTTGCCAAATGGCGCTGTATAATGAGGCAAGTGCCATTTGGCAATTTTAGAGCATGACCACCTCAAGAAGGATCGCGAGCGATCCGCAGCCGTTCTCTCCTGAGCCGATCACGGATGAGGAAGCGGCGGCTATGTTTCGGGCGTGCCTGAACCTGTTCCGGCTTTGGCATGTGAGCGACGAGCAGGCCGGCACGATACTGGATATTCCGCGCCGCACCTTCGCCCGCTGGAAAACTGGCGAGATAGGCCGCATCGGTCGCGACGGTAAGGCGCGGCTTTCCAATCTCATGGGCATCTACAAAGCCCTCAAGGTCATCTTCAGCGAGGCCGCTCGCAGAGATGCCTGGGTCAACGCGCCGAACGAGGCCTTCGGCGGTGTATCGGCGTTGAACGTGATGTTACGTGGTGAGCTGACCGATCTCATGCGCATCCGTCGCTATCTCGATGCTGAGCGCGGCGCCTGGTGATCGATGCCGCAACGGTTCCGGTCACTGCAGTCAACTGGGCGGGCGCGCGACGCATCATCCGCAGCCGCTTTCCGCCGGTGGATATCTTTGAGGACATTGCCGATCCCGAAGACTGGCCGCTACTGATCGCCGCCGAGCAGAAGACCAATCCCCGCCTGATGGAAACGCTCGGCGCGCTCGATCTGGTCCCGCCGGCGCGGCGCGTCTCAGGTTCCGGCGCAACCTATCTGATGGCTGCGTTCACTCATGTCAGCCCTGATCGGCCGACCCGCTTCAGCCGGGGCGCCTACGGCGTGCTGTACGTGGCCAAGCGCTTCCAGACCGCGATATTCGAGACGATTTACCACCACGCGCGTTTCATGACACGGACCGCCGAGCCGGCCGGGTGGACCTCGCAGTTCCGCGAACTCGTCCTGGATTTCGACGCGGATCTCCATGATCTGCGGGGCGGCGATGTGGCGTGGGACCCGGCCCTGGACCCGAACGACTATGCTGAGGCGCAAAGGTTGGGCGTTTCGCTGCGCGCGCAGGGATCGGAAGGCGTTGTTTATCCGAGTCAAAGAGATCCCGATGGAGAATGCGCCGGACTCTTCTACCCCGATCGAGTCTCTCGCATCGTTCAGGGTCGCCACCTGGTCTATCACTGGGATGGCACGCGAGTGGATCTCTATCGCGATGCCGGCAACGGCGAGGTCTTTCGAGTCAGCTGATGTCAGGCATCGCCCCACCTGATCCGTACCGGGGACTGCATTTTTCGCGCGGCCGGCGAGGCAACAGTCCTGCGGCTAGTTCCGACCGCGACTGATCGCGTTATCAATGTCGTCGATGGTCAGGAGCCCGCCTTTGAGGCGCAGTGGGTTAGGCATCGCAGGTGACAGTTCATCAGGCAGCTCAAGCGTGGTCTCCATCGGACCGCATATTCCCATAAGCGAATGTCTGTGGATAAACGAAGGGGGAGATTCGGCCCGCCGAGTGTCGGTTGACACCTCTCGCTACGGCCGCAGACAATGCCGGCCCCCTGCTAACCCGATAGGCGTAGCCCTCGGGCCGGATACCTGGAAAGGTAGCTCAGCTGGTTAGAGCACGGCACTCATAATGCCGGGGTCGAGGGTTCGAGTCCCTCCCTTTCCATTTGCAATCAGTAACCTACGCGGGGGGCACATTGCTACCTCCGGTTGATAAGTGTCAATGCACGATCAGCACGCTGGAACTCGCCATACTCAGTTGACACCCAGCAGTAGGACGCGCGTGCGGGGCTTAAAGCACGGAAGTCTCAGCGATGAAGCTTTTTATCTGTCAACAGCAGGCACGCTCGTTGTGCAGGGCCCTTCCGCTACCTGCGAGCGATCGCTCATTCTCACGTCGAAGCTAGAGATGTGGTTGACCGGCACAAGAGGCCGTCATCGCTGTCATTCGAGGTGGATGAGTCGCTTTCCCACATTCTCTCCGCGGTATAGACCCGCGATGGCGTCCGGCGCTGACTCAATGCCCTGCAGCACGTCTTCCACATACTTTATAGAACCGTTTCGAACCCAGGCCGCGAGATCTGTACGGGCTTTGGCAGCGTAAGCCGGGTGGTCGAGTATTACGAATCCCTGCATGAGCGCGCGCTTGACGATCAGTTGGCGCTCCACGCGAGGCCCATGCGGCGGCGGGTTCCAGCTGGATACTGAGGCAGTACCACAAAGGACCACCCGGGCTCCAACATTCAGATGACAAAGGACGGCGTCGGAGATCGGGCCCGCGGTATTATCATAATAAATGTCGACACCATGCTCGCAGGCTTCGACCAGTCGCTCGGTGAAATCCGGAGCCTTATAGTCTAGTGCCTTATCGTAACCGAAGAGTTTAAGGCACAGCTCCCGCTTCTTCGCACCCCCGGTGATTCCGATAGTGCGGCATCCATGCAGACGGGCGATCTGTCCCACGCATGATCCGACAGCCCCGGCCGCAGTGGAAACGACCACGGACTGACCTGGCTTTGGCTGGCCAATCTGCAGCAATCCATAATGTGCCGTGACGCCGTTGATGCCCAGTACGCCGAGGGCGGTGGACAGAGGAAGATCGGCCTCATCAACGCGGCGCTGAATCTGCGTAACGGGGAGTAGCGAAAACTCTTGCCACCCGAACATGCCGGTTACCGCCGTCCCCACTGGCCAATCAACATGCTGGGAGGCCACGATTCTGCCCGCAGCAAAAGATCGCATGACCTCACCGATTGCCACCGGCTCTACATAGTTGGCAACGGCATTGACCCATCCACGCATAGCCGGTTCGACGGACAGCCATTCGTTGCGAATCACCACCTCACCCGCGCCGGGTACCGGCGTGGGCGTCTCAATCACGCGGAAGTGGTCCGCCTGGGGTATACCCTCAGGTCGCTTGGCAAGGATGACCTGTCGGTTCCGAGTGATCACTTCGGTGGCGGCTGAAAACGTTCCCGCAACATTCTTTTCAGAGTTTTATCCAGCAGGCCTTTAGGTAACTCCTCGACAAAGTGGATTTCGCGTGGCCTCTTGAATCGCGCGAGAACTTCCTTGCAGAGCGCGCTGATCCGCCCAGCGAGTTCCTCGGAAGGCTGTTCAGCTACCACAAATGCCACCGGCACCTCATCCAGCATATCGTCTGGCTTTCCGATCACTGCACACTCGATGACACCCGCAACCCGGTTGATCACCGCCTCGATCTCGGATGCTGCGACGTTCTCTTCGCCCACGCGAAGCATATCCTTAGCCCTATTGAGGAAATGAATATGTCCCTGTCCATCCAATTTTACCGTATCGCCTGTATCAAACCATCCTTCGGCATCGAAACAGGCGTCAGTGTCCAGGGGTTTATTGAGGTACTCCAGGAACATAGAGAGACCGGCAACGCCGCGAATCCATAATCGCCCGGGCTCCTCCGGTGCACTGGGATTTCCTCCTGGATCTCTCACTGCGATTTCGTACTCATGTGCTGGATGCCCAATCGCACCCGCCGGCGTATGAAAGTCAGAGAAGGAGTGAATATTCTGTGTGATGGTCTCGGTCATCCCGTACCAACTGATGGATGCGATCTTCCATCTCTCGCGGACGGCAGGAATCTGCGCCAGCAGGGCCCAGAAGCGGAACCTATGTTCGGCTGGAACAGGTTGACTCTCGATCGCCCGCATGGTGAATACCACCATGTTCGCCCAAGTGCAGCCGTTTCTGACACAAATGTCCCAGAACCGGGTAGCAGAGAATTTGGGCGTTAAGACGGCCGTGCCTCCGGACCAAAGAGTCGGTAACAGCGTGTACGCCAATGCATTGGCGTGAAAGAGCGGAAAGAAGATCGGTACCACATCCGTCGCCGCAAGCTGCGCGTGACTGGCCGTGACCTTGGCTCCCCATAATGCATTGGCATGGGTCCAAACGACCCCTTTAGGACGAGAAGTCGTTCCCGAGGTGTACTGGACATGGCTCGGGCGCATGGGTTCTGCCGTACGTCGCGTGTACGCCTCGCGATGCGCTCGCAAATCCTGAAATTGTTTCCACCCTGAAGGTGGCGCAGGTGCCCCGACCGGGGTAGTCGGCCCCCCTCCAGTACACGCGATCCACTTCAATTGCGTAGTCGAATTCTGACCAATTAGCGGAATAAACTGTGGCTGCGTCAGGAGGAACGCAGAGCGGCTGTCTGAAAGGAAATAGGAGAGCTCTTCTGCGGTGGACCCGGTATTGGTCGTAACGGCGATCGCTCCGAGCCTCAGGCAGGCAAAGAAGGCGAACAGCAACTCAGGACAATTCTCCATATGGATGGTGACAAAATCACCCGCCCTGATTCCATGGGCAGCAAAGCCGGCTGCGAACGCTTGAGTTTCCTCATTGAATTCATGGAAAGTCCAGCTGAGCCGCTCGCCTTCATACGGCTCCCATACGAGGAAAATCTTCTCGGGTCGCGCAGTGGCCTGTTGATCGAGCAGCCAGGGTACATCGCAACCCGTGAAAGTATGCAGTGTCGGAGACCTTCTGGCTGTCTTCGCCACCATCGTGAGGCAATCCCTGTGCCGTGCTGATCAGAATCGTACTCGGAGGGTGACACCGTAAGTGCGCGGCGCCGCCTGCCGTTGGGCATCTCCCAAGCCGCCCTGTTCTGACCGACCTTGGTAATAGACCGCATCGTTGAGGTTCTTACCCCACGCCTGCACACTCCAATTCTCGTTCGATGAGTACCAAGTCACTGAGGCGTTCAGCAGCCAATACGATGGCTGCGCGAGGCGATTGTCGGCATAAAAGAAGAACCCGTCGTTGTAGCTGGCGCTCACATCCGGCTCGATTCGCCCTACCTGGAGAGGAATACTGTATTTAGCAGATACATTCCCCGTCCACTTAGGCGATGCGACCGTTCGATTGCCCGTCGCGTTGACGACACCGGAGCCACCGAGGGGCCCAATGGAAAGCGCTTCAGGATAGTCGGTGTACTTCGCGTCAAGGTAAGTGACACCACCTGTTAGGGTCAACTGCTGGGTCGCTCTGGCTTCTATCTCAGCCTCGAGACCCTTAATTCGCGCTTTTGGACCGTTGACTGTTGAGGTACCGCCCTGGACAGGTACTTCGATCTGAATGTCCTTGTAGTTGTACCAAAATCCGGCCGCGTTGATCCGGAGCCGGTGATCCAGCCATTCACTCTTGATGCCGACTTCATATGCGTCTAGCACCTCCGGTAAAAAGGAGTTAACTCCCGCTACAGTGATCAGGTTGTAGCCACCGCTTTTGAAGCCGCGATTAGCGGAAATGTAGCCCATGACATCGGCGTCGAAGTGATGATCCAAGGCAGCTCGCCACGTGGTTTTGGAGAAGCTCTGAGCCGCGCTGAATGTGCCCAGATTTGCATTTGCCACGAGGGTCGTCCCTATGAAGCTTTGATCCTCAGCGGTGTAGCGTGCGCCGAGCGTTAGATCTGTGTCTGCAATCAGTGGCACGGTGGCCTGCCCGAAGCCGGCCTTCGAGCGCGTCAGCTGGCGATCATCAATAACCACCAAACCATCATCGATGTTGACCGGCGTGTAACCGGCAAAGGCATCAAAGTAAAAACCGCCCAACATCCATTTGATGTACGAATTTTCCGGACTATAGATCTGGAGCTCTTCAGACCAATTGTGCGCCAGGGAAGGCAGTGACAAGTCCGCCGCGACAACGGGTGTATCGTCCTGGTCCAGGAGATAACCCACCTCCGTGTGTCGGTATGCCAGGATGTTCACGATGCGAACGACCTTCGCATCCTGCTCAATCTGCAACGATCCCCCCTTCGTCTTTTCCAACTCGTAGTCGTAAAGGTCGCCCAAGGCATTGTAGGGGCCCGGGTACGTGGATTTCCCATCGACGGGGCTGACTATGCCAGGTAACAGCTGATAGTCGTACTTGCTGTATTGCCTGGAGTAATCCAAGAGCAACCTAATGGTCGTGGTGTCCGATGGGGTGTATTTCCATTTCGTACGCAACGCGTAGTTGTCCTTCGCCATGATGCCGTTCTGCAGGCCCGTGGTGAAGTTATTGCCCCATCCCTTGCCTTGATTGTCATACATGACGGCGAGATCTGCAGCCAGCCCGTCGACAATACCTCCTGTGACGTACCCCCGGGCCGCGACGGTATTGTAGTTGGCGTACCCCAGGCTGACATCGCCCCCTGGAGTCTGGCTGGGCTCACGGGTGATGATCTGCACCACGCCGCCAGTAGTGTTACGACCGAACAGGGTGCCTTGTGGGCCCTTGAGTACCTCGACCCGTTCGATATTATTGAAGGCAAACAGGTTGGCCTCTGGGGAGGGCATGTAGACGCCGTCGACATAGACTGCAACCGTCTGCTCACTCGCCGGTCCGAAGAGGTTGGTGCCAACGCCACGTATGAAGATATTCCCTTCGTTTGCAGTATGGTTGATGACCAGGCCTGGGACTGCCATGGTGAGAGAGGTCGTATCAACGATTCCTCGACTCTCGGCGTCTGCAAAAGTGATGGCGGTGTCGGCAATCGGGACGTCCTGCTGTCGTTCCGCGCGCCGCTGCGCGGTCACAGTGATCTCTTGGAGCTGAGCCACCTCCTGAGCAGGAGCGGGTACTGCGAGTGAGAGGCCTAGTGCCAGGCCGACCGTAGCGATCATTGTCGATGATCGTGCTTTTAGATTTAAATAAGCCAATCTCATCGCGCCCCCTGCTAACTTCGCTTCATTACGGTCAGGATCTCAAGGCTGCATCTCGATAGCCTCAGATTCCCGTGGCGCAGGATCCGAGCACGTACAGCAGGTGCGCGTCAACTGCTAGTCCACATAGTGGAACCGCGGTGAGAATTATAGCGCTGACGGGACCGAGTGTTTGCAATCCGCTATTTGCTGGGAGTAGTGTCGGGGTGCATATCGTGGAACTCGTAAACTGTGGCGGCGGGAAAGGTCAAGAAAGTAGGTGGAGCTCAGAGCATCGCTCGCGCGATGTCCGTGCTGCGCATTGTGGCTGCCGCTCCCAAGGGAGCCACGCTATCGCAGGTCGTCACCATAAGCCGTCTTACCAAAGCCACGGTTCATCGTCTGCTCGCTGTGCTGACCCATGAAGGACTAGTGCAGCGAAACGAAGACGCTAAGTGCTACTTTCTCGGCGAACAACTCTACGCACTGGGAATTCTGGCGGCGCCGCGCTTCGGACTCCATCAGCACGCGATGCCGGGCTTGCGGCGTTTGGCGCAGCTTTCCGAGGATAGTGCGTTTCTATGTCTGCTGAGCGGTAACGATGTCGTCTGTGTTCACCGCGAAGAGGGCTCTCATCCCATTCGCACCCACGTTATGCAGGTCGGCATCCGCTGGCCTCTCGGGATCGGTTCCTTTGGTCCCGCGATTCTCGCTGCCATGGAGGATGCCGACGTGGACCGTATCTTGGCTGTCAACCGCCGCGCGATTGAGAGCTATGAACACTACACGGTTGAACGAGTCCGGCAATTCGTGAAGGTGGCAAGGGCGAAGGGCTATTCCCTGAATCCTGGGCTGGTGTATCCGGAGTCTTACGGGCTCGCTGTTGCCATACTCGATGAGCGCGACCAACCGGTCGGCGCTCTGTCCATTGGAGCCGTCGCAAGCCGCCTCCAGCCGGATCGACAGCCCAAGCTCGCGGCTGCGCTGAAGGCGGAGGCACAAGCTCTGCGCAAACAGCTTTCAAGCATGCGCGCGAAAGTCGCTGTGTAACTGAACAGTCTCAAAGAGGGGAATCAGAATGATCGATGGTATGTTTGTCTTCAATGCCGTAGCTCACGCCTACAACCTCACAGATGAGAACACTCACAAGAACCGACATGCTCAATCGTTGCGGGATTTGCTGCTCATCCTGCATCGCGATTGGCAGCCCGGCTATGGTCTGAGCGCGAAGGAACAGACTTCGGACTGGCCGATTGAGGTCCTTGCCAGAACTCTGTTTCTGGAGAGTGACTGCGACATGGCTGCCACACACACCTTGAGGCTGAACTCGTACTTCGACGACGGTCTTTGTGCGCGTCACAAGATGGTTGAGGCGGTTCGACGCTGGCCGCAGAGATTCGTAGGTTACGTTGGGGTCGATCCGACCATGGGTCTGGATGTGTGCTTGAGAGAACTCGACGAGCAGATGGACGAGCTGCCGGAAGCAGTGGGGTTGAAGCTCTATCCCGCGCAGATCGATCCCATCCGCAGCTGGCGGATGGATGATCCGAAGCTGGCCTTTCCGCTGTTCCGGCGGGCGCTAGATCGCGGAATCAAGATCGTCGCAATTCACAAAGCGGCGCCTCTGGGCGCTGTACCGCTAAATCCATTCAAGGTCGACGACATCGACAGCGCAGCTGACGCATTTCCAGAGCTCGCTTTTGAAATCATTCATGCAGGCTATGCATTCACCGAAGAAACCTGCATGGCAATGGCCCGCTACCCTAATGTCTATGGCAACCTCGAGATCACGTCCGCTTTCGCCTACAAGGCACCGGGCATGTTCGAGGACCTGATGGGCCAATTCATGTATTGGGCCGGATCGAGCAAAGTGATTTTTTCGGACGGCAATATGGTTTTTCACTCCCAGCCCATTCTCGAGAAGATGCGCGATTTCAAGTTCCAGGACTCAACTCTGTCACGCTGGGGAATTCCGCAGATCACGAAGCAGGACATGGCTAACATCCTTGGTGGTAACTACGCGCGCATCCTCAAGATCGACATCGAGCAAGCCAAGAAGAAGATCGCCAACGATGAGTTCTCCAAGGAGCGGGCGCGCACGGGCATCCAGCCGATCTACTCGAATTGGCACCGGCACCTGAAGGAGTCGGGCTTGGCGGTGGCCGTATGACGATCATGGAGGATCAGGTTCGCGCAGCACTCGCGGATGTCATTGATCCTTGCAGCGTCACTGCGGGTGCGCCGCTGAGCGTCTTGGATATGGGGATGATCCTGAATCTAAGGGTAGAAGACTCGGGGCGTGTGAGCATCGAAATGCGGGCGACATCTGCCATGTGCACCATGATTGCGGGAATCATGAAGATAGCCGAGGACAGAGTAGCGCAGGTCGAGGGTGTGAATGGGGTTGACGTGAAGCTACGAAGTGGGCCCATGTGGACGGAAGCGGACATGACGGAGAAGGGTCGCAGCATCCTGAATGAGCGGCGCAGACTTTCGCGCACTACACGAGTCGTCAAGCCTCACGAATGGAAAACTCGCGTAATCGTTCAGCCCGCGCGCTCTTCGTCGCCGTAGGAGAACGCCTCGATGCCACTCCACGAGCAAGCCCGCGCTTTTCTCGACCGGATGTCTTCGACACCGCAGCCGAATGATATCCCAATAGAGGAATTCAGAAGGGCGGCTGCAAGTCTTATCGCGACCGGCCCGGAAATCCGTATCGGGAAGGTGGAGAACACAGACATTCCTGGCGGGGATGGCCAGAAGATGGGGTTGCGCATCTACGTCCCAGAGGGCAACGGTCCTTTTCCGGTTCTGGTTTGGGTGCACGGTGGTTCTTTTGTGCGCGGTACGTTGGATATGTTTGATGCTGGCCGCAGAACTTTTGTCAAGGCAAGCGGATGCATCGTGGTCGCGGTGGACCAGCGCCTGTCCCCGGAAGCGCAGTACCCTGCGCCGTTGAATGATGCATACGCGGCATTGTTGTGGACCAGCAAGAACGCTACTCGGTTAGGCGGCGACGCCTCGCTGATCGGAGTTGCGGGGGAAAGCAGCGGCGGCAATTTGGCTGCTGCGCTAACGCTCATGGCGCGCAAGGCGAACAAACCGTCTCTGGCGTTCCAGCTGCTGCTAATGCCCCTGGTAGATGCACATTGCCAAACCAGGTCCATGCAAGAGCTCGCCGACGGCTATGTGCTCACCAGGCGACAGCTCGTCTGGGCCTATCAGCAATATGCACCGTCAGCTGATCCGGACGATCCACTGATCTCCCCCCTACGAGCAACCGATCTGGGCGGATTGCCCCCTGCGGTGATCGTCACTGTTGAGTTTGATCCGGTGCGGGATGAGGGAGAGGACTACGCCGACAGACTTCAAGAGGCGGGTGTGCCGGTCCGCAGAGCGCGTATCCCGGGCATGGTTCATCACTTTGCAGGACCGGACTTGATTCCAACAGCTGTCGAGCTGCTTCGCGATCTGCTGGCAGAGATAAAGTCGTAGTCTGCATCCTCATGCTAACGATCGTCTTCTGTAAGGACTCTGAGCATGCCCGTGAGAAGCGTTCTCAGCATTTCGCGCCGCACATGGAACATCTGCGCGGTGTAATGTCTGATATACGACTTGCTGCCCCTTTGGCCACGGCGGACGGCGCTGCTATTTCAAACGACGATCGCCTCGTCGCCAGTGTCTTCGCCATCGAGCTCGAAAGCGTGCTCGCAGCATCCGGGCTAATGCAAAGTGACCCCTACATGTCTCACGGCGTCTGGCAATGGGCTTCCCTTTACGCCGCGAATAACCAATACGGCGAGTGGCTTTCTACGGTCGGTAAGAATGAATTTCAGGGACGCGTTTATGTCATGTTTTCCCCGGATACCGTGGTTCAGGCTGAGAAGCTGGCGAGGGGCTCAGTGCTCTTCGGCGCGAGCCTGAAGCACATTGGAACTCTGGGCGATAGCGCTGCCTGTTATCAATGGCAGTCGATGGAATTCTTTCTGGCCGAAACGCTCGAGGCGGCGAGATCCAGGGTGGCGGGGGCGGAGAAGACAACTCCGGGCCTTTCCGCGCAGGTGTGGGCGGTTCCGCTAGCCGTAGGTAGTTGGCCCGATAGGCGTGATCTTTGAGATGGTATCCATGAACTCAGCATACAAGCCGATGATCGCGGGCGTGGGAATGATCCCGTTTACGAAGCCCGGCAAAAGCGACCCGTGGGATCAGATGGGGGAGGCTGCGGCGCGCGCTGCCCTTAAAGATGCCGATATTCCGTATCGTGACGTCGAAGTTGCACATGTGGGGTATGTCTACGCGGATTCCACCGCCGGGCAGTCGGCACTGTACAACATTGGCCTGAACGGAATGCCGATTGTCAATGTCAATAATAACTGCTCCACCGGGTCGACGGCTCTCTATCTTGCCTGCCAGGCAGTAGCCGTCGGGAGCGCGGAAGTCGCGCTGGCCTTGGGGTTCGAGCAGATGCTGCCTGGCAAGCTCGGTCTTGTATTTGAGGATCGCAAACGCACGCTGGACAAATTGAGCAGCCGCCTCGGTGAGTTGCTTCAGCAGGACAGTGGAGGATCTCTGGATGCGCCCAGATACTTTGGCGCCGCCGGCCTGGAACATCACCAGAAATTTGGGACACCCGCAGAGACATTTGCTGGCGTAGCAGTCAAGGCGCGGCGCCACGCGGCTAACAATGCACACGCCCTGTTTCGGCAGCCGCTCACCGTCGAGGAAGTTCTGGCGTCGCCATCGCTGTTTGGCATGCTGACCCGCTACCAGGCGTGCGCTCCGACATGCGGGGCCGCGGCGGCCGTGGTGGTCTCCGAAGCGTACGCGAAGCGACATTCGCTGAGTCGGCTTGTGGCCGTGGCGGGGCAGGCGATGACTACCGATAGGGCCTCCACCTTCGAGAGCCTGATCGGGATCGTTGGCTCCGACATGACCCGGCGGGCTGCTGAAAAAGTTTACGAGTTGTCGGGCGCCGGTCCCGCGGATGTACAGGTCGTCGAGTTACACGATTGCTTTACGGCTGCCGAGGTCGTTTTCACGGAAGCGCTCGGTTTATGCGGAGAAGGTCAGTTCGCGGACTATGCAGCGAAGGGCATGAACACTTATGGGGGGTCACACGTGGTGAATCCTTCGGGAGGACTGCTCGCGAAAGGTCACCCTTTGGGGGCCACAGGTCTCGCGCAGTGTTACGAACTGGTCCAGCAGGTGCGCGGAGCGGCAGGGTCTCGGCAAGTGTCGAATGTTCGCAATGCCCTCGCCCACAACACCGGCCTTGGAGGCGCCACCGTCGTCACCATGTTGCGCACAGCATGATGTCAGTTCGCCACGAACGGCGGTCGGCGTGATCGTTTTATATGAGATAGCGACGCGAAATGATACGCGACCCAGCCCCTACTGCTGGCGGGTCAGGTTGGCGTTACGCCACAAGAAGTTACCTTTCGAAGCCCGAGGGACAGTGTATTCGCAGATTCCCACTCTGGGGGATGGCTCCTTCAAGAGTCTTCCGGTCATTGAAGATGCGGGAAAGTGGGTCGGGGGCAGTACCACGATTGCTGAGTACGTCGAGGGGAAGAATGTGGGCACGACCCTCTTCCCGCATGATCCGCAACGTCTATTCGTCAAGTTTATCGAGGCTTGGGTCGACACTGATGTGCACGCTAAAATATTCCCTTTGGTTGCACTTGCGGCGTACGACGCGTTCGATCCATCGCAGCAGGAGTACTTCCGCATCACGCGCGAGCAGCGACTTGGAACGAATCTGGAGGCGGCGCGGGAGCACGGTGTGGCGAGCCTGCCAGCGATCCGAGCAACCTTGGAGCCAGCGCGTCAGGTTCTGAAGGGGCGGGCTTTCCTTGCCGGATCCAGCCCCGGCTATGCTGACTATCTGCTGTTTGGCGCCCTTAAATGGCAGCGTTTACTAACCGGGGATCGCCTTCTGTATGACGAAGATCCGCTCGAGCGCTGGTACCGTCAGGTTGAGACTGTCGCGTAGCTGGCTCGCTACAGCGAGAAGCTCTCTCAACCATTCGAGAAAGACTTTTGTGTGAACGACTGAGTTACAGTCAAGGAAACAGCGATGACAAGTACGACGAGCCCGGATCCAAAGCCCGGAAAACCTACACCTGGCCCTCAACCGAGTCAGGAGCCCAAGACCGGAACCAAGCCGCTCCCGAAGCCGGGTGACGCTCCTCCGAGCGGGCAGCCCGGATACCAACCGCGTTAGCGACTATCGAAGACGTGTGGCGGTCTGACGCTCAACCTGGCTTCTATCCGGCAGGTGTGCAGCCCTAAAGCTCGGCGAAGGGATCGTTGCTGTCAGGCACCATAACTCCTGCGCCATGTGTAACAGCCAGCTGAATGTTTAGGCTGCCAAGTCAGCGATGGCTGGGTCGAGAGGCCGAACGGCTTGGGGCGCGGGTGAATCTGGGAGCTCGACAGCAAACGCTGATCAGCGATTTCAGTTGGAGAGAGCCTCGGACGCGGGAGCGGATCTGGTGTGAGTCTGGGGAGTACAAAGTGTATAGATGCTGCACTTAGTAAGTGCAAGTGCGAGTCAAGTCTGTCGAACCGGAGCGTATTCGATCATAGTGCGGGGTAATCGCGTGCTGTGGAGAAAACCGCTGTTACCGCATTTTTCTATCCAAATGTTTGAGTCCGCTGGGAAAACCAACTCCCATCATTTTTGGGCTCATAATGCCGGGGTCGAGGGTTCGAGTCCCTCCCTTTCCAATACTTCAGAGCGCGTCCTAGCTCGCCGATTCTCGCCGCAATTCGCTGAGGAATGGCCATCGGGTGAGCGGTAGCGGCGGCATGACTCATGAGTTCTCGCCATCTGCGGTGGACCAGAGCACGACGGACATATCGGCCAGCCGGGTGCGTGCGCAGCGGTCCGGCGGAAGTGCGCTGGGTGTAAATCGAGCGCACAGCCCATGCTCACGTAGAGCGCGATGATAACCTCTGCGCCCAGGGCGCAACCGACCCTAACCGCGACGGGATTGACGAGGCCGCCATTGCATATGAGCAATGCCCGCGAAGCACCGCTTCCCAGTTGCCACGCCGATTCTCCGCAACTCTCCCGCATCAAATTGCATGTTCATGGAAATCAGACCGGCATAGAGATTGCCGTCGCCGACTCTGCGCATGATCATTGCGCATAATCTGCCTGAGTTGCAGTCACAGCGCGTGAGCTTCCCGTAGATGGATTCCATTACTCTGCTAGACGGCGGTACCGGACGCGAGCTACGGCGAATGGGCGCACCCTTTCGGCAGCCCGAGTGGTCCGCCCTCGCCCTCATCGAGGCGCCTGAGTTCGTAACCCGAGTGCACGAGACGTACGTGGCTGCTGGTGCAGACGTGATCACCAGTAACAGCTACGCCGTGGTGCCCTTTCATTTAGGCGCTGAACGCTTCGCCCGCGAGGGCGCGACGCTAGCGTCACGCGCTGGGCAACTAGCGCGCGAGGTGGCCGCTCAAGCCGGGCGCTCGATCCGGGTCGCCGGCTGCTTACCACCCGTGTGCGGTTCCTATCGCCCAGACCTCTTCGAGCGACGTACGGCCACACCCATTCTCGAGACGCTGATTGCAGCGCTTCGTCCCAACGTGGATCTTTGGCTGGCCGAGACGCTGAGCAAAATCGACGAGGCGGTGCTCGTTCGCGAGCTCCTCGGCGCTGAGCCGCGGCCTTTGTGGGTGTCCTTCACACTCGCCGACGGGCCTGACCGGCCGGCAGATCCCAGTCTGCGTTCGGGGGAAAGCGTGGTCGATGCGATCAGGGCAGCGGCAGATCTCAATGTCGCCGCTCTTCTGTTCAACTGTAGCCAGCCTGAGGTGATGGGTTCGGCGATCAGCGTCGCTTCCGAGGAGCTGCAGCGCGCGAAACGGTCAGAGCGGATCGCTCTCGGTGTCTATGCCAACGCATTCCCGCCTCAGGACACCTCGGCTGAAGCCAATTCGACACTGCACGACCTGCGGCGGGAGATGACACCGCAGTGCTATCTGGGGTGGGCCGCGCAGTGGGTGAGACTGGGAGCACGCATCGTCGGGGGGTGCTGCGGCATCGGTCCGGAGCACATCGCTGCGTTGAAGCGCGAACTATGAAAGCCGCGGCGCAATGTCGGGTGAAACACTATCAGCCGATCACCGACTGACGTTCAGCGACGCAGGTGCCTATAGATCAACTCAGCCTTGGAGGGTGACATGATGGCGTTTCGAATCACGATGGTACGGAACCGGGCGCAAGTCTGATTTAGGCCAAAGGTGCGCGGCGCGTGTCAGGTGTGACGCCTATAGCCCGCGGGGCGGGTACCCCACGCCTTAAGAAGGTTGCGAGTCCGCGCGTTGCGGTGGTATGTACACGGCGCATATCCGCTCCGAAGGAGATCGGCTTCTCGAGGCGGTTGAGGTCCGAGAAACCCTTTAACTCGCTTCAGGGGTGCGCGATGTGTGGGTGAACGGCATTCGCGCTCTGCAGGATGGGTTCTGTCAATCGGGGTTGCGTGTGGTCAATTCGTGCCGCGGCCGCGCCTGGACAGGTGCTCCTGTGGGGAGGATGCCGCGCATCCAGCAAGCAATGGGGAGAGTGAGACGCCGCCATGAAAGTATCAGCACTCAATCGTCGACGTTTTCTCGCGCTGGCGGTAACCGGAGCCTTCGGCACGTGACATCTCAGGACTCCTGAAGCCTGCCCGCGCTGATGAAAATTCCGCGCCGCCGTCAAAGCCGGACATGATAGTCGTCAACGCCAATGTTTATACCGTCGACGCGCGATTGCCTCGCGCTGAGGCGTTCGCAGTTCGTGGTGGGCGGTTTCAGGCTGTCGGGACGAACCAGGACATTCGCAATCTGGCTCGACGGGATACGCAGGTCTTTGACGCACAGAAGATGACGATCGTCCCGGGATTCATCGATTGTCACAATCACTCCGAAGCTGAGATCCTGATGTATGGAGTGCTGGTAGGAAACCCCTTCGAGGTTGAGTTCGTCAGCATCGACAGCATTGTCCGGAAGTTGCAAGCGCGTGCCGCACAGACACCCCCGGGCGAATGGATCGAAGGAGAATTTTTTGATGATACGAAGGTTCGTGATGGCCGCAGTCTGAATATCCACGACCTGGACAAGGTGTCACAGCAACATCCGGTAGCTGTGCATCACCGCGGTGGCCATACAGCCTTCTATAACACCAAGGCATTACAGCTCGCGGGGATCACAAAGTCCTCGCCGAATCCCCCCGGCGGCACGTTCGATCGTGACGCCAACGGCGAGCTCAACGGGCGCGTCACCGATAAGGCTATGGACGCATTCGACAAGGTTGGCGTGCGTGCTACCTACTCGCCAGCGGTACGAGCGCAGCGCAAGCGTGACAGCATGGCTTTTATTTCGAAGCAGTTCGTCCGTTACGGAATCACGAGCGTCCATCACGATGATGACGATCATTTGCTGGCGCTTCAGCAGATACGCGCAGCCGGCGAACTCAAGCATCGAGTGACCTTTGAGCCAGGTGACCCGATTCTGGCATCCATGCTGTCGGGACAGTTGGCATCCGGCTTCGGCGATGACTGGATTCGTTTTGGGGCAACCGCGGAGCACACGGTGGACGGCTCTTTCTCAGAAAGGACCATGGCGCTCAGCCAGCCCTATATCGGGCGCTCAGACGGTTATCGCGGCAACGTTACCGACACTCAGGACAGCCTGAACGCCTGGGTCGAAAAGATGTTGCAAGCGGGTATTCGCCCCCGAACTGCCATGCCAACGGAGATGTCGCCATAGACATGGTGTTGACTGCCTACGAACGTGGACTGAAGGCGGTGCCTGCCAAGGACGTTCGCCCGAAGATCACTCACTGCACCTTGGTGAATGAGCAACTGTTGAGGCGCATGAAAGCCATCGATGCCGTACCGGCAGTCTTCAGTACCTATGCCTACTACAACGCCGACAAATTTCATTTTTACGGCGAAGCTCTCATGCGCAACTGCATGGCGTTTCGTTCCATGCTGGATGCCGGCGTACACGCTGCGGCTGGGTCGGACTTCGGCCCCGGTCCTTTTGCGCCGCTGATGGGAATTCAGGGGATGGTCACCCGACGCGGCTGGAATGGTGAGGTGTGGGGTGCCAATCAGCGCGTGTCCGTCGGTGAGGCGTTGCAGATCAATACGCTCAATGGCGCCTACAACTCTAAGGACGAGACCATCAAGGGCTCGATCACGGCGGGCAAGTTGGCTGACTTTGTGGTGCTCGCGCATGATCCTCATAGCGTAGACCCAAACAAGATTGCCAGCATCAAGATCTATCGCACGGTGGTCGGCGGTGACGTCGTCTATCAGGCGTGACTCGCTCACGATCGATGTTGCTGCAAGACGGTGCTGATTTCCGCTGTAGGAGGCGGGGCGCGTGTTGCCTCGCAACAAGAGGTTCGCAAGCATGTTGTTGAAGCGCTTTCCGCGTTACGAGTTGACCTTCGGCCGACGCCGATCCAACCCCTTCGCTGGCTCAGTGCTCATCTGGGCGGAAGCGTCGAGCTGTCTGCGAAACGGGAAGATTGTAATAGCGGGCTCGCTTTCGGCGGCAATAAGACCCGCAAGCTGGAGTTCCTCATCCCCGAAGCGCTGGCACAACGCTGCGACACGTTGGTGTCGATCGACGGCGTCCAGTCGAATCAAACGCGACAGGTCGCAGCGGTCGCCGCTCATCTCGGCATGCGTTGTGTTCTGGTGCAGGAGAACTGGGTGAACTACTGCGACGCCGCCTACGATCGCGTCGGCAACATCGAGCTGTCGCGCATGCTGGGGCGCGGAAGTACGCCTGGATCCCGCCGGTTCGACATTACCATCCGGCCGAGTTGGGAGCGCGCCTTGGAAGATGTGCGCAGAAGCGGCGGCAAGCCGTTTCCGATTCCGGCGGGCTGTTCGGACATCCCCTCGAAGCTGTTTGCTTGCAAGTCGGTCTACCGCTGGGCTGTTGCACGGGAACCCCGGCACACTGGAAACACCCTTCCTCCCGGCGAACACCCGCCGCGCCGGCTCCTTTGGGGTCAGTGGCGTCCTGTCCGGCGCCGCCATTGTTTTCTATGCGTATGTTGGATTTGATTCGGTGTCAGCCTGTCGCAGGACGCGCGCAATGCGCAAGAGCGGTTCCCTTGGCATTCCTGACCGCCTTAGGTAGCTGCACGCTGCACACTTTCGCCTCCGTCAGCCACCATCGACGACAGTTATTCTTTCCGGCCTTGCATTCACGCGGGTGCGCGGCGATCAGAGACACGCGGGCTGTCGCTCAATCCGGAAACTTCAACTTGCGCAAGGCTGCTTGAAAACGCGGCTCGTTTCGCAGCGGATCCATGAGAGGGTCGGTCTTCAGGCTCTCGAGCCCCGGGTCGCGGAGGCGCATCGCAGTGTCGAGCCACTCGAGCGCTTTCGGGCGGTTTCCCCACTGGGCGTAGATCGTGGCGTACTGGTAAGCATAGGCATTTCCGAGCGCTGCCTGCATTCGAGCCAACACGGTTTGCGCATCCGAATGCCGGCCCAGTTTGTCGTACACCACTGTGAGACACTGCTGGCTTAACCAGTAGTTTGGCTTGACCTCGCACGCGGCCCGCGCGCGCTCAAGATCTCCGAGTTCGTAGAAGGCGAATCCGCGAGAGGAGTAGTTCCCCACAAAGTCCGGGTTGAGGCGGATGGCTTCTGCGGCGGCAGCGCTCGCCTCCTCATATTGCCGCGCGTTGTACAGGACGCGACTGAGCGACCCATAAGCGGCGCGACTGAGCGGGTCCAGCACGACCGCGCGCCGCACCGCGGCGATTGCCGACGCGAAGTGTCCCATGTAGGAGGCAGCGGCGCCGCTTGCACGCAGTACCTCCGCATTGCCCGGCGCCAGCGCCCGGGCCCGCTCGTATTCCACGCTTGCCTGTGCAAAGTCGAGGAAGCCGACCTCCAGAATGGATGCAAGCGCCAGATGCGCCTCGGGCAGTTCGGGTGCGAGCGCAATCGCTCGGCGCGCATCCGCTTCCGCGCTCGCAAATCCGGCGTGAACCGCAGCTCCCATGTCCATTTCCCCGGCGTACTGCTCGAGAGCGATGGATCGGCTCGCGAACGCAAGCGCGAAGCTCGGGTCGAGCCGAATCGCTTCGTCATATACGCTGATCGCCTTTGGGATTTCGGCGGGATCATGCCTCGATCCAAAGGCTCTCGAGGCGCGCAGATACGCATCCAGCGCGCCCGGATTGCGTGTTCCCCCCACCTCGATTTTATCGGCGACACTGCCAAGCAGACTGACCTTGAGGGATTCCGCCACGGCGGAGGCGATCTCGGTCTGAAGTTTCAGCACATCGCCGAGATCCCGATCATAGCTCTTCGACCAGAGGTGAAAGCCCGTAATGGCGTTGATGAGTTGCGCGGTAATACGGACTGTATGCCCGGAACGGCGCACGCTTCCCTCGAGCACTGCACAAACGTTCAGTTTGTGTGCGATGGTGTCGATATCAACGTCCTTCCCCTTGAACGAGAAGGCCGACGTCCGTGCGGCGACCTGCAGTTCGTTGATTCGCGCCAAATCGTTGAGGAGCTCCTCCGAGAGGCCGTCGGAGAAGTAGTCTTGCTCCTTGTCGCCGCTCATATTGATGAACGGCAGCACAGCGATGGAGTGCGGCGGTGGGCGAAACGCGGATGGTGCAGCGCTCGTCGCCACCGTCCGCGATGACACCTCAAGTTTCGGGATCGAGGATCTTTCGGTGGCGAAATAAACCAATCCCCCTAGAACCACAACGCCGGCGGCTATGGCGATCAGCAGCCCGTGCCGTGACGACCAAGGTACCTGCACCGGCGCCCGCGTAACCCCGGTGGGACCGGATTGATCGGTCGTTGGCCCAGGCATCGATGCCGATATCTCTCCTGACAGCAGGCGCCGCGTCCGCTCGACAAAAGCAGGCGGCGTCTCTCCACCGGGCAGGTGCGTCCACTGCACTTCCCGAAACCGGTCCGGAACGTTCTCGTCACCATCGCCGGTATCATCGATGACCACCGGCAGCAGGAAGGCCTTATTGGTCATGATTAGATGCGAGCGATCAACGGCGAGCTTCCACTCGAGCCGGAAGTAACCTTCCACTCGCTCGTGCGTATGGCGCGAGACGATCGCAACGAACAGAGCGCAATTCTTGATCTGCCTGCGAATCGACTGATCCCACGCGTCCCCGCCGCGCAGCTCGCTCTGATCGAACCAGACTTCGATGCCGCCGGCACGCAACGCCATGGCAATGCGCTCGGCGGCCGCCGAGTCCTCTGAGGCGTAGCTGAGAAAGACGGCGTGCGTCACGAAGCTCACCCCTGGGCGGGAGGTCTTCTTGTAGCCTCCCCTGAACGGCAGCTTAGCCTAGGTGCGGCCCTTATCGAAGTATTGCCCGGAAGCGTCTAGATCTCGCCGCTACTCAAGGCGGGGAACGTCGACTGCTCCAAACCTTGTGTCAGAGCCGGACGCTACAATCGGCGCATCAAGAGCGCTTCGGCCTCGAGATCGCTTGTGCCAGTGCTTTGGCAAACGCGCGGGCCGTTACGTGGCGTGCGCTAAATCTAGGGCGGATGAGCCCGGCCCGTCTGCGTTCCGTCGCTGGCTGTGGAGAAGAGACCGCAAAAGCCAAGGCGCGGTGTTCCGCCAGGGAGATGATCCGTCGTGCCTGCGAGTCCCAGAGAATGCACTGCAGGGCTTTGTAAACGCTGCACAGTTTGATGCGCCGAACGTCCCCGAACAGATGACGGTACTGGTTGTGACACTCCACCAGCCGGTAATTCGGGATCTTGGGCGAGAGATGATGGATGTGGTGATAACCGATATTGGCCGTGAACCAGTTCAGCAGCCGCGGCAGGATCAGAAAACTGGTGCCGTTGATGGCGCCGCGGTCGTAGTCCCAATGCTCGTCGTCGCTCGCATACGCATGCTCGAAATTGTGTTGGACGGTGAACAGGACGATGCCCGCGCCGCCGGCAAGGGATACGCTGAGCACGTAGATCGAGAAGAACATCAGGGGTCCGCAGACCATTGACATGGCTGCCCAGGCGCTCAGCACCACGGCATTGTTCCAGAACATGTGCCAGTACTCCTTGCGCGACTGCCAATAGCGCGTCTTGAAGCTGGCGGCGTGCTCACGCAGTGACAGGCCGGGCTGTTCCATCTTCTTCCTGAATAGATGACCCAGCAGGCTCAAGGTGCCTTTGAGCCAAGTGTAGCGCGGGTTGAAGATCAGATAGACGAAACCGACCACCGGCGCGAGACCGATGCTGCACTTGGCCCTATACATGAACCGCTGCGTGTCCGTCATCGCGTTGTATTCATTCACAGACCGGGTCGTATAAGGACCACGATACTTCTGCCAGTTGCCGTTGTGCGCGTGGTGATAGGCGTGATGCCGCGACCAGACGTATTGAGGCATGCCGGCGAGTACTCCCAACACGAAGCCGAACATGCGATTGAGCCGGCCGCTGTGAAACAGGCTGCCGTGCCCACACTCATGCATCAGGGCAAAAACGCGAAGAGTGAACAGGCTCAGTGCCAATACGGCACCGACCGAGAGCCAGCGGGAAACTCCGACGGTCGCGACAGCGAGCCACCACAGCACCACGATCGCGGTCAGTGTGATCAGAACTTGTGCTAATCCTCGTAAATCATCAGGCTGGGTGTATTGGCTGATCAGCGCGCGTTTCTGCTCCCTGAGGAGCTGTATCGACGACGAGATAGAGCACCCCTGGATTTACTCGATAGTCCACCGCATACGAAGTAAAGCGCGCGCGGCAGCTGTGTCTGTACGCTACCGAACATAGCGTTGGGCATCTACGCACGCTGATCGTGCATGGAGCTCGAGCAGTCTTCCGGACAGCGGCGCGAAAATCGGACCACAAGAGCACTTGGGTCAACCAGCTGCGCGAGCGGCGGGGATTTAACCGGGCCGATGTAGCTGTGGCCAACAAGAACTCGCGCGTCATCTGGGCTGTTCTGAGAAGAGAGGAGCCCTATAGGCGTGCTGCTTAGAGCTGAATACGAGATCACGTTTAACGGTTGCGAGAGACTCACACCGATGGCATGACAGGTCGCACTGACGGGCACGGAACCTGATTTGTATATAGGCCTTCGTAGGGCCGACCAGTTGTAGAGGCGTGCGCGTGCGGATTACCCATCCTGGCGCAGGTGCGGACGACCGCAATCGACGCCGTATAGATGTACGCATTCGTCCTGACGGCCATCAAAATGAGAATCGCTTGCAAAATGGGAGCAGTCCATAGATGTTAAAGGTCGGCTCCGAGATCCCGTACTTGCGGCACAGCTCCTTCGTCTGCGCTCCCGCCTCCGACTCCCTCAGCACCGCGATGATCTGCTCTTCGGTGTACCGTTTCGATTTCATGGTCTGCTCCCATGTGGGGCGGACTTTACCCCAACACCGTACTATTCGCGGGTGTCACCTCAGGCCCGCGCCAGTCATACCAGGATGGTGGTTAATCGGAGTCGAACCCAAGAGCGAACGCAATCGCCGCTTCAGCTTCTTTCATTCGCATCAAAGATAGCCGCGCGATGCGGTAACCGATGTTTTTCTTCGGAATCGTTTGCAGGTTGTCAAAGTTTGCCGCACATGTGGCCGACAATCCGTCCTCTTCGGTCAGCACGACTTCGGTAGGTATGCTGCGTATTGTTGATGTTATCGGTGCGACGGTTACCGAATTGAGAACGGGTAGGGCGGAGTCGCGTGTAAGGATTAGAACCGGTCGCTTTTTGTCGGGTGCCGTAAATGTGTACCAGCAGATGTCGCCGCGATTCACGGCGCACCCCAGTCCTGTTCATCCAGCCAGATATCGAACTCGCCTTGTCTTACCGGCTTACGTGCATAACCTGCTGCATGGCGGGTCTCTTCCTCTCGAATTCGAACTCGGCGGATCTCCGCTTCGAGTGCGTCCCGGATAAACGCCGATCTGGTGGTTTTCCGGGCCCGACTCATTTTGTCAACGATCTTGAGGAGGCGATCGTCGATCGTCATCTGAATGGTCTTCATTGCAATGCGGGGACAAATGTGGAGAGCTGTCCACATTATAGTCCACATTTGCGAAGGCCCGGCACCTCGATCCTCGGTTCGGTTTCGCTGGGAACTCCCGGTAGCCAGCGAGTTCGGGCGTCCTTCGGCGTGCTCCGTCGGGGGGCATACTGGGGGGAATTCTTCAATCGCCAAAGGGAGAAAAAAAACGTGAGCGATCAATGCGTTGCGTCGGAGGTTCAACCGCCTCCCTTTCCAGTTCCTGGCGTTGTAATGCGATGCAGCTTGCTGCGGCGTGCTGCGACTGCCGCCCAAAGATGGGCTCAGTCGTCGTCCGCGGGGCTCAAGTCGGCGCGTTACCCCGCAGAGCCGAACGCAGCATGGCGATGGCCGCGTACGTGATCACTCCGGTCACGACCCAGCGCATCACCACCAGATGATTGCTCAGCATCCTGACCAAGGGTAGTGCGAGCAGCACTCCGACGGTGCCACCGATCGTGAGCCCGACTGCCACAGCATTGGCGTATCGACCGGACTTTACGAAGCCTAGACTGGCGACGGGAATCAACACGCCGTCACTCGCGATCATGATCGGATATGCCGCAATCGGATGCATTCCGAGAAAAGCAAGGAGTGCCATCGAGGGCGCGTAGTTTCCGATCCCTACGCACATTAGGGCGCCGAGAATGAAGTTTGCCGCAACCGCAATGGTAAAGCGCCAGCCGGCGAGGTCCATGGCGGTCCCGGTCGGCGGCAGGATGCCGAGGTTGGTGACGGTGAAAAACCCAGCGGCGACGAGCAGGGCAATACCCATCAGAAACTGAATGGCTCTGCGCGGGAGCCTGCTGACGATATGCGCGCCAACCCACGCACCGGCTCCGGCAGCGACGACCATCGACGTCAGCAGCACCGGGTCAACCTCGATCATCTCAACGAACAGCAGAGCGCTGAAGATAATCCCGATGGCATTACCGACGTTGAGCGTGCCCGGGATGAGCTCGTCAGGTGGATTTCCTCTCAGCTTAAACAGCGCGGTGATTTGGGCATAGCTCCCGATGCCGAGCGTGTCAAGAAAGCTGGTGCCACAGCCAATGGCCATATCGCCCACCGAAGGGCGCATGGGTAACCGCTGTCGCTTGACCGCCCGCAACCACGCTGCGATGAACGCGAATTGCACTAGCGCAAGGCACGCATAGAGAACGATACGCGCCATTGAGATCGACATGGGATTCATGTTTGCCGGGCGAGGGTTATCGGTGCGCTGCTGCTTTCGATGACATCGCTCGTCTTGACGGCAGTGCTTGCGTTGCCATTTGCCGGGCAGTCAGATACTCATTTGGCACATGCGTGAGCCAACATCCGAGCCACACCGCCAAAAATAAAACCCACTCCAGGCTACAGCAATGTACTACAGGTCCGTGTCAAACTCGGGCGGCCCAGGGCTGGCGGGGTGCCTCGGGCAGGCGACTCTTGCCACTGCCTGCGACTGCAACCAAGGCTTTGAGATCGTCTGCGGCAGTTAGGTGTTCGAGGGTTGGCGGTTTCTTGGAGCTAAGCGTCGGCAGCGCTGCCTGGAAATCCGGTGATCGGGGCGAGCCCTCCCGAGCCGGTTCGGACGCAAGATGCGCCGGACGAGCGGCTCGCGTAGGCTGGAGCAGGCCCCTAAGGTTCAGGAGAAAGTCCGGTGCATGCGGCGGAGCTGTTCGCGGTCGCTGGGGCGCTTAAATCGAAGTTCAGCCCCCCTGCCGCGCGTATCGATGACGTAAGCCGGCAAGGACTTGTTGAACGGCTCGATGCTGGCGGACACGCTCGGCTGGCGTTGGTCTACGCCCCCGCTGGGTACGGCAAGACCACGTTACTGCGCCAGCTTCGAGATCACATCGACGCACGCGGTGAACGCCATGGCTGGCTCACCCTGGTCAGCGGCGACCTCGCCACCGATACTTTCCTGCTTTGGCTCGGAATCGCGCTGCACCGGGCCGGGGCGGTGGTCAATCCGCAGGCGCTCCGGGCCGCCATTGGCCAAGCGGCGGACCACCCCGATCGGGCGGTTGACACGTTCCTGTCTGCGGTCGAAGTACCACAACGGCCGACTTACCTGTTGATCGACCGCATCGATCTGATCGGCAGCACTCCGGCACTTCGAACGCTTGAGGGACTGATCCGCGGATGTGACTTCTTGAGGGTGAGGGCCACTGCCCGGCGCCGGCCGAAGTTGGCCTTATCTGCACTCCGGGCGGATGGCCATCTGATGGAAGTCTTTGCCGCTGAACTTACCTTTACCCTCGAAGACACCCTCGCGCTCCTCGGCGAACACATGCCGGTCCCTTACCTCGCCGCTCTGGTGCAGCATACGGGAGGTATTCCTGTCGCACTCAGGCTCGCCCAGCGCGCCATTGAGACTGCGGATCCGGAGACCCCGTGGACGGATTGGCTGGATGAGTACTTTGAGCAACATGTACTTGCGCGGTTGCCGCAGAGATTGCGGGAGCTACTCGCGCGCCTGGCAATTGTCGAGAGCTTCGATTCGTCGCTGGCCTCCGCCATCGCGCATCGCGATGCCGGAGCCGTGCTGAACCGTCTGCATCGCAAGCATGGATTGCTCTCCTACGATACGCAGTCGGGGATCTACCGATTATCGCCGACGTTGCGCGGCTGCTGCGCTCGCCAGTTGCGCAAAGTCGGCCACGCGGAGGTCCGTCAGCTACACGGGCGCGCAAGCGAGTGGTATGCCGGCCGTGGTCGCTATCTTGAGGCATTGAGCCACGCACTCGGGGCCGAAGACACCGGCCGCGTGTCGAGCCTGTTTCCACGAGTAGGCGGAATGAGGGTCCTGCTGCGCGCCGGCTTGCCGGCGCTCGAGGCAATTCTGGACCGGCTTCCCTCCTCCGCCGTCGACAGCTCTGTCCTAGTTCATCTGTCGCGCGTTCTGCTGCTGATGCAGCAGGGCGAGCTGTCAGAGGCAGCCGCTCTTTCCCGATCAATGCCACTCCCGCCGCCCTCCGGTGGGTCCGGCCCTCTTTCCGGGACCCTCGTCGCGAGCGAGTCGCTGTTGGTCGACACGCTGCTCTCAGCGTATACCGACCGGAGAGTGCTGCCATGCCGTGACGCCGAGCTGCGTCAGCTTGCCGGCGAGACCGCCTCCGCCGACCCCCTTTACCACGGACTGCTGCAGAACATGGTCTGTTGGCTCGACTACGAGCGAGCCGAGTTCGATTTCGCCGATCGCGCGGCAGATGACGCCATTGCGCAGTTCACGGCGGAAGGCGGGTTATACGGCGCAGTCTTCATGCATCTGCACAGGCTCCTGATCCGGTTCTGGCAAAACCGCCTGGACGCGGCGCTGGAACAGGGCGAGCTCGCGGCCAGGTTGTCGCGCTTGTTCTTTCCGACCGACCGACGACTGGCCTGGCTATCGGGCATATTTCGCGCACTGGTGCTGTTTGAGCTCGGCAAGCTAGATGAGACGGGCAGGCTGTTGGAACGCCTGGGCGCCGGTGAGTTCCCCGCGGAGGGCTGGTTCGAGCCGCAGCTGATCTCCTTCGAATTGGCCGCCCGCTATGCCGCTTGTCGCGGCGATCTGCGGCGCGCGCTGTCGGTGCTCGATCACGGACGGCGGGTCGCCGAGCGGCGCGACCTGCCCCGGCTGGATTGGAACATGCGTCAGCATCAATATGAGCTGCAGCACGCAGCCGGAATGCGCGCCATGCCAGAGCCAGATCTTCAGATCGGGGTGGGATCGCCGGGCCCGGACTACCTGACCTGGCGCGAACGCCTGAACAGCGTGCTCTCGCGCGGTCGCATGGCAATCCTTGACGGACAACCCGCGGGTGCGGAAGCGGCATTGAGGGAGATCCCGGATATCGTGCCGCTGCCGGATGTGCCGCGCGCCGCAATCCGCGGCACGCTCCTTGAAGCTCATCTCGCGCTGTCTCTGGGGGATCGGCCGCGCGCGTCCGAGCTCGTTGCGCGCGCAACGTCTGCCTTCGTGGGAACACCGAGCGCCCGTCTCGTGGCTGACCAGGCGCCCGAGCTGACTTTGTTCGTCTCGCTTAGCACGACGCCGCCCGCGGTGTCCGAGGCGTTATTGGAGCCGCTGACTGAGCGAGAGCTGGCCGTACTTGAACTGCTGGAAACGGGCTCGCCGAACAAAGTCATTGCTTATCAGGTAGGGATCAGCGAGGCGACGGTCAAGTTCCACCTGCGCAACATTTACCGTAAGCTGAATGCGCGCAATCGCGTGCAGGCGCTGACCAAGTACCGCAACGGATTGATGCATCCAACTACCAGTTAGCTGGTCGGCTAAAACCCACCTCCTCTATTTGATGAAGGGGCCGGATGGGTGCGCCCGGGGAAAGGCGCGCAAGTAATCAAAAAAGCGCATCAGCGTCTTGTCGCTCTTGGTGACCGTACCCGGAGTCAGATGGATCGTATCCATGTTCAGCATGTCCTCGACGACGACCTTGGTCTCGACGTCGAATACGAAATCAATGAATCGATCGACTTCCTGCGGCGAACCCATGTCACGGCGCGCAGCAATCATGAACCACACGAGGGTCTTGCCTGGGCGAACGAGCGTGAAGGGCGCCACGAATCCGAACCAGCGCCCGGCAAAATCAGTTGACTGCCAGAAGAGCGAAGTGCCGACGATGCCGACCCGATGCCGGATCGGCTCACCGGATGGATGAGTGCCGGTGAAATTGTAGTACATCGAGTGATCGGTCCACTGGACCGCCTCATGCGGATCAGCACCGTCGATTTCGATGCCATGCAGGTACTTGATGTGCTGGATATCCGGTGTATTCGCGACCAGGATCCAGGGATCGACCTTGACGGTGCCGAGCGTCTTGAGCTTGTACACGAGCTCAGTGTCCGGATACGGCATGTCGGGCAGAGCATAGTGGGGCTGCAGGCCGTTATACGCCCATACCAGTCCGTACTTCTCGATGACCGGGAACTCGAACAGGCGCGCTGTAGGTGGTGGCGGATCTCCGCACGCTAAAGCGACGCAGCGACCCTGCTTGTTGTATTGCCAATGGTGGAACACGCAGCGGACGTTTCCGCCGATTCGGTCTCCAATCGAAAGGTCAGCCCCCATGTGCGGGCAATAGGCGCTCTGGACGTGCGCGCGCCCATCCTCATCCCGGAAAACGATTACGCGTCCGTCGAGAAAGTCGAACCCTCGAACAAACTCGCACGTGGCGGCACTCGATGCGCAGATCGGATACCAGGACTGGGTGAACAGCCCCTCATCTCCTTCGGCCGGCACCGTGGCCGAGCGTTTGCGCATCAAGGGGGAAGTCCCGCCTAGCGCGGGTTTACTGGCGATCCGCGGCTCTGGGCCGGCCATCGTTCACCTCTTGGGGCAGGCTGCCCGGCAATCAGGAGTGGTGAGGGGCGGGCACTGTGCGCCATCCGCGCTTCTGCCCTCAACCTGACCGGTCGGATAGGTGTCGACCTGCGCAGCGTAGGTGCATGGTACCTGCATCAGGGACTGCCACCAGCCCCTCAAGACGCCGATTGCCATGACCGTACGCACTTTGCTCGTTCTAACCTCCAACGAATGGCTTGGGAACACGGGCGTGCGTACCGGAGCGTGGCTCGAGGAGCTCGCCGCGCCGTTCGCGGTGTTCACCTCCAGAGGGTGGTCGGTCGAGCTCGGCTCACCAGCTGGCGGCAGCGCTCCGCTTGACCCGCAGAGCCTCGTCGAAGCCACGCTGCAGCAGGATGGCCGCGCACTACTCAAGAATGCCGCGGCCATGGCGAGCTTGCGCAGCACTGCTCGGCTGAGTGATGTGCCGAGCGGCCGTTACGACGTGGTGCTCCTGGTCGGCGGGACGGGCACGGCATGGGACTTCCCCCTCGACCCTGACATCCGCCGCCTGATCGAGGATGTGAACGTCCGGAATGGAATTGCGGGGGGCCTCTGTCATGGCGTGCTCGGCCTCGGAACCGCAACAGGCCAGGACGGGCTCACGCTGCTGAAGGGGCGCCGCGCAACCGGCCTCAGCATCGCTGAGGATGAGATCGCGGGCCTGGATCGAATCATCCCCGTGCTGCCTGAAATCTGGCTCCGCAAGGCCGGCGCCATTTTTTTAGCTGCGGCACCGTTCACGCCCAATGTCGTCATCGACGGCAACTTCTTTACCGGTCAGAACCCGGCCTCGGCCCGGCCGCTGGCGGAGGCCATCGCGAATGCCATGGCTGACCGACGCTGTGGAGCGAGTTGAATCGACCGATGAGGTGGCCCACTTGCCCCGAGGAATTGGGCGCTGAGGCGAGCGTCGCTGGCGCAAGAACGAAGTTGGGATAAAGGGGGGTATATGAATACAGGAATCCGCGCAGGACGCGGAACCAACCGCGCTTTGCTCGGCCTGCTAGCCGGCTGCTGCAGTTTCGTGGTAGCAGCGGCAGCGACGCCGACCGATGCCGACGGCCCGGGCAGCATCGAGGAGGTGACTGTCACAGCACGGAAATTCTCAGAAAACCTTCAGGACGTCCCCGACTCGATCGCGGCATTTACCAGCGAAACGCTCGAGCAGGTTGGGTTTCACGATCTCTCTAACCTGAACTCGCTGCTCGCGAATTATCAGCTTCGGGAGACCCAGCAGCCCGGCACCGCCCTGATTTCGCTGCGCGGGGTCTCCATGCAGCGGTTCCAGGAACCCTCAGTCGCCGTGATTGTCGATGGCGTGCCCATCACGAACCAGTACCAGCTACTGCAGGAGAACCTCGATGTGCAGCAGATCGAGGTGCTGCGGGGCCCCCAGGGCTCACTCTACGGCCGGGATGCGATCGGCGGCGCGATCAATATCACCACTCGCCAGCCCGGCAATGCACTGGCAGGTCTCGTGCAGGCGGGCTATGCCGAGGGCAATACGGTAATGACGCAGGCAGACCTCTCTGGACCCCTCGGGAGCGAAGCGGCCCATTTCAGCGTGGTAGGCGCTTATACCGATAGTCAGGGCCTGATTCAGAATGAATTTCAGCACTCCCCCGCCGATCCCGAGGTCATCCGCTATGGCCGTGGTCGGCTGACCTTCGATCCCACGGATCGGTTGTTCATTGACCTGCGGGGCTCGTACGAGAACCGGGCCGGTGGCGAAGGTTATTTCGTCAACATTCCCGATAGCAATTTGAACGATGTCGATCCCGTAGTGAGTGGAACGCGAGGGTACGGTACCCGCACCATCAGCGATGGGTCAGCCCTGATTCGCTGGAGTCTCGATAGCGTCCAGCTGACCGCGATTGCGGACTACAACAGGATCAACGATCACTTCTTTCAGGACATCGACTACACGCCGTTGGCGGGGCTCGATGCCGGGCAGGATGTGTTCGTCAAAAGCAAGAGTCTGGAATTGAGAGCGCAGTCCACAGGTAGTGGTCCGCTCAAGTGGCTTGTCGGAGCCTACGGAGCTGATATCGACCAGGACGTGACGACGCTGCTCTACATCAATCCGTGCATCTTTGTCGATCCCGCAACGTGTCCTCTGGGCCCCGTAGATCGTACCGCTGCGATCGTGGCGCCCTTCGGCATCAATCAGAACAACAACCGAGCCTACGCGACATTCGGCCAGGTCGACTGGTCCATTACCGAGAAGGCCGCGCTGACACTCGGAATCCGCTATGACCGGGATCGCCGGCGGCAGTACAGCGTGACTGAATTGGTCACCCGTGAAAAGACGTTCCAGCTGCCACAGCCAAAAGTCTCGTTCGCCTATCGATGGGACCCCGCGCTGATGACCTATGCGACGGTGTCGCGCGGGTTCCGTAGCGGTGCCTTCAACGGTACCGATTACATCACCCGACTCTACAACGCCGAGAAGCTCTGGAACTATGAGCTTGGAGCCAAAACCGATCTGCTAAATCATCGAGTGCGCTTGAATCTTGCCGCTTTCTGGATGGAGTACGAGGATCGGCAGGAGTACGTCCTGCAACCGGGGACCGGGGCGCAGACGCTGTTCAACATCCCGAAGTCGCGCATCCGAGGGGTTGAGGCCGACGGCGAGGCTGCCCTCGGCGGCGGATTCAGTACCGCGGTAAGTGTCGGGTACGAGGCGGCGACGGTTACTGAAAGCAACGCTCTGATCGCCTCCACCTTCCATTCGAGCCTTGTCGGCAACACCCTGCCAAACATCCCGAAGAGCTCAGCGAGCGTGGGGTTGCTCTATCACCGGGCGCTCAAATCGGCGCAGTTCGATGTCAGGGCCGATTGGTCCATAAAGAGCGGCGTGCGCTGGTCCCTCGGAAACATCAATGATGGCCAGTCGGACCTCTCGCTGCTCGACTTGCATCTGACACTTACGACCGGTGAGCTGCAATGGGGATTTTTCGGAACGAACCTCACCAATCACCATTACTACGCGGAGGTCGCAATGCCTGGATTCGGCGCGATCAACCCGTACCCGGGGGGCTTCCCCGCCAAGCCAAGGCAAATCGGGGGCAAGGTCACGTATCGGTTCTGAGCGCAATGCCCTTATCATCTAGTCGATTCACGAGTCTGCAAGAATTCTTCTAGCGGGGATCTGTCTACCGCGTCCGATCGTGCATCGAGTGCAAGTGGTCCTGGCTTAGTCCACAACCCTTGAGCTTTACGATTGGTGAAGCGACCGGAACGAGTTCAGCTCCGAAGCAATCGCCTCAGGCCAAGTTCTCACGGACAGTAACTCGGGGGGAGCCCCCTGGCGTTCGATAGCTTGCCTCCCGGCTGAGCCGACGGCGAGTGTCATAGCGCTCGATGACGCGACGTGTGTGCTCTCGCATCGTCCGATACTCGGTACACCGGTCGAAAGCCTCGGTATCCAATGCCGGCGGCGGTGGATAGTTCTGCAGGCCGGTTAGATCACTGACTTTCACCAGTCCCCGCGCACGACGGTCCACTTCGCCTCTACTATGGAGCGCGGAGCATCTCCAGTGGCACGCCCCTTGCTGGAACTTTGCTATAAACATCGGAGGGCGCACATGGCACAGCGAAAACACGCAAAGAAGACGAAGAAGATCGCCGCAGACTCATCATCGGGCTTGCAATCCGTGATCGACAGCGCGGAAGAACTATTGGAAAGCGTCAAGGATCAGCAGGGAGCCGTGGCCGCCCAGCTGCGTGAAAAACTGTCTAACGCCATCAGCACAATGCGAGATCGTTTGGAAGAGTTTGACCCGCAGGAGGCAGCCTCAGACGCCATCGATACCACGGCCGGATTTATCCGCGATGATCCGTGGCGCAGTGTGGCCATTGGCGCCTTTGCTTTGTTGGCAGTTACCTTGCTGCTGCGGCGCAACTAAGCCGACGGAGATATATAGCCGTCGCGTGTTCGGGTGGTCCGATTGCAAGTAGAAACGCCAGCAGAGGATAGACATAGTCGTACGGTCGTGACCCCGGTCGGGGTGTACGAGTCGTGAGTTCCGGTTCGGTTGACTCGTGCTCAGCGGACTACAGCGGACAGTCGAGCGGGTTGATTGTCGGTCAGAGTCCGTTGTAGGCGGCAACCGTAAATTGCACGGCGCGTTGCCTCACGTAATAACGTTGCTGGTGCAGCGGTATCGCGCCACAACCGCTCGGGCGCCGATCGCGCTAGGTGCCCTCTACATGTGAGCAGTGGTTGGAGGCAAGTTTCCATGTGTCAGTCTGACTGATCCAGGTGTCGCTGCAAATCACCGCGCGAGCCCGATGGGTACCGTTGAAGGTCGCATCGTACGTGAACTTGTAATGGGCGACCGCGATTTTGGGTCCGAACATCGCCACCTTCATCTCGCTGATTTCTCCTTTCGAGACCTTGTTGGCCTTCTCCTTGGCTTGCCTGATTGCCTCCGCCTTGGTCGCCCACTCACCCCAGCTGTGGCCCTCGACGTAGCCATCGGCTACGTGCTTCTCGTACCAAGCGACGTCATTGTCCTTCTGCGCTTGGTGCATGTCCTTCTCAAGTTGCTCCACCTTGGAAGCTTCATCGCCCGCCGCTAATGCTGTGAGCGCAAAACCCACCGCGATGCTGACGAATGCCATCGAAGTCGCGACCAGTTTCGGATTCATTTCGATAACCCCTCTATGTAGTTGTTTGTCTGTTCTTGAGAAAACGCTATCCGTGCAGGCGGGCAACTATAGCACACTGGACTACTGAGGCAGAACCCGGCGCTCACCTGTCGAACTTTTGAAGTTGATCCGGTTTCGTAGACACCTCACGTTGGATTTGGAGGTGTTCGATCTGACGCAGATGACGCTCCGATACACGCCGGAGTCTACGTGACAGATGGTCGATCTGGTGCACCTCGGTCGCACGCCTTGTCGCGACTTCGGCCGGAAGTCCCCATGCTCGAGGAGATGCGCGAGATTTCGTAAAAGCCGCGGACCCGTTCGCCACCCAGGGCACCTAGAGGACGTCCTTAGTCCCTAATTCATGGCTGATTCCTACTGACGCGTACGATCCGCTGCCAATGGTTTGTGGCGAGTTATTGCATAGCAATGTAATCCACCGGATGAGCCATCAGGAAGGCGTTGATGCACGTGGCTGCCAGACAGGAGTGGACAGTGAACGCTGAGTCGTTACGCGCCGCAGCGGACAGCAGGTTGCCAGCTCTACGGCGCCTCGTTGGCTGGAGCAGGCCGCACCGGCAGCTATGAAGCGCCGCGCGCGATATTGAGCGTTGCGATCTGCTGCGAGGGCCAGACCAACGGCCACAAGTTCTCCGAGAGCGCGGCTCGAATGCGATTTCCCCGCTTGAACCGATGCGCGATCATATACAGGGGCAGCTCGACATCGTAGAACTCGCCGGGCTTCAGGGCGATGGGTTGCTTCATAGAGGCGCGGCGAGTCAGGTTGACAAAATTGTAGGTCACCAGCCAGGATTTGCCGTCGGGCGTGACTTCCGTCAGGCGCACCGCGAGCTGCGCGACTGGAACGTCGCCGCTGACTTGGAATCTTGCGATCGGTAGCCGAGGATTTCAAGGTCGTGTTCGAGGCGCGGAGTCGAACAACAGCGATTTGCGGTCGTCCGGGTCTGCTCGAATTCGGTCGGGCGTCCATAGACCCATCGTGGCTTGGTCAATCCGACGATCCAATTGCGGCCAACTCATCCATGATTCCGGTGTCTAACCCCTCGAGCGATTGCTGCCACCAGCGCACTTGCTCGTGCGCCCACCCGAGCGGTGTGCCAGATTCGGGAAGACATGACCCTAAGGGCCTATCAGACCCTTGCGCGGAACTTTAACGGCAAGCGCACTCGGGATAACAATTAGGCGTATCGTGGCGATGGTTGTTCACCCCACAATCCAACCGGGGTGTCCGAAGCGTATAACGATAAATCAAGAGGACTAATAATCATGAAGCGCGATACTTCTGGTGTGTATGCATTGGCAGTTGCTGCAGGCTGTCTCTGTCTATCAGCCTTCGCGACAGGCTTGATGTCACTCTGACACACGGCTATAGCCAGGGCGCGATACCCGTCCGACTTCAGCTCATACAGCCACTCGGGTCCCTTCAGCTCTCGAACCGCTTGGGGCGGCCATGGGAATCACAAATTCAGGGGTGTTCTTTTTGGTTCTGGTCACTGCGCAATGATACATCCTCCGTTCTGACATTCGTCCCTACCAGTCGCACGACGTTGACGGGTGGTGAGCCCTCTACCCAGACCGAGCGGACATCATGTGTTCGCAGACCACAGCGCCTTTCGCGGGCATTTGGTTACACCCGCACGAGGATGAATCCGAATTTGGTATCGTGCACATCATAGGCGTCGGAGCGGGACGATCTGAGGGATTGCAGGATCACACGCGTCAGGGCTTTCACCAGTCGCGAAGCAGTACCGGTTCTCCAGAGCACATCGCATTCCTGGCGAAAGATTGGCCACAAATGCGCGCACGCTGCCAAGCTCATCAGGTCGCCTATCTGGAGCGACCTGCACCCGACCGCAGTCGGCACCAGGTGTTTCTGCTCGACCCGTCGGGAATCACGCTCGAACTCACTATGCAGCCGCGGAAGGACACGTATGATCGCCGTTGCCAGCTCGGCATTGTAGGCGCGAGCGGTGATGTATTTTTTAAGATGTTGGCCGTCATGACATGACGCCCCAAGACGCTCGCAAGGAGCAATCATGGATCTGCAACTAAAGGGCAAGCTCGCGCTGGTCACCGGCAGCACTGCGGGCATAGGCTTGGCGATCGGCACGACGCTCGTGCGCGAAGGCGCTCGTGTGATCATCAATGGCCGATCTAGAGCATCGGTGGAGCCCGTCGTGGCCTCGCTCAGGTCTGCTACGGGCGGGGACGTGCAAGGGTTTGCTGGGGACCTGAGTGTCGCATCATCCGCGGAGCAATTGGTCCGCGAGCATCCTGACGTGCAGATTCTCGTCAACAACCTGGGAATCTTCGAGCCAAAGCCATTCGAAGAGATCTCAGACAGCGACTGGTTGAGATTCTTCGAGGTCAATGTGCTCAGTGGCGTGAGGCTTGCCCGACTCCTGCTGCCTTCGATGAGACGTGCCAACTGGGGCCGGATTATCTTCATCTCGAGTGAGAGCGGCGTGCAGATTCCGAGTGAGATGATTCACTACGGCGTGACCAAGGCCGCACAGCTGGCGGTATCGCGCGGGGTGGCGGAGGCCCTCGCCGGCTCGGCAATTACCGTCAACAGCATCCTGCCGGGTCCGACAAGATCGCGCGGGGTAGTCGAGTTCGTTGATACCCTGACCAAAGACAGGGGAGTGTCGTTCGCCGCGTTTGAGAAGGAGTTCTTCGAGAAGGTGCGTCCCACCTCCCTAATCAGGCGCTTCGCGGAGCCTGAGGAGGTCGCGTCCTTGGTGGCCTACATCGCCAGCCCCCTGGCTTCCGCCACGACCGGGGCGGCGCTGCGTGTGGATGGAGGCGTGATCAGGAGCGCGTTCTGATCCGTGTTGTATTCGTTGATCAATCGGACACTACGGAGAAGCGTTTGGGACATATTGTTTTGGCGCTCAGTGGCAGCTTGGACCAGGCCGGTCGCTCTCGGCAGATCAAATTGATGAGCCCGATCCAGTCCGCGAAGCTCAATGCACACGTCCGTTCCAATACCCGGTGCATCAAACTTTGGCAGTCTCCGGTCACACCGCCAGCCGGCCGCCGTCCAGGTGGATCATGGCGCCATTCATGTAGCTCGCCTTCCCCGAGGCGAGGAAAACGATGGTCTCGGCGATCTCCTCGGGCTCAGCGGCACGGCCAAGCGCAATGGTCGAGACGATAGCTGCGAATCCCTCCCGCATCGCTTGGGTACCTCGGCCGCCGAAGCCTTGGTTAGCAGCGCTACCGCTGCCTTCGACGCGCCATACGCGGAGAGCCCAGGCATTCCGAACTCGGCCACCATAGTAGTGACATTGATAATGCTGCCGCCGCCGCGCGCAGCCATCTCCGGTGAGATCGCTGCGGTGAGCAGGAACGGCGCCTTGACGTGACCGCGAACGTCTCATCAAACCTAGCCTCAAAAAGTTCGCGGGTTGCCCCTACTGGAAATACACCGGCGAGGTCCGCCGCGACCCCCAACAGCTCCGCATCGCCCTCAACGCGGCGTGGAACAACCTTCGTGCCGCGGCCGCCTGATCACAGGTGCGAAGCATTTTCGGAATGCCGCAGGTTCAAAACAACGGCGCGGGCATCCCATCGGATCAGCGCGTACGAGCTTCGTGCCTTTTGCGCGACCAACCGACAGAGGAGTGGTATCGGACTGCTATTGCGTGGCAGATTGCAACGGCGCATGGCGCCACTATCGAGATATCAGGCACCGCGGTGGCGCAGCAACCGTTAAGCTTCGCTTCTGAACTTGTGAGCCGGGGTGATCCTCACTCGCTACGAATGCGGTGAAATACGTTATTCCGAAGTTCGAGGAGTGCTACCGCCATCTACGACGGCCATTTAGACCCGCAATTCGGCCGACTACCCAGCCACGGCCGGACTGGGTCTTCGGCTGCACGCACAGAGCGCAGAATCATCCTGCGTGCCCGAGAAGCACGCGCTGCACCTGCGAGGCTGACATCGCCACTGCAACCGCGCGCAGCGGCGCAGCTGCGACAGGATGTGCTGCAGCGAAGTCGATGTTCTGCCCGCTCAGAACCCGGCGCATGTTCGCGGCCGGATCGGTAGAGGGCATGAGGGTTGCCTGCTGATGGCCCTGCACAGACGCAGCGATGGCGCCAGTCAGGGTCGCCTGCACGCGGGCCTGGGTATCAAGAGGGAAGCTACTGGCCATGGCGTACGGCGCTAGTGCGTTCGAAGCGATTAGCAGCGAGGAAAGTATCTTGAGGTTCACGGCGATTCTCCTGTTATGACGAGAGGGCTGATGAGATAGACCTATTAATGTAGACATCGACAACTTCAGGTACTATAGGCCGAGATGTAGTCACTGTCAACTTAGGGCTAGCGGTTTACTTTCCGGGCTGGATGGCACGGAATGACTGTCCGGCCGCAGACCGCAACCTGGAGGTATCGACGCTATGGCGCAGGCTCGAGACGAACCGACGAAATCCCATCGTCCGTACCACCATGGCGATCTGCGCCGGGTCATTCTTGAAACCGCGGAAGCGATGCTAAAGGAGGAAAATGGATGGCGGTTCACGCTGCGCGAGGTGGCGCGCCGCGCCGATGTCAGCCATGCAGCGCCTTACAAACATTTCCCGGACAAAGAAACACTGTTGCTCGAGCTCGCATTGCGCGGCTTCGATCAGTTGAAGCTGGGTATGGTGACTGCGATTACCCCCCGACCGCGCTCGGCGCGGAAGGAGCTGCTGGCTGTCGGGCACGCTTACATCGCCTTTGGGCTCAGGAACCCTTCGCTGTATCGCCTGATGTTCAGTCGCCATGCCGGTGAAAGCCCAATCGCGCATCTGAGTGAGCGGGCGCTAGGCGCGTTTCAGGTCGTGCTGGACGTACTCGCGCGAGGCCAACAATCTGGAGCGTTCAAGCACCGACCAGTACGCGCGCAGGGTGCAGCATGTTGGGCGATAGTCCACGGCCTCACGCTGCTGAGCACGGAGGGCCTGCTTCTGCCTGAGAAGGTCGGGGTTGCACCGGTGCAGGCGGCGCTGGATACGCTATTGGAGGGGGTTGTGGTCTGACGTGCCTGCTTCGAACGTGTTTGTGTTTATAGCGAGGCCGATTTTGCTACAAGTTCAGCGGCTCGGGCCTGCATCGCGAGGCGGCGACTGGAAACCCGCCGTCGGCAGCCTGACCGCTGAGGGCTGTGCTACCTGACCTCGTATGCGGCTGCTCCCAGTATCTTACCTAGAGGGGTTGTTTGTACGATGACCGCGAGCCCATTCGCCGGGGGAACCAACGCGGGCAAGCTTAATGTGCCGGAAGAGAATGCGCCCAGTCGGCGGATGCGAGTTACGTCATTGAACGTGTCGAGACTTCGGCCGCGATTTTCACCGCCGCGAATCTGCGTCGCCGTGTGCTGCACGTACGCGACTTCCCAGAGGTCTGCGCTAATTGCCGGACCCTTAAGGGTCAGGGCAAAGGTTCCGTCGGCCTGAGTGGACAGATCCACTTGCACCGGCAACGCGACCCGGCGCGCCGTCGCGATGGCATCATGTATCGCACTTTCCTGAGAACCTATCAGGGAATGGGTTCCATTCACGATCAGCTGCGGCGTGAACACCGTATGCCCTCCCAACGCGCGCCCATATGCATATTGACGGTCGGTGACGGCTTGGGAAGAGAACGGATCTCGCCATTGCGGACCGTCCCAATAATTGACGTGAAATGATAGGACAATCACGGCGGGATCGGTGCGCAGCCGCCCCGCCACGGCGTCGGCGGGCGGACAGGAGGAACAGCCTTGAGAAGTGAAGAGTTCGGCAACAGCACGATCAGCGTCGCCCGCGACGGCCGCCCGCGTGAAAAAGAGAGTTGCCACCCAGATTGCGCAGTTCAGAAGCAGAGATTGCGCGGAACATCTCATGATAATGTTTCCTACTCACCGTTCCAGGAGCGCCGAAGCAAACTGAGATAGGGCGATGGTCCGTCCGCCATCAGCGGTTCATGCGCGCTTGTGCCACTAACTGCTTGAGCCCGGCATAGTCGATTCCACCTTGCAGGCGCTGGATCCGCTTGCGCGCTAGCGGCCGGCGGCGTCAGCAAATGTCCCGCAAGTATGGACTGCAACGTCGACGACGGCAGCGCTCGAATGCCTTGAGGATACGCGTGCTCGCTGAGCAGAGTGAGGATCAGCGCCGACAGCAGCATGCGGCCGAACTGAACGGGTGTGATCTGACCCAGGCCGAAGGAGCGGCGCATGCGGATCCGCCCGTCCCGGCTTGGGCCCAGGTTCAGGACCCATCCAATAGGCAGCGGGCCAGGATTCGCTCCAGAAGGTAGTTCGATACGCATCGCGTCCCCACGCGTGTTGATCTCTAATAAGACCGGGGCTGAAGCCCGCTTATTGCACGCCATTCATTCATTGGGCCGTCTCGTCCGAATGATCGAGCATCGCAAGGGCCGGCGCGATTATATCCTTTAGTAGCGTTCGGTCTGGTCGAACCCGCGCCAGGACCCTAACGCCGATCAAAGCGCCGAGGAGATGTCGAGCAAGGGCTTGAGCGGGCATCAAGCGCGAGAATTCCCCTGACTCCTGACCTCTCTCAATACAATTGAGAAAAAAGGGTCTCAAGTCGATGGAAGACCCCAAGAATGAGGTCCTGAAACTCCGGGTCGTGTGAGGTTCAGGAACGGCACATCGATCAAGCCCTGCAGATAACGTGAGGACCAGGGCGCGTGCTCCAACCCGGGGAGTGTCGCAAGATCTTCGACCACCCACGGCCCAGTACGGGTGAGAGCCACACGACAGCTCTCATCGGGCTCTGCCGGATACAACTCGGCATAAGCATCACGAGTTCCTCCCCAGGAAAACCTAACGTGAAGCGGCAACTGCGGTCGCCTTGCATTTTCGCAAAATCGCTATTCTGTTCATTCCTGCCGGCCTGGCGAGGTCGCCCCAAACAAATTGGATGCGCTCGAGCAGGCATTGCACGCTCGTCAGGTTGGCGATGGGTTGATACATCACAGCGACAGGGGCGTTCAATATCTGTCCATACGCTACACCGAGCGGCAGCAGGCGATGGGGGTAGAGCCCTCTATCGGCAGCACAGGGAACTATGACAACGCCATGGCCGAGTCGATCATTGGTTTGTACAACACAGAAGTCATCCACGCCCGTGGTCCTGGCGCTCGCTGGATAAGGTCGAGTACGTGGTTCACTCAAGTGCTGGTCGTTCGTAGGTCATCGCGGCGGCATGGGCAGCTGCACCACGTTGGCAGGAGGACAGCCGTCCTGCCACATCAATCGGACCTCGTGCGTCGGCGTTTTGCGAAGATAGCTTATCGGGCATATCCTCAAGACATAGGAGGAGGAGGATACTTATGTACGTGCGGCGCCGCGATGTTCTAACCGGATTAGGAACACTGGCACTGCTTGTAGCGCATCGGTGGTCGAAATCAGCTCCGTCGGCGAACCTACCGAAAGAGGTCGCCGGCGTGGCTATTCCGCAAACCCCATTGGCATTGGGTGCCGCCACGTATGCACGTAGCAACTGCCCTGACTTTCTCTTCAACCATTGTGCACGCACATTTATCTTTGGAGCCTTGGTACTGGAGAAGCAGCAAAAGCGGGCATACCGCGCGGAGGACGCGTTTGTCGCTGCCGCCTTTCACGACATTGGCTTGCTACCGAGCTTTGAGATGCCGAAGAACTCTTTTGAGTTAGACGGTGCTAACGCGGTAGAGCAATGGCTCCGCAAGCAGGGCGGATCCAAAGCACAGGCAGAACGAGCCTGGTACGCCGTTGAACTACACACGGGGGAATGGGCGCTGTCTTTGCGGCAGGGTCCGGAAGCCATGTTGATTTCTCTTGGGGCCAGCGCAGACGTTGGTGGCCCTGGTCCTGGCGATCTGGACGAGAAACAGATCGCGGAAGTACTCGCTGCGTTTCCGCGTTTGGGCTTTAAGCAGCGGTTTACGGACTTGCTAGTCCGCCACTGCGAGCGCAAGCCCCTATCACAAGAGGGGACGTGGCTGGAAAGCATGTGTCGGGCTCACTCGGCGCATCCGCCACCTGTCGATCGGGTTGAGCAAGTCATCGCTCGGGCGCCGTTCACCGAGTAGTAGAGTGGCTCAGACGTGGGTTACCTGCGCCCCGATCAAGCGACAACCGCAGGGAGCGCCAAACCCCAGAAAGCATTTAATGCACTTTTTTGATTCTGAAGCCGCCGTAGAGCACATCGGCCGCAACCTGCGGAACTGCTCGTTACCGAAATCCGAATGGACGCACGCTGCTCACTTTGCCGCCGCATTTTGGTTGCTGCGGCAGCCTAACGCGGACCCAATGCGCGAGCTGCCCATGCTAATTCGTGCATATAACGAGGTTACGGGCGTTCCGAACACGGACACGAGCGGGTACCACGAGACCATCACCGTCGCATCCTTGCGCGCAGCACGCGTTTGGCTCGCTGCCCGACCGAGCGTCCCGCTGCATCGAGCACTAAACGAGCTATTGAGCAGTGAATTTGGGCGTTCGGACTGGCTGCTCACTTACTGGTCGACAGCAGTCCTGTATTCCGTAACAGCTCGGAAAGTGTGGGTGGAACCAGACATACAGCCGCTGCCCTTCTAGCCGATTCTCATTGGTTCACCAGTCGAGATCGACTCCGCCGGCGGCGAGCCGCTGCGCGACGGGCTCGAGCTTCTGTTCGTAGTGGCGCCACAGCTCGAGCGAGTCCCGATAGATCGGCCGCCTGACCTGAGGGGCGCTCGCCGTGGTACTTGGCACGGCCACCTTCTCGACCTCCAGGTAGCGCCGCTCCCAGCCAAGACCGCAGAAATCGAATACCCGTTGCGCCTCGTTTTCAGGATCGCACACGAGTCGCTCGTATGACACATCCAGAATCGTTCCGGGAAGGATGCCCTTCCAATGCGTCATCAGCTTTCGGTAGCTCAGGTAGTACGCGGTAAGCTCTTTGAGATCATATGAGAATGGATATGCCTGATTGAAGAGCGCCTTGAATACGGCGTAGCAGGTTGCGAGCGGATGGCGCGTCATATGGAGGATGCGGGCATTCGGCAGCGCGCGCTGAATGATGCCGCAATACAAATAGTTGAGTGGTAACTTGTCCACAAAGCGCGGCAAGTGGCCCGTGCGCGGTCGAGTGCGCGCTAAATAATCTTCCCCCAGCGCGCTGTAATCCAAATTCGCTGAGACAGCCACGAGTTCTCGACGTGATAGTCGGGAACGTCCCGCCTTGCGCTGCGCGGCTGCAACCAGTGCAAGCGAAAGTTGAGTCAACTCTCCAGCTGCGAATACCTGGGGATGGCCTGCAAGGACGCGCTCGAGCAGGGTTGTGCCTGTGCGCGGCATACCCACGATGAAGATCGGTTCGGCGCTTGGGCATCCCTGCTTGCAACTGCCGGCGTGCGGAAAGGCCTCACTGATCCATTCCACCGTATCAAGATCGGTTTGAACTTCGTACTTAAGGTGTCGTCTGCGAAGCGCGGCGCCCGCGGTCAGGTGCTGCCATGAGCGAGGATAGTCGCCCAGATCCTCGTACTCTTTCGCGAGCGCGTAGCGGATCGGGACTTCTCCGCTCCAGGATCGAAATCCCCTGGCTAAACGGGACTCGAGCGCTGCGATGTGATTGCGCTCTGCATCCTGCCTGCGAAGCTCGGCCCGGCTGAGCCACGCCTCGCATTCGCCCGGATCGCACTCGATCAACCTGTCATAGTCGCGTTCGGCTTCTTCGAGGTTCCCCATGATCCGGCGCAGCGCGGCGCGATTGGCCAGATAGCGGAGATCGCGCGGTTCCGAACGGACAGCTTCATCATACGCTTCGAGTGCTCTCGCGAAATCCTCGAGGAAAATGAAGAGATCCCCAAGCCGCGCAAGACAGGCCGCGCTGCGCGCCGCCGCGCGGGCCCGGGCAATACACTCCTCAATCGAAGCGCTCTCGCGCATTTGCCAACGTGCGCGAGCAAGCCGCGCCCAATTCTGGGTGTTGTCCCCGCCGTGCTCGATTGCGCGGTGTGCACTTGCAGCCGCGCGCGCAGGATCCCCAAGCGCCGCACCGACTGCACTATCGAGTTCCCAGCCTTCTGCCGAGTGAGGTGTCAACGCGGTCAGGTGGCGCACGAGGCGATCGGCACCTGCCGTATCTCTGCGCCGCAGCGCCTCGCGGATGCGCTCCACCAGATCTGCTGAAGCCTCATCGGATGTTGCGCTCGGCGGTGGCATGCCTGTGACGGCTTTATGGCATCAGAATAGCGGCGCGGAGCTCTGCGTCAGCGCTCGGCGCCGTCTGCACCGTTCGCAATTTTCAAGTTTGAGGATGCCCGGTTCAGGAGGCCCGGAAAGCGTGAATGAGGTGCACGTGCATCCTTTGGGCACACGCCAAAGTGACGCCTGAACGCCGTGGCAAAGGAAGTCTGATGGCTGTAGCCTACTGTCTCGGCCACTCGCGCTACCGGCAACCGCGGCTCGCGCACGAGCAGTGTCAGGGCCTGCTGCATACGACAGCGCACCGAGAACGCAAACAAAGTCTCTCCGAACACGGAGCGGAATCCCCGTTTCAGGTAAGTCTCATTCATGCCGACTTCACGTGCGACCTGGCGGATCGTGGGGGCGGGCGAAAGATGCTTCATCAGAAAAGTGCGCGCCGCGTAGAGACACCGCAGGTCCGTGTCACTGTATTCCTTGCTTGGGCTGCGTGAGACGGCGCTGAACCCTGCGACGGCCGTGCAAAGCAACTCCATCGTGAGTGCCTCAACGTGCAGTAATGAAAGAATCCCCGTATAGGGATTGTCGACGAGACGCGTTGCGATCTCGAACATGGTCGTGGTCAGAGGCAGTTGGCAGTAGCGTAACTGGCGGGGAGAAGCGCAGATGAGCGCGCGCAGCTGCGGCGGGGCGTCCACGACCCCGCTTAGGAAGTTCTCGAGTAGAAATTGTGGCCGCAGCGTGATCGCGACCGAGCGCTCGCGCACACTCGGGGCGGTCCACTCCTGAAGGTCGAGCCCGGCGGGCTGGGAGTACACGAGCAGGCTCGGGCGGTTGAGCCGCAGCGGTTCCGTGCGGCTCACTTCCATCGTCAGATCTCCGCAAAGCTTGAAGTAGAACTGGATCAGCCCATCACCAGGAAGCATCTCCACGCGAGGATGCTTGTAGGCGAAATTCAAAACGACGACATAGACGTCCTCGCCTATTTGAGTCAGATCCCAATAGCCCTGTCCTTCCTCGGGCTTAACGGCCAGGCGTGCGCCGATCAGCTTCCGCTGCGGATGACGCGTGATCTGTTGTATCTCCGCTGCGTGATCCAAATTTGCGAACGCTTCGGCTAAGGAGTGGCCGGCGCCGGCCAGTGCGGTCCGGACCAGCCCTCCTGCGGCCGCGGGGCGTGAATCTGCAGCGCTCGGTTTGCAATCGGGCGAGCTCATGCTGTTGCGGAACACCTCGAGATCATACTCGGTGAGGCAGTTTAGGCTGCCGGGCCACTTTTAAGAAAGGACGCCCGGAACCCGTCTCGCTACGCGACGCCTGGTCGGATCTTACGGTTTTTGTCCGAATTCCTAGCAAATGTGCCCGCGCCGCAATCCGCGCGCGGGCCCGAGCGACTGTCAGAACTTATCATCGGTTTCGCAAAGTGGGGGGATCCGATGAAAGCGCACGCGCAGGTCGTGGTCATTGGTGGAGGTGTGGTGGGCTGCAGCGTGCTGTATCACCTCACCAAGCTGGGATGGCGGGACGTGGTGTTGTGTGAACGCAAAGAGCTGACGGCGGGGTCCAGTTGGCACGCAGCCGGCGGGTTCCATGCGCTCAACAGTGACCCGGCTGTCTCTCGACTCCAAGCCTACACCATCAGTCTGTATCGCGAAATCCAGAGCCTCTCCGGACAGGATATCGGACTGCACCTGACGGGCGGGCTCAATATTGCGGCAACGCCCGAGCGCTGGGAGCTGCTGCGCAGCGACTGGGCCCGGCATCGCGTGCTCGGGCTCAACACGGAGCTCGTTTCGCCGGCGCAGGTTCGTGAGCTGTGCCCCATCATGGATACGCGCGAGATCCTCGGGGCGATCTATGACCCTCAGGAGGGGCATCTCGACCCCTCGGGTACGACGCACGCTTATGCGAAGGCCGCGTCGCGCCAAGGCGCGGAGATTTATCGTCACACTCGCGTGCTGGAGATCGTGCCGAGCGGTCGTGGCTCCTGGCACGTTGTTACCGACGCAGGGACGATCGAGGCTGAGCATGTCGTGAACGCCGCCGGACTCTGGGCGCGCGAGGTCGGCCAAATGGTGGGGGCACAGCTGCCACTCGTGCCGATGGAGCACCACTATCTTCTCACCGAGGACCTGGCCGAGATCCGCTCTATGGGACGGGAACTTCCGATGGTTCTCGATCTGGATGCCGAGATCTATTTGCGCCAGGAGCGAAGGGGGGTCCTCCTCGGCGTTTACGAGAAAGAGGCGACGCCGTGGGCGCTCGACGGTACGCCTTGGGATTACGGCGAGAGCGAACTGCTGCCTCCGAATCTGGACCGTCTGACGGATGCCCTCGAGAAGGGCTTTCAGCGCTTCCCCGCGCTGAGTGCGGCCGGTATCCGTCGCATTGTCAACGGTCCGTTCACATTTACCCCCGACGGTAATCCGCTCGTGGGTCCCGTCCCGGGACTTGAGCACTACTGGGCTGCCTGCGGTGTTATGGCTGGGTTTGCCCAGGGAGGCGGGGTCGGTCTCTCCTTGGCGCAGTGGATCACGCAGGGAGAGCCGGAGGGGGACATCTTCGCCATGGATGTCGCGCGCTTCGGCCCCTATGCCTCGCGGCACTACGCGGTGGCCAAGGCGCGCGAGTTCTACTCCCGGCGATTCCAGATTGCCTATCCGAACGAGTATTGGCCGGCAGCACGACCGGCGAAGACTTCCACTGTGCATCCTATGCTGGAGGCTGCGCGTGCCGTCTTCGGTGTGAGCTACGGACTCGAGGTGCCACTCTATTTTGCTCGTCCGGACGAGCCGACCGCGGAGACGTCAACGGTCAAGCGCTCCAACGCCTACGAGTGCGTGCGTGCCGAGTGTCAGGCGGCACGGACGAGCGTCGGACTGCTCGATATTTCCTCCTTCGCCAAATACGAAGTACGAGGTCCCAGCGCACACGCAGGGCTCAGTCGCGTACTGGCAGGGCGCCTGCCGGAAGTGGGCCGCGTGCGCCTCACGCCGATGCTGGCGCATTCCGGGCGCCTGATGGGAGATCTGACCACGTTCCGCCTGGCGGAGGATCGGTTTCTCATCTGTGGTTCGGGCTACCTGCAAGCCTGGCATATGCGTTGGTTCACCGATCACCTGCGCGGCTCGCGATGTGAGGTGGAAAACGTTTCTGAGGTGTATGGAGGTATTGCACTCTTCGGTCCGCGCTCCGGTGAGCTGCTGGAGAGGGTGGCTGGTACCGATGTGTCTGATACCGCGGTGCCCTTCATGAATGTGCGGCTGATGGATCTCGCCTTTGCGCCCGCAATCGTGGCTCGCCTGTCGGTTACGGGCGAACTGGGTTACGAAGTCTATGTACCTGCGCTCTATCTGCCCTCTCTGATGCAGGCGATCCTGCAGGCTGCAACGGACTTCCAGTTTCGCCACGTAGGACTGTACGCACTGAACTCACTGCGCCTGGAGAAGAGCTTCGGCATTTGGTCGCGCGAGTATTCGCGCGACTACACTCCGGGCATGGCGGCCCTCACCCGCTTAATTGATTATGAGAGAGTTGGATTCATTGGCCGATCAGCGGCCTTGCACGACCGTGATCGCCGTCCCGAGCGGCGTCTCGTGACTCTGTCCATCGATGCGTTGGATGCCGACGCTCTCGGGTACGAGCCTATCGAAATCGGAAGCCGCCTGGTGGGATTTACCACGTCCGGCGGCTACGGCCATTGCACGGACACCAGTCTTGCGATGGGTTATCTGAGCTCAGCCGTTCCGGACGATGAGCCAGGGCTGGTGGTGCGGATCGCCGGCGAGGTGCGTGGCTGTCGCGTAGTGACGCGCCCGGTCTTCGATCCCGATGGACGACGGATGAGAGGCTGATTGCGCTGCAGCCGTCGGTGGCGATATCAGAATTTGTAGCGCAGATTCACCCCGTACGTGCGTGGGCGGGCCACGAAGCGGAACCGAGCATAGTTCGGATAGATCTGCACGTTGGTGCCACCGGAGTAGCACGCGCAGTCCGTGAAGTTCTGGACGAAGAGACTGTAGGCTATCGGACCTCCCGGCTCGAGGGTCACCCGGGCATTCCCCATGAAGCTCGACGGAATCTCCCAGTTGTAAGGGCCCGTCGCCACGATGTTCGCGGACTCCGAGCTGCGGTAGGAGCCATCCACGTGCAGCGTCGCGGTCGCGTTCGCGCCGAGTGGTACGGGAAGTGTGTGATCGACTCCGAAAGTAACGGTGTTGAGAGGAACGCCCGGCAATCTCGTTCCTGCCTGGATCGGTCCTCCAAAGAGCGCTGTCGTCTGCCCGTTGCCACCCAGTGAAGGAATGAGAGCGTAGGAGGGGTAATCGAACAGCTCGAAGGTTTGCCTCACTTTGGCACTGGTGTAGGCGTAGCCCAAAGTCAACTGGGTTTTCGATGAGATCGCAGCCTGTAATTCGACTTCGGCACCCTTGGAGCGTGCCGTACTACCGTTGTAGGTCGCCGGCAGGCCGCTGAGGTTGACGGCATCGAATTGAAAGTGATCCCAATCGACCACATAGATATCGGCCGTATACCTCAACCTGTGATCGAATGCGTAGCCCTTGACACCGACTTCGTAGTTCTTGGCGACGTCAGGAGTGAACGTTTCATACACCGGCAGCGACGCGTAGACACCACCGGTGGAGAGTGCGTTGGCCCCGCCGCGCCGGAAGCCTTGCGAATAGGTTGCATAAGCCTTGATGTTGGGTGTGAAATCGTAGGAAGTGTTTGCCTTCCAGATGTGCCGATGAGCGCTCGAGGCGTTCGCTCCCGAGCTCAATCCCAGCGGATTCGTGCCATCACTTGCGCAGACCGCACCGCAAAATACCAGCTGCGAGCTATAGTTGGTCCAGAAGCTCTGCCCAAAGTAGCGCACACCTCCCGTCACTTGCCACGCTGGCGTAATGTGTGCAGTCAGCTCGCCGAACACCGCTCGATCGATGAAGGTCGAATCGCGCCGGTAGTTCCAGATCAGATCTCCAAATGCGGTTGGGTTGGGCTGTCCGATGTAGGTCTCGTATGCATCGATGCCCGGTACAAGCTGTAGCCACCCCTGATTGCCAGGTTGACGATTGTAGTAACCACCCAGCACGTAATCGATGAAATGTCCCGGCTTGGAGACGAGCCGCAGCTCCTGCACGAAGGCGTGAACGGCCGCCGGAACGTAGGCATCGGCGATTTCGCGCGGGTAGTGGTTGTACGGGAAGAACAGATCGTAGTTGAAGGTGGTCGGATTGTTGAACAGACCCGTCCAGTCGCTGACGCCCGTCTCCGTATCGTTGTAGTAGGAGCTGGCCGATGTGACCGTGGCGAAACCGAGATCGAAGGTACCCACAGCGTCCACAAGATTCGTCGTATCTGCGTAAGGCGACTCGACGAATGCAGTCGACGTATAGGTGCCTCCTGGATTCATCGTGAAACTGGAGTGCGGCCACGCAGCAGGATTGCTGGGCCCCGGAGGCAGCGCTGCATCGGGAGTGGTCAGATCGAAAAGTCCGCCCGCAAAACCGGGGTTCGAGTACTGGGTATTGGCCGAGTTGACGTATTGGTGCAGGTACTCCACCTGCACGTCCACAGCGTCGGTCGGCTTCCAGCGCAGCGCCATGCGCGCAAACCACTGATTGGCGGTGTTCGTGTTCTTCCGTTCGGGGCCAACGACCGGTCCGCTCGTCAGATCTCCTGGAATGCTGGGCACGGGTACCGCGGCCGGCCCCTGGCCTTGGGTAAGAAGCAGGTCATTGTTGTTGATGAAGCCACCGTCGTGTTCGCCCGACGCCACGACACGCACTGCCAGCGTTTCCGCGAGTGGAATGTTCAGGATGCCGCGCACTGCCCGATTCCAGTTATGCGGCCGAGCAGCATTTTCGATGGCGCTGCCCTCTGCCTGAACCTCGCCGCCAAACCTGTCGAACTGGGGCGGGGTCGGAATGAGGCGAATCGTGCCGGCTTCCGCGCCCGAGCCATACAAGGTGCCCTGCGGTCCCCGCAGCACCTCGACTCGCTGCACATCATAGAGCGGCATGGGAAAGAAGATCGGCGTCTCACCCCAATACGTCGAGACCGAGTCGACGGTTTGCGACGGGGTTTCGGTTGTTGCCTGCCCACCTCCGGGGCTGTTGACGCGCAGACCGCGCAGGGTAAGGTTGTTGGTTTGACCCCGTGCGCCTGGACCTTCATCGACGGTCGTCAGGCCCGGAACCACACTAGTGAGAGCGTTGAGACTCGTGGCGCCGGCCTGCTGTATCGACGCGGAGTCAATAGCGCTGATGTTGTACGGCACATCCTGAACGGACTGCGTGCGACGCTGGGCGGTGACGATGATCTCTTGCAGACCGGCGGATGATGGCGGCGAGGGAGTCGCCGCGCTCTCGGGCGACGCCTGGGCGTGCGCATCGCTGAGGACCATCGCCGCGGAAACGCAGCTCGAGAAATACGCACACTGGCGTAAGATCTTGCGTACACAGTAGCGAAGCGAGTGCCGCGCCGAAGAAGCGGGTGGCTCAATCGTAATCACCTGACCCCCTGATAATTCTTAAGCGCCAAGGCCAGCAGGCCTGTGGCTCTGCCAGCCCAGCCTCGCAGCACGACTTACTGATACCGCACTCCCCGTGAAGCGGGAAGTTCCGACTTTTGGAAATTCGAAATAAACCTTAGGCGATTGGGTAGCCGACTCAGGACGCGGAGCGCGGTAGTGGCGTGCGACTCGGTGATGTGCGCCGCATTCGCAGCGGTAGCAGCGACAACAGGGCCAGCAGCACGCCGGCAACGCCGAGAATCTGCACGGGCACAAAGCCATACTGCCGGACGAGCGCCCCGGATAGGTATGGGCCGATGGTAAACCCCGCGTACCAAGCCGCCGACATGCTGATCGTGGCTGTTCCGGCTGGGTCAGCTTCCGAGATCACCGCGAACTGGACGGTAGAGAAGGACAGCCAGGTAAAGGTAAAACCGCAAAGCGATGCCATGAACAGTGCGGGGTTTGCAGTTTGCATCACGCACACCGAGGCGACGGAAAACACTGCGGAGAGGGTCAGCGGCAGCACGACCCCGAGGCGGCGACTCGGAAACATCGTCGCGATCGCGCCAAACACGCCTGCGAGCGTGCACGCCGATACTGCAAGATTCACGTCGTGCTCGGAAATCCCCGAGCGCATCCCCATTCGCTCCATGAACGTCCAAACGGCACCCTCGCCTACGACGTAAATGACGATACCAACGACGGCCGACCACACCCAGACGCTCGCATGGCTTTCGCGGTGCGTCGCAGCGGCCGCCACGGTCTTTCCGTACGAATGCGCTGGCAACCAGGGCGTAAGGGTAAGCGCTAGCGCCGTGGCAATTGCCAAGGAGTAAAATGCGCCCTGCCATCCGATGTGCCCCGTGACGAGCGGCAGCGCGGTGACGCCGACGAAGCCCGATGCCATCTGACCGACACAGAAAGCCGCGAAATTTCTTTGCGGGTTTACGTAGGAATAAAGCGCATAGCATCCCGCGAGGATGAGCCCGCTCGCGGTGCCGCCGAGAAACCGGAAGCCGACCACGATAGCTTCCGCGTGTGAGATGGCACACGCAGCATCCGCCACGGCAAGCGCAGCGACGCCCCCGAAGATGATCGAGCGTATCGAGAGCCGTTTAACGAACGGGATTCCCAGCACCGAACCGAGCGTGATGCCGGCCACGTCGGCCGAGGCGAACAATCCCAGCGCGCTATCGTCCCACTTCAGTGCGAGAGCAATGACGTTGACCAGCGCCGGCAGCACGTTAACGACCAGGAGCGCAACGACTCCGGCATACACTGCGGCCGTGACGCCACGCCACCCTGCCATCGACTCTTCGGCGGGGAGGTTCGTCATCGCCACAGCTTCAGTCGAAGACGAGCCGCGGTAGATAGCAGGACACGACCCAGTTGGGTCGATCGACGATCTCGCTGATGCGCAGGTCTGCGCAGACGCTGCACAACATATACGCATCGGCCGCGCTCAGTCCGCGGGTCTTGCCGAGCTGATCGATCATTCCCCGCACGGCGTTCTTCGCACCTTCCATAAGATCAGGACCGATGCCTGTCGTGACCTCGTAGCCCTTGGCATCCAGATGGCGACTGACCGGGCGTGGGCAGATGAAGCGCGGAAACGCGAGGTTTCCACCCTTAATCAGCTCGATCTTCGCTCGCACGCTCATAGGAGACTCTATGGCGGTGCCGCACACTTCTCCATCTCCCTGAGCCGCGTGCGGGTCGCCGATGGAGTACAGCGCACCCTTTACCTGCACTGGCAAGTGCAGCTCCACGCCCTCGCTGAGGTCACGGATATCCATGTTGCCGCCCGTCGCGTATGGCGGGATCGTGCTATGGCTGCCAGGCGCCTTTTGAGCGACACCGGTCGTGCCACAGAACGGCTTGAGTGGCACGCGGGCGAACTTGCCGAAGGCGGCCGGCGTGGAAAACGTACGATCGTACGACCAGATATGCAGAGCTGGTTTGGGAAAATCTTCCGCCAGTAAGCCGAATCCCGGTATCACTCCGGTCCACGCCCAGCCGGACGGCTCGAATCCGAGCAGCGTCACCTTGAGGGTATCACCGGGCTCGGCGCCCTCGACGTATACCGGACCTGCAATCGGATTGACGCGCCCGAAGTCTATGTGGTCCAGCACCTCGACCGTCGATTCGGCCGTGATCTGTCCGCACATGGCATCGATGTCGCGAAAGTCAACCGTATCCCCCGGTGCAATATGGATTGCTGGAGGCCGTGAGTTATCCCAGCTCATGTGCTGGTGCTGGCGGTGGATCGTATGCGCTTTGCCATGGACATGCTTCGCGTCGTTCATACCGCCTCCGCAGTTCATCGAGTCCAGGTTTTACCACACCTACCGTACACCGGTTTTAGGCGATCCGTCGGGGAGTTTAGGCGCTTCATGCGCACCGCTGGCCACGCGAGCCGACCCGGTTATACTCATTTTCCGCTGAGGAAATGCGGTGACCCCAGGGCGGACGACAGATGCCAACGTTGTCATTCAAAGATGTTGACTTGCGCTATATCCAGGATGGGCAGGGCCCCGATATCGTGTGGATTCCGGGCGGGGATGAGGTCGCGGATGCCTGGGACAACCAGTTCGCTACCTTTCGCGGCTCTTTCCGCAATACCTCGTTCGACCCGCGAGGTGCCGGGCAGACGGTGTGTCGCAAGCCCCCGCCCTGGACGATCGCCGACATGGCCGCCGACTGCGCCGAGCTGGTGAAGGCCCGCTGCACTCCACCGGTCATCATGATCGGACTTTCGATGGGCTCGCTCATCACATTGCAGTTCGCCGTCAACTACCCTGAGCTGGTCCGACTTGCCATTCCGATGGGCACGTCTGCGAAGGCGACCGGCTTTTCGTACGACTGGATGGTGGCGGAAGTGAACTTCCGCCGTGCCGGTGGGCAGCTGCCCTCGGACTTTGCCGTCACACACTATGCCGCATTTTCCTACCCTTCCGAGGTGCTCGGTAACGATGAGCTGTGGAGGAAGATCCGAGCGAGAGTAGGCGGGAATTACGGCCATCGTGACGGCGACATGTTGATTGCACAATGGCAGGCTTGCATCGATTTCGACGTCGTGGACCAGCTGCCGCACTGCCAGGTGCCGATCGAGGTCATCGGGTTCAGTGAAGACTGTCAATGTCCGGCACCGCAAGGGCGTCGGGTTGCACAGCTCGCACCGAACGCTCGGTTTCATATGCTCCAAGGGCTCGGACATGTCTCCTGCGAGGTGCACAAGCCCGAAGTGGTGAATAACAAGATTCGCGAGATCCTGACATCGCACGGAATGTTGCAAACGTAGCCACGGGCACACAGCCGCCGTAGTACGCCGCCCACGCATGCAGCCCGACGCTGTCGACGCATCGTTCCGTTTCGGAATAGAGCAACGGGGCATTGAGTTCATCCCCGCTACGGAGCGTTACGGCACGCCCACTCGGCTGTTCACAGTCTGGTTTGGCGTCAATCTCTCCATCCTGTGCTTGACGGTCGGTACGCTTGGAGTCTATGCGGGTCTGCCCTTCGCGTGGACCTGCGTAGCGCTGTTGCTGGGTAACCTCATGGGCACGTTCTTCATGGCCGCCCATTCCGCGCAGGGTCCCCAGCTCGGCATACCGCAGATGATCCAGAGCCGTGCCCAATTCGGCGTGCTCGGCGCGGGGTTGCCTCTGATGGCCGTGCTCGCTTCGAACACGCTCTACGCCGCTGCAAACGCGATCCTCATCCAGGACACCGTGCGGGTGATCCTTCCCGTAACAGGCACCGCCGCGATCCTGCTCTTCGCCGTGATGACCATCTTGATCGCGTTCATAGGCTATGAGCTCATCCATCGCCTGGCTGCCGCACTCACGCTTCTCTCCGGTATTCTCTTCGCAAGCGCAGCTGTCTTGCTCATTGTTCACGGATCACATGCCGCTGGCACCACGCCGCACGCAAGCCATTTCAGCACCGGCACGTTCATTCTCGTCGTCACCCAGGCCACCGCCTGGTCCTTGAGCTCGGCGCCGACAGTCGCCGACTATTCGCGCTACCTTCCGGCGAACGTCAGTACATCAACAACATTTTGGTATACGGGCCTGGGAAACTTTGCAGGCTCCATGCTGATGATGACGCTTGGGGCTTGGCTGGCAGCCTCGTTTCCCTATCTTGCCTCGCACGCGGGGCTCGGCATCGCACAGCTCTTCGGGCGCGGCCAGTACGTGGCGGCCCTGCTCATCATCATGAACCTTCTGCAGGTGAACGTGATGGTCCTCTACAGTGCTTACATGTCGAGCACCACAATCGTGACGGGTCTGCGCGAAATGAAGCGCGTAGCGCTGACGTACAAGTTTGTTGTCATGAGTTTTATCATGAGCGTCGCCACTATCATCGCGCTTGCGACACGGAACAACTTCGATGCGTACTTTTCTGACCTCCTGGCGATTCTGGTCTACACGCTCATCCCATGGAGCGCGATCAATCTCGCAGACTATTACCTGGTGTCCCGGGGGGTTTACAGCATCGAGCACATCTTCAGCCTGGATGGCATATATGGACGTTACCGATGGCGCACGATTGCGATCTACATCTTCAGCGTCCTCGTACAGATCCCCTTCGTGCGACTTTCCTTCTATATCGGACCTCTTGCACATTTGATTGGAGCAGACGTCGCATGGTTACCAGGGACGCTCGTACCGGCATTGCTCTATTGCTTCACTCAGCGGGCAGTCTTCCTGCCGCGTGATGCTGGGACACTTCATGGACGTTCGGGTGCAGCGCGCATTCGCCGAGTCTGCGAAGCGCCCACCCGAGAGTGAGCGCCGGCGGGACAGCGTCACGATGTAAGAGCTAAACTGACGGCATCGAAGCCCCCATTACAGTTCGGAGGTTTGTATGTCTGTTTCTCTGTACGACGTATCCATCCCGGTCTTCACGCTCGGCCTGAGCAATCTCTCCGCCATCCTCGATAAGGCAGCGAGTCATTGCGAAGGCAAGAAGGTGGACTCCAAGGTGATCCCCCAGGCCCGCCTGATCCTTGACATGCTGCCGTTATCCTCTCAAATACAAATTGCCTGCGACACCGCGAAAGGAGCCGCCGCACGGCTGGCTGGCCTTGAGGTACCGAAGCACGAGGACACGGAGGTGACGTTGGAGGAGCTCAAGGCCCGCGTAGCCAAGACACTGGACTTCATCAGGACGGTAAAACCTCAGCAACTGCAGGGTGCGGAAACGCGAGAGGTTGTGCTGCAGTTCCCCCAGACAACGTTGAAATTTAACGGCCTGGGGTATCTGACTAACTTCGTACTTCCGAATTTCTATTTCCACCTGACGATGGCATACGCGTTATTGCGCAAGAACGGCGTTGATATTGGGAAACGAGATTTCCTTGGCGCTATACAGTGATCATAGGAATTCTGGTGCCCTAAAGTTTTTGCCTACAATGAGAAGGGACGGGTCAGTGCGTTCGCGGTAGAGTGCGTGTTTGATTTCGCTCCATCTGCGCAAGTGGGTTCCGTGTCCGGGGATTCGCGGTCGGTTCCCATTTTACTCGCAAGTTTAAGTGAGTTTACAAGGATCAAGGACATTCTGATCCAGCCACAGGGCTGGTATATCCCGAGAGTATTGGCCAAATTCCAATCGCCCGCTGGGCAGGACCTTCAGGCTTTTATCGCCGTGGCTGGAGACTGGCGAAATCCCACGTACTATCGGTATACCATGGTACCGGTTAAATTTTCGACCACGGTCGCTTTGCGGTAGGAAGCCTTTCACTAACTCCGAGGAATCCAAACGAGTCATTCCGGCCTCAAAATCTGGCCAAGGCCGGCTGGTAGCGGAAGTACTTTAGACGGGTTTCGCTGTTCGGAAGGTGCGACCAGGCGAACTGCTCGATCGGTCGGCGGCCTCCTGGATCCCGCCAAGGTTGCGCCCATCGATGCCATCGGCATGTGACACTGCAGCTGGGCCAGGGAGGCCCGATCATCTTCACATCTTCGCGCCCGGAAAGGATGGCTCCGCTGCCTCGGATGGATATCAGGATCCGCAGCGCGGTGCTGGGAGCGATGCCACGTGCACGATCGCATGATATCCAACTGCGTATGTAATCGACGGCGTGACGGTGCTGGCCTCATGCATAAAGCGAGCACGGTGGTTTCCATCGCCCTGGCGCTCGTGGGCGGCGCGTCGGCGCGATTTGCCGAGGCCGCACCGATCGGCGCGGCTCCGGTCGAGCGGCTGGCGCTCGTCTTCGGCCAGCACATCCGCTACGTCGAGGCTGGCGAGGGGCCGACGGTGCTGCTGGTGCATGGGCTCGGCGATGATGCCGGAGTCTGGCAGGCCGAGCTGCCTCAGCTTGCCCGCCGGCATCACGTCATTGCTTTGGATCAGATCGGCTTCGGTCGCTCGGACAAGCCGCTGCTCAATTATCGCGTTGAGACCCTGGTGGACTTCCTGGACGAGTTCATGAGCACCATGCATGTGACTCATGCGAGCATTGTTGGCAATTCCCTCGGCGGTTGGGTGGCCGCGCTGCTGGCTATTGAACATCCGCGACGTGTGGAACGATTGGTACTGGTTGACGCAGCTGGGCTGTCCGGCCTCACTCAATCGCTCGGGCCGAGGCTGTTGAATGCGCTGCGCTTGGCCACAATCCAGGACCTCGAGATGCTCGGCCCACTGACTTTCGCCGATGCACGCTACTATCATCCACTGACGCGGGCCTTTGCCGAACGCGTGGCGGCGGGGGACAGCTATGCCGTGGGACACATCGTGGACGCCATGGAACGCCATGAGGATGTTCTCGACGGACGGCTCGGCGGCATCGTCATACCGACGTTAATCGTGTGGGGACGCCTGGACGGGCTGATCCCGCTTCGATTCGCAGAGCTGCTGCGAGACTCGATCCGCGGCGCGCATTTGACTGTCCTCGAGCACTGCGCACACGAGCCTCAGGTCGAGTGTCCGGAGGCATTCGAGGCGACGATAGAGAGTTTTCTCGCGGCAGATAAGAATGAGATGCCCTAAAGCTGACGTAGCCTAGTGGCGGCTTCGGGTCAACACCGGCGCGTGCTTCCGGATCAGATCGTTTGGGGCCGCCTGAGGGGCGGTTGCACGCCTTTCTTCCGCTATGAGGAATCGTGGGCGAACTCTCCGCGCGCCCGCGCCTTGTCGCTGTCCATGCCGCTAACCGCGGACCTCGAACTTCCGACCGCGGAGGTTGCGATCGACGTTTTGGCGAAGCGCGCAGACCACGTCGTTGTCACTGATCTCTGGCCCCGCATTGCAGGCGTTTGTGGAATCAACGGCCGCCGCACTTGAGCGAGTCGAAAGGCGCTTGCCACAGAGTTTCCCAGAGCGAATTTTCGCCGCGATCCAAAAGGGGTGTGCGCGACCAGGTTGATCGATTCACCCAAGTCCCACAGGCAAAGTGAATTTGGCGCAAAAATTTGCCCCGGACGCTCCACCCTTAAGGACTTTCCGGTTGATCAGCTAGGCTGATCACTCAATCGGCGAAACCCTAATTCGCGGTTGGAATTACGTCGTCGCTCTCAACCATCAAGATCACGCGCCGCCGCAGCGCGGGCTCAAAGTAGCGTTTCTCGCAGGGGGATATCGTTCGTGTCATCGCCCGGTGGCAGATCCCACGACGGAGTTGAAAAGCAATAGGACGCGGATCACACTGCTGCAGCTGATCGCGACCGCAAGGAGGTATGACGTGAACGCGTTCGTTCTTCTTTTGTGGCTAACTTGCGCTGGTCTGGTCGCTGTTGCATTCGCCGGCCGACAGACGCTGCTTCAGTGCTGGACGCAGTTTCGCGAACTGCTCCCGGTCGCCGGCGATGCAGGCGAATTTGGCGAAACCATTGAGCGCGGCATCGCTTTGTGGGTAGCGGGCGAGCATGGACACGAAGCCGCTGCGCATCAGCCGCCAGTCAGCCGCGCCATCCTCGAAGATGCTGATCTGATCGTATTCCAGCGACGAGTACATCCAGTACAGCCGTGCATACAGAATGAGATCCGGTGAGCTCGACCACCGGTTCGACATCTGATTTACGACACGCAGGTCACACCGGGGAAGAGGGGCCCGAACGGCTTGGGCGGAATCTACACTCGCTACGGCGTTGAGGCATTTCGGCACGCCTGCGGCTGGGCTAGAATTGACAACCCGCTTGCCAGCTCACCGGTGTCGACGAGAGATGAATTGCCGACGCGTGCAGATGCGACCGGATAGTGAGCCGGTGTGAGTCAATCGGTCGGTGACAACACGACGGGGTCACCGGCCACGCGTTCGCCAAGGTGGTCTTCTGGGATTGCCGTCTATCTGGGCACGGCGGGGGCGTCGGTAGGTCTCGGTAGTCTCTGGCGCTTTCCATATCTTGCTGGCACTGGCGGCGGAAGTGCCTTCATACTGGTCTTCTTCCTGAGCTGCGTGCTGATTGCAACTCCGCTGCTGGTCGCCGAGCTGGCGATCGGACGGCGTTCTCGAGCGAGCCCGCCGCAGGCCGCCGGAATCGTCGCGGCTGCAGTTAACGGTCGCAGTCGCTGGAACGCCATCGGTGTTCTGGGCACGCTCGCAGCTTATCTCATATTTTCTTATTACACTCTCATTGCCGGTTGGGTGTTAGCCTACACGTGGAAGTGTGCAACCGGGATGCTCTCCGCGGCCGGACCGCAACACGTCGCCGCCTTGTGGCAGTCTTTTCGTTCTAATCCACTCGAGAGTGGCACTTGGCACGCGCTGTTCGTGCTCGTTGCCCTGACGATATCCTCGCGTGGACTGCAGAAGGGGATCGAGCCCGCCAACCGCATCAGGGCACCCGGCCTGTTGCTCCTGCTTGTTGTCCTGATCGGTTACTCCTGGAGTACCGGGGACGTTCACCGCGCTTTCTCGTTTGCTTTTGCCCCCCGTTTCTCTGACCTGAATGCGCAGATCGCGCTGGCTGCGGTTGGGCAGGCCTTCTATGCCACCGGGGTAGGGCAAGCCATGATGATTGCGTTCGGTGCCTATATTGATCGAGGAACATCCCTCGTCCGGGTCGCCCTCATGATCACCGCTGCGATTCTGCTGGTGTCACTTTTGGCAACGGTCATGATCTTCCCACTGGTCTTCGGTTATGGGATGAATCCTGCGCAAGGGCCCGAACTCGTCTTCGAGGTCCTGCCGAGGGTGTTCACCGAGATGCCCGGCGGAAGACTGATTGGCACCCTGTTCTTTGCTTTGCTCGTTCTCGCAGCTCTCACGCCTTCGATCGCGTTACTGGAGCCTGCCGTGTATTGGCTGATGCAGCGGCGAGGCATGAGCCGATTCGTCGCGACCTGGCTTGCAGGCTCGAGTGCCTGGCTCCTGGGAGTGGGCAGCGTGTTGTCTTTCAACACCTGGGCTGACTGGCATCCGTTTGGAGCGCTGCGACCGTTCGCCCACAAGACCTTCTTCGATCTCATGGACTATTCATCATCCAACATACTGCTGCCGGTCGGTGCAGTTCTGACCAGTCTGCTGATGGGCTGGCGTGCCCATATGGTGTTGAAGGACGAGCTTCAACATACGAGCCCCTGGGTACGGAACGGCTGTATCTGGCTGCTGCGTTACGTCTGTCCGGTCGCTATTCTGGTGCTCTTCATCGCGGCTCTGTCCTGAATCGATCGTCAATGACGTACGTCGGTCGCACCAGCAGCGCCATCGACGATTGCCTTCAGAGCAGGCTTCAGCGACCTGTCGACGTTTAACCGCCAGTTGCGGCGAATGGTGAGGACCGCTCCATCCGTCTACCGGGCACGCGCACCGATCAGTCGAGTCTGTGCCCCTCGCGCACTAGATCATCTGCGGTGGCATTGATACCCGCGGCCAGGCCGGTGATCAGCTCATCCACCTGAGCTTCAGTCATGATCAGTGGTGGTGACATGATGTTTAGGTGCCCCAGCGGCCGCACGATCAGGCCATGTCTCTCGCAGTGATCGGAAATGCGCTTGCCGATATTCACGCCGTCGGTGAACACCTCGCGGGTTTTCTTGTTCGCGACGTACTCGATGCACATCATGAAATGGCTGCCGCGCACCTCACCCACCAGCGGCAGGCCCTGCAACTCATGCAGCCGTTGGTCCAGATAAGGACCGAGCCTGCGGATATGGCCGCAGATGTCACGCCGCTCCATGAGCTCGATATTCTTAAGGCCCGCCGCACAGGCGACGGGGTGACCAGAATAGGTGAATCCGTGAGTGAACCAGCCGTCCGGATCGGGGGCGGCAACCACCTCATAGATGCGATCGCTGAAAATAACGGCTCCGAGAGGCACATAGCCTGATGAGATGCCCTTGGCCGACACGATAATGTCCGGTTCGATGCCGAATACGTCCTTTGAGGCGAACCATCGACCTAGGCGACCAAAAGCAGTCACCACTTCATCCGAGACATAGAGTACCTCGTATTTTTTGCATACATCCCACGTACGTTGGTGATATCCCGGCGGCGGTACGATAACGCCGCCCGCCCCAAGGATGGGTTCGGCGAAAAATGCGGCGACTTTGTCGGGCCCGAGGGCGAGGATCTTCTTCTCCAGCTCATTCACCAGGTAATCGCAGAATTGTGCCACCGACATGCCCGGCGGCCGGCGATAGACGTAGGGACAGGAGACATGATGAATGAAGTCGGTTATGTACTGGAAATGCGGGGAGCGATCGCTTTTTCGGCCGCTCAGCGACATGGCGAGATAGGTACTGCCATGGTACGCACCGATGCGCGAGATAACGTGTCGTTTTTCCGGCATGCCTCGCCGCGCATTGTAGTAGTGGATCAGCCGAACCGCCGTGTCATTCGCATCTGAACCAGAGGAGGTGTAAAAGACGCGATTCAGATCACCGGGCGCGCGCTGTGCGAGCTTGGTTGCGAGCGCCACCGCGGGAGAATTTGTCATGTTGACGAAAGCGGAGTAGAAGCTCAATCGTCGGCTCTGTGCGGCCACTGCCTCGACCATCTCCTCTTCGCCAAAGCCGATGGACATGCACCACAGACCGCCGATCCCATCCAAATAGCGTTTGCCGCTCGAATCGAAAACGTAGGCGCCCTTCGCCTCGGTAATGACGAGCGAGCCGTCCCTCCTGAAGCTGTCGAAGTGGGTGAAGGGATGAACGAAGTGCGCCTTGTCATCACGCCAGGTCTGTTCTGCCTCGCGATTGAATGCACCCTGGTTCATGATAGTCCCCTTATCGTCCCGAAGGTGCAGTGTGGCTATGCAGCGCGCGGGGAAACATAGCCTAAATGGGTCAGGCTAATGTCGATTGCGGTCTATAGAATAAACTTTGACTTGCGCGTGCTGCTTCGAGCATCTATCGCCACCCAATGAGGGATGCATCGATGCTGACTTATTTCCATCCCGAACAACTGTTGCACCATCCCCAAACTTACCTATCGCGCGGGCGCATGCGGTCGCCACAGGAGGTTCCAGAACGCGCGGTGCGCCTCGTTGCCGCGTCGAAATCCCTCGGCTACGAGGTGTGTGAACCCGCTGACCTCGGCATCGCAGGGATCGCAGCCGTGCATGACAGAAACTTCCTGCGCTTCCTTGAGGCAGCGCATCGCGAGTGGAAGAAGATGCCCGATGACTGGGGCGATGAAGTGGTGTCGAATGTCTATGTGCGCGATCCGAACCCGCTGCGCGGAGTGCTCGCCCAGGCTGCCCGCTATTTGGCGGACGGCAGCTGTCCGATAGGCCCGCACACCTGGCGCTCGGCCTACTGGTCGGCGCAAACTGCGCTTGCGGCGGCAGCCGCAGTCAACAGAGGCGTTCGTGCAGTCTATGCCCTGTGCCGTCCGCCTGGCCACCATGCGCGCACGGACGCGGCAGGCGGCTTCTGCTACTTGAACAACGCGGCGATTGCTGCGCAGTCGTTGCGCGGTACTCATCAGCGTGTCGCAATACTGGACACCGACATGCATCACGGTCAGGGCGTCCAGCAGATATTCTACGAGCGCAATGACATTCTGTACGTGTCGATTCACGCGGATCCGACCAACTTCTACCCCGTCGTGGCGGGCTACGAAGACGAGCGCGGCGCCGGCCCGGGCGTCGGTTGCAATGTCAACTTCCCTATGCCGCACGGGTCGTCTGAGACGACCTTCTTTGAGCGCGTCAACGATGCGCTACGCGTGCTAGAGCGCTTCAAACCTCACGCGCTCGTGCATGCACTCGGCTTCGATATTTACAAGGACGATCCGCAGTCTCAGGTTGTCGTCCCCACGAGCGGGTTCGAGAGACTCGGCACCATGATCGGGGCACTCGATCTGCCGACAATGATCGTGCAGGAGGGCGGCTATCACCTCGAGAGTCTTGAGGCAAACGCGCGCGCATTCTTCTTGGGATTCGACAGGCGGTTTGCTGAGCGTTAGCGATTCGGAATAGATACCCGGAAAGGCTCATCAGTTTGTCGAGCGATTCGCTGCCCGAGAGTAGTCCCGCGCTTCAGAGCACGGCTGCGCCGGCGGCCGGGGTACTGCGCCGCGAGCTTGGTTATTGGGATCTGATTTTCTACGGGCTGTGCTACATCGCGCCTATGACGCCCTTGACCATCATCGGATTCGTCTGGCGTGCATCGAACGGCCTGATCATGCTCGTCTACCTACTTGCCGGCCTCTGCATGTACTTTACCGCCAAGAGCTATGCGTTGATGTCGGGCTCCATACCGAATGCGGGCTCCGTGTATGGATTCGCGCGACACAGCATCGGCCCGATCGCTGGCTTTCTGGCCGGATGGTTGATTTTGCTCGACTATCTGCTCATTCCGGCCCTTGTCTATGTACTGATGTCGCTGGCCTTGACCGAGCTTTTTCCGCAGATCGATCAGGCTGTGTGGATCCTGTTGCTGGTCGCTGGAACGCTGGCAATCAACTGGTTTGGAGTAACGGTCACTTCGCGCGTGAACACCGTGAGTGTCGCGGTTCAAGTAACGGTCATGATTGCGTTCAGCGTATTCGGTATCGCCGCCTTGCATGCCGGCAAGGGTACGGGAGCGCTCACATTGCGTCCGCTATTCGATCGCAACGCATTCGATGCGACGCGGATTTTTGCTGCAACTTCGATCTGTATTTTGTCATTCCTGGGCTTCGACGCCATTTCGACCTTGTCTGAAGAGGTGCGGGGCCGGGACAGCCGCCTCATCGGCCGCGCGATTATGAGCGTGTTGCTGCTGGCGGCGGCATTCTTTGTCCTGTTCAGTTGGGTCTGCGGCAACCTGCTGGTAGGCTTCACCATCAAGGAACCTGCGCTTGCCGCCTATGAGCTCGCTGCGCACTTCATCGGACCGTGGGCAGTCATTGCCCTTGCCTGGATCTACGCATTAGTAGTGGGCTTCACCAACGCCATACCCATGCAGGTCGGCGTTGCTCGCGTGCTGTTTGCCATGGCGCGAGATCGGCAGCTGCCGGCGTCGCTTGCCCGGGTTCACGCGCACTACGGTACCCCATACGTTGGTATGCTGGTGACGACGGCCATTTCCCTTGCCGCTGCACTGACCATGCGCCACCGGCTCGATCAGCTTGCATCGGTGGTCAATTTCGGGGCGCTGACTGGCTTCGTGCTCTTGCATATCTCGGTGATGGCCCATTTCGGCTTGCGCCGGGGTTCTCGCAACTGGTTCGCGCACTGGCTGGTACCGCTCTGCGGGGTCATCGTCGCAGCCGCCATATTGGTGAATATGAGCCATCTCGCACTGCTCATCGGCGGTTTTTGGCTGGCGACCGGCATTTTATATGGAATTGCGTTCTGCCTAGGCAATGTTGTCGAGTAGTTGCTCCGCTCTTGCGATGGCGGCAGCCTGATGGGGCTGCAAGGCTTGCTCGCCCCAACTCGCCATGAGGGGCGCCCATTGGTCCTCGATCGAGGTCTTCACGCCCGACATTTCCTCCAAGACGGCGAGCCCGCAATACGGGACGTAGCTTTCGGAGTAGCCCCCCTCATGGACAAAGACGATCTTGCCGCGGCAGTGCTCGGCCGCAGCCTTCATGAGTAGGCGTGTCATTTCACGATAGCCTTCGCTTGAGACCATCATGCGGCCCAAAGGATCGACGCCGGCTGCATCAAAACCTGATGGCACGATGATGAGCTCTGGCCTGAAGCGCTGAAGGGCCGGAATCACGACGCGCCGGAATGCCTCGAGATATGCCCCGTTGCCACATCCCGGCGGCAGAGGGATGTTGATATTGTATCCCTTGCCATCGCCCTCGCCGTTTTCCTCGCAACTTCCTGAGTCTGGCGGAAACAGGTTGGCTTGATGTAGCGAAATCGTCAGTACGCGGGGATCGTGATAGAAGATTGCCTGTGTTCCATTGCCATGATGCACATCCCAATCGACAGTGGCGATGCGCTTCAACCCATGCGCGGCCTGAGCGTGGCGGATCGCCACCCCGACATTCCCAAAAAGGCAAAAGCCCATACCCACGTCGGGAGTGGCATGATGACCCGGCGGCCGCACCAAAGCGTAGGCGTTCGACACAGCGCCGTTGATCACGGCATCAGTGGCGGTGATTGCGCCACCTGCCGCGAGCAGGGCGATCTCGAAGCTGCCGCGCCCAAACGGCGTGAGATGGCCTGCATCACCGCCGCTAATGGCGCTCAATGACTTGATTTTGTCAATGTAGGCACGCGTATGAACGCGGTTGATCTCGTCTTCAGTTCCGAGGCGTGGCTCGATGATTTTAAGGTGTTCCAGAAGCCCACTAGCCTCAACAAGACTGCGAAAACGGCGCTTCGACTCGGCGTTCTCGTAGTGGGTACCCGGCTGCACGCTGAGTCCAGGTGGGAATATGCCAGCCGCATTTCCTGTGTCGTGCCACATATATAGTTCATGACACAGCCAACCTGTCGCCATCTGTTACCTCAGCATCTGGTGAACGCGCCGCGTCTCTCGTCGTCCCGATATGCGGAAAGAAGACTTGCTGTGATGAAAATTCCGAGGGCGCAGAAATAAATGATCGAACACGGCAATCCGAAGAGTTTCGGCTTTGGCTTGGCGGCTATCCAGTAAACTGGTGGAAAAAGAGCAAGGAACGCGTCTAAAGCAAACCAGGTCCAGATATAGGCCGCGCGGGGCCTGAGGATGGTTGACCTGTTGGGCATCGTACGAGATCCAGTTTCTGTGCTTCGAGCGAACTTGTCAGACAGCGATGGCGCTGACGACAGCTGGGTTCGCCAACTGGACGTCAGTGAGTCCAAAAAGATTATCGACTCGCTGGCGTTCGTCGTTGGGATGAGGGAACGCCACAGCGCAGCCAACGTACACCGCGGCGTTCACTGCAAGCGCGAAAACGCCGGAAGTCAGTCCCCAAGCCCAGGCAATACCGTCGGGATATGCCGCCTGTAAGCCGATGGCAAGGACGAAGCCCACAAATGTGCCGAGGATGGCCCCAATCGCATTGCCCCGCTTCCAGAAGATACCAAGATACTGCGGCACGGCGAGTTGCATGATGCCTTGATAGGAGAGAATAGCGAGAGTGACGAGGTGTGAGATTGTGCGCGTCGCCAACCAAGCCGAAACTATCGTTATCCCCAGCATTCCAATTTGAGCGCTGAGAACTGCTCGTTTGTGATCGAGCTTGCAATATGCGCCCACAATGTCGTTGGCGATTTGTGCCCCGCAAGCCTGCACGTTGCCGTCAACATTGCCCATGGTTCCCGCCAGGACAACCACGCCACCAAGGCCAAGCAGCAGCGGACCTCCTGCCATCTGACAGAGCGTGAACCACGCCAGATCGGGAGTCTTGGCGACTTCGGGGAGTGAACTTGCGAGGAGGCCCAGAATTACGAGAGTGACTGAGAAGAGAAGAGAGAGCGGCGCACCCATAGCCCCTGCTCGCTGTACGCTGCGCACACTATCGGCGGTGTAAAGGCGAACGAAGGTTGCAGGCCAGCACCAGCCGCCGATCACTCCGCTGAAGATGAGAGAGAAAAAATATAGCGGCCCGACTGTCGAAAGAAGCCCTGGTGCTTCAAGATGCGTTGGTGACAACGTCGGGACACTCCATCCATGAGAAGAGATCAGCCAACCTATCAGGCCCAAAATCAGCAAGCTGCCGCCAACGTATGCCACGATTCCCTGAAACATGTCGGAAATCACCACGCCGCGCATCCCCATGCGGATGGTCCAATATTGGCGGATAGCCATTAGCACTACGCCCATAATTACGGCTGAAGTCGCATTAATCCTACCTAGGGACAGGGCCTGGAACAGCTCCCCAAGGCCCCTAAAGCCAAGCACCAGCCAAGGTACGCCCGAAATGATGCCAATGAGCGAGCCGGTGATGGCGAATAGGCGCGAGTTATAGCGAAGTGCGAACAGGTCCGGCTGCGTCCTAAGATCGAACAGCTTGCCCCACAACCACACGCGTTCTGTCATCACGTACATCAGCACAATGGTCAGCAAGCTATAAATTGGCATGTAAAAGGCAGTCACTCCATCGCTTACGGCAAGCCCCGTTAGAGCGAGAAAGATACTTCCAGGCCACCAAGTGTTGAGAAAGGACATCGCTTGGTAAGCCGCCCCGAATGATCGGTCAGCAACGGCGTAGTCGGTGAAGGACTTGTCGCTGATATGCGCTCGTTGCAGCACCACAATAACTGCAAGGAAGAAGATGGCGATCAGGCTGAAAGCTATGATCATGTCCCTCGACAGACTCCACAGCCCATTTCGTTAAAGTACAGTCTCGCAAGCCGATTCTTGCGGATTCATACACTGGCATTGCTCTGCCAGGCAAATAGGGCAACCCTCCGCGTCAATTGCTGCCTATCGGTGCGAACGAGGCGTGAACCTATTTGGTCTCCGACGCTTGCCGTCATTTTTCATGGGTGTTTACCGACTCACGCCATTACCGCGCTTTCAACGTTGGGCTCAAGCTAAGGGCCGAAGCGATAGGTTGCAGTGAGGCCAAGCGTGCGTGGCCGCCACGAGCGTTCGTAGTAGAGCGAGGAGAAGGTTGTATCTCGTGACACCGTAAGCGCCGGCACCGAGTTCAGCACATTGCTGCCGAACAGCGACACGTTCAACGCTCCGCGGCGAACTCCGGCGCGAAGCGACAGGTTTCTGGTTGCGGGGATGCCTGGGATCGTCGCGTCGTGTATCCCATTGGCGGGGTCCTGATAAGCAGTTAGGCCAACCTGCGACGCGGAATATTGGTAGTCCACACGGAAATAGGGCTCCGCAACTTCATGTCCAGGCAAATAGTACTCGGCAGAAAAATCGGCCGTCCACGGTACCGGCGCCAGCTTGTCCCCCGAAGTCACAACCGCTCCGTCAACAACATCGGCCGCTCCAGCGTGCACCGTCTTGGTGTAATAGGCATCGGTGTAGCCGCCCTGCAGACCAATCAGTAAGCCTCGCGCCGCATTGTAACGCAGATCGACATCGAAGCCCTTGCTGACCGCCGCGCCGGTATTGGCGGTGAATTCCAGACCGCAGGAACTCAGGAAGATGGCCTGCTGGACGCGCGACCAATTGATGTAGAAGGCACTTGAATTAATTTGCAGGCGGCCGTCGAGCAACGTCTGCTTGTTGCCGAGCTCATAGCTCCACAAAGAGTCGGAATTGTATTTCGATGGGAGCCCGGTGGGCGTCAGGCCGAGCGCGGCGACACTCGCTCCACACAGCGGGTCGAGCCCTATTCCTGGCGTGTTGAAGCCGCCCACCCGATATCCCTTGGCGGCGGTTGCATAGAATAGACTGTCGCTGTTGGGTTGATACGAGACTCCGAATCTCGGTGTGACTGGGTATTCGGTGAAGCTGTTATTCCCCGCGCTCACTGTTCCGCCTTCGAACGGCCCGGTAAAATACACGCGACCGAAGGTGTTGTCGCTGGCGGCGCGGACGCCGGCTGTCAGCTTGATGTGGGGCGCGATTTTGTAGTCGAGCTGGCCGTAGAGCGCGACCTGCCGATCGGTTTCGCTGTAGGGATTCTGGTAGTAGATCACACCGCCGGGCAAGGGCGTGTAGGGCAGGCCGGGCACGGTAGTGAAGAACTGCGGCACCGTGGCGATGACCTCACTGGCCGCTATGATCTCAGTAGTGTTCTCGTACATATTGGTGGCGAACAACCCGGCGACCCAGGCCAGGGGTGAGCTCGTATCCGTGGATTGCAGTCGAATCTCTTCGTTATAGTTCCTCTGTTTGTCGGTGAAATACGCCGTGCTAACTTTATTGGCGTAAGGGGTTCCGAGATAGAGTAAGTCAACGTAAGGTGTATAGTTGCTCGTTCCATGCTGACCGCGCGAGAAGTAGGAGGTATTCGAAGTTAGCGCGACTGACCCAAGATTCCAGTCGATCTTGACCGCGGTTACGGAGAATGGGTCGAAGCTTGAAGTTGGAGCGTTAGCACCATTGAACAGCTCGCCACTGGTCGGCCGGCCGTTATTGGAGAGCGAGGGCCAGAAGACAGAAGTGTCGTTGATGTAAAGCTGCTGATAATAGAAGGACGGCGAAACGGTCAGATTGTCTGTGACCGCCCACTTCAGTGCGGCCCGCACCGTCGCGGTGCGCTGCCAGTTCGCGCCGTTATAGGTCGTGCCGGTCACCTGGGTGGGACCCGAATCGGTCGGACCGTTGGCAATCAAAATATTGGGATTGTAGGTTACGCGGTCAACGTACCCGCCGTCCTGTCGAAATGAGGCGCTCACCCGCAAGCCGAGCACACCATCAGCGATCGGCCCACCGATGGCGCCGGCCGTTTCATAACTCGGATCGCCACCTGCCGTCGTCGAGACTTCATCGCGAAAATATCCGGAATAGTCATTCAGCCCCGGAACCGGTGTGATGAAGCGAACGGTGCCTCCCTCCGATCCCCCGCCGAACAGCGTACCCTGGGGTCCGCGCAGCACTTCGACGCGATCGAGGTCAAACAGAACCGGGAACGCGTTAACTGTGCCAAAGGACAGATGGCGAGTCGCGATCGGCGTGTCGTCGACATAGATACCGGTGGTCGACGAGCCGGCATTCGAATCAATGCCGCGTATCGCAATATTGGTATTTTCGTCATTGAAGTTGTTGTTGGCGGTCGCGCCGACACGCTCGAAGGTTACGGCAGGGGTGAGACGCATTAAATCGTCGATGCCGCGCAACCCCTGAGCGTCCATCTGAACCGGCGTGGTGGCAGTGACGCTGACGGGGATATCCTGCAGGCGCTCCTCGCGTCGAGTCGCCGTGACAGTTATCTCTTCCAGTGGGTAGTTGGCGGTGGAGGTCGCGCTCGTCTGCGCGGCTGCCTGCGAAAAAGCTGTGAGCGGCAAAGCCACCAGTAAAGCCAATCCCGGCAAGGTTGTCCGACGGCTCCAACTCTGCGATTGCCTCAAATCAATCATGAGTCATTATCCCCAGGTAGTTAACTGCCAATGATCCTGTAGCCCTTCACTTCGCTGGAGCTGGTGGCGTGCCGTTAAGCCATCGAAGGGCAGGAGGGGTATTGAAAATACGACTTTGGTGACGCCAGACCTGGTCCGGACCGTGATTGGACGGGAGGTTGCGCCCGCTGCGCCGAGAAGACCGTGGATTGGCCATGTCCGCCCCCTTAGCCTTTAGCGGAAGCAGTGTGGCCGTCAGGATCTACGGGCTATATAGCCCAAATGGGTCAGTCAAACGTTTCAAGGCGCGTGAGGGGGTCGCCGTCAAAGCCCGGCTCAACGCGCTCCAGCACGCGAAAGAACAACGCAAACAGCTGCGTCTGTGAGGCGACGCCAAGCTTTGAATAGATGTGCTTGAGATGATTGCGCGCAGTGTCAGGAGCAATCTCGGCCAGGCGCGCTATCGACTTGGCCGAATTTCCTTGCAGCAATAGATGCGTTACTTCCCGCTCGCGCTCGGTAAGAACGGAGGCACCAAAGCTGTGGTACGCGCGATGCAGGCTGTCATGCACAGCCGACGCATCTTCGGCGGGTGGGGCAAGCGTCGCGTTGATGCGGCGGATCGCCTCGGAGGTCAGCGGTCCGGTGGCCTTGAGCCAGTCGCAATCCCGGCGTGTGAACCGCGGTGCGCCACGCTTGCGTATGATCGAGACATGCGCGCAGGACTTCGAGCCGAGGGTCACCAGCAACCCCAACTCATCGTAGATTTCCAGGTGCCGGTAATAAATCGAGAAATACTCGCTGCGCCGGAAACCTGGCGGCGCCAATTCGCTCAACGGATAGCACCCATCGATACCTCGGTTGAGAAAATGAATATAGAACGGATCGAGTAGATAGGGCCCCTCACTGTAGCGAGGCCCCGGCTCCCGGGTGCCGGTGTGACAATGCACTATCGGCGGTGCATCTCGGTGCAGAGTCGCGATGAAGATCGCATCGAAATCGACAATGACTTTCAGCGCAGAGGTCAGTGCGCGGCTTATCGCTGCCTCACCGACAACAGCAGCAAGCCGCGCCAACCCTTCGTTCCAGGCGGCGAGGTCGCTTGGACTAAGATGTGAGCGCTGGGTCATGGGCGGACTCTTGCGATGCAGCATAGAGCGAAGCCGCCCGTGCTGTCACGCCGGTGTGAGGCGTTGTCCCTCCTCGGTGCGCGCAACAGGTCCTTACCGAGACTGGCTGCGAGTGATGCGCTGCGACAATTGAGTCCGATAGAAGATGCGTTTTGTCGCTCAAGGGAGTCAAGCTGGGTCGTTGGTTATCCGATCGGTCATAGCCTGTTGCAGGTCAATCAGGCATGCGGCCGGCCCAAAACGTTAACTACCTGCTGAGTGAGCTTTCGGTGAATTCCACGACCCCGCGCGCGCGCTTCGCGCAGGACGGCCCTGGCGAACGCCACCCTACCTCATGAGACGACGGTGGTCGAGGTGTCGCACAAACAAGTGTCTGACCGTGATCGATGAGTACACGCGCGAGTGCCTGGCGATCGATTGTGGCTGGAAGCGTTCGGGGAGCCATTACCCCGCGACCGGCTGTTAGCCCGGGTGGCGCGTGCACTTGCTGGCATGTGTTCGGCATGCGAGACGCCAGAAACATCGTCCTGGCCGGACCGCTTGATCATGGGGATGACCGACAAGCTCTGGGATGCACCGACGACGGTCACTAAGATGAATGACAACGTGATGAGCATGGCGGGGCGTCTGGATGGTCAGCAAAAGAAGATCGAGGATTTGACGGCTCGCGTGATTCGCTTCGAGACGGCGCTGGAAATTGCCATGGGGACGGCCCGGCGCCGGGCGTTGCCGAGGCGTGATGCGAGGACCCGGAGTGAGGCGATGTAACGAAGCTTACTCACGCCCACCAGACCGCCCGCGCGGGCGCCGCTGAATCACAGGCATTCCAACTCGTAATGATCCCCATGAAGCCGGCCGCAAGCGCCAGACGTCCCGGCCAGTGGCTCGAGAAGACTCCGAACAGTGCCGCTGCGAACGGAAAGTCAAAGCGAAGAAGCTGCAAGGCGGCCTGGCGGGGTGCATTATCAGATTGAACTCCGATGGAATCGATGGGAATTCGGGTGAGAGGCGTATGCGACCGAAATCTGTACTAGGCACCTCCACAGTTAGATGCTCGTCAAGGATGTCTGTAGGGGCAGTGACCAGCGCACTGTGCGTGGCGTCATTGTTGGCTGCTGGGACTGTTGCCGCGCAGCCTCTGCAGATCTACTTTATCGACGTCGAAGGCGGTCAGTCGACACTCATCGTGACGCCCGAGCGGCAGTCCCTCCTCATCGATACGGGGTGGGCTGGGCAAGGTCTCGGATTCAACCCCGCAGACCCGCATGCTGCTCGAGATGCCAACCGGGTCGTCGCCGCTGCGCACGATGCGGGGATCAGCAGAATTGATTACCTCCTGATCACGCACTTCCACGACGATCATGACGGCGGTGTATCTGAACTCGCACAGCTGATGCCGATCGGTATGTTCATCGATCACGGCTCCCCCAACCCGGAGGCGGTGCGCAAGAACGAGGAGACCGCAGACGCGTTCGAAGCGTATAAATCAATCCGCGCGGCGAAACCGCATTTGGAGCCCCGACCCGGTGATCGACTACCCCTCAAGGGTATCGAAGCGATCGTGGTGAGTTCTGGCGGGGCCGTGCTGTCCGGTCCATTGCTACACGCAGGGCAAGCCAACATGACATGCCAGCCTGTGGCGCAGAGGCCGCGTGATCCTTACGAGAATCCGAGGTCCACCGGCATCGTCCTACAATACGGACGATTCCGGTTTCTGGATGTGGGAGACCTAAGTGGGCAACCGCTTTTTGACCTGGCGTGTCCTCGAAGTGTCATTGGTGCAGTCGATGTCTATCTCGTCGCACACCATGGCGGTCCGGATGCTGCTGATCCTGCAACCTTCGCGGCCTTCGCACCCCGCGTGGGCATCATGAACAACGGTCTGAGAAAGGGCGGCTCCCGTGAAACCTACACCGCCCTTCATCACGTTAGCGGACTCGAAGATGTTTGGCAGCTGCATCGCTCCGAAGCCGCTGGGGACCAGAACTTCTCCGCCGACCGCATCGCCAACCTCGACGAGGCGACGAGCTATTGGATAAAGCTCACCGCTCATTCGGATGGTCACTTTCAAGTCTTGAACGCCCGAACTGGGCAAAGCAAGGACTACCCGCCACGATGAGACGACATGCCCTGATGGTAAGTCGACCGGCATGATTCGCTCCGATCGCGGTGCTCTCATTCGCGGCATCGCGCCTGCGCTCTCCGGGAATGCAGCAGCGTAGGTCTCAGCAGCAGTATTAGGGCGAGCAAAGCAGGGAGAGCTTGTCGAACGCTCCGTTGCCTCCGCCCCCCATTGGAGCGGTCGCCGCTTCCCTGGGAGCTTCCGTTTGTGAAAGGTGACAGTGACTTGAGTCTTGGTTGCCGCTGGCTCCTCGTCTCTGGCATTCAGGACTGCTGCTTTGCATCCCATTTGGGTTTCATTTCCTGGCCCCACTTCTTTGGATCTTCTTTGTGCATCTTCTCCATCTCTTTGGCAGTGTTGGGATGTTTCTGCATCACGTGAGCAGTCATTGTCTTCACCATCTCGTCCCATGTTTCAGCCGAGAGCTCTTGGTCACAAGGACCGCCGAGCTCCTTACACGTCATCGTTTTCATGTCTGCGCGTCCCCTCGTAGGAGGGGAATAGCAAAGCTCGAGAGCCCCTACGCGTCTGTCAGAGCAGCGCCAAGGCAGCTGTAGGACTGAATCGCCTGGAGTACGCTTCGTGGCCTCGCACCACGACAATTCGCGGCTCTCATCCTTGCCGACGGACTCAACGGTCAGAACAAAGACGCATGTTTCTTCCGAGCAAAAGTTCCGCTTCCAGACACGATGAGCGCACACGGTATTCGGATGGCAGATCGCCTGAGGCTAAGACGCTTCCAAGCGAGATCGCGACGAGTTGCGTACAATCTGCGGACGTGTGACTCGTGCTCAGACGGCACGCTTGCCGGCGCGTGCACCGTTCACCCACCCAGCCATTCAGTTCATCCTCCGCCACCACTCGCCCGCAGAGGTATCGGCCTCGCTAGAGCGTGAAGTAGGCGAGTCCGGCCGGTTCGGGCCCCCTGATACTGGGGGCAGCTCAATTCGCTTCGCCAACAACTGCGCTGTCACGATTGCCCGAATGCGTCATACGGAAGTCCGTTTGACACATTTCTCCTACACATGGCGGAGCGGCGGTCGGGTCTACTGGGGTCCCGAAGGCATCCCTGCCCAAACCGCAGTGGCACGCGGCGCTCTCAGCTATTGACGCACCGCGTCTGCCATGCTGTTCGGCGTGTAAAGGGAGCCAAGATACAGGAGCGTAGATGACAACTCGACAGGCTCGCAGAGCGAAGGCACTTTCAAAACGATACATGGAGCTCTCCATGGCGGTCCCGCAAGTCGTGGCGCACCGGGCTACACGAGGAGCTCTTTCAGGTCCCATCATGTCGGAGCGGGACCGTCCAGAATTTCAGAGGATGGGGAGCGAAAAGCCGACCGCCTTTACGCAGGCCTACTCGGAAATGGCATGGCAGATGTTTCGCGTCAATCTACAACTCAGCACGTCGCTGTTCCGCACATTCTTCCCGTCTCTTTCGCGAACGGCCCTATCGATGGATGCCGCCGTGGCTCAATCGCAGCATGCGGTAGGGGCAGTTCACGGGAAGGGTTTGGCATTCGCACGGTATTGAACGCCAAGCCTGTGACACGTTTTACAGTTGCGAACTCGACGCAACGATGTTGTACGTAACCACGATTCCAGCGATCCCCCAGGCGGGACGTGGTGTTAGAGCCGCCCGCCGGGAAGCCCCCGATGCCCCGGTGGGCAGCGCTTTTGCGATGCGGCCCCGCTGCGAGCGGGCTCGTCGATGTTTGTTCGCCTGACTACGGTCGGCCTCGATTCCCTCACCGCGCAAACGGTCGGAGCCTGCGGAACTGTCTGACTTCCGTCCGCAAGCGCTAGCCCCTTCGGAGACGTTCTGATCAGCAGTTGGCGTGCTGATCTTCTCGATGATCTGGGAAATCGGCGGAGCGGCCATTGCGGGGTTCCAACCGCGGTGTAGCGAAAAGTCGTTTGACCTGGGGTTTTAACAGACGATTTGCCGCATCGAACGGCGGAGGAGAGACATGGGTAAGCCTATACCAAGGTTCGGGGTGTGTATAAAAGCACTTCGCAAAGAGGATCGCTCTGGGCTCAACATGGCTTACAAGATCGCAAACGAAGCTCACAGTCGATTTAGAGCGGCCTATCATGAGTAATACGCCGACCTCGCCGCGGCAGCGAGCGACCGTCCTCGAAGCGCGACGTACCGTGAAAATGGCAAGCTCGGCGCATGCCTACGTGCGCGGCAGCACGGTGCAGTTCTATAAGTGGCTCGAGGAGCGCGGCCAGCAGGCTGTGCCACAGGGCCCACCGGTTTGGATCTGTGGAGACTGCCACGCAGGTAACCTCGGCCCACTCGCTGCGGCCGACGGGAAAATCCACGTACAGATCCGAGATCTCGATCAGACTGTGGTCGGAAACCCCAATCACGACCTGATCCGGCTGGCTCTCTCACTGGCCTCGGCTGCACGCGGCTCGGATCTGCCCGGTGTCACCACGGCGCAAATGCTCGAGCAAATGATAATCGGCTACCAACGGGCGCTCAGAGGACCGCGCGCCCAAAACCTCATTGCAAGCGACCGGCCCGAAGCGATCAAGGTCGTCATGCGCCGCGCCATGTCGAGAACCTGGAAGCATCTGGCGCGCGAGCGTCTCGAAGATTTGAAGCCTAGTATTCCGCTCGGCACCCGCTTCTGGCGATTGACCGCGGTCGAGCGCAGGGCAATCGATAGGCTTTTCGCGCAAGATGATTTGAAGAATCTGGTGTCGGTGTTGGAATCGCGGCCCGAGAATGCGCGGATCGAAGTGCTCGACGCAGCCTACTGGATGAAAGGGTGCAGCTCCTTAGGTCGCTTGCGCTACGCGGTGCTGCTCAACGTGAGTAGCGGCAAATCAAAGGATGACGTGCACTGCCTCATGGACATCAAGGAGGCAGCGGCGGCGGCGGCGCCGCGCGGCAACGAGATGCCGATGCCCAAGGACAATGCCGTGCGCGTCGTCGAAGGCGCAAAAAATCTATCGCCGGCGCTGGGCGATCGGATGATGGCGGCGCGGCTGCTGAATCGGGCTGTGGTCGTCCGTGAGCTGATGCCGCAGGATCTGAAGCTTGAGGTCGATGGACTCTCGCGGGACGAGGCAGTTGACGCTGCCCGCTATCTCGCTGAAGTGGTGGGCAAGGCACACGCGCGGCAGATGGATGGCGCAACACGTCGCGAGTTCAGCCGTAGCTTCAACGTGCGTAAAGCCGCAAGACTCGAAGCGCCATCCTGGCTGTGGTCGAGCGTCGTTGAGCTTGCTGCAACCCACGAGGCGGCTTACCTTGAGCACTGTCGGCGATACGCCTTGACAGGCTAGCTCTCGGCACCCTGACGCAACAATTGATACCTAACATGCTTGGGATTCGGCAGGAAGGCGTTACCGAGGCGGCCGGCAAGTTGCAGAAAGAGGACGTTATTCGCAACAATCGAGGCCAGATTACGGTGCTGAACAGAACCAAGCTCGAGAAGCTGTGCTGCGATTGTTACGCTGTCTTAAAAAAGGAGACGGATCGCCTTTTGCCTACGCCACCGTCCATGTAAGGAGACAAGGCCGCCACGCATGCCACCGTTGGCAGCGCAGTGCAAGTTGGCACCTGCCGTCCTTCTTACCTTCTTGTTGGGATGAAAAACCTTAATGGGAAGTTAACGCTGGGGAAGGGGCGACGTGGGATAATAGCGTCCGTGAAAAATGGTACTCGGAGCGACGGGTATGATGTCCGAACGCGCTGCGTGGATTCTTCTCGCAGGATTGGCTCTGGGCGGCGGGAATGCGAGGGCGGCGGGATGCGACGAGGGTTTCGTCCGGCAAGTATCTGGTGTGACGCGGGTCATTGAATCGCTGAAGCTCGATAAGCCCGGCCAAGCGCGGGTATTCGCAACCGACGGCACTGAATTTACCGGCGGCCAAGCGCTTTGGCTGAAGGGGCAGCTGCGGGCGATCGAGCGCGCGTGTGCACGAGGCGACAGGGAGGAGGCGAGTAGACGACTACCGCCCCTTGTAGAATTGGTTCTTACCCGCCAAGCTTCAAGTCCGCCGTAACGAGCTGTCGCCTTTGCCGACGTCGCGTCGATCAGCGGCTGCTGGGGGGAAGCCTGCGCGCCATCTATGTTCAAGCTGGGGTATTCCATGAAACCGATTCCGAACGGCGCGCGGGGGCAGGATGTGCATCGCGTTGAGTCTGCACATCTGGCGAACAGCTTCAAAGACAGTATTCTGCCGCCGGTATTTTCGACGCCGTACCTGGTTCTAATCATGGAAAACGCGGCCCTGAATGCCATCAAGGAATACCTCGAGGCGGGCGAGAGCGCGGTCGGTACGCACATCGACGTACGACATCTGATGGCGACGCCGGTCGGGCGCGAGGTCACAGGTCACGCGGAAGTCACGGGCACTGACGGTCGCACGATCTTCTTCCGCGTATGGGCGACGGACGGCGGGGAGGAGATCGGCGTCGGGACCCACGAGCGCACGGTTGTCAACATTTCGCGCATGCTGGAGCGGATGTCGGCGAAATACGGGCCGACGTCCGATGGAAATTGATCCTGCGCTCGCTATGGGCGCCAAGAAGCAAGTCAATTCACAATGAGTAAGTCAATAAAGCCTGCAGGCGATTGCACCTGCACCTTCCATTTTTCAAACGCACACATCTCGTCTTGCACGTGACGCTTAACGAGAATCCCATCGGACAGCCTCAATTGCGCGGTGCCACCGGTGCGCGTTCTAACCGCGAGATAAGTCTCCTTACCCCAATCGTCCCGGAACAATCTGGGGGAGGCTGGCTCGAATGGCGAGTTGGCTTGAAACGAAAGGGGATCAGGTCTGATAACCAGCTCTTCTTTAGACACCAGGACCTGTCGATACAGTTGCGTGGCGCTAGTCAGCGCAAAGGCCTTTACGTCCGCATCGTAGTTGACTATCAATTTCTGCGCTGAACCCGGCTCGGCCCCTTCCTCGAGACAAACGATTCCGAATGAGGCGCGCGAGGCACCGCCCGATATTCGGGGGCTAAAGATCACACCCGTTCCAGGAGGCACCTGGCTCACATCTTGAATTTCGAAAGGGCTCTCAAGCTTATGCATTCTGGTGGCCTCGCTGCGCTGCGGACCCCGGCCGCATCTTCAACATGCTGTAGTGTCCGCGCGCTCTCCTCACGACGTGACAGCAGGGTACGGCAGTCATCCTACGCCAAAGAGACTAAGGCAATGTAACAATCGCAGACCAAGCACCTGGCGCGAGGCCTCTGGTCGGTGGATGTCTCAACAATACTGCCGGCGCGCACTGACCTGCCAGATGGATCAACGACTTTGCGTGGGTGGCACAGCGCGACTGCTGCCTCTTCGCACACGGCCGCGCTTGACGCCAAGACGGTTAGGATCGGGTAATCTCTTGCGGGCAAGCAAGCGCGTTAAGAAGAGCGATTTACTCTACAACTCGACCACATCTCCTACATCCAGCTGCATGCTCCATGATGCTCAATGCGTGTGCACTGGCGCCCGTCTAGACAGACAGCCAGGCGAGCCCATCGAATCACCAATTTGGAGCATCTATGGCTGGTAAAAATACCGCTGTGTTTGGAATTTATCCCTCAGGCGAGCACGCCGAACGCGCCGTCGACTCGCTGCTCGCGGCGAATTTTCAGAGTGCCGCTATCTCGGTTCTGCTTCCCGATACGCGCAGCACCAAAGAATTCGCGCATACGAAGGAAACGAAAGCTCCCGAAGGCACAGCCGCTGGCGTGACCACAGGGGGTGTGATTGGAGGAACGCTCGGAGTCCTGGCCGGCGTCGGCGCTTTGGCGATTCCGGGGATCGGCCCGTTCATTGCCGCTGGCCCGATTATGGCCGGCCTGGCTGGCCTCGGGGTCGGCGGCGCTGTCGGCGGATTGGTCGGCGCGTTAGTAGGGATGGGTATCCCAGAGTACGAAGCCAAGCGCTATGAAGGACGAGTGAAGAACGGCGGGACGCTGTTGTCGGTGCATTGCGATACATCCGATGAAATCAAGCGAGCGAAGGAAGTGTTGAAAAACAGCGGAGCCGAGGACATTGCGTCTTCCGGCGAAAGTGCTGGTGAGAGCAACACCGAGAACAAGCGCGCATTTGGTTGATACGCGAGGACGGTCCCGATATAGCAGTGGCACGGGAGTGAGCAAGTGCGAGCGAGCTTGCACTCCCGATCCACATCCTTCTATCCCAAAACTAAGCCGGTTACACTTATGAGCAAATTGGTTATCACAACTTTTCTAGCTTTACCCGTTCTCATCTGCGCTCCTGCCTTCGCGAGTGCACAGGCGCCTCCGTCCGACAGTGAGACGATGGCAACCTCGCCCTCTCAATCGATTGCTCCGGATAATACGAAGAGCAACCGAGAAGACCCATCCAACCAGGCGCACAGTGCTGATCGCCAGAAAGACGACGCGTCGGACCTCCAGCTGACGAAGCGCGTGCGGCAAAGCGTCATGGCGGACAAGAATCTGTCTACGTACGCACATAACGTGAAGATTGTCTCCATGAACGGAACTGTTACTTTGAATGGCGTGGTCCGAAGTGCACAGGAGAAGTCGGAGATCGTGGCGAAATCTGCTGCCATCGCCGGCGGAGAACATGTGGTCGATGAGCTGAAGATAGCAGCAACCAAATAGAGAGCCGGAGCAGAAACCTGCGCGCGGCAGGCGAGGGCGAAAGCGCTACACTCAGCTACTCGCTTGGCGCATCGCAGGGATCTGCCACAATTGGCACGGCCACCGTTCCTTTCATGCGTACCGATCCGCAGATGAGCGAGGTGGAGCAGGGCTGATTACGAGTGATCAGCATGTTATCTCATACGTTCGATCGCCTACGAGCCCGGTCGGACCGGCGCACTGGCTGGCGCTCAACCAGGTCGCCAACAGAGGAAGCGACTGCGCACCGCAGCTTCGCGTGACACTGGTCGCCGACCTGAATCAGGCGCATGCTTGGTGGATCGGTTGCAACCCGGGGGCCACGGTTGCGACTCGGGGGGCCACAGCGAGTAAGCATGGAATCCTGGATTTCCGATCTCGCAGCGCACGGCTACTCGATTCTATTCGCCGCGGTATTTCTGGAGACGGTAGGCTTCCCCGTGCCCGCTGCGCTCGCCTTGCTGATCGCGGGCGGTGCAAGCGCGAGCGGTTCGCTGCATGCCTCGTTTGCCCTGCCGGGCGCTCTCGCAGCGATGTTAGCTGGCGATACGCTGATGTTCCTCATGGGCCGCTATGCGGGATGGTGGCTGCTGGGGATACTATGTCGCGTTTCGCTGAATCCCGAATCGTGCATCCTGCGTTCGGCTGATTCCTTCTACCGTCGTGGCCGCACCTTGCTGGTAATGGCGAAATTCATTCCCGGAATCAACACGATGGCGCCCCCGTTGGCGGGGTGCATGAATATGCGGTTCGCCCAATTCCTGCGGTTGGATCTGGCCGGCGCCGCGCTCTACATCGTTGCCTACTTTACTGTTGGGTTTGTTTTTAGCGGAGCGCTCGAAGTCGTGACAAAAGGTTACCGGACGTTCGGGCAGTGGGTCACCTGGGTCGTTGTCGGACTGGTTGCCGGCTATGTGTTATTGCTCTTGTGGCGGTGGATCGGGCAGCGCGCGCTCCGGGCCGTGGCCTTCGCAATCCCCTCTGAAGCAGCGGATGCCATGAGGGCAGGGGCATGCATCTACGACGTTCGCAGCCACGGCTATCTGGATCCCAGGGCGGTTCGAATCACCGGATCCACGCGGCTCGATCCCCACTCGCTGCACCAGCCGAGCGTACAAATTCCAACTCGGCAACCGATTTTCGTGTATTGCACTTGCGTGCGTGAAGCGACCAGTGCGCGGGTGGCTCGAGAGCTCGAACAGAGCGGCATTCGCGTTTTGGTCATCAAGGGCGGATTGCGGGCCTGGAGAAGGGCAGGCCTGCCGGTCGAGCCCGTGCCGCCTGGGGAAGTTGCGGTGCTACCGGCCTTCGGATAGAGACCTCGCGAAGGACTGATGGTCGAGCCAACCAACAAACACTACGCGCGTTGCGCACATTATCCAGCGCCTGAGGCAGGACCTGGCCGAGTGCGCGAATAACTTTATCTCGGCGCGCTGGGCGCACTGGCTACAGCGTTATCCTTGTCTGAGCCATAACAGTACTGCCGCTGTGCGCGATCTCACAGCTTGCAATTGAGGGAGTCGCGTAAAAAGACTGACTCCGCCATGATTATGTTGGGTTGCTGCTCCTGAGGGAGCGTGCTCTGTTCAAGGCACCCCGCGGTGCTGGTCGCCGCTGCGAAGTTACTGGTTTACCCCCGGAGTGGGCCGATGCGTGACTCGGAAGATGCACTAGTACTAACGATCGGTGCTCTTGCCGCCGCGAAAACCCTGGACGACGTGGCCCGAGTGATGCGCGCCAGTGCGCGTGCGCTCGTAGTTGCTGACGGTGTGACCCTTGTCGTCAGGGAAGGTGAGCAGTGTCATTATTTCGATGAGGACGCGATCGCGCCCCTCTGGAAGGGAAGTCGCTTTCCGCTGGGTGCATGCATCTCCGGTTGGGTGATGTTGCATGCACAGATCGCCTTGATTCCCGACATCTACAGCGATCCGAGGATTCCGCACGATGCGTACCGGCCGACGTTCGTCAGAAGCCTGGCGATGGTGCCGGTGCCCCAGGAGAAACCTGTCGCGGCGATAGGCGCCTACTGGGCGCAGCGGCATCAAGCTTCGTGGAATGAGCAGTACACGCTACAGACGCTCGCGAATGCGGCTGGCGTTGCGCTCAGCAACATGCGGCTTTACGAGGAATTGGGGCAGGCGGTTGGGCTTTGAAGCTCACGAATAGGCGCACCGCAGACGTTCGATCACAGCTCAACGCTGTCGGCCGGCGGGACAGTCCGGGGCACTGCGGCAGCTCATCGCTTCTGTAGCGAAAAAACTACATCAGAGAGCAACTTGTGCAACTGCTACAGCAGAGCTTCCGAGTAGTATGTAGGCGGCGACGGCGTGCCGGACGGTTATGCAGCCGTATGGTCAACGCCGCCCGCGGCACGTCGAGCGGCCGCGGCAGGGCAGTACGGTAGAGTTGCACTGTCCGCCATAACAAAATCGCGCTGAGGACGGCAACGGACTGACTGTATGCAGATCTATAGGCAGATGCCAGCCATCTGGAATGCCGCCTTCCGCAAGGAGTTTTACCTCCGATGGGGTAAAGAGAGCGCCGTGATCTGTGCGCAGGCACGACGCGCCGAATATCCGCAATACAAGCAGTTGCTTTCCATCAAGACCGTCTTTGCCGGCAGCGAAGATTATCTCCTTGGCAGGCGTCACGTCGCGGTAGACACGCAGACCTTTCTGATCACCAATGGCGAGCGCGTCTACGGCAGCCGGATAAACTCGCTCGCGCCAGTACATTCGTTCTCAATCTTCTTCGATAATGTTCTCGTCAGGCAGAGCTTTGCGGGCCTTCGGTACACCGCGGAGGCGCTGTTGGACGACCCCACTCGTGTTGAAGGCCGACTCCCGGAGTTCTCTGAGCGCCTCCATCGACACGATCGTCTTGTCAGCCCGGTGCTGCGCTACATCCGCAACCACATCGATCTCGGGAATGACAACGGCACCTGGCTCGAGGAGCAGCTCAGCTTTCTCCTGTCACGCATGCTGCGACTGGAATTCGATGTCCGCAAGCAGCAGGAGAGGGTGCAAGCGCTCAGAGCCTCCACCCGGCGGGAGATCGAGCGGAGGCTGGCGAAGGGCGTCGACTTCATTTGCACCCATTTTCGCGAGCCCATCACGTTGCGGCAGATCGCAGGCGCTGCCCAGCTCTCTCCGTTCTACTTTTTGAGACAGTTCCAACGCGTGCATGGCTGCTCACCTGGAAAATACATTCAGCAGCGTCGCTGCACGGAAGCCGTGCAGCTGCTACAGAACACCGCCTGGACGATTTCCGAGATTGCGGAATATGTCGGCTTCGGAACGCGTGCAACCCTATATCGCCGCATTAAGGCTGAGTTGGGCATAGAGCCGAGCACTGCGCGCAATGCGCAAGTAAAGCCGGCCCTGATCAGGCAGATATAGCGCCGCGGCTCGGGCGGCGTAACTGTTCGGGCTCAGACGGGCGGGCTGCCGCTGTCTCCAGCCCGGTGCGGCTTGGGTAAATTCCAACACTGAATCGCAGTTCTTGCGACACCTGACAGACACGAATCTCCGAAACTCGTCGCGTAGCGGCCCGTATTGGGAGAGACGAGATGTTCTGCAGAATCGAGACTGCGTTTGAGCAGCCGGGGCGTCCGAATTGCCTGCACCGGTTCAGTAAGTGGACCCAGGCCCTGCTGCTGCTGGCCTGGCTGGCAGCCGGAGCCATACCGACCAGCAGGGCGCAAGGGGCTCCAGAGTCAGCGACTCCGGAGTTGGCGGAGGTAGTCGTGACGGGCTCGCGCATCGCGGCGCCGAATGAGATCAGCACCAGCCCGATCCAAGTCATCTCGTCGGAGTCGCTGCGGATTACTGGACGTACCGACGTTTCGGATGTGTTGAATCAATTGCCGCAGAACTTTACCAATGATCTTGGTCAGGATTTGGGAAATGGCACCTCTGGCCTTACAGCAGCAGGTGGTGTCGCTACCGCCGATCTGAGGGGACTGGGGCCAAACCGTACACTGGTGCTCATCGACGGCCGTCGCCTCGGGATTGGGTCACCCAACACGGCGATCAAGGCTACAGCCCCCGATCTGGATCAAATCCCCGCCGGTCTAATCGATCGGGTCGATGTGGTGACTGGCGGCGCTTCCGCGACGTACGGCTCTGATGCCGTTGCGGGTGTCGTCAATTTCATCATGAAGAAGAATTTCGAGGGCCTGCAGCTCGATGGGCAACTCGACACCAATTGGCATCACAATCACGATGACTACACGCAAGGATTGGTGCAGGAGTTTGGCTCGCAGCCGGCGACGGGAACCAGCTTTGACGGGCACCAGAGAACGTTCGATCTGATTGCGGGCACGAACTTTGCCGAGAATACTGGCAATCTCACCGCATACCTGTCATATCGCCATGCGGATCCGGTCGTTAGCGCTCAGCGCGATTTCGGTGGCTGCCAGTTGGCGCCGGACACGAATGCCAACGGCGATGTGACGGGGCTCGCCTGCACCGGCTCCTCCAACTCGAATTGGTTTCAGCCCATAACCGGCCCGAACGCCGGAGCGATTTACAACGTCTCCGGCAGCAGCCTGGTCCCATCAGGGTCAATCCCCGGGGTCTACCCCCCGACGACCTACAATTCCCAGCGCTACATCTACATGACCCGGGAGGATGATCGCTATAACGCGGCCGTGCTCGCGCACCAGCGGGTAGCAGACTACTTCCAGCCTTACGCGGAGTTCTTCTTCATGGACGATCGCAGCAGCACCCGGGTCGCGCCATCGGCGCTGTTCAGGAACTCCAATCCACTCGACCCGACCGGACTGGGCGATTATTTCGTCAACTGCAGCAATCCACTCTTGAGTGCGCAGGAGCAGGGCGTTCTGTGCACGCCGGCGCAGGTGGCGGCAGACGCAGCCAACCCCGGTTCGCAATTGGTGCAGCTGCAGATCGGGCGCCGTAACCTCGAAGGCGGCCCAAGGCAGTCGGACTATCAGCACGACAACTACCGCGCGCTCATCGGCACCACGGGAGGGTTCGGGGACGCCTGGAAATACGATGCCTACTTTCAGTACTACTACGTCACTTTCTACAACTCCAATCAGAAATACCTGAGCTACGACAAGATCGACAACGCCTTGATCGCCACGGGGACGGCGGCGAATCCCAGGTGCGTCAACAAAAACGCCATCGGATGTGTGCCATACAACCTCTGGGCAACGGGCGGCGTGACTCAGGATCAGCTCGCTTATCTGTACGTTCCCGGGACAGCGGACGGCAACAGCACCCTGCGGACCGTGCACGCGGACATCACGGGGCAGTTGGGTAAGTACGGAATCAGCTCGCCACTTGCGCACGATGGGTTGGCGGTGAATGTGGGGATCGAACACCGCAACGAGCGCCAGTTCTATGCACCGGATGCGGCGGAGCTGAGTGGTTTGCTATCGGGGTTCGGCGGTTCGGCAACTCCCATCGATGCTAGTGACAGTGTGACCGAGCAGTTCCTCGAGCTACGGGCGCCGCTCATACAAGAGCGAACCGGCGCGCGGGATCTGGTTTTCGACACCGGGTTGCGGCGGTCGGACTATCACACCTCGGGGGTCGTGAATACCTACAAATTCGAGGTACAGTACGCGCCAGTCGACGACGTCCGATTTCGGGCTTCATACGATCGGGCCATCCGCGCTCCTTCGATCGTGGAGCTGTTTTCTCCGCCAAATGTCACGCTGATCGGGTTCGGGAATGATCCCTGCGCGCCCCAGTACAACACACTGGGGCAGTTGGTGGGCCCTGCGACCTTCTCACTCGGGCAGTGCATGCGAACGGGCGTGACGGCCGCGCAGTACGGCAACGGCTCGACAACCGACACGATCCCCCAAGGGACGGCGTTTCAGCTGGCCCAGGAGCAGATCGGCAATGCAAGCTTGAAACCGGAGCGGGCGGGAACCTACACCCTTGGAGTGAACTTCGCTCCTTCCTTGGTGCCCCACCTGACCGGGAGCATTGACTACTACCACATCGAGGTGAAGGACACGGTCGGAGTCATTCCAGCTGCGCTCATCTTGAACAATTGCGCCAACACCGCAGACCCCGCCTATTGCAGCCAGCTGGTGCGCTCGCCAAATGGCGGATTACAAGGCACGCTGCCGAGCACCGGTGGGTTCTTTGTGCAAAAGCTCTTCAATCTCGGCGCCGCGACGGTCAGCGGCGTCGACCTGCAGCTGAGCTATCGGCTCGACCTGCCGGCCCACTGGGGCGCGCTGCGATGGGATTTGAATGGCGCTTACCTGCAGCATGCCAGCACGCAACCGCTGCCTGGGGCGCACACCTACGACTGCGCCGGCTATTTCGGGTTCACGTGCCAGACTGTGGATCCACGTTGGCGGCACAACTTGCGGGCCACTTGGGATTTCGCGAACAGGATCAGCGCGACAATGACGTGGCGCTTCATCGGCCCGGTCTCCAACGACAACAATTCACCGGATCCATCGCTGCATTTCAACGCCGGATATGGAGGCTATGATCTCTACAATGCGCGGATCCCCGGATTCAGCTATCTGGATCTGGCAGCCACGTGGAACTTGAGAGATTCGCTCACGCTGCGAGCCGGAATCAATAATCTGACCGACAAGAACCCTCCGATAGTGGACAGCAGCATCGTGGGAACGGGCGTCGCGAATACCTATACCACCTACGACCTCTTCGGGCGGCAGCTGTTCCTTGCGATCTCTGCCAAGTTCTAACATCGAGTCGCGCATAGCGCCGACGAGGCGCTTCTATTAGAGGTCCGCTTGGAGGTCCACTGGTTTCGCGCCATATGACACTCGCCGATCTGCTCTCGCAGTGCCCTCTCGCAGTGCCAGACACCCCTTGCAGTCCAGAGCTGGCGTGATGGACACGTCTCTGTTCTTGATAGCACATCGAACTATGCCGCAAGATGCAGCGCTGCCCCCCTTGCGCTATGTCCTCAGCGATGAGCTTGTGACCACATGCGCGGATCTCGCGTACTCCAGGGGTGCACGCGCCATTGCCTGCGCCGATCTGCTGCACGTTCCTGCGCGCGAGTTCTGGGTCGAGTGGCACCATCTACCGTGGATGCAGAATTGTCCACCGCCCAGGCCGAGCCATTGTGGCGTCACACGCTTGGGACGATCGCACTGGATGTGCCGCTCCTACTGACGTTTTGCCTCCTGCTCAACGCACGCACCGGCCTTCCTCAGCGGGAACCGGATCTCGAGCGACTCAACCGCGCCCGCTGTCGACGGGGTAAGCCGCCCCTTCTTGCGCACATCGAGGCTCGGTCCCCACTCTTACCGGAACTTAGGGTGGCCCGCTCGGCGGCGGCAGGAACCCGACAATCTCCGCGCCTTCATCAGGTACGCGGCCATCTTGTGCGTCGGGGTAATCAGCTTTTTTGGCGTGTTCCTCACCTTCGAGGCAGTGCGCGTGCCGGCACCGTGGCCTCGCGCACAGTGATATGGACGTTCGAACGACCCGTTTCGCATCGCTAATTGGACCGACCGTGGCGGGATTGGCGTTCACTTGCGGTTCTTCAGAGTGAAGGCGACCATAGCGCCTCGTAGTACACCCCGGACTTGGCCTCACAACCAGTCATTCAGCAATAAAAGGGAATCACTATGAGCTACCACGACTGCAGTCCACTGTCTCAGCCGAAGAGAAAGCAACGTTTCGTCCTGTTGCTTCCCGTCGTTTTGCTCTTGTCCGTGGTTTCCGCCAGAGCGGATGATGACAAATCGGGATGTCATGCCTTCTACGGTCCATTTACCTCTGTCGTCGTTCCGCCGCCCGACTGCGTGTCGCCGGTAGGGCTATGCACTCACGGCATACTGACCGGTGAATTCCCAGCCACCTATGACTTCACGGCTCTGACCCAGACGACTGACCCAAACGATCCGAACGTCGTCACCCTGACCGGCAGGAGCATTGTTACAACTGCCAAAGGGGTGATCTACACCAACGACGTCAGTGTCATCAACTTTGTAAGCGGCGACTTCGTCACCAAAGCGCTCGTTCACAGAACAAATCTGCGCGACGCTAAGAGCGGCGGATTCATTGCCGCCGGAAATCTAAACACGGCTAACGGTCAAGCCACCGGAAATTATTCCGCCATTCTTTGTTCGCGGGAGGATGGTTAGCTTACGCAGGGGGTTGTGACTGCCGCGGCCAGTGGGCTGCGCATCCACCATTGGTGCAATCTGTGCAAGCGGCGCTGAATACGCCGGAAGGGGTGGTGGCAATCTGACGTGTCGCCCTGAACGTAGTTGCCTTTATCAGGTGGCGCGCAGCGCCGTAGTCACAGGCACGCGCGCCGCGCGCAGTGCCGGCAACAGTCCGCCGATGAGACCCATGACAAGCGCCCACGCGATGCCGATCTCAGCAAGCTGCAGTGTGACTTCGAGTCGAAAGTTGAAGCCGAAGGGGCTTACCGCCATGCCCTGAAAAAGGAGCCAAGCCAGCGCCGCACCAAAAAATGCGCCCGGCAATGCGAGCAGGACCGACTCAACGATCGTTGCGGCGACGATCGCCGCGCCACCGAAGCCGATGGCGCGCAGCGTGGCGATCTCGCGTCGGCGCGAATCCACGATCGAGTAAAGTGAATTCACGGCTCCAAAGGTGGCACCGATCGCCGTAATGGTTCCGATAAAATAGCTGACGAAGTTGAGGAGCCCGTTGAACTGCTTGAACTGTTCCTCCACAGAATCGCGTGCGCGCTTGGCTTCGAGCTTCAGACCCGGGTTGGCCTCGAGCGCGCGGCGAAAGCTCTCGAAGTCGGAAGGTGATTTCAGACGGATGCTGATCTGATTGAAGCCGTTGCGGCCGAAGGCGGTCATCAGAGTCTCGGAGTCAGTGAGCACCAGGCATTGCAGGTTTTGCCCACGGTCAAAGTGCCCAACGATCTTCCATTCCAAGCCGCGCACTTCACGTTTGTCTCCCAGCGCAAACCCATCGAACTGGCGCACGCAGGCGTTGGTGACGAGGAGCTCATGCAGACCGGGCCGGAACATGCGTCCATCCGTTAGGCGGGCCGGCTCTTCCAACTTTGGGTCGCTGGTTCCGAACAGCGGGAAGAATACGCGGCGGCCGGTACCGCGCCTTCGCCCCTCGATTGGAGCCAGCACCTGATCGTCGACACGCAGCTGCCCATCCTTGTCCGCGGCGATCGCCGGAAGGTCGCGGACTGCTACGGCTTCGTCGCGTGAGATGTTGCTCTGCACGACGCCCGACCCTTTGGTCTGAATCACTACCTCGTCGTCGCGCACATCGGCTGTAGCCTGCTCGTGCGCGCCGGTCCCCATGGCGAGCATTGCCACCAGCACCGCGACCGTGCAAGTCACGCCGATGAGAATCGTGAGCACCGAGCCGATGCGCGCTGCGTCGCCCTCGAGGCCCATGCGCAACAGCGCGAAAAATTGCCGAAGGAAGTTCATCGCCGTGGGTTCAGCGCTGGGCGAGTGCCGTCACGATGTGCAGCCGGGCGGCCCGCATCGCCGGAAGCGCGGCGCTCAGCAGTGCGGCGGCCATGGCAATCGCCAGTCCGAGCACCATCGTGACTTTCGGCATCGCGAGCCCAAATACGAATCGTCCCGCGAGCGGAAACACGACCGTCGCCAGCGCAAGGCCGAATGCGGCGGCCGTGACGTAGAGCGTGGCTGCTTCGCCGAGAACCAACAGGAACACCGCTCGATCGCCGAAGCCGATGGTCTTGAGGACCGCAAGCTCCGGGGTACGCTCCCTGATCGCCTGCATCATCACAGTTGCAGTGGCAAATAGCAGCGCGCCGAGTACCGCGCTCATCACCGCACGGATCAGGAAGTCGAGATCGCCGATGCGCTGCACCTGGGTTTGGGCGAGCTCGCGGAGGGACTCGGTCTTGGTCTCATGGGAGGAGTTGGCGAAGTGCCGGTCGATGGCATCGGCTACGGGTACCGCCAGGTTGGGCTCGGTGACAGCCACGTTGAAGTGGTTCACGGTGCCTGTGCCGGTCGCGCGCGATTCGTCGTAATAGTCATAGTGCATGAGGATCTTGTAGCGTCCGACGGCGACATCATCGTCGGTAAACGTCCCGACAACATCGAATGTCCAGGTAGTCGAGCCATCCTTGTGCGGAGTATTGCTCACCAGCGGAATGTGATCCCCGACCTTCCAGTGGTACTTCTTCGCGGCGAACTCGGTAACCAGGGCCGCCGTTCGCCTGCCGTTGAACGCGGCGAGGTCGCGGGGTGCAATATTGAAGGTGAACGCCTCGGTCCAGTCCCGCTCTGGACTTACCGCGACGATGATAATTCCATCCTCCGGTTTCTGATACCAACCGCCGTAGAGCTCCACGGGGACAACCGCCTTCACGCCGGGCAGCGAGTGGATCTGCGCGAGCAGTCCTAGCGGTAGGGCATAGAAGAAGGCCTCACGGCTGTGCACCAGCAGAAGATCCGCGCGCGCCGCATCGACGGCGTGCTCAACCCCACTCTTCAGTCCCTGGAGCACGCCGAAGAGCGTGAAGGCGACCGCCACCTGAAAAAAGATGAGGACGGCCCGTCCGGGCTTGCGCCAGATTCCGGACCACATGAGCGGCAGGTATTTCATGCAACGTTCCCTGTGCCTCGCATCTTGGACTCAGATCATGCCGGGGGCCAGCGCGGCTGACCATGCGCGAGTACCTGCACCGGGCCGGCCACGCCTATGATCCGAGTCGTGAAGCCACCCTTTCGGCAACCGGTGAGGCCTCGTTATGGCGGCATTTCAGCGCGAAATCCTGGTACGGTTCGGTCATTGCGATGCGGCGGGGTGGGTGTTCTACCCGCGCTACTTCGAGATGATCAGTGACTTTGTGGAAGACTGGTTCGAGGACGGACTCGAGGCCAGCGCACCCGGTCTCTTTCACCACAAGGGGCTGCTGACACCGTCCGTGCACTTTACCGTGGACTTCCCACGACCTACCAAGTATGGGGACCGGTTGACCTTCAAACTCTGGACCGCGAACGTCGGGCGCACTTCCTGCGAGGTTCGCATCGAAGCCTCGTTCCACGGGGAGGCTCGTCTGCATGCGCGGCAGGTGCTCGTCTTTATTGGGGCGCCGGACGGGCGTCCGACTGCAATTCCGCCGGAAGTCGCTAGCCGCATGAAACGATTCATGCCAGAGCCGACTGAGCTGCCGCCTGTCGAAGCCCATAGCAGTAGAAAGAAAAAGCGAGAATAGACAGCGGAAGCGGGCGCCAAGAGTTCGGGATTGCGAGACTAACTTGGCGAGTTTGATCGCCGTACACGCTCTGCGGCGTGACCGCATGTATACTCTCCGCCTCGCACGTTCAATAACTTACGGGCACTGCGCGGCATGGCTGAATCGAGCACGGCGGCAATCTCGGGGCCAGGGCCTGCCCATGACGCCTTCATCAGTTACGCCTCCCCCGACAGCGAGCTTGCCCGTTCCGTTGTTGCCCATCTCGAGCGTAGTGGCGTGTCCTGCTGGATTGCCCCGCGTGACGTCGAGCCCGGTACGCCCTATGCCGACAGCATCATCCGCGCCATCAACGGGGCCAGGGTGCTGGTCGTGCTGCTGTCGAAGCATTCGGCTTCCTCGGCTCACGTCGGTAAGGAAATTGAACGTGCGTCGGCAAAGCGTCGGCCGATCATCGCTCTGCACGTCGATGACACGCCGCTCAGCCCGTCACTCGAATACTTCCTGAGCGAGTCGCAATGGATCGAGCTGCGCGACGGCGATGTCGACGCCGCCGCAGCACCACTCAGTAAGGCGATACGGCGGCTTACGGCTGTGGATTCGGACTCCGCCTCTCCATCCGGTCGGCTGGCTGCGCAGCGCTCTGCACTGACGGCCCCGGCCGCGCCGGCTGCGCCAGCGCGCAGGCGATGGGTAGCGGCTGTACTGGCCATCGGAGTGGTCATCCTGACCGCCAGCGGATGGGTCTTGCTGCGGCATACTGATAGGACGCCACCGGCTGCATCCACGGGTAGCGATGCCTCAAGCACCTTGGCGCAACCTGTTGCCGCCTCGAGCCCGGCGGCTCCGCAGTTTGCGCCCCCACCACACTCGATAGCGGTCCTGCCCTTTGTCAACATGAGCGGTGACCCCGCGCAGGATTATTTCTCGGACGGCTTATCCGAGGAGTTGCTCAACTCGCTGACCACGATTCCGGATCTGCACGTGGCGGCCCGCACGTCGTCCTTTTTCTTCAAGGGCAAGAACGTCGATCTGACCGAGGTGGCGCATAAACTCAATGTGGGCGCGGTGCTGGAAGGCAGCGTACGTAAGGCCGGCAATCAGGTGCGCATTACCGCACAGCTCATTGATGCGGTTTCCGGTTACCACCTGTGGTCGCAGACCTACGACCGCAGCCTCAGAGACATTCTGCAACTGCAGACTGATATCGCCACGGCGGTCACACGCGCTTTGCAGGCCAGACTCATGGCCGATGCCGCCACCACCATCGAACTCGGTGGTACGAGCAACCCGCAGGCGCTTGATGCCTACTTGCGGGCCAAAGCCATGGTCAGGGGCAAAGTCGATGCTGATGTCGCAAGGGCAGCTATCGCCAGCTACGACGAAGCGATCCGGCTGGACCCGAAATTTGCGAAAGCCTATGCATCGCAGGCTCGCGCTGAAATGGGCTATGCTCAGTATTACGCGCCCGAGACGCAGGCGCGTGAGCATTTCAACCGCGCCCGCGCTGCGGCGGAACGCGCCCTCGCACTGGCACCGGATCTGGGTGAGGCGCACAGCTCACTCGGCTCGGTTCTGGAGACCGGTTTCTTCGACTTCAAGGGAGCGCTGGCCCAGCACCAACGCGCCCTCGCGCTCGCGCCCAGTGACGCACCGGTTCTGATGGCTACGGCCTGGTTCTTTGCCGACATCGGCCGCTCCGAGGAGGCTGTCGCTCTGGCTCGCCGTGGCGTGGCGCTGGATCAGCTGAACCCTGCCGTGTATCGAACCGCTGCGATTGTGCTGGACCAGGCGCACAGGTACACCGAGTCCATCGACGCCGCCAACCGCTCCCTCGCGCTCAATCCGGCAGATACCCGGCAACTTTCCATTCGGGGATTGGCGCAGTTGAAACTCGCTGATCACGAGGCAGCTCGCAAGTCCTGTGAGGCTGCAGTTCAGGACTGGCAAGCGCAGCTGTGCCTCGCGATCGTCTATCACGAGCTGCTGCGACAGACGGACGCCGAGGCACAATTGGCGGCGATGCAGAAAAACCTGGGTGATGCCTCGGCATACCAGTACAGCGAGATCATGGCGCAGTGGGGCAATCCCGCTAAGGCGCTCGAATGGCTGGGCGCTGCCTATCGCCTACGCGACCCGGGACTGGCTTCCATGCCGTTCGACGCTCTCATGGATCCCCTGCGCAAGGAGCCCGGGTTCCAGGAAATTCTGCATAAGTTGGATATACCTCGCTGACTAACACGCAGCTCCGGATTGTAAGCGGCGCACCATACTGCGGAGCCTTGTAGGACGGCGGACGAATGAGTCGGCACGGTGACCGATTGCTTGAAGTTGAATGGCACATAACACTGCGCACTTTCAAGTCGGCCGGCAATTATCGGGAGGCTTCATGGCTGCCAAGAAAGGATCGCGGGGATCGTCCGGACGAGCACGGCCGTCAAAACCCCGAAAGCCGGGGGTACCTTCACGATCACCGCCCGCCTCCAAACGCGTTTCGAGGAGCGCTTTGCCAGCCAAGGTGGGATCTTCGACCAAGCCGGCAACACGATTACGACCCGCAGCCGCGCACGTGAAGGCTGCAGCGCGGCCATTACCGCAGGCTCTCGCAGCGGGGGCTCGCAGCTCCGCTCGCTCGACAATCAGCGGACCGACCGCGAAGGGCGGTGCGAACTCAGTTCAGGATGCAGCCACGGCCAAGATAGCCGGCACCGAGGCAGTCGCGTCGGCATTTCCGTTCAACGCTGCCAAACCCACGGAGTTTGGCGAAGCCGCGCGCGAGCCCGCGACGGGCCAGGCGGTCGAGCCAGCTGATCCTGTCATTGGTGCCAGCACGCTGAGCGAGACAAATGCTTCGCCCAAAGTCGGGAAGGGGAATCCTCAGCTGAGCTTCAATCCCGCGAACGGCCCTCTGGATCGCGTCCGCGTGGACTCAGCGGGCCGGATGCTCACCACCAATCAGGGCGTCGCCATCGCTGACAACCAGAATTCGCTCAAGGCGGGGCTGCGCGGCCCGACGCTGATGGAAGATTTCATCCTCCGCGAAAAAATTACTCACTTTGACCATGAGCGCATTCCGGAGCGGATCGTGCATGCGCGGGGGTCCGGCGCGCACGGTTACTTTGAGTGCTACGGCGCCCTGGGCGAACTCACCAAGGCTTCTATTTTTGCCGAAGCAGGCAAACGCACGCCCGCGTTCGTACGCTTCTCTACCGTGGCAGGCGAACGGGGATCGAGCGATACCGCTCGGGACGTGCGCGGGTTTGCAGTGAAATTCTACACGGACGCAGGAAACTGGGACCTGGTGGGCAACAATATCCCCGTGTTCTTCATACAGGATGCGATGAAGTTCCCGGACGTGATCCACGCCGTGAAGCCGGAGCCTCACCATGCCATGCCTCAGGCCGCTTCCGCTCACGACACCTTCTGGGACTTCGTCTCGTTGATGCCCGAAACGACGCACATGCTCTTATGGGTGATGTCCGATCGCGCTATCCCCCGCAGCTACCGCATGATGCAGGGCTTCGGAGTCCACACCTTCAGATTCGTCAACGAAGCCGGCGAATCGCGTTTCGTCAAGTTCCACTGGACACCGATTGCGGGCACGCACTCGCTCGTCTGGGACGAGGCCGTGAAGATCTCCGGCGCGGATCCGGATTTCCATCGCCGCGATCTGTGGGAAGCGATCGAAGCGGGAGACTATCCCGAGTATGAGCTCGCCATCCAGGTCTTCAGCGAGGAGCAGGCGGAGGAGTTCTCATTCGACGTGCTCGATGCGACCAAGCTGATTCCGGAGGAGCTGGTGGCGTTGCAGCCCGTGGGCAAACTTGTGCTCAACCGCAATCCCGATAACTTCTTTGCCGAGACTGAGCAGGTTGCCTTCTGCACCGCTCACATCGTTCCTGGCATCGACTTCAGCAACGATCCGCTGCTCGCCGGGCGCATTCATTCTTATGTGGATACGCAGATCTCGCGCCTGGGCGGGCCGAACTTCCATGAGATCCCGATCAATGCGTCGGTCGCTCAGGTTCACAACAATCAGCGCGATGGGATGCATCGACAGGCGATTGCCCGCGGCCGAGTCGCATACGAGCCCAATTCCCTGGGTGGTGGCTGTCCGTTTCAAGCCGGCGCCGCTGGTTTCTCGAGCTTCCCCGCCTCTTCCTTCGCAGCGCAGCGCGAAGCCAGTGTCGATAAGGTGCGTGGCAAGCCTGAAAAGTTCGCCGAGCACTATGCGCAAGCGACGCTCTTCTGGCAGAGCCAAAGCGAGATCGAGAAGCAACACATAGTGCGGGCTTTCCGCTTCGAGCTCACGAAGGTGCAAGTGAGCGCGGTTCGACAGCGGGTCGTTGCGCAATTGCGTAACGTGGCCGAAGAGCTGGCGCAGGCGGTCGCCAATGGGTTGGGTATGACCGAGCTGCCCGAGCCACTCCCGCGGGTGTTGGAGGAGACTCCGGAATCTGAAGTCGAGGAATCTCCGCCGCTGTCGCTGCTCTTCCGGGCGGGGGAGCTCGGCATCCGCACCCGTCGTGTCGCTTTGCTTTTGGCTGATGGCGTCGATGGAGCAGCCGCTCTGCAGGTCCATCAGGCTCTGAGCGAGCAGGGGGCGGTGCCCCGATTCGTAAGTGTCGTCATGGGCCAAGTCGACAGCAAGAACGCGGAAAGTATCGAAGTTGAGGTCTCGCTGGAAGCGGCCCCCTCTGTTCTATGGGATGCCTGCGTAATCCTGGATGGGCAAGGGGCAAGCTCGACGCTGGCGAAGAGTGGGCAGGCGGTCGAGTTCCTCAAGGATCAGTATCGACACTGCAAGACGATCCTCGTGCTGGGAACCGGCGCGGCGGTGCTGCAGGCCGCCGGGATTCCAGCGAGGCTCCCGGACGGAAGCAGCGATCCTGGTGTGTTGATTCACGCTGCGGGCTCGCACGCGAGCGCGATGCCTGCGTTCGTGGAGGCTTTGACCAGGCATCGCCATTTCGAGCGCGAGAGCGATCCTCCCGTTATCTGACAAACTGAACAGAAAGAGAGCGTTTATGTCGATGTCAAGTCAAGTCAAGGAGCTGTTGCTGCAGTCCCTGGTACACGAGCGCGGCGGCGTGCTCATATATCGGACCGCTTTGGAGTGCGTCATTAACGATGAGCTGCGCGACGAATGGGAGAAGTACCTGACGCAGACAGAGCATCACGTAGAGGTGTTAGCCCGCGTATGCAGCCGGCTAGGTGTAGATCCAGGCGAGATGACGCCGGGTTGTGCCATCGTTCATGAGAATGGCAAGGCGCTGATCATCGCAATGAAGCGTGCGCTCGCAGCGGCGGATGCCGTAGCAGCGCAGCTCGTCGCGTGCGAATGCGTCCTGCTCGCGGAGACCAAGGATCACGCCGATTGGGAGCTGATCGGGGCCTGTGCGAGAGGTATGGACGGCGAGGTCGCAGACGTGCTCCGTGATGCCTACGAGGAGGTCGAGGACGAAGAGGACGAGCATCTCTATCACACCAAGGGCTGGTGCAGGGAGCTATGGTTGCAGTCGCTCGGCCTCGATGCGGTGTTGCCGCCGCCCGAGGAGACGGATCATGTGAAGACCGCCATCGAAGCTGCGCGTGCGGAAAAACGCGCGCATCCATCGAACCATTGACGAATCCGTCTCACACGGCCTATGCATCATTCCCGACTCTGTGCCGTCCTGATCGACTGCAGGACGGATAGTCTGAGCGAGGCGGCGCAATTCTGGGCCGCTGCACTGGGTCGCGCGATAGATCCTGATCATCCCGGCAGCCGTGGCAATTACCTGATGCTGGAGACGCCTGCAGATGAACCCATCGTGCAGATCCAGCGAGTCACTCACGAGAGTCGGGTACACATCGATATCGAGAGCGACGACATGCCCGCAGAGGTCGCGCGGTTGACGGCGCTAGGGGCCCAAGTCGTGTCGCGGCTGGAGCGCTGGGTGGTCATGCAGGCACCTACCGGACAACGCTTCTGCGTCGTACGGGTGCAGCGGCCGGGCTTTCCCAAACATGCCACCTGTTGGCCGTAATGCAGCGCGGCACGTCGGGACAGTAAGGCTCGCAGGCGGCGGCGGACAAGATGCATATCGCAACCACTGAACGCCTTCGAATCCGCTGGCTCACCTGCGATGATGCCTCTTTCATCCTGCGCTTGCTGAACGACGGGGGCTGGCTCCACTTCATCGGCGACAAGAACGTGCACAGCATTGCCGACGCGATGCGGTATCTCGAGAATGGGCCCCTCACCATGTACTCCCGTCATGGCCACGGTTTGTACGCGGTTGAAGTGAGAGACACCGGTGAACCGATAGGGCTGTGCGGGTTGCTATTGCGCGACGGTTGGCAAGAGGTCGACCTTGGTTTCGCGTTATTGCCGGAGTTTCGAATGCGTGGCTACGCCGAAGAAGCCGGTCGAGGAACACTTGCCTACGGACACAACGCGCTCGGGCTTCGGCGCGTGGTGGCGATTACCGATCCGACTAACGAGCGAGCTAAACGCTTGCTGTCTCGGCTCGGGATGCGCGATGAGGGACTGCGACTTGTGCCTGACTTTGCGGTCCCGTTGGGCTATTTCGCTGTCGACTATCCTACACAGACCCCGTAAGCGGCCTACAATGTGCGCCTCGGTGACGAGGCTTATGGTGCGGGCTGGGTGCAGGCAATCTCCCGGAGAGAGTTGATCAAGTTGGCAGCGGGCGCCGCTGTCGTGGGCGCCAGCGTTGATTCGCGGGCCGCGGCCGAACGATCACCGCAGGCGAGCGCGGCCGTACACGGCCCCGCTCCCGTGGTTGTCGAGCGGGTGACGGAAGCTTTTGCGTGCCTGCCATTCGGTGACCAGCAGCTCGGAGGACTGCTGGAGGAGCGCATGCGCGTCAACGTGGAGAGCAGGCTCCTGCAGATCGACGAGAAGGTCTTCCTCTCTGCATTTGCTCAACGAGAAAGCGCCGGGCACTTCGACACGGCCTGGGTCGGAGAGCATGTCGGCAAGTTCCTCGACGCCGCCTGCAACGCTCTGCGCTACCGGGACAACGCGAAGCTGCGAGCGCTGACGGATAAAGTCGCGAAGGCACTCATTGCCAGCCAGGAACCGGACGGCTATCTGGGTACGTATCCGGCCGCGCACCGCTGGTCTGGATGGGATGTCTGGGTGCACAAGTACAACCTCATCGGCCTGCTCAGCTACTACGAGACGACCGGACAGCCCGCAGCGCTTGAGGCCTGCCGGGGCATGGGGGATCTGCTCGCCCGTACGTTCGGCGTGGGTCCGGGTCAACGCGACATCATCAGCGCCGGAGAGCACATCGGCATGGCGGCCACGAGCGTACTCGAGCCGATGTGCCATCTGTACAGGCTCAGCGCAGACCCACGGCATCTCGAGTTCTGCAGGTACATCGTTCGTGCCTACGACCAGCCGCGGGGGCCGCGCATCGTGGCTTCGCTCCTGGAGTCCGGCAGCGTGTACCGGACAGCGAATGGAAAAGCGTATGAGATGCTGTCGAACCTGAACGGCCTGGTAGACCTCTACCGCCTGACGGGAGATCGCCCACTGCTGCGGGCAGTCGAGCGGGCTTGGGACGACATCGTTCAGCAGCAGGTATATCGAACCGGCACCGTGAGCGCGATGGAGCACTTCCAGCCGACCGGACGCCTGTTGTCACTCCAGTCGTCCAACGTCGGTGAGACGTGTGCAACGGTAACCTGGCTGCAGTTGAACTGGCGGTTGTTCAGGCTCACCGGTGCCGCACGCTTCGGCCAGGAAATCGAGCGTACTGTGTATAACCACCTCCTGGCGGCACAGGACGCGCACAGCGGCGACATCTCGTACTACACAGCTTGGACCGGCCCGAAGGAGTTCACGCATGCCGTGCTATGTTGCGTGTCCAGTGGCCCACGCGGAATTTCGCTGATTCCTCAGTTGGTGTGGGGCACCTCGGGCGATGCCTTCGTCGTCAACCTCTATGTGCCCGGTCGGGCTCGCTTCGAGATCCAGGGCGTGGTGGTCAATGTGGTGTCCGAAACGGCCTTTCCGTCGGATGGCCAAGTCACCCTCAGAATTGAGCCGCAGCGTGCTGCGCGATTCGTAGTCAGGTTGCGGGTGCCGGAGTGGGCAACCTCGTTCGAGGTGCAAGCAGACGCGAGCACATTCACAGGTAAGCCTGGGACGATGCTCGATGTTGCCCGCGATTGGGGGCCGTCCAGCCTGATGACCATCCGCATGAGCATGCCGACACGTGTGTGGTCCGGAGGACCTAGCTATCCGGACTACGTACTGGTGCAACATGGACCACAGGTGCTATCCGTCGAGGAATCCTTGAACGCGGGTGTTCCCTACCGACATCGCATGGCGCTTGCGGATCAGGCAGGAACGGTTGTGCGTGCGTTGCAGCCTGTTCCGAGCGGATGGCGTGCGACGCAGGTCTATGAGCTCGATGGCATGGTTGGCGTCCCGGGCGAGGCTGGCTTGTTGACGTTTGAAAGCCGAACCCTGCGGCTCGTGCCGTTCGCGGATGCAACCAGCGGCAGCGTGTGGATGACAAAGTCAGGCCGGGAGCGTCGTGATATCCCGCCTGTTACCGCATTCGAGCGAGTGAACCTGTCGGTCGTCTCACTGCGTCTCGAGCCCACGGCCGGCCGGCCTGTTGAGACTGATATTGCCGAATTCGTGAGCGATGAGAATCCGCATACCTATTGCACCGTGAACCCGGAGGATCCGGGTCTCGCCAACTACCTCGGCGCGCCCCGAGGCAGGCAGGGCGATCCCGTATGGTTCACGATCAGGCTGCGCAGACCGGCGAAAATCGCACGGGTAGTCTTCCGGCACGGCCCGCTCGGTGCCAGCGGTGGCTGGTTCAACACGACAATGATGAAGCCACGCGTAGAGGTGGCCAGGGTGCCCATCCCGACCTCCAGCAACGAAGCACTTGTTGAGGAGGGCAAAGTAACCTGGGAGCTGGTAGCTACGCTGGATGATTATCCCGCCACGAGCGCAGCGAAATCACCCGATCTGCCCCATGGAGGGCGATTCGAAGTGAAGCTGCCGCGACCGCTGAGCATCTATGGAGTGCGGATCGTGGGCAGACCCGCCGGCAACCACGCCAGCTGTGCGGAGCTCAGCGCATACGCATAGCGTCAATTTCCAGAGCCGCTGCCGCGGTAGAGCCTCTCGATCAGATCCAGTTGTGCCCGGCGACGGGCCGTGCCGACCCGGCTCACCGTACCGAGCTCGAGGTATGGATCTTTGGCGCGATCGTAACGCGGCCATTGAGGCAGACCCGGTGCGGCAGGATCGCCGCTCGTGGCGAATTGCACCCAAGCCCGTTGAATCGTCCGAGAAAGCTCGAGGTCCGCCGGGGCGGGGGGTCCATGCTTCATGAAGCTCGGCTGACTGAGCGATCCGAAGACGTAGGGCAGGTCATCGGAATGTGTTGCCGGAACATTGTCATCGCCAACACGCCGCGTCAGCACGTAGGCGAAGGTGTTCGGCTGATGCATTGAATTGCCTCGGGCAATCAGACGCGTACTCTCACAAAACATGCCATCACCGATGATGTCGGTATGGGCGCGCGTTGCCTCCGCATCGCTGTTCGCGGGGTACACGCGCAAGGCCGCCGGGGCGAGCGATGCGAAGCGGGTATGGATCCACTGCTGGTACTCGGCGACGGTCAGGCGGCTGTGTTCATCGCTGAACATTCTGCCTTCGTCGGCATTGTTGCCGACGATGATCGGAATATTCATGACAGTACCGGACTGGAAGGCTTTCCGAGGTTGAGCCGGCAGCACGTACCCGTCGAGGATTGGCGAGGGGAAGGAGAAAGACATCAGGTTTTGACTGCTCTTCGGGAAGAAATCGCCGTTGTGCGTCAAAAGCTGCTCGGCGCGCATCTGGCGGAGTGCCTCGATATTGCCGTTCAGCGCAGCGCCGCTTTGCTCCGCCGCGGCACGCTCCGCAAGCGGAAGGACAACCGCACTCTGCAGGATGGCCTGCGCGAATAGACCCGTGACAAGGGGCGAGGTCATGAGGACGGCGATCGACTCCGCGCCGGCCGATTCCCCGAACACGGTCACTCGATTGGGGTCGCCACCGAAGGCCGCTATGTTGGCTCTGACCCACTGCAGCGCCGCGATCTGGTCCAGGAGCCCGTAGTTGCCCGAGCTCTTATGTGACGACTCCGCTGAAAGCATCGGGTGCGCGAGGAATCCAAGAATCCCGACGCGGTAGTTGAAGCTGACTACGACAGCTCCCGCGGACGCCAGTGCCACCCCGTCGTAAAGTGGATAGGCGCCAGAGCCACCAATGAAAGCGCCGCCATAGATGAATACCATGACGGGCCGATGCGCATTCCGATACGAAGCGGACGTCCAAACATTGACCGTCAGGCAATCTTCGCTCGTTCGTTGGCCTGTGGAGATTACATAGGGCAGCTGCATGCAATCGGCGCCAAAATGACTGGCGTCCCGCACACCCGACCAGGGCGGCAAGGGTTGGGGAGGGCGCCAACGCAAAGGACCAACAGGCGGCGCGGCGTAGGGGATGCCCTTGAAGGCCAGCACTTGCGTGTCAGCCGCGGTCTTGCTCGCGTCTGCCATGGTCCCTGACAGCCAACCCCCGTCAACGTGGACCATCCAATCATCTCTGGGGCTCGCATCAGCAACGCAAACCCGCGCCGCGAAAAGCGCGAGCACGGCCCACGTGGTATGCAGGCATGATTTCACTGGTTGGTGCCTGGCGTCGGTGGCGCGAGGGTATCGATGATCATGCGCTGGGTGGCGTTCTCATCGACGACCAGGCAGATCGAGGCGTTGGGCGTGCCCTGTTCCGGTCTCGTGTATCCACGGTCATCGACATTGATGCGCATATTGGTCAGAGGACAGGTTGATGGCTGCAGCAGTGCCGTGACCGGCACCACGTCGAACAAGGTCGGTGTGATCTGGGCCCAGTTGTTATAGAGCCGCCATTGGTGATAAAGCAGAGTGAGGGCATCGGAGGCCGGTGACCCGTAGGCGAATAACCGCTCGCGCCGCACCTCGTCGAACTTGATCTGCGTGGAATCCAGCGGATACATCTTGACGGGCACCCCTGACTCTAACAGGAGAGTCAGGCCGTGGGGTGCCGAGACGACGTTGTACTCCGCGCTGGGTTGCGGATTGGGTATGACGCCATTCTGATTGTAGCCTGCGTGAATCGAGCCTGCCATGAGAAAGACCTGCTTGAGCTTTTTGAGCGCCTCGGGATCGCGCTTCTGCAAGGCTTCCATGTTGCTCAACGGCGCGAGAGCAATCAGCGTTATTTCGCCCGGCCGTCGCTGGACCTCACTGCGTATGAGCTCGACAGCATCGGGTGCCGGCGTCCGGTCCGCGGCTCCCTGCGCCCACTTCCGCTGCGTAAAAGTGGCGATGCTCCGTGTTTGCGGCCCCTGGGCGACCGGAATACCGGTGCGCCCGAGACTTGCCAGAAGCCGGCGCACCAGCAGCACTCGGGTCCACGTGTCACCCCACGCCGTAGTAATCCCGATCACCTCCAGGCGCGGGCTCTGCAGGGCAATCGTGAGCGCGAAAGCGTCATCGATGTCATCACCGATGTCAGTGTCGATAATGACCGGAATCGCGGCGGGGCTGGCCGCGCGCGCGATCTCTCCTGCGCCCAGAGCCAATAACGCCAGGCACAGCAGGCGCCTCAGGCCATGTATATGAATCGAGCGATGCATAGGACAGCCAGGATGTACACCAGCCAGTCGCCACCGTGCGCCTGCCCGCGGACCAGCTTCAACACGGCGTGACTGGTGATTCCGAAGGCCAGGCCATTGGCAATCGAGTAGGTGAGCGGGATCATGATCACGGTGAGAAAGGCCGGGATGGCGGTAGCAGGGTCACCCCAATCCACCTCCGCGAGCGCACCCATCATCATGGCGCCCACGAGCACCAGCGCCGGTGCCGTCGCCGCAGTGGGAATGGCTTGCACCAGCGGTGCAAAGAAAAGCGTGCAGAGGAACAGGACGCCGACCACGATGCTCGTGAGGCCCGTGCGACCACCCACCGCGACACCCGAGGCGCTCTCGATATAGCTCGTCACTGGACTGGTGCCTGTAAGCGCACCAAACATCATCGCCGTGGAATCGGCCAGCAGAATCCGATTCAGCCGGGGTATGGAGCCGTCAGGCGCGATCAAGCCGGCTCTCTTGGTAACGGCCACCAGCGTGCCGATGTTGTCGAACATGTCGACGAACAGGAAGACGAATACGATCTCCAGGAGCGACAGGCCGATACCGCCCTTCAGACTTAGGGCCTGTCGGACATCCAGCTTGAATGCGGTAGCGGCCAGGTCGCCGACGCTGTAGGCGCCCGGCGAAAAGCGCGCCAGCCCAAACATCCACGCGATCGCAGCGGTCAACACGATGCCAAACAACATGGCGCCCTTGAAGCCGCGCGTCTGCAGAGTGGCAATCAAGAGCAGCCCCAGAACGGCGATGGCCGCGGTCGGTGTCGTCAAGCTGCCAAGACCGACCATGGTGCCCGGCCTGGCGACGATGATGCCGGCGTCGGCCAGCCCGATGAAGGCAATGAACAATCCGACACCGCCGGCCACAGCGGCAAACAACGAGCGTGGCACTGCACTGACGATCAGTTGCCGCACACCGGCTACCGTCAATAGCAGGAACGCCACGCCGGACAGAAATACACAGCCCAATGCGGTCTGCCAAGGCAGACCCATGCCCTTGACCACGGTGTACGTAAAGTAGGCATTCAGCCCCATGCCGGGCGCCATCGCCAGCGGATAGTTCGAGAGCGCACCCATCAGGATGCAGCCGAAGCCCGCCGCCAGACAGGTTGCCACTGCAACGGCTGCCACCGGCATCCCGGCTGCACCCAGGATCGTGGGATTGACGACCACGATGTACGCCATCGTGAGGAAGGTCGTCAGGCCCGCCACGATCTCCGTCCTGAGCGTCGTGCCATGGGCCCGCAGACCGAAGAGGCAGTCCAGCATGTGCGCGGGGAAGCCTTCAGAACTTCATGCTGATCTGTCCACCAAAGACGCGCGGATCATTGATGAAGCCGGTCGCATTCTCGAAGTTGATCGCGCCGGTGACGCGGATCTGATTGGTACAGTTGCGGCAGAACGCCGCGACCTCGTACTTCCTGTCAGACCAGGTGTAGCCGATGCGTACGCCCCCCTGTGTCAGCGGCGGTCCGACGAACTCCTTCGCCTCGAGGAGGAACAAGTTGATTTCGCTGCGATACGCCCAGTCCGTATAGATATAGATCTCGCTACCCGAGCTCAGAGGATAGCCGTAGCGCAGCGACAGGTCCCCGGTCCAGCGGGCCGCCTGCGGCAGCGGGTTACCATCGATCAGCACCTGGCCCGCCGCATTGACCGGATTGGTGACGTTGCAGTGGATCTCGGGGCTGATGAACGACCAGTCGAAGCAGTTCCCCACCGCCAGGTTCTTGTCGTGGATACGGGTCTGATTGAAGCTGCCGCTGAGATTCACGACCAGGTTGGGCAGCGGGTGGGCCTCGAAATCCAGCTCGGCACCCTCGCCGATGGTGTGCTTGGCATTGATCAGCGCCGTCTGATTGGATTGACCTCCCACCGCCGTGAGCTGCTGGTGACTGACGTCGTAGTAGAAGACGTCGAAGCTGACGCGCGCGCGCCGGTCGAACAGCTCGGTCTTCGCACCCAGCTCGTACGAGATGTTGTTTTCCGAGCGGGCGACCTGGATCGCCTGGGTACCGGTGGGAGCACCGAAGCTCGGAGCCCGGAAACCGGTCGCGACGCGGGCGTACAGGTTCATATCCGGCTGGACCTGCCAGCTCGGACTGACGTCCCAGCTTACATTGTTTGCCACCGCCGACTGCGACAGCGGTGGCGTCAGTGGCAACGGGGTGCCGTCGGCGAACTGCGCGAAGGGCACCGAGAATGTTTTGTGGTCATGGGTGTAACGCACTCCGGCCCGTACCTTGATCTCCGGCTGGAAGCTGTATTCCAGCGAGCCGAACACCGCCTCGGCATTGTTCTTCTGGCGTGAGATGGTCGTATCCGTGATGACGGTGCCGAGCTGATTGAAGTCATCGCCATTGGCCTTGACATCCTCGTCGAACAGAAAGATGCCTGCCTGACCCTGCAGGGGTCCTTCCAGTCTCGAGACCGCCCGCAGCTCCTGGCTGAGCTGATAGTGATTGACGATGCCACCGCCGGTTTCCACGGCGAAGGGAATGAAGCCCGGGCCCGAGGGCACGGTCGGATCGACGAATGCCCCCGGGCCGTAGCCGCCGTCGATGTCGCCTATCGTGCTGTAGTGCAGAATGGACTCGTAGCCTGTGATCGACTGCAGCGTGACGCTCGGCAAGTTATACGTTACGTGGAGATTCGCGCCGATGCTGGTGTAGGACTGTCCGTTGTAGCCGTCGGCGAAGAAGTCAGCCGGATCGAAGCCGGGCACCAGCTTGTTGCTGCCGAGCTGGATGATATTGGCGCGGAACAGGCGGGCCGAGCCGTTCAGGATCCTTGCGTGCACGTTGAGCAGCGCGCTGAGATCGTCATTGGGCTTGTACAGCAGCTGCAGACGCGCGGCCCAGTCATCGTAACCCTCGAGCTTCTTGTTGTTGATGCGATCGGTGACCCAGTCATCGCGATGTTGTCCTTGGGTTGAGGCGCGGAAGGCGAGTGTGTCGCCGAGCGGAATATTGATGACGCCGGTGAAATTCGCGGTGTTATACGTTCCGTCGGAGGCACTGACCGAGCCGCTCAGCTGACCCAGCGCGGGCTTGGCGGATTCGAGCTTCACCACCCCGGCCGGCGTGTTGCGGCCGAAGAGGGTGCCCTGCGGGCCGCGCAGCACTTCGACGTCTTCCTGGTCGAAAACCGGGAAACCCTTGAGGGCAGGGTTCTCCTGCACGACATCGTCATACACGAGCGATACCGGTTGCGAGGCGAACGAATTGAAGTCCGTGTTGCCGTAGCCGCGGATGTAGAAACGGGGGAAGGTGCGCCCGTTGGACGACTCGATGTTCAAGCTCGGTACTGAGAAGGCGAGCTGCCGGATGTCCTCTCCCGAGCTTCCGAGCGCCTGCAGCACCACTCCGCTCAGCGCCGAGGCGGAAATCGGCACATCCAGCAGTCGCTCCTCGCGCCGCGTCGCGGTGACGATGACCTCGCTGACCGTTCCGGCCTCGGGTTCCTCATTCGCAGTGTCCGCCGCCCGGCCCGCAGCCGGTGCCAGGAGCAGGGCCGCCGCCAGCGCGCAAGCTGACAGAGGGGGCAGCCAGAGACGGGCTGCGGCCCTGGGCGGGTGGCGTACGGCATGCAGAATTGCTGATCGACACAAGCTACCGAGTCTCATGATGCTCTCCCCACGGTTGCCCGCGCGAGACGCCCTCACGCGCGTGCTAGTTTGCTTGTTGGTCTGCCAACGCCGCAGCCGGCGCGCGCAAGGCTCACCGGGCACGGACCGTTGCATCGAGTTAGTAAAACGTTACACTAGAGCGCGTGAAAACTTACACCAAGGGGCTGCTCGCTGTAAAGGGAGACGCTGTGGCACAAACGCCTCAGCACGGGACCGCGGTCCACATCGGCGGCTGTTGAGCCTGCCGGGCGCAATCACCCGCGGCGCAACACATGACTACCGTCAAAGACATCGCCGCCGCTGTTGGTGTCTCGGTCGCAACGGTGTCGAACGTTCTGAATGGCAAGCCGAACGTCGGCCCGGTGATCCGCAAGAAAGTGCTCCAGGCGGCAAAGCAGCTCGGCTACCGGCCGAACCGCGCCGCCCAGGCGATGCGCACCGGCAGGACGCGCGCTATCGGCCTGGTGCTGCCGGATCTGACCAATCCCTTCTTCCCCGAACTCGCCCAGGCGGTTGAGAACACCGCGCGCAGTCTCGGACTGCTCGTCTGTCTCATCGACAGCCAGGGTCGTGTGGACGGCGAATCGGATGGCTTTGCACTGCTCATGCAGCATGCCGTGGACGGCATCATCTGGTGTCCGCTCGGCTCCCGGCGCCCGCCCGCGCTCCGCAAGCTCGATCGGCCCGTCGTGCTGATCGACCGGCCCGGACTGCGCTATGCGGTGGTGCACTCGAACTATGTCATGGGTGGGCAGATGCTCGCTCACTATGCGCTGCGCATGGGACACACTCGTGTCGGATTGCTGTCCGGGCCGCAGGACCTCGAAAGCGCCCGCCAGCGGCGCGACGGCTTTGTGAACGCTGCGCCGGACAGGATCGAGATCGCCTGGGAGGTCAGCGTTGGATTCGACGGCGTGCTGACGAAGCAGGCGGTCGATGCTCTGCTGCAGCGGCGCCGCAAGGCGACCCTGATAGTCGCCGGCAATGACTTGATCGCAATCAGTGCGATCCGTCGCCTCACGGAGGACGGCGTCAGAGTACCTGAGGATGTCTCGATCGTTGGCTTCGACAACATCCGTTGGACGGATGTTGTGAGGCCCCGCCTGACGACCATAGCGCAGCCGGTCGGGGCAATCGGCGCGAAAGCCGTTGAATTGATGCAGCAGAGCCTGTCGGGTGAGAAGATCCCCCCACGGCATACCATTTTCGATGTAACGCTCGTAGAGCGCGACTCGGTGAGACGTCTCTAGCCGCGGGCAGCTACGGGAACAGGAGGAGTCAGCATGGCGGGTACACCGCGAATAGCCGTCGTAGGTAGCGCCAACACCGATCTCATCACGTTCGCGGATGCGTTCCCGCGTCCCGGAGAGACCATCTTCGGCAGCAACTTCGACCTAGGTTTCGGCGGCAAGGGCGCGAACCAGGCGGTGGCGGCGAAGCTCTGCGGCGGTGAGGTGATGATGGTAGCCAAGGTCGGCCGGGATCTGTTCGGCGAGGCCACGGTGAAGAACTTCGCCTCCCTCGGAATCGACACGACCCATGTCAGGATCATCGAGGATGCTCCGACCGGGGTTGCGCCGATCTTCGTGGAGCCCAGCGGCCAGAATCGCATCATCGTGGTGAAGGGTGCCAACGACAGGCTGACCCCGGCCGATGTCGATGCGGCGGCAGCACAGTTGCGCACCGTCGATACGATCATCCTGCAGTTCGAGATACCGCTGCCGACCATCTATCACACGGTGCGCTTCGCGCGTGCCAACAAGATCCGCTGCATTGTCAATCCAGCGCCGGCCCTGCCGGCGGATTTGGCGGAGCTTGCGCAAGCCGATTATTTCATTCCGAACGAGACCGAAGCCGAGGTCATCGGCGGCCGACCTGTGCGCACGGTCGCTGATGCAGTTGCCTGTGCTGCAGCTCTGCACGCGAAGGGCTTCCAGCGGGTAGTCATCACACTGGGATCTCGCGGCTCGCTGTTATCCGGACCGAGCGGCGAATTCCATGTCGAGCCCTTTTCGGTCAAGGCGCTGGACACCACCGGCGCCGGCGATGCCTTCATAGGCAGCCTCGCGGTATTCCTGGCCGAGGGTAGGGCGGAAAAGGATGCGCTGGCGCGCGCCAATCTGTATGCGGCGCTGTCGACGACCCGTGTCGGAACACAGAAGTCATTTCCAACCCGGGCGGATTTCGAGGCGCACTGGGCCCGGCACAGCGCGCCGGGCGGTTGAAGAACACAACGGCGATTGAAGAACACATAGAACTCATTCCGTACCGCTGCGTATTTCCGCAAGGGGGCGTTCATGTTTGTGGTGCATAGCTATCCACTGGCCGTCGTGCTCTGCGTGATCACCATGTTCTGCTGGGGCTCGTGGGCGAACACACGCAAGCTGGCGAGCAAGGATTGGCGCTTCGAGTTGTTCTACTGGGACTACGCGCTGGGCGTGTTGCTCCTGACGGCGATCCTGGGCCTGACGCTCGGCAGTGTCGGCACCGAGGGCCGCCCGTTCCTGCCGGACCTGACGCAGGCCTCGGGCGCCAGCATCGGATCCGCGCTGCTCGGAGGCGCGATCTTCAACCTCGCCAACATTCTGCTGGTCGCTGCGATCGAGATCGCGGGCATGGCGGTTGCATTCCCCGTGGGGATCGGGCTGGCGCTCATCATCGGAGTGGTGGTCAACTACCTGGCCTCACCCGTAGGTAACGTGGGCCTGCTGTCGTTCGGGGTGGCCCTGGTGACGCTGGCCATTCTCCTGGATGCGACTGCCTATCGCCGCTTGCCCGGCGGGGCCGCCGGAGTCAGTACCAAGGGCCTGGTTCTCGCGGTCGCCTGCGGGATCTTCATGGGCATGTTCTATCGCTTTGTCGCGGCGGCGATGTCTGCGGATCCGGTGAATGCCGAGCCTGGGAAGATGGGACCCTATGCTGCGGTGTTCGTCTTCGCCGTGGGCATATTCCTCAGCAACTTCGTGTGGAATACGCTGGTCATGAAGAAGCCCTTCATCGGCACGCCCGTGAGCTATGCCCAATATTTCGAGGGCACTTTCACGACGCATCTGACCGGCATCCTGGGCGGGGTGATCTGGGGTGTGGGGATGTCGCTCAACCTCATTGCCTCGGGGCGCGCGGGGTTCGCGATCTCCTACGGGCTGGGCCAGGGTGCGACGATGGTCGCGGCGTTCTGGGGGGTGTTCATCTGGAAAGAGTTCCGGTTGGCTCCCGCCGGGACCTCCAAGCTGCTGGCTGCGATGTTTGCCTGCTTCCTGACCGGCCTTGCGCTCATCGTACTTGCACGGACGACGTGAATACCGGAGTACCTCTGAATCTCGATTGGGTCGCTGCTGTTCGCGTGAACACCAGCGCGGTTGAGCGCCGCACGGCCTCCCTTCCCGCGCGGCGGACCGTCAAGAAGGACTGGCAGGTTGCCTGGCTCCTGAAGGCGATCACGTGCATGGATCTGACGACTCTGTCCGGTGATGACAGCGAGGAGCGGGTGCGGCGGCTGTGTGCCAAGGCGATACATCCGGTATCCGATAGTGTTCGGGAGTCCCTCGGCATTCACGACCTGCCACTGCAGGTGGCGGCGGTATGCGTTTATCACCTGTTCGTGGAGACTGCGCGGCGCGCTCTGGAGGGAACCCCTATTCGCGTTGCCGCGGTATCTACCGGGTTTCCGGCCGGCCTCAATCCGTTCGAGGAGCGTCTGGCGGAGGTGCGGCGCTCGGTGGCTGCGGGAGCGCACGAGATCGATGTGGTCATCACCCGCGCGCACGTGTTCGGCGGGCACTGGCAGCGACTGTATGAAGAAGTCGCCGCGTTCAAGCAGGCCTGTGGGCAGGCGCATTGCAAGGTCATCCTCGGCACCGGCGATCTTGCGACCTTGCGCAACGTCGCGCGCGCGAGCTGGGTGGCGATGATGGCCGGAGCCGATTTCATCAAGACCTCCACGGGCAAGGAAAGTGTCAATGCGACACTGCCCGTGGGATTGGTCATGACACGTGCGATTCGCGAATATTTCGAGCGTACGGGCGTGGCGGTGGGGTTCAAGCCGGCGGGTGGAATCCGCACCGCGAAGCAATCGCTCGAGTGGCTGATGCTGATGAGGGAGGAGCTGGGGCGGCGCTGGCTCGAGCCGGACCTGTTTCGCTTCGGCGCCAGCAGTATGCTTGCGGACATCGAGCGTCAGCTCGCCTTTCATGGCAGCGGGCGTTATTCCGCCTACTACCGCCACCCAGTCGCCTGAGCTCCGGCATGGTTGAACGCGCGATGACTCACCAACACTCGACGAGCACCACACTTACCGAGAAGCTGCAGGCCATGGACTATGGGCTTGCGCCCGAGGATCCCGCTCCCTCGCTCGTTTGGCTCGAGCGCTTCCAGCGGCGTTTCGGGCATTTCATCGGCGGCGCCTGGGTCGCCCCCGCACAGGGGCAGTACTTCGCAACCGCGGATCCGTCGACGGGCGAGAAGCTTGCCGATATCGCACAGGGCAGTGCGGCCGATGTGGATTCGGCCGTCAAGGCAGCGCGCGGCGCGCTCGAGGATTGGCAGGCGCTGACCCCACACGCCCGCGCAAAATATCTTTATGCGCTGGCGCGTCAGGTGCAGAAGCACTCGCGCCGACTCTCGGTCCTGGAGTCCATCGACAACGGCAAGCCGATTCGTGAGAGCCGCGACATCGACATTCCCCTGGTGGCGAGGCATTTCTACCATCACGCCGGCTGGGCGCAGCTGCTGCAACAGGAGTTTCCCGGCTATCAGGCCTGCGGTGTGGTCGGCCAGATCATTCCATGGAACTTTCCACTGCTGATGCTTGCCTGGAAGATCGCTCCCGCACTCGCCGCGGGTAACACGGTTGTGTTGAAACCGGCGGAGTTCACGCCACTGACGGCGCTGGCGTTCGCAGAGCTCTGCAAGGAGGTAGGTCTACCCCCCGGCGTGGTCAACATCGTGACCGGCGATGGCACCACCGGCGAAGCCCTGGTCGTCCATCCGGACCTCGACAAGATCGCCTTCACGGGATCAACGGAAGTCGGGCGGGCGATCCGACGCGCGACCGCGGATTCTCACAAGCGGTTGTCGTTGGAGCTCGGCGGAAAGTCTCCCTTCGTGGTCTTCGAGGATGCCGATCTCGACAGCGCGGTCGAAGGCCTGGTGGACGGTATCTGGCTGAACCAGGGGCAGGTTTGTTGCGCCGGCTCCCGGCTGCTCATGCAGGAGAGCATTGCGGCGAGCCTGACCGGAAAACTCAAGGCCCGGATGGCCAAGCTGCGTGTTGGGGCGCCGTTGGACAAAGCGACTGATATCGGTGCGATCGTCGCGCCGGTCCAGCTGGCAAGGATCGAGGGTCTCGTTGCCAAGAGTGTGGCGGAGGGCGCCTCTTGTTGGCAACCGGAAATGCCGCTGCCAGCTCGCGGGCTGTACTACAGGCCCACGCTGTTCACCAACGTGCATCCAACGTCCACCGTAGCGCAGCAGGAGATCTTCGGCCCCGTGCTGGCCGCCATGACCTTCAGAACGCCCGCGGAGGCCGTAGAGCTTGCCAACAACACCAGCTATGGGTTGGCGGCGAGTGTGTGGAGCGAGAGTATCAACGTTGCGCTGCAGGTGGCCGCGGGAATCAAGGCGGGTGTCGTCTGGGTCAACAGCACGAATCTGTTCGACGCGGCGAGCGGCTTCGGCGGCTATCGGGAGAGTGGTTTTGGACGGGAAGGGGGCCGCGAGGGGATGCGCGAGTATCTGGAACCCGTGTGGTTCCGAAAGGCCCCGCCACTTCACCCGGGGCGTGCCGTGGACCCTGTGGGCGAGAGTACCCTCACAGGCGAGCCCGCAAGTCAGGCGCCTGCCATCGATCGGACGGTGAAGCTGTATATCGGTGGCAAGCAGGTGCGGCCCGATTCCGGCTACAGCTTCGCGTGTCGCGACAGCAAGGGCAGGTTGCTGGGTGAGGTGCCGTCAGGCAATCGCAAAGACATCCGCAACGCGGTCGAGGCTGCCGGCCGGGCACGGCAGTGGGCCCACACGACGGCACACAATCGAGCGCAGGTGCTCTACTATCTCGCTGAGAACCTGTCGCAGCGAGGACAGGAGATTACCGGCCGGCTGGCGGCCGTCGTGGGCAGGAGGCAGGCCTCGAGGGAACTGACTGTTGCAGTTCAGCGGCTGTTTGCCTATGCGGCCTGGGCCGACAAGTTCGAGGGCAGCGTCCACTCGCCGCCCCTGAGAAATATCTCGGTGGCGATGAACGAGCCACTCGGCAGCGTCGGCGTAGTCTGCCCGGAATCGGCGCCGCTCCTGGGCTTTGTCTCCTTGGTGCTGCCGTTGATCGCGATGGGCAACTGTGTTGTCGTCGTTCCCTCGATCGCCTATCCGCTGATCGCCGGCGACCTGTATCAGCTCTTCGAGACGAGCGATCTGCCGGGCGGCGTGATCAACATGGTGACCGGCCAGCCCGGCGAGCTGCTGAAGGTTCTGGCGGAGCATGATGATGTGGCGGCACTGTGGTGCCATGGCGATCGCTCCCGGTGCGCAACGGCCAAGAAGCTTTCCGCTGGCAACCTGAAGCAGGTCTGGACGAACGAGGGGCGGCAGATCGACTTCTTCAACCCGCTGCAGGGCGAGGGCCGTTGGTACCTGGAGCATGCCTGCCAGGTCAAGAACATCTGGGTGCCGTACGGCGAGTAGTCAGTGTGCGGGAGCAGGAGCCTTGAGCAGCTCGAGCGTCATGCGCTCCAGCCTGGGCACATCCGCCTCGAAAACAACAATCACCGGGCGCTCGCCGAGCCCGGGGCCTTCACGCAGGGACCAGCTCAGCGTATTGCCGTAACCGGCCGTAAAGCTGGTGTCAACGTCCACGAGTAACGTCGAGGTGCGCGTGGCAATCGACGGATCGAGCCACACTGCGACGGCCAGCTCGTCCCACATGGGATAAGACTGCCCGAACTGGCCCAGATAGGAGGCAAACGGCGCTTGCCCCTTGCCGACCTCACGGATGAATTCCGGTTTGAAGAAGGTTCGCGTGGTGGGGTCGATCGGCACCTCCGTGATCTTCTTCCAGGGCTGATGGAGCACGATCGAGGCCGCCTCCGGGTCCCAGCGCATGTTGAATTCGCGCCGCGGCGAGTTCGCATACTCAGCGGCGAAGGCGTTGTCCACCGCAGTCGGGTTGAAGCTCCCGCCCATGAACACGAGCTCCTTGGCGAGCGCGGCAAACTCCGGGTCCAGGCGCGCGGCGAGTGCGAGGTTAGTCAGCGGACCGGCGGCGACGATACTGACTTCCCCGGGGAACTCATGAACCTTGCGTGACAGGAAGCTCGCCGCGCTCTCGCGTGCCGCCTTGATCTTCGGCTCACCAGCCGGCGAGGGGGGCACGACGTACGGGTCGGCGTGGTACGCAGAACGACGAACAGTGCCCTCGTTGGGCCACACTTCCGTCCAGGCGCCCTTGTAGAACAACGTGCCGTACAGCGATTCCCACAGCTTGTTGCGGGCCTGGGTATTGAGCAGCGGAAAGACAGCTCCCGGATAGACAGAGACCTCGGTCCGGCGAGCAACCTCCAGCAGCCGCAGGGTATGACTGACCTCCTCATCCCGCCAGCCATCACCACTCGGGATCGTGATCCCGAGCACCTCGACCCCCTTCGACTGCAGCAACATCAGGATCGCCTGCATGTTGGAGCCCGCAGGTCCGAAGGCATCCTGATCGATGATCACCTTGCGTCGGCCGCCGGTATCGTTGGCCGCCACAGCCTCGTTCGGAGGCCCGCAGGTACCGGCACCCAGGAGCACGAACAACACGGAAACCCATATCCGCCGCCTCATCCGAGTACCTCCGCAATCGTGCCGGCCAACGTTGCCGTCGCACGGCGCAAATCGTTCAAACGCAGGCACTCGTCAGCCGCATGCCCGTTCGCCTCAGCCAAGGTGCGCGGCCCGGCGCCGTAGAGCACGGTCGGGATACCAGCGTTGGCATAATGGCGCGCGTCCGTGTAGAGGGGCACGCCGTGTTCCTCGATCGGCACGCCAAAGAATGCTTCGCCATGACGACGCAACGCCTGTGTCAGCCGCTCCGCCCCCGGCACGTGCACAAGCGGCAGCGCCAACAGAATCCGGCGCATCTCGAGGCGTATGCCGCTAAAGGCGGCAGCGGCGCGCTCGATGATCCCCCGCAGCTGCGCTTCGGCCTGCTGCGGATCTTCTTCGGGAATCATGCGCCGGTCGATGCGAAAAGTGACGCGATCTGGAACGACATTCGTGTTGATGCCCCCTTCGATCAGCCCCACGTTGATCGTGGGGTGGATGATTCCAGGGACGCTGGATCGGCGTGCGTTCAGAGCCTCGCGTGAGCCATAGATGCTGTTCAGAATACCGGCTGTTGCGGCCAGCGCATCGATACCTGATTCCGGCATCGCCGCATGACCCTGTTTGCCGCGCACGGTGACCTCGAGATGCAGGCAGCCGTTGTGCGCCGTGGTCACCGCGTACGAGAATCCTGCGCAAATGACATAGTCCGGCCGCGTCAGCCCCTGCTGCAGCAGCCAGCGCGGTCCGATCTCGCCTCCCACTTCTTCATCGTAGGTGAAGTGCAGCTCTACACTGCCGTTGAGCGCGTGCCCACTGCGAACCCACTCTTGCATCGCTCGCAACGCGTACGTGTAGGTCGCGAAGTCCGACTTGCTGACCGCGACTCCACGGCCGTACATCGTCGGTCCGTGCGCGGAGTCGCTTACGATCTCCGCCCCGTATGGATTACGTGTCCAACCCAATCCGGGTGGCACCACATCCCCGTGTGCATTCAGCGCGATGCAGGGCCCACCTTGACCAAATCGCTGCCGCGCGATGAGGTTGGTGGCTGAAATCATCCCTGCTGCGCGCACCGAATCCGCAGGCACGCGATGGGTTTCAACCTGCAGCCCCATCGCTTCCAGCAAGCTGCGGGTGCGCTCCGCATGGGCGGCGCAATCGCCGGGCGGATTGTCAGTAGGGATCTTGACCATCTCGGCCAGGAAAGCGCTTTCGTCAGCGAATGCGGCGTCAACGATCCGCGCCAGCGTAGTTTGCAGAGTAGATGTCATTGTTGTGCTGGAAAGTTCAACAGGAAGTCTTTGAAGGCGCAAGCGGCAATCTCCGCATCCTCAGCACTCAGCGCCTCGGAGGGATGATGACTGATGCCGCCATTGCCACAGCGCACGAAGAGCATGCCCATTTCGGTGATGCGCGCCATGACCATCGCATCGTGACCGGCTCCGCTGGGCAGTCGCCGGACACGCTCGTTGCCAGTCACCCGTTGGATGCTCTCGGCCCATAGTTGCTGCATTCGCGGCGCGCACGGGACAGACCCCACATCAAGGACCTTGCGCCAGTGGATAGCTACGTTGCGGCGTGCAGCAATTCGCTCCGACTCGGTTAGCACGGCAGCGAAAGCCGCGTCCCGGACTTGATCGCGGTCAGCCCGGATGTCAACGCTCAGCTCGCAGCGCCCGGGAATCACATTCATCGCTCCGGAAGGAACCTGCAGTTGTCCTACAGTCCCGACGAGCCCGGGTGTGCCGCCGCAGCACCTCTCTACGGCGAGAACCACTTCCGCCGCCGCGGCCGCCGCATCACGCCTCAGGTGCATCGGGACGGTCCCGGCGTGACCGGCCAACCCGCTCACGCTGACCACTGCGCGCAGACTGCCGGCGATCGAAGTGACGACTCCGAGCGCGTGCGATTCATGGAGCAACACTGGCCCCTGCTCGATATGCACCTCGACGAAGCCGAGCAGCTCCCTCGCATCGATCGCTGCACTGGGGATGGCGCGCGGATCCAGGCCGGCCGCAGTGATTGCCTGTTCCATCGTAACGCCGTCCGCATCCGTGCTGTCGAGCATGACCGGGTCGAATTGACCGGCCAGCGCGCGGCTGCCCAGGAAGGTGGACTTGAAGCGAACGCCTTCTTCCTCTGCAAACCCGACGATGGCCAGCGTGTAGGGTAGCTGCACGCCCGCCGCACGCAGGTGTGCAACGACCGTTATGGGCAGCAGGATCCCCAGCCGCCCGTCGAATTTTCCAGCATCGACCACGGTATCGTAATGAGAGCCGGTCAGCAGAGTGGCCGGCCGGGCCGGCGCACTGGAGCGCTCGGCGGCTGCAGCCCCGCCCGGCCAGCGCCCGATGACGTTCGCCGCGGCATCGATCTCAACCTGCAGACCGGCTGCCAACATCCAGTCGCGGATGAGCGCGGCGGTCGCTCGGTGGGCCGGCGTGAGGTAGGAACAAACCAGGGCATCGGCACGCTCACTGCAGCGCGCCAGGCGCTCCGCCATGGAAATGATCCGCGCGCCCAAGGGCTCGTCCACCAGCTCGGCGAGCCGGAATCCCGCGATCCGGCCGATCTCCTGCAGCGCGACGGTGCGCTCGTGCTCGATACTGTTGTTTACTCGCTGCTCGAGTGCCGCGATGATCGAAGTCCGATTGTGTCCCTTTACCGCCAGTATGAAGGGGAAGCCGAATCTCTCCCGGTAAGCCAGGTTGAGAGCGTGCAACCGCGCAAATTCCTCCGCTGTGCAGGAGGTGAGCCCGGCGCCTTGCTGCTCGTGGGTAGACTGCGGCGTCAGCTCGCCGCGGATCGCCGCCCGTCCGGCAAGCTCCGGATGTGCTCGGATCAAGGCGAGTTGCTCATCCACGCCGGCGAGCTCGACAGCGTTGCACATCGCTTCAAGGAGCGACAACGTCGAGCTGAACGGACGTGCCGGAGTGACTCGCTGCGCGACCCAGGACGAGCGCTCGAAGACACCCGACAGGATCGCGACAAACTGTTCCGCAGGCAGCGAATTGAGCTCCTGGAGGGAAATCACGGCTGCTTGTCAGGCTCGTGCGTGTCGGAGCCTGTCCCGGTGCTCGATAAAGGCGGGTGCGCCGCTATCCAGTGACGTGCGATGTCGATCCGCCGGCAGACCCATACCTGCTCGTGCTCGAGCACATAATCGAGAAACCGTTGCAGGGAGGCGATGCGCCCGGGGCGGCCGATCAATCGCGCGTGCAATCCGACGGACAGCATCTTGGGTGAGTTGAGTCCCGACGGGTCGCTTTCGCGGTAAAGCGAATCAAACGCATCCCGGACGTAGTCGAAGAACTGCGTGCCGCTGTTGAATCCCTGCGCACTGGCGAAGCGCATGTCATTGCAGTCCAGCGTATAGGGGACCACCAGGTGCGGCACCGTACGGATCCCGCCGCTGCCGTTGACCGTGACCTCTGTCCAATACGGCAGATCGTCGGCATAGGAATCCGAATCATAGAGAAAGCCTCCGTGCTCAACCACCAGGCGCCGCGTATTCGGGCTGTCGCGGCCGGTGTACCAACCCAGGGGTGCGGCACCGGTGATCTGCTTTAACAAAGCAACAGCTTGCGCCAGGTGTGCCCGCTCAGTCGCCTCATCCACGAGTTGATAACTGATCCAGCGCAGCCCGTGTCCGGCGATCTCATGCCCCAGCTCAGCGTAGGCCGCGGCCGCTTCGGGATGGCGCTTGAGAGCCAGCGCCGTGGCGAAAATGGTCAGTGGTGCCTTGCGCTGCTCGAACGTGCGCAAAACTCGCCAAAGTCCCGCCCGCGACCCGTATTCGAACAGCGACTCCATGCTCATGTGCCGCATCGGAAAAGCCTGTGCACCGATGATGTCCGAGAGGAACGTCTCCGATGCCGCGTCCCCATCCAGCACGCTGTTCTCCGCACCTTCCTCGTGATTCAGCACAAACTGCACGGCGACGCGCGCATTGCCCGGCCAGCGCGCATGCGGCGGGCGTCGCCCATAGCCCACGAGATCGCGTGGATAGTTCTCAGATGCTGCGCTCATATGGCTCGCCTGCCATTGGCAAACACAGAGCGCAGATCAACACTCCTGCCGCTGGGCGCATCCAGCCTCAGGTCGGCTAGAACGCGGTCCAGGTGTTCTATCATCAGGTCCGTGGCCCGGGACTCACGGCGTTCCAGCGCCAATGCAAGCTCGCGATGCTCGTCGGGTGGGCAGCAGGGCGCGCCTGGCGTCTGATATACCGCGATGATCAGTGAAGAGCGTGAGATCAGATCGCGCAGAATGTCCACCACGATCTGGTTGCCCGCGCTTTCCGCGATGACCAGGTGAAATTCCCCTGAGAGCTTGACTGACGCTCGCCGATCGCCCTCACGGCAAGCGGTGATCTCTTGCCCAACGTGCTCGTGGACCCGCTTGCAGTCGGCGCGGCTCGCATTCTCGATGAAAGCTTCCACGGTGCCCGCTTCCAGTACGCGCCGCGCCGCGAATACTTCGCGCGCTTCACGCGTCGAGGGCCTGGACACCATGGCACCACGATTCGGCATCAGCGTCACGACACGCTCATGTGCGAGTCGCTGTAGCACCTGGCGCAGACGGGTTCTGCCGAGGCCGAAAATTTCACACAGGCGCTCCTCCACGAGGCGTGTCTCCGGCGGCAGGCTGTTGTCGATGATGGCCGACCAGATCTGCTCGTAGACCTCTACAGCGGTCGTGCCGTTGGGTCCATTTCGACGCCGCTTGAGGGCTGCACGCGATGTCATCATCCCCCGTGCACCTCGCGGCCGAGAATGTAGGTACGCGAGACGGTCCGCTCATCACCCAGGCTCATCAGTATCAACAGTTTCTCCGCTAACGTACGTGCCTGCCCGGTGCGGCGCGCGAGCAATGGCGTCGCCCGCAGGTCGAGCACTATAAAATCCGCTTCCGCTCCCGCTGCGAATCTCCCTATCTTGTGATCCAGTCCCAACGCTCGTGCTCCCCCTAGCGTGGCAAGATAGAAGGCGCGCAGCGGGGATAGGTGCTGCCGGGAGAGCTGTGCAACTCTGTAGGCATCTCCAAGGGTTCGCAGCATGCTGAAACTGCTGCCCGCGCCCACGTCTGTGGCCAGCGAGAAACGCATCCCGGCGGCATCCGCCGCGGCCATATCAAACAGGCCGCTGCCGAGATGGAAGTTGGAGGAGGGACAGAATGCCGCGGTCGCGCCGGATTGAGCCATCCGTGCGCGGTCGATGTCATCGATGTGAATACAATGAGCATACACCGCTCGATCACGCAGCAAGCCGTAGCCGTCGTATACGTCCAGATAGCTCCTGGCACTGGGGAATAGCCGCCTCACCCAGTCGACTTCCTCCAGGTTCTCCGCCAGGTGTGTCTGAATCAGGGCGTCCGGAAACTGTTGCGCGAGCCAGCCAGCACTTTGCAATTGCTCTTCCGAAGACGTAGCTGCGAAGCGCGGTGTGATGGCATAGGACAGCCGCTCGCGACCGTGCCATTTCTCCAGCAGCTCACGCGAGTCGTTCGCGCCACCCGCGGCGCTGTCGCGCAGATACTCCGGGCAGTTGCGGTCCATGAGTACTTTGCCGGCTACCATGCGCATGCGCTGTTCCGCGGCCGCTGCGAAGAATGCCTCCACGGAAGCTCGATGCACGGTGCAAAAGACCATGGCCGTGGTCGTGCCATTGCGGACCAGCTCACTCAGGAAGAACCGGGCGACCTCGCGCGCGTGCTCCGCGTCCGCAAACTGCCGCTCGGCGGGAAAAGTGTAATCCTCGAGCCACTCGAGAAGCTGTCTGCCTCCCGACCCGATCACATCCGTTTGCGGATAGTGAATGTGGGTATCGACGAAACCGGGCATGAGCAGGCCAGCCTCGTGGTGGATCACGTCCATATCCGCTGGCAGACCCGGCAGTAGCTCCGCAGCTGCGCCGAGGGCGGCCACCCGTCCGTCCTGCGTCACCAGCAGGCCATCCTCGAGGTACTCGAAGCTGGCGGGGTCATCGTGGACGCCCGGGTCGGAACGGAAGTGCAGAATCGCACCCCGGTGAGCGCGCGGCTGCGTGCCCGTATCAGTGTGGTGCGCCACGGTCGATCCAAGAGAGCATTTCTGCTCGCTCGTGCTCTGTGATACCGGTGATGTTGCCCAAGGGCATTGCGCGGGTGGCAATCTGCTGCCGCATCTGTGCGGCATGCGCCAGGATGCTCTCGGGTGTGTCCAGGCGCACACCATTGGGAGCGGCCGTGAATCCCGGCTGCGTTGGGTTGATGGAGTGACAACCGGTGCAGCGCTGCGCAACGATGGCTTGGATCCGCGCGAAGTTGGTGTCCGCAGTCGCGCCACTTCTGCGTTGTGAGGGCATGAGCGCAACCGCTACGCCTGCCAGAGTTGCCAGACCGATCGCCGCGGTCAGCGGCGAGGTACGGCCGTCGCGCTCGTGCGCCTTGTGCCGGGCGACGAAATACAGACGCAGCGCCGCGCCTGCGGCACAGATGGCGATCAGTACAAGCCAGTTCTCACTCGCCCCGAATGTCATCGGGTAGTGGTGGCTGATCATTGCGAACAACACCGGCAGGGTGAAGTAGGTGTTATGCGTGGAACGAAGCTTCCCCGCGATGCCCGGCGCCGGATCCGGCTCACGGCCTTCCTGCTTCGCACGCACGAGCTCACGCTGGCCGGGAATGATGACGAACAGCACATTCGCCACCATGATCGTGCCAAGCATCGCCCCGAATTCCATGTAGGCACCGCGGCCGCTGAACAAGTGGCACAGGACCCAGGCCGCCGCGCAAAGCAGTACAACCAACACGGCTGCGAGCAGCGGGCCTTTGCGCCCCAGCGGTGAGCGGCAAAGCAGGTCATAGACGAGCCAGCCGCCGGCCAGAAACGCGACACCGAGCGCGATGGCTGTTGGTTTGGAGAGGGCAGCTACCGCAGGATCGATCAGGTACGCATCGGCCTGGCCGTAGTACAGCAGGCACAGCAGAAACAAACCGGACAAGAAAGTGGCATAGGCCTCCCAATAGAACCAGTGCAGCGTCGGCGGCAGAGTAGGGGGCGCCACACGGTATTTCTGTGAATGATAAAAGCCACCGCCGTGCACGGCCCATAACTCGCCCGCCACACCCTTGCTCCGCAGCGCCGGCTCGGTGGGTGCAAACAGGTGGTTATCCAACCAGATGAAGTAGAAAGACGAGCCTATCCAGGCAATGCCCGCCACGAGGTGCAGCCAGCGACCCAGCAGGCTCAGCCACTCGAGGACGTAGGCGGTCATGCGCTGCCGGGCTTCCCGGTCGTGGGTCGGACGCCCGCGCAGGCGGCACAGTCGGGCGATCCGCAACTCTCGTTCAGGGATATCGTCGCTTCATGATCTGCCGCTGGCCTCAGGCCAAGCAACAGTTGTGCTGCTACGGCGACGGCTATTGCCGCGGGCAACTTACTCCTGAGGCCGTCGATGCCGATCGGACACGTCAGGCGCGCGATGACCGCGGGGGTAATGCCGTCCCGTGCGAGCCTCGAGCGGAATCGGGCGCCCTTGCTCTTCGAGCCGATCAGCCCGAGCCACGCAAAGTCCTGGCGCTCGAGGATTCGCCGGCACAGTACGTAGTCCAGGCTGTGGTCGTGTGTCATCACCAGAAAGCGCGCACCGGCCGGGGCGGAGCTGATCGAGTTGATGGGCGCCTGCGTGCACAGTGAGTGGACGTTATCGGGCAAAGGAGCCGGCAACAGCTCGGCCCTGGAATCCACCCACGTCACATCGAAAGGCAATTCGGACAGCACGTGGATCAGGGCTTGCGCTACATGACCGGCACCGAACAGCCAGAGGACCGCGCGCTCGCTGTGGATGGGCTCCAGCAGGCTAGCCTGTTCGTTGTCGACGGCCGTAAATTGCAGCCTGAGCTGGCCGGCATCGCGCCGCGTCAGGGTCCGCACAACCTCGCCCTTCGATAGCCGCGTCCAGAGGATGCTCTCCGTCGCATGCTCACGTGCTGCGCGCTGTAGGAGTGGCAGATCATCCTTAGTGAAGCGGTCCAACCACAGCTGCACTACACCGCCGCAGCACTGGCCGAGCTCCCGAGCCAACACGAGACGACGGAGCTGCACCGAGCGCATCGCAGACCCCGCGGCGAGGAACGAACGCGCCGCACGCATTGCCTGCCATTCCAGATTGCCGCCGCCAATCGTTCCAAAAATCCCGCTGCCGACCACCAGCATACAGGTGCCGGGCTCGCGCGGCGCCGAACCCCGCACTTCTGCGACCAGCACGCGGACCACGGCCGACTCGCCTTGTTCCAACAGACGGCATACCGCGCGTGGCCATGATTCCCGTAGGGCGCGCAGCCATCGTTCGCTGGGTGCGATCCCTTGTGCGGCGCGCAGGTTCACGCAGGGCCTCTGACGGTATTGATCGCGCGGAACACGGATTCTGGTGTCGCTGGAGAGGCCAGCTGCGGCAGGGCTCCCGCGGCACCGCATGCCGCGCACGCGTCGCGAATTGCGTGAAAGACAGAGATCGCGAGCATCAGCGGCGGCTCGCCAACCGCCTTCGAGCGGTAAATCGTGTCCTCGCGGTTCGGTGAGCGCTCCAATATTGTGATCGTCCAGTCCCTGGGCCAATCCCGTGCTGTTGGTATCTTATAGGTCGACGGGGCGTGGGTGTGCAGCGTACCTTTCCCATCCCACCATAGCTCTTCCGAGGTGAGCCAACCGACACCCTGGAGAAACCCACCTTCGATCTGTCCCCGATCGATGGCGGGATTGATTGATGCCCCGGCATCATGGAGGAGATCCACGCGCGCCAGACGCGTTTCCCCGGTCAGTGTGTCAACCGCAACCTCAGACACCGCCGCACCATATGCAAAGTAGTAGAAGGGACGTCCAATGAGGGTCGACCGGTCCCAATGGATCTTGGGTGTGCGGTAATAACCTGTTGCCGAAAGTGAGACTCGCGCGGTGTAGGCCCCCCGGACTAACTCACCGAAGGTCATACTCCGCGCTCCGATATCCACCGTTCCATTCTGGAAGCGGATGGAATCGGCGCTGACTCCAAACGCATCGCGAGCATACTCAACGAGCCGTTGGCGGATCGTCTGTGCGGCGGCGCGGGCAGCCATGCCGTTGAGGTCAGATCCCGAAGAGGCGGCAGTGGCGGATGTGTTGGGCACCTTACTCGTGTCAGTGGTGGTTATCCTCACGGAGGACAACGGCACACCCAGCTGGGCCGCAACGACCTGCGCAACCTTGATGTGAAGACCCTGGCCCATCTCGGTGCCGCCGTGGTTGAGCAGCACGGTTCCATCCGTGTAGACCTGCAGCAATGCGCCGGCTTGATTGAAGTGGGTGGCGGTGAATGAAATTCCGAACTTCACCGGAGTAAGTGCCAGTCCGCGCTTGATTACCGGGCTGCGTGAGTTCCAATCCGCAATCTCGCTGCGGCGCGCGCGATAGCGACTCTCAGTTTCGAGTCGGTTGACAATCTCGTGGATAAGATTGTCTTCGACCGTCTGCCCATAGTGCGTCACGTTACGGTGCGCAACTTCGTAGAAGTTTGCATGGCGCACATCAAGCGGATCGAGGTGCAAGGTACGCGCGATGTCATCGAGGATCTGCTCGATGACCATCATCCCCTGCGGTCCGCCGAAGCCGCGAAATGCAGTGTTGGAGACCGTGTGCGTCTTGCAACGATGCGAAGTAATCTCGACATGCTCGAGGAAGTAGGCATTGTCGAGGTGATACACCGCGCGGTCGTTCACCGGGCCAGACAGGTCCGCCGAGTAGCCACATCTGGAAGCTAGCAGGACGCTCAGGGCCTGAATTCTTCCTCCAGCGTCGAAGCCAACGTCGTAGTCAGCGAGAAAATCGTGACGCTTACCTGTCACGATCATGTCGACGTCCCGATCGAGCCGCAGTTTCACCGGATGGCTGGTCTTGAAAGCCAGCACCGCGGCAGCCGCGGCGAGCAATGCGGGTTGACTTTCCTTGCCGCCGAAGCCGCCACCCATGCGCCGACACTGTACGGTGACCTTGTGTGCCCCGATACCGAGCGCATGTCCCACGATGTGTTGCACCTCTGTAGGATGCTGTGTGGAGCTGTGAATCAGCATCGCGCCATCTTCCTGTGGGATGGCGATTGCTATCTGGCCTTCAAGATAGAAGTGGTCCTGACCGCCCACGACAATCGTGCCCTGCAGGCGCCGGGCCGAGCTCGCGAGGATTGCTGCAGGCGTACCGCGCAGCAGCTTCCGGCTGGGCAGAACATAACTTTCTGCGGCTAGCGCTGCGCGAATATCAAGGATCGCGGGAAGCTCATGGTAGGTGACTCGAGCGCGGCTCGCCGCCTTGCGAGCAGCGGTGTACGAAGTTGCCGCGACGGCAAACAAAGGCTGGCCTGCGTATTGCACGTAGCCATCTGCAAAGATCGGATCATCGTGCACGACCCCGCCGTAATTGTTCTCTCCAGGGATATCCGGCGGAAGCGCAATGGCGATGACTCCTGGACTCTCGAGCACCGCCGCGAGATCAAGGTCACGCACTCGAGCATGTGGAACAGTGCTGATTCCGAAAGCTGCGTGCAGTGTGTTGGCGGGCAGTGGGATGTCGTCGCAGTAAAGCGCCGCGCCGGTCACGTGCAAATGAGCGCTGTCGTGAGCGTATGGCTCCCCGATCACCTCCGGTGATACCTGCCGATCGGCGGCGCCACACACGCGAGGCTCGTCATGCGTGCGCGCGCTTGTCATGCCAATTGCACTTTCACGTGAATTCCATGACCGCGGATGGGTCAGTGACCCGCAACTTCGGGGGATCGGGGGCATGCTGCAGGTAGAAACGCTCTAACAGCCTGCCGGCGGTTGTGAGTCGATAGCTCTGACTCGCACGCAGATCGGTTAGGGGAGTGAAGTCGCTGGGAAGAGCAGCAATGGCCGAGTTGACAGCCTCCCGCGACCACTGTTTTCCGATGAGGGCTTTCTCAGCGTTGCTCGCTCGGGCGGGAATGGCAGCCATGCCGCCGAATGCGAGGCGCGCATCGACGATACGGCCAGAGGACAGCTGCAGTGCAAATCCGGCGCATACTGCCGAGATATCCTGATCCATACGCTTCGCCAGCTTGTAGCTGGCGAAGAGGCGCTCGGGCTTGGGAGGTGGCACGCCGAGCGCGACAACCAATTCCCCCGGTTGCAGATTCGTCTTCCGGTAGCCCACGTATAGACTTTCGAGGGGCAGGCGGCGAAGGCGAGTCCCCTGACGCAACTCGACCTCCGCCCCCAAGGCGATGAGAGCGGGCATCGAATCACCGATCGGCGACCCGTTGGCGATATTTCCGCAGAGGGTGCCCGAGTTGCACACCGGTGGTGAGGCGAATCGCAAGGCCTGTTCTGCGAGAGGCGGATGCTCCGCGACCAGGGCTGACCAAGCATCGCTCAGACAGACCCCGGCGCCAATCCGCAATCCAGTATCTGTCTTGTGTATCTCTTGTAGCTCCGGGACCGCACCGAGATAGATGATCGAGGGCAGCTCCCGCAAGTGCTTGGTCGTCCACAGCCCGACGTCGGTTCCGCCGGCGAGCAGCACAGAATCCGGCGCTGCCGCGAAAGCCGTCGCCAATTCATCGAGCGTACGCGGCGCCAGAAAGCCGGGAAAATGCAGAGTTGTACCGGGTGCCGTGCGCCGCAGAGCCAGGAGGTGCTCCAGGCGATTCGCGGATCGAGCGTCATCACGGCTCCAACGCTTCGGCTCGGGATACTCCGACATGCGGCAACCGGCCTCAACGATCGGGCGATAGCCCGTGCAGCGGCAGAGATTTCCCGAAAGGGCCGTAATGACCTCTTCGCGATCGGGTTGCTCGCGCGCCAGATACAAAGCTAACAGGGACATGACGAAGCCCGGGGTGCAGAAGCCGCACTGTGAGCCGTGACAGTCCACCAGGGCCCGCTGTACGGGATGCAGCTCGCCATTCGGCCCTCTGAGACTTTCGACGGTAACCAATTCCTTGCCGTCGATGGTTGGCAGGAAGCGGATACAGGAATTGATCGCCTGGTAGCGGATGCTGCGAGCGTCGCCAGTCAACTCGCCTAGAACGACAGTGCACGCCCCGCAGTCCCCCTCGGCACAGCCTTCTTTTGTGCCGGTGCGGCCCACCTCATTGCGCAGGTACTCGAGCACCGTTGTGGTAGCCGGCAGGCCGCACACGCTCACGAGTTCGCCGTCGAGAACGAAGCGGATTGTACGGGAATCGGCCGCAGATGCCGTCCTCATATCAGCTCCCCCGGTAGGTCGAGTAGCTCCACGGCGACACCAACAATGGGACGTGATAGCTCTGCGCAGGATCGGCGATGCCGAACTGAATGACGACCTGGTCCAAGAACGGCGGATCCGGCAGTTGCACGCCCACCGAGCGGAAATACTCGGCGACGTGAAACGTCAAGGTATAGCGGCCGCTACGCAATGAGCTTCCCGCCAGCAGAGGCTTGTCGCAGCGGCCGTCCTCGTTTGTCTGGGACTGTATCAGCACGCGCGGCGGCGTGCTTCCGGCTTCGTGGAGGTCGATGCGCATGCCTCGTGCCGGGACACCGGCAGCAAGGTTCAGCACATGCGTCGTGAGCGTGCCCATGAATGAGTAGCATAGGCGCCGGCGGGATTGTGCACAATCTCGATGTAGATTGTGCACGGTGAGAACTGTTTGCTAAGGTGCCGGCTCATGAGAGATGCCCGCCCGTGAGCTCGATTGAGAATTTCATCCGCGCAATTCCCAAGGCTGAATTGCACCTGCACATCGAGGGCACGCTCGAGCCGGAAATGGTGTTTGACCTGGCTCGCAAGCATGGGGTAACCCTTCGGCAGACATCGGTCGAGGAGCTGCGCGCGGCGTACCACTTCTCTGACCTGCAGTCTTTTCTGGACGTTTACTACACCGGCGCCGAAGTCCTTCGTGACGAGAGCGACTTCCACGCGCTTACGGCGGCGTATCTGCGAAGAGCACATGGCGATGGCGTGGTTCATGTCGAAGTCTTCTTCGACCCGCAGACTCACACAGCTCGCGGCATTCCCTTCGAGGTCGTCATCGGCGGCATTCGCGGAGCCTTGCTGGAAGCACAACAGACGATCGGTGTGACCCACCGGCTCATCCTGTGCTTTCTGCGGCATCTTAGCGCTGATGAGGCTATGGAGACCTTGACGCAAGCTCTTCCATATCGCGATGCGATCACGGCGGTGGGCTTGGATTCCTCCGAGGCTGGTCACCCGCCATCCAAATTTGCGTCGGTATTCGAGCGTGCGCGAGCCGAGGGCTTTCTGACTGTGGCTCACGCTGGCGAGGAGGGGCCGCCCGGTTACATCTACGAGGCGTTGGACATTCTTCGCGTTGCGCGCATCGATCACGGGGTGCGCAGCGAAGAGGATCCGCAGCTGATCTCGAGGCTGGCACGAGAACGCATGCCATTGACGGTATGCCCGCTTTCGAACGTGAAGCTCGGAGTCTTCGAGCGCATCCAGGACCACAACCTCAAACGGCTGCTCGAGCGCGGGCTGTGTGTGACCGTGAACTCCGACGATCCTGCGTACTTCGGCGGCTATGTCGCCGAGAATTACCTCGCGGTCGCCACGGGCCTGGGTCTGTCGCGATCCCAGATAACCCAACTCGCGAGCAATTCGATTGAGGCGTCGTTCCTGCCGGCAGCGGACAAGGAGCGGTGGCGACGGAAAATCCAGGCGTTTGCGGACAATGGCTAGGTGAGCGTCGGATCTACTTGTCGAAGAAGCTTTCCCCGACCGGCTTGTTCGCCAGAATCTCCTGGCGCGTCAGTCCCTGCAGTTCGTGCGGAAACACCAGCCACTTGTCGGTGGACCGCAGGTAGTAGTCCGGCACCCGGGAGCTGTGGTTGCGCTCCGGCTTGTAATAGACGGTCGCTATGCGGATCTGGTCTGGCAGGTTGCGCCGGCACCTGCGTGTCAGCTCGAAGATGACCGCCTCCAGACTCCGGCCGGAATCGAATACGTCATCGATGATGAGCAACTGGTCCTCGAACGACAAGCGCGATACCAGGTAGTCGATCGCGTGGACGCGGACGACCTTCGACTGTTGGTCGATGCCTGTATAGGCCGACGTTCGAATGGCGATATGATCGGCGTGGATGCCGTGATACTCGAGCGTCTCCTGGACTGCGATCCCGATGGGCGCGCCCCCACGCCACACACCGACCAGAAATGTGGGCTTGAACCCGCTGCGTACGATACGCATCGCGAGCTCCATTGAATCGCGCAACAGCGATTCGGCTGAGATGAAGATCTTTTCGACCGCGGCGGGTGCGGGGCTCGGGGTGCTCACGGGTTCTTGACCAGCAAACGGGGGCCCAAGTGTGACACATTTGTGGCCAACCGAGGCACACCGGGAGTCGCCCCTTGTCCAGGAATATCGAAATCAAGGCTCGCATCGACAGTGTTGAGGCGATGCTGCCGCGAGTGAGGGCTGTAGCCGATCAGGCGCCCGTCGAAATATCCCAGGACGACACTTATTTTCTGTGCAGCACCGGCAAGTTGAAGCTCCGGGCTTTCTCCCAGCGCGAGGGTGAACTCATCTACTATCGCCGTGCCAGCCAGCTCGAGCCCAAAGAGTCCTTCTATGTGCGCAGCCCAACGACAGCGCCGCAGACGCTGCGGGAGACGCTGACCTTGGCTTACGGCCAGATCGGCCGCGTGCAAAAGCACCGCACCCTGTACCTGGCGGGCAGAACGCGGATTCACCTCGATCGGGTGTCCGGGCTCGGTGAGTTCGTGGAGCTCGAAGTCGTACTCGCAGACGAGGAGCCCTCCGCGGCAGGCATCCAGGAGGCCAACGAGCTTCTGGCACGGCTTGGTGTGCAGCCTTCGCAGCTCGTGTCTGGCGGTTATCTCGAGCTCATGACACGGAGCCAGGACACATGAGAATTCTCGTTACCGGCAGTGCCGGTCACCTTGGCGAATCGCTGATGCGCACATTTGCGCGCACAACCCACGAGGCTATCGGTCTCGATATCAAGCAGTCGCCTGCTACGAACCTGGTGGGTTCGGTGGCGGATCGGGAGTTTGTGAAGCGCTCGATCCAGGGCGTCGATGTGGTGCTGCATGCGGCGACACTACACAAGCCGCACCTTGCAACGCACAGCCGACAGGATTTTGTAGACATCAACATCACGGGAACCCTGAATCTCCTCGAGGAGGCCGTCCTGGCGGGTGTCAGATCCTTCATTTTCACGAGCACCACAAGCGCGTTCGGTCGCGCGCTCACACCCGCAGAGGGGCAGCCCGCCGCGTGGATCACCGAAGATGTCGTACCGGCTCCCAAGAACATCTACGGCGTTAGCAAGCTCGCTGCCGAGAATCTGTGCGAGCTGATTCACCGCCAGAGCGGGCTGCCGTGCATCATCCTCAGAACCTCACGTTTCTTTCCGGAGATGGATGACGACCGCAGCGCGCGCGAGGCGTTCGATGACAGCAATCTGAAGTTAAACGAGTTGCTCTACCGCCGCGCCGACATCGAGGATATTGTCAGTGCTCACTTGCTGGCGATTGAGAAAGCCGCAGCGATAGGCTTCGCCCGATACATCGTGAGCGCAACCACCCCGTTCACGCGCGCGGACCTCAGCGAGCTGCGAACGAATGCTCCGCTCGTGGTCAGGCGGTGCGCACCCGAGTACGAGGTGGAGTATCGGCGGCGTGGCTGGACGATGATCCAGTCAATCGATCGCGTCTATGTCAACGAGTTAGCCAGGACGCAGCTCGGGTGGCAGCCGAAATATGACTTCGGCATCGCCCTGCGGCAGTTGCGCGTGTCCGGCGAGTTCCGCAGTCCCTTGGCCAGGGAGATCGGCTCCAAGGGTTACCATGACAGGAAATTTGCCGACGGCCCGTACCCTGTCCAAGAAACCTAGCCCCGTCGAGCGTGTGGTCGTGTGCCCCGGTAAGGGGAGCGTCACCTGCCAGGACGGGACGTGTCGCGACCTCGCGCCGGCTTGCGTTGCAGGTCGCCCTGTATAACCTGTACGAGTTTGCGGAGCTGCTTATCGGCGGGCACTGGCACGCCGGCGCGCGCATCGATCGTGGGATCCGTGGAAGCCGGGATGAGAATGGCATTCCTGCCTCTGCCGTAGGCCGCGAAGAACGCGACCTCACCTGGCACTGAGACCATATAGAACTTGTCAAGTGAAAGGTGCTGCCGCGCGGCGTAAGATGCCCGTACAGCGACCAGCCGCCGGGTGATCTCAATGTTGGCATACCCGCCGCGCTGCCAGCGCCCGTCCTTGAACAGCATCAGAAAAGCATCGACGACCTTACCCTGCGACAGTACGGGAAACAGGATTGCCGAGGTGGTACCGGCGAGCAGTCGCGTAGGCTCGTTGGCTGCGCGCAGCAGTTGCCCGAAGCCGAGACCTACGATCGGAAAGGGCACACCGAGGGAGCGCGGCGGGGCGCCGGATACCTGCAGATCGAGTTGCCGGCCCTGGGGCAGCGCCATACTCAATGCCTTGGCGAAGCTCTGCGGCCTTCCAACCGAGGGGGGCTGGGGGTGCTTGTGCGACCGCGGGGTCGGCGGCGAAGACGCCGAAACTCCGTCAACCGTGAGGACGGGCGGCTCCGGAACGACCGTCTCGATCTTCGCGAGCCCCCACTGGTCCTGGTCATGCACGGCCGTTAGACCCATGTCGCTCAGCGGGTCACTGTAAGTGCTGAAATCGATTTGCTGGCTATGGTCCTGGCTGACCTGAACGCCGCTGGCCGGGCCACACGCCGGGACTTGGGATACCAACTCATCCGGTACGGGCCAGGGATCCCAGATCTGCAACTTCCGGATCCCGGTGTCGTCCGAGTAACCGATCACAACGAGTGCGTGTTTGCCTACCGGGGAGCTGGCGTCGGTATCGTTCGCGGGATAGTCCCACATGAACAGCACCGGACGACCCGCTTCGATCTCTTCCCTCATGGTGTCCCAGTCGAGACCCATGGGGTCGGGGGACTGCGGGTTGGGAAACTCGCTGCCGTATTTGAAGGTGAGTCCGTGCAGAAGCGGAAAGCCCCAGTCATTGCAGTTCTGGATCTGAGGCTCGCATATCGTCGTCAGGTAATAGCTGAACGAGTCGGTGAGCCCCGAATTGATCGATTTATTATCGGCGGCCTCCGTCGCCTGGCTGGTGGGGAAGTATATGGGCGTCACCGCGCTGCTCGTGGTTGCCGGACAACTCGGGTAGAACTGGTTGACGGCGAGCAGGTCCGCTGCAGCCCAACATAGCTTGCTTGCGTACTGCGGCTCGGCGTCCGCCAGCACCAAAGTCTTGCTTTCGGACCGCGCCATCAGAGGCACGACACTGAATAGCGCAACGCAGCATGCCACCGAGGCGGGAGACGGTTTGTTCATGAGTTTTCTTATAAAGATGGGTCGGTAGCAGTTTGAACCGACAGCGCGTACAGTCAACAGCAAAAGCGGCGCTATCAACAGGAAGTCAACAAGATTAAGGGGAGCTGCGATGACTATTCTTCGGCGTGATCTGTTGACCGGCTCCGCGTTGGTTCTCGCGGGAACCGTCAGCGGTTGCGGAACGGGCACCAGCACGGGAAGCGGCGCGGCAAGCGGAAAGTGCAATCCGCAGCTGCTGCGCACTCAGTTCATGGCGGATTTCACGGCGGCCTTCATTGGCGACCCCACAACCCTGAAGGATCCGGCCCCCCTGCCTCAGACCGATCCTTGGCCGGGCACGACCCGCCTTTGGCCGACGCTCACGCCCAAACAAACCGAGGCTCAGATCATTAGCGATTATTTAACGTTCGTGAACGTGCTGATGACGGTGGGGTATCTTATGGCGCCACCGCCCGCCGCGACGAGCGGCTCCTTGGGCGACCGGATTGCGCAGTTCCTGCAAGCGCAGAAGTGGCCGACTAATACGACCTTTCCGCCGGAATACAAAGATGAACTGCCCACTGTCCACCTGGTGGAGATCAGTGTGATCCTTGACCGCTTGTTGCAGGCGATCAACTCCTATGGGATTGGTGCAGGTGGCGGCGGCAGTAACTGGCCCCCGCACTGACGTCTGAGGAGCGCAGTCTCTCACGACTTCGGCGCCGGCGTTGCCGCCTCCGCCGGCGTCAGCGTTCTGGCGTGCGCTTCGTTGTCAGCGCGCAGCCGCTCCAGCAGCGCGCGGAAGTCGGCCCGTGCACGCAGGGCGGTGAAATACGGCTCGCGCTCAGCGAGCCAGACATCGCGCCAGCCCAGATCTGCTGCGTGCTGCAAGGCACGCATCGCCCCCTCGGCGTCGCCGCGCAACGCCGCAACCTGCGCCTGCAGCTCATAAACACCGTGGCGGCGCATGCCCGCCGCCGTCAAGCGATCGAGCAACGCGGTAAGCGCGGCCAGCTGTTGCGCTGCTCCCGCCGCATCGCCGGTTGCCTGGTGCGCGGCCGCGGCGATGAGCAGGTAAGCGCTCCCGGTGCGCGCGAGCCATGGGCTGCCCAGGTCATCAGGCCTGAGTTCGGGCGATACAAGTGCTCGGTCCGCGAATGCTCGCGCGGCTCCAGGCTCGCCCGCAAGCAGCTCTGCGCTCGCCAGCACGAAGAGCATCCCGGGGTCGGTCGCGTCGGCCAGGTGTTGCGCAGTGATCCGCGCGTGCAGCGCCTCGAGGCCACCGCTGGAGTATGCCGCGACAAGCCCGACCCAGCTGAGCCAGGGGCTGGCATTCGTATTGCCAGTGGCAGTCAGCGCCGTGTCGTAGCTCTCGCGTGCCCGCTCGAGAAGACCGAGACTCAACAGCAACTGACCGCGTTGCGCATACACGTCCTCAGCATCGGGTGAGCGCGTGAGAGCGGCGCTATTCCAGTGCAACGCCTCGACCAGCCTGCCACGCGCTGCTTCCAGATCGCTCGACACGCTGTAAGGCCAAGCGGACTGTGGGTTGAGGGCGCGGGAGCGGGCACAGGCCGCGACGGCGCCATCATATTGGCCCAGGTCTACAAGTGCGTTGCACCGTTGCGCTGCGAGGTTGTAATCCAGTGGATCGAGATCGGCGGCGTGACTGTAGTAGCGCAGCGCGTCGCGCGGTTGACCGTTGACCAGATAGTAGAATCCGAGCTCGGAGGCTGCCTCGCGCGAGTTGGGATTGAGGTTTTCGGCCTGGTGCAGATCACGGAGCGCCGCATCGTGTTGCAGTAGCTCGGTCTCGAGTGCGCCGCGCACCACATACAGGTCGGCGAGCCGGGGGCCGTGCTGCGCGGCTTGCTGCAGAAGCGGCATGGCATCGCGCGCGATATCCCCGATGGGACGGTCGTTGAAATAGCGTTGATTGAGATATGCGTAGGCCAGCCCGACCTGTGCGAGCGCGAAGCCTGGGTCGAGATTGAGGGCTTCCCGGTACAGCTCGATGGCGCGCTCGTTATCCTGTTTGGTTCGCTGCTGCTGATGATGGCGCGCAACGAGGTAAGTCGAATAGGCCTGCGAATTCGAGCTGCGCCGCTCGCTCAGGTTTGCAATCGTCACGCCTGTCAGCCGCAGCTCGAGATTGCTGGCCACCGCCCGTGCCACCTCTTCCTGCACCTGGATGACATTGGTCCCTGCGGTATCGTAGGAGCCGGACCACATGTTGTAGCCGTCGCTGGTGGCGATCAGCTGCACGGTGACGCGTGTGATGTCCCCCGCACGTCGTAGCGAGCCTTCGAGCACGTGCGTCGTGCCGAGCTGGCGCCCGATCTCGCGCACGTCAGTTTGACGGTCGCGAAAGGCGAAGGCCGAGCTGCGCGCAACGACTCGCAGCCTCGGGATCTGCGCAAGCCAGTTGGAGAGTTCCTCCGCGACGCCATCGCCAAATGGCTGCTCAGTTTTGCCGACGCTCAGATCGACGAACGGCAGTACGGCGATCGAGGGCGGTGGGGCACCCGCAAGCACTCGGTCGCGCCACCACAAGAAGGCGCCGGCCGCAACCAACACAGCAGCGCCGACGGACACCGCCCAGCGCCGCACGGTCGGGCCAGCGCGGGGTTTCCTGTCAGCGCCGAGGCCCGCAAGGAGTTCCTCCACCGATGCGGTTCGGCCATTACGCTCGAAGGCCAGCGCCTGTGCGAGCGCCATGTTCTGTTGCTTAGACAGTCCCTGCAGCGGCGGCACTTGGGTACCTGCCTCCCGGGCCTCGAGGGCGCTGAGTTCCCCAAACGGGCGATCGCCACAAAGCGCCTCGTAGATGACGCAGGCGAAGGAATAAATGTCATCGCGCCGGTCCGCCTCCTTCCCCTCGAGCATTTCGCAGCTGGCGTAGGCGGGGGTGAGCGCGCGTGATTCGGAGCGGGCGTACAGCAGTGGACCGCGCGACACCCGCGCAATGCCGAAGTCAAGCAGTTTGGTCCGCCCCGAGGTTGTCACAAACACATTCGCGGGCTTCAAGTCGCTATGAATCACGTTGTGGTCGTGCGCGTTGCCCAATGCCGCACCCACATCCTCGATGATCGGCCACGCATGGCTGAAGCGCATGCCGCGCCCAAACTCCTCATCGAGCAGCAGATCCAGGGACTTGCCCTCGAGGTACTCCATCAGCACGTAGACTCTCTGCCCGTCCACATTCACAGAATGCACGTCCACGATATTCGGATGGCTGAGCTTGCGGGTCTTGCGGACCTCCTCCCGCAGCAGCGTAAGAGCCTCGGGCTGCAGTTCCTCCTTCAGCACTTTGATGGCGAACCTCTCGCCCGGTACCTGCTGATCGGCCGCGAGGTATACGACCCCCATCCCTCCCTCAGCGAGTTCGCGCTCGATGCGGTAGCGGCCGCCGAGGAGCTGGCCGATCGCCAGTCGTACCGTGCTGCCGGACATAACCACTTGGCCTCGTCCGGCGCTTTGTTGCCGCCCCGGGGCGTGTGTCCCGGGAAGCCCCCGAGGGGGTGCACCCTCTTGAGCGCAGGCTGAGAGCTGCGGATCGCCTTCCGTCGCACGCGGCGACGCCTCAGTGACGAGGGGTGGGAGGCGGTTTTCTCCGGTGGTCATCGGATCTGCGCTGCGCGGACTGGTGAATTGGAGAAAGCATGCGCTCCGGGGCCAACGGCAGCAAATCCGCCCGGGCTGCGTATTTCACGAGTCCTAGGACCTTCTTAAGCGCAAGCCCTCGGCTTTCAGCGCTTTCGGACAGGATCGTCCTGGCACGACGTAGGTGACGCAGCGCAGATGCCCATTCAGAGTGTTACTGAGGTCCCGCCCCAACTCTCCGCCGCGCCCGGATCGGGGTAGCAGAGAACGGGAATCACTGGGCAAGGAGGAACAGAGCGGTTGTAGCGTATCAGTACCTCACGAGAATAAATGCACTCAGATCAGCACGCTCGGGCTCGCACAAACTCATGCGCAGGCTACGGCTTCTCACGCAGGGCCCGCGCCGCGGCGCATACGGCGCCAATGAGCCCCGCTCGATCGCCAAGCTGGCTAGGTGCGATGGTGATGGGTCGTGAGAAGAGGGTGGGAAGGGCCTGTTGGACCCGCTCATACAGCTCGGGTCGCACGCCGATGCTACCTCCGAACACGATGAGCTCCAGATCGAGGAGCGATTGCAGTGTTACTACAGCGAGGGCCACCCAGCGCGCCGTGGTATCGAGGACCGACGCTGCCACTTCGTCGCCTTCCTCGAGGAGCCTGAAAATGTCACGTACCGTGGCGGCTGCGGTTCCACCCTGGCGGCGGTATCGATCCACGATGGCGACTGAGCCTACCTCGCGCTCGAATGCACCGGTGGCAGATGGGATCTGCGACAGTCGGGTCGCGCCCGATGGGCAGGTCCGCGATTTCCCCCGCCGAGCCCCGCGCTCCGCGAAACAACTTGTCGTCGATGAGCAGGCCGAGCCCAGCGCCTGTTCCGAGCGCCAGGAACGCCGCGTTGCGACACCGACTGGCGCACCCGAGCGCATGCTCACCGAGCATCGCGAGATTCACGTCGTTCTCGATCGCAACATCCGGCCCGAAACGGCCGCGCAGATAGCCGAGGACATCGAAGTCCTCCAGTCCCTCGATGTTTGGAGTCAGGGAAACACGGCCCGTGCGAGGATCGACCGCTCCAGGAATTCCCACCATGACATGACGCGCGCGCGTGACTTCGATCCCGACGGCGTGCGCCAGCTTGTCGGCGCACGCGGCGATCTGTTCGGCCACGTACGCTGCGCCGCGCCGGTCCGTGGGCTCGGTCAATTCCGCCACGATCCGACCACGCGCATCGGCCATCGCTGCGGCGAGCTTCGTGCCGCCCAGGTCCGCCGCAAAACAATAGTCAGTTTCGTGTGTCATTGGCGTGCGTACGTTGCGCGGGCGGGGGAAGGGGAAGAGCCGCGGCGAGCTCCGCGACCCCGAAGAATTCATCATGGAGACGGCGCAAGGCGACGGACAAGGCGCCCACGACGCCTGCTCGCCTGCTGAGGTGCTGGTGCGAATCTCCACCGGCCGGGGCGAGAGCTGCAACAGCACGCGTGCGACCTTGTCCGCAAAATCCGCACGCGCTCCGACCGAGCCACCCAGAACGAGCAGTTGCGGATCTACTGTTGCGATGACCGTCGCGGCCGCAAGTCCAGTCAGTCGCGCCGTCTCGTCGACCACGGACGCGGCAATCGGATCGCCCGCCTGCGCTCGCTCAAAGACCTGTCTCTCCGAATCAACATCGGAACCGCCGGCCTCCCGGTATCGCCGCACGACGCCATTGGCGCCAACCTGGTACTCGAGGCAGCCCTGCAGGCGTGACTCGGCTTGCAGCGGATCGCCACCGATCGGCAGATAGCCGATCTCACCTGCGGCGCCGTTCTCGCCGCGAACGAGCTGGCCGTTGACATAGAGTCCCAGTCCGACGCCGCTACCGAGCGCGAGGAAGGCCACGTTGGCGACGTTTTGCGCGCAGCCATGCCATATTTCCCCGAGCAACGCGAGATTGATGTCATTTTCAACGACGACGGGACTGCCGAGTTTCTCACCCAGCAGGCCCACGACATTGAGATGACCCAGGCCTGTGATGTTGGGAGCCATCTCGATGGCACCGCTCTTGGGGTTCACCACCCCGGGGGTGGCCAGCACGATGGAGCGGATTCGGCTCGGGTGTGTGTGGTTGTCACGCGCCAGACGGTCCGAGAGCCGCGCGATCTGGTCGAGCGCCCAGGCTCCGCCGCGGCTGTCGGTGGGCTCGTCGGCCTCGGCGAGGACTCTGCCTGCGATATCGGCGAGGGCGACTGTCAACCGTCGGGCTCCAAGGTCGATGCCGAGCACGTGACCGCCTTCCGGGCTCAATTCGTACAACACGGCGGTGCGTCCAACGTTGCCGCTTGTTCGACCGACCCGATGAACCAGGCCCTGCTGCTCGAACGCGTCGATGACTTCCGACATCGTCTGTTTCGACAGACCGGTCACCTTGGCAAGGTCCGCCCGCGAGATAGGGCTGCGGTGCAGAAGGGCTTCGAAAACGCTCCGTCGCGACAACTGGCGGGTCACGCTGCCCATCGGCGGGGAAGGCATAGGCGTTCTCATTGATTCGTCATCTACCCGAACAATCATAGCCTCATCAGGCTTTAATACCACATTTGCTTGACGTATGGCGCTCTTCATGCAACATTGATTCGTCAATCGACCGAATAAATAGACGCTGTAAGGGCACAGATGAGCGGGGCAATCGGTCATCCGGGTCGACAAGCGGGGGTCGCGACGACGCCATCTTTGGCTGCGGATGCCGGTGGCGCGCCTACCCGTATCGCATCGAGGTTTCGACGGCCGGGAACGGGGCCGTGCGGGTTTTCAATGGCGGTCATGTGGCTAGCCACCACGGGGATCGCATTTGCGGCGCCAGCAACATCCACCTGGTCGCTGTTGCCCGCGCCCGCCGACGTGCGCCTCGCCCGGTCGGGCGTGGTGAAGCTGGCGGATGGCGCCCTGGTCGCAGTGCGTGGCGCGGACCTCCAGCAAGTCCAGCCCATAGCGGATCGGTTCATGCAGTTGGTGGCAAGCACGCGCGGGCTGCAGTTACACACCGCGACTACGGCTGATGCGCACCCCGCAATCACGTTCGACGTGGATCCTCACGCGAGCGTCGCGGGGGACAGCGATTATCGCCTAGTAATAGGCGCCGAAGGGATCCGAGTTATCGCGCGCTCGCCGGGCGGCGCGTTCTATGGGAGTGTCACCCTTTGGCAGCTGCTGACGCCGCCGGGTTGGATTCGCGGCGCAGCGGCTGAGATTGCCGAGGGCGTCATCGAGGATCACCCGCGTTTCGCATGGCGCGCGCTGCTACTCGATTCAGGACGGCATTTTCAGAGCGTGGCCGACATCGAGAAATTGATCGACTGGATGTCGCTCGACAAACTCAACGTGTTGCTCTGGCACGTGACCGAGGACCAGGGCTGGCGCCTCGAGATCCCCAAGTACCCCGCACTCACGAAAACCGGTGCCTGCCGCAAGGCTGTGGGCCTCGACATCGAATTGACCGGCGCTCCAGACAAACCCTACTGCGGCTTCTATACCGAAGCCGAGGTGCGCGAGATCGTGCGCTATGCCGCCGCTCGCTTCGTTACCGTCGTGCCGGAAATCGACCTTCCCGGGCACTCGCAGGCGGCGGTGGCCGCGTATCCGTGGCTCGGCGTTACCGGCAAGCGCCCATCCGTGTGGACGGACTGGGGGATCAGTCCCTGGCTGCTGAAGCCCGACGAGAAGACCTTGCAGTTCGTCGAGGACGTGCTGGACGAGGTGATGCAGCTGTTCCCCTCGCGATATATCTCGATCGGTGGCGACGAAGCTGATAAGCAACAGTGGAACGCGTCGGCTGAACTGCGGGCGCGGATGCAGCAGCTTGGACTTGCGAACATGGATCAGCTACAGGGCTGGTTCACCAGTCAGCTCGCCGACTATCTCGTCAAGCACGGACGCACGCCGGTCGGCTGGGACGACGAGTTGGTTGCGGGTGCGAACCTTCCGGCATCGGAAGTTGTGATGTCCTGGCACGGAGGCGATGAGGAGCACGTTGCACTCGAAGCGGCCGCGCAAGGCCACGATGTGGTCCTGGCGCCCGAGGACTCGCTTTACTTCGATCACTATCAATCGGACCTGCCCGAGGAATGGCCCGGTCAACCTCCTATGACGAACGCTGCGGCAAGCCTACGACACCGCCGTCGTCCCGAAGGGCGCAACCGCCGCTGAAGCGAAGCATGTTATCGGCGTGCAGGGTGAGCTTTGGACGGAGCTCATGCCGAGCTTCGCGCGCGACCAACATGCGCTCTACCCGCGAATCGCGGCATTGTCGGAACTCGGTTGGTCATCAGCGAGCGCTCATGACTGGAAAGGCTTTCTTCGGCGCCTGAGCACCGAGCTCGCGCGCTATCGCGCACTCGGCATCGGCTATGCCGACACCGCGTTTGCACCGGCGTTCGAAGTGACTGCAGGTGCCAAGGGAACATTGCACGTCGAGCTTTCCAACCAGACGAAATTCGGTGAGATCCGTTACACCGCGGACGGCTCCGCGCCGACTTCGATGTCCACGCAGTATGTCCGCCCGCTGGAGTTTCCCATCACAGGGCAAAGTAACGCTGCGCGCAGCCACCTTTGCGCCCGACGGGTTCGACCTCGCTGCGCCGCGCATGCAGGTGTTGGACGCCTCGACTCTGCTTAGCCGCGGCGGCAGCGAGCTTGCATCCTGCTCAAACCAGCCGGCAATGCGTTTGGACGGGCAGGAGCCGGCACAGGGCCTGAGGCCGGTTTACAAGGTGAGTGTCGGTGATATGTGTTGGTTGTGGCGCGGCGCGCCGCTGGAAAACATCGAGCATGTCACCTTGACCGTGGGGCGCGTGGCTTGGCGCTTCGGCGACGAGGCCCAGCGAGCCGTCATACGCCCCAAGGCCAGCGCCGCCGGCGAGTTCGAGATCCATGCTGATTCCTGCACGGGGGCATTGCTCGCCAGATTGCCGCTGGCGGCGGCGGCGGGAGAGGGGCAACACGAACTCAACGCAAGAGTTTCCACGTCGAAGCTGAATGACGCTCGTAGCCTGTGCATTTTTGCCACTGGCGATCCACGCGATGGCCAATGGGTTCTGGCGCGAGTGGCACTTTCGAAATAGGCAGCGAATCCAGAGGTGAAGCCCGTGTCAAACCTACATCGCAAGCACCCCGTGTCAGTTGCCGTATCCTTGGCGCTGCTCGCTGCCGCGGCGACATCATCTCTGGCAGCAGAGCCAACGGCTGCCGCAGCCGGCAACCCGGACGCACCAGGCCCTGCGCCGCCGGACGCGTCGACCACACCCGCGCCTGGAGGGGCGGACCTGTCGACAGTCACTGTGTACGGCGTACGTCAGTCGCAGATCCGCGCGATCGAAGTGAAGCGCCTGGCGCCGAATATTCAGGACAGCATCTCGGCGGAGAGCATTGGCCAGCTGCCTGACGTAACCATCACGGATGCGCTCCAGCGCATCACCGGCGTGCAAATAAACCGCGACGCGGGAGTTGGAACCTCGGTGGATGTGCGTGGCCTGCCTCAAGTGGGCACGATGCTGAACGGCGAAGTGTTCATCACGCCCGATCAGATCGACTCGCAACAACCCGACTTCACGACGCTCCCGGCGACGCTCTTCAACCAGGTCGATGTCATCAAGTCGCCCACCGCCGGCCAGACCGTGGGCGGCATCAGCGGCTCGCTCAATCTGCACACCTACCGGCCTTGGGATCTACCGCATGGATTCACCTATAGCTATTCCGCCGATGGGGAACGGGGCAGCACCACAAAGAAAAACGGACCGGAGGCGAATGGCCTCATCTCATACAACGCGGATGGCCACTGGGGCCTGCAGCTTTCGGGCGATTATTCCGACACCACGCGAACGGGCAACAGTGGCGGGGCCAACGCGAATGGAAACATCGGCGAGGGCCTCGATCAGTATGGCGTCATCTTCCATGGCGAGAACGCGGCAAGCGCAGGCGCTTACAACGGCTTCCTCGGCGCTTGGAACGGTGCCCCGATTCCGCCCAAGATCACTCAGAATCCGGACGGTAGCGTCGATGTGAACGGGGACGGGAAGTCGAATGGCGTGTTCATGGGTAGCCAGAACATCGGCATTTATGAAAGCGCCATTCAGCGCAAGCGCAAGGCGGGCAGTGCGTCGTTCCAGGCGGACCTCGACCACGGCCTCACGCTCACCAGCGACTACTTTTACGCTCACCAGGATCAGTACGACCGCAACGTTGGCATACAGATCAATTCCACGAACTGGCAGGGTGCCACCTACGTGCCGCTGCAGTCGAGAAACACCGGCAGTACCGCCCTGAGTCAATACAACACACCGCCGCCCGACCCGAGCTGGTCCGGTTCGCAGATCTACACCACCCAGGTGTACGAGAAATGGCCGGGGGATGTTGAATCGTACTCGCAGGTCATCCGCAGGCAATCCACCGCGCAGAACTTCAATCTGCAGCTGGATTTCGATAATGGCGGACCCTTCACGGCGGGGGTGCGCGGCATTCGCGAAACGGCCAGGCAGCAGTACATAGAGACCGATGTCAACATCTCCGATTCCGATGGCTGCCTGTGGGCTGATCCCAACAGTGCGCTGCCTTGCGGGACCTTCGTCTATCCGACTCAACTAGGCGGCGATCGCGTATTCAACGCCAACGGTATTCCCCAGAATACGGTGCCCATCGTCGCGGATTTCAGGGGCCGCAATCTCACGATCAGCATGCCACCGTCTCTCGCCAGCGCTTTCGCCAACCCGAACGCCTGGACGATGAAGACCTTGGAGTCCGGGGAAGACTACAACCGCAACACCGCCTTGACCGCGCTGCGCTTCGACGGACATTACAAATTCGGCGACGGCTTGCGTCTCAATTTCGGCGTCCGCAACAGTATCCGCAGCGCCGATAATGACGGGTTCACCTTGGTCACCCCCGTGTACGCCGGCATCGGTGCGAGCGAGCCGGGCGGGTGCCTGGTGCGGTATGCCGGCTCCGATGTGATCCTGAGCGGCAATGCGACTGACACTATGCCCAGTACCTGGTGTACTGCCGGCAACTCAGAGGGGGCTTTCCGTGCCGGTCCGCTGTCGTCACAGCCGGTAACGAAAACGCCGCCGCCGCTCGCCAATAACTGGAAGCCCTACAGCAATCTGCTCGGGTCTGGGATCAACTTCTGGGCGATCGATCCACACGCCATGGACAATCCCGCGGCGTTCTGGAAATCGCTTTACCCTGACACTACGACGCAGGCCTCGCCGGCATTCACCTGGTCAGTGTGGATGAAGGAATTGGCAAGCTATCTGCAAGCTGACTTCGGTGGCAAGTTAGGCAGCATGTCGTACAGCGGTAACGTGGGCGCGCGCGTGATCCACACCAACCTCGAAGTCACCCAGCATTTGAGCGGCTTGCCGGGCCAATACGGCACCGAACCCACGGATGCGGGCATACAGGTCACGCGGCGCAGCTACAACGACATCCTGCCGGCGCTCAATTTCTCGCTGAATGTGACCGACAAGATGACCGTTCGCCTCGCCGCCTCCAGGAACATGCTGCCCCTCGACCTGAGCCAGTGGGGTGGCGGCCTGCAGCTCAACTACTCCCTGTTGGAAACCAAGACGGGTCCCATCTACCAGGTCGCGACGGGAAATTCAGCTGGCAATCCGAGCCTCAACCCGTGGCGTTCCACGAACTACGGGCTTTCGTTCGAGTACTACATCAACCCCACGAGCATGGTGAACCTCGAGCTGTTCCACATCGACGTGAAGAGCTTCATCGTCAACGGCTCCGTGATCAATTGCAATCTGCCGGACGAGGATGGTGTGGTCCGGCACCATTGCATCGCCATAACCCAACCGTTACAGGGCTCGGGCAACAGCATCCAGGGAGCTGAGTTCGACTATCGCCAGGGTTTCACGTTCCTTCCTGGGCTGCTGGCCAATACTGGCGTGGAGTTCAACGTCACGTACGCGCCCAGCAAAACGGGAGAAACCGATCTGGCCGGGAACCGGATACCATTCCAGGATAACTCCACCGAATCGGGGAACGTCATCCTGTGGTACCAGGACAAGCGCTTTGAGGTCCGTTTCGCCTACAACTACCGCTCGAAACGAGCTTTCCAGGATAGCGTGGGCGGCATCGCCGGCTTGGAAGAGTACGAGGCGCCTCAGAGGTACCTCGACGCATCTGCCGCATACAAGTTCAGCAAGTACGCGCAGCTGTTCGTGAACGCAACCAACCTGACGAACGAGTACCAGCGATTTTACCTTGTATGGCCCGATCAGCCGGGGCATTCGAACTTCTCCGAACGCATGTTCACCGTCGGTATGCGCGGGCAGTGGTGATCGGTGTCTCGGGGGCCGTGGCTGTGACACGAATCCGGGGCAAACGCACAATCCGGGTGCCGGCAGCCCTGGCGTGCACATCACTGGCGTGCACGTCGCTGGCTTGCGCGGCAAACGCGTTTGCACCCACTCGGTTGGATGCCGGGGCCGGTTCCACAACCGCCATAGCGCATTGGCAGATTCAATCGAGTGCCAAAGCGCAACAAAGCGGCGCCGAGATCTCCTCCGCTGGCTTTTCAACCCACGCCTGGTACCCGGTGAGCGGTCGCGCGACTGTCATGGCAGGGCTGCTGGAGAACGGCGCGTACGAGAACGTGTTCTACAGCGACAACCTGCGCGCGGTAGAGGAACCGGATGCCAGCGGCAACCTGTTCGTGATTCCTTGGTGGTATCGCACCGAGTTCACCGTTGGCAAAGGACTAGGAGTGACGCGCACGTTGCTGCGTATCAACGGCGTCATCGCAAGCGCAGATGTTTGGTTGAATGGGCATTTGATCACCGAGGCGGGCGCCGTGGTCGGCGCCTATCCCGTGCACGAGCTCGACGTGACCCACTGGGTACAGACAGGCCCCAACATCCTCGCAATGCGCGTGCATCCGGGCGACCCGAGGACGAGCCTGTCGATTGGCTGGGTCGACTGGAACCCGACGCCCCCGGACAACAACATGGGCCCATGGCGGGGAGTAGATATCCTGCGGACCGGTCCGATCGAGCTCCGTTTTCCGCAGGTGACTTCAGAGCTGTCGCCGGATCTTGCGCACGCCGGGCTGAGCGTGAAATTGGAGGCTCGAAACCTCGATGCGTTGGCACACGACGCCACCCTCACGGGCGTCGTGGCTGGCGTTTCTCTCAAGCGAACGATCCACCTCGTTGCCGGTGAGACGCAGACCCTCGCATTTTCTCCCCAGAGCGATCCGGGCCTCGATCTCAACCATCCGCAACTCTGGTGGCCCGTCGGAATGGGTGGGCATCCGCTTTACCGTTTGGAGATGACTGCTGCCGTGGATGGGGCCATCTCTGACAGGGCCAGCGCGACATTCGGCATACGCACCGTCAGCTCTAAGCTTACCCAGCAGGGTTATCGCCAGTTCGTCGTCAACGGCAAGCCTGTCCTGATTCGCGGCGCGGGCTGGGCGCCCGACATGTTCCTGCGCGATGGCCGCAAGCGCATGGAGGCCGAGTTCAGTTACGTCGTAAACCTCGGGCTCAACACCATTCGCAGTGAGGGCAAGCTCGAGGACGCGCCCTTCTACGATCTCGCCGACCGCGAGGGCGTCATGATCCTCGCCGGCTGGGAGTGCTGCGACAAGTGGGAAGCGTGGGCGAAGACGGGTAGCGCGCCGTGGGATGCTGCGGACGAGAAGGTGGCCGCAGCCTCGATGGCGAGCGAGGCGCGTCTGTTGCGCAATCACCCATCCGTCATCGGTTTTCTGATCGGCAGCGACAAGGCACCGCCGCCGGCGATTGCGAAGATGTATGTCGATACCTTGCACGTCGCAGACTGGCCGCTGCCGATCATTGCGGCAGCGGCAGACCAGGGTACGGAGGAGACTGGACCATCGGGTATGAAGATGGCTGGCCCCTACGCGTGGGTTCCGCCATCCTATTGGTATGCCGACAAGCTCGGGGGCGCGTTCGGGTTCGCCTCCGAAGTCAGTGCAGGCGCCAGTATCCCGCCGTTGGACGACCTCACGCGCATGCTCTCGCCGCAGGAGCTGGAGGCGCTCTGGAAATATCCGGACGCACGGCAGTACCACGCCTCCGCCGCCTGGTCGAAATTCGCGCGGCTCACGCCCTTCGATACTGCACTGAAGAAGCGCTATGGCGCGCCCAGGAGTCTTGCGGACTTCGTCGCCAAGTCCCAGCTCGAAAATTACGACAATGTCCGTGCGCAATTCGAGGCCTTCAATGCGCACATGGATGCCGCCAAGCCGTCCACCGGCGTCATCTACTGGATGCTCAACAACGCCTGGCCCTCACTGCACTGGCATCTGTACGATTATTTCCTCAATCCGGCGGGCGCCTACTTCGGCGCCAAGGTGGCCAACGAGCCGGTGCACATCCAGTACTCATACGACACGCACGCGATCATGCTGATCAATCACACCTTAAGCGATGAGCATGGACTGCGCGCGAACATCCGCGTACGTAATTTGGATGGCACTGTGCGGTCCGAGCAACGCCTGCAGGATATCGATCTGCCCGGAAACGTTGCGCGGCAACTCGCGATGCTGCCGGCAGTGGCGGGCCTCTCGCGCACCTACTTCATCGAGCTTGAGCTCGCTTCCGCAGACGGCAAACCCATCAGCCGCAACGTCTATTGGGTCTCAACTCAAACCGATGAGCTCGACTGGGCACACTCGAACTGGTATCTCACGCCAGTGAGGCGATACGCGGATCTGACTGCGTTGCAGTCGTTGCCGACCGCGAAAAGCGACGTGCGTGCGATCCTGCGACACGACGGGGCCGAGGACATCGCCACGGTCACACTCACGGTACCCCCGTCGTCCAGCGCAGTAGCGCTGCTCCAGCACGTGTCGATTAAGCCATCCACAGACCGCGAGCTCGTGTTGCCGATCCTGTGGAGCGACAACGACGTCACACTGTGGCCCGGTGAATCGATTACCCTGACAGCCCGTTTCGCCACCCTAAAGGCAGCGACGCCGTTCGTCGAAGTGAGCGGATGGAACCTGCCATCCCAGCGTGTTCCGCTCGGGGTTCAGACTCACACCACCGCTGCGCAGGAAACCAATCATTGATTCCGGTCGGTTGGAGCGCTTCGCTACAATCCGCATGACCGATCCACCGGAGAACGGCCGCTATGCCCATCGCCCCCCACGCCGCGAAGTCACCCCGAAAGTTCCACTTTATCTCCGGGCTGCCGCGCTCCGGGACCACTCTCCTTGCCGCCATACTCAACCAGAACCCGCGTTTCCGCGCGGGCATGACCAGCCCGCTTGCCGACATCATGGGCGTGGTCATGGCCGAGGCGAGCAGCAAGAACGATTTTTCCTTCGACGTCTCTGACGAGCAGCGCATCGCAATGCTGCGCGGTCTGGTCGAGAACTTCTACGCGGCAGACGCGGATGCCGGCGTCGTGTTTGACACCAGCCGGCTGTGGTGCAGCCGGATGCAATTGCTGGACACGCTGTTTCCTGAGGCGAAGGTCATCGCGTGCGTTCGCCAGCTGTCCTGGGTGCTGGACAGCATGGAACGACTGGTGCGCAGGCAAGCCGTCGGCGTCAGCAAAGTGTTTCGGTTCGACACCAATACCACCGTGTACTCGCGCGTCGAGGCGCTGACGGATCCGCGCGGCATGGTGGGTTTCTCATTCCAGGCCACCAAGGATGCGTTCTATGGCCAGTATGCCCCGGGGCACTTGCTGCTGCTGACCTACGAAAGCCTGGCGCGCAATCCACTGGCTTCCATGCGCGCGGTCTACCAGTTCATCGGCGAGCCCTGGTTCGAACATGACTTTGACCACATCTCCTACAACGCGGACGAGTTCGACGCCCGAGTCGGCATGCCCGGCCTGCATACGGTGCGCCCGAAGGTGGAGCCGATCGAGCGCACCCCCATCCTGCCGCGCGAAATCTTCAGCCGCTTCGTGAACGAATCCTTCTGGATGGACCCGAAGAACAACATCAGCCAGGTGCCGGTCGTGTAGTAGCGCGTGCAGAGGCCCGTGCAGCGGTTGTCCCTTCTGAATGCAGGCTCCTTCGAATGACAATGACATCCACGATGCTTGCGCGAACCGGAAGTAGAAGCCGAATTCTGGTTGCGGTCGTGTTCTTCGTGTTCTTCGTGATCTCCTTTCTCACGAATATCCTTGGGCCGTTGGTTCCGGACATCATCGCCGGCTTTCACGTGTCGCTCACGATGGCCGCCATCCTGCCGTTCGCATTCTTCATCGCATACGGCGTGATGTCGATTCCCGCAGGCTTTGCTGTGCAGCGCTGGGGAGAAAAGAAGCTCATGGTCGCCTCTTTCGTTGCGGCGACCGTCGGCGCGACAAGTTTCGCGGCCTTCCCCACTTATCCGGTAGCAGTGACTTCGCTCTTTGTGATCGGGGCGGGGATGGCTGCACTGCAGGTGGCGATCAATCCCCTGTTGCGTGTGGCCGGAGGGGAGGAGCACTTTGCATTCAACTCAGCGTTCGCGCAGCTCATCTTTGGCGCCGCTTCGTTCGTAAGTCCTCTGGTCTATTCCGATCTGGTGACGCATATTGATCCCGCCCATGGCGATCTCGAGGGGATCTACAGAGTGCTGGGCAGCCTTACACCCCCAGCGCTTCCGTGGGTATCGATTTATTGGATATTTGCCACGGTCGCTGGCGTTTGCGTGGTGGTGATCGCATTGCTGCGCTTACCGAAGGTGCAGCGAACGGCGGAGGAATCGGCGGGTACACTTGCCATGTACCGCCAGCTTCTGCGCAATCCATATGTCTGGCTCTATTCCCTGGCGATCGTTGCCTACGTCGGCTGCGAGCAGGGCACGGCAGACTGGATGTCGCCGTTCCTCGAGCGCTATCACCATGTCGATCCTCACAAGGGAGGTGCGGATGCGGTGGCCTACTTCTGGGGCCTCATGACCGTCGGCTGTCTTCTCGGGATGGGCTTGCTGAAGCTCTTCGACAGTCGCCGCGTATTGATCGGATTTTCGCTCGGTGCGCTGTGCATGCTGTCGGCAGCCCTGTTTGGCTCGGCCGAAATATCCCGAGTGGCCTTTCCCTGCATCGGTTTCTTCGCCTCGATCATGTGGCCCACACTGGTGTCGCTCGGGCTGAACTCGGTATCGCAGCACCACGGCCCCTTCGCCGGGATCCTGTGCTCGGGGATCATGGGGGGTGCACTCGTGCCCTTGGTAATTGGCTGGCTGGGGGATCTGTACGGCCTACGGTTTGGAATGCTGTTTCTGTATCTCACCTTCGGGTTCGTCTTGAGCGTCGGTGTTTGGGCGCGACCGCTCATTCGCAACGCAACCCGGGGCGTCACGAAGGAAACCGCCGCGGCTCGAGGCGCGAGCATCGGCCAATGACCGACTGGATCTATGATCATCGACTCCCGGTTTGCATGCCGACTCGCTGCAAGTCGCTGGTCAAGTCCTTGCCCCTCTGCTCATCCTCGAAGATCTGCGCTGCGGTCTTGCATATTTTCGACTGGAAACGCCCGCCAGTCAGTTGCTCGCGGCGGCAGTAAGTTACCTCGTTCCCGGGTGCTTGCTTGTCGGGCCGGTAACCCCTCGCGAGGATTTGCTTGAGTTGGTCACTGGTGATCGTGTTGTCCACCAGAATCTTCTTAACTGACTTACTAGCAACAGCCTGCGCGTTGGCGGGCGATGCCGGATTCGTATCGGCGAGAAGCACCTCAGGGACCAGAACAGCGCAGATTGCGAACAACAAGCACGCGGCCGCGTTCATATCGTACCCCTCCTGGCGAAGTGATCAGCTCGTACAATCGTAAGCTACCATACCTGCACTTGCCCCGCGTTGCGCAGCCTCACCCTGGGACAGGCGAAGGATCCGGTTCCGATTTCAGCTCTTGGGAATGGGCACTTTCCGGAACCACGTCTGCCGTTTCCCGCTTCGCGGGAGCTATGGCAGCTCGGTGCCCCAATCGCTGACTGGCATTCGTTAGGAGTTCCGGTGTCCTAACTTACTGACGTCTTAAGACCAAGAAGCGATGTATACCCTGCAGCCGAATAATTCGTAAGCCGTCCCGTGAGCCGAGCAGCGATATGTCGCAACGCAAGAAATTCCGAGCCGCACATACCTTGACTGGTATATACGGAGACGAGTATATACAGAGAAATGGAAGCCGATTGCGCGACCGTTCCGAGGTGACGCATCGGCGCGCAACGCGATTTGCTTCTGAACGCCCAGCTAGCTGGGTTGACCCAACTCGAGACCACAGATGAGAGAACCTTATGAAAGAGATCACAAGACGTTCAATCACGCGCTCGATGCACCTGATTTTTGCGATTCCGGTAATAGGCTACGTGTACAGCCCGTTTGAACTTCTTCCAACGTACGCTCTGCGGGTGCGTTTCGTCGTCATTCCTGCAATGCTCCTTTCCGGATTGTGGATGTGGAAAGGAGAGGTCCTGCGCCGGTGGCTGCTGAAGAATAAAGATGGAACCTGAAGATATTACCGGACCCGCGGAATCTGCACGTGCGCGCGGGTTGTGACGGCAGGACAGGCGATTGAGGCTCTGTGAGGAGATCAGGCGGTCATGCTGGTACGCTAACAGCCGATCTTTCAAAAAATTATAGAATGTGACGACGTGTAGTATTCGAGGGACGAGATGCCTAGCATGCCGGTGCAGAATCTGGAGGCTGGCCAGCTAGGAAATTGAGTCGGCGACCCGAGCAGCGCTCACAACGGTGCGGACCACATCAAGCAGCGCTCTGAGCTTTGCGGCACGCGCGGCACGCTGCGGGAAATACAAAAAGAGGCCCGGTAGCCATACCGGCCATATCTACAACCGTCTACCGGCGCATCGACTGCCTGGGTAACAAAACGGCCTGTAGTGGTCGAGTTATTAGTGAGGCTCGGTACGCGCGGCTTCCATCAAGGCCAGGAGCTCGAGAGCTCTACAAACAGGCCGATACGTTGACGCACGACGGTGCCTGCTATCGATCAAGAAAACCTTGCTGTTCCAGGGGCGCGCCATACCTTTGTTACCGGACGTATTGCGCATCGCACGAAGTCAGTACAAGTCCATTCAGACCGCGCATCCATCGCGACCATCGATAGAGTCGATATTGGCGACATCATCTCGCAATTCGACGGCGCCGTCGGCGGGATGCGAGGCTATCAATCCGCTGGACCCCTTGACCTGAACTATCCGGCTAGCTGTGACAATCCTTAGATCAGCGCTCAAACAACACATTCTCACTGGCGCAGATCCTTTCGGCTTCTCAGAGCTGAGGGATGCCATCCTCATACCTCTCTGCAATTCTGTCCCAACTTTAAGGCATTCTGCCCCAGGATTCAGTCGACTCATCACATAACACTTTTTAGGCCGGATTGATCCGCTATCGTGTTCATATAGCGCGGCTCCTCCGCCCATGCCTGCATAGTGGCCAACGCGCAACGCGCCGCGCGTGCTCAGGTAAGGCTCAGCTATCACGTCGTGACCGGAGGGTCTCATAAGGTTTTGAATGGCTAACTGCTCGAACATGAAAGCGCAAAATTCGCATGATGCGTTGGTCGGCATTGCCGCTTGAAACCGTCGTCAAAGCCACGCAGCCGTACGGTCACAAGAGTAAGACAAATACTGGAGATCTCGCCATGAGTCGATTTCGCTGGTTCCAACGGATCTTGTTTGCGACCATCACGATGTGGCTGGGCAGCCAAGCGCTAGCCGCCGATACCGCCGGCGCTGCGTCGCCCGGCCAACCTCCGGACGAGTCGGCGCCGCTCCAGGAGGTGATCATCACCGGTTCGCGTATTCCGGTGCCTGCCAATATCACGGCGACAAGCCCCATCACGGTAGTCTCTAACCAGGATATTGAGCTGCAGGGGCATACGGACATCTCGGACGTTATCAACCAGCTGCCGCAGAACATCATTGGGTCTAATGCCGATTTCGGAAACACATCTAGCCCGCTTACATCAACCGGTGGTTTCACTACCGTGGACTTACGAGGGTTGGGTCCCCAACGCACGCTTGTGCTGGTCAATGGGCGGCGCCTCGGTGTCGGGGATCCAAGTACGGCGAACCAGAATGTGGCCGCCGACATCGATCAGATACCGGCCGTCATGATAGAGCGGGTCGATGTGGTCACAGGCGGCGCCTCGGCTACCTACGGCTCAGACGCGATCGCAGGTGTCGTGAACTTCGTGTTGAAGAAGGATTTCCAGGGCCTACAGATCGATGGGCAGTACAGCTTCAGTCAACACAATCAGCATGATAGGTACGTCGAAGGGCTTCTCGGGGCAGATGACCCAAATACCGGCTTCGCAGCTGTTCCCGTGCCAACGGGGAGCAGACGCGATGGCAACAAGCATGACCTCTCGATGCTTATGGGTACAAATTTCGCGGACGATAAGGGCAACATCACCGGCTATTTTGTTTACCATGACCAAGCGCCCGTTGCAGCCTCGGCGCGGGATTTTTCCGACTGCCAGCTGTTCACCAACACCATATTTCAGAATCTCCCGGCTGCTACAGGGGTTGAATGCTTCGGCAGCTCGAATTCCAATCGATTCAAGCCGCTGTCGCCTGCGCCTGGTGCCGGAACTAGCTACACCGTCGTCGGCAACAGTTTCCTGCCTTGGCCGCAAGCAGGCTCGAGCCCGCCGCCGGTCTTCAACTTCAACAGCTTCGAGTACCTACAGCGGGAGGACAAGCGGTATCTCGGGGGGTTTCTCGCGCATGAGGATCTCAATGAGTGGGTGAAGCCGTACATGGAATTCGGCTTCATGAGAGATAGGACCTCGGCCGTAGTGGCCGCATCAGGATTGTTCCAAGGGGCCAACACCGCTTCGGCCGATACCAACTATCTCGTCAACTGCTCAAATCCCTTGCTGAGCCCCCAGCAGCGCGCCCTGATTTGCACCCCGGCCCAGATCGCAGGCGACACGGCCGCGCCGGGTTCGGCCGGTAACAGCGCGGACCTCGTAATCGGTCGTCGCAACATTGAAGGCGGGGGGCGAGACTCGGTTTACGAACACAATAATTACCGCATCGTCGTGGGGACGAAAGGCAATCCGTTCGATGCCTGGTCGTATGAGCTGTACGGCTCATACTACTACGTCAATACCTTCCAATCGAACTTGAACTACCTGGATTATGCGAAAATCAGCAACGCGCTGCAGGTCACCAGGGACCCATCGACTGGCACCCTAGTCTGTATCGGCGGAGGCAAGAGCTGTGTACCTTACAACATCTTCAGTACCGGAGGCGTGACCCCCGCGGCGTTGAACTACCTTTCGACTCCCGGAACGGCGTCGGGCATCAACACCGAACAGGTAGGACATTTCGATGTGACCGGTGATCTGGGCAAGTACGGATTGTCGTCTCCCTGGGCCATAGACGGGGTGGCCGTCAATCTAGGCGCAGAACATCGCAAAGAGACCGAAGCGTTTTCCCCCGACGGCGCGGAGCTATCTGGGAACTTAGCCGGTTTTTCCGGCGCATTGGTGCCCATTGATGTTCACTATGATGTCAACGAGGCGTTTGCCGAGCTGCGCGCGCCGCTGGCTCACAGTCTCCCTGGGATTTATGACCTGACTACCGACGTGGGCTATCGCTGGTCGAATTACAATACCGCAGGAGTGACCAACACTTACAAATTTGAGGTTCAGTACGCACCGATCGAGGATGCCAGGCTGCGCTTCTCGTTCGATCGAGCCGTACGCGCGCCCAATTTGATAGAGCTTTTCGTTGCGCCCTCTTATGGGCAAGAAACAGCGGTAGGCTTCGATCCTTGTGCTGGCGTGCCCACGGCCACCCTGACTCAATGTGAACACACTGGTGTGACGCCAGCTCAGTATGGCAACGGCACTACGCCCAATGCCATCACTCAATGCGTGTCTGGCCAGTGCGGTGAGGTCATTGTAGGAAACTCAGCATTGAAACCGGAAGTGGCGAAAACGTGGTCGCTCGGCACCACCTTCACTCCAACTGCTGTGCCCGGGTTCAGCGCAAGTATCGACTACTACCACATCCGACTCGAAAATCAGATTGGTAACTACCCCCTGGCAGCTATATTTAATGGCTGCCTGCTCAATGATAACCCGCTCTATTGCAGTCAGATTGTGCGCACGCCGGCCGGTGCGTTAACGGGGGCGTCGGTTGCAAGCGGCGGGTATATCGTGCAGAAGGACTACAACCTCGGTCTGTCTATTGTCTCAGGCTTCGATGTGGGTATGAACTATCGGTGGGTGATGAGCGGCTGGGGCGCATTGAGCGCCGTGTTCAATGGCGCTTATCTCCTGCATGACACCACCACTCCGTACCCCGGATCGGGCAGCTATGATTGTGCCGGATTGTTTGGCAACACCTGTTCTAATGGGACGGTTAACCCGCATTGGCGGCACAACTTGCGCCTCAGCTGGGAAACGCCTTTGAATGTGCTTCTTTCGGCACAGTGGCGTTTCATCGGTGCAACCAGCTTTGACAACAATTCAAGCAATCCGTTGCTGCAGGGCTTAGAAGAAGCAGCCGCCGGTTCATTTATCCCCCCTCCCAGCTATGATGCTTATAACGCCCGCATTCCAGGGTATAGCTACCTCGATCTGACCGCCGTTTGGCATGCGTGGAAAGGCTTTGATTTGCGCGCCGGCGTGCAGAACGTTCTGGACAAGGATCCGCCGCTTATTCCATCGGGCGATATCACTGGATTCAGCGGCCCGGCGAATTCCTATCCGACGTACGATTATCTGGGCCGCCAATTGTTCGTCTCGTTCACGGCCAGATTTTAATGACCACAAATCCATACAGTGATCCAAGGCATTCGCTATTTTATTGATATGCGCTACAGCATTGGCACAGGCTGTCTGATGGTTGGGGTGTTGCTGTTCAGCGATTACGGGGTGGGTGCCGACTCACGCATGGATCAACGGACAATTAGTGCCTTGGATCGGCGGTTTCAAGAGGCTGTTAAGCATAACGACGTGGAGACGATGGCGAATATTTTGCATCCCGATATGGTTCTAGTACTCGGTGACGGGCGGGTATTCACGTGCGAAGAGCAATTGCGTGAGGCGCAACAGAAGCTTTTAATATACGAAATGCAGGATGAGGAACCCGGTACACAGACCGTCAGGGTCAACGGTTCCACAGGCATCGTTACGGCACTCTTGCGAATTAAAGGAACACGTAACGGGTTTGCTTTTGATCGACGGGTCTGGTTCAGTGACACCTATATCCTTACCCCGTCTGGATGGAAGTATTTCTTTGGTCAAGCGTCGCTGCCGTTGTAGCGTCCGAGCCTTGGTTCGTTAGGAAGGTGTGGTCGACCAATGCTAATGATCTGTCCCTCCCGTCGTCCTCCCGTGTCCTCGCTCGTAGCGGCTCGCTATCCTTAAGCGCTGAGCCATGGGGCGCGGCGAATCACGGTTCATTGTCGCGGCATCCGGAGCCTTCAGCTGCACTCCTCGAGGACTTCGAAAGGGGTCAAGTTCTACATTGCGCGGGCGATTTCCTGGGGGGCGACGAGCTGTTGCAGGTCCAGGGCGCACTGGCGCGCTTTCTGGCCCGACCGGCGGTTATCAGAGACTGGAGATTCCCCGTGGCAGCTGACCCCATCGCCTCGGGTGAATCCGTTCGTCGTCTTCACTCCGAGCCGCCACTCAATCTACAAGGACTCGTCGGCCCGTCTTACTGACCACGGCAGCAACGCTATCCTGCCGCATAAAGCGAGGGCGAAATTGGATATTCGCCTGGTTCCTGACATGACCACTGCGCTGACGTTGGGGCAGCTCAGAAATCATCTGAGCGAGAGAGGGTTCGGCGATATAAAAGTCAATGTCAGCGGAGGTTACGAGCCGACTCAAACCGATTTGAATAGCGATTTGATTGGGTGTATGCGACAGGCTTATTGCACGCTCTGGACAGCCGCCAACGTCCTTCCACGTAATCCCGGCTCATGGCCCGGCTGCCTATTCTCGATCCACCGTTACGGCTACCCGTTGCCACCTTCGGACTGGGATTTGGCAGTGGCGGCCGAGAGGCCAAAGGTGGCGCCGCGACCATAGACGAACCCCGTTGCACGGCGGGCATCGCCTATAATAGTCCCCATTGAACTTGTCGCGATGCTAACGGGCAAGGGGGCTCTCTCATGAGCTGGTGGGCCTGGATGATCGGTGGTGTGATTTTGCTCGGCGCCGAGCTGGCATTCGTCGATGCGCAGTTCTATTTGGTCTTTGTCGGAACTGCAGCCATCGTCGTCGGCTTCCTCGTCACGTTTGTCCAGCTTGACCAATGGGTGCAGTGGGCACTCTTCGCGATGCTGACGATCGGGGCGATGGTATTCTTCCGTGGTCGCATCTACCGTCGGCTGCGCGGCCACCTGCCCGTCGTTCGTATGGGACCGAGTGGCGACGTCCTTACATTGCCCGTGGCTCTTGCGCCCGGGGAGAGCTGTCGGACCGAGCACTGTGGGAGCTTCTGGACGGTACGCAACGACAGCGAGGTGCCGATCCCCTCCGGTGCCAACGTGCGCATCGCCCGTGTCCAAGGTCTTACGCTTCTGGTCCACCCCGCCGTGTAGCGGTTCGCGAAGGACTCACCATGCATATTTCGTACGTCTTTATAGTCGTCGCCTTCGTGGTGGTGATCGTAATCGCGCGCACCGCCACGGTGGTACCACAGCAGAGCGCCTACGTGGTCGAGAATCTCGGCAAGTACAGCCGCACGCTGCATGCCGGGTTTCACATCCTCATCCCGTTCGTCGAGCGCGTGGCCTACAAGCACAGCCTGAAGGAGCAGGCGCTCGATGTGGCTGAACAGATTTGCATCACGCGCGACAACGTTCAGGTGGGGGTCGATGCGGTGCTCTACATGCAGGTCCTCGATCCGCATTTGGCCTCCTACGGAATCACCAACTACGGCTTCGCGATTGCTCAGTTGGCACAAACGACGTTGCGCAGCGAGATCGGCAAGATCGAGCTCGATCGCACGTTCGAAGCACGCGGCATCATCAACGCGAACGTCGTCGCTGAGCTCGACAAGGCCTCGGGCGCGTGGGGCGTGAAGGTGATGCGCTATGAGATCAAGAACATCACGCCGCCCAAGGATGTCCTCTCCGCGATGGAAAAGCAGATGCGGGCCGAACGTGAGAAGCGTGCGGTCGTGCTCGCCTCCGAAGGCGAGCGAGATGCCAAAATCAACCAGGCCGAGGGCGACAAGCAACGTGTCATCAAGGCTTCCGAGGCCAACCGGCAGCAGCAGGTCAACGAAGCCGACGGTCAGGCGGCGGCCATCCTTGCCGTGGCAACCGCGACGGCTGAGGGACTACGCCGGGTTGGAGCTGCGTTGAGCGAGCGCGGCGGCATTGAGGCAATGCAGCTGCGCATCGGCGAGGAGTATGTACGCCAGTTCGGCAAGCTCGCGAAGGAGAGCACGACTTTGATCGTTCCCGGGGAGCTGAGCGATCTGGCGTCCGTCGTCACGATGGCCACCAGCATCATTCGCCGGCCCCCATCCCCTCAGCCGTAGTCGCAGTGTCCCCGGTAGGCCCCTGCGCATCAGTCCCCAGTCAGCCGCGCATAATGCGCGCGTGGATCGCAGGCGTCTCAACTTCGCCAGATCTCGGCTAACACCCGTTGCCAATTTGCGCCAAGCACGAGCTTGATGTGATCGTCGGAATAGCCCCGCCTCACTAGCGCCGCAATCAGTTCATAAAAGCGATTCGGCCCTTCTAGACCCGCCACGATCTCGTGCGTGCCGTGGATGTTGTACCGCGGATCCCCTCCGGCGAGCATGTCCTTTAGTAGCTGCGGCGAGGCGAGGTCGTTGCTTTCGATGCCGGCGTCGGAGCCGACGCCAACGTGCTCGATCCCAACCAAGTCACGTACGTAGTCAATGTGGTCGATCACGTCGTCAACCGTCACCGGTTCGCCGCCCTTGACCATGAATGCGATGCAGGTGATGCCCATCACGCCGCCACGTCTGGCGATCGCACGGATGGCTTCGTCGGTAGACGCGCGTAGCGATTTGGGGTTGAGGGCACGGCAGTTGCCGTGAGAGAGGATGAGCGGTGCCTTAGAGATCTCGCATGCTTCGAGCTTGGTGCGATCACTGGCGTGGCCAAGATCGACAGCCATGCCGAGGGCGTTCATTCTCTCTACGACTTTGCCGCCGAATTCGCTGATTCCGGCGTCCTTAGGCTCGAAGGCCCCGTCAGCGACGATGGATCGGAAGTTATGGCACAACTGTGAAATTCTCTGACCGGCCGCGTAACAAGTGTCGACAGCATCCACTGTCTCGAATTGTGCAGCGGATTGCAGGCCAAAAATGATTCCGTACCGGCCGTTGGCTTTGCACCGGGAAAAATCCTCTGCTTTGTCGATACGCATGAGCCATTGCGGATACTGGAGCACAAACCCGTTCCATCGTGCAAACAGCTCTACCGCCTCCCGCAGCGAGGCCGCGCCGAGTCCGAAGTTAATGGCGTTGACGCCGGAGTCGGCAAATTGTCTGAAGTCGGACAACTTGAAGGCGTTCGGCTTCGACAGCCACTCGTTGAGCGTCTCCTGCTTGTCGGTTCGATAGAGGAACTGATTCAACATGTCGACGACCAGTGACTCCCTTACGAGACGCTCAACTCGTTGCGAATACCGGGACGCGGTCCGCGCAGCCGAGGAGTTGCGTTCATGAAGGACGCCCATTGGCATCAGAGTCGTCGCGAAGACGGCTCGCAGAAGAGAACGGCGGGACATTCGGATTTGCATATCTATTTGTCCCTCGGTTATCTGATCGGTGGGTTAAGCCTCGTAGCCCACGCACGCTGCGCCGATTGCAACTACAACACAGGCGAGAATGCGGCGCTTCGTGAGGGGCTCACTCAGAACGAAGCGGCCCAGGAGCGCAGAGATAATGACGCTGGTTTCACGCAGTGCCGAGACCGCCCCCAGGTTTCCGATCGAGAGGGCCGTCAGTGTGGCTCCATAGCTCACGACCGACAGCGTTCCCCCGGTCAACGCCTTGAGGGTCTCGCGGTTTGCCACATTCGGCGGAAGTCGCCGCCTTATCAATAGGAACGTCAGGGGCATGAGGAGGCCGTATACCAGAAATATCCAAGCCGCATAGGACAGTGCGCTGGCCGCGAGGCGGACACCGATTCCATCGGCCGTCACATAGCTCGCCACGAATAGTGCGGTGGCCAGGGCGAGCAGCAGACCTTTGGTGCTGAGGCGCGCACTTCCGAGGGCAAGGCTGGCGATGCCAACCGAAACCATCGTCAGGCCGATGAGTCCGAAGTGACCCAGTCGCTGGTTCGCCAGCCAGTAGCCGCCGAATGCGACGAGGAGTGGCACGCTGCCGCGGATGATGGGGTAAACCTGGCTCAGTTCTCCGTGGCGATACGCCGAAGCCAGAAAGATGCTGTATCCCACCTGCAGGAGTGCGGAGATGCCCATGTATGGCCAGCAAGCCATGCCGGGCACCGGCAGGAAAGGAATCGCCACCAGAGCGGCTGCGGAGGTTGCGAAGCTCATAACGGTGATCGACCACAGGCGGTCCACGCCGCTGCGCAATAATGTGTTCCATATCGCATGGAGGATCGCCGTGGTGAGCGCGAGCCCTACAACGGGTGCATGCACGACTTCATCACCATTTAGTCCGGCACCGACGCCAGCCACGGCGCAATTTAGCAGGCCGCCTGGGCGGCTCCGCTAGGATTTCGGATATGGCGTGCCGTCCTTGTGCACGAACCGGCCGTCCGCGTTGGCACTCATGAGGTCGACGTCGGAGCAGGTAGTGAGGTCTTCGGGGTGGCGCGAGCCCACCTCCAGGTAGAGCGCCAACGCCTGCGATTTGTTGATCAGGTGATGTCCATTGCCTGAGCCTTTCGGAAAGGCTGCACAGTCACCGGCGCGTAGCACGGTCTCTCCGCCGTCCTCGATAAGGGTCAGTTCGCCTTCCAGCACATAGACGAACTCGTCTTCATGTGAATGCCAGTGGCGCTGACTCGACCAGTTACCCGGAGGCAACCGCATCAGGTTGATCCCAAAATCCTGGATCCCGCCCGCGTTGCCGAGCCGTTGCCGGATTCGATCGGCAGAGGCTGCGGCGAATGGCGGAGGATAGCCGACCCCTTTGATCCGGGGCACCGCGGCGATATCAACCTTCGGCATGGACGCTATCTCCTGTTTCAAATGGTGAGGTTTCCAGCATATCGTCTTTCTGGCTGACACGGATCCCGTGCCGCACATCCTGCAATCAACATCAACGCGAGGCAGATTGCTTCCGCAGCTAGGGCGCGCTCCGCGTTGTGTGCTACGCTGTCATGAAGAAAACAATGGTCGAGTTCACCATGAGCTCTGCCGACATCGTGGCCAACGCCGAGAAGCTTCCAAACCAGGATGAGCGCTGCGGGCGTCTACGCCGGCAGCTTTCTTCGTTCGGTGTTCTGCTACTCACACTTTCCTGTCTTTCACCCGTGTTCTCGATCTACGGACCGGGTTCCGACGTTCTGCAGCACGCCGGGACGGGCGCTGCCGGCCTGTTCCTTATCGGACTGGCGGCAGCTGCAGTTTGGGCGCTGATCTACGCCGAGCTAGGCTCCGCGTATCCGTACGCAGGAGGTGACTATGTCGGCGTGGGCTCCATACTTGGATCCTGGGCAGGTTTTGCGAGCCTCGCGATCTGGGCCGTGACCGCGCTGCCCGCAACGGCTCTACTCGCCAAAGTCATCGCCACTTATCTCGGCCAGATCGTACCGCTGGTATCGACCACCATCGTCACTTTCGGGTCCCTGGGTGCAGCCGCCGCCATTGCGCTGCTCACCGTGCGAACGAGCACGATAGTCACTGGGTTGTTTCTTGCCATCGAGATGCTGGCGGTACTCGCGCTGATCGTGGCTGGCCTGTCGCACCCCGTTCATCCTCTCTTGCATGTGATAGCACACCCTCAGGCGTTTAGCTCAACGGGGGTGTGGGGACCGGTGGCACCTGCAGTCATGGCCTTGGGCGCGGTAAACGCGGCCTACGCCACCGTTGGAGGGAACCAGGCGATTGCCTTCGGAGAGGAGCTGACCGAGCCCCACCGCCACATGGGGCGTGTGATCCTCACCGCATGTCTGATCGGCGCCCTCACTACGGCTGTGCCCGTTATCGCCGTGGTTCTGAGTACCGACGAGCCAACTCGCTTGTTCCGGAGCCCCGCCCCTTTTACCGAATTCATGACTTCGCTGGCAGGACGGAGCGCAGGCCTCGCTTTGAGTGCGAGCGTCGCTGCGGCGATATTCAACGCACTGATCGCGCAGGTGATGTTCTCCGCGCGGCTGTTCTTCAGCTTTGGACGCGATCGCGTATTTCCCTCGAAACTTAGCAGCGCGCTAGCGCGAGTGCACGGACCCTCGGGAGCTCCCCGGGTGGCGACGCTGGCTGTCGCGATCGGCTCTGGCGCGTGCTGCCTGCTGGACTCGCACGTGCTGCTGGTGTTCTCGTCAGGGCTTGTGGTCTATAGCCTGGCTCTCGTGAGCGTCGCGGTGCTCGTCGGCCGGCTGACCGGACTGACGGGCCAGGAAGGTTATTGGCGCTCACCATTGTTTCCACTCGCGCCGATCCTCGGTTTGGGCCTTACTGTTGTCTTTGCAGTGGCGGATCTGCTCGATGCCGAGGTAGGCCGCCCGAGCCTGGTGTTAATGGGAGCGCTCATCGGCGCAGCTTTGCTGTGGCATCGTTTTGTCCTGAGCGCCCGGCCGGGTGGTTGGGCGCCTCGACTGCCAGACAGTGACTGAGTACCGGCTTGAAGTAATATCCTTGTATGGCCGGTAGTCAGGATTTTGAGACCGACGCGCGCAATGACGCGCTGCTTATCCTCCTCGACGGTACGCTCGTCCCGGCACGCGAGGCGCGTGTGTCGGTGTTCGATTCGGGGTTTGGAATGGGCGATGGCATCTGGGAAGGACTGCGGCTGCATCGCGGCAGTCTGCTGTTTCTGGAAGAGCACTTGGATCGTCTGTGCGCCGGTGCCGCGGCGATTCGCCTGGATATTGGGGTGACACGCGCAGCACTAGTCACTGATCTGACGCGACTGCTGCGCGCGAACAACATGAGCGATGGCGTGCACGTGCGACTGATGGTGACGCGCGGACGTAAGCGGACCATCAATCAGGATCCGAGGACGGTCGTCAGCCGAGCGACCGTCGTGGCGACGGCCGAGCATAAACAGCGCTCGAGCGGTCTTGCACGCGGACTCGCACTGGCAACAGTCTCGATCCGCACCTCGCCTCCGGAGATCTTCGACATGCGACTGAATTCGCATAGTCGCCTCAACCTGATTCGCGCCTTGCTCGAAGCCATCGAGGCAGGGGCCGATGAGGCGCTTATGCTCGATCCGCACGGGCAGATTGCCAGTTGCAATGCTACGAACCTCTTCTGGATGAAAGCAGGCGTCGTCTACACCTCCGGTGACGAGTACTGTTTTAATGGCATCACACGCGGCAACGTCATCAGTGCATGCCTTGGAGGTGCAGCACCTCTTCGTCAGGGTGGTTTTCCCCTGGAGGAGCTGCGCGCCGCTGACGAGGTGTTTGTGACCGGCACGATGGGTGGGATCACACCGGTTCGCTCCCTCGATGGCCAACCATTTCCCGCCGTCAACGGCCCGGTCACCCAGCGGATTGCCGGTGCCTATACGGAAATGAAAGACCGTTACGCACGCGAGCATCCTCTGTTGTGACCTTACGCATCGCCATGTGGTCTGGGCCACGCAACATTTCGACCGCGATGATGCGCGCGTTTGAGAATCGAGCGGATACCGCCGTCAGCGATGAGCCCTTCTATGGCGCCTATCTGGCAGCTACCGGCCTCGAACATCCGATGCGCGCCGAAATCCTCGCCTCAATGCCCGCCGACTGGCGGGAGGTGGCTAGTTCGTTGGTGGAGGGTGCACCTCAGGGCAAGGCGATCTGGTACCAGAAGCACATGTGCCATCACATGCTGTATGACTTCGGTCTCGATTGGATGGATGCCTGCACGAACGTGTTTCTCATTCGGGCCCCGGAAAAGGTTCTTGCCTCCTATCGCCTGAAGCGATCCGCAGTGACTCTCGACGATATCGGCTTCGTCCGCCAGGCGGAATTGTTCGAACGGGTCGCGGCTCGACAGGGGACCGCACCCCCCGTCATCGATGCTGCGGACGTGCTTGCGGATCCCGGGACAACGCTTCAGGCGCTCTGCCGTACACTGAACATCGACTTTTCGCCGTCAATGTTGAGTTGGCCTGCGGGCCGTCGTGCGAGCGATGGGGTTTGGGCTCCTGCCTGGTACGAGGCGGTCGAGCGTTCCACTGGCTTCGCCACGAGCCCGGGCACAGAGGTGCCCCCGCTGCCTCCAGATCTGCGGGCGATCGCTGACGCTGCCCGTCCGAGCTACGAGTTTTTACTCGCCTACAGACTGACGCATTAGCACGTAGCACGGAACGCGAATCCAACACCCTTGGGATGAAATCGCACCCGCGCACGAAGCCAGGATCCCTCCTTTGGCCGGCAGACCGTGATCCCTGACTAGTCTTCCGCGAAGGGCACCTGCAGCTCAGTGCGGTATTCCGCGCTCGTCGAAGCAATAAAGTGCTTGGGCAGCTTATATCCCCGCTGATCAGCACCAAAGCGAAGATAAGTTTCTCTTAGCGGCCCGGTCGTGCGAACTCGGCCGAATCGCATCCATCGCTTGATCGTCTGGTATGCCGCCGGCGCTCCGTCGTAGCTTCCGGAAAATGCGAGGCATGCCGCTCGTCGCACCTCCTCGACTGTTCGTCCTCCGAGTGCTGTCAGGGCTGCAGTGTGAACGGGTACGCAGACTTCGACATCCGCATATTTGCTGCGGTATCCCTCGTCATGCAGCAGCAGAAACGGTGAACGGGCCGAGCGTGCGTGCTGACGCGCGACCGTGCGTTCAGCGGCTTCGAACATCCTATAGACAGCTGGCTCAGCCACCCGAACCCGATCACGCAGTGTATGTGCCGCAATTGAGGGGATACTCCGCTCTCGCAGACGGCCACGTCCGAGCGGTGCGTTCGTACTCGTCAGACCCTCAATCCACTGATCGATGGCACGCAAGCATCGACGATCGCTACTCAGTCGACAGCCAATGAACTCACGCAAACTACCTAGTATTGCTGTTCGTGTATCGATGTCATCGCAAGCTCGTACCCAGATTCGCAAATCCGACACGCTGCAGCCCAGAGCACGCAGTAGTCGTAGTTCCCGCAGCGCCGCCAGCTGGTCAAGCTCGTAATATCGATAGCCGGAGCGGGCATCGACGTATGCCGGTCGAAACACACGAGCGCGGTCGTAAAAACGCAGTGTCTTGATGCTCACTGACGCCCGGGAAGCAAAGGCACCAATTCTCAGTACAGGCATTGGCCGACCTATGCTGGGCAGCTTGAGTCTCCCCTTGGGGAAGGGTTCAGTATGACGCTTTTGCGGAGAATTCGACATGCGGGGGCTGCTGCAATCGATGGTTACTGCAATCTTGCTCGTGGGTCTTGCTGCCCCGGCGCCGACGGCGGACAAGGTATTGCTGCCTCGTAAGGCCGGACCAGACAAGAATGAGTCTTACCCGGGCGTGACGGTCCTCTATGATGCCATCCGCGATGGCAGCGGCCATCTGCTGCGGGTAATTGCCACCCATCCGGACGATCGCAACCGTCGGGGAGCTCGATATCCTGTCCTGTTCGTCGTCGGATGGCTGAGCTGCGATACAGTTGAAGCGCAGCCCGGCACGGCAGATGGCACTCAGCGCATGCTGCAGTCAATGGCCCAAGTTCCGGGCTTCGCAACCGTTCGACTCGAGAAGCCCGGTGTGGGCGATTCCGAAGGTGACTGCGGTGCGACCGATTTCCTGACGGAGCTGGCCGCCTACCGCGAAGCCTTTCGCCACCTGAGGGATTATCCCTTTGTCGATGACGAAAGGATCTTTCTCTTCGGCATAAGCAACGGTGGTGGCTTTGCTCCACTGGTTGCGGAAGGTACGCCGGTCAAGGGCTATGTGGTTGACGGCGGCTGGATCAAGACCTGGTTTGAGCACATGCTGGAGATCGAACGGCGGCGCCTCGCACTCTCCGGCCACGGCCCATCCGAGCTCAATCCTTTGATGAAATCGGCGGAGCAGCTCTACAGTGCCTTCTTGCTGCAGCGCCAATCACCCAGGGAAATCTTCGCAGCACAGCCGCAACTCAAACGACTTTGGGACGGCCCTGTTGAGCTTCAGTACGGCCGTCCGATCGCCTACTACCAACAGCTTCAGGACCTCGACCTGACTAGCGCGTGGTCAGCGGTGCGAGTGCCAGTTCTCGCTCTACACGGCGAGTACGACTGGATCATGAGTCGTGATGATTTTGAGCTGCTCGTCGATCTGGTCAATCACAACCTGCCCGGTGCAGCCGAATACGTGCAGTTGAGCCACACCGGTCATACGTTCGAGCACTACGCTTCACTGCAAAGCGCATTCAATGGTATGCAACTTCCATTCGACGAAGGCGTGGCTCAACGCGTCGCCGGGTGGTTGCAGGCGCACCGGGACTAAATACGCCGAGGAGCCAGTTCGGCGGTCATGATTCCGTTGTCCTCTGGCAGCAGGCTGTCGGTGCTTCTATTGCGCGTTGGCGCCTGACTGCAACGTTAACTAGCGGCTCGCGAGCGTTTGGCGTGCTTGACCAGGCGCCGGCTAGATCTGCGACCTGCGAGGACGTTCCAGGCTGGGCGGCGAGTCGATCGATTCCCTCGTGGATCGATCGGGGGTGATGTGCGATCGCAAAATCAGAATGTTCGCAGGTCGGGCCGTGCCCTTGTTAGCTCTGCGATGGCGGTTCTTAGGGCTCTGTAGCGCGCAATCTTGCGCTTTGTGTGGCGTATAGACCACGGCGTATCTGGATCGATGAACGCAACGCAGAAAACGCCCGCCGCTACCGGAGCGGATGTCAGGGGTTGCAGGCCGTGGCGCAGCATCAGGTTCTCCGATAGGCTACGCCTCTGAGATAACACTAATAACGGGGGATGCAATGGTCCGTTGGGCGTGTTTACCGTGCTCCTTGCCGGTGTTTTCCAGGGCTGCATTAAACACAGCGAATCCCCGCCCGTAACTCTGGTCACTGCGGTGGCGACCATGATGTGAATTACGGGCGCCGACGCGCCGCACAAATCAACAGGGAGAATGCGATGGGCGCTCTCAAGGTGATGCTTCTAGCCTCGCTCGTCAGCGCGAATGCCCAGGCGGGGTCGGTCCTCAAGGTGGACCTCAAGGAATCGACCGGCAAGACGGTGCCGAAGGAGCTCTACTACGCGCAGGACGGCATGATGCGCATCGACTCGCTCGATGAGCGCGGCAATGTTACGGGGACCACGCTGGTGCGGGAGGGTGTGGTCTGGAAGCTCGATCCCAGAGAGCGAACCTTCACGCGCATCGACGCAGAGAGCCTCGGGCACATGTTCGGCGGCAAGGAGAGCCGGATGGCGGGCATGCTCGCCCAGCTGCCACCCGAAAAGCGTGCGCTGATTGAGTCCCGTATGGCGCAGATGAAGCAGCGGGCAGCTACCACGGAATACACGTTCAATGACACCGGCCGCAGCGACAAATCCGGCCAGTACGCCTGTCGCGTGTGGGAAGAGCGGCGCAGCGGACGGCCGTTTGCCGAGTACTGTGTGGTGCCCACCTCGAGCCTGCCGGCAGGCGCAGAGCTCGATGCCGCCATGAAGAAGGCCATCGCAACCGCCGATCAGATCGTCTCCAGCGTACCGCAGATGGCGGGGCAGGCCGAGCATCTCACGCGCCTCGGCCAGCTCAATGGCTTTCCGGTCCGGTCGCGCTTCGGGTCCGAGGACAACGGCGACGAGCACCTGTTGACTTCAGCCGAGGCGCAATCACTTCCGGCCGATAAGTTCGCCATACCCAAGGGCTACACCGAGAAGCAGCTCGGCGTGCACGACTGATTCCGCTCGCATGACACTCCTCTACTCGAGTAACGATCCGGAGAATTACGGCGGCCTGGATAACCCGTACTGGCCGCTGACGCTGCACTGGATCTTTGGCCCGGCGAGTAGGCTCGTGACCCGCCGGCCGCGGTAGGGAGGTAGGGTGTCAGTCGATGCGTCCGAGTATGTGCATGTGCGACATTTGGGCGCCTTCATCGAGGCAGCGCACACATACCGGTGCCATATTCTGGTGCGCAAAACAGGTCGTGCATCACTGCGCTACTTCGGGACGCCCGGCTATGCCGGAAAGCTGGCGGATCTGAAGGCCAAGACCGCACTACGCGATCTACCTCCATACCAACTTCAAGGTCTGGTCTGCTCCCCTCTGATTCACTCGGGCGCATGTAAACAGGGTGCTTTAGCCGAGTGGCAAAAGAGCATTCATCTCATCACCATTACACCGAGTGGATTTGATGACAACGTCCAGCCGCGCGGTTGTCGGACGCGTTATCTGCTGCAAACCAACCGTAAACATCCCCACTATGGCTGCGTGGCGTGGGTGGAGAATGGCTTGCTGCTGCCGCGTTACGTGCACGGAGACTACGACTTATACGCCATCATCCCAGCCGGGTCGGCTTTCGAGCCTGCCAAGAACCCAGGGCACCCACGTGCCATGGTTGCGACGATGGGCCCAGCCAGTGGCTTGACGTTGACGCAGCGCGTCGCCAGAGAAGAAGTGCTGCGCCGACACACTGTTGTTGACCGGGTCAGTCCCTTCAGCCTGGAAGTAAGCACTTTCCTTAACCTGCGCATCGCCAGGATCGAAGGGGAAGTTCCGGGGGCGCTGATGGTCAATCATGGCGAACAGGTCAACCTGGGTGCGACGGGTCAAGATTTCCAGCCTGTGCTCGCATTCTTGGCTAGCAATCGCAATGGCGAACCGATGACACTGCTCCGCAATCAGGCCGAGCATGAGTTGTTCTACGCTCAAGCGTAACGGTCCAGGCTAACGACTCAGGACTTCCAGACCGCCGGACGCTTGTGGAGGAAGGCGTCGATGCCTTCAGAGGCGTCTTTGTCCATCATGTTGCGCGCCATGACATCGCTCGCATATTCGTACGCAGACGCAAGCTCCATATATTTCTGGCGATAGAACATTGTCTTGCCGTAGCGAACGGCCGCAGCGCTCTTGCCCCGGATCTCGTCGGTTTTACGGTCGATGGCCGCAGCCAGCTCACTTTCCGGGACGGCCTCATTGATCAGTCCCCAGGCAGCGGCGGTCGGAGCGTCGATGAACCGACCCGTCACGAGCATGTCGAATGCCCGTTTAGCTGACACGTTGCGTGACAGCGGTACCGATGGTGTCGCACAGAACAGGCCGACGTTGATACCCGAACAGGCAAAGCGAGCTGTGTTGGCGGCGATCGCCAGATCACAGGCTCCCACGAGCTGGCATCCCGCCGCAGTCGCAATTCCGTGCACACGGGCGATGACCGGCACCGGCAGTGCCTGAATGCTCTGCATGAGCCGGCCGCAACGATCAAACAGTGCCTTGTAGTACGCCTCACTCGACTTGCCGTGCATCTCCGCCAGGTCATGTCCCGCGCAGAACGATTTGCCGGCGCCCGCAATCACAACACAGCGCACATTCGCATCGCCGGCGATCGCATCCAATTGCTTCTGCAGCGCATCGAGCAACGCTTCGCAGAGCGCGTTGAGTTGTTGCGGTCGATTCAACGTGAGCGTGGCTACGCCGTGGCGATTGTCTCTGACCAGAACCGCATCGCTAGCACCGTTGCCGTTCGCGCCTGTGTTCATCTGTACCTTCCGCAAAGTTGATCCATGATCGTGGCCTACCCGCGCCTCAAAAGACACGCCGCGCGGGATCAACCGCAGCTGGCGAGCCTGTTCCTCCAGACCGTCGCGAAAATCAGGATGCGCGAGGCCGATGATCGCTCTTGCTCGCTCGGCAACTGATTTGCCTTTGAGATTGACCATGCCGTATTCGGTAACGACATACATCACATCCGAGCGCGGAGTCGTAACTACATTGCCGGGGGTCAGATTGACCACGATTCGGCTACGCCGCTCGCCGCGCTTCTCGTAGGTGGAGGACAGGCAGATGAATGACTTCCCATGGTTCGCTGCATAGGCGCCACGCACGAACTGTAGCTGTCCACCGGTCCCGCTGATGTGGCGGTGTCCATCGGATTCCGAGGCTGCCTGTCCCTGCAGGTCAATCTGGGTGGTATTGTTGATCGAGATCACCCGGTCGTTGCGCATGATGATATGCGGGGCATTGGTGTAATCGACCGGGCAGCAATGGAAGTCGGGATTCTTGTCGACTGCGGCATATAGCTCGTTCGATCCGAGCGCAAAGGTGTAAACGATCTTGCCGCGATCGAGCGTCTTGGCGGCGCCATCGATGCGGCCACCCTGGTAGAGCGCGAGAATGCCGTCGGTGAGCATTTCCGTATGCACGCCCAGCCTGCCAATGCCACTTTCCAATAAGAGAGTACACACCGCATTCGGCATTCCGCCGATCCCAATTTGCAGGCAGGAACGCTCTTCGACCTCGGCGGCGATCTGCCGCGCAACCTGGCGATCGATTTCGGTCGGCGGAGGATTCGGCAACGACGCGAGCGGCCCGTTGCCGCCGTCGATGATGTAGTCGACCTCGCCTATATGCACGCCATTCTGGTGGCCGTAAGCGTAAGGCAACGAGGGTGTTACTTCGACGATTACCGTTTTCGCGCGCTCGATCACCGCGCGATGCCACAGGTTCGCGACGCCAAAGTTGAAATAACCATCCCTGTCGATCGGACAGGCTCTGATGACCGCGATATCCACCGGGTCGATGAATCTCCGATAGTAGTCCGGCACCTCTCCCAGGTTCAGCGGGATGTAATGACAGCGTCCGCAATCGTGTTGACGCCGTTCGTAACCGGAGAAATGCCAACTGAACAGGTGGAAGTGTTTGCCGTCGGGATCAGACTCGATCGTGGCTCGCTGCCCCATCGTCAGGCAGGCACGTATCTTGACGTCGGAGGGACGGTCAGCGCGTGCGGCCAACGCTTCATCGAATTTAGCGGGCTGACACAACGCCACGCCATAGTCGAGCCATGTGCCAGAGGTCACCAACGCTGCGGCCTCGTCGCTGGTGACGGTTTGGGCGGGCGCGCGGGCCACTCTCACTGTCATTGGAGACCCCCCGGAAACCCGCTTACATTGCCAGAACTGCGGCACGAGTGCTCGCGCAGCAAAGGGACCCCCCCATTGCGCAGAATGATAAGGGGGGTCGCAGCTCGAACCGCGATCAGCGGGGTCGAGATAAGCAATCGTAAGTTATTGTTTCGTAGTGGAAAGAGCGAGCCCCGAGCTCTCACCCCCACGGGTCTCCACCGGCTACCCGCGCCGAGGGTCTTCTTCGGCGTCGGATCCTGAACCTCGACAGCACACGTTGCTAAGACCATTGGCTGGTATGGCGGCAACCGGCACGTTTACGCACGCTGGCTGTCGACGCCGATGTTTCAGCTTTCACCCCTTTTTGCCCACCGTGGCGGTCTCGGCTCGATATTAGTGAACTATTTAATTAATATATGAGAATGTCCCGTCCGCGCGTTATTCGTCGTCGCGTAGGCCGCCCCCGACCCAGCGCTGGTGTCGAGGCGCGCGAGCTGCTGCTCGATGCCGCCGTGGTGTTGTTCTCCGAACGAGGCGTGGCCGGCACGACCGTGGCTGAGATCGCAGCGAAAGCGGGGATGACCCAGGCCATGGTGCACTATTACTTTACCAACAAAAGCCGCCTGCTGGATGCCATAGCGAAAGAGCGAGTCTTGCGGGTCGTTCGTTCCGTATGGGCACCGGTGAGCGAAACGAACGAGGTCGTGTCCATGTTGCGCGGCCTGGTCCGGCGGATTGTTCATGCAGCGGAAGTAAATCCCTGGCTGCCTTCCCTATGGCTCAGGGAGATCATCAGCGAGGGAGGGCAGTTGCGCTCACGCCTGCTCAGAAACCTGCCTGTCGAGCATGTAGGGCATCTGCTGCGCAACGTGGCGGCTGCCCAGCAGCGAGGTGAGCTGAGCCCGGATATCGAGCCGCGCCTCGCCTTACTCTCGGTGTTGGGACTCACCATGCTGCCGCTGGCCACCATGCGTGTCTGGAATCAGATTCCGCTGCTGCAGGGGATCACGCGCAAGGACATCGCACGCCACGCCGAAGCGCTCCTCGTGAATGTCTGCTCACGGACGCCCAGGAATAGCAGCAAGAGCCTCAAGTAGGCTCGCCCAGTATGACTGCTACCCGAAACTCGCTCGCTCTGCTACTTGCGATAGCACCGCTCTGCGGTTGCTCTGAATCGCACGAAAATCTCTATCAGGGATATGTCGAGGGTGAGTTTGTCTACCTGGCCTCATCCCAATCGGGCCGCCTCGAGCATCTTGCGGTGTCACGTGGCCAACAAGTGGCGGCCGGGGTGCCGCTCTTCGCGCTGGAAGCCGTTGCAGAAAAAGCTGAGCAGGTTCAGGCCCAGCAACAGCTTGCCGCTGCCGAAGCGCAGCTTGCCGATCTCACCACAGGCAAACGTCCGCCGGAACTTGCCGTGATCCGGGCTCAGCTAATGCAGGTCCAGGTGACAGCGCGGCGATCGGGGTTGCAGCGCGAGCGCGATGAGGCGCAGTACCGCGCGGGCGGCATCTCCCACGAGCAACTCGAGAGTACTGTTGCACAGGCGGAAAGCGATCGGAATCGCGTACGCGAGCTCGAGAGCCAAGTGGAAGTGGCGAAACTTCCAGGCCGTGACCAGCAGCTCAAAGCGCAACTTGACCAGGTTCAGGCCGCGCGCGCCGTGCTCGCCGAGGCGCAGTGGCGCCTGGAGCAAAAGTCCGTCTCGGCACCCAACGAGGGGTTGGTCTACGACACGATCTATCGGGAAGGTGAATGGGTTACCGGTGGCAGTCCTGTGGTGCGGCTGCTCCCGCCACAAAACATCAAGATCCGCTTCTTCGTCCCCGAAAGCGTGCTAGGCAAGATCACGCTGGGAGGGCGGGTAGCGCTGAATTGCGATGGTTGCGCAGAGGTTCCGGCCGCCATCACGTATGTGTCCGCCGCTGCGGAGTACACGCCACCAATTATTTACAGCAATGAGACTCGCGGCAAACTGGTGTTCATGATCGAGGCGCGTTCCTCGCCCGCGGACGCGGCCAAGCTCCACCCCGGCCAACCCGTCTCGGTTCGCCTGCAGTGAATCGCACCGCCGCACCTGCGATCGATGTCCACGGACTCAACAAGAGTTTCGCTGAGAAGCATGTGGTTCGCGACCTGACGCTGCAGGTTCAGAGCGGCGAGATCTTTGGATTTCTCGGTCCTAACGGTAGTGGCAAGACGACCTCCATCCGCATGCTCTGTGGTCTGCTCACGCCCGACTCGGGAAGCGGCTCGTGCCTCGGCTATGACATTCTGCGGCAGAGCGAAGACATCAAGCGCAACGTGGGCTACATGACCCAGCGCTTCTCATTCTGGGAAGACCTCTCTATCCGTGAAAACCTCGACTTCGTCGCGCGGGTCTATCGTATGCGCAGCCGCGATCACGTCGTGACTCAAGCTTTGGAGGGGTTGGGTCTCACCGACCGCGCCGATCAGCTGGCCGGCAGCCTCTCGGGCGGTTGGAAGCAGCGTCTGGCGCTAGCGGCCTGTATGTTGCACCAGCCCTCTTTGTTGTTGCTGGATGAGCCGACCGCCGGGGTAGATCCCAGCGCGCGGCGCGATTTCTGGGGCGAGCTACATCGCCTGGCAAACCAGGGGATCGCGGTGCTCGTGAGCACGCATTACATGGACGAGGCCGAGCGCTGCCACAAACTTGCCTACATCTCGAACGGCCGTATTCTGGTGCAAGGCACCGCCGCTGAGGTGGTTGCCAGCCAGAACCTCAGCACCTGGAACATCCGCGGCGAGCATCTGGCGGAACTCTCCGAGCAGCTGCAAAAGGCGCGAGGCGTCGATCAGACGGTCCTGTTTGGATCGTCGCTTCATGTCAGCGGCCACGATGGGGAAGCTGTTAAACGGTCGGTCACGGATGCCGCTCGCGAGGCGGAACTGCAGGCTGAGCAGATTCCGACGGGCCTGGAGGATGTTTTCATCTACCTGATGAATCGGGACAGCAGCGCACATCCAGAGCGCAAGTCGTGACAGCGCCGGGCACGTTTTCCGCCATGCGGTGGTGGAGCGTCGTTCGCAAGGAATTCCTGCAGCTGCGCCGCGACCGCATCACATTCGCGATGATTGTCGGCATACCCATCATCCAGCTGACGCTGTTCGGCTACGCCATCAACTCCGACCCCAAGCATCTTCTTACGGCCCTGCTGGTGCAGGACCATAGCGAATTCACGCGGACGTTCATCCAAAGTATGAGGGCCTCCGACTACTTCCGCGTTCTCGGCGAGCTACCCGATGAAGAAACCGGGCGAGCTCTGCTCGCCCGTGGCAAGGTGCAGTTTGTTCTCAACATACCGCCAGACTTCACACGCCGCCTGCTCCGCGGTGAGCACCCCGCGGTATTGCTGGAAGCCGATGCCACCGATCCTGCCGCGACCAGTAATGCCATCGCTGCAGCGCTGCAGTTACCACAATCCGTAGCGGTCAAGGATCTCAAAGGGCCCCTTGCGGGATTGGGGGGCGCCGCGCCGTCCTTCGATGTGAGCCTGCATCGTCTCTACAACCCGGAAGGCATTACTCAGTACAACATCGTCCCGGGCCTCATGGGACTGATCCTGAGTCTGACGCTGGTCATGATGACGGGACTGGCGATCACTCGGGAACGTGAGCGTGGAACCATGGAGAACCTGCTGGCCATGCCCGTGCGCCCGATCGAGGTATTGAGCGGCAAGATCATCCCCTACATCTTTATCGGGCTGGTACAGATCAGCATTATCGTGCTCGCCTCACGTCTCATGTTTCATGTTCCTTTCCAGGGAAATGTGCTCACGCTGTACTGCGCAGCGCTGCTCTTTATTGCGGCCAATCTCACCGTGGGCATCTCGCTTTCATCCCTGGCCCAGAACCAGCTGCAGGCCATGCAGCTGACCCTGTTCTATTTTCTGCCCAACATTCTGCTTTCCGGGTTCATGTTCCCTTTCCAGGGCATGCCGTTGTGGGCACGGTTCCTCGGCGAGGCGCTGCCACTGACTCATTTCAATCGTCTCGTCCGCGGGATTCTGCTGAAGGGAAGCGGCTGGACGGATTTGTGGGCCGACATCTGGCCGATTGCGCTTTTCAGCATTCTCGTGATGTTCGTGGCCTTGCGCTTCTATCGCAAGACGTTGGATTGAGCGGGAGCCAGCGTGCGCAGCAAGGTATTACTGCTCAGCGCTGTCGGGTTGCTATCGGCCTGCGCCGCTGGGCCCGATTTCCACAGCCCCGCGCCACCACACACCGATGCGTACACTCCGGGAGAGCAGCCCGATTTCACCATCCCGGCTGTAGGTGATGGCGAACGCCTGCATGTCCTCAAAGGTGTTGATGGGGATGCACGCTGGTGGAGGCTCTTTAGCTGCGACGCTCTGGACACGCTCGTGGATGACGCACTGGCACGGAGCCCGAATGTTCTACAGGCACAAGCGTTATTGCGCGAGGCCCAGGCGGATTTCACAGCTCAGGTGCGCGCAACGACGTTCCCTGCGCTCGATGCTCAGCTAGGAGTCACTCGCGAGAAGGTAGATCCAGCCGCGTTCGGTATCCCCAATGTGCCGCGCACGCCCCCGTTTACGTTATACAACGCGCAGGTGAACGTCTCGTATACCTTCGATCTCTTCGGTGCCAACCGCCGGCTCATCGAAGGGGCGCGCGCGCGGGCCGAATATCAGGCGTATGAGGCCCAGGCGACGGAGCTCATCCTTGCTGTGAACGTCGTTTCCGCTGCGATCCGACGGGTCGACCTGCAGGCACAGATCGACCACACCGAAGCGATCTTAGAGGTGCAGGCCCACCAGCTTGCCATCAGCGAAGAACGTTATCGCGTAGGTGGCATCGCGTTTGAAGTGCTTCAGGATCAGCGAGGTCAGCTGGAACAGCTGCGCGCGAGCCTGCCAGCACTCACAGTGCAGCTCGAGCAGGTCGAACATCAGCTGGCCGTGTATACCGGCAAACCACCTGCCGAACGCGTGCTTCCCAGCCTCACGCTGCAAGATCTGCGACTACCGCTCGAAGTGCCGCTTACCTTGCCGTCCGAGCTGGTTCGAAAGCGACCGGACATACGGGCAGCTGAGGCTCTGTGGCACAAAGCATCGGCGGATCTCGGATTGGCGACCGCCAATATGTTTCCGCAACTAACCATTACGGGGATGGCGGGCTCAGAGCGTACTCACGCGAGTGACATTATCGATGGCACCAATGTGTGGAGCATCGGCGCGCGCCTGATGCAGCCGATTTTCCACGCGGGCGAGCTGCGCGCCAAGAAGCGGTCGGCAGTCGCCGCGTACGAAGCAGCCGCTCAAGCGTATGAGCAAGCCGTCCTCAACGCATTGCAGCAGGTAGCGGATAGCCTGCGCGCTCTCGAGGGCGATTCAATCGCGCTCCAGGCACGAACGCGGGCGGCCGAGTTGTCACTAAACAGTTTGACTATCGCTCAGCAGCGTTATGCAGCAGGTGGGATCAGTGAGTTCTCACTGCTGGACGTGCAGCGGCAGGAGCGGCAAGCTTCACTCGATCAGGATCGCGCGCGGGCGCAGCGCTATCTGGACACCACAGCACTCCTGCACGCGCTGGCCGGTAAGTGACTCGTCGAAACACACGCTAGCTGGCGGGATTGTCTACTCGGCAATTTCGTCGTATCCGCGCCCAAGGAATTGAACGAAACAGAAGCCGTGCCCGAAAGGGTCCGCGAGCAATGCCAGCTTTCCCCACTTGGATGTGGAGATGGGCGCTTCGAGCTTTCCGCCTGCGCTCAGTGCTTGCTGAACCGCTGACTCAATATCCTGTACAACAAAGTCCAGATGTACCGGCGTCCAGTGACGCTCGTATTGGCGGATTTCGGTTCTGGCGCTGGTGGGATGGGTCCCAGCTGCCTTAACGAGCAGGTAAATAGGTGCGGAGCTGCCCAACAGCTCCACGCCACTCGCGCCGAAGCGGCGTCCGATGCTAAGACCAAAGGCGCTCCGGTAGAAGCCAATCGCCTTCTCCAGGTCGTCTACGTCGATATTCGCTAGAAGTTGCATGTCGTTTCCCCGCTGGTGCCCTGCATCATTGGTTTTGGGGCCTCATTGACCTGGATCGCCGATCCCTGCACGGGATAATCTACCGAATGTCGATCGGCTGGCACACCTCAATGAGTACCCTGGTTTACGTTGTTTTGGCGTCGGCGTTTGTGCTGTCATCGAGCGGCTGCGCAAGTGTCACCGGGACCAAGCCGACGTCGACAGCATCACCCACAAGTCCGCGTATCACCGTTCTATACGATGCATTCGGCCAAAAGGCCGCCATGAAGAAGGACTGGGGGTTTGCGGCCCTCGTCGAACTCAACGGCAAGCGCATCCTGTTCGATACGGGAGACAACCCGGATGTCTTCGCGCAGAACGTCAAGGCAGCCGGTGTCGATCTGGCCCGGCTCGATTTTGCGGTCATCTCGCACCGCCACGGTGACCACGTGGGCGGACTGACGTATCTGTTGAAGGTGAATCCCAAGATCAAGATCTATGCGCCCAAGGAGAGCTTTGGCGTATTTGGCTCTTCGTTGCCGAGCGGCTTCTATCGCAAGGCAGATGGGCTGCCGCCGGAAATGCGCTACTTCGACGGCAATCCGCCGGCGGTGATGAAGTTTGGCAATGCATGGCCTGCAGCAAATTTCGAGCTGATTGACAAGACCACCGAGATCGCTCCCGGTGTGACGCTCATCGCGCTGGTGTCCGACGCAGCCGGCACGAAAGAGCTGAAGGAGTTGTCGTTAGCCATCAATACCCCGGAGGGAATCGTACTGGTGGTCGGATGCTCGCACCCCGGCATCGAAGCCATAGTTGCCGAAGCGGCGAAGATCAACACGCACATTCATTTCATCGCTGGCGGCCTGCATCTTGTGATAGCGCCCGACGCGGCAATCGAGAAGGTGAAGACCTCGTTAAAAGAGACCTGGAAGGTCGATTGGATTGCTCCCGGCCATTGCACCGGCGAGCCGACCTTCGCGCTGTTGAAGGACGCATTTGGCGAGCACTATCTGTATGCGGGACTGGGGACCGTAATTGAGCTCGGTGCCACGCCACACGCCCTGGCATCCGCTGGCGTCACAATGGCGACGCCCATCATGGCGGAAACTGATCAGCAGTCCTACCGCGCGCTCCTGGCAAATAGCGACGAGAAGAGCAACGGGGCGAGCTCATCGTCTGGGGCAGCGGCGGATTAAAGATTCACGCGCGCTCGAACACCGTTCTGCCACCTACCACGGTGCGCATGATGCGGATGTCCTTCAACTGATTGGGTTCAACGCGATGCGGGTCGCGCTCGAGCACCACGAAGTCCGCTAATTTGCCCGCTGTGATCGAGCCTTTTTGCTGCTCTTCGTAGGATGCGCAGGCGCCGTTGATGGTACCGATGCGAAGCGCTTCCTCAACCGAAACGCGTTGGTTCGAGCCCCAGACCCGACCCGCATAGTCGGTTCGGGTGACCAGGCTCTGCAGCGCCATCATCGGTTCAAAAGGTCCGGGTGAGTAATCGGATGCTCCGGGTACTCGTATGCCGGCATCGAGGAACCAGCGATGCGCGAACATTGAGCGCATCTTCTCCTCGCCGTACGCTTTCCACTTCTCGCCGTGGTAGTAGACGTACGTCCAGAACGGTGTCGGAATCGAGCCGATAGCAGCAATTCGGCGAACGAGATCTGCATTGACCAGTGAGCAGTGCTCAATCCGGTGGCGGCGATCCGGATGCGGCCATTTCCGCAGCACTCGCTCATAGGCATTCAGCACCATATCGATCGTAACGTCGCCGTTGGCGTGAATGCCGACCTGCCAGCCATGTCGGTGGGCGTCTTCCACGGCTTCGTGGATCTGCTTCTGGTCCATCGTCAGAATGCCATAGTCATTAGGTTTGCCGACGAACGGCGTGCTCATGCGCATCGTTCGCTCGGATGCGGAGCCGTCGGCGACGAATTTCACCGCTCCGATGCGCACGTAGTCGTGCCCGAGCCCAGTGTAAACGCCTGCATCGCGCAGCCGCGGGAAAGGCGCATCAGCACCGCTGCCCGCTGGCAGGATGTAGGCGCGATGGCGCAGCTCACCCGCAAGGTATGCATCCTGATATGCCCGGATCTTGTCAGCGGTCGCCCACGCATCGTGGACCGTCGTAAGGCCGGTGGCAGTGAGCTTGCCCGACATGAAGGCGGTGGCCTTGCGATAGCGTTCGCGTATCTGGTCCGGTGTGAACTGTTCACGCAAGCCGACGTGGTCGAACACATCGCGTGCGTTTTCGGCGACCTCACCTTGCAGCTCCCCGTTGTGATCGCGGTAGTAGCGGCCGTCCGGCGGGTCTGTCGTTGCTCGGGTGATTCCCGCGAGCTCAAAGGCCTTACTGTTGAACCAGCTCGTGTGGCCACCGCGATGGTCGACCCGTGTCGGGTGATCGGGCACGGCCGCATCGAGATCGCCGCGCGTGAGCGGCCGGCCGTCAGTGAGCTTCGTGTCATCAAACTTGAAGCCGCGCACCCAATGACCGGGAGGTGTGTTTGCCGCTCGTTGACGGAGCGCGTCCTGGATCTGGCGGATCGTGTTCAGGTCGGCACTGACGTCGTAGAGCTCCTCCACCTCGCCTGGATGACAGTGGGCATCGATGAAGCCAGGCGTAACCGTCATGCGGGCCGCGTCGATGACCTGCGTGTTGCGCGTGATGAGCATCCGCATGTCGGCGGTTGAGCCAATCGCCAGGAATCGCCCTTCCTTGACCGCGAATGCCTCGGTAGTCGGCACCCCGGCATCCATCGTGAGCACTTGACCATTGAGCAGGACGAGGTCAGGTTCCTGAGCTCGGCCAGTTGGCGTGGCCATGGCCCCAGGCGCGAGGGCTGGCGCGGCCAGCAGTGAGCCGAGCCCAAGCGCTTCACGCCGGCTGATCTTGGACATAGCGAAACCCCCTCGTCAGCTTTGATGCAGGTGCGCGCGAGTCTGTGACGGCAGCTCACCGTACATCTGCCGGTAATACTGCGAAAAGCGGCTCCAATGCCAGACTCCATGCCGTGCTGCGATGGCCCCAATCGACAGATTGCTACAACCTGATGAGGTGAGATCGCGCCGGATGCGATTGAGCTGCAGCAGGCGCACGTAGCTGCCCGGACCGCTGCCGATGACGGAATGGAAGGCACTCTCGAGCGAGCGGCGGCTGACACCCAGATGCTTGCAGAGCGCAACAATGGAAATGCCGTCCTCGAGCTGATGGTGAATATAGTCGCGCGCACGCCGGAACACTCGGACAGCGCGTTCGCTGCCGCCGTGTCGGTTTGGAATCTCGGCATCATTCCCCGGACGGGCACTCATCTGCCACAGCACATCGGCGATCGAGGAGCTGAAACTGCGTATTGCTGCGGGATATTCCAGGGGCGAGGAGAGCGAGTGGAACGTGGCCAGAGCCGTCTGCACCAGATCACGCAGGTGGGCAGAGCGGGCGGGATCATGGCGGACGCCGGTAATGAGCCGACCGAACGAATCATCCGGAAGTAACTCCTCGGAGATGTCCATACAATAGATGCGGACTCCCTCCGCCATGCGCCCCTCGACACATCGCTTTGCCGGACTGAGCACGACGTGCGCCTGGGAGAACTCCGTCGCGTTCAATGCACAGGGCGGGGAGGAATTTGCCAGGAAGCAGGCGCCGAATCGGCCGGACGGTGTGGCCGCACTGGCCGCCAGCTCCCGGTTGGCCATCTCCAGGTTGATGATCAGGGCGCCCAGGTTGTAGCTCCGAAACCGCCCTTCGAATCGCCCGGCACTCAGTTGCTGGTATTGCTGATCGTAACCGTGGTATTGCGCGGCCTGGGCGTCGATGTCCTCGAAGCATCCTTCCGAAACCCACGGTACCGTGGCCGCTGCGCTCTGATTCATCGTACCTCGCCGCAACCTCTGCGTTTGCGCAAAGTGGATAACGGTTCTTTGCGCCCCCCGGTATTTTTCATTGCAACGTACTGCAGCTGTGGATGCGATGTTAACCCAACCCCAAGCGCGTGGCGCGTACCTGATGGCGGCCTGTTTCGCGCTAGTAAGCCTCTGGTCCCTTTCTGGGCACGCGCAACAGGCTCGCGTCGAGTCTGGCTCACAGCTGGAAGAGGTGACGGTGACCGCCACCAAGCGCGCATCTACCGTGCAGGAGACCCCGATCAGTATCACCGCACTGACGGGGGAGGACATCCAGGAGCGTGGCCTGCCCGATTTTGCAGCGATCGTGCAGTCCGTACCGGGTGTGTCCATGCGCACCAGCGGCCCGGGCCAAACCGAGATCGAGATGCGCGGCATGACTTCCGCGGGCGGCAACTCCTCCACGGTGGGATTCTATCTGGACGACATTCCGCTCACCGCGCCCGCCAACGCTCAGAATGGCAAAGTGGTGATCGATCCGGACCTCTACGACCTGAACCGCGTCGAGGTACTGCGTGGTCCCCAGGGCACTCTCTACGGATCCGGCTCGATGGGAGGCACGGTCAAGCTGGTGCCTAGTGCGCCGGATCTCGAGAAATTTGCGGCCTCAGCCGAGCTGCTGCCTTCCTATACCGATGGCGGCGGTTTCAACCATGGCGAAAACGCCATGATCAATATCCCATTTGCCGGCAGTACGGCCGCTCTGCGCCTGGTCGGTACCGAGTCTCACGACAGCGGCTGGATCGACCGGATTGTCATTGCCGACCAGCAGTTTCCCCTGGAAACCAACAATTTGACCAGGCGCGGCGATGTCGCCGCCGCCCCCGTCGGGCAGCGCTTCGCCGGCGTGAACGATGCCGAGCGCGTCGCGACCCGTGCGAGTCTGTTGTGGAAAGCGACCGATGCGCTGTCGGTGAATCCTTTCTTCATGTACCAGCACATCACCATGGGTGGACTGAGTCAGATCGACAGCGATCCGGGTACCTCTGCGCACTACCAGCCGTTTGACACACCTGAGCGATACGCAGACCGGATCTCGATCGGCAGTCTCAATCTGCAGTACGACTTCGACTGGTTCAATGTCACCTCCACGACTTCTCGATGGGTGCGGCAGACCACGCTGCATCAGGACGGTACGGAGGAAATTCAGTGGGCCCTCTCGGCGCCCGCCGCCATCCTGCCGTTCTATGTATCGCAGGGTGGCATCGGCGCCACTGCACCGACGCCGGTCGAGAATGACAGCTCCAGCCAGACGAGCGAGGAGATTCGCATCACTTCCGCAGGCGATACGGATTTCAAGTGGCTCGCCGGCTACTTCTACCAGAAATTTCAGAGCTGCTACTGCGAGCAGGTGCTGCTTCCCGGCGCGGCGCCGGTTTTTGGAACCGGCAATGGTTTCACCCAGGAACAGACGACGCACATCGATCAGAGCTCGTTCTTTGCCGAACTGTCCTACCGGCTGACGCATCAGCTGACCGTCACCGCCGGCTTGCGTCGGTATTCGTATCGCTCGCGGGTGGATACGGCAGTCTCGGGTTTCCTGAGTTCCACAGGTTCCGACACCGTGGCCACCTCGACCGCGCCTGAAAGCAACAGTGGCATCAATCCGAAATTCGATCTGTCGTACCAGCTCAACAAGGACCTACTCGTCTACATCACGGCTGCCAAGGGCTTCCGGCCCGGTGGTGGCAATCAGCCCATCCCGACCGCCGGCACTTTAGGGGACATCTGTGAGGCGGATCTGCAGGCCAACCATGGCACGACCGCCTTCGTACCGGCGCCGCTGCAGTTCGGACCCGACACGGTCTGGAGCTACGAGTTCGGCGAGAAGCTCAGGACCTTCGACGGCCGCGTGACCGTGAACGGAGCGTTGTATTTTGAGCGCTGGGGTGGTACGCAGCAGAACGTGCCGCTGCCCTGCGGCTACCCCTACACGGCCAACGCTGGGGTGGCGCACATTTACGGCGCGGAAGTGGAACTCAACGCGCTGCTGCTGACCGGACTAACCTTATCTGCGAGCGGGGGCTATACGCACGCGACATTCGTCATCGGCAGCCTGGAAGCGGGTATCTCGGAGGGCACACGGGTACAGGACATCCCCGAGCACACGCTCAGTACGAGTCTCGTCTACAAGCGCCCGCTGGTGGATGATCTGATGCTGGCGGCCCACGTGGAGAACAACTACGTCGGCCGGCGCACCGATGTGACCTACGCCGTGAATAACCTGTCATCCTATGATCTGACCAACGTGCGCGTGGGCGTCGAGACAGATCGATGGTCAGCCACGTTATTCGCGAGGAATGTGTTCAATCAGCGCGCGGTCCTCACCAATGCGTTTCAGATCAATCTGAACATTCCAACGTTTAATCGCGAGGTGCTCAGCCAGCCTGTGACCTTCGGCCTGGATCTGCTATATCACTTCAGGTGACGCGGCAGCTGGGTCCGGAGCACTCAATGCTGAGTAAGGCAACGGTCGTTCTCGCTTTGTGGCTCGGATTGTGCAGCTGCTCCCCATCGCCGCAGGGGCGGGAGGCGATGGCGGCGATGGCGGCGAAGGCTGGCGGACAGATGGCTGCATCACCATCGGCTACCAGTCAAAGCGCTGCCAATATCGATGCGACGCGTCTCGCGCATGCGGACCAGGAAGCGGATCAGTGGCTAACCCCTGGCCGGGATGGCGGCGGAACCTACTATTCACCGTTGGACGGTATCAACGCTGACAACGTCTCGCGACTCGGCTTCGCGTGGGATTACGACCTGGGTACCCGGCGCGGCCTCGAGGCGACGCCTGTCGTGGTCGATGGCATCCTTTACGCCGCTGGCAATTGGGGTCGGGTCTATGCACTCGATGCGCGGAGCGGCCACGCGTTGTGGACCTATGATCCGCAGGTTGAAGGCCAGTGGGGACGCTACGCCTGCTGCGATGTGGTGAACCGCGGGCTCGCCGTGTGGAAAGGACGAGTCTACGTCGCAAGCGTGGACGGCTACCTGCATGCGATCGATGCGCGCACGGGTCAACGCGTCTGGCGCGTGGACACGCTGCCCGATCGTCTGGTCGACAGTTTCAAGTATTTCATTACAGGCGCTCCGCTACTGGCGGGCGATCTCATCGTCATCGGCAACGGCGGCTCCGACTTCAAGGGTGCGCGCGGTTCGGTGTCAGCCTACTCGCTCGCGACCGGCGAATTCCGCTGGCGCTTTTATACTGTGCCGCGGGATCCAAAACTCGGGGCTCAAGATCAATCGCATCTGGAAGCCGCGGTAAAGACGTGGTCGCCGCGCTACGACTGGAGTAACGGTGGCGGAGGAACGGCCTGGGATGGCCTGGCCTACGATGCGGACCGGAAACTGGTTTACCTCGGCACCGCCAACGCATCCCCGTACCACGGGCAGCATGATGCCGCCAACCGTGGCGACGAGTTGTATGTGGCATCCATCATCGCCGTGCACGCGGTCAGCGGGCAGATGGCGTGGTATTACCAGGAAATCCCGGGCGAGGGTTGGGATTACGACACCACCAACAAACTGATCCTCACGGATCTGACGGTCGAGGGCCAATCCCGCCATGTCATTATGCAGGCGAGCAAGGATGGCTATCTCTACGTGCTCGACCGTATCAGCGGTGAATTCCTTTCCGGGAAGCCTTTCGCGCACGTCACTTGGAGCCGTGGTCTTGATCCGAAGACACATCGTCCCATCGTCAATCCCGACGCGGACTGGGGCAGGCAGCCGGCGCTGATCTACCCGGCGGCTGTTGGGGCGCATGGCTGGCAGCCGATGTCGTACAGCCCGAAGACACAGCTGCTCTACATTCCGGTGATCGACGCACCGATGGTCTACGTGGATACCTCGAAGCGCCGCGCGGGACTCATCGAGGGTAACTTCGATCTGGCGTTTTTCTTTCCGGAGGACTATGCACCCCGGGACCTCGAGAGCTTGTTCGGCAAGCTTCCGTCGCTGCAGTCATTGTCCCCCGGCGGCAAGTTGCCGCAGTCCCGCGGACTCATCCGCGCCGTGGAGCCTCTCACCGGTAAGGTCCACTGGGAGCAGCAGACGCAGAGCCTGTGGGATGGCGGCATTCTCAGCACCGGTGGCAATCTGCTGTTCCGGGGGGATTCGGCCGGGTTTCTGAACGTCTATCGTGCGGACGACGGCAAGCTCCTCAAACGCATCGAAGTCGGCTCCTCGATCATGGCGGCGCCCATGACCTACAGGATCGACAGCGTGCAGTATGTATCCGTAATGGCTGGCTATGGCGGAGGGGTTCTGTTTCTGCCCTTTCCGGAGTCGAGCGCCGCTCATCGCTATGGCAATGAAGGGCGGATCATCACCTTCAAGCTTGATGGGCCGGCGCCGCCACTGCCGGCGTCGGTTAAAGATGATCCGATCGAGACGCCGCCCCCGCATCTAAGTGATGCTGCGAGCGTGGCACGCGGCGAGATTCTTTACAGCCGCTACTGCTCCAGGTGTCATTCCTTCGGTCGGGGTTTGTTGCCCGACCTGCGCAACCTTCCTGAGGGAATTCACTCGATCTTTGCGGACATCGTGTTGCGGGGAGCCCTGCAGGCGAAAGGGATGGCGCGTTGGGATGACGTCCTGTCAGCCGATGATGTCACAGCGATCCACGCGTACCTGATCGACCAGCAGTACCAATTACAGGCCGCAACCCGACCTGCAGCCTCCGCCAGCTCAGCAAGCCAGGATTCTGAAATCCGCAATCCAGGCGTTGCGCCGGAGCTGAAGCATTCCTGGGAGGTGTCCTTCAACCAGGGCAATGCCGACGCCGTGGTGCAGCTCTATGCACCGGATGCAGAGTTGGTGATGACAGGTGCCCCACCGGCGCATGGTCGCGAGGCCATACGCCGCGTCGTCCAGCGGATGATTGATTCGGGTGCGAAGGTGCAGATCGGAAGTGCGCAGAACCGCGGTGCGGGGAATCTGGCGTATGTCTACGGCCCTTACACGGTCTTCGACAAGCAAGGGGGCCACGCCATCGAGTCGGGCGAATACCTTGAGATCTGGCGGCACCGCAGTGACGGCTGGCTGATCGACCTGGATGTGAACGTCGCCTCACCTGCGCCCCGGGGCCAATGATCCACGCTTGGCCGCACTGCTGAGAAAGATGAACCTGCCGCAGTGAGGGGCTACACACCAAAGTGTGTCGTCAGGTAGTCGGCGATCGTATCGAAGTCCTGATCGGAAACCCTGGCGCCCTTGCTGATCATGGACTCGATCAGTGCCTCCCATTGACTGCGCGTGTGCCGTGTGCGGGTCGCGACCTCGAAGGCGTGACATTCTCCACAGATGCGCTGAACTTCGAGATGCCCTCGATTACTTTGTAACAATGGCGGAGGTAGCGGCGCCGCGCCCGGCAGCGGCAGCGCAAAGGCCAGCAGCCGGGCGCCTTCGCCCGGACCACCGACGGCGATCACCACAAACTGGCGTCCCCCTGCCCGATAGGTCATTGGCGAGCCGTTGCACCGGAGCTCGCCCGTGGGGTAGGTCCAGAGGTCTTCGCCCGAAACCTTGTCGATCGCGTGCAGGGCACGATCGCCGCTGCCGGCGAACAACAGGTCACCTGCCGTCACAAGCAGGCCGCCGTTGCCGATGGCGCCGAGCTGCGGCGGCAATTTCACACCGGCCAGGGCCGGATGATCGCGCACTGCCGGATCGTCACCGAAGGCTCGCTTCCACAGCATGCGTGCTCCGTTGAGATCGAGCGCCTCCACGTATGCATAGGGCGGCTTGAGGATGGGAATCCGATGTCGCAGCAGCAGGGAGATGTTGGTCGAGTCGTTCGGGCTCGCCGCAGGGACGTTGCCCTCAGGATCGGTCAGATCCGGAAACACCAGCGCAGGGTCGTCATTGACCTTCACGTAAAGTATGCCAGTGGCGGGATCCAGCGCACCACCGCCCCAATCGGCTCCGCCGTCAAGCCCGGGGCGTACGAGTGTGCCCTGCTTGCTCGGGGGCGTGAACAAGGGTCCGATACGCACCTGCCGCAGGACATCCAGCGCTTGAGCATGCAACTGCGGCGTGAGATCGGTGGCATCCTCGAGCGTCACTCCCTGCGGAACCAACGGGGGCAGGACCGTCTGAAAGGGCTGCGTGGGCCAGCTGCGCTCACCGGCAACATCGCTTGCCGGCACGGGGCGCTCTTCGATCGGCCACAGAGGCTGACCGGACAGGCGATCGAAGACGAACGCAAAGCCCTGCTTGGTCAATTGGACGACGGCGTCGACGTTGCGGCCGTCATGTTTCAGCGTCACGAGGATCGGAGCACTGGGGGGGTCGTAGTCCCAAAGCCCGTGATGAACCAGCTGCCGGTGCCAGCGTCGCTTGCCGCTCTTGGCATCGACGCACACCAGCGAGTCACCGAACACGTTCGCACCGAGGCGATTGCCACCGTAGAAATCATTGCTGGGAGTGCTGACCGGCAAGTAGAGCAATCCATGGCGCTCATCGAGCGTCATGGGTGCCCATACGTTCGTGTGCCCCGTGTAACGGTTGGCATGCTGTTCCCAGGTGTCGCTCCCATACTCGCCATCGCGTGGCACGGTGTGGAAGCTCCAGATCCGTTGCCCGGTGCGCGCACTGTAGGCGCGGACATCGCCGGGTGGATCGCGACGATAGATCAAGCGGTCTGCGACGCCGTTGCCGACGATCACCAGTTCGCCGTATACCAATGGCGGTGAGGTGTTGGTGTAGTGCTTGGGATTGACGGGCCAGGGCAAGCCGTCCAGCAGGTTCACCACGCCTTGCTGACCGAACTGCGCAACAGGCAGCCCCGTTTTGGCATCGAGCTCGATCAGCCGGTCGCGCGAGTTGATGAGGATGCGCAACAGCCTGGATCGAGGATCACGCCACGCGGCCACGCCGCGGTGCACGAAGCCCGTGCCGTTCGGGACCTGCCCGGGCTCATACGCCTTGGGATCGTAGGACCACAGCTCGCGCCCGGTGCGCGGGTCGAGCGCCACGACGCGGTTGTAGGGCGTGCTCAGAAAGAGAGCCCCATCCAGCATCAGCGGGGTGGTCTCGAACATACCCGGGGAGGTGCCGTACTGTGGCAGAGGCTGTTCGCCCGTCTGCCACTGCCAGGTGAGCGCCAGATGCGAAACGTTGGTCCGATTGATGTCTGCTAGGGTCGAGTACTTCCTCGAGCCGAGGTCGCCAGAAAAAACCGGCCACTCCTGATTCTCAACTGTGGCCGCGCTGCCGGCTGCCACTGACAGCAGGAGAAGCAGCGCACCCAGACTCTCTTTCAAGTTGCCGGCCTCGCCGCGTCCGGCCACTTGTACACAATGCCGCCGCGCATGACGAACACCACCCGCCGCACGGCTGTCAGGTCCTTCAGTGGGTCACCATCGAGTGCAATGACATCCGCTTCGAAGCCCGGAGCGAGCGCACCGATGCGATCCTGCATGCCGAGGGCCGCCGCGGCGACGGCGTTCGCGGAGACCAACGCGGCCATCGGTGCTTGACCGCAATGCTCCACGCGACCGATGAATTCCTCCGCATTGTGACCATGGGCACCTGCCGTCGCATCAGTGGAGAACACAACTTTGGCGGGGGAAATCTGCATGGCCACATGGCAGACTCTGAAATCCTCCGGCATGTCGCGTTCCATCGTAACCATCCCTTCCTCGGTGTAGTTGCCGACGCCAAGGTAGCGCGGTTTGTTCTTCAGATAGTTCTGAACCACCAGTCCCACCTGCGGACTCAGGTAGGCTCCGGCCGCCGCTGCGATGGCGATCTCTTCGTCAGTGGCATAGGTCATGTGCTCGATCTCGTTGCAGCCGGCGCGCGCCGCTGCTGCCACCTGCGAGCGATAGGCGTGCACCATGGAGCGCAAACCGACCTTCCGAGCTTCATCGCACAAGACCTTCAATTGAGCTTCAGTGAACGTTGGCGTTGCACCCACCCGCTGGCTGGCGGAGGCGAATATCTTGATGAGATCTGCCCCTTCAACTTTGCGTGCGTGGACGAGCGCCCGCAATTCATTCGCGGATTCACCGGCATTGCCCTCAATCGGTGCGAGCGAAGTGAGGATTCGCGGTCCCGGGAAACCATGGTCGCGAACGGCATCGCGCAAGGGCTTCTCGGAGGGGTCGCCGACACTTTGCACCGTCGTGAAGCCTCCCATGAGCGTATCCCACGCCGCCAGTGCGATTCCCATGGCCGCCTCGGCTGCCGGCTCGGTGTCGGTGGCTATGCGACCCTGCGGATCGAAATGCGAGGCCAGGTGCACGTGTACGTCGATCCAACCTGGAAGCACGGTGTAGCGGCGCAGGTCGATCTCCTGAGCGCCGGATGCCGACAGCGATGTAATACGGCCATTGCTCACACCGATTCTGACGTTGCGCAGCTCGCCGCCGCGTCCGTCCAGAGCGTGCTCTGCCAGGATCACGATGGGTCCGGTAGGAGGCGAGGGCGGTGGAATGGGCTCGACGGCGCCGGCATCCACAGTGGCGATGAGTGCGGCCAGCGATAGAAGTAGCAACCTTCGCATTGATCCATCCCTATCCTTAATACGAGCATGCGCCGCATGGCCAATGCGGGCGAGCGACGCTGCGAGATCATAGCCGGCGGCCGGTATGAAATTGACCCGCCCGGTCGCGGCGCTGAGAATGACTGAAAGCGCGACGCGTCGCCTGCGGGGTAGCTTGGCCAAGAGTCGTAAAGCGGAGATCCTGGTGCTCGCCGGGCGTGAGGTGGCGATCTCCAACCCGGACAAATTGCTATTCCCTAAGGCCAAGTACACCAAGCTGGATCTCGTGCAGTACTACGTCGCTATCGCGGAAGGCGCACTTCGCGGCGCCGGTGGTCGCCCTAACATGCTGGTGCGCTACCCGGACGGCATCGATGCCGAGCACTTCTACCAGAAGCGCGCGCCCAAGAGCCGGCCGCCCTGGATCGAGGTCGTAGAGCTCAGCTTTCCCTCGGGTCGGATCGCGGAAGAAGTGGTGCCGCGTGATGCCGCAGCGCTCGCCTGGCTTGCGAACCTCGCCTGCCTGGAGCTGCATCCCCATCCGGTGCGAGCGGAGGACCTGGAGCATCCCGACGAGCTGCGCATCGACCTTGATCCCGTGCCGGGAATTACCTGGAAGCAGATCCAGGAGGTGACCGGGGTCGTGCGCGCGGTCCTGCAGGATTTCAAGCTCGTGGGTTGGCCCAAGACCTCCGGCTCACGGGGGATGCACATCTACGTACGCCTCGAGCAGCGCTGGGGCTTCGAGGATGTGCGGCGCGCGGCGCTGGCGCTCGCACGCGAAGTGGAGAAGCGAGCGCCGCAACTCGCCACCAGCAAGTGGTGGAAGGAGGAGCGCCAGGGGGTGTTCGTCGACTACAACCAGAATGCCAAGGATCGCACCGTGGCCGCAGCTTACTCGGTACGGCCGACCGCGGACGCGCGCGTCTCGACGCCGCTGAGGTGGGAGGAAGTCGGCGAATGTGAGCCGGCGGACTTCACGCTCGTGACTGTGCCGAAGCGCTTTCAGAGGCGTGGCGATGTCCATGCAGCAATAGACCAACACGTCGGCTCGCTCGAGGGTCTGCTCGAGCTGTTCGAGCGTCAGGGGCTCGGTGATGCGCCCTGGCCGCCGCATTACCGCAGACAGGCGGCGGAGCCGCCCCGGGTTCAACCCTCGAAACGCAGGCATCCGCTGGTGGAGATCGGGCGCGCACGCCGCAAGCAGGACGCACTCGCGGGACTGGAGCGCTGGAAAGTGCGCCATCCACAAGCGACCACCCATCTGCAGCCTGCCGATGTGCTGGTCGATGCCATGCGCGGGCGCTACACCACTTGGACACGCATCCGTATCAATCTGCAGCACGTGCCCGAGGAGCTGCGTCCAGCTCAGGAAGCACTCGATCCGGACGAGAAGATGCGCTCCAGCTCATAGGGCTTGGTGATCTCGAGTTGGTCGTAGCGGCAGTCCTGCGGTCGCTTATCGGGTCGCCAGCGCTGGAAGAACGTTGCATGGCGGAAGCGGTCGCCCTGCATGTGGTCGTACTTCACCTCGCAGACGCGTTCGATTCTGAGCGGTTCCCATGAGAGGTCCTTGCCTGCACTCCAGCGGCTCTGTGCCCCGGGCATGCGACTCGATTCGGCCGCCGCACCGGCCCATTCCCGCCAGGGATGGCTCGTGATGGCATCCTCGCGCAGCGGTGCGAGCTCTTTCACAAGTTGTCGGCGGACCGCCATCGTGAAGGATGAGGTGACACCCACATGCTGCAGCACGCCGCGATCATCGTAGAGTCCCAGGAGGAGTGAGCCGACTGCGTCCTTGCCGCTCTTGTGCCAGCGGAAGCCGGCCACCACACAATCCGCCGTGCGGGCGTGCTTCACTTTGATCATCGCGCGCTTGCCGGGTAAATACGTACCTGAGGCGAGCTTCGCGATCACGCCATCGAGGCCGGCGCCTTCGAAGCGCGCGAGCCAATCCAGTGCCAGCGTGCGATCACGCGTCACCGGAGTGACGTGCACCGGTGGCTTTACCTTGCCGAGCAGCTTCTCGAGCGCAACGCGGCGCGCGACCTGGGGCTCGGTCATCAAATTGTCTGCTCCGACTGCGAGCAGGTCGAAGGCGACGAACGCGGACGGCGTCTCTTTCGCAAGCTTTTCGACCCGCGACGCCGCGGGATGCAGTCGCAGCTGCAGGGCATCGAAATCCAACCCGCGCTCCGTTGCGATGACGATCTCGCCATCCACCACACAGTTCGTCGGCAGTCTCTGCAGCAGCGTCGCGTGCAGCTCGGGAAAGTAGCGATCGAGTGGCCTGGCATCGCGGCTCTGAATGTAAACCTCGTCAGCATCGCGGAACACGATAGCTCGAAAGCCGTCCCACTTCGGCTCGTAAAAATAATCGCCAACAGGCAGCTCGTCCGCCAGCCTGGCCAGCATCGGCTCCACGGGAGCCTTCACCACGAGTCCGGAAGCGCTGCGATTTTTGGCTGCCATGCGTATCTCGCGGCTACACCCGCTCAGCCGCTCGCTCGCCCGCCTTCTTGCCGTACTCGAGCGCCGAACCCCAGTGCTGCGCGCCATTGAGCTCGGAGTGTCCGATAGCGATGCGGCCGTAGCCGGCGCGCACGCGCTCGAGTGGACTTGGCTTGCCGTTCTGGCCGTAATGAAAGCCGGGTGGCTCGATCAGCCGCGCATGTCCCCAGCGATTGAGGATGATTGCGGCGATGTCACGTTCCGGCCTGAATCCGGAGCCGGCAAACAGTCGCAACATCTGTCTGCGCACCTTGATCTCGAGATCCCGGTAGGAGGTGTTGAGGAGCCGCGCTCTGGACACCGCGCCCTGTTGGGCTGCCGGCAGCCCGGGGACCGGCAGGCCCATGTAGAAGGAGAGGACTGCCGGCCGATCGGGATGCAAGCGCGGACTGTAGCCATCACTGATCATATTGCGGCGCAGGTTGCAGCAATAACCGAACCCATCCTCCCGATCGAGCCATCGCGCGGCCGTGATATCGAGGTCATACAGGAAGCGCCACTGCCGCAGGCCGACATTCACAATGAGCGCCGGCGCATAGCTGAACTGATCGTAGGCGGCGCGCAGATCGGCGGGCATGTCCGTGAGAATGTGCTTGTTGATCCAGCCGCCGCTCGCCATCACGACTGCGTGCGCCTGGGCGCGGTAGAGGCGTCCGTCCTGTTCGTAGGTCACCTGCACAGAGCCGTCGCCTGCGTCGCCACCCTGATGCGCGATGCGGACTGCCGTGGCATTCAGCCGAATGCGCATAGCGTTGGATTCGCGATCGAGCTCGGTAAAGCGCAGCGCGCCGAACTGCAGACTGCCGAAATCGTTGCCGGGGAGCGCCGCGGGCATCAGCCCGCGCAACAGTGCTCGCGGGAACACCGAGTTGCCGCCGGGAAAGGACAGGGCCAGCGGCCGGTCGGCCGGCTCGACCAGTTGCCGACCCAAGCGCGCGCAGGCCGCGTCGGCACTGACGCCGCTCAGCAGCCCAACGATCGGCTCGACGAAGCGTGTCACCGTGGGGTCATAGCCGCGGACCTCTTCGAGGTACTGCTTGTAGGTCAGTGTATCGAGGTAGCGGTCCTCCGCCTCGCTGACCGGGCCACTGTTGGCCCGCCAGCGCAGCAGGTCGCGGCGAGCGCTCGGGGAGAAGGGTGTGCTCTGCAGCTGGCTCTGCCAGATGTTGCGCACCCATCGTGGCGCGCTGGCGCCACTCTGCTCATCGAAGTAGTAGCCCACATCGATCTGCGCCTCCTGGAAGCCATCCATGTTGGAGTAGTTATCCGGGGCGAAGCGCAGCGGCTTGAGTGCGGCATCCCACTGCTGGAAGGTGAATTCACGGGGCAGGGAGAACTCAGTGAAAAATGCGTCGGCGAGCGAGTTGCTGCCGGCGGCGGGCACCGCAAAATCATTCGATCCCTGGGGACCTAACAACCGCTCACCCGCAACGCGGAACTCATTCTGGCGCGCCTCGCCGCCCAGCATCGCGTGATTCTCGAGCAGCAGCACGCGCCGCCCGGCGCCGGCGCGCTTCCTGAAATAGTAAGCGGCACTGAGGCCTGCGATACCTCCACCGACGACGATCAGATCGAACGCTCCGCCGGGTCGGGCAGCGGCCAATGTGGCCGCGTCATACGTTCCGTCGCGGATCTTGTGCGCCGCCTGCACCACAGGCCAGGTGTTGCCATTGGCGCGCGCGTAATCACCGACTCCGCCGTAACCCGTGAATCCATCCGCTGCGGTCCTGCCGAGAGCCGGTGTGTCTATAAGTGACAAACCCGCGCCGACGAGTGTCCCGTTTACGAAATCGCGCCGCGTGGTGCGCGCAGCCAGACCCAACTGACGCTCTTCGGACTTCTCCAATGCTGCAGCTCCCCCATCCGGACCATCGGTCACGCGTGCGGGTTGATTATATGGGTCAGGTTTTCAGCCGTCGTGCTTTGCCTGGAAGCGGCGCGCTTTCATGCGGTTGCCGCAGATCCGCATATCGCACCAGCGGCGGCGGTGATTCTTACTGCTATCCAGAAACAACCAGCGACAGGTGGGGCTGTCGCAGGCGTGAACCTGAGCTATCGCATCGGTTGTCAACAGCCGCTCGGTGGCTCGCGCGAGCATCCAGACAGGCAGGCGCGGGTCCGCCTCTGCTTCACCGAAGCCCCACGCGACTCGCGGTTGCTGCGCCCCGTGCGCTCTCCAGTACAACTGTTGATGAGCCGCCGCTTCCAGAAAGAAGGGCTCGAGCACGCGCAAGGCTTCCTCACCGCTGGCGCGAGCGGCACCCGGCGGAGCCGATTCGATCGCCCCATAAAAGGCGCGGGCAGCAGCCTCCCTGAGCTGCACGGCGGACTGCAATGCAGCTTCGCGCGCCTTCTGCTGGGCGCGCCCCTGCGCACGCGGCAGGCTTTGGCGTGTAAGCCCGCTCTGCGCCGCAAATCGCCACAGATCCTCATAGGAAGAAAGCAGCTCCTTGGGACCTGCCGGGTTGAAGCGGTTATCGAGGGTATTCACGAAGTCCAGCGCCACATGGCCAGCGCTGAGCGAGAACGGCTTCGTCACAGTTGCGGAATTAATAACCATCAAAAATCATTTTACAGGTTAGGAGGCTTCTGCAATACTAACCCCCTATGGACGGTTCACAGGTTACTCCGGTGGCGGGAAGTTTCAAGCACGTTGCGCTCGCGGTGAAGCAGACGCTGGGCCCGGCCGTCGTGCTGGCGTTCGCGGCCATCTATTTCCTGTGGGGCGCGACCTTCCTGGCCATCCGGGTTGCGGTGCTACAGATTCCTCCGCTGTTCACGGCCGGGTTGCGCTTCTTCATAGCGGGCGTCGTTTTGTACGCCTTCGCACGCCTGCGCGGCGCGGGGCGCCCGTCGCTCAAACACTGGAACAGCATGGCCGTGATGGCGGTGCTCATGTTTGTCGTAACCTATGGCGCCCTGTTCTGGGCGGAACAGTATGTGGCTTCCGGCGTGACCTCGGTGATCGAGGCGACGCTGCCCTTGATGACCCTGCTATTTGAAGTATTCGTTTTCCGGCAGCAGCCGTTTCGCTGGCAGATGCTGGCGACTGTCGGACTCGGGTTCGCAGGTGTAGTGCTGCTGCTGTGGCAGAGCGGGGGCGGAGCGCTGCCGATCGTTCCGTGCCTCGCCGTTCTCGGAGCAGCCCTGGCGTGGTCTCTGGGCACGGTACTCACTCGTTCCATGGCGCTACCCGAATCCCGGGCGCTCACGGCCGGCGGGGCGATGCTCCTGGGCGGCGCGATTTTGCTCGTGTTCTCGTATTTCGCCGGCGAGTTGAGTCCTCTTCCGGCCATTCCCCGCAGCGCAGCGCTTGCACTGCTGTATCTCATCATCGGGGGATCGCTGCTCGCTTTTACTGCCTATGTCTGGCTGCTCGCGAGAATGTCGGCAACGACTGTGGCGAGCCACGCCTACGTCAATCCCATCGTGGCGGTCGCTCTGGGTTATTACCTGGGGGGCGAGCAGTTGACCGTGCGTATGATTACGGCATCCGCATTGATCCTGATGAGTGTCTTTCTGACTTTGCGCGCAGGCGTGCGCGGCAGCAGCAGAGCGCCGCGTTACCGATCCCCAGGTGTCTGGCCTAACGCCGCGAGCGCCGCGCCGGTCGTTCGGGGTTCTCCACCGGTGGTGTATTCGCAAGCGGACCGATCTTCTCGATGATCGTATCTAGCGTCGGCTGGGCGCCGCGTTCGTGCGCGTCGATGGACGCGCGCATCGCAGCGATATGCTCGGGCGTTGTGCCGCAGCAGCCACCGATGATCCGGGCACCCCCATCGATCGCCATGCGCGCATAGCTCGCCATCAGCTGCGGCGTGCCGGAATAGACCACTTCCGTGCCTTCGAAATGCGGGACGCCGCAATTGCCCTTGGTGACGAGAGGGAACGGTGCATCGCGCATCTGCACCAGGCTGACGAGAATGTCAGGTGCGCCCACTCCGCAGTTCGCACCGATTGCGACAGGCGGTACGACCTGGCTGGCAACGCTTGCCGCAGCTGCGCGGGGCAGCAGGCCCATCATCGTGCGACCCGCCGTGTCGAAGGAGTAGGTGATGACGTACGGCAAACCAACACCTATTGCCGCTTCGGCCGCAGCGTTTGCCTCTTCGGGAGCGGACATGGTCTCGATCCATGCCAGGTCCGCCCCGCCATCACGTAGCCCCTGAAGTTGGGTACTGAAGGAGGCCAGCGCCGCCGCCTGAGTCAGCGCACCCAGCGGCTCAAAGAGCTCACCGGTCGGCCCGACCGAGCCTGCGACGACGACCGGTCGCAGGGCTTTGTCGGCCACGGCACGCGCCAGTTCGGCGGCGCGCCGCGCCAGCTCGTAAGCCCGGTCCTGCGCGCCATGCAGCTTCAGACGGTGCGCATTGCAGCCGAAGGTGTTGGTCAGAATGATGTCGGCGCCCGCCTCGACGAATCTCTGATGCAGCTCCGTGACGTGCTCAGGACGGTCGATGTTCCAGAACTCGGGGGGCTCACCCGAGGCGAGCCCAGCCTTGAAATAATTGGTGCCGGTGGCGCCATCGGCCAGCAGCACATGCTTGCTCGCGAGTAGATCGGAAAAGCTGGTACGCATCTGAAGAATGATATCGCAGCGGCCCCGGGCGACCATAAGGCAGCGCAATGTGCTTATAGCCGCCAGCTATGACTGCTTCAGCCGAGCTCGCAACTTTCCTGTTGCGTCGGGACGATGTTGGGTCGAGCGCTGCGACCGGGCTCCTCACGCTCCTTGCGTGTGAAGAATTGCAAACGCAGCTCCACACGCCGGCTGGCATCATCAGATTCCTTGGCGTCGTTGAAGGACACACCCCCTGCCAGGAACAGATCCCGCACCTGCTGCACCTGATCCTCACTCAGCCCAAGGGCACCATTGCGTTTCGGATCTACCAGCAGACACATCATCCAATAGGAGCGTTTCAGGCTCAGATACAGGTTGTAGAGGTAGGGCCCGCGGGTATCGGTGAAGCCCTCGATCACGACCTGCTTGAACCATTTGCGGCCGTCCACGCTGCTCGAGGCCTGCAGGATGACCGGTACCAGCGCCGCCAGGTCACTCTGCACCTCGGGGTGCAGCCGATACTCCTGATAACCAAACTGGCCGGCTTCACCAAAGTCGATGCGATTGTCGCGACAGTCCACGTGAATGGCCGGATGATCGCTGATGCCCGATTTGATCTCATTGCAGATATTCAGAATCTGCTGCGCGCGGGTATCCTCCGCACTGAGCTCGCGCCGAAGCTCCTGACTCATCGCGAGGATCGTCACGGCCATCGCCACCAGACACAGCGTCATCATCGCCGTCATGAGGTCTGCGTAGGAGATCCAGAACGGTCGTTCGGCTTCCTGCTTGCGCCGTACCGGTCGGATCAGCTGCAACAGCATAGTCAGAGCGGTCCGCGGTTAGCGCGGGCGGCCAGCTGGTCGATGGCCTGGCGCAGGGAACTGGTGGATTCACCCAGCTGCCGCTGGTATGCCTTGATGTGTGAGGCGAGCACGGTCTCCACATCGGCCTCGAAGTGTTCCACGCTTGCGCCGAGAACCTTGCGCGTCTCCTGCGCCAGGGCGACGAATTCGCGACTCGCCACATGCGACTGATCGATCACATCCTGCAGGCTCAGCATCAACTGTCTGCGTGCGTTCGCTTCCACGCTGGCGCTCGAGGCCACCCCTTCGAAGCGGATGGCGGCATTGCTGAGCTGGTGGATGGAGTTGCCGACATTTTGCGTCGCCGTCGCCAGGTGCGAGCTGGCTCTGACCATGTCGTTTGAGGCTCGCAGGTTCTGTCTCTCCAGTCCCGACAGCTCGAGGCCGACCCGCGAGAGCTGCTCCGAGGCCTGATGGACCGATGACAAAGCCGTCACGACCGAGGCCGTGCCCGCATTGAGCTTCTCGAACATGTCGGCGGAGATGCCGCCGAATCGATGCAACAGCTCGCGTATCGCCTCGTTGGAGGCGGCGTTCGAGTCCGTCAGACTCATCACCTGACGCCGCATCTGCGCCACGGTTGCCGCGTTGCCTTCGTTGACGCGATGCAGGGCGTCATCCTGCGCGGCCGCGATGCGCGCCACCGCTTCGCTGAGCTGCAGAAGCACATCTCGCGTGGCGCCCGAGATGATGTCTCGCTGGGTCCGTTGAGAGTCGCTGAGGCGCTGCACCAGCTCGTGCGCGGCTGACTGGATGCTGTTGGCGGAGTCGTTGCCGCTCTTCTGCACATCTTCCAGCAGCCCCTGCATGGCGATTTCGACTTTCTGCACCGCCTGAGCCGTTTGCTGGATCAACGCGCTCAGGTCGCGCAACTGACTGCCCATCGTTTCGCGCATCTGGGCGAGAAACGCGGTCATGAGCTGCTCGAGTGCGTCTTTGATCGCCTCGGTCTGACGACCGCTCACCGCGGCTACGGAGCGGGCGATATCCGCGAGCGGCTCCTGGAGGCTCTCGCGAATGCTGCGACCCACGTCTGCCGACATCTGCCGCGTGGCCTGCACCTGCCGCTCGGTCAGTTCGCTGAAAAGCGCACCTAGGTCCGGGACCATCCTCTCCTTGAGATGCCGCAGCTGCGTCGCGTTGTCGCGCGAGGCCTGCAGAATCGAGGCCAGATACTCCTCACCAACACCGGGGCGGAACAGACTATCGAGCGTGGCCGCAAGCTCCAACACCCATTTCGCACACGAGGAGTACAGCCACTTTTCCGTAATGGTGACGGCGATGGCGGCAGCGATCGCGGCCCCGGAGAAGATGAAGGCATCGCGCACATGTCCGAACAGCTGTCCGAGTCCGCGCTTCAGGTCCGCCGAATCCGTCAGACTCGGATCAAAGTGGATGAGTCCCTGGATGAGCCCAAAAAAGGTACCGATGATGCCGAGGCCGGTCAGGATGCCGGGAAGGTGTTTGAAATACTCCGAGCCGATCCAGGGATCGACCACGGTGTCAAGATTGAAGAAGCTCTCTGCAGGCTGCGTGGCGCGGATCGCGGCTGCTGCCGCCGGCGCGTCTGAGGCCACATCGGCCGTGACTGGCACAGGATTCGTGGCGGAGCCGACGGGCTGCTCGTGCAGCGACTCGGCAAATTCCCGCCACGCTCGGCTGAGCCGGGTGTCGCGGAAGATCTCATCCAGCTGGGCACGCAGCGACTGGGGGTTACGTGCGCTGACGGTACTGATACGCGAGACCGTCGCAATGAGTCGCGAGCGCAGTGACAATCCCCGCGTGATGTACTGCAACAGAAAGTGCAGGACCAGCACAGCCACGACCCCGCCCAGAACATAAACGAGGGGGTTTGCCTGAAAGTATTCGGCCAGCTTTGACATGAGCGCTACGGCAGCAGCTGCGCGTTAGCGCTGCCGCGTGCGGGACAATGTACCAATGCCAGCGGGAATGTGCCTAGCGGTGCCTGCGCGCGGGCACGTCGCTGGGCTAGTCGTGGGCGCCGCGGCACAGGCCCGATACCAGGCTTCCGCGTCCTGCGCTGAGGAAAACGAAGGGGTACCACGTGGTGCTCTCGCGCGTAGTCGGCTGATCGGTCATGACGGAGAGCTCTGCGACGTCATTGTTCGAGGTGCCGAGTAACTTCGCGCCTGTGCGAGCATCGATGGGTTGAATGAGCTTCCACGACCAGAGATTCGCGTTGATCGCATCACCCGCGACCACTCCGCTGCGCGTATCGATGGTGACGGTGCCGCTGGCCGGCTTCGCGGCAGCGGATTCGATCATCCCGTTCCGAGACAGCTTGTACGCGCCGGCGATGGAGCAGACGAATCCCGATGGCAGTGCGGGCTCGGGAGCGGCAGCGGCAGCGTAGGTGCTGCTCCCGGCCAAGGACAGGAGCAATGCAGATGCGATGGATGGACGCACGGAATAATCCTGAGCGAGGCCGCTCTGGCGAAAGAGTAAAGCCGTCAGCATAAATCGTGCGTCGCCTGGCTGAGCGCCGCGCAGAAGAGGTCTGAAGCGCAGCGCAGGCAGACTCAAGCGCTAGAAAATCAGTTCGTCGCTCCGAAGCAGTGCCGCTCGAAGGCCGGATCAAATTTCGTCGCCCAGGCACGCGCATTGGCATTCAGCCGGGCGCCGTCCGCATCGGCACTCATCAGCGCCTCATAAGCCACGAGCGTGGCTGGCGCAAAATCCAGCGGACTGATGCCATCGTCGGTGTACATCCCGCGCGCGTAGGCGATGGCCTGGCTTTTCACTTCCTCGTTGAAGTCAGTCGCTTCGATCAGCAGCACAGTGGCGTCAATGTGTGCGGTGCGCAGCGCCGCTTCGACCTGTTCACGTGTCATGCCCTCGTCTCCCGTTCGTTGCGCCAGCTGTGGCGGAAGGGTCCTCCCTGACGAATCTGCACGTGAAGATAGTACCGACGCGCCCGGGTTGCCACACCTCAAATTCAGTTGGGGGAAATCCCCCATCGCGATGAGCGGCTATGGAGTGCGCAAGCGTTCCCACACCTGCTCGCGATGCTCGCTGCCCCAGCTGTGATCGACGCTCTCGGCGATGATCCTGAAGCCGAATTTGCGGTAAAGGTGTGCGGATGCCTCGAGCCCGGCCACCGTCGTCAGCCACACACGTCGGTGGCCGGCGAAATTCTTGCGCCTGCCAGACGCTGAAAGCAGCGACGTCCGCTCGCTGCCCGAGTTGTGCTGACAGCTCGCCCAACTGCTCGGCACACATGGCTTCGAAAGCGTGTGGCCAGCCCAGGTCGCGTACGTAGTAGAGCCCGTGCCAGCGGATGATCTCACCGATCAGGCCCGGATAGGCGCCGTCCACGATCGCCGCTTGCATCTCAACTTCCGTACTCTTTGCGCAGCAACGCCGCACCGTCCGCCATCGCCTTCATCTTGCCGAATGCAACTTCACGCGGCAGATACTTCATTCCGCAATCGCCCGAGACGACGATGCGCTCGGGAGCAACATACTGCAGCGCGCGCCGCAGTCGTGCGACTACCGTCTGCGGTGTTTCCACCTGCATGTCCGACATGTCGATGGTGCCGACCATGATCTGCTTGCCGGGCAGTTCTTTGAGCACTGCGCAGTCGAGCCCCGACTGTGCGGTCTCGATCGAGATCTGCGTGCACGTGCACGCGGCGAGCTCGGTCAGAAAGGAATAGCCGCTCGGGCGCTCGTGAATGATGGCCGCGTAGCCAAAGCAGATGTGCACGACCGTGGGACCGGTTATGTTCTCGAGCGCACGGTTAAGGGCGCGCAACCCATACTGCCGCGCCTTTTCCGGACGTGCCTGCAGATAAGGCTCATCGATCTGCACGAAATCCGCACCCGCGGCGAACAGATCCCGGATCTCCTCGTTCACGGCGGCAGCGTAATCCATCGCGGCCTCTTCCTCGGAGGCATAGAAATCGTTCTGCGCCTGCTGTGTCATGGTGAACGGACCTGGCACCGTGATCTTGATACGACGGTCCGTGTTGGCTCTGAGAAAGCGCACATCCGTCACTTGCACCGGGTGACGGCGTGCAATCTTGCCGACGATGCGCGGTACGGCATTCGGATGCCCGGAGCGATCCAGTGCCTGCCCGGGATTGTCGATGTCGACTCCTGACAGCGCGGTGGCGAAGCGATTGGAATAGCTCTCGCGCCTCATCTCGCCATCGCTCAGTATGTCGAGGCCGGCGCGCTCCTGATCGCGGATCGCGAGCAGCGTGGCATCGTCCTGCGCCTGCTGCAGGTAAGACTCCTCGACGCGCCACAGCGACTTGAGACGGACCCGCGGCGGGAAGCGCCCGGCCAACCTGACGCGATCGATGAGCCAGTCCGGTTGCGGATAGCTTCCGACGATTGTCGTTGGAAACAACATGGTGCGGCCCCCTTTGCACGACTCTTATGGCGGTTGCGAATATCGACTGCGACAACGGCTGTGATCCGACGCGTGCCGGCCGTACCATTTTCCCTCTTCCGTAGCGGCCGGGTGGCTCTTCTTGCTGCCAGCGCGGGCTCCCCAGGGAATACCCGAAAGATGAGACACTCTGTCGATGACGATGCCGATCGACGTCGGGGCTGTGGGGGCGATCAAGCCGTACGATGAGGCGCCCTTCGGTCTGTTCCATCTGCGCCTGGCAGCGGCGAGCACCGGCGGGGTGTTCAGTGACGGCTACGGGCTCGGCATCGTCGGGGTATCGCTGGCCCAGGCTTCCTCGGTTCTGGAACTCACCCCGGCGTGGAGTGGGCTGTTGGGTGCCGGTTCCCTCGCGGGCCTGTTTGTCGGTGCGCTGCTGACCGGCCCGTTTGCCGACCGGTTCGGACGCCGCAAGACGTACGCCTACAACATGGCGGTGCTGGCAGCTCTTTCACTGCTGCAGTTCTGGCTGACCGCCGCGTGGCAGCTGCTGGTACTGCGCGTCACCATCGGCTTCGTGCTCGGCACGGACTATGTCGTCAGCAAGGCTCTGCTGATCGAATACGCCCCGCGCCGCACGCGCGGACAGCTGTTGAGCACGCTGTCTATCGCCTGGGCGGCAGGCTATGTGTGCGCCTATTTCGTAGGCCATGCCTTGCAGGGCACAGGCCCTGACGCCTGGCGCTGGATGCTGGCAACCGGTGCGGCGCCAGCCTTATTGATCTGGCCCTTGCGGCTGGGCGTGCCGGAATCGCCGCTGTGGCTCACGGATCACGGCTTTGCAGAGCGTGCGGCGCGCATCGTCCATGACAAACTCGGCCCCGAAGTCGATCTGCCCGCAGGGGGTTCCGTGCGGACCACCCAGGAGTGGCGCTGGAAGCAGCTGCTCGGCCCGGTATGGCGGCGTCGTACGCTGGTGGGTTGCACGTTCTTTACCTGCCAGGTGATTCCTTACTTCGCTCTCGGCACCTTCATCACTGCAGTGATCGCAAGGCTCAGTACAGGCCATCATGATCTCGGAGGGGCCGCCTACAATGCGTTTCTGCTGCTCGGCTCCGTGCTCGGCTTTCTGATCGTCGACCGTATTTCGCGGCGCAGTTTTCTCATCAGCAGCTTTGCGATCACGGCGGCGGCCCTGTTGCCGCTGAGTCTCGGCCTGCCTCTGCCGGCGGCCGTCATCGTTGCGCTGCTCGCACTCTTCGCAGGGGTCCTGTCCTCGCAGGCGAGCCTCGTGTATGTGTACCTGCCAGAGCTTTTCCCTACGGAACTGCGCGCCTCGGGCATCGGCATGGGCATCGCGGCGAGTCGGCTTGGCTCAGCGGCCAGCACCTTCCTGCTGCCGGTCATCATGGCCGACTTTGGTGTGCATGCGGCGCTCGGCGCGTGTGTGGCGACGCTGGCGATCGGGTGCCTGGCCTGCCTGATCTGGGCCCCCGAGACCCGGGGAGCCCGGCTGGATGTGCTCGAGGCTGGCGCGGCGTCGTCCTGAAGTACCTTTAGCGTCGGATCCGGGCACCGCCTGCGCGAACACGGGAGAGGCAACAGTGGAAAGCGGCTCTGTGAGACGGCGACAAGGCGGACGGGCGCGGCGGCCCGCTGGCGGTCAGCTCGCACAGCCGCCGTGGCAGCAGGTCACCAACCCTTATCCGCCGATGGAGATTCTGTCGGCAGATCAGTTGGAGAGCATCCACCTGACCTCGCTGCGCATCCTGGAAGAGCTGGGCATCGAGTTCATGTCGCCGCGAGCGGTGGAGGTCTTCCGCCGCGCCGGCGCCCGCATCGATGCCTCGAGCGGCCTGGTGTGCCTGGATCGCGGATTGGTGGAGCAGGCGCTGAGGAGCGCGCCGTCGTTCTTCACGCTTATGCCCCGCAATGCGGATAGACGCCTCACCTTTGGCGGCAATCATGTCAACTTCGGTCTCGTGGCGGGGCCGCCCAACGTGCATGACTGCCAGCGCGGGCGCCGGGCGGGCAACTTCCAGGACTACTGTGACTTCATCCGGCTGGCGCAGTACTTCAACGCCATTCACCTGCTCGGCAATCAGGTGTGCGCGCCGGTAGAGCTGCCGGCGAATACGCGTCACCTGGACACCTATCGCGCGAACCTGCGGTATTCCGATCAGGTGTTTCACTGCTCGGCCATCGGCTCGGGCCGCGCTTTGGATGGGATCCGCATGATGGCGATCTCCAGGGGCAGCACGCTCGAGGCCATCGCTGCCGAGCCGGGTGTGATCACCATCATCTCCGTCAACAGTCCGCGCCGTTTCGATGAGGCGATGAGCGACGGGCTGATGACCATGGCCGAACATGGGCAGCCTGTGGTCATCACCCCCTTTACGCTGATGGGGGCGATGGCTCCGGTATCGATGGCCGCAGCGCTCGCGCAGCAAAACGCGGAAGCGCTCTGCGGCATCGTGCTCGCGCAGCTGATCCGTCCCGGCACTCCGGTCATGTACGGCGCGTTTACCTCGAACGTCGACATGCGCTCGGGTGCGCCGGCATTCGGCACCCCGGAGAATGCGAAAGCGAATGTAGCGGGAGGTCAACTCGCGCGACGCTACCAGCTTCCCTATCGCACCTCGAATGCGAGTGCTTCCAATGCCGCGGATGCGCAAGGTGCCTATGAGACCGAGATGTCATTGTGGGGAGCGCTGCTCGGCCACGGCAATCTCATCTACCACGCTGCCGGGTGGCAAGAGGGGGGGCTGACCGCATCCTTCGAGAAGTTGGTTCTCGATGTCGAGATGCTGCAGCTGATGATGGAATTCCTGCGTCCTATCGTCGTGAATGAGGCGGAGCTTGGCTTCGAGGCCATTCGCGGTGTGCCCACCGGCGGACACTTTTTCGGCGCACCGCACACCCTGGAACGCTATGAGCATGCCTTTTATCGACCGCTCGTTTCCAACTGGCAGAACTACGAGAACTGGCAGCTGGCGGGGGCCAAGAACGCGACCGAACGGGCTACCGAGGTGTGGCAGCAGGCGCTCAAGGAATACGAGGAGCCGTCACTGGAACCGGGCGTCCGCGAGCAGCTGGATGCCTACGTGGCGCAGCGGCAGGCTGAGATCGGCAGCGGCGAGCCGTGACTGGCAGCGCTGAAGATGCACGGCTCGTGAGCGAACTTCTTCGCGTCAGCTATCTCGAGTTGACTCGAGCACCAGCGCCGGCTCCGCGGCACGCCGGGCCCGAATCCATCGCCCTCGAGAAGCTGCCCGTCGAGGAGTATCTCGATCTGTATCAGCGCATCGGTGCGCGGGTCCGTTGGGATCAGCGACTGCAGATGCCCCGTGCGGCGCTGATTCAGCTGTTGCAGTCGCCACGCGATCAGCTCTACGTGCTTCGGGATGACCGGCAGCAGATCCTGGGCTTCTGTGAGTTTGAGCGGGCGGCGCGGCAGGCGGAGCTCAAGAACTTCGGATTGATCGCGGCCGCTCAGGGCAGGGGGTTGGGCCGTTGGCTGCTCCGTACGGCCCTGCATCACGAATGGAGCCAAGGGCTGGCGCGCATCTGGCTGCATACCGACAACTGGGATCATGGCGGTGCGTTGCATCTGTATCAAGGCGCCGGCTTCCGCATCTACCAGGTCTGCGATGAGCCTCCGGGCGAGCTTTGAGCCACACAGTTACCAACCCAACGCCTCACCGTCCTTACGAAGGTCCGAGGCGCCGCGGTAGTAGCGCGCCGCGCTTTCCGGTGCGATCACCTGGATGACCTGCACGCCGCCTAAATCGGCACTGCTGACGGGCTGCACGGTATGCCCCAGCTCTGACAGCGCCGGCCCCACCACCTCATACAGTGGGGACTCGAGTCCCAGCAGGTTGGGGACCTGCGTGTGCCGGAAGCGCGCCATGTCCGCTGCCGCCTGCGGATTGGCGCCGAGATCGATCATGTTGATCAGCAGTTGCGCGTGTCCCTGCGCCTGCATGTCACCGCCCATGAGGGTCACGGTCATGGCGGGCTGGCCGTCGCGCAGCAGCAGGCCGGCCGACAGCGTGTTGAAGGGCCGCTTGTGGGGTGCGAGCGCATTCGGACTGTGGGGATCGAGTGTGAACAGCGCGCCGCGGTTGTGCAGCACGAAGCCGTAGCCGGGCACCGTCAGCCCCGAACCAAAGCCGCTGAAGTTGCTGTTCACCCACGAGACCATGTTGCCCTCCCGGTCGGCAGTCGAGAGCACGATGGTGTCGCCCTTCATATCCGCCTCGCCCGGCGCGCCGGTCGGCGCGGCTCGCCGGGCATCGAATCTGGAGCAGAGCGCCGCGGCGTGCTCTGCGGATAACAGCTGCGCGAGCGGCACGGACACGAAGTCCGGATCGGCGTTGTAGCGAAACAGGTCCGCATAGGCGAGCTTTTTCGCCTCGACCAGGATGTGCCAGTACTGCGGGTTGGTGGGCCCGAGCGATGCCAGGGTTTGTCCCGGTGCCCATTGCGGCAGACACTGCTGCAGGATGTTGAGCATCTCATTCGTCGCCCAGTCCTGCGACGGCGGCGGCAACTCGAGCAGCTCGTAGTCGCGATAGTGACTGCGCGCCGGCTCGACCCACTCGCCGTGATAGTCCGCCAGATCTGCCAGGGTCAGAGTTCCCCCGAGAGCTTTGGACTTCGCCACGATCGCTCGGGCGATCTCTCCTTTGTAGAAGCCTGCGGCGCCGTGTTGCTGCAGCACGCGCAGGGCACGCGCCAGATCAAGGTTGTGGAAGATCGCACCCGGCGCAGGCGCTTGCCCGTTCGCGTACCAGAGCTTCACCGAGTCAGGATCCAGCTGCGTGCAGCATCCTCTCAGCGGCAGCGCATTCGGCAGATGCCAGTCACTCGCAATGCGCTCCGAGACCGGAAAGCCGTGCTCGGCGTACTGGGCGGCGGGCTCGAGCAGCTCCTTGAAGCTGAGCGTGCCAAAACGCTGCAGCAGGGCCTGCCAGCCCCAGGGCGTGCCTGGAATGGTTACGGCGAGAATGCCACCCACGGGCATGCCGGAGGAGGGGCCCCAGTTGCTTGGATTCCAGTGATAGCCGAGCTCGTTCAGATGCGCGATGGTGGCGCCCGAGGGTGCGGTACCGCTTGCATTCAGCGCGTAGGCTTTGTGCTCCTTCGCAATGTAGACAATGGCGAACAGATCCGAGGCGATGCCGACCATCATCGGTTCGGTCACACTCAACACCGCAGCAGTTGCGACTGCGGCATCGATGGCATTGCCACCGCGCATCAGGACCTGCAGTCCCGCCTGGGCGGCGAGCGGTTGACTCGTGACCACCATGCCGTTTGCGGCCATCACTTCCGAACGGCTCTGCGCCGGCCAGCCGGAAGCGCGCACCCCGCGAATGGCGTGACAGAAAGGCGGCTGTGGAGTTGCTCTGCACCAGGGATCGCTCGCTGCCCGCAGCGCAGGGGTCACGCTCGCGCCAACGACACTCAGCGCAATCCACAGCAAGCGGCGCATCGCGACCTCCAGGGATGAGACAAGTGCTCAGGGCCGCAGGATCAGGGTGTCCGTTGTGACGGCGTCGACGGCCGGCCTGGAGTATTTCACCGGAAAGTAGCGCCCGGCGCTCCACAGCGGCAGCAGATCGTCGAAATGGCGAGCACCGGGCTGACCACTCTGCCCTGGCACGTTGATGCCGACGGAGTTGTCCCAGTTGCTCAGATCGAAGATCTCACGATAGCTCGCTCCCGAGACCTGCTCGAAGGAATCCTCTTTGTAAGCTGTGGATTGCACGACATCGCCATCGCCCGATCGCTCGACCGGACCGCGATCGAGCAGGCCGGCGAGTCCCGGCGCTGCATCCAGAGCATGACGGAAGTACACCTTGTGAAGCCTGCCCCAGGACCACTTTTGCGGATCGGCACCCGCTTCCGTGCTCAGTTTCTGCCACGCTGCCTGCAGCGATTCCCGTAACAGCGCATCGCGTGCCGCCGGCGCGGCGGACCCGAATAGCGCCTCGCGCGGCTGCGCCAACTCCTGCACGACGGCATGCAGCGGCCACGGCTCGATGGATTCGCGCACCGCGGCCGGCACGGCGCGCTCGGTTACAGCCTTGCGCAACTGCATCGCCCAGACCTCGAACAGCGCCGCGGCCGGCGAATCCGCGTGCAGGCTGGCATCCCAATTCAGCAGCAGATCGACCGCGGCGCCGGGTGGATCTCCCCGCGAGTTGGACGTGCGCGTCGCGTTGCGCAGCAGGGGCTGCAATTGCCGGGCGGGCAATGACACGACATCCGTCTGCAACGCCTGCATGTCCTGCACCGTCAGTTTGTGCCCCGAGGCCCTGGCAGCGCTTAGCACTTCCTGGATGCGCAGGAAACGCGTCGGCTCGGCCCAAGCGAAGCCCACCGTGTACGGGTAGCCTTCAGGGATCATGCGTTGATTTGCCGAAGCAATGAATCCTGCAGCGGGATTGTAGCTGTGGGGCAGCGCGTCGTTCGCCAGGAAACCCGCCCATTCATAGCCGCCGCTGCCCGGCAGCGGCAGCAGGCCGCTGAAGTTGGCTCGCCGCGGCGCAAGTCCGGTGGAATGCTCACCGATGTTGCCTGCACGGTCGGCGTACACAATGTTCTCGGACGGCACCTTCCAGCGCGGCATCGCCGCCTCGAACTGTTGCCAGTTCTGCGCACGATCGAGCGCGAGGGATCCGAGATAGCCGGCAGTGCCGGGTTCCGAGCCGACCCAGCGCAGCGCGAGCGCGCGGCTGTCGTCCTGCCACATGACGGGGCCGTGATGGGTGAAATACAGAGTCACGCTGACATCGGGCCGATCACGCACCTTGATCGTGACGCGCTCCTCGCGCATCGCGGTCCAGCCGTGTGCCGTCTTGTAAAGCTTCGGATTGTCAGGATTCAGCCTCTCCAGATACAGATCCTGCTGGTCGAGCCCAAAGATCGTGAAGCCCCATGCGATCTGCTCGTTGTGTCCGGCGGCGACTCCGGGCAGGGCGGGCTCCCCGGCACCGATGACGTTCCAGCCCGGCGCCACGAGGTGCACCATGTAGCGCAGCGACGGCAGGGCGATCACCCGATGCGGATCGTTGGCCAACAACGGTGCGCCGCTGGCTGTCAGCGATCCGGATACGGTCCAGTTGTTGCTCTCATGCAGTGACGTGGCGGGAAACGGAATGCGCTGATCGCTGCTGACGACATTGGCGAGGAGGGTGGGAGACAGTCCGGCGAAATCAACACCAGGCGCCGGATCGAGCGCGATCGGCGGATCGAAGTGAAACAGAGTGGTCGCGCGCGCAGCACCCAATGCGGTAACCATCTGCGCGTGCAGCAGCTCGCTCGAGGCATTGTTCATCATCGCGTAGGCAGCGAGGCGATTCAGGCAGTCTTCGGGCTGCCAGTGCTCGGGCTGAAAGCCGGCCACGCGAAATTCTAGCGGCAGGCCCGGTTGCGCCGAGTGTTGCAGGGAGTCGATATAGGCGTTGATTCCGGAGGTGAAGGCCTGCAGGATCTGCGCGGTGTCCTCTGAGTAGCTAAGCAGCTCTGCATCCCGGTCACCCCGGAACTGCAGCAGGCGGGCGCTCACATCGCGCGACACCGCCGAGGGTCCCAGGATCTCCGCCAACCGGCCCTGGCCCGAACGCTTCCACAGCTCCATCTGAAACAGCCGATCCTGCGCGGCAACGAATCCCTGCGCGAAAAACAGATCGTGCTGATCGCTTGCATAGATGTGCGGCACGCCCCAGCTGTCGCGCTGTACGCGCACCTCGTGATGCAGTCCGGGCACCGACAGCTCGCCCTGGATGATCGCCACGCTGCGCACCGCCTGCTGCTGCCAGTCCGGAACACCAGCCCGCGACGCGCAGGCGATCAGCGCGGACAGGAAGAACGCGACAGCTCGCAAGCATGGCGACGGCGCGCCGCGAGTCACGACTGCAGTGATCAACCCTGTACTTCCGTAGCTGGGCTCAGCCTGCCTTGGCCGCAAGGAGTGCGGCGATGTCGATCTTTTTCATCTTCATCATCGCTTCCATGACTCGTTTCGCGCCGCCGGGATCGGCGGTGTCGCGCATCATCTCGATCAGAACGCGCGGCACGATCTGCCAGGACAGCCCGAACTTGTCCTTGCACCATCCGCACACGCTCTCCGATCCGCCGCCGGAGGTGATGGCCTTCCAGTAGCGATCGGTCTCCTGCTGATCGGCCGTGTATACCTGGAAGGAGATCGCTTCGTCGAAGGTGAACTGCGGGCCACCGTTCAGGCCGACAAAGCTCTGTCCTAAAATCGTGAACTCGACCGTAATGACATCGCCGGTCTTGCCGCTGGGATAGTCCGCGGGTGAACGGCTGATGCGATCTACGGATGAGCCGGGGAAGACGCTGGCGTAGAACTGCGCAGCTTCCTCAGCCTTGCCATCAAACCACAGGCACGTGGCGATCGGTTTGTTCATGGCACCTCCGCAAAGCGTAAGCTGTGTATCAAATGGGCGCCTCTGGAGCGGCGCTCGTCTGGAGCGGCGGATAGTAGCGCACCAGGCCGCCGTGAGCGCCTGAAGTTTCCCGCGCCGTCGGGAGGAGTGATCTATGAGTTGCGCGGCACGCGTGGCGACATTCTGTGAGCGCTTTGGGCTCAGGGTGCCGATCCTGCTCGCCCCGATGGCTGGTGTGCCGGCGCCGCAGCTCTCCATCGAGGTGGCGCGTGCCGGTGGCATGGGAGCGTTGGGCGCTGTGCTGATGCAGCCTGAGGAGATGCTGACCTGGGCACAGCAGGTGCGCGCCGCCGGCGCAGAGCGATTCCAGTTGAATCTGTGGGTCCCCGATCCGCCGCCGCGACGCGATCCGCTGCGGGAAGCGCAGCAACGTGATTTCCTCGCTCAGTGGGGACCTGCGGTGTCCGCTGCAGCCGGCGATGCGACGCCTCCTGATTTTGCCAGCCAATGCGATGCCTTGTTGGAAGCCGCACCCGCGGCCGCCTCCTCGGTGATGGGATTGTTCCCGGCATCTTGTGTTGGCCGCCTGAAAGACAGAGGGATTCCGTGGTTTGCCACGGTGTCGACGGTTGCCGAGGCGCAGCAGGCGGTCGCGGCCGGCGCGGATGTCATCGTGGCGCAGGGCATGGAAGCCGGCGGACACCGAGCAGCTTTTGCAGCCGCCAACGCCGAGCGCGATCTGGTGGGCCTCTTTTCGCTCGTGCCCGCCATCGTGGATGCAGTCAAAGTGCCGGTCGTGGCGAGCGGCGCCGTCGCCGACGGCCGCACCGTCGCGGCCGCGATCACCCTCGGAGCCACCGCCGTGCAGATCGGCACCGGCTTTCTGCGTTGCCCCGAAGCTGCCATTCCCACGGCCTGGGCAGATGCTATTGGACTTACTTCGCCCGAGGGCACTCAGGTGAGTCGCGTCTTCAGCGGACGGGCCGGTCGTAGCCTCGCTACCGAGTACGTGCGCGCCGCGACGGCACCAGAGGCGCCATCTCCGGCGCCGTATCCCGTGCAGCGCGGCCTGACCGCAGTTATGCGCGCGCACGCCCTTCGCGAGAATGATGTGCAACGCATGCAGGCCTGGGCGGGTCAATCCGCCGCACTGGCCTCCTCTGAGCCCGCAGCGCGGGTGGTCGCACGGCTGTGGACCGACGCCTGCAAACTCCTGGGTGTTGATTGATAAGATGGTGGTTTGACGCCAGGCCCGATAACGAAGGAGAACATCTGGTGAAGAAGTTTGTGATCATCGCGGCCGCTGGCCTCACGTTGCTGAGCGGTGTGGCGCAGGCTGCTGCGCAACGGGATGAAGCCGTGTATCAGGCGGTGCAGGGTGCCCGCGAGGGGACTCTCGAGCTGCTGAAAAGCATTGTCAACATCGACTCCGGCTCCGGAGACATTCCCGGCGGTGAGCATATCGAGTCGCTGCTGGCGAGCCGGCTGAAGGCAGTCGGAGCGGAGGTCAGGACAGAGAAAGCAGAGGTAGCCAGCGTCGCGCCCAACCTGGTGGCGGTGTTCCACGGCACGGGTAAGGCGAAAGTGCTCATCATCGCCCACATCGACACCGTGTTCGGTGCGGGCACCGTGGCCAAGCGCCCATTTCGTATCGAAGGCGAGCGTGCGTACGGTCCGGGCGTGGGAGATGAGAAGGCGGGCGTGGTCAACGCCGTCGCGGCGCTCGAGATCCTGCACAAGCTGAACTTCCGCGATTACGCCACGATCACGCTGTTGGTGGACAGCAGCGAGGAGCTCGGCTCGCCGGGTTCCACGGAGCTGATCAAGAAGTTGGCTAAGCAGAGCGATGTGGAATTCAACATGGAACCCGGCGATCCTCCGGATGCACTGACCGTATGGCGCAAGGGCGGCAGCGACATCACGATTACAGTGCACGGGCGCGCCGCGCATGCCGGTATGGTGCCGGAGAACGGTCGCAATGCAGTGTGGGAGCTGGTGCATCAGCTCGATGCCTTCAAAGACAAGTTCCCCACGACGGGCACCGGCACCACCGTGAATCTGACCGTCATCAAGACCGGCGACCGCACCAACATCATTCCGGATTTCGCCGCAGCGACCTTCGATGTTCGTTTCCGCAAGCTGGAGGATTTTCAGGCGGTGCTGACCCAATTCAAGTCCACCACCGTGCCGCCTGTCATCCCCGACACCACCGTGACGGTCGCCTCAAAGGGCACCGCTTTTCCGCCGCTCACGGAGAACCCGCAGATCGATGCCCTCGGCCAACGCGCCCAGGCGATCTACGGCGAGCTGGGCAAGTCGGTGAGCCTGTCAGGAAATGGCGGGGCCTCGGAATCCGCCGTAGCCATGTCAACCGGTACACCGGCACTGGATGGCCTGGGTTTCGTCGGCAGCGGTTTTCATACGGACCACGAGTACATCGAGCTCTCGAGCGTCACGCCTCGGATGTATCTCTTTACGCGCCTGCTGATGGAGACGTGCCGGACACCACCGACGAAGGCTGCGAAGTAGTCAAGCGACGAGGTGGATTAGCCACCACGTCACGATTGCGATCGTGGCCGCCGCCGGGATGGTGATGACCCAGGCGATCACGATGTTGCCCGCGACTCCCCAGCGGACTGCGGATACGCGCTGCGTGGCTCCGACACCGACGATGGCACCGGTGATGGTGTGGGTAGTAGACACTGGCACACCGAGACTCGAGGCGAGGAACAACGTCATGGCGCCGCCTGCTTCGGCGGCGAATCCGCCCACCGGCTTGAGCTTGGTGATGCGCTGACCCATGGTCCGGACGATGCGCCAGCCGCCGAACAGAGTCCCCAGCGCCATGGCGGTGTAGCAGCTCACCACCACCCAGAAGGGCAGGTGCTGCCGCGTGGTGGTGCCGCCCGAGATTAGGATCAGCCAGATGAGACCCATGGTTTTCTGCGCATCGTTGCTGCCATGGCCGATGCTGTAAAGCGCCGATGACAGCAGCTGCAGACGCCGGAACCATTGATCGACCGTATAGGGTGCGCGATGAAAGCAGATCCAGGAGATCGCCACCATCAGCAGTCCACCCAGCAGCAGCCCGAGCGTCGGTGAGATGACGATGAAGGTCACGGTCTTCCAGATCCCGGCTGGAACCAGCGCGACGGTGCCGCTGCGGGCGAGACCTGCGCCGATCATGCCGCCGATCAGCGCATGAGACGAACTCGTCGGCAGCCCGAACCACCACGTGATCAGATCCCACAGAATGGCACCGGCCAGCGCGCTGCAGATCACGGGCGCATCGACGAACTCCGGGGCGAGGATGCCCGTTCCCACGGTCGCTGCCACCTTGAGTTTGAAGATCGCGAAGGCGACGAAGTTGAAGCCCGCTGCCCAGGCAACCGCCTGATAGGGACGCAGCACGCCCGTGGAGACCACGGTCGCGATGGAGTTGGCGGCATCGTGAAAACCGTTCAGGAAGTCAAAGGCCAGCGCAAGGCCAACCAGCATGGTCAGAGTGGTGAAGCTGAGAGAGGGCTCCATGGGCGCTGCCTGTGGGTTGCTGCCGCCAGCCCCTCAGGCGTTCTCCAGCACCACGCCTTCGATGATGTTCGCAACGTCTTCACAGCGGTCAGAGGCGGACTCCAGGAGCTGATACACGGTCTCGAGCTTGATCAGCTGGCGCACGTCCTGCTCCTCGCGAAACAGCTTGGAGAGCGCTGCGCGCATCACGCGGTCCGCCTGTGATTCGAGGCGGTCGATCTCATTGCAGAGTTTGAGGATCTGCGCCGACTTGCCCATGTCGCGCAGCAGGTGCACGGCCTGCTGCATGCGCAGGCAGCACTCATGGACCAGATCGGCCAGCTCGCAGGCTTCCGGAGTCAGATCGCGCACATCGTAGAGCTGGAAGGATTCAGCGGTATCCTGGATCAGATCGAGTATGTCATCCATCCGCGAGATCAGCCGATGGATGTCCTCCCGATCCAACGGCGTCACGAAAGTACGGTGCAGGAGAGCGACCGTTTCGTGGGTCACTTTATCGGCAGCGTGCTCGAGTTCCAGGATCCGGGCTATGCGCACCTCCCGCCGGTCCTCTTCCCGCGTGAACCCGCGCAGCAGCTCGGTCAGCACGGCGCTGGCTGCGACCACTTGAGCTGCGTGCTGGTCGAAAAGCTCGAAGAACTTCCGCTCGCGCGGCATCAGCCGTGATAGGAATTGCACGTCGCGCCCTCCGGTTGTGCGGCAGATTCTAACTGACTCACACAAGAGTCGTGTTCCCCCAAGGGATTGACGCCGCTGTACAAGTTGCCGCCGAATAGAGCAGATTAGCGTGACAGCGTTCTTGCGCAGGAGGGCGGATTCGTGGGATCCATGATCCTGCTGGACCTCGTCGGTGGCGTGTCGTTGCTGTTGTGGGGCCTGCACATGGTCCACAGCGGGATCGTGCGCGCCTACGGGGCCGATCTAAGACGCTTCCTCGGCACCGCGCTGCGCAACCGCTTCCTGGCCTTCTTCTCCGGGTTGTGCGTGACCGCGCTGCTTCAGAGCAGCACCGCCACAGGCCTCATGACCGCCTCGTTCGTGACCAGCGGTACGGTGGACCTGGTCCCGGCGCTGGCCATCATGCTCGGGGCAAACGTTGGCACCACGCTCATCGTGCAGGTGCTGTCCTTCAACGTCGCCGCGGTAGCTCCCGTCCTCTTCCTCGTTGGCGTGACGGCGTTCAAGCGAGGCGGTCAGACCCGGGCGCGCGATCTGGGACGCGTGGCGATCGGTATCGGGCTCATGGTGCTGTCCTTGCACATCCTGCTCGACACGCTCGCGCCCGCCGAGAATGCCCCGGCCGTGCGCACGCTGCTTAGCGCGATGACCAACGAGCCGGTGCTTTGCGTACTGATGTCCGCAGCCCTCACGTGGGCTGCGCATTCCAGTGTCACGGTGGTGCTGCTGGTGATGTCACTCGCCTATTCCAGTTTCATCACCCCGACAGCTGCGCTCGCTCTGATCGTGGGGGCCAACATCGGCAGCGCCATCAATCCGTTGCTCGAAGGCAGCCGCAGTGACAATCCGGCTAGTCGCCGCCTGCCGGTCGGCAACCTGTTGAACCGACTGGTGGGCTGTGTGCTGGTCGTGCCGTTCCTGCATCCGATCGCGGCAGCCCTGTCTTATCTCGAGCCATCGCCATCACGCATGGCCGCTGATTTCCACACCGCCTTCAACGTCGGACTGGCGTTGCTTTTCATTCTGCCGCTCAACGCCATGGCCTCCCTGCTGATGAAGCTGCTGCCCGATCGCCCGAAGCCGAATGATCCTTCCATGCCGCTGTACCTCGATGAGGGTGCGCTCGCGACGCCCTCAGTGGCGCTCGTGTGTGCAGCGCGCGAGACCCTGCACATCGGCGACATCGTCGAGACCATGCTGCGTCAGGCGCGCACGGCTTTGCTGGGCGATGACCGCCGGTTGATTGCAGAGATCAGCCGGATGGATGATGCGGTTGACCGCCTGGACGAGGCCGTCAAACTCTATGTCACCAAGCTGACCCGTGAGAGTCTCGGCACGCGGGACGCGCACCGCGCCATGGAGATCATCTCATTTTCGATCAATCTCGAGCATGTCGGCGACATCATTGACAAGAACCTGATGGAGCTCGCCGCCAAGAAGATCAAACGGCAGATCGTCTTCTCGCGCGAAGGCGGCGCGGAGCTCGAGGCCATGCATCAGGAAATCTGCGACAATCTCAAGCTCGCCTTCAGCGTCTTCATGTCCGGGGATGTGCAATTGGCGCGACAGCTGATGACGGCGAAAGTGACGCTGCGCGCCACGGAATTCGCCGCTGCAGAGAGCCACCTGTCACGGCTGCGCGCTGGCCGGTCCGAGAGCATCGAGTCCAGCTCGCTGCATCTGGACATCCTGCGCGATCTGAAGCGTATTCACTCGCACATCTGCTCGGTCGCCTACCAGGTGTTGGAGCGCGCCGGTGAGCTGCAGCCCAGTCGCCTGAAGGACGCGGCGCTGGAGGAGGTCTTTCCTGCACCGGAGGATTCCAGCCCGCGCGCTGCAAAGTAACCCGCACTCTGCTTAATCGAAATGCAGGTTGGCGGTGATACCGAAGAGCGCGGGCCCGTAGTTGGTGAAGCCAGCTGGAAGCTCTATCACGGCGACTCCGATGCGTGAGGGGACCGCTGCAGGTCAGCGCCGCGAGGCAGGTGCTGGGCTGCATGTGCGAAGGTCCTGCGGATGTGCGCTCCGAACACGAGAACTGCAAGGCTACCGGCCGCACCGATCGTTGCGTGCACACTCCAAAAGGTCATCGGGCTCATCCTTTCGTACAGGCCACCGATCCAACCCACCACCAGGTTCGCAACAAACAGGCTGAGATAACCCACGCCCATCAGCGTGGCGTTCACTCGCGCAGGCGCGGTCTGGGAGATCAGTGCAAGCAGCGTCGGCCAGTAGACAAGAAATGCGACGCCGAGCCCAATTGCGTAGAGCAACGGCCACACCGCGCTGACGCGTCCGTCGCCCTCCAGGTAAATCCCGAGCACGAGGGTGAGATTGCTGACCGCGGCGAGCCAGGCGCCGGCAGAGATCTTGGCGAGATCATCGGATTCACGCTGGCGTCGCGCCTGCCACTTCCAGATCCAGAACAGCAAGGGTACGGTGAGCATGCTGGTCAGTGCGTTGGCGGACTGGTACCAGGGTATGGGAATGCGCAGAGTACCCAGCTGTGCTGCGACATGCGTCTGCATCCACACTGGGCCCACGTTGAACAGCTGAAAGAAAGCGACAGACTGAAACACGCTGATGAGGATCACGGCAAGGAGTGCGCGCACCGTGCGCCGATCGGCGACAGTCAGTTTTCCCGTATCCGCGCGCGCCGACTGCACGCGCGCCGGATACAGGCGGTAGCCGAGAAGATAAGTGGCAAGACCTGCGAGCATGAAGAACGCGGCGGTTGCGAAACCCGTATGCCAGCCGTGCCATTCAGCCAGGTATCCACATAACAAAGGTCCGAGTACCGCTCCAAGGTTGATGGCAGTGCTGAAGATCACGAAACCGCGGGCACGGCGCGTTTCATCATCCGGCGGGTAGAGGCTGCCCACCTGCGAGGCGATGTTGCCCTTCAGCAGTCCAGATCCGGCGATCAGCAGCAGCAAGGCGACCAGGAAGCTCTGATCCAGAGTCATCAGCAGATGACCGGCGACCATCGCGAGCGCCCCTGTTACGACGGCGTTGCGCTGTCCGAGCCAGCGATCGGCAATCGCCCCGCCGATCAGCGGCGTGAAGTAAACCAGACCGCTGTACAGCCCGAAGATCTGCGCTGCAAAAGCCTGAGTTGACAACGGCCCCAGCAGCGCCTGCAGCGCGTCCCGCAGGGCTGCTAGCCCCGCAACATGCCCGGCGTGTTCCGGCAGCAGGAGTTGGTTCACCATGTACAGCGCGAGCAGTGCTGTCATTCCGTAGAAGGAAAAGCGCTCCCACACCTCGGTGAATGCGAGATAATACAAAGCGCGTGGATGGCTGGCAGGAGCTGGCGTGCCTGCGGGCGTCGCCGACGTGCCGGAGGTCGAAATTGGCGCCTGGCGCGGCAATAAAGTTCCGATCGGTCAGGTCTCTTTGGGCAGAGCGGATTTCCAATATCAATCTAGCATCGGGAGAGAGTTTATGAACCAGTCCGGGTCGATGTCGAAGCTAATCTCCGGGGCAGCGCTGGCGCTGCTGTTATGCAATATCGCGCTGGCGCAGAACGACTTCGCCACGGGCAACATGCATTTCGATGCCCACGAGATGGACACCAACGGCGATCGTATGATTTCCCGCGAAGAGATGCTCGCGTACGCGGAGAAGACCTGGGAGATGATGGCCCACGGCAAGGCCACCATCCCGATTGATACGGCCGCACACGACTTCGCTACCGGAGGTGTCAGCTTCGATGCGCACGCGATCGACACCGATCATGACGGCACGATCTCGAAGGCGGAGTATCTGAGGTATACAGGCCGGAAATTCGACAGTATGGCGCATGACAAGCGACTCGTGCCCGTCGAGGAAATGGCCAAGGCTTTCGCGCGGGGCAACACGGAGACCACCTCGCCCAAGGCGCACCCGGACGGCGCTGCCCCAAAGTAAGCTGCTCGCTCTCCCTCGCGTACGCGCCGGCTGTCAGATGCCGGCGCTGGAGCCGGCGCTGGACTTGATCAGCCGAGTTCCGCGACGCGTGCCGTCGCGGAACTCAGCTTGCAGGTGCTAATCCTCGCGATCCCAGTGTCGCGGATTCCATTCGCGGTCTTTGTAGACGTAATGACAGCGGTCGCCATCGTGGTCGCACACCCAGCGACCCGGACGTGCATACTCCTTACGGGTCACGTACTCTGATTCCTTCCAGCAGCGGTCGCCGTCATGGTCGCACTTGATGCGCACACAATGGTCCCCGTCCGCATCGCACCTTTCGTAGGTGCGCGCCGTAGCAGGCGCTGAGAACATCAACGGCAGTGCCAGCGACAGCGCCGCACCGGCCAAGGTTGCAGTAATGCCTCTGTTCATGCTGAGCCCTCACATTTGGTTGCCTCCCAAGGTAACGGCTACGACGGAGGTTCGTTCCATGACCCGCCCACCTGCAGCTGGCTGTTTTCGCTGCACTTTTTGGCGCTCCAAAGCTGAGGTTGTGAGACATGATTACCCTGTTCCACCATTCCAGGACGCGTTCCAGCCGCTTCATATTCCTGCTCGAGGAACTTGAAGCACCTTATGAGATCCGCACCGTCGCGATCCGCAGTCGCGACGGCTCGGGACAAATTGACCAGGCCAATCCTCACCCCGTCGGTAAGGTGCCCGCCATCTGCGACGACGGCGAGCTCGTCTTCGAATCGCCGGCCATTGCGCTGTACCTGACCGACAAGTACCGCCATAAAATCCTGGGTCCGGCAGTGGGCGAGCGCAATCGGGGCGCCTACCTCTCATGGTTGTGTTACTACACCGGCGTCCTCGAGCCTGCGTTCGTGTCGAAGTTCATGGGCGTGGAGGTACCGCGAGGCACCGCGGGCTGGGTTCCGGCAGAACCGGCGGTCAGCGCGGTTCTGGACCAGCTCGCCGGCAACCCTTATCTGCTCGGCAAGGATTTCAGCGCGGTGGACATGCTCTATGCCACGACCTTCGCGCTCTTTGCGAACAATCCGGTCTTGCCGAAGTCTGCCGTCGTCGAAGACTACGTCCGACGCGTCACCACGCGTCCCGCGTTCGCCCGGGCGCAGGCGCGCGAAGCCGCGCATGAGAGCGCCGAGTCCGCCGGGCGCTGAGGGAACTGTCGGTCTCGTTGTCGTCCCGCTGTTTGTGCCGTACCCTTTGCCACCCTCGATCGCCGCCTGGGCGGTCGGCGGACGCACACGAATCGAACCATCTTGAAATCCCGCTATTCCGCATGGGCGCTGGCGCGGCACGCACTGACGGGCGCCCCCTGGCCCAGGGCGTGGCGTGCGGCCAGCCCGAAGAAATCCTATGACGTCGTCATCGTGGGCGGCGGCGGGCACGGCCTCGCCACAGCGTACTATCTGGCGAGCAAGCATGGAGTGCGCAATGTCGCCGTCGTGGAGCGCTCTTACATCGGTTCCGGCAACGTGGGCCGCAACACCACCCTGGTGCGCTCGAATTACCTGATCGACGGCAATACCCAGTTCTTCGAGCATTCCCTCAAGCTCTGGGAAGGGCTGTCTCACGAGCTCAACTACAACATCATGTTGTCGCAGCGAGGTCAGATCGTCCTGGCCCATGGACCGGGGCAACTCGATGTGCTGGCGCGCAAGGGCAACATCATGCGGCTGAATGGAATCGACGCGGAGTTGCTCGACCGCGACGGGGTGCGGCGCATGTTGCCGTATCTGGATTACTCAGCCCACTGCCGCTTTCCTATTTATGGCGGACTACTGCAACGACGCGCCGGCACGGTTCGGCACGATGCAGTGGCATGGGGCTATGCACGTGCGGCCAGCGCGCTCGGCGTGGACATCATCGAGAACTGCGAAGTCACCGGGTTCGTACGCGAGGGTGAGCGCATCGGCGGTGTCGAGACGACGCGCGGCAGGATCCTGGCCGCTCGTACCGGTATCGTCGTTGCCGGCCATACCTCGCGGGTGGCTGCCATGGCGGACCTGCGACTGCCGGTGGAGAGCCACATCCTGCAGGCGTTCGTGACCGAATCGCTCAAGCCGTTTGTCGATCACGTTATTTCCTTCGGTGCGGAGCTCTTTTATATCTCCCAGTCGGACAAAGGGGGGCTGGTGTTCGGCGGCCACATCGACGGCTTCAATACCTACACGCAGCGTGGTCAGTTTCCGAAAGTCCAGACCGTGGCGGAATGCGCGGTAGCGCTCATACCCGCGATCTCCCGTCTGCGGCTCCTGCGGCACTGGGGCGGCATCCAGGACATGACACCCGACGGCAGTCCGCTGATCGGCCGTACGCCGCTTCCGGGGCTGTATCTGAACGGCGGCTGGTGTTATCAGGGCTTCAAGGCCACTCCGGCCTCCGGCTGGTGCTTCGCGCAGCTGCTGGCAACTGACGAGGATCCCGCCCTGATCCGCCATCTTGCGCCCGATCGCTTCACGCGGGGTGAGCATCACGATGAGTATGGCGTCGGTTCCTGGACCTGGAAGCAGTAGCGATGCGTATTCCCTGTCCTCATTGCGGCCTGCGCGACTACACGGAATTCCGTTACGGTGGGGATGCTAACAAGCAGCGTCCTGCCCATGGCAGCGCGGACCTGCAGCAATGGCACGACTATGTGTTCCTGTTTGACAATCCCAAGGGAGCGCACCGCGAGTACTGGCAACACGTGCTCGGCTGCCGGCAATGGCTGATCCTGGAGCGTAATACCGCAACCAACGCCATCGGCGCGTGTCGGCTGGCGCGCGAGGCGCGCTCCTCATGAACGGCGCGCCTCGGCGTTTGCCTTCCGGCGGCCGCATCAGCCGCGAGCACACGCTGCGTTTCAAGCTCGATGGCCGGTGGCTTGCCGGCTGCAGGGGTGATTCACTGGCCTCCGCAGTGTTGGCAAACGGCATCACGCTGGTCGGCCGCAGCTTCAAGTATCACCGGCCCCGGGGCTTCGTGGCCGCGGGTGTGGAGGAGCCCAACGCGCTCTTCACGCTCGGGCGCGAGGGACGGCGCACGCCCAACATCGTCGGCACAACCGTGGAGCTCGTGGACGGGCTGGAAGCCCAACGCCAGAATGGCTGGCCCTCCGTGAGCTTCGATCTGCGCGCTGCCTTCGCAGCCTTTGCGCCCCTGTTGGGCGCTGGCTTCTACTACAAGACCTTCATGGGGCCGAAGCGCGGCTCGTGGATGTTCTATGAGCCGTTCATTCGCCGGGCGGCCGGTCTCGGACACGCGACGCACGCGCCCGATCCCGACCGCTATGAGATGCGCCACGCGCACGTCGATGTGTTGGTAATAGGAGGCGGCCCCGCGGGACTTGCAGCAGCAGTCGCCGCAGCGGCCACCGGCGCCCGCGTGTTAGTCGTGGAGCAGGAAAGAGAATGCGGCGGTGGCGTACTGCACGGACCGGTCGAGTCGGCCGAGGAAGGTTGGCGCAGGCAGGCGCTAGCGCAGCTCGAGGGGGCGGGCAACGCGCAGCTCATGACACGCACGACGGCGCTTGGGCTGTACGACGACAACATGGTGACCTTGCTGCAACGTCGCGATCATCTGGCACCACGCGCTGAATCGGGCGAGGCACGCGAGGTGGTGACCGTGGTACAGGCGCACGCGATTGTCTTCGCCACCGGTGCGCTGGAGCGACCGCTGGTGTTTGCAGACAATGACTGCCCGGGGGTCATGCTCGCCTCCGCGGCACGCAGCTATCTCAACCGCTACGCGGTGTTGTGCGGCGAGCGCGCCGTCATCGCCACCAACAACGATAAAGCCTGGGTCACAGGTCTGGAGCTCGCAGCGGCTGGCGCCCAGGTCACCATGGTCGATGAAAGACACGCCGTCTCCGATGAATTGCGCGAGCAGGCGCTGAACGCGGGCCTGCGGCTGCGTCTCGGTGAGCGCGTCATCCGAGCGCTCGGGCGCCAGCGAGTTCGCGGCGCAGTCGTCGGCCTTGCCGACGGGGGCGATCAGGATCGTATCCAGTGCGACCTGCTGTGTATGTCGGGGGGCTGGTCGCCCGTGGTCCATCTCACTTCTCATACCGGTATCAAGCCCACCTACCGCTCAGAGCTCGATGCGTTTGTGCCGGGTGGCTTTGCTGCCGGTCACTTTGCCGCCGGTGCGCTGCTTGGGCCAGCGAGCTGGGAACAGGTGCTGTCGCAAGGCTCAGCGGCCGGGCGCGAGGCGGCGCGTCATGCCGGGGTGACGATGTCCTCGGATCAGGCCGCGGATCAACAGCGACCGAACGGTGCCGCAACTCCAGTTGCGAGCCTGACGGCAATCTCCAGCGCGGACACGGCAAGTCCCGGTGCGTCTGAGCAGGCGCACGCCGTTTCCGGCCAAAGCGATTTCAGCGGCAAGGCGTTCGTTGATTTCCAGACTGACGTGACCACGGCGGATCTCGACATCGCGCATCAGGAAGGCTTCGAGTCCGTAGAGCATCTGAAGCGATATACCACGCTGGGCATGGGTACCGATCAGGGCAAGACGGGCAATGTCAACGCGATCCGCCTGATGGCTGCGCTGCGCGGCGTTGCAATGAGTGAGGCGGGCACCACGACGTTTCGCCCGCCGTATACCCCCGTCTCCATCGGGGCGCTGGCGGGGCGCAGTGTCGGTCTACACTTTCGGCCCATCCGTCGCTCGCCATTGCACGATTGGCACCTGGCCAACGGCGCCGTTTTCATTGAGGCAGGACCGTGGCTGCGCGCCTGGTACTACGCCTGGGCGGGATCGAATGTCGAGCAGGCGTATGTCGAGGAGATGAAACATGTGCGCAAGGCCGTGGGCATCTCCGATGTATCCACGCTGGGCAAGATCGACGTGCAGGGACCGGATGCGGCCGAGTTCCTCAACCGGGTGTATGTCAACGGCTTCGCCAAGCTGCCTGTCGGCAAGGCGCGCTACGGTGTGATGTTGAACGATGATGCCAGCGTGTTGGACGACGGCACGACGACGCGCCTCTCGCCGACGCGATATTTCATGACAACTACCACCGCGCAGGCGGCAGAAGTGCTGTCATGGCTCGAATTTCTGTTGCAAACGGCGTGGACGGATTTGCGTGTGCAGGTCGTGTCCATCACGGACGAATGGGGTGGGATGTCCATTGCAGGTCCGCAGTCGCGTGCTGCCTTGGAGCGGGCGCTTCCGGGCGTCGATGTATCGAACTCCGCCTTGCCACACATGGGTGGCCTGGAGCTGGAGTTAGAAGGGGTGCCGCTGCGCGTGCTGCGCCTGTCGTTCTCTGGCGAGCTGGCGTATGAAGTCTATGCTCCGGCCAACTACACGAGGGCGGTATGGGAGCACCTGCTGAAGAGCGCAGACCCGTTGGGTATCCGTCCCTACGGGCTCGAGGCACTCGCTGCACTGCGTATCGAAAAGGGCCACGTGGCAGGGCTGGAGCTCGACCATCGCACGACCCTGGATGATTTGGGACTTGCGCGGATGGCATCGCGTGACAAACCGTTCGTGGGACGCGAATTGCGACAGCGACCGGTGTTGCAGGCGGCGGAGCGCTGGAGTCTCGTGGGGCTCGAATGCCTCGAGCCCGGCAAGCGACTGCGCGGCGGCGCGATTCTGTTTGCGTCGGGCGAGCCGCTGTCCGGTCATGGCCGCGGCTACATCAGCTCCGTGACATGGTCCTCTGAGCTCGAAAAATTCATCGCTCTTGGGCTGTATTCGGGCGGACTGCGCCACGAGGGTGAAGAGATCGTCTGCGCTTACCCGCTGAAGAGCGAGCAGGTACGCGCGCGCATCGTGTCACCCGTGTTCCTCGATCCGAAAGGGGAGCGGTTGCATGTTTGAAGCGCGCTCGGCACTCGCAGCCGCCGTGGCCCTGGGTGGCCGTGATGGCGCTGATGGGCGTCGGCTGCTGCTCCTCAGCGAGCTGCGCGGCTGGCACTTGCTGCAACTGGGCGTGTTCGCAAAGAACGAATTTGCGCAGGCGGCGCGCGCGATGTTGGACACCGCTCTCCCACAGCGTCCTCAGCAACCGGCGCAGGGCAAGGCACGCGTGTATCGCATCGCTCAGGACCAGTATTGGGTCGTGACGTGCGATGCGACGCTGCCCGGTCAGCTGCTCGCGGCCATTGCGCCGGACATCGGCACGGTGACCTCGCTCTCGCACGCTCGTGTACGGGTTCGAGTCAGCGGTGCGCCGGCGCGCAGCATGCTGGCAGGTGTGTTGGCAGTCGATCTGCATCCGACGCGGTTCAAGGTAGGGGAGGCGCTGCAGACTGGCATGCACCACCTGCCCGTCCTCGTTGAGCGCACTGACGAGGACAGTTACGAGTTTTACTTTCTGCGCACCTTTGCGCAGACCCTGTGGGAGTGGCTCACGGATGCAGCCCTCCAGTACGGCTATGACCTCGAGGTGACGCAAGTATGAAGTCGCATGCACGGGCAGTGGTGATCGGTGGTGGAGTCGTGGGCTGTAGCGTGCTGTATCACCTCACCAAGGCCGGCTGGAAAGACGTCGTGCTCATCGAGCGGGATCAGCTGACCTCGGGGTCGACCTGGCATGCCGCGGGCGGGTTTCATACCCTCAACGGGGATCCCAACGTCGCCAAGCTGCAGGGATACACCATCGGGCTGTACGACGAGCTGGAGAAGCTCTCGGGCATCTCCTGCAGCCTGCATCGTTCCGGCGGACTGTTACTCGCCGACACGGTCGAGCGCATGGAATGGCTGAAGATGGCGCACGCGCGCGCCCGCTACCTTGGCCTCGACACCGAGCTCATCTCCCCGCGCGAGGCGCAGGAGCTGCTGCCGCTGATCGAAGCGAAGCACTTCGTCGGTGCCATGATCGATCGCGCGGACGGCAATCTGGATCCATCGGGTACCACGCATGCCTATGCGAAATCGGCCCGCATCAACGGCGCGGAAATCTACCTGCAGACGCGCGTGACTGAGCTGACGCGTCGGCGCGATGGCAGCTGGGATGTCATCACCGACAAAGGCACGGTCATCGCCGAGCACGTCGTGAACTGCGGTGGTTTGTGGGCGCGCGAGGTGGGGCGCATGGTCGGCCTCGAGCTGCCGGTGCTCGCCATGGAGCACATGTACCTGGTCACCGACGAGATGAAGGAGGTCGTCGAGTTCAACAAGAGCCAGGGTCACGAGCTGCCCCACGCCATCGACTTCAAGGCCGAGATCTATCTGCGACAGGAACGCAACGGCCTGCTGCTCGGCACCTATGAGAAAGCCTGTGTGCCCTGGCAGCCGCGCGAGACCCCCTGGAGTTTCAGCATGGAGCTGCTGTCGCCGGACCTTGAGCGTATTGCGCCCTCGCTCGAGGTCGGTTATCGGCACTTTCCGGCGATGGAACGTGCGGGCATCAAACGGGTGGTCAATGGACCGTTCACCTTCTCGCCGGATGGCAATCCGCTGGTCGGACCGGTGCAGGGGTTGCCGGGTTACTGGTGCGCCTGCGCGGTCATGGCCGGATTCAGTCAGGGCGGAGGCGTCGGACTCGCGCTGTCACAGTGGATGGTGCACGGGGATCCGGGCTTCGATGTATGGGCGATGGACATCGCCCGCTACGGCGAGTGGGCGACCCGCAGCTATACGAACGAGAAGGTGCGCGAGAACTATTCGCGACGCTTCTCGATCCGCTTCCCGAACGAGGAGCTGCCGGCCGCACGTCCGCAGCAGACCACGGCCATCTACGACCTGCTGGTTGCCCAGGGCGCGGTGATGGGCGACAGCTGGGGCATGGAGACACCGTTGTGGTTTGCGCCTTCAGTTGCCGAGGCGAAGGATGTCGTCTCGTTCCATCGCGCCAATGATTTCCCGCACGTGAAGGCGGAATGTCTCGGGGTACGCAACGCAGTAGGCGTCACGGAGATCGCCAACTTTGCCAAGTACGAAGTCACAGGCAGCGGTGCCGAAGCCTTGCTGCTGCGGCTGATGTGTAACCGCATGCCGCGCGTCGGACGGCTGATCCTGACCCCCATGCTGAATTCCCAGGGCAAGCTGATTGGTGACTTCACGATCGCGAAGCTCAGCGCTGAGCGGTTCCTCATCTGGGGCTCCTCACAGGCGCAGATCTATCACATGCGCTGGTTCGAGCGCTGGCTGCCTGCGGATGGCTCGGTCAACATACGCCGGCTCGGCATGGGCCTCGTGGGACTGTCGATCGCCGGTCCGCGCTCTCGCGACCTGCTGGCGCGCCTCACCGACGAGGATGTTTCCAACACCGCGCTACGCTTCATGGATCACCGCGCGCTGGATGTCGCCAACCTGCCGGCCCTGGTCAACCGCGTAACTTACACAGGGGATCTCGGCTATGAGATCTGGGTGGCGCCCGAGTATCAGCGACGGCTGTACCAGAGCATTCAACAAGCTGGCGGGGATCTGGGCCTGGTCAACTTCGGCATGCGCGCGCTGCTCGGACTGCGTCTGGAGAAGAATTTTCCCACCTGGTATCGCGAGCTGCGTCCGATATACGGTCCGATCGAGGCGGGCGTCGAGCGCTTCATCGATTTCAACAAGTCCGATTTCATCGGTCGCGACGCGGCGCTCAAAGAGCGCGACAGCGGCGGAACTCTGCGCCGGGTCACGTTCACGGTCGATGCCAGCGATGCGGATGTGCTCGGGGATGAGCCCATCTACCACGACGGCAAGGTCATCGGCTGGGTCACCTCCGGCGGTTATGGCCATTACGTGGACCGCTCGTTGGCACAGGGTTATGTACCGCGCGCTCTGGCAGCTGACACCGGCGCGCGCGCTTTCGAGATCGAGATCCTCGGTGAACGCCGTACGGCGACTATTGCGCCGCAGCCTCTGTTTGACCCGGACGGCGCCCGCATGCGCAGCTGAGCAAGGCACTACACCTGCGCATGCGCGCCTGAACGACATCTCCATCTCTACATAGCCGTCCGCTGCGCACGCCGGCCGAGCGCGCTGGTTAGTTAGTGCACCGGCGCATTTCATTGCTTTACCGTCATTCTTTCACGAAATGAAAGGATGCTGTGGCAGCTGGAACCTGCGGGGGTGTCAACTCGTCTCACTGAGTGATGTCGCTGAGTGAGAAACATGACCGCCTCGCATCATGAAAGCGCTCCTTGCAGTTATCCTGCTGTTCACGGTTGAGAGTGCAGCTGCGGTTGGGTCCACGGGCGGCGCGCAGCCTGCCGTGTGGGTCTCTCACAAGATCATCATCGATCTACACAACCTGCCGCAGCGCTACTCGTGCGATGACCTGTGGTACAAGTTCCGGGCGGTGCTGTTTGCCATCGGGGCGCGCCCCACGCAGGTTCTGCCGTACCGCTGTCAGCGTGCGGCGGCTCAGGACGCCTATTCACCACAGGTACAGCTGACTTTTTATACACCCGAGATTGCGCGGGGTGCATCGGTCCGGACGCCCGATGTGCAGGCACGAGCCCAAAGTGTGCGCCTTGCGCCCGGTGTGCAGCCGCACCTCGATGCAGGGGACTGCGAGCTGCTGCGACAGATGAAGGACACGCTGTTCCGCTACCTGGGCGATCCTATCCCGGAGTTCAGCCTTCCTTGCGCAGCAGCGAGCGCAAACACACCTGCCTTCAGTCTGACGGTCGATGTGCTGCTGCCCATTCAGGATTCCAACAGCCAGGCGGCACAGGCCGGCAGGGCGAGCCCAGCTAAGGTCGTCGCCGCCGCCTCCGCCGCGACCGCAGAGCCGCACGTCAGCCGTTCGGCATCCACCGCGCGAGGCACCTAGGACCCAGGTATGTCAGAGAACAGGTGTCTGGCACTCCTGGCGGTCGTGTTTGCAGGCACTGCTGCGATCTGGAGCCGCGGTGCAGACGCGGTGGATGCCGGCGCAGCGGGGCCAGTCACGGCTCATCAGCACTCCGGGTCCGGCTGTGATTATGGGTTTGAGGCGCGGGCAGAGCGCTGTGTCCACATCGTAGTCCCGCCGCACGCCTACCTGAATGCGCTCGGTGATGGCTGGGACTGTGAACATGGCTTTCACCGCAGCGGCGATCGCTGTGCAGCCATCGAGGTGCCCGTGAATGCGCATCTGACCGACTTCGGATGGGAATGCGACCGCGGTTATCGGCAGCGGGAGCACTCCTGTGATGCTATCCGGGTCCCTGCGCATGCTCACCCCGTGTTTGATCCCCTCGCGGGGGGCTGGGAATGCGACCGCGGTTACACACAATCTCAGCAGCGCTGCACGGTCGTGCGTGTGCCGGATCATGGCTTTCTGAGCGCAGCGGGTCATGACTGGAAGTGCGAGCGCGGATATGTTGCCTCGCCGTCGCGCGGATGTGTGTCACTGGCCGTGCCCCCGCAGGCTCACCTGGACGAGGGCGGTCATGACTGGCAGTGCAACGAGGGTTTTCGGCGGCGAGAACAGCGCTGTGTCGCGATCAGGATTCCGCTACACGCCTATGCGGTCTGGTCAGATCCGGATCTCGGCTGGGAATGTGACCGAGGTTATGCGCGCAGTGAGAACAGCTGTGTGGCCGTACAGATACCGGCGCACGCGTGGCTGAACGATGACGGTCACGGTTGGGAGTGCGCGCACGGTTACCAGGCCGCGGACGAGGGCTGTACGCCGCTGCTCGTGCCACAACATGCCCATCTGGATGCGGCCGGACACTCCTGGTCCTGTAACTGGGGATTCGAGAGCGAGAGCGAGAGCGAGCAGTGTATGCCCGATCCGGCGGCCGCCCTGACGAACGGGCTCGATACCGCGCCATTGGCTCACGCCGATGCCCCGGGCTCCTGATCGGGAAGCTCGGACTCCGGTCCAGCGTGGGCGGAACTCGCTGGTGCCAGGATGCCATCGCGGCGATAGCGCTCGGCGAGAAAATCCACAAAGGTGCGTACCTTGCCAGGCGGCGGACCGCGGCGCTGAAAGACGCCATACACGGGCGTGCGTGGCGCTTCGAATTCCCCCAGCACCCGCTGCAGCAGTCCGCCGCGCAGCTCATCCTGAATCAACCACGTGGGCAGCAGCGCCAGACCCGCGCCGGCCAGTACGGCCTCGAGCAGTGCCTCCTGATTGTCCGCGCGCATCCTGCCGCGCACCCGCAGGCGCACCGGTTTGCCAGCCTCGCTGAAATTCCATTCATCCGCGCGCAGGTAGTGTGTGAAGTGCATGCAGTTGTGCGCGGCGAGTTCCTCAGGGTGTGCGGGTATGGGATGCCTGTTGAAGTATGTCGGTGATCCCACGACGACGCGCTGGATGTAGCCCAGGCGGCGCACGGCGACTCCCTGGATGCGCACGATCGCGATGCGAATGGCAACATCGAAGCGCTGCTCGGTCAGCGATTCACACCGGTCGGTCAAAGAAAGATATACCGAGAGGCGGGGATACCGTTCCAGGAACTGCGCCACCGAAGGCGCGACATGATGGCGCCCGAACGTCACGGGCGCAGTAACCCGCAGCTCGCCTGCCGGAACCTGTGCATGCGACTGGGCAGCCGCATCGGCAGCTCCCAGTTCTGTCAGGATCCGCTGGCAGCGCCGGTAATACAACCGCCCGGTATCCGTCTCTGCAATGCCGCGCGTGGTGCGCGCGATCAACCTGACACCGAGTTCCTGTTCAAGTTGCGCCAGGTTACGACTGATTGTCGGCAGCGACAGCCCCAGCGCCTTGGCCGCCGCCGAAAGACTGCGGCGGTCGAGGACGGCCACGAACATCCGCATCGCCCGTAAACGATCCACCGCCGACCGCTCCGCCAGAACAACTCAACCGAGCTTATGCGCAACCAGCCCGTAGTGAAAGGGAGGCAGCGATACCGCTGCCGTGCACAGCTCGAAGCCCGCCGCCGTCGCCCACGCCGCGCACTGCTCCGGACGCGGACGGATGGTCAGCGGCGGCCCGCGCGGCGTCGTCGCATCGCCAATCCAGTGCATGATGGCGACGACACCCTCGGTGCGTAGTATGCGATGCGCTTCGCACAGCAGTCGCAATGGCTCATCCGCATGCAGGATGTTGAACAGCAGTACGCAATCGACTGAGCGATCCGGCAAGCCGCTGCCGTCCGCGATGAAATCCCGCTGCAGAGCCTGAACATTGCGTAGGCCGCTCTGCAGTGCGCGGTCCACGGTCGCGCGGATCATCGCAGAGTCGATATCGAGAGCGTAGATGGTGCCGCAGGTGCGCGCGGCCATCGCAACCGCAAAGGTTCCATAACCGCAGCCAAAATCCACCACAGCCGCGGTGCGGCCGGGCGGAATATCCAGCCGCTCGAAAATCAGGCTGGCATCGAAGAACCGATCCCATAGCTCCTGCTCGGGCATGCCGCTGTCACGGATTTTCATGCAGCTACTTTATCGCTCCCCGGGCTCTTCCGGCGCGCGCATCAGTGGCAGCACGTTATCGGGGGGATACCCTTCGCGCCAGATCAGGCGTACTTCGTGCGTACGCGTCCCGCACTTGCGGCAGCGGAAGCGCCGATTGCGCCGGTAGCGCGCCGGATCTACCTGCCCCACATGACCGCAGCGTGCGCAATACACCATCAGCACGTGGTAGCCAATCGCGGGACGTATCTCGACCATGCGCGGGAGGCTGCCCCAACCGCGGAGCGGCGTCGATGAAGCACAGCGTGGCTGCATTCACTGGATACGCAAGCCGCTGAAAACCTTATTTTGTCAGCACCCCTGAATGCGAGGCACGTGCGGTGAGCGTACGATGCCAGGTGGTTTGCTAACACGCCGGGAGTAGAGGGAGTGCGCATGCGTTGGGTGCTATGGACCGTGACGGCGACCATGCTGGGCGGGGCAGCCGCCGCAGCGGCTCAGAATCCTCAGGCGAGACAGCGGCTGCCGGAAGGCGCGGGCAAAACGATCACGGCAGCCAATTGTCTGCAATGTCACGGCGCGGAGCGCCTCGCCACGCCGGGTTACGATCATGACGGCTGGCAGAGAGTGATCGAACGAATGATCAGTATGGGAGCCGCGGTGCATCCCGCGGAGGTACCCGTGCTCGCGGCATACCTTGCGCACAACTTCCCGGCGCAGGCCGCGCCCGCCGCCGTGTTGGTTGCAGGTCAGGCCCACGTCTCCTTCAAGGAGTGGGACGTGCGCACACAGGGTGCGTTTCCGCATGATCCTTATGCGGCTGCGGATGGCACCGTGTGGTACACCGGCCAGCACGCAAGCGTCCTCGGCCGGATCGATCCGCAGAACGGCTCGATCAAGGAGTATCCAACGACGACCTCCAACGCCGGCCCTCACGGACTCACCGCTGATGCCACAGGCAACATCTGGTTTACCGCCAACTATGCAGGCTACGTAGGCAAGCTCGATCCTCGCACGGGCGTCATCAGGAACTACCGCATGCCCGACGCCGCAGCACGCGATCCACACACACCCGTCTTCGATCAACAGGGCATCCTCTGGTTTACCGTGCAGGCGGGCAACATGGTCGGGCGACTGGATCCGAGCTCGGGCGCGGTGAAACTGCTGCGGGTGCCCACCGAGCACGCCTTGCCGTATGGCATCGTGGTCAATTCCGCAGGAGTGCCGTTCTTTGCCGAATTCGGCAGCAACCGCATCGGTAGCATCGATCCCAAAACTCTGGTCATCAAGGAGCATGTGCTGCCGGAGGCAGGTGCCCGGCCGCGGCGCATCGCGCTCACGCCCGATGATGTCGTCTGGTATTCGGATTACGCCCGCGGCTATCTCGGCAAGCTGGATCCGGCAAGCGGCGCGACGCAGGAATGGCCGTGCCCCGGCGGGTCTGAGGCGCATCCCTACGGCATCACTGCTAGCCGCGGCATCATCTGGTTCAGCGAATCCGGCGTACAACCCAACACGCTGGTGCGGTTCGATCCACACTCGCTGAAATTTCAGAGCTGGACAATTCCGGCTGGCGGCGGGGTCGTGCGAAACATGATGCCCACCGCGGATGGCAACCTCGTACTGGCCGAAAGTGGGGTAGGCAAGGTGGCGCTGGTCAGCATCAACTGATCCGCTCCATCGGCACCCCGCAGGGCGACTCAGTCCCGAATGTCGCCCGCCAGGCTCCGCAGCCGCTGATCCAGGTGGTCGGAGACTTCCTGCGTGCGACCTCGCAGCGTGCCCGTGGGGCTGATGACAATGAAGGACGGCACGTCCTTCACGGTAAATTCCCGGAACAGGGCGCCGGTTTCGTCCAGCGCCAGCGGGATAGTCACGTGTTTCGTCTCGCGATATTGCGTCAGGTCTTCGCTGGTGGCCCAAAGCCCCGAGGCGATTGCCACCCAACGCATCTGCCCCGCGCTTGCGAGGCGCTCACTCTGCTCGCGGGCCGCCCGGCAGGCGGTGGCGCGCTCGGGACGGCTCTTCTCCAGGTACGATTCGCACCAGGGTGAGATGAACATTACGACTGTTGCGCGCTCACGTGCGGGATCTGCCAGCGGCAGCGCGCTGCCATCGAGCGCAGTCAGCTGGGTGGCCGGCAGTCCTGTGCCGGCTTGCAAGACGCGCCGCTGTTCAGGATGTTGATGGAGAGCGGCAGGCTTATCCGGTGGCTGCTCCTGAGCCATCCGCAAAGCAGTCTCGAGACGCTCATCCACCAGATGCCCGATGTAGGCGATGCGTCCATCACGGCCGATCACGATGTGTTGCGGGGTCACGCGCAGATGAAATGCCTCGGCCAGACGCCCGTCATCAATGACGATCGGCATGCGCAAGCCAACGTCTTTACGATACGCCTCGACCTCTTCGCGCGTGTCATTGAAGCCGGCGTTGACCGCAATGACCGCGAGGTTGGGTCCTTTATGCTCGAAGGTGCTCTCGAAATGCGGCATCTGCTGTCGGCACGGTACACACCACGTGGCCCAGAATTTCAGATACACGGCCTGCCGCCCATAGAGGCGCGCGAGGTCGATCGACTTAGCATCGATGGTTTTGAGCACCAGTTCCGGGGCTGCCGCTCCGATGAGACTCTGGCCGGCACTCTGGGCCAGCTGCTGACCGCTCGTATCCGCAAGTACCGCAGAGCTGGCAGCCAGTGCGAGACAGGCGGCGAGAATGCTGCTCCTGCACGAGCTCATGAGGCAGGTCATCGCGCACCCTGCTTGTTGGTTTCCTGAGCGGCCTTGTCTTGTATGAGAAAGACCACAAATTTCGCCGGCTCGGTGGCGCTCGCATTCGCAGAGACGACATGCACGTCGTCCGGACCTTCATAAAACGTCTCGCCCGGATCCAATGTGAGCAGCGGCCCGCCCTTGACTTGCATGCGCAGCTTGCCACTCAACACATAGACGAACACCTCGGCGTGGTGTTGATGCGGCTTAGAGGCACCGCCGGGCGGGTATTGCACGGTTAACATCTGCACGGACTTCGCGCCATTACCCTGCAGCTGCCTCTGCATCAGGGTAGCAACACTTGCCGCCGGAGGCTGCGCTGCCCCGTCCGTCGGGGCCGGGGGTGCCTCGCCCGCGCGCACCTGCATTGCCGCAGCGCAAAGCGCAACGGTGAATAACAGCATGGAGAGCCTGAGCATGGGGAAGTATCTCCTGCATCCTGGTACAGCTACGGTACCTGCAGTGCGTCGCACTGTCATCCAGCGCAGCGCGCCTTCCGCGATGCCAATGGCGCCGGTATACTGCCAGCGCTTTGAGTACGCGCAAGGTTCCCCGGCAAGGGGATTGAAAGGGAACGCGGTGCAAGCCGCGACTGCCCCCGCAACTGTAACCGGCGAGCGACGTCTGTTGGACCACTGAGGCCTGGCCTCGGGAAGGTAGACGCGAGCGAGGACCCGGAAGTCAGGAGACCTGCCCTGCGCCGTCGTCCTGTTTTCGGTCGGGGTGTGCCGGGAGCTGCGGGTATTCCGCTGTGGCGACACGTGCTGCGTCGTCATTGCCGGAGTGCTCCCTATGAAAAATCCTGTATCGCTCTGCCGTCTGTGCGCGGCGCGGCTTCTTCCCTGGCTGCTGCTCTCATGTTTGTCCACGACGGCCAGTGCGGAGGCCGAGGCCAGCGCAGAGGAGGCCGCGCCTGCGGATATCGCCACGACTTCGCCGGACACCGTCGTAGTCACCTTTACCCGTACGCCCACGCCGGTTAACGAAGTCGCCGGCAGCATCAGCGTCGTGACGGCCGAGCAGATCGAGGCACGTCAGGAGCGAACCCTGCCTGAGGTGCTCAAGGATCTGCCGGGCCTGAATCTCGTGCAGGCCGGCGGCCCCGGCGGGCAGACCGCGATCTTCATGCGCGGCACCAATCTAAATCACACCAAGGTACTGGTGGACGGGATTGATGTCAGCGATCCGAGCAATCCCAACGCCGCCTTCGACTTCGGACAGTTCCTGACCCAGGACATCGAGCGTGTCGAGGTGCTGCGTGGCCCGCAGAGTGGACTGTACGGCTCGGATGCCATCGGCGGTGTCATCAACATCATCACCAAGGCAGGCACGGGTCCTGCGCGGCTGCAGGCGACCGTTGAAGGCGGATCTTTCGATACCTTCAACCAGTCCGCGAGTCTCGGCGGCTCGCAACAGGCATTGCATTACACGGTCAACCTCGAGCACTTCCACACCGGCAGCACACCGGTGACACCGCTCGATCTCTTGCCGTCCGGAGAGGCGCGCAACAACGACTATTACGACAACCTGACTACGTCCTCGAAGCTGAAGTACGATGTCACGCAGAATTTCGATGTGGGTCTGGTCGCACGTTATACCGACAGCCATCTGCGTTTGACGGCGGATGATTTCAGTACCTTTCCGAGCCACCCCGCCGCGCAGCAGTCGGCCAACAACACCGTGGAAGAGTACGCACGCGCAGCAGCGCATGCGGTGCTGTTGGCGGGATTTCTCGATCAGACACTCGGCTTCGCCTACACACGCAGCCGCTTTTCCGCCTTCACGCCTGACAGTCCGACGGAGGTCAATGTCGGCGAACGACGCAAGGCGGACTGGCAGGGCGCACTCAATTTCTCCACGGCCGAAGTAGTGGTACTGGGCGCCGAGTATGAGCGCGATGCGATCAGGCAGCCGCTGTCGGCCGCGATTAACATCAGCTCCGGCTATGCGGAGCTGCAGTCTCATTTCACCCCGAACCTCTTCAATGCACTCAACGTCCGCTATGACTCCAACAGCCGCTTTGGCGACAAGACCACCTTCCGCGTAGCGCCAGCTTATGTGATCGCAGCGACGGGCACGAAGCTGAAGGCGAGTGTCGGCTCGGGTTTCAAGGCACCGACCCTGAGTGAGCTGTTCGAGGATTTCCCGCCATTCTTCTTCGCCAATCCGCACCTCAAGGCAGAGAGCAGCACCGGGTTTGACGCTGGTGTGGAGCAGCCAATCGCCGGTGAGTGGTTGCGGGCAGGCGTAACTTACTTTCACAACTCAATCCGGGATCTGATCACGACCGACGCCTCGGGCATCACCTACGGTAACGTGGGCCGGGCCACAACGCAGGGCATCGAGAGCTCACTCAGCTGGCGTCCGCTCGCTGCACTGAGCGTGCAGCTCGATTACACCTACACCGAGGCGACGGACGACGTTTTGCATCAGGAGCTGCTGCGCCGGCCGAAACATAAGGCCAGTCTGAGTACGCAGTGGAAGGTCACCCAGTCCGCCCGGCTGACCGCCAGTGTGCTCAGCCTCGGTCCGTGGGTAGATGGCAATCGGGATTTCTCCATCCCCCGCCTGGAGGCGCCCGGCTATACGGTGCTGAATGTCGCCGCCGACTTCGATATCACCCGGCGGCTCCGGCTGTTCGCGCGCATCGACAATCTGCTGAGCCGCCACTACGAAAACCCGGTCGGATTCCTGCAGCCGACTCTGGGTGCCTTTGCAGGTCTGGAGGCGCGGCTCTGATGCCTCACTGCTCGGTAGTGATTCAGCTCTTGAGATTGAGGAAGGTGGAATAGGGCTCAGCCCCGATCGCGACGTACGGCACCAGGGCAAGCGGGGCTGTGCCCATCTGCGCCTGCCAGCGTTGCGGCGCCGTCTGGCGCGCCGCGAGCAGTTCCTCGCGCTGCGCGCCCAGTCGTGACCCGTCAGTCGTCAAAGCAAACAACACCAGGGGACCGCTCAGGAGCGCAACCGTCTCCGGATGGCGCGGATCAACCGCCTCGAGGCGTAGCCTGCTGGGTAGCACGATCTCGAGCCGGTCCCCGCTGCGCCATTCGCGCGTTATGGCCGCGAAACTCCCCGGCTCCTGCGCACCGCTCCAGCGGCGACCATTCAACTCGATGTAGCTCCGCTCCGTCCAGGCGGGAATCCGCAGATGCATTGCGAAAGTCTCGGGTCGGGAGAGCTGCAGGCTCATCGTGACCCGATCCGAAAACGGATAGTCACCGCGCTGCTGCAGCGTGCCCTGCGCGCCGCCCTGCCGGAATCGCAGGGTCGAGGGAATGTACAGATTGACATAGATGCCGCCCGGGTCACGGAAGTAGCTGTTGATGCCGTAGTCAGTTGCGACCTGAGGCAGCGTCCCCGAGCAGCACGGGAAGCGGTGGGTGGAGTACACCTTGCGGGCGGAGAAATGGTAATCGGCGTAATAAAAGGCGCGTCCGTCGGACTGCAGTGGCTTGGCGCCGAGCACCGTGTTGTACATGACCCGCTCCATGCTATCGCCGAAGCGTGGATCGCGCGTGACGCGCAGCAGATAGCGGGTCAGCTTGAAGTGGGCGTAAGCCCCACAGGGAGTCTCGAAGCTGTTGTGCGTTGAGCTCAGGCTCGCATGCAGCTCGCCGCTGTCTGGGGTCACGAGCTTCTCATCCGGACCCCAGCCGCCGGTAGGATAGCTCTGGGCCGCGAGCATCGTGAAGGCGTTACGCGCGGCGCGCAGGTGCTTCTCGCTGCCGAGGGTGAGGTAGGCCTGCATCGCCGAGCTCAGCGAGTTGACGTAGCTATAGGCGTGGCGCGTCGCGAGCACGTTCTCGTTGCGCGCCAGTGGATCGAACCAGGTGGCGTCATCCAGAAAGCGCACCCCGAGATCACGGTAGCGCTCACCCGCGCCGCGCTGGTACGCAAGGAAGAGGTTCTCCGGATTGGTGTAGGACTCATCCCAGCGGTACGACTGGTCCTTGCCCGGCCGCCAGGCGAGCTCGCGTTCCACGGCACGTGCCGGCAGATGCGGCACGGCCGCCTGTGTCGTGCGCTCCAAAACCCGCAGGGCGTCCGCATCAGCTGCGAACTGGTGCGAATCGATCAAACCGAGCAGCAGCTTGTCGTAGCAATAGGCCGGGAAGCGGTTCTGGTCGTAGAAGTTCTCGCTGATGGCCGCGGCATACAACTGGTTCAGGCGCAGGACCTTGGCGCGCACCGCCGGCGCGCCCGTCATGGCGTGGTAACGGGCAAGTGCCGACACCCACTGGCCGAACGTGGCGCCCGGCGCGAACCCGTCATCGCCGTGGCGCCAGTCGAAAGCCGCCTTGTAGTCGTACCAGCCGCCGAGATCGGCTCCCGGTGCAGATTGGCCGGCCAGCTGCCGGAAGGGTCGCAGCAGGCTGTCCTCACCGAGATTCATGAGCACTTCATGCGTATTGCGCAGCTGGGCCAGATGCAGCGGACCATCGAGGCTGACATCGCCATAGCCGAATTCGGAGAGCGCTGCCGCCGGCTCTTCATCCACCTCGCGGGCGCGCAACCTGCGGGCACACCAGGTGCCTGCGGCAGACAGCAGCAGATCCCGTCGGGTCAGGCTCATGCGTCCTCCATGCGCGTGATGCTGTTGCAAGCCGTGTCAGCTCGCAAGCGGCGCGCGTTTGCCGCTGTCAAGGGCGAAGGACGCAGCACCCTCAGGTATGATTTGCGCCCCGCATAAGGATCGGTCTGCAAACAAGGGGGCCCGCTTTGAAGTTCAGCTTCGGGTTGCGGTTCGTGGGCGCCATCTTCGGGGTGGCCTCGACGTGCCTCGCCTGTGCATCGGCCGAGCGCGAGTCACAACCACCGGACCGGCCTGCCGCTGTCCAGTTCGACGTTCGCGAGGGGCTCAATATCAACAGCCTCGTACGGGATGGGGATGTCGCTGCACATCTCGTGCTGCGCTCCGGCGTCGAGCCGCGCATCCTCATCGCATTTCCCGCAGGCAATAGCGCCGTCGGCGTGTGGTTCGCTCACTTGCCACAAGGTGCCGAGTGGACGTTGCAGGGAGCGCCCTCGGCGGTGCGCGAAGCGGATGGGCGAGGCCGGCCGTTGCGCGGCATCGTCGCAGCCGTCTCCATCAATGCCGCAGAGCTGCAGGTCCGTCAGGACGTACTCTCGAGCACCCGCGTGCTGCGCGACTTCCAGGGAACCGGAACCGTGCCCCCGCAGCTGCAGGCGGATCCGCAGATCCACGCGCCGAAACTCATCTGGTCACGGGACCGGCTGGATGGCGCGCCCGGCTATCGCCTCGCGCTCGAGGTCACCCACGGCCAGCTCGTCAGCGACCATGTGCGCGCCGGACCCGATGGCAGGATCGGGTTGCGGGTCACGGGCCTCACCGGAGAGACGCCGCTGGTCCCACTGCCTGAGGCGCAGCTGCTGAGCGAGAGCGCCGGTCGCGATCCGGGCGCGCGACATACACTGACTTTTCTTGCCTACCAGGAGAAGTTGCTGGCCGGCTCCTGGCGCTTTGACACCTACTTTGGACGGGACACCTTGCTGAGCGTGCGGTTGCTGATGCCGGCACTAACGCCCGCGGCCGTGGAAGCCGGCATCGCCTCGGTGCTGACTCGACTCTCGAGCCACGGGGAGGTGGCGCACGAGGAAGACGTGGGTGAGCGTGCGATCCTCGATCACATGCAGAGCGATGGCTCGCGTTCCGACGCACCCGTGTTTGATTACAAGATGATCGACGGCAACTACCTGCTCGCGCCCGTGGCCGTCGCGTGGCTGTTGGATGATGCGCGCGGTCGTAAGCGCGCGGCCGCTTTTCTTGCAGCTCCGGTCGGAAAGCGCTCGCAAGCGGCGATGCACGCGGCGGCGGGCTCAGGTGCGGCGACGCGCGGCGCAGCTCTCGCCAACAACCTGCGCCTGGTGTTACAGAGTGCGGCAGCGTTTGCCCAGGAGCCAAGCCGCGCGCATCTCGTCAGTCTGAAGTCTGGAGTTGCGGTTGGTCAGTGGCGCGATAGCGAGGATGGCCTCGGTGGCGGGCGCTATCCCTATGATGTCAACGCCGTGCTGGTGCCCGCAGCTCTGGAGGCAGCTGCACGACTGCAGGCCAGCGGCCTGCTACAGCCGTACCTGACGGCCGCTGATCAGGAGTTGTTCGGTCGCGCCGCGGGCATGGCGGACAGCTGGCGCAGGCAAGCGCCGCCGCTGTTTGATGTGACTATTCCCGCCACGCAGGCTGCCGCGGCGATCAAGGCCTATGCGACGTCGCAGCACATCGAATCTGACGCCGCGCTGAGCGCGCTCGGCGACACCGACCTGCGCTTCCATGCTTTGGCGCTGGACTCTGCAGGCACGCCCGTCCCCGTGATGCATTCCGACGAAGGATTTATGCTGTTGTTCCAGAATCCCGATGCGGCGAGCCTGGAGCGCGCGGTCAGCACCCTGTTACGTCCGTTTCCTGCTGGCTTGCTGACGGACATCGGTATGCTGGTAGCCAATCCCGCGTTCAGTGCGCCAGCCGGGCAGTCGCGCTTCTCCCGCAATGCCTATCACGGCACCGTCGTCTGGTCGTGGCAGCAGGCGCTGTTTGCTGCGGGCCTGGAGCGCCAGCTACGACGCTCGGATCTGTCACCAGAGGTGAGGGCACATCTGCAGCAGTCGCAACGTGCGTTGTGGACGGCCATTGCGGCGACGCAGGCCCAGCGCAACTCCGAGCTGTGGTCCTGGAGCTTTAGCGCGAACCACTATCAGTTGGCGGCGTTTGGCGCCGCTGCCGCGGATGCCGATGAATCTAACGCCGCGCAACTCTGGAGCACGGTCTATCTGGCCGTGCACCCGCCCGCAGGCATGACTGCGTCACAGGCCGGGCGGTGAAAGAATGAAACCAATGCAGGGGAATGCTTTCCTGTCCGCTCTGCTGCTCGGGGCGTTGCTCGGCACATCGACCCTGGCGGCAGCGCAGCAGTCGGATGCGAGCTTTCTTCTGAGCGCGAAGCTCGGCGACCTTCCCAGCTACTTCCCGGGTTATCTGGGTAATGGCTATGTGTCGACGCTGACCAGCCCCCGAGGCACTGAGAATACGCGCACCTTCCTGGTGGCCCTGATGGATTATGCACCCGGGGACATGTCGCGACCTGCGTTGGTGCCGGGCTGGACGGATATCGACTTTCGTGCCGGCCCCGGCAACGAGGGTTTTAGCTGGCTGAATCGCGCCACACTGCGCGAGCCTCAATTCAGTGACTACAACCAGACACTCGATCTGCACGCGGGCGTGCTCACTACCAGCTATACGTTCAAGGATCGCGAGCACCACACTGCGATCCGGGTGGACACGCTGCTCAGCGAATCGACGCCGCATCTAGGGGCCACGCGGCTGCAGCTCACGCCCGACTTTGATGGCATCGTCCAGCTGTCATTCGGGCTCACCTTATGGGCGCAGCACGCGCCGCGCTTTCCGCTGGCGCAGATGAGTGGTCCGGAGATGGAAGAGGCGGTGGCGGCCAACGATCTCAGCTTCGAGGCGCAGCCACCGGCTACACCCGACCGCGAGGCGGTGTGGTATCCGGGCTTCGTGCAGATCCGCACTGCCGAGGGTGATCGTGACACGCGCTCGCTATGGCTCTCCGGGCAGGCCGAACACGGACTATCCATGGGCGAGGCGGCCGCGATTGCCTTACCCGCCGATGCCGCGGTGCAAGCCGTTTCGGTCCGTCGCGATGCGTATCGCCTGTCGCTGGATGTCGCTGTCAAGGTAGAGCGCGGTCATACCTACGCCTTCAGCAAGTTTGCGGCCTTCTCGCGTGAGGGGTGGGGCGGCGATGCGGCTGCCGATCTGGCGGAGGTGCGTGCCGCACGGGATAAGGGATTCGAGCGGCTGCTGCAGGATCAGCGCGCCGCGTGGCAGGCACTGTGGCAGGCCGACATCCAGATCGAGGGAAACGACCAGGCCCAGCGGGTCGTGCATTCGGAGCTCTATAACCTACTCGCAGCCTCAACTGCCGAGACTGGTTGGGCCACGGGCGCCTGCGCGCTGACCACGGGCTATGCAAACCATGACTTTTGGGACAGCGATACCTGGATTTTCCCCGCGCTCCTGCTGCTTTATCCGGACCGCGCCAAGTCGCTGGTGACTTTCCGCGAACGCACGCTGGCCCCTGCGCAGGAGCGCGCGCGTAAGCATGGCGTCACCGGCGCGATGTACCCGTGGGAGTCAGACCCCGAGAATGGGTCCGAGCAGACGCCCCATTCGGCGTTTGTGCTGAGCGAAAGCGAAATCCACGTCACCGCCGAGGTCGCGATCGCCCAATGGCAGTACTACCTCGCCACACAGGATCGTAACTGGTTGCGTCAGCATGGCTGGCCGGTGATTCGCGAGGTGGCGCGCTTCTGGGCGAGCCGCGCCAGCTACGATGCGCATAACCGCCGCTATGAGATCCTGCATGTCAACTCGGTTGCCGAATCCCAGAGCGATGTGCCGAACGACACTTTTACCAATCTGTCGGCGCGCAAGGCGTTGCAGATCGCAACGCAGGCTGCGCGGCTCGTGGCAGAGCGTCCCGATGCGCTCTGGGAGCGGATCGCGCGGCAGCTGTATATCCCCGTAGACAGTGCGGCCCACCACCACCTGCCCTTCGATCCGAGCATTCTGGCGCAGAACAAGGATTTCGGCGGCGGCCCGCTGTCGCTGCTGTTTCTGCCGTCCCTCGATCTGGACATGAGCTCGGAGCTGCTGCGCGGTGATTACGATTACGCGGTGCGTACGGCTCCCGCGGCCCGCGTCGGCAGTTTCAGCATGGGACTCGCACCGCATACGATCGCGGCGGCGAATGTCGGCGATGCCACGGCGGCGACCGCCTGGCTGGATGCGAATTACAGCGGCGGCACGCTCAAGCCGCCCTTCAACGTTCGCACGGAAACGGCCGGGAACAATACCGGTTATTTCCTCACGGGCTCGGCGGGCTATCTGCAGAGCCTGCTGTTCGGATTCAGCGGCTTGCGTATCCGCGAGCAGGGGCTGGTGCAGGCCTTTCCCGCGCAGCTGCCGGCAGACTGGACGGCGATGACGCTGCGCAATGTGCAGTTTCGCGGTCAACACCTCGACATCCGCATCGCCCGCGGCGCTGACGGCGCCGTGCACGTCAGCCGTACGGTGCGTAGCGCTCAATGAGCCCAGCTGACTGCAGACACTTTCTCTGCCTGACACTTGGCCTGCTCGTGCTGACGCTGCCCGGCTGTAGCCGGGTCGGGCACGATCCCACCATTATCGCAGGCAACGCGCGCTTCGAATTCCTCACGCCGGCACTGGTGCGACTGGAGTATGCGCCCTCCGGTCATTTCGTCGATGCGCCCTCGGCGGTCGTGCAGAAACGCGACTGGACGCGAGTCGCAGTGGATGCGACGCAGGCCGATGGCTGGCTGACGGTGCGTACGGCGGCGATGACTTTGCGCTATCACCTGCAGTCAGGACCCTTCAATCCCAAAAATCTCGAGGTGAGCTGGACTGATGGCCAGGGCCACACCCGCAGCTGGCATCCCGCCGACCACGATGCTCTCAACCTCGGTGGCTTGCCCTATTCGCTCGACAATGTGAGTGAGGCCAATCTGCCCACCGGTCGCTCCGACACCCTCACTCCGATCAACGACATGATCCCGGGCATCGACATTGCGCTGCTCGAGGCGACCCCCGGGCTGCTGAGCCGTTCCGGTTTCGCGTGGATCGATGACAGCCGCACGCCGGTGTGGAATTCGCAGCGAACCTGGATCGAGCCGCGGCAGCCCTCGGATGGGCAGGACTGGTACCTGTTCACCTACGACCGCGATTATCAGGCCGTACTGCGCGCATACGCGCAGCTGTGTGGTCCGGTGCCGATGATTCCGCGCTACGTCCTCGGGCCGATGGTGACGGATCTGAACTTCGAATATTTCCCGGACTCCGCTCAAGCGGGCACGCCGCAGTTCCAGCACTACAACCAGCAGATGCTGCAGCAGGAGGTCACGCGGTTGCGTGACGAGCACATTCCCTTCGACACCCTCGTGCTCGATTTCGCCTGGCACAATTACGGCTGGGATGGCGGCTATGACTGGAGCCCGCTCATCCCCCAACCGCAGGCGCTGCTCGATTTCCTGCGCCAGCGCGGCATCAAGCTGAGTCTCAACGACCATCCCGGCTATGCCAACACCGAGGAAAGCATCCTCTCCTTCGAGGACAGTCACGCGCCGGCCGTGCTCAAGGCCCTGGGAGCCGCGGTCTCGCCGCAGGCCCAATTCAACCTGGATATCTCCGCCGGCTGGAAATTTGCAAAGGACCCGAAAGATGCCGGCGTGAGCCAACAGTGGTATGCACACCCGCAGCGTGCCACACACTGGGTGCCGATCCGCGTGGGGTTGCCCTGGCAGCAGCAGGGTTACGCGGATTACGCAGGGCCGGGGTGGTACTGGCTGTCGGCGCGATTACCCGCGCGGCTCCCTGAGAAGCTGTATCTGTATATCGGCGAGACCCGTAAGAGCTACCGGATCTTCGTCAACGGCCACGAGGCCACTCACAGCACCATTCACTGGCCGCAGCGCCTGACGCATACCGACATCCGCGCATTGGCGCATGCCGGACAGCAGAACGACATCGTGCTGCGCATCGAGCCCGGCGAGGAGGGCGGCGGGCTGATGCTGGCACCAGTGGCCATCCGCGACGTGGCGCCGCCGGACCGCATCTGGTTCGACCTCTCCAACCAGAAGCAGGCCGAGGTCTTCATGCGCGAGCTGCACGCGCCGCTGATGCGCGCCGGTGTTGACTTCTGGTGGGTCGATGGCGGCAGCGGCGCGGTCGAGATGCCCGGGCTCAACAAGCAGCTCTGGACCAACAAGGTTTTCTATGATTTCAGCCAGCAGCTGACGGGCCGGCGCGCCTTCATCCTGGGTCGCTACGGAGACTGGGGCAGCGAGCGTTACCCCGGGTATTTCACCGGGGATACGTATTCGCAGTGGCCTGTACTTGCGTATGAGGTGGCCTTCACTGCGCGCGGCGGGAACGTGCTGATGCCTTACATCAGCCATGACATCGGCGGCTTTCACGGCAAGAAGATCGATTTCGACCTGTACGCGCGCTGGATCGAGTTCGGCGCCTTCAGTCCGATCCTGCGCATGCACAGCGCGCACGCCAACCCTGACGAGGGCAATGTGCGCATGCCATGGGTGTATGGCGATGAGGGCGTTGCCCTCATGAGGAAGTACTTCACGCTGCGCACGCAGCTCATACCCTACCTGTACACCTACACCTGGCGCGCGCACCAAGATGCCGAGCCGTTGCTACGCCCCCTCTACCTGACGTATCCGCAGCTCGAGGAGGCCTACCAGCACAGCCACGAGTATCTGCTGGGCGATGAGATGCTGGTGGCTCCGATCGTGAGCCCGAGCGGCGATGCGGCCATCTATCTGCCTCCGGGGCAATGGTTTGACTTCTTCAGTGGCAAGCCCTCTGCGGGCGACCGTACGTTCACGGCCCATTATGCGGTGGATGCCATGCCGGTATTCGTGCGCGATGGAGCGCTCATTCCCGAGCAGCAGCCTGGGGATTACTCCGACGCCCATCCGCTGGACACGGTACTGCTGCATGTGTTCGGCAACGGGCCGGGCCGCTTCGAGTTGTACGAAGATGACGGCTCATCACTGGCTTCCGAACATGGCGAATACGCTGTCACGCCGCTCAGCTACACGATGGCCGGCGGTGCGCATCATCTGGTGATTGGCCCCGGACGGGGTGCGTTTCACGGGCAGCCGGCGCAGCGCAGCTGGGAGCTGCACATTCACGCCGATCGGGCGCCGCGCTCGGTCAGCGTGAACGGCCATGATGGCGGCGCAATCAGCTGGGACGCCGAGCATGCGACGGCCACAGTGACGGTGCCGAGCTTTCCAGCTGGTGAGCGCAGCGAGGTCGTCTGGCAGTGAGCTTGAGGCTTCCGTGCGATGTCTCTATCGTGCCGTATCATGAAACGGCGAGGGGGTCCCATTAACGTCGAATCCAACAACCCACGCGAGCGCCGGTTTCTCAGCGTGCTGCGTGTTGCATGTCTTGGTGTGGCCGCGCTGACTACCACGGCTGCAACCGCTGCGGGCACCGGCGGACAAAGCAACGCACCTGCCGCTCCTCCACCTGCCAGTGCAGCACCCGCGAGCACCGCACCTGCCAGTATCGCGTCCACGCCCGCCGATGCCTCAAACCCGAGCGCCGATGGTTTGGCCTACGCGCACTGGCTCGAGGAGCGCTCGATGCTGCACCAGGCCGCGGAGGTGGCACGACAGTATTCGGGCAAGTCCGTGCAATGGCATCACCCTTACGGTCTGCCCCAGACACGCACCGCCGTCGCCCGCGCCTCGGTTTGGTTCACGGCCTATCCGGCTTCCACCATTGCCGCAGCACCGGGACTTTCGGTACTGGCAACGCTTGCGGATGAGCGCTTGTGGTCAGCCTTTCAGCAAATCGGAATTCAGGGCGTGCACACCGGACCGATGAAGCGCTCGGGTGGCATCCGCGACCTCGCCTACACGCCCTCTGTTGACGGCAACTTCGACCGCATCAGCTTTGACATCGATCCGGACTTCGGCAACCAGCAGGAGTATCAGCACATGGTCGCCGTGGCACGAGACCATGGCGCGCTCATCATCGGTGATGTGATTCCAGGGCACACGGGCAAGGGTGCGGACTTCCGCCTCGCCGAGCGGGCTTATCAGGACTACGCCGGTCTGTATCACATGGTGCAGATCGATCCGGCTGACTGGGGTCTGTTGCCGCCGGTAGCCGCCGGACGCGACTCGGTGAATCTCAGCCCGGCAACCGTCGGCACGTTGCAGGCCAAGGGCTACATCGTCGGGATGCTGTCCTCGCGTATCTTCTACGAGCCCGGAGTGAAGGATTCGGACTGGAGCGCCACCGATGCGGTGCGCGGTGTGGACGGGGTGCAGCGGCGCTGGGTGTACCTGCACTACTTCAAACAGGGACAGCCGACCCTCAACTGGCTCGATCCGAGCTTTGCGGCCGAGCGCCTGGTGATCGGGGATGCCGTGCACCAACTCGGTGTGCTGGGAGATGGCGGACTGCGCCTGGATGCCAACGGACTGCTCGGCATCGAGCGCAGGCAGAGCGGAGGGGTCTGGTCGGAAGGCCACCCCCTGTCGATTACGGCGAATCAGCTGATCGCAGACATGGTGCGCAAGCTGGGTGGCTTCACCTTCGAGGAGCTCGCCCTGCAGCTCGATGACATGCGTGCCATGTCACAAGGCGGACCGGATCTGTCTTACGACTTCGTCACACGACCGGCCTACGACGAGGCGTTGCTCAGCGGGGATGCGCGCTTCCTGCGGCTCGTGTTTCAGCTGATGCGACGTTACGACATCGATCCCGCCCGCCTGATCCACGCGCTGCAGAATCACGATGAGCTGACCGGGGGTCTGGCGCATTTCGGCACCTCTCATGCGGCTGAGTCATTCGAGTTCCGCGGCACGCAGCGCTCCGGACGCGAGCTGCGGGATCTGGTGCATCAGGAGATGTACGAGCGTCTCATGGGTCCGCGAGCACCTTATAACCTCAAGTTTGGCGACGGAGTCGCGTGCACCACCGCGACAGTAATCACGGCCACGCTCGGTATCCGTGATATCTCTCATCTGAAGACTGCGCAGATCGAGAAGATCAAGCGGCTACATCTGCTGCTGGCTTTCTACAACGCGATGCAGCCGGGCGTGTTTGCCTTGTCCGGATGGGATCTGGTGGGCGCATTGACACTGCCTGCGCTCGAAGTGCGCGCGCGCCTCGCCGACGGCGATACGCGCTGGATCAATCGCGGTGCCTATGATTTGATCGGCAGCAACCCCGGCAGCAAGGTTTCGGCCGCCGGCCTGCCGCGAGCGGTTGCGCTGTACGGGGCGCTGCCGACACAACTCAACAAACCGGACTCATTCGCCTCGCAGCTGGCGCGATTGCTCAAGGCGCGCGCTGACATGCACCTGCAAGTGGCCCGCCTCACGGACGTTCCGGCGGTGCAGAGCCCTGCATTGCTCGTGTTGGTACACGAGCTGCCGGAGCAGGGCGGTACCGAAGTCACGGCGATCAACTTCGGCTCTGCACCGCTCGATGAGAGCGTCACGCTCAAGGGAGTGCAAGCGGCGCGCTCGGTTACTGATCCGCTCGATCCGACCGCGCCCGCGCTGCAAGTCGGTGAGGGTGGCACGCTGCGGTTGCACCTGGATGCATACCAGGGCAAGGCCTTGCGGATCGGGAGCTGAGCGTGAGCTCCTCCGGTTTGCACTCCGAGCGCCGCTTGCGGGGCGGCATCGTCGGTGGGGGACGCGGCGCTTTCATCGGTGCCGTTCACCGCATGGCAGCGGAGCTCGACGGTCAGGCCGAGATCGTGGCCGGGGCGCTCTCGTCAGATCCGCAGACCGCGCGGCAGAGTGCCGCCGACTGGTTCCTGCAGCGTGCCTATACCTCCTTTGAAGAGATGGCGCACGCGGAGGCCGCCGCACCGGATGGCATCGACTTTGTCATCGTAGCCGTACCCAACCATCTGCACTATCCGGTGGTGCGCGCGTTCCTGGCGGCCGGCATCCATGTGGTCTGCGACAAGCCCCTGGCCCTTTCGGTCGCCGAAGGGGAGCAGCTCGCTCCGCTGTTGGCTTCCGGCTCTGTGCTGTTTGCGCTTACCCAGACTTACACCGGATATCCGGCGGTACGCGAGGCACGTGCGCTGGTCGCTGCGGGGGAGCTGGGTCGGTTGCATCGAGTGATGGTCGAGTACACGCAGGACTGGCTGCGCGAGCCGCTCGAGACGCAGGGACAGAAGCAGGCCGCCTGGCGCACCGATCCGGCGCGCAGCGGACCGGCGGGCAGTGTCGGCGACATCGGGGTGCATGCACAGAATCTGCTCGAGTACGTGAGCGGCCAACACATCGCATCGGTATGCGCAGATCTCAACAGTGTCGTAGCCGGCCGGCAGCTCGATGATGATGCCAGCATTCTCTTGCGGCTGAGTGGCGGCGCACGGGGCGTGCTGGTGTGCTCCCAGATTGCCACCGGAGATGAGAACGCGCTGTCGCTCCGACTGTATGGCAGCAAAGCGGGTCTGGCATGGCATCACGAAGATCCCGACACATTGATCCACAAGCCCGCCGGTGCGCCGTGGCGGCGCCTGCGTCGGGGTCACGGCTATCTGAGCGACGCGGCGCGTAGGGCGTCGCGTCTGCCACCGGGACATCCGGAGGGTTATATCGAGGCGTTCGCGAACCTCTATCGTGCCTTCGTCGCGGATGTCCGCCGGCTCAAAGCGGATGCGGCACCGCTGCGTGACTATCCGGGTCTCGAGGAAGGATTGCGCAGTTTGCGCTTCATCGAAGCGGTGGTGGCCAGCTCACGCGCCAACTCAGCGTGGACCGCTGTCGGGACCGGCCGATGAGCAATCGCATCCGGCTGCGCCTGTGTCTCATGATGTTCCTGCAGTTCTTCATCTGGGGCAGCTGGTTCGTCACGATGGGCAGTTATCTTGCGGCGACGCTGCATGCGAGCGGTGCACAGACCGCGCTGGCCTACTCGACGCAGTCCTGGGGTGCGATCATTGCGCCTTTCATCGTCGGACTGATCGCTGATCGCTACTTCAATGCGGAGCGTCTGCTCGGGGCGTTGCATATTGCTGGGGCAGTGCTCATGTATCTGCTTTGCAGCACTGAACGCTTCGCGGGGTTTTATCCGTGCGTGCTGACGTACATGATCCTCTACATGCCGACCCTGGCGCTGGTCAATGCGGTCGCCTTCCGGCAGATGCAGGCTCCGGCGAGCCAGTTCGCGGCGGTACGCGTGTGGGGTACGGTCGGCTGGATTGTCGCCGGCCTGCTGATCAGCTATCTGTTCGGTTGGGATGCGCCGCAAAGCATGCAGGCGGGCCTGTTGCGGAATACCTTTCTCATGGGCTCGATCGCCTCGGCCGTGTTAGGTCTGTACAGCTTCACTTTGCCGCGAACGCCGCCGGTGCGGGCGCGAGGTGTTGTGACCGCAGAGGAGCGGCAGGCCGGCGGCTTGGATCAGTCACGGCATGAGACGACGGGCGTGAGCCACTACCTGGATGCGCTGACACTGCTGCGCAATCGCAATTTTCTGGTGTTCTTTGCCGCCTCCATCCTGATCTGTATCCCGCTTGCTTTCTATTATCAGGATGCCAATCAGTTCCTCACCGAGATCCAGGTGGCGCACGCCACCGGCAAACAGACGCTGGGGCAGGTGTCCGAGGTGCTCTTCATGCTGGCAATGCCACTGTTCCTGAACCGTTTCGGCATGAAGGCCACGCTGCTGGTCGGCATGTTGGCCTGGACGGTAAGGTACGTGTTGTTTGCGATGGGTAATGCGCACGAGCTTGCTTTTCTGCTGCTCGTGGGTATCGCGCTGCACGGGGCCTGCTACGACTTCTTCTTCGTCTCCGGCCAGATCTACACCGATGCGAAGGCGGGCGTGCGCTTCAAGGCTGCAGCGCAGGGACTGATCACCCTTGCCACCTATGGGCTCGGCATGCTGATCGGCTTCTGGGCGGCGGGCTACATCGATGATCTGTACGCCGTGGCGGGTCGCCATGACTGGCGGGCGATCTGGCTCTATCCGGCCGCCTTCGCCGCGGTGGTGTTCGTGGGCTTCGCGGCTGCTTTCCGTAACGAGACCCTCTCTCATCCCACGCCGGCAGCAACCGCCGGCGCCCTCCGGGGACGCACGTGAGCGTCGTGCCTTTCAATCCCAAGCCGATGCGGCTCAGCATTCTCACGGCGGCCCTGCAGGAGCTGACGCCGCGTGCGCGCCGCGATGCGGATCCGGACCTCGCGGTCGAAGAATGGCTGGCCTTTGCCCAGGAAATTGGCGCACCGTACATCGAGCTGTCGGCGGCACTGCATCCTAGCGAGAGCGATGTGCCCGCGGCAGCGCTACTCGATCCGGTCGCCAACACACTCGATCTACGCCGACCGTTCGATCGCAAGCGAGCAGCCCGCGTGCGCGCGGCGATGCAGTCCACGGGGGTCGGCCTTTCCGATCTGGCCTATTTCGACAACATGCTGGCGGCCGATGAGGCAACCCGGCAGAAGAAACATGAGTTGATGCTGCGCGTATTCGATGCGGCCGTGCTGCTGGGATGCGATGCGGTCGCAGGCTTTGTGGGGCGCAACCCGCAGCTCGGGATGGATGCGAATCTCGAGATGTTCGAGAGCGTATTCGTGCCACTGCTGCGCGAAGCCAAAGCACATGGACTCACTTATCGCGTCGAGCAATGTCCCATGCCGGGATGGAATGTCACGGATCTGTGGCATAACAATATTGCCTATGCGCCGGGACCCTGGATCGCACTGCATCGGATCTGCGAGCGCCACGGCGTGGGGGATCAGTTCAGGATCCACTATGACCCCTCGCATGCGATCCTCATGGGGCAGGACTCACGCGCCGTATTCCAGTATCTGCAAGAGGAAGGCTATGCCTTCCTGATCGGCGGTTTTCATGTTAAAGGCCAGCTGATCGATGCGCGCGGACTCGCCGCCTGGGGTTATGGTGGCCAGACCTTGCAGCGCGGCGATCGCAGCGGGGATGTGCCCAATGCGGATCCGGCGGCACAGCGCAACGCCTGGAAGAAGCAGACCGTATTCAGCGAGCACGAGCTGCCTGGCACGGCGCGCCACGATCCGCTGGCCTATCTGCAGACGCGCACTGTCGACTGGCTCGATCACCAGCTCGCGGCGCGCCAGCTGCTCGACATCGATCCGCTGAAAACCTACCTGGTCGTGGAGCACGAGTTCCCGCCCGCACGTATCCAGGACCGCGCCCGTCTTGCACCGATCCTCACAGGCTCACTAGCCTTCACCCGCGCCATCGATATGGCCGCAGCGGCCATGTATGCGCTACAGAGCGAAGTGCTACCGGCTCAGGGCATCGCGGTGCAGGGCGTGGGTCGTGAGCCGTATCGTTCCTGAGCTCTATCGGATCTGAGCCCTAATCGTTCTGAGCAGCAACAGCAATGCCCTTTGTAACACCGGATCAACACGAACACAGCTATGACGCCATTATCGTCGGCTCGGGAGCCGCGGGAGGGCAGACGGCCTACACGCTGTGCATGGAAGGCGCCAGGGTGCTGATGCTCGAGGCTGGACGGCACTATGTGCCTGAGGCCGAGACGCCGATGTTTTATACGCCGGACCAGGCACCCCTGGGCGGCATGCCGACTCCGCAGAAACCCTTCGGTTTCTATGATGCGACCGTCGATGGCGGCTGGCAGGTTCCCGGCGAGCCTTATGTGTTGAGCCGAGAGGACCACGCGGGACGCTTCGAGTGGTGGCGGGCACGCATGCTCGGCGGCCGCACCAATCACTGGGGTCGCATCTCCCTGCGCATGGGTCCGTATGACTTCAAACCCTACAGTCGCGACGGACTCGGGTTTGACTGGCCGGTGGACTACGACGACATTGCGCCGTACTACGACAAGGTTGAGCTGTTGATCGGAGTCTACGGCAGCAACGAGGGACTGGAAAACACACCCAACTCGGGAGCCGGATGTCTGCTGCCGCCGCCGCCGCCGCTGGTCGCCGATCGGCTCATCGCACAGCGCGCTAAGCGCCTGGGCTTGCCGGTGATCCCCGGGCATCGCGCGGTGTTGACCCAGAAACTGGATTTCCGCAACTCTCCCGCGCGGCTGCACCCGGGCAACCACAAAGCGCAGCAGATCGTGGCACAAGCGATGCGCGAGCGCGCTGCCTGCCTGTGGGCGACTCCCTGTGGCACCGGCTGCTCGGTCCGTGCCAACTACCAGTCCACCACGGTACATCTGCCACCGGCGCTCGCTACCGGCAATCTGCAGATCACCACGGATGCGATGGTGTATGAGATCACCTTAGGTGCCGACGGCCGCGCCACCGGGGTGAGATTCGTGGATCGCAGGACCGCTCAGCATCACCAGGTGCAGGCGCGCGCTGTGGTGCTGGCCGCGAGCGCGTGCGAGTCGGTGCGCATTCTGCTCAACTCGCGCAGCGCGCAGTTTCCCAACGGGCTCGCCAACTCGAGCGGCAAGGTTGGACGTTATCTGATGGATACGGTGGGCAGCACACTCGGTGGGCAGATCCCGCTGCTGGAGAATCTGCCGCCGCTGAATGAGGACGGCGCCGACGGGCATGCGTTCTATGTTCCGTGGTGGCTCTATCGCGACCAGCTCGCGGGCAAGTTGGGTTTTGCGCGCGGCTATCACATCGAGATCGGCAGCGGCCGGCGCATGCCGGGCTTCTCCACCGGCGCCAGCCTCGAGTGGCTCACGGGCGGCAGTTACGGCGTGCGCTTCAAACAGGATGTGCGCCGCTATTATGGCTCATTCGTGAGCTTCGATGGCCGCGGCGAGATGATTCCGAACGATGACTCCTGGTGCGAGATCGATCCGCAGGTGAAGGACCGCTGGGGCATTCCCGTGCTGCGCTTTCACTGGGGTTGGTCCGAGCATGAGCGGCGCCAGGCGGCGCACATGCAGCACACCTTTGCCGCGATCATCGAGGCAATGGGTGGGCGTACGCGCTACCCGCCGGTGAGCGATGGCGCCCAGGCGATTGCGCCGGGCGGCTCCATCATTCACGAGGTGGGCGGAGCCATCATGGGTGCCGATCCGCACAAGTCGGTCACCAACCGCTGGGGACAGACCTGGGATGTGCGCAATCTGTTCGTCACCGATGGCGCGATCTTCACTTCCAACGCCGACAAGAATCCAACGCTGACGATCATGGCGATGGCGTGGCGCACCGCCGACCACATCCTGGAGCGCATGCGCCGCAAGGAGCTCTGATGGACCGCCGCACGACGATCAAGTGGGTATTGGCAGCGAGTACCGCCGGGCCTGCGGCCATCAGGTCCGCCTTCTCGGTCGCACCGGTGACGACGCCGGTGGGTGCACGGGCCGACCATGCGCCCGGCGCAGCGTCCGGCTATGGCACCGATCCGAAGCTGCTCGCCAGCTATCACGCGGGCGATTTCTGGCCGCTGACGCTCACGGCGCCGCAGCGCAGGCTGGCAACGACACTGTGTGATCTCATCGTGCCGGGCGATGAGCATTCACCCTCAGCGAGCGCCGTCGGTGTCGTCGATTTCATCGACGAGTGGATCAGTGCTCCCTATCCGGGTTACCAGGCCGATCGCAAGATCGTGTTGCAGGGCTTTGAGTGGCTGAATGCAGCAGCGCCGCACCACGGTGCGGCCACATTTGCGCAGCTACCCGGGCGGGAGCAACATGCCATCTGTGATCAGATTTGCGATGTGGCCCGCGCAGCGCCAGCCCAGGCCGACGCGGCGCACTTTTTTGCTCTGTATCGCAACCTCACGGCAGGTGGCTTTTATTCCACGCCCGCGGGACGCAAGGATGTCCAGTACCTCGGCAATGTGGCGCTGCCGAGTTTTCCGCCACCACCGCATGATCTGCTCGAGAAGCTGCAGCTGGTATGACTGATTTTCACCACAGGCGCTACCCATGATGAAGAGCGTATCCGCATTGCTGATGAGCTCAGTGTTGCTGGCCACGAGTGTGTTGCTGTCCTTACCCTCCAGTGCAGCCGGCGCGTGGCGCTCACTGCTCGAGGAGCAGAGCGCACCGGCGTGGCGCGGCTGGAAAGGACCGGGGCTGCCGGCAGGCTGGCATGTTGCAGGGGGCGTGCTCTCCAAGGAAGGTCCAGTGGATGATCTCGTGACCAATGAGCACTTCGGGGATTTCGAGCTCGAGCTGGATTGGAAGGTGGGCCGTGAGGGCAACAGCGGCATCTTCTACCGCGGCACCCCGCAATACGATCACATCTACTGGAGCGGTCCCGAATACCAGCTGCTGGATGATGCGAATACACCGGACGGCAAAAACCAGCTGACCGCAGCCGGCTCGGCCTACGGGTTATACCCATCGACGGCGGGGGTCGTGCATCCGCATGATCAGTGGAACCATACCCGCCTGATCGTCAAGGGCAGCCATGTCGAGCACTGGCTGAACGGCCGCAAGGTGGTGGAATACGAGCTGCAGAGCGCCGATTGGAAACAGCGCGTCGCTGCGAGCAAGTTCGCGCAATATCCGAAGTATGGGCTCGCGATGACCGGCATGATCGGCCTGCAGGGCGATCATCCGGGTGTACTCGCCATCCGGCGCATACGGGTGCGTGATCTGAATTGATCAATCGCGGTACCGAATACCGCCAGCGCACATCCCAGCAGCAGACTGAGCCATAGGCCGAGGCGGCTGAAAAGCGTCGGTGGCAGAGCAAGCGGCATGAAGCCATTGATCACTCCCGCGCGGTGACGCTCGACCGTCGCGAGCAGCTGTCCCCGCGGCCCGATCACCGCCGAGATGCCATTCGGAGTGGCGCGTATGACAGGCAGCCCTTCCTCGATGGCGCGCAGCCGGGCCTGAGCCAGATGCTGGGGCGGTCCCCAGGCACCGAACCAGGCATCGTTGGAGGGATTGAAGATGAACGAGGGGCGATGCGCCTCATCGACGACTCGCCCGGAGAAGATGATCTCGTAGCAGATCTGCACACCGACTGTCGCGGGCTGGCCGGCAATGCGCAGGCCGGCCAGCGGATAAGTCCGCGCACCAGGCCCGGGGGTAAAATCGCCCTCACCGGGCACGAGCCGGGCCAATCCAATCCGCCCGAGAATACTGCGCAGAGGCAGATACTCGCCGAAGGGCACGAGATGTGCTTTGTCGTAGCGCCAACGAATGGCCGCCGCTTCGTCTACAGCGAACACACTGTTGTGATAGATGTCATCGTCACCCTGCATATCGAGGATGACGGCGGGACCCCCGAGGATGAGCAGGTCGCCGCGGCCGAGCAGCTGCGCCATGGCGAGCCGCGGCTTGGGCTCGATCTCGATGAAGTGCACCGTGGCGCCTTCCGGCCAGAACAACAGCCTGGGGTGCTGATCCGCAACGCGTGCGGCCCGCTGTGACAGCTCGACGTACAACTGCGAATTGCGCTCCTCCTGTTCAGGGTCGTATTTCTGATCCTGGCCGATGTCAGGTTGTACGACGGTGAACGGCAGGTCGGACTCGGGTGCTGCTGGCGCAGGCTGTGATCGTCCCGTTACGAGTAGTAGCGCACCGAGCACCAGCACTACGGGCAGTCCAACACGGAAATTCGTGCGCAGGGCCAGCCAGGCGAGCCCTGCGAGCAACACCGTCAGCCCGGACAAACTGTAGGTGCCGATGGTAGCCGCGCTGGCTGCGAGCCACGGCAGGGCGACCCAGATCACAGCGAGCGGATTCCAGGCAAATCCAGTCAACAGGGTGGCGCGCAGCCACTCGGTCAGTATCCAGCTCGCGGCGAACCACAACACGAAGGCGAGCGGCGCGCCGCGCGCACAGGCGCGCGCAAGTCCTGCTGCGAGTGCTACGAAAATACTGAGGTAGAGGGAAAGGAGGATCACCGCGACCCAGCCCATCCAGGCTGGCATGTTTTCCTGGTAGGTGAACGCCATCGCGATCCAATTCAGGCCGACGCTGAAATGTCCGGCGCCGAAAGCAAAGCTTCCGCCGGCTGCAGCCCGTGTGGAGGGTGCTTGCCAACAACGATGCAGCAGCCAGACCAGGGCTGCGAGTGTCAGCGGCCACGCTTCGAGTGGCGCGAAGCCGAGTGCGGAGGCGCAGCCTGCTGCGAACAGCGTCAGGTAGGATTGCAGCGCGTTGCTCGATTTAAGGGTAGTTCTGATCTGGCGCGAGGCCTCGGTGAGCGCTGGGGTCATCCGCACAATTTTACAACGGCGGAGTAGCGCGCAACCGCCCGCAAAAGGCACACTCGTTTTTTGCGCCGGATAGCTAGCTATGCTGACTGAGACCATGCGCCGCATCAGCGAACTGCTGCAATCAGGTCAGTACGGTGCCGCGCACACGCAGCTGGAAGCCGTGGTGGCCGCGAACCCGGAATACGCGGAAGGGGTGCGGCTGCTGGCCGGCACCAAGCAGGCGCTGGGCGACCTCAACCAAGCGGAGTCACTGCTGCGCCGTGCTCTGCAGATCGATGCCACCTGGCCTCCCACGCTGACCACCCTCGGGGAGCTATTGCTCACGACGGGTCGCAGCGCGGAGGCGCTGCCACTTTTGCAGCGTGCGGTTCGAGGCTCACGCCAGGCAGCCCTGCTATTGGCGCGCCATTATCTGGACGCAGGTCAGCCAGCCACGGCACTCGAGATTGCAAAACTCTGGTGCGACAGCGGTAAGGCCGATACGGATCTCGCGGCGCTGCTGGTGGCAGCCTATGTCGCTCTGGGTCGACAGAGCGAAGCGATCGCTCACTATCGGCGTGTCGTGGCGCTCGCGCCCGACAACCTGGTCGCAAGCTATACCCTGGCTGCCGCATTGAATGCGGCCGATCAGCCGGAGGAAGCTGAGCGCGTCGCGCGTGCGACACTGAGCCGTAGCCGGCCGTCGGCAACATTACACTACACACACGCAAGCAGCCTCATCAGTCTGGAGCGATTCGACGAGGCGGAGCAGGCCTTGCGCGAGTGTGTCAGATTGGAACCGCGCCGCGCCGAGGCCCATGACCGGCTGGCGCAACTCGTGTGGATGCGTAGCGGCAATATCGATGAGGCCACTCGCGCGCTGGATCAGGCGCTGGCCCTTTACGAGCATGACGATGCGCTGTGGGCTACCAAGGCCGCACTGTTGCAAGACACGGGTGATGCCCGCGGCGCACTGACATGCCTCAGCGAGCGAGCTGCAAGGCCCCGCTCTCATCCCAACCTGCTCGTTCGCGCTGGCCTTGCGGCGCTGGAGTTCGACCCAGCCGCGGCGCTGTCGTTCGCGGAACGCGCGCTGCGAGCGCTACCCAGTGATCCAACCGCTCGTAAGCTTCTCTGCGCCGCCTACCTGGGTGTGGGGGATGGCGAGAAGGCGCTGACCGAATGCGGCGGCCTGCTGCAGGCGTCGCCCGATGACCAGTACCTCATTGCCATGCAGACGACGGCACTGCGGCTGTTAAGCGATCCGCGCTACGAGTTGTTCTGCGACTACGACAAGATGGTGTGGTGCACCCCTCTCGAGGTGCCCGCGGGCTGGCCCGAACTGAGCAGCTTCCTGACTGAGGCGACCTCGCGTCTGACCGCCCTGCACAATCCGCATGGGCATCGGCTGCTCTACCAGTCCCTGCGCCACGGTACCGAGACCACCCAGGATCTGTCGCGCAGTCAGGACCCCGTGATTCAGGCGCTGTTCCGCAGCTTTGCAGCACCGATTGCGCGCTATCGGGATTACATCGCTCAGGGAGCGGATCCGCTGCGGCGGCGCAATCACGGTGGCGCGCGGTTCAACGGCAGCTGGTCGGTGCGGCTACACTCCGGTGGCTATCACGCGAGCCACGTGCATCCGCGCGGATGGATCTCCTCGGCCTGCTATATCCAACTGCCCGACAGCATGCAGGCAGCCCGGACGGGGGAGGGGATTCTGAGCTTCGGCGCGCCGGGAATGCTTACCACACCTGCGCTGCAAGCGGAGTTCTCTGTTCGTCCCGAGGTCGGGTTACTGGTGCTGTTTCCGTCGTATTTCTGGCACGGGACCTTGCCATTCCAAAGCGAGCAGCCGCGCCTCACCGTGGCTTTCGATGTGGTGCCGGACAGGCGCGCAGAGAAGGGTTGAAAAGCGAAGCGCGAGAGCCTCCTCTCACGCTCGCCGTGAGAGGAGGCTGCTGTCAAGCGGATCAGAACTTGTACTTGGCCTGAATGTTGACTTCTCGGCCCTCGATCGAGCGTCCGAAGCCGACTCCGTTCTGCACCGCGTTGCCTCCTACGCGCGCATTACCTTCGGTGAGACCGAGCTGGTTGGTCAGGTTCGTGCCGGCAAGGCGGAATTCCCAGTTCTCGCCGATGTCCGCCACGATGCCTGCTCCCAGATCGTAATAACTGCCCAGCGGGTTCAAACCCGATTGGTCCTGATAGTGCTGCCCGATGTGCTCGTAGGTCACGTACTCGGTCACCGTGCCCCAGCCGAAGTTCTGCGTGTCGCTCGGGGTCACACGGACCTGGAACTTCGGCAGACGCGCGAGCTGCACGCCATTGATGCTGCCGCACTGCGTGACGCCGTTGATGTCGACGAAAATAAAGCAGCCCACGTAGTCCTTGTAGTGAGCATTCTCGTAGTTGCCGTTGACCGTGACTTTAGCCCCCTGCAGCCATTGGTTGTCCATCGCCGCGAACGGACTGACGGTGCCGATGAAGCGGAAGCCCTTGGAGGTTGAGCCGTAGGTGACGGTCGGGCCGATCGGCTGGTTCTGGATGTTGACAGGCGTGACTGTCAGGCCCTTGAACTCCTTGTCGTAGACCGACGCGTCGATGTAGGTGAATCGGTTCTGCAGCTTGAAGCCGATCTCGTAGTTGCGGATGGTGGTGAGCGGCGGGTTGCGCTTATTGCAGTTAGGCGAACCATTGATCACGTTACAGCGGACAGCGTCGAAGTTGTCAAACTCGACACCGTTGTTGACGCGCGCGTAGGCACTCATGTTGTCCGTGAACTCGTAGTTCGCGCCCACCGAGAACGTCGGCATGGTGTTGGTTTCACTGCGGTGCGTCAACGTCCCATCCGGCAGGGTAACCTTGTTGTCCCACAGATCGAAGGCCGAGCCCAGCTGCTTGTCTGCCAGGTTGCTGGTCTGTTGATTCAAGTCGATGTGCTCGACACGCAGCGAGGCGTCGAGCAGCAAGCGGTCGAGTTTCCAGGAGTCCGACAGATAGGCGGCGATGTTGGTAGCCCGGCCCGATTCGAGGATGTTGTAGCCGCCGTTGGCGATCACGCCCTGATGGCTGGTGATGTTGTAGAGGTTGCCGCCCGCAATACCCTGCAGAATGATCGGACTGGCGTTCGGCTGGTTTGTGATAAGTACGTTCGAGCCCAGAGACCAGGCATCGTTGGTGGTGTAATGGGCAAAATACAGCCCAGCGGTTGCGATGTTGCCGTTGCCGAAATCCTTCGCCAGGCGAAACTCATCCGTGACGGTGAAGAGTTTCTTTTCGATGTACCAGACCTGCTGGGTCACGATGCTCTGCGAGAGCGGGACCGGAGCTCCGGTTGCGAACGTCGGGATGACGGCAGCCGGGCTCAGCACACCGGGCAGCCCCGAGAGACCCGTAATGTAATCCCCGAGTGACTTGGGATTGCCGTTGTTGACCAGCGCGTGGGTATCCAGATACCCGCCACCGACCAGGAAGTTATTGATGATCGACCAGCCGCCGTCGAATTTCTGGGTGAAATCCGCCCCGCCGTAATTCAGCTGCGAGCCACGGCCGTCGCTGATGTCGTCGTTGCGGAAGCCGCCGCCCGGGTTTTGAATCAGGAAATTCTGCAACTGCTTGCTGTTGTAGGTGGAATGGAGCTGATTGAAACCGGGGTAGGGCGAAACCGTGTCGCCATTGACGATGTACGGGAAGTCGGCAACCCACTGGTTCTTGTCATTGAGGGTCCGATACCAGAACAGCAGCGAGCCATCGTCCCAGGTGTGCTTCAATGTGCCCGTCAGCTGGCCGCCGATATCGGAGGTGTACTCGGGATCACGCACACCGTTCGACACGCGGAAGAAGCCACCGATGCTTCCGTACCAGCCATCGACGATCTTGCCCGAGTAGAACGCATCGACGCGTTCCATATGCTCAAAACCGTAGGTGACCCCGATTGAGCCTGCGGTCTTGTCCGAGCCGGTGCGCAGGATGAAGTTTGCGGTTGCTCCGGGTTGGCCCGATGAAAAGATGGCGCCCGTGCCGCCCTGGACGACTTCCATGCGCTCGATGGTGTCATCGAGACGCGTCAGCGAGCTCGAATCCATGAAAGAGAGGGCGGCCGTGCCGTACAGCGGCGAGCCCTGGATCATGGTGGTGAAGTACGGCGAGTCACCGCCACCGTTCGGAAAGCCGGCGATATCGATGTTGGCGCCGGTCTGACCACCGGACGCCTCTGGCCACACGCCAGGGGAGAGTTTGAATGCCTCGGCCGTGCTCTGCGGATTGGCGACCCTCAGGTCCTCGAGAGATACCGACACGATGTTGTAACTGGCGTCGAGTTTCCTGACACCCTGCGCCGCGTTGGCGGTCACTACCACTTCCTGCAGGCCTTCACCCGCGGTGGGTGCTGCCTCCGTGGGCGTCTCCTCTGCCGCGTAAGCTGCGCTCGCGGTCATATACAGGATGCCGGCGACGGCAGCAGCGACGCTGGCGGCGCCGATGCGCGGCGTGCGGCGCAACTGTGAGAACGAACTGATCGGAGCTTTCGCCGCTGAACGAGCGCTGCGCGCATGTTTGACGCGTGCACGGTCGCCTGACACTGGCATGCCCATGGAATCCCCTCCCTTACATATGACTCATTCGCTGCAGACGCCCCTGCGTCGGCAGCCACCAAAGTTCTTTAGCGCACCGCGGCGTGGGCCGCTGCCGGAGCGTGACACGACGTCGCGTCGACGCTACGGTGGTGGTGGAGGAGGACTCTAATGCGAACACTGGAATTGAACAAGTCGTGTGCTGAAACTGCAACATGCCCAGTAATAGGGCAAGCTCCTTGCAGGGCGAAATAGCAGGTTTAACCTGGGTTTAGCGATCCTCAGTCAGGCGACGTTCCGGCGCGACAACTGAGGTCGAAACACACCTGTTGAGTCGTCCCGACATAGGCGTTGGCTAAAAACGACAGTAGTAGGCCGAAGGCGTCGGCTTGGCTGTAGCGGTATGCGATCATGGGCGGACGCGGGAACTGTTCCGGATGAGTGGGGTGCCTTGAGCAAACCCGTTTTCTACGGTGCCATCGAGGCCGGTGGCACGAAGTTCGTGTGCGGGATCGGTACGGACGCCGGCGTACTGCTGGAGAGCGTGCGAATTGACACGCGCGACCCGGCTACAACCCTCGCGGCCGTATTCGACTATTTCGCAGCCGCGCGCCAGCGCCGGGGTCCTCTTCGTGCCGTGGGCGTTGGGTCCTTTGGGCCGGTTGATCTGCAGCGACGCTCCCCTACCTACGGCTGCATCACCAACACACCTAAACCTGGCTGGGCGCAATTCGACCTGCTGGGAACCTTGGGTCGCCAACTCGCCGTGCCCATGAGCATCGATACCGATGTCAATGTGGCTGCACTTGCGGAAGCCCGCTGGGGCGCATGTCAGCAGCTGCAGAGTCTCGCCTATGTGACCGTCGGCACTGGCATCGGGGCGGGAATCGTTCACGACGGACGCACCGTACGGGGCCTGATCCATCCCGAGATGGGTCATGTCATGGTCCGCAAACATCCCGGCGATCATGAGTTCCGCGGTATCTGCCCTTATCACGGTGATTGTCTCGAAGGTCTTGCGTGCGGGCCGGCCATCGTCGCCCGGACAGGACAAACGCTGGAGTGCGCAGCGCCAACGCAGCCGATCTGGGAGATCGAGGCAGATTACCTCGGGCAGCTGGCGGCGCTGCTGGCACTCAGCCACTCCTGTGAGCGCATCGTGTTTGGTGGCGGCGTGATGCACAACACCGCACTGTTGGGCAGGTTGCATGAGCGGATGCTCAAGTGGCTCGGCGGATATCTGCCGCATACCGCGCTTGCGCAGCCGGATTACATCTGTGCGCCGGCCCTCGGCGATCGCGCCGGCGTCATGGGAGCTCTCGCGCTGGCACTGGGTAGCTGAACTGGCGCGCACGATTATTGCTACGGTCACGTATATGAAACGCACCAGCTATCGCGAATTACTCGCCGCGCTGCGACCCAGCGCTATGCTGCCGTCCGTCCTATTGCCAGCCGCTGTGCTGCCAATCGTTCTGCTGGGCGGTTGTGACCGGCTCGGCTTCGGCCACAAAGGTCCCGTGGATGATGGCGCTCCGAGCGAACAACAACTGCAGCAGATCAGCTACATGTCAACGCGCCCCGGGCCGAATGGACGCAAGCTTTACGATCACTATGAGCAGGCACATTCCTGCGCGGATTACGAGCTGGCCATGCGCTGGGATCGGCCTCCCAACATCGCGGGCGGCGCCTTCCAGAAAAAATTGCGTTATCTCACTCATGATTGGCCGGCTGATGTCGCCAAAGACACTGAAGTCTTCCTGACCGGCAAGATCGAGAAAGGTCAGACCCAGCCCTCAGGCGCCGCCGGCTGGTATGTGCGCATGGCGGATGGCACGCTGCTGCAGCTGGTGGAAATGGCGAACTTCCTGCAGAAGGAAGATCAGGATACTGAGCCGGGCAAGCCCAAAGCACTGGAGAAGCCCAACTTGCCGGGCCGGATGCTCTGTGGTCAGGGCGTCGTGCAGGGCACGACCGGCAAGGACCCTGACGGTAAGCCGACACCCCTGGTGTCCATGCTTTACGCGATGGACCGGGAACACTGAGTCGAGTCGCGACCCACCGCCGGAACAACGCGCGACCTGGGACCCGGGTCGCGAGCCGCGGCGCGCCTGCGCCTGTGAGCGCGTGTTACTCGCGGACGTAGCGGCCGGGAGCGTCCTCGAGCTGCTGGCCCTTCTGACCGGGCATTCCGCTGACCGGCCGCGCCGGTACGCGTTTTTCCTGCGAATGAGCCGCAAGCCACTTCTGCCACACCGGCCACCAGGAACCGGCTGTCATGGGAGCTGCCGCCAGCCACTCGTCCGCGCTCGGTCTCTGGCCCGCATCCGACCATGTCAGGGTCCGATAGCGACGTTTGGGATGGGAAGGTCCGCTCACGATGCCTGCGTTGTGGCCACCGCTCGTCAACAGAAAGGTGTAGTCGACCGAGCGGGTCAGAGTGCGCACCTTGTAGACCGCCTGCCAGGGTGCAACGTGGTCGGTCTCCGTGCCCACCACAAACATCGGCAGCTGGATCGACTGCAGATTGACGGGCTGGGCGTCGATCGAGAATGTGCCGGCCGCGAGCTCGTTTTTCAGATACAACCGCTCGAGATACTCGCTGTGCATCCGCCACGGCATGCGTGTGCCATCGGCGTTCCAGGACATCAGGTCGTTCTGCTTGCCGCGCTCGCCACGAATATAAGTGTTGACTGCGGGCGTCCACAGCAGATCGCGCGAGCGCAACAGTGTGAACGCGCCGCCCATGCGCTCGCTCTCGAGCACGCCGGCCTTGTGCATCACCGCCTCCAGCATGGCGAGCTGGCTCGGACTGATGAACACCGACAACTCGCCGGGCTCACTGAATTCGGTGAGCGCCGCGAGCAAGGTTACGGAGGCGATGCGGGTGTCGCCCTGCTGGGCGAGCAGCGCGGTGCCGATGGACAATAGCGTCCCACCAATGCAATAGCCGACCGCGTGAATCTTGCGATCCGGCACGATCGCGCCGACCGCATTCAGCGCCTCGCGCAGGCCGAGTTGCACGTAGTCATCGAGACCGAGATCCCGATCGGCGGCCGTCGGGTTTTTCCAGGAGATCATGAAGACCGTGTGACCCTGCTCCACGAGGTAACGCACCATGGAATTGCGCGGCGACAAATCCAGGATGTAGTACTTCATGATCCAGGCCGGCGTGATCAGGATCGGCTCGGCGTACACCGTCTCGGTCTGGGGGGAGTACTGCAGCAGCTCGATGAGACGATTGCTGTACACAACCTTCCCGGGGGTGACGGCCACATCCTTGCCGACTTCGAATTGCGCGGCACGCTTCTTCTGGCGCCCATTGGTGATCGCCTCGGCGTCCTCCAGCCAATGCTTGAGGCCGCGCACCAGATTCTGTCCCGACTCGCGCACCGTCTGGTTCAGCAGCTCCGGATTGGTGTGCAGGAAGTTGGCCGGATTCGCCGCAGCCAACATCTGCTGGGCGGCAAACCTCAGCCGGTTGTGCTCCGGGCTCGCAGCCGCGGCCGTGTTAGTCCCGGCCTGCAACGCTTCCTGCATCCAGCTGGCCCAGTTGGCGTAAGAGCGTGCGTAGAGGTTGAAAGGCCATACGTTCCAGGCGGGATCGGCGAATCCGCTGGGGCCCGGTGCGGCGGAGGCTGAGCTAGATGCAGTTTTGAAGCTCGGTGTGCCCGCCCCCGGTGTGCCGCCGGTGACCGAGCCCCGGGCGATCGAGCCCGCTGGGCTGGTGCCCGCTGTGGCCGCGCTCGCGGACCCCGCGGTGCCGCCCAGGGCAGAGGCTGGAATGCCCGCGGCGGCAAAAGGTACCCCCGCGGCTGCCTGCCAGGCGAACTGCCAGGTGTCGAGCGATTTCTCCACGGCACTCTTCAGCAGATTGAGCTGCTTGTCGGGCTCGCGGGAGAGGTTGAGATACCAGTTCCACCAGGCGCTGACGTAGTCGTCCGGCGCCAGTCCACCTGTCGCGGTGGCCAGCTGCGCGAGCAGCTCACGATGAATTTCTTTCTTGCTTTGTGCCATCGCATCCCCATCCGGATGCGACGGCTCCTGTGGACGTCTCAGCACAGCGGAACCCCTCGTTTGGCTGTGTCGCGGCAACCGATCGTAACCGGTCACCTGCTGTCAGGCGATGCTGAGTAACATCCGTGCGCTGCAGGTGCAGCCTGACACGGCTGCACCTGGCGCATCAATGCTTCAGGCTCAGGCGGCCTTTTTGGCGGACGCGGACGCGGCGGCGCGATGGGCCGTATCGTTCGCGAAGGTCGTCACGTTGCCCTGGACCTCGGATGCGATCGCCGAGAATTCCTGAGCGCGAGTACGCAGCTTGTCGCTCAGACGGGCACCCAGCTCGGACTGCTTGGACAGCAGCTCGGCAGGAGAACGGGCGGCGAGAGCAGCTTGCGTGTGGGCAAGGCCGGCCTCGAGATAGTCGCCGGCGACGGCATACTGAAAACGGGCGAAGCGCTCGATGGCCTTCAGGCCCTGCTCCTGTGCCTTGTGCACGGAGGCAAAGGTGTCGCGATAGCTCTCGAGCCAGTCGAAATTCTGATCCATGGTGTGCTCCTTTGGGGTGGTTTGCGAGCGCCATTATACCCGGTTTTGTATGCAGTGCAAGATAAACGCTGGCAGGAATCAAAATTTCCGTAACTGCATGATAGTTATTGAAAATATATTAAGATATTGTTACGGAAATGCTGCGATTTAGCGCAGTGCATACAGATTACAGCCGAAGTCCCCCGTCCACTTCCAGCACCCGCCCGGTGAAGAAGTCGTTCTCCAGGATGAAACCCACGGCATGGGCGATTTCCGCAGCTTCGGCCAGGCGGCCCAGTGGTACGGGGGCAGTCACCCGGGCGAGCACCTCGGGCTTCATCGAGGCCACCATCGGGGTACGCACGAATCCCGGTGCCACCGCGCCCACGCGGATCTGGTGACGCGCCAACTCCTTCGCCCACACCACCGTCATCGCGGCGACCCCGGCCTTCGCGGCGGTGTAGTTGGTCTGGCCGGGATTGCCCGCACGCGAGATGCTGCAGATGTTGACGATCACTCCCGCGCTATTCAGCCGGATCATGCGTTCAGCGGCTTCGCGCGCACACAGGAACACGCCGGTCAGGTTGACGTCGATCACCGCCTGCCACTGCGCGAGTGTCATCTTGCCGACCACCTCGCCGTCTCTGACCTTGACGAGCAGTGAATCGCGCAGGATGCCCGCATTGTTGATGAGCCCATCCAGCCGGCCGAAGTCGGCCACGACCGCTTCCAGCGCAGCGCTTACCGAATCTTCAGACGAGACATCCACGTGATAGCAGCGTGCACGCACGCCGGCCGCGCTGCACAGCTCGGCGGTCTGCGCCAGATCGCTCGGTGTCAGATCGAGCAGCGCCAGATCAGCGCCGCGCGCCGCGCACCACTGCGCGATCGCGCGGCCAATGCCTCGGCCGGCGCCCGTCACGATTATTGTCTTACCCCGAATCTCCACTGAGTCACTCCTGCTGTCGCTCGATGGGCATGAGCCGACCGGCAACCTGTTGTTAATTGATTTGATGGCTGGCCAGGCAGTGCATGGTGGCACTAACCGCGGCGCTTGCCGCCGCGCGGGCCTGTGGGCTTCTCGGGTTCAGGCTCGGGAGGTGCTGCTCCCGGGGAGAACGCTGAGAGCATGGAGGCTTGCATCTTCGCCCACAGCTCCATGTTCTGGCGTGCCATGTCGGCCACGGGTGCCATGGGTGACTCCAGCACACGCGTCATCTCGGCCTGCATGAGTTGTTGCTGGCGCAGCAGCGTGCCGATGCTCTGCTCGAGATATCGGGTCAGCATCTCCTGCACCGGATTGCCGTAAAAGCGGATGATGGCTTCGAGCAGTGAGGTGCTCAGCACCGGCGTGCCGAACTGCTCCTGGCTGGCAATGATCTGCAGCAGGATGGCACGTGTGACATCCTCGCCGCTCTTGTCTTCCACCACCTGCACGCGCTCGCCGGAGCCGATCATTTTCCTGATATCGTCGAGCGTGACGTGGCGGCTGTCGGTGGCATCGTAGAGCCGCCGATTGGCGTATTTGCGGATCAGTCTTGCTTCTGCCATGGCTCCCCCCTCGGTCGCCTGACAAGATGGTAATGTATGCATTGCACAAAGTCTCCAGCTGCCCGCAAGCCTCGTACCTGCGTCACCCTTTGCAGGGCTTTTTTAGGCCTTTCCGCACGCTTGGTGCCCTGCGGACCGAGACATCACCAGTGGGGATCATGCAGCGCATACTTATGTGAAACCGGGTCCGCAGGGCCACTTGGGAGTACCGCCGGGCGATGAGCGCTGAGGAACGCGTCGCGGCTCTGTTGGGACGCAGCGTCGCGCTGCAATCATCCCTTGGTGTGGCATGGCTGCAGCTGACACAAGCCGCTGCGGCGCGCTTCGCAGCGCACAGCGCGCAGCGCACACCGCCGCTAAAAGCCGAGAACGCCCGCGCGCTCTATGATCTGTGGATCGACTGTGCCGAGGCCGCCTACAGCGAGGTGGCGCACACCGCCAGCTACTGTCAGCTGCAGGCGGAGTTGCTCAACACCAACGCCGAGTTGCTGTTGGAACAGCGCCGCGCATCAGGGGAGGGCACAGGCTGGATGCCGCCGCGGCCGCAGGTGCCATTGCAGGCGGCCGGGACAGCTTTCGCAGCCGGAGCGCTGCGCCAGGCCGTATGGCAACACGGCAAGAGTGTGCTGTTTCGCTATCTGCCGCTGCCATTCATTGCGCGCGCACGCGCCGCGCCGGTGTTGCTGTGCTATTCCCTGGTGAACCGCCCCCAGGTACTCGATCTGCAGCCGGATCGCTCGCTGATACGCGGCCTGCTGGCGGCGGGACTCGAGGTCTACCTGCTCGACTTCGGGTATCCCGATGCGAGCGACAGTCAACTCTCGCTGGATGATTACATTAACGGGCATCTGCATGGCTGTGTACGCCATGTTTGTGCGGCCGAGCAGATCCCGGCCGTGAATCTGCTGGGCATCTGTCAGGGGGGAACTTTCGCGCTCTGCCACACCGCGCTGCATCCCGGGCAGGTGGCGAACCTCATCTGCATGGGGACACCGGTTGATTTTCAGACCCCGGCCGATCTGTTGTCCAAGTGGGCGCGCCCGCTCGATGTCGAGCTGCTTGCCCGCTTGGGCAACTTTTCCGGTCAACTGCTCACCAGTCTGTTCCTGGCGCTAAGTCCGTTCCGCCTCATCCAGCAGAAGTATGTGAATGCGCTCGAGCGCAGCGCTGATCCTGCGGCGCGCGAATTCTTCCTGCGCATGGAAGCCTGGATCTTCGATTGTCCGGATCTCGCGGCGACGGCGGCCGCGCAATTTGTGCGCTGCTGCTACCAGGAAAACCGCCTGCTGCAGGGCTCGCTGCGATTGGGTGCACACGCGGTGGATCTGCGCCAGATCCGCCAGCCGGTGCTGAATGTCTACGCGCTGCGCGACCACATCGTGCCGCCGGCGGCGAGCACCGCGTTGCGCTCGCTGATCGCAAGCCAGGACTACACCGACGCGCCGTTGGATACCGGGCACATCGGCTTGTATGTCAGTGAGCGCGCGCGGCAGCTGCCGCAACTCATCAGCTCGTGGCTGGCCAGCCGTTCCTGAAGCGGGCGAGAAAATCCGCAAGCGTAGTGGCCGCGAGGGCGGTGGAGATCAGGAAGCCCTGCGCATAGTCACAGCCCATGCGCTGCAGCGCCTGCAGCGCAGCCGCGCTCTCCACGCCCTCTGCAACCACCTGCATCCGGAACTGATGCGCCAGGTTGATGATCACCTCGACGAGCCGTTGATCACCGTCCTCGGTCAGCATGCGCATCACGAAAGACTTGTCGATCTTCACTTCATTGGCCGGGATGCGGCGGAAATAGCTGAGCGAGGAATAGCCCGTGCCGAAGTCATCGATGGAAACGCGCACCCCGAGCTCGCGCAGGCTCGCCAGCTTGTCAATGGCCTGGTCGAAATCGGCGATCAGCGCGCCCTCGGTGATCTCGAGTGTCAGTGCGTTGGTTGGTACATTCCAGGTACAGAGCGCGGCACGCACCATCTCGAGGAAGTCCGCATCATGCAGCATCCCGGGCGTCACATTGACGGCCACCGGCAGATTCTCGTGCGCCTGAGCGAGCTGCAGCGAATTGCTGAGCACATACCAGGTGGTGTCGACTATCAGGCCGGCCTTTTCCGCCAACGGAATGAACACCTCCGGTGAGGCGACGGCACGTCCTGCCTCGGACCAGCGCAACAGCGCCTCAACTCCTGCGATCCGCCGATCGGCGATACGCACCTTGGGCTGATAATGCACTTCGAGCGCGCCCGTGCGCAGCGCCTGCGCGAAGGAGTCACCGAGTGCCCAGGGCTCCAGTACCTTCTCGGCCCGCGCCGGGTCGTACAGCTCTGCGGTTGGCACGCCCGAATCTGCCGCGGTGGTGAGAGCGAGCTGCGCCATGTGCAGCAGCCGTTCGGGCTCCCGGGCGTGCTGGGGGTAGAGCGCGATGCCGAGGTGCAGCAGCGGGGGTACCGGCAGGGTGGTCTCCGCCATGGCCTCATCGCACAGTTGCTGTAACCGCTTCGCTGCGAGCAGCGCGTGGCCGGAATTGCGGATGCCGCGCAACACAACACAGAATCGGCCGTCGCCGAAGCGCAGGACCGAGCCGCGCTCACCCAGCAGAGTCGTGAAGCGATCAGACAGGCTCTGAAACAGTCGAGCGCTGGCCTCGAAGCCGAAGCGTGCCTGCATGGCCGGCGCATCCGGCACCGCCGCCAGCATCACCGCCAGCGCATCACTGCCGGTCATCTCACGGCGCAGAGTACCGATGAGCTGGGGGTAGCTGAGACTGGCTTCGCTCGACTCGCCCGTCGCGGCAGATGCCTTCAGAGAAAATACTCCGTCGGATCGATGTTATAGGCGCCGCGCTCCAGACCGCGCGTAATCCACAGGCCCGGCTCCTTCTCATTGACGTTTTCTTTGCAGGTCAGCAGATCCAGAGTGACGAAATCCTCGCGCACCTTCTTGTTGGCATCGAGGATCAGCAACACTTCAGGCCGCAGGCGGCGGAAGCGGTTCTGGCGTACCACTGCGCCGACCTCGCCGGTGTTGAGCTCCACCAGCGTGCCGTTGGGAAACACGCCAACTGCCTGGATGAAGAGCTCCACCAGCTGCGCATTGAAGGCCGTGCCGGCCATGCGCTTGAGCTCACGCACGGCATCGTACGGAGACATGGCACGCGCATAGGAGCGTTCTGTGATCATGGCATCGTAACAATCGACAATCGCTGCGATTCGTCCGAGCAGCGGGATGGCATCGCCGACCAGGCGCTGCGGATAGCCTGAGCCATCGCTGCGTTCATGGTGGGTGCCGACCATGGTCAGGATGGACTCGTTGAGATTGCCGGCCGCCGTCAGCAGCTCCTTGCCATAGGCGACGTGCGCACGGATCTGGCGCCACTCCTCATCGGTTGGCTTGCCCGCCTTTTTGAGCAATGCCGGCGGCAGTTTGGTCTTGCCGACATCCAGCAGCAGTGCGCCGGTTCCCACCGCTTTCAGATCGTCCTTACCCAGTCCCAGGTGACGTCCGAAGGCGAGCGCCCACACTGAGGCGGCGAGTGAATGACTGTAGAGATAGTCATCCGCGTGCTTGAGGCGCGCCAGCCAACCCATGGCATCCCGATTGCGCAGGACGCTGTCGACCATCGAGTCGACCACGTTCTCCAGGTGCGGTACATCCAGCGCAGCGCCGCGGCGCAGGTTCTCGAAGATGCCGTTGACCGCCCGCTTGGCCTCGCCGTAGGCGGTGAGCGCAAGAGTGAGCTCGGTCTGCAACGGCACCGCATCCTTCGGCGGCACGCTATCGAGGAAAGCTGCGGGATTCAGCGAGAGAGATTCCAGGCGGCTCGGCTCAGGCTCCGCCTTGCTCTTGGCCTTTGGCACAGCGGCAGCCTGCAGCTCCTCAGCCTCGCTGGCGGTTACCTCGACAAAGACGAAGCGGCACAGACGGCGCAACTGCGCCAGCTCCTCTTCGCTTTCGATTTCAAACCCCTGAAAGAGAAACGGCGTCTCGGTCCACGGACGGTCGAGGCGTGACACGTAGTGGCCGGTTCTCAGCTGCTCGGTGCCGAGCTGCACTATGACCTTGGAGTGATCGAGGGTCTTCATTCAGTGCCTATCGACGGCGGACGCCCAGGGACTATGCAACTTTGCGCGGCAAACTGTCCGGGCAGGTGTCGCAAAAGGCGCCGCACCGGCAGATTGCAAAGCGTGACGGAGGTCTCTGAAGCGATCGGCGTGTTCTAACTTGCGGTACGCTTGGCGCACCCCATCCGCCACATCGGGAGCTTCCCATGCAAGAGGTTGTGATCACCGCCGCGCTGCGCACCGCAGTCGGCAAGTTCGCCGGTACGCTGGCGAAGGTACCCGCTGCCGAGCTTGGCGCGCAGCTGGTCAGCGCGCTGATCAGCCGCACGGGGGTCAAACCGGCCGAGGTCAACGAGGTCATTCTCGGCCAGGTTCTGACCGCAGGCTGTGGTCAGAACCCGGCACGCCAGGCCGCCCTCAAGGGCCAGCTTCCCGACACCGTGCCGGGCCTCACCATTGGCCAGGTCTGCGGCAGTGGGCTCAAAGCCGTGCAGCTCGCCGCACAGGCCATCCGCCTGGGCGATGCGGACATCATGATTGCCGGTGGCCAGGAGAACATGAGTGCCTCAGCGCACGTGCTGGCCGGATCGCGCGACGGGTTTCGCATGGGAGATGCGAAACTGATCGACAGCATGATCGTCGATGGCCTGTGGGATGTGTACAACCAGTATCACATGGGTGTCACCGCCGAGAATGTCGCGCGCAAATACGAGATCCCGCGTCGTGAGCAGGATGAATTCGCGGCCCGCTCACAGCAGAAGGCAGAAGCGGCGCAGAAAGCGGGGCGCTTCAATGACGAGATCCTGCCCATTCAGATCACCACGAAGAAAGGCACGACGTCCTTTGCGATCGATGAATTCATCCGTCACGGCGTGACCGCCGATTCACTCGCTGAGCTGCGACCGGCATTCAGCAAGGACGGTACGGTCACTGCCGGCAATGCATCCGGCATCAACGATGGCGCTGCCGCGGTGATGCTGATGTCGGGAAAAAAGGCCGCCGAACTGGGGCTGCAGCCGCTCGCGCGCATACGCGCCTACTCTACGGCGGGAGTCGATCCGCGCATCATGGGCATGGGACCGGTGCCCGCCAGCCAGCAGTGCCTGCGAAAGGCGGGCTGGTCGCAGGAGGAGCTCGACCTGCTGGAGATCAACGAGGCATTCGCAGCGCAGGCGATCGCCGTGAATCGTGAGATGCGTTGGGACACCGATAAGGTCAACGTGAATGGCGGCGCGATTGCGATCGGCCATCCCATCGGCGCTTCAGGCTGCCGCATCCTGGTCACACTCGTGCATGAGATGAGGCGCCGGAATGCGCGCAAAGGATTGGCCAGCTTGTGTATCGGCGGCGGCATGGGTGTGGCCCTCGCCATTGAGCGTTAGCAGTGGGCGTTGCCGTACTCCTGACGCTGTCAGGAGCCGTGGCCGCGGCTCAGGCGCCGGCGGCGGAACCGTCCGCGGCCACCCCCATGGCGCTGCAATGCGGACACCTGCTCGATGTCGAGAATGGGCGGTTGCTGAATGCCAGCACGGTCGTCATCCAGGCCGGCAAGGTGCAACAGGTGCAGAGCGGTATCCAGAGCCCCGCAGGTGCCAAGCTGATCGATCTCGGCTCTCAGACCTGTCTGCCCGGGCTGATCGATACCCACACGCATCTGACGGCGGAGTTCAGCAAGGACCATTATTCGGAAGTGTTTCGCTGGAATATCGCCGACTACGCGGTGCACTCCACGGTGTACGCGCGGCGCACGCTGCTCGCGGGCTTCACGACCGTGCGCAATCTCGGCGATATCGCGAACGAATCGGTCGCATTGCGCGATGCCATCAATGCCGGTGCCCTGGTCGGTCCGCGGATCTACACCGCGGGCCGGGCGATCGGTTCGACCGGGGGGCATGCGGATGCGACCAACGGATTCCGCGCGGACCTTGCTGGGGACCCGGGTCCGAAGGTCGGCATCATCAACAGTCCCGAGGATGCCGTGAAGGCCGTGCGGCAGCACTACAAAGACCGGGTGGATGTGGTGAAGATCATGCCCTCGGGAGGTGTGTTGGATGAGGGCTCCAGTGGCGAGAATCCGCAACTGACGTTCGAGGAGATCCGCGCAGTGGTCAACACGGCGCATGACTATGGATTCATCGTGGCCGCGCATGCGCATGGCGCCGAAGCCATCAAGCGCGCGGTGCTCGCGGGGGTTGATTCCATCGAGCACGGCACCTTCCTCAATGCCGAAGACATGAAGCTGATGGTCGAGCACGGCACCTGGTACGTGCCCACCATCATCGCCGGTGATTTCGTGGCACATCAGGCGAAGATCCCCGGCTATTACCCGCCGCAGGTTGCCGCCAAGGCGCTCGCCATCGGACCGCAGATCCTGGACACCGCCGGCAAGGCCTACAAGGCCCATGTCAGGATTGCCTTCGGCACCGATGCCGGGGTCTATCCGCATGGCGAGAATGCGCACGAGCTGGAACTGATGGTCCAGGCTGGGATGCCGGCCCTGTTCGTCCTGCAGGCCGCGACGATCAATGCCGCACGGCTCCTGCGGCATGACAAGGAGCTGGGCAGCATCGCTGCCGGCAAGCTCGCCGATGTGGTGGCCGTGGAAGGCAATCCTCTGGATGACATCAGTGTCATGAAGCACGTGAGCTTCGTCATGAAGCAAGGTGTGGTCTACAAGATGAGCTCCGTCGCGACACCCCAGAGCTGAGGGCGGCTGGCAACAGAGGAACCGTTTCTCCACGCGCCGTGAATGTGTCACGGCACGTGATACTGATACAGCCAGGTCTCCGAGAGAGTCTGCGAGCCGTCCTGCAGATACAGGCGGATGTCGACCACGCTACCGCTGTTGCCGGTGAAATCAAATTGGGCGCGCCAGTGCCCGGGCATTCCGTCAGGCACGGCCTCCGTGAACAGGTTGGAAAAGGTCCCCGCGGCCGCGGTCAGCACGGGCCGCGGCTTTGCACCGAAAGGCAGATTCACCAGCGGCCCGCCCAGGAATTCCACCACGAACTTGCGCGCCCCTTTTGGTCGCACGTGCCCGGGCAGACCGCCGCGGCCCATGCGCGTCGCGACGCAGCGGGCGAGGGTGGTCTGATGCGGCTCGATGGCGGTCCAGAAGAGCCGATAACGCAGCTGCAGACTGGCTCCGGCCCGTGCGGGCGTTCGGGGTACCCACATCGCGACGATGTTGTCCGTGGTCTCATCATCGGTGGGCAGCTCCAGCAGCTGCACGGCACCCTCGCCCCAATCTCCCTGCGGCTCAACCCACAAGCTGGGGCGGCGCTCATAGCGCACCCCATCCAAATAGTGATCGAAGTTGCGATCGCGTTGCAGGAGGCCGAAGCCACGCGGTGACTTGTCGGCGAAAGTGGAGGTCGTGGGCCGCTCCGGATCGTTGAGCGGCCGCCAGATGATCTCGCCGGCACCGGTCCAGATCGATAGCCCGTCCGAATCGTGCACCTCTGGACGCCAGTCGATCGCAGTCGGCTTGGCGATCTCGGAGTACCAGTACATCGAGCTCATCGGTGCGATGCCAAGCTGATTCACATCGCGCCGCAGGAACAGTCGGGCCTCGACATCCATCTGCACGGCCTGGTCCCTTCGCAGCACGAAGCGGTACGCGCCCGTGATGCTCGGGCCTTCCAGGGCCGCGTAGACGATGAGCTCGTGTGAGCTCGCCGCCGGCGACTCGAAGTAGAAGCGTGTAAAGTCGGGGAACTCCTCCTTGCTGCCTGGTGTGGAGACGTCGATGGCGATGCCGCGGGCAGACAATCCGTACTGCGCGAGCTCACCGATTGCGCGGAAGTACGAGGCGCCCAGAAAGGCGAGCCAGTCGTTGTTGCGCCAGTCGAGTTTCTGCTGATTGCCGAGCCGGCTCTCCTGCACCCGAAAGCCGGCAAAACCTGCGCCCTTGCCCAGCTCGTGCGCGGGACTGTTGGCCGGCATGTCGAAGTAGCTGGGATCGTAGAGGATCTCGCTGGCCTGAGTGCTACCCCCAGCAGCGCTCGCCAGTGCGTACATGTGCACTGAGACGCGAAAGTACGCGCCGAGGTGAAAGAAGGTGATCGGGAATTCTCCCGGTCCTGCGCCAAACAGCGCATCCTCGGGTTTGAATTTGATTTTGCCGTGCTCTTCGTAATCGATCCGATCCAGAGCCGCCGCTGGCAGCGAGTTGTCGCGCTGGTACGGCTGCGCGGCCAGCGCCTGCATTTCCTTGCTCAGGGCGTCGAAAGAGAAGGGCTGCGGTTTGCCGAGCCGTTGCCCGACAGGATTCGCAAGAGCATCGAGCGGCCGGGCGAGCGCTGCCAGAGCGAGCGAGGCGACAGAGGCGCTGAGAAGAGCACGACGATTGAGCATCAGGGGACGTGGGCTTGTTTTGACGCTCAGCAGGCGATGAGCGCAGGTCGCTGCGCGCAGGGCGACCGGGTCGCGCGGCGGGTCGCCGGTCGCGCAGTGCGGCCCAAGACGTCCCGCAGCGGACCGGGTGAACTCAGCTCGCTTTCATGCCCAGCGAATGCATCAGCTCGCTCGCCTTGTCCTTCACGGCCTGGCCTTTGGCGACCGCGCCGGAATAATCGGCATTCGATACCGCACTGTTTGCATCGTTCCACTGGGAGTCGAGCGCATCCGCGCCCTCGCGTGCGGACTGCAGTGAGCTCTTGGTCACCCCTTTGGGAAGACGGTGGCCCTGCGTGAGGGTGTTGATCTGCGCATGCAGGTCGGCAACCATCTTGGGTACCTCGCCGCTCAGGGACCGCCACTGTTGTTTCAGCTTGGCGACCTGCGCGTCATCGGCGGCCTGCTTCGCCTCGACGTTGCTCCTCAGTTCCTTGATGGCGGCTTTGGCCGCGGGCGCATTCGAGAGTACCGTCTTGTAGTCACCGCGTTGCAGACTCTGTTTGAGCGAGTTGACCTGGGCTTGTGCGGATTGCAGCGCGTCAGGGGCGTATTTCACTGCCCCGTCATGCACGGAGGCGAGTGAGTCATCGAGCTTGGCCACCGCCTGTTGGGCGGGCTCCTTCTGGCTGGAACACGCTAGCAAGGTCACGAGCAATACGGCCAGGCCTGCCGCAAGTCGCTGGGATCTGTTCATTTTCGAGCTCCTGATGGTGACTCCGGTTTGCGCGCAGCCCGAGGCAGCCTGCCCGATATTGTTGTGGTCATGACGCGACGAGCCTGCAGCGTCCAAGGCTAAACCTGTGTAGGGATTATGACAATGGGGCCGCTGCGACGAGTCAGCGCCGCTGCCAGGACTCAGCGCCGCACGTAACGACGCTCGCCGGATGCAGGATCGTAAAACACCTCGACTGACTGTCCGCTCGTGGGGTCCAGGAAACGCTCACCGGTCGCCTGCCAGTGCTCATCCGGTGTTGGTTCATAACGACGATAGCGCCAGCGCTCGAAGAGCGTGCCCAGCAGGATCAGTGCACCGGCGCAAAGCAGATAGATGCCTGGAGGCGAAAGCCCGATGAAGGTGAGCACGGCCCCGCCCAGCAGCATCAGGCCGCCAAACCCGATGAGCAGAGCACGCAGCATGGCTTTAGGCCACCGGCTCGAGCACCACCGCGGTGCCGTAGGCGACGATCTCGCTCATCGTCTGGCCGATCTCCGCGGAGTCAAACCGCATCATGATGATGGCGTTCGCCTGCATGAGGCGGGCGTTCTTCACCATTCGGTCAACGGCGTGCCGCCGTGCCTCCTCGAGCAGCTGCGTATATTCGGTGATCTCACCGCCCACCAGCGAGCGCAGGCCGGCGACGATGTTGCCACCGAGCCCGCGGCTGCGGACGACGACGCCGAATACCTGCCCCTTGGCCTCTTTGACCCGATATCCCGGTACGTTCTCGGTGGTAACGACGAGCATACGAGCCTCCCTCAGGTGTGCAGGCGGGCCATCCCGGCCCGCCTGCCTGTCTCATCAGGCGTTGGCAGCGGCTTTAGCCTTGGCGACCTCGGCGATCACATCGTCTGCAACCTGGCGCGGTACCGGCTCATAGTGCGAGAACTCCATGGTGTAGGAGGCACGACCGCTGGTCATGCTGCGCAGCTGGCCGATGTAGCCAAACATCTCCGAAAGCGGCACCACGGAGACGACCGCAATGTTGGTGCCGCGTTCGAGCTGCTCCTGGATCATGCCGCGACGCCGGTTGATGTCACCGATGACATCTCCGAGATGATCGCTCGGGGTCACCGTCTCCACCTTCATCACCGGCTCGAGCAGGATGGGCGCCGCCTTGCGGATCCCTTCGCGGAAAGCCGCCTTGGCGGCGATCTCGAAGGTCAGTGCGTTGGAATCCACGTCGTGGTAGCTGCCGTCGATGAGCGTTGCGCGGAAATCCACCGTCGGATAGTGCGCCAGCACGCCATCCTCCTTCTGTACGCGCAGACCTTTCTCGACCGCCGGCACATATTCCCTGGGCACTGAGCCGCCCACCGTCTCATCGATGAACTCGAAGCCCTTGCTGCGCTCCATCGGCTCGAAAGTGATCCAGACATCGGCGAACTGTCCGGAACCGCCGGTCTGCTTCTTGTGCACGTAGTGCTCGGTGATCTTGCGGGTGATGGTCTCGCGGTAGGCCACCTGGGGCTCGCCCATGAGACCTTCGACACCGAACTCGGTACGCATGCGATCGAGCGTCACTTCCAGGTGCAGCTCGCCCATGCCACGCAGGATGGTCTGGCCGGTCTCGCGATCCGTCTCCAGATGCAGCGACGGGTCGGCGCGCACCATCTTGCCGAGTGCGACGCCGAATTTTTCCTGTTCCGCTTTGAGCTTGGCTTTGACCGAAACGCTGATGACGGGGTCGGGAAAACGCATGCGCTCGAGCACGACCGGCTTGGCCGAGTCGCACAGTGTGTCACCGGTTTCGGTATCCGCGAGGGAAACCAGAGCGATGATGTCGCCGGCGCGGGCCTCGTCGATCGGGTTGGCCTCTTTGGCGAACATCTCCACCATGCGGCCGATCTTCTCCCGCTTGCCGCGCGTGGAGTTCAGTATTGAGGCACCCTTGGTGAGCACTCCGGAGTACACCCGCACGAAGGTGAGCGCGCCGTAGGCATCGTTGATCACCTTGAAGGCGAGGGCCGCGAAGGGCTCATCATCAGAAGTCTTACGCTCACCGATCGGCTCGCCGTCGGCATCGACCGTCTTGATTGCCGGTACGTCGCTGGGCGCCGGCAGGATGTCCACAACTGCATCGAGCACCTGCTGCACGCCCTTGTTCTTGTACGACGAGCCGCACAGGACCGGTGTGAATGCCGAGCTGATCGTGCCTTTGCGCAAGGCACGGCGCAACACATCCCCCGAGGGCACGGCGCCATCATTCAGATAAGCTTCCATCGCCTGATCGTCCTGCTCCAGGCAGGTATCGACCAGCTCGGTGCGGTATTGCTGCACTTTGCCCAGCAATTCGCGGTCACTGGGTACGGCGATGTGCAGCTTGTCGATGAGATCGGGCGTGACATCGAGCGTCTGCCACTGGGCATCCTTGTCATCGGAGTCCCACACCAGGGCCTTCATCTCGACCAAGTCGATCATGCCGCGAAAGTTGTCCTCGGAGCCGATCGGAATCTGGATGGGCAGCGGCCGGGCGCCGAGACGCTTGCGGATCATGTCCACGCAGCGCACGAAGTTGGCGCCGCTGCGATCCATCTTGTTGACGTAGCAGATGCGCGGCACGCCGTAATTGTCGGCGAGGCGCCAGTTCGTCTCCGATTGCGGCTCCACGCCTGCCACGCCGTCGAACACGACCACCGCGCCGTCCAGCACGCGCAGCGAGCGGTTCACCTCGATCGTGAAATCGACGTGGCCCGGAGTGTCGATCAGGTTGATCTTCTTGTCGCGCCAGAACGCCGACACGGCGGCGCTCTGGATGGTGATACCGCGTTTCTGCTCCTGCTCCAGATAGTCGGTCGTAGTGGAGGTCTTCAGATCCTTGGTGTCGTGGATGTCGATGATCGTGTGTTTACGCCCCGTGTAGTACAGGATCCGCTCCGTGGTGGTCGTCTTGCCGGCATCGACGTGGGCGATGATGCCGATGTTGCGGATATCAGAAAGAGCAGTAGTTCGGGGCATGACAGAAGTTCCGTGACAGTTTCAGTGGAGGGGTCGCGTCGGCCTTCACAGGCCCGAACGCCGACCGGACCCCCCTTTTGCGGCCGCGCATTCTAGCCGAAGTGACTGAACAATCGCATGATTCAGTCCACGTCCCGGGAGGTCGCGCACCCCCGATGTGGTGTCGCGCCGGGCTTCTTAAAGGTGTTCGGCCGGTAAGGAAGCCCTGTTGCAGCTAAAGCTGTGGGCTATGATCGCTTCCCTTTGAGGTGCCCCAGCGGACCAGCAGGCTAGTCCAGCAGGCCGGCCCAAGGGACCGGCGGCTTGCGCACTGCAGTACGGAAGCGCGCTGAAGCTGCCAGGTGCGGGGGTCGTTACTTGACGCGGGCCGCAACTTTCGCAAAGTTGTCGGCCGTAATGTAGGGGAGGTCGGGCTCGTCATGACTCGCGCGCTTGCTACCAGCACTCTGACAGCGTTGTTGCTGCTCGGCGGCAACCTCGTCACGGCCGCCGATGAGAACGTTCCCCTCCATCCGGACCGCGCCAGCCTGATGGCCACGCCGATCACTGCACGCGATGGCGCTGAGCTCTATCAGTCCGTCTGCCAGGGCTGCCACATGCCCAATGGCGTGGGTGCCAACGCGGCGGGCTACTACCCCGCCCTCGCCAAGGATCCGCGCCTGGCGAGTAAGAACTTCCCGTTAGTGCGCGTTCTGAACGGTAGCAAGGGTATGCCGTCGTTTGCATCTTCGATGTCCGATGCGCAGATCGCCGCGGTCGTGAGCTACGTGCGCACGCACTTTGGCAATGCATACCGCGATCAGGTCACCACCGATGACGTCAAAGCCCTGAGAGAGAAATGAGCGAACCCACTCCTTCGATGAGCCGGCGTGAGCTGCTGCAGATGATTGGCGCCGTGGCCGGCGGGGCTGCGCTATACAACTGCATGAACACCCTGGGCCATGCGGCTGATTCGCAGTACCGGGGCCCGATCAAGCTGGCCGACGCCCCCCGCGGCGTGAAGGTGCTGGTGCTCGGCGCGGGCTGGTCCGGACTGATCTCTGCTCTCGAGCTGCGCGACGCGGGCTACGACGTCCAGCTGCTCGACTACAACAATCGTGTCGGCGGGCGCGCCTGGACGCTGCGCGGCGGCGACAGCTATACCGAGATGGGTGGTGAGACCCAGAACTGCGGCTTCGATCCGGGCTTGTACATCAACCCCGGCCCATGGCGTGTGCCGTACCACCACCGCGGCTACCTCGCATATGCGAAGCGTTTCAACGTGACGCTCGAGCCGTTCATCATGGTGAACTACAACGCCTGCGTGCATTCCAGCCGGCATTTCGGTGGCAAGCCACGGCGCTTTCGCGAGGTGCAGGCGGATTTCCACGGTCATGTCGCGGAGCTGCTGGCCAAGGCGGTGCACGCGGACCGGCTCGACGGACAGGTGACGCGCGAAGATCAGGAGATGCTGCTCGAAGCGCTGCAAAGCTGGGGCGCGCTGGACAAGAACTACAGCTACAAAACCAACATCGACAGTGCCGAGCGCCGCGGTTACGAGGTCAACAAGGGCGGCGGACTGATGCCGCCACCGCAGCCTTCGGAGCCGATCTCGCTGTCGGATCTGCTGCGTTCGGATCTGTGGGAAGCGCTCAATCCGGGGCAGATCCACCAGTGGCAGTCTTCCATTTTTCAGCCCGTCGGCGGCATGGACACGACACCCAAGACCGTCGCCAAGGAGATCGCAAGTCTCATTACCCTCAACGCGCAGGTGAAGGCCATTCGCCAGGACGAGAAGGGAGTGACCGTCAGCTACGTGGATGCGCGTACCGGCAAGGATATGCGCCAGGCGCGCGCCGACTGGTGTGTGTGCACCATTCCGCTGCCGATCCTGAGCCAGCTGGACACCAACCTCGGTGCGGCTATGGCCGCCAGCATCAGTGCCGTCGCCTACGAAGCCGCGGTGAAAACGGGATTGCAGTTCAAACGTAAGTTCTGGGAGGAAGACGAGGCCATTTACGGCGGAATCTCCTTCACCGATCTACCCATCAAGCAGATCGCCTATCCCAACACCAACTTCAACAAGCCCGGCAAGGGCGTGCTGCTGGGCACCTTCGCCTTCGGTGAAGGCGCGCTCGCACTCACCGGCATGAAGCCGGCGGATCGGGTGCGACAGGCGCTGCAGGATGGCGCACAGATTCATCCGCAATACCCTGCGGAGTTTGAAAATGGCATCTCTGTCGCCTGGCACCGGGTGCCGGGGGCAATGGGATGCGCGGCAGCCTGGACGCCACAACTGCGCGCTGCGCACTACCGCAACGTCGCCTCGATCGACAATCGCATCATTCTTGCCGGGGATCACGTCTCGGAGCTGCCGGGCTGGCAGGAAGGTGCGATCCTCTCGGCCCTGGATGCCGTAACGCGGCTGCACCAGCGCATCAAGTCCGCATAAGCGGCGCTTGTCATAATTTGCCCGCTCTACCGGCGGAGCACATTTTAACGATCCTTATGGTGAGTATCGGACGCTGAATCGAACACGCGGCGCATACTTGCTGCCAGCGCTCCTCACAGAAGGAGCCTCAGGGGTATACGCAGATGCGTCTTTTTGGACGTGTACTGTTGTGTTGTGGTCCGCTCGGCGTTGCGCTGAGCTGCCACGCGGCTGACGGCGCGCCGGTAGGACCACCACCGCAGGGGAAGGAGATCATGATCTACTTCCGCCAGTCCTTTGGCGGACATCACCCGCTGCGCGTGTACGGACTGCGGCTCGAGCAGGCGTCCCTGCCGCCCACATCCCCAGCAGCGCCGGTATCGAGTCTGATACGTCACCGCGAGCTGGTGAGCGTGGAATTCGCACCTCACGCCGACATGCGCCTGCAGTTCGGCCGACGGCTGATCTGGGATATCGGCCGGCATGAGTTCGGGGTGGGCACCATTCAGCCTTACAGTCCCTTCCGGCTGTGGACCGAAGCCTCCCTCGCCAGCTGCAGCAACCAGCTCAGCTGCCTGAAACTGTTCGCGCATTAGTAGTCTGGCGGACGTCCGGCGAAAGTCCGGGCGCGCTGCGCGCTCTCAGCGCATCGGCCGGGGTGTTGCCGTGCTTGCTGCCGTCTGTCCAAAGAGGATGCGGCGGCTTTCTTCATCGGTGATGGGCTGCACCTGGAACTCCGAGGCGCGGGCGTAGGTACGCTGCGTCGCAGGTCGTGCCCCGATCTGCTCGAACCAACGCTGCAACGCCGGGAATTGCTTCAGATCCTGCTGCTGACGCTGCCACGGCACGATCCAGGGATAGGCTGCCATATCCGCGATCGTGTACGCCTCACCGGCCAGATAGGGCACCTGGCTCAGTCGCCGGTCCATGACTCCATAGAGGCGGTTGGTCTCCTTCACGTACCGATCGATGGCATAGGGCAGACGCTCGGGCGCATAAAGATTGAAATGATGGTTCTGCCCGGCCATCGGGCCGAGGCCGCCCACCTGCCAGAAGAGCCACTGCAGCATCGCATAGCGCCCGCGCGGATCGGCCGGGATAAAGCGTTGCGTCTTCTCGGCGAGGTAAAGCAGGATCGCCCCTGATTCGAATACCGACAGCGGTGCGCCGCCGCATGCCGGCTCGTGGTCGACGATGGCCGGCATGCGATTGTTGGGGCTGACCGCGAGAAAGCCCGGTGCGAACTGATCACCTTTGCCGATATTGACCGGCACCAGGCGATAGGGCAGGCCGGCTTCTTCCAGAAACAAAGTGATCTTGTGGCCGTTCGGCGTCGGCCAGTAATACAGATCGATCATGGCCTTCAGGCCAGAGCGGTCTTGAACAGCGCCAGCATTCGGCTCCACGCTTTTTCCGCCTGGTCATGGTCGTACACACGCGAATCCGTGGGACACCAGCCATGCTGTGTGCCCGCGTACACTTCGATCTCAGCCGGAACGTGCGCGTGCGCGAAGGATTCGCGTAGCACGTCTTTCGCCTTGGGATCCCTCTGATCATCGTTCGCCGCAATGGCGAACAGGTATTGTGCCTTGATCCTCGGGATCAGCAGATGCGGGCTGTCCGGCTTGTCCGTGACGAGCCCGCCGCCATGAAAAGAGGCACCCGCGCCCACGCGCGCGGGGAACGCGGCCGCCGTGCGCAGCGTCAACGGGCCTCCCATGCAGTAGCCGGCAGTACCCATTTTTCTGTGGCGGTCAACGGCGCTCTGTGCATCCAGATACGGTATGAAAGCCTTCGCATCGGTCGCCGTCGTCTCGGCACTGAGGCTGTTATACAAACCCATCAATTTCTCACGCGTCGGCGGATCGTCCATGCTCGGGTGCTCTGGCGCAGTAGGAGCCCGCTGCCGTCGATAGAACGGGTTGACCACCAGCACCGCGTAACCCGACTCGGCCAGGCGCATCGCCATCTGCTTGAATGCCGGGCGCAACCCGAAGATATCGGGCCACATCAGCACCCCGGGACTGGCCCCTTTCTGCGGATGGACAAAGTATGCATCCGTAGTCCCGTCGGCAGTCTTGATCTCGACGTCCTCTGCCTGGGTGGCGGCGCGCGCCAAGCTGGGTAGCGCGGAAGACAGACCCGCGCTCAAAGTGAGCGTGCCGAACTCTCGGCGCGAAAGCCCGGACTTGCGGCGACCGTACGGCACCGCCTCGTGCTCAGAGGCATCGTCAGCCATGTGTGCACTCCGCCAAGAATCGAATCGGTCGGGGAGCTGCTTGAGTATGAGCTGCTCACCCGCTACCCGGCAACGGTAACACGGCAAAAAGCTGCGCCAGGTATTGCTACCTGGCGCAAGCGCTTTTACGCAGCTGGGGGTGCTCAGCACCCCGCATGTTCAGCGGCTGCTGTTGGATTGCATCTTGTCCTGACAGGCTTTGCGCGCGTCATCCTTGGACATGGAGCTGTTGCTGGCTTGCTGCTTCGCCATGCAGTCCTTCAGAGTTTGCTTGTGACCACTCTTGCCGTTCTCGTTCCCCGAGATAGCCTCCTGCTGATGGGGGCTCGAGGCGGCAGCCGGACTGGTGTCGCCACCTGTCATGCTCTCGCTGGTATTGCTCGAGGTGGAATTGCGCTGATGCGGGCTCGAAGCCGCACTCGGAGAAGTCGAATCGGTCTGGGGTGAGGTCTGGGCCAGCGTCAGCGAGCCGAGCGACAGCGCGGCGACTGCAGCCAGCATGGGGGTAACTCGCATAAATCCTCCTGGGGTCTTCTTACTCCGGGCAGCTTCAATGATCGCAGTGGAGCACACCATCGGCGCCTATCCCAGCTCGACGTGGGAGTCCTCCTACTGGGCCCGAGCCAGCTGGGCCTGTGCGGCAAGATTAGCTGCGCATGAGGCACGGCAGCCGGGCTCTGGCTGCCGCCCCAGGCGGATTTGCTAGACTGCGCCGCAATTTTCATCATAACCGCGTCAAAGCGAACGTTGTGGTGCGGCCACAGACACATTCCGCCTGTGTCGTGGTCTGCCAAGAGGGGAGAGATTGCATGAATGGCACGGTAGCTCGGAGTGCGCTTGCCTTCGTTGGGTGCGCGCTCCTGTTGACAGGCTGCGGTCATGACAGCAGCAGTGCGACGCTCGGCAGCAGCACGGATCGGGGCACGCTGATCTATGACCCGCCGTTTCGCATTGCCTCGCTGGATGCTGCGACCTTTGGCGCGCAGCTGGGCGCTTCTGATTCCGGCAAGGCGCTGCTCGCGATTGCGGGCAATCCGGCCTGCGGCGTCGATTTCTATCACGTCGAGTACAACACTGTCGGCGGCGCCGGGGAGGTCACCACGGCTTCCGGCGCGCTCATGGTGCCCACGGGCGCGACGGCCGCCTGTTCGGGTCCACGTCCGATCGTGCTGTATGGCCATGGCACTCAGACCAACAAGGCGGCCAACATTGCGGACATCACCGACCCGAACAACAGCGAAGGCGCGCTGATCGCCGCCGTTTTCGCGGCGCAGGGCTACATCGTGGTAGCGCCCAACTATGCCGGCTACGATACTTCCGCGCTCGCCTATCATCCGTTTTTGAATGCCGATCAGCAGTCGAAGGACATGATCGATGCTCTGACTGCGGCGCGGACGGCTTTACCCCACACACAGTCGGCCGCTACCAGCGACAGCGGCAAACTCTTCGTCACCGGCTATTCACAGGGCGGTCATGTCGCTATGGCGACGCACCGGGCACTGCAGGCGGCCGGCGGCAAGGTGACGGCTGCGGCGCCCATGTCCGGCCCGTATGCGCTCGAGGCGTTCGTCGATGCGGTGTTCTTCGGGAACGTGGACCTGGGATCCACCGTATTTACCCCGCTGGTTACGACCAGCTACCAGAACTCGTACAAAAACCTGTACAGCGCCACCACGGACATCTACGAGACTACCTATGCCTCGGGCATCGATACACTGCTGCCGAGCACGACGCCGATCAATACGCTGATCGCCGATGGCAAGCTGCCGCAGACCGCACTGTTCAACATTGTCACCCCTGTGACGCCCAACGCGCAGCTGAACGCATTGCTTGCCGTTCCGAGCAATCCGCTGTTCGCCCTGGGATTCGGGCCCTCCAATCTTATTACTAACACCTATCGCGTCAGTTACGCCGAGGACGCGCTCGCCAGTCCCGACGGTGCGCTGAGCACGCCCCCGCAGGCCGGTATGCCGCTCGCGGCGGCGCCGCAGCACCCGCTGCGCCAGGACGTGAAGAAGAACGACATGCGCAACTGGGCGCCTCAGGCTCCGGTGCTATTGTGCGGCGGGGATCAGGATCCCACGGTGTTCTTCACAAACACGCAGATCATGCAGACCTACTGGAGCGGCTTGCCGGCTGGCCTCCTCACGGTACTAGACGTCAATGCAGCTCCCGCCGCGAACGACCCCTACGCCGCGCTGCAAGTAGGCTTCCAGAGCGCGCTGGCCAACCTGCTGGCGAGCGGCGGACAGACCGCCGTTACGGAAAACTATCATACGACGGTCGCGCCATTCTGCACGGCGGCCGCGCGCGGTTTCTTTGCTCAGTTCTGATGCAGGGGGCACGGATCATGATTGCACGCCTAGCGGTGATATTCGCTCTGATGGCTGCGGCCTGGACCAGTGGCGCGCGCGCCGAAGACACTCCGCTTTGGAACGAAGTCCGTCTCGGGGCTTACTGGGTGACATACCATACCCATGCCGATGACATCTCCGGTCCCTACGTACCCCCGGGAGTGAATCTCGAGCTCAGGGACATCTACACGCCGTACTTCGCCTACGTACGCCGCCTCAGCGGACATTTCAACCTCGAGCTGGCGATTGGCTGGCCGCCGCTCACCAAGACGGTAGGCCGGGGACCGGCGCAGTTGGGCTCGGTACCTTACAACGGCCAGGTGATTTCCACCGCACGCTGGCTTGCGCCTACGTTGCTTTTGAACTGGAACATCCTCGATGAGACGCATAACCTGCGCCCTTACATCGGCGTCGGCGTGAATTACACGCGCTTCTATGACCGCGAATCCACCGCTGCAGGCAATGCCGGCAGCGGCGGGCCGACCTCGTTGTCGCTGCCGGCTTCGGTAGGTCCCGTCGGGACGGTGGGGCTCAGTTACCGCTTGTCACGGCATTTCAGTGTCTATGCGTCCTATTCGATTTCGCGCGTCAACTCGCGCCTCACCGCTGATACCGCAGGTGTGATTCGCACCTCTCACATCGCGTTCAACCCGCGCGCGACCGTGGTCTCCGCGGGTTACTCGTTCTGATTCCTGCTCAAGAGATCGTAGTGTGCCCATGACGAACCGAGTGTCCGCACTGCTGTGCTGCTTGCTGTTGACCGTCAGTCTCGTTGCGGTCGCCAAGGATCGTGATGCCTCCAGGAGCGAGCCCGCGAAGGAGGAGGCAAAGAGTCCCGAGAAGAGCGCCGACAAAGCGCACAAGGATGATGAGGTCAATCTGCCACCGTTCCCTGCCGACAAGAGCGCTCACCAGAGCATGACGCTCGATGGCCGTACCCTGAAGTACGAGGCGACCGTCGGCTCCCTGCCCGTGTTGGATGAAAAGGGCAAGGTCGTTGCGAGTGTCATGTTCACCGCCTATACGGTGCCCGGCGCCGACCGGCCGGTGACCTTTGCGCTCAATGGCGGCCCGGGCGCGGCCTCGGTATACCTCAACCTCGGTGCTATCGGGCCCAAGCGCATCCAGTTCGGGGCCGAAGGCAACAGCCCTTCCGATCCCACCACGCCCAGCGACAATCCGGGCACCTGGCTCGGCTTTACGGATCTGGTGTTCATCGATCCAGTCGGCACGGGTTTCAGCTTCGCGCAGCTGCCGGAGAAGGAAACACAGAAGCACTTCTATAACGCCAAATCCGATATCGAGTACCTGTCGCGCATCATCTTCGATTGGCTGGTCAAGAACGAGCGGCTCGCGTCGCGGAAGTATCTGGTGGGCGAAAGCTATGGTGGTTTCCGCGGCCCACGCATCACCCATTATCTGCAGACGCGGCTCGGGGTCGCGATGAACGGCGTCGTGCTGGTCTCGCCGTATCTCGAGCCTGGAGCCGGCAGCCACGGGGACCTGTCGCCGCTGCCGTGGATGTTGACGTTACCGAGTATCGCCGCAGCCAACCTCGAAAGGCAGCACAAGCTCACGGATGCGGCCATGTCCGACATCGTCAACTACACACGCACAGACTATGTGCAGGATCTGCTCAGGGGCCGCTCGGACGACAAAGCCATCGAGCGTATCGTCGCGCGCGTGACGGCGCTCTCCGGCCTCGACCCGGTTTTCGTGCGCCGCTCCGGCGGGCGGCTCGAGACCCAGGCTTATCTGCGCGAGGTGTATCGCGCCGAAGGCAAACTCGGAAGCCGCTATGACTCCAATGTGACGAGCTGGGATCCGTTCCCCTTCGATCCGACCCAGCGCACCAGCGATCCGCTCCTGGATAGCATCGTGGCGCCGACCACCACTGCCATGGTTGACTTCATCACCCGCACGGTGGGCTGGAAGTACAGCGGACGCTACAACGCCCTGAGCTATGACGTGAACCGCGCGTGGACCGACGGTCCGGACGGCAATCGGGATCCCGAGCATGGAGTCGAGCACGGCTCCGTGCAGGAGCTGCGCGAAGCAGTGGCTATCGATCCGAAACTGCAGGTTCTCATCGTTCACGGCTGGGACGATCTATCCTGTCCTTTCATGGCTTCGGTGTTGATCGTCGATCAGATGCCCACGATGGGCGCGCCCCAGCGGGTACAGGTGCGCGAGTATCCCGGGGGGCACATGTTTTATAGTCGTGCGGACAGCCAGGCCGCACTGCGCGGCGATGTGGTGAAGATTTACAAGGCGCACTGATCGCATGCGCGCGGCCTGTTCACTCGCAAGCGGTCTGCTCTTCTGGCTGGCAGGGTCGAGCTCCGCGGATGCGAAGCCACCGGTTGATGGCAACGTCGTCAACCGGATTGCCGATGAGGCTTTCAATCATGGCGAGGTCGTGGATACCGTGGCGCATCTGGCCGACGGGATCGGCGGGCGAATGACGAACTCGCCCGCCATGCGCATGGCCGAGCATTGGACCCAGGAGAAGTTCCGCGGCTGGGGTCTGAAAAACGTACATGCCGAGGGCTTCAACTTCGGCCGTGGCTGGTGGATCGAAGCGGCTCACGCGCGCATGCTGACACCCCGGCCACTCGAGCTGCGCTCGATCCCGGTGGCCTGGACGCCGCCCACCAATGGGCCACTCGCCGCACCGATCATCGTCGCGCCCATGCGTTCCCCCCAGGATTTCAACGACTGGAAGGGCAAGCTGGCAGGCAAAATCGTGCTGTTCAGCTGGCCGGAGCCGGCAAGGGATGAAACCACACCGCCGTTCGCGCGACTGAGCGATAGCGAGGTGGCCAAGCTCAATCGCTACGCTGAACCGAAATTCGACCCGGAAGCGCTGCAGAAGCGCGTTGATCGCATGCTGTTCCGGCGCAAGGTGGATGCATTCGCCGCGGCCGAGGGCGCTGTGGCGTTGGTGAGGATGTCACGCAGCGAGGGTCATCTGGTGCATGGCGAGGGCTACAGCTATCAGGTGGGGATGACTGCGAAGCTCCCCCAGGTTGAAGTGGCCGCCGAGGACTATCGCCGGCTGGCGCGTCTGGCGCGCATCGGCGAGGTGCGGCTCGAGATCGACAGTCACGTGCATTTCGAGGATGCCGACCATAACGCCTACAACATCATCGCTGAGCTGCCGGGGCGCGAGAGCCACGCCGGCTATGTCATGGCCGGCGCGCATCTGGACAGCTGGGTGGCAGGTGACGGCGCTGCGGACAATGGCGCGGGAAGTGCGATCGTCATGGAGGCGGCACGCATTCTGAGCCGCATCGGTACCGCGACACGACGCACGATCCGCTTCGCGCTCTGGGCCGGCGAGGAACAGGGCCTGTTGGGTTCCAGTGCCTACATCGAGCAGCACCTCGCGCATCGGCCGGTATCGAGTGATCCGGAGCTGGCTTCGCTGGGTCCGTACTTCGCTCCGCCCACTTATCCGGTCACGCCGCTAGCGGGATTTCGCGAGCTGGGTGGCTATTTCAACATCGACAACGGCTCGGGCAAGTTGCGCGGTATCTACGCGGAAGGAAATTTCGCGGCCGTACCCCTGCTACGCGACTGGCTGTCGCCGTTCGAGAGCCTGGGAGCGACCGCCGTTGTGGCCGAGCCCACCACAGCGACCGATCACGAGCTCATGAGCGCTCTAGGTTTGCCCGCCTTCCAGTTCATCCAGGATCCACTCGATTACGGTACGACCGTACATCACACCGATGTGGACACCTTTGATCATGTGCGGCCTGATGACTTGCGCCAGGCCGCCGTGGTGCTGGCCACGCTGTTGCTGGATGCAGCCAACATCGAGCAACCTCTGCCCTTAAGACCGCTGCCCACACAACCCAACCTCACCGATCCATTCCACTACCACGAGCCCCCGGAGCCCTGAGTCGCGCAGCGCTGTGCTCGGCGAGCCATGCTCTCGGCAGGGCGTGCTTCCGGCGGGCCAGGTCTTTCGATCGTAGTGCGACATGTCGCCAGAATGTGACAGCTCGCCAGAGCGTGACCTTCACAGGGCGCGCTTTCTGCTACTCCTGTTCCTTAGCCGTATTGGATGCCGCCCGGTCCGGGCGGTGGTTTGGGCAATCGCCTGGAGTAGCGGTATGAAGTTGAATCCATATGTCGTACTCATCGCCACGAGCGGTTTGATGTTTGCAACCGTTGCCTTTGCCGAGCCCGCGACGGCTATGTCCCCCGAGGATGTGGCTGACGGCGCCCCGACGGATGGCTCGGTAGAGGATGCGCTCGCGACTCATCCAATGGGCAACATGAGCGCGGCGCACAGTGTGTTGGTAGCGCACTGACGGGGAACGGCAGCGGTGTGATGCGAGTGGTGTGATGCAATAGCGGGGAGGAGGGGATGCACGCATGAGGGGCGCAGTCGCGCTGAAGTGGATCGGCGTCGGTATCGGTGCACTCCTGCTGCTGCTGATTATCGCCTTGGCATTGCTCGACTGGAACTGGTTCAAACATCCGATCGAGCGCATCGCGAGTGCGGATACCGGGCGCACCGTTCGCATCAACGGCAACCTGCAGGTGCATTTGTTCACCTGGAAGCCCTCCTTTACGCTAAATGATCTCAGCGTCGGTAACCCGCCCTGGGAGACCGGACCTCCCATGCTGCAGGTGCAGCGTCTGACGGTACACCTCAAGCTGTTACCGCTGTTGAAGGGTGACGTGATTCTGCCGCGCGTGGAGGTCATCTCCCCCAACGTCTACCTGCATCAGGACAAGCACGGGCAGGCCAACTGGACCTTTGAGAACCAGAAGCCCACACGTGCCAAGAAGGCCTCAGCACCGGCAAAGCTGCCGGTGATCCGGGACCTGCTCATTCAGGACGGGAAGCTCAAGCTGGCTGACGATATCCGCAAACTGAAGGTGGACGGCAGCATTCAGGCCCATGAGGCCAAGACGAATGCCGATCGCACGCCGTTTCACATCCAGGGCCAGGGCAGCATCAATGACCAGCCCTTCTCCCTGACTGTCGCCGGCGGCCCGCTGGTCAATCTCGAGCCCGAGCATCCGTATCCATTCAACATGGACATACATGCGGGCGAGATCCACTTCGAGTCGGACGGCCAGGTGCTGAAGCCGTTCAATCTGGGTCAGCTGAATTTCGAGGCGACCATCAGCGGCAACGATCTGGCGGAGTTCTTCTACCTCACGCAGCTAGCGCTCCCCAATACGCCGCCTTTCAAACTGCATGCGCGCATCGAGCGCAATGACATGAAGATCAAGGTCCGGGATATCGCCGGCACGCTGGGCGGCAGCGATCTGACCGGCTCGCTGGATGTCGATGCCACACGCAAGCGTCCGGTGGTGAATGGCGAGCTGGTCTCCAAGCGCTTGCGACTGGCTGACCTTGCAGCCACCGTCGGCGGCAAGACCAAGGGTCCTGCGAGTCTGGACAAGCAGACTGCAAACAAGCCGGCCAAGCCTGAACCCAAAGGGAAGGCTCCCCCGCCCAATCCCGATGCGCGGCTGTTCCCGGACGCGCATCTGCAGGTGGAGCGGGTGCGGGCCATGGATGGCGATGTGCGTTTCCGCGCGAGCTCCATCGAGGCTGGCAGCGTGCCCTTCAAACAGGTAGCGCTACATATCAAGCTCGACGACGGCGTGCTGTCGCTGGACCCTTTCGCCTTCGAGATGGCGCAGGGACGCATCAGCGGTGTCACGCGCATCAATGCACAGCAAAAAGTTCCGCAGGTCAAGCTGGATGTGCGCGTGCGCGACATTCAGCTCGATCAGCTCAAGGGCAAGGCTCCGAATGCCACTCCGCCGCTCGATGGCATCATGCAGGCCCGCGCGGTCATCGATGGCAACGGCGATTCGCTGCACCGGGTCATGTCTGATGCCAATGGCACCTTTACGGTCATCCTCCCCAATGGCGATGTGCGCTCGGCCTTTGCGGAGCTGACGGGTATCAACATTGCCAAGGGCCTGGGATTGCTGCTCACCGGCACGCAGGAGAAAGCGCCGATTCGCTGCGGGGTGGCGCAGTTTGCGATTCACGACGGTGACATGCAGGTGCAGACCCTGGTGTTTGATACCCAGAACGTGAAGATCACGGGCAAGGGTGACATCCGCCTGGGGCCTGAAGAGCTCAACATGGAGATCAAGGGTGACCCGAAAAAGCCGCGGCTCGCACGGCTGCGCACGCCCGTTGAGATCCGCGGACACCTGATGAAGCCCTCATTCGGCGTCGATGCCGGAAAGACTGTCGCACAGGGTGCCGTCGCGGCTGCGCTCGGGGTGGCGGTCACGCCCATCGCTGCGGTGCTGGCTTTCGTAGATCCGGGTCTGGGGAAGGATGCCAACTGCTCGGAACTGGTCGAAGGTGCCGAAAAGGCGCCCAATCCGCCCAAGAAACCAACACAGCCGTCGGCGCAGCAGGGTGGCGCAGCAGACTCCAAAGGCGCTGCCACGACTGCGGAACATTGAGCCGCGCGAATCATTGAGGCTGCACACAGGAAGCACCCGCATGGGGCGGTGCTTCGCTCAAGACGAGAAGGAGTGCAATTCATGGGTATGAGTGCAGCCAATTCGGATGCCATTCGCGCGAAGAAGGTGCTGGGAACCAGCGTGAAGGATCCCACCGGGGACAAGATCGGCTCGGTCGAGGACATCGTCCTGGACAAAATGTCCAACAACATCGTGTTTGCCATCGTGGGATTCGGCGGCTTTCTGGGGATGGGCGAGAAATATCACCCGATCCCGTGGTCGTCTCTCAAGTACGATGAGCGCGAGGGCAGCTATGTGGTGAATTTCACCAAGGATCAGCTGCAGGCGGCTCCCGCCGACTCGATCGATGCCTTGATAGCGAATAATGGTGTCGCCTACCGGGACCGGGCCTACGCCTACTACAAGACGCCCCGTTACTGGTAGTCCTGCTTTATGTAAGTCCTGCTTTGGTGCGGATCGTACGCTCCCGCGTGCGGTCCGCACCCCTTCGCAGCCATTTCAGGCTGGTTTTACCGCTTTCTTTGCCGCATTCCGCGAGACGCCGTGGAGGCGGGCGCGGTTAAGCGCTAAGCTTCCTGCTTTCATGTAGAGGGGACGATGGTGCAGGAGGACGGCTCGAATTTGATCGCGATGCGTCCGGCGAATTCGCCGAACGCGTTTGATCTGCGGCGGGTGGGCACCCATCCGGATTACTGGTATGCGCTCGCCTGGTCGGATGAGTTAAAGGTGGGCCGCACGCTCGGTCGACGTTTCGCCGGTCAGCCGATTGTGCTCTACCGCAGTGAGGGCGGTCGGGTATTTGCGCTGGAAGACCGCTGCGCGCATCGCCAGGTGCCGCTGCACCTGGGCGTGGTGTGCGGCGAGCAGCTCAAATGCCACTATCACGGCTGGAGCTACGACCACAGCGGAAAGTGTGTGGACGTGCCCTACCTGGGGAAGGAACGTCTGCCCAACGGCGTGCGCAGCTTTCCGGCACGAGAGATCGACGGCCTGATCTTCGTGTTCCCGGGCGACCCGGCGCTGGCAGATTCCCGCGCACCGGCGGCTCTTGGCCGCTCGCAGCGCAAGGATTACAAGACGCGCCGCCTCAACCGGCAGGTCGCCTGTCACTACACCTTCATGCACGAGAACCTGTTCGACATGAACCACCAGTTCATGCACCGCAAGAACATGGGCTCGATCAGGGCCAGCTGCATCGGCCGTCAACATGGCGATAACTGGGCTCAGGTTGAGTACACCTTCAGCCGCACGGGCGGCCGGCAGTCGATGGGCGAGACGGTTATCATCGATCTGGTGCGTCGGCGCGGTGAGGCGAAGAAGGACTTTTCCGATCACATGCGCATCCGCACCGACTATCCCACGCAGAACCTGCAGGTCTGGGTGGGACGGGACATCAAGGAAAGCGACGATCCGGTGTTGGATGTCTGGCTCAACTACACGCCCCTGGACCGCGAGCAGCGAACCAACCGTACCTTCGGATACCTGTCGGTGAAGAAACCGCCGATCCCCGGACTGATCCACCTCGTCTGGCCGCTGGTGACCTGGTTTACCGAGCGGATCTTTGCCGAGGACAAGCAGATCGTGGAGTACGAGCAGGCGGCCTACGATGCGCAGGGCAGCGACTGGAACAACGAGGTGTTCCCGGCGATCCGCGATCTGCGCGCCGTGCTGGCCCGTTGCGGGCAGCCGCTCGCTGATTGAACGGCCGGATTGCAGGGCCGGATTGCACCGCTAAAGCAAACGGCACGGATTGAACGCTCGTTACTGCAGGCCCTGCGACCGCAGATACTCCTCGTAGCTGCCGCGGAAGTCCGCGATCGAGCCACCCGGCTTGACCTCGATAATGCGCGTCGCCAGCCCATCGACGAACTGGCGGTCGTGCGATACGAACAACAGCGTGCCCGGGTATTTCTCCAGCCCAATCTGCAGCGACTCGATGGTCTCCATGTCCATGTGATTGGTCGGCTCATCGAGCAACATGACGTTGGGCCGCGTGAGCATGAGTTTGCCGTAGATCATGCGGCCCTTCTCGCCCCCGGAGAGCACGCGCACCGATTTCCTGGTCTCGTCGCCGGAGAACAGCAGCCGTCCGAGTGTCGCACGCACGATCTGCTCGTCATCGGCTTTGCCGCTCCAGATTGACATCCAGGCGAAGAGATCGGCGCCGTCTGCGAACTCGGCCTGCGGATCCTGCGGCATGTAGCCGACTTCGGCATTCTCCACCCAGCTGATATGACCTGACGTGGGCCGCAACTCGCCAGCCAGGCAGCGCAGCAGGGTGGTCTTGCCCACGCCGTTGGGTCCGATGATGGCGACACGCTCGCCCGCCTCGATGTTGAAGGTGATGTCATTCAGGACGGGGTGTGCGCCAGCCGGATAGGCAAAGCTCAGTTTCTCCACGGTGACGGCAGAGCGATATAACTTCTTCGCCTGCTCGAAGCGGATATAGGGGTTCTGGCGCGATGAGGGGCGCACTTCCTCGATGCGGATCTTCTCGATCTGTTTGCGACGCGAGGTGGCCTGGCGCGCCTTGGAGGCGTTGGCCGAAAAACGTCGCACGAATTCCTGCAGGTCGGAGATCTGGGCGCGCGCCTTGGCGTTGGCCGCCTCGACACGCGCCCGTGCCTGGGTCGCGGCGAGCATGAAGTCGTCGTAGTTGCCCGGATACACCTTGAGGCGCTGATAGTCGAGATCGGCGATGTGCGTGCAGACCTGATTCAGGAAATGGCGATCGTGGCTGATGATGATCATCGTGGCGTCGTATTCATTCAGGACCCGTTCCAGCCAGCGGATCGAATGGATGTCCAGATTGTTGGTCGGCTCATCCAGCAGCAGCACATCGGGGCGGGAGAACAGCGCCTGGGCCAGCAGCACACGCAGTTTCAGCCCCGGCGGCACCTCGCGCATCGGCCCCTGGTGCAGTGACTCGGGAATCCCGGCATCGAGCAGCAGTGCGGCGGCGCGCGCCTCGGCGGTGTAGCCGCCGTACTCGGCGAAGCGGCTCTCCAGCTCGGCAGCTCGCATATAGTCGGCATCGCTCGCCTGCGGGTCGGCGTAGATCCGGTCGCGCTCGCTCATCGCCTGCCACATCTCGATGTGACCTTGCAGCACCACATCGAGCACCCGCTGCTCCTCGTAGCCGAACTGATTCTGATTCAGCTTGCCGAGGCGCGCGCCGGGCTGCAGCACGACGTCGCCTGAGCTTTGCTCGAGGTCACCGCCCAGGATCTTCAGCAGAGTCGATTTGCCACAGCCGTTGGCGCCGATCAGTCCGTAACGGTTGCCATCGGCAAACTTCGCCGTAACCTGCTCGAACAGCGGCTTGGCTCCGAATTGCATGGTGATATTTGAGGTCGTCAGCATCAGTGTCCATCAGGCTTGAGAAACGCGCGCCGTTGCCGCGGCTGCGCGCTAGATACCGGGATTGGGGAACCAGGCCGCCTGACGGCGGTGGCTCGCGAGAGTCATGGGGGCTTGCTTCGGCAGTGCAAGACCGCGCCCCCTTGTCGGTGCGGTAAGTGTACCAAGATCGGCGCGCCTTGGTCGCTGCGGTTCCGCGTGCCGCTCGCTGGCTGCGCTCGGTGTGAAAGGATGCGAGAATAAGCCATCCGGAGTACACCCCCGTCCGCCCCGTGGCCTTAGGCCGAGGAGCCGTCATGGCAATGAGTGATGCGAAGAAAAAAGAGCTCAGAACCCGCCGCGCCGCGCCGTTGGTGACCCCGACCGACCTGGGCGCCGAAGCCTCAGCTGAGATTGCCGGCGGCATGAATGCGATCCTGGCCGACGTGTTTGCGCTTTATCTGAAGACCAAGAATTTTCACTGGCACATGAGTGGCCCGCACTTTCGCGATTACCACCTGCTGCTCGATGAGCAGTCCGACCAGATCTACGAGATGACCGATCCCATCGCCGAGCGCATCCGCAAGGTAGGCGGCTCGACGCTGCGATCCATCGGCCACATCGCCCGCCTGCAGCGGATCAAGGACAACGATGCGGAGTATGTCGAGCCACTCGATATGCTCGCTGAGCTGCGCGAGGACAACCAGGCGCTCGCGGCGCGGCTGCGCGAAGTGCATGACGTCGTCGATGAGGCGCGTGACATAGCCACGGCGAGCCTCATCGAGAACTGGATCGACGAGACCGAGCGGCGCGTGTGGTTCCTGTTCGAAGCAAGCCGCAAGGGCGGCACTGCCTGAAACGCCTGCGCGGCCGCTGACCGCTGGCCATGTTAGGTTGTCGCAAGCTACCGACACGACTCCGACACTGCTTGCTGCCCGGCTAACGGGCGTGAGCTTGGCACTCCTGACGTTGTAGTTTTGCAACGCGCGGCTGCAGCTGCAGCAGACTGTGGCAGTATGCCGGCTCGGTGCGCCAGGCGGGGAGGATAGCGGTGGTGTCAGTCCGCAAGTTAGTTGTGACGACGGTCCTGATGGCTGTGCTGGCCGGCTGTGGTGGCGGCGGTGGATCTCCCAACCCCATGCTGGGCACGATCACCTTCTCCACGCTGCAAAATGCGCCTCTGCAGGCGCAGCTCACCGCGACTGATCCGGGCGGCGGTACCCTCACCTTCAGCAAAACGAGCGAGCCGGCTTCCGGAACGATCACGGCGTTTCAGCCGAGCGGCGCCTTCATCTATGTTCCGAATGCTACTTTCACGGGAAGTGACAGCTTCAGCATCCAGGTGACCGACGCGGCGGGACACTCCACTACCGGCACGGTTGCCATCACAGTCAAGGTCGATCACCCGCCCGTGGCGGGGAACGTGATCCTGCGTGCCGATGGCGGCGCGCTCGGCAGCGTCAACGTGTTGGCGAACACGACGCATGCCGATGGCGGCGCGCTCACTATCAAGATCTCAGGGACACCCTTTCCGTCCGGCACGAAAATTTCCGTGAATGCCGATCAGAGTGTTGGTATCACCCCACCTGCCGGCTTCATCAAGGGACTGATGAATTTCACGTTCACTGTGACTGATGCGAGCGGTATGAGTGCCAACGCAGCGGTGGCGGTGTTCGTCGGCACTGATCCCTTTCGCGCCGCCTTCGTCGGCGATGCCTCCGCCAATGGCAGCTATGAGGTGTATCTCACGGACTTCGCGGCCACGCCGGCCATGATGTCGAGCGCCAGTCATGGCACGACGCGCTTGCGCGGTTTTGCCGCGGCGGATTCCGGCAAAACCATCGCTTACCGCAGTCAGGACACGGCCACCAATGCCAGCTTCCTGACTTTCGTGCAGACCTCTGCACCAGCGACCCAGGTGTCGATCGCGCTGCCGGGCAGTGCCACGCCCACCTTAAGTCCGCAGGGGGCGGATCAGTTCCGGGTCAGTCCGGACGGGCAGTGGATCGCGCTCGTGGCAGGTCAGGGCAACACGAGCTCGGTCTACATCGTGAACGTCGGAAGCGCCTCGACGGTGACTCCGGTTGCACCCTCCGGCAGTGTGTACGCCGAGCAGCTGTCGTTCACTCCCGATTCGAAGGGTCTGTATTTTCTGGCGAGCAGCGTGCCGCCCGGTAGCAATGGCGCCACCAATCGCTCGCTGTATTTCGTCGACCTGGCGGTTCCTGGCACCGTGACGCTGATGTCTGTTCTGAGTGCGCCGGGCACCGCGGATGATGTCGCAGCCTATGAGGTGTCTCAGGATCAGACGAGCATCGGGCTCGAGGCCAACCGCGCCGGCCGTCTCGGCTTGTTCTTCGTCAATCCGGCCCATCCGCAGATGGAAGCGCAGGTCAGTCACGTCTTTGCGGTCGATGAGGTGCTGTATTCCACCACGCTCACTCTGCCTCAGGGCAGTGGCGGCGCTGCCGATGGGCGCCGAGTGGCGTACACCACCTTTAATACCGTAACGAAATCACCGGCCACTCTCAGCGCCTTCGTCGCAGAGGTTTCGGCGACGCCCAAACCGCGCCAGATTGCCAACAACGGCGCCGTGGCGCTCGCGGTACGGCCCGATGATGCGGCCGTGCTGTACTCGAAAGGAGGCAATGTCTACGAAAATCTCGTCGACGCAGGAGCTGCCGACCAGGTCGTAGGCGGCGGTACCGGCGGTTGGTATGACTCTACGGGCAACATCGTTTTGCTCTCGCTTGCCACCGTCATACCGGGAACAACCACCGCCTATCCGGTCCTGGCCTCCAGCACGCGTGCCTCACCCTTCAGCGCGCCTCAGCTGGTGGATGGCGGCACGAAAGCGGTCGTGTACAACAACGTCTCGGGCTTCGATCGTGCCGTGGCTATCCTCGCCGAAGGTCCCGCCGGCGGGCCTGCGCCCAGCAGCGCGCCGTTGCTGCTGGTGAACGCACTCGCTCCGGATAGCGTGGTGCCGCTCGCCGGATTCAAGTCGCCGCTGCAGCTGACGACAGACATCGCCAAGGTAATCCAATAGTAGGAGAGGACTGACAACGCGTTCCGGTGCCGAGCGATAGCCCTTGCACAGGTAGTGGGGCTAGCGTTGAGCGGTGTTCAACCCTGGAGGTCATATGCCGGAAAAACGTACCTTGGAACGCGCCCGCCGCGACCGCGAGCAGGGCAAGGCGCCGAGCACGCAAGCCGGTGAGTTCGTACGTGAGGAGATGGAGCACATTCGCGAGGGCAAACACGGGGCCCGTTCTGCGAAGCAGGCGATTGCCATTGGCCTCTCGAAAGCGCGCCGCTCGGGTATCGATCTGCAACCGCCGGGGCCCGGGGCAGCGTCCAACACGGTACGCAAGCGCGCGGCACGGGATGTCGCCCGTGGGCACGGGGCGGGGGCAACCCGCCGGGCCTCCCCGCGGCGCTCGCGGGCTACGAAAAATGCATTGAAACGCGAGAGCGGCAGTGCGGCGTCTCGGACGTCTCTCGCTCGTCAGGCGCGTAGCGCTGCGCGTCGGCGACCTGCGAATCAGCGCTCGGCAGCTGCTCGCAAGGCGGCGCGCACTCGACAACGCAGTACACGTACGGCCCGCTAACGATCCCAGCCGGGCGGAGAGGACCGGTCAGCCCGGATCCTGGTGTCCGCCTGTGGTTTGCAACAAGGCTTCCAGGTCGTGGCGAGCGGCAGGTCGCACTGCGCGACGCAGCTCCTCACCATTCTGTAGCAGAACGAGCGTTGGCCAGAGCGTTACACCGAAGGCGCGTCCGAGCGGCCGCCCTTTGCCATCCTCTACCCAGAGATGTCTGACTTCCCGATGTCGAGTGAGCTCGGCGTCCACCAACGGTCGGGCTGCCTGACAATACCCGCACCAGCTGGCGCCGAACTCCAATAACGTCCAGCCCGAAAGCGCCTGGACTTCAGCCAGTGTGGGTTCGTCAAGTGTTGTTTTCGGATCCACCGCCAGCGTGAGCGCTTCACCGCCTGAAGCGCAACAGCGCGTCACACGGCAGCAGTCCTGTCGGCTTCAGTGCCTGCGCATCAGTGATGCGAGCACATTGCCAGCAGCAGAATTACGGGGATCGGAACCCCCAACAACCACAGCAGAATTCCGCGGCCCATGTCGTCCTCCTCAACGCGTGTGCAGTTGACGAGAAACGTCTGGCGAAGGCTCAGGTTCCCGGCCTAGAGTAGAGCGCTGAAATGAGTTGAAGGATCTGAACTTGGTCGACTACCGCGTGGCACTCATTGGCGCGAATATTCTCGCAGACCAGCTTGGCCTGCCGATTCCGGCCGTGCCGACCCTGATCGTGGCGGGCGCCCTGAGCGCTGGCGGACAGCTCTCGGCCGTGGCGGTATTTACAGCGGCGCTGGCGGCCTGCGTGCTGGCGGACACCGCCTGGTACCTCGCCGGTCGCAGGTATGGTAACGGCGTGATGAAGCTGCTGTGCCGCATCTCGTTGACCCCCGATTCCTGCGTCAGCGACACGCAGGCGCGCTTCGAGCGCTGGGGCGCGAATGCTTTGCTGGTCGCGAAGTTCATCCCGGGTCTGTCCATCATTGCGCCGCCGCTCGCAGGCGCCACACGCATGCGCTGGCTGCGCTTTCTCGCCTTCAGCGTGCTGGGCTCGGGCGCCTGGGTGGGCCTCGCCATGCTGACCGGAATGCTGTTCCGATCTCAAGTTGAGCAGCTCCTACCGAGGCTGCTGGATCTCGGCGCGCGGGCCGCGCTTCTGCTGGGTACAGCGTTGGCACTCTACATCGCCTACAAATGGTATGAGCGGGCACGGTTTTTCGCGCTGCTGCGCAGTGCTCGTATCAGTGCGGAGGAGCTGTATCGCATGATGGATGCAGGCGAGGTCCCGCTGGTGCTCGATGTCCGTTCGCCCACGGCCGTAGTGCTCGATCCACGCGGGATTCCAGGCGCTCGCCACGTGCCACTGCACGACCTGGCTAGCCACGTTCACGACTTGCCACGCGATCGCGAGATCGTCGCTTACTGCACCTGTCCGAATGAAGCCTCGGCGGCACAGGTAGCGAGACTTCTGATGAACCAGGGCTTCAGACGCGTTCGCCCGTTGCAGGGCGGCCTGGATGCGTGGGTGGCAGCCGGCCATGAAATCGAGGTGCTCAGACGCGGTCCGTGAACGAACTTCCGTGCTGTGAGGCTCATCTGTAAACTAACCCGCATCCCAACAGCAGAAGTGGTGAGGCATGGGCATTCTCAAGGGTATCGGCGCGGTGTTGATCATCGCCTGGCTGGTATTGTGGCTGTTCGTGAAAATCACCTTTGCCGCCATTCATCTGCTGCTGCTGATTGGCGTGGCGATGCTGGTGATCGGTTTCATCCGCCGCCAGACGCGCTAGATGCTCAGCGGGCTGCCACCATCACTGGTGCGGCAACATAGTAGTCGGGAAACAGGCGCTTCAAGTGCTCGATCTTGGGCAGGTCGTTGAAGACGATGTAGGGCGAATGCGGGTTGTGGATCAGGTAGTCCTGATGATAGCTCTCGGCCGGGTAGAAGCCCTTGAAGGGATCGAGACGCGTCACGATCGGCCGTGAATACACGTGCGCCTGCCCGAGCTGCTCGAGGTATGCGTGTGCGATCTTCTCCTGCTCTGCACTCATATACACGATCACGGAGCGGTACTCCGAGCCGGTATCCGGTCCCTGGCGGTTGAGCTGGGTCGGGTCGTGGGCTACCGCGAAGAAGATCTGCAGCAGCTCGCCATAGCTCACCAGCTGTGGATCGAAGCGGATCTGCACCGACTCGGCGTGGCCGGTGGTGCCGCTTGCGACCTGTTCGTAGCTGGCACTCGAGCGTGCACCGCCGGCATAGCCGGCGATGACCTGCTTGACGCCGCGCACATGCTCGAACACGCCTTGCACGCCCCAGAAGCAGCCCCCCGAGAGCACAGCGGTCTGCAACTCACCTGCCAGCTTCGGCGCATCCAACGCCGGAGGCGGCAGTTTCCCAGCGGCATCGGCCGCACAGGCGCTCAGCTGCCAGCACGCGCACAGGGCAGCGAGGCTGAGGACTAGCAGCTTGCGGGAGCGTGAAGCATTGCAGGTCATGTTGGTATCCTCACGCGCCGCGCGGCACGAAGCGCAGCGCAACCGAATTCATGCAGTAGCGCAGCCCGGTAGGCCGCGGTCCATCCGCAAACACATGGCCGAGATGGGCATCACACAGTGTGCAGGTGATCTCATCGCGCACCATGCCCAAAGTGCGGTCGATGACCTTGTGCACATTGAGTGTCGAGATCGGTTGCCAGAAGCTCGGCCAGCCGGTGCCCGAATCGTACTTGGTGCGCGAGTCATACAGAGCCGTATCGCAGCAGATGCAGCGATACAGGCCGTCGGCCTGATTGTGATCATACTCGCCGGAGAAGGCCGGCTCCGTTGCGGCACGGCGGGCCACCTCATAGGAAGCCGCCGGCAGCTGCTGCCGCCATGCGGCATCGGTCTTTATGAGCTTGGGCAGCTCCACCCGACCTTCGCTGCGGCCCGCCGGCGAGAAGCGCTCGACCGTGACCCGCTCGGCAGCGCTGCCAAGCCGCGTGCGGCTGAGCGCTGCGATGCCGAGCACCAGAGCCAATCCCGCGCGCAACAGGCCGCGGCGATCCAGCGAAGTTTCCTGGGCCGCCCCGGCACGCGCAGGGCAGCCCACGCTTTGCGGCTCGCGTGGCCGCAGACGAACTCGTCTGCGAATGGTGCTCGGCATGGCTGCTTCCTACACTGGCGTGGCATTCGGGGCTGCTGAAGAGGACCGGGGTAGCCGGCATTTCATTGCAGCACAGGCAGCTTGGCTTAGTCGGTCTTCAACCTCGACCGATAGGCGATCCGGTAAATCAGGTCGGCTCCGTCGTCGCTCACCAGCAGGGCGCCGTCCTGCGCGACCGTAGTCGCGACGGGCCGTCCCCACACCTCCTGGTTGCTGGCGATAAGACCGGTCATGAAGTCCTCGTATGCGCCGTCGGCTACACCATTTTTCATGTGAACCCGTACGAGCTTATGTCCGGTGCGCTGTGCACGGTTCCAGGAGCCATGGAAGGTGACGAAAGCATCGCCGACATACTCGGACGGAAACGCAGCCGTCCCCGAGGTCGCGGTGTAGAAGGTCAGGCACAGGGGCGCAGAGTGCGCCTGAAAGGGCACATCGGGGAGCTGCACTTTGTCACGTAGATCCGGCCGCTGACCTTGTAAGCGCGGATCCTCGTGTGCGCCCATGTAATACCAGGGCCAGCCATAGAAGGCGCCCTCGCGCACACGTGTTGAGTAATCCGGTACGAGGTCATCTCCGAGGCCGTCACGCTCGTTAGTGGTACACCACAACGCGCCCGTCACCGGCTGCACTGTCAGCCCGACGCAGTTGCGAATGCCTGCCGCATATACGCGCGGCTGCCCGGGATGGGCCGCGTCGAATACCAACACATCGGCCCGGTTCTGTTCCGCATCCCACGCAGCTCCGAGCCCATGCGCCGCCTCCCATGCACGGACGTCGGCCGGGGTTTTCTGAGTGAGATTCTCGGGAACGTTGGATGCAGATCCCACCGCGACGAACAGCTGCTGACCATCGGGGGAAAAGGCCAGATCGCGCGTGTAATGACCGCCGGTGGGGAGTGCATCGATCACCACTTCAGGCGTGCTGCCCGCATGCACATCTCCGAGGTGGTACGGGTAGCGGATGACTCGATGAGTCTCCGCGACGTAGAGCCATTGGGGCGCTGCGCTGCGCGGGTACAATGCGATTCCGAACGGCCGGCGTAACCCTTCGGCAAACACCTCGACCCGCTCTGCGCGCGTACCATCTGCCGAAGGATGCAACACGGCCACCCGGCCGAGCTCGCTCTGGGTCAGCAGGATCTCGCCATTGGGAGCGGTGACCATGCGCCGCGGTCCCTCCAGATCGGCGGCAAACACACCGACTGTGAAGCCTGCGGGTACTGAGGGGTGCATGCCTTTGGGCGCGGCAATCACCTGGGGGTTATTGTTAGCCGATGCGCTCTGGAACGGTGTTGGTAGCGCGTTCAGATCAATGCGATGCACGCGTCCCGGAGCATCGCCCTGCCAGCCTTCACTGGTGGTGGGTGGTTTGGCGCTCGCCACTGCGAGCGCGCTGAGGAAGCTCAACGCAATGCACCTCAGCGCCGCTCGTACGCAATGCCGGTGCCGAGCGGGGAATGGGCTAGGGTGCAGCATGGCGAGGGTCTCGCTTGATTAATCCGCGTTGAGTTGGGCAACGAAGAGTTGCGCCGTCTCGCTGTGACTTACGCATGTGAGCTCGCCATCAGCCGGTACACAGTGGGCTGTATCAAGCGATTGCAGCACGGCCCGGTTGCCATCTGTTCCAGGGATGCCAATCTCACCATCGAGGCACACGAGCAGCGTGTGCTGGTTGAGCTGGGCGTCGAGCACGATGCGATCCTGCAGTGTCAGGCATCGAATCTGCGGCCGCGGCAGGTGATCCGCAGCAATGAGGTTGAGATCCACGCAGGCACCGGCGAGCGGCACGCCGTAGGTAGACCAGCCCCCATCGAAAGTCACATGATCCCCGAGATGTGTGAGCCGCGACTCGCCGTGGCCGCTGAATCGCAGCAGCAGCCCGTTGCCCCGCACCAGCACGAGCGTGCGCTCATAGCCATCGAAAGCGGAAAACGCGCCTGCTGTTTCGATGTTTGCCAGGCTGAGTCGCCAGTCGAAGCGCGCACTGCCGGCAGGCGTGCGCAGGATCTCACGCGTGACGCCGCCGCCATTTTTCCATGGAACTGGCACGAGGTCCGCGGCGCGGATGAGCCACACGTCAATGCAGGGTCGCCGCCGTCATCCTCACAACTGTAGCATGCGCGACCGAGCCGCAATCAACCCGCAGCCGGCACCCGCGTTGCTCGCAACCCGATGCTGGCCTGCTGCAATCCAGGGCAGGCCTCAGCGCTCGCTCATCAGCGCTTGTGCTGCTTCTCCATGTCGCTCAGCACCTTGGCATCGCGCGTGTCCTGGTCGCCCCGTTTGGCATGCGACAGCGCCTCCTGCTCCTCGCGGGTCAGCTTGTCGGACGCCTGCTCCGCGGAGCCCTTCAGGTCCTTACCGCCCTTCGTCTTGTCGTCCACGAACTGCTTGGTGTCTTCGTTGTAGCGCCGGGCTGATTCGTAATCGCCTTCGCCCTGTACTTTCGAGGTCATGCTCCTGCTCCCGATCTTGCTGAGGCACTCGGTTCACGAAGCAATCGCTGTGCCGTCAGTCAAGCGCTGTGCTCACGCTGAAGCCTGGCTTCGATGCGCCGGTCCGGAATGAGCCAAAGCAGCGCCACGGCGACGTAAAGTAGCGTCGACACCCATACGAGGAAGAACGCGCAGGGTATTGCGAGCAGGTAACAGATCAGAGAAACCTTGCCTTTCCAGTCCTGACCGACGGCCTCCGCCAGACGCGAGCCGGCGTGGGGCATGCGCACGATGGTCCATTGCAACAGTGTGTAGGAGGCCGCTGCAGCCAGCAGCACCACGCCGTACAAGGCAGTCGGCCAGGGCGCGAAGTGGTTCTCACCCATCCAACCGGTGGCAAAGGGCACCAGCGAAAGCCAGAACAGCAGATTGAGATTCGCCCAGAGCATGCCACCGGTGACCGTTTCGACCAGGTGGAACATGTGGTGATGGTTGTTCCAGTAGATGCCGACGTACACAAAACTCAGCAGATATGTCAGGAGCACTGGCAGCTGTGGCAGCAGCGCCTTTACATCCGTGCCATGGGGGATCTTCAGCTCCAGCACCATGATGGTGATCAGGATGGCAATGACACCGTCGCTGAACGCTTCCAGGCGCGTGGTGTTCACAGGTCGGCGACCTGTTATTGCGGCGCGGGTCCTTGCGATACCCGCACCAGGTCATCGGGCCGCATCCATCTCGCGAAGGCTTGTTGCACATCAACGGCCTGTAGCTCGCTGTAGCGGCGTGCCGCGATCGTCGGCTCATCGAGCGGCAGGTCGAGGTCTACGCGATGAACGAGACCCCGGGCAATCTCATCGACGCTGGATTCGCCGAGCGGGATCTGACGGATGAGGCTCGCCTTGATGCGCACCAGCTCGTCCGCAGCCGCCGGTGCAGTCTGCATCGTCTTGATCTCGCGTGTGGCGATGGCGGCCGCCTTGTTTACGTTAGCCGGATCGCAGGCGTACTCGATGAGGTAGGCACCGCGGGTGCGACCGGCCTGCAGCGTCGAGCCCACCGAGTAGACCAGCCCGAGATTCTTGCGCAGATCGATGCTCAGGCGTGTTGAATAGAAGCCGCCGCCGAGCAAAGCATTGCCCAGCGATAGCGCGTAGTAATCCGGATCGGCACGCGTCAGCGCCAGATTCTGCGCCAGCACGACGACGTCCTGCACGCGGGTGGCATCCGGCACCGCCGTGACCGTGGGATGGTTGGGGGGCGCTTGCGGCAGGTCGGTGTTCGGTCGGACGCCCGCGGCAGTCCAACCGCCAAAGCTGTGCTCGATAGCGGCACGGGCGTGCTCGGGTGAGACCTTGCCGATGACCACGATCGTGGTCAGGTCTGGGCGAAAGGCGAGATGGTAGTAGTCCTTCAGTTGCTCGAGCGTCAGGGAGCGGACGCTTTCCGGCGTCGAGGTGCGCAGACTCGGATCATCAGCCGGATATAGCGCCTGACGCAGCGAGCGCTGCGTGAGGTAACCGGGGCTGCGATTGCGCGCCTCAACACCCTGCACCATCTGTCCCTGAATGATCGTCATGGCGGCCTGCGGTAATGCCGGACGTAGCTCGTTGTCCGCGAGCAGTTCCACGCCGCGGTCGAAGTGTTCGGCAAGTGTCTGCATGACAAAATCGGTACCGGCCCGCGACCGCGCGCCGATTGCATCCAGGGCCTGCTCGAATGCGAGCCGGTCCAGCGACTGACTGCCATACTGCAGCAGCTCCTCGAGCATCTGATGGCTGCCTTCGCGGCCGGGCGCCTCTTCAGTCTCCGGTCGATTGCGCACGTGCCCGAAGACGCTCACCGTGTCACTCACATCCTCGGTCTGTACGATCAGCTTCAAACCGTTGGGCAACACCGTGGTGACCGGATGCAACGTGGAGGGCGGCACGGATACCCGATGCAGGGCCGCCTCGGCCCAGGCGGGAAGGGTCGTCGGCTTTGCCTCACCCAGAGAGATCGACTCGCGGCCGCCGAAGCCTCCCGAGGCCGGCATGGGCTTTCCCGATCCTTGCGGCAGCATGACCGCCGTGGTGGCGTGCTGCAGGTCGAGATACTGACGGGCAACGCGGTTGACATCCTCCACCGTCACCTGCTCGATGCGGCGCAGATCATCCTCGGGGGAGTGCAGCCCATACAGCGCTACGGCGTCTGACCAGATCGAGGCGAGCTCGCTGATGGAGTTCTTCTGAAACTCAGCAGCGCTGCGCTCCTGCAGTTTTGCGGCGGCGACCAGCTCGGCAGGCACACCCTCACGCACGGTGCGAGTCAGGATGTCGCGCACCTGTGTCTCGAGAGCCTTGTGGTCCGCGCCGGCCAGAAAGGCGATGCTGGCATACGCGATTCCCGCCTGCGGTAGCGGCTCGAGCGCGAAGCCCGCATCCAGTGCCTTGCCCGCCGGCACCAGTCCGTATAACTCGAAGCGGTGACTGCTGAGCACATCCGCCAGCACCTCCAGTGCCGGGAAATCCGCGCTGCTCAAGCCAGGGACCCGCATGGCCACCATCAGCGTCCCATTGGGACGATCCGTGGGTACGCTGAATGAGGTGGCCTCGGGAGCGCGCAGGCGCATCGCGGGCCGAGGGGGCAACTTGCGCGACCGGATCGAACCGAACAGTTGCTTGACTTCGGTGAGCGTAGCCTGAGGATCGACATCGCCAACCACCACCAGGATGGCGTTGTTGGGCGCATACCAGGCATCGTGGAAGTTTTTGAGCATGGCGGCCGAGGTCTTCTCGAATGACGGCCGGGTACCGAGCGCGTCCCAGGCGTAAGGGGTGCCAGCAAACATGGCCGCGCGCACTTTCGAGTACAGCACATAGCTCGGATTGGACAGGTCCTGGGCAACTTCCTGCTCGATCGCACCGCGCTCCTGTTGCCACTCGGCGGCACTATCCAGTACGCCCTGCATGCGCACCGCCTCGATGTGCAGGGCCACATCCAGGTCCTCGGCAGGTACGGTGAAGAGGTACTGCGTGAGACTCTCACGCGTGTTGGCATTGAAGTTGCCGCCCATCACGCTGCCGATGTCTGCGAGCTGCTCGGCCGTGAGGCCCGGACTGCCGCGAAACATCATGTGCTCCTGGGCGTGGGCGGTTCCGGGAAAACCCGCCGGGGTTTCCTCCGAGCCGGTCAGATAATTGACCGCCGTTGCGGCCACCGGGGAGAGGACATTGCGCACGATGATGACGCGCAAGCCGTTGGCAAGGCGCGCACGCAACACGCCCTGGGCGTCCGGGTGCGCCGCTGCGGCGGGCGGGAAATCCTCGGCCGGCGAATGGGTCTGAGCCGCGAATGTCGGCAGGGTGAGCAGGCATAGCAGCAGGCCGGTGGCCGGCCAGCGGCACCTTCGAATGCAGTTCATGGCAGATCCCTTCAGTTGAGGTTTGCGTGCGCAGGCCGTCACTGGGTTTGCAGCGCCCGCACCATCTCATCGGCCGGCTCATCCAGCTGCATCGGATGGCGACTGAGTACTGCGATACTGCCCCCACCGGCCGGCACCAGCAGGCCGGAGTATCCCTCGGCGTGAAACATCTCGCGCGCGGCCACGGGTTGGTGTACGAGGATCATGACGGTAACCGGTCCTGAGTGGGTCATGATCACGAAGTGCGGCACGTAATGTCCACGAAACCAACAGCTGCTTGCGTACACAACCGGCTCTGCCGTGGGGGCAAGGCGTACGTGGCTGCGCCGCAGGACCGCGGTGAGCTCGGCAGCCGATACCGCTCGAGTGCGCGACCAGCTGTCAGGCTCGCCCTGTACATGCTGCACGACCTCGGCGGCCAGTCCCGGCAGCGGCCGACCAACCCAGAGCGTGAAGGCAAGCAACAGCCCGGCGGCGAGCCCGACACTGAGGCTGAAGCCGCGCTTGCGGGTGGTCCGCGCGCCGGCGCGTCGCTCGGCCAGGTGAATGACGTTGGAGGCTCCTGCGGACGGCGCGGCCTCAAGAAAGGATGCGCGCGCTGCCGGATGCACCTCGAAGTCGAAGGCACGGCGCAGCTTCGCGTTGAGGGTCAACATCTGCTCATGGTATTCGCGGCAGGCGGGGCAGGACTGCAGGTGCTGATGCACCTCGGGTGGCAACTGCTCCGGATCTGCGCCGATGAGTTCCCGCACTTCAGCGCACGTCACGGCACGTTCTCCGCCGCGGTGTCATCGCCACGCGTAACGCCATACAGCGCACGCAGCTTGTTGCGTGCCCGAAAGAGGCGCGTGAGCACGGCAGGAACCGACAGGCCGAGCTCGGCGGCGATCTCGCCGGTGCTCAGCCCGCCCATGACCTGCAGCACGAGCGGCTCGCGGTACTCATCCGCCAATCCGAGTATCGCGCGGCGCAGATCGTTGATCTCGGGATCGGTGTCGTGCAAGGAAAGCTCGGCGTCCTGGCGCGCCAGGCACTCGTCGATATCGACGGTCGGGAAGCTCTTGCGCTCATGCAGCCGGGCGTGCTCGCGCCGGGCAATCGTCAGCAGCCAGGGCCGCACCGAGCTCAGCTGGCGCAGCTCGCTGCGCGCGCGCCAGGCGCGCAGCAGGGTTTCCTGGGTGACATCCTCGGCGACCGTGCGGTCTCGCGACAGCCAGAACGAAAAACGCAGCAGGTCGGGTCGAAACGATTCGAGCGTGCGAGCCAGCTGGTCTTCTGCTTCCCCCCGACCTGATTCGACCATGTGCGGACTCGGACTCGCCTGACTCTGACGGTATGCAGCAGAAACCGCACACTCTAGCCGATCAGCGCAATGGGGTCGAAACCGGCGCAGGGCCGCCCTGGGGAAGTGCTGGCCTGCCGGAATCCCTGTGCGGGCGATCTGAATGCTCATCATCCACATGACCGGCCGGCCACGGATTTGATTACAGCTGCCGGCAGGGCTCGCCTGGGCGGCAGCGCTGCAATAAGGTTGCAGGCTGTACGGTCTATTGCCGCGGGTTACACGCGTAAAGGAGAGAAGCATGCGGCTGTTGATTGACGCTCTGATTGGCTGGCCGGCGCGCGTGGCGCGCTATCTCAGCTGGCTCGGTCCCCTGTTCGCACGCCTCGTGGTCGGATATGTCTTTCTGTTGAGTGGCTGGGGAAAACTCCACAACCTGCCGCAGATCACCGAGAACTTCGTCAGCTGGGGCATCCCGTGGCCGCAATTTTTCACGCCGCTGACCTCCGGCATCGAGTTCTTCGGCGGTCTGTTCCTGCTGCTGGGTCTGCTGACGCGCCTCTCCGCCGGAGCGCTCGGGGTAACCATGCTCGTCGCCATCCGGGCCGCCAAGTGGGACCAGGTCGACTCTCTGGAGACATTGCTGGGCTTTGATGAGACCGAGTATCTCGCGCTGTTTCTGTGGCTCGCGATTGCCGGGGCCGGCCCCATCGCCCTCGATGAGCTGTTGCTGCGCAAGTTCGGCCGCGGGCCTTCCCGCTAAGGCGATTTCCCATAACGGTGTTCCCATAATCCGGGCGCGTCGCGCGCAGGTGTTGTATGGATTGTGAGCCGCTTCTCCTCAAGTCGCGGCCGCTCGTGCCGGGGGCGGTGGCGGCGCATGCAGCGCGACTTCAGGTGGCGCGCTGAGGCGACAGAATCTGAGGTTGGTTCACGTCCGTCATTGTGCCGTTATGATCTGCTACACTCATTCAAGGGTCTGGATCGATAAGGCAACACGGGCGATGCATCGCATACAACAACTCACCATGACGGCATTGCTCTGCCTGACCTCCGTGACCGCCTTCGCACACCATTCCCGGCATGCGGTACGTGTTCGGACCGACGAGCCCAACCTGCGCTCGACCGCCGCGCTGGTCGTCGACACCACCCACTCCTCGGTGCTCTACTCGCGGCGCGCCGACGTCGCAGCACCCATCGCCTCGATCACGAAGCTGATGACGGCGCTGGTGGTGGCTGATGCCGGCCAACCGCTCAACGAGCGCATCCAGCTCACCACCGAGGATCGCATCGTCGGCAAGGGCGCCGTCTCGCGCCTGATGCTGGGCACGACGCTGAGTCGCGGTGACCTGATTCATCTGGCGCTGATGTCATCGGAGAACCGGGCGGCCCATGCGCTGGGTCGCAACTACCCGGGCGGGCTGCCGGCGTGCGTGGCAGCCATGAACGCCAAGGCGAAGGCCCTCGGCATGCGCAGCGCGCACTTCGTCGATCCGGCGGGCTTGTCGAGTGACAACGTAGCGAGCGCCGAAGATCTGGCCAAACTGGTCATCGCCGCCTCGCAGAACACGACTATCCGCGAGTATTCGACCGACCGGGGCTATACGGTGCCTATCGGCCGCCGCAGGCTCGAGTTCCGCAACACCAATTCGCTGGTCTCCAACCCCAGCTGGAACATCATCGTGCAGAAGACGGGGTACATCAACGAAGCCGGACGCTGCCTGGTGATGCAGGCCGTCATCCAGGGCCGCAACGTCGTCATCGTGCTGCTCAACTCGGTCGGCAAGAACACCCGGGTAGCGGACGCCGTCCGCGTCCGGCGCTGGATGGAGGCTCATCAGAGCGCCCCAGGTACTGCGCTCGGCGATACGGTCTAAGGTCCCCGCGTCACCGCTGGTCGCGCGCTCCCAGGCCGCGCGGCAGCGGTTGCATATAGAAGATGTATTGCAGCCGGGTAGCCTGCAGGAACTGCCTCAAGCCGTAGCCCGCCCGCGAGAGTGCCGCGTGATGGTCCCGCCACACGCGTGCTACCGTAAGCAGGCCCCACCATTTCTCGCGCATGCCGCTCGCCAGACGTCCGACTGATGACAGCTCGGCCCGCAGTGCCAACAGCAGATCCGTCGTAAAGCCGATATGCGCCAGTTGCTCGGCAGCGAGCATGCGACATAACAGACGTAGCTGCTGGTTGCCGGTGAGCCGTTCCAGGGCCCGATAGCAAAGGAGGTTACACAGCTGCCACGTCAATCGTTGCGATAACAGCCCGTGGAGCGCGGCAGCCGTACCAGGGCGCACCGTACGGGCAGCCTGCGCATGCTCGCGCGGCGAGTGGATGTGATGGCGTCTCATGAAAACTGCAATCAGGCGTGCCTGCTGCCCGGATTCACGCACCAGTAGCTCAACGATACGCGCCACTTCCGGTGCGGCGCGCTGCTGGCTGAAACAGTACGCCGCGCGCAGCAGGCCCTCGCTGGCGGCCCCGTGGTGAGCGCGCAATGAAGCCAGCGGGCGGGCAATCAACGCACGCTCGGAGCGGCTGAGGGTATCGCTGATATGGGTGGGAACGCTGCGATGCTGGGCAGCGTGATACTCGAAATGGTTGAGCCAGATGCGCAGATCGGGGAGCATGAGGGCGCTTCCTTCGTCAGGATGCGCACAGGTTGGCCGCACAACAGGCGGAACCGGTGGAGCAATTCGGGCACATCCGGGCAATGCCGGACTCCGTGTGGACCAGGTATGTTCGGCGAGCGGAGGTTCTATGCGTCGTTACACTTCATTGGGCGTGCTGTGCAGCTGGTTATTGGGCTTCGGCGGGCTCGCCTCGGTGCCGGCGGCACAGGCGGCGCCGCGGGTGCCGGGCTTCATCAAGACGGCGGTAGCCGATTCGGCACGTCCGGATGAGGATCGTCAGCGCGATACGACGCGCAAGCCCGCGGAGACCCTCGCCTTCGCCGGCATCAAGCCGGGCGACACGGTCATCGAGCTGCTGCCGGGCAAAGGCTATTTCACACGTATCCTGAGCAAGGTTGTAGGTCCGCGGGGCCATGTGTACGCGCTATCGCCGCCGCGCCGTCCGAGCGCTCCGGCCGATGCCCCGGATCCAGTGGCTGCGACCCAGGCGCTGGCGCAGGAATCGCAATACTCCAACATCACCGCGCAGGGCGGTCCGCTCAACACGGTGCACGCACCGACGGCCGCCGATGTGGTGTTCACGGCTCAGAACTATCACGATCTGCACAACATTCCGAGTCTCGACGTAGCCGCTTTCAACAAATCAGTGTTTGAGGCGCTCAAGCCCGGAGGCCGGTACATTGTCCTCGATCATGCGGCCGCAAACGGCTCGGGCAGCCGCGATACAGCGACGCTGCATCGCATCGATGTGGCGACGGTGAAAGCCGAGGTTACGGCGGCAGGATTCAAGTTCGTCGCAGACAGCGATCTGCTGCGCAATCCTGGCGATGATCACTCCGCGAAAGTTTTCGATCCCTCAGTGCGCGGTCACACGGATCAGTTCATTCTGAAGTTCCGCAAACCGGACGGGTCGGGGCACTGAGGCGCATTCACTGACTGGCGGTAGCGCTCGTATCCAGGCGGGTGACCGCGGCAAACGCGCAGCGCGTGCCATCGGGTAGCACCACGCCCCCGTAGCGATCGAACTGCGTAGCATCCAGCACGATAAAGGACACGGTATCCGCGAGGCGCAGGCCATTGCAGCGGCCCTTGAACTGCGCCCGAAACAACGCGTGGTCGACGGAATTCACCACCATGGTGTGATCATCCGGCGCGATCCAGTCCTGGATCTGGTACGCGCGCAGCTCGGGACTGCCTGAGCGTAGCTGCGGGGTAAGCTTGCCCGCCGGTGCCGCGGAGCCTGCCGGGTGGGTCGCACAGCCCCACAGCAGCAGCCAGCCGAGTCCGCAGGCGAGCCTTGCGGCCTGCCTCAGTCTCACAGCAGCCGCACCGCCTTGCTGCACGTCGGTCCCACCGTCACGCGCGATCTGCATCATCGGATCCTTGCCACAATTCGTCATGAGCCATCGTCAGCCTGCCGTATTTCCCGCACGGCGGCCACTGCACAGTGCGCTGAACTGTCAGTCGCGAAGCGGTGCTTCGCCACTACAGCATAACCGGGAGAGCACGATGAATATGGTAAGCACGACGCTGCGCCGCGTCTCAATCGGCGTCACAGTCACGACCGCAGCCTTGGCGTATCTGCCCGCCCAGGCGGGCGAGGGCAGTCCGCTGCCTCAGCCGAGCGCCTCGGCACCGCAGAATATTGGCCTGGTCAGCGGCTTGGCGCTGGGCGCTGCGGCCGGCGGTCCGGTTGGGGCAATCCTCGGCGCTGCCGCCGGGGCCTGGGCCGGTGATCGCTATCATCGTCAGGCCGCAGCCCACAAGGATGCCGAGGCGAATCTCAGGGAGAGTGAGGCTGAGCGCGCGCGCGAGCAGGACCAGATGCAGAGGCTCGATCGGGCGCTCGATGCGACCAATGAGGTACAGGCTGACATCGGCTTCCGTACCGATGCGGACACCATTGAGGCGCAAGCCGTGCCGCCTTTACTGAAGCTGGGCGCGCTCGCGGCTGCGTTACCTGATGCCAGCGTGCGCATCGTGGGCTACGCGGATCCCCGCGGCTCGCAGCATTACAACATGGAGCTGTCGCGGCGGCGGGCGCAGGCCGTGGCCGAGGTGCTCGCCATGTCCGGCATCGATCCGCAACGCCTGATCGTCGAGGCCCGCGGAAAAACCGAGGCCGAGAGCGCCGCGGGCGATGCTGATGGAAACGCGTTGGAGCGGCGTGTCAGCGTACGTATCGAGCGCGGGCAACCGCTGGCACGCAATGAATGAAGAGCGAGCGCGGGTACACCGTGGAGTGCGCTACGATAGCGGTATGTCAGACGCCATCATACCGCTCCACGGTGACCTGCCGGCGGAAACCAGCGAAGTGGCCGCCGAGCGCCTGCTAAGCGGTGCGCCGCGCACACAGATCGCCAATTATTTCTCCGATACAACTCAACAGTTTTTTGCCGGCTTTTGGTCTGCAACCCAAGGCAAATGGCGGATCCGCTACACCGAGAATGAACTGTGTGTCATGACGGCGGGGCGGGTCGTACTGCATAACGACGCGGGTGAGCGCTGGGAGTTCGCCGCGGGGGATGCCTTTGTGGTGCCGGCCGGGTTTTCCGGCACCTGGGAAGTGTTGGAAAACTGCATCAAGATCTACGCCGTCTTCGAGCCGCAAGCCTGAACATAATGCTCGCGCGGGTGAACGCCCGTCGCAGAACAACGACCCCGCTGTGATGCGCCTGTAGAGCCCGTGGGAAACTGCCGCCCTGCCCGATTCAACCTGACGGTGCTTGTGGGAGGGGTGTCATGGAGACGGTCACCATCGTAGCTTCGCGTGGTTTCAGCTTGGCCGACATGGAGATGCTGCTGGGCAGCGTCATCGTGATTGGATCGGCCACGTGGATGATGCTGCAGCGGTTCAGACATCTGCGCGGACGCCAACAGCAACCCAACGCCTAACCGCGGCTCAACACCTCGCGCAGCGTCGTGAAGATCTGATCGATCTGCGCATTCTCGATGATAAGCGGCGGCGACAGGGCGATGGTATCGCCGGTCGTGCGGATGAAGACGCCGCGCTCGAAGCAGCGCAGGAATGCCTCGAAAGCACGCGCGCCGGGCTTGCCGGCGAGCGGCTCCAGCTCGATTCCGAGTATGAGTCCGTAATTACGGATATCGATGACGTGCGGCAAGCCGCGCAAATCATGTGCAGCGCTTTCCCACGTGCTGCTCAGCGTCCTCGCGCGCGTCAGCAGGCGCTCCCGTTCGTAGATCCCGAGGGTCGCGAGAGCCGCTGCACAGGCTGCCGGATGTGCAGAGTAGGTATAGCCGTGGAACAGCTCGATGCCGTCCGGCCCCTGCATGAAAGCATCGTAGATGGATTTCTTCGCAACCACCGCGCCCATGGGAATCGAGCCGTTGGTGAGACCCTTGGCGAGCGTCATGAGGTCGGGGGTGACGCCAAACTCCTGGGCGGCGAACGCTGAGCCGGTCCGACCGAAGCCTGTGATGACTTCATCGAAGATCAGCAGAATGCCGTACTTGTCGCAGATCTGCCGAATGCGCTGCAGGTAGCCTCGCGGCGGCACCAGTACCCCCGTCGAGCCTGCGATCGGCTCGATGATGACGGCGGCAATGTTGGATGCATCGTGCAGCGTGACTAGCCGTTCGAGCTCATCGGCGAGCTGTGCGCCGTGCTCCGGGGCGCCCCGCGAGAAGGCATTCTTCGCCGCATCATGAGTGTGAGGCAGATGATCGACGCCCGGCAGCGTGACGGCGGACCACATACGCCGGTTGGCAGGAATTCCTCCTACGGAGATGCCGCCGAAACCAACACCGTGGTAGCCGCGCTCCCGTCCGATCAGCCGCGTGCGCCCAGGCTCACCGCGCACGCGATGGTAGGCGACGGCGATCTTGAGCGCAGTGTCGACCGATTCGGAGCCGGAGTTGGTGAAGAACACGCGATCGAGACCTGCAGGTGTCAGCCGGCTCAGCTCGTTGGCGAGCGCAAAAGCACCGGCATGCCCCATCTGAAAGCCCGGGGCGTAATCCAGGGTCTCCATCTGACGGGCCACGGCCTGGGCAATCTCCGACCGTCCGTGCCCTGCATTCACACACCACAGGCCGGCTGCAGCATCCAGGATCTGCCGCCCGTCGGCCGTCCAGTAGTGCATCCCCGAGGCGCGGGCCAGCAGACGCGGGTTCGACTTGAACTGCCGGTTCGCGGTGAAGGGCATCCAGAAGGCCTCCAGCTCATCGCGGGACAAGCCTGCAGGAGCGGCAAACGCCACAAGGTCCGGGGCTGATGACATAGGTGCTCGCCAGGGTCGCAGAAGCGTCGAATGATAAGGAAAGTTGACAAATAAGGCCATCCGGACCAAATTTGGGGCCTTCCCGTCCAAAATCCTAAACAGGCCAGCCTTCATGAGCATCGATGTCGGCGCCCGGCTGCGCGGTCTGCGCACAACCTTCGGACTCTCGCAGCGGGAGCTGGCTCGCCGCGCCGGCGTCACCAACGGCCTGATCTCGCTCATCGAGCAGAACCGCGTCAGTCCCTCGGTCAGCTCGCTGAAAAAGGTCCTGGACGGGGTGCCGATGTCCCTGGCGGAGTTCTTCACACTGGATCCGGGCACGGCGGTGCCGCAGAGCGTGTTCACCGCCGATGAGCTAGTCGAGCTGGGCAACGAGGAGGTCTCGCTGCGCCTCGTGGCCGCGCAGCGGCCGGGGCGACAGCTGACGATCCTGCACGAGCGCTATGCCGCAGGTACCGGTACCGGTGAGGACATGCTCATGCATCGCGGCGAAGAAGGCGGCGTCGTGGTGCGCGGCAAGGTGGAATTGACCGTGGGCGGTGTCGCGCGGGTGCTTGGTCCGGGTGAGGCCTATTACTTCTCAAGCCAGCTGCCACATCGCTTTCGTAACGTCGGTCGCGAGCCGTGTGAGATCATCAGTGCCAGTACACCGCCGACTTTCTGAGCGAGGAGGATTGCATGGCCGCCAAACCTGAGAGCATTTCCTGGCACGAGCGGGCCCGGACGCTGCAGATCCGGACACGGGCGTTCATTGACGGCAACTACCTCGATGCAGCGTCCGGCCAGACCTTTGACTCGGTCAATCCCGCCACCGGAAAGCTCCTCGCGCGCGTGGCGGCGGGCGACAGTGAGGACATCGACCGGGCGGTGAGCGCTGCGCGACGCGCGTTCCGCAAGGGAGTGTGGGCGAATCAGCCGCCCGCCGAGCGTCAGAAAGTGCTGAAGCGCTTCGCCGAGTTGATCCGCGAGCACGCCGATGAGCTGGCGTTGCTCGAGACGCTCGACATGGGCAAGCCCATCAATGTGAGTCTCAACGTCGATATGCCCGCCGCGGCGCGCTGCATCGAGTGGTACGCGGAAGCCATCGACAAGATCTATGACGAGGTTGCCCCCACCGGACCTCGGGCGCTGGCGCTGGTGACGCGCGAGCCGATGGGCGTCGTCGGGGCGATCGTGCCCTGGAACTATCCATTGCTGATGGCTGCCTGGAAGATCGGCCCGGTGCTCGCCGCGGGCAACTCGTTCGTGCTGAAGCCCTCGGAGAAATCGCCGCTCACCGCCATCCGCGTCGCCGAGCTCGCCGTGGAGGCGGGGATTCCCGAGGGCGTCTTCAACGTCGTGCCCGGATTCGGGCCGACGGCCGGCAAGGCACTCGCATTGCACATGGATGTGGATTGCATCGCCTTCACCGGCTCGACCGCTACCGGCGGGCAGATCATGCAGTTCGCCGGCCAGTCGAACCTCAAGCGCGTCTCGCTGGAGTGCGGGGGCAAGTCGCCGAACATCGTGATGGCGGATGCGCCGGATCTGGAAAAGGCCGCCACCGCAGCCGCCTTTGCCATCTTCGACAACCAGGGTGAGGTGTGCTCCGCTGGCTCACGGCTGCTGGTACAGGACAGCGTCAAGGACGCCGTGCTCGAAAAAATCCAGGCCATCGGCAAGACGCTGCAGCCGGGTGATCCGCTGGACACGCGCACCAAGCTGGGCGCGATCGTCGATGAGACGCAAATGAAGCGGGTGTTGGGTTATATCGACAGCGGTCGCCGCGACGGCGCGCGCATCTATGCGGGCGGCCGGCGGGTGCGCGAGGACAGTGGCGGCTTCTACGTCGAGCCGACGATTTTCGATGAGGTGAAGCCGACGATGGCCATTGCGCGCGAGGAGATCTTCGGGCCGGTGCTGTCCACGATCAGCTTCCGTACGGTGGAGGAAGCGGTCGAGATCGCCAATGATGTGATCTACGGTCTGGCAGCCGCGGTGTGGACACGTGATGTCACCGTCGCGCATCGTACTGCCAAGGCGATCCGTGCTGGCACGGTGTTCGTCAACTGTTATGACGCGGACGATATCACCGTGCCGTTCGGCGGATTCAAGCAATCAGGCATCGGTCGGGATAAATCCCTGCACGCGCTGGAGAAGTACACGGAACTGAAGACGACCTGGCTCGACCTCTCCTGATGCCGTACGCAGCTCCTGATGGCGTACGCGGCGGCAGGTCCGCGCGCTGATCGGTGAGCAGTCCGAGGTATGAATTCCTCGCGAGCTGTCCGCGGGGATTGTCGGATCTGCTGGTGCAGGAGCTCATGATGCTGGGCGCGCAAGAGCTGCAAGAGCGCGCGACCGGTGTCAGCTTCAGCGGTCCACTGCGGGCTGGCTACCGCGCCTGCCTCGAATCGCGGCTTGCCAACCGGGTCTACCTGCAGCTCGCGCGCTTCGCCGTCAACACGGCTGATGAGTTCTACAGCGCCGTGCGCGCACTCGACTGGTCGGCGCACCTCGGTGCCGACAGTACCCTTGCGTGCGAATTCAGCGGCCGTCATCCGGCCATTACCAACACGCACTTTGGCGCGCTGCGGCTGAAGGACGCGGTAGTCGACAGCGTGCGCAGCGCACAGGGACGGCGCCCGGATGTGTCCCTCGAACGACCTGACGTGCGCCTGCACGCGCATGCCCGTGGCATCAACATCACACTCTCTGTGGACCTGGCAGGCGAGAGTCTGCATCGCCGGGGTTATCGCGAAGAGGCGGGGGCTGCGCCACTGGCCGAAAACGTGGCCGCCGGCATTCTGTTGCGCTCGGGCTGGCCGGCCATGGCCGCAGCCGGCGCGCCGTTTTGCGATCCGATGTGCGGTTCGGGAACGTTCGTGATCGAAGCTGCGCTGCTCGCGAGCCAGCACGCTCCCGGACTGTTGCGCAGCTATTTCGGCTTTCTCGGCTGGCGCGGGCACGATCGCCAGTTGTGGGACGTGCTCGTGCAGGAGGCGCAGCAACGCAGCACGCGCGCGCAACCGGCGCGCCAGCTGCTGCGCGGTCAGGATCAGGCGGCGCACGCAATACGCCAGGCAAAGGCCAACGCGGCGCGTGCCGGAGTGGTGCACCTGGTGCAGTTTGCCGTGGAGGAGCTGGCGCACGCGGCTCCTCTGCCCGGTCCGCCGGGACTGCTCTGCGTGAATCCCCCCTACGGTGTACGGCTCGAGGATCCGCAGCGGGCGTTGCTTGCGCATCGCGAGCTGGGGGAGGTGTTGCGCACCCGCTTTGCCGGCTGGACGGCCGCGATCGTGATCGGTGCACCGGAGCTCGGTAAGGAGTTGGGACTGCGCGCCTTTCGCACGCACGCAATCTGGAATGGCGGACTTGAGTGCCGCCTACTGCGCCTGCGCATCGATGTGAGCAGCGAGCGCACACCAGGTCGCCTCGGCAAGTCGCAGGCCCCCGACCGCGATTCACCCGGCGCCCGCATGTTTGCCAACCGGCTGGCCAAGAATCTGAAGCGCCTCCGGGCCTGGGCGCAACGTGCCGGAGTCAGCTGTTATCGGGTATACGACGCCGACATGCCGGAGTATGCCTTTGCGATCGATCTGTACCAGACGATCGAGCCGCAGACGAGTTGGCTGTATGTACAGGAGTACGCGGCGCCGCCAGAGATCGAGCGCGAGGCAGTCCGGCGCCGCCGCGGTGAGGTATTCGCAGTGCTTTCAGAGGTAAGCGGCGTTGCGCCCGAGCACATCCACGTGCGCACGCGGCGTCGCAGCCGCCATGGCGAGCAATACCGCAAGGTGGCAGGTCACGGGGAGTTTCTGACGGTCAGCGAAGGCGGGCTCAGATTCCTGGTGAACTTCGGGGATTATCTGGATACGGGTTTGTTCCTCGATCACCGCCTGACCCGCGAGCGTCTGCGCGCCGCGGCCCGCGGGGTGAGCTTTCTCAACCTGTTTGCCTACACCGCTACGGCGACCGTATACGCGGCGGCGGGCGGGGCGGAGGCGAGCGTGTCGGTCGATCTGTCGCATACCTATCTTGACTGGGCACAGCGCAACCTCGCTCTTAACGGCTGCAGCAGCGCACGCCATCATTGCGTGCAAGCCGACTGCCGCGAGTGGCTGCAGGCCGCCGTGGCACTGCCGCAGCGCTACGAGCTGATCTTTCTCGACCCGCCGACATTTTCCAACTCCAAGCGCATGCAGGGGGTGCTGGATGTCGCGCGCGATCATGCGGCACTGATCGATCTGGGCATGCGGCTGCTGACCCCGGGCGGGCTGCTGCTGTTCTCCACCAATGCGCAGCGCTTCCGGCTCGATGAGACGCTGCGTGCCCGCTATGCCGTGCGCGACATCTCCGCTGACACGCTGCCGCCGGATTTCGAGCGCAATGGCCGCATCCACCAGTGTTTCGAGATCCGCGCCGCGGATCCGGCTGGTTTGCTTTACAGTGCCGGGGGCATGCGGTAGCGTTTTTTCCAATCAGGAAAGTCAGGCGCAGGCCTCTTGGAGTGGTTGATGCAGGCGGGTCGAGCGGATGCACCGGTGGTGGGCATCGTAGGTGCCACCGGCGCGGTGGGTGTCGAGTTGATCGGCTGTCTGGAGCGGCGCCGATTTCCGCTCGCGCGGCTGCGGCTGTTTGCCTCGGCGCGCTCGGCGGGAAGGATGCTGGCCTTTCGCGGCAGTGCATTGCCGGTTGAGGAGCTGACCGAGCCTGGGCTCGAGGGCATAGACATCGCGCTGTTTTCCGCCGGAGGGTCCACCTCGAAGCGCTTCGCACCGCTCGCTGTAGCGCGCGGAGCGGTGGTCATCGACAATTCCTCGGCGTTCCGCATGGACCCGAAAGTGCCCCTGGTGGTGCCGGAGATCAATGCGGCTGCGCTGCGCGAGCACCAGGGCATCATTGCCAACCCGAACTGCGCGGCGATCATCTCGATCACACCGCTGTGGCCCATCCAGCAGCATAACCGCATCCGCCGGCTGCAGATTGCGACCTACCAGGCAGCCTCCGGCGCGGGCGCTGCTGCCATGGAGGAGCTGCGCGAGTCGACGCGCGCCTATCTGGAGGGGCGGGCATACGAGAACAAGGTCCTGCCGCATCCATACGCCTTCAATCTCTTCAGCCACAACACGGCCATCGATCCGCAGACCGGCTACAACGAGGAAGAGACGAAGGTCATGCAGGAGGCACGCAAGATCTTCGGCGACTCGGAGCTGCGTATCGCGGCAACCTGCGTGCGGGTGCCGGTGCTGCGCGCCCATTGCATGGCGGTGACATTCGAGTGCGAACGGCCGATCGCTGCCGCCGAGGCGCGCGAACTCATGGCTGGCGCAGCCGGTGTCAGACTGGTCGATGATCCGCAGCGCAACTATTTCCCGATGCCCAAGGACGCCTCGGGACAGGATGCGATCCTGGTCGGACGCATCCGTCAGGATGTCAGCGATCCGAGCGGCCATTCGGTCAGTGTGTTCATTGCGGGCGACCAGCTGCTGAAGGGCGCCGCGCTGAATGCCGTGCAGATCGCCGAGAAGTTGCTTACAACAAGTCCTTGAGCCGGTAATACAACATCGCCAGGACCAGCGCCGGCCGGCGCAGCGCCGCGCCGCCCGGAAAATTCGCATGCGGGATGCGGGCGAAGACATCGAAGCGCTCGGCAGTCCCGCTGATCGCCTCGGCAACCAGCTTGCCGGCGAGCCCCGTAAGGGCGATACCGTGGCCCGAAAAGCCCTGCAGGAAGAACACATTGGGGGCGAGCCGGCCGAAATGGGGCGCCCGGTTCAAGGTGATATCCACATGACCGCCCCAGGCAAACTCGATGGCGACATCAGCGAGCTGCGGGAACACCTTCAACATGCGGGTGCGCGTGGCGCTCGGCGCATCGAAAGATGACAGGCCCGAGTAGTTGACCCGGCCGCCGAACAGCAGCCGGTGGTCAGCCGAGCGGCGGAAATAGTCGAGTACCCAGTTCATGTCGCAGACGGCCGCATTGTTGGTGATGAGAGCCTGCGCGCGGTCCGCTCCGAGCACCTGCGTGGCCACGATGTAGGTCGCTACCGCCATGATCTTCGCGGTCAGCTGCGGCGCGGTCGCCCCCAGATAGACATTGCCGCATAGCACGACGTGACGGCTGTGCACTTCACCGTTGGGAGTCCGGACTACGATCGAGGAGGGAGCATCGGGCGCAGCCAGATAGCCCAGCGCGCGCGTGCCTTCGAATATCTGCGTGCCGCAACGCTCGGCCGCCGCGGCCAATCCGAGGGTGTATTTCAGCGGGTGGAGGTGCCCACTGTTGGAATCGTACAGCGCCGAGAGGTAGCGGCTGGATGCAACCAGGGTGCGCAGCTCATCCTGGGGCACATAACGCACACTCGTGTACCCGTAACGATCGTGCAGTTCGCGCACTTCCGCGCGCAGCTCACTGTCGTGGCGCGGCTTGATCGCAGTGAGCATGAACCCATCGACCCAATCACAGTCGATGCGATGACGTGCGATCAGCTCGCGCATGAGTGCGAGCGCTTCGACGGTCAGATCCCACACGCGCCGGGCATCGCCAGCGCCGATGAGTCTCTCGAGTTTGTTCTGGGGTGCCGCCAGCCCGTGAATTGCCTGCGCACCACTGCGGCCCGAGGCACCCCAGCCGATGCGGTGCTGCTCGAGCAGCACGACTTTCTGCCCACGCTCGGCGAGATGCAGCGCGGCCGAGCAGCCTGCTATCCCGCCGCCAATCACACAGGTGTCACATTCCACGGCACCGGTGAGCATCTGCCGCGGAGCGGGCAGCGGGGTGGAGGCGGCGTAATACGAGGATGCGTGCGCGGCGGGGCGCTCGGACGGCGCTGCCGCAGGGTTGCTCAGAAGCGACACGTGTTTAGAATTATTGGCCATGCTGGGGAGGGCGCGAGGATAGCGAGCGCGGCGCCTGGCGAGCAAATTCAGGCAGGCGCCGGCAGCTGTGGTCTAATAGGGCGGTATTGCGGAGAATTTGGCGGGGCGGTTGTTCAATATAATGAACACGCTCACAGCAACCCCTCATGGCTCGCGCTCGTCCACTCATCGGCATCCCGGCCGACCGTCGTACGCTCGGTCTGCACCCATTTCACGTCGTTGGCGACAAGTATGTGCGGGCGGTCCTGGAGGTCGCGGGGGGGCTACCGATGCTGATCCCGGCGCTCGCCGAGGAGTTGCGGATGGAGGAGCTGCTCGAGCGCGTCGACGGGCTGTTGTTCACTGGCAGCCCCTCAAATGTCGAGCCGCATCATTATTCGGGACCTGCGAGCGCCCCGGGAACACTGCACGATCCGGCGCGCGATGCCACGACCCTGCCCCTGATACGCAAGGCGGTGGCGGAGGCCGTGCCGGTGCTCGGCATCTGCCGCGGCTTCCAGGAGATGAATGTCGCCTTCGGCGGCAGCCTGCACCAGCGGGTACACGAGGTCGAAGGCAAGCTGGATCATCGTGACGATGAGTCGCAGCCGCTCGAGGTGCAGTACGGGCCGGCGCACGAGGTGATCCTGGAGCCGCAGGGCGAGCTATACGCGCTGGCGGGTGTCGGACGGCTGACGGTCAACTCGCTGCATTCGCAAGGCATCGAGCGGCTCGGGCCACAGTTGCAAGTCGAGGCGCGCGCACCCGATGGACTCATCGAGGCTTTCCGCGTCACGGCAGCCCGAGGATTCGCGCTGGCGGTGCAGTGGCATCCGGAGTGGCGGGCTGCGAGCAATCCGTTCTCCCAGGCGCTGTTCGGCGCATTCGGGCAGGCGGCGCTGGAGCGCATGCAGAACAAGAGTTGAAAAGCGTGGGGCTGGAGTTGGGCTTCCAGCCCTCGCGAGCGCAGCGCGGCGGTAACAGCGGGAAAGCGTAAAGGTTGTTTCATGGTAAGCGAGATCCAACAGTTCTTTCGTGACCACGGCATCTCCGAGGTCGAGGCCATCATTCCCGACATGGCCGGTATTGCGCGCGGCAAGATCATGCCGGCCGCCAAGTTCGCCGAAGACGAGGGCATGCGACTGCCGGAGAGTGTGTTCCTGCAGACCGTGACGGGGGATTATCCGCCTGACCCTGCCGAGGCGATGAGTCCCGCCGAGATCGACATCGTGCTCAAGGCAGATCCGAAGACCGTGCGGCGGGTACCGTGGGCGGCCGAACCCACCGCGCAGGTCATTCACGACTGTTTCTACTCCGACGGCCGGCGGGTATCGATGGCGCCGCGGCACGTGTTGCGCAACATTCTGGAGTTGTATGCGCAGCGCGGCTGGGAGCCGGTGGTGGCTCCGGAGCTCGAGTTCTACCTCATCGAGCAGAACAAGGATTCGGACTATCCCCTGCGCCCGCCGGTGGGCCGCTCGGGGCGCGCCGAGCCCGGACGCCAGTCCTACAGCATTGCGGCCGTCAACGAGTTCGATCCGCTGTTCGATGACATCTATCAGTTCTGCGAGGACCAGGAGATCGAGATCGATACCCTGATCCATGAAGACGGGCCGGCGCAGATGGAGATCAATCTGATCCACGGCTATCCGCTGGATCTCGCCGATCAGGCCTTTCTGTTCAAGCGCACCGCGCGCGAGGCGGCGCTGCGCCACAAGATCTACGCCACCTTCATGGCCAAGCCGCACGCCAAGGAACCGGGCAGCGCCATGCACATCCACCAGAGCGTGGTGGACACCAAGACGCGCAAGAACATCTTCAGCAATGATGATGGCACGCCGTCCAACCTGTTCTTTTCCCACATCGCGGGGCTGCAGAAATACATGCCCGCAGCGATGGCGCTGTTCTGCGCCAACGTCAACTCATATCGGCGACTGACGCGTTATCTGTCGGCGCCCATCAACGTGCACTGGGGCTATGACAACCGCACGGCGGGCCTGCGGGTTCCGATGTCCAGTGCGGAAGCACGGCGCGTCGAAAATCGCGTCGGCGGCGCCGATGCCAATCCCTACATCGCCATTGCCGCCTCGCTGGCCTGCGGCTATCTGGGGATGATCGAGGGGTTGCAGCCCACCGATCCGATCACCGGTAGCGCCCATGACCTGCCTTTCGGGCTGCCGCGCTCGCTCGATGAAGCGCTGCGGCAGCTGCGCGAGTGCGAGCCGCTCGTGAGGCTGCTGGGCGAAGCCTTCGTCTCCGCCTTCACGATCGTCAAGGAAGCTGAGTATGAGGTATTCCTGCAGGTCATCAGCTCCTGGGAGCGTGAGCACCTGCTGCTGAACGTCTGAAAGCTATATTAAAGTAGCCACCGCATGAGAACACTGACCCTGGCCCTGTGTCTGGGCATGCTGCTGAGCGCCTGCGGCGGAGGCGCGCCCTCGAGCTCTACCGGCGGCAGCCTCGCTGGCAGCGGCCCTGAAGAGAAGGTACTGAATGTCTACAACTGGTCCGATTACATCGAGCCCAGTGTGCTCAGTGGCTTCACGCAGCAAACCGGCATCCGCGTCAACTATGACGTCTTCGATGCCAACGAGGTGCTGGAGACCAAGCTTCTGACCGGCCACACGAACTACGACGTGGTCGTGCCGTCGGCGCCATTTCTCGAGCGGCAGATCAAGGCCGGCGTGTTCCGCGTGCTGGACAAATCACTGCTGCCGAATCTCAAGAACCTCGATCCGCAGATGATGAAGAGCATCGCGCTCTATGACCCGGACAATGCCCACAGCGTCCCCTACATGTGGGTGACCTCCGGGCCCGGCTATAACGAGGCCAAGATTCACGAGCGCATGGCGGACGCTCCGGTCGACAGCCTGCGCATGTTCTTCGACCCCGCGGTGGTGGCGAAATTCAAGGACTGCGGCATCTCGGTGCTCGATGCGCCCTCCGAGGTGATCGGTACGGTGCTGCTGTTTCTCGGCAAGGATGCCCGCAGTCAGTCGCCGGAGGATCTGCAGGCCGCGCAGAAGGTGCTGCTGTCGATCCGGCCTTATCTGCGCTATATCAACTCCTCGCGCTACATCGAGGATCTCGCCAACGGCGAGATCTGCCTCGCGCTGGGCTGGTCGGGCGATGTCAAGCAGGCGCACGACCGGGCGCGCGATGCCGGCAAGGGCATCGACGTGCGCTATGCCATTCCGCGCGAAGGCACCATCATGAACTTCGACATGCTGGCGATCCCGGCCGATGCGCCGCATCCGAAGAACGCCCACGAGTTCATCAATTACCTGCTGCGACCCGAGGTCGCCGCCAAGAATTCCAATCTGGTGAAATATGCCAACGTGAATTCGGCGTCCACGCCGCTGCTCGACGCGGCGGTGAGAAACGATCCCAACATCTACCCACCGCCACAGATCGCGGCCAAACTGGTGCCCGAGCCGCCGCGATCCCAGGAGTATCAGCGTCAGCTGACGCGTGCCTGGACGCGCTTCAAGACTGGCGAATGAGTTCCGAACCACCCGTGTGAGCAACCGGAGCGACGCGGTTCAGCAGGGCGAGCCCATCCTGCGCATTGCGAACGTAACGCGCAGGTTTGGCGACTTCACCGCCGTCGATGATGTCAGCCTCGAGGTGCAGCGGGGCGAGATCTTCTGTCTGCTCGGGGGCTCGGGATCCGGCAAGACCACGTTGCTGCGCATGCTGGCTGGCTTCGAGACGCCCTCCGCGGGTCAGATCTTCATCGATGGCCAGGACATGCGCGATATCGCGCCGTATGACCGGCCCGTCAACATGATGTTCCAGTCCTATGCGCTCTTTCCACACATGAGTGTCGCGAAGAATGTCGCCTTCGGACTTGAACAGCAGCGATTGAGCCGCGCGGAGGTAACGCGGCGGGTCGGCGAGATCCTCGAGATGGTCAAGATGGCCGGTTATCTCGAGCGCAAACCCCACCAGCTCTCCGGCGGCCAGCGGCAACGGGTGGCACTGGCGCGCGCGCTGGTGACCCGACCGAAGCTGCTGCTGCTCGATGAGCCGCTGGCCGCGCTGGATCGCAAGCTGCGCGAGCACACCCAGTTCGAGCTCATCAACATCCAGGAGCGGCTGGGCGTGACCTTCGTCGTGGTGACACACGATCAGGAGGAGGCGATGACGCTCGCAACACGCATGGGTGTCATGGATCACGGGCGTATCGTGCAGGTGGGAACGCCGACGGACATCTACGAATTTCCCGCCAGCCGCTTCGTCGCGGATTTCATCGGCTCGGTCAACCTGTTCGAGGGCCAGCTGGTGGATGACGAGCCGGAATACGTCCGCATCCGCTGTACCGGCCTGGATACCATGGTGTACGTAAGCCACGGCATCAGCTCCGCACCGGGCGCGACGGTGTGGGTCGCTATCCGGCCAGAGAAAGTCAACATCAGCCGACAGCCGCCGTCGGCGGCCACAGCCGCAGCACCCGCGGGCACCGGCGCTGCCGCTCCGACGCCCCCGCCGGCCGCGGGCGAGAATGTGGCGCGCGGCACCGTGAAGGAGATTGCCTACATGGGCGATATGTCCATCTACCTGGTGCAGACCGAGTCCGGGCGCATGATCCGGGTGACCCTGCCCAACATCGCGCGGCACGCCGAGGATCGCATCACCTGGGACGAGACGGTGTACGTCTCCTGGCGGTCCGACAGTCCTGTCGTGCTGACGCGTTAGCAGAGCTGCCATGGCAGGCTTCAGCAAAAGCGGGGGTCAGCGCATCGTGCTGGGCATTCCGATGCTGTGGCTGATCGTGCTGTTCCTGATTCCGTTTCTGATTGTGTTCAAGATCTCCTTCTCGGAAGTGCGCCTCGCCATGCCACCGTACGCGCCACTGTTCGAGTGGGTCAACGGCCGGCTGGTGGCGGTACGGCTCAACTTCGCCAACTACGCCTATCTGTTCACCGACCGGCTGTACGTGAGCTCGTACCTTTACTCGCTGAAGGTGGCGCTGGTCTCGACCATCTTCTGTGTGCTGCTCGGCTATCCGATGGCCTATGCGGTGGCGCGCGCCAGCGCGGCGAGCCGCAACGTGTTGCTGATGCTCATCGTGCTGCCCTTCTGGAGCTCATTCCTGCTGCGCGTGTACGCATGGATCGGCCTGCTGAAGAGCAACGGCGTCATCAACAACGTACTGTTGGCGATGGGCATCATTCACGAGCCGCTGACACTGCTGCAGACTGATTTCGCGGTGTATATCGGCATTGTGTATTCCTATCTGCCGTTCATGATCCTGCCGCTGTATGCAAATCTCGAGAAGCACGACCCAACGCTGCTCGAGGCGGCAGCCGACCTCGGCGCTCATCCGTTTACGGCTTTCCGGCGCGTCACGCTGCCGCAGTCGCTGCCAGGCGTGATCGCAGGCTCGCTGCTGGTGTTCATCCCGGCGGTCGGCGAGTACGTTATCCCCTCGCTACTGGGGCGTACGGATCAGCTGATGATCGGACGGGTGCTGTCGGATGAGTTCTTCGAGAACCGCGACTGGCCGGTGGCGAGCGCGGTGGCGATCTTCATGCTGCTGCTGCTCGTGATTCCCATCATGCTGTTTCAGCATTTCGAGAAGCGCACGCTGGAGGCACCCAAGTGAAATCGCACGGCCGGTTGGCGCGCGTCGTGCTGTTATTCGGGCTGATCTTCCTGTATGTGCCCATCCTGTCGATGATCGTGTTCTCGTTCAACAACTCACGGCTCGTCACGGTGTGGGATCGTGTCAACTCGCCCACGCTGCGCTGGTATGGCGCGCTGCTGTCGAATGACCAGATCCTGAGTGCTGCGTGGCTGTCGATCAAGATCGCCGTGATCTCCGCGTGCCTCGCCGTGGTGCTGGGTACATTGGCCGGTGTTGCGTTGGCGCGCTACGGCGCCTTCCGGGGTCGCGCGCTGCTCGTCGGCATGACCACCGCGCCGCTGGTGATGCCCGAGGTCATCACGGGACTTTCGCTGCTGCTGCTGTTCGTGGCGCTCGAGCAGACCATCGGCTGGCCGAGAGGCGGCGGAGCCGTGACGATTACGCTTGCGCACATTACATTCAGCATGGCGTACGTAACAGTGGTGGTACAGTCGCGGCTGGCCGGTTTCGACCGGTCGCTGGAGGAGGCTGCCATGGACCTCGGTGCGCGGCCGGGAAAGGTTTTCTTCCGCATCACGCTGCCTCTGATCCTGCCGGCGCTCGTGTCGGGCTGGCTGCTGGCCTTCACACTTTCATGGGATGATCTGGTGATCTCGCAGTTCGTGGCCGGCCCCGGCTCCAGCACACTGCCGATGGTCATCTTCTCCAAGGTGCGCCTGGGCGTGAGTCCGGATGTGAACGCGCTGGCCACGATCATGGTGTCATTCGTGGCGTGTGGCATCGTGGCCTCATCGCTCTGGATGCGCTATCAGGCAAGGCGCCGCGACCGCGACATGCAGCTCGCGGCAGCGGCTAATCTCTGACGGGGTCTGCTATGGCACGTCACGTATTGGGCTTTGACGTGGGGGGCTCGTCGGTGAAGGCGGGCATCGTCGATCTCGAGAGCGGCCGACTGCTGGGCGAGCTGAGCTCCGCGGCCACTCCGCAGCCCTCGACGCCGTCGGCCCTGCTGCCGGTCTTCAGCGGCCTCATCGCTCGGCTGCCTGAGGCTCAGGAGCGGTTCGGCCTGGCGTTCCCGAGTGTGGTGCAGCAAGGCATTGTGCGCACCGCAGCCAACATCGATCCGGGCTGGATCGGTGTCGATGGCGCCGCCTTGATCCAGAGCAATCTGCATCGTCCGGCGGTGTTTCTCAACGATGCCGATGCCGCGGGGCTCGCCGAAGTGACGCTCGGCGCCGGCCGCGGCTGCCACGGTACCGTCATCATGCTCACCTTCGGCACCGGTATCGGCACCGCACTGTTCGTGGATGGCCGGCTGTTTCCCAACACCGAGCTGGGCCATCTCGAGGTAAATGGCGCGGATGTGGAGAAGTGGGCTTCGGCACACGCCCGCACTGTCGAGAAGCTCGACTGGCCGCAATGGGTCGATCGCGTCAACGTGTATCTGCAGCGCATGCAGGGACTGTTCTGGCCTGACTTGTTCATCTTCGGTGGCGCCGTCAGCGGGCGCTTTCAGGAGTTTGCGGACCTGTTGCGCGCGGATGCCCAGATCCGCCCGGCGCATTTCGCGGGCCAGGCGGGGGTGATCGGGGCTGCGTTGGCTGCAGGCAGCGCTGTCTGAGGATCCGGTCCGCACCGATGCTGGCATCGCGTAGCAAGCTGCCCGAGGTAGGCACCACGATCTTCACCATCATCTCGCGCCGGGCGCGCGAGCTTGGGGCACTCAATCTCGGCCAGGGATTTCCCGACTACGACATCGATCCGCATCTGGCGGACTGTGTCAGCGACGCCATGCGCTCGGGCTACAACCAGTATGCCCCCATGGAAGGAGCGCCGCAGCTGCGTGAGCGCATCGCAGAAAAATTAGCCACCAGCTACGGGCTGCAGGTCGATCCGCAGACTGACATCACGGTGACACTCGGCGCCACCGAGGCGATCTACTCGGCCATCCAGGCCAGCATCGCTGCGGGTGACGAAGCGATCGTGTTTGATCCCGCCTACGATTCGTACGAGCCTGCCGTGCGTCTTGCCGGTGGCCATTGCATCCACGTGCCGTTGCTGCCGCCTGATTTTCGCTACGACTGGGATGCCGTGCGCGGGGCGATCACGCCGCGTACGCGACTGGTAGTGTTCAACAGTCCACACAATCCGGCCTGCACCGCTGCCACGCAGGCAGATCTCGATGCGCTCGCCGAGGTTGTGCGGGGGCGCGATATCCAGGTGCTGTCGGATGAGGTTTACGAGCATGTCACCTATGACGGGCGAGCGCATGTGTCGATGCTCGCTCACCCCGAGCTTGCCGCGAAGAGTTTCGTGGTGTTCTCTTTCGGTAAGACCCTGCATGCGACCGGCATCCGTGTGGGCTACTGCGTAGCACCTGCGGCACTCACGCTTGAGCTGCGCAAGGTGCATCAGTTCAACACGTTCAGCATTGCCCATCCGCTGCAGATCGGCATCAGCCGCTATCTGCAGGAGCGTCCCGATGTCTGGCAGGGCCTGCCGGCATTTTTCCAGGCCAAGCGCGATCGGCTGCGCGGCGCGCTGTCGGCATCGGGCTTCCGGCTGCCCCCTGCGCAGGGCACCTTCTTTCAACTGTTGGATTTCAGCGAGTTCGCAGCACCGGGTGATGTGCAGTTTGCGGAACGGCTGCTGACCGAGGCGGGCGTCGCGTGCATTCCGCTTTCACCTTTCTACGCGAACGCGCCACCCTTGGCGGTCGTCCGGCTGTGCATCGCGAAACGGGACAGCACGCTGGATGCAGCTGCGCTGCGACTCAACGACTTCGCATCCCGGCTCGGGCGCAGCGGAGCCTGAATACCCCGCGCGCTGATCGCGCTCTGGAGCCCGCATGAAAAAGTCTACACGCGTGAATCATCCGCCGGAGGTGCAGGTGCCGGCCGACAATCGACCGCTGGTCGCGCCCATCTACCAGTCGGTCAAGTTTGCATTCGAGACGCTGGATGAGACCGAGCGCTACCTGCGGGGCGAGCGGCCGGGATTCTTCTACAGCCGCACGGCCAATCCTACGACGCGGCAGCTGGAGCTGCTGCTCGCGGAGCTGCAGGGGCGCGAAGATTGTCTGGTCACGGCCTCGGGGGTCGGCGCGATCGCCCAGACCCTGCTCGGCCTGCTGCAACAGGGCGACCACCTTCTGTGCTTCATCGAAACCTACAACCCGACCCGCTACCTCATCCGCCGCCTGCTGGCGCGCTTCGGTGTCACCCACACGATGCTCTCCATCGAGGATCTGGCGGCAGTGGAGCAGGCACTGGCAGCGCAGAAGACCCGGCTGGTGCTGTTTGAAAGCCCGACCAACCCGGTCACCAAAATTGCTGACATCGCCGCGCTCGCGCGCCTGGCCCACGCCGCGGGGGCGCTGCTCGTCATGGACAACACCTTCGCTGGTTTTCATCAGCATGGCGAATTCGAGGTCGATCTGTTCATCCACAGCCTCACCAAGTACGCCTCCGGCGCCGGGGATGTGCTGGGCGGTGCCGTGATCGGCCGCAATGAGCTGATTCGCGCGCTGCGCACCGATTTCGGCATCCTCGGTGGCACGCTGGATCCGCACGCCGCCTATCTCATTCTGCGCGGTCTTCGGACCTATTTCGTGCGCTACCAGGCGCAGTGCGCCACGGCCCTGCAGGTGGCTGAGTTTCTTGCCGCCCATCCAGCCGTGGCGCGCGTGCACTACCCGGGCCTACCGGGCCATCCGCAGCACGCCCTCGCGCGCCGCCAGATGCGCGACTTTGGCACCATTGTCACCGTCGATCTGCACGGCGGGGCCAAGGCGGCCCGCGCCTTTGCCGGATCGCTGCGCCTGTTCGCCCTCACGCCGAGCCTGGGTTCCTCGGAGTCGCTGGTGCTTGCGCCGCAGATGATGCGGGGGCGCGATCTGACACCCGAGCAGCTGCGGGTCGCGGCCATTACGGAGGCGACCGTGCGTCTGTCAGTCGGGCTGGAGGCTGCAGAGGACCTGCTGGAGGATGTCAGGGCAGCGCTGCAGACGCTCGCGCAGTGATCGAGTTTCACGGAATGTGAAGCGCCTGCTTTACGGGCTGCAGGCGCGCGTCGCAGCATCGTGCATGGCTTCCTCTTCCAATGCTGTGGCCCGCGCCCTGATGCTGCAGCACTCCCTGACAGCGCTGTTCAAGGCGCGCAAACATATGTTGCCGGCGGTGCCGGCCACCCTCGCCGCGCTGCTGCAGTCAGCGGACGGCGGCATCGCCACCATTCTGGGCAGGCCGGGAGCGCGTGAAGCCTTACTCGAGCTGTACGCCCGGGTCTTTCAGATTGCGGGGCGGGAGGCTGAAGGTCACGAGCTCTGGGAAGAGTCGGTGGCGGCGGCGGTGTTTGCCGCGCGTCTAGCGCAGCTGCTTCAGGCCCCAATCGCCGCTGCTTTCGGCGGCGGGCTGCTGCACCGGACGGGTGAGGCGCTCGCGTTGCGCATGCTGGCACGTGTCGAGCTCGATTACCGCATGCAGCTGGATGCGGTGGGTCGGCGCGACTGGTGCGCGACTCGTGGCCCCGAGCTCGCCCAGCTGCTCGTGCGGGGCTGGGACGTGCCGGCAACAGCCGCCACCTGTGCGCTGGGCTGGCGGCAGTTTGGTGAGTTCGCCAGCCTCTCGGGCGAATGCAGCGCACTGTACTTTGGGCGACTGCTCGCTACCGAGCTGCTGACGCCCGGCCGCTGTGTGCCGGGAGCCATCGAGCAGACTGCCGCGGAGTTAGGTCTGGCCGATTCGGCGCTCGCTGCGACGCGCGCCGAGGGTCCGCGAGCCCGTGAGCTGGTGCGGGTAGTGCAGCTTCCGCAAGCCCTGACCGCCCCCGTCTAGGCGCTGCTGGCCACGCGTACGCGATGCGGGTGGTAGGGCACCACCTCGAGCACCTCGCCTTCACGCAGGCGCTGTTGCACGTGCCGCCAGAAGGCCGCTGTCAAGACTTCCCCATGCACACGTACAAACGCCGCCTTCTGCTCATCATTGAAGGCGAGAAAATTGATGAAGGTCTCTGGAAACACATCGCTGTCGCCGACATAGAACCACGCCTCGCCGCGCATCTCGTCCTCGGGGTGGGACGCGGTCGGCAGGTCGCGGAAATTGCAGTCGGTCACCTGGCAAAGCTCATCGTAGTCGTAAAAGATCACCCGCCCATGGCGGGTGACCCCGAAGTTCTTCAGCAGCAGGTCGCCGGCAAAGATGTTGGTATACGCAAGGTCCCGGATGCACTGTCCGTAATCGAGCACCACGCGTTCGGCGGCCGCTGAGCTCGCGGTACGCAGGTACAGATTCAGCGGCGTCATGCGCCGCTCGATGTACATGTGATCGAACACCAGGTCCTCACCCCGCTCGTGCACGGTCGAGGCGGTCTCGCTGCGCAGCTCCTCGAGTAGCTCCGGCGCGAACAGGGCGCGCGGAAACTGCAGCTGTTTGAACTCCTGGGCATCCACCAGGCGCCCGGCACGGTCGTGCTTGAACACCAGCTGGTATTTCGCCTTGACCTCCTCGCGCAGCACGCTCTTTGGATACGGAAAGCGATCACGGATGATCTTGAACACCACATCGAATGAGGGCAGGGTGAAACACACCATCACGAGACCGCGCTCTCCGGGTGCGTGCACGAACCTGTCCTGCGTGTGCTCGAGATGGCGCATCAGCTCGCGATAACGCTCGGTCTTGCCCTGCCTCGCACGGCCGAGCACCGTGAACAGCTCGCTCACCGGCTTGCGCGGCATCATCGACTTCAGGAACAGCACGGCCTCGGCGACCCGGTCCAGATCCACGTGGAAATACGACTTCGTGAAGCTGAAGCAGATGCTGACATCGCCTTCCGCGAGCATGACGGCATCCACCAGCACGCCCCCGTCCGAGTTCTTGAGCGCAATCACCAGCGGCACGAGAAAATCCCGCCCGAGGATGCGTCCGACGATGTAGGCGCGGGCCACCTGGTAGAACACCGGCCGGATGATCTCTACCCGCTGCACTGCGCGCCGCTCGGTATGTTCCTTCAGATAGCGGTTCACCTCCGCAGTGACATGGGCCACGCTGCGATCGAAATCGCGCCAGGCCGAGTGAAAGCGCACGTCGCCCAGCACATCCTCGAACAGCAGCAGCAATGAGCCGTGATTGATGTAGGTGTTGGTTCCGACAGCCGCCGTGACCTTGCCGAGCGGATCCAGATCGGTGGCCACGAACTCGATGTCGGGCGCGACGCCGACGGTGCCGTGCATGCGCCGCGTGATCGAGCTGAAGAAGGTCTTGGTGAACTCCGCATCCGGCATGCCCTCGATGAGGGCGGCAAACTCCGTGCGGATAACGCTCCACAACGCCCGCTCCAGTGCTTGGGGACCCAGGCGCAGCCGCAGCTGCGCGATCGTCTGGTTTACCAGCCGGTCATATAGCTCGATGCGCTCCACCGCATCCCGATGGCTGCCCTTGACATCGCGCGCATCAAAGCGCAGCGGCGCCCGACGGGTGATGGCACGAAACTCAGCGTTGTAACGGGCAAAGGCCTCGGCAATCAGCTGCGCGCACTCGCGTGCGAGCTCCGGGACGCCCGCAGCCGCGCTCGGCGGCGCAGTCAATCAAAATCCGTCGGCAAGCTGGGATTGTGCATATGCTCAAAGAGGCGCGCGATCTGCGAGGGGGTGGCGCGTCCCAGTGACAAGGGCGGCAGCGCGTGCAACGCGAAAAAATCCACTCCGTCGGTCTCGTTGCTGTGCGCCGGTGCCCCCCCGGTCAGCTCGCAGATGAAGAACAGCTTGTAGATATGATGAATTCCGGGCGGATGGCCGTGTGCCGGCTGATTCTTGTCCCACAGGGCGGCGAGGCGCGTAGCGCGTGCCGTGTAGCCGGACTCTTCGCGGATCTCGCGCTCCACGGCGAACGAGGGTGCGTCGTTGACATCGACCCAGCCGCCAGGCAGCGTCCAATTGCCGTCTGATCTTTCACGCACCAGCAGGATGCGCTCTGCCTGGAACACCGCGCCGCGCACATCCACCTTGGGGGTGACATACCCGTCATCGGCGGCCCAGAAACCTCTGACACGTCCGGCCTCGAGGCCGAGCTCATCCGCGAGGATCTGGTCGGTCAGCGCGCGCAGCTGCTGGAAGCGCTCCCGGTCAAACTGATCGTGCGTGAAGGCCAGGCCATTCAGGGCAATGGCCTGCACCTGGCGCGCCCAGTGGAGGATGCTCACAGATTGCGGATCAGCGCATCGCCGAATTGGCTCGTGGGGACCTCGCGTGCACCTTCCATCAAGCGTGCAAAATCGTAGGTGACGGTCTTCTGGCCGATGGTGCGATCCATCGCCGCGATGATGGCATCGGCGGCTTCGAGCCAACCGAGATAGCGCAGCATCATCTCGCCCGACAGGATCACCGAGCCCGGATTCACCTTATCGAGATTGGCGTACTTCGGCGCCGTGCCATGGGTGGCCTCGAATACGGCGTGGCCGGTCACGTAGTTGATGTTGCCGCCGGGTGCGATGCCGATGCCACCGACCTGCGCAGCGAGCGCGTCGGAAAGGTAATCACCGTTCAGGTTGAGCGTGGCGATCACGTCGAACTCATCCGACCGGGTCAGAACCTGCTGCAGGGTGATGTCGGCAATCGCATCCTTGATGATCACCTTGCCAGCGTCGCGCGCCGCGGCCATCTGCGCATTCGCTTCCTTCTCGCCTTGGGCCGCGCGCGTGCGCTCCCATTGCTCCCAGGTGTAGGTCGTGTCGGCGAAGTCGCGCTCCGCGAGCTTGTAGCCCCAGTTGCGGAAAGCGCCTTCGGTGAACTTCTGGATGTTGCCCTTGTGCACCAGTGTCACGCTCTTGCGCTTGTTGGTCACGGCGTACTCGATCGCGGCGCGGATCAGGCGCTCGGAGCCTTCGCGCGAAACGGGCTTGATGCCGATACCGGAGGAATCCGGAAAACGGATCTTCGCGTACGATTTGGGGAAGTTCTGCTTGAACAGCTCGAGGAACTTGCGATTCTCCTCGGTGCCGGCCTCGAATTCGATGCCGGCATAGATGTCTTCCGTATTCTCACGAAAGATCACCATGTCGACCTTCTCAGGATGACGCACGGGGGAGGGCACTCCCTTGAACCAACGCACCGGCCGCAGGCACACGTACAGGTCGAGCAGCTGACGCAGCGCCACGTTCAATGAGCGGATGCCGCCGCCGACCGGCGTGGTAAGCGGGCCCTTGATCGACACCAGGTACTCGCGGCAGACGCTCACGGTCTCATCGGGCAGCCAGGTATTGAACAGCTTGTTGGCCTTCTCGCCGGCGTATACCTCCATCCAGTGGATCTTGCGGTTGCCGCCGTAGGCGCGCTGTACCGCTGCATCCATGACCCGCACGCTCGCGCGCCAGATATCCGGTCCGGTACCGTCGCCTTCGATGAACGGGATGATCGGGTTCTCGGGCACCACCAGCTTGCCGTCCCGGGAGACGATCTTCGCTCCCTGAGTGGGCGGCGTGATCTTCAACGCTGCGGCGGTGGACATAGCAAGCTCCTGCTAGAGATCTGGCCGACGGCGGCCGGGCCGCCAATGCTAGCACAGCGATGCGCGCGGCCGTCGGTGCAGCGCCGCCGTGCCGCTTTGCGCTGCGCACGGTGGCGGCGGTCTGTGCGACACTTGCGCGCCATCGACAGGCAGTTGTGCCGCGGGTGCGCGCGGGGCAGCTCAACACCAACAAGTGTGGGGGTTTCAGCGATGCCATCCATCCTGCGCCAGTGCCTGGCCGTGCGGCCGGTAGGAGCTGCGGATCAGGCCGGCGCAAGGCGGTTGAAACAGGTGCTGACCGTCTGGTCACTGACCGCCATTGGCCTGGGAGCGACCATCGGCACGGGCATCTTCGTACTGACGGGCACCGTGGCGGCCAACCAGTCCGGACCGGCGGTGACCATCTCGCTGCTCATCGCCGCCTTCGGCAGCGGGCTTGCCGCGCTGTGTTATGCGGAATTTGCGGCGTTCCTGCCGGTGCCGGGCAGCGCGTACAGCTACACCTACGCGACCCTCGGGGAAGCGATCGCCTGGTTCATCGGCTGGAATCTGCTGCTCGAGTACGGCATCTCGGCATCGGCGGTGGCTGTCAGCTGGTCGGCCTATGTGGTCAATCTCCTGGCGCACGCTCACATACACCTGCCGCAGATGCTGACTAACGCGCCGGTCGAGCAGAATGCGGCCGGGCACCTGATGATGACCGGTGCACTGGTCAATCTGCCTGCCGTGCTGATCGTGCTCGCGCTGAGTGCGGTGTGTTATGTCGGCATGCGCGAATCGGCGGGCGCCAACACCTTCATGGTTGCCCTGAAGGTGGGCATCATCGTGCTGTTCATCGTGGCCGGCGTACACTTCATCGACACCGCCAACTGGCATCCGTATGTACCTGCCAACACGCGCGAGTTCGGACATTTTGGCTGGAGTGGCGTGCTGCAGGGCGCCGCCATCATCTTTTTCTCCTATGTCGGCTTTGATACGGCTTCCACGACGGCTCTCGAGGCACGCAATCCGCAGCGTGACCTGCCGCTGGGAATCATGGGGGCGCTGGCCATCTCGGCCCTGCTGTACGTCGGCATGTCAACGGTGATGACCGGCATGGTGCCGTACGACAAGCTCAACGTGGATGCGCCGGTGGCGGTAGCGCTCGATGCGCACCCGCAGCTTGCCTGGCTGGGCTGGTTCGTCAAGGTCGGCGCAGTTGCCGGCATGACCTCCGTCATTCTGACCTCATTGCTCGGCCAGCCGCGCATCCTTCTGGCCATGGCAGATGACGGCCTGCTGCCACCGGCCATGAGCCGCTGTCATCCGAAGTACAAGACGCCGCACGTAGCCACGGTGATCACCGGCCTGGGAGCGGCATTGATCGCAGGGGTGTTCCCGCTCGATGTGCTCGCCGACCTGATCTCGATCGGCATCCTGCTGGCCTTCGCCGTGGTTTGCATCGGCGTTCTCGTCATGCGACGCACGCGGCCGGATGTGCGGCGGCCGTTCCGCGTCCCGTGGGCGCCTTTCACCTGTGTGTTGGGTGCGCTGGTGTGTACCGGTATGACCTACTTCCTTTCCAACGCGACCTGGATCCGACTCGTGATCTGGACGGCACTCGGTTTCTCCATCTACGCATTCTACGGCTTTCAGCACAGCCGCTTGCGCCGACGATGACCGCAACCTGCGGCAGTACGCCCGCGGCAGACGGCTTCTGGATGCCCGGAGAATTCGAGGCGCACTGCGGATGTTGGATGCTGTGGCCCGAGCGGCCCGACAACTGGCGCGAAGCGGCGCGCCCCGCGCAGCACGCCTTCGTGGCAGTGGCCCGTGCCATCGCGACATTTGAGCCCGTCACGGTCGGAGCTTCCAGCTCTCACTATCAGGTTGCCCGTACGCTGCTCCCGGAGCACATCCGCGTTCTTGAGCTCTCGCATGATGACAGCTGGATACGCGATACCGGGCCGACGTTCGTCGTCAATCACAGCGGCGAGGTGCGCGGCGTGCACTGGCACTTCAACGCCTGGGGTGGCCTCAATGGCGGGCTGTACTTTCCCTGGGATCAGGATGAGCTGGTGGCGCGCAAGGTGCTGGAGATCGAGGGGTACGCGCGTTATCGCGCTCCACTGGTCAACGAGGGTGGCGCGTTGCACGTGGATGGGGAGGGGACGGCATTGGTGACGGAGCAATGCCTGCTCAACCCCAATCGTAATCCCAGCTTGAGCCGCGCACAGCTGGAGGGCCATCTGCGTGACTACCTGGGCGTGAGTCAGATCATCTGGCTGAGTCACGGCGTGATCAACGATGAGACCAGCGGCCACATCGACAATCTCGCCTGCTTCGTGCGTCCTGGCGAGGTCTGTCTCGGTTGGACCGACAACCGTCGCGATGCCCAGTATGCAGTTTCCAAGGATGCCTGGCAGCGGCTGCAGGAGGCGCGCGATGCGCGTGGACGACGTCTGAGAGTGCACAAGCTGCCGATGCCGCGACTGCTTACGCTGCGCGCAGCCGAAGCCGCCGGAGTCGTGGCACGCGAGGGGAGCCGGTCCCGCAACGCCGGTGAGCGGCTCGCAGCCAGCTATGTCAACTTCTACATCGCCAATGGGGGCATCGTCATGCCGCTGCTGGATGTTGCAACGGATGCAGCCGCAGCGACACGCCTGAAACGCCTGTTTCCCGGCCGCAAGGTGCTCGGCGTGCCCGCCCGCGAGATCCTCCTGGGAGGAGGCAACATTCACTGCATCACGCAGCAGGTGCCCCTGGCGAGGCGCAGGCAGGCTGCAGACGTCGTTTCCCGCCGACACTCCCGGATGCGACACTTGCGGGCTCGATTTGGCCGCCGGGCATGAACCGCGGCCGGCCGTGACAAACATCAGGCTGGCAGGATGACTTTACGGTATTGTCCGCGCAGTGCCGCGGGCGGCAGGGAGCAGGGCATGCGTTTATTGATCGGTGCGGTGATCGCGGCAAGTACCTTTCTTACGGTCGCGCTCGCCGGAGCTGCAGAACATAACCCGGTGCGCACCCATCCTGCCGCGACGCACGCCAGCGTGCAGCTCATCGTGAAACTGCGGGCGACGGCAGCTGCGAGTGCCGCCGCGGCAGGGACGCGTGCCAGCGCACAACAGATGGCGCCCGCACAGGAGCGGCTGACAAGCATCGCCGCTCGCAATGGCATCAATCTGCGCAGCACACGCGCGATCACCGAGAAGCTGCATGTGATGCAGATCGATGCTAACGGTGCGCAATCTCCGACCGAGACGCTTGCGAAGCTGCGCGCCGATTCCGAGGTTGAGTATGCCGAGCCCGATCAGCGCCGCTACGTGCATGCCGTAACACCGCCTAACGATCCGCTCTACCCCAATCAGTGGTATCTGCAGAACGCTGCCAACACCCCGGCAGCCGCAGACTTCATCACGGCATGGGCGGTCAGCATCGGCAGTCCCGCGATCGTCATCGCGGATCTGGACACCGGTGTTCTCTATGGCCATCCGGATCTGAAAGCGATCACCGCGGGTGGGCGGCTGCTCCCGGGGTATTGCTTCATATCCGATTCGTTCGTCAACAATGGCGGTACGTGCCTCGGCGGCACGATCTCCAACGCGGAAGCCTCCGATCCGGGCGACTGGATCACCAGCACCGACGTCAGTGGCTCCCCCAACGGGGAATGCCAGGGCGCCCAGGTCGAGCCGAGCTCCTGGCATGGTACGCGCACCGCCGGCATTCTCGGGGCGCTGACCAACAACAGTACCGGGGTCGCTGCGACCACTTGGCAAGGTCAGATCCTGCCAGTACGGGTGCTGGGCAAGTGTGGCGGCAGCGACTCAGACATCATCATGGGCATGCTGTGGGCCGCCGGACTCACCGTTACGGATGCCCCGACCAACCCGACGCCCGCCAAGGTCATCAACATGAGCCTCGGTGGCAGTGGCAGCTGCCCAGCCAGCTATCAGGATGCCATCAACCAGATCACCGCTCTCGGGGTGCTGGTCGTGGTCTCAGCGGGTAACGAGAATGGACCGGTCGATACGCCCGCCAACTGCACAGGCGTGGCCGGCATCGCGGGACTGCGTCACGTCGGCACGAAGGTCGGCTACAGCAGCTTCGGTGCCCAGGTTGCCGTGAGCGCGCCGGCCGGCAACTGTGTCAACACCAAGGACACGGACCCCTGTCTCTACCCGATCTCGACGACGACCAACCTCAGCACGACGACCCCGGATGCCAATGCCGAGGACTACACCGGTGAGTACGCCTGTGGAGGCACGGCCTCGTCAAAGACTTCCTATCCCGGGTGCACGATTGGGACGAATCAGTATCGCACGCCGAATCTCGGCACGAGCTTCTCCGCACCGATCGTTTCGGGCATCGCCGCGCTGATGGCGGCAACCAACAGCCACCTGAACGCCTGTCAGCTCATCTCGCGGCTGAAAGAGGGGGCAGCACCCTTCCCGCAGACCTCTGCGGGCGCCACCACGCAGCCGCCAGTGTGCCCGCAGTTCGATCCGACCAGTCAAGAGTGCATCTGCCCGCGGAACGGTTCGCAGTGCGGTACCGGCATCGCCAATGCTCCGGGCGCCCTGACTGCCGCCTCACGGCCCGTGGCCGTGATCGCGCTGCCGGCATCGGTTGCTGCTGGACAGTCGGTGGCCCTGAATGCCTCGGGCAGCGTGGCCGCCAACTCGCGCACGCTCAGCAGCTTCCAGTGGTCGAGTCCCACGCTCACCCTGCAAGGTGCGAGTACGCCTACGGTGACGGCGAATGCACCGAGCTGTGGATTTGGCACGGTCCATCTGGTGGTTACGGACAATGCAGGTCAGACCGACGCTGCGGATGTCGTGTTGAGCCCTACGACTGCCACCTCCAACGCGCCGGGAACTCCGGCTGCTACCAGCTGCTCGGGCGCGTTGCCGCCGGAACTTGCGGTGTGTCCGAGCTCGGCCAGCGTACAGACCGGCGGCAATCAATCCTTCACAGCAAGTTTCGCCAACATGAGCAACGAGCAGGTGACCTGGGAAGTCAACGGTGTGGCAGGGGGCAACAGCACCGTCGGAACCGTGACATCAACCGGCGTGTATACCGCACCGGGCAACGTGCCGACGCCTGCGACCGTGAAGGTCGAGGCGATCTCTGTGGCCGACAATACGCTGCAAAGCTCCACGAGTGTCACCATCACTGCGCCGCCCAGTTCGCACGGTGGCGGAAGCCTGGACCTGTTCACCCTGGTGGTCGAGTCACTCGCGCTTGGCGGGGGACTCATCGCGCGCTATTACGCCAGGCGCTGGGCAGCATCGAGCCAGGTCTTCTGCGCGCGGCGGTAATGTGCCGGCGCGATGCGCGCCTGTTCGAGCAGCTCGCGTGCGACCTTGCGCGCCTCCTCTGGCTGGCCCTGTGACTTGAGCAGTTGGGCGTAACGCACCGCCGCTTCCGCACCGGGATAGGAGAAGGCGAGCACCCGGTATTCCTCGAGCGCCTTCGTCAGGTTGCCCTCGCTTTCCAGCGCGCGCGCATACAGCAGGTGACCTTCCGGGGATCTGAAGTCAGGATTCAGACGGATCAGCTCATCCAAGGTGGCGCGTGCCGCGGCGGCCTCGCCCTGGGCGAACTGTGCGCGCGCGATACCCAGCATGAGATTCGGATCGTGCGCATACAGACCCGTGAGCGCGTCCCTGAATTGCACGATCGCCTCATCGTGCCGGCCCTGCCGCGACAGCTCCTCGGCATAGCGCTGCCGTGCGGCAACATTGCCGGTGACTCGCGCCTCGTTCTCGAAACGCCGCAGATCGGCGCCCGGATCGATAGCCTTGCGGAAACCGCGCGCCGTGCGCTGTGCCGTGCGGCTGCGGAATAGCTCCGGCACTAATTCCACCGCGATGTAGGCGATCGCTCCCGGCAACGACAGCAGCGCCAGCACCCAGATCCAGATCTGATTGCGACCGGTCTTGATGACATGCACGATCAGCAGCACCTGGATCAGCAGCGACAGGAAGAAAAAGGTCATGGGTCTCGACCGCACGGCGCAGGGCCGGGCAGTTTACACCGCGACAGCTCTCACCGGCCGACAGCCTCCGGCAGTGCAAAGGCAACGACATAGTCACCCCGCGCCGTGCCGAGCGTCGCATCGCCGCCGGCGGCGATGACGATGAACTGACGCTGCGCAGGTCCGGCCCGGTAGGTCATCGGGGTCGCCTGACCGCCCGCCGGCAGGCTGTGCTTCCATAGCTCGCGGCCCGTTTCGAAGTCGAATGCACGCAGGTAACCGTCCGTGGCCGCCGCGACGAACACCAGTCCGCCGGCGGTCACGACCGGACCGCCGCGGTTGGGAGTACCGAAATCCCGTGTTGGAATGAACCAGGGCAACATCGCGGCCGAAGAGCCAAGCGGCACCTGCCATACAATGCGGTTGTGCCGCAGGTCCAAGCTCGCAAGTGTGCCCCAAGGTGGCGCAGTGCACGGTAGCCCCCATGGTGACAGCAGCGGTTCACGGCGGACGGCGTACTCGGTTCCAGCCTGGCGCGCAAAAGTCGCGTACGGATACTCCCCGGAGGACTGCTGCTCCTGCATCGTTCTGACCGGCATCAGAGTCACGAGCATGGGCAAGTGATTGACGGCGGCAAACACACGCTGATGCTCCTCATCGACTGCGATTCCACCCCAGCTGACTCCGCCTCCAACGCCCGGCGCAATGATGCTGCCGCGGCTGTCGGGTGGCGTGAATGGACCCTCGTTACGATGTGCGGCAAGCAGCTCGCGACAGCGGTTACGGTCCCAGAAGGTGAGACCCCAGGCATCATCGGGCTGCAGCGCTCGTTGGGAGAACAGCGGCGCAAGAGCGGACACAGGCTGGGTGGCAGCAGCCTGCTCACCGGAGATGTAGCTGGCCGGCACGGGGTGCTCGGTAATCGCAAAAAGCGGCTGGCCCCTGATGCGATCGAACGCATACAACATGCCGCTGCGTGTTGCTGCGATAACGGCCGGCACCGGAATGCCGCGGATGTTGATATCCAGCAGTGCCGGCTGGGCTTCGAGATCTGAAGCCCACAGGTCGTGGTGCACCAGCTGCTGCTGCCACACCAGATGGCCACTGGAAGCCTCTAGTGCCAGTAGGGAGTTTGCCAGGCGATTGCTGCCACTGCGATGGCCGCCGAAAAACTCAGGGCTCGCCGAGCCCGTCGGCACCAGCAGGTAACCATGCTCTTCGTCGACCGAGATCACCCCGGAGGCATCAGCGCCGCCGCTTGCGACGGCCTGTGCCCGATCCCACTCCGGTGCGGCCGGATGCTCGTCGCTCCCGGGCAGCGGATCGAAACTCCAGCGCGGGGCACCGCTGCGCGCATCGAAGGCGCGGACGAGACCGCGCACGGCAGGCGAGCCCTGCTTGTCGGTGATGGCAAGACCCACAACGACGATATCGCCGAGGATCGCGGGCGGCGAGCTTACGGTGTATGCAGGTGCTGTTCCGGCACGCTGCGGATCGAGGTCGACCTGCCCCGCATTGCCGAAGTCGCTGCAGGATCTGCCGGTACCTGCATCGAGGGCCAGCAGCCGCGCATCGTGCGTTCCAACAAAAATCCGGTGCGTGCAAGCACCCTGTCTGCTGGCAGCAGGATCTTCCCAGATGCTGACGCCACGGGCGGCCAGTTGAGGGTAATTGCGGGTGCGATCGATGCGCGGATCGTAACGCCAGCGCTCCTTGCCGGTGACCGGATCCAGGGCGATGACGATATTGGTTGCGGTCTCCAGATACAGCAGCCCAAAGGCGAGCACGGGGGTCACATCGAAAACGAGGCGGCCCTGTGCAGCAAGGCCGCCACCGAGCTCACCGGTGCGATACGACCAGGCCACGGTCAGCGTGTTGACATTGTCTCGCCGGACCTGCTCCAGGCTCGAGTAGTGCTGCCCGAAGGCATCACCGCCGTAGTATGCCCAGTCACTGGCCTCGGGCGACTGCGCCTGCGCATCCGCTGCCACCAGCGTGCCGCAGAGCGCGGCCAGCACGCCGATGGCATACCCATGTAACCGCAGGATCAACGCGTTGAGATGTCCGCGCAGTTCAGGACTCCACATGCTGTATTCTTGCGCGGTGATTTCACCACGGGCGCTCAGTCCCCGTCTTGGGGTCTTAGGTTATTTTGTCGTAACTCTCTGGCTCGTGGGTGTGAGCATGGCCCACGCGCAGGAGACGGCAAGTCCGGCGCCGTCTGCACAACCGGCGGTGCCTGCACCATCGGATCGCTCGCCACAAGCGCTGCCCTCTGCGCAACCGACGGTGGCCGCACAACCGACGCGTCCGCGGATCGGGCTGGTGCTCTCTGGGGGCGGGGCGCGCGGCGCGGCCCACGTCGGCGTGCTGAAGGTACTCGAGCGACTGCACATCCCCATCGATGCCATCGCAGGCACCAGCATGGGTGCCGTAGTCGGCGGACTGTATGCCAGCGGACTCACGGCGCACGAGATCGAGTCGATCATGAACTCGCTCAACTGGCAGGACGCCTTCCGCGACCGTCCATCGCGTGAGGACCTGACCTTCCGCCGCAAGCTCGAGGATCAGAACTTCCTGGTCAAGTTTCCGCTCGGCCTGCGCGCCGGCAAGATCCAGCTGCCCAAGGGCCTCATCACCGGCCAGAAGCTCAGTCAGACGCTGCGACGCCTGACACTGCCCGTCGCGGGCATCGGCAGTTTCGATGAGCTACCCACACCTTTTCGTGCGGTGGCGACCGACCTGGAAAGCGGCGAGGCGGTGGTCATGAGCGCGGGCGATCTGACCAATGCCATGCGCGCCAGCATCTCCGCCCCCGGAGTGTTCTCGCCAGCCGAGTACCAGGGTCGGCTGCTGGTGGACGGCGGCATCGTTGAGAACCTGCCCATCGATGTCGCGCGCGCCATGAAGGTGGACGTGCTGATCGTGGTGGATGTGGGCGCGCCGCTGTTGAAGCGCAATAAGCTCTCGAGTGCGCCGATCATCTCCAATCAGATGCTGGCGATCATGATTCAGCACAACTCCCGCGAGCAGCTGGCGAAGCTGGCACCCACCGATGTACTGATCCAGCCCTTACTCGGGGATACCTCCTCGTTCGACTTCGGCGTCGTCGGACGGGTGATCGCAAGCGGTGAGGCGGCGGGCAAGGCCGCCGAGGCGCGGCTGGAATCCCTGTCTGTGACCCCGCACGAGTTTGAGACCTATGTGGCGCACCGCGATGCGCTGCGACAGTCACCGCCGCGGATCGAGTTCGTGAAGATCGATGACGGCTCGGGCAACTACAACAACCGGCTCGATCGGTTGTTCCGCGATCAGCTCGGTAAGCCTCTGGATCCGGACGCGGTGGCACGACACATCACGACGGTCTATGGCCGGGGCGATCTCGAGACGCTTGACTATCGCGTATTGCGCGAGGACGACCATTACGGTCTGCTGATCAACGCCCGACGCAACTCCTGGGGTCCGAACTACGTGCGCTTCGGCCTCAGCCTGCAGGATGACTTCCAGGGCAATTCCACCTACAACGCCGCAGCGCGCTTTGTGCTGTCGGAGATCACACGCGCAGGTGGCGAATGGGTCTGGGACGCGCAGCTCGGCCAAACGACGCTGCTCTCTACCGAGCTGTATCTGCCGATCGCCGATACTGCCAGCTACTTCTTTTTACCTCACATCAGAACCGAGGCGCAGAACGTGTATGCCCTGAATGGGCAGCAGCGTATCGCGGAGTATCGCGTGCGTGAATACGACTACGGCCTGGATGTCGGACGCGATTTCAGCAACTGGGGCGAGGTGCGTACCGGGATCGAGCAGGAACACGGCACTGAGGCGGTGCGCATCGGCTCCCCGGGACTGCCTTCCGGTGATTTCACCCAGCGCTCGTACTTCCTGCGCCTGGCGTACGACCGTCTCGACAATGTGAATTTCCCGCGCCGCGGCCAGCAGGCGACCGCGGAGTGGCGCGGCGAGAAGGCGACCGGCATCAACGGTGGCGATACGTTCGATCGTCTCTCCCTGAGCTACGTGGCGGCCGGCTCGCTGGGGCGGTATACGGCGGTGTTCTCAGCTTCCGGTGGCACGACCATCGATGCGCCGCCCGGCTTTGCGCTGCTGACGCAAACCACGGGTCCCAACGGTAATGCGGTCACGACGCCCTCAGACCTGCGACTCTTGTTTCCGCTGGGCGGCTTCCTCAACCTCTCAGGTCTGAAGGCGGATTCCATCGCCGGGCCGCATTTCGCCATCGCCCGCACGCTGTTTTATAAACAGATCGGCCGCGGTGGCCCGGGCTACCTCGATGTCCCGACTTATGTTGGGATCTCGCTGGAGATGGGCAACGTATGGAATCACCTGGGAGAGGCATCCTTCGGCAACACCCATCGCGACGGCAGCATCTTCCTGGGAATGGACACCCTGCTCGGACCGCTGTACATCGCCTCGGGCTGGGACGATAAGGGAACAAATTCCTTCTATCTGTTCCTCGGGCGCACGTTTTGAAGCCCTAAAGGCCGCGGCTCTCGGAGAGCTTTTCCACCTTCTCGAACACGAGCGACGGCTTGTCGGTGTCGCGCGAGTAGGGGTGACGACGCGCCATTTCACTCAAGGCGTTGTCGCGCTCGTCCGGTGTTGCGTACCAGTGCAGGCGGTGCCATTCGGGCCCTAGGAGCTTACGGAAAGGATCCCCGGGCGGAAGGCTGACGCGGATGCCGTATGGCCGCAGCTTCTCGATCGGCGGCGTGCGCAGGTTCTGTGGCTGACTGATACCCATCCGGAAAGCTTAAGTGCGGCGACGCAGCGGCCGCAAGCGGCTGTGCAGCACTTACTGCGCGCTTGAGTTGCCCCGGCTCCGTCCCCACACTTGCAGCTCCAAACGCCACGGAGTCCACCCATGAGCCTGTTTCGCAAAAAAGCCGTGTTGCCGGCGAAAGAGGAGGCTCTGCCTGGGCGTACCACGCCGCTCGCGGTGCCGGAGCGACACTTTGTTAATGGTCACCGCATCGCGCCGCCATACCCGGCAGGCTTGCGAGAGGCATTTTTCGGGATGGGCTGCTTCTGGGGCGCGGAGCGGCTGTTCTGGCAACTGCCAGGGGTGTATGCCACGGCGGTGGGTTACGCCGGCGGGTTTACGCCGAACGCCACCTACGAGGAAGTATGCACGGGATCGACGGGTCATACCGAGGTGGTCAAGGTCATCTACGACCCGGAGAAGATCGATTACGAAGACCTGCTGAAGGTCTTCTGGGAGTCACACGATCCAACACAGGGAATGCGTCAGGGTAACGACGTTGGAACTCAGTACCGCTCCGCCATTTACACGACCGATGCCGAGCAAAAGCGCGCCGCGGAAGATTCCAAGCGACAGTACCAGACGCTGCTGGCCGCCGCAGATCGCGGCCACATCACCACCGAGATCCTGGATGCTCCGACATTTTATTACGCCGAGGACTATCACCAGCAGTATCTGGCGAAGAATCCGGATGGGTACTGCGGGATTGGCGGGTGTGGTGTTCCCTTCAAATCTGCGGAGTTGGCCGTGGGGGAGAAGGCGTAATCGCCGAAGTGACCCTGCTCCCATCAGGACGCCAAGCGGTTAGCTTACAAACCCGCGATTTTCTGCAGAAAAACGCAGTGTGATTGCGTCGTTGCGGTCTACCGGAATTCTACCGATGATTCGGGCTGAGGAAAGTCCGCTGGGAAGGATTTGTTACGGCGTGGCTTGGCGCGGTTGAAAGAACCGCATCACCTTGCCAAATTCGGCACCGCCATCGCCACTAGACGCGGCAGCAGCAAATGCGTCCTGCAAACGGAGAGACTCTATGAGCAAACCCATCTCGAGCCTGCTCCAGACGACTATCCCTAGACTCGAAGATGACTGGCATATCGGACGCTTCAGTCTAGAGCCCGCAACTACCGCTTGGTTTGGCATTCGCCTTGGGATGCCTTTCCGAATGAAGCAGGCCGGCAAGCGGCAATTTCCTTGTGCTAATTTGCTTCAGCGCCGACTATCACCAGCAGTATCTGGCGAAGAATCCCGATGGCTACTGCGGGATTGGAGGATGTGGAGTTCCTTATAAATCCGCGGAGTTATATGTGGGGAGAAGGCGTAGTCGACGGGACGCCGAGGGCTCCGGCAGGAAGTCGCCCGGTTAGTGGCGTCCAATCCAACAGCCTGCGTGTTTCTGCGGAAAAATTCGGATCGGCGTTGACGTCTACCGGAAAACTTCCATCGGCCGCGGAGCAGGATAATCCGCGACGAAGAATGGCTGGACTGTAAACCCGCGCGCCCCCGAGCGTTCTTTCGCCTTCCCAATAGCCGTCGGTGACAAGCTGTATGCAGACGTCACGCCTCATGTTGCCCGGGGCTGCTGCGCAGGGCATTCTCGCTCGGCCCGTGGGAGAGCAAGAGGGCGTGGATGGAGGACGAGTCGCCAAAGACAGCGAGCGCACCGACTGAAGCGGTGTTCCTGAGCTACGCCTCCCAGGACGCGGAGTCGGCTCAGCGCATTTGCGACGCACTGCGTACAGCGGGCATCGAGGTCTGGTTCGACCAGAGCGAGCTTCGGGGCGGTGACGTTTGGGACCAGAAGATTCGGCATGAGATCCACGACTGCGCGCTGTTCATCCCCGTCATCTCGACAAACACGGCGTCGCGGCGGGAGGGGTACTTCCGGCTCGAGTGGGACCTTGCCGATCAGCGAAGCCATAGGATAGCCCGCGACCAAGCGTTCATCGTGCCCGTCCGCGTGGATGCGACGTCAAGCCCGGGTACCGACGTACCCGAGTCGTTTCATCGGGTGCAATGGACACACTTACCCAGCGGCGAGACACCACCCGAGTTCGTCGCACGCATCAGGCGATTGCTATCGTCGGAACCCCCGACCAAGCCCCGGTCGCCCACGGGTGGGACTTCGGGTCCATCACCAGTCCCTCTGGCGACGGGCCGCTCTTCGCCGTTAAGGCCTGTCCTTCCCCTTGCTGTCGTCGTGCTGGCCTTCGCGGCGCTTGCTTACCCGCTCGTCAATAAATTGTGGATCTCCAAACCGGTGGCGCCTCCAGCTAAGTCCATCGCGACATCGTCTGCGGCGCTGCCCGCTGCCTTCGCTCCCCCGCCGCACTCCATTGCGGTGCTGCCGTTTGTGAACTTAAGCGGCGACAAGGAGCAAGAGTACTTCTCCGATGGACTTACCGAAGAGCTGCTCAATTCGCTGGCAGATATCGAAGGACTGCAGGTCGCGGCTCGCACCTCTTCGTTCTCATTCCGGGAGCATCCCGATATTGTCACTGTTGCGCACAAGCTTAACGTCGGCGCGGTGCTCGAAGGGAGCGTGCGGCGCTCGGGACACACCGTTCGCGTCACGGCGCAGCTCATCAATGCGGTCACTGGGTTCCACCTCTGGTCGAAAACCTACGACCGCGATCTGAGGGATGTGCTGCGGCTCCAGACCGAGATAGCGACCGCCGTGGCGACCGCGCTCAGAGTCACGCTGCTCGGGGATGTGGGCGCGAAGATCGAGCTGGGTGGCACACGCAACCCGGCGGCGTTTGATGCGTATCTGCGTGCCGCAAGTGCTGTTAGACACCACGATGCAAAGGAGGCGCAAGCCGCAATTGCACTGTACACAGACGCGATCCATCTTGATCCGAAGTTTGCACTCGCGTACGCGGGGCGTTCAATCGCGTATACCGATTACGCGGAGGAGTGGGCGACCGGAGCTGCGACTCGCAGCGAGGGTTTTGGCAAGGCGCAGGAGGACGTCCGAATTGCGATTGGACTCGCGCCAGAGCTCGCCGAGGGCCATATGGCGTTGGGCGTCCTTTTTGAAATCGGATCCCTTGACTTCACGCAGGCGAACGAGGCCTATGAACGCGCCCGGCGGCTCGCACCGGGAAATGCTCAGGTATTAGGTCTCAGCGGCCGCTTTGCAGCGAACATGGGAATGTTCGAGGCGGGCATCGCCGCTAACCGCCGCGCAATGGTGCTGGACCCGCTGAACCCCCGTAGCCATCATCTGCTGGGCCAAGCGCTTTACGCGGCTCGCCGATATGAGGAAACGCTTGCGGCGTTCGCAGAGGTCATTAGTCTTGACGCCGGGGAAAAGCCGCCGTACGGGTATCGGGGGCTCGCCTACTACGGACTCGGCGATGTGCAGCGCGCGCGTGCGTCATGCGAAACCCGGCCGGACTTCTGGCTAACGCAGTGGTGTTTGGCGGTGGTTTACGACAAACTTGGGCGGCACACAGATGGAGAAGCGCAACTTGCCAAAATGAAGGCAACACTTGGCGATGCCGCCTCCTATCAATATGCGACGATCTTTGCGCAGTGGGGAGATCGGGTTAAGGCACTCGAGTGTCTCGAGACAGCCTTACGGCTCCGCGACCCAGGTCTCGTGTCACTGAAGACCGATGGACTGATGGATTCCTTACGCAAGGAGCCGCGCTTCCAGGCGGTGCTGCGGGAATTGAAGTTTCCGTAGGTGGCTGCACAGGGCCCTGGCCGGTCCGTTGTTTCGGGCGCACGCCACTATGGGCCCCCACGGTTGGTCTATCGCCGGATGCCGTCACTGATCGAGTCAAATGCCTGTTGTAAAAACGGCAGATATGTCCTGCGCGGGCATTACTTTCATTGCAACTGGGGGAACAACAGGTGAGAGCAGCCTATTACGAGTCGGTCGGAGCCGCGTCTGATGTCATTCAGGTCGGCGAACGTCCGACGCCGCAACCTGGCGCTGGCGAAGTTCGCATTCGTATTCACGCCTCGGGAGTCAATCCATCGGACGTGAAGGCTCGTGCCGGTGCGCGCGGGCCACTCGCGTATCCCTATGTCATTCCTCACTCGGACGGCGCCGGCGTCATTGATGCTGTTGGAAGTGGGGTAAGTGGATCGAGAGTGGGTGAGCGCGTTTGGACCTGGAACGCCGCATGGCGCCGTCCGTTCGGAACCTGCGCTGATTTTGTCTGCGTTCCGTCGGAGCAGGCCGTTTCGCTTCCCGTGAACACCGAATTTGACGCTGGCGCTTGCCTTGGGATTCCTGCCATGACTGCGTGCCACGCGACACTAGGTGATGGGCCGCTTACCGGTCAAACCGTATTGGTGACCGGCGGTGCCGGTGCGGTCGGCCACTATGCGATTCAGTTCGCCAAATGGTCCGGAGCGCGGGTGATCACAACCGTCAGCAGCGCAGCCAAATCGCAGCACGCGAAAACGGCCGGCCCGGATCATGTGCTCAACTATCGCGAACAGAATGTGGTCGCTGTCATCAAAGAGCTGACGGATAGCGCCGGTGTAGACCGCATCATCGAGGTGGAGTTCGGTGGCAATCTGAGCGTTTCGAATCAGGTGCTCAAAGCGGGCGGTGTGATCGCTGCCTACGGGTCCGCGGCCGTTCCGATGCCCCAATTGCCTTTCTATCCGATGATGTTTAACCACACTACACTACATCTGCTGCTCGTTTACACACTCACACCTAAACAGCGTCAACGTGCCTGCGGTCTGATCAGCGATGCGCTCAAATCAGAGATATTGAATAATCATATCGGTGCCCGATTTGCGTTGGATAAAACGGCGCAGGCCCATGTCGCAGTTGAGTCCGGATCGGTGATCGGCAATGTCGTGGTCAACGTCAATTAACCGGTTCTTCACGCAGGTCCGGCTCGGTGCATAAGACCCCGCAGGCCGCGCGGCTTGTGCGGCTGGTGACCGCTGCCGCATTCGCGCTTGCCGCCGGCGTAAATGTTCTTGGCTTGATCGGCTGGGTACTTATGTTGCCAACCATATCGCCCAGCGTCTGAGCGGAGGACTCCATGACGAATCCTGATTTGATCGACTTTAAGTTGCAGGGACGTCGAGCGCTCGTGACCGGTAGTGCATCGGGTATCGGCTTGGCAACGGCCGAACGGCTGGCTCGCAGCGGCGCTCAGGTCGCGATGAACGACTTGCCGACGGAGGCGTTGACTCAGGTCGTCGGTGAATTCAAGGCTCGAGGTTTTCTGGTTGAAGCGGTACCCAGCGATCTCAGCGTATCGGCGAGCGCGCGAGAGGTGGGCTTGAAGACATTGGAACTGCTGGGCGGACTTGACTATCTCGTCAACAACGCTGGCGCGCCCGGAACACGCACTCCCATTCCCCCTTCGAACCTCGATGCGTTGACAGATGACTTCTGGGACCGCACCTTGCGAATCAATCTATTGAGCGCCTTCTGGATGACGAAGACGCTCGCTGCCGCATTGACCGATGCACGCGGGGCGGTGGTCAATACGGTGTCTATAGCGGCCTTTGGCGGCGGCGGAAGTAGCACGGCCTATGTGACGGCGAAGGCAGGACTCGCGGGATTGACGAGAGAACTGGCCCGCGGCCTCGCGCCTGCCGTCCGAGTTAATGGAATCGCGCCGGGTTACGTGAATTCAAATTGGGAGTGCTCGTTCGGCGACATGGATGCCGCGGCAAAGACTGCTGTGCCCCTAACACGCGTTGGGCAAGCGGCAGAGTATGCGGAAGTGATCGTGTATCTCTGTGCCGGAGCATCGTATATCACCGGCGAAGTTATCCCGGTCACGGGCGGGACACGCATCTAATTGAGCAGGATCGCATGATCATGATGCGCACATTGCCGCGCTGCTGCCTACTCGCACGGCGATGTTAGCGCTGGCGTTGGGAGCAGCCATCACGCCGTCCGCCGGCTGCGGGAAGCCGCTCGCCAGTGCAGCGGAAAGACCCTAGTCATACGCCAAGCAGCGACGGTGATGCGTACTTTTATACAGGCGGGCCCGCCATTATCCAACACTGCGAACTGTTCGATTGTGCAGGCTTCGCTCCGATGCTCTTGCGGACAGTCGAAGTTAAGAGCGGTATATCATCACGCCGTAGAGCTTCGTATCCCACCACATCGTGTTGACGCCCGCTGGCTCGACGCTAATGGCGCCGCTGGCGGTATTCTTTGCATGATGTAATTGCGAGGAACAAACATGGCAAGTAAGCACAACATAGTCGGAAGCCGAGTGGCTCAGTAACGTCGGCAACGCACTTCTGGTTCGTAAGCACGCCCCAGGACACAGATGCTTTGCCCGGACATCATGAGGACTCACTGAGCTGCGTTCGCCGCAGTCAGCCAGGCGCGCAGCTCGCCGATCGAACCGAATGTGGAGGCACCCACGCCGGACAGCGCACCCGCATAGTTCGCGGCGGCTCTGCCGCCCGCGAGGATCGGGATCTTTTCCGGATCGTTGACGAACGACTGTATCTGTTCGAAAGTCTCAACCCCGCCTCTCACGGGCCGGCATGCATCGGAACGGCGGCCCGACATCGGTGGGACTCGCGGCCTGGCATCGCCGCAATCAGCATTTCAGCCGTAACCTCTGGAGCCTTGGCGCTTACTCGTGCGAGGAGATCATGAACAATCCAAACGATCGTTCTGGCGTAACTGTCTTACCGCCGTTGCTGATGCTGGCTGCCTTGCTTTTGATGCTAGTGCTCCACCGATTCTTGCCATTGCCGATGGGCGTCAAGCCATTGGCAACTGTGTGCGGCGTCGTACTCGCCGCTGCTGGCGTGGGACTCATGGCTTGGGGACGCCTGACCTTAACTCGCCACGGAACGAATGTCAGCCCCCTCAAGTCCACTACGTCGGTAGTTACGGCAGGTCCGTACCGCTTCACACGCAATCCCCTCTACGTTGGCGTGCAGAGCCTGTTCCTTGGCATATCCTTCCTGCTTGGAACCTGGTGGGGCTTTGTCATCCTCGTTCCAACATTTCTCGTCCTGCACCACGGCGTGGTTCTGCGTGAGGAGCAATACCTTGAGCGGAAATTCGCCAGTGTCTATCTTGTCTACAAGGCTAAAGTTCGGCGCTACCTGTGATTCATTGCGCACCGAATGAGGCCCTAGTATCCCGCCTCTGGGGCGTTTAACGGCCTTGTCTGTCTTGCACGTCGATGCCGGACGCCGGCTACGTCCCCAACACGTCCCAGGTCGTGCCGATGCGGTGGTGCACCGAGTCCAACCGGAATCTCCTCCTCCATTAACGACCTCCTTTCCCCGAAACTCCTCGGTTAACGAATGCCCGGGGGGTCTATATCGGAGACACCACGTGTCTTCGCGGTAAAATATGGGCTGGTTTTGACGCTGAAGTCTACCGGAGTTCTACCGTCGACCGCGGTCCTGGGTAGTCCGAGGCGAAATAGGGCAACATAAGCGGGCCGAGTAATCAGTTGAACGGGTGCGAAGCATGCCTTGCTCGGATACGATCCGTCCAACTTCCTGCAGGCTCGTGCGTAATCGCTACGTCGCCCGCCCCATGGCAAATGGGAAGTTGTCGGGCCGCACAGGTCAACGCCACACCTGCGGAGTGGTCCGGTTTCCTGCGGCATCCCAGGGGGTTGCGAGCGGCGGGATTCAAGACTCTGCAGCTGCGGATGTTACTCCTGGCCAGTTCCTACCTTTTTCCTTCTCGAACGAGAGCACGCTCGGCGCGTCGTGCGCGCCAGGTCTCGCGGCTCTGTCCCCAGATCTCAACTGGTGTGTCGATCGGCGCTGGCAGTTGCCCGAGCCCAATGAACTCGGCGCCGAGCTTGCGCGCGACCGCCTGGGAGGCAACGTTTGTCGGATCGATCGCGTGTATCACCTCGCTCCAGCCAAGCTCATCGAAGGCCCAATCGATTGCGGCCGTTGCGCCCTCAACCGCGTAGCCGCGCCCCCAGCAATCACGGATGATGCCCCAACCGACCTCCGTGCCCGGCCAACCATCTGGCATCCAAGGTCCGAGACGACCGACCCATCGCTGGCTCGAATGTTCGATGACTGAAAACATGGAAAAGCCCTGCAGGTGCCAGGCGCCGGCCATGGTCATAAAACTACGCCACGCCGTCGCACGCGGTTGGGCTCCACCCAGATAGCGAGTGGCCTCGGCGTCGGCCATGAACGCTGCCCAGTCCTCGAAATCTGCCATCGTCATTGGTCGCAGCAGCAACCGGGCAGTCACGATCTTCAGGCTTGCAATGTCTTTCACTGCACCAGCCTTCTGAACAACCGTTCGCGTGGCCCGCATCTTGTCGATTCCATTTTGCACGCCCAGGACCGCGAGGCCCCATCCAGCCATGGCCGCAAGCGTACAGCTCGCCGTCCACTTTGAAGGACCCTGGGGTGCCGATCACAACAGCAGGTGCCGGGAGGCTCCAGAGCTGATCTCATGTGCGTGCCTCGCATGCCTCGCATGCCTTGCTGCAGCGCTGCAGGTCTACCGAGGTGCGAACCGCTCGTCGGGGCACTAGAGCCCGAATCTGACAAGTGTCTCAATAAGTTCGTGCACTAGCGCGTAGAGCGGTAACGCCACAACTGGCGTGAGGAGTGCAAGCGACGCTAACGCCTTGCTGAGCCGCGGTGAGGTAGCGCGCACGGGTGCGAGAAGCTGGCGAACACGGCCTTCCACATCGTCCAGTGCGACTGACATCGTAAGCACGTGCCGCGCGCGGAGACCCGTATCGAAGAGCCGCGCTACCTTTATCAGCGCCGACGCCAGCTCGAGACGCTTCTGTGGGTCGTCACCGGTCGCACGTTGGTCCGCTGCGAACTCGGCTTCCGTTCGCCAGCGTTCTGTAAGGGCCGCCCCGAGCACCGTCCAGGCGAGTGCATCGGGACAGGCCAGCAGCAACAACAGCTTTAGATTGTCCCGGGTGGATACATGCGCGGCCTCATGGGCAACCACATGCCGAAACTCATCGCGACTGCAGGCAGAAATGACGCACTCCGCGGCGACTACCCGCGGACGTAAGCCGCCGATCACCCCGACGATCGGTTTGGGGATGTCAACGACCTGGACAATACACCCGTTCTCGATCAGGTAACGCTTGGCCGGGCCACACGTTTGCAAGAGCGATCGAGTGGCTGTCCACGCGCGCCACCCGCGCCAGATTCCATGTCCCAGGGTGAGCAGAGCGAACGCTGCCAGAATCAGCAACAAGGGACCGACCGCTTCGCGATCGCGATACGGCTCACGACTGAGAAATGCCGGCAAGACAACCGTCACGGCAAACAGTAGTGCGCCGGCAACGGGCAGCAGTCGCAGGGCGAGAAGATCAGCTGATGCCGTCCTCACCCTTCTCAGCCCAGCATGCCAGGCGATAGCCACGAGACCTGCGAGCAGCATTGCGGCTAGACCGAATGTCGCAAGCAGTACGATGCCCAGTAGGAGCAGGGAACTCACTTGGCATCCGTCCTTAGCCTGAGGCGTTCCGCACGCACCAAAGCGTCGAGCTCATCGAGCAGCGCTGCGTCCGTGCGGCCAACCGCACGCACCAGCGTTGAGAGCAGGACCGCAGCCTCCTTAGCTCCCAATAAATCGGTAACGTGTGCAGAAATCAGCTCGCTAAGCAGCTCGGCGCGCGTGTAGCGTGGCGCATACGCGAACGCGCGACCGTCTTTGTCACGCAGCAACAGCCCCTTGCGATAGAGGCGATCGAGAGTGGTCATGATGGTGGTATAGGCCAGCTCGGGCAGAGCGCGTCGTATCTGCGCTACGGTTGCCGGCCGCCGCTGCGCCCAGAGGAGCTCGAGCAGCCGTGTCTCCAGCGGCCCCAGCAGGGATGCGCCCGTGCGCAGCGGCTCTGCAGCACGCTCGGCATGCTGCAGTTTCATGGCGAGACTCACGCGGGAGTGCGCTTGCTTGCTAAAAAAGGGACGCATCAAAGAAAGGTGTAGTTAGGTGCTTGAGCAAGCAGCGATTCTGCGCAAATCCAAGTCGTTTGGCCACCTCCGTGAGTCCTCGACGGGTTCGCGTGCTTCATCAATGTCGGCACGCCTAACTCCTATCGCTGGTAGTAGCCGTTGGGCTCGCGTAAAAGGCCCACGATTCAGAAGGACAGCACCGGGGGATTGGTGGGGCGTTACCGCAGTCGTCGGTGGATTCTTTGCGGCCTTCTGGTCACTGCAACCTACGGAACACACGCCGCCGAGGGCGCCGAGTCCATCGGTCTGAGCGATGCAGTGTTGAGCGGGGTCACGGTCACGGCGACCCGCATCCCCGAGCCGATCGATCGAATTCCGGCAACCATTTCCGTGGTCTCGGGCGAAGAGCTGCGGGCGCGCGACGCAGGGGACATGGCTTCCGCCCTCAGCCTGGTGAGCGGTGTCGAAGCGCCGGCCGGTGGCGACGCCGGTCCCTCGAGCGCCGTGCCCGCTTTCTGGGGATTACGTGAGTTCGATGCATTCCTGCTCGTCTTGGACGAGGTCCCGTGGGGCGGCGCTTTCAACCCGGCGATCACCTCACTGAACCTCGACGACGTCGAGCGCATCGAGGTACTCAAGGGAGCTGCCCCCGTGATGTATGGGGCAACCTCCTTCGTTGGAGTCGTTCACGTTCTCCACTATCCGGCTGGGCAAGCGTCGAATACCGCCGATGTAGCGGTCGGTAATTACGGCTCGGCGCGCGGCTCGGCGGCCTTCGCGCTGCCGGGGTGGGGCGATTATCGCCACTCCTTTGCTGCCGATGGTCAAAGCGTTGGTTTCGCTGACAAACGGCAAAGCATCTCAGACGGACGTTTCCTCTATCGCGGCGCGCTCAGTCTGGGTGACGGTGAGCTGCGCCTCGATGCGAATGCAGGCATCGTCCGCGATGTGCCACCGAGCCCCGTCCTCCGCGGGGGGGCCGCACTCACTGCGCTCACCCCGATCAATGCCAGTTTCAATCCTGCGAACGCCGCGATCGATGAAAACAAGTATCAGTTGGCTCTCGGATACTCGCTGCCGACGGAGTGGGGAACTTGGGACATCCTGGCATCTGTTTCCCGCGCTCATGTCACTGACATCGGAGCCTTTCTGCATCCGGATCTGAGCGGAGCCGCCGACACGCAAAACCAGGATCGACTGATCCTCGATGACTACCTCGACACGCACCTGGCGAGCGACTTTGGCAACTCAACGCTGCTCGTTGGCGGGGACCTGCTTTATGGTTACGGGCGCCAGACCACCCAGAACGGCAACGGCGCCTACACGGTACCGCTCGACGGCTCGGTCGTGCCGCCGCCCACGACGCAGCTGCCTGCCAACGAGTACGGCTATGTCAGCGACAAGCGGCTATTCGCGGGGCAATACGCGCAGATCGACTGGAAACCCGATTCGCGCTGGGATCTTATGGCCGGTATACGTCTCAACGAGACTTACGAGAGCAAGTCCAGCAGTGATCTCACGTTGCCGCCGTTTACGCCGACGGAGGAATACGACGCCCAGGAAGCTAGCCGCAATGTCGTGCGCCCAACCGAGATGGTCGGCGTCAGCTACCGGCTGTGGGGTGAAGGCCGTAATCAAACGGTGCTGTATGCGAATTGGCGCAACGCCTTCAAACCCGCGGCACTCGATTTCGGTCCCGACTACCAGCCGGCCGTGCTGCTGCCCGAGACCGCTAAGATTTATGAACTGGGGCTCCGGGGCGCGGGTGGGGACGGACGTCTGAGCTATCAGACCGAACTCTTTCGCCTCGACTTCCATAATCTTGTAGTGCCCACCGATTCGGGCTTCCTGACCAACGCCGCGGCTTCGCAGCTGAAGGGTGGCGAGCTCGAAGCGCGCTTACAAATCACCGACGACCTCGTCGTTGCAGCGAACTACGCGTATCATGACGCGCATTTCACGCAGTACCTGTTCTTCGACGATGCGGCCGGCGCATCCGTTGATGTAGCGGGGAAGCAGCTACCGCTTTCTCCCCACCATCTGGCGTCGGCCGGCATCCTGTACACGCCGGGCCAAGGATTCAATTCCACTGTGGTGGTGTCCTACGTGGGTCGACGTTTCCTTGATGAGGAGAACACGGCGCCAGTCGGCGGCTACACCAGACTGGACGCGACGCTGGGTTATGCGTTCAGTGATTACCAGCTGTCTCTCGAGGGTACGAACCTGGCTAACCAGCGGCCCCCTGTCAGCGCCAGTGAGTTCGGCAGCGAATCGTTTTATCTGCTGAATGCGCGGACCTGGTGGGTGCGTTTGTCCTATCGTCGGCACCCCTGATGGACCGGCATTGCCGTCGATTGGAAACCGCGTCTCAGGCAGCCTAGCAGTATCGGCAAACCGCTCAATCGGCTCAGTGGCGATCGATCCTGCGAATGCGGACCACATCTTCATCGGTACAGATGTTGCGCGTCACGGGTCATCCTCGGTCAACGGCGGCCGGTTTACCCCGCCTTCTGCACCACCGGTTGGTCTCTACGAGTCGACCGACGGCGGCGCGACGTTTTCACAGGTTCTTATTTTAGCGCAAGATTCTGTGAGCCCCGGAAGCCCCACCGGTAGTGACTTTTTCCGCGGCGGCGTTTCCAACGTCCAGTTGTACCAAGCTTCGGGTGAGACACAGGTTTACGCTTCAGCATTTGATTACGGTGTGTTTCGGCGTTCAAAGACCCTGGATGGCGATACTAATTTTCACCAGATCTTTAACTCGGCCGGCGGCGGCACAGTAGCCAACTCGTCGGCTTCGCGGACAGAGTTTTCGCTGGCACCAAACGGCGGATCTCTTCGTGTTTACGTAGGCGATGCTGGCAATGCAAGCAGCGCCGACTTTTATCGGGTCGATAACGCGAACGTCTCGGCTGCTACACTCGTTACTGGAGGAACGAATAACGGCTGGCTGAAGTTGTCCAACTCTGCGAACGGTATGCCCGGCTTTGCCTCACGAAACTACTGCCTGCCTCAATGCTCCTACGACATGCCGGTCTTTTCGCCGCCGGGTGCTCCCAACATCGTCTACATTGGCGGTGCGTCGCAGTACAACGAGTTAGGTGGGCGATCGAACGGTCGCGACATTCAGCGATCGGAGGATGCTGGCGTCAACTTCACCGATATGTCGGTTGACTCTCAGGGTGTGAGTCTGCATCCGGATCAGCACGCGATCGCAGCTACGCCGACCGATCCGAACATCGTATTCATTGGCGACGACGGAGGTATCTTTCGGTTGAATGGATCGTTCACCGACATTTCCAGCCAGTGCGCGTCGCGCGGGCTGATGGGAAACAATCTGGTCGATTGCCAGCACTGGCTGTCGAAAGTTCCGACAACGCTAACGCCGGTTAACAGGGGTCTCATGACTCAACAGTTCCAGAGCCTCTCGGTTAACGCCCAGGCTCCACTGACCGATATCATGGGTGGGACGCAGGATGACGGCACCCAGGCCATGACTTCGAAGGGTAATGGAAACGGAAATGGTAACACCAACTGGTTTGTCAGCATCTTCGGCGACGGTGGCCAGTCCGGGATCGACATCGCAAACCCCAATGTCCGGATGCACACATTTTTCAGCCAGGCGGGGGCGTCGCAGATCGACGTGAACTTCCGCTTTAACAGTAGTCCCTTCCTCTTCGGGTTCCCGGGCAACGAGACCGGCTGGAACTGGGTTGGAGACCCAGGCAGTCTGAGCGGCGAGAACATGTCGTTCTACATCCCGCTGATTCACGATCCGCGTGTAAGCGGCACGTGGTTCTTTGGCGCGCAGCACGTCTTCCGGACGCAGGACAACGGCGGTAACCAATCCTTTCTCGAGACAAATTGCAGCGAGTTCGTGAACGGACTGCAATTCACCGGGTCTTGTGGTGACTGGGTGACAATTGGCCAAGACTTGACCAGCACAGTGTTTGGAACGGACAAGACCCCCGGACCCACCGGCTACGTCGTTGCCATAAGTCGGGCCCCCAGCGATACGGGTACGGCTTGGGTGGGGATGCGGCGCGGGCGCGTGTTCGTTGCTTCCAATGCCGACAGTGCGAGTCCGAACAGCGTCGGGTTTTTCCGCATTGATACCTCGGCGCAGCCGGAGCGTTTTGTAAGTGGCATTTCCGTTGATGCATCGAACGCGAACCACGCGTTCATCTCTTATTCAGGTTACAATGCTTACGCGACGGCCACCGGGACGGCGACCGGGCACCTGTTCGAGGTGACCTATAATCCGGTTACACACACAGCGGCCTGGTCGGGTGATCTTGCGAACAACCTCGGTGATCAGCCGATCACTGGCATTGCCGTCGACTGGAAAACCGGAGACGTTTACGTCTCACCCGACTTCGGTGTGTTCGTCCGCCTGAAGAGGAACACAACATGGCAGCCAGCAGCTGGAAGCCTGCCTCCGGTCGCGGTCTATGGCTTGACCCTTGATCTGAATGGTCGAGTGCTCTATGCGGCAACTCACGGCCGCGGCGCTTGGAGACTCGAGCTTCCTTAGTCGCACTCAAGACTTCTAGGTAGTTCAGGACTCGGGCGGGATAGTCGAATTATCCCGCCCGTTTTTCTACGGTCAGGTTATTACTCGGCTGAATTACCCAAGCGCTTGCGCGGTTGGGCTCCCCCCAGAAAGCGGGTCGCCTTGGAATCGGCCATGAACGCTGCCATTTGCGTGGCCCGCATCTCGTGTGCCTGCGCCGAAGTCTTGTTGCAGCGCCGTAGGTCTAGGGGTGGTGACGTTGAGGTCTCGCGGTTCAGTATAGTCGCGGGGGTTATGCCTGATCCGAAGTCGGAAAGGGGGTGACGATTGATGCGCTTACACACAAGTCTGATCAGCGGGGTGTTCGCTACCGCGATCGCTTTGTCATCAGCGTCTGAAAGTCGGCCGACTACGGATCCTGCCTCTACTGGGCACCTCGTTGAAGCTCGATCAAGAGCATGGATCAGAGCGGCACTTGACGCCGACGCTGATGCGTTCCGCACCTTTGCGACGGAGGATTACTGCATGTTGTACGTCGAGCCGGCAACTGCGGAGCACTCGGCCAGGTGGGCAACGATGTCGCGCGACGAATGGGTGGCATCGATCCGCACAGGAAAGGTGAAGTATCGTTCCGTGGAGCTGCGAACCAATACGGTGCACGTGAACGGCAATATCGCAACTCTGTCCGGCGAGTACACGCAGGTAGCTGTCCGCGAGGGTGTGGAGACCACGGAGAGCGGGCTGTTCGTTGAAACCTGGGTTCGACGCGGCGGCCAATGGCTTGCCGTCAGCGATGTTTTTCCGTAACGAGGCGGACGAAATGGGAGGTCTCAGAACGTATGCCGAAGCGTGAGGCTCGGAACCCCGCCTCAGCGAAGGGCGACTGGTACATTGATGACCGCTGCATCAACTGCGCGGCATCAAGAGAGGTCGCGCCGGAATTAATTGTGGAGCGTGGCGGCAAATCAGTGTTTGCGCGCCAGCCGGTAACAGAAAATGAGACGCGCGCCGCTTGGCGTGCGGCGCTTCTCTGTCCAACGGCATCTATTGGAAAGGAAGACCGCCGCGAACAGCCGCCCGACTTGTTTCCTCAAGAGCTCGAGCCGGGCATATACCGCTGCGGTTACAACGCGAGCTCGTCATTCGGCGCTCACTCATATTTCATCCAGAGGAAAGAGGGAAACGCGCTCATCGATTCACCACGTTACACCGCAAAACTGGTCGAGGCCTTCGAGCGGATGGGTGGTCTCAGCGACATTCTGCTTTCGCATCAAGACGACGTGGCCGATGCGGACAAGTATGCCGATAGGTTCGGCGCGCGAGTGTGGATCCACGAGGATGACCGCTCCGCTGCTACCTATGCGACGAATCTGTTGAAGGGGACACGGAGCACGGAGATTGGAGCAGGCTTGATCGCCATCCCGGTACCCGGGCACACGCGGGGCAGCGTGATCTACCTGTGGCGGGACACTTATCTGTTTTCGGGTGACTCCCTTGCCTGGAGTCGCGAGAAGCATGATCTGATCGCTTTCCGCGAGGCCTGCTGGTACTCATGGAGCGAGCTGAAACGTTCACTTGGTCGGCTTAGTGAGTACCGATTCGAGTGGATCCTTCCCGGACATGGTCACAGTGTGCACCTGCCTGCTGCCGAGATGAGCACGCGACTCCGGGCACTGGTGGACAGAATGTAAACAGGTTTCCGTCAGCGCTGCGCGCTCTCATTCGACTCGTTCAAGTTCCCTCTTGCGGTGCAATGCGAGACGGGGCATTGAGTCTCAAGTGGTGTTCTGTTTGACGTGTTCCCAGACCTTTGAGATCACGACGGAGCCTTCGCCTACCGCCGAGGCGACCCGTTTTACCGACCCCGCCCGCACGTCGCCGACAGCAAAAATGCCAGGATAGGAAGTTGCAAACGGCGAAGCCGGTGGGCCGAGGCCAGTGACGACGAATCCTTTGTCGTCGAGCTTCACCAAGCCCGATAGCCATTCGGTGTTTGGCGCGGCTCCCACCATGATAAATAGCGCGCGCGTCGCAACTTTCCGCGACCGGCCGGTCTGGGCGTTGCGAATGGTGAGGCTTTCCAGATGCTCGCCGCCTTCCAGTGCCGTGACCTCAGAGTTGTATTCGATCGTGATACCCGGGTCAGCCTCGAGGCGGCTAGTGAGATAGCTCGACATCGAAGCGGCGAGCGAGGAACCCCGCACCAGCACGCGGACGCGCCGCGCGTAGCGGCACAGGAACATCGCAGCCTGGCCGGCAGAATTGCCGCCCCCGATGATTACGGCCTCGGTGTCCTTACAATATCGAGCCTCCATGTCGGTGGCCGAATAGTACACGCCCGAACCCTCGAAATCGGCGAGTCGTTCCAGCGGAAGCCGCCGATACTGCACCCCGCTCGCGACTACGATTGCACCGGCACGGACACGCTGGCCATTTTCGAAGGCGGCGCAGAAGGTACCGTTCTCTTGCGCCTCCAGCGTCGTGACTCGGCGCGGTATCGCAAATCGGGTGCCGAACTTCATGGCCTGCACCTCGCCACGCCACAAGAGGTCCGCACCAGAGATGCCGGTTGGAAAGCCCATGTAGTTCTCGATGCGGCTCGACGTGCCCGCCTGACCTCCTAAAGCGATGTCCTCCACGACTAGCGCGCACAGGCCCTCGGCGCCAGCATAAACGGCCGCCGCCACGCCGGCGGGCCCGCCACCGACGATGAGCACATCGAAACGTTCGTCGCCGCTGAAGTCGATGTTGAGGCCGAGGAGCCGCGCTATCTTATCCGGCGTCGCATCCGTGATCGGTACTGTGCTGCCGAAGATAACCGCCGGAGTGCTGGCATCGATTGCGCAACTCTTAGCCGATGCCTCGGCTTCCGCGCTGTGCAGGGGCACCGATGCGTAAGGTAACCGATTGCGGCTCGCGAACTCAGCGATGCGGCGTACGTTGCGATCGGCCTCCTCGCCTATGAGGTAGAGGCCGCTGCGACGATCCTCGAGTTGCGCGCGGCGCCGTGCCGCAAACACGGTGATGATGATGTCCGACATCTCGGGGATCTGCGACATGAGCTTAAGGAAGGTCTCGCGCGGTACTTCGATTACTCGTGTATCAACTACTGTGCGCAGCGGCAAGGAGGCGGTACCGCCGTACAGCAGACTGATTTCCCCCATAAATTGAGTTGCCCCAATGGTCGACGGATATTGGCGCTCGCCAGTGAACGGATTAACTACTTCAATCTCGCCCTCCTCGACGTACACGAAGCGGTTCGCCTTTTCGCCCGGCTGGGCCATGATTGTGCCCTTGGGATACGTCACCACCTTCCCCGCCGCCCGCAAAGCCTCCACATGCGAGCGGGATAGCGGTGTCCGGATCATCTGGCGCAGATCTTCGCCTATCGTCTCCACGCAGGCTCCTCAGTTTGGATTACTACGCATATTATACGGCCCAGAATATTCCGGACCGATGTATGGTCGTTGCCGTTTGAAGGAATTCACTTGGGAGCAGTCCCCGGGCTTGTGAGGTCGCTCCCGAGCAGTGTGCATAGCTTTGTGAGGAATTCACTGTGTTGATGAGGCCTCGACGATCGGTCTTCTTGGGCGCCGCATTTTTGGGACTGGCCGCGCTGCCGGGCTGCTTGCCCGTCGCTATGGCGTCCGACGCAGGACTCGAGAGATTCCGCGCGACGTACCAGGAACTGGTTGAGACCAACACGACGCTGTCTGCCGGAGACTGTACGCTGGCGGCACGGCGCATGGAGGCGCGGCTCAAAGCGGCCGGCTATCCCGACGCGGATTTGCGCATCTTCGTACCCGAGGGTCACCCGAAGGAAGGTGGCCTGCTCGCGGTTTTGCACGGCTCTGATCCGCACGATAAGGCCGTGCTGATGCTCGCTCACGTTGATGTCGTTGAGGCCAAGCGGGAGGACTGGACACGCGATCCATTCACGCTCATCGAGGAGGGCGGCTACTTCTACGGACGTGGAACGAGCGACATGAAAGCTCAGGCGGCCATTTGGGTCGACAACTTGGTGCGCTACCACGAGGAGGGCTTCAAGCCGAAACGCTCGATCAAGCTGGCGCTCACCTGCGGGGAGGAGACCAACGGAGCGTTGAACGGCGCCGAGTGGCTGGTTCACAATGCGCGCGACGAGATCGACGCCGCATTCGCCATCACCGAAGGCATGGACGCGGAACTGGATGCGCAGGGGCATCGCGTGGCGATGCATATCCTTGCAGGGGAGAAGGTCTCGCAAAACTTTACTTTGGAGACGACCAATTCTGGCGGTCACAGCTCCCGACCGCGGCCCGACAACGCGATCTACGAGCTGGTTCGCACCCTGGATCGAGTGAGTCGCTTCGAGTTTCCCGTGCAGATGAACGATGCGAATCGCGGCTATCTCATGGGCATGTCCAAGCTGGTGCCGGGTGAGAAGGGCGCCGCGATGGCGTCCGTGGCCAATGATCCCAGCAACGCCGCTGCACTGGCGATTCTGGACCAGGACACGAATCTCCATGCGATGCTGCGCACAACTTGCGTCGCAACGATGCTGTCGGCCGGGCACGCCACGAACGCGCTGCCGCAGCGCGCGCGTGCGAACATCAACTGCCGCATCTTTCCGGGTGTTTCGCGCGAAGCCGTGCTAGCGCAGCTTGTGAAAGTCGCGGGAGATCCGCAGCTGCACATCACGATTCCCGAGGTTCGCGGCCCGTTGGCCCAACCGCCGCCGCTAACCCGGCAAATTATGGATCCCGTGGAGAAGATCACTCACGAGCTATGGCAGGACGTGCCGGTGGTACCGGGGCTCGAACCGGGTGCATCGGACGCGCAATTCCTGAATCCGGCCGGAATTCCCACCTACGGGATCACAGGACTGTTCGTCGATCCGGACAATGGCAACGTCCATGGGCTCAACGAGCGCGCCCATATCCGGTCTGTGTACGAAAGCCGGACGTTCCTGTACCGATTGGTGAAGGCGTACGCCAATCAGTAGCGCCACTGAACTTAGCGGTCGAGCTTGCCTGCGTCGATTGCCAGGACGGCGCGCATCAATACATTCACTCCGTTTGCGATGTCTGCAGGAGCGGTGTATTCACGCGGCGAATGGCTGACACCCCCCGCGCTTGGCACGAAAATCATTCCGATGGGCGCGATATGGGCCATGTCTTGGGCGTCATGCCCGGCGCCGCTCGGCATGGCCAGGGTCGTCAGTCCGAGCGCGTGCGCCTCGGTGTCAATGATGCGCTGGATGCGCGGGTCGGTGAGTGCGGGTGCAGCGGTCGCTTCAAGGTCCCGGAATTCGATGCTGGTGCCACGAGCCCGGGCGATCCCCAGAGCGCGCTCGCGTATTCGCTCGAATACCGCCTCGATCCGAGCCGCATCGAGATCCCGCACTTCGACGCTGAATACGACCCTGCCCGGAATGACGTTTGGGGCTCCCGGCTCCGCGCGGATTCGACCGACGGTTGCAACCTGGCGGCCTGGCATCGCTGTCGCTGCAGTATTCACTGCCAACACCAGCTCGGACGCCGCGACTAGTGCATCGTGGCGCTGGTCCATCGGAGTAGTGCCCGCATGGTTCGCAATGCCGGTGACGATGGCCTCCCACCAGTGGATCCCGACGATTCCCTCCACCACGCCGATGGCGGTGTGGGTGCGCTCGAGCGTGCCGCCCTGCTCGATGTGCAGCTCCAAATAGGCAGCGAGATCAGCTGGGTTGCGTTGAGCATGGCCGACAGCATCCGGGTCACCTCCAAGGACGCGGAGGCCATCGCGCACGCTGCGGCCGCTGCTGTTCACCAGCTCCAGCGTTGCAGGGGACAGCTCGCCTGCCATGGCTCGGCTGCCCACGAGCCCACCTTCTTCGTCGGTAAAGTCCACGACCTCAAGCGCATGGTGCAGTGTGACGTGCTGATCGTGTAGCCGTTGCGCAACCTCGATGCCACCCATCACGCCAACATCACCATCGTAGTTGCCGCCGTGTGGCACCGAGTCTGTGTGCGAGCCCACGACGATCGCGGGTAGCTTGCGGTCGGTCCCCTCGCGGCGGCCAATGAGGTTGCCTGCCGCATCGATGCGCACTTCAAGTCCCGCAGCCTCCATCAGGCGCTTGACGCACGCGCGGCCGGCAACATCCGCATCGCTGAATGCGACTCGACTTACCCCACCACCCTCGGGATCTGCGCCGAAGTGTGCGAGCTCGGCCAGATGCTGCTGCACCCGCGCCGAGTCTGCGACGGGTATGTTCGGCTCAGCTGCCGGGAAGACGGTCTCAGCCGCCATTAACAGGACACACCCGAGAATGGTCGGCAGAGTCGCCGCGACGTGCACGTTCGCCTTCATGTGCGTTTCCGACCGGTTGGTCACAACCACTGCAGTAACACTACCACCCGGATGGCGGACGATAAGCAAATGTCGAAGTCCGAATGAGCGTAGTCTAGACCGGCCGTGTCCGGACCCAAAGCGGCCAATTCGCGTCGTCCTAAAGTCGCTGGAATCCGAGCGGTATTCGGGCTAATTGACAGCACGCGAGGATATGGGGGGAATCCAATGTCACTGACAGAAACCGAACACCTAACTCGGATGATTGCCGGCGCGGCGCTGAGCCGCGCCATCTGCACGATCGGGGAACTCGGGGTCTCCGATCACATTCAGATCGGGACTCCGCAACCGGTCACAACACTCGCTCGACTCACGGGAACGCATGAACGGTCGCTATACCGCCTGCTGCGGTTCACAGCCAGCCATGGGATCTTTCGCGAGACGGACGATCGGGAATTCGACCATACACCGCTGTCAGCGGCCTTGAGGAGCGATGCAGATGCGACCTTCCGTCCGGCCGCGCAGATGTGTCATCGAATCTGGGCAGCGTGGGACGGACTCGATCATTCCGTCAGGACTGGAGAATCCGGTTGTCTCAAGGTGTACGGCGAGCCACTGTTCGACTACGTTGGCCGGCACCCCGACCTCGCCCCTCTCTTTGATGCTGGAATGACTGCGTTCCATGGGCACGAGACGGATGCGATGCTGGATGCCTACGACTTTGGCGATATAGGAACATTGGCTGACATCGGCGGCGGCAATGGCTCGCTGCTGTCGGCTGTCCTGCGACGCTACTCGCAGATGCGTGGCATCCTCTTTGACCTGGGCCATGTGGTTGAGCGTGCCCGCTCGACGATGCAGACACACGGACTCGACCAGCGATGCTCAGTGATCGAGGGTAATTTCTTTGAATCGATCCCGAAAGGGGCCGATGCCTACCTCATGCGGCACATCATCCACGACTGGACGGACGAACAATCTGTGCAGATTCTGGCTAACTGTCGCGAGGTGACTCCCGCGACGGGCAGACTGCTGCTCGTCGAGTTCGACGTGCCCGCTGGGAACCAGGCATCACTCGGGAAGGATGCGGATATGATGATGCTCACGTTTCCGGGCGGCATGGAACGCACCGTAGAGGAGTATCGGACGTTGTTCGAGCGATCGGGATTTCGGCTGGGCAAGGTGACGCGGACGAAGTCGGCGGTAAACGTGATTGAGGCGCGACCTGCCTGACGCACAGGAGATGGCGCACTTTTTCCGAAGAGTTCGTTAGAACCTCCGGTCAGGGCAGCACCCGTTCGCCATCCATTCTCACCTGCACGGGTCCCCTGATCCGGTGCCCGCCCGCGTCGAAGAAGTTTGCGGTCGCCGTACCGCCGAATGTGTTGCCACTGACCTTGAGCGCGAAGGAGATCTCGCCACGAGCAGCAAACCGGCGGCTGGTCCGGTCTGCCGTAATCTCCACGAGCTTGCCTCTGTAGCCGGCACCAGCAGTCCGCCAGGCGCCCATGAGGTTGCTGTCACTGCTATTGGGATCACCCGCCTCAGGGTTGGATTGTTCGACAGTGCCATCGGAGTGAAACACGAACATGTGTTGGGGGAATGGTGCATCCGGAATGTTCACGACCCAAGCCCCCACGACGTCCGCCGCATCGTGCGACTTCCGGCAACCGGCCAGGCACAGTACGACTATGCCAACCGCTCCGAGCATCTTTTGCATGGTTGTAACTCCTCTGGCGTTCACGCCGTTCCGGTGCGGGACTGCGGGTCCGTTACAATGGGCAACACCAAACCGAACCGTCCCCGGCGGGGAGGGTACATGCTATGAACAAAGCTGATCTGTTTCTGCTTGGCACCGTCTACTGTGCGCTCGCGGTGTGCCGGTATGCAGTCTCTGCTGAGACGCCCCCGAATGTCCTGCTGGCGGCCTCCAAGGGAGAGCACACGCTCGCGATCGTGGATCCGGCATCGGACAGGGTGCTCGCCAAGATGCCCCTTGGGCCTGACCCGCACGAGGTCATCGCGAGCGAGAATGGCAGAACCGCTTACGTCTCCAACATGGGAGAATCGAGAATCGAGCCTGCATCGAATCGATGTGCTCGACCTCGTTGCCCAGCGGGCCCTCGATCCGATCGACACCGGGCCCTTGACGGGCGTGCATGGCCTTGCCGTCTCGAGCGGCAAGCTGTGGTTTACCGCGCAGGGAGCCATGGCGGTCGCACGGCTCGATCTCGCCTCGCGGCAAGTCGATTGGATCATGGGGACAGGTCAGGACTGGACTCATATGCTGGTGCTCACGTCCGATCTGAGGCACCTGTATGCGACCAATATGAGGTCCGGATCGGTCAGCATCCTGGAGCTGGACTCCACGCCACCACCTGCGCTGCCTTCCTCCGCGCCGGGGGCGAATACACAGACGCCCGCCCGCAGCTTGCGTTCATCGCTGCTGTGGGGCCATACGCTCCTTCCGACGGAGCGAGGTACAGAAGGAGTAGATCTGTCTCCCGATGGGAAGGAGCTGTGGACGGCATCTTCGGCGTCGGGACGCATCTACGTCATCGATACTCTGGCCAGGAAGGTTGCCCAGGTTCTGGATGCGAACATCGTGGGAGCCAATCGAGTGAAATTTACCCACGATGGCCGTCGCGTCCTCGTCTCGAGTCTGCGCACAGGCGATGTGCTGATCTACGATGCCATGGCTCGCACGGAGGTCAAGCGGCTGCGGCTCGGCACTGGCTGCGCCGGAGTGCTCGTGGCACCCGATGACGCGCGTGCCTACGTGGCATGTACCTCCGACAACTATGTGGACGTGCTCGACATGAGAAAGCTTGCATCCGTGGATCACATCGATGTCGGTCCGCATCCGGATGGTCTCGCCTGGGCCTCCTTGCACTAGAGCGTTTCCAAGCCATCGCAAGCGCAGTCGATAAACGCTAGCCCGGCCGGTACTTACAATCTGGTACGGCGTGCGGGCGCAGCGCGCCCGCAACCGGATGCTTGCGCTTACTTTGATATCGCGGTGTTGTGGTCAGCGACACATTGCCACTTGCCGTTCGGCATCTTCACCCAGGTGTCAGTCCAGCGCTCGACCTCGTCGAACGCCTTACCGTCCGCGGTGCCCTTGCCCCTGTACACCCCAGTTGCAATGGCAGTGCTGCCGTATACCGTGACGTGCACGTCCTCGTAGTCCACGCTGGAATACTTGCGCTGCTTCTGCGCCGTTAGAGCTTGCTCCTTGGTGAGGAGTTTACCGTCGGCGCCTATGCTCACGAACGTGTCGGCCAGCAGTGGCGCGACCAAGTTCGGATTGTTGGTCTTCTGGGACTGCAGCCACTGGTTCTCCAGCGCGGCTACGGCTTTTTCAGCTGCATCGTCACTCTTGGCTGCCTGCGTCCAGACGGCGCTCGTTACCAGCAGAGCGGTGAGTAGCGTCCACATGCCCATCTTCTTCATGGAAGTCCCCTTGTTGTAGTGGTTGTAGAGGCCATCGACCGGGCGGCTGCCCGATCGGATCGGATTATCCCTTACCGAGCTTAGCCGATCCACTGGGCCAGGACGTCCCGCGGCCGTGACCGCGAGCTCGCCCGGCCTCAGCATGGCAGCGTCGCGAGCTGCTCAGACTGTCAACTCAGCTCGGGTGCAAGTTCGGGCATTCTGGCACGGCGAGACCGTGAAGCGAGTGCGTACGCCGGAATACACAAAGACAGAAAGAGCAAGGCCATAGCCCCCGAGCGCCAGTCCTCGACGATGGCCGCGATGAGAAACCCTACTGATCCCACGAGAACCACGAATGTGGTGACGGGATAGCCGAAAGCCCTGTAAGGCCGCGGTGTGTGCGGCGCCCGGCGGCGCAACACGAAAACCGCCAGGAACCCTGCAATGTAGTAAAGCAGGATGAGAACGGCGAACAGCGCGATGAGTTGGTTGAAGGTGCCGGTGAGTACCATCGCGGCACTGGTCACCGTGGTGGCAAGAAGGGCTACATACGGCGTGCCACCACGACTCACGGCAGCAGCTTTCTGCGAAATCCAACCCTCCCGCGCCATCGAGAACAGCACCCGCGGTCCCATGATTGCGTTGCCGTTGATAAGACTTAGCACAATCAGAATCGAGAGTGCCGTCATCAGGGAGGCACTCCCATGGGGAAGCACGACCTGCGAGGCGGCTGCAACCGGTAATTTCGAGGCAGCGAGCGTTGAGACGGACAGGACCCGAAGCAACGCGATGTTGAGAGCGACGTACATGACCGCGACGAGCAGCGCGCCACCAATGATAGCGCGCGGTAGCGTACGCTGGGCCTCGACACACTCTTCCGCCGTGTAGATCGGCGCGTACCATCCATCGTAGGCCGTGAGCAGTGCGCGAATTGCGGGCACCAGTGCCAAGAGCGATCCCGTCGAAAGCAACGGCTTCACAGCGGCTTCGCCAGCGTCGCTCGGGTGCATCGACGGTGCAACAAACAGAAAGCATGCGACAATGAGAATCAGCATCAAGATCCCGATAGTCGCGCTGGTTACTGACGTGAATGTGCTGCCAATTCTGACTCCGTAAGAATGCATGACGGTAAAGACGCCGAGGACCGCGAGAGCAGCACCGGTTTCGTGGCGTATAACCGTAGGCCACAGGGTACTCACAAACTCGATACCCGACACCGCTGCATAGGCGAGCGTGGCGGCAGCCGCGAGCCAATCGATCCACCCGACTACGAAGCCCGCACGGTCGCCGAATGCCCGTCGCGCGTAAACTCTGAAGCCGCCGGCTTCCGGGTACATGGCGGCGAGCTCCGACACCGACACTGCGCCCATGAGCGCATACAGCGCGCCGATGCACCAGCAGATGATGATCACAGCGGGGCTGCCGGCAGCCGCAGCTACCATTCCCGGTAAACGCAGGATGCCAATCCCTACCATCGTTCCAAAGGCGAAGGCGAGGCCGAATCCCAGCCCGAGAATTCTGTGCAGCGGACGCGCGGCGATCACGAGTGTCGGTTGCTGGGGGCACCCCCCATGCTCGTGCATGGAGGTGCTCCGTCGTCACTCCAATTATTTCAGAATCAATTGACGGACCAGCTGACTCCCAAGCTGCTTGCGCATCTTCTCGCGATCAGCAGAGGCCGACGCCGCTTTTGGCAAAGATCCGAATACCTCCTTTACCGCTGGATCGGTGCGCGCTTGCAAGTCATCAAACGCCGCCATGTTCTTGTAGGTCACAGTCAGAATCACATCCGCCTCCTGCGGATTTTGCGGTAGCGCCTGATAGACCGCATATTCAGTGATAATCCCGCGTTTCTTGTATTCATCCATGAGTCGCTTGTATGTAGAATCGAGATAGTGGATGTACTCATCGAACATACCCGGTTCGGTGCGAACGAAAGACACCACAACGACCGGGCCCTGCGTGTAGGCGTGGTCTTCCGGGGCGCACAGCCCTGTTGCTGGGATCGTCAAGAATGCTGCGAGAAGCAGCAAAGCGGACTTCTTCATGTTGTAAGACCTCCGAAAGCTGGCGTTTCTAAAGAAAGGTTGTTGTTCGCGCCGCAGACTATATCCGTAGTGCACGGGCGACGCTCAGGAAACGGTAAGGCCCGGCGAACTGTGCTCGGTAACCGCCCAGGTGTCCTGAGGGCTTTCCAGGAGCATCTCCCGACAGCGCCGTTGTGCGCCAACGTTAGCGGATACGGAACTCCAGCATGTTAGGGTAAAGTCGTAGTGAGAACTCCTTTAGGCGGAGGCGCCGGTGAAAATCAACCCCAGATGGCCAAAGCTTGGTTTGCTGGCCTGGATCCTCGGCAGTATCGGGAGTGCCGCAATGGCCGAAGGCTTCAAGGCGGTTCCAGAGCTTGCTTACCGCGTCAGCCCTGATTTCTTTCACGGCGCAGAGCGTCTCTCTTTGGGCGAAGCTTCCGGCATCGCGCTGAATTCGAAGGGCCATGTGTTTCTGTTCCAGCGCGCGCATCCAATGCTCACCGAGTACGACGCCACGGGCAACTTTGTGCGCAGTATTGGCGAAGGGCTTTACACGCACCCGCACGGATTACGGATCGACCGCGATGACAATATTTGGACGACAGACGATGGCAGTCACCTGGTATTGAAGCTGAGCTCGACCGGACAGGTTCTGCTAGTGCTCGGACGCAAGGACGTCGCCGCGGAAGCTGATTGGCTTTTCAACCAGCCTACCGATGTAGCGTTCGGTAAAAACGGCGAGGTCTACATCTCGGACGGTTACGGCAATTCGCGCGTGATGAAGTTCGATCGCAGCGGTAAGTTCCTCAAGTCATGGGGTCACTATGGGACTGGACCTGGCGAGTTCGATTTGCCCCACAGCGTGGTCGTTGACCAAAGTGGCAACGTATACGTGGGTGACCGCGAGAATAAGCGGATTCAGATCTTCGATGCCGATGGAAACTATCTCCGGGAATGGACCGACGTCGGCTATCCGTATGGCCTCTTCATCACACCTGATCAGCATATTTGGATGGTCGACGGCGGTTACGACCGGATCTTGGAGCTCGATCAAAATGGCAAGATCCTCGGCGCGATCGGCGAACCTGGCCACGCGCCTGGCCAGTTGGCATGGGGACATTTTCTGGCCGTGGGACCAGATCGAAACCTTTATGTTGCAGATGTGTTGAACTGGCGATTCCAGGTTTTCAAGCCTACTGCGCCGACCGGCAAGGTCTCTCCGTACGTCCCGACAAAGCGCATGTTCTGGGATCGGGAGCCGAGTAGCGGTTCGTCAACGCACACACCCGTTCCGAAGAGCTAACTCGGCTGCGCTGGGGCAACATGCTGCGCGTCGTCAAGATCGTGCTGGCCGCCGCGGTGGCAGCGTTTGGTTTCATCAGCGGTATCTTCGACCTCATCAATTGGCGTGCTACCGTCGGGGCGGTCGGCATGGTGACTTCCATGAGCAGCTGGCAGGGCGGCGCCTCGAGCTGGCAGGCCATCGGCAGCGCCCCACTGAATTGGTTGGGCGCAGTGTGGATCATAGCCGGCGATCTGGCTGCCGCCGTGCTGTGCGCGGCGGGTGTTGCGCGCATGTGGAGTGCGCGTAATTCCAGCGCCACGGATTTCGCCGCGGCCAAGAAACTGGCGTTGGTAGGCTGCGGAACCCTCGCCATCATGCTTTTCGGCGGGTTCATCGTGCTCGCTGAGGCCTGGTTCGGGTTGTGGCGCTCAGATGCCATGCGCGGCGCAGTACTGGATAGCGCCTATCGCTATTTGGGCTCGATCCTGCTCATCGCCCTGTTCATCGGCAGCAAGGAGCCGGAATAGTGGCTACAGCATGACCGATCGGACAAGCACGTGCGTCCGTCACCGGCAGGTTTTCGGCTCGAAAGGAGCTCGCTGAAGCGCGTCCGCTCAAGATTCTGCTCCAGCGATAAACGCCCACCGTGGCGGACAACAGAAGCACTGTCCAGGCTGCAAATCCAAGCAACATCCACACGGGTATTGTCATCGCCATTCTCCCTCCCCAGCTTGATCAACCGGCCATGATCGGTATTGAAGTTGAACGTTCGATCGACGCCGTCGGGGCCTGGGTCGAGAGCTCGTTTCGTTTCGCATCAAGCCAGATCGCTGCCGGACACCTCGGTACAATGACCGTGATCGCCAAACTTTCCGAACTATTGTTTGTCGAGGCGGTTAGCCAGTTCGGTGAGTCGCCCGGCGGGTGGCGAAAGGCGTCGCGTTAAGGTGGTTGCGACGCGGCGTGGACGAAAATAACGACAAAGGCTGGGTCACAGGAATTAGAGGTACCGACTAATGAAAATTTCCGGAAAGATACAGACCTTGTTTATCGCAGGTTTTGGTCCAATTGTTCGCGAAACCTCAACAAGTTGGAAACTATACGGCGGAGCGCTCGGCATCTCTTTCAAAGAGGAAAGCGGAGGGTATCTTCATACCGAAGCTCTTCAAGGTGCGAAAACCTTCGCTTTGTGGCCTCTTTCCCAGGCCTCGCACTCCTGTTTTGGAAGCGAGTCGTGGCCTGAAGACCTCCCGGTCCCACAAGCGTGGTTGGAATTCGATGTGGATAGCGTAGAGAACGCAACGGCCGATCTCGAATCGCAGGGTTATCGCATTCTTGTCAAGAACAAGAAGGAGCCTTGGGGTCAAACGGTCTCACGTCTGCTCTCGCCCGAAGGATTACTGATCGGCATCACCTTCACTCCTTCGATGCGAAAAGAGGAATAACCCCTGGAGTAGCCATACGGGCAAACCGCGTGGCTACCCTCCGTAACGGCCCGTTTAGCTCTGTTTGCCGGCGGGATAGGGGTCCTGCAGCGCGATGGAGCCAGTCTCCAATAGCGACTTCAGGTTGGAGATGATCTTCGGCCAGCCGCCGGAGACAGCCTCGATGAACTTGGAGGGGTCGCGCTCGATCGTGTGGCAGATGGAAAGCTTCACCGCCGTTCCGCAGGGTTCCAGTTCCATCGTGCATCGCGAGTCGCCTTCGGCCTTGAGCTCCGGCTTGCTCTGATGCTGCCAGCGGATCACGAGGCGCCGTGGCGGCTCGGCCTCGACGATCTCCCCGGCATCGCTGATCTGACCGTCGGATTGGACCATCTTCCATGAGGAGCCTGCGCGCCACTGGCTTTCGCAGTACGTACCGAACCAGTACTGCTTCATGAACTCCCCGTCTGTCAGGGCTGACCACAGCTTCTCCGGGCGTGGTGCGGATATACGTTACATAGATAAAGTTCGATCTAGCCATTGGCCTTCTCCAGGCGTTGTTTCAATTCCGAAAGCGCCTTGAGGCGCGGTTTTTCGAACTTGGCGATCCAGCGGTCGTAGATCTCCTGCAGCGGTACCGGATTGAGGAAGTGCAGCTTTGCGCGACCGCGGCGCACGGTGGCGACCAGGTTCGCCGCCTCGAGCAGATCCAGGTGCTGCGTCACCCCCTGGCGCGTCATGTCCAGGTGTTCGCACAGCTCGTTGAGGGTGCGGCCGTCGTGCGTATGCAGCAGGTCCAGGAGCTTCCGCCGGCTGGGATCGGCCAGCGCTTTAAACAGCAGGTCAACGTCGTGGCGCTCGGTCATGTGTTATATGCAAGTAAACACTTGCTTTAATGATAGGCAAGTATTTACTTGCGTGTCAAGGGGAAATGGCCGATTGCTCTGCAAGCTGTAGTGGGCCGTTCTCTGGCTGGAAAACGGTGGTAAGCCGCGCCGATGTTCTGGGCAGACGGCGCACCTTCGTCGCCGCGTGGCGGCTAGAGCGCTGAGGAGTTGATCACTACATCCGCATCGCGCCACGCGCGAGCGAAGCGCAGTTCCACCTGCTTTGCCTCGGCGCTCTTGCCCTGCGACCGTAGGGCCGCGCTCAACCCCCTCAGTGCCCACCCGTTTTCCGGATTGCGCGCGAGATCTTCACGAAACACGCGCTCGGCCTCTGCGGGCTGATGGCGCGCCAGAAGCTCAGCTCCAAGGAGGTGCCGCACCGGAAAGAACCAATCGGCGGGCTCGTCGTAATTGAGCGCATCTTCTTGGGCCACGGCCTGCGTGAGCAGCTTGACCGCCTCATCATGCCTGCCTTCGCTGGCCCTGATACGCGCCTCGCCGACGCTGGCCGCCACACCGAGAACGTCCTTCGCGAGGTTGAGTCCTGCACCCGAATCGGGCGCTACCGTGGCGGCGATCTGTCGTAGTAACGCGAGGTGCTCTTTTGCTTTTGCGATCTCGCCCTTAGCTGCGAACGCGAGCGTGCGGCCAAACAGGTAGCCGCCTCTCAGCGCCATCAGTTTCTCATTCGGGGCCGGTTCGGCCAGCATTTCATCCCAGAGACCGAAGCGCACGTAGGCCAGATAGCGCTGTGCCCCGTACCAGTCCGTGCCCGGCATCATGAGCATCATGTTTTGGGGAAACGCCTCGCCCAGTTTCTGGGTCGCGAGCAGCGTCTGCGCCTTGCGACCCTCCATGGCGGTCGCATACGCGAGAAAGGAGTAGTTGTGCGCAACGTACATGGGGTAATAGTCGAGCGGCTGCGTCTTCGACAGATACGCCGCATCCGCAAGGGCAGCGTCCGTGTTTGCCTGAGCCGCCTCTTTATAACGGCCCACGCGCTGCAGGACGTGCGCCGGCATGTGCACGAGATGCCCCGCGGCCGGCATCATGGGTGCGAGACGCGCCGCGGCGTTCAACGCGCGCTCGGGGTGAGGGGAGGATTCGACCGCGTGGATGTAATAGTGGTTAGCGCCCGGGTGCTGCGGATCTCGCTTGAGCACCTGCTCGAGCGTTGTCAGGATCTCATCGGTGCCCGCAGCCGGCTTACCGGTACGATCCCACAGCTTCCAGGCATTGGCAGTCATCAACGATTCGGCGAACAACGTTTGAACATCAAGATCGTCGGGATACGCATGTGCGACGGTGCGCATGGCGTTCGCGTAGTCGGTGAGCACCGGCTGCTCATTGGAAGGGTCGAGCGCCGTCGGTCCCCGATAGCGCTTATCGAGAGTACTGATCAGGGCCTTCTCTACCGGGGTTGCATGCGCATCGAGCTGTCGTGCGCTGTTGAGAGCATTCCAGGCGACCTTCGCTCGGGACTCGGCCATGACCGGCAGGTTGTAGTTGGGACCGACGGTCAACGCGACACCCCACAAGCAGATGGCGCATTCGGGGTCGAGTTCGGCTGCCCGTGCGAACGAGCGCGTCGACTCGTCGTGATTGAAAGCCCACAAGAATCTCATTCCCTGATCGAAGTAGCGCTGCGCCTGCGGGGATCTGGTCGTGATAGGTCGGTGAAACTCCCCGAGCCCCTCGAATAGCTGTGCTCCCTTCGCCCAGTCTGCGAGTGTCGCAGGTCCGGAGGACATGCCCTGCGCCTGCGTCGTCGGTTCGGGCATCTCTGCTTTGGGAGCAGGCTTGGGAGATACGGTGGCTGTGGACGGCGGGCGTCCGCACCCAAGCAGCAGAGCGAAGCCCAAGAGCACGAGTCCGCTGTACGCGCAGCGCATGGCGATTTCCCCCATTATTCGGCGCCTGTCAACTCAACTATACCGGCATCGTGCCGATCCGTGCGAACGGGCCACGCCGCTCAACTTGGATGAGCGCCCGGGTCGCGCAGCGCCGCCCGGAACTTCCCGGCGGTGGCAGCGTCGCCGACCTGGTCTGCGGCACGAATGCCGGCCAGGATCGCCCCGCGTCGACCGGGGGCGCTGGCGAGCGAGGCCTTGAGTTCGCGCAACGCCTCGCGTGGTCGCTGCAAATCGAGGAGTAATTCGCCGAGTTGTTCTCGCGCCGGAATGATCGGTCCCGGTGTCACCGGCAGCTTTTCGAGGCCGTCCTCTGTGTCCGCTGCCTCTCGTAACAGCTGCACGGCCTCGGCAGTCCGACCACTTGCTGCGGCATGCCAGCCCCGGGCCTCCTTGCCCAGGATCTCGATTTGGGTCGACCAATACAGATCGCCGCTCGCACGGGATTGATTCTGACATTGATCGATACGCTGCAAATCGGAGTCGGCGGCGTCAGGATGCCCAGAGCGGGCGTGCGCGACGGCTCGCGCCCAGTAGACGATCGCGGCGATATGAGGGGCGGACTGGGCAATCGGCTGCAGCGATTCGGCTTCGCCCCAGCGCTGTCGCTCCATTGCCAGTCGCACGGGGATTGCAGTCGCGGCGTAGCCGACCTTGAAGTCGTTGCTCAGGAGCGAACCCATGGAGCGCAGGTCTTTGAAGACTCGATCGGCTTCGTCATCGCGACCACGCTGCAGATAAGCGTAGGTCAGGTAGTCCATGGCGTGCAGCTCTTCACCGCGATCACCTTGCGAGTGTGCCGCGCTACGAGCCGCCTGATTGGACGCAATCGAGTCGTCCCACAACCCAAGACGAGTGAATATGTGCGAGGGCATGTGCAGTGCGTGCGGCGCGGAGGGTGCAATCTTTGAGTAAGCGCGAGCGGCTGCGAGACCCCGCGGTGCCAACTCCGCGCTGTCGTATGCATGGATGAGGTAATGCGCCGCGCCAGGGTGATCGGGGTAGGCACGGAATATCGGCTCGAGGATCGCCGCCGCCTGTTTTTGGTTGCTGTGACTGCGGTCTGTCGGTAGTGCCGTCGCGATTAGCGCCAGGGCATAGAACACCTGTACCTCGGCGTCCCTTGGGTTGTGTGTTGCGACGACTGCCATGGCCTGCTCGTATGCGTGCGCACGAGCCGGAGGTGTCGTGTGTTCGTCGCCCTCAAAATACGCAGCGGCCGCGGCAATAAACTGCTTTTCGCGCTCTGAGTGAGCTCCCAGGTGTTCAGCCTTCTCAACCTCATCGCGCCCCGTCTGCAGTGCCGAAGCTGCAGGCGGGCTCCAAAGTTGATGATAGTGGCTCATGGCTATGCCCCAGTGGGCCATGGCGCAGCTTGGGTCGCGTTGCGCAACCGCGGCGAATTCCTGAGCCGCTACCTCGTAGGCAAAAGAATGCAGCAGGGCAACCGCCCTCTCGAAGTCAGGTTGCAATTCTGCCAGGCAGGACGTCACGAAATGCACTTTCCCCAACTTGTCCGGCGCGGGGTGGTCGTGCACTGCTTCCATCGGGTCCGCGGTCGCCACGGCCGCAACCAATACGGCCCAGGTAACAAAGAGTGCCTTCATGATGGCCCCGCACGTTTGGAGGTTGTGATCAAGCTAGCATAACCCTCGTATGAGCCTGCGATAGCCGGAACGGCTGGCACGCCGGCCGGAGATTTGCCTTTGCCGGGCTCAGTCATACTCACCATTGTCCTGGATTGAACCGGTCTGGAGAGCGAGGTCATGAGAGCGAGGACTCGATGCAGCGCGTCGCACTGAGAATCGGCCTTGCGCTGACCATCTTCGCGATGGTAGTCGCTGTGTCAGCCGGCGGTCTGCTCTACACAATGCATAGACGTTTCAATCCGGCACCGCCGGATCCGGTCTTTTCAAAACCAGCGAACGAGCTGGAAGCGCAACGCCAGGACATCAGCTATTGCCGCGATTTGATTAGTCTCGATCGTTCCTACAGCCCTGCCGCACGGATGCAAGCCGAGCGACGTCTCGCCAGCCTTGAGGGCCTGCAAACGCCGCTGGATCATCCTCATCTGCGCGTGGCACTGATGCAGATTCTGGCGCTGGCCGACAACGGTCATACCCACCTCGAGCCCGGTCCCGATGCGAATTCCCGAAAGGTACCTGTGCGTGTGGCGCTGTTCTCCGATGGTCTGTACGTCATGCGGGCAACAGATGCGGCTTCAGCGCTGCTCGGCGGCCGCATCGTGGCCATTGACGGCAAGCCGATCGCTGTGGTGATGGAGCGGCTGACGGAGCTACGCGGTGGCACGGCCGGGTGGCGCAGACTCCATGCGGCATCTTACATCGTCGACCAGGACATTCTGTTCGGGGCCGATGTTGCGACCGATGTGAATCACTCGGCATGGACGGTCGCGGCCGCGGATGGGGGCGAGAGCACCGTCGTGCTGACTGCCGATCCGCCAGGGGACGATGAGTTGTTTGCCTCTGAGAATCGCTGGGTTTCCAGCGAGCCCGCAGACGGCTCCACCGAGCCGCTGAACAGTTCCACCGCTCACTGGCTCGCCGCGCAGCCGAAAGAGCCGCTGCCCGTGACGCTCAGGGCGTTTGATACAGGTTTTCGGCGCATCCGCCTTGCTGATTCGTGCGCGATGCTCATTCAGCTCAAATCTAATAGTGATGTGGGAAAGCAGCGCATCAAGGACTTTGTCGCGGCGACCGAGACCGACATGCGTTCTGACAAACCTTGCGCCGCCATTCTGGATCTGCGCTACGACGGCGGTGGCGATTACATGAACACCGTGGGGTTTGCGAAGGAGCTGCCGAACCTGATCGCACCGCAGGGTCGCATATATCTGCTGACGGGCCCGGCGACCTTTTCCGCTGGTATCACGACGGCCGCGTTCGTCAAACAGGCTGGCGGCAAGCGCGTAACGATATTGGGCGAGCCGGTGGGCGACAGGCTCAGTTTCTTTTCTGAGGGCAACCGCGGTTGCTTGCCGAATTATCATCTGTGCGTCCGTTACACGCGAGGCAAGCATGACTATGCGCACGCATGCACAGACTGGGACATCTGCTTCTGGCTCAACAGGCTCTATCCGGTGCGCGTGAGCACGCTCGATCCGGACGAGACGATCACCATGAGCCGCGCCGAATGGCGGCAGGGGCACGATCCGGTATTTGAGCGAGCGGTTGCGCTTTCTCGCATGGACTGACCCTAAGTCAAGGGCCCACGATTGCCTGGCCAGAATGCCAGCCCTAGAATGCGCTCGACCGATCGGCGCCTGTGATTCGGTAAAGCCCGCTCCATGCGACGCGAATCCCGCTGATCTCGGCCACTACGAACCGGGATCCCGCGACGGCTGATGATCCGCTACCCGCAGCGGGTCAGGGCCGGGACCACATCCGACCGCATGGCACTCAATCTCGATCTCGCGCCCACGGTGCTCGATCTGACACGCGCAGCTCCGCAGGCTCACTTTCAGGGTAAGAGCCTCATGCAGCTCGTCACTGATCCGCGCGCCGAATGGCGCACAGACTGGCTGTACGAATACTACGAATTCCCAGGTAACCAGCAGGTGCGGCCCTGTCGCGGAGTGCGGACGGAGCGCTACGAGTACATTCACTATTTCACCCAACCTGAAGAGTTCGAGCTCTATGACCTCGAGACCGATCCGCAGGAGATGCACAATCTGTATGGCAACCCGGTGCATGCGGAGTTGAGCCAGCGTCTGTCAGTGCGGCTCGGGGAGCTACGACGCGAAACCGGAGATCACTATGTCTATCAGCCCACAGTGCTATTGAAAGAGCAGACTCCGAGCAGCGAATGTGCCGACTTGCCGCGCCATGGGGCTAAGTCGCAATAGATCGGCTGCGCAATTGGACAATAGGGTTCGATTGCCAGCCACTGGCGATTGTCAGCCGATGGAAAGCGCGTTGAACTTCGGCATAGACTACGTGGAATGACGGTGACGCTGCGTACTCTCGGTTTACTCATGCCGCTGCTGGGGCTCACCCTGCAGGGATGGGCCGCCTGCCCGATGCACACCGTAGCGACGCGTTCGAACACGGGCCCGGTCCACCAGCACTGCTCGACCCATGAGCTGCGATCCGCCACGCCGCGAACCCCTCAGCCACCCCATGTGCCCCAGACACCTCGCGCGCGCTGCTGCGACCTTTCGGGCTGTGCCAGCTTGATGGTGCTGCCTGCCATCCAGGCGCCGTTCACTGACAGCGTGATGAAATTTCCGCTGCTCGGCTCGCGAGCTGACAGATCTGCTCCTTGCCTCCTCACCGGCCGACTCGAACGCCCTCCCAGACCGATCGCACTCTGACAACCCGCCGAAAGGCGGGGCGTTCTCCCGTGCCTGCACGGGTCCGGAGCGCCACGCGTTCCGCATTCAGACCGAGGTGCATTGGTGTTGAATCTCTGGCGAGCCGCAAGCCCGGCCCAGCTGCTAACCATACTGGCACTGCTAGTCGTCGGGGATACGTTCGCTACCACGTCCGCAGTAGCGCAGGAATCCATGAGCGCCGCACTCGGCGCGTACCCGATGACGCGCGAGGCATCCGGAACCGCCTGGCAACCGGACAGCTCTGTGCACGCAGGCGTGCACCTCGCCGCCGGCGAGTGGATGGTGATGAGTCACGCGTTGCTCAATGCCGTTTATGACCGTCAGGATGGTGCGCGCGGCGGATCCAAGACTTTTGTGGCTGGCATGCTGATGAGTGCCGCTACCCGAGTGCTGCCGACGCAGGACGTGGTCCGGCTGCGAGCCATGCTAAGCCCGGACCCGTTGATGGGTGCATCGGGATATCCATTGCTGCTTGCGACCGGCGAGACCGCGAATGGCAGGGATCCGCTGGTCGACCGTCAGCATCCGCACAACCTGGTTATGGAGCTATCCGGCAGTGTGAGTCATCCCCTCGGCCACGATGACAGCGTGTACCTGTACGCGGGTCTGCCCGGTGAGCCTGCCTTCGGGCCCCCGCCGTTCATGCACCGGCTGTCGATTCTCGACAGCCCCGAGGCGCCGATCACTCACCACTGGCTGGACTCGACTCATATCACCAATGGTGTCCTGACGCTCGGCCTGGTACACGCTACCTTCAAGTTCGAGGCCAGCCGCTTCCACGGCCGCGAGCCCGATCAGCACCGGTATGACATCGAGCCGGGCGCTCTGGACTCAACCGCGGCACGCCTCTCGTGGAATCCGGTATCCACCCTGGCTCTGCAAATCTCATGGGCTCGGCAGATCAGCCCAGAGCAGCTCGCGCCGCGCGAGGATGAGACTCGGGCCTCGATAAGTGCCCTTTACACCGTCCCGCTGGAAGGCGATCGTTATTGGTCCACGACTGGAGCCTACGGCTATCGCCGCAGCAGCGGTGGTCCACCACTTCGGGCCTACCTGCTCGAGAGCGCCGTAAAGTTCAGCGAGCTCTGGACTCTTTTTGGCCGCCTCGAGCACGAGACGAACAACGAGCTCACCGGCTTCGACGCTCAGGGAGGGCCCGTCTATGCCGTCGGCAAGACTTCATTGGGCGCAATCCGCGACCTGCGTCTCTCAACACACGTCAAAGTCGGTCTGGGTGCCCTGTATGCGTTCAATTTCCTGCCGGCGTCGCTGACATCGCTATACGGTCACGATCCTGCCGGAATGATGGTATTTGCTCGTCTGAAGATCGAGTGAGCCGTGCTGGACCGCCTTGCCCGTGGCAGGGGTATGATGCGTAACTCAAGAACAATGCGGCGCCGCAAGGCCGGCGCTGTACCGCGTAGGCGGGGAGGTCGCAAATGGCAGCCATTCTGTCACTCCACCGAACCAGTGGATCTGTTGCAGGACACGCTCGCTGGGTGCGGATCTCGCACTGGATCCTCGCAGCGAGCGTGCTGACGCTGGCGTTCTCGGGCTTCGAGATCCTCATGGTGCATCCGCGACTGTATTGGGGAAAAGCCGGGAATGACCTCACACCGGCGATCTTCGAGCTGCCGATCAGCCGCAACTACCAGCACGGCGGCTGGGCGCCTCCGACTACCTTCTTCCCCGAAGCCAAGCCGGTGGTGAGTGCCGCGCGCACCTACGACATCTTCAATCAGAACAGCTGGGGACGCAGCCTGCATTTCCTCGCAGCCTGGTTCCTGGTCCTCGTGACCCTTATCTACTTGCTGTTGGGTCTCGCGAGCGGGCACCTGTGGAAGCACCTCCTGCCGCGTGTGCGGGAGCTTGCGCCAGGCCATCTACGGCAGGACATCGTGGCGCATCTGCGCTTGCCGATGCCAGCGGTAGCCGGCGGACCGCCGTACGGAGTGCTGCAGAAGCTCACCTACGTCGGGGTCGTTCTCGTCGCGTTGCCGCTCATGGTGCTGACGGGGCTTGCGATGTCACCGGCCCTGACGGCCGCCTATCCGGCGCTGCTGGATCTATTCGGTGGCTCGCAGTCTGCCCGCACCATTCACTTCTTTGTGTTTAGCGCGCTCGTGCTATTCCTCGTCGTGCACCTCGTGATGGTCGCACTCACCGGGTTCAAGCGGCAGTTGCGTGCGATGACACTCGGAGACTCACCGTGAACCCAGACAAGCTGGTTATCAGTCGTCGCAAGCTTGTCACCGGGCTTGCATCCGCAGGGGGCCTGTTACTTACCGGATGCTCGTCCAAAGAGCTGCCGCCGACCTATGGCAACGTGTTGCGGATGGGCGACCTGCTGACGTACCGGGCGTTTCGGATGCTGCTGCCTGGGGATTCCCTGGTTCGCGAGTACAGTCGCACGGACATCACCTCCAGTCCTGCTGTCGGCACATCTAACCCCGCCGATCCACATCAAGGTCTCTACAACCGGCAGCGCGGGCCGCTCTACGACCAGCTCAGAGCGCAAGCCTTTGCCGACTGGCGCCTGAGGGTGGAGGGACGCGTCGCGCGGCCGAGGAGTTTCTCGCTTGCGGAGCTGCGGGCCTTGCCACGGCGGACCCAGATCACCAAGCACACTTGCGAGGAAGGCTGGTCGGCGATCGCCGAGTGGACGGGCGTACCGCTGCGCGCGGTGCTCGAGGCGGTGGGAATTCTGCCCTCGGCACGCTTCGTCAACTTCTTTGCTTATGACGATACCGCCGAAGGCCTGGACATGCTGGATGCTCTTCATCCTCAGACGATTCTCGCCTACGGGATGAATGGCCGCGACCTGCCCCTTGCCCACGGTGCGCCGCTGCGCCTGCGGGTGGAGACCCAGATCGGCTACAAGAGCGTCAAATTTCTCGAAAGGATCGTCGTCAAGGACGAGTTCGATGATCTGGGCAAGATCGGCTCGCTGCAGAACGGATGGGCATGGTACGTCGGGATCTGAAGGCCGAGCAGTGCGAATCGTCAGTGATTCCTATTGTAGATATCGGCCCGTTATTCGCAGAGGATACGAGCGCGCAACAACTCGCAGATCGCGCACTGTTCGCCGCCGCACGCGATAGCGGCTTTCTGTGCGTCACGGGTGTGCCAGCCGCGATGCCGCTGGGATCGGCCACAAGAGAACGGCTGCTGGCGATATTCGCGTTGGAAGAGGCTGAGAAGCGACGCCTATATCGGCGCAAGTTCGCAGCTGAGAATCGCAACGTATATCGCGGCTGGTTCCCGATCCAGCCGGGCAATCTGACCTCCAAGGAAGGCATCGACCTGGGCCCCGATGTCGTGCATCCGCCGGAGGCAGGCGCAGGTACCGATCCGCTGCTGGAGGCTACGCCGCTGCCCGATGAGAGACGCCTTCCGGGCTGGCGTGCCGCGATCTCGGCTTACTACACATCCATGGAGAGTATCGCAGCGGTGCTGATGCGCTCTCTCGCCCGCAGCCTCGCACTTCCCAGCGACTATTTCGACAGCGCCTTTCGTCGTGGCCTGTCAACCCTGCGTTTGATCCGTTACCCACCGCGTGCCGCAGCGGAGCTCGCCAGCATGAGCGATCCTGACTTATGGGTCGCGAGTGGCTCCGAGCGTCGCCACCTCGCGGGTGCGCCGCATACTGACTCGGGGTTCCTGACCCTGTTGGCCCAGGACGGAGTTGCAGGCCTGCAGGCACGCTGTGCCGATGGCAGTTGGATCGATGTGCCACCGGCGGAAGGCACGCTGGTGGTCAATTTCGGTCAGGTGCTCGAGCAATGGTCTGCGCAGCGGATCCGCGCCACCGAACATCGGGTGCTGGGTTCGACGGTGGAGCGCTATTCCATACCGTTCTTCTATGAAGCGCGCGCAGATGCGACGATTGCGCCGCTACCGCTTGATCCGGCGGATGCCTTCACTCCCTTTCAGTATGGTGACTTTCTTTGGAAGCGCATGCTGTCATTCGTCGAGTTCCGGGGCATGCAGACCCTTAGAAACGGTAGGTGAGGTCGACCCCGTAGGTGCGTGGCTCACCCACCAGGGCATAGTCGAAGCCCAGCGCGCCGGTGTCGAGATCCTTCTGATTGAGCCCATAGGCGAGGTAGCGGCGGTTGCTGAGGTTCTTGATCCACGCGCCGATGGCGTAGCCGCGCTTGCCGCTACTGTCGAATGTCAAGCGTGCGTTGGCGATTCCATAAGCGCCCTGCGCATCGCGCTCCGTGTTGAAAGCGTCAAAGTATTGCTTGCCGTAGAAACTCGCATTGGCAAGCAGCCGCAGGTCACCGGCGGCGAAGTGGACCATTCGCCAGTTCACATCCGCACTCGCGTTGTAGTCAGGTGCCTGGATCAGCTGGTTGCCCTGGCAACAGACGCGCGGCACGCCGGCTGACTGGAACTCGCCAGCATGCAAGGTCAGCTCGACATACTTGCTGTGCATGAGACCAAGGCTTGCGCCGAGTTCCAGATCGGGTGTGAGCTTGCCACGCACCTCGAACTCAGCGCCATCAACCCGGGACTTCGGCGCGTTGACGGTACGAAAGCCGGTACCGAGCCCGCCGGGCAGCGCAAATGCATCGAGAAACTGCTGGTTCCGATAGTCATAGTGAAACAACGCAGCGTTGAAGATGCCGCGGTGTTCACCGAACTCGCTCTTCAAGCCAAGCTCGTAGGACACGAGCTTCTCGGGATCCGCAAAGGTCAGCTCGGCCTGATCGTTGTAGGCCTGACCGTTGAAGGCGACGCCGCGGTAGCCTTCACTGACACTGAGGTATGCGAGCACGCTGTCGCTCGCTTTCCAGTCCGCACCCAGCTTGCCGCTGACATTGTTGGTGTCCTTGCCGAATCCGGGATGCACTCCCAGTTGCTGCGGCGCTAGTCCCTGCTGGAAGTAGCTCCGCGGGGCGGTCTGGCCCGTCGGCAGCTCGCCGATGGTCTGCGTCCACCAGGTGGTGGCATCGATGTCAGGGCCGGTTCCGACCGAGCCCGGCGTCGGCAGACCGCCCTCCAGCGCGTAAAAGTTGTCGATCGTCACTTTGTCCTGGGTGAAGCGCAGCCCCGCGCGCAAGGTGAGGGCCGGCATCACGGCGAACGCAAGGTTGGCGAATAACGCGCGACTGTCCTTGATCTGGTCGAAGTTGTTGTATTCATCGAAGCCATACAGCGGTAGTGCCGGTCCGATCGCCGCGCTGGATGGCGGGATCTGCGGCGCCCAGTAGCCGAGGTCATAGCCATCGAAGAAGTGGAACTGGACGGTGGCATGCGTGCTTTCGCGTCCGTAGTACAGACCGCCGAGCCAGCTGAACGGCCCTGCGTCCTGGGAGGCGAGCCGGATCTCCTGCGAGAAGGCGTTGACGCTGGAAAAGTACGTATTGGGATCGTCGATGCGAGCGGTGATGGGTAAGCCGCCGTCATCGCTCTTCTCGTACCAGCGGCCGTAATCAAAACCGCTCACCGCGCTGAAGGTGGCGAAGCTGCCCAAGCGCCAGTCGAGCTTCAGGGAGGCGCTGTCATTACGAATGTCCTTGTGGACCGCGTATTTGGCGCCGTTGTCGAACCAGTCGATGTTGCCGCTGAAGCCGGTCGCATTGGGATCGTTGGCGATGGCGTGCGCGCCATAGGGTGTTCCGCCGGAACGGGTGGCGGCCAGCTTGAGTGTTGCAGTCAGGTCATCGGTCGGCCTGGCAAGCAGGGTGAGGCGCGCCGCCAGCGCATTGACGCCATTCAGCGATTCCACGGCCGCGGCGCCCGGGATGTAGTCCGGGGCCACGCTGTGCACCCAGCCGTCCCGCTTCTCGTAGTACACTGCCGCACGCCAGCCCAGCGCATCCTGGATAATCGGGCCGCCGACGGCGGCGCGCACCGAGCGATCATCGAAGTTGCCGCCCCCAAGGGTGGCGTACCCCTCGTACTCGGCAAGGCTTGGGTTGCTGGAATAGAAGTTCACGGCACCGCCGGTTGCATTCTTCCCATACAGAGTGCCCTGCGGTCCGCGCAGAACCTCCACCCGATCCAGATCGAAGGTCTGCAGCGCCTGCACCGCGCCGACGGGTTTGTAGACCTCATCGACGTACATGGCGATCGGACTGCTCTGGTTCTGGCTGAAATCCTGCGTGGTGACGCCGCGGAGGGTGAAGGTGGGTTGCGCCTCCGGTCCGTAGGGGAGATTCAGCAGCATGTTTGGCACGCTGGCGGTGATGTCGCCGGCTTGGCGCACACCCCGCTCGGCCAGCTGCTCAGCCGAAAGAGCCGTCACCGCGACCGGTACATCCTGGAGCTTCTCCGACTTGCGCTCCGCGGTGACCACTACCTCCGCAAGCCCGGCGGCGTTCACCTCATCGGCCGTGACTGGGAGCGGCAAAGTCCCGCTGAGAACGGCTACCGCGGACCACAGCCGCGGCGCAAACGGAAACCGGCTGCGCATAGGCGAACCCCTGAGACTTATGATTCTTATGAATCGCATAGTGAGTCTTACATATTGCTATGCGAAACTGAAGCGTCAGAGGATATCACCCTGGAGGTCGGCAGGCCGTGGCAAAGCACAGCGGAAGCTCCGCTATCCCTCTGAATCAATCGGTGGAGAAGGCTCTAACGGTATTGCGCGCCTTCGGCGGCGACCGCCGTGCCCTTACGCTGGATGAGATCGCGCGCGCCGCAAAGATCACCAAGAGCTCTGCGCAGCGCATCACCCACACGCTGGAGCACCTGGGCTACGTCCAGCGGGACGGACATGCCAAACGCTGGGTGCTCGGCGCGCGGGTGCTCACCATTGGCTACGGCTACCTTTCCGGTCATGCATTGATCGAGGGCGCGACCAATCATCTGCAGGGATTGAATCTCGCCACCGGGGAGTCTGTGAGTCTCTCGGAACCGGACGATGTGCAGATGGTGTATGTCGCCAGGTTTCCCGGGCATGGCCGCTTCCACATCCACATGCCGATTGGGCGCGTACTGCCGATGTTCTGCACGGCGGCGGGCCGCGCTTATCTATCGCGGCTGCCGGCGGACGAAGTGACTGAAATTCTCGAGCGGTCCAGTCTGCGAGCTCTGACGCCGAGCACGGTGACGGACAAGAGACGCATCCTGGCCCTCGTCCGGGAAGCTCGCGAAGTGGGTTACGCCTACGCAAATCAGGAGTGCTACCGCGGCGATCTCACCATCGGAGCAGCCGTGATGGGTCCGCACGGTCGGCCGGTGGCGGCCATCAACATCGCAGGACCAACCAGCCGCTGGACGCTTGCGGATCTGGCGAAACGCTGGGCACCGCTCGTAATGGAGACGGCACGTGCAGCCTCGAGCGGCATGGCGGACCGGATCTCGCACAGCGCCACCCGGCCCGAAGCGCCCGGACCTGCAGGGCGTCGCCGCACGCTGTCGCGCTCGGGGTCAAGAAAGTCATCCTGAGGTCGCGGTACAGCTCGTGTTTGTTTCAGCGAGCGACCCTCCTGCTACGTGACAGCGTCTGCTTCGCGATCGCCTGCACGTGCGTGCGCACGGCGCCATAACACGGTAATTTTCGCTGTAATCCGCTGCGGAGTTCGCACTGTTCACAGCAGACGATGAGCTGCGCGTGATCATGTGAGCGATCGTGTGCGCGATCGTGACTATCGCGACACTAACATCAGGTAGGGCTTTCCCTACCGATGTTTGACCGCATCTGTATCTCGTCAGCGACAGAGCGCGCACGTGCTTGATTTCAACATCTGCGAGCTACGCAGTAAGCCTGTCTCTGATCCGACACATCTACTTATGTTCCCCGCCTTGTGCGAGACTGTTCCCGCGGTTGGCGCACTTCGGATCGCATCAGTGCGCACCGTATCAGCCGAAAAAGGGGGGTTAGAAGAAGTTGCCGCATCTCGCGGATGCGAGCGGCCAGGCTGGTCCCGTTGTTGGTTTTAACAGGTATACCGCGAATGAACTCAGAGTTGTATGAATTGGCCATTGTCGGCTCGGGGCCCGGGGGTTTGAGTGCAGCCGCCAGAGCTGCCGAACACAATCTTACCCATGTGTTGCTGGAATCCGCCGAGCGGCACGCGAACACCGTCCAGCAGTACCAACATCGCAAACATGTGATGGCGGAGCCGAGCGTGCTGCCTTTGCGCAGCGATGTAGAGTTCACCGCCGGACGCCGCGAGGACATCCTCGCGGAGTGGCAGCGTGCGATCGAAGAGAAGGGCGTCAATGTTCGCTATCGCGCGGAAGTGACCGCCATCGAAGGTGAGCAGGGCAACTTCGCGCTGCACCTCAAAGGTGGCGCCAGTCTGCGCGCCCGTCATGTCATCCTGGCTGTGGGCGTCCACGGCAACCCGCGGCCGCTCGAGGTGCCGGGCGCTGACCTGCCGTGTGTGCAATACACACTGGAGTCTGCGGAGGCACACCGGGGCAAGAGTTTCGTGGTGATCGGCGCCGGAGATGCGGCGATCGAGAACGCCATTGCGCTCTCCAAGAATAATCGCGTCACGCTGCTCACCCGCGGCTGCGGCTTCCCGCGCGCCAAAGAAGGCAATGCGGCACGGATCACGCGCGCCATTGCGGCTGGGCAGATCGACTGCATCGCCGAGGCCCGTCCGATTCGCGTCGAGCGCAGCGCAGAGGACGAATCCACCTCGTACCTCGTGCGGGTGGAAACCCCGAATGGGGAGCAGCAGGTGACCTGCCATAGTGTGGTGGCGCGACTGGGAGCCGTACGGACTCGTAAGCTGATCGAGGCGATCGGAGCTAAGTTCTTGTCCGATGCGCAGGATGCTGCTCCTGATCTGACGCCGCGCTACGAATCGACAGTGCCGGGTCTGTACATCATCGGCGCACTGGCCGGTTTCCCCCTGATCAAGCAGGCGATGAATCAGGGCTACGAGGTCGTCGAGCATCTGCTCGGGCGGGCCGTCAAACCGGCAGATCACGGGATCCTGGCCAACAAGTTTCGGGTGTTGCGGGACGGTGCCGATGTCGAGGCGACGTTGCGCAACATCCACTCGACGGTGCGTATGTTTCGTGAGCTCAAGGAGCTCGCGCTGCGCGAATTGATGTTGGCGAGCCAGGTACTGACTCCCCGGAAGGGGACGCGTCTGTGCGCCCGTGGCATGTACTCATCGAGCGTTTTCAACGTGCTGCGCGGAACGGTGAAGCTGGTAGTCGACGAGGGCGAGCCGATGGTGCTGCGCGCCGGTCAGCTGTTCGGCGAGATGGGGCTGATCTCGGGCCGACCCCATGAGACCGACGCGATTGCGGGTGAGCACTGCATCATCCTGGAGACGCCGCACAGCATGGTCCGCAAGCTTCTGCGCAGTGAAGCTGCGACACGCGCGTATGTCGACCGAGTCTATGCCCTGCGTGCGCTGCGGACCTTCCTGCCGCATGCGAGCGCCAACACGATCTTCGCGCTATCCCATGGAGTGCGGCTGCATCGGATTGCAGCGGGCCAGACCTTGTTCGAGCAGGGCGCGCCGACCGAGCGCTTTCACATGATCCGCAGCGGCTCGGTAGCACTCTCCTGCCACAACAATTCCGGTAAGGAGGCGATCTTCGCCTACGGCGCCGCGGGCTCTTTTCTGGATGCGGCCGGCTGTTTGGCAGGTGAGCAGACCCGCTCGATGACCGCGCGCGCCACCGTCGCGACGGAAGCCATCAGCATCGATCAGGCACAACTCAAGAGCCTGCTCGATACCGATGCGCTGCTGCAGACCAAGCTGCAGACGGCAGCGACTCAGCAAATGGCGCAACACGCGCACATGCAGGCTCAGCCGGAAGCGGGCAGCGTGTTCTCGTACCTCATGTCGCATGGCCTTGGCGAGGCGACCAGCGTTCTGGTCATCGACGAGAATCTCTGTGTCGGGTGCGATCAGTGCGAGAAGGCCTGTGCGGCGACCCACGACGGGGTGTCGCGCCTGGATCGCAGCGCCGGGCCGTCACTGTTTTCTCTGCACCTGCCGACCTCCTGCCGTCACTGCGAGCATCCGCACTGCATGCAGGACTGTCCGCCGAATGCCATTCATCGTCTGCCTGACGGCGAGGTGTCCATCGCGGACACGTGCATTGGATGCGGCAACTGCGTGGACAACTGTCCGTACGGCGTCATACAACTGGCCGAGGTCGCCCCGAAGGTCAGCCTGTTGAGCCGCATCAAGCGGCGTCACCAGACGCAGGTCGCGAAGACCGCGGTCAAGTGCGATGTCTGCACAAGTCTCAAGGGAGGAGCGGCCTGTGTGCGCGCGTGCCCGACGGGCGCTGCGATCCGCATTCACGCTGAAGATGTACTGCAGCTGGCCAAGCAGCGCGCAGTCGCCTCTTACAAGTGAGTATCACGCGTTCGAATAGTGCATCAATCATTCGTCAACTACAGGAATTACCGGTACGGTTCGATTGCAGCCGTCGCCACCTTGGTGACCCTGGCTGCCTATCTCGTGGACAAGCCGCGCGTGCCCGCCAATGGCGGCACGTGGCTTGGGTACACCCTGGGCACGATCGCCGCACTGCTCGTCGTGTTTTTGTCGCTGTTCGGGATACGCAAGCGCGCCTTTCATTCGCGCCTCGGGACCGCCATCGGCTGGCTGTCGGCGCATGTCTATCTCGGGCTCGCGGCTCTGATCATCGCAACGCTGCATTCGGGCATGCATTTTGGCGCGAACGTGCACAGTCTCGCGTATGCGCTGATGTGGGTCGTCACCCTGACGGGCTGCTGGGGCTTTTACGCTTACGTCCGCTATCCCGGCCTCGCCACGCGCCAGCGCGGCAACGTGCGTCCCAAAGAGTTGCTGCTGCAGATTGCCGAGCTGGATGAGCGGTCCATGTCGCTCGCGACAGGGGCGCGCCGCATCGAGGATCTGGTAAAGGATTCCATTCGCCGCACCGATCTGGGCGGCTCCAGCCTGTGGGGGCAGCTACGTGGCGCGGATCACTCGTACCTGCTGGTCGGTGGCGCATCGCTCTCACAACCAGCGCGGCTGCTACGTAATCCCAACAACCATACGTTGATCGAGCAGTTAGCTGAGCTGCGGCTGGCCGCCGGTGACGAGCCGGGGCGCGCCCTGCTGCAGAGCCTGCTGGAGTGCGCAGGTCTGAAGGCTGCACTGCTGGGCAAGCTGCGGCACGAGCTGAAAGTGTCGGCGCTGTTGCGCATCTGGCTGTTCATCCACGTGCCGGCATGCTGTGCGTTGCTCGCCGCCTTGGGCGCGCACGTGCTCACCGTGTTTCTTTACTGGTGAGCGCGTGCGGTTCTTCCTGCTTCGCAGAAATGCCAGCATCGGGCAGACCGGTGATTCCTCCGCTGCCGGAGTAATGCTCGCCACGGGTCGGCTGACCATCGGCAGCGCCCCCGGGCAACTGCTGCAGCTGACCGGAGCTGGTGTCGAAGCACGGCACGCCATCCTCACCGCCAATCGGCTCACCGGCATACGGCTGCTCGCGTTGAGCGGCAGGTCCGTCACCGTTAATGGCCACCGCCACACCCGCATCAGGGTAAAGCCCGGCGATGTCCTCGAGATCGGGGTGGCGAAGCTCATCGTGCGGCGTGCCCGCTCGCGCCGCGTGGTCATCCTTGAGGTGCAGGAGCAAGACCGCGCCGTGACGGATGTCGTGGCCGGATCGCTGAGCGAGTCGTCAGCGGCTGGGCCACGGATGAGCTCCTGGTCATGGAGCCTGGCAATCGCCACTGCGGCGATGTTTCTGCTGATACCGCTCATGGGCGTGGTCCTGCCCGCTGTGCAAAAGGGCCTGCGGCAGGCGCCGCTGGTACCGAGCGATGCACTGTGGTCTCCGGGCCCGTTGCATACCGCTCATCAGTCGATCGGTAGTCGCTGTGAAGCCTGTCATGCCCAGCCCTTCCAGCCGGTTCGCGATCACGCCTGCCTCACCTGTCACGGCGAGCTGCAACAACACGTCGCCGCTCGCATGGATGTGTCGCTATTCCATGGCACGCAGTGCACCACATGTCATCTGGAACACAAGCAGCCGGCCGCATTGGTGCAGACGGACCCCAGGCTGTGCGCGGATTGTCACGCTGATTTGCATCAGAAGAAATCCAACACGCAGCTGCGCGACGTGAGCGACTTCGGCACGCATCATCCGGAATTCCGCCTGACGACGCTGTCACTGAACCCAGTTCAGGCACTGGCCGCCCAAGGGCTTGCCAAGTTCTCGACAGGCAGTTCCGCAAGCGCGGATCATCCCGGCGACTGGCGTCTGAGCCAACTGGACCGCAGCGATCCGGAGAATTTCGCGGAACGCTCACACCTGCGCTTCCCGCATTCGAAGCATTTGGATCCGAAGGGTGTGAAATCTCCGGACGGTAACCGGGTGCTGAGCTGTCAGGACTGTCACAAGCCCGATGCCAGCGGGCGGCAGATGCAGGCGATCCGCATGGAAGCGCAGTGCAGCGGCTGTCACAGCCTGCGGTTCGATGAGAAGGATCCCAACAGCGCGGTGCCGCACGGCAACCCTGAGGCGGTGGTGAAGACACTGCGCGAGCACTTCAGCCGCGAATATCTGCTGCAGACTTCTGCTGCGGGCAGCGCAGCTCAGCTGCGCAGACCGGGTACGGGTACCGCAGTGATGAGCGAGGCGGAGCAGAAGCGCGCGCGTGAATGGGTCGATGCACAGTCGCTCACGGTTGCCCGGGAACTATTCGAGAAACGGGTGTGCGCCCAGTGCCATGAGGTGACGCGCGTGCCCGGCAAGAGCGGTCTGGATCAATGGCAGGTTGAGCCGGTGCGACTCACGTCCAACTGGATGCCGCATGCGCGCTTCAATCATGCTGCGCACGCCTCGGAGAAATGTATCTCCTGCCATGGCGATGCCCCCAAGTCAGAGCACAGCACCGACATCCTGATCCCGGGCATCGTCCGCTGCCGCGAGTGCCATGGAGGTGCCACGAGTGCCACCAAGGTGGCCTCCAATTGTCTGATGTGCCATCAGTTCCACATCCCCGGCCGCGGTCCGTGGCAAGCCAGCTCCAACGCACGGCAGACGGCGCAGAGATGAAGCCCGGCAGCGTCGTCAGCTGTTGGGCACTCGGTTGGTTCGCGGTCGCCTCGCTCAGCTTTGCACAGAGTGACCTCACGGGCGCCCCGCAACCCGTGACTGCGCCAGCTGCCTCGGATAGTTCCCTCTGTCCCCAGCAGGCGCCCGAGCGTGCACGGCGCCGTCCAGGGCAGACTGCCGCGCAGACCGCCGGTGAACCGGAGCTCGAGCCGCCTGCGGCCGCCGCCTGCGATCCTAACCGTCTGCCTGCCCCGAACCTGAAAGGTGTGCGTGCGCCCAGCGCCACCGATCGGTGGCGGATCATCGATGCGCTGGGTTCTCCGGATAACTGGCGGGATCCCTACGCCACCAACAACCCGCTGAAGGGCGATCGGCCGCTGCTCGACCGACCGATATGGGGCGGCAACTACTTCTTCTCCGGCACGGCCACCGCGAACTCGCTGTGGGAGCTGCGCCGGGTACCGGCGGCCGCCGCAGCCGGGGTGCCCTTTCTGGATCCACGTCAGCAGCTGTTTGCGAGCGAGACCGCAAGTCTGGACATGGTGCTCTATCGCGGCGACACCACCTTCCGTCCGCCCGATTACCAGCTGCGCTTCACGCCGATTCTCAACTACAGCCGGACACGTACTGGCGCCCAGCAGCCATCCAGCGGCACCTTCGGCGCTCAGGCGCTGTTCTTCGAGACTCACCTGCGCGATGTCTCTGCCCATTACGATTTCGACAGCGTACGGGTGGGCATCCAGCCCATGACCAGTGACTTCCGCGGATTCGTGCTCGCGGACCAACCCGCAGGGGTGCGCTTCTTTGGCACACGGGACAGCGATGTCTATCAATACAACATCGGCTGGTTCCGGCGGCTGCCGAAGAATGCCGCGCGGCAGGATGAATTCGGTCATGGCCTGCCGGCGAACGACATCGTGCTTGCCAACCTCTACGTGCAGGATCTGGGCAGACCGGGACTGACCTCCGAGTTTCTGCTCATCTATGACCGCAATCGGGCACCGGGGACGCAACTGCTTACCGCAGCCCAGACGAATGCCGCCGCGACCTTCGCACCCCAAGGTCGCCACAATTACGACGTCGGCTACCTGGGCTACAGTGTCGATGGCCACCTGGGACGGCTCAATCTGAGCGGCTCCCTCTATGAGGCTCTCGGCCGCGAAGCGCAGAGCATGTTCGGGCCCACGGACACGCGCGTCGCTGCCAGTTTCGCCGCCGCCGAGCTCTCCTGGGATATGGATTGGTCACGTGTGCGCCTGTCCGCGCTGTACGCATCCGGGGATTCCAATCCCTTTGACAAGAAGGCGCGTGGCTTCGATGGCATCAGCCAGAGCGCCTTGTTCGCCGGGGCTGATGCGAGCTTCTTCATCCATCAGCAATTGCCGCTGGTGTTGCAACAGGTCAATCTGAAGGTGCGCGATTCGCTGTTTCCGGACCTGCGCTCCGCATCGGACAGCGGCCAATCGAATTATGAGAACCCCGGCCTGCGGCTGCTCGGGGTGGGTACCAATTTCGATCTGGCCCCCACCTTGCGCGTCTCGCTCGATGCCAATCAGCTGTGGTTCGATCAGCTGGCGACTCTTGCCGCGGTAGCAGGCAGGCCGATTGCTTCGCGGGATGTCGGCACGGATCTGTCGCTGGATATTATTTATCGTCCCTTCAACTCACAGAACATCATCGTGCGCCTTGCGGCCTCGCGGCTGTTTGCCAGGCCGGCGGCACAGGCCCTCATGGGAGGCAGTGCGCCGTTCTCGGCGTTTCTGAACCTGGTGTTGACGTATTGAGCTATGGGGATGCGATGAATCGACGCCACGCTTTTGCATTTTGCCTGCTGCGGCGCTGGCTGCTGGTGATGCTCTGCGCCATCGGCTGCGTCGGTGTGAGCCAGGGCGATACGGCGGTCCCTGCGGCAGCTCTGGCCGATCAGGCTGGCGTAGCCAGCCCGCCGGCGCCCGCCGATCAGAGCTCCGCCGAGGCGGATCGCAAGAGCCGCGGCTGTCTGGGTTGTCATACCCAGACTGATCGCCTGTCGATGCACGATAACCCCGCCGTAAAGCTCGGCTGCACGGATTGCCATGGCGGGGATGCCGGTGTCATTCCGGAAAGAGGGCTGGTCCGGGGCGAATTTGAGTACATGCGGCTGCGTGATCTTGCCCACGTGTTGCCGCGGTACCCGCAAGACTGGGGTTATCCGGCGAGCGCCAAGCCACAGCGCAGCTACACGCTACTGAATCGCGAATCGCCGCGGTTCATCCGTTTCATGAATCCCGGCGATTACCGTGTTGCCGACCAGGCTTGCGGCGCCTGTCACGGCACAATCATCGCCTCTGCCCAGCGCAGTCTCATGGCGACCGGGGCCATGTTCTTCGGCGGCGCCTCCTACAACAACGGCATTCTCCCTTACAAGCAGTACATCCTCGGCGAGGCGTATACAAGTGCAGGCGAGCCGGCCAGCATCGACGGCCCGGCGCTGGCCGATCCCAGCGCAGCACTGGCCCAACATGGTGTGTTGCCGCAGCTGCAGCCGCTACCCCATTGGGAGAGTGCACCGACGCCCGACATTTTTCGCACTTTCGAGCCCGGTGGACGGGTGAGCGGCAACCGCTTTCCCGAGATCGCGCTGCCGAATCTCACCGGCGGCATTCAGGCACTCAACGAGCCCGGACGGCCTGATCTGCATGCCTCCACGCGTGGCAATGGCACCGGCAATCGTGTCTCCATCCCGTTGCTGAACATGCACAAGACGCGGCTCAATGATCCTTTCATGTGGTTCCTCGGCACGAATGATCAGCCGGGCGACTATCGCAGCTCCGGCTGCTCCGCCTGCCATGTGGTGTATGCCAACGATCGCGATCCGCTGCATTCCGGGCCGTATGCCGCGGCCGGCAATATGGGCGAGAGCAATTCCGTCGACCCGGTGATTCCGCGGCACGAGTCCGGGCACCCCCTCGCGCACCGACTCACGCGTGCCATTCCCACCAGTCAGTGCATGGTGTGCCACATGCACCAGCCGAATGTGTTCATGAATACCTTCATGGGCTACACGATGTGGGACTATGAGTCGGACGCGCCGGCCATGTGGCCGCAGCAACAGCAGTTACCCTACGGCCGAGCAGATGCGCGCCGTCAACGATCGCAACCCCGAGGGCGCAGCCCCGCGCGGCAACTGGGCCGATCCCGACTTCCTTGCCCATGTCAGCGAGTTGAATCCGAAGCTGCATGACACCCAGTTCGCCGACTACCATGGCCATGGCTGGAACTTCCGCGCCATCTACAAGCGCGACCGCCATGGCAACCTGCTGGATGCAGCCGGAGCCGTGGTCAAGGACGATGATCCGCAGAAATTCAAGAAAGCGGTGCACATGGCCTCCATCCACATGGAAAAGGGCATGCAGTGCGTGGACTGCCATTTCGCCCAGGACAATCACAGTAACGGCTATCTGTACGGCGAGGTGGCTCAGGCGATCGAGATCAGCTGCGTCGACTGCCATGGCACTGCCGATTCCTATCCGACGCTGCGTACTTCCGGTCCGGCGGCACCGCCCGCCGGCACGGATCTCAGCCTGCTGCGCAACCCCGATGGCAGCAGGCGCTTCGAGTGGCGCGACGGCCAGCTCTATCAGCACTCGCTCGTCACGCCGGGTCTGGAATGGCGCGTGCATCTGGTTCGTGACAGCGTGACGCCCGGCTCGGTGGACTACAACGAGAAATCGGCCCGGGCGAAGCTCATGAGCGCCAACCCGGGCACGCAGGCCTGGGGCCAGAACGTGCCCGTCGCTCAGCGCGCACACGGCAACGACAAAATGGAATGCTATGCCTGCCACACCTCCTGGACGACCAGCTGTGCCGGCTGCCATCTGCCGGCGGAGAGCAACTGGAAGTCCCCGGTACATCGCTACGAAGGCGGCGACACGCGGGTCTTCGCCACCTACAACCCGCAGGTGGCGCGTGAGGATATGTTCATGCTGGGGCGTCGTGGCACGACCGACGGCGGCCGGATTGCACCGGTGCGCTCAAGCTCAGCGCTGGTCGTGTCCTCGACCAACATCAACCGCGAGCACGTCTACATCCAGCAGCCGCCTATCTCCGCCAGCGGCTACAGCTCGCAGGCATTCAATCCGCACTATCCGCACACCGAGCGCACGACCGAGACCAAGACTTGCGATGACTGCCACCTCGCGGCAGCCAACGACAACAATGCCATCATGGCCCAGCTGCTGCTGCAGGGAACCAACTTCGTCAACTTCATCGGACACTACGCGTGGCTTGGAACGGCCGGCGGTGTCAGTGGCGTGCAGGTCACCGAGTGGGAGGAGCCGCAGGCGGTGATCGGCAGCTACCTGCAGAAGTACGCCTATCCGGATAACTACCGCCGGCATCAGGCACTGCAGCAGCGGCTGCAGACCGCGCACGAGCACGCCGGCGAGCCGATTCGCTGCCTGCAGCTGCGTGGTGAATACCTGTACGCTGCCGAAGGCAGGCACGGTTTGCAGGTCTACGATGTCGCGAGCGTCGCCAACAAGGCCGTGAGCCAGCCGATCCTGACCGGGCCGTCGAGCCCGCTGGGGCATGACACCCGCATCGGCTCAGCGGATGCAACCTGTGTCGCGCTGCCCACGGACCAGCCGATTCACCCGGCGCGCAACAGGGGTCCGCTGATGCGGGATGCAAATCAGGAGCAGCCGTTTCATCCGATCTACAACTACGCGCTCATCACCGATAGTCGCGAAGGGCTGATCCTCACCGACATCAATACACTCGCCGATGGCAATCCCCGCAACAACCATCTGCGGCGCGCACTCACCTGGAATCCTCAAGGAATCCTCAAGGGAGCGCGGCATCTGAGCATCGGTGGGCACTTCGTCTACGTCGCTGCGGATGCCGGACTCGTAATCCTCAATCTGGACGATCCGCTGCACCCGCAGGTGGAGAGTGTCGTGCCCCTCAGTGATGTCCGGGCGTCGGCGCTGCAGTTCCGCTACCTGTTCGTAACCGATCGCGAAGGCCTGCGCACCATCGATGTCACCGACAAGAAGCATCCGCGTATCGTCCCCGGGGTCATCCCACTGCGCGATGCGCATCGGGTATATCTGGCGCGCACGTATGCGTACGTGGCTGCAGGACAGGAGGGTCTGGCCATCGTCGATGTCGAAAAACCTGAGCACATGAAGTTGCAGCAGCTGATGAGCGCGTCGGATGGTCTGAGCGATGTCCGCGACGTGATCGTAGGCTCAACCAACGCGTCCCTGTTCGCCTACGTCGCCGACGGTCGCAATGGTCTGACCGTGCTGCAGCTGACCTCGCCGGAAAGCCAGCCGAAATTCTATGGCTTCAGTCCCGAGCCGCGACCGCGGGTCATTGCACGTTATCGGACCCCCAAGCCGGCGCTCGCACTCTCCAAGGGCTTGGATCGGGACCGCGCGGTCGATGAGACCGGACACCAGATTGCCGTTTTCGGTCGCATCGGATCGCGCCCGCTGTCCCTGCAAGAGTCAGAGCGGCTGTACCTCGACACCGATGGCACACCATGGTTCGTTCGGCCCCCATAACACACCTGGTGATGGGCGCATGCGCCTTGGGCTCCATGTTGGTCGCTGCAGCCGCGACCGCTGCGGATCGCCACATGGGTGTTAGCACGTGCGCATCCTCCGTGTGCCATGGCGCGGTGGCACCGAGCAAGACCTATGACGTGCTCCTAAACGAGTACGTTACCTGGTCGCACAATGACAAGCATGCGAAGGCCTTCGCAGCGTTGCGTACCAGCAAGGGACGGGAGATCGCCGCGCGGCTGGGCATTGAGGATCCGGCACTCGCCAGAGAGTGTCTGGACTGCCACACCGACAACGTGCCGCAGCCGCAGCGCGGTGAGAAATTCTCACTTGCCGACGGCGTCGGCTGCGAGAGCTGCCACGGCGGCGCCGAGCGCTGGCTGACCACCCACGCCTCGCCCCAGGCCAGCTACCGCGACGATCTGAATCGCGGAATGTTTGCCACTGCGGACCTGCAGGCGCGTACCCAGCTCTGCCTTTCGTGCCACTACGGCAACGCGCAGAAATTTGCCACTCACCGGATGATGGCTGCAGGGCACCCGCGCTTGAGTTTCGAGCTGGAAACCTTCCTTGCCCTGCAACCTCCGCACTACAGCATCGACGCGGGTTATCGGAAACGTAAACCGGTCTACGCTGCGACGCAGATCTGGGCTTATGGCCAGCTGGCTGCTGCGGGCGCGGAAATGGACACGTTGCAGGGAGCACGGCTCGACAATGGCGCGGCCTTTCCGGAGCTGGCACTGTTCAACTGTTACGGCTGCCACATGAGCTCCATGCGGCGCAATGACTGGAGCCACCGCATTCTGCAGGCGGGCGCGGAGCCGGGAACCGTACCCATCAGTGATGGGCATCTCGTCATGGCGTGGATTATCGTGCGCGTGCTTGAGCCGCAGCAGGCTCCGGAGCTGCTGCGCGTGAGTCGCGCGCTGCTGGGCGCGAGCTCCGCGGACCGCGCCCAGATCGTCGAGCGTAGTCGTGATGTGGGCGCGATGCTGAAGCGCTTGCGACAGGCTGCGGCCACCACGAGTTGGACCCGGGCACAGGAACGTGAGCTTTTGATGACTCTCGTCTCAGTCGGCGCCGGCGGCGAATTTCGTGACTATGTCGGCGCGGAGCAGGCGGTAATGGGCATCGATGGATTGTTGATACACCTCGGCGCCGCCAAGGAGTTCCGCCAGCGAATCGATGAGCTGTACGCACTCACGCAGAACGATGAGGCATTCGTGTCCGAGCGCTTCGTCGCCTCGCTGCGGCAGCTGCGTGCGCAGCTCGAGCAACAGGCACAACACGAACAGCACGAACAGCAGCCCTGAGCAGAGCCACAGGGGCAGCGGCGCGGCCTTCGCGATGCATTACGCCTGCTGATCGCTCTCAGGCCTTGCGCGCGGCGACGATCACGAATTCGGCTGGGATGCGATACGTAATGCCACTGCGCCAGCCCGAGATACTGCTCAGGTAGCGTCTGCGCACGCGGGCGCGCGCATCGGGGGCAAGGCGCGACCAGGCGAGGGCGACCGGACCACCAATGAAAGCGGCATCGCAAGCCTCCTCACCATCGGCGTAGTCGAGAGTTCTGGCCATGCGCTTGCGCCGCTCGACGACCAGACCCGCTTCCTCGCAAAGGGCGGCGAGCGCATCACCCTGACCAAGATTGAAAAACAGGGGACAGACCTCGCTCGAGACTTCCGCATCGACGATCGGAAACACCTGCGCCCACCCGCAGCGGCTGCGCTCCCCCCACACCGCAAGCACGATGCGTCCGTCCTGGCGCACGATCCGGCGCATCTCGCGCACGGCGACGCTGGGATCCGGAACGTACATGAGACCAAGGATGCATAGGGCGACATCGAAGCCTTCCGTGGGCACTGCCAACGCTTCCGCGTCCATGCGTTCGAAGCGGGCGTTGCTGCAGCCATGTTGGAGCGCGCGCTCGCGCGCCCTTTCGATCATACGGTCCGACAGGTCAACACCCAACACCCGCCCTTCTGGTGCCACCCTGCCGGCGACCTCCATCGAAGTGACGCCGTAGCCGCAGGCGATATCAAGAACCTCCTCGCCCGGCATAAGGCCAGCGCAGGCGATCGCCTCGACCTGCGCTGGGGCCAGCTGCATGCGCCACAGCGTCTCATACGGGCGGGCGGCGAGATCCCATCCGTAACGCTGTATGCGTCGCTGCAGCCGCGGATCCATGGGTCAAGCCGTCCGAGCCGGACGAGCGGCGGCCAACGCTCGCACATCGGCGGTCGTCAAGGGCTTGCCTGCGATTCCCCAGTCACCGCTCTGGACCTCTTCGATGACAGTCCAGGTGACACCGCGCATGGCTTCCCCTTCGATATCGACCAGCGCATCCGTCAGCTTGCGGATGATCTGGGACTTCTGTTCTGGCGAAAACACGCCCTGGATGACCTTCACGTTGATCAGCGGCATACCGGCTCTCCTGTTGTACGGATATTCAAGTGGCGTGATGTCTTCCTGGCTTGCAGGTAACATCAACCCGCGTATTAAGCCGCCATAGGTACTCTGTGTCCTGCCGTGCCGTCCTGCCTAACTACCCGGGCATCCGCGCCACCAGGTATATGCAAGAAAACTACCGTAGCGTCCGGATCTGCTGGCTGAGCGTCCGGGAGACTCGGGTGGCGATGTTTGCCGGTTGGCAACCGCCTCGGCTTGCGCCCAATATCGCTGACCTGTGCTGAGGTCCATGATGACTGACAGCAAAATTTTGAAAGCCATGCGACGCGTCGAGGGCGTGCTCGGTCGCAGACCCAAGGCGGCGGTGCATGCCGATGTGTCGGCCATCGCGATATGGGATGGTGGGACGCGGGTGATATCACGACATGCCGACGGCGCGTGCATCGTGACCGACATGCCAGGGGAGCTGGGAGGAGCGGGGGATCAGGTCACGCCAGGCTGGCTGCTACGCGCGGGGCTGGCAGCCTGTCTTACGACGCGCACGGCGATGGAAGCGGCGCTGCGGGGCATCGTCCTCACCCACCTCGAGGTGCACGCCGACAGCACATCGGATACCCGTGGCCTGCTTGGAATGTGCGATGCACGCGGGATACGCGTCTCGCCCGCCCCCATCGAGGTCCGATTGGCTGTGCGCATCAGTGCACCAGAGGTCCAGGCGGATGCGCTTCGGAGTCTGGTGGCGGATAGCTTGCGGTGCTCGCCGGTCTGTGTAGCCCTGGAGGAGACGGTGTCGGTAACGCTCAGCATCCATACCGCATCAGCCTGATGGACGCCCTCTCGGAAACGCTGCGCGTCGTGCGTCTGGTGGGCGCCATCTTCATTCAGGGCCGCTTCAGTGCACCCTGGTGTTATCAGTCGCCGCACGCAGATTCCGCCGCGCCGCTACTCGAGCCGGGCGCCGAGCGGGTGGTGATCTTCCACCTGATCACCGCGGGTGAGTGCTTTGTTGAGATGGAGTCTGAGCCGCCCGTACAGCTGCGGGCCGGCGATGCCATTCTGTTTCCGCAGGGGCACGCGCACCGCATGTGTTCCGAACCCGGTCTGCCTCCTGCCCGGGGCGCGCGCTTCGAGGAGGTATTGGCACGCCGGCCTCGCAAGCTGATGTATGGCGGAGGAGGTCGCAAGACGGAGCTCGTCTGCGGCTATCTCGCATGTGATGCACGCCTGGCCCGCATGCTGCTGAGTGGTTTGCCGTCTCTGTTGAAAGTCAGTGTACGTGGATCGCCAGGAGGCATCTGGCTCGAGGCCTCGGTGCAATACGCACTGGCTGAGGCGCGTTCGCCCCGTCCAGGCGGCGCCGGTGTGCTGGCAAAACTGGCCGAAGTGCTGTTCATCGAAGTACTGCGGCTGTACATGAACGAGCAGGAGGCCGAGCGGTCCGGATGGCTGGCGGCGGTCCGCGACCGGATTGTGGGTGCTGCGCTCGCTGAGTTGCACGCACGCCCCGCGCAGTCGTGGAGCGTGGAGACACTGGCGCGTGCCGCAGGCACATCACGCTCGGTACTGGCCGAGCGCTTCCAGCAGCTGATCGGCATCGCGCCGATGGAGTACTTGACGCAATGGCGCATGCTGCTGGCCGCCAATCTCCTGCGCGGCAGCAGCGCGCCTCTCTCCCGAGTCGCTGAAGACGTGGGCTATCAAACCGACACGGCTTTCATCCGGGCATTCCGCCGGGAATACGGCGTGCCGCCTGCAACCTGGCGGCGCCGGCAAATTACAGCTGCGCTGCACGAGCAATCGGCTTGAATCGGCGCGAGGGTTCAGTATTCGCCGTAACGGCCCTGCACGGATCTCAGCAGCGCGGCGGAATCGTAGCCGACGCCATCCTTGAACACGATTTCCACATTCTCTATGTCGTTGATGTGTTCCCCCGGGTCACCTTTGACGACCACGAGGTCGGCATCCTTGCCAGGAGCTACTGAGCCGATGCGATCGGTCAATCCCAGATAGGACGCGCCGTTGAAGGTGGCGATCCGGAGCGCCTCGGGCACGCTGAAACCGGCTTCCACCAGCAGCTCGATCTCGCGCAGATCGCCGAAACCGGGAATCACTCCGCCGTTGCCCGTCGGGTCCGGGCCCGCCAGCAGCAGACCGCCCGCTGCAACGAACTTGCGCTCCAGTGCCAACGCATGTTGGAAAACGGTAACCCGATTCGCGATCTGCTCGCGCGGCAGCGTGTTGGTGCGGTTACGCAGATAGAGGTAGGCCTCGCGTGCCTCGGCAGTGAGAGTGCTCAGCGCAGCCGCGCGCAGCGGCGCATGTCCGGGCACGCTTTGCTCGAACACCGGCAAAGTCGATGTGACAGCAACATGATGCGCCACGAGCTGTCTGATGAGATCAGCGGCCACCGGTCCCTCCGGATCCATCGCTAAAATCGTGGGGACGCCGGCGCTCGCGGGACACTGGTCAGGCACTTTGCCCGGATCCAGCTGGGTATTGACCAGGAAGCCATGCTCCAGGTCATCGATGCCCAGCGCCGCGGCTTCCGGATAGGTCACCGAGCAGAGATGACCGGTGATTTTCAGCCCGCGTCGGTGGGCTTCCTCGATCGCAGCCTTCAGCTCGTCACGCGTAATGTACATGTACGCCTTGAACGAGGTTGCGCCCTGTTCCGCCCAGAAGGCGACCGTTCTGCGGGCATCCTGGGCATCCTTCAGCTCGTGCATCTGCACGAACGGGGTATGCGCGCCTTCCAGATAGGGCCCGGTCACGTCCATATGCGGACCCGGTACGGTACCCGCATCGATCAGATGCTTGATGTTGATGTCGGCATACGGTTCGACACTGCCCGTCGTGCGGATCGTGGTCACCCCGTTGGCGAGATACAGGCGCGGCGCGGCAAAGGTCATCTGCGGAGCGAGCAGCGGTGGCTCGTCACGCCCGGAGGCGTCGAGGTTGGGCCGACCGATGTAATAGAGGTGATCGTGCATTCCGACGATACCGGGAATGACCGTATGGCCTGTCAGGTCGATGACGACGGCATTCGCAGGCAGCTCTTCGGCTGCGGGATGCAGCGCAGCGATCCTGCCGTCTTCCACGAGAATCGTCTGATCGGTGAGCTCGGCGGCCCCAGTGCCATCGATCACCCGTACATGCGTCAACGCGATGCGCTTTGCCGCCGTCCTCACATAAGGCAGCACGGTCTCGCCCGGTGGCTGCGACGCTGGCAATACCTGCGCTTGCAGACTCACCGGCGCCGCGATGCACATAGCTGTACCGGATGCCACCGATGTCAGCGCCAGCGTGCCGAGCAACGCTCTGATCAACTTCACCTCACGCACGTGCAGACATCCTCACTAGCCGAAGCGACCTTAGGATGCACCCGTAAAGCGCGGCTGCCTAGCCGCTTGACAGATTACGAGCGCAATCGCTCGCTGCAGTTGGCCGCGAGATCGCGAGTACCCGGCGTCGCGCGTGTAGTTCTTACTGCTACTTTGCTTATCGCATTCACATAACTGACATGGGCTGCGAGATGGATCACAACGCGAGCGCGAAACGCCGCACATCACTTGTGCGCCGCAGCTCACTCACAGAGGATGCCGCGCGCTGACGCTTGTGTGCCGCTGATCGCTGCAGCGGCCGTTGAGAAAAATCGGAGGAAAGACCTATGAAGACCCTGAACGCGGTCCTGCTGGCCGCCAGTGCGCTCGCGTGCGCGCAAGCCGTGGCGAACGCCGTGGTGACGCCCCCACCTACGAGCAGCGACGGCTCGAGCGTGGATTGCAGTAATGCGACTCCCTCGGTGGGTGTGATATGGCCACCGAATCACAGTATGGTTTCCATCAGCATTTTGGATGTGACGAGCCTGACGGGTACGCCAATGATTCAGATTACCGGTATTCAGCAGGATGAACCGGTGAACGCGCTGGGTGACGGCAATACCGCGCCGGATGGAGCGGGCATCGGTACTTCCACGGCCCTGGTCCGCGCCGAGCGTTCGGGACTCGGCACCGGGCGCTACTACTACATCACCTTCACGGCGAGCGATTCGACCGGAGCGAGCTGCAGCAAGACCCTCCTGACCTATGTGCCGCACGACCAGGGGCAGGGCATCCTGCCGACGGACACCGGTCTGCGCTTTGATTCCACGATGATCTCGCAATAGTCGGACTTTGTTCTGCAGCGCCCGGCCGGTCCTGGAGTCTGACCGGCCGGGCGGATCTATTGCCTTGAACCGCCTGCTGGCAAACGCTCGCTGGTCCGCGCGTTGCCGGCGGTCTCCGGCAGGAAGCAAGCGCCCACGACGAGCGTGATGGCTACCACGATCACGGAGTACCAGAGGCCTGAATAGATATCGCCAGTCATGGCCACCAGTGCAAAAGCCACGGCCGGAAGAAAGCCGCCAAACCAGCCGGCACCGATGTGGTAGGGGACTGACATCGAGGTGTAACGGATGCGGGCGGGGAACAACTCGACGAGCCACGCCGCCATAGGAGCCGTAACGAGCGTCGCATATAACATGAGCACCACGAGAATCAACAGGAGCATCGCGAAGCTCATCTCAGCAGGGTTCGCTGTCGCTGGATAGCCAGCCGAACGCAGTGCATCACTGATTTGACGTGTAAAGGCGTCGTACTGCTGTTTGTAGCGCGCGGCGGAGAGTCGGGATGCATCGAAGGAAGGTATGCTGACTGCGGAGTCGGGTTGACCGATGCGTACCAGCGCCACCTGGCTCTGCAGATCGTTCCGGGTCACGTAAGGCACACCCGAGTTGGCCAGTGCGGCTCTGGCGATGTCGCAGGACCTGACGGGTTTATGCTGGCCCAGCGGGTCGAACTGCAAAGTACAACCAGCCCGTGCTGCCAGGATGGTGACCGGTGCGCGCCGGGCGGCCTGCTCCGCCGCGGGATTGGCAAAATGCGCTATCGCATGAAACAGGGCGAAATAACTCGTGGCGGCGAGAGCCATCCCGGTCAGCACCACTTTCTTGCGTCCGATGCGGTCAGAAAGCCAGCCGAACAGCAGATAGGTCGGTGTGCCAATCACCAGCGCGCAGGCGAGCAGCAGATTGGCTCTCTGCGGCTCGACTTTCAGAATTTGGGTCAGGAAGTACAGCGTATACAGCTCGCTGCTGTACCAGATGACATTCATGCCCGCCGTGGCGCCAAACAGGCTGGCGATGATCCGCTTCAGGTTGCGGCCATCGCCGAACGAATCGCGAATGGGCGCGGTGGAGCGCGAGCCGTCCGCCAGCAGCTGTTGGAACACGGGGGACTCCGCAAGCTGCAGGCGGATGTAGACAGAGACAGCCAGCAACAGGGTGGAAATCAGAAAGGGAATTCGCCAGCCCCAGCTCTCGAAGGCCGCACCCAGCGACGCACGGCATAGCATGATGATGAGCAGACTCAACAGCAGGGCGAGGGCGGCGGTGGTCTGGATCCAGCTGGTGTAGTAGCCGCGCTGTGCCGGCGGCGCATGCTCGGCGACGTAGATGGCCGCGCCGCCGTACTCACCGCCGATCGCCAGACCTTGCAGCATGCGCAGCAGGATCAGGATGATGGGCGCTGCGATGCCGATCGTCTGGTAGGTCGGCAGAACTCCCACGAGCGTGGTCGCCGTACCCATGATGATGATCGTGGTGAGAAAAGTCTTCTTGCGGCCTACCCGATCGCCGAGCCTTCCGAAGAGGAGCGCACCGATCGGTCTGACCGCGAAACCTGCTGCAAACGTGAGAAGCGCGAAGATGAAAGCGGTGGTCTCCTGCACGCCGGCAAAGAATTGTCGCGAGATCACGCCGGCCAGTGAGCCGTACAGAAAGAAGTCGTACCACTCGAATCCGGTGCCAAGACTTGCGCCGAAGATGACACGGCGCAGCCTCTGCCCGCTGGCTGGTGAGACGATCGTCGATGGGTCGCTGGACACGTTTCGACGCTGGCCGCTACGGTGATCCCCGGCAGCGGCGCAAGATGTCTTGGACGTCAAAGCGATAAATGTCACCGGCCTTGTAATCCGTGAGCCAGAGCGCATTGCCGCGGGTGCCGAGCGCGTCACCGCCCGCACCGGTCCACTGGCACAGCAGCCTGCCGGTCTGCGCATCGATGGCTGACAGCGGAACGCGGAGCATGCTCGTCCACACCGTGCCCGCGCCGAAGGTGATGTCACCACCCTCGCCGGGCGTGTGCAAGGCTATGGAACCGAGGATCCGCCGGGAGGCCGCGTCGATCCGAGTCAGTGTTCCATCGCCTTGATTGAGCGTCCAGACCGAGCCGCCACCGGCGGCAAGAAAATGGGGTCGTGGGCCGGTGGGCAGGGTTGCGACGATTGATCCGTTTTGCGCATCCACCACGGTGATCTGTGCGGCAGCTGCTCGTGTTACCCACACGAAGTTGCCGTCGTAAAGCGGGTTGAGCGAGGCCGGCGGAACGCTGATTCGTTGCTGCACATGCAGCGTGTGGGGATCGATGCGTGCAAGCGTCGCACTCTCAGTAACCAGCCAGACACTGTCGCCGCTCGTTGTAATGCCCCCCTCGCGCGCCGCCGGCCCCACCCCCGGCACCAGCGTGACCGCGCTGTTTTGCAGGTCAACGCGCGCCAGTGCGTTCGGTTTGGCGCACAGCGGCACCCACAGCGCATCAAATCCCAGCGCCAGTCCGGCGCATGGATTGCCCGGCAAGCTGACTACTTTAGTGACGCGGTTCGTTGCCGGATCGATCCGAGCGACCCCGTCCGGTCCGGTAATGCCGACCCACACGGCATCGTCAGTGATCGCAATCCAATCGGCAGTCTTTCCCAGGTGAATCCTGGCGAGGGGTGTCAGCTCCGCAATCGGATGACGTCGCGATGCTGGGGCATCGGCATTAGCTGTTAATGCCGCAGGCCGTGATGATATTCCGGTTCGTCGTGACAGGGCGGCCAGCCGTGGGGATGTCCCCGTGCGCTGATAAACAACCGCGCCATTGAATACGGTCATCTCGATGTGCACCTTGTCGAGATCGTTCGGTGCGGCGGTGAAGATGTCATCGCTGAGCACGGCCAGGTCAGCCAGCTTGCCGGGCTCGAGTGACCCCTTGATAGTTTCCTGATGCTCGGCAAAGGCTGAACCCATCGTGTAAGCATGCACCGCTTCAGCCACTGTGATCCGCTGTTGGGGCACCCAGCCGCCCGGATTGTTACCATCCAGGGTGCGTCGCGTAACGGCCGCGTAAATTCCGAGCAGTGGATCGAGCGGCGCAATAGGCCAGTCCGAGCCGAAGGCCAGTACTGCGCCGTGCTCGAGGAGCAGGCGCCATGCGTAGCTCGACTGAATGCGCTCTGGCCCGAGCTCTTTCTCAGCCCAGCGGCCGTCGTCGATCGCATGATATGGCTGCATGGATGCGATCACACCCAGGGGCGCAAAGCGCGTCGCATCCGCGGGACGCAGATGCTGTACATGTTCGATGCGGAAGCGCCGGTCCGCAGGACCATTCTGCTGCGCGACGCGCTCAAACAGGTCGAGCACGGTGTGGATCGCACGGTCGCCGATGGCGTGCATGGAGATCTGCAGTCCCGCAGCATCGGCACCAACCAGACTTGCATACATAGCATCACTGTCCCTGAGATCGGAGCTCGCCAGTCCACTGTAGCCGGGGCGGTCCGCAAAGGGTGCGTCCATCCATGCGGTTTCGGAGCCGAGGGCGCCGTCCGCGAAACTCTTCAGATTGCCAATGCGCAGCAACGGATTGCCGAAGGGCGCCTGTAAGCCTGCGGTGGCAAGCGATTTCCAGTCCCGCAGGGGATTGGCGTGGTAGATCCGCACCTGTAGGCGGCCGGTGCGTGCGAATTTTTCAAACTCGCGGAACTTGAGTGTGGAGTAGGTGTCCGTCGGCGAGTCCCACAAGTTCTGCACACTGGTCACGCCGTGGATGACGGCCTCATGCACCGCGGCTTGCATCGCGGCATCGAGCTCGCGATCTGACAGCGGCGGCATGACGCGCTCGACCAATCCCGTCGCTTCATCCTTGAGGATACCGGTGGGATTACCTTGTGAGTCGCGCATGATCTCGCCGCCTGGCACATCGGGAGTGTGGCGATCGAGTCCGGCGAGTTTCATGGCCAGCGCATTGGCGAGCGCCATGTGTCCATCGAGGCGCCACACCAGCACCGGGTTGTCAGTCGTCACCGCATCGATCAGCTCATGCGTTGGCAGCGGTGCTCCGGGCCAGCGCTGATGATCCCAGTTGCCGTTTCTGATCCAGCTGCCCCGGGGCAAGGATCGGGCGTACTCGCCGATGCGCTCGCGAAATTGGGCGCGACTGTCGACGTCCCCGAGTTGCACACTGGTGAGAGCATCGCCGCCGGCGATGAAGTGGACATGAGCGTCGTTGAAGCCCGGTACGACGCGTCGACCGGCCAGATCGATGACCTTACAATCGGGCGTGGCCAGCTTGCCTATCTGCGCCGCGCTGCCAACCGACACGATGTGATCCCCCTCGATGGCGATCGCCTGCGCTTCGGGCTGCCGCGGGTTCTCGGTCCAGATGCGACCGTTCATGAGGATCAGGGAAGCAGGGCAGGCCACGGTCACGGGCGCAGCCAGGGCTGTGAGCAGCAGAATCAGACAGTCAGATACGCCACGCACTTCGCACCTCGCGAGATCGACGAACGGTACAGCATAATGGCGTGTGGCGGCTTAAGCTTATCGAGGGTGAGCGATGAAAAATCGGGTGGCACTCGTCACGGGCGGCGGGCGCGGCATCGGGCGTGAGGCGGCGCTGCTGCTGGCGGCAGCGGGTGCGCGCGTCATGATCGTGGCGCGCACTGCGACTGAACTGGCATCGGTTGGTCTTGACTACATTGCGGCGGACCTGGGTACACCCGAGGGGTGCGCGCTCGCCGTGGCGCGGACCGAGCAGCGCCTGGGACCGATCGACATACTCGTCGCCAATCACGGCATTGGTTCCGCGCACGAACGGCTGATCTGGGAACAGGATCCGGCCGTGTGGCGCGAGACTCTGCGCGTCAATCTCGACGGGCCATTCGAGCTGGCGCGCCTGACCGTGGGCGGCATGTGCAAGCGGGGCTTCGGCCGGGTCGTGTTCACCAGTTCCACAGCTGGAGAAAAGGCCGAGCGCTCCGGGAGCGCTTACACCGCATCCAAGCACGGCCTGATCGGACTTGCCCGCGCCATTGCTCAGGATGCCGGCCCTTCCGGGGTGACTTCCAACGCTGTACTGCCCGGTTGGGTCAAGACGGCCATGGCCGAGCGTTCGGCACAGAGCGAAGCATCCCGGCGCAACATTACGGCGGCGCAAGTCTGGACGGAGCGGGCTGCTATCTACCCGCAGAATCGTGTGCTGCAACCGATCGAGGTCGCGCAGGTAATCGCATTCCTGTGCAGCGATGCAGCCGCCGGCGTCAACGGTGAGGCTATTACCGTCGCCCTGGGCGGTATCTGGTGAAGACCGTGCGACTCAACAACCATAACCTTCAGGGGTGAGAGTTGACTTCACCTGGCGACGATAAGGATGGCATCGGGGGTAGTGCTCCGTGTTTGATGCATGAGCTCGCGGAGGACGGGAGGATCATCGATCCTCGCGAGGGGCAGGAGGTTGCCCGCTGGCGCAAAGCGGAACGCGAGCGTCTGCTGGCGATGCGGATGGGCTTGCCGGCGGGCGCTCGTCAGGCCGAGACACGGGTGATCTGCGCTGCGCTCGACCGACTCCTGCCGGCGCAGGATTCGCTGCTGATCAGTGTCTACTGGCCCATCAAGGGCGAGCCCGATCTGCGCGCCTGGATGCGTGAGCGTGCGCAGGCGGGTACGCGGATCGCATTGCCGGTCGCCGTAGGACTCGGACAGCCGCTGACTTTCCGCGAGTGGTATCCGGAGGCGCGCATGGCGTACGGACTGTGGCGGATTCCGTATCCGGCCGAGACCGAGGAAGTCATCCCGAGTGTGGTCCTGGCACCCCTGGTCGGGTTTGATCGGCAAGGATATCGGCTCGGGTATGGCGGCGGATTCTTCGATCGCACCCTGGCACAGCTGCGACCCCGACCTCGCGCCATCGGCTTAGGATATGAATGCTGCGCCATCCATACGATCCATCCTCAGGCGCATGACATTCCCATGGACGAGATCGTTACCGGCGCATCGACAGCCGAACGGCCTCACCCTGCACGCGAGCGCTGATGTCGGTCCAACCCATCAGCGCCCCACCGCCCGCGTTCGAGATCCGCTCCATCGACTACATCCCCGATGCCGAGCGGCATGGGGGCCTGGGCAGTCAGTTTACGTTGTGGCTCGCTGCCAACCTGCAGATCACCGCTATCGTCACCGGCGCGCTCGCGGTGGTGTTCGGTGGCGATGTGTTCTGGTCGCTGCCGGCGCTGCTGTTGGGTCAGGTACTCGGTGGCGCGGTCATGGCGCTGCACGCAGCGCAAGGCCCACAGCTCGGACTGCCGCAGATGATCTCCAGCCGCGTGCAGTTCGGGATCTACGGCGCCATGATTCCGATCGCGGCCGTATGTCTCATGTATGTCGGGTTTTCCGCCAGCGGCTGCGTGCTGGCGGGGCAGGCGCTGGGGCAACTGCTCGGCATCGATGACGGCACCGGCATAGTACTGTTCGGCGCTTTCATCGTGATCGTGACACTGTTCGGGTACCGCTTCATACATGCTCTCGGGCGAGTCGCCAGCGTCGTGGGGGTACTCGCCTTTCTTTACATGTTCAGCAGGCTGTTCATGACACAGAACGTGGCGGCGCTGCTGGATAACCGCCATTTCTCCTTGAGTCAGTTCCTGCTCACCATGTCACTTTCAGCCTCCTGGCAGATCGCCTACGGCCCGTATGTGGCGGACTATTCGCGTTATCTGCCGCGCAGCACCTCTGTGCCGGCCGTGTTTGCAGCCGTAGGCCTCGGCTCTGTGATTGGAGCGCAGGTCGCCATGACCTTCGGGGTGTTTGCCGCAGCACTGGCGGGCAAGTCGTTTGCGCACCATGAGGTGGCGTACATCGTGGGACTTGGCTCGAGTGGCGCGGTGGCGGCGCTTCTGTATTTCAGCGTTGCGTTCGGCAAGGTGACGGTGACCTCACTGAATGCCTACGGCAGCTTCATGTCACTCGCTACGATGGTCAGCGCCCTGCGCGGCGGTCTGCAGATCCCGCTGCGCCATCGTTTCATCTACATCCTCGGCATGGTTGGGGTGTCGGCGTTGCTCGCCTTGACCGGTCGCCACTCTTTCCTGCAGGCCTTCGAGGCCTTCATTCTCTGCCTGCTGGCCGTCTTCACGCCGTGGAGCGCCATCAATCTGATCGATTACTACTGTTTCACGCGTTCGCGCTACGACGTGCCCGGGCTGTCCGATCCGGCGGGGCGCTACGGGCGCTGGAATCCCACGGGCATCACCATCTACCTGGTTGGCATCCTGGTGCAGATTCCTTTTCTGGCCACGCCTTTCTATACCGGGCCCCTGGTTGCGCCTCTGGGTGGTGTGGATGTCAGCTGGATCCTGGGATTGTTCGTTCCCGGGGCACTCTATTTCCATTTCGGACGCGCCTCGCGCGACCGCGCGCCACCCCAACCGATACTGCCCGGTTAGGAATTCACGACCGGTTAGGGATTCACCAAGACACGTACCGATCATCCCATTGGTCAAGCATTTCCACATCACTTGACACAATACCAACTAGTCGGTATGGTCAGATCATGGATTCGCGAACTACTCAAGCTACTGCTTCCGCCAAGCCGAGCGCCCGCCAGAAGCTCCTGGATGCCGCGCTTGCCGTCCTTCGGGCGAAGGGCTATGCCGGGACGACGGTTGATGAGCTGTGTGCTACGGCCGGGGTGACCAAGGGCGCGTTCTTCCACCATTTCAGCAGCAAGGAAGAGTTGGCCGTGGCGGCGGCGGGTTACTGGTCGGAGCGGACCAGCGCCTTCTTCGCAGCGGCACCGTATCAGCAACTCGCTGATCCGCTGGATCGTGTCCTGGGCTATCTCGACTTTCGCCGGGGCATCCTGCAGGGCGAGGTCGCGGACTTTACCTGTCTCGTCGGCACTATGGTTCAGGAAACCTACGGGACCCATCCTGATATCCGTGCCGCGTGTGAGGCGAGCATCAGTGGACACGCCGCGCAAGTTGAGGCGGACATCGCTGCGGCGATGACGCGCTATGGCGTGCACGCGGACTGGACCGCCAGCAGTCTCGCGCTGCACACCCAGGCGGTACTGCAGGGGGCCTTCATCCTGGCGAAGGCCAAGGGGAGCGCCGAGATTGCCGCCGCCAGCATCGATCACCTGCGTCGCTACATCGAATTTCTTTTCCGCCCGCCGGTTACCAGTACCGCCGGGCGCTGAGCTGAGCAATCCACCTACCGAAGGAGCACGTGCTATGTCTGCAACTGTCAAACCGATTCCCGAGGGGATGCACACCGTGACCCCGCATCTCATTTGCAAGGACGCGGCCAAAGCGATCGAGTTCTACACGCGTGCTCTCGGAGCGACTGAGCTGAGCCGCCTCGCGGGTCCCGACGGCAAGCTGATGCATGCGGCTATCCGCATCGGCGATTCGGTGGTATTCCTCGTGGATGAGATGCCGCACTGCGGAGTGCTCGGTCCCGAGGGACGCAGTGGCTCGACCGTTTTCATTCATCTGTACGTGGAGGATGCCGATGCGGCCGCCGCGCACGCGGTGGCTGCCGGCGCCAAAATCCTGATGCCCGTTCAGGAGATGTTTTGGGGCGATCGCTATGGCCAGCTGCAGGATCCGTTCGGACACATGTGGTCGATCGCCACACGCGTGCGCGAGGTCACGCCCGCGGAGATCCAACAGGCCGTGAAGGCCATGGCTAGCCGCGCGGCCTGAGGAGCGTCGAGATGGGCAAACTGACAGTCACTTCATTCGTGACACTGGACGGTGTCATGCAGGCGCCTGGCGGGCCCCAGGAAGACCGCAGCGGCGGCTTCCTGCACGGCGGCTGGGTCATGCCGCTGTTCGATGAGCAGGGCGGCCGCTTCATGGCCACCGTGTTTGCCCGTGCCTCAGGCTTTCTGCTGGGCCGAGGCACTTACGACATCTTTGCCGGTTACTGGCCCAAGGTGCGGGATGATGCGGACCCGATCGCGGGTCCGCTCAATCGGCTTCCCAAGTACGTCGTATCCCGCACGTTGACCTCGGCTGACTGGCGCACGACTACGGTGCTGCGGGATGCGCGGCGCGACGTGGAGGAGCTGAAGAAGACCAGCAGCGGTGAGCTGCAGGTGCACGGCAGCCAGGGTCTGCTGCAGAGTCTGCTGGCGTATGAGCTTATCGATGAGCTCAACCTGATACAGTTTCCACTCATTCTCGGTCGCGGCAAACGCCTGTTCGCAGAAGGTGCGGTGCCAACGGCCTTTAATCTCACGCAGACCGCCAGCACCCCGACAGGAGTTCTCATCAGCACTTTCCGCTTCAGCGGCCGACCCGTGTATGGCTCACCCCCACCGCCGGAGGGATTGGGTGCATCGTGACAGCGGCTCCGGCGTTGTTTGTTTCTCATGGCTCCCCGATGTTCGCAGTGCAGCCCGGACGGCTCGGGCCACAGTTGCAGCAGCTGGGTCGGACGCTGCGCGATGTCACCACCTGCATTCTTATTATCTCGGCACACTGGCAGACACCCACGGTGTGCGTGATGACGAGCTCACAGCCGGCCACCATTCATGACTTCGGCGGCTTCCCCGAGGAGCTGTACCGGATCCAATACCCGGCGAGTGGTGCGCCGACGGTCGCCGAGCGCGCACGGAAACTCCTCGAGGCCGCAGGCTTTAACGTAGACATCGATGCGCGGCGCGGACTGGATCACGGTGCCTGGGTGCCACTGCTGTACCTGTCACCGGATGCATTGCTTCCCGTCTTCCAGGTATCTCTGCCGCTTGCGCTTACGCCGCAGGAAGCGGTGGCGCTAGGTGCCGCGCTGGCCCCCCTGCGCGCGCAGGGTGTGTTGATCCTGGGCTCCGGAAGTTTGACGCACAACCTGCGCGATTATCGCGGAGTGGACGACAGCGAGTCGCAGTACGCGCGATCCTTCGCCAGGTGGGTGGAGGAGGCAGCGGCTCAGCACGATCTTGCGCAGCTGATGGAATACCGCACTCGCGCGCCCGCGGCCACACGCGCGCATCCTACTGACGAGCATTATCTACCGTTGCTGGTGGCCGCCGGTGCGACTCAGCCGACAGATACATTGACCGTGTTGGACGGCGGCATGGATGGCGTGCTCTCGATGGATTGCCTGCTATGGAGCGCGCCGGGCTGGAAGTTGCATTCATCCTGAAGATTTCTCGCCGCAGCTGCGTTCCCGCACAGCTTGCGCACTGCAGCAGTGCAGTGAAACCTCCAAGCTGCCCGCGCGTTTGACCCGCTGACTGGATACTGGCGGACGTCGGCGCGGGCTGAGCACAGCTTCTGTGACGCTGTGAAAGTTCCCTGAAAGTACGCTGTGCTACGTTTTCGAGATCTGCCGTCTGCGGAGATGCTCTGGTGGTCCGATCCAACCGCGAAGCGCCCATTGAAACCGAGGTCCATCGCGGCGTGGCGCTGAGCGGCGCGGGCGCCGAGCAGAGAACTCTGCTGCGGTTGCTGACGGATTGGAATTTTGCCAAGCGCGCCATGCGCTATGCGCTGCATCTGCCGACGCCCATGGAGACGGAAGACCGTCGCGTACTCGAACAGATCATCTTCGGTCACTACGCGGCACAAGCAGAGTTCCAGAAGATCCTTTTCGTTGGCTGCCAGTGGTACACACGGCACTACGACCGCAGCTACTTTCCGGGTCGCGAGTGGTGGACGATCGAGCCCGATGAAGAGGCGCGCAAGTTCGGTGGTCCGCACCATATCGTCGCGCCGCTGCAGGAACTCGAGCGGCACAGCGCAGCGGACTACTTCGATCTGATCTTCTGCAACGGCGTGTTTGGTTTCGGGCTTGATGCGCGCGCGGATTGTGAGCGTGCATTTGCAGCCTGCTACTCGCGCTTGCGTCCTGGCGGACACTTCATGCTGGGCTGGAACGACCTTCCCGCGCGGGTGCCCATACCGCTCGACAGCATCTCGAGCCTGAAGCTGTTCGAGCCCTGGATTTTCCCGCCCTTAGGGACGTGGCGTTATTGCACCGACACTTCCTTCCGGCACACGTACGACTTCTATCGAAAGCGATCATCCTGAATCGCGGACGCGGCCAACTCTCCAGCGGCCTGTCGCGGCGCCCCTGCTCAGCTCCGGCACACGCCGAACCTTTCATCAACCTTAATTTGTTCTTGAATAAAGTTACCCTGCGCGACAGACTGCGCAACGCAGCATGAGCCTGCGCTGTGCTGCCGGGCGCTCGTCTCATTATGTCAACGGCATTGTGTGACGCAGTGCGCAGTTTTGCGGGTGCAGCGCCCCTGTAAGTCGTAAGTTATTGATCGTGTCCACGGCCGAGCGCCGCGGGCGTTATCCCTGCCGTACGATGTGGTCAAGCCGGCTGCGTCCGATCGGCACAACACAATCTGGGGAATCATGCGATTTTCGATACTTCTGTTGGGAAGCAGCGTTGCTATTGCTCTGAGTGGTTGCGGCGGCGGGGGAGGCTCCAACTCACCCACGCCGACGGCGACGCTCAGCGCCTCGCCGACCACGGTCGACAACGGTGCAGCCTCCACTCTGACATGGAGCTCCACGGATGCTACGAGCTGTACGGCCTCGGGTGCCTGGAGCGGCTCATTGGCGAGCAGCGGCACTAAGAGCACGGGCGCTTTGACCGGCCCTGCAGCCTATTCGATCACTTGCACAGGCGCAGGGGGCACGAGCAGCGCAGCGAGCGTGACGGTCAACATCGTGCCGTCGGTGACGCTCACAGCGTCGCCCATCGCGGTCGCGAGCGGTGGCATGACGACGCTGACATGGAGCTCTGCCAATGCCACCGGCTGCACTTCTTCTGGCGCGTGGGGCGCTGGAACTCTGTCTGCTTCGGGCACGCAGAGCAGTGCCGCCATCACCGCGAACAGCACCTTCTCTATAAGTTGCACCGGAGCGGGCGGCACGAGCCCGACAGTGTCGACCACCGTCATCCTGGCTGGCACGTCACAGCCGCTGGCGCCTTCAGTGTCCACACTTACGCTAGGGCGCACTCAACAGTTCACGGGTGCGAACCTGGGCAACGCTCCAACCTGGAGCGTGGATGGCATCGTGGGAGGCAACGCGACCGTCGGAACGATCAGTTCAGCGGGCCTCTATACCGCTGGCACCGGAGCGACTGCCGCAGGGCAGCACAGCATTCTCGGTGTCAGCTCTACTGACAACACTCAGAGTGCCACGGCGATGGCCGCGGTGACCGATTTGCCTGGCGTCTACACGTACCACAATGATCTGTCGCGCGACGGTGCCAACACCCAGGAATACGCCCTGACGCTGAGCACCGTGAAGGCGAGTCGTTTCGGCAAATTGACCTCCTGCGCGGTGGATGGTGCCGTGTTTGCCCAGCCCTTGTGGGTGGCCAACCTGACCATTAGCGGCAAGCCCCACAACGCGGTCTTCGTGGCCACCGAGCACGATGGCGTGTTCGCCTTCGATGCCGATACGGTGCCCTGCGGCAGCGCACTGGCCCAGGCAAACTTGCTGGATGCGGCGCATGGGGGCGTAACCGGTGAGACGCCGGTCCCATGGAACAAGGTCGGGGCCGGGGCCGGGGACCTGCAGTGGGAGATCGGCGTGACCGGTACGCCGGTGATCGATCCGGCGACCAACACGCTGTATGTTGTTTCGAAATCGCTGGCCGGTACCACCTTCTATCAACGTCTGCATGCGCTGGATCTGGCGACGCTGGCCGAGAAGCCTGGCTCGCCGGTGGTCATCAGTGCCTCGGTCCAAGGGACAGGGGATGGCGGGGCCATGGTAACGTTCGCAGCGCTGCAGCATAACCAGCGGGCTGGCCTGGCATTCGCTAACAAGACCGTCTATATCGCCTGGGCGGGTCACGACGATGCTCCGACCCCGATCTATCACGGCTGGGTTTTGGGCTATCAATACAACGGCAGCAAGTTCACGCAGACGGCCGTCTTCAATCCCACCCCCAACGATAAGTTTGGTGGCGTCTGGATGAGCGGTGGTGCCCCGGGAGCGGATGCCGCCGGTAACGTCTACTTCGTGACGGGTAACGGTGAGACGCACACCGCGTCCGGCAATCGCGATGAGTCGTTGCTCAAGCTGAAGAGCGATCTGACCGTGCTGGACTCCTTCACGCCATCCAATCCCGATCAATTGAACAGTGTCGATGCCGATTTCGGTGCCGGCGGTGCGGTGTTGCTTGCCGACCTGCCGGCGGGCAACACGGTGACGCACGTCGTCATCGGCAATGGCAAGAATGGCACGGTGTATGTGCTCAACCGCGACATGCTGGGAGGGCTGGGTGATCAGAACGCGCTGCAAAGTTTCATTCTGGGACCCAATAACGGCTCGGATGTGTTCTTTTCCACGCCCGTATTCTGGAACAACCGTCTGTACCTGACGCCTACGGATCTGGCTATCAGCGCGTATCAGCTGAATACCGCCACGGCGATCTTCAGCACGACGGCCGCCTCCCAGAGCAGCCATGTTTTTGGCGGCCATGGCACCATCGCGTCACTGTCCTCGAGCGGGGCCACCAGCAACGGCATTCTATGGAGTCTCGACGTCGCCAACTATTGCACTCTGACGGACACCGGCAACGCCCCCTGCGGTCCGGCAGTGTTGTATGCCTATGACGCTACTAACCTCACGACCGAGTTGTATCACAGCAGCTCGACCAGCGGAGCTGCCGATGCGGCGGGCAATGCGATCAAGTTCACCGTACCGACGATTGCCAATGGCAGGGTGTACCTCGGCACGCGCGGCAACAACACCGGTCCGAACGCCTCGAATACCGGCGGCGCTTATCCGTCAGGCGCTACACCGGTAGCCGGGGAGCTGGACATCTATGGCATCAAGAACTGATATGGCATCAAGAACTGACGGGGCCCGGACAGTTCAGCGCTCGTAGCGAATAAACGAGGTGCGGCGGGCGAGCGTGTCATACAGCGCTCGCCCGTCCGCGTTGAATTCCTGTGTCAGCCAGTACACGGTGCCCGCATGGGCGCGATCCGCTTCCGCGTAGACGCGCTGGATGAGTTTGCGACCGATGCCGCGCCCGCGCGCTTCGGGCACTACAAACAGATCCTCCAGGTAGCAACTGTCGGTTACCGACCAGCTCGAGGGGTGAAACAGGTAGTGGGCGAAGCCTGCGAGCCGGCCGCCCTCATCGGCCACGATGGCGCGCTGTGCGCCGCCTTCCACCAGGCGGCTGAAGGTGTGCTCCGTGACCTCATCCGCGAGCCGTTGCCGATAGAAGCGCAGATATCCCTGCCAGAGCCGCTGCCACTGCTCGCGGTCCGTTGCCTTGAGCTCGCGGATGTCTGCCATAGCCTTTGACCTCCAGAAAAACACGCTCAGCTCTGACCTAAGCCCATCGCCGCTTTACAGCGGTGCGCGGTGGACGCAGCACAGCTGTGATGGCAGCATTGTGTGCCAAATTGCCCGTCGCCGCGCACTCGCTATGACCACACTGGATGAGCTGCTGACGCTTTACGGCCGGGCAGGATCTGCCAACTACTTCGGCGAGGCCGTCACCCAGACCGAGCACGGTCGGCAAGCGGCGCACTTCGCCCGCCTGGCCGGTGCCTCGGACGCCCTGGTCGTCGCGGCGTTGTTGCACGATGTCGGCCATCTGCTGCAGAACGCGCCGGACGATCTCACCGAATGGACCGACGACGCACACCATGAAGAAGTTGGCAGCCGCTGGCTGGCCGAACGATTCGGGCCGAAGGTGAGTGAGCCCGTGCGGCTGCACGTGCCGGCCAAACGCTATCTGTGCGCAACCGATCGCGCCTATCTGCGGCAGTTGAGCTCGGCCTCGGTGCATACCCTCGCATTGCAGGGTGGGCCGATGACAGCTGCGGAGGTCGCCGCCTTTGAAGCCGAGCCCTACTATCGTGACGCGATCCTGCTGCGCCGTTGCGATGATCAGGGGAAAGTTGCCGGGCTTGCTACGCCCGACTTTACGGCATATTCCGGCCTCATTGCGCAGCTGGTCCGCAGCTCACGACCGTCCGTCGATCCGGTGCCCTAAAACGCAAGTATCCGAATCCATTAAAAACGCAGGAGCTCTTGCCAAGTGAAGCAGATTGCTGAAGCCGCCCGTTCGGTGGATGTGGTGCTGGAAACTGATGTGCTGGTGGTGGGCAGCGGACCGGGAGGCCTCGCGGCGGCGCTGGCATCCGCGCGTGCCGGTGCACGGACCGCACTCATCGATCGCAACGGTTGCTTCGGCGGCAACATCACTCAGGTCGGTGTGGAAGGCTTTGCGTGGTATCGCCATGAGCAGACAGTGGACTGCGAAGGCATTGGCATCGAGTTCGAGAATCGTGCCAAGGCCATGGGGGCGGCGATGCCCGAGCCGCAGTCACTCAGTCATGCGCTGGATGCCGAGATGTTCAAGTGGGTGGCCGATGTGCTGGTGGAGGAGGCCGACATCAGGCCAATGCTGCACCGGCTGGCAGTGGCGCCCATCATCGAGCAGGGCGCCATCCGCGGGGTGATCACGGAGAGCAAGGCCGGGCGCGAGGCGATCCTTGCCCGCCGGGTCATCGATGCGACAGGCGATGCCGATATTGCCGCGCGCGCCGGGGCTCCATTTCGCAAGACGCCGCGGGAAAAAATGATGGCGGTATCCGTCATGTTCTCCATGTCCGGCGTCAACAAGCAACGCTTCATCGAGGCCGTCAAGGCCGATCCGCAGACCTATGCAGACTGGTCCGGCAACGGCGAGTGGGATCAGGAGACTACCGGCAAGGAAGATCACCTGTTTTCGCCTTTTTTAAGGAAACCCTTCAAGAAGGCTGTCGAGGCCGGACTGATCCCGGCGCATCTCAACACCATCGCCGGCACCTGGGGCACCGTGACCGATCAGGGCGATCTCACGTACCTGAATCTGGTGCACGTGCCGGAAATCGACGGCACCGATCCGACTGATCTCACGCTGGGCGAGATGCGCGGCCGCCGTGAGGCCATTTACGCGATGGAAGCGCTGCGCAAGTTCATGCCCGGGTGCGAGGACGCGAAGATACGCAACTTCGGCATGACTCTGGGCGTGCGCGATACCCGCAAGATCGATGCGTTGTACAACCTTACCGGCAATGATGTGCGCGAGCAGGGACGCTTCGAGGATGCCATCGGCATCTTCCCGGAATTCATCGATGGCTACGGCATTCTGATCCTGCCGACCACTGGCCGGTACTGGCACCTTCCCTATCGTGCACTGGTGCCCAAGGGCGTGGCCAATCTCATCGTCGCCGGCCGCTGCATCGGTGGCGACATGATCTCGCACGCCTCCGCACGCAACATGATGTGTTGCGCCGTCAGCGGACAGGGTGCAGGCGTTGCCGCTGCTATTTCTGTCCGGCGGGACGAGCCCTTCGATCAGTTGAGCGTCAAAGCGGTGCGGCAGGAGTTGCAGCACCAGGGTGCGCGCATCGACTGATCGCCGTCACGCCCGCAGCGAGGCGACGGCGCGGGCGCGCCCGGTGAAATACAACAGTGAGCAGGAGATCAGGACGATCCCACATACGACGGTAACGTAGATAGCGGTGCGGAACAGCGTCAGCCAATCCGTGTCGTGCAGCCCGAAGTTGCGCCACAGCAGCAGCCCTACGCTGCCCGCATAGCCCGCAGAATCCGCCACATAAATGAGAAACCCGGCGTTTGCGACCTGGCCGCTGAAGGAGATCAGGCGATCGAACAGCATGGCACTGTAGGGCGTATAGACGACATACAGGCCGGCGCCGGCGGCGACCATCCAGGCGAGCGGCCCGATCCATCCGGCATCAAAGGCCAGCGTTGCCCCGCCCAACAACAACAGACCGACCAGGAGTACCGCATGAATCACCATCATGGCACGGGCATTGTTGTGTACCTTGACGATGATACCCATAGCGAGCAGCGCCACCGCGGCGACCGGTATCTCCGCGGAGGTGAAGATCGCTGCAACGTTGTGGTAGCCCAGTGCGGACCAGAGCTCTGCCGCAAAGTTGTCGCGAAAGTCGCGCAGTGCAGTGGCGAACACATAGGTGATGATGAGCAGTGTCAGGCCCAGGCCATACTGCTCGAGAAACGCGCGCACCTCGGCACCGGTCATAGGTGCGCGCCGCACGCGTTCCGCCTCATCGGCAGCATCGGGCGGCGGCAGCACGGATAAGCCCCAAACTGACAGCAGCAATACCGGAATGAACACGGCCCCGGTAGCAGCGGGCATCCACAAGGGCGGCACACCCAGTCTCTGCATCAGCACAATGCCCACCGATTTGACCGCGCCGGAGGAGAGGATGAAGCTGGCGCAGATGATGGCGCCGAGCACCTCGGAGGTGCGCCGCCCCTCCATGTAGGCAAACACCAGACCCCAGATCATCCCCAGACACAGACCGTTCAGGAACATGACCGGCACTTTGAGCAGGGGCGGCAGCACCGCAAACCCGATCAGCGCCAGCCAGGATCCGCCGATCAGAATGAGAATGCTGCGCGCCCGGTAAGTGGACTTCATCGCGGCGATCACGCGGATGCCGATGAACTTGGAGGTCGCGTAGCCGAGCACCTGTACGATCACAATGGCGATCTTGAAATCAAGCGCATAGTGCCAGCCGGCGATATCGCCATAGGTCGCCGCCGCAAACGGTTTGCGGAAGGCGTACATCGAGAAGTAGGTAGCGAAACCCGCCAACGCTGCGAACAGTGTGAACGCCACCGGCGAGGCAGTGCGGAGTCGGGCGGCGGGCGTCGGTCGCATGGGATACCGGCAAGTTCTGGCCTGAGTATCGGGCCGGGGTCTATGTTACCGCCTGATGAATCCGCCGGTGCGGATCCCGGGAGCCCGGCGCCTTCCGTATACTGCCGATCCGGCAATCAGCAATGACATCGATGCCTGCAGGCCCGCTTGCCGCTCGTTTTGATCTCGCCGTTGTGGGAGCAGGCATTCTGGGGCTCGCCACGGCGCTCGCCGCCGTGCGCCGCGGTTTGCAAGTGATCGTGATCGATCGCGACGCGCAGGCGAACGGTGCCTCGGTCCGCAACTTCGGGTTCGTGACGGTATCCGGTCAGCAGGCGGGTATCGTGTGGTCGCGCGCTCGCCGCAGCTGTGAGCTCTGGCAGGAGCTTGCTGCCAGCGCTGACATCCCCCTCACGCAGCGGGGCATGTGGATGCTCATGCGGCGGCCGGAGTCCGTTGCACTGGCCGAAGAGTTTCTGCGTACCGACATGGCCGGTGGCTGCCGGTTACTCACCGTCGCCGAAGCGCAGCGTCGCTGCCCGCATCTAACGGCGCCGGACCTGCGCGCCGTGCTGGAGAGTACCGTTGAGCTACGCGTGGAACCCCGCAGCAGCATGGCACGCATTGCGGCCTGGCTTGCCAGCGCCCGCGGAGTAACATTCCTGCGCAGTACGACTGTAACGGGCATAGATATGCCCGTGGTGCAGACGTCGCGCGGCCCGATCCATGCCCAACGCGTCGCTATCTGCCCGGGCGATGAATTCGGCACGCTCTACGCCGAATGGCTGAGCGCATACGGGCTATCACGCTGCAAGCTGCAGATGATGAGACTTGCCGATCCGGGCTTCCGCTTGCCGGTGACTCTCATGTCAGATCTCGGACTGGCCCGCTATCGCGGCTTCGCGGATCTGCCTGCCGGGGCGGCACTAGCGCAGCGCTTGACCGCCGAGCAGCCGGAACACCTGCGCCACGGGATTCACCTGGTGGTCGCGCAGGATGCGGATGGCAGTCTCATCGTCGGCGACAGCCATCACTATGCGCCCACCCCGGATCCTTTCTCGCGAGCGGACATCGACGCGCTCATCCTCGACGAGTTCCATGCCGCACTGGGAATCGAGCCACCGCCGGTGTTGGAACGCTGGGTCGGCACTTACGCGACGGCTACGGACCGCCCGGCGGTGCTTGCATGCCCCGCCAGAGATGTGGGTTTACTGATGGTGACCAGCGGAGCAGGAATGTCGCTCGGCCCGGCACTCGCCGAGGAGATGGTTGCAGGCCTGTGGGACGGTGCGCTCAGCGCGGTATGATGCGGCAGCTCGTGACGAAGCGTTGACGGTCTGCCGGGGACTCAATCTCTTTGGCAAGCAACGCAGTGAGCTCCTCGCGGCCGCAGGCTGAGCGCAGGGCGCGCTCGATCAACAAGCGCGCGACGGGCCCGATGTGATAGGCGAGGTGGCGCTCCAGGGCGTCGCGCTCGGCCGCGCTGATCACGAAGGTGCCCTTAACGGACTCGCGGAAGGGCAGTGGGTCTGTAGGCCGACCGGTGGTGGTGGCCGCAGATACGGCACCGGCCTTGGGCAGCGGCCCCTGGTCAGCGCTCTCTGGCGCGCTGCTGTGCGCGGCGGCGGTGTGCGGTTTGAGCAGGACGCGGATATGTGCCAGCACGCGTTGATAATGCGATGCCCGCGGCGGCGGGAAAGCGTCGAACCAATGTTGGGTGCTGAGAAAGTACTCCAGACTGCGTGTCGGCAGTGCGGGCTCGAGGCGTAAGGTCAAGATGGGCACCTGCCTATGCACGGCGCGCTCGACCTCGCGACATACCTGGGGGGATGAGTTACAGCGCTCGGAAAACACCAGCACCATGAGGCGTGCAGCACTGATTGCCGTGACGATCTCCGCTGCCCAGTCGACTGCCGGAGCGATGTCGCGCGGTGCGATCCAGGTGCTGATGCCTTGCAATTCCAGCTGCGCCACCAGCTCAAAGGCACTCTCACGGTCAGCCTGGGAATAGCTCACAAACACATCGTGACTCATCGGCTGCCGTCCTCCAGCAGATGGAAGGCTTTGCCCAGACTGACGCGCATGCGCTCGAAGGAGCGCACCAGCGCTGCGATCTCGGGGCTGCCGCCGGTGGGAAACTCCTCGCCGGCGGCCCGGCCCGTGCTCAACTCGTCCGCAATCCGCGCAATCCGCCGTACCGGCCGCACCACCAACAGATAGATGAGCGTGCTGACGAGCGCGATGCTGAGCACCAGGCTCGCGATGATCCAGATGAGGAAGCTGTGGAACAGCTGCGAAGCTGCGGCGGTGGCGCTCTGCAGCGGCACTGACACGACGCTGGCACCGACCACTTCGTGGTCCTGCCAGTCAAAGCCATGGTTGGGTCCGTAGCGGGCAACCATAGCCTGCGGCGCGGCAGTCGGTGTGCTGTGGCAGCCGAGGCATTCGCTCTCCGCCACGATCGGACGCGCCAGATACAGCGCAGCTCCGGTGGGCGTGTCGCGCTCACCAGAGATCTCATGCGTGGTCGGATGATTGCGAAACTGTTGAATCAGATCCGCTTCCCAGTCCGTGGCATGGTCGCGGGGATTGGTCGGATTGAGGGCGGCTTCCTTGTAGCTGTACTGCGGATGCTGCTCGCTCAGCTTGAGAAAGTTCTGGGTGGCGGCGTAGAACGGCACGCTTTGCGGCAGGAACTCCGTGTGCATACGGCTCTCGAGCAGCGGCAGAATCTCCGCGGCGGTGTAGGAGCGGATGGCGAGCGCGCTGTCGAGCATCAGTCGTGCCTCCTGCAACACCTGACGGCGCGCATTCAGTTGCGCCCGATACCAACTGACATAACCCAGCAGCAGGGTGACCGCGCCCAGGGTGGCCAGCAGCGCCAGGTTGATACGCAGCAGCAGTGGCATGCCCTTGCCGTGTGCGCTCATGCGAGTGGCAGGTGGTGTGGCCGCACCAGTAGATTCCAGTCCTGGTGCTCTTCAAGTATCAATGCGATGGCCGCTTCCACGGCGCTGCGCAGTGCCGGGTAGCCCTCTGCCGTATCCCCCGCGCCGCTGCTGGCTTCGATGCGAGCGTTGATCGTGGCAAGCTCCTGGGTCAGCCGCTCGGACCCGCTGCTCAGGCGGTAAGCCTCGGATTGGGCCAGGGCACCGTGCAATGAGGCGCCCAACGCGGGGAAAAAGGTCGTCACCAGCGACAGCCATAGAGTGTGTATGACAAGGTGCATCGTCGCGCCGAGTGCGGTCAGTCCAAACAGCCAGATATTCAACAGGTGCACGCGATGGACCAGGGCGTGTTGACGCTGCGCGACCCGCTGGTGGTAGCGCCGCTGATCCTCGAGTACCCCGTAGGTCCAGCGGGCATAATCGGCTACGAACTGCCCGTCTGTCCATGCGCTCGCCAGCTGTTGCCTTGCCAGGGGCTCGAGCTGAGCGCACAGCCGCGAGATTTCGGTTGCGGTACGCAGATGCTGCCCCGGATCAAAGGCACGGTCGTACCAGCTGCTGGACTGGGGTGTCGGTTGCAGCTCGAGCAGCGGTGCCAGCATAGGCAGGTACCAGGCCAGCTCCGCGGTCGTGCGGGCGCTGAGCCATTGACCCTGCCAGTCGCTGCGATGACCCTGCCAGTAGATGCAACTGACGGCTCCGATCAGCACGACCTCACACACGGCCCACGCCCCGGCATAGGGGTGCAGAGCGTGATTGCGACTATCCCAACCCAGGGCAAGGGGGAGCACCGCAGACAGCACGGCCAGTGCGCTCAACAGGTAGATGGCCCAGAACCCGCTGCGATAGCGGTTGCCGAAGTAGATGGCGCGCTGATCAAAGCGCCGGTGCTCGGGTGCCACCGCCGCCATCAGCGGTTGCAGGCGGGCAGGGGGCGGTGCGGGCACAAAAGGCGGCTGCCGCGGCAGCTGTACGCCGATCAGCAGCAGGCGCTGAATGACTTGATGCAGCGCCAAGGCTGTTCTCAGCCGACGATCTCGTAGGTTTTGGCGAAGGCCGTGGGCGAAACGATGCCCAGGCTGCCATCGCCGTAATCGACGAGCCAGTCGCCCGCATGGCCCTGGAGATTGGAGACTCCATCGGCCAGCAGCACGTTGAATCGCTGTTGCATGGGTACCGCCAGAATGCGGTTCGGCAGGCTGGCGTAGGTTCCTCCCTGACCCGGCATGGTCGGCGGAACAGGCCGGTATTTATCTGCGAAGTGACGTCGTGAGACGCGCCAGTGCTCCCCGCCGATGCCGGTGACGATTGCATCCCCTGGGTGCGCATGCACCACGCCCTCGAGCGTCTGCACCGTGCATTCTCCGTCCGCAAAGCGCACCTGCACCTCGCGGACCAACTTTCGTGCGTTGAGCTTTCCGGGCGCGTTGAGTACCGCTTGGGAGAAGCCGGGTTGTCCGCTGCTGCGGAAAGCGAGCGGGACTTGCGTGCTCAAGTTTGCGCGGCCCCCGTGCTCAAGTGCGGCCAGCCTTGCAGGCTCAAGTGTGCTGCTCGTGTTCGATGAATCCGCGCCACATCTGCACATCGCGCAGTGCGCGAATAGAGGGCTTCAATCCATCGATGAGACGTGCGGCCTCAGCGAGCAACGCGGCATGATGCGCCGGGTCGGTCAACGCCTGTGCATACAGCGCGCAGGCGAGCTCGAACGGCTGCCAGCGATCGCCATGATTGCGAGAGGCGAGCTCGCGCTGCAGGGCGACCACCGGCCCGATGGTCTGGGCCGCTTCCGGCTTGTGCTGCCGCGCCAGCGCCATGGTCAGCCAGGTCGAGATCTCGCCGAGGTCGCGCCGGTCACCGGTCGAGCCTGCTGCCGTTTTGGTGCGAGCTTTAAGCGCCTCACGCTCCTCGGCTTCCGCAGCTGCGAAGTCACCTTGTAAAAAGTGACTGTGACCTGCCAGGTTGGAGGAAAAATACAGGCCCAGCCACTGCTCACCGGGGATCTGCTCTTCGCCCCGGCTCAGATCCCGCAACGCTTTGAAGGAGTCCGCGAGCAGCTGATGCACTTTGTCCAGCTCACCGCGCTCATAGGCGATCGTGGCCCAGGCAAGCTGCGTGCAGGCGGAGGCCAGCATGGTGGTTGGGCTGCCGGGCTGCCCGGAGCGCAGCTCGGCTATCAGAGGCAACACCGCTTCCACCGTATGCGTCGCGCCCTGCAGGTCACCGGTCTGACTCTGGTGAAATGCGAGCCCCGCGGTGCTGTAGGTCTGCACCAGCGCAAAGATATTGCCGCCGTGGGCGGCGCGACTGAAGTCCTCAACGGACTGGAAAGTGGCCGGGATCGATTCGCTCAACTGCCCGAGCGCCCACAGTGAATCACCTACACCGCCGTGCGCTACTGCGAGATTGTTGATGCTGGTGGTGTTGTTGGGATCGAGATTGAGTAGCGTGGTGGAGACTACCTCCTCCTTGCGCGCCAGCTCGAGCGCCCGCCGCGGATTCAGGTCATCCAGCGCTGCATTCTCCAGCCCGCCGGTAATCACCTGCTCGGCATGCAGCGCCAGTCGGAACCCCGGACGCTGCTGCAGCACTTGCTCTGCGACCGCGAGCGCTTCGGTGCCGGCCTGGTAGGCCTCTTCATGACGGCCCATGTTGCCCAGGGCCGTGACCAGCCACGCCGCGGCTTCCGCATAGAGCGCACCCATGTCCACGTGTTCTGGCGTGCGCGCGCCCAGTGCCACCGTAAGTTGCATGGCCTGACGTTCCGAGGCGACGGAGGCATCGTTCAGGCGCTTTCCCTGTTCCTGAAACCCCTTGCGCACGAGGATATCGGCATAGGCACGCCGGATGGCGACGGAGGCATCGGGCTGCTCCGCCCGTGGCTTGAGTAGCTCGGCGGCGAACGCCACCGTCTTGATCGCCTGCGGATCGTTGCGGTTGTCTTGAATCTGACCGGCCGTCCGATATGAGAGTGCGAGCGCGATCAGCGTCGCTTCAGAGTGATCACCACGTGCGCGTTGCGCCTCGAGCAACTGGATGGCTTCCTGCACATCGCGCGAGGCCTCGTCGAGCCGGCCGAAGTAACGCACCACCTTCGCATGTTGCATCAACGCCAGCGCACCGTTGCGCACCGTTTCGATCCCCTTGCGCTCCGGTGGCAGGCCGTGGAAGTAATCGATCTGCCGCTTGGCAAATTCTTCCAGCACATTGAGCCGTCCGAAGCTCTCCAGCTCGCGCACGAAGTCATCGTTGAGGTATGCCAGTAGCTGCTCGGCACCCACGCGGGCCTGTTCGGCGACCGCCCGCGTCTGTTGAGCCTCGTGTTCCGCGCGACGCGCCCGCTGACTGCTGACATAAGCGAACGCGGCGGCAATGATTGCGAGCACCGCGAGCACGGTGCAGACCGCTGCAACCTTGCGCGCCTTGAACAGCGCCTGTCGTGCAGACAGTTCCCGCGAGCGCTGCTCCGCCAGCACCCGTTCGGTGGCCTCACGGGCTTCGCGCTCCTGGCGCTGGTCGCGGCTTTGTTTGACGACACCGCAAAGTACATCGTGTGTCAGCTCGACCCGACGGATGTCCAGGCGTTCTTCGATGCGCAGCAGGCGCCTGTTCACAAGCTTCGCGAGCGTGTCCGGTGCGGCGCCCGCGGCCTTGAAGCGCCGTAACAGGTTTTCCTCGGCCACGTTCTCGCGGAAGCCTGAGTCGGTCAGTAACTCCTCTTCGATGATCTGGCGCACCGCCGCGGGTTGGTCTGCGAGGGCACGCTCATAGAAATTGCCGAGAATCGATGCATGCGAGCCGGCCAGCAGATCGAGCGAGATCTCGCTGCGTCCCTGCGCGATGCGCGCATCGTTGAGCTCGCGGCAGATGAGGCTCAGCAGCGAAGGCTCTACTTCCGCATGGGACAGCTCTGCACCGCCCGCCACGAAGCGCACGATGGCCGCTGCCACCTCCTCGGTTACGAGGCGGCCGCCGGGCCGCAACACCGCGGCCAGCGCCTGCGTGCCGGTCATCGGTGCCAGGCGCAGCCGGTTCTGCGCGATGCTCGGCATACTCTTCTTCAGACTCTCGAGCGGAGCTAAGTAGTCCTCGCGCAGCGAGACCAGGATGCGATAGTCGCTACGCGCGAAATCAAACTTCTCGGCGGTCCGGTCATCGTTCTCGAGCGCCGCCTCGAGCGCCTTGGGCGGGCGGTTCTCGGCCAGATCGGCCAGCTCTTCGATGAAGGTGGCCGCACGCGCGCGGCCGCGCTCATCACTCTGTGCAAGCGTGAAGATCTCCTCGAACTGATCGAATATCAGTAGCGGCGTGAGGCGGGCGCCTGCATCATCGCGCAGCACATCGTCGCGATGATGCAGAAACTCCCAGAGTGACTCGCCGGCGACCGCGACCCCGGCCTGTGACCACTCACCCGAGAGCCGCGCGCTGCGCCGGATCGCCTCCTTGATCTGCTCCGCGGGCGCGGGCGCGTCCGCATCGTAGGCGATGCGCACATACACCGGGCAGTAGCCCTGCTCGCGCAGGCGCGGCACGAGGCCGGCGCGCAGGATCGAGGTCTTGCCGAGGCCGGACTGTCCGAACAGCACGGTGAGCAGCCGGCGCTGCACCCGACGGACGAGCTCGGCGACCTCCTCCTCGCGGCCGAAGAAGAACGCGCGAGTATCCTCGGTGAAGGAGGCGAGCCCGAGCCACGGATTGGCCTGGTTGACCGGGGTCTCGTCCAGCTGCGGCGCAACGGGCAGACTCGAGCTGAGGGCGTTCATCGCACGCGCGCCTGCATGAAGTCACTCAGCCGCTGCGTGAATTCCGCAGTGGCCTCACCGCCGGGCAGCTGCGTGAAGTGCAGCGCTCTGAATTTGTCCGGTACCAGCGCATCGCCGGCGTTGATGCCGTCAATCGTCACCGGAAGGATGAACAGCGCACCGTCGGCCATGTTACGAACGCGATCGATGGCATAACTCCACTCGCGGCGGAAGTAACCCTCCAGGCGACGCTGCGTGCTCGCGGAGATGATCGGGACAAAGTAGGAGCAGCGCGCGATGTTGCGCTGGATCTTGCGGTCGTAGTCATCGCCGACTTCGAGCCGCTCCATGTCGAACCACGTGGTGATGCCCGCGGCCTCGAGGCTCGCCTTCAGCTGCTGCACTGCAGGCAGGTCATCGCGGGCGTAACTGATGAAGACGGCGTTGTCCGGCATCTCGCGCGCCGGCGGGAGGAAGCGGGCTGGCGCCGGGGCGGCAACGGCCGGCTTGCGGCGCGCCAGCCAACGCTGATGCAGCTCCTCGACGAAGCGCTCGGCGCCGCGATAGATGCGGGTGCGCACACTGACCTGCTGCAGGAAGGCGACCAGGCGGTCATCGAGCGAGCTGTGATCATCCGCCAGCACTTCGCCCACATCGCGCGGATCTGAAAGCCGCTGCCGCTTGGCCATGCGCAACACGAGCCGCGCCAGCCAGTTGGTGAAGTTGCTGCCGATGAACAGCAGGTGATTGTGCTCGAGCTCGTGAAACAGTTTCTCCGGAGCGAGGTGTTCGTTCTGCAGCGCGCAGATGAACTCCAGCAGATCCTCATCCGAGATCACGTAGGTCGGCGATGCCGAGAGCTTGCCGAACAGATGATAGACGACGGGCCGCGACAGATGGTCCCGCTCGGTGGTCAGATCGGTGACGCGGTTCGGTGCGTACGCCATCACTTCGGTGCCGGCGGCGCCGCCGAAGCGCTCCAGATTGATGGCGCTTTCCAGCAGTGAATCGAACGTCGTGGAGACGAACAGGTCGAAATCCGTGATCGCGGCCAGCCGGCGCAAGGCTATGGAGGGCTCGAAGTTGGCATCCTTGATGATACTGCGCAGGCGCACGTAGGCCTCTTCGCGCCGGCCGCGCGCGGCCACGAACCAACACACGACGTCATTCAGCGTATAGGGGTGCGGCAGCGCTGCGGTATTGACATTCAGCCGGGTGGCGAGCCTTTCCGCGACCCAGTCGAGCAGCAGTCGCGGTCCCTGCTCCGTTGCGACCATCAGCAGCTCAGGGCCGACGATCGGAATGACGCGACGCTCTTCGATGAAATTCAGCAGATCGTCCCAGGCATCATCATCGAGCGTCGTCGCCGGCAGCATCGCGGCCGAACTGGTCAGCATCTTGCATCACCCGTTGTTGTTCTGGGCCGCGACTTGTAGTTGACCGACTGAGTGTGCCGTAGTGCCCGGGTTGTCGCAATGCGCAAGACAGGTCAACGGGCCGTGAGAGAGATACGGCGCGCAGGCGTCTCGAGTCCGCCCACCATGTCACGCCAGGCATTGAAAAGGGTTTCCACCGGGATCTGGTCGGCGCGATTCGCGACGGGCGGGCCGCCGACGCTGATGACCGGGGATCCGGTGGGACTGCGCGGCAGCCAGACACGCGGGGACTCGGATCCATAGATCACCACCAGCGGCAATCCGAGCGCTGCGGCGGCATGCGCCGGCCCGGTATCAGCCGAGATCATGCTGTGGCAGACCTCGCAAAGCGCAAACAACGGGCGCAATGCCAGTCCCGCGACGACGACCTGCCCGATTCCGGTCAGCGCCTGGATCTCCTGCAGCATGGGGACTTCTTCCAACGCGCCGCGCAGTATCAGCAAGGCATCCGGCATCCGCGCATGCATCAGCCGCAGCAGCTCGACCCAGTTAGCGGTGGGCCATGCCTTGTCATCGGCATTGAGCCGCCGCCAACGCTCGCGACGGGTACTCATGGTGCGATGATTGCCGGGCTGCACCAGGATCAGCTGTCGGCCGTACCAGCCCTGACTGCGCAGCCAGGCGTCGCGCTCGAGACGTTCGGTATCCAGCACCTGCAGCCGCGGCGCCCATGAGCCGGTCGTATGCGGTAAGGGGTAGTCGGCAGCCTGGAGCGCCGGCGGCGTCAGCTCACCGAAGCGCAGCAGGGAGTCCACCCAGTGGCTACCGCGCGCCGGATCGTCATCGATGAAGATGATGCGCCGGCGGTCGATGCCGCTGAAGGCGAGCAACCGCTTGATACGCGGCAGCTGCCGGTACTGGTACTCACAGACGTAAATCGGCCCCGGCGCGCTTCGATGCAGGGCGCGCAGCACGCGGGGCCAGGTCGCGCTGAAGGGGAAAGGAGTATGCCGCGTCAGTGCAAATATGCGCGCAATGTCGGGATGTCCCCGAAACACCCATTCGTTCCACGGCCCGGCGCCGATCACATCGCAAGGTCGGTGATAACGCCGATGCAGGAAGTGCAGCAGGGCGCTCACCATAATCATGTCGCCCACGCGGCCAAAGCGGATGACGGTGGGACGCAGTGCCTCCGCTGCGACGGAAACTCTCATTGGGCTTGCGATGGGAGACGCACCCTCACGCAGGCCTGCCGCTCGAGGTCCTCATTATGTCCGTAGTGTAAACGAATCGATCAGGGGGCCAAAGGCAGCTGCGGACGCGCTCGAAGCCCTGGAAAGATGTGTGCTGGCGCACATCGTGACCCCATCGGGACGGCATGAGGATTGCGCCGGCCGCGCGTCATACAAACTGTGCATTGTTTCCAGGGTGGGTGGGTGCGTTGTCAGTATCCTTGCGCCATTCAGCGACCGGGCCGATGGCTCCGGCGCAACCCGGATCCGGAGGAGGGGACATGGTCAGGCGGATGTACGCTCTGCTCGCAGCGCTGTTGCTTACCGTCACAGCGCCATTGGGCGCAAACACCGGCAGCGTGCCCAGCAGGAATGACGTCATCGCACAGGTGACCAAAGCGGTCGAGTTCTATCGCCAGTATGGTCGCGAGCGTGCGCTGGCCGAATTCAACAAACGTGATGGTGAGTTTGCCCAGGGCATGGATTACGTGGATGTGCACGACCTGAATGGCGTCTGCGTCGCGCACCCGGTCTCACCGGAGATCGTGGGGCAGAACCGGCTGGGCGTGGCCGACATGCACGGCAAGAAGTTCATTCGCGAGATCATCGAGGCGGCGCGCGCCCAGCAGGTGACCGGGTGGGTGAGCTACATGCGCGAAAATCCCAACAACGGCCGCGTCGAGCACAAGATTGCCTACTGGGCCGTGCACGACGGCCTGATCTTCAAGGCCGGAACTTACGAGCAGTAGGCCGCACGCGATCGCAGGTCGGCGTGTACCTCAGCTACGATCTCGTAGCTGCGCAGCCGCGCCGCGTGCGCGTAAATTTGTGATGTGATCATGAGCTCATCCGCAGCTGTGCGTTCGATGAAGGCTGCAATCGATGTGCGAATGCTTTCCCGAGTGCCAATCGCGGTGCAGCCGAGTACATCGGCGAGCAGCGCCCGGGCCTCGGGCGGCAGCTGCGTGTCGTAGCCCTCCACTGGGGGTGGAAGCGTCGATGGCCTGCCGCTGCGCAGAGCGACGAAGGCCTGCTGCATGGAGCTTGCGATCAAGCGGGCCTGCGGCTCCGAGTCGGCTGCGAACACGTTGAAACCCAGCATGACGTAGGGGCGCTGACACTGGGCGGAGGGACGGAAGGTCGCCCGATAAATCTGCAGGGCCTGCATGAGCATCGCGGGTGCGAAATGCGATGCAAACGCAAAAGGCAGCCCGAGAGCCGCGGCGAGCTGCGCCCCAAACAGACTCGAGCCCAGGATCCAGAGCGGCACGTTCGCGCCCGTGCCGGGCACGGCCACAATCTCGCGCTGCGTCCCGGGGGGACCCAGATAGTTCTGTAACTCCAGTACGTCATGCGGGAATTGCTCGGGGTCGCTCGCCAGCGTCCGCCGCAGGGCTCGCGCGGTGCGCGGGTCGGATCCCGGGGCTCTGCCAAGACCGAGATCTATGCGTCCTGGAAACAGCGCCTCCAGAGTCCCGAACTGCTCGGCGATCACCAGCGGTGCATGGTTGGGAAGCATGATGCCGCCTGCACCCACCCTGATCCGGGTCGTGCCGGAGGCGATGTGCCCGATCACCACCGCTGTGGCGGCGCTCGCTACTCCCGGCAGCGAGTGATGCTCCGCGACCCAGTACCGGTTGTAGCCCCAGCGCTCGGCGTGCTGCGCGAGATCGAGGCTGTTGTGCAGCGACTGACGCACGCTGCCGCCAGTGGTGATCGGAGAAAGATCAAGAATCGAGAAGGGGATCATCTGCCGCCGTCCAGCCAACCAGTCGTTTAGCTGGTAGCGGCAGCCGGGTTATTCAAGGCAGGAAGGCCAGATCTAGGCCTGCAAAAAGGAAGGCCGGGATCAGGCTCTTGCGAGCCCGATCCCGGCCTGTACAGCTTCTCGAGTTCGAAGCTAGTGGATGGCGACGTCGTCCGAGCCTGCTCCCGTCGCCACGGTCTGAACGAATGTCAGCGTGGCCGGGCTCCCCGACAACGTCAGCACGGACACCGAACCCTCAGTGTTCGCGACATACAGGAACTTCCCGGAGGGATCCCACTGCAGCTTGTTGGGACCGGGGGTCGCAGTCAGACCCTGCAGGACCACATCGGGACCTCCCGCGGTGAGAGCGCCGGTCGTTGGATCGATCGTGTACCAGGACACGCTGCCGCCGTTGTTCGCGGCGCAGGAGCCACCCGACGCCGGCGTACCGGTGTTGTTTGCGACCGCCAGATACTTGCCCGACGGATCGACCGCAACGCCCTCGCTCATGCACCCGGCATCGGTAATGCTGCCGATAATCGTGAGCGGATTCGTGTTGCCGGTCCCATCGGCCTCGTAGGCGGCGATGCTGGCGGCGGTGTAGCTATATCCCACCACGGCACCATTCGAGCCGTTCTGCAGGCTGGCATAGACGAACCCACCGGCTGCGGTGCTCTTGGGCGAGAAAGTGACTCCCCAGAAATGGTCGGCAGAGGTGGTCTGATTGGCCGGAAACTTGTTAAGCGTCCCATCCGTCAAATCCGACGGGTTAACCGTCAGGAAGTCCAGATGGGTATGCCCGGTCTCGGGTATCAGGAGGAAAGACCCGGTGGGATCGATGGCGCTCTGCGCCGGCGGTCCGAAGCTGATGTCGAGCTCACCGTTGGACCACTTGCGGCAGCAGTAAGCGCAGGCACCTGCGGCCAGCACACCGGCGGTATCAGTAAAGGTCGCCGCCGCGCCCTGCCCGTTCGCCGCGACTGAATTCGCGCCAACCGCAACGAGGAAAGTCGCATCTTTGTTGAGAAGCAGCGAAAGGGCGGAGGTCGCGGAGTGAGCGTTGGGATCGTAATACGTCGCCGGAAGCGTCAGAGCACCGGTGCCCGTGGTCGCGATTACTCCAATCTGTTGACCACCGACAGGTGCGGCAGCTCCTGCGACATACAGCCGGCCTGCGGAATCCACGGCGAGGGCCCGAGGCTGATTACTCACAGCGAAGGGGCTGCCGGTAACAGCTGTGAGTTTTCCGGTGGTTCCGTCCGCCGCAAAAGCCGAGATGGTTCCGTTCGCACCGCCGGTGACGTCAGTCTTGTTGGCAACGTAGACGAAGTGCGCCGGCGCGCCCGCGGCGCAGGTGATCACAACGCTCGTAACGTTCGCGCTTCCCGCTGTGCCAGAAGCCGCCGTTGGGGTGCAAGTCTCACCCGTGGGCTGCGTCTTCACGGTCACCGCATAGGGTTTGCCGGTGGTCACGGCTGTAGCAAAAGTGAACGTGGCAGCGCCGGAGGCAACTGTTAGATCGTCGCCGCCGTTATCCTGCAGCACGAGTCCGGCGGCGGTCAGCCCGGAAATCGTACCGCCAATCGTTACCGTGCCAGGCGGGGCGGTGCTCGTGCAGGTGACGTTGACGAGCACTGTCGCGTTGCTCACCGTGCCCGAAGCACTCGCGCCGACGGTGCAAGTCTCACCCGACGGCTGCGTCTTGACGACCACGTTGTACGCGCCGCCGCTCATTACGCCAGCAGGGAAGGGGAAGGAGCCATCGCCATTGACGGTCAGGGTGTCCGTGCCGTTGTCGGTGAGAACGAGGCCGGGGGATGTCAAACCTGAGACGTTGACCCCGATCGTGTAGGTGGCCCCGCCACCTCCGCCGCCCCGCCGCCACCACCACCGCCGCCGCCGCAGGCAGCGACAAATACAGTTGTTGCGATGGCGGCTACGCGCACGGCCATCACGGTAATACGCTGTGGATTACTCATTAAATTGTGCTCCCTATCGCACGGTCTTCCGGCCGCTCAGATCTGTAACGCCCCGCTGTTCAGCGAGGCCGACGTTGCAAATGTGACGCCGGGCAAATTATTGATGCCTCGAACACGTGCCGGCTGTGACGTGGGTCACAGGGCGGCGCCCCTCTGTCGCAAATTTCCGACTTAAGTCAACTGTTGGAAAGCCGATTCTAAGGCGCACTTAAAATAGCAGGTGAGTGGCCTCGGTGTCGCTAAATCTGGGTTAACAGGACTTCAGCTGAGCCGTTAGCAGTTGTTGGAGCGCAACGGCCCCTGGGTGGAAGCACCCACGGGGCCGACGCAAATGTTCCTGAAAGCTCAGCGGGCTCAGTCCCGGCGGGCTTTGCTCAGTAGACGCAGGATCTCCATGTACAGCCACACGAGCGTCACCAGCAGACCGAAGCCGGCGTACCACTCCATGTAACGCGGTGCACCCTGGGCGACACCCGACTCGATGAGGTCGAAGTCGAGTACCAGGTTGAACGCCGCAACGGCACAGATGACCAACGACACAAGAATGCTGAGCGGGCTTGAGTCATTGACGAATGGCACACTGACGTGAAACAGACCTAACACCATCGTCACCAGATAAAACAGAGCGATGGCGCCCGTGGCACCGATGACGACTGCCCGCATGCGCGCGGTCACGCGGATCAGCCGCATGGAATAGGCAAGCAGCAGTACGAGCAGCACCCCGAAGGTCAAGCTGACCGCCTGAATCGCAATTCCCGGGAAGCGCCGCTCGAGCAGCGCAGACAGGCCGCCCACTGCCAGTCCCTCGAGCGCGGCATACGGTACGGCCAGATAAGGAGCCGTCGTGGCCTTGAAGCTGATGATGACTGCCAGCACCAAGCCGCCGAGCGCGCCGATCATCACAGAGGAGGACACCGTGGCCGCATCGCCGGTCGCCATGTATTGCGACCACGGCCACAACGCCGCGGCGAGCAGCACCACCAGCAACAGGAACGACTTGTTGATCGTTCCTTGCAGCGTCATCCGCTCGCTGGCCAACGCCGGACGCGGCTGGCTGCTAAAAGTATTGTCATTCAGTCCGGGATTGCCGGATTTCACAGGCAGGGGCATGGAAGTCTCCTGGAGAGTGCGTATCGGAACCCGTCGTCCGGTACCGGCCTATTTTACCAAAACCGTACCGCTCAAGATGGCGGCTGTCCTATCGCGCGACCACCGGGGATATACAGGGGACAGAATCACCCGGCCAGAGGAAGTTCCCTAAGGGCTGCGTCCGCCAGCAGGTAGTACAGTGCGCCGGCGACCAATATGGTGACCGGAGGGGTCAAAATCCAGGCGGTGAAGATGCGTGGAAGCATGCCGTAACGCAATCCGGAGCCCGAGCTCATCATGGTTCCCGCCAGTGCCCGAGGTCGCGATATGCGTGCTGCTGGACCGCTCGCCGAGGGTGGAGCGAAAAAGCTTCACTAATCTTCGCAAATTTGCGCTGGCCGGGGTCGGAAATTACCTCGTTTGGGCGATTGTTGACGCTCACCAATTATCGATAATCGAGAGCTGAAAAACGCCCGGACCTGACGTCCCTGTGCGCGGGAGCCAGCCGGGTCCCGTTTCACCGCCGCGTGCGGGCGCGGCCGCTACTGCCAACAGGTCAGGCTCATGTGGATAGTTGAGGTCGCGCTCAAGCGTCCGTACACCTTTATCGTTCTCGCGCTGCTCTTACCGCTGCTCGGGCTACTCGTCATCGTCGGTACGCCTCAGACCCGCGGCATGCCGACCGACATCTTCCCTGACATCCGCATCCCGATCATTGCCGTCACCTACAACTACTCCGGGATGCCGCCCGATGAGATGGCAGGGCGCATCACCTCGCAGATCGAGCGTTATGCCACGACGATCGTCAATGACATCCAGCACGTGGAGTCCCAGACCTACCCGGGCATGGCGGTCATCAAGATGTTCTTCCAGCCGGGGGTGGACATCAATCTCGCCATGGCGCAGGTGACAGCTTTTTCGCAGCTGTCTACGAGAGTGATGCCGCCCGGCACGCAGCCGCCGCTGATTCTCAAGTACAACGCCTCCAGCGTACCCATCATCCAGCTGGCGTTGTCCAGTGGGCAGCACACCGAAGCGCAGCTGTTCGATTTCGCCAATCAGGTGGTGCGCACCCAGGTGGCGACGATCGCAGGGGCATCAATTCCCTATCCGTACGGCGGTGCCACGCGGCAGATTCAGGTCGATCTGCGCCCGGACGCCTTGCGTGCGCAGGGACTTACCGCCAATGACGTCAACGACGCCATCGGTAACCAGAACCTGATCGTGCCGGCGGGCACACAGAAGATCGGCACGACGGAATACAACATCAAGCTCAACGCCAGTCCGCTGCGGCTGCAGGACATCAACGACCTGCCCATCCGCGGACAGAATGCTGCCGGGGCGGTGACTTACGTGCGCGATGTGGCATTCGTGCATGATGGGCATCCGCCGCAGACCAACATCGTGCGCGTCGATGGTCGCCGTGCCGTGCTGATGACGATCCAGAAAACCGGCTCGGCCTCGACGCTCAATATCATCAATGAGATCCGCGACCGGCTACCGCGTGTGCGGGAGCTGCTGCCCGACGGCGCCAGCATCGTGCCCAACGGAGATCAATCAGTGTTCGTGCGGGCGGCGGTGCGCGGTGTCATCACCGAGGCGGTGGTTGCCGCGGCTCTTACCGCACTGATGGTACTGCTGTTCCTGGGCAGCTGGCGCAGCACGCTCATCATCACCATCTCGATTCCGCTCTCCATCCTGGCATCGCTCATCATGCTGCACGCGCTCGGTGAGACCATCAACCTCATGACCCTAGGAGGACTGGCACTCGCAGTTGGCATCCTCGTTGACGATGCCACCGTCACGATCGAAAACATCAACCGGCACTTGGAGGAGGGGGCCGAGGTGGAGCCTGCGATCTGGGAGGGCTCGCGCCAGATCACGGTGCCGGCACTCGTTTCGACGCTGTCCATCTGCATCGTGTTCGTGCCGATGTTCCTGCTCTCCGGGGTGGCGCGCTATCTGTTTGTACCGCTTGCCGAAGCGGTCGTCTTCGCGATGCTGATGTCCTACATCCTCTCGCGCACATTGATTCCGACGCTGTGCAAGTACTGGCTGCGTACGCGTGAGCAGGAGCGGGAATCCGTTGAGAATCCCGGACCCTTCAAACTCCTGCAGTTGCGGTTCGAGAGTCGGTTCGAGCAACTCCGCGCGGGCTACCGGCAGCTGCTCGCCGCCGTGCTGCATCAGCGGGCAGTCTTCATGACGGTATTCCTCGGCATGACCTTCGCGTCCATGCTGCTGTACGGCTTTCTCGGGCGGGATTTCTTTCCGCAGGTCGATGGCGGACAGATCAAGCTCCATGTGCGCGGACCGACCGGTACGCGGGTGGAGCACACGGCCGGCCTGGTGGACCATGTCGAGGCGGCGCTGCGCGAGGTCATCCCGGCAAAGGAGATCGCCAGCGTCGTGGACAACATCGGGCTGCCGGTCTCGAGTATCAACACCACCTACAGCAACTCCGGCACCGTGGGCAGCAGCGATGCGGATATTCTGGTGTCGCTTACCCCGCATCATGCGCCGACACATGAGTACGTTCGTCAGTTGCGCGAGCGTCTGCCCCGAGAGTTTCCCGGTTCGACCTTCAGCTTTCTGCCGGCGGATATCGTCAGCCAGATTCTCAACTTCGGGGCGCCTGCGCCCATCGACATCCAGATCGTGGGCCCAAGTCCCCGCAACCGCGATGTAGCCAATCAGCTGCTCGCCTCGCTGCGGCACATTCCAGGTCTGGTGGACGTGCGTATCCAGCAGGTGTTCAACCAGCCCGAGCTGCACGTGGCCACCGATCGCAGCCGCGCCCAGCAGCTGGGTATCAGCCAGCACGATGTTGCCAATGATCTGTTGCTGACGCTCTCCGGCAGCGGTCAGATCACACCGACCTTCTGGCTTAATCCCGAAACCGGTCTGCAGTATCCGCTCGTCACGCAGGCGCCGCAGTACCGCATGACCTCGCTGCAGGACCTGCAAAACATGCCGGTCAACGCTCACGGCCAGCAGCAGATTCTCGGCGGGCTTGCCACCATCTCGCGCGGCGTCGGGCCGGGTGTAGTGACGCATTATGACTCGCAGCCCATCATCGACCTGTATGGCGCGACGCAGGACCGGGACCTCGGAGCCATCTATCGCGACATCCAGCGGCAGATCGCCGCCATCGAGCCACGGCTGCCGAAGGGCACACACATCACGGTGCGCGGCCAGGTCCAGACCATGGCTGCTTCCTACAACGGGCTCGCGATCGGCTTCGTGGGCGCGATCGTACTCGTGTATCTGCTGATCGTGATCAACTTCCAGAGCTGGCTCGATCCCTTCATCATCATTACCGCGTTGCCGGCCGCGGTCGCAGGCATCGCCTGGATGCTGCTCATTACGGGCACCACGCTCAGTGTTCCGGCGCTGACCGGAGCCATCATGTGCATGGGTGTGGCCACCGCCAACAGCATCCTGGTCGTGAGTTTTGCGCGCGATCGCATGAATGAGGGCGCAACCGCTCTGCAGGCCGCACTCGAGGCGGGATTCACCCGCTTTCGCCCCGTGCTGATGACCGCTCTTGCCATGGGCATCGGCATGCTGCCCATGTCGCTCGGACTGGGCGAGGGCGGCGAGCAGAATGCGCCGCTCGGTCGGGCGGTCATCGGCGGGCTGCTGTTCGCAACCGTTGCCACGCTGGTATTCGTACCTGCAGTGTTCGCGGCCATTCACGGCCGGCGTGAACGGCCGGCTCCCGGTACCGCCGTGGCCGGCACGCCCGGCACGCTCCTCACCTGAGCGCTTTTCCACTGAGACAGTCACCATGGATCAACCCCTGCGAACGGAAATGACTCACACGCCGGTCACGGCTCACGGCCACACGGCTCGGGCGCTCAGGCGCGGCGCGATCGTGCTCGTGATACTTGGCCTGATCATCATTGTGTGGTCTGCGGTGGCAGCGCATCAGCGCGCCACACAGCTGCGCGCAGCGACCGAGGCCCAATCGGTGCTGACGGTAGCGACCACGAGTCCGCAACCGGTGAGCGATGCGGCCGAGCTCATCCTGCCCGGCAACCTGCAGGCCAACAACGAGGCGCCGATCTATGCACGTACCAGTGGCTACCTGAAACGCTGGCTGGTAGACATCGGCACCCCTGTCAAGGCGGGCCAGCTGCTGGGCGAGATCGAGTCGCCGGAAGTCGACTCGCAGCTGCATCAGGCCGAGGCAGATCTGGCGACCGCACAGGCCAACCAGAAGATTGCGGAGGTGACTGCGGCACGCTGGCGCAATCTGCGCGCCTCCGACTCCGTCTCCAAACAGGAAGCCGACGAGAAGATCAGTCTGGCAGCTTCCACGGATGCCCAGGTGCGCGCCGCCCGGGCCAACGTGCAGCGGCTGCGCGAGATGTCGGGCTTCGAGAAGCTCACCGCCCCCTTCGATGGCATCGTGACTGCCCGCAATACCGACATCGGGCAGCTCATCGCCGCCAACAGCAACACCGGGCCGGAGCTGTTCCGGGTGGCGGATATGACGCGGCTGCGACTGTATGTGCGTGTACCCCAGACCTACGCGGCTCTGATCAAGTCAGGAGTTACCGCGCAGCTCGTATTCCCCGATCAGCCGGGTAAGACCTACACCGCCAAGTTGGACAGCACCGCGAATGCGATCGACCAGAGCACCCGCACGTTGCTGACTCAGCTGAGCGTGGACAATCGTACCGGTGAGCTGTTGCCCGGCGCCTACGCGGAAGTGCATTTCCGGTTGCCCGGGGGCGCCGCGAGTGAAGTCTTCAAGGTGCCTTCGAACGTGTTGCTGTTCCGCGGCGATGGCACTCAGGTGGCGACTGTAGGTGATGACGGGCACATCACCTTGAAGCCGGTCACCATCGGGCGCGATTACGGCTCGGACATCGAGATCGTACAGGGCCTGCAGGCGCGCGACCGCGTGGTGTTGAGTCCGCCGGATTCCCTGACCACGGGCACGGTCGTGCGGGTTGCGGGCCCTGCCAAGCGCGAGGTTGCCAAATCGTGAGCCGAGCGGTCGGCAGCTCAGTGCGCTCGCCGGTCCAGAGCGCTACAAGGCGCTGTTACGGCCGCGTGGCCGGCTTTGCTGGTCTGCTGATACTCACCGGCTGCTCGCTCGCGCCGCGCTACCAGAGTCCGCCGCCGCCGGATGTCCCCAACTTCAAAGAGGCGGGCGAGTGGTCCCCCGCGGCGCCGGCGGACAGCGAGCCGCGAGGTCCGTGGTGGGAGGCGTTCGGGGATGCCCGGCTCAACGAGCTGGAAGTCAGGTTGACCGGCGCCAACCCGGACGTACGCGCGGCGGTGGCGCGCTTTGAGGAGGCGAGCGCCATCGCGCGCCGCGCCCGTTCCGATGTGTTTCCCACACTGGGTGCCACGGCGTCCGTCGATCGCGGCAAGGGCTCCGGCAACGCGCCACTTGCGCGGGCGCTCAGCGGCATTCCAGTCGTGCAAAGTGATTATGTGGCGGCGATCGATCTGTCCTGGGAGATCGATCTGTTTGGTCGCCTGCGCAACACCGCCGCGGCGGCCGGCCGTCAGGCTGAGGCGAGCTCGGCGGATCTGGCAGCTACCGAGCTGGCCTTGCAGGCCGAGCTGGCGAGCGATTACTTCTCGCTGCGCGGCGCCGATGCCACCATCCAGTTGCTGGAGGACACGATCAAGGTGTTCGACCGGGCCTGGGGGCTGACACGCAATCGTTATGCAGAAGGTATCTCTGCGGCGACGGACGTCGACCAGGCTGACACACTCCGCCAGACCGCGCGGGCGCAGCTCGCGGCGGTGCGCCTCGAGCGCGCCCAGCTCGAGCACGCCATCGCCGTGCTACTGGGTGAGGTCGCCTCAGGCTTTGCGCTCGAGCCGGGCGAGCTGGCGGCCGTGCCGCCTGCAGTGAGCGCAGGGCTGCCGTCCCGGCTGCTCGAACGGCGCCCGGACGTCAGCCGCGCCGAGCGCGCGATGGCAGCTGCGAATGCCCAGATCGGGGTGGCGCGCGCGGCCTGGTTCCCGGTGTTCTCGCTCTCGGGCAGCGGCGGTTACGAGAGCATTCTCTCCTCCCGGTGGCTGACGGCCCCCAGCCGCTTCTGGTCAATCGGACCTTCGGTCACCGTGCCGCTGTTGGATGCAGGCGCGCGCGCAGCCATCAACGCGCAGGCGCGCGCGCAGTTTGAGGAGACAGCCGCCAGCTATCGCAAGACGACACTCACCGCCTATCAGGAGGTCGAAGACAACCTCGCCGGACTGCATCACCTCGCGGAGCAGCTGCAGGCGGACGTGGCAGCCTCGGCTTCCGCGCAAAGCTCGGCCTATCACGCCGACCAGCGCTACGATGCCGGTGTCGCCGACTATGTCGAGGTGACGACCACGCACAGCGCAGCCTTGCAGGCTCAGCGTGACACCATCACGGTGCGCGTTGCACAGATGAATGCTGCGGTCGCCCTGGTGCGCGCCACCGGTGGCGGCTGGACCCAAGCGCAGATCGATCACCCGGTGTTGCCGTGAGCGAGCCGGCACTCAAGCGGATGTGCATGCGTGATCACATTCGCGATGTGCTGGTGGGTCGCATCCTGGATGGGACCTATCCTGCGGGCACGCAGCTGAAGGAGCTATATCTGGCGCGCGAGTTTGACGTGAGCCAGGCGCCGATCCGTGAGGCGCTGCGCGAGCTGGAAGGCTCGGGACTGGTGACCTCGCAGCGCTTTCGCGGCACGCGGGTGCGCGGCGCCGACTTTCGCGAAATGCGCGAGTCATATGAGCTGCGCACGATGCTCGAGACGCGAGCAATTGAATTGGCAGCGCCCTATAGCGGGCAGCTCATTGCTGAGCTGACGCGCTACCTGCGCGCCATGGAAGCGGCCGCCGCGGCCGAGGATCCCGAACAATACATCGATCATTCGCTGCTGTTTCATCGCCGGTTGGTCGAGAGCGGCGGCAACCGGACTTTCCTCTCCGTGTGGGATTCCTTGCTGTGGGATATCCGCGGACGCATCGCGCTGCGCCGCCTGGCGGAGAAGGGCCGCAGCCTCAAGACCCTGGCCAACATGCATCGCACGCTGCTCAGGCGCATGCGCGCCGGGGATGCCTGTGGCGCAAGCCAACAGCTGCGCACGATTCTGTCGCGCGTCATCGCGGCGTTCGCACCGGATTGAGCCGCGAGCCGTGGGCGCCGCGCAGCGCTACTTCTGCACCTCAGTATCCTTGACGGACCCACAGTCGGTGCTCAGCCACTTACCGCTGAGTTTGCTGTTGACCGTCATGGTCTTGCCGCCGGAGCTCATCACGACATCAACAGCACCGGTCAGCAGCGTCGTGCCTTCGATCCGCACATGCACATCGGTCACGCTCTTGCCGTTGGTCCGTGTGCATTCATCGTGCAGTCGCAACTCGGTTGGCGAACTGGTCACGATCGCGCGCTTGCACGAGGTGTCCTGGCTGCCGCGATCGAGATCCAGAGCGCGCGCAATTTTCTCAGGCGTCATGCATTCCTTGTAGACGTGCGGCTTGGCTGCATTGGCCATGCCGGCCTTGATGGCTGCTTGCACGCGCTCGCGCTGCTCCGGGGTCATCTTCGCCAGCTGATCCTCCGGAATGGGCATCTGCCCTTTCACCTGCGGAGTGTGTGTGACCTCCCAAAGTCCGGGCTTGATGTTGGGTTTGACGTAGTCGGCAGCCTGCACCGCGCACGCAACGGCCAGTGCCAGACTTCCCAGGCGCAACCGCTTAAGAGGTACCATCAGTCAGTTACGGTCGCGGATGAATCTTGGCGTGCTCACCGAGCTGCGAGGTGTTACCGCTCGACAGCGCCTTGGCGAGGCCAAACAGACGCTGCGTCTTGCTGGCCGGCGCATCCCAGTATTCCGCATCATCGATGGTCACCTCGAGCAGGCCGAGATCTGGGTCGTTGATCCCATCCGGGAACCATGGCTCGACCCAAGGCGTCCACAGCTCACGCATTTTTTCCCGGTCGCGCAGCAGCCGCGCGTGACCGGAGATCGAGACGTAATCCTGCTTGCCCAGATTTGCATAGCTCAGGTTAACCTTGCGGTGTTGGTCGATCTCGCTGACTTTCGCGGACGACATGCCGGTGAAGAACCACAGCTTGCCCTGCGCATCCATCTGCAGGGTCGCAAGAGGGCGGCTGCGCAAGCTGCCGTCCGGCTCCGCGGTGGTCAGCATCGCAATGGCCGCCTCATCGATCAGATCGGCGAGCTTCTGCATGTTCGGATCCGATTGCCTCTGCTTCTTCATCCGCATCTCCTGCCGTAGGGTTTTGCATTGGCTGGAGCAAGCTTCGTTCCGAAACTGCGGAGCATGCGACTAGGCATAGGCATAAATGCTGACGATGAGCCCGATCACGCAGGCGAGAAAGATGCTGTGCTTGAGGGTAAAGCCGAACAGGCGCGCCTCATCGGAAGGCGGCATGCCGGTCGCGGCGGCCGCCACCGAGATGCTCTGCAGGCTGATCATCTTGCCCATGACCCCGCCGCTCGAGTTGCCTGCAGCCATCAGCGCCGGATCCAGGCCGAGATTGTTGGCGGTCACGACCTGCAGATTACCGAACAGCGCATTGGCAGAAGTGTCGCTGCCGGTGAGGAACACGCCGATCCAACCCAACAGGGCCCCAAAGAAGGGAAACAGCGGCCCGGTCGCTGCGAGCGCCAATCCGAGTGTTGCAGTGGCACCGGAGTAGTTCATGACATAGGCGAGAGCGAGCACCGCGGCCATCGTGAGGATCGAGAAGGACAGGTCGCGTGCCGTACGTCCTACGGAGGCGACGAACTGGCGCAACGACACGCGCAGCACCAGCGCCGCCGCAATGGTGGCGAACAGCGCCGAGGTCCCCGAGGCCGAGAGGATGTTGAAGGTGAATTTTGCCGGGTAGGGCGCAGCTTTCGCCACGACCGGTGGCAGGCGCAGGATCATGTTGTGCAGACCCGGCCACTCGATGATGATCGTGGCCTTGTCGAGCAACGCCTTGAAGGGTGTATACCCCCACAGCAACACGCAGATGACGAGCAGCATATAGGGCGCCCAGGCGCGATAGAGTCGGGCGCGCTCGGTGCGCGGCGGCAGGGTCGCCGCTTCGTTCTCACCCCGTGGCCGCCACCACCGCAGCAGAACCAACAGGCTGAAGATAGCCGCGAGGGATGCCAGGATGTCGGTCAGATACGGGCCGATGAATGTGGATACCAGGAACTGTATTGCGGCGAAACTTGCCCCGCAAACGATTGCCGCGGGCAGCACGGCGCGCAGCGCGCTGACGCCGCCCATGGTTAGCATCAGGTAACACGGCACGAACAGCGACACGGGCGCACAGATCTTGCCGACATTGGCGCTCAGGGTGGCGAGCGGCAGGTTGGTGACGCCCGCCAGCGTGATCAGCGGCGTGCCGATCGCGCCGAACGCCACCGGCGAGGTATTTGCGATCAGACAGATAGCCGCGGCCTGGAAGGCGGTGAAACCCAGACCAGTCAACATCGCCGCGGCCACGGCCACAGGTGTGCCGAAGCCGGCGGCGCCCTCGATGAACGCCCCGAAAGCGAACGCGATGAGCAGCGCCTGCAGCCGCCGATCCTGCGTGAGGTGTCCGACGGAATTCTTGATGATCTCGAAGTTCCCGGTGTCCACCGTGAGGCGATACAAGGCGAGCGCCCAGAACACGATCCAGGCAATCGGAAACAGGCCGAAGGCTGCGCCGTACAGGGTCGCCGAGGCGACCAGCTTGCCTGGCATGCCGTACACCAGCAGCGCCACGATAATTGCCGTGATCAGGCCGAGCAGGCCGGCCTTCCAGGCTGCCAGGCGAAATAGCCCCAGAGCAATCAGCAATGCAAGGATCGGCAGCGCCGCGCACGCGGCAGACACGCCAAGGCTACCGGCGATCGGCGTATAGATCTGATCCCACATGGCGGCCCCTTTTCTTATGCAGAGCGCGCCGCAAGACTCTCACAGTAGCCGTGTCAGAACCAACCGTAGTTGAAGCTGATGCTGACGCGTTCGGCACTGACGGGGTTGGCTGCGACCTCGTGCCGCAGCCAGCTCTCGAACAGAATGAGCGCGCCGGCCTGTGCGCCGATGCTCACCCAGGTCTGGTTGTCGCTGCGCGGCCGTGCGCGGCGCGGCGGCGCCGCCATGTAGCGCTCCAGCCGCGGATCTTCGAATTTCAGTGCCGAGCAGCCCGGCGGCGTCTTCACGTAGTAGGTACCGCTGATGGTCGCGAGCGGATGCAAGTGCAAGCCATGGACCACGTTGCGCGCCATGATGTTCACCCAGCAGTCCGTCATGCTGAGGCGGCGCTGACGCAGGTCGAACTGCAACCGGTTGGCGAAAGCGAGTACGTGCCGATCCAGGCGCTTCTGCAGCGATGCAAACGTCGGCGAGATCTCATGCATGCGGCTCGCAGAATCGTACGAGGTATAGCCGCCAGGGTAGTTGCGCGCCGACCAGCGACGCCCGCCGGAATCATCCGCCCGCAGCTGGCGGCATTCCCGCAGCAGCTGAGCGTTCAGGTCCTGCCAGCCGCCCTGGCGCAGCGTTCCCTGGTAGATGAGTGTCGGAAAGAGTCGCCGGACGCTCATGTCCGCCGGATCAGCCCGTGGCTCAGCGCGATTTGAGGCCGGGTTGCGCATTGCGCAGCCAGGCGACGAACGCGCGGACTTTTGGATCGCCTTCGGCAGGCGCCCAGGGGGCGAATTCAGCGGAGGTCGCGGGATCGTAGGGACCCTCCTTGACCTCGAGGAACATCGAGCCGTCGGTCATGGCGACCAATGTATGCCAGGTCGCCCGCGGCGTCTCGAACCCGAGGTTGGGTGCATGCTCGCCGACCTCGTGGCGGCCGGTCACGGTACCGTCCGCATCAAATGTCAGCACGGTGAAGGCGCCCTTCAACACAACAGTCATCTCGGAGCGCGTCATATGACGGTGTGGCCTGAAGTAGGAGGCGCGGTTCGCGCACACGAAGAAGCGCTGCACCGGATCTTCACCCGAGGCGTGGATATTGTGGTTGGCCCGCTGCCGCGGGCTGGCGCTTGCCTTGGTGGCAAGCTCGCTGAGCAGTTGTTGCGAGAACAGTTTCATGGCATGGATGGCGATCTGGCGCTGCGTTCTGGCGCGAGTCAGGCGTAGGATGCACGGCTCGGGGCGGCTGCACTGTGCAGCGCCGCATAAGATTGTGAACCAAGCAGGCCCCGCATGACGACACATCAGGACAAGTGCCTTCGGTTTCGCACGCTGCACTCCGGCCCCGCGGCGTTCGTGCTCGGCAATGTATGGGACGGCGGTACCGCCCGCATGCTGGCCGGCCTCGGCTTCCAGGCGCTCGCGACCTCAAGCGCGGCAGCTGCCGGGACGTTCGGGCGGCTCGACGGTCAAATCACGCGCGATGAGGCCCTGGCCCACGCGCGGATGATCGTGGCAGCGACCGATCTGCCCGTCTCAGGGGATCTGGAGAACGGCTTCGGTGATGATCCTGCTGCCGTTGCCGAAACGGTGCGGTTGGCCGCCGCAGCAGGGCTTGCGGGGGCCTCGATCGAGGACGCCACGGGCCATCAGGAGCGGCCGCTGTATGACTTCAATCACGCCGTGGAGCGCATCACGGCGGCCGTGGAAGCCGCCCGGCAGGTCGGCGTGCCCTTCGTACTCACGGCGCGCAGCGAGAATTTTCTGCGTGGCCATGCGGATCTCGACGACACCGTCCGGCGTCTGCAGGCTTTCGAGCGCGCCGGGGCGGATGTGCTGTTCGCTCCCGGGCTGCCGGACCTGCATGCGGTACGCACGGTGTGTGGCGCGGTGACCCGGCCAGTGAATTACATGATTGGCATGCGTGGCAAGGGCTTCAGTGTGGCAGAGCTGCAGGCCGCTGGCGTGCGGCGTATCAGTCTGGCCACCTCCTTGTGGCGCGCCGCGATGGGCGGCCTGCTCGCCGCTGCGCGCGAGGTGCGAGAGCAGGGCACGTTCAAATACTCCGATGAAGTGGTCGGATCAGCCGAGCTCGCCCGCTTCCTCAAGTAGCGTCTCGGCGGACTAGGGGGTTAACAGGCCTCCCGCAGGGCGGAGTTCCTGCCGTCAACAACCGCGCCTACAGCGCGTTTTCAGGACTGAAAGCTGCTCCATGTGCGAGCGGAGGTGTCAGGTGAGAATTTTAGCTGGCAGACAGGTTGCAAAGGCACTCCTGCTCGGCGCGTTGACTGCGCTGAGCGCAGTGGCCGCTGGGGCGGAGAGCACCGCCCAGGCTTCCCAGGATGGCGCGCAGAGTGCGGTCTGGACGCCGAAAGAGCTGACCTTTGTGTATCAGGGCTTCACATCGAAGTTTTCGTGCGATGGCTTGCGCGACAAGATGTACACGATGCTGCTGCAGCTGGGTGCCCGCAAGCAGGATCTGAAAGTCACCGAGTACGGCTGCATCAATTTCAATCGCCCGGATCCCTTTCCAGGTGTAAAGGTGCGGATGAGCGTCCTGCAGCCCGCCTCGGGCACGAGCGCTTCAGCGGACGATAAATCGAGCCAGCCCGTAGCGGCGCACTGGAAGACTGTGGAGTTGCAACCCGACCGGGTGGATTTCACCACCGGATCCGGAAGCTGCGAGCTGATCGAGCAGGTGCACAACAAGGTGCTGCCGCTGTTTGCGACTCGCAACGTCGACTTCCGCAGCACCTGCATCCCGCATCAGGCCACGCCTGGTGGCACGAGTCTCAGGCTCGAGGTGCTGCAGCCGGATGCCCCGAAGCCGGCAGGAACGCCGCCAGCAGACCAATGAGCGGCAGCCCGGCGCAGAGCTGATACAGCGTGTCGATGCCGAGGACATCGGCGAGCTTGCCCAGTACCGCAGCCCCGATTCCGGCCATACCGAAGGCGAAGCCGAAGAACAGCCCCGCCACCGCGCCAGTGCGTCCCGGCATCAGCTCCTGCGCATACACCACGATCGCGGGGAATGCCGAGGCGAGGATGATTCCGATGGGCGCCGTGAGGATGCCTGTCCACAGCAAGTTGGCATGGGGCAGCGCCAGCGTGAAGGGCAGGATGCCGAGGATCGACGCCCAGATCACGTACTTGCGGCCGATGCGATCTCCGAGCGGTCCACCGATGATGGTCCCGAAAGCCACGGCACCCAGAAATACAAACAGGTGGATCTGCGCGCTCTGTACCGAGACGTGAAAGCGGCTGATGAGATAAAACGTGTAATAGCTCGTCAGGCTCGCCAGGTAGAAGTACTTCGAGAAGATCAGCGCCAGCAGTACGCCGATCGTCCGCGCCAGCTTGGCGGAGCTCATGGAGCCGTGGGTGCCAGGAGCGCTGCGCGGCTTGAGGCGCGCAACCCCGGCGCCGCGATACCAATGACCCACCTGCACCAGAACCAACATGCCCAGCAGCGCTGCGAGCGAGAACCAGGCGACGCTGTGCTGGCCGTGGGGCAGCACGACGAACGCCGCAAGCAGTGGACCGGTTGCCGACCCGACATTGCCGCCCACCTGGAAGATGGATTGGGCGAGCCCGTGGCGGCCGCCTGAAGCCATGCGCGCCACGCGCGAGGATTCGGGGTGAAACACGGAGGAGCCCGAGCCGATCAGAGCGGCGGCCAGCAACAGCAGCGAGTAGTTTCCCGCCGTGGCGAGCAACAGCAGCCCGAGCAGGGTGAATCCCATGCCGACCGCGAGCGAGTAGGGCCGCGGCCGACGGTCCGCCCAGGTGCCGATCAGCGGCTGCAGCACGCTCGCGGTCATCTGAAAAGTAAAGGTCAACAGGCCGATCTGCCCGAAACTGAGCGCGTAGCTGCCCTTGAGCATGGGATACATCGCCGGCAGCAGCGACTGCATCATGTCATTCAGCAGATGGCAGAAGCTGATAGCCATCAGGATGGCCATCGTGGTATCGGCAGCAGCGGCGCGCTTGGACAGAGCGGCTTCGTTCATGAGGTGCTGCAGATTGCCGTATCAGAGCGCGAAAGCCCATCTCTTCCCTGCTGCGTCCCTGCTTCAGATTCCACGGGCATCGCTGGATTGAGCGCATCGTCTCGATCATGAGACAGCGTCACGGCAGGCGGTTATCCTTGCCACCGATTTGACGAGTCACACCGGCGCAGCGCGATCTGGGTATGGACCGCCGGAGAGGTTTTCTGGAGGTATGCGGTAATGAGCTCGAGCCCCGGTCAGCTACTGCCAGCAAGCGCATTCACCTACTCGGTGTCACTGCGTGCGCGCCACCCTCGCCTGGATCTGAGCATCGTGAGCGAGACTCTGTGCCTGCAGCCGGCATACAGCTGGACGGCCGGTGAGCCGCGACGTTCACAGGGCGGAGCGGTGCTTGCCGGAACGCACCGCGATTCCTATTGGTCCGCGCCCCTGCCGGGGCAGCTGGTGGGTGACACGAGCATCCCGCTGGAGACCTTTCTCGGGCAGCAGCTGGTTCAGCTCGGCCGCCATCGGCAGCTGTTCACGCGGCTGCAGACCGACGGCGGGCAGGTCTCACTGCTGATCGAGCTGTCTCCGGTTGCGAATGCCTCGCTCACTTTCTCAAGCGCCATGGCTCGCAAGCTGGCCGATCTCAACCTGGAGGTCGAATTCCAGTTCGTGAGCGACTGATCGCGTTGCTGACCGCTCCCGAAGCAATTTGTCGCCATTGGTGGTCCGTCTGGTATGCAGCGCGGCGGCACAGCGCCGGTCTGGCCGCGGTGCTCACTACCGTGCTGTGGCTGGGTATGGCACCACTGGCGCACGCCGAGACGCTAGCCCACGGTCGCTTCAAGCGCGTGGAAATCTTCCGCCCACCCGGTGAGGTCAAACACTTTGCGCTGCTGATGTCGGGCGATGGGGGCTGGAGTCCGAAGCTGGCATCCATCGCCAGCACGCTGGCGGCCGACGGCACGCTGGTGGCAGGTGTGGACACGGCCGAGTTGTTTGCCAACCTCGAGGAGGATGGCGGCAGCTGCGTCTCCCCGGATGGCGATCTGGAAAACCTCAGCCACTACGTGCAGGCGTACTACAAGGTTCCGACCTACTACACGCCCATTCTGATCGGCTACTCCGCCGGCGCTACGTTGGCCTACGCCGCGCTTGCCCAGGCACCGAAAGGCATCTTCGCCGGTGCGCTCACGATGTCCTTCTGTGTCGAACTGGATCTGCGCAAGCCGCTGTGTCAGGCACAAGGGCTGCACTACGTCACCCGTGCCGGTGGCGCCGGCGCCTCGCTGCTGCCGCCGAAGCAGTTGTATGCACCGTGGTATGCGTTACATGGCACCGCCGATCGCGTCTGCTCCATCGGCGAGGCGCGGACTTTTGTGTCGCAAACACCGGACGCGAAACTCATCGAGCTGCCGAACGTAACGCACAACTACAGCGGCACCAGAGACTGGCTGCCGGAGCTGCGCGATGCGTTTGCGGCGCTTGCTGCCAAGGCCGCGCTGCAGCGCCTGCCGCAGCCACCGTCAACCCTGGCTGATCTGCCGGTGATTGAAGTGGATGCGACCGCCGGCCACTCCGATTCGTTCGCCGTGTTGATTTCAGGCGACGGGGGGTGGGCCGGCATCGATAAGCAGGTGGCCGCGCTGCTCGCCGAGCGAGGAGTGCCGACCGCGGGAGTCGACTCGCTGCGTTACTTCTGGCAGCCACGCACACCCGCCGGGCTTGCGCAGGACATCGACCGCATCATCCGTTACTACGCCTTTCACTGGCAGAAGAAGTCCGCGCTGCTGGTGGGCTATTCACAAGGGGCGGACGTGCTGCCGTTCGTCGTGAACCGACTTCCTGCGGTGACGCGCTCCATGGTGCATCTCACGACGCTGATCGGCGTCAGCGCCGCCGCAGATTTCGAGTTCCATGTCAGCAACTGGATCAGTAACGATACGAGCGGCTTGCCGGTCACGCCAGAGATCAACAAGCTGTCCTCCAGCGATACATTGTGCGTCTACGGCGATGACGACGAGGAATCGATCTGCCCGCGGGTGAGTCCGCAGCATGTGCGGGTCATCAAGCTTCCCGGTGGACATCACTTCGGCGGGAACTATGTGCCACTGGCGCAGCTGATCATCGGAGCCGAGGTGACGCCGCACTGACTCGCGGCACGGATGCGTTGCCCGTCAGCTCTGCGAGCCATCCGGGCCGGGCTTGATGCGCCCGTCGGCCGTGAGCTCGAGCAGATCGATCTCTTCTTCCGCGGCGTGAAAGGCGTCATCGCCGATCGTGCCGCGACGACGTAGATCGAGCAGTACCTGTCGCTGCACACCGATCGCGCGATGCTGCAACCGGGTCATGGGGGTCTCGCCAGCGATCGCGCCGCCCTGCGAGCGCGCCTGCTCGGTAGTGCGAATGCGCGCCGTATATTCAGTACGCAGCACATCGAGCGCCGGATGCTGCTGCTCGCTCGCAAACTCGTGTAACACGGCGCGCGCCGTCTCCGCCCGCGCGAGCAGGATCTCGCGCTCGACCGAGCCATCATCTTTCAGGCCGGCCAGCGCCAGGAGCGGCCGTAGTGTCATTCCCTGGATGACGAGAGTCGTGAGCACGACGCAGAAGGCGCAGAGAATGATCAGATCCCGATAGGGGAACACAGGGCCCGGGCTGCCATCGGGCAGGGCGAGGGCGGCGGCCAGTGTCACGATGCCGCGCATGCCGGACCAGGAAACCACCAGTCCGGCGCGCACGGTTGGCGCACGCTTGCCGCCCAAGTGCTGACCTCTGCGGCGCACCCGCCAGCGCACGAATGCACCGTAAAGCATGATCCAGCCAACGCGCACCAGTATCACGGTAAGGCAGATCGCACCGGCGCAGATTAGATACGTGTGCCAATCGGACTGCCGCAGGTGCGCCACGATGGTGCGCAGCTGCAAGCCGATCAATACGAAGGCGAGCACGTTCAACACGAACACGGCTACTTCCCACACGGCGTAGGAAGCAATACGGTGGCGGGCGTCGATGCGTCCCGGAACGCATTGCGCGATCGTCATCGCATAACTGACCACGGTCAGGATCGCCGAGAGGCCGATGCGATCGGCGATCAGCCACACGGCAAAAGTGCCCACGAACTGCAGGATGACCGAGATCGGAATGTCGCTCACGGCACGCGTGAGCCAGATATAACAGCGCGCCAGCACGATCCCTGCCAACACCCCACCGCCGCAGGTGACTAACAGCAGCGGCGCGTACAGCCAGCCCGAGATGGCGCCGGTGGTGGCCGCTCCGACGGCGATGCGATAGATCAGCAGCGCACTGGCGTCATTGAACAGACTCTCGCCTTCGAGGATCACGAGCAGCCGATGCGGCGGCCGCAGCCGGCGCAACACCGCAGTCGCCGCCGACGCATCCGGTGGGGCAACGATAGCACCCAGCGCTACGGCTGCCGCCCAGCCGATGCCGGGCACCAGCGCGCGAGTCACCACCGCCACCGCGACGACCGTCAGAATCACGACCACCAGGGCGAGCATCAGCAGCGGGCGGATGTTGTCCTTCAGGTCACGCGGCGAGGCGTCGTAGGCGGCGTCCAACAGCACTGGTGCGACGAACAGGGCCAGTGCCAGCTGCGGGTCGAGTGAGATGTGCGGCGCGCCCGGCAGCAGGGCGAGCAATGCCCCGGCCGGTGCGAGCAGCGCCGGATACGGTACTGCCAGGCGGTTGGCGGTCAGTGCCAGCACCGCGCCGATGAGCAGCAGCAGGATGACCAGTTCGAAGACGGCCATCCGCGTAAGATACTGAAGAGTCACCCCGCACCGCACGCACCAATTTGGCTCAAGGGCCGGTCGGAGGCACCCTTGATGCAGCAAGCACGTCCGGTGTTTGAAACGCGTGCGCACGCGCTGTATGTTCGGTGCGTCATCCTCTGTCAGTTGCCCCACGGATGAGCATCGATTGGTCCAGTTACGCACGTCCCGGGCTGCATGATGAGCTGATCGGGCCCGGCGGTGGTTCCCGCGCAGCAGGCCGGGCGCTCATGCGCTACCTCGCCGAGCTTGGCGGCGAGGAGATCGGCGTGCGCCAGCGGGCCGCCGAACTGGCCATCAAGGCCATGGGCGTCACCTTTACGGTCTATCACGAGGAGGAGGGCTCGATCGACCGCGCGTGGCCCCTGGACATCATCCCGCGCACGATCAGTCGCAAGGAATGGCTGCGCATCGAAAAGGGACTGCAGCAGCGGGTCGCGGCGCTGAATCTCTTCATCGACGATGTCTACCACGAGCAAAGGATCCTGGCCGCTGGGATACTGCCGCGCGAGATCATCGCCACCTCACGCAACTTCCGGCAGATCTGCGTGGGCATCAAGCCGACTGGCGCCTGCTGGGCTCACATCTGCGGCAGCGATCTGGTGCGGGACAAGGATGGCACGGTATACGTGCTGGAGGACAACCTGCGGGTGCCCTCCGGCGTTTCTTACATGATCGAGAACCGCCAGGTGGTCAAACGCGTCTTCCCCGAGCTGTTCGAGGGAGCGGCCATCCTGCCGGTGGATGACTACCCCTCCCAGCTGCAGGAGATGCTGACGGCACTCGCTCCGCAGCGCGAGCGCCGTGCGGAAGTGGTCGTCATGACACCGGGGATCTACAACTCGGCCTATTTCGAGCACGCCTTTCTCGCGCGGCAGATGGGCTGCGAGCTCGTCGAGGGCCGCGATCTGGCCGTGCACGATGATGACTGCGTGTACATGCAGACGATCCGCGGCTGGACGCGCGTGGATGTCATCTACCGGCGCATCGATGATGACTTCCTTGATCCGGAAGCTTTCCGCACCGATTCGTCCCTCGGCGTGCGCGGGCTGATGCGCGCCTGGGCACGCGGCAATGTGGCACTCGCCAATGCCCCTGGGGCAGGCGTCGCCGATGACAAGCTGGTCTACACCTACGTTCCGGACATGATCCGCTACTACCTCGGTGAGCAGCCCATCCTGCCGAACGTTCCTTCCTGGCGTTGTCGGGAGCCGAAGGAACTGGAGTATGTGCTGGCACATCTGGATGCACTGGTAGTGAAGCCCGTAGACGGCTCGGGAGGTTACGGGATGCTGATGGGTCCCACGTCGTCGCAGCGCGAACGGAACCAGTTCGCGGCGCAGCTTCGCGGCGATCCGCGCAACTTCATCGCCCAGCCGGTCATCACGCTCTCGACCGTACCGACCTTCGTGGGCAACCGCATCGAGCCGCGCCATGTCGATCTGCGGCCATTCATCCTGAGTGGCCCCTCGACCTACGTGACCACCGGCGGACTGACGCGGGTCGCGCTGCGGCAGGGCTCGCTGGTCGTCAACTCCTCACAGGGTGGCGGTAGCAAGGACACCTGGATCGTGGATACCGAGGCGTAAAGGGTGCTGGCACGGGTCGTAGAAAACGTCTATTGGCTGGCGCGCTATCTGGAGCGGGCCGAGAACACGGCGCGGCTGGTGAGTGCCAATACCAACCTGCTGCTCGATGTGCCGCGGGGGTACGCGCCGGCCTGGCACGCACTCGTCGACATCACGGGCAGCCGTGAACTGTTTGATGCGCAGGTAGGACGGGCAGCTGAGCGTGATGTGGTGCAGTTCCTGATCGCTGCTGCCGATAATCCCGGCTCGATTGTCTCATCGCTCCGGCAGGCGCGCGAGAACGCGCGCACAGTGCGCGACATCCTGCCTACCGATGCCTGGGAGCTGCTCAACCAGTTCTCTCAGGAGCTTACCGAAGAGCTCGCGAGCGGACTCAACAAGCGTACGCGCTTCAACCTGCTGAAACGGATCGTGCTGACCTCGCAGAGCCTGACGGGGGCCATCGAAGGCACGATGAATCGTAATGATGCCTACACCTTCATGCTGCTCGGGCGACATGTAGAGCGTGCCGACATGACGAGTCGCATCGTGGATGTGCGCTCGGCGCAACTGCTGGCGGAGGACGCCCCGGAACTGGCGCCGTTCGAGACCATCCAGTGGATGAGCGTGCTGAAATCGCTGTCGGGCTACGAGATGTACCGGCTCAGTCGCCGCACGCGGGTCAGCCGTGCCGATGTGCTGGAATTCGTGCTGCGCGGGCAGGAATTCCCGCGCGCCTGTCTGTTCAGTCTCAGGCACATCGAGCAATGCCTGCGGCGCTTGCCGCGCAGCTCGGGCGTGCTCGCCGCAGTTGCCGGAGCCGTAGGCTTTTTGTCAGCGGCCGAGCTGGCGGAGTTGGATCACCCCGGGCTGCACGAGCTCATCGATGGGCTGCAGCTGCACATCAATAGCGTGCATGATGGCATCGCACAGACCTACTTCCCCTCGCGTGCCGGCGTGTACCCCCAGCGCCAGTCCCACTGGTCGGAGGGTCACGGCAACCTGCCGCTGTTTGCGGACGTGCCGGCTAGCTGAGCGCCGCGGCAGATACGCCGGTGAGCCTGAAATAGCATTCCGGCAGCTATCGGAAGGCCAGTCCGATCAGCTGCCGGCTGATCCCGCCCTCAGTGAGATCCTTCATCGCTGCGGGCGCGCCACCCCATCAGTGAAGCGATGCGTCAGTGGGGCTCGTTACCCGGATGCGGATCTTCCATGGGAAAGCTTTGTGCACCCGCGGGGGCCGGATGTAACGGCGCGGGCGCATCACTCCGGGGTCCATTGGCCGCAGGCGCAGGTGCCGCGGGCTCGGCCGAAGCTGTCTGCGTGCCGGCGCTGCCATTGATCGCAGTGATGAAGCGACGCGCCGCCTCGTCGTTCGTCCTGATGTTGCCGGCGATGATATCGGAGGCGGCGACCTGCGGCTTGCGGTAGAAGGCCGCATCGGCATCCTCATCGATAGTCAGCGCCGTGCCATCGAGGGCGACACCGGCAAACACGCCGCGGGTGCGCGAGTACGAATACACCTCGGCGTGGAAAGTCGAGTCGGTTGCGGCGGACGCTTGCCGGCCGATCGGTCCGGCAGCGACCGAGGCATCGGCGCCGAGTGTGAACTTGCCACCGGTAATACCCTCGACGCCCTTGCGCGTGGTGAACACCAGAACCACATCGATCGACTGCACGCCCCACTGGAAGCCGAAGCTGCCGCCGGTCATCGCGATGAACGTTGGGTTGGAGAAGCGGCCATCCTTGTCCCGCACCACCATCACCCCGTTGCCATGGCGGCCGCCCGCGAAGAAAGCGATCTTGGTCATATCAGGAATGACCGCGATGGCGTAGGCACGCTCGAGCAGTTGGTCGGGGATGTATTGATCGCGCTGTCCACGCAATTCATCCAGCACCTGCGCGGCCATCAGCAGACGTCCCTCTTCACGCGCCTGGGCCCACGCGCCGCTCGCGTAGCTACTCAGGATCAGTCCGGTGAGAACGGTCAGCACTTTCGTGCGGGTTCGCATGCAGTATTCCCCTGGTTGACTGTCGCCATGCGCCGACGCGTCAGGGCGACCGATCGCGCTAGCTTAACTCAAGTGCAAGCGCAAGGGGGTAAGGCCAAGCGCTGCTAACGGCCCGCAAGCGAGCGGCATCAGAACCAGATCGACACGAACGCCTGCAGCACATTGGCGTTGAGCTTGTAGAGAGGCTCCGCGCCCGCATCCACGCCCCGGGTGGGGGCGATGAGCAGTGCATTGCGATAGTCCTTGTAGTCGATCAGCAGATGATCGAAGCGGATGTTGGCACTGCTGCGATTGATCCAGCGCAGGCGCGGCACCGCGAACTCGTACGAGGCGCCGATCCCCGCCGCGTAGCTGTTGAAGGCTGCGAGCTCACGATCGCGCGCCTCGAAGTTCTGATAATTGGCACGCGGGAACAGGTCACTGTAGAAGCTGGCGGGCGTCTGGGTGTAGAAGCGCACCGTGCCATCGAAGATCCAGTGCTTCCACGCCGGGTGGGTGTAGCCGAGTTCCGCGGTGTGACCGCGGAGGCCCCAGGTATCCTGGAAGTAGCGATACATGCCGCTCAAAGCTGCCCGGTAGGGCAGGAAGTATTTCAGCTGCAGCGAGGCGGCGTTGCTCGTGCGCGTGTTGGGGTAGATCTGCTGAGCCTTGCCGTAGCCGAGCCCCTGGGTCGGGTCCAGGTACAGCACTTCGCGGTAGGGATTCTGCAGGTAGCCCTGGTCGGTCAGCACCTCATAGTTGGCGACCGCGATCAGATTGCGCGTCAGGATCTGGCTGATGCCGACCGAATAGCCGCGGTGATCGGCATCCTTGTAATTGCGCAGCGGATTGCCACTGGTATCCACCGCGCCGAAACCGGGCTGATTCTCGATCTGTCCGTTGGCGTTCTTGAAGTCCTTGAATACCTGGTCCCAACCCCGCTTGTACGTCATGGTGAGCGTGGTGAGATCGCCGAACATGTCCTGGCTGACGGAGTAATAGGTGGTGTTTGCCTTGTAGTCCGGCTCGACACTGTTGATATAGCCGGCGCTGTAGGTCGATTTGCCGTGCAGGAACTCAAATCCGATGCTTTTCTGCTTGCGTGTCTCGCGGTACGGACTGGCGGAGAGCTTGACGTCGATCGAGGCGCTCGAGATCAGATCCTCGTAGTAGTTGGCGGTGACTGCGAAATTGTCGGTGACCTTCTTCTGCACCAGGATCGAGGGGCCCTGCACGGTGATGCCGCCGCCGTCGTAACGGTGATACAGCGCATCAGTGCGATCCTCGGGCAGTACGCCTCCGGCCGCCGGCGTCACGCACGCGGCGATGATGAGCAGGGTGCGCAGCGGGTGCTGCACCGCCGCGCTGATGCGCCCCAGGCGCGCCCTCAGTTGCATCCGCAACCGCCGCCGACGCCGCCATTCGCCCCGCGCGAACCTTCGCGCGATTCGAAGACGTGCTCCAGGTAGACGTTCGACACCGGGTCACGATTGAAGGACATGATGGGATCGGCAAAATGCTCGCGCTCGTAAGGCTTCACCCAGGGCTGGATGGAGGTGCAGCCTGTCAGTAGCGCGCCAGCGATCAGCAGCAGCCCGAGCGCGCGGCCCACGCCACGTGGTCGGAGTGCTTGCCCTGCAGATGACCCGATCCGTTGCATGCGACTTGCCGCCGTTACTCCCGGACCAGCGTCCGGATGCTGTCCAGGTACTCGTTCTCATCGCCCGGCTTGTAACCCCGGTGCAGCACACGGATGTTGCCCTTGCGATCGATGATCACGGTGCTGGGCATGCCTGAGACGTCATACAACTTGCTCACCTTGCTGTCCTTGTCATAGATGACCGGGAAGCTGACCGGTGTCTGCTTCAGCCACGCATCCGCGTCCTTCGAGTCCGGCTCGACGTTCACGCCGATCAGCGTGAACCCCATCCTGTTGTACTTCTTGTAGATGTTCTCGAGCAGCGGCATCTCGGTCTTGCACGGTCCGCACCAGCTCGCCCAGAAGTTCAGCATCACGACCTGTCCTTTGTACTTTGACAGGCTGAGCGGCGCGCCGCCGCGCTCGGTGAGAGTGAACTCGGGTGCCGGGCCATTGGGCGCGGTGGCAAGCGCGGGCAGCGCGACCAGCAGGGCCGCCGTCAGTGCTGCGATACGGTACTTCATGTTCCAGGCTCCTGTCCTAGAAGAATACGGTCGCACCCAGAGTCGCTTCCATGTTGTTGGTGAGCTTCGACACACCCAGCAGATCGGTGCGGAACACGCGATCCTGCACCTGGATGTGCACAGCCAGCCAATCCGAGGGCAGCACGCGGTAGCCGGCACCGAAATTGACCGAGAAGCGGTTGTCGCCTCCGAAACGGGTGCTGCCGATGCCGCCCAACAGATAGAAGGAACTCGTCAGGGCGGTGCCGCGACCGATAAAGGCCTCGCCCGGGAGGAAGTTGTAGCCCAGCGAGAGGTCGTAATACGTGAAGCGCCTCTCAGCATCGGTAAGCAGTTGGATATTGCCGCCGAGGGTCTCGAAGCTGGTGCGTCCGCCGTAGGCCGTCCCGAGCTCCCCGAGGAAGAAGAAATCCTCGGTGATGTGGTAGGCCGCCGACACACCGTAGGTGGACTGGGTGCCGAAATCCTCGATGGACACGAAGCCGTATTGCAGCCCGAGCTCCACGTTCGAGCTGTGGATGTGCGGCACCTTGATCTTGCGCCGTTCCACCTCCGGGTCGATGACCCGGGGAGGGGTGCCCTCGGCGTCCTGCTGGGCCTCCTGCGCATCGCGCTGCGCCGCTTCTTCCTTGGCCTGTGCGCGGGCCTGGCGGGCTTCGCTGTGGTGATGAAACCAGTTGCGCACGGAGGCGCACCCGGGCAGTGCCAGCAGCACCGCACTCAGAAGAAGAACGCGAAGCCCAGTTTCCATTCGTCTACTTCCTCATTGGCGTTGCGCTTCGTGAACACGACATGGCCCTTGTACTCGGCGCGCACGAAGAAACGGCGCGTCAAGTAGAAGCGCAGTCCACCGCCCACGTAGGCGGTCTGGTCGGTCCGCTCGCTCGGCTGCACCAGCGTCGCTTTGGGTGTCAGGTGCACGAGGCCCGTGCCCAGCATCAGAAAAGGTGACAGACGCCATTCCGGCATGAGTACATGGGTAAGACCCAGATCGCCTGTGACGCCGTTGGAGAATTTGCCGAGGAACTGCCCGACCGACAGCTCCGCAGCCAGCTGCGAGTTGAAGGAGAATGAGCCGAATGCCGAGACGAGCGTCGCGCCGCCGTAGTTACCGGCGAACAGGCCGCCCTCGAAGTGGTGCGAGGTGAAGCCGGTGCGATCGCCCAGATCGAAGCTGAAGGGCGTGCCATCGGCCAGTACCGTGCGCAGCATGTCGCGCTGTGCGGCCCAGCCTTCCACCCCACGGCGGGTACGCACCTTGAACCAATCGGTGCGACGGAACAGCACCTCGACGCTCTCTTCGCGCTCGGCGACGTGGAACACCGGGTAGCCGCGCCCCGGGCCGGTGCGCAGCTCCAGATAGGGTGCCGTCACGTAGACCTGCAGATGCTCATGGGGGCGGGCGACCGCGGGATCGGCGAGCAGCACGAGCGACAGCAGCAGAACGGCAAACGGGAGACGGCTTCGCAAGCTCGTCTTACCAGGCCCGGGACTTGAGCATCGGCATCCTCGGCATGACTTCAGTGTGGCGGCTCAATATCCGTCGGCTCAGTTGACCGGCGCGGCCGGGTCGAATGGGTCGTTGAAGAACTGCGCACCGATGTCCAGCCACTCCGAGATCAGACGCAACTCATCCGCACTCAGATAGCCCGCATGCGTGCTGCCCGAGCCTGTCGCGAAACGCACCAGGAACGCACCCGAGAGCGCGCCGTTCGCGCTGCCGGCATTCAGGTACGGTCCGACCGACACCGCCGTCGGGTTGCCGTTGGCATCCGGCGGACCCGGAATGTCCTGCAGGGCGCCCATGATAACTTCCTGCGCGTTGTGCGGAAACAGCAGATGCTGGTAGGAGACCGGCTGCAGCGGCTCCTCGTTCGATGCGTTATTGGTCAGATCGAGCTGTGCCGCCGGCACCTGCACGGTGGCCATGGCGGACTGCGTGTTGTGACATCCGGCCTGCGAGCAGGTGTGGTCGGTGAGGACCGCGCCGGTGGCATCGAACGTCTGACGCTTACGGTCCCACAGCGCCTGGATGTGAGTCAGATAGTTGATCACCGTGCGGCAGTTGCCTTTCCAGGCGCTCGGTGTGGTTGGCGTGTCCAGGCACGAGGTGGGCCGGGTGGGGGGCGCGGTCGCGAAGGCCCCCGGCGTCGGATCGTTGTACATGTAGGCAAACGATGCATCCGGCGCTCGTACGGCCGGATTGGTCCACACGTCGCTGTAATAGATGTTCATGCTCATGTTGAGCTTCGCACACCAGTTGCTGCTGTTGTTGCTGCAGTCGCTGCGGGTGCGCGTCTGGGCCATCGTTTCCCCGGCGAGCGGCACGTAGCTCGGCACCGTGTTGGGAAAGGGGGCACTGCCGGCGGCGCCATTCCAGATCCCGGCGAACACGCCCTTGCGGCCGTGGGAGTGCGGATTCTGCGCTGAGGCGGGCGTATGACAGCCATTGCAGGTGAGAACCTCGCCGGCGCGGATCTGCAGCCAGGCGTTATGTGTCGGTGAAATGCGACGCCCATTGGCATCGAGCACTTCGATCATGAAGGCAACGTTCGCAGGTACGTTGACGCGCACCGAGCCATCCGGATCGACCGGCGTGTAACCGAGGATCTCGCGCATGAAGTTGCTGGCGCCGAAGGCGGCCTGGTTCAGATCCACGACATCTTTGTCCGGGATGGAGACCGCCTTGACGAGGCGTACGAAGCGCGCCGGCCGCTGCGCCGCCTTGGTGGCCGCCGGATCAGCCACCGCCGCGATGCTCGGCTTGGCGGTGTCGACGCCGTCGAAATCATAGACGCTGCGGATATCGAGCACTCCGACCTGCGCGCTATCGAAATTGGTGTCGTAGTCGAGCCCGCCCACCCGGTCGAGGATGATGTTCTGCGGCGCACGCGGTTGCGCTGCGACGATGTCCGTCACCATGACGCCTTCCACCGGAGGCATCACCGGCAAGAGCGTATTCGAGTTCGGATCGAACATCCATGCGCTATATAAAGGAGGACCCGTCTTCACGTTCGGGTCGGCGAGGCGCGAGCTGGTGCACGGCACGATCGCCTTGGAGGTCGGATCGAGCAGCCGGCACTGCGTCCAGCTCACCAGAATGCGGCTCGTGCCATCCCAGAGCGGGAAGGCCGAGTTGTAACGGCCGCCAGTGGAGGGTCCTGGTACCGTGCTCACGTTGTTCTGCGTGGCACTCGACTGCGCCGGGCCCTTGAGCGTCGGATCAGCGAGCAGCGGCTGGGTATTCTCCACGTAATGAGCCGTGTCGATGATGATCAGGTCGCCGCCGAAATCCACATCCGTATATTGGCGCGCGAGCGTCAGGATGCGCCCGTCCTGCATCTCTTTCGGCTTCACGAATTCGACGACGGTGTTCTTGGTGCCGGTCATATGGCTGTTGGCACCGTACAGCAGCTGCACATCGCTGCCGTCCGGATTGCAGCTGTACAGATGCATGCCATCCTTGCCCGGCGCGTGATCCCAGCGTGACCACATGATGCGACCGTTGTTGAGCACGGTCGCATCGCGGTCGTGGCTCTGGTTGAAGGAGATCTGATGAAAGTCAGAGCGGTCCTGGCTCATCACGTGCAATACGAATGCCGGCTCGCTGCGCGCCTCGTCCTGGGCAGGAAACTCCGATTTGCCCTCATCGATGAGGATCGCACCGGATTGACGCTGCGCCGTGGAGCTGAACACGAAGCGCCCATCGGGCATGTAGTGCGGCGCTACGTTGTTGCTGGTGTCCGGATCGAAGGAGCCGAGCGGTACCTGCTGCAGGGTATCGCTGGCGATGACGTATTCCCACAGGTGCCAGGTAGGCGGCTTCTTCTGTTGCATGCCCTCGGTGAGCGGGCCGCGCATGGCGAAGATGACCTTCTTGCCATCCAGCGATACGTCGACATCCTTGATGTCGTACACATCGGTCTTGGTCACGCGCGTCGTGATGTTGGTCTCGGTCGCGCTCGGCGATGCGCTGTCGCGCTTGTACAGGTCCGCCTTCGGCGGGGTCACATCGTTCGCCATGGGCAGCACGGCAGTGCGTAGCATTCGCAGATCATCGGTCTGCGGCGGGATCGTGCGTTTGACGTAGAAGATCGGAAAGTCGACCGTCGCCGGGTTGGCCGTCTGGCTGTTGGCGATGTCGATGTGTGCGTTACCGCTGCAGGCGCTGAGAGCGGCCGCGGCGCACACGGTGAGCGGGCCCGCAGCCGCACGGCGCGCTGCCTGCCGCAGCGCTGCCAGCCAGCGCAACATGGGCCTCTGCCGCAGCGCAGCCTGCCAGCGCAGCGCGGGCCCCTGCCGCACCTGCGGCAGCCGCGTCAGATACCGCATCGGCGTGACGTCGTTCACGAATCGGCACTCCGTCATCATGCTAACCACTCCACAACTTCACCGACCAGCTTCGCGCGAGGCGCGAATGTAACGTAATTGACTCCCCGGTTTGAATGCTTTGCCGCTGTGCACTTGTCGTTGTGCCGAGTCCGTCACGGCGCGCGAACCGCATTCGCTGTTCCCTGCACCGTTGTGCGAGTCAGCTCTGCCGCCACTGCTCTTGGTAGAGCCTGGGTGGGCAGCGCGCCGTGACCCGACTCGCAGTTTGCAGCGCGAAGGATGCCGCGCACCAGGCAATCCGGGTTGTGTCGGCTGCTGGCGACGTCACCGGCCTGAGACAACTGTAGTGAGCGTGCACGTCCGTATAGTTCGGTCCGCGCACGGCAACCTGTTGGGAGTAGACCCGCGCCATGGATATCAAGACACAGCAGAGAGATCGCAGTTCACAGCTCACGCGCAGCCCGGCGGCGCGCGTCCTGTGCACGCTGGCCGTGCTGACGCAGCTGGCGGCTCCGGCAATGGCAGGCCCGCGCGAGCAGGCAGTGCGCATGCACAACCGTCTGACGGGTGCACCACCCAGCTCCTCCAATCTGGATGCCATGGCCGCGGCGATCCAGGCGAACAATCCACTCGCTGCAGCGCAGATCGCCACCGCGCAGTCCGGTTTCTACAACGTCACGCTGGCGAACTTCGTGAAGCCCTGGACGAATCGTGCCCAGACCGTGTTCGTGCCGATGAACGACTATGTGGCGACCGTGATGGGCATGGTGCGCGATGACGTGCCATTCAATACGGTGCTGTCCGCTGACATTCTTTATACGGTGAATGCCCCAGGGCTGCCGGCCCCCTCGAGCAGCAACAACGATCACTATGCGACCGCCGAGACCAACTCGGTCGATTTCAGCACGGCGCTCACCAAGAGCACGCAATCCTCAATTTATGGCACGCCGCCGGCCGGAGTAGCCGGCATCATCACCACCTACGGTGCATCGCAAGCGTTTTTCGTCGCCGGCACCAACCGCGCGATGTTTCGCTTCACCATGATCAACCACTTCTGCCGTGACATGGAGGCGCTGCAGGACAACACCCGTCCGAGCGACCGCATCCGCCAGGACGTGGCGCGCTCCCCGGGCGGCGACAGCCGGGTGTTCCTCAACAGCTGCGTGGGCTGTCACAGCGGCATGGACCCCATGGCTCAGGCCTTCGCTTATTACAACTTCGACCTGACCAAGAGCGCCCAAGGCGCCTTCGTCTACACCCCGGGCATGGTGCAGCCGAAGTACTTCATCAATGCCACCAACTTCAAGTACGGCTTCGTGACACCGGACAACAGCTGGTCGAACCGCTGGCGCAGCGGACCGAACGCCAACCTCGGCTGGGATCCGAACCTGCCAGGCAGCGGCGCCGGCGCCGCCTCGCTCGGGCAGGAGCTCGCAGCGAGCGATGCCTTCGCCGACTGTCAGGTGCAGAAGGTCTTCCAGGCCATCTGCTTCCGTACACCGGGCAACGCAGCCGACCGCACGCAGGCTGCGCAGATCAAAGCGAATTTCAAGGCCGGGGGCTATCACCTGAAGCAGGTCTTCCAGCAGACCGCTGTCTACTGCATGGGCCAGTAGGGAGAAACCCATGACCAGGGAGAATTCGATGAAGCGCAAGCAGATGTTGGTGAACCCGGCGCGTGTAGCGTCCCTGCCGGCAGCGGCAATGCGGGCCATGCAGCGCGTCGCGGCTGTGACCGTGATAGGCCTGATCGCAGCCTGTACCGCAGGCGGGCCGGCCACGAGTGTGCTGCAACAGACGACACCCGGCAGCGCCACCGCCTCGACCTACACCGGGCCCGCGGCGGCCAATGCCGACGTGGCCGCCTTTCAGATCAATCTCTGGAACAACATCCGCGCCAGCAACCGCTGCGGCGGCTGTCATCACGAGAACGGCCAGTCGCCGATGTTTGCGCGCTCCGATGATGTGAATCTCGCCTACCAGGCGGCCAACCCGCTGGTCAACTTCCAGCAGCCCGCCAAGTCGACCCTGGTGATGCAGGTTGGCGGCGGCCACAACTGCTGGGTCGCAGACCCGAGCGTCTGCGCCGACACCATGACCACCTGGATCCAGAACTGGATCGGTGCAGGTGCAGCCACGGCCACCTCCATTACGCTCACGCCGCCGCCGTCGCAGGCCGTGGGTGCGGGCAAGCTGTTCCCGGTCGATCCCACCTCCTTCGAGAACCTCATCTGGACCCCGATCCTCAAGCCCTTCTGCAGCGGCTGCCATCGCTCGAATGCCGCCGTGCCGCAGCAGCCGTACTTCGCCAGTGACGATCCCAACGAGGCGTACGTCGCCGCGCAGTCGAAGATCGATCTGAACACACCGGCCAACTCCCGCTTCGTCGTGCGCCTGGGCACGGAATTCCATAACTGCTGGGCCACGACTCCGGGCGGCTCCGCCGATTGCACCGGCAGCGCCGCAGCCATGCTCGCGGCGATCACCGCGTTCGCAACTCCCATAGCAGTGACACCGGTCGATCCATCCCTCGTGCTCTCCAAGGCGCTCGCGCTTACGCAGGGCACGGTCTCCTCCGGCAGCAGCCGCTACGAAAGCAGCATCATCGCCAAATACGAGTTCAAGACCGGTACCGGGACCACGGCCTACGACACGAGTGGCGTCGATCCGGCGGCGGATCTGCAGCTGAGTGGCAATGTGAGCTGGGTGGGCGGTTGGGGTATCTCCCTCAACACCGGTGCTACCACGAAGGACAAGGCACAGGCCTCGACCGCAGCCAGCGCCAAGATTGCCTCCATGGTGCTGTCCACGGGCGAGTATTCATTCGAGGCGTGGGCGGCCCCCGCGAACGTCGCTCAGATGAATGCCAACATCGTCAGTTATTCCGGTAGCGCCAAGACACGCAATGCGACGCTCGGCCAGCACATGATGCAGTACGAGGGTTACACCCGCAGCGATCAGACGAGTCCCAACGGTCAGCCGCCATTGCAGACCGCTGCGGCCAACATGAATGCGCAGGCAGCCCTGCAGCACATCGTGCTCACCTACGATGCGGTGAACGGTCAGAAGCTATACGTCAACGGCGTCTACACCGGCGATGTCGATCCCAAGTCCGGCGGCTCGCTGGCGAGCTGGGACAACACCTTTGCGCTGGTACTGGGTAATGAGGTGTCCGCTGATCGGCCGTTCGCGGGCGTGATCAAGTTCGCGGCGGTCTACAACCGTGCGCTCACCGCGGCGCAGATCATGCAGAACTACAATGCCGGCGTCGGCGAGCAGTACGCGCTGTTGTTCGATGTCACGAGCGTCTCGGGCGTGCCGCAGTCCTACATCATGCTGACGGGGAGCCAGTACGACAGCTACAGCTACCTGTTCACCAATCCGACTTTCATCAGTCTCAACCCGAACGCCACGCCTGCGAATGTCACCGTCAAGGGCATGCGCATCGGCATCAACGGAGCCGAGGCGATCGCCGGCCAGTCCTATGCCACACTCAACGTGACACTTGCCACGCCCCCTTTCAAGCCGGGCAGCGGCCAGGTGATGTCGAGTGTGGGGGCGGTCATCGGCTCGATGCTTGGCCCGACCAGCGACAAGTTCTTCCTGTCGTTCGATCAGTTCGGCTCGTTCACGCACGTGCATACCGATCCGGTCGCGATCACGCCGACTCCGGTGGACAATCCCACAGCCCCTGATGTGGGTGTCAAACCGTTCGCGCAGATCAATGCCTCGCTGGCGGCGATCACCGGTGTCTCAGCGAGCACGCCGGCAGTCAACACGCTGTACAACACTCTGCAGCAGTCGCTGCCGCCGGCACCGCAGATCAATGCGTTCCTCGGCGCCAATCAGACCGCCGTCGCGCAGCTCGCCCAACAGTACTGCACGACGCTCATGGGCAGTGCGAGCAGCGTCAGCAACTTCTTTGGCGCATCCGTGGCGGCGAACCTCAACAGCTCGGGCGCGGCATTCTTCGGCACCGGTACGGCGAACGTCGCCAATCGCATGCTGATCGTGAAGCCGCTGATCACCGGTTGTGCCACCTCGAGCGCCTGCAAGGCGGCCGTGGTTGGCAACAACGTGAACGCGATGACGGCGGCGGCGATCACGCAGGAGATCGGTGGTATCGACTCGAGCACCAACACTCAGATCGCCAACGCCACCATCTACAACAATTCGCTGATCACCAAGCTCGCCAGCACAACCAGCGACAATGTGAGCACGATCGCCAAGGCATCGTGCACCGCGGTTCTCGGCAGCGCCGCAGTTTCCGTGCAGTGACGGGCATCAGGAGTAAATGCACATGATCATTCGCAGCAAGCGCCCTCGTCCCCACGCTCCGAACGAGCCCTTCCGGCATGAGAACCATCCACGGCCCATGACGCGCCGTGAGCTCATCGGCGCAGGCTTCCTCGCGGGACCTGCGGTGGTGGTGGCTCCGGCCTGGCTGGGCGCGCTGCTGAAGACGGGCCCGGCGCGCGCCGCAGGCCTCGATGGCGATATCAATGCGCTGAGCAAGGATACGACCTGTGCCATCTCCGGCGGCAGTGGCATGATCCCGTTCATCTGCTTCGATCTGGCGGGCGGTGCCAATACCGCAGGCTCGGAAGTGCTGGTGGGGCAGAAGGGCGGCCAGAGCAACTTCCTGTCTACGGCTGGCTACGGCCGCCTCGGCCTGCCACCGCCGATGATTCCAACCTCTACGAGCAACGTCAGCGCAGCTGTTGGGTTGCTGTGGCATTCCGATGGGGCAATTCTGCGCGGCATTCAATCGGTGGCGAGCGCAGCCACCCAGGCCAGTGTCAATGGCGCCGTGATTCCGGCCATATCTCAGAATGACACCGGCAATAATCCGCACAATCCCATGTATGGCATCGCTGCCACCGGGGCCGCCGGCTCGATCCTCACTCTCGTGGGTACGCAGTCTACGGTATCGGGCGGCAACTCGATGGCGCCGGCCGCGATGATCGTGCCGGCACTGCAACCGACGAAGATCTCGCAGGCCAGTGACGACGTAGGCCTCGTGGGGTCAACCGGCGGTACCCCCGACCCAGACGCGACCGCCATCTACGAGGCGCAGGTCCGCATCAGCGGTGGCACCACTGCGGCTACCACGGATCCCTCGGTGTTCAACGGCAGTGTGCTCGGTACCACGACCGTCATTCCCGGTACCGGCAACGCCGCGGCGGATGCCCAGATCAAGGATCAGATCCGCTGTGCGTTTGTGAAGAATGCCTTCACCTCGGATGAAGGCATCACGCCCACCAACCTCAATCCGGACCTGGATGCGAACATCGTCGGTGCTTCGGGCATCTTTACCACCGCGGCCTACCAGGGCAGCTCGGACATCCGCGCCACGGCGGCGGTCATGAAGCTGGTGGTCAACGGCTTCGCTGCGGCGGGCACCGTGACCATCGGTGGCTGTGACTATCACGACAGCACCCGTGCAAGCGGCGAGCAGAAGAACTTCCACATCGGCCAGTGCATCGGCGCGGTGCTCGAATACGCCAAGCGCCAGGGCAAGCCGGTGATGGTCTATGTCTTCAGTGACGGCTCGCTGGTCTCGACCGGTACGGCCGATGAGAGCGCCAACGGCCGCGGCAAATTCGGCTGGCAGGGCGACAACCAGCAGACGGCCACGACTTTCTTTCTGGTCTACAACCCCGGCGGCCGGGCGGCGTTGCGCAACGGTACTGCCAGCCAGCAGATCGGCTTCATGAACTCGGACGGGTCAGTCAACACGACGTCCAGCCCGGCGGCCAACGCGGTGAACCTGCTGGTGCAGACCGTGGTGCTCAATTACATGGCGCTGCATGGTCTCGAGGGCAACTTCGACAAGGTGTTCCCGATGCAGGGCCTGGGAAGCGCCACGGCCCGTGAGGCCTACATGGCTTTCTCGAAGATCAGCTGAGTCGGGCCGGCAGGTCCGCAACCTTGCGGACCTGCCGCAGCCGGCGTCGGCGTTGCGCGACAGTGCGCGGCCGCCCGTGCGCGAATCCTTCCACCTCCTGAAACCGCCGGCTCGTTCGTTGACAGTGCGAAGTTAGCTGTGCGAGGGTGCACGCGCGCGCGGCCGGCCCTCGCTGCGGCCGCATCCGTTGCAGAAGGATACTTTTTGATTTCGCAACGCCCGAAGCGGGCACTCCGGCGCATGGCGCAGGACTGGCTCTGGTTGCTGGCAATGGCTGGCAGCGCGCTGGCGCAGGCGGATCCCGCGCATCCGCTGCTCGGACGCCCGGCTCCTGATTTTGCGCTGCACGCGGTTACCGGCGGCAACGTGCGCCTCTCCGAACACCGCGGTGATGTCATCGCGCTCAGTTTTTGGGGCAGCAGCTGCACGCCCTGCCGGGCGCAGCTTGCAGCGCTCAACCGCAGTCTGAGCACCTACCGGTCGGCGGGCTTGCTGGTGTATGGCGTCAACGTCGATGATGACCAGACGCGCGCGCTCGCCTACGCCCACTCGGAGTCGGTCGCCTTTGCTCTCTTGCTCGATCCCGACAAGAGCGTAGGCCGCAGCTATCAGGTGGACAATCTGCCCATGACGGTGTTGATCGACAGGAGCGGTGTAGTGCGTTACGTGTTCCGCGACTACAACGCGAAGAGTGAACAGCTATATCTGCAGCAGCTGCGCCTGCTGCTGAACGAATGAGCAAACGACCTATGCTGCATGCCGTGTTGCATCGCCGATTCCCGCACGCCCGGACCTGGCCGGTTCTGGCCTTCCTGCTCGTCGCTGCCGGCCGCTTGCTCTTGCCGGCTGATGCGCAGGCGCAGGGCGCGCCCGCTCCGGTCCCCACCGCGCCGACGGCTGCACCGGCGTCGCCCGCTTCCCCCGCATCGCCGGCTGTGTCCGTTGCACCCGGCGCCGCCGCAACCGATGCCGCCGCGCCCAATCCGGCCGCGGCGGCTGCGCCCGCCGGCGCGGCCGAGCCGCCCGCCGATACCCGGGCGCTCGATCAGGAAGTCCAGTCGCTCAAGAAGGATGTAGTCGATCTGAACCGCGATCTGTTCGTGCTCGAGGAGGAGCTGCTGTTTCCGGCCAACACGCAGGTGGCCGTGTTCCTTTCCATGGATGTCGGTGATTTCTTCGCGCTCGACACGGTCACTTTGAAGATCGATCAGAAGGAAGTGATCAATTATCTGTACACGCCGCGTGAGGTCGATGCGCTGCTCAAGGGTGGCGTGCACCGGCTGTATCTGGGAAATCTGAAGGTCGGCAAGCACGAGCTCGTGGCGTTCTTCAGTGGCAAGGGACCGAACGAGCGCAGCTACAAGCGCGGCGCCACCCTCAGGTTCGAGAAAGGCATCGGAGCGAAATACCTGGAGCTGAAGATCAACGATCGCCAGCGGCGCCAGCAGCCCGAGTTCGAAATCAAAGACTGGGAATGATCCTGTTCGGGATGTGATCTTGCGCGCCTCGTCTGCCACCCGCCTGCTGCTGACAGCCGTTACGCTGGCCGTATGCCTGTTGACGGCCGGGCCGGCGCCGGCGCGCCGCCACGATCCGGAGAAGCTGCCGGTCACGCGCATCCGCGATCTGCACTACGGCGATGTCCTCTTCTATTACTACCAGGGCGAGGACTTCGAGTCGATCACCCGGCTGCTCGCCTATCAGCACTGGGATCTCGTGCAGCATCATCGCGAGGAAAGCGAGCTGTTGCTCGGTGGCCTCTACTTGCAGCTCGGCATGCACAATGAGGCGGGCGAGCGCTTCCAGGCGCTGCTCAATGAGGATGTGCCGATCGGCGTGCGCGACAAGGCTTGGTTCTACCTGGCGCGGGTCTGGTATACGCGCAGCTATTTCGACAAGGCCGAGCAGGCTCTGCTGCGCATTCAGGGGCGCCTCTCACCGGAGCTCGAAGCGCAGAAGGAACACCTGCTGGCGAACGTCTTCATGCACGAGGGCAAATTCGCCGAAGCTGAGCGCGTGCTGCTGGCGGCACGGGGCTCGCCCGCGTGGCTGGCTTATGCGCGCTTCAATCTCGGCGTAGCGCTGGTGCGGCAGCAGAAGCTTGCCGATGCCGATCCATTTCTGACGGCGGTCGGCACCATGTATGCGCAGAGCAGCGAGCTGCTGGCACTGAAGGATCGTGCCAATCTTGCCCTCGGCTTCGCGTATCTGCAGGCGAACGAGCCCGAGCGGGCGCGCACAGCGCTCGAGCGCGTGCGCCTCAGCGGTCCTTACTCCAACAAGGCGCTGTTGGGTACCGGCTGGGCCGATGCGGCCCTTGGCAACTATCAGCGTGCGCTCACTCCCTGGCTCGAGCTGCGCAATCGCAACATGCTCGATGCGGCGGTGCAGGAGTCCTACCTCGCCGTACCGTACGCCTTCAGCAAGCTGGGTGCGCCCAGTCAGTCGGCGGAGTATTACGAATCCGCAGTGCAGTCCTACGATGCCGAGAATGCCCGGCTGGACGAGGCGATCGGCCGCGTGCGCGACGGCAAGCTGCTCGAGCAGGTCGCCTACAGCGAGCGTGAGTCCGCATATGGCTGGTTCTGGCAGCTGCAGCGGGTGCCGGATGCGCCGGAGTCCCGTTACCTGTACAGCGTGCTGGCTGGCCACGATTTCCAGGAGGGTTTGAAAAACTACCGCCACATGGTGTTCATGGGACATACGCTCGAGCGTTGGGATGAGAGCATGGACGCGTTCGGCGACATGATCGATACCCGCGAGCATGCCTATGCCGAGCGGCTGCCGAAGACGGATGCGCTGCTGGCATCCGGCGTGGTGAATCGACTCGAGCAGCGGCGCAACGATCTGGATGGCCAGATCAGCGCCATCGAGGGCAATCAGGATGTCGCCGCCCTCGGCTCCGCCGAGGAGCGCGATCAATGGGCTCGCATCCAGCGCATCGAAGCGGCACTGTCCGCCGCGCCCGTCACACCGGAGAATGCCGAGGTGCGCGATCGGCTGCGATTGGTAAAAGGCGTGTTGTATTTCCGGCTGAACGAGTCCTTCAAGGCGCGCCTGTGGCAACAGCATCGCGCCATGCGGGATGTGGATCTCGCCTTGCACGAGGCGCAGAGCCGCTGGATCCGCGTCGAGCGGGCGCGCCAGAGCGTGCCGACCAACACCGGCGAGTTCGCCGCGCGCGTCGCTGCTCTCAAGGCGCGCATCGATGCGCTGCAGGGGCGGCTTGCGGCCACGGAGCAGAAGCAGAGTGCGTATCTCTCGCAGGTAGCGGTCGCGCAGCTGCAGCAGCAGAAAGATCGGCTCGATACCTATCAGGTGCAGGCGCGCTTTGCGCTGGCCGAGATGTACGATCGCGCTGCCAATCAGGAGAGCGCGCCCGCCGCGCGGCCCCCTGCGACCCCCGGCAGCGTGCCGCCCGGTGCACAGCCGGCACCGCTCATCCAGGAAATTCCGCAGCCGGAGTCGCAGCGGGAAGCGACGCCGCCGCCAGGGCCGCCAGAGCCGGTTCCAGCCGAGCCACAATCCGAGTCGCCGTCGCCGTCGCCATCATCGCCGCCGCAGCCGCAGCCGCAGCCCCAACCCCAGTCGCAGCCGCAAGGGCAGCCGCCGGAGTCATCGTCCCGATGACGCGTTCACGCGCTAGCCGTGCGGCCCGCCACGTCGTCACGCTGGTGACGGCACTGATTGCTTGCGGGCAGCTGGCGGCCGCCGATAAAAAGGACGATCGCACCATCAAGGACCTCGAGTCGCATCCAGTTGCGGTCAATAAGAATGCGAAGCTCGATGCGGGTGCCAGCAAGGCGATGGAGAACTACCGTCACTTTCTCGAGCTGCAGAAGACCGATCCGCAGCTGCGCGCCGAGGCCATGCGCCGGCTCGGGGATCTGAACCTGGATGCCGGCGAGCTGGAACGCATGGAGAAGGAGGTTACGGCCGTCGACCTGCAGGGCGCGGAAGCCATCCGGCTCTACTCAACGCTGCTCAAGGCCTATCCGGATTACGCGCGCAACGATCAGGTGCTCTACCAGCTGGCCCGCGCCTACGAGACCACCGGCCAACCCGACCGCGCCCTTGCCACTCTCGATCTCATCATCCAGCGCTACCCGCACAGCCCGCAGCTCGATGAGGTGCAGTTCCGCCGCGGTGAGCTGTTGTTTTCCGCCAGGCGCTACGCCGAGGCCGAGAAGGCCTATGCAGCGGTGATCCAGCAGGGCAAAGCCTCGCGCTTCTACGAGCAGAGCCTGTACAAGCACGGCTGGTCATTGTTCAAGCAGTCGCAGACCGAAGAGAGTCTGCCATCGTTCGCCGGCGTGCTCGATGCGAAGCTGATCGCCGCCGGCAAGCCGGTGCGCATCGAGGATCTGAAGCGGGCGGAGCGCGAGCTGGTGGAAGACACGCTGCGCGTCATGAGCATCACCTTCTCCTACTCGGAAGGTGCCAGCGCGCTCGACCAGTTCATGAAAAAGAACGGCGAGCGCTCGTACTCGTACCTGCTGTATTCCCGGCTCGGGGACCTGTACGTCGATAAACAGCGCTTTCAGGATGCCGCGACAACCTACCGCGCTTACGTAGCGCGCGATCCCTACTCCGATCAGGCGCCCAATCTCGCCATGCAGGCGATCGAGGCCTATAACAAGGGCGGCTTCAGCCAGCTGGTGCTCGATGGCAAGCATGAATTCGTCGAGCACTACAACTTCAGCTCCCCGTTCTGGAAGGGTCGCGACCGTGCGCATTATCCGACGGTGGTGCAGGAGCTGAAGACCAACATGAAGGACGTGGCGACCTACTTCCACGCCACGGCCCAGAAAAGCCACAAGCCCGAGGACTACCAGGAAGCGGCGCGCTGGTATCGCGACTATTTGAAGTCATTCCCCGACGATCCGGACTCCGCGGCCACCAACTACCTGCTGGCAGAGACTCTCTTCGAGAGTCATCAATATGCCGATGCTGCCACGGAATACGAACGCACGGCCTATAACTATCCGCGCAACGAGAAATCGGCGACCGCCGCCTATGCCTCGCTGGTGGCTTACCAGAGAGGCGAAGAGGCCCTGAGCGGCACGGAGAAGAGCCAGTGGCATCAGCGTGCCACGGAAGCGGGCGTACGCTTCGCGCAGACCTTTCCCGAGCACCCGGACAGCGCCGGTGTCCTGACGCGCGCGGCTGAGGAAATCTTCGCGGCCCGGGATCTGCCGCGGGCGATCACGATCGCGCAGAGTATCCTCGCGCGACAGCCGCCAGTTGATACCGCGAGGCAGCGTATCGCCTGGACCATCGTCGCGCAGTCGAACTTCGATCAGGGCAACTACGCGCAGGCCGAGCCGGCATTCGCCCAAGCACGCGAGCTGTCCGGCAATGACGAGAAGCTGCGTAACGATCTGAGCGAGCGGCTCGCCGCAACCGTCTACAAGGAAGGCGAGGCCAAGGTGAAGGCCGGCGACAGCGCCGGGGCCGTGGAGGACTACCTGCGCGTGGCGCGCATCGCCCCGGATTCCAAGATCCGGGCCACCGCGCAGTACGACGCCGCGGCGCAGCTGATCAACCTCAAGCAGTGGGACCGGGCGATCCAGATACTCGAGAGCTTCCGTCAGCAGTATCCGAAGAGCGAGTTGTCACGGGATGTGACGCGCAAGCTCGCGGTGGCCTACACCGAGTCGAATCACCCAGGGCAAGCCGCCGCAGAGTTCGAGCAGATCGCCGCCAACCCAGCCGAGGACCGGGGCGTACAGCGCGAGGCGCTGTTGCAGTCTGCGGACCTGTATGCCAAGGCGAACAACGTACCCAAGGCAACGGGCATGCTGGAGAAGTTCGTCAGCACCAATCCGACTCCGCTCGTGGATGCCGAGGAGGCACGCCAGCGGCTTGCGGACTACGCCGCGAAGAGCGGGGACATCAGCAAGCGCGATCACTGGTATCGCGAGATCATCAAGGCTGATGCGCAGGCAGGGGCGCAACGCACCGAGCGCACGCATTATCTGGCGGCGAGAGCCGAGCTGGCTCTGGCACAACCCGCGCGCGATGCGTTTCGGGCAGTGCGCCTCACGGCCCCCCTCAAGAAGAGCCTGGTGGTCAAGCGCAAAGCTCTGGAAGAGGCGATCAGCGCATACCGGCACGCTGCGGATTACCAGGTGGCGGAGGTCACGACGGCAGCGACCTACGAGATCGCGGAGCTCTATCGCACGCTGGCGCACGATGTCATGAATTCGGAGCGTCCCAAGAACCTCAAGGGCGAGGAGCTCGAGGAATATAACTCACTGCTGGAGGAGCAGGTCTTCCCGTTCGAGGAGCAAGCCATCAAGGCGCACGAGATCAACACGGTGCGCGCCAAGGACGGCATTTACGATGAATGGGTGCAGAAGAGCTTCAAGGTACTCGCGGAGCTGAAGCCCGCACGCTATGGCAAGACCGAGCTGACGCAGGATGTCGATGTCACGCTCAATTAATCATGGCGCTGTGGCCGTTGTCGTGTTGCTCCTGGGTGCTTGCGCCTCGGCGCCACCGGAGCGACCCGTCGCCTCAGCTCCGGAGCGACCCGTTGACCAACCCGCCGGCGCCAGTGCGGGCAATGCAGCTGCCGTTAACAGACCGTCCGCTGCTGGAACATCTGCGACTTCGCAGCCTGCCGGGAATGGGGCAGGGAAGGCAACACCGGCTGCGCCGGGTCTCGCCGCGACGGCTCCTGCCGCGCCGGTGAACATTCCACCGCGCGCGACGTCCGATTTCGCCCGGGCGGTAGGTGCAATGCGCAGCGGGAATGCCGTCGAGGCCGAGCTCGAATTCAAGCAGATGACCCTTTCCTATCCGACCTTGAGCGCGCCCTACGTCAATCTCGGTATCCTGTATCGTCGGGGCGGCCAGCTGGAGCAATCTGAGCAGGCCCTCAAGACAGCAGTGGAGCGCAACGGCAGCAGCGCGATTGCCTGGAACGAGTTGGGTGCTACGCAGCGGCTGCGTGGGGAGTTCCCGGCGGCGGCAGCTTCTTACGAGCGTGCCATTGCGGCAGATACCAGTTACGCACCTGCCTACCGGAACCTTGGAGTGGTGTCAGACCTCTATCTCGGAGACCCGGAGCGTGCCCTCACGGCGCTCGAGCGCTACAAGGAGCTCACCGGGGAGGATCGTCCCGTGACCAGCTGGATTGCCGAGCTTCGGCAGCGCACCGGCAAGCCGCCGGTGAAGCCGCCCGCCGCCAAGCACGCCGATCAGCCGGCGAACCCTGATGGCGGCAACAGCGGGAATGGCAGTGCCGCAGCCCCGCCGGTGCCGGGCAGCGCCCCTAAGCCGCCGCAGTAGGAGGTCATATCATGCATACCAACAGAGCGCGCAACGCGAAACGTGGTCTCGCGCTGCTCGGCTGCGTCGTGTTGGGGGTCCCCTCCTGGGCCCAGGGGACCCCGCCATCCCCGGCGCCGAATGCGCCTGCCGCATCGCCGCGACCGGAAGAGCTCGAGCCGGGCGTCAACACTTCGAATTCGAGCAGCGCGCCGACCGGCAGCTCCCCGTCAATCGCCCCAGCGGGCAGCTCGTCCGCGGGCGCGCCAGCCAGCCGCTCACCGACGCCGTCGCCCGCGGCCGCAGCTCTCGCGGGTAAGTCGCCTGCCGTCGAAACTGGCCGTAAGTCGGTCGCGAGGACAGCGACCGAGGGTGGCGGATCCCCGACCACCGGTGCGGCCGGCAAGGCACACGACCGGATTGAGCTCGACACCACTCAGATCACGGGTAACCGTGAGTTGCCCAAGGTGCTGTACATCGTTCCCTGGAAACGTGCCGACCTGGGTGATCTTGTTGGTCGGCCGGTCAACAGTCTGCTCGATGAGGTTCTGACACCGGTCGACCGTGACGTCTTCAACCGGCAGAACCGCTACTACGATGCGCTGCAGCCGGATGCTGCCGCCGCAACGGGAAAGGAAGCCGGACACTGAAGCAGTCGTGCCTGGCGCCATCTGGCGACAACGTGTGCGCAGGTCTCAGCCCGCGCCGCGCCGCGGCAGATATAATTCTCACAAAACAGATGTGGGAATCCAGGCTGGTCGGTGCCTTGTCATTGTGAGAGCCCGGTCGCAGCTTTTTTGGCATATGTCATTCAGTTTGGCATAGCTTGGGTTAGTGTGTGTGCGGGTGTGCCGGCGCCGGGTGCCGGCGCGGGCGCTTGCTACCATGGAGCCGCGCGAAGTCCATGGTGCCCTGGAATATCCGAAGCGCGCGGCGGGAGTGACCTCGATGGATTTGTGGGGCGTGATCGTGAGGTTTTTTCAGGGCGGCGGAGACTTCATGTATCCGATCGCCATCGTGTTCGTGGTCGGTCTGTCGATCGCCATCGAACGCTACATCTATCTAACGCATACGGCGGTACGTAACCGTACCCTGTGGAATGAAGTCGTGCCGATGCTGCAGCAGGGCAACTTCCGCCAGGTCGTGCAGGTGACCTCGCAGTCGAACTCCGCCATCGGCCATATCCTCAACTACGGCCTTGCGCGTATCCAGTCAGCGCGCCGTCGCGATGACATCGAGAAGGCGATGGAGGAGAGCCTCATGGAGGTGGTGCCCCGCCTGGAGAAGCGTACCCACTATCTCGCCACGTTCGCGAACCTGGCGACGCTGCTCGGACTGCTGGGCACCGTGATGGGTCTGATCCGCGCCTTTGCCGCGGTGGCCACCATCAACCCTGCCGAAAAGGCCAATCTGCTCTCCGCCAGCATCTCGGTAGCGATGAACTGCACGGCGTTCGGACTGATGACCGCGGTGCCGCTGCTGTTCATTCACGCCTTCCTGCAGACCAAGACGACCGAGCTGATCGACAGTCTGGAGATGGCGTCCGTCAAGTTCCTGAACGCGATCACCGAGCGTCAGCCGCCGGCACAGGCCGCCTGACCGCATCGCGGTCCGGTTACGGGTAACGCTCGCGCATGCGCAGATCGTACGCCAACAAGAAGCTCGCGCGGCACGCGCGCAAGCCAGCGGAGCTTCTGCTGGTACCGATGATCGACATCTTCACGGTGCTGGTCACGTTCCTGCTGATGACCGCCGTGTTCTCACGCACGGTCATCCTGCAGCTGAATCTGCCGGCTGCGCAAACCGAATTCCGCGAGCCGCCGCCGGGCTTACAGCTGGAGATCATGGTGCGCAAGGATCAGCTGCAGGTGGCGGATCGCAACACCGGGCCACTCGCCACGCTGCCGAACACGGCGGGCGGCTACAACTACGACGGCCTCACCGACTATCTCAAGCGGGTCAAGGCAAAGTTTCCCGACAAGACCGATGCCACCATCCTCCTCGAGCCCGATACGCTGTACGACACCGTGGTGCAGGTAATGGACCGGGTGCGCGTCTTCGAGGTCAAGGAAGGACTGAACACCATACAGGCGGAGTTGTTTCCCGACATCTCGATGGGAGATGCGCCTGCACCCGACACCGCTGCTGCGGCTCCCGCGGCCGGTGCGGCTCCCGTCCCCACACCCGCAGCGCCTGATTCCTCGTCCGCTGCTGCCTCCGGAGCGCCCCGATCATGAGTACATCCGGCCGCGCGCGGCGCATGGCTCTGCATCATCTGCGGCATCGCGCCGATGCCGAGCTCAATCTCATCCCGCTGATCGACATTCTCTCGGTCATGGTGGCCTTTCTGCTCGTGTATTCGACCGAGGTGGAGGTTATCCAGAACAGCAAGGGTATCGAGATCCCGCAGTCGATCGCCGAGGTCGCTCCCAAGCAGTCAGTCGTGGTGATGATCACCAAGGGCGATCTGTTCGTGCAGGGCGAGCGCATAACCTCGGTTCAGGATATTCGCGCGTCCCAGGATGCGAGCGTGGCGCCACTGCGTGAGGCGCTCAAGCGGCCGCTGCTCGTGGGCCGGGAGATGAGCGAGAAGGATCTCGCCCAGCGCGAGATCACCATCATGGCCGACAAGTCGCTGCCGTACGAGGTTCTGAAAAAGGTGATGAGCACCTGCACCGAGGCGGATTACGGCAAGGTGTCGCTCGCGGTGATCCAGAAAGAGAAACCGGTCGTGGCCGGGCAGATCAAGCCAGGATAGGCCAACTCGCATGGCGACGCTTGTTCCCTTTTACCGAGACTATGAGCTGCCCTGGGAGGGCGATGCGGAAGCGAGCGAGCGTTTCCGCCGCATCCTGTGGATCCTGCTGGGCATCTTTGTGCTGCTGGGTATTCTCTTTCCGCTATTGCCCACGCCCAAGCGCACGGCCGCGGAGACCGAGGTGCCTCAGCGGTTGGCCAGGGTGATGATCGAGCAGAAGCCCAAACCGCCGCCACCGCCGCCTGTCGTGCAGGAGCAGCCCAAACCGAAAGTGGAACCCGAGAAGAAGCCGGTGGTGGTACCACCGCCGGTGGACAAGCGTCAGCAAGCACGTGAGAAGGCGCAGAAATCACTGGATCGCGTCAAGGATGAGCTGGCCGATCTGCGTGAGCAGATGGATCTCACGCCCATCGAGCAGACGCGCAATCTATCGGGCGCCGTGGGCGCTGACTCGCACGCCGAGCGCTCGCTCATCACCTCGAAGGTGGGGGCCAGCAGCGGCGGCATTACCTCCGCCAACAGCAGCCGCGGCTTCGGCACCGGCGCAGGCTCCCTCACGGGGCACGACACGACGTCCGTGACTTCCTCGATCGCGCGCTCCGGGCTCAACAGCCGCGGACCGACACGCACCGGCAGCAGCGGCAAAGCAGCCCGCTCGCGCGAGGAGATCGAGCTGGTGTTCGACCACAACAAAGGTGCCATCTATGGGCTGTACAACCGGGCGCTGCGCGAGCGCGCGGAGCTGCAGGGCAAGCTGGTGCTGGAATTTACCATCGCCCCTTCCGGTGAAGTGACGATGTGCCGGGTGGTGTCGAGCGAGCTCAACGATCCGGATCTGGAGAGCAAGATCGTCGCACGCGTCCGACTGTTCCATTTCGAAGCGAGGGATGTCGAGGCAGTCACCACCACCAAGCCGATCGACTTCTTCCCATCATGAACCTCAAATCGGAAATCGAGTTCTTCGGCGACCTGCGGCTGCTCGACAAGGCGCGGCTGCTGAACATGTTCCTGCACGAGCTTGCCGAGGAAGCGCGCGGTACCTACGGACCCACCGCCGATGAGGTGCATGACACGGCCCATCTGCGCTTTGTCAATGAGCTGACCCATCGCCTGACGCGCGTGATCGAACAGCTGCTCGCCGAAGATGCTACCCGTCCGGCGGACGATGTCGTGCTGCGAATGCTACTGGCACCGCGTATCGACAAGGTGGCCGAGCGGTTGGTCTACAACGCCTATGCACGCGCTATCCACGGCTTCGAGAGTTACGACACCACCGTTCTGATGGGCTGAGCGTTCTGCGGCGGACATTGCGCGAACCCCCCGCCAGCGTCTAAGTTGCCTGCACGCCGTCTGTCGATGGCCGCAGGAGTTGTCCTCTCAGATGACCGCGCCGCTGCCCCAGGTTCTGATCATCCTGGCATCGTCGGTTTTTACCGTTACGCTGATCAGACGGCTCGGTCTGCCAGCGCCGCTCGCGTATCTCACCGTGGGTCTCGCCCTGGGTCCACATGCTTTCGCGGTGGTCTCCGAGTCGGAAGCCACACAGCTGCTCGGTGATCTGGGCGTGGCCTTCCTGCTCTTCACACTCGGGCTGGAATTTTCACTCCCGCGCATGGTGGCCATGCGGCGCGAGGTGTTTGGTCTCGGCGCTGCGCAGGTGCTGGGTACGGCCGCGGTCTGTGCACCGATCGGGCGGGCATTGGGTCTGTCCTGGATCACGGCCATCGTGCTGGGTGGCGCCGTCGCCATGAGCTCCACCGCGATCCTGCTGCGTCAGCTCACCGAGCAGGCGGAGCTCAATCGTACTCACGGCCGGCTCGCTTTCAGCATGCTGCTGTTCCAGGACCTGGCCTTCGTGCCGTTGCTGGCGCTCGCCTCGGGGGTCGGCCGCAGTCATTTCCAGCTGCGCGAGAGCGCGCTCGCAGTCGTCGGCGCGGCGTTGGCAGTGATCGTGGTGCTGGCGGCAGGCCGCTGGCTGCTACGACCGTTGTTTCACGAGATGGCGCACAGCCGGCTGCGCGAGCTGTTCACCCTTGCGGTATTGCTCGTGGTGCTCGCTTCGGCGTGGATTTCCAACGCCGCCGGCTTATCGCTCGCGCTCGGCGCGTTCCTCTCGGGGATGATGCTGGCGGAGACCGAGTACCGCTATCAGATCGAGTCGGTCATCCGGCCGTTCCGCGATATCCTGCTTGGCCTGTTCTTCATCTCGGTCGGCATGCTCCTTGACATGCGCGTGCTGCTGAGCTCGCTCGGTACGGTCACGGCGCTGCTGCTCGGGATGGTGCTGATCAAAGCGGTGGTCGGCTCTCTGGTCAGCCGCCCGTTCACCAATACACGCTTCAAGGCAGTGCGCACCGGGATCGTCATCGCCATCGGCGGAGAATTCGGGGTGGCGCTCTGCACGATCAGCGTGCAGTCCGGACTTCTGCCACCGGAGCTCGGCGAACCGCTGCTGCTGGCATTCGTGCTGTCGATGGTGCTCAGTCCGCTGCTGCTCAACAACAACAAGCGCATCACGCGCGCCCTGCTGCACGAATCCGGTCCCCCCGGCACCTCGATCGAGCGCGAGGAGGCGGCCCGCAGCAACATCGCGCGCCGCGAGCACGTCGTCCTGTGCGGATTCGGACGGGTCGGTCAGAACATCGCCCGCGTGCTCGAGGCACAGGGATTCGAATACATCGCGCTCGATCTGGATCCCGCGCGCATCCGCGCTGCGCGCCAGGGCGGCGATCCGGTGCTGTACGGAGATTCGGCCGATGAGGAGATGTTAGTGAAGGCCGGGCTCGAGACCGCGAGCGCCGTCGTCATCACCTTTGCCGACCCGCAGACCTCGCTGGCAATTCTGCGCAGCATCCGCGCGCTGCGTCCCCAGGTGCCCGTGTTGGTGCGCACGCAGGATGACGCACGCTTGCATGATTTGCAGGCCGCAGGCGCGACCGATGTCGTTCCGGAGACCTTCGAGGCGAGCCTGATGCTGGTGTCCCACGTGTTGATGTTGCTGCACGTTCCGGTGCAGCACGTGGCGCGCGCGCTCGGAGACATCCGCAGCAGTCGCTACGCCGTGCTGCGCAACATCGTGCCACCCGGTGCGCTCAACCAGGTGGAGGAGTATCGGGAAGGCCTGCGCTCCGTCGTCATCCCACCGGGGGCGTGGTCCGTCGGGCGCACCTTGCAGGATGTGCGCGACCGCGGCACCGAGGTGACCTTCACTGGCGTACGCCGCCTCGGGATTCTCGGGCGTGAGCCGGCCGCAGAGACCGTGCTGCGTGACGGCGACATTGTGGTGCTCTATGGACGCCCGGAGGAGCTGGAACGCGCTGAATCGGTGTTGCTGGCCGGGTAAGCTGGTGCCTAAATAGCCCTTTCCGTTGGTGCGCCTTGCCCAAGGCGCGGGAGCCCGACAATGCACAAGAGCCGGCTGGCCGGATTCATCATTGATTGTCAGACGGACGATCTGGAGGAAGCCACTCGCTTCTGGTCCGCCGCGCTCGGCTATCGCGTGAAGAGCGGCGCGGATGACCCCTTGTATCGCGTGTTCGACACGCAGCCCGACGAGCTGCACATCGAGGTGCAGCGGGTCGAGCATCCGAGCCGCGTGCACCTGGACATCGAAGCGGATGACATCGAGGCGGAGGTGCAGCGCCTGGAAAAGCTAGGCGCGCGGCGCATCGCACAGATCCGCACCTGGTGGGTCATGGAAGCCCCGACCGGGCAGCGCTTCTGCGTGGTGCGTGTGCAGCGGTCTGATTTTGCGCAGCATGCCAACTCGTGGGCTGAATGAAGCGCAGCGACATTCACTTTCCACCCAAGCACGAGGCGCTGCGCGATGACGTGCACGCCCTGGGTGGGCTGGTGGGCGACATCCTGCTCGAGCAGGGTGGCCAGCAACTGTTCGACCTGGTGGAGCAGGACCGGCAGGTCGCCTTCCGACGCCGCGATGGCGACCAGCAGGCCGCGCTCGAGCTGGCGGCCTGTGTACGCGGCCGGCCGCCGGAGCTGGCGCGCGATCTGGTGCGGGCGTTCTCCAGCTGGTTTCAGGTGGTCAACCTCGCGGAGAAAGTGCATCGCATCCGCCGGCGACGCCATTACTTCCTCCGGGACAGCCAGCGCCCGCAGCCCGGTGGCGTGGAGGATGCCATCGCGGCGTTGAAGGACCGCGGCTTGACGCTCGAGGACGTGCTGCGGCTGCTCGGCACCTTGAGCATCGAGCCGGTGTTCATCGCCCATCCCACCGAGTCGACGCGCCAGACCATCCTGACCAAACAGCAGCGCGTGGCGACGCACCTGTTGGATCGCCTCGATCCCACGCTCACGCCGAACGATCTGCGCCGCCTGTGGAGCAGCATCCAGATCGAGCTGACAGCGGCCTGGCAGACCGAGGACCATCCGCGCGAGAAACTCACCGTCGCCGATGAGCGCGAGCACGTGCTCTTCTATCTGACCGAGATTCTGTATCGCGTGGTGCCGCCGTTCTACGAGGAGATTGCGCTTGCCCTGGAGAAGCTCTATGCGGTGCCCGCCGACTCGCTCGATCTGCCGGCGCTGCTGCATATCGGCTCCTGGGTCGGTGGCGATCTGGATGGCAATCCGGACGTGCACGCGAAGTCAGTGCGCGAGACGCTCGCCCGGCAGCAACGGGTCATCGTCAATGCCTATTTCAAGGATTGTCAGACCCTCGCGCAGCGTCTTTCCCAGAGTGCCAGCCGCACCCGGGTCTCTCCCGAGCTGTCGCAGAAGATCGATGAGTACCTGGTACTGCTGCCGGGAGCCCGGGCCATTACGCCGGCGCGCCACGACCGCATGCCCTACCGGGTGTTCTTCACGCAGATCGGCGAGCGGCTGCGTCATACGTATGAGGGTCGGCCCAATGGCTATCAGAGCGTGCGGCAGTTTCGCGCCGATGTCGTGCTTGCCGCAGCGAGCCTGGAGGCGAACAAGGGCGCGAACGCCGGGTTGTTCTATGTGCGGCGCCTGTTGCGCCGGATCGATACGTTTGGGTTCCATCTCGCAACGCTCGATGTGCGCCAGCACGCCTCGGTGCTGCACGACGTGCTGGCGCGTGGGCTCGGCGACCCTGAGTGGACCGCGCGCCCGAGTGCCGAGCGGTGCCGCGTGCTGAGCGATGTGTTGGCAAAGGACTGCGGCCCGAACGTCGAGCTCGATGCGCTCGCCAAGCGCAACCTGGCGATTTTCGATGCCATCATGCAGGGACGTCATCGCTACGGGCCTGCCGCAGTTGGTTACTTCATCATCAGTGGCACTCGTGGGGCCGACGACATGCTCGCCGCACTGGTGCTGGCGCGTTGGGCGGAGGCTTACGACAAGAACACCGGTGAGGTGGCGCTCGATATCGCTCCGCAGTTCGAATCCATGAGCGCACTCGAGCACTGCGGAGCCACGATGCAGCAGCTGCTCACCGATCCACTGTATCGCCGGCATCTCGAGGCACATGCGCGCACCCAGTGTGTGCTCATCGGCTACTCCGACAGTAACAAGGAGGCCGGAATCTGTGCCTCGCGATTCGCGACTCACCAGGCGCAGCGTGCCCTGGCACAGGTTCTGACTGCAGCCGAGGAGCGTCAGATTATCTTCCATGCGCGAGGTGGCAGCGCTGCACGCGGCGGGGGTCGTGTGGATGCGCTCGTGAAGGCGGCCCCGGCCGGTGCCGTCAACGGCGTGTTACGCCTCACCGAGCAGGGCGAAACCTTGCAACAAAGCTATGGTTTGCGCCCGATCGCGATGCGCACGCTGGAGCGCGCATTCAGCGCGCTCGCGCTCACGACCGCAGCGGCACAGCGGGGCTGGCTGGCTCCCGATGACCCGGTGCACCTGACGTACGCAGCGACGATCGCGCGCGCCAGTGAGAAAGCTTATCGGCGCCTGGTGTATGGCGATCCTGCCTTCTACGATTATTTCCAGGCGGTGACGCCGATCGATGTGATCGCCCGCATGCAGATCGCCTCGCGGTCCATTTTCCGCGCCGAGGCTCAAGGGCTCGATGCGGTTCTACCGGTACCGTGGGTGTTTGCCTGGACGCAACCCCGGCAGCTGTTGCCCGGCTGGTTCGGCGCGGGCAGCGGTTTTGGCGCGGCGATCGCCGAGTACGGCCTGGCGCCGCTGCGCTCGGCTTATAACGGCTGGTTCTTCCTGCGCGCTCTGGTGGATGATCTCGAGATGCTGCTGGCGCGCACCGACCTGGATATCGCCGCCGAGTATGAAATTCTGGCGCCGAGCGTTACGCGCGGGCTGTTTCCCGCCATCCGGCAGGAGCATGCGGCCGCGTGTGAGCACGTACTGGCGATCAAGGGCAGCAGTGCATTGCTGGATACCGAACCAACATTGCAGCGCTCCATCCGCCTGCGCAATCCGTATGTGGACCCCATGAACCTCATGCAGGTCGATCTGCTGCAGCGCTGGCGGGCGGGTCAGCGTCAGGACCGTGACCTGTTCGAGGCTTTGGTGGCGAGCATCAGCGGCATCGCACAGGGTCTGCAGAGCATCGGCTGATGATGGAATTGGCGTCGCAACGCGGATTGATCACCGTCCGCACGGCAGAGCCCGCGGATGTGCCGCTCATCCTCTCCTTCATCCGGGATCTCGCCAGCTACGAACGGCTCACGGATCAGCTCATCGCCGATGAGAACGCGCTACGGGAGACGCTGTTCGGTGCGCGCCCGTACGCGGAGGTAATCATTGCCAGCCTGAGCGACACTTCCGTGGGATTCGCGCTGTTCTTCCACAACTATTCGACTTTTCTCGCCAAGCCTGGCATCTACCTCGAAGATCTCTATGTGCGACCCGAGGCTCGCGGCTATGGCGTCGGCCGGCAGCTGTTGCGCTGGCTGGCGCGTACCGCGCTGGCGCGCAACTGTGGCCGGCTCGAATGGTCCGTACTGGATTGGAATGCCCCGTCCATCGCCTTCTATGAAGGGCTTGGCGCGGTCGCGATGGACGAGTGGCGCACCTTCCGCGTGACGGGCGATGCGCTCACGGGTCTCGCCTCAAGTCTCTAGGATGCAGCCACTCCTGCAGCGTGGAGGTTTGCGTGCCGCGGCGGTTGCCGCACCGGCATGCGGGTGTTGAAAACCGCATCCTCATCCACCTCTGTCTCTGGAATGGGCATCTTGCCATCCAGCATCTGCAGCAACGTCTCGCGCGCCCGGGCCACCCGGCTCTTGATCGTACCGACCGCACATCCGCAGATCTCGGCAGCCTCCTCGTAGGAGAAGCCGCTGGCGCTCACGAGGATCAACGCCGTGCGCTGCCCGGGCGAGAGCGCTGCGAGCGCCCGATTCAGATCCCGCAGCTCGAGCTTGCCGTCATGATCAGGGGGCACGCTGGGCTCCGGCAGTAGCTCCGTATCGACGCCATGCGCTTCGAATTTGCGTCGTCGCAGCTGGGAGTAGTGCTCGTTGCGGACGATCGTGAACAGCCACGCCTTCAGGTTGGTCCCCGGCCTAAAGCGATCGAGGTTGTTGAAGGCCCGCATCAGTGCCTCCTGCACCAGATCATCGGCCCGTACCCCGTCGCGGGTGAGAGAGCGGGCGAAAGTATGCAGTTGGGGCACGAGGGCCACCATGTCGTCAGTCACCATTGCCTTACTACCTTCTTTATCCCGCAGTGGCGGGAACTCGTGGGTTATGCGCGTTATGGATAGGCAAGGTACTTGCTGCCTGCACGCATCAAAGTCGGAAGGTGACGACTCCCGGAGACGCAACTCGCCCGAGGTACTGTCAGAGTAGTCCTACGGTGCCAACATTCACCGGGACCCGCTACCCGCGCAATCCACTTACGGGGATCCGCATCACGCAGCTGGTTGCGGCCGAGCGCGGTTGGTGAGATGTTGGGCGTGGTTCTTGCTGCAACCCATCATCAGGACAAGCATTCATCAGGGCAACAGGAGCGGCGAGGGTGTTGCGATGAAACAGGCTGAGGATACTTCGGTCTATCGCATCTGTGGCGTGAGCGAGACGCAATGGGACGTGCTTTGCGGGTCTTCAGAGGAGCCCGTGGCCACGTTTCCGGACAAGCATACTGCGCTTGCCTATGCCATGAGCCTGGCAAGAGGCGGGACGGACTGGGAATTCCCCCTGACCCGCCGGCATCAGGCGTTGGGCCGTGTCCTCGCGCTGATGCCGCACCCACGTGTCTCGAACCACTGAGACTTCCACACCCGCAGCCGTCCTTCCAACCCGCGAGTCCCTCCTCGTCGTTGAGGCGGAGGGACTGCAGTTTTCCACGGACTGCAAGCCCGGTATTCGCCGCGTTCGTCGCGGCTCGGGATTTGTGTATTTCCATCCGACGGGTCGTCAGGTCCGCGACAAAGCCCAGCTGACTCGCATCCGCCGCCTGGCGGTCCCGCCGGCGTACCGTGATGTGTGGATCTGCTGCAGTCCCGGCGGTCATCTGCAGGCAACCGGTCGGGATGCCCGTGGCCGTAAGCAGTATCGCTACCATCCGCGCTGGCGCACGCATCGTGACGCCGCCAAATTCGAGCGCATTCTCGAGTTCGGCCGCAGCCTGCCGCAGATCCGCCGCCGCGTTTCTCAGGACTTGCGCAAGTCAGGCCTGCCGCGCGAGCGCGTGCTCGCTACCGTAGTGCGTCTGCTCGAGCGCACGTTGGTGCGGGTGGGCAACGAGGAGTATGCGCGTACCAATGGCTCATTCGGGCTCACCACGCTGCGTGATCGCCATGTCAAAGTCCGTGGCGACCAGCTTACGTTCGAGTTTCGGGGCAAGAGCGGTGTCGCGCACCGTGTCAGTGTCAGCGATCCCGCGGTCGCGCGCATAGTGCGGCATTGTACGGACATTCCCGGTCAGGAGTTGTTCCAGTGGGTGGATGATGCCGGCGAGCGCCACCGAGTGGACTCCACCGATGTGAATGAGTACCTGCGCGAGATCAGTGGCGGCCCGTTTACCGCGAAGGACTTCCGCACCTGGTTCGCGACGATTCAGGCGCTCGACGCATTGCGTCGCCTCGGCGTGGTTCCGGTTCGCAACAGTCGCCGTTGTCTCACCGAAGCCATTGCAGCGGTGGCGCGACGCCTCGGCAACACGCCGACGATCTGTCGCAAATGCTACATCCATCCGGAAGTGCTTACTGCGTTCACTGACGGCCGGCTAGCGAGAATGGCGGGTGGCCGCCCGGCCGTGGCACTCCGACGCTTGCTGCGAAGCCGCAGGACACTGGACAGCTGAGCTTGCCGGCACGTTTCGTCGGAGGACTCCTACAGTATGTTGGGGCGCCTGTCGCAGCGAACCTGTTGCTTTGCTGATAGTAGCGCCGCGTTCCCGTGCGCAATGATCGCGCCACAGTTTTAGCAGGTGCGCCGCCACGCACCTTAGGTTCGCAGGGATTTTCCAGGTGCACGCTTCAGCCTGAAGGGGAGACTCATGTTATTACGATCCGGACGATCTGCTTTGTTGCCGGCAGCCATGCTGTTCTGTGGCATTGCCGGTGGATGTGCCACGCAACCGCCACAGCCTTCGGCGGAGTTAGTGCGGGCACGCACCATGATCGAGCAGGCGGACAAATCCGGCGCGCAACGCTACGCCGCGGCGGACCTGCAGCGCGCCCATGATGAGCTGGCGAATGCCGACCGGGCGGACAGCCAGAAGAAATATGAGGATGCCAGACGCTACGCGGAAGCTGCGGCGGTCGATGCCGATCTCGCCTCGGCGCGCGCCAGCGCGGGCGATGCCTCACGCGCCGCGCACGAGGTCGTGCAGAGCAACGAGACGCTCCGCGAGGAATCGTCGCGGGGCCATGCGATCGCTCCTAGTCCGGACGCGGTAGCCGTGCCGCCCAAGTATTGATGTCGGGGAGGAAACCATTATGAAGAGATTGATTCTGGTCGGCGCGACTGCCGCCGTGCTCGCAGCGTGCGCGACCGCGCCACAACGCAGCGAGGAAGTAGAACACGCCCGTGCCGAGATCGACACGCTCTCGCACGACCCGCTGGCGCAGCAGGCCGCCGGCAATGATCTGGAAGCAGCGCGCAGCGATCTGCAACAGGCCGAGGCGGCCCTGCAACAGAAGCAACCACCGTCTCTGGTGGATCATCTTGCCTACCTGGCGCGGCGGCATGCCGAGGCGGGCCAGGCACGCGCAGAGGAAGCGCATTCCCGTTTGGAAGTGGCCCGTGCCCAGGAGGAGCGCAACAAGATCCTCATGGATGCCCGCTCGCGTGAAGCGATGAATGCCCAGGCTCAGGCCGATACGGCACGCAATCAGGCGGATACGGCACGCAGTCAGGCGGATGCGGCGCGCCTGCAGGCCGAGAATGCCCGCCGCGACGCGGAGTCCGCGCAGGCGCAGCTCGCCAGTGCCCAGCAACAGCTTGCGGACCTGCAGGCCAAGAAAACCGACCGCGGCGTGGTGGTCACCCTCGGCGATGTGCTGTTTGATACCGGGCAGGCGACCTTGAAGCCGGGAGCGGATCTGGCGCTGAATCGACTGGCCACGTATATGAGTAACAACCCGGACACGAAGATCATCGTCGAGGGGCACACCGACAGTCGGGGCTCGGATGATTACAACATGGGGTTGTCAGAGCGCCGCGCTCAGGCAGTCGCGACCGCACTCGAGAGTCGCGGCATCTCCGCAAGTCAGGTCCAGACGGTAGGTCGCGGCAAGGCGTATCCGGTTGCAACCAACAGCTCTCCGGAAGGGCGCCAGCAGAACCGCCGTGTGGAGATCATCTTCAGCGATACCACGGGACGATTCGCCCAAGGGGCAAATTCGGGGCCCAACACCCCGGTACAGCGCTGATTCTTGCCTGCCTGTGGCGCGCGGCTCCGCGTGCGCCACAGCCCGGGCAACACCAAGCTACTCGCGCCGACGCTTCTTCGGTTTGCTGATGAGAGGCTGCACCGCCTCCCAGGGCGGCTCAGGCGCGCCTGAAGTCAACAGCAGGCAGCATCATCGAACGGCGGTATTTGGTCACCGTCCGCCGCGCCACCTTGACGCCCCGATCGGCCAGCAACTCGGTGAGCTGCACGTCGGAGAGCGGATTGTGGCGGTCTTCTGCCGCGATGAACTCGCGCAGCAGGGCCCGAATGGCGGTCGCGGAGCACGAACCGCCGCTGGTGGTGGCGAGCTGTCTGGAAAAGAAGCGTTTGAACGCGACGACGCCGCGCGGAGTCGCCATGTATTTGTGGCTGGTAGCACGGGACACCGTGGACTCGTGCAAGCCGAGCTCATCGGCGATCTCCCGCAGTGTCAGGGGGCGCATGGCGAGATCGCCGTACTCGAAAAAGTTGCGCTGTCGGGCGACCACCGCCTCGGCGACGCGCTGAATCGTAAGGAAGCGTTGCTCGAGATTGCGGACCAGCCAGCGCGCCTCCTGCAGGTGCTGCGCGAGCAGCGCCGTCTCACCGTCGCGTGCCTGCCGAAAATAGTCCGCGTACTGCTGGTTGACTCGGATGCGCGGATAGATCGCCGCGTTGATGTTTACCAGCCAGCGCTTCTTTTCCTTACGCACGATCACATCCGGTACGATGGCGCGCGGCTCGAAAGTGCCGATTTTGGAGCCCGGCCGGGGATCCAGACTGCGGATGAGTTCGACGGCGACGCGCAACTCATCGGAGTTGCACCCCAGGGCTTCGAGCAGTCGCGTATTGTCGCGAGCTGCCATCAGCGGCAGTCGATTCTGTACGATCTCCAATGCCAGCTCGCGCCCGGGCGTGCCGTGCTCCATGGCTTGCAGCTGCAACGCCAGGCACTCTCCCAAGGTGCGCGCGGCGATCCCACTCGGCTCGAGGGTCTGCACGATGCGCAACGCGGTCTCGATCTCGCCGGGTACGGCGCCAGGGGCGATGGACTGCAGCTCCTCCAGGGGTTGGCGGAGAAAGCCGTCTTCATCGAGCGCATCGACTACCAGGTTGGCGAGTGCGTAGTCACGCTCGCTGAGCCCGAGCAGCAGCAGCTGCTCATGCAGGGAGTCGTGCAAAGTCGATGGCGAGGCCGTCCATTCGGTCCAATCCGGCGTGTCCTCACCGCCGCTGCCCGCCGAGCCAGAAGCGGAAAAATCCAGTTCGCCGCGCGAGCTGTCCTCGGCAGTCTCCTCACCTTGCGTGCGGTTGTCGGGGTTTTCGGGTACCTCTTCCAGGAATGGGTTCTGCGCAATCGACTGGTGCAGTTCTTGCACACACTCCAGAGCCGACAGCTGCAATAGCTTCACGGACTGCTGCAGTCGCGGTGTGAGAGTGAGCTGCTGCTTGATGCGCAGTCCCATTACGGCGTTGGACATTACACGGCATCCTCTGGAAGGCGATCCACCCGAACTACAGCAACAGCTATGCCAATCGGACCTCGGGGCGCGACGCGGCTCGCCCGCAGTCCGGCCAGACTCTGCGCGGGTCTCCCAAATACGGAGAACTTGCAACGACGTGTAAGAAACGCTGTCGTCCCGCGCGCTGTCACTGGAGCTCTGTGCGAACGGTATGACATCAATACATGAAGAGCGGGAGGGTTCCGCGCAAAGCGAGCGCGATGGCTTGGCCATCCGCCTGGAACAGCTGGAAAATGTGCTCGCCGTGGCTTGCCTCGGCTACTGCCGCATCGATCCGGAAACCCGCTCCCTGCAGGCGAGCGCGCAATTCAAGGCGGAATTCGGCTTCCCCCCGGACGCCCTGATCGACTGGGCCGCCCTGTTGGATAGGATAGCGGTTGACCAGCGCGATACGCTGGCCGATATGCTGCGGAGTGCTCGCTCGCATGCGACCGACCTGCAACTGCTCGTGCAGAGTCTGTGGCCGAATGGCAGCTCGCAGTGGATTGCACTGCGCGGCCGGGCCATCCACACGCTCGGCGCAACAGTCACCGTGATCCTCACCTCGCGAAATGTCACGGCGGAGCAGAAATCGGCCGCTGACCAGGCTTCAGAGCGTCGCGCCGTCATCGAGCGCGAACGGCGCCTGCGTGCCGGAGCGGAGGCGGCCAATCGTGGCAAGGACCAGTTTCTCTCGGTGTTCTCTCATGAGCTGCGATCCCCGCTCAATGCGATTCTCGGCTGGAACCGCATCCTCGCCCTGAAGCGGGCCGGCGACAGCGAGGTGAGCTCCATCACGGCACGCATCGAGCACAGTGCCCGAGCGCAGCTGAAAATGGTCAATGACCTGCTCGATCTCGGACGCATCGAGACCGGCAAGCTGCGCATCGAGGCCCGTCCGATGCAGCTGGCGAAGGTGGCTGCCGCGGCAGTTGACCTGGCGCGCCCGGCCGCCGCGGCGAAGGGCATTAGCATCACTGCGGATTTCGCCCCGGGCGCGGGCCAGCTGCGGGGCGATCCTGACCGCTTGCAGCAGGTGGTCGCGAACCTGCTGTCCAATGCGGTGAAATTCACCAGCTCGGGCGGGGAGATCCGCGTGACCCTGCGCAATCACCAGGGGTTCAGCGAGCTTGTCGTACAGGACAGTGGCCAGGGTATTGCCGCAGCGCTGTTGCCGCACGTGTTTGATCGTTTCCGCCAGGGCGACACATCCAGCACGCGCAGCACCGGCGGGTTGGGCCTGGGGCTGGCACTGGTCAGAGAGATCGTCCATCTGCACGGGGGTACCGTCTCGGCCAGCAGTCCCGGAGCGGGTCTGGGGGCGAGCTTTCTTGCCCGTTTCCCGAACCGGCAGCCGTGGAAATCGGATGCGGCTCCGGCGGAAGCCCTGCCTGCCGCGACGGCCAGCGACACGCTGGGCGGGCTGTCGATACTCGTGGTCGACGATGAGCCCGACGCACGGACCGTGGTGGCCGAAACATTGCGGCTGGAGGGGGCGCGGGTGACGGTGACGGACTCCGCGATGGCGGCATTCGCCAAGATCCAGGAGAACGGCACCCATTTCGACATCATTGTCACCGACATCGGCATGCCGGAAGAGGACGGCTATTCGCTGGTCCGGCGAGTGCGCGGTCTGCAGAGGGGCCGGCAGATTCTCGCCATTGCGGTGACGGGCTACGCCTCGAAGGGCGACGTGCAGGCAGCTATGGACGCGGGGTTTGATCTGCACGTGCCCAAGCCGCTGGACTTCGACACCTTCGTCCCCTTGGTACGGCGGCTAGCCCACGGCGAAGGATAGACCCACGCGGCGCACAAATCCGGCGCACAAAAAAATAGCGGGCTGGTCGCACCACAGCCCGCCAAACGGGGGGTCTTCTATAAGCACCATCGCCGTTGGCCATGGCGCAAAACCATTCGGCACGGGAGTACCCCGCAACCCTCGTGCCCACAGGCCCCATGCAACGCCTGTGCCACAGAGAGCGCCGCGGGAACACTTCCTGCTCGAGCTGATGCGGAAGAGTTGCCATTGAGGATTGCATGCGCACGACGCCGACGGTTTGCACGCTGAATGATCTGATCCGAACCTGCCGGGGTGCCGAGGCACTCTGTGGCGCTTGCGCCCTTACCGCCGCTCGAGCGCAGGTTCGTAACCGCTTGCACGCTCGTAGCGAAGAATGGGCGCGTCAGGGGGATGAACTGCAGGCGCTTGTGCTGCTCCTCGGCGCCGAGCCGGCTACGAAACCTACCCTGCGGAGCCGTGCGGCCGGGGTTTGGATGGGGCTGGTGACACTTGCCAGGGGGCCGAGCGATGCCCGCGCCCTGGACGACTTCGAAACTGCCCAACAACATGCTTTGAGCCGCTATGAGGTGGCGCTGCGGGGCTATCTACCCGAGCGCATCCGCCGTACGGTCAGCCTGCAAGCCAGACAAATCTTTGCACGCTCCGAGCGAGTCAGCTGGACGCGCGGTCATTTCGCGGTCTCTTGAACGACGCCAGTCGCATGTAATTCATACAGTTTGTGCAAAATCTTCCGGAGGCCGCCCCCGCTGGCAGCCGCTCTGGACGGCACGCTATGGCCGGTCCGGTGTGGCACTGCAAAACGCTCAGGAGGTCGCGCCGGCGCTTTAGGTATGGCTTATGCTGTGTGTACTCCCAAACGGCCGCCGTCTCACCGTGGTGCGGCATAAGAGTCCCGGGGGTTGTCGATGTACTACCGTCATGCGATCAACGCGCTGGGCGAGCTGCTCGCTGCGCTGCGGGCGAGTGAGCAGCGTTTTATCTTCTGCGCCGCGCAGGCACGCAATGAGGCGCTCGCACAGCTCCTTCTGAGGCGAGTTGCCAGATGCCGCTGCAACGCTGCGCAGGTCGCGGATCTGATCGGTCAGCTCGGAGGAAATCCGGAGGCTCCATGGCTGAGCCGACGCGGCGCTGTCGGGCTGCGCGCGGATGCTGCCGCTGACAATCCGGAGGAGCATGCACTCATCGACCTCGCCGAGCGTGGCGAGGATCACACGCTTGAGGTATACCGGAATGCGCTGGACGATTACCTGCCAGAGCTGGTACGCCAGGTGTTACTGCGTCAGTTCGAGGATGTGATGAGTGATCGTTATGCGATCCGGGAACTTTGCATGGCGCCACGGCAGGGCGCCGGCGCCGTGAGCAGCGGTGGCGACGCTCGGCAGTAGAAGCGAACTGGCGCTGATCAGGCGCCCCGCGCTGGCAGCGGTGATTGCACTCGCCGTCGGGATGTTGCTGGGCCCAGGTGGATTGCGCCTGCTGCGACCGCAGCTGCTGGATGATGCCGGCCCCGTCGGGACCCTCTCCGAGATGGCGCTCCTGATTTGTCTTTTCTGCGTCGGTTTGCGATTGCGCTTACCGATGCAGTGGCGTTGCTGGCGGGTGCCGTTCCGCCTCTCGACGCTCACTACACTTGCGACGCTGGCGATGACCGCCGCAGCCGCGCATCTGTTCTTCGACATGAAACTGCTGGAAGCACTGCTGCTGGGGGCGATACTGGCACCTACCGATCCGGTGCTGGCCAGCGAGATCTCACCGCATCTGGATACCGACCATGCGGCGCCTGCTGTGATCCTCTCGGCCGAGGGCGGCATCAACAACGGGCTGGCGGCCGTACTCGTACTGTTGGTTCTGGGCCTCATGGGCCTGAGTGATGCCGACGCGCGGCCGCTCAGCGGGTTGTGCCTGAATGCGCTGTGGGCCGCTGGCGGTGGCTTCACGGTCGGCTGGCTCGCGGGAGCCGCAGCCAGTCGCTGCATCACCTTGTTGGATCCTGAGCGGCAGGCGGAGTACTTGGAAGTGGCGATGGTGTTTGCCACGGCAGCGCTCGCTTATGGCGGTGCGCTGGCGATTCACACCAGCGGCTTCCTGGCGGTATTTGCCGCCGGCATCGCACTGACTCATGCGGGACGGCTACGCCGCCCCACGCGTAATCGACCGTTGATGCCCCGAGTGCTCAAGGTCGCGATGCAGGTGGAGCGCTACGGCTGGCTCGCCATCGTCGTGCTGCTGGGTGCGCTGGTCGCCGCCGTGGATTTCAGGCCCCGCATGCTGGGGTTCGCGCTGCTGTTGCTGCTGGTCATGCGGCCGCTCGCGGTGCGTCTGGGATTGGGTAACCTGCCGATGCCCGAGACGCCCTGGCGCGGGGTGGCGTGGTTTACCGCCCGCGGTGTCGCCCCGCTGTATTGCCTGGCGCTCGCCATCGAGCATGGCTTGGGGCTCTCGCTGGCCCGGGAGCTCGCGGGGGTGACGGTTGCGGTGGTCGTCATCTCGATCATCGCAACCGCAATCTCGGCGCTGCCCCTGAGCCGTGCCTCGCCCGGGGCGGTGGACCCGCGCTGATCTCTGCCTGGTTCGCTGTCTCGAGCGCACGGCGCCGCGTGCAGGGGTGCGCCAGCCGTGCCCGCATTCCGGGGCCCACCGTGGTAACCTTCCAGGCCTCGTCGATGCCGGTCGAAATTGGGCCCTGGTGCCCCGATATCGCCTTCTCTGCAGCGCGCGTGTCGGCCGGCAGCCCCCCGGGCCGGCGGCCCCCCGAATCCGCGTTGAGTCCATAACCGTAGCGGCGCACTGCTCTTGCGGCAGGATGATGGGGTTACACCGGCGCCGACGAGGCTTAGACTGAGGCATTGACGAGGAGCAAATGGCACACGCGTTGATCGTCGACGACGACCCGGATGTCGTGGACTGGTTGCAGGAAGTCGCCCGCATGGAGGGGTTCACGGTGGCTCGCGCGCATAGCCTGCGCGATGCGCGCATCGAGCTTGGGCGGCAGCGACCGGATGTGCTCCTAACGGACCTGCGTCTGCCTGACGGGGAGGGCATCGAGCTGGTGCGCGAGCTCGAAAAGCCCGACGCCACCGAGGTGATTATTGTCACCGGCCATGCCACCGTTGATAGCGCCGTCGCGGCTCTGCGTGCCGGAGCCAGCGACTATCTCGTGAAGCCGGCTGACCTGGATCGCGTCCAGGCGGTACTGCGGCATGCCCGTAAGACCTCGGCCCTGCAGCATGAGATTGGCGAGCTCCGCGACGAGCTGCGCCGGCTGGGCCGCTTCGGACGTATTCTCGGCAGCTCCCCGCGCATGCAGGTGCTGTATGACCAGTTGAGCCGCGTGGCGCCGACCTCCGCCACGGTGATGCTGATCGGCGAGAGCGGCACGGGCAAGGAACTCGCCGCTGCCACGGTCCACGAGTTGTCGCGTCGGCGTGATGCTGCATTTCTGCCGCTCAACTGCGGCGCCGTCTCCCCGCAGCTGATCGAAAGCGAGCTGTTCGGCCACGAGCGCGGCAGCTTCACGGGCGCGGATCGCCAGCACAAGGGATTCTTCGAACGCGCCAACGGCGGCACCATTTTTCTCGATGAGATCACCGAGATGCCCATGGAGCTGCAGGTCAAACTGCTGCGCGTGCTGGAGACCGGCACCGTCATGCGCGTCGGCGGCACCCAGCCCATCGCCAGTGAAGTACGCGTCATCTGCGCCACCAACCGCGAGCCGGAGAAAGCCGTCGGTGATGGCAAGCTGCGCGAGGATCTGTATCACCGCCTGAACGTTTTTCCGATCCGGCTGCCGCCGCTGCGCGAGCGCGGCACCGATATCGAGCAGCTGGCACAGTTCTTTCTCGATGAGCTCAACCGCATCGAGGGCACCAACAAGACATTCTCGCGCGAGGCCCTGGTGCGGCTCTATCAGCATGCCTGGCCAGGCAACGTGCGTGAGCTGAGGAACTACATTCAGCGTACCTACATCATGGCCGACGACGTGATCGACTTCGATGTGGCGGTCACCGATACGCCAGCTCGTCCGGATGATGCAACCACGATCACCATCCGCGTCGGCACGCCGCTTGAGGAGGTGGAACGGCGGGTGACCATGGCCACCCTGGCCTACTGCGGGCACGTCAAACGCAAGGCAGCGGAAATTCTGGGTGTCAGCCTGAAGACGCTCTACAACCGGCTCGAGACTTATAACGGCAGGGAGGAGCTCGCAGGCGACGCCGCCAAGGATGAGACGCTCGGCACTCAGGATGCCGCGCGCTGAAGTCGCTACTGCCACGTGTCGGACAAGTCCTACAGGGCGTATCGGCGCCCGGGAAACCGGGGCCTCCGCGGCTCCCACAGCATCGGCCCAGCTGAGGCGCGTACCGTGTCGCACCGTTGGAGCCAGATGGACGCTCCTTTTCAATCCATGTAATTGCAAAAGGCTGACATGCCGGCCACCCGCGTCGCAGTCGTAGACGATCACCAGCTCGTACGCATCGGGCTGAAGCAGATCATCGATAACCAGAACGATTTCAGCTGGGCCGGCGAGGCGAAATCCGGCCGTGAGGCACTGACGCTGCTGCGGACCACCGAATGTGATGTGCTGCTGCTCGATCTGTCGCTGCCCGACATGTCCGGCCTCGACGTGCTGCGGCAGATCAAGGCCCATCACGAGAATATCGCGACGCTGGTGCTGAGCTCCTATCCGGAGAACCAGTACGGACTGAATGTGCTGCGTGCCGGCGCCAGCGGGTTCGTCAGTAAGACCGCTGATGACGCCGAGCTGTGCCGCGCGATCCGCGCGGCCGTACGCGGCGGCCGTTATGTCAGCCCGGAGCTTGCCGAGATGTTGGTGAGCGGCATGCAGGGCGCCCCCGGTGAGCCGCGCCACAGCGTGCTTTCCGAGCGCGAATTTCAGATCTTCTGCAAGCTGGCCGAGGGCAAGAGCGTTTCCGAGATCGCCGCCAAACTGTTTCTCAGCGTCAAGACCGTCAGCACCTATCGCACGCGTATTCTGGAGAAGATGAGCATGAAGACCAATGCTGACATCACGTATTACGCGATCAAGAACAACCTGCTGCAGTGATGCACGGCGCAGCGATGCAAACTGCAGATGTCAACACGGGTAGCCTTCACGAGCGCCGCATCCTGCTGATCGAGGATTCCGCCGTGCTGACGCGGCGACTGGTCGATCTGCTCTCCGAGCCGGGCAGGGTGGAGGTGGCTGCGCAGGCCACTACGCAGTCCGAAGCGGTGCGGCGGCTGCAGGAGTCCGTTTACGATGTGCTGGTGGTCGATATCGAGCTCGCCGAGGGTAACGGTGTGGCGGTGATTCGTCATGCCAGGCAGCTGTATCCACCGGATGCCCAGCCGCTGATCGTGGTACTGACCAACTACGCCTCGGACTTCGTCCGGGACCACTGCTTTGCTGCCGGGGCCGACTACTTTCTGGACAAGATGCGCGACATCGCGCTGCTGAAGGCGGTGGTGGTGGACGGCCACTCAAAGTGGACCGTGCCGCACTGACCCCTTGGAGCTGCACTAACCACCTGCCGGCGGCATGCGCGCGCGCGGCTGCAGAGCTCTATTGCGAGGCAGACTCCCGCGGCACATCCACGTGCAGCGTCGTGCCGCCGGGTGTTCTGGAAGACAACTCCATGCGCCCGCCGAGTGCCAGCACCCGCTGCCGGATACCCATCAGCCCATGAGCCTTGCGCAGGCGGGCATCGTGAGTATCGAAACCAACTCCATCATCGCGTAGCGTCAACTGGCAATGACGCGCGTCCCCGGCGAGCGACAGATGGACGTGGTGCGCGCGCGCGTGGCGGATGATGTTGGATAGTCCCTCCTGCACAATGCGGAACAGCGCGATGGCCATGTCCTTGGGCAGGGCATCGCAGCCGTGATCGGCCGTAACCTGCGCGCTCAGCCCCGCCTTGGCGCAGGCGGACTCGAGGTAAGTGCGCACGGCGGTGGGTAGTCCGAAGTGATCCAGCAGCGAGGGTCGCAGTTCCTCCACCACCCGGCGTTTCAGATCCATCGCCTCATCGAGTACATTACCGAGCTGGGTGAGCCGCTCCTGGTAGGGCTTGCCCTCCATGCGCGATTGCAGCCACGACAGATCCATTTTGGCCGCGGTCAGCAGTCCGCCGAGCTCATCATGCAGCTTGCGTGCAAGCGCCGACTTCTCCCGCTCGGAGAGCGCCTGGAGGTGGGCCAGAAACCCGGACAGCTCGCGGGTGCGCGATTCAACCAGCGCATCCAGCTCATCGCCGGGCAGGGCAGTGTCGGCGGCGGTTCGCGCGCGCGGCGTAGCCGGCCCTGCAGCCTGCATGCCCGCCTTGGGTGGCTCCTCGTGCAGCACTAGCACGGATCCGCTGGCGGCTCAGCGCGTCTGCCCGGGAGCAGCAGCGCTCCGAGCAGAAATCCTGCCAAGCCGGCCGTGCTCACCACCGTCCAGGGATTGGATTGGACATACGCATCAACCGCAGCAGTGGCCGTCTCACCGGCGCGCCGGGCCCGCTCTTCCATCTCCAGCAGCCGTTGTCTTGCGACAGCAATTGCCTCTTCCACACGCTGACGCAATTCTATGAGCGCGGCGTCGCGATCGGCGCCGAGGGCGCCGATGAGCAACTCGGTCTGCTGCATCAGGTTACGCAGCTCGGCGGCCAGAGCGGCACTTTGAGCGCTAGTGTGTTCGAGCATGCGACACCTCCGCCCTTCTGCGGGCGTTCTCAGGCCGACAGGACCAGCAGCATGCCGATGATGAGCGCCAACAACGAGGAGAAATCGCGCACAGTCATGTCAGGGGTACTGCAACGGCCAGCCGGGGACCACCAGTGCGGCAGCTTGGACCCGGCGTTCGGTGGTTTCCAGTCCCCCAACGGCCGGGTGGCCCCCGCAGCGGTGCTGAAAGCGCTGTAGGAGAATTCCTACAGTGCTTTTCGGTTACTTCGGTGTCTTGCTGTCGGCAGCCGTATCGCTCTTCGGCTCCGCAGCACTCGACTGGGCTGAGTCGTTGCTCATGGTCGCATCGCGCGCTGCGGAGGCGTTGCCGGCAGCCTGGTCCTTGTTCTCGCCGAAAGTGTTGGTATCGCTGCCTGCGGGGGCACTCGCGCGCGGCGCGCTATCAGAGGTCGCCGTCGGGGCGGTGCTGTGCTGCTGTGTGCAGCCGAGCAGCGCGATCGTGGCAATGGCGCCGGGGACGAGAGCAATGAGTTTCTTCATGATCGACTCCTCAAGAGACTGTTGACACTGACACAACACGCCGACACCCCGGCGGCCCGCCAGAACGACACGTTTGATAAGGGCACAACTGTAGCGCACCGCCCCTTTCGCCACGGTCGGAGTTCAAGCTGAACCGCGCGCAGCTTCTCTGAACGGAATGTAGGAAGCAGCCGACCGCGATGCAGCGCCCCTGGCGCACGCGGTCGCCGTGATTCCCCGTCAGGGTCAGTGGCCGGGAAAGGATACCAGCGTACGCACCGGAACGCCCAGTGCTTCGAGCTTGCGCGAACCGCCGAGCTCGGGCAGGTCGATGACGAAGCAAGCGCCAAGGATCTCCGCCCCGAGCTGCCGCAGTAATTGCACGGCCGCCCCCGCCGTGCCCCCCGTGGCGAGCAGATCGTCCACCAGGATCAAGCGTTCCCCGCGGCTCACCGCGTCCTGGTGCATCTCCATCTCGTCCAGGCCATATTCGAGCGAATAGGCGACTCGCACGGTGCTGTGCGGCAGCTTGCCTTTCTTGCGGATCGGTACGAAGCCGGCCGCGAGCTGATGGGCGACGGCGCCCCCGAGGATGAACCCGCGCGCCTCTATGCCGGCTACGCGGTTGACCTGGGCACTCGCCCACGGCGCTACCAGCTCATCGACGACACGCCGGAAGATGCGCGCATCCCCAAGCAGCGTGGTGATATCGCGGAACAGGACTCCGGGCCGGGGATAATCCGGGATGGTACGGATCGAAGCCTCGATCTCCTGGCGGATGCGTGCGTCCATTGCGGCACTCTACCGCGCCGCTGCGGGCGCCACTGACCCTTTGTGCCACACGAGCAACTGGTTGTTGGCGGGCATGGCGTGATCGGCGGCCAGAGTCAGTCCTGTCGCAGCGGCGAGTGCCTCGACCGCCTCGAAATCCCGGATGCCGCTGAGCGGATCCCGAGCGCGCAGATACGCATCAAAGGCTGCATTGCTGTTGCTCGTGTAGTCGCCGCGGTAGCGAAATGGACCGTAGATGCATAGCACCCCCGGACCCTGCAGCACCGGCTCGAGACCTGCAAAGAAATCGCACACGGCTTGCCAGCTCATGATGTGCAGGGTGTTGGCCGTGAATGCCGCATCGCAGCTGCCGGCGGTCCAAGGGCGCCGTCGCACGTCCAGCTCGATGACCGGTCTCAGGTTCGGCAGCGCCGCTTGCGCGAGGCCCCGTGCCAGCTCCGGCAGATATTCACCGGTGTCCGAAGGTTGCCAGCTCAGCTGCGGCAGTCCGGCGGCGAAATATGTTGCATGCTGCCCGGTGCCGCTACCGATCTCTAAGACTCGCTTACGGCCTGCGAATGCCGTCCGCAGGATGCGCAGAATCGGCTCCTTGTTACGCTCGGCCGCTTCGGAAACATGGCGATCCATGGCCGGGATTCTGCCACCAGCGATCTGTGTGACAATACGATGCGCGCGCGCAAAGCAGGATCTGATGCAGGTAATCGAGGCGTTGTTACAGCGTCGCTCCGGACGCTCTCTGGGCGACCCGGCCCCGGATGATGCCGCCCTCCAGCTCATACTGGAGAGCGCCACCCGCGCACCGGACCACGGACGCTTGCGTCCATGGCGCTTCGTGGTAATCCGCTCTGAGGCTCGGGAACGCTTGGGCGAGCTCCTCGCTCAGCACGTGCAGCGCAGTCGTCCCGATGCCAAGCCGGAAGCACTGGACCGGGAACGGCGCAAGGCGCTACGCGCCCCACTGGTGATCGTCGTCGCCGCCGCTGTGCAGGCAGGCAAGATCCCGGCCATCGAACAGATCCTCTCTGCCGGAGCTGCGATGCAGAACATGCTGCTGGCCTGCACGGCGCTGGGGTTCAGCGCGGTCTGGAAGACCGGCGGCGCCGCCTACGATGCGCAGGTGAAAGTGGACTTCGGCCTGCAGCCGGAGGATGCCATCGTTGGATTTCTGTACGTCGGCACGGAAATGGAACCTCTACCCCCCGCCAGCAGTCCGGACAGGCAGCCGCGGGTGCGTCATTGGCCGTAAGCATGGAGATGAACCGGAATGAGATGGTGGTTGGAAGCCCTGATGAGCGCCTGCGTCCTGTCTGTCGCGGGCGGCTGCACCTCGAGACCTGCCAGTGCGCCTGCCATGAGCGCAGCTGAACCGCTGCAACCTGCGACCGCGCCGCATGCCAAGGCCGCCATCGGCGACTTCGGTATCGATCTGAGCGCCGGCAATCCGGCCGTGAAGCCGGGCGACGATTTCTTCGCCTATGCCAACGGCCGCTGGTACGACAGCTTTGTAATACCGCCCGACCGCGCGAGCAGTGGTCCCTTTGTAGATCTCGATGAGATCACCAAGAGCCGCGTGCGAGGGATCATCGAAAGCGCCGCGCACTCGCAGAGCGCCGCGGGTACGGCAGCGCAGAAGATCGGCGACTTCTACGCAAGTTTCATGGATCAGGAAGCGCTCGAGGCGCTCGGACTGACCCCGGCCACGCCGGCCCTGCAGCGCATCGACGCGGCCCGCAATCGCAGCGACATCGCTACGCTGTTCGGGCAACCCGGTTACAGCTCGCTGTTCGCCTTGGATACGCCGCCGGACTTCAAGGACCCGAGCCGCTACGAGGTGCTGATCACGCAATCCGGCCTCGGACTACCGGATCGGGACTATTACCTGAAGTCCGATCCGACGCTGCAGAGCATCCGCGAGAAGTACACCCAGTACATCGAGCACATGTTGACGCTGGGGTCGGTACCCGATGCACATGCTCGCGCTCGCGAGATCATGAATTTCGAGACCGAGGTGGCGCGGCATTCCTGGCCGATCGAAAAACGCCGCGATATGCAGGCAGTCTACAATCCGCGCAGCAAGCCGCAGGTGAAGGCGTATGCATCCGGATTTGACTGGCAGGCCTTTCTGGATGCGGCGGAGATCGGCAACCGTCAGGATCTGGTGCTCGGAGAGCTTACCGCCATTCGCGAGCTGGCCGCGTTGTTCGCGCGCACGCCGCTGCCGACCCTGAAGGCATATCTCACCTTCCACTATCTGAGTGACCAGGCCCCGTACCTGCCGCGCCGCTTCGATGAGGCACGCTTCGATTTCTACGGCCGTACGCTGCGCGGCCAGCCGCAGATGCGCGAGCGCTGGAAACGCGCGGTCGATGCGGTGAATGGCGCCATCGGGGAACAGGTCGGGCAGCTCTACGTGCGGCAGTACTTTCCGCCGCAATCCAAGGCGATGATGCAGGAGTTGGTTGCCAACCTGCTCGCCGCGCTCGGTCAGCGAATCGATGCGCTCGACTGGATGAGTGCACCAACCAAGGAGCGCGCGCACGCCAAGCTCGCCGCTTTCACGCCGAAGATCGGCTACCCGGATCACTGGAAGGATTATTCGGGTCTGGAGGTGCGCCGCGAGGATCTGCTGGGCAATGTGCGCCGTGCATCGCTCTGGCAGTGGCGCTATCAGATTGCGCGACTCGACAAACCTGTCGACCGCAGCGAGTGGCAGATGACACCCCAGGAGATCAACGCCTACTACAATCCACTGTTCAACGAGATCGTGTTCCCGGCGGCGATCCTGCAACCGCCCTTTTTCGATCCGAACGCGGATGCTGCGGTCAACTACGGGGCCATCGGCGCAGTCATCGGGCACGAGATCGGCCACGGCTTCGATGACCAGGGCAGCAAGTTCGGTCCCGACGGGGCCATGCAGGACTGGTGGTCGCCACAGGATGCGGCCGCCTTCAGGACCCGCGTCGCGAAGCTGATCGAGCAGTTCAATGCCTTCGAGGCGCTGCCGGGTCTGAAAGTCAGCGGTGCCAACACGGTGGGTGAGAACATCGGCGACCTCGGCGGACTCAACATGGCCTATCACGCCTACCAGCTGCACTTGCAAGGCCACCCGGCACCGGTCATCGATGGGCTGAGCGGAGATCAACGCTTCTTTCTTGCCTATGCGCAGGCGTGGAAGTCCAAGTACCGCGAAGGCGTGCTACGCGAGCAGGTGCTCTCCGACGTGCACAGCCCGTCCTACTTCCGTGTCAATGGCCCGCTGCCTAACATCGATGCGTGGTACAGCGCCTTCGACGTGAAGCCGGACGAGAAGTTGTACATCCCTCCGGAGGCGCGCGTCTCAATCTGGTAGCGCTCAGTGGCCGGGCAGGGCAGTCTCGCTGGCCGCGTCGCTGCGCGGAGCGGACGACTCCGGTGGCAGATTGGGATCGGTCGCAGCGCTGCGCTCCGCGAGGTCCTCGCCCGGACGACGCTCGATCAGGTGCCGGACGCGCGGCGCTCCGGGACCCTGGTGAAATGCCAGCACGCGCCTTTCGATCTCTTGATCCGCCACCGTGAAGCGGTGCTGGCGCCGCAGATGCTCGATCCAGTTGGGACTGTGATAGCGCTCGATCCAGATTTCCGTCGCGGCCATATCCTGCATCAGCGACCAGCGCTTGGCGCCATCGCGGCGGCGGATGCGGCGCAGCTCGCGCATGGCGAGTCGGAAGGGCTCGAAGTCTGGCGCGGCAATGTGGTACTCGACCGTCACGATGACCGGGCCAGTGTCGATCAGCTGCTCGAGCTGCTCGCGGCTCTCCCCTGACCAGGTGCGTGAGGGATCCAGGTTCAGTCCCTCCGGTTGCAACAGGGGCCAGCGGCGACCCAGTAAGGCCGACAGCACCATGCCGATCCCGGATACCACCAGCGCCGTGCGCAGACTGAAGCCCGTGGCCAGCAGCCCGGAAAGCCAGCTGCCGATCGCGAGACCGCCAAAGGTCACCATCTGGTAGATCGCCACCGTGCGCCCGACCACCCAGCGTGGAGAGGAGGTCTGTACGGTGACGTTGAACGTTGACAGCACGAGCACCCAGGCAGCGCCGCTCAACACGAGCGCCAGCATGCTGGGCGCATGCCAGGAGCTCAGCGCCGTCACGAGAGTGCCACAGCCGAATGCCAGCGTGCCGCTGGCCACGATGCGCTCGTTGCTGTAGCGCTTGCGCAGTGCAGTGCTACCCAGTGCTCCCACCACTGCACCGCTACCGAATGCCCCGAGCAGCACGCCATAGGTAACGGCGTTGCCACCGATCAGGTCGCGCGCGATGAGGGGCATCAACGCCCAGACGCTGCTGCCCAGCAGGCCGAATGTCAGGCCACGCAGCAACACCGTGCGCACACGAGGCGACAGGCGCGCGTAGCGCACGCCAGCGCTCATCGCCATCAGCATGTTTTCCGGGGGCAGAAACGGCACGGCCCGCGGCCGCCGCCACATGATCAACACCAGGATGAGTGCCACGTAGGACACTCCGTTGGCAAGGAATGCGGCCGGCGGTCCGGCCTGCGCGACGATGAGGCCGCCGATGGCCGGGCCCGCGGTGCGCGCCAGATTGAAGGCCACGCTGTTGAGGGCAACCGCCGCCGGCAACTCGCTGCGTGGCACCTGCTCGCCGACTGAGGACTGCCAGGCCGGCCCGTACAGCGCCGTGCCGCAACCAATCAGGAACGTCAGCGAGAGCAACATCCACGGCGTCACATAGCCCAGATAGGCGAGTGTCGTGAGCAACACAGCCACTACCAACATCAGCGCTTGCGCGATGATCATCACGAGCCGACGGTCCCAGATGTCGGCAGTTGCCCCGGCGGGCAGCGATAACAACATGATGGGCAGCGTCGTGGAGGCTTGCACCAGGGCGACCATGTCGGCGCTGGGTGCAATCGAGGTCATCAGCCAGGACGCGCCCACGGTCTGAATCAGGCTGCCGAAGTTGGAAACCAGGCTCGCCGTCCAGATGGCGGTGAAGATCCGCGAGCGAAACGGCGCCATGGTGGCGGAGGAGCGCCAGGAACGCGGCAAGATCGGTTTGCTCATGGCTACAGCGGCTTGTCCAGGGCTACAGCGGTTTGCCCATGCTACGGTTTGAACACGGCCAGCAGCACGATCGCTATCAACAGCAGGGCGGGCACCTCGTTGAAGAGCCGATACCAGCGGGCCGAGTGCGCTGCGCGTGCGTGTCGGAAGTCGCGGACCAGCAGCCAGCACCAGAGATGATAGCCGAGCAGCAGCAGCACCAGTCCGAGCTTCAGGTGCAGCCAGTGCTCGTGTAGATAGCCTGGCGTCAGCATGACGAGCGAGACGCCACACAGCACCGCCAGCAGCGCGCCGATGGTCATGATGGCAAACAGCCGGCTTTCCATGACGATGAAGCGCGCCCGACCGATCTCGTCACGGGCGTCGATGTGATAGACGAACAGCCGCGGCAGATAGAACAGCCCCGCGAACCAGGCGACCACGAAAATGATGTGAAAGGCCTTGAACCAAAGCATCGGCGTCTCCGCTTGGGGTTTTTCAAGCATAAGTCATCTACGGACGTCAAGGCGGCGCTGTCCGTCGACATGCTGCGCGCGAGGTGTATCGCGAGGTGTACACACGCGCCGCCTCTCATGTATGCAGCCGTCGCGGCGTATACGGGCGCGCGGCGCTTCGGTAAGGTAGCGGTCCAACAACGCTTTCCGGAAAGAAAGAGCGGTTACCATGGTTGAGCGGAACATTGATATTGCACAACGCGCGCGGATGCTGCCGATCGTGCCTCTCGTCCAGGAGCGGCTGGGCATCCCGGCAGAGAGCCTCGAGCCCTACGGGCGCTTCAAGGCCAAGATATCCCTCGACTACATCCGTCAGCTGGACAATCGGCCGGACGGCAAACTGGTCCTGGTGACGGCCATCTCGCCCACACCGGCGGGCGAAGGCAAGACGACCACGACGGTGGGCTTGGGTGATGCGCTCAACTGCATCGGCAAGAAGGCCCTGATCTGCCTGCGCGAGCCGGCGCTCGGACCGGTGTTCGGCATCAAAGGAGGCGCTGCAGGAGGCGGTTACTCCCAGGTGGTACCCATGGAGGATATCAACCTGCATTTCACCGGGGACTTCTCCGCCATTGCGCTGGCCAACAATCTGCTGGCGGCGTTGATCGACAATCACATCCATCATGGCAACGCGCTCGGCTTCGATGTCCGCCGCATCAACGTACGGCGTGTCGTGGATCTGAATGATCGCGCGTTGCGCCAGACCATGGCTGGGCTCGGTGGAGTGGCGAATGGCTATCCACGCCAGGACGGGTTCGATATCGTGGTCGCCTCGGAGGTGATGGCCATCTTCTGCTTGGCCACGAGTCTTGCTGACCTGAAAGAGCGGCTCGGCAACATCGTCGTGGGTTACACCCGCTCCCAACAACCCATCCGTGCGCGCGACCTGAAAGCGCACGGCGCGATGACCGTGCTGCTGCGGGATGCGATGGCGCCCAACGTCGCGCAAACACTCGAGAACAACCTGGCCTTCATCCATGGCGGGCCATTTGCCAACATTGCTCATGGCTGCAATTCGGTAATGGCCACCCGCACGGCACTGAAGCTGGCCGATTACGTCGTCACCGAAGCGGGGTTTGGCGCAGATCTGGGTGCCGAAAAATTCGTGGACATCAAGTGTCGCAAATCCGGACTGAAGCCTGCCGCGGCGGTGCTGGTGGCAACGGTGCGTGCGCTCAAGTTCCACGGCGGCGTAGAGGTCGCCGACGTCGGTCGCGAGAACCTGCAGGCGCTGGAGAAGGGCATCACCAATCTGAACCGTCACATCGACAACGTGCAGAACCTGTATGGGCTGCCCTGCGTCGTGGCGATCAATCAGCGCGCGGAGGATACCGAGGCTGAGACCCAGCGGCTGATGGCGCTGGTGCCGCGAGGCGTCAAGGTCGTGTTGGGACGACACTTCTCCGAGGGCGGCAAGGGGGCGGTCGACATTGCCCATGAGGTGGTACGGCTGTGCGAGCAGCCCAATCGTTTCCGATTCGTCTACGAGGACAGCACCAGCCTCTGGGACAAGATCAAGGCGATTGCCACCCAGGTGTACAAAGCCTCCAGCATCGATGCGAGCCCGGCGGTGCGTGCCCAGATCGAGCGTCTGCAGGCCGATTACGGTCAATATCCGGTGTGCATCGCCAAGACGCAGTATTCCTTCAGCACGGATCCGAAACTGCGCGGCGCGCCAACCGACCACATCCTGCAGGTGCGCGAGGTGCGGCTGGCCGCCGGTGCGCAGTTCGTGGTCGCCATCTGTGGCGACGTCATGACGATGCCCGGGCTGCCGGCCGTGCCGGCTTCGGATGCCATCGACATCGACGCCAACGGCAAGATCGTCGGTTTGTTCTGAGTCCTCAGGGGGTGTAACCGGGCGCTCAGCCCGGTGGATGGTCGCCGGAGAATTTCACCGGCTTGGCGCCCTGCACCGTCCCGATGCTCGCCGTGTCGCTCACATAGAGCGTGACGTCGCGCAGGAAGCGCAGCTCGCCTTTCACTACGGCATGCGGGCCAATCACGATGCGCGGCATGTCTGCCGACTTCGCCCCACGGCTGGAGCCGAAACCGAGCCAGCTGAACCAGCCGCTGTCCTGGTGATTGACGAGAATGCCGCCCTCGACGCGCGAGTCGGCGCCCACCTCGATGTTGCCGTTGGTCGTGACGATGCCCCCGCCCACGTGGGCCGAGCTGAGCTGGATCGAGCCATTTACATTCGAGACCTTGCCGCCGACATCGGCGCCCGCATCCAGCTCGACCCGTCCATTGACGAGCGAGATCCCCTGTAACACGTGCGCCCCACGTCCGATGCGCGCCGAGCCGTTTACCGTCTCCAAGGAACCCGCCGTCGCCTCCTGGCCGAGCGTGATGTGCCCGTTGACCGTCTCGGCATGCTTCACGTTTGCGTGCGCGCCGATCTCCACCGAGCCATTCACGGTGCTCGCCCTGTCAACACTCTGTCCGGAGGGGATCTGCACCGACCCCATCACCTTGTCTTCATCGGCGCGCGCTGTCTGCCAGCCCTGCAGCAACAGCAGCAATGCGAGAATGGACAGCAGGTCGCGGAACATTTCGGGCCTCTCCCTGTTATCTTGTGGCGATGATGATCGCGCCCAGGGCGCAACTCAAGGGCCAACCTGCATGAAGAATTCGCGCTGGCAAGTACCGCGACGCATTCTGGTGATCGATGTCGGTGGATCGCACGTCAAGTTTCGCGTCGGCCCGCGGGGCAAGGTCGCGCGCTTCGAATCAGGCGCCAGCATGAGCGCACGCGAGATGGCTCAGCAGGTAGCCGCTGCCGTGCCGCGCAGCGCCTACGATGCCGTCTCCATCGGCTATCCCGGACTGGTTTTTCACGGCAGCATCACTGTCGAGCCGCATAACCTTGGCCCCGGTTGGGTAGATTACGATTTCGGCAAGATCTTCGGCGCACCGGTGCGCGTGATCAACGATGCCGCCATGCAGGCGATCGGCAGTTATCAAGGCGAGCGCATGCTGTTCCTCGGATTCGGCACCGGCATGGGATCCACGCTGATCCTCGATGGGGTCGTGGCTCCGATGGAGATGGGGCACATGCCCTTCAGGCGCGAGCACTCGTTCGAATACTACGTCGGCGAGCGCGGCCGGTTGCGACTGGGTACGAAGAAGTGGCGCAAGGTCGTGGCGGAAGTCGTGGAACTGCTGAGCACCCTATTGCAAGTAGACTATGTTGTGTTGGGAGGCGGCAATGCCAAACGGCTGCGCAAGCTGCCCAAGAATGTCCGCCTCGGTAACAACAACAATGCCTTCATCGGCGGGCTGAAGATCTGGCGCCACGCGCATAGTCCCCTGATTATCGGCGACTGAGCGCTGCAAGCCCGGCGCCCGGCGTTTGCAGGGGGGTCTTCCACGTTGTACGGGGCCTCTACGTTTGCACGCGGCTCTCCACGGTCGCATTCAGCCAGTATTCAGCTTACCTTCACGGCGAGTTCAGCCCGTCTACCGCAAGCTCGCTGCCGGACACGAAAATGAGTGCGTTTAACCTAATGTCCGTGCATCACATGTGACCGCTGCCAACAACAGCGAGTCAACTCACTCAGGTGTTAGGCGTTGTAACTCCCAAGTAGCTACATGCTACGTAACTTGAGGTCAGCGAACGAATATGAAGACCACTGCGGTATATGCCGGTGTCATCACCGCGTTGTTAGGAACAGCTGCATTCGCGCAAACCGTGCAGCAGGATCAGCAGCGTGACGTCAATCAGCAACAGCGCATCGAGCAGGGACTGCAGTCAGGGCAGCTCTCGACCCGGGAAGCCGGGCAGCTCGAGCGCCAGCAGCAGCACATCGACCGGATGGAAGCACATGATCTGAAAAACGGCTCCATCAGTCCGGCGGAACAGGCGCGCCTCAATGCGGCACAGAACCGCGCCAGCGCCAGTATCTACGCTGACAAACACAATCGCGTGACGGGCAATGCCAACTCCGCTTCCTCGCAGCGGATGCAGGCCGATGTGCAGCGCAACGTCAACCAGCAGCAGCGCATTGCCGCCGGCATCAACAATGGCTCGCTCACCAATCGCGAGACCGGCGCGCTGGAGCGAGGTCAGGCGCACGTTGCCCGCCGCGAGGCCAATGCGGCCGCCAGTGGCCGGGTGAATGCCGCCGAGCAGCGCAACATCCAGCGCAGCGAAAACCGGCAGAGTGCGCGGGTGTACCGCAAGAAGCACAATGCGGCGCTGAAGTAAGTTGGCGCGCCTCAGGGCATCGCGCAGTGGCGTAAGCCGGCCGTGACCGCAGCATCGTTCCGCCTGGCGCACCGCCAGGCGGAACGGCTCACAGATCAGACAGGCCGCACTTGCAGCCGGTGCCCGGGATCTGCCAGCCTTCCAGGAATATGCCATTTACCCTTGCGCATCCTGCGGCCATCCTGCCGCTGCGGCGCTTCAGCTTCCTGCAGACGGTTCCGCTGATCATCGGCAGCCTCGTGCCTGATCTGGGGTATTTCCTGCCTCAGCGCCTGTACCCGCTGTTCGCCGACAGCCATTCCGCCGTGGGTTTGTTCATCTGCGATCTTCCGGTCGGGATGGCGCTGCTGGTGCTGACGCTGCTGCTGCGCGATCCCCTGACGGCACTGCTCAGCGCGCGGGCGCGCTTTGTCTGTTATCGCTCCATCGAGCGCTTCACCGAGCGTCCACTGCACTGGCCCATCGCGATCCTGTCACTGCTGGTGGGCGCCTGGACCCATCTGGCGTGGGATTCGTTCACGCATGCGGGCGGCTGGACCACGCTGCGGGTCGCCGCGCTGAGTGCGCCGGTGTCTGTGTTTGGCTGGAACACCGAGCTCACTCGCCTGTTTCAGTACATGAGTTCCCTCTTCGGACTCGTGGTCCTGGCAGTCTGGTTTATGCGCCTGGTGCGGGCTGCACCGACGCGATTGTGCAATGACACCGGCCGGGAAGGGGCTCAATGGTTCCTGCTCGGCCTGATCTGCATTGCAGCCCTGGCGATCGGCAGCACACGGGCCCTGATGCTCTGGCATCAAGGTTCCTGGTACCGACTCACTTTTCTGATGCTGACGCGGGTCATCAGCTGGTTTGCGCTGTTGTATTTCACGGCGGGTATCGCCGTGATGATCAATCGCCGCATGGTGCCGGAGCCCGTGGCTTAGGACCGCGCCAGAAGAGGCGCAAAGAGTCAGAACGCAAATCCGGCGATACCCAATGCGGTGCCGATCAGCGCGGCGCTGACGCCGAGCACCGGGAAAAAACTGCGCCGGGAGAGAAAGTAGAGCGAGGACAGCACGAGTCCGAGCTCGAGAAACCCCTCGCCTAGATCCAGCCTCACGGCGCGGCTTTCCTCGCGCGCAGTCTCCGCCGCCTTCTCGCGAGCCTGCGTCTCCAGCTCGGGAGTCTTTTCTCCTTCATGGGCACTCTGCGAGCGCAAGCGCTCGACCAGTGCTTGCGTGCGCGTCGTGTCCGGCACGAGTGTTTCGGCCAGCGCGGCACCCACCTCCAGAACCTGCTGGCGGATTTTGCGCGCCTGATAGAAGGACCAGAGGTCATTTTCCTCGGTGCGATTGATGACGGCCTGGGTGTGGGAGCGATGCGACCCGATGGTTACGATCGCGAGGATGATGCCGATGACGCCTACAGCCACACCGACGCGTTGCGCGAACTGATCGTCCACGTGCTGATGCGAAGTGTGTATCTCGACCTCTGCCATCGCAGATCTCCCTGTGTGCCGTCGGTGGGGCGGGAGATTCTACGAAATCGGCACTCGAGGAGCTTTACAACAGTGCCGCCGCCTTCTTCAGCGCGATGTACAGGCCGATCGCAAACGGGATCCCCACGGCCAGCCAGCACACGGCCCCGAGAACACCGAACGGACCGCGGGCTGCGGTCTGGGCATCGGCGGCCGCGCGGTCTTCGTGTTGCAGAGCCCGCTCGCGCGCCAGCTGCTCATCGCTCATGTAGTACTTCTCGTCGACCGGCTTGACCAGCAGGTTACAGACGAAGCCTACGATGAGCAGCGCGGCCATGATGTACAGCGTGCGGTCATAAACGAGGTTCTTGGCGACCCCGCTGGCCAGTTGCCCTTCACGCAGTTGCGCGATCAACGCAGGACCCACGATACCTGCCACTGACCATGAGGTGATCAGCCGGCCATGAATGGCCCCGACCATTTGCGTACCGAAGATGTCGGCCAGATAGGCAGGCACTGTGGCAAAGCCCCCGCCGTACATGGTGAGGATGACGCAGACAGAAGCCACGAAAGCGGCCGCCAGTCCCAAGTGTCCCCACGTAGGCAGCAGGGCATACAGCACGGCTCCCGCGGCGAAGAACACGAAGTAGGTATTCTTGCGTCCCAGGTAATCCGACATCGATGCCCAGAAGATCCGCCCGAGACTGTTGAACAGACTGATCAGTCCGACGAGTCCGGCGGCCGCGGCGACGATGGCTGCCTTCTGCGCATCGTTCAGTGCGACTGTGCCTTGCAGGCCCAGCAGCTTACCGCCGAACACCTCCTGCAACATCGGGCTTGCCATTGCAATCACCGCGATACCGGCGGTGACATTCAGACACAACACCGCCCAGATCAGCCAGAACTGCGGTGTGCGCGCGACCACATTCAGATGCACGTGACGCGCGGTTATCATGCCACCGCGCGTAGCCGTCGGCGGCTGCCAATTCGCAGGGCGCCAGCCGGTGGGTGGCACGCGGAAGCCGAAGGCGCCGCAGCTCATCGCGATGAAGTAGATGACGCCCATTGTTATGAGCGTGCTCGCCACTCCGCCGCCGCCGCCAGGGGCGAAGTGTGCCATGAGTGACACAGCGAGTGGTGAGCCCACCATGGCACCACCCCCGTAACCCATGATTGCAAAGCCGGTCGCCATACCGCGGCGATCCGGAAACCACTTGATCAAAGTTGACACCGGAGTGATATATCCGAGGCCCTGACCGATTCCCCCGATGAAGCCGCAGCCGAGATATACCAGCCAGAGCTGGTGTATCGACACGCCGTAGCCGCCGATGATCAGTCCGCCACCCCAGCACAGTGCGGCAATGAGTCCGGACTTGCGCGGGCCGGCGTGCTCGAGCCAGCTGCCCCAGATGGCGGCGGAGATTCCCAGCATGGCGATGAAGGTTTCGAAGATGTGTGTCACGTCCGCCACGGACCAGTTGCAGTCCGTTGCAGTGAGCTCCGCCAGGAAGCCGTTCGTACACACGGGTGCGCCGGCAATCAGCTTGCTCATGGGCAGCCAGAAAACGCTGAACCCGTAAGCCATACCAATGCACAGGTGAATCGCGAGAGCGGCCGGCGGCACGAGCCAGCGATTGAAGGCGGGGCTGGCGATCGTTCGCTCGCGATCCAAAAGACCCGCATTTGGCAAAGCTACCGTTGACATGACAGCTCCATTACGACCGGGCCAGGCGAGCGTCTAGTTGACTCTAACATCCGGCGAATAGCAACTCGCGCGTGGCGGTCGCGTGGCGGTCGCGTGTCGGCCGCTAGCGCGCCGGCGTGGCGAACAGCTGGGTCCAGAACACGCCAGCTGTGCTTGCAGGATTCACCGCATAAGCCACTGCCATCTGCGTGAACCGCGGATCCATCAGGTTCTCGCAGTGATGCGGACTGCCGCTCCAACCATCAACAGTCTCCCGTGCGCTCATGGTGCCGGCGGCCAGATTCTCACCGATGAATTGCCACCGGTAGCCGCTGCGACCGACGCGCTGGGCGGGTGTGCTGCCATCCCGGCCGGTGTGATCCAGATAGTCATGTTGCGCCATGTCCTGGGAATGGGCGGCTGCAGCGGCCGTCAGGTTTGCCGGCGCAGCAACCAGCGGCGGCACCGCTGCGAACCAGCGCGGGCCGCAGTGTCTTCCCTGGGCACGGACCCGGTTGGTCAGCTCCAGAACCTCGCGGCTGACAGCGCTACGCGCCGCGGGCGCGGGCGGAGCAAAGGGCGCGGCCACCACGAGCCAGACATCCGCGCCACGTCGGTAAGTGCCCACCTCACGCAGCGTAGGCGTCCCAATCTGCAGGCAGTAACGCTGCTCCAGGATTCGTTGCACATCGTGATCGCTGGGAACGTTGCTGATCTGAACCGCCGCGGAGTTGGCTGCCCGATAACGCGCATGACGGGAGGCATCCGGCAGGGTCTCGCCCAGCGCGAGTCGCCGCGCGGCCTCATCCAGCTGGGCGTTCTCGCGCAAGCGTGCGGTCGCGGACGGCGCGCGGCAACCCTGCGCACGAGCACTGTTGACTGCCGCTATGATGTCAGCCTGCGCCACCAGCGGGATTGAAGCCAGTAACAGCAACCAGCGCAGGCGCAACGCGTTCAATCGCAGGAAGTCAATGCAGATAGCCTTCACCACTCAGCGCTCGCATGCCGAAACTGCGTAAAGTAAAACACAGTGTGCCGCCCGCCATCTGGCCGTGGCGCAACGGCAATGCGTTTGAGCTGCTCGAGGCCAGCGAACATTATCTGCAGCGGCTGATCTCCGTCATCGATGGCGCGCGCCGCTACGTCCTGCTCGAGATGTATCTGGTGCAGTCCGGCGTTGTCACGTCGCGTTTTATCGAGGCATTCGTGCGTGCCGCGGAACGCGGGGTCCGCATGTACGTGCTGATCGATGGCTTCGGTGGTCTCAGGCTGGCAGCAAGCGATCGGCAGCGGCTCGTTACTGCCGGGGTGCAGCTGCGCGTCTACAACGCGCTGCGACTGCGGCGTCGGTTGCATAACTTCCTGCGCGACCATCGCAAGCTCGTGCTGGTGGATGGCGAGACCGCCTTTGTCGGCGGTATCGGTCTCACCGATGAGTTCGGCCTCACTGGGCCGCCCGGCTGGCCGTGGCGCGACCTGCTGGTCGAGATTCACGGCCCGGTGGTTGCCGACTGGCAGGAGGCGTTTAGCCGCAGCTGGCAGCGCAGCGGTGGGCCCGCATTGCCAGCGTTCCCGGCAGGCGCCTCTGCGGCTCCTCGCGCCGGCGCTCGCGGCCGTGTAGTGCTGAGCGAGGCTTGGTACCGCTCGGAGCTGGCCAATGCCGTGATCCGTCGCATCGAGATTGCTCAGCAGCGCGCCTGGATCATGAGCGCGTACTTCGTGCCTTCGCGGCGTTTCCGCAAGGCGCTGCGCGGGGCCGCGCGTCGCGGCCTCGACGTGCGCCTGTTGGTACCGGGACCGCTCACCGATCATCCCTGGGTGCGACACGCCGCACGGCGCTTTTACGGCAAGCTGCTGCGCAATGGCGTACAGATCTTCGAGTATCAGCCGCGCGTGTTGCATGGAAAGATGACCATCTGTGATGACTGGGTGTCGGTCGGCTCGAGCAATCTCGATCGCTGGAGCTTCAAGTGGAATCTCGAGGCCAACCAGGAAGTCGAGGATGTCCATTTTGCCGCTCGCGCAGCCGGCGTGTTCCAGGAGGACTGCAGGAGCTCGGCGCAACTGGATCACCGTCACTGGCCCGAGCGCGCCTGGCTTGACCGGCTGCAGGAGCAGCTGGCTGGCGCGATCGATCGCTGGCTCGATCGCTGGCGCCGCCCGCCTTAGCGGCTGGCAGCCCCGGCATCCGGCACGGTCGTAAACAACTCACTGGTGCGAACAAAGGCGAACAGGAATGAGGCCATGACGCGCGTCTGCGTGTGGTACTCCTCGATGGCCCGCAGCTTGTGCTGCATCGTCCCTCGTGTCAGGTTCCAGGCCACCAGCGGCAGTCCGGCGATGCGCGGGGCGGGCTCCATCGGCAGTGCGCGATCCAGTCCGCGCGGCGTCGGCCAGCCGCCGCCACCGTGCACGATCCAGTACAGCATGTTCACCGGTATGCCGCGCCGCGTGGCGACGCGCAGGGTCAACAAGCCACTGGCGCGGTGGTCCGGATGCGTATCGCGCGAAGTGGGGAGGAGAATGAGAGTTGGCTTGACCTCATCCAGCAACTGCGCGAGATCCTGTTCGAGGCGCTCACCGGTATACGCGTGTCCAGCAGTGCGCAGTGAAGCGTAAGGAACCGCGGAAGCCGCTGTGAAGGGGGATCGGTAGGGCGCCAGGAAATGGTCGCTCACGAGGGCCTGCAGTCCGCGGTCCGGATAGCCGAGGAAGTACAGATGCGCATCCTCCACGCCCAGGTCTGCCGCGGCACGCCGCGCCTCCCGCATACGTCGCTCGCCCAGATCGCGCATGCCCGCAGAATCTACGAGCATGTCGTGCTCTACCGCCAGCGAGCCGAGCCGCGAGCCATCACCATTAGTGATCCAGACGATGCTGACATGACCGCCCGCATTGCGGACCGCCTGCATGACTCCTGCGCAACACAGCGTCTCGTCATCGGGATGCGGCGCCACCACCAACAGTACCGTATCGGGGGCAAACGCCGGCAGCGGCGTGGGCATGGCCGCAGCGGCGAGCCGGCACAGCGCGCAACTCAACACGGCGAGCAGCATGCCCGCGTCTTGGCGAGCAACCGTCAGCTGCGCAGACACGGCCTGATAAGTACTCAGGGTTTGCAGCCCGCCAACAGGCGGGCTGCGCGGACGACCGCCTCGGGTTGATCGTGTTGGATGTAATGCCCGCTGTCCTCGATTCGCAGATGACGTGCCGCCGGAAACGCCGCCGCGATCTCATCCTGCAGCCGAGCCGCAAGCGCGCGCGCCGACGGCGTCTCGCCGGGCGGTCCGCGCGTGCTCGAGAGCACGATGGTCGGGATTTTCCCAGCCTGCGGACTCGCACCCACCTGCTGCCCTGCGGCCACGCTGTCGCTGATCTCGCGCCGCATGATCCACGGCATGAAAAGTGTGACCGCGCGCCGCGAGTTGTATGGCGTGTTGGCCTGATTACCCATGTTCAGCTGCTGTTGCCAGTGAGTGGAATCGACCAGTACCAACCCGGTGACCTCGCGCGGATAGTTGCGGGCGAAGTACTGCATGTACAGACCGCCGAGCGAGTGACCGACCAGCACATACGGCGGCTTGAGATTGTGTCGTTGCAACTCGGTGCGCAGCTCCGCAACGATGGTGGCCGAGTCGCGCGGTGAGTTGGACGGATCGCTGCCAAGATAGCCGGCACGGTTGTACGCGAACGTCTGCGCACAGCCATTGGCAATCAGTGGCTGCACGCTGTTCCATACGTCCAGCGTGTCACCCAGTCCCGACTCGAGTATGACCGTATGGGGGCCGTGGCCCTCGACCTTAACCCGGTGGTGCAGCACTTCCGCCGGCAGTGCGAACGCCGAGCCGACCAGCAGCCACGTAAGCGATGCCTGGATGCGGATCCATGAACGGCGATGCAAGCGATGCGGCACGGGGTTGGCGGTAGATGCTGCCCGGATAAAGGTTGACGACCGCAGCATAGAGGAACGTGACGGCACAGAGCCAGCTGAGTCTGGGATGCCGTCGGCGTGCGCTGCAAGGGCGTGACGCAGGTCTCGCCGCTGCACCCGAGCAGCTTGAACCCAGCGGCTGGCAGCGAGGCCGGTCGGCCTGGTCAACTGCGCACGCCGTGCATTAGCATCTTCGCGCATGACAGTAATGTCCCGACCCCGGTTCCATCTCGCGTTCCCGGTGCATGATCTGCAGGCTGCCCGCGCCTTCTATGGCGGGGTGCTGGGCTGTGAGGAGGGTCGCTCGTCGGAGCAATGGGTCGACTTCAATTTCCATGGCCATCAGATCGTTGCGCATCTGTGTGAGCCGCTCGGCGCTAGCGCGACTAATCCGGTGGATGGCGAGAATGTGCCGGTGCGGCACTTCGGACTCATCCTGGAGTTGCCGCAATGGCGCGCGCTCACTGAGCGATTGCGCGCCCAGGGCATCCGGTTTCTGATCGAGCCGCAGATCCGCTTCGCCGGCCAGGCCGGCGAACAAGCCACGTGCTTCTTTCTGGATCCCTCCGGCAATGCCCTGGAGCTGAAGGCCTTCGCCAATGAGTCGCTGATCTTCGCCAGGTAAGCGCACGTGATCTCCTGCACAGAATAAACTGTCGCAGGCCGCGGACAGTTCCGTCGTCCGTGGGGCAGTCGTACGCTTAGCCCATGTGCGCACGCCTGGTAGTACCTGACCGCACCGAGGCCGAAGAGGAGCTGACCGTCAGCCGGCCTTGGTGGACGTTCACCACCCGTTTCAATGTGGCCCCGACGCATAGCGTGCCGGTTGCGCGCTCGCATGGCGGGGAGCTCGAAGGTGTGATGATGCGCTGGGGTCTGGTGCCGGCAGAGACGCGCAAGAATGAGTTCGGGCCGGGCAAGCCGTTCATCCCCCGCGCGCTTATCGATGGCGCTGAGCTGCGGTCGATCTGGATGCACGGGCAGCGCGGCATTGTACCGCTCGCGGGATTTTACGTATGGCAGCACAGCGCCGCGGGCCACCGCCAGCCGTTTTACGTGCGTCTGGTCGCGCGGCCGGTGTTTGGCGTCGCGGTGCTGTGGGATCGCTTTACTACGGAAGACGATGATGTCATCGAGGGTTGCGGTCTCATCACCGTGCCTGCGAATCGCCTGCTCACCGAGATCGGTACGATCGGCTCGACCATGCCTGCCATATTGCGCCGGGAGGCCTACTCGAGCTGGCTGGCGGGTCAGCCCGGTGCGGCGCGGGAGTTGCTCGAGCCCTATCCTGCCGAGCGGATGGTCGCGCATGCCGTCAGTCCGCGCGTTAATTTTTCCCAATTCGATGATGCCAGCCTGATCCGGCGGATCGAGTGATCACCTTGAAGCAGTGGACCGCACCGGCGCCACTCAGTGACGCCTTGTTGTTCAGCGAGCCCGGTGCTCAGTGATGCTGGGTTGCTCAGTGATGCCGGGGTTTCAGCAGGAAATCGTTGCGGTCCGCAGAGGTGACGCGAACTTCCGAGGTGTTGTCGCCACGTCCCACCGTAATGGCAACCTGGGCGCCGGCCGGACCTGTGCTCCATACCTGGCGGAAGAGCTGGGCCAGATCAGTCACCGGTTCACCGCCGACCTCGAGCAGTACATCACCCAGGCGCATGCCGGCGCGCTGCGCCGGGCCACCCTCGGCCAGTCCGCCCACCACCAGTGAGCCCTGCAGGGGCGTGGCATACATTCCGAGCCATGGGCGCGCGCTGCGCCCCGCACGACCAAGATGCACCATGTCCTCCAGAATCGGCTCGAGCAGATCGATAGGAACAAACATGTTGGCATCGAGTGCGCTGCCCGCGGCGTCCTCCTGCACGAGCAGCGAGCCGATCCCGAGCAGCTGTCCGGTGTCGCCGACCAGGGCGGCGCCGCCCCATTGCGGGTGTGCCGGCGCGGTAAACAGCGCCTCATCGAGCACGTATTCCCAGTAGCCCGCGAACTCACGCCGCGCAATCACGCACGCCCGCAGCGCGTGCTCGATTCCGCCATGCCCGATGATCGTAACCGCATCACCGACGCTTACTGCGGCGGCATTGCCACGAGGCATGACCGGCGCCGGCAGCTTCCCGAGTGGCATGAGCAAGCCAAGACCGGAAGCCTGATCGCAGGCCAGCGCATGCGCGGGGATAACGGTCCCATCATGCGCCGTCAACCAAATGCTGCTGGCTTCGGTGATCAGATAGCCGATCGTCAGCACCAGCCCGTCGGCGGCGATGACCACTCCGTGGCCAATCCGCTCGGTACCAAGAATCGGTGCGGTAAAAGCCGCCTCGGCAATACGCGCGTGGACCAACACCACCGACTGCAGCGCAGCCTGCAAATCGTAATGCAGCGCATCCTGGCGCGGCTGCAGTGGCTCCGGGAATGCCCAGTACTCGGGCACGTGCCGCCCGGTCGCGAGAGCGCCTAGAGCGCCGCCGGCTGCGGCTGGCAGAAGAACAGGTGTGCCGGCAGTACGTTCAGCGGTTCGAATTTGCGCTTGACGTATCCGAACACGCGCTTCAGATCCGGCAGCACCCGGGTGGTGAACTGAAACACGAAGAACGAACCGCTCATGTCGAGTGCCGCGGCGGTGTTACGCAGAATCGGCACACGGATCGACTGCGGCATGCTGCCCAGCGGGATTCCGGAGATGATGTAGTTGGCCTTGTCGTGTCCGTGCTCGCGCAGTATCTCGCGCACGCGCTCGGCGGAATCCTGCACGACGGTAAAGCGCTCATCGACCAGCGAGCGGCGCAGGAAATCCACGAACTCGGGATTGGTTTCGATGGCGATGAGACGTGCATCCGGGCGCATGCGACGCAGGATCTCGGCGGTAATGCCGCCAACCCCCGGCCCGTACTCCACGATGACGCGAGCCTGTTCCCAATCGATGGGTTGCAGAAGCTGCTTGATGAGAAAGCGCGAGCTCGGAATGATCGAGCCGAGCATGCGCGGATGACGGAAAAAATTGCGGGCGAACAGCAAAGCGTCCCCCTGGGGAGCGCGGCTCGGTTTTACATCTTTTTTTGGCACGGTGTGTTCCGCGAGAGAGCTGCCCATTCGAAACTCCTACATGACAGTTAAGTTCCGGGACGCAAAACGCCCTTACGTGACGTTAGCAATATTTCCGGGCGGTTGCCATCCGGAACGCATGACGTCAGCCGGCGCGCCGGGCGCTGTATCCGAGTTGCTGCAGCTCCGCCACCAGGCGGTCACGATGATCGCCCTGGATCTCGATGACGGTCCCCTTTACGGCGCCGCCGGCGCCACAGAGTTTCTTCAGGCGCGCCGCCAGATCCGCGAGCTCGGCTGCGCTCAATGGCAGGCCGGTGATCACCGAGACGGCCTTGCCGCCGCGGCCCGCGACCTCGCGCCCGACGCGCACCGGCCCGGCGGGCGGGGCCGTGGGTTTCACGGCTGTGACATCGACGACCGGTGCTCGCCGTAATACTACGCCACGGAATGTGACTTTCTTCTGCATGCCACAAGTGTGCCGCAGCGACCGCCTCAGAGCATCTCCAGGGCGCGCGGCTCATCCGGCGGGGGAAACAACTGTTCCAACTCCGCCACTTGTTCCGCGTTCAGCGCATGTTCCAGTGCGGCAAGGTTCTCCAACAGCCGAGCCCGCCGCGCCGTCTTGGGAATGACGATCACATCGTCGCGGGTGAACAGCCAGGCAAGAGCGACCTGTGCAGCCGTCATGTCATGGCGATGTGCGAATTCCCGCAGGCTGCGCTGCTGCAGCAGGCGTCCCTCCTCGAATGGCGAATATGCCATGAGCGGTAGCTGCCGCTCGCGCAGCCATGGCAACAGTTCCCATTCGAGGCCACGGCGCATGAGGTTGTACAACACCTGGTCCGTCTGCACCGCTCGCCCTGCTTCGAGCCCGAACAACTCCTGCATGTCCGCAGGGTCGAAATTGCTGACGCCATAATGACGGATTTTGCCGGCGCGCCTCAGAGCGGCGAACGCCTCGATGGTCTCGCTGAGCGGCACGTCGCCGCGCCAATGCAACAGATACAGATCGATGCGGTCTGTGCCGAGCCTTTGCAGGCTGTGCTCGCAGGCGCGCGCGACACCGCGCCGGTCGGCGTGATGCGGGTAGATCTTGCTGACTAGAAAAACCGCATCACGCTGCCCGCGAATCGCCTCGCCTACCAGCGACTCAGCCCGCCCTTCGCCGTACATCTCGGCGGTATCGATGAGGCACGCGCCTCTCTCCAGACCAAGTCGCAGAGTGGCGATCTCCTCTGCGCGAGTGTGGTCATTTTCCGCAAGGCGCCAGCTGCCCATGCCATAGGCGGGCACCCGCTCACCACAGGCCAGCCGGACACTACGCAAGGGGTGGTGTCCAGTTACTCGGCGGACGCCACCTTGCCGTCCGCGCCGTTGATCTTCACCTTTTCCTCGGTACCGTCGTGCCGTACCACTTTCACCGTGTACTTGACCTGATCCCCATCGCGATCGACATCCGCTGAGTACGCTCGGCCGTGCCCACGCTCTTCCGCCGTCGTTATGGCGTGCGTGAGCGAGGTTTGAGCATTACGGATCGACTCCGGCTTGATGCGGGTCAGCAGCTTTTCCAGCTTCTCGTCGCTGGAATCCTTGACCTTACCCGTGGCCGGATTGATCTCATAGCGCGTCAGCTTGCGACCATCATTGCTCAGCACCTTGACCTCATAGGATGCCGGGTTGCCGCCCTTGAATTCGTAATCAGCGGCTACTGCGAGCCCATTACCTTCCTTTTCGGCCGTGCGGATCGCCTCCCGCAGCGATACCTTGGTGTCTGCCAGCGACTGCACGATATGCCGGCCGGTGTCATCGGCCAATGCGGCATTGCACGCCAACAGTCCCCAGGCGGCAGCGACCGCCAGTGCAGTTTGGTATCTCATTACACGCATCTCCTGCCGTGTTCAGACCGCTACCTGAACGTTTGCCGCCCCGGCGTGTTCCCGGCCTTACCGTCGTGGCCCGGCATGTACTCGTCGTTGTCCGGCGCGTGCCCGCCCGCGTGCCTTTGGCGGGCTCGGGGCGAGAGGCTGCGGCGCGAGCCGGGCATACGCTTTGCGGCTGCGCTCGCACGCTTCGATAACCTCTGTGGTAGACATATGAATGCTGCGCCTGCTCTCGTAATTGCCCTGACAGGACTCGTCGTCGGGACCTGGACCCCCCCGGATGCGGCAGCGCAAACCGCCGCGGATACGGCCGCGCAAACGCCCGCGGATTCGGCGCCGGCGCAGAGGGCCGCGGAGACCGCAGCCCCGGTCCCTGGCGACCCCAGCGGAGTCGCAGCCCCGCCGCCGGCGGGCAGCCCGGACCAGGCCAACTCGGCCACCTATCCGACTCCTTCCGAGCCGGGAACCGGCGCTACGCCTGCGCAAGCTGCCGATCCACACGCCGCCGCCAATCAGCACCGGCGCAATGCGCTGCGGACCGCGGCCGCCAGCGGCAACACGGGCAGTATCAATACCGGCATGACGGTTCAGACGAAGACCGGACAAAGTGAGGGCTCGGTAGTGGATGTGGTTCGTCAGCCCAATGGACGGCCGGCGTACATCGTGATCGCTGATCACGGCGGCAGCCGCCGGGCAGTGACTTACCAGGCGGCCCGTCTCATGGTTCACGGCAATCGTCTTGTGCTCGATGAGATGCGGTTACGAGGTGCGCCCGTGGTTCCCGCCCCTACGCAAACGACGGAGCGGCCGGACAGGGAGAACCCAAACCCGCATGACGCCGGCTCGGCACGTCCTGGATGGCAGGCCGAGGCAGACCGTTACTGGGGTAGCTGAAGCTCGCCGTATCCGCTCGGTGCGCGCCGCTGATTGCCGGCGCGCTACCGGCCAAGGCCATTGCAAACCACGGCCCTGCACCAGACGTTGCACGCCAGCGCCGTTCCCGCTGCAATTTGGGACGACTCTTGCGTCAGGTGCCAGTAATATCGCGCACCGCAGCCTTGATGTTGCGATAGACGAGTAATCAAGATGACCCAGAGGTCGCGCCTGCATCTGCCGCATCCTCCTGCGCGGCCCGGTGACAAACCCGATTTCAGCTACGTTTTGCTGTCCGCTGCCGGTGAAGTCGGCCGACCGGACTCGCGGGCTGCGGTGGGTGATCTGCAGGAGTTGTCCTCGGCGCTGGTGCGCGTGCTGGATGAGCAGCACGCCGCGCTTGGACCGTGGAATCCGCACCTCGAGCCAGCGGAGCTGCAGGTCGGTCTACGGCACATGCTGCTGACGCGCATCTTCGATGATCGCATGCAGCGTATGCAGCGCCAGGGCCGGATCTCTTTTTATATGAAATCCACCGGCGAGGAGGCGGTCTCGGTGGCCGCGGGCATGGCACTGTTGCCGGGCGACATGTTGTTTCCCTCCTATCGCAATCAGGGTCTGTACGTGGTGCGCGGCCGTAGCCTCACCGATCTGATGTGCCAGTGTCTTTCCAACACCCGCGACATGTGCAAGGGACGCCAGATGCCCGTGATGTATCACTGGGCCAGCGGCAATATCTTTTCGATCTCCGGCAACCTGGCCACGCAGTTTCCGCAGGCGGCGGGGTGGGCCATGGCAGCGGCTATCAAGGGAGAGGATCGCATCGCGGCCAGCTGGATCGGGGAAGGCTCGACGGCCGAGGCCGACTTCCATCACGCGCTGACATTCGCCGAGGTCTATCGCGCACCGGTGATCCTGAATGTCGTCAACAATCAGTGGGCAATCTCCACCTTTCAGGGTACTGCCGGCGGTGAGCGCGGTACGTTTGCAGCCCGGGGTCCGGGCTATGGCATGCCCGGGATCCGTGTGGATGGCAATGACTTTCTCGCCGTCTACGCCGTCACGCAGTGGGCCGCTGAGCGCGCGCGACTGAGTGGTGGCCCCACATTGATAGAGCATGTGACCTATCGCGCGGCGGCGCACTCAACCAGTGATGATCCATCGCGTTATCGGCCCAAGGACGAATGGCTGGCCTGGCCGCTTGGCGACCCCATCGAGCGCTTGAAGCAACATCTCATCTCGCTTGGAGAATGGTCTGAAGAGCGTCATCAGGCGTTGCACAAAGAGCTCGAGGCGCATGTGGTGAGCTGCTGGAAGGAAGCCATGTCGTTCGGCACCCTCAGCGACGGACCAACTCTCGATCCGGCCTCGATGTTCGAGGACGTGTTCAAACAGATGCCTGCACATCTCGCGCGCCAACGCGAGCAGCTCAAGGCATTGCGTGCGGCACAGACGCGCGAGGAGGCGGATGATGGCGCCCGCGCTGCGGCAGCTCGCAATCTCGAGCCGGAGGCTCGTGCTGTACCGAAGGAGGGCTGAGGGTGGCTAACATGAACATGGTCCAGGCTCTGAATTCTGCCATGGACATCATGTTGCAGCGGGACCCGCGCGTTGTGATCCTAGGCGAGGATGTGGGGTATTTCGGCGGCGTATTCCGTGTCACCGACGGCCTGCAACGCAAGTACGGCGAGCATCGCGTGCTCGATACTCCGATCGCCGAGGGTGGCATCATCGGAGCTGCCATCGGCATGGGCGTCAATGGGCTCAAGCCGGTCGCGGAGATCCAGTTTGCCGACTACATCTATCCCGGATTCGATCAGGTCGTGAGCGAGCTCGCCCGCCTGCGCTACCGTAGTGCGGGCGAGTTTTCCGCGCCGGTCACCATCCGCACGCCCTGCGGCGGCGGAATACGCGGTGGCCAGACTCATTCTCAGAGCCCGGAGGGCATCTTCACGCACGTCAGCGGCATCAAAGTGGTGATGCCTTCCAATCCATACGATGCCAAGGGATTGTTGATCAGCTGCATCGAGGACGATGATCCGGTCGTGTTCTTCGAGCCGAAGCGGATCTACAACGGTCCCTTCGATGGCGATCCGCATAAGCCTGCGGTGCCGTGGAGCTCGCACCCGCGCGGCCAGGTGCCGGAAAGTTATTACACCGTACCGATCAGTCGCGCCGAGATCGTACAGGCGGGTACCGATGTCACGGTACTCACCTACGGAACCATGGTGCACGTAGTGGAGGCGGCCGTGCGTCGTGCGCAGGTCTCCGCAGAGATCGTCGATGTCAGGACGCTCGTGCCGCTTGATGTCGATACGCTCTGTCAGTCAGTGTGTAAGACAGGCCGGTGTGTGATCGTGCACGAGGCGACACTCTTCGGCGGCTTCGGCGCGGAGTTGGTCGCCACGGTCCAAGAGCACTGCTTCTGGAACCTGGAGGCGCCGATCCAACGTGTGACGGGCTGGGATACGCCCTATCCGCACGCGTTTGAATGGGACTATTTTCCCGGGCCTGTGCGCATTGCCCAGGCACTCAAAAGTGTCATGGAGGCAGCGTGAGTCGCTACGTGTTCAAGCTCCCGGACCTGGGTGAGGGCACGGTGGATGCCGAGATTGTCGCGTGGCACGTGAAGCCTGGCGATGTGGTTTCCGAGGATGACGTGATTGTTGAGGTCATGACCGAGAAGGCAGCGGTGGAAGTCCCCGCTCCGGTCAGCGGCCGCGTCGTCTCGACTACCGGTTCGCCCGGTGATTCCGTGCCGGTGGGGGCCGAGCTGATCGTCATCGAAACGGGCGCAGCAGGTGCCGCGACCGAGGCAGTTGAGCCGTCCGCAGCGCCCCAGCCGGCCGCTTCCCAGCCAGCACTCCGCATCCCAGCCAGCAGCATCCGCATCCCAGCCAGCCCGGGCAGTCGCATCGCAGCCGAGCGCGTCGCAGTCTGCCGCACCCCGGCCTGCCACATCCCAACCAACCGCATCGCAGCCGACCCCGTCCCAGGTAATGCCTGAACGTAAGCCACCGGCCAGAACCACGCCGCCAGCGCGCGAGCCGGGCAACGGGCGCGGACACAATGGCAGCGCACGCGGTGGACGCGTCGCCACCTCTCCAGCGATTCGTCGGCGGGCCCATGAGGCGGGTATCGATCTCACGCAGCTGTCGGGTTCCGGGCCCAACGGCCGCATTCTGCGGCAGGACTTCGAGGCATTTGTGTCCGGGCGTCGCGAGTCACGTTCGCGCCCGACCGGCGGCCAGCCCGTAGCCGGCCGTGATGACATACAGGAGATCAAGGTTATCGGGCTGCGGCGCCTGATCGCGCAGCGCATGAGCGAAAGCAAACGCAACATTCCGCATTTCGCTTATGTCGAGGAGGTCGATGTGACTGAGCTCGAGTCACTACGCGCCCATCTGAACCGACAGTTGCCGCAGGGTGCCGGGGCGCTGACCTATCTGCCGTTCCTCGTCAGCGCGCTGGTGCGCGTGCTCGGGAATTTTCCCCAGTGCAACGCGCTGTACGATGCCGAACGCGGTGTGATCGTGAGACACAGCGCGGTGCATGTGGGGATTGCAACTCAGACAGCGGATGGCCTGAAGGTGCCGGTCGTGCGTCACGCCGGCACGCTGTCACTCTGGGAGCTGGCGGCCGAGATCCGGCGGGTGAGCGAAGCCGCGCGCACCAACAAGGCAACGCGCGAGGAGCTGTCGGGTTCTACCATCACCGTTACCAGCCTGGGCAAGCTGGGTGGCATTGCCAGCACACCGATCATCAATTCGCCGGAAGTGGGTATCCTCGGGATCAACCGCGCCGTGGAACGACCCATGGTGCATGCCGGCGCGATTGCGGTGCGCCGCATGATGAATCTGTCGTCCTCATTCGATCATCGCTTCGTTGACGGCCACGACGCGGCAGCGATGATCCAGGCGCTGAAGGAACATCTCGAGCACCCGGCTACGATCTTCATCTAGCGGCGGCGGGCGCGGTCCAGCGGCAGATCGCGGCTGCGGATGCCGGTGGCGTTGGCAACTGCGTTGGCCACAGCTGCGGCCGCGGGTCCCTGCGCCGCCTCGCCGCAGCCAAGAAACGGCATACCGGCGCGATCGAGTATCCGGATCGAGACGCTTTCCGGCACCGCATCGAAACGCAGGATCGGATAGCCCGACCAGTCACACGAGGTCACGCGCGTGCGGTCGAACGTCACCCGCTCAAAGAGCGTCCAGCTCAGCGACTGCAGGATGCCGCCCTCGATCTGATTGCGCACACCGTCCGGATTGACCACCTGACCTGTATCGACGGCAGCTGCTACGCGCAGCACGTGAACCTGGCCGCTGTCTGGATCCACTCGCACCTGCATGGCGATCGCACAATAGGCAGCAAGATTCTTGTAGCGCGCAAAACCAAAACCATACCCGTTGCCTTGTGTCGGCGGCTCGCGGATGGCCCAGCGGAACTCCTCCGCGGCTGCATTGATCACCTCGCGGGCGCGCTCATCCTGCAGGTGTTGCAGGCGGAACATCACAGGATCCGTACCGGCGGCCGCGGCGAGCTCGTCGATGAAGCTCTCGATGGCAAACACATTCATGTGCGCGCCGAGCGAACGCAACGCAGAGACGCGCAGCGGCATCTGCGGCAGGAAATGATGCATGACACGCGCCTTGGGCAGCTCATAGGCCGGAATCGCGTTGCGGTCGCCGCCGCCTTCGGGCTGCGGCAGGGGATGCGGCTGCATTGGCGGAAATGTGGACTCGATGTGACGCGCCGCGAGCAGCGCCCCGGCGGGACCTGGGCGCATGGCGTGCGTATTGCTCCACACCTCGTAGCTCCAGTCGGCGATGCGGCCCCCGGAATCCAAGCTGGCACGCACGTCCACCAGCATCGCAGGGCCGAAAGGTTCCCAGGTATGCTCCTGCTCACGCATCCATTGCACACGCACGGGCCTGCCTGGCATGCGCGCGGCCAGCAGTGCAGCATCCGCTGCCGCATCATCAGCGCCGTTGTGGCCGTAACAGCCCGAGCCCTCCACGTGGATGCAGCGCACCCGGTTAAGTGGCAGATGTAACATCTCGGCGATAGCTTTGCGATCCGGGTAGACGCCCTGAGTGTGCGACCAAATGGTCAGCAGCCCTTCGCTGAAAGTGGCGACGGCACAGGAGGGACCGATCGAGCCATGGGCCAAGTAGGGTCGCGTGTAGGTCGCTGCAAGGGTGCGGAGCTGCGGGGACTCGCGCTGGGGCTCGTTGCGACTGAAGATCAGCTCATCCTGTGAGGTCATGGTGCGCAGCGTAGCGTGCAGCTGGCCCGCATCGGGCAGGCACGGTGTTTCATGCCAACGAGCGGCACGTGCGAGTGCACGCTGCGCCTTCACACAGGGCCATTCCTCTTCAGCGATAACGGCCAGGAAGCTGCCGTCACGAATGACGGTAAGGACTCCCGGAATTTTTTCTACCGCGCTGGTGTCCACTTCCGCGAGTGTGGCCAGATAGCTTGGTGGCCGTACGACTCGGGCATGCACCATCCCAGGCAGACGCATGTCATGCACGTACGCCTCGCCGCCGGTCAGCTTCGCGGGAATGTCAATGCGCGGCACGGGCCGGTCCATCACACTGAAGCTCGCGAAGTCCTTCAACCGGGATTCCGGCCGGGCCCGCACGTGCAGCAGGGTGTCTGAGATCAGCGTGCCATAGGGCACGCGCGCCCCCCGTGGCCCAAGCACCGCCCCGGCCTCAGCGCGTAGCTCCGAGATTGCCACCTTGAGTCGCCGGGCAGCCTCGGCAAGCAGGAGCTCACGGGCCTGGGCGGCGGCATTGCGCAGGGCAGTGCCGCTGTCCTGCATGGAGTGGCTGCCGGCAGTGAACCCTTCATCGGGCGTGCGCGCCGTGTCAGCCGTCACGAGGCTCACTGCATCGAGAGGGACTGCCAGCTCTTCTGCGACGACCTGCAGCAATGCCGTGCGGATACCTTGACCGAGCTCGGCCTTCCCTGTGAAAGCGGTCACCGCGCCGTGTGCGTCGATTCGAACCCACGCATCCAGCAACGGCGCATGCCTGAGGCTGCCGGGCAAACCCTGCTCACCACCGGCTGCAGCCTTCTGAGCGAGCGCGGGCAGCGCGAAGCTCACCATCAATGCGCCGCCGCCGTGGAGCGCGGCGCGACGCGAAATCAACAGTCGGCGCTCATCGCTCACCGGTCCGGCCGCTCGCGTTGCTCACGCAGTAAAGGCTGGCGCAACGTGTCCACACCCCGCTCTGCGTTGGCTTGACCTGGCGGGTCTTGCGGGTGCGAGAGCACCTGCTCGGTCGCGCTCGCCTCCGCTCCGAGCATCAAAGTTGCGGCGCGCCGTACGGCGCGCAGAATCCGCAGGTGCGTGCCACATCGACAGAGGTTAGGTTGCAGCTGCGCGCGGATTTGCGCATCCGTCGGTTGACGATTGCGCAGCAGCAGCTCCTGCGCCCGCATCATCATGCCGGCGATGCAGAAGCCGCACTGCGCCGCCTGCTCATCGAGGAAGGCACGCTGCAGCGGTCCAGGCTGCGCGGCACTGCCTAGCGACTCGACGGTCGTGATGCGCCGGCCTTGCAGCAAAAGTATCGGCGTCACGCAGGCAAGCGTGGCAACCTCATCGACCAACACGGTACAAGATCCGCACTGACCCAAGCCGCAGCCAAATTTGGCTCCGTGCAGCTGCAACTCCTCTCGCAACACATACAACAAGGGGGTGTCCGGTGCCGAGCGGCACGCGTGCACCTTGCCGTTGACGCTCAGCTCAATCATGCCGCGCGCTGCGGATGCGCCGCACGCTCGTATCCAGGCCGCTCCAGGGAGCCTGGCTGCTCCATGCACTGCGCAGATACGCGAGCAGCGACTCGAGCTGCTGATCGGTCATGCTGCTCGCGAACCCGGGCATGATCGGTGCAGGCTCACCAGCGCGCGCCGGCACACCCTCGAGTATCACGTGAATGAGATTGTCGGCGCTGTCCGCCGTCAGTGCGCTGCTCAGCGCCAATGCGATACCGCCGAGTGGGAGGGTGCGCTCGCCCTCGTGGCAGCTTGCGCAGGCTGCCGCGTAGATCTGGGCACCGCCTCCCTGGCCTGCATCCCGGTCGGGACTCGCGCGCTTGCGCCTCTGTTGCGGCCCCGCGGCCCACACCACGTAGTGCGCGATCGCCTGCAGGTCCGCATCGCTGACATCCCTCAGTCCATTGGTGTATTCGGCCATGGGTCCCAGGGCCTCGCCGTGCTGCGTGTGCCAGCCCTCGCGCAAGAACCCGAACAGCGCCGCCTGATTCCATGGCGTGGGAGCCGGTGATGCGGAGTCCAGTGCGTACGCATCCCACCCGCCTGACTCGCCGCCTGCGAATGGCCGCAGACGCCGTTCGGCACCCAGCGCATTTCGCGGCGTGTGACATGCGCCGCAGTGTCCCAGACCTTCTGTGAGATAGGCGCCGCGATTCCAGTGCGCATCATGAGCGGAGTCGTTGCTGTAGGGACCGGCATGAAAGAACAACAGCTTCCAGCCCGCGATCGTGATGCGCAGGTTGAGTGGAAAACTGAGCGAATTGTCGGCTGCCCAGGCCTCGACCGGTGTGCGAGTCATGAGGAAAGCGTACAGCGCGGCGTCATCCGCGTCAGTGGCAAGCGTGTAGTGGTCGTAGGGAAAGGCTGGATACAGATGTCGGCCGCGGCGGTCGACACCTTTACGCATGGCACGCTGAAAGGCGGCCTGCGACCAGTGCCCGATGCCGCTGCGCGGCTCGGGTGTGATGTTGGTCGAATAGATAGCGCCGAAAGGTGTTGGTATCGGACGCCCGCCGGCATAAGCTGCGCCTCCCTGGGCCGTGTGACAACTGAGACAGCCGCCGATGGCGGCAAGCTGCGCACCGCGCCGTATCGCCTCCTCAGTAAAGCTGGCCGGTAATGGCACGGAGATTGGTGCAATCTCGCCATGCCAGGCGTAGCAGGCGAAGGCGACGGCACCCGACACAGCGAGCAGGGCAGCGATCCGCAGCGGCTGCGCCAAGCCGAATGACCTCATGTCGAGCGACGCCTGCTCAGCAACCCCAAAGCGCGGATGGCTCTCTCGGACCGTGCGTTCCAGGTATGCCCGTAGTTCAGTCGCAGGCAGCTGCCAAAACGGCGGCGCGCGGAGAAGATGGGGCCGGGCGCAATGCTGAAGCCGTGCTCGAGCGCGCGCCGGTGCAGGTCAATGGCGCTGACCTCCCGGGAAAACTCCAGCCACAGGAAATAGCCGCCGGCAGGCTGTGTGATGCGAAATCCAGGCGACAGGTGCAGCTGCAGGGCGCGCACCAGCTGTTGCTGCCCGGCGTGCAGCGCGCGCCGCAGCCTGCCCAGATAGCGATCATAGCCGCCGCCGCGCAGAAACAGCGCCAGCGCATTTTGCGCAGGGATGCAGCTGCCGAGTGAGCTCATCAGCTTGCGGCGCCCGAGCGCGCGAACGAACTGTCCCGCGGCCACCCAGCCGATGCGGTAACCCGGAGCCAGACTCTTCGAAAAGGATCCGCAGCTCAGTACCAGGCCCGCAGTATCGAAGGCCTTGGTGGCGCGCGGTCGTCGCTCACCGAAATACAGCTCGGCGTAGACATCATCCTCGATCAACGGAATGTTGCGCGTCCGCAGCAACGCAACCAGCTCGCGGCGCGAGTCATCGGGCATGAGCGCGCCGAGCGGATTCTGGAAGTTGGTCATGAACCAGCAGACCCGGACCGGGTGTTGGTCCAGCACGCGTGCCAGCTCTGCGAGCTCAACGCCGTGAACCGGATGCGTGGGCACTTCCACTGCCTTCAGACCCAGGGCTTCGACGGCCTGCAGGCAGCCATAGAATGCCGGCGATTCGATAGCCACCACATCGCCCGGACGCGTCAGCGCCTGCAGGCTCAGGTTCAGCGCCTCGAGCGCACCCGAGGTGATAATGATCTCATCCGGGGAAACAATGGCGCCCGAGCGCTGATAACGGCGGGCGATCTGGCGGCGTAACTCGGCGCTGCCTGCGGGCAGGTCCTGCACCGTGCTCCATGGGTCCATGCCTCGCGCCGCAGTGCCGGTGAGGGCGCCCAAGCGCGCCAGCGGAAACAGTGTGGGCTCGGGAAAGGCCGAGCCGAAGGGCACGACGTTGCGATCGGCGAGCGATTCCAACACTTCGAACACCAGCTCGCTGACATCGAGGCGGGTGGAGCGCGTCGGCGGCCGCGAGGAGCGCGGTGGGGCAGGCGCGGCCGCCTGCGCGGTGCCTACGTAGAACCCTGAGCGGGGCCGGGTCTCGACGAAGCCACCCCCTTCCAGCAGCTCATAGGCATGGATGACGGTAGCGGGACTGATGCCGCGCTCGCGGGCGGTGGCGCGCACCGAGGGCATACGCTCGCCGGGCTTGAGCGTGCCGGCCCGGATCAGACTAGAAAAGTGGTCAGCGAGTTGCTGGTAGAGCTTCATGGGCGGCCGGACGAACCTGCCGCCGCATCATACCGCGCGCGAAGATCAGCCTACGCCGTGGGGCGTGAGTCCGCCAAACCGCCATGCCAGCATCAACAGTACGAACAGCGCGACCGATAAGCTGATGCGCACGGTGAGCGCCCGGGCCATCTGCCCTGAATGATGCGCATCGCCACCGGACATGTGGTACAGCGCCTTGCCCAGGCTCACGACGATGGCGCCGAGCGTCACGACGATCAGGATCTTGATTGCGTCCACGGCTTCTCCCGCTCGCGGCGGATGGTGAGCATCACACCGGCCATGGCTACGGTCATCAGACCCATCATCGCAAACATCAGCAGTGCGAGCCCGCCGACCATGCGGTACGCCTCGATGAGGCCCGTGACCATGCCGAGCGGTGTGCTCACCAGCAGCAGAGGTTTGGCTATCTTCATGGATGTGCACTCTAGAGCGTTCCGCGCAGGAGCGGCAGATGCAGATCGACGCTCGAAATTGCATAACAGTTGCAGTCGCATGGCCCTCGTGGCCGCCGGCCGGACGGCCGCTTCATCCTCGTACCGGCACCCTGATGCAGGGATGACACCGGCGGCGGCGCGGCGTTCCCCGCAAGCCTGGCGAGGCGACGCTGTGTACCCCCCGCAGCAAGGTAGCTCACGGCCGATGAGCCAGCTACCCTCTACGCCCCCCAGCACTCACTATCCACCAGCAGAGCCAGGGCAGCGCAGCTGCCTGCAGCTTGGAGCCGCGCTCATGCAACGTCCCCCGCTGCCCCCCTTTGACGCCGAGAGTGCCGCTGTGAAGGTGCGCAAGGCCGAGGATGCGTGGAACTCGCGCGATCCGCAGGCTGTCGCGCTTGCCTACACCGAGGACAGCCGTTGGCGCAATCGGGCGGAGTTCATTCACGGCCGCGCGCAGATCGTGGCTTTCCTACAGCGCAAGTGGGCCCATGAGCTCGACTATCGACTCATCAAGGAGGTATGGGCCTTCCGCGAAAACCGCATCGCAGTGCGCTTCGCGTACGAGTGGCACGATGACAGCGGCCAGCATTTCCGCTCCTACGGCAATGAGAACTGGGAGTTCGATGCGGCCGGTCTGATGCAGGTCCGCATTGCCAGCATCAATGACCTGCCGATCAACCCGGCAGCGCGCCAATATCATTGGCCGCTCGGTCCCCGGCCGCAGAATCACGCCGGGCTCAGCGCACTCGGACTGTAAGTTTGTCAGTGAGGCTCTCCGCTGCGTGGTGGCTGCGCAGCTGTCACCGCATCTACCTGCGCGCCGCGGCCGGCTTCGCTCTCGGCGTACTGTTGCCGGGAGTGAGCTGCGCCGAGCCATTCTGCAGCCGCTGCGAGCTGCAACTCGGGATCGGAGGCACCTACCATTACTGGAATACCACGCACGGCATCGTGGTGCCGGTGACTTTCAATTTCGTTGACGACCGGTACGAGCTCGCCGCGTTCCGCTTCGTCAACGCGCAAAGTTATTTCAGCGACCATTTCCGCGGTGTCGAGCACAATGCCGATCCGTACTGGGCCCTTTCTGCCGCGCGCCGCTTCTCGCTGTGGCGACGCCCGCACTGGCGGCTGCTGCTCGGCCTTGGAGGCTCCTACAAGACTGAACAGGACCGGCTGTCGTCGTCGCGATGGAATTTCGATGAGCAACTGAGCTTGCGACTGACGCCGGCGCGCGCCTGGGCCGTCGAGATCAGCATGCGTCACTGGTCAAACGGCGGGCTCAAGCTTCCCAATCACGGCCAGGACTTTGCGACCCTCACCGTGCGGCTGTGGCCGGGGCTGTGGCGCTGAACGGCCGACGGGGCGCATGATGCGTCCCATGCTCGACTTCGTTATCGACCAGCGACGCCGGGACCTGGGTGGCTTCGAGGTGGGTCGTATCCTGCCTGCTGCCGCGCGCAAGATGATCGGGCCCTTCATCTTCTTCGATCACATGGGCCCGGCGCAGTTTGCGCCCAATATCCCGCGCACTGCGGACGTGCGGCCACATCCGCATATCGGGCTTGCCACCGTCACCTACCTGTTCGCGGGCGAGATCCTGCATCGCGACAGTGTGGGCTCCGAGCAGACCATCCAGCCCGGCGCGGTCAACTGGATGACTGCCGGGCGGGGCATTACGCATTCGGAGCGCTTCGAGACGATGCGCGCCGCGGGCGGCCTGCTGCATGGCATCCAGTCCTGGGTCGCCCTGCCCGAGCAGGACGAGGAGTGCGAGCCCGGCTTTGCGCATCATCCTTCGGCCTCGCTGCCAGTGATCGACGAGGGGGGACTGTGGGCGCGACTCATCGCCGGCAGCGCATTCGGCGTGAGCTCGCCCGTGCCGACACGCTCGCCGATGTTTTATGCGCACTGCGAGCTGCAGCCCGGCACGCCCCTGCCCCTGCCGCAGGGGTGCCCGGAACGGGCGGCATACCTCGCCCGAGGCGCCGTCACGGTAAGCGGGCGCCGGTTCGGCAGCGGACAGCTGTTGGTATTCACCGCGGGCGCCGCGGCTGAGCTCACTGCAGAGGAGTCTGCCACCGTGATGATCCTGGGTGGTGAGCCCATCGGGGAGCGCTTCATCGAATGGAATTTCGTTTCCTCTTCGCGCGCGCGGCTCGAACAGGCCAAGGCGGATTGGCGCGCGGGCCTGCTGCGTCTGCCCCTGCATGACGATCAGGAGTTCATTCCGTTGCCAGTGAGTGGACCGCGTGAGGCGCCGGACTATGTCTGATCTGCGCGCACCGGTAATGTCGTCCGACCATGTGCGGGGCGCGGCGCACGCCCCGGTCACGGTGGTGGAGTATGCGGATTTCGAATGTCCCAACTGCAAACAGGCGGCGCCGGCCGTCAGCATGCTGCTCGCGAAGTATACCGGGCAGGTGCGCGTGGTGTTCCGTCACTTTCCGCTGGAAGCGGCGCACCCCCACGCCTTGGCGGCCGCCGAAGCGGCGGAGAGCGCCGGTGCCCAGGGACGTTTCTGGGAAATGCATGATCTGTTGTTCGAGCACCAGGATCATCTGCGACGGCGCGATCTCGAAGGCTATGCCGCACGGCTGCAGCTCGATGGCGCGCGTTTTGCTGCGGAGCTCGACGATGAGATCTACCGGCAGCGCATCCGTGAGCACATGGAGGGTGCGGTACGCAGCGGCGTGCGCAGCACACCGGGCTTCTTCGTCAATGGCCGCATCCAGGACGTCTCCTTCGGACTGCGCGGCCTGTTCGATGCGGTGGAAGCGAGCCTGCAACAGCATCGTTAGCGCATGGCGACACTGTTAGAGAGCCGCCGGGAGCAGATGTTCCCGAAGCTGACACCGGCACAGATCGCGCGCCTCGAGCGTTACGGCCGGCGCGTGCACACCACCGAGGGCCAGATCCTCTCCCAGGTCGGTGCCATGCACCGCGATTTCATCGTGATCCTTGCCGGCGAGCTGGAGATCACGCGACCGGGACTGGATGGCGAGAGTGTGATCGTCGTGCAGGGGGCCGGCGAGTTCTCCGGCGAGATGAGTACGTTGCGCGGCGTGGCGAGCTTCGTGCGGGTACGCGTGCATCGCGCCGGAGAGATCCTGGCCATCAGCGATGCGGGTCTGCGCACGATCGTGCAGACCGACTCGGAGCTGATGGAGTTGTTCATGCGTGCCTTCATTCTGCGGCGCATGGGCCTTATACAGTCCGGCCAGGGTGACGTCGTCATCATCGGTTCGCGACATTCCTCAGGCACCCTGCGCCTGCAGCAGTTTCTGACGCGCAATGGGAGCCCGTTCGTTCTGAAGGATGTCGAGGAGGATCCCGACAGCGCCCTGCTGCGGGAGCGCTTCCATGTGGATGCCGCGGATCTGCCGGTGGTGCTCTGCCGCGGCGAGCTGATTCTCAAGAACCCGAGCAACGCTGAGCTTGCCGCCTGCCTGGGGATGAACCCGCAGCTCGATGCGCAACGTGTGCGCGATGTGATCGTGGTCGGCGCCGGCCCGGCGGGACTCGCCGCCGCGGTCTATGCGGCCTCCGAGGGCCTGGAAGTGCTCGTCATCGAGACGGTCGCGCCGGGCGGACAGGCGGGCTCCAGCTCGAAAATCGAGAATTACCTGGGCTTCCCCACTGGCATCTCGGGGCTCGCGCTCGCCGGGCGTGCGCTGGTACAGGCGCAGAAGTTCGGTGCTGAAGTGACCGTTGCGACCAGCGCGCTGCGCTTGCGCTGTCAGAAGCGACCTTTCGAGATCGAGCTGAGTGGCGATGTCAGCGTACGCGGTCGCACCGTGATCATCGCTTCAGGTGCCCAGTACCGCGCCCTGGCTCTCCATAATCTCGGCGATTATATGGGTCAGGGGGTCTACTGGGCCGCGACGAGCGTCGAGGCGAAGTTGTGTGGCAGCGATCCGGTCATCGTTGTCGGCGGCGGCAACTCCGCGGGCCAGGCCGCCATCTTTCTGGCGCGCGAGGGACGCCACGTGCATCTGCTGGTGCGTGGCAGAGAACTGGCGGATTCGATGTCGCGCTATCTGATCCGCCGGATCGAGGACAATCCGGATATCACCCTGCACACCAACACCGAGATCGTGGCCCTGGAAGGTCACGGTCAGCTCGAGTGCATCACCTGGCGCACCGGTGCCCAGGGCGTACCGCAGAAACAATCCATCCGTCACGTTTTCCTCATGACGGGCGCCACACCCAACACCGGCTGGCTGCAGAATTGTGTCGCCCTGGATGACAAGGGCTTCGTACTGACCGGTCCTGATCTGCACATTGCCGAGCCGGGAAACGGCACGGGCGCAGCGGAGAGCCTGCAGCGGCGCTGGCCGCTGTCCCGGCCGCCGCTGCACCTCGAGAGCTCGGTTCCCGGCGTGTTTGCGGTGGGCGACGTGCGCAGTGGCAGTGCCAAACGGGTGGCTGCGGCGGTAGGCGAAGGCTCGGTGTGCGTGCAACTCATTCATCGCATCCTGAGCGAGTGAGCGGCTCCCCGGCGAAGTCCTCCGCGGCCCATGAGCCTGGCGTGGTGAGCGCCCAGGCGTCTGCTGTGGCGCGCACTCCTACAGGCACCGCATTGTTGACCCTCAGTGAGCTGACGATTCTCGGGGCCATCTGGGGCGCTTCTTTTCTCTTCATGCGCGTCGCGGCGCATGATTTCGGACCTGCACCGATGGTCGAGGTGCGCTTGCTGCTCGGCGCTGCCATCCTGGTGCCCTTCCTGTGGCGTGCCCGCTCGCAGTTCTCCTCGCGCCTGGTGTTGAAGCTTGCGGGTATCGGGGCGATCAACTCCGCACTGCCTTTCCTGCTGTTTGCCTGGGCCGCCGAGCGTGCCTCGGCTGGTATCGGCGCCATCGCCAATGCGACGGTGGTGATGTTCACGGCGCTGGTAGCGCTGATTTTCTATGGCGAGCCCATCGGTCCGCGGCGCGCGGCAGGTCTGGTACTGGGATTTGGTGGTGTGATCGTGCTCGCCACCGGCAAGGTCGGCGGGGTCAGTGTCTGGCCGGCAGCGCTCGCGGGGACAGCCGCGGCCATCTCGTATGGTTTTGGTGCCAATCTCATCCGCCGCCAGCTGGTGGGCGTGCCGGCCGGCGCGGTCGCGGCAACCACACTGCTGTGTGCTGCGATCCTGGTTTTGCCAGCGGCGCTGTTGAGCTGGCCCACCACGCCGATTCCCGCCGTCTCATGGCTGTGCGCGGTGATGTTGGGTGTGTTCTGCACGGGGGCAGCATTTGTCATCTACTACCGCCTTATCCGCCGCATCGGCGCCCCAGGGGCGGCCACCGTGACTTACCTCATACCTCTCTTCGGCGTGCTGTGGGCCTGGCTGATTCTCGATGAGCCACTGACTGTCAGCATGGCGCTTGCCGGCGCATTGATCCTTTGCGGCGTCGCCTTGAGCCAACAGCGCGCCGCGCGTGAGAGCCGAGGGTGATGACACGACTCATGATGCTGCGTGGCCTCACCGCCAGTGTCGGCGCGCTCCTGTGCCTGCAGGGGTGTGGCCATGGCACGCCGAGCGCCGATGAGCGGCTGCGACAGATCTATCGCACGGAGTGGCAATGGCGCCTGCAGCAGGCCGCGGCAGAGGAGGACGACCAGAAACCCATCATGGAGCACCTGCCGCGGGTCGATCCCGCCAGCCAGCTGGAGCGGCTGCATTACTGGGAGCAGGTACTGCAGCGGGTGGAAGCCATCCCGCGGGCGCAACTGTCCCCCGAAGAGCAGGTCAACTACGACGTTTACCGTCCCCAGCTGCAGGCGCTCATTGCCAATCAGAAGTTCCGCGACTACGAGATGCCGGCCAACTCCGATACCGCCTTCTGGACCAACCTGGGCGCCACGGCACGCCGGCCATTCCGCACCCTGCAGGACTATCGCAACTGGCTCGCGCAGCTGCGGGAGGTGCCGCGTTACTTCCATGAGCAGATCGAGGAGATGCGCGCTGGATTGAAGCGCGGCTTCACCCCGCCGCAGGTGACGATGCGCGGCCGGGATGGCGCCATCAGCGCGGTCATCGACGCGGCGCCGGAACAGAATCCGCTGTACACGCCATTCCAGGAGATGCCCGGAATTGCCGCGACTGATCAGGCCCAGCTGCGTGCGCAGGCGGTGAGCGTGATCCGCAAGGTCGTGCAGCCCGCGTACGCCGAGCTACTGCAATTCATGCGCGAGGAGTACGTACCTCACTGTCGCAAGACGCTCGCCGCGCGGGATCTGCCGGACGGCATGGCCTACTACCAGGCCAAGATCCGCGAGTTCACGACCCTCGAGCTGACCGCCGCACAGATCCACTCGGTGGGCGAGGCGGAGGTGGCGCGGCTGCATGGCCAGATGCTCGCGGTGATGCAGGAAACGCATTTCGACGGTGACTTCCCGGCGTTCCTGCGCTTTCTGCGCAGCGATCCGCAGTTCTATGTGCAGACTCCCGCGGAGTTGCTGAGGCGCGCCGCGTGGATCGCCAAGCGCTTCGACGGCAAAGCCGCACAGTTCTTCGGCTACCTGCCGCGCGCGCGTTTCACCATCGTGCCGGTGCCGGCGGACATTGCGCCGTTCTATACCGCGGGCCGCGGCGGCCCCGGGCAGTACCTATTGAACACCTACAACCTGCCGACGCGGCCGCTCTACAACCTCATCGCACTGACATTACACGAGTCTGCGCCGGGTCACGCGTTCCAGATTCCCATCGCAGCGGAGCAGAAAACTCAACCGGAATTCCGCCGGCTGGGTTATATCTCCGCCTACGGGGAGGGTTGGGCGTTGTACTGCGAGCTGCTCGGAGTGGAGATGGGTCTGTACGAAACGCCATACGACCGTTTTGGCATGCTGGGTTACCAGATCTGGCGCGCGGCGCGGCTGGTGGTGGATACCGGACTGCACGCGCAGGGTTGGTCGCGCGAGCAGGCGCTGCAGTATCTGCGCGACTACACCGCCTTGCCCGATCACGAGATCGAGACCGAGGTGGACCGCTACATCGGCTGGCCCGGCCAGGCGCTGTCCTATTATCTCGGTGAGCAGACTTTGCTTGCGGCACGTGCCCGCGCGGAGCACGCGCTCGGCGCGCGGTTCAACATCCGCGCCTTCCATGACACGGTGCTGCAACTCGGGTCGGTGCCACTGCCGGCGCTGCAGGCCCGCGTGGAGCGCTTCATCGCCGCAGGCGGCCGCGGGCCGTATCCGGATCTGGAATAATCCGCCCACCGATTGGAAGCGCCATGCCAACACCCGCCCACTCCAGCCCTCAGGCCGTCGCCGCACACGACCATCTGGTGCGCAGCCTGCAGAGCCGTCACATCCAGCTGATCGCCCTCGGCGGGACCATCGGCGTCGGATTGTTCCTGGGTTCGGCCGGAGCCATCCACAAGGCGGGCCCCGGCTTGTTGCTGAGCTATGCGGTCGGCGGTCTCGCCATCTTCTTCATCATGCGGGCCTTGGGCGAATTGCTGGCGTATCGACCGGTTGCAGGCTCCTTCGCCAGCTACGCGGAGGAGTTCGTCGGGCCGTTCGCAGGCTTCGTCACGGGCTGGTCGTACTGGTTCATGTGGGTGGTCACTGCCATGGCAGAACTGACGGCCATCGGCAAATACGTGCAATTCTGGCTGCCACAGGTGCCGCAGTGGCTGCCCGGCCTGTGTGCGCTGCTCATCCTCTACGGCACCAACACGCTGGCGGTGCGCGTCTATGGCGAGCTGGAATTCTGGTTCGCGCTGCTGAAGGTGCTGACCATCGTGCTGCTGATCGTCTCGGGACTCATCGTCATCGTCTTCAAGGTCGGTGTCCTCGGAGCCACTGCGAGCTTCGGCAATCTGACGGCGCACGGGGGTTTTCTGCCGTTCGGCCTGCCGGGGGTGCTGCTGACGCTGCAGATCGTCATGTTTGCATACTCCGGCGTCGAGCTGATCGGCGTGACGGCTGGCGAGGCTGCCAATCCAGGCGTGGTGCTGCCGCGCGCCACCAATAACATCATCCTGCGGATCCTGCTGTTCTACATCGGCGCGCTGCTCATCATCATGTCTCTCGTGCCGTGGGATGAGCTGAGCCCGGATGCCAGTCCCTTCGTGATGATGTTCGAGAAGATGGGAATTCCCGCGGCGGCCGCCATCATCAACGTCGTGGTGATCACGGCGGCTGCCTCATCGTGCAACGGCGGGATCTTCAGCACCGGACGGATGTTGTATTCGCTCGCGCAGCGCGGTCAGGCGCCGCTGACTTTCAGCCGGCTGAGCCTGCGCGACGTACCCGTTGCCGGCATCAACGTCTCCGTGGCGGCCATGCTCGTCGGTGTCGCGCTCAATTATCTCGTGCCCGGGGAAGTATTCACCTGGGTGACGAGCATCGCGCTCATCGGCACGTTGTGGACCTGGATCATCATCATGGTGGCGCATGCGGGTTATCGGCGTGCGGTGGCTGCGGGGCGCGTGCAGCCCGTCGCCTTTCGCATGCCCGGTGCGCCTGCGGCCAACTGGCTCGTGGTCGCATTCCTGCTCGCCGTCGCGGCGCTGCTGTGGCTGGACCCGAATACGCGCGTAGCGCTCTATGTCGCGCCTTTCTGGTTCGGTCTGCTCTGGCTGGGATTCTCCTGGCTCAGCAAGCGCACCGCGGACTGATACAGCCTGGAGCGCAGCTGAAAGCGCTCACTTGCGCGGGTGATGTAGCGCACCGACACTTCGATGCCGCCTACCGCAGGCCGGACACTGACGCCTGGCGCGGCCGAGAACGTGCTGTCCCGCCGCGAGCGCGCCGCGCGCCGCCATTCCTGCTCCGCCTGACTCGCGCTCGCCGCAGTGACCGCCGCGACTTCCTGGGTGATGGCGTCTGCAACGGCGTTGGGATCCCGGTCGAAAGGCACGAGGATGACGAGCTCATCCCATAGCCACTGCCCGGCGGTCGAGAAGTTGAAATAGTGCTTTTCGATCGCGAAACTGTTGGTGAAGGTGACGCGGCGGCCGGTGGGCTGGCCGGCGTCCGTCCAGTTGCCGGTCTCGAGCAGTACGGTATGGAACATCCCGAGCTCCACGACCTCACCCGTCACGCCATTGATCTCCACCCAGTCGCCCAGGCGCACACCGTTGCGTCCCATCAGCACCAGCCAGCCGATGAAGGCCACGATGAAATCCTTCAGCGCAACGGTGAGCCCGGCACCTGCAAGCCCGATCATCGTGCCCAGCTGACCTGGTACACCGATGACGATCAGCACGATGATGAGCAGGCCGATGATCTGCAGCGCGACGCGCGTGATGCTGCGCAAGGTTTCGATCTGCCGCCGATCGAGCCGCGTGCGTCCGAGCAGTCGCTCCAGCCAGCGGTCGATGAACAGCAGCAGCATGATGATCAGCACGACGATCGCCAGGCTTTCCAGGATCTGGTGCAGGATGACCGTCGCCTGTGCGTCCGTGAGCACGCTCCACTGGGCATACAGACCTGCGAGCTCGCGCAGATCGCTGCGGCGTTGATCGGTAAAGGTCAACAGTTTCTGATCGGCACTGATCAGTCGCGTGGTGGCCAGAAGATCGCCAGCCGCGGCGCTTTCGGCTGCGCCGTCAGGCGCTGCCGTGTTTGCGGCAGTCTTGGAAGCCGCCGCCTTGGCGGATGTTTCGTTCGACCCAGCGGGCGCTGCAGGCGGGGAGGGAGCATCTTGCGCACGCGCGCTGCGGGTGTGGTGCGCCAGCGCGGGGATGCTGGCTTTGCTTGATTCCAGCCGCTGTGACAGTTGCTCGCGCTCTGTGGCGAGGCGCTGACTGGCGGCTTCCGCCTCGCGGCGCGCATAGGCGAGCCATGCAAGCTTGAGGCGTAACTGGCGCCAATGTTGCAGGTCACGCACCATCCCCTTCGGCCCATTCGGTGCCGGCACCGGCACCGCCGACCCCGGGTGCACTCGCGCTTCGGCAGAGTGCTTCTGCAGCAGCGTCTGCAAGCGCTGGTGCTGATTGCCTCCAGCTGCGAGCAGATCCTGGTTCGCTTCCTCAACTTCGTCCTTGTCGAGCTCCAACTGCGTAGCCGACAGATCGAGTTGGTTCTGCAGGGCATCGCGCTGCGTGTCGTTGGCCGCACCGACCGCCGCGATCAACTGATTGACGCGGGCCTCCTCCGCATCGAGCTGCTTCTCGGCCTGTTCAAGGCGATGCTGGATGGCCTGGGCTGCGGCACTCAGCACCGGTGGGCGCGCCTCGATCTGGCGCAGGGCCGCAGCGAAGGCGGCATCGAGCTCATGGTCGGCCAGTCGTTGCGCAGTCTCGGCAAGATTCTGCTCAGCGCTGCCCTCGGCCATGCCGGCGAGCCGCTGGCTCAAGGCAAAGGTGCTCTGGTCGATAGCCGCCGTGGCATCAGGGTGCTGCTGCGCACTGCCGGGACGCCGCAGAACATCGGGCGGCGGGTTGGTGCGCCACCAGCCGTAGCCGATGGCGCACAGCAGGATGCCAAGAACGATGGCGGCGATCTTTTGCATGAGCGATTGTCGGTGACGCACCCGGAGGAGGCGGCCATGCTAGATTAAACAGGCGACGGCCGCACGTGGCCGGTCCTGTTGAGGATTTGGGAAATTGCCACGCCGACCTGCCGCTGGCTCGCATCGCTCGGCAGCGCGTTGGCGCGCGGTGCGCCGCAGTGGCCGGCGTTTGCAGCGGCGGCTTGGAGTAAGGCGTGCCCGCCAATTTCTGCAACGCGCCTCTCCCACAGCCTGGGTAGTCGCGGTCGTGCTGCTGATCGCGGCGCTGTTGCTTACCGTGAACTGGCTCTACCAGGTGGCACGCAAGCCCTCGGAGTTGTTCTTTCCAGTCGCCGGCACGCTCAACAAGACTCCGCTGGAAACCTGGCGCGCGTATGGACCGGCTTTCGAGCGCTTCTCAACGAGTGTAATCAGCCCCGAGTTGCTCGCAGCCCTGGCCCAGGTGGAAGGCTCGGGCAATCCGATCGCGCGCACCTACTGGCGCTGGTCCTACACCCCGCATCCCTTCTCACTTTATCGTCCTGCCTCGAGCGCCGTGGGTATGTACCAGCTTACCGATGGTACCTTTGCCGCAGCCCGCCACTGGTGCATCCGCGACCACCAGGTGATTGCCGCAGGCGCCTGGGATGACTGGCATTCCTGCTGGTTCAACTCTCTCTATGCACGCGTCATTCCCAGTCATGCCATCGAGCTTACCGCCGCCTACCTGGATCGCGCAGTGACTGCCATCCTGCAACGGCATCGCCTGTCCGCGAGCACTCCCAAACAGCAACAGGAGCTTGCCGCGGTCATCCACCTGTGCGGCGCGGGCGCAGCGGACAGCTTTGCCCGGCACCAGTTTCGTCTGAACGCCGGGCAGCGTTGTGGCGAGCACGAGGTGCGCGTCTACGTGGAGCGTGTCAACACTTTGGCGAGTGTGTTCCGGCGGCTCGCTGTCAGTGAGGAAGTGCGCTGACGATGCGGTCACTAAGCTGCGCCAGCGCCTGGCTGATCTGCGGCGGCAGTCCGGCGGGACCCGAGCAGGAGGCCGGAGCAAGGTGAATCTCCTCATCGCCGCCGGCGACCGCTGGCGGGGTACGGATCCTGGCGGCAGGGGTCAGCTTCACGCTCCAGGCGGCATGCAATGTCACGGCGCAGTCCACATCTCCATACAGCTCGCGGATGTCCACCGCGAGGGATGCACGGCGTTCGCCGCTCGCGGGCTCATTAGGCTCGGCGATGGCACCGCTGCCCAGACGCAGCGCCAGATCTTCGCTCAGCACTCGTCGCATCATGTCATCCAGCGGCGCTGCCCAGCGATGGTCATCTAGAATCTGCAGGCGGGTAGTATCCAGCCGGCGTACCAGCTGCGTGCGATCCAACTCCGTGGGAATGGTCAGACGCTCGAGACGCAACGGGGCCGTCGGCTGCGGTGGCGGCGCAGTGACAGTCCGTGGCACGGAGCTCAGCGTGTAGTAATGCACCGGCGCACTGGCGCAGCCGGCGAGCCACGACAGCAACAGCAGCGCGCCTGTGACAAGCCGCATCACTGATCCTCTCCCTTCCGGCCACGCAACAGCGCCTCCGGATGTCTGTCCAGATAGTCAGCGAGGCCGCGCACGGAACGGGCGGCCTCGGTGAGCTCGCGCAGCAGCCGCGGCAGGTCAGAGCCATTGGCTGCCGAGTTGCCCATCACGCCCTGCACCGTGTTGAGCGTGTTCTGTGCGGCATCCGCGGTATCGCGCAGGCTACCAATCAGCATCTTGATGTCCGGTTGCACGTCCCGCGTGATCTGATCAAGCCGAGTCAGCGTGTCATCGAGTGACTGCAGCGCGTGACCGAGCTGCGGGCCGGCAGTCGCGCGATCGAGATTCTTGAGAACTCCCTGCAGATTCTGTAACACGACGCTGAAATCGGCAGCCGCGCTGCTCGGCACTCGACTGAGCTCGCCCTGACGCTCGATGCGCGCGCGCGGGGCATTCTCGACCATCTCGAGGCTCACGATCTTCGTGCCGGTCAGAAGACTGTACGAGCTGACTTGGGCGCGCAGGCCGTCGCCGACCAGCTTCTCGATCCAGCGCCGCACCGTTTCCTTCTGATCGGTGCCGGGGGACCGGGCGAGATTCTGGATCGCGACCCGCTCCGGATCGATGTAGAAGGCGGCGCGCGTCAGCAGAGTGTGCTTCTCGGTGTCATAGGTCAGGTGCGACTCGGTCACCTCGCCGACATCCTCGCCCTGCAGCTCTACGGCCGTGCCGGGATCGAGCCCGCGCTGGCTGCCGGCGAAATCGGCAACATACTCGAGCGGCGCATCCAGCGGCGCGCGCTGCGCCGCGCGCCGGTCATCATAGAGGCGGAACTCGGCGTTCTCGGGGCTCGGTGCACCGCTCAGCGCCTGTAGCGGGGTATCGAAGGCGATACCGCCCGAGAGCAGCTGCTGCCAGGAGGTCGCGCGGATGCGCACCCCCTGGGCGCCAACGGTGAGATCAACCCCACCGGCATTCCAGAAGCGCGTCTCGGGATGCACCAGGTCTTCGTGCGGTGAGCGGACGAACGCACTGATCCTCACGCCCTTGCCGCCAGGCAGCAGCACGTAATCCTCGACTTCCCCGATGGCGACTCCGCGGTAGGAAATGGCCGAGCCCCGTGTCAGGGACCCGAGCTCCGGCGCGCTCAGAATGTAGGTGCGGCCACGCGCATCCGGCGTCAGCACCGGCGGCTCGTCGAGCCCGACGAAATTGGTCTTCGGTGCCCCGGGCGTGCCGGGATACATCTCGATATAGGAGCCGGAGACGATGGTGGACAGCCCGGAGATACCGCCGAAACCAACCCGTGGCGCGATGATCGCAAAGCGCGTGTTTTCGGTCAGATGCGCCGCGGCGGCGCGCTTCATGCGCGCGTGCACGATGACCCGTGACATGTCCGGACTCAGTTGCAGGGACTCGACCGTGCCCAGGTCCACATTGCGGTGCTGGAGCTTGGTTTGCCCCGGCAGCAGTCCCTCGACATTGCGGAACGAGATGGTAATGTCCGGCCCGCGGTCGGCGAGCCAGCGCCCACCCAACCACAACACGATCGCCACCGCACCGAGTGGCACGAGCCATACCCAGCCGTACCACCAGCGTGAGCGCAGGCGCGCCTGTGTTTCAGCCATCCGTCCTCCGTGCATCCCACATGAGCCTCGGATCGAACATCGAGGTGGCCAGCATCGTGATGATCACGACGGCGGCGAAGGCGACCAGCCCGGCGCCGGCATGCACCGCCGTAAGCGAGCCGAACTGCAGCACCGTGACGAGCACCGCGACGGAGAAGATGTCGATGTTGGACCAGCGCCCCACCGTGTCGAGAATTCGGTATAGACGCGTGCGCGCCACCAGCAGCCGCGCCGAATGCCTGCGCGTGGCCCACAGCATCCAGCTCAGGCCGCAGAGCTTCACCAGCGGCAGCACGATGCTCGCCACGAACACGATCAACGCCAGCGGCCACAAGTCATTTTCGATCAACTCGCGGACGCCGCTCAATATGGTGTTATCTTCTTCGTAGCCAAAGCGTACGGTGGTCAGCACCGGCAGAGTGTTGGCCGGGATGTAGAGCAGGAAGCCTGCAATCACAAGCGCGAGCGTACGCTCACGCGCATAGGGCTTACGCGGATGCAGGATCGCAGCGCAGCGCGGGCAATGGCGGCCTTCAGCCGTGGCATGGACGATCAGGTCGCAGAGTGTGCAGGCGAGCGTCGCGACACCGCTCGCGGTAGGCTGCTGCGGTTGCAGCCTCTGCCATACGGTACGCTCGTCGAGCTGCGTGAGCGCCACGAGCAGACTCAGTGCGGCGCCCAGCAGACACCAACCGCCCACGTCCACTTCAACGTTCGCCACGACTTTGATGCGGTTATAGGCGACGAAGCCACCTACCAGGTACACCTCGATCATGACCCACGGACGCAGGTGCTGTACCCAGCGGAACAGCTGGCCCACACCCTCCCGACGATCGGCCAGCAGCCTCCCCAACACCAAGATGAGCAGCCCCAGGTACACGAAGGGCACCACCACAGCAAATAGCGCCACCAGGGTTCCGAGTGAAGGAAAACCATCGCGCCACAGCGCGGCGGCGCTGCTGACCAGCAAGCCTTCACGGTGTGCTCCGTAGTCCGAAACCCGGAACAGGGGAGCCACCGTGGCAGCTAACAGCAACGTCGTGGCAGCGAGCGCCAACGCCAGCGGCGGACCGATACGGCCGGTGGCGGGACCAGCCAGCATGCGCTCACAACGCGCACATACGGCGACCTGAGCGTGAGTGAACACCGGCAGGCTCTGCTCGAGCCCGCAATCCGGGCAGGCGATGACTTCGGTCGTGGATGGCCTGCGGCGCTCATCAACCTGTGTCAAGCCGTTGTTGTCGACCATCTGCAGCAGTATAGAACGCCTGTATACTCGGCTGTACCTCAAAAAAAGAGTCAGAGTGCCTACCACCGACGTCGTTGTTGCCCAGAAAGTCGCGCGATATTCACTTATCGGCGCGCTGCTGCTGCTGGGCGGCTGGATGCTGCAGCATTTTCTGCCGGCCCTGTGTTGGGCCGTGGTGCTCGCGATCGCCACCTCGCGTCTCTACGATCGCTGGTTTGCGCATTTCCGTGGTAGACATCGGCACATCTGGGCAGCGCTCACGTTCACTTTGCTGATCGGGGTCGTGCTGATCGGCCCCCTGGTGTATGGCGGCATCATGGCCGTGCGCGAGGGCATCTCGCTTGCGCGCGCGTATCTCGAATCGCGCAACGGACCGCCCGAGCTACCGCCGTGGCTGCAGCAGCTGCCGCTCGTGGGCGACTGGTTGCATGCGGCGTGGCTGAATCTGTTCAGCAATGTTGGCGCGCAGCCCAGCGGCATGCCCGCCGTGGTCGTGCACAGCAAGCCGGCTGTGTATGAATGGACGCGCGTCGTCGGCCTGGGGCTGCTGCACCGGCTGACCACGCTGATCTTCACGCTGCTGACACTGTATTTCGTGTATCTCAATCGCGATTCGCTCAGCCACGATGTGCCGCTGGTCAGCCGGCGGCTGTTTGGTCCCACGGTCGAGGCGCTGCTGACACGTGCCGTGGCCGCAATCCGTGCCACGGTGGATGGGATCGTGCTGGTCGCGGTGGCGGAGGGCGCGATCATGGCGGGTGTGTATGCCGTGGCCGGTGCGCCCCATCCCACGCTCTACGGCGCCATCACCGGCATCTTCGCGATGATTCCGTTCGCCGCCCCGGTTGTGTTTGCCGCCGTCGCGCTCGAGTTGGGCAGTCACGGCGCGGTCGGTGCGGCAGTGGGTGTGTTGATTGCCGGCTTCGTCGTGCTGTTCATCGCCGACCATTTCGTGCGGCCGGTGATCATCGGCGAGGGTGCGAAGCTGCCGTTCCTGTGGGTGCTGCTCGGTATCCTGGGAGGCATCGAATCCTTCGGACTGGTCGGCATCTTTCTTGGCCCGGCCCTGATGGCGGCTCTGGTCTCCCTATGGCGCACCTGGGTCGCGGATCCGCATCCCAACTGAGCTGATCCCGTTGCCGCCCGCAGTGTCTCAGCGCGGGCAGCCGTCGCGCCAGTCGCGGCCGCTGCGCCTTCTCAGTGGTGGCCGCCGGGCCCGTGGACGTGCCCGTGCGAGATCTCCTCGGCGGTCGCCTCGCGCACCTCTTCGATGACAATGTCGAAGTTGAGATTCTGGCCCGCCAGCGGATGATTGCCATCCAGGGTGACCATATCGCCGGCGACCTTCGTGACGGTCAGCGCCCGCGTCCCTTCGGGCGTCTGGGCCTGCAGACGCATGCCGACCGAGATCTTGGACAGGCCCTTCAACGCCCGCCGCGGCACCTTTTGCACCAACTCATCGTTGCGCTCGCCGTAACCTTCGGCGGGCGGGACCGTGACGCTGAACTGCTCCCCCGCGCTCTTGCCCTCGAGCTCGCGCTCCAGGCCAGGAACCAGATTGCCATGTCCGTGCATATAGGTGAGCGGCTGTTCGGCAGAGCGATCAATCACGGCACCCGCATCATCCTTCAGGGTGTAATGCAGTCGGACGACGGAATTGGTCTTGATGGTCAAGGGCGTCTCGGCGGCAGTGGCAGGATGGGCGCAGTGTAACGGTATTGCAGTCACCGGGGTGCGATAGCTGCCGGCCAGGGTTGAGTATGGGAAGATGCGCAGCTGGAGGCCGACATGGAAACACGACTGCTGTCGGTGCTGCTGAGCTGCTTCGCGATCAGCACCGCGGCTTTTGCGGACATCCCCAGGAACCCTGTCATGCACGCTGGACCTTTCGCCCGACCGAGTGAGCTGCCGTACCAGTTGCCGCCCTTCGATCGCATCACCGATGCCGACTACCGCCCCGCCTTCGAGGCGGGCATGAGCGAGCAGAACGTGGAGGTGCGGCGCATTGCTCACAATCCGGCGCCCGCCGATTTTCAGAACACCATCGTCGCGTTGGAGCGCTCGGGGCGGATGCTCGGGCGCGTGTCGACCGCGTTTCACAACCTGATCGCCTCCAACACCAACGCCGAGCTGCAGAAGCTCGATGCAGAGATGGCGCCGCGGCTGCAGGCTCACCAGGATGCGATCTATCTGGATCACGCGCTCTTCACCCGCATCGAGACGCTGTACGAGCGCCGCCAGCGCCTCGGCCTGGATCCGGAGTCGTTGCAGCTGCTCGAGCGTTACCGGATCGAATTCGTACGTGCGGGCGCCCGGCTCTCGCCGATGGATCAACGGCGCCTGCGCGAGCTCAATCAGGAACTGTCAGCTCTCACGACGAGTTTCCGGCAGAACGTGTTAGAGGCCACGCGCGCTGCGGCGGTAGTAGTGGACAGTGCGGCAGAGCTCGATGGATTGTCGGAGCAGCAGCTGGGAGCGGCGGCAGCAGCGGCCACGGCCCGCGGCCTGCCGGGCAAGTACCTCATCACGTTACAGAACACGACGACGCAGCCGCCGCTTGCGCAACTGAAGAACCGCGACCTGCGGCAGCGGATCTATACCGCCTCCGTGCAACGTGGCCTGAAGCCGGCGGCTGCCGTCGCCGATCCCGCAGCGGGTACCGTTGCTGCGGGCAAGCCCGCCGGCACAGACACTGCAACCAATGCAGGCACTGCGGCTGACAACACCGCCATCATTGCGCGGATCGTGGAGCTGCGTGCCGAGCGCGCTACGTTGTTAGGTTACGCAAGTCACGCCGCATATCAGCTCGAGGATGAGTCAGCCGCCACCCCGGCAGCCGTGCATTCGCTGCTGATGCAGCTGGTGGCACCGGCTCTTAGCCGGGCGCGCGAGGACGCTCATGAGCTGCAGCGTCTCATCGATGCGGAAGCGGCGGCCAATCATACCGGGCCTTTCACCCTGCAGCCCTGGGACTGGGCGTACTACGCCGAGCAGCTGCGCCGCCAGCGCTATGCTTTCGATCAGAATGAGGTGAAGCCATACTTCGAGCTCGATCACGTGTTGCGCGACGGCTTGTTCTATGCCGCGCAGCAGCTCTATGGGCTCGAGTTCCGCGAGCGCCACGACCTGCCGGTGTATCAGCCCGACGTCCGTGTGTTTGAAGTGTTCGATGCCAATGGCGCGCCGCTCGCGCTGTTCCTGGCCGACTACTTCGCGCGCGACAACAAGCAGGGCGGCGCGTGGATGAACAGTCTGGTGCAGCAGTCGACACTGTTGGGATTGAAGGCGGTGGTCTGCAACAATCTCAACATTCCCAAGCCGCAGGCAGGTCAGCCCACACTGCTCACCTTCGATGAGGTCACCGGTATTTTCCATGAGTTCGGGCATGCACTGCATGGCATGCTGTCGAACGTGCGCTATCCAAGCCTGTCGGGCACGAGCGTGCCGCGCGATTTCGTCGAGTATCCCTCGCAGTACAACGAGATGTGGGCACGCGATCCACAGGTGCTCGCTCACTATGCGCGGCATTATCAGAGCGGCGCGCCGATGCCGGCGGCACTACTGGAGAAGGTGCTGGCTGCACAGAAGTTCGGGCAGGGCTTTGCCACTACCGAATATCTTGCGGCCGCGCTGCTCGACCAGGCGTGGCATCAGATCAAGCCCCATCAGGCGCCCGCCGCGAGCGAGGTTGCGGCGTTCGAGACCGCCGCGCTGCGCACCGCAGGCATGGATTTCGGGCCGATTGAGCCGCGCTACCACTCGACTTACTTCACTCACGTGTTCTCCGGCGGCTATTCGGCCGGCTACTACGCCTATCTCTGGAGCGAAGTGTTGGCGCGCGATACCGGACAATGGATGCACGCGCACGGTGGTCTGACGCGCGCCAACGGCGATCGGCTGCGCGCCCTGGTGCTGTCACGCGGCCGCAGTGAGGATCCGCAGGCGCAGTTTCGTAACTTCTACGGCGGTCCGCCCGAGCTCGGCCCGCTGCTCGAATATCGTGGCCTGGTGGCGGCCGAGCCCTGACCGGCGCCCGGACCCGCGTCCTGACCGGCGCCCTGATCCGCCCCCATACCGAGGCGCCGCAGACTCGCGAGCATCGCGAGGCAGGCGATGCCGCTGGACACCCACAGCACGTGATGCGAGCCGGCCTGCGGATCGGCGCGCAACAACAGCGCGACGGTGACCGCTCCGAGAGTCTGGCCCAACAATCGTGCCAATGCCCACAGCCCTCCGGCAGCCCCGCTGCGCGCGCGCGGCGCTGCCGACAGCAGCGCGCGATTGTTAGGAGCCTGGAAAAGCCCGAAGCCGATCCCGCACAGCGCAAGGCGCCACATCAAGCTGACGTTGCCTGCCTGCTCGGGCAGCAAGGCCAACAGCAGCAGTCCCGTTGCGAGCAGCAGCAGGCCCACCCCGCCCAGGAGGCCAGCCGCATAACGGTCGGCGAGCCGGCCCGCCACCTGCGCGGCGCACGCCAGAGCGAGTGGCCAGGGTGTAATCAACAGTCCGATCGACACCGCGTCGTGTCCGAGGCGCTGCAGCTCGAAGGGCAGTGCCACGAGAGCTGACATCTGCGCCGTGAACGCCGCCATCGTGGTCGCCAGCGACAGCGAAAAGATCGGGATGCGCAGCAGATCGAACGGAATGAGCGGCGCGGCGCGATGCAGCTCATGCCGCCATAAGGCGGCAGTGAGGGCAGCGCCGCCCAGCAGCTGCGCGCTGGCGAGAGCCGTCGCCTCGCGATGCGCGAAGGCCTGCAGGCCGCAGATCAGCAGCCCGAAGGCACCCACGTTCAGCGCGATGGCGACAAGGTTGATGGAGCGGGGCGTGGGCTCGGTCTGCGGCAAGGCGCGCACCGCGATGAGAAGCGTCGCGGCGCCAATCGGCACATTGATCGCGAACAACCACGGCCAGCTGGCAATGGCAAGCACCGCTGCCGCAAGGCTCGGACCCAGAGCTGCCGAGATGCCTACCGCGACTGCGTTGATTCCGACGGCGCGTCCCAGCATGCGCTGCGGATAGGTAAACCGCGACAGTGCCGGACTGACGCTCATGATGGCCGCAGCCCCGAGTCCCTGGACGACGCGCACCAGACTCAAAGCCAACAGTGAGCGCGACAGCGCACAGCCCAGCGAGGCGAGCGTGAATACCAACAGGCCGGTCAGGAACACACGCCGGTAACCGACCGTCTCCCCGATCGCGGACAACGGCAGCAGCGCCACCACGATGGCGATCTGGTAAGCATTGATGATCCAGATTGAGACGGCGCCCGACTGGTGGAACTCGTGCGCAAGGGTCGGCAGCGCCACGTTTGCAACGCTGCTGTCCAGCACCGACATCGCAATGGCCAGCGCGATGGCGGCCACGGCCCAGTATCGCCGTGGCACCGGCAGCCCGTCCCGCGGCGCATCCGGCGCACCATTGAAGGACGCCTCCTGCGCTCCCATATCAGGGCCGCGGGCCGCTTTGTGAGGGTCCCGGCGCCGGTCGGGACAATCTGCATGCCGTGGCGTAGACCACTGTTCCCATTACTGCTTGCCGTTCTGCATCTTTATATCGGAGCGCGCGTCGTCCCGGATCTGCCGGCCATTGGAGCGCTGCGCCCGATCACGGTCCTGCTGCTCGCGTTTTGCTACGGTCTGATGCTGCTGACGTTGCTCGCCCGATCCCTGTGGCGCCGGCCTCTCGCTGATCGCATCGCGACACCCGGCTTGTTCATGGCAGGACTGTTCTCCTCGCTGCTGGTGCTCACCCTGGTGCGCGATGTCGTGCTGCTGCCCCTGAGCTTCGCCTTGTCGGCATCCAAAGTGCTCACGGCAGCGGCCATCTCGGCAACACTGGTCGTGGTGCTGGGAATACTGATCACCCTGGTGGGCTTCATCAGTGCCCGGCGCCGCGCCCGTATTGTGGATGTCAGCGTGCCGATTGCCAATCTGCCCGCCGCGTTGCATGGCTTCTCGATCGCCCAGGTGAGCGATGTACATGTCGGCGCGACTATCCGTCGCGATTACGTGGCACGCATCGTCGAGGCGGTGAATGCTCTCGAGGCTGACGTGATCGCGCTCACCGGGGACTTCGTCGATGGTCCGGTGCACGAGCTTGCACCGCACACCGCGCCGCTGGCGCGACTGCGCGCGCGTTACGGCGCGTTCTTTGTCACCGGCAACCATGAGTATTACTCGGGCGCCGGTCCCTGGACTGCGGAGTTTCGCCGGCTCGGCCTGCATGTGCTGCTGAACGAGCACGCCGTGATTCGTCACGCGGGTGCAGCGCTCGTCGTCGCTGGTGTGACGGACTACAGCGCCCATCACTTCAGTCCGGCACATCGCAGCGATCCGCAGGGGGCCCTCGCCGGCGCACCACCCGAGGCGAGCGTGAGAATTCTTCTCGCCCATCAGCCACGCTCGGCGGCGGCCGCTGCCGCTGCCGGCTTTCAGTTGCAGCTCTCCGGCCACACCCACGGCGGTCAGTTCTGGCCCTGGACATTGTTCGTGCGCTTCCAGCAGCCCTTCACCGCCGGTCTGCACCGGCTGAATCAGCTGTGGGTGTATGTCAGCCGCGGCACCGGCTACTGGGGCATACCCAACCGCTTCGGCGCGCCTGCGGAGATCACGCGTCTGCGGCTGGTGCCGGCCTGATCAGCGCCGCATCGCCGCGTCGCAGCCTACAGCATCGCCGTATTCCAGCCACCGCCCAGCGCCTCGATCATCGCGACACTCGCCTGCAGGCGATTGGAGAGCACGTTGAGCGCGGTCTCTTCGCTCGAGAGTCGTGTGGTTTGCGCGGTGATGACACTGCTGTACGGCACGGTACCGGCCTTGTACTGATTCAGCGTCAGGGACTCGGCCTCGCGCGCAGCCTTTACCGCGGCTTCCTCGACACTCGCCTGCTGCTCGAGCACGCGCAGCGAGGTGATCTCATCTTCCACCTGTTGCAAGCTCGTGAGCACGGTCTGCCGGTAGTTGTCGACGTTCGCCTCATACGCCGCTCGTGCCTCGGCTACCTGGGCACGTCGCAGGCCGAAATCGAACACCGAGAGCGCAAGTGTCGGCCCGAATGACCATACCCGGTTGGAGGTTCTGATGAGACGGCTGATGGTGTTGCCCTTGTAGTCATCCGAGCCCGAGAGCGTCAGATTCGGAAAGAAAGCGGACATGGCCACGCCGATCTGCGCGTTGGCGGCCGCGACGCGGCGCTCCGCTTCAGCCACGTCGGGACGCCGCTCGAGCAGTGTAGAGGGCAAACCGGCCGGAACGGTGGGTACGTCCGAGCGGATCGGCGTGGCCGCAATGGAGAACTTCGCCGGCTGCTCGCCCACCAGCACGGCGATCGCATGCTCGAGCAGCGCACGCTGCAGGGGCGCGTTCACCTGGGCCGACTGGCTCGACAGCAATTGCGTCTGCGCGCTCACCACGTCGGCCTTGGCGGCCACTCCGACGCGATAGCGATTCTCGGTGATCTTCAGGGAGAGCTGCTCGGCGGTGACGATGTCATTGAGAATAACTTGCAGCTGATCCTGCGCGCGTAACTGGAAGTAGTCCGAAGCGAGCTGGGCCTGCGCGGACAATCGAGCGGCAGCCAGCGCCGCCGCGCTCGCCAGTGCCGAAGCCTGCTTCTCCTCCACCTGCCGGCGGATCTGGCCCCAGATGTCGATGCTCCAGGTGGCTCCGACACCGGCAGTGGTGACGGTGAGCGCGTGATTGCCGGCCCCGGTCACCGTACGCTCGCGGCTCGCATTGGCGGTGATCTGCGGCCACAGCCCGGCCTGCGACTGACGCACCAACGCGCGTGCCTCCTCGACGGCTGCGGCCGCTGCTTTGACGGTTTCGTTGGAGATGTTGAGTCGCTGCTCAAGAGCATTGAGCTGATCGTCGCCGAAGATTTCCCACCACGGTCCCCGATCGAGGATGTCGGCCGGCTCGCTCGGCCTCCAGCCATCGACCTCCTTGTAGGCTGCGGTGGTGTCGAATGCCGGGCGGTGATAACGCGGCCCGACCGCGCAGGCCGTCAGCGCTGCGGCAAGCGCCAGGAGAACCGTACCCTGCAGGATGCGCATCAGGTGCTGACCTGCAGTCGGCCGGTATCCAGGAAGTCACGACGGCGCTGGCGGCGTTTCTCACCCCAGCGCTGCACGTAAAGGTAAACCACGGGCGTCGTATACAGGGTGAGCAGCTGACTGAACACCAACCCGCCCACGATCGAGATGCCCAGCGGGCGGCGCATCTCGGTGCCATCCCCATAGGCGACGGCGAGCGGCAAGGCGCCGGCGATGGCAGCGAAGGTCGTCATCATGATAGGGCGGAAGCGCAGCGAGCACGCGCGTGCAATGGCTGCGCGGGGCGCAAGCCCGAGGTTGCGTTCGGCATCGAGCGCGAAGTCGACCATCATGATGGCGTTTTTCTTCACGATACCGATCAGCAGCAGAATGCCGAGGAAGGCGATGAGGCTGAATTCCGTGTCGGTTGCCAGCAGGGCAAGCAGGGCACCGACACCTGCCGAGGGCAACGTCGAGAGAATCGTGACCGGTTGGCTGTAGCTCTCGTAGAGCATCCCCAGCACGACATAGATGGCAGTCAGCGCGGCCAGCAGCATGAGCGGCTGCGCACTGGCATTCTGCTGGAACAGGCGCGCGGTGCCGTAGGTGCCACCGTGGATGCTCGCGGGCATGTGAATCTGGTTCATGGTCCGCTCGATAGCGGCAAGTCCGGTGCTCAGCGACTCCCCTTCGGGAAGGTTGAATGAGATCGAAGTCGACACCGAGGTGCCGGTGTGATTGACGCTCACCGGTGTAGTGTCGATGGCGAAGTGGCTAAAGGATGCAAACGGCACCATGTTCTCGCGCGCCACGCTGATTGCCGAACCGGTCGAAGTATTGCCGCGACCAGCGTTGGCGAGCGAGTTGGCGGCGAGGTTGCGGGCCACATCCGAGGCGATCGCCGCGGCGCTGAGCGTGGTGGTCGCACCGGCGGGGCTCTTTGCGGCGCTACTCGTGGCGCTGACCGAACCTGCAGCCGCTGCTGATGAGCCAGCAGAGGATTTGATGGCGGTCGTGCCGGCGACGGCCTGAGTGGACTGAGTGCCACTGACTGCCCCACCGGACGTACTGACATAGAGCTCGCGTAACACCTCGGGGTGCTGCCAGTATTCGGGGGCAACCTCCATGACCACGTGGTACTGCTGCGGACTGAAGGGATTGTAGATATTGGACACCTGGGCCTGCGCGAACGCATCGCCAAGCGCATTGTCGATCTGACTTTCGGTAAGTCCGAGCCGTGAGGCGCTGTCGCGGTCGACGATCAGATTCGTCTCGAGCCCGCCGGGCTGCAGGTCTGAATCGACGTCGGTCACCTCGGGCACATCCTGCAGGGCGAGACGAAGTTTCTGCGACCAGGTGCGCAGCTCCTTCAGGTCATCGCCGAGCAGCGTGTACTGATACTGCGCGTTGGCGGAACGGCCTCCTGGCCCGCCGAAATCCTGCACCGCCTGCAGGAACGTGGCGACGCCCGTGACCGCATTCAACTGCGGACGCAGCCGCGCGATCACGCCATCCGCTGAAATGTCGCGCTCGGACAGTCGCTTCAAGGTGACATTGACGCTCGCGCTGGCGCCCCCACCCCCACCTCCGGGTCCGAAGCCACCCCCGCCTCCCACGGTGCCCGTTACTGTGGCGACCGCAGGATCGCGCTGGATGATGGCGGAGACCTGTTGCAGCTTGCTCTTCATAAGTTGAAAGGAGGCGTCGGCATCGCCGCGTATGCCACCGCGCAGACTGCCCGTGTCCTGCTGCGGGAAAAATCCCTTGGGGATTGCGACATAGAGATACACGTTGAAGCAGACCGTTGCGAGCAATACCAGCATGGTGGCGCGCGGATGATCCAGTGCCCACGCGAGTGTGCGCTCGTAGAAGGCGCGCATCTCCTGGAACGCACGCTCGAACCAGCGCCCCGCGGCGCTGCGACGCCGCTCACTGGTGCGCCGTAGAAGGATGGCGCACATCATCGGTGTCGTGGTGAGTGAGATGACCAGCGAGATGAGAATCGCGACTGACAGTGTGACAGTGAATTCCCGGAACAGCCGTCCGACGATGCCGCCGGTCAGCTGAAACGGAATAAACACCGCGATCAGCGACAGGCTCATCGAGATCACCGTGAAGCCGACTTCGGTCGCCCCCTGCAGTGCCGCGGCCAGCGGCGCCATGCCATCCTCGATGTGCCGCGAGGTGTTTTCCATGACCACGATCGCATCATCCACGACGAACCCTGTCGCAATCGTCAGCGCCATCAGCGAGAAATTGTCGAGCGTGTAGCCGAGCAGATACATCGCGCCGAAGGTGCCGATGAGCGAGATCGGCACGACGACCGCCGGGATGAGCGCCGCCCGATAGCTCTGCAGGAACATGTAAACGACGAGGATCACCATGGCGACAGCGATCAGCAGCGTGTTTTCCACTTGGCGCAATGAGGCGCGGATGGTCACCGAGCGGTCAAAGGTCACGACCAGGTCGATCTTGGGGTCGATCGAGGCCTGCAACTGTGGCAGCTCGGCTTTAACCGCATCCACGACGTCGATGATGTTGGCCCCGGGTTGCTGGAAGACCTGCACAGAAACGGCCGCTTTGCCGTTATAAAGTCCATAGGTCCGGAGGTTCTCGGTGGCTCCATCCTCCGTGTCCGTGACAGCGGCCACATCGCCGAGACGCACGATGTTGCCGTTGCGATTGGCTATGATGAGGTTGCGATAGGGAGCCGCATCGCGTGCATTATCGTTGGTATAGATCTGGTAATGCAGCTCACCGGCCTCGATCGACCCCTTGGGGGCGTTGGCATTCGCATTGGAGATGGCGGCGCGGATGTCCTGCAGACCGATGCCATATTGCGAGATGGCGAGCGGATTGATCTCCACGCGCACCGCGGGCAGCGCCGAGCCACTGACATTGACGCCACCCACCCCCTGGATCTGCGACAGCCGTTGCGAGATCACCGCATCGGCGGCGTCGTAGATCTGCCCCTGGGTGAGCACATCGGAAGTCATCGCGATGTTCATCACCGGAAACAATGAGCTGTTGAGCTTGCGATAACTGGGATTGCGGTTGAGGGCGCTCGGCAGATCCGCATGCGATGCAACGATCGCGGCCTGTACGTCGCGCGCCGCACCATCGATGTCGCGATCCAGGCCGAAGGTGAGCTGAATGTTGGTGCTGCCGACGCTGCTGGTGGAGGTCATGTCGTCGACATCGGAGATGGCCCCCAGATGGCGCTCGAGCGGCGTCGCTACCGAGCTCGCCATGACCTCGGGACTCGCCCCTGGCAGCGCCGCGCTCACGAAGATCGCCGGTGCCTCGATACGCGGCAGGGGGGCGACTGGCAGCAGCGCAAAGGCCACGATGCCACACAACGCAACCCCGAAGGTCAGCAGCGTCGTGGCCACGGGGCGCCGGATGAAGGGTGCCGAGATGTTCATACCGGCTCGTCCGCGAGCTCAGGCCCGTCCCCGGGACCGTTCCCCGGCGCTGCGGAATTCCGGCCGCGCCAGGCGCGCTTGGCAAGGCGATCGAAGGCGAGGTAGATCACAGGCGTGGTGAACAGCGTCAGCACCTGGCTCACCAGCAGGCCACCCACAATGCTGATGCCGAGCGGGTGGCGTAGCTCCGAGCCTGTGCCGGTACCAAACATCAACGGCAGGGCGCCGAAGATCGCGGCGACGGTCGTCATGAGAATCGGCCGGAAGCGCAGCAGACACGCCTGATAGATCGCCTGGCGCGGGGGCAGTCCCTGCTCGCGCTCGGCGTCGATCGCAAAGTCGATCATCAGGATCGCGTTCTTCTTGACGATGCCGATGAGCAGAATGATGCCGATGAGCGCAATGATGGTGAGATCATCGCCGGCCAGAATCAGGGCCAGCAGCGCGCCGATGCCCGCCGAGGGCAGGGTCGAGAGAATGGTGATCGGGTGGATGAAGCTCTCATAGAGCACCCCGAGCACGATGTACATCACCACCACCGCCGCGGCGAGCAGCAGCAACTCGTTGCTCAGATTGCTGCGAAAAGCGAGGGCGGCGCCCTGGAAAGTCGTATGGATGCTCGCGGGCACGTGCGCCTGCTGTTCGCTTTGCTCGATGGCATCCACGGCGGCACCGAGCGAGGCTCCCGGAGCGAGATTGAAGGAGACGGTGGTCGCCGGAAACTGCGCAAGATGATTGATGAGCAGCGGTCGCGACTGCACTTCCACCTGGGCGATTGCCGACAGCGGCACCTGTCCGCCCCCTGCGGAGGGCACGTAGATGGAGGCAAGCGAATCCACCGCCTGATAGGAGTCCGGATCCGCCTCGAGAATGACGCGGTACTGGTTCGACTGCGTGAAGATCGTGGAGACGATGCGCTGTCCGAAGGCATCGTACAGAGCGTTGTCGACGGTGCCGACACTGATGCCCAGGCGCGCCGCGCTGTCGCGGTCGATGCTGATATAAACCGCCAGGCCGTTATCCTGCTGGTTGCTGGCGACGTCGGCAAGCTCGGGACGCTGACTCAGCAGATTCACCAGTGTCGGCGTCCAGCTGGACAACGCTTGCGCGTCGGCGCTCTCCAGCGTGAAGTTGTATTGCGTGCGACTTACCGTGTTGTCGAGGGTCAGATCCTGGGCGGGTTGCATGTAAAGGGTAATGCCGGGCACATCCGCCGTTTCGCTCTTCAACCTGCGGATCACGTCGCTCGCCGTGGTGCTGCGATTGGCGCGCGGCTTGAGATTGATGAGAAAGCGCCCCGTGTTGAGAGTGACGTTGTTGCCGTCGATGCCGATGAACGAGGACAGGCTGGCGACATCCGGATCTTTGAGGATCGCCATTGCCAGGGCTTGCTGGCGCGTGGCCATCGCCTCGTAGGACACCGCTTCGTTGGCTTCCGAGACCCCCTGAATCAGTCCCGTATCCTGATCCGGAAAGAATCCTTTGGGGATGAGCACATATAGCGCCGCCGTTACCAGCAACGTGGCGAGCGCCACCCACAGAGTCGCGCGCTGATGGTCGAGCACCCAGCCAAGTCTGCGACCGTACCAGGCTACCAAGCCTCCAAACCAACCCGGCTCGTCACGCGGCGCACTCTGTGGCTTGTGCCGCAACAGCTTCGCGCACAACATCGGCACGAGCGTCAGGGACACCACCGCGGAGATGAGGATCGTGACCGCGAGGGTGACGGCAAACTCCCGGAAGAGGCGGCCGACGACATCCTGCATGAACAGCAACGGGATCAGCACCGCGATCAGCGAGACCGTGAGGGAGATGATCGTGAAGCCGATCTGGCCGGCACCTTTGAGCGCCGCCTGCAGGGGATGCTCGCCCTGCTCGATGTAGCGCGCGATGTTCTCGATCATGACGATCGCATCGTCCACCACGAAGCCCGTGGCGATGGTGAGCGCCATGAGCGAGAGATTGTTGAGGCTGAAGTTGGCCAGATACATGAGCGCAAAGGTGCCAATCAGCGACAGTGGCACCGACAGGCTCGGAATGAAGGTGGCCGGTACGTTGCGCAGGAACAGGTAGATCACCAGCACCACGAGTATCACGGCCAGTGTCAGCTCGAACTCGACATCATGGATCGAGGCACGGATGGTGGTCGTGCGGTCGGTGAGGATGGCGATGTCCACGCCCGGCGGCACCGCGGCCTGCAGCTCCGGCAGCAGCGCGTGAATGCGATTGACGACATCGACCACGTTGGCCCCGGGTTGGCGCTGCACGTTGAGGATCAGCGCCGGGGTGCGGTTCATCCACCCACCGAGCTTGGTGTTCTCCGCACTGGATGCGAGAGTCGCGACATCGCGCAGCCGCACGGGTGAGCCGTTGCGATACGCCACGACGATGCTGCCGTATTCGTCGGCGTCGCGGATCTGATCATTGGTGTTGATCGTGTAGGCACGGCTCGGTCCATCCAGGGTCCCCTTGGGACCGTTCTGGTTGGCAACGTTGATCGTGGTGCGCAGGTCATCGATGTTGAGCCCATAGGCGGCCAGCGCGCGCGGGTTGACGATGATGCGCACGGCGGGACGCTGGCCGCCGCTGATACTGACCACGCCGACACCCTTCAACTGCGAGATCTTCTGGGCGATGCGCGTATCGGCCATGTCCTCGACCTGCGTGAGCGGCATCACCTGCGAGGTGATACCCAAACTCAGCACCGGCGCATCGGCCGGATTCACCTTGGCGTAGATCGGCGGCGCCGGCAGGTCCTGCGGCAGCAGCACCTGCGCTGCGCTGATCGCAGCCTGCACCTCCTGTTCGGCCACATCGATGGGCAGGGACAGGGTGAACTGCAACGTAATCACCGAGGCGCCCGCGGAACTGCTGGAAGCCATCTGGTTCAGTCCGGGCATCTGTCCGAACTGTTTCTCGAGGGGGGCCGTGATGGCCGAGGTGATGACCTCGGGGCTCGCCCCCGGATAGAAGGTCTGCACCTCGATGGTCGGATAGGCCACCTCCGGCAGAGCTGCCAGCGGCAGCTGCAGAAAGGCGATCATGCCCACGATCAGGATGGCGACCATCAGCAGAGTCGTGGCGACCGGACGCAGGATGAACAGCCGGGACGGGTTCATACTACGGTCGCGATCAGTGAGACCCCGTCGTGCCCTGCGCGGGCGGGGGATTCGAAGAGCTGGCAGCGCCAGTTGGCTGCCGGCGTTGCCGTCGGCCGCCGCCGGGGGCGTTCCCCGCGCCGGCCGGTTGCGCGGCTGGCCGCATGGCATGTTGGGGGGTGGCGTTAGGCAGGAGTACAGGTGCGCCATCGCGGAGCCGATCACCACCTTGGGTGACGACCTCATCACCAGGCTGCAGTCCCTGAGTCACGGCCACGCGCTCGCCATCGGCTACGCCCAAAGTAACCGGCCGCACCGCCACGGTGCTGGCCGTCGCGTTGACGACATAGACGAAGGTACTCAACACGCCGTTCGGCGCACCACGGCGCACCGCAGCGCTCGGGATGATCGTCTGGTTATGCAATGTGTCCTGCACGAGCTGGATGTTGACGAACTGGTTGGCGAACAGGGTCCCATCGCTGTTGTCGAACAATGCGCGCAAGCGGATCGTGCCGGTGGTGGTATCGATCTGATTGTCCAGCGTCAGCACTTTGCCTTCCGCAAGCTTGTTGGCGTTGCCGCGGTCATAAGCGACCGCGGCGAGTGTGTCGCCGTCGTGCAGCTGCTTCATGAGCGGCGTCACGTAATCTTCCGGAACCGAGAAGATCACGGTGATCGGTTGCAGCTGGGTCACCACCACGATGCCGTTGGTATCGCCGGGCGTCACGTAGTTGCCCTGGTCCACCTGGCGCAGCCCGACCCGGCCGTTAACGGGTGAGACGATGTGGGTATATGCGAGGTTCACCCGCGCGGTGCTCACGGCTCCCTGATCGGCTTCGATGGTTCCCGCGTACTGCTTGACCAGGGCGCGCTGCGTGTCCAGCTGCTGCTGCGCAATCGAATCCTCCTTGACGAGCTCCTCATAGCGTTTGAGGTCGAGCTGCGCATCGGCAAGCAATGCCTGGTCACGCCGCAGCGCTCCCTCGGCCTGTGTGAGTGCGGCCTGGAAGGGCCGTGGATCGACTTGCGCCAGGAAGTCCCCCGCATGTACCAGCTGACCTTCCTGGAAGGCGACCTTCTGCAGAATGCCCGTCACCTGGGATCTCACGGTGACGGTGGCCAGGGGAGTGACCGTGCCAAGCGCCGGGATGCGCACATCGATATCGCCGCTCGCGACCGTGGCCACGGCCACCGCGACCGGACCCCCCGGTCCCCCGGGGCCGCCCCTGCGAGCTGCCCCTGCCGGTAGGCGTGCCGCACTGGCGCTGCCTGCACGTCCGCCACGGCCGTCGCTCTGGGCTTGTTGCTGTGCGGCTTGCTGCTGATAGTGGTGACGCAGGATCCAGACGATCGACAGGAGGATCACGACCACCATGGCGCCCACCACCCAGCGGGTGCGGGCCGAGGACTCAGGGGGTGGTGGGGGTTCGGCGGAGCGGGTCTGTTGTTCGTCAACCACTAGTCGTTACTACCGTCGGGCGACTGTCTGCAGGGCCGGTTGCGCAGCTCGCCGGCACTTTAGCCCATTGTGGCGCGCGGGGATCCTGCCTGGAGTGCGCAATGCCCGGCCGCAGTTTCCGGGCAGAGCGTGCAGGAGACTGTAAAGAAGTGTTGCCGTGTGCGGCGCGGACCGGTCCGTGTGCCGCGCGGAGCGCCCAGCAGTGCCCGGCTGAAGCCTCGGGTAGGGCATCGTAATTGCTGACCTGCTGCGCTTGCGACTGCTTCGCACGATTGCCCAAGGCTGTCCATGTTTCGAAAACCTCTCGCTTGCCGTCTTCTGCTCGCCTGCGCCTTGTTGTCCGGTTGTGGCAGCCCCGCCCGCCTGCCGGTAAGTGCCGGCTTCGGGGCTGATCCGACCCTGCCCACTCCCGAGAAGCAGCTGCTGCCGACGGTGTTTGTGGCCAACGCCAAGGGATGGGGAGAGACCGAGCGGCCAACTGCTGCGGAGGGTCTCTCGGTCACAGCCTACGCGGCGGGGCTCGACCATCCACGCTGGTTGTACGTTCTGCCCAATGGCGATGTGCTGGTTGCGGAAACCAATGCACCGCCGAAACCCCAGGATGCGCGCAACGTCCGCGGCTGGGTACAGCGCCACGTCATGAAGCGGGCCGGGTCCATCACTCCCAGCGCCAACCGTATCACGCTGCTGCGTGATGCCGACGGCGACGGCATCGCCGAGCAACGCTACACCTTCGCGGACAACTTGCATTCGCCGTTTGGCATGGCGCTCATCGGGACGCGGTTCTATGTGGCGGACTCCGATGCGGTGCTGCAGTTCGATTATCAGGAGGGGGCGACGCATGTTGCAGGCAGCGGAACGCGCATCGTCGAGCTGCCCGCCGGACCCATTAATCATCATTGGACCAAGAATCTCATCGCCAGCGCTGACGGGCGCCTGTTGTATGCCACCGTCGGCTCCAACAGCAATGCCGCGGAGAACGGCATCGCGCAGGAGAGCGGCCGCGCGGCCGTGTGGCAAATCGACCCGGCAACCGGCCAGCATCGCATCTATGCCGCGGGGCTGCGCAATCCGAATGGACTTGCGTGGGTTCCAGACACGGGCAAGCTCTGGACCGTCGTGAATGAGCGCGATGAGCTCGGCAGCGACCTGGTGCCCGACTACATGACCGCGCTCGTGGACGGCGGATTCTATGGGTTCCCCTACAGCTACTACGGCACGCATGTGGATCATCGCGTCAAGCCGCAGCGCCCGGACCTGGTAGCCGATGCCATAGTGCCCGATTACGCTCTCGGTGCGCATACGGCTTCGCTGGGTCTGGCATACGCCGCACCCCGGGAGGGCGATCCGACCGGACGCTTTTCAGAAGGGATGTTCGTCGGCCAACATGGCTCCTGGAATCGCAAACCGCGCAGCGGCTACAAGGTCGTGTTTGTGCCGTTTACCGCCGGCAAGCCGGCCGGTCCGCCCCAGGACGTGCTGACAGGTTTTCTGGATGAGCGCGGGGATGCCCGCGGCCGGCCCGTGGGCGTAGCGCTGGATCGCAAAGGCTGGCTGCTGGTGGCGGATGATGTTGGTGACCGGGTCTGGCGCGTCGGCAAACCGTGAGAAAAAATGCAGCTGCCAGGGTGCGCGGTATGAGCTTATGAACGTCAATGCGGCGGCAGATGCTGTCGAGAGGCCGGAATCCTCCGGCCGATGGGTTTGGCTCGCCGCTCTGGGCATCGTCTATGGGGATCTCGGTACCAGTCCGCTGTACACCTTGCAGACCGTCACCGCTGCGCTCGGTGGGCATTTCAACCCCGAAAGCGCGCTCGGCGTGTTGTCGCTGATTTTCTGGACGCTGATCATCACGGTTTCCGTAAAGTACTGTTGGTTCGTGATGCGCGCCGACAACCGTGGCACCGGCGGCATCATGGCGCTCATGTCGCTCGTAGGCGCCAATAGCCTCAAGCGCGGCGCCCGCATCCTCACCGCCATGGGTTTGCTCGGCGCGGCTCTGATCTATGGTGATGGTGTCATCACCCCTGCGATCTCGGTGCTGAGCGCCATCGAAGGCGTGAACGTGGTTTCGGATGTCTTGAAGCCATTCGTGATGCCGATTGCCGCGGCGATTCTCGTGGCCCTGTTCGCCGCCCAGCGTTTCGGCACCGAGCGCATCGGCCAGGCTTTCGGCCCGATCATGCTGCTGTGGTTTCTGGTGATTGCGCTGATGGGCCTGGCGGGCATTGCGCGCCACCCGGAAGTACTGGTCGCTGTCGATCCGCGCCACGCGATCCGTCTCCTGGCGCACTCCTCGAAAGCCGGGCTGATCCTGGGGGGCGTGTTTCTGTGCATTACGGGGGCCGAGGCGCTGTATGCCGATATGGGGCATCTCGGCCGCGGACCCATACGCCGCTCCTGGTACGGCATCGTGTTGCCGGCGCTGCTGTTGAGTTATGCCGGACAGATTGCCCTCATGCTGGAGGGCGGCACCGTCGCGGGCAACCCGTTCTTCCAGCTGGCGCCATCCTGGTCAGTCATCCCACTGGTGGTGCTCGCAACGCTTGCCACCATCATCGCCAGCCAGGCCATCATCACCGGCTCCTTCGCCATGACGCGCCAGGCGATGCAGCTCGGCTGGCTGCCAGGTGTGAATATCCGCCAGACCTCGGATCGCGCCTACGGGCAGATCTATGTCCCCGCAGTCAACTGGCTCATGATGGTAGCGACGGTGACCATAGCGGTCGCCTTCGGCAGTTCCGACCGCCTGGCCGGTGCCTACGGTACGGCGGTCGCCACCACCATGCTGCTCACCAGCTGCCTGTTATACGCCGCGATGCGGCGCATCTGGCACTGGACGCTGCCGGTGGCGCTGGCCGTGAGCGCGCTGTTTCTACTGGTGGACAGCGCCTTCTTCGCTGCCAACCTGCTGAAGATTGCCGAAGGCGGCTGGCTGCCCCTGACACTGGGCGCGCTGGTGTTTTTCCTCATGAGCACTTGGCGCGCAGGGGCCGATTGTGTGCACGAGAAGCAGTTGCAACTCGAGCGGCAGCCGCAGCATTTTCTCGAGGACCTGCGCAGCGGCAGACTGCAGCGCGTGGCAGGCACCGCGATTTTTCTCACCCGCTCCAAGCAGAACATCCCCCCGCTGTTGGTCTATCACGTCGAGCACATGGGTGCGTTGCATGAGCACGTCGTGACGCTGACAGTAGAGTTCGCGACCACGCCGCGCGTGCCGCGTCAGGAACGCTGCAGCGCCCAGCAGCTCTGCGAGGGGATCTGGCACGCCACGGTGCGCTTTGGCTTCATCGAGATTCCCGACCTGCGCGCAGCGCTGCGGCAGCTGCAGCCGCTGGGTTCTGCCATCGACCTGGAGCACGCCGTCTTCTTTGCGGCACGCGATCTCGTGATTCCCAAACCGGGTGCCGGGCGGCTGGCACACTGGCGCGTGGCCGTGTTTGCTTTCATGTACCGCAACGCCGTGAAGGTGGTGGACCGGTTCAACCTGCTGCCGGCCCGGGTCGTGGAGATCGCACGTCAGATAGAGATCTGAGTCGGCTCGGCCGCCCAATACAGCAGGCAGTGTGCGCAGCGGGGCGTCCGCTTCAATCCGCTTACGTGCGTCGCAGCGGGATCCCAAGGCGTTTGATCTTGCGATAGAGCGTATTGCGGCTGATCCCAAGCTGCGCCGCCACGCGACTCATGATCCAGTCGTTCTTCTCGATGACCTGCAGCAGCGCGCGCCGCTCAGCCGCCTGCAGAGTGCCGCGCTCGCTGCCCGTATCGGACTCTTCACCCGCGAGGCGTGGATTGCCGATGGCGGTCGGCAGATCGTGCACGCGAATCACGTGCTGCTCACAGATGGCCAGCGCCGTGCGCAGCGTGTTGCGCAACTCACGGATGTTGCCGGGCCACGCATGGGTCCGCAGCCGCTCGAGTGCCGGCGCATCGATCGTAGCGGAGTGCCCGCCGGGCAGCTCGCTCGCCAAACACCCGCGGATCAGCTCATCGAGATCGCGCCGCGCGGCGAGCGCCGGCAGTTCGATGGTGATGCCGTTGAGGTGATAGAAGAGGTCCTCGCGGAACTCACCCGAGGCCACCAGCTCGGACAGATTGTGGTGTGAGGCGCAGATGACACGCAGGTCGACCTTGAGCGCGGTCTCGCTGCCGAGCGGGGTAACCTCGTGGTCTTCGAGGATGCGCAGCAGCCGGGTCTGCAGAGCGAGCGGCATGTCGCCGATCTCATCGAGAAACAATGTCCCGCCCGAGGCTTGCGCCAGGCGCCCGCGCAGACCCTCCCGCCGCGCGCCGGTGAACGCTCCGGCGGCGTAACCGAACAGCTCGCTCTCGATCAGCGCTTCGGGAATCGCCGCGCAATTGACGGCGACGAAGGGACGCGCGGCGCGCCGGCTCGCCAGGTGGATCGCCCGGGCGAAGGCCTCCTTGCCGGAGCCGGTAGGACCGCTGATCAACACCGACACCGTACAGTCTGCCACGCGTTGCGCGTTGCGCAGGTTACGTAACATCTGCGGATCAGTCCCAGCCAACTTCGCAAGTGTCAAAGACGTCTCGGTCTGGTTTCCGGCAACCTGTAGAGAATGCGCTGGGCCTGCGGCACGCCGACGCTGCGCAAGATTGTCCTCTGAGGCCCTGACCAGCGTCGCGTAATAACGGCGGCCATGCACGTGGTCGCGAACTTCCCAGATCGCGCGGCGGCCGTGAGCCGATGCGGCCAGCATCTCCTCGAGCGTCGTGTCAAAAATATCCTGCAGCGAGCGGCCGGTCAGCTCACCGTGCGCACGCGCGCCGAGCAGACTGAGGCCGGTCATGTCGGTCGCCATCACCGTGCCATCGGCTGCCACGGCGAGCGCGCCGTCATGCAGCAGGTCGACGAACTCCGGCCGGTGATGGAAGCGCAACAGGGCGTCATGCCGGTAGCGGCGCAGGAACAGGCACTTCTCGATCAGACGCGCCGAAGCGTTCACCAGAGCGACCGTGTGCAGTTGCGATTCGCGACTGCCGGCGGCACTCACACTGGAGGCATCGAGCACCGCGACGATACGTCCCGAGGGCTCGCGGATCGGCGCCGACGACGAGTCCGGCCTGCACGAACATGCGCCGCAGATTGGGATCTATCTTCTCGCAGAGGATCACACCGGAGGTGTCTGCCAGCAGCAGCGCGTAACCGGAGCCGCTGATCCTCGATCTGAAGTCGTTTAAAGCGTCCGGCCGCCCATGTGTCAAGGGCGTGAGAATGACATGTCACGAATATGACACGAAAACAGGATCCCGGCGGGCTGCGACGGCGAAAACCGCGGTCGCGCTTGCCTTTCAGGCTGGTACGGCGTTTGCTCTGCCACGGCGCCGCCCGCCACCGCACAGCAAGAGGAGAACGCCGTATGAGCAGTGCAAGTCCCATTCAATCCCGCAATCCGAGCGCCGATTCCAGTGACGCCATCCGCCCCAGCGCTGCGTTCACCGCGCACCTGAAGACGCTGCAGCGCACACTGCCCCTGCGCTCGCGTTATGAGAATTTCATCGGCGGCAAGTGGGTCGCCCCGGCAAAGGGTGGCTACTTCGATAACATATCGCCGACCACCGGGCAGGTCGTCTGCCAGATCGCGCGCTCGCAAGCCGAGGACGTCGAGCGGGCGCTCGATGCGGCGCATGCTGCCGCCGAGAAGTGGGGACGTACATCCGTTGCCGAGCGCGCCCGCGCGCTCAACCTGATCGCCGATCGCATCGAGCAATATCTGCCGTTCATTGCCGCTGTCGAGACATATGACAACGGCAAGCCGATTCGCGAGACCAACCTTGCCGACATTCCGCTGGCCGTGGATCACTTCCGCTATTTCGCCAGTTGTATACGCGCGCAGGAAGGCTCGATCGGCGAGATCGACGAAGACACGGTCGCCTATCACTTTCATGAGCCACTCGGGGTGGTCGGACAGATCATCCCGTGGAATTTCCCGATTCTCATGGCAACCTGGAAGCTGGCGCCCGCAATCGCCGCTGGCAACGCCGTGGTGCTGAAGCCCGCGGAGCAGACGCCGCTGGGCATCCTCGTGGTGGCAGAGCTGTGTCAGGACCTGTTGCCGCCCGGTGTACTCAACATCGTCAACGGCTTTGGGCTGGAAGCCGGCAAGCCGCTCGCTTCCAACCCGCGCATCGCAAAGATTGCCTTCACCGGCGAGACCACCACCGGGCGGCTGATCATGCAGTACGCTTCGGAGAACATCATCCCGGTGACACTGGAACTGGGTGGCAAGTCGCCCAACATCTTTTTCGACGATGTCATGCGCGAGGATGATTCCTTCGTGGACAAGGCGCTCGAGGGCTTTGCGATGTTCGCGCTCAATCAGGGCGAGGTGTGCACCTGTCCGTCGCGCGCGCTGGTGCAGAAGTCGATCTATGAGCGCTTCATGGAGCGCGCCGTCAAGCGGGTGGAGAAGATCCGCCAGGGCGATCCGTACGAGATGAGCACGCAGATCGGCGCGCAGGCATCCAACGACCAGTTCGAGAAGATCCTGTCGTACTTCGACATCGGGCGTAAGGAAGGCGCGAAGGTGCTGACCGGCGGTGAGGCCAACAAGCTCCCCGGTGAGCTCGGCAACGGCTACTACATCAAACCGACGGTGTTCGAAGGCCACAATCGCATGCGTGTGTTCCAGGAGGAGATCTTCGGGCCGGTCGTGTCAGTGACCACGTTCGATACGCCCGAGCAGGCGCTCGAGATTGCCAATGACACGCTGTATGGGCTGGGCGCCGGCGTCTGGACGCGCGATATCAACAAGGCGTACCGCTTCGGCCGCGGCATCAAGGCCGGGCGCGTGTGGACCAATTGTTATCACGCCTATCCGGCGCACGCAGCTTTCGGGGGCTACAAGAAGTCCGGCATCGGACGGGAGACCCACAAGATGATGCTCGATCATTACCAGCAGACCAAGAACATGCTGGTGAGCTATGGCGAGAAGGCGTTGGGATTCTTCTGATGACCGGGCGCGAGGAGCCGCTCAGTAACGTGATCGAGTTCGATCCGGGCCGCGTCGGGGTGACTGATGCGGCCCGCAAGCTGATCGAGCAGTTGAAGCAGCGACACGGACCGTTGATGTTTCATCTTTCGGGGGGCTGCTGTGACGGCAGCGCCCCGATGTGCTTTCAGGTCGGCGAGTTCAAGCTGGGCGGCGTCGATGAGAAGGTCGGTGAGATCGTCGGCTGCGAGTTCTGGATGGACCGTGAGCAGTATCGCCGCTGGGCGCACACACGCTGGACCGTGGATGTGGTGCCGGGGCGGGGTGCGAGCTTCTCACTGGAGGCGCCGACCAACCTGCGCTTCATCATCCGCTCCTCCATGTGTGTGTAATCACAGCGCTCGCGGCACACCGGGCACGCCCCGGGCGCACTCCAGGGTGCCGCGATCCCAGTGTCCGGTCTGTGCGGCCGCCTCGTAGGTGCTTTGCAGAAATGCGAGCAGGGTGGCATCGGGGTCGGCGGCCGAGCGCACCTGATCATAAGGCAACAGGAACTCTCCCAGCTCCTCGCTGAACCAGGCGCCCTGAGGGATGACGGGCCAGTTCCGGAAGGCGGCCGGTGTGGGATACACGTACGAGTAGAAGGCCGGGTAATCGATGCCATGGCCGCCTGGCCAGAACCCCGCGCTGCTGACTTCATGCGAGTACGCCTCGCGCATCACCGCGGCGCTCACCCCCGGCGCCTTGCCCTGAAACAGCGGCGCCCGGCGACCCGAGAAACGGCTGACAGCCAGATCGAAACTGCCCCAGAAAAAGTGCACCGGGCTGGCCTTGCCGAGAAAGCCGGTGCGAAATTCACGCAGCACCCGATCGATCTGCAGCAGTGCCTGCCAGAAACGCTGCGCGTGCATGGGATTGTAAGCCCGCGCGGCATGATCCTCGGTGAACGGGCGCGCCTCGGGAATCTCGCTCGGCAGCGGATTGATCGTGATCTGCAGGTCCAGCCGCTGCAGCGCCTCGAGCACCGCAGCATGGAAGTCCGCGATGCGGCCGCTTTGCAGCGCCAGGCGCTGGCGGCAGCCGTCACTGACATCGATGATGAGTTCCTGCGCGCAGAAGTCCAACAGGATCTCAAAATACCGTCCGCGATGCGGAATCGCCGAGGTGGTGAGACCGCGTGTCGTGACGTACAGGGGCACGTGCCAGCTGTGATTCAGCCAAGGCGTGCAGGCAAGGCGAATCTTGCCGACGACCTGCGTCCACAGGTGCAGTGTCTCGCAGGTGTCACGCCATTCCCGGAAGGGTAGCTCGGGCCACGGAGTCATGGCGTCAGTCTACTCGGCGCACCCGCGCTGATGACAGCGGGGCGGCATGGGCAAGCCGCATGCTACTGTCATCACCCTGCGATGCGCAGCCAGCGAGGTCAGAGGCTATGAGTACCAGGATCACTGCAGCGCAATCGGGCAGTTTCCGCATCGGCGCGACGACGGTCCATCGGTTGGGCTTTGGCACCATGCGGCTGACTGGACGGGGCATCTGGGGTCCGCCTGCGGATCGCGCCGAGGCCATCCGCACGCTGCAGCGGTTGCCGGAGCTGGGCGTGAACTTTGTGGACACCGCGGATTCCTATGGCCCGGGCTTTGCGGAAGAGCTGGTGCGCGAAGCGTTGCGCGGTCGGCCGGACATCCTGGTCGCTACCAAGGGTGGGCTGGTGCGCAGCGGTCCGGACGAGTGGACGCCGCTCGGTCGCCCCGAATACCTGATTCAACAGGCCTACACCAGCTGTCACCGCCTCGGCGTGGAGCAGATCGGACTGTGGCAGCTGCATCGCATTGATCCCAAAGTACCGCGCGAGGAGCAGTTCGACGCGGTCAAGTCCCTGCTCGAGCGGGGCGTGATCCGTCAGGCAGGTCTCAGTGAAGTGAGCGTTGCCGATATCGAAGCCGCGCGGCGTTACTTTCCGGTCGTTACTGTGCAGAACCGCTACAACCTCGTCGACCGCGGCAGTGAGGAGGTCCTCGACTACTGCACGCGTGGCGGTATCGGCTTCATCCCCTGGTTTCCGCTGGCAGCCGGTGCCCTCAGCGCTCCTGACTCGATGCTCGCGCGCATCGCGCGGCAGCTGGGGGCGAGCCCGAGCCAGGTGGCGCTGGCGTGGACGCTGAAGCGCAGCCCGGTAATGCTGCCGATTCCCGGCACCTCGAAAGTGGCCCACCTGGAAGAGAATGTCGCGGCGGCGGCACTGCAGTTGTCCGCCGAGGACTTCGCCGCGCTCGATCGCGAAGGACGCGCGCAGCAAAGTCACTGAACGGCATAATGCGGCCCGTTACGACCCCGAGGTGGCGGCCGCATGCGACTGTATTCCTGGAACGTCAATGGCATCCGCGCCGTGCTGCGCAAGGGTGACTTCCAGGCATTCATGCAGGCGCATCAGCCGGACATCCTCTGCCTGCAGGAGACCAAGGCCGAACGGGGACAGATCGACATCGAGCTGCCGGGCTACCACGAGTTCTGGCACTCAGCCCGCAGGAAGGGTTATGCCGGCACGGCGGTTTTCTCGCGCCGCGCGCCCCTGTCGGTCGTGAATGGGTTTCCACGTCGGTTTGCGCGCCGCTACCGTTTCGCGGATGAATTGCAGCGGGACTGTGCTGAGGAAGGGCGCGTCATCACCGCCGAGTACGCCACTTTTTTCGTGGTGACGGTGTACACACCCAACGCGAAGGACGATCTCAGCCGCCTGATGTTGCGCCATCAGCACTGGGACCCCGCGTTTCTGGCCTATGTGCAACAGCTGCAGCGGCGCAAGCCAGTGATCTTCTGCGGGGATCTGAATGTGGCACACACCGAGCATGATCTGGCCAACCCCAAGGCCAACAAGGGCCGGAAGGGATTTACGCTCGAGGAGCGCGAGGGATTTCAGAACCTGCTGGAAGCCGGTTTCATCGACACCTTCCGGCTGTTCAGACAGGGCAACGGCCATTACTCCTGGTGGAGCAACTTCTCGAACGCGCGGGCGCGCAACGTCGGCTGGAGAATCGACTATTTCCTGGTATCGCAGCAGCTACGCGGTCGCATCCGCTGTGCTGAGATCCATCCGCGGATCACGGGCAGTGACCACTGCCCGGTCAGCATACAACTCACAGTCTAGGCATGCTCGTCGCGTCGGCGACCGCCGAGCGCTGCGGTCACACAGGCGATGAATGCGCCGACCAGCATGGCTAAGGCTGTCAATGTTGCCGCTTCGGCGGCAGCCTTGCGCGCAGCATCAGCAGCCTGACGTGCCTTCGTGTCAGCAGCTTTCGCGGCCGCTATCGTCGTATCAACACGCTTCTGCGCCTCTTCCTGCGAGACGCCCGTACGCGAGGCGACCAGCTGGGTCAGATACGTACGGTCCTCTGGTGGAACATCACCCGAGGTGATGTCGCGTGCCAGCGTACGGGTTGCCTCCGCGCGCGCATCAGTGGAGTTGCTACCCGGGTCCGTACTGGTCGAGCGGAACAGCACATCGATGTCATAGGGCGTGACGCTGCTGGCGAGCGAGCCACTGGGGTTGGTTGCAGCGCTGTTAGCCACCCCGCCCGCGGCCGCACCGTGCGCCGCGCCGGCACCGACTGTTGCTGCCGCATGCACACCGCCTGCCAGTACGCCGCCACTCACCAGGGCGAACACGCCCGCAGCGATCAGAGTTGCGGCGGCCCAGCTCATGAAGCCGTGTGCGGTGTCGCGGAAGAACACTTCGTGTGTATGCAGACCCGCCCACTTGGTCCGCAGTCGGCCTGCCAGATAACCCCCGAGACCCGATGCCACCCACTGCACGACGACGAACCAAATGGCGGTCATGGCCGTGAAGGCTGTCGCGGAGACGCCGCTGCCGGGCCAGGGGGACACTGATGCCAGTCCAAAGCCTCCGCCCAGTGTCAGCAACAGCAACGACACGGCTGCCGCAACGACGGCGCCAGCAAACACCGCGGCCCAGGACACTGCCGGGACAGCTGATTCGCTTACATACGCCGCGCCAGGTTGCGCGGTACGCTGGTTCATCACATTCTCCATGGCTCCCCTCCAACCGACGGCTCGCGCCTGCGTTACTGATCTGACGGACGGTCGCGTTGCCTATTTGACGGACGTCCCCCGGCATAACGTTGCGCCGCAGGCTTGGTTCCGGCGAAGTTGCTAACCTTGGCGGTATGAAGACATTTCATTGCACTCACTGTCAGAACCTGGTGTTCTTCGAGAACATCCGCTGTCTCAACTGTGAGCATTGGCTCGCCTATCTACCGGACCAGTCCGTCATGGCCGCCCTGCGGCAAGGGGAGGACGGGCTGTGGCGCTCACCGGGTTCAGAGGATGCCGATCGTCCCTACCGCCGTTGTGACAATTACGACCGTGAGAACGTCTGTAACTGGGCGGTTCCGGCCTCCGACCCTCTGACCTTGTGCCTTTCCTGCCGGCTTACACGAGTCATTCCGGATCTCTCCATCGCGGCGAACCGCTCGGCCTGGTACAAACTCGAGCTCGCCAAGCGCCGCCTGCTGTACACGCTGCTGGCGCTGCGATTGCCGGTCGTGCCGCAGCGAAGCCCAAGCGATGGCGGCCTGGTGTTTGAGTTTCTGAGCGACTCGAGCGGCGATGGCACGCGAGTGATGACCGGTCACGACAATGGCCTGATCACGATCAACATCGATGAAGCGGACGACGTGCTGCGCGAGCAGCAGCGCAAGCGCCAGGGAGAGCCTTACCGCACACTGCTCGGACATTTCCGTCACGAGGTGGGCCATTACTACTGGGACCGCCTGATCCGCCATGACCCCGAGCGGCTCGCCGCCTTCCGCGCACTGTTCGGTGATGAGCGCATCGATTACCTCGGCGCCCTGCGCCGCCACTACGAGGCAGGCCCGCCCGCAAGCTGGACCGGCTCATTCATCAGTGGCTACGCCACCTGTCATCCGTGGGAGGACTGGGCCGAGTCCTGGGCGCATTTCCTGCATATGACCGACACGCTCGAGACCGCTGCCACCGCCGGCCTGTCGCTGCGCCCGAAACGCGCTGATGAGCCGACCATGGCGCCGCCGCCGAACCCGCTCACGGAACAGCCCAATCGCTTCGACCGCATGACCGAGGATTGGCTTCCGCTCACTTATGTGCTCAACAATCTCAGTCGCGGGCTAGGTCTGCAGGACAGCTATCCGTTCGTGCTGTCGGTGACCGTGCTCGCCAAGCTGCGCTTCATACACGACATCGTGTATGCCCCGCAGCATCCGCGCGCACCCGCCTAGGCATCAACTCCTGCCACGCGGGCGCCCATCGGCGGTGGCGGTGGTCAGTCGCACCCACATGCGGTCGATCTGGGGCCGAGGCATCTGTGATTCCGGAATCGACAGTCGCGCGGCCTCCTCGCTGATCCTGCCGTTCAGGCGCAGCACCGCCAGCGCTCCCACGATCCGTCCGAACGCCACCGAACGGGCGAGAGGCGTGACCAGCGAGGTTGCATCCGGACCCTGTGCATCTACACCGGCCAGCGTCCGCGACGATAGTTCCCAGCTCGCGCCAATGCGGCGAGCGACGGATCCACATTGCGTATCGAGCAGGGAGGCGACCACAGTGGCATCCGGCTTCAGCTCGGGATGCTTCAGGTACTCATCGAGTGTGACGCGGAATATGACGATGCTCGCCAGCCCCATCACTAGTGCGAGCAGCTCTGCGGCAAAGGGATCCGACTCATCTTCGGCGAGGAAGTTGTGCGGTACCGAGGCACTGGCGGCCCGGAAGGTGTGCTCCCAGGCGATCTCCGGGAAACGCGGGAAATGGTTACCGCTGACACGAAAGATCGGCTGCATCAGCGCCGCGGTGATCATGGAGCGGATGCCATCGGTACCGAGCAGGACCACGGCGCGGTCGACACTCTCGACCGGCTCGGGCGTGACGCGATAATAGGAGCTGTTGGCGATCTTCAAAAGCGCGCCGACCAGTGATGGATCCTGGGTGATGATCGTGGTCAGCTCGCGCAGCGAGACGCGCTCGTCATTCGTCGCGCTGAGCAGTCGCGGCAGCATGCTGGGTCGCCGGGGCGCATAACGTTGTTGAGTGGCCGCATGCTCGAGTGACTCCATGACGGCGCTCGCCACGGCGAGCTGCATTGGCGGCAGATCCTCATAACGCTGCCCCCGACCCAGCGCAAGCTCATGCAGCCCGGCAAACACCTCCGGGGCCGAAAGCGTACTCGGGACCAGCTGCGCGACCTCCACGGAGGCATCAGCGCCAGCCGATGGGGCGTCGCTCGGCGCCGCCGCACCTACCGGCCGTTCGTTCGCCCCGGCACCCGCGGGGCTCGGCGCCGTGGCTGCGACCGAAGCTGCAGGCCTACGGCGCGCGCGACCGCCGATAATGGCCACCGCGCTGCCAACGGCTACGGCAGCTACAATGACCAGCGAGATGACAATGACATCGACGGTCGCCAACGTCCCTCCATTGCGAGCGTCGCTACGTTACTCTGTGCGCCGGCTGGTGAGGAGCCCGCCCGCCGTCGCAGCCTCAATTTCAGGAGTAAGCCGGTGCCGCATCGCGCCCCATGGTGGACCTGTTGCCGCAAGCTCCCCCTGCCGTTGCTGGCTTGCGCCGTGATGCACCCCGGCCACGCCGCACCCGCAGCCAGTGTGTTTGGTATCGATGCGCCGGAACTCGCAGCGCCGGGCCATTTCGCCGTAGGCGTCCGTACGCTCACGCTGGTGCAACACGATCAGCCCGATGTGCTGGCATTCGATGCTCGGACAGGATCGGCGCCGCGGCGTGATCGCAGCTTGCGCGTGCTGCTGTGGTATCCCGCGCAGCCTCAGCCGGACAGCGACCCCATCACGTATCAGGCCAGTCTGCCTTCCGAGGCCGCAGCTCCGGTCGCTTTTTCCATTCCCGGCAATGCAGTGCGCGATGCGCCGGCCGCCGGCCGCGACTATCCGCTGGTGATCGTCTCGCATGGCTATAGCAATGCGCCCGAGGCGATGGCCTGGCTGACTGAGAATCTCGCCTCGAAGGGCTACGTCGTTGCAGCCATCTCGCACGATGACCCACCGATCACCGATGTGGCGCGCTACGTCGGGCCCATCCTGCGCCGTCCGCTCGACATCGTGTTCGTCGCGAAAAGCCTGCGCCAGCAGCTGGGCGCGCAACATCTGATCAATCCACAGCGCCTGGCGCTCATCGGCTATTCCATGGGCGGCTATGGCGTGTTGACCGCCGGGGGCGCGCGCTTTGACGCCAATAGTCCGCTGATGAGCATGGTGCCCGGCGGCCTGCTTGTGCCTTATGCCGGGGCCCAAAGAGAGGCAGTCGTGCTGAGCGACGTGCAGGCGGTGGTTGCCATCGCACCCCTGGGCGGTGGTCCGCGTGCCGCCTGGGGCGCGCAGGGGCTACAGGGCATTCATGCGCCACTGCTGCTGATCGCAGGTAATCGCGACCGCACCGTGGATTACGAAAGCGGCGCCCGCACCCTGTTCACGCAGGCGACACGCGCCGAACGGTACCTGTTGACCTTCAAAGAGGGAGGGCACGCGCTCGCCCTGGCTCCCGTGCCGGCTGCCATGCGTCGCCTGCTCTGGGACCTCGACTGGTTCGAGGATCCGGTGTGGCGCAAGGAGCGCATCACCGCCATCAACGCACACTTCATCACGGCGTTTCTCGACCGGTATGTGAAAGGTGACACCAGCCGTACGGCGTATCTCGAGGTGGCCAACGCCGACTCCGATGCCGGCGCCTGGGACCTGCCGACGCCGCTGCATTACGATGCCTACAGTCCGGGCGATGACAAGATCACGGTGTGGAAGGGCTTCCAGCGCAATCACGCTGCTGGACTTGAGTTACTGCGTGCCGCCGCGGCGCGGTGAGTTGCCGCTGAGGCCTGCAGCTGCACGCTTGCAACCAGCAGGCGGCTGCGGTCGGCGCATGGGCCGACCAGGACCTCCACCTCGCCGGGCTCGAACACGCTGACGAGCCGCTGCCCAAGAAAACGCAGTTCGCGCGCCGCGAACTGCATCCCCACGGTTGCGGTGGCGCCGGCGGCCAGTGTGATCTTGCCGACCGTACGCAGCTCCAACACCGGACGTGAGACGCTCGCCAGCTTGTCGTGCGTGAACACGAATACCGTCTCTTCAGCGGTGTGTTTGCCTCTGTTAGTGACCTCGACACGCACGTCAACGGTGTCGGTCTCGGTGAGTTGCTGTGGCGTGACGCGCAGATTGGCGAGGTGGAACTCGCCATAGCTCAGTCCGTGTCCAAAGGGGAATAGCGGCTCGTTTGCCACATCGAGGTACTTGCTGGTGAAGTGGTCGCGGGCATTGAAGGGACGACCGCCGGGCCGCTCGGCATAGAAGACCGGCACCTGTCCGAGAGCCTGCGGCCAGCTCATGGGAGTGCGCCCGCTCGGCGAGGCGGCGCCGCAGAGGATGTCCGCAACGGCATTACCCGCCTCATTGCCGAGAAACCATGCCGCGAGCAGCGCATCACTCAGCTCAGCCAGCTCCGGGATGACCAGCGGCCGGCCCGAAAACAACACGCTGATGACTTTCGTGCCCTGCTGTTGAGCCTGATGGGCGATGGCCTGAGCAAGCTCCAGCTGCCGTCCGGGCAATCCGGGGTGCGCCCGGCTCGCCGCCTCGCCACTCATGGCGGCAGCCTCGCCCACGCACAGCACGATCACCTCGGCATTGCGGCACGCCTCGAGCGCTGCACCAATGTCAGCCATGTCCGACTTGTCAATCGCAACACCACGGGCGTGCACGATCTGTACACCGGGCAGCGCATGGCGCAGTCCTGCAAGCACGCTGACGTATCTGCCTGGCTCACCGACCGCTGCCCAGCAACCACCCATCTCGGTGCCGGCATCAGCAAGGGGTCCGACGAGCGCCACGCGTCGCAGACCTTGGGCCAGCGGCAAGGTTTCGCGGTCATTCTTCAGCATGACGATGGCGCGTCTGGCTACGGCGCGGGACAGTGCGAGACGGCGCTCGACAGCCTGTGGTTCTTCAGCGCCCGTGCCGCGACGATAGGGATCCTCGAACAGGCCGAGGCGCTCCTTCAAATGCAACACGCGCCGCACCGATTCGTCGATGCGCGCTTGGGTGACCAGACCTCGTTTCAGTGCCACCGGCAAGCCGTGGCGGTACGCATCGGACATCATGTCAATGTCGACGCCCGCGTTGAGCGCCAGCGCAGCTGCCTCGGGCGGATCGGCCGCAATGCCGTGGCGCATGAGCTCACCGATGGCGTTGTAGTCGCTGACCAGCACGCCCTCGAAACCCATCTGCTCGCGCAGATGCTGGCGCAGCAGTGTTGCATTTGCCGTCATCGGCACACCGGCGAGATCGGTAAAGGCGGGCATGATCGTGGCGACTCCGGCCCTGACGGCAGCCTCGAAGGCGGGCAGGTGCACCTCGTGCAGCGTGCGATCACTGATGTCGACCGAGGCATATTCGCGTCCGGCCGTCACCGCGCCATAGCCGCAGAAGTGTTTGGCACAGGCAGCAAGCGCCACTGACGATGCCAGCTGCGCACCCTGAAACCCACGAACCTTGGCTTGCGCCAGTTGCACGGCCACCCACGGATCCTCACCCGGCCCCTCAGCCGTGCGTCCCCAGCGGATATCGCGGGCCACATCCACCATGGGAGCGAAGGTCATGGCGAGCCCATCGAAGCAAGCTTCCGTCGCCGCCTCGCGCGCCGTCTGCTCCCACACCGCCGGATCAAACAGCGCGGTCTCCGCGAGCGGGATCGGAAACAAAGTACGATGACCGTGAATGATGTCGAGTCCGACCAGCAGCGGAATTTTCAGGCGGGATTCTTCCACCGCGAGCCGCTGCATCTCCCGCACCGGGCCTGCGCCGACGAGGTTGAGCAGATTGCCGATGGCGCCCGATTTGATCGCCTCGGTCGAATCGCCGGCGATGATGGGGCCGGTCACCGCGTGACCCGCCGCCGTCATCGTCAGCTGCCCCAATTTCTCGGTCAGGGTCATGTTGGCGAGCAGTTTCTCGATCCGGTTCATCGAATCCCGTCCTCGGACGCGCTACCGTCATGATAGCTTGAGATGCCAGTCGAGGAGATGACATGCCGGCAAAGCCTGAGCCTACAGCCGAAGCGGTGCTCAGTGGCGGACACCGCACGGCGCCCGTACCGCGGGCGGTGGCACTGGCCGCAGCGCCGGCAGAGGAGCTGCTGGAGGCGGTGCAGCGACAGACATTCCGGTTTTTCTGGGACGGCGCGCACCCGGTGAGCGCGCTCGCGCCGGATCGCTGCAGCGTGCTGCAGGATGCGAGCGATGACAAGGTGGCGATCGGCGGCTCGGGGTTCGGCATCATGGCCATCATTGTCGCCGTGGAGCGCGGTTGGATTTCCCGCGAAGCAGCGCTCGAGCGGCTGCAGCGCATGCTGGAAGTGTTGATTGCAGCCACCTGCTACCACGGTGCGTTCGCACATTTTGTGAACGGGCGCACAGGTGCGACCATTCCGTTCTTTCGCAAGGACGATGGCGGTGACCTGGTGGAGACGGCGTTCCTGTGCATGGGGCTGTTGTGCGCCAGGCAGTACTTCGATCGCGACAGCGCGCTCGAGAGCTCGGTGCGCGGCCACATCAACTGGCTATGGCAGGAAGTCGAGTGGGACTGGTATACCCAGGGTGGGCGCGAGGTGCTCTACTGGCATTGGAGTGCCAACAATGGCTGGGCCATGAATCACCCCATCCACGGCTGGAACGAGTGCCTGATCACCTACGTGCTCGCCGCGGGCGCGCCACACTATGCGATTGACCCGGCGGTGTATCACACGGGGTTCGCCAGCGGACCTGAGTTCCTCAATGGCAGGCGTTACTATGACATCGAGCTGCCGCTCGGGCCCGAGCAGGGCGGGCCGCTCTTTTTTGCGCACTATTCCTTCTGCGGACTGGATCCGCGCGGGCTCACGGACCGCTATGCGGACTACTGGCAGCTCAACCAGCGGCATGTCGCCATCAACCGTGCGCACTGCATTGCCAATCCGCAGCGCTTTCGCGGTTACGGCGCGAACTGCTGGGGGCTCACGGCGAGCGATGATCCGGAGGGCTATGCAGCGCATGCCCCGGACAATGACAACGGCACCATCGCACCGACGGCTGCACTTGCGAGCCTGCCCTACGCACCGCAGGAGGTACTCGCCTGTGCGCGTCATCTGCTCGAGCGGCATGGCGAGCGGATCTGGGGTCGCTACGGTTTCACGGATGCCTTCTGCGAGCAGCGCAACTGGTACGCTGACAGTTATATCGCCATCGATCAGGGACCGATCATCATCATGATCGAGAATCATCGCAGCGCGCTGCTGTGGAAGCTCTTCATGAGCGTGCCGGAGGTGCAGACGGGGTTGCGCCGCCTGGGCTTTCGCAGTCCCTGGCTCGGGGGGGCAGCCACCACGTGATGGACTTGCGCAGCGGCTCGCTGGATGAGTGGCTCGCGCAGCAGCTGCCGCGCGCCACGGAGGCGCTGCTGCGTAGTGTCTCGCCGGTCGGCATCAGCAAGACGCGGCCGGGATTCGGTCATACCATCCATCCCCGCAAGGGCTCGATCGTGGCCTCGCCGGTGCTCGCCGACTGGAATCCCGACCCGGACTACTTCTTTCACTGGTTTCGCGACTCGGCCGTGGTCATCGATGCGCTGCGACAGCTGTTCAGGTCGCGGCGCCTCGGGCGTCAGGCACTCGAGCACTTCGCCGACTTCGTGCGCTTCAGTTTGTCGCTGCGCTCCCTCGATGGGCGTACCGTCGCGGCGGATCGGCTCTGGCGCAACCGCGTGAATCCTGACTTCGTGCGGTTCCTGCGGACCGATGCAGAGCTCTCGGCCGTGCACGGCGATGCCGTCATCGCGGAGACACGCGTCAACCCCGATGGCACGCTCGATATTTCCAGCTGGACTCGCCCTCAGCATGATGGAGCGCCACTGCGCGTGCTGGCGGTGCTGCGCTGGGCGAACGAGGTGGCCCTCGAGCCGGAGCTGCTGCGCGATGTGTCCGATCTCATCCGTGGCGATCTCGCCTTCACGGCAAACTTCTGGCAGCAGCCCTCGTTTGATATCTGGGAGGAGGAGCAGGGGCTGCACTATTACACACTGTGTGTCTCCGCCGCCGCGCTCAGCGAGGGGGCGGCATGGCTGCAGAACGCGGGCGAGACGCCACTGGCCGAGGCGTATGGGCAGCAGGCGCAGAGCATTCGCAGCCGGCTGGATCAGTACTGGCTGCCGGATTGCGGACACTACTCCTCGCGAGTGCTTTCCTCCGGCGAGCGCTCGACCAAGGAGTTGGATATCGCCGTGATTCTGGCGGCGATCCACGCCCCGCATCGCGGTGAGCAGCACGCGGTAAGCGATCCACGCATGCAGGCCACCTTCGAGCGGCTCGTGACACTCTTCGACGGGTTGTATGAGATCAACCGCAACAGGCCGCCCGAGCGCGCGCCGGGCATGGGACGTTATGCCGGCGATGTTTATTTCTCAGGCGGGGCGTACTACTTCTCGACGCTGGGAGCGGCGGAGTTCTGTTTCCTGGCTGCCGCGGCGACGCCCGAGCGCAGCGCCTGGCTGGCGCGCGGCGATGCCTTCCTCGAAACGGTACGCTACTTTGTACCTGCGGATGGCGAGATGTCGGAGCAGTTCGATCAGCACACCGGCGCGCCGCGCTCCGCGCGACATCTCGCCTGGAGCTACGCCTCGTTGATCTCCTGCATGAGTGCGCGCAGCGCAGTGCTCGGTGCAGCCGGAACCCGCCGCCACGCCGCGCGCTGAAGATCGCCACAGCCACGATGAGTAAGTCGACCACAGAGGGCGCCGGCAGCCAGGCCGAAGCGGAGGCTCGCGCCCAGGGCCTGTGGCGGCAACTCGGAATGATGATGGCGGCGATGCGCTCATCTGCGGTCGCCCGCATCCTGCTGCTGCTGGTGATCGCGGTCGTTCTGGTCATCATCTTCACCGCCTACGGCCAGATCCGCCTCAATCGCTGGAACAAACCCTTCTATGACGCGCTCTCGCGGCGCGATCTGCACGACTTCCTGTTTCAGCTCGGAATCTTCTTCATCATCGCCTTTGGTCTGTTGGTGTTGAATGTGGCGCAGCGCTGGCTGGTCGAGATGCTGAAGCTGCGCATGCGGCAGGCCATCGTGAACGATCTGTTGCGCGACTGGATGCTGCCACGGCGTGCGTTCTGGCTCGCCAACGCGGGCGGTCCGATGGGCGTCAATCCGGACCAGCGCATGCACGAGGATGCCCGCAAGCTGTGCGAGCTGTCTGCTGATCTGGGCACGGGCCTGTTGCAGGCAGGCATCTTGTTCGCGATTTTCGCCGGCGTACTCTGGTCTCTGTCAGCCGGTTTCTCGATCCGCATCAACACCGTCGAGTACGTCATCCCCGGCTTCATGGTATGGGCCGCGGTGGTGTACGCCGGCGCCGGTTCGCTCATCAGCTACTGGGTTGGGGGCAGCCTCATCAGCCGCAACTCGGAACGCTACGCGCGCGAAGCGGACCTGCGTTTCTCCCTGGTGCGCATCAATGAGCACCTGGATGGCATCTCGCTCGCGGGCGGCGAGGAAGATGAGCGGCGCCGCGTCGAGATGCATCTGAATAATGTGCTGTGGGCCATGCGACGCCTGGTCAGCGGCCTGACCAATCTGACCTGGGTCACCGCCGGGTTCGGCTGGATCACGACAGTGGCACCGATTCTGGTGGCAGCGCCGCTGTATTTCGCCGGCAAGATCTCCTTCGGGGGACTGATGATGGCGGCTGCCGCCTTCACGCAGGCACAGAGCTCGCTGCGCTGGTTCGTGGACAACTTCAGCCAGATTGCCGACTGGCGCGCCACCCTGCAGCGCGTCGCAGGTTTCCGCTACGCCCTGAGCACCACCGAAGACCTGCAGGAGTTCGAGACGCGCATCACTTACGCCGACGGCCCGGCGGGTTGTATGAGCGTCACGGACCTGAAGATCGTGTCGCCCTCCGGTTGCGACATGCTGCGCGAGACGCAAGTCGAGATGACAACGGGTGAGCGGGTGCTGGTCGTGGGTGCGCCCGGTACCGGCAAGACCTTGCTGTTTCGCGCATTGGCCGGGCTGTGGCCATGGGGAGGAGGGGAGATCCGCCGCCCGCGCGAGGAAAGCATGATGTTTCTGCCGCGTGGCACCCCTTATTTGCCGCGCGGTACCCTGAAGGAAGTGTTGGCGTATCCGCTGCCGGCGGAGCGCTTCGAGTCGGCCAGTTATCTGCAGGCCCTCGGTCGCCTGGGCCTTGAGCGCCTGCAGTCTCTGCTGGATACCACCCGCCGCTGGGATCGCGAGCTCAGCCAGGATGAGCAGATCGGTCTTGCCTTTGCGCGCGTCGCGCTGCAGGCACCGAACTGGCTGCTCATCGATGATGCGCTGGGCTCACTGGATGATGAAGCGCACGGCCGGATCATGGACGTGTTCGCGCATGAGCTGGCGCATACCTGCGTCATTCATATCGGTCGGGCAACCCAGGCACGTGATCCTCTGTTTACTCGGGTGCTGCATCTGGTGCAGGCGCCCGTACCGCCGCAGCAACCGGGTGCCGCGCAGGCGCCGAGCGCCGCGCAGCCGCTGGTTGCTGACACCTCGGGTGGGCAGCAATGAAGCGATGGTGGCTGCTGGCTGCACTGGCACTGAGCTCCATCGCTCGCGCGCAGGAATTCGAGTTTCATCCGCCGGCGTCCGTTAACGATCCGGATGTCGCGCAGCTGATGCGCGATCTGGCCGGGCGCATCGTACCGGTCTATCAGGAAGACGATCAGGACCGTTATCTGCGCAACCTGGCGGCCCTGCAGCTGGTTCAGCGCAACTTCCGCGGCGCCTGGGCGACCCGGCAGTCGCTGCGCGAGCTGCGCGCGGCCGATCCGAAGCGCGCCATGTCCGGATCGGTTATCTATGACATGTATATCCAGGCGCGGGCACAGGAAACCGAGACCCGCACGCCGTTTCCGCAGGCGTTCGCACAAGCCTACCGCGACACGGTCTTCAAGCTGAGCGATCTGGATGCCTACACTGTGACGCGCTGGCTGGCGACACCGGTTGCAGGTTATCAGGAGGCGCTGCAGCGCTATTTCGATCAGTGGCGCGCGAAGGGCAGCATTCCGCAGAACGTCGCGCTGGATATTGTCTATGCCTATCTCGTCTACGATGCCTATCGGAACTTCCATCCGCTCATCGCCGCGCTCAATGAAGAGGATGACGCGCGCCGCTACGTGCGTGACTTCGATGTTCTGATTGACACGCCGGATCATCACAGCATCTCGGCCGTGCTGGTTCGTCCCAAGGACGACAGCAAGCCCCGAGCGACGCTCCTCGAGTTCACAATCTATGTCGATGCGCGCACCTTTGCCCGTGAATGTGCCGCGCACGGTTACGCGGGTATTGTTGCGTTCGTGCGCGGCGAGCGTCGCAGCCCGGGCAAGATCGTTCCGTTCCAGAATGACGGCGAGGATGCGCGCGCGGTCATCGACTGGATCGCGAAGCAGGGCTGGAGCGACGGTCGCGTGGGCATGTACGGGGGCACCTACAGCGCCTTTGCTGCCTGGGCGGCGACCACGTCCCGCCATCTGCCGGCTGCCCTCAAGGCTATTGCCGTCGACTCAGCCATTGCTCCCGGCATTGATATGCCGATGCCGGGCAACATCTACCACAACTCGGCGTATCGCTGGTCGGGCTGTGTGTCCGGGGAGAAGGAGTTCGATGAGCATGTGTGCGCCGACGAGGAATACTGGCGGCAACTCGATGAGGACTGGTACCGCAGCGGCAAGTCCTACCGCGATCTGGACCGCTGGCTCGGGGGTCACAATCTCATCTTCCACACCTGGCTGGATCACCCGAGTTATGACCGCTACTGGCAGAAGCTGATTCCCTATCGCGAGCAGTTCGCGCACATCGACATCCCGGTGCTGTCGACGAGCGGCTACTATGAGCGCGATGCAACCGGCACGCTGTATTACTTCCTGCAGCACCACAAGTTCAACCCGCACGCCAATGACACTCTGCTGATCGGGCCGTACGATGACGGCTCGATGCAACACGGCGTACCGCCCTCGCTGCGGGGCTACGCGCTCGACCAGACTGCACAGATCGATCTGCGCGAGCTGCGCTACCAGTGGTTCGATTCGATCTTCAAGGGCACCGAGCGACCGGCACTGCTGCAGGAGCGGGTGAACTATGAGGTGATGGGCGCGAATGAATGGCGCCATGCGTCCTCGCTGGAGGCGATGGGGCGTGGTGAGCTGCGCTACTACCTCGATGCGGGCGCGGCGGCGAATTACGGACACCGGCTGCGCCAGCGCAAGCCGAGCAAGGCGACCTTTGTTGCGCAGACGATCAACTTCAAGGATCGCAGCGATGCGGACTGGACGGAGGCCGGCGGCGTGCAGCTGCGCAACCTGCAGCTGCACAACGCAGTCGCATTCGTCAGCGAAGCGCTGAAGCAATCCGAGGATTTCAGCGGGCTGTTTTCCGGCAAGCTGGATTTCAGCGTCAACAAGATGGATCTGGATCTAAACCTGACGCTGTACGAGCTGCTGCCGAGCGGTGAGTACCTGGCGCTGTTTGATCCAGCGTACGAATTCCGCGCCAGCTACGTGCATGATCCCGGTACCCGCCGGCTGCTGCGCGCCGGTGAGCGTCAGCAGCTCACGTTCAAGAGCGACCGGCTCGGCAGTCGTAGGCTCGAAGCCGGCAGCCGTCTGGTGCTGGTGCTGGGTGTCACCAAGCGGCCGGACCGCCAGATCAACTACGGCACCGGCGCCCCCGTCAATGACGAGAACATTGATGATGCCGCAGTACCCCTGAAGGTTCGCTGGTACAGCGACAGCTACGTGAACATTCCGGTGTACAAGGAGAGCGCGGAGCCGCAGCCGCCCCATTAGGTCATAATCGCGCATCACGCTCCGCGCGAGCCACCGCATTGCCGTCTGACTCTTTCTCTAATCCGGGCGTCTCCAGGCGAACCCGCTTGCGCACGCACGGGCTCATCGGGCTGAGCGTCGATGTGTTGCTTTTTCTGCTGCTCGCCGGCAACGGCATGCCGGCCGTTGCGGCCGAATTGGCGAGCTTCGGTATCGCATTTATCGCTCTGTCGGCATGGGCCCTGCGCACGCAAGCCGGCACGGCGGCCTGTAGTACTGCGGTGCTGGGAGTGAGATTGCTGGCAGTTGGGTGCGGCACGCTCGCGTTGCGTGGTGCGGTGTTTGGCCTCTTCTGGCATGTCAGCGGCTGGCGCGCAGCATGGGCACTCCTGCCCGCGGCGATCGTGAGTTGGAGTGTGGCTATGCCCGCGGGGCGCTTTGCCTGGCGCGCGCGCGCCTGGCAGCTGACGGGTGTGCCGGTAAGCCGTGAGCAGGCGGTGAGACATGGGCACTCAGCAGGGGATCATGAGGCGCGTCTGCTCGTCACCGCATTGATCGGCGGCGCGATCCTGCTACGCGTGTTGTACCTCGGACAGGTCGAGCTGCTGCCGGAGGAGACCTATTACTGGAACTACGGTCAGCATCTGGATCTCAGCTACCTCGATCACCCCCCGATGGTGGCCTGGCTGATCAGGCTGGGTACTGCCGTGTTCGGCAGCAATGAGTTTGGCGTGCGTTTTGGCGCGTTATGTGCCGCGGCGGCGAGCGCGGTGTTCAGCTACCGACTGACCCGCAACCTGTTCGGCGAGGCGGCGGCTCTCATCGCGCTGACGCTGACCCAGGTGCTGCCGTTTCTGTTCCTGACGGGCCTGCTCATTACTCCGGATGCACCTTTGACCGCGTGCTGGGCCGGTACGCTCTATTTCCTCGAGCGCGCGCTCATCGCCGGACTGCCGGCGGCCTGGCTGCCGGCAGGCGTCTGCCTCGGCCTGGGGCTGATCTCCAAGTACACGATCGGCATGCTCGTGCCCGCAGCCGCGCTGTTCATCATTCTGGATCCCCCATCGCGACGCTGGTTGCTGCGCTGGCAGCCCTATGCGGCCGCACTCATCGGCGCGGTGCTGTTCGCCCCGGTCATCATCTGGAATGCGCACAACGAGTGGGCCTCGTTCACTTTCCAGACTGCGCGCCGTCTGGCAGAAGCGCCGCGCTTTTCCCTGCATCGTCTGCTGCTGTCCGCGCTCGTATTGCTGACTCCAGCAGGAGTCGTGACACTCCTGCTGCCCGGCAGGGAGGACGATCGGCTGCGACCCCAGATCGCGCGCAAACGGCTCTTTCTGAGCTTGTGCATCATCGTTCCCCTAGCGGTCTTCGTGCTGTTCAGTCTGCGACACGATGTCAAAGTCGATTGGACGGGCGCACTGTGGCTCGGTGCCATACCGCTGATCGCCCGCACCCTTACGCGACTGGATGCCGCGCGCGCTCGCGGTGCGGCGGCTTTCGCGGCCAAGGCGTGGGGGCCTACCGCCATCATCTGCGTGCTGCTGTACGGGGGAGGACTGCACTATCTGGCCCTCGGACTGCCGGGCTTGAACTACAGCCGGCATATGGAGCTGGTGCCGGTGGGGTGGCGCGATCTGGGGCTGCAGGTCGAGGATCGGGCCGTGGAGCTCGGACGGGCCGAGGGCGAGGCGCCGGTGGTCGTCGGCATGGATCGCTATGCCCTCGCCAGCGAGCTGGCTTTCTATGCCCGTGATCAGCGCGTCGCCGTGGCCAGCCGCACCAGTGAACACGTGTTCGGGCGCAGCGGTCTCATGTATGAGCGGTGGTTCCCCGTAGCAGACCTGAATGGCCGAACCTTGCTGCTCGTGGGGCTGCAGCAGAGTGAGGTGGATGACCCGATCGTGAGCGCCTGTAGCGACCGGGCGGACCCCTCTGGCAGCGCAAGCCTGACCCGGGACGGACAGGTGATCCATGAATACTATTATCGTGTGCTGCATCGGTTTCACGCCGACTGCGCGCGACAGGAACAGCCATGAGCAGGCAGGTCCGGTAAACCCGATGAGCTGCCAAACGTTCATTTCTTCAGGGGCGTGGATGCGCGCCGCGCCCGCCCGCGTTCCCAGCGAGCTTTCGAGGTTCCCATGAATATGCAATCAGAACTCGGCCCATTCAGTCATCGCCCGGTGTCGGGTTATGCGACGCTTTGCCTGCTGGCCGCTTGCGGCCTTGCGGGCTGCACCGCTCTGCGGGTGACCTCCGATGTGAATACGGCGGCCATCAGCTCAGTGCAGTGTCACACCTTCTCCTGGGCGGGGTCCTTCCACGGCAACGAGGCACTGCGCGGCACGATCGCCAACCCGGTCAATGAGAGCCGGCTGCGTGCGGCAATCCAGGAGAATCTCGGGGCTATCGGCGTGCAGCCTGCCAGCTCCGACCCGGACTGCCTGGTCGGATACGGCATCGGTATGCGCAATGTGGTCGATGCGTATCCTTACGGATGGGGCGGCCTGGGGTGGGGCTGGGGTCCCGGCTTCTATGGCGGCTGGGGTTGGGATTATCCGTATGTGTACAGCGAAGGCATGATCGGCGTGGACCTCTACGATGCCAGGAGCAAACGACCCCTGTGGCACGCTTCGGTCGACCAGAACCTGGCGCACGTGACCGGGGATAAGGCTGACCGGCGCATACGCGATGCGGTTACGGCGATCTTCACGAAGTACCCAAAGACCTGAGTGCCAGGCGTTTCCGCAGCAGCAGCGGGGCTACAAACCAGAGCGCCATGAGGAATGCGAAGGCGCCTGCCGCGGCGATAGCGGCAATCCAGTTCTCACCATCGAGCAGCGCGCAAGCGATCCACAGGTCGAGCGATATTCCGGCAGCCAGGGGTATCAGCGCGATCGCCAGCAGACGGGCCCCAATGTCGTAGAGCCGCGGATCATCGTGGCCACCGAAAGTCAGGCGGTGGATTGCGGCCGGACAGATGAGGATCACGATGGTCGCGGTGAGAGCAAGCAGCGCGAGCAGATGTACGATGCGCACCTCGGTGGGCAACTGCACGAACGTACGGCTGAGCATCACGATGAACTGAAAGCCGAGCAGTGCCTGCGCCCCGGGTAGAATGACGCGAGCCTCGGTGAGCTGCTGCTCGATACGGATGTGCAGGGGAGTAGCAGGCAGTTGCATATCGGTGTCACCCCATCTTACGGAGGTCGGTCGCCAGCGGCGTCGCAGCAGCCGGCCCAACAGAAACCACGCTGCAAAGGCCAGCAGGAACGCGGACACGCCGAGCCAGGTGGCATTGCGCTTGCCAAAGGGCGCATCTACGGCAACGAAGATATTGCATCCCAGCCCCAGCGCCAGAAACATCAGAGCCAGTGATGCATGCTGCATGGCGACGCCATGAATGCGCATGGTGCTCATGCCCTTGTCGATCATGCGGTGTTGACTCGTGACGCCGATCATCAGGCCCATCGCGATCACCATGCAGGCGAGTCCCAGGCCGTCCAGGCGCCGACCGGTTACACCTACCACGGCGAAATTGTCCTGGAACAACGAATCAAACTGGAAGCCAAACATCACCTGTACGCCGAGCATCTGCATGCGCAGCTCATCGAGCGACATCCGCAGGGCCTCATGCAGCTTCACCGAGCTCCCTCAGGCCCGATAGGTTCGGGCTTTCCAGGTGGCGCCCGCGCCGAACCAGTGCTTGCAGGCCGAGGCGAGTGTGGCCGCCATGTAGAAAAGCGCAATGGCGGGCAAGGCCAGGCACCACAGCGGATTGCAGCGATAGCGACGCAATGTTGGCTGATAGCTGACAGCTGCGAGCACACAGGCCAGCATGCCAGCCCAGGTCTGCCACTGTTGCATCATCGGATCCTGAGCTGCTGGCAGATAGCCGCGCAGCTGCGCGACGCCGCTGACTGCAGCCCAGGGTGGCACCAGCCAGATGATGGTGAGGCCGATCAGCGTCAGCAGCAGCAGCAGCGCGGAGTGGCGCAGCTGCGTAAAGGCCGTACGTGAGATCATGTCCCAGATCGCAGCCGCCCGCGCATACGGCCGGATCGATCGCGCCAACGCCGAATGACCCAGAAAGATCGGCCCATGGCGCTTGGCCATCCTGGCAAGGCTGACATCGTCGATGAGCGCGCCCCGTATGGCCTGCAGGCCGCCGAGTTCGGCAAGCGTAGCGCGTCGGAGCAACATCGTGCCGCCCGCAGCGGCAGCCACCGTGGAACGGGGATCGTTGACCCGCGCGAACGGATATAACATCTGGAAGAAATAGACGAACGCGGGAACCAGCGCGTGTTCGGCGAGACTTACGCAATTGAGCCTGACCATCTCGCTCACCAGATTGACCCGGGCGCTCAGCAGGTGCACCACCAGAGCTGACACGTGGCCACTCTCATGCACGATATCCGCATCGGTCAACAACAACAAAGGTGCCGTGCTCGCCTGCACACCCTGCTGCATGGCCCAGAGCTTGCCGGACCAGTCGGCCGGCTTGGGCTGGCCGCTGAGGACGAGCAGGTTGCTTGCGCCGGCGGCAACGGTGCGGGCGGCGGCGGCCGTGCCGTCAATGGAGTTGTCGTCCACCAGAATGATGCGCAGCGCGCCCGGATAGTCCTGCTGCAGAAGTGAGGCGATCACCGGCGCAATCGTCGCGACTTCATCCCGGGCCGGCACGATCACATCGACCGGCGGTAGCGCCTCCGGCCCGAGGCTGCGCAGATCAGCACGCGGCAGCTGCGGCCGCGAACTCCAGAAGCGGCCATGAAAGAACAGCAGATAAAACCACACAGCCAGTGCCAGCAGCGCCCACCACATCGAGCCGATCCTGTTTTCAGGGGCGCCGAGGGTAACTCCACGGCGTGCACGAGGCCAGCTGCCGGCCTGTTGCAGCCCGCACCTATTGGCCGGCCTCTGCCTCGTGTACCCAGTCGTCGCGCTCTGCGGAGGCCGGCCGTGCCATGGCGAGCTGGCGTGCGCGCGCATAGCTCGCACGCGCTGCATCCTGGTCGCCGTTCTTTGCCTGCGCCTGTGCGAGCACCAGCTGATTCGGCGGGTAATCGGGACGCAGCGCGCTGGCGCGCTGCGCCGCCTTGAGCCCCTCGGCAGCATCGCCCGGACCCAGCGGCCATGCAGGTGCTTTGAGCAACACCAGCGCGCGCACGCGGGCGGGACCCGCTTCGTCATAGTCAGCCTGTGCCGTCTCAGCACGCCCGAGATTTTCCAACATGCTCTTCAGCAGCTCGTTGGCATGCATCGGGTGCGCGCGGGCCTCGAGCCCGGAGGCGACAGCACGACCGTACAGGCAGGCCGCCGCGGCCGGCGCCTGCGCCATACACGAATCGGCAGCCTGACTTGCTTGCGCGGCGAGCTGACCGCGGGCGGCGGCGTTGCTCTCGTGCTCACTTTTTTCAGCAGCGGCCTTGATGACTGCGGCCAGCTCCGGGACCGCAGTGCCAGCGGTTGCCTGGGTGGGGGAGGCAGGCGGCGGCGACGGGCCGGCGGGGCGCACCGCGGGATGAGTGGTGCAGGCCATCAGGAGCAGCGGCAGCCCGATCAAACTCAACAATCGTTGGGCGAGCCCCAGGGCAGCCAACAGCCGCGGTCGCGGGCCGCCGTGGTGGGCCACAGCAGTCACTTCGAGCCTGAGGTGGGTGCCTGGTGGGCCGTATCGCTGTGCGCAGGTAACTGCGGCATCACGAAGCCATTCAGGCGCAGCGATCCCAGCGTCTCATCATTGCCTTGCGTATGGCCCAGTTTGAGCAACCCCGCCTGGAATGTGCGCGCCTGGGCTGCCGGAACACGATTGTTCACCACCGCCACGATGGCCACCGGCAGAGACGGTGAGGCGGTAACCGCTTTGACATCGGCAGCAAATGGCAGAGTGGGCAGCGCCTCGGTCTGAGTCTGATCCAGCAACACCGCGACAGCCTCGCCGTTGGCAACTTTGCGCAACGCACTCAGTGTCTGACCGTTGAGCACGATTTTGACATCCGCCGGCAGGGGCCAGCTCTGCAGGGCGCTATGACGGACGAACTCCGGCGCATAGCCTGCCGAGCTCAGTATCGTGAAGCCGCTGAGGGAAGCCGGGGTGGTGACCCGTCCCGGCTTGGCCACCAGCGTCCATTTCTGTTGGGTTCCAGTACCGGCGACATCCGCCTGCGCAAGCGCAGTCAGATGTAACTGTGCGCCATGCTCGACGAAGAAGGGGTAGGGCACGAAGGCCAGGACCGCATCGGGCTGCTGCAGTTTCGCGAGCCCGCCTTCCTCCGTGGGATCGTAGATCGCCGCGAGTCCGCCTGCGGGCCAGCCGGCGGCAGCCACTGCCTCCTTGGCGAACTGATCGAGATACGGTTGCGCGTCGCCGGCACCACCGGGATATCCCGGGGCGCAGAAGACGAGCGTCGAAAGGGCGGAAACGAGTAAGGTATTCATACGTTTAGGCTATCATTGCTGCGCGCTGAGGTCCTCTGGGGTCGAAAGGGCGCTTTCCTTTATGAACGTGCCCGCCGCTCCCATGGCCGTCCGATTCTTTCTGCGCGTGTTGCGTGCCCGCGGCCTGATCGTGAGCGTCTTTCTGCTGCTGACGATCGCCGGCATCTACGCTGCCACGCACATCCCCAATGATCCTGCGATAGAACGCCTGGCTGTCGCGAATGATCCTTTGGCGCAGGCGACCAGTGACTTCGAGCGCCTGTTTCCCGAGGGCGAGCAGGCGCTGATCATCCTCGAGTCAGCCGACCCGCTGAGTCTGGATGCGTTGCGCGAAGCGCAGCAGGTGCAGGCGCAGCTCGGCAAGATTCCGCGCGTGCAGGCCCGCAGCCTGCTCGATCTGTATCGACGCGGCGCGGCCCCGCAGGAGCTGACCGCCGCCGAGGCCGTTCAGATCCGCAAGTTCGCCACGGGTACGAAGCTGTTCCAGCGTGCCGGGCTGCTCAGTGAGCACGGCTTCGGCATCGCTCTTGAGTTGCACGTCGGTCCACCTGCTGAGCGCGATGCGGCACTACGAGCCATCGACGCCGTGGTGCTGCCCGTTGAGCACGCCGGCGGCCCTATCATCGCGGTGAGACGCGTGGGCTCATCCTGGCTTGATGCGTGGCTCGAGCGCCAGACCGGGACCTCGACCCAGAAGTCCATGCCGCTGTTTGGCGTGTTTCTCATCACGCTCGTGTATGTCATCTATCGCTCGTGGCGCGCACTTGCGGCGATCGTGCTGACCCTGGGGGTGCTGGTCGCCCTTGGCATCGGCATCGCCTGGCCGCTGGGATGGTCGAATACGGTTATCTCCACCATCGTGCCGCTGACCATCCTCGTGACCACGACGGCATCACTGGTCTACATCCACTCGCGCTATATGGAGCCCGACGATGCACCGAGCCTGTTCGAGCACCATGCGCGCGCGCTCGCCAACAAGTTTCTGCCCTGCACGGCGTCAATGTTTGCAACCGCGGTGGGTTTCGGCGCGCTCGCCGTGTCGGATATCCGGCCCGTGCGCGAGATGGGGTTATGGACCGCAGCTGGCCTGATCATAGCCTGGGTGGGGTGCTTCACGCTGTTCCCAGCGATGCAGTCGCTGCTACGCACGCCGCTGCGCAGCCAGCAGCAGCAATCCGGGCGGCGGTTCGGCCATCTGGTCGACGTTTTGGTGCCCGCAACGCAGCGCTATCGATGGGGGTTCGTACTGACCGCCCTCATCCTCATGGTCTGTGGCGCAGCTGCGCTCTTCGGCGTGCCCCGGCTGCTCGCGCCCCTGGGTCTGGAGATGGACGTGTTGAATTACGTCAATCCCACGGAGCGGGTGGCGCAGGACACGCGGCACTTCGAGGAGAGCAACGGTCTGGATGTCGCCGAGCTGTGGCTGCAGACCAAACCGGGCGCAGCCTCCGATCCGCAGTTCCTGCGGGCAGTCGAGAGCTTCATGCGGCGCCTGGAGAGTGATCCGCGCATCACCGCTGTGAGCGGCCCGACTTCACTGCTGCGCTGGGCACGCTACATCCAGACCGGCTCGGATCAGCTGCCGGATGCCCCTGCGGCGTGGCAGAAGCTCGCCGAGGATCTCGAGCAACTCATGCTCAGCCAGTCCTCCACGCGCGAGTATGTCGATATCAAGGATCTGAGCAGTGTGCGAGTCAACATTCGCGGCCGTGCCAAGCTGTTCGGTCCCGTCGGAGCCTACCACCGTTATATCGAGCAGCGGTGGGGCGAGGCCCGCCAGCTCTACCCAGCACTGCACGGTGTGACCGGCAGGGTGGTCGGGCGGGGCGTGCTCGGCGCTGCGATCACCACGCGGCTGCTGCCGACACTCACGCAAAGTTTCGCCATCACGGCGAGCGTGATCTTCTGCGCGTTTCTGCTGGTGTTCCGCAGCCCGACGGCACGCCTGATGACGATGATACCGAGCTTCTTCGCGATTCTCACCGTGTTTCTCGTCATGCGCCTGGCCTCCATACCGCTCAACATCGCCACCATCCTGATCGCCTCCACCGTGCTGGGCGCGACCGAGAACGACCAGGTGCATTTCTTCTATCACTTCCAGGAAGGGCATGCGCACAACGGCACCTCCGGCGCCCTGCGCCATGCGATGCTCGTGGCTGGCCGGCCCATTCTGTTTGCCACGCTGATCAACGCGAGCGGTTTTCTCGCGCTGGCGCTGTCGGATCTGCCGCCCATGCGCCAGTTCGGTGTTGTATCCTCTACCGCCTTCATTCTCGCACTGGTTGCCGACTTCACCGCGCTGCCCGCCGCTTTATGGATACTCCGCCGCTACGACCGTCATCTCGCCTGAGAGGCACCGCCGCTGCATTGGGTCTCGGGCTGGCCGCCCTCGCCTCAGCCCGGGTGCCGGCTCTGCAGCCCGCCGAGCTGCGCGCGCTGCACGCCGACCTGCCAGGAGTGACGGTTTATCCGGCGCTCGCTCGCTTGCAACATCTGGAGGGGCGGATTCTGGTAGAGTTTCACCTGAGCAGGAGCGGTGCGACGGTCGGCCCGCGGATCGTGAAGGCAGATGCGGCTGAGCTGTTGCAGCAACATGCGCTCGAGCTGTTACGCAGTACGACCTACGAGCTCGCAGCCTACAGCGTCGATCCGGCCACCGTGTTTCATGCCACGGTGGTCTACTGTATGGATCACTGTGCCGACTTCGGCGACTATCCGGAATCCAACTCGCTGTTCAGGTTCACCACCCTGCCGCTGCCCGGTCACTAATTGCGGGCTGCTCGCGCACTGAGGTTGCCGGCTGCCCGGTCACTGCAGTTGCAGCAGACTTTCTGCGGTAGCCAACAGGGCCTGCTCGCGCGGGCGGGGCGTCCAGCCCAATAGGCTGCGCGCCTTGGCGCTGCTGGCGTTCTTGGGCTTGCCCAGCTCCGGCAGGATCTGCCTCACGGCGGGGTTGCCCACTGCCACCAGGCGCACCAGCCAGTTGGGCAGCTCGCGTGTTGGTATTCTGCCGAGGCGCGTGCCCAGCTGCTCCTGCAGCACGCAAGCCATCTCGCGCATCGACATGAAATCCCCGGCACAGGCAAGGAAGCGCTGATTGCGGGCGGCCGGCTCGAGCATCGCACGGATGTGCAGCTCGGCGACATCGCGCACGTCGACGAGTCCGAAGTACAGCCGCGGCAGCGCGGGCACCCTGCCATCCAACAGGCGCTTCACCAGCGAGATGGATGCCGAATAATCGGAGCTCCACACCGGTCCCAACACCGCGACTGGATTGATGACGGCAAGCTCGAGGCCGCCACCTTCACGGTCGAGGAAATCCCACGCGGCACGCTCGGCCAGTGTCTTCGATTTCGGATAGGCAGCGATCCCGGGGGCACGGGGGTCGGTCCAGTCCGACTCATCAAACGGCTTGCTGCGCGCTGGCTTCCCATAGCCGATGGCGGCGAAGGAGGAGGTCAGCACGACCCGCTTGACTGCCGCGGTGCGTGCCGCTCGCAACACCCGCAACGTGCCCTGTACCGCGGGAACGATCAGCTCGTCTTCCTCACGAGGCGCCTGGGCGGGCAAGGGCGAGGCCACATGCAACACGTACTCGCAACCTGCGGCAGCCTCGGGCCAGCCGGCGTCGCTGCGCAGCTCGGCTGCGACGAAGGACAGCCGGTCATCAGCGGCAGGGCTGCCCGCCCGGCGTAGCGAGGCACGCACTTCGGGTTCGCGCGTCAGGCTGCGCAGCGTGGCTCGCACCCGATGACCTGCGGACAAGAGTTGCAGAATCAGGTGGGAACCGATGAACCCGGAACCGCCCGTGACCAGAATGGTGCCCATGAATGCCTCAATCGCGAGACAGCGTCGGCCAGCAGGCGGACGCTGAATTCAGCGCGCTACGGTGCCGAACGTGCAGCCCGCGGGCGACTGCAGCTTGGTTTCTACTCCTGCGAGCAGCGTATAGGGAATGGGCGCGCCGCTGCTGAGCTGGTCAGGTGCGTAGTAGGCAGCTGCGAATGTGCCGGCCGAGCTGGTCACCGCCAGGGCTTCGATGTCATCGAAGCAGACGCCGTGAGGGGCAGCGAAGCTTGCCACGCTCCCCACGTTGGTTGCGCTCAAGATGACGCTCGGTGTGGGCGTCCCGGATTGCGCCAGATCGGCTTTCGCAAACGAGACGAGCCGGGCGCCACTGCCTGAGTCGCTGAGCCACAGATCCCCGGCGGTGTCGAAAGTCAGCGCCCAGGGCGCCTGGATGGAGCCCTGCCCGTCGTCTGTCAGCGTGATATTCGCCGCCAGCAGATCGGTCAGGGTGCCACCGTCGGGCAGAGGGGGCAGCGTCGACAGGTCGAACTGCACGACCGTAGTACCCGGCACCGCAGCGGTCATGGCGGTGGCGGCCTGCCCGTGCATGGCGATCCACATATTGCCAGCGGCATCGAACGCCAGGCCCGCCGGCCCGTGCAGCGCAGAGGAGCTGAGGACCATGGAGGGATTCAGCTCATTGCCGCCCGACTGGGCGAGCTGTGCCGCGGAATACACGAGCAGGGTGTTGGCGGACTGGTCAGTGAGCCACAGGTTGCCGGACAGGTCGAACACGGCGGCTGCAGGAAACTTCAGATACGAGGTCGAGGTGATGCTCGCCGCCGGCATCGGCGCCGGATCGCTGGCCAGCGCATTCAACTGCGCCGCACTGAACTCGAACAGTGCGGGGGTAGCTTTGCCCTTGATCAATCCGCCGGGATCGAGAACCCAGAGGTTGCCATGGGCGTCGAAGACGACGCTCTGAGGATTGCCGAGAACTGCGCTGCTCAGGATGCGTTGTGGAGCTGCGGAGCTCTGGCCGCTGACCAGCTGACCGGGTACGAACTCGAGCACGCTCGCGCCATTGGCAACCCACAGCGCGCGGCTGCCAATGGGAGCGCTGTCGTCGCTGCTGTTGCAGGCGGCGAGCAGCGCGCAGAGCAGCAGCGCGACGGGCTGGCGCAGCGGGGTTACACCACTGAACGCACTGTTCTGTTACGGTTGGCGCGCAGCAACTCGGACGCGATGGCGCCAGCGACAAACGCCGCCACCAGGCAGCTGAACAGGATCGGATGACGGGATTCGATGATGGCGGCTACCACAGAGCCGAGTGCGAGGACCAGCGTCGCTACCAGTTTGAACACGGCAAACACTATTGACACTCCTCAAGGCTTGCTGCAGACAGCGGCAACCGTAATTGACATAGTGCTTCGAGGCAGTGACCCATGTCACGATTGCAGAATTGCGTAGCGGGGCGTCGCCAGCTACCAACAGCAACGGCACGCGGCGCGCAGGTCATTGTCAGCAATCGCAGACAGTGCGACCGGGGCAGGATTGGGGAGTTGAATGAAAAGTCGAGCGTTGAGCGCACTCCTGGCACTCGGGACCGGCACGGCACTCGCCGTGATGCCGTTGTCCTATCCGTCGGCCACGCGTGGCGACCATACCGACGAGTACCACAACGTGCAGGTCGCGGATCCGTACCGGTGGCTGGAGGATATCGATTCTGCCGCGACACGCAGCTGGGTGGCGGCGGAACAGCATCTGAGCCGCGACTATCTGGACAGCCTGCCGCGGCGTGCCGATATCGCGGCGCGCCTGCAGGACATCTGGAACTTCGAGCGCTGGAGCGCGCCGGAGCGGCACGGCCGTTACTGGTTCTACACTCATAACGATGGTTTGCAGAATCAGTCGGTAGTGTGGGTAACCGACAATCCCGCGCAGAGCGGTCGTGTTCTGCTCGATCCCAACAGTCTTTCCGCGGATGGCACGGTCGCGCTGCGCACGACGGCGGTGAGTGATGACGGACAGCTGTTCGCTTACGCGCTCTCCGATGCCGGCTCCGACTGGCAGACCTGGCACGTGCGCGATGTCGCCAGCGGCGCGGATCTGCCGGATGAGATCCGCTGGTCCAAAGCAGGTGCCGGCAGCTGGCTGCGCGATGGCGGCGGGTTCTACTACACGGCCTTCGATGCGCCCGTGGACGCCAACGCACTGAAGGCCAAGAACCAGTACCAGAAACTCTACTTCCATCGGCTCGGTACACCGCAAGGCAAGGATCGGCTGGTGTACACGCGCACGGATGATCCGGACTGGTTCGTCGGCGGCCAGGTGAGCGATGACGGCCGTTATCTAGTCATCCAGGCCAACCATGGTGATGAGGTGCAGAACACGCTGCTGGTGCAGGACCTCAAGCGCGCGCTGGCACCCGTGCGCACAGTAGTGCCCAAGCCCACCGCCGTCTACAACTTCATCGGCAATCTCGGCGCCACGCTCTATGTCATGACGGACGACCAGGCGTCCCGCTACCGGGTCATCGGCATCTCGCTTGCGAAGCCGGAACCGACACACTGGCGCACGGTCGTGCCCGAGGGCAGCGATACGCTCGACAGCGTCTCGCTGGTCGGCGGACAGCTGATCTGCTCCTATCTGCACGATGCGCACACCGTGGTCAGGCGCTACTCGCCGAGCGGCAAGCTGATTGCGGAGGTGCCGTTGCCCGGACTGGGCACAGCGGCGGGTTTCCAGGGCCATGCACAGGATGAGCAGACCTATTACGCCTACAGCAGCTTCACATCCCCGCCGAGCATCTACCGGCTCGACCTGAACACGGGCGCCAGTTCTGTGTGGAATGCGCCCCGGCTTGCGGGATTCAATCCGCAGGATTACTCGACCCGACAGGTCTTCTACAACAGCAAGGATGGTACGCGTGTGCCGCTGTACATCGTCGCGCGCAAGGACGTCAAACTCGATGGCAGCAATCCGACCATCCTGTACGGCTATGGTGGATTCAACATCTCCATGCAGCCGCAATTTGCAGCCTCGGTCGCCGGCTGGCTGGAGTTGGGCGGCGTGTATGCCGTGGCTAACCTGCGCGGCGGCGGCGAGTACGGGCGCGAGTGGCATGAGGCGGGTATGAAGACCCACAAGCAGAACGTGTTCGACGATTTCATCGCCGCGGCGGAGCACCTCATCGCCCAACACTGGACCGATCCGCGACATCTGGCCATTCGCGGTGGCTCCAACGGCGGACTGCTGGTGGGAGCCGCTGAAGAGCAGCGCCCGGAGCTGTTTGCCGCGGCGGTGCCCCAGGTGGGAGTGATGGACATGCTGCGCTTCCGTGACTTCACCATCGGCAAGGGTTGGGAGTCGGATTACGGCTCGATCGACGATTTGGAGGAATTCAAGGCGATGCTGGCGTACTCACCGCTGCAGAACGTCAAATCTGGCGTGAATTACCCGGCGACCCTCATCACTACCGCCGATCATGACGATCGGGTATTTCCTGCGCACAGCTTCAAGTTCGCGGCCGCCATGCAGAACGCTGATCCGCACGGCCGTCCGATCCTGATCCGCATCGAAAGCCGGGCAGGTCATGGTTCCGGCAAGCCGCTCGCCAAGCAGATCGCGGAAACGACGGACATCTACGCGTTCATCCTGAATGCGATGCAATAGCAGCGCGTTATGCGATCTGCGTTGCGCGGCATGCCTGCCGCTCATAAGGCTGTGGTCCGCCATCATCCTGTTGAGTGCGCTGGGCGGCTGCCGGGCGACCGAGTTTTTCATCGCCAATGCCCCAGACGCTTTCGCCCACATCGAGCGGCGTACTGATCTGGCCTATGGAAGCGAGGTGCGCCAGCGACTCGATGTTTACCTGCCGCACACTCAGGCGCCGCGCCCGGTGGTCATTTTCTGGTACGGCGGTTCGTGGTCACAGGGAAGCAAGGGTGAGTATCGCTTCGTGGGGGAGACCCTTGCGCGGGCGGGATTCGTCGCTTTCCTGCCCGATTATCGGCTGTATCCGCAAGTCACCTTTCCGCTCTTCGATGCGGACGGGGCCCGGGCGGTCGCCTGGGTGGAGCGTCACGCCGCTGAGTTTGGGGGGGATGCACGCCATATCGTGCTGATGGGCCACTCGGCCGGTGCTCATACGGCCGCCCTGCTGGCGTTCGATCACGACCTTCTGCGGCGCTTCGGTGGCGAGCCAGCGTGCATCGCCGGGCTGGTAGGCCTGTCGGGTCCTTATGCGCTGGTTCCCGACAGTGCGGGCCTTCGGGCAACCTTTGCGCCTCCTTATACCCCACGCGATTGGCAACCCATCCAGTTTGTCGATGCCGCCGCGCCGCCGGCCCTGTTGCTGCACGGTGAGGACGATAAGGATGTGCGTCCCGCCGAGACGCTCGATCTGCAGCAGGCGCTACAGGCCGTCGGTGTACGTGTAGAAGTGCACCTGTATCCGCACCGCGGCCATGGGGCAACGATTGCAGCTTTTGCTCTGGTGACGCGGTGGCGAGCGCCTGCCGTGCGCGACACCGTGGGGTTTGTCAACAGTGTGACCGCGTTTCGTTCCCATCCAGGCGCGGGCGCTGATTGCCTCGCTGAGGGACCGAGCAGCCGCTGAGGGGGCATTTCCCCCGGGGCGGCGGCTCATCTGCCCGCGCCATTACTCTGTAAGCGCGATCGGAATGGGTGCTACGATTCTGTCGGTCGAACCGCTCCAGAGGATTGCATGACTGCTGCCACCGCCGGCGCGCCGCTGCTACGTGCAGCGCCGCCTTCACGACCCGCCTTCGGAACTGTCCTCGCTCCAGTCATGACCGTCGCCACCTTCCGCGACGGTCACTGGAACGCTTTCGAGGAGCGTCCCACCGGTCCGCTGCCGTTGAGTCCGGCGGCCCATGTGCTGCACTACGCGAGCACCTGCTTCGAGGGCTTCAAGGCTTACCGCTGGGCCGATGGCAGCCTCAACGTGTTCCGCATGGATCGGCACATCGAGCGCATGCGACAGAGCGCGCGCGCGCTGGTGCTGCCGGAGCCCGATGCGGCACTACTGGGCCAGATGATCCGCGCCACCGTGCTGCGCAACCGCGATGTGGTGCCTGACGCTCCCGGCGCCCTGTATCTGCGTCCGCTGCTGTTCGGCACGACGCCCAATATCGGCGCGGCGGCCACGCCCGCCGACGAAGCCACGCTGCTCGTGCTCGCGAGCCCAGTGTGGGACTACTTTGCCGGGGGCATGAAGCCACTGCGCATCCTGGTCGACGATGTCAATTCGCGCAGCTCCAATCAGACCGGTAGCGTCAAGACCGGTGGCAACTATGCCGCCGCGCTCGGTCCGACGCTGGAAGCCAGACGCCGCTACGGCGCCGACCAGGTGCTGTTTGCCCCTGGTGGCTCAGTCCAGGAAACGGGTGCAGCCAATTTTCTGCTGTTGCGGGCGGACAGCCTGCTGACACGCTCGCTCGATACCACCTTTCTGCACGGTGTAACACGCGACTCGCTGCTGCAGCTGGCGCGTGCCGAGGGCTTCAAGGTTGAGGAGCGTGCGTTCGATGTGCCAGAGATGCTCGAATGGGTACGGACCGGGGAAGCCGCACTTTCCGGCACCGCCGCCGTCCTGGCGGGCGTCGGTACGCTCATTTATGGCGGCGAGGAATCCGCGGTGGGCGATGGCCAGGTGGGGCCTGTTACTCGTGCTTTGCGCGCGCGACTGATCGCCGTACAGCAGGGTGAAACGCCCGATCGCTATGGTTGGCTAACGCGCATCTGAGCGAGCTGCAGCTGCACTAACAGGCGCAGCTTCACCGGGAACATCACAACAGGGGATCACCGCGATCAGTGTGATGCGTGCCATGCCCAATGTGGCCTGCCATGCGGCGTGGCGGTTGATGCTGGTAGCGGCGTTCACGGGCTGTGCGCATTACGAGCCGCATCCCCTCCCTCCCGCTGCGAGTGCGGCAGACTTTGCACAGCGGTCATTGCATAACGAAGCTTTGCGCGATGCACTGGCGCCCTTGTTGGGAGAGCGCCTGCAGCAGTGGCCGCCGCAGGTTTGGGATCGCGGGCAGCTGCTGGCCGTAGCCATCGTCCAGAATCCCGAGCTTGACGTGGTCCGCAGTAACGTAGCAGTCGCGCTGTCAGAGCAGCGCGTGGCGGGGGAACTGCCGAATCCCGGTTTGACGCTGCAGTCCGAGTATTCGCGCGGCGAGCAGTACACCTGGCTGTATGGTGTGGGTTTCGACTTTCTGCTGCTGTCGCCGCAGCGGCGCCGGCTGAATCGGGATATCGCGCAACATACGCTCTCCAAGGCGCGCTGGGAGCTGGCAGAGAAGACCTGGCGGGTGCGGCACGAGCTGACCGCGGCGCTGGCTGACTGGCAGCTCGCCAGCGCGCGTCAGCCGCTGCTGGAGCGGTTGATACAGGCGCAGCAGCGGCTGTTGATCATTCAACAGCGGCGGGTGAGCGCAGGGGAAGATGCACCGTCCGAGGTCAGTGTCAGTCAGCTGGCACTGTTGCAGGCGCAGCAGCAGCAGGCTGCGGCCCGGCTGCAGCAGTTCCACGCACAGGCCGCAGTCGCAGCCGTCATCGGCGTGCCGCCCGAGGCACTGGATCATGTCAGCGTCGGCTGGGGCGACTGGGGAGCCCCTCCGCCGCTGGATGAAGCTACCCTGCCCGCATTGCGGGAGCAGGCGTTGCTCGGTCGTGCGGATCTGGCGCAGGCAATCGACGACTATGCGGCAAGCGAAGATCGGCTGCAGCTGGAAGTCGCGCGACAGTATCCGCAGTTGCAGCTCGAGCCCGGTTATTACTGGGACCACGGCATCGCCAAGTGGCCCGTCAACCTGGGCCTTGCACTGCCACTGTTCAACCGCAACCAGGGCGAGATTGCCGCCGCGCGGGCCACTCGCGAGGTCAGTGGCCAGCACCTGCTCGCTGTGCAGGCTGAAATCTACGGTGCGATCGCAACGGCTGTACGCGCGGATGCACTGGCAGCGGATGCTGCTGCCTCCAGCGAACGCCAGGAGCAGCTCGCCGCCGAACAGAGCCAGCGCGCCGAGCGCGGGTTGCATGCGGGTGCCATCGACAGCAGCGAGCGCGTCGGGGCAGAAGTAGTCACACTGCGTGCCGCACTGGATGCGGTGGCGATGCGCGCTGAACGTCAGGCAGCTCGAAACGCGTTGGAGGACGCTCTGCACGCGCCTCTCAGCGGACCGGAGCGAGAGCTCGGTGCGCCGCTATTCAGGTCCCTGGCGGCCGCGCCGGCGGGGAATGCACCTTGAAGCGTGCAACGGGTTACTTCGCCGTCACAGTTGTGTTGGCCACACTGTCGTTCGCCGCGGCAACGGTGCGCGCGCAAGGTGCGGATGATGAGCCGGCGCAGAGTCACGAGGCGGGGTCGGTGACCGAGCTGACGGCGGTGCAACGCGACAGTGCCGGCATTGCGATCGGACGTGCGGCCGCGGGGAGCCTCCCTGCCCAGGTTACAGCCTTCGGCCAGGTGTTGGATCCGGCTAGCCTGGTGGCAGAAGCGGGGCAGCTGCAGGCGGCGCAAGCCGCCGAGCGGGCGGCAGCCGCTGAGCTGAAGCGCTTGCAGGGTTTGTATAAGGCCGAGGCGTCATCCTCGCTGCGCATGGTGCAGGCCGCCGCGGCGGAGCAAACACGCGCCCGCAGCCAGTACCGCGCCGCGCTCGCCACCTTCACCGAGCACTGGGGTCGCTTATCGCGACTTCCCCCAAGCCAGCTCGAGCAGCTCATCGATTACGCAAGCAAGGGTACCCACCTCCTGGTCCGGGCCAGCCTTCTGGGGCAGCAGAGTGTCGGCGCACTCCCGCAGGGCGCCTGGCTGGAGGTGGATGGTGTGAAGGTCGCTGCACAGGTTCTCGATGTCTTGCCGCAGGGCTCCTCCGAAGTGCAGGGCGCAGCGCTGCTGCTGGAAGTTATCGGCCCGCCTCGCGGTCTCGGGCCTGGCGCCAGAGTGCCCGTGACCCTGCTGTACAACGCTCAAAGCGGTGTCGTGATTCCCGCTTCGGCGGTGTTGTATACCGAGCGCGGTGCGTGCGTGTACCGCCAGACTGCCGGCAATGGAGCCGATCCGTTGCGTTTCGCGCAGGTGCCCGTCGAGCTTCTGCAGCGGCTTTCTGCAGGCTGGCTCGTGCGCGGCGTGGGCGCGGGAGACCTGATCGTGGTGCAGGGCGCCGGGGCGCTCTGGTCGCTGTCACAGCCGTCCGCGAACGCCGCCGACGACAATGTTAATTGACGGTTCTGCCTGATGCTCGCAACCATCGTGCGCGCATCGCTCGCGCGGCCGCGGGTGATCGCCATATTCGGCTTGCTGCTGTCAGTATTGGGCGCCGCCTCGCTGACGCGCGCGCACTTCGATGTCTTCCCGGACTTTGCGCCGCCGCATGTCGTCATCCAGACCGAAGCCCCCGGTTTCGATGCAAGTCAGGTCGAAGGGCGCGTGACGCGCCCGCTGGAGAGCTTGCTCGGAGGCGCCGCCGAAGTGAAGACGGTCCGCTCGACCTCGAGCCAGGGATTGTCCGTCATCCAGGTCATCTTTGTCCGCAGTGGTGACCCCTATCGCCAGCGCCAGGTCATTGCGGAACGGCTGAGTGCGGCGCTGCCGTTGTTGCCAGCCGGTGTCAGCTCACCGCAACTCTCACCGCTCAGCTCTTCGGTCGAATATCTGTTGCACTTCGGTTTTACGAGCGACACGCTGAGCCCGCTGCAGCTGCGCGATGTGCTGCAGTGGCAAGTGAAGCCGCAGCTGCTGGCCGTGTCGGGCGTCGCACAGGTGCAGATCTTCGGCGGGGAGGAGCGTGAGCGGCAGATCGTCTTCGATCCGCTGCGTGCCACCGCCCGTCACGTGAGTTTCGCTGAGCTGGTGGTCGCTGTGCGCCGCGCCGCGCAACTGAGCGGCGGCGGCTACGTGGAAACGACCGCACAGCGTCTCGTGCTGCGGCCGCAATCCGCAGGTCTGACCCCGCAGGACATGTCGCAGGCGCTCATCGCAACGGTGGACGGTACGCCCGTGCGCGTTGCGGATGTGGCGACGGTGCAGGATGGACCTCAGCCGCGCTTCGGTGATGCCCTGATCAACGGCAAGCCTGGACTTCTCATTGAGACGGCGACGCAGTTCGGCGCCAACACCCTGGAAGTATCGCGCCGGCTGGAACGCAAGCTGACAGAGCTCGCACCGGCTCTGCAACGCCAGGGCATTACGTACCACCCCGCGCTGTTGCGCCCGGCCAGCTTCATCGAGGACGCGCTTCGCGAGCTGCGCGATTCCATCATCATCGGTGCGATTCTCGTGGTAGCTCTGCTGCTCGCAGCTCTGCGCGACTGGCGCGCCGCGCTCGTCTCCTTCAGTGCCATCCCACTCTCGCTGTTGATTGCCGCCTGGATCCTGGAGAGCGCGGGAATGAGCCTCAACACGATGACCATCGGCGGTCTGGTCGTGGCGCTGGGTGTCGTAGTCGATGACGCGGTTATCGATGTGGAGAACATATTGCGACGCCGGCGACTGGTCGCACATGGCGTCGATGTCAGCGCGCTCGTGATGGCAGCCTCGCTGGAAGTACGGCGCCCGGTGTTCTACGCGACTATGGCAGTCGCGGTGGCCTTCCTGCCGATCGTCATGATGTCCGGCCTGCAGGGTGCGTTCTTCGGGCCCTTGTCCGTGGCCTTCCTGCTCGCCGTCGGTGTCTCGCTGTTGATCGCCATGAGCGTCACGCCCGCACTCTGTGCCATCTTCATGCGCAACCATGCACCGGGACCCGAAGCGACCTTCCTGATGCGATTGAAGCAGGGACAGAACGCGGTGATCCGTCGACTGCTGCTGCGGCCCGGATTGGTATGGGGCGTGTTGCTGCTCACCGGCATTGCCGGCATCGCAGCTCTGCCGTTGCTCGGCGCGCGTCTGCTGCCGGACTTCCGCGAGAGCTACCTGATCGTACACACACTGCTGCGGCCGGGCGTTTCCCTCTTGCAGACGGTCGCCATGGATCAGCGGATCTCGCAGGCCTTGGCGCAATTGCCCGGCATCAGGGGGGTTGCCACGCAGATCGGACGAGCCGAGAACGGCCAGGATCCCGATACGCCCAACAAAAGCGAGTTCGAAGTGCAGTTGGATCCGGCTTATGGCCGCACGGCGGTACGCAGCATCCGTCAGATGTTCGAGCGCTTTCCCGGCCAGCTCGCCGAGATCAACTCCATGTTGACGGAGCGCATCGGCGAGACCTTATCGGGGCAGGGGGCGCCATTTGTCGTCAGCGTCTTCGGTACCGATCTGGAAGCCGACGACAGGGTAGCCCGCGACATCGCGCAGGTGCTGCGCTCGCTGCCGCATAGCGGCGAAGTGCGCCTCGTCATGCCGCAGCAGCAGCCGGAGCTGCAGGTACAACTGGATCCCGCGCGGCTGGCGGCACAAGGCCTGCAGCCTGAGGCGGTGCTCGAGCTCATCGGAGCGGCGTATGGCAACAGTCCGATAGCTCAGCTTGGTCTTGCGGACCGGAACGTGCCTGTCGCCATGCGCATCAAGGATATCGACGCCTCTTCACAGGCCATCGGAGCATTGCTGCTGCGTGGCGAGCAGGGGAATCTGGTACCGCTGGCGGGGGTTGCCCGCATCGAGCTGGTGCCGGGCCGTGCACAGCTCAGTCACGAAGGCGGCCTGCGACGCCAGGTCGTGACGGCTACTCCTGCTGTCGCTGATCAGGCGGGCTTTGCCGATCAGGCGCGCCAGGCGATCAGCGCACACGTCAATCTGCCACGGGGCACCTATCTCGATTTCGGGGGCTCGGCGGTGGAGCAGGGCGCTGCGGTGCGCGAGCTCATCCTGCATTCGCTCGCCGCCGCTGTCGTGATCGTGCTGTTGCTTGCCATCGCCTTCAACCGCAGCCGCCAGATTGCTCTGGTGCTGCTGGCGCTGCCCAGCACGTTGATCGGCGGCGTATGTGCCCTGGTCATTGCAGATGAGCCGCTCACGATCGGTGCGATGGTCGGCTTCGTCGCTCTGTTCGGCATGGCCGCGCGTAACTCTATTTTGCTGGTGTCACACTATGACTATCTGGTCGCCCAGGAAGGCTACAGCTGGTCCGACACCATCGCCTTGCGCGGTGCCGCCGAGCGCTTCACTCCGGTGCTGTTGACGGCACTGCTGACGGCGCTGGCGCTGCTGCCGGTTGCGGTGCAGGCGGGCAGCGCCGGACACGAGATCGAGGGGCCCATGGCGATCGTGATTCTGGGCGGCCTGGTTTCCTCAACGCTCACGACGCTATTGCTGATTCCGCCGCTCGCGGCGCGCTGGCTAATGCCAACAGCGCAGCGCTAACCGCACTGTCTGCTTCACGAGGGATACCTTATGCCTGACAAGTCCTCTGTCGTGTCGTTCAACCGCGCAATCGTGCGTCGGCCCTCGCCTGCGGTGACCCAGGGGTTGCGCGCCTGCGATCGTGGTGATCCGCGCTACGAGGCGGTACTGGAAGAACATGCCGCGTACTGCGCTGCGCTCGCTGATGCTGGCGTGACGGTCACGGCGTTGGCGGAGCTGAGCGAATTCCCGGACGCGCTGTTCGTCGAGGATGCCGCGCTAGTCTTGCCTGAAGGGGCGATCCTGCTGCGACCCGGCGCGGCGGCCCGTCGCGGCGAGATTCAGCTGTTGGAGCCTGATTTACACCGGTTCTTCCCAAACGTGCAGCGGCTAGCGGACTCCGGGTGCGCAGAGGGCGGAGATGTGCTCGTCACGGCCGATGCTGTGCTCATCGGCCTATCGACACGGACTGATCCTGCCGGTGCGCAGTTGCTGCTGCAGGCCCTTGCCACAATTGGCCGGGCTGCGCGGATCGTCAAAACACCCTCGGGTGTGCTGCATTTTAAGAGTGACTGCGCCTTGCTGGATCCGCAAACGGTACTGAGCACACGGCGCCTGGCCGCTGCAGGATTTTTCGCGGGCTTGCGGGTGCTGCTCGTTCCCGACGGCGAGGAAGCTGCCGCCAATGCGCTGCGCATCAATGACACGGTGTTCCTGAGCACCGGCTTCCCGCGCACGCTCGAGCTGCTACACGCTCACGGCTTCAACGTGGTGGCACTGGAAACCGGCGAGGTGGCGAAGATCGACGCCGGGCTTTCCTGCATGTCACTGCGTTGGTTTGATGCTGCTCACCACTAGCGATGCCGGCAGCGGCGATTGCTCAGGTTGCGGCAGCGACCCGGTGGTGATCTGAATCGAAGCATCCGCGTTCGGATAGCTGGCCACGCTGCCGCAATGATCGAGGCAGTAGATCACCGCAGTGCGGAAGCGAGTGCTGCTGTCGATGTGCAGTGAGCCAAGCTCATAGGAAGTGCCCTGCACCAGCCGCAGGGCGGTGGCGCGCAGGATGCTGTCGGCCTCTGCCAGTACGATGTGCGCATCGACGGTGTTGCCGTCGGCATCGAGTCGAAACTCGATGAGCAGCCGCCCTTCCAGCTTCTTCAGGCGCGCAAACACCGGATAGTACGTCAGCGGCGGCAGATGACGCGGCAGCGAGTGCAGCTCGGCAGGTTCGAGGTGGGCCGAGCGCGCCTCGAGGGGTAAGGCTGACGCGGAGACACAGCAGGCGTGCGCCGCCACGGCGGACGCCAGGATCGATTTCAACATTGAATGGATGACTCGTGATCGTTTGTTATTTTTCGAACGAGTCCGTCATGACCGCAAGCCACAACGCGCTCGTTACTGTGGGCAAGTATAGCACCGCTGCGGCGCGTGCGAAGTGCTGTAGTCGCGGCAGCGGTGTGCAAGTGTTGTACTCAGCAGCGCCGCGTGCTGAACGACATAATGCTGGCGCCGGATTTAACTCATGTCATATGCTCTGGGGATGAAGCCGTACGTCATCTGCCACATGTGCACCACCATCGATGGCAGGATCATCACCAGCCGCTGGCCGCAGCTGCCGCGGCGCATCGACCCGGCGCGCCTGTTCGAGACGACGGCGGCTCGCTTCGGTATCAGAGCGTGGCTCGTCGGTACGACGACCATGCGCGAGTTCGCCGGTCGCCCCGGTGCTCTACCCAGGTCGAGCGCGCGCATCCCGCGTGTCGATCATGTCGCCGCACCGCAAGCGAGCGGTTTTGCGATTGGAGCAGACGCGCGTGGTGCGCTGCGCTTCCAGCATGCAGACGTTGACGGTGACCATGTCGTGCTCCTGGTTACCAGCCAGGTGAGCAACGCCTATCTGGCGCATCTACAGCGCGCCGGTGCTTCATACCTGTTTTGCGGCGAGCGTCACGTGGATGTGGGCATGGCGTTGCGCAAGATCCGCACTGTGTTGGGGCTGCGCAAGCTGATGCTCGAAGGCGGTGGTCGTTTCAACGGCGCGCTGCTACAGGCCGGACTCGTGGATGAGATCAGCCAGGTGATTGTACCGGTGGTCGATGGTGGCGCGGGCGTGCCCGGTATCTTCGACATTCCCGGACCTGCGCCACGCCGGGCCGCGGCAAGCTTGCGTCTGATCAATCGCCGGATGCTGCCAGGCGGGGTTCACTGGCTCCGTTACCACATAAATAAGGCGTCCAGGGGCTAAAGACAATCCCTCTGAAGAGTAGCTTGTCGTCCCAGTCCGTGCCCCCATGCTGTCGCTCGAGGCTGCAAATCGCACAGCAGCCCACTGACAAAGGCAAGATCATCATGGACATCCTGGAACTGCAGATTGCCGCTACTGGCGCGCTTCTGCTCGGACAATTGGCGACTATACTCAGCGAGCGCTACTTCCCCGGCTAACGCCGCTAACGCAGCCGCGGCCCGCGGCACTGTGCCAACAGGGATACGGTGGAGGCCGGTACGCTCGCTCCGCAAGCATGCGCTTGACTCTCCGTGCCCGAATGAGTAATTCAACTGGATGGGCATTGCCGGAGCTGATGATGTACCCGCGTTCGCACCCTCCGTAGGACTGGTGGGGGGCTACTCGCGCTGGGAGCTGTTGGCGCATCTGCTGACGGAGGTCGTGGCGCAGTACGAACCGCTGGCCGCGCGGGTGCTGCGCGGTGAGTCCTTGGCGCAGGAGCCCTCGTCGCGCGCGCTGGTGCGCATTCTCCAGGCGCAGAGCATCATGTTCCAGCTGCTCGCGATCGCTGAGCAGAACCGTGACATGCGCAATCGTCGTGCGCTCGAGAAGGAGCAGGGGCAGGAGGCCATCAAAGGCACTTTCAACGCGGTGTTTGCTGCGGCGTCACGGGCTCGAATCAGTGCCGAGGAGGTGCAGACGCTGCTGCAGTCGATGCGCATTACCCCGGTCATCACCGCGCATCCTACCGAAGCCAAACGGGTCACGGTGCTCGAATGTCACCGTCGCATCTACCGCCGGCTTTATGATCTGGAATCCCCACGCTGGACGGAGCGTGAGCAGCAGGAATTGATCCTTTCGCTGCGTGCCGAAGTGGAGCTGCTGTGGCTGACGGGCGAGCTCAAGCTCGAAAAGCCCTCCGTGCCCCAGGAAGTTGCCTGGGGATTGTATTTCTTCAGCGAGAATCTGTTTGACGTGGTGCCTGCCTTGCTCGGCAAGGTCGAAGCCGCCTTGCAGCGACACTATCCCGGTCACAGTTGGGAGATTCCGCTGTTCGTGCAGTTCGGTTCGTGGATCGGCGGCGATCGCGACGGCAATCCGTATGTGACCGGCGAAGTAACACGCACGACGCTCTGGTCGAATCGCCTGGCATCTCTCAGCCGCTACCGCACGAGAGTGTCGGAGCTGATTCGCAAGCTGAGTATCGCCGCGCACAGTCTGCCCTTGCCCGAATCATTCGTGGCCGCCTTGCGCGAACGGCTCGAGCTGCTACCGTCGGCGACGACGCTTGCCAATCGCAACGCAGGCGAGCCGTTCCGCCAATACCTGGGCGCGATCCTCGCGCGTCTCGAGCAGACGATTCAGGATAGCGTTGCACAGCGCCAGACCTCGGCCACGACGGGCTACGCCAATGCGGATGAGCTGATTCTCGATCTGCAGATCATGGCACGCGCGCTCGAGGAGGCCGGCGCCGCCACGGTGACGAGCACCTATCTGACACCGCTGATTCGCGAAGTGGGTATTTTCCGTTTCCGCACCGTGAGATTGGATATCCGCGAGAACACGATTCGTCTGAATCAGGCACTCGCAGCCATCTACCACGCCACGCGCGCGCACGAGCCTCCGCCGCCGCAGAGCGCCGAGTGGAAACAGTGGCTGCTCGAGGAGCTGCGCGTGCCGCGTACGGCACCCCGGCAACTTGCCGGACTGCCTGCGGAGGCGCAGGAGACTCTGGATACTTTTCGCGGCATTGCGCAGATGCGCCAGGTCGTGGATCGCGAGGCTTTCGGTGCACTCATTCTCAGCATGACGCATTCGGCTGCGGACGTCCTTGGCGTGTACCTGATGGCGAAAGAGGCGGGCCTGTTCTTCGACACTCACGCCGTCGAGCGTTGCACGCTGCCAGTGGTGCCGTTGCTCGAGACGGTAGCCGATCTGCGCGCGGCGCCACAGATCCTGCGCGAGCTGCTGTCGATCCCGCTCGTGCGGCGCAGCCTGCAGGCCCTCGGTAACGTGCAGGAGGTCATGATCGGCTATTCGGATTCCAACAAGGATGGGGGCTACTTCGCCGCAAACTGGGAGCTCGCCAAGGCGCAGACGGCCCTGACGCGTCTCGGACGCGAGCAGGGCATCACGATTTCCTTCTTTCACGGACGCGGGGGCTCGGTCAGCCGCGGCGGTGCCCCGACCGGCCGGGCGATCGCCGCCGCACCGGCTGGCTCGATCCGCAATGCATTCCGTGTCACCGAGCAGGGTGAGGTGGTCTCCCTCAAGTATTCCAACAGCGGCACCGCCGGCTATCAGACCGAGCTGTTGAGTTCCGCGGTGGTCGAGCACGCGCTGGTATCCGAGCGCGAGCAGGCATTGATTCCTGTGCATGAGTTTGATGAGGCGATGGAGTCTCTCTCCGGCCTGTCGTGGACCGCTTACCATCAGCTCGTCAGCACGGCAGGCCTGCTCGACTATCTCACTGCTGCAAGCCCGCTCGAGGAGTTTGCGCTGCTGAATCTCGGCTCGCGACCGTCACGGCGCACGCAGGCACGCACGTTGGCTGATCTGCGCGCCATCCCCTGGGTGTTTGCCTGGAGTCAGAACCGGCACATGATCACCGGCTGGTACGGCTTCGGCAGCGCACTGCGTGCCTTTCTGCAGGTGCGCGGCGAGCGCGGCCGGGAACTGCTGCAGCGGATGTTTCGCGACTCCAGGCTGTTTCGCGTGATTGTCGATGAAGTGGAGAAGACACTGCTCGCGGTGGATCTGGAAATTGCCCGCTGCTACGCGCAGCTCGTGGAGGATCAGGCGCTGCGTGATGCTGTCTTCGGTCGGATCGAATCCGAGTATCATCTGACGGTGCAACTCATCCTGCAGATAACGGCAGCCAGCACCCTGGCGGAGCGCTTCCCGCAGTATCGCCGCCGTCTGCAGCGGCGGCTGAAGACACTGAATCAGGTAAGCCGCGAGCAGATCGGACTGCTGCGTCGGCACCGCTCTGCCGGCGATTCTGATACGCGCAATGCGCTGCTGCTGACCATCAACTGCGCTGCGGCCGGGCTCGGTGCCACGGGCTAGGGCGCTGTTGCTGTTATTGCCTGTATTGCCACTGCTTGCGAGCGGCGTGGCGAACGCCGTCACGCCATGCCACGACCTGCATGCGACCGGAGAGACTGGCGCTGCGCGAGAGCGCCGGATCGATCAACTCATGGCGCGTTACCAGGGCGCGGTTCCGGGCGCGGCAGTGCTCATCGTGCAGCATGGCCAGCTTGTTTTGGGCCGCTCCTATGGCCTCGCGGATCTGGAAGCTCGTGTGCCGGTGAGCCTCTGTACCGATTTTCGTCTGGCTTCCATGACGAAGCAGTTCACCGCGGCGGCCATCCTGCTGCTCGCCGAACACGGGCGACTCTCGCTCGATGATCCTCTTGGCAAGTGGCTGCCTGAGCTGCCTGCGCATACCGCCTCCATTCCGCTGCGGCTGTTGCTCGTGCATCGCTCCGGGATCATCGACTATGAGGAGGTGATTCCGGATGACACTTCCGTGGCGCTGCACGATGCGGACGTGCTGCGCCTGCTCGCCGCTCAGGACCGCACTTACTTTCCCCCGGGTGCTGCCTACCGTTACAGCGACAGCGGGTATGCGCTGCTCGCCCTGATCGTGGGACGGGCCTCCGGCCTGGATTTCGCAAGCTACGTGCGCACACACATTTTCCAACCTCTGGGCATGTCGGGGAGCGTGGCCTACGAGCAGGGAGTTTCTGAGGTACCGCATCGGGCATTCGGGTACTCGCTCAGCGGCGAGAGCTGGCAAAGGACCGATCAGAGTCTCACCAGTGCGGTGCTTGGCGATGGCGGGATCTACTCCTCGGTGGCGGACCTGGCGCGCTGGGACGCCGCGCTATACGACTCGAGGCTGCTGAGCGGGCACTCGCGCCTGCTGGCGCTGTCGCCCGCCACGGCAACGGATGATCCCAACGTTCAGTATGGGTTCGGCTGGCGCATGACCGGGGAGAGCATCTGGCACTCGGGTGAGACTATCGGCTTCCGCAATGTCATCGTGCGCTTTCCGCGCCAGCGCTTTACGGTGATTCTGCTCAGCAATCGCAATGATCCGGAGCCGTACACCACCGCATTGGCCATTGCGGCGCTCTATCTCCCCGGAGCCGATGCCGCGCGGGCAGGCACGGTGCAGGTCGGGCCGGACCCGGAAGCCCGGCCGTTGCCTGGATCCAGGTGAGCGCGCCGTTCGGCGACTCACCATGATCTCCCCTGTGAACCCCACTCGCCAGAGGCGGCCTGCTGCGGCGGGTCTGACCCTGCTCTTATGTGCAGCCGCACTCGCCTGCGCAGGCGCACTGGCCTGCGCAGCCGAATCAAACACGCGTGTGGTAGGACCGCAGAGCGACGGTTCCTATATCGTCGCCGACAACCAGCGCATCAGCCCGGCTGGAAGATTGGTGGAGCTCGGCTCGCCAGTGCGCGCCAAAGCCGTGGCTGTCAATCCGAACCGTGCAACGCGAACCGGCGCCGTACTCCTGATGGGCGCCTCGGAACCCATTATCATTTTCAACACCGTGACGGGTGAGGTCCTGCAGCGTTACACCCCGCCCGCGAACAGCAACGGCTCATTCGCGGGCATCGCCTACGCATCCTCTGGCACGCGCATGCTTTTCAGTCAGGATAACAACTATGTCTCAGTCGCCAGGGTGGATGCGAACGGCCTGCTGCGGCACGAGCGGTCGGTGTCGATCCCGCCACCTGATAATCCCCGGCTGTTCACTCCGGGCATTGCCGACCCCGGCGGGGTAGCCGTCGCCGAGGGCGGCATCGGCCTTGTCGCCATCAGCGCCAGCAACACCCTGGGTATCCTGGATCTCGAGGCCGGCGTCCTGAAGACGGAAGTACCCGTAGGTAATGCGCCCAACCATGTGGTGGTGAAGGGCAATCTGGCCTATGTGAGTAATGAGGGGGGACGGCCCGCGACTTCGACAGATTTTACCAACCTGTCCGATGGCACTCCGATCGTCGTTGATACCGTCAATGCGGCCGCCACCTCCGGCACCGTATCAGTGATCGATATTCAGACGAGCCGGCTCATCGCCTCGATCGATGTCGGGCTGCATCCGGCAGGCATGGCGCTGGATGGCTCCAGGCTGTATGTGGCCAACAGCTTCGATGACACTGTCTCGGTGATCGATACGCTGCAGCAGAAAGTGGTGCGCACCATCAAGGTGGGTGTGCCCGTCAAGGGTGGTGCCTTCGGGGCCGGCGTGAATGACATCGTAGTCGTGGGGACCGCCGCGTACGTCACTCTTGGCCAATCGAATGCCATAGCCGTGGTCGACTTAGCGAGCGAGGGTACCGGGGAGGGTGAGGGGGCAGTGCAAGGCTATATTCCGACGGGCTATTTCCCCACCAGCATCGCCTATGATGAGGCGCAGCACGCATTGATCGTTGCCGATGACAAAGGCATCGGCACGCGAGGCTCGGGGAGTGCCCATGGAGTTTCAGGGTACAGCACGCACCAGGATAGCGGCGTCGTCAACATCATCCCGGTGCCTTCCGGTGACGAGCTTCGCAGGATGACCGCGACGGTCGTCAGCAATAATCACTGGAATTCCTCCCAGGTGCGTAGCAGCCGCGAGCACATCAACCTTGCGGCCACCCCGGTCGCCATACCTGCGCATATCGGTGAGCCCTCGCTCATCAAACATGTGTTCCTGATCATCAAGGAAAACCGCACTTACGATCAGATGTTAGGCGATCTGCCACAGGGTAATGGTGATGCTACGCTCGCCATCTTTGCCGGCAACGTGCCGAATCAGAAGGCGCTGGTGCAGCGCTTTCCGCTGCTGGACAATGTGTATGCGCCGAGTCGCCAGTCCGCGGACGGCCATCCATGGATCGTCGAGTCCGGCTCGTTCTACTCGAACGATATCCAGTCGCCGGATTGGCTGCGCAGCTATCCGGGCGGCACCAGCAACGATGCGCTGACCTATACGCAGCAAGGCTTCCTGTGGTCACAGGCTCAGAAGCGCGGTCTTGCGGTGAAGATGTATGGTGAGTGGAGTGGCGAACAGAGCATCTCCGGCAGCTATACGTGGGCAGACTTTTACAACACCGCCTTGTACAAGGAGAGCCGCGGCGCGAAGGGCAGGCTCCTCGTGCCGGACGGGGCGGTGACCGAGACCACCAGCGTGCCCTCGGCGGCGGCGATCCTCGATCCTCATTATCCTTCTTTCAACACGGGCATCCCGGATCAGTACCGGGTGGATGTATACCTGCCGCAGTTCGCCCAGCAGGTAGCCGAGGGTAGCGTGCCGGAGCTCACCATCCTGTGGCTGCCTGACGATCACACCAGTGGTTTCACCACCGGATTCCCCGTGCCGGCCAGCGCGCAGGCTGACAACGATCTGGCCCTCGGACGCATCGTTGATGTGATCAGCCACAGCAGCATCTGGGGCAGCAGCGCGATCTTCGTCGAGGAGGACGATGCGCAGGATGGGGTGGACCATGTGGATGGACATCGTCAGCCGGTGTATGTCATTAGTCCCTATGCAGTCGCGCCGCAGTCTCCGAAGGTGGGTAAGGTGATCCACACCATCTATACCGCAGAGAACATCAACCGTACGATCGAGAACATCCTCGGATTGACGCCGCTCACTCAATTCGATCTGACGGTGTCGCCAATGTTCGATTGCTTCCAGAACACGCCCGATCCGACGCCCTTCAGCGCGGTACCCGCCAACACGGCTCTGAACCTCGATCCGCATGGTGTCATTGCAGGGACCCTCACTGCGAGCTCCACTGCGAGCTCGCCTGCGAGAGTGCACTCGAAGATGGCCCAGGCCTGGCTGCTCGCCTCCAACAAGGTGATGCGCGGCCGGCTCAACAAAGCCGATTCGGTGGATGAAAATTTTCTCAACCATGTTATTTGGTATTCCGCAACCGGCTGGCGGCGGCCCTATCCGGGCGAGAATGAGGTGAAGGCTCCCGGTCCATTCGTAAAGGCCGCGCTGCGCAAGGAGCCCGACGATGACGACTGACCCCACGCGCCGCCAGTTCCTGCAAGCGGGTGCTGCCACGGGCGCCGCCTTCGTGCTCGGCATCAGTTTCCGCGCTGCGGGCGCTGCGGGCGCTGCCAGCGCCACGCCTTACTCTCCCGATGCGTTCATCCGGATCGATCAGCAGGGTCAGATCACACTCGTCATGCCGCAGGTGGAGATGGGGCAGGGCATCTATACGGCGCTTGCGATGATCGTCGCTGAAGAGCTGGATGCCGCCCTCGAGCACGTCGTGCTCGAGCACGCACCGCCGAATGACAGGCTCTACGCTAATCCGCTCCTGGGTTTTCAGGTGACCGGCGGCTCGACTTCGGTCCGTGCCTTCTGGGTACCGTTGCGCAAGGCGGCGGCGATCGCGCGCGCCACACTGGTGCGGGCAGCCGCGGCGCTATGGAAAGTGGACCCGGGCTCGATACGGATGCGTCAGGGTGAGGCGGTGCACGAGGCGACGGGCCGTCGAATCGGCTACGGCGGGCTGGTTCCCGGCGCTCGAACGCTCGCACCCGTCAAGGACGCCCAACCGAAAGATCCCAGGAATTTCCAGCTGGTGGGCAGGTCACACCGACGGCTGGATACGCCTGACAAAGTCAATGGCCGGGCGGTGTTTGGTATCGATGCATTACCTGCTGGTCTGCAGTACGCAAGCCTCAGGTGCTGTCCCATGTTTGGTGGCCACGTCGGCAGTGTGGATAGTGGCAGCGCACGCAGCATTAACGGCGTGCGTGCCGTGCTGCAGTTCAAAGACTTCGTAGCCGTAGTGGCTAATGACACCTGGTCAGCGCTCAAGGGGCTCAAGGCGCTCAGCATCCACTGGGAGCCCGGCGGCAACAGCGACATCGGCACCGATGACATCTGGGACAAGGCCGCCGCCGCCAGTAGCACCGAGGGGGAAGTGGCGAAGAGTGAGGGCGATGCGCTGCAGGAGCTCTCCCAAGGCGATGTGTATGAGGCGGTTTATCAGCTGCCGCTGCTCGCGCACGCAGCCATGGAACCGTTGAATTGCACGGCGCATGTCACGCCAGCGAGCTGTGAGGTCTGGGTAGGTATCCAGGTATGCGCGCGGGCGCAATCGACCGCCGCCCGGGTGTGCGGCCTGCCGATTGAGCAGGTCAGGGTGCATAACCATTTACTCGGCGGGGGTTTCGGCCGGCGGCTGGAAGCTGACTTTGTCGAGAAGGCGGTGCAGATCGCGCAGCGCGTGGATGGCCCCGTGAAGCTCATGTGGACCCGCGAGGAAGACATGCAACACGATGTCTACCGGCCCATCTACCTGGACAATCTTTCCGCCCGAGTGCAACAGCGGCGTATTTCTGCCTGGAAGCACCGGGTCACCGGCTCATCGATCATCGCCCGCTGGCTGCCGCCTGCTTTTCAAAAAGGCATCGATGCCGATGCCGTGGATGCGGGCGTCGACATTCCGTACGCCATCCCTAACTTCCGTGTTGAATACGTGCGCGATGAGCCGTTCAGCGTTCCTACCGGATTCTGGCGCGGGGTGGGACCTAACAACAACGTCTTCGCGGTGGAATCGTTCATGGATGAGCTCGCCTACCGCGTCAGGCAGGATCCAGTCGCCTTCCGGCGCGCGCACCTGCCGCAGGCACCGCGTTTCGCGGCGGCCCTGGATCTGGCTGCGCAAAAATCCGGCTGGGGCTCACCCTTGCCGGCACGCAGCGGTCGTGGTGTAAGTGTCTCTGGTGCCTTCGGCAGCTACCTGGCCACCGTCGTGCAGGTGCAGGTGGAGGAGGCGGGCGACGTGCGCGTGCAACGGGTAGTCTGCGCGGTGGACGCTGGTCTCATCGTGAATCCCGATACGGTGGTTGCGCAAATCGAAGGCGGTATTCTTTTCGGACTGACGGCGGCGCTGTGGGGCAAGGTGGATATCCGCGATGGGCGGGTGGTGCAGAGCAATTTCAATGACTACCGCGTCATGCGTATTCACGAGACTCCGCAGGTGGAAGTTTTCCTGATTCCCAGCGGCGCAGCTCCGGGCGGCATCGGTGAGACAGGCACGACGGCGGTGCCGCCGGCGTTCATCAATGCCATCTTCGCCGCCACCGGAGTGCGGCTGCGTGAGTTACCGGTCGAGCGCCGTCGCCTCGCCAAGCGCTGAGTAAGCGCTGATTTTTCAACAGCGAACGACCGCCTTTTGCGCCGGGCGCCTCGTTGCCCGCAGACCCGATCGCGGGGCGTCGTCCGCGCACCTCCTCTCCCGGCTCGAGCCGGGAGAGGGTCGCTTGCTTTGCTAGCCCTAGCGTGGCGGACGCGTGTCCTCCTTCTTCTCGGACTGTTTGTCGCCGAGCTTGGTCTGTACCTTGCCGATATTCTTTTCCAGTTTGCCCTCGGCCTCACCGAGCTTGTTACCCGTCAGTTTGCTGGTGCCCTCCTTGACTGCGCCTTTCACCGTTTTTCCCATACCTTCGGACTGATTCTCATTCATGCGCTGACTCCACTGTTTTGACAGACTCAACTCAACGGCCGGCCCAGCCGGGGGTTCCTGATAAGACTCCGTGTAGGAAGTCTGTCACGCAGCTTCGCGATCCCGCCGCTTGTCAGCAGCGCGCGAGCTGGGGCAGTCTGGTGACTCATGCTTGATTTCCTGCAGTGGCCTGCGATGTTGGTGACGGTTGCCGCTTCCTGGTATGTGGCTTCCACGCACCGGCGCCGCCGGGTGATCGGCTTCTGGCTTTTCCTGGTCAGCAATCTCCTCTGGGCCGTATGGGGATTGCACGCACGTGCCTACGCGCTTATCGCGCTACAGCTCTGTCTGGCAGCGCTGAATATCCGCGGGCAGCTCAAGAACACCGAGTAACGCTCCCTACAGGGCCGCGGCCGTCGGGCTGCCTGCGTGTCACTTTGCGGTGCATAGCTGCGGCGGGTGGTAATTACTCCAAAGCGGGTAACTAATGCAGATTAGTGAGCGCGCATTGCCTGCTCGCAAGCAACTCTGCCAACATCGGCTTGACCTTCAGCGAATCGGACACACCGGCGGCGTACCGGAGGGAGGGTTCGCTCGCCAGGGGTCGGAGCACGAACGTCGGTAACTACGCTTGTTCGCGGCGGGTGCGCCGGCATGACGTGCGCGTGCTTGCTCAATTGAGTCGGGCGCGGGTGAGCGGATCGCCTGCGCCCTTTTTCTAGCGGCTGCCCCGGGGCTGCTCCGCAGCCGGTGCAAGCTCTGCGGCAGCGGGCAGGTTGTAGGCAGCAGCACTGCGCTCATAAACGTCGAGCAACGGCGCGGCCAGCGCACGCAACTGTGTAAAGTTGTGGATCAGCGCCTCGCCGTCGCGGATTGCCGCCAATCCTTTCTCGCGAAAGCTACGTAACACCCGATTCACGTGAATCGCCGTGATGCCCGTAAACCCGGCCATCTGCTCCTGTGTCAGTGGCATGGGAAAGCGCAGCGCGTCCGCCGCGATGACATCCAGTGCCACCAGGCGGCCGCGCAGATCGAGCAGCAGATACGCGAGCCGTTCATCGGCACTGCCCTGCCCGAGGGCAAAAACGCTGCAATGCAGCCGGCGCTCCTCCTCGACCACCTGCCAGATGCAGCGGTTTGCGATATCAGTGTCTTCGCAAAATGCGCGGTGCAGATCCCTGTAGTGGATGCGTTCGATAACCGCCTCGGAAAGGATCACCACCCCGTCCGTGTGCCGTGGTACGAACATGCTCTTCATGGCGAATAAATCGCCCGGTAGAAACGCCAGGATGAACTGGTCGCGCCCATCGGCGATCACCCGATTCCGGCACGCCCAACCACTTTGCAGCCGATACACGTAGTCATGTTCGGTTCCGCCCCTGATCAGTAGCCGGCCCGCGGGGACTGCCTGCGCCGTGCCGTGCATCAGCTGTGCGAGTTTGTTCTCGCCCTCCAGCAACGATGGCAACAACTCAGGACGATGGAGCGTGAAGCGACTGGCCGCGCGCTCAGGATGAGCATTGATCTTTGTTACCGCAGGCACCGAATATGCTCGCCGGATTCCCCAGGTAAGACCGGATAGCACGTTATGTGCCGATTCCCGCCCCGGTAGCCGGCGAAATCCGTCGGATTGCCTGGCGATTCCCTGGCACGGGGCCTCGCCGTACTGCGAGGTCTATGCAATGGAAGACACTTATGCGAAAGCCCTCCAGGGCGCAAAGACGGTGGGATGTGGTCATCGTGGGAGCGGGACCCGCAGGGCTGAGCGCTGCCCTGATTCTGGGGCGTTGCCGGCGCTCGGTCCTGATCTGCGACCGCGGTACGCCACGCAACGCGTCCTCACATGCCATGTACGCCTATCTGTCGCGGGACGGGATCGACCCTGGCAGTTTCCGCCGGGCGTCATGGATGCAGATCAGGCGCTATCCCTCCGTGAGGTTTCGAGCACAGGAGGTGGTCAGCGCCAGGCGGATAAAGAATGACCTGTTCGAGGTGGTTTTCCGCAACGGCCAGCGTGCGGTGGGTCGCAAGCTGCTGCTTGCAAGCGGTCTCGCTGACCAATTGCCTTCGATCCCGGGCATCGCCCCGTACTACGGCAAGTCGGTGTTCCCATGCCCCTACTGTGACGGCTGGGAGATGCGCGATCAGGGCATTGCCGTCTATGGCAAGGGGGCGCGGGGCTTTGAGATGGCGCGGGCGATGACCGCGTGGAGCTCGGACATCCTGGTTTGTACCGATGGCGGCGCACGGCCCACGAAGGCGCAGTGCCGCGATCTGGCGGCAAACGGTATTGCCGTGGAGCGGTCGCGCATCGTGCGCCTTGGCGGCAGCAAAGGCCGGCTGCAACGCATCTTTTTCGCCGACGGCAGCTCGGTTGCGCGCCGGGCACTTTTCTTCGATACCCCCAGTCGGGCGCAGTGCGACCTTGCCCGCCAGCTGCAGTGTGGCTTTACCGCCGGAGGTGGCATCCGTTGCGGTCAATACGAAGCCTCCAGTGTTCCAGGGGTCTTCGTGGCGGGCAACATCCTGCGCGACGTGCAGCTGTCGATTGTCGCCGCCGCGGAAGGCGCGCGAGCCGCCTTCGGCATCAATCGCGCGCTTACCCGGGAAACATTCGAGCACCGGGCAGGGCATCCGGCTGGTGTGGAACACCCAGGTCCCGCAGGCTGAGCAGCCGCACCATAGATCCTGCCGAAAGCCCTCATAGAAACAATCAGTTTTGCTCGGCGTGCGACTCGGGCTAGCTTATGTCTACAACCAAATGCGTCAACGAGGAGAATCAGATGGACAGCATCAAGCCTCTGTTCACAGCGGTCGCGACCGCAAAGGGCGGCAGAAACGGACACTCTGAGGCCGAGGACGGCTCCGTCAGTGTCAATCTCTCCGTCCCCAAGGCGATGGGCGGCCCCGGGAAACCCAACACCACGACGCCCGAGCATCTGTTTGCGGCGGGCTACGCGGCATGCTTCGGTGGGGCGCTCGACTACGTGGCATCACAAAAGAAGATCGACGCTAAGGGTGCCACGGTGACCTGCAGCGTATCCATCGGGCCCCGCGATGGCGGCGGATTCGCATTGGCCGTCAAGCTGCACGTGGCCGACAGCAAAATTCCGCAGCGGGAGCTGGAGACTCTAGCGCGCGAGGCCCACGAGAAGATCTGTCCCTACTCGCATGCGACGCGCGGCAACGTGCAGGTGGATCTGTCGACGCAAGGCGCCTGAGCCTCTGCCCCTCAACGATCAACCCACGGCCGACCTGAGGAGTCTGCTAGGAGTGAGGATGGGATGACGGCCGGCATATGTGAAACGGCGCGCCTGCCGGCGATTTATGGCACTTCCGTCATTGCGCCGCGCCGGCTCATCGGCGATATTGCCGCTTCCGAGGCGATGGTGCCGCTGCAAAGGTGACATCGCCGCTTCGAAGCGCAAGCAAGCGTACCAATTACAAGGGCCGGGCAACGGCCTGCCGCAGCGATGTCGGGGTGACTCTATGTGGAGCCGTCCTCTGGCCACGAGCATGACCATTCTCGTGGCGGCTATTCTCAGTGCGAGCTGTGCCACGACGAAGTCCGTGGGCTCCAATATCAAACGCGCCTATAACGGGGAAGCCGTGGACCGCAAGGAGCTGACGCAGGCGGTCGCAGCCGATGCGAAGGACATGGAAGCCGGGCTCGGCGTGTTGCGCCGCAGGTTCGAGGCGGCCTACGCGCAGCTGAAGAGCAACGTGCAGAAGCGCTGGGGACAGAGCGACACCAAAGTGGCCACTCGCACGGTGTTCGTGAAGTACACCCAGGGCTATAAGAGCCGCGTCATCACCGACTTCGATCGTGGCACCCTGACCATCGAAACCGTCGACGAGAACGATCCGCAGGGAAGTCTGCGAGCAACCATTGCGGCGGCAGTGCTCACCTCGAGCGATCCGGCGGCGGTAGATCTGTTCACCGACAAGGATGTGACGCTCGAGCCGAATCGCAAGCCCTATCTCTACGGCCTGGTGCACGACCAGCATGGCAAGCCGATCGGCAGCCGCGATCAAGCAGTACAATTCGCAAACTATCTCGTGCCCCAAAAGATGCAGAAACGCGCCACCGACACCGAGGCCGGCGGCAAGCAGGCGTTGTTCGTACAGATCCTGATGGTGAAGAACTTCGAGGCCAAAGGTGCCGAGCGCTATCGTGCCAGTGTCGAGAAATATGCAGCGCAATATAACGTCAGTCCGACTCTCGTGCTGGCCATCATCCGCACCGAAAGCAACTTCAATCCTTTCGCCGTCAGTGGCGCGCCCGCCTACGGCCTGATGCAACTGGTGCCCACCAGCGGTGGCCGGGCTGGAGTCAGGCGCGCGCAGGGAACCGAGCAGACGCCAACGCCCGAGTACCTGCTGGATCCTGAACACAACATTGAGCTGGGCACCGCCTATCTGTCGGTACTCGATGGGGTAGAGTTCCACCCCGTTGGCAACAGCGAATCGCGCGACTACTGCGTCATTGCCGCGTATAACACGGGGCCGCGCAACGTCACCCGCGTGTTTGCGAGCGATCGGACCGAAGCCATGAACCATATCAACGACCTGCAACCCACGGCGCTGCTGGATCGTTTGCGCAGCGAATTGCCCTTCGAGGAGACTCGAAAGTACGTCGTCCGAGTCAGCGGCTATCGCAAACAATTCACAAGCGTCGCAGCCAGCCCACCCGCGGTTGCCGACTCTGCCGCGCCGCTGCCGGCAGCGCCATCACAGTCCTCGAAAGGCGGGCGCCCCGCGACAGCCGCTGCCCTAGCCCCGCACGGATCCTGATCTTGCTGATGCCTGCGTCGCCAGCAGTTCCCTCACGCGTGGACCCTGTCGTGTGGCTGGCGCTGTTTGCCATTGCAATAGGTTGGTTCTGGATGGCGACCCTCGTTGGGACTTTCGGCCCCGTTCGGCAGATCATGCACTTTTACGACTTCGCATCCGTGCTGCATGACCCGACCTGGCTCGTGCACGGCATACGCCCGGCCCATAGCATCGCAGTGCTCGCCTTCGGCACCTTGAGCGTGCTTGTGCTGCTCGCGCCGCTTGGCGCTCATCGCGTTGGCACTCGACATGCCTGGCTGCTCTACGCAGCGCCGCTCGCGTTGATGTTGCTGAGCGGGATCGCGCTCTATGTGAAAACGTCCCAGCCGTTCTTTGCGGTGAAACCCGGAGCGGGCTCGCTCGGTGCGCTTTTCGCTCAGGTCTCAAATGGCATGATCGGTCGTGCAAGCGACACGATTTCCCGACATATAACCGTTGGCGCCGGCGGCTATCTCGCCTTCGTTGCGGCGGGGTATCTCACATGGAAGGGAGCCAGGGGTTATCACGCCGCGCTCCTGCATCGGCAGGCCGTGCGCTGAGCTTGGGGGGAATGCAACCGGCCGCAGCCTGAGGTACCTTTGGAAGCATGAATCTGCCTCTGCCGGACATTCTGCTGTTCCTTACGGCCAGCCTCATCCTCGCCGTCACCCCTGGGCCGGGCGTTCTGTACCTGACGACGCAGACCCTGTCGCACGGTCGCAGCGCCGGCTTTGCCTCCGTGGCAGGCATTGCCTGCGGCAACTTCGCTAACGCTCTTTTCGCCTCGCTGGGTCTTGCCGCACTGCTTGCCGTGTCGACCGCCGTCTTCCAGCTGGTCAAGATAGCAGGCGCCGTGTATCTGCTGTTGCTGGCCGTCGCTGCGCTGCGCCGCAAGGCGGCGACGGGCGATGGCAGACGCCCGCATCCGGTGTCGGATCTGCGGCACTTCCGGGACGGGCTGATGGTTGCGCTCTTCAATCCGAAGACGGCGTTATTTTTTGCCGCCTTTCTGCCGCAGTTCCTCAGACCGAACGGCGGATCGCCGCTTCTCCAGAGTCTGGCGCTTGCAGCTGTGTTCGTATTGATCGCAGCGACCACGGACAGTATGTATGTCATGGCGGCGGCGGCTCTGTCGCAGACCATGGCACGTCGAGCCAAGGTATCCAGCTTGGGTCGCTACGTGTCGGCCAGCGTATTCGCAGCGCTTGGCGCCTATACCCTGGTGAGTGACCCGCGGCCATCCACGCGTTAATGAGGCTTAGCAGACGGGAGTCGCGGCCGAATCGAAAGTGACCTCACACTCGGTCCCACATTCGATCGCGGCACCTGCGCCCTTTTCGATCACTGCATTCTCGCCAAATGTGACGCCCAGCAGCGTGCGGTCGAAACGGAATTTGCGCAGGGCCGGAGTGGGGTTGGTCGAGGGCTCCCCGCTCTGCTGGTCTATCGACGGGATGACGCAACGGGTGCAGGGCTTCACGAGCCGTAAGGTCACGTTGCCTATGCGCAGTGAGGCGATACGGTCCTCGGCAAACGGCTGTAATCCTTCCAAGACGAGATTGGGCCGGAAGCGTTCCATGGGGATCGGTGCGGGCAGGCGACCATTTAAATCAGCGAGCGAGGCTTGGTTGCAGACCAGCACAGGGTAGCCGTCAGCAAACGCCATCGGAGCAGGCGTGGAACCAGCGTACTTCGCGCTTGCCACCCGCGCCATCGATGGGGCGACGCGTATAAGGCGCACGGGGTGACCGACTGCGCGGCTCACCCATTCCTCCGCCTCGGTTCCCTGATCAAGCCCGATGCAACGGTCATCCCAGACCCTGACGGGCAGCGCTGTGCCGACTGGCGCCAGGGGCACTTGCAGTACCGGCATTCCTGGGGCGCTCAGATGCAATGAGTCCGTCGCAATCTCCGGAACGATACGGGCAAGCTGCGGGTGTGTGCGCTGGGTCAGGAAACTTCCCTTGGCATCAACAATCATCCAGTGCCGATCCCACTCGAAACCGGTTGCGCTGACCCGCACGCTCGATCTGACAATGCCACGCGCGGACTTCACCGGGTATACGAAAAGACCAGTGATCGTTGCCATCGGATTTCTCCTCCGCTTCGCGCCTGCCGGCGACTACCAGAGAGGCGATCAAGGCTGAGCTTGACTATTCGGGCCGAGCTTGACTCGGTGCGCTTGCCGGCCGCACATAGGCAAGCCGTGGGGTTTCCAAGGGATCTGGCGTGCCAGCGGCGCGAATGCGTTGGCGATATACGCGGGCCAACAAGTCGGTCATGGGATAGGACACTTCGAGATGCGCAGAGTGCTTATAGCCTGCCTGTTACTGAGTGCAATAGCCATCGTCCCGGCGGCAGATCAGCAGCTCCTGGATCTGGATTCCTTTAGGGGGAAAGTGGTCTATCTGGATTTCTGGGCCTCCTGGTGCGAGCCATGCCGGCAGTCCTTCCCCTGGATGAATCGACTGCAGGACGAACTGGGCGACCATGGCCTGGTCATCATCGCCGTGAACGTCGATAGAGAGCGCGCCGCCGCCGAGCAATTCCTACGGACATACCCGGCGCGCTTCCGCATCGTCTACGACCCACAAGGGACCCTTGCCGAGAAATTCGCTGTGCGGGGCATGCCGACCAGTTTTCTGATTGATCCAAGTGGACAGGTACAATTCGAGCACCAGGGATTTTTCCTTAAGGATCGTGATGCGCTCACGCAGCGGATCCGCACCGCGGTCCTCGCGCGCTGAACGAGGGACGCAATGATTGAACTGACACACCTCTGCCGAATCGCAATCCTCCTGATAGGTCTCGTGAGTATGGGCGGCTGCAGCGCTATCGGTGTCAAGCCTTGGCAACGCGATATTCTCGCCAAACCGGAGATGGCGCTCACGGCCAACCCGTTGGACGCGGCCATCGATGACCACATTTATTTCAGCAAAGAGGCGAGCAATGGCGGCCGCAGCTTCGGCGGCGGAGGCTGCGGATGCAACTGAAGCGGCCCTCATCACCGCTGCATATGAGTCTCATGGCGGCGAGTTGCAGCCTACTGTCGCACACCGCGGCGGCTCAGTCGGCCGATGAGTCGCAATCACCGCTGCAGATCGACAGTGCACTGCTGTACTACAAGGAAAATGCAGGGCGCGTGCAGGTCGTAGAGCCGGTGATAAGTCTGAAGAAGGATTTCGGCGATCAGCGGCTTCTCGACGGTACCGTGACCATCGACACCCTGTCGGGGGCGACACCGAACGGAGCTATACCGTCGCGAATGCCTCAGACTTTTGCCGGCCCTTCAAGCCCGACTCTGAGGCCGACACCCGGTAGTAAGAGCAGGCTGTATACGGCAGCACCCGGACATCTGCCGGAAGACCCGAATTTCTCGGAGACGCGCGGCGCTGGCGATGCGGGCTGGTCACAGCCGATTGGACTCGATGATACGGTGTCGGTGGGCGGGCATTTCTCAGTGGAGGGAGACTTCGATTCCATTGCAGCACACGCAGGCCTCAGCCACGCCTTCAATGAGAAGAACACCACGCTCTCCGTGAATCTGAGCGAGGAGTACGATCGGATCGATGCCCGGGGTAGCAATCCGGTGCCGGGCAGCGATTACGAACTCTACGAGCACGAGGGCGGCCGCAGTAAGACCGTAAGTGGGGCACTTGTCGGAGTGACACAGGTGATATTGCGGGACTGGCTCATGGAGCTCGACTACAGCTACGACCGCTCGCAAGGCTATCTTACCGATCCCTACCGGATCGTCTCGGTGCTGGACTCGCTGGGCAATGTGCTCAACTACCGTTTCGAATCCCGGCCGGATACGCGCGGTCGTCAGAGTCTGTATTGGATCAGCAAGGTGGCTTTCGGCTCTACCGTGCTCGATGTTTCATATAGGCGGGGTAAGGAAACCTGGGGCATTGGTTCGGATGCCGTCGAGGCGCATTGGCATGCTGATGTGACTCGCGGGATCTATTTGGAGCCGCACGCGCGCTGGTATCACCAGAGTGCTGCCGACTTTTACAACCTATACCTGAGCGCAGCGAATAGCATCCCGAGGTACATGTCCGCAGACCCGCGGCTCGCGGCTCTCATCGGCACCACGTACGGACTCAAACTTGGTGTGCACGCCGGCCGCGTCGGTGAGCTCAGTTTGCGGCTCGAGCAATACCAGCAGAAACCACATGCTCGCGGCAGCAGTTTGCCGGCGCTGCAGGGGCTCGATCTCAATCCGACGCTCAAGGCAACTATCGTTCAGCTCGGCTGGCGTTTTGAGCTGAACCTATGACAGCCACGCGGCACTCCCCCGGCACCACGCCGAATGAGGGGTGCGCAACACAGCTCAATATCGAGCGCCGCGAGGGAGGCCTCATAGCGATATGCTTCTCTGCGATGGCGAGCGGCTGCGAGTTACTGCTCGATACCGCAGACATTCACAAGGCAGAGAAACTCGGACGGCTCGCGGCTCAGGAAGCATGGCGTATCGAGGGCAAATTCAGCCGCTACCTCATCGATAGCATCGTCAGCATCATCAACCGCAGTAACGGCCAGCAAGTGACCGTTGATGAAGAGACCGCCGCACTCATTGAGTACGCGGCACAGTGTCATGCACTCTCGGGCGGACGCTTCGATATCACCTCCGGCGTGCTGCGTCGCTGCTGGAAGTTTGATGGATCGGATCGGATTCCGGAGCCGGCCGCAGTTACCGCACTGCTGCCCTTGATCGGCTTCGAAAAGGTTTGCTGGCGACCACCGCGCATTTCGTTGCCGGTCGGCATGGAAATCGACTTCGGAGGCTTCGGCAAGGAATATGCCGTTGACCGCGTACTGCAGCTGGTAGCCACGAGAGCTGATGGCGCGGCGCTCGTCAACTTCGGCGGCGACTTGGCCGTGAGCGGCGCGCCAGTGAGCGGACCGTGGCAAATCGGTGTTGAGCGACCGGATACGGATCGCGAGGCACGGCTGCTCCTGGAGCTGGTTCAAGGAGCACTCGCAACGAGTGGCGACACGCGCCGCTACCTGCTGCGAGATGGAATTCGTTATGGACACATCCTGGATGTGCGCACGGGATGGCCAGTGCCTGATCCACCGCGGTCAGTGACGGTTGCTGCTAACACGTGCGTCCAGGCGGGAATGCTCGCAACGCTTGCCATGTTGCACGGTGCTGACGCGGAGGCATTTCTGAATGAGCACGCCGAGCGTTACTGGTGCCTGCGGTAGTCAAACGGTACGGGTTCCACCTTTGTCCGGAAACAGCGGCGGCCCGAGACGTCGGGCGCCGCCAGTTTTCGGGGTGTCGGTTACTTAGGCATCAGGACCCGATCGATCGAGTAGATCACGCCATTGGACTGTAGAACGTCATAGATAGTGATGTCTGCCACGGCGCCCGTTTCATCCTTTACGGTGATGTTGCGCTCGCCGTTCTTCATGAGCCATAACGAGCCACCGCTGACGGTTGTGAGTGTTGCCGTGCCGTTCCCTTTGTGGATCAACTTATCCAGGTCAGCTGATGTAAGGCGCCCAGGAACGACGTGGTATGTCAGCACCTTGGTCAGAGCGGCCTTGTTCTCAGGCTTGAGCAACGAGTCGACGGTACCCGCGGGCAACGCCTGAAAGGCCGTATTTACGGGAGCGAACACCGTGAACGGACCTTTCCCCTCAAGGGTCTGCACCAGACCGGCCGCTTTCACGGCCGCGACCAGTGTCGTATGGTCCTTCGAATTCATGGCATTCTGGACGATATCCTTTTGGGGAAACATGGCGCTGCCACCAACCATCACATCGGCGGAGGCGGAGCCCACAGCGACGGCGAGCGCAAGCGCACAGGCCGTGATCACGAAACGATTGACTGACATGATTCATCTCCTTCGAGGGTGTGTTTGAGAGCTACCGGCCAGGGCCGATGCGCGTTACGGTGGGTTATACGGGTGCCACCCGTTATCGGATGCAAGAAATCGTTGAGTACTAGCGCGCCAATCGGCGCAACGTCGGCACGTCCCAGGACCTGGTCGCTGCGGGCGGATTTTCGATGGCGTGCGTCAAGCAGCTCAACATCGTGTTGATTCCCAGCAGACCCAGGCGGTGGGCCGCTGCGCGCGTGGAGGGCAACCATTCGAAGAGTTTGTACGCTGGCAGGAGAGCGAGCGGCCAGTAGTGTCCGGGGCCTACCACATACCAGGGCCGTAGAAAGGTGCATGGGATCGCAGTTGCGGCGAGGTCTTTTTCGGCGCGACACCGGGCAGAAATGTATGCGTGCATTACCGGCGCAGGTCGGGCGACACTGATATACACGATGTGACTGATGCGGCTAGCGGTTGCTGCCCGCGCCGCAATCCGTGCCGAAGCCAGATCCACCGTCTCGAACAGCGTGGCCTTCGAGGGGCTGGGATGCGCAATCCCTACCAGGTGCACAAGGGTCTCGCTTCCCGCTGCGGCGGCCGTATAGGACGCTATATCCAGAGAGTTACCGTGAACCACGGTGCAGCCCGCAGGAACACGCCGAACGGACGCATGAACCAAAGCCGTTACGGAGTGTCCGCGCTGCAGCAGGCAGGCGGCTAGCCGGCTACCGATGTAGCCATTGGCGCCGGCAATAACGATGCGGCGGGATAAAGATGTAGCTGAGCTGCACATGGGTGTAGTTTCGTCCCGCTGCAGGGCGGTATCCAGCCATGCTGTACGAACGGCCTCGAGGAGTGGATGCACATGCCTGATCGCAAGCCGGTGCAGCATTCAAAAGCCGTGCATCCATTCATCTGTGGGGCTCGTATAGCGCCGGTCACTCATCAAACTGGGGAGCAGTGTCATGTTAGGCGAACAGATTTATGTCGGTCAGGGAGCACGGACTGCACGCCGGGCTCTGGGGACTCAGCCGGTCAGCATCGAAGTCTCGTTTGAGGATGCCGGCAGGCTGCTGGGCAGCGAAGGCGGAAACATCGGGACGTACATATCGGTGCCCCGACCCGATGGTTCCATTGAAGGGACCGGGCAGGGCGTATTTGCAAGCGCCGACGGCTCCCTGGTGAGCTGGAAGGGACTCGGGGTTGGACATTTCAAGGAGGGCGGAGCGGTCAGCTATCGGGGTAGTCTGGTGTTTGCGAGTTCCTCGCCCGCGTTCGCGCGCTTGCATGGCGTTGCGGGGGTGTTTGAGTTCGAGGTCGACAAGACAGGCAAGACGCAGACGAAGATCTGGGAGTGGAAATGACAGACTGCAACCATTTTTAACTGCGCTGGAAGGGACTCGGTTGCATCGTGGCGCGAACTTGTCATGCCTAGAGCGCAACCGGCCGAGGCCAAGCGGCTAAACGAGCTCGAAGCTCTTGCGGGGCAGGATCCACTCACCTAATTTGGCGCTTTACGCTATCGTCAGGATCGGGAATCCTGCTTTCCCAGGGCCGTTGAACCGCGGGTTGCTATTGCGCACGTCTCCTCCCGACACCGAAGCCGGCCCGACCGGCCTGCGCCGCACGCTCAAAGCGCGCCACATGCGCATGATCGCGCTGGGCGGAGTGATCGGCGCGGGTCTGTTCGTCGGCAGCGGCGTCGTGATTCAGGCGACCGGTCCTGCGGCGGTCGTTTCCTTCGCGCTGACCGGCACATTGGTTGTCCTGGTCATGCGTATGCTCGCTGAGATGGCTTCGGCCCATCCTGCGGTGGGCGGTTTCTACGAGTACAACCGGCTTGCGCTGGGGCAACTGGCTGGCTTCATGACCGGCTGGATGTACTGGTATTTCTGGATCATCGTAGTGGCGCTCGAGGCCGTCGCCGGGGCGCGCTTGCTCACCTCTTGGTTGCCCTCTGTTCCGGCGTGGATATTCACCCTGAGCCTGATGACGATTTTCACGCTTCTGAACCTGCTGTCCGTGCGGTCCTGGGGCGAGGCCGAATACTGGTTCGCGCTGATCAAGGTGGCGGCAATTACCCTGTTTCTCCTCGTAGGCACCTTGGTCGTCATCGGTATCTGGCCAGGGCATGCCGGAGGTTTTGCCAATCTGACAGGATACGGGGGGTTTATGCCGCGAGGCTTCATTCCCGTGTTAACGGGCGCCGTGGCGGCCACCGGTTTCTATTTTGGATCCGAAATCGTCACGGTCGCCGCAGCTGAATCCCCGGAACCGGAACGTGCGGTGGCTCGCGCCACTCAATCTGTGGTCTCGCGCGTTCTGGTGTTCTATGTCGGCTCTATCCTGGTAGTCGTGACGCTCGTGCCTTGGACCGACCCCGGTATCGCGCAGCCCTACGCGAGCGCGCTGAGTGTCGTCGGGATTCCCGCTGCCGCACAGATTATGAACGGTATTATCCTGACCGCCGTCTTGTCGGCCCTCAACAGCGGATTGTTTGCCTCCTCGCGCATGATCATGGCACTCGCTACGCGCAGTGATGCGCCAAATGCGCTGTCGCGACTCAACGGTCGAGGCGTCCCGGTACGCGCGATTCTGCTGAGCACTGCCTTCGGGTACGCGGCGGTCGTCATGAACTACGTATCGCCAGATCACGTGTTTGCGTTCCTCGTGGACTCGTATGGGACGGTCGCCATCTTCGTGTATCTACTGATCGCCTGCGCGGAACTGCGGCTGCGTCGCCGGCTCGAGCGTGAGGCGCCGGAGCGCCTGCGGGTCCGCATGTGGGGCTATCCGGGCCTCACGCTGCTTGCCATCGCGATGATGCTGGCGATCGTTACGGCGATGGCCTTCATCCCGGAGCAGCGCTTGCCGCTGCTGTTCGGGGTCGCGAGTGCGCTCGTCATGCTCGCTGGCTATGGGTTGCGGCGTGGCGTGGATGCCTCGCGGAGCGCGCGCAATGCCATCGCCCGAACAGGCTAGCGCGCTGGTCGCTGACGCTTGACCAACATGCCGAGGCGCTTGAGCCCTTCCTGAATGCTCCTACGTGCCGCTTGCGCGCCAATGAGCGGCGGCCGGCGCCCCCCTCGCTGCACGGATGACCGATCTGCAGGCGCGTTCGCCTGCAATGGTGTACCGTGGAGCATATACAAGGAGCAAGTTATGGCGTTCGAATCTACGCGGTCCGGTCGATCCTTCGGCACGCGGCCGAATGTTGGCGAGACCGCTACCGACTATCAAGCACGTCTTGCACACGAGCAGGAAGAAATGCGGCAGCGGAGGCTGGCAGATCTGGCAGAGCAGGTTTCTGTCAGAAACACGCCCTCCGAGCGGATACTAATCTGGGAGCGCTTGCATGAAGTGCCGCTGCCGCGCAATCCCGTTCACAAACTCTTGAGTGTCATCGCGGCTGCGACTGACCTAAAACTCGAGCAGGTACAAGAAGAGCAGCGGCTGCGTCTCGCTGCAGCGCGCGGCGTTTCCGCCGAGCCTGGTCTGGAGTTGCCGGAAATTTGAATGAAACTCCCGGCCGCAGTGGGCGGCCGGGAGTTGCAGTATGTTCAATCGGCCCTTCGGCCAACGATCCTACCGCCTCTCAGTAGCGGCGCTGGGCGCCGCGATCGTTGCCACCAGAACGCTCCTTGTTCTGAGCTTCGTTGACGCGTAACGGGCGTCCGTCGAAATCGGCACCGTTGAGGGCCTGCATGGCCCGAGTTGCGTCCGCATTCGCCATCTCCACAAAGCCGAACCCACGGGGGCTGCCCGTGTCGCGATCGCTGATGAGCGCCAGCTTTTCGACCGTTCCGTGCGGCGCAAACAACGCCCGAACGGAATCCTCCGTCGCAGTGAACGGAAGGTTTCCAACATATAGCTTAGTCACTAGGAATTACTCTCAAAAAAGAAAAGATAGGGCAGGAAGGGCCTGCCTCCTGGTTCGAAATGCTTCACGAGGGTGACGGTCGTTGGCAACGAGACATGCTGGAACAGCACGATGCCAAGGGCGGACAAACCGAAAGAAATGCGATCCAACGAGAACTCTACAGCAAAACGGACGTACGTGGTGGTAATTCGCAGCGTGGCAGCTGCCGCACGCCCTTGAGTCGCGGGAGGTTCATCACGCCCCCACAATCGAAACGCACGATACAAGGGGCAGCCGGGCCGGTACGGCTACGGGCAATATCACTCGATATCATTCGATTCTGACGGCGTAAGGGCTAGCCAAGCGGCAGACTTCTTGACTTGAGGCGCGACCCGAAGCGGCGTACTTTACGCTGCAAAGCGACTTGGGCCTGCTTGATCCCGTGATTTCATTTGAGACCTACGCCTCGTTCCGCAATACAAAACTGGCCTGCCCTAAGTGCGCATGGAACGGAGCCGGCCGTGAAACCCAGGTTGGCAAGGTGCGCAGTGACAGTCAGCTTTGCGATTACTTTTGTCCGAAGTGCCGTGAGCCTTTGGCGGTCGCGCCCTTTCCGCGCATGGGCGACGATCCCCGCTGAGTCTGGCGATGAAAGCGACGCACGGCGGCATTGTGCTCATTTGGGACCATGAGTGTCCCGCGACCGAGCTGCATCTAACCGAGTTTCTCAACCAACTGGACGCCAGCACCGGTGACACACAATTTCTGGTATCGCCACAGCGCGGCCGCTTCGTCATGTTGTCGGTTATCCATGGCGGCGGCGAGTTAGATTTCCGCAGTTACGCGAGCGAACCGGAACTTCTCGCCGACTTGTCGGTGTTGCTTGCGCTACTGAAGGGGCAGGGCCACTCTCCGCCGATAATCGATACGAATTGCGCGCCTTCTTTACGCGAGGCGACTCGACGATTGCTATAGGCTACCTTGTGGTTAGCCTGGGTCTTCGCGCGATCTAAGCGTATACATTCACTTTTGCCAGACGGACTGGCAAAAGATGTGAAACCTGTAAGTGCCGCCGCCGCCGGCTCCCCACTTCTGAATTTCGTACTCGACTTCCGGGGTCCCGAACTACCCCTGCGCTTGCTGCGAAACTTTCATGCTTTCCATGGCCATGCGAAAAGCGATAAGTATCCACATGCAGGCGTAGGGCGAGATCTTCGGGTGCGTCGGCGCAATCATCATAGCGAGACAGCGGCCAACGAGCGGTGCAAGTCCACGCCGGAAGCCGTTGATGGATGCCGGCACGCCCACCAGTCGCGCCAGAAAAAGGATGTCGTGGCGCAACTCGAACGCGACGAAAATAGTCACGATATCCAGCCCGAGGGCATCGAGTGCAGGAAGCACGAAGGCGGCTTCTGGGAGCGTACAGATGAGCAGGACTCCGACTACTACCAGCAGGAACAGGACTCGGTAAGCTGGTGCCTGGATGAGCGATGATCGAGTTGCCCGTACGAATGGAGCGGCAACCATCCACACGTTAACGAGCCAATTCACGGACTTCTCCTAGCCGGATCTATGCCAAGCTTCGGCAAGTCTACCGCGGTCTGCCGCTTCCCCGTAAAATGGCGGCGCTCTGTCGGAGCATCCACGTCCGCGGAAAGGGCTGCGCCCACGACACGACGACCTGACTCGTTAAGGTCCGTGCATTCCCTTTTCTGCCTGAGCGGACGCAGGCGCACGAAAGGGGTTTGCCATGGCCGATCGGTACGGTGCGTTTCGACTTAATTTCGAACAGCAGCAGAAGCGCGCAAAAGACTTGTTGAAAGCGGCGCGTACCGGCGATCCGGTAGTGCTCGCCCGCTTCAAAGGCTCGATGCCAAAACTCGCCGAAGCACAGTACCTGATCGCGCGCGAGTTACGCTTCGACAGTTGGGCAGCACTTAAGCAGCACATCTCCGCAATGGCGCAGGAGCGCCAGGGGATGAGCGCTTCCGTGCTCGACAGAGATCTTCGAACGCTGCATATCCGCTGTGGTCATGATCTCCAGGTGCCATTGCAGGAAGCCGGGTTCCGCGGTGACTACTATGTGCACAGCTATCCCTATCTGATCGGTCCAGTGCGTGATGGCGCGGATTGCCTGCAAGAGCGCGCACGCTTTCTCGTCGACGCCTATGGCGACTCCCGCGATCCGCCGTTGACATATGAAGCCGCGCTCTGCGGGCTTGAACGTGACGAGCGAGTGTTGCATAACTCGGCGGACTATGAGCGCGTTGTGATCTGGTCTGAGGGCGACTGCTACGACCAGCTGGTGTTGGTCCGATTGCTGGGACATTACGCGGTGCATGGACGTCCCCCACGGCTTGAGCTCATAAACCAGGGCGACTTTCCAGGCTCGGTACGCTTCATTGGGATGGGTCAGTTGCCGCCCGAGGCGTTGAGGCTGCTGTGGATGACCCGCAGACCCGCTGGTCGAACTCAGTTGGAAGTCGGTCTCAACGCGTGGCGAGCTTTGGTCAACCCGGATCCCCGTGGGCTGGCGGCTGTCATGCGTAGCAACACGCGAGCCCTGCCGCTGCTCGCCCCTGCATTACATCGACACCTGCGGGAGCTGCCCTCCGTTGTCAACGGCCTTTCTTTTACGGAGGAAATGGCGCTGACGCTGCTGACCGAGCAACCCGAGAGTCTCATTCGCATGTTCGGCAGGATAAGCCACGCCATTGATCCGCTCCCCGGGCAGGGCGACCTGCAAATGCGCGACCGCGTGCTCGCAATGGAAGGGGCCCGCGCGCCGGTGTTCACACGGTCCTCCGGCTTGGATCGCGAAGGGAAAGCTCGCCCACCGTGGACCGATGTACTTGCCATTACCGAACTCGGCCGAGCTGTGCTGCGCGGCGAGGTCGACTTCCGATCCCTAAATCCTCCGCCGCGCTGGGTAGGTGGTGCAGAGATAGCGGTAAGCAACGTGGACTGGCGCTGGGATGAGCGGGTCCGCGACGTGGTGTGTTAGTAAATTGTGCTGCTGCCCCCAGCGACGGGTACGACAGGCGGAGTTGGTTCAGCGGTGGAAGCCGTGGAGCGGTCAACCGGCCCTAAGACTCAGGCCGGTAAGCGCCGGTCGGCGCGCAACGCCTACAAGGGAGGCGTACGGGGGGTGCTGCGCTCCCTGACAAGTTGCTGCAAAAAAAGGAACTGTGATGCCATCCGGCAGAGAAGTCGGTCATCCCAAAGATCTATCGTGCGTTGGAAGAGCACTGCACTGGATTTCGACCTAGCGCCAAGAATTTTACCAACAGCTCGATCGTGCGAGAGGTTAAGTCAATGAACGTGAGCACGAAGGGACGCTCGCTCCTGCGGCGATTGCTGCTGATTTCGTGGCTTGCAGCTCTGTTGGCGGGGACTGCAGAGGCCTCGGCCGACTCGGCCACCGTGCAGACGCTGTACTCGTTCCCCGCCCCGCCCGCCGGCGGTCCGGGTTCCGTTGTTCTTGGGAGCGATGGGAATTTCTATGGGACAACGCGATCGATTGGGGAAGGAAACGGGGCCGGCATAGTATTTAGGCTGACTCCCGCAGGCACCTTCACCAGGCTGTATGTGTTCAATGCCCGCTACGGACTCAGACCCGGTGATCTGATACAGGGCCGTGACGGCGATTTTTATGGCACGACTCAATGGGGCGGTGCCACCGCTGGAGCAACTTCTCCCTTCGGGGACGGTACCGTCTTCAAAATCAGCCCTGCGGGTGTCCTTGCCATGCTGCACTCTTTCACGGACACAGGCGATGGCGATGGTCCCTGGGCCCCTCTAGTGCAAGGACATGACGGCGATTTCTATGGCATATCGTCGGTGGGCGTTTTCGGCCTGATCTTCAAGATTACAGCGGACGGTGTACTGACTCCCCTGCACACCTTCACCGAAGCGGAAGGGGGAGGGTCGAGTGCGGCACTCGTGCAGGGGAGTGACGGCAACTTCTACGGGAGAAACTGATGGGAGAGGTGGTGTAAGTGCCGCCACTCTGTTCAAGATGACACCGGCGGGCGCGTTGACGGTCTTGTATACGTTTCCGAGTCTCACTCCCGAGGGCGCTTCAGTCGAATATGCCCCCCTCTTGCAGGCGAGTGACGGCAACTTCTATGGCACGACCGTCGCGGGCGGAGCTAACCATGCTGGATCTGTCTTCAAGCTCACGCCCGAGGGTGTATTCACCAGTTTGTATTCCTTCAGCGGTTCATTCGATACGGGTCCTGAGGCGCCTCTAGTAGAGGGAAGCGACGGCCGGCTGTACGGCGTGACCAGTAGCACCGTCTTCGCAATCACCTTCGATGGCAAGTTGACGACGTTGTATTCATTCCCCGGCAACGTAGGCCCTGGAGCGCTCGTCGAAGACGGTAATGGAACCTTTTATGGCACGACGTTCGCCGGTGGGCTGAATGGCGGCGGCTCATTCTTTACAATGACGCTTGCAACAGCGAATCAAACTGGAGGCGGCGGTATGTCAAACGGAGGCGGGAGTGGTGCGCTCGATGGCAGATGGCTTGCTCTGCTCGGCGTGTTGGCGGCCACGCGCCTCGTCGCTCACTCGGCCTTGAGTCGTCGGACAAATCAGCCCGAGGGCTGACCGGAGTCGAGTGTCACGCCAGGATGAGGTGTGATCCGTGCCGCGAGCGCGATGGATTGCAACTAACGAAAATCGTCTTGAGGTCATTCGCATGGGTGTCCACTGAAAGTAACAGACCTTCCAATGCAGGCATCACCGAAGGCCAAGTGTGGTTCAGCGAATGGGAGGCGGCTCTGGCGCGAAAGTTGCTGTCAACTCGCCCATCCTGGTCAATTTTCGAAAGCGACTGCGAGTAACCCTCCGGGGTGGCGGCACGGCTCCCTGTCGGTCGCAGTCGCTTCGGGGCTAGACCCAACATGAGTCGCGGCCAAAATATCAATTGATTCAATGGTCGGGGTGAAGGGATTTGCACTGTTCCTGCAGTCCCGATACGGGTCCGCGTGCGGTAGGTCTAAAGTCATCGAAGCAAACGCCCAGGATCCCGCAGGTCCGCTGCAATCTCAGCAACGGCAGAAAACGGTCAATTGCGGCCACAGGACTGCCCATAGCAATCCGCATTAGCGGTCATTGAATCCAGGAGGTTAGTTCCTTGCCAGGAGCTGGATACTGCCACTTTGTACGTTACCGAACCGTGCTACGCACGCGATTCGCGTAGCCTGAACGGGTGAATATCGCTTCTGCACGCGCAACCGGCGACAAATTACCTGACTTTATCGAGAAGAATCGGGAAGCGATTCTTCAAGAATGGGACAGCTTTGCCCGGTCGCTAGATTTCGAACGAACGATGTCGCCGGAGACGCAGCGCGACCACGCTGAGCAAATGCTCGACGCGATTGCCAAGGACATGCGGACTCCGGAAAGTTTGGTCGAGAAAGAACTGAAGGGCAAGGGGCTAAGCCCCGATAACTCTCCGGAGTTAAAAACTGCTGGACATGAACATGCCATCGCGCGACTTGCCGAGCAGTTTAGTCTATCCGAGCTGGTCAGCGAGTTCCGAGCCATCAGAGCCAGTGTGTTGAGGCTTTGGGCAAGACAGCATCCGAACGCCGCCGAGCACCTTAACGATATAGTACGGTTTAACGAATCTCTCGATGAAATCCTGGCGGCATCTTCGCAGAGCTATTCGACCAAAATCAATGACGCCCGTAACGTCATCATAGCCATTCTTGCCCATGATCTGCGTAACCCGATTCATTCAGTGCTGCTGGGTACGCGCTACCTCTTGCAGAGCAATTCTACAGACTCAAATGGCATCAAGGCCGTCGCGCGAATGCAGAGCGCCGCATCGCGAATGTCTGAGTTAGTGAGCAATCTACTTGACTACGCACGCACCAGTCTAGGCGGCAGCATTCCGGTGTTTCCTAAGCCTACCATGATGAACGCGATCTGCAGCCGCGCGATCGAGGAAGTCGAATCAGCTTATCCGGGCAGGGATATCACCCTAGTGTGTGCCCAGGATGTAGAGGGCTCGTGGGATTCATCGCGAATCATTCAACTGCTCACCAACCTGCTAGTTAATGCGCTCCACCATGGTGACGCTTCTGGTGTTGTCAGCGTGAGTGTCTCGACTAGGATCAACTCCGTCGTGATCGACGTTCACAACGAGGGTGAGCCCATCAGTCCGGGTACGCTCGGCACCCTCTTTACACCTCTATACCGACGAGCGAGCGTGGGCGATCACACTCACAAGACCGAATCCTCCGGACTTGGTTTAGGACTGTTCATCGCGAGTCAAATAGCGCGCTCGCATGGCGGTGACATCAAAGTCGTGTCCACACGCGAGGGCGGCACTATCTTTTCGCTAGAACTACCGAAGTCCTGCTCTCCGCTGCGCGCAACCACACCCGAGATTTGAAATTTCCTCGGCGCCGATTCGGACCTTAGAGAATCTGCGGAAACACGAACGCAAATAGAACTCCGATTGTGAAGGCAGCCACAGCGAACGAATAGACCATCTGGCTTGTCCGTCGCAGGCGCAGGCATGATCGAGCAAGGAGGGGGTCCGTCGGACAACTCGCGTACCGCGCGCGCCAAAGGGCCGCTCCGGCCACAACGAGCAAGAATCCGGCGGTGCCGAAAACAAGTGCCTTGTGTTCGCTCAGCCAGATCAGTTGAGGAAAATCACTTACCAGGCCGGCAAGCGCTGCGCCCGCGCCCAGTGCGACAAACAGGGTTGGGAGCACACAGCACACGAGCGTAGCGGAACTGGCAAGCAATGCCGCGAGCGCCACGCCCATCTGCGATGATGGCAGATCTTGCCTGTTCACTTAGCGACCGCCGTGAGCTTGTCGCGCACCTCCGAAAGAGATGCTGCGCTGCGCTCGATGGATTTCACCGAATAGCCGGCGTCCGTGAGTGCTTTGCGCAGATCAACATCGGGTATGTCTTGGGCCTCCTTCAGTTGTACGGCAACGAGGCGATGTTCGAGATTGACGATGACATCGGCAGTCGCCGGGAACTTACGCAGCTTTTTTTCGATGCCTTGAGCGCAGAACGCACATACCAGTCCGTTCACCGTCATCTGAATCGTGGTAGCCTGAGCCGCCGCCAGAGGCAGTGTTAATAGAATTGACGCGATCCAACGTTGAAATGTCATAACTTGGTTCCTAAAAGTTGAACATGGCCATGGCCTGGAGCTTGTGAGTGTTCGTCACTCCCGCTTCGACCCAGGTGCCTCCTCTGAAGAGACGAAGTAGCGCGGCTGTCTCAGTACCCGAGTGCAGCCCGCCTGTGTATTGCCGGGCCTGCAACACGACCCAAGTTGCGATCCCCCCATAGTCGTGCTTGTACGGTGCAAGGCCCAGTTGCAGCGTATCCATGCGGTGCGAGAACGCATCGCTGTATTGCACATCGGTCTTGAGCGAGGCATACACGCGCCGCGTCTCGTAGTCGGCTTGTGCCCCCGCATTCCAGGTCACGCGACTACCGACGAACGTATTCCCCGTCGCAGACCCCACACCGCCCCACACGAAGACGTTCGCCTGGGCGTTGTCCAAGTTCCAGCGGTGTAGGAGCGCATTCAGCCGGCTATAGTTGATATAGCGTGTCCGGTGATCCTCATCACTGGTGAGCTCGACATGCCCACCGCCAACGGAGTAGTAGTACCGGGGCGCATAGAAAACTTGTAGCTCCTGCATTGTCCCAGCCCCGTACTCCGCCATCACGGTAGTGCCGTTAGCGAAGGCGATCGGCTTGGCGAGCGCGCCGCTGAAGGCCGACAGCGCGGTGCAGACGGCTGCTATGTATCGAAACATCCATAGCTCCAAGGTTGCGATACGATTCGCCCGCTACCGAGCTGTTGCCGGCAGGGGACGATTCATCTGCAGTTAACGAACGGGCTGCAGGCCTCGGCGCAATCTAGGAGATGGGAGGAGGAGTAGGCGGAGTATCGGTGCGCGTGAACAATGGCGCTGATTGAAGCTCAGGAGTTGCGTTGCTGGAAAGGCGAGAGCGAATGCTTACAGCTGCCGCGGGAATCGCGGCGATGATCGAGCAAGCAGAAAGACAACAATCCGTTGGAGCACCCGAGCAGCAGCCGCCCTTCGAAGGTGCTTGTGTGGAGAATCCTGCGCATGTGTCGGCACCGGATGCGGACGCCGAGTAGGAAAAAACAGCACCTTGGAGCGCCATCGCTAGCGTAAGCAGAAAAATGGTAACGATGTGGTGCCGCCGCGTCATGGGCAGACTATATCGCACCGGGTGAATGACAGCACCACCAGCCGGCGCGGTACACGACCGCCGCTGCGGGCCAGCATTAATGCCTCATTTGCGCTCACCACGCGCACGGCGCATTGAGCTATTACGGCAAGCGCGCGAGCTGCAAGCCAGGGGCAAGATATCCAGGCCCCTCAGCGAATCAGCCAAGCAGAGGATCTACAACAGAGGCTCACTGAAATCGAGCGGCACTTCAGACCTTGTGTCCTTTCGGGCAGATAGGTAACACAGTATTCCGGCCAGAATGATCTGTTACCGATGTGCCCGGAACAGACCTTGATTCTTCTGGTCGGGGTGACAGGATTTGAACCTGCGACACCTACGTCCCGAACGTAGTGCTCTACCAGGCTGAGCTACACCCCGAACTCGTGCTTCCTACCCCCGCAACGGCCGGGAGCGGTGGGCCGCGCAGTGTACTGAAGGGGCTAGGTGGCTTCAATGCTGGGCCTCCAGCAGAATGTCGCAGCTTCAGGTCGTGTGGGCGACCGCAAAGCGGGCCAGCGCTTCGAGTCCCCGGCGGTAAGGCGTGTCCGGTAGCGCATCGAGGGCCGCGAGCGCGCGCTCGGATTCGAGCTCCGCGCGACGCGCTGCATACTCCAGCCCGCCGGTGGACTCCATCGCCGCAATGATGGGTTCGAGCTGGGCAAGGCCGCCATTCTCGATCGCGAGCCGGATGGCCGCCTGCTGCGATGGATCCGCGTGCCGCAGCGCGTGGATCAGCGGCAACGTCGGCTTGCCTTCAGCCAGATCGTCCCCGAGATTCTTGCCGCGCTCGGCCGGGTTGGAACGGTAGTCGAGCACATCGTCCATCAGCTGATAAGCGGTGCCGAGATGTTTGCCGTAAGCGGCGAGCGCTTGCTGCACGGCCAGGGGACTATCAGCCAGCACGGCGGCTACCTCGGCACCGGCTTGAAACAACTTGGCGGTCTTGCGATGAATGACCTCGAGGTAGCGCTGCTCGGTGGTATCCGGATCGTGCGCGTTCATCAGCTGCAGCACTTCGCCCTCGGCGATCACGTTGGTCGCTTCCGCCATGATCTCGATGACCCGCTGCGAGCGCAGCGCCGCCATCATCTGGAAGGCGCGTGAATACACGAAATCCCCCACCAGCACGCTGGCCTGATTGCCAAACACCTGGTTAGCGGTGTCACGGCCACGACGCATTGATGAGCCGTCCACCACATCGTCATGCAGGAGGGTGGCCGTATGGATGAATTCGATGAACGCGGCAGCCTCCACCACGGCAGCGCCGGGGTGCCCACAGGCACGTCCGACCAGTACCACCAGCAACGGACGCAGGCGTTTGCCGCCGCCCGCAATGATGTGGTCGGCAATCTGGTCCACCAGCGGCACGGCACTCTTCAGGCGCGCGCGAATGACCTGGTCGACCGCGTGCAGGTCGGTACGGACCAGTGCGCGGATCTTCTCGAGGCTCAGCACCGGCACGTCGGCCGCGACAGCGGTGTCCACGAGAGCTAATGTGTTCTGGATCTGCGTAAGCGCCTCAACTGATCATTCTGGAGAGTTCGAGCCTGACGGCGTCTATTGAGGCCGGGGGCCCTCCATCGTAGCTGACCGGGGCCTTTCGGAGAATGGCAGAGCTACCCGGCATGCGGCGTGGCCCTGATGCCTAAGTGTCCGCCGAGGCTGGGAAATCCGTCGTTTGACCGGTTACAGGTCGGCCAGTAGAATGCGCGGCCTTTCTCGCCCTAGCTTTCCTTCCAAATACTATGTACGCAGTCATTGCCACCGGCGGCAAGCAGTATCGGGTCAATAAAGACGGCGTATTACGCGTCGCGAGGCTGGATGCGGAGCCGGGCGCCACGGTCGAGTTCGGTGAGGTACTGTTGGTCGGCCAGGGCGCGGATGTCACCTTGGGCAAGCCGCTGCTGAAGGGCGGCAAGGTCGTAGCCACGGTGGTCCGCCACGGGCGCGGTCCCAAGGTGTCCATCGTCAAGTTCAAGCGTCGCAAGCACTATTTACGGCAGAAGACGCATCGGCAGGACTTCACGGAAGTGAAGGTCACAGACATCAGCGCCGGCTAAGCTGGCGCTATCGGCGTCGCGTGCGAGGTATGTCGCGCGCGACATGTCGCTGATCCAGGCAGGGTCGCTCACAGCCAGGATCTTCACAGGCAGGATTTGCAGTTATGGCACACAAAAAGGCAGGCGGCAGCACGCGCAACGGCCGGGACTCCCATTCCAAGCGATTGGGCGTCAAGCGCTTCGGTGGGGAGATCGTGCTGGCCGGCAACATCCTGGTGCGCCAACGCGGCACGCCGGTGCGCGCCGGTACCAATGTCGGCACCGGCACGGACCATACGCTGTTCGCCCTCGTCGATGGTCGAGTGAAGTTTCAAAAGCGCGGCGCCGAGCGGCGCATGTATGTGCACGTGCTCCCGGACAGCGCTGAGAACGCGACCGCCGAAAGCAAGACGGCCTGACCGCGCAAGCTGCCTAAAAGAATCGCCAGAAACCCCGGCATCTGCCGGGGTTTCTGCTTGAGAATGGCGCCATGAAGTTCGTCGACGAAGCCCGGCTCAAGGTGCAAGCGGGCAATGGCGGGCGAGGCAGCACCAGCTTCCGTCGCGAGAAATTCGTGCCGCTTGGCGGACCCGACGGAGGCGATGGCGGTGACGGCGGTAGCGTCTACTTGCGCGCTCTGAGCGGTATCAATACGCTCGCGGACTTTCGCATCGAGCGCACCTACAAAGCAGAGCACGGTGAGCCAGGTTCTGGCAATGACTGCTTCGGACGTGGCGGCAAGGATCTGTACGTGTCCGTGCCGATCGGCACCATCGTCCGTGACCGCGAAACTGGCGAGCAGCTCGGCGATCTGACCCGTGCGGACGATGTGTTGCTGGTGGCCCGGGGCGGCAAGGGCGGGTGGGGGAATCAGAAATTCAAATCGAGCACCAACCGTGCGCCCCGGCAGTATGGGCCAGGTTTACCCGGCGAGCGCCGCACGCTGGAACTCGAGATGAAAGTGATTGCGGACGTCGGTTTACTTGGCCTGCCAAATGCGGGCAAATCAACTCTGATCCGAGCGGTATCTGCGGCGCGCCCGAAAGTGGCGGACTACCCGTTTACGACGCTGCATCCGAATCTCGGCGTCGTGGACGTCGGTCAGCATCGCAGCTTCGTGATGGCCGATATTCCGGGCCTGATCGAGGGGGCTGCTGAAGGGGCCGGGCTCGGCATACGCTTCCTCAAACATCTGCAGCGCACGCGGGTGCTGTTGCACCTCGTGGATATCGCGCCGCTCGATCCGCAGGATGATCCGGTGCGTGATGCGCGCGCGATCGTCAAGGAGCTGAAGAAGTTTGATCCGGAACTGGCAGCACGGCCGCGCTGGCTGGTGCTCAACAAACGCGATCTGTTAGCGGATGAAGAGGCCGAGAAGCTTGCGCGTGCGATCGTCCGCAGGCTGCGCTTCCGCGGGCCTCACTACCTCGTCTCCGGCGCCACCGGCCGGGGAACGCGTGAGCTCGTCGAGGCGGTTATGACTTTTTTGGAGGAGCGTCGGGCTGCGGATGCTCACGCATCTGCTGCAGCACGAACTGACGTCGCGCAGCCGGCTTCAACTTGAAACGTGTCGGTTTGGTGCGCACCGAAGCGCCGACCAGACTGATTTTGTCGTTGGCGTTTATCATCACAGCCTCACTGCATGGTGCGGATACGAGCCGCCAGTCGGCTCTTATGTCGCGCAGCCTTGTTGCGATGGATGATCTGCTTGTTGACCAGAGTATCGATGACCGGAACGGCAGCGCGATAGCTGGCCGTGGCCGTCTGCCTGTTTCCGCCGGCAATCGCTGCGGTGACATCACGTACCGCAGTGCGCATCCGTGAGCGCAGGGCGACGTTACGCGCGCGATGCTTCTCGGCTTGCCGAGCAGCCTTTTCGGCGGATTTGGTATTGGCCACGAAAACTCCGTACTGAGCCCAGACCCCCAGTTTGCGGGGGGCGGTAGTCTGATCATCCCACCTGAGCTTGTCAACGGCGGGCGGAGCCATTGCGGATGCTTCCGGCAAGGGGCTTCACATAAGGCGGCGGGCGAGCGCAACGGCTATACTGACACGCTTTACCATCAATGACTTAGGTTCATGGAGCTGATTCGCGGGCTGCTGAATCTGCGGCAACGACAGCAGGGTTGCCTGGTTACCATAGGCACCTTTGATGGTATCCATCTGGGCCATCAGGCCCTGCTGCATCGCCTCAAAGAACATGCGCAGCGGTTGCAGCGTCCGACCATGGCGCTGACGTTCGAGCCGACGCCGCGCGAACATCTCTCGCCGCAGCAGCCGCCAGCACGCCTGACCTCCTTCCGGGAACGCTGGCACTGCCTCGAACGCTGCGGGCTGGACTACATGTGCGTGCTGCGCTTTGGCGAGAGGTTGCGTAACCTTCGGGGGGAGGAGTTTGCGCAATTGCTCGCGCGTGACCTCGGCACCCCCCTGATCGTGGTGGGGCACGACTTCCGTTTCGGCCGCGACGGTCAGGCGACTGCTTTGGGCCTGGCCAGGGAAGGAGCGCGCTACGGTTTTGAGGTTGATGTCGTACCGCCGGTGTTGCTGGATGGCACGCGCATCAGCAGCAGCGGGATCCGCGAGGCGCTGGCGCGCAGCGATTTTGAACTGGCGCGCAGCTGGCTGGGACGGCCATACACGATGACAGGTCGGGTTGTGCGCGGTAACCAGCTCGGGCGGCAGCTGGGTTATCCCACCGCCAACCTGCGGACGGGTCGTCGCCGGGTACCGCTCGCCGGCATTTTTGCCGTGCGGGTGCATGGGGTGCAGCAGGGAAGCATCCCAGGTGTTGCAAGCCTGGGAACGCGCCCCACTGTGACAGGGAGCGGCGAGATGCTGCTCGAGACCCACCTGTTTGATTTCGATGGCGACCTGTACGGCCGCAAGATCGAAGTGGAGTTCGTGTCCAAGTTGCGCGACGAGGAGCGGTTTGCCAACCTCGATGCGCTCGTGGCGCAGATGCACAGGGATGCGGAAAACGCGCGCCGCGATCTGGCGCTGAGCTGATCTGACCTGTCCCGGCTCCAAGCCCGGCGGGCGCTGACCTTGACCTGGAAGAGAGTTCGTTTTGGCTGACGCGAATCGATACAAGTCCACCATCAACCTGCCGCAGACTGATTTCCCAATGAAGGCGGATCTGGCCCGGCGCGAGCCGGCACAGGTACAGGCCTGGGACGACAAGCGCATCTACGCCCGTCAACGCGAGCTGGCGCGCGGACGCCCACGCTTCGTGCTACACGATGGACCGCCGTATGCAAACGGCGCCATTCACATCGGGCATGCCGTCAACAAGGTGTTGAAGGACATCATCGTCAAGTCGCGCAGCCTCGACGGCTTTGATGCGCCCTACATTCCGGGCTGGGATTGTCACGGCCTGCCAATCGAGCACCAGGTGGAGAAGAAGCATGGCAGGCCCGGCCAGAAGCTCGATGCCAGCGCCTTCCGCACAGCGTGCCGCGCCTATGCTCAGGAGCAGATCGAGCTGCAGCGGGTCGATTTCAAGCGCCTCGGCGTGCTCGGCGACTGGGCCAATCCCTACATCACCATGGACCCCCACTACGAGGCGCAGCAGCTGCGTGCCTTCGGACGCATCATCGCCAACGGCCACCTCTATAAGGGCGTGAAGCCGGTGTACTGGTGCCTGGACTGCCGCTCATCGCTGGCCGAGGCCGAAGTGGAGTACGAGCAGCACACCTCACAGGCGCTCGATGTTGTCTTCCGGGTGATCGACAACGGCGCTCTCGAGAAACGTGTCGATCTCAGCACGGCCCGCCTGGGTGCCCGCCCGGTGGACGTGGTGATCTGGACTACCACGCCGTGGACCCTGCCAGCTAATCAGGCCGTCGCACTCGGGCCGGATATCCGCTACGTGCTGGTGGAAGGCGTGCGCGATGGCGAGCCTCATCGGCTGATCCTGGCGACGGAGTTGCTGGATGCGAGCCTGGCGCGCTATCACATGACGCGCGGGGAGATTCTGGCGGAGTTTTCCGGCCGCGCGCTCGAGGGTCTGTCACTGCAGCATCCGTTTCAGGAGCGCCAGGTGCCCGTGATCCTCGGTGATCACGTGACTCTCGACACCGGTACCGGCGCCGTGCACACCGCACCCGGACATGGTCTGGATGACTTCATTGTCGGTCAGCGTTACGGGTTGCCGGTCACTAACCCGGTGGGTGGAGACGGGCGGTTTCTTCCCGACACCCCCTTAGTTGCAGGTCTGCATGTGGAGAAGGCGACGCCGCTGCTCATCGCAGCGCTGCGTGAGCGGGGCAGGCTGTTACATCATGAATCCTACCGTCACAGCTATCCGCACTGCTGGCGCCATAAATCGCCGATCATCTTTCGCGCCACGCCGCAGTGGTTCATCAGCATGGACCAGCAGCAGTTGCGGGCGCATACGCTGCGCGACATCAGGAAAGTGACCTGGACGCCCGCCTGGGGTGAGCAGCGCATCACCGGCATGATCGAGAATCGGCCGGACTGGTGTATCTCGCGGCAGCGCATCTGGGGCGTGCCGATACCGCTATTCGTGCACAAGCACACCGGTGCGTTGCATCCGCGTACGCAGGAGCTGATCCAACTGGCAGCCGCACGCGTCGAGAAGGGCGGAATCGACGCCTGGTTCGCGCTCGATCCCGCGGAGCTGCTGCACGCCGAAGCGGACGACTACGACAAGGTGACCGATGTCATGGACGTGTGGGCCGACTCCGGCCTGTCGTTCGAGTGTGTCGGCCACCAGCGCCCGGAGGTCGCAGCGCCGGTGGATCTGTACCTGGAAGGCTCCGATCAACATCGCGGCTGGTTTCACAGCTCTCTGTTGATGTCCGAAGCCCTCTACGAGCGCCCGCCGTATCACGGCGTGCTCACCCACGGCTTCACCGTGGATGAGAAGGGCCGCAAGATGTCGAAGTCACTCAACAATGTCGTCGCGCCGCAGAAGGTGATGAACAGCCTGGGCGCCGATGTGCTGCGGCTGTGGGTGTCGGCGACCGATTACGCCAACGAGATCAGCGTCTCGGACGAGATTCTGAAGCGCATGGCCGAGTCCTACCGGCGTATGCGCAACACGGTGCGCTTCCTGCTCGGAAACCTGCACGGCTTCGATCCGGAGCGTGATCAGGTGAAGGTTGCCGACCTGGTGGCGCTCGATCGCTGGGCGCTCGAGCGCGCCCGCGAGTTGCAGCAGGAGATCGTGGCGGCCTATCGGGACTACACCTTCCACGCGATCTATCAGAAGGTACATAACTTCTGCATCGTTGATCTCGGCGGCTTCTATCTGGATGTGCTCAAGGACCGGCTGTACACGACGCCGACTGGCAGCCGCGCGCGCAGGTCGGCGCAGACAGCGTGCTATCACATCGCGGAGTGCATGGTTCGCTGGCTCGCCCCCATACTGTCATTCACGGCCGAGGAGATCTGGAGCCTCCTTCCTGGCACACGCGTCGAGTCGGTATTGCTCACCACCTGGCACAACCTCCCGACCACCGCTCGGGATGACATCGACTGGGCAGCGCTGCTGCAACTGCGCGCTGACGTCGTGCGCGAGCTCGAGACCTTGCGTAATGCGGGCGCTATCGGCTCCTCACTCGATGCCGCCGTGGATGTGTTCTGCGAACCCGCTGACTTCGCACGTTTCGCTGTCCTGGGCGAGGAGTTGCGCTTTCTCCTCATTACCTCCGAAGCCCGCAGTCACCAGGTGGCGACGCTGCCTGCGGACACGATCCGCACCACGCATGGGCCACTGCACGGCCGGGCCGCACCGCGGGTGTCATTTATGGTGCAGCCCACCACGGCTGCGAAATGTGTGCGCTGCTGGCAGCGTCGCACGGACGTGGGCGCCACTGCTGCGCACCCTGAACTTTGCAGCCGCTGCGTGTCCAATGTGGATGGTCCGGGCGAGGAGCGGAAGTACGCCTGATGACGTCGACTCCCGAAACTCTGACTGAGGCACAGCGTCGAGCGGGCTCCGCCGGTGAGTCAACGGGCCTGATCTGGCTGCCACTAACGCTGCTGCTGATCGTCGGCGATCAGCTGAGCAAGGCCTGGATCGTGCAGCACTTCGCACTGTACGAGCGCGCTCGTATCCTGCCGGTGCTGGATATCACACTCATGTACAACACGGGCGCAGCTTTCAGTTTTCTCGCCGAAGCCTCCGGCTGGCAGCGCTGGGTGTTCGTGACACTCGCCGCGCTGGTGGGTAGCGGCATCGTTGCCTGGCTCGGACGGCTGCGCAGCCGCTCACAGGCGCTGCTGTGCTGCAGCCTTGCGCTGATCCTGGCCGGCGCGCTGGGCAATGTGATCGATCGGCTGCGTATCGGCCATGTCGTCGATTTCGTGTACGCGCACTGGCATGAGGCATACTTCCCCGCCTTCAATGTGGCGGATGCTGCCATCACTATCGGGGCGATTCTGTTGCTGTTGGATGCCTGGGGCGAGAGCCGTAAGGTTAAGAGGACAAGCTCATGAAGGTTCTGTTGGCCAATCCGCGCGGCTTCTGCGCAGGGGTAGATCGTGCAATCGACATCGTCGAGCGCGCCATCGAGTTATTCGGCGCGCCGATCTATGTACGTCATGAGGTCGTGCACAACACGCACGTCGTGGAGCGCCTGCGCGCACTCGGCGCCGTCTTTGTCGAGGAGCTGCGCGAGGTGCCCGCCGGCGCCACCGTGATTTTCTCCGCGCACGGCGTTTCCAGTGCCGTGGAGGCGGAAGCCAAGAGCCGCGGCCTGACGGTGTTTGATGCGACCTGCCCGCTCGTGACCAAGGTGCACATGGAGGTGCAGCGTTACGCCCGCGAAGGGCGCGATGTGATCCTGATCGGCCATGCTGGTCATCCGGAGATCGAGGGCACCATGGGCCGCTTTGACAGCTCGCAAGGCGGCAGGATCCACCTGGTACAGAACGTCGCCGATGTCGAGGCGTTTCAGGCGCGTGATCCAGCGAACCTCGCCTTTGTTACACAGACCACGCTATCCATGGATGACACCATGGAAATCGTCTCCGCCCTGAAGCGACGCTTTCCGCTGCTCAGCACGCCGCGCAAGGAGGACATCTGTTACGCCACGCAAAACCGCCAGGATGCGGTCAAACGCCTGCTGCAGAAATGTGATGTCGTGATCGTGGTCGGCTCGCGCACCAGCTCCAACTCCAATCGCCTGCGGGAGCTCGCCGACCGCGCCGGCGTTGCAGGCTACCTGGTGGACGGTCCTGACGATCTTGATCGCAACTGGTTCAAGGACAAGGCCGCGATCGGCGTGACCGCGGGGGCATCCGCTCCGGAGGTGTTGGTTCAGCAGGTGGTCGAGCGGCTGCGCAGCTGGGGGGCGGAGGTACCCGAGGAGGTGGTAGGCCGTGAGGAGCATGTCTACTTCGCACTGCCGCGCGAATTGCGCGCCGCCAGCGCAAGCCGCAGGAATTAGCGCCCCTGCCGGCTAGCGGCGCGCATTGTACATGGATTTTCTCAGCTTCCAGCGCTTGTGCGACCACGGCCAGTCCGGCGGGGCGTCGCGGATCTGCTGCTCCACCAGACGCGCATAGCGCTCGGTGAGCTCCCCGGGTGCCAGGCGCTCTCCGGGAGCGAGCAGCGGCTCGAAGCCGAGCTCGTAAAAGCCGCGCGCTACCCGTCGCATGACGATGAAGAACACGGGCAGGTGGGTGACGCGGGCAATTTCCTCCGGGCCCATGTAGAACGCGGTATCGCGGTTGAGAAAGCGCGTCCAGTGCTTGTGCTCGCTGGTGGTCGGTTCCTGGTCGGCCACCATGGCGATGGCGCGCACGATGCCCCGCCGCTTGATGATCTGTGGCAGCAGCTCCTTGGCGGGAATCAGCAGGCAGCCGAAGCGGCTGCGCACGATCTTCATCTCCCGCTCAGCCCAGGGATTCACGAGCGGCTTGTAGGCGGCATCCACCGGGTAGCCGAGCTCGAGCGAGAAGGCGAGCAGCATCCACTCCCAGTTGCATTGGTGTGCCGCGACCATCAGCACTGACTGACCCTGGTCGAGGTACTGGCGCGCACGCTCGAGGTTCACGATCTTCACGCGACGCTGAAACTCCTCCGGCGCCAGCTTGGCGGACTTGATGATCTCCACCAGCATGTCAGCGAAACCTGCGTAGTAGCGGCGCATGATTTCGCGTATGCCGTGCGCATCCCGATCCGGGAATGCGATGCGTAGATGCTCGCGCACAAGCGGTGCGCGGTGGGGAAATACATGGAAGGCCAGCCAGCCGATCACGGTGGCCAGGGCATATAACGCCGACAGCGGCAGGCTGGCGAGCACGCGCACCCACCAGGCAGAGCGCAGCGGCGCTGTGTTGGCCGGCTGCTCTTGAGCTACGAGTCCCGTCTCCGTCGAATTCAACGCCGTTGCTCTGTTTCAACCAGCCGGATGCAGGTCCGATGCAGGCGGCTGAGCGGTGAGTACCCGGCCGAATTTCGGCGCCAGCCAGCGTTCGATGTCGTCGATGACTGTGAAGGCCGCTGGCACGATCACCAGGGTCAGGGCGGTAGAGGTGATGAGCCCGCCGATCACCGCGATGGCCATCGGTCCACGGAAGGCGTTGTCGCCTCCGATCCCAATGGCGACCGGCAGCATGCCCGCGACCATAGCGACGGTGGTCATGACAATGGGCCGGGCGCGCTTGTGGCCGGCTTCGAGCAGCGCGGTAAAGCGATCCTTGCCGGCGCGAATCTCCTCGATGGCGAAGTCCACCAGCAGGATCGAGTTCTTGGCGACGATGCCCATGAGCATGAGAAATCCGATCATCACGCCCAGCGACAGCGAATGACGGCTCAGCATCAGCGCCAGCACGGCGCCGCCGATTGATAACGGCAGCGACGACAAAATGGTGATGGGCTGCAGCACGCGGGCGAACAGCAGCACCAGCACGGCAAACACCATCAGCACGCCGGTCGTGATGGCGATCATGAAGTTGGTGAACAGCTCGTTCATCACTTCCGCATCGCCGATGTCGACGAGGCGGACGCCCTGCGGCAGATGCTTCAGTGTCGGCAGGTTGTGAATTTGATCCATGGCCGTGCCGAGCTCGGCATGGTTCAGATCCGCCTCGATCGAGATGCGCCGGCTCTGGTTGTAGTGCCGAATCCTGGTCGGACCTTCGCCGAAGGAGATCTCGGCCACCGCCTTGAGCGGTACGGCGCCTCCTGAGGCGGTGGGCACTGGCAGATTCTCCAACGTGCCCAGATCGCGTCGCGTCGACTCGAGCAGGCTCACGCGGATCGGCACCTGCCGGTCGCTGAGGGAAAATTTCGCGCTGTTCTGATCCAGATCGCCGAGCGTGGCGATGCGGATGGTCTCACTGATGTTGGCAACTGTGACACCGAGCTGAGCCGCCAGGTCGAAGCGCGGTTTGATGAGGATTTCCGGTCGCTGCAGATCACTGTTGATACGTGCGCCGCGCAGGATCGGCAGCGCGCGCATTTCGTCGACGACCTTCTCCGCCGTGGCCTGCGTGAGCACCGGGTCATCGCCGGTGATGTAGATGTTGACGTCCCGGCCGCCATTGCCGGAGAGCCGCTGGAAGTTGATGTTGACATCGGGAATGCGCCGCAGCTCCTGAATCACCCGGTCCTGCCACTCCTTCTGTGTGATGTGGCGCTGCGAGCGCGGCACCAGCGAGATGTTGAGTTGTGCGGTGCGAATCTCGCCGCTGTCGTTTTCACCGATCGTCTCCAGCACGTTGGACACCTCGGGCTGGCGCGCCACCACGCGCGCCGCCGCCGCGGACGCCGCCGCGGTGTCTTCGAGCCGCACGCCCGTCGGCAGCTCGACCTGCAGGATCGAGGTGCCGAAATCGGCATCCGGAACGAACGATTTCGGAATGAGTGCCAGCCCGACGATGGAAACGGCGAAGAACGCGAGGCCGAGTGCAATGGTTTTCCAGCGGTTATGAATGCACCAGTCGAGCGTGCGCAGATAGCCGGACATGATCGGACCGTCACCCGGGTGAGCGATCCGCTCCGACTTGAGGGTATAGGCGGCGATCACGGGTGTGATCAAGCGGGCTACCAGGAGTGAGAAGAACACGGCGGCGGCCACCGTCAGCCCAAACTGGATGAAGTACTGCCCGGAGATGCCCGGCATGAAACTGACAGGCAGAAATACGGCCATGATCGTGCACGAAGTTGCCACCACGGCGAGTCCGATCTGGTCGGCGGCATCCAGGGCGGCGCGGAAGCCGCTCTTGCCCATACGCATATGGCGCACGATGTTCTCGATCTCGACGATGGCATCATCCACCAGCACGCCGGCTACCAACGACAGCGCCAGCAGGCTGATCGAGTTTAGCGAGAAGCCCATGAGCTTCATGAAGGCGAAGGTCGGGATAGCGGATAATGGAATGGCCAGCGCCGAGATGGCGGTCGCGCGACCGTCCCGGAGGAACAGCCAGACGACGATCACGGCGAGGACGGAGCCCTCGAGAAAGGCGCTGATCGCGGAGTGATACTGCTCCTTGGTGTAGTTCACCGTGGTGAACACCTGGCTCATCGTGACCTGAGGATTTTCCTTGCGTACCTTCGCCAGCTCTTTCTCGACGGCATCCATCACCGACACGTCGGAGTAACCTTTCGCCTTGGAAACCGCAAAGGTCGTGGCAGGCCGCCCGTTGAGGCGCGCGATACTGCGCAGCTCGCCAACGCCATCATGCACCACCGCGATGTCACTCAAGCGTGCAAAACGGCCAGCCGCCCCTGGCAGCACGATTTCAGTATCGCCCAGAGCGTAGGCGCTGCGCGCACCACCCAACACGCGGATGGACTGTTCGCCGCCGCCCACCTGCGCGCGGCCGCCAGGGGAGTCGAGGTTCAGCGAACGCAGCTGCTGGTTGACATCGACGGCAGTGATGCCCAGCGCCTGCATGCGCGCCGGATCCAACTCGATGCGGATCTCGCGGTTCACGCCGCCACCGCGCTGTACCTGGGCGACGCCGGGCACCGCAAGCAGGCGCTTGGTGATGGCGTTGTCCACGAACCAGGACAGGTCTGCTTCGGTCCCTCTGGTGGAGCTCACCGCGTAGTAGACGATCGCGCCACCATCCACATCGACGCGCTGCACGATGGGCTCCTGGATGCCATTGGGCAGCTGGCTGCGGACTTTGGAGACCGCGTCGCGGACGTCTGCCACGGCTCGATCGATCGGCGTGCCGATCTGAAACTCGATCCAGATGGTGGCGACACCCTCCAAAGCGGCCGAGGTGATGTTGTGAATGTTGCCTACGCCGGCAACCGAGCCTTCGACCTTCTGCATCACCTGCGTCTCGATTTCCTGTGGTGCTGCGCCTGGCTGGTAAATCAGGACGTGCACGAGCGGGAAGGCGATGTCAGGGTCCAACGTCACCGGCATCCGTATGAACGCTACCATTCCCATGAACAGCAGCACGACAAACAACACCACCGGCGAGACCGGATGGCGAATCGCCCAGGCGGAGAGGTTCTTCATGACTGCGAGGTGGCCGCTGGTGCTGCCACCTGCACCGCCTCACCCTCACGCAGGAAGCCCGCCGCGGTGGAGACGATGCGTTCGCTGCCGCTGAGTCCCTGCGAGATGATGATTCCGGAGGCGAGGGTGCCGCCGACCTTGACGTCGCGCCGCACGACCTTGTTGTCCGAGCTGACGAGGTAGACATAGGAGCCTTTGTTATCCGACAGCACAGCTGTCTGGGGCAATACCGGCCTCTCGGCCGTACTGACCAACACGGCACCCTGAGCAAAGGCTCCCGGGCGCAGGCTCGGGTCCGGGGCTAGTGAGATACGGATGTCCCCAAGGCGGCTGATCGGGTCGATGATCGCCCCCAACAAGCGCACTTTTCCGGTGAAGGGCCGCGAGCTGCCGACCAGGTGCACCTGGGCCTGTTGGCCGACCTTGAGAGAGGCCATGTCCTGCTCGGCCACCTGGCCGCGCATCTCGATCTCTCCGGCCGCAGCGAGGCGGAACAGCGCTTCGCCCCCGGGGCTGGCCGTCTGTCCGACTTCGGCGCGCCGGGTCAGGACTGTGCCGTCAGCAGGAGCCAACACGCGGGTGCGCGACAACCTCGCCTGGGCTTCCGCCAGCATGGCCTCGGCCACTTTGACACTCGCCGCATCCGTTACTGACAGCGCCTTGCGTTTCTCGATGTCCTCGGCCGAGAGGGCGCCGGCTGATGCGACGGCGGCGGCGCGGCGATACTCCGCAGCCGAAAGCGCGGCCTGAGCCTTTGCCTGCTCGAGCGCCGCGGCCAGCCGGTTGACCTGCGGCTGCCACACCGATTCATCCAGCTTGGCCAGTAGCTGCCCTCGTTTGACGTGGTCGCCGGCCTCGACATACACGGCGATGATCCTGCCCGCATCACCTTCGATGCCGATCGGCATGTCATAGCGGGCTGCAATGGTGCCGGTGAATGTGACATTGGAGGTCACAGTCGTGACCCCGGGGGACATGACGCTCACCAGGGGAATGGACTGCTGGCTGCCGGCGCCGAGCAGCTTTGCATCGGACGCGCGGCCGTACCACAGAATGGCGGCAATGGCGGCCAGAACGAGTGTCGCGACCCCTATCGCGATGAGTTTGGTTCGCCCGCTGCTGCCGCCAGCCCCCTCAGGTTCCACGGGATGCGGTTTCAGGGGCACGATCTGTTCGAGGGGAACGACCGGATCCGGCGGGGCTTCGCGGGCGATCCACCGGACGCTGTCGCTCGAGACCGTCGGGCTGCTTTTGGGTTCTGCACTCATGCCCACAGAGGATCCTTTGAACCGTCCCTGCCCCCGAGAACACCGTCGGGGCCCTAAAGTCGCAGCCCGACGGGTCGCAGCGCGTTGAACGCCGTCTGACGCGCGGGGCGCAGCTCAGGCAGTTAGAAGCACCAGGCGCGGTCGAAGTTTAATCCGCCGCCAAAAAATCTCCGCTCCAAAGCGCCCAGGAGACCCACACAGGCGACGGGCCGAGATCGGTGCGGGTCGGCCCCCAGGGCCGGGCCAGACCCGTTTCGTGACCCAGCAGAGTCTGGCTTGCGACCTCATCTGACTCTAACACACTAATTTATATCGAGATTGACTGCTGAGGCGGCGGGGGGCTCAGGGGCACCTGCAGAGACACTCGAGGCCTATGCGCTGCACATACTGCAGGAGCAGGATAGTCTTGCCATCCTGAATCGTGCCCGCATCGACCATCCGCAGGGCTTCCTCGAGGGGAGTCTCCAGGGTCTCGATGTCTTCGCCCTCACTGACATCACCACCCCCGGCGGACACCCGATCCTGGGTGTCGTATTCAGCAACGAAGAAGTGCAGCCGCTCTGTGACCGATCCCGGGCTCATGTAAGCCTCGAGCACCTTGCGCGGGGCGCGCACCCGGTAACCGGTCTCTTCCTCGGCTTCTCTGCGGATGCGCTCGGTCGCATCCTTGCCATCAAGCAGTCCGGCGCACGCCTCGATGAGATAACCATCCACACAGCCGTTGACGAAGGCTGGCATGCGGAACTGCCGGGTGAGAACCACGGTGCGGCGCGCAACGTTGTACAAGAGAATGACCGCACCGTTGCCACGGTCGTAAACCTCGCGCGCCTGGCGCTGCCAGGTGCCATCGCGCCGCCGAAAATCAAACGTGATCTTGCGAAGCAGATACCAGTCGTTTGACAACACCTGGTCACCGATGAGCCTGACATGGTCGGGGGCCGGATCCAGAGTCAACATCATTCGGCACCCACAGTGGGTATTTCGGCCACGTCTGCGAAGACGCGCAGACCCTGTTGACGAGCGAGCCGAACGTCCGCATCCGCACCGGCAGATTCCCCGGAAATCCGCAGCACTGCATCGCAACGCTGCAACAGACGATGTGCCACAGGATATTGCAGACGCTGGAACGCTTCCTCCACGCGGTCAGGTTCACCAGCGGCGCGAGCAAGCGGAATCGCCAGCCATTCACCGATGAGAGGCACGTGGCCGCGCTCGTAAATCGGCAACGCGAAGGTTTCCAACCGATGACGGTTGGCCGCGATCTTCGCGGGGTCACCACCTGTGCCCGAGGTATAGGGCCCGCAGATCATGATCAGCAGAGGACGTTCTGTAGGCATGGAAATCAGTGTACGATAACGTGCAGTTTCGTGCAATATCGTGCAAATAGAGCCAGGAGCGGTTCATCGCCCGCGGAACGCGGCGCGCGCGGATAGCTCACGTACGTCGCCGAGGTAGGACCACGTGCTTACTGCCCAACGAAAGAAATTGATCCTGGCCCGGCTCGCGGCCGAGGGCGAGGTCATCGCCCGGGAGCTCGCCGCCGAGTGGGATGTCTCCGAGGACACGATTCGTCGCGATCTGCGAGAGCTCGCAGCCGTCGGGCGCCTGCAACGCGTGCATGGCGGGGCCTTGCCTGCCGCGATCGCCGAGGGCGATTTGCGGCTGCGCAGTACGGTCTCAATTCGGGAGAAGGCGGCCTTGGGGAAGGCCGCGGCCGAGATGATTCGGCCGGGTCAGGTGGTGATCCTGGACGGCGGCACGACCTCCCTGCAGATCGCCCGACATCTGGCTCCTGCGTTGCATGCGACTGTGGTTACGCACAGTCCGAATGTCGCCGTGGAGCTCGCGGCTCATCCGCACATCGACATTGTCATGTTGGGCGGAAGGCTGTTCCGTCACTCCATGGTGAATGTCGGTGCTGCTCTGATCGATGCGGCGTCACGACTGCGTGCGGACATCTTTTTCATGGGGGTCACCGGAGTGCATCCGCAAGCCGGATTGAGTACCGGTGATGCCGAGGAGGCGGGCGTGAAAAGAGCCCTGCATGAGCGCGCCGCCGAGACGATCGTTCTCGCATCGTCCGAGAAGTTGCTCGCTGCCTCGGCGTTTGTCGTCACCGCCCTGTCCGAGGTGGCGGCGATCATGGTGCCAGCCGCCACACCTGCGCGAATCCTGAAATTACTGCGAGGCAGCGGCACCCGGGTTGAGCTGGCACGCTAGCTGTTCCAAAGCGCAGCAGGTCGAGACACGAGATGCTCGTGCCTCGACCCCGAAGTGATGAGGCTAATTTCCTATTTCAAGCCCAGAGCAACGGCGCACCTGGGTGCAGGCTCATCGGTGCGCTTGTTGGCACCAGCCGGTACGGTAGCCGCTACGATGTAGGTGACGAGGAAGTGGGCATACGTGGGACTGTTGTTGACGACATCGTGGAGCTTCGTGCCCTCGGTCCAGCTGTCGCCGGCCTTGTAGGTGACCTTGCCACAGTGCGCGTCGTACCAGTCCACCGGACCTGAGTCGGCCGCAAGGGTGAGCAACAGCACGCCAGGATGCTTGTGCCAGCCGGTGGTGCCGCCTGGGTAGAACTTCACGTCCTGCACGACGACGTTGGAGGAACCATCGGTATGCACCTCGGCGGCAAAGTCCTCGTCCGCCAGTTCGACATATGCGTGCGCGTTGAGGTCGAAGTCGGCAAGCCCGGCAGACAGAATATTATTATCAAACGCTCCGACAGTCGGCGTGGCCAGAGCGCTGCCCGTGACACAGGCCGCCGAGATACCACATACCAAAGCCTTTACTGTTGCCCTCATTATCCTTCTCCCGCTAGTGACATTTTGATGATGACTTATCTACTGGTGATGTCCCGGTCGAGCCGTTGCGGACCGCGGAACTTATACAAGTAGAGAGTCGGCGGGTGAGGATTCGGGTACCTCAATCTTTGAAAAACTCAGTTCCGCTGAAAGTCATAGCTGAAACGCAGCCCGATCGTTCGCGGCCGATTCACAGTCAGGGCGCGGTAGTCCTGGTTGTAATTGGCGAAAAGCTGTGCTTGAGTATCGAATAGGTTTTCCGCGTAGAGCTGTACGAGCCAGTCATCACGTAGGAGACCCAATGCGCCGTCATAAGTGGTGAACGGCGGCAGGTCATCATCCCGGAACCGCCCTGCTAGCGTGAGCCCGAGTCGATCGGTCGTCGCGAGCGAGTGCGATTGATGGACCGCCCCGAGCTGCAGAAACGCGGTGTAGGTGCCGAGGTTGATCTCATAACGTGCGCGCACAGTGCCCTGGAATGCAGGCGCCCCGGCGAGCGAACTGCCCAGTGTTCCGGCCGGATTCGAGAGCTGTACTCCGTCGTAAGTGTGCAGCAGACTGAAATCGATCGGTGTTCCGTCATGCCAGAAAAACTGTGCTTCCTTGACCAGCTCACTGTGGTTCCAGACGAGCCCAATCTCGATATCGAGCCGGCTCCAAGGTCGGGCTACAATCGAGTTCTCGATTCCCCGTATCCTGTAGTTGCCTCCATTGATGGCGACGCTGCCCAGCACATCGGTCTCGAACGCCCCGAGCTGTACATGATTCCAGTTCTCCTGATAGACGGCGCCATTCCAATAGAGGCGCCCATCCGCCCAACTGGCCTTCCAGCCGATCTCGTGATTCGTCAGACTGTCGGGGATCACCGCTATAGCCGGTGTCCAAGCGCCGTGTTCATGCGCTAGCGCCTGCCAGGGAAAAGGCGATTGGAAATTGAAGGCATAGCTGAAGTCCGATAGGGGCGAGTAGCCTGGCACCACGAAGGCTCGGTTGAAGACGCCGGCACGGAAACCCTGGGACCAAGCGTAGTAGAGCAGAAGGTCATCAGAGGGCTTCCAGCTCACGCCCGCGCGCCCTTTGAAACCCTTGTAGGTCTGGTCGAGATGTTTTGCGTTGAGATTAACGTAGTCCCGGTTCACACACGGATTGGGTGCGGTGGGGTCTCGCGTTGAGCATCCGCTGCTAAATACCACTGAGCCGATTTCGGTCGTGTTGATGTCGTAATGGCGCGCGCCGGCGGTTAACGTCAGTTGATGTGGGATGAGCTCAAAGTCGAGCGACGCATAAGCAGCCCTCTGCCGGTAACCTCTCGTGATGTCGTTGAAGAAGCCATCTCCCGGCGGACGCACGCTGGGGTTGTTCGAGGTCGCACCGGTGGGCGGCGCGATCGGATAGAAGTACGGCAGCGCGGTCAGATAGAACCAATCGCCCTGGTCCTGAATCCGATACTTCTCATAGAACACACCCGACACGGCTCGCAACCTCCAATCGTCCGGTGTGCTGAGGCGGAGCTCGTGGCTCTGGTGGGTATTGCGCTCGCGGTCATGCCAGGTCGTGCTTGGGGTGAAGCAGCGCGCCGTGGCATCGGTACCCTCCGGATTGACGCACTGATAGTAGTCCGCGAAGAACCCGCCGCGGGCGTAATTCGTATAGTCCTGAAGCTGCTCGACATTGCGCACGAAGTAGCTGCCCGCGTACAGCAGCTTCAGGTCGCGCAGATGACCGTCGATCGTCAGCGCGCTGTTCTCGAAGCGGTCCTTGTCGTATGACGGATTGAAAAGCTGCACCGTGAGACTAGGCTGAGGTTTGCCGAGAGAATCGGCAGCCATCTCGGTAAACACCCCGTCGGCCTTCATGCTTTGATAGGACTGGGCCAGCAGGACACTCCACTCCGGGCTGAATTGATACAGGCCCTGGATACGAATTCCCTGATAAGTGACTGGATTGATACTGCTGGCAGCCAACGCGGCATTGTTGATGACCACACTGTTGGGCGGGACCTTGCAGGAGCCAAGTGGAAAGGGGTTGCAGCCAGCTGGGTAGTTGGCGTAACTAATGCTGCGATCCGTATCGCTGCGTGCAAAAGTCGCAGGCGTATTATCAATGTAACCCCCGCGCGCTTCGTTATAGATCAGCGCACGCACGGCCAGCGTGTCGGGGATGATCGGAAAGTTGATGACGGCCTCGAGGGCGGTGCTGGGATCGCCATGCGCCGTGATCGCGTATGCCGCCTTCACGTTTCCCGACGTCGCATTCAGCCTTGGCTTGTTCGTAATGTAGCGCAGCACGCCCGCCTGCGCGCCGGCGCCGAATAACGTGCCCTGAGGACCTTCCAGGACTTCGATGCGCTCGAGATCGGCGGCGTAGAGGTCCAGATTGCGGCTGGGAAGCGAGGCCGACTGTTCATCGAGGTAGACGGCAACATTGGGAAAGCTGCCATTGGAGCCAGCCGCTTGGGCACCGTATTCACCCGTGCCGAGACCTCGGATGTAAATGCTGTTCTGGGCGGGACCTACTCCGTGTGAGATGACTCCGGGCAGGTGACTGACAAAGTCATCGAAGGTCGTAGCGTTCAGCTGCTCGAGCGTTTTTCCGGTCAGGACTTGAATGGTCATTGGAACGTCCTGCAGGCTCTCCTTGCGACGATTGGCGGTGACGATCACCTCCTCCGGCTGGTCATTCGTGATGCTGCCCGAGCTCTTCGAGTGCGCTCGGGCGTCGACAATTCGGATGCTGTGTGGCGTGAGGTACTCGAACTGCAATCCGGTACCTTGCAGCATGCGTGCGAGGGCTTTATCCACATCCAAACCTGCCGCGACGGCGTGGGAGCGCTGATTGCGGATGATTGCTGACAGATAGACCACTTGAAGTCCCGTCTGCTGTGCAAACGCATCGAGCGCTTGGGCCAGGGGTTGCGGGGCGATGGCATCGCTCAGCAGGTGGGGCGCGCGCTCTTGGGCAATCGCCGACGAGGAAAAACACAACAGACACGGCGTGGACAGCGTCACTCCGGCGAGGATTTCCGCCACGGCCGCCGCGATCTGACCGTGCTGGCCACGCCGACGTGTGCTCATCGGACCCCAGTGCGTTTGTGCTTGCTCGGCTTAGAGCCCATTTCTAGTACCGATGCCGCGCTGGACAAATGGCGTCCTGAGCCTAACGCTTCGACACGCGGATGCGCGAGTCTGTGATCTCTACATGGACGCCATCCAGGCTACGTAGGAAAGCCACAAAGGCAGAAACGTCGTCGGTAGCGAAAACTCCGCTGATCTCGAGGCTGCGCAGCTCGGGTGCGACGATCTCGATCGGCTTGCCCGAGTATCGATTAAATTCGGTCGCGACGCGCTCGAGAGGCTCGTGATCAAACATGATCTGCCGATGCAGCCATGCCGTGGGGCGACTGGCTTCCACGGCCAGTGGATGCGCCGGCCACTCATCCTTGCTCAAGGTAACTTGCTGATTGGCGGCCACGGATAGGGGTAAGCCTCCGCCTAGGAGGTGCGGTCCCGGTTTCGAAGCCGGTGCCACGGTTACTTCGCCAACGAGCACGGTCACAACCGTCGAGCCTTGCTGCAGCCGCACATCGAATTGCGTTCCAACATCCTCCACGAGTGCGATGGGGGTGCGCACCCGGAATGGCCGCCCCTGATCGTGGACCACGTTGAAAATGGCTTCACCGCTCAGGAGAGTGAGCTCGCGGGAAGTTTCGCTTAGGTGGATCTCGATGGCGCTGTCGGTGTTCAGATGCAAGATCGAACCATCGGCTAGCGTTTGCGTTCGCTGCTCTCCATGGCCGGTGACGATACGTGTGGCCGTCGCTTTGTCCACGGAGACTGAGGCGGGCCGCCAATAGTGATCGGGACCCAACAGCAGGCCCGCTGCCACGAGCAGCAGGGTGGCCGCGACTGCGAACTTCGGCAGCCATCCCTGCCTTAGCGGCGATCGCGCTACGAGAGCACGACCTTGCGGCAGGATCGGGCTGACCGTCGCACCCGGATCGGCCTGCGCTTCTTTCAGCAACTGCTCCAAGGACTCGATGGAAGTCTCGCAGGCCTGCGGGAGGTCACGTGCCAGGGTCGCCAGCTGTAGATACTCCTCAACATGTAAAGGGGAGGTCTTCAGCCACTGGCTGAAGGCGCCACGTTCGCGAGCCGTCAAGCCGGCGCGATTGGCGACGAACCAGTCCGCGGCTTCTTCGGCAATCAGCGCGCGCATGCGCCCAGATGTGGAGTTCATATTTTCACCGCAGTCGTTCCATCCGGCGCCGGCAATGCACCAGGCCCCGACTCAGATGTTTCTTGACCATGTGAGTCGAGATCCCGAGCCGCTGTGCGATCTCCTCGTAGCTCAAGCCGTGCCAGTACTGCAGGATCAGGGCTGCCCGGCATTTCGGCGGCAGCTGCCCGATGACCTCGCGAAGCCTGGCCACTCTCTGCTCGGTGTCTAGTTGGGCGCCGAACGCCGGCAGCTCGGCGAGTTGCGCCTGAATAGCGGGGTCATCCACGTCGGCGGCGTTGGTTTCTTGGCGATGCTGACGCGAGCGCTCCTTGGCTAGATTGCTCGCGACCGCATAGAGATAGGCCTCGGGATTGCGTACTGAATCAAGATCGCCAACGCGAAGTAGCCGCAGATACGCCTCCTGCGCCAGTTCCGCCGCGTCCGGCTGGCGATGCAGGCGCCGATAGAGAAAGGCCTGCAAGGGCGCCGCATGCTCCGTGAAAAGTCGTTCGACCAGCGATTTCCGATCATCGGACATGCGGGATTCAGCGATTCAGACCTTGGCGGGCAAACTGGCTATAAGCAATGAGTGCGCTGGGGCGGTAAAGGGTACCTGCAGATTGGGCTCAGCTACCCCGTGGCGGCAGCCGCTGCAGCCGTCGGGCTGGCGCTGTTTAGCGGCAGTCGGGGAATGGCGCGTCACGGGTGATTCGCTCCAGGGAAGCTCCGATGCATCGGGTGTTATCTATAAATGCACGCATCACGGCAGGGCAGTTGCGAGCGACTGGGCGGCTGCCCACCCAATCTGCCAGCTGCCTGAACGAGCGGCTGCAGAATTGCCGGTATCCCATCGTCAGGCAAGACCCCACATGACCGTGGGTCTATACGACGTCCTCGGTCTGAGGGCCGCCGGAGCTGCAAGCGGCATTGGCGATGAAGGGTAACCAATGGGATGGACGCCCCCACCCTGTAACGGCATCGATGTGCCAGAGTGGAAGTGTCATCGACCACTCACAACGGGGTAGGAGCGTCCGTCATGGATATTACGACCGTCGGTATTGATCTGGCGAAGAACTTCTTTCAGATCCACGGGGTCAATGGGCGCGGCAAGGCTTTGCTGCGTAAGCAATTGCGCCGGGAGCAGGTGGAGGCGTTCTTTGCGAATTTGCCGCCATGCTTGGTTGGTTTGGAAGCTTGCGCGAGTGCCCACCACTGGGCGCGTAGGATCCAAGCGTTCGGCCATACTGTGAGGCTCATGGCTCCGCAGTTCGTCAAGCCGTACGTCAAGAGCAACAAGAACGATGCGGCCGACGCGGCGGCGATTTGCGAGGCGGTAAGCCGAGCGTCGATGCGCTTTGTGCCGATAAAGAACGTTGAACAACAGTCGGTGCTCGCGCTGCATCGTGTTCGACAGGGCTTCGTCAAGGCGCGTACGGCGCAAGCGAACCAGATCCGCGGGCTACTCGGTGAGTTTGGCCTGATCGTGCCCCAGGGTATCGCGTACATCACGCAGCGTGTTCCGGCGCTCCTCGAAGACGCCACCAACGATCTCCCGGATGCCATGCGACAGTTGATTGAGCGGCTACTCGAGCATCTCCGATTGCTCAGCTGCCAAGTCGATGAGATCGAAGAACAGATTAAGGCATGGCATCGGGCAAACGAAGCCAGTCGACGGCTGGAGAAGGTGCCGGGTATCGGTCCGATCACAGCCAGCGCACTGGTAGCAACCCTCGGTGATGCCAGGAACTTCGACAACGGCCGACAGCTCGCTGCATGGTTGGGCGTGGTACCGCGGCAGCACTCCAGCGGCGGCAAGCCGACTCTGTTGGGTATGAGCAAGCGAGGTGACGCGTATTTGCGGACGATGCTGATCCATGGCGCCCGATCGGTGATCTTCAGGGCCACCCAGAAAGCCGATCCGCGGAGCTGGGTCTTCAAGGTCGCCATGCGGCGTAACAAGAACGTTGCGGCGGTCGCACTGGCTAACAAAAATGCCAGGATCGTCTGGGCACTCTTGGCCCACGATCGCGAGTTCCGGCACGGTTACACACCGGCCGCGGCGGCCGCATAGTCCAAACTGCAGGAGCCACTTCTCAATCGCATCAAGATCTCACCGCCGATTGCTCAGGCGATCACACAGTGATGGCAAGACAGGTCAGACCGTGGTTGGCACAGCCCGCGCCGGACGAGGCACCCAGAGTGCGTGTAACCGATCGAGGCGCCAACCAGCTGAACCCATCAGGGACAGCGAGTTCGTCTCGCAGCCAAAGTCCGAATGTACGGGTGCAATCTAAGCCTTCGTACCATCACGAACCGATCGCTTGGCAAAGTGGGGGTGTCCATGTACGTCCGGTGCGCACCCCATGGACGGCGAATCTCGGCATTAAAGAAACGTGTAGTACACGGTCACCTCTGCGGTCGTGAATCGATGCTGCTCGTCGAAATGCAGCTCAACGCCAACCTCGCGGTCGAACAGGTTCTTGTCCTGGCGACTTTGCGGAAGGATTCCTCCATACACATGGTGGAATCGATCGTCGAGGGCGTACCGGGCTGCGTGCTTTTGCATAAATGCTTGCATGTCACTCAGTGATGCGCCGACCGGTAACTCTCTAGCGACAAGCGCCAGTATGTCCCGGCGTGTGTGCTGATCATGTAAAGCGAGCGTCTGGGTAAATGCGATGAGGCCTAGGAAAGCCACGGCGGTGATAACCATCAGTACTTTGACTATCTTCATGACAGGAAGCGATCAGGTGGCGATGCACAGCGAGAGAAGCATCGGGCCAACCTTCCAGGACAGAAGTTCGGCGATCTTGTTGATTGGATGATCTGCGATGCGCGTCAGAACGTAACACAGATAGGCTTCCGGATCGATGTCGTTGAGCTGCCTGGACTCGACCCAAAGCGGCCTGTCGCCAAGGCCGCTCTCGAAGGCTCCGGCTCTTGCGCAACGCTAGCCCGATTTTCAGTAAATCGAATAACCACCGTCGACCGGCAGTGTGGCGCCTGTGATGAAGTCGGCTCCGCGAGAGGCGAGAAAAACGGTCGCTCCGATTATTTCGTCAGCTTTTCCCCAGCGCTTGGCGGGCGTGCGCGAGATGATTTCGTCATTCATCGGCGAGCTACGCACCGCCGCCGTCATGTCCGTTTCGATCCAGCCGGGCGCGATGGCATTGACTTGGATGTTGTGCGGCGCTAATTCAATCGCCAGGGATTTGGTGAGCTGAACGATAGCTCCCTTGGCCGCGCTGTAGGAAGGCACAAGCCCCGATCCAAAGATCGAGTACATGCTCGCGAGATTGATGATTTTGCCGCCGCTCTTGCGCTTGACCATTGATTTCGCAACCAACTGCGACAGGAGAAAGGAAGCGTTCAAATGGGTTTCTATGGTCTTATCCCAGACATCGGCGGTTTCGTTCAGCACCCCACCTGTTAGCGCAACGATCCCGGCATTGTTGACCAATATGTCGATGCCACCGAGCGTGCGTTCTACTTCAGCCACTGCGGTAGGCAATGCAGCCCGATCCGTCACATCGAGGGGCAACACCAGCGCGGGCTTGCCGATGGCCTTCAGCTCCGCGAGAACCAGTTGATTCTGTTCCGCATTGCGCGCGAGAACGGCCACGGATGCGCCAGCGCGAGCCAAGCCCAGCGCCATTGCGCGGCCGATTCCGCGATTGCCACCGGTCACCACGGCAACACGGCCACTCAGGTCAAAAAGCGAACCATTGCCAGCCATCGTGCCTCCCAGGAATTAATGATCACATCAATTATTCGAGCCGCGACGGTTACTTAGGTGTATCGCACCGTCTGACGAGACTAACTGAGGACCCGACAGTCCGCTTTAAGAGATTGTTCTCAAAAGCCACTATTCTTGCGCTGCAAGTTCCATCGCCCGCTGGAGTGTCTCCCGTGCGAGCGGCACGTTTAGGCACAGTCCAGCCAGGCCGAGCAGTGCAAGCAGTCCCCGATACCTGCGGCAAGGTGTAGAGCGCTCACTATCTCGAGCTCATCATAATTAGGCGTCAGCGTCGTGCCGCATATCGGCGAGTGACTTGCTCGAAACCGGTATGCGTAAAACTGCAGAGCGTGTTCCACTGCCCTCTAACTACCCTTGACATGGCGTCATGCTTGTTACCCAGTGCCGTTTCAACCTCGCGAGCCTGAGTTATGATTCTCTTTTGTAGGTCGTCTGCCTGTTCGAAATGAACCAATTCCTGCTCTGTCGCACACCAGTGAAACCACATACCCCGAATAAATGCTTCCGTCACCACTCTCATAAGCGACATCGCGCAACCGTGCCCTTCGAGCGGTGCGCTGGTCTATTACCGCTGGGCTGCGAGAAACGATGATGCATTGAGGTGAACTACCGGCACTAACTCGGTACCTAAAAGATGTGGTCATCGAATTCGGCGTCCACCTCTTCCGCTGAAGTATTTGCTCCGTACGCGATCTGGCGATCTCGCCACCCTGTGGGGGTCGGCTCGAACCCGAAGGCGCACGCGCTACCGTACACTACATCTGGGCGAGGTCAGGGCAGCATTTCGTTACGCGGCAAGTCTATTCTCTCCCCTCGTCCGTGCCATAGAAAGGAGGTGTACTGCCCCCAAGGTCGGCAGCGCCGATAGGAACAGAATGGCACTCCAAAAATGGAGGCCGTCGGCAGAATTGAGACCGAATGCACCTTCAGTTCCGATGAACAGACGGGTGCTGAGTATCAAGATGCCATAGAGAAGTGGGGCAGCTATCAACGCATACCGAATCCATCGGGCGCTGGCCCGGCGGCCCTGCACGACCAGACGAAACGCTCCAATCAAACCTAGTGGACCGAGGGCTCCCAAAATGGTCCCCGCCACTATGGGGGTCAGAGCGAATGCCCCGCCGTGGATATTTACGAAGTCTGGCTGACGATTTAGGCGCACAAGCCCCAAAATGCCCAAGGTGCCGAGGATTGCGTCCAGCCATCCCAGCGTCAGAGGCACGAAGCACAGCAACATCTCTGGAATTAGAATCCACCGCGAGAGTTTCGGGTCGGCGGTAACCATAGCTCTTACCCTCTCCTTCAACCCTGCGACGACACAGCCAACAGCCCAAAGAAACGCCTGGCGCTCATTCTCGACGCACTCGATCTCGGCACTCATCGCTTTCGCCCAGTCGAGCCGCGAGGATGGCAGCGCCCGCACGGCGCATCGCATCAGCGTGCTCGTCATCCGCCGTGTTAGTGATGCGCACTCACTCATAAACAGCCTCCCGGCGGCGCTGTGACTTTGTCGTTGGGACGCAACCCACGAGATGCTCACGTGCGTAGGCGAGACCCTGCGCGTTCAACCTGTACATATGGCGGGGCGGCCGGCCTCCGCGCACCTGGGTCTCCCACTTTGAGTCGAGTAGTCCTCGGTCGCTGAGCCGCATCAGGATCGGATACAACGTTCCGGATTTCAGGCTGGTCTCGCTCGAGAGATCGTAGCCATAACGCCAGCTCCGAGGCTGCTCGATGAGCGCCGCCAAAACGGTCAGCGCCTGCTCTGAGCACTTCCGCTTGCGGATCATGGGTATTAACTCTACTTATGTAGAGATAAGAAATCAAGCGGCAGATACCGAGCGCGCATAGCGGCGGCTTCAGCGTTCAATTGCTGGTGTGTGCACCGTCGGCACGCCGCTCAGCAAAGGTGGGCGGCCGCAGGCGCCGCCCTCCTTCACGCGGGATTACACCGCGGTCGCCAATGCCATCGAAGCCGCCGCCCATGTCACTACACAGAGGGCGAACCGGATGCGCAAACGACCTTGTCTTCCCGGCTGGCTTCGAGACAGAACAGAGCGATTCGCATCGCGCTCCTCCGATCTCATTGCGCGAGGGACCCTTGGGTAGCAGCCATCGCGCGTCAGGCCAGCGGTGAGGGTTCCGTCATTGCAGCCGCAGTGGTCGTGCAGGTAGCTTTATCCCTGGCTTTCTCGAAGTGACCTCTGAGATGCGATGTCTGCTACCCGTGTTGGCCCTCACGCTTGTCTTTTGCACGCAAGGACTTCCGATACGCGCGGATGACTGTGCTTGCTCTGGCAAGCTGCCACCGAGCATCCCCTCTAGCAAATTCCAGGAGTATTACCCGATACCGGCCAAGCGAGCGGGGATCCAGGGGCGCGTACTCCTTGAACTTTCAGTCACCGAAAAGGGGGACGTGACCAATGTCGTCGTGCTCGCTGCCGAGCCGAAGGGTGTCTTCGAGGAGAGCGCCAAGCAATACGCGACCAACCAGCACTTCAACGTGGGCGACGACTGGCACACTTCCGGCGCTCGCCGGCGCTTTCAAGTAGGGTTCCTGTACCTCTTAAGCCCGCGCCCAAAGATGCCTAGGGCCGTTGACCCCTACGCTGTGGACAACTCGGTGGTGATCACTGCGAACAGGGCGTCACCCGGGCTCAGGTAAGGGGCCGGGCGCCACCATCACCACATTCCTCACCATCAAATGCCGTCATCCGGGTGCTCCCCAAGCAACTTACCGGCTGAGAGTCTTCAGCCTAGCTCGTTGTCCCAAGTGATACGGGGTTGCCTCAGGTTCCATCGGGCCTGAGCTTCTAAGCCGGTGTTCGGGTTGGTGGCCTTAGGACATAGCATTGGCCTTGGAGCCTGCAGGCAGCTCTGGTGCGGCTACACGTTGCGAAGTTTCGAAGATGACAATTGACTGATCTCTGAATCCTCCTCATCCAATCATTCATATGAAGGCCCGCATGCGCGGGCCAAAACTTGGTTGCAATAATTATCGGGGAGTGTTTCTTATTGGGCCGAATAAGAAACAGCCGAGGTTTTCTAAGGAGCTGTAAGTCATTGATTTTGCGGTGCCGACTCACGGAATCACCTTTTGCTGCTAGTGCGCTGATGGCAATGAGGATTTTGATCCGCTCCTACGCTGATACCCCCAAATAGTCCCCTATCCCTGTCGTATGCGACGTGTGACTGACCTGGAAATACGCGCACGCCGGATGCCCGGAGGGCTGGAGGTCTGGAGGGCTGGAGGGAACATTGAGAGTTCTTCAGAGGATCTACGGCAAATTGCAAGATCATCGGCGCGTTGAAGATACTCCATGGAGCCCGGTGTTCGCCTCGGTCAGCGGGCTTCTGTAGCTTGCGCCGGTGCAGCAGCAGGTACGCCGCCGGCAGCACCAGCATCGACAGCATCGGCGCCGTGATCATGCCGCCGACCATGGGAGCTGCGATCCGGCGCATGACCTCCGAACCCGTGCCGCCGCCGAACATGATCGGCAGCAGGCCCGCGATGATCACAGCTACCGTCATCGCCTTGGGCCGTACGCGCAGCACTGCGCCCTCCTCGATCGCCTCGATCAAATCCTGCTCGGTGTGGAACTGATTCAGCGCCGGCGCTTCGTCGATCGCATGATCGAGGTAGATCAGCATCATGACGCCGAATTCGGCCGCCACGCCGGCAGCGCGATGAAGCCGACGCCGAGGCGATCGACAGGTTGTAGCCCAGCAAGAACAGCAGCCACAGCCCCCGACGAGCGCGAACGGCAGCGTGCCCATGATCAGCGCCGCTTAGCGACAGTTCGGAAGGTCAGATAGAGCAGCACGAAGATGATCACCAGGGTGAACGGCACCACCAGCTTCAGCTTCTTCGTTGCGCGCTCCAGGTATTCGAACTGGCCGGACCAGGTGATCGAATATCCGGGCGGGAGTGCAACGCGCTCGGCTGACGAGTTTCTGCGCCTGCCGCGACATACCGCCGAGGTCGCGCCCACTGATGTCGACGTAGACCCAGCCGTTGAGCCGCGCATTCTCGCTTCGGATCTGCGGCGGTCCATCGGTGACTACGAGATCTGCGACCGCCCGAGCGTCGTGGTCGCCCCCGCCGCGGTGACGATCGGCAGCACGCGCAGCTTCTCGACGGAGTCGCGCAGTTCACGCGGATAGCGGACGTTGATCGGAAAGCGCTGCAAGCCTTCGACCGTCTCCCCGACGTTCTCGCCGCCGATGGCGAGCGCAACCACTGCTGAACATCGGCGAGGTTGAGTCCGAAGCGCGCCGCGCGACGCGATCGATACGCACCTCGACATAGCGGCCGCCGGACACGCTCGGCATAGGCGGAGCGGGTCCCGGGCACTGCCCTTGACGGTCGCCTCGACTTCACTGCCGATCCTCTCGATGACCTTCAAGTCCGGTCCCGCGATCTTGATGCCGACCGGGCTCTTGATGCCGGTCGAGAGCATGTCGATGCGGTTGCGGATCGGTTGCACCCAGAGATTGGAGAAGCCCGGGATCTTCAGTGCGCGATTCATCTCGTCGATCAACTGGTCCTGCGTCATGCCGCTCGGCCATTGGGACTGCGGTTTGAACTGGATCGTCGTTTCGAACATCTCCAGCCCCGCCGGATCGGTCGCGGTCTCGGCGCGGCCCGCCTTGCCGAACACACGCTCGACTTCCGGAAAGTGATCAGGATCTTGTCGGTCTGCTGCAGCAGCTGGGAGGCCTTGTCGGCGGACAATCCAGGCAGCGCGGAGGGCATGTACAGCAGATCGCCCTCGACCAGCGGCGGCATGAATTCGCTGCCGAGCTGGGTCAGCGGCACGATGGCAACGAGCACCAGCAGCATGGATACGACCAAGTGTCGCCTTCGGATGTCGCAGCACGACATCGAGCAGCGGCCGGTAGAGAGCGATCAAGCAATCGATTGAGCGGATTGCTTCGTTCGTTCGGGTATCCGTCCGCGGATGAAGTAGAACATCAGCACCGGGATGAGCGTGACCGAAAGCCCCGCGGCGGCCGCCATCGAATAGGTCTTGGTGAATGCCAGCGGCCCGAACAACCGGCCTTCCTGGGCCTCGAGCGTGAAGACCGGAACGAAGCTCAGCGTGATGATCAGCAGGCTGAAGAAGAAGCGCCGGCCCGACCTCCGCAGCGGCCTCCGCGATCAGGCTGGGCTTGCTCGGCGGAGGTCGGCCGCCGACCCGGATTCGCATGCTTCCAGGCCTCCACGTGCTTGTGCGCGTTTTCGATCATGACCACGGCCGCATCGACCATCGCGCCGATGGCGATCGCGATGCCGCCCAGCGACATGATGTTGGCGTTGACGCCCTGCCAGTTCATGACAGTGAAGGCGGCGAGAATGCCGAGCGGCAGGCTGATGATCGCGACGAACGCCGACCGCAAGTGAAACAGAAACAAGCGCGCAGACCAATGTGACGACGATGAATTCCTCGATCAGCCGGTCGCGCAAGGTGGCGACCGACTCGGTGGATCAGTTCCGAGCGGTCGTAGGTCGGGAGGATCTCCACCCCGGCCGGCAGGCTCGGCTGCAGGCTCGCGAGCTTGGCCTTGATGGCATCGATGGTCTCGAGCGCATTCTTGCCCGCGCGCATGACGATCACGCCGCCGACCGCCTCGCCCTTGCCATCGAGCTCGGAGATGCCCGCGGCGGATCTCGGGACCAATCTGGATGCGCGCGACATCCCCGAGCAGGACCGGTGTGCCGCCGGTCCCAGCCCGACCGGAACATTGCGGAAATCGTCCAGGGTCTTGAGGTAGCCGGTTGCGCGCACCGCGTATTCGGCCTCGCCCATCTCCAACACCGAGCCGCCGGTTTCGTTGTTGGAGTCTGCGGATGGCCGGTTTGACTCGATCGACTGGTGATGCCGAGCGCGCGCAGGCGGTCCGGGTCGAGCACGACCTGGTATTGCTTGACCATGCCGCCGACGCTCGCGACTTCGGCGACATTGGGTACGCTCTTGAGCTCGTATTTCAGGAACCAGTCCTGCAGTGCCCGCAGCTGCGAGATGTCGTAGTGCCCGCTGTGATCGACCAGCGCGTACTCGTATATCCAACCGACGCCGGTGGCATCCGGCCCAGGGTCGGCTTCGCCGACGGCGGCAGCCGCCCGGTGACCTGGTTCAGTATTCGAGCACGCGCGAGCGCGCCCAGTACAGGTCGGTCTTGTCATCAAAGATGATGTAGACGTAGGAGTCACCGAAGAAGGAATAGCCGCGCACCGTTCGCGCCCCGGGCACCGACAGCATGGTCGTCGTCAACGGATAGGTGACCTGATCCTCGACCACCTGGGGCGCCTGGCCGGGAAACTCGGTGCGGATGATGACCTGCGTGTCAGACAGGTCCGGCAGCGCATCGAGTGGCGTGCCGAGGGTTGCGTGAATGCCCCAGGCCGTGAGCAGCACAGTTGCCATGAGGACGAGGAAGCGGTTCTGGATCGACCAGCGAATGAGGGCGGCCAGCATGTCAGTGCGCCTCCTTCTGAGGCTGTGCCGACGGCGCCGGCATCAACATCGGCTTCGAACGCTGTTGCGTCGATTCGTTCGATCCGGCGAGGTTGTTGAAGGCCCTCGCGAGGCTCGCCTCGGAGTCGATCAGGAACTGCCCGGAGGCAACGACGTTTTGGCCTGACGGTGAGGCCTTCGAGAATTTCCGAGCGGCCGCCGTGTTCGGCGCCGACGCGGACGACCGTCGGGCGAAAATGGGTGGCATCGTCGGCGACGATCACGACGCTGCGCGTGCCGGTCTTGATTACCGCCTCGGTCGGTACCGTCAGCACGTCGTGCGTGAGTCCCCCAAATGAACAGCCGCAAACATCCCGGGGCGCAAATGCTTGCCCGGATTCTTGACGACCACTCGCACCTTCAACGTGCGGGTGGCCTGAGTGAGTTCGGGATAGAGATAGTCGACCTTGCCCTCGAAGTCGCTCGCCGGGCAAGGCCGGGACCTCAGCCTTTGCCGGATCGCCGGTCTTGATCCAGGCAGCCTGCGTCTCCGGCACTTCCGCATTGATCCAAACGCTGTCCAAGTTCGCGAGCTGAAACAGCATCCCGCCCGGTTCCACGGCCGCGCCCTGACGCTCCCCAGTTCCATGACGTAGCCGTCGAATGGCGCGTAGTAGTCGACGCGCCGCTCCACCTCGCCCGTCTTCTCAATGCGAGCAATCTGCGCGTCCGACAGACCGAAAAGCCCGAGCCGCCGACGCGCCGCCTCGATCAGCTGGGGATCTTTGGAAGTGCGTGCGATCAACAATTCCTGCTGCGTGGCCAGAAGATCTGGCGAATAGACACCCGCAAGCCGCTGCCCGCGACGCACCGTATCGCCGACCGCGCGCACATCGAGTTGCTCGACCCAACCGGGCTGACGGACCTGGATGGCTTCGATGCGATGTTCATCGACTGCGACCAGACCGACCGTATCGACGACGCGCGCGAAACTACCTTGCTCGACCGTCGCGAGCCGCATCCCCGAGGTCTGCACGACGCGCGGGATCGATCTCGATGTTGCTGGCAGGGCATCGTTGCCGCTCGGATTGCTCGATCCGGGTATTTCGGTACCAACTGCATGTCCATGAAGGGAGACTTGCCGGGTTTGTCGAAATGCTTCTCGGGTGCATCGGGTCGTACCAGTAACTCGGCGCTTCTTGGGTGGCAGCCTGTTTGGTGGAGGGTGCCTCACCATGGCGCACGGCCACGACGCCTAAGATCACCCCTACGACCACCAAAGCAAGGAGCGCGGCAATTTGAGTGCGCCGCTTCATGGCGCTTCTCCGGCAGGAATCTGTGCCGCGCTCCAGTAATCCAGCCGAACCTGTGCGCGCGCCGATTCAACGGCCAGAGCGAGACGTTGCAGCCGCACATCCAGGAGGGCGCGGCGGGCGAGTAGTACGGTATCGAAGCTGCCGCGGCCCGCTTGGTACGCGCTGCGCGCCGTCTCGACGCGCCGCTCCGCATCGGGGATGATCGATGCGTCGAATTCGGCGACGCGTTCCTCGTAATGTCGCCGATCCACGTAATCTTGATTTACCTCGGCGTGCAGCTCTCGCAGCAAGTCGCGTTTGCGATCTTCGCTCGCATGGGATTGCTCCAGGGCGGCCGCGACCCCGCGGTCCTGGCGATTCTTCGTGAAGTAGGGCAGTCCTACCTTGAATTGGACGCCCACGAAGTCCGAAAACTCACGCCGGTAGGCGTAATAGACCTCCACGGAATAGTCCGGCTTATAGGACTGCCGCGCGAGGGCGACTTCGGTCGCTGAGGCTTCGATTTGCTTATCGAGATTGCCGATCACCGGATGATGATCGGCACCGGCCATAAGGCCCGGTAGGGGAGTTAGGATCGCCGGGATCGTGAGTGCCGCGGCAATCGGCCGCTCAGCATCGTCTCCGATCCAGCGGCTCAAGCCAGCACGCATGCGCAGCACATGATGCAGCCAATCGTGCGCCTTATCGGTGGCGAGTCCCGCATCGACCTTCGCCGCCAGCCAATCGGCCTGAGATGTCTTGCCGTTGCCGTAGTCCTTCTCGAGCGAGTGCACTTGCAGCATCGGCTTCATCGGCCAGGTACTTGGGCAAGCCTCAAGCTCTGTTCCGCTTCATACACATCGAGCCAAGCGAGGGACGCATCGCGGCGCACCATCCGCTGCTCGTTATCGAGCGCAGCGCGATCCGCATCCGCGTCGAGTTGCTTGCGAGCGCCCTGCAGCCGTCGTTTCTCGGCGCGAGGAAACTCTTGACTGAAGCCAATGGTGAATTCGGTGAAATCATCGCGGCGAGTACTGAAGGCCTCTGACGTATCGACCGGCAGTTCTTTAAGACCGCCCGAGAGCTGAGGATCGGGTAGCTGCGAGGCGGCAATGGCCTGCTGATCCTCCGCCTGAATTTTCGCCTGGCGTGAGGTCAGAAGTGGTTGATCGACCGCAGCAAGCCGTGCCGCTTCTTCCATCGTCAGCGGCGCGGCCGCCTCAGCGGAGGCAGGGTTTGCCGCGGCAGACTCGGCCCTCGCCAGCAGTTCGACTGCAAGGCTAAACAGCGAGAGGCACGCTACAGCAGACCAACTCCATGCCCACAGATCGACACAGCGCAGCCTGCGCCGGCGAGCGCCCACAAATGAAGGAAACATGACCACTCTCCACAGCTCGGCGAACTCAAGAGGGCGAAATCCAAGCGCGCCGCCGTGGCGCGACTGAGAACATCGCCGTTACCGTCGTTAGGACGGATCTAGAGTGGCTTTAGAGAATGGGTGGGCGAATGAGCGGCGAGTCGCCGCGAGAGGAGAATCGGGTCGACAGGAATTGGGGAACTACCGTTTCAAACCCAAGCCAATTCAGGACTTGCGGCGTCGTTGCGACGGCACCGGTCACGGTGCCCCCGCAGGCTTCCAGACAGCAGCCCATCGAGTGTTGGCCTTTCGGGCAACAAGAGTCCTGAGAAGCAGCCGAGTGTGAAATGCCAGCGGTTTGGCAATCCGACGGACATCAGTGGGGAGATTCCCTGCAAAGGCTACGACGGACCCTTGCAGGCCGATGGCGAGCATCAGGACGAGCGCGATAAGCTGACGCTTCATGTTTAAAAGCTTAACTGCCGAGTCGACTCGATGCAAATTATGCATCTCGACAGTTGGAACTGTGAGGCAGGCGTCACAAGACGTAACATTGCCTTCACCGTCAGGCTAGCTCTGCGCAGGGGCTGCCGGGGATGCTCGGGCGGCGTCGGCGGTGGCAACGCCTCGGACAACCATTGCGCAGGGTCCGTCCGCGGAGGCATACAGACCTGACCAGAGGCATCTCAAACATCGCGTCCGCCAAAGGCGAGGCGGGGTCGAGAGCCTGAAAGTCCGTTGAGCGTGGCACCGACGAGTGTTCAAGTCCGTGGGTCCCTAGTGATGATGATGGTGTCCGCCATGCTCTCCGCCCTCCATCTCCTTCATCATCTTAGGGCCACCGGTGCGGAAGAATGCAATGACAAGCGCAATGGCGAGGACCGCGAACAACGCGTTCAACACGGTGGTGTAGTTAAGGCGGATGCCCTGGTCGGCGATACCGTGCCGCATGCCTTGTGGTATCAGGTGCAATAGCGCGAAGACCCCTTCCACGAGCAGCGCGGCCCCCACCATCGATAGATAGAAGGTACTGGCCAGGAACACCGTCATTTTTCCCCCGTAGTACTTGCGGTAGATATTCAGGATGGGCGGAATGATCAAATCGCCAAAGATGAAAGCGATGACGCCGCCAAAACTGATGCCGCCCTGCCAGAGTACCGAGGCGAAAGGTATGTTTCCGACCGAACACGTGAAGGACGCCACCGCGATCAGCGGTCCGACGAAGGCGCCCCATATCGAGGCCGCCACGGGGTGGCCGACGAGGAAAAGGGACTGCCAGAAGCGAGCGGGGACCCATGCCGCGAGCGCACCGGCGACCAGCACACCCACCAGGATATCCTTCCAGAGCATGCCCCAATTCATGACGAAACCGTGGCTGATGGCTATCCAAGCGGCTTTAGATGACAGGCGCTCGCGCCAGGAGCCCTCGCGCTTGGCCATTGCCATCTCGGCATGCCCCTCCATGGAACCGGCGACGTTGCGATTGGCCTGGGCGATGGCGTCCTTTAGACGCTCGGGCTTGAGAAAAGCTCGGAACATCAACACCAGAAGCCCGATCATGATCGGGCCGCCAAGGAACTCCGCGGCCCCGAATTGCCAGCCCAAGAGCACAATCAACAGAACCGAGAGCTCCAGCACCAGATTGGTCGCCGCAAACTGGAAGCCCATGGCGGCGGTGAAGTCGGCCCCCTTTCGCACCATCGAGCGGGCCATCGCAACCGCCGCATAAGAACACGAAGACGACGCCGCTCCGAGTGCGCTCGCGATCACAATGCTGCGCGGCTTCGAATCCGGCAGGAGCCGCGACATTTCATCCTTCGAGACCAGCTCCTCGATGATGGCGGAGAAGAGAAACCCTAAGCACAAACCCCAAAAGATGTCCCAGAACATGACGAAGGCCATCCCGAACGCGTGGCCTAGCGCGCTGATCAGGCTCATGTCGGCCTCCGAATGAGGGGGGACGAGATGGAGAGAAAGGATAAGGACACCGCGGCGTTGCCTTCCGTCGGGGAATAGAACGTTGTCGCGACGGCCCTAATGCTCATCACCACGGCGATCAGTAGATATTCAAAGGCAAGTGATCGACGAAAGTGTCTCAAGGCTTGTGCACTGCCGGCGGCAATCGCAGGCCCCGGCCCCATCTACGCAGCGCCGCCAAGCCCACCAGAAGGACGAAGCTGCGAGTTTTCCGATCAGCGATAGACCGTGACCTGAGTGTAATTCGGCCAGATGACGAACCAACACCAGGACCATCAGAAACCCAGCAATGAGAATTCCAGGTATCCACCAGAGGGCGATTTTGGAAAACGCCTCCGTCACCTGAATAGGCCGACGGCACTGCCAACTCACGATGAGTCCGTTTAAGTTCTCAAGAGCGCCTTAAGTGGGCCGCCGATGCACATTCCAATCGAGGCAGCCTCTGACTGGACACGATAGCCTATTTTACAGATCTTGCGATTGTGGCAGCGCTCAGTTGAGCTACCGTGCTCTGAAGCGATGGCGCCGGCATCACGCGGGCCGCCCTCTCGATTTTTTGAAGGACTCACACCGGCCCCGGCGCGTTTTTCAGCGAACTGCTCCGAATCGCTGCGCGGCACGAACGTTCCTGCGGCCGCCGCCTCGGTGAGGCGACGCAATAACCCCACTGGACTGCGCACTTGTCCGCATGCATCCCGCTGCTCAATCTCGCGAAGCACTGCCCCACGATCTCCTGGCGGACACGTTGACAAAAGAGCCAAGGCTGCCTTACGACCTCGGCCGCGAAGACACACTGGCAAGCTTTCGCTTCCGTCTTCCATCCCCGAGCTTGGCGGCAGTGTGGTTGTTGTTTTATCAAGTTTGGAATAAGCAGATCTGTTGTTGTTCAGAGTATGAATTAGATCGACGGGTTGGCCGTCGACGGCTAATCCACCGACGGCTGAACCGTCGACGGCTGAGCCGTCCATGGTGAAAGACGCCGCCACGGGGCTAAAGCAGGACTCCCAGACCCAGGTGCCATCTGCCCGACGGCGTCGTCGACGGTTCAGGTACCCGGCCCTTTCCAGCTCGCGCAAGAACCTTCGCACTCTCTCACGACCCACGCGCGCCGGGCCTTTGCCCAGCAGGTAGGGCAGTGCGCCGGCGCGGATCTCCCAGCCATCCGGACGCGTGAGAAGCCAAGCGGCAAAGCCTCGTGTGTCCCAACCCAGTCGCTCATCGGTGATCATTCGCACAGGCACGGCCTCCCAGGAGCCAGCGGTTTTGTCCACCCGCAGTACAGAGCAATCAGTCGTAGGGTGCATGCTAGACCGCGCTAGAGACGCCGGGTTGGCCTTTCACGGCAGTGGCTCCGCCCGACATCGATCTGAAACGGATCGCCGCGCAGAACGTGCGAGAAGCGCTCTGAGTCATCTATCAGTGCGTCACTCAGACGCAGCGCGCGATGGCCGAGGGATAACATTTACACCAACAGGACAATCACGGGCGTCAACCCTTGGCTGTCACATAACGCTGCAGTTCACTGACGGTGATGTAACTGCGCCTGCCATCCTTCTGAGGTCGAATCTCACCGGCGCGAATGCGTAGATACAAACTCGCTCGACTGATACGCAGGATGCGGGCGGCTTCGACAATATCAAAGCGCAAGGGTGGCAGATGCTCGGTAGGCAATGACATGGACGCTCTCTCCAAGTTATGGGCGTTGGACCACGTAGAAACCAAGAGCATCTAATTAAATACAACATTTCCTTCCTGTCTACCCGTCAAAAGTCACCAATCTCTGCACGACTAAGCTGGGATGCGCCTGAGTGCGACATCGAAAATATTTATTTTTCACTCCTATCGCTTGAGCTCACCGCTTGGACAACAGTAGACACTCGCGACAGCTGGAACAGCTCCCGATCATCGGGCCGCGAGAGTGCCTGATCGAGCCACGTCTGCAGCTCTGTCTGCGTTAGCCGGCCTTGCTCGATCCGCGCGAGGACCACCGCGCCGATCAGGATCTTGCGGCGCGTATCGGCTTTGCGGCTGCGGCGGGATTCGACAGTACGCCTACGGGCGTCATCCTTTAGCTGCCGAGTCCGCAGGTGTTTGAGCTTGGCTTCGATGGCGGCGATGCGCTCGCTGAGCTGTGCCATGGATCACGTCCATCTGTGAGGGCGGACAAGTCTATGCGATCAGACCGGCGTGTTGGAAGTGAGTCATCTTGTCGTGGCGTTATTCGTCACTGCGAATGTTGGAATCGACGTGTTGGACTCTAGCGAAGCGCGAGCGCGAAGCGTAAGGTACCCCGAGCAGAAGGCGAAAGCCGGATGCGAAGGGCGCACTTATACGTCGCTGACGCGACGTGTGCGAGGAAGCTGATCTAACACCGACCGTCCGTTGGTGTCAGCCGGTGTGTTAGATCGTCCCGTCAGACGTGGATGGATCAGTCCCACACTGCGAACGATGGCGATCTATCATCTCTCGGCCAAGGTCATCTCGCGCGCGGCGGGCAGTCGATCGTCGCGTCTGCGGCCTATCGCTCGGCCGAGCGTTTGCATGATCAGCGCCTGGACCAAGGTTTTGACTATCGCGCCAAGTTGGGTGTCGAGCATGTCGAGATCCTGGCTCCGGAAGGAGCCCCGGCTTGGGTCATTGACCGACAGGCGCTCTGGAACGCAGTGGAAGCCGTTGAACGCCGCAAGGATGCGCAGCTGGCGCGAGAGATCGAGGTGGCACTGCCCGTGGAGCTCGATCTGACCCCGCAGATTGAGTTGGTGCGCGCCTTTGCCAAGGAAGCGTTCGTCGCCAAAGGCATGGTGGTGGATCTCGCGATCCATACCGACAATCCGGAGAACCCGCATGCGCATCTGCTGTTGACGACGCGGGAGATCACGGCAGCCGGGTTCGGAGCCAAGCGGCGCGACTGGAATAGCAAGGAGCAGCTCCTGGAATGGCGTGAACGCTGGGCGGCGCTTACCAATGAGCACCTGCGGCAGGCGGGGATCGAGGTCTCCATCGATCATCGCTCGCTCGCGGATCAGGGCATCGATTTGCTCCCGGGCCGAAAGATCGGCATCTCGCGGGAGCGGCAGGAGACCGAAGACCTGCCGCCGAATCTTAAAGAGCGCGTTCAACAGCAGCGGGAGATTGCGGCTGAGAACGGGCGGCGGATCCTCGGGATCCGCAAATCGCCCTCACCGCCCTCACCCACCACCAGGCCACCTTCACGAAACGGGATGTCGCGAAGTACCTGCACAGCCGGACCGACGGACTTGAGCAATTCCAATCCGCGTTGTTCAAGGTGACGAGCTGGCCGGAAGTCGTGCCCTTGGGAAAAGATGATCGCGGGCAGATGCGCTACACCACCCGCGAGATGATCGCGGTAGAACGAGCGCTCCTGGAGCGAGCGGAACGGCGCGCGCTACGGCGAGATCATGCCGTCAGCCTCGCGCGTCGCGAGCAGGCCCTGACGCAAGGCCGGCCGCTATCCGCAGAACAGTCCCAGGCCTTCACCCACGTCACCGATTCCGGTGATCTGTCGGTCGTGGTGGGGGTGGCCGGGGCGGGAAAGAGCACCTTGCTGGAAAAAGCGCGGGAGGCGTGGGAGTCCGAGGGCTATACCGTCAGGGGAGCTGCGCTCTCCGGAATTGCCGCGGAGAATTTGGAGGTCTCCTCGGGGGTCCAGGCCCGGACGCTTGCGAGTTGGGCGCATAGCTGGTCGCAGGGTCGAGACCAATTGACGCCGAAAGACGTGCTCGTCATCGATGAGGCCGGGCTCGTCGGCACCCGGCAACTGGCGAAAGTTCTAGAGCGCGCAGAGAGCGCCGGCGCCAAAATGGTTCTGGTGGGTGACCCCGAGCAGTTGCAAGCCATCGAAGCCGGCGCCGCCTTCCGCGGCATCGCGGCACAGGTGGGCGCCGCGGAGCTGTCGCAAGTGCGGCGGCAGCGCGAAGGCTGGCAGCAGGAGGCTACCCAGGCGCTCGCCACCGGACGCACAGTGGAAGCGGTGGCGGCCTATGAGCGCGAGGGAGGGGTTCACGCCGGTCACGACACGGGAGGCAGCGCGCGAAGCGTTATTGCAGGCCTGGCATCGGGACGGTGAGCGAGCACCCGGGCGACACCCGCTTGATCCTGGCCGTCACACGAGAGGATGTGCGGCAGCTGAATGAGGCCGTGCGCAGCGTGCGCCGCGAGGCCGGAGAGTTGGGCCGGAGCGAGCTGATCGAGACATCCCGAGGCGAGCGCGAATTCGCGGCGGGTGATCGTCTGTATTTTCTCAAGAACGAGCGAAGTCTTGGGCGTCAAGAATGGCTCGCTCGGCACCGTGGAGTCACTGCGGGGTAGCGTCTTGCAGGTGCGGCTGGATGGCGAAGAAGGTCGGCGCATTGTGGTTGATTCGCAGCATTATCCGTATCTGGATCACGGCTATGCCGCTACCGTCTACAAGGCGCAAGGCACCACCGTCGATCGCACCTATGTGCTCGCGACTTCCCATTTCGACCGCCACTCGACCTACGTGGCACTGTCGCGGCACCGCCAGGCGGCGAGTCTGTTCTACGGGCTGGAGGACTTCCAACCGGCCTGGAAGCCGGACGTGGATCCGCAGAAGTATTTTAAAGCGACGCTCGCCCGCGCACGGCCCAAGGACCTGGCGCACGATTATCTGGAGCGGCCCGAACGCGAGCAGCGCGCACCCGCCGAACCTGAGCCCACGCCGGTGCGCACTCACGAACGCACGACAGATGCGAAGGGCATCCGGATGGAAGTCGCGAAGGGATCCGATCGGGCCGAAGCGCCTCGGGATCGATGGGATGAGGGCCCGGAACGGGAGCGAGCGCGATGGGAGGAAGCCCTCGATCGCTATGCGCGCGCCTGGACCGATGCCGCCCGCATGCGCGCGCGGGATCTGCCCATCCTGGAGCATCAGAAAGTCGCTTATCGAGAGGCAGCCGAGACGCTCGAGCAGCTGCGACCCGGGGCAGTCCGCGATCTGCGCAACGCCATCGAGCATGATCCGGCCACTCAACGAGCGATGACCGAGTTGCGGGGTGAAGCACGCACGGCAGCCCTGGAGGCGGGTCTAGCCCAGGAGCACGCCATTCGTCAGGATCCGCAGCGTTTGACGCGGCGCATGGTGTTGCGATGGCGACAGCTCGAAGAGGAGAAAGCCATCCTCGATCGCTCAGGCGATCCTGAGCAGCAGCAACGCTTTCAATCACGGCGGGCCGCGGCCATTTACGAACTCAAGCGCGATCCGCAGCTGGAATCGCTTCTGCGACAAAGACAGAGAGAGCTGGGAATCTCCGGCGACTCGCAGCTCGGGTGGGTCATTCACGCCCGCGACTTGGGGCAAGCGCTGTCGATGCCCGCCCGGGATCGCGGCTTGAGCCGGTAGAGTTTGCAATGGAGGATCCATCCTTGGGCAACGGACCTGAATCGTCGGAAGAAGAGTCAGCTTCATTGGAGGATCCGACCCAGAGCTTTGAGGAGCTGCGTCTGGATGTGATGATCGTTCGCCGGGATGTCGAGAAGCTCGCCCGGTACTCGCCGCCCGACTACAGCGTGACACTGGGCGAGATCAAGAAAAGTCTCGGAGCGATGAATCATCGACTGGGTAACATCGAGCAGCATCCCGCTTTGCTGATGAACCCGGCATTGCTGCAGGAGCAAATTGCCGAACGATCCCAGCTCGTGATGCGAGAACCGATTTTGCAGTTCAATCGAGCCCGTCAGGCAGCCGAGCAGACAGAGCAGCGGCTGGCTGCACTGGCTGGGGCGATAAGGGAGCGGGGTCGCCAACACAGAGAGCTTCTCGTGACCGCGGCCGCCGCTATGATCATCGGGCTCGTCCTCTCGCCGCTCCTCACCCACTTCCTACCGTTTGGACTCGACACCCGAGTAGCGGCGGTCATCATCGGCACTGACCGCTGGCGAGCTGGTGCCGAACTCATGCAAGCGAGTGATCTGCAAGGATGGAATGTCATTGCACAAGCCGTGGCATTGTGGAACGCCAATCAAGAGCAAATTCAACTCTGCCAGACAGCGGCGGTGAAGGCACACCGCGCGCAACGATGCGAGGTTAGCGTCGCAAAGCCAGACTGAACTAATGACGCTGGTGAGAACTGTTCGCGAGCGCACGCGGTGGCATGGCTACCTGCGGCGCAGGCGATGGCTTCGCGAGCGGGATCGCAGTCGCGGAGTTGACGTCGACTTCCAAGGTCAGCGCATCCAGATAATCCGCCCAACTCTGCATCATCTGTCGTCGCTCCGGTAGCCTCTGCGCCCGGTTGTAGGCGGCTCGGACTTTATTGCGCTCGGCATGCGCAAGCTGCAGCTCGATAACATCCGGCGGCCAGCCGTGCTCATTCAGCAATGTCGAGGCTGTGGCTCGAAACCCATGGCCTGTCATCTCCTCGCGAGAATAGCCCAGGCGCCGTAGGGCGACGTTCACGGTGTTGGAGCTGATCGGCCGTAAGGTAGTCTGCAACGCTGGAAAAACAAACCGGCCGCGCCCCGTGATGCATTTCAGTTCTCGGAACCATTCGGTCACCTGGCGCGCAAGTGGAACGATATGCATCTCGCCCATCTTCATGCGGAGCGCCGGAATTCTCCACTCGCTGCCGTCCAGATCAATATCCGTCCATTCCGCGTAGCGCAATTCCCCGGGTCGCACAAACGTCCTGGAGGCGATCTTCAATGCGTACATCGTGATGGACGTGCCCCGGTAGCTATCGATCGCCCGCAATAGCTCGGCGACCCGCGCAGGATCTGTGATGGCAGCGCGGTTGCGTGTGACGACGGGGGCCAAAGCGCCCCGCAAGTCAGTTGAGACATCTCGCTCCGCACGACCGGTGGCAATCGCATAGCGGAAGATCTGTCCACAGCGCTGCTTGGCCCGGTGCGCAGTTTCATAAGTTCCATGCGCTTCGATCTTACGCAAGGCCGCTAACAGCTCAGGCGCGGTGATCGCTGCGATCGGTCGGGTACCCAGCCAAGGAAACAATAGTGTTTCGAAAATCCAGCACGCTTTCTTGAGGGTCGAAGCGCTCATCTGGTGGGTTTGGAGAGCGAGCCATTCGCGGGCCAGCGCCTCAAACGTGTCGGTCCGTGCTGCCTTCTCGGAACGGCGTTTCGCACTGGGATCGACGCCTTGAGCAACGAGCCGGCGGGCCTCATCGCGCCTGTCACGCGCCAGCTTCAAAGGCACATCCGGATAGACGCCTAGTGCCAGTACTTTCTCCTTTCCATGGATCCGGTACTTGAGGCGCCAACAGCGTGACCCCGAGGGCTGCACCAACAAGAAAAGACCACGTTCGTCGAACAATTTGAACGGCCGTTCAGCGGGTTTCGTCTGACGCAGTGTGCTGTCGCTCAGTGGCATGTGATAACACCTCCAACTTTGGGGGTATCGGCAATTGAGCAGGCTCGAGTACCCCCATTGATACCCCCAAAGTGGGGGTACTGTCCATGCATCTAGGCAGACGCCGGCCGATTACAGTTGCCCTTTGCGGCCGCGGGAAAGGCTGCAAAACAAGCTATTTGGCGAACGCGCCCGGACGGAGGTGGAGAATACTGGATGGTGCTGGAAGGGGATAAGATGCCGACTCACGGAATCGAACCGTGGACCCCATCATTACGAATGATGTGCTCTACCAGCTGAGCTAAGTCGGCATTGGGCACGCAGTGTAGCGATTCCGGCTGGCTCCGTCAGCCGGCACCCCCGCCGGTCAGGGGCTGATCAGGGCAGCACGACGCGCAGCCAGGCGGCGATGTCCTGGATCTCCTGGGGACACACCGAGTGGGGCATGGCATAGGCGTGCCACTGCAACGGATAACCCCCCGCCTCGAGCAGCTCGCGCGCTTCCAGTCCACGGCGGATCTCCACGATCGGATCCTGCGTGCCATGGCCGAGGAAAATCGGTGTGCTGTAGTTGACGCGACTGCGCTCAGCGGGCAACAGGTTCTCGAGCAACATGTAGCAGGAGAGTCCCATGATGCCGGCCAGCTTCTCTGGATATCGCGTGCCACTGAAAAGTGCGATGGCGCCGCCTTGCGAGAACCCGCCCAGCACGATGCGCGCGCTCGGTATGCCGCGCTCGTTCTCGCGGCGGATGAGCTCGCCCACCTGGGTGTCGCTGGCGCGGATGCCTTTTTCATCCTGTGCTGCGCGCCGATCGAAGGACAGGATGTCGTACCACGCCCGCATCGTCATGCCATTGTTGATCGTGACCGCACGCACCGGTGCATGCGGAAACACGAACCGCAGCGGGCGCTCCTGCCGCCCGACCAGCTCGGCCACGATGGGCTCAAAGTCATGTCCGTCGGCGCCGAGTCCGTGCAGCCACAACACGCTGCCGCTCGGGTTGCGCCCCGTCTCAACTTCGACCGTCTCGAGCATGGCGGGCGTCAGGATTTCTTGCGCAGGCGGATGACGATATCGATGCCGGCAAACTCGGTGCCCGGAGGCGGCGAGGGCAAGCGGCTGAACTCGACTTCCGGGACCGGCACATCGATCAGCGCCCCGCTGTGCAGATCATGAAAGTGATAATGCGCATTCACGTTGGAATCGAACCAGGCGCGCGAGCCATCGACCGATAGCTGACGGATCAGTCCGTGGGCGGCGAACAGGTTGAGAGTGTTGTACACCGTTGCCTTGGAGACCCGTGCGCCGGTGGCACGCAGGCTGGCGAGAATCTGCTCGGCTGACAGATGCTGCGGAGCACTCAGCAATAGCAGCGCGATCTGCACACGTTGTGCCGTTGGCCGGATGCCACAGGCATTCAGACGCTGCGCGCAGTGCTCACGCGGGTTAGCGTCAGTCTGCGGGTTTGCCGAGCCCTGGAGCTGCATGGGTTTATTATAGCGCGGCCCTCCCCGAGTGGCAGCCGGGGGTACGGACTGCAACGACGAGTCGGGCGCTGACCGCTCGCGGCTGACGGCCGGGGTGGCTGAGAGCTAGCGCCTATGCGGCGAGCTTGGTCTGCAGATGCTGCGCCAGCTCCTCGATGGTGGGAAAATCGAACAGCTCCGTGAGATCCACCAGCCCCGGGTAGAGCTTGTCGATCTGCTCGTGGATCTCGATCAGTTTCAGGGAGCTCGCGCCGATCTCGAACAGGTTGTCCTGTACCCCCACGCGCTTGCCGGGCAGCGCCGTTTCACAGATGCCGCGCAGGTTATCTTCGATCTGATTGCGCGAGCCGGATTGCGGCCCCCGTTGCGCTGCCCGCAGCGACTCTAGCTGCTGCAACTCCTCATCAAACTCACCCGCGGCGTAGCCGGCCTCCAGCAGATGCCGCTGGATCTTGCCACTGGTGGTTTTCGGGATGCGCCTGACGGGGATCACCTCGCTGACCTCCAGGCCTGCGTGCGCATTGATGAGGCGCGCTACTTCCGTGGCGACGGGCAGGAATTCGGCGATCTCGCCGCGATGAAGCACGAACAGCACCAGCTGCTCGACCTGCGCGCCCGCCCGGCGCGCCCCGGCCGCAACTACTTTCCCCAGATCCAGACCCGGCGCCCGCTGCGCGATCTGCTCCAGATCGTGCGGGTAGTAATTCTGTCCGTTGACGAAGATGATTTCCTTCGCACGCCCGGTGATATACAGGCCATCCCGATGCAGCAGGCCCAGATCGCCGGTGCGCAGCCAGCCATCGGCGCTGAAAGCCGCTGCATTCGCTTGGCTGTCCTCGAAATAACCACGTGTCACATTCTCGCCGGCCATCTGCACGTGCCCGACGTGGCCTGCGGGCAGCGGCTGATCATGCTCATCGGCGATGCGTACCTGACACAGACGCACCACCTGACCTTCGCACACCAGATCGAGCGCATCGGGATGATCGGCGGGCACTTGCTGCACGGGATCGCCGGCATTCATGTGGTGGCGGTTGAGTGTCAGAGTGCGCAGCGGCGCGCCCGGCTTCGGGAAGGCCACTGCGAGCGAGGCTTCCGCAAGGCCATACACCGGGAACATGGCATTGCCGGCAAGTCGCGCCGGCGCCATGCGCTCGAGGAATTCACGGCACAGCTCGGTGGAGATCGGCTCGGCGCCGTTGAAGATCAGGCGCACGCACGAGAGATCGAGCTCATCCACCGGCCGCTCGCCCAACACCTTCAGATAATGCTTGTAGCCGAAGTTAGGTGAGCACAGTAGCGTGGCACGCACCCGCGCGGCGATGGTGAGCCATAGCAGCGGGCGCCGCACGAACAGCTCCGTGGGCATGTGATGGATCGCCAGCTGCCGGAAAAACATCATGATGTGAAAGCCGATGAGGCCCATGTCATGAGTCAACGGCATCCAGGAGAGTGTAACGTCCTCGGGTACGAGCTCAGCGCCTTCGGTTGCGCCCTGGCAGTTGGCGATGATGTTGCCATGCGTGAGCACTACGCCCTTCGGCTCGCTCGTGGAGCCGGAGGAAAACTGGATGAAAGCGACATCCTCGGGACGCGCCGGGTAAATCTTGCCCGGCCGCGAGATGTCATCCAGGTCATCGACCAGGAAGGCCCGCGCGCGCAGCTCCTCGAAGGTGGCGCTCTGACCTGCCTGGCTTGCGAAGGCGCCGATGCGATCCAGTGATTTTTTCTCCGCATAGATGTAGGGCTTGCCGAGCTTGCGGGCAATGCGCAGCAACTTGTGGCGATGCTCCTCACTGATGCCGAGCGCGACTGGCACCGGGACGATTCCGCCGAGGATCGCCGCCCAGAATGCATCGATGAACTGCTCGTTGCTGCTCAGAAACAGGATCAGCTTATCGCCGCGCTGCGCCCCGATGCGCTGCAGGTGATGCAGGATGCCCAGCGCACGCTCGTAGAGCTCTGCGTACGAGATCTGCCGCGCGTCGTTGTCACCTTCGTGGTAGGTGATGGATTGCCGTACGCTGCGGTTATCGGTGAGAAGCTGTGTCAGGGTGGGCGGTGTGGGTCTCAACGTCGTTCCAGTCTCATGTACAGGGGGTAACGGGTGCGCAGGTTGATCTGCGCTTCGAGCTCCAGCGGCTGCCGCGGCACGTAGCTGAGCCGATAGCGGCGTGCCATCTTGTAGAGGTGCATCAGCATTTCGTACAGGGCTAGCGTCTCACCGATGCAATGCCGCGGGCCGGCGGCAAAGGGCATGTAGGCAAAGCGCGGTCGCTTGCTCGGACCCGCCGGCAGCGGCTCGGCATCCGCAGCATTTGCTTCGGCTGCCGTGTCGCTGTCCGAGGCCACCTGCAGTGATCGCGCACCGGACTCCGCATCGGGGGCAAAGCGCTCCGGCCAGAAGCGCTCCGGGTCCTGCCAGTATCTGGGATGCCGATGCAGCAGATACAAGGGTAAGAGGATGTTGGTGGCAGCAGGAATATCGTAACCGCTCAGCACATCCGCGCCGATCGTGCGCCGCGAGAGCATCCAGCCCGGCGGATACAGCCGCAAAGCCTCGTTGATGACCTGCTGGGTGTATTGCAGGGATTCCATCTGCTCGAGGCTCGCGTCTTTGAGCTCGGGTGCGGCGTCGACTTCCGCATGCAGACGCGCCTCCACCTCGGGGTACTGCGATAGCAGCCACCAGGTCCAGTTGAGCCCGCTCGCCGTGGTCTCATGTCCGGCCACGACCAGGGTCATGATCTCATCGATCAGCTCGCGCTCGGACATCGGTTTGCCGGACTCCCGGTCGCGCGCGCTCATGAGCATTCCGACGTAGTCGAAATGCTCCTCGTTTCCCGTGCGCCGCCGCTCGAGAAGCTCTGCCACCACGCGCGTGAGCGAGCGGAACTTGTAGGCGAACTGCAAATTGCGGCCGGACTCGCGCGTGACGACCTCGAAATGCGGTGCCAGCTCGGGCAGATCACGACCAAAGATCGAGCTGAGCACGATGTCGAGCGTCAGCTGACTCATCTCTTCGGTCACATTCAGCAACTCGTCGCGGCGCAGATAATCTTCCCAGCGCGCGCTGAAGCGCTCGTTCACCGTCTCCAGCGCTGCAGCAAACTGGGTGACCACGCGCCGATGAAAAAATGGCTGCATCATGTAGCGCTGCCGTCGCCACAGGTCACCTTCGCTCGTCATGATGCCCTTGCCGAGCAGGATCTTGACCCGGTCGAGACCCAGGCCCTTGGTATAGTTGCGATGATTCGAGACCAGCACCCGCTTGACGTCGTCAGGATGATGAATGACGTAGGTGTAAGCTTTGCGGGTCGGAGACATGACCCGGTAGATGTCGCCGTGGCGCGCAAACAGCTCGGCCATGCGCTCGAGCGAGTCGTCCGTGGCGCCGACATCGAACTGGAGCTCGGCTTCCGGGGGTTGTCTCGAGGCGCTCTGGGTGGCGGTCATGCGGGCGGGAATGCGCAAAACACAAATTCTAGCTCACTCGGCTTGGGCCGGGCGTCCCCTGCATGACTGAGCCTGGCCCCGAGGAGGGCCTGCGCAACACGCTGTACAAGACAGCGACTCGCTCGAGCCGCCGCATGACCGCCTCGCGGCGGTTGCTGTATCAGCTGGCGGTACCGCTCGGTCTGGCGATCATCCGCGGCTGGGTCTGGAGCTGTCGCCTCGTGCGGGTGATCGGCGCTGAGCACCTGGATGCGGCGCTCAGCAGGGCACCTTCGCTCATACCGTGTTTCTGGCATCAGCATCAGGTGTTCTGTTCCAAATATCTGCTGGATCAGCGGGCGCGCGGACTCTGTCTCGGTTGGCTCATCAGCCCGTCCGTGGACGGGGAGCTGGGCGCCATGCTGGTGCGGCGGTTAGGAGGTGCGGTAATTCGTGGCTCTTCCACCCACACCGGTGCGCGCGCTGTGCGTGACTACTATCAGGCACTGGTGCTCGAACACGTCTCGCCGGTGCTGACACCGGATGGTCCGCGCGGACCGCGTTTCAAATTCAAGGTTGGTGCCATCCTGCTGGCACAGATGTCGGGACGGCCGATGCTGCCGATGGCGTACGCCGCCTCGCATGCCTGGCTGATCAAGTGGGACAGGTTTGTCGTGCCGCTGCCTGGCTGCCGCATCGCCGTTGCGATCGGTGCACCCCGTTACGTGCCGCGAGTGAGCGATGCGGCGTCCATCGAGCGGCTGCAGCTCGAGATGGAGCAGGAGCTCAAGCAGCTGTTTGCCCGCGCCCGCGCGGGCCTGCAGCGCTAAGTCGGTCATGGCGCAAGGGCACGCGGCAGCAGGCGACGCGGCAGCGGGGCACTCCCCACCGGGGCACGCCGCACCGGCGTACGCCGCACCTTTGGTGATGCGCTTCGGCGCATTCGGCGACATGGTTTTGCTGACCGTGTTGCTGCGGCACCTGTATGCGCGCTTCGGCCGTCCGGTGGATGTGATTTCCTCGGGCGCCTGGACAGTTCCCCTCCTGCAGGGACACCCCTGCATCGGGCAACTCGTGACGCTGCGCAGCCGGCGCACCCCGTATTGGCTCAGTGCTGCCCAACAGCGACTGGTCCGCTGGTTGCGGGCACGGGGTGCAGGCCCTACATGGTTCTGCGATCGGGATCTGGGCGTCGAGTTGCTGCATCGTGGTGGTATCACCGATGACTACATCTGCGACTCACGGCGCTATCCATGGTTGCCGGGAGAAGGGTTCGCCGACCGCTACATCCGTCTGGGCAATCAGAGCCCGGTGCGCCTGGCGGGCCAGCTGCCAGCGCCCCCGCAAAAGGTTGTGCGCGCCGCGCAGATCGAGGTCCAACCGCGCGCGCGCCATGAGCTACGGCAGTGGTTGCAGGCTCGTCAGCTAGCAGAGCGGCCCTACATCATTATCCAACCGGGCAGCCGCCACCTGCGGCGCCGCTGGTTGCGTTCGCGCACCGGAGCTTCCAAGTACTGGCCCGAGCAACGCTGGGGAGCGGTGGTCGCGGCCGTGCGCGCTGAGTTACCGGCTCATGCGATTCTGTTGACGGGAATGTCAGTGGAAGCGCGCATGAATCGCGACATCATTGCCATTGCCGGAGTGGGGGATGTCCACAACGCGGCCAATCTCCCCATCCGCACCCTGCTACCCCTGCTCGAAGGGGCGCACAGCGTGATCAGCGTTGATACGGGCCCAGCGCATGCCGCAGCTGCCCTCGCTACGCCGACAGTCGCATTGTTTGGCACCGCCGATCCCGTCTTGTTTCGCCCCGGGGGCGCCATCACACCGGCAATCGCCGTTACAGGACAGATCGATGGCCAACAGAACATTCTCGGCATCGAGGTGGAGCAGGTGATGACGGCGTGGCGAGAGCTGACGCGACATCGACAGGGCCCCTAACCGTATTCTGTAAAGTCGCTATTTCCTTCCACGAACAGCACGTTAGCTTGTATTCCTATGTTAGTGTTGCGAGAATCGGTCGCAACTACATAGAAACTTGTAGTCCATCCTGCTTGCTAACCCTGACAGCGTCACATTCTCAGGGGGGCGAAACAGGTAGGCTGCGACGGTCTTTTGGGAGGTTTCTGAGCAATGTCTTCCTTGCCGCCGGAGAAGCCAGCGGAATTCACCGCTTCGGACATCCTGTCGGCAGATGCGTGGTCCGGTCGCAATCCGCGTGCGGAGCTGGGTATCGACGTCGCCTGCACCAAGATCGCCGTCGATTTCCAGAACATGCGCAAGGAGCAGATCGAGGACACCGTGCGGCGCAATCTCGAGCTGCTGCGCGAGGCGACCTCCACCGACTGTGCGTTCTTGCTGGTATTGCGCACCGACGAGACCTTCGTCGAAGAGGTGCAGCTGGCACGCAGCGCCTTCGCCCAGTGCCGGCCCGAAGGCCTTCGCGAGCTCAGCCTGGAGGACTTTCCCTGGCTGAAAGGACGGCTGGAGCACCTGCGGCTCTCCGAGTTGCGCGACACGAGCTCGCCACGGCGCGAGCAGGCCGCCGAGGCCCGCAAGCTCGCTGACCTGCAGATCGGCTCGGCGCTGTTGGTCAGCCTGCGCGTGCAGGGCAAGCCCGCAGCGGTGCTGGGCCTTGCGCAAACTATGCCGCGCGGCGCCTGGGATGTGAATCTGCAGCTGCTGATGAAGCTCATTGGCACGAGCCTCGCCACCGGTCTGGAGCGCATCCGCATCCAGGCGCGCCTCGCCAAGCTCGAAGAGCGCACCAGCCTGTCGCAGGCCTCCGCCAATGACGGCTTGTGGGACTTCGATGTCGCAGAACAACGAGGTCTATTTCTCGCCGCGCTGGAAGGCGATGCTCGGCTATGCGGATGATGACATGCGCGGCTCGCCCGACTGGCGCAGTCTCGTGCATCCGGATGACCTGTCGCGCGTGCAGGCGGCCATCCGCGATCATGTCGCCGGCAAGACGCCGGCTTTCGAGAGCACGCATCGCATGCGCCACCGCAATGGCGAGTGGCGCTGGGTGATCAGTCGCGCAACTGCGCGCGTGGACAAACACGGACGGCTGCTGCGGCTCGTGGGTGTCGAGCTCGATATCACCGAGCGCAAGATTTACGAGGAAGCACTGTTTCGCGAAAAGGAGAGCGCGCAGATCACCCTGCAGTCGATCGGCGATGGCGTCATCACCACCGATGCCAACTCCACGATCGACTACATCAACCCGGTGGCCGAGGAGCTGACCGGCTGGCGACTCGAGGATGCCATGGGGCGCCCGGTGGAGGAGATCTTCCGCGCGTTCCACGAGGAGACCTGCGAGCCGCTCGAGAATCCGCTGAGCGTTGCCATCCGCCGCATTCGTCCGATCAAGTCAGTGCGGCCGATGTTGCTGATCCGCCGCGATGGCAATGAGTTGTACGTGGAGAGCACCGCTGCGCCGATCCGCGACGGTGCCGGCCATGTCGGGGGCGGCGTGCTGGTGTTCCATGATGTGAGCGAGTCGCGCGAGCTCAACCGGCGGCTCTCCTATCACGCAAGTCATGATCTGCTGACCGGGCTTGTGAACCGGCGCGAGTTCGAGAGCCGCCTGGAGCGGGCGCTGAAGAGCGCCAAGGCGCGGGAGCAGTCCTATGCGCTGTGCTACCTCGACATCGATCAATTCAAGATCGTCAATGACACCTGCGGGCACAGCGCCGGCGATGCGCTGCTCGGCCAGGTCGGCGCGCTGCTGAAATCCAAGGTTCGCTGGCGCGACACGCTCTCGCGCCTGGGCGGCGATGAGTTCGGCATCCTGCTGGAGAGCTGCTCGCTCGATGAGGCCATGCGCACCGCCGAGATCCTGCGCGAAGGAGTGCGCAACTTCCGCTTCACTTGGGAGGACCGGGTGTTTCGCCTCGGCGCGAGTCTGGGCGTCGTGCCGATCACTGCTGATAACGAGGATGTCGCCTCCATTCTGTCTGCCGCCGATAGTGCCTGCCAGGCAGCCAAGGAGGGCGGTCGCAACCGCGTGCACAGCTTCGCCGAGAATGACATCGAGCTCATGCGGCGGCGCCGCGAGATGCAGTGGGCCGCGCGCATCAATGCTGCGCTCGAGGAAGGCCGCTTCGAGCTGTATCGCATGGCGATCCAGCCGCTGCAGCGCGTTGAGCCGGGAGCGCACTACGAGCTGCTGCTGCGGCTGAGGGACGAAGGCGGTCGGATCGTCGCCCCGAACGACTTCATCGCCGCGGCTGAGCGCTACGGCATCACCCCTGCGATCGACCGCTGGGTGATCGAGAACGCGCTGCGCTGGCTGGTATCTGAAGCCGATGAGCGCGAGAAGCTCATGATGTGCTCCATCAACCTCTCCGGCCAGAGCCTCGGGGACGACAAGTTTCTGCCGTTCGTCATCGATCAGTTCCACCGCAGCGGACTGGATGCCTCCAAGGTGTGCTTCGAGATCACCGAGACGGCGGCCGTCGCCAGCTTCTCGCAGGCCAACCGCTTCATACAGGCTCTGAAGGAGCTCGGCTGCAAGTTTGCGCTCGACGACTTCGGCACCGGACTGTCCTCGTTCGGCTACCTCAAGCACTTCCCGGTGGACTTTCTCAAAATCGACGGCAGCTTCGTGCGCGAGATCCTGCGCGATCCGATCGATCGCGAGATGGTGCGCTCGATCAACGAGATCGGCCATCTCACCGGCAAGCAGACGATCGCGGAGTTTGCCGAGAACGCCGAGATCATTCAGATGCTCACCAGTCTCGGGGTCGACTATGCCCAGGGCTACGGCATCGCCCAGCCGCAGCGAGTGCTGAAGTCAGCCGTGGCCTGAGAATTCCAGGCGCATTGACAGATCGATCGCCCGCACGTTCTTCGTGATACTGCCCACCGAGATGTAATCGACGCCGGTCGCCGCCACCGCGCGCACGCTCTGCAGGTTCATGCTCCCCGAGGCTTCCAGGCGGGCGGAAGCGCGGGACTCGCGCGTGAGGCGCACCGCCGCGCGCATGTCCTCGATGCTGAAGTCATCGAGCATGATGATGTCGGCACCGGCACTGAGGGCTTGTTGCAGCTCGCCGAGTGATTCCACTTCCACCTCGACCTTCAATCCGCCGGCCGCACGGCGCGCTGCCGCGACCGCCTGCCCGATGGAGCCCGCTGCGGCAATGTGGTTCTCCTTGATGAGCACCTGGTCGAACAGACCGAGGCGGTGATTGCTCGCCCCGCCGCACCGTACCGCATACTTCTGGGCGGTCCGCAGACCGGGCAGCGTTTTGCGTGTGTCCAGAATCGTGCAACCGGTGCCTGCTACCGCATCGGCAAACTGGCGTGCCGCGGTGGCCGTCGCTGATAGCAGCTGCAGGAAGTTGAGTGCCGTACGCTCGCCGCTCAGCACTGCGCGCGCGTTGCCATGCACCTCGAACAACAGCTGACCGGCCGTGACAGCCTGTCCCTCGCGGGCCGACCAAGTGAGTGTGAGGGTCGGATCCAGCTGGCGGAAGGTTTCCGCCACCCACGGCGTGCCGCACAGCACGGCATTCTCCCGCGTGATGACATGCCCGCGCGCCTGTTGTCCTGCGGGTACGAGCTGCGCGGTCACATCTCCCGTGCCAATGTCTTCGCGAAGTGCCGTTGCGACCTGTTGCGCCAGATCCGATGGCAGCGCTGCAGAGGAATTCATCGGCGCAGGGTAGCAAATCGGCCGGTTATCCCGGTCGCCCGGGCCGCCGCCTCACGGCCGATCGGCCACCATCAAGGCTTAAGTGCTAGAGCGGCAGGCCGTGCGTCGCTGAGCCCATGCACAGCACCAGGGGAATCGAGAGCGCGAAGTTGGCACGCGATGCCAGCAGCGCGACCCGGCGTGCCCGCGCCTTCTCTTCATCGGATGCCGGCTTGAGTCCCAGGATCTTCTGCTGATTCGGCCAGATCAGCACCCAGACGTTGAACAGCATGATCGTTCCCAGCCACATTCCCAATCCAATGACCAGCCCATAGCGGTCCTGGAAGCCGCGTCCCAGGGTGAGGGCGTTGCCGAACTGGTGCGCGTTAGAGAGATACCAGGCGCCCGTCAGCCAGGTGGCCACGGCGGCCCAGCGGAACCACAGCAGCGCGCGCGGGGCGATGTACTTGGAGACACCGGCCCCACCCGGGCCGCCCTTATCCGCCGCAGCAACGGCGAGTCCGGGCACCTGCACGACGTTGAAGTAGTACAGCAATCCGATCCACATGATCCCGCTGAGGATGTGCAGCCAGCGGGCGAGTCCCAGCTCGTTGAACTGGAAGATGCCGGACCCCATCTCTATACCGACGATGGCGATCACAGCCAGCACGAAACCGGTGATGATGGCTCCTGAGACCGAGGTAAGCGGATTCATAATGACCTGCCTTGTTTGAGACGCCGCTGCAATCCATTCCCAAGTTATTGTTCTGTCTGGGCTAAATAGGTGCTAAGGTTTGAAGGATAGGCGAGGGTTCACCATAATTCAATATAGTGAAGCTGGCGCTGACCCCAAAGGCGCTGCCGGCATAGCTGCCGCCCACCGGGAACCCCCCGCTTCGCCGTGCACAGGGGTCTGTACCCTGGACGCGGACGGTTACTGTGCCGGATGCTTGCGCACCGGGGATGAGATTGGCCGGTGGCTTGCGCTCTCAGCTGAGGAGCAGTGGCGCCTGATTGAACAACTGGAGGTACGCAGGAAACTGCGCACCCACGATGAGGTCTGAGCAGTTTTTGTGAGGTCAAAATGGATGTCGTAGAGCGTATCAAGTCGGAGCTGTCCTCGAGCCCCGTGGTGCTGTTCATGAAGGGCACGCCGGATTTTCCCCAGTGCGGCTTTTCAGCCCAGACCGTGGCTGCCCTGCGTGCGGTGGGTGCCGAGTTCAAGCACGTCAACATCTTCGAGGAGCCGGAGATCCGCGATGCGCTGAAGCGCTACTCGAACTGGCCCACCTACCCGCAGCTGTACGTAAACGGGGAGCTGGTCGGCGGATGCGACATTGCCTTGGAGATGTATCGCAACGGCGAGCTGAAGAAGCTGCTCGCGGAGGCGGGCGCCGTCGAAGCCTAGGGCCCGGGCTCCGGCATCAGTCGCCATCTGCCGGCAGGTCACTGTCGGCAGTCGGCGCGCTGCTCCAGCCCATCGCGCGCGCACGCTCGCGCGCGTCGCTGAAGCTGTCCTTCAGTCGATTGCAGATGAGGCAGAAGATCGCCGCGGTCCGTTCCGCATCGTAGGCGGCGGAATGCGCACTGCTCGCATCCCACGACAAACCGGCGACGGCCAATGCTCGGGCCAGGACGGTCTGCCCGAGCGCAGCGCCAGCCAGGGTTGCCGTATCGAAGCAGGAGAAGGGATGCAGCGGGCTGCGCTTGATATCCGCCCGAGCGATGGCCGTGTTGAGGAAGCCAAGATCGAAGGCGGCGTTGTGACCTACCAGAATCGCGCGGCGGCAGCTGTGTGACTCCACGGCACGGCGGATCAGGCGAAAGATGCGACCGATGGCATCTTTCTCAGGCAACGCCGGGCGCAGCGGATGGAAGGGATCGATGCCGGTGATCGCCAGCGCCGCCGGATCGAGCCGTGCGCCCGCAAACGGCAGCACCTGAAAGCTGTGTGTCGCGCCGGGGCGCAGTGTGCCATCGGGCTCGATCTCGATCAGGACGGCTGCAATCTCCAGCAGCGCATCGGTGGCCGAGTGAAAACCGCCGGTCTCCAGATCGATCACCACGGGCAGGAAGCCACGGAAGCGCTGCGCCATCGGTGTGGTGAAGGTGCTCAGCCCAGTAGCCGCCACAGGATGTGCTCGCCGGCGCGTAACGGGATCAGCTCATCGGCACCGAAGCGGAAGCTCGCCGGCACCTCCCATGACTCCTTGACGAGGCGGATGCGGCGCTCGTTGAGTGGTAGCCGGTAGAAGCGGGCGCCATGGATGGAGGCGAACGCTTCGAGTTTGTCCAGGACACCGGCGGCATCGAAGGCCTCCGCATATAACTCGATGCCGGCATGGGCACTGTAGATGCCCGCACAGCCGCAGGCGGCCTCCTTCGTTTGGCGCGCGTGCGGCGCGCTGTCGGTGCCGAGGAAGAAGCGCTCACTGCCGCTCGCGATCGCCTCCAGCAAGGCTGTTCGATTCGGCTCACTCTTCAACACCGGCAGGCAGTAATGGTGCGGCCGGATGCCGCCAACGAACAGCGCGTTGCGATTCAGCAGCAGGTGTTGCGGGGTGATGGTCGCGGCGATTCCGGGCCGCGCCTGGCTCACGAAACTGACAGCGGCGCGTGTTGTGATGTGCTCGAAGACCACCCGCAAGGTGGGATGCCGTTCGCTGAGTGGCGCGAGTACCTCATCAATGAAGCGCGCCTCGCGATCGAAAACGTCCACGTCCGCTCGGGTGACTTCGCCATGTACCTGCAGGACCACATCGAGCTCCGCCATACGCGCGAGCACCGCCTCGATGTGGCGGATATCGGTGACGCCTTCCGCGGAATGGGTCGTCGCGCCTGCGGGGTAGAGCTTGAACCCATGTACGAAACCGGCCTCCTTGGCGCGCTGCACCTCCGCCGGCGCAGTGTGATCGGTCAGATAGAGCGTCATCAGAGGCTGGAAGCCCACACCAGCCGGCAAGGCGGCCATGATGCGCTGCTGATAGAGCAGGGCCTGCGCGGTGTTGGTTACCGGCGGCCTGAGGTTTGGCATGACGATGGCGCGGCCGAAGCGCAGGGCAGTGTGCGGCAGCACGGCGTGCATGGCCACGCCATCGCGCAGGTGCAGGTGCCAGTCGTCAGGCTGGCGTATCAGAAGCTCGCTCATGTGCACTGGCGCGCTGCCGTCAGGATGTCGTGTTTCAGAATCGAGCTCCAGCGCATAACGCACCCCGAATCCGGTTACATCCGTGTTGATATGCGCAAGTCCGCCGCTGCGAGTGGCCGAGGCGAGATCCACGTGTGCCCAGGGAATCCCCTCGCCCACAAAGCGGGCCAGGAAGCGGGTCGCAAGGATGTGATCACCCTTGCCGTCGACACTGCATTGCAGGACATCGGCAACCTTGCTTTCCAGATCGGCGTCGTAATCCGCCTCCAGGGGAAAGGGCCACACGCGCTCACCACTGCTGCGTCCCGCAGCCACGAGAGTCGTCGCAAGTTCCGGCCTGTTGGTCAGGACCGCACTCATGCGTTCCGTGAGCGCATTGACCGCAGCACCTGTAAGAGTGGCGAAATCCAGCATGAATTTCGGACGGGTGCGGCTCGCAAGCGCAAGGGTGTCGGCCAGCACCATGCGCCCCTCAGCGTCGGTGTGCACCACCTGAATCGTCACGCCGTTCGCTGCGCGCACGATCTCCTGGGGCCGGTAGGCATGCGGTCCGATCTGATTCTCGGTGATCGCCAGCCATGCATCCACAGCGAATGGCGCACGCAGCTCGGCAAGCGCGAGCAGGGTGGCAACAGCCACGGCACTGCCTGACATGTCGGTATGCATCTCGAGCATCGAGCGATGCGGCTTGAGATTCACTCCGCCCGTATCGAACAGGATGCCCTTGCCGACCAGTGCGATGTCGGGACGGCCGGCACGGCCGCGCGGGCGGTAGCTGAGTCTTGCGATACCAGCATCTGCCCCGGCGTTACCTGCTGCCACAGCAAGGAAAGCTCCGGCGCCTGCCCGTCGCAGGCTCGCCTGATCGAACCACTTCATCTGCAGGCGGTGCTGGCGTGCGAGCTGCTGTAATGCCTGACGGTAATTGCGCGAATCGAGAAGATTCGGCGGCATGGCAGTGAGCCAGCGCACGAGATTGTTGCCGCGCGCCGCCGCGAGCTCAAAGTCCACATCCAACCGGGCGCTCGGCGGTTCAACACGCGCAACGCCGGGTTGCGAGCCTGCGCGGCGCGTACTCTTGCGCATCTCGCGCCGCGGCTTGCCGGGCTGCGCACCTAACAACATTATGCGGCGCAGCGCCCGCGACTCGCGCGGTGCGGAGCGAAACGCGGGGAGCCGAAAGCTATGCGCCAATGCGGCCGCTAGCAACGCATCCAGTGACGTGCCGTCGTTGGCGTGGGTGCGCGGTGCAAACACGGCCAGCGTCTGCGGCTCGCGCGCTGCAGTTTCCTTCACGAGGCGGCCGGCCAGCGACAGCCTCTCAAAGGCTCCGGCGTCTCCGGCGAGGTAGCCCAGCACGGCGAGGGTCTGCTGCGGGTCATTCAAAGTGGTGGTGCGTACCGTTCCGGCTTTCGGCTTTGCCCGGCCGTGCAACTGTGTCCAGCGTGTGCTGTCGGGCAGGACGGCCAACAGTTCGGCTGCAGCGTCAACCGGCAGCATGGCGATAATCGCCTGCGCCGCAGATGCGGCTTGCGGCTTTGCGAATGCCACTTCAGGCAGCTGTTCGGTTGGAAGCAGCGGTGGCGGTGCAGTACGCGCCAGGGGCGCGGACTGCGTGCTGCTACGCGTATTCACCCTCAATTCTCTACCTTCCGGCTTGCTTGACCATCGCGGGTGAAACCCGGATCATTGCGCGGCTTCGCTTGTGTAAGCGCGAAACTCTCCCGCTTTACGTACGTTGCTGCCGCCGCATCTTAGTCCATTTTCTGCCGTTTTCATCGCGACAACCGGGGAAACGACCTGCGTTGCGCGCGGACGCGCAGTCAGCTCGAGCTCACCGTATGACAGAACCTCCCAGACTGGAAGATCTCGATCCCGTTGAGACCCAGGAGTGGCTGGAGTCGATCGACTCCGTGCTGAAGACTCATGGTCCGGAACGAGCCCATTTCATTCTCGAACGACTCATCGATTACACGCGCCGCAGCGGCGCGTATCTGCCGTTCAAACCCAATACGGCGTATGTCAACAGCATCCCGACGGGCCGTGAGCCGGAATATCCCGGCAACCGCGCACTCGAGCGGCGCATTGAAGCCTACATCCGCTGGAATGCCATGGCGATGGTCGTGCAGGCGAATCGCGTGTCCGCGGAGTACGGCGGCCATCTGTCGAGCTACGCCTCCTCGGCCACGATGTATGAAGTCGGCTTCAATCACTTCTGGCGCGCCCCCTCGGAGCAACATCCCGGCGACATGGTGTTCATACAGGGCCATTCCTCGCCTGGAATCTACGCGCGCGCCTATCTGGATGGGCGCCTGACCGAAGCGCAGCTGCGCCATTTCCGCCAGGAAGCCGGCGGGCCCGGACAGGGTCTGTCGAGCTATCCGCATCCGTGGCTGATGCCCGACTTCTGGCAGTTCCCCACCGTCTCCATGGGACTCGGTCCCATGATGGCCATCTGTCAGGCGCGCTTCACGCGCTATCTCGAGCACCGTGGCCTGGCGAAGCCCTCCGACCGCAAGGTGTGGGCCTTCCTCGGCGATGGCGAGATGGACGAGCCGGAATCGATGGGCGCGCTCACGATGCCCGTGCGCGAAGGGTTGGACAACCTGATCTTCGTGATCAATTGCAACCTGCAGCGCCTCGATGGCCCAGTGCGTGGCAATGGCAAGATCATCCAGGAGCTGGAGGCCGCATTTCTCGGGGCCGGTTGGAACGTCATCAAGCTGTTGTGGGGCTCGCGCTGGGATCCGCTCCTCGCCAAGGATCATCGCGGGCTGCTACGACGGGTGATGGAGGAGTGCGTCGACGGCGAGTACCAGAACTTCAAGGCGAAGGGCGGGGCGTACACGCGCGAGCATTTCTTTGGCAAGTATCCTGAGCTGAAGGCCATGGTGGCCAACATGTCGGATGAGGAGATCTGGCGCTTGAACCGCGGCGGGCACGATGCCCGCAAGGTCTACGCCGCCTACGCTGCTGCCAGCACTCACAAGGGTCAGCCCACCGTCATCCTGGCGAAGACCGTGAAGGGCTTCGGACTTGGCAAAGGCGGCGAAGGGCAGATGATCGCCCATCAGCAGAAGAAACTTTCCGAGGACGATCTGCGCGCCTTCCGCGACCGCTTCAATATTCCGGTGTCGGATGAGGACTTCGCACGGGTGCCGTTCCGCAAACCCGAGGAGGGCAGCGAGGAGCTGCAATACCTGCGCGCGCGGCGTACTGCACTCGGCGGCTATCTGCCGGTGCGCCGCAGGGAAGCTCCGCCCCTCACCGTGCCGCCGCTGCAAAGCTTCGGCGCGCTGCTGGACGGCACCGGCGAGCGCGAGATCTCCACGACGATGGCGTTCGTGCGGATCCTGACTGTGCTGCTGAAAGACAAGAGCATCGGCAAGAATATCGTGCCGATCGTGCCCGACGAGGCACGCACCTTCGGCATGGAAGGCCTGTTTCGGCAGATCGGCATCTACTCCTCGGTCGGGCAGCTCTATACGCCGCAGGATGCCGAGACCCTGATGTCTTATCGCGAGGATAAGAAGGGTCAGATGATCGAGGAGGGCATCAACGAGGCGGGGTCGCTGTGCTCCTGGATCGCGGCGGGCACCGCATACAGCAATCATGGCATCGCCATGGTGCCGTTCTATATCTTCTACTCGATGTTTGGTTTCCAGCGCGTTGGCGATTTCATCTGGGCTGGCGGTGACAGCCAGGCGCGCGGTTTCCTGATGGGTGCCACCGCGGGTCGCACTACCCTGGCCGGCGAGGGACTGCAACACCAGGACGGCCACAGCCAACTGCTGGCCACCACGGTTCCCAACTGCGTGGCCTACGATCCTACCTACGCGTACGAGCTTGCCGTGATCGTCCAGGATGGCATGCGGCGCATGTATGTCGAGCAGGAGAGCATTTTCTACTACATCACGGTGATGAACGAGAATTATCAGCAGCCCGCTCTGCCTGAGGGCGCCGCTGCCGGAATTCTCAAAGGCGGTTATCGCTTGCGCGAAGGTGGCCGCGGTAAGGTGCGCGCGACCCTGTTAGGTTCGGGCACGATCCTGCGCGAGAGTCTCGCGGCCGCGCAGATACTGGAAAACGACTACGGCATCCCCGCCGATGTCTACTCCATCACCAGTTTCAGTGAGTTGCGGCGCGAGGCGCTCGAGACCGAGCGCTGGAATCTGCTGCACCCGAATGACAGCGCGCGCGTGCCCTACGTGCGGCAGCTGCTGCAGGATCGGGGGGCAACGGTTGTGGCCGCGACCGACTACATGCGCATCGTACCGGACCAGATCCGGCAATGGGTCGGTGAGCCGTATGTCACGCTCGGCACGGATGGCTACGGGCGCTCCGATTCGCGCGCAGCGCTGCGTAAGCATTTCGAAGTCGATCGCAACTACATCGTAGTCGCCACGCTCAAGGCACTCGCCGATCAGGGCAAGATCGAGAAGAAGAACGTGACGGGCGCCATGCAGGCGCTGGGCATCGACCCGACGAAGCCTGTGCCCTGGAAAGTCTGAAGAGCAGCTCATGAACGCGGCAGCTGACCTGATCGAAGTACGCGTGCCCGATATGGGCAACTTCAAGGACGTGGCGATCATCGACGTCCTGGTGAAGGCTGGAGAATCCATCGAGCCCGAGTCGCCTCTGGTCACGCTCGAGACGGAGAAGGCGACCATGGATGTGCCCTCCACCGTGGGCGGGGTGATCGAGAAGGTGCATGTGGCGAAGGGTGGGACCGTTTCCACGGGAGACTTGGTTGCCACCGTTCGCTCTGAGAGCGCGCCGAAGACGGCCGCGTCAGGCTCGGACTCCTCGGCGCGTGCGGGCAACCGTACGGAGCCAGCAGCAGAGAAATCCGCAGACCGCCAACCTGCCGCCGCTCCCGCGGCGAGCCCGGCAAAAGGCGCAGGCCCGCGTGGTAAGGGGGCCCCGCCAGCGGAAAAAGACACCCGAAGCACGTCAGGAAGCACGTCAGAGGGTGCCGGCAAGGCAGCCAAGGCGCCTGACTCTCAGCGCCAGGGTCCGCAACCCAGCACGCAAGCCGTTAGCAGGACGCCGGCGCCCACAGGTGAGCGGCAGGCTGCTCAGGCGGCCCGGCCGCCGATCAACGAGCCAGGTTTTTCGCAGGCGCATGCGAGTCCTTCGGTGCGCCGATTTGCCCGTGAGCTCGGAGTTGATCTGACCAAAGTTGCGGGCGGCGGCTTCAAGGGTCGTGTAACGCACGACGACGTGAAGGCGTTCGTGAAGCGCTCGCTGAGCGGCGCCGAGCCTGCCGGTGCAGGCGCTGCAGGAGCTGCGCGTGGTGGCCTGCCCGCCATACCGTCCGTCGACTTCGCGCAGTTCGGTGCAGTGGAGACACAACCGCTGTCGCGTATACAGCGCATCTCCGGGCCGCGGCTGCACGCAAGCTGGGTCAATATTCCGCATGTCACGCAGTTTGATGAGGCGGATATCACCGAGCTGGAGGAGTTGCGCGGCCGGCTCAAGGAACGCGCTAACCAGCAGGGCATCAAACTGACGCCGCTCGCCTTCATTCTCCGAGCCTGCGTGCGCACCCTGCAGGAATTCCCGGTGGTCAATGCATCGCTCGATGCGAGCGGTGCCAACCTCGTTCTGAAGAAATACATTCACCTTGGGTTCGCCGCCGATACACCGCACGGTCTCGTCGTGCCGGTGGTGCGCGATGCGGATCACAAGGACATCTACGAGATCGCGCGGGCCCTCGGCGAGCTTTCCGAGAAGGCGCGCGCCGGCAAACTGACACCCGTCGAGATGCAGGGCGGCAGCTTCACGATCTCCAGCCTCGGTGGAATCGGCGGCACCGCCTTTACGCCCATCATCAACGCTCCGGAGGTCGCCATCCTCGGCGTGTCGCGCTCGGCAATGCGCGCGGTGTATCAGGATGAGAAGTTCATTCCGCGCCTCATGCTACCGCTGTCGCTGTCTTACGATCATCGTGTCGTTGATGGGGCGCTGGCGGCGCGCTTCACGACGTTCCTGGCGAAGACGTTGGCTAACCCGCGCGAGCTGACGGAGGCCGTGCCGTGAGCCGCATCGATCTGGTCATACCGGACCTCGGCAACTTCGCCGATGTCCTGGTGACGGAAGTATTGGTCAAATCCGGTGACGCCATCGACGTCGATTCCCCGCTCCTCACTCTGGAAACCGACAAAGCCTCCATGGACGTCCCAGCCACCTCGGCCGGGACCATCGCGGAGGTGCTGCTTAAGCGGGGTGACAAGGTCTCAAAGGGCACCGTGATCGCGCGTCTCGACACCAACTCAGCCTCAACACAAGGCGAAGGTAACGGTGCAAATGCAGGCGCTGCTAGCAATCCGCGCGGCAGCGCGGCCAATGCACTCGTAGGCGGCAGCGCGACCGATGCACTCGTAGGGGGCAGCGAGACGGGCGCACCTGAGCGCGGGCAGGCAGGGGGACGCCGCGCCGAGCCGGAAGCGGCATTCAGTGCTGCCTTTGATGCGGAGGAGTTAGAGCGCACCGTGACGCAGCCGGCGTTGAAACAGCCGGTCGGCGCCCGTGCGGATACCTCGGGGGACACGGTGCGGATGCCCGTGCCGGATCTCACGAGAGGGCAGCGCGCGGAGGCGGATTTCAACCGCTCGACGCAGCTGCTGGTGTTGGGCTCGGGCCCAGGGGGCTATACCGCAGCGTTCCGCGCCGCTGACCTGGGCATGCAGGTCACGCTGGTGGAACGCTGGTCAAGCCTCGGCGGCGTGTGTCTGAACGTAGGCTGTATTCCTTCCAAGGCCCTGCTGCATGCAGCCAAGGTTATCGAGGATGCCGAGGCCATGGGAGCCAGCGGCATCTCCTTCGGCAAGCCGACCATCGATCGGGCGCGCCTGCGCGACTGGAAGGCAGGGGTGGTCAAGAAGCTCACTGGCGGGCTGCGCATGCTGGCGCGGCAACGCAAAGTGGAAGTCGTGCAGGGTGTTGGACGCTTCGTCAGCTCCAACGTGTTGGAGGTGATGGGCAGCAGCGGCTCGGAACGTATCCGCTTCGACACTTGCATCATTGCGGCCGGCTCCGAATCGGTGCGGCTGCCCGGACTGCCCAAGGATCCTCGCATCATGGACTCCGCCGATGCGCTGGAGCTGCCGGAGACCCCTGGACGCCTGCTCGTGATCGGCGGCGGCATCATCGGTCTGGAGATGGCCTGCGTATACGACGGTCTCGGCAGCCGCGTAAGCGTTGTGGAGCTCACCCCGCAGCTGATGCCGGGATGTGATGCGGATCTGGTCCGCCCGCTCGAGCGCCGCATCCGCGCTCGTTACGAGCAGATCCTCGTGGGTACGCGGGTCGCCCGAGTCGAGGCGCTGAGCGAGGGACTGCGCGTCAGTTTCGAAGGAGACAAGGCGGTCGCGCCGCAGACGTATGAGCGCATCCTCGTAGCCGTGGGCAGGGTACCGAATGGCCGCGAGATCGCCGCTGACCAGGCTGGCATCAAGGTCACGGACCGCGGCTTCATCCCGGTGGACCGGCAGATGCGCACCAATGTGCCGCACATCTATGCGATCGGTGACATTGCCGGCCCCCCGATGCTGGCGCACAAGGCCATGCATGAGGCCAAAGTCGCGGCGGAAGTGGCCGCCGGCCAGAAGAGCTCTTTCGATGCGCGCGTCATCCCCTCAGTGGCTTATACCGATCCTGAGATAGCCTGGGCGGGACTGACGGAGATCGAGGCAAAGGCCGGCAACATCGAGTACCGCAAGGGTTCCTTCCCCTGGGCGGCCAACGGTCGTTCGCTGTCACTGGGCCGTGAGGATGGATTCACCAAGTTGCTGTTCGACCCGAACACCCATCGCCTGCTGGGTGCGGGCATCGTTGGGACGAATGCCGGCGATCTCATCAGCGAGATTGCACTCGCCATCGAGATGGGCGCCGATGGCGCGGATATCGGCCTGACCGTCCATCCGCATCCGACCCTGTCGGAGACCGTGGCCGGTGCCGCGGAGGCCTTCGAGGGCACGCTGACGGATCTGTATATCCCGCGCAAAGGATGACGGTGGCGACCGGCTCGCGGCTTCTGCCCGGCGAACAGCGGCATCAGATCAGCCGGCCCGGCCGGCGGGCACGGCGCGCGGTGCTGCGCTGACGCTTCGCGGGCGGCGCCGATTTCCTGCGCGCCGCTGGTCCTACACGCCGCGCCACCGGTGCGTCGGACTGCGACAGCTTGCGGTCGGGTGTCTTGTGCGGAAATTCGCACAGATCGCGGATGATGCATTTCGGACAGGCGGGTGTGCGAGCTGTGCAGACGTAGCGACCGTGCAGCAGCAACCAATGGTGTGCATCCTTGAGGTACTCGCGCGGGACATTGGCAATGAGCTGCTGTTCCACCTCGAGAGGATTTCTGCCCGGAGCCAGCCCTGTGCGATTGGCGACTCTGAAGATGTGAGTGTCGACGGCGATCTCGGTCTGACCAAACACCATGTTGAGTATGATGCTGGCGGTCTTGCGACCCACGCCAGGCAGCGCTTCCAGTGCGCCGCGCTCCGCCGGTACCTCACCGCCGTGCTGCTCGACGATGCGGGTGGCAAGCCCCACGAGGTTCTTCGCCTTGGTGTTATACAGGCCGACGCTCTTGATATAAGGCATCACACCCTCGATGCCGAGTGCCGCGATCGAGGTCGGGGTGTTAGCCACCGGAAACAGTACGCGGGTCGCCGTGTTGACACTCTTATCCGTCGTATGGGCAGACAGCATGACGGCGACCAGCAGCTCGAAGGGTGTCGTGAACAGCAGCTCGGTCGTCGGGCTCGGGTTCGCGGCCTGCAGGCGACGGAAGATCGCGCGCCGGCGAGTGGGATTCACAACTGCTCCACCGTGGAGGTCTGCGCGGCGCGCTTGCGCTGCGCGACCAGTTCCATCTGTTCACAGGTGCGGCGCGCGAGCCGCTGCTGGTGCGCCGCATAGCGGGTGCGGTTCAGTTGCGGCAGGGGCGCAGCCTCGGCGCTGTCTCGTTCGACCATGACGATGCAGTCGACGGGGCAGGGCGCAATGCATAGCTCGCAGCCGGTGCAGATCGCGCTTACCACCGTGTGGGTCTGACGTCGGGCGCCAATGATGGCATCCACCGGGCACGGTGGCAGGCATTTGACACAACCGATGCAGCGCTCCTCGTCGATGAAGGCGACGAGCGCCGGCCCTTCACAGCCGTTGGCGGGGTTGAGCGGCAAGGGGTTGCAGCCCAGCAGTTGCGCCAATGCGGCGATCGTTTCCGCCCCTCCCGGTGGGCACTGGTTGATCTGCGCAACGCCGGCTGCGATCGCCTCGGCATAGGGACGGCAGCCCGCGTAACCGCAGCGTGTGCACTGTGTTTGCGGCAACAGCGCATCGATGCCTTCGGCGGTAGCGTTCAAGTCACTCTCATGCCGGGGGCCGCCCCCTCATCGGGTGCCAGCAGATACAAACCTGACCCCTCGCCACCTGCGCACAACACCATGCCCTCGGAAAGGCCAAATTTCATCTTGCGCGGCGCGAGGTTGGCGACCATCAAGGTCAGTCGGCCCTGCAGAGTTGCCGGGTCGTAGGCAGCTTTGATGCCCGAGAACACCGTGCGTGTCTCTGCCCCCAGATCCAATGTGAGTTTCAGCAGTTTGTCCGACCCAGGGACGTATTCCGCCGTGACGATGCGGGCGATGCGCAGGTCCAGGCGCTGAAAGTCTTCGATGCTGATCGTGGCAGATGCCGTTTGGGCCGCCACAGATGCAGCGGTTTGGCCAGCAGGTGCAGCGGTTTGGCCCGCCTTGCCGGAGTCGCTCGTATTCACGGAATTTTCCTTGGCGGTATCAAACAGCGCATCGAGCTGCTTGGGATCGACACGTGTCATCAGATGTTGATAAGGATTCACGCTCTGCGGCAGCGTATCAGCATCGCTCCAGAGGAAATCGCGCTGCAGGCCGAACAGCTCGCGGGCGACGCGGGCAGCGAGCGCGGGCAGCACCGGTGCCAGTAGCACACTCAGCAGTCTGAAACCCTGCAGGGCGCGCGAGCAGACATCCTGCAGCTCCTCGCGGTTGGCCGGATCCTTGGCGAGAATCCACGGCTGGTGTGCATCGAAATCGTGATTGATCCGGTCCGCCAGGCCCATGATCTCGCGCATAGCGCGGCCCAGCTCGCGTGCCTCGTAATGCTCGCCAACCGTCTGTGCGAGCGCGTGCGCTTCGCGCGCCAAGAGTGCTGTGTCGCCCCGATAGCGAAGCTGGCCACCGAAGTGGCGGGTGATGAAGCTGGCCGCGCGGCTTGCGATGTTGACGTACTTGCCGATCAGGTCGCTGTTGACGCGCGCAAGAAAATCCTCCGGATTGAAATCGAGATCCTCGACGTTGGCATTGAGCTTGGCGGCGATGTAGTAGCGCAGCCATTCGGGGTTCATGCCGATCTCGAGATAGCGCAACGGACTGATGCCGGTGCCCCGCGATTTCGACATTTTCTCGCCGGACACGGTTATGAAGCCGTGCGCATAGACGTGATCGGGCACACGGTACGGCGCGCCGGCGAACTGCAACATGGCCGGCCAGAACAGCGTATGGAAGTAGATGATGTCCTTGCCGATGAAGTGCAGCTGCTCGGTATCGGGCGCGGTCAGAAACTCACGGAAGCTGCGGGACTCGCCGCGCGTGCGTGCCTTGCCGGTGTCGAAATAATTCTGCAGGGCCGCGAGATAGCCCACCGGAGCATCCAGCCATACGTAGAAGTACTTGCCTGGCGCATCCGGGATCGGGATGCCGAAGTAGGGTGCATCGCGCGAGATATCCCAGTCACCCAGAGCCTCTGCGCCCTTGCCGCTCAGCCACTCGCGCGCCTTGTTGACCACCTGCGGCTGCAGCCGTCCGGGCGCAGCGAGCCAGCGGTCGAGGAACTCGACACAGCGCGGATCGGAGAGCCGGAAGAAAAAATGATCCGAGCTGCGCATCACCGGTTGCGCGCCGGAAAGTGTCGAATAGGGGTTGATGAGCTCGGTGGGCGAATTGACGATGCTGCAGACCTCGCAGGCATCGGCATACTGGTCTTTGGTGTGGCAGTTCGGACATTCCCCCTTGAGATACCGGTCGGCGAGAAACATGCCCTTCACTGGGTCGAAGAACTGCTCGATGGGTTTCGAGTAGATCAGGCCGGCCTGCTGCAGGCGCCGGTAGATATCCTGCGAGAGCGCGGTGTTCTCCGGGGAGTCGGTCGAGTACCAGTGATCGAAGCTGAGGTGGAAACCCTGCAGATAACGTGGCCGATCCGCTGCGATCCGCCCCACCAGCTCCGGCGGTGAGATGCCTTCAGCTTCCGCCTTGAGCATGATCGGCGCACCGTGCGCATCGTCGGCACACACAAAATGCACGGCGTTGCCGCGCATCCGCTGCAAGCGCACCCAGATGTCGGCCTGGATGTACTCCATGATGTGGCCGATGTGGAACGGGCCGTTGGCGTAGGGCAGTGCGGTAGTGACGAAGATTTTGCGGGACATCCGCGTAAGTCTAGCCTGATCGCAGCGGCGCAGCGATACGCAGACTTGCGCAGCAGGCGCGGGAGCTTGCTTAGGCGGCGTCCTTGACGGCCTCGAATTTGGCCTTGTTGATGCCCTTCTTGTAGGCCTCTTTGCCGGTGATCAGGCGCTGCTCGAGCAGCTGTTGGATCGCGGTGTCCATGGTACGCATGCCGAAGGCGCCGCCCGCCTGCATGGTGTTCTCGAGCTGGTCGAGTTTGCCCTGGCGGATGAGGTTTTGCGAGGCCGGCGTGTTGACGAGGATCTCCAGTGCAGCGACGCGGCCCTGCTTATCGGCGCGTTGCAACAGCTGCTGTGAGATCACGCCGCGCAGCGAGGTCGAGAGCATGGTGCGTACATGCGACTGCTTGTCGGAAGGGAACACATTGATCATGCGATCCACGGTCGCGGCCGCGCCGTTGGTGTGCAGCGTACCCATGACGAGGATGCCCATCTCCGCCGCAGTCACGGCGATACTCATGGTCTCCAGATCGCGCAACTCGCCCACCAGGATCACATCCGGATCCTCGCGCAGCGCCGAATGCAGGGCAGCGGCGAAGCTCGGACTGTGCACTCCGATTTCACGCTGGCTGATGAGGCAGCTCTGTCGCAGGTGCACGAACTCGATCGGGTCCTCGATGGTGAGAATGTGGCCCTTCTCGCGCGCGTTGATGTCATCGATCATCGCGGCGAGTGTCGTCGACTTGCCCGAGCCGGTCTTGCCGGTTACCAGGATGAGCCCGTTGTTGGCCCGGCACATCTGCCTCACGGCATCCGGCAGTTTCAGCTCATCCATCGTCAGCGCCTTGGATGGGATGGCGCGAAAGACCGCACCCATACCGTTGAGATGGCGCATCACGTTGACGCGAAAACGACCGCGCTCGGCGAGCGTGTAGGCGAAGTCGGCGCCGTCCTTGGCCTCGAAACGGTCCACGGCCGGCTTCGGCATGATCTCGTAAAGTGTGCTCTTGACGTATTCCGCCGCGAGTCTGTCGGAGCGCAGGGACATGAGATCGCCATACAGGCGGATGCGAGCCGGATCGCCGGCGATGAAGTGCAGATCCGAGCCGCGCTTCTCCAGGATCTCGACCAGGTAGGAATCGATCTCGGCCATGACAGGAGCCTCAGGCGGACGCCGCGCTCGGCTTGACTGCCGGCTGACTCGCGGTGACCTCGACCTTCGGCAGCATCGTGGTGTCGGTCACATATCTCTGGAAGGCCTTTTTCTCGATCGCGAAGCTGTAGGCGTGATCGGGGTCGATCTCGCGCGCCGCGATTGCGCCCAGCAGCGCCTGGTCCATGAGCGCCATGCCCAGGTCGCGGCCCATCTGCATCTGGCTCGGAATCTGGTGCGTCTGATCGCTCTGGATCAACTTGGCGATTGCCTTGGTCATCATGAGGCATTCGCAGACTGCCTTGCGGCCACGGCCATCGCTCGTCTTGACCAGAATCTGCGTGACAACTGCGAGCAGGCTCTGGGCGAGAAAGCTCTTGGTCTGCTCGCGCTCCTCCACGGGTAGCGCGTCGATCATACGATCGATCGTCTTCACCGCGCTGGTGGTATGCAGGGTGCCGAGCACGAGATGACCGGTCTCAGCGGCAGTCATCGCCATGTTGATCGTCTCGGCATCGCGCAACTCACCCACCAGGATGACGTCGGGATCCTCACGCATCGCCGCGCGCACGCCTTCAGCGAAGCTCGGAATGTGAGTACCGAGCTCGCGCTGAATGACCTGGCTGTTCTTACTTCGATGCACGAACTCGATCGGGTCCTCGAGACTGATGATGTTGAGTTTGCGGGTCTGGTTCAGGTGATCGATCATCGCCGCAAGCGTCGTGGATTTGCCCGTGCCGGTGGAACCAGTGACCAGCACCATGCCCTGATGGAAGTCGCACAGCTTGGTGACGATCGGGGGCAGGGCGAGCTTTTCCAGCGTGGGCACTTCCTGGGGAATCGAGCGGAAGGTCGCGCCGATGCCGGTCTCCTTGCGGTAAACATTGACGCGGAAGCGTCCGCCTTCCGAGGAGACATACGAGAAGTCCAGATCCCTGCCGCCGGCGAAGCTCTCCTGCTGCGAGCGACTCAGGATCTCGCTGATGTATCCCTCGAGCTCTCCGGGACGCAGCTCGCGGAACTTGATCGGCAACAGGTCACCATGCATGCGCAGCATCGGCGGTACACCGACCGCCAGATGCACATCCGAGCAACCTTGCTGAGTTCCAAGCTTCAGAAACGCGTCGATGCGCGCCAAGACCGACCCCTTGCCGTACGGTGCGTCAGGGGCTGTTTAGCCCGCCGGGGGGCGGCAGGCAACCGCCGGAGGTGCGAAATTTGACGTAACGCACTGTTTGGCGGCGGTCTAGAGGAATTTCCTCAGTGCCTCGCCAAGCTCGTCCATGGATTGATGCCGCCGGGCCTTATCGACCGACATGGCCTTGACCACCAGGTCCGAGAGCTCCCCGGGCAGGTTGGGATTGATCTCGCGGGGGACGCGCGCCTTGCCCTGCACATGCTGATACATCACCGACATGTGATCGCCGCGGGAATAGGGCGGCACGCCGGTCAACATCTCATAAAGGATGACACCCAGGGCGTAGATGTCGGCGCGCTCGTCCACCTTCTTGCCGAGGATCTGCTCGGGCGCCATGTACTTTGGCGAGCCGATCACATAGCCGGTCTTGGTGAGCTGCGTGTCGCCTTCACGGTGCGCCGCGGCCACGCCGAAATCGACGATCTTCAGCAGCCCTTCCTGATTGATGAGTACATTGGCCGGCTTCAGATCGCGGTGCACGATACCCACCTGGTGCGCTACCGTCATGCCGGTGCACATGTCGATGCCGAAGCGCAGGGCGCGCTTCAGCTCCAGCGGCTTCTCGTTGACGACTTCACTGCCGAGCGTATGCGAGGGGAAGTACTCCATCGAGATGGCGTAGTTGCCCTGCATGTAGAGAAAGTCATAGATGCGGATGACGTTCTTGTGCGTGATCTTGCGCGAGTAGCGCAGCTCATGCACGAAGCGCTTCATGACTTCCTCGTCGTTCGAGACGTTGGGATTGAGGAACTTGAGAATCAGGCGCTCATCGACCACGGTGTCTTCCATCAGCAGCACGGTGCCGAAGGCGCCGCGGCCGATGCGATCGATGTATTTATAGCGTCCTTCGATGATGTCACCGGCCTTGAGCGTGCCGATGTCCAGGCGACCATCGCCCGGCTGCTTGCCGCCGGCGGCGCCGGCCGCTTCCGACATGATCGCGGTCTTGTGCTCACCGGTCGGCGGTAACGGCGGACGCACGGTGGGCGGCGGCAGACTGGTAGCCGCGGCCCCCAGCGCGGTACCGGTCAACGGCGTCAGCGGACTGGCAAGGCGATCCTCGAGCTCGGCCATCGCAGAGGCCGCCATGCGCGCAATCGTCTGATCGTTCGAGCCGGCTTGCGTGCGCAGCTCCGCGCGCAGCTGTTCCACGCGCCGCTCGTCGACCAACTTGGCGAGCGCCTGAATGGCTTCGATCCGCACTTCGCGCTCGGATTGGGAGACCAGGGGCATCAGGGCATCGACGAAACGGGCATCGCCGAGTTTGCCGATGGCGCGCACGACGATTGGCATCGCCTTGGAATCGCGCTGTTGCAGCATCTCCGAGAGCCGCGGCAGCGCACGTTTGCTGCCGATCTCGGCGAGCGCATCTACGGCACGTTCGCTCACCCACCAGTCCGCATCGCGCGTCGCTTCGATGAGCGACTCCACCGCCCGCTCGTCCTTGGTCTGATTGAGGATCTCGATCGCGGCGCGGCGGATGTCATCGTCCTTGTCGCGGATCAGCTCCAGCACCGCCTCGATCACGCGCGGGCCGCCGATCTTGCCGAGCGCATCGGCGGCGCGGCTGCGCACCCACCAGTCGCTGTCCTTCAGCGCCTCGAGCAGGTACTTGACGGACTTCGCAGTGCCGACCTCGTTCAGCACCTCCACGGCGGCGCGCCGCGCGTTCTCGTTCTCGTCCTTGAGGATGTCGATCAGATAACGGATGGTGTCCGGATGGTTGGCCTTGACGACGACATCGATGGCTTTGTTCTGCACATCGATTTCCGGATCGCGCAACAAGGTGCAGACCCGCTCGATGTCCATCGGTCCGTCCATGCGCTGCAGTGCCGAGAGTGTCGCGCCGCGGATCAGCTTGTTGGGATCGCGCAGCTGGCTGAACAATGCAGTCTGCACTTCCGGGGTGTTGAATTTGGCCAGCAGGTTCAGGATGTGCACGCGGGCGATGGGATCCTTGCCCTGCAGCCGGCCGATCAACTCCGGAACGGCATTCGCATCGGCGATCTCGCTGATGATGCGAAACAGCGCCGCTTTCTCGTTAGGGTCCTGCGCATACGCGGCATTGAGCAGGTCCCGCACCCCGAAGCGGCTCTTCTGCGCCGCAATGACCTCGAGCACGGCGGACTTGGAGACACCGGGTGTCGCGAGCGCCTCGAGCAGCAGGTGCGGTGGATAGTTGCGATTGCTGGTGAGTGCCCAGGAGATTCCCGCGATCACCCGGGCGCTGCCTTCGATCAGGCCGCGCACGAACTGCGGGAAGGTCTTGAGGCTGACGAGACCCGCCAGCACCTCCACAAAGGCCACGGTGGCGGTCTTGCTGGCGTCCGGGAGCGCGGCAAACACCGGCTCGATCGCTCCGGGTCCCAGGTCGCGCAGCCGGGCCACCGCCTTCTGCAGCGCAGGGCTGGCAGGGTCGGTGGCTGAGCGGATCTCGGTGATCAGCCGATCGGCGCGCAAGTTGGTGAAAAAGCTCATTCAGCCTTGTCAGTCTAAGGGCAAGGTGTGGCGGGGCCCTGTGCTTCCCGCGCCCGCAGTGGGGGTTCCCCCGGCAATAGCGCGCAGGATGCTTACGCCGCCCTCACGGCAGCTCCATTTTATCGGCCCGCGGGGATCTCCATTATGCCATATGCGCAGGTAGCGCCGGCGGCACGGCCGGCTCACGGCTCATGCGCCGCCACCCTGCAGCCACTACAATTCAGCCCCTTTGCCTGATCGGTTTACGGACATGACGAAAAGCCATACCCCCGAGTCCCTGCGCGCGGCGCTCGAGTCATATGTTGATCCATACTTGGGCGAGTCGCTCGGTGCGGCAAGGGCCATCGACAGGGTGACGGTTGGCTCTGACGGGGCGGTGGTGACCCTGCATCTCGGGTTCCCCGTAGGTGGTTACCGGCAGGAGCTGACGGCCGCCCTCACGGACCACCTGGCCACGTCTGGGCAGGCCATTGCGCTCACCCTGGAGCTGAGTGCAGACATTCAGGCTCACGCCGTGCAGCGCAACCTCAAGCCGCTCGAGCGCATTCGCAATGTGGTGGCCGTCGCCTCCGGCAAGGGTGGGGTAGGTAAGTCGACCGTGGCCGTGAATCTGGCGCTTGCCTGGGCCGTACAGGGGGCTCGCGTCGGCGTGCTGGATGCCGACATCTACGGTCCGAGTCAACCCCTGATGCTAGGGCTGGAGGGTCGCAAGCCGAGCTCGCCGGATGGCAAGCATATCCAGCCGCTGCAGGCCCATGGGGTGGCCTCGATGTCCATCGGCTATCTGGTGGATGCCGAGCAGCCGATGGTCTGGCGTGGTCCCATGGTGACCCAGGCCCTGACGCAGCTGCTGGGCGAGACCCAATGGGGCGAGCTCGACTATCTGGTGGTGGACATGCCACCGGGCACGGGCGACATCCAGCTCACACTGGCGCAGCGCGTGCCGGTTGCCGGTGCCATCGTCGTCACGACTCCCCAGGATATTGCGCTCGCAGACGCCATCAAGGGCCTGAAGATGTTCGAGAAGGTCTCGGTTCCGGTGCTCGGCATCGTGGAGAACATGAGCATCCACGTCTGCTCGAACTGTGGCCATGCCGAGCACATCTTCGGCGCCGGGGGTGGGGCGCGCATGGCCGAGCAGTATGGCGTGACGCTACTTGCGGAGTTGCCGCTCGATGCGCGCATCCGCGCAGAAGCCGACGGCGGGCGGCCCACAGTCGTCGCAGCGCCCGACTCACCCCGCGCCCAGGCATATCTGGCGATGGCACGGCGGGCTGCCGGTGCCCTCGCGCGACGTGCGCGCGATCGCAGCAGTCTGTTTCCGAAGATCGTCGTCGAAGAAAGCTGACCTCAAGGAGCGCGATGAGCATCAAGTCCGACAACTGGATACGCCGCATGGCCCGTGAGCACGGCATGATCGAGCCGTTTGCCGCCGAGCAGGTACGGCACATCGAGGGGCGCAAGATCGTCTCCTACGGGACCTCGAGCTACGGCTATGACGTGCGCTGCGCGCCGGAATTCAAGATCTTCACCAACATCAACTCGACGATCGTCGATCCGAAGCAGTTTGATGAGAAGAGTTTCGTGGATCTGTCCGCGGAAGTCTGCATCATCCCGCCCAACTCCTTCGCGCTGGCGCGCACCGTCGAATACTTCCGCATTCCGCGCAGCGTGCTGACGGTCTGTCTTGGGAAAAGCACTTACGCGCGCTGCGGCATCATCGTCAACGTAACTCCGCTCGAACCCGAGTGGGAAGGACACGTCACGCTGGAGTTTTCCAACACGACGCCGCTACCGGCCAAGATCTATGCCAACGAGGGCGTGGCGCAGATGCTGTTCTTCGAGTCAGACGAGGTGTGCTCGACCTCTTATCGTGACCGCGGCGGAAAGTACATGGGTCAATTGGGCGTAACGCTGCCCAAGACCTGACGCTGCAGCTTCTCGATCTGCATCGTCCATTGCACATCGTCCTGACGGCGCTGCTCGACACGCAGCGGCACAAAACCCAGCGACGGGGCGCACCAGAAGCGTGTGATACGCGGTGAGCTGGCTTTCTGTGCCTGGTAGATGATGGTCTGCACATCTCCAAGCGCGCTGTGCAGTGTCTCCGTGCCCGCGCGGGAGTACTGGTATTCGCGCACCTGGTTGCGGTCGACCAGCTGGAATTGCTGTGGCGTGTGACCTCGCAGCAGCTCCACCATCAGAGCGATCTGGATCGACAGGTCATCCTGTATGCCGGGCTGCAACGGCAAGTCCACCGGCACATCTTCATACACGCCGGTTACGCGCCCGTGCTCCCAGTCGAAATTCAACTGCGCATCGCGCTTGGTCGAGGACGTACCGTCGTCGGCACGGTAGCTGATCGGCTGCACCCCATCGGCCGTTACGCGCAGCGTGCTCTCCATGAGCGGACGCTCGGCGAATACCTTGCCGATGCCGCGCGGACTGCTGTGAGAGCGGTAATGCCACAGCCCCTGGTCCTGTTCGAGTTTGACGGTAGAGACCGCAACGGTCATGCCTTTCCAGCTCCAGGCGTAGGAGGCTTCGAAGGGCTCCAGCTCGGCGCCATAGACGCGCGCTACCAGCATGAGTGCCAAGGCGAGGCCTGCGTACACGGGCCCGCGGACCCGACCTGTCATACGCGGTGCCACAGTCGTGTGCCGTGAGGCGGTCATGTCGCGAAATCCTCGATGACCGGCTCCTCGAGCGGGCTGCCATCAAGCCACGGCCGTCCGCAGCGCCACCGCAGCCGACCCGCGGCGACCCAGTCGATCGCTCGAGGATAGATCACATGCTCTGTCTGCAGCACACGGGCCGCGAGGCTCGCCTCGGTGTCCTCGGGACGAACGCCGATCCGTGACTGCAGCACCACCGGACCACTGTCGAGCTCGGCGGTAACGTAGTGCACGCTCGCGCCATGTTGTTCATCACCGCCTTCCAGGACGCGGCGATGCGTATGCAGGCCACGCAACCGCGGGAGCAGTGAGGGGTGGATATTGAGCATGCGACCGGTATAGCGCGCCACGAACTCAGCTGACAACACGCGCATGAACCCTGCCAGCACCAGCAGCCCCGCCGAAGCGCTACCGCCAGCGGTAGAGTCAGACGTAGCGGTACCGAGCGCTTCATCGATGCTGGCGATGAGTGCCCGTTCAAAGGATTCGCGGTCGGCGGCGCGGCTGCGGTCGATGAGCTCCGTGCTCATGCCGTGGGCGGCGGCCAGCGCAAGTCCGACGGCATCCGCCCGATCGGCAATCACCCGGTTTACCGTAGCCCCGATCTGTTGCTCCTGGCACGCCTTGGCGATGGCCACCATGTTGGAACCCCGTCCGGAGATCAGGATGACCAGCGGCAATGGCTCGCGGCTGCTCACTCGTGCACGACGACACCGCGTGAGCCTGCGCGCACCTCGCCGATGACAAACACCGTCTCGCCCCGAGCTTGCAGATGTGCGCGCGCTTTCTCGGCCTCACTTGCGGGCACGATGATGGCCATGCCGATGCCACAATTGAAAGTGCGATACATCTCCGCCCAGCTGATGCGTGCGCTCTGTTGCAGCCACTCGAAGATCGGGTCGCGCGGCCAGCTGCGCCGCTCCAGCACTACCTCGAGCGACTCGGGCAGCACCCGCGGGATGTTGTCAGTGAGTCCGCCGCCGGTGATGTGCGCCAGACCGAGCACAGGAACCGAGCGGATCAGATCGAGCAACGCTTTGACGTAGATGCGCGTGGGGCTCAGCAGCCGGTCGAAGAGCGGCTGCCCGGCGAGCAGGGTGTTAGGGTTGGCGCCCGCGACCTGAATCAGACGGCGAATCAGCGAGTAGCCGTTCGAGTGGGGTCCGGAGGAGGGCAAGCCGAGCACCGCATCGCCGGCACTGATGCGGCGGCCATCGATGATGGCGCTCTTCTCTACCACACCAACACAGAAGCCGGCCAGATCATAGTCCTCACCGGCATACATGCCGGGCATCTCCGCGGTCTCACCGCCCACGAGCGCAGCGCCCGCCTGCGCGCAGCCCTCGGCAATGCCGCGCACCACCGCTTCGGCGACGGCCACCTGCAACTTGCCGGTGGCGTAGTAATCCAGGAAGAACAATGGCTCGGCCCCCTGCACCACCACATCGTTGGCGCACATCGCCACCAGATCGATACCGATCGTGTCATGGCGCTGCGTATCGATGGCCAGCCGCAGCTTCGTTCCGACTCCGTCGGTACCGGACACCAGCACTGGCTGTTGGTAGCCGGCCGGTATCTCTACCAGGGCGCCGAAGCCGCCGATCCCGGCGAGTACTTCCGGGCGGTGCGTGCGGCGGACGAGCGGTTTGATGCGCTCGACGAGCTCATCGCCGGCGTCGATGTCAACGCCGGCATCGCGGTAGGTGATTCCGGATTCTTTCATGCAGGGCCCGCCGCCGGGTCGCACCGGCCGTGTGATATTCTTGCACACCGCATTCGCGCAGCCCAATTAATGCTCCGATGGCTCGCAACACTCCCAGGCGTCTTTCCGTTTTGTTCATCAGGCGCCTGAGCGTGCTGGCGCTGTGTGCGCTCGCCTGCGCGCCATGGTGTGTGTACGCCAACCGCCCGGTGCGTGTTTACGAAGTGGAAAGCAAGGCCGCGCAGGATCCGGGCGCGGTCCAGAATGCGATGCGCGAGGTCCTCGTGCGAGCTACCGGCCGACGCGAGTCTGCCAATGATCCGGCCTTTGCCAGCCTGGTTGCGAGCGCCCCGGACTACCTGAAAGGATCTGCGCCCGGTGCTCACGGCGGCACGCAGCTAGCGTTTGATGGCGTCGCGGTCGAGCGCGCCATTGCTGGTGTCGGGCGCACTGTGTGGAGCTCCCAGCGCCCCTTCACGCTGATTTTGCTCTACCCAGCGCTTTCCCGCCCCGCCGAGGACGCCGCACGCGCTGAGCTTGAGCGCGCGGCAGCCGCGCGCGGCCTGCCGGTCGCGCTCGTGCCCCTGTCACCGCTCGGCAGCGCAGGGAACGAGCTCAGTCAGGATGCGATGATGCAACTCGGCCAGAAGTACGGCGCGGATGTCGTGCTGGTCGGGCGCAGCGATCAGGCCTCACCCAGCGCGCAATGGGCGTGGCGGCTGTACACGCAGTTCTCAAGTGAGAGCTGGAGCGGCCCGTTGGCAGCGGGCGTCGATGGTGCGGTGGATCATCTGGTCGCGCCGCAGGGCGGCTCGCTGGCCCAGACTGAAGCGGATGCCCGCGTGGAGATCGATGGCGTCGGCGGACTGAGTGACTATGCCAACGTGCAGCGCATGCTGGAAAGCGTGCCGGGCGTGCGTCATGCCAACGTCTCTGCAGCCGATGGCGCGCATGTCGTGTTCGACGTGTTGATACGCGGCGGCAGCGAGGCTTTGAGCCGTTCGCTTGGCAACGCGCAGCATCTGGTGAAGACCGAAGTCTCGAGTGCGCGGCTGGCGTATCAGTATCGTCCCTGAGGGCGCGGATCGTGCGCCACCTGCCCAACCTCATCTGCCTGTTGCGCATGGCGCTGGTCTATCCGATCGTGAGTCGCCTGGCGGCTGCGGACTATCTGGTGGCGCTTGCGCTGTTCGTCGTGGCCGGCGGCTCGGATGGTCTGGATGGCTATCTTGCCAAGCGCTACAACTGGACGTCGGAGCTCGGCAAGGTACTTGACCCGGTCGCTGACAAGCTGTTGCTGGTCACGGTGTACGTCGAAGCGGCGTGGCTGGAACTGGCGCCGTGGTGGCTTTCGGCCGCGGTCGTGGCGCGCGATGTATTCATCGGCTCGGGTGCGGTGGTGTTTCGGCTCTGGTTCGGACCGCTGCGTGGCCGGCCGACGCTCGCGAGCAAGATCAACACGGCGCTGCAGCTGTTGTTTCTGATTGCCGCCATGTTGAATGCCGCGCTGTCGTTTCCGCCCGCCGAGATACTGGAGGCACTGGCGTTGATCACGCTGCTGAGTACCGTCGTCTCGGGCATCGACTATCTGACCATCTTCACACGCCGTGCGCTGGCGCACCCGGGCGATCCGGCCTGAAGGGCGGCAGCATGCAGCAGTTGCCCCTGGGCGTGCGGCTCGCGGACCGTGCGGTGCTCGAAAGTTTCCTGCCGGGACCCAACACCCAGGGGCTGGAGCATGCCCAGCGCATTGCCGATGGGCGTTGCCGCGGCACGAGTTGGTACTGTGGTGCCCAGGGAGTCGGCAAATCTCATCTGCTGCAGGCCATCTGCGCGCGGGCGAGCGCGAATGCGCGCGCCGCCTATCTGCCGCTGCGCGAGCTGCAAACCCTGGGTGAAGGTGTGCTCGAGGGCCTGGCCCAACTTGACTGTCTGAGCATCGATGATGTGGATGCGGTCATCGGCCGTGGCAGCTGGGAGCACGCACTCTTTGCGCTGCACGGTGAGATGGAAGAGCGCGGCGGGCGCCTGCTGCTGTCTGCGCAGGCGCCGCCCGCACTGCTGAGCTGGGTACTGCCGGATCTGGGATCGCGCTGCGCTGCCGCTGCGGTTTTCCAGCTGCGCGCGCTGGATGAGTCGCAACAGCAGCAGGCACTGCAGTTGCGTGCCCGTACGCGCGGCGTGGAGCTGCCGGATGAGACGGCGCGCTGGCTGCAGCGGCGTTTTCCGCGCGATATGCACTCGCTGTATGGCTTGCTCGATGAGCTCGACGAGGCGGCTCTCATCGCACAGCGCCGCCTCACGATACCTTTCATCCGCTCGGTGCTGAAAGAATGAGCCGCGCGCGCCGCTCAGGGGCGCGTCAGTCGCTGCGCCAGGCTGGCCACGCGTTGCCCGAGTGCGCGGGCCAGAACCTTCTCATGCTCGGTGAGAGCACCACCCGCGCTGAGGCCGGCGACGTGTGAGGCACCGTAGGGTGAGCCACCGGAACGGGTAGCACTGAGTGCCTCCTCTGTGTAGGGAATGCCAACGAGATACATGCCATGATGCAGCAGCGGCAGCATCATGCTGAGCAGGGTGGTTTCCTGACCGCCGTGCAGCGTCTGTGTTGAGGTGAACACACCCGCTGGCTTGCCGCTCAGTGCCCCGGAAAGCCACAGATTCGAGGTACCGTCCAGAAAGTATTTCAACGGTGCCGCCATGTTGCCAAAGCGGGTCGGACTACCGAGCAGGAGTCCATCCGCGCTGCGCAGCTCCTCGAGGGTCGCGAACGGCGCGCCGCTATCGGGTATCGGTGTAACCGGTCGTTCACTGGCTGCGGATACCGCAGGCACCGTGCGCAGCCGGGAGGTTGCGCCCGCAACCGTCTCGATGCCGCGGCATACCTGGCGGGCGAGCTCTGCGGTAGCCCCTGTGCGGGAGTAGTACACCACCAGTATCTCGGCCATGTTCATGCCCCGCACCGTTGGAGCAGCCAGCATACGAGAACCCCGGCTGCTGCGCGTGCCGATGATGCGCAGCGGATGCAGGCGGCGCTAAGATTTGCGAGCCACAGCTGGAGTGCACGTGATCTGCAGAAAATACATGGTGAGCGGCAGGGTACAGGGCGTGTTTTACCGTGCCACGGCGGCGCGCTTTGCCCGGGAGCTGCACATCCGCGGCTATGCCAGGAATCTGCCCGACGGACGCGTCGAGGTCCTGGCATGCGCAGATGAGGCGACATTGACTGCATTCGTCGCGCGGCTCTGGACCGGCTCTTCCGCCTCCAAGGTGACTGCGGTGGAGATTGCAGAGCTCGAAGTGGATGCGGCCACCGTGTCTGACTCCTTCCACACGGCCTGATTCCGAGGTTGACGATGCTGAGCTCCCCCCTGCAGAGGGTCTGCGCTGTTGTCCTGTCGTGGGTGCTGGTTGTCCCGGCCGCGCAGGTATGCGCCCGGCAGGCCGCTCAGGCCGAAGCCCCCCCGCAGACTGGCGCGGTCGTTGCAGCTAATCCACTGGCGGTAGCGGCGGGTGCAGAGATCCTGCAGCACGGTGGCAGTGCCGTGGATGCCGCGGTCGCGATTCAGGCGATGTTGGGTCTGGTCGAGCCGCAGAGCTCCGGCATCGGCGGTGGCGCCTTCATGTTGTATTACGATGCGCACACCACCACCGTGTTTGCGATCAGACGGGCGTGAGAAAGCGCCGGCGGGTGCTGTCCCTGACATGTTCCTGGATGCCCAGGGCAGGCCATGTCCTATCTGCAGGCGGTGCGCACCGGTCGCTCCACGGGGGTGCCGGGCGCGGTGGCGCTGCTGGCGGAGGCGCATACGCGCTTTGGCGCACTGCCGTGGAAGGCGTTGTTTACACCGGCCATCCGTGCCGCACGCGAGGGGTTCAGGGTGCCCGCGCGCCTTGCCGGGTTTCTGGGGCCTTCACTCGCCACTGCCGCTGACCCCGCAGGTGCGGGCCTTCTTCAGCCGTCCTGACGGCTCACTGCTGCAAGCAGGGCGATGTGTTCCGCAATCCTGTCGTATGCCCGTACCCTGCAGCGCCTGGCGATCGAAGGGCCGCGCGCTCTGTACACGGGCTCGATTGCGCAGGAGATCGTCGCTCGTACGCACGAGGAGCCTGGCGCCGGCACGATGACCCTGCAGGATCTCGCGGACTACCGCGCCGAATGGGGCCAACCTCTCTGTCGCGCCTATCGCGAGCATTCGGTATGTGTGCCGCCGCCGCCCTCGAGCGGATTGAATCTGCTGCAGATGCTCATGATGCTCGATGACACGGACATCGCGCAGCGCGGCCCGCAGGATCCGCAGGCCTGGTTCCTGTTCGCGCAGGCCAGCCGGCTCATGTATGCCGACCGCGATCGCTACGTGGCTGACCCGGCGTTCATACCCGTACCGGTGGAGCAGCTGCTCGACAGCAGCTACATTGCCGCTCGCGCGCAGCTGATTGGTCAGCGGGCAGGTCCGGCGCCCCAGCCGGGACAGCTGCCAGGGTATGCACGCACCGCGGACCGCACGCGTGAGGCGGCCGGCACCAGTCATTTCGTGGTGTTGGACGGCGCCGGCAATGTCGTGTCGATGACCACGACCGTGGAGTCCATCTTCGGCTCCGGCCGCATGGTCGAAGGTTTCGTGCTCAACAATCAGCTGACCGACTTCTCATATGTCCCGGCTGACCAGCGCGGGCCGGTGGCCAACCGCGTACAAGGCGGCAAGCGGCCACGCTCCTCCATGTCTCCGATCATCGTACTCGATCGAAGACCGGCGCTTCGTCGCGGCATTGGGCTCACCCGGCGGCTCATCGATACTGCCGTACAACGCCAAGACAACCGTGGGCATTCTCGCCTGGCATCTCTCCATGCAGCAGGCCATCGAGCTGCCGAATCTCATTGCGCATGGCGATCGCTTCGAGGGCGAAGTGGATCGCTTTGCCCCAGGTGTCGTGGCCGGGCTGCAGGAGCGCGGCATCGATCTGGGCACGGGGCGCTCCGAGAACTCCGGACTGCATGGCGTGCAGCGCCTGCCCGATGGCTCCCTGGATGCCGGAGCTGACTCGCGCCGCGAAGGGCGGGTCCAATTCGTGCCTCCCGCGGAGGTTCATGTTGGTACGCGTGCGCAGGGGGTCGCACGCTGAAGTCATCACTGCTTGTGCACACGCTCGGCGTATGGGAAGCCCAGATCGTCGGCGCCGTTCCAGCGGCTCCAGCGCGAGATCACCAGGTCTGGATAGTTGCGCTGTCCGATGCTGCCGTTGTAGCGCGCCAGCGCCTTGCGCACATCGTTGCGTTCATAGTGCAGGTAGTAGCGCAGGATGGCACATCCCATGTGGATGTTGGGACCGATATGTACCAGCTCGTAGCGCTTGATGCCCAAGCTGCTCGGGCCAGAACGGCATTACCTGCATCAGGCCCACAGCGCCGGCTGGAGAGACCGCCCAGCGGTTGAAGCGACTCTCGACATCCATGACGGCCATGACGAGTCCCGGCGGCAGTCGGGTCTCACCGGGCCGGTGCGTCTCGCAGTACACCTGCTTCAGGATCTCGAGCCGCTCATCGCGCTCGTGCACGGTGAGGCGCAGCCGCGGCTCCATGAGCGTGTACCACACGGCCGAATCGAAATGATCCGTGAAACACTCGGCCTGCGAGATGGCGCGGGCCACTACCTCCTTGAGCTCCGGATCGCGCTGTTGATCCGCCTGCGTTGCAGTGCCGAGCAGCAGCGACACGACCCCGACGAGAACGCTGAGCGCCCGCCGCCAACTACCCCGGGATGGGTTTGAGTCGCGATCGCAGAAACGACAGCAGCTCGCTTGCGGGCAGCTCTTCGCTTGCGCTTGCGGTGCGCTGTCGGTATTCGAGTTTTCCGGCCTCAAGTCCACGTTCCCCGACCACGATCCGATGAGGGATGCCCAGCAGCTCGGCATCGGCAAACTTGACCCCGGGGCGCGCGTCACGATCGTCGTACAGCACTTCGATCCCAGCGGCCATGAGCTCTGCGTACAGCCGGTCAGCGACCTCGGTCACGCGCGCCGATTTCTGCAGCTCCGATCGGCACCAGCACCACCTGGAAGGGCGCAATCGGCTCCGGCCAGATGATGCCGCGCTCATCGTGATTCTGCTCGATCGCCGCAGCCACGATGCGCGTCACACCGATTCCGTAACAGCCCATGTACAGCGTCACTTCCCGGCCACTTTCATCGAGCACCACAGCCTTCATGGGCTCGGCTGTACTTGGCCCAGCTGGAAGATGTGACCGACTTCGATACCGCGGGCAATCCTGAGCTGGCCTCGGCCACGCCGGGCTCGGATCGCCTTCGACCACGTTGCGGATGTCGGCCGCGGTCGCATGGCTCACGTCTCGGTCCCAGTTGACCCCGGTGTAGTGCATGTCCTTCTCGTTGGCGCCGCAGACGAAGTCCGCCAGCGCGAGCGCGCTGTGATCGACATAGAGCCGGCCACGCAGCCCGACTGGCCCGATGTAGCCCGGCTCGCTGCCCGTGGCGCGCACGATGCGCTCGGCGCTCGCCATGCTGCAGCGGACTAGCCACGCCCGGCAGCTTCTGCGCCTTGATGGCATTGAGCTCGTGATCGCCGCGCACCACCAGCGCGACCACATCGTCATCGGCACCATCGACCAGCAGAGTCTTGATGGTGCGTGCCGCAGGTATCTGCAGAAAGCGCGCCAGGTCCTCGATGGTCTTCGCACCCGGGGTCGGTACCTTGGTCAGGGACTGCTGGGCAGGGGGCCGCGGCACCGCCGGCGGCAACGCGACGGCGGCCTCCAGGTTGGCCGCGTAGTCATCCCCGTCCGAGAATGCAATGGCATCCTCGCCGGAAGCGGCGAGGACGTGAAACTCCTGCGAGACATCTCCGCCGATCGCACCCGAATCGGCGCGTACGGCGCGGAACTCGAAGTCCGGTGCGCGTGAAGATCCGCACGTAGGCGTCGTACATCGTCGCGGTAGCCTTCCTGCAGGGAGGCCTCGGTCATGTGGAAGGAGTAGGCATCCTTCATGATGAACTCGCGTGCGCGCATAACGCCGAAGCGCGGCCGCACCTCGTCGCGGAACTTGGTCTGGATCTGATAGAAGTTCACCGGCAGCTGCCGGTAGCTCTTCAGCTCACGCCGCGCGATGTCGGTGATCACCTCCTCGTGGGTGGGTCCCGCGACGAAGTCGCGCTGGTGGCGATCCTTGATGCGCAGCAGCTCCGGCCCGTACTCCATCCAGCGGCCTGACTCCTGCCAGAGCTCGGCCGGCTGAAAGACGGGCATGACGAGCTCCAGCGCCCCGGAGCGGTTCATTTCCTCGCGGATGATGCGCTCCACCTTCTGCAGGACCCGCAGCCCCAGCGGCAGCCAGCTGTACAGCCCTGCGGCGAGGCGGCGGATCAGGCCCGCACGCAGCATCAGCTGGTGACTGATCGATCTCGGCCTCGGCCGGAGTTTCCTTCAGGGTGTTGATCGGGTATTGGGAGAGCCGCATCGCTTGCGTTCATGCCCGGAGCGCCGGAGGAAGCCGGGATCTTAGCACCTGATAAGATGGCGCCTGGATCCCTCATACCCAGCCTGCGAGAAGCCGCGCGATGCAGACTGCAAGCCGACCGAGGAGTTGAAGCCGCGCCGCAAGGGCATCTACCTCCTGCCGAACCTGCTGACGACCGGGTGCCTGTTCTCGGGCTTCTATGCCATCGTCGCCGCGATCGACAAGCACTTTGTGCCGGCCGGCGCTGCCATCTTCGTCGCCATGCTCTTCGATACGCTCGATGGGCGCATGGCGCGCCTCACGCACACCGAGAGCGCCTTCGGCAAGGAATACGACAGCCTCGCGGACATGGTCGCCTTCGGCCTGGCGCCGGCGATCGTCGCCTACCAGTGGGGGGTGGTGTCGATCGCCGAGTATCGGCCGCTATTGGGGGCGCTTCGGCTGGCTCGCCTGTTTCTTCTATACCGCCGCCGCCGGCATGCGCCTGGCGCGCTTCAACACGCGTGCGGCCGCCGACAAGCGCTACTTCGAGGGCTTGCCGAGCCCTTCCGCGTGCGGCCATCGTCGCCGGCTTCGTCTGGTTCTCGAGCGAGTTTCCGCAGCCCGGACTGACAGGGCTGATCGCTGCGTTCATCGTGACCGCCAGCGCCGGTGCGCTGATGGTGAGCCGTTTCAGCTATCCGAGTTTCAAGCAGTTCAACCTCGATCGGCGCGTGAAGTTTGCCTACATGCTGATCGTGCCGCTGTTCTTCGTGTTGATCGCGGTCGATACCCCGGCGATGCTGCTGTCGATGTTCGCCACCTACGCGCTGTCAGCCCCGGTGTTGTGGCTCGGCCGGCGCATCCGGCGGCTGTTCCGCGCACCGCCGCGCACCCCGGCGGTCTGATGAATCTGCAGCGGCGCAGCCAATACCTGCAGGCGCTCGGCATCGATGTGTGGGTCGCGCGCCGCGCGCACACGAGCGGGCGAGCCGCATCGCAGGCCAGGGAATTACCTGTAGAAGGGACCCGCGCCGCAATCAGCGTCCCTGCGCCCGCTGCGGATGCGATCCGGGGTCTTGCGGACAACCTGACCTGGCAGTCGCTGCGTGCCGAGGTGTTGGCCTGTAAACGCTGCAGCCTGCATCAGTCGCCGCACTCAGGGTGTGTTCGGCGTCGGCAACCCGAGGCCCAATGGCTGGTCGTTGGAGAGGCTCCCGGTGCCGAAGAGGACCGACGCGGCGAGCCGTTCGTGGGCCGGGCCGGGCATCTGCTCGATGCCATGCTGCGCGCCATCGGACTGGATCGCGGCCGCAACGTCTACATCGCCAACGTGTTGAAAAGCCGCCCACCGGGCAACCGCGATCCCAAGCCCGAGGAGGTGGCGGCCTGCATGCCGTTCCTGTTGCGCCAGATCGAGTTGCTGCAGGCCGCGTCTGATGCTTGCCGTCGGGCGCATCGCGGCGCAGAACCTGCTTGCCACCGATGCTCCCCTGGGACGGCTGCGCGGGCGTGTACACCACTTCGGACGAGCTGAATACACCCCTCATTGTGACGTATCATCCGGCCTACCTCCTGCGCACGCCCGGCGACAAGCGCAAAGCGTGGGAGGACCTGAAGTTCGCCCGCGGCGTCTTTCAGGGACTGCAACCTACCTAACGGCAGGCACCGATGGCAACTGCGCCAGAGCTGCTGGAAACCGGTCCGGAAATCCTCATCCGCCCCATGGGCGAGCATGATGTGCCGGCGGTCGTGGTCGCGGAGCGCGCGTCGTATCAGTTTCCTTGGAGCGAAGGGATTTTCCGTGACTGCCTGCGGGTCGGCTACACCTGTCGCGTGGTCACTCTCGGCGGCCGCGTGATGGGCTATGGCGTGATGAGCATGGGTGCCGGCGAGGCGCATCTGCTCAATCTGTGCATCGGCGCTGAGCACCGCTGTCAGGGTTTCGGGCGGCGGCTGCTGGCCTACCTGATCGAGCGGGGTGCGGCGGCCGGGATGAGCGAGGCGTTTCTGGAGGTGCGACCCTCCAACACCGCCGCCATCCGGCTGTATTTGTCGATGGGCTTCGAGCAAGTAGGCATGCGGCGCGGCTATTACCAGGCCGTGGGCGGCCGCGAGGATGCGGCCGTGCTCAAGCTCGTTCTGCGCCCGCGGCGCAGCGCACGCTGAGCCCGGCACCGCGGCGCATCTGTTCAACTATTCGCGAGCCAGCCCCTGCGCGCTCCGGCGTCGGCAGGGCTGCTGCGTACATGACTGAGGAACCGTTGGTGACCGATGCTCTCATGGCCGACGAGATCCGCCGGCGCAGAACTTTCGCGATCATCTCCCATCCCGACGCCGGCAAGACCACTCTCACGGAGAAGCTGCTGCTGTTTGGCGGAGCCATTCAGATGGCCGGCACGGTCAAGGGTCGCAAGGCGGCGCGCCACGCGACCTCCGACTGGATGCGCCTCGAGCAGCAGCGCGGTATCTCGGTGACCTCCTCGGTCATGCAGTTCCCCTATGGCGAATGCATCGTCAACCTGTTGGACACGCCGGGGCACGAAGACTTCTCGGAGGATACCTACCGCACCCTGACGGCGGTGGATTCGGCGCTGATGGTGATCGACTGCGCCAAAGGCGTGGAGGAGCGCACCATCAAGCTGATGGAGGTATGCCGGCTGCGCGATACCCCCATCATGACCTTCATCAACAAGCTCGATCGCGATGGCCGCCCGCCGATCGAGCTGCTGGACGAGATCGAGAAGCGTGCTCGGCATCCGCACCACGCCGATCACCTGGCCCATCGGCATGGGGCGCGAGCTGCAGGGCATCTATCACCTGCTGGAGGATCGCATTTATGTCTACGCCGCCGGTGAGCGTGGGCGGGTGGGTGAGAATCGCACCATCGAGGGACTAACCAGCCCGGCGGCGCGCCAGTTCCTGGGTGAGCTCGCTGCGGGGTTTGATGAGGAGATCGAGTTGGTGCGCGGCGCGACCGCGGCCTTCGATGCGCAGGAATACCGCGCGGGACGCCAGACCCCGGTATTCTTCGGCTCGGCGATCAACAATTTCGGCGTGGAGGAGCTGCTCGCCTCATTTACGAGGTACGCTCCCGCACCGCTGCCACGCGCCGCACGCGAGCGCAGCGTCGAGCCGCTCGAGGAGCCGCTGACCGGTTTCGTTTTCAAGATCCAGGCCAACATGGATCCCATGCACCGCGATCGCATCGCCTTCCTGCGACTGTGCTCGGGTCGGTATACGCGCGGCATGCGACTGTTTCACACCCGCCTCGCGAAGGAAGTGCGCGTCGCCGATGCGCTCACCTTCATGGCGGCTGACCGGGCGCAGGCGGAGGAGGCCTTCGCCGGCGATATCATCGGCCTGCACAACCATGGCACGATCAACATCGGTGATACCTTCACCGCCGGGGAGCGGTTGACGTTCACCGGCGTTCCTAACTTCGCCCCGGAGATCTTCCGCCGCGCGGTGCTGAAGGATCCACTGAAGATGAAGGCCTTGAGCAAGGGGCTGGCGCAGCTGTGCGAGGAGGGCGCGACACAGCTGTTCAAGCCATTGCGCAGCAACGAGATGATCCTCGGCGCCGTCGGTCAGCTGCAGTTCGAAGTCGTGGCCTTCCGGCTGCAGGATGAGTATGGCGTGCAGTGTGTATTCGATAACATCAACGTACACACCGCGCGCTGGATCAGCTGCAGCGATGAGCGCAAGCTGGAGGAGTTCCGCGCGCGTGCCTACGACAATCTCGCGGTGGATCACAGTGGTGCGCTGGTGTATCTCGCGCCATCGCGGGTAAACCTGCAGCTGACGCAGGAGCGCTGGCCGGACATCCAGTTTCACGAGACCCGCGAGCACGCCACATGAGCGTGCTCGCTCGCCGCTCGGTGCTGGGTTGGGCGATGTACGACTGGGCCAACTCCTCGTTTGCGACGACGGTCATGGCCGGCTTCTTCCCGCTTTTCTACAAGCAGTTCTGGAACGCCGGCGTGCCCGCCGTGCAGAGCACGTTCCGCTTGGGAGTGGTGAATGGCATCGCAAGCCTGCTGGTGGCCGTCATGGCGCCACTGGTGGGCGCCATCGCCGACAAAGGACGGGCACGCGTGCGGCTGCTGGGCCTGTTCACGCTGCTGGGTGCCGTGATGACGGCAGCGCTGTTCTTCGTCGGCCGCGGCGAGTGGTTGAGCGCGGCACTGCTGTACATTCTTGCTTCGCTCGGCTTCTGGGGCGGCAACCAGTTCTACGATTCGCTGCTGACGGATGTGGCAGCGGAGTCCGAGTACGATCTGGTGTCTGGATATGGCTATGCACTCGGATACCTGGGCGGCGGCTTGTTGTTTGCCGTCAACGTAGCCATGGTGCTCAAGCCGTCGTGGTTTCATCTGGCCGATGCGGGTGAGGCGGTGCGCTGGTCCTTCGTCACGGTCGGCATCTGGTGGGCCGGCTTCACCCTCTTCACCCTGGCCCTGGTGCGTGAGCGGCCCGGACACAAGCCCCTGCCGGCGGCGGCAGCCATTCGCGCCGGCGCGCGCGAGCTCGTGAGTACACTAGGGCATCTGCGCGGCCAGCGGCAGCTCATCTGGTTTCTGCTCGCTTACTGGTTCTACATCGATGGCGTGAACACCATCATCAAGATGGCGATCGATTACGGCCTGTCGCTCGGGTTGAAGCAGGACAAGTTGATTACGGCGCTGCTGGTAGTGCAGTTCGTCGGCTTTCCCGCGGCGCTCGCCTTTGGCTGGCTCGGTCAGAAAATCGGCGCGCGCGCAGGTATCCTGATTGGCATCGCGGTGTATGCCGCGATTGCCGGCTATGCCTACTTTCTGCATAGCGAGGCCGAGTTCATGACGATGGCCATCATCATCGGACTGGTGCAGGGGGGCGTGCAATCGCTGTCACGCTCGCTGTTCGGCCGCCTGGTGCCCGCAGGCAAGGCGGGTGAGTACTTCGGCTTCTACAACCTCATGGGGAAGGCCGCCGCCGTGCTTGGCCCGACACTCACCGGTGTGGTCGCGCTGCTCACCGATGATTCGCGGCTCGGCATCCTGTCCATCACCATCCTGTTCGTCATCGGCGCGATCTTTCTCATGAAGGTGCAGCTGCAGAACCCGCAGACGGATGCTTAGGGCTGCAGAAGCTTCTGCAGGCGTTGCAGCTGCCCTGCGAGGTTGGCCAGAGTGCGCTCGAGCTCCTGCACGCGGTCGCGCTCGGACTGCACCACCTCGGGCGGTGCATTACGCACGAAGTTGTCGTTGGCAAGTTTCTGGCGAGCCTTGGCCAGATCCTGCTCGGTTCTGCCCTTGTGCTTGCTCAGGCGCTCGGCCTCGGCCGCCGGATCGATGAGGCCCGCGATGGGTACCAGGATCGACAGCTCTCCCGCGAGCGCGGTGGCCGCCTCCGGCGCGAGCGCATCCGCTGCGAGCGCATCCAGACGCTCGATGCCTGCGAGCTTCTCCAGGGCGGCGCGATGCCGCCCGGCGTAATCCAGGTCCCGCACCGAGGCGCCCTTGAGCAACACCGGAATGAGCTTCGAGGGCTTGATGTTCATCTCACCGCGGATCTGACGCACGCCGAGGATGACCGTCTGCAGCCAGGCAATTTCCTCCTCCGCAGCCGCATCGCGCGGGTACTCCTCGGCCTGCGGATAGCGCGCCAGCATGACCGTGGGGCCGGAGCAGCCAGCGTGGGATGCGACGCCCTGCCAGATCTCTTCGGTGATGAAGGGCATCAGCGGATGCAGCGCCCGTTGCAGCGCTTCGAGCACGCCACAGAGCGTCTGCCGCGTACCGTGCTTCTGCGCAGCTGAGGAGTGCTCGGACTGCAGCACCGGCTTGGTCAGCTCGAGATACCAGTCGCAGAAGGCATGCCAGGTGAAGTCATAGAGCGCGTTGGCCGCGAGGTCAAAGCGATAATCGCGGAAAGCCGCTGCGACATTCTCCAGCAGCCGTCCGAACTGCGAGCGAATCCAGCGGTCGGCCACCGATAGCTCGGGTGTGCCCGCCAGTGGCGCCTGCGCTGGGGCGGCCGAGAGGGTCACGAAGCGCGCAGCATTCCATAACTTGTTACAGAAGTTGCGATAGCCGGCCACGCGTCCCAGGTCAAAGCGGATGTCGCGGCTGGGGGAGGCGAGGGCGGCGAGCGTGAAGCGCAGCGCGTCAGTGCCGTGCGCTGCGATGCCGTTGGGAAACTGCCGCCGTGTTGATTTCTCGATGCCGGCCGCGAGTTGCGGTTGCATGAGGCCGCTGGTGCGTTTGGCGACCAGAGCCTCCAGATCGACGCCATCGACGATGTCGAGCGGATCGATGACGTTGCCCTTGGACTTGGACATCTTGTCGCCGTGCTCATCGCGGATCAGGCCGGTGATGTAGACGTCGCGGAACGGCACGTCGCCTGCGAATTTCAGCCCGAACATCATCATGCGTGCCACCCAGAAGAAGATGATGTCGAAACCCGTTACCAGTGCGCTGGTGGGGTAGAAGCGACGCAGCTCATCGGTCTGCCGCGGCCAGCCGAGGGTGGAGAACGGCCAGAGCGCCGAGGAGAACCAGGTATCGAGCACGTCCTGATCCTGAGTGAGCACCGCCTCCGCAGGCAGCTGCTGGCGTGCACGCACTTCCTTCTCGCTGCGACCAACATACACATTGCCCTGGGCGTCGTACCATGCCGGGATGCGATGTCCCCACCAGATCTGGCGACTCACACACCAGTCCTTGATGTTGCGCATCCATTCGAAGTAGGTGCGCGACCAGTTTTCCGGTATGAAACGTGTGCGCCCCTGCTGCACGGCGGCGATGGCCGGGGCTGCGAGCGGCGCGATCCTGACATACCACTGATCGGTGAGATACGGCTCGAGCACCGCGTGGGTGCGATCACCCCGCGGCACGACCAGCTGGTGCTTCTCGATGCGCTCGACCAGTCCCTGCTGCTGCAGCTCGGCGACCACTCGCTGGCGCGCCTCGAAACGGTCCAGACCGCGGAACGCTGCCGGAACATTGTCATTGAGCGCGGCACGCGGGGTGAGAATGTTGATCTGTGGCAGCGCGTGCCGTACGCCGATCTCGTAATCGTTGAAATCGTGTGCCGGGGTGATCTTGACGGCGCCGGAGCCGAAGCTGGCATCGACATACGCATCCGCGATCACCGGGATCAACCGTCCACTCAAGGGCAGGCGAACCTGTTTGCCGACCAACTTGTTGTAGCGCTCATCCTCCGGGTGCACGGCCACCGCCGTGTCACCAAACATCGTCTCGGGGCGCGTCGTGGCCACCACCAGGGTGGCCGAGCCATCGGCGAGCGGATAGCGCAGGTGCCAGAGCTGACCCTCTTCGGGCTCGTTCTGCACCTCCAGATCGGACAGTGCGGTCAGCAGCACCGGATCCCAGTTGACGAGCCGCTTGCCGCGATAGATCAGACCCTCCTCGTAGAGCCGGACGAACACCTCGATCACCGCTTGTGACAGCGCCGCATCCATGGTGAACACTTCGCGCTGCCAGTCCACCGAATCGCCCAGGCGGCGCATCTGCGCGGCCATGGTGCCACCGGATTGCTGCTTCCACTGCCAGATCCGGGCGATGAACGCCTCACGGCCAAGCTCCGTGCGCCGCTGCCCGGTGGCATTCAGCTGCCGCTCGACGACCATCTGGGTGGCGATGCCGGCGTGATCGAAGCCGGGCTGCCATAGGGTGGCATCGCCGCACATGCGGTGATAGCGGCTGAGCGCATCCATCAACGTGTGTTGGAATGCATGCCCCATGTGCAGGGTGCCCGTAACGTTGGGCGGCGGTATGACGATCGAGTAGGGAGCTCCCTGGCCACGCGGCGCGAACCAGCCGTTGGCCTCCCATCGCTCATAGATCCGCTGCTCGATCTCGGGCGGCGCGTAGACTTTTTCCATCAGCAGACTCAACAGGGGACTGAAAGACTCGCAGTATGCGCTGCGATTATAACCAGCGGCTGGTGTCGGCCGGCTGCCGCTAACGCAGCGGCTGCGGGTCGTCGCGCACGTTGTGCGTGGCAGGTTGCAGGCCGAGCTCGCGGTAGGCTTTGAAACGTGCGCGTGCTGCGCGCCGCCGCGAGTCATCGCCGTCGACGATCTCCGCAACCCGGCAGGCCTTACCCAGGCATGGCGGCATCTGCGGCGCAAGGTTGATCAGCAGATCGAACCCATGGGTCGGCGCGATACCGGCGCTGAGCATGACGGGCGCGGCCGACTCAGCCGTAGCCGCCGAAGCTGCCGTAGCGGGCAACGCACGCGTAGCCTCCGTCAGCACCTCGTGCGGCACGAAGCTGCCATCGAGAAAGGTCCACAACAGCTCATCGAGTGTCTGCTGCTCTTGGGAATCGCTCAGCCACAGCAGCGCGGTACGATCGCTGAGGTAGGCCTGCTCGGCCAGCCGGCAGGCGAGCCTCAGACGCGCACTGGGCGCAGCGCTGCCGATCACGTAGAACTCGACCTGCAAGGCGGAGTTAGCGGCGGACGAGTCTGGCGGCGATGATCGAGCGTCGCTCGATGCGGCAGAAGCGGACGTGTCGTCGTTGCCGGCCATGGCTCGAGCCGTGGCGCCTCAGTGAGTCGCGCGGCGGATGAGAAAATCCGCGAGCAGCGGCGTGGGCCTGCCGGTGCTGCCCTTCTGCGCACCGCCCTGATAAGCAGTACCTGCGACGTCCAGATGTGCCCATTTGAGCCCTTGGGTGAACTTGCCAAGAAATGCGGCCGCGGTGATCGCGCCGCCCTCGCGTCCGCCGACGTTGGCGAAATCGGCAAAGTTGCTCTTCAGCTGCTCGGCGTATTCCTCGGTCAGCGGCATGTGCCAGGCGCGATCATCAGCGCGCACCCCGGCCGCCACGAGCTCCTCGATGAGCTCGACATCATTGCCCATCACACCCGAGTGATGGTGGCCCAGGGCCACCACGCAGGCGCCGGTGAGTGTCGCGATGTCAACTACGACCGCCGGCTCGAAGCGGCGCGCGTAGTACAGCGCATCGCAGAGGATCAGCCGGCCCTCGGCGTCGGTGTTGAGAATCTCCACCGTGAGACCTGCCGCGCTCGTGGCGATATCGCCGGGCTTTACCGCATGCCCGCTCGGCATGTTCTCGACCGCGGCCACCAGACCGATGACGCGCAACGGCAGCTTGCAGACTCGACGACCAGTGTCATGGCGGCGATGCACCGCCGCCGCGCCGCTCATGTCAAACTTCATCTCGTCCATTGCCGGCGGATCTTTGAGCGAGATGCCGCCGGTGTCGAAGGTCACGCCCTTGCCGACCAGCACGACAGGCGGTGAATTGGCGCTGGCCGCCGCGATATTCCATGATGATGAAGCGCGGCGGCTGATGGCTGCCCTGCGCGACTGCAAGCAGACAACCCATCTTTTCCTTGCGGATCGCGGGCTCCTCGAGCACTTGCACGCGCAGTGACGGATGTTGCTTGCCGAGCGCGCGCGCCTGCTCCGCAAGATAGCTCGGTGTACACACGTTCGCCGGCAGGTTCGCCAGATCGCGCTGCACGCGCGGCCGCATTCGCAATGGCATTTCCGTGAGCGAGCCCGCGCTCGACCGCAGCGCTGCCTGCCTTGCGTACCGGCCCGGCGAGCACGCGTGCCAGGGCGGGCGGCTTGGGCTTTCTTCACGCTCTTGAGATCGTTCACCCGATACAGCTGCGCGCCCACGATCTCGCTGACGGCGCGTCCGAAGTAGTAGTCGTCGAGCTCGCGCGCGGGCGGCCGCTCGATGGCAATGGCAACACTTTCGATGCGCGTACGGTTGAGGGCCGCGATCGCCACGGACAGCGCTCGCCGGAACGGCTTGCGACCGAAGTTCTTGCGGGGTCCGAGGCCTGTAAGCAGTGCGCGTGTGGCCTGTGCGCCCTCCAGGTCGGTTAGCAGCAGCGTCTCGGTGAGGCGCCCGGAGAAGTCACCGCGCGTCACGAGCGCCTTCAGGCGGCCCTGCAAGGCAGAATCGAGGTGCCGTGCTTCCTCGCCCAGCTCCCCGTCCTCGTAGATTCCCAGCACCAGGCACTCCACGACCAATGTGGCCAATCCCTTGGTCCAGAGCTCGAACTGCATGCCTCAACCCCTAAAGCAACGCGCGTTGCGCGTGCGGAAGAATCTGATTTACCTTAGTCCCCGGCCTCTCGGCGCCGCCCTTGTTCTTGCCTGTCGGGACAGCGGACGTTGGTTGTAAGTGTAACCTAAGCGAGCTGGAACGAGTTCATTCGTTGGGCAAAATCCTCGGACGCTATATCCTGCGGGAGGTGATGCTCGCCTCCCTGCTGGTCACCGCGGTGCTGCTGGTGATCCTGCTCGCCAATCAGGTGGCCGTGGTGCTCGAGCGGGCGGCCGTCAACCAGTTTCCACAGGAAGTGGTGTTGCGGCTGATCTGGCTGGGCGCGCTGAGAATCTCAGCTATTCTGGTTCCTATCGGTCTGCTGCTCGGCGTGGTGCTCGCTTTCGGGCGCCTCTACCATGACAGCGAGATGGCCGCGGCGCTTGCCTGCGGGGTAGGGCCCTCCGTTATCTACGTCCCGGTGGTGGTGTTAGCGGTGGTGGTGTCGATGCTGTTGGCGTGGCTCACGCTCGCGCTCTCACCGCAGGCCACTGCCGATGCGCTCGATCTGCGTATCGACCGCGTTACGTGCCGGCCAGTTTGCACCGATCGCCTCCGGAAGATTCCGCACCTTCGCCGGTGGCAACGCCGTGGTGTATGCAGAGCGTGTCAATCCGGATGGCACTCTGCGACAACGTATTCGTGGAGCATAACCGCGGGCCGCGCGTCGAGGTCGCGCTCGCCGAGCGCGCGCAGCACGCGGTCAGCGCGGACGGCATGACCCACACGGTAACGCTCTATGATGGCGAACGCTTCGAGGGCGTGCCGGGTAGCACTGAATTTCGCATCATGCGCTTCGCCGAGCATGTCATTCCGATCCAGGTGCCGTCGCTTGACCGAAGCGGTCACGACGTGTCGATGCCAAGCCGACACAGGAGCTGTGGCACTCGGAAGATCCGGATGAGCGCGCCGAGCTGCACTGGCGCATCGCATTGCCTTCGATGTGCATCGTGCTGACGCTCTGCGCGGTGCCCATCGCGCGTCTGCGGCCGCGCCAGGGGCGCTACTGCACGGGTCTGGATCGCCATCGTCATCTATTTCGTGTACTCCAACCTGCTCTCCGCCGGCAAGGTGTGGCTGGCGCGTGGCGTCACCCCGCCGGTGCTGGGGCTCTGGTGGACTCACATTGTGGTCGGCCTGCTCGCCGCAGCTATCGTCACAGGTCCGCGTACTCTGGCGAATCTGCGCCTCAGGAGTCGCAGCTGAATACTCTGGATCGCTATATCGTGCGCACGATTCTCGGCGCCGTGCTGCTGGTGATGGCCGTGATCCTCGTACTGGGGGCCCTGTTCATCTTCATCGATCAGCAGGACGACATCGGCGTGGGTCACTACAACTGGCTGAGTGCGGCGTTGTTTACGCTGCTCAGCCTGCCGCAGCAGGCATACGAGCTGCTGCCGGTGACGGCACTCCTCGGGGCGCTGCTCGGCATGGGCTCGCTGGCGCGTGGCAGTGAGCTGATCGTCGTGCGCGCCACCGGGGTCTCGGTGCTGCGCATCGCGGCAGCCGCCGGCATGGCGGGCATGATCCTGGTCGGACTCGAGCTGTTGCTCGGCGAGGTACTCGGCCCACCGCTGTACGAGGCGGCAAGCGAGCATAAGGCTTTCAGCAAATTCAACAATGTCAGCTTCGGCGGCGGCGCGGGCGCCTGGGTGCGCGATCGGCAATCTCATCATCAATGTCAGCGGGCAGTCCGGCCAGCGCCAGTTCGGTGGCATGCAGCTGTTTGAGCTGTCCCCGGAGCACCGGCTGCTCGCCATCGGGCACGCGGCGCGGGCCACGGCCGAGCCCAACCGCCATTGGCTCTTGAGTGACTATACCGAGTCGCGCTTCACGCCCGATCAGGTGAGCGCGATTCCCGCGAGCCAGCGCGTGCTCGAGTCACACATCACGGCCGGCTTTCTCGGACTTGCAGTGGAGGCGCCGCAGCAGCTCACCAGCCGCGCGCTGGTGCGGCTGATCCGCTACCTGCAGTCCAATTCGCTGGATGCGCGCGCGTACCTGTTTGCCTTCTCCTCTCGCATCGCGCGCACGGTCGCGATCCTGTTCTCCGTGTTGCTCGCGGTGCCTTTCGTGCTGGGCCCGCTGCGCTCCGCCGGCGCCGGCACGCGCATGATGCTGGGCCTGGTGGCGGGGATTGCGCTCTTTCTACTGCAGCGGTTGATCGAAAGCGGCACTGTCGTGTTCGATCTCAATCCGCTGCTCTTGGCATGGCTGCCCACGGCGGTGCTGGCAACCGTGACGCTGCTGCTGCTGGCACGCGCCCGCTGAGCGCAGCGGGCCCGTTGGCGCTAGCGGTGGGCGGCGCTAGCGGGTGGGCGGCGCCGCCTCGGTGGTCGGGGACGGGTGCGTCCCCGCGCCCTTGGTCGCCTCGCGTTGCGGAGTTTTCTTACCGCCAGTCTTGGCCGGCGGCGTCGGCAGCGGCTTGAGCAGATCATCGAGCGAGCGGAACATGCCGTCGTAGCGGTATCCCGCGATTTCGAATTCCCACCCCTTGAGATGTGACTCGAGCGTCTGCGCCTCCGATGCCGTCGCCTTGTCATTCGAGCGTGCCTCGATCGTGATCAGCGCGCGGTTGCCGTCCTTGCGACCGGACACGTCCAGTTCAAGGCCATCGAAAGTGTGAAACACAACGTGCGAGGCCTTGGCCCCGGCAGCGGCGGCGGCGCGCTGGACATCCTCCAGCGTGAGGCCTGCGAGTGAGCCGGCGATGGGATCGGCTGCGGCGGGGCTGCTCAGCTCCCGGCCTTTCGGTAGCGGTGTGACGCTGAAGTCCGGCGTTTCCTTCTTGTCACGCGCAGCCGTGTAACTCGCACCGCTCGCCGGTTTGATCACGAACTCGCGGATGCGGTCCTGCGGAATGTCGATAACTTTGTTGTCCAGCCAGTGGCGCGGGTCTGCGTCAACGGATATGAGTGGCGTGGCGAGGACGCTCTGCTGGGAGTTGAGCACGCGCACGTAAGCTGACTTGCCGCCCGCGGACTTGCCCACGATGAGACTGTAGGTTTTGCCGGTCGCCACGGCATCGACCCGGGTGCCGGTGGCCTGCGCCGAACTGGTGTCCTCGACGCCCAGCTGCGGGAAGTTGGCCGCGACGCGGGTCTTCTCCTCGACAACCTTCAGCGCGCCAAGGTCGATCAGCAGCTTGCGCACTTTGCCGGAATCAGCCGGGTAGCCGCGCTCGCCGACGGACCAGTCCGTCGCGCCGCGCTTCAGTGTCGTCTTGCTGCCATCTGCCTTGCCAAGCCGTACTTCGCTGACTGCATTGACTGCCGTGGACAGACCCGGCAGCACGGGTTTGCCCGCGAGCGCAGGCTGCGGGGATTGACGGTTGGTGGACAACCAGGCCGCGAGCGCGAAGATGATGATGGCCGCTACCAGCAGCACGACGACGCGCCGCGCGGTCATGGGGTTACCTCGCGCACCTTCGGGGCCGGGGCGCTGTCGCGCTTGTGCCGTCGGGACATCCAGATCAGAAGCGCGATGATCGCAAACAATACCGGCACCACGATGATGTTGATGATCTTCAGCTGCGTGCCGAGATCCTTGATGTTCTGATTCAGGCCGGCGCGCACCGCGCGCAGCTCCTTGCGGATGCGCAGCTTCTCCTGCTGAAACTGCTCGAGCTCCGCCTCCTGTTCAGGTGTCAGGATCGCGGTCGACTTGTCATTGCGGCGCGACTGCAGCTGGGTGAGCTTGTCCTCGGTCTGTTGCAACTGCTGCTCCAGCTCCTTTTCCTTGGCGCGGAAGCGCTCGTCGGCGACATGGCGCAGCTGCTCGACGCGCTCGAAGGGACGCGAGAAGGTGGCGCGGCCGCGCACGCTGATCAGCTCGGAGCTGCCTGCCAGATTGTCGAGCGCGTTCAGTACGAGATCGCCATTGTTGGCCCACGCCTGTGCCACCCGCTGGCCAAAGAAATTCTGCTCGTGCACCCACAGGTAATCCGACAGCAGGTCCGTATCGGCGAACACGATCAGGTTGAGCGGCTTGGCGGATTCCTTCAGCGCCGTTTGCCCGGCCGGTAGCGTCACCCCCTGCGGCGGCCCGGCGGGAAAGGCGCTCGCGACCTTGCCGGAGACGCGCGCCGCGATGGTGTAGGTCTGCCCGCTGGGCTTGAATCCTTCAGCAAGAGACGAAGGATCGAACAGCATCGTGAAGCGCTCGGTCGGCAGCAGCTCCGCATCGTTACTCGAGACCAGCAATGGCTCGAAACGCGACTTTGCCCCTTTCCCCTGGCTCAGCGTGCCGGCGGTGGCGACGTTGATGTTGGATAGTCCGCCGGTTACGACATCGCCCTTGGCGAAATCAGTCTTGTCCAGACCGAGGATGCCCAGATGCTGTACCGGCTGCTGCCCCTGTCGCATCGACACGGTGAGCGCATGGCCACGGTCGGCCAGGACTTCCTTCGGATTGAACTGCACGCCCCAGGCATTCAGCAGTGTTGGCAGATGCGAGGACTTGTCGGCCGTCATGGCCGCCATCGGGTTCTGCGGATCGGCGCCGGACTGGTCGGTCTCGGCGAGCGGATCGACGAACAACAGCACGTGTCCGCCGCGCAGCGCGAACTGGTCGATGGCGAACTGGGTGGCCGGGGATAGATTCTTCGGATGCACGATGACTAGCACAGCGACGTCGGCATCGATTTTCGTCGCGCCCGCATCGAGCGGACGCAGATCAAACAGCTGCTGCGCCTGGCTGTAGATCGCCCACGCCTCTTTGGGTTGCCCGGTGCGCGGATCAAAACTCTCCTGCATGGGCAGGCTGGACATCCAGGCGACCACCGGCTTTTTCGGATTCGCGAGCTGATAGATCAGCTTCACGACGTCATACTCGAGGAACTCCTCCTTGGCCGGATCGAAGAATTCGATGGCCTGATGGCCGTCGACGGAGTTGGTACCCGCAAGTCCGAAGTACAGCTGATTGCCCGCAGCGCCCACCGGTGCGCCGCGTACCCCGAGCTCTGCCGCGCGATCCTCATCCTCGGAGAAAGGCTGCGGATCGATGACATGCAGTTGCAGCTTGCCGCCGGAGCGGGCCGCGAGCTCCTGCAGGAACTCGCGGACGCGTACGCCGTAGGCACCGATCTGGGGAATCTGGGCTGCCGCCTTCTCGGAGTAGAAAAAATACAGGTTGATCGGCTCGCTGATGCCTTTGAGGATGCGATCGGTACCAGGCGCCGTGGTGTACAGGTGATTCTGCGTCAGATCCAGGCGCCAGCCCCGAAAGGCATGATCAAACAGAATGGTGAGGCCGATGAACAGCACTGCCAGCGCCAGCAGTGCGCCACCACCGAGGGTCGAGCGTTTCGTCATGTGGGCACCTTGCGGCTAGTCGGCTTTGCGCACATCGAGCGCGATGGCCGTCGCAAGCAAGAACAGGCCGATCAGCATCGCGAAGTACAGCAGATCGCGGACGTCGATCACCCCTTTGGCGATCGACTCGAAGTGGGTGAGGAAGGAGAGCGAGGCGATCGCCTCCACCAGCATCTGCGGCGCCCAGCCGTGGAAGACATCCAGCACCATGGGGAAACCGGCCAGCAGAAAGGCAAAGCACGCCACGACACCCAGTATGAAAGCCACCACCTGATTCTGGGTGAGCGCGGACATGCATGAGCCGATGGCCAGAAACCCTCCGGCGAGCAGCAGACTGCCGAGGTAGGCGGCGAAGATCGTGCCATTGTCCGGATTGCCCAGGTAATTCACCGTTAGCCACATAGGGAACGTCAACGCGAGGGCGAGGGCGGTGAAGATCCAGGCAGCGAGAAACTTTCCGAGCACCGCCTCCCACAGTGTGATCGGCTGGGTCATGAGCAGCTCGATGCTGCCGGACTTGCGCTCCTCAGCCCACAGCCGCATGGAGATCGCGGGGATCAGGAAAAGATACAGCCACGGATGGAAGTTGAAAAACGGCGCGAGGTCTGCCTGGCCGCGCTCGTAAAAGCCGCCCAGATAGAAGGTGAACGCATTGGCGAGCACCAGAAAGATGATGATGAATACATACGCGAGCGGCGTCGCAAAATAACTGGCTAACTCACGACGCAGGATGATGCCCACGTTACGCATGGCGTTCCCTTCTTCAGTCTTAGGCAATCAGACGGTTATGCTGCGGAATACTTCGTCGAGCCGTCCTGACTCTAGGTGCAGCTCTTTCAGTTGCAGCCCCTGGCGGACCGCGAGCTCCGAAACCGCAGAGAGGATGCTGGCCCCGGCGCGTGGCAGAGCCGTGAGCCGCGCATCGCGCGGGCTCACCTCAACGTCGGCCACGGAAGGCAAGGCGGCTACGGCGGCGCGCGCAGCCTCGATTTGGGCCGGATCCTCCAGCTGTAACGTCACGGCGTTGTAGTAGCGCGATTTGGCCTCGAGTCCGAGCGGCGTATCGTCGGCTACGATGCGGCCACGCGCGATGATGATGGCGCGCGTGCAGACCGCATCGACTTCCTCGAGGATGTGTGTGGAGATGACGATGATCTTGTCGCGCCCCATCTCGTTGATGAGGGTGCGCACCTCGTGTTTCTGGTTGGGATCGAGCCCGTCCGTCGGCTCGTCGAGGATCAGCACCGGTGGATCGTGCACGATGGCCTGCGCCAGCCCGACGCGGCGCCGGAATCCCTTCGACAATGTCTCGATGCTTTGCTCGAGTACGCTCGCTAGCTGCAGCCGCTCGATGACATAGTCCAGCCGCGCGCGGCGCCGTTCGCCCTCGAGATGGCGCAGGTCGGCGATGAAGTGCAGGAAGCGCCGCACGCTCATCTCGCCATAGGTAGGCGCGCCTTCAGGCAGGTAGCCGAGGCTCGACTTGGCGCCGAGCGGATCGGCGCTGATGTCGTGCCCGCAGATGCTGGCGCTACCGGCAGTCGGCGTGATGAATCCTGCCAACATGCGCATCGTGGTGGTCTTGCCGGCGCCGTTCGGGCCCAGGAAGCCCAGCACCTCACCCGGCTGGACCTGGAAGCTGACGTCGTCAACTGCCACGAGCGAGTCGTAGCGCTTGCTCAGATGTTCGGTCTTGATCATAAGGATGGCGCTCTAGAGACAGGGACACGCCAAAAGTTCCCTGCACGTCGTAACTTCGGCCGCGGGACGCGCCGAGGCCTCCGATACTGCCCCGCGGCTGGGGGCGAATTCTGCAGGGGGCGGGGCGCGAAATTCAAGCCGCACGGCACGCGAGCGCCAGCGCAGGGCCGTCACCTCGCTCGCCAACGTCAGGTGCTGGAGCGCGTCAGTAGCGCGGCCGCCGTATTCGCGCGCTGTCCTGCGCGCGCCAGATCAGGATCATCACCGCACCGCCCAACATGCCGCCAAGGTGCGCAAAATGCGCGACACTCGCCTGCCTGCCGGTGACACCCAACAGCAGCTCGAGACCGCCATACAAGGTGACGAACAGCCATGCCGGCATGGGAATCGGCGGGAACAGCAGCATGATGCGCTGCTGGGGGAAGAACCAGGCAAAGCCGAGCAGCAGTCCGAACACACCGCCCGAAGCGCCGATGACCGGTTCGCCGGTGTGCGAGGCGGCCTGTACCAGCAGCTGTGTGCCGGCCGCAGCGAGCACGCACACGAAGTAGAAGCTCAGGAAGCGCCGGCGTCCCCAATACGCTTCCAGCGCACCGCCGAACATGTAGAGCGCGAACATGTTGAAAAAAATGTGTGCGAAGCCGGAGCGGTCGTGCAGGAAGGCATAGGTCACGACCTGCCACGGCTCGAACTGGGTACCGAGCGGCCAAAGGGCAAATAGCGTCTCCAGCAGCCCTCCGGAGAGAAGCTGCAGCAGATAGACGACGACGTTGGTCAGAATGAGCGCGCGGGTAGCCGGCGGAATCGAGCGGAACATGCGCGCATCTTAGCAGTCGGCTGCAACTCGCCGCGGTCTGCGGTCTTCAGCGGGTTGCGGACAACCGGCTGCTGAGCTTGTCGGCCGCCGCGCGCAGCACCGGCAGACAGCGCTCGAGCAGATCGCGGCGTGACACGCGTGATGCTTGCGTGCTCACATTCATGGCGGCGACGGTCGTGCCAGCGACATTGCGCACCGGCACGGCGATCGAGCGCAAACCGATCTCCAGTTCCTGGTCATTGAGAGCGAAGCCCTCGCTGCGCACAGCGGCGAGAATCTCCTCCAGTCCCTTGCGCGAGGTCACGGTGTGCCGCGTGTGCTGCACGAGCTGCACGGTGGCGAGATGGTTGTCGAGCTGTTCCGGTGCCAGCGTCGCGAGCAGGATGCGGCCGAGTGCCGTGCAGTAGGCGGGCAGGCGGCTGCCGACGCCAAGTGAGATGGACACGATGTGATCGGTGGCGGCCCGTCCGACGAACAGGACCGTGCCTGCATCGAGCACGCCCACCGAGGAGGCTTCCCCCAGGGTCTTGCTCATTTCATCCAAGATGGGTTGCGCGGCCATTGGCACGGGCGCCGAGGCGAGATAGGCGTAGCCCAGATCGAGAATGCGCGGCTGCAGGAAATAGAAGCGGCCATCGGTGCCGGCATAACCCAACTCGCGCAGCGTATAGAGGCAACGGCGCACGACCGCGCGGGTAAGGCCGGTGGCGCGGCTGACATCGGCGATGGTCAGCCGGCAATCAAAGCTCGCGAACGCGCGGATGACATGCAGTCCGCGCGCGAGCGACGTCATGAAGTCGGCATCGCCGCTGCGAAACAGCGTGCTGCGCAGCGTCTGCTCCCTGTCCACGGGGTCCATGTAGGAGAGGGCGCTGGGTTGCGCGGTGTCGGAGCCCTGCATGAGCCTTCTCGTTGTTCGCCGGGAGGGTGCGTTAATCGTACTCTCAAGCTCAGGCGCTGTCATGCTTCCTGAGCGCCGATCGCTCAGAGGGTATGATCGCGGACCGGTTTGCAGGCTGGGTAAGGCGGGTTGTGATGCGGGATGCGTTGATTTGTGATGCTGTGCGCACGCCGGTCGGGCGCTACGGTGGTGCGCTGGCGGCCGTTCGTCCGGATGATCTGGCAGCAATACCCATTACCGCGCTGCTGGCGCGCAATCCGGAGCTGAAGCCGGAGGCTGTAGAGGATGTGCTGCTCGGCTGCGCCAATCAGGCCGGGGAGGACAACCGGAATGTCGCCCGCATGGCCGCGTTGCTCGCGGGCTTACCCGTGGACGTGCCTGGTGTGACCGTGAACCGCCTATGTGGTTCGGGACTCGATGCCGTGTCGATGGCGGCACGCGCCATCAAGACCGGGGAAGCCGATCTGCTGATTGCCGGTGGCGTGGAATCGATGTCGCGCGCACCCTTTGTAATTCCCAAGGCGGACAGCGCCTTCAGTCGCACCGCAGAGATCTTCGACACGACCATCGGCTGGCGTTTCATCAATCCGCGGCTGAAGGAGAAATTCGGCGTCGACTCTATGCCGGAAACGGCGGAGAACGTGGCGGCCGACTATCGCATCGAGCGCGATGCACAGGATCGTTATGCGCTGCGCAGCCAGCAGCGCGCCGCGGCGGCGCAGGCCCGCGGCTTCTTCACAACTGAAATCGTTCCTGTGGAGATCCCGCAGCGTAAAGGCAAACCTCTGGTGGTGGCGCGCGATGAGCATCCGCGTCCCGAGACCACGCTGGAGCAGCTCACGCGGTTGCCTACGCCCTTTCGTGCCGGGGGTACGGTCACCGCAGGTAATGCCAGCGGCGTCAATGATGGTGCATGCGCGCTCGTGATTGCCTCCGAGGAGGCAGCGCGTCGCTTCGGCCTGACGCCTCGCGCGCGGATCTTGGCAGCGGCAACAGCTGGTGTGGCGCCGCGCATCATGGGGATGGGTCCGGTGCCTGCAAGCCGCAAGGCCCTCGCCCGTGTCCAGCTGTCGATCGCACAGATGGATGTGATCGAGCTCAATGAAGCTTTCGCCGCCCAGGCGATCGCCGTATCACGCGAGCTGGGCCTGCCTGAGGATGCGGCCCACGTGAATCCCAATGGCGGCGCCATCGCCATCGGACATCCTTTGGGAATGTCGGGAGCGCGCCTGGTCACGACCGCCGCCTGGCAGTTGGCGGCGACTGGCGGCCGCTATGCGCTGTGCACCATGTGCATCGGCGTGGGGCAGGGTATTGCAATGATCATCGAGCGCATCTAGAGGCACGGACGGACGATGAAGATTGCGGTTCTTTTTGGCGGCGCCAGCGAGGAGCGCGACGTCTCCATCGCCAGCGCAGCCCAGATCATCCCGGCGCTGCGCTCCCTCGGACATGAGGTGACTGCCATCGATACCGCTACCGGACAGCTCAGCGGCGGGGCGGAACAGAAGCTTCTGACCAGTGGCGTAGGTCCCGAGCCCCCCGCGCGCTCGGTGCTTGCGGGTATGCGTGAGTCGGCCGCGGTGCTACGCAATAACGCGGCGGACATCCGGGATGTGGATGTTGTGTTTCTCGCGCTGCACGGGGGTGCAGGCGAGGATGGCCGCGTCCAGGCCGTACTCGATCTCGCAGGCCTCGCCTACACCGGCAGCAATCACATTGCCAGTGCGACTGCCATGGACAAGGATCTATCCAAGCGTCTGTTTCGGGCAGCAGGTGTACCGACGGCGGACTGGCTCATGGCGCCGGCAAAGGCCGAACGCGTGGCAGCGGAGCTCGGCTGGCCCGTGGTAGTCAAACCCAACAAGCAAGGCTCGACGGTAGGCCTGTCGATCGTGCGTCAAGGGGCTGATCTGCCGGCGGCTTTTGCACTCGCCGGTCGTTTCGATGACGAAGTGATGGTCGAACGTTTCGTGCCCGGGCGCGAGCTCACGGTCGCCATCCTCGACGGCCAGGCTTTGCCCGTGGGCGAGATCATCACTCCGGGCGAGGTGTTTGATTATCAGGCGAAGTATCAGAAGGGCGGCGCGCGCGAGGTATTTCCGGCCGATCTGGCCGACACGGAGGCGCAACAGCTGCAGCAGCTCGCCCTGCGGGCGCATGCTGCGTTGAAGCTCGGCGTGTACAGCCGCATCGATTTCCGCATGGATCCCCAGGGGCGCTTTTGGTGCCTGGAAGCCAACTCGCTACCGGGAATGACGGCAGCAAGTCTGCTGCCCCAGGCGGCCCGCGCGGCGGGCATCGGCTTTGCCGATCTGTGCGAGCGCATTTGCAGAGCGGCGGTGCGGCGCCGCAGTTAGCCTTGCGTCGGCCCCACGCGACGCCGTTCAGCGTCGGTTTGTCGCTGCGACACGTCCTGCAGATCGACTAGCTTCAAGACGTGCAAGCGCGCCGTTGATATCAACGGTGGCACCGGTCTGCCCACGCGTGGCATCGGCCTGCAGCTGTCCGCCTGAGAGGAAACTGACGGCCGCACTGGCGTTCAAGTGCGGGCTCTCACCCAACAGCAGCGCAATCAAAGCCGTCACTTCCGCCGCGGCGACGGAGCTGCCTGACTCAAAATCGTACTGCGAGGCCGGCCGCAACGTCAGGACATGCGTGGCCGGAGCGAGCAGGCTGGCACCCGCCTGCTGATGCTCGGTAGCTGCCACCCCGATGACACCCGGAATGTTGGTCGGAAAGGAATCCACCTGTGCAGCGGTCGCACCGACAAAGATCGTGCCCTGCTTCAGTCCCGCGTTCACGAGCGCCGTGAGCAGCGGGTCCGCTGGGCCTGCGAGGCTAAGATTCACGAGCGGCAGGCGGGCCTCGATGGCTGCTGCCAGCGCCTGGGCCAGTGTAAAGGTGTTGCAGGCGGCATCGTCGGCATCGGCCTTCAACTGCCAGCACGCCTGGAAAACAGCAATCTCAGCGCGCGGTGCAATTCCCACGATGCCGACGTTGTTGTTGGCCACGGCGGCGATCAGGCCGGCCATCGCTGTGCCATGCCGGAACCAGCTCGGCGCCTGGTTCTGACTGACAAAAGAACGTTGCAGGGTGATGCGCTCGTGCAGATCGGGATGACTGGCATCCACACCAGTGTCGATCAGCCCAATCCGCACTCCTGCGCCCTGCGAGCGTACGTGGGCAGCCGCAACGCCGAGCTCAACCAGGTTAGTCTGCAAACCGTACAGCGGATCGTTGTACGCGTCGTGCGGCTCGGTAGCGGCGGTATCGGTGGGTTTTGCAGCGGCCGTAAGGGTGTGAAACTCCTGCAGCGACTGAACGATGCCGACACTTGGGTCGCGGCTGAGCGTCTGCAGCAGCGTTGTCGCGCTGCGCCCGTCAGGGATCTCGTACACCACGCAATGGACCGCGAGGGGTTTGATCGGCCAACTGGCGACCTCGTGCAGGGCATAGCGTGAGGAGATCCGCCGCGCTTTCTCCTGCGCGCGCTGGGCGAGCCCGTAGCTACCCCCGGAGTAGCTGCGGCCCGTGCTGCCGGCAGGCCGTAACGGGGGAAGGGGCTCGTTGGCGAAAGTCACCACGATCAGGGGACGCGTACTCTCGGGCAGGCGAGTCTGCGCCCTGAGCGCGTGGCTACCCAGGGCGAGCAGCAGGCAGGCGCCGATCAAACCGAGGCGCGCATAAACCAACATCAACGCTCTCCGGTTTGCTCCGGCGCACCGCTTCCGGCTGCCCCGGCAGCGGCTTGTTTCTCGAGCGGTTGTACCCAGAGTACCCGCGAGTCGGCGCTCAAGCGGGCCGCGAGCTGTCGCAGGCGGCGGTCGGCAGTCGCAGCCGGCGTGACACCCTCGATCACACCTTCGGGCATCACTCCGAGCACGCCGGTACTGCCCGGTCCCTCCACGATGCGCGCGCCATTGATGCGCAGAATTTCCTCGACATCGCCGATCGTGAGCCGACGATCAACCGCGATATGCAGCACATTGGGCGCGACGGTCGTGACTTCGGTGTGAGTCTGATACACCGGGCGCGACCAGTGATAGGCCGTCGCAATGACTCCGGTCAGTCCGAAGAACAGCAGGAAACTCGCGGCCCAGGCAAGTCCTGGAGGTCGCCACATCGAGATGCTGTTGAACCGGTTGCGAGCGGACGTGCCGCTGCGTTTGGCGACGACGGTCGCCGACGGTCGCTGCTGATCGCCGTCCGCATCGATGCGCTCCAGCAGCTTGCGGAACGACGGACCGGGTGCATAGATGACCCGCTCCGGCGCCGTAAAGGCCTCGCACATCCGTTGCTGTACGCCCAGCTCCCGCTCACAGGCGCGACAGCTCCGAACATGTTGCTCGGCGAGCTCGCGTTCGTCGGCGGACAGGCGTCCGTTTGCAAGCCAGGGCAATAGCAGCCAGATCTCCTCGTGGCGGCGGCTCTCATCGCGCGCGATCATTGCCTCTCTCCTCCGTCGTGCGCGGAACCACCGAGCGCAGGCAGTACTCTCTGCAGCTTGGCGCGCGCGTGAAATAACCGCGTTTTGACCGTGTTCGTGGGGCACCGCATGATCTGAGCGATCTCTTCGCATGAATAGCCGAGCTCGTAACATAACTCGACGGCCAGCCGCTGCTCGACCGGCAGCAGCTGCAACCCCTGGACCAGCCAGTCGCGCAGCTCTGCGGCGCGCATGGGTTCCTCGCTCGCAGGCGGCTGCAGTGCCACATCGATCGTCTCCGGCAGATCGGCACGGCTGGCCGCCCGGAACGCGTTGCGCGCACGGCGATAGGCAATGCCGAGAATCCAGGTCGATGGCCGTGACTCTCCCCGGAACGCGCCCGCTTTGCGCCATACGATCCAGAAGGTGTCATTGATCACCTCCTCGGCAATGTCGTAGCGGCGCGTGAGGCGGGTGAGGAAGCGTGCCAGACGCCGATGATAAAGGTTGTAGAGCTCCTCGAAAGCACGACGGTCGCCGTCTGCAATCCGCGCGATCAGCTCCCGCTCGTGGGCGACTGAGGGGGCGTTGCGGTAGCCGCCCTCCGTCAGTCCGACTGAACCCCGTTCATGCTGTCTGGAGCCGATCACATCACTTGCTCAAAAATGTCCTGCCCGTGAGTGTGCGCCGCGGCTGGCCAGGTTCAAGTCAGAAGTGCCAACTGACCGTAGCCGCCAGGCGGTTTACCGCCCGACCGTAGGGATAAAGAGAGGCGGCACGGCCCTGCGTCAGGTAATAGCCGGCATCCAGCCGCCAGCGGTTGTAGAGGAACGCCACGCCGGCATTGCCATAGAAGTAGTGATTGCCTTCGGTGACCGACGTGAAGCCGATGCCGGCCGTGGCAAAAAAGTGCGCGGGAAGGGGCAGCTGACCTTCGAGATTTGCGACATAAGATGGATAGCGCCCCTCGCGGTAACGATACTCGTAGGTCGGCCAATTGGGTGAGACCGCAACGCTGAAGGACCACTGATCCAGGTAGGACACGGATGCGGAGACTTCCTGGTAATCATTCGCCGTAGGCAGGTTGCTGCGCAGATACCAGTAGCTCACGCCACTTAGCGTAAGGCTCCAGGCAGGGTTCAGATCGAAGCGCTGCCCCAGATAAGCATCGAGCTCACCCTCATAACCATATCCGTGCACTCGATTGAGCGTGGTGGCGAAGGCTCCGAAGAAGGTGGAAGCGGCGGTGGTGTAGTGAAGATCCGCCTGCGCCGCCGGGTCGGCATTACCCTGCGAGACGCCACGAAAGATATAGTCGCTGGTCAGCGTCAGCGCACCGCCGAACGTCCCTGCATGCGCAGGCGCACCGACGAGCGCCTCGCTTCCCAGCAGCACGAGAGACAACAGGACGGATCGCGGCAACACACGCACCACCAGGTCAACCCCCATTGGATAGCATCGCTCGTATCGCGCGCGGTCGCAGTTGTATCAGAACGGAGCGTGGCAGTGGCAGCTTCGCGCGCATGCCACCGTCAATTGGGCGGCTCTGGCCGGCATGGGCCATAATAGCCGCTGGTTCGGCATGTCATCTGGAATGAGCTCAATGTCTGGTACGCCTGCGTTCGAAGTGATCAGTCAACATCGCTGTTTCGAGGGGGCCGTCGGGTTCTATCGTCACGAATCCCGCAGCACCTCCTCGCCCATGCGCTTCTCCGTGTTCACGCCGCCCCAGGCGCGCTCCGGGCGCGTTCCGGTGTTGTATTACCTGGCAGGCCTGACCTGCACCGAAGAGACGTTCATGATCAAGGCGGGCGCGCAACGCGTTGCAGCAGAGCTCGGCCTGATGCTGGTGGCGCCCGATACCAGCCCGCGCGGGCTGAATCTTCCGGGCGAGAGTGAATCGTGGGATTTCGGCGTCGGCGCCGGCTTTTACGTGGATGCGGTGGCCGAGCCGTGGGCAAAGCACTACCGCATGGACAGCTATGTCTCCCAGGAGCTGCGCGAGCTGGTGCAGGCACAGTTTCCGGCCGATCCGAAGCGCACGGGTATCTTCGGACACTCCATGGGCGGGCATGGTGCGCTGACGTTGTTTTTCCGCAATCGCAACCTGTACCGATCCGTGTCGGCCTTCGCGCCGATCGCAGCCCCGATGCAGTGCCCGTGGGGCGAGAAGGCGTTCACGGGCTACCTCGGCCCCGACCGCGCCAGGTGGGCGCAGTACGATGCCAGTCAACTCGTCTCACAGCTCAAGGATGCGGCACATCAACCGCACATTCTCATCGACCAGGGGCTGGCGGATCAGTTTCTGGAGAAGCAGTTACAGCCGCAGCTGTTCGAGAAAGCCGCCCGTGAGGTCGGTTATCCACTGACGTTGCGACGTCACGAGGGATATGACCACGGTTATTACTTCATCTCGACGTTTATGGAGGATCACCTGGTGCATCACGCCAAGCTCCTCAGCGGAACCTCGGATTGAGCCAGAACACCGCGCGTCTGCCGGATGTCAGCTCGCAAGTCGCGGTGCAGGTGTGGGCTGAGGGGACCCTCACCAGCAAGCACGACCAGGTGGCTGAAGAGATGCCCGTTGCGTTCGTCTATGACGGCGTGCCGCATGTCGTAATGCTGGCTACTCCGGCCGACTTCGAGGATTTTGCGGTTGGTTTCTCATTGAGCGAGGGCCTGGTGGGCTCCGCCGATGAGATCCGCTCGGTCGAGGTGACCCGCGGGGAGACGGCCACCGATGTCAGGATCAGTGTGTCGTGGGAGCGTTTCTCGGCGCTGCTGCAGCGCCGTCGCAACCTGACCGGCCGGACCGGCTGCGGCTTGTGCGGTGCCGAAACTGCCGAGGACGCCATCCGGGAGATTCCGGCTGTGGGGGCGGGTGTGCAGATCAGCGTGGCGCAACTGCATGCCGCCATCGAGCAGCTTGGCCCGCGTCAGCTCATCAATGCACGCACCGGCAGCGTGCATGCAGCAGCCTGGGTGGTGCCGGATCAGGGCATCCAGCTCGTGCGCGAGGATGTCGGTCGCCACAATGCCCTGGACAAGGCGATCGGCGCTTTGGTGCGCTCCAACACGGATCTGTCAACCGGCTTCATGCTGATTACCAGCCGCGCGAGCTACGAGATGGTGCAAAAGAGCGCCACCGTTGGCATCAGCCTGCTGGCGGCTTTCTCTGCGCCGACGGCCTTCGCAGTGCGACTGGCGCAGCGCTCGGGCCTTACTCTCATCGCCTTTGCCCGCCGCAACCGCCACGTGGTGTATGCCAATCCGCACCGGCTGCGGCCTGACGGCTGAACCGTCCCGACCTGCTCCAGGATCCTCAACGTGAAACGTGCGCTCATCTGCGGCTCACTCGCCTATGACACCATCATGGTGTTCGCTGACCGCTTCAGTAAACATATCCTGCCGGAGCGCATTCACATGCTGAATGTCGCCTTTCTGGTGCCGCAGCTGCGCCGCGAGTTCGGCGGTTGCGCCGGCAACATCGCCTACAACCTGCACCTGCTCGGGGATGCGGGTTTTCCCATGGCGACGGTGGGCCGGGATTTCCAGCCTTACCAGCAGTGGCTGCAGCGCCAGGGCCTGCCGACGGACTATGTCAAAGTCATCGAGTCCGAGCTCACGGCGCAGGCATTCATCACGACCGATCTGGATAACAACCAGATCACGGCGTTCCACCCCGGCGCGATGCAACATGCGCATCTGAATAACATCAGCGATGCGGGGGAGATCGCCATCGGCATCGTGGCGCCGGACGGGCGGGATGGCATGATTCAGCATGCCGCGCAGTTTGCGGCGGCAGATATTCCCTTCATTTTCGACCCGGGCCAGGGACTGCCGATGTTCGGCCCCGCTGAGCTCGAGCGCTTTGTCGCTCAAGCCAGCTGGGTTGCGATGAATGACTATGAATGGCAGATGCTGCAGCAGAAGACCGGATGGACGGCTCGCGATGTCGTGCAGCGCGTGCGCGCGCTGATCGTCACCCGTGGCGCGCAGGGCTCAGTCATCCACACCGACGGTGGAGATTTCGAGATTCCCTGTGCCGAGCCGCGCCGCGTGGTGGACCCGACCGGGTGCGGTGACGCCTACCGTGCGGGGCTGCTCCATGGACTGCTGCACGGGCTCGACTGGCCCACGACCGGGCGCATCGCTTCCCTCATGGGAGCGATCAAGATTGAAACCCTGGGCACCCAGAATCATTATTTCGCTCCCGAGGAGTTTCAGGAACGGCTCAGGCGGAGCTTTGGCAGTTGAGGCCGGGCCAGCCGCGTATCACTTCCGGGTACACTGCGGCCCCGGCGGACTACCCGCTGCGTCAGCCTGCTTGACTCAATAGCTTAAATTTCGGTGGAACACAGACCCATGGCGAATACCTTTCTCTTCACCTCGGAGTCGGTCTCCGAGGGGCACCCGGACAAAGTGGCCGACCAGATCTCAGATGCGGTGCTCGATGCCATTCTGAAAGAGGATGAGCGCGGCCGGGTGGCGTGCGAGACCTTGATCAAGACGGGTGTCGTGGTGGTTGCCGGCGAAGTCACGACCAAAGCCTGGGTGGATGTGGAGGCGCTGGTCCGCAAGACCGTGCTGGACATCGGCTACAACTCCTCCGACATGGGATTCGATGGCGCCAGCTGCGGTGTGGTGAACATCATCGGCAAGCAGTCCCCGGATATCGCCCAGGGCGTGGACCGCAAGGACGAGCGCAAGCAGGGCGCCGGGGATCAGGGCCTGATGTTCGGCTACGCGACCAACGAGACGGACGTGCTCATGCCCGCGCCCATCACGCTCGCCCACAGGCTCGTCAAACGCCAGGCGCAGGTGCGCAAGGCGGGCAAGCTCGACTGGCTGCGTCCGGATGCGAAGAGCCAGGTTACCCTGCGCTATGAGGACGATCAGCCGGTGGGAATCGAAGCGGTGGTGCTGTCCACCCAGCACAGCCCCGAGGTGTCCACCAAGGCACTGCGCGAGGCGGTGATGGAGGAGATTCTCAAGCCAGTGCTGCCGGGCAAGTGGGTGGACAAGCGCACCAAGTATCACATCAATCCAACCGGCCGCTTCGTCATTGGCGGCCCGGTCGGTGACTGCGGCCTGACCGGGCGCAAGATCATCGTCGATACCTATGGCGGCTATGCCCGTCACGGCGGCGGCGCATTCTCGGGCAAGGATCCCTCCAAGGTGGATCGCTCCGCCGCGTACGCGGCGCGTTATGTGGCCAAGAACATCGTGGCCGCCGGGCTTGCCGAGCGCTGTGAGGTGCAGCTCTCCTACGCCATTGGCGTTGCGGAGCCGACCTCCATCATGGTCGAGACCTTCGGTACCAGCCGGCTCGCGCGCGAGCGCCTCACGCAGCTGGTGCGCAAGCATTTCGATCTGACACCGTACGGCTTGCGCGAGATGCTCGATCTGGTGCGCCCGATCTATCAGAAAACCGCCGCCTACGGACACTTCGGGCGCACCGAGTCCGAGTTCTCCTGGGAGCGGACCGACAAGGCCGCTGAATTGGCCGACGATGCCAAGGGAGCTGCCCGGGCCGCCTGAGTCAACACCGCCGCAGCTGCTGCGGCAGCGCCCGTCTTTGAGGAGCGTTGCGACTGACAGTCATGGGACCTCCATGAGCTGCCTGCCAGGCTCGAAGACGTTGCGAATCATCCAACACGGCGCTCGCTTTGCTGACGGAGCATTGTGAATCATGAACGCCAATCTGAAATCCAAGTCCGAGCAGGACTGCCGCGTCGCCGACCTCGCGCTCGCTGACTGGGGCCGCAAGGAGATCCTGATCGCCGAGACCGAGATGCCAGGTCTCATGGCCATCCGCGAGGAGTTCGCACCGCAACAGCCACTGCGCGGTGCGCGCATCAGCGGCTCGCTGCACATGACCATCCAGACTGCGGTGCTGATCGAGACTCTGCAGGCGCTCGGCGCGCAGGTGCGCTGGGCCTCGTGCAACATCTTTTCCACCCAGGACCATGCCGCGGCTGCGATCGCTGCGCGCGGCACGCCGGTATTCGCCTGGAAGGGCGAGTCGCTCGCGGATTACTGGGAGTACACCCACCGCATCTTCGACTGGCCGGACGGCGGCTATGCCAACATGATCCTGGATGACGGCGGCGATGCCACGTTGCTGCTGCACCTGGGAGCGCGCGCCGAGAAGGATCAGAACGTGCTCGGCAAGCCCGGCAGCGAGGAGGAGCAGGCGCTGTTCGCCGCCATCCGCGCGCGCCTCAAGGCGGAGCCGCAGTGGTATTCCACCCGTTTGCGACAGATCAAGGGTGTGACCGAGGAAACGACCACCGGTGTGCATCGTCTGTATCAGATGGCGAAGCAGGGCGAGCTCGGGTTCCCGGCCATCAACGTCAACGACTCGGTGACCAAGAGCAAATTCGACAACCTGTACGGCTGCCGTGAATCATTGGTCGATGGCATCAAGCGCGCCACCGACGTCATGATCGCGGGCAAGGTTGCCGTAGTGTGTGGCTACGGCGATGTCGGTAAAGGCTCGTCCCAGGCGCTACGTGCGCTCTCGGCTCAGGTGTGGGTCACGGAGATCGATCCGATCTGCGCGCTGCAGGCCGCAATGGAAGGCTTCCGCGTCGTGACGATGGAATACGCCGCTGACAAGGCGGACATCTTCGTCACCTGCACGGGCAATTACCATGTGATCACGCACGAGCACATGAAGCGCATGAAGAACAATGCGATCGTGTGCAACATCGGCCATTTCGACAACGAAATCGACGTGGCGAGCCTGAAGCAGTACAAGTGGGAGAACATCAAGCCGCAGGTGGATCACGTCATCCTGCCCGACGGTCGGCGGCTGATCCTGCTGGCTGAGGGCCGGTTGGTGAATCTCGGCTGCGGCACCGGCCACCCGAGCTATGTGATGAGCTCATCGTTCGCCAACCAGACGATCGCGCAGATCGAGCTGTTCACCAATACGGCCAAGTATCCGGTGGGCGTGTACGTGCTGCCGAAACATCTGGATGAGAAAGTAGCGCGCCTGCAGCTGAAGAGACTCAATGCCGAGCTGACCGAGCTCAGCGATACGCAGGCGCGTTACATCGGCGTACACCAGGATGGTCCCTACAAGTCTGATCACTACCGCTATTGAGGACAGGTAATTGCTATGCCCGCTGACCCGCGACAGCCAGCCACCGCTCCGGCAGCCTCTGTGCAGATCGATCTTGCCGCGCGCACACCGGGTGGCGCGATCCTGCTGGATGGCAAGGCTGTGGCGGCCAAGGTGCGCCATGAGGTGATGAAGCGGGCGCGGGAGTTTGCCGCCCAGCACGGGCGGCGGCCGGGACTTGCCGTGGTGCAGGTCGGCAAGGACCCGGCTTCCTCAGTCTACGTGCGCAACAAGCGCAAGAGCTCCGAAGACTCCGGGATCGAGTCCTTCGCACACGACCTGCCCGAGAGCGCAGCTCAGGCGCAGATTCTCGAGCTGGTGCAGCGGCTGAACCAGGACGCAAGTGTAGATGGCATCCTGGTGCAGCTGCCGTTGCCCAAGGGAGTGGATGCCACGGTGATCATGGATGCCATGGACCCGGCGAAGGATGTGGATGGCTTCCATCCCATAAACACCGGGCTATTGGCACAGGCGCGGCCGATGCTGCGTCCCTGCACGCCCTTCGGTGTCATCCGGCTCGCACAGGAGTATGGGATCGGCCTGCGGGGTCTGAATGCCACGATCGTCGGCCGCTCCAACATCGTCGGCAAGCCGATGGCCATGGAGCTGCTGCTGGCGGGCGCGACCACTACAGTCTGTCACACCGGCACCCGCGATCTGCGGGCTGAGGTCGAACGGGCCGACCTGGTGGTCGCGGCTGTGGGTCGACCGGAGTTCGTCAAGGGCGAATGGATCAAGAAGGGCGCGGCCGTGTTCGACGTGGGCATCAACCGTGGCGCGAACGGCAAGCTAGTCGGTGATGTGGAGTATGAGGCGGCGGCGCGCCGGGCCGGCTGGATCACGCCCGTACCCGGTGGGCTCGGACCCATGACAATCGCGATGCTGCTGTCAAACACACTCGATGCCGCGTTGCGGGCGGCTCACCTGCGCCATCTGTAACGACCAGCCTCACCGTGACAGCAGCTGCACACCCTAGTGACTGTAAACAACTGTTGCATCACTGCAGCAAGCTGGCGCTGATCGCGGTCGCGGCGCCGATGCGCAACACAAGTCGTTATAACATGTCAATAGGTCATGTTAGGTGGACAACACGGGCCGTCTGCGGTGTATCCTGCAGGGCCCCAATCGGGGCGAAGCGGAGAATCGATGATGGCGAAGCGTCCTTCGAATGACGGAGCTGGCTGGAGCGCCAGCGAGCTGAGGAGTCTCAAACAGCTGGCCAAGGCGGGAACGCCGACCAGTCAGGTCGCAAAACAACTTGGGCGTACTGCAGCGGCTGTGCAGCAGAAGGCGATGCGCTCCGGTATTTCCTTCCGCGCCGCCAAGCGCGCCGGCGCCCGCAAGAAGAGATAAGTGGGCCTCTGGAGCCGGGCGACCCGCCCGGCCCGTCCAATCTCATTTTTTCTGAAGTTTTCTCGCTGCGTATCCGCAGCCGCCAGTTAAAAGGAGCGCTCCCGGGTACGCGTGAATTGATTCTTCACGGTGAGTGCAAAGTGTCCGATGAGCAGAGCGCCACTGGCGGCTACCTGGAAGGCGATAAAGTACACGGTTGAGTCCTCGGTTCGTTCAGGCGGCGCAGTCTACGCATGCAGCCGCGGCACTCGATGACCTCGGTCACGGTTTGTGAGACTGCGTGCGGGAGCTCGCAATGCCTGTTCGGTACTTCACACCTGCGCCCCATTCCGGAGCGGCACGCTGCCCGCTCCCAGTGCAGAACCTGCGATATCTGCCGCGCGCCGTGCTCGCAGCTACGCTCGCTGCACTGCTGCTCAGCGGCTGTCATCGGGGCGGGTCATCGGGTGACTCCGCCAACCGCAGCCCGACCGCCGATAGCAAACACAGCCAGAGCGCCGATGGCGAGCAGAAGCCGGCCCTGACCCTGCAGCAGCTGATGAGCGTGCGCATCGATCCGGCCGCGGACGCTCTCTGGGATGCCGTTGCCTATATTGCGACTGAGTCGGGAGTGGAGGATCGTCAGCCGCACACGGAAGGCGAGTGGCTCGCCCTGCGCAACAGTGCCCTGACACTGCTCGATGCAACACGCGAGCTGGCGGGGCGCCGCCTGGTCGTTGCCCCGGATCGCAGGCCGGGTCCGGGCGAGTTGTCGTCGGCCGAGATCGAACGGCGCATCGCCGCGGATTCCACAGCTTTCGGGGCTTTCGCCCGCGGGCTGCAGCGTGCGACGCAGGGTGCACTGGCCGCAATCGACGCACGCAATGCACAGGCGCTTCTGGACGCGGGCGGTACGATCGATGAGGCGTGCGAAGCCTGCCACGTGACATACTGGTATCCTGATCAACAGCGGGCTCGTCCCTGAATCGTTACGGGTTCTGTTGTGTTGCATGCGCTTGATGCCTTCTGCAGCTGGCTGAGCGCGACGCCGGCCAGCCAGGCGATCCAGAGTTCCAGCTGGGTGATACCGGCCGTGCAGACCGCGCATATTGTGGCGGTGGCATCGGTCGTGAGCTCGATGCTGATGGTCGACCTGCGTCTGCTCGGGATGCGTGCCAGCGAGCAGAGTCTGGCTGGCATCGTGCAGCGCTTTCTGCCCTTCGTATGGTGGCCGCTCGCTGTGCTCATGCTCACCGGCGCCATGCTGATCGTCGCCGAGCCCTCGCGCGCTTTGCAGAATCCGGTCTTTCTGCTGAAGATGACCCTGCTGCTGCTCGCCGCCACCATTGCTTTTATTTGTCAGTGGCCGCTGCGGGCCGATGCGGGCTATTGGGAGCAGAGTCCGGCACGCAGGACGACCGCACGTCTACTGGCGCTCGCATCGTTGCCGCTGTGGGTCGGGATCGTGTTCGCCGGGCGATGGATTGCCTACGTGCAGAGCAGCTGATGCTGGACACGGCGTGGCAGACCCTGCAGGACACACGGATTGCGACTGCCATTCGGGAAGGGGAGAGCCTGTTCCCCTGGATCGAGTGCATGCATGTGCTCGCCCTGACCCTCGTGATCGGCTCGATCGCGATCGTTGATTTGCGGCTGCTCGGCTGGGCATCCCGGCAGCGCGGTGTGGCCCAGGTCACCGCGGATGTGCTGCCGCTCACCTGGACCGCGTTCGTTTTTGCCGCGCTCACCGGCGCGCTGCTATTTGCATCCAATGCGACCGAGTATGCGCATAACCTCTACTTTCAGCTGAAGATGGGGCTGATCGGGCTCGCCGGAATCAACATGGCTGCCTATCATCTGTTTCTGGCGCGCGACTGTGCCGCATGGCAGAACGCGGAGCACACGCCGCGGCGGGCGCGATTGGCGGGCGCCGTGTCTCTGGCGCTGTGGATCGCGATCGCCGCCTGCGGCCGCTGGATTGGCTTTACCATCAACGCGCCGGGCTGAGGGTAGCTTGGCATCACCATGAGCGGGAGGCCGCGATGAGGCACGGCAGCTGCGGGCCGCTGACGACTCTGCTGATCATCATCTGCGCCGGCATGCTCGCGCCGGCGTGGGCAGCGAACACCATCAATCCGCCACCCCAGGCGAAGGACTGGGCTGCGCTGGCGAATCTGCCGGACTGGAGTGGTGTCTGGACACCTAACATCACCGACCAGGACGCACGCGTTCACAGCGATCCGGTGCCGTGGAACAAGGCAGCTGCGGCGCAGATCGCGCAGCTGGAAAAAGCCGAGGAGCAGGGGGATCCCAAAGGACTGTTCGTCAACTGCCTGCCGGAAGCGATGCCGAGCTGGATGCTGATCACGCATAACGCCATGGAGTTTCTCTTCACTCCCGGGCGCGTCACCGTTCTGGGCGAGTCAGACGGCAACCGCCTGCGGCGCATCTACACGGACGGGCGCGGCCACCCGGCTGATCCGGATCCCACCTTTCACGGACATTCCATCGGACACTGGGAGAAGGACACGCTGGTCATCGACACAGTCGCGATCCTTCCACAGACGTATCTCGCGGTCAGCGAAGCCGTCGGCCTGCCAAACGACGGCGACATGCACATCGTCGAGCGGATTCATCTGGAGCAGCCGGACATGCTGCGGGATGATCTGGAGATCACGGCGCCGCATGTACTGACTCGACCCTGGAAAACCAGCCGCTTCCTGTTCCGGCAGCGGGCGCGCAAGTACGACATCGTCGAAGGGGTTTGTCTTCAGGGGAACTACATGGACGGCAAGGACAACCACGGCAATGCCGTGTTCCTGCCCGTGCCACAGACCGAGGGCGGTAACTATCTGCCGCCCAACACTGAATCCAGCAAAGGTCACTGACAATGAACTCCGTCCGCATCCCGACACTGCTTGCCGTCCTTGCCACCGCCGCCGCGGCCCTCATGCCGGTGCAGGCGCATCACTCGTTCGCCATGTTCGATTTCGCCAACACCATGGACATCAAGGGGACCGTGAAGGAGTTTCGCTGGACCAATCCGCACGTGGCGCTGCTGGTGGAATTCGCGCCCAAGCCCGGTGCTGCGGCGGAAGTCTGGTCCATGGAGCTGACCAGTCCCGGGAATCTGACGCGCAACGGGTGGACGCGGCATTCCTTCAAGCCGGGCGACCAGATCGAGCTGATCTTCAACCCGCTACGCGATGGCCGGCATGGGGGCGCGTTCGTCAAGGCGACATTCCTCGACACGGGCCAGGTTTTGACCTCCAATCTGCGCGCCGCTGAAAAGCCCGGTTTACAGTAAGGCGCACAGAAGGGACAGCGATTCGCCCGGGTGAATTTTCTTCATGTACGAACGAGAGAATTCCGCCTGTCAGTGACGCTGCGGTTCGCTATCTTGAGTCCCGCACCTCGGTGCCCGGTGCTGAGAGCAGTGACCCCCTCGCTGTGAACGGTTTAAAGGGCGCCGAGGTGCTCCACGCCGCATGAGCCCGCGGCAGCCTGGCGGCCCTGCCAGTCGACGTGACACACTTGCGCCGGCAGCGCGTGAGCCACGCAAAAATGTAGCCAGCGCCGCTGGTTGTCCTGCAGTCGATCGCCCGGACCCTTCACTTCAATCAGGCAATAGCTTCGGGCGGCCGGCATCAGCTGAATGAGATCCGGCAGACCGGTCCGGTTCATCTGCAGGTCCTGCAGCAGGCGCGTGAAGTAGAGCCGCAGGTGATCCGCCGCGATGCAGTCCAGCGCGAGGCTGAGCAGCGCCTCGCTCAATAATCCCCAGCACACGAATGGCGACTGCACATCCTGCTTGACATGGTAGTGGTGCACGACGGTCTCGCGGTAGCGGCCACTCTCCAGCCACGCGAAGCAGCGCGCGATCTGCGGCGCGCGACGGCTGGCGAAGTTGCTCGCAAACAAGTCCGCAGGGGCCGCCTGGAATTGATGAAAGAACGCTCCCGGGAGTGGTGCAAAGATGGCATCCCAAAAGAGTAAGCCGAACAGCGAGTTGAGGAGTCGGCTCTCGACGTAGAACACCGGAGCATCCGGCTGTGCGAGCAGATCCGCACAGCTCTGCTCGAGCCGCGCCGGCCGTTGTGCATACGGCAGGCACAGCCGCCGCCGCGTCCAAAGCGGTACGGTGGTCCGCTGGCGCGCCGGCGCACCGCTGCGCCGCTGCAGGCGCGAGCCGATCCGATCGAGCTGTTGTTGTTCGAACTCGCGCGGTGCCTGCTCGCTGTGCGCCGCCGTGATCTGCAGCGCCTCTGCAAAGCGTTGCGCACGCTCGAGCACGCGCGCGAGACGCACTCGCGCGCCGCCATACGGGCAACGACGGTATAGCGCAATCGCCGGCTCCAGCAATCCCAGGCGCTCACAACGCTGCGCGATCTCGAATTCGAGCTTGCCGCGGCGCGCCTCCAGCCAGTCGTCGGCGGGCAGCGGTTCCGGCAGCATCGCCAGCAGCGCCTGCGGGTCATCACCGGCCTCGAGCCGCTGCTGGCAGCGGTACAACTGCAGGAAGATCTCGATCTGTGCGCGCGACTGGAAGGCGCGCGTCATGGCATCGCAGGGCAGTGCTTCGTAGCGGAAAATGCCGAGATCCGTCAGCACGTACTCCGCCCAGGTCTGGCGGAAGTTGCCGAAAAATATCAGGCGCAGCGCCTCGGACAGCTGCTGCACACACAATCGATAGACCTGCTCCTCGGCCGCACACCACCAGCTGCTCCAGGCGCGTGCGGCGGATACCTGCAACATGAGAGTGCGGAGCAACTCGCACTTGCGCAGCTGGATGCGTCCCGGACCGCCGAGGAGCGCTGCCAGCTCGGCGCGCCGCAGCAGCCGACCCAGCTCCTCGGCGCTCAGGAGGGGATCGGCCTGCAGCCAGCCCACGCGTAACAACGGCTCCGCGGCGGTATGCGGACAGCCGATCTCTGCATAGCGCAGCTTGCTGCTGCGGAACACATCCCCCTTGCGCCCAATCATGCGCACCAGCAGTGCGGCCGAGAGCGGCGGCAAACGACCGAAGGTCGTCAGAAAGTCACGCTCCGCGTCACTCAGAAGATCGCCATAGCGTTGCTGCAGCGAGTGCAGCGCCGTGCGGAAGTTGTCCAGGTAGTAGAACGGCCGTCCGCGCGCCGGCATCTGCTGCGGGGTCTGTGGAGCGAGCGGGTCTACCAAGTGCAATCTCCAACTGTGCGGTAAGGCGGTGTTATCCTTACCGGATCGCCCTGAGGTCCGGGCGATTCGCAGGAATCCGTGCCATGCGCAGCCTGACGTCCATTCTGGTGGTTGCAAACCGCAGCGACGCGGACCGGACGCTGCTCGCCAAGGCACTGCGGCTGTCCCAATGTGCCGGCGCGCCGATTCACCTCTTCTATTGTGACGACCAACTGCCGCGCGCGCTCAACCATGAGAACAGTAACGAGGTCGCAGAGCAGTCCTGGAGCAGCTGCGTCGCGGACCACCTTAAGTATCTACAGCGACTGCGCGACGATGTGCGTACGGCGGAGGTGCAGATCTCCATCGATGCGACGTGTGGCAGTCCTCTGTATGGGACGATTTTGACGAAGGCGCACGAGGTGCGCGCTGACCTCATCATGAAGAAGCCCTCCGGAGCTCATCCCATCCGCAGACTGAGCTTCGATGGTAATGACTGGCAGCTGCTGCACCGCTGCCAGACGAACCTGATGCTCGTGCATCCCCAGAGCTGGCAGGCGGCGCCGCGATTTGCGGCGCTCGTCGATTTTGCAGACGCCGGAGCGTCACGCTTCGCGGACAGCATCGTGCAGGTGGCAGAGCGGCTGATTCTCGGCTGTCGCGGTCAGCTGGAGATGATCTATAGCGAAACCTCCGAGGAGCGCGAGCTCGTGGAGCTGCGCGCGCGGGAGATGGGCGCCCTGTGCGCGCGTTGCAGGGTAGAGAACAGGCAGGCGCATATCCTGAGAGGCGATCCGCATGCGAGATTGGGGACCTTCCTGGCCCAGCAGGCGTACGACGCCGTCGTGATGGGGGCGACCACGCATCGCTGGGGACTGGCGGCTGCCCTCAATCCCCTGACCAGTCGCCTGGTCGATGCACTCCGGTGCGACATGATCCTTGTGCCGCAGCCTGCCCAAGCGCACGCGCAAGCCGCATCGCGCGGTGAGCTGTCCGAAGCGGCCCGCGATGCGCCGGAGAGTGAAGCCGAACGGCTGTAACCAAGGGGGTGCAGTGTGGCGCGCCGGCCAGTTTGTAGCGCCCGTGCCTCTACAGGCCACTTGTGTATCCGCTGTTGCGTGCATGTTACAGTTTCGTGGCCGCGCCTCCGCGATCCCTCTATTTCTAAGCATCTGCCGCATTCGCCGCATCCATACAGGAGGATGTCGCGGCTGTTCATCCCCCTTGGCAACCGCTTATGTTGCGATCCCGCATCGTTGCTGGCCACCCGGGCGCACCTGGTTGGCCGGTCGCTGCGAGCCCTGATTGCCGCAAGCCACTGGCTTTTGCATCAGGTCGCGTAGCTGCGAATTACATAAATCAGGGTCGGCGGGTCGGGCGGACCGGGTTGCATAGCATGTGAATGCGGCACCGGGTCTGTGATCGGAACGGCGGCTCTGCCAACAGCAGTGCGGGGAGAGCAGCTTGAAACTGAATCACAAGGTCTATTGCGCCGTTGCAGCCATCCTCAGCGCACAAAGTGTCGCGTATGCCGCTACACCGGCTGACACCGCGGAGGAGCCGGAGGCCACCACCATAGGCGAAGTGGTCGTCACTGCGCAGCGGCGTACTGAGAACCTGCAGGACGTTCCCATCACCGTCCAGGCCATGAGCGGTGAGCAGCTGCAGGAGCTGCAGGTCGTCTCATTCAACGATCTGCTGAAGTACACGCCCAATGTCTCCTTCAGCGGCAACGGACCGGGTACCGGCAACATCTTCATGCGCGGCCTGGGCGGTGTCGGCTCGGGCAACCAGTCGCAGTCCACCACGGCTCCGTTTCCGAACGTGGCGCTGTATCTGGACGATCAGTCGATGCAGTTCCCCGCCCGTAACAACGACGTCTACCTCGTCGACATGGAACGCGTCGAGGTGCTGGAGGGCCCGCAAGGTACGTTGTTTGGTGGCGGCGCGCAGGCAGGTGCCATCCGCTACATCACCAACAAGCCGAAGTTCTCCGCGGTCTCAGGGGAATTCACCGGGGGCTATGGCATCACGGCCGGTGGCGACAAGAACTCCACTCTGAGCGGTGTGCTCAACGTCCCGATCAACGATCACTTCGCGTTGCGTGGCGTGGTGTTTTCGGAACACCGCGGCGGTTATATCGACAACGTGCCGGGCACCATCGGCTATCTGCCCGGCACCGCACCCTTCGCCTCCGGTATCAATCCAACAGCGAACAATGGACCGGTAACGGGCACCAACACCAATGATGTGACCTATCAAGGCGGACGCCTGTCGGCCGCGTTCCGGGTCAACGATGACTGGGACGTGCTGCTGCAGCAGAACTACCAGGACATGCAGGCGAACGGTTACTTCTACGCCTATCCGACCAGCGCCGACGGACGTCCTCTGGCCAAGTACCAGCTGACCGCTTTTGCCCCGGGGTATACCAAGGATCGCTACGAGAGCAGCGCTCTTACCATCAACGGTCGCATCGCGGATTTGCTGAATGTCGTGTACGCCGGCAGCTACATGGTGCGCAACATCGAGGGTCAGCAGGATTACTCCAACTATATGCGCAGCGCCGTCGGCTCCTATTATGCCTGTATCGGCACTGGCGCCGGGTACTTCAATCCGTCGATCTTCCCGCAGCTGACCGGCAAGCCGCTGCAGTGCTCGACCTCCGTGGGTAACTGGCGCGACAGGACCCGCAACACCCACCAGAGCCATGAGCTCCGCTTCAGCACGGATGAGAAGTACTGGCTGCGCGGCGTCTTCGGCGCTTACTGGGAGAAGTTCGTCATCCACGACAACATGAACTTCAACTACCTGGGCATCCCGCAGTGCAATGCCACCAACCTCGCGATCGCGCTTGCCGGTGGTGCCGATTGTCTGTCCGCGGTGGGACCCGTACCGGGTACGATTGCGACGGATCCGGGCTTGCGTCTCGATTCCAACACTGCATTCGGCGAGGATGATCAGCGCGGTTACAAGCAGCTCGCGGGATTCGCCTCGATCGACGTCGATATCATTCCGAAGGTTTTGACGCTGACCGGCGGGTATCGCTGGTATCACTACAATGAATTCGAGAACGGCTCGGAGTACTACAGCGAAAGCTCGAGCACCGGGTTGGTGGTCGACCACATCAATGGCGCGTGTGTTGCAGCTGGTCTGTGCGGCTTCCCCATCAATCTGGAGAAGAAGGAGACTGGTCACCGCTGGCGCGGTAACGTCACCTGGCACATCACGCCGGATCTGATGTCCTACTTCACGTATTCGGAAGGGTTCCGCCCCGGCGGCTTCAATCGCACGAACTCGTTGCCGGGCAAGCCACCCTCGCTCAGTGGCGTAGCGAAATACTGTGGCGCCATCCTTGGCGCATCGCCCGTCACCGATCCGCGCTGCGCCGCCGGTGGGGCCTTCGATGGCCAGAACACCAGCCAGTTCAACAAGCCTGCAGGCTACGATTCGGACCAGCTGATCAACTACGAGCTGGGCGTAAAGAGCGAGTTCCTGGACCATCACCTGGTAGTCAACCTGTCCGCGTATTGGATGAAATGGAGCAACATCCAGCTGCCGCTGTTCGATCCGGTACATCTGGGTAACACCACCTTCGACGTCAATGGTCCGAGTTATCGTGTCAAAGGCTTCGAGGCGCAGTTCACGGCGCGCCTGTTCGAGGGCCTGAGCCTCGAAGGGTCGACCTCGGTCAACGTTGCCGAGCAGACCGACGCTCCCTGTCTGCCCAGCAATCGTGTGAGTCCCTACAACCCGACTCCGCTCGGACAATGCATCTCGGTCGTAAAGCAGAATCCGTATACGAACCCGTACGGCGAGTTGGGCACGCGGCCGCCGTTCTCGCCGCCCTGGATGTTCAACGTGCGCCTGCGATACGACTGGAGCATGGCGGGTGACTACAAGCCGTTCGCCTGGGTAGGCGCGAGCCACATCGGGCCGGAAAGCAACGAGCCGGCCAGCTTCCCGGATGGCAATGCGGCGTCTCAGGCGAATCCGACCACGACGCTGTTACGTTATCGGATCCCCGGTTACACCACGTACGATGCCGCGGTCGGCGTGGCGAAAGATGCCTGGACCGCCCAGATCACCGGCAGCAATCTCGGCAATGCTTACGGACCGACGAATCTGTCTTCCGGACAGTTCATCAAGTCGGAGATCCCGCTGCGTCCGCGGGTGCTGATGCTCATGGTCGGGTATAAGTTCTGACCCGGTCGGCCCCGCGTCTGCGCAAGACGCGGGGCTCCTGGCTGCATGGCAGTCTCGGAGGCGCCAGCTCCTGTGTAAACTGCGCGCATGACTGCCGCGCTCGCCGGTACCGAGAGGGACCGGCTCAACGAACTTCTGGTGCATCATCGCTTTGGCGATGCGCTGAGCGTTGCTGAGCAGCACCTTCTCAAGGACCCGACGGAGCGTGACGCACTGCTGTGCAAGGCCGCCGCCTTGCGTTTTCTCGGCCGTATCCCCGAGGCTTTCGCCGCGCTCGAGATCCTGCAGCGCCATCATCCTCGCTGCGGTCGCTTGCATGAGGAGCGCGGTCGATGTTTCGTCGTGCTGCGCCAGGCGCCTCAAGCCATCGAGTCGTTTCTGCAGGCGGTGAATCTCAATCCCACACTGGCTGGCAGCTGGGGCATGCTCGAGCGCCTGTACCGCATGATTGGGGATCAGGGCAATGCCGCGCTGGCAGCGGGCCAGGTGCAGACGCTGCAATCGCTCGCGCCCGAGGTGCTGAGTGCCACCAGCCTGCTCGCTGATGGTGACGTGCAGCAGGCGGAGGCCGTGATCCGCGCCTACCTGCAGACCAACATGTCGGACATCGAGGCGATGCGCCTGCTGGCGCGCATCGGCATCGCGCACAAGGTCTATCTGGATGCGCAGATCCTGCTCGCGGCAGTGCTCGAGCAGGCACCCGACTATCAGGCGGCGCGTCAGGACTACGCTCTGGTGTTGTGCGAGCTGCATCGCTACGTGGAGGCGCGCCGCGAGCTGGACATCCTGCTGCAGCAGCGCCCGGATGATCCGTCCCTGAGGGCGCTGTATGCGACCTGTTGCGCAGGACTGGGAGAGCACGAGCGCTCGATCGAGCTCTTTGGCAAGCTGTTGAGCGGTGGTCCGCAGGATGCGGAGACTCACCTCTCGATCGGTCACGCCTTGAAGACTCTCGGCAGCCCGGAGGCTGCCATCTCGGCCTATCACCGTGCTGCGGACTGTCGGCCGCACTTTGGCGATGCCTGGTGGAGCCTGGCGAACCTGAAGACGTATCGTTTCGATGCTGCTGAGCTGGAGCGCATGCAAAGCGCGTTGGACAGCGAGGCTGGATCGGCGGCTGACCGCTACCATCTGCACTTCGCACTGGGCAAGGCGCTGGAGGATCGGGAACAGTATGCTCAGGCGTTCGAGCATTATCGCCAGGGCAATGCCCTCAAGCGCCCGGAATTGCGCTACCGCGCCGAGCTGATCGAGGAAAACACCGCGCAGCAGATCAGGGTTTGCAGCAGCGAATTCTTCGCGCAGCGGCAGGGCTGGGGCGATGCCCGGCCCGATCCGATCTTCATCATCGGCCTGCCGCGTTCGGGGTCGACGCTGCTCGAGCAGATCCTTGCCTCGCATTCGCAGGTGGAGGGCACGCAGGAGCTGCCCCACATCCAGCAGATCATGGCGCGGTTGCGCGGCGTTGAGAGCAGCGGCGCGCCGCCGCGTTATCCGCAGGTGTTGACGGAGCTCAGCGCCAGCCAGGTGCTGGAGCTCGCCGGCGAATACCTCGAGGGCGCGCAGGTCTATCGCACTGGCAAACCCTTCTTCATCGACAAGATGCCCAACAACTTCCGGCATCTGGGTCTGATTCATCTGCTGTTGCCGAATGCGCGCATCATCGATGCGCGGCGCGAGCCGATGGCCTGCTGCTTCAGCAATTTCAAACAGTTGTTTGCCAACGGCCAGGAGTTTACCTACGGCCTGACGGATCTCGCGCGCTATTACCGCACCTATCTCGAGCTCATGCGCCACTGGCATCAAGTGCTGCCGGGACGCATTCTGCGCGTGCAACACGAGGCCGTGGTGGAAGACCTCGAAGGCAGCGTGCACCGCCTGCTCGAGTTCTGCGGCCTGCCGTTCGAGCCGCAATGCCTGGCTTTCCATGAGAACAAACGCGTGGTGCGCACCGCGAGCTCGGAGCAGGTCAGACAGAAGATCACGCGCAGCGGGCTCGAGCAGTGGAAACATTTCGCGCCCTGGCTGGATGAGCTCAGCGCCACCCTGGGAGACGCCCGCGACCGTTACCTCGAGTCGTAGCAGACCGGTCAGTGAGTGCGCAACAGCCCCAGATTGATGAGCTGACGGCTCTTGCAGAGCTGCTCAACCGTGGGCAACTGCAGGAGGCCGAGCAGCGCGCTGTGCGCCTGTTGCAGGCGCATCCGCGCCTGGGTGTGCTGTGGAAGATGCTGAGCGTGGCCCAACTACGCCAGGGAAAGGACGGCATCGAAGCATTGCGTCGGGCGGCCGAACTGCTGCCCACGGATGCTGAAGTACACGCCAATCTGGGTGGCGCGCTACGGGATCGACAGGAATGGGAGCCCGCGCTGGTCAGTCTGCGTCAGGCATTGACACTCGATCCACGCAATCACCAGGCCATGCTCGATGCCGGCGATGTGCAGCGGGCGCTGGGGCGTGCGCAGGAGGCGTTGACGCTGTATCACTGGGCCGTGCAGATCGAACCCCGCTCACCTCACGGGTTATCACGGGCTGGGTAACGCCTTGCTCGATACCGGGCAAGCGGCGGAGGCCGTGCGTTGCTACAGCAAGGCGGTGGAACTCGGTCTGAAGGATCCGGCGGTGTTCGCTAATCTCGGCAACGCTTTGCGCCAGCTGGGTCGGTTCGAAGAAGCTGCTACCGCCAGCCGCGCGGCGCTACAGCGTGCACCTGGACTCGCCGCGGCCCACAACAACCTCGGCCTGTCGCTCGCGGGCATGGGACAGCGCGCGGAGGCCATCGACTGTTATCGCGAGGCGTTGAACCATGATCCGCGCTACGTCGAGGCCTGCAACAATCTGGGCACGGCGCTCGTGCAGGAGGGGGCATTCTCCGAGGCCTTGCCGTACTTCCGACGCTCGATTGACCTCGAGCCACAGCGCGCCGTGAGTCACTCACACCTGGGTCACGCCTTGCTCAACCTGCGTCGGGTGGAGGAAGCGGTGGAATGTTTCCGAGCCGCGCTTGCCGCGGATTCCGGCTGCATCGGGGCCCATGTCGGACTTGCCGCAGCGCTGCGCTTACAGCGACTGCCAGCCGAAGCCCAGGCAAGTTGTGAGGCCGCTTTGGCGCTTGCACCGGCTAGGGCGGACGTGCTGGCACTCTTCGGGGAGCTGCGCGCCGACCAAGGCGACTTCGCCGTGGCGCAGGACTCCTTTCGCCGGGCCATCGCGGCCGATCCCAACTGTGTGCAGGCGTACGCCAGCATTGCCGCCCACCAGCGCATGAGTCTTGATGATGCCGAATGGCTGCAGGGCGTCCGTAGCCTGCTGAGTCGGCCGCTGTCGGCAAATGAGCAGATCCATCTGCACTACGCCCTGGGGAAGTATCACGACGACGTGGGTGAATATCCGCAGGCGTTCGCGGCGTTCCGCAACGCGAACGAGCTGAGCAAGCGGCTGGGAGGCAGGTATGACGCCCAGGGTTTGACGGCGCTCGTCGATCGGATCACGCAACTCGGCAGTGAAGCATTCGTGCGGCAGCCGCGCCCGCAGGCCCTGCGCACGGCTGCGCCGATTTTCATCATTGGCATGCCGCGCTCGGGCACCTCGCTGATGGAGCAGATCCTCGCCTCTCACCCGGCTGTGTTCGGCGCCGGCGAGCTCCGTTTCTGGGATCGCCGCCTCGCAGGCTTGCCCGCGCAGTCTGACTTGTCGCAGCTCGAGCACGAGCTGGCGATCGCTGCCAGCGACTATCTCGAGTTGCTGCGCGCGCAGGCTCCGCAGGCCGAGCGCGTCACCGACAAGATGCCGGCCAACTTCCTCTATGCAGGTTTGATCCATGCAGCGCTGCCGGGGGCGCGCTTCATCCACATGCAGCGCCATCCTCTGGACACATGCCTGTCGGTGTACTTTCAGAATTTCTTCAGCGTCAGCCCGTATGCCCGCGATCTGGACGATCTGGCGCATTACTTCGGTGAGTACCGGCGCAGCATGCAGCATTGGCGCCGCGTGCTGCCGGCCGGCGTGTTGCTCGAGGTGCCCTACGAGGGTCTCGTGGAGGATCTGGAAGGCTGGACGCGGCGCGCGCTGGATTTCCTCGGCCTTCCCTGGGATGCCCGCTGTCTGGCGTTTCATGAAACGGCGCGCACGGTACTTACCGCAAGCAAGTGGCAGGTGCGCCAGCAAGTCAACCGGCGCTCCGTGGGTCGCTGGCACAACTACGAGCAGTATCTCGGACCGCTGCGGCAACTCGCTTCGGACTGAGTTGGCGCGCGCCGCGTGGCGGTGCCATGATGTATCTTCCCGGCTCCCCGCTGCTGGCTCGCTGAATGAAATATCTGCCGCTGATCTGGGCTGGCATCTGGCGTCGACCGGCCCGCGCCATCCTGATCTTTCTTCAGGTTGGCGTCGCTTTCGCACTGTTCGGTGTGCTGCAGGGGATGAAGACCGGCATTGAGCACGTCATTGCCGCGACGCGCGCGGACCTGCTGCTCGTGCACGGTAGCCTCGGCTTGGCGGATTCACTTCCTGTCGGGCAGTTGGCCCAGATTCGCTCGGTTCCAGGCATCCGCACCGTGGTGCCCGTGGGGCTGTTCGGCAGCTTCTATCAGCAACCGACACAGAAGATCGGCCTGGTGGCGCTGCGCCCGGACGATGAGTGGCTCGATGCCTTCACCTACACAATGACACCCGAGGTGGACGCGGCCTTCCGCCGCCAGCGCACCGCCACCGTCGTGCGCGCCGAGCTTGCCAAAAAATATGGCTGGAAGGTAGGCGATCACATCCCTTTGAAAACCACGATCGCACAGATGAACGGATCTACGGACTGGGGCTTCGACATCGTCGGCACCTACACCGACAGCGACGTGGGCGGGGGGAGCGATGTGATCCTGATCAACTGGGATTACTTCGATGAGGCGCGCGCGCTGGACAAGGGCCTGCTCAATCACTTCAACGTAGCGATCAAGGACCCCGCGCAGGCGGTGAGTATTGCGGAGCAAATCGATCAGCGCTTCGCCAACTCATCGCACGAGACCCGCACCGATTCGCTACGCGAGCTGGCACAGTCGGAGATGCAGTCGATCGGTGATCTGAATTTTCTGGTCGGATCGATCGTCGGCACGGTATTCATCGCGCTACTGTTTGCAACGGCGAATCTCATGATGCAATCACTGCGCGAACGCACCGCGGAGCTGGCGGTATTGAAGACGCTCGGCTTCAGCGACCGCGGGGTGTTTCTTCTCATTCTCATCGAGGCCTCGCTGCTGTGCATGGTCGCGGCGCTGTGCGGGCTCGCGGCAGCGTTGGTGGCGTTTCCGTTTGCGGCGCGTTTCGTGCCCGGGCTGTCGATGCCACTCATCATCGTGTTGAGTGGCATCGGGCTCGCGGAGCTCGTGGCGCTCGTGAGCGCCAGCGCGCCCGCTGTCCGGGCGGCGCGGCTCAACGTGGTCAGCGCGCTGGCTGCCCGGTAGCTGCCGATGCGTTTCGTCCGGCAATTCCTCGGTTTACTGCGCATGAACCTTGCGCAGCTCGGTGAGCGCGCTGGCTCCGCCCTCACTATCGTGGTCGGTGTGACCTGTGCGGTCGGCGTGCTGGTCTCGATGCTGGCGATGGGCGCAGGCGCGCGGCAGCAGGAAGCCGGCGATCTGCGTGCGGACCGTATCATCCTCGTCACGACCGGAACCCGGCTGGGACAGGGCAACATCTCCAAAGATGAGCTGGCCGTCGTGCAGGGTCTGCCCGGAATTCGCCACGACGCGACGGGTAAGCCCATCGTGGAGGCTGAGTCAGCCGTTCCGATCGAAGGCCGGCGCAAGGTACAGGGAAACCGCGTCTACTTCCCGTTGGTCGGCGTGACATCCAACCTGCTGGACTACCGACCGGAAGTTCATATCACGGCGGGTCGCATGTTCAGGCCGGGTCATCATGAGCTGATTGCCAGTAATCCGTGTACGCGGCAGTTCATGGGCTTCGAGCTGGGCGCGCAGCGGCCGTTGCATGGCTCTCCTTGGAGCATCGTGGGGCATTTCGACCAGGGGCAGGCCCGGCAATGTATCGTTTATGCCGATGTCGACAGCATCATGGCCACCTTCGCGCGCAACACTTATTCGACCATGGCCGTGATGTTGCAATCGACAGCGGACTATCCAGCATTCCGCGACGCCATCGCGACCAATCCCACCCTGCACCTCTCATTGCAGGATGAGCCGGGAGCAATGCAGGAAGCATTCCGGCCGCTGAATGGATTCCTCGATTTCATCAGTCTGTTCGTTGGCACGATCATGGCCGTCGGCGCTACGCTCGGCGCCGTCAACGCCTTGTACGCGATCGTGGACGCCCGCCGCCGCGAGGTGGCCACGTTGCGGGCTATCGGCTTCGCCGCACCTCCGATCGTCATGGCGGTACTGGCGGAGTCGGTGTTACTGGCGATCCCGGGTGCGTTGCTCGGAACTCTGCTTGCGTGGCTGCTGTTCGATGGGCTTGCGGCCAGCCCGTTTGGTTATAGCTTTCAGCTTGCCGTGACGCCTGCACTCGCTGCGCTCGGATTGGAGTGGGCCCTGGCAATGGGACTGGTCGGGGGCTTGCTGCCCGCGTTGCGCGCTGCGCGCGTCCCGATCACAACCGCCCTACGTGCCACCTGAGAGCTGCTCGCGCGCCTGAGAGCTGCATGTCACGCCTCAACCGGTTCGACCGCATGGAGTGGGCCGGCGCCTTCGGCGACCTGGGCACGCTCATCCCTTTCGTGGTGGCGTACATCGCTGTCGTGCACCTCGATCCCTTCGGCGTGCTGCTGTCGTTCGGCATCGCACTCATTGCCTGCGGACTTTATTACCGCACGCCCTTTCCGGTGCAACCCATGAAGGCGATCGGCGCGGTGGCTGCTACGCAAGCCGCACAGACGGCCACGATTACCGCCGCGAGCATCTACAGCGCAAGCCTGGTCACCGGGCTGCTGTGGCTGCTGCTCGGTATCACCGGCGGTGCCCGCATCCTGGTGCAGCGTGTGCCGCGCTGCGTGACCATCGGCATCGTGCTCGGATTAGGCATGGGATTCATGCTGGAGGGGATCCGCAGGATGAGCAGCGCCTGGCTGATCGCCGCCCTCGGGCTCTTCGGGACCCTGCTGCTGTTGACCAACAAGCGGCTCCCCGCGATGTTCCTGCTGCTGCTCTTCGGTGCGCTGTGCGGCTACATTCAGGACCCGGCCATCCTGCATGCACTGCTGCTCACCCGGCCTGCCTTGCACGTGCCGCATCTGGCACTGGCGCAGATCAGCTGGCACGACCTGCTGATCGGTGCAGCTTTCCTGGCGCTGCCCCAGATGCCCCTGACGCTCGGCAACGCCATCCTCGCCGTGCGCGAGGAGAACAACAGGTTATTCCCCGACCGGGCAGTAGCGGAGAACCGGGTCGCCACCTCCACAGGTCTGATCAACCTGATGTCTGCGGCCCTCGGGGGTGTGCCGATGTGTCACGGTGCGGGAGGCATGGCAGGCCATGTGGCTTTCGGCGCACGCACCGGTGGTGCGCCCATCATCCTCGGCAGCCTGTTGCTGGTGCTCGCTCTGGGCTTCAGCAATTCGATCGAAACCTTGCTCAGGCTCTTTCCGCCTGCCGTATTGGGGGTGATCCTGTTTCTGACCGGCGCGCAGCTGGCCTTGGGATCCTGTGATTTCAGCAAGGACAAAGGCGAGCGCTTCATCAGCGTGGCGGTGGCTGCCGCCGCCATGTGGAATGTCGGACTGGCGTTCGTGCTCGGGCTGACATTGGTCGGACTGCAGAAGGCAGGTCGGCTGCGCCTTTGATCACGGCCTGCGTCTGGCTGTTTGCGGCCCTCGTGCCGCGCAATCGACGCGCCGACAGCCTAAGATTGGCGCCATGGACACGCGCTCCGCGATCGTCTTCATCGTCGAGGATGACGCTCCCCTCGGGCGCTTCTACCAGACCGCTCTGGTCGCAGCGGGCCTCAACGTACGGCAGTTGCAATCCGCGCAGGAATTCCTGCAGATCTATTCTCCCGAGCAACCTGGCTGCTTGCTGCTGGACGTGCAGCTTCCGGATCTGTCGGGGTTGGATCTGCAGCGCCGGCTCAACCAGCTGGGCGCCACCATCCCGGTGTTGTTTGTCAGCGGGCACGGCAACATTGCCATGGCCGTGCAGGCGATGCGCGAGGGCGCGTTCGGATTTCTGGAGAAGCCCGTGACGCATCAGCTGCTGGTGCAACAGGTGCAGGAGGCACTGGCGTTGGATGCACAGCTTCGCGCCGCACTGCGCGCGCAGGCCGACACCACCGAACGGCTGCGCAGCCTGACAGTGCGGGAGCGCGACGTGCTCGCGCGCCTGATGGGCGGCAGCTCCAACAAAGTCATTGCGAACGAGTTGCGCCTGAGTCAGCGCACGGTGGAGCTGCATCGGGCGCGCATCATGAAAAAGATGGGTTCACGCTCGACCGCGCAGCTGGTACGTATGGCGATCGATGCGGGCTTTGCGCCTTCGGAGCCAAACAGCAGCCATGAGTGAAGCGCGGTTGCGGTTCCTGGTCGATGCGATCAGCGACTTTGCGCTCTTCATGCTGGATACGGATGGCAATGTGCTCAGCTGGAATACCGGCGCCGAACGCCTCAAGGGCTACCGGGCAGCGGAGATCATCGGCCGGAATTTCTCGTGTTTTTATCCCGCCGAGGTGGCCCGTTCGGGCCATCCCGCTCGCGAGCTGCAGCTTGCCGCCGACTCAGGGCGCTATGAAGAGGAGGCATGGCGTATCCGCAAGGACGGCTCCCGCTTCCTCGCGCACGTGGTGATTACGCCCATCCGCGATGAGGCCGGGGGGCTGAAAGGATTCGCGAAGGTGACGCGCGATGTGACCGAATCGCGGCAGCTGGAGCGCACGCTGCAGGAGCAGGCCACGATTCTCGATCTGGCAGACGACACCATCTTCGTGCGCGATCGCGCCGACCGTATCATCTACTGGAATCGTGGTGCGCAGCGCGCCTACGGCTGGGCCCGGCATGAGGCTGTGGGTCAGATCACGCACACGCTGTTGCAGACTCAGTTCCCAGCGCCGCTGTCGCAAATCACGACGCAGCTGCAGGAGGAGGGGCACTGGGAAGGGGAGTTGCGCCATACCCGGCGCGATGGTTCACAACTGACGGTTGCCAGCCGCTGGACGTTGTATCGGGAGTCTGGACATGCGGACCGGGTCATCGAGATGAACCATGACATCACCGGTCGCAAGGCGATGGAGCTGGCACTGCAGCGCAAGAATCATGAGCTGCAGGAGGCCGCACGCGCCAAGGACACCTTTCTCGCCAACATGTCGCACGAGTTGCGTACGCCCCTGAACGCTATTATCGGATTCTCGGAGTTGCTGGCGGACGGACGCGTCGGGTCAGTCACAGCGGAGCAGCGCGAATGTCTGCAGGATGTACTGAACAGCAGCCGTCACCTGTTGCAGCTCATCAATGACCTGCTCGACCTGAGCAAGGTCGGCGCTGGCAGAATGGAATTGCGCGCTGCGAGGTTCTCACCCTCGGCAGCTGCCGACCAGGTACGCCAGCTGATGCGGCCGCTGCTGCAGGAGAAGGGCATCCGTCTCAGCCAGCGCACGCTCGGGGCACCGGCCGAGGTCTGCCTGGATGAGCAGCGTTTCCTGCAGATTCTGTTGAACCTGCTCTCCAATGCGGTCAAATTCACAGATCGCGGCGGCGAGGTCAGCCTCACCATCGAGACTCGCAGTGCGCGAGAGTTTGCGCTGATCGTGCAGGACTCGGGAATCGGTATATCCTCCGCCGACCTCTCGCGGCTGTTCCAGGATTTCGCGCAACTGGACGCCTTCAGCGCGCGACGCTACCAGGGCACCGGACTTGGATTGGCCTTGACTCGCAAGCTGGTGGAGATGCAACACGGCTCCATCAGCGTCACGAGCGAGGTGGGCCAGGGGTCCTGCTTCACAGTGCTGCTGCCGATCACGCTGCAAGAGGACGGGCCATGAGCAAAGTAGTGCTGGTGGTGGATGACAACCCAACCAATCTCAGGCTGATGGTCAAGACTCTGCAGCTCGCGGGTTACAGCGTGCTGACGGCGCCCAATGCGGAAAATGCAGCAGCGATGCTGCGCGAGGCAAGCGTCGATCTGATTCTCATGGATGTGGGTCTGCCGGGAATGGACGGACTCACGCTGACACGGCGGCTCAAAGCTGACGGCAGCACTCAGCACATCCCTATCGTGATCGTGACCTCATTCGCCATGAAGAGCGACGAGGAGGCGGCATGGGCCAGCGGTTGCGACGGCTTCATTACCAAGCCCATCAATACGCGCACGCTCGCTCAGCAGCTGCTGGTCTACCTGTCGTAACTCTCCTCAACGTGTGCAAACCAGAGCTGCTTCCAGCGCGCGATCTTCTCGGCGGGAGATAACGTTCGAGGCGAGACCGGCGCGCGGGCGCCGAATTCAGGAGCCTCCTCGAGCGCTCGGACGTTGATAGCGCCGTACGTGTTGTCTTGCGCGTCATAGCGCACGGCGACCAGCACCCCGCAATGGGCGCATAACAATAACTCCGCCGCTTCGCTGCCCTGGCGATAGCAGTTAACCTCGGACTGCGAGCGGAACCTGAGATACAAGCGGCCTGCGGGGTCCGACAAGTATGCTGCGGCGTGCTTCTGGCAGAAGTCGCAGTCACAGGCCCGCACGCTGTAGCAGCCCGCACCCTGCGACAGCTCGGCGCGCAAGCGGATCCTGCCGCAGTGACAACCTCCGTGAAGGGTGAGCATCTCCGACCTACCGGGTGGAAGGGGAGGGAGCATTATGCGCCTAGTCGTGCACCGTCAGCTAACGGGCACCGTGAGCCAACGGGCGCCGGCGGTTAGCGGGCGCCGGCGGCTTTGAGACACGCCAGCAACGGCCTGCGAAACCGGCGGCTCAGTCGCAGGCGCGTTCCGGCCTTCAGCACCGCGGCGTATTCACCATTGTCCGTAACCTCCAGACGGTCGATCCGACTGACATTGACGATCGTCGAGCGGTGGATTCGACAGAACGTTCCCGGTTCGAGCTCCTGCTCCAGCACCGCCAAGCTTCGACGCAACACGTGAGTGGTGGGGCCAACATGCAGGCAGGCATAGTAGCTCGCAGCTTCGATCCAATCGATGTCGGCGACGTTCACGAATAAAATCTGTCCCGCGTTCTTTACCATGAGCCGCTCCGCGGCTCGCGAATGCAGTGCAGTTTGGTGTATGACCCGCTCCTTTGCGCGCTCGAGAGCGCGTTGGAATCGGGCATTCGTGAACGGTTTCATGAGGTAGTCGAGGGCACCTGTCTCGAACGCGCGCAGCGCGTACTCGTCATGAGCCGTCACGAAGACGATGGCAGGCGGGTGCTTGCCGCCCAATAACTCAAGAACATCAAATCCATCGCACTCTGGCATCTGCACATCGAGGAACACCAGGTCGGGCGGGGAGGCCCGGATCAGAGCGAGCGCCTCCTTGCCCGAGCCGCATTCATCGATCGTCGCGACGTCGGGATCGCGGCGCAGCAGCACGGTCAGATTGCGCCGCGCGAGCGGTTCGTCATCAACCACCAGCGTGTGGAGCCTTGCGGAGCGGCTGTCCGGCGACACGTTTCAAACCGTCGCGAGCGGCAGGCATAGCAGCGCTTGCACGCCGCCCGTGCCCTGATTGCGCAGGCTGAGCTCGAATCCCGTTCCGTACATGATCTGTAGCCGGGTGCGTAGGTTGGCGATGCCAATGCCGGTGCGCCTCGTCTCCCAATCCGCAGGGAGGGCGGGACCGTCATTGTCGACACTGAGACAGAGTCTGCCATTGGAGCTCGCGGCGGCAACCTGAATCAGACCGCCGTTGGCACGCTTGGAGATCCCATGCTTGATCGCGTTCTCGACCAGCGGCTGAAGAATCAGGCTGGGGACCTGCGTGGCGAGCAGATCTGCGGGGATGTGCACGTTGATCTGCAGCCGCTCCGCAAAACGTGTCTTCTGAATTTCCAGGTACTGGCGCAACGTCTCCATCTCTTCTTGCAGCGCTACCAGCGGACGGTTGGATTCCTCCGTCGCACGCCGCAAAAAGTTGCTGAGCACCGCGATCGTCTCCACGGCCGCATCGTTACAGTTGTCGCGCACCAGGCCGGAGATGGCATTCAGCGCATTGAAGATGAAGTGTGGCTCCATCTGCCGCCGCAGCGCATCCAGTTGTGCCTTGGAGAGTTGCTCGCTGAGGCGCACCGCCTCGAGTTGCTGGCGCGCGATGCGCTGGCGGGAATCCAGCACGTAGTCGACAATCAGAATAAAGGCATACAGGACGAGAGAGGTCAGTTGTCCGTAATAGAACTTGGGCAGCAACTCGTCGAGGAACGGACCGGGCGGTGGTGTCTGCGCCCACGGATTGAGCAGTATTTCGAGCTCGGCACTCCATGCGGCACAAATGAGTCCAATTGCGGTCACGGCAGCGGCATGGATCGTCCACCCCGATAGGGCAGTACTCCTGGCCGGAGGATAGCGACGGCCGAGCCGGATGACGACCGGGGTCGCCAGCGCCCAGGGCAACCAGACCAGCATCAGTGTCGCGAACAGGCTGGTCCATGCGTGATGCATCCCGAGTGCGCGCATTGGGAACACCGTCTGCGAGGCGTTGATCAGGCCCACGCCGCTCCAGAACGCGGCAATCAATGGCCAACGTGGGAAAGGCGCACTGCTGGCTGTTGTATCCATGAAATGATCGTACTCCGTCAGCAGCTCCGAGCGTCTGTCTATGCAGCGAATGGTCAGTTGGCTGCAGCGAGCGGTATCGCCTCGGCGGGTCTGTGAAAATCATACTGCGCTAACAGATAAACGAAGGAGCGAGCTGTGAATCGAAGAGACTTGCTGCTGATGCCGGCGGCCTTGGGTGTGGCTGCCTCCTCGCTCCGTACGGCGCACGCTGTTGCGCAGAACGACAACTCGACAACCGCTCAGATCGCCTCCGAACCGCTACGCGTCCCGGCCGACGGGGCGATCCCCGTAGCATTCCTGATTTCCGAGGGGGCAGTGATCATCGACTTTGCCGGACCCTGGGAAGTCTTCGAGAGCGTGCGGCTGAGCGGGCCCGCTTCCCATCCGTTTCGCCCTTACACAGTCGCCGAGACCAGCGCCCCGATACGCACCGCCGGCGGCTTGAGGATCATTCCCGAGTACCCGATCGCCTCGGCGCCTGCGCCCAAGGTGATCGTCATCCCGGCACAGAGTGAGCCCACTGAGCCGGTACTCGCGTGGCTGCGAAACAGCGCCAAAACTGCGGATCTGATCATGTCTGTGTGCACAGGGGCGTTCCTGCTGGCACGCACCGGTCTGTTGTCCGGCAAAGCAGCTACCACGCATCACAGCGCATACCGGGAGTTTGCGATGTCATTTCCCGACATTCAGCTCAAGCGGGGTGCGAGGTTCGTCGATCTGGGCAAGCTCGCGACGGCTGGCGGGCTGTCCTCCGGAATCGATCTTGCACTGCACGTCGTCGAAAGATATTTCGGCAGGTCCGTTGCCTCCGACGCGGCCTACCACATGGAATACCAGGGGCAGGGGTGGCTGGATCCAAACTCCAACCGCGCTTATGCGCAGGCGCGTGTCTCTACCGATGAGCACCCCTTGTGTCCGGTCTGCGAGATGGATGTGGACAAGGCGACAGCAGCGCGGTCGACCTACCAGGGAAAGACGTTTTATTTCTGCTCGGAGGAGCACAAGAGTCTCTTCAACTCGAGCCCGGCCCGCTTCATGGGAGCCTGACAGCTTCGGTCCCTGACGGAGGGGCGGGACGGTGGCACGTATGCCCGCATGCCCGGCTGCGGGACAGGGCGCGGCACTTATCGACTAGTGCGGTGTTACCGTGGTACCATTGTACCATGCACGAGATTACACGGGTGCAGACGGGTGTGCGCCTCGAAGCCCGGCTGCTCAAGGTTTTGAAGGCCCTGGCGACCGATCTGGAACTCACGCTGGGTGATCTGTTGGAAGGCATCGTTCTGCACGCCTTCGAGGGCAAGGCGCCGTTCTCGCCGGCAACGCTGCGCAAGATCAAGGCGCTGAGAGAGGTCTATGGACTGGATCTGACCGCCCGCGATGCCCATCAGCTAAAGGAGGTCAGCTCCAATGATTGAGATGAGCTTGCCCGCGCCTGGCGAGACTTCCGCCTTGCCAGATCCCCGGACCTTCAACCATCGCGAGCATGTGCGAGCCGCCTTCGAGCTACTCACGCAGCATTCGTTCGATGAGGCTACCTATCGCTTCTCGTGGCTCGTGCGACAACTGGCACAGCGGGCCGGTAAGCCCGATATCTTCAACCAGACGATCACTGTCGCCTTCCTTTCTGTAATTGCCGAGAGGATGACGACCCAGGGCTGCCCTGACTTCGCAGCCTTCGAGGCTGGCAATCCTGATGTATTGTCTGCGACGCTTCTGCATAGCTGGTACCGACCCGAGCGCCTCAGGAGCGAGCTTGCGCGACGCGTCTTTATCCTTCCGGACCGTTTGCCATGAGTCCTCATTGGCACTGATCGTTCTTGCCAGCCCGCCAGCCCGCCATCCCCCATTCGCTGTAAGGTTGCAGACCAATGAGCGTCTCGCGAGCCGCTAACCCTTCCAATCGGCAGTGGCTCCTGTTGATCCTCACCCTCGGGCTGCTCTGTTGGACCGCTAGCGCTGAGATCACGGACTCCGCGGTCACCAAGGATGCCTCGGAGAATCTGCAGATGGCGCTCAACCTGGCGCATCACGGGGTGATGTCTCTGGACACGACACCCCCGTTTCATCCCTCGATGATGCGCGAACCCGTACCCATTGCCGTGCTGGCCGGAGCGATCTACCTGAGCGACCGGTACCTGTCAGAAGCACCGTCCAGCGCCTATTTCTCCGGCACGCGCGCCCGCGTGCTCAAGCACGTCAACCTCCTTTGGCTCAGTTTGCTGACCGCCGCGGCATTCCTGGCCGTACAACGCTTCACGTGTTCGTTTGCGCTCGCCTGGGTCGCCAGCACACTGATCGCTCTGCACTTCACCTGGTTTGTGCCGATGGAACTTAGGAAAACCTTGGGCGTGAACAATCTGGACACGGAGCTCGCCGGCGCTATGCTCGTGATGACTGCTTGCCTGCTGCTTGCAATCGGACAAGCCAAGCGCCGCGCGCTTTTCCTGGTCGCCGCTGCAGTCAGCTTCGGTCTGGCCGCGCTCACCAAGGCAGCTGTCTTCTATGTTGGTATCGGCGTTCTGCTGGCAGTTTCCGTGTACTACGCATGCCGGCTGTTGCCCCATCGGCAGGCGCCCCCGCCAGTGGGCCTGTTATTGGGGACGGCACTCGCCTTCCTGCTGGTAACGCTGTCCTGGATGGCACGCAACTATGTGCAAACAGGGTACTTCCAGATCGCTGAGCGATCCGGATCTGTGCTGATGCACAGAGCATTCATGGATACGATGACACCGGCGGAATATCTCGGGGCATTGACCGTCTGGAGCGAACCGCATGTCATGCCGCTGCTTAGCCGGCTGACGGGCTTCACGCTTGCGGACGAGCAGGCGGGCGGGCGTCTGCAGAGGCTCGCCGAGTCGTTTTCCGGGCCGGCCCAGGTGGCAGAGCTCAGCGCCGAAGATACGGGCAAACCGCAAGAGGCACGCAGCTGGTACCGCAAGGCGCGCGCGCTCTATGAGCAGAAGTTGGCGCAGTTCACGCGCGCCGGCGTCCGCTACCCCAGTGGGGCAGCGGATCGCGCAACCAGGCAGGAAGCCGTAGCACTAATTTTACAACATCCGATCAAACATGGGGCCGTGACCGCCCTGCTTATCTGGCGCGGTGCACCGCTGTTGTTTGCGATATTGCTGGCGGCAGCAATTCGATCCTGGCGTTGCGGGCGCGCCGACGTCGTGATGTTTACTCTCCCGGGCATCGGGCTGGTGCTCTTTTACGCTGCAGCCAGCCAGTTCGCCCCCCGGTTCGCAGAAATCATCTTCCCGCTCGCCATCGTTGCGCTCTGGGTTCTGATCGCGATCGTTTCATCCCCGTCGGTTGCGCCAACCGGCGGTGCGCCGCTCATTCCTGGCCGCCAGGCAAATGGACATGCTGCGCAGGGACCGCGTGGCTCGCGTCAGGCGAGGGTCCCGGGTCTGAAGATATAGAAGCGCCGCAGTGCGTAGTTCCAGATGAACACGATTCCCGTTGCCGTGATCTTGGCTAGCATCATGTACCAGTGCGCGCGCTCGATCAGCAGTCCCAGGATGGCCTGATTGATCGCAAGGCCGGCGGCGCTGACAGCAAACACCATGGTCAGCTCGTGCTTGGCGGAGAAGCGGGTGCCGCTGCGAAACACATGGCGCACAGACAACACGTAGTTGACCAGAGTCGCCGCCGTAAAGCTTGCCAGCGCGACGGCGAACCACGGTAGCCCGAGAAGCTGGGCGAAAATGTAAAACAGGCTCCAATCCACCAGCGCGGCCGCGCCGCCGACGAAGAAGTAGCGGACGATCATCTGAACAAGTTGTACTTCAAGATGCAATACAGGGCACGCACGCCGTCACGCCAGCCTATCTTCTTGCCCTCTTCGTAAGTGCGTCCATAGTAGGAGATTCCGACCTCATAGATCCGGCAGCGCCGCTTGGCCACCTTGGCCGTGATCTCCGGCTCGAATCCGAAACGGTTCTCCTCGATCGTGATGCTCTGAATGATCTCGCGGCGAAACACCTTGTAGCAGGTCTCCATATCCGTGAGATTCAGGTTCGTCAATGCGTTGGAACACAGAGTCAGGATCCGATTACCAACGCTATGCCAGAAGTAAAGCACGCGATGCGCCCCGCCTCCCTGGAAACGGGAACCGAACACCACGTCTGCCTTGCCCTCGGCAATGGGTTTGACGAGCATCTCGTATTCATTCGGATCGTATTCGAGATCGGCATCCTGAACGATTACCAGATCGCCCGTGGCCGCTTTGATGCCGGTGCGCAACGCCGCGCCCTTGCCATGGTTCACGTCATGAAACAGCACCTGTTGGACGAGCGCGCCGATTGAGTTGCGAAGCAAATCGCGAGTTCCATCGGTGGAGCAGTCATCAACGATGATGATCTCTTTGTCCGGATAAGGCGAAGCACGTACCGCTTGGACGATTCGCTCGATAGTATTGCGCTCGTTGTAACATGGGATGACTATCGAGAGCCTCACGCGCTTAGCACTCCGCGGAAGTAGCGAACAGTTTCCGCAAGTCCGTCAGCTAGCTCCACCTGCGGCGTCCAGGCAAGTAATGACTTTGCCTGACTGATATCGGGTCGGCGGTGACGCGGATCATCCTGCGGAAGCGGCTTGAATACGATGCGACTGCTCGAGCCGGTCAGGCGCACTGCGGTCTCCGCGAGCTGTAACATGGTGAACTCGTTAGGATTGCCCACATTGATGGGTCCGGTCACCTCGACCGGAGTCTCCATCATCTTCACGAACGCCGTGGTCAGGTCATCGACGTAGCAGAAGCTGCGAGTCTGCAGACCGTCGCCATATACGGTGATATCGGCGCCGCGCAATGCCTGTACGATGAAGTTGCTCACCACGCGCCCGTCACTTGGATGCATGCGCGGACCGTAGGTATTGAAAATTCGCAATACCTTGATCTGCAGGCGGTGCTGGCGCCAGTAGTCGAAGAACAAGGTCTCCGCGCAGCGCTTGCCCTCATCGTAGCAACTACGGATTCCGATCGGGTTGACGCGCCCCCAATACTGCTCGGACTGCGGATGCAACTCCGGATCACCGTAAACTTCGGAGGTGGATGCCTGCAGTATCCGGGCTTTTACTCGCTTCGCGAGCCCCAGCATGTTGATCGCGCCATGCACACTCGTCTTGGTGGTCTGCACCGGGTCGAACTGGTAGTGCACAGGTGAGGCAGGACAGGCGAGGTTGTAGATCTCATCGACTTCGACATAGAGCGGAAAGGTGACATCGTGACGTAGCAGCTCGAAGCGTGGATTTCCGAAAAGATGAGCAACATTCTGCTTGCGCCCGGTAAAGAAGTTATCTACGCACAGAACGTCGTGCCCGGCTGCAAGCAGCGCATCGCACAGATGCGAACCCAGAAATCCAGCACCCCCCGATACCAGTATCTTTTTCACGCTACCCACTCTCATCACGAAGACGGGTCGGACTACTCTAGCTAATTTGCTGGGTGGGGCCGCCTGTTGTTTGTACGGACAGCGCGTGCGGCTTAACAAGCGGATAATCAATGCCGAGGCTACAGCGCCTGTAGCTTTCAACATTGAAAGGTTCAGTGGCGTGTTGCATAGCGCAACAGCTGCCCCGCAACTCATTTGCTAACAGGGCGTGCGTTTGCTACGTCCCCATCCAAGTCAGCGCCGGTTTGGCAACATCGCGCTGCTGCTGCATGGGTACAGAGATGCGGAAACGCGAGCTCTGACGCCGCATTGACCCCGCGCTGGTGCAGCGGCGCTCGCTGGCTGTCCGTAACCCGTTGATTTTATGGCGCTCCCAACCGGATTCGAACCGGTGTACTAGCCTTGAGAGGGCTATGTCCTGGGCCTCTAGACGATGGGAGCGTGAGGGGTCGGCGAAGCGCGGTATTATAGGGAACTACCCTGATTGCTCAAGCCGAAAGCCCGATTTGAACGCCCCGTCAGCGTCCCAAGCGACGCCTACCCCCGATCCGCGCGTCATCCCGCGCTCAGACCACAGTATCTCGCGGGCGCACGTCTCTCCGAATGCACTGCGTGTCCTATATCGATTGCGCGACGCCGGTTTTAAGGCCTTCCTGGTGGGAGGCTGTGTCCGTGACCTTCTGATCGGCATCGAGCCCAAGGACTTCGACGTTGCGACTGACGCATTGCCCGAACAGATCCGCAAACTGTTCCGCAACTGCCGCCTCGTGGGCCGCCGTTTTCGCCTGGCACATGTGTTTTTCGGACGCGAGATTATTGAAGTTGCGACCTTTCGGGCGGCCACTGCGCCATCTCCCGGCGAGGAGCCACTGGCAGATGCCTCGGATGACGATGAGGAGACCCTGACAGACGTAGAGGAGCTGGGCGATGAGGAGGCGCTCGGAGCCCTGCTTGGCGATGCCGAGGTGGGCGAGGAGACAGAGTCGGGCGGATCGGTCACGACCATCGACGATGACGATGAACCGGACGGCGATGACATGGGCAACCCGCCGCACGAGATCATCCCCGCCTCCGTGCCCGCCGCTGAGTCGCGTGCAATGCGTACGGGACTCGCCTCATTCGGCGAGACTCGTGAAATGCCGCACCGGGCCATTCATCTCGAGCGACGTGCAGCGCTGCCCAGGGGAGATGCCAGTGGTCCGGGTCTGGATGTGGATCCGAACGCGGATCGCATGTTTGATGACAGCGGTCGCATTCTGCGCGACAACATCTACGGCACGATTGACGAGGATGTCTGGCGGCGCGATCTGACAGCCAACGCGCTCTATTACAACATTGCCGATTTCTCGCTCTGGGATTATGTCGGCGGGTTTGAGGACATCGCTGATCGCCGCCTCAAGCTGATCGGAGATCCCGAGACGCGTTTCCGCGAAGATCCGGTGCGCATGCTGCGTGCGGCACGCTTCGAGGCGAAGCTGGGCTTCACGATCGATCCGGCCACTGCCGAGCCTCTGGGGCGACTGCGCAATCTACTGGCAGGGGTGCCACCCGCACGCTTGTTTGATGAAACCCTGAAGCTGTTCCTCACAGGCCACGGTGCACGCAGTTTTGCTGTACTGCGACAACGGGGACTGCTGGCGGCGCTGTTACCCAGTGTGGATGAGTATCTGGTCAGGCATCCGGGAAGCGTAGTCGAGAAACTCCTGGTTCGCGGACTCGAGAATACCGATGCGCGGGTTCAGGCGGACAAGCCGGTCACTCCAACTTTCCTGTTCGCTTTGCTGCTGTACGGTCCGATTGCCACGATCATCGAATCCAAGCCACCGGAGAAGTGGCATGACCTCGCCACGATCCTGGCGGCGTGCGACCAAGCCACCAGGGAAGTGCAGCGTCATGTAACACTGCCGCGACGTTTCTCGCTGGGCATGCGCGAGATGTTTGCCTTGCAGCCGCGCCTGGAATACCCGCGGGGACGGCGCGCACTTCGTGCTCTGGAGCATCCCCGGTTCCGGGCGGCGTATGACCTGCTGCTGCTGCGGGCCGAACATGGTCTGGCATCCGCGGAGATGGCCGCCTGGTGGACACGGGCACAGGAGACCTCAGCCGAAGAGCGCATCCGCATGGCCGAGGAGTTGTCGGGCCAGGCGGCTGGCTCGGCCGGTACGCCGCGACGTGGCGGGCGTCGGCGGCGCAGGCCCCGCAGCCCGCAGAGCTGATGCCGGACCGCCGCTCACGCGGAAGATGCACATGCAGAGCTGGCAGCCTGCTTATATCGGAGTGGGCAGCAACCTGGAGGATCCGCGCGCGCAGGTGCTACGTGCGCTGCACCGGCTGCGGTCGCTGCCCGGCACCTATGTTGGCTCGGTCTCGCCGCTGTATCTGTCCGCGCCGTTGGGCCCCCAGAACCAACCTGACTTCATCAATGCGGTTGCCGGTGTGCTCACGACGCTGCAGCCCGAGGAGCTGCTCGGTCAGTTGCAGCTGATCGAGCGCGAGTTCGGCCGCCCCGCGCAGCATGCACAGTGGGGACCTCGGGTACTCGATCTCGACCTGCTCATCTTCGGCCGCGAACAGCGAGCCGCCGGGGAGCTGACCTTGCCACACCCCGGTGTAGTGCAGCGCAACTTCGTTCTGTATCCTCTCGCCGATATCGCCCCAGACCTCGACGTCCCCGGGCTCGGCCAGGTGGCTGAGCTCAAGAGCCGTCTTGCGGCTTCGGGGCTGCGAGTTCTATGACGAGCACACCCACACCGGCGCCCAGCGAGCCGACGCACAAATTCGTCGTGGTGGAAGGCCCCATTGGCGTGGGCAAGACCAGCCTCGCCCGGCGGCTTGCCACGAGCCTCAGCGCCGAGTCGGTGCTCGAGCAGGCCGCGCAGAATCCCTTCCTCGAGCGCTTCTACCGTAATCCGCGCGCCGGCGCGCTGCCCACGCAGCTGTACTTCCTGTTCCAGCGCGCGCAGCAGCTTACAGCTCTCAAGCAGCAGGATCTGTTTGCGCCGGTGCGCGTGGCCGACTACCTGTTGGAGAAGGACCGGCTGTTTGCCCGTGTCACGCTGGATGATGCCGAGTACGGATTGTATGAGCAGGTCTACGCCAAGCTGGATATCCAGCCGCCCAAGCCCGACCTGATCGTGTACCTGCAGGCGCCCGTCGATGTGCTGCTGGATCGCATAGCCAAGCGCGGCATCGATTATGAGCAGCACATCGAGCGGCATTACCTGGAGCGCCTGAACGAAGCCTACGCGCGCTTCTTTCATGAATTCGAAGCCGCACCGCTGCTCATCGTGAATGCGGCCGAGATCGATCCTATCAACAACCAGGGTGATTACGAGGAGCTGCTGAGCGCCGTGCGGCGTATGAAGAAAGGCCGGCTGTATTACAACCCGCTGCGCAGCGGCAGCCTGTAACCGCCGCCAGTCCGGTAGCAAAACGGTTAAGATAGAGTCATGTACACGCACTTGCAGCTGCGCGGCACGGACCGACCTCCGGTCACGTTGAGTACGCTTGCCAAGATGAAGAGCGATCGCCACAAGATCGCCGCGCTCACCTGCTACGACGCGAGTTTTGCCGTGCTACTCGATGCGGCCGACGTGGATATCGTGCTGGTCGGCGACTCCATGGGAATGGTCATTCAGGGTCATGACACGACCGTACCGGTTACGATGGATGACATCGTGTATCACTGCCGTGCGGTGGCGCGGGGTCTGCATCGTCCTTTCCTGATCGCCGATCTGCCCTTCATGAGCTATCCCTCCAAGGGCGAGGCCCTGACCAACTCTGTGCGCCTGATGCAGGAAGGCGGCGCGGAGATGGTCAAGCTGGAAAGTGGCGGCACCCAGGTGGAGATCGTCGAATTCCTCGCCGGCCACGATATTGCCGTGTGCGCCCATCTCGGACTCAAGCCGCAGTCGGTACACAAGACCGGCGGCTTTCGTGTGCAGGGCCGCGCCGCCGATGCCGCGGAGCTCATGGTCGAAAACGCCCGCCGGCTGGAGGCTGCGGGGGCGGACATCATCCTGCTGGAATGCATACCGGCGCCGCTCGGACGCGCAATCACCGAAGCGTTGCAGGTGCCGGTTATCGGCATCGGCGCCGGGCCCGACACGGACGGTCAGATCCTGGTGCTGTATGACATGCTCGATATCACCTCCGGCCGTAAACCGCGCTTCGTGCGTAACTTCATGGAAGGTGCAGGCACGAATCAGCAGGCGCTGATCAATTACGTGCAGGCGGTGCGAGACGGCAGCTACCCGGCACCAGAGCACTGTTTCTGACTGGCGCGCACACGCGTTGCCTGCTCGTATGGACACAGTGACAAGTGTTGCCGCGGTGCGCGAGCAGGTACGCACATGGCGGGCGGAAGGACTGCGCATCGCTTTCGTCCCCACGATGGGGAATCTGCACCCCGGCCATGTGAGTCTCATCGAAGCGGCGCGCCGGCACGGCCAGCGTTTCGTAGCCAGCATCTTCGTCAATCCCATGCAGTTCGGTCCGAATGAGGACTTCGCGCACTATCCGCGCACGCCACACGAGGATGAGCGCATGCTCGCCGCTGCGGGCTGCAGCCTGATGTTCATGCCGAATGTGAGTGAGATCTATCCGCACGGCGCCGAGCGCGCGACACGCGTCGAGGTGCCGCATCTGTCGCGCATACTGTGCGGAGAGTTTCGTCCGGGCCACTTCGAAGGTGTTGCCACCGTAGTAGCCAAGCTGTTCAACATCGTGCAACCGGATGTTGCGGTGTTCGGTGAGAAGGACTACCAACAGCTCACGGTGATCCGGCGGATGGTCGAGGATCTCTGCCTGCCGGTGCAGATTGTGGGGGCGCCGACGCTACGCGAGGCCGATGGACTTGCGATGAGCTCGCGCAATCAATATCTCAGCGAGGCGCAGCGCCGCCTCGCGCCGCAGATCTTTGCCACACTGTCGGCGGCAGCGCGCCGCCTGCAGGGCGGTGACAGTGACTTCGCCAGCATCGAGCGGGCGGGCGTGCAGACATTGGAGTCAGCCGGCTTCCGTCCGGATTATTTTGCGATCCGGCAGGCCGAGGATCTGGCCCCACCGTCCGCGCAAACGCGGCATCTGGTGGTGTTGACTGCAGCGCACCTGGGCAAGGCGCGCCTGATCGACAATCTGCAAGTCAAACGCTGATCAGACCTGATCAGCCGCACTCCGACCCCCGATTCCATGGCGTGCCAGCGCCCACTGCACATGCTCGCGGACGAGCGCCGAAGCATCCTCCCGGCGCGCCTGCAAGGCGCTGAGTACCTCTGCGGAACGGGGCGCGTTGCCCAATGCAACCGCAATGTTGCGCGACCAGCGCTCGTAGCCGATGCGCAGGATCGCGAGCCGCCGGCCATGCGTGCCTGGAACTGCGCTGCGCTCCAGCCGAACAGCTCCGTAAGGCGGCTGCGATCCAGAGCCATGTCGAACCTTGAAGTCCGGGTGACTCGCGGCGCGGGCGAACTTGTTCCAGGGGCAGACGAGCTGACAGTCATCGCAACCATAGATGCGATTGCCCATTGCGCTGCGCAGCTCCGGGGCGATCGAGCCGCGATGCTCGATGGTGAGATACGAGATGCAGCGGCGCGCATCCAGACGATAGGGCGCGACGATCGCCTGCGTGGGGCAGGCCGGGATGCAAGCCGAGCAGCTGCCACAATGGGCAGCTCGCAGGCTCATCCAGCGGTAGCGGCAGATCGGTCAGGATCTCCCCGAGGAAGAACCATGAGCCGGCGTCACGAGCGATGAGATTGGTGTGCTTGCCGATCCAGCCTAGACCCGCGTTGCGCGCCAGTGCTTTCTCCAGCACGGGCGCACTGTCTACACAGGCGCGGTACCCGAACGGGCCCACCCGCTGCTGCAGCTGCGCTCCCAGGCGTGCCAGGGCAGGGCGCATGACTTTGTGATAATCGCGGCCCAGCGCATAGCGCGACACGTAGCCGAGCGCCGGCTGCGCAAGAACCGCCTCGGCATCAGCGGCCTCTGCGGGCCAGTAGTCCATCCGCGCGCTCACGATGCGAACCGTGCCGGGCACCAGTTCGGCCGGTCGGCTACGCCGGGTACCGTGACGTGCCATGTAGTGCATCTCACCGTGGAAACCATCCGCCAGCCAACGCAGCAGGTGTGCTTCATCCTCAGTCAGATCGATCTCGGCCACGCCGAGCTCTGCGAAGCCGAGCGCCCGGGCGTCTTCAATCAGCTGGCGTTTCGCTGCGTGAAGGTCAAGTTTTCCACTCTGCGCCATGGTGTTGCACCACCGTCAGTATAATCCCGGCATGGCATTGCCCGTCGCTCTGTACTCCACGGCTCAGGTTCGCGCGCTGGATGCTCACGCGATCGAGTCGCAGGGCATTGCGGGTTACACGCTCATGAAGCGGGCGGGCGAGGCTGCGCTGCGTTACCTGCGCACGCGCTGGCCGATGGCTCACCGCATCGTCATTGTATGCGGCGGGGGTAACAACGGCGGGGATGGTTATGTGCTGGCGCGCTTCGCCCAGGCGGCTGGCCTCACCGTCACAGCGTTGGCAGCAGTCGTGCCGGAAGAATTGCGCGGCGATGCGCGCCAGGCCTTCGAGGACTTCCAGGCGAGTGGTGGCCAGCTGCGGGCGTTTGCCGCGCAGCTGCTCTCGCGAGGGCGAAGTCATCGTCGATGCGCTGTTAGGGACCGGCCTGAAGGGCGCGGTACGTACCGAGTTGCAGCAGGTGATCGGAGCCATCAATCAGGCAGACTCTGCCAGTGTTTGCCATCGATGTTCCCTCGGGTCTCAACAGTGACACCGGTGTGCCCTGGGGAGATACCGTGCGCGCCGATGCCACGGTCACTTTCGTGGGACTGAAGACCGGTTTGTTCATCGGCGATGGTCCGGAATATGCCGGTACCGTGTTCTTCGATGACCTGGAGGTGGAGGTACCGAAGGCGCGCGGCTTCGAACCGCGGCTCGAGCGCATCATGGAGACCGAGATCCTGCGAGCGCTGCCGCGGCGTCGCCGCTCTTCCAACAAGGGGGACTTCGGCCGCGTGCTGATCGTCGGCAGCGGCACCGGCATGCCTGGGGCAGCGCGGCTGGCCGGGGAGGCGTGCCTGCGCGTCGGCGCGGGACTCGTGACGGTGGCGGTGGCGCCGGACAATGTTGCCGCCATCTCGGCTGGGCGTCCTGAGCTGATCTGCCTGCCACTGCATGAGCCGGCGGAGCTTGCGGCGGCCATCGAGAAGTCGAATGTCATTGCCATCGGTCCGGGTCTCGGCCGGACGGAGTGGGCGCGGCGCTGTCTCGACACCGTCTTGCTGTCGAGCAAGCCGCTGGTCATCGATGCCGATGGACTGAATTTGTTGGCCGAAGTGGGGACCCGGGCACGTGACAACTGGGTCCTGACTCCGCATCCGGGCGAAGCCGGGCGATTGCTCGGCATCCGCACCGATGATGTGCAGAACAATCGGCTGGCCGCGCTGGAGCACATGCTCGAGCGTTACCGCGGGACCATCGTGCTGAAAGGGGCTGGGACCCTGGTCGGGTCTGCGAACCGCGTGCCGGCGCTTTGTGAGCGAGGCAATCCCGGCATGGCGACGGCGGGAACCGGGGATGTTCTCACGGGCACCATTGCCGGCGTGCTGGCGCAGTGCGCTGACATACCGTTGGCCACACGGGTCGGAGTGCTGGTACATGCCATGGCGGGTGATGCGGCGGCACGCGGTGGCGAACGGGGCATGCTGGCCAGCGATCTGTCCCGGGAGTTGCACAACTGCGTCAACCGTTGACCCGACCGTGCGCTCAGGTGACTGTGAAGCGGCGAGGCTGGCGGTCATGCACTGCGATCTGAGCGGCGCGGAGGCCACCATGGAAGTCGGGCAGCACCTGGCCACGACGCGCCCACAGGGCAACGCGTTTGCTTCGATCTGGCTCACCGGCGATCTGGGCGCCGGCAAGACAACGCTGGCGCGCGGCTTTCTGCGAGCCTGCGGCGTCTCAGAGATGATCCGCAGTCCCACCTACACGCTGGTGGAAGTACATGAGACATCGGAGCTGACTCTGCTGCACCTCGATCTATACCGCTTGTCCTCTGCCGAGGAACTCGAGCTGCTCGGGTTGCGGGAATGGGCGCGGCCGGGCTGTTTGTGGCTCATCGAGTGGCCTGAGCGTGCCCCGCTGCAGCTGCCTCCGGCCGACCTGCTACTGCGCCTGACAGCAGGGCCAACCTGCCACACGTTGGTCGCTTCTGCTGGCTCGCCCCTGGGCGAGAGCTGGCTGGGGCGCTGTGCAGGCATTGAATTGCGGCAGCCGACCCCGTAGATTACGCCGCAGGTTGAATGCCGAACCTGATGAAAAGAAAGGCGTTTGAAATAGGGGGAGCTCTGGCCCTGCTGCTCTGGCTGACGCCGGCGCTGGGCACTCAGGCTGAGCTGCGGGGTGCGCGGCTGGTTGCCACGGCCAATTCAGCGCAGCTGACGCTCGATCTGGAAGGGATCGCAAGCGAGCATGTCTTCGCCTTGCAGCGCCCGCACCGGACGGTCATCGATTTGGCGCACACGCGTCTGGCACGCGGTTTTCGCATGCCGGCAGGCAGCGGCATCGTGACGGACATCCGCGTCGGTCATCAGCTTGCCGGAACGGTGCGTATCGTGATGCAGCTTCGCGAGAGGGTTGAGGCGCGCAGTGTTTGGGCCGCCTCCGGCGGTACGCGGCAACTGATCGTCAGCTTTGGCAACATGGTTCCTGAGACTGACAGCGCCTTGCGGGTGGTGCGCGCCGCGCATGCGCCGGCAGACTCGGACCGGGATGTGGTCATTGCCGTGGACGCTGGGCACGGCGGCCAGGATCCAGGGGCCACCGGGCCGGGCGGCACGCGCGAGAAGGATGTCGTGCTCGCCATCGCGCGAGGACTCGCCGCGCGTATCAATGCCGAGCCCGGCATGCGTGCCGTACTGACGCGCAATCACGACGAATTTCTGGTGCTGCGCGATCGCATCCGGCGTGCGCGCATGGCTAAGGCCGACATGTTTGTGTCGATACATGCGGATTCGATCGCCAATCGCGACGTTTCCGGCGCTTCGGTGTACGTGCTCTCGGAACGCGGCGCCAGCAATGAAGCAGCGCGCTGGCTGGCTGAGCGGGAGAACGCTGCAGATCTCATGGGCGGGGTATCGCTCGATGACAAGGACGATACCCTGGCGTCGGTGCTGCTCGATCTGTCCCAGTCAGCGAACATCAGTGCGAGTATGACCGCCGCGCAACGGGTGCTGGGGGCACTGGACAATGTCGGACAGGTTCGCAAAGTCCAGGTTCAGCAGGCGGGCTTCGTGGTGCTCAAGTCTCCGGATATTCCCTCGATGCTGGTGGAAACGGCCTACATTTCCAATCCAAGCGAAGAGCGCCGGCTGCGCCAGCCTCGCCAGCAGGCGACGCTCGCTGCTGCGATCTTCAGCGGCGTACGCAATTACTTCGAGCAGAATCCACCCGTCGGAACCCGCTTCGCTCAGACGCGCCGCGTGAATACCGTCGCGAGCATGCTCGCCGCGCCCGCAACCCGCTGAGCCCGCTGGGGCGATAAACTCTGCGACCTCATGGCCGCAGTCCGCTTCTTACCCCTGCGCATTCTTCCCGATGAGTTGGTCGATCAGATCGCGGCCGGCGAGGTGATTGAGCGCCCGGCCTCCGTGGTCAAGGAGCTGGTGGAAAACAGCCTCGATGCTGGCGCGCGCCATATCGAGATCGATGTCGGGCGCGGTGGCGTGGGCCACATCCGCGTCCGCGATGACGGCTGCGGTCTGCTCGGTGATGAGTTGGCGATTGCCATCTGTAGGCATGCCACGAGCAAGATCGCCGCGCTGGAGGACCTGGAGTCGATCTCCACCCTGGGGTTCCGCGGTGAAGCGTTGCCCTCGATCGGCTCAGTCGCCCGGCTGCGTATCGCGACGCGCGCCGCCACACAAGAACATGGCTACGAACTCAGCGTCGATGGGGGTGACAGCGGTGCGGTGAGGCCTGTCGCGCATCCTCAAGGCACGACTGTAGAAGTGCGCGACCTGTTTTTCAACGTGCCGGCGCGGCGGCGCTTCGTGCGCAGCGAGGCGACCGAGCTCGGACACATCGTGCGACTGGTGGAGCGACTGGCACTGGGCCGGTTCGATGTCGCGTTTCGCCTCTCCAGCGGTGCACGCGTGCTGCTGGATGCACCGGTGGCGGCGACGCGTGAGGAGGATGAGGTGCGCCTCGGCACTATCCTGGGAAAGGAATTCGCAGCTCGTGCCCTGATCCTACAACATCATGCCGGCCCGGTTGAGCTGGGGGGTTGGCTGGGGCTGCCCACGGCATCTCGAGCACAGCCCGATCAGCAGTTCTGGTATGTGAACGGGCGGGCGGTTCGCGACCGGCTGCTGATGAACGCTGCGCGGCTCGCGTACCGCGATGTGCTGTATTCCGGTCGCCATGCCGCTTACGTGCTGTTCCTGACGCTTGATCCGCGCCTGGTCGACGTCAATGCTCATCCCTCCAAGCTCGAAGTTCGCTTCCGCGACAGCCGGCAGATCCATGACTTCGTGTTCCGTGCGGCGCAGAACGTGCTTGCAGCCACACGGCCCAACCTGGTGACACCGGCCGCGGTCGCTGACTTCCGGGCGCCGTACACCGCAGGGGCGCAGCCACTGCCGCTTGCGCGGGCAGATATCGGTAGTGCATCGCGGCCAGATTCTCTTTCCAGCTCGCAGACATTGCCTTTCACGAGCCTGCTTCCGGCCGTTCTGCCATCCCGGGGGTCGGTCCGTGACGAGACTGCTATCCAGCCCCTGGGTACGGCCCTGGCGCAATTACACGGCATCTACATTCTGGCGCAGACCGCGGATGCGCTGATTCTGGTCGACATGCATGCGGGGCATGAGCGTGTGCTGTACGAGCGTTACAAGGCCGCTCATGCGAACTCGGCAGCGGCCTCTCAGCAGTTGCTGGAACCGCTCGTTGTGGAACTCAAGTCTCACGAGCTCGAGGGGGTGCTGGAACGGCGCGTCGAGTGGGAACGCTTCGGTTTCGAGCTGGAGGCGCTGGGTCCCTGCTCGCTGGCACTGCGGCGCATACCGGCGCTGCTCGCGGGAGAAAACATCGCGGCGATCGTGGCGGCCGTCGCGCGCGATCTTGAGCTCGACACCGACGGGCATCATCTGGGTGGCGCGGCCGACCGCTTTCTGGGCACGCTCGCCTGCCGATCGGCCGTGCACGCGCACCGGCGCCTGTCGGTACCCGAAATGAATGCGCTGCTGCGGCAGATGGAAGCTACCGATCGCGCCAACCAGTGCAATCACGGGCGGCCGACCTGGACACGGCTGTCGATCGCGGAGCTGGACCAACTGTTCCGCCGGGGGCGCTGATGGCGCGCGTAGCCGGGGCACCCGGCACCGCTGCGCCGCTGCTGGTGCTCACCGGGCCGACCGGCAGCGGCAAGAGTGATTGGGCTGTGCGCCTGGCCGAATCAGCACCGGTCGAGATCGTCAGCGTGGACTCGGCTCTCGTGTATCGCGGGCTCGACATCGGCAGTGCCAAACCGACGCCTGAAGTGCGGCAGCGCATTGCGCATCACCTGATTGATCTATGCGATCCGGCGGAGAGCTACTCGGCTGGACGATTTGTCACCGATGCGCTCGCTGCAATCGCCGCCATCGAAGCGCGCGGGCGGGTGGCACTGCTCGTGGGCGGCACCATGCTCTATTTGCGTGCACTGCTGCACGGTTTGGCGCCCTTGCCACAGGCCTCGCCGGCGCTGCGAGCTGAGATAAACGCGCGGGCGCTGCGAGAAGGTTGGAGAGGGCTGCATACCGAGCTGGCGCGGCTTGATCCCGAGGCCGCTGCCCGCATCAAATGCAGCGATTCACAGCGAATTCAGCGTGCGTTGGAGGTTTGTTACGCCACCGGCGGCAAGCTATCCGACTTGCAGCGTGGAACTGTCAGTGCGTTGTCGGGTCGCAATGCTCAGATGTGGGCGCTGGCGCCGTCGGATCGCGCCACGTTGCATGTTCGCCTCGAACAGCGCTTCCTTCGGATGATGCGCGCGGGGTTTCTGGAGGAAGTGCGCACACTGTTCACCCGCGGGGATTTGACGGCGCAACATTCTTCCATGCGTGCAGTAGGTTACCGACAGTTATGGGCTCATCTCGAAGGCTACTATGATCTTGCTGAGGGCGTGCGTCGCGGCATTTCCGCAACGCGCCAGCTCGCCAAGCGTCAGCTCACCTGGTTACGTGCGGAGAGTTCCGTCCAGTGGCTGGATCCCTCCGTGGCGCAGCTGCAGAGCTCGTGGACATGCGACTTAAGTCAGCGGCTCAGGGTCCTTGGGTTTTGACGGAGGTCGCATGTTAAGATGTGTGGCCGGATCTCGCTGCCGGCGAGGTACAGAGCTTGCTTAATCCAGGACAGGGAAGTTCCCGGGCGTCAATCTCGAACAATTAGAAGCTGTGTGTGGACAACAAGGAGAAATCGATGGCCAAAGGCCAATCGCTGCAGGATCCCTTTCTGAATGCTTTGCGCAAGGAGCGGGTCCCCGTCTCGATCTATCTGGTCAACGGTATCAAGCTGCAGGGTCAAATCGACTCGTTTGATCAGTTCGTCGTACTGCTGAAGAACAGCGTCAGTCAGATGGTTTACAAGCACGCCATCTCCACCGTCGTGCCGGCGCGCAATGTGCGGCTGGCAGCCGAGGAAGGCAGTCCCGCAGCGGAGACGACGCCCGCCGAATGAAGCCGCCCGCCGGCCGCTCATGAAGAGCTTCGAGCGTCCGCAAAGCGGCGAACGCGCCGTGCTCGTGCGCCTCGGACTGGGGGCGCCGGTAGAAGAGGAAGATCTGCTGGAATTCCGTCAGCTGGCGCGCTCGGCAGGCGCCGATCCGGTGGCTACGCTCACTGGGCGCCGCGCGCGTCCCGACCCGCGCTTTTTCATGGGCAGCGGCAAGGCCGAAGAGCTGCGCGCACTCGTCGAGGCGAACGATGCCGAGATCATCCTCGTCGATCATGCGCTCTCGCCGAGTCAGGAGCGCAACCTCGAGCAGCTGACAGGCCGCCGCGTGCTCGATCGCAACGGTCTCATTCTCGATATCTTTGCGCAACGCGCCCGCAGCTTCGAGGGCAAGCTGCAAGTGGAGCTGGCGCAGCTCAAACACATCAGCACCCGCCTGGTGCGAGGTTGGACCCACCTCGAACGGCAGAAGGGCGGTATCGGCCTGCGCGGCCCGGGCGAAACTCAGCTCGAGACCGATCGCCGGCTGCTCGGCCAGCGCGTGCGCGTGCTCACCCGGCGGCTGGCAAAGATCACCCAACAGCGTGAGACCGGGCGGCAGATGCGCGCAGAGATTCCCGTGCCGTCACTTGCGCTGGTCGGCTATACCAATGCTGGCAAGTCAACACTGTTCCGTGCCTTGACCGGAGCGGATGCTTATGTGGCTGACCAGTTGTTCGCGACCCTCGATCCAACAGTGCGGCGCATCACACTGCCCGGGGGAACCCTGGTCGTAGCCGCGGACACTGTTGGTTTCATCCGCGAGCTGCCGCACGAGCTGGTGGCTGCCTTCCGCTCGACGCTGACCGAGGCACGGGCTGCTACACTGCTGCTGCACGTCGTCGATGCCAGCGATCCGCGCCGTGAGGAACACATCGAGCAGGTGAATGCCGTACTCGCAGAGATCGGTGCGCAGGATATTCCGCAGATCCTGGTTTACAACAAGATCGATCGGCTCGAGATTGCACCGCGTATCGAGCGCAGCGCCAGCGGTCAGGCGACCGCGGTGTGGATCTCCGCACAACAGGGCATCGGACTGCAGCTCCTCACGAGCGCGGTGGCGGAGCGGCTGACACGCGTCGTGCGGCGGGCCCGGCTGCGCGTTCCGGCCAGCGCCGGGGCGCTGCGCTCACGACTGTACGCCGCCAGAGCGGTACGCGAGGAGCATACGCGCGAGGACGGCTCCATCGAGCTCGACGTCGAGCTGCCCGATGTGGAGCTGCTGACACTTGCGCGTACCGCAGGTGTGCAGATCCTGGAGGTGGCAGGCTCCGATATGCCTTGTGCCGCCGATATGGCCTACCTACAATCGACGCCCGGTTCCGGCGCGCCCCAGCCGCAGGCGAACAAGCTGCGCTGACACTGGTCGATGCGGCGCGTAGCGTCAGGCTCTTTGAGGCTTCTGTAATCCGTTATGGCGTGGAATCAACCCGGTCCGAACAACCCCTGGGGGCGCCGTCCCGGTCAGGGTGGCGGCCCCGATCTGGACGAGCGCATGAAGAGCTGGCAGCGCCGGCTCGAGTCGCTGCTTCGGCCGGGTGGCCGTGGCACTGAGGGCGGCTCGCTGCTGCTGATCGTCGCCGGCTTGGTGATGGTGGTGTGGTTGCTCAGCGGTTTCTTCCAGATCAAGTCGGCCGAGCAAGGGGTCATCCTGCGCTTCGGCCGCTTCGTCGGCCTGCGCTACGAGGGCGCCGGCTGGCGCTGGCCATGGCCGATCGAGACGCTCATCAAGGTCAACGTCGCCAGCGTGAATTCCAGTGAGTACAAGTCGCGCGTGCTCACCTCCGATGTCAACCTGGTGGATCTGCGCTTTGCCGTGCAGTACCAGTTCACCGATCCGAAGAAGGTGTTGTTCCAGGTCAAGGAGCCGGAAACCACGCTGAGTGAAGTGAGCGAGATGGCGATCCGTGAGATCGTCGGCCGCAGCGAGCTAGATGACGTACTCGTCGGCAAGACACGTCCGGAGATCACCCGGCGTACCAAAGAGCTGATTCAGCATACTCTGATCACCTACAACGCCGGCATCACGATCACCACTGTGAACCTGACGGATGTGCAGGTACCCGATCCGGTGATCTCCTCGCAACGCGATGCCAACAAGGCGCTCGCAGACCAGGAGCGGTTCGTAAAGGAAGCGCAAGCCTATGCGAACGGCATTATTCCGGTGGCGCAGGGCGCTGCCGCGCGCATGCAACAGGACGCTGAAGCCTACAAGTCGCAGGTGACCGCGCTCGCGGAGGGACAGGCCGCGCGCTTCCAACGCAGCTTGAGGAAGCCTATGTGCAGGCGCCGGAGGTCACCCGGCGGCGCTTGTACATGGACACCCTCGAGACTCTGCTGTCGCGCTCGCACAAGGTGCTGCTCGACTCCAAGGCCGGCGGCACGGGCAACATGCTGTATCTGCCGCTCGACAAGCTGCTCGACAAGGCCAATGGGCGTGCGGATCTGGAGTCCGGCAACGACGGCCAGGGCGCTGCACCCCTGCAGAACAAGGAGCCCGACTCGGTGACGGTCGAAGCGCGCAGCCGGGGGGATCGCTGATGCCCGTTCGCGCCGCTCCCATGATCGCGATCATCGTCGTGCTGCTGCTGGCGGCGACCTCGCTGTTCACCATCAACGAGGCGCAGGTTGCGCTGCGCACCGAGTTCGGCGCCATTGTTGGACTCGACTATTCGCCGGGGCTGCATTTCAAGTGGCCATGGGACCAGGTGGTGAAATTCGATCGGCGCATCCTGTCACTCTCGTACACCGGTGAGACCTTTCTCACCAATGACAACCGCGGGCTGATCGTCGATTTCTACGTGAAGTGGCGCGTCAAGGATGCCTCGCGTTACTTCCAGGCTACCGGGGGCCGCGAGGATCTCGCTGGCGAGCGGCTCGCGGAGATCGTGAAGGACGGCATCAAGAGCGTGGTGGCGCAGCGCACGCTGGAGCAGATCGTCTCCGCTGAGCGGGCTGCCGTGACGGGAGATATGTTCGGCCAGGCGAGCCGCAACGTCGGCAACCTCGGCATCGACCTGGTTGACGTGCGGGTGCAACGCATCGATCTGCCCGATGATGTCAGCACGCGCGTTTACGAGAGCATGAAACAGAACTTCGACGAAGATCGCGAGCCGGCTGCGCGCCGAGGGGCAGAGCGCAGAGCGTGCGCATCCGGGCGGCGGCCGAGCGGCAGCGCACGGAAATGCTCGCCAACGCCGAGCGGGATGCACTGCGCGTGCGGGGCGAGGGCGATGCTCAGGCGGCTCAGATCTATGCCAAGGCCTACTCGCAGCAATCCCGAGTTCTATGCGTTTTATCGCAGCCTGCAGGCGTACGAGCGTTCACTCGGCAAGGACGGGGACCTGCTGGTCGTCACTCCCGATGGTGAATTCTTCAAGTACCTGAAGGATCCCGCATCCGGCAAGCGCTGAACGAGCGCCGGGAAGCATCGCGTGTCGTTGAATTTCACCGATCTGCTGGCGGCGCTGGCGCTGTTCTTCGTCTTCGAGGGCATCGCTCCATTCCTGCACCCGCGCGGTGTGAAGCGCGCGTTCACCCGGCTGCTCGATGCCACTGATCGTGAGTTGCGCATCGCCGGACTCGGCAGCATGCTGGTCGGAGTGGTGATTCTCTTTCTGGTCCGCTAGGGGGCGCCGGTGGGCAAGTTCGTCGTCGTCATCGGCACGCAATGGGGCGATGAGGGCAAGGGCAAGGTCGTCGATCTGCTGACCGAGCGCGTCGCCGCCGTCGCGCGCTTTCAGGGCGGACACAACGCCGGCCACACTCTCGTCATCGGCGGCCGCAAGACCATACTTTCCCTGATTCCCTCGGGCATCCTGCGCGAGCAGGTGCGCTGTTTCATCGGCAACGGCGTCGTGCTGTCTCTCGATGCACTGCTCGTCGAGAGCGCGACGCTGATCGGCGAGGGCGTCCCGGTGTTCGAGCGGCTGCGGATCTCGCCCAACTGTCCGCTGATTCTGCCCTCGCATGTGGAGCTGGATCGCGCACGCGAGCGAGCGCGCGGACCTAACGCCATCGGCACCACCGGGCGCGGCATCGGTCCTGCGTACGAGGACAAGGTGGCCCGTCGAGCGGTGCGTGTGGCGGATCTGTTCCAGCGTGACCGCTTCGCCGCCAAGCTCGGTGAGGTGCTCGATTTTCACAACTTCGTCCTGCAGCACTATTTCCGCCTGCCGCCGGTGGATTTTCAGAAGACTCTCGATCAGCAGCTGGCGCATGCCGAGAAAATCGCGCCGCTCGTCACCGATGTCACGCTCGCGCTGCATGCGCTGCGGCGCGCGGGCGCCAACGTGCATGTTCGAAGGCGCGCAGGGCGCCATGCTCGATGTGGACCTGGGCACCTATCCCTTCGTGACCTCATCCAACACGACCGCCGGATTCGCCGGCACGGGCACCGGGCTCGGGCCGCGTGCGTTCGATGAGGTCATCGGTATCGTGAAGGCGTACACCACCCGTGTGGGCGCAGGTCCCTTTCCGACGGAGCTGTTCGATGAGTATGGCGAGCATCTGTCGCGTGTCGGCCATGAGTTCGGCTCGGTAACCGGCCGGCGGCGTCGCTGCGGCTGGTTCGATTCGGTGGCGCTGCGTCGCGCGATCGTGCATTCCAGCGTATCGAGCCTGTGCATCACCAAGCTGGATGTGCTCGATGGCCTTGACACGATCCGTGTTGGGATCGGTTACCGCATGGATGGCAACGTGGTCGCCGAGCCGCCTCTGAGCGTCGAAGGCTATGCCGGGCTCGAGCCGGTGTATGAGGAGCTGCCGGGCTGGACGGAGTCGACCGTGGGTGTGCGCGACTATGCTGCGTTGCCCGCGAATGCCCGCCGTTATCTCGAGCGCCTGCAGAGGCTGGTCGAGGTGCCGATCGGCATGATCTCTACCGGTCCGGAGCGCGATCAGACGATACTGTTGCAACATCCATTTGACGACTGACCCAACACTTGAGCCGACCTGTACCGATCCGCTCGGGTCTCGCGCTGCTCATCATCCTGTCGCTTGCGCTGGCGGCCGGTACCTGGCGCACCTTCGGCCATACCTGGGACGAGCCTGAGCATCTGGCCGCCGGCCTCGAGCTGCTCGATCGCGGCAAGTATGAATACGACACCGAGCATCCGCCGCTCGCGCGGCTGTGCATCGCGCTCGGACCCTGGCTTGCCGGCGCACACTCCTTCGGCACGCCGCCGCCCAGCGGCGTGCAGGAAGGCATCGATATCCTGTATGACGGCGGGCACTACACACGCACCCTGATCCTGGCGCGTCTGGGCACGCTGCCGTTCCTGGCGCTGTTGCTGCTCAGCATCTGGCTATGGGCGCGGCGCATCGCATCCAATGATGTGGAGGCATTGCTTGCGGTGGCACTGCTGGCCGCAGTGCCACCTGTCCTCGGCCACAGCGCTCTCGCGGCGCTGGATGTGCCGGGAGCCGCGACCATCTTGCTGGCGCTGTATTACCTGCAGCGCTGGATGGGTAGCGCTCATGTGAGCGATGCGCTGTGGTTTGCGCTGACTACCGGAGTCGCCGTCGCGACGAAATTCTCGGCGATTCCTTTCGTATTCGTGGGCGCAGTGGGCCTCGGCGGATTGCGCGTGATGCTGCGGCCCCATGGCGAGGTCGTTCCCCGTAGCCGACGGCGCGCATCTGTCATCGGCTTGATGCTGCTCGCCGCCGCCGCGCCGATCGTGCTCGCCTACGGTCCCCGTTCAGTCAGCTTCACCGGGCTGCCGGAGCGATTCAGCTGGGTGCTGTCATATGTGATTCAGGACAACAGCTCACGCGAGCAACTGCGCACGTCTCTGTCGCACCTGCGTCTGCCCGAAACGCTGTGGGATCTGGTCGAGGGCATCATGGCCCTGAAGGCCCACAATGACACCGGCCACATGTCCTACCTGTTTGGACAGCTAAAGCCCGGTGGCTGGTGGTATTTCTATCTGGTCGACCTCGGTGCCAAGACGCCGTTGCCTCTGTTGCTCTGTGGCTTGCCCGGCATGGCGCTGCTGGCACGTGATGGCTGGCGAAGCCGCAACTCATGGTGCGTGGCGCCGGCGCTGCTCTTCGTACTGCTGCTGGGGTTCGCCAGCATCTTCAGCCGCATCAACATCGGCGTGCGGCACGTGCTCATCTTGTATCCGTTTCTCGCGCTGGGTGGCGCGTACGCGCTACGCAGGCTGTGGCAAGAGGGCAGAGCGCCGGGAAGGATCGCAGCCGCTGCGCTGCTGTTGACGCAACTGAGTGTCTGGTGGACTGCCTATCCGGACTACTTTCCCTATTTCAACATGCTCGTGCGCGAGCCCGCCTGGGTGCTGACCGATTCGGACCTGGACTGGGGTGGGCAGGATCTGCATCGCCTGGAAGCGCGGTTGCGGCAGTTACACGTGCCGCGCATCAGCCTTGCCTACCAGGGAACTGCGGATCTTGCACGCGAAGCTCTGCCGACATTCAGGCTGCTGCCGCCGTGGCAGCCGGTCAGCGGATGGGTTGCCATCACGGCGCTGGCGCGCGCCCATGACATACCGGGCTATGCCTGGCTGAATCGCTATCACCCCCTCGAACGAGTCGGTTCAGCGATTGATCTGTACGACATTCCGGCTGGCGCGCAGCCCGTCCCAGCCGGCAAGGAACGCTAGGGCGGGCCGCGGAGCGGAGGGGGCGTCAATATCGGGTCGCGCGTCCTCGGCCAGGCAGAGCGCGCCGTGCTTGTGCTTACAAGCCCAGATCCGCACTGCAGGCGGGTGCCGCCTTGTCGGTCCGGTAGGGCACGCCCTTTGCCGTCACGAATACCGCGCTGACCGTCAGGGTGCCCGCCCCTATGTTGCGGAACGCATGCCGTGCGCTGCCCTCCGTCCACGAGTCGCCGGCCTTGTAGATGTGAGAGTGGCAGGAATCGTCAAACCACTCGAGGCTCCCCTGCAGCACGGTCACTATCACGAGCCCTGGATGCGAGTGCCAGCCATTCTTACCGCCGGCGAAGGCGGCCTCCTGGATGGAAATACTCGAAGGTCCATCGGTGGTCAGCCGTGCATTGAAGACCGCCCCCGATCAAAAGTTTGTTCCGCTGGTTCATGTAACTCTCCCATTGGTTGTTTTATATCCGGCGAGCGCATGGTTGCTCGCAGACAGTCAGCGAGCGGCGGCCATCATACGCTCGCAACTGTTGTTATGGCGGTTCGGGAGTCTGCAGTTGAATGTTGTGTTGCAACGAAAGATTCGGGCAAGCCAGCGCGTGTGACAACACCACCGTTGAGTCACACCGCGCGAAGCAGTCAGCGGAGGTTTCCGACGCAGCCACCCGGGGCGGAACTCCCCGCCCCGGTTCGCCGCTGCGCGCGCTAAGCTCGACGCAGGAAGGTCAGAATGGCAAGAACCAGGAAAACGAAGAACAGGATCTTGGCGATGCCTGCAGCGCCGGCGGCGATGCCGCCGAAGCCCAGAATCGCGGCGATGATCGCGATGATGAAAAATACGATTGCGTAGTGAAGCATTGTGCGTCTCCCGCCGCTCGCCACTCTTGCGTCGGCGTTGTGCGGCGCATGTTCATTTAAACGGCGGCTGGGCGTTATCGGCGCCGATCCCGCATCCGTGTCAGACAGTTCCGACCCGCCGATCGCGGTGCCAAGCCGGCGTGGTCAGCGGCAATCAATATGGCAGCTATCGCAACCGCCGCAGATGTACTAGAGGGTTGTCGCGGCCGTTCATCATAAGCAAAGCGCTCATGTGTTGCGATGACGCATCGCTCCGGTCCCGCGCAGCGGCTGGGGGGGCTGCATCTGATCCCGGTAGCGGGCGACGCCGAAATACAGTATCCAGCCTGGGCAACCGCAGGCGCAGCGAGCAATTCCACGACGGGTCCACGGCGGTACTTTGTTGTAAATGCACAACGGAGTGGGCGCAATTCGCAGGATGTCGTAGACGCGGTAACGGCGATGAGTAGTCACCAACGGCGATTCGTGACGAGTCGGGCAACCGGGGAAAGCGCTTGAAACAGAATCACAAGGTCTATTGCGCAGTTGCGGCCATCCTGAGCGCCCATGCCACCGCGGCCGGTGTTGCGGGGGCTGCAGACACGACGACCACTGCCGAGACGCCCGAGGGTCTGGCGATCAGCGAAGTCGTGGTCACCGCCCAGCGGCGCGAGGAAAGCATCCAGGATGTGCCGATCACGGTGCAGGCGCTCACCTCGGAGACGCTGCGGCAGCTCAACGTCCAGACCTTCGACGATTTCATCAAGTACGTTCCAAACGTCACGTCGGCCAATCTCGGCCCCGGACAAAGCAGCGTCTTCATGCGCGGCCTGTCGGTGGGTGTCACCGGTCAGCAGGGCACCGGTACCACCGGACCCATTCCGAACGTCGCGGTCTACCTGGATGATCAGTCTGTCGCGCTGCCGGGGCGTAATCTCGACATATATGCCGCAGACCTCGAGCGCATCGAGGTGTTGGAAGGTCCGCAGGGTACGCTGTTCGGCTCGGGCGCCCAGGCAGGCGTGCTGCGCTACATTACCAACAAGCCGAAACTGGACAAGTTCGAGGGCATCGCGAACGCTGGTTACAGCTACACCGCACACGGCGACCAGAACAGCAACGTCGATGCCACCATCAACCTGCCGCTGATCGAGGAGCGACTGGCGGTTCGTGCCGTGATCTACAACGACAGCCGGGGCGGTTACATCAACAACGTGCCGGCGACCTTTGCCCGCGAGGGTACCGATGAGGGTCTGCATGGTCGCAATGGCGGCGTCGTGCCGCCCAACAGTGTCACGATCAACAACAATAACCTCACGGGGCGCGGCATCAACCCGGTGACCTATACCGGCATCCGCGGCTCGGCGCTCTTCAAGTTCAACGACGACTGGGATGCGCTGCTCGTGCAGAGCTACCAGAACATGAATGCCCAGGGGGTCTTCTACCAGATGCCGTTCGGTCCGGAAGGGCTGACGTTCAACAGCCTCGGCGGGCCGATTGGCGTGCGCGCTCTGCCACCTCTGTCGGTGGCGAACTTCGAGCCCTCCTACAACAAGGACCGCTTCGAGAGCACGGCTTTGACGGTCGACGGCAAGGTCGGGCCGATAAAACTCGTCTATGACGGCAGCTACCTGGTGCGCAACGTCGAGCAGCAGCAGGATTACACGAATTATGCCCGCGGCGTGTTCGGCTACTACTACCAGTGCACCGGGGTGAGCTATTCCAATACGCCTGGCAACGGCGGTCTGACCGCGCAGTGTTTTTCACCCGCCGCTTCCTGGCAGGAATTCGAGCGCAATACACACCTCACGCAGGAGCTGCGCGCCAGCACGCCTGATGATTGGCGCATCCGCGGCACCACCGGGCTCTTCTACGAAGAGTTCAAGATCTACGACAACACGCAATGGCTCTATAAGACCGTGCCGACGTGCTCGCCGAGCGTGACGTTCAACTGTTTCAACAATGTACAGGCGCCTGCGGGACAGACCGCGAACGATCCCTCGATCCGCAATGACAACGTCGGCTTCTTTGACGACACGGTGCGCACCATCCTGCAGAAAGCAGCCTTCGCCTCAGCAGATATCGACATCATCCCAAAGACGCTGGTCCTGACGGGTGGCACGCGTTACTACCACTTCACGCAATCGGAGATTGGCGGCGACACCGGCAGCTTCTATTGCAAGGTCTTCAGTCCGACGACGTACTACGGACCGTGCACGACGGCCACGAACGGGCCCAAGGCGCCTTACGGCACCAATCTCAACAACTCGCCCTTCAACCACGCGGTCTATCACGGCTTTCGTAGCCGCGTGAACCTCAGCTGGCACGTAACGAGCGATATCCTGCTGTATTACACCTGGTCGCAGGGCTTCCGCCCCGGCGGCTTCAACCGCGGGGCAAAGTGCACCCAGCCGGGCAACGCTGCCGCCTTGAACAATGGTCTCTGCCCGGGGCCCGATCCAACCGCGGCACAATTCATCACGCCCTACCAGTATCGTCCGGACACATTGGTCAACAATGAGCTGGGTTTCAAGACGGAATTCCTCAATCACCGGCTGCAGTTGAACGGCGCGATCTACCAGGAGGACTGGAAGGACACTATCGTCGAGTTCTTCGCACCTCAGCTCGGCTTCGGCAACCTGACATTCGTGACCAATGGACCCAACTACCGGGTACGAGGTGGTGAACTACAGGTGCTGGCGCGCGTTACGGATGGGCTCACCGTGCAGGCCTCCGGCTCGTATAACAGGAGCTATGAGACCAACTCGCCGTTCCTGGTGAACAACAACCCGCAGAGCCCCAACTTCGGCAAACCGATCACCAATATCGTGAACGTCTTCGGCGTGCCCGGCAGCGCGCTCGGCGAATCGCCCCTGTTTCAGGGTAACGCCCGGGTGCGCTACGAGATGCCAATCGGTGACTACCTGACGTTCATCCAGGGCGCCGTGCAGTACTATGGCGGCTCGTATGAGACGGTCGGAAACGTCAACAACTATTACATGGGCGGCTGGGCCAGTATCGATGCTGCAGCGGGGTTCTCCAAGGATGCCTGGAACGTCCAGGCCTTCGTGCAGAATCTGGCGGATCGCAACGCCAGCCTGTTCACCAACTCAGCCCAGTTCATTCTGACCGAAACGCCATTGCGGCCGCGGGTCGCCGGGCTCAAGTTCGGCTACAGGTTCTGAAAAGAAGTCAGGCGGGGGGTTGATCCGGGCCGGACGGGGAGTTCCCCGTCCGGCTGTATTACGATGGAGCAATGCAGACTGAGCTGAAGGATCCACCCCTGGCGCCCCTCGAAGCGGAGATGGTGCGACTGCGGGCGCTGTTTGACGCCGGTCAGTTCCAGGAAGCCCGTGAGGCTGCACAGAGCCTGCTGTTGCAGCTGCCCCGCGATCGCGATCTGCTCTATCTGCTCGCGGCCAGCCAGCGGCGTACGCGCCGGATTGCAGAGGCCTTCCAGACGCTGAAGCTCCTGAAGGACGCGTATCCCCGATACGGACGGCTGTTTCAGGAGTTGGGGTTCTGCTATCTGGCCGAGAACGCGGTCACCCCCGCCATCCAGGTATTCGAGCGTGCGGTCGCACTCAATACCTGCCTGATCGACAGCTGGAAAACACTGCAGGGGTTGTACCGTACGCGCGGGGCGCAGGCTGCCAGTGAGGCCGCCGGCGATCAAGCGCAGCAGCTGAGCGCCCTGCCCGAGCCCATCCGGCTGGCCTGCGAGAAGTATTTCGACGGCGAGACCCGGCTGGCCGAGGAACTCGTGCGCGGCTATCTGAGCGTGCATTGCGAGCACATTGAGGCTTTGCGGCTGCTGGCGAAGATCGCCGGCGATGCGGGCGCGGAATACGATGCCGAGCTGATGCTGCAACGGGCGGTGCTGCTGGCTCCTGCCTCGGCAAACGCGCGCCGCGAGCTCGTGCAGCTGCTGCTGACGCGTCACAAACACATCGAGGCGCGAACCATCGCCGCAGAGCTGATGCGCGAACATCCGCAGGAGCCCGCCTTCCAGCGGCTGTTCGCCGCTGCCGCCGCCGGCATGGGCGACTACGACACGGCGCTGCCGATTTTCAAAGAGCTGTTGCAACGGACACCCGATGATCCGCAGTTGCTGCTGGCATACGCCAATGCACTCAAAACGATCGGCGAGATCACAGAAGCGATTGCGTGTCTGCAGCATCTCGCGGCGCAGCCCGGCGCATGCGCCGAAGGCTTGTGGAGTTTGTCGGATCTGAAGACCTACGTCTTCTCTGATCAGGAGCTGTCGCAGCTGCAGCGTTTGACCCGCAGCCCGGGTCTGCAGCGCACCGAGCGTTACCAGGCATGCTTTGCTCTGGGCAAGGCACTCGAGGACCGCGCCGACTATGCCGAGGCGTTTCGTAACTACGAGCACGGCAACCGCCTGAAACGCAGTAGCGTGCGCTACCGCGCCGAGGTGCTCGAACGCGTGGCCGAGCAGCAGCGGAAGTTGTGCGACCGGGACTTCTTTGCAGCCCGTCGTGGGTTTGGCGATGCGAGCAACGCGCCGATCTTCATTGTCGGCCTGCCGCGTTCCGGCTCGACGCTGATCGAGCAGATTCTCGCATCGCACTCGCAGATCGAGGGCACGATGGAGCTGCCACACATTCCGCGCATGGTGCTGGAACTGCGACGCAGCGCGCAGTTGACGGCTGCGGTCCAGACGGGTGCGTCACAGGCGGGGGCGGCTGTGCCAACAGCGCCGGCAGTCGGAGCTTACACTCAGATCCTGGAGCGTCTGGATGCCTCGAGCTGCCAGGCGCTGGGTGCCCAGTATCTGCGCGGTACGGCGCCCTACCGGCGCAGCGCAGGCACTCACTTCACCGACAAGATGCCCAACAACTTCCGGCACCTGGACTTCATTCAGCTGATTCTGCCCAACGCGCGCATTATCGACGTGCGGCGCGAGCCGATGGCCTGCTGCTTCTCAATCTATAGGCAGCTGTTCGCGCAAGGTCAGCGCTTTGCCTACAGCATGGAAGAAATCGCGCGCTATTACCGCATGTATGTCGATCTCATGGAGCACTGGGATGCCGTCTGTCCGGGCCGCATCCTGCGCGTGCAGTATGAAGAGGTGATCGAGCAGCTCGAGCCGAGCGTACGACGTCTGCTCGAGTTCTGTGGACTTCAGTTCGAGCCGCAGTGCCTGCAGTTCCACCGCACGCGCCGGGCCGTGCACAGTGCCAGTGCCGCACAGGTGCAGCAGCCCCTCTACCGTGAGGGTCGGGAGCACTGGCGCCACTTCGAGCCGTGGCTGCAACCGCTGCGTCAGGCCTTGGGACCGTTGGCCACCGCCGCGCGGTAGTCAGATGTCGAACAGCCCTTCGCGTATCGAGACCGAGGTGTTGCGTCTGCGCGCGCTGATGGAAGAGCAACAGTTCGCGCAGGCGCTGCAAGGTGCTGAAGCGCTGCTCACCGAGGTGCCTGAGAATCGCGACGTGCTGTACATGATCGCGGTCTGTCAGCGCTACCTCGGGCGCATTGCCGATGCGCTCGCATCCCTTGAGCGCCTGGAGCGGCTGCATCCGCTCTACAGCCGTCTGCATCAGGAGCGCGGGCACTGTTACGTCGCCCTGCGACAGGCCGAGCCCGCGATCACCGCGTTCTTGCGTGCCGTCAACATCAACCACGCGCTACCTGCGAGCTGGCACACCCTCAGGACCCTGTTTCGCATGACCGGGCAGAGCGCAAATGCGGACATGGCCGAGGCACACGTCCAGGCGCTCGCCCGTCAGCCGGTCGAAGTGGTCACCGCAACCAGTATGTTCGCTGATGGCGAGACTGTGGCTGCGGAGCGGGTGATTCGGGATTTCCTGCTGCGTCATGGCGATCACGTCGAAGCGATGCGCCTGCTCGCCAAGATCGGCATGAAGCTGGACGTGCTCGACGACGCGGAGCTCCTGCTGCAGACCCTGTTGGAGATGGCACCGGAATATCACGCTGCGCGGCACGACTATGCGCTGGTGTTGCTGCAGCGGCACAAGCATGCTCAGGCAGCCGTGCAACTGGAACGCTTGCTTGCGGTGAATCCGCAGGAACGCTCGTACCGCATCAGCTACGCCACGGCCTGCGTCGGACTGGGTCAGCATGAGCGCGCCGTGCAGTTGTACCGCGAGGTGCTGCAGGAGACGCCGCGCCAGCCCGATCTGCACCTGTCGATCGCGCATGCGCTGAAGACCGTCGGCCGCCAGCAGGATGCGATCCAGTCCTACCATTCCGCCATCGAGTGCCGGCCTGCCTACGGGGACGCGTACTGGAGTCTTGCCAATCTCAAGACCTATCGCTTCAGTGACGAGGAGCTGGCGCGTATGCGCGCCATCGAGGCGGGCGAGATCTCGCAGGAGGATCGGCTGCATCTGTGCTTCGCCCTGGGTAAGGCGTACGAGGATCGGGGTGCCTACGCGGACGCCTTTGCGTACTACGAACGAGGCAACGCGCTGAAGAAAGTCGAGACCCGCTTCCGGATCGAGCCGATCGAGCGCAACGCGCGATTGCAACAGGCCGTTTGTACCGCAGAGTTCTTCCGTGCCCGCGCCGGCTACGGCGATCCGAGCGCTGCACCGATCTTTATCGTCGGTCTGCCGCGCGCCGGATCGACGCTGCTCGAGCAGATCCTGGCCTCCCATTCGCAGGTCGAGGGCACCATGGAGCTGCCCAACATCCTGCGCTTCGTCGGCGATCTGCAGGGCCGCGATCCGGACCCGCAGAACCCGCGTTATCCGGCCGTGCTCGCAGAGCTGACGCCTGAGGATTTTGCGCGCCTCGGCGCCCGCTATCTAACCGAGACCCAGGTGTACCGCACGGGCAAGCCGCATTTCATCGACAAGATGCCGAACAACTTCCGGCACATCGGGCTGATACACCTGATCCTGCCCCAGGCGCGCATCATCGATGCGCGCCGCGAGCCCATGGCCTGCTGCTTCAGCAATTTCAAACAGCTGTTTGCCTCGGGCCAGGAGTTCACGTACAGCATCGACGACATTGCCCGTTATTATCGCAGCTACATCGAGCTGATGGATCATTGGGAGCGCGTCCTGCCGGGGCGGGTATTGCGCGTGCAGCACGAGGCAGTGGTCGCGGAGCTCGAGCACAATGTGCGCCGTCTGCTCGATTTTTGCGGGCTGCCATTCGAGCCGGCCTGCCTCGAGTTCTATCGCACTGAGCGCAGCGTGCGCACCGCGAGCTCCGAGCAGGTGCGTCAGCCGATTTATCGCGACGGCCTGGACCAATGGCGGCATTTCGAGCCGTGGCTCGGGCCATTGCGGCAGGCGCTGGAAAGCTGACCGGGCGGCGTTTCCGCTACAACTCGCGCCCCACCAGGGTGTGATTGAGCCGGTCGGCATCGACCTCATACCCCATACCGGGCGTGTCATCCAGGACGAGCCAGCCGCCCTCGGCGGCAAAAGGTTGCGTGAGCATGAAGTCGCGGCGTTCGAGTGACCATTGTGGCGGATCGAATGGAAACTCGATGAAGGGCGCCTCGCTGAGGCCTGCGAGCAGGTGGGTATTCGCGACCACGCCCATGCCGTTGGTCCAGGTATGCGGTGTGAAGATGAGGTTATATTCCTGGGCGAGCAGTGCCACTCGGCGCAGCCCCGTGATGCCACCAACGAGTGCCGCGTCCGGCTGTATGACATCCACGCAGCGCTCGGTGATCAGATCGCGCAGCTCGTGGGCTGCGCGTGTCATTTCGCCCCCGGCGATGCGCACATCGACACTGTCCCGCAGCGTCCGCATTCCGGCACGGTCAGCTCGATGCAGCGGCTCTTCCATCCAATACACATCCAGGCGCTCGAGCTCGCGCGCGACCGCGAGGGCATCCTTGAGAGTCCAAGGCGTCTGTGTATCCCACGCCATGCGCCAGCCCTGGTTGCAGTCAACCAGCAGTTCCAGCCGATCACCGACTCGCGCCCGCACGGCTTCCAGTGCGGCCACATCCGCACGCCAGTCACCGCGGTGGAAGCGCAACTTCAGCGCCGTGAAGCCCTGAGCAAGGTACCGCTCAGCAGCATCAGCCAGCGCCGCTGGCGCGCGCAACGTTCCGGACGAAGCGTAGGCGCGCACGCGGTGCCCGAGACCGCCCAACAATCGCCAGCAGGGTTGGCCGGTAATCTTTCCTGCCAGGTCCCACAGGGCCAGGTCCAGCGGCCAACAGCGTCCGTAATGAAAGTCGATGTTGGACAGCACCCGATAGTGACGCTCCAGCGCGAGCGCATCCTGGCCGATGAACAGCTGTTCGTGTCCCTGGAAGCCAACCATGAGGTCGCCGGAGCCATAGCCGACCAGCCCCGTATCGGTACGTACGCTGACCAGCGTCGCATCAAAGTGTGTGCGCGGCTTGCTGTCCCAGCTGGCGTGAAATGCAGGGTCGAGCGTCAGCCGGTGGTGGCTGATGCCGATCGACTGAATACTGTGGCGGCTCGCTGGCATTTGAGGTACCAGCCTTGCACACCGCCAGAGCCGCTCACAGCCGAGAAATTGGCTGGCCGCATCGAAAAAAGGCATGAGGGTGCAATCCCTGCGCCCGAGGGGCGCGTTAGAATCGAGGGCCGGAAGCGTCAATGAGCCATAAAAGATCTATCGACCGGCGCTGGTTGCCCCTGAATGCGCTGCGCGCGTTCGAGGGGGTAGCGCTGCATGGCAGCTTTACCGCCGCCGCCAATGCACTGCTGATCTCGCAAAGCGCACTGTCGCGGCATGTCATTGCGCTGGAGCGTCTGATCGGTGTGCAGCTGTTCGAGCGGCGGCCGCATTCCCTGCTCCTCACCAAGGCAGGCGAGCATCTGCTGCCCGCCGTGGCAAAATCCTTCGATCGCCTCGAATACGCGCTGGATGACATCCGCAACGAGGGCCTGCCTGCCCAGCGCACGCTGCGCGTGCAGATGCCCCCGAGCTTCGCAGCGCAACTCGCGGTTCCCATCCTGCGCGACTTCCGCAGGGCGAGCACCGAGGTGGATGTGGATCTGGTAAGTCCCTACGGGGTCGGGCCGCCGCTCGGGGATGTTGATGTCGCGGTGGTTTACTCCCGTCCCACGGTCACCGACCTGGTTACAGATCTGCTCTGGCCAGTGCGTCCGAGCATCGTCTGTCGCGCGGATGTCGCGGCGGAGCACGCCGGCAAGGATCTCGCCGCGTTCATCGAGTGCAATGAGATCGTGCACGTGCGCATTGGCGATCTGCCGCGGCACCACGTCTGGTCGACTCTGTTGCGCAAGGAGGGCCTGCGCCGCATCAACGTGGAGCGCGGACTCGTGTTCGACACGGCCGTGCTCGCTGCACAGTACGTAATGCAGGCGCCGGCGCTGGCGCTGCTCGATCCCAACCTTTTCGCGGAGGAGCTGCGCACCGGCCGGCTGGTTAAGCCTTTCGAGGCGATGCTCGACGATGGCTACGGCTACTATCTCATCACCCATCCGGAAGCGCTGGGTGACACGGCCATTGCGCTGTTCCGCTCGTGGCTGATCGAGCGCTTCGGTCCACACGCCGCGCCGAGCGGCAGCCGCGTGCACCTTGCGGTCTGCAACGAGCAATCCTGATGGCCACAGCGGCCCATCAGCCAGTGGAAGCGCCTGAGCATTCACAGCCGTGATCGGCAATAATTGGCACGGACCATCAGTGCGAGCCCCGGGAGAACAAGCCATGACACTGATCCAGTGGGAAGTCATCCGACGCAGTGCCGTCCAACAGATTGCGGTCCAGCGGGGAGCTGCGGTCCAGGGCGGCGCGGCACGCCCGCTGCTGCTGATTGTCGTGGCGCTGCTGGTCGTCGCAGGCGCCTATGGGTTGTGGATCATCACAGGTCCCGGACCCATGGACTTTGCTGCGGGAAAGCATGCCGCCGGCAACGCCGGTGCGAATGCCACGGGCGTTCCCGCTGAGCTGGCTAGTGCGTCGCTGGTGGAACGCGGGCGCTACCTGACACGAGCGGCCGATTGCGAGGCCTGCCACACCACCGTAAACGGGCAGGTATTCGCCGGCGGACGTGCGTTTGTCCTGCCGTTCGGCACGCTCTACTCGAGCAACATTACGCCCGACCGCGAGACCGGCATCGGCGCCTATACCGATGCCGAATTTCTGCGCGCTCTGCATCAGGGCGTCGGTCGGACGGTAGGCCGAATGTATCCGGCCATGCCTTATGCGTCCTATACGTACATGAGCGATGCCGACGCCCTCGCTATCAAAGCGTATCTGTTCAGTCTGCCAGCGGTGCATGCAGCGCCGCCAGCCAACACGCTGAGCTTCCCGTTTAACCAGCGCTGGCTCATGAGCTTTTGGTCAGCGTTCTTCAACCCCGACAAGCGTTTCCAACCCAACACCGCACGCAGCACGGAGTGGAATCGGGGTGCCTATCTGGCTGAGGCCATGGCCCACTGTGGCGAGTGCCACACGCCGCGCACGATCGCATTCTCGCTCGACAATCGCAGCAAATATGCGGGTGCGAAACAGGCCGGCTGGACTGCCTACAACATTACGTCCGATAAACCGAGTGGCATCGGCGACTGGACGTCCGAGGAGCTCGCGCACTATCTGGCGCAAGGGCATGCCGCAGGACGGGGCGGTGCCAGCGGTCCCATGGGCGAGGCCGTGGACCTCAGTCTGCGTTACCTCGCACCGGGTGACATCGCCGCGCTCGCGGCCTACGTGAGCTCGGTGCCGGCGATCAGATCGCATGATGCGCCGCTGCGCACCAGCCCGGCACCCGCCTCGCATGCGCAGGGAGTCAGCGCGGCTGTCGATCCGCGCGGCAAGGAAATCTACGAGGGCGCCTGTGCGGGTTGCCATGGCTGGACGGGCATCAGCCCGGTGCTCGACTACGCCTCCCTGACGGGCACGCGCGCGATCAACGATCCTTCGGCTACCAACGTAGTGCAGGTGGTACTCAACGGCAGCATGGCTGGCGACACTCAGGGGGACGGCAGCATGCCGGGATTTGGCCGTGCGTACACCGACAGAGAAATCGCCGCTGTGGCGAATTACGTCACCGCCCGCTTCGGTGCGAAGGCATCCAGCGTCACCGCTGCGAACGTCGCGCAGGCGCGTCGCGAGATCTCTAGGTAGGAGCGCTATCGCTGCTACCACCCTGGGCTGCGAATATCCGCCGCACACTGTCCATCGTGTCGGCATCGCCGGCATGCTTGTCGGTTCGATAGCGCTTCACGCGTGCCAGACGCAACGCCAGGCCGCCCGGATAACGCGTGCTCTTCTGCAGATCGCTGAAGGCGATCTCGGCTACCAGCTCCGGCTGCACGTACACGGCCCCTTGGTCGCGGCGCACTTCGCGCGCCAGCAGCTCACGGGTCTGCCATTCCAACATCGCGTCGGTCAGGCCCTTGAAGGTCTTGCCGAGCATCACGTAGTTGCCCGTGGCTTCCTCGCGCGCGCCGAGATGCAGGTTGGAGAGCTTACCCCGGCGGCGACCGGAGCCCCATTCCGCGGCCAGGATCACCAAGTCCAGGGTATGGGCATGTTTGATTTTGAGCCATGCGGCGCCCCGGTTGCCGGCCTCATAGGGAGCGTCCAGGGACTTCGCCATGACGCCCTCATGTCCCGCGGCCAGTGCCGCCGCATAGAATTCGCGCGCCGCTGAGGGCTCTGCGGTCTCGAGTCGCGGGATGCGGGAGGCGGAAGGGACGGTCATGTTCAGCAGCTGCAGCCGTTCATGGGCCGGCAGATCGACTGCGCTGCGCCCGTTGACGTACAGACAGTCGAAATAAAAGGCACGCAACGGCAGCTCGTCCAACAGCCGCTCTACATCCAGGCGTCGCCCGAAGCGGCGCATGGTGATCTGGAAGGGATGAGGGCGACCTGCCGCATCGAACGCGATAGCCTCACCATCGAGTACCAGCTCGCGCTCATCGAGTGCGCGCACGGCCGCCGCGATGTCGGGTACCGCCGAGGTGACATCGTTCAGGCTGCGCGTATAGATGCGTACCTCATCGCCCCGACGGTGCACCTGGATACGTGCACCGTCCATCTTCCACTCGAAGGCGACCTTGCCCTGCAGTTGTTGCAAGGCTTCTTCGACGTCCGTGGCTGTCTGCGCCAGCATCGGCGCTACGGGCGAGAACAGGTGCAGTTGAAACTGCGCCAACGCCATGCTGCCTTGCTGCAAGGCGACGCGAGCGACTACGCCCAGGCTCGGCGCATACATGGCGGCGCGGCGGACTTCTGCTACAGGTAGCTTCGCCGCTGCGGCGATAGCCTCGACCATAACGCCGGCGAGAGCGCCCTGACGCAGCTCGCCAGTCAGCAGGTGCAGGAGAAACTCCTGCTCCGCGGCTGTGGCGTGCGCAAACAGACTGCGCAGCGCCGCTGCCCGCCGCCCCGCAGAGCCAGCGCCACGCAACGCCTCGATCTCACTCAATGTACGGTCGACGTCCGAGATGCCCAACGATGGTGTGGCTGCCGGTGCACTGCGTGCCTGGCGGAGGCTGGCATATCCCAACCCGATGCGACCCTGAGGTGTTTCACCGGCCAGATAATGCGCGACGTTCTCCACCTCATCGGCAGGGACACTGCCGAGTAATGTGGCGAGCTCGCGGATTTTGGCAAGCCGCGCGCGCGTCGCGCCGACACGCAGTGAGCTGTTGACCAGATCGTTGAGCAGAGTCACCACGGAATCTTAGCCAGCCGCGCGCAAAATATCCCGGCGCGGTTGCTACTCATCGAGCTGCATCGAGCCGCTCAAGACTCGCAGGCCATCGTGTACTATCGGCGCCTCATCGATCTGAGGGGCCGACGCTATGAGTGATGAGTTGCAGGGCGCGCTGGGGCGCAGGGAGTTCGTGCAGGGAGCGCTGGCGGGTGCGCTGCTCGCTGCGAGCCCCGCCAGTCTGCTGGCGGCAGACCGGGAGAAGGACAAACAGGCCGTGCTTGCGCAGGTTCCCGGTATGCACGCCGAGAACATCAAGCGCTTGCAGGACTGGATTGCGCTGCCTTCCATCGCGGCTGAAGACCGGAACTATCCTCAGGGTCCCGAGTACATGATGCGCCTCGCCCAGGCGGCCGGCTTCAGCGATGTCAAGCTGATTCCGAGCTCCGGCAAGCCGGGCGTGTTCGGCCGTATCGATGCGGGCGCGCGGGTCACCGTCGGTATCTATTTCATGTACGACGTCAAACAGTTCGTGCCCGCGGAATGGAGCTCGCCACCGCTGGAGGCGAAACTCGTCGACAAAGCCGGCCTGGGGACGGTGTGCATCGGCCGTGGCGCCGTGAATCAGAAGGGCCCCGAGAATTCATTCCTGAGTGCACTGCATGCCTTCCGCGCCGCCGGCAAGAAGCTGCCGGTGAATCTGGTGTTGGTGTGCGAGGGCGAAGAGGAGATCGGCTCCCCGCATTTTCGTGAGGTGGTGATGAATCCCGCCGTGCTGCCGGAGCTGCGCCGCTGCGTGGGGGTATTCCTCCCCGAGGCCGCCCAGGATCGTGACGGCGGGGTGGAGGTTTCGCTCGGTGCCAAGGGGATCGTGGAGCTCGAGCTGGTCAGCACCGGCGAGCGCTGGGGGCGCGGCCCGTCGCATGATATCCACTCGAGCCTCGAGGCCCAGGTCGATTCACCGACTTGGCACCTGGTGCAGGCCCTCAACACTCTCATCGAGAAGGACGGGCACACTCCGGCGGTCGAAGGTTTCTTCGAAAAAGCCAAACCATTGACGGCGGCCCAGCAGCAGATGATCCGCGACCATGCGGCGCGCACTTCGGAGGCGACCATCAAGCAGACCTTCGGCGTACAACGCTGGGTGCACGATGCCAGCTGGGTTGACTCACTGACTCTGCTGGAATCCAAGCCGACGATCAACATCGAAGGACTGGTGGCAGGCTATACCGGGCCGGGCGGCAAGACCGTGCTACCGCATCGGGCAGTCGCCAAGATCGACATGCGGCTGGTGCCCGACATGACCACCACCGATACGCTCGCAAAACTCAAGACTCATCTGACGAGGCAGGGATTCGGCGACATCGAAGTCAACATGAGCGGCGGCTACGATCCGACTCAGACCGAACCCGATTCCAAACTGATCCAGAGTCAGCTTGCCGTCTATCGCAGGCTCGGAGTCGATCCGCAGCTGTGGCCGCGGTCGGCCGGCTCGTGGCCGGGATGCGTGTTCACCGGAGTGCCGCTGCACCTTCCGGCCGGACACTTTGGTCTGGGACACGGCTCTGGAGCACATGCGCCTGATGAGTATTACGTCATCGAATCCGCTAATCCCAAAGTGCAGGGCCTGGATGGTGCCGTCAGCTCGTTCGTGGAATATCTGTATGCGCTAGCGAGTTGATCAGCGCTGAGCAGCCGGTCGGCGCCTGGCCGGCCGGCCGGCGACACGGGCCGAGCGGTGGCGACTGGCCACAGAGCGGCACCAGCTGATCAGCGGTTTGTCTTATGCTCTGGCTGCAGCGGAGCAGCTGAAGGCCGTGACGGTAACCAGGTCGCGGTGGCAGCGGCTTCGGACTGGGCGCCGCGCTTGAGCTGGCGGCCTTGCGGTGGCGACAGATTTGCCAGCCCCTGCTCCTGCCAGCTGCGTGTGGAGGTGACTTCCGGGTGCGTGACGGCGATGACATCTTCCGTGGCGAAATCGAACCATTCGATTCCGAATCCATTCGCCTCCCGGCGGACCACGTGCGCCACATAAGTCGGCGACTCTCGCAAGCGGCCGTTGTAACGCCTGGAGCGGAAAACTACGTTAACAGGAGAAAGCAGTGGAACTTGTAACGGTGTTGCAATGAATGCGCCACTGACGCTCAGATCCATCACGTGGCCGGCGCCGACACTCCCATACACGGTCCAGATGCGTACTGGCAGTTCTACCTTGAGCCGCTCGCCCCAGCGGTGCTCCATGTGTTCCATTTGCCACCTCCGGTCGAATAGCGCGGGGGACCAGGAGCATATAGCGTACCGCGCAATTATGGCTCTAGCGTGCGATGACAGTGACATCTTGCTAAAGGGTTATCTGGATTAGGTCTTGGACTTGGTCTGCGGTGCGCTGCGACCGGCAGAGCGATTGCCACCGCCGCGCCCGCTGGCGGCACGAGACCAACATGTTGCTGCGCGAGGCGTCGGTGCGACCTGCCGCGCGCAGCGCACCGTGTGAGACTTTGTTAATGAGTCGAAGCCTTACGTCCCGCCCGGGCTATCGCGCAGAAGTTGTTGCACCAGACGAGTAAAATCTGCCTTGAGCTTGGCGTTGAACGCGCCTGTCGCCGGCGCGGCAAATCCGGCATGCACACTGCGGACGCGACCATCCCGAGCGATGAAGAACGTGGTCGGATACGCATCGAGGTGCACAGCCTGCGGCACTTTCTCGTGCAGCTCGTCCGGCGTGCCGGCAATGAGCACGGTGTAACTGATGCCGAAGTCCCTGACGAACGCCCGCAAGCGCGTCGGATTCACCAGCTGCTCCTGTTCCTCGAAGGACAGCGTCACGACCTCGAGTCCGCGGCCGTGATATTTGCGATACAGACTCTGCAGGAAAGGCGCTTCGTCATGACAGTTGGGACACCAGCTGCCGCCGATGTCCACCACCAGCACCTTGTTGCGGAAGCGTGCATCGGTGTTGGAGACCGTGCGGCCGTGCAGGTCGGGGAAGCTGAACCTGAAAGGCTCCGACGGGTCGCGCATCATGGTATGACGCGTCGGATCGGCAGCCTGCGGCAGGGCCTGGCGTGCCGCTGCCTCGGACCGATAGGCGCGCAACGTCTGATCCTCGCCATGCGAATCGCGCAGCAGCAGCTGCAGGGTGTCGTCGGCCGCGGCAGTGACCTCGATGACCGAGGGCCGTGCGCCGTCAAAGTGACTCAGTAGGAGCCTGCCGTTGTGCCAGCTGCCAGTCAGCTCGCCCGTGTCACCGTCCACGCGCAGCACGGCGGCATTCACGCTCGTGCCGTGCTGGCGCACGATGAAGTGCCACGCCTGCTCGCCGGCCTTGCCCGCCGAGACTGGAACGAGCCATAGGCCAGGTATCTGCGGTGCCCGCTCAGCTGCGCTGAGGTCGCTCGGAGCGACCCGCACGGCATGAAAGGGATACGGCCTGGCCTTGGAGCCTGGCGTCGTGGGCAGGTAGATACCGGACAGGGATCCGTCCGTTGCCACCTCGGCCTCCAGCCGCCGGGCATAGGTTGGATATTCCAGCTGTAGATGGCGAGCGGTATACAAACCTTTTGCGGAGTGCACCTGCTGGCTGCCGTTATAGAACCAGCCGGAGGCATGTCCGGCGCGTGTCGCGATCCCGAAGCGAAAAGGGACCTGCATTTCGCCTACCTGCACGGTCGCCGACCATTCCCCGCTGAGGTCGGGGGCTCTTGCCGGCGCGGCCGACCCGGCAAGAGGACTGTCGATCAGCGCTAGTGCGGCGAGGAGCAGGCGCGCACTCAGCGCGCGAGCCATCCACAGATGATCGCCCGGTGAGCATCCCATCATGGACCTGCTTCTCCGCTATGTCTCACACTCGATGCCACTCGCTCGGCACGGTCGGCGAGGCGCGCATCGCCCACCTGCGCCGCCATCGCGGCGAAATCTGCCGTAACTCCCTGCCAGCGCAATTCATCGACCTGTGCAAACACCGGGACGTCGGTGCGCAGGGTAGCCAGATCCTTGAACAGCAGGGCTGCCGCGCGGCGTGCACCCAGGACCTCGGGTGGAAATTGCTCCAGTGCACCATGGCGTGCAATCAGCCGCGCCGCCGTCATCCTGCCGATGCCGGGCATGCCCGGGTAGCCGTCGGCGCTGTCGCCAACCAGGGCGAGAAAGTCCGGAATCAGCTCCGGGTCCACGCCGAATTTGGCGCGCACTGCCGCGGCATCGCGGATTATCTTGCCGCGCCGATCGATTTGCACGATGCGGCTACCGCGGACGCACTGCGCCAGATCCTTATCGGGCGTCCAGATACATACTTTCTGCACCCGCGGATCCTGGGCGGCTCGCTGCGCAGCGGATGCAAGCGCGTCATCGGCTTCCATCTCCGTCATCGGCCAGACCTTCACACCCATGGCTCGCAGAGCGTCCTCCAGAGGATGAAACTGCGCGAGCAGCACGGGTTCGACGCCGGCACTGCTCTTGTAACCCTCCCAGAGCTGGTTGCGGAAGGACTCGATCACATGATCTGTGGCCACACCAACATGAGTGGCGCCTTCTTCCATCATCTGCAACACGGTGTGCAGCACGCCATTCACGGCACCGAACGGACGGTCTTCCCCGCGGGTGAAGCGGCGCAGACCATGGAAGTGACGGAACAGCTCGTAGGTGCCATCGACCAGGTGCACGATCATAGCGGCCCCGGTGTCAGCGTAGCTCGATCCAGGTCGGCGCGTGATCGCTCGCCTTCTCCCAGCCGCGCACGTCGCGATCTACACCCGCCTGCAGCACCGCGCCACCGAGAGGCCGGTTCACCAGCAGATGATCGATCCGCAACCCGGCATTGCGGCTGTAGGCGTTGCGGAAGTAGTCCCAGAAAGTGTAGATCGTCTCATCCGGATGCAGCGCGCGGATGGCATCGGTCCAACCCTGGGCAGTCAATCGCGCGAACGCTTCGCGCACCTCCACGCGAAACAAGGCGTCATCCAGCCAGCGCTCCGGCTTATACACGTCACGCTCGGTTGGGATGACGTTGTAATCACCGGCGAGCACGACGGGCCGCGGACTGGCTGCGAGCTCCGCCGCATGACGGATCAGGCGCTCCAGCCAGCGCAGCTTGTAGTCGAACTTCGGTCCGGGAGCCGGGTTGCCATTGGGCAGATACAGGCAACCGACGGTCAGATCCCCGATCAGGGCTTCGATGTAACGACTGTGACTGTCCTCCGGGTCGCCCGGCAGTACCCGCCGTTGCTCCACCGGCTCACGTCCCCGCGCGAGTATCGCGACGCCGTTCCAGCTCTTCTGGCCGTGCCAGATCACCCCATAGCCGGCTGCGCGCACTGCGGCTTCGGGAAATTTCTCCTGGGGCGCCTTGAGCTCCTGCAGACACACGACGTCGGGCTGTGCGGTGCTCAGCCAGCGCAGCAGGTTTGGCAGCCGCGCACCGATTCCGTTGACATTGTAGGTTACGACTCTCATGCGCGTGTGATTGTACGGCACGTCAACAGCGATGCGCGCGCAGCGCGTGCCGAATCTTCCGTCATCGCTTGGCCTGCTGAGACTTCACGGCCATCTCGAGCGCCTGCGCGAGTCCGCCTTCATCCACATGTCCCACGGTGTGACATGCGACTGCGCGCACCGCCGCATCGGCGTTGCCCATCGCCACCGGCCAGCCCACGATCTGCAGTGCTGACAGATCATTGCCCGAGTCGCCAACGTACATGACAGCACGCAACGGGATTCCGTACTCCCGCGCCACACTCTGCAGTGCCACGCCCTTACTGACTCCGGCGCGCGTCAGGCCGACAAACTGCGTCTGCGGCATCAGGGGCGAGCTGGACTGCGCGAGTTCCAGTCCAGGATGGGGCAACGCCTTGAACTCGGCGGCGCGCTCTGCCGACAGCAACCACTGCGCGCGCACGACCGGCTCCTGTAGAGTTTCGAAGCGCCGCGGCTCGAAGCGGACTCCCAGCAGCTTGGCGTGCTCGAACGCCCACGCGGCGCTGCTTTCCGCTACGTAGCTGCTGTCCCCATACAGCTCGAGTACTTCATCGCCGGCGCGCGCCCGCTCGATGAGCATTTCCACCTGATCCCGCGGGAGCCGTGCCGAGCGCGTTTCCTGGCTGGCGAGATGCACGACGCTCGCCCCGTTCTGAAAGACATGCCAGCCGTTGGCCTCGAGTCGCTGGGCGTATTCGCGCGCGATTCCGAAAGCGGGACGGCCCGAGCACAGGGCCAGATGCACACCCTCGCGACGGGCCCGCGCGGCCATCTCCCAGATGTGCTCAGGAACTTCGCCGCTCGAGCCAACGAGGGTTCCGTCCACATCGATCCCTACGAGAGCTATCGCTGAATTCTGCACGTGACTGTCGCCATCCGTTCGCAAGTGAGCACGGCACCGCGCCGCGGCAACGCCGCGAAGGGCTGCGAAGGGCTGCGCCTTCGCATGCTAAACTGACACTCTTTCGCAGTCGGGCCTGTCGGCCCGGCTTCGGCGCACGAGACGCCGTTCCGAGCTGAGCGCACGCTGCCCTTGTGGGAGCCGCGTAATGAGGAGTTCATGATGACCTACGATTACCGAAAGTTCTACATCGACGGTCGCTGGGTTGATCCGGTCGAGCCGCAGGTGTTCGAAGTCATCAACCCGGCCACCGAGCAGCCCGCGGGCGTCATCTCCATGGGCAGTGGCCGCGATGTCGATCTCGCCGTGGCGGCAGCACGCCGTGCGTTCGACAGTTACGCGCAGACTACCCGGGATGAGCGCCGTGCGTTGCTGCAGAGGATGCTGGAGATCTACAAGCGTCGTTACGCGGATTTTGCGGACGCGATGCGGCTGGAGATGGGTGCGCCGGCAAAGCTGGCGCGCGGCTCGCAGGCCGCCTGTGGCAGTGGTCATCTGGAGGCGATGATCGAGCTGCTCAATAGCTTCGAGTTTGAAGAGCGTCGCGGCTCCTCGCGCCTCCTGTTGGAACCGGTCGGGGTATGCGCGCTGATCACGCCGTGGAACTGGCCGATGAATCAGGTCGCGGCCAAAGTGGTACCGGCGCTCGCGGCGGGATGCACCATGGTGCTCAAGCCCTCGGAGTTCGCGCCGTTCAGTGCCGCGATCTGGGCTGAAGTGTGTGCCGAGGCGGGCGTGCCGGCGGGGGTCTTCAACCTTGTCAATGGTGCAGGAGCTACTGTCGGAGCAGCGCTTGCCGCGCATCCGGAGGTGGACATGGTCTCCTTCACCGGCTCCACGCGTGCAGGTACCGAGGTGGCGCGGCTCGCGGCGGCCACTGTCAAGCGGGTGCACCAGGAGCTCGGGGGTAAGTCGCCGAACATCCTTCTGGACGATGCCGACTTCGAGCGCGCCGTGAAGGCAAGTGTGATGGGCGTGTTCCAGAATTCCGGGCAGTCGTGTAACGCGCCGACGCGCCTGCTCGTGCCCGCCCAGCGGCTGGCCGAGGTGGAGTCGCTGGCGCGCAAGGTTGCGGATTCCGTCATCGTCGGTGATCCGGCGGCCGAGAACACTTCCGTAGGTCCCGTGGTCTCCAAAATTCAGTTCGAGCGCGTGGAGAGCTACATCGCCAAGGGTATTGCAGAAGGTGCCAAGCTCATCGCCGGCGGAGAAGGCCGGCCCGAGGGGCTGGACAAAGGCTACTACGTGCGCCCCACGATCTTCAGCAACGTAAACAACGAGATGGTGATTGCGCGCGAGGAGATCTTCGGGCCCGTCCTCGCCATTCTTCCCTATAACAATGAAGACGAGGCGATCCGTATAGCTAACGACACGCCCTATGGGTTGCAGGCCTACATCTGGGGCAAGGACCTGTCACGCGCCGGTCGCATCGGGCGCCGCATTCGTGCCGGTCGCATTACGATCAACGGTGCGGCGGGCGATTGGGGTACGCCCTTCGGCGGCTTCAAGCGCTCGGGCAATGGCCGCGAGTGGGGTGAATACGGCCTGCGCGATTTTCTGGAGGTGAAGGCGGTGCTGGGTGCCGAGGTCGCCTGAGGCACGCTGGCGCGCGGTGTGGGACTCGTCCTACTCATTTTCGCGCTGCCAGCTTGTTCGCAGCGCGGCGGCGGACAGGCAAGCTCTGGACACATTCTGCGAGGAGCCATCATCATGCGCAAGAACAGCCCACAGCGCCGCCGTCTGCCCACTCTGTCATCGGACAGCCTCGATCAGTTGCTCTATGCCGTGGCTTTCGTGCTGGCGCGTCGCCAGATGCGCGCCAAATGGACGAGCCCGCTGCGCGCTTCGACTTCCGTGCTCGCCTGATGTTGGCCTGACACTGCTGACACCCAGCCCAATGGGGCGCGGTCAGATCCCCGCGTACCACTCATAACCGCGGTCTTCCCAGAAGCCACCCCGGCCACCGCGGATACTCTGCAAACTGGCGACGGCTTCGATCGCCATCAGGTACTTCGCCTGTTTATAACCCAGTTGACGCTCCACCCGCAGGCGTAACGGTGCGCCGTTGGCAACCGGTAGGGGTTTGCCATTGAGGGCGTAGGCGAGCAGGGTTTGCGGATGGAAGGCATCGACCAGATCGATGCTCTCGTAGTAAGGCTGATTGGCCTCGAGCTGATCGGCGCAATGAAAAACGATGTAGCGCACCTGCGGCAGCAGCCCCGCCCGCTGCAGCACCTGTCCCAGAGGCACGCCCGTCCACTGGCCGATAGCACTCCAGCCCTCCACACAGTCGTGGCGTGTGATTTGCGTACGTGCCGGCAGCGCGCGCAGCTGCGCGAGGGATAGCTGCAGCGGCTGCAGTACCAGGCCACCCACCGCCAGCCGCCAATTCACGAAATTATCGGCCCGTAGATTGTTGTAGAGCGCATTGTTTGGATCGTTGGTCCCGTTGGAGCGGAACACCGGCGAGAGATCCGCCTCACGAAACTCACGCGCCAGCGGCCGCTCACGCAGCACCAATCGCTGCGTGCGATAGGTCAGGCTTTCGGCGCTCCGCAGAATGCTCTGCACGGAGGGCGCGGTACTCAAGCGGTCGCAACCAACCAGCAGCAGCGCCCCGAGCGTGCCGGAACTACGAACCAACATCTGACGTCGCGTCAGGATGCGACGCATCAACGCGGCCTCGCTGGTGGCAGCTCGAAACGTCCGGTGACCATCGAGCGCACCTCATTCCAGGTTCCCGCCAGCGCCACCATCACGAGGTGTACCACGATGAACAACACGATGGCGCTGCCAGTCAGGAAGTGCAGCGAACGCGCGCTCTGGCGGCCACCGAGCAGCTCCGGCAGCCACGTTGCGGCGGAATCGATGCCGGGGGACAGCGCCAGGCCGGTCATCAGCATCAGCGGTGCCAGTCCAAAAATGACCACCACGTAGGCCAGTTTCTGCAGCACATTGTAGTGTCTTGCCGCAGCGCCCGTTGGAAATCGCAGTAACGCATGCTCACGGAGGGAGCTACCGAGATGGGAGGCCGTGAGCTCCGCACGTGTGGGCAGCAGATCACGGCGGATGTGGCCGGTCAGAAGGCTCACGAGCAGATAGGTCAGGCTGTTGAACACCAGCAGCCAGGCGAAGAAGAAATGCCAGCGCCGCCCCGCGGCCAGGTCCTGCCACCCTGGCAAGGTCAGCCAGCCGGGAAACGGGCCGACGCTGAGCCACGCCGGATCGGTATCCGCGCCAGCCTGTCCCCAGTAAAGGTGCGGGTGCGCGTTGAAGATCTGCAGCCCACTCATGATCAACACCGCAAGACAGATCACGTTGACCCAATGGAGCAACCGGGTCGCAAGCGTATGGCGATAAATAACCGTCCGCACCGCAGCGCCGGTATCGCGAGGCTCGCCCGCAGAGCGGTTCATATCTGGCATCTGCGGGTACCGTCCGCTGGCAGGTAGCTCGGCCTGCTCGCATTGAGCTGCATCTGCATGCCCGCCATAATCGCGCGGCCATCCCCAGGGAGCAAACCATCACGAGTGTCCGTCATTCGGGCGCGCAGCGCGGCCTCTTTGTGCTCTTGGCCGTGCTGTTGCTGGCTGGCTGCGGCAGCCCTGCCGGCCCCGGTTCCGCGCCCGTGGCTGAAGAGGCTAGCGTCAACCTCTACAACTGGTTCGACTACATCGATCCGGAGGTGTTGCGCCAGTTCACGGCCCGTTACGGTGTGCACGTCCATTACAACGTGTTTGATTCCAACAACACGCTGGAGGCCCGGTTGCTCGCCGGCCACTCCGGCTACGATGTCGTATTTCCCTCCGGTGCCTATCTCGAGAGCCTGCTGGCGGCGGGGGTATTCCGAGCTCTGGATGCCGCGCAGCTGCCGAATCTGCGCAATCTGGATCCCGAGATTGCGCGTCGGCTCGCCGTGCACGACCCCGGCAACCGGCACGCGGTCGACTACGCCTGGGGCATCACCGGGATGGCCTATAACGAAGCCCGCATCCGCGAGCGTCTGCCCACGGCCGCACTCGACAGCTGGTCCCTGATGTTCGACCCTGCGCTTGCAGCGCGCGTCGCCGATTGTGGCATCGGCTTGTATGAATCTCCTAACGTCATCGTGCCCAGCGTTCTGGCCTGGCTGGGCGAGTCGCCCGACAGTGAAGCGCCCGAAACCCTGGAGCGCGCAGCCCGCGCGCTGCTCGCCGTGCGACCGTACATCCGCAAGATCAGCAGCGGCTCCCTGGTGGAGGACCTGGCGACGGGCGAGCTGTGTGTGATCATCGCAAGCAATGGCGATGCCATGCAGGCCCAGGAGCGCGCCCGGATTGCGGGCAATGGTGCCGTACTGCGCTACTCGGTTCCCCGCGAGGGGGCAGTCATGTGGTTCGACGTGGCGGCGGTGCCGCGGGATGCCCCTCATCCGCGCAATGCGCTGCGACTGATTAACTTCCTGCTGGACCCCGCCATCGCCGCGCAGAACAGCAACACCATCCGTTTCCCCAACGGCAACGCGGCGGCTCAGCCCCTGATGCGGCCCGAGCTCACCAACGCTGCCATCTTTCCGCATTCAGCCGGAGTGGCGGGCCGGCTAATTTCCGAGCGCGCTCACAGCGAGGAGTACGTAAGACTGCGCACCCGGGTGTGGACCCGCTTCCGAACAGGCAAATGAACAGGCCGGCAGCCAGTCCTTCACTGGCGTGCCGACCTGCAGCTTGCCGGGCGCCCCCGCCGGCGCCTGATCCCACGTAGCGTCAGAGGCTCGAGCGCCGGCCGATCAGCGCATGGTAGACCACCAGCACGACGACCGCGCCCACTACCGCTACCAGCAGGCTGTAGAGATTGAGTCCCGTGACATGGGACATGCCGAAGGCACTGAACAGCCAGCCACCCACGACGGCTCCGATGATTCCGAGGATGATATCCAGGAAAACTCCGTCCCCGTGCTTGTTGACTATTTTGCTGCCAATGAACCCGGCAATCAGCCCGAGCACGATCCATGCAAGTACCGACATACGACCTCCGGTTACAGGTGTAAAGGCAAGCTTAAGCGTGAGCAAGTTTCGGTCCCGAAAGGTGAGAGGAAGGTCTGGCGGATTGGGTTGTCGGCGGCCGGCAAGCATCCTCTGGTGCAGGGGCCTGTCGGCCTGGGTAGGCGACCCGGGGGAGAACCCCGTGGGGATGGGCCCTGCTGGGGCAAGGGCGACCCTTACAGGTAGCGCGGGGTGGGTGGTGGCCCCGGGGGGCAGGGCCGACCGGGGCCAGCGTCTTGCCGATTCCCGCCTCGCTGCACGGGTACAGCCATTGCTGCAATCCCGCAGAACGGACGGATGACCGCGCGAATGTTCGCAATTTCGGGAGTTTTTATGAAACCAACCTATGTCGCTCTTGCCTGTCTGTCCCTGCTGGGGACAGGTGCCGCCCTGGCGGGTGATCCTGGCGACAGCAGCAGCTCAGATCACAGTCAGATGATGAAGACCTGCATGGAGCAACAGAAGGCTCAGAACAGCGGGATCTCCAAACAGGACGCGCGCAAGGCGTGTCGCGAGCAGCTGCGGATGTCAAAGGCCTCAGGCACACCAAACCAGACAACGCCGACGACTACCGGCGAGCCTGCACCGCAATCCGGGAGTGAGACCAATCCGCCGACCACTCCTCCAAAGTAGCACTGCTGTAGAGCTGCGCTCCGGGCCCCCCTTAGGTCTTACGGCGGCCCGGCCAGAGCCGGTTGAGAATCTGCCGCGCCGTTCCCTCGATGACCCCGCGGCGGTGCGGATCGCGCCGGGCAAGTGCTCCGGCCAGATTGCGCGCCTGTTTGAAAGTGATATGGGGCGGCAGGGGCGGCACCTCAGGGTCGGTTTTGACTTCGAGGACCACGGGCCGATCAGCGGCGAGCGCGCTGTCCCACGCCGGACCGACCGCTTCAGGTCGGTCGACGAAGATGCCGGTCAGTCCGATCATCTCGGCGAAGCGGTGATAGGGAACGTCAGGGATGTTCTGCGAGGCGTTGAATTTCGGATCCCCCTCCATGACTCGCTGCTCCCAGGTAACCTGGTTCAGGTCCTCATTGTTGAATACGCACACGATGAGACGTCGATCGGACCACCGCTGCCAGTATTTGCCGATGGTGATCAATTCCGCCATGTTGTTCATCTGCATCGCGCCGTCGCCCACCAGCGCGATAACCGGGCAGTCCGGATGCGCGAATTTGGCAGCGATAGCGTAGGGAACGGCTGCGCCCATGGAGGCGAGCCCGCCGGAGAGTGAGGCCATCATCCCACGGCGCATCTTCAGATCGCGCGCAAACCAGTTCGCACAAGAGCCGGAGTCGCTGGTCAGGATGACCCGATCGGGTAGACGGGGTGACAGCTCCCAGGCGACACGTTGCGGATTGACAGGGTGTGCGGGCTCGAGCGCCCGCCGCTCCAGAGTCTGCCACCAGCTCTCCATATTGCGCGCGATGGTGGCGCGCCAGCTCGAATCCGCGTGCACATCCAGCAGCGGCAGCAGCGCTCGCAGTGTCTCGGCCGCATCCCCGACCAGGTTGACCTCCATGGGATAGCGCAGCGAGAGCATGTCCGGGGCGAGATCGATCTGCACGCCGCGCGCATGGCCTTCCTTTGGCAGGAACTCGCTGTAGGGGAAGCCGGAGCCGACCATCAGTAGCGTGTCGCATGAATTCATCATCTTGTAGCTGGGTTCGGTCCCCAGCAGACCGATCGAGCCGGTCACCCACGGCAGCTCATCGGGCAGGACAGCCTTGCCGAGCAACGCTTTGGCCGCACCGGCGCCGAGCCGGTCAGCCACGGCAATCACCTCATCGGTGGCGCCCAGAGCGCCAGCGCCGACCAGCATGGCCACTTTGCGGCCGCTGTTGAGTACGGCCGCTGCGCGTTGTAGATCGGCCTCATACGGCACCACTTTGGGTAGCGAGAAACCAACACCCGAATGCACGCTGCCATGCGCGCGCGGCGGCTCTTCATACGGCATCTCCTGCAGATCATTGGGCAGGATGATGGCCGTGACGCGTCGCTCCCCTACGGCCGTGCGGATGGCGCGGTCCACGAGATGGCGCACCTGTGCAGCGGAGGAGGCCTGGTGAACGTACGCACCGGCCACGTCCTTCAACAGACTCGGCAGGTCAACTTCCTGCTGGTAGTGACCACCGAGGGCATTGCGCGATTGCTGCCCGGCTATCGCCAGCACAGGCACGTGATCGAGGCGAGCGTCATAGAGCCCTGTGACGAGATGCGTCGCGCCAGGACCCGAAGTCGCGATACACACGCCCAGCTCACCGGTGAACTTTGCGTAGGCGCAGGCCATGAAGGCGGCCATCTCCTCATGACGCGCCTGCACGAACTCGATGCGCCGACCGGCGCGGTTGAGCGCACCGAACACACCATTGATGCCATCACCGGGGTAGCCGAAGATCAGGCGCACGCCCCACTCGTGGAGCCTCTCGATCAGGAAATCCCCGACGGTCTGCGACATGTTGGCTTCTCGGGTGCGGCGGATCAGCTCACTCTGCAAGCCATGTTCCTGCTGTGCACAGCACGAGCTCAGGCAGGGCAATGCGGACGGGCGGCGTGCGTGCAGCTCGGGTTCGCAGCCGCGCTGGTGCGCTTCGATACCATCGAGCGCTGTTGCATGCTGATCCAGCTGTTGGTGCGAGCTTCCAGTAGCTCCAGCGGCAGCACGCCGCCATTGAGCATCTCATCATGGAAAGCACGCAGGTCGAAATGGGGGCCGACTTCGCGCTGCGCACGCTCGCGCAGCTCACGGAATTTCAGCTGACCCAGCTTGTAGGAGAGAGCCTGCGCGGGCCAGGCGATGTAGCGATCGGTTTCCGCCTGCAGAGTGGGCTCATCGACCGCGCCCGACTTACGCATGAAATCGATCACCTGATCGCGCGACCAGCCCTGGGCGTGAATACCGGTATCCACCACGAGCCGTACAGCGCGAAACAGCTCACTCGACAGTCGTCCGTAATCACTGATGGGTTCCTGGTAGAACCCAACCTCTTTGCCGAGTTGCTCCGCGTAGAGTGCCCAACCTTCGACATAGCCTGAATTACCGCCATGTTGCCGGAATCGCGGCAGATCCTTGAGCAGCTGTGCCACCGACAGCTGCATGTGGTGTCCGGGAATGCCCTCGTGATACGCGACCGCCTCGTCGTTTACCATCGAGCGCTGCGCGAAGTTGGCTACCGCAACGACCACACGGCCCGGTCGTGTGCCATCGGGTGTACCGGTCTTGTAGTGCGTCGCGTTGCCCGGCTCGAAATCCGGCATGGGTTCCACCGTAACGGGCGCGGGCGGTATGAAGCCGAACAGCTGCGGCAGCTTGGGTTGCATCTGCGCGATGTACTTGCGGAAGTCAGCGACGATTTGCGTCGCAGAGCTCGGACGGAAGCGGGGGTCATCGTGTGCTGCGCGCCGCAGCTCAGCGAGATCGGCAAAGCCTGCGCGCTGCGCCAGCTCGCGCATCTCTTTCTGAATCCGATCCATCTCATGCAGGCCGATCGCGTGTATCTGCTCCGGCGTCAATTTGCTGAGCGTAGTGCGATTGCGGATGTCATTGAGGTAACGCTGGCGCCCGCCGGGCAGGGAGGTGACAGTCAGCTCGCTGCGACCCTGCGGCGCGTACTCCTGCGCAATGAAATGCGCAAAGTCAAGGTACGCCGGCAGCACTTGCCGGATGACCACCTCGGTGATCGTCTCCGCGAGGCGTTGCTGCTCGGCAGCTGGAATGGTCTCGGGGAAGTGTTTGGTCGGGATCAGGAACGGATCCGCGGCCACGATTCCCACGCACTGCGCCGGGACCTTCTCCAGCAGGAACTTCACCGGCATCAGACCGTCGTTGCGGCCTGCTCGCAGCAGCTCCTCGCTCTGTTGCAAGGCGTGGGGGATTTGCCGCAGCCGGGAAATGTAATCCTCATACTGTTTCGCCGTATCGAAGGGCACGGAAAGCGGCAGATCAGCCAGGTGCACGTGCGCGCCGTCCATCTGGCTCAGCGGCATCTCGTGCTCCTTGAAGTCGAAGTTGACCAGCCGCTGCTCGAGAAGCCGTGCCATCACCTGGTGCGACAGCAGGTCCTGCTCGCCAAAGCCCGCAGTCGCAATGCCGTTCAAGCGCTTGAGAAAGTCGGCATCGCGCCCGTGCTGGGATTCGTCGCCGGCTAGTGAGTAATCATCGAGCTGATCGTTGTAGCGATAATCGCCGTGGGCGGTAGCGAGCTCCGGGTGAGTCTTGAGCTCACTCTCGTATTCTTCATCGAACAGCGCGTTCTGCGCGGCGAGGCGCTGGCTCAACGCGGCCTGCCGCGCGCCAACCAAGGCAGGCATGATGCCGGTCAGGACGAGCAGGATGATCTTAAGCTTGGTGTTCATACCCAATCGTAACATCCAGCTGCGTGCTGCTTGGCGGTCGTCGCAGCCGGCGCTATCTTAAGAAGTCACGAGACGCATTTTCTTCGGCCCTATGAGCAGCACGCGACAATTCAGTAGCTTTGCGGCCTTCTATTCCTTCTATCTGCGCGAGCACACCCATCCGGTGTGTCGCCAGTTGCACTTCGCAGGTACCAGTATCGCAGCGCTGCTGATCCTGGCGGGACTGCTGCTGCAGCACTGGTGGCTGCTCGGCGTGGCTTTGCTGCAGGGTTATGCGTTTGCTTGGGCAGGTCACTTCTTCTTCGAGCACAATCGACCCGCCACCTTCGCCCATCCGTGGTTCAGCTTCCTGGGCGATTGGCGCATGTGGTGGGAAATTCTCAGCGGTCGTCTGCGTATTCATTCACCCCGCAGTGGTCCCGAACACGCGACCGACGACTGCAGTCAGACCCATCGCGAGCGCTCCCCAGAAGGCAACGCGCAGGGCGCTGCGCAACACCGCTGCCTTGCCGACATAGGCGGCCAGTCCACCGGCGCTGGCGAGCGTAAGAATCGAAACAGCTGAGACGGTTTCTGCGACCTCAGCTGCGGGGGCCAGGGCGGTCGCGAGGATGGGAATTACTCCGCCAGCCAGGAATGACACTCCCGAGGCAACGGCGGCCTGCAGCGGACGGGCGCGCAGAGTCTCCGTGATACCCAGCTCATCGCGCGCATGCGCGCCCAGAGCATCGACCGACATGAGTTTGCGCGCCACCTGTTGTGCGAGCGGTCGATCGAGTCCGCGATGCACATAGATCGATGTCAGCTCCGCCAGCTCGCGTTCCGGTTCCTCGCGCAGCTCGCGGCGCTCGCGGGACAGATCCGCCGCTTCGGCATCGGCCTGCGACTGCACCGACACATATTCCCCGGCGGTCATGGAGGCCACTCCGGCGACGAGCCCGGCGACGCCGGTCAACAACAGCAGGTGCGTCGAGGCTCCGGAAGTAGCCACGCCGACGATCAGACTCCCGACCGAGATGGTGCCGTCATTGGCGCCAAGTACGGCTGCGCGCAGCCAGCCGGTGCGGTTGGAGGCGTGCGCCTCGCGATGCGCGCGAATGACATTCATCGTTTGGGACCCCTTCACATAATGGGCTTGCAATACGTATTTTCCGCAGCCGACCCGGCGCTTCGCAATGTGTTTCGCGGGCGGCCGTGCCGCGCACGGCCGGCAGAAGTACCGGGAGGAGAGTTCCGGGGAGCGAAAACAGCAGTAATACGCCTTTTTTTCCCGCCGCCGCTGGCGGATATTGATTGCTACAGCCGGCAGGCAAACAGGATGAAAGCCGGCTGCAAGGACTGCGCCGGTGCCAGGGGTTAGGATCATTCGGTCGGTGGCCAGGTCAGCGGGCAGATCTGTTCAGATCGGGCACGTGGCTCTGAGCGCATCTTCGGCGGATCGTATGAAAACCAGAATATGGATCCTTTTTTGTCTGCTGCTCTGCGGCTTCGCCACCGCGGATCGCGGCAAGGACCAGATTGTCAACGGCGCCTTGAGCGTTGCGCCCGATGCACGCTACAAGACGGATATCCTGCTGATCATTGCCCACCCGGATGATGAGGCGAGCATCGCATCTTATCTGGCGCGTGTGGTGTTTGATCAGCACAAACGCATCGCCGTGATCTATGCCACGCGCGGCGGTGCGGGCGAGAATCGGGTCGGCATGGAGCAGGGCGCGGCGCTTGCCGACGTGCGCGAGATCGAGGCGCGCCAGGCGCTCTCGGCACTCAACATCAGCAACGTCTGGTTTCTTGCCGGCCATGACACTCCGGGGCAGGACGTGCTGCACTCGCTGGAGAGCTGGGATCATGGCTCCAGTCTCGAGAGCATGGTGCGGCTGGTGCGGCTGACGCGCCCCGAGATCATCATCACGATGTTGCCCGACTATGTGGTGGGCGAGAATCATGAAGACCATCAGGCGGCCGCGGTGCTCGCCGTCGAGGCGGCTGACCAGGCCGGCGATCCGCTTGCCTTTCCGGAACAGGTGACTGCACCGCGTGACCATCAGCACGGCAACAGTTATGGCGAAGGATTGCTGACCTGGCAAACCAAGAAGATCTATTTCTACGACGTCGATGGGCAGCATGATTTCGTCGGCACGGGCCCGCGCTATGACGCCAACGAAATCTCGCCGTCGCGCAAGGTTGCCTATGCGAGCTTCACGCAGGCCGCATGGAATGCCTATCAGACACAAAACGAATATGACCCGCAGACGCTGCGCACGGTGGCCGCGCGGCCGGTGCAGCTGATCTTTGGCAAGTCGCTGGTGCCATCGACGGTCACTGCTGACTGCCTGGCCGGTGTGGGTACGGGCCCGATTCCCTATAATGCGCCGGTGGGTCACCAACAGCCCGAGCACCGTGGCCTGGGGGTGGAGTTGGGTGGGCCATGGGCGTTCTACCGCCGTTTCTGGGATTCGCACGGCCTGCTTGCCATGCAGAAGCTCGGGCAGCCCCTCGCGCAGGGTGCTCCTGGAGAGAAATTATGGATTCCGCTGATCCTGAGCAACGACACCGCCAACAGTGAGCAGATCGTCCTCAAGGCGAATCTGCCGCGCGGTTGGAAGGGCGACGAGTCCGGACGCAGTAGCTACGTGCTCGCGCCTCACGAGGCCCGACCCGTACAGTATTTCGTGCAGGTGCCGTCGCGTAGCGCCGGTAGCTACCGCGATCTGAGTTGGGAACTCGACGAAAACGGCCGCCCACAGGTCCAGACCCAGGTGCGCGTGTACGTGCTGTCGCATGCCCTGATGCAGTAGTGCCTGTAGCAGCCAATAGCGTCTGAGCTGCGGAACCCGACTGCACCCTACCTCGCAGGCTGACGGTGGTACAGCTTGCGCAGCTCGTCCTTGGCCTGGTTGAGAACCCGGCGCCGCTCGGCGCTCAAGTTGCGACCGCCGCGATTGATCTCAAAATTCAACATCGACATGGCGGAGCGGAACGGCGGGGACTTACGGCGGGTACTGGCCTCTACCGAACGGCGCAGCGACAGCGCGATCTGTCGCGCGGTGCGCTTCTTGAAGACGCCCGGCTCCAGGTCCATGGCATCGCTGCGGCGCATGACCGCAGCCGACCATCTAGCGCCCGCGGGACGGCGGCCCCTCCCGGTGTCGGCTGTTGCGCGGCGCGGGCGAGATGCTTTGCGAGTCGCTTTCTTCCTCTTGGTCGCCATGATCGTTCATTCCTCCGGGACCACGCGATCCCTGGGCATGGGGTTCACTGCGGTCCGGTCACGGTGGACGTGTAATCGTTAGTCGTCTCAGGTGGTGGCGACCAGCCGTCATCACTGGCTGCGGCGCGCGGTACGGGTGCCGGCGACTGCGAGGGTGTCGGTCCATTCTGGGCGGCCAGCGTCGCAGGCAGCGACATCGATCTGACATAGGCAGCGATCTGCCAGAGTTGCTCATCGGGAATCTTGCCTCCCCACGCCGGCATGCCGTTGGGGCGGCCCTCCACGAGCGTCTGATGGATTTGCTCCAGCCTGCCACCGTAGATCCATTCGTTGTCCATGAGCGGGGGGCCCATGCCGCCGCCGCCGTTCGAATGGCATCCAGAACAGTTGTACTGTGCGAACAACCGTTTGCCATTCACCACCGCATCCGCGTTGTCGTAGTAGGCCGCCGCACGAGGATCGACCGTCGTCAGGGAATGACCCACTCCCGGGGTCAAAGCCGTGTCGATCACACCTGCAGGGTTCGTGGCACTGCCGACAGCACCTTGAGGTACCGGATGTTTGGCACAGCCTGCCACAAGCAGCAGTGCGGCCAAGGCGCTGCAGGCGCCGGTGCAGTTAGTGAGGAAGCGCGAACACATAAAGCGTTCCTCCGGCCGTGGTGTACTTGGGTAGATCGGACATCGTATTGACGAATCCCAGCGCCGCCGACCCATCGCGCGGATCGACGGGACCACTCACCACCGCGCCTGCCCAGCCGCCGACCCCGGAGAGCACCGCGATGTATTGGTGCTGATCGGGGCCCCGATAGCTGATGGGTTGGCTGATGATTCCGCTGTCGACCTTGTAGCGCCACAGCGCCTGCCCGGTGCGTGCATTGACGGCCTTGAACCAGCCATCCATCGTGCCGTAAAAGACCACGTCACCCGCGGTGACCACGGTGCCGGACCAGATCGGAAAGTTTTCCTTGACGGCCCACGCGGGACGCCGGCGCACCGGATCCCAGGCGGTAAGCTCACCGCGATTGCCTCCAGGCCCTGGTTTCATGTGCACGTTGGCGCCGACGTACGGTGTGCCCGCAATGTAGTTGACCTTCATGTCACGCCAGTCCATGCAGATGTTCTCGTGCGGGATATACAACAGCCCGGTCTGCGCACTGAAGGAGCTGGGGTTCCAGTCCTTGGCACCGGAAGCGGTCGGACAGATGTCGTGCACCTCTTCGTCGAGCTTCGTTTCCTTGGCTGGATTCAGGATCGGTCTGCCGGTCTTCAGATCGACGCCGCGCGTTGAGTTGACCGGACCGTAGGGATCGGCGGACAGCACGCGCCCGGTGGCGCGCTCGATGACATACACATAGCCGTTGCGGTCGAGGTGCACGAGAGCCTTGACCATCTTCCCGTCGAAAGGCAACTCGAGCAGGATCTGCTCGTTGACGCCGTCATAGTCATGCTCGTCGTGCGGGGTGAGCTGATAGAACCAGCGGGCCTGCCCGCTATCCGGATCGCGGGAGAACAGGCCGGAGGTCCATTTGTTGTCTCCCGGCCGCTGCACGGCGTTCCACGGTCCCGGATTGGCAGTCCCATAGATGACGGCGTTGGTATCCGCATCGTAGTTCACCCATCCCCAGACGCTGCCCCCGCCGATCTTCCAGGCATCTGCAGGCCAGCTGGAAACGCCGAGATCCTTGCCCTGCTCAGTGGGATAGGGCGCTTTGAATTGCGCGCCAATCAGCACGTCCGCATCGGGTCCCGTGGTGTATGCCCGCCACAGCAGCTTGCCGGTATTCTCATCGAGGGCGGCGAGCCAGCCGCGTACTCCCATCTCGCCACCCGAGTCGCCGACGTAGACATGTCCCTTGGCCACCAGGGGCGCCATGGTCAGCGTCTCGCCATTGTTGATATTGCCGAGCAGGGTGCGCCACACCGGTTTGCCGGTTTGCGCATCGAGCGCGATCGTCTGCCCATCCAGCGTGTTGAAAATGTACTTACCCGAATCATAGGTGCCGCCGCGATTGACGACGTCGCAGCAGGCGACACCCTGGCTGGCCGGCACGGGCTTGGGCGCGAATTTCCATTTCAGCGGCGCGCCTTCCTTTGACAAGTCCAGCGCGTAGACGTAGTTGGGATAGGCAGTCACCACATACATCGTGTTGCCTGCCACGATCGGCGCGGCTTCCTGGCCCTTGTTCACCGCGAGCGAAAAGCTGAACAGCGGCTGCAGACCTTTCACGTTGTCGGGGGTAATCTCCGTCAGCCCCGAGAAGCGCGTGGCGGCGAAGTTCTTTGCCGGCATGGTCCACTGCCCGTCTTCGGGCGGCGCGTTGGCAGCACTCGGCGCCGCCTTGCCGGCATCCGGAGTGGGCTCGGCCAAGCCGTGCCCGATCTGCTCCAGTGTGAATACCTCCGAGGCCGGCACGGGAGCCGGTACCGTCTGAGCGCACACGTGGGGTACGGTGAGCGCGACAGCGACCAGCCCGAAACCTACAGCAGTAGCTCTTGTCATTGCAGTTAGTCCGTCAGCCGCTGCAGCGCGGCAGGATAAACAACGCTATGGCGGTTATGGCTGCAGCCACGGCGAAACCCGCACCGCCCACGAGACCCCACAGCGCCAGAAACCGCGTTCGCCCGGTGCCGGTATCCACCAGATGGCGATGATCGCCGCGCATCTCCTCACGGGTGAGCTGCAACAGCCGCCACCCTGTGTATGCCGCGGCCAGTGCGGTCGCCACGGCCGCAACCGAGACGATGTCGGTCGCGGCATGCGTCCAGCCGTATCCTTCCAGCGGTGCCGAGCGCCGCTGATCCATGGGAAAACAGGGCCAACTCGACATTGCAAAGCCGGCGCAGACCTGCACGAACCAGGCGCCCGGCCCGCCCAGCAGCGCAAATGCGCTCGCCACGGCGCCCACCCGCTCCCGGTGCGGGGCAGGGTGATGGCTCAGGGCGGCGTGATCGGCGCTCATTTGCCGAACCCCAGGTAGGGCGTCACATAGTAGGTGGTGAACACGAAGATCCAGATGACATCCACGAAGTGCCAGTACAGCACGCCCGCCGACACGGTGAGTTGGCGCCGCGGACTGAAGTAATCGAGCACGGTCCAGAGCAGAATCGCAGCGAGCACACACAGACCGATGATGACGTGACCGATGTGGAAGGCGGTGGTGACGAAATACAGTGAGGCGTAGCTGTTAGTGCCGAGCTGAAAAGGTTTCGCGTGCCATTCGCAGAACTGCACGACCGTAAAGATCGTTCCAAGCAGCAGCGCACCGCCAAAACCGATGACGGCCTGCGAACGCCGCAGCCTGAGGACGCCGCGCTCCCCGAACCACGCGAAAAAGCTGGAGACCAGCAGAATGATGGTGTTGGGAAGAGCCAGCTTGAAGGTGGGATGCGGCTCCAGCAGCCACCCGGGCAGTGAGGTGGCACCGAGGTAGTAGTACGCGAACAGCAGATAGCTGAAGAGCGCTGCCTCGGTCGCGACCAGCATTGCGACACCCCACAGTCCGAGCCCGTGACGACCCACGGGCCCGACCGGTAGCTTGCCGGGCTGTGCGAGTGCAACTTGCATCGGTTCGGACATCAGCTTATCCCTATGTGGCTTCGCGCTCGCGCAGCGCGCGCCGCGGCCACAACCAGCTCAACAGGGCGATGGCCGCCACGGCGATACCCGGAGCCGTGACACCCCAGCTCTTCAGCAGCATTCCGACGAACATCACCGTGATGCCGCAAGTCAACACCAGCGGTGCGTAGGTATCCTCCGGCATCTCGAGAATCATGTCGGGCGCGGCATCCAGCGCCGTCGTGGCGACCGTCTCTTTGCCCGTATCCAACAGCATGCCGCGTTCGATGGAAGAAGCGACCTGATCCTCCTTCAACCTGGCCTCCCAGAGCGGGTGGCGCGAAGCGACCGTCGGAATCACGGCGAAGTTGTAAGGCGGGGGAGGCGATGGCACGGACCACTCGAGGGTCGGTGCATCCCAAGGATTGGCGCCCGCGAGTGCTCCGGAGCGCCGACTGCGCAGTACATTCACGAAGAGCAGCAGCACCCCGACAGCGAACACGAGGCTGCCCACGGAGGTGATGAGGTTTAGGGTATCCCACCCCATGTCTGCACGATACGTATAGACCCGACGCGGCATGCCGAGGAGGCCGGTGAGATGCATGGGCAAAAAGGCGATGTTGAAACCCACGAACATGGTCCAGAAGTTCCAGCGCCCAAGCCGCTCGTCCAGCAGGCGTCCGGTCATTTTGGGAAACCAGAAATACACGGCTCCAACGACCGGGAAGACGTTGATGCCGATCAGGACGTAGTGCAGATGCGCGACGACGAAGTAGGTGTCGGTCAGCTGCCAGTCGACCGGCACGCTGGCAGTCATGAATCCTGATACCCCACCGATCACAAACAGGATGATCATCGAGGCGAAGAACAGGAAGGCGGTGGTGATGACCGGACGGCCGAGCCAGATGGTGGCTAGCCACGCGAACACGGCGACGGCAGAGGGCACGACGATGGCGATCGAAGCTGCCGAGAAAAACGACAGTCCCAGACTCGGCAGACCCGTGGCGAACATGTGGTGAACCCACACGCCAAATCCCAGGATCATGGTGGCGACCGTGGAGAGCGCTACGAGCGAGTACCCCACGAGCGGACGCCGGCAGAACACCGGCAGACCATCGGAGACCATGCCCATGGCGGGCAGCACGATCGCATATACCCACGGATGGCCGAAGATCCAGAACAGGTGTTGCCAGAGCAGCGGCTGACCGCCACCGGCCGGATCGAAGAAGCGGGTGCCGAACTGCCGGTCCACCCATAGCAGCAGAAACGCAAGACTCACCGCCGGCACCACCACAAGGTTGGCGGCGTTGGCGGTCAGCGTGCCCCAGGCAAGTATGGGCAGGCGGTTGATGGACATGCCTGGGGCGCGGGTACGGAAGGCCGTGACGATGAAGTTGGCCGCGCCGATGGTGGTGGAGATGCCGAGGAACACCATGCCGAGAGAGTAGAAATCCTCATTGAGGCCGGGGTTGTAGTCCCGCAATGCATACGGGACATAGTTGAACCAGCCGTCGTTAGGTCCATTGCCGCTCAGGAAGCCGGCGTAAATGAAGAGCCCGCTCGCCAGATAGATCCAGTAGGACAGCGCGTTCAGGCGTGGAAACGCCATGTCGCGGCTGCCCAGCAGCAGCGGCCACAGGTAATTGGAGAAGCCCGACAGGATCGGCGAGGCGTAGAGGAAGATCATCGAGATCCCGTGCATCGAGAACAGCTGGTCGTACTGCTCCGGGGTGAGGTAGTGCAGGTCCGGACCGGCCAGCTGCACGCGCATCAGCAGGGCCTCGAGGCCACCGAGCGCGAGAAAGATGAATGCCGTCACGATGTAGCGGATTCCGATCTCCTTGTGATCGACCGTGCTGAAGAAGCCCGCCAGTCCCGGTTTGCTCTCCCACAGCCGGTGCAGGGCCGCCTCGTGCGCGACGCTGTCGATGCCGATGGTCGGGGCACGGAAGTCGGGAGATCTCATTCAAGTGTCTCCAGGTATGCCTGGACGTCGGCGAGCTCGGACCCGGTCAGGTATTGATTGGGCATGAGCGTTCCTGGCTTGATCTCCTGCGCATTTTGTATCCATGCGGCTAGCGTGCTCGGATTGTTGGGCAATACACCCGCCGCGATGGTGCGGCGGCTCATCAGATGAGTCAGATCCGGAGCGGTCACGGCACCGGCCCGCGTGCCGCGCACCTCGTGACACAGGCCACAGCGGTACTCGACCAGCGCCATGCCGCGTTCGGCCGCTGCGGAGCGCGGCGCAGCGGCCGGTTGGACTTGCGCAGCTCGCCAGCGATCGAAGTCGGCCTGCGCCTGTGCCACGACCTCGAACGACATGTTGGCGTGCTGCGGTCCGCAGTACTCGGCGCATTGCCCGCGGTAGCGGCCGGGCGTGCGCGCCTCAAACCAGCTCAGATTGGTCTGACCGGGAATGGTGTCCGTCTTGCCGGAGAGCTTCGGTACCCAGAAGCTGTGGATGACATCACCGCCATGCAGACGCACGAGAACCGGCACGCCCACGGGCACATGAATCTCATTCGCGGTGGTAAAGATCTGCGCAGCCTGGTCTGAGTCGTAGTTGACTTCCCACCACCATTGATGCGCCGTGACATCGAGCGTCAGCCCCGGATGCAGAGGTGGACCCGATGCCCGCGCGAGTGTCACCATGGTCCAGACGATCGTGATCAGCAGCGGCACAGCAGAGATCGCCACGCCGATGCTGATCCAACGCAGACCGTGCGGACCGCTGACGAGAGGCACCGCAGCGATCTCTTCCGTGCGCACGCGGTGCGCTCGCCGCATGCCGCGCCAGAGCAGCACGCCAATGACGATGCACACCAGGATGGAGACCAGCAGCGTGAACCAGGTGAGAGGCAGGATCGTTTGCGCGCGCGGGCCGGCGGCATCCAGATACCCGAGCGGGACGCCGCTCATGCCGCTTTCTCCGCTTCCAGCAGCTTCCACAGCCGTCCCACGGATCGCAACGCGACGAACAGGAAGAAAGCGATTCCTGGCACCCACATCAGTACACCGCCCAGTTGCTGATCACGCAGCGCGCTCAGGCCCCAGGGTGTGGTCGTGGTGAGGTGCCAGAAAAACAGCGGCCGCGAGGCAAATGTCAGGATGGCGCCCAACAATCCCATCTGCATGGAGGTGAGCGTGCCAATCACGAGCACCTCCGCAGCGCGCGCGGCACTGTGATGCAGCAGATCGCGCCATAACAGAATTGCGGAGCCAAACAAGCTGAGGTGCATCAGCCAGTAGAGCCGGGTTGAGCTGAAGGTCGCGTCGTACGGCGCGGGCATGTGCCACAGCCACAGAAACGCAAAGAAGCCTGCGGCGAGCGTCCAGGTGTGGCCGATACGCGGGCCGGAAGGACCGGCGGGCCAGGCCAATGCAATGAGGGGCGCGGCCAGCAGCACCAGGATCATATGTTGTCCGATGCGCGCGCTGAACAACGCCACCGACAGGGCGCACAACGGAGAGCAGAATGCGACAGTCGCGATCGCCCATCCGGACAGTGCGATGATCCGGCTCGTGCCTTTTACATACCGTGCGTGAAAAATCGCCAGCAGCGCGAGACTGGCCAACAATGCCGGATCGAGGTTGAAACGCTCCAGCAACTCACCTGGGTGAGGAGCTGCACCGCAGTACGGCAAAGCGTTGGGGCTCATCTTCGTGCCGAGCTATGTTGTCAGGATCGGTGAGTACTGGCGGCAAGCGTACTGCGGTGCCAGCAAGTACTGCTCCCGGCTGATGAGCCCAATACCTCACGCCGTGAGGTAATCTCGCAGAGCCCCCACAGCGGCTGCGGAGGGGGTCGCCGCTTGCACCTGGGGGCGCTGGACCGGCGGCAGATGCCGGCGGTCGAGGAGCGGTCTGCGCCCGGGTGATTGAGTCAAAGTCCCCGCCGTGATAAAGCTGCCGTGCCGCAACAGCGGGGAGCAGCGAATGAGAGTGGCGGGCACGCATTACCGCACCATTTGGACGACGCCGGCAGGGGACGTGCGCGTCATTGACCAATCGCGCCTGCCTTTCGAGTTCGCCATCGTTGAACTGCAGACGGCCGCGGATGCCGCCTGCGCCATACGGTCCATGGTTGTTCGCGGCGCACCGCTGATTGGCGCCACCGCAGCGTACGGAATCGCCCTCGCCATGCGCGCGGATCCCTCGGACACCCATCTGCACGAGGCGGCGGAGTTGTTGCAGCAGACGCGTCCCACCGCCGTCAATCTGGCATGGGCCTTGAACAGGATGCGCCGCGCACTGGCGCAGGCTCACCCCGCCGAACGTGCGCGGATCGCCTTGCGCGAAGCGGCCGCGATCTGCGACGCCGATGTGGAACAATGCCGTCTCATCGGACGGCACGGCCTGGATCTCATCCGCGGGCTGGCTCAGTCGACAGGGCGCACCCTCAACATTCTCACGCACTGTAATGCGGGATGGCTGGCCTGCGTGGACTGGGGCACTGCGCTCTCGCCTGTGTATATGGCGCACGATGCGGGTATCGCGCTGCATGTGTGGGTCGATGAGACGCGGCCGCGCAACCAGGGCGCCGCGCTTACCGCCTTCGAGTTGGCCGCGCATGGGGTACCGCACACCGTGATAGCCGACAATCTCGGGGGCCATCTGATGCAGCGCGGACGGGTGGATATGGTGATCGTCGGCAGTGATCGCATGACTGCCGGCGCAGATGTGTGTAACAAAGTCGGTACCTATCTCAAAGCGCTGGCCGCACACGACAACGGCATTCCCTTCTACGTAGCACTGCCCGTCACCACCATTGACTGGTCGCTGGATTCAGGTAGCGCCATTCCGATCGAGGAGCGCGATGCCGCAGAGCTCACTCACATCACAGGTCAAGGTGCCGGCGGCAAGCTGGAAACCGTCCGCCTGGTGCCGGAAGGCTCTGCTGCGCTGAATCTGGGTTTCGATGTCACCCCCGCGAGACTGATCACCGGAGTGATCACCGAGCGCGGTGTTTGTGCAGCCAGCCGCGCAGGCCTGCAGGGACTCTATCCTGAGCTCAAGGCGGCGGGCTGATGGAGCTCGATGATCGCGGCGTGTTTGTCGAGCTGCGGGGCCAGTTGCTCCAGAGCTGTCGCGCACTGAAGCACACGCAACTGAGCCATGGTCGATCAGGCAATCTCAGCGTGCGCGCCGATGCTGGCCGCTTCCTCATCAGCCCGAGCGGCATGGATTACGAGACAATCCAGCCGGAGCAGGTGCCCGTGATGGACCTCTCGGGACGCTGGTTCGGCGGCTGTCGTCCTTCGAGCGAATGGCGCCTGCATCGCGACATCTACAAAACCCGAACCGACGTGGGCGCGATCGTCCATACCCACTCTACTTATGCGACGGCGCTCGCCTGTACGGGCAGGGGCATCCCGGCGTTTCACTACATGGTGGCCATGGCCGGTGGCGCTGATATCCGCTGCGCCCCGTATTACGCCTTCGGCAGCCAGGAACTGGCCGATGCCACGCTCGCAGCGCTGCACAGTCGCAAGGCCTGCCTGCTGGCCAACCACGGTGTCGTCGCAACCGGCGCTGATCTGCAGGCTGCGTTCTCACTCGCCGCCGAGGTAGAAAATCTCGCGCGACAATACTGTGTTGCCCTGACGCTCGGACCAGTCCGAATACTGGATGAGACGCAGATGTCTGTAGTGCTGGAGCAGTTCCGTACTTATGGGAGAGAGGATGCAGCGGACCCTGGCCGGACCGCTGACAAGGTGCCAGCCGATTCCGCGACTGGAAGTGGGCCGTGACCACACTGGCGACTCCTGCGGGCTATAGCATTCTGGATGTTGCAGGCGTCGCGACGTTTCTGGCTTCTCTGCCGCAGATGTCGCAAATCCTCGGTGGCCGGCCGGGCAGCTGGCGTGTGCGCGAGGTGGGCGATGGCAATCTCAACCTGGTCTTCATTGTGCAGGGGGCGAGCGGCTCCATCTGCGTAAAACAGGCGTTGCCATACGTGCGTGCGGCGGGGGACTCCTGGCCGATGACGCTGGAGCGGGCGTTTTTTGAAGCCTCGTACTATGCAGCCGTCGCGCCTCACGTCGGTAGCCTGGTGCCCAAAATCTACCACTACGATCCAGAGCGTTATTGCATCGTGATGGAGTGCCTGACACCGCACATTATCCTGCGACGCGGCCTCCTCGCAGGGCAGCGCTATACACAGGCAGCACGCGATGTCGGGGAGTACATCGCGCGCGCTTCGTTCTTTACCTCGGATTTTGCGCGACCGTTCGAGCAGAAGATGGATGGAGTTGCGCTGTTTGCCCGTAATCAGGAGCTGTTGCGTATCACCGTCGATCTGGTCTTCTGTGATCCCTATCGGCGCAGCCCGCGCAATCGCCATACGACGCCACAGCTTGACCGGGTGGTATCCGAGCTGCGTCAGGACGATTCATTGAAAGTGGCAGCGGCACATTACGCGCGCAAATTTCTCACCGAGACGCAGGCTCTGGTGCACGGGGACCTGCATTCGGGCTCGGTCATGGTGACCGAGAGGGACACACGCGTGATCGATCCGGAATTCGCCTTCTACGGACCGATCGGCTTCGATCTCGGCGCATTTCTGGGCAACCTGCTGCTGGGCTGGTATGCGCAGCCCGGACACGCCAGCTCGAGCGACGATCGTCGCGGCTACCAGCGCTGGATACTCGATCAGGCGCGGCTTTTCTGGCACACGTTCCGCGGCCGCTTCCTGGCGCTGTGGTCCGAGCAGGCGGCGGGCGATGTGCTGCCGGTCGCGATGTTCGATGGCGGCAAGGAGAGCGCGGCGCTCATAAACGCACGCCATGCCTTTCTCGAGCAGCTGTTTCTCGACATGCTGGGCTTCGCGGCTTGCAAGATGATTCGCCGCATCGTGGGCTTCGCGCACGTCATGGACTTCGAGTCGATCCCCGATCCGGACAGCCGTGCCCGCTGCGAGCGAGGAGCACTGGCCATGGCTCGCGCGCTCCTCAAGCAGACCGCATCATTCCATTCGATCGATGAGGTTATCGATGTGGTGCCGCGCATGTCGGTGACCTAGCCGCATCGTTACTTAATCGCTCATGTTTCTGGCCTGTCGCGGCTTCACCGAGGTGCCTCGCAGGCACGCATCGACTGGCCGCGCGCGGGACGCAGTCGCTTGACGCGGGGGCGGCCTCGGTTGGAGTATTGATAAGGAATGGTGCGCAAGTGGGCGAAGCCCATTGGGGTGCTTCATGGCAGCTAAAAACAAGAGATCCAGTATTCCTGGCGGCGCTGCGGTAATCGCGCGCAGCTCCTCAGGATTACTTTTCCGGGCGGCGCAGCATCGCGATGACCTGCTGGACGAAGTTCGCACGCTGCAGGCAGCCGGCCGGGTCCGGCAGGCACGGGCCCTGCAGAAGAGGGCGGAACAGATCGGCCAACTGGTCGGTGCACTGGAAACCGAGGTCGGTGCCCAGGACGCGGTAGCGGCCCCCGAAAAACCCAGCTAGGAACACACAGCTTTCTCCCATCGACCGCTGCCGCGGTGCAGCGCAACTCACCGTGCGGAGTCCGATTGCTGCGATGCGGCAATACCGTTCGGAACCCTTGATGAACCCGTGCGTTGCAGCTTCAGCTTCGGAGGTGACGTATGGGACGGCTGAACAGCGTGCGGTTTTTACCCGGCCTTGCAATGCTCGCATGTGCAGGTGTCGCAGTGGCCCAGAACGCGGAGACGACTCGGGTCTCCGACGTCTACGCCGGCCCGGATGACAGTTATCCGGTTGTTGCGCAGCTCGATGCCGACACCCCAGTTCAGGTGATGGGCTGCCTTAATGATTGGAGCTGGTGTGACATCGGTGTCGGCGACAATCGTGGATGGCTGTACGCCCCCGATCTGGCATATGACTACGAAGGAGGTTACGTACCGTTCTACACGTACGCTCCGAGCTTCGGTGTTCCGGTCGTGCAGTTCAGCGTAGGCGAGTACTGGGATCGCTACTATCACGAGCGTCCTTGGTATGGCCGGCGCGCGGAGTGGATGCATCGCTCCGTCTCCGAACATCGTCGGCCTTCAGGTCCGCCACCTAGCGCGGGGCCGCCGCCGCGTTCAGCCCGGATCGATCATGCAAATGGACAGCACGAAGGTGATCGGCCAATCAGGCTAGGCAGTGCAGAGGATCGGCATGGGTCGGCTGCGCAGAGTCGTCCGGAGTCTGAACCTCGCGGCTCCTTCACACACGCCACCCCAAGAGCACCCAGCTCCAGGTCGGTCGGAAGCGTATCCAGGACCCCGGCAGCAGCCGGGGAGCAATGCACCACATGAGCAACCTCGCGAGGAACGTGCCCCGCAAGCGCAGCGAGCGGAGGGACCTCGTCGCGAAGCGCCTGCTCGCGAAGCGCCTGCTCGTGAGGCGCCTGCTCACCAACCGCCAGCGCGTGAAGACAGACCCCACGAGCGCCCTAACGACAACCCTCATTGATTGCGCATTGCGCATCACGCACGCAACCGTAGATTCTGCGGATCGAACAGCGGCGCACGACCGACCGTCGCCGGACGATGTTGACCCAGGATATCCACGCTCAGCTTTGTATCTGGCGTGGCGAAATCGCTGCCGACATAAGCAAGAGCGACACTCGCCTGCAGCGTGTAGCTCCACCCTCCTGAGGTGATGATTCCAACAGGAGTGCCTGCTGCCAGCACGCTGCTTCCAGGAAGCGGATCTGCACAGCCCGGCTGGTCGAGCGTAAGTGGAACGAGGCGGCGCTTGAGGCCGAGACCGGCTGCACCCGCCCGCGCTTGATGTTGCTGCACTTCGAGTGCTTCCTTGCCAACGAAAGCCTCCTTAGTGAGATCGACGAATCGCTCGAGAGCCGCCTCCAGCGGCGAGCTGCCGCTATCGAGCTCCGCCTTCCAGCCGGGATAACACTTATCCAGTCGCAGGCTGTCCATTGCATACAGGCCAAAGTGTCTCAGCCCGCAGGCCGCACCAGCGCTCAGCAATAGCCGGTACAGGCCAGCAAGATATTCGACAGGCGCGTGCAACTCCCACCCCAGCTCACCGAGATAGTTGACGCGCAGTGCCAGAACCTGCAGGGAGCCGACCTCGATCCGTTGCGCCGCGAGCCAGGGAAATGCCGAGTTTGACAGGTCCGCTGGCGTGATCTGACTCAGAACCTCTCTGGAGCGTGGACCGGCCAACACTAAAGTTCCGAGCTTTGCCGACACGCGCTCGAGCGATACGCTGCCATCTGTCGGAAGCGCTTGGGTGAGCAGGTCATCGTCGTGGTCCTCGGCCGACGCCGCGGAGACGGCATAGAATTCCTGCGCTCCGAGGCGGGCCAGTATGAATTCACTGACGATTCCACCTGCCTTGTTCAGAGCGTAAGCCAACGCAATGCGGCCCACCTGTGGAAGTCGCGAGCAGATGATCCGGTCCAGATACGTCGCAGCGTGGGGTCCGGCAATCAGGAATTTCGTAAAGCCCGGAAGATCCATCAGTCCGACAGCGTTGCGCACGGCATGGACCTCGTCGGCCACGGACTGCATCCAAGCGTGCTCGCGCCGAAAGCTGAGGATCTGCTCAGCGCTGCCACCGAGGTCATACCAGAGTGCGCGCTCCCAGCCACCGCGCACACCGAATTGCGCGCCGCGCTGCTCCAGGGCGAAGTGCAAGGGCGAGGTGCGCAGGGGCCGGCCGGCGGTACGCTCCTCGTAAGGATAGGCCGGCGCGTACTCGTGTTGATAAGTCTCGATGGCCTTCGCGAGTGTATAGGTCGTTGTGGCGTATCCTGCAAACCTGCGCGGATCCAGCGGCCACAGGTCCCACTCGGGTCCACCATTTACAACCCACTCGGCCAGCGCTTTGCCGGCACCGCCGGCCTGAGCGATTCCGAAACTGAAAGTGTTGCAATGAAAGAAATTGGTGAGGCCGTGCGCAGGTCCCACATAGGGCAGGCCATCAGGGGAGTACGGAATCGGCCCGTTCACCACACGCTTGATTCCGGCGCTGGCCAACAGCGGCACCCGCCGGCACGCTGCATCGATGTACGTTTCGAGTCGTCCTAGATCGTCATCCAGGAGTTTGTACGAGAAGTCCTGGGGTATTCCGTGCTGCCACGCAGGGGTGGCCTGCTGTTCATAGGGGCCGAGAATCAGACCGCTGCGCTCCTGGCGCAAATAGTAGGAAACATCCGGATCGCGCAGCAGTGGCAAGCGTTCGGACCGCTCGCGAAGCTCGCGAATGTCCTCGGTAACCAGATACTGATGCGACATGCTCACGATCGGCAAGGTGCGGCCGATAAGGGCCATGACCTCCCCGGCGCGGTAACCGGCTGCATTCACGACCACGTCGGCCAGGTACGCGCCCTTATCAGTGGCCACCTGCCATTCGCCCGTGGGTCGTTGTGCGATCCCCGTCACCTGTGTGCAGCGCTGCACTCGAGCCCCGCGGCGCCGTGCGCCCGTGGCGAATGCGTGGGTGAGCTGCGCAGGATCGATGTCGCCATCGCACGGGTCCCAGAGGGCGCCCAGCAAATCTTCCAGTTGAACGAAGGGGTAACGCTCCAGAAGCTGACCGGTATCAAGCATCCGGTAGTCCATGCCGAGCGCGTGGGCCATGCCTTGCACATGGCGGTACTCGTCCATCCGCGGCGAAGTGTGGGCCAGGCGTACGGAGCCCGTCACGTGGTAATTGATAGGGTACTCTGGTTCTGCGCTGAGACGTCGATAGAGGGCGGCGGAATACTGCTGCAGCTTCAGCACTCCCCAGCTGGTTGCAAACGTCGGGCAATTGCCGGCGGCGTGCCAGGTCGAACCGCAGGTGAGCTCTCCCTGCTCAATCAACAGCGCATCGGTAACTCCCAGCAAGCTGAGGTGATAGAGGCAGCTGCAGCCGACCGCACCACCACCAATCACCAGCACACGCACCCGCTCGACCATGTCACCTCTCAAAGGCTGCGCTCGCGCGTCGTCACCAGTGATCGCGCCGGGCGCCGTGAGCACATGCTATTCAAGTCATTTCGGCCGCACAACGACGAACACGGTCGGGCATCTGCTGCCATGTTGGGATAGAGTGAATCTGCGCCGATTGCGTGCAGCTGAGGAAGTCATGGCCCAGGATCTCCCATCCGCAGTGGATATCGTCATCATCGGAGGTGGCATCGTCGGAGCGAGCGTCGCCTATCATCTTGCCCGACGAGGCGCGACCGATGTGGTTCTGCTCGAGCGCGGACAGCTGACCTGCGGCACGACCTGGCATGCCGCAGGGCTCGTCGGGCAGTTACGTGCGACCCTGAACTTGACCCGCCTGGCGCAATATACCGCCGGTTTATACGCAGGGCTCGAGACCGAGACAGGGCAGGCAACAGGCTTCCGGCAGAACGGATCGCTGGCCGTAGCGCAGACACCCGAGCGCTTCGAAGAACTCAAGCGTGGCGCCTCCATGGCACGCTCATTCGGCCTGGAAGTGGACATTCTGACGCCCTATGAGGCCGGATGCCGTTGGCCGCTGCTGCACACGGAGGATGTGGTGGGTGCGGTCTTCTTGCCCAAGGACGGGCAGACGAATCCGATCGATACAACTCAGGCGCTCGCACGCGGCGCGCGCAATCGCGGCGTGCGCATCTTCGAGAGATGCCGGGTGACGGCGATTGAAACTGAGGCAGGTCGCGTGCGCGGCGTGCGCTGCGAGCAGGGTGACGTTCGCGCCAGGGTAGTCGTCAACTGCGGTGGTATGTGGGCGCGCGAAATCGGCGGCTGGGTGGATGCCTGCATTCCCGTGCACGCCGCTGAGCATTTCTACATCGTTACCGAACCCATCGTGGAGTTGACGCCAGGAGTGCCGGTGCTGCGCGATGCGGATGGCTGCTCCTACTTCAAAGAGGACGCGGGCAAGCTGTTGGTCGGGTGGTTCGAGCCGAGAGCCAAGCCCTGGGGCATGCAGGGCATCCCTGCTGATTTCTCCTTCGATCATCTGCCTGAAGATCTGGAGCACATCGAGCCGCTGCTGTCGGCAGCCATGCATCGCGTGCCGGCGCTCGCAACGGCCGGTGTGCAGGTGTTCTTCAATGGCCCGGAGAGTTTCACGCCGGACGATCGCTATCTGCTTGGTGAGACACCGGAAGTTGCAGGATTGTTCGTCGCCGCCGGTTTCAACTCCATCGGCATCCAGTCGGCCGGGGGTGCCGGCAAGGTCCTCGCCGACTGGATCGTCGATGGACATCCCCCCATGGACCTCTGGGATGTCGATGTCCGGCGCTGTGCGCCGTTTCAACGCAATCGCCGGTACCTGCACGACCGGACGGTCGAATCGCTCGGGCTGCTCTATGCCATGCATTGGCCGTTCCGGCAGCCGGAGACGGCTCGAGGGGTGAGGCGCTCCCCATTGCACGACCGGCTGTTGCAGGCGGGCGCCTGTTTTGGAGAAGTCGCAGGGTTCGAACGTGCCAACTGGTTTGCTCCGCATGGCGCAGCAGCGCAGTACCGTTACAGTTACGGGCGTCAGAACTGGTTCGAATTTTCCGCAGCCGAGCACCGTGGGGTTCGTGAGCAGGTTGGCTTATTCGACCAGTCTTCCTTTGCCAAATTTGCCGTCATCGGTCCGGATGCAGCGCAGGTCCTCAACCAGATCTGTGCTGCCGATGTTGCGGTGCCTGTCGGACATGTCATTTACACCCAGTGGTTGAACGAGCGCGCTGGCATCGAGGCTGACCTCACCGTCACACGTGAGGCGGCGGATCGGTTTCTGGTGGTGACTTCATGTGCCACGCAGACGCGTGATTTCCACTGGTTGCAGACTCATATTCCGCGGGAAGCGCGCGTGTTAGCTGTCGATGTATCTTCCGCCTTCGTCGTGCTGGGAGTCATGGGACCGCAAAGTCGCGCACTTCTTGCTGAACTGACCGATGACGATCTCTCGGGTGCCGCTTTTCCGTTGTACTGTTCGCGGATCATCGATCTCGGGTATGCGAGGGTTCGCGCAAGCCGTATCAGTTACGTCGGCGAGCTCGGGTGGGAGCTCTACATACCCAGTGAGTTCTCACAATCGGTGTACGACGATATCGTTCGTAGCGGCGCCCGGTACGGCCTCGTTCACGCCGGCTACCATGCAATGAATTCGCTCCGTCTGGAGAAGGCCTATCGTCATTGGGGTCACGATATCACCACCGAGGACACGTCCCTCGAGGCCGGCCTCGGCTTCAGCGTCGGTTGGTCGAAGCCGGATGGATTCATCGGCCATGCCGCTTTGCTTGCGCAAAAGAAACGCGGCGTAGAGCGCCGCCTTATGGCGTTCAGACTGAGTCCGGATGCACCACTGGTGTATCACAATGAGCCGATCTGGCGGGATGGCGAGGTGGTCGGGCGGCTGACATCGGGCATGTTTGGACACACCCTCGGGGCTCCGCTCGGTCTGGGCTACGTGAGCCACAGCGAGGTGCTTGCCTCGCCAGAGTGGCTGAGTGCGGGTCGTTATGAGCTTGAGATCGCAGCACAGCGTTTCCCGGCTGAGGCGTCACTGCAGCCGTTCTACGATCCGACGAGCCAGCGTATGCGGAGCTGAGCGCAGCAAAACGCTGGAATGCTCAGCGCGTCCCGCCCGTGCGCGCTGCACTGTCAGTCGATGAGTGTTCAACGTGCTCACCCAGCACGATGGTCCAGCGGTGTTTGCGATGTTCATATACGGAGAAGTCAGGCGGTGAGAAAGCGGGATCTGCAAAAGCACCGACGGGTATCGCCACCAACCCCGGCCAGTTCTCGTTGGTATAGGTGACTGTCGAGCCGCATTGCGGACAGAAGTTGTAATGCGCCCGCCCGCCACTGTCGGCGACTCGCGTCCACGTTCGCTTCTCACCCGTAGCACGTACCTGAGCTTCCGGCCAGCGCGCCGCGACGCCAAAAGCGCTGCCGGTGCGCCGCTGACAGGCGAGGCAGTGACACACCGACACGCGTACCGGGTCCCCGGTGCATTCCGCTCGCAACTGGCCACAACTACAGGCAGCGTGCTGGGTCATTGGGGCTATCTCCAAAGTATCGATGCTGTCTGCGCCCAGTGTACGACCAGCGGGCTCCAGCGCGGACTGAAAGCCATCATTGCTTCCGCGCTACCGCCTCTATCACATCACCGCTTGCGACTTCCTTCATGCGCACATGGGCCGTCTTGCCGTCCGGATCGAATTGCCAGCGCCAGACCATGACCGGCTTACCGTCGCGTTTGTCCGTTTCCTCGAAGCTACGGTCATTGATTTTGCGCACAGACACCTGCTTCACTCCGGGATCTCCCGAGTAATCAGCATCCGGACCATCGAGTTTGGCGGCATAGGCCGAACCCGTTGGGGTGGTCATGTTCAGGGTATCGCCGGCGACTTTGAAGGTCGAGGTCACGGCATTGTCGGAGAGCATGGGGGGTCCCTGAACCCAGCTGCCCGAGACAGCGTGCGAGCCGGGCGGACCGCTGGCCACGCGTCGAAAGGTCACGGATCCAGTCACCGGGGCGCCGCTTGTTGCGGTCGAGTCCGTGAAATCGGTGGTCGCGCTGGCGCCATCGGCAGAAACGGAGAACTTACTCGTGAGCAAGGATTTGCCACCCTGCTTGGCGGTTTTCAGGATGGTGCGCTCATCGAGGACGGCCACATTCAGGACATCGAAATACGGGTTACCTGACACCGAGTGGTCCTGGCCGTCGGCGGCCACCTTCACCGGCGGCGTGCAGGTCTTGCAGGAGTATGTGCCGTCCTGCAGTAGAAACACATTGGGTTTTGCGGAGAGTTTCACGGTGCTGAGATCACCTTTCCAGGTGCCATCAAAGGGACTTGCAGCGAGTATCAACGCCGGCAGTAAACCAATGCCCCAGACAGGCAGACTGATGGATATTTTCACGGCAGGCCTCTTATGTCGATGGATGAAGGAGCTGCGTGTGGTCAGTTCTCTATCGACAAACCGAAAGCGCCGTGGAAACCCGCCAGTTTCGGCGCTAAGTAGAGGAGGACGGTTTCCCCTGTGCAGATAATTCCCGAAACAGCCACCCGCGCGCCTTGAGCCAGTCGCGCTGTACGGTCCGCAGGGATGAACCCAACACGCGCGCGGTCTCCTCCTCCGACAAGCCACCGAAAAAGCGGCACTCGATCACTTCTGCGAGCCGCGGCGATTGAACACCGAGGCGCTGTAGCGCCTCATCGAGTGCGATCAGGCCCTCGTCCGTCGTTACCGAAAAGTCGCTGGCTTGCGAAAGCGTCACATGTAGCGCGCCGCCTCCACGCTTCTCCGCGAGCCGCGCCTGTGAGTGGTTGATCAATGCATGGCGCATGGCAAGTGCGGAGGCCCGCAGGAAGTGATCCTTATCGACGAAGGCCCGTCCAGGTCCGAGACGCAGAAAGGCTTCGTGAACCAGCGCGGTGGTCTGCAGGGTAGCCCCGGCGTCGAGTCTCGAGCGAGAGCGTCGGGCGGAGCGTTTCAACTCCTCGTATAACAACGGCAACAACTCGGATGCGATCCGCTGCACCTCAGGGGATCGCGCAGAGCCGGCAGCCGGCAATTCCACTTCAGGGTTCGAGCCGTCGGTGGCCACAGTGGGAGTCTATCCGGATATGGACACGCGGTCGCCTGCCGCGCCCAGGCGTGTCAGGGCCTTATGCGCTCGTTTCGTCTCGGAATGTTGCACGCCGAGCTGGCCGGTGAGCGTCTGGTCAGCGGCGCGCAACAGCGCTGCGGCCTCACTCGGGTGGTTGGCGGTCAGAGCCTCGCCGAGACGTTCGCGTGTGACCGCGAGCTGCCACGCAGGCCCCTGCCATTTTTCCTCCAGGGCGAGCGCCTCGCGCAGCGGCTCGGCCGCGCTACCGGGATGTGGCCCTCCCAGGTCGGCGTCACCCAATGCAACAAGTGCATCGGCGAGTTCCAGCGCTGCGTGATCGCCCAGTCCGCGCAACGCCGCGCAAATCTTGTCCAGCTCAGTACGTGCTGCGTCGAACTCGCCGTCAGCTGCCGCCACGCGCGCCAGGAGCAATTGCGCATGCAGCGCCGGGAGGGCTGCGATACCCACCTTCGCGGGTACCGCGTCGCGCGCCGCCGCGAGGGTGATACGCGCCGCATCGCGATCCCCGTGCTCGAGCTGCGCTTGCCCGAGAAAGAGTCGATTCTGCAGCGTCATGGGGCCGTTGGGCGAGGTATACCGCGCCGCCAGTTCCACCGATTCCCTCAGCAGCGGGATGGCCTGATCGTATTGTTCCTCAATGGAGAGCAATCTGCCGTATTGGCCGAGCGCCGCGGCAACCGCTGCCGAGTCGCCTGCGACCGCCCGCTCGCTGCGGACCGCGCTTTCGAGGAGTTCCCTCGCCTCTGGCAAGTGTCCGAGTCGCAGCTCGAGCCGGCCGGTGTTGGCGCGGATGACCTGCGCATCGATGCTGTCGGCGCGTCCGATCGCCCGATAGATATCGCTCGTCTCATGGTACGTCACGAGCGCTTCCGACAGGCGATTGGCGCTGGAAAGCGCTATCGCGAGGGAATTGAGCAGCACGGCGGTTTCCCGATGATCGTGACCGGACAGCGCGATACGCTGCCTGATTGCTTCCCGGAAAAGTGCGATGCTTCCGTCCAGATCGCCTGTCAGGCGCAGCAGTCGAGCGTGCACGTTGAGACCTTCCAGCCGCTCTTCGGCATACGCTGTGGGAAAGCGCTTCCAGTACGCCTCGGCGGCAGCGAGCAAGCTTGCGGCGCGCTCTATATGTCCTCGAAGTAGTTCGATATTGGCCAGCTTCTGCCGGGCATCGGCCAGCACCCGCGGGTCAGTGCCGGGTGCATGCTCAGCTTCGGCCACGAAGTCTTCGAGCAGGGTTCCAGCGCCGGCCACATCCTCGAGTGCTCCGTACAGGTCGGCGAGCGTCAACACCAGTGCGCCGCCTAACTCGGGTCGGTCGCGGTATTCGTTCAGCACCTGGCGGGCGCTGGCATCGACCATGGACTTCGCGGTTGCGGGCTCGTTGCTGCTGTTCTCCGCAATCGCGTTACGAAACAGCCTCGTGAGACTGTAGCGTACCGCTTCCTCGCGGCCTGCGGCGCGCCGGGCGATGTCGCGCTCGACCGAGGCACGTTGCGCCTGCCATGCCGCGACTGCCAGACCGGCGGCGAGCGCGAGCACCACTGCGACGCTTGCGGCAGCCGCCAACCGATACCGCCTCAGCAGCCGCCCCAGCACATACAGCCGCGCGCCCGCGCGTGCTGCGATCGGTTCGGCCATTCTGTGGTGCTGCACATCTGCGCGAAGAGACTCAACACCGGGGTATCTTTGCGCCGGCTCAGGGCGCAATGCCCTTGCCACGATCGCATCCAGATCCCCGTGTAACCACCGCGGGGCTACCGGAGCCTGATCCTCGAGCTGCTTTGCTACCTCGCTTGGCTGCGGCACGCGTCCCCACTGCGCTGCGCGCAGTACCGCAAGCGATGCGCATTCGCGGTTGATCCACGGATGCCGCCCGGTCAACAGTTGAAACAACATCAGGCCGAGCGCATAGACATCGGTGATCGTAGTCACCGAGTTGCCGCTGAGCTGCTCGGGTGCAGCGCAGCTCGGCGTCAGGAGCACGAATGCAGGCTGCGTTACGCCGGCGGTCGGTGCATCGACCAACTTGGCGATGCCAAAATCGAGCAGTTTGACGCGTCCCTCTTGGGTCACCAGCACGTTGGCCGGCTTCAGGTCGCGATGTACCACCAGGTTGCGATGCGCATAGGCGACGGCGGCGCAGACCTGTTCGAAGAGCTCGAGCCGTTCAGCAAGCGACGCAGCGCGCGTTTCGCAAAATTGCGTGATGGGAACGCCTTCGACGAACTCCATGACCATGAAGGGCCGTCCGTCCGCTGTGACTCCTCCATCCAGCAATCGCGCGATGCCGGGGTGCTCGAGGCGCGCCAGGATACGTCGCTCGATGTCGAAGCGCTGCGATGGCCCGGCCGCGCCGCGGTGCAACAGCTTGATGGCCACCCGCTGCTCGAAGTCGCCCGTGACCCGGTGCGCCTCGCACACCAAGCCCATCCCACCGCGACCGACGATACGCACGACGCGCCACACCCCGATCCGGTCGCCGGGCAGGAATTCATCCTCCCCTGCCTCGGGAGAGGCTGAGTCAACGCCCGCTTGCGCGGGCTGTAGCAGGAAATCATCTGAGGATTCAGTCGCATGCAGCAGGCTGCGCACCTCCTCGAGTACCGCCGGGTCCTCGGATCGCAAGGCTTGCATCGCCTCAGCCCGCCGCTCCTGAGGCAGATCGAGCAGCTGATCCAGAAGGGCGTCGATCCGCGTGCGCTGCTCCTCATTGAGGGATCCGGACACCATGCTCGAATTTCTTCGCCGGCGTGTTTGAGGATGGCAGCGCGCAACGCGCAGTTGTCATTACCGCAACCCCCAAGTCTACACGTCGCCGATGTTGACCACGACGAGTTTGATGAGGGTACTGCACAACGGCCGTGCTCCCATCAACCTGTTGGCGGGATTGGTGGACATTTCCGGTTGTAGGGTAAGGCGTACCACAGCTGCTGCGAGCGGTGGGCGCCCTAACCTCAAAAGGAGACGACCGTGTCAAGACGTACATTGATCAAATCAGATCTGGGCGCCTGTGCGCTCGCGATCTGCTCGACCCTGGCACTTTCTCCTGCGTTGGCCGCCGAGTTTCCAACGGGCAGCTACCAGGCCAAGGACGTCCCTTATACCGTGAGCTTTGACAACCACGGGCAGTTTCATGTGAACAAAGGCGACACGCTGGAGGTCACCGGCAATTTCACCGCCAAGGCATCGGAGCTGCAACTCACTGACACCCAGGGACCTTGGGCTTGCACCAAGGACGGCGAGCAGACGGGTACGTACACCTGGAAGTATGAGAACGCGGTTCTCACCTTGACCAAGGTGGCGGACAAGTGCGATGAACGAGTACAAAGCCTGGTGAAGCTTGCGTGGAAACGCGAGAAGCAGGGCACCTGAACGCAGGGAAGGTATCTGATCCGATCGCCTGAGCGGATCACCAATGCCCTTGGCGCCTGACTGATCGAGCGGTCGGCCGCCGGCCGCGCGGGCCAGCGGTGCGGGTCACCCGCGCGATAACCAATCGCGCGGTGCCCGTCGCGCGCGCAGCGCTCGCGCGGCTATACTTTTGCGTTTCAATGCGAACCTCCAGGCTGCGGTGCCGCTCCTCATGCCAGCGGCCGAGGGCTAACGGATTACTGACCTGGCCTACAGAGCTGACGGGATCACTGCGACGCAGATCGCGACGTCAGTTCGCTCTCGGGAACGATCGGCGGTTGAGATAGTAGAGGCGAGTCTGCGGCGCGCGGAGGAGATCAATCCGCAACTGAACGCATTTACCGAAATATACGCACAGGATGCGCTTGCGCAGGCTGTCAGCGCAGATGCAGCGGTTCGAGACGGTGAGCCGCTCGGCCCGCTTCATGGAGTGCCGGTTGCCATCAAGGACATGACGCCGGTGAAGGGGAAACTCACGACTCTCGGATCGCGCGCGTTCGCTACGCACCGAGCGGACAGGGATGCCTGGATCGTAAGCGCGTTGCGCAAGAGCGGCGCGATCCTGCTCGGAAAGACCACCACCCCTGAATTTGCCTACTCGAGTTTTACCCGCAGTCCGCTCTTTGGCGTGACGCGCAATCCCTGGGACACGTCCCGGACGTCGGGCGGCAGTTCAGGGGGCTCGGCGGTGGCAGTTGCTACCGGAGTGGTGCCTCTCGCCGAAGGCAGCGATATGGGCGGTTCGGTGCGTATTCCCGCGGCGGTCTGTGGAGTCGTCGGGTTCAAGCCCAGTCTGGGACGCATTCCCTTCGATCTGCTTGGCAGTGTTTTCGACAATATCTCCCACTTCGGCCCGTTGGCTCGATCCTGCGGTGATGCGGCGCTGTTTGTGGCAGCGACGCAGGGCCCGGATGACTGCGACATCCAGTCGTCACCCCTGCCGTTCGCCTACCACGGCTCGCTTGCGCGTGACCCCGGCTCTGTCCGCCTCGCGCTGTCACTCGATCTCGGATTTTATGCTGTTGATCCCGAGGTCGCGCACAACACGCTGCTCCTCGCAGACCGGCTCCGCGTTGCAGGGGCAGAAGTTGAGGCGATTGACCTGCCATGGTCGCCACAGATCGTCGAGGTGTGGATGGACTACTGGCGGGTGTTCATGGCCGCCTATTTTCAGGAGGCCTATGACCGCCATGCGCCGCTGCTTGACCCAGCCGTACGCCGCCTCATTGAGCAAGGCCGTGCGATCAAGGCAGTGGACTACAAGCGTCTGGAGCTCGCGCGAACCGAGTTCTGGTACGGCATGCGGGAGATTCTCCGGGAATTCTCGGCGCTGCTGTGCCCGACTACGGCGGTCCCGGCGCCATCCGCAGAGTTGACGGATCGCGATTTCGGCGCGGTGGATTCCCTCGGGCGTTACCACGGCTTCGATATGACAGCGCTGTTTAACCTCGTCGCTCAGTGTCCCGCGCTCTCGGTTCCGAGTGGCTTTACCGCGAGCGGCTTACCGACCGGGGTGCAGATCATCGGACGACGCTTCGCGGACTTGGAGACCTTGCAGCTGGGGTCGTTGATTGAGAGCGTGATGGCGTGAACGCTCCTGATCATCGACGCGCGTACTTCGGGTGGCGCATTGTGGCCGCGCTGTTCGTCGTGGGGATGATGGTATATGGCGGTGGGCTATACGCCTTTACGGTATTCATTCCTGCATTGAGTGCGGAGTTCGGCTGGGATAGGGCCACCACCGGCGGCTTGGTGTCGATTTTCTGGCTGACAGCGCCGCTCACTGTCCTTGGCAGCCACCTCTGCACGCGGATGGGGTCCTATCGCGTCATTTTCGCGGGAGTTGTGCTCGCGGCGGTATGCATGATGGCGCTGTCCGCAGCGAACTCCGTGCTGGTGATGTTAGCGCTGCGGGCGTTGATGGGATTTGCCAAGATTCTGATGGCCTGCGGTGTGAACCTCATGGCCGCCATCTGGTTTCGCCGGCGTTTCGGTCTGGCCATCGCGCTGTGTTACGCAGGCTGGCACTTTGGCGGGCTGGTGCTGGCGCCCGTAACGCAATTTCTGCTCGATCGACGGGGCTGGCGCGCCACCGCACTGATCATGGGATGCTTGATCTGTCTCGTGGGCCTGCCGCTCCTGGTGGCGTGGGCTCGCAAGGGCTCACCGGCGGCGTTGGGCTCGGGCTTGGATGGCGATCCGTTGGACCAGCAGGCATCCGCGACCCCGGGAGAGCCGATCGAGCGAAACGCATCAGCAAAAGGGTTCTCGCCTCTCAGCTTCTGGCTCGCAGTTACCGTAACAGTACTGGGCGGGGTTGCCTATGGCGGCCTCCTGACGCATGAGGTGGCTCTCGTCAGTGATCTTGGCACCGCTCATTCGATCGCCGCTCTCTCACTCAGCACCACGGCCGGCGCAGCGATCATTGGTGCCGTTGCGATGGGTCAACTCAGCGATCGCTGGCCCTATCGCCGCGCCATGCTCGTGGAGCTCGGCTTGATGGCAGCAAGTGTCGCCGGATTCCTGTGGTTTCTCGAGCGCGTCAGTACGCCGTTGCTGTTTCTCGCGGCAGGCACATTCGGCATTGCGGTGGGGGGCTTCGACACCTGCATCGTGTCGCACCTGCGAAAGCAGGTCGACTCCAGTACCTTCAGCCGGCTTTACGGGCTTTGGTACTTTTTCTACCTCGCCACGCTCTTCCTCGGACCGATACTGATCGGGGCCACCTATGATGCTTCGGGCTCCTATCGAGTCGGGCTCTATCTCATGCTTGTCTGCATAGCAGCGGCGGTCTTCGCGGCCGTTGCCAATCCCGCTGAGCGGCCGGCGGATCGCGCTCTCACTCATTGAAAGGACCTGCCATGGAATATCGCGACGAGGTCTACTTCAACAGCCAGCCGGAGAACGAAGCACCCTTTAGCGCCGAAGAGTTTGATTCCCGACTGAAGCGCCTGCGGGCGAGAATGGCCGAGGCGGGCGTGAACATGCTGTACCTCATGGCACCGGAGAGTCTCTACTACCTTTCAGGCTACCAGGCGGAGTGGTACCAGGCACAGTCGCCCCAACAGTGGCCCGCAAGTTCTGCGATAGCCGTCCATGTCGACCATGACCACTACATTTTGTTCGACAGCGAGCGCGAAGCGGTGCTCGGACGCGTGTTCACCCGAGCACGGGATGTCCGCTTCTTTCCGCGCAGGGCGCTGCGGGGCAGCGCCGAGTTCGTGGCTTCCGAGCTCAAGCGCGAAGGCTGGTTGCGTGGCACGGTTGGCATGGAATTCTGGAGCTATCGGCCTAACCGCCCCATCAGTCATCGGTTGGAGGATGCCTTCCGCTCGAGCGGCGCGGATGTTACCGACGCCACACAGCTGTTGCGGGAAGTGCGCCATGTGAAGTCAGAAGCAGAGATCGAGTGCCTGAAGGAGGCAGCCCGGATCGCCAATACTGGCATGGCAGCCGCCAAGGCCACTATTCGCGCTGGCGTCTCCGAGCTCGAGGTATATGGCGAGATGGTACGAGCAATGGCGCGCGCCGGAGGTGAGAACCCTGGCATTACTATGCCCGTGCTGTCAGGGACGAAGACCAATGCGCTTCACGGGGTCGCCACTCGCCGTCGCATGAGGCACGGTGAGCTGGTGCTCGTTGACCTGGCCGGTGTTTTCAAGCGCTACCACATCAACATGGCGCGCAGCTTCTGCATCGGCGAGCCGGGCAACGAGGTGAGGGACTTGACTGCGCGTGCCGCGAGGTCAATGGAGCTGATCCGATCGATTCTGCGCCCAGCTCTGCCGGTGCGGGATTTCAACAGGGCGGTGCTCGAGTATTTCAAGGAACAGGGACTTTGGGAGCGCCGCGGATGGATCGGCGGCTACGAGATGGGCATTGCCTTCCCGCCGGACTGGGTGGGTCACTTCGTATTCGACCCAGCGGCGGACACCGATACCGACCGAATCTTCGAGCCGGGCACCGCGGTTAACTATGAGAATCAGTTCTTCATGCCCGGGCACCGCGGTCAGTACTTCACCATTGACTCATTCCTGTTCGAGGACGAGCGCGTGCACATGTTGTCCGAGCAGCCTTTTGACCTCATGGTAGTGGAGTAGGCCGCCATTGCTGGCACGGTGGCAACGGATGTGAGGCTCCCTTGCCCTGCAGATGCACTTCGCGCACACCGCGTGATGTAGTAGCATTTATTTACGAGGTAGTAAATATGGCGAAGACGCGGTTGTCGAAGGCCGAGACGCGGATCCTGGAGCAATACTGGAGACTGGGAAGAAGCTCGGTGCGCGAAATCCTCGAAAGTCTTCCCGAGGAGGAACGCGTCGCTTACACCACGGTACAAACCCTCGTGTACCGTCTTGAGCAGAAAGGGGCCTTGCGCCGTCTGCGCAAGATCGGGAACGCGCAAATCTTCGAGGCGGCGATCGATCAGCGGGAGTTTCGCAGCGGCCTGGTCCAGGATCTGCTGGATCTGTTCGGCGGCTCCCCGCGACTGCTGGTCTCAAATCTCCTCGAGACGGGCGCTCTCACGCTGAAGGATCTGAAGACGCTCGAGGCGACCGCGGCTGACGAGCTCGCCCGGCGCCGTGGAGGGAAAGCTCGTGCATGAACACGTGGCACCGGCGGTGTACTACCTCGAGGTGCACCTTCTCTACGCCTCGGTTGTGTGCCTGGCGGCCTGGGTTCTGACATCGCTGTGGCAGGGCAGTGCCAGCTGGAAATATTGGGTTTGGGTTGTGACCTTGCTCAATTTCATCCTGCCGTTCGCCGGCTTCTTCGATCGCTTCGGCGCATCCTCCGTTTCGTGGGCTACGCAACTGCCAGTTCTTGACGAGGTCGGTATTCAGATTTCCCGGCATCCGACGGCCGGCAATGTGCTCTTTGCGATCTGGCTGTGTGGTGCCGCCATCATGGCGACGCGACTCATGGCGCGAATACGGGATGAGCGTCGTAACGGTCGCACGGCCAACGGTCGGAGCAGGGTTGACGTGGCAGGAGGCTTTTGCGCACACGGCGTGCCGGTCAGGTTCTCTGCCATCGGTCAGGAACCCTGTGTCGCGGGAGTGTTGCGCCCGACCATATTGCTGCCATTCGGCACAGAGCGGTTACTGAGCAAGCAGGAGCTCGATGCAGTACTGCTGCACGAGCTGACTCATGCCAGGCGCCGCGACAATCTCATTGGCCTTGTCTACGAGATCGCCGTGTGTGCTCTTTGGTTTCATCCACTCTTATGGCTGGCGGGCTTCCGGCTCGCCACGTTCAGAGAGTTCTCGTGCGATGACTCGGTCATACGCCGCTCGCGCGGCGCCGATCTCGTCCGCGCCATGGCAAAGCTAGCCACTCCGGGCAAACCGCATGCGCTGCGAGCGGGAGCCACCACTTTGTTCAGCTACCGCCTGAGCCGGCTGACGGCCGTACTCCCTGAAGGGCCGAGTCGCAAGGCCGACGTCCTACTGCTCCTCGTCTACGGTGCGATATTTCTGGCGTGCATTCTCGAGACGATCGCGCACACCGGTTCCTGTTTCAAAGTCCACCTGTAGCGAGCCGCTAGCGCTCAGCGAGCCGCAGGTCGTTTTTCACCACCTCGCCGTCTTTCATAACGAAGCGGATCCGTTCGAGCTCTGTGATGTCTGCTAGCGGATCGGACGTCACCGCGACCAGATCGGCAAACTTGCCGGGCTCGATCGTGCCGATGCGGTCGTTCCAGCCCAACATTTCCGCCGCATTGCTGGTGATCGCACGAATCACATCCAGAGCCGGCATGCCAGCCCGATGCAAGTTGACGAACGTGCCAACGCTCGCTTCCCCGCGTGTCTTGCCAGGATACGACCAGCACATGTCCGACCCACTGGCGACCTTCACGCCCGATCTCAACACCCGCTGAATCAACTGATCGTAGTCTTGCTGGTTGCGGGCAGCGGAGCTCGCTCGTGCGGCGAGGTAGCTGGGCGATAGCACGATGGCGGGCTGGGCGAGCTTCAGATAGACGTCTCCATAAAACGTCGGCGTCAGATCGAGGAAGATGCCTTTGTCATGCATCTGCTGCAGCTGCCTGGCCGTAGCGTCGTTGCCGTGCTCGATGGAATCGGCGCCCGCGTCGATCGCAGTTTGGATGCTCACAGGCTCGACGGCGTGCACGGCGACCTTGAGGTGCTGGCGGTGCGCCTCTTCAACCACCGCCTTGAGCTCATCTGTTGTGAGATTCTCGTCCGCCGTGACCTTGATCACATCAACGCTCTGAAACACATTCTGACGGACTGCCTGCCGTGCCCGGTCTGACCCGTCAATCAGCAGAAACTCCTGCTGGAGGATGGTCTCGGCCAGGGCAGGGTTGAGATTCTGTACGTAGGAACCCCGCGTGATCAGTTTGCGTCCGGAGGCGACGATCCGAGGACCTGCAACACGGCCGCTGTTGATGCCATCACGCAGTTCCGTGTCACCGTCGATCCCTGAGTGCCCGAGGTTGCGCACTGTCGTGATACCGCTCTCGAGATCTTCTCGCGCGGCTTGGGCTGCAAGCAGCAGCCGCTTGCCGGGGGACTCCACGATGGCCAGCAGCATTCCCGGAGCAAAGAGTCCGTTGAGATGACGCTTCATCTCGGCTTGCGGTGGCACGATGATGTCCAGAAACAGGTGGGTGTGGCCGTCAATCAGTCCGGGCAGCAGTGTCGCGCTTCCGAGGTCGATCACTTTCGCGCCCTCGGGAACGGCCACTTGCGCGGACGATCCGACCTGCTTGATCTTGCTGCCCTCAATCAGTACGGCAGCCGGGTTCGTCAGTGTGCCGGTGCGCGGATCCAGCAGCCGGCCAGCTTTGACAACCGTGATGAGAGACGCCGGCTGCGCGCCGACATTCCCCACCGTCAGATGCAGCCCAAGCAGCAGCGGCAGGAGACTCGTCCATCCTCGTAATTGCTGCAGCAGAGTTCGCATGGCGTGCCCTGGTCTCCTACAGTATACGTCGAAGCTACTACATGTCACGTACATTGGCAACTGAGCGGCGGGATGCCATTAAATAGAAGCTGCCAGCGACGCTGGCGAGACGGGTGGTTCATGCCCGGAAGGGGTCACCGATGTTCCTGAAGAACTGCTGGTATGTTGCCGCGCTGGATCATGAGCTGATGGATGGCAAGCTGCTGAGCCGCAGGCTGCTGGGCGAGCACGTGCTGCTGTTCCGCGGTGAGAGCGGCCGCCTGTTCGCCCTGAACGATCGCTGTCCGCATCGGGGTGCCTTGCTCTCGCAGGGACGGCGCGAGGGTGATGCGGTGCGCTGCATGTATCACGGTATCCGTTTCGACGGGACCGGTAAGTGCACACAGATTCCAGGTCAGGATCTGATACCTCCCAAGCTGCGCGTGCCGGCTCATCCGGTAATGCAACGCGGTCCCTTCATCTGGATCTGGATGGGGGATCCGGCGAAGGCCGATCCGGCGCTCATTGTGGATCTACCCTATCTCGACGATCCGGCGTGGAAGGGCATTCCCGCCTACCTGCACTACGATGCCAACTATCTTCTGATCGTCGACAATCTGAGCGATTTCGCCCATCTGGCCTTCGTGCACACGCGCACGCTCGGCGGATCGGAGGAATACGCGTTCGTGAGTAAGCCCACGGTGCTCGAGCGTCTGCCGAATGGCTTCCGGGTCGAGCGCTGGCATCGCAACAGCGATTCGCCCCCCTTTCATCGCAAGGTCGTGCGCGACACCGGCAAACTCGATCGCCGCAATATCGCTACGATGCTGGTTCCCGGCATATTCACGATGGAGACTCTGTTTGTTGCCGCGGGTGAGGATCCCCTCGCGCCTGGGGCCAGGCAGTACCGTAACTGTCAGTTCATGACACCGGAGACTGAGCGCACGACGCACTTCTTCTGGTCGTATCTCAACAACTTCGAGGCGCAGGACTCCACCATCTCGCGCTCCTTGCTCAACAGTCTCATCGAGGGTTTCATGGAGGACAAGGCCATCATCGAGCGCCAGCAGATCACGCTTGATGAGGATCCGAGCTTCCAGATGTTGGCTATCCTGGCGGACGCGCCGCTGGCGCACTTCCGCCGCTTGCTGAGCAAGCTCATCGAAGCCGAGCAGATGGAGGGATCACAGCCACAGCCGAGTGGGACGCGCCCGATCACCGCAAGCGCGTAGCGCCCCGTTTGACGGACGCGCCGCTGAGCCGAATGGCGCGGGTGGCTGTCCGGTTCGGCTCACCTCGCCGATAATGTAAGCGGCTGGCTGGCAAGCGGGTGCTTCCGATGACAGAGCGGGCGATCGTGACGGGTGGCAGTTCGGGGATCGGCGCGGATACCTGCCGGGCGCTCCTTGAGGCAGGGTTCGAGGTCGTCAATGTTTCGCGACGTCCGGCGCCCATTGCGCACCCGAGACTGCAACATTTAGCAGTGGATCTCAGTGATGCGGCAGCAACGCGCAGCGCACTGCTGGAGCTCGCTGCTACGAGGCCTGCGAAAACACTCATTCATTGCGCGGGCGCCATCCGTGAACGTCCCGTAGAGGAGGCGACGCTCGAGGACCTCAATGCGCTGGTGAATCTGCATCTGGCAGCGGGGTTGTCTCTCGTGCAGGCCAACCTTCCGGCGATGAAAGCGGCGCACTTCGGGCGCATCGTGCTCGTCTCCAGCCGCGCCATTCTGGGCCTGGCGAAGCGCACGGTGTACTCCTCGACCAAGGCCGGAATGGTTGGTCTGGCACGCACCTGGGCGCTGGAGCTGGCGCGACATGGCATCACGGTGAATGTCGTCGCGCCGGGCCCGATCGCCGAGACGGAGATGTTTCATCAGGTCATCCCGGCGGCCAGTGAGAAATTTGCCGCGGTGTCGCAATCAATTCCAGTCGGACGCGCCGGCGTGCCGGCCGATGTCACGCGGGCAATTCTGTTCTTTGCAAGCCCCGACGCCTCATTCATCACCGGTCAGACCCTGTATGTGTGCGGCGGCACCTCCGTAGGCAGCATCGTTTTCTGAAGCAGGTCGGGCGGCCAATTGTTACGGGTACCAGCGCGGCGGCAGTAGGCGACGCTTGCCGTCCGTGGTGAGTTTTGCATCCGGAGCACCGAGCTCTTCCCGGTCCCACAGCTCGCAGGTGACCTGCCGATGACGCTGATCGAGCGCCTCACAATAGTTGGTATACAGACACAGGCGGACCTCCGCTCCACGTCCGCGCACGACCTTGCGGAACCAGTCCGGATCGGCGAGTGCCTGGCGGGCCAAACCCACTACGTCGGCGGTGCCATCGCGTAGCACGGCTTCAGCCTGCTCGAAGTTGTGGATGCCGCCCGTGGCCACGATGGGCGTGTTGCAGCCGGCGGCGCGTACGGCGGCGCGTACGTGCGCGGTCGCAGCTAGATTGCGCCCAAAGGGTCCGCGGGCATCGGAATAGTAGGACGGCATGCACTCATAGCCACTGCGACCGGTGTAGGGATACGCGGCCGCGCCGACCGCGGGCTGCCTGGCATCGTCAAACTTGCCGCCCCGGGAAAGTGACAGGAAGTCCATGCCGGCGCGCGCGAAAATGCAGCCGTATTCGGCAGCGTCGTCCACGTTACTGCCGCTGGCAATGCATTCGTCGGCGAGAAAACGGCATCCCACGGCGAAATCATGCCCCACTGTGTCGCGCACCTTCGTATAGACATTCAGCGGTAGCCGTGCGCGTTGCTCGCGAGTGCCGCCAAAACCGTCATCGCGATCGTTGGCGCGCGAGAGAAATGCAGCCATGGTGTAGGCATGCGCGTAGTGCAGCTCGACCCCATCAAAGCCGGCCTCACGCGCCCGCTGCGCCGCCTGCGCAAACAGCTGCGGCAGCTGTAGTGGCAGAGCGCGGATATGCTGCAGCTCGGTGTCGGTGACTCGCTCGCGATAGCCAAAGTCCAGCGCTTCCAACTCGCGAGGCTCGAGAACCTTCTGCAGCTGATCGCGTGGCAATGCCGCGAGCCACGCGCGCACCGCGCTCTCATCGGCATCAGTCAGTCCTGCAGCCGCACGGTGGCGCGCAGTGATCTGCAGGAATTGCGAAAAGTAGCGCCCCGGATCCGGCCGGCGGCGGATGGTGAGGAAATCGATGATCTGGATGAAGAGGCGCGTCTGACCCTCGCTCGCCTCGCGGACTACCCGTACCAACTCGCGCAGACCAGGAAGGAAACGGTCATGCCCGATGCGCAGCAGGGGGCCACTGGGGATGTCCCGGATACCCGTGGCTTCAACCACTATGGCACCCGGTTGGCCGCGCGCGAAGCACGCGTACCAGTCGAGTACGTCATCCGTAACATGTCCTGCATCGCTCGCGCGCCACGGCACCATGGCAGGCACCCAGGTGCGGTGCCGCAGCGTGACAGGTCCGATGGGTACGGGCGAGAAGAGTCTCGAGGCTGCGGCCTCCTCTGCGCTCGGCCAGCTGCCTGCGCGTGCTTCGTGGCGGATGCGTTCCGGCGGTCGCCACACGCTCAATCGCCTTCCGGGATGACAGCGGTAGCCTCGATCTCGACTTTCGCTTCCGCCTCGATCAGGGCAACCACTTGCACGACACTCATACAGGGGAAGTGCTTGCCCATCACCGCTCGGTAGACAGCGCCGATCTGCTGCAGCTCCTGGTGATATTCATCGCGGCTCGTCACAAACCACGTCAGCCGCACGATGTGTTCGGGCCCGGCGTTGATGGTGGCCAGAATGGTGAGGATATTCTCCAGGGCGGTGCGCACCTGGCCCGAAAGCGTCTGGCTCGGAAAGCGGCCCTGGGCATCCCAGCCGATCTGCCCGGCAAGAAACACCGGCCGCCCGCGTGCCACGATCCCGTTGCTGTAGCCCTTGGGTCGGGGCCACTCCGGCGGCTGCAGCACCTGCAACGTTCGGCTGCTCATGAGCTGCCCTTTGCCGAGTTGAGAATGTCGCGGGCGATGATGAGCTTCTGCACTTCAGTGGCTCCTTCGTAGATCCGCAGCGCCCGGATGTCGCGATAGAGCTGCTCGACCTTCTCGCCGCGGCTGACACCGCGGCCACCAAACAACTGCACGGCACGATCGATGACGCGCTGCGCGGACTCGGTAGCGGTCATCTTCGCCATGGCCACTTCCCGGGCGTGAGGCTGACCGCGGTCATGCAGCCAGGCTGCGCGATAGGTCAGCAGACGCGCCGCATCCAGATCGGTCGCCATCTCTGCCAGCGTCGCCTGCGTGAGCTGAAAGTCAGCGAGCGTCTTACCGAACAGCCTGCGATCAGTCGCGTGTGCCAGCGCTTCCTCGAACGCCCGCTGTCCGAACCCCAGTGCCGCACCGGCAACCGAAGTGCGAAACACGTCCAGGGTACGCATTGCGAGCTTGAAGCCGTCTCCTTCCTGACCCAACCGGTTGCCGGCGGGTACGCGGCAGCCATCGAAGCTCAATGTTGCAAGAGGATGGGGCGAGATGACATCGATGCGTCGCGAGATGGACAATCCCGGCGTGGCGGCATCTACCACGAAGGCGCTGATTCCCCGGGCACTTACGGTACCGTCGGGGCGAATGTCAGCATCGCTGGTGCGCGCAAACACGCAATAGAAATCGGCAATGCCGCCATTGGAGATCCAGGTTTTCTCGCCATCCAGGATGTAGTGACTACCTTCGCGGTGCGCGCGGCTGCGAAGCGCCGCTACGTCGGAACCCGCATCCGCCTCAGAGAGCGCAAACGCGGCGATGAGTTCTCCGGATGCCACGCGAGGCAGATAGTGGTCCTGCAACTCGGGCGAGCCGGCAAGTGAGATGGCGCCACTGCCGAGCCCCTGCATCGCAAAGGCGAAATCGGCCAGCGCATCATGGCGAGCCAGCGTTTCCCGGATCAGGGCCAGCGAGCGGACATCGAAACACGTCGTACGGCCGTGTTTGCCCGCCACCGAGTAACCCGTCCAGCCTGCCGCGCCTAAGGCAGCAACGAGTTCGCGACACCTCGCATCGAGCGCATCCCGACCATCCGTCAGTGATGGGCACGCACAGACGTCCTGCGCCCAGACATCGACGTCCGCCGCAAGCGTGGCGTGCCCGGAGTCGAAAAAGGGCCATTGCAGATACGCACGAGGTGACATGCGTCAGTTGCCCTCAAACTGGGGTTTCTGTTTGCTGGCGAACGCCTGATAAGCGCGCTGGAAATCCTCGCTCTGCATGCACAGGGCCTGCGCCTCCGCTTCCGCATCGATCGCCTCATCCACTGACATGGACCATTCCGCGTGCAACATCTTCTTCGTCATGGCATGCGCAAGAGTTGGTCCATGCGCGATCCCGCCAGCGAGTGTCAACGCCTCGGACCGCAAGCTCTCAGGCGCGCACAGGCGGTTGAAGAAGCCCCAGGCCACCCCCTCATCGGCGCTCATCGCGCGGCCCGTGAACAACAGCTCCGAGGCGCGTCCCTGGCCGATGATCCGCGGCAGCAGCGCGCAGGCGCCCATATCGCAGCCAGCGAGGCCAACTCGGGTGAACAGGAATGCAGTACTGGTGCGCGTCGTACCCAGGCGAAAGTCGGCAGCCATGGCCAAAATCGCGCCGGCCCCGGCGCACACCCCATCGACCGCCGCCACGATGGGCTGCGGACAGGCGCGCATGGCCTTCACCAGATCACCGGTCATGTGGGTGAAGTTGCGCAGACCGGCGGCATCCATGCGCGTCAGCGGTCCGATGATCTCGTGCACATCACCGCCGGAGCAGAAATTCGCGCCGGCACCGGTGATGACCAGTGCGCGCACCGCGCGCGTATTACCGAGATTTCTGAACAGGTCGCGCAGCTCGGCGTAGCTGTCGAAGGTCAGCGGATTCTTGCGCTCCGGACGGTCGAGGGTGATCACGCCGACGCGTCCCTCCTGCTGCCATTTGAAATGGCGTGGCTGGTATGCGGCGATGTCGAACTCTGGCCAGGGCATGCAGGTCTCCTCAGAGCGAGGTGCTGACGAGATGTGATTTGAGCTCACTCAGCAGCTCCGCGAGCTGAGCTTTCTTCTTCTGACTCATGGGATCGAACAGTGCGATGATCCATTGCTCGTGCTCGGCGGCCATGCGTTGAAACTGGCGCTGACCCTCCGCGGTGAGCCGTACGCGAAATACCCGCCGATCGCTGCTGTCCACCTCGCGCACCACCAGACCATCTTTCTCCAGCCCATCGGTGATACCGGTGACGTTGCCGCCGGTGACCATCATGCGCTGGGACAGCTCACTCATCTTCAGACCCTGCGGTGCACGCTCCAGTTGAGCCATCAGATCGAAGCGCGGCAGGGTGGTGGCGAAGCGCGATTGCAGACTCTGGCGGATGCGGCTCTCAATCTGGTTGCTGCAGGAGAGCAGGCGCAACCACAGTCGCAGTGACACATGATGGTCATCGTGCACACGTGTCTCGGCATCCACCGTCGGGGTGATCAAGTGCAGCGCCGCACGTTCCTTGGATGCGTCCTTGGGCATCAGGTCACCTCGCCGCCTGCCAACACGATACTCTGGCCTGTAACACTCCGGGCGCTGCTGCCGCAGAGCCACAGCACGGTGTGCGCGACTTCCTCGGGTGTAATGAAGCGTCGCTGCGGATTGGTAGCCAGCAACGCCTCGCGCGCCTGTGCCTCAGTGCGACCAGTTTTCTGCATGATGTTGGCAATGGCGTCTCGCACGATGTCGGTGTCGGTGTAGCCCGGACAGACGGCGTTGACGGTAATGTTACGTGTCGCAAGCTCGACGGCCAGAGAACGGGTAAGTCCGATCACGGCGTGCTTGGAGGCACAGTACGCGCTGATGTAGCCCGCGCCCCGCAGTCCGGCAATACTCGCGATGTTGACAATTCGCCCGAAGCCCCGCTGCAACATGTCAGGGACTACCTGCCGCGTGCACAGATAGGTGCCGTGCACATTGACGGACATCACTCGATTCCAAAGCTGCTCATCGGTGTCGGTGAAGCGGGCGCTCGCCGCTTGTCCGGCATTGTTGATGAGTATGTCAACGGCACCGAAGTGCTCACGCGCCTGGGTGAAGGCCCCGGTCACCGCTGCGTTGTCCGTCACATCCGCCACAAGCGGTAAAGCGCGGGATGCGCCGCCGAGCTGTGCGGCCGCCTGAGCGAGCGCCGTGCCATCGCGTCCGAGCAGCGATACCCGTACACCGTGCTCGTTCAATGCGCTGGCGATCGACCAGCCAATGCCGCGGCTGGCTCCGGTCACGAGGGCATGGCACTCGTTGAGTGCTTTTTCCGGCAGGCTCATGCCACTTCGTCACGCAGCGGGGGAGCTGCTACCGCGGTGGCGGCCGCGCGCTGCATGTTGCGTTCCAGCTGTATCTTGCCGGAGAGGTATTGAGGCGGCCACCACTGCGCGGTGTATCCCTGACGGGCCGCCGCCTCGAGCGTCCAGGCGGGGTTCGCGAGATGTGGCCGTGCGATCGCACACAGGTCGGCACGACCGGCTGCGATGATCGAGTTCACATGATCGAACTCGTAGATGTTGCCCACCGCGATCGTGGCAATGCCCACCTCATTGCGCACGCGATCGGCGAACGGCGTCTGCCACATCCGCCCGTACACCGGCTTCTGCCAGGGTACGGTCTGTCCCGTTGATACATCGATCAGGTCGATGCCAGTCTCCTTGAAGCTGCGCGCCACCGTCAGCAGCTCGTCCTCGGACAAACCGTGCTCCGCCCAGTCGGTGGCGGAGATACGCACGGAAAGCGGCCGCTCCTGCGGCCACTGCGCACGCACCGCCTGTAGCACTTCCAGGGGAAAGCGCAGCCGCTGTATGACACTGCCGCCGTATTCGTCACTCCGTTGATTCGTTAGCGGCGAGAGGAACGAGGCCAGCAAATAGCCGTGAGCCATGTGCAGCTCGAGCATGTCGAAGCCTGCCTCCCGACCCAAGCGCGTGGCGCGCACGAAGTCAGCGGTAACTTGGTCCATATCAGCCCGGCTGAGCGCGCGTGGCACCTGACTGATGCCCTCGTAGTAGGGCAGCGGCGAGGCGGAGTAGACCGGCCAGTTGCCCTCGGGCAGCGGGTGATCCATCTGCTCCCAGCCCAGCTGGGTCGAGCCCTTGCGTCCTGAGTGACCAAGCTGCAGGCAGAATTTTGCCGGTGTGCGCTCATGCACGAAGCGCACGATGCGCGCCCAGGCATCGCGCTGCGTCTCGTTCCACAGGCCCGTGCAGCCCGGGGTGATGCGTCCTTCGCTCGAGACGCAGGTCATCTCGGTATAAATGAGTCCCGCGCCGCCGAGGGCGCGATGTCCGTAGTGCACCAGATGCCAGTCGTCGGGAACACCTTCGCGCGCGCAATACTGCGCCATGGGAGATACGACTACGCGATTGATCAGCTGCATGTCACGCAGCCTGAAGGGCAGGAACATCGGCGGCCGACAGTCCGGGCTGCCGTTCTGTGCGGCGAGCCAGCGCTCATAGTCAGAGACGAAATGCTCATCGCGCAGCTTGAGATTCTCGTGGCCGATGCGCTGGCTGCCGGTCAGCAGGCTGTAGGCGAACTGCTCCGGCGGCAGCTGGGCATAGCGGGCGACGTTCTCGAACCACTCCATGCGATTGCGCGCGGCACTCTGCAGCCTCAGAACCTCGAGATTGCGCTCGGCCTGGTAGGCGCTGAGTGCATCCGCCAGCGCAGCGCCACCGGCGATGTGACGGGTGAGGGAGATCGCATCCTCCATCGCGAGTTTGGTGCCTGAGCCGATGGAGAAATGCGCGGTGTGGGCGGCATCACCGATCAGTACGAGCTTGCCGTCGTGCCAGCGCTCGCAGATCACCCGCGGGAAATTGAGCCAGGCCGAGCCGCGCAGATGGGCGGCATTGCTCTGCAGCCGATGACCACCGAGGTAGCGGCCGAACAGCTGCTCGCAGAAGGCGATGGACTGTTCGGTGTTGCTGCGATCCAGGCCATGCGCAAGCCAGGTCTCCTCACGCGTCTCGACAATGACCGTGGAGAGCTCGGCACTGAACTGGTACGCATGGATCTGGAACCAACCATGCTCGGTCTGCTCGAACGCAAAGGTGAACTCCGCGAAAGGCTGGGTCGTGCCGAGCCAGATGAAGCGGCATTTACGCCGGTCGATATCGGGGCGAAAGGTTGCCGCGTGCTGGCCGCGGATGCGGCTGTTCACGCCGTCCGCAGCAATGATCAGGTCGGCATCGGCAAACGCCTGCTCGTCGGCCACTTCGTGCTGAAAACTCTGCTGCACGCCCACCTCGGCGGCCCGCGTCTGCAGCAGCTGCAGCAGCTTCTTGCGGGCGATACCGGCAAAGCCATGGCCCCTGCTGAGCAGCTTGCGACCGCGGAAATGGATGGCAATATCGTCCCAGTGGTGGAAATGCGCGAGGATTGCGGCATAGGACTCGGGATCGGCGGCGCGAAAGTTGCCGAGCGTCTCATCGGAGAACACCACGCCCCAGCCGAAGGTGTCGTCCGGGCGATTGCGCTCGTACACCTCGATCCGCGCCCGCGGCAGCGCCTTGCGCATGAGGATCGCCGAGTACAGCCCGGCCGGGCCGCCGCCTATACAGATGATGCGCTTCATCGCGGCCCCTCGATTGGCCGTATCGCCGCCAGTGGCCGTATGTTATATTCGGAATTACTTGAAGTGTCAATTATTCTCCCTGCAGCGGGTACCTCCTCATGGCTACGCGAGACACATCCCAGGGTTCGGCCTCGGCCCTGTCACTGCTGATCAGCGGTCTCGGCAGCGGTGCCATCCGTGTGGTCGACCTGACGGTGCCCCTGGAGCCGCAGACGCCGACGATTCAGTTGCCACCCCAGTTTGCACCCTCGAGGCCGTTCTCCCTCGAGGAGATCTCGCGCTATGATTCACGCGGCCCTGCCTGGTACTGGAATAACATTGCCTGCGGCGAGCACACCGGTACGCACTTCGATGCGCCCATTCACTGGGTGACGGGCAAGGACCATCCCAACAACGCCACGCACAATATTCCGGTGGAGCGCTTCATCGGGCCGGCGTGCGTCATCGATGTCGCGCGTCAGGCCGCGGCGAATCCGGATTTCCTGCTGACACAGGCGTTGGTCGAGGAGTGGGAAGGACGTCACGGGCGGATTCCGGCAGGGGCGTGGGTTCTGATCCGCACTGACTGGTCCAAACATGGCAGCGGTAAGAAATTTCTCAACGCGAGCCCTGATGGTGCCCATACGCCCGGCTTCGATCCGAAGTGCGTGCCCTTTCTCGCCCGCGAGCGCGATATCCTGGGTGTAGGGGTCGAGACCGTGGGTACCGATGCGGGCCAGGCGCATACCTTCGAGCCCATGTTTCCCTGTCACACCATCATGCACGGCTCCAACCGCTTCGGGCTTGCGAGCCTCACGAATCTCGATCAGCTGCCACCCACAGGCGCGGTGGTCATTGCACCGCCGCTGAAGATCGTCAACGGATCCGGCAGCCCGTTGCGCGTGTTGGCGCTGGTGCCCGCGTGAGTTGCGTGCAGGAGGTATGAGGCGTGGCTGAGCGGTCATTTGCCCGGGAAGTGCAGTCGCTGCGCCTGGGTGCCGGTGAGGAGTTCCGCGGCGAGGGCATCCTCGCTGTCACCAAGGCACTGCTGCAGTCCGGTGTCGGGTATGTGGGCGGGTACCAGGGCGCACCGATCTCGCATCTGATGGATGTGCTCGCCGACGCCGAGGACATTCTCAAGGAGCTGGGCGTGCACTTCGAGGCCAGCGCGTCGGAGGCGACGGCCGCGGCCATGTTGGCGGCCTCCATCAACTATCCGATTCGCGGAGCGGTCACGTGGAAATCCACCGTGGGCACGAACGTGGCCTCGGATGCATTGGCCAATCTGGCCTCTGCGGGCGTGCGCGGTGGAGCGTTGATAGTCGTGGGCGAAGATTACGGCGAAGGCGCGAGCATCATGCAGGAGCGCACGCATGCCTTTGCGATGAAGTCGCAGATCTGGCTGCTCGATCCGCGGCCGCAGCTCCCCGCGATCGTGCGCGCCGTGCAGCAGGGTTTCGAGCTATCGGAAGCGAGCAACTCGCCGGTAATGCTCATGCTGCGCATTCGCGCCTGCCATGTCTACGGCCATTTCACGGCCGCAGCGAACCGCGGTCCGGCCTTTTCGGCGGCGGATGCGCTGGCCGCGCCGAGCCGCGATTACGGTCGGATCATCCTGCCCCCTTCTACCTTTGCGCAGGAGAAGGAGAAGATCGAGAAGCGCTTCCCGGCAGCCGTCAAATTCGTCGCGGACGCGCAGCTGAATGAATGCATTCCGGGCGAGGCGGAGCACATCGGCATCGTGCTGCAGGGGGGTCTGTACAACAGCGCGCTGCGGGCGCTGGAGCTGCTCGGCTGTGCCGACACCTTCGGGCAGAGCCGCGTTCCGCTCTATTGTCTGAATGTCACCTATCCGCTCGTGCCGCAGGAGTGGAGCAAGTTTTGCGCCGGCAAGCAGGCAATTCTGGTGCTCGAGGAAGGCCAGCCGGAATTCATCGAGCAGGCCGCAAGTCAGATCCTGCGCCGCGCCGATCTCAACACCCGACTCATGGGCAAGGATCTGCTGCCGATGAGCGGTGAGTACACCGTGGATGTGCTGCGCAAAGGCATCGGTGCCTTTCTCGAGCGCTGGGCGCCGGAGTTGCGCAGCAGCCCCGAGCGGCGCGCCAACCCACGGCCGGTGACCGTGACAGAGACTCCTATGCTCCCTGCGGCGCGCCTTGCGGCGCTTGTGCCCACGCGGCCCTCGGGATTGTGCACCGGCTGTCCGGAGCGGCCCTTCTTTGCGGCCATGAAGTTGCTGCAGCGGGAAACCGGCCCGCTGCACATCAGTGCGGATATCGGCTGTCATTCCTTTGCGACGCTGCCGCCATTCGACATGGGCAACAGCATCATGGGATATGGCCTCGGAGCGGCCGGCGCCGCGGCGCTGGGCACGGCAGGAGGTCGGCGCGCGGTGGCCGTGATGGGCGACGGCGGTTTCTGGCATAACGGACTGACCAGCGGCATCGGCAACGCCGTGTTCAACAAACACGATGACCTGACCGTGATCATCGATAACGGTTATTCCGCGGCGACCGGCGGCCAGGACATCCTGTCGTCGCGGGCTGCCAGTGCGCAGCGCGAAGGCAATCACGCCATCGAGACTGCAGTACGAGGCGTGGGGGTGAAGTGGGTGCGGCGCATTCACACCTACGATATGCAAGGCACGCTTAAGGTGCTGCGGGAAGCGCTGCGAACGGGGTTTCGCGGTCCGAAGGTGATCGTGGCGGAAGGCGAGTGCCAGCTGAATCGACAGCGCCGCGTCCGGCCCCTCATGCGACAGGCGATCAAGGACGGTCAGCGGGTGGTGCGCGAGCGTTTCGGTGTCGATGCGGATACCTGCACGGGTGATCACTCCTGCATTCGCCTCTCCGGTTGCCCCTCGCTGACGGTACGCAAGAATCCGGATCCGCTGCGTAGCGATCCGGTGGCCTATGTCGACAACAGCTGTGTGGGTTGTGGAGTGTGCGGCGAGGTCGCCCATGCGGCGGTGTTGTGTCCGTCCTTTTATCGCGCGGAGCTCATCTACAACCCGTCCTCGTGGGATCGCTTTCTGGCGCGTATGCGCACGGCCGTGATCGGATTGCTGCAGCGACGGCGTGCGCGCAGGCGGCTGCGATATGCCCTCTGAACGTCCCATCAAACTGAGCATCGCAGCGTTGGGAGGTCAGGGCGGGGGTGTGCTCGCCGACTGGCTGGTCGAGATTGCCAACACCGAGGGTTACCTGGCGCAGGCGACCTCCGTTCCCGGTGTCGCGCAGCGCACCGGCGCCACCATTTACTACCTGGAGTTCTTTCCCAGGGCCCTGGCAGCTGCCGCGGGACGCGATCCCATCATGGCGCTGATGCCGGTGCCGGGCGATGTCGATTGTGTGCTGGCCTCCGAGCTGGTGGAGGCAGCGCGCGCCGTGCAGCGCGGCCTGGTTACCCCTGAGAACACCACGCTCATCGCCTCCTCACACCGTTCCTACGCCATCAGCGAGAAGATTGCTCTGGGGGATGGAAGAGCGAAGGAGGGGGAACTCATCGAGCTGGTGAAGCGCGCATCGAAACGCCTCGTACTGTTTGACATGGAGGCCGTCGCCGAGCGGCACCACAGTGTCATCAGCTCCGTGATGCTGGGAGCGCTCAGTGGAAGCGGTGTGCTGCCGTTCCGCAAAGCGGTGTACGAGACAATCATCCGCGAGTCGGGCATAGCGGTCAGCACCAACCTTGCAGCCTTCCAGGACGCCTACCAGCGAGCGGAGCGGGCTGACCATGACGTCTCGGATACGGTGAACCTTGCGAAGGACGACGCGCAGGGCGACGCGGCGGAGATCGCGCCCCCCAGTGATGAGCCACTGCCTAGCCGTGCGCGCACGCCGCAACTGCAGCCGCTGTTGGATCGGGTGATGCGCTTTCCGCAAGCCGTGCAGCAGCTGGCATTGCACGGCGTCCGTCGCACCCTCGACTATCAGGATCCCGCCTACGCGCAGCTCTACCTGCAGCGCCTCGAGAGGATTGCCGAACTCGAACGGCAGCACGCTGGGGCTGCCGAGGGCGATTGGGCACTCAGTTGTGCCGTTGCGCGCAGCCTGGCGTTGTGGATGACATTCGAGGACACGATCCGCGTCGCTGATCTCAAGACGCGCGCGGCGCGCTTCGAGCGGGTGCGCGCGGAGATCCGCGCAGAGCCCGATCAGCTCTTCGGCGTCACGGAATTCATGAAGCCGCGGGTGCAGGAGATTGCCGGTACGCTGCCAGCTCGCATCGGCCGTAGGCTCGAACAGTCGCAGCGGCTCTGTTCATGGCTCGCGCGTTGGACCGGCGGTCGGCAGATTCGCACCGGTACGGTGAGTGGCTTTCTGATGTTGCATGCGTTGGGTGGCCTGCGGCGCTGGCGGCGCGGGACCTTGCGCTTCGGGGAAGAGAATGCGCGCATCGAGCAATGGCTGGCGCGGATCGCGACGCTGGCTGGGAGCCGTTACGAGCTCGCCGTAGAGCTTGCGAGAGCACAGCGGCTCGTGAAGGGATACGGTGAAACCCACGAGCGCGGCTGGCGCAACTTCTACACGCTGTTACAGGCTACTGAGCCGCTCGCCGCGCGCGCGGATGGTGCGGTAATTCTCGCGCGGCTGCAGGCGGCGGCTTTGGCCGATGAAGAGGGCAGCACGCTCGCACGGGAACTCGCGGCGCTGGAGGCCGGAGGGCCTCATGACACAGCAGCGGCTTCGATGTCGGCGGTTCCCAGATAGTCCTCTGCTGCGGCTACCGCGAGCTCGATCAGTGTTGGTGTCAGCTCCTGCGCCGTAGGCTCGCCGCTGCGCGTGTGGACCCACCCGAGGTAAGTGCTGCCGCGGGCTGCAAGAAACAGTGGCAGCAGGGCCAAGCGCGCAGCCGGCAACGAACGCTCCTCGCGATAGCCCTGGAGGAGCGCGGCGAGCGCCGGCGCGTAAATGGCATCGCGACGGATGAAGTACAGAGAAGTGGCGATCTCGAACAGGTGCCAGCCGTACCCGGAATCATCGAAGTCGATCAGCTGCAGGCTATCGCCGCTCACCAGGATATTCTCCGGTACCAGATCGGCGTGGATCAGACCGAATTGGTTGCCGTCCGTGCTGAGCGCGTTGAGCTCGCGGTACAGGCGCTGGCGCAGTTGCGCAAAGAGCTGACGCTGCCCAGTCGACAGGGCCTCCAGTTCCCAGAAGCGTCCCCAGAAGGGCTGCTCACCGGCAAGACCTTCGGCATCCCACGCATGCCGCCGAAAACCGCCCGGCACCTGCCACGCCGAGGATTGATTGTGCAGCCGGGCCGACAGGCGACCCACCTGACGGTAGACCTCGCCGACACTCGCGCCTGCGAGCGTGACGCCTGTCTCCACCGTGCCCAGCTGTTGTCCTTCGATCCAGTGGAAGACATCCACCTGGCGTTCGCCTGCAAAGCCTGCAATGTGCAGCTTCTCGAAAGACTTCCCCGTCCTGGAGAGCACGTGCCGCGGAACGGCAATGCCGTGATTGCCGAGTGCCTGCATCCACAAACGCTCCGACAGCAGCGCATCGTCGCTGTGGTACCCACAGCGATGTACACGCAGCACGACCCTGTCGCCATGTGAGAGACGGACGGCATACACGGCGTTCTCGCGCACTTTGAGCGGCTCGATGGCGGCACACTGCAGCGGCCAGTGCTGCTCGAGCAGCGCACGCAGGTTTTGCAGCAACTCCATCCGCTCAGCCCGTGCTGCCGAGGGCCGCATCCAGCGTGCCGAGCAGCTGGTCGGCATTTTCTGCAGAAAAGCACAGCGGCGGGCGGATCTTGAGGATGTTGTCATGCGGACCGATACGGCTGATGAGTACGCCGCGCTCGCGCATGGCATTGATCACCGCCTTCGCGCGCGCGCCTGCCGGAGCGCGGCTGTTGCGATCGGCGACCAGTTCCACCCCAAAGAACATGCCGCGGCCGCGCACATCGCCGATGGCCGCGTGTTTGTTCTGCAACGCGCGCATTCCGTCCAGCGTATATTCTCCGACGCGCAGCGCGTTCTCGAGCAGTTGTTCGTCACGCAACACATCCAGCACGGCGAGTCCCACGGCAGCGGAGACCTCGTTGCCGCCAAAGGTGTTGAAGTACATGTTGCGGCTGGTGAACTGCTCCATGAGCTCTGCGGTCGTCACGACGCCCGCGAGCGGGTGCCCGTTGCCCATCGGTTTGCCCAGCGTCACGATGTCCGGACGCGCACCCTGCAGATCATGTCCCCACATGTGCGAGCCGAAGCGTCCGAAACCCGCTTGTACTTCATCTGCGATAAAGAGTCCCCCAGCGGCGCGCGCGACTTCGGCGACGCGCGCCAGATACCCTCGCGGGATATCAGGCAGGCCCTCACTGGAGAGAGCCGTACAGAACAACACCGCCGCAAGGCGCACGCCGTCACGAGCCAAGTCGTCGATCGCCTGCTGCAGGTCCTGGATGTAGGCGCGTGTCAGCTCCTCATCGCTGCGACCGCGGCGCTCCCTGTAAGGATCGATGACCGGGACGCAGCGAACGAAGCGGCCGCGCTGCTCTGCAGGGGTGAACACCGAGCTGAGCTGCGCCACGGCAGCAGTATTGCCGTGATAGGCGAAGGCGGTGGAGATGACGCCGGCGTGGCCGGTGCACTCGCGCGCAATCCGCAGTGCCAGCTCGTTGGACTCGCTACCCGTGCAGGTGAAGAAAACGCGCTCGAGGGGTGCCTGGAAGGTCGATAGCAACCGCTCCGCGTAGTTGACGACCGTTTCATCGAGGTAGCGGGTGTGTGTGTTCAACACCCGCGCCTGACGGCACAGTGCATCCACCACCCGCGGATGACAGTGTCCAACGTGCGGGACGTTGTTGTAGGCATCGAGATAACGCTTGCCATCGCTGTCGTAGACCCAAACGCCCTCGCCGCGAACCAGCTGCAGGGGTCGCTCGTAGAAGAGCGGCGAGTGGCGGCCGAGGACGTTGAAGCGCCGCTCGAGCAGGGAGGAAGAAGTCATTGGCGCGAGTTGTAGTAGGCATCGAGCACCACCGGACTCTCTGGCAGCGTCGAGCCGCCATCCACAACGATGGTCTGGCCGGTGATGTAGGCAGCCTCATCCGAGGCCAGGAACAGCATCGTGTTGGCGATGTCACTGGGGGCGCCGAGCTTGCCGAGGGGGATGCACTTGGCCATCTCGGCAATTTCGGCTTCACTGCCGAGCGCTTCCATCGCGGGAGTGCGGATATAGCCGGGCTCGACGCCGTTGACGGTAATCTTGTCGCGCGCGAATTCCAGTGCAGCCGTGCGGATCAGGCCATTCACGCCGCTCTTGGAGGCGGCATAGTGGGCCGTGCCGGGCATCGCGACATTGGGACCGGTCACCGAGGAGGTGAAGAGGAAACGTCCGCCGCCCTGTTGCCGCAGGTGCGGCAAGGCCGCCTGGATCAGCCAGAATCCCGCCTTGAGATTCACAGCCAGCGTTCGGTCCAGATCCTCGTCGCTCAGCTCTTCAATGGGCAGTACGGGGTAAACCGCCGCGTTGTGGACGACGATATCGAGCCTGCCATAGGTGCTGACGGCGTGCGCGACGGCACGCTTCACCTGCTCGTGTTGACCAACATCGGTCTGCAGCAGACTCGCAGTTCCGCCATCCCGCACGATCGAGTCCGCGACCGCCTGACCGTTCTTTGCCGTGCGCGTAGCGATCAGAACTCGCGCGCCGGCACGCGCGAAGCAGCGCGCGATACCTTCACCGATTCCCTGCCCAGCACCGGTAACAATTGCCACTTTGCCTTTGAGATCTCCGATCATGAGGTTCTCCATCCGAGTGATGCGCCGCGGGTGCCGCGCTGCTGCGACAACACCGGCGGCAATATGCAGACCCAGCTGATCATGAAGAAGGTGATCGCGAGCCAGTTGACGCGATCGAAATGCCCCGGCGCAATGACGCTTGCGGCCAGCGCAGGCCCCACGGCCAACCCCAGCATCTGCAGTGCCACGGCATACACCACGACACGACCCCGTCGGTCGAAACTCGCCATGGAGCCCAGCAGAAAGGGATGGGTCATATTCCAGAAGAAATTGTAGACGCAGACCCAGAGCGTGAAGGGCAGATATTGGAAGCGGCCGATCAGGAACGCGAGCGCGAAGGCGCCGCCGGCGATTCCGATTGAGAGGGGCCGCCAGCGTCCGAACCGCGAGCCGAGCAGCGCGGGCAGCAGCGCGCCCCCGACCCCGGCGAACTGCGACAGGGTGAGGGCGGTGGCGACCTTCTGCTCAGAGAGTCCGCCGGCGGTGCCAATCAGGAACAGATAGGCCCAGGCCACACCCTGGGCAATGAAGTAGGCGAACATGGCTGTCAGCGCCAGGGTTTTGAGGAACCCGGGCAGGTTAATGGCATCGGCCTCCACCGCCGCGACTGTCTCGCCGCTCACGGGGAACGCCTTGACGAGCGGCAGCGCACTCAGGGGAAAGAGAGCAAAGAACAACAGTGGACCTGTCATGCCGCTGACCGTGAAGGCAGCCGGCATCAGAAACAACACCACCGCGCCATAGAGCAGCACCCACATGATCAGATAGCCGAAGTTGCGATCGGGATTGGATGTCAGGCCCACGGTGGTGAAGCTCAGTGAGATGAGACTGCCGCATCCGGCACCTGCCAGGAAGCGCAGGACAACGAACAGTGTGTGTCCGTGCGCCCCGATGCAGGCGAAGTTGCTGACGGCGACGACCAATAGTGAGGTGGCAATGACTTTGCGCCAGTTGAAATGATGCGCAAAGAAGGTCATGAGCACCGTGGTGGAGGTGATGCCCCAGACCTCGATCGAGGCGGCATAGCCAGCAGTCTGATCATCGAAATGCAGGTAGGAAACCAGGCCCTGCACGAAACCGGGCTGCACGATGAACACCTCGGGGCCGATGACACCCACGAGAATGGCGGCCACAAGCCCGCGCCGATCGACACGGGTGGTGGCAGCCGCGGAAGAGATCGCAGCCGCGGAGGAGGGGGCAGCCGTTGGGTGCATCGGAGCTAGCGTGAGATGTTGACGACCTGCAGAGTGGTGTATTCCTTGAGGCCATCGACATTGAATTCCACACCGATCCCGGAGCACTTCACCCCGCCGAAGGGCGCCATCGGATGCAGCACGCCATGCTGGTTGACCCAGGCGGTGCCACATTCGAGCTGGCTGGCAAGGCGCGCTGCCTCCTCCGGATCGTTACCCCATACCGAGCCCCCAAGTCCCACCTCCAGGGCATTCGCGCGCTCGACCGCCTCAGCCACGGTGCGATAACGCAGCACCGGGATCACCGGCCCAAACTGCTCCTCGCGCACCACGCGCATCTCATCGGTGGCATCGGCGATCACCGTCAGCGGATACAGGTAGCCGGAGCGCTTACCCGGGTTGCCCCCGGTGACGATGCGCGCCCCGGCACGCCGGGCGTCCTCGACGAGCGAACTCACCTTGTCAAATTGCATGCGGTTGGAGACCGGCCCGATCAGGTTCTTCGGATCCAGCCCATCCCCCACCGGGATCTGCTGCACATAGGCGGCAAGCTTCTGCACCACCTCCTCGTACTGATCCTCGTGCACATACAGCCGCTTGAGCGCCGCACAGGTTTGGCCTGCATTGAGAAAGCAGCCCCAGAAGAGCTTCTCCATGAGCGGCTCGATCTTGGTCCCCGGCAGGATGATGCCCGCATCATTGCCCCCGAGCTCCAGCGTCACGCGCTTCAGAGTCTGCGCCGCTCCTTCCATCACCTTCTTGCCCGTAGGGATCGAGCCTGTGAACACCACCTTGTTGACCTCAGGGTGCGTGACGAGTCGGTTGCCGACTTCCGCACCACCCGTGACTACGTTGATCACCCCAGGAGGCAACACCTGGTTCATCAGCTCCACGAGGCGCAGCGTGGAGAGTGGGGTAAAGGGCGAGGGCTTGATCACGACCGTACACCCCACCCGCAGCGCCGGCGCGATGTGCCACACCGCGATGATGAGGGGCCAATTCCAGGGCGTGATGGAGGCGACCACCCCGACGGGCTTGCGTCGAAAGAGGATCTTGCCGCTCGCATCATCCTGCAGCGTCTCCTCCGGCAGCGACAAACCGGCCGTCGCGCGCACCCAGGCTGCGGCGCCACTCACCTCGAAGTTCGCCCCCGGACCGCTCTGGGTCTTGCCCTGCTCGCGCGTGATCAGCTGCGAGAGCTCCCCGTGGTGCTTCTCGATGAGATCGGCAATCGCGAGCAGCGCCTGCACCCGCTGGCCATCCGCTGCGGCCGACCAGGATTTCAACGCCCGCCGGGCGCTGGCCACCGCCTCATCCACCAGCTCGGCGGTGCCCTCAGGACAGGCCGCCACCACACTCTCATCCAGCGGATTGAGCACCGCAAAAGTGCGCTGCACCGCCGCCGCCTTACCGCCAATTGTCAGCGAATATTCGTTCACGACTCATCCTCCGAAGTGATAGCGCACTTCCACTCCATACTCACGCGGGGGTGCATACACGCCTTGATTCACCCCGAGAAACCCCGACAGGTCGAGGTTGTAGATGCGGTACCACTTATCGGCCGCATTCTTGAGGAAGGCATCGACCTGCCAGCGATTGTCCACGGTCGAGAATCCGAGCCGGCCATTGATGACGGCGTACGAGGGCTGCAGATCGACTTGCGCATTGATCAGCTCGAGATATTGCTGACTGTTCCACTTGGCATCGGCTTCGATCGAGGCCATGCCACCGAACATCGGCCACTCGTAACGGCCCAGGGCGTTGAAGGTCCAATGTGGCGCCTGGGGCATCTCCGCAGGCACGAACGTGCCAGAGGGCGTGGGCACACGCGGCACGGTGGACTCCAGATGCGAGACTCCAAGCTGGAAGTTGAGTCCATGCGCGGGCACGACGGCGAACTCCAGCTCACCGCCTTTCACCTTGGCATCTACGTTCTCGACCACCTGGGTGGCGACATCGAGGAAGAACCCCTGGTAGTTCTTGTAGTCATAGTGGAACACGGAGGCATTCAGGCGTGCCCGCCCGTCCCAGAACGTGGACTTCATGCCAAGCTCGATGCTCGTGAGCCGCTCCAGGTTATAGGGCAGAGTGGTCGGATCGACCGGACCTGAGGTGGGCGCCGACCAGCCGCCGCCCTTCGCGCCGCGATTCCAGCTGGCGTATGTCAGCACGTCCTTGACCGGACGATAATCCAGCTCAACTTTGCCCGTGCCGATATTAAAGGTCCGATTGGCGTCCGGGAACGTCGGGGCCACGTAGTGCAGGTTCTGTGGGCAGGCTTCGCAGAAGTACGTGTAGTCGAATTTCTTGTCGTCATAGGTGTAACGCGCGCCGCCGATGAGCGTCAGCTGCGGCAGCAGATCGTATTCGACCTGGGCGAATCCTGAAGGCGAGCCCGTGCTGAGTGAGAAGTCAGCGCGGCCCAGGCCAATGGGCTCGATGATGGAGGTGGTGCCGATATCGCGGCTGTCGTAGTGCAGGTAATAGAAGCCGCCCACCCAGCGGAAGTTCTCCATCGAGCCATTCAGGCGCAGCTCCTCGGAGAGCTGGTGATAGTGGTACAGCACGTCGTAGTTGAAGATCGGATTGGGAGACATGTCCGAGTCTTCTCCGTAGCGCTTCTGCACGTGCAGATAGTCGGTGACGGAAGTCAGCGTGAACGCGTCGGTTTTCCAGATCGCATGCAGGGTGGCGCCGTGCACGGTGCGATTGAAGATGCCGCGGCGATCCTCCGACTGGTTGAACGGGTTGGTCGTCGGATTGACGTAGCCGAACAGGTCCGGTGTGCCATTGGGCAGAAAGACACCGCGACCGGTGGCATCCGGCGCAGAGGCGGCCCAGGAATAATTGCCGGAGACCTCATCATCGTTGTTGACGCCATGCAGTTTCAGGCGCACTTCGGTGTTGTCAGCGGGCTTCCAGGCGAACTGCAGGCGCGCGGCATATTGCTTCTGATTGTTGATGCGCTCGCCGATGCGGTTGATGATGTACCCCTTGTGATAGTCGGTGGCGAACGCCGCCCGCGCCGCCAGCGTATCGGTGAGCGGACCGCCGATCGCGCCCTCGGTGTCGAGTTGGTCAAAGTTCCCGCCGGTCACATCCAGATAGCCATCGAGCTTGTCCGTGGGCTGGTTACTGATGTACTGAATAAGGCCGCCGGTGGCATTGCGTCCGAAGAGTGTGCCCTGCGGCCCACGCAGCACCTCGACCCGCTGCAGATCGAAGAGGCTGCCGGCCAGAGCCCCGGTCGAGGCGATGTAGGCATCGTCCGCATAAACGGCAACCGGTGCTTCCTGGTGATCGCTGAAATCGTTTTGCGACACCCCGCGCAGGTTATATATGGTGACGGTTGCTCCGAACTGATTGAACTGCAGTCCTGGCACCTGCCCTGTGATCTCGGTGACATCCTTGAGTCCCAGCTGCTGCAGGCTGTTGGCATCGAAGGCCGAGACCGAAGTGCCGACGTCCTGCAGGTTCTGCTCTCGCTTCTGGGCAGTGACGACAATCTCCGCGAGCTTGTCGCTCTCGGCGCCGGTCTCGTCTGCCCAGCTCAATCCCGGCAGGCCCAGACAGATGCATGTGGTCAATAGTGTCAGCGCCTTCGTTATTGTTTGAGGCATTGCAGTGGCTCTCCCCCTTTGAAGCTCGATGGAGCTTAGCTGCGGGGCCCCCGGCATGCGAGCCGCGGTGCGAACGGCTAGTACGGATTCGGAACAAATCGACCCGGACAGCTCTGTGTGGCCCCGGCACAACGCCCGCGTCAGGGTCCGCTCAGATGGCGCGCCGCAGGGTCTGCGAGGGTGCCACGCCCATCTTGCGGCGATAGTACTGCGCGTATCGGCCAAAGTTGACGATGCCGACGTTCTGCATGAGCTCAGTAACACTGCAGCCGCGGTCGGCCCGTAGCAGGGCCTGATGCAGCGCCTGGATCCGAATGTCGCGCAGGTACTGGGCGGGAGTCACGTTGAGCACACGGCGGAACCCGTTCTGCAAAGCCCGGGGCGTGATGCCGATCGAGCTGGCGACCTCCGCCACCGAGCGCAGCTCCGCCAGGTGCTCATGGATGTACGTGCGGGCACGCCGCACATACCAGGGAACGGGCTGCGTCGCACCGTGCTCCAGCTCGTGAGAGTAGTTGTGCGCCGCCGCGTGTACGAGCAACTCGATCATGGTGCGGGAATACTGGCGGCGTACCTCCGCGGCCGCGAGGGCGCGAGGCGCCGTGGCTGACAGATCGCAGATGTGATTGAGCAGCTGGTGCCAGGCTCGTCCGAAATCTGAATCGGAAGGCACCTCCATGTCGAATTGCAGCGGCTCATCGAGACGCCGCCCCAGCTTCTCGGTAATCCGTGCCTCGATGGCCCGGCGGGAGATCCGGGTCGTGAGGTGCCGGCATTCTGCCGTCATCACGATGCGGCTCGCACGGGTCATCGACGTCATGATCAGGGAGCGGGGGGTTGAAACCACCCGTTGATCGCCGCAGGTCACCTGCCCGTGGCCGGCCACGGTGGATTTGACCAGCAGGTATTCGCTGATGACTCCCGGATCGATTTCAACATCAAACCCGTACTGCACGTACCCCAGCGCGCAGTCCCCCAGATCCAGGGCGGACGTCAGACACATCAGACTACGCCCATGGGTGTCTGCGACCCGCAGTCGATGCGGATAGATATTGCGACTGACCAGATCGGCCGCCTCCTCCAGAGTGTCAGCTACGCTGACAGTCTGCGGGCTGGGCAAGTGCGGTACAGTGATGGCATCCAGTGGGGTGGTGAGGGCTCGCATGTCGTGAGCCTAATTCACGCAACGCATTGGGCCAAGCGCAATTTGCGCTGTCCTGGCAGGCGCACCGGCTGCGGCGCAGTCCCTCGGGTTTGCCCCATAATGGCCGGCGGTAGCTTGACTTGAGTTTGCATCGGACGGTAGCGTTGGTCGGGCGACCAAACCAAACGAGCAGAGAACCAAGCGGATGAGCTGCAAAGATCGACGTCGGGCGGCCGGGCTGTGGGCGAGCGTGACCGTCCTTGCGGGGTTGGCGTCGGCTGGGTCGGCGGCTTATGGCGATGTGCCTGCCGACCCTATGCTGCAGGTGCAGTCGGTGCCACAGCCGATCCCGCCGCACTGGATCTGGGTCAACGATTTCGTCTTCCCACACATGGTGAATGGCAAGGCCATGCTGGTCGACGGTGACGGCGGACGCTTCGTGGGTGAGCTCGATACCGGCTTCGGCGCTATGCGTGTGGTGCCTTCGCTGGACGGCAAGGTCATCTATTCGCCCGAGACCTACTTCTCGCGCGGTACTCGAGGTGAGCGCACGGATGTGATCACGCTCTACGATCCGGCGCACTTGTCGGTCATGAGTGAGATCATCGTGCCTCCCAAGCGCTCATCCAACATGCCGATGCTCGCGAACGCGCAGCTCACCGATGATGGCCGCTTTCTGCTCGTGTACAACTTCAACCCTGCACAAAGCGTCACAGTGGTAGATACCCGGACGCGCAAGTTCGTTGGCGAGGTCGAGACCTCGGGATGTGCGCTCATCTATCCCACCGGCCCACGCTCCTTCTTCAGTATCTGCGCCGACGGTGCGCTGCTGCATACCGTCCTCAATGATTCCGGAGCCGCCCGGAGCAGTGAGCGCACGGAGCCGCTGTTCGATGTGGAGCACGACCCGGTCACCGAGAAGGGTGTACGCGTCGGTGACACCTGGTACTTCGTCTCCTTCGGCGGCACGATGTATCCCGTCAGGATCGATAAGGGGCAGCTGAAGCTGCAAGAGCGCTGGTCGTTGCTCAACGCCGAAGATGCGGCAGCGCACTGGCGTCCCGGCGGCTTGCAGCAGCTGGCGGTGCATGCCGGAACGAACCGGCTCTATTCCATCATGCACAGAGGACCGCTCGAGACTCACAAGGACCCCGGACGCGAGGTGTGGGTGTATGACCTGACGCGCCAGGCGAGAATCCAGAAGATCTCGATGAAGAATAATGCCGGCTCGATCCAGGTCAGCCGCGACGCCCAGCCGTTGTTGTTTGCCATTTTCATTGAAAGCAATGTGCTCGATATCTATGAGGCCGTGAGCGGGCGCTACCTGCGCTCCGTGTCGGACCTTGGCACGACGCCGACCGTATTGGTGAATCCATGAGCTGGTTCGACTCTGTTGCAGAAGGCAGCTCGCGTCTGCTGGCGAAACGAACGTCTCGGCGCGGTGTGATTGGCTATCTGGGAACTCTGTTGGTTGGCGCCGGAACCCTGCCGCTGCTACCGGTCGCGCGCGGTGTGGCGGCCGAGCGGTCGGCAGGCAACAAATCCAAAGAGGTCGACGATCCGACCAGCTGCAACTACTGGCGGCATTGTGCGATCGACGGCTATCTGTGTGGTTGCTGCGGCGGCTCTGAGAATACCTGTCCACCCGGTACGGTCATGTCAGCGGTCACCTGGGTAGGCACCTGTCACAACCCGCTCGATGGTAAGAACTACGTAGTCTCGTACAACGATTGCTGCGGCAAAGCGACCTGCGGACGTTGTCTGTGTAATCGCAACGAGCGTGACACTCCCCTGTACATTCCATTTCAGTCGAACGACTACAACTGGTGCTCGGGAAATGCCAAGGCGAATGTTCCCTATCACTGCTCGACAGCCCGTATCGTTGCGGTCGCGAAGTAAGCGCAGGCTCGCGATCGCAGCCTTGGCTCTGGGACTGTGGAGTCAGGCACAGGCAACCGACCCTGCAGTGAACTACATGCTGCACTGCATGGGATGTCACACACCGGATGGGGCAGGTGAGCCCGACCGGGTACCTTCGTTACGTAACACTCTGGTGCCTTTCGCCGCCTCATCCGCGGGACGAAGATTTCTCGTGCAGGTCCCCGGCTCGGCGCAATCCAAGCTAACGGATGCGGAGCTCGCCGCCGTGTTGAACTGGATGGTGAGCACTCTGAGTGCACAGCCGCCGCGGCCGGGGCTGCGGCCATTTACCGCAGCGGAAGTGGCGGCTTATCGCAGCAGCCCGCTGGTCGCGGTCAAGGCGGAGCGCGAGCGGCTGATGGCATCGTTACGATGACACGCGTAGCACCAACATGAGTCTCGAACGGGCGAGTATCGATGAGCTGCGGACGACCCAGCTCGAGCGTCTGAAGTGGTCACTGCAGCATGCGTATGACAACGTCGCACACTACCGGCGCACCTTTGAGGCCGCCGGCGTACACCCGCGGGATCTGCAGCAGCTCGAGGATCTGGCCCGCTTCCCCTGTCTGAAGAAGCAGGACTTTCGCGATAACTATCCTTTCGGTTTGTTCGCCGTGCCGCCCGAGCGGGTGGTACGTCTGCATGCCTCGAGCGGGACGACTGGCAAACCGACAGTGGTTGGCTATAGCGCCGCTGACATCTCGAATTGGGCGGATCTGGTCGCGCGCTCCATCCGTGCAGCCGGCGGGCGGGCGGGCGACAAGGTGCACGTAGCCTACGGGTATGGCCTGTTTACTGGAGGCTTGGGGGCTCACTATGGCGCCGAGCGGCTCGGCTGTACGGTCATCCCCGTCTCGGGAGGACAGACTGAGAAGCAGGTGCAGCTCATCAAGGACCTGCGGCCGGACATCATCATGGTGACCCCCTCGTACATGCTGAATCTCGGCGAGGAATTCGTGCGCCAGGGGATGGATCCTACGCAAAGCTCACTGCGCGTCGGCATCTTCGGAGCGGAGCCCTGGACGGAGGCGATGCGCGCGACCATCGAGAGCCGGTTCGACATCGACGCCGTGGATATCTATGGCCTCTCGGAACTCATGGGACCGGGTGTGGCCAGCGAATGCATTGAAACCAAGGATGGGCCGGTGATCTGGGAGGATCACTTCTATCCGGAGATCATCGATCCGATGACGGGCGCAGTGCTGCCGGATGGTGCCGAAGGGGAGCTTGTGCTGACCTCACTGACCAAGGAAGCCCTGCCTGTCATTCGCTACCGCACGCGCGATCTTACGCGGCTGCTGCCGCCCACGGCGCGGTCGATGCGTCGTATGGCAAAGATCACCGGTCGCAGCGATGACATGCTCATCATCCGCGGCGTGAATGTATTTCCATCTCAGATCGAGGAGCTGTTGCTGCGTGCCGCGGGGTTGGCGCCGCATTACCAGCTGGAGCTCTCTCACCAGGGCCATCTGGATGCCGTGGCTGTGCACGTGGAATGCACCACCGAGCTCGTCTCGGCGCCGGAGCTGCGTCAGCGGGCGAGCGCGGAGCTTGCGAGCTCCATCAAGAACAACATCGGTATCTCGGTACAGGTGCTAGTGCACGAGCCCGGAGCGCTCGAGCGCTCGGCCGGCAAGGCAAAGCACGTCATCGATCGTCGGACGCGCTGAGCGCTCTGCGGCTCACATCAGCGCGCGGGCCGTACCAGCTGTAGGTTCGCGCAGATCTTCCCCAGGATCCGGTTGAGAGTGGCGATCTCGGTTGCACTCACGTTCCGAAACGCTACCGCGTAGATAGAGCTTGCGAGATTGCGAATCTCGGTGACCGCGCTCTCGCCAGCGCCGGTGATGAACACCTCCGTCACCCGTGCATCCGATGCGCGCCGCTGCAAGCGAGCCATGCCTCGTTTCTCCAGGCGCTGCACTACCCGCGTCATAGTGGACAGGCGCATGACGGCGCGATCCGCGATCTCACTGACGCTGCTCGGATTCTGCTCATGCAACAGCATCAGCGCGCGCCAACTGGCGAGGTCGAGATTCATCTTACGCAGCGCCTGGTCCATGCACATGGCGTACTGGCCTTCCGCTTGCGCCACGAGGTAAAAGGGCCAGTCGGCGATGCGGAAATCCACATGCGCCGGGTCGCCGCGCTCGCGGGCGTCCCGGCGGTGGCGCAGCTCGCTCAGGGCAGACGCTTTAGATCTCATTAGTTGCATATTCACGTGAATCATCTACTATGATAATAGGAGGTCGGCGCCCATGAAGCAATATCGCATGCATCCGGAAGCGATCCGCGGCCTGGTGCAGCCTGCGGCCATCCATCGCGATGTCTACACCGACCCGGAGCTGTTCGAGCTGGAGATGGAACGGCTGTGGCGGCGTACCTGGCTGTACGTCGGGCATGACAGTCAGGTGCCGCGGGCGGGAGATTTCTATACCACGTCGCTGGCGCGTGAACCCGTCATCATGGTGCGCGGTACGGATAATGAGGTTCGGGTGCTACCCAACCGCTGCGCCCACAAAGGCACGCGCCTGCTGAGTGCGGCTCACGGGCGTTGCGAGGGCGGTACCCTGCGTTGCCCCTATCATGGCTGGACTTACCGGCTCGATGGCTCGCTGCGTACTGTGCCATTGCGTGCCGGCTATGCGCAGACTGGGTTCGACGCGGCGCCGGCGGCGCGCGGACTCGGAGCGATTGCGACGGTCAACTACCGCGGCTTCGTGTTCGCGCGGCTCGCGTCTGCCGGCATCGACTTCCACAGCTATTTCGGCGAGTCGCTGAGCTCCATCGACAACATGGTGGAGCGCTCCCCGGAGGGCAGGCTGCAGGTCGCGGGCGGCGTGTTGCGGTATCTGCACGACTGCAACTGGAAGATGTATGTCGAGAATCTGAACGATGCCATGCACCCGATGGTCGCGCACGAGTCCTCGGCGGGAACCGCCAAGAGACTCTGGCAGCCCGCAGAGCAGGGCGGCAGCGCGCCGATGGTCATCGAGCAGTTCGTGCCCTTCGTCAACGACTACGAGTTTTTCGAGAAGATGGGAGTGCGCGTCTACGACAATGGTCACAGCTATACCGGCGTGAATTTCTCGATTCACTCGCAGTATTCACACGTTGGAGAGTACGAGCAGCGCATGGCGGCGGCGTATGGAGAGGAGCGCGCACAGCGGATTCTGGGTGAGGCCCGACACAACACCGTCTACTATCCCAACCTCACAATCAAGGGCGCCATCCAGGCGATCCGGGTTGCACGGCCGATCGCAGTTAATCAGACGCTGATCGAGAGCTGGACGTTTCGCCTGCTCGGTGCTCCCGATGAGCTGCTGAAGCGGACCACCACTTACACGCGCCTCATCAATGCGCCTACCTCCATGGTGGGTCACGATGATCTGCATTGCTATCGCTCGATCCAGGAAGGTTTGAGCTCGCTGGCGACGCCTTGGGTGAATCTGCAGCGTAACTATCGCGAGGCAGAGTCGGCAGGCATCGCGGGGACGTATGGCGCAACCAACGAAATACCCATGCGCAGCCAGTACCGTGCCTGGCTGGATTTCATGACGCGTGACAGTGAGGCCGCTCATGAGTGAGGCCGCAGCTATCGAGTTCGTCTACCGCGAGGCGCGGCTCCTCGATGAGAAGCGCTTCGATGAGTGGTTCGCGCTGTTGACCGATGATGTCCGTTACTGGATGCCCCTGAGCCGGAACCAACCGGAAGGGGAGCTGCATACCTCCCTGTTCTACGAGGACCGACTGCTGTTGCAGGTTCGTATCGAGCGCCTGCGCCACCCGCGTGCGTTCTCGCAGCAGCAGCCGAGTTACTGTCAGCATATCCTGCAGCAGCCGCAGCTCGAGACGGCCGGCGCCGCCGCCGGCGAGCTGCTGGTGCGGACACCGTTTCTCTATGTGGAGGCACAGTTCGATCGGCAGCTGATTCTGGCTGTCGTGGCTTATCATCGCCTGATCGAGACCGAGAGCGGATTACGTCTGCGGCACAAGAAAATCGAGTTGTTGAACTGCGATGCGGCCTTGCCTTCCATTCAACTGTTGCTGTGAGCGGCGATGACGGCGGAGTCGACGGCATCAGCGTTGGGGACGGCAAGCAGACACGAGCCGGCACGGGTGTATGACGTTTTCGTGCGCGCCGCCCAGCGCTACCCGAGGCACGACTTTCTGTGCACCCTGCCCGAGACGGCACAGCAATACGGTATTGCGCCAGTCACCATTACGTATCAGCAAGCCCTGCAGCAGGTCGACCACTTGCAGCAGCGCTATCGTGAATGCGGAGTGACAGCGGGGCAGCGCGTCGGTCTGCTGCTCGAAAACCGTCCCGCCATGTTTTTACATTGGTTTGCGCTCAACGCGCTCGATGTGTCGGTGGTGCCGATCAATGCCGAGTGGCGGCGTGCCGAGCTCGAATATCTGCTTGGGCACTCGGAGATCGTGTTGGCGGTGGCGGCCGAGGAGCGGTTCGAGGACTTTCGGCAGGCTGCGAGGGCGGCTGGACGTGCTCTGCCACTCGCGACAGTGGGCCTGGAGGGGCTACCTGCGGGCTCGCTGCGGGCGCAGTGGCCTGAACTGAATGCCCCGCATGCGCTACAGCGTGAATGCGCCCTGTTGTATACCTCCGGCACGACCGGAAAACCCAAGGGCTGCGTGCTGAGCAATGATTATTTCCTGACTTCCGGTCGCTGGTACCTCGAGAGCGGAGGGCTGTGCGAGGTGCGCGCCGGAGAGGAAAGGCTGCTCACACCGCTGCCGATGAGTCACATGAATGCCATGGCCTGCTCCACGTTGGCGATGGTACTCAGTGGCGGTTGCGTGATCCCTGTCGACCGCTTTCATCCGCGCAGCTGGTGGGATAGCGTACGCGCTGCACGTGCCACCATCATCCATTATCTGGGGGTGATGCCGGCCATGCTGCTGGGAGCGCCGCCCGGCGCTCAAGATCGCCAACATGCCGTGAGGTTTGGATTCGGTGCAGGCGTCAGCGCTCGACTGCACGCAGCCTTCGAGGAGCGATTCGGCTTTCCGCTGCTCGAGGCCTGGGCCATGACGGAGACTGGGTGCGCTGCCGCCATCATTGCCAACCGCGAGCCGCGCAAGGTGGGCACGGCCTGCTTTGGCAGGCCCGCGCCACACATGGACTACCGCATTGTCGACGCGTCGGGCGGCGATGTTGAGGTCGGGACACACGGTGAGTTGCTGGTGCGCGCTCAAGGGGCGTTGCCGGCTAAAGGGTTCTTCACCGCATATCTGAAGGATCCCGAAGCGACGGCGGCCGCGTGGGATGGAGGCTGGTTTCACACCGGAGATGTGGTGTATGCCGATGTGGACGGCGACCTGCACTTCGTCGATCGCAGGAAGAATGTCATCCGCCGCAGCGGTGAGAACATCTCGGCGGTGGAGGTTGAGGGCGTCCTGCTGCAACATCCAGCCGTGGCGAGCGTCGGTGTGAGCGCCGTGCCCGATGAGGTGCGGGGCGATGAAGTCATGGCGTGCGTCGTGCCACGGGGTGGACGGCACCTCGGGACGGCTGCCTTGGCGCAGGAGATACAGGCCTTCTGTCTGGCGCGGCTCGCGTATTTCAAGGCTCCGGGTTACGTAGGCTTCTGCGACGCATTGCCTCTGACAGCCACGGAAAAGATCCAGCGCGCGCGCCTGCAGGAGCTGGCCTGCAGCCTGCTCGGTACCGCATCCAGCATCGATCTGCGGTCACAGAAGAAACGACCCGGACCCTGATCATGGCGGCGCACCGTACCTACCATGAGGCAGTCGTTTGTGTACCGGTGACCATACCGTACGTCCGCTACTCGGTGCGAGGCGCGCACTGGTTTATCGCCCGCGCACTACATGCGCTGCTCAAGGACAGCGGCCTCGTCAAGACCGATATCGATGGGCTCTGCGTCTCCAGTTTCACACTGGTGCCCGACTCGGCGGTCGGACTGACACAGCACCTGGGTTTGTCCCTGCGTTGGCTCGATCACATTCCCATGGGTGGTGCGGCCGGAATCGTAGCTTTGCGGCGCGCATTGCGCGCGGTGCAGTCTGGCGATGCCAACATCGTGGCCTGCGTGGGCGCCGATACCAACCATGTTGATTCCTTTCGCGCCACACTCGGCAGTTTCAGCCAGTTCGCGCGCGATGCGGTCTATCCCTATGGCTCAGGCGGACCGAACGCGAGCTTCGCGTTCCTGACCGCCTATTACATGCGCACCTATGGTGCCCGACGCGAGGATTTCGGCAAGCTGTGTGTCGCGCAACGGGAAAATGCCCGACAGTTTCCGCATGCGCTGTTCAGGAAGCCTCTCACCCTGGATGAGTACCTGAAGGCCCGCCCCATTGCTGAGCCGCTGCACCTGTTCGATTGCGTCATGCCCTGCGCTGGCGCCGAAGCCTTGCTGGTCATGCGCCGTGAGCGTGCGCAGGAGCTGGGCCTGCGGACCGCAACAGTGCTGTCAAGTCTCGAGCGTCACAACTCATTTCCCGATGACCCCATCCAGATGCGTGGCGGCTGGGCGCTAGGTCGCGACGAGCTGTTTGCCGAAGCGGGAGTGTCGCACTCCGACATCGATCTGCTGCAGACCTACGACGACTATCCCGTTATGACGCTCATGCAGCTCGAGGATCTTGGCTTCTGCGCCAAGGGTGAGGGTCCGCAGTTCGTGCGCAGTCACAGTTTCACCCTTGAAGGCAGCTTCCCGCTCAACTCTTCGGGAGGACAGCTGTCGGCTGGACAGGCGGGCGCCGCGGGCGGCTTTCTCGGTTTGAGCGAGGCCTTGCGGCAGGTGACGCAGGCGCCGCTTGGCGGTGTCGTGCCCGATGCGAACATCGCGTTGGTCAGTGGCTTTGGCATGATCAACTATGACCGGGGCCTGTGCTGCGGCGCGGCCATACTTGCAGGGGACGGAGTATGAGCAGCACAGCCGGCCGCCCCAAGCGCAAGAATCCCATTCTGCGTACTCGCGTGCCGCTGCTGCCGGCGGCTGGCAGAAGTAGGGTGGCGCTCGGACTGACGGCCGCCGCGGCTGAAGGTCGGTTTGCCCTGCAGGTTTGCCGTGACTGCAAGGCTGTGCAATATCCGCCGCGCGAAGCGTGTCATCGCTGCCTGGGGTTGCGGCTGGAGTGGGAGCGGCAATCAGGCGACGGTGAGCTCATCTCCGAAACGACCCTGACGCACAGCCACGATGAGTTCTTTCGCCAACGTCTGCCGTGGCGCCTCGGCATGGTCCGGCTCGACGCCGGACCCATTCTGGTGGTGCACCTGCATGGGAAAGTTGCAGCGGCGCCGGCGCGCGTGCGTGTCAGTGCGCGCCTTGACCGCAGCGGCCAGGCAGTCCTGATCGCGCTGCCAGTGGAGGAGTTGACAGAGATGACCGATGACAAGCAACTGCGCGAGATGACGTGTGATCCGCGCTCACGCAAGATTCTCATCACGGACGTCAAAACGGCCACCGGTCAGGCATTGACGCGCGCGCTGCTCGCCGCCGGCGCGGCTGCGGTCTGGGGCGGTTATGCCGAGCCCTGGAAGAAGACACCCGGTGTGAATGAGCTGCAAGGCCTGGCGGGCGTTACGCTGGTTCCCCTTGACCTCAGTAACTCCGAGTCGGTGCGCGAGCGCGCGGCAGAGCTCGGAGCGAAGATCGACATTCTCATCAACACCGCGGAGCTGCACCGGACCTATGGGATCAGCTCGCGACAGGGTATCGAGAGTGCGCGCGCCGAGATGGATATCAACTACTTCGGTCTGCTGCGGCTTGCGCAGGAGTTCGGCCCCGTCATGCGCTCCCGCGCCGCAGATGGATTAGCCAGCGCAACCGCATGGGTAAACGTGCTCTCGATCTACGCACTGGCCAACTTCCCAGCGCACGGCACCTTCTCAGCCTCAAAGGCCGCGGCACTCTCGCTGTCGCAATGTCTGCGCGCGGAGATGCAGCGAGCCGGCGTGCGCGTCCTCAACGTCTTTCCCGGTCCCATCGACGATGAATGGAATCAGGAACTACCGCCGCCAAAGTTGGCACCCGCAGCTCTCGCGCTCGCCATCGTGAAGGGACTTCAGGATGGCATCGAGGACCTGTACCCCGGCGATCTGGCCCAGGAATGGCTCGTGCGCTGGCGGGATAACCCGAAAGTGCTCGAGCGTGAGCTGGCGGCAGCGGGGTGAGCTCATGATGTCCAACCCTCTTGAAAGCCTCGTCGGCGAGCTCGCCTCGGGCCGCATCCGCATCGTCGATCTCACGCAAACGCTTTCGCCGGACGTTCCAGCCATCGTCCTGCCACCCGAGATGGGGCAGGCGTGGCCCTTCCGCCTGGAACAGATCTCACGCTACGACGAGCGCGGTCCCGCCTGGTATTGGAACAACTTCTCCTGCGGCGAGCACACCGGGACCCATTTCGACGCTCCAATCCATTGGGTGTCGGGTCGCGACTTGCCGTACAACGCCACGGATACCGTGCCGCTCGATCGGCTCGTGGCGCCGGCCTGTGTCATTGACTGTTCGCGCGAAGCCGCCGCCGATGCAGACTTCCTGCTTACCGTCGATTTCGTGCAGGCCTGGGAGAAGATCCATGGGCGCATAGCCCCGCGCTGCTGGCTTCTGATGCGCACGGACTGGTCGAAGCGCAACGATGCGATCGCCTACCAGAATTTCGATGAAGAAGGACAGCATACGCCGGGACCCGACGCTGCGGTGGTGCGCTTCCTGATCGACGAGCGGGACATCGTTGGCTTTGGCACCGAATGTATCGGCACGGATGCAGGGCAGGCTGCCCATCTGAAGCCACCCTATCCCTGTCATTCGTACATGCATGGGAGCGGGCGCTACGGCCTGCAATGTCTCGCCAATCTGGATCAGCTGCCACCGACCGGTGCAGTACTGTTGTGTCCGCCGCTCAAAATTCGCAAGGGCTCCGGCAGCCCGTTGCGCGTGCTGGCGCTGGTGCGCAGTTAAAAAGCGCTCATCGGCTGCGCCGCACCTTGCGGCGGGCGGAGTGCGGCACTGTCGCGCTGCTCTCTGCGACATCCACTCCCGCAATGCGCATGGCCTGAGCGAAGGCACGCTCGATGAGCCGATCCGCTTCTGGCGTGCCTGAGGGCTGCGGGCCGCGCACAACCATCAGTCCCTCAGTGAGCGCGGCGATGAGCGTGGTGCGGCGGGCAATCTCATCGGGATGCAGAGACGGATCGACGGCAGCCAGAGCTCGTCCCAATTGTGCGATGTTGATCGCATACAACTCGCCCAGCAGTCGCCCCGAATGCGCATCGAGCTCATTGAGCAGTGCCCACAGTTGCACGAATAGCGCGCGAGTCTCGGGTTTGTAGACATCCTCGAGATTGAAGCGGACGATGGCCAGGAAGCGCTGCAGCGCATCATCGCCTGCCTCGGCCATCAGCGCATCGTAGGCTCGCTGGTAGCGTTCCCCGGTATCCGCGATGAACGCGTGCACCAGATCTTCGCGGGTAGGGAAGTAGTACTGCACGTTGGCCAGATGCAGGCCTGCACGACTGGCGACGTTGCGCATCGACAATTCGCCGGCATCTGCATGGGTCAGAATGTCACGTGTCATGTCGAGGATCCGCGCGACGGTGGCTCGACCCTCCGCGGTTGTTGCAGTGCCCCTGCGAGGGCCAGCAGTCTTTGTCGTCACCTTGGGTGGCATACCCGGATACTCCGTCGAGCGCTGCGACAGTTGACGTGTTCCAGAGGAGATTGTAGCGTATTGGTCACCTGACCAATACGACCCCGTGGTGTCGTAGTTGGATTCCAAAGGAGATGACTGATGCGCTGCCTGGTGGTGCTGGCACTGTTAATGACTCTTACGTTGAGTACGGCTGAGGCGGGGACGCCCGGCTCAGCGGCGGCCGCCAGGGCAGCAGCCTCTCCCGAGACTCCGGAACTGACCGCCTTCCGGCGGGCCATCCGTGCCCGATACGCCATCAAGGAACGGGCATTCGCCGATCACGACGCGGAAACGATTGTGACGCAGTTTTACTCCCCCGATGTCATCTCGGTCGGGGAGGGTGAGGGCATCTATATGGGCCGCGATGCCATCCGGCCCTTGTATCAGGATGTCGTCAAGAACAATCGTGTCAAGATCGATTCCGTGTATTCCTTCGTCAAGGGCGATGCCGGCTGGGATTGGACGGACTTCCACGTGCAACCCACCGACGGCAAGACAGCGCCGTTTACTTTTGTCATCCTGTTCCTGTGGACGAAAATCGACGGGGTATGGATGTGCAAGGGTGATTTCTTTGTGAATGGAAGTTTACGCAGCGGCAAGCTGACACCGGCCCCGGCGCCGGCCGGCACGGAGGGGCAAAGCCGATGAGCGAAGCGGCGATCGGTCAGGCCGAGCACATCGCTGGGGTCACCCGCCGCGACTTCGTCGGTGGCACGCTGGTGGGCGCAGGTGCGGCTCTCCTGGGGATGGCTGCGCCGGCGGCCCTACGCGAGGCACGTGCGCAAACCGTCAGTTCTCCAATGACCGGGCTGGGCCCCGACTGGACCGGTCCGGGCGGCATCGGTGACTACGCGCACTCCAACGGCAACACACATGAAGTAGTAAATGCAGCCCACGGCGGTATCCGCAATCAGCAGTGGGACCGGATGTTACGCGCAGCTGCGGACACCGGCGAACGCCCGGACGTCGTGATCGTGGGTTGCGGCATGGCCGGCCTGTCCGCCTGTTGGGCCTACCGCAAGGGACGTCCGCAGGCAGAAGTGCTGATGCTCGATCAGCATCCGATCTTCGGGGGTGAGGCCAAACAGAATGAGTTCGAGGTCGATGGCTATCATCTGACGGCGCCGCAGGGCGCTACCGGCATCGTGGTGCCCTTCAACAAGGCCAAGGATGCGGGCATGTGGACGCACTTCGCCACCGATCTGGGATTCCCCGACGAGTTCGTCTATCAGAAGCCTACCGGACTTACGAAGGACATCCTCGTGCCGGAGGATTGTTGGTCGCCCATGCACATCGCCTGGGAGCGCTCCGATACGGGATTCTATTACGAAGGCAAGGGCTGGGTGGTCAATCCCTGGCGTGATGGCTTCAAACATGCGCCGCTTGCCGAGTCGGTGAAAAAGGCGCTGGTGGAGATGGACCTGTATCGCACCCCGCCGCGCCGTGCGGACTGGGAGCGATGGCTCGACGGCATGACGTACCTGGAGTTTCTCCGCAACGTCGTGGGCATCAGCGACCAGGACCTGCCGGAGGTCACCCGGTATCTCAATCCCGTGACCGCCGCGATGGGATGCGGACTCGGCGCCGATGTCATATCGGCGTACTCGGCCTATAACTTCATCCAGCCAGGCGTAATCGGTTATTACCGCTACCAGAGCGGCGGGGTGGACCCGTCCGATGAGGTTTATCTTGCGAGTTTTCCGGGCGGACACGCTGGCACCGCACGGCACTTCCTGAAGAAGATCCTGCCCGCAGCGCTGCGCGGCGAATATCGCATGGCCGACATCCTCAACAGTCCGGTGCAGTGGGATCAGCTCGACAAGCCCCATGAGCCGGTACGCATGCGGCTCGCCGCGACCGTCGTGTCAGTGGTGCACGAGGGTGAGCCGAGTTCTGCCAAAGGTGTCGTGGTCACCTATTCCAAGGCGGGGAAGCTGTATCGCGTGCACGCCAAGGCGGCGATCCTCTGCGGGCAACAGCATGCCAATCGCCACATCTGCCACGACATCTCAGCCGAGTATCGTGGCGCGATGAACGGCTTTCACCATGCGCCCATGCTGACGGTGAATGTCGCGGTGCGAAACTGGAAGTTCCTGGAGAAGCTCGGCATTGCCTCGGCGCGCTGGTTCGACGGCTTCGGCTGGTGGCTCAGCCTGCGCCGCAATCTCGAGATCCCGGGCCAGGTCACCCAACCTCTGGATCCCGCCAAGCCAACCGTGTTGACTCTGTACAACCCGTTCCCACTGCCAGGCGTGCCTTTCCCGCAGCAGTGTACGGCGGCGCGCATGCAGCTGTTCAACATGAGCTATGCGCAGATCGAAGCAGCCGTCCGCGCACAGTTCACGAAACTGTTTGGCGACCACGGCTTCGTTGCCAACCGCGATATCGCCGGCATCATCAGCAACCGTTGGGGCCATGCCTATGTGGTGGATCCGCCGGGATTCTTCTTTGGCAAGGACGGTCAGCCAGCGGCCAAGGACATCCTGCGCAAGCGTTTCAACCGGATCTCTTTCGGACATTCCGAGCTCTCGGGCGCGCAGATGTGGGAAACGGCGGCGGAGGAGGGGGAACGCGCCGGTCAACAGGCGCTGGAGATCACTTAGACGACGGGGCGCCCTGCGACTTGAACGCGCTCGCAAGCTCGGTAGCGGCGCGTACCAACAGTGTGGTGTCCACCCCGACTGCCACGAACTGCGCCCCCGCTGCCAGGTAGCGGTGTGCGAGGGCGACGTCGGCAGTAAGTACCCCAGCGGCCTTGCCCGCACTGCGCACGGTTGCAATTCCATTAACGATCGCCTGCTGAACCTGCGCATCAGCAGAGCGGCCCAGCAGCCCCATCGATCCTGCCAGATCGGCCGGACCAAAGAACACCCCGTCTATGCCCTCGGTCCGTGCGATGGCGTCGAGATTGTTGAGTCCGACGACGGACTCCACCTGAACCAGCACGCAGATCTGCCGCTCACAGTGCTGCAGATAATCACTTACCTGATTCCAGCGCGAGGCGCGCGCCAAGGCACTGCCGACGCCGCGAATGCCACGCGGCGGATAACGCGTGCTGGCAACGACACGCGCGGCCTGTTGGGCGCTTTCGATCATCGGCACCAACAGCGTCTGTGCGCCGATGTCCAGATATTGCTTCAGCAGTGCTGTGTCGTCGGACACGGTTCGTACGACCGCCTCCACCGGATAAGGACTGATCGCCTGCAGTTGCGCCAGCACATTGCGCGGGTCGTTGGGCGAATGCTCCGCATCGATGCAGAGCCAGTCGAAGCCGGTGGCGGCAAGCAACTCACTGACGTACGGGGCGAACACACCATGCCAGAGCCCGATCTGAGAACGGCCGTCCTTGAGAGCCTGCTTGAAGGTATTCACGGGAAGTTGCATGACATCGATGCTCAGGTCAGACGGAAGGAAACCCCGCCCAGCGGGCCGTAGTCGGCGTGCAGCACATCGCCACGCGTAGCCGTAGTCGGGCGAGTGAACGAGCCGGCGAGTACAAAATCTCCGGGATTCAGCTGCTCGTCGTAGGGTGCGATCTTGTTGGCAAGCCAGGCAACGCCGGTCGCGGGATGGTTGAGCACCGCTGCCGCAAGACCGGTCTCCTCGATCACGGCGTTTTTGTACAAAAGCGCACCGACCCAACGCAGGTCCAGTGTGTCCGGGCGCACGGGCCGGCCGCCGGTGACCACACCGGCATTGGCGGCGAAATCGGCAATCGTGTCGAACACCTTGCGCGGCGCGCGGTTGTCACGGTCGAACTGCTCGATGCGCGCATCGATGATCTCGAGCGCTGGCACGACGTAGGCGGTGGCTTGCAGGACATCGGTCACCGTTACCCCGGGACCCCGCAGCGGCTTCTCCAGAACGAATGCCAACTCGACTTCGACGCGGGGTGCGATAAAGGTCTGCGCCGCGATGTCCGCGCCGCTTTCGAAAAACATGTCGTCCATGAGGGGCGCGTAGTCCGGCTCGTTGATCTGCGAGGACTGCTGCATCGCTCGCGAAGTGAGCCCGATCTTGCGACCGCGGATGCGGTGTCCGTCCGCTAGCTCGAGTCGCACCCATTCGCGCTGGATGCTGTAGCCATCCTCGATGGTCATCTGCGGATGCTCGCGCGAAAAATGCCGCAGCTGCGTGCGACTCTTGCGCGCCTCGTAAAGACGCTGCGCGAGCTGGGCGATGAGGGGCTGTGGCAGCATGGCTCAGCCTCCGGCGAACAGCGGATGGATTGTGCCGTGCTTCGCATCGAACACCGGCTGCCCCTCATCGATCTGCAGGGTCAACCCCACATGGCGCGCCTCGAACAGCGATCCGAGATGGGCTTTGGCTGTGCTGAGCAGAGCCTCACCCAAGCTCTGTTTCGCTGCAGTGGAACGGCCGCGAGCGATGCGCAGATTCAGGTAGATGAAACCGTAATCGCGTTTGCCATCCGCCACGGCAAAATGAGTTGCCGGGTAGGCGAACACACGCACCCCGCCCGGTGGACATACCGCCTTGCCGTTCTCATCACGCACCAGGAGGAGGGCATCAGCGAGCTTGCGGCACAGGCCGCTCATGTCGCTCTGTGACTCGAGGTTGCCGGTGTAGAGGATGACCAGATGCGGCATATGTAACTCCCGGACGGCTACGCGGCGATCTCCATGGTCGCTACCGTGCAGCCCACTGCGAAGATCGGAACCGGAGCGTAGTGCGCCAGGTGTCCCCGCCCACGTGCCGCGGCGGCCACGCTGATAAAAGTGCGGATCTCGAACCCGCCTTGTCCCGCCTCCCGATATGTCTCGGCGTCCTTGTAGGCCAGCAAGGCTGCTTTGTCGTTGCGCACCCAGCGATCGAGCAGCTCCCGATCCCAGGGCTCGTTGATGCGACCGGAATCCGGCGTGGCTGGCCAGTGCGAGATGCCACCGGTGCCAAGCAGCGCGATCCGTTCTGGAACGGCGTCGGCGGCGCGGCGCACCGCCTCCCCGAATGCCCATACGCGGTGTAACGGCGCAAGCGGCGGCCCCTGGCAGTTGATATTGACCGGGATCACCGGCAGATCAAAGTCTGGCGTCACGAAGCTCAGCGGCACCATGATGCCGTGATCAAATTTCCACTCTTCCGCGAAGGCGACATCTACGCTCTGCATGATGCTCTGGATGAGGCGTTGCGAGAGCGCCGCATTGCCTGGTATCACGACGCGCGCAATGCGCAGCCACGCGGGATCCTCGATGGGTCCGTGGTATTGATCCGCCATGCCGATGGCAAAGCTCGGCATGTTGTTCATGAAGAAGTTGGCGAAGTGCTCGGCCGCCACCACGATGATGGCGTCCGGCCGGGACTCGCGCAGCTGCTCGCGCAGCTGGCCAAATGCGGCATACAGCGGCTCCCGCAGCGCAGGCGTTGCCATGTTGGCGCGCCCGGTAATCCCCGGCGCATGACTGCAGATGCCGGCAAACACGAGACTCATACGCCCGCTACCTTCTCATCCAGGGTGGTCGTCATGCTGTAGATGCCGGCACGGACCGGGCCGTGCCGGCGCACACCATCGCGCATCGCCTCGATGTAGTCCGGCCACGCCATGCCGAGAAAAGCGGCAAAGTGCATCAACAGCTGACCGTTGGCGCCCAGCACGTACATGAGGCCGATGTCGCCCGAGGCAATCGCACTCCGCTCCTCGGCCGCGAGCGTGTAGCGGTTCAGCAGATTGTCGCGATCGCTGCGGTAGTCGCGCTGCACCCCCGGGTCGCGATTGAGCTCGAACAGGAATTTCTGCAGCTGATAAAGACTCATAGCATCTTCCTGCCCTGCTCATTGTCCCCAGTGGGGTATGTGATGCGAGCCGAGGCTGACACAGATGTTCTTGGGCTCGAGGAACACCTCATAGCTCCAGGTGCCGCCTTCCCGACCGACACCCGAGGCCTTGGTACCGCCAAAGGGCTGGCGCAGGTCCCGGACGTTCTGACTGTTGACGAAACACATGCCCGCTTCGATCGCAGCGGCGACGCGATGTGCGCGCCCGAGGTTCTCGCTCCAGACGTAGCTGCTGAGACCGTAAGCAATGTCATTCGCCTGCGCGATGGCATCGGCTTCATCATCGAAGGGAATGAGACATGCCACTGGCCCGAAGATCTCCTCCTGGGCAATGCTCATGTGGTTGTTGACATCTGCAAACACGGTGGGCCACACAAAGTTGCCTCCGCGCAGGGCCGACGGCAGCTCGGCGGCGTAGGACGGCCGGTCCAGTCCACCGCACAGCAGGGTCGCCCCTTCCTTTGGACCGCGCTCGATGTAGCCGTGAACCTTGGCCAGGTGGGTCTTGCTCACCATCGGTCCAATGAGGGTTGTCTCCTCCAGCGGATCACCGACACGCAGCCGGCGCGCGCGCTCGACGAAGCGGGCTACGAAGTCTGCGTAGATGGTGCGTTGGATCAGAATGCGCGAGCCGGCGGTGCAGCGCTCGCCGTTGTTCGAGAAAATCATGAAGAGCGCGGCATCCAGCGCACGCGGCAGGTCTGCGTCGTCAAAAATCACGCATGGACTTTTACCGCCGAGTTCCATGCTGAACTTTTTCAACCCCGCGGTGCGTACGATGCGCTCGCCGGTGGCGGTCGAGCCGGTAAAGGAAATCGCACGCACATCAGGATGCCTGCACAGCGCCTCACCGGCATCCCGGCCGTAGCCATGCACCACGTTGAGCACGCCGGGGGGGATGCCAGCCTCCAGCGCCAGCTCGCCGAGGCGCGCGGCGGTGAGCGGCGAGAGCTCGCTCATCTTCAGGACCACGGTGTTGCCAAAGGCAAGCGCCGGTGCCGTCTTCCAGGTCGCCGTCATGAACGGCACGTTCCAGGGTGATATGAGCCCGCAGACCCCGACCGGATGGTACAGGGTGTAGTTCAGGTGTGTCGGGGTCGGATAGGTGTGCCCGTCGACCCGCACGCACATCTCGGCGAAGTAATAGAAGTTGTCGGCCGCGCGCGGCACGAGTTGTTTACCCGTCTGAGCGATCGGTTGGCCGGTGTCCTGGGTCTCCGTGTGCGCGATCTGCGGAACATGCTTCGCGATCAGATCGCCCAGCTTGCGCAGCAGCGCGGCCCGCTCGGTAGCCGGCCGTGACGCCCACGCCGGGAAAGCCGTCTTGGCCGCAGCTACGGCCGCATCCACTTCTGCGGCGCCGCCAGCGGCCACTTCGGCCAACACTTCCTGCGTCGCCGGATTGATCGTCTCGAAATAGCGCTCGCCTGCCAGCGGCTTGCCATTGATCAGATGGTTAATTCTCATGCGCGTGATCCCGCGGTCAGCGACCAAAGGCCGCATCGGCTACCAAAGTGTTCTGCAGACGCCCGAAGCCATCGATCTCGCAGACGACTTCATCCCCGGCCTCCACATTGACGATGCCTTCCGGCGTACCTGTCAGGATCACATCGCCAAAGCTGAGTGTCATAAAGGAGGTCAGATACTCGATCAAGGCCGGAATATCGGTGATGAGATCGCGCGTGTTGCCTCGCTGTATCAGCTTGCCGTTGACGAACGTCCGCAGCTCGAGCTGCCCAGGATCGGCAACATCGTCGGCATCCACCAGCCACGGGCCGAGCACGGTGCATCCATCGCGGTTCTTGACCCGCAGGTTGGGCCGGTACCAGTTCTCCAGATAGTCCCGCACCGCATAGTCGTTCGCAATGCAATAGCCTGCCACGTGCTGCATGGCCTGCGCACGCGAGACCTGGTGCGCGGTGCGGCCAATCACCACGGCCAGCTCACACTCAAAGTGCATGTACTGCACAGCCGCGGGCCGGCGCGTTACCCCTCGATGGCCGAGGAGCGTGCCGGGACCCTTGAGAAACACCAGCGGCTCTTCCTGCTGGCTGAAAGCGAGCTCCTTGGCATGATCGGCGTAATTGAGCCCGAGCGCGACGATCGTGCCTGCCGCGAACGGCGGCAGCCAGATCACCTCGTCCTCGCGCAGTCTGCGACCGTCGGCGAGCTGCAACCCCTGCTGACCGTCGGGGAATTCATAAGGTTGCGCCATGTGGAGTGCCCCCGCGTAAGCGACGCGAGCCTGTTTCATGCCGGCTCTCCCCCGTTTCCCGCAAAGTAGGTCTCGAGCGTGCCGATCGGTTCGATCGTGATGCTCACCCGCTGGCGCGCGCGCACACGTGGTGCGGGCGCCGCTGCGCCGGTCGCCAGGATGTCACCCGGTGACAAAGTCATGAACTCGGAGACGTCGGCGAGCAGTCGCGCCACGGGTCGTACGAGCTCGGCGGTGCTGGTGGTCAGACATACAGTCCCATCGACACTGACCTGAATCCGCAACGCATCCGGATCCGCCACGAGGGTCCGCCCAACGACGCGAGGTCCCACCGGGCAGAAGCCATCACGTGCCTTGAAGCGCACGGAAGGACGGTAGTACGCCGGGTGCGGGATGCTGATGTCATTGACGATGACATAACCGGCAATCACCTCGAGGGCACTGTGTTCTGACAACCGGCATGCGGTTCGGCCGATGACCACGCCCAGGCAGGCGCCCACTTCGAGCTCGGATACATCCGGCGGCACGGTGACCTGCGCATGGTCACCTGCCAGGGTATTTTGCGGCTTGATGTAGAGCACCGGAGCTCGTGGTGGGGCTTTATACGGCGGCTGGTTGACACTGTCACCGAGCGCCGCCAGCGCCGCGCGATGATTCAACAACGCGCCGTACACCCTGCCGGAGAGTCGATAGGGGGCGACATCCATCGGCACGGCAACGGCCATCAGAGAGGACTCCAGGTCATTCACGAAGGGCGGTTCACAAGAGGAATTCGCTAATAGATTAGCAATCTAGTCACTAATATGTGAGTATGTCAATCATGGAGGAAGCATTATCGTGAGTTCCCGTGCCAGCAAGCTGCGGCATCGCAATCTGCCCCTGCTGTTGTTGCAGGCGCGCGAGCGGGTGATCTCGCATTTCCGACCGCTGTTGAACGCTCACGGCATCACCGAGCAGCAATGGCGTATCGTGCGGGTACTGCTGGAAACACCGGCTCTCGAGCCGCGACAGATCGGCGAGCTGTGCGGCATCTCGAGCCCGAGTCTGGCTGGCGTGCTCGAGCGTATGGAGCAGGGAGGATTGGTCGCGCGGCGACGGGTGGCGAGCGATCAGCGTCGGGTGCGGGTTTCCCTGACCGGGCAGGCGCGTGAGCTCGCTGCGGCCATGGCGCCGCAGGTCGATGCGACCTATCGCCGACTGGAAAAAGTGCTGGGAGCGGACTTCATGCGGTCCGTGCAGGACAGTCTGGATCATCTGCTGGCCAGCCTCGAGCCTGGGTACGAGCAGCCCGTCGCCAAGGCGCGCACGGTCAGCTGAGACTTACTTGCTCAGATGTTCAGCGCACCGAAACGTTTCGACAGCTGTCTTGCGGTACGCAGGACGGCAGCCGAGATCGTGTCCATCGCGGCGTCGAACGGCTTGCTGTAGCCAAGGGCCACGACGGCCAGAATCATTGCTCCGGAGTGCTCGAATACCGGAGCTGCGATGCCGCCAATTCCCGGAATGAAATCGTTCGTCCGGGCGTGGCCGCGACGCTGGACCTGGCTTACCAGCTGCTCGACCCCTTCCCGGTCGCCGGGGCTCAAACCCATGCGGATATTTTCCGCGAGCTCCCTTTTGAGCAACGATGCGGTGGTCTCAGGCGGCAGGAAGCCGAGAAAGGCCTGGCCTGTTGCTGATCTGGTCAGGGGCATGACCGCGCCCACACGCAGGCTCGCGGACACCGGCGTATCCGTGCCCATCCACCTCACAATCGTCGGTCCATGATTGCCCCAGACCGCAAGCGCCACGGTCTGTTTGATCTCGGCGCATAGCTCATTCATCGCGGGGGCCGCGAGAGTCACCGGCTCCAGGCGTGCTACTGCACTCAGGCCCAGCTCGAGTGCGAAACTACCGAGGTCATAAAGTCCCGTCTCGCTTTGCTGCTCAACCAGTCCCATCCGTCCAAGGCTCACCAGATAACGGTGCGCTTTCGCCGGCGGCATCTGCGCTGCCGCGGCCAGATCGCGCAGCATCATCGGGCGTGTTGCCTGGCTGAGCGCTCGCAACACGCGCGCACCCACTTCGATCGATTGCACACCTTGTTGGGACCGGGTTTTACGTGCGCCCATGCAACCGGATTACGATTCGAGTAATTGATTCTGGATATCGTAACACAACTGAGGTGCTACGGATGAAGTTGCAGCCGCAAGCGCGCTACTCATCGCGCCAGCGAGCCGTTCGCCAGGCCAACAGCAGTGCGGTCACACTGCCCAGGACCAGCAACGGCAGGATGTCGAGCAGAAGTTGACTCGCAGAATGGCCCGCAGCTTTGAGGGCACCGCCGAGCTTTGGACCGACGATCGAGCCAAGACGACCCATCGCGATTACCGCCCCTACCCCCATCCCGCGAATCATGCGGGGATAACAGCGCGGTGCGGTGGCGTAGATAAATCCCTGGGCTGACACTACGGATGCACCGAGTCCTAACACTGCAAATACCACGAGCGAGAGCCCGACGTGCGGCATGCTCAGTAGCAACACGAACACCGGACCGCACACGAGGGCAGCCGTGACGCCTGCGTTGCGCGCCTTGCCTTCGAGCGATTGACCCAGCAGCCACGTCGCGCCAGCCCCTCCCAGATTGAGCATGATCTGCACACCCGCCGCCTGGCGGTTGCTGAAGCCGCTGCCCATGAGCAGCGTCGGCAGCCAGCTCAGCAACAAGTACAGTGTCAGCAGCTCGATGAAGGAGCTGACCCACAGGAGCGCCGTGGGTATTGCACGGCCCTGAGCGAAGATCTGCAGAAAGCTGCCGGGAGCGAGTGCCGATCCCGCGCCTGAGTGCTCAGGCGAAACGGGCAGGTGAGCTTCGGGTCGGATAGGACGTGCCGTCCGCAGTCCCCACCCCAGAACAGGCGTCAGGAGCAAGGGCGCGAAGCCGCCGCAAATGAAGATGAGTCGCCACTGTTCCTGAGCGATCAGCATGGTCACAAGGCTCGCTACCGCGCCGCCAAAAGGCATTCCCCCGTAGGCCAGTGCCACATTCGCATTGCGCCTGCCGGGGCTGCTGGACTCGTTGACGAGTGCCAGAATGTTTGGAAACGCGCCGCCCAGACCCGCCCCTGTCAGCAGGCGTCCCCAGGATAGGGCGGTGATGCTCTGTGCTGTGGCCGTGAGCAGCGAAAACGCGCCGAACAGCACCACGGACAGCAATAGCACGCGCACCCGGCCGAAAGAGTCCGACAGTCGGCCTCCCACCAGCGCGCCGGCAAAAAGTCCCAGCGTACTGGCACTGAAGAACGTGCCCAGTTCATCGGGTGTCGGTCTGAACTCTTTGGCGATCCCACCGGCCGCGACACCTGCAGCCTGCAGGTCGAATCCCTCGCAGAAAGCCACCAGCAGGCATCCGACGATGACCGCAGTGGACCCGACGCTGGGCCGCATCGCAGTTCGAGATTCGATGGCTGATCCCCCGCATTGCCATTGCAAGCCTGCTGAAGGCCGGAAGCGGCGCTCACCACCAGCAAGGAGCGGGCATTCTCTTAGCGCGCGCGTCTCTGATCAATACAATTACACCGTCCGGCGGCTGAGTTGCCGGCTCTGCATCAGTGCCGCTAGGTGAAGCATCAGGAACAACGGCACGAGAAATGCCGGAATCACCAGCAGCGGCAGGGTCGCCATCGGAGTGGTGTTGATCTCCCCCGGGGCGCCGCTCGCGAGCATGGCGGTCACGGTTGCGATGCTGACGGCGGTGACGAGATCCAATATCCCGAGCAGATTCCAGCGGACGAATGCGCCACTGGCGACGAACTCCGGCTGACGCGAGAGCGCCAGGATGATCCATGGCGCCGTAGCACCAATCGCCATGTCTCCCAGACCGGCAGTAAGGGCGAACGGCGCGGGGAGCACGTTGTACGCATACAAAAAGAGGAAGCCCAGGCCCGCCCAACGCCAGGCCTGAATTCCCGCGATCAGACGTAGATCAACCGACAGCACCAGCTCGCGGAATGATTGCGAGAGACGCAGGCAGGCAAGAAAGACTAGCAGGGGTACTGCGATTCCCATCGCGATGGCCAGGGGTGGTTTGCCAGGCGGGCCGACGAATTCTCCGGCGACACCCAGTGACACCACGAGCAGGAACCAGCCAGCCACGACAAGGGTGACCGCCGCGCGAATGCCGCGCTGCCCATCGGGCTGAGACTCAGCTGGCCGGGGAAGAATAGTCGTCGACATGTTACCCTCCTTCCATGACTTGCATTTTGCAAGTGAGTCGGCAACGTAGCACAATGACTTGCACTCTGCAAGTTACTGAGGTCCGTCGAGGTTGACGCGAGGCCAGTAATGAGAACAAAGTTAGTGAAAACAAATATGCATTCCGCGAGACCCTTCGCGCGCTCCGCCTGTGCGGTCGCCAATTCGCTCGATATTCTGGGTGACAAGTGGTCGTTGCTGGTCGTGCGCGACCTGCTGCACGGCAAGCGCACCTATGGGGAGCTGGCGAATTCGCCTGAGCGCATTCCGACCAACATCCTTGCGGACCGGCTCGGGCGCCTGCAGGGGGCTGGCATCATCAGCAGCACTCCTTATCAGGAGCGTCCGGTGCGGTACGCTTACACGCTTACCCCGAAGGGCAGCGCCCTGGGCGATGTGCTGCTGGCATTCGTGCGTTGGGGCAAACAGCACATACCGGGGACGGTCACACTGAATCAGGATCCAGCAGTCGGAGGAGTCGAGGCTGCGACGAAAAATGCGCGCCGCGCGCGCGCAAAACGCGGTAGAGCCAGAGGCGAGTAACCCTCACGTGGTACGTCGGGCCCGTCGCTTGGGTGAGCTATAACCGCCGCGTACGTAGAATGTCGAGTACGCTTTCGGCGGGCCGACACAGTTTCACTCCCCACGGTGTCACCACTATCGGCCGGTTGATCAGAATCGGATGCCGAAGCATCAGCTCGATGAGTTGTTCATCGCTCCAATGCTCCGCATTCAATCCCAGCTCGGTATAGGGGTCTGCCTTCTCGCGTAGCAACTCGCGGGGACGCATCTTCATCCGTTGGAGCAGATCGATGAGGGTGGCTCGAGTCGGTGGCGTCTTCAGGTACTCGATGATAGTCGGTTCTATGCCGGCATCGCGGATGAGGGCCAAAGTGCTTCTTGAAGTGCCGCAGCCAGGATTGTGGTAGATCGTGACCGGCGGGCCCTCAGGGGTCATCGGCTGTGCTCAGCTGTTACCGGCCGTTTCAAGACCAAGTCGCGATGCGAGAGTCACGAGTTCGGGCAGGGACCTGGCGCCCATCTTGCGCATCATCCGTCCGCGGTGGGCTTTTACGGTGATCTCCGCAATGCCCAGCTGCCCTCCGGCCTGCTTGTTCAATTGTCCGCAAACCACGAGTGCCATCACTTCCCGCTCGCGAGGGCTGAGCGACTGGTAACGATTGCGAAGAGCGTGCAGCCGGAGCCGTTCAGCCAGGGCGATCCGACTACGCGCCAGCGCCCCTTCGATGGCGCTCAGCAGGATCGCCGGTGAAGTGGGTTTGGTCAGGAACTCGACCGCCCCTCGTTTCATCGCGTTAACCGACATTGGGATGTCGCCGCAACCTGTAATGAAGATGATGGGCATCTCGGTACGGTCGGCGATGCGCTTTTGCAGCTCAAGACCATTGAGGTCGGGCAGAGTCACATCGAGTATCAGACAGCTCGGACACAACGGTCGTGGACGATCCAAAAACTCCTGCGCTGAGGCACACAGCTCCGGGTGCCAACCGGCATCCGCGATCAGAAGCTCCAGAGAATCCCGCACCGAAATGTCATCGTCGACCACGAACACGATCGGTGTCACAGCGGCCATGGCATGCGATCTCTCAGATTGGAGAAAGGCGATATTTTTGTGCACGGTTATATCCCCCTCAAAGCGATCGCACAAGCATCCCTGTTGTCTCACGTTCCGGGGAGTGCCGTGGCGAGCGCGCTGCGAAGGTCCTGATCGCCGAACGGCTTGATTAAGCACGCCACGGCCCCTCGCTGCAGAAGCGTGGCAGCGATGCTCTTGTCCGTCAGGGCAGTAATGAAAATGATTGGAATTGCGTGTCCTTCACGTGTCAATTGTTGTTGTAGCTCGGGCCCGGACATACCGGGCATAGCCACATCGAGGATCAGGCACTCCGTATCGGCGATGCCGCCGAATGCCAGGAACTCTTGCGCGGATGCGAAGGGTCTCGCCGCGTAACCAAGCTCCCGGATCAGATCCGGCAGCGACTCGCGCGCCGACTCATCGTCGTCAACGACCGCAACAAGTGGGCGTCGAAGCGTCACACGCTCCTCGAGCCAGCACAATCGGTGCACCAGAACCAACGCATGGGCTCTCCACGAGGCTCACTTTGCGCCACAGACCGTCAGTAGGATGCGCCAGTTCGAGAGATGCTGTGCAGCTACTTTGGTATCGGCAATTGCGCGCGGATGCGTGCGAATGTCAGATCGACGTATCCCTTTTTACGAACGCATCGGTGCCAGGGCACTCGAGCGCCGCCGCGAAACCGCGCGCTGCGAGTGATGCCCGCATCAGTGGCCTATGCCCAAGCTTGAGCTCGGTAAAGTCATCGAAGATGTTGCGGCGCCGCTCGGCGATGAGGGTCGAAAGCCTGTTTGTTAGAACGCAGGAGTAATCGGGTCTAGTATTGACGCAGATTAATGCTTTCGAAAGGTTTCGTTGCTCGCAGCGACGCAGACCGACTGCCGAAGAAACGCCGCTAACCGCGCAAACCAGCAGATGCAAGTCGAACTCACCGATCTTATCGAGGCACTTCCCGGCTTGGGGTGGATCGCACTTCCCGATGGTCGTGCGGAGTTCCTGAATCGATGCTGGCTCGAGTACACGGGCATGACAGCCGAGCTCGCGGCGGGCTCGGGCTGGGTGGAGGCGATCCATCCAGAGGATCGCCAGCGCTTGCTCGAGCATTGGCAATCCTGCTTGGCGTCGAGCACTGCAGTTGACGTGGAAGGGCGCATGCGTCGCTACGACGGTGCGTATCGATGGTTCCTGTTCAGGGCCAATCCGCTGCGCGATCCCGCTGGGAGGGTCTTCCGGTGGTGTGGCACCAATCTGGATATCGAGGACCGTCGGCGGGTGGAGGAGGGGCTGCGTGCGAGCGAGCTGTCCTGGCGGCAGGTTGTCGACAATATTCCTGGATTCGTCGCCACGATGGGCGCGATGGGCGAGGTGGAGTTCCTGAACCGCCAGACGCTCGAGTATTTCGGCAAGACGGCCGAGGAACTGAAGCACTGGTCACTCATCGGTGCCGTGCATCCAGAGGACCTGCCCCGGGTCATCGAGGCGCGCAAGAACTCTATTGAAACCGAACAGTTGTATGAGGTCGAGCACCGCTGTCGGCGGGCTGACGGCATCTATCGATGGTTCCAGGTGCGCGGCCTGCCGGCGCGCGATGCCGAAGGCTCCATAGCTAATTGGTATCTGCTCCTGACAGATATTGATGATCGTAAACGCGCGGAGGCGGAGGTCGCGCAAGCCTATCTGCGGCTGGCGGAAGCCCAACGCCTGAGCAAGACCGGCAGCTTCATCATGGATTTGCTAGCGGACGAGCACAGTTGGTCGGAAGAAGCGTTCCGCATCTTCGATTTCGATCCGGCGACCAGGCTTACCGGGCACATGATTCGCGACATGGTTCATCCGGATGATCTCCCGTCATTCGATGCAGTGCTCGCACGCGCGATGACACTCACCGACGTCGACTTTCTGTTCCGGATTGTGACCCCTCCGGGTACCGTGAAGCACCTCCACGGCATAGCGCGCCTGGTGCCGGAAGGCGACCATCCTCTTTTCATCGGTGCCCTGCAGGACGTGACGGAGAGCAAGCTTGCTGAGGCAGCGCTCGACCGCGCGCGTTCCCAGCTTGCTCATGTGGCGCGGGTGACGATGCTCAACACGTTTACGGCCTCCATTGCTCATGAGTTGAACCAGCCACTGTTGGGCATCATCACTAACGCCAGCACGTGTCTTCGGATGCTGGAGCGTAGCCCTCCGAACGTTGAGGGCGCGCGAGAAACTGCGCGTCGGACCATTCGCGACGGCAATCGTGCTTCCGATGTGATCACGCGGTTGCGGGGATTGTTCACAAAGAAAGAATCCGCTTTGGAGCCGCTCGATCTGAACGACGCCGCGCGCGAGGTCATCGCGCTGTCGTTGAGCTATCTGCAACGGAATCTGGTGATCCTGCGGTCGGAGCTCGCTGAGGATCTGCCACCCATCGTTGGCGATCGGGTGCAGATGCAGCAGGTCATCCTCAATCTGCTACGGAATGCTTCGGATTCGATGAGTGGTGTGGAAAATCGCCCGCGCGACTTGCTCATCAGAACGGAACGAGACCACCAGGGGAGCGTGCGCCTGGATGTAAAGGATGTCGGAGTGGGTTTTAGTGTAGAGACTCAAACCAGACTCTTTGAACCGCTCTACACGACTAAGAGCGATGGAATGGGAATCGGTCTCTCGGTCAGCCGTTCGATCATCGAACGACACCACGGTCGGCTCTGGGCGGAGCCCAATGAAGGGCCGGGTGCTACGTTCTCCTTTGTTTTACCTGGCGGTCGGGAGCAGAACTCAGATTAGACTCTCTTGCTTCCAGTCTTCAAGGGAGTCTGAACCCGTAAGGCAAACCACCCGATCAACAGATCCCGCAGCACCTGCGGCTGGTGTGTTGAGATCTGGTTGAGCAGCGTCGTGAGCTCAAGATAGATACGGGCCGCGGTGATTTTTCGGTTTAGCGGATCGAACTCATACACTCCGCAGCCCGGAACTTTCACCGCCGCACCCGTTGCTGCTCGACCCGCGAACGGCCCGCTGTGCGAGCCTTCGAAACTCCATTCCACGACAACAACATCTTTCCCGAAAACCATATTCTTGACGATGTGGCGGTTACCAGGAAAGGCAGCGACAAATGGGCGAACGAACTGATCCCGCAACGCAGCCTTTCCCTCGAGGACCATGCCCGGGATTGCTACCACCACGGTCTCAGAGTAATAGGAAAGAATCCGGTCTTCATCGGTTCCTTCCCACGCTCTGAAATAATCATCGATGAACGAGCGGACGTTCGTGACGGATGCGAGTGCAGCGCCCATAGCTCCCCTCCCTTCGGGAGAGGAGTTTAGCTCAGAAGCTGCTTGTCACTTCGCGTAATGACGCCGCCGGCGCAGGAAGCGCTTTCCACTCAATCAACACGCACCCCGCGAGGCCGTGCTGCACTGCGCCATCTGAAGTCTGAACCAAGCCAACTCAGTAGGGCGCCGCTGCAGAGACTGACGCCAGGAACGCCGTGGCCTGTCGTGTAAAGGATTCATGAAACTGGAACAGGGAGCCATGTCCGGAGTCGGGATAGGTCAGCAGGACGGCGTTCGGGAGGTTGGCACTTAGCCAATAGGAGTTCCTGACCGGGATCATCTCGTCATGGATTCCGTTGACGACGAGTGTGGGATGACGAATGCCCTTCAGGTCGGCAAATCGGTCACCGACAACATGCTCCCACTCTCGAAATGCCGCTACTTGAGCTTTCGCCACTTCATCTCCGGCAACGGGTTCGCGGTCCTCGGTGCGCAGCGCAAGTCGCTTGATGAAGTCGGCTCCGGCCGCCTGGCTGGAATCGGTGGGCGCGAAGAACAGTTTCTGTAGTCTGGCATAGCCCTTGAGGCTGGGATCACCAAGGTATTTTGCGAGGCTCGGCTTCTCGAGATGCATGATGTCCTCGCCACCGCGAGGAGCGGTGCCCACCAAGATCATGCGGTGAATTATGGAAGGGCGATCGCGGGCGATCTGCTGGGCGATCATTCCGCCCAGAGAGAATCCGAGAATGTCGCAAGCAGACAGGCCAAATCCGTCTAGAAATTTCAGCACATGCTGAGCCATGCCCGCGATCGTTTCAGGAACTGCGCCGGTGGAGCGCCCGATGCCTGCGTTATCGAACAGGATGAGCTCTCGCCCTGTCGCCAGCGGGTCGGTCACCGCTGGGTCCCAGTTGTCGAGTGTTCCAGTAAAGTGCTGCAGCAGAAGCAGCGGTGGTCCCGATCCGTGCCCAAAACGGCGGTAAGCGTATCGCTGCCCGCCCGCCTCGAGGAAGCGGGTGGGAGCACTCACATTGCTCGGCGCTGCTGTAGCTGGCATGTGTTATGCCCCCTCCACCGGATCGCACCAAGTGTAAGTCGGTTTTTCGATGGCACGATGGTATTGACTTTCAACGCGGATGCGACAGTCCTGAGCCGGTTTTGGCGTAGCCGCCGGCCCACCAACTCGTGACCAGGTCCGCGTAGGTATCCGCCGCGTCCTCCCAAATAAAGTGTGCTGCATCGATGATGTTGAGTTTGCTCCTGGGGAGGCGCTCGTGCAGATACTCGGCGTTGACTGGCGGAACTACCGCGTCGCGCGCTCCATTGATGATGAGGACAGGTGTCTCGATCGTGGTCAGCAGGTCACGCAGAATCGGTAAGTCCTGCGGATAGGCGCGCACGTAGCGCATGGACTCGGCGAACCGATCGCCAGCAAAGGAGTTGAGATAGTCCTGGCGGGCAGTATCGGTGGGTCGGTACTGTTCAAGGGTCCCGAGTGCGGCTTCCACAATTTTATCTCCGCCGATCTTGCGATAGGGCTCAAGACTTGGCGCCTCCACCCACTCCTTGAGCACGCCGCCGAGTTGAAGCGGGAACGCCGTGCCGCCGGTCCCGATGGTGAGACTGCGAAACCTTTCCGGCTTCAGGGCGGCAGCGAAGAGCGACGCTGCGGTTCCAACGTCAGGCCCAACGACGTGCGGTCGCGTGAGCCCGAAAGCATCAGCGAGCGCAACAATGAATGGGCCCATCGCCCTAGGCGACATCAGCGAATCGCGGCGCTCAGACTGGCCGAATCCCGGTAAATCAATGGCCACCAGATGAGTGTGCTCCGCCAGTCGATTCCAGGTGGGTTCGTAGGCGTAGAGGCTCTCCGGCCACGGGCTAAAAAGTAGCGCATGCTCATCACGCGGCTCACTCTCGGCATAGCGTATCGACAGGCCGTCAATACTCCGGGTTCGAGGTCGAATAGATTGGCTCATTGCGACTTCCTCAGCTGCATGCGGCGACGAACGAGGCCATCCCGACGAAGCGATGACGCCGCCAGAAACGATCACCATGCGGCGCGCGTAGGAGGACTGCGGGTCAACAGGACGCGGCTTACTACCACGATCCAGACAAGACCCATAAGCGGCGAGACGAAGCGGGAAAACACTCCATCGGGGGCCCAGAATCCCCCACTTGTCCACGTGGTCGCACCCAGTAGAACAAGCACGACGGCCGCAACGCCGACCGCGAACAGCCGGTTGGAGATTAGTTGGGCCCGCCATAGCCCAAATGCCGCGGACATGATCAGCATCGCGCGCGGGAAGGAGCTCAGGACGACGCCGGCCCATGCGAAGTCATTGAGTCCCGTGAGGAGCGCGGTATTTCCCGAACCCGCAATCGAGTACGCAAGACCTGCGCTTACCGTGATGAGCAACAGGAGTAGCCCACCGAGTGCTGCGCTCGAGGCGGTCGCCGCCGCACCCCAACCGTCCTGTCCAGCCTCCGCGAGGGTGGTTCTGAGCGCGGCAGCGAACCACATAAGGTTGAGCACCCCAAACCCACCAAGAATCGCAGCGATCAGAATGCGCGTGCGATCACCGTGGTAGAACCTGACGAGCATTTCTACCGATGCACCGACATGGGGTTGATCTCCGTATACGAAGTAGGCGACGACGAACAAACCAACAGACTGCACGCCAGCCGTACGCCATAACCGTTCCCAGAATTGAGGTGTGGTCGCGACGTTGCCGGAAGGAGGCACGGTGACCGTTGATGTGCTCATGAGATTCCCCCTGGTAAGTAGTTCCGCGTCCCCGTCCTGAAGACGGCGAGAGTGGGCCTAACCAGCCGCTTTGGCCGCTTTCTCGATCAGGGATGCGACTTCCTTGGGATGCGAGAGAAAGATCGCGTGGCTTCCC